>JAACJG010000035.1 GCA_009917695.1 Candidatus Rifleibacterium amylolyticum | reverse complement strand
AAGAAGATCAGAAGACGTCTTAATTAACCAAGCTCGACGAAAATCCGTTACTGCACTGCTGACGATGAGATTGCTTCGTCGCCCGAAGGCTCCTCGCAATGACATTTATGCCAGACTCACGCCAATAACATGATCTCCATAGAAAGGAGGTGATCCAGCCGCAGGTTCTCCTACGGCTACCTTGTTACGACTTCACCCCAGTCACCAATCCCACCTTCGACAGCTGCCTCTTGCGTTAGCTCACCGGCTTCGGGTGTTACTGGCTCCCATGGTGTGACGGGCGGTGTGTACAAGGCCCGAGAACGTATTCAACGCAGCATGCTGATCTGCGTTTACTAGCGATTCCAGCTTCACGGAGGCGAATTGCAGCCTCCGATCTGAACTTGGCCCGGTTTTAAGAGATTAGCTCAGCTTCGCAGCTTCGCAACTCGCTGTACCGGGCATTGTAGTACGTGTGTGGCCCTGGTCGTAAGGGGCGTGATGATTTGACGTCATCCCCACCTTCCTCCGGTTTGTCACCGGCAGTCTCGCTAGAGTTCCCACCATTACGTGCTGGTAACTAGCAACAAGGGTTGCGCTCGTTGCGGGACTTAACCCAACATCTCACGACACGAGCTGACGACAACCATGCACCACCTGTGTCTGGGCTCCTGCAAGCAGGCACCCCCTAATCTCTTAGAGGTTCCCAGCATGTCAAGACCAGGTAAGGTTTCTCGCGTATCATCGAATTAAACCACATACTCCACCGCTTGTGCGGGCCCCCGTCAATTCCTTTGAGTTTTAACCTTGCGGCCGTACTCCCCAGGCGGAGTGCTTAATGCGTTAACTGCGGCACAGAAGGAGTCGATACCCCCTACACCTAGCACTCATCGTTTACAGCGTGGACTACCAGGGTATCTAATCCTGTTTGCTACCCACGCTTTCGCGTCTCAGCGTCAGTTTCGGTCCAGCAACCCGCCTTCGCCACGGGTGTTCCTCCTGATATCTACACATTTCACCGTTACACCAGGAATTCCAGTTGCCCCTCCCGAACTCCAGTCGGAAAGTTTCAGGCGCAGTCCCCCGGTTGAGCCGAAGAATTTCACACCTGACTTTTCCAACCGCCTACACGCTCTTTACGCCCAGTAACTCCGGACAACGCTCGCCCCCTACGTATTACCGCGGCTGCTGGCACGTAGTTAGCCGGGGCTTATTCAACAGGTACCATCAAACATACGTGGTATTAGCACATATGCCTTTTTCCCTAATAAAAGAGGTTTACAACCCGAAGGCCGTCATCCCTCACGCGGCGTCGCTCCGTCAGGCTTGCGCCCATTGCGGAAAATTCCTCACTGCTGCCTCCCGTAGGAGTCTGGGCCGTGTCTCAGTCCCAGTGTGGCCGTTCACCCTCTCAGGCCGGCTACCCGTCTTCGCCTTGGTAGGCTTTTACCCCACCAACCAGCTGATAGGACGCAGACTCATCTTTCAGCGTGAGGTTGCCCCCACCTTTGGCTACGAAAGTCCCCTCCCGTAGTCTCATCGGGTATTAGCACAAGTTTCCCTGAGTTGTCCCCGTCTGAAAGGCAGATTATCTACGTGTTACTCACCCGTTCGCCACTTGCTGTTCACAATATTGCTACTATAAACAACTCGTTCGACTTGCATGTGTTAGGCACGCCGCCAGCGTTAGTCCTGAGCCAGGATCAAACTCTCCATAAAAATTATTGAAATCTGATACCGTGAGATTGCTTCGTCGTTCTGCGTAGCTTTACG
>JAACJG010000034.1 GCA_009917695.1 Candidatus Rifleibacterium amylolyticum | reverse complement strand
TTTCAGCCGGCGGAATGGTAAGCCGCAGAGGAGGCAAATATCAGCAAAAACAGGCAGATTGACTTTGCAGTATATCTGTCTAAACTGGTATTGAGGGCAATATGACAATTTCTTTGTTTCCGGCAACCGACAAAATACGCGATCTGCTCAACGAGCAGCTGGCTGCTCTCGAAACAAGACTAGAAGCAGATTTTCTCTGCCAGCACGGGCCAATTATCGACGGCAATGAAACCCTGTTCTTGCGAATAGTCGAACAGATCGCAAACGAAAAAAAGCATGATACATTGTACGTCTGCCTGACAACAACTGGCGGAAGCGCTACAGACGTTGAGCGATACGTAAACATCATCCGCGGCAACTACAAAGAAGTCAATTTCATCGTACCCGATTACGCTTACAGCGCCGGAACGATTTACTGCATGTCCGGCGACAACATATTGATGGACTACAGCAGCGTTCTGGCTTATCACTACCTTGCCATCGACTTCATTAAAATGCAGAACTTTAACGGTATGCTGCATACCAGGAGATTTTTATGACGAGCTTGAGCGAAAGACTTCAAGATCTGAAAAACAGTGCAATACCGGCGCCTCTGAAAGACTCAGGCCTTGTAAAACTTGAAGAAGCGCTGAACAATTTCAAAGAACTGGTCAGGAAGGGGCAGGCGCAGCCGCGCGGCTATCAGCTCAGAAGCGTCGAGCAGGGCATTCAAAGCACAAGCTACAATACGCCCATAACCACACCAGATTAGCGCAGAATCCATCCTCTCCACGGCTCTGCGTGAGAATACGATTACGATTACGCGCACGATTTTATAGCACTTATTGTCAGAATGCAGGCTTTGCAGTATACTGATCGTATGTCAGGACTTTAACTTACCAGAACATGATAGCCCGCTCCCGGGTAAATTGCCAAAGGGCTGGCTATTCGCGACGTTCAGAGGTTTGTCAGGACATACAGAGGCAATAAAAGATCATGAATATCGTTGATAATTCAGAAGTTAAATATTTTGGGCTGACTAATGACCTGCTGTTTAAGATTGTATTTGGCAGCAAAGGCAATGAAAAGCTCCTGGCTTTTATGCTGAACGCCCTTCTCAGCCTGAAGGGCAGCCAGCAGATCGAAGAGCTTGAAATACTCAATCCGATAAATCTTCCTGAGTGGCAAAACGGTAAACAGTCTGCTTATGGATAATGTGTGAAACAATCCTGCCTGAGCCAGAGATTTATAATAAATATCTGATCAAGCACGATAAAAATAACAATATCCTCACAGACCTTATGGAATACCACTTCGTTGAGTTGTCAAAATTTGACAAGAGCAAGCCCGCAGAGTTGCAGAACCGATTTGAAAAATGGCTTCATATTTTAAAATTCGGCGATTATTACCGCAGCGATTCTGAGTTGCCAGGTGAGCTCAAAAAAGAGAAAGGAATATGCGAGGTGATTAAACAAATGAGCACGGCCAACACTGACGAGCACATGAGATATGAACTTCTCGCCAGAGAAATGTTTTTAAGTGACCTGGCCACCGACCTGGACGCTGCTGAAAAAAAAGGCATCGAAAAAGCCAAGGTCGAAGATGCAATCAATATGCTGCAAGATGGCCTCACAGTCGAAAAAGTATGCAAATATACCGGACTTTCGGCTGATCTTGTAGAAAATCTCGCTAAAAAATGCCTGGGCAAAGTCTGTGAACCCACCGCCCCCTACCACGCTCCCAAACCAACAAAAGCCCCTGAAGGCCGAAAGAAAAAATAATCTGCGCCCTTCCCGGTCATTATATATTTCTGCGCGACTTGCCCGATAACAATTACTGGGCTATACTTTCAGCAGTATAGTTGTTCTGTAAATTTTTCCTGTCGGGATATTAATGAAAAAAACAGCCTGCCTACCCAAAGTATATCTGGAAACTTCTATTCCCAGTTATCTCGCTTCGAGGCCAAGCAATGACCTGAGGGTCTGTGCCAACCAGAACATATCTTTCGACTGGTGGACCAACCGACGGCATCTGTTCGAGTTATACATTTCGGAACTGGTGATCGATGAATCTTCGCTCGGCGACGCCGAAGCCGCCAAAAGGCGTCTGGATCTGCTGTTCGACATTCCGCTTCTACAGAACAATGAGAATACGAAGCAACTGGCGACCTATCTTGTAGAAAAAGGTTCTCTCCCGGCAAAAGCAAGGCTTGACGCACTTCACATTGCTATTGCCACCGTACATGGAATTGAATATCTTTTGACATGGAACTGTACGCACATTGCCAACGCTATAATGCGACCCAGGATAGAACAGGCCTGCCGCGACTGCGGCTTCGAGCCGCCAATCATCTGCACACCACAAGAACTTATG
The DNA here is from genome assembly GCA_009917695.1 of Candidatus Rifleibacterium amylolyticum. GTDB lineage: Bacteria > Muiribacteriota > Ozemobacteria > Ozemobacterales > Ozemobacteraceae > Rifleibacterium > Rifleibacterium amylolyticum. The sequence continues at coordinate 4,014 of JAACJG010000034.1, read as the reverse complement.
GAGGGCTGATATGTGGAAAGACCCGATCATCGAAGAAACCCGTAAACGGCGCGATGAACTTGCGCAAAAACTCGGCGGCGAGCTTGAAGCTATCTGCAAAGCATTACAGGAAAAAGAAGTAAAAACCACCAGAAGAGTCGTCAGTCTCCAGCCACGCAAAGCCCGTCTGCCCCAAAAGGCTGCCTGACCCGCCCCTCTCCGTCATTATATATTCACCTTGTGGTGAATATATGTGCTGCATGTCCATGAACATTGATTTGTAAGGAGCTTTCTACCGATAAGCTTCAGGTAGAAAGAAGGAAGGTGAATAAGCTAATCTCGTCATTGGTACCTTGATACCGCGCAGAATGTTTAGCCCACCTTCCCCTTACCTTAAAACTGAACAGCACATTAGGCCTTGTGATTGCCGCATTCAGCCGTAATGAATAATGATAGTTTAAGGTAGGGTTCATTCTACAACAAGTTTGAACAGATGTGGAGTGTGTAATGAAAAAAACTGATCGTCCGACCTATCTTGGCATAGACGTGTCCAAAGAAAGTCTTGATTGCTGCTTGTATAACGGAACAGAGCACAAGACACGCAGCTTTAACAGCAACAAACTTTCGACCGTGCAAAAGATCATAACCCATTTCAAGATTTCTCCCGACTCATGCCGCGTTGTTCTGGAAGCCACCGGCGTGTATCATTCCGCTGCTTTTGTTGAATTTGTAAGTCGAGGCTTTGATGTAGCAGTTGAAAATCCCCTCAGAATACATTCTTTTGCAACGATGAAGAACCTGCTGAGAACGAAAACCGACCCGGTAGATGCCAGAACCATAGCAGAATATGGATTTACAAATGAACCCGTGTCCACAAAGCTTAAGGAAGCCTATCAATGCGAAGTCCAGGCCAAGTTAAAACTGATCGGCTTTTTCAAAAAGCATATTACTCAAAATCGCAATTACCTTGAGGCGCTCAACAACAACTCCTTTGAATGTAATGCACCCAGCTTGATCGCTCACGTTAAAAATGAGATTAACCATCTGAATGTCGCCATCAAAGAGATAAACAGGGATATTGAGAAGATTCTAACCAAACACTGCCCTGAACTCTATAAGCAGTATAAGAGCATACCCGGCATTGGATCTGCTGTTGCTGGTGCAATAATATGCTTCTATGGTGATTTTTCAGGGTTTTCTGACTCAAACAAAGCAGCTGCCTTTGCCGGGTTATGTCCAAAAGTGTGCAAATCAGGATCCAGCGTAGATAAAAGCGGAAGCATAAGCAAAAAGGGCAATTCCATGCTCAGAACGTTGTTTTATATGGCTGCCTTATCGGCGTCCAGGTGCAATGATGCTTGTCAGGAAACCTATTTAAGACTAAGACAGGCAGGAAAGCCTGCAAAAGTAGCTTTGATAGCGTTGCGAATAAACTTCTTCGGCAGGCAAGGGCGCTGGCCAGGAAAGGAGAGTCTTTCACTGAAAATTATAAGGAAATTAGCCTGTGTAGAGCAAAAACGACTTGACTTTTAACACAGCACATTCTGCGCGAAGTCGCAGAATCCATCCTCTTCTCCGTCATTGCGAGTAGGCCAGAGGCCGACGAAGCAATCTCATTGTAAAAAACGCAAACCAGCTCGTCCTAAAAAATAATCTGCGTCAATCTGTGCAATCTGCGGTTTCTCTTCTCTTCTTCTCCGTGCCTCTGCGGCTCTGCGTGAGAATCGCCAGCGATTACGAACGCAAGCTTGTATTGACTTATATGTATTTTAAGATATAGTGAGAGTATTCCACCCGAGGTGGCTTCTGTGAAGAGACGTGATGCCCGATATAACCCGAAAAGGCAAATCATGAGCCTGGAAAATTGTGATTTTTCTGCGATTGCAATACTTCTCGATCAGATACGCTACGGTGGAAATCCTGAGCACAAATTCAATCCCGGGGATTTTGATCTGACCCCGCCTTCTTACCCTCGAAAAGGAAAATCACTCTGTGATACGGCTGAAATCTTCAGTCGCAAAGAAGCCCTGACACTGTTAAAAAACGGACTGAAAGCTGGTTTGATCAGCGAACGGTTCGAAGGTGAATGGCCAAAAAACATCTGGTCGGTTACAGATAAAAATCTGCCACTGGAAGCCCAGCTCGAAAACTCGACTAACGGCACTTATCATGGTTACCCGCTGCAGGAAGAAGATCCTTTTGGTGAAATCGTTAAAAGTGAGTGGAGCAGACGCAATGCCGAAGCTTGATTTCACATTCGACTGGGAAGGGGCAGGTAAAGATAGTCCTGAAATAGAGCTGTCCATGGGCATGTTCCAACTCACCGCCGGCGACGCCTGCCTCACCCGGAATGTAGATCTCTGGGCTAAAACCGTCAAGGAAAAGGTTCTGGTATCTGCTTATCCTCTGGCCACATGGCTGGCTGGCAACTGGTGGCGCCTGATGCATGAACCACTGCCGCCGCAAAGTCTCAAGCCGACAGCGAACTGGCGCATGGCTCATGAAATGGCAGCTGCCGACCACGGCTTCCTCTGGCCGAATGTCATTATGGCCACAGATTCTGAAAAGATGCAGATCTGGGCTAAGCCTTCAAATCCAGATACCGGGCAGGCGATAAAATATCTCAACGGTCTGACAGTTCCTGTCTCTATCGACATGAAGGATTTCGTTAAGATCATCGATAATTTTATAGATAATGTCCTGTCGCGCCTCGATGCGACCGGAGTCAAAGAAACCGATCTCTACCATCTCTGGAATGTAACTCTTGAGGAACGTGCCGGTGCTGAATCGGCAAGATATAGAAAAACAGAGGCAGAAATGGGCTTTGAGCCGGACGATTGCCCGGAAAACATTGTTGCCGATTCAATTGAGCTGGCAGTCAGGCTGGGTGCCGGCAATCTTTCAGAGCTTGCTCCGGTTTGCGGCAAGCTTTCGGCAAAGGGCCCGCTGCAGGAAATTCGTGAACTGCTTGCCACCAGGGGAATCAAAGGCAGACCCGATTTCCTTTCCAGAGGTTTTTCCGTGGCGGAGGCATCTGCCCGTTATCAGCCATGGTATCAGGCCAATGAGCGGGCGCGCCAGACCAGAAAGATGCTTGCCAACCCCTCAGAGGCAATTCCCACCCAGACTATCTGCGATCTCCTCGGGCTGAAAGCAGACGACATCAATGCCTGGCAACCGCTTTCACGCCAGCAGATTTCGATTGCGGTGCAAAATGATGACGGCTTTCTCGACTTTTTTCCGAGGAAAAAGCATCCGACTGCCAGAAGGTTCGAGCTGGCAAGATTTATCGGCGATTACCTGCTTTCTGACCAGAACGAGTGCGCAATCAGTATCGCCTGCACCGACCTCAGAACCTGCCGGCAGAAATTTCAGCGGGCCTATGCTGCAGAACTGCTCTGTCCACTTAACGGACTTATTGAATTTCTCGACAACGATTTTTCTGAATCTGCAATCGAAGATGCGGCAAACCATTACGAAGTGAGCCTGACCACTGTCACCTCGATTCTCGCCAACAACGGCTTCATCCCCAGAACCGAAGTAAACGACCTCACCGAAGGCTCCTTACCATACTGAACCTTTTATACCCGGACAGAAAGAACCCGCCGCTCCCTATAAAGCCACGAGAAAACCAAAAACCTCGCACAAAGCCTCTAAGCCACAAAGATAAACGCCGCCTTGTGTCATTCTACGCGAAGTCGCAGAATCCATGCCTTTCTCCGTCATTCTGCGCGAGTCGCAGAATCCATCTTCTCCGCGTCTCTGCGTCTTTGTGAAAGAATCGATTACGATTACGAGCACGAGCACGAAAACTACAGACTTACTTTGTAGCTCTGCAGATAACGTCTTTTACGACCCTGATGGTATCTTCGATGTTCTGCGCAGTCAGGGTCGGGTGAACCAGCAGCATCAGGCTGGTTTCGCCAAGCTCTTTCGCCACCGGTAGTCTGTTGCCTGGCCCCGGCACCTCACCGGCCCCACCGTCATTGCGCCCCTCTCCGTCATTCCCGCGCACCTCTCCGTCATTCCCGCGCA
>JAACJG010000033.1 GCA_009917695.1 Candidatus Rifleibacterium amylolyticum | reverse complement strand
CAACATTCAGAATATGTTCGCTGCCATGAATATTGTCGGGGTCGAACACCGCCAGAATGCTTTCTAATTCTGTGCGGCGCCGGTTTTTCAGCCGCGCGGTCTGAATGATGTAGCTGTCGTGGGTCAGGCCCTCGATGAAGTCGTTTTTTACGGTAAATACTCTTTTGGTAGTCAGATCGGTGTAGGTTCTGGCAATTTTAAGTACCGAGGCATCGATGTTGTCGAGCGGATAGCCAAGGAAATAAATGCTGATTATCGGCGTGCCTCGACGATGCAACCCAATATTCTCAGTATTTTCGGGGTTGGCATACTGCCTGCCGAGATAGCGCCTGAATCTGATGATATCAGTGGCGTGTTTCGCCTTTTGTACTTCTACAATTACCAGTCGCTCACCCTGGGCCGTTTTAATGCGGGCCGCGAAGTCCATGCGAAAAACCGAGTGCTTCGCCGGGTTATCGCGGGTAATGACGACTTCCTGCGGGCGGGGTTCGAGACTGACGATTTTTTTGCCAATAACCGCGCCAAGCAGCAGTCTGGCCACGCGGTTGTCTTCCATCAGATATTTGAAGACCGAATCATAAATCGGATTAGCAATCAGCATAAAATTCTCCTGCCGATATTCTAACTCTTGCCAAGTCACGAACGCAAATACCAGAGCCCGGGCAAACGGTCAAACGGAAACCTCTCGTCGAATTGATGCCGGCGTCAAATGCTTATCAATCTGCTCTCTCATCGGCATTCAAAACTTCGAAAAAGCTGCCATCGTCTTTGATGCCAAGCGGGAAATTTATTCTCTGTAGCCATTCCAGGGTTTGATGTTCTCGTAAGGGATCGATTTTTCCTGCTACAACAAAGAAATGAAAGGCGATTTCAGCCAGATCTTTTTCAATTTGGCCAAGAACCTCTGGGGGTTCGTGCAGGTTCTTACCATCACCCAGCTCTAACAACGTTATCTGCGAATGGCTTTTTGTGTTCTGTACATCAATCACTTTAAATGCGCTCCCTCGCTTCCAGACACACAGCCCGGTAATAGGCTCCAGTAACGTTTTGTTCTCAGAAAAAATCAAATATCTATTCGGCGAAGCAAAGCCCCCAAAGTTGCAGCTGGCATCACAATACGTTGGATCGCTGAAGACCAGGCCTTTTTCATATTTACTCGAAAGTGAGTAGGGTATGTAAGTGTCTCGAATAAATGGTTTCAATCGCCCAAGAAATTTCTGCGCTTCAGAACCAATATTCATCAGATCCTCCAAGTTCGTTGTAACAATTGTATCATTAAAACGAGCAAGCAAAGACAGCCTCATCAGAAGCTACATGTAATTGTCTTTATGTCATTGAAACGCCAGAAGGTATCTAGTAAGCTTGACCTATATGTCTAATCAACAGGTGTTGTGATGCTTGAACAGTGCAGAGTAAAAATTTGTGCCATTGGAGAAGTCGGTTGCTGTCTGGCCGGAGAAATCACCGACAGTAAGCTTTTCGCCGGAATCAGCAGCATTGCTGTATTTTCAGGGAAACCCCTGATCAGCAAGGTTCCTGAGGGGATAGCACATCACCTGTTAGACTCCAAAATACCATCATTCTTGGGCAGAGCGAAGATAGAAAACCGAATTATTGATTACAACAAAGACAGAGAATTGATATCCGCAGAAATCTCGAATAACGACCTGCTTCTTGTGGTCGGGCCCTGTGGTGGCAACAGCAGCACTGTAATACTGGCCGCAATTGCACAACTGGCTGATGAGATGAATATCGCCACAGTGTCAGTGGCTGTTCAGCCTTTTAAATGCGAAGGCAGTCGCCGTCAGAGGGCTTTTACAGAGGGTCTGGAGGCGATAAAAAAACTATCCGCATTGACCTGTGTGTGTTCGCTTGACAAAATAGCCGCAGATAAACTTGGTAAACTGGTTCTGCTGGAAGCTTTTGCATATGCTGACCGCAAAATCGCTCACTGTGTAACAGCTTTATTTCATGCGCTGTCGCAAAGCAAAGACCTTTTGAACGATCGCGAAAAGCTCGCAGAAGCCTGCCAGACTGCATTATCAGCCGACCCCGTAGCAAAATCAGCCGCACTGGAAATTTACTAATGCTGTTTTTCGATTATTCAATAACTCATCTGGAAATGCCGGGCGATATCTGTTTAACTTTTTACATTTCTGAGTGTCAGAACCGCTGCCCGGATTGCCATTCACAAGATCTGTGGGAACCTGTTGGATCGGAATTGCCCGGTTGCTTTGTCCCACTTTTGCAGCTGTATCGACAAAGAATTTCCTGCGTCTGCTTTCTTGGTGAAGGTAGAAACACTGAAGCAGAACACGCTGAGTTTGCCAGCCTGTGCAGCATTGTCAGACAATATGAGCTGAAAACATGCCTATACTCAGGCAGAGACTGCGAGATAGAAGACTGGATGCTTTGTTTCGATTTCGTAAAAATCGGCTCATACCAGAAAGAATTTGGCCCTATCACCGAAACAACAACGAACCAGAAAATGTACAAAATCAACAATGGCCAGTATATCGATGTAACACATATTTTCTGGAGCAGTTAAGTCAGAACCATTGGAGCCAGCGCAATGTCTGAAAATATCAGAATAAAAATCTGCTCTATAAGTTTTCGTTCTCGACTCTGCTTGTTCATTTCTTTTCTTCCGTTATCTCAATTACACACCCTCAACTTGAAAAGAAAAGCAATCTCATGATAAGGGGCTAACATGACTACCGCGACAGGTTCAAGTTACTTTTTTGGCTTTTTTTTGCTGCTGTAAGCAGCCCTTGGCGAGCAGACGCGGTTTGATGGGGTAAGAATTTCGGTTATGGCCGCGGCGCTCAGGCCAGTTATCTCGCAGATTTCTGCGCTGGTGTGACCGGCACGGGCAAGGTTTTGCACGGTGCGTATCAACTGCTGATCCTTGTCAGCCAGAGCCTTGTCTTTCTCGGCGATGGCGCTGTCTTTCTCGGCGATGATTGCCAGAGCCCGATCGCGTTCTTCGGCAGCCCGCTCGCCGGCGGCAAGTTCTTCGAAAACTTCATCCTCGACGTGCATGATTTCGCGCATTTCTTCGCTTTCGGCAGCCTTACGCAGCCTTCTGATGATTTCCCGATACTTTTCGGGAAATTCAGTTTCATCAACATTCAGAATATGTTCGCTGCCATGAATATTGTCGGGGTCGAACACCGCCAGAATGCTTTCTAATTCTGTGCGGCGCCGGTTTTTCAGCCGCG
>JAACJG010000032.1 GCA_009917695.1 Candidatus Rifleibacterium amylolyticum | reverse complement strand
ATTCATCGGATATTATTGTCAATGAGCTTCGGCGCTTTTTGGACTGCCTCGCCGGGGCAGGAAGTTCATCTTAACATTCTTCGATGACAGTGTCAACTATTTTGCGAAGAATTTTTTCAAAATGTTCACTGACATCATGAAGTATCGTATAATGCTTGAAGCAAGAGATCTTTATCTTGATGCGTTTTCATTATCCCGCTGGCAGCTTGGATGTCCTGAAATAAATGCCATTTCATGCCGCTTCAACAATCTGAATGATATATCAGGGCAGCCTGTTCTCTACTTTCTATGTACTGCCTGACAATCGCGGCCTCATATTTGGCTGTCGGCTTTCGCATGCAATCATTGTTATTCGAACATCTTCACCAGGAAAATACAGGCCATGACACAATTCACGCCCAGAACGTTTCAGATCAACGATCACGTGATCGGCTTCTATTATGGCCGCGGCCTCACTGGTTTTTCAGGCTATGAGCATATCACCGACAACTGGGTAAACAAAGGCGCCTGGGATCTTGGAATTGCAAATTACGTGGTTTACAGCGGCGACTCTGCCCTGGTCTTTGACACTTCAACATCGCCTGAGTGCGGACTCTGGCTACGCAATTTCCTTAACCGCCAGCTTAAAATCAAGCACATAACCATAGCCCTTTCTCACTGGCACCTTGACCATATAGCCGGTCTGTCAGCCTTCCGAGACTGCCAGATTTTCGCACTAGACTCTACAGCAGCCCTGATCGAGCAAAATAGAGAAGCTATTGAAAACGGCAATTTATGGGGACCGCCAGGCATCCCGACAGTGATGCCGACACATACTTTTTCAAATGACCTTGATGTTAAGATTGGCGACATTACAATACAACTACGCCATTATCAGATTCACAGCCGCGACGGACTGGCCATGTTTATACTGGCCGATCAAGCCATGTATCCCGGCGACATGCTTGAAGACACGCTTTCCTATATAGTTGAACCTGGTGATATTCCTGCCCATCTAAGCGAACTCTCGCGTTTGCAGCAATCAGCCTCAGACCGCATTTTCCCAAGTCATGGAAGTTTAGCAAGATTAGCAGACGGCGGGTACAACAGCTCACTCATCGCCGCAGCCATTGAATACAATCAGAATATGCTCAGACAGGCTCAATGCGCAAACTTTACAGACATGACTATTGAAGATATGCTGCCACAGGCGCTAAAAACCGGCGCTATTGCCATATGGGAAAATTATCGGTCCGTTCACCGGGAAAACCTGAGTCGAGTTTACGAATACTGGTACAACCGCAAAATTCCATGAGCTCGCCCGCGCCGCCAGACTTCGGCGTTAAATGACAACCCGAGATTAAACAAGTTCGGCTCTGCCGTTCATTTACAGAAAACCTTAATTCATCGTCAGGCCTAACAGGGCATGGAAAGAACTTCTCGCCAAATTTCAGTCGATTAACCATTCTTTGTTTCCTGTTTCGTCCTGTTTCACCATTAAATTCCGGGAACTCTGATTCAGTCGATAACGATATCGTAGCAACTCAGCAAACCCAGAACGCCTGGCAACGAAAATTTTGCCTTCTTGATTCGATTCTGACCGGGATCAAAGGCATAATTGTAAGATGTTCTAAAATCAGCCTTCTCAAGATTCGTGTTAACAAAAACTGCCCGCAACAGGTCGCAGTTGGCAAATTCAGCGCCAGCAAGGTCTGACCTCGCAAAATCCGCTTCCTGCAGACTTGAATCTTTGAATTTCGTGCCCTTCAGACACATCTCTGTGAAAACAGAAAAATTCAAATTGCACCGCTCAAAATAAGCAGTGAACATTACGTCATTGCAGCCGGTGAAATTCCAGCCGATCTGCTTGCAATACTTGAATAAAACATCATTGAGCGTAAGCCCGTTCACCTTTACCAGGCTGAGATTACAACTCTCAAATTCACAACTGATCAAATTCATGGACGAGAAACAACACGAAGAAAAATTGCAACCGACAAACCGACAGTTTTCATAAGTGCCTTGACTTATGCCCGTTTTTGTAAAATCAACGCTCTCGAACACTTCGTCTTCAATTATGTTCTGATTCATTTAGACGGTCCTGCTTTTTGCATTATTTATGTGACTGCATGCTACAGAGAACACAAAAACAATAACGCAAGAAGTCAGGCTTTGTCATCACTTAGCGCAAAAGTTATAACGAAAACAACTTGGGTATCCACGAATGCCCTTCATAGTCATCACACACCCCAATTGATTTTAATCTTCTTTTTCTTTTCAACGCAATCTCAGAGGTAAAAGTTAATCAGTTACTGATAAGGAACACCAACTTCTTTTGCCAGCTCTTTGAAATAGCCGATAATGTCCGAGCTTAACCTTATAGTTACTGGCTTTTTCAATTACCTTACTGTTTTTCTGCCGATGTTAAGAACTTACATGGGGCATGACTCCTTCCAGGATACCGCATACTACCTGAGGCTGACGGCCGATGTTTTTCCGGATATCACGCTTAAACTTGAAGGGATGTTTGCAGCGATTATTCCGGAACTGGCAGGTGATTTCCATGAAGCCCAGTGATTTTGCGGTACACCTGACATCGTTTTTAACCACATGGCAAAAAGACCAACGAAACGCCAGTCCCAACACGATTCATTCTTATCGGGATGCGTTCAAACTCCTTCTCAAATATTGTAGCGAAGAGCGAAAAACGCCGCCAGAGAGAATCACGATGGCGACGCTTTCAGAGGAAGTGATCAAAGGCTTTTTGATCTGGCTTGAGACGGAGCGAAAGTGCAGCATATCAACCAGAAATCATCGACTGGCAGCGATCCACTCATTTTTTCGCTATGTTCAGATGGAAGAGCCAGCCATGCTTCTCCATTTCCAAAAGGTCATGGCCCTCCCGGTGAAAAAGACGGGTAAACCTCTGTTGGAGGGCATGTCGCCGGAGGCGATGAAAATGCTTCTCGACCAGCCTGACAGAAATCATCCAAGAGGTCGGCGGGATTTAACGATGATGAGTACGCTATATGACACAGGTGCACGGGTACAAGAGTTGATCGATGCAACAGTGGGCGACGTCTTTCTTTCGACGCCTGCAGTTATCGCTCTTACCGGTAGAGGAAACAAGACCAGGCGCGTTCCCCTCATGAAGAACACAGCCACTTTGCTTCAAAACTATCTGACGGAGAACCACCTGACCAGCCAGCACAAAGGCAAATGCCCGCTATTTACGAATAACCAGCATCGTGCACTAACAAGAGAGGGAGTTGCTTACATCATTTCCAAATATGCCAATCTCGCAAGAAACAAGACAAACATTCTTCCTTCAAAGGTTAAGCCTCACATGTTTCGACACAGCAAAGCCACGTCTCTTTCTTTCGCACACTTCATAGCTTGAAAAGCGACGAAGTGCCGTGCCACGCTCTTGGACTCCGGCGGTCTGATGCAGTCTTGCCAGTAGCGATTGCATCAATGTCAGCGCCATAAATGTGTCGCCACCACGTTTTCGCATTTCGGAGCTGAATTGCTTAGGGAGCACGCGGCTCTCCCTGCGGCCTGCAGAGAATTCCCTGTGTACGCTTCGTATGATTCGTTCCGTGAAGAGATGGTTGTAGTCTCCTTTCTCCTTCTTCAACACCTACACATACGCAACACTCGGTAGAGGTGGCTGGCCAGGCCTTTCCTCGCGGGGACTTGCACCCCGAAAGACGTGCGTTCGGCTTCGCCTCACGCACTAACGACAGTCATGACCGGAAAAACGAGACGGCGCGGGACTTGCTTCGCAAGGCCCGTGATCGGCGGCCATTTTCCGTGTCGATGCGATTGTTCGATGGTCTTCATTTATCGTTATTTTCAGTTTTCCACGGGTTGAATAATGGAATATCACATCCCTGGAAATCACTTTCATTTCTTGTTACCAGAATCAAATTGTGAGTTCTGGCAATTGATGCAATCAAACCATCTATTGCTGCAAGCGTAAGACCCTCTTTTTCAGCAGTAGCCTGCATTTCACCCCAATTTTCAGAAACAGTCAAATCAACTGAAAGTATCCGATCTTTATAATCTTCAATCAATGTGTTGAGCCACTCCGTAAGCCTGGCTTTCTTCTTGGAACTCGGTAGCTTTGAAACACCTTTTCTGATTTCACCAATGGTTAAAACACTTAAATAAAGCCTGTCAGATGGCGTCTCCTGAAGCCATTCAATCAGCAGCTTACTTGGACAGGGTTTTACAATCTCTGAAACAACGCAGGTATCTACAAGGTATTTCAAAGGTCGATTCTCCTGGGGCCGTCTTTTTGTCGAGTAAGCTCTAATTCAAGACTGGCTTTTGGACAAGAAAGTAAAAAATCCTTGAAAGAAGGTTTTGCAGATTGCAATTCCTCAAACTCTTCGACTGAAACAATAACGACAGCTTCAGCTCCATGCCTGGTAACATATTGAGGACCATTCTTGATTGCTTCGTCAACAATCTGACTAAATTTTGCCTTGGCATCCTGAAGCTTCCAAAATGATTTCATTTTTGGCCTCCCAAATTTTCATAGCAGCCACATACAGTCTAGTCAGACTAGTCTTGTTTGTCAAGTTGATTATTATCTTTTCATCGAACGACAGTCATGACCGGAAAAACGAGACGGGCGCAGGTGTTGCGCAAGCAAAACCCGTGATCCGGCCGGTTTTTCTGCGTCGACGCGATTGTTCTGGCTCTTATTTATCAATTCTGAGTTCTCAAAGTCGCCAAGCTTATGTGCAGGCCGGATGCAGACTTTTCGTTCCGGAGGGATGGTGCTTGCAAGAGCTTGTCTAACCATGCGGCGATGAATCTGATACTTGGAGGCAATAGATCGAATACTATGACCGCCTTGCTGGAAATCTCTTCTGATAACTTCAAACAACTCCAATTTCTTTCTCATGTCCATTTCGGGCCTCCAGGAATGGAATTCCTGTAAGCTTATCCGATTAAGTCAGGGTGGGGCCAAATTAAATTCCCAAATGGGGCCATTTTAGATTACCAAAATCAATAGTGTTCCGGGCGCATTTTGGAGACCAAAAAACCGGCCGAATTATTTCGGAACAAGTGGCCGAATTAATCAGAATACGCAGTTAACGACGAGTCATTTTCCGCGTCGACGCGATGGTTATGCAGCCTATGCTACTTTTTGCGTGATCTCTTGATAGGAAAATTCTTTGAGACCAGCATTTCTTTTGGCATGTTCAATCGTCATATTTACTATGTTGCCTTGTTGATCAACATCTATGTAAACATTTTCGCTGATCTCTTTGGTTTCAAAGACTTCACCATCTTTAAATTCGATGTAAGCCGTATCGGTATCTGGAAAATATTTAACCTTCATCTGTCTTTCCTCCGAAGGATCTGTCGAAAAATGCATTATGAACGGTTTCGCCATCTTCAAGCAAAATTACCCTGAGATATTTGTCTGCTTCAGTAATTTTAGCCCATTTTTTTATTCTGCCATCAGCTTGAATAACAATTTGTTCGGATTCTGAATCACAAATGTTATCCATTCGTCTTTAATCATTGATCGGTCTGAGCGCATCCTGGTGGCTTGAAAGTATTGAGTCGTTTTCATATTGCAAGTATAGCATAGCCTCTCAGGTTTTGCTTATTCTTCATTGGCTGTTCATTGTTTTTAGTTTTGTCTTCCTGCAGTTAAGGTAGAACCGCTGGTTGCCCGAGCGGCCCCCTCACAGATCCCGGCGTGCGGTTTTCCCGCACCGGGCTCTTCAACACAACTCGCTTCCGCGAGGGGTCACGAAATAGTTTCTATGCTGCGAT
>JAACJG010000031.1 GCA_009917695.1 Candidatus Rifleibacterium amylolyticum | reverse complement strand
GGGTCTTTTGTGGTAAATGCCCCGACCGACACGGGATTGAGTATGATGCAGATTAAGCCCTGATGCGTTTCTTCGGCGTTTTCGGTTGAGCCAGGTTGCGAAGTTACAGAAATTGCCAAAGAGCCTTGATGCGAGTTTTCGACCATTGCAGCGAAAACGCCGGAAGCTGTCAGCAGGAAAAGAAAGAAAAAGATCCCGGTTGTTATTCTGTTTTTCATGAGATTATTCTACCTCAGAAAGCAACTAAAGAAAAGAATGGAAAAGCTTTTCAGCTTAATAGAGCTGGTGCACGACACAGACACCGGAAAAGGCGGCTGAATGGAAAAACTACGCTTTGTTTTCAGGCTTTCGCTGCAGCTTCGCGCCGGGATGGGTTTCCCGGTGAACTTCCTTTAGCTTCTCGATGCTTACATGGGTGTAAATGCTTGTGGTTTCAAGGCGGGCATGTCCGAGCATCTGTTGAATGAAGCGCACATCTGCGCCACCTTCAAGCATCAGCGTTGCCATTGTGTGCCTGAACATATGACAGGAACCGGTTTTTCTGACTCCGGACAAGCTGACATACTTTGCGACGATGTGCGAGAGCGTGGAGGGCGTCATTCTTGCCCCATCCGGCTGAAGGAATATGGCTCCCTCGTCTGGCTCTCTGACGAATGTTGGCCTGACTTCTTTAAGATATTTCTGCAGCCAGGCCAGTGCACGCGACCCGATTGGAATAACTCGATCCATGCGGCATTTGCCTTCTTTAACCATTAAGGTTCTCTGAGCTATTTCCAGATCGTAGAGGTTGAGCTTAACAAGTTCTGTTCGACGAATGCCGGTTGAATAAAAGGTTTCCAGAATAGCCCGATCTCGTAACCCTTTCGGAGTCTTTATATCCGGCATATTCAGAATCGTTTCAGCTTCTTCTATGGTCAGAATGTGGCGCGGCACTTGCCGGCCTAATTTGGGCAGTTCCATATCAGCGGCGGGATTATGCAGAATGTGATGTTTTCTGGCCAGATAGGCGAAATAAGCCCGCAGCGCCGACAGATAAACATGTTGAGTGCGCAGGCTGAGCTTTTTGCCATTTACGCCGAGCGAATGAAAAAGATGCTTTTGATAGCGTTCCAGAACCGAAAGAGTAACATCTTCAGAGCTGGTCAGGCTTCGCAGTTCGCACCAGTCAAAGAAAATTCTCAGAGTATTAAATCGACGATGAATAGTAACTTCAGAAAAACCTCTAACTCTCATCCATTCGACGTATGGTGTCGCAAGACCTCTCATGCTCTGTGGATCTGCATTCGTGGAAAAGTCCGGTGGCCATGGGCCGGGTTTCTTCGCCATTATTCAGCCTCCTCGATGGTCTTCTCAGAGCCGTTGCCTTTGAAAGCCTTTCCTTTAGCAGCTAACCCCCTTACAGGGGGCAAGTCTGAGCAGGCGGGAGGAAAATCATGACTACGGTATGACGAATTTTCTAACCTTGCCTCCAGATGTGCATTTTTTAGAGTTATTGCTGTTTTTTGGCCTTTAATCAGCTCTGATTCTTCGTTAGCGACACCCCGACATGCCCCCGCAACCCCACCGTTTTGGCCCCGTTTTAGACCCGCGTTGTTTTGAATTTGCCTCGCCTTGTTGTCTTTTACCCCCGCCAAGTTGACATCGTAGTTGCCGCGAAGTTTTTCAACCGAGATAAGCCCATGCAGAAAGGTTTTGCCGTCTTTGCCCTTGCCGTCATAAAACAGCTCATACTCGAAAGTCTGGCCTCTGCTGCCGCGATGCGGTATCAGGTATTCCAGCTCTTCAAGCCTGGCTAAGTGAACTCTTAATTGAGTATTGCCGATTCCGGTATATTCTCTGATATCGCGGCGGCTGAAGCGGTAGTCGGCGATGGCGATTTGCAAGCGCTCACAGGCTTTTAATGCCATTTCCTCGATGAGCAGTAACAACCGCCGCGACTGCGGCGGCAGTTCATCAAGGCTGTGGCCGAGAATATCATCTGCTAATCTGTTGGCTGTTTCTATATCTTGTAAAGTTGATTCTATATAAGCAAGCTGCCCTTCAGGAGTCTTTTTGATTGGCCGCTGATATTGATGCAACAATGCAATGGTATCGATGAGCGTTAAGTATTTTTCATGGTCTCTTCGTGTTCTGGTGCGGTCATCCATGAAAGTCAGCTGCTCGGCATAAGGGTTGATAACCGGTATTGCTTTTAACAGCCGCTGTGCATTGCGATGCACCCGCAAGACCTTATCTTTTTCTTTCTTTAGGAGCTGGCCTTTAAGCGTGCGGCGTTCCCGCTGCAGTTTGTGAATGGCGCGGGTTTGTTCGCGGCTTTCGTTGACACCGAGAATCAGGCAGCGGTTGTTTAACTCTTCGTCGATATCGATGCTGGTAGTGGTAATAAAGATCATTACCGGGCCTTCGACTCTGTATTCATGAGTAACCAGTCTGCCGCTGGCCGGGTCTTTGCCGGTAGATGCTATAGTCAGTTCGCCTTCACTCTGCAGCAGCTTGATAGCATACGAAGCGCGTTCCGCGCCCTCTTCTTCAACGATAGCAAGAATTTTATGCTTCAAGTTCGTTTCGCTCATGTAAAACAAAGACTGGCCAGTCATGGCTGAATATTTTACCCGCTCTTCTTCCGGCATGAATGCCAGAATGCTTTCCATAAGTGAGGTTTTACCGGCAGCTGAAGAAGATTGCACGATTACCGCCAGAGGCGCGTCAAGCTTTCGCGACACTGCCGCAAGATAGCCGACAAGCTTGTTAGTCTCTTCGCCAACTATGCCGTAAATCTCAAAGTCTTTTAAAATACGCTGTATCAGGTTCGGATCTCGAAGTAATTCAAGAGCCTCGGCTTCTTCCTGCGGGGTCAGCTTGATTTCTTTCTCTTTGGGTTCAAGAGTGTTCTTTATAAGCTTGTCTTGAATTTCTTCGAGCTTTAACAGCAGCTTTCCGGTATCTGATCTGATTAAATCTTCTTTAACTCTTAATTCATTAGCAGCCTGTTTGGTAAAAACCTGTCTGGCTCTGGCTGAATACATGTCGAAGGTATCAACGTGAAAAAATTCGTTTCTTGATACCAGCAGATTCACTTTCAGCTGTTCATAGCTCATGTTTTTATCGAGGCCCCTGACGCGCCAGCGGCGGTCTGATATTTTCAGTATTATTTCTTCTTCTTTTATTTCAATATTGAGGTTTTCTGCTTCTGGTAGCGGGCTTTGTTCTGGTTGCTGTACATTGTTGGGTTCAGGTTTATCCTGGTCGATAGTGGAACAGATTTCCGGCAAAGTTTCAGACATTTTCTGTTTAGCTGCTAAATGGAAAGAGGCTTCTATTGCAGGCTCTACGATCTTGCCGATAACATCAGCTTTTTGCAGCACCAGGCTTAATGCCTTAGCGGCTGGCTTCATTTGGCAGGTGAAGGCGTTTGCATCCATTCCTTTTGGGAACTGTGCCCGGTAACAGGCAACACCTGCAGCAGAAAGTTTGTCGGCGATTTTTAGAGCGGCTTTGTCGCCGGCTTCGTCGCGGTCGAATGCGATGATTACTTTTTTGGGTTTGCGGTTAGTAATAGCTTTAAAAAGCTCTTCAGTAAAGCCGTTTACCCCGTAAGCTGTCGTAACATTCTTAAAGCCGTTAGCGTAAAAGGACAGGGCATCTATGATCGATTCACAGAGTATTATTTCATCAGCTGCCAGGCATTCCGGGTTGAAGATCCCTGCATGTGGGCCGGGTAAATACAGATGGTAAGCAGTGCCAGCTCTGAGGTTATTCCTGATTTTTCTGCCGTAGATTTCGCTGACATGGCCGCTGCTACCGAAGATCGGAAACACGACTGACCCGGCAAAGTGTTCATGGCCGCTGTCGCGATAAAGGCCGAGTTTTTGCAGCTGAGTTCTTATTTCAAGACCGCTTTTAACCTGTTTAACCGGCAGATTAAGGCCGAAAGTTCGGTTAGAGAAGCCGAGTTTAAATTTAGTGATTATTTCAGGGCTGTAGATACCGCGCTTTTCGAGGTATGAAATAGCTTCCGGACTGGCTTTAAGGGCTTCATGGTAATAGTCTACTACCTGCAGCATTAGTTCATGGTCGGCAGTTTCGAGGCTGATCGGTGCCGCAGAAGTTGCGGCAGGTTTTGATTTGGTTGCTGTTGTTGCTAATGAGGACTCAGAACAGGCAGAACGGCTTTGCAGAAAGTTTACCGCTTCTCTAAAGCTGAGTTTTTCGGCTTTCATTACCCAGTCGATAACCGTGCCGCCGCTGCCGCAGGCACCGAGACAGTTCCAAAGGTTCTTTTCAGGAGTGATTACCAGGCTGGGTTCCTTGTCATCATGGAACGGGCACAGCCCGATCAGGTTTTTGCCGTGCGGTTGAAGTTTTATGCCCTGAGCTTCAGTCAGCCTCTGAATGGGAACTTCTTTCTTTAGCCGCTCTAATTCTGCGTCTGAAACTCGGGTCATGCGGTAACCTCCTGAAAATGTTGTCAAGTGGAAATTTTAATAATTTAACTATCGACTCAAATATACGAAAATGGTATAAAATAGTCAAGAGCAAAACTTCTCTTTTGGAACATAAGTTATACTATGGGGGTGAAACGATGAAAATCATTGCCGGTAACGGCTTATGGGGCACAGAGATGAAAGAAAAAAAACTTGCAGGCTTTGGAAAGCGACTGACCAGATTGCGAAAAGCAAAGGGCTTGACGCAGACTGAACTTGCAGAAAAAACCGGGGTTACCCAAAGAGTCATCGCGTATTATGAGGCTGATGACGCACAGCCGCCGGGGGCTATTTTGATTGACCTGGCAGATGCATTGGAAATAACAGTTGATGAACTGCTTGGCAGAACCAAGATTGAAAAGCCACTGATGAGCGCACAGAATGCCAGGCTTTTAAAAAGACTGCAAAGAATTGAAAACCTGCCAACCGCTGATAAAAGAACTGTTTTTAAAATTCTTGATGCTTTGCTGGCGCAGCATGAAAATCATCAGACTGTCTAACTGAAAAACCATGCAATGATAGATCTGATACCACTTGAGCTGATAGAAAAGAGAATTTTCACCATTCGCGGGATGCGAGTAATGCTTGATTCTGATTTGGCGGTTCTTTATGAAGTTGAGACCAGAGCTTTAAATCAGGCAGTTAAAAGAAATCTCGACAGATTCCCGGATCATTATATGTTTCAGCTTACCTGGGAAGAGGTCGGTTTTTTAAGATCACAGAATGTGATCTTAGAGAATGCCGCTTCAGAAAAGAGTAAGCGCGGCAAGCATCTGAAATATCTGCCTTTTGTGTTTACTGAACATGGCGTCTTGATGTTGTCGAATGTGCTGAAAAGCGAACGGGCCATAAAGGTCAGCATTCAGATCGTTGACGTATTCGTTAAGCTCCGGAAAGTCATGCTTTCATATGCTGATATAGCAAAGAGATTCGAGGAAATAGAAAAGCGGCTGGGTGAACATGATGATCAATTCCAGATTTTTCAGGAACTGATATTGCCATTGATGCAGATTAACACCGGCTCAAAGAGAAAAATCGGCTTCAACCCAGATCAAGACTGAATAACCGCTGGCAGCGGCCTTGTCATTTATTGTCATCGAGAGAAAAGAAACAGCCGGAAAATGGCTTTAGAAAGTTTCTGCCTCAGACACCGCCCGGCGGCTGCGAGTGAGGGGCAGGAAAACTGCGGGGCGGAACGCTCAGGAAAAGCAAAGCCCACGCCAAAGACCGCCATCCCTGGCGCCCTTTGTCATGTCCTTTGCGCCTTCGCTTGCCATCTAATAGCCGCATTAGCCTCAACACCGCCCCGCGCCTGCCCCTCACTCTTGGGCTGAAGCCTCCGCTGATCAAAGATGCAGCGGAACCGCCGGGCTGGCTGGGTGCTGTGCGTAAGTTGGTCGGGCTAACAATGAAATGAAAAGCTGG
>JAACJG010000030.1 GCA_009917695.1 Candidatus Rifleibacterium amylolyticum | reverse complement strand
AACACTGGACTACTATACTTATGATGAAAGGCAACAGGAAAGCCGGATGCGGGAAATCCGCACGTCCGGTTTGACGAGGGGAAACGACGGGGCGGGGTTACACCCTCCCGTCGATTCCTACTCTACAGTGGTAATGCTATTCGCCGAGCAGAATCAGTATCTGGCCGGGCTTCAGTTCGATCGACTCTGGCAGATCGGCGAGTTTGCAGGTCGCATGGCCGGCGTGAGTGAAGATGGTGACTTTGGTGGCCTGGCGCAGGCGGCGTGGCAGACTGATGCTGCCGGCGTCTTTCCCGCCGTTGGCGGCAATCAGGGCATGACTGTCGTTGGCAAGCGATTTGACATAGCCTCTGATGCCTGGTTTGTCGGCTTTCCAGCTGCCGAACGGAACTACTACGCCCTCGCTGTTGAAGGCTTTGTGGCTGAATTTGATCTGCAGTATTTCGCTCATGAATACCGGCAGGTCACTGTCGATACCTCGGGCGAACTCAGCCGGGCCGGAGCGCAAGACGTCGATGCGCTCGAACAGTGCTTTTTCTGAGCCGGCGGCGAACATCAGGTCAGAGCTCAAAAACGCGGTCAAGGCGAAGTCAAGCTTCATCAGCTCGATGACAGCGCTCTGCGTCGGCAGGTCGAGCTGGCGCAGCGACTGCAACTTTTCATACTGCACGAATTTACGCACAATTGCCTTGTCGTTGAGCCCCTTGACTTCGCTGCTGCGCACGCGTGCCAGCGCTTTCATCGCCGGCATCAGGGTGTCGTGCGAGCTGTAGATAGAGCAGGTCGGAACCCCGCCACTACGTTTGTAAAGTCGGTAGATGTCGGCCGGGATGGCGATGCCACCGCTGTACCAGTAGATGTTGTTGAAAAAACGTCTGGCGCCGGCGGCAATACTGCTTTCGGCGAGCTTGATCAGCTTTGACATGCCAAGATTCTCGGCGAGAAACCAGACGTGGGGAAATCGCTGCAAGGTCTCGCCAACAATGCGTTTAAGGCCGTTTTTATCAAGGCCCCATGCTGCGTCGATTCTGATGGCGTTGACGTTATATTTTTCGACATGCGGAAAGATGACCTTTTCGAGCCAGTAGTTCTGCAGTTCGGGGTTGGCATTATCGAGTTCGTAAGCACCCCAGTTGACTCTGACCCGGTTGCCATCGGCATCTTCGTCGTCTGCGCCGGCTTCGATGCCTTTTTCCTCATGCTTCTTGAACCAGCTGCGCGCAAGATTTTCGACCTGCCAGTCGGCGTGGTTGAACGGAATGTCGATCATGCGATCCATGCCAAGATCTTTGACGTAGAGCATGAAGTCGGCAAAGTTTTCCCAGGTGCCGAAAAGCGGGCAGGGTTGCTCGTAGTCGCGCACGACATAGGCTGAGAGACCAGGGAGAAAATGCGGCAGAATCAGCAGAACGTTGACGCCGAGGCTTTTGAGTTCGAGAACGTAATTTTTGAGTGAATCGAGATTGTCGAAAAAATTCAGTGGCAGATCAGCATAAATCCTGCCCTGTGCCATGGCCTCTACTGGCCTGTTCTGGGACAATGACACATTCGGGCAGGGATTGGCGAACATCTGGTCATTTTGCATTGGTCACTCCGTAATGGTCTTGTGAGATTTATCGCAGGTTGTCGACGTTTTGCGCAGCCGGTTGATCATCAGCAGTTTAACATATTCCCGTTTCTGTTTTTCAGTCATGTGCGAAGTGTCACGGATATAGATTTTGTCGGGTGTCGTGGCTTCTTCGTCGAGCTTCAGATCTTTAACCTCGATGAGTGAGTCACACAGCAGGGTGGCCTGATTGTCGAGCATCTCGGCAAAACCGCCGGTGGTTCCGAAAAGAATCTGGTGGTCTTCGATGTCGATGATAGTGATAAGTCCGGCTTCCATGGTCGCAAGCAGGGGTTGGCGGCCAGCCATGAAGCCGACATAGCCATTTTTGGAAGGCAGCATAACCTGGCGCGCCTCAAAGGTCAGCAGGTGTTTGCCGGGCAGAGCTATGGAAAGGGCGAAGCTTTTTTTCATGCCTGTTTTTTGAGCAGTTCGGCTTTTCGTTCGACATCCCTGATGTTGCCGGCCATGTAGAAGGCCTGCTCGGGAAACTGGTCGTAAGCGCCTTCGACTATACCTTTGAAACCTTCGATGGTTTCGCTGAGTGAGACGAAGCGGCCGGGATGACCGGAAAACTTTTCGGCAACGAAAAATGGCTGCGAAAGAAACTTCTGCAGGCGGCGGGCACGATTGACCAGAACGCGGTCTTCGTCAGAAAGCTCTTCCATGCCGAGAATTGCGATAATGTCGGCGAGTTCGCGGTAACGCTGCAGAATCTCAATTACCCGCCGGGCGACTGAATAATGTTCGTTGCCGACAAAGTCAGGGGCGAGCAGTCGCGAGTTCGAGGCCAGTGGATCGACGGCCGGATAAATGCCGAGCTCGACGATTTTACGTGAGAGAACCGTTGTCGCATCGAGATGAGAAAAGGTTGTTGCCGGGGCCGGGTCGGTGATATCGTCGGCTGGCACGTAAATCGCCTGCACTGAGGTGATAGAACCGGTTACGGTAGTTGTAATGCGCTCCTGCAAAGTGCCCATCTCGGTGCCGAGAGTCGGTTGGTAACCGACTGCCGAGGGCATGCGGCCGAGCAGTGACGAGACCTCGGCGCCAGCCTGTACGAAGCGGAAGATGTTATCAACGAAGAGCAGCACGTCCTGTGCTTCGCGGTCACGGAAATATTCGGCCATGGTCAGCGCGGTTAAAGCCACGCGCAGACGAGCTCCCGGCGGTTCGTTCATCTGTCCGAAAACCAGGCAGGTTTTGTCAAGAACGCCTGACTGCTTCATTTCGAGATAGAGGTCGTTTCCTTCGCGGGTGCGTTCGCCAACACCGGCGAAGACCGAGACGCCGCCGTGCTGCTTGGCGATATTATTGATCAATTCCATGATCAGAACGGTTTTGCCAACGCCCGCGCCGCCGAACAGGCCGATTTTGCCGCCGCGCGCGTATGGGGTGAGCAGGTCGATGACCTTGAGTCCGGTTTCGAGAATATCAGTAGTTTTGCCCTGCTGACGAAATGCTGGCGCCGGTCGGTGTATCGGCCACTTTTCGCCGCTGCGATCGATGGGGCCGATGCCGTCGATGGTCTCTCCGAGAACGTTGAATATACGGCCGAGCACGCGGTTGCCAACCGGAACCGAGATTGGTTTGCCGGTGTCTTTAACCGGCAGGTCGCGACGCAGACCATCGGTCGGGCCCATAGCGACGGTTCTGATGATATCGTTACCCAGATGCAGTGCCACCTCAAGGGTCAGCTTGCAGTTGAGCAGCGGGTTGTCGACTTCGAGGGCATTATGAATGCTTGGAAGCTGGCCTGGCGGAAACTTGACGTCTACGGCGGGGCCGGTGATCTGAACTATCTTTCCCTGGCTCATGTCGTTTGCTCCTGTGACATCTTATGGCTCAAGCCTGTGAGCCTGAGATGACTTCGGCGATTTCTCTGGTGATCAGTGCCTGGCGGCTGCGGTTGAGATCGAGTTTGAGTTCGTCGATGATTTCCTGGGCGCGGTCGGTGGCTGAAGTCATGGCGGCCATGCGCGCGCTTTGTTCTGAAGCTGATGACTCGATAATAGCTCGATACAGCAGGTTCCGCAGGTATCTGGGCATCAGCTGGTTGAAGATTTCCTGTGGCGATGGGTAAAAATCAAAGGGCAGCAGCACTTTGGTCGGAGGCTTTGGCGGCAAGGTGCTGATATCTATCGGCAACAGTCTGATGCTGGTAAGATATCTGGAAACTGCCGAGGCAAAGCTGGTATAGACAAGGTTGATCTCATCGACTTCTTCGTTGCGATAGAGTTCGAAAAGTGTGCGTGATACGTTAAAAAGCTCGTTGTCAAGCGTTTTCATCGTCAGATCAGGAAAAGTCGCGTGTATTTCGATGCCTTTCTGTTCGAAGAAACGAATGGCCTTGCGCCCGATTACGACTACTTTTTTATCTGGTGCCGTGTTCTCTTCGATCACACCTTTGGCAAAGCGATTGAGGTCATGGTTGAAACCTCCGCACAGGCCACGCTCGCCACCAATGACGATGATGCACGAAGATCTGACCGGTCGGGCAACCATGCATGGGTGCTTAAAGTCTGGCAATTCAGTTTTGAGATCCAGTACCATGTGTTCGAACTTGCTGATGTAGGCATGGGTCAGGTTGATTGCTTCGATGGCGCGTCCGAGACGAGCTGTCGACATCATTTTCATGGCGCTGGTAATCTGCTGTGTCGTCGAGACACCGCCGATTTTCTGTCTGATATCGCGTAGAGATGCCATAAAATCCTACTTTGCTCTGGCAGCTTTTTTTTCGGTAGCTTCAATAGCTGCGCGTGCTTCACGCCGTTCCTTTTCGGCGTGGTAGACCTCAGGATGATACTGCAGCAGGTAGACTTCTTCGAAGAATTCTTTGATCAGCGCTTCAAATTCCTTTTCGAGTTCAGGGGTCAGTTCGGGGTTTTTCGAGAAATTGCGCATGATTTCAGGGTGTTTCTGGTGCAGGTATTTGAGCAGAAATTTTTTGAAGCGCCCGACTTCTTCTTTTTTCAGAGTGTCGGTATAACCGTGGGTAGAGGCAAATATGGTTATGATCTGTTCTTCGACAGCCATTGGTGCATGTTGTGCCTGCTTCAGCAGCTCTACCAGCCGTTCGCCCCGGGCCAGTTGTTCCTGCGTGGCACGGTCGAGGTCTTTGGAAAACTGTGAGAAAGCTGCAAGCTCGCGAAACTGGGCAAGATCGAGACGCAGTGGTCCGGCTACCTTCTTCATCGCCTTTACCTGGGCATTGCCACCGACGCGCGAGACCGAGAGTCCGGCGTTGATGGCGGGCCTGACCCCTGAGTTGAACAGTGATGACTCGAGAACGATCTGGCCGTCGGTAATCGAAATGACATTGGTCGGAATATAGGCCGAAGCATCGCCGGCCTGGGTTTCGATGATCGGCAGGGCAGTGAGAGAACCACCATTGAGAACTTTCGACATTTTGGCGGCGCGCTCAAGCAGGCGGGCATGCAGATAAAAGATGTCGGCAGGGTAAGCTTCGCGGCCGGGCGGGCGGCGCAGCAACAGCGAAACCTGGCGGTATGCCACCGCGTGTTTGCTCAGGTCGTCGTAGACACAAAGCACGTGATGGCCTTTGTCGCGAAAAAATTCACCCATCGAGCAGCCGCTGAAGGGTGCGATGAACTGAAGTGGAGCCGGTTCAGACGCGGCAGCTGCGACGACGATGGTGTGTTCGAGAGCGTTGTGACTGCGCAGAGTTTCGACAACCTGTGTGATAGTCGACATCTTCTGACCAATAGCCACATATACGCAGATTACTCCAGTGTCTTTCTGGTTGATGATGGTGTCGATGGCGATAGTGGTTTTGCCGGTCTGGCGGTCGCCGATGATCAGTTCGCGCTGGCCACGCCCGATCGGGATCAGGGCGTCGATTGCCTGAATACCGGTTTGCAGCGGTTCACATACCGGTTCACGCTGGACGATGTTCGGGCTGGAGGCTTCGATTGGGCGATGCGCTTCGGGCAGAATCGGGCCTTCGCCATCGATCGGCTGTCCGAGCGGATCGACGACACGACCCAGCAGTGCCTTGCCGACCGGTACTGAGAGAATCTGTTCGGTATCTTTGACCAGGTCGCCTTCATGGATCCCTTCGTCACTGCCAAGAATCAGGCAGCCGACGCTGTCTTCTTCGAGGTTGAGCACGTAACCTCTGACGCCGTTGGCAAACTCGACGAGGTCACCGGCCATGGCGCGCGGCAAACCGTGCACTTTGGCAACGCCATCGCCAACCTGGAGAACGACCCCGGCCTCGACGGTTTTGAGTTCGGTCGAAAAATTTTCGATTTCGCGCCGGAGAACGGCGATGATTTCGTCTGATCTGATAGTCATGCTGTGACTCCCTTAAAGCGCGATCGAGGGCTGGTTTATCAGTGTCATCAGCCATTCGGCATCGACTCTGAACATCAGCTCGCGCAGCTGCTTGATCCGCGAACGCAGCGATTCATCGATAACCTGATCGCCGAAATGGATTACCAGGCCACCAACAACTGATTTGTCAACGATTTCTCTGACTTCGACCCGGCCGAACTTGCGGGTGAGCACATCGCGCAGGCGACTTCGCTCGTCCCTTTCAAGGGGCAGGGCGGAACGCACGACAATACCTCTGATACCGTTCTTGCGCCGGTAAAAACGCTCGACTTCAGCGGCTATGCTTTCGAAGAGGTTGATGCGTTCACGCTTGATCAGCAGGCAGAGAAAGTCTACCACCTTATGGCGGGCCTGAGGGCCGAAGATTCGCTGCAGCATTTCGATTTTGCGATTGATGTGAATGGTCGGATGGTTGAGGATTTCACGCAGGCCATCGTAGCCGAAATATATAGCCGAAAACGCCTCGAAATCCTTGAAGCATTCTTCAAAATCGTCTTCTTCGATGGCCTGAAAAAATGCTTCAGCATAACGCTTGCAGGTGATTTTGACGCGTGTATCATTCATGACTGATGATCCGGCAGATTCTGCTCGAGCCGCTCGATGGTATTCTCAATGAGGCGATGATGCATTTCTGTATCGAGAGACTGTTCGACGACTTTTTCAGCAGCTGTCAGGGTAAGTTGCACAACTTCCTCGCGAATGCGCGCCCAGGCAGTCTGACGTTCCATGAAGATTTCCATTTCGCCCTGCTCGATGATCTCATTTGCCTTCTTACGGGCCTCTTCGATAATCTCTTCTTTTTCGGCGTTGGCTTCGCGAACGGCATTCTGCTTGATCTGATAAATTTCCTGATCGATGTTGGCCAGATGCCCTTCGTAGACTTCCTTAAGAGAGAGCGCGGTGCGATGCTCCTCTTCGGCTGCAATTCGGATGCGGCCAAGTTGTCGCCGCCGCTCTTCGACAACCTCACCAAGCGGCACGAACAGAAACTTCTTGAGAATGAAGAGCAATACAAAAAAGTTGATTGTCTGCGAGACAAGAATGCTGAGGTCGAAGTCGAACAGGCCGGGGTGTTCAACATGGCCAGGCGCAGGCAGTTCAGCCGTATGCGTTGTTCCGGCAGCCTCAGCGGCAATGACAGGAGACGACAACAGCACGCTCATCACCAGCAGTGAGAACAGCAGAATTTTTTTCATATTTTCACAATGCATGAAGCAATCGTTATTGCAATTGGCAATTTGCTCGAAAATGCCTTATCGGCCAGATTGTAGCTCAGATTTTTACCATTTGACGAAGAGCAGGATGAGTGAAATCAGCAGGCAATAGATCGCCAGTGATTCGATCATAGCAAGACCGATGATCATGGTGAAGCGCAGATCGTTAGCGAGTTCTGGCTGGCGAGCCATGGCATCGGTAGTTTGCCCGATAACTCGTCCCTGGGCGTAAGCTGCCACGCCGCTGCCAAAAGCCACGCAGAACACGGCTCCAAGAATTTCCACTATGTTTTTGATAATTCCTAAAACTTGGGGGTCCATAATCGTCTCCTGATTTGTCAATGCCCTTCCGAAAGAGCTCCAGAAAGGTAAACTCCGGTAAGAATAGTAAACACAAGTGCCTGCAGCATACTGGTGAATATTGCCATCAACAGCATGGGAACCGGCACAAGCAAGGGAAACAGCGCTACCGTCAGCACGAGAATGACGGTGTCTTCGCCCATGATGTTACCGAACAGGCGCAAAGTCAAGCTTATTGGCCGCGATATTTCACCGACAATGTGAATTGGCAGCATCAGTGGCGCCATCCACCATATGTCGCCGGTGAAATGCTTGATGTAACCAGCACCATGTGCCTTTATGCCAAGATAAAAGGTGTAAACGAAAACGATAAGCGCCATTCCGAGGCAGTTCGAAAACAGACTGGTCGGCGATTTTAAACCAGGAACCAGTCCGAGCAGATTGCTCGAAAAGACGTAGATAAAGCAGGTCGCCAGCACTGGCAGAAGCTGTTTTTTGTGGTGCTCACCAACGATGGTGCAGACCAGGTCTTCGAGGCTTTCGTAGATGTATTCAAGCCAATACTGTGAGGCTTCCTGCGAATCATGCGAAATTCTCCGGCCAAATCGCCAGCAGATATAAGCGAAAGCAAGAGTTATCACCCACGGCAGAACCGCCCCGGGCGACAGGGGAATGAACTGGAACAGATAAAATATTTTTTGTTCAAGTACGTGCATCTTTTGCCTTGTTCTTATACTCTTCGACAGATTTCCTGTCCAGATAAAGAGTTGCTATGAATGAGAAAATAATGGCGAGCTGACTGAACAACAGTCCGAAAATGATCTGGACTACCGAAAAGCCAAGCAGTTTAAGGACAAATACCAGCAGCGCAATCAGCAGCATTTTCATGTTCGACAGCAGTAGCGTAAGCATGGTAACCCATTGTGGCATTTTTTCGAATGACGAAAGGCTTTCAGCCAGCATCATGAAACTGCTCAGACCGATCAGGTAGCCGATAAAAAAGGCATGATACAAGGTTCCGATCCGGTGCCAGAGCATCAACAGAACCATGATGGTCATCACTCCGATTACCACTAGAGTTCTTTCACATTCGCGTATTTTTGTCTTTATCTCGATCATTTTCCCGGGCGAATTTTTCCATGCTTTCACGCAGTTGCTTCCAGGTCTGCACCAGTGCTGCAGCCAGACCGACGATCATGCCGCCTATTATACCCCAGGGCTCGCATAAAAAATAGCTGTCGATTTTATAGCCGGCGAACAGACCGATAGCAAGGCAGACCCCACCGGTAAAGCCGAGGCTCAACACCATCGCCGCTGCACCCGTCTGCCTGATCAGACTCATTTAAATAACAATTTCCGGTTTGTGACCCTTGATGTCTTCGATGTAGCACCGCAGCAGCTCAGCGACACTCCAGGCCTGGGCAAAGCAGCCGTGCGGCGCATGCGGCATATTGCCGTCGAAAATCTCCGAGATACTGCCGAGGCAGGCCTCGCTGTTGATGTGATTGATGAAAGGCTCGATCATCATCGAGGCGCGCAGCTGCGCTTCCATCGAAAAGTTGTTGACCTTCAGGTAAGAACTTATAAAAGGCCCGATAAGAAAGCCCCATACCGTGCCCTGGTGATAGGCGCCGTCGCGCTTGTAACGGTCGCCGCCATAGAAACCCTCGTAATGCTCACAGTCAGGTGACAGGCTGCGCAGGCCGTGCGAGGTGTATAGTTTTGAAAAAACTGCATCTACGATTGCCTTCTCTTCTGGATGATCGAGCAGAGGAAAGGGCAGATAGGTCGCGTAGATCTGATTCGGCCGAAGCGAGTCGTCAGCTTTGCCGTCAGGTCTGATATAGTCATAGAGGCACTGTCGGCGGTCGTTCCAGAATACCCTGTGGAACGAATTCTTAACCTTCTTGGCCAGCGCCGTGATTTCACGCGAATGCCCTTCGAATTTCTCCTGAAACAGTGCGAATATCTTCAGAGCATTGTACCAGAGAGCGTTTACCTCAACGGCTTTACCATTGCGCGGCGTTACCACCCAGCCATCTACTTTGGCGTCCATCCAGGTTACCTGAACCTCAGGGTTACCTGCGCTGATGAGGCCATCGGCCTTGTCCATGGCGATGTCGAAGCGCGTCCCGGCCATGAATGCCTCGATTATGGCAGCCATGCCATCGTAAAGATAGTCGCGCACGAAATCCCAGTCGTCGGTATACTCTATCAGCTTGTATGCCGCAAAAAAGAACCACAGAGAGGCGTCGACACTGTTGTATGCCGCCTCGTTGCCGCTGTCGGCAAAGCAGTTGGGAACCAGACCATTCTGAATCGCCGCGGCAAATGTCTTGAGAATCGAGCGGGCATCGTCATAGCGCCCAGGAACCAGGGTCAGGCCGGTAAGCGCTATCAGGCTGTCGCGCCCCCAGTCAGAAAACCAGGGATACCCTGCAATTATCGTGCGACTGCCGGTGCTCTGACGCTCAACGATGAACTGGTCAGCGGCCAGCAGCAGCTTGCGCAGAAGCGGGTCGGTAGATTGCAGTGTCGAAGCTATGCTGTCAAGACGCTGTTCTTCGCGTTTGCGTAAATCCATAGGGTTGAATGAATTGACCGGCTGATCAGAGAAAAGCAACGAAACCGAACCGTTGAACGGACTTACCTCGAGCCAGCCGCATGAGAAGTCATCTTCGCGATCGGGCAGACCGCGATCTTCTTCGACCTGCAAAAAGATATCTTTGTGCCAGCGCGGATCTTCGACAAATTTGCCGCGATCCCAGCGCACGAACAGTTCGGGCGCGTTGGCAAAGGGCTGCAGGCGTAGTTGTCGTTCCTGCAGCTGCGCGCATCTTTCCAGGCCGGTGCTTTCATACATGTTGCCATGAAAATCACGGAAAAGAAAATGTGGTCGTACCTTCAGCGCGACGTTGCGGTCGTTGCCAAGCAGCTTGTAGGTTACCAGACTGGTGTTCTGCCCATAGACCATACTGATGGTCTTGATCAGCATTACATCCCGAATCTGATAATACCAGGTCGGTATCGGATCACGCTCGAAGCGTTCGAGATGCAGGTAGCCGGCCGGGTTGCGGATATTCTGCTCATGCACGCAGGTTGACAGGGCAATCTCCTGACGGTCGATCACCAGGGTTTCTTCGAGACGCGAAACCAGAACGAGGCGTTCGACCGGCGGTCGCCGCGATGCCACCAGAATGCCGTGATAGCGTCGGGTATTGATGCAGGGAACGGTCGAACTGGCGTAGCCGCCGATTCCGTTGGTTATGAGCCATTCCTGACGCGTAGCCCGCGCCAGATCCGTCTGTATTTCGCGACCGACTGAGATCATCGTAAATTCTCCTGCCAAGCTGTAGAAAGCGATTAATCAATGAAAAGCATATAATTCAGGCCAAAGTTTATACCAGTTCGCCTGTTATTGCAAATTCCGCTCGAACCGCCAATCCGCAGATTGCACAGATGCCACCGATTCCTCTTCTCCTTTATCGCTATCGGGTTCGGGTATCGTTCTTCTCTTTCTTTTTTCTTTCTTCTCCGCGCTTCTGCGGCTCTGCGTGAGCTTCTTCTTCGTGGCTCTGTGGCTTTGTGCGAAATCTTAGAGAGAATCGATTACGATTACGATTACGCGCACGAGCACGGTGCGTCAGGATAAGCCTGACTTCTCTATTGATTTGAAAGGTAGTCAATATGGTAATTGAATGTTCACCATATAGTCAACGCGGCACTGAAAGGAGTAATCCCCAAGGTGAGGCCT
>JAACJG010000029.1 GCA_009917695.1 Candidatus Rifleibacterium amylolyticum | reverse complement strand
TTTAACAGGTATTAGACAGAAGTTGTGATATTTGATATTTGACATCAGGATGATATTGAATATTCCATCAGCCGGGATAACAGATCGTCTGTTTTTTGATGCGACTGAAGCATATAACTCCCCTCAACCAGGACGCCCCGAAAGCAGGGCCTGAACCAACCGGTGGTCGCCACGACATGAGTGCCGGGTGCGCCTTTTTTATGCATGACCGAAACTTTTTAATTATAACAACTCATGTCGATTTTTCCAAGAGGCAGACGCAGAGAAATCTCACTCAGCTGTTCTGCCGACGTCTGAATCGATAATCAGGTCGCTGCTGAAAAGCTTTTGAAAGTTCTCTGAGGCAAAGCCTTCCTCGAAAAAGACCTTTCTCAACGCAAGATGAAAGTCGCGGTTGAAAAACATGCGATGGCCGTCGGCAAAAAGCGCAAATCTCGAATCCGGATAAGATTGCGCGATCAACCGACCTATTGCTGGCGGGCAGGCGACATCGTTGCTGGCTGAAACTACCAGAACCTGACCCCTGAACTCGGCCCGATCTATCTGCAGGTTCTGGGGCGCAAGTTTCCCCGCCGCATCGGCTGCAATCAGATCAGCCAGAAGATGCCGCGAAAATTCGAGAACCAGATTCCTTTTGTCAGCAAATTCCGCATACCTCTGCAGATCTGCCCGGACCAGCTCATACATCCTCACCTTGGCACAACAACCAGCAGGAAACTTCAGAATAGTATCCGCCAGCGCCAGACTGTATTGAGGCTTCAAGCGGTAAAGCAGATAATCAAAGCTCTTTCCTGCGGCCAGAAGCTGCAGCAACTCAGTCTGCTTTTCCTGTGGATTAGGTTCATTTCTTCCGATCTGATAAAGCAGCCAGCTGAGCTGCGCATCGAACTTGCCTGACTCTGCTGGCAGACGGTCGAGAATCCTGGCAGCGGCCGGATTGAAATCAGCAAAATTATGAGTGTTGGCAATGCCATTCGCCAAAGCCAGGTCGGGCGCGCCACTGACCAGAATCAGCGCGCGCGAAACATTTTCGCCATACCCTGCAAGATACTGCTGAACGAGAAAACCCGCGCCGGAACCACCGAACAACATGATTTTCCGGTCGGGTGTCAGATAGCCATTTTTGATCAGATCGAGGCGAACCCGCTCGATATCTTCGATATGCTGATCAGAACCATACAACCGCATGGCTCGCGCCGGATCGAACGAACCATCCTGGTTGTAAACCTCGGGGAACAGAGTCGGAGAATGCCCGCGCCGACCGATTATGACATAAGGCAGACCACCAAGTTCTTTTTCGAAAAAGCTGAAATCGCCATGCGGGCCGACTAATTCCTGCTGACCATCAGTCAAAAAGAAAATCAGATCGCCGCCCTTCTTAACCGCCGGGCTCAATAAATAAAAGCTCTTGAAACTCCCAAGTTCTGGCTTCTGATGATCGATCGGCAGAATAATATAATGCCGGCTGTCATTCGCAGGCAGGCCAGGGTACTCTTCGTCGAGCGCCAGGCGACTCAGAGGCGGGCTGGCCAGCTGCCAGTACTGCCAGCCGATAAACAGAGCAGCTCCCAGAAACAATGCCAGAAAAGCCAGCAGACCGACTCTGAGTATTCTCATGGAAAACAGCGAATGGCTCAGCTGCCGAGGTAGCTGTTGCTTTGCAGGTAATTTTTTACGTAGTCGTCAACAGCCTGTTCGAGAGTAAATAATGGTTTGCTGTAGCCAGCCTGGCGGATCTTTTCGATGTTGCCGCAGGTATAATACTGATACTGGTTACGGATCGAATCGGGCATATCGACATAGCTGATGCGCGGCGGGCGGCCCATGGCAGCGAAAGTTGCCTTTACCAGGTCGTTCCAGTTGCGGGCGATGCCGGTGGCGACATTGAACAGGCCACCAGCCTGGTTGTCGAGAAAATGCAGAGTCATCTCGGCGGCATCTTTAACGTAGATAAAATCGCGCAACTGCTCGCCGTCGCCGTAGCCTTCCCGATGCGAACGGAACAGCTTAACCTCGCCGGTCTGATTGATCTGCTCAAAAGCCTTGAGAATAAAACTGCGCATCGAACCCTTGTGATACTCGTTCGGGCCAAAGACGTTGAAAAACTTGATGCCGACGCACCTGTCGAGCAGACCGCGGTGCTTGAGCCAGAGATCGAACATCTGCTTCGAATAGCCATACATGTTGAGCGGCGTCAGCTTCGCGATGCCATCAGCATCATCGTCGAAACCATGTTCGCCGTCACCGTAGGTCGCGGCACTGCTGGCGTAAATGAAGCGGGCGCGGTTGGCGACGGCCCAGAGCGCGAGCGCCTTGCTGAACTCGAAATTGTTCTTGATCAGATAACTGGCATCGCTCTCGGTCGTGCTGGAACAGGCGCCAAGATGCAGAACTGCCTCGAACTTATGAGCGTCAAAGGCGCCCTTGTCGAGATAGCTTAAAAAATCAGATTTTTCACAATAATCGGCATAACGCAGGCCGGTCAGGTTTTTCCATTTGTCACCGCTGCCAAGATGATCGACAATAATGATGTCGTCGATACCGCGCTGATTAAGCGCCCAAACAATTACCGAACCGATAAAACCTGCACCACCAGTCACCAGAATCATGTTATTTCCTCGCTATCTAAACAAAAATTCATGTATTGTTTCTAATCAGCAGCTTCGGCCGTCTGCCGGGTTGCTTTTTCTCCAGCGATTCGCTTCGCTCACAAGCTTACGAAAAAGCAAGCCCGTATTCAAGCCTCGCCGCAGCCTCAAAGTACTTCTACAAATCAGAACAGCAGTTTGATCA
This sequence comes from Candidatus Rifleibacterium amylolyticum, assembly GCA_009917695.1. GTDB lineage: Bacteria > Muiribacteriota > Ozemobacteria > Ozemobacterales > Ozemobacteraceae > Rifleibacterium > Rifleibacterium amylolyticum. The sequence continues at coordinate 9,814 of JAACJG010000029.1, read as the reverse complement.
GCTTGAGAATGCCCTGGCTCCAGGGAACGCGATGCGAAATACCAGTAGCATTCGCGAAACTCGCCTTGTTGGCAAGATACCACTCATAGTTGCGGATCAGAGCCTGCTTGTTCGAGTATTTCGGCACGAAGCCCAGCTTCTTTTCGGCTTTTTCGATCGACACGAAGGATTCCTGACAGGCTGTTTCGTAAACCCACTTGTAAAGGGGCGAAAGCTTGAGTGCTTCGAGCAGGCGCAGAAGCATGATAGCCGGCCCGGCCGGGAAAGGCTTGATCTTCTTGCCGAAGCCGGCGCGGTCGAGAACGGCCTGAAAGTCGCCTCTGAACGTGCCGAATTCTTTGGCGCCGATGTTGTAGGTATCGTTGACGATCGCCTCGTCTCTGGTCAGACACATATAGATCGCTTCGCAGAGATCTTCGACATCGAGATACTGATAGAGGTTGCGGCCATTGCCGAGAATGGGAAATCCCCTGCCCTCGCTCGCCCAGTCATAGAGCATGGCAAAGACGCCAAGCCGCTCGGGCCCGATAAACGACTTCGGCCTGAGAACCGGCACGCACATTCCCTTATCGCGAAATTCAAAACAGACATCTTCGGCCTTGACCTTGGCCTCGCCGTAAGGCCCGACACCAATTCTGCGATCGTCTTCGAAAAGCGGATGATGGTCGGGAACGCCATAGACCGCGGTCGAGGAAACATGCACGACGCGCTTTATGCCGGCCTTCTGCGCCTGTTCGAGAACGGTGCGGGTGCCGTCGATATCGGTCGAAAAAATATCTTCGGGCTTATAGAGCGGCAGCGCCGCGGCGCAGTGCACGACCGAGTCGCAGCCCTGCAGCGCCAGCGCGACATCGTCGGCCTTGCGGATATCACCAATGACAATGCCGATTCTGTCGCGTTCGGGATAGTCAAAAGGCGCGATATCGAGCGAAATCACCTCGTGGCCGCGCTCGAGCAGATAGCGCACCAGATTTATACCAAGAAATCCGGCCCCGCCGGTGATCATTACTTTCATAGCTACCTCTTGATTCGATTTTTTGCGATGATAACAGTTCTGAAAGACATTGGCAAATTTGTCAATCGGACAGGGTTGTGATATGCTGCATAGCCACAGCTCCATCTACCAGAAAGGCTCAGCATAATGCGTCTCGGCATCGACGCTTCGAACATCATAGGCCGCGGCGGGCTTACACATCTTACCAATGTGCTGAGAATTGCTGACCCCGAAAAACACGGATTCGAGAGCATAACGATCTGGTCGAGCGCCGCCACACTTGAAAAAGTAAGCGACCAGAGCTGGCTTAACAAAAGAACCGACCCCGATCTCGAGCGGGCGCTGCCTTTTCGCATTGCCTGGCAGAGCTCCCGGCTCCACAAGCTGCTGCACAAGGAAGGGTGCGATGTTCTCTTCGTGCCCGGCGGCACCTGTTCGAGCCCGTTCCGGCCGTTCATCACCATGTGCAGAAATATGATTCCGTTCGAACGGCACGAAATGGTGCGCTATGGCTATTCCTGGCAATTTCTGCGCAACTGGCTGCTGAGGTGGTCGATGAGCAGAACGTTCCGGCGCGCCGAAGGACTGATCTTCCTTACCGATTTTGCCCGCCAGAAAGTCATGCAGACGGTTACCAGTATTTCCGGTAAAGCGACCACAATTCCACATGGCCTCGACGAAAGCTTTTTCTGCGCCCCGCGTCGGCAGCAGGCTGTCGGCGAATATTCTGAAATCAGGCCGTTCCGCCTGCTCTACGTCTCGCTGGTAGATTTCTACAAGCATCAGTGGCAGGTCATCGACGCGGTTACCCGACTGCGGGAACAGGGGTATCCCGTCAGTCTCGATCTGATCGGCCCGGCCTACGAACCGGCAAAAGCCAGAATGAACCAGGCGATACAGTCAGCCGGAAGGCATGCCAGCAGCATTAATTATCTTGGGCCTGTTTCCTACAAGGAACTGCCACGCCATTATCAGCAGAGCGACCTCTTCATTTTCGCTTCGAGCTGCGAAAACCTGCCAAATACGCTGCTGGAAGCCATGGCTTCCGGATTGCCAATCGCATGCTCCAGTTACGGCTCGATGCGTGAAGTTCTTGGCGATGCCGGCCTTTATTTCGACCCGGAATCAGCCGACGCGATAAAGAACGCGGTCAAAAGTTTTCTCGACTCGCCAGATTTGCGATCACGCATGGCCCACCAGGCTTTTGCCCGCGCCCACGAATTTTCCTGGCAGAATTGCGCTGACGAAACTTTCGCATTTCTGCGAAGTTTTTCTTCGACGAGGTAACGAATGAAAGTAGCGTTGATCAGTCATCCCGATAAAATACAGCAGAAACCGGATTTTCCGCCGATTGGCATCGCGTATCTTGGCGCTGTTGCCAAAGCCGACGGGCACGAGACACTGCTCTTCGATGCTGGCCAGAAATCGGTAGAAATGATTCTGGACGAGCTGAAAGGCTTCAAGCCGGATTTTATCGGAGTAACCTGCTGGACCATCAATCGCGAAACCGTCTGGGCTTTGTGCGAGAAACTGAAAGTGGCGCTGCCAGATGTTTTTCTGGCGCTCGGCGGCTCGCATTCTTCCTTGTTTCCGGCGCACATCTTCGCAAAAACGCATGCTTCGGCGGTTGCGATCGGCGAGGGCGAAGAAACCCTGCGCGAACTGCTGAACGCTCTGGCAACTGGCGGTGATCTGAGGGCGATAGACGGCCTCGCTCTGCGCAACCCCGATAGTTCTGCCTTTTTGACTGCGAAGCGCAAGCGCATAGACAATCTCGATACGATACCTTTTCCTGATTACCGGGGCTTCAAAGACTTCAATATCGATGATTACAATGGCTTCCCCGGCCTGCCAAGGCCAACTGCGCCGATAATTTCATCACGCGGCTGCGTTTTCGACTGCAGTTACTGCAGTTCGGTAGCCTTCTGGGGAAATTGCTGGCGCGGGCGCTCAGCCGGCAACATTCTGCGTGAAATCGAATGGCTGGTAAAAGACATCGGCGCGCGCTCGATATACTTTTTCGACGACAATTTTACCGTCCGTAAAGAGCGCGTAATAGAAGTCTGCGAAGGCATCAAGGCTATGAATCTCGGCATCAAATGGGCCTGCTGCAGCCACGTCCGGCTGGTGAACCATGAACTGCTTCAGAAGATGGCTGATGCCGGTTGTGTCGGCATAGATTTCGGCGTAGAAAGCGGCAGTAACAAAATTCTTCGGCAGATCAACAAAAAGCAGACCCGCGAAGACATCGAGAAGGCCTTTGCGGCAGCGCATGCGGTCGGCATCAATCCGCGCGCCTACCTCATGGTCGGCAACACCGGCGAAACCAGCGAAACCATCGATGAAACCATTGACCTGATCGGCAGAATCAACCCCAAATCATCTATCGGCGCGCAGATCGTCTGGTTGCTGCCGGGCACCAAAGACTATGATGCGGCAGTCGCGAACCATTTCATCCAGAATGATTACTGGCTGAATACCAGCGGCGTGCCCTATAACCTGCAGGAATACAACCTTAAAGAGCTTAGCAGGCTGCGTGAACACCTGATGCGCGGCATAGCGAAGAAGAAGGGCGGCCTGATACCTCTGCTGGCCTTCTACATGAAGAAGTTCTATTACCGGTTTCCGAAACTGGCCGTTCTGCGTTCTTACATACCGGATATTTTCAAGTGAGCGGCGGTCTGCGGCCCTGACCGACCACGCCGTTAAGGCCGTTGCGCACCTGCACATCGATGAATCCGGCTTCGTCGAACCAGCGCTGGACGTTAGCCAGGCTCTGCGGATAGTCGTATTCAGGCGAAAGCATGTCAAAAGTATCGAGAACAGCCCATTCGCGGTTGAGCTCGTCAGGCAGACCGAGATGCGAATACTCGACAATTGGCACCATTCTGGCCCCTGCCCTGCCGGCGATTTTGCGCAGAACCCGTGCTAACGGCACCAGAACCGGCGCCAGGCGGGCAATAAGCTTATAAAGTTTCTGCTGTTCGATGCGCCTGGTAAATGGTCGCAGCAGGTATTTCCATTGCAGGCGCGCGGGCAGGTCGTCGCGATAGACGTCGATAACCAGCTCACCACCCGGTTTGACCTGGCGGGCCAGCGAAGAGAATGCCTGCGCCGGCTCAGGTGTATGCTGAATGACACCGAGACAGATGACCTTGTCAAAGGTTGCCGGGGCAAACGGAATATTGAAAATATCAGCCTGAAACAGATGCAGGTTCTTATTGTGGCCGTTGTTCTGGTAGTTGGCGTCTACCGCAGTTGAATAATCGAAGGAATAGACTTCAGCGCCGGTTTTGACGAGAATCTCGGTAAAACGACCGGCTCCTGACCCGGCTTCGAGAATGCACTGACCCGAAAGATCTGCCGGCCAGCCGGTCGCCTCTTCCACCCGCCGCTGCGAAATTGCAAGTCCGGAAAAGCTGTCGAGCTGGGTTTTGCGATGCCTGTTCCATTGAAAGCCAAAAGAATCAGCATAATTCTCACCCGGCACAAAGCGCAGAACATTGTGCAAAACCGGGTAGTCTGATCCACACGTCGAACATCTCATGACCCTGGTAGATTCTATGCTGATTTCACTCAGATAACTGATGTCTGCCTGCCTTTTATTCGAGCAGTTCATGCAAATATAACGGGCAAATCTTTGTTCACTCATTGGGCTCCTCAACTTTTGCAGAAATCAATGTTCAAAAGTCACTTCATCACAAAGTAATTTCGGGAAAGGGCTGCAGAACGCGGGGGAGGATGCCCTGGACGTAGGCGATGAGAACGCCGTAATTGACGATCGGGATGGTTTTGCCTTTGGCCGCGAGAATGCGGTACTGCATTTCTTTTTTGTTGAGCATGCAGCCGCCACAATGGACGATCAGCTTGTATTCATCAAGATTCGCCGGATATGAGAAGCCGGCAGAATGTTCGAAAATCAGCTGTTTACCAGTGTATTGCCTGATCCAGCGCGGAATTTTCACGGTGCCGATGTCATCGGCCTGACGATGGTGGGTGCAGCCCTCGGCAATGAGGATTTTGTCACCATCGACGAGGGTATCGAGCGTGCGGGCACCGTGCACAAGTTCGGCCAGTTCGCCCTTATGGCGTGCGAATATAATCGAAAACGATGTCAGCATTATGTCATCAGGCGTGTCGGCCGATACTTTCGAAAAGACCTGCGAATCGGTAATCACCAGTTTCGGCTTTTTGCCAAGATTCTCGAGGGTTTCGCGCAGCTCGAATTCTTTGGTAACGATACTTATTGCGTCACTTTCGAGAATGTCTCTGATCACCTGCTGCTGCGGCAGAATCAGGCGACCTTTGGGGGCAGCCTTGTCGATTGGCGTCACCAGCACGACGAAATCGCCAGGCCCGATAACATCGCCGATGATCGAAAACTTGTCTTCTTCTTCGGGCAACTGCTTTATCAGAGCACGCTTAATCTCGTCGATACCAGTCTTTGCCGCGGCTGAAACCGGAATGACCTTGTGACCAAGTTCCTTTTCGATCACAGAAGCTTTCAAAGCTTCTGTCTCATACTGATCGATCTTATTGAGCACGACAATGACCGGTAATTTCTTTTCGGCAATGCGCCTGAGCAGATCTTTCTCAAAGTCATAGCCGGCATAGGAATTCTCTACCACGACAATTGCAATGTCAGTCTTGTTGAGCACCTCAAATGTCTTTTGAATGCGCAACTGGCCGAGTTCCCCGACATCGTCAAGACCGGCAGTGTCAATGATGACGACCGGCCCGATCGGCAGGATTTCCATGGCCTTGTAGACCGGATCTGTCGTTGTGCCCAGAACATCAGAGACGAGAGCGATATTCTGGCCGGTCAGAGCGTTGATCAGGCTCGACTTGCCAGCATTTCTGCGACCAAAAAGACTTATATGAACACGATCTCCACGCGGTGTCTGGTTTAAACTCAATTGCGGCTCCTATTTTCCGGCAATACCGGGCTTTGTCAGCTGAAGTGGATTCAATATGCTGTCTATCGTCTCGATCGGCAAAACCTTGTCGGCGACAAGAACTTCTTTGATCGTCATATTGTTCTGCAATGCTTTTTTGCCGATTTCGGCAGCGCGATCATAGCCAATATAGGGCACTAAGGCGGTCACCAGAACGCTGGAGCATTCAAGCAGCTGGCGGCACCTGTCAGCGTCGGCCTTAAGAGGTTCGATACACCCGGTTATATATACCGGTATTGCGTCCTTGAGCAGCTGCAGAGACTCCATCAGAGCCTCTCCAATCAGCGGCAGAAACGGATTGAGCTCAAAAGTGCCTGACGATGCTGCCTGCGATATCAAAGAATCGTTTGCCTGTATTTTTAGCGAGACATTTATCATCATTTCCGGCATCACCGGATTGACCTTGGCCGGCATGATCGAAGAACCGGCCTGCAACGGCTTCAGTTTCAGCTCTCCCAGGCCTCCTTTAGGTCCCGATGCCATGGTTCTGATGTCATTCGAGATCTTGAAAAGATTCACTGAAGCGGCTTTCAACAGACCGCTGACTTCTACGAATATATCCTGATTCTGGGTCACGTCTATCGGATATTCCGCCCGCGCCAGCCCGATTTTCGACAGCTGGCGCAGATTCTCGATCATCTTGAAATAATAGTTTCTCGTCGCATTGAGACCGGTTCCAATTGCAGTACCGCCAATATTGACCTGACGCAGACGCTCTTCAACCTTATAGATGCGCCAGCGGTCGCGACTGATCGCCTGGGCATAGGCGCCGAATTCCTGCCCGAGCATGATTGGCAGAGCATCCATCCACTGCGTCCGCCCGAGCTTGATGATATCGGCAAACTCGTTTTCCTTGTGCTGCAAGGCCTGCTGCAGATCGGCAAAAATCTGACTGACTTCCCGCAACAGTCTGATAATCGCAATCCGCAGTGCGGTCGGATAAACATCGTTGGTCGACTGACCGAGGTTGACGTCATCGACCGGGTGAAGATACTGATAATCACCCTTTTCATGGCCGAGTATCGGCAGAGCCCGGTTGGCGACCACCTCGTTGACGTTCATGTTGGTTGAAGTCCCCGCCCCACCCTGCATGCGCGAAACCGGGAAGTCATCGATGTCAAAATTTTCGAGAATCTGGTCACAGGCTTTGATTATCGCATCAGCCTTTTCTGATGCCAGTTCGCCGTTGTGCAGATGTGTCAGCGCCGCGGCCTTTTTCACCAGCACAATGGCCTGAATCAGGTAAGGATGCATCCTTTCACCCTGAAACGGGAAATTATGCAGGCTGCGAACTGTGTGCACACCATAGTTCAAGTGCCTGGCAACTTCCAACGACCCGAGAGAATCGCGCTCTATCCTGTAGTTTTCAGTCAAGTTTTCACTCCAGATTCACGAGATTGGCGCTATACCATAATGTCGGCGCCAGAGCTCGAACATTGTCAGCGCAAAAAGGCGCTCAGCATTATTCACGGCCGGGGATGATCCGCGCAGAAGCCTTTTGACTTCATGACGGTCGAACATGCAGTCTTCCGACAACAGAACATCACACACCGCCCTCTTCCATTCCGGCTGCTGCAGCCACTTTGGCAGGGGAATGCTGAAGCCCTGTTTGCGCTGAATATCGAGGTTTTCAGGCAAAAGCCGTCTGGCAGCCTTTTTAAGAAATATTTTTTTCTGGCGCGTGTCAGCCTTGAGAAAGGCTGGAACTTTGCCATAAGCAAATTCTATCATGCGATAATCGAGAAGTGGCGCGCGCATCTCGATCGAATTGAGCATGCAGGCGCGATCGACCTTTACCAGAATGTCTTCCGGCATGTAATTGGTTAAATCAGTGCGGGTAAAGCGTTCGACCAGATTCGCATGCGCCACCGTCCGTTCGTGCCACAAGCGTTCGGCAAAACCCGGGTGAAGATCGGGAAGCAGGCGATTCCGGGCACTTTTTTCAAACAGCAGCAGAGCTTTCGGGACCTCGCGCGCAAAGTCGATATCTGCTGTCATGAACCAGTTGCGACCCTTGAGTCCGATTGGCAGAAGTTTTTCACATAGGCTGGCGCCGGCCCGGCGGAAAATCATCGGCAGCCGCCCAATCAGTTCGTGCATTCGGCCAAAAGTTGCGTAATGCGGATATCCACCGAAAAGTTCATCGCCGCCATCTCCGCCAAGTGCGACCGTGCAGTGCTGCCGCACCAGCTGACAAACGAGAAAGGTCGGAATCATCGACGAATCGTTGATTGGCTCATCATACTGCGCGGCCAGTTTTGGCAGCAGATCTGGCGAAACGCTTCCCGCCTCGAGTTCGATATGTTCAGTGCCAAAATGACCCGCAACCAGCCGGGCATGTTCGGTTTCGTCATAGCTTCCATAACCTGGAAATCGCACATTAAAGGTCTTTACCCGCTGCGAGCTGCGCACGGCCATCGCTGTGACCAGACTCGAATCGATACCGCCGCTGAGAAGCACACCAACCGGAACATCGGCTACCAGCTGCCTTTTTACCGAGTCACAGAGGATTTCTTCGAATTCCTCAAGCAGGGCCTGCTCATCAACCTCAGAAACAGCAGGCGCTTCAGGCGGCGACCAGTAGCGCCAGACCCGGCAAATCCCGTCGCAACGGCGATAAAGCATGACATGCGCCGGTGGCAGCTTGCTGACATTTTTCAAGATGCAGAGTTCGCCTGGAACATAGCCAAAGTTGAGATAGCAGTCCAACGCATTCGCATCGATTTCGCGGACAAAATCGGCGCGGGACATGATTGCCTTGAGCTCAGAGGCGAAGCAGAAAACACCGGCATGATTACTGTAATACAGAGGCTTTTCGCCGGCGCGATCGCGGGCCAGAAAGATTTCCTGACGGTCGCAATCATAGATGGCAAAAGCGAACATGCCATTGAACCGGCTTACGCAGTCTCGCCCCCACTGGCGATATGCCTGCAGCACGACCTCGGTGTCTGACTGCGAACGAAAGCTGCAACCAAGCGCAACCAGCTCGGCGCGAATATCAAGATAGTTGTATATTTCGCCATTGAAAACTATTGTCAGCCGGCCGGACTGATCGCACATCGGCTGATTCGCCAGTTCCGACAGGTCGAGAATCGACAGGCGTCGATGCGCCAGAAAAACCTGGCGGTCGGCAGAAAGCCATTCTCCAGCAGCATCAGGACCACGATGCATCATGGTATCGCGCGCACGGCAAAGCGCTCGCGTATCTGTGAATGGCACCTGGCTTATCTGACCGTATATTCCGCACATTTCTGTCTATCCTGCACTGGCTAAGCTGAAAATCCGACAAAGTTATGGATCAGTGCTTTCATAAAACGCCCTGCAAAAGCACCTGACTGGCAACAATGTTAGAGTTAAAGCAGACAAATTACAAGCTTGAGAATGTTGGATTTTTTTAAATTCGTGCTAAAATATTTGTATGGAGACATCGGAGCAAAAAAAAGAAAATTCTACTCAACCGGTTGGACTGGAAATCATCTGCAGGAACTGCAAAGAGAAGTTTGCGGTGCCTGAACATGCTGTTGCGCATAAAGAGTTTCCCTGCCCGGCCTGTTCTTATATCAACACGGCAAAGCTGCCGGGAAAACTCTCAAGAGAAAACATTCTCGCCAAAATCGGCAAAATCGTCGGCGATGAGCCAGAAGTCGATGAACAAAGCGCTTTCAGAGCACACATAAAAGGCGGCATCGCGCTGTTTACAGCAATTCTGCTCGCCATCATTTACACATTGTTGAATAACTAGTGCTTTGTCAAAGTTGAGTTTGCGGATAAAGTGATTTCAGTTTAATCCTGGCGTCTTCAGTTGAGAACTGCCAGTCTACGGTTTTCTGGGTTTTGTTTCGACAATCAGTCCATGCCGTCACTA
>JAACJG010000028.1 GCA_009917695.1 Candidatus Rifleibacterium amylolyticum | reverse complement strand
GATGCTTTTTTGCTGACAGGAGGTCAGCTATACTTGGCAGCATCAGGATTGATGCTGCCGGGTGCTTCAGCGATTCGCTTCGCTCACAAGCTTACGAAAAAGCAAACCCGTCTTCAGGCCTCGCATTCTTGAATGAGCTTTTGATTAGCACGGCCTGTTTACCCTGCGTAGCTCGTCAGAGCGAAGCAGGGCAACCCTCTCAAAAAAATCTGCGTAATCTGCGGATCCTCTTCTCTTCGTCTTCGTGTCTCTGCGCCTTTGTGCGAAAATCTTCTTCTCTTCTTCTTTGTCTTCGTACTGCGCAGGGCAGGCGCGCACGAAGGCTGACAAAATATTGCTAGGATGCTATAATTAAGTCAAGGATCTGTAATTAGAATCGCTGAGAGAGAAAAATATGATAGAAACTAGAAAAGGTATGGTTCTACCTGTTGTTGTCTTGTTCGCCCTGTTGATGGGAGCATTTATCGCCACCATGTCGCCGATGGGCAGAAGCACGCGGACAAGAATTCAGAATCTTAACAAAAATCAGGGCTGTTTTTTTGTCGCACAGGCCGCTTATGCAAAACTTATGGCAGAGATTCACAGGGTTTCGTGGCAAAATCGCAGTTTTGCAACTGCCCCATATCGTGAAATCGGTCAGACAATTCTGAATGGCGACTACGATTTACATGTCGAGAACACCCCAGGTGCACCAGATTTTCATATGGATATCTACATCAGAAGTCGGTTCAGCGAACGCACGCAACTATATTTCTGGCGCGTTTTGTATCGCAGTGACCTGTTGGATATTTCGAACCGTCATCTGATAATACATCATGCCAAGATACGCGATGACGAGTTTCCGGCCACTGACGGGCGTGAGTTTGCAGCAAAAATTGATAAACTGCTGGCTATACGCAATAATAACGAAGAAACCGGCAACGATCTCTCACGAAAAATACGAACAAAGACAAATATACAGGATATTTTGAATATTATTAAATCCCCTGACCCTGATGCTACAAACACTGATGAATTCAAGACCAGAGTAGCCCAGATAAATACTCCAGTCATTCAGATTCCACCGATTGAGTTTCCATCAGCGAATTCTGAAGAAGCAGACACTGTTCTGGTTCCTACTCCGCCGCCAGATCCGGCTAACCCGGAGAACCCTTCATTACCAGCTGCAATTCCTCCTTCAGCCATGCCGCCAGCGGCAACGCAGTATGACCCCTCTGAAACTTTGAGTGCGGCCGAATCAAGAGACTCAAATTTCGATGCTTACGTAGAAGAGGTCACGCGTAAACACATGGAACTTATGGAAACCATACCCGTGGGCACATATCAAGACAATCCAATAGTGTTTCAGGAGATGTCAAAACTGGCAACTCTTGTCGATGTAATCGAAGGGGTTGCCCGGGGAGCTCATGACGCATTTGATCCATTATCCAAACTGGCAGAGCTTGCGGGAGCGACTCAGTCGGTACACTCAAAAAGCATTTACGAAACCGCCCTTGCAGATTTCTCTGAGAAAGCAGATTCAGTTGAACAAATCTATGTTGAGTGTATGAATCTGATAGGTTCTATTTACAGTAATATGAAAATACAGAAACCTTCGGAGCCCTTGAAACCCTTGCCGCCGCCTCTGCCTGGTGGTGATTAATTCAGATATTCGCCGCTTTGCATATAGTCTAACGCCGGCTTAATCTTCATGTTGAAAAATTCATGCAGAAATTGAAGATTGGGCAGATCCTTTATCATGCCTTCTACGCCGGGATTCTCGAGCTCAGAGTTCACAAAACGTTCGAGTGAAGGGTTTCTATTCCTGGCAAATTCTTTTATATACTTGATAAGCAGCATGTAATTCTTGTAACCAGCCGGGAAATTAGGCAGAAGAGCGATTACGCGATTAAGATCTATTATCTGCGCAATCAGATGATATTGGGTACGTGGCCCCTTGTAATCTGCCATTTTTTCCGAGATGAGAAACCGGTAATTCGCCTCAGCCTGTCTGACACTTGCTGTGAAAGTACTGAACAAAAGCGAAACATCACGAATAATCAACTTCAGGTTCTGTTGATTTGCGCCGCTCAAACTGCTGCCCAGGCTGGCATTCTTATTAGCGACAAACCATGATAAGCTTGGTTCAAGCAGAAAAAGGAACTGTAGATTGGCTCTGGCCATTTCTATCCAGAGCTTTGCCATTTCGGCATGGCAATCATACAATCTTCTAGATGGATAAGGCAGATTAACAGATTTTTCTCTAAGTTCGTTTATCTTTTCTATTCTGGATTTGTAAAAATCTGAATCAAAGAAAGACCCCGAAATTTTAGCCATCTCAGCCAGATTATTCAAAGCATCAGGATTGCCTCCGGTCGAATTCATAATAATCTGGTTGAGCTCGGAACTGCCAGTCATAGGTATAGAAGTAATCGGATCCACTTTTTTTGGCACTACCGGAGAAAAAAACACGGCGGTAACCTCAGACTTCGCCTGGCGTGTCGTTCCCCAGGAAAAAAGAACGTCGGTCTCATAAAGATTTGCCTCAGCTGTATTCTGGTTTTTGGGAGCGGCTCTGTCTGCCTTTAAGGTCAGATTGAGGTCGCTGATCTGGTCATAAATCTGCCCCTGTTCCTTTTCAATACCTTGTAATTCAATATTATCAGAGCCTTCGACCGCCCTGAACTCAATGTCGGAAAAGAATATACATTCGTCATCGACTACCGGCGTCGATACGATCTTGGTGTTAGTTACTCCCAGCGTATTGAAAGCCCTGGCGTTGAGCCACAATTCTTCGTCAATATCTTCGACAACCTTTTGCGAGCAGACCAGCGTCGATAGATGTTTGTCGCTGAACTCGACTTCGCTTCTGGAAGCTCGCAAACCCATAACGAAGCCGCCGATTGCCAGCGCGAGGATAACGGTGCCGATCATCATCTCAACCAGAGAAAAACCCGATTTATTCTTCATCACAACCCTCCGTACGGCAACAGTCGAACCTGGCTGACATAGGCAAATTGTCCTGTTCCCTGTTGTAAAACCATGTTGAATTTGACCTGGTTTGGATTGGTGGCGGTAAAAGTAACACGTCTGACCATTCTGATAAGGACTTTTTCTGATTCGACACCCATGTTCCGGCGCGAGAACACCAGCTCATTTCTGGTCTTGTCAGATAGTATGCCTGATTTATCTGAGGTAGATACTGCAACTATCTGGTAAATCTTTTCTTCATCTTCAGAATGCGATTTATCTTCCTGGCAGTAGACGACATTAATCTCATTCAAGGCATTGCGAGTGACCAGATATGGAGTGGTTTCACCGACTTCCGGCTTGATGACCTCGAGACATTCGCGAATATGATCGATAAGAATATTGGCTGATCTTATGCCTTCCTGATTAACCAGCAGGCGGTCGAGCAGCTTGGGTTGTGAGTGCCCAAGTTGCCTGAAATAAAGCCACCCTGATGCAAAAACAATGACTATAATAGCCATGACCACGATGATTTCTATTACCGTGAAACCTCTTCTCCTCATTTAAATACCTCTGTGAATTTCTATACAAGAGCTCATTGATTAGTTCGCTTTCTAAAGCTCGGCCTATCAGCCGGGTTGCTTTTTCTCCAGCGATTCCTCACTGCGTTCGTCACAAGCTTACGAAAAAGCAATCCCGTCTTCTCGCCGAGCATTTTTGAATGAGCTTTTGTATAGATCAAGCGAACTAACCCCTGTCTTCAGTAGCTTTTGTTTGATTTTTCGTTATTGAAAAGTTCATCGATGTTGAAATCATCGATCTTTTCAGGCTTACCCGGTGGATTGCCGGACTCGACAACCAGTTTTTCTCCAGGCATGAGTTTGACCGGTTCCCCCTGCTTTCCGGTAAATTCTATCGAACCCTGATAGAGAACAAGTTCAACCTTATCCGGCGTAACAGTCTGCTTGAACTTTGTACCCAAAATTGTCGTCAAGCCTTGCGGAGTCTCGATCGAGATTTTCTCAGACTGCTTGTCAATTTCGTATAGACCACTGCCGGCATTATGTGTTCCGATACAGTTGCCCTGTCTGACCAGAAAAAATGAGTTTGCACTCAGCTTAAGTCGGCCGCCGATAGAAAACTCTAGCAGCGCACTGCTGTTATCGCCTGTTCTGATCGATTCGTTATCTGTAAACTTCTGCCCAACCGTCGCCGGCTGGAATCGACCATCCGGACTATTACGGCAATCTACCGAACCGGCTGATTCTTTGAGTGTTGCGATGGCCTGCCGATTCGCACTTTCCTGGCATCCTGTGGATGCAGCCAGAAAAAAGCAGATAAGAATCAAGCACACGAGTCTGTTCATCATCAAAATCTCCTTTCCTCAGCCTGCAATGATTTTTATACTGCTAAGCCACGTTAGATTCAGTATTTTCTGATTTTGCCGTTTGCAGAACGAGAACGGTGAGATCATCATCAACAGCGCGCCCACAGGTATGCTTCCACATATCGTCGAGCAGAGCTTCCGGGGTGGTGTCGCGCAACAGCCCTTTGCCACCAGTCAGCCTTGCGAACCAGCGATCGTAACCATAGGGCTCGCCGGCCCAGTTCATGGCTTCCACCACGCCATCAGTATAAAGAACCAGAGCCTCTCCAGGTCTCAATTCTAAGGCAGACCAGTTAATTTTAAGTCTTTTTGCAACGCCCAGAGGCAGGCAGCGGCTGCCAACTTCTTCGTAACTACCGTCACTTTTAATGTAACATAAGGCGGGATGACCCGCAATTGCCAGTTCGCATTGACGTTTCTCCGGTTCGTACAACCCAAATATTGCTGTAACCATTTTGGTGCGATTAAAGACGCTGCTGAGAACGCTGTTGAGTTCTTCGATACAATCTTTCAGCGAAAATATCTCCTTGGATCGGTGAAGCGAGATTACGGCCTTAACTATCGATGTAACCATAGCAGCCGGAATACCGTGTCCCATCACATCTGCTATGGCAAAAAAGCTTTTGCCTGATTGATGTTCGAATGCTTCAAAAAAGTCGCCGCCGGCCGTAGAACATGGAATACAAAATCCGGAAATTGTGTGATTTGAGAACTCAAGCGGCTGTTTGGGAAAAAGCTGTTTTTGCACGTTGCCGGCGGCCTCTGCTTCTGCTTCAAGCTGCTTTTGTTCGATAGCAACAATAAACTTCTGCAACATTACCAGACTGAAGGCTACAGCCCACCCTGACAGCAGATAAGACCCCAGTGGCAGACACAGTCTTAACAACTCGAAACATATTATCCAGACCATCAGAGCTGACAGGGTAAATCCCGCCAGCAAAAGCATTGACTGCTGATAAAAAAGTAATGAACCTGCCATTGCGATAAGAGCTGCTGCCACAGCGAGAAGCAGTTGATAACCAGTTGTAGTGAACGGTACTGCGCCACGCTGATTCAACAAAGTGTCGAGACTGGTCGCCAGCAGTCTGGGCCCGCTCATCAAGCCCCTTGACGTATTGTGGTAATCATGCAGAATCGGAGCGGTGCCTCCGAGTATTACTATTTTATCCTTGATAAATTCTACAGGTTCGTTTTTGTCAAAAAACACCGAGGCGCTTATTGCAGGAATTTCTCCGCCCTTACGGGCATGCGCGAGCATAGATACATCATTAAGATTTTTTCCAGCCGAACCCGGAACTGCCACACCATTGCGTTGAGCGATCCATACGGCACAGCTTTCGGCTTCATAATCTCGATCGCGCAGAACAAATGAACGCGAAACACCATCTTCGTCGATAAGCGACCAGATCAGGCCCTGAAATGCTGCTGTCTGGCGGAACAGTGGAATATTCTGATAGTAGACCTTCTGCAATCCTGTTTCGAAAATCTTTTCTTCGATGAAAGATACCATGACAACGTTGCCGCATTCGCGAATCGCTTCGGCCAGCATATCATCGCCATTTCCCAGAAGTGTATTTTGAGGATGCTGCAGCAAGATATCAAAGAGAATGTATTTCGGGCTGCTGTTATTGATGCTTTTGAGCAATCTGGCAAAATGATCGCGCGGCCAGGGCCAGCGTTGCTCAACTGAGGCCAGAGTCTGGTTATCGATGCCGATTATGCATATCTGAGAAGTCGGCGTACGGAAACGCGAAGCGATCTTCTCGTGTACATCGACAACCAGATTGTCGAGTTTACGGGCCGGCCAGTTGAACAGAACTACCAGGAGCGGAATCAACAAAAGCCAGACAAAAAACAATATTCTTCGTTTGCGATTTACATGCTGCTTCAATCTGAAGGAAAATGTAGAGAGGACTTTCTTTGCAGGAAATACCACTATGCAAACTTCCTTACTGCAGCTGGTTCATGACAATGCTGTAGCAAAATCAATAAATCTGCTCGATGATAACAGTGCCAGGGGTTGAATCTTTGCGGGCCCGGTAAACCTCGCCATCATCACCCATAGCGGAAATGCTGGCACCAAAAAGCTGAGGTGGCGTCAATTCAGACAAACGTTCAAATTTTTCGTTTTTAAGACAGGTGAGATAGAATTTTGAGTTAAAGGTGCCATCACCAGCGGTTTCAAGAAAAATCAGGTTTCCTTTTGCATCAGTACCAACTGGCATCAGCTGCACAACCGGGTCTTCCTGCCTGAATTGGTAATAAAACTTTTTATCGCCAGATGCGATCAACCACTTGTCTGGCGCGCTTTTTCCCGCTGAAGTAAATGGCTGGCCATCACCGATGAATTGAATATTTCTGCCGATATTTCGGGTCTCGCCCTTACTGTTTACCTGCAAAGCGTTATTCTCGTCATCCTTAATGAACAGCCCGGTGCTGGTAGCCGAAATGCCGGTTATTCTGCCGACATTTTTGCAGCTGATACGGGTGAGACCTTTGCCAGCATCGCTTTCGTCGAGAATAAAAATGTCAGACCCGGCGAACTGGCACAAATAGATCTTTCCATTGAGAACTGAAAGATCGGTAAAATGAGATTCAGTCGGGTTGGTAAAATTTATGGTTGTCTGTTTCGCGTCAGAAACTGATATTTTTATGATGCAGTCTTCTTTGGTAAGCACATAGAGATGACCGGCATTATAGGCCATAGATTTGAAGCTTGAATTCAGTTTTGCCAGGGTTTTTACCTCGGCCCGCAGCGGAGTTGCAACTATCATCATCACGAAAGAAAACAACATCAGATAAGCCAGAATATTTTTCATGGTAAAACCCCGTCTTAGTTATAGATCGCACAGGCGTTGGTGACAAAGCCTGAGCTGAAGAATTCGTCGGCATCGTATTCACGGTAGAGATTGCCGTCGAGATTGTTATAGCTGTGAACGCCATAGTTTTGCGGATAAGGATCATTTACAATAACTTTGCCATTCCGGATACCGGTTACCACGACAAAGTGACCGTTCCAGTCCAGCGTTCTGACAAATATCGGCTTGTTGGCCTCGAGAGCTTTTTGAAAGGCGCCATAGCCAACGGTTACGCTTTCAGATTTAAGCCCATAACTGGTAGCAGCACTAATGTTGTTAGTGAAATAACTCCCTCCCGAATCGCACTTTGCCTTGTTCGCCACGGCCTCGATGCCCGGGTTGATGCCAAAATACTGAAGAATCATCAGGGTCGAAGTCGGCCCACAGCTCATATACGCAACATTGCTGGCAAGCGGCGGGGCATTTTTGATCTGGTTGAGTTTGGGAACATCGAGAACTACCGAATCTTTGCCAACTTCCGGCTGGTTATTGCTGGAAGGCGTTTGTGAAGGCTCCGGGTTATCGCTGCTGCCACCCATGTTATTATTCGAAGAGCCTTGAGAATTGGCGACTACCGTTTGCGTATCCGGCGGCAGCGCCGGGCCATTCGGATCTGCTGATGTTTCAGCAAAGTTCATGTAGATCTTATCCCAGATCTTTTTGAAGTTTTCGAGGGTGTAAGCCCGATAAGCAGTGCTCTCTGGATCGTGCGCGATGATATGTGGCTGACCATCTTTGTTGCCGTAGCCGACAACGACCATGAAGTGTCCGCCATATTCAGTCGTGGTCACTATTGCCGGACGACCAAGATTGATCATCTCCATCAGATCGTTGATGGAACCGTTGGTGGAAAAGGTTGCCGAAGGCAGATATTTTCTTGCAAGCCGCTGTACTTCCTGATAACCAATACCACTCTGGGCAACGGTAGAGTTCACCATTTCGGTCTGGGCAAACAGCACGTCAGGGTCAACGTTGGCGCCAAGCGTCTTGAGCACCATTGCCAGAGAGGTCCAGCCACAGCCGCGATGATGCGAATTACAGCGCCAGCCCTGCTTCTGCGAAATGAAATAACACTTTGCCCCGACACTTTCGGTAAATTCTGCAATTTCGGCCGGTGGAGCGATATCGGTCGGTGGGGGTGTGCTGTTGTCAACTGTTCCGGCGCCTGTTTCGGTGATGTTGTCAGCTGTCTCACCAAACACAGAACTTCCGGCGCTGCCGCCTGTGGATTCTTCGATCTGTGAACCAGTCTGATTGATCTCATTCTGCTCGTATATACTGTCGAGCTGTGTACTGTCACCCGAGCTTATACCTCCAACCAGAGGCTTGTTTTCCATATCGATATCTTCAGGAATCGGTATTTTGTCGGGATTTACGATATTGTCGATCTGCTCCTGTGTCAGCGCAAGTCCGCAGGCACACCGATATGGAAGCTTGCCGGTCTTGAGAAATTCTTTTAACAACATCAGGCGTTTTATCGCAACAATGAAACCCTCAGTGGCAGGCCCCTTGAACTCGACACCATCGCCTTCGAGAAGGTTGGCCAGAGGCTGCTCAAGATACTTCTTACGAGCTTCGGCAATGCGCTTCTGCCTCTCTTCTTTCAACATCTTGATTTTTTCTTCGGCTGCGAGATCCTTTTCAACAGAGAAGGCTTTCAACAGTTTCTTTTCGACAAAACTGGTCAACAGCCTTCTGGTCAGTCCCTTCTTTTTGGCGGCAGGTTTTTCTTCTGTACCGGCACCGGCCTCGATTTTAGCCAGCTCTTCGCGATACCATTCCATTATTTCCTGCCTGGCTTCAAAAAACAGCACCAGCCCGGCCTTTTTGCTGTCTGACAAAGCCTGCCCGCTATTTTCGCTGCCTTCTTCGGCGCCGGCACCACAAAAAGGACAAACCTCAGACCCCGTCGGGATCTGGTGAACAGATACGAAGTTCCCGCCGTAACCCGGATCGACCGCTGCAAAAGTCGTGACAGGCAACAGCATGGCAACCAGAAACACAGTGTAAATCAAGATCCTTTTCAACATACTCTTACTCCTGACTCTTTTGTCGTCACTTTGCGAAATTTACTCTCTCGCACCACTTTCCCTTACCGGGTTAGAGCTCCAATAAGTCCAGTCTGAGGGAACAGTAAAGGCCTCTTTATCGTTATAAGAAGCTCCGAATTCCTCTTTCGATCTTGTAATCGTCTGTTTGCCGGTTGGAGTGCCATAATGGAACTCCCAGGCAATAACCGGGTCTTCTGCCGGCATCGGCTCGGCAGGCTCAGGTTCAGTTACCTGCGGTGCGGCAGCCGGCGGCGGTGGCAGCTGCTCTTCTGATTCGGGCTGTTCGATCGCTATCGAAATTTTGCCATCAGGCGTCAGCTTGTATTGAACGGAATGCCCGGCATATCCCTTTTGCTCATCGACTGGAGGCGACCCGTCTGAACCGAGAATCGTCAGGTCGGGTTCTGCCACAGACAGGCCCGGCAGCAGGAAAAGAACTGCCAGAACAAAAAACATCTTCCTCATAATGTACCTCTGTCATCTATTGCGGATATATGTCTTTAGTAATAGTATTATTATATGTTGAAAAGGCCAAAAAATGGAATAGCCCTTTTTATCGTTTTTGTTACTATGACGGTTTTGTTCATTGTTGTCTTTTCATATCACAAATACGCCAGACATCAGCTTATCAAAGGGCACCATGAAGAACTGGTCAGAATTGCTGACAATGTTGCGCAGACAGGCATAAACTTTGTTATCAAGGCAATTCATGAAGAAAACAATCTGCGCAAAGTTTTTTTTGAGGATGAGTCTGTTCAAACGCTGCTGCACAGCAGTTCTATCAATGATGTCGTCGTTTTGAAGAAAAACAGTGGTTTTTGCGCAAAAGTAAGCGCGCTGTTTCAGAATATCTGCGTGGACAATATTGAGCTTGTACAGGATATCAAATGTGAGCGTATTGAAATTGCTATTTCTCAAACCGCATTTCTCGGGCCTGACAAGCTATTGCCAGGGCCGCACCTGGGCCGGGATTACCACGAAAAACAGGGGAAAATAAAAATTGCCTGCACTGTTTCGATTGGAGGATCGATAGCCAGGCAGGCAACCATATCCAGAGACTTTAAGTTATTCAGCTACATACCCGGGCCATACAGCAGGTTCAATTTTTTCATCCATTCGAGTTCTCAGCGAAACTCAACCTGGAAAGGCTCCAACCCTTACTTCAATGTCGTTAAATCAGATATCAACGGCAGGTATCTCAACAATGACCACCGCAGGTTGATTCTTATCAATGCTCCCGATACTGAGTCTCTGAAACTTGCTGATTCAGCAGAAGTCCTCAAAACGAGCGGCTGGGTGTACCTCGGCAATGACCCACATTTCGGCAAGGACACGACTCTGTTGAACATCCCCGCCGGTTATCATCCTGATATAAGTGTCGATCCCAAAGACCCCTTCAAAAACTACCCGGAAGCTATTAAAAATGGAATTGGCGCCGGAACCTATCTTTCCCGGGCAACCTCTTCCGGCAGAGATGCGTCCAGTTATCTGCTGCAGAATGTAAGCCTGCGCCGTGGTCTGATACCGGTAATAAAAACGTTTGGCCTGTTCTGGGGTGCCGATTCATACGGTCCCTGGGGAGAATTAGATTACAACAACGGCAAGGCCAGAAAATTAAGTCAGCAGAACTGTCTTACCAGCTGGCTTTTGCCATTTGGCACTCAGCATTATCCTTCGCCTACTCTGGTTGTGGGGCCGGTTTTGTCGGCTTACCTGTCAACAGTCGTTATGTCGAAACCAGGGCAGAGCTTTGATACGCGCTTTTTTCTCAACAGCTATCTGACAGGCAGTTACATCAGAACCGGCAATTTTGCGATTATGACCCGTGCTTATTCAGGCGACCTGAACAAAGGCAACAACGACCTGGCTTTTTTTGTTTCACAAACACCTTTATCACAGTTCAACACCAGTCTGGGCATAAGCAATGGCACGCTGCTGACCATGGGAGACATCATCAACGAAACCGACCAGACTGGAATCAAGGCTTTGATGTGGAGTTACGCCAACTATCCGGCCCAGCCATGCCCTTATATACCTTTGAACTTTCTGTTCGAAGTGGTCAGGGACAAATATCAGAGGCTGGATTTTTTTAAACTGGAAAGCGACAGCGATGACAATTTGCGAAAAGTCCACGATCGGGCGGCTCTCCCCGGGAACTCGATCTGGGCGCCACCAGAGGCTCAACCAAACAGCTATGCCTATTTCCAGTCAGCCGACTCTTTGCCGATATGGCTGTACAGTGCAACTAACCCCAATCTTGGTGATACTTCCAGAGAAGTCTATTTTAAAGCTTCCCTTAAAAACTGTAACTTTGCTGATAAGGATTTTCGCAACGCCCTTCTCAGCAGGGTTACGGACACAATCAGACTCCCCGGAAGAAAAAACCCGGAGATGGCCGGAAAATCTGCAAACGCCGTCCAGGAGAAATACCTGGAAATTCTTAAAAACCGTAAAGTTTTTATTGAAAAGAGTGGCCGACTGGAATTTCACTCGCCGGGGGTTTATCGAATTATTGTAGGCGACGGTTCTCAGATCGAAAAGTTCGAATTTCTACAACCAGTTTTAACCGGCTGTGGCGGCATACTGATCTTTGAGAATGCTAACATCAGCGTCAAAGGCGTCTCACCCATACCGACAGAGAGAAACGATCTGGGGCAGGCAAAACATGCTTTCTCTTTGATCTGTCTGGACGGCAAAATATCGCTCAGCAGTTCCCATGACAGCAATACCACCCACCCCGTTCACGCCTATCTGGCTGCTTTGGGTAAAACTGACGCCGGCAGTCTCAAAAAACTTTCAGGCAATGGTCTTTACGTCAATGGCGGTGTCGCGCTGGCTGCCATCGATGACCTGTTTGAGGACTACAAAAGAGACGGCGGCATTATAAGATATAATCCGGTTTTCAACCCCAACTATCGGTTAGCGACAGAGCTCAGATACGGCTTCAGAGTTCTTGACGACAGCGAAACGGGCATAAAGTTTCAGGGAGCAAAATAGTAATGAGAAAAGCAGGCCTGACTCTGGCAGAGATTATTGTCGCCATGTTCGTAGCCGTCTTTGCCATTCTGCCCATTTTTACCGCGCTGCAAAGCTCATCGAGCAAAATCTACAGAGGCATAAATCACTATCAGTCGCAGTTTCTCATCAGTGAAATCTATCAGCAGCTCAACAATATCAGCAATTCATCGGGATTCGAGGAGCTGACATCGACAGCTTCTGACCTGAAGCAGCTGCTCGAAAGTATCAATGATAAACTCAGTGACAAAAATGTGCTTAACCATCGACACATCAGATTTTCAGAATCTAAATCAGCCGGGCTGCTGGTTTCGCCATTACCCGAAAATTTTGTCACTCGCCGGCTGCTCGTCGAACGGGTTTTTGACAGCAGCTCCGGCGAACTCAGTCACGACTGGTATAAAGTTACGATAAAAGTGGTATGGAACGAACCGGATGGACAGGAAGCAGCGTTAGAAAGCTATGCATTTATCGGAATCAGGCCTTAAAAGCTATAAAAGAACCGGATTTACAGCGGTTGAACTGATGATAGCCGTAACAATTTTTGCCATTGTTTCATATATAGCATTCGCTACGTTATCAGGCTTTCGCAAGCAAAGTATCAAAGGCACTTCGATGCTGGATTCAACGACTGTGCTCAATGATATATATAACTCAATTCAGCAGGATATGCTGCAAGCCAGGTCGTTTGAAGTAAGAGATGCCAGCAACAACCTTGTCCAGCCCCGGCCTGCATCATTTTTTGAAAGCGCGACCGCTGCCCATGAAAACCTGAACAGCCGGCTTACAATAACTTTTTCGCAGGGCGACAAGATAAAGTATTACCAGGATGGCAGCTCCCTTATTCGTGAAGAGGCCGTGAAAAAAAATCTTGGCGAAAACAGAATCAAAAAAGTTTCATTTTGCCCGACAAAATCGTTGAGTGAAGGCGGCGAAACTCTGTTCGAACTACTGCTGGTGGAAATCGAAGTGCAACCTTCTACCGACAGAACAGATGAGCAGCACAAAACCCTGAAACTGTCTTTCTTTGTGACTCCTCCTCTATAACCGGTCTTTCAGCCTGACTCAGCCGGTTTGCCCCCAGTCAATATCAAGAAAAGCAGCAACCGCCGATTTCGCAGATTTGCGCCGATTTTGCATTTTATACAAAAGACTCATTGATTAATCCACTTTCTGAAGCTTCGGACTTCAGACGG
>JAACJG010000027.1 GCA_009917695.1 Candidatus Rifleibacterium amylolyticum | reverse complement strand
TTCAGAAGCTTCTTACACCTGGAATTCTGACAACAGACTGATTAAAGTTGAAACGGCTATTGGTGGCTGCAAACATGACAAAGACCGCAAAGGTTTTGGTTATGGTCACCTGAAACATGGCAAGGAAACTGTTGTCTACGAAGAATACACTTATCTGCCACAGGATTGGCGAAGAGTGTCTCGCAAGGCTGGTAAATACAGCGTTAATACAGATCATAAAAGCAAGCTGAAAAAGGAAGGCGGAGAAGAGCAAGACTTCATCTCTATTTACGATGGTGATGATGAATCTCATGAATACCTGCTGACTGCAGCAAAAACACACCTTCACGGCAAGCACAATCATGGCAAAGAAAGCCTGAAGTTGTTCAGAGAATTCGTCGGTGGGCCGGCTGCAGATGATATAGCACACACCAGATATGGAAAACTGTCGTTTGCCATGCTCAAGGACGGCCTTGGCTCAACCGTGGCCCTTGCCGGTCGCGATGGTAAAGTTATCGCTCACATCGGTTACGATGCCTGGGGTAACTTCCGCTACGAAGACAAGCTCGACAAAGCTCCCTGCAAAGACGATGAATTAGACGATTACCTTGACAGACTGGAAGGCACCAGAAGCTTTGGGCACGGCAATCACAACGGCTGGGCTTTCGGGAAACACTTCGGTAGCAAACTGACTCCTTACCTTTTCACCGGGCGCCGATACTCAGCATTTACAGGGCAATACAATAACAGAAATCGTTACTACTCTCCTGCGCTGGGTAGGTTTGTTTCTAAAGATCCGATTAGTTTCTCCGGTGGATACAACCTCTACAGATACGTCGATAATAATCCAATTATTGGTACTGATCCCTATGGCCTTATTTGGATTCCAACATGGACTTCATATATTCAGACTAATGTTTCTCCAAGAGGGTATCGGCCTGGAAATTTAGTGCGGCGACTTCTCCGAGAAGATAAGTGGTCTTATGTGTATATATGGTCACCAGTAACTCCTGCCTGCCTGCCTGTTGGTGCAAGCTCAGGAAAAACTGGGATTTCCACCAGATATGTTGTAATCACTGATCATAATCTGCTGTTAACCTTGCTTCCTCTGTGGCCATATTCTACAACAGTCCAGTATGAGCGAGCGTTGGCATTTAAATATTCTAACCCAACTTTCAGAGAATATCCTGTTCCATGAGTCTTCTTGAGCGGCTTAATGCCAAGCTTCTGTTAAAATTGATGCTTTGCATTCTTTTCACTTTCGCTATCGCCTTTTTTCTTGCGATGTACAAGCCGCAAGACACAAAGAGAGAAAAAAAGCTTGATGAGCTTGATGCCGCATTGGTTTGGAATAGATTTCAAATTCAGAACTATTATGACACTTTCGGTGAATACCCAGTTCTCAAAGATGAAGAGATTTACTTGTGGGACATGAACAGAAATCAGTATATTTGGCGAAATCAGTTTCATGGGTTAAAAAATATTGCCACGAACCCTGAAGCAATAAGAATTAGAGAAAATGCTTGGAAAATGCTAGATCCTAACACCAGAAAACTTCGAGGCCCAATTGAAGGAGATTTACAGTTAAATCTTAATCCTATTACCGGGAAGTTTGATTGGCTTGCCGAAGATTCCAACGGTGTTCTTTACTCTCCAGACATGCCTGATTCGATATTAATCGCATCACCGCCGATTCGTGTCGTCAACATTCGCTGCCCTTTAACGGCTTCAGACCCGCCTTATTACGAAGACTTCACAAAGTGGTAGCCATTAACAATGGCTGAATAATTCAATTTTTTAAGGAGATTTTATGGCTCGTTGCGCAGAAACAGAAGATTTGGAAGTTCATCACATAAGACGTGATGGTGGAAATGACTTGAGTAATGCAGAGGTTCTATGCAGTTCTTGCCACTCACAAGGCACTACGACTTATGGCACTCCCGGAAAAAGTCCGCCACCATTTGATCAAACAACAAAAGACAAAGCTCTAAAAAGAGCTGGGTATCAATGTCAATGTGCTCGCACCGGTGGTTGCCACTGACTTCTGCTTGGTTTACAAGCCATTGATAGGCGTTCGCTCTAATATTGCCAGTTGAATGTCGATAGCTGCTTAACGAAAAAAGCATCCCCCCCGCCGGGAGCCCGGCGGCCCCGGTTGTCGTATCGTTGTTACCCTCGGGGCGGTTTTGGGCTGGCTGCTCCATTGCAAGCCTATGGCGATGTAACCACGTAAAATACGGGTATCAGTCCTCTATCAGCTTCGCCGTAACCAGCATGATTATCTCGCTGTTGCTGCTCTCACGATTCTTGCCGCGTGCCAGACCGCCAAACAGCGGAATATTACCGATCACCGGAATCTTCGTCCTGGTCTCGCGCTCTTCTTTGTTTATCAGCCCGCCCATGATGATCGAATCACCATCCTGAACGCGCAAAGTGCTTTCGGCCTCACGTGTGCGTATCTGCGGGTAGCCCTGCTTGGTCTGGGATATGACGGAACTGACTTCACCCTTGATTTTCATACTGATACCGTTTTTAACGCCGACTTTGACATCATCGACTGTCATCTTGATGCCGACATCAACCCATTGCAGCTGTGTGTTCAGCTTTAATACCGAACCTGAATCCGTGGTTGCAGTAGCTTCGACCTCCAGAGGAATCCGGTCGCCAATCGTTACCACCGCCTGCTCCCCTTCAATGACCCGCAGATT
Organism: Candidatus Rifleibacterium amylolyticum; assembly: GCA_009917695.1. GTDB lineage: Bacteria > Muiribacteriota > Ozemobacteria > Ozemobacterales > Ozemobacteraceae > Rifleibacterium > Rifleibacterium amylolyticum. Next base: position 11,369 of record JAACJG010000027.1, on the reverse strand, counting down.
TGGCTCTGCCAGGATTTTTGCATCTTTTCCTTCGTTCAAGACTCTCAGCAGCAGCGGCAGACTGTCTTTATCATGAAACTGCTTGATTTCGTCGTAACCGTAGGCTGCTTTATCAAGATCTATGCCGAGAGTTTTCAGTCTGCTTCTCGATATTTCAGCCAGCTTGAAGCTGATGAGCACCTGCTTGCGCTTTTTACCGAGAGATTTGAGAATTTCCTCGGCCTGCTCGATCTGTGATTCTCTGCCGATAAGAACCAGATTTCTCTCTCCGGCAACCTTCACTTGCGGCAGCACCGCTGTTATTGCCGAATACGCCTCTTTTACATCTATGTCACCAAGTCTGATCTCCTTGTGAATGATCTTACCGCGGCCATCCAGCTGTTTGAGAACCTGCTTAAGGCGTTCTCTGTCTAACGCCGGGCCTTCGATCAGGCAGGCGCCGGTATTGCCGAGATCCGATATGGCAGCCCGGCTCTGTAGAGAGGTCGCGATTTGCGAGATTTGCTTGAAATCGAGATTCTCGGGGCAAAAAACCTCATTTCCCCATAACGTTCTGTTCTGCCAGTCTTCTACTTTCCTTCGCGATTTTCCGGCATCGTCAGGCAGTGACAGGCCATTACCCGTGACTTCTGCGTCGGCAAGGCCGAGTTCTTTAATGGCCAGCTGCGCTTCAGCGGCTGACATTTCCATTGTTTTCTGTGGTTTAGCTGATTCTGGCAACTGTAACGCCATCTTGCGGGCGTCGTCGATTTGAGTCTCCGGGCCCATGATAACCAGCTTATCCGGTCGGCCGGGCAATGTCGAAGTTTTCAGCCCCGGCATGGCGCTTTTCAGCAGACTGCCAAGCCAGTCGGCATTGAACCCGCCCGGCACCGAAAGAACTACTGGAGTATTGCCGCTTTGATACCTTGCAGCCTTTTCAGGTGGGTAGACAACTATGGTTTCATCACCGATCGTGCATGTTTCGAGGTTTATAGTCTTCAACACTACTCTGAAAGCTTCTTCAAGCCCAAGCCCGTTCAGATGAACGGTTATCTTGCGCTGGCTCTGCACAGATTCATCGAGAAATATGTTTTTGCCGCTTTCTTTGGCGTAAAGCTCGATCAGCTGATTCAGCGGCGCATCGGTCAGCTTGAGAACCGCGCCGGTAGAAGATGAAGATACCGCCAGCGCCAGCAGCGTTGTAGCGACCAGCTGTTTGATACCAGAGTTTTTCATTTTTTCTCCATTTTTATCGTCCAGGTTGTTTCTTTCCCGTTCTGATCTTTGGCAACCAGCTGAAGTTCTTCAATACTGGCTGATTTGATGGTTGTGCCACCGGGCGTGGTGGCGCCGCACTTCAAAACGGCAAATCTGCCACCGACTTCTATGATTACCGCCGACGACTCATTCCCTGAAAAATAGCCGATGTAACGAATCTGTTCCTTTGCCACGGGTGCCGATCTCGTTACAACCGTCTGAGCCGCAAACGGCCGGCTGCTGCCGAGAGCTGTCAGATTGTCTGGTGCGCTTTCCGGCACCGGTCTTTTTTCCTGTGTCGGCAGGTATTCCCACGGCCCGTTTCTGACCGCAACCGTTACTTCAAATTCCCAGCTGTTGTCACCAGTCTTTTCAAAGCCGAGACGCTTTATCAAAGCGGCTTTTTCAGAAGCCATGCTGTTGAGTATCATCGAGATTTCGTTGAAGTTTCCTGTACCTGCAAGTTTTATTTCGGGAACCCTGCCGGCAATCTGCGCGGCTTCGCTTATTTCGAGCCCGAGCCTTGCTGCCATCTGATTCCAGCGACCAAGCAGCTGCCCGGCTTCGGCGGTCGGTGGCTCTTCAATGCCGGCTTTTGCTGCAACAGCCCAGTCATGCAGTTCCCTCTGCTGAGGTAATTTCTTCTCGAATTCCTGGCATTCCTGCTGAATTACCGCAATGTTGCCGTCAAAGCGAACCAGCCCGGCCGCAAAAAATGCTGCCAGGTTGGCAACGAGAAGCACTATTATCTGATGATTCAGCCTGACCATATAAACTGTAGCACCAGCAGGTTGCTTTCCCGACCCACCACGCTGATGTTGCCATGGCTCCCGAAGTGGCGGTTAAGCCAGCTGGAAGCCGAATTCAGATCGGGCGCGGTCAGAATGATTTTTCCGCCGGCCAGATCGGCAGCGTACGACACAAAGCTGACATCATTAGGGCAGTCTTTCTGCAGTTTTGCCAGTCTGGCCAGAGGACTGTTTCTTCGGTCGAGCAGCCAGTTGTTTCTTGCCGCCACTTTCCCGGCCAGCTGCTGCACATCTTCATTCACTGCGACGGCTGCAGCTTCACTCTTCAGAGTGGAAAGCTGCTGCTCTGCTATAGCAAACGCTTCCTGTTGCTGCGTCATTTCGCGGTATCGAAGACCGACAACCAGCAACTGAACCGCCAGAATCGCCGACAATATTGACACAGACCATTTCATGGTCTGGTCTCTGGCTTTAATCTCTCTCTTTAACAGATTGGTTCTTATCATCTGCGGCGATTATCGGCAGCTGTAAAATTATTGTTGACCATACCTGTGATGCTTTAATAAAATTATTTCATAGGAAATAAGTTGAGAGGAATCATGAGACAATATGGCTCAAAAACTCTCCGCTTGGAGTGTTCCCTGCGGTTGTTTATATACTTAAATCGGTCTGAGGAGAGTCTTGTGTAAAAATGCAACCAAACATTTTTTCTTACCATCTTTCTTTTTATACTATTTATAGCCAACTCCAGCATTAGTGTTGCACAGGAAAATTCCGACTTCACGCCATGGTTGCCAGATAACGAAGGTTCTTCAGCCAATATTTTGCTTAATAATGCATCTTCTACTACATTGACGACAATTGCTTCATTCACTCCACTTTCGCCAAGCAATTTTATTGAAAGCTATATATCAAATGAATATTTTATTAATCTCTCTTCTACTGTCCGAATTTTGATTGCGCCCAATCCGACAGGGCCAAACCTCGCGCCTTTGGCGGCTCCATCTGCCTCAAGTATCTGGCCAGTTCCAACATATAATTTTGATGGCACAATTGCGCTGCATATACCGGCTCATGCTAATGACGAGAACAGGAACACTTATTGGAGTTCTCATTATGGAGATGGTTCGCAGCCCTGGTATCGGCTCAGCTGGGCTCAGCCAGTGACTATCAGTCGAATCTTTTTCGGGCATGGACTTCCCGGCGGGGGTCCCGGAAGCATCAGTCCTGGCAACAGAGGGCATCACACCAGATTTATTCAATATTATGATTTAGCTTCACAAGCATGGTTAACGATTCCCAATTCCGTTCACTATTACGGATACCCTTATCCGGATTGGGTAGATTTCAGGTTTTCACCCGTAGAAACTACCGGAATTGTGTTTGGACTTGCCGCTGGTCCGGCTAACCCTCATCCAAACTGGTGCGTTGCTCTAACTGAAGTGGAAGTTTATGGCAGTGAAATTACGGTGTTATCTGCAGATGCTATACCGAGCACTCTCTGGCTTGATAACAACGGAGCTGGTTCCGGCATTGTATTCAGAGCCACAACTTCTGAATCTGGTGCTGTAACCTTCAAGGTACAGACTCCATCTGGCGTTATTATTCTGATCGGGTCAAAAAACACGGTTCAACAAGGCTCTGAATATGTTGCGAAACTGTCATGGTGGGGTCAGACCGGTCTTCCGGAAGGCAATTACACCATTACTGCCGAGGCAGGCGGCAGCAGTGCAAGCTCATCTTTTGAAGTAAAACATGTCGAAGCCGATCTGGTTGGCCTCGGAGAATGGATGCATGACAGCAAAGATCCAAGCGCAATTATTCCAGATCTGGTTCGATTCAGAAAATGCCCAACCTGCCCATGGGAGCAGCTTCTGTCACTTGCTCCGGGATATTTTTCGACTCTTTCTGTGTCTGATCCGGTAAATATCGTTTCTGGCAACTACATCTGGTTTGAAGAGGATCTGATTCTTAAATCAAGAATAAAACTCGATCTGGCCAGAATCTATAACTCTCTAGATCAATACAATGGCGATTTTGGCAGAGGCTGGAGTTGCCCTTATCTTTCCAGGCTGGTATTCCAAGCCTCGGCAACAGTGTTTATCAATTCTGACGGCTCAAGAGTTAAATTCGAAAATACTGATGGAACTTATATAGCCGAAGAAGGTGTTGAATTAAAGCTTCAATATGAACCTTCCACCGAAACCTATTCTTTGTCTCACCCATACGGCGCGGTATGGGCTTTCAACAAAAATGGCAAAATCATTCGCATGTCCAAAGGCTGTTGTGGACTCGGTGCGCTGGATTCCGTCAATATTGATTACAACGATGACGGCCAGATTACTCGGGTAACTAACCCGGCCGGGCAATGGTTCGAGTTTGAATATGGCGCAAACGAAAAAATCTCTAAAGTCAAAGATTTGACCGGTAGAGAAACAGCCTACTTCTACGACGAAAACAACAATCTCGTTAAATTCATTGATGTGATTGGCAGAGAAACCACTTATAACTACAACGACGAAGGCTTTTTGACTGAGGTTAATCAGCCCGAGGCAAAAACCACGGCAATCGAATACGATATTTTCAGGGTAAGCAAGTTAACCGATCCTGATGGAGCAATCAGCCAATTCAGCTGGAACGAGACCGCTCCATCTCTTACGCTTACTGACCCATCTGGCACTGAGCACATTTATCAGTTTACCGAAAAATGGCGTTTCAATGGCTATTCTGTTCCCGCACTTGCAATAACTAAAACTTTTGATTCACAGGGAAAAGCTTTGACCGGGCTTCAGAATTCCCTCGGAGCTACTCAAGCCTATGAGTATTCAGATGGCATATTGAACAGAATAACCGATGAAATCGGTTATCAGCACCAGGTTGAGTATAATCCTCGACTGCATCTTCCAACGAAAATAACTGATTCGACCGGCAGAGAATGGAAATATGAATGGTGTGCCAGAGGCAACCTCATTGCGCAGATAGACCCTGATGGCGAAACCACCTCATACACTTATGATCAATACAACAATAAGCTTACAGAAAAAGATCCTAAGAATCGTGTTACTACCTACACTTACACAGAGGGTGGCAATTTTCTGCTGAGCATCACTGATCCGATGGGTGATATTACCAGCTTTACCTATGATTTAAGAGGAAACAAAGTCGCCTATAAAACCCCGCTTGGCTCAATTACCACAACAGAATATGATGCCCTGGATCGTGAAACAAAAACCGTTTATCACGACGGCAGATGGCTTAAAACAACCTATTCAACGAGTGGTTATATTTCTGGCAATTTTGAATCCGATGGCACCAATACAACCTGGGCCCACGACAAATCAGGCAAGATCCTTACTGAAACTACCTCTGACGGAGCAATCACAAGCTTTGAGTATGATCAGGCCGGCAGAAGAATCAAGACCATCGACCCATTGGGCAATGTGTCTGAGACGGTTTATGATGAAATCGGCAGAGTAGTAAAAAACATTGATCCTGCTCAGGGCTTTTCTCAAAACATTTATGACAGCGAAGGCCGAGTAATAAAAACTATTGACGCATGCGGCGCGGAAACTACTACCGAATATGACGCAGCCGGCCGAGTTGTTGCCACGACAGATGCGCTCGGCAACAGGTCAGAGACAACCTATGACATTGCAGGCAGAGTTATTGCCAGCAAGAATGCACTGGGCAGAATCATACAGACTGTTTATGACGAGAACGACAGGGTATTGAAAACTGTTTTCCCTGATGGTTCTGAGCAATCCAACCAGTATTACAATGATGGCCGAACCAAAGCGCGCATTGATGCACTTGGCAATGTTACCACCTACGAATACAACCAACGTGGCCAGCAAACAAAAGTAATTTTGCCAAACGGCGCTGTTAATCAGCGTGTATACAATGGCATGGGGCATGAAATTAAAAAAATCGATCCATTAGGCAGAGTTACCGAAACCCTGTATGATGATCTACTCAGGCCATACAAAACAGTTGACCCCGCAAGTGGCACAGTTCAAAGATTCTGGGATCCAATAAGCGGCCTTCTCATTGCCGAAAAGCAACCAGACAACAGCATAACCAGCACAACCTATGATTTGCTCGACAGGCCTGTTGCACAGTTCAATGCTAACGGTGAGCCTGTGGAATTCGAGTATGACATAGCAGGCAGACAAGTTGCTCAAATAGATGCCCTTGGCCGAAGAACCATCTCTGTTTATGATAATCTTGGCAGAGAAACAAAAGTAATTCTTCCTGAAGGCAACATTATCAGCAGAACTTACGATAATTGCGGCAGGATGCTTTCTTTAACAGACGGTGCGAACAGAACCTGGCGCTGGGAATATGATCTTCTTGGCAGGATGACAAAAGAAATAGATCCTCACGGCAATTCTGTTTCCTATCAATACAATGCCGTCGGTAAAGTAATCTCGAAGACCAATGCAAAACAGCAGATAACACAGTATTTATATAATGAAATGGATCGTTTGGTTTCTATTGCCTATCCAGACGGAACTCAGGCATCGTTTACTTATGACCTTATGGGGCGAGAATTAACCCGAAGCGGCCCTGGCGGCAATTGTATAAAGAAATATGACTCTGTCGGGAATCTTGTTTCTGAAAAATTCTCTTCAGCTGAAAATCCACAAGAATACAAGGGCTGGACATACGAATACGATCTGTCCGGTAACCGAATCAAAGCGATAGACCCTGAAGGAAAAGTCATCAGATACCATTACAACAGCCTCAATCAGGTTGTGAAAATGGAGCTTGGCAATAATCAGGTAATTAATTATGAAAGAAATGCCGTTGGTAGAATTCTTAGAATCGAGAGATCCGGAGTAGAAACCGTTTACAACTATGATCCTGTTGGCAGACCGCTTGAAATAAAGCATTACCGGCTTGACCGATACCCGAGAAAAACTCTGATCGCCGCCAGATATTATGAGTTTGATAGAGTCGGAAACATTCTCTCGATGAAGGATGAAGATAACAAAGCCACTTCTTACAGCTATAATAGTAATGACTGGCTGACAGAAGTTACTTACCCGAATTCCGAAACAGTTGCCTACTCATATAATGCTGCCGGAGACAGGTTACAGGAATCTGTTACATTCAAGAACAAAACTGTTTCTACTGTGTTTGAATATGATGCTGCCGGTAGACTCATAAGAAAGGGAAATGAAGCAGTTTCTTATGATGAAGACGGCAACCTTGTAAAAATAGAAGCTGGCAATGACGTGACAGAACTGTTCTGGAATTCAGACAACAGACTTATTCGTGTTGAAAAAGCCCAGAAGGGCTGCAAACACGACAAAGACAAAAAAGTTTATGGTTACGGCCATCTGAAGCATGGCGCTGAATCCGTGACGTATGAAGAATATTCATATCTGCCTGAAGACTGGCGTAGAATCAGCCGCAAAGCAGGCCAGTATGAAACAAGGCATAATGGCAAGATAAAGCAGAACGAAGAAACCTTTATTTCTATCTATGATGGCGCAGATGAATCTCATGAATACACACAGAAAGAAATAGAGATCAAAGACCATGGCTGCGGAAAAAGTAAATATAAGCCTGAAAAACGAAGTTCTCTTGGTCTTGTAAAGGAATTTCTCAGCGGTCCCGGCGCTGATGATATCGAATTTACAAAGACCGGTAATGTGTCGCTGGCAATGCTCAAAGATACTCTGGGGTCAACAATTGCTCTTACCGGAAAAGAAGGCAGAACCGTAGCTGAGATTGGCTATGACGCCTGGGGCAATTTCAAATGGTCTGATAGCAGCGGTAATTGCCCATGCAGGCATGATGAATTTAAAGATTATCTCGACAGATTAGAAAGCACAAGGGGTTTCGGCCATGGCCAGCACGACAGCCGCTCTTTCGGCAAATATTTTGCAGGAAAACTTACTCCATACCTCTACACTGGCAGAAGATACTCTGAGTTTACCAATCACTACTTGAATCGTAACCGCCACTACTCACCACAAACCGGTAGATTCATCTCTAAAGACCCAATAGGCTTCAACGGTGGTTACAACCTCTACGGCTACGCTGGTAATAACCCGGTCACAAGAACCGATCCGAGTGGTTTGTATGAGTATTCTTTAATTGCTGATGATTCAGATTGGGATCTCAGATCTTCAGCGAATGCCTTGATTAATGGTTGGGGTGCCTGGTGGCCTGCAGCTTCAGCCAGAAGATATGATACCAGCAACTATTCTTCCTCAATATCGTTGTTTAGCGACATAGCAAAAGAAATAAACTGGTCTGGCAAAATTCGAACTCTCATCTTTTTGGCACATGGTGGTTATTACTCTGGTGAACCACCAGATCGACTCATTTTAAATAAGGATCGCATGATGGCTCTAACCAGTAGCGATATTATTTCTATTCCAACTGCTATAACAGGTTTTTCCCCAATCTGTAGAAAACTGGATATGTTTGCTCCCGGAGCAAGAGTTATTTTTATGTCTTGTAATGTTGGTTCTGGAATTCTTCCTCAGGTTTTTGCCAACACGTTTTTACCTCCTTACCCTAGCTTTGCAGGCGGCCTATCAATTGAGATAGGGCCAACGTGGTATGTTGGTTACATTCACAGCACACGGATTCTAAGCTCTCCAAAATTTCATCGTTACTACTCACAATGGCCATGATTCGCAAACTCTTGATTACAGCCCAGTTAACAGCTTTTGTGTCTATAGCAAAAAGATTGTTTACGCGACCTTGCTTCATTGTAGATGGGGCAAGGTCGTCACATCTAAATTATTTGCTGATACCTTCGTCAGATTATCAATTCTGGTCAAGTGCCGATGTATTAGGCCTTTTGGGTTTAATAGCTTTTTCAATCTCTGTCTTTTTGCAGCATTACGTTGGCTTTAAGTGGGGTGCACTATTAAAAATTAACTTTTTTGCTCTGGCAATTTCTTTGAGCTTCGCTTTTATAAGCATCTTGCTTTTCAGCAGGGTCTGCCCTTTATCCTGGCTGATTTTGTATTTAATACCATTTTTTGTTTTAACAAGATTCAATATTGCGAACAAAGATTAGGTCTGGCGATATTAATGATTTGACTCTAGAACTAAGCCTTGGTGGAGGCGATATCCCTAATTTGTATGCTTAGTAAACTGGTGGGAAATATATCCGATTGGCTGCATTCATTTCTTGTACAAGGCAACGTGTTAAAGGTATTTCTAGGAAAAGAGATAGTTTTTGACTATGACATACTGTCATTTTATTATAACGGCCTGTGTGGTGCAGACACTTTAAGTCTTTTCTGGGTATTTACGGCGATATTTAAGTGGCATTTCATACTATTCATAGTCTTCTTCAAGACTGTGGCCTATTATTTTATTTGTGAAAAAGGCCTCTATTACTCATTTGTAAAAGCATTGATTGTTAACATCTTCATCGTATGTTTTCAAATGTTTTCATTTTTCGCCTTTTATTCGCTTCTTGCCATGAGAGAAGGGCTTAGCTTTGTATATTGTCAATCTAGTTCTGTATTTTTACTCAATACTTTTCTGATTTTACTTAGCACCTTTTTTCTTGGCTCGGTTTTGGTAAAATGGAAGAAGCATGATTTTGCGGCTTATGGCAGCTCTGGAGTCGTAAATTCATTCTTTTGGTATAATGCTTATTATTCGATAATACCTCACGAAGAGAGAGGTCCTTCGGTTGATCGAATGCCTTCCATCGGCGCTTTGTGGTATACCCCAGATGCCGGGATTTGTTTTTTCACTATTTCACTAATTTTATGGAGTCTTACCAGCCTAATATCCATCGAACTTTTGATTTTAGGCAATGCATTGAGTTCTTTTCGTAAAAAGCTTCTTATCATTATCGCAGATATTTTTTTGTATATCTTTCTTCATGTATTGTTGATTCGGCTAATAAATTACTGATGGATTGGTAGATGAGAACTCAAATGAAAGCATTACAGTTTTCCACAACAGCAAAGAAGCAGGTAAAAACGCATGAGAGGCAACTTCAAACCAGCCAGAATTAGGCTTTTAAGCCTACTGCTGTTGTTCCTGATAACTGCGTCAGGCGTATTCGCATATTCTGCCGCAAAATCGCATCCGGCAAAACTCGCAATATCAGTGGAAACTGCACTAAAGGCTATCGACCAAGCCCGAGAAACTCACGTCAGCTTCGACAGTGTTTTTCTGGCAAACTTGCGTCAGAGTATCAACTTGAATCGTAACCGATACTACCAGCCACAAACCGGTAGATTCATTTATAAAGATCCGATAGGCTTTGGCGGTGGTTACAACCTCTACGGCTACGCCGGGAATAACCCGATCACGAAGACCGACCCGAGTGGATTTTTTCCATGGGTTATTGCCACTGATGAAACCTTCGATGGCATGGGCTATCATACTGTTACAATGGCTGGTGGTGCACTTTTTCCGACTACACCGAGGTGGTTTAGATTGCAAGATTATTCTTCCGTTGAGAAAATGTTCGAAGCCATTTTTTCAGAGGTTCAGCATTATCCCATGAAAAGGTTTATTTTAGCCGCTCATAAATCTAGAACATATTCCGGCTTACGAGGATTAAGCACTTCTTGCCCTAGTAAAAACTATTTCCAAACCAGTGGTCAGGCTTTCTTTGCAATTTGTTATCTTGCTAGCACTGGTTTTCCACAGGAATTTGCAAATCGATATATGAGCAATGGCGGCACAGCATACGCTAATGATGGGTTTGTTGCGCCATGGCTATTTAGACCTATCGATGCTATTCTTGGCAGACCAGCAAAAATCAAACAGGGTCTTGGCATTGGCAATGGCTTGCCATGGCAAAGTTTCAATGCCAAAGAATAAATATTACTTTTCCCTGGCAGCATTTTTTGTCATCTTTTGCCTGCTCTATCTATTGGGCGCTAGCATATTGATTGGATGGAGCATTTATATTGGAGGTGAGGATGGGGATGCCTTTTTTAATACTTATATGCCTAAATATTGTAGGCCTCTCTATCATTATCACATTGATAAGCAAGGCGAGGGAATCATTTTAGATTTTTTCTGGCTGTTAGGTAATGGCTGGTCTAAGCTATTTCAGGCGATTTCATATCTATTTAATCTCATATAATCAGTTTTGATGAGAGGGGAAGCCCCATAAAGCAGTCATGAACTATGACAACAGCAACTGGCTGAATCAGGTCGATTATCCGAACGGAGATGTCGTTGCATATACCTACAATGATGTTTAGAACTTGCCATTCAGTGTCATCAGCAGCATAACAATCTCCCACGCCGGGGGTTGTGTAGAATTTTGTCTGTAAAATTGGTCCATTAAGGATGCGGGCCAATCTCTCCGAAGTTTTGAGTGTCTAGGCTTAAAACGAAGGAGAAAAAATGACCCGCACGGATAAGAATACAGTTTTT
>JAACJG010000026.1 GCA_009917695.1 Candidatus Rifleibacterium amylolyticum | reverse complement strand
CGACCTTTGGAGGCTTGCTCTTACCGAAACCTTCGATAGAAGGCCTCAAAGAGACAAACTCGATGATGTCTGGGACATGTAAAACCATGATTAAATCTTACTTTAATTCCTTATCCGAATTCATATGTTCTTATATAGGTAAGACAGAGATAAAAAAACAAATGAGTATGCAATTGTTTTAGTGTCAAATCCACCTATTATCCATTCGCATGCAATGAGGGATTGATTTTTGAAAAAAAATAACAAACCCGCCAATGCAAAGGTGTAGCGAAGCCGAAAAGTTTTAAAATATGTGAATAAAGAAATAGACAGTAATAAATAGACAACTGCTCTTCCAAGATAGGCGCTATATTGAAATCCCAATAACGTGATAAATGAACCTGCGATTAGATTAAATGGCTGTCTGTATGAGATGCTTAGGTTCAGATACCAGTCATTGGGAAGCCACGTCTGGTTAACAAATTGCAGGGCTGATGGTAGTACATCAACTTCATTCACTTGATAGCAGAATGAGAAAAAATAGGAATAAATGATAAGCCACAAAAACAGGAGTTTTACTGAATCCCTGTTAAGCCATGAATTTCGGATCCAATCAATAAAATTATTTATTTTTTTTCCTCCAAAGTTTATAAAAATCGCCAACAAAGGGCAGTGTAAAGCCTTAATGATCGTATCAATACATTGCAAATCATATGAATTCAAATAAGGCCTTAGAGGCAGATTTTATTTTTCTACACCTGTCTTGCTCAATCTTGACGAGATTACGTAGGGATTTTCATGTCGATTCTCAGCTTTGCTGATCATTTCAGCGAGCAGACCAAATGATACTAGCTGGCCGCCGAATAAAGTTAGCAGGATTCCAAAGAATAGCAGCGGGCGAGTGCCTATTGGTCCCATTCCAAGAAACCACAATACCGTGAGATAACACAGAGCGGTAACTCCAACAAAACCACTCAAAAGTCCAAGAATACCAAATATGTGCAGAGGTCTTGATTCATATTTTCTGGTCACGTAAATCGTTATTAGATCGAACAAGCCTTTGGGTAGCCTTTCAATTCCATATTTTGATTGGCCTGTCGATCTTGCGTGATGTTCTACGGTAATTTCGCCGACGCGAAAACCTTTCCAGCCAGCCAGCACTGGAATATAGCGATGTAGTTCTCCATAGAGCCTTACATGCTCGAACACTTCTCTTCGATAAGCTTTGAAACCACAGTTGAAATCATGAATGCAAATCCCTGAAACCCACCTGGTGACCCAATTGAAAAGCTTAGAGGGTAATGTTTTGTGCATTGGGTCATGTCGTTTCTCTTTCCAACCGGAGATAATGTCATAGCCCTTGTCTAGTTCCGCAAGGAAACGCGGAATCTCTTTTGGAGAATCCTGTAGATCTGCATCCATCGTGATGATGATTGCTCCAGCGGCTTCGGAAATTCCGGCCTGCAAAGCAGCAGCTTTGCCAAAATTCCGTCGGAAACGAATTACTTTCAGGTTACTGTGTCTTTCATATAGTTCTGATAGAATTGTAAAACTGTTGTCGTCGCTGCCATCATCGACAAAGATGATTTCATAGGCAGAGCCAGCTTCACCTAAGGTTTCTGACAATTGTCTTACCAGTTCATTCAGAGTTTCCTCTTCATTTACCAGAGGAATTACGATTGATACTTGAACGTTGTTGCTTTCCATGTTTTTATTCATAAGTATTTCCAGCATTGAAAAATATTAATTCAATAGTAGTATTCAGGGATCGAAGGACTCTCAAAAAATGTATATCTGATCTCTATCATAATAGCCAACCGGTTACAACGTTAGACTTTTGTTGGGGAATTTGGCGCTTGATGTGTCATCGCTAAATTTTACGTTTATAGATTTCGAACGGGTAAATTTCTAACACCATGCAGTATTCCTTTTCAATAAACAATGTAAATGCAGGAATCAATTTCGCAGACTCATTCGATGGTAAGGGCTCTATAGAGTTTGCGTCATTGCTAGTAATTATTATGAATTTAGGTTTTTCTTGCTTGAGACTCTTGATAAACTGCTTTTTTAGGGCATCCTGCCATTTTAATGCCCTCACATTTGATGTGAAATTACCAGTCAGAATGAAATCAAACGGACTGTTGGTTGCATACATGCGTTTAGAAAGAGCATATATCTGGCATTCAAGACCCCAGACGAGTATTTTATCGCGTGCTTCAGTGTTTTTATTTATCCATTCAGAAATCTGTTCTAAAACAAATGGAGCTGGAATTCCGTTGTTGGGATTTATTGTGCCAAAGCTTGAATGCAAATATTCAGTTCTATTTTTGATCATCAACCAGGTTGCCATGGTATCCGCATATTGAGAGAAGAACATTGCTCTGGCACAAATGATGGTTGTTATCACTGCAGTTAGAGCATAAACCATCCTTTTGTGAGTGAGATTTTTTTTGCACAATGCTGAAAGCCATATGCCAACTGACATAATTATACAAATTTGCCATGGGTAGCTATGATACGCAAATGCCTTTCCTTGAGCCAAAAAAGTAGCCAACGCGACCAAATATGGAGTTAATATCCAGATGTTTTTTTTCGAAAATGCTGTCTTCATCGTATAAATAATGCTTAGAAGTGCAATCGGCATCCACAGCAAGAAGAATATGATTCCAGTCCAATCAATTGGTTGAGCCAGAATCGCCATTCTAAGGAAAAGGCTAATCAGGAGATTCAAGGTTGGTAGCCTGAAAATGCTTGAATAGGCAGGCGCAATAACAAATATTCCATTATAAAAACTCTCAAATGCGTCGTTGTAAATAAGGTAAAACAAGAGTATTGATGCAATTGAAAGGTGTCCGCTCAGAAAAATTACAAGATCAACAACAAGTCTTTTCAAATCCTTAATGTTCAGAATTCCAGACTGAATCTGGGGGAGCAGGTTCGTTACAGCATGAAAAACCGCTAAGACTAATCCGGTTACAACAAACAAGGGTTTATACATACAAGATAAAGCAACACAAATTCCGGCACTATATATGGATAGCCATCGAGAATCAGAATTGTTATTTGCCCGCGCAATAAGCCAAGTGCTCAGGAATACACCATACATTGCCATGTAGTCTTTTTGAGCTATTCCCCAAAAGTCCTGAGATGTCGGCCATATAAGAGAAAAGAGTAATATTGACGATGTCGCGGCTGCTTTGTCCAAGGTTTGCCGCAGTAAGAAAAACATCCCTGCCATTATCAGCAGACTACTGGCCAGGCTCAACAACATCGTAGCGACCCTTGGATCTTCCACAAATTTGAGCACCAGAGCGTAGGAAATTCCTAGTCCTGGCAGGTTGAAGTGGGCAAAATCCTTGAAAAACACTGCTCCTTGGTTGAATGCCATTCCAGCCGTAGCCCACACGCCTTGATCTCTGCCTAATGGTAAAACTGAGAGAGGGATATGCAGGAATATGCTCATGATAAACGCTATCCAGATTAAATGGTTTTTCATGAGCTGGTTCCTTTACTGGAAGTTCTTGAAAGTCGCTGGTTTCGCATGCGTCAAGATTCCTGCAGCATTATGTTTCATTCAGAGCGCAGACTGTCTGCTCAAATCAGTCTAGTCATCGTTCCTGTGTGCGCTTAAAAACTATTCGAAATTTTTACGTATTTGTTTTATGGCTAGTGGATTTCATAAAGCGTATAGTGTCTCTATGAATTTAGTAAATAAGCGGCCATGTTGTCCATCTTCTGTGCAAAGTAAACCACATTTTGTTTAAAACAGGCAAGAATAAAAAAATGAGTGAAAGCTACTAAAGATTGGAGTGGTTTCCACAGATATAATCATTCTTCAGGCATTGACCAAGGGTTGAATCGGGGGCGGGGTTGTGGTAGCATGTGGAGCCTGAAAAATCATATTAACAGGATAAAAATACATGGAAGCAGAACAGATCCGAAAAATCTATGAGGCCATGAATGAGAACGGCTTCAACAGCATTGAGCTCGAACTGGCCGAAGATCACAAGATCAGAATGCAGCTGGAGCACGCCCCGGTCCGGGTGGCCGTAGCTGAAGATCAGCCGGGAGTGGCCGATCTTGAGAATGGAACGCTTAAAACCCAGGTGGAAATCAGATCTGACAAGGTTGGCTCGTTTGCTTTTGCCGAACGACAGCTCAAAGTCGGCGACCGCATCAAAAAAGGCGAGACTCTTGGCTCGATCAAAGGAATCAGTTTTCAGGATCGCGTTAAGTGCTCTCTCGATGGTACCATCGCCTCTGTAGAAGTCGAGCCGGGAACTATCGTAGATTACGGACGCCTTCTTTTTGTTGTCGATCTTGAATGACAGACTGCTGCCGCTATACGGCAGCGAGCGCACTCTTATTTTCAGGAGTCAAATTGATGTTTTCTAAAATTCTTGTCGCTAATCGCGGTGAAATCGCCGTTCGTGTTATCAGAACCTGCAAAAGAATGGGCATCGCGACCGTCGCCGTCTATTCTGAAGCCGACCAGAACGCTTTGCACGTGCAGATGGCCGACGAAGCCTACTGCATCGGCCCGGCCCGCCCGGACCTTTCTTATCTCAACATTCCAAACATTCTCTCCGTCGCGCACGCATCGAACTGCGAAGCCATACACCCCGGCTACGGTTTCCTTTCCGAAAACCCCAGCTTCGCTGAAATCGTCGAAAAATGCGGCTTTGTCTTTATCGGCCCGGAACACCGCGCCATCGAACGCATGGGACAAAAATCTGTCGCCCGCGACCTCATGATCAGATCAGGCGTGCCGGTTATGCCAGGCTCGCAGGGCAGCGTCGAAGACGAACGAGAAGCTCTCGAAATCGCCAGACAGATCGGCTTTCCTGTGCTGATCAAGGCGACTTCGGGCGGCGGCGGCAAGGGCATGCGCCTGGTCGAGCGTGAAGAAGATTTTAACAATCTTTTCCGCATGGCACAGGGTGAAGCCGAGTCTTCATTCGCCGACAAGCGTGTTTATGTCGAAAAATACATGCGTAATCCCCGGCACATCGAAGTGCAGATTATTGGCGACCGTCATGGCAAGATTGTTGCTCTGGGCGAACGCGAATGCTCGATACAACGCCGTCACCAGAAGCTCATCGAAGAATCACCGTCGCCGGCCGTCAGCCCCGATCTGCGCCGAGAGCTGGCTGAAACCGCGATCAGGGCTGCCAAAGCCATCAATTATTACAATGCCGGAACCATCGAGTTTCTGCTCGACAGCGATGGCAAGTTCTTCTTCATGGAAATGAACACCCGCCTGCAGGTCGAACACCCGGTTACCGAAATGGTCTGCAACTA
Source organism: Candidatus Rifleibacterium amylolyticum (assembly GCA_009917695.1). Classification (GTDB taxonomy): domain Bacteria; phylum Muiribacteriota; class Ozemobacteria; order Ozemobacterales; family Ozemobacteraceae; genus Rifleibacterium; species Rifleibacterium amylolyticum. The sequence continues at coordinate 10,167 of JAACJG010000026.1, read as the reverse complement.
CGACCTCGTCGAACTGCAGCTGCGTGTGGCCGCCGGTGAACATCTGCCGATAGAAGCCGACCTCGTCGAGCCTTATGGCTGGGCGATCGAGTGCCGCATCAATGCCGAAGACCCCGCCATGTCGTTCATTCCGTGCCCCGGTCGTATCGAAAAATATCTGGTACCTGGTGGCCCATGGGTGCGCGTCGATTCAGCCGCTTATCAGAACTATCTGATCAGCTCGAACTACGATTCAATGGTTGCCAAGCTGATTGCCTGGGGGAGAACCCGTGATGAAGCGCTCGACCGCATGAGCGCTGCCCTGCGTGAATATAAGGTGGAGGGCATCGAGACCACGATTCCTTTCCATATTCATGTCATGAAACACCCTGATTTCAGGTCTGGCAACTTCTCGACCAGCTTCGTTGACAAGCACTTCGCAGCCTTTCTCAAAGAGCTCAACGATAACCGACCCGTGGAGAAAGCCGCAACAGCCGCCAGCTAGTTCTATGCCAACATTAGAATCTGGGTGTTATCTGTCATTGCGAGGCGGGCGCCAGCCCGACGCGGCAATCCTGTTGCCAGAAAGATTAGCTCAGAGCTGGCTTATGCCTGCGGCATACCGCTTCGTCGCTTCGCTTCTCGCAATGACGGGCAAGCCGGGCTTCAATTTTGCCAGGGGATTTGCGAGATGAATCTGTTCAAACAGGAAATACCCTTTCCGGCAAAGGTATTGAGCGTTAATGACCTCACCCGGCACCTCAAGAGCCTGGTCGAGAACGACCGCCTGCTTTCCGGCCTCTGGGTTCAGGGAGAAATCTCGAATCTGGTAAAAGCTGCTTCAGGGCACTGCTATTTTACTCTCAAAGACGATCAGGCTGTCATCAAGGCTGCTCTCTGGGCTGGCAACCGCCGCAAAATCGCGCATGACTTCAAAAATGGCGATTTTGTCATGGTGTTTGGTGCACTTTCAGTATACCCACCACGTGGTGAATACCAGATAGTTGTCAGCGATCTGCGCCCGGCCGGAATAGGCGCTCTTTATGAGGCTTTCGAAAAGCTCAAGAAGAAGTTGCAGGCGGAAGGCCTGTTCGATGCCGAGCGTAAACTTGAATTGCCGTTGATTCCGCGCGGCGTTGGTGTAGTAACTTCGCCACGGGGTGCGGTTGTGCAGGATATTTTCCGCGTAATCAGGCGTCGATTCAGAAATATGCCGATTTATCTCGTGCCCGCCAAGGTACAGGGCGAAGGCGCTGCTGCCGAAATAGTTGCAGGCATCGAGCGCCTGAATCAGGATGCACGTGTCGATGTTATTATCGTAGCTCGTGGCGGCGGCAGTCTCGAAGACCTCTGGTGCTTCAACGAAGAAGCCGTAGCCCGCGCTATAAGCTCATCGACCAAGCCTGTCGTTTCGGCAGTAGGTCACGAAACCGACACTACTATTGCCGATATGGTGGCCGATCGCCGGGCTGCAACGCCTTCAGTAGCCGGTGAGCTGGTTGTTCCGGTCAAGGCCGAGCTGCTGGAACTCATTGCGCGGCAGGTTGGCCGGCTCAACCGTTCGATAAAGGGCATGCTGACGCTGGCGCGCGAACGCTATCGTAGCGCTGCTTCCTGCCGGTTTCTCGTGAAACCGTCGCTGATGGTAGCTGAGCGCCGGGTTCGTGTCATGACGCTCAGTCGCGAATTAGAGACGAGCAGCAAACAGTTCGTGATCAGAGCCAGACATCGCTATGCTCTTGCTTCATCGAAATTGCAGGGCTTGAATCCGCTTATGCTGCTGAAGAGAGGCTACATTATGGCCACTGACAGCGAGGGCAGGGTGGTAAATTCGACTTCCGGGCTAAAACCAGATCAGGAAATCAGCCTGTGCTTTGCCGACGGCAATGCTGCCGCCAGAATCATCAACGTTAACAAGGAGAGCGCCGATGCCGCGTCTTAAAGAAGAAGAGATTCTTGAGCTCATAAAAATTACCCCCGAACAGGTCGAAAAGCTTGATTACGAAACAGCCATGGCCAAGCTCGAAATGGTAACCGGTGCACTCGAACAGGAAGGCACACCGCTGGCGCTGGGTCTTAAATTGTATGAACTTGGCACGGCATTGAGCAAAAAGTGTGCGGCGGTATTGGATTCAACTGAAGAAAAGATGCTGCAGCTGCTCGGTGATATTCAAAACCAGTCAGAAGCGCCATTTGATCCAGAGAAAGACGGCAGATGAGCAGCGGCGAAAACTTTATTCAGGCTCTGAAGGTCATTTCAGAGCGCGTCGACAGGGCTCTCGATCATTGGCTGCCACAGCCGAGTCTGCCGACTTCCGGTCGCCTCAACGAAGCCGTGCGCTACAGCGCTCTCGCCGGAGGCAAGCGCATCCGGCCGGCGCTTTGCCTGATGATTGCCGAAAACAATGGCGCGCAAAGCGAGGCCGCTTTGCGCGCAGGTTGTGCGTTCGAGTTGATTCACGCCTATTCGTTGATACACGACGATCTGCCGGCCATGGACGACGATGATTATCGCCGTGGCAAGCCGACAAACCACAAGGTTTTCGGTGAGGCTATCGCTATTCTGGCTGGCGACAGCCTGTTGACCCTGGCTTTTGAATGGTTCGCCGGACTCTCTCATTACGGCGTTTCGGCTGCAAATACTGTCGAGATAGTCAGACTGGCTGCTCAGGCGGCAGGTCATGCCGGCATGGTTGGTGGTCAGATGCTCGATCTTACCTATGAACGCCGCGAAACCGATCTGGCGACTCTCGAAACCATACATCGCCAGAAGACCGGTGCTCTGATAAAAGCGCCGATGCAGACTGGCGCAATTCTCGCCGGCTTACAGCCAGATGATTGCCGAATTATCGAAGATTATGCTGCAAAAATCGGTCTGCTTTTTCAGATAAGAGACGATCTTCTCGACGTCGAAGGCGACCTGGCGCAACTGGGCAAACAGGCAGGCCGTGACGCTGCACTCGGCAAAACGACTTTCCCCGGCCTTCTTGGCCTGCAGGCAGCTCAGGATTATGCCCGCAGAACACTTGAAGAAGCCCATGAGCTGGCACTCAAGCTGAGCCGACCCATGCCAATGCTGACCGAGATGGCTGATTACATCTATTACCGGCAGAAGTGAGGCGGCGAAATGCTTAATAACTCCCGAGTGACGGCCATTGTCGTGGCTGGCGGCATGGGAACCCGCATGAACTCACCGTTGCCCAAACAGTTCATGCTGCTGGCAGGTCGTCCGGTTGTGCAATGGAGTCTGGAGTGTTTCAACAGTTTCGACCTGGTCGATGAGATAATTCTTGTGCTCCCGTCAGATCGCATCGAAGAAGGACGTCTTCTGCTCAAGAACTTTGGGCCAGATAAGCCATTCAATATTGTCGCTGGTGGCGAGCGTCGCCAGGATTCGGTAATCAATGGTGTTCGCGCCGCGTCTGATGGATGGTTGCTGGTTCATGACGCTGCCCGACCAGGTATGACGCCGGAGATGGCGCGCGCAGCGCTGCTTGTTGCCGAACAAAATGGTAATGCGGTCTGCGCGGTGCCATCAGCAGACACCCTTGTCAGGGCCACAGCGGGCAAAGTTGTCGCTCCGCTCGACCGCACAGAGGTTTTTCGCCTGCAGACCCCGCAGATTTTCAGGCGACATGAGCTGCTGGCAGGCCTGGAGCATGCCTGTGCCAACAATCTTGCGGTTACCGATGAATCGAGTATAATGGCTAAAATGGGGCATGAAATTTTTCTGGCAGAAGGGTCAGAGCTTAACAACAAGATCACCTGTCCGAGTGATCTGGCTGTGCTCGAAATTCTTCTCGCCGACAGTTCCCGACAGGTGCAAAAATGAAAAAAACTTTGATAGTACAGGCTCCCGCCAAGATCAACATCGCTCTCTGGGTCAAGCACAAGCGCCAGGATGGTTTCCATGAGCTCGCCAGCATCATGCAGACCATTTCACTCTCTGATACCATTACTATAAAAGAAATTGGCGAACCCGGCATCAGAATCTTCTGTGACAATCCTGATGTCCCGCTCGATGCCAGTAATCTCGTGCATCGTGCCGCGACTGTGTTTCTGGACCGATTCTCGATCGAGCCACACCTTGCGATAAACATCGAAAAGAAAATTCCAGTTGCAGCTGGCCTGGCCGGCGGCAGTACCGACGCGGCAGCAGTACTTACAGGTCTTGCCCGGCTTTACGATAAGTCGATGACAACCCCTGATTTGATGAATATGTCCGCCACAATCGGTTCAGATGTTCCGTTCGTGGTGCACGGCGGTCTGGCTCTCGCCGAAGGCCGTGGCGAAAAGCTGAGTTTTCATGAGCCACCGCGACCGCCTTATACTGTTGTGATTGCCGTGCCGGTCGGGGTAAGCGTTTCGACGCGCTGGGCCTACGAAAACTATCAGCCGGGTAACAATCAGGCCAAAGAACAGGCGTTCAACGAAGTATTGCATGCTTATCGCCGGCGTGATATCGATGCACTCAAAAACCTTGTTTTCAACGATCTCGAATCGGTGACCCTGCATCGCCACCCGGAAGTTCTCAAAATCAAAGAACTGCTTGCCTCGACCGGCGATGGCGTCGCTATGATGTCGGGAAGCGGGCCATCGGTGTTTGCGCTGTTTACCGACCGCAAGCATGCCATGAAAGCGGTCAAAAATCTGCATGGCATGCCGGTTAACGTCTTTGTCGAACATATCACCAGAAAGAATGCATGAGATAGATTGAATGAAAAATATTGCCATACTTGGCGCCACCGGTTCTATTGGCAGCAGCACTCTCGAAGTCGTTCGTAACAACCCTGATAAACTGCGGGTGCGCGCCATTACCGGCGGCAAAAAATGGCAACAGCTGGCAAAACAGGCGCTCGAATTTAAGCCTGACCTCGCGGTTATTGCCGATAAAAGCGCTTATGACCTTCTCAAGACCGCTCTTGCCGGCACATCGATCAAAGTTGAGGCCGGCGCCGATGCTGTTATTGCCGCAGTCGAGGCAGAACCGCTCGATGCTGTCGTTGCCGCGATTGTTGGCGCAGCCGGTCTGCTGCCGGTCATGGCGGCAATTGAAAAAGGCCGGCAGATATGTCTGGCAAACAAGGAAACTCTGGTCGTCGGCGGAAGTCTCGTTATGCAGGCGATCAAGAAGGCCGACGTCGATCTGTTGCCGGTTGACAGTGAACATTCTGCTATATTTCAGTGTCTTCAGGGCAGCCCCGAGAAATCTCTCAACAAAATAATCATAACTGCTTCCGGTGGCCCCTTTCGCACATTCAGCCGCGAGCAGCTGCTGGCGGTAACCCCGGAACAGGCTCTCAAACACCCGAACTGGGATATGGGTGGCAAAATCACCATCGATTCAGCAACCCTTATGAACAAAGGTCTCGAAATCATCGAGGCGCACTGGCTTTTCAACACAGACTATGACAATATCGAGGTCGTTGTGCACCCGCAATCCATTATCCACAGTCTGGTGGAGTTTTCTGACGGCTCGGTCATTGCTCAGCTTGGTTGGCCCGACATGCGGCTGCCGATTCAATACGCTCTCAGCTGGCCGCAGAGATGGTCGCCGCCAGTGCCGGCTCTGGATCTGGTGAGGGTTGGCAGTATGACTTTCGAAGCGCCTGATCTGAACCGTTTTGCCTGTCTTGCATACGCTATAGAAGCGGGTCGAGCCGGTGGCATTATGCCATGTGTGCTCAATGCTGCCAACGAAGTTGCAGTGGCGGCTTTTCTCAAACGTAAGATCGGGTTTACAGAAATTCCGGCACTGATTCGCAGGACCATGGACTCATTCACCAATCAACCGGCCAAAACTATTGGTCAATTGCTCGAAGTCGATACGCAGGCGCGCGAAAAGGCCGCAGCAATGCTGACAAATGGGGTGAACTGATGCAGATGTTCAGAATCGGAATGGGACATGATATTCACGCGCTCGTCGATGGACGGGAACTCTGGCTTGGCGGTGTAAAGATACCATTCGAACTTGGCCTCAAAGGTCATTCAGATGCCGATGCCCTGATTCACGCAATCATGGATGCGATGTTTGGCGCGCTTGCTCTTGGCGACATCGGTCAGCATTTTCCCGATACCGATCCGGCTTACAAAGACATTTCGTCGCTGAAGCTGCTGGCAAAAGCAGCAGAAATTGTTGCAGAAACCGGCTACAAAGTCGGCAATATTGACTGCATGATTCACTGCGAGGCACCTAAAATAGCGCCACACCGTGCCGCTATCATCGAAACTCTGGCAACGGCATTAAAGGTGGAGCAAAATCAGATATCACTGAAAGCCGGAACCAACGAAGGTTTTGACGCTATAGGAAAAAGGCAGGCGATAGCCTGCCAGGCGATTGTGCTGATGGTCAGAGAATAGCTTTACCACGGGGGCGGAGCACCCGGCGGGCGTGGAGGTTCTACCCGGGAAGGGGTATGCCCTGGCACGGCAATATAGTTGACATGAGAATATCCGCTCAATCCGTTGCGGGTTACCTCGAAAAAGTCTCCCTGAAGCCCAAGAACCTCACAGGTTCCTCCGCTTGGCATAGTGCCGATAACGCTTCCCCATGGTTCTGAGCGAACCATCAGGTCGCCTGTGTTCGTTACAACCTTGCCAGTCGCCGGAAGATTAAGCCGGTCAAGCGGATCGACCAGAGTGTTAAGATCGTTCAGCGCATCGGTAACCTTGGTTTTAGGCTGGTTCGATGCCTGAGTTCCCAGAACCGGCGCGGAAGGGCGAATCTGGCTCTCTCCCTTGACCTGGCTGATATCTACTCCGGCTGGCAAAGCTCCCAGCTTTTCGATTACGCTGCCCAGTGTCGGCTCCTTCTTGAGAGTTGCCGCTATTTTTGCGGCTTCTTCGTAATTGTCTACAGCATTTTTCAGCTTGTCATCGACAATTTTGTCGATTTCTGACTTTTTCGCCGGCTCGAACAGCTCGGGATCATATTCTCCGAAAGATACCGTAAATGCAAGCCTGGTGAAGTCAAGCATGTTCGGTATATATCGCTGTCGCCAGTAGAACAGGCTCTTTCGCTCGCCAATAGTAGTACGGATTTTTACGTTAAAAGTATATTCGCTGGTGTCGTAGTCTTCGACACAGAGATCATAGGTTCCGCCGAAAAGCTTCTGATTCATTCGGTATACCGGCTTGTCCTTGAAAAATCTCTCTTCCCACTGCTTTTCGCGCAGCTCACTCAAAACCTCGACGTTGACTGAATAAGCGAGATTAAGCGCGTGCTGGTAGTTGTTGAGATGCTGTAACTGGTCGTGATGTGAAGATTGCAGCTGTACCAGTGTCATGGTGAAGAATCCGATAGACAGTGTTGCCATGAGAATCAGCGGAAAAATGTAGCCCGATTTGCCGTATTTCATATGCTTTACCCCTATCTGATTACCTGTTCAGGAACAACATACCCCAGATATTGGCCTGAGGTCAGGTTGATCATCTGGCTCAAGCTCATTTCGCGAACGCCATCGAACGAAGAAGCCGAACCGGTTGTCAGTACAATCGGTTCGCCGTTCTCATTGGTTTTGCCGGTGGCAATGAAGATATGTCCGTAAGGATTGCTGGAAGAGGTGCCCGCATACATGATTGCTCCTGCCGGAGGCCGGTTGCCGGAGACGATTTTGCCGGCCCTTTTCATGGCGTTGTAAGAATCTATTGCTGATTCATGAGCCAGTTCTGGTATCACGCCATTATAGGCGGTGTTGACAAAGGCCAGACACCAGTCGTTCCAGGCAGTGATATCCTCGCGTATCTTTTTCCCGTTATTCGGGTTGCGACCCTCGCCGCTGCCGCCATTGAGTTGATCCTGGGCCCAGGTAACGGCACCAACGGCCGTTCCGTTGCCGCTGGGTTGCCCGATTACTGTCAGGTCAGGGTCAGGTACACCCGGGTCGGGGTCGGGAAGGTCGTCTTTAAGCCGCGCAATCTCAGCAAATAGCTGAAAGACGAGGTCACAGACGAAGTAACGCTCCTTGAGCTGATTGTTCTGCACGAACTTTCGTTCCTGCGCGGCCAGGCGCATTATCGACTGGTCTTTGTCGGCGAAGAACTTTTCGAGAGTCGCGAGCAGGCGTGAATACTCGGCCCGGATAATGCTGCGCGCATCGCCACTGACGAATACTCCTTCGCAGAAGTCTGTGCTGACCATCATCAGGCGATGCATGCTCAGGCATTTTTCTACCATCAGTCGCTGATTGCGCAGCGACGTCGAATATTTCATCTGTTCACGATAACGACTGGCGGCCTCGTTGACTGAAATCAGGAATATCTGGCGCAACTTGTCGAGTGCCAGACCCGAGCGCCTTATAAATACCTCGAGTCTTGTTTTATTGCGCAGATTCATTGAATCTATCATGCTTCTGTCGCGGTTGATGCGTTCGACTTCGGGCTTCAGGTATAGTATAAGATCGAGCACCTCACGGGAGATGTTGAAATACATTTCTGTCGCCTGATAATACTTGTCAGAAGTCGGTGCGTGTGGCTCGCCGGCGAGTTTCTCGGCGGTGGCGAAAGAGTCGGTGAATGGTTTGTTTGCAAGCAGACTGGATGTCGAAAAATAGATTCTGCCGGTGGCAAGTGCTACTTCGCGTGCACCTGGCGAACTGATAATCGTGCCAAGGCTTTTGTTTTTCTCCTCAAAGAATCTTTCCACCAGCTTTTTTTCTAGTTTATCTTCGGGAAAAGCGAAAGTGGAGACCGGCTCTTTGCGCAGAACACTGCCGGGAAAGTTACACATGAAGTTGAATTTTCCAGATCCGGTTGCGGCCTTCCAGGCGAAGGCGGTATCCAGCGTGAAATGCTGCTTTGCCGCCTTTTTTGAGTCGATTTTAAGCATGAAGTCTTTCGAAAACATGCTGTAAAGATGTGGATGCTGTTCTTCTGTTATTTCAGGAGTCTTGAAGAAAACCGTCTGACCGTCTGTAACCGGCGTGTTGAAATCAAGACTCTGACCGCTGTCATCGACGAGACCAAGCGCTTCGATTCCGTAAAGGTTGATGTCAGTTTCCTGAAAGCATGACTCAACAACTTTGGCTGCCATTATCGAAGCGATGAAATGCTCAGAATAGAACTCATTCTTCTTGCGGGAAGACTGCATCGACTGAAGGTAAATGACGAGAACGCCACCGAGAATGAACATGCCAATAGTGATTTCAAGGAGGGTAAAGCCTTCTCTTTTTCTCATTTTACGTCTCCTGAATTCATCAGCGAACCTTCGGTGATCGTCTGGTAACTTTTGCCGGCTCTTTTGAATGCGAATGTTATCGTCAGAGATCTCGCATTGGCGAGACGAAAGTTGATATCGCTGATGTCTGAGCAAAGCAGATCAAGATTATCAGGAACATGAACCGGAGAAGAGATGTCGAAAGACTTGGTAACAGCTTTGTAGCGATACAGATCGTATATGTTTTCGTTCTCGTTCTTTGTCAGTTCTTTGTTGAGAACCGGGAAAATAGCGACTGTGTTGTTCTCGAAGTCGCTGAAGACCAGAACCGGCGATTGTTCTGAAAGGTCAGGTACGATAAATTCAGTTCCGAATCTGATTTCTCTGAGGACTTTGTTTACACCAGTGACAATGGTGTTCTGCATCTGAAGACCCTCGATCAAAGTTGTCTGGGCTTTATTAGATTGAAAATAAAACCTGAAGATCATGATCGACAAAAGCGACACAAGACCAACGACAACTGATATTTCGGCGAGAGTGAAACCACTCCGGATCCTGATACAGTTGTGATTACCGTACAAAGAACGGTTGCACAAATACTCTTTCATTTTTTATCTCTGTTTTTATTATATATTTTTATACGGAGCGCCGCTAGAATATCATCTCTCATTCTTCTGATGTCTATACTACTGACAAGTAAACGAAAAGTTTTCAACGGTGTACAAAATTTTCAGCGCATTGTTTTCCGTGCAGCAATTCTCGGTGAGGCGTAAAACCATCATCAACAGTGATAACGATTTTGGGATTTGACTTTTTTGTTTGTCATCCTGCGCGGAGCGAAGCGCAGTCGCAGGATCCAGAGAGGCCGCTATAATGTGGATTCTGCGACTTCGCCTGACGGCTCGCGCAGAATGTGCTGTGTTAAAAGTCAAGTCGTTTTTGCTCTACACAGGCTAATTTCCTTATAATTTTCAGTGAAAGACTCTCCTTTCCTGGCCAGCGCCCTTGCCTGCCGAAGAAGTTTATTCGCAACA
>JAACJG010000025.1 GCA_009917695.1 Candidatus Rifleibacterium amylolyticum | reverse complement strand
TGACCGAGATTAGCTTATTCACCTTCCTTCTTTCTACCTGAAGCTTATCGGTAGAAAGCTCCTTACAAATCAATGTTCATGGACATGCAGCACATATATTCACCACAAGGTGAATATATAATGACTGTTTATTTTGACCGAGAATTGCTGGAGCAAATTGCATCGTACTGTTATTTCTGCTAGTATCAGAATTGGGGGAACGAATGAAAGCGGACAAGAGAACCTCAAACCTTTTTATTGCTGGCGGTTATTGTCTCGTTGCCATTATCATTCTGCTGAACTACCTCAGTCAGGCAGAAGTTAAAGACAAAACCGCAGTTAAGTCCGGTGACCTGCATTCAGCGCCTGCTGATGAAAGCGCTCTTTCCCGCCAGCTCAAAGAAGAAAAACGCGTTAACATGGAAATGCGCGAGATGCTTACCAGACTGCAAGGACTTATTTCTGACCCTCATCGGCTTCCAGTGCAAAAGTCTGGCGTAAATATACAGCAGGCATCTGGCCGCTATGATATTCCAGACATCAATTACGACCTGCTTGAAGCTGAAAGACCGAGAAGCAACCCTTTTATTCCCGGTAAAAATCCTTTTGCCATGGCTACGAAAACCGAAGCCGAAGTCAAGGTTGATAACCGTGGGTTGAGCTCAAGTCTGCGTTGCGACCCCAAATTGCCATTCATTATCAGGGGTTCCGGCCTGCATTCAGGATTTATTTCCAATTTCTGAAAGCACCGTCGCCAACTTGTTTTCATCATCTTTTATGATTTGCCGGTAAGGTCTTGGTCGAAGTGTGCCGATATTGTTCACAGAGACTTAAAAGACACTAAGGAGCACACGACCAATGAGGCAAACTGTAAGATCTGCAGGACTATTGTCGCTGTTTCTGCTGAATCTCACGACCATTTCGGCAGCGCCGCTGCTGCGGGGATTTTTTATCGGGCAGCTACCTCCTGGCAGCAGCCAGACTCTCCCGCAGGGCAAGGGACTTGTTCTTGCACACGTATTGAATGACGGTGAGGAACATATAAAATCTGGTCATTACCAGATCGGCGTCGAAATAGAAAGCGCTGGCAAAAAGCGCAGTTATGCACTTAAGCCGGGCGATACTATTGCTGCTGGTGCTCTCAAAACGTTTCGCATGGCCGTGCCTGTCAGCGAGAACGAAAAGAAAACGGCTTCGTTCAGAGTTTTCAGCAAAATTGCCGGCGATACTGTCTGGTCAGACAAGTATTCCTTCATTCAGGGAGTTCAAAGCGATGGCAAGGGCAAGATAACCACGCTCTATACCGAAGCACCGCCCGAACCCTCTGCAATTACGCCTCCGAAAGAAATTCCTTTCGAGAATGAAAAAACCGCCAAAAAAGTGGCTGAACTCGAAAAAGCTGTTAAAAAAGTCAGCAAAACCCCTGCTCCAGAAGCTCCGACTGTCGCCAAGGCTCCGGCGCCTGTCGTAAGCGAAAAGGCAGAGCCGGCTGTTGTGGCCAGACAAATTGACATGTCAGAATTCAAAAAACTGCGCACTATCGACGAAGAGCTGGTGATCTATGTGATCAAACAGGGCGACACTCTCAAGTCGATTGCCGAAAAATATTATGGTCAGGCCAGCAAAGAACGCACGATTGCCGATCTGAATTTCATTGAAAAACCTTCTTCAATAAAGATTGGCGAAGAAATAATTGTAGATGTAAAGCCTCTGGGCAAATCTGAGCAGGTAACCAGCTCTCTTGCCAAAACCGGGCGCTTACCAGATCCCGCTCTTGCCGGTGCCAAAACCTACACCATCCGAAAAGGCGACACTCTTGGCAAAATCGCCCGCGAACAGTTGGGGAGCAGCGCTGGTTCAGCCATAAACAGTCTTATGAAGGCCAATCCTGGCCTGAATGCCAATAATCTCAAAATTGGTGAAATCCTGGTAATTCCGGATACAAAGGGAGATAAAGCCTGATGATGCCCAACACGATCTCAACCAGAACCAGAGCCGAAAAATCTCCTCTTATCAAGGTCGAAAGCAGAGGCGAACAGAGCTTCACCTTTCAGATCAAGGGAAAAGCCTTTCAGCAGGGATATCTGTTTCTCAATCCGCAGATGAAAGAGTTCTTTCCGTTCAGCGACGATCTCAGCTCGATCACCTTTATCGATGACGATGAAGTCGTGCATTCGGCAATTTACCATAAGATGCGCGGTTACATGGTCTGCCTGACCTTCAACGAGTGGTGGACCAAAAAGGGGGTTAACGAAGGCGACAGCGTCAGCATAGAACTCATCGACCAGTCCCGCCGCACCTATCGCCTCCGACTGCTCAATGGCTGCGAAGTTGAGCCGGTTGGTAATCAGGATAATATCGACATAAGAATCTCGTCGTTTGTCGATCAGTCAATTTCATACAGCTCTCATAATCTCGAGGTTTTAAGAAAAATTGTCAAAGGCGAATTTTCGCCTTATCGTGAAACCAGCCTGGTTCAGCTCGGTGAGGAACTGGCGGCCGGGACCTCGGTAGAAGATGAGCTGATGTCGTTGCAGACATGCTTTGGTGTCAACACTTACTTCCATCAGATTCAGACTGCCCGCACAGTCATCGAAAAGCTCAATGGACGAGCTTTGCTGGCTGATGAAGTCGGTCTTGGCAAGACGATTGAAGCTGGACTGATCCTCAAAGAATACCTTTTGCGCGGCATGGTCAGAAAAGTTCTCATTCTTACACCTGCTTCGCTTATTACCCAGTGGCAGCAGGAATTGAAGACCAAGTTCGACCTTTCATTCAAGAATCACCTTGAAATCTCAGACTGGGACGACAGCGACCTGGTCATCGCTTCGCTCGATACCGCCAAGAGTCAGAAGAACCAGAACACCGTGCAGCAGATCAAATATGATCTTCTGATCGTTGATGAAGCGCACAAGCTCAAAAACAAAAAAACCAAGAACTGGAAATTCGTAAACTCGATCAATACCAAGTATCTGCTCATGCTGACAGCGACTCCGATCCAGAACGACATGATCGAGCTGTTCAATCTGATTTCGATCCTTAAACCCGGCCACCTGTCTACCGTGCAGAAGTTCAAAGATGACTTTCTCGCCGAACGCGACAAGCGTCTGCCCAAGAACTCGGTCAAACTCAGACAGATGCTGTCTGAGATAATGATTCGCCATCGTCGCGCCGACACTCTGATCAAATTTCCGCAGCGCTTCGTTCACACGCACAGCATCGATCTCAATGCCGATGAAGCCGAACTCTATCGCGAACTTACCGACTTTATCCGCAAACGCTATTTCACGCTGCCGACCCACAAAAATCCGCGCGGCATCAATCGCCTGACACTGATCCTGTTGCAGAAGCTTATGGGCAGTTCAACTCAGGCACTGGCCAAGGCTCTTGGCAAGATGATCTCGAGCAACTTCTACAAAGACGACTTCGATCAGAATCTCAAAAAGCTTTACGATATGGCAAAGAACATCAAGTCCTCGCGCAAAGGCCAGGTAATGATGGAAATCGTCAGAAGCCTCAATGAGAAGGTGATCATATTTACCCAGTTCCGTGGCACTCAGGACTACATCGTCGATATGTTGCGAAGCGAGGGCTACTCTGTAGCCGTTTTCAATGGCCAGATGTCGCAGGTCGAAAAAGATCGCTGTATTGAGGACTTCCGCAACGAAAAACAGATTCTGGTTTCAACTGAGTCGGGTGGCGAAGGCCGCAACCTGCAGTTCTGTAAGATTCTGGTAAACTTCGATCTGCCCTGGAACCCGATGCGCATCGAACAGCGCATAGGCCGTATTCACCGCCTTGGCCAGAACGAAGACGTTCACATCATCAATCTCAGCGCCAAAGACACCATCGAATCATACGTTCTCGAACTGCTCGACAAGAAGATCAACCTCTTCCGCCTGATTATCGGCGAACTCGAAATGATTCTCGGTAACATGCATTCCAAGAGAACTCTCGAACAGATCATCATCGATATTGTCACCATGTCGCCGAATCAGGATGCAATGCGGCGCAAATTCAAGACTCTCGGCAACAAGCTTGAAAAGGCTCTTCAGACTCATAATGAAATCAACAAGGCCCAGGAGGAAATATTCAATGGAGAATAAGATACAGGAGCTGGTATTTTCTTTCCTGGACATGGTAGGCATCAAGGGTCGTGAAGTCGAGCCCGGAATCTGGGCCGCCAAGGTTCCTGAGAGCGAGCAGTCATTCTTCAATGGATTTGAAACCCTGCGCTTTACCTTTGACAGAGCGCTGGCTGAGCAGCATCGCGATCTCGAGCTCATCTGCGAAGGCTCTTTCCTGCTGCGCAAAATCATCGAACGTCTTGCCGAGATTCCCAAGGCCAGCCGTCTCTACTCGATTAACCCGCCTGAAGTAGAACCGGCCGGAGTCGATGGTGGACTTAGAGTCATTTCAGACAAAGTCTATTATCGCCCGAGGGTTGTTTTTAATTTCAAAGTACAGTATGAATGTGATCAGAGACGTGAAAAACTCTATTCTCTCGTGGCAGATACTGCTACTGGCGTTGCGAATATCGAAGACGGCCTTTATAATATTGATATGAAGCAGTTTTCCGAGACTCCACAGCCGGATATCAAAATTGAGGAATCCGGTGTCGATATTCTTCGTTTATATCTGGAGTCGTGCCGAAAACTTGAGGAATCGCTGAATGAAGAAATCGCCGAACTGCGTGAATGGGGCGATGAACAGTGCAGCGAAAATCTGAAAGTTTTTGAAGCATATCTTGATGAACAGAAGCAGGAACTGCTAAAAAAGAAAGAGAACGTCTGTTTTCACCTGTATTTTTTCCAGAAAGAGGAAGAAATCGACCGGCTCATTGACAATCTTGAAGAAGAGCGCAAAAGAAAGCTCGACGAGCTTCGCGAGAAGTTTTCTTTGCGGGTAAATATCAGCCTGATCAACGCGGTCGTTCTCTGTATTCCGACTATCGGGGTAATAGCACCCAAAAAGAAGCGCACCGCGAGTCGTAACATCGGCATGACAGCGCTTGCTTCTTCAGCAGGATTGGCGGTCCGGTCAGCCATTCAGTAATCAGGGAGGGTTGACATGTTTTTCAAGCATATTGTTATTGGTTTCATCATTCTGGGCATTCTCGGATATCTGTTTGGCGACCATGTTTTTTATTTTCAGGGAAACCTGATGATGCGCTGGCAGTATCCCATGCCGGCTTATGAAGCCTATGAGCGCATTGTGCGCTATTACCCGAACAGCAAATACGTAACCGAGGCGAGGGTAATGATGAAAGCTTTGCGAGAGCGAAGTGGCGATCTAAACCGTTACATCGAGCAGAAAGAACGCGAGCTCAAAAAAATTCAGGAAGAGCGCCAGAAAAAGCAGTCATTCCATTAACAAGGCAGTCTGAAACTTGCAAGCAGTTAAACAGAAAGAAAACCTTTCACCTCTACAGCATCGCCTGCACGAAATAATATTTGAAGCCGAAACTCCGGCCGGCAAACTGTTTGACATTCTGCTGATCATCTTCATTATTGCCAGTGTTGCGGTGGTCATGCTTGACAGCGTTCAGTCGATTCGTCAGGATTATTCTGCACTGTTCGATATTCTCGACTGGGTTTTTACGGCAGTCTTTACGCTTGAATACATTGCCAGGCTTTATGCCGTCAGCAAACCTCTTGCTTACGCCAGAAGCTTCTACGGAATAGTCGATCTGCTCGCGGTTTTGCCGGGTTATATCAGTTTCTTTTTTCCTGGCGCCCAATATCTGTCAGCAGTGCGTATCTTCCGAGTTCTCAGGGTTTTTCGTATTCTCAAACTGGCTCACTATCTCGATGAGTCGGATCTCCTTTTCAATTCTATTGTTGCAAGTCGTAAGCGTATAACCGTATTTCTTATGGGTGTTTTGACACTTGTCGTCTTCATTGGTGCGATCATGTATGTGATCGAAGGTGAAGAAAATGGTTTTACCAGTATTCCACTGAGTATTTACTGGGCAGTTGTGACCCTCACTACAGTCGGTTACGGCGATATGTCACCCAAAACTTCATTAGGCCAGGCGTTTTCGGTGCTGATAATGATTGTCGGTTACGGCATAATCGCCATTCCAACCGGTATTGTTACCCACGAAATGGCTTTGCAGAGCAGGTCGGTGTCAACCAGGGCCTGCCCGGCCTGCGGCTCCGACGGTCATGATGAGACCGCCTTTTATTGCAAGAATTGCGGCGCAGCCTTTAACTGAATTACGGTTGCCTCTCTGGTTCTGCTGTGGTATTTATTATCTACCCAAGCCGGAGAGGAAAAAACATGTCATTCTCTTATAAAATCATAACTCTGCTGTTTTTGTCGCTTTTATTTCTGGTAAGCCCTGCTTTTGCTCTCAAAATCTGCCCGACCTGCCAGAAGGAATTTGCCGACAGCGTCAATTTCTGCCCAAATGACGGAACCAGGCTCGATCAGATTGCCGGCACCAGAATCAGCACGATAGAGCTTAAAGATCTGCCGGCTGGAGCTGTTATCAAGGTGAATGACGCCGTTCAGCCTGGCAGTCGCATTGAATTACAGATTGGGCGCGATTATGTCGTCGATATTGCATCAGAAGGGTTTCAAACCGGCCGTATCAAAATCAGACCGGTGACTTCTGATTCTTTCGAACTGGCTCTGCAACTTGCCAAACTCAGCCCGGAAGCGGTTCGCCAGGCCAAAATCGCTGAAATAGCCAATTCTCACGAAAGAGACATGGTAGAAATTAAAGGAGGAGTCTACGTTCTCGGCAGCGACCGTGGCAACCACGATGAAAGGCCGTTGCGCAAGGTGCAGCTGCCGACCTACTGGATTGATCGACACGAAGTGACCTGCGCGCAATATCAGAGATTTCTCGAAGACGTGCGCAAACACGGCCATCTCTGGTGTCATCCGCATGAGCCGGCTCACAAGGATCACACGCCATACCATACTTATGCCTGGGCTCTCAGGTTCAGTTGGGTAGGGGGGCAGCCGCCTCGCGCCATGGGAGACCACCCGGTCGTGCTGGTTGACTGGTATGATGCCTATGCTTACGCAAAGTGGGCCGGCAAAAGATTGCCGACAGAAGATGAGTGGGAAGCAGCTGCCCGCGGTGGCGACGGCCGCGAATATCCCTGGGGTAACACTTTTTCGCAGGATCGCTGCAATATTGGCGACCAGCCGCTGGCTGTCGGAAGCTTCCCGGATGGCGCTTCGCCATGGGGTGTGCAGGACATGGCAGGTAATGCCGCCGAGTGGACGGCAACCACTTACGAACCACGTCCGGCTGATTCAAAGGCTTTTACCGGTCGTTACGGCCTGCCTATAATCCGGGGAGGATCATGGGATGACAATTCGAAAACCTGTCGCTCGGCCTCCCGTGATGTGCGACGTTCGCCACTCTATCGCAGTACTACGGTAGGTTTCCGGTGCGTTTCCGATCATGAGCCCTGGCTGCTTGAGCCCGGAAAAAAGTAATAGGTTATAATTAAAAAGCCCGCCTGATTCTGCAGGCGGGCTTTTTGGTTGGAGATCAGTCGTGTTACTTCATGCACTCCACGGTGTCCTGAGCAATGACGAGTTCTTCATTGGTCGGGATTACCAGAACTTTAACCTTTGAATCAGGAGTGGTGATGTCGCCTTCGGCACCGCGCCAGGTAACTTCATTTTTCTCAAGATCGAGCTTGATGCCAAGCCATGACATTTCGCGATGCACTATGCTTCTGACGATCGGGCTGTTTTCGCCGACGCCGGCTGTCCAGACCACGGCGTCACAACCGTTGAGAACGGCCATATAAGCTCCGATGTATTTTTTAATTCTGTGCGAGTAGACGTCGAGAGCAAGGTTGGCGCGTTCGCTCTTTTTCGGCCAGTCTTCTTCAAGATCGCGTAGATCGCTCGAAATCTGACTGATGCCGAGTACGCCCGAGTGCTTGTTGAGCAGGTTGTCCATTTCCGAGATCGTCAGCTCATATTGCTTCATAATGTGAAGAATAAGTGCCGGATCGAGGTCGCCACATCTTGTTCCCATGGCCAGTCCTTCGAGTGGTGTGTGACCCATCGAGGTGTCAAGCGACTTGCCTTTGTCTATGGCGCAAATCGAGCAGCCGTTGCCAAGATGCACGGTAATCAGCTTCAGCTCTTCAAGCGGCTTGCCGAGGAGCTTGGCCGCTCTCGAAGCGACATAGCGGTGGCTGGTGCCATGAAATCCATAGCGTCTGATGCGATGCTTTTCATAAAACATGTAAGGAATCGCATAGATATAGGCTTCAGGCTTCATTGTCTGATGGAAGGCTGTGTCAAAAACTGCTACCTGTTTGATGGTTGGCAGTATCTCTTCGACCGCCTCGACGCCCTTGAGGTTGGGCGGATTATGAAGAGGAGCAAAAACGATGCAGTCATGAATGGCCTTTTTGACTTCTGCATCTATGAGAACGCTGCTGCTGAATTTGTCGCCGCCATGTACGACACGATGGCCAACGGCGTCGAGTTCTTTGAGGCTGCTGATAACGGCGTCTTCGCCGGTTGTGAGAAGTTCGAATATTTTTGAGATGCCTATCTTGTGGTCGAGAACATCGCATTCATATACTTTTTTCTTGCCATCATCGCCTTTGCGATAATCGATGGTCGAACCGGCCATACCGACGCGCTGAACCAGACCTTTGGCCAGCACCGTCGTGCTGGTCATGTCGAAGAGCTGATACTTGATTGAAGACGAACCGCAGTTTAATACCAATACTTTCATTATGTTTCTCCCTGTTACCTGACGCCTGCCTGAGACAGCTGTTCAACCATTAGGCCACTGTTGTCAGCACGCATGCCATCTTCGCCATAGCGGTAAAAGCCGCGATTGCTTTTGACGCCCTTGTAGCCTGCTCTTGTCATTTTCTTGAGCAGCTTGGCCGGCAGATAACTCTGATCGAAGGTTTCTTTATAAAGGTTTTCGAGATAGAAGACCACAGTGTCGATGCCAATTTTATCGGCGAGAGCCAGTGGCCCGGCATTGAGACCAAAACCGAGTTTCATTGCAGTATCGATCTGTTCGCAGGGTGCGATGCCTTCTTCAAGAACTTTTACAGCCTGGTTGATCATTGGCAGAACGATGCGGGTGGTTACAAAGCCGGGGCAGTCATATACACTGATAACAGTTTTGCGCATCATGTTGGCAAATCTTACTGCAGCTTCATATGTTGCATCATCGGTCAACAGCCCGCGTGAGATTTCAACGAGGGGAACTTTGACGATGGGGCTCTGAAAGTGCATCGCGATCGTGCGCTGCGGGTATTTGCACTCGGCTGATATCTCGGTTATGGAGATGGTCGCTGAGTTGGAAGCCAGAATGGCTTCGGGCTTGCACAGTGCATCCAGCTCTTTGAACAGCTGGCGTTTTACTTCAAGTGTTTCTTTGAGAGTTTCTATTACCAGCCAGCCTTTGGCGGCTTCGCCAACCTGAGTTGATGATTTTATCCGGCTCATGATGGCACGCTTCTCGCTGGAGGTAAGTCCCCAACGGGCTATCTCGGCATCAAGCGCCGCTTCAACGCGGGCAAGACCCTTTTTGAGTTTTTCTTCCGAGTGATCGATCAGAATGACCTCGCATCCGGCGGTTGCTACTGCCTGAACGAGTTCCTGCCCGAGGGTGGCGGCTCCGTACACTACTACAACTTTTTGGCTCATTTACTATCTCCCGCAATTTTATCGGTTTTACACCGATTATTCGTTCTGAAACATGCCAGAATAGCAATGAAGGGGTACCCTGTCAAGTTCTTATAAATCAATTTAAGCTAATATGCGATGAAAAAAGACTCCCCGCCATCGGCGGGGAGTCTTTTTGGCGTTATATGAGAAAATCAGCGGTCGTTATGTATTTCTTTGAAACGGCTGCGGACAGCCTGCACTTTTGCAACCTGTTCTCTGGTGAGGATGGTGCGGTAGGGGTCGCGCAGAACGTTGGTGCCGCAATGAATTTCGCCCATAGAATTGTGATACGGTGTGTCGTCGACGAAGTGTACCTTGTTGCCCTGTGCTTTCAAACGGGCTTCTATCGCCTTGTCGAATGACGGAATATGGGTTGCCGGTACGATCAGATGGTCGCGCACGACCAGAAGGTTAACGACACCAGGCAGATAGGCGCAGCAGCGTCTCGGACTGGTAGTACCGGAGCCTTCGAAAAGGGTTGGCCATGATACTTCTTCGAAATCGCGGTTATAATCTTTCGAAGTGTTGCGAATGAACTGTTTCATGCGCCCGACATTATCTTCGATAATGTCGTTGATAGCATAATTGAGGGCAATGAAGTCACCTTCGCGGGTGCCTTTGCCGGCATCAGGATTGTCGAGCTGGGCAACAAGCAATTTTTTGACCTTGAGCAGAAAGTCACGGTCATAGCCACTGATCTGAGCCAGGTCAGAATCTGGCGAATTTCTTATCAGCTCGAAAGCGTATGCGGTGTCGGCTCTTATGACCGAGTAGCCACCCGGAGCCCAGGCGGTCGGAATGAACATGACATATTCGTCAATGTGTCCAACTGTGAGCCATGAAGTATCGCCAAGAAACATGCGGTTTTTGTAGCCATTATCTTCAAAAAACTTTTTGCAGGGGCCTGTGATGGTGCTGCCGGCGACCATGATGTCGTCAAACGGAGCTACTTCAAGGTTTCCGCCGTAATCGCCGTGAGACTGAGCACCTGATGGGTTCTTGAAATACACGAGATCCCACATGTCTGAAAGTATGCCGGGCAGTCTGGCGAGACCGCGGCCACGGTTAGAATCGAAAACTGCCTGAACCAGCTTGCCAGAACCCTTGAGTTCGGCTGCGCAGATTTCCATGCAGTCCTGCATCCAGATGTCTGAACTGGAGAATTTTGAATTGACTTCGACATATTTTTCAGCATCCTGAGCTGAAATGCCAAGTGCCGGAATCGGATTGCCGCTGCCGGGAATGATATGCAATTTGACTATTTCATCGCCACTCAGCTGGCTGCTCTCGTTAATGTACTTGATTACATTAAACAGGTCTTTGACGAACTTCTGTGTGTTGTATGCCGAAACGACCAGTACCTTTTGCGGCAAATTGTTGTTGCTGACAAGTTTGATGCGGCTTACTTCGCTCATCGGGGGAGCAGCCAGCAGAAGGCTTGTACAGCAGACCGAAAACAGAACGAACACACTTAGACAATAACGCCAGTTCAATCTTATCATTTTTCCTCCTAGACTCATTGCACACTTATTTTCCAGCGCTTTCAATGAATACATAAAAAAATTATACACTCTGAATGCAAAATTTCAAAGGGGTGGCACAGTATTTTTTTTATTTCTCTCGCTGATCTGGTTTCAAATTGGCAATAAGCTCGTGCTGCTGTAATATCTGCAGCGCCTGGTGCAGCAGTTGCCGACAGCGCTCGCGCGATATGTCGAGCCGGCGACCGATCTCGGCCAGACTGAGCTGTTCTTTTGCGAAACCATAAAAGTGATTGACGACATAACGCAATCGCTCGGGCAGTTCCTCTATCGCCTTTTGTACCGCATCATTTTTAAGGTTCTCAAGAGCCTGTTCTTCTGGCGTCAGAGTTTTGCGGTCGGCCAGGTAGTATTCAAGTGTACCATCTTCTTCTTCATCGCCGGTTTTTGCATAGATAGATACTGGAGTCTGAGTGATATTGAGTACACTGAGAATCTTTTCTTCTTCGAGCCCGGCAAGCTTAGAAAGCTCTTTCAGGCTGGGCGGTCGTTGAAACTCGCTTTCAAATTCCTGAATCTGTCTACGCAGCTTGTGGGCGACGGTAAGCAGATGGTGCGGAATCTTGAGAGCCGAGCCCTGACTGGCGACAGCTCTTTGCATGTAATAACGAACCCAGTATGCAGCATAGGTTGAAAAACGGTAGCCCAGGGTATAGTCGAATTTTGCAATGGCCTTGATCAGGCCAATGTTGCCTTCTTGTATGAGATCCATTAACCCCATGCTGCCGCCAGAAAACTTTTTTGCTATACGCAACACCAGCTTGAGGTTAGCCATGAGAAAAACTTCAGAAGCATCACGATCACCGGCAATTTTTTTGGCGAGTTCCAGCTCTTCTTTGCGCGAAAGCGGTTTTTTAGCCAGTTCTGACAGGTAAATATCGACGAGCGTATTACGCTTTATGCGATCTGAGGTGATTATCTTGAGCTTCTTTTTCTCGATGATGTCTTCGAACATTCCTTCGTGCAGAACACCTATGTCCCAGCCTTTTTTGACGAAGCATTCATCACAGGTACGGCTGGTGCAGGTTATCTGCTGCTTTTCCTCGGCACTGCGCCGCGAAAAGAACTTGAAGCATTGTATAATCTGCTGTTGCCTGACCGGGCAATTCGGATTTGGGCAGTCGATCAGTTCGTGACAAAAGCGAAACCCGCTCTGACCTATATTTTTGTCGGATTCCGAGAGCTCAGCTTCAGTTTCAACCGGGATTTCAAGGCCAGCCAGGAGGTCGTCAGCCACAGACTTTTCGTCTGCAGAATCTGGCTTGAGCAGCTCGTCATTCTGCTCTGACAATGCGGTAACTTGCTTAGAAGAGTGTGGCTGCTCAGCGGGTTCTGGCTGTTCAGGCTGAGTCTGCTGAATACTCACGGGCGAATCAGTCTGGTTCTCCTCAGGCTGTTCTTCGTCCGGCAGAAGGCTTTCTGGCGTCGGGTCGGGAATTTCAGGGAACATGCTTTCACTGATCAGTCCGATTTCCCAGCCCAGGCGATAGTTGCAGCGATCACAGGGAGCATAGGGGCAGTCCTCAGTGGTGATCGGATGCTTTAATTTCTGCTCAAGGAACACCCAGCAGCGCATAATCTGATGTCTTTGCACCGGGCAGTCATATCTCGGACACTTATGCGCTTCATAGCAATACATTTACTGATTCAGTTTCCTGATTCTTTTGGCAGCAGCCAGATTCCTGTAAAAATCAGTGCAGCGCCAATGATTCCCGCAAAAGACAAAGATTCTCCAAGCCATAGCCAACCTGTTAAGACGCCGCCTATTGGCTGTGCGTAGAGGGTTACTGCCATTACACCAGCATTTGTGTGTTTCAGAATAGCATTCCAGATGCCAAATGCGACCGCGTTACAGATTATGCCCAGATACATTATTGCAAGTAACGACTCTCTTGTAAAGTTTATCGGCCATATTTTAGCTACTTCAAGATAAACTAACGGAATAAGGAGCAGGGCGCCAATGAAAAAACTGGTTGAAGTTGCCCTTAATGCGCCGATTCTGAGAGCAAGAGATTTCATCATTATCGAGTAGACTGCGAATAAAAAAATCGAAACCACGACCATCAGATCACCAACAATCTCACCAGAGCTGTTGAGTTCAGCCAGAATCTGCGAAGGCGATTTATCTGCGAGCATGAGCGTCAGCGCTCCGGTTATCGCAATCATAGTCGCGACAATTGTTTTTCGACTGAGAGTTTCGCCTAAGAATATTATGGCAAGGATTATCGTGAAAACAGGCTCAAGAGAAGTGGCTACCGATGTCTTTGTCGATGAGGTCAAGGTCAGCCCCTCGTTCAACAGCACATTTGCCCCCACCAGGCCAAAAGCTCCAACCAGAAAGAGGCTTTTCCAGTCCTGATAACTCAGTGGCGAGCTCTTACGCCCAGGAAGCAGCATGAGAAACAGTCCGCCGAGGAAGAACCTCATAAAGGCTATAGTCGATGGAGGTATCACTTCAAGAGCGAATTTGGTTACCGCGTAAGAAGCTCCCCAGCACAAATTCACAGCGAGCAGAATCAGAAAAGCGTTTCTGGCAGAAAGTCGTTCGTGTTGATGAGAATCTGATTCTGTCATAATATTTCGGGCTGGTGTGCGAGCTCTTCTTCAGTGATTTTAAGGAAGACTTCTTCAAGATTGTTGCCTGGCAGACTGGCCCGCCGCTGCAGTTCTGCCATATTACCCAGAGCTACTATGTCTCCCTGTCTGATAATCGCAATACGGTTGCACAGATCCTGGGCCACGGTAAGCGTATGGGTTGTCAGAAAAACGGTTTTGCCCTCAGAAATCAACCTTTTGAAGAAGTTTTTGGCAAGTTTTACGCTCTTAGGATCGAGGCCAACAGTGGGTTCATCGACCACAAAGATTTCAGGGTCGTGGAGAATGGCTGCACTCATTGCCACTTTCTGCTTCATTCCATGCGAATAGCTTTCGATAAGCTCGTTGCGCCTGTCCCACAGGTCGAACATGCGCAGCATTTCTTCGCCCTTGCTGATTATGCGATCCTGGGCAACATTATACAACCCACCCATGAAATCAAAGTATTCAAGCGGAGTAAGTTTTTCGTAAAGATAAGGCCGGTCAGGCACATAGCCGATCATTGCCTTGGCCTTGTCTGGTTGTGCGAAAAGATCGTGCGGGCCGATAAAAATCTGACCTGCACTCGGTTGTATTATGCCGGTAAGTATTCTTATCAAAGTCGTTTTGCCTGCCCCGTTCGGGCCTAAAAAGCCGAAAAGCTCGCCCCGAAAAATGTCGAGACTCACTGATTTCAGCGCAGGAAAGGTGCCATACTGCTTTTTTACTTCACAGAATCTGATGACTGGTTCATTCTGGTTCATAGTTTTCGATTGTGTCGAGTCCTTTGCGGAAAGGGATATATACCCAGATCGCGGTCGAGGTAAGCAGTAATACGAGGCTGACGAACACCAGCAACATGCCTGAAGAGCCTCTTGCCACGTAAAAACGGGTGAAGAACATTCTGTACATCGGATAAATTTCGATAACCAGTAAATTGATTATATAAAATCCAGAGAGAAGCATGTAGATGAAGCCACCGTATGAGCCTGCAATCTTGAGTGGAGAATCGGCAGAAAAGTCAGCGTAAACCGCTCCAACACCTATTGCCAGCGATGTTATCACCAGTGTAATCAGAATGACGTTGAAATAGCTCATATACATCAGTATCGGGTTGGAAACCTTGAATACCGAGTTGGTAACCATGCATAATACGATGCCTAGCATCATCATCGGCAGCAGATAAAGAACCAGTTTGGTCGATAGAATTTTGCGCGGGCTGATTGGCGACGATTTTACCGCCCAGAAGGCCCTTCCTTCCATACTAATTGAAGGGAAAACAAAGCGCATGCCGATCGAGGCAACGATGAAGCCAATAAACGGGCCATTGAGAAACACCAGAGTATCGTTCAGTTCGCCACTGTATAAAGACGGAATGTCCTTGAGCGGAAGTATGGAAAGATTGTAGCCATAAACAAAGACAATCGCGGTCATCATGAATATTTGCGAGAATATTGCCGGGTCGCGGACAAAATTGGTTATCTCCTTGCTGGCGATAACCCTGAATACCGGGTCGGTCCAGCGAAAAGGCCATAATAGAATCCGTCGCAGCCATTCAAGCCCGAGCACCTGATTATCAACCGCTTCCATCGATCTTTGCCAGCTCTGGCGGTAAAATCTGGCGGCAAACAGGTTGAGAAATGCAAGCCCGCCCAGAGCGAGCAGAGCAAGCGGAGCGATCTGGCGCATTGCGTCGGCTGTCTCGTTGCGAAACAGGCTCATGCTGGCCTGATGCAGCCATGATGAAGGCGAGTAGTCTATCAACGGAACCTGCAGGCTCAGTATATACTGTGAGATGTCTTTGAAATAGCTTGGATTCAGCAATTTCTCAGCTTCCAGCGATCGCAGAAAAAAGATCAGTCCGGTCAGCACCAGAATCGAGAGAAACTGAAAAACTTTCTTCATCTGTCGTATCGGAAAAAAAGCTGCCAGTGAAAGCGCGATAAAACCGCCGGCGAGATTTGGCAGAAGTATGGCGAAAAGAAGAAAAAATGGGAAAATAATGTAGGCCGCCAGATCCGCCTTAAGGGCGGTAGCAAAGGCATAAAGAGCAGGCATGAAGAATACCGCAACCATCCAGGAGCTTTCGATAGTCATCAACAGCAGGCGCGACCGAAAAATCATGCCGATCGGCAGTGGTGAGGACATGAGTGTTGGCAATTCTTCGTTAAGATAAAATGACGAAAGAGCCGCTATGATGCTGCTGAAAAGAACCATGAAAAACAAGGTCAGCAAAAGCATTTCGAGTAATTTTGATACTAGCAGTCCGCCAAGAACAGGTCCGAATGTGTCTCCCAGCATTGGTGCGCGGCCGACGTAATCAAGAAATCTGTACAGCCCGTAATATATCAGAAAGGCGATAAGGATCGAGCCAGCAGCAAGAAACGAAAGAACCATCCGGCTTCTATGCGAAAAAACGCGCTTGAACTTTTTTAGGGCAGGGCTGATGAGCCTGAAGGAGTTCATTACCAGACCAGCGGCTGCCAATCTGGTCCGGCCGGGGTGGGGGAGGTATACTGGCAGATGCCATCACGACATTTGAGAAGACCTCGTTCTTCACATGTTTCAATGAGATTGGCCCTGTTCTCGCCAGTTATGCTTTGATGCAGGCGTAATATGTCCTTAGACGAGGCCAGATCGTGAAAAACGTCGCGGCCAATTATTGCATACCGGGCCTGCCAGATAAGATTCTGTTCGATCTGGGCAAGAACCCGTCGGTGGTCAAATGCCATTTCTGGCGGATTGCGCAGAGAGAACCAGGCTGCTTCAGCCGCATCGTCACCTCCCTTGGGTGAAAAGGCAGTGTCACGAACCAGACAGCCAAAAACCATGGTCACCGTTCTGCCACGCGGATCACGCCCGGGTTCGCCACAACAAAAAAGAGGTTTGAGTGGCAGGTCGTAAAGGCCGGTTTCTTCTTCCAGCTCGCGGGCAGCTCCGGTTACCGGCTTTTCATCCATTTCCATAAAGCCGCCGGGCAGCGCCCAGTGGCCCATATATGGTTTGTGCGCTCTTTTAATAAGCAGTATTTCGGGAAAACCGAGCTGCGGCGTGCGTAAAATAACGGCATCCAGAGTTACCGAAGGCCGTGGGTAGTCGTAAGTGAATGACATCAATCCAGCTCCGAGCGCAAAAATCTTTCGAGACCCGGCTTGTCAATGAATCCGCAATAGCGTTCGTCGCCAAGTTCTACGGTTGGCAGCATCCTGATGCGTTCGTGGCCCCAGAGCAGCAGTTGATCGTTAGCCTTTTTTTCGGTTTCGGGTTTTTCGAGCGCGGCTGACAGAATAGATGAATCGATGCCTTCTGATTGAAGATGCAGTCTTAGAGAACTTTGTATGGAAATATCGATGCGGCTGAAAAAGACGCCGCGAAAAACGCTGGTAATGTAATCTATTGCGGCAATATTGCCATAATCTTCGATTGCCCGGGTAGCGGTAATGCCCGAAACATATTTATCTGGCGGCGTAATCTTTATGTTCAGGCTGGCAGCATCTTTAACCAGACGGTTCCAGCGTGGCTCAGCCCAGATGTCCTGGTAATTGTATTTGCTGGTGCCTTGTGGAAAAAGGCCTATTTCTATCGGTGCGACTTTGACTTTATTGCTCAGCAGCGATTTGAGCATCTCCCAGGTCATGTAGGAATAAGGGCACTGAAAGCTGAAATAAAATTTGATAGTCGGATTTGTGAAGTCTATGTTCATTGTTCATTGAATATAGCAGCTATCGTGCATAAATTCAATATGGGCTGAACTAATCTTCACAGGAGATGTCGAAGAATGGAAATACTATGCCTGAATTAAGTTTGTGGCGCATGCGTTCGAGCAGCTGTGACGGTTGCCCATAAAGGATTTTGGTCTTGCCGTTAAGCTTCACTTCGCTGTACTGACTGAAATCAATGGCCGAAATTTTTCTGAATTCATCGTTGCCGATTATCATTGTGCCTTTATGAACGACCATAGAAAAGTTTTCTGGTCGCATTTTGAGAAACTGTTCAAAAACATCGCCTTCCGGCTGCTGTTGAAAAACTACAAAATCAGCTCTGCGCCCGGGAACAACCGATCCGGCAATTTTTTCGATACCAAATACTTTTGCCGCATCGATGGTGGCCATTTTAACCAGATCTTTTGCTGTGATAGAACTCGCAAGGTGCTCCTGAGAAAACTGCCAGGCACGATTCAGCTCAGACAGCAGGCTGGTTGAGCCGGTAATCGAACTGTCAGTTCCGATCAGCAGCTGTATGCCAAGCTCTTTGATTTTATTGACATCGGGGTGACGGCCAAAAATTCTTGAACTGGAAGTTGGCAACCAGACGATGGTGGAGCCTCGCGACGCAATCAGCTGCAAGTCAGCCTCTTCAAGAAAAGTCGCGTTGACCAGAACTGTGTTCTTGTCTATCGCACCCATCCGGTTAAGCTGTTCCATCTCTTCGCGGATTTCCTGATGTTTTCCTTCGCCGACATGAATAATGAATGGCAGAATTCCACGCGCCTGTCTGAATTGCTCGGCCGGGTTGGAACCCCACTTCAGCTGATGCTGCGAGACCGAATGTGCCATGTAAAAGTGTTCCAGCAGCGAAACCAGCGGATGTCCGATGAAGGTGGCGGATATCTCAGACGGAAAATGATCGACAACAGTGGTGGCGCCCGAAACAATATTCTTGTACATGCCGATGACGTAGAGATCGGTGACCGACAGACGTTGCATCAGCTTGTATTCTTTGCTCTCATGAACGCTTCGATTCCATTCATACCAGTTTTCTACCGGAGTTTCGCCCAGACCGGTCCAGCAGGTGTCGATAAGATGGTCGTGTGCGTTGATCAAACCGGGAATAACCATCTGGCCACCAAGATCAACTTCACTTTCAACCGGCTTGCTACAGGTTGCTCCAGGTTCGAGCAGATCGTAGAAACAGTCGTCCTGCACCAGAATGTCGCAGTGTCTGATCGACATATCGGGTTGTAGAACCTGAGCGTTAGCGAACAGTTTGAACATTATACGATCCTCTCAGAAACGCCCGAATTGAGGGGTCTCGGTTTTTATCTCTTTAAGAAAGAGTTCCCAGCTTTTGTCTGCAAAAGCCATGCTGATAAAGTGCTGGCCAATTTCTTCAAGATACTGCAGGAATGTGATGCGCTGCAGGTCAGGCTTCAAGGTTCTGACCTTGCTGAAACTTCTGTAAAATTCTTCGGTGTCTTTCATGTCGAGCGCTATAGCTGTGTGCCCGAACAGTGCTTCAAGGTCAAAGTTGCGGTCCTTTTCAATCGGCAGTATCTGTGAGCCGAGCAGGGTGCCAACCATTTCTCCTCTGAATTCAAGGGGCACTGCAAATATTAGAAAGCCTGCATAACAGATGTTGACGAATGGCACTTTTCTTCTGAGCAGCCGGTCTTCGATGTTTCTGTAGGTTTTTCGGCATCTGGCGCAGCCGCGCTCTGTGCCTCTGATGATGCTGCATGGGCCATAAAAATAGTCGGTTTTACACACGACCTCGCCTGAGGTCGAACGCAACGAAAGAGCGACGCCAAGAAATTGCTCGAGTTTTTTCAAGACTTCGGGAATGTGTCCCGAAGCAAAAGAAACGGAGCTGTTGACATTTTTTGCTTTTCTACCCGGCATTCTGGTTGTTATCCTTTCACCCCGGCAACTGGCATTTAGCTATCAATTCCTGTTTTGGCTGCTTGATTCGCGGTTGCTCGCCCTTTGCCACAACACTATTCCCAGAAGCAGCGAATAAAATTTGGTATTGTTGTCATCGGCGCGAGACGTCAGTACAATCGGACAGCTGGCACCATAAACCAGCCCACCCATTGGTGCTTTGACGTAATACTGCAGCGCTTTGTAAAAAGCGTTGCCGGTATCAATGCGTGGTACTACGAAAATGTCGGCATCACCCTGAATTCTGCCATTGTATTTTTTTATCTGTACCGACTCTTTGCTTACTGCCAGGTCGAATGAAATCGGTCCTTCGACTATCATGTTTTTCTTGTCCGCCAGCGCCTTTGCAACTTTGTCCGCGAGAATCGTCGCTGGTACTTTTTCCGATATTTTTTCGTTCGCCGCCATGAGGGCGACCCTCGGCGGCTGATCGACAAACATTGAATAAGCCTCGACAGCGTTGTCTATTTCTTTCATCAGCGTCTCTTCATCGGGCGCGATGCACATGGCTGCGTCTGTCAGGATCCTCAAGCCCGGCTTGCCAGGAAATTCAAAGAATGTCAGATGCGAAAGAATCGGGTTTTTGCGCAAGCCTTCGTTAGAGTTCAAAACCGCCTTGAGCAGGGTAGAAGTGGCTACCAGACCTTTCATGAGAATGTCGCAGCGCCCTTCGCGCACCTCTTTAACCGCCATGGCGCAGGCTTTTTTTTCATCTTTCTCGTCGATTATCCTGACCTGGTCATGATGGGCGATCTCTCCATACATAGTCTTTATCTGCTCTGGATCGCCGATAAGAGTTGCATGCAGCATGCCGGTTTTTACGGCATGGCATATGGCATAGGCACAGGCTTCATCATTTGCCAGGGGCACTGCTACCCGACATTTTTTATCTGTTTTAAGTGTGCTTACCAGATGGCTGAAAAAATTTTCGCTCATGATATGCTTCTCCAATCTTTCGTCTTCGCTTATGCCGGATATTCGCAGGGCTCGGCTTCATTGCGCAGAACGCGCAGCGCGCCCAGCGCCAGGGCTGCCAGCTCGTCTTCGCCTGGCACAACGTGAATCGGTGCGAAACATTTAACGTAACTGCTGACGTTATCTATGAGCGGTGGGCATTTGGCGCCACCTCCGGTAAGAATGATGCGGCACACCTTGCCACGCAATACGGCCACGTATGAGCCAATTTCTTTGGCGATCTGGTAACACATGGCGTCGAAAACTTCCTGACAGGCTTTATCACCGTCATTTATGCGATTCTCGACATCCATCAGGCTGCTGGTGCCAATGTGGTTGACCAGGCCGCCGCGGCCGACGAGAAGCTTTTTTATCTCGGCTTCGCTGTATTTGCCAGAAAAACAGAGCTTGACCAGCTGGATGGTCGGCAGGGCGCCTGAGCGTTCTGGCGTAAAGGGGCCGGCTTCCAGACCATTGCTGACGTCGATGCAGCGCCCGCGCTCGATTGCCGAGACCGTAATGCCACCTCCAATGTGGGCTACGACAAAGTTCTCATTCTTGAGATCGAAGCCCTCTTTCTGGCAGGTCTGGCGTACTACGGCCATGACATTCAGTGCGTGCCAGATCGGTACGCGTGGTATCTCTTTCAGTCCGGTATAACGGGCCAGAGGATTGTATTCATCGACTACTACCGGGTCAACGATAAACGAAGGTATGCCGAAATCTTTGGTAAAGGTATGAGCGAGCACAGCACCGAGATTACTGGCATGTTCACCATATTTGCTGCTTTTGAGATCTTCAAGTATTGGTGGCGTGACGCGGTATGTACCACTCGGAATAGGTTTGAGCAGCCCGCCCCGGCCAACTACTGCCGAGAGGGTGTGCGGCTTGATATCATGCTCTCGCAGAAAATCGTCCATAACCTGGCGGCGCAAATCGACCTGATCCATTATCTGAGGGTGTTTTGCGGTTTCTTCGGCGGGATGATTGACCTTTTTCTCTGCAACCATACGTTCGTTTTCGAAAAGGCCCAGCTTGCTCGATGTCGATCCGGGGTTGACTACGAGAATTTTGAAAACTTCACTCATCTGTCGATTCCTTTCGGCGGGTGTGTTTTGAAAAGTCTACTAAAAGTTGACATTTTTTTAAACCACATTTTTATATTTGCTCTAAAAATTCAATAAAAGGCTTAAAACATTGTGGACAAAGTTTTGCTATCTCATGATAGTTGGCAACACTCAATATTGCAGGAGCATCAATAGTGTCTCTATAATTTTTTCCATGTTGTTTAAATAATTCTTCTACAGCCCTTTTAGGAGGAAAGTCGTTGTTTTGATCTTCAATCGGATAAGACCAAGTTTTTTTCAACTTATTGTTTTTAATCTCCACCCGTTAAGTCACATTTTATTTTATATAGCTTAATGTGGTTTTTAGTATGGCTTATGAAGTCACAAAAAAAGCAAAGCGAGCACCTATTTTTTTTCATGTATATTATCTTTCCAATGATTTATTTGGTCAATAATCATTTCAGGAGTGAAGCTTTCTTTAAGCTCTTTTGCCTTTGCAATGATGAGTGTTTCCATAGACTTCTGAGCGGCTTCAGGCATTTCCGACCAAGTAATGTTTTTTGCATCACAAATTTCATAATCAGAATTTAAGCTGAAACTATATAAATTGGAAACAACATAACCTTCATTCTTCACATTGACTAGGCAGAATCTAAAATACCTGCTGCCATTTTTATATTTCTTTGCAGTTATGCTTAAATGTTTGGTTCTGAACTGAGGATTTGGATCTAAGGTAGATTCTTTGGCTTTTTTCACTCTTAAATAAACTAAATCATTTGGATATACATTGCCATTTTCATCAATACAAAAATGTAAAGTATTATTTGGTTCGAAGGCCAATGATGAGCCAGTCCAGCCAGATGTCAGGATCCAACCATAAGAAAAAGGCTTCAGTATAATATTTGTTGCTGAACCTACTTTGTAATCAACATTTAAACTGTTTAAATCCCCTTTTTCAGATGAGCTTGCAACAATCTCCAGTTTTAAATCTGAAGAATGGGAAGGCACTAGAATGCCAAAAGTAACCCAACATATAAAAACCATGACTGAAACTCTATTGTTCATTCTTTAAATCCCTCCATATGGGCGATTGATTATCACCACTTGCGCTTCCAAGTGCTAAATTGTTCCATTTCAGAATCGGTAAATCAATTTCCTTGAATCTATACGCTTGGCCATCGAGCTTAGACCATTTATTTGTCTTCTTGTCGTAAGATGCTGTTGTTTCCCAGCCCGATTCATAGGTATGTAAAGGTATGACAAAGGAGTGGTATGAAAAGTTTTTATCTTTAGGCTTTGCAAAAAGAAATGTTTGGAATGTTATTTTAGCTGTAAAAGTTGCTGCCTGATACTCTACGCCATCAATAACTATTTCTTTTGTAAGAGGCAACCTAGGATTGTCTTGAATTATTTTGAAAAAATCAGTGATACTGTTGCTATAAGCAGTTTCATTAAAATATTCTGTTTGTCCTGGATATAACCCATCTAACCAGAATTCTGCTGCAGTCGAATATGATGCCGAAGTGTTAATTGTTTTCAAAAACTGTTTGCACACATGATCTTCTGAATCAATAAAGCTTCTTATGGCTTCAACTTTTACCAGTTGAAAGCCACCGACTATATAATCCATCGATGTTTCATTATTAAAGGCTGCTTGTGCTTCAAAAGCACCAGGAGCGGAATCATCAGTGATAGGAAAACCTATCGCCGATGTGGCTGGTGTTACTTCAAAAATTTGAATATCGTCCAAAGAATTCTCAGACTTAAAACCTTCAACCGCAACTTTTGAGTAATAAATTACAAAACCTTTTTCGCGTGGTTGCTCATTAATAATTGAATATGAAAAAGTGCCCACGATAGCATTTTTATCGGGATTATAATCGAACAGGAAAATTTCGAGTTTCTGTTCATTGAGTTCCTCTTTTTTTAAAGGCAAAACCTTATAATCATAAAGCACATTCGCTTCGGCACTAACATCGGACAACTTGTTATATTCTATTTTACTTAACGGCAAGCCACCTTCAAAAGACCATTTGACGCCTCTGAGACCCATTTCTTGGTCAGGGAAAGACACTGCATATGAAAGATCTATTTTCTGGCCCTGGTAAAATTCTTGATCATTTATAGGCTTCCCATTGGCTAATATTTTAACTTCGAGATCATTGACCTGAGCAATGAATTCGAACCGCTTTTGCAAATCACCTCTTACTTCATGTTTTTGGTCCCCAATGATTTCTGAAACTGCAAAATCAACAATTGCCGCTCCTTTAGTAATACCTGGAGTCATGGCAACAAAGTTATAAGTAGACGCTTCAACAATCTGCTTTGAAGAATTTGCATTTCCAGTCCATTCAACTTTTAATATGTCTACTTCATAAGCACCGTTGAGTACTGTTAAAGTTTGATCTTCGGCATTTGTTAATAAAAGCTGTGGAGTGTCGTCTGACCAAACTTTACAAGTCAATTCTTGAGTCCTACCCAAGCTCAAAGTAAAGCTGGAAGGATCCACGCTGCCATGTATAAGTGAATCAAAAGGAACAGACAAGGGATTGTATTGTTTCTCACCTAATGAAAACTTATCTTTGCTGTCAAAGTCGAGATATGAAGTAAAACTTACCTGATATTGGCCATCTTTTTCAGGAATAAACTTAAATACATTTTCATCTTTTACAGAATCTTCATCATTTTCTTTTGCAGACCAGACAAAAGAAACACCCGTGGACTTAACAGGGGTCCCCCCCTTTAATGCGGGCTCCAGGTTTATTGCAAGAGGCTGCTCAGCTTGCGAGCTATAGCTATAGCCTTTATTCTGAAAATCAAAGTCAAATGAATAAACTTTAAATGTACTTTCAATCCCAGTAATGGCTTTTTCTGGGAAAATGCCCTTAAGATTTCTCATTTCACTAACGGTAACCGCCCACAGATCAGCTCTAACGAAAGGGAATGAAAAGACCGGCTCTTCGAATTCATCTTCGAAGCCTTTATGACGGCGCCGGAAATATTCTTCACCATCGACCAGGCGAACCGTGACTGTTGCCAATACTGTTGCTGCGCCTGTTTTGGTAAAATCAACTCCGGCTATGAGACTTTCTTCGGCATGGTTGACGATTGCGCAGCCATTCGGGGCAGTGGCAGAAAACCATTCAATCGGGTCTACAACGGCTTTAAGACCGTCGTCGCTCCATTCAACTGATTCGCCGGGTTTTTCGATCTGTTTGCCGTT
>JAACJG010000024.1 GCA_009917695.1 Candidatus Rifleibacterium amylolyticum | reverse complement strand
TATTGGCGTGAGTCTGGCATAAATGTCATTGCGAGGAGCCTTCGGGCGACGAAGCAATCTCATCGTCAGCAGTGCAGTAACGGATTTTCGTCGAGCTTGGTTAATTAAGACGTCTTCTGATCTTCTTCATAAATTTGCAGGAGCCAGATTCTTCATGGAATCTGGCTCCTGTTGCTTTAGCCCATTGACTTATGATGCATAAAAGATAACCTGTACTTACAAAGCGAATCTATATTTGCCAGGAGACTAAGGCTATTTTAATTGAGCGATACTAACGTTAGATTGCTAAGAAATTCAGTATGGAAAGTTAATGCAGTAGCTTGTATAATCGAAAATGACAGAATGATAGCTTGAGAATTTTAAGTGAGCTGCGATTGGAGGGGGGAGTTCGTTGATGCAGGAGTTAACTAAAACTCAGAGTCTGTTTGTGCAGGCGCTTATGCATTTTGACATAGGAAGATGCAGAGAATTGCTTGTTGGTCAGCATACCGTGGGGGATTGTTCGACACATCCTGAGGAAATTGTCGTTCCTGCCCTTGAAAACATCGGTCAGTCATGGGAATGCGGTCATATCTCATTGTCTCAGGTTTACATGTCCAGCCGGGTCTGTGAGCGGGTGATGGAGAAAATTCTTTCGCGGGTTTCTACTAAACAGGAGAGCAGCGCCAGGCTAGCAATCGGCGTGATCGAAGACTATCATGCCCTGGGTAAACGGATGGTTATTTCGTCTCTGATAGCTGCTGGATACAAGCCAATAGACCTTGGCCATGGCCTTAAAGCCGATGAGCTTGTAGAAGGCGTGCTGCGTGAGAATGCCGATATTTTGCTGATTTCGTGCCTGATGTTTGCTTCTGCGGTTCGTGTGAAAGACGTTGTTGAAGGCCTTAAGCGTGCTGGCAGCCGAATCCCGGTAGTCGTCGGTGGAGCACCTTTCCGCCTGGATCCATTGCTCTGGAAGGAAGTCGGTGCACACGCAATGGGGAAGAATTCTGCTGAAGCTGTCAAAATTATTCGGGAGCTGGACGGGAGGCAACCATGACAATAACTTCTGCTGAACGATTACGGCTGGCCCTTTCCCACAAAGAACCCGATCGGGTACCTTATGTTATAGCTGCTACTTTGCACCCCGCCAGGGATATGGGGCTTTCGATCAAAGAGTACTTTTCGCGACCTGAAAACATTGTTGAGGGCCAGCTACGGCTTCATCGAAAATATGGCAACGACATGCTTTGCTGCTACCCTTTTGCTGCAATTGAGTGCATCGCCTGGGGTGGAGAGGCGTTCTATTTCGACCAGGGTCCCCCGAACTGTGGCGCACCAATTATCAGACAACCCGAAGACATTCTTTATCTTGAACCGCCGAGAGTTTATGAGAGTCCCGCTCTGTTAGACAATCTCAAGGCTATTGCTGACCTTAAGGCTTGTGTGGGTGATGACGTTCCTATTTCAGGAGTCGCAGTCTCTCCTTTCTCACTTCCTATCATGCAAATGGGATTCGAAGCCTATCTCGACCTGATCTGCGAACGGCCGGATCTTCTTGAACGTTTGTTTCAGATCAATGCCAGTTATTGCATTGAATGGGCTAATGCGCAGCTTAAGGCGGGAGCTTCAGCCGTGATGTATTCCGACCCGGCGTTTTCTCCCGGCATCATGTCGCAAGATCTGATCCAGAAGTATGGAACTCCAGCAGCAAAGCAGGTGATCTCAAGAATCAATAGTTCTGCAATGATCCATCTTGCTTCTGCTAGAGGGGCAGCCGTAGTGGATGAGATTATACAAGCTGGTTTTTTTGCTATGAGCGCCAGCGCAGACGAAGATCTGAGTGAGTTGAAGTTGGCTTGTAAGGGAAAGCTTGCTCTTGTGGGCAACTTGAATGCTCTTCTAATGAGTCACTGGACAGAAAAAGATGCCGAAGCAGCTGTGAAAAAAGCTATTGCTCAGGCTGCTCCAGGAGGCGGATTCGTGTTGTCGGACAATCATGGAGAAATTCCATTCTCAGTGAGCGAAGATATTCTTCTTGCTGTATCTGAAGCTGCTCGTCGATGGGGGCAATATCCTTTGAACTGGTTGGCTGATTATGAACCATAAAATAACTTTCCGCTGCTGCCCGAGTTTGTTGCAGGAAATAAAAAAAGTGACAACAGGTTCAAAATTCCTGACCGACGTGGAAGTCGAAGTCATTCCACTTTCCTGCGTCCAGCATTTGCATCATAACACCCGGATGTTGCAGGATATTTCTTTCCTGCAGGAAGAAACTAACCAGGTCGTTATCGGTGGCGGCTGTCTTCAGGGCAGCGATCTGCATGCGTTGAAATTATCTGGCAATTTTGTTCTTGCACCCAGTCAGTGTTTCTACTTGATTGCGCCAGCACCAATATTAGATGGATATATCTCGGAAGGTGCCTATCTGATGACTCCCGGATGGCTGTTACATTGGGATCGGCATCTTCGCGAATTAGGATTTGAAAAGGAAGGCGCAAGGCAATTTTTCCAGGAATCGGTCTCGATGCTTGTTCTGCTGGATACTGGCGTGGATAAGGAAGTATCATCAAAATTAGCTGCTATGGCAGAATACCTTGCATTGCCATTCAAAATTGTTGCTGTGGGTCTCGACTTGCTCAGATTGAATCTCGAAAATCTGTATATGAAGGTTTTTTAGGGCCAGGAATCTGTAGCTTCTCAAGACCTATATTTTGCCGATCACTACATGGTGATTGACCAGATGAATGAGCTTTTGTCTTCTGAAAGCGAGGCGCAGGCATTCTCCCGCGTTAAAGAACTGTTCAATCAGCTTTTTGCTCCAGGTAGAATGGTCTGGATTCCCAGGGATAATATGCCGCCGCTTTCCGAGCCCGGTGAGGAATCCTACTGGACTGAATCCGGCCGTGGCTTCGGTATTATCCTCAGTCACAAGGCTGAGGTATTCGGAATTCTGGAGCTGGACGATCTAGCATTTGAGCAATACAAAGAGCGCTATCTGGCTCTCGCCTTACCGCTGTCAAAGGTTTGTTCTATGGCAATCGCTAACGCCAGAGCCACAGAGGATAGAGCTAAAACCCAGCATGCTCTGCTTCAGGCTGCTCGTATTGTGGAATCATCAGATGATGCTATTATCGGTAAGACCCTCGATGGAGTGATCGTAAGCTGGAACCAGGGAGCAAAGAACATTTGCGGCTATGATCGCGATCAGGTCATTGGCAGATCGACGTCCTTTCTGATTCCCAGCGGTCAATACGACGAAATGCCGCAATTGCTGGAAAAAATCCGTGCCGGGCAATCGGCGGGCAGTTTTGAAACAGTGTGGAGAACCAGTGACGAACGACTGTTGAATGTTTCCATTCAAGTTTCGCCTATACTCAACGACCAGGGAAAAGTAGTCGGCGCATCCAGCATTGTCAGAGATATCACCCTGGAA
Source organism: Candidatus Rifleibacterium amylolyticum (assembly GCA_009917695.1). Lineage (GTDB taxonomy): Bacteria > Muiribacteriota > Ozemobacteria > Ozemobacterales > Ozemobacteraceae > Rifleibacterium > Rifleibacterium amylolyticum. The sequence continues at coordinate 26,906 of JAACJG010000024.1, read as the reverse complement.
AAACAAAAAGTAGAAAGAGAACGTGCATCTTTGAATGCCCAGCTGCAGCAGGCCCAGAAGATGGAGTCTGTGGGCAGACTCGCCGGGGGAGTTGCGCACGACTACAATAATATGCTTGGCGTCATCATGGGCTTTGCCGAAATGGCTTTGGAAAAGGTTCTGCCGGAGGATCCTCTTCATTCCGATCTGATGGAAATCCAGTCTGCCGCAAGGCGGTCTACGAGCATTACCCGGCAATTGCTGGCCTTTGCCCGCAAGCAGACTATAACGCCAGTCGTTCTGGATCTGAACAAAGATGTGGAACAAATGCTAAAGATGCTTCAGCGACTGATCGGAGAAGATATCGACCTTGCCTGGCACCCGCAACCGGATCTATGGACTGTAAGGCTGGATCCTTCTCAAATTGATCAGATACTGGTTAACCTGTGCGTCAATGCTCGTGATGCAATCGAAGGAGTTGGCAAGATCACCATCGAGACAAAGACCGTGACCATCGATGAATCATATTGTGCTGATCATCTGGGATTTAGACCCGGAGACTTCGTTATGCTGGCTTTTAGTGACGATGGCTGCGGAATGGACGAAGCCACATTGAACCAGATTTTTGAACCTTTTTTTACCACCAAAGGCGTCGGAATAGGCACCGGTCTTGGGTTGTCGACTGTTTATGGTATCGTCAAGCAGAATAATGGCTTTATAAACGTATACAGTGAGCCGGGCAAGGGTACCACATTCAGAATCTATTTCCCCAGATTCGACGGGAAATCAGTTGAATCATTTCTGGTTGCGAAGGATAAAGCGCCAATTGGCCTTGGAGAGACATTGCTTGTCGTTGAAGATGAAGCATCAATTTTGAAATTGATTGCGAAAATACTGACGCCACTAAATTACCATGTGCTTCAAGCCAATTCACCTTCTGAAGCCATTCGACTGGCAGAAGAATACGACGGGCGAATTTCCTTGTTGATTGCTGACGTTGTAATGCCTGAAGTTAATGGGCTCCAGTTATATAAGCGGTTGAAGACAATGATTCCTGGCTTGAAATGCCTGTTCATGTCTGGCTATACCGCCAATGCCATTGCCCATCGAAATATGTTGGACGACGGTGTCAACTTTCTTCCGAAGCCGTTTTCCAAAATAGATCTGACTGTCAAAGTGCGCGCCGCTTTGAGTTGAGCAATGTTGAAAATGATGATGAAGTTCCTGCCCCACGTGGCTGAAGGCAAGGCGTTGGAAATGGAATAAAAACGTATGCGCAAAGATGTCTTTGTTTACAGAATTGACAGTGCCGATACCATTGTCAGCGTTAGCGACAACTGGCAGTCTTTTGCCGATGCCAATGCCTGGAACAGCTTATTGCGACCGGAAAATGTGGTGGGACATGCTATATGGGAATTCATTTTCGGTCCAGAAACACAGTATTTGTATCAAGAGTTGTTCAAACGAGTAAGGAAAGGCATTTCTTCGAGGGCGATCCCTTTCCGCTGCGATTCTCCCGACGAACGAAGATTTCTTGAGCTTTATATCAAGCCTCTGTCTCAAGGACAGATCGAAATATGCAGCAAAATCCTGCGCTCAGAGCCGAGAAATTCTGTCAGACTGCTTGACGAAAATGCGCCTAGATCAAAAGAATTTGTCACACTCTGCAGCATGTGTAAGAAGGTAAAAATCTCGCCGGAACAATGGGCTGAGGTCGAAGAGGGGCTCGCTCTTCTCAAGATTTTTGAGGCCGATGACATGCCACAGTTATCGCACGGATTGTGCCAATCCTGTTGTGACTCGCAATGAAGTCGCTGTTTTACGGTGTAAGCTCTTAGGAACTGCAAATCCAAGATAATCTGGCAAGTTGACCTGCCACTTATAACATTCAGATGGAACGATTTGGTAAGTCTATATCTTAGTGCTATAATGAATCTTGATTGAGCCAGACTGTTTCAGCTAACAGTTTATGAGGGCGATCTGAAGAGGAACAAAAAGCTAACCCCTGCCTGATTCTGGTGAAATATCGCTGTTCTGTTGATAATTCCGACCTGGTTGGATGAGAAATTCCAGGAGCATGAGATGGGGATCGACAAACTGCTTTTCAGGAAGATGCACGCGAAGGCCGCTGCAGCCATACTAGCTCTGCTGCTGCTGATGATGATTGCCTGTTCTGAAGTATCTGTGGCTCATGCGTCATCTGAGACTTTGTTGGATCATACTCGACTTTATTTTGAAACAGTGGCTGGCGATTATGGAAGTATTTACAACGTCATTCAGGACAAAGATGGCTTTTTATGGCTGGCAGGAATAAACGGTGCCATTAAATATAATGGTTATAAGGCTGAAAATGTAAATTCAGGAGAAACGGTTTCAGCCTTATTCGAGGATTCCCAAGGGCTGATCTGGATGGTAGTCGGATCAGGAGTCGCTGTTTACGATAAAAGATCCGGATCGGTCGATAAGTTTTTTCCGGATTCAAGCGATCCCGGTGCTTTGAGCGGTTATTCAAGGGTTGCATATCAGAAAACCCAACTGCTTACAGAAGATAGAGACGGATATATCTGGATCGCAACAGCCAATGGGCTTAACAGGTATGACAAGAAAACCCGGCTCTTCACTTCCTATAAGAGCAGAGCTGGCGATGCAGCAACTTTTCTGGACAATGATATCTGGTCTGTATTAACTGCCGGAGACGGTTTTCTCTGGATTGGCACAGTTACCGGGCTGCACAGGTTTGATCCCCGGAAAGGGCAGGTTGTTGAACGTTACGCCGCTGGTATTGATGAACCCGACGCAATTCATGGAAAGTATATACAGGCAATATCAGAAGATAATCAGGGCAATATCTGGATCGGAACCATTGAAGGAGGCTTGAGTTGTCTGGATCCAGAAAAGAAAACATTTTCGTATTACAGTTCTGATTCAGAAGAACCGCGCCGTATAGCGAATAATTTCATTTACCGCATAGCTTTCTTTGAGTCTGTACCCGATCTGATATGGATTACAACGGTTGATGGCTTGTCTGTTCTGAACAAAATGGACAATACCGTGACAAATTATGTTTACACTGCTGAAAAAGCCGATAAGGGAAGTCTTGGAGCCAAGATTGTCCATACTATAATTCAGGATAGCTGTGGAGTGTTCTGGCTGGTAGTCAATGAACATGGCTACTTACAGAAAATAGATCCGGGTGGCCGACAGTTTAACAGCATTCTTCGAAGCCAGAACCCAGAAGCAGGCTTTGTCGATATTACCGCGCCACTACGTCTGGGCCCTGACGGAAATATTTGGGTGAACGAGGTGACTTCCGGTATAGCGCGTGTTGATCCTGATACGGGACGGATAATCGATCATCTGCTATACAGTCCACGACAACCTGATGGATTTCCAATGCATCTCGAAGACTTTGAATTTGAGCCGCGAAGTAAAGAAGTTATCTGGGCGGTAGCCAAAGGTGAAATTGTCGAGTATAACTGGAAAACGCATAAAGTTCTGAACAGGTATCCGTCTGCAACACAGTCGAAAATCTGGCCGGTATGGACAGATAAAGAGAACAGTGACCTGCTGTATGGCAATGTTTGGGGCGACGGAATACTGAAATTCAACAAAAAGACCGGTCAGGTAACGTTCTTCACCTCTGACGCTGATATGCCTGATGAAACACTTTCAGGCCACGCCAACTTTCCGCTGCTGCCAGCATATTATCAGATGGAAGGTAATCAGATATGGATCAGCAACCCCGGAATAGGATTCGATCTGTTTGACCTGAATTCCGGTAAGGTAGTGAGGAAGCATCATTTCGACCGCAATAATTTTTCCAGTCGAGAGTTTGATGCTCATGCCGGCTATATTGATTCGAAAGGCCGTTTCTGGATTGGGCAGAATCAATACGATCAGGCCCGCAGAGAGTTTATCTCGTTTGAAAGCTTGTATGGTCACAGTTTCCCCTCTACATCGGTTTGTGCGATCGCTGAAGACAGACATGGTATGATATGGGCCGCCGGCTTTCTTGACGGTACTCTCACACGTATCAATCCAGAGACAGGCGAAACCAGAGTTTTTACCGAAAGAGATGGAATTTCCCCTGGTCTTGGTAGTGCATATGCTCCTGTAACATTACCTGACGGGCAGATATGGATGGCTGGTACTGGTGGCGTTACCTGTTTTTATCCTGACAGGATAGTTGATAATTCCTATCAGCCACCGGTTTATATAACAAGTTTGACGCAGGGGAGCAGGCCTCTGATTAAAGGCATCGCGCCTGAGCGAGTGAAAGAGATCACTCTGAACTGGAATGAGAACTATTTTGAGTTTGAGATGGCAGCCTTGAACTATCGCCGCCCAGAGGAAAACAAATATCAGTATATGCTGGAAGGAGTCGACCGAGAGTGGTATTTCGCTGGAAGAAAGCGTGAAGGGCGTTACTCTGGTATTCCTTATGGCACACATGTTCTGCGGGTGCGAGGGTCTAACAATGACGGGGTGTGGAGCAGTCATGAGGCTGCATTGACTATCGTTGTGCTGCCCCCCTGGTGGAATACTCCATGGTTTCGCGGTTCAGCTTTGATGTCGTTGCTGCTAATTGTTCTTTTAGGCTACCGACAGCGTGTCAGAGGCATTGAGCAGCGTAGTCTCGAACTGGAGTCACTGGTCAGAGAGCGAACCAATGAACTGCAACTGGCAAAAGAGAATGCAGAAAAGTCCAGGCAGTCTGCCGAAATCGCCAATCGTGCCAAGAGCATTTTTCTGGCTAATATGAGCCATGAGTTGCGTACCCCGCTGAACGCTGTTCTCGGATTTTCGCAGCTTATGAAAGTTTCTTCCGATGTAACCAGTTCTCAAAAAGAGAGTCTTGATATCATAAACAGAAGCGGGGAACATCTTCTGCGATTGATCAACAATGTTCTGGATATATCAAAAATAGAATCAGGAAGGGTCGAGCTGGAGGCTGCCAGGTGTGATCTTCACCAGGTGCTTCAGGAAATGATGTCGATGCTGTATGTGCAAGCACGGGAAAAAGGCTTGAAGCTCACTCTCGAAGCTTTGTCAGAGCTGCCACGTTATGTTGTCGTTGATGGTGGCAAGCTTCGGCAGGTGTTGATAAATCTGGTCGGGAATGCAATAAAATACACAAGACAGGGCGAGGTTGTAGTCCGTGCCAGAAAAGTCGAACAAGTCAATATTGAACAGGTAAAAATAAGGTTTGAGGTAACAGATACTGGCATCGGAATCTCAAATGAAGACCAGAAAAGTATTTTTGCCCCGTTTGTTCAGCTTGGAGAAAGGCAGTTCTCTGAAGCAGGAACTGGTCTGGGCCTTGCTATCTGCAAGCAGTATGTAGAGCTTATGGGTGGCGAGATCGGCGTTTTCAGCAGACAAAATGTGGGCTCGACTTTTTACTTTGAGATTCCTGTGTCTTCGATTGCACAGCAGGAAACACCGTTTCATGCTGTACATGGCTCTGTTGTTCGTCTGGCTGATGGACAGCCGAAATACCGTCTTCTCATAGCAGAAGATCAGCCCGAGAATCGCACGCTTTTGCGAAAGTTACTCGATAAATTGGAATTCGATATTCAGGAAGCTGCCAACGGGAAGGATGCTGTCGACATCTTCAGGCAATGGTCGCCTCACCTTATCTGGATGGACATGCGCATGCCGATCATGGATGGGCTGGAGGCTACACGTATAATCAGAGCGATGGCAAATGGCGCAGAGGTGAAAATCATTGCAGTTACCGCTCACGCTCTTGAAGCCGAACGACGCGAAATAATGACTGCAGGGTGCGATGATTTTATTCGCAAACCTTACCGGGATGTCGAGATCTTTGATGCCCTGGCCAGACATCTGGGGCTGCGCTTTAGCTATGACGACAGCTCACCCGACATTAAATCAGAAGCTCTGAGGCCAGACGCCCTGTCTGAACTGCCTTGTGAATTGTGCGATGAGCTCGAACAGGCCATCATCAGAATCGACAGTGTCGCAATAAACGAGACCATCAACAAAATAGGCTCCTGTAATCCATTGCTGGCAAAGAAACTGGCGGCATTGGCCAGTGAACTCCAATACGGTCAAATTCTGCGTTTTATTCAGAGCAGCCCAGATGTTGCCAACCCGGAGGATGAGTTATGAGCGAAGAGTTGAGAGAAGCGCAATCTGACAAAATACTGGTTGTCGATGATGCAGCTGTTAATCTGCAGCTTCTGATAAAAATTCTGTCCAGTCAGGGTTACTCCGTTTATCCCGCGTCAGATGGCGAATTGGCTCTGCGTTTTGTTCAGACAACCATTCCAGATCTTATACTGCTCGACATCAACATGCCTGGCATGGACGGTTTTGAAGTGTGCCGTCGGCTGAAAGCAGATCAAAAAACCTGCTCTGTTCCGATAATCTTTATCAGCATTCTTGAAGATGAACGCGACAAAGTGAAGGGCTTTCAGGCGGGTGGAGTGGACTATATAACCAAGCCTTTTCAGCCAGAAGAAGTTCTTGCACGCGTGAGAACTCACCTGCGTCTGCAAAAGCTGACCACGCAACTGGAGCATGAAGTTCGTGAACGCACGGCCGAACTTGCGATAACCAATAAACGCCTTCAGGAAGAGCTGATTGAGCGGCGACGGGCTGAAGAGCTGCTGCGAAAGAGCGAGGAGAGGTATCGTCTTGTATTTGAAAACTCGCCCGTCCCAATCTGGGAGGAAAATTTTGCTGATGTAAAAGCCTTCTTCGATGATCTGAGAAAGCAAGGCGTTACTGATATTGAACCATATTTTACCCAACATCCAGAAATGTTGCGGCATTGCGCTGAATTGACAAAGATTGTGGATGTCAACAAGGCAGCTATCAGTCTGCATCGGGCACAATCCAGAGAAGAGCTTCTGACCGGTTTGATCGGTACATTTATTTCTGAATCTTTTGATACATTTCGTTATGAGCTCGTCTGTCTGTGGAATGGCGTTAAGGAAATAGCCACAGATGCAATTGTAAAAACGATAGGTGGTGAACAGAAAAATGTGACCGTCTACTGTAATGTATGTCCTGGATCAGAAGAAACGCTTGCAAAAGTATTTGTCTCTCTTATCGACGTTACCGAGAGAAAGAAGCTGGAAGAACAGCTCAGGCAGAGTCAGAAGCTCGAAGCTGTCGGCCAGCTGGCAGGCGGCATCGCCCATGATTTCAACAATATGCTGATTGTAATTATCGGTTATGCAGAGGTTGTACTTCATAAAATGACCTCGGATAACCCGTTGCGAGATCATGTTGTGCAAATAAAACTGGCAGGTGAGCGTTCGGCTGACATCACCCGACAATTGCTAACCTTTGCCAGAAAGCAGGCGATAGAGCCGAAAATCCTTAATCTGAATCTGGCGGTTGAAGGGATAATAAAACTTCTCAGACGACTTATCGGAGAAGATATAGATCTTGCCTGGTTGCCTTGCGAAAACCTCTGGCCGGTCAGAATGGATCCTTCACAGGTTGATCAGGTTCTTGCAAATTTATGTGTCAATGCGAAAGATGCTATTGCTGGTGTCGGAAAGATTACGATCGAAACACAAAACATATCTGTAAACGATACTCTCAGCGCGGATATTCACAGGGTCTCTCCGGGCAGCTATGTCGTTCTATCTGTAAGTGATAACGGCAAAGGCATGAGCAGAGAGACAATAAGTAAAATCTTCGAGCCATTCTTTTCGACAAAAGAGCTTGGTAAGGGAACCGGGCTTGGACTGGCTACTGTATATGGTATAGCCAAACAGAATTCTGGATTTATAAATGTTTACAGCGAGCCTGGATATGGTTCCTGTTTCAAGTTATACCTGCCTGCCTTTGCTTGTAAGGACGAAGACCTGCATGCGAAAAAAGCTGCAGAGAAAATTTCTCGTGGCAATGAAACCATACTGGTGGTAGAAGATGATGCCAGCGTTCTGAACCTTGTGAAGATGATGTTGGAAAACTGCGGTTACAGGGTTCTTGGAGCGTTGACGCCGGAAGAGGCTATGCGTATCACAAAGGAGATGTCATGCAACATTGATCTTCTGCTTACCGATGTGGTTATGCCCGGAATGACAGGAAAATCTCTAGCTGACGAACTGTGCGCCTGTTGTCCAAAACTCAGGTGCCTTTTTATGTCTGGCTATACAGGTAATGTCGTTATGCGTCAGGGTTTAATCAATGGAGGCACCAATTTTATTCACAAGCCATTTTCACTCCAGCAGATGGCGACCAGGGTGCGTGATGTTCTCGACCATGAATGATAAATTTCAGTAGACACTGTCTGGTATGGTTAAACAAGCTACGATTTCAATAATTTGTTGGAGGTATAGAGTATGAAAATACTATTTATGGTTGTCGTCACGCTTTTTCTGCTAAGCAGCGTATCTTTCGCACAAGACCAGATTGGTTCTTCAGAACCTGCGATTTCGTTGTTCAAGTCTGTAGAAATCATCAAAGAATACCTGAGTTCAAAGGCAAAGCAGGACTACTCGGACAAATACCTTTATTCGGTCAGTTATCACTTCTCTCAAGGGCACCCACGAAAAGGCGCATGTTGGCTGTATCATTTTGCGTTCAAAATCCCGAGACTCGGTGGCAGCATCAGTATTTATCATTTCATGGACGGCGAGATCATTGAATTCCATCATGGCCCATGACGGGCATCTAATAAGTGGTTGGCCAGAAATTTGACTCAGGCGAAGGAGCAATGCCATGTCTTCAGCATATTCACTGATCTGTTCAAGAATTGACGAGAATTCCCCGTTTCAGATAACCGAGTTTATTCCCGACTCACCGGAGTTTGAAGACAAAGACTGGAGCGAGTTTTCCATGGATCTGGCCGACGCCATCTATCTGGCTGAACAGGAAAATGTCGGCTTTTTTCACTATGAACACTGGAAAAATGGTTCTCTGATCAGACGACTGAAGTATAACGACGACTATTTCTGGCTTTCTGCCGAAGGTGAGCCTGAGACCTGGGAAAAACAGATTCTGTTTTCGCCTGAGAATCTCGAAATTGTCTTAAAGGGCAATGACAGCGACAGGCAGGCAGAGGTAAAGGATTACTGGGATAAGCAGTGCATACAGGCCGAGGATTCTTTTCCTATAATTATTGGCCCGTTGAATATTGTCAAAATGATCAACGACTTCTGGAACCTGCCAAAAGACTTTTGAAAGTTTCCTCAGTATATTGCTTTCAGGGTTGTCAGTTCGAACAATAGATGAGCTCGAAGTTCTTGTTTGTATAGAAAGAGTCGGCAAGATAAACGACTGGAGAAGAAAAGACCGCGAAAATCTTGCGGCTGAGCGGCCTGATTTCAAGCTTTGGATAGCATGACGCAGTGAACTCATGACAGTAATACCTGCCTTGCCCCGGCTCAAAATTGAAGTCGTACTCAGTGTTATGATCGGCGCAGGCTTTCGCATGTTTGATCGCCCATTCCTGGCCGGATGCCGGTCGCAGCACCAATATGCGGTCAGCTCGACAGTAATCGATTATATCGTCGATCACAGAACCTTCGGCGATAGAGTGAACAATACGGTTGTCTCCAATGTAAACACCACTGTGACTGCATTTACTTTGCCCTTTGGGTATGAAATACCCGTCAAGATAATCCCGGTATGAACGCATAACCACATCGCCGGGCTGCAAAATGTTCATGATTTCACGGGTGTGATGCCCTTTGATTCTGAAAGTAGTAGGGTGGTAAATGACGAACATCGGCCACTTGAAGATCTTGATATCTCCAAATATGGTCAGAAGTCGTTTTTTAATAGAGTAGATCAGTCCTGGCATCTCATTAGATTCCGCGTAATGTTCAAACAACTTTTCCAGAAAGTATTTCATGAGTCATTAAATAGTTAATACCTGATTTTGTCAATGAAAGAGACAGTCATTTCGTGTTAAAATATCATAAAATCAATACAAGCGGCAAAACTATGAAAAACAACCTGAGAGATGTTGAATCGAATACACAGCCGAAGATTCTGGATTACATCAGGACAAATGGCGAGATTGCACTTTCTTTGCTTACTCCCGAAATGGAAGAGGTTATCAGGACGCTGGTTATCTGGGAAAATGATGAGTCGATCAGGCACCTGCATCTGGTTACAAGAAGTGAAGAAGAATTCTTCGGACTGAAAGTGACTTTCGATGAACTGCTGGAAAACGTGCGCAAGGTGCATGATTCTGATAAGGCCTTTTTCTGGAGTATTTTTTACCGGAATCAGCCGGTAGGCCTTTTGACCGCACAGATCGACCCAAAGCAGCTTCTGCGTCACATTCCTGGAACTTTCTGGCCAAGTATTCTGATCGGTGAGGCCGCGGCGCGCGGCAAGGGAATTGGCCGCCAGGCTATGATCTGGTGCGAAGAACTTGCGCGCGAACATGGTTGCAGCCGTATAGAACTGGGTGTTTTCGAATTCAACGAAGTTGCGCGTAAGCTCTATGAGTCTCTAGGATATGTCGAGTTTGCGCGAACACCCGATTTCACCTGGTGGAATGGGAAACTCAGAGCTGACATAAGGCTTGAAAAACACCTGTCTGAGTCATGATTGATGATCTAGAGTAAAAATGCTCTGCAATTGAACTGGGAGACTGCTGTTTTGGGTATTGCTGAGGGTGTGGGTGACGAATTCGATAACAACATTGATTTTACAGGTGAGAACCATTTCCAGCTGTGCCCAGAAATTAGCGTCCACCAACCGGCGACGACAACCTTGGTCATGCTTTTCTGACTGCAAAACGAGGCTTAGTGAGCGTGTGAATAAGCAGCAGCGGTGCAGTGAAATTGGTAGAACTTTATGAAGTTGGTATAGGGGTACTCGCCTCCTGACAGGAAATCTCTCCATGATTGCAGGCGGGAAGAAATACTTGCATGGTGGTCCCTTTTTCTGGTTCGCTGACAACTATGAGGCGGCCCCCATGCTGCTCTATAATTTGATGAACGACGGTCATACCAAAGCCTGAGCCATAGTCATTTTTGGTAGTGAAAAACGGTTTTCCAACATTACGGAGTATCTCGTCGCTCATTCCGCATCCTGTGTCGATTACTTCGATTACCACATAACCGCTGGTGTATTTCATGCTTAGGCCCAGTGCTTCTGCTTCATTCATTGGTACTCTTCTGGTTACCAGAGTAAGAACACCAGAATCGCCCATTGCGTCACGAGCATTTATGATTAGATTCAGGATAACTCGTTCGAGCTGACAGACATCCGCCATCACCATAAGACTCTCATCTGCGAGAACTGTCTCCTTTCTAATTCCTTCCATGAGGGTCTGGTTCAGAACTGGTTCAAACTCCCTGATCAGACGATTTACATCTAGTTGCTCAAGAGATACCATCTGATTTTGATTTGAGATTAGAAGTTTTCTGGCGACGATTGCGGATTTTCGTGTCAGTTTCAGAATGCTCTGGGAAATATCCCGCAATGATGGGTCGGCTCCAAGTTTTCTGGCAAGCAATTCACAACATCCAATAATGATGGTATACATTGTATTCAGATCATGAACGATGCCTCCGGCCAGAAGACCAATGACTTCCATTTTTTGTGAATGCAGAAGGCTGGTCTGTAGTCTGGATATTTCTTTTTCGGTCTTTTTTTGATTGGTAATATCTCGAACTACAATGAGAATACGGCTGCCAGAACCAAATTGAACTTTCTGCATTTTGACTCGCAGCCAGACGCGATTTCCAGACCGGTGACGAACAAGCTTTTCGAATGACTGTGACTCGCCAGCAGCAGTTCTATCAAGCTGCTTCTTGAGTTCGGTCGCGGAGTATGGTGGAGTAGCAACAAACACACTTACAGAAAGAAGATCTTCTTTTGAGTAGCCAAAGCTTTCGCAGGCTTTTTGGTTGACGTCTAATATGGTACAGACTCCCGGATCAAGAACGATAACTCCATCATCTGCCGATTCAAAAATAGCTCGGAAAAGTTCCTTTTTTTCTCGTAGACGAGCAAATTCTGAAGAAAATTCGAAATTCTGAATTGCCAGGCGTTTCTGAAGACGATGAATCCAGAAAACACAAGCGAGAAATCCACACATGACGATTGTTAGTAATACCGGCATTGCTGTTGCCCACCAGGCTGGGGTACTGAGTGATAAAACAAAGCTGTTGAGCAATTCTTCCATAATCATGTTTGCCTCCGTGAACGAATACTTTTATTGTTTTGATCGAGGTTCGCATTAAACGAAAAATTCGAACCGAATCCAGTTTACTTCCGGGATAATTGTTACTTCGTCTGCTTGTCCTCTGACAGCTTTGATTCCACCATCCTGTGAAAAAACAAATCCCAAGGCACTGGGAAATTTTCGACAGAATCGTAGGGTAGACCGGTGGCGAGTTCCGAAAATTTGTGGGTCGATTGGTTTTCGCATTTCTTCCTGCTGAATGAAGGTGGCAGGCAGATCTTTGTCATTTACCCGAATTTCAGTCCCATATCCGACAATACGCAGCGTATTAGTCAAAACCAGTGCGCCATCGACCTGTGACAGTGAAGCGACAAAATCAGTGAACTCCCTGAGCCGTGTGATAACTTCCATCATATTCAAGCCAGATTCATGATCGGCGATTGAACTCTCTGAAAACGATGCATGGAAACGCCTCAGGCGCTCTTTGAACAGAGCAGGTTCCAGTAAAGAAGCCCCCCGATTTATGAATGCAAGAATCTCGTCCCAGATGTTCTTGTGTTTCAGTGAATACCGTTGTTTCAGTTCCTGCTTCGCCTGAGATATCGAATTTTCTGGAATAAGCAGGAGAATACCACCGTGTCGTCTCTGGAAAATGTTCAGTATAATTTCATCTATTATGTGGACGTATACTTCAGCAAAGAAGTTCAACTGAAATGGATCGCTTAAGAGTTGTTCGGGCAGATTTTCTTTAAGTTCATTCAGAATTGATGAAAACACCGTCTTCATCATTGGTGATGTATGCAGATCGATGTTCCTTACAAAGCTGATGCCACGATCGAAACCAATAATGCCTTGGTCGCCGAGATAAATGGTAACCCTGCCCGGGGCATTTGAGCTGCAAATCAAACACCTTGGGAGAATAACGCCTTTTGTTGAGTCATTTAGAAAAAATTTCTCCCGCAGTGAGCCTACGTTCAAGAGCCCATGGATTAACAGTCGGTTTCCGCGTGGGTTCGTCGTCACGCAGATGACGCTGCGCGAATGGCTGACTGCAGAAGCGGCTTTCAGGATTTCAGAGGGAACTCCTTCCAAAGGTTTCGCGAATTGATAGTAGTTGCCGTATTGTGAAGCTTCGTTCAGAAGGCTATTGAGCTGACCGTTTTCACAGAATAGAAGTTTGAATTTTGGTGCTCGACCTTCTTCCTGTAGATGAGAGGTCCAGAAGCATATTTCGATGATTCGACGAAACATACGGGATTTTGGTAACAGATATGCGGTCCCGGTTCTCTCCCATTCATCACTGGCTTTTATGGTTTCCCTGAAGGCCTGTTTCGAAAATGATTCCAGATTTAGCTGTTCAGGCATTTGATCTATCCTTGAGACTATTTTATAATGCACCTGTCAATCCCGCTTTAAGAGCGGGTGCAATCGTTCCGAGATGTTTACAGTCTGGCTTTATAGTATTCCTTCAATCGATTTTGCCAAATTGTCTGGCTATCCTTTTTCAGAATAAAGTCAAAACTACCCACTGCGCGGCAGATTCTGACAAAATCGCAGAAGAAGTTGAACATTGCGTTCGCAGAAGCTTCTTTGGCAACAAGCGAAGCATTCTGGGCATCGATCAGATCGAGAATATTGGCGACTCCTTTTGAATACGATCTCTGTACAAGATCAAGAGTTTTGGCAGCATATTCAGATCTGGTGTTGGAAAGTCTAATGCTTGAAAAAGATGATCGCGCATCTTCCAGTGTCGCTCTTGTATTCAACTCAAGACGCTGCTTCAAGTAATCGAGATTGTTTTCAAGCTGTCTGACGCCTGCTTCTGCCTGCTTAACAGCTGCTGGTCGGTCTCCTCCCTCATACAGCGGAATAGAGACATTTAGACCTACATACCAGTCATTTTTGTCTGGGTAGGAAAACGCAAAGCCAAAAGGAGCTGGTATTGCCGGTCTTGTGCCTCCGACGCCTGTTTCTTTAACAGTTCTGGCAAAATTGCCCTGCAATACGACTGTTGGCCGATTGTATCTGCGTTTTGCGGAAACCTTCGAGCGTTTCTGAGCTTCAATAGATTTCTGCAACTGTTGAATTTCAGGTGAGAGTGCGAAAGCATCTCCGACCATGAAATCTCTGAATATTCTGTAACCGAAGACGTTGTCTATATAAGGGGCGACAACCGTCTGATCGAGGAGGAATACTTTTGCATAGATATCGCTTTCTGCTGTAGTGAATTCTTCTTCCTGGGACGCATTGAGAATCTGGTTAAGGGACAGTTCGGCCTTCTTTCTTATGACAGAAGCGTCAATGATAGCCTGCCTGGCACTTGCCATCTGGATTTCCCAGCGATAAACTTCAGCCGGACCAGAGGTCCCAACCCGTTCTCTGAGTTTTGCAATTTCAAGATTTGCGCGGGTAACTTCGAGGTTATCTTTTTGAATTACCTGAAGAGTTCTGGCTTTTAACACATTCAGGTAGGCAAGCGCGGCATCCTTCATGATATCCAGAATCAGACCGCGCTCTTCTTCTTTTCTGGCCATATGCATTAATCTCTGAATATCAACATTTGCTTTGGCCTGCTCGCTATAGATGACCTGCACGAGTTCTGCGCCGATCTGAGTCTGGTATCTGGCCGGATTCAATATTGAAGCTGCACGATCTTCGTCGATTACATTTTCTCTGCCGAAAAGAGAAAGTTTTGGGCGCAGATTGGATCTCGCTCTTTCGATTCCCTGACGGTTTGCTTCGAGTTCCTGCAGTTTGGCGGCTAACTGAAGATTCCTGATAACAGCAGTCTCGATCACCTGATTCAAGGAAAGGTTACGCTCGATGTTCTGTGCTTCTGCATTCAGAATTATCGCATCAGTCATCTGACTCCAGGTTGGAAAGACCTCAATAACACGTGCTGTTTTCATGTTTATATGAAGTCTTTCATCATGCGAGACAGCGACTGCAGGTGTCGATGGCTTCTCATCGAGCAACAGGCTTTGCAGGTTCAGAGCCTGTCTTTTTGCAAGCCTTTCGACATTGATCGATTCCGTGATGCTGATCAGAATTCCTTTTTCAACCAGATTACTCCCGACCATGCTCATCGAAGAGAGCTTGGCGGCATTGATGCTGTCAACTATCTTTTGCTGGGATGTTTCACTTTCTTCAGGCAGCGGAGCAACATAAACAGCATCCAGATTTTTCAGGGCGTCTGCGCCCTTTCTCAACACTTCTCCGGCAGGAATGGTTATCAAAGAAATTTCTCTTCTTTGAAGCGTTTCTCTGATGGAGCTGACTAATTCCGGAAGTCCTTGTAAAAGGGAATCGCCAGCTATAAAACCCAGTTTTTTGAAGGTTTTCAGTTCGTGAAATGTTGCGAGATGAGCATTAAAATCAATCGCCAGGTCAATGTAATTGAGATTCTCAGATACTTCTTCTGAAACCTTCTGCATGCTTGCATTCAATATCTGTGTTGCGAATGCCGGCTTGGTAAATTTCTTCATTTTTGCGAGAACGTTTGAAGAAACATGCCCAATACACAATACAGCGTCGATACTGTTATCTTTCATTGCCTGCTGAATCAGCGATTCAATTTTCGTCAGATCCCAGCTTCCATCTAATCTGGCATTGACGGGGAACAGAATTTTATTTTCTTCGCCAATGAGATCGTCAGTTTCTTTGCCGATTTCATCAATGAGTTTCCGGTTAAATTCGGAATTCCCATCAACAACGACTGCCACATTCAAAGTAACAGCTTCGCTCGCATTAGCAATACAGAGCAGCAGCAATAACAAGCAACCAAATATTCCTGCCAATTTTTTTGAAAACATCATGTTACCTCCGTTAAATTACACCGGCATCTGTTTCATGCCTGTTTAAGCTGAACGCATGCATAATCGATCTTGGAAACTTTACCGCAAAGCAAATACAATGCACTTTTCCACATCAGCTGCTTTTGCTTGATTCAGACGGAATCCGAAAAAATACCGTGTAAAGGGTCGGCACAAAAATCAGTGTCAGCACAGTGGCAAAACCAAGCCCGAAAACGATTGTTACTGCCATGGAGACGAAAAAGACATCTGTAAACAGTGGAACCATGCCTATCATTGTTGTCAACGCAGCAAGTATGACCGGTTGCATTCTGCTCACACCCGAATCGATAACCGCATTTATGGGCAATTTGCCGTTTTTAAGCTCAAACTCAATCTGATCGATGAGAACAATAGCATTCTTTATAAGCATGCCGGCAAGGCTCATAAAGCCAAGCAGAGCCATAAAGCCGAATGGCTGTTGAAGCAGCAGCAGTCCAGCGGTAACGCCAATGAATGCCAAAGGAACGGCGCACCAGATAATCAGCGGCTGGCGAATGGCGTTGAAAAGGCCGATTACCACAAGAACCATCAGGCCAAAGAACAGAGGAACCCCACTGCTTAACTGCTGCTGGGCATCGGCACTGTCTTCGGCATCTCCTGCCCAGGCCATGAAATAGCCGGGCATTCCCTTGAGCGGAATCATGTCATCGTATTTTACCGGGATAGTGGTGGCGGTATGATCACCGGATTTGGTCTCACGACCGAGATATGTTTGCAAATCTATATTCAAAGCCTGTTCAATTTTGGGCTTAACTCGTGCAAACAAGATTGAAGGCAGTTCAGTGCGTGCATCGCAATGCAGAGTGATCATGCTTCGGCGCTGGCGCCTTGAGATGCGGGCATTTTCTGAAGTTGTGGAAAAGTCATCCACCACCTGGGACAATGGGATTCCCCGACCTGCCATAGGGCTGAATATTTGAATGTCCCGCATATCTTCCATTGTCTCGCGCTCATTCTGGGGAGCTCTGGCTATAATTGGGATCAGTTCGATATTTTCTCGGTAAACGCCTGTGGGAATGCCGGTAAAATTAGACATGATTGCTCTTGCGATCATGGGACGATCAATACCCTGACGCCTTGCTTTGTCTTCGGCTATGACCGGTTGCACTACTTTTACCGGTTCGCCCCACTCCGTGCGCAAAGCCATTGCTTCGTTGTCGGAAGCTATTACTTCCATGGCCTTCTGCGCGAGTGAGCGTAAGGTAGCCTGATCCGGGCCGCTGATTCGCAACTGAATTTTACCGCCTGATCCTGGTCCATTAACGAATTTTTTGACGTTGATCGTGGCGTCAGGCATCATTTTCTCAAGCGTTCTCTGAGTGGCCGGCATAATGCGGTCGATCACCTTGTAATCATCCACGGAGACCAGAATACTGCAGTAGTGAGAGCCTATGTCTATCGGTACGACATAAGTCAGCAAGAACCGTGGATGGGCCGAGCCAACAGCCGAAACGATGTCAGTGACACCTTCCAGGGTCTCCAGATACTTTTCCATTCGAGCAACCTCTGCTTCAGTGTCGCGAATGTGGATACCCTCACGGAATTGGCATTCTATAATGAATTGAGGCCTTACAGATGCCGGAAAAAATATTGAATCGACGTAGCTGAAGCCATAAACAGAAAGCAGAAACATCGACGAAATTATGCCGATCGTAACCCAGCGAAACCTTATGGCCTTTGTAAGTAATCCACGATAGATTTGATAAATCCTGCCGCTGTATGGATCACTTTTCTCATCTTTGCTCACTTTCTTATCCAGAATGAAGTGATATGTCAGAAGAGGAGTGGTGGTTACCGCGGTAAGCCAGCTGAGTGACAGAGATATGAGAATTACTAAATAAAGAGACTGCGTATATTCCCCTGTCATGTTCTTCATGGTGCCGATAGATGCAAAGGCCAGGATTGCCACAGCAGTGGCACCCAGAAGAGGCATAGCGTTCTGCCCGACAACTTCAATGGCGGCATGTAGCCCATCCATGCCCTGTTCCATGCGAATTTTCATGCCATCTACTATGACTATGGCGTTATCGACAAGCATACCAAGGGCAATGATCAACGCTCCCAATGAAATGCGCTCAAGAGCGATGCCAAATATTTCCATCAGAACGAAAGTTCCGGCGATGGTAAGCAGCAGGATGAATCCGATGATCAGCCCTGATCGAAGCCCCATGCTTACAAGAAGAACTACGATTACGATTAGTACCGCTTCGATGAGGTTCTCAACAAAGCCATCAATTGCCTTAACCACAGCTTCTGACTGCATTGCGACAGCATTCAGCTCCATACCTACCGGAATCTGAGCGGAGAGTTCGGAAAGGCGCTTTTTAACCGCTTCACCCATGGTTACGGCATTTCCGCCTTCGATCGTCGAGATCGCAATGCCGATCGAAGGCTTGCTGTTAAATCGTAACAGGTTCTGCGGCGGGTCAACGTAGTCGCGTTTTATCGTTGCGACATCTCTGAGGTAGATGAGCTTGCCGGCTCTGCTGGCGATGAACAGGTCGTTGAAATCCTTTTCGGATTTGAAAAGTCCCGTAGGTACTACTGATATGTACTCACTGCCGATTTTTATCTTGCCGGCATCTGCTGAAAGATTTTTGGCCCTTAATGCGGCAAATATGTCTTCTGGCGATATTGCAAGGGCAGCCATTTTTTCTTTTGCCATTTCTACATAGACAGCCTCAGTCTGTTGGCCAAAGAGCAGCACTTTTTTTACATTTGTTACTGTGAGCAACTCACGTTTAAGCAGTTCAGCAATTCTTTTGAGCTCGGCGTAAGAATAACCTTCGCCGGTCAGGGCGTAATAAACGCCATACACATCGCCAAAATCATCGTTGATCATCGATGGCCCGGCACCTGACGGCAGATCCTTCTGGGTATCATTGACTTTTCGTCGCATTTCATCCCAGACCTGGGGCAACGTGGTTTTGTCGTATTTATCCTGAATAACTACCTTAACAACAGAGAGTCCTCTGGACGAATACGAATCGACCCGTTTAAGCTGGCCCAGTTCCTGAACCGCTTTTTCAATTTTTTCCGTGACTTCTTTTTCTACCTCATTGGGTGAAGCTCCCGGGTAAGTCGTCACTATGACCGCTTCTTTGATTACGAATTCAGGGTCTTCAAGCCGTGACAGGTTCAGATAGGACATGTAACCCAGCAGCAGAACTGCCAGAGTGATTGTCCAGGTGATGACACTCTTTTTTATGGAAATTTCTGCAATATTCATAATGCCCATCCTTATTCTGCATCGTTCCAGACGGCAACTTTCATTCCGTCACGGAGCATGGTTACGCCGGCAACTACTACCTTTGTTCCAGGATTCAGGCCTTCTAGAATCACAATGCTGTCAGTTCCGGTCATCTCACCAGGACGGACGACCGCTTTTTTTACAGTCATGCTGGCATCGTCGAGAACCCATACACATGCGGATTGTTCGGTGTTCATGGTCACGGCAACAGCAGGAATGACGATGCGCGGGGCAACATTTTTGCTGGTTCCTGGTTTTCCTTCAATTGTTGCAGTCATGCCTGGTAAGATGTTGATGTCTTCAGGCCTGGGCATAACCATCACAGCCTGGTAGGTCTGGGTATGTGGGTCGGCCTCTGTGGTGAGCTCCTTGAATGTCAACGGAAATGACTTATCTGGCGCTGCATCAAACCTGGCAACTACTACGGGTTCATGTTTATCGCGGATCTGAACGGCGAGGTTTTCAGGGACATCAACAAGAATTTCTATTTTTGAAATGTCGTGGAGAAAAGCGATGGGTTGTTTTGCCTGGACTTCCTGATAGTTTTGCACATAACGTCTGGCAACGACCCCTGCGAAAGGCGCTCTGAGACAGGTGTCTTCAAGAGCATCCTGTGCAGCTTTCAGGTTGGCCTCCAACCCTCTGATTCTGTGCTGCTGTGCTTCGACATCCTCTTTGCGCGCACCCTTCTTTCCTCGCGCCAAATTCTGCTCGGCTGCTTCCAGTCTCGCTTTTGCAGTATTTCTAAGTCTGGTGTGGTGTTCAAAGTCTGCTTTTGCTACACAGTTCTCAAGCCACAGTTTTTGAAAACGCTTATACTGGTCTTCTGCAAAGAGAGCCTCTGCCTCAGCCGCAGCCACCTCTGATTCAAGCATTTTGATGACCTCAGCCCTTTCGCCCCTGATCATCGCCTGAAGTCCGGCTTTGGCCTCTGCCAGTGAACTTTTGATGCGGTTTACATTGGTCTCATAATCTCGCGGATCAATGCGTGCAATGAGCTGTCCTTCTTTGACTTCCTGCCCCTCTTCAAAAGGCAATTCAATCAATGGGCCGGGAACTTTGAAAGAGAGATCAACGCGTTGATTCGCTCTGGTTTTTGCCGGCAGAGAAACATGGCCAACGCCATGCACATCCTTTACAGTGAAAACCTTAACAGGTCTGACGGTTGGCTTTACTTCAGATTTTTCATTACTTTTACAGCCAACAACTGAAAATATAAGTGCCACAGAGGTTAAGATCAGAACAATATAGTTGCTGAACATTCTTCTGTCACGTAACGATTCAGACAAATTCACTGTTTTCATAGTTAAATCCTTATAGTTCATGATTTTTCAAGAAGTCGTAATTCACCGCAAAGGAATTTGATCGTTTCATTCACCGCACCTTTCTGTTCCCACACAGAATGATTTACCAGTCCGAGGGTCTCAAGACATTCTGCTATACTGAGCCCCAGAACAGTTCTTGCTGGTTGTTCTTCTGGTCGTCGACTCCAGTGAAGATGTATTGACCAGTCAGTTTCTACGTTTTTGTTAACGTACAGTTCGGCATATAACAGCGAATTTGGGGCTGCCTCAAACTCACGTTTGACCTGATTGAAAACTTCCAAAAAGGTTTGGCTGTGTTCTGCCCTGGAAAATCTCAAGCTGATGATTTCAATCCATTTGATCTCCGCCATTTGTATTATCCCTGCTACAAAACTCAGATCTGCCCATGTTATTTGCAAATTGAATGCCACGTTGAAAACAGGCTTTAACAGCGAGAGTTGACGATTGCTTCTTGACAAACTACCAAATACGGGATATTTTGCTGCCGTATTTGGTACAATTTTATGCCTCTACCAAATACGGTGTTTATAAGAGGTGAATATATGACACCACATGATATGACGCTTGATGACATGTCATTTTTTCATCAGGCAACAAAAAAGATTTGTGGAAGCCTTGATCTTCAGACTGTTTTAGAGAATTGTCTTATCTTTTTCCAGAAATATATGCCGCTGGACGGCATTATAGTAAATATCTACGATCCCCGAAGCAGAAGCGTTATCCACGTTGCCGCAGCAGGTGCGACCATATTTAAGCCGCTGGCAGCGACCATTCCACTTTCAGATGAAGCCAGCAGACATATTGAAGAAGAAAGTGGTGGAACAGTGGAGATCATCGATCAGCCAGGGAAGCATATTGTGACCAGAAAGTTCTGGGAAGTCATAGGAAAGAAAGATGTGTCAGCACTGCTTCTCAAGCTCGAAATCGAGAATGAAAAGCTTGGCGTTGTGACCTTCATAGCAAGAGGTTCTTTTCAATACTCTAATGAACACGCAAGACTTGTGCAGTTGCTTCATGATCCATTTGCTATCGCGTTGTCAAACACTTTAAAGTATCAGGAAGTTCTGAGACTGAAAGAGCTTCTCGCAAATGACAACAGATATCTGAGTCAGCAGTTACACAAAATTGCCGGAGATGAGATTGTTGGAAGCGAATTTGGTTTGAAATCCGTCATGGAGCAGGTCAGACAGATTGCGCCTCAGCAATGCCATGTTCTGCTCCTCGGAGAAACCGGAACAGGGAAAGAGGTCATTGCGAATGCAATTCACTATTCATCGCCAAGATCCGAAAAACCCTTTATTAAGGTAAACTGCGGAGCAATACCAGACACCCTGATTGACAGCGAATTGTTCGGCCACGAAAAGGGAGCTTTTACCGGAGCATTTGCTCTTAAGCGTGGTTTGTTTGAGCGAGCCCATACCGGCACGCTTTTTCTGGATGAAATAGGCGAACTTCCTCTCCAGGCACAGGTGCGATTACTTAGGGTTCTGCAGAACAAGGAGTTCGAACGGGTGGGTGGCAGCCAGGTAATTTCTGTTGACATCAGGCTCATTGCTGCCACTCATCGGGATTTGCCAGCAATGGTCCGTGAAGGTAAATTCAGAGAGGATCTATGGTTCAGACTGAATGTTTTCCCTATCACCATCCCGCCTCTTCGCCAAAGGAAATCAGACATTCCAGCACTAACGTGGCATTTCATTGAAAAAAAATCGAGAGAAATGAACATTGGCAGACAACTGATTCTGGCACCTGATGCTCTGAAAAGGCTGCAGGACTACGATTGGCCAGGAAATGTCAGAGAGCTGGAAAATATTGTAGAGCGTACCGTAATTGTAAACATGACGATTTCACCAGACCGACCGCTTTTTTTCGAACCAGAGATGCAAATCTCAGACCATGAGCATGCAGAACGCCATGCAATGAGCGCAAAAGACTCCATGCTGTTGAATCTTGATGATGTAACTAAAAACCATATACTCATGGTTCTGGAAATGACCAACGGAAAGGTTCAGGGGAAAAACGGGGCAGCAGAATTGCTTGGCATTCACCCTAACACTCTTAGAAACCGCATGAAGAAACTAGGCATTTCTTACGGGCGCAACAATCATCAGTCTCGGTAACATTTGCCTGATGTCGCTAAGACAGCCCGGATCAGCAAACGACTGGCATGATCGCCCGGATATGCGCTCTATATGTGAAACTAGACATGGTGCTATCTGCTGATTCTGAATATGGCATGTGAGAAGTCGTCTGATACAAGAATTGAACCGTCTTCAAGCTGCTCGATGTCTACCGGTCTTCCGAAGACTTTTTCGTCTTTCATGAAACCATCGGCAAAAGATTCATAAGAGGCCGGCCGACCCTCTTCAAGAGTGACCAGGCTGATACGGTAGCCCTGTTTGCGACTGCGGTTCCAGGAGCCGTGTTCGGCGATCAGAATCTGATTATGATATTTTTTCGGAAACATGGAACCGGTGTAAAAACGCATGCCAAGGGCTGCCACATGCGCCCCGAGTTCCTGCACGCATGGTGTAAATGAGGCGGGATCGCGGTTAATGCCGAATTCGGGATCTGGCATCTGATTGCCGTGAAAATACGGAAAGCCAAAGTGCATACCCGGCTCAGGTGCATGATTGAGTTCGTCGGGCGGCATGTCGTCGCCGAGCCAGTCTCGGCCATTCTCGGTGAACCAGAGTTCTTTTGTCTGTGGGTGCCAGTCGAATCCCACCGTGTTTCTGATGCCGCTGGCGAATACTTCAAGTTTGCTGCCATCTTTGTTCATCCGCATGATTGTTGAATAACGCTGATCCTCTTTTTCGCATACGTTGCAGGGTGCGCCGACCGGCACATAGAGCCTGCCATCTGGCCCGAAACGAATGAATTTCCAGCCATGCCAGCCATCGCTCGGAAATGAATCGTTAACAATTATCGGTGCCGGTGGGCTTGCCAGCGCTGTTTCTATGTTGTCGAAGCGTAAAACCCGATTAACTTCAGCCACATACAGAGAACCTTCAGAAAAGGCCACTCCGCAGGGCATATACAGTCCGCTGGCGATTGTGTAAATCTGGTCAGCGACCATGTCTTTGTTCTCATCGACAATTGCATAAACTTTGCCGGCATTGCGGGTGCCGACAAAGAGCGTGCCATTTTCCCCCTGAGCCAGTGAGCGCGCGTCTATGACGTTTTTTGCATACAAAGCTATTTTGAAGCCATCAGGCAGGCGCACTTCACGCAAAACCGTCTGCACATCGCCGGTTCCCAGTGGAAGGCTCACTCCCGCCCGTCGCCAGAGAATGAACATACTGACAGCAATTATTGCCGTTACCATAAACAATCGAAAGAATAATCTGCCTCGGGCTTTATCCACTCTGAACCTCTTTTTAAGACAAGTCTTATAATTTCCTGTCAGCATTATACGACAGATTCCGGTAAAGTTACCAGTGCTGAACTGCTGGCATCAAGCCTTGAGAAGATAAAGCTGCTGCGCCTCTGTTTTGCCTTTAATGCTGAAAATGCAAGTTGAAATGCTGGTTGCACACAACTGATAATTGTAGCAGAATATGCTGTCGCAGACGTGAAAATTGAAATTTAGATGTATGGAGGCAGCGCAAGTTTGTTTCAGAGACTGTTACAGAAAAAGTTCTGCCGATACGCCGCGGCAGTCTGCTTTCTGCTCCTTGTTTTCTGCTGGGCAAACAATACTTCGCTGTTTTGCGAAGTTCCGACTGGAGCGCCAAAAATTCTTGCGCACCGCGGATTGGCTCAGACCTTCCCGGCAGCGAATCTAAAATGGGATACAAATACAGCCAGCATCATCTACCCGCCCGAACACGAGTTCATCGAAAACACGCTACCATCTATGCAGGCGGCTTTTGCGTGCGGAGCCGAGATTGTCGAATTCGATCTCAGGCTGACCAAAGATCGAAAACTGGCGGTTTTTCACGATTTTCTCGTCGATTATCGAACCGATGGCCATGGCAATGTGGCGGATATGACAATGGATGAGCTGCGTCGTCTCGATGTAGGTTATGGCTATACCGCTGACGGTGGCGCGACCTTTCCGTTGCGCGGCAAGGGTATTGGTATGATGGTGACATTTGCCGAGGTGCTCAAAGCGTTTCCTGATCGGCAGTTCCTGGTTCATCTCAAGGACGGTGGCGCAGATTTTGGCAGAGAAGTGGTTAAGGTTATTAAAAGTACTTCAGATCTGAATGAGAAAAATCTGTCTTTTTACGGAGATCACAGCGCTGTTGCTGAGGTGAAACGCGCGTTTCCGCAGGTTAAGATTCTTTCGATGGAGACTCTCAAAAAGGCTGTAATCGCCTATACTCTTCTTGGCTGGACCGGTTACATTCCTGAATCGATGCGGGAAACTCAGGTGTTCATGCCGGTCAGATATGCCCGCTATCTTTGGGGCTGGCCGACAAAATTCATGCAGCGGATGGCATCGGTTTCAACGAGAGTCGTTCTGGTCAGAGGGGCTGGCAAATGGTCAGAAGGTTTCGATCGTGAAGAGGATCTGCGGCAGTTGCCGGCCGGCTACACAGGATACATCTGGACCAACCGCGCTGATCGCATCGCGCCGTTGCTTTAGCGAGTATCCGCCGGGGATTCTCAGTGATCGCGTGTCCTTTTTTGTTGGAAAATATTCAGATGAGCCTGATCTGTCGAGTTTAAAGGAGAGAATAGATGGCTTTACATAAGTTCGTGTTTGTTTTTGGTCTGATTTTATTGCAGGTTCTGCCAGGATCTGCCCAGGAAATTTCGATTAAGAGTCTGCTCGGTGTGCCTTTCGGGCAGGTCTGTCAGCTTGGCGGCAAGTTTGTTGAAAAACCGGCTACATACTATGCTCAAAATGTCAGCCAGGCCGAATTTTATCTGGAAATTTGTGAGATTAACGGTCGCGCCCTGGCGGAACCTCTTGTCGTTGAACCGGTCTGTCAAGGCTTCAGACCTGAACCGGGCAAACTGTATCAGCTTAAAGCTTATGAAACCATAGAATCGCGTAATGAGCCTGAAAACTGGCCTGATGATCAGCTTGCCAGGCAGTTCAATTACTCGATTATTCACAGAATCGTGGTCAGACAATTATAATGTTGTTCTTCGCTTCTATTTATTAGTAGAATCAGCTTATATAGTTCAATAGTATCTCTCTGCGACGAACTCAACTGCCCTGGTTGGCTGGCGCAGTAATTATCAAACAGGATGGGCATGGCATATGATTTACAACCGATCGAACGGAAAAGCGATATTGCAGAATCCTGCCGCAACCGGAATCATGCTGCAGTCTAACGAGAAATGTGAGTATGTCTATCTCGCCGTAAACCCGCATGCAAAAATTGAGAAACATGCGCTGAGCATTCCGGTAACATTTTTTGTGATTCATGGCAGCGGCGAACTTATTCTTGATGGCACTGTCTATTCGGTAACAAAATGTGATCTCGTCGAAGTAGCAGCTGATGTGCCAAGAGAATGGATAAACACGACCGACTCAACCCTGGAAGTTCTTGTAATAAAGCATTTGAAAAACGCTTGAGCGCTGAAGCTTATCAACTCATGATCAGCTGATGGAGGCATAATGAAACTTAGATTCCTGGCTGTTCTTATGGCACTGCTTGTCACCGTCGGCTGCACAGAATCTGAGGATACAAGAAAACTGCTGGAGATAGACCGGGTGATGAATGGCGGTCGCTATGCGCAGGCGGTTGCAGAAGGCGAAAAATATGTTGGCAGATTTCCCGAATCTTACAAAGGCTGGAGCATTCTCGGCTGGGCATATCTGAAGAGCGATCAGGCAAAAAAAGCTGAAGAGTGCTTTGACAAGGCTTTGACTATCAACGAAAAGTGGGATAATGCATATGTAGGAAAGGGCGTGCTGTATCGCCAGCAGGGCAAACTAGATCTTGCACGCCAGAGTTATCTGAAGGCAACCGCACTGGTGCCCGAAAATGCCGAGGCTTTTTCGAGTCTGGTAGTGATCGAGCTAATCGAGGGCAATGATGCGAAGGCCGTCGAGTATGGCGAAAAAGCCTGGGCTTTGCGCAAGGACTACCCGTCGATTCCTGCCAATCTTGCGATTGCTTATCATTATCTTGGTAACATGCAGAAGCGCGATGAATTTTTTAAGCATGCGCAGCGCCTGGGATACCACGACCTTGAGTCTGTCCAGGATATCTTCAACGGCAAAGTGGGCATCAGATAACTTTGCTCCGGGATTCATAAGCTTGTTATAAAAGTGTACGAACATTTTGAAAAAATTCTTCGCAAAATAGTTGACACTGTCATCGAAGAATGTTAAGATGAACTTCCTGCCCCGGCGAGGCAGTCCAAAAAGCGCCGAAGCTCATTGACAATAATATCCGATGAAT
>JAACJG010000023.1 GCA_009917695.1 Candidatus Rifleibacterium amylolyticum | reverse complement strand
AAGTGTTTGCGCTCTGGTTTATCAGAATGTTTCTGGTGTTAACCGCCTGGCCATTTATGGCCAGTGTTATTTCTGTTAACGGGCTTTGAGAGAAAACCTCGATGTTGAAATCTGGAAACAGGCTGCCGGCTTCACCTTTCGGGCGGCAGTCGATAATTGCAAGAGCAGCATCAGCAACAAAATGCGCCGGAACAAGCAGCTTCTGGCCATCAAACATGATTTCGTGCTGTTCGATCTTTTTGCGGCAGGTTTCGTTTTGCGAGAAAGCGACCTGCCGAGTTGCCGACATTCGATCAAGAAGAATCGTTTCAAAAGCTTCGGCTTCGTTACTGCTAAAACTGGTTTCACCGTGCAGGGCGCGGAATTTGAGTAGTTTTGCGGCAGCAAGGGCGGTTGGGAGCTGATGCTCTGGAATCTGGTTTGCAACACCGGTAAAGTCGGTGGTTTTACCGGATAAAAGTTCGGTAACAGCTTCTGGAATACCATCTGTATCAACAACGGCGGAGTTGGCAATAAAACAGCAAAACACCAGCAGAATTGTCAGAAAAGTAGCATGGGCTCTCAAGTTTGATGACTTCATTCTCTTATTCTCTTTAGTTTATTACCTGAACATCATAACACTGCCGGCCGTTTGTGATAAATTTGTATTCTGACGACAATCCTTCTCTATTTGCCGAGGCAAACTCTCAGAACTGTTCAAGCGTCAGTCCGCAAAGCCAGCTGATTGTTTTCAGAAAGTCAGAACATAAACTTGAACAGGCTGAAGAATTGCATTTTTGCTTTGGTGATCAGGTTTTTGTCCCAGCTGATAGCTTCTTCGAGGGTGATCTCGCGGCAGCGGCTGAGGTCTTTGTTCAAAACATAACGAAATGCCTGGGCGACACGACGATCTTCGATTGCTATGACATCTTCAGAATCACAGCTGTGACTGCGTGAATTGATATTGTAGGCACCAATGGTTACCGCGAAGCTGTCGAACAGACTGACTTTCGAATGCAACGTCTGGGCGCCCTGCCACTCGAATATGCGGGCGCCGGTGCGCAGCACCGGTTCGTAGGTCGCGCGGCCTGCCAATCCACCGTAAGGATGGTTATTGGATTCAAGCGAGTTGGTGATGATCTTGACGGTAACTCCGCGGCTGCGGGCCGCTGCAATGGCATTAACCAGACGCTCGGTCGGGATGAAATAGCCGGTTTCGAGAATAACTTCGCTGCGGGCGCGGTTGAGATAAATCTCGAAAAGATCGAGAACGTTGTCATCCTGTTCGGTTATCGGCGCGGTTTTTACAAAACGTGCGCTGACATCGTCATAAATCGGCGGCTGTTCAAAATAAACGGGCAGCGGGCCGCGTATCAGTTTATCGACATTTTTGAGCGGCGCGAACTCGTTACGTATTTCTTTGGCCTTCTTATATTTGCTCAAAGCGCCAGTTTCGTTCCACTTTTTCAGGGTCAGGTCTTCCCAGTTGCGTTCAAACAGCTCAACGATCTCTCTTACTATCGGTCCCTGCAGCTCAACATCGGTATCGCGCCAGCCATACTCGGTAATTTCGCCTTTGGCATACTCATCACCGGTATTCATGCCACCGACGATCGCTATGCTCTCGTCGATGATAAAGAGCTTCTGATGCGATCTGAAGTTGGCCTTGAGCAGGTTTTTCAGTATCGGATTATTGATCATGACCTGCACGCCGCCGTTGCGCAGGCGCTGAATCACGCCGCTTTTCTTGTTGAACGAGAAAAAATCATCGAGAATCAGCCTGACATCGACTCCGCTCTGCGCCT
The DNA here is from genome assembly GCA_009917695.1 of Candidatus Rifleibacterium amylolyticum. Lineage (GTDB taxonomy): Bacteria > Muiribacteriota > Ozemobacteria > Ozemobacterales > Ozemobacteraceae > Rifleibacterium > Rifleibacterium amylolyticum. Next base: position 30,436 of record JAACJG010000023.1, on the reverse strand, counting down.
TTTCGATAAGAATATCGGCGATGCGGTTGCCGGTTTCATCGTCCTGATAAAGCAGAGTCTGGAAAAAGATGCTCGAAGTCGCCTGCTTAGCCCGCTCGATGCGGTAGTGAAAGCTGGTTCGGCCGTTTACCATGACCCTGACAGTATTGAGAGGAATCAGACTCGAACGGGTGAGCGCATCGGCAGAGCCGGCCGGATAGGTATCGAGCACAGCTTTGTCATAGTCTTTGAGTGCTTTATCGAGTTCACGGCCTTTGGCACGTCGTTTTAAATTGTTAACTGCATAACTGCCCAGACTCCAGACCTTAACTGGAATCGCCAGCCATGAGGTCTTACTGTATTTGCCCTATTTGTTGATGGTGCTTTGCTGAATCTGCTTGAATTCCTCGCGCTTCTGGGCTACGATCGATTTCTTTTTAAGAACCACTATGCGCGCCATTGCCTGGCGGCGAAATTCAGAATTGCCAGTCGCTTTGGCAAATTTAAGCAGGACTTCCTGGGCCTTTGCCATGCTTCTGGTTCGCTCATAAACGACTTCTGACAGTTGAAAAATTGCTTCTTTCTGAAGAGCTGCATCATTGCAGCTGCTTAAAAAATCTTCGAGCTGCTTTTGTATTTCGGCGTAGCGGCTCTCGCGGTTCGGGCTGCCAAGAGCGGATAGAATTTCTTCATACTTTCTTTGCAGGGCCGATTTTACGACACCTATGCCCTGGGAATCGGCTGAATCTGCAAATTGTTCGGATTGTGTAACAACGGGTTCGCCAGGATTTTCGGCATCAAATGTGACTTCAACGCCGATCGAGCGGTAGTAATCACGGCTGGCGGCCTGCAGTTCAGCGGCCATCTGCTCGAGCGTGGCGCTGTCAATCTGGCGCGTCACTGCTTCCTGGTAAGACTTGTAAAGCGACTGGTAGCGGTCGAACGTCGCCTTGGAATCTTCAGCTCTTGCACTCAAACAACCAAAAGTGAGAATAAATGCCAATATAATCGCCATGAATCTGGTCTTGTATAGACTCATACGTACACCGCCCGATAGAGATTTTTTATAAATTATACTGACAAATCAGCAAATTGCCAAACCGGGCATAGCAAAAACTATCTGGCCGGGGCAGCGGCATTGTCGGGTGCGGTAAAGAAGCGGCGGGCGCCTTCGTGCAGCATTTCGGGCTGAATACCGCGGGTTGCGTCACTTTTTCGCAGTTTGAGGTCAGTCAGGCCAGCCGGGCTTTCATAAATTGCCTGTAAAATATTATAAACCTCGTTTGGCGAAAGTCTTTCGGTGCCGGCAAATAACGCTCTGAAGCCAATAGTAGTGACGTCAGCCTTCTGGTTCTTGTAAGATCCGGCAAGAATGTTTTCGCCGGTAAAATAGGGATGCTCAGCCAGAAGCTTCTGGCGAACATCAGTCGGAATGCCGATCAATCTTACCGGCATCTTGGCGTTCAGCCGGATTATGCCGTCTGCCGGCACTGCGCCTGCGTAGTAGACAGCATCGACATAGCCATCAATCAGCGATTCGGTTGCCCTGGTGAAGCGCTCATAAACTATTGTGTAATCACTTTCTTCAAGTCCGGCAGCCTTGAAAACTGGAATAATACTGGCCGCACTGCCGCTGTCCTTGTCGCCAACTGCGATACGACAGCCTTTTAGATCTTTAAGTTCCTTGATATTCGAATTGTCGCGCACAACCAGCTGAATGACCTCTGAATACAGGGAAGCGATTATGCGCAACTCCCTGAACCGGTTGTCAGCGGTTGAGTTTCCTGCCTGCCAGGCAACATCACTCTGCAGCAGGGCAAGATCGATCTGCCCACGTCTCAGGTATTCTATATTGGCAAGAGAACCGGCGGTTGGTTCGGCAATGGCGACAACCCCGTTGAGGTTGGCGCTGAGAACGCGTGCTATTGAATTTCCGGTAGGGTAATAAGTGCCGCTTATGGTTGCTGTGCCAATAGAATAGAACTTTTTGATCAGTTTTACCCGGTAATCGGCAGCAGAAACACTGAAACATGCGCAGGAAAAAAGAACTACAACCAGAAAAATCGCTTTTTGCCGGATTTTCATGCCTTCGGCTCCTTCTTCTTCCATGTGGTTGTGCGGTTTTTACCCTTTTGCTTGCTTTCGGCAAGAACCTTCTGTGTGTGCTCAACCAGCTGATAATGGCGCTCTATGCCAGAGTCGTATTCGCCAATTCCGACACTGACTGTGACTTGTACCTCTCCGGTGGGGGTTGTGATCTTCTGGGCGGCAATGCGTTCGCGCAGGCGCTCGGCAAAAATCAGTGCCTGGTCAGCAGTGGTGTGGGCAAGAATGACAGCAAATTCTTCTTCGCCAAACCGGGCCGGAATATCGGTTGCGCGCACTGAGTCTTTCAGTATGCGGGCGATTTCATACAACACAACATCGCCGGCTTTACGACCTCTCGCTTCGTTAACCTTTGCCAGGTCATCGACATCGAACATGACCAGAGTCAGCGGAAAGCTGAAACGCCGCGCACGCTTGATCTCGTCTTCGAGACGAATTTCGAAAAAGCGCCTGATGTAAAGCTCGGTCAGCCCATCGCTGATCGAAAGGTCGTGCAGTCTGGCATTGTCGATCGACATCGCCATCTGCTTGGCTATGGCCAGCAGCAGATCGAGGTCTTCCTGACTGAACGGCTGGCTGTTGGAACGGTCGGTCAGATTGATGACGCCCATGGTGTTGCCATGCACAGTCAGAGGCACTGATATCAAGGTTCCTGGTGATTTGAGGTCATTCTGCGCATCGTAATTTTTGAAACGTTCGTCGGTTTTGCAGTCCATGCAGAGAATGGCCTGACCGCTTTCGGCCACCTCGCCAGCGATGCCTTCGCCGAGCCTGAGTTCGAGACGGGTTTTAGGAGTTCTGTCGCTGTCACTGCCTGACTTATCGGCCTGGCGAAAACTTTCGACGCGCAGTCTGGTTTTGTCTTCGTTGAGCAGCATGATAGAACCACGCTGTGCCTTGAAAATTTCGATCAGGTGCTCGAGACAGCCATCGAGAGCCTGCTGATAGGTGGCAGAGGTGTTTATCAGCTGGGTTACGCGGTACATGGCGCTGAGTTCGAATACCTTTTTGTGAATGCGGTCGCCCATGTGGTTGAAGCTGCGTGCGAGAAAACCTATTTCATCGCTGCTGTTGATCGCTACTCGGGCGGTCAGATTGCCTTCGCTCATTTCATTGGCCTTGCGCGCAATTTGAATGACCGGGCTGGTCATGCGGTGGCTGAAATAGGTTGCCATGATAAAGGCGATCGCACAGAGAAGCAGGGTGAAATTGAGTGTTTTACTGCCGATCGAGCGCGCAACCGCATAAACATCGCCGGCATTCTGAAAAACAAAGATGCGCAGGCCGTATTGCAGTATGGGCAGCGAAATTACGAGCTGTGGAGATATGCCGGATTTTTCGGGCAGCAGGTCGTAGGCTCCGCACTGCTTCTCCATGAGTTCGGCAATCAGATCTTTCGGAAAATCAGGCTGTTCCAGTATGTTTTCGCCATTCTGTGTGACCAGAAAATAGCGGAAATTTGTACCAAAGGTGATTCCCTCAAGCGATTTGCGCAGCTTGAGAAAAGATATCGTACTGATGATCAGCGGAGAGTCCGGGTCGTTGCTGATCGCGGCCTTCACATGAAAAGCTTCCGGCGAAAAAAAGATGCGATCAGACATGTTGAATAAAAGCTTTTCTGGAACGCTCAGCTCAGTTATCGCTTCACTGTCAGGTTTTGAGTGCGAAAGCAGCGTGCCGTCGGCGCCGCACAATACTATTCTTTCGACGTATTCGTAGGCCTGATCGAGCTGTTGCAGCGCCTGCCGTGCCTCTGGACTGCCGGGGTTCTGCAGTCGCACATCTTTGGCAAGAAACCCGGTAAGCTCATCATAACCACTGACATACTGGTCAACTTCGTATTTGACCTGCTGAAAAGCTTGTATATTGCCCTCGATGAGAATATTTCTGGCGATGTCGCCCAGAATATTGAAGGCATAGCCGCCGAGCAGAAGCAGCGGAATCAGCGTGAGCAGAAAGATGCCTGCCCAGGCTCTGAGCTTGATACTCTGAAAAAAGCCAATCTTTTCGACAGCATTACTGCCCGAAGAGTTTCCTGTCGCCGGTTGCTGACCGTTTTCGGCAGCTGCTGCCGGATTGCCCTCTGCAAATTCGTTCATGTTATTACCTGCCGGATCTTGACTGTGATCGACTCAATTGCTGTAGTTTAATAAAAAACATGGCTGCAAGTAAAGTTTTTCCGGGGAGTGACCAGAAATCTATGTCAGCGGTGCAGATCCTTGCCGTTCATCAGGCGCGTAAAACTGCGGGCAAATTCTTTGCCGCCGCTGCGCTGCCAGGCCAGGGTTTCTGGTATGTTCTGCCAGATGTCTTTTATTCCTGGTGTGGCGCCCTGTAGAAGCAATAGTCTGGTAACAGCCAGATAATCTTCTTCTTTTTTTGAGGCGCTGGGAAAAAGGTCGCGACGACTGCCGGCATAAGCGGCCAGATGCAACGGCGTCTGCCAGTTCTGGTTGAGGCAGTCGGGATTTGCGAGATGTTGCAGCAGAATATCGACGGTGCTGTAACAGCCGTTTGCCGCAGCAAAATGCAGAGCCTGGTTCCCTTCGCTGTCTGCCATACTGTGGTCAGCGCGCCGACTGAGCAGAAAAAGCATTATCTTCGGGTAATTGTGAAATGCGGCATAATGAAGCGGCGTGCGTCTTTTCAGGTAGTCGGTCGCGTTTACCTCGGCTCCGGCATTGATCAGCACATTCACTATGCGTAGATGTCCGCTGATTACTGCGATATGCAGCGGTGACATGCCGATTTCGTCGGCCATGTTGGCGAGAACGCTGTCGCGGGCAATACTGGTGCGAACCTGCTCGAGTTCGCCTTCTTTGATCAGATCGTGAAAGGCTGCTGCATTTGCCGGTGATTCACACCAGAAAAGGCTTGCCAATGTAATCAGTAAAAACAGTCGCTTAAAAAAAATTAACATGCTTTCAATACCACGCATAAGTAAAGTCTGATAAAATTATATTAGATTATGCCACAGGGGGAAACAACAATGATGCGTAAACTTGTAATTCTGCTGGTTGTTCTGGTCGCCATCGGTTTTGTACCGGCTTTTGCTGAGTCAGGCTGCGGTTCGGCCGGTTGTCAGGACGGGCCTGCCGCACAGGTTGGAGCTGCCAAAGATGATACCATTGTTTTGTTTGCCCAGGGATTCGCTTTTAAAGGCAAAGAATTCAAGACCGTCAAGCTTGGCATAAAGTATAAATCTGGCAGTAAAAAGGGCAGTGGCGACGATAAAGCTGTTTCGGCTTCTCAGCCAGATGGTCATCTCGGTCTGGCCGGATTCAAATACGCCCTCAAAATTGTAACTGCTGAAGAGGGAAAAATCGCAGCTGATCTGTTTCGCATGTCTGATTTTGAAATCAGCAAAGACGAAAAGCAGGATAAGCTCAAGCTTCCAGTGCCGATTGGTCACATGACTCTCACCAGAAATCAGCCGAATCCGGGAAGTTTCGTCCAGCTCGGCACTTTGCGCATCAATGACGAAGAGACATCAATGGAAGGCGAATTTGAGCTTTATCTCAACGACCTGACACCACAGGGTGATATGCCGGTGCCTGAACTCTAAAATACTATCTGCTTGAGATTTACCGTTTCAGCTTTACCTTTTAACTGAACCTGCCCGAAATCGTAATAGCGAGCAGTGCCGGCTGGCAGACTGTTGACGAAGGCTTCGCTTCCGATAAACCGGTCTGCTGGCAGTTCGGCCGCCCGACTGCAGATTCTGGCGGCAGTATTGACCGGATCACCGATTATGGTAAAGTCTCTTTGTGAGCCGAATCCAAGCAGGCCGGCAATGATTTCGCCGTTGTGAACGCCTGCCGTGACAGGAAATTTTAGTTTTCCTGTTCTTTCGGCATCTCTGATCTCTTTCATTGCCTTGGCAGCCATCGCAGTGCTGGTTTTTTCTCCCTCTGGACTGTAAAACCAGGCCAGCACTTTTTCACCCATTATTTTGTCGGCTTCACCGCCATTGCTGATGATAATATGGCACAGGCAGTCGATATGTTCTCTGACTTCGGCAATGAGTTCCTGATGACTCATCGACTGCATGAACAGAGCAAACTGCGGTACTGCCAGATAAAGCACGCTGACGCTGAGATGCAGCCCGGCTTCGGCTTCGCGCAGACTGCCAGCGTCACTGGCAATACGTCTGGCAGCGCTCGAAACCATCTGTCCCATCAGTTCCTTTTCCTGAAGTCCACGGGCAATAGTATTGAAGGTACTCTGCATCTGTCCCAGCTCATCTTTTCTATCGTCGATGATGCGGTATTCAAGCTGGCGCGATGCGATTTTTTTGGCGCCACGGGTCAGCGCCAGAATCGGCCCGGTTATGTCATATGATACGAACAGGGTGAGCAGAATGATCGCCAGAACGGCCAGACCCAGCAGCGCCAGAAAATGTTTTCTGGTCGTTTCGATCTCGTCAAGAAAGTAATGCACTGGTATGAATCCGATAATTATCATGACTTCGTTCTGTCGGCTCCATCTGGCTTCAACCATGCATTCTCTGCCCAGAAATGAAGTTCGCTCACTGATCGGCATCTTGGTTGCCACTGCCCATCTGCCATAATAAGCCGGTGTAATGTCGAGGCCGCCGTTGTGAGACATCTTGAGCGAACCGTATCTGACTTTTGACTCGGTAAATGCCTGGTATCTGGCGGTGATCTGAGAAAATATTCTCTGCATCTGCGAATTCAGATTATCGAAAAATAGCCAGAAAACCAGAAGTTCGGGTCTGGAAAGGCCAGGTGCCGATATCAGGCTTAACAGTCCGTGTCCGGAGGCAATGAAAATATCAATTTTCAAGTCGATACCGTTGACCAGAGTGAAATAAGCATCACTGCCAAAAAGGTTGCGAAATACCTCGAGCCCGGCACTGCTGGTGATTTCGGCTTTAACTCCGGCGCCAACCGACTGGTTCTTTTCGCTTGCCGTTTCTTTACCCATTCCAAGCTGAAAAAAAATGTTGCTTACGAAGAAGTCGAGAAAACGTCTGAATTCGTCACGTTTGGTTTCTGATGAATCTGGCTCTGCATAGCTGTACTGCCAGCCATGATGGCTGAATATGAGCATGTCATTATGCCTGACCGACCTGTTTTTTTCTCTGGCCTTTCTGATTAGCGCGGTGACAGCATCGTTGAATTCTGCAGCATCTTCGGCATTCTTTATATTGACAACTTTATCTGCAGCCTTTCGCAATCCGGCATCTCTTGTCACCTGTTCGAGACTGTACCAGTTTGACTGCTCCTGCAAAAACTGTCGGCGCTCAGCTCTTTCCAGTTCATCAAACATTTTCAGCCGCTCTTCAACTGGTCGCAAATCGATCTGCCCGCTTGCAAACCACTCGTTTACTGTATAAACACTTGCCAGGGGTACTATTGCCGCAGCAAACAGTCCCAGCCAGAGTTGCCACGAAAACTTCGCTGCTATGCCGCTTTCATGATAAAACGCTCTGCTCCACATGCGCAATGCTGCCAGGGTGAACATGATAAGGGCAAAATATATCAGCAGATTTTTTATCCGAATACCTGACCTCGTATAGGCTTTGCCAATCAATACTCTGTAGTTTTCCTGCCCGAGTCGAACTGTTGTGGAAACAGTGTGCCAGCCTTCCATTTGCTGCTGCTGGCCGCTAAAATCAATTTTTTTTCCGGAAAATGGCTCTGTAGAAGCAACTATGGTCGAGTCCTGTCTGACGATGGCGTAACTGAGTTGCTGGTGGTTCAGCAGATTTTTAAGAGGTTCAAGATGATTTCTATCTGCAATGTCTTTTTCAAAGATGCACAGAATAGCAGCGTTGTTGAGCATGTAATCAGCTGATTCTCTTACATGCTTGCGCATATCAAGCCTGGGAACCTGAGTTAGTCCGGCTGCTTTTTCCGAATTTCTTACCATCAGGGGTTGCCAGTAAAAATATTCATTCACACCGGCACGCTGAATCTGCACAATTCTGGCGTAGAGTTCGAGATAAATATGGCTTATTGCCATGTTCGAGCCCATCAATATGGGCATCTTCGACCTGATATGCGGCAGATTCGGCCAGCCGGAGATAAATATAGCCTTGAGAAGTGTCTGCAAAAGTTCTCGATAATAGGGGCCGAACTCTGCTTTTCCATGATAACTCACTAACTGCCATCGTTCATCAGGCTCAAAATCTGTATTGTCGCCAGGTTTGTGCAATACTGCAAAAACCTGCTGCTTAAGACCTGCAGAATCAAGCTGTTGCTTTATTTTATCGGCCTGAGCTCGGGTTGTTTCAACATCTATGCCACTTCGATCCCATGCGATTTCCTTCGAAGTATTTTCGCAGAGATTGTCAAGATACTGCTCAAGCAGGACGGCCTCGAGGTCGGCAACTTCAAGCTTGGCCAGAGCACTTTTGCATTGTCTGGCTGTTTCTCTCTGCATGCGTTCTTCTGCTGCCAGGTCAGTCGTATGAACTGCCAGAGCTACAGCCAGCACCGGAAACAATATGCAGATCAATCCTGCCAGATAGACAAGACGTCGGCAAAACGATTGGTTCCGGTCGAACCAGCTTTCGCCTGACTTTTCAGTTTTTTCTGTTCTCGTTTGCTGTCTGGAAGAATCTAAAGAACTGCCGATAATCTTGCCCGTCATGTTTTTAAGGTTGTCGCTAATACTGGAGAGTCTGAATACCGGCCTGTTTTCAATCTTTTCCTCGACCCATTCGAAACAGTCAGCAGAAGCCTGGGAGGCAACCTCCTGATCTATCAAAAGTGGGCATTCCGGAAATTTTTTTGTTGCAGCCTCAAGTTTTTCTGCCCATTTGAAAGCTTCTCCGAACATGGCATAGTCAAGACGACTCTCTTTGCTGCCGACCTCGCCGGCAACGATACGCCCGGCTGCGATGCCAATGCCAATTCGATAACTGAACCTGCCGTCAGACAGGCGGCGTTGATTGATGCGTTGCAGACGCAGCAACATGGCCGAGGCAGCCAGGCACGCTCGTATGGAAGCTGACTGCGTGTTGCCGGAGTCGTCGATGAAAACCGCTTCAATAGCGTCGCCGATAAACTTGTAAATGCGTCCGCCAAAGCTGGTGATAACGCTGGCCATTTCCGCAAAGTGGACGTTCAGCAGACGGGTTACGATTTTTGGATCATACTTTTCACACATTGTAGTGAAATCGCGGATGTCAGAAATCATTACCACCCCGGTCATTGCTTCTGACCTTAGCCGCGTTCCGTCAGTGCTGGCTGAAATAGCAGAAAGAGCCTGCTCAGACAGCATCGAAGCGAGCCGTTGCCTTTCTTCGAGGCCTTTTACCATTGCAGAAAACTCATTGTTGAGCAGACCGATCTCGTCTTTTCGTTGAGTAAAGGGTATGTCGGGGAAAGCGCCTGAGTCGATCTGGTCGAGAGAATCCTTGACCCGCTTCAAAGGCAGAACCGCTCTTGCATAAATAGTGATCCCGCTCAATACCAGAATCAGGAGACCAGCCAGGCCTGTCGCAACGAAACTGATAATGCGCAGCCAGTGCGCAATGTTTTTTTGACGATGGTCAAAAGCAGCAATTAGAACAGTGTCTTCAAAGTTGCTTGAAACATAAGCTACTATCGACTGATTGTCGAACAGGGTTTTTACCATGCCGGACTTCATGCTCAGTGACGCTCTGGCAGCCTGGGCGAAGCGGTTAAGTAACTGTGGGCTGATGCTGCGGTCAATGTCGAGTATAGACTCAACCCCGCCCGAAGTTTTTCTGAAACCGGCTATTTGTATTCCAGGGTTGCTCAAAGCCAGTTTTATCGCGCTTTGTCGCAATACTGTCTGGTTAATTTCTGATTCCATCCAGGCTAACATCAGAGAAAAGCGTTGTTTGCCATTCAAGCTGATAAAATCATAAATGTATTCAATATGGCCCTGGCCAAAGCTGGTTTTTATCACGCGGTGCCTGAAGCGTTCTATTTCATAGTCAAGATCATGAGTGTCGCGTCTGAAAGATTGAGCCGCCGCGACATGGCCAGGATTCTTTTTATGCTCGGGCAATACGAAGTCAGGCTCATCTTTGCTGACGAAGAGCTGCAGGTTATTGGTGATGGGCAGACCGTAAAAGCTTGCCATCGAGACAAAATCATCTCTGATTATATTGCCGCTGACATTGAATCTGGCATTGCCGGCCAGATCGTATAATGCGATTCCCGATATGGGTATCTTCTCAGGACATGCCTCAGCCCGGTCCCTGATTCTTGCGAAGATCTCGTCTGAAGCATCCAGACCTTTTTCGGCCAGCAGTTTCTTTATGGCTTCATCATTCATCATCTCGGCAAATACCGACATATAGATGTTCTCGAGGTATTCCTTGCCGGCATCGAAGTCGAGCAGGCATGCGGTCAGAGTTTCTTCTATCTGGTTTTCATCAGCATTGTGGCGCTCGTAGGTATATGCGGTTGCAGAAGTGACATAGAGAGCGGCCGGCAGAGTAGCTGCCAGCAGAAATGCGACGAGAAAGCGGCTGCCAATTGCTGCAAACGGCCAGATATCAAGAAGCAGGCCGCGGAGAAAAAGAAGCAGTATCAAAGTCAGTGACAGCAGATTGATTGCTTTCATCCATATTGGCAGACCGGTCGGGGCAAGATCCGGCATGAGGATAAAGGCGATATGCGGGTTTTTTGGTAAGACACGGGTGAAAAGTTTGTGCTTGCCAAGCCTGCTTCCCCATGGAAAGCCTTCCTTTTCCCAGCGTAAGCGGTCTGAGAGAACATTTCCCAAGGTTTTGCGCCAGCCCTGCAGAGACGCAGATTTTGCTAACCGGTCAGGGAAAAAATAGTCTTCGCCATTGTCAAATATCGAAACAAATCCACCTGGGTACTCACGTCCGACGCCAGTTTTTTCTGCTCCGAGAGCATATGCGCTTTTTTGAAGATCCTGATTGCGCTTGACAATTAGAAAAAATCCCAGGATGTTGCCACTGTCGCTGATCGAGTAATCCCATGACAGAAACGATGGCAGCTGATCGTAGATTATCGGTGTACATACGCCTTTCTGGTTGCACGCGAGTACTCTGCCAAGAGTGACCATGCCAAACAGGCGTCTCAGGAGCTTTTCGTTTCTTCTGGCTTCGCCGTCACTTCTTTGACTGTCACGGTTTTCAGCGAGCAGATGGTCAAAAACCAGCTCTGCCGAACGCCGGTTTCTGGTGCTGCAGTTACTGAATATCAGTGAGGACTGTCGCTGTGAATGAGTGCGCGAAAACACCAGAAGCTCGTATTCTGGAAAAGGAGCTTTGAAAACCGCTGATGCAATACCTGAGAACTGAATGCCAGCAGGCATCTCATCTGGATACTGACTTTGCAGATCATTGAGTGTGTTTCGAAACGAAGCACTAAAGGCGGAGATATGTTGTGAAATATCAATCTGTACCGAGATTTCGCCGAGTTTCAGGTTCGCGGTACGTTCCTGTTCAACATTTTTCCATCTGGTTATGATCGAGATGATTTCTTTGTAGCCGTAGTTTGCTGATAGCACGGGTATCAGCAAAAGCAAGATCAATACAGAATTTCTAACCCTGTTGTTCAACCGCCGCCGCTTTCATTAATATCACTGATAAAGGACAAGATATCACAGTATCAGATTGAAAGCTGATAGACTTTTACCGGCATGGCTTTGCCCTTTAATTCTACTTCGCCATATTCGCGGGCAATCACACCTGGCTTTATGGCTTTGAACACGCTCTCTGAGAGCAGGCAGCGCTGGTATCTGAGAACTTCGGCGACACTTTCTATTCTGGCCGCAACATTTACGGCATCGCCAATTACGGTGAAGTCGCGTTTATCACCGACTCCCAATACTCCGGTTATTACTTTGCCACAGTTGATTCCTATGGCTACCGGGAATGGGAGGTTGGCGCGGCTCTCGGCGGTAATTATTTTAATAGCAGTTCGGCATGCCGAATCGACTGCATCCTGGAGGCTTCCGTTTACTGCATATACAGCCAGCATCTTGTCGCCGATAATCTTGTCGACATCGCCGCCTTCGCCAATAACAAAGCCTGATATCTGAGTGATCTGTTCTTTGAGATCTATAAACATCTGTTCTACCGGTGACCCGGCGACCCATGAGGTAAATGATGGTATGCCGATGTAAAGAAAGACGAACTCACCGGTGCTGCTGTCGCTGCCATTCTGCTCACTGAAATTCAGCGCACTTTTTGAAAGCATCTTGCCCATCAGGTTCTTTTCTTCAAGCCCACGCATCATTGAATCAAAGGCGTTACAAAGATTGCCGAGTTCATCAGCCCGTTTCATGTTGATACGAAATGAGTAATTTTCGCATGAAGCAAATTTCATCCCTCTGATCAGACTTTCAACCGGGGTAAGGATGTCGGCTGCGGCATTCTTGGCGATAACAAGTATGAGAACTACTGATAGCAGAAATGAGAGCCAGAACATGACACGGTTGCCGGCAATTTTTGCCTGTATCGGAGCTTCAGAAGAAGTGGCTACCAGAAATGAAGACAATTGCGATACACCTGGTCTGCCTTCGACCAGAAAACGTTCACCCGAACGTTCTATCTGGCGCGACAATGGTAAATTGGCAGATGTGATCCAGGCGCCAATCATCGCCAGATCATTCCGGTAATTGGCCATTCTCGGGTCTACTATCGCACTGTGGCGATGGGAGAGGGCAGCGAAGATGTCATATTTGCCATGATAGCGATATGCCAGACGATTCAGGTAATTTTCGTATTCAAAGGCGACCATCCACAGAATCATATATTCAGGATTCTCAATATCTGGAACCATATGTGTTATGATCCCGATAGTGCCGCTGATGGCACTCATGAGCACTGGAGTTTCAACACTGTGTGCCATTCTCACGAAGACATCGTCGCCGAAGAGCGATTTGACCGTCTGCAGGCCAGTTTCAACAATAATCTCGCCCTGCACTGCTTCGCTGTCGAGGCGGACATTGATTTTGCTGGTTTTGAATCTTTTGCCGGCCATATTCTTTGCTGTGCCCTGCAGCATGGTGGCAAAATTGCTTGGTCCTTTGCCGTCAGCGCCAGAACTTACATGAGTCCAGCCACTTCCGGCCATAACGATATCGCGTGGAACGAAATTGATCAGTCTGGAGTCTAGCTTCTCGTGCTCTCTGAACCATGAAGTAAAGATGTCGTCGAGAAGTTTTCGGCTTTCACTCGAAATCTGACCGCTTCGGGCATACTCTTTGTTAAAAATGGCAGCGGCTTCCTGTGTTTTGTCGTCTCTCGACCAGTTTCTTATCATTTTCCAGGCAAGCGGGTCGGTATAGGATTCGCGCAGTTCAAAAAGATCCATGAACCGGTGCAGTTCATACTTTTCTTGCGAAATGCTGACACTGTAGTCTTCGTCGGTATAGAGTCCGAAAACGAAAAACAGGGTTGTAAGCGGCACGATTGAAGCGAGTAACAGCGTCAGCCAGAGCTTGGCGGTTAGCGAGGTATTGATAAATGAGTCGCCCAGAGATGCTTTCCACCAGATACTGAGCGTGATGGCTGAAAGAATCAGCAGGGCCAGATAGAACGAGATTTCTTCAAGAATAGTTTTTGATTCTATTTTTGCGCAGACTACCGCGCGATAGCGCTCCTGACCGATTTTAATATAGTCACTGCTGATTTTGTCGTCACCATGATCTGGCAGGCGGTCTTCGTAGGTAAGTTTAAGCTTTAAGTCTTTCGGGAATTTGTCAGAACTGATAACTGCTCCGGCGGGACTGATCAGAGCAAGTCTCTGTTCATCGGTTTCGTAACTCTCTATAAGTTGAGACGGCGATTCCTTTATGCTGCCAACTGGCAGCGAGAACATGATATAACCGCGAATTTCAGCCTTGTCAGACTTTGCGAAAGCGCCTTTGCGTTTCGGGTCTGCGCCGGTGACTATGTAGTCCCAGAAGAAATACTCTTTCTGCCCGTCTGTTATTATTTCGGTAACTTTGCCCAGGGTTTCGTAATGCAGTATTCTGCCGGTTATCTGATCACCGAACAGGCTTTCAAAATCGGGGTTTTCATGCTCCATCATTACATTGTCTGAATTTGGAATACTTACTACGAGACGATTCAGGGCTGCCTGTCTTCCCAGCATGGCTGACTGTTTTTTTGTCCATCCATGCATAAATGCTTCTCTGCTCTGGCAGGTTGGTGTGGAATTGTCCAGGTCGGGCTTTACCAGATATACCGCAATACGTGAGGCAATAGCTGCAGTGTTTGAGCCCGTCTCTATGTAGGGTTCCAGGAAAGCAGCAAGATTCTGATCAAAAAATTTATTGTCCGAGTTTGCCCGCTCTTCAAGTTCAGCCGTTAACTTGCGCAGACGGTTTTCAAGCCCGATCCGGTCAGCGTTTTCAGAACGCACCTGTTCGAGCATGCGCTGATTTGAGTTAGCTGCCAGGTTTTGCTGGCGCAGTTTAACCTCATGCTCTCTGATGTTGGTTGCAAAGATTATTCCGCCAACAATCGCAGCTACCAGTGCTGCACCTAGAGCAAAAAAGCCTTTTGCCGAAAGCGTTTTGCCAGTTCCAACCACGAACTTTTCTACTTCATCAGCCGCTTTGCGATTCGAGCTGGCAAGTCCCTGTTTCTGCTCAATTATTGTCAGGGGATTGCTGCCTTCGCCAATTTCATACAGACAGTAAGCTTGTTGTCCATCAACTTCGCTGAACTCTTTGAAGACTAGCCCGTGGCCCTGTAATGCTTTGTTGATGTGAGCATCAAGAACCATCGGAAAGACCTGTATCTGACTGGAAAGTGCTTCGAGTTTTGCGGCAAGTTTGAGCGGCTCGCCGATTATTGCGTAGTCGAGCCTGGTTTCAATGCTGCCGATAGTTCCGGAGTGCATAGTGCCGTAGGCCAGACCTATTCCGATCTTGTAACCAAACAGCTTTCGCCGTAAACGAACCTGGTTGATCTGTCTTGCTTTGATCAACATCATGGCAGCAGCATTGAACGCCCTGGTTGCCGCATCTTCAGACGAATCTCGGACTTCAGGGAAAACCGCTTCGATGGCATCGCCGACAAACTTGTAGATGCGACCACCATAGCTTGAAATGATGGCGGCCATGCTGGCAAAGTGCTCGTTAAGCAGCTCCGTTACTTTGTCAGGCGGGTAATCTTCGCAGATCCCGGTAAAGTTTCTGATGTCTGACACAAGTGCCACGCCAGAAAACGTTTCGTTATCGAACAGGCGGCTGCCATCACCAGTTTTGGTTATGGCATCCATTGCCTGATCCGAAAGCAGGGTCGCCAGGCGTTTGCGTTCGCGCAAGCCTACCGCCATAGTCGAGAACTCGCGACAGAGAATTCCCAGCTCATCTTCGCTGTGACTTTCAATTTCAGTCGTAAGGTGCCCGCTGGCAACTCTTTCTATCGCGGTTTTTAGCGTTTCAATAGGGTCAAGAATCAGCTTGGCTGAATAATAACTGGCGATCAGAACTACGGCGAGAGAGAGCAGTAGAATTACCAGAAGTACGAACATGCGGTAATCAATTGCCCGATTCAGACTGAAGTGCTGGGTTCCGCCCACTATAATTACCTGGTCATATTTCTTGGCAGGCATGGCGACCAGCGAAAGGTTATCATACTGTTTAGAGGCGTAACTGCCTCTAAACTTAGCCATCAGAGCAAGCTCGCGTGCATTGTCGACAAAATCGCCATCGATATGACGGTCGGGCTTGTCCAGAAAGCTGAAACCCTGCGGATCGGCCTTGAATCCTACAAAATTAAATGATGGATTGTTCAGGGCGATCTGATTGAGAGAATTTTTGAAGATAACTTTATCGAGAGCCTGGTCATCCCAGGAAACAAAAATAGCGTATTTTTCGCGGCCATTTATCCAGAAAAGCTCATGCATCTGAGTTGCAGTGCTGGCACCGATCTGGCGTTTTATCGGAAAAGACCGCCTGCTGTCGACTTCGCTGACCATCGTTCTGCCGGCCATGGATTTATATGCTTCAGCTGCGGTTTTCTGAATCCCGGAAGCCTGCAGTTCTTCGAATTTTACCTGCGGGTCGTGCGCTGTGATTTTGTTTCTGATCAGCTGGGCAATAGGGTAACTGAAGGCATCGATCGAAGGATCAGCTTCGGCCTTTTTCTGACCCTCGTAATAGCGTTCACCTTCGCCATTTTCATCGATAATGGCAAGATAGAGCAACGGCAATTTCTGGCCAGCGCTGAAAAAGTGAGACCGTATCTGCGCGATAGCTTCTTTGCTCCTGCATCCCTGCTCGGTAAGAATCTTCTGCAGCTTCTCATCTTTGAAGATATTGTTGAATGCAATGCGATAGTCTTCTTCTATCTGAGATTTGCGGGTATCGAACTGTTTGATGCTGAGCTGTATTCTGTTGATGGTTTCAAAGTGCGCTGCCCTGCGGTATTGCGCTATGTAACCATATGAAGATATTATCAGCAGGCTCAACGGCAGGGTTGCCGAAAGCAGATAGGTCATGATGAATCTGAATCTCAGATTGAATTCGGGCCATTGTTTAAGCAGCAGGCCACGGAGTATCATCAGTATCAGCAGGCCCATGCTGCCGAGATTGAATAAGAACAACCACAGCGGCCTGCCAGGTTTTGCGATTATCGGCGTCAGATAAACGGCCAGATGACTCTGACTTTTGCCTATATAAGAAAAAGCCAGATAATTGCCAAGTCTGGTGACTTCTGGCGTGCCCGAGGCAAGCCACTTTTCAAGGTTGCGCTCGGCGATGCCGGCATATTCCAGTGCCCAGTTTCTGAAAATTCCTGAATGTTCAAGCCTGGCGTTGCCTATTATGCCGCCCTGACCGAGAAGAACCGGTATAAAAGCGCCCAGAGCCTGTTTGCGTTCGCGCAGGTCGCGCAGGGCCAGCAGTCGTCCGGCTGTCTCATGCCTTTCGCTGAAGCGGCTCAGCAGATAATATCCCAGCACAGTTCCATCTGCGGTTTCGAAATAGTCCCAAAGAAACCATGACGGCAGACCGCGATACATGACGAAAGTTGCTTTGCCCTTCTGGCTGTGAGCTGTTACATCCGACCTGGTGTCTGAACCGAACAGGCCGCTGAGCATGCGCTCATTCTGCTTTCCAGCCTCATCTTCGGCATTGCCATGTTTGTTTGCCTGAACCAGGTGCGAAAAAGTTCTGATCAGAACCCGCTGTATCGGCGGGGCACTGGTTTTAAAGTGAAGAAGCTTGCCAGAAGCGCCTTTTGCCGGCACCTTGAAAGTGAAAAGTTCATAGTCAGGAAACGGCCAGCGAAATATCCGCTGTTCTCGACTTTTGAGGTGCTCAGACAGCTGGGCGTCATTAAAACCGGCTTCGACGCCGGCTTTGAACTCTTCAGCAAATTCTCCGGCTCTGCGCGCATATTGATAAGAAAAATCCGAGCCTGCTGCGAGCGCTTCGACTTCCTGTCTGGCCTCGATTTCCTGCTCGTGTTTCTGCCAGTATGCGTCAATTCTTGCGAAAAAGCTGAACCCGATATTGATCGCAAGAAGCGGCAATATCCAGAGTATGACCGGCAGGTGCGCAGTCTGCCTGCTGCCGGCACGGCTATGTTTGTCGTGGTTCATCTTTGTTTTTCTGTTCGGTCGATTTTTGTTTATTCGTAACCAAAAACCACAGATCGACAAAAGAAATGATATACCCGTAAAAAAACGCTTCGAGCCAGAAATTGTCTTTCGTCTCTTCAGTCAGGCTGTAGATGATCTGAGTGTTGCCGGTTCGCATGGCTTTTTCTACTTTTTTACTGATCAGTTATGCAATTTGCAGAGAGCCGATCAGCAGAGCGCCTACCAGCACCAGCATGGTAATGGCTCCCCGGCTTCGATATCCCAGGCGCCAGGCTCCGAGACCCGGGCAGATCAGATTCCAGATCACTGCCTGCCAGATCCCGGGAGTCTGACTGGTGGCAGCTTTCTGTTTAACCAGATCAGAATGGCAGAACCTGCAGATAACAGCTTCCGGCATGATCAGCTCAGCGCAAAAAGGGCATTTTACGCGTTTGCCGCTCTCTTCGTTCTCGTTCATGCAGTATTAATACCTCAGACACGGACCATCACACGGCCAGTCCCTTTTTGCCAGAAAGAGCTGACACGAAGCAATAAATTGATGTATTCAAAATCCTGGCTTTTTCCAGCAGTTTTTTAACAAATTTTCAGAGGATTTTTTTACTCCAGGTCGAGATTACCAAATATCTTGTAAACATGCCCATCTCTGGCTACCTTGAGCTCTTTGCCAGGGAACTGCTCGGGCAGCTCAGCACTGAGCAGATCGACGACCTCTTCTTCTATCTGTTCGATCAGATTCTCCGGGACTTTTCGCAAGGTCGCCAACTTTACTCTGAAGACATAGCCTGGCCCGAACTGTGAACCCAGTCCGACCGTGAACGAAACACCCAGATCGAATAGGCCGTCGGCATCGGGCGTGACACCTTCGCCTCGCTCTGGTCGATTGGGCCTTAAAGGAAACATGTTTCCGTATTTTTCTTCAAGTATATGATCGATCTTGTTAAAGATCTTCTGCAGTTTCTCTTCCCATTTTTCTACCAGCGGATTTCGCACCTGATCACCTCTTGCTTTATCAGTTCATGATTTTGTGCTATAACTGTCGGATCAAATCTCAGTCATACTACCACAAAGAAGAGTTAACTGCATGAGCCTTTCTGATCTGCTTTTTAGCCTTGGTGTCGCTTTTGCCCTCGGTTGTGACGCCTTTGCCGTCGGCCTCGCCGTCGGTACCAGTAACCCCTGCCGGCGCGCCTGCTTCCGGCTCTGGTTTCATTTCGGGCTTTTCCAGTTTCTCATGCCGATAATTGGCTGGTATGTCGGCAGCTCAGTGTTTGAGCACATTAAAGATTTCGATCATTGGCTCGCTTTTGGTCTGATGTTCGTTATCGCCAGTCGTATGTTGCACGAAAGCCTGCAAAAAGAAAAAGATGAAGAAGAGCAGCGGGCCGACCCGACGCGCGGCTGGTCGCTGGTGGCCTTGTCAATTGCAACCAGTATCGATGCTCTCGGTGTTGGCTTCAGCATGGGCATTGCGCGTATGAATCTGTTTAAACCGGCCGTAATAATCGGTATTACCGCTGCTGCTATGACTTTTGTCGGCCTGCGTCTCGGCCGCCGGCTTACTCACGCTTACGGTAAAAAAGTCGAAACCGCTGGCGCCATAATCCTTTATCTGATCGCTTTCAAGCTTCTGGCGATCTGAAAAAAACGCTACTTTCGTCCGTAAATGCCGGCATTGTGCAGAAAATCAAGAAATTTGCCTTCGAATTCTACCGGGTTCTTCTTATGGGCACAGACATGCCAGCTGTCAGGAGATATCCAGGTGCGTGCATGTGGCATGCTTTTTTTAAGCATCTCGAACTGCGGCAGGTCTGCACGGCTGTCGAGTTCGTCATGTATCAGAAAAACCTGGCGGTTCGCCAGATGTTTTGCCTGTTCCACCGGCTGATTGCTGGCATAATCTATGCCGGTGATTGTGCTGATCAGCCAGATTACCAGATCTGACAACGGTGTGTCTGGCAACCATACCGTATTGTAAGCGTCGTTGGCAGCCACCAGGCGCAGGCGCGCAAAACTTGCTTCGAGAATGAAAGCTTTGATTTCTGGCAGGTTTTTCGCGCCATTGATCAGAGTAGCAGCACCCATGGACCGGCCATAGGCCGCCAGAGGTGAGCTGTCTGACCAGTAACCCAGTTCTTTGGCTTTTGTCAGAATTGCCTTTATATCCTGCCATTCATGCAGGCCAATCGAACATAATTTGCCGCCACTGCGCCCGTGTGCGCGAAAATCAAGCAACAAAAGGCTGTAGCCTGCTTTTCGCAGAAAACCGATCATGTCGTCCATATAATTCAGGTTAACACCATGTCCATGGCAGAGCAGGACAGTGCCGGCACCAGGAATGCCCTGGTAGTATGCCGCGTGAATCTTTATGCCATCGGCTGTGACTGCCGAAAATTCATGGTAATCGGGGTCACTCAATTTGCCAGGCGCAACGAAGTTCGGGCGGTTGATTACCGTGTTGACCAGATAAACCAGCACAATAAGCAGCAAACCTGCCAGAGATAAAATTACATACAGGATTTTTTTCAACATCTGCCGTCTAACCCTGATACAGTTCCTGAATTACCTTGAGCATGGCGCTGTGATCCTCAATTCCGCAGAGTTCGCGTATCGAATGCATTGCCAGCATTGGCAGGCCGATATCGACCGAGCGAATACTGACGTGTGTTGATGAAATCGGGCCAATCGTCGAACCTCCGCGCATATCCGAACGATTGACGAAACGCTGAGTCTTAACTCCAGCTTTTTCGCAAAGCTGTATAAAGGTTGCAGCTGTCGCTGCATCGGTGGTGTAACTGCGATTGGCACTCAATTTTATGACCAGTCCGCGGTTGACCAGGGGTCTCGACGTCGGGTCCGCCTTTTCGCCCTTGTTGGGATGAACAGCGTGAGCTCCGTCGGCCGAGATGATATAAGAATTTGCCAGTGCTCTGAAATATTCTTCTCTGCCGCCCTTCATCCCGATGACGATGCGATCGAGAACTTCCGCCAGCAGCTGAGAATCAGCGCCCTGCATGGTTGAACTGCCGACTTCTTCGTGGTCGAAACAGGCCATGACGCAGGTTGCTTTCGGCCTGGTGACTTTACATAGCGCGCTGATGCCTGCATGCACAGAAGAAAGATCATCTATGCGGGAACTCGAAATAAATTCTTCATTACTGCCAATCAGACAGCCTTTTTCATACTCATAGAGAAACAGGTCGAAGTCGAGAATATCAGTTTCTTTTATGCGCAGCTCGCTGGCGATGAGTTTGCTGAGATAGTTTTTTTCTTCGAGTTTCTGGTTGATCGTGCTGAGCAGGGGCAGGGTATCGACCTGCTTGTTCGGCGTAAAACCATTGTTTGCATCAGGATTCATGTGAATTGCAATATTGGGAATTATGCAGACCGGCCGCCTGATATTGAGCAGACGTATCTGCGGCTGCATCGGATTTTTGCTCTTGAGCGCCACGCGCCCGGCAACAGCCAGGGGGCGGTCGAACCAGGTGCTGAGAATCGGACCGCCGTAGACCTCGGTGTTCAATTTGACATATGCACCTTCGGTAAGCATTTCTGGGGCCGGTTTGATTCTGAAACCTGGCGAATCTGTATGTGCGCCAACGATTTTGAAGCCCTGCTCGCTGATCGGGGCACTGCCGACAACAAAAGCGATCAGCGCAGAATCGTGGCGCATCAGATAGTAACGCCCGCCACTTTTGATTTTCCAGCTCTCGTTTTCATGCAGTTGCACGAATTTGCTCTGCTCAAGAATTTCTCGGGTCGAAGCTACCGCATGAAACGCGGTTGGACTGGCATAACAGAAATCTATCAGCTGCTGCGCAAATTCTCTGGTCTGTTTCATATTTTGACCTCACAGAAATATTTGAACAAATTCTAGCACAAACCTGCTGCCACTGTGGTGAAAAAATGCCCCGGCAAACTTTGGGTTCGAAATGTGGCTGATTATTCCGATAAATATGCCATAGACATAAAAAAATAAGGATGGCAGATATGATCATCGAAAAGGCAGACTATGCTGTGTTCTCGGATAACCGTCCGTTAACTGGTCTCAAGGTTCTGGGCAGGACAAACCCGGACCACGACGATGACTTTGACGGAGGAGCCGCGCCGGCGCCAGTTGAGCGACCGGTTGAGGGTATGTTCAATCTTGACCCGCTCGAGCGCTATCGCTATATGTTCGAACAGGGCCAGCAGGTGAAGCTCGGCACTATCTCAGCCGATCCACAGAAGACCATTGAACGTGCAAATCAGGTGATAAATCAGGCAATTCTGCCGCCGGCAGACGACAACCCCGGTCGCACCGATCTTTTGCGAGCCCTGCTGCTGAAGCGCCAGGCCGAAAGCCGACTCGACATCGCAGCCTGATATTGACCCCATCGTTCTTTTACTGTATAGTCATCAGCCCACTAAACCAGTTAACGCAGGTGAGCTATGCAGAATACTCTGAAAAAAGAAATCGACCGCCGCCGTTGCTTTGGCATTATCAGCCATCCTGACGCCGGCAAAACTACCCTTACCGAAAAACTTCTGCTCTTTGGCGGTGCCATTCAGATGGCCGGTGCTATCAAAGCCCGAAAAGCCGACCGCCACGCCACCAGCGACTGGATGAAAATCGAGCAGGAACGCGGTATTTCGGTTACCACTTCAGTCATGAAGTTCGATTATGCCGACCACGAGATCAATCTTCTCGATACGCCAGGCCACCAGGACTTTTCTGAAGACACCTATCGCGTTCTGACGGCGGTTGACAGCGCACTTATGGTTATCGACAGCGTCAAAGGCGTCGAAACCCAGACTGAAAAGCTCATGACCATCTGTCGTATGCGTAATACGCCGATCATGACCTTTATCAACAAACTCGACCGCGAAGGTCGCATGCCACTCGATCTGCTCCAGGAAATAGAAGACAAGCTGCAGATCGAGTGTGCGCCAATGTCCTGGCCGATCGGCATGGGCAAAACCTTTCGCGGCGTCTACAACATGTATAAAAAGCAGCTTGTTCTGTTCCGGGCCGGCGAAGCCCGCCGTCCGCAGGACACCATGATTATCGACGATCTTGCCGACAAGAGGCTCGACGATCTGCTTGGTTTTCAGGCGCAGGAACTTCGCGACGACCTTGAACTGCTGCAGGGCGCAGCAGCTCCTTTCGATCATGAGCATTATCTGCGTGGCAATCAGACGCCGGTATTCTTTGGCAGCGCGCTCAATAACTTTGGTGTGCAGGAGCTGCTAGACGCGTTTGTCGAACTCTCACCGCCGCCAACTCCGCGTCCGACCGAAACCCGTATTGTGTCTCCCTATGAGCCTGACTTCAGCGGCTTTGCCTTTAAGATCCAGGCCAACATGGACCCGGCTCATCGGGACCGCATTGCCTTCGTTCGCATCTGTTCCGGCAAATTTACGCGCGGCATGAAAGTCATGCATCATCGTCTCGGCAAAGAAATTACTCTTGCCAACGCTACTATTTTTATGGCCCAGGATCGCCAGAACATCGAAGAAGCTTACCCGGGCGATATAATTGGCATTCACAACCGCGGCACCATCAAGATCGGTGACACTTTTACCATAAAAGAGCCGCTTAAATTCACCGGAATTCCCAACTTCTCGCCGGAAATTTTCAAGCGTGTAATTCTCAAAAACCCGCTTAAACTCAAGCAACTGCAAAAAGGTTTGTTGCAACTGTCTGAAGAAGGCGCCGTTCAGGTTTTCCGACCGCTTATCGGTAACGAATATATTCTCGGCGCTGTCGGCGTTCTACAGTTTGACGTCACCATGTCGCGTCTCAAAGAAGAATATGCGGTAGATGCTATTTACGAAAGCGTAGACTGCTCAACTGCCCGCTGGATAACCAGTCGCGACGAGAAAAAACTCGATGAATTCACTCGTCGCTACAAACCCAGCCTGGCCTACGATACTGCTGAAGCCCTTACTTTCATGGCTCCCGACAAGTGGCGCCTTAACTACATCATCAAAGAATGGCCCGAAATCGAGTTCCACGAAACCCGCGAACACGTCTGACCCTCCTCTTCGTTCTCGTAATCGTAATCGAAAGATCGCACTAAGACGCGAAACCACGAAGAAGAAGCGCATCCGCAGATGACACAGATTACGCAGATATCTATGAATAGGCATTCTGAATAAGCAGCCGAAAGAGAATTGACAAATAATCAGAGAGCTTCTATGTCGTAGCATTCGAGATTGCCCGTAATGTCGGCGGGAGCACGCGTAAAAAGTCATGGCCTGTTGCTATGAATCTACGCAGTACAGGCTATCCCACCTGAGACTGAATCTTTACGTTCTGTCGAAAAAGAGTCTGGAAATCAGACTGCTTTTCATATATACTCGGCGCGCAATCTTTTTTAAGGTGGTAAACATTGAAGACTAAGAGAAAGAATGCCGATAGTAATAGTAGAATCTATTTTGAGGAGGCTAAAATGAAACAGGAAAAAGGTTCCAAACACGCCCTTCAGCCAGAATGCAAGACCTGCAGAAGATTCGCTATCCTAAAGTCGCCCTGCTCCCCTGAAGCATGCATATTCAGAAACGAGATTCTCTGAATTAGAGCCAGTTCAGGCAAAAAGCGCAAAAAAAAACTGAGACTCATGCCTCAGGTCTGATTTAACAATCAGTATCAGCCTTCTATATGGCTGCACAACTTTCTCTGACTCACTCAACCTCCCACTTTGTCCCGCGGTCGGGGGAGTGCCCCCAGCGGTACAAAGTACCCACCAGCCACCTTCATTATAACAGTACGAACACAAATTTCAAATCCCCCCGCCAAATTTTCCGTATCTGTTCGTTTTCACTGAAGTGGGCGCAACAAAAAGAACAGTATAGTCATTCTGGTTACCTGTGTTAATATGGTTAAAAATCAAGCAGAGGTAAATTATGGGTGCTATCGAACAGACCACGGCCATAGAGATCAAAGAGACCAGAATTTCGCTGTCAGAGGCTGGAAAAGGCGAAAGCGTGCTTTTTCTGCATGGCAATCCCGGCAGTCGCAAAGATTTTTCTTCATTGCTCGATGGTTTTAATGCCGAAAAATATCGCTTTCACATGCCAGATCGACCTGGTCATATGTCGAGCGAAGAACTGATCAACGATAGCAGCGATCCCTGGCTCGATACTGAGATCTACGCCGGGCTTATCGATAAAAAATGTGGTGGCCGGGCAGTTCTCGTCGGCTATTCACTCGGCTGTTACATTGCCTGCAAGGTCGCGTTACGCTACCCCGAAAAAGTTCGCGGTATTGTCATGCTGGCACCATTCGTAACACCAGATAATGTTTCCGAAACTCCATCTTCACTGCCAGAGCTTGCCAGAGGCGCCATAGTCGGAACCTTGCTGGGTATTCTCATGCCACTGTTGTCGCAGACAAAAATGCAGCAGCATCTTGAGCGGGTTTTTGCGCCGGGCAAGCTAACCGATGATTATCTCGACACCTGGTTGCCGCGCTATACCAGGTTTGAAAGCCTGATGGCGATGATGACCGATAAAAATGCCATGTTGCGAAGCCTGAAAGAAGTGCATGAGCGCCTGCCCGAAATCAAATGCCCGGTTCAGGTTCTGCTCGGTGAAGCCGACAAGGTCAGCGCGCCCGAGCGCCAGGTTGCATTGCTCGAAAAACTGCCTGCGGTCAAGTTCAGTCGCCTGCCCGATGCCGGTCATGCTTTGAACCTGTCGAACCCCCTCGACTGCCTTAAAGCCCTCGACAACCTCTTCGCCAGCCTTTAATCAGAGTTGTTATAATAAAAATGTAGAGTGACTCATGCTTGAGGGCGCAGGCAGGCATACCAAAAGCGAAAACTTTTTGCACAGGGAGGTGCTTATGCCGAGCTGCGCAGGATAGAGCAACTCGGCTGAGTCAGGCACTTTTGACGCAGAGCCATGGCTCTTCACCGATAATCTCGCCTGGCGAGAGTTGTAGCGTTGGTATCCTGCCGAGAGCCCGGATATATATATTGCACATCTGCCAAAATATGCAACAGCCTGTTATCCTCAATTTTAACGCTATTTGCTGAGGTCTTTAGTTTGACTTTATCATGGGCTATTAATTATCATGGCGTCATAATAGAAACGCAGGGGAACCATGTCAAATTTTCTTAAACAGTATGTGCTGTATCAGAAACCGCAGATAAACATGCTCATCGCACTCAGCCTGCCGCTGACCGGAGCAGTCTACAATTTTGGCTGGCGTTCAGCCGTTTATGTTGCTTTCTCCATGTTTTGCTGCTGGCTGGCCGAATACCTTTTTACCCGCCGCGAAAACAAGCCGGCCTCAGCCTCTGCGCTGGTCACCGGGGCGCTTCTCGCGCTTATCTCGCCGCCTAATGTCCCGTTCTGGATGATAGGCGTCGGCGCTTTTTTCTGCATGATTTTCGGCAAGATGGTCTTTGGTGGCTTCGGCAAGAACATTTTCAACCCGGCCATGGTCGGCCGCTGCTTCTTGTATATCAGCTTTCCGGCGGCTCTGGCTGCCAGCTGGTATGTGCCATTTCAGGGTGGCGCTGCCGGTTTTGCCGCTTATGCTCCGGTCACCCGCACCGCCGATGTCGATTCGAGCATGTATAACATCGATGCTGTCACCAGCGCGACAACCCTTACTTCGGTAAAGCGACTCAACCAGGTGCGCCGCGAAGCCCTCGCCGCACAGAACCAGGCCGAAGCCGACCGCGTGCTGCAGGCTTTCGACAAGATCGATCTCAAACGCCTGATTGTCGGCAATATCAATGGCTGCATCGGCGAAACCAGTGCAATTCTTCTGCTGCTGGCGCTGGCCTGGCTTTTATATCAGAAAGTAATTTTCATTCCGCTGCTGGTCGGGCCACTGGTTGGGCTTTTTGTCGCCAAACTCATCATGCATCTGCTTGGTCTTGATACACTACCGCTCTGGCAGGGCTATCTGGTCAACGTTTTTGGTGGTGGCACCCTGTTCGCTTCGATTTTTATGGCAACCGAGCCGATCACCGCTCCGATAAACAATACCGCCCGCTGGCTCTACGCCTTTCTGATCGGCTTTCTCGCCGCGATTATTCGCAGTCTTTCGGCTTTCAATGCCGGCTTCATGTTTGCCATACTGCTAGGCAATACATTCGGCCCGCTCATCGAAATTGCCGTCACCAACTGGGAAAAATCACTAAAGGCGGCAACATGAGCGAAAAGATCAAAACCCTTCTGTTCACTGTTGCCGTCACTGCCTTGTTCACGCTTCTCGTCAGTGGCATAAATGCCGTTTTGAAAGACCGTATCGAGCTTAACCGCAGCGTTGCCCGACAACGCGTGATTCTTGGCCTGTTTGGCCTGATAGCGGCAGACCGCCCGGTCGCTGATTCTGAGGTTCCGGTTCTGTTCGCCGAACAGACCGAACCAGTCAAATTTGCCAGTGATGCCGCTTTTGAATGTTACCGTCGCCGGAATTCAGGCGATGAAATGTTTGTTTTTGCCTTTTCCGGTCAGGGTTTCTGGGACAACATCATCGGCTTTATCGCTGTCGATGCCAAAAGCCTGCAGATAAAGGGCATAGAATTTACCAGGCATGGCGAAACTCCGGGGCTTGGCGGTCGCATCAGCGAACCTGAATTCAAGGCGCGCTTCAAAGAACGATCATTTGCCACAAAACGGTCAGATGGCCTTTATTTTCGCATGGTTGCCGAAGGATCAGCAAATCGCGGCGATGAAATTGATGGCATTACCGGTGCCACCGGCACCTCCAGCGCTGTTGAAAAGATTGTCAACAGGTCGCTGGCTTACTTTGCCAGTCTCAACCAGGGAGGGAACAGCAATTGAACAATGGTCCGGTCAAGGGCTTTGCCGCCCTCAAAAGAATGCTGTGGGAAGAAAACCCGGTTATCGGGCAGATTCTGGGCATCTGCTCAGCTCTTGCCGTTACCAATCTTGTTAAAAATACACTGGTAATGTGTCTTGGCCTGATTTTTACACTGGCTATGTCGTGTTTTACTGTTTCATTGATGCGTAACGTGATTCCGCGCCGTGTGCGCATGATAATTCAGGTTTTGATCATCGCTGCTTATGTCATCTTTATCAAAATCGTGCTCGACGCCTTTTTGCCTGAAATCAGCAACGAACTTGGTCCCTACGTCGGTTTGATCATTACCAACTGCATTGTCATGGGGCGCACCGAAGGCTACGCCATGGCCAACAAGCCCGTCGATTCAATTCTCGATGGCATTGGCGCCGGCATCGGTTATTCTCTGGTGTTGCTGCCGATCGCGATGATTCGTGAACCTCTCGGTCTCGGTTCTTTTTTCGGCATCCAGGTGATCCCGGCCGACTGGACAAAATGGAATATGATGGTAATAGCGCCGAGCGGATTTTTTGCTCTTGCCACCTACATCTGGATCGTCAGGGCTTTTAAATCCGGTGGAGAAAAGAGGTAAGGCATGGACATACAGAACGTTCACCCCTTTATCATCTTTTTCGCGGCGATTACTACCAACAACATTCTGCTTACCAATTTTCTGGGTATGTGTTCCTTTCTGGCTGTTTCCAAAGATCTCAAGAGTTCTCTCGGGCTGGGAGCTGCCGTTATCTTTGTTTCGACCTTTACGGCTCCTATCAACTGGCTGGTTTATCATAAGCTGCTGGTTCCGTATGAGCTTGAATACCTGCAGTATATAGCGTTTATCGTGGTTATCGCAGCTTTCGTGCAGATTATCGAAATGGTGATCGAGCGCGTCAGTACGCTGCTCTATCTGACACTGGGCATCTTTTTGCCGCTGATAACCGTTAACTGCGCAATTCTTGGCTGTGCGCTGTTTCTGGTAATCCGGCAATACAGCTTTACTCAGTCAATAGCCTACGGCCTCGGTGCCGGAACCGGCTGGGCCCTGGCCATTGCCGCACTGGCCGGCATCAGAGCCCGCATGGAAAAGAAATCCAAGGTTATCCCTGAACTCGAAGGCGCCGGCATAGCGCTGGTCATTACCGGTATAATCGCGATGGCCTTTATCGGGTTTTCCGGTATCGTAAGAATCAACTGACAGGCAGGTTTTATGACACCGATAATTACAGCTGTGCTTGTATTAAGCGCCTTGAGCGGCGTCCTGACTTTGCTGCTTCTGGTCGCCGAGTTCTTTTTTGCCAACTACGGCGAATGCACAATAGATGTAAATCAGGGTGAAAAAGTACTCAAGGTTGAGGGCGGCGCCAGTCTGCTCACCTCACTTGCCGGTCAGAAACTGTTTTTGCCTTCTGGTTGTGGTGGCCGTGGCAGCTGCGGCACCTGCAAATGTCGCGTGCTCGAAGGTGCCGGTCCGCTGCTTCCGACCGAGGTGCCTTATCTCAATGACGAAGAAAAAAAGAGCGACGTGCGCCTTTCTTGCCAGGTAAAGGTTCGTGGTGACATCAAGATCGAAGTCCCCGAAGAGTTGCTCAGTATCAAAGAATTTGAAACGGTTATTGAATCCATCACTGATTTTACCCATGACATCAAAGGGCTCAGATTCAAGCTGCCAGAAGGTGAAACCATAAAATTCAAGGCCGGGCAGTTCGCCAATCTCTTCAGCAAACCTTATGAAGATGTCAGAGAAGAGACTTCGCGTGCTTACTCGATCAGTTCTGCTCCTTCCGATAACCGGGCGATCGAGCTGGTTATCAGATACGTGCCCAACGGCATGGTCACCACTTATGTGTTCAAACATCTTAAGGAAGGCGACAAAGTTCGTTTGATCGGGCCATTCGGCGAGTTTTTTCTGCGCGACACCGATCGCGAGATTGTCTGCATCGCTGGCGGATCGGGCCTGGCGCCGATTCGCAGCATCGTTCTCGACATGATCGATCGCGGCATCAGCAATCGCAAGGCTACTTTCTTTTTTGGTGCAGTATCACAGCGTGATCTCTATTATGTCGAAGAATTCAAGGCGATCGAAAAGGAACACCCCTGGTTTCGATTTGTGCCGGCACTCTCAAAGGACGACAGTGATCATCCCTATGAAAAAGGAATTATCACTGAGGTTGTCGCCCGCAACTACGGCGATATGAAAGAGCTCGAAGCCTATCTTTGTGGCAGCCCCGGCATGATCGATGCCTGCGTCAAGGTTTTGACCGGTAAAGGAATGCCGGAAGACAGAATTTACTACGACAAGTTCTCGTGAAAGGAAGCAAGCAGTGAAGCAGACTCCAGAACTCGACAGAATTCAGGAAAAAATGCGGCCCGGCGTTCTGACCCTCAAGGGCTTTCTCGGGCACGACGATCGCAAGCTTGCCGATATTCTCGAGGTCGATCATCAGACAGTTCAGCGCCTGCAGCTGGATACCGCCAGGATTGCCGCCTGTTTGCAGGACCTGGCTGAGCGCGGTGCGGACCTGATGGAGCAGGAAGTGCTTGTTGATAACCGCTATCTGATTAAGGTTCGTGACGACCGCGGCAAGATTCCAAGCCCCTGGGGCGACGGCCTGTTTGAAAAAGGTGACGTTGATCTCATCGATCAGAAAACCGGCAAAACCCTGAAATGGAACCGGCTGACCCTGCGACTGCTCGAAGCGCACGGCTTCTTTGGCGGTTATGGCAGTGAATACCGCATCGACCCCGAGGCTCTTGTCGAAATCCTCGATCCCGCAACCATCACCGCGCAATCCTAGTGGTCTGTCAAAGTTGAAGCACAAGAAAAAGCTTGTACTTTTTTCCTATCTGAGCGATCATCTTCTTTGAACCCTGTTTTTAAAGCAGGGCACCAGAAGGAGGGCATCATGGGCCGAAAAAAGCAGTTTGTGGTCAAGCTTTCTGATTCACAACGAAAGTTTCTGAAAAAGGCTCTTCGCGGCGGAAGAGGATCTGCACTTGAATTTAGAAG
>JAACJG010000022.1 GCA_009917695.1 Candidatus Rifleibacterium amylolyticum | reverse complement strand
CGACCTTTGGAGGCTTGCTCTTACCGAAACCTTCGATAGAAGGCCTCAAAGAGACAAACTCGATGATGTCTGGGACATGTAAAACCATGATTAAATCTTACTTTAATTCCTTATCCGAATTCATATGGTAGGAATCAGGCGTTTTGGCTACGTCATAGATAATCAATGCCACATCAGTGGTATTGTAGATTGCTACGCCCCAGATCAAAGCCTTTTTTGCCATGAATTTGGCAGCGGTCTTGAACCATGAATTCTTGAGTTCGCGTGCGAGCTTGGCGCCAAAGTATTTTGGCGCAAAATCCATGAGTACTTCGAAGCCCATCTTGCCGGTCGAGAACAGCAGTTCGTCGGCAAGCGCAAGAGCGTCTGCCGATGAGTTGATCTGAGCTGTTGTAGCTTTATTGATAATTTCCAGCACGCCCTGTCCCGTTGTGGAAAGCATTTTGTAGCCGTCGTCCAGTTCTTCATAACTTGAAGCACCGGCACCGATTACCGTTCCGGCAAGGGTCATCAGACCGTCGAAAACGGACAGACCCTTTTGTTTGGTGAATGTTGTCGTAAATTCACCCGGGCCAAGGTCTACTGTAACCTGCTTTTTACGATCAGGTGGCCAGCTCCAGGTATAGCTGGTGTGCGTCGAACGTTCGAGCGCAAAATAATTGTTGCCGGCCGGTGATTTTATTGTCTGGTAGGTCATGTCGTTGGTTATGCTGACCGTATAATGGCAATAAGACCGGTTGGTGAGTAATACTGTCGATGCGCTGCGCGCACCATCATCTTCTACGTAAACGGCTTTGTCCGAT
Organism: Candidatus Rifleibacterium amylolyticum; assembly: GCA_009917695.1. Classification (GTDB taxonomy): domain Bacteria; phylum Muiribacteriota; class Ozemobacteria; order Ozemobacterales; family Ozemobacteraceae; genus Rifleibacterium; species Rifleibacterium amylolyticum. The sequence goes on along the minus strand of JAACJG010000022.1, from coordinate 36,032 downwards.
ACCTCACCAATGGCAGCGCGCATAGAGGGCATCAGGCGCGACGAACGCATCGATGCTGCATAAGGCCCGACTTTGAGTTCCTGCGCGACCGCCTGAGCTATGGCAGCAGATTTCTGCATGAGCGTGTCGCTGTACAGAGTTTCTGGTTCCGGAACGCGCAGAGCAAGCTCAACTGCACTGATCAGATCGTTGAGGGCGCTGTGGTTGCGGACTTTTTTGAGCGCCAGCAAAAACTGATCCCTGTCCAGAGTCCACAGAACCTTGTCAAAGATCACCAGCGCTTCAGCTGTAGATCTCGAATCTATATAGTTGTCGTATTCTGTATCATAGGGATGCCAGACTTTGAGCAGCATTGGGTGATAAGTGTAGAGGTAATGTTCATCTTTGATTCCAAACATTACCAGAGCAGGTGAGGAGCTGGCAGTAATGGCGCGGGTAGGAATAAAACCATCCGTTTCGACCTGAGTTTCGAATGAGCCAGGGCCACCGTCATTTGAGAACATGTATAGGTCACTTCGTCGCAGACCTGTTATTTCAGGTAGTTTCACCACAGCCTGAGCTGTCAGCAAAATGTTGTTTTCGTCGAGCGGCATTTTATATATGCTTTTTGCTATGGTGTTTATATCACGCAATGGCCCTTCATCTTCGACTTCAGGAACGACTTCTTCCAGCTTCAGAAGTTCCATTTCAACGATTTGATTGAAATCTCCAGGTGCAAGATCAACTTCAATCTCCTTGCTGACCAGGCCAGATTTTTCAAATCGAGCTGTTACTTTCTGCATTGGCAGATTCAAAATCCTGAACATGCCGTCAGCATCTGATAATACTGTTTTCTCGAGAACAGTGACCTTTATGCCGACGAGATCAGCGTCAGTGCCTCCTGTCACATTTATGAAACCGCCAACAGACCTTGATGCGAAGGTTAGCGTAATTGGTGAACCACTCAGGTCAAGAGTTTGTCCTGCGCTCAGAGTTAACTCTTCGGTGCGGCCACGGTTGGCTTCATCAGCACTCACTGCCGTTATGTATACTTTTCCAGCAGGTATGTTGCTTATGGTGAAGTTGCCTTCAGCATCAGTTGTGGCTGTAAGATTCATATACTGTTCGCAGAATACATTGGCGCCTTCTGCAGGAAATTGAAACATATTCATGGTTGAGACAACTTTGCCTTTGATAGTGCCTGTTGACGCACCAGGTGCTACTGCAGCTACCGGCTTAAGCTCAACTAGAAAAGACTGTGCGAAGTCTCCGCTGGTTTCTACTGTCTGGATCTTTGTTTCAAATCCGTCTTTGCTCAGCTTGAACTGAAAAGCCAGATCAGGAAGCTCTTTTAGAGAGAAACTGCCGTTGGCGTCAGTAGTAACTGTCTTGCCCCATGCAGAAACTGTGACACCCTGGATAGCCATGGCTGTGTCGGCATTGATAACACGCCCGCTGATTTCTTTGTCAGCTTTGATGACAGAGATGGCCGCCGGTAATTCGCTGGTTTTTGCTGCTTCGACGGTGATTTCGTCTGATCGCATTCTGAACAGCTGGCCGTCGGCGGTTTTGTGCTCGGCGACCAGGTTTACTACGCCGGCGGGAACATTTTCGAGCAGGAATTTACCGGCACTGTCGGCCAGTGTCGTCAGTGTTGGATTTTGTTCTACATACACTTTAACTTCTTCGGTTCCTGCTGCTTGCGAGCGCACGCTGCCACCACCGATGGAAATAGTGTTGTTAACAATCTGACCACTGATCGAACCTGTTTCAGACGACTGCGGCAAGTAGGTCCCGCCACCGCCACCTCCGCCGCCACAGCCGGTGGCAATAAGGGCGATGGCAAAAGTTAACACGATAAATGCTCTGAACAGGTATTTCATCTTCGCAGGTCCTCCAGAATCCTTTTCATCTGTTGTCGAGAGCGACATTTCCCCGACGACAATCATATAAACTATCCAGATCGGACAATATGTCAAACAGATTGAGCTGTAGATAAAACTTCATGCAAACTTTTGCAGGAAATGCAATTAGTAACTTTTTAAAGTATCCCCAAATTTTTTGCACCCATTGTAGATTCAATCAAATTGGGCTAAACTGCAGGAAGCAGCAATTTGTTACAGACAGAGCGGGGTAATTATGGGTGAAGATGGCAGCCGGTTGCTTTATCGCTCAGAAGGCTGTTTTAAGAGCTTCTGGAATACCTACAGTATTTACGAAGACCGCATCGAGCTTGAATTCAAGCTCTTTTTTACAACTATCGTCATCAGGCGCGCCGACTTTGTCAACATTGATATTTTCAGGCCACCGGTGATCAGAACTTCATGGGGCGCACTCAAGCTTGACTTTGCCGATGTATTCACGCATGTTGGTATTACCCGCAACTGCGGCTACTTTAAAGAAATACGTTTTACTCCCGAAGATCCTTATGCATTCAAAGATGCCGTCAGAAAATGGTCTCATTGAGAAGGTCTTGATTTCACAGCTTCATGCTGTAGCTGAACATGAGAAAGTGGTTGTCGGCGCCGGTGAATCTGCCGATGCCATTAAGCGGAATCTGACCTGCTTTGCCGTCATCGAGCACCATGTAGCTGTAGCCAACGTCGAAAATGTATTTCTCAGTCTTTCTCGACGCGCCAAGCGAAAAGATATGGCCATCAGTGCCCGGCAACTCAAAGTTTCTGGTTGTGTCAGGTATTGGTGAATTGTCGTAAACATAGCCGCCGCGAAGGGTCCAGTGCTCGCAATACCTGTATTCAGCTCCAAACCTGTATGAAAAAGTGTTTTTCCAGTTTTTGGGTGCAGTAAAGCCGCCGTCAGCTGGCTGCCATGCGTAGCGTGGGTCGATTTTGAGCTGATTGAACCGGTTCCATTCTGTCCACATGACGTCGAAAGAGAGCTGCCAGCGATCTATTCCGGAGTTGACACATCCAACAGTGAGAGTTGCCGGCAGTTTCATCGTTCCCTTCATGTAGGTGTCGCCGGCCGTCGGATGATTCTCGACGGTGCCGTGCATTTTAACGTCGGCGTTGGAGAGGTAGCGCATGCCAAACTTCCAGTCTTTTCCGGTGTTATAGTGTCCGGCCAGAATATAACCAAGCCCCCAGCCATCGGCACGGTATTCGGTGAAGTCGTTCCAGGCGACGGTTGCCGGCAAAATAGTGCTTTTTGAGAGAAAACGCAGTTTGAAATCTGCCTTGATCACGCTGAATCCAGCGGCCAGCGAAAACTTGTCAGAAAGGCGTGTCGCGATAGTCGAGTTGAAATATGGCACCTTGAGGTCGGCAGTGGTGGTAATGGCCTTGGTGACAAGCATTCCTGCCGGAGAAGAACCGGGGTCATTATACAGCCCGGAGTCAATAAGACGCTGCACATCGTGGTCATGCCATTTCATTCCCAGGCCATAGGGCGTGTAAAACGAAAATGCTGCAGTATATCGGCTGTTCAGCGGGTGAATGAGATGTGAGCCGGGAACCAGCTGAGTTTTGTCTTTGACTTTCATCTTTGCCAGACCATTGCCAGGCTCGTAGGTCCAGTTTATTTTTGCCAGAGAGTAGCCCGAGTTGTATCTGGTGTCTTTGAACTCCATAACCGCTGCCGGGTTATACCAGGCGCTTGAGACAAGGTCATCGCGCCCGACGGTGGCTGCACCCAGCGCCATGGCATCAGCAGCTGCCGCCTGATAAATCTGGAATCCGCCGGCATGCGCATTTGCTGAACAGAAAAACACAAAAACGAAAATTACCGGCACAATAGTTATGCAAATTTTTTTCATCTCAGTCAATCCTCCATTATTTTTCAGTAATCCACCACAATCCTTCACAAACTGTTGCTATATTCTGCCTTTACAATAGAAAAGATGCTTTCAGGATCTGGCTAAAGATTACTGCGGGCCAGTTCAATCAGCCGGTTTGTGACTTTGAGGGCGCAGAAACCCAGGTGTTTTTCTATCCAGGCCAGAGTCTGCGAGCGATAGAAAAAAACATGGGTTTCATCGTTTTTATAAAACCACCTGGCAAAGTCGATCTCATCTTCGTATAGCATGGTCATACAGAAAATTCGGCCGCCGTCGATTAGAAGATCGCGCAGACGGCGAAACTCTTCGGCCGGGTGATAGAAGTGTTCTATAACTTCGCAGCATACTATGTAATCGTATTTTTGCTGAAGCAACTCCGGCTTGTCGAAAAAAAACGGGTCGTATTGAACTATGTTGTAGTCTCTTTTCTGAAGAAGACTGGAAATTACCGGGCCGGTTCCGGCGCCAAAATCGAGACCGCGCTGCACAGGCGAAAAATCTGACAGAACTGCACTGACAATTGGTTCGACAAACTTCTGATACCCTGGATTGTTTACGTCGTTGTTATGGGTTTCATATCTGGCCTTTTCTCTGTCGGCATTTAGCCGCAGGTGCGGTGCCATGAAAATACCGCCACACTCTGGGCAGCCGAAGTATTGCTGTCTGAAAAAGTCCTGGCTGATGGCGCCGCATAAAGGACAAAGCTCAGACTCTGTAGCGATTTGGCCGGTCAAAATTATGCTCCATTTCAGGTTTAAAAGTCGTTTATATACAAAAGCTTACTAAAAATTGCAAGGTCTGAAGGCCAGATCGCTTTTTCACTCCGCTGGGCGATAATAAAGTTTTTCGAATCTCTCCGACAGGAAAGCAAAGTATCTTGATTTGATCTGCTTGTTTGCCAGAACCTGTTTGATCGGGGGAAGGCTCAAAATAGCTCCTAAAACTGCGGCCAGTGCCCGGTGATGCCATAGGACGCGATTGTCGAAGATGAAGTTCTGCAGTTTGCCTCTTTCTATTGCCATCAGTACTCTTAAGTGAGTGCCATTAACCGGAGTAATCACGCGTTTGTCTCTGGCCTTCAGATCGATGCAGTCGCGCGTTCTTTCTTTAAAACAAAGTCCACAGCCGAGGCAGGTTTCAGCATTGATCTGCGCTACTTTGCGTTTCGGGTTGCCGCTGTCTTCTGCTGAAACCAGGCTGATACATTCAACCGGGCAGATGCTTACACACTTGCCGCAGCCAACGCATTTATCCTTGTTAATCTCGGGCATGAAATTTGTGGTGTGAACCGGGTGAAGAATCGCGAAGCGTTTGGCGGCAAGCAGCGCTTCGCAGCAGCAACCGCAACAGTTGCAGATAAAGTTTACACTTTCCCTGACATTCTCGCCAAATTGAACCAGATTGTGATCATAAGCCTGTTGCAAAAGATCATGGCACTCTTTTTTGTCGATTCTTTTCGCGTTTCCATGGCGAATCAGAGATTCTGCGGCGACGTTGAAAGTCATGCAGATGTCCATCGGCGCGTCGCAGGCTCGATCGAGATGCATCATTTTATGGCGGCAATAGCACATGCCGACTGCGATTGCCGAAGCGGTCTCGATTACTTCAGTAGCCTTCTCGTAATCGAGAACCATCAGATTGCTCTTTTGCATAAGGGCCTGCTCGTTGACAAACACCCGCCCCAGCTTTGTCTCGCCTTCGGTGAAGAGCTCTCTGATAAAGTCTTCTTCGACGTTCAAATACTGGAAGAAAAGCTCACTCAGAGCCTTCTGATCCATGTCGGGGCGAACCCGCATCAGCGAGAATTCAAAAAAGCCGGCCATGGGCGGCGGAAGGGCGTAAAGGGTGTCCTTGCCGTGCGCCATATCGACCATCAAGCCTCTGTCTGCAAGACTCTCCAGAATTTCGCGAGCTTTCATTTCTGGCATTTTCCAGATTGAAGCCGCTCTGCGTGCCGTAAAGGGCTTGATGGGCAGCGATGCTACCAGGCTGGCTTCCTGTTCCTTGAAAAGGATTTGCAGAATTTTGTAAAGAAGCTCAGATTCGGTAGCTCCCTGCGGATATAGGTTGATTCTTTCTACCAGTGCTGCAAAACCAGCTTTTACTGTGTTATGAGCCATTGAAGTTCCTCTTTCCGCGTTCAAACCGATCCGTTCAAACTTGTATCTCTACATCCCTGTGCCTGCAAGATTTCGCGGTATATGGCTTGGTTGTCGCCACTCAGTATTGCTTATGCATAAGGGTGCTCGTTGATAATGGTATCACATTAAGCCGGATCGCAAAATAATCATTTATCTTGATTAAAAATAGATAATTATATATATTTCGTTATATGGCGAAATATGACTTATATTGTAAGGCGATTATATGAAAGAAACCCTGAATACCTTAAGAGTTCTGGCTGAAGAGAACCGTTTGCGTATATTCATGGCTCTGCATGAGCAGGAACTGTGCGTCTGCCAGATTGTTGCCCTGCTGGGCCTGGCATCTTCAACTACTTCAAAACATCTGGCTCTGATGTATCAGGCCGGTATTCTCGATCAGCGCAAAGAAGGCCGCTGGGCTCATTACCGGGTCAGTCGAGAATGGCTCGGTGACAATGCCAGACTTGCCACCTGGTTGTCTGGCGAACTTGCTGGATCGCCCAGAATGCAAGCAGACCGGGGCAGGCTTGCAGAGATATTTGCAATGCCGCCGGAAAAGCTCTGTCAGCCACTGGATAAGTGCACTCCAGGCAAGCCTGTCAGCAGAAATAGAGGTAAGCAGCGATGAAAAAGCGCGTTCTATTTTTGTGCACCGGCAATTCCTGTCGAAGCCAGATGGCCGAAGGTTGGCTGCGCCATCTTCGTGGTGACGAATTCGCAGCCTTTTCTGCCGGAGTCGCCACGCACGGTATGAATCAGTACGCGATACGCGTTATGAATGAGGTTGGGGTCGATATCTCAAAGCATCGATCCAAGTTGCTCAGCGAGTTTGTCGGGCAGGAGTTCGATCTGATCGTTACCGTATGCAGCAAGGCAAATGAGAGTTGCCCGATTTTTCCAGGTAAAACCAGAGTCGTGCATGTGCCTTTAGATGACCCGCCGGCTCTTGCGGCAGGCCTCAAAGATGAAGAGCAGATTCTCAACTGCTATCGCCGCGTTCGCGATGAAATAGCAGAATTTATCAGAAACCTCAAGAAAGAAGGTGTTTGACATGGATTTTAAAGTGATCAAAGATGATGAAATTCGCCAGAAGGTAAGTCAGAGATACGCAAAAGTTGCTGCTGGTGGCGGTGGGTGCTGTGGCCCGTCGGCTGGTTGCTGCTCTGACCCGTTCGGACATCCGGAAGTATCTGAAAAACTCGGATATTCAGGAAACGACATTTCGACAGTGCCGGAAGGCGCCAATATGGGCCTTGGCTGCGGTAATCCGCAGGCACTCGCGCAACTCAAACCAGGCGAGACAGTTCTCGATCTCGGCAGCGGCGGCGGGTTCGACTGTTTTCTGGCTGCCCGCCAGGTCGGTGCCGAAGGCCGGGTAATCGGTGTCGATATGACTCAAGAGATGGTCAGTAAGGCGCGCAAAAACGCCATAAATGGAGGATTCGCCAATGTTGAATTCAGACTTGGCGAAATAGAGCATTTGCCAGTGGCTGACAGCAGTGTCGATGTGATCATTTCTAACTGTGTAATCAATCTCTCCCCCGACAAGCCTGCGGTTTTTGCAGAGGCATACAGGGTACTGCGCCAGCAGGGCCGCATAGCTGTTTCTGATGTGGTAGCGCTCAAACCGTTGCCGGAAAAGATGCAGAACAGCCAGGAAGCATACTGCGACTGCGTGGCCGGCGCAGTTTCGGTCGGCGAACTCGAACAGATTCTGATCAGACAAGGCTTTGATTCGGTTCAGGTCGATCTCAAGCCCGAGAGCGCAGAATTCATCAAAACCTGGTTCCCTGACGCCGAGAAATATGTCTGTTCGGCTTCAATCAGGGCTGTAAAAAGATAGTTAGGAGTGAAGTGAATACTCATGTATAAGCTTTATGCTTGAAAAAAAGCAGTCAGGCTGCTGACCGAAGTTACAGAGGCCCGGCCAGATCGAAATTTTGAGAAATGAGAACGGAGAGAATCATGAACGAAAATACTGAAAACAAAGAACGGCAGATGACCAGCGTGTTCGAGAAATACCTGTCACTCTGGGTCTTTTTGTGCATCGTTGGCGGCATAATTCTTGGCAAGGTCGCTCCCGATCTTGCCAGAACTCTCGACGGTATGGCAATTTATGTCAATGAAGCACCGGTCGTATCGATTCCGATCGCGATATGTCTGTTTCTGATGATGTATCCCATCATGGTCAAGATCGACTTTGCCGAGGTCGTCAAGGCAGGTAAAAGCGGCAGGCCGGTTTTCCTGACTCTTTTCATCAACTGGGCGATCAAGCCCTTTACCATGTATGCGATCGCCTATTTCTTTCTTGGCTACCTGCTCCAGTCATTTATCGGCACTGAAGCTGTCGATCTGGTAAAAATGCCGTTTGGCCTCGATCTCGATGTTGGCGCCACGCACGGAGCCGGAACAGTAGTGCTGCATGACGGCGTCAAGATGCTGCAGGTTCCTCTCTGGCGCAGTTACTTCGCCGGTACCATTCTGCTCGGAATTGCACCCTGTACAGCGATGGTGCTGGTCTGGGGCTATCTCTCACGCGGCAACGATGGTCTTACTCTTGTTATGGTCGCTGTTAACTCTTTGACCATGCTGCTGCTTTATGGGGTTCTCGGAGGCTTTCTTCTTGGCGTCGGGAAGCTGCCGGTGCCGTGGCAGGCACTGCTGCTGTCTGTGGCGATTTACGTTGCCTTGCCGCTGGTCGCAGGTTTTTTCTCGCGCAAACTGATTATCGCAAAAAAGGGCGAAGAGTGGTTCAAGGAAAAGTTTCTGCACTTTCTCACGCCGGTTACCATTCTGGCGCTTCTGACTACTCTGGTTTTGCTGTTTTCATTCAAAGGCGAAGTGATCGTTGCCAACCCGCTCACCATACTCTGGATAGCCATTCCGTTGTTCATCCAGACAATTCTGATTTTCGTACTTGGCTACGTTGCTGCAAAATTTCTTGGCTTCAAATATGAAGACGCCGCTCCTGCCGCCATGATCGGCGCATCAAATCACTTTGAAGTCGCTATTGCCACTGCTGTCATGTTGTTCGGACTTTCTTCCGGTGCCGCGCTGGCAACGGTCGTTGGTGTGTTGATCGAAGTGCCGGTCATGCTCATGCTCGTGCGTTTCTGTTTGAAGACCAAACACTGGTTCAAGTCGGCACAGGCGTAGTCCAAGATTTTATCGGATCAGGTGAACAACATGATGCCGTAGACATAGGCGAGGCTGTAATAGATGCCGACAAGAATGAAAATTATGCCGGTGGCGTGTCTGACGAAAAATTCGATTTTATTCAGGCTGTTGAAGGCTGTGCCCAGCCACTGACTGCCGAAGGCGATCAGAAATGCGAAAACAACCACGGGAACCGCAGTGCCGATACCATAGATCAAAGGCAGCATGACGGCGGAGTTCGCTCCGGCAGCGAGCGGCACCAGACCGCCGAAGAAAAGCCCGGCTGAAACCGGGCAGAATGAAAGCGCGAACAGCACGCCCAGAGGAAAAGCGTAAAGCGTGCCATGTTGTTGCGCCTTTCTCTGAATGCCTTCGCCAGCCATGTTGATACTTATGCTGCCGCCGATCATGTTAAGAAGAATCATGCCGAGAATAATCAATAAAGGCCCGAGAAGCTCATTGAGATACCTTTGCAGAAATCGTGAAATTTCGCCGCTGGCCAGCAGGCCGCTTGCCATCAGCGCTCCGAGCACGACATAGGTCAGTGTGCGCCCGGTGGTATAGAGAAGGCCGGAGCCAAGAATAGCCGTCTTGCTGTGCAGCTGGCGGCCAATAAAGGATATTGCCGCAACATTCGAGGCGAGAGGGCAGGGGCTGATGGCGGTGAGAATGCCAAGCCAGGCGGCTGAAGAGATACTTATCCAGTCCATGTTAACTCCCGGCCATCTTGCCAAGCTCTTTGCTGACAGCATTTCTGACATAGGCGTTGAATTCTTCGGGCTTGTCAGAAAGCGTCAAAATGTCGTCGAGTCTGACAAAGTCAATGATTTGATCATTTTCGACAGTCGCGATCACCATGCAGGTGGCGATTACATCGAATTTTTTTGCCAACGCTGCATTTTCCTGAAAGTTGACGTTCTCCCAAAGCAGTGTCTGAGTCTTTCTGGCTTCTGCGAATTCCTTGTCGACAAGATCCAGCGCAAGTGTTTCGGCTGCGCTGCAGGTAACACAACGAAAGGTGCTGTGCATGTAGAAAATCTTAACCGCTTTTTTTATATCGGGCAGGGAACTGTTGCTCGCTGAAACCGTAGCCGCATCTGCCGTCATACGGTTGAGCACGCTGTGCTTGCCGAGGGAAAAACCTATGGTGATAAGCACAAAGGCAATCAGCAGATTACTGATAAGCTTTTGGAGTTTTTTTCGGTCAGGCATTTTTTTCTTCTCTATAAATCTTTAACTCGCAATGATGACTTTTTAAGATTAGTCTTCAGCTGGGGTATCAGTCTTGTTGGCATCGACATCAACACCGAGTTCGCGCCATTTGGCCAGAATGCTTTCTTCAGAGAAGAACCCGGTGTTGCGGGCTATTTCTTTTCCGGCAGCATTGAGAAAAACCTGAGTCGGAATCGAAGATATGCTGTAGCTCTTTGCAAATGTCTGGTTCTCCGGCAGCCAGACATCGACGAATTCAATGTCGAACACTTCTGAATGGCTTTTTTTAAGGTTTTCCATGACCGGTTCCATCGCTTTGCAGGCTTTGCATTGCTTTGATCCAAATTCGATCATTTTTGGCTTTGCAGCAGTCTGAGGCTCAACGACAGCTGATTCGGCAATGTTTTTTTCGACCGATGTGTCTGCTGCTTCTTCTGTTGCTGCGGCGGCTTCGGTTTTTGCAGGAAGCTGCGTGCTGGTGGAGTCACTGTCATGCCCGGGACAACAGGGGCCAGCTCCAAAACCAACCATCGCCAGAGAAATAAAGAATATGGCACATATTACAGTTTTATTGAATTTCACGCAGGTTCTCAACTTTTTATAAATATTGATTTCAGCTATCAGCAGCGTTTTTGCAACGCGCTCATCCTTTGAGATGTTTCTTGATTTCTTCGACGCCAGGCACTTTTCCGGCGAATTTTACATTGCCGTCGACTGCCAGAGCCGGGGTGATCATGACGCCGAAGCCCATGATGTCGTTGATATCGGTGACCTTTACCAGTTCGTAGCTCAGGCCGAGTTCTTTTGCGGCGGTTTCGGCTTCTTCAGCCAGTTTGTGACATTTGGGGCAACCGGTGCCGAGAATTTGAATTTTCATATTACTTAGACCTCCATTAACCGTAGATTGTTCCGAAAAGCATGCCACTGAACGTGGCCATGACAATTACCAGAGTTACGAAAACAACTGTCTTTTTAGTGCCGAGAACCGATCTGATGACAAGCATGTTCGGCAGGCTCAAGGCGGGGCCAGCCAGCAGCAGAGCCAGCGCCGGCCCTTTCCCCATGCCGCTGCCGATCAGGCCTTCTAAAATAGGCACTTCGGTCAGGGTTGCAAAATACATGAATGCTCCGGCGAACGAAGCGAAGAAGTTGGCAAAAAGTGAGTTGCCGCCGACTGCCTGGGCGACCCATGCAGAGGGAATCAGACCCTCGTTGCCGACGCGCCCGAGCAGAGCGCCTGCGATGACGACGCCGAAAAGCAACAGCGGCAGAATCTGCTTGGCGAAATCGTATGAAGTCGAGAACCATTCAGACAGTTCGCCCTCCTGGGTGCTGGTGAAAAGCGCCAGGCCCATGGTGCCGACAGTGAACGCGATAAGCGGTTCGGTGGGGTAGTTGTAGCCGACCGTTGCTACGGCGATACCTGTAACTATCGCTTTCCAGGCCTTGAGCTCGAACCAGAGCACCAGCATGATTGCCAGAGCTACAGAAAATATCGACGTCAGCATCCATTTGGCACCATGAATGGTTGCCCAGATGCCTTCGGCTGAATCAGGCTTGCCGAAGTTGGCGAAAACCAGAATCAATACCATCGATGCGAAATAGAGCGAGTTCTGCAGCAGCGAGCGCTTCACTTCTGGTTCGGGCATCATCATCTGTGCCGCGGCCTTGGCTTCTTCTTCTTTGCGGAAGATAATGTGCATGAGCAGACCGATGATGATGCTGAACAGCACGGCGCCAACAGCACGGGCAATTCCAAGCTCAGGCCCGAGAATACGGGCGGTCAATACTATCGCCAGCACGTTGATGGCCGGCCCCGAGTAGAGGAAGGCGCAGGCCGGGCCGAGTCCGGCTCCCATTTTGTAAATGCCAGAGAAAAGCGGCAGAATCGTGCATGAGCAGACCGCCAGAATTGTGCCTGAAACAGCAGCAACGCCGTATGCCAGCACTTTGTTGGCCTTGGCGCCGAGATATTTCATGACTGAGGCCTGGCTGATGAATACGCCTATGGCACCGGCTATGAAGAAGGCTGGAATCAGGCAGAGCAGAACGTGTTCCTGCGCATACCATTTAACCAGGTGGAATGCCTCAAGAACCGCGTTGTCAAACCGTGGCGTGCCTACCGGAAGGTAATAGCATGCAAGAAAGACGACGGTGATGGTGAGAAAGCTTTTCCATTCCTTTTTCCAGTAGTTCATATTCAGGCCTCCATGGGTTCTTTGACTTTGTTGTGTCTATGCTGGTGGTTGATGATTCTTGAGCGGGCAGCGCTGTTTTCGGCGACCTCCTTGCCGATGCAGTTAAGAAAATTCGGCAGGCATTGCATGCGCAGCCGGTAGAACACCAGCTGGCCGCGCTTATTGACTTCGACCAGGCCGGCATTCTTGAGAACGGCAAGGTGCTTGGAAACCGTTGAAAAGTCAGCTTTGATAGCTTCGACGAACTTGCATACGCACTGCTCGCCCTGTGCTAGTTGTTCGATGATGTAAAGTCGGGTGGGGTGGGCGAGGGCTTTGAGGACTTCAGTCTTGGCTTCGATTAACACTCTTTGTTCGTCGTTCATTGCATGCCTCGTAAATTTGTTTATTGGTCATTTGGTAAAATAACCAAATGCTGTGTGGTTGTCAACTATTAATTGGTTATTTGGCAAAACAGCCAGATATATTCTCGGTTCAATATTGCAATAAAAGGTGTCTGGCTGAATTCAAAGGTATTTGATTAGAACACTGCCGAAGAATCTTTCTATAAAAAAACAGCGGGCAGTCGTTGTGACTGCCCGCTGTTTACGCTTGTGTTATCAATTCACCGGATCGGGATGAAATTCGACAAACGTGAAGCCGGGCGCTTCTGGCTGATTGAATGTCGGCTCTGAAAGAGGTTCTGAGAGAAATTTGAGAACGCATATGCCGGTGACGCCGACGTATTTGCTGAGATCTTGATCGTTGGCGAAGATGTAGGCGTGATACTGGTTCGCCCAGCCGCCGCTGCTCGTAGTATCGGCATTCTCAAATTCTTTGAGAGCATACTCATAAGTCGCGCCGTTGCGCACTTTTGGTATTTCAAGCTTGATGAGGGTTCCATGAAGTTTCTGGTAGCGCTCCAGAATGGGTTCTGTCGGTTCAGGGCCCTCCCAGCCGGGTTCAGCGCCGGGAATTCCGGGGTTGTAGCCGGGGTCGAAGCCAAAGACGGCCGGATCCATCGGCTCGGCCAGCAGCACGGACAGAGCCTCGACGAATTTACTGCGGTTTTCGCCGGTTGGTGGAGTGCCGGCAAATTTGAGCCTGTCAAAGTTCTCGTTGATACGGCCCATCAGGTTACTCAGCAGCAATTTGTGCATGTTGGCAATCTGTGCCGGGTCTTCGGTCTGTATCATCATTTTGCGCAGGTTCGCGGCAAAAGCTTCGTCTTTGCCAGGATATGGGAGTATCCAGACGGTATCGTCGTCAAAGTCGATCGGCGGCTGGTTGTAAACCGGGCCGAAGTCTTCGGGTCTTGGCATAAGTTTGAAAAGGAGTGGCGGTAAATCTTCGGTTTTTTCGAGAAGCCCGAGATCTTTGAATACGATGAATCTGGCTTTTTCGAAGATCAGTATGGCCGGATCGACATACATGAAACCATCGAGGTTTTCAGGCCTTTGCATTTGAACTACATCATACATACGAGCGAGTGCAATGTCGAAAGCTTCGATCAAATCTGCAATATCAGCGTAAACGGCCAGGGTTTTCAGAGCCTGTGAAAGAAGTTCCATGCGGTTGCGCGCTTCTACTGCCAGACCCATTCCTTTGAAATCATCTAAGAAATCAGGTGGCAGGCTCATGCCGGGCGTCTGGTCGCCAATGCCCTGTACAAGCTGCAGGTCAATATCTTCAATAGCTTTCAGCGCGTCTGAAGGCAAACCGAGAGACTGCGCGCGGTTGCGTATCATCTGTTCGTAGCGTTCTCGCATTTCGGCAGGAGTGACCATCTCCGGATATTTTGCCGTGAATTCCCTTATGTCTCGCGCCGCCTCAAAAGCGAATTCGCGCAGCTGCTCAATTTTGCCGGCGACTTCCCCGCCAAAAGTTGTTGCAAGCGTCTGAATTTTAGCTTCTCTGGCGACAAATTCGCCAGCAAGCGTTCGCAGATCAGCCTCGGAAAGGCCGAAAATCACCTTAGGCGGAAACATCGACATAAGATCACCGATACTCACATCAGGATTACCTTTGATGGCGGCTTCTTTAACGAAGCGGGCCATACCTTTATCAAAAGGAGTGATAGGTGGTGCCTTGACATCCTTGTCGCCAGGGTTCATCGGCACGACGCCTTCGATTATCTGGCCGTTGTCAAGAGCGGCTTTGAGAATGAAGTTGCGGCGACTGCCGGCAATCGCATCGTAGTCGAAATTGAACTCATAGCTCGCACCGTTGCCAATTATCTGCGCAATCACGCCCTGTTTGAGCGGCACTTCCAGGCCGCCGGCAGTAAGGTAGTGCAGACTGATGTTGGCCTGTGTCGGTGCGGCAGCGGCTCTGAGAGAGCCGGTGTCGGTCGGGTCGGTCAGCAGCAGCGAGCCGCTCAGAGTCGTGGTGCCGGCTGTCGGTGTCGGCAACAGACCGCTTCCACTGCCGCCCCCGCCGCCGCAGCCAGTTGAAAATACAAGCGCCAGGCCAAGAAAGAGCATGAAGAAATTGCGTTTAAGATCCATAAAGCCTCCGGTAAAACTGTGTTATCAATTTCAGCGGTTTGATACTATCACAGTCTTTTCAACAAGTACAGCCCACTTGCTTATTCTTTGGTGACGCTTATTTCGCCGGTTTTTTTGTCGATGCTGATTTTGAAACTGTAGGAATGTTCGTTTTTTTCATTGGTGAAATAAACGTGAACTCCGTCGAAAATGGCTGAAAATGATTCTGTTGAATCTTCTTCATGTCGTAGATTCAAGGTGGCTTCCATGTGGTGGTAAGTCTGAATCAGCTGCGAATACATAAGAAATGATACGAGAAATCCCGGGTCTGCATAGAGCCTTGAATCTAGAGCTTTGCCGACGATAAACTTTTCTCCGGCGCGTAAAGCAGTAACGTCAGGCCGCGCCAGCGGGCTGAAAAAAGCCTGATTGGCGACTATGCGCTGATTCTTGCGGTCATCTGCCAGAAGAGACTGTCCGTCGATGGTGTAGCTGGCCAGACTCACAATTCGCTCATATTCGTCGGTCAGTTCGACGGCAGCAATCTGTTTGCCCGCCTGTTCCTGCTCGTAGCTCTTCGTGTAATCACCCCATGGATTATCTGATCGATAAATCAGATACTGTTTGCGACAGCATTCTCTCACTGTTTCGCCTCCCGGAAGTATATTTGGTGAAAGCATTACCAGCATTGTAACTGCCAGCAATGTATAAAACATTCGCTTCATTGTGTTCCTCCTTACGACCTTAAAAGATTGAACCGGCAGAGTCACTGTCTGTGGCTGATTTTTAAGATTGTCTTCAGATTCAGATTATTGTGATTCAGGTAACAGAGTCAATTCTTTTTGCAGTGGACTTCTATGGTGAGGTGCAGATCTGCTGCCTGAACAGGATTTTTGCTGCCAGAGTATTGCCTGATTACCGATTGCATTTTACGAAGATGAATCTGGTATAATCTTTTCAGACATCTGGTCTGCGAGGGAGTTGTATGAAAAGATTGTTTTTGCTGGTCTGTTGTCTTCCGGTCGTCTTTGCGGGCATGAATACGGTTCTCTGGGCTGAGTCTGAGGCTACGGTTGAAGCAGCGCAGCCGGCAATCGAGAAACGCTCGGATGAAATGCCTGTCAGGAACTGTGACTTTCCATACGGCGTGGGCAATGGCAAGCCGGCCGGTTACAACTGTTATACCTATGGAAAAGACTCTGGAGGCGTAACTGAAGAAAACTTCTCTAATATTCCGGTAGAGGAACTGGCGGCTGATGCTGATTGTGAAATTGATCTGATTGACCGGCGTTTTGGCAGCAGAAAGCCGGAGGCCGTTCAACTGTTTGCCTCTGATTCATCCTGCCAGGCTGTTGTCAAAGTAGTTCTTGACCCGGCAAAGACTGAATTTACCAAAGCTCGCTTTGAACTGCATTATGGCGATGAAATCGACGGATGGACTCTCAATATCGGAGATTCCGTCTCGAATAATGGCCATGGCGGAGATGGCGCAGATCAGACCCGTGACAGCGAAGTGCAGATTCTGGGGCCGGATCTGACGATCTTTGGCGATGACACAGCACCGACCGGCGAAGCCAAAATTCTTGCCCGCTCAGCAGGGGTTGCAGTGCCTGGTGCAGTGGTTGTGCTTGAAATCAGCAATAATCAGGTTTCATGGCATAACGACAAGGGCGTCGATGGAGCGGTAAAGTCTGAGTATGTTTTCAGCCTTGCCGGGCAGGGAGACGCTGAAGGTCAGCCAAATTACGATATTTATGTCGGTCTGAATCGCGTCGTGTCGGGCGGTCGCGTTGGCAAAGGGCTGAAGCGGGTTAAAATAAAACTCTTTCACTGACCTGTTTCTGCTTACCGGCCTGTCAGGTTGAATTCGAGCTTGAAGGCGGCGCCTGCGGTCAGATATGGCAGGTAGCACAGGACCTTTGAGCGCTTGTATTCTACTATTTCATCGGGCTGTTGAGAAAAAGCTGTCGGGCTGGCGCTGATGGGCAGCACAATGAGAAAGGCCTGGCGTCTGCATGCCGGCTGCGGCAGATGTGGCAGCACGAATTTCTGACTGTTCTTTGTCTCGATAACCCTGGTGTCAGAAAGACGGCAGCAGATGTAGCTGCTTTGTCCGGTGTTCCAGGGTTCGGCGAAGGTAAGCGAGACAATGCCGCCGCTGATTTTGCCCTGTGTCGGGTAGAATGCCGATGTCAGAATGTTGCCATTCTGGTCGATAAAGGGTGATTCTGGCGTTTCCGGCAACCAGAGCTGGGTGTAGAGCTCTTCGCCTTCATGCAGATTGAAATTGCTGAAGATTGCCTGATGTTTGATAGTTCCGTCTTTCTGCACGACCAGAACTGATGTACAGCCATAGTTGCCTATTGTGTAAGCCCGCACGTCGAGCGTGTCGATGCAGATTTTTTGCGCGTATTTTCGGGCAGTTGCGAACCATTCCAGATTGCCGAGTTCTTCGGCGATGCCTGGCAGAGTGTCTTTTGCAACATGTTCAGCCAGCTCTCGATTGGTCATGAACGCGATCTCAGGCTTGAGCTTTCTCGCCTGGGCGATGAAGCGTTCGGCCGATTCCGGCTTTTCAAGGACCTCTGCGAGCCGATAGAGCGAGTAGTAGCCCATGGCGCGTAGACCTTCGTCTCCGGGCGTGCCAACTGCGCGGCGCATGGTATCAAAAGACTGCTGGTATTTTTCCATCAGCGAGAGAATGCGGCTGTAATAGAACTGCAAAAGCATGTTGTTCGGGTCTTTGTCGAGCGATTGCCGGGTCTCATCGGCAGCTTCCTCGAAGCGGCCGCTCAAGAGTTGCGCCTGAATAACCTTGAGACGCAGATTGTGGTAATCCGGGTATTTCTCGATGCGCTCGCGCAGCACCTCGATCGCACTGTCGAAATCCATGACCGAAAAGTAACATTCACTCTGGGCAACCGCGACAATGTTGTTCTTGCGCGAAAAGCGGGCGAGTTCGTTGCCGACTTCAATGGCCTCGTTGTAGTTCCCAAGCGTTTCGAGGCAGAAGAACAGCGCGAAGTGAAAGTCCTGATCGTCGCTGTATATCTGGCGCAGGCGAATCGACTGTTTGCGACCTTCTTCGTAATCGCGCAACAGAAAGATAGAGCGGGTCAGTATAAATTTTCCCGAGGCTTTTTCGTCGCTGCGACTTATCAGCTCGGCCGAGGCATCGATCAAGGTTTTGATCTCGGCTCGCTCCCCGATCGTGTTGAGCGCAAAGCAGATCAGAAAAAGTGTGTCGGCATTGCCTGGGTCGAGTTCAAAAGCCTGTCTGAGGTCTTCAATCGCCTCGATCACGGCAAAACTCACGAAGAATTTTTTGCGGGCACTGTCGAGAAACCTGAGTGCGACCGATTTTGGCGATTCGCTTTCAGAGGGGGAAACAGCTGGCGCCACTGTCTGGGTGGGTTGCGGGCTGGCGACTTCGCCGGGTGTTTCCCTGAAAAACCAGCCTTTTAGTATTTCTTTGAAACCGGAAAACCAGGTGGGCGCAGAATAGTGCTCCTGCAGGGCTTCTGCCAGTTCGTCGGCATTGGCAAAACGCTGTGCCGGCTCAGTTTTGAGACATTTCATGATCAATGCTGAAAATTCTTCCGAAATATGTGTGTTGAGAGCTTTCGGCGGCGCAATATCGCCGCGGCTGATCGCCGAAACTATTGCTGCCGGGTCTTCGGCCGTTATCGGGTGGCGCAGGCAGGCGAGTTCATACATGACGACACCCAGGCTGTAGATGTCGGTGAGTGTGGTTATTTGCGCGCGGTTACCCATCAGCTGCTCGGGAGCTGCGTAAGAGAGAGTGCCCATAAACTGGTCCGGCCGCGTCAGTTCGCTGTCGCCGCTCTTTTTAACCAGTCCGAAGTCGATCAGCTTTAGCATTGTGTCATTGTTTATCAGCAGGTTCGAGGCTTTGATGTCGCGGTGAATGACCTGCAGACGGTGAGCTGCTGCCAGCGCCGATGCCGCCGACGCCATCAGTTTGCGTACGCGGGCCGGGTAATTCGGGTCGTTAACCGGGTTGGTCAGGTGATCCTGCAGAAAATAAGGGGTGCCCGGCGCGGCCTCGCGTATGTAGCCCGACATTCGCAGGTCGCTGATCGAGTGCTCTGCATTGTGAATGTAGCGACAGCGCGTGATAAAGTCGCGTATCGACCAGCCTTCTACCAGTTCCATGATAAAAAATGGCTGCTCGTTGTACTCGCCGTAACTGTAGATTTTTACGATACCAGGGTGGTCGAGGCGGGCGATCGCCGAGGCCTCACGCAGAAAGCGGGTGCGGCCGATGCGGTTGTCGGTCGCCTGATGCATGATTTTGATGGCGACATGGCGGTTGAGACTTTCATCGACAGCCTTGTAAACCGTGCCCATGCCGCCGGCGCCAATTTCAGCGATGATCCGGCAGCCGTTGATTATCGTGCCGGGAGCCGGTGCCTGGCCGATAGTTGGATTCTGGCTGCTCATGTCTTTTTACCTTGCGTTGAATTCGCCGTGCAGCTTACCAAAAAAATCACGGGGATGGAAGAACCCGAAGCCCGGGTGCTTCAATGCAATGTTTTCGGCGAACATCCGGTCGGCGGCTGAATGATCTTCGCCGGGTGAGCCGTCTGGTTGAAGATCCCTGGCCTTTTTCCAGGCAGCATCGCCGACCATGAAGCTCTGTTGCCAGTCGATGCGGCGTTTGTGCTGGTGCAGCTTGCGCTCGAGCCGCCAGGCCATTTCGCAGTCAGGTTTACGATTCTCATCGTATTTCTCGGCGTAATCGTAATAGTTGAAAACCGCGCCAAGTTCGGCGAACTGGCGAATTGTCTCCTGCATGGCTTCTTCAACCTCGTTTTTCGAGATATATCCGAGGCTTATGCCCGCCTGGTTGGATACAATCGCCAGCAGCCAGCCGGCTTCGGTCAGCGCTTTGAGCTTGTCGGCCGCATGCCGGAAAATCATTACGTCGTGGCGGCCATGCGGCGACTGCTTTTTGCTGTGAGTTTCGCGCAGAGTGTTGTCGGCATCGAAAAAGGCCACGCACAACTTTTTTTCGCTGCATTTGGCCGGCAAAACCAGCTCTCTGCGTTTCTGTGGCAGCATCGATCAGCCAAGCACCTTTTTGACGAGAGTTTCGAATTCGGCAAGTTCTGGTTCGTGGCTCATTATCGCACGCTTCCAGAAGTCGGTAGTTTCGAGGTCGACTCCCAGAGTGTTCTGAGCGACGGTCTGCGCCATATCGCTGCCTGAGTATCGCAAAAACTCCTGGTATTTCGGCAGAAAAGCTTTGCCCTCTCGTTTGAACATTTCGAACAGCCCGCGGCTGAGCAGGTAGCCGAAGGTATACGGATAATTATAGAAGCTGACACCGGTCAGGTAAAAATGCATCTTGGAAGCCCAGAAGAACGGGTTGGCGCCATTTTCTTCGAGCAGATCGCCGAACTGGCTCTGCATCGCCTCAGTCATCAGAGACTTGAAGCGCGAAACGCTGACTTCGCCGCGCATTCGTTCTTCGTGAAAGGCTTTTTCAAAGTTGAATCGGATCGGTATGTCGATAAGAAAAGCTATGCCGTGGTTGACCGTAGAGGTCAGCACGCTGAGTTTCTGGGCGTCGGTGCTGTCCGGGTCGGTCATGATGCCTTCGGCCAGCAGAATTTCGGCAAAGGTCGAAGCTGATTCAGCCAGGGTCATCGGGTACTCCTGGCACAGCGGGCGCAGTCCGTTGAGTTGTGCACTGTGAAAGGCATGGCCGATTTCGTGGGCAAGCGTCGATATGTCATTGAGACTGCCGGCATAGCTCATGAAGACGCGCGATTCTTCGGTCAGCAGAGAGCCGGTGCAGAAGGCGCCCGGGCGCTTGCCCTGGCGAGGCTCTGATTCTACCCATTTCTTTGCCAGCGCATCTTTGAAGAAGTTGCACAGCTCGGGATATGCCCGCGCGAATGCTTTTTCGACCATGTTTACACATTCATCCCAGCTGTAGCGGTTGAGCGAAGGAATCGCCAGCGGCGCTTCGCAGTCATACCAGGCAAGTTTTTCCTGGCCGAGGGCCTTGGCCTTGGCCTTGCCGAGCTTCTGAATGAAGGGTCGGCATTCGGCGATAGCTTGGAACATGGCGTCGAGGGTCTTGCGCGAAATGCGCGACTGCAGCAGCGATACGTCGAGAAAATGCTCGAAGCCGCGGCGTCGGTTAAGAAGGAGCCTGGTGCCGGAAATAGCGTTGAGCGAGGCGGCGCAGACGTCTTCGACCTGTTCCCACGCCTTGTTGCCGTGTTCGAATGCCGCCTGACGCACCTTGCGGTCTGAGTCCTGCATCAGTGAACGGCATTGTGCCATTGGCGTCTTTTCAACCCGGCCATCGGGCCAGTGCATGTCGAAACAGAGCTTGCCGGCAAGCACGTTGTATAGTCGATCCCAGGAACTGAAACCATCGACGCTGAGATCGGCGGCCAGAGTTTCAAGCTCGCTGCTCATGGTTTTCTGAGCTTCTTCGCGCAGCTCGCTAAGGTGAAAGCTGATGTCAGCAAGTTTCTCGCGCTGGCAGAAGGCTTTAAAGTCTGCATCCTCAGCGTTTTTAAGGCCCATTTTGAGGTTGATCACAATTTTGCTGAATTCAGCGCCGATAGTGTCGGTTTCGGCTGATTCTTTGCCGTATTCTTCGTTGTTGGCATCGGCGGAATGCAGACATCCAACGTAAGAGCCATAGTGTGAAAGGCGGCGGGTCAGCTGCTCAAAGTCGAGCACAAGTTTTTCCCATTGCTCAAGGTTGCTTTTGTTGAGAGCTCCCAATGTGCTACTCTCGGTTCGCATTTTGTCGATCATGGCATTCATTTCTTTTTTGAACTGCTGCATTTCAGGGCTGTTGAACGAAGCAAAATAGCTGGTAAGATCCCAGACGACACCTTTACTCATTGCGATCATTCCTTGATGTAGATTTGTGACTTTATAGCACGCAGGCGGGTGTCTGGTCAAAATTATCAGAGCTGATTTCTTCGCTGTCCGGCAATTCATACTATTTTTTACAAACTTGCCAACAAAGGTAGAAGAGCATATAATCGCCGACTGTAAGGCAGGAGCAGAAAATGGAAACAATCGGAGCGGCCGCCGGCGAAGGCCTTCGTCACCCCTGGTCAGCAGGACTCATTTTTGTATTTACTTTTATCATGATTTCGGTGCGGCGCATGCAGCTGCTTCCGATCGGACGACCATCGGCTGCGATGCTGGGTGCGGTACTCATGGTTCTGTGCGGTGTCATGAGCCCGGAAGAAGCCTATACTCTGGTGAACTGGGACACAATATGCCTGTTGCTCGGCATGATGATAATAGCCGAACATCTGCGTGCCGCCGGCCTGTTTCAAAAATTTACCAGCGGAGTTGCGCAGGTCGATTCACCATTCGGCCTGTTGATGGCTCTTTCTGTTATATCAGCGCTTTCTTCTGCCATTCTGGTCAACGATACTGTCTGCGTGGTCATGACGCCACTCGTTCTTGCGATCTGTCGCCATAAGCGCCTTAATCCTTTCCCTTATCTGATCGTGCTTGTAACATCGGCCAACATCGGTTCTGCGCTGACGCTGACCGGCAATCCGCAGAACATGATCGTTGGCAATCTTTCTGGTATGAACTACCTCAGATTCATTGCTGTAATGTCTTTGCCGGTTCTTGTTGCCATGGGGTTCAACTCTCTGCTGGCCTGGCTTTACTACCGCAATCAGTTGTTGCTGCCTGAAACAGCTGTGAACGCTGGATTAGAAGAAGATTCTGAGATCAGCGATGTAGAAGAGGTTGCCAAAACCAGACGTCTGCGCATCGGCCTGTTTGGTCTGGGCTTGACGTGCCTCGGTTTTGCTACAGGTTTTTCAATGGCTTTTTCGGCTCTTGCCGGCGCTGTCGTCGTCATAACCTTTCATCGCAGAGATCCGGCTGACATTCTGGCCCGGGTCGAGTGGTCCCTGCTGCTGTTTTTTGCTTCTCTGTTCGTCGTCATCGGCGGTCTGCAGACCAGTGGTCTGGCCAGAATAATAACCGAAAGCCCTCTGCAGATGGTTTCTGGCAGCCTTTCATCGCAGGTCTGGATTTTTTCCGGCGTTACCCTGCTGGGTTCGAACGTTCTGTCGAATGTCCCCTACGTGCTTCTGGCAGCGAGCAGCGTGCCATCGCTTGGCAATTCTGAGCTGTTCTGGAGTATTCTCGCTTATGTAAGTACGGTTGCCGGCAACATGACATTGTTCAGTTCAGTTGCCAACCTGATCGTAGCCGAATCAGCCAAAGACCGCTGCAGCATATCCTTCTGGGGTTACGCCCGCTTTGGAATTCCAACGACCCTGCTGTCGATAATCTTCGGGGTACTGATAATGCTGCAGATTTTTGCCGCAACCAGCACCGTCACTCCCTGAAAGCAATAATTCCGCGCGAAGTAGAAGGGCGATTGCATTAAGCTATAGGCATATGGCGCCGTCAGGCCTCCCCAAAGCGTAGACTTTGATGCACAGCTATAGCAGGTCACATTAAATTTTCGCCGGCCGAGAGCCCGGGTATATGTTTTAATATGCATAAAAGTCATACAAAAGTCAGTTGAACAGGTTATTTTAGCGCCTGTTGTTTTGATAAAAAATGCGTTGTTGTTTTTGTCGAACAGTATGTGCTAGCATAAAAGAATAACCTTGTAAGGAGTACATAAGAGTATGAGAAAAGGTCTGCAGATTCTTTGTGTTTTTCTTGTTTTTGCCCTTTTTGCCGGGCATGCAGTCATGGCCAGTCAGGATGAAACCGTAAGGTACATCGTGCGCTTCAAGGCTGATAATGTGAAATTGCAGGGCGCAAATCGCAACCAGGTAATCAGCGCGCTTCAGCAGAATCTGAGAAACAACCTCAAGTCAGTGACCAAAGTAATCAAGTCGCCGACCAGCTCGAATATGAACCCGCTCTGGATCGCCAACGCTTTTGCGCTTGACGCCAGCGAAGACGAAATTGCCCGCATCGCAAAACTGCCTGCGGTAGCCGAAGTTTATCGCAACAAATACCAGGTTTATATCGACAAAGATATCGATAAAAAAGTCGTTAAAGCTGATCCAGCCGTTATTCAGTGGGGCGTTCAGAAAGTTCGCGCACCTGAAGTATGGCAACAATTCAGAATCGATGGCGCCGGCGTTGTTGTGGGTATCATCGACACTGGTATCGATGGCTCACATCCTGCTTTCGAAGGCAAGATCCTCAAATTCAAAGACTTCACGGTCGATCAGTCAGAAACTCCAACCGACACTCAGGGCCATGGCACTCACGTCGCCGGAACCGTTGCCGGCAGTGAAGGCGTCGGTGTTGCACCAGGCGCCCGTCTGATCATTGGTCGCGTATTCGATACCAGCGGCGGCACCACTGAAGAAGTTCTTCTGGCCGGTATGCAGTGGATGCTCGACCCCGATGGCATCGCCGAAACCAACGATGGTCCCAGACTCATTAACAACTCATGGGGTTCAAACGATTCTACCAGCAAGACCTTCTGGGTTGCTGTTGAAAACTGGGTTGCTGCCGGAATTCTGCCGGTATTCGCCGCCGGCAACAATGGCATGTGGGGCGGCAAAGTCGGAACCCCGGCTGCTTTCCCGCATTCATGGGCTGTTGCCGCGACAACTTCGACCAATGCACTTGCTTATTTCAGCAGCCAGGGTCCCGTAGCCTGGGATGGCGCTCCGCTCATGAAGCCTGACGTGGCTGCTCCCGGCGACAGAATCATTTCCTGCAAGATCGGTGGTGGTCTGGTCAGTAACAGCGGAACCTCGATGGCCTGCCCGCACGTAGCCGGCGTTGCCGCTCTCATGTATCAGGCTGATCCGACTCTCACCATTGACCAGGTTCGCCTGATCGCCGAAGAAACCGCTCTTGATCTTGGTGCTGCAGGTAAAGACGGCAAATTCGGTTCTGGTTTGATCGATTCTTACAAAATCGTCGAAAAGATCCTGCAGAACAGCGGCCTTGCTTCGTCTTTCAGTGCCTATGAATCGGCACTGCATGCAGAAAAAGCTCTCGTCGGCATGCAGGCTGTATCGCCGCTGGCGGCTCCGCTGGCCCGTTCCATCGTCGAACGCTCTCTCGATCTCGACGAAGGCCAGTTCAAGTCTCTTGCCATCAGCGTCAGCCAGAACGGCGGCGAAGCTGCTCAGGCTCTTCTCAAAGAAGCCACTGCTGCAAGAGTTGCCAATCAGCTGCACAAGTAAACCAATCCTAAGTCAATAAGAAAAAGGGCTGTCTTCGGGCAGCTCTTTTTTAATTGCGAAAAATGTTAAGCACTTGACAGCGCGGGGCAAAAGGCTCATTATTGTGCCCGAATTTAAACACAGGGGAAAAGCAATTGCAGGATTTTCGTGAATTCGCTGAAAAAAATCTGGTAATCTTTGATGGCGCCATGGGCACGCGGCTGTATGAAAAGGGCGTCTATATCAATCGAGTCTATGACGAGCTTAATTTGTCACAACCGGCTCTGATTCAGGAAGTTCACCGCGAATATCTGGCTGCCGGTGCGATGGTGCTCGAAACCAACTCGTTTGGCGCCAACCGCTTCAAACTCGAACCACACGGTCTTGCCGATAAGCTCGAAGTCATCAACTTTCAGGCGGCGAAGCTGGCTCGCGAAGCGGCTGGTAATAATGCCTGGGTCGCTGGTTCGATCGGTCCGCTTGGCATACGTATCGAACCCTGGGGCAAAACCTCAATCGAAGAGGCAGAAGAAGCTTTTACCGAGCAGGCGCGTGGTTTGCTCGCGGGCGGCGTCGATCTCTTTATTCTGGAGACCTTTTTTGATCTCAACGAAATTCATCAGGCGATCAAAGCCGTGCGGAAACTTACCGACAAGCCGATTATCGCATCGATGACCATCAACGAAGACGGCAATGCCCTTTATGGAACGACAGTCGATGTTTTCACACCCAAGCTCGAAAGCTGGGGCGCTGATTTTATAGGTTTGAACTGCTCCGTCGGGCCCAAAACAATGTATGATGCCATCGAAAAGATGCGTTCGCTCACCAGCCTCAATCTGATTGCACAGCCGAACGCCGGTCTGCCGAAGGTCGTCGATGGCCGCATGATTTACCTCTGTAACCCAGAATATTTTGGCGAATACGCCCGCCGTTTCTTTCAGCTTGGCGTCCGCATGGTCGGCGGATGCTGCGGTACCACGCCGGAGCATATCAAGTGGGTCGCCAACTCCGCTAAAGCACTTTCGCCAGGCGGCAAAGGCGCAATACTACAGCAGTTTCGTCAGGTTGATAATGTTGAGGCTCAGGTCGAAGTCGTTGCTTTACCACAAAAATCGGCTCTGGGCAAAAAACTCGCAGAAAATAAGTTCGTAGTGACAGCAGAACTCACACCGCCCAAGGGGTGTGACCCCGAACAGGTTATACAGAGAGCGAAGCAGCTTAAAGAAGCGGGAATCGATGCTATTAATATTCCCGATGGCCCGCGTGCCTCAGCGCGTTTGAGTCCACTTGCCATGTCCCTTCTGATCGAGCAGAAGGTTGGAATCGAGACTATTCTTCATTATTGCTGTCGTGACCGCAATATTCTCGGTATCCAGTCCGATCTGCTGGGTGCCTATGCGATTGGGCTGCGAAATATTCTCGCGATTACCGGTGACCCGCCCAAAGTTGGCAATTATCCGCAGGCAACGGCGGTTTTCGATATCGATTCGATCGGTCTGGTAAACGTAATTCATCGTCTTAATCACGGCCGCGATCTAGGTAACAATGCTATCGGCAAGCCAACAGCTTTTGTCTGTGGAGTTGGTGCCAACCCTGGCGCAATCGATCTCGACCTCGAAGTCAGCCGCTTTGAATGGAAAGTCGATGCCGGCGCTGAGTACGCCATTACCCAGCCGGTATTCGACATAGAACTGCTTGAACGTTTTCTCGATCGTATCAGTCATGTGCGAATTCCTGTATTTGCTGGAATCTGGCCGCTCGCCAGTCTCAAAAACGCTGAATTCATGAACAACGAAGTGCCGGGTGCCTCGGTGCCAGAGCCTCTTCTGGCAAGAATGCGCAAGGCAGACACCGTAGAGGCTCAGCGCGAGGAAGGTATCGCCATAGCACGCGAAGCCCTTGAACGGGTGCGAAAAATCGTCGATGGAGTGCAGATAAGCGTGCCATTTGGCCGGGTCGAAAATGTTCTCAAAGTCATAGAAGTGCTCGGATAATGGAGAAAAGCATGCAGCCGATCAGTGTCGAAGAATTCAGAAAACTGCTTGAAGAAAGGGTTTTGATCTACGACGGCGCCATGGGCACCAACCTGCAGACGCAGGGTCTTGCTTCTGAAGACTTTGGCGGTCATGACGGTTGCAGCGAGGCCTTGAATCTCTATTGCCCCGAAGCGGTCATCAGGGTACATCGTGGCTTTCTTGAGGCCGGTTGTCATGTTCTTGAGACCAACACCTTTGGCGGCACGCGTATTACCTTGCGCGAATACGGCCTCGAAAATCGTGTTGAAGAAATAAACCGTCGAGCTGTAGAAATGGCAAAAGAGGCGATAGCCGACTGCCCGACTGGCCCGCGCCGGCTGGTCGCAGGGTCGATTGGGCCGGGTTCTCTGCTGCCTTCGCTCGGCAATATCTCGTTCGACGAGATGGCGGCCGCCTACGAAGAACAGATGCGGGCACTGCTGAATGCCGGCGTTGATATATTCCAGATCGAGACCTGCCAGGATCTGTTGCAGATAAAGTCTGCGCTTTATGCTGCCGAAAGTGTTTTTGCCAGCGCGGGAAGACGCTGTCCGGTTGTTGTGTCTGTTACCCTCGAACCGAATGGCACCATGCTGGTGGGCAGCGATATCAGCGCAATAACGACAGTATTCGAACCTTACGATTTTATCGATATGCTGAGCATTAACTGCGCCACCGGCCCGCTCGAAATGGTTCGGCATGTCGCACATCTGGCCGAGCACTGGCCACGTGCTGTCGGTGTCATGCCTAATGCCGGTCTGCCTGAGAATGTCGATGGCAAACCTTTTTATCGCATGACCCCTCAGGAATTCGCTGACTTTCATGAGCGCTTTGTAAAAGAATACGGTGTTAACATGGTGGGCGGCTGTTGTGGAACCCGCCCAGACCATCTTGCCGCTGTCGTTAAACGTTTAGAGAACCTGCGCCCGGCCCGGCGAAATGTTGTCAGAAAGGCCAGGGTTGCCAGCCTGTTTTCGGCTGTTTCTCTGCGCCAGCAGCCGGCTCCTGCCATGATTGGCGAGCGTACCAATGCCAACGGTGCACGCCAGTTCAAAGATCTGCTGCTCGCCAACGATTATGACGGCATGGTAGCGATGGGGCGCGAACAGGCAAAGGGTGGCGCCCACATGCTCGATCTGTGTGTCGCCTATGTCGGGCGCGATGAAGTTGCCGATATGCATCGTCTGGTGCCAAAATTCGCTACCCAGGTCAACCTGCCGCTGGTAATAGATTCAACCTCTCCTGAAGCTATCGAGGCCGCGCTTAAAAGCCATGGCGGCCGCTGTATCATCAATTCGGTCAATCTTGAAGATGGTGGAAAGCGCCTCAGGCGCATTGCTGCGCTCGCCCGTCGTTTCGGCGCCGCGCTGATCTGTCTGACCATCGACGAAGAAGGCATGGCAAAGACTGCCGAAAAGAAGCTGGCGATTGCCAGGCGTCTGCGCGATTTGCTCGTCGATGAATTCGGCTTTCGCGATAGTGACCTGATTTTCGATACGCTGACTTTCACTGTCGCCAGCGGCGATTCGCAACTTCGCAGCGCTGCCGCTGAAACTTTGCAGGCGGTAGAACTGGTGAGTCGAGAATTTCCCGAAGCCAACACAAGTCTGGGCGTCAGCAATGTCTCATTCGGGCTGCAGCAGGCTTCGCGCGAATTACTCAATTCTGTTTTTCTTGCCGAAGCAGTCGAGAAGGGGCTGACCTGCGCTATTGTCAACCCTGCCCGGATTATTCCAATGTTTTCAATATCTGAACATGAAAAGCAGATTGCACTCGACCTGATCTATAACAAAAATGGCGACGGCAGCGAACTGGCGGCTTATATGGCAGCAACAAGTGCCGCTGCGCATGAGCGTATCGATTTCGAAAAGCTGCCACCAGACCAGCGTTTGTTCGAAAAAGTCGTCGAAGGCGACTCGGCTTCTCTGGAAAAGCTTCTGGAAGAGCTTCGTAACGAGCGCCAGCCAGTGATCATCATTAACGAGATTCTGCTGCCGGCGATGAAAAAAGTCGGCGAGTATTTTGCTTCAGGTAAACTGCAATTGCCGTTTGTGCTGCAATCGGCTGAGGTCGTTAAAAAGTCTGTCGATCTGCTTAGACCATTTATGGAAAAAACCGAAGCCGATCCCGATAAAAAAATGATTCTCGCTACTGTCGCCGGAGACGTGCATGATATTGGCAAAAATCTCGTTAATATCATGCTCTCTAACAATGGATATTCTGTTGTCGATCTCGGCATCAAGGTCGATATCGATGCAATGATCAGAGCCGCTCACGAACATAAGGCCGGCGTAATCGGCATGAGCGGCCTTCTCGTGCGTTCGACGCAGATTATGAAAGAGAATCTCGAAGAGCTCAACCGTCGTGATTTTCTGCCGGCTGTAATTCTCGGTGGTGCCGCACTGACTCCTGAATATGTCAACAATGATCTCAAGGCTATGTACCGCGGCAGAGTTTTTTATGCGCGTGATGCCATAGATTCGATCAAGATCATGCAGGAGCTCACTGAAAAACCGAAGCAGACAGCAAAACCGACGCCATCTGATAGCAGACCGGTTACAGAAAACAACACAACAGTTGCCAATCTTTCGGCACCCCGCTCAGAAGCGAACCGGCATCAGTTTTTTGCTGATTTCAAGCCATTCAAAGCACCTTTTGCCGGTAGTCATCTGCTTGACATCGAGTCTTCTGAACTTTTCAAATTGTTGTCGCACAAGGTTCTCTTTGAGGCGCGCTGGGGCTATAAACGCGGAGATCTGCCAGAGGTAAAATATGCTGAGCTCCTCGAAAAACAGGCCATGCCTGCTTTGAAGAAGTTCGTCGATCTCGACGAAAAAGAAAATCTCTTCGAGAGTCGAGCAGTATACGGCTATTACCGGTGTCGGGCGCATGGTGACTCGATCGCCATATATGACGAAACTGACCTGAAAATTGGCGAGTTCAATTTCCCGAGACAGGGCCGGGCGCCACATCTCTGTATCAGCGACTTCGTCGATGAACGCGAAGATACTATTGTTCTCTGGGCGGTAACCGTTGGAAATCGCGTCATCAAGGCGGAAAAGAAGCTTTTTGGTGCCGACCGCTACTGCGATTATCATCTTTTGCATGGCCTGGGCGCTGAGCTGGCTGACTGTGCCGCCGCCTATGTTCACCGGCACGTTCACCGCGAGCTGAATCAGGATAAGCCGCTGACCGCCGAGCAGTTGATCGGTTGCCGCTATTCTTTTGGCTACCCGGCATGTCCTGATTTGTCGGCACAACGTGAATTGTTCAGGCTTCTTCAGGCAGACAGAATCGGTTTGAGCCTGACGACTTCCGACCAGATGGTTCCTGAGCTTTCAGTTTCGGGTTTTGTCATTCTCAATCATCATGCCCGTTATTTTGTGCCATGACTCGAAAAGCCGGTAACCGGACGGGTTTTCTTCAGCGCCCGCCAGAAGTCTTCTCAGCAATAATGCCACCCGGTCGACGTCTTTATGCGCGTGAAATCTATCTTCAGCGACTTAATCGTTCCCAGGCCGAGGAGCTTAGGCAGCTTTACGGCGCAAATAGAGCGTATCTTAGCCGCTGGCTGCAGCCGCTGCCTGACAGAATCAGTCTACAGACCATGCAGAGCCTGATTGCCGAAGATCACCTTCTGGCGAGGAGTGGCAGGCGACTTGATCTTGGTGTTTTCAAGTCTGACTCGAATCAGCTGATCGGCAGGATTGCACTGCATTCGGTAGATTTCGGCATACAGCATTCCGCTGGCATCTCATACTGGATGTCGCATGAATTCTGGCGAAATGGTCTGATGACCAGGAGCCTGGCGACTCTCATTTCATTCGCTTTTGAAGAAGTCTGTCTGCACAGGTTGTGGCTGCATATTGTCAGTGATAATGCTGCTTCGCTCGGGCTTGCCTGCAAACTGGGATTTATGCGCGAGGGTATATTGCGCAAAAGTCTCTTTGTCGACGGTGCCTGGCAGGATTCTGTGCTGATGAGCATGCTTGCCGACGAGTATGACGCGAAGGCGGATTCCTGGATGACGCAGGGCTGGCTCGGTAATTCTGAAGCATGAAAAAGGCTGCGGGCCTGATCAGCGGCGAAAAGCCATGGGCTCCTTCAGATCCTTCATGTGGGTAATATTGATCGTTCGAATCTTTTTTCCGGCATGATGAATGTCGTATGATCTGGCTTCATGGCTGCCGAATCTGGTTGCCCAGTTCATGGCTTCAGAATGTCTGTTGTCGTCTACGAATATCATATCGCTGCCAGCCGGCAGCTGTTTGTCTTTCAGCCATACCTTGAAATTGCCGTAAGAAACTATTTCAGCGATACGCGAAGAAGGCAGTCCGCCATAATAGGCGGCCAGAGTGGTCAGAGTCGCTCCCTGACCGGCAAATAAAAGCTTGTTGCCGGTTTCGTTGTCGATCTGTTTGATAAATTCTCCCATTTGCCGCCAGCCATGCAGTCTGAGGCTTATATCCGCATTGGCGGGAAGTGGCAGTGCGAGCGTTAGTGTCTGTGTGACAGCTATGACGGCCAGAGCGGCCGATGGCCCGAGAACCCAGTAAATGCGCCGTCGCCCTTTTCCAGGCTCGCACAACCATTCAGCTGCCAGCAGCATGGTGCTTAAATAGGCGATTTGTGGCCAGTTCGCTTCAATTTTTGATTTCATCGCGGTATAGGTGAAGAAAACCATCGCCGGAAGAGTCAGCCAGGCCAGAAAAAACCGTTTTTCATCGTCACGTTTGTAAGAGCTTATGGCAGTGGTGATTGCAGCGAACCACAGCACCGGCCAGAGCGTCAGGCCGATGGTTCCAAGCTGGCCGCCGATGAACTCGCCAAGATTATGTGCCAGCGATCTGGTATTGCCAGCCAGTCTGGAATCGAGCTGAAACTTAAAGGATATCCAGTCGTGCTGACTGTTCCAGTAAAGTATCGGCACGGTGCCAAGCGCTGCCAGCAGCACCATCAGCCAGTAGCGGCGGGTGGTGACAAGGTGTCGATAGCGCTTGAACGTGAGTATGGCAATAGCAACGCCAGGAACAAACAAAATCATGTTGTATTTGCTCAGAGCACCGCAGCCAAGCGCAATCCCGGTAACGATCCACCAGCGGTCACGCTTGTCATTGAGCGCTTTGAGGAAAGCGTAGATGCCCAGGCTCCAGAATATCGCGAGAGGTGTGTCTGGAGTTGTTATAAAGCCGAGTGCCATACCGGCCGGCGTGAAATTGAGCATAAATGCCGCCCAGAATCCGGCGCGGACATTGTTGAGGCAGTCGCGGCCGATTGCAAAAAGCACCCAGCCGGCGAAGGCTGTTCCAGCAATAGTTAAAATTCGTATGTGCAGCTGGGTATCACCCGGAATCAATCTTAGCAGAGAAATCAGCCAGGCCACCATCGGCGGGTGATCGTAGTAAGACCAGTCGATCTGGCGCGCCAGTTCCCAATAATATGTCTCGTCGGGCGTCAGATCGAGATACTGCGATATAAAAAGCCTGAACAGAAAAAGAGCTGCTGTGAGTATGTAAAAAAGCCGGTTATATCTGGCTGTGATATCTGCTGGCGCGTTGCTGGTCTGAGTGTTCTCGGTCAATGCTTTGCTCCGGGTTTGACTTTGCGCATGAATATAGCACAAATGATAAAAAAACCGCCACTCCCTGCGAAGTGGCGGTTTTCTGTAAGCTCAATCAGCTCAGCGCACCTGATAATATCGGCGGGCAGAGGGATAAGCCGATGCCGGCATTTTTACGCTGAACAGCAGTTCTTCAGGTCGGTCCGGATAAACCGCGCGAAATACCATGTGGTCGCTCGCGGTAGTGCTGATGATAAGACCGCCACCCTTGCTGTTACCATAAGCTGGCGTCATGCCGACGTCGATCGAAATAAGCCGGTTGTCTTTTACCACTATGCGCCCTTTTTCGCCAAGAGCGCCGATTGTGTGGCCGAATACAACACCCATGACGCCAAGAACCTTGAGATTGCGGCTGACAAGAACGTCGTCTTTCCACCAGTCACGGTTCCAGAGAACGCTGTCATGGTTCATGAAAATGCCTTTTTTGAAATCGCCTTTTTCGATGTCGTCTTTGTAATCAGCAGCCAGCGTCGATTTCGTGACAGGCGTGTTGGGCAGTCCGCCATGAACGAACATGAAGCCGTTGATAACCGCAAACAACGGGCGGTTGCGAATCCAGCTTCCATAGACGCCTTTTTCCGAGATGGCTTCATGAAAATCCAGTCCATCCCTGGTAAAAGAGTCGAGCGTGTTCTGATAATGCTGTTTTTTGTGTGAAGTCAGAGTTTTCGCCCATTCTTCCACCTGGCCGTTGAGAAGCATGACTTCGTGGTTTCCCATGAGAACGACAACCTGTCCGCCAGCTTTTTCTGCCTGCAGCTGCAGATCCATTACGGCATCATATACCTGCTTGGTATGCAGGCCGCGGTCATTAAGGTCGCCGAGAAAAATCAGAACAGCATCCTCACCGGCCCATTTGAATCTGAATGAGGTCGGGGATGTTCTTTGAGCAACTTTTAATGTTTCGAGAGTAGAAGTAAGTTCATCAAAGGCTCCGTGAATGTCGCCAACTGCATAAACGCGCCGGGCTCCAGTAATTTCGAGCCATGCCGGGTATTTTTCCCAGTCACGCGCACAGGTCGGGGTGCTGGCTGTCAGCACCAGAAGAAACATCACCAGTACAACCGAAAAAGCTCTTTTCATGTTTGTCTCCAATCTTTTACCAGACGTTGTATGCGTCTGCTTTTACACCTTTGGGATAGAAATAAATGACTTTGGAAGGAATGTCGACGCCCCAGTCGCGCCCTGATTTCATGGCGAGAATATCGAGAAGCTCGTCGAGAGTGATATCTTCTTCTTCAACGGTGATCAGAAATTCATCGCCGGGGTTCAGTCCTTCGATTCTGAAAATATCGTCAGCCTCTTTGCTGTAAACTTCGACAGCATGAGAAAGCAGGGTGTTGCCATCGTAATTTTCGCATTGCCAGCTTTTCATGACCATAAAAATGGCCGAACTGGTATCCTTGGGGAACACAGGCAGTGTGCCACCGCCGGCGCTGTTGTCGACGGGGACTTCCGGGGGCGGGGCGGGTGGTATGAGATCGTTTAATGAATCGCTCGGGCTTATTACCACTTCGTCGGGAGGAACAGGTATGTCATCCATCAGAACTGGCTCTGGTGGAGGAGGTGTCGCGATTGGCAACAGCGGCTTGTCTTGAACTGGCGTTGTCGCGACAGGTTCTTCAGGTTCGGTGGGCTGGGGAAGGGGTTTAATCTGTTTGGGCAGTGGAATGATTGCGCCTGAGCCATTGGTTTTTTGGGCTTCTGGCTGCTTTTTTGGCAGGTTAACGGTAGCAGACGCCTTTTCGATGGCCTTTTTCCCTGGCATTGGCAGAATAAGACCGTCGCTACCATAGGATCCAGTTGTCAGTGCGCCGAGCAAAACAGTTGCAAGCACTGCTCTATGCCCAATACTGAAATACTTCATTGTCTACTCCTGTACAAATGCAGAATGTACTGCTTCAGACAAGTATAAAGCATTTAGCTGCAAATGTTAAGCAGGTTGAGTGGTAGTTGTGCCTTACCGGTAAAAAAGATTCATTTCGTGCCTTTTATCATTGGCACAAAGCGTACCGGCAGATCGTCTTCGGTTATGAAGCGCTCTCCCTTTTTTCGCAGAATTACCAGTCTCTGGGAATATGCGCCAAGCGGCAGAATCATGCGGCCGCCGTCGGCAAGCTGCTCAACCAGCTTCTCTGGTAATTCTTCTGGAGCGCAGGTGACTATTATCATTGAAAACGGTGCATGTTCTGGCCAGCCCTGGTAGCCGTCTCCACATTTAACCGTGCATTTGTAGCCTTCTCTGGCCAGAGCTTCGATTGAATGAGAAGCCAGCTCAGGCACAATCTCAATACTGTATACATCAGCTCCAAGTTCCGCCAGAACTGCAGCCTGATAACCCGATCCGGTGCCGATTTCCAGGACTTTCTCGCCGGGCCTGGGTGCGATTCTTTCGGTCATATAGGCAACTATGTATGGCTGTGAAATTGTCTGGTCATGGCCTATCGGGAGAGGGTGATCGCCATAGGCGTCTCTGCTGAAGTAGCCGGCAGGAAGAAAATTATGGCGTTTAACTTTGCGCATCGCTGCGATAACTTTTTCGTCGCGCACGCCGTAGGCGATCAACAGGCGAACCATAGCTTCGCGGGCTTCTTCCATTGTTTTTTCCTCCACTGGCAAGATCTGGTCTGCGCAACTTCCCGGCAGCAGACTTACTGTCACTAGCAAAGCGGCGATGACAAGCAGTGGCCAGGCCATTGTTTTTCCCTTCATTTGCGTCCTCCTCGATCTCTCTTTTTTACATTTTAACAGATCGCCCGGGCTGAATCCATAAGCGAAAATACTTCATTTCCAGGGCATATAGGCAGGAACTGAGAGGGTTAATCGAAGTTTTTCCTGCGGGCACTCGTTTAGAAAAAAAATGCTGGCTTTTGTACAAAAATTTTTTAGATAAGAGTTGACTTGGTGATCGGTTTTTGGTAAGATGAACTTCCTGCCCCGGCAGGACGGGCCAAAAAAGCCCGCAGCTCATTGAGAATAAGATCAGAAGACTTATTATGACGCCAAGCGGGTCTTGTTATTAAGTTAATGAGATCCTTTGAGCATCGCAGTAAATGTGATGTTTATAAACGTTGAATCTTGAATAGATCAACTATCCTATAATGAGAACTTCTGATTCGGTGTCATTGCGAGGAGTTCTGCTACGCGTAAAGCTACGCAGAACGACGAAGCAATCTCACGGTATCAGATTTCAATAATTTTTATGGAGAGTTTGATCCTGGCTCAGGACTAACGCTGGCGGCGTGCCTAACACATGCAAGTCGAACGAGTTG
>JAACJG010000021.1 GCA_009917695.1 Candidatus Rifleibacterium amylolyticum | reverse complement strand
CAATGACCGAGATTAGCTTATTCACCTTCCTTCTTTCTACCTGAAGCTTATCGGTAGAAAGCTCCTTACAAATCAATGTTCATGGACATGCAGCACATATATTCACCACAAGGTGAATATATAATGAATGAGATGGCCGCGCCGGGTGCGGCCAGTTCAAAGCTTCTCGCCAGAAAAAACGAGAAAGATTCGCGCGATCTGATCGCCGGGAAGCGCTGGTGCAGCCGTTGCAGCTCGTCGCCGGAAATACTGGCTCCCCACGGCGGATTGCTCGCGATCAGCGTAAACTCTTCGCTTATATCATGCTGCAAAGCGTCGGCATGAATGATCTGCGGCGAGAAGTCGTGGCCTGGAAACGCCAGCAGCAGGTTGATGCGCGCTATTCTGACAGCGAGAAGGTCAGAGTCGATGCCATAAAGCCGGTTTGGATCGTAACCATGTTGCGCGGCGCGCAGCAGGAACTGGCCGGTACCGCAGCAGGGATCTAAAAAAGAACCGGTCGCGTCGGCATAATCAGAGAGAATGTCATCGATCAGAGCAGATGGTGTGTAAAACGAACCCTTGTTTGCCTTGTTGCCGGCCTGCATGAGCGACTGGTAGATGATCCCGAGAGTGTCGTCATGCGATGCATCGGTGAGTGCATCGAACAGCCTTGAACAGGCTTTTTGCGTAGCAGGCGTAAATGACGAAAGTTCGCGACGCCAGGCGGTAAGCTCGTCTGCCAGAGGTTTGTGCCGACTCGCGCAGCGGCAGGCGGTTGTGAATGATCGGGCACTGGCGCTGACCAGTTTCCCGCGCAAAGCCAGTTTTTTAAGCGCCAATGCATACATGGCAAGGTTTATATCTACATTTTCTTCAAGAAAAATCTTCTGTATGATAGCGATTTCATCGCGGAATGTTTGTATATCAAGATATTCGGTCGGAATGAACGAACAGCCGGCCTTTTTTTTTGTTAGCGCGCCGCCGCAGCCGATCAAGTTCTCCAATGCTGATTTTTTGTTTGAGGTTCTCCAGATCAGCCACCAAAAATCGTTTGGCATTCCCGGCCGCGGGCGAGATGTAGCCATGCCTGACCCAGTTTCTGACTGTGGCTTCAGAAACCTCGAGCAGATCGGCCGCCTGTCTGGTGTTTATCAACTGCATGGCTCAAGCTTAGCAATTTTCGGAAGCAATGACAAACCCATTCTGTTCTTGCGCAGGATAACTGTTGCTGCTCTCTACGCCATTTAACCAGATCCTGCGGCTGACTGCCTTATCAGCGGTTTTGCCATTAATTTAACGGGGGGGGTTGACAAGCAATTGTCAGAAGCTGTTACTTTGTTTATCATCATGAATGAATTGCATCGACAGGAGCATGAATTGAAGATAAATATTATTCTCTACGTTGCTGATCAGCAGGTCAGCACTGGTTTTTATCAGGCCGTTTTAGCAAGACAGCCGGATCTGAATGTTCCCGGAATGACCGAGTTCAGACTGTCTGAGACATGCGTACTTGGTTTGATGCCTGAGGCAGGAATAAAACGTCTGCTGGGTGAGCGTCTGCCCGATCCTGGTCAGGCAAATGGTGTTCCGCGGGCTGAAGTCTATCTTACCGTTGACGATCCTGGTGTCTGGCATGCCCGCGCACTGGCTAACGGCGCCCGAGAACTGAGCCCTCTTGCTCTGCGTAACTGGGGGGATGAGGTTGCTTACAGTCTCGACCCCGATGGCCATGTGCTTTGCTTCGCCGCCCCCACAGGTTTACAGGACTGAACGCTCTATATCATTCAGTCGGCGGCGCGTAATCGACTATCATGTTGTCGGCGATTTTGGGCAGATGCTCTGCGTCTCTGCCGGCAAAGTCGTAATTGTCATCGTCATCTGGTATGTCAAAACCAACCGAGCATTTCCAGCCGGTTCGCAGCTGATCGAGCCTGCCGGCGTATAGATGGTCGCTGAGGCTCTTTACCAGAATCAGCGTGTATTTATGTACGATGAACTGGCGCCGGCTTCCATCGTTCTGCAGCACTGTCATCATGCCCTGAACATCAGGCTCAGCACCTTCTCCGGCGAGAATGATCTCATGAATGTGACCTTCGGAAATGTCTCTGGTGGCCGGAACAGGCTCAAAATACAGGCAGTTGAAGGCAAACTCTGACGGTTCGGCAGTTATTTTGAGTATCTCACCTGTACGAATGGCATTTATGGCTTCTCTGTCGAAACTGGCAAACGGCATATTTACCGCGAAACGGGCCGGCATGCAGTCAGAAGCCGAAAGATTTTCAACCTGAAAAGTTGTTCTCAGACTGTCGGTTTCCGTAGACAAAACCCTGACCACACAGGAACCAGCCAACAGCGAATTTGCCACCAGCATCAGGGCAATGATCAGATATAGAGCTTTATTGTTCATCAGGCTTCTCTCATTAAGTCGTGTCAATCGTTGTAACCACATTGTAAGTCATGTCAGCGCATTTTACAATTTAGATGTGATTGATGTCAGGCAACTGTCTGCGCAAGTTCGCTGTGCTTCGTGAGACGGATTGTGATAAAATTCAGATATAAGGCAGCAATTATCGTACATTTTCAGGAGTCATCGTATTTATGCTTCTTAGCGAAGTCATGCCGCAGATCAGACAGGCTTTTAAAGCCAATATCAAGCCTGGCGCAATTCTCTGGGCCCTTATGCTGATATTTTTTGCCGCTTACGCAACCAGCACAACCTTCAGCAGCGGTCTTGGCAAGGTGTCGGCACTGAAAATTTCTGTTGGCTACCCTTTTTCTTTTGGCGTGTATGTGCTTTTCGCAGCAGTAATGCCCGAGATGTTCAAGATCATGTTTTTTCAGAAGTGGCGGCCAACCGCGCAGAATCTTCGCAACTTGATTTTCGTTGGGCTGCTGTTTGGCTGTATTGGAATAGTTACCGATGTTTTTTATCTTTATCAGGCCCGCTGGTTCGGCGAAGAAAGCAATCTGCGTACGCTGCTGCTAAAAGCTTTCGTCGATCAGGCGCTTTATAGCCCGGTAGCGAATTTCCTGCTGGTTTCGATCTTTTTTCTGCGCGAAAAGGGAATCAGGCGTGAAGTATTGAAGAAAATCGTGTCGCCGCGATTTGTCTTCACCAAAGTTTTGCCTGTCGTTGTCGCCGGCTGGTGCATCTGGATCCCGGGGGTAATGCTTGTTTATTCAATGCCAACTGCCCTGCAATTGCCAGTAGCTTCGCTGATTCTCTGTTTCTGGGTGTTGATCTTCACGTTCGTCACCGCATCAAAGGCCGAACCTGTCGTTGCATGAAAAACCCCGGCCGGGAGTATCCAGGCCGGGGTTGATCAGTTAAGCGCGCGGGCTATTTTCTTTTCGTGGCTTTTCTGGCAGGAGCCGGTTTGGCAACTTTCGCTGGTCTGGCGGCTTTTTTAGGAGCTGCGACAGTTTTAGCTGTTTTCACGGTCTTCTTAGCTGCCGGTTTGGCCGTCGCTGTCTTTGTCGCGGGTTTGGCGGCTCTGGCGGCTGGTTTTGCCGCTTTTGCCGACTTGGTCACGGCTTTGACGGTAGTGTCTTTCTTGCCGGCTTTCAGCTCTTTGAGGGCTTTGAGAACCTTTTCAGCGGTGAATGGCGGGTGAGTCAGGCGAACGCCGACGGCGTTCTTGATGGCGTTGCCTATGGCCGGCAACGCGCCGTTGATGCTGATTTCGCTGACGCTCTTGGCGCCGTAGGGGCCGGTTTTTTCGTAGGTCGGCACGAGAAAGGTTTCGAGTTCGGGCAGGTCGCGGGTGCCCCAGATCTTGTAGTTGCCGAAATTCGGGTTGAGCATGCGGCCATTTTCGTCAAAGATGTATTCTTCGGTAAGCGCGAAGCTGATCGAGTTCATTACCGCGCCCTGAGTCTGACCATCGGCCAGAGTTGGGTTGATCGCGGTGCCGCAGTCGACGCCGGCGACATATTTGAGCAGCTTGACTTCACCGGTTTCGGTATCGACTTCGACTTCGGCGAAGTGAGCCGAGAACGGCGGCGGCGAAGCATGACTGATGTGGCTGCCGAGTGCGCCGATCTGGAACTGCTTGTGCTCATAAAGCGCGTAGCGGCAGACCTGTCCGAAGTTGACCTTGTTTTTGCGGCCTTTACCATAGCAGACACCGTTTTCAATGGTGATATCTGACATCTTTTCGCCCATCATGCTGGCGGCAACCGCTTCGATCTGTTCACGCACTTTTTTGGCGCAGTTGATGACCGCTCCACCGGTCAGGTAGGTGGTCGAACTGGCGTAGGCGCCGACGTCAAACGGAGTCATGTCGGTGTCTGAACTGTAAACCAGCATGTCGGAGAGCTGGCAGCCAATGGTTTCGGCGGCGATCTGAGCGAGAACCGTGTCAGAGCCTGTGCCGAGATCAGTAGCGCCGAGCAGCATGTTGAATGAGCCGTCATCATTCATCTTGATGAAAACCGCGCCCATGTCGATTTCGGGAATGGAACTGCCCTGCATCAGGCAGCACATGCCAAGGCCGCGGCGTTTGGTGCCGGTGCCCTGTTTGCCATATTTTTTAGCCCAGTCGATGCGTTTCATGCCTTCGGTGATGCACTTGTCGAGGCCGCATGAACCAATGCTCATGTCAACGCCTTCGCGGCCTTCACCGAGTGCCTTGAAAATCGGCGAAGATTCGCCTTCTTTGATATGATTTTTCTGGCGGAACTTGATCGGGTCCATACCGATAACTTCTGCCATTTCGTCCATCTGGCATTCCATGGCATAGGCCGCCTGAGTGGCGCCGTAGCCACGGTAAGCGCCGCCGACCGGCAGGTTGGTATAAACCGTGTCGCCGATGAATTCGATGTTGTCGGCTCGATACAGCGGAAGAACCTTTGAACCGCAGTTGCTCAGAACTGTCAGAGCGTGTGAACCATAAGCGCCGGTGTTGCTGAGAACGCGCATCGAAATGGCGGTGATGGTGCCATCCTTTTTAACGCCGCTTTTGATGGTGACAACCATCGGATGGCGTGTGCGTGCTGCCATGAATTCTTCGGCGCGGGTCAGCGCCCAGACACATGGACGGCGGGTGCGCAGGGTAACCAGACCGCAGACGTCTTCGAGCAGAACTTCCTGTTTGGTGCCGAAACCGCCGCCGATTCTGGGTTTGATGACTCTGATCTTTTTGACCGGAATGTCGAGAGTCTGGGCGGTGATACGGCGTGAATGGAAGGGAACCTGCGTTGAGGTGCGCAGCACGAGACGATCGTTCTCGTCGAGATAGGCGATGCAGATGTGCGGCTCAATCGGAGTGTGCTGGGCGTAATGCGGATAATACTTGCGTTCAAGCACGTAGTCAGCATTTTCGTAACCCTTGTTGACGTCGCCGACGGCAGTTTGTACGTGTGAGCAGTGATTATGTTTGGGATCGTAGAATATGGGGATCGGCACGCGGCAGTCTTTTTCGTCATGAATGACCGGAGCGTCTTTGTCCATGGCTTTTTCGCAGTCGAAAACCGGTTTCAGCACCTTGTAGTCGACTTTGATTTTCTTGCAGGCCTCTTCTGCTGCTTCGGCCGTTTCGGCGGCGACGATAGCGACGCGATCACCAACAAAGCGCACTTTGCTGTCGAGCAGATAAGTGTCATAGGGAGAAGGTTCCGGATAACCCTGACCGGCAGTAGTTCTGGGTACGCGCGGCACGTCTTTCCAGGTGTAGATTGCAACTACTCCAGGCACTTTCATGGCGACCGAAGTGTCGATACTCTTGATTTCGGCGTGGGCGTAAATGCTGCCGAGAACCTTTACGTAAAGCATGCCGGGTAGATCTATGTCGTCGACATACTTCTGCATGCCGCAGACCAGGCCCATGGCATCGATCTTGGTGAGGCTGTGGTTGACCTGGTTGAATTTGTCAGGGCGCTCAAAAAACAGCGGTGATTCAGGAATCGGAGAAGCTTCGACAACTGCCGGTTTTACGGCAGGCTTTGCTTTTTTAACGGTTTCTTTTTTTGTGGTCTTAGCCATTACTTTTTGCCTCCTGCGCGCTTGGCGGGCTTTTTGTCTGCTTTCTTGCCGGCTTTTGCCGCTTCGAGGACGGCGTCTATGCGTTTGATATAGCCGGTGCAGCGGCAGAGATTGCCATCAAGTGCATCTTTGACATCGTCAGCAGTCGGATTCGGATTGTGGTCGAGCAGAGCCTTGGCGGCAATCAGCGCGCCGGGATTGCAGTAACCACACTGGGTCGAACCTGAGTCGACAAAAGCCTGCTGCAGAATATGCGGATTTTCCGGGTTGCCCATACCTTCGACGGTGAGAATCTCACTGCCTTCAACCATTCCAGCGGGAAGGATACATGAATTGCGGGGTCGGCCATCGATCATGACCGCGCAGGCGCCGCAGCTTCCTTCACAGCAGCCGATTTTAACGCCTTTGTAACCGGCTTTGCGCAGCGCTTCGGCCAGCATGGTATTCGGATTAACCTCAAGGCTGACTGCCTTGCCATTGATTGTGGTGTTGATTTTCACTGGCTGTCTCCTTACTTTTTAGCCTTGTCGAAGGCTTCCTGCAGACCGCGGCGAACCATGACTCCGAGAACTTCTTTGCGGTAGTCACTGCTGGCACGATAATCGCGGCGGATAGTCAGGCCGGCAGTGGCTTTCTTTGCCGCTTCGGCAAAGAGCTCGGCGCTGCCCTTCTTGCCCAGCAGGGCGTTTTCGACTTCGTGGCAGCGGGTGGGGGTGGCGGTAATAGCATTAACTGCCACGCGTGCCGATTCAATGACTCCGGCTTTCTGTGTCAATCTGATGGCCAGACTGATCATAGCGTAGTCATTTGAAGTCTTGGCGAATTTAGCAAAATGAACGCCGGTGCCTTTGCCGTATATCGGCACCATGATTTCAGATATAATTTCAGCTTCAGAGAGAAACTTGTCGGCGCGGTTGTCGATCAGGCGCTGAACCGGAACAGTGCGTTTGGGCTTGCCCTTGCGGCAGACAACTTCGGCATCAAGAGCCATATAGACCGGAGGCAGGTCAGACCAGGGGAAAAGCCCGGCCAGATTGCCGGCCGCTGTTATCGAATTGCGCAAAAGTGTCGAACCGATTTTC
Organism: Candidatus Rifleibacterium amylolyticum; assembly: GCA_009917695.1. Lineage (GTDB taxonomy): Bacteria > Muiribacteriota > Ozemobacteria > Ozemobacterales > Ozemobacteraceae > Rifleibacterium > Rifleibacterium amylolyticum. The sequence goes on along the minus strand of JAACJG010000021.1, from coordinate 50,279 downwards.
CCGGCGGCGGTTTTGAGCAGCTCACCAGACGGGCCTTTTAAATCGTTACATTTATAAATATCTTGAACCGGGGTGGCGGCGCCGATGTGAATGTAGGCTGAATCCTGCTTGATGTAACAGAGTTCTTTGACCTTCGACAGATCGACCAGAGCCTCGATATTGTTGTCGCTGCGCAGAACTTCTGAGGTTCCGCCGGCGATCAGGGCTGTCCTGTGTTCCTTGTTGCCAAGGTGAAGACAGGCTTCCTCAATGGTTTTCGGGTGATAAAACCGGGTGAGCTTTTTAAGCATTCTCGCCCTCCTTTTCCTTGTGTTGCGGGTGTAATTATTCAACTCAGCTTAGAATTATACTGACACCCCGACCAATATGCCAGTACAGTCTGAAAAATAAAGCAAAAAATTCACCGGTCGCGATCAGTAAAATATTTGCGAAATAGCACTGCAACTTGATTGGCGTGTCTTTCGTTTATATACTAAGCGAAGGCTATCTTGAACCAATTCATGAGAATCGGCACCCTGACTTAAGAGCGAAGCTTTGGCAGGAGAAATAAACAATGAGTTTTCGGGCTTGGAATATTGTTGCAAATGATGCTAGCATTGATCTGCCCGGGACTGTGGGCTGATCGATTAGCGGGCAAGGAGTTGAAATGCTATATACCATCGTGTTTTTCGCGGTGCTTTTATTCGTCTCTGCGGTGTTCTCAGGCACTGAAACTGCATTTACCTCGGTTAACGAAGTCAGTATGTCGCATTACGGCAGAAAGGGCCGCAGGCAGCAGATTGTCGTCGACATGCTGAAGAATAAAGGATCGGTAATCGCCGCTATTCTGGTTGGCAACAACATTGTCAACACAGTTCTCGCCGTCTATGCCGGCGCTGTTTTTGACCAGGTATTTGTCGACAGTGGTATTCTGTCAGAAAACCTGGCTCCGGTGCTGGCTTCGATCGTTACCATTATTTTTCTGCTGATATTCGGCGAGGTGATACCCAAACAGGTTGGTGTTATCTTTGCACGACCATGGACAATGGCCGTAGCATACCCTCTCAAGCTTATTGTTGTTATCGTCAGGCCGGTGACCGCTGCCATGAATGTGCTCAGTCGCGGTCTTCTGGCGCTAATCCGACCTGCTGGAGCGCACGATGATGCCCCATCAATTCAGGAGCTGCTCGTTCTTGCCAAACACAGCGAAAGAGCCGGTCATATTGATTCGATCGAGCGTGGTCTTATGTCAAAATCAAGCAAATTCAATGATCTGCAGGTTTGCGAGGTAATGGTGCCACGCAGCAAGGTCAGAGGAATCTCTATTGACGCTGGATTAGAAGAAGTTCTTGCCGCTTTTAAAGAAGACATGTATACACGCATGCCTGTCTACGATAATAGTGCAGATACAATTGTCGGAGTGCTGAACTTCAAGGAACTTCTCAAGCTTGATAAAAACGACCCAACAGGTTTTAATCTCCTCCAACTCATGATGCAGCCACTGTTTGTGCCGGAAAACGTGGCGATCGGTGAACTGCTTGAAAGAATGAAGCAGACTAGAAAGCACATGGCGGTAGTGGTCGATGAATTCGGCTCGACCTCAGGCATTGTGACTTTTGAAGACATTGTCGAACGCGTTTTTGGCTTGATCAGCGATGAATACGATGTCGAGTCGCAGACCTTTCTGCGCAGTCATGAGAATGGCGAATACGAGGTTTTTGGCAATATTTCTTTGCAGGAACTCAGTAATTCTATGACAATCGAGTTTTCAGAAGATGATCGGCGACAGGCAAACACGCTTAACGGGTTGCTCACGTATATCAAGGGTGATTTTCTGCGTGAAAAGGACGTAATCGAGCATGGCGGTCATACTTTTATCATCAGATCCATGGATGGCCATGTTCCTTCACGTGTGCTGATTCGCAAAAAAACAGCAGAAAAGAGCGCGGCCAGATAATTTGACAGGGCTTTGCCCGAATATTTCGGCACACTGTTCGTCAGCTTGTGCGCGAAGCGAAGCGCTGGAGAAGAGGCATTTCTGTCGCCTGAGTGTGCCGTTATTGTCGCATGATTTCGCCAGGTTTTCGGCGATCATGCGATGTTGCGCCCGATGCCAGACTGGCATGACAATTGCTCATTACATCGTCACCATTATTTTTCATTATTTATTATTTAATTATTGGGGGCTGTATATGATTAACATCAGGCGTAGAGACGGGTTTACTCTTCTGGAATTCATAATTGTGGTGATGATAGTCGGTGTTCTCGCGGCAATATCGATTCCTAACTTCAGAAAAGCGCGAATGTCAGCTCGTAGACCAACTCTCGGGTTCGCAGTCGGGGGCGCCATGGACGCACTCAACTTTCGCGAAAACATCGAGCAGGGCTATCTGCCACTTCCCAGCGCTATAACGACCGAGGGCATTTATAATGAATACTATTTCGATACCGGCATGAAAGAAGGGGAAGAGGCCAACCAGCTTTTTTATCCTACCTATACTGCTGCGGTGTCGCGTAATCCCATCACCGGTGAGCTCGAAAACTATATTTCAGTCGGGCTCAATTCTAATCTGGAAGTTACTGAATTCAAGCGGCGTAAGCTCAATCTTGTCGTGGTTCTCGACATTTCGGGCTCCATGAGTTCGCCATTCAACAAATACTACTACGGCGGTCAGTCACCCAGGGCCGGCGAGCAGGGAAACATCGATTCTAAACGTAGCATGCTCGATCTTGCCGGCGAAAACATTATCAATATGCTGGCGCATCTCAATCAGGACGACAATTTCGCTCTCGTTCTGTTCGATGATGGTGTACAAACTCCTTTTCGGCTGAAAAAAATCGATGACAACTATAAAACTGAGCTGCGCAGCTATATTCAGGGTCTCAAAACGCGCGGTGGCACGAACATGGAATGGGGTTTCAAAGAAGGTATCAGGCAATACGTTGATTTCAAAAACGAAATCAAGGGCGATTACGAGAACCGCATCATTTTTCTTACCGATGCCATGCCGAATCAGGGATCTACCAGAAGCGATGATCTGATGAGCCTTGCCGCCGGTGCCGCGAAAAATCGTATTCACACTACTTTCATCGGTATCGGGCTTGCTTTTAACAGTGACCTGATCAATCGCATCGCTACGATCAGCGGCGCCAACTACTTTTCCGTTCAGTCAGCCGAAGAATTCAGAGAGCGTCTCGACGAAAACTTCAATTACATGGTTTGTCCGCTGGTCTATAATCTCAGCCTCAAGCTTGAGTCGACCGGTTATCAGATCGAGAAGGTCTATGGTTCGCCAATGTCTGACGCGGCAACCGGCGAGCTTATGAAGGTCAGCTGCCTGTTCCCGTCGCCGACCAACGAAGAAGGCGAAACCCGCGGCGGTCTGATTCTGCTGCGCCTCAAAAAAACCGGGCATACCGGCGATCTCAAGCTCGTCGTTAATTACGAGATGAACGATGGCTACCCCTGTAAGGCCGAGACAAAAGTGGCGTTCGAAGGCGCAGAAACCGAATACTACGAAAACACCGGCATCAGAAAGGGTGTTCTGCTCGCCCGTTACGCAGAGTTGATGCAGAACTGGATCAGAAGCGAGCGCTATGCCGGCGGCGAAATGTATTCACGCCATCGCGAAGTCTGGGAAAACGAGTCGGTAAAGCTTGTCGCTTCAAACGAGAACCGCGCGCTTCTGCAAAATTTCAAAAAACACATGATCTCAGAGATACAGCAGATTAACGATCAGACTTTGAATCGCGAAATTACTTTGATCGACAGAATTCTCGGCAATTCAGGCTATATCGCGCAGTTTCGCGAAGAATACGAGCGAGGAATGGCCAACATGTAATCTGAAAAGTCAGATGAATCCAGCAGGGTCGCGGTCTAATCCACTGCGACTCTGTTTTTTTATCAACTTTTTCGACGGCTTCAGTAACAGGCTGACAGGAAAGCCGGTAAGCCTTCCTGCCTTGCGCCACAATTAGAGACTGGCTCATAACCTGCAAGATAATCGTAAAGGTATTCTGGCATATTGCCGATCTGATAAAAAATCGTTTTATCAGCACACAAGCTGTTCTGGAGAAGATATGAAGAAGGGGAATGGCCTGTTCGTTGCCGGTGCTTTTGCCGGCATAATCTGTATTGTTACACTTTTCGATGTTGCACGTCTCGATGCTGATTACTCGAAAGTGTCATCTTCTACCACAAAATCAGAATTACAGACTGGTTACGATCTCGGTCTGTTGCCGCCTGCTGTATTTAAAAGACGAAACAGGAATATGGCAGTAGATAGAAGGCACTTTGACCAGGCACTTGAAAAAATTATGCATCTTTCTGGTGTGCCGAGTGAGAAAAAAGGCAAAATCGCATTGCGATCTGCAGCAAATCTTCGGTTAACTCGCTCTGAAGCGGTTCGCAGGATGCTGCATGCGCTTGATCTTCTGGAAGCCTCAGGCTACATCAGGTTGCCGGCCTCTTCGACTGGTGTTTCTGATTTTGCTGATTTCAAAGTTCATGCCGGATATATGCGGGCTTTGCAATATCTGACCCGGCGTGGTGTGGTCAAGGGTTACGCTGATGGCCGGCTGCATTCAGACAAGTTGCTGACTAATCGTGAATGCGTTGCCTTTATTGTGCGTTTTTACCAGGCGCTGCAAGTCGATATGCAACAGCACAGGATTAGATCTGAGCGCAGAGGACTGAAGTCTGACGAAACAGATTACCGAAATAGCGTTTCTTATCGTCGCCTGATGAGTAGTCACAAGTTTGATCCAAATCGCGAAGTAGACGTTCAGGAATTCGCTGCTAAAATCAGAAAAAAGCAGAAACGAATCAGAGAGATTCTCTCTCAGCATGAATCGACGGTTAGTGCTGGAAGCGAAGCCATCAGGAAAGAAATAAAAGTGACGAGTTTGCCGCCAGGCCATGCTGTTGCCATAAGCAAATCTGAAAAGAAAGCAGACAAAACCAGGTTGGCGCCTGCAGTTAGCTCCGCCAGCCGGTTCCCTTATCTGATGCGTAAACTGGAAGAGACCAGAAGTCTTACAAAAGTATCTGAGAGCGATCTACTATAGCCGCTGGAGCGCCCGGCAGCATCTATCCTGATCCATCCTGATCCTGACGGGTATCGCATTCAGTCTTATGGCCGAAGCTTCTGATTAAACAAAATACAACGCTCTTTTTATAAATGCAGTGTGCTTTGACTTTGTTTGCGTGCATGGGTGATAATAGGGTATATCGCAATCAAATTACGGGAGACACTGTAATGAAAAAATATACATTTATGCTTCTGGCGCTGCTTATTGTCTTGATAAGTGGCCCGCGCGCCGATGCAAAAAACATTTTGAAGGATATCTTCAAAGCCTACCAGAAATACCAGGAGATAAACATGACTCTCTGGCTGGTCGGCGATGTTGGCGCTGAAAAGCGCTTCGGCAAAGAACTGCAGATGTGGATGGGTCTGATGTACAAACAGGAGAAAGACCCGAAAATCAATGCTTATGTTAAAGGCATATTTGAACGGCTGAAGCCACACTTCAATAATCGCGGCATGAATTTTGATCTGCGCGTGATTCGCGATTCTACTGCTAATGCCTTTGTCATTCCGGGCGGCCACGTTTATGTGTTTACCGGCCTTCTCGATATGGTTGGTTCCGATGACGAACTGGCGGCGGTTATTTCGCACGAACTGGCGCATGCCGAGCGACGTCATTCGCTCAAAAACTTTCGCGCATCTACGGCTGCCGTGGCGGTTCTCAATGCGGCGGTCAAAAACAAGAAAGACCGCGCGACCTGGGGCAATCTGCTTGGCTATCTGACATTGATGCAGTTTTCGCGTCAGCAGGAAGACGAAGCTGATGATATCGGCCAGTTTCGCATGGCTACAGCCGGGTTTAACCCGGCCGCTCAGGTCACGCTCTGGGAAAAATTCCTTAAAAAACACGGTGACACCAAGGGGCTCGCGCAGTATCTGAGCACGCATCCGCCGTCCAGCAAGCGTGTCGAAAATGCCCGCAACAACCTGAAAAAGATGAACGTTACTGAGCAGTCGGTGTTCAATAATACCAGACTGATTCTCTCGGCCGATCAGATCAACCTGATTACCAATGCCAGTTTTGAGTCCGCTTCTGCTGGCAGCGGCAATCTTGCCGGCTGGGAAATTGGCAGCGGCAAAGCCTTGTTGAACGAACAGCAATCGATTACCGGTCGTCGATCACTTGAGTTGCTCGCTGAGCAGCGTTTGACGCCGGTCAGAGTGCTGTCTGACTTTATCGCAATAAATGAAGCATCTGATCTGACTTTCACCGGCTGGGCCCGTTCAGAAAATGGTCAGCAGAACGCTGCTATCGGTATCGAGCTGTATGACGCCAATAAACGTTTGCGTGACCGCGCCTGGCCGATCCGGGAATCTTCGGCGCTTTCAGCCAGCTGGATAAGTATCACGGCGCGCATGTTCAATACTCCGGAAAAACGACTTTTTGCACCGGGCAACGCATTCATGCGCCTGGTTCTACAGACCGGACCAATTTCGCAGGGCCGTGTCTGGTTTGATGATCTGCGTCTGCGTCCTACCGAGTCGGTTGATCCGGTTAATCTGCTGTATAATGGCGACTTTGAGCGGCGCACCGCCGAAGGGTATCCCGAGGCATTGACAGTGCGTGGTGGCCAGATCGGCATCGATTTGTCAAAGGCCAACAGTGGTTATTCATCGTTGCTGGTCAGGGGGGCTGCTTCTGGCGAGTCAGGGTTCTCCTTTAAGCCGGTTTCGCTTGCGGGTCTCAAATATGGCCATGAATTCACCTGTTCGTTCTTCTTTCAGAGCGACCGGCAGCTGAAAGGCACGGTAGTAGTCGAAATGCTCGATGAGAAAGGCAGCGTTCTCGCTCGCCGCCTCGCTGAAATATCTTTTGAAGCTGTTGCCGGAAACTGGACGGCCAACTCGTTTGCTTTTAAATTCGAGCCGCAGGGCGCCGAAGTTGCCTCAGCAAAGAATCTGCAGATAAGGGTTGCCACCAGCATGCCAGCCGATGCCAGTCTCTGGCTCGATACCTTCATCATGCGCTGAGAAAGAAGAGCTCGCGCAAAGTCACAGAGACACGAAGAGCGGATGCTTGAAGAAAAGAAGACAGTATCCGCAGATTGCGCAGATTTTACCAATTGTTGTCTGGTCGCGCAAGTGCGCGACCAGCGGGCAGGCCAGAAGACTGGCTTCATCATCGGTTAACTCGTATTCGTACTCGTGCTCGTTCTCGTAATCGTAATCGATCTTTTCGATTACGAGAACCGCTTCGCTGAGCACGAGCACGAATAATCGCCCGGGTATGATTCAGCGTGAACAGCTATATTGTCTGGTCTTACAGTTGCTCAGTCGGTCTGTTCTTTGATTTCGGCGGTTTGTGCCGGTGTCAGAAGCTCGGTTTTGATCCCGGGCCCACTGAGGTTGATGACCTTTACCGGGCAGATGCTTTTGCATTCCAGGCAGCGCAGGCATTCGGCATTATCGAGCTGACGCGGCACATCGAGGCTGACCGGGCATTTTTTCGTGCAGGCGCCACATTCAATGCAGGCGTCTTTGTCAATTTCGAGCTTGTAGAGACTCACCTTGTTAAGCGGTCCATAAAAGGCGCCGAGCGGGCATAACCAGCGACAGAACGGTCGTCGGAAAAACACCGAAAGCACGATAATCAGTGCCAGTAACGAGGCTTTCCAGGTGAACAGCCAGCCAAGCTGGCTTCGTATCTGCGGCTGCAGCCAGGCGATCGGCAGACCGCCTTCGAGCGTGCCGGCCGGGCAGATGTACTTGCAGAATGAGGGCTCACCGCCGTCGAATTCGTCCAGCCAGAAAGCCGGCAGCAAAAAGACGAAAACGATCAGAACGATATACTTGAGATATTTTAAAAACTGCGGGCCGTTGAATTTAGGCGACGGAATCTTGTTGAGCAGTTCCTGAAACCAGCCGAACGGGCAGATCCAGCCACAGGCGGCGCGACCGACAACACCACCGACCAACATAAGAAAGCCGATGGTCAACATCGGCAGCGAAGTCGAAATTGCTACCAACCGCGCCCACAGGCCCTGGGTCGCTGTAATGTCGAGTCCGCCCGCGCCGGCAACCGTGACCTGAATCGCGCCGATCGGGCACGAATACATGGCTGCCGGGCAGCTGTAGCAGTTCAGCGTCGGCACACACACATGCTTGAGCGGGCCGGTATAAAGCGTGCCTGCCTTGAAACCTTTTAGATAAGCATTGGTGAGCAGAGTGGCGACAGCCTGCACCCAGAATCTGAAGTTCAACCAAGTCCTATGCATTGTGTACACACCATGATGGCTTTCTGAAAGTAACTTGCGTGTTCGCCGTTTCTGAACCCGGCAAACATAAGTAACAACGCGACAATAATAATCAGCAGGGTCGACAGTTTAACCGGTTTTTTATCAGTTGCAGGGTTCGGCATCGCATTTTACCAGCTCGATCAGAGTCTTTCCGATATGTGTATTGTCATAAATGCCACCAAATTTCTCGGCATCGGGGCCAAAGGCAAATACCGGAACCATGGCAGCGGTATGATTGTCAGATGAAAATTTGCCTGCGACTATTTTGTTGCCTTCGATAGACTTGTAGGGAAAGCTCAGACCACCGGTTTCGTGGTCGGCGGTTATCACTACGAGAGTGTTGCCATCTGCTACGGCAAAGTCGAGAGCGCTTTTAACGGCAGTATCAAAATCCAGGGTTTCATCGATTACACGCTGCATGTCATTGTCATGGGCGGCAAGATCTATCTGTGAGCCTTCGACCATGAGAACGAAGCCCTTCTGATTCTGATTAAGAAGACTGATTGCCTTGTCGGTAAGATTCCCCAACGTATAATCACGCTTTGAAGCATGCGGCAGGTGCCCGCCGTCCAGCATGGCAGTGATCTGGCGAATGCCGTCGGCCTGCATCAGCGATTCATAAGACGTCACCACCGGCATTTTTTTGCGCAGCTCGAGAATTAGGTTGCGGTCATCCTTGCGTCGGCTGCCGGTGAAGGTTTTCGGGTAGAAGTTGTTCCAGCCGCCCCCGATCATGACATCGAGGCCCGATTCTATCATCTGGTCGGCAATGATGTCGTAATGGTAGCGGGCTTTATGGTGAGCATAAAAAGCGGCCGGAGTTGCATGAGTAAGTATAACCGTCACGGCAACACCAGTTGCTCTGCCGGTCTCGTGGGCGTATTCCATGAGATTCTTCAGTGGCTTGCCTTCAGGGCAGAGACCAACTACATCGTTATTGGTTCGAAAGCCGGTAGAAAGCGCAGTGCCCGCCGCGGCAGAGTCGGTAACCGGGTTGTCGGCAGATGCGGTCATGTGCATGCCCATGACTTTGCAGCGTTCCATGTCGATGCTGCCCTTGACTATCTTGGCGGCTGTGACATGAGCAATGCCCATCCCATCACCGATCATGAAAATTATATTTTTCGGCTTCGCATCTGATTGCGCCGACACGATAATCGCAAGAAAAAGAACGATAAAAAAGCGGAAATGCTTTGACCTGAATGACATGATTGCTTCCTTTCGCATCTCTGTATGTCAAAGAATTTAACCCAATCAGTCCAACTGCGCAAGCTGTAATTGAGTCGCTAAGGAATTCGCCGGGGTTTGCCGATAGAATAGAAGTCGCTGTAGAAGACAGTCGACAAACTTTAAGACGGAGGGCCAAGATGGGTGTGCTCATCCCTTTGTTCAAGACACGTGATCCTGAACCTGAGCTGCAGCTGAACAACGAAGAGAAGCTGCGCATGAAACTGATACAGAATTCAATCGAAGCGCTTAAACGCGAAGAAAAGGTCGTCGAAGAAGAGATTTCGGAAAAGTGCCGCGAAGAAATCGACCGCCTCAACGCGATCGATCGCAAGCTGCGCGAACTCGAAATCGAACTTGAGAACCTCTGCCGCGCCCGGCGGGGGCCGCGGCCGGGTATGAGGAGCAACTGATGCTTAAACACTCTTTGTTTTCTGAATTCTATCTCAGTCGCCGTCACGCCAAGGCTCAGCCGGAGACTCTGGTTCCAAGAATTGTCGGCGCTCTCGCCGTATCAGTAAGACCTCAGAGTAAACCCATTATTCTCTGCCGCGCCAATTCACGCACATGGTGGGAGAATGGCTGGCAGAACCGCCGCTGAAAAATTGACCAGCGCAAATCAGGCAAAATAAAAAGCCGCCCGTTCGGGCGGCTTTTTCGCTGCGGAATCAGTTGGCCAGTTTGGCGATGTCTTCGGGCCAGAGAGCGAGTGACTGCTCTTTGTACTGAGCGATGACGTCGGCTTTGGTATGGTCATAAGGAGCCAGATTCAGAACTGAATTGTATTTGCTGAATCTTTCGTCGCCAACTATCTTTTTGATAGTGGTAACCGGGTTGCCGCCCTTGAAGAAACCTTCTTTGTCGCGAGCTTCGACCAGTTTTGATGCATCAGCTTCGGCGAAACCAATCATTCTGAACATATCTACAGTGGCGGTGTTGAGGTCGAGTCTGAATTCGTAGAATTTGTCCTTTTTGCCAAAAGCTCTGGCAATAAATTTTTTGGCTTCAGAAGGTTCACGCTTGAGCGCACTGAGGTTTATCTTGCCGGCAAACCACATCTGCGGACCAACGTTGGCGAAGATGTTGCCGCTCTTCATGGCTTTGGCAAACAGGGCTTCTGTATAAGCTTTATACTGGCTCTTCACCTTGTCGAAATCTGCTTTGCTGATTTTCTTCTGAGTGTAAGCTACTTTGTTTTCGTAGTAATTTTTGTATCCCTGAGCGGCCTGGGCATCCATGGTCACGTAGTGTGAATTTTCGAGAATGATGCGATAGATCACCTTTTTGTCTTCAGGGAACAGCTTGACGTAATTGTCTATGAATTCCATGAAGTTCATCGGTGAAGTCAGCATGGTCTGAATGATCTTTTCGAATGGAGCATTGATCGCCCGGCTGGTAAGAATGTCATGGATATGACCGGCGATGACGCCTTCGGTCGACATCAGCTGCAGGCCGTTCTTGAGAACGCCGGTCTTTTTGCCGGTGTGGCTGGCCCAGACGTAGCGGTCGCGGCGGATCGGATCCTGGCGGCCATAGAGAAATTCAGAGATGTTGTATTTCTTGCGGTCTTTTTCGGCAAGCTTGAGGTTGGCAGGACCATAAACAGCTTCAAATGCTTCTGCCCAGCCTTCAACATAGGCGAGGCCAACGTCGGTGATGATCGGAGCGTCATGTCCGTTTGAGCTGGTGCGCTGTATTGCCTGAAACAGTTTGCTATACATGTCAAACTGAATGGCATGAGCGGTTTCGTGGGCGATGACAAGGTCGAGAGTGTCATTGCGCATGGCGTTATCGACCGAGAAAATAACCTCGCCGCCTTCACCTATGTCCATGATGCAGATCATCGAGGTTTCAATACCGATGCGCTTGCCACTCTTGTTTTCAACCATTTCGGCACCCATCGGAATCATGCAGGGGCCTGGCGCCGGCATGAATCTTGGCAGTGGCGATTTGCCCATGACGATAACAGGTGCACCAACCGACTGCGACATGAAATTATTGATACCAGTTTTCTGTTCGGCACTGATTTCCTTGGCTTTGTTCACCGTATCTTTCAGCGCTTGAAAACGGATCTGGCGTGCCGTGCGGCGCAGTTTGAGAACGTCTTTCATTTCCTTGCTGTCGAGGAGGTAAGGCAGAACTTTTTTGACGGTGTCTGACTTGGGATCAGCCGGAGTGACCTGCATCGCATCTGCTGACAGGCCAAAAAGCAGAAAGCCGGCATCGTCGAGTTTGACAGTCTTTGGCAGGTTGAGAGCTTTGCCGAGAAAGCCGCCGATGATATTGCCTTTGCCGGCGGTTACCGGCTCCATAACGGCGATAGGCTTATCACCGAGAGGGTTGGGGTCGTTAGAAATAGTGGTGACTGGCGGTCTGGCAAAAGCACTGCCCGAAAACAGCATGCCGGCTACCAGAGCCAGAGAAAGCGCTCGCTTGTGAAAACTTATCACGTTATTGAGCCTCCTGTTCAAGATTATTTTTTAATTTTAATGATTTTAGCAACTTACGTCAATGTACCACCGGCGCTGAATCTCATTCAAATGAGGCATAAAAAGTCATCCCATAGATTCTACGACTTCGCTTCGCTCCGCGCAGAATGACCGTGTAGTGCGACTCCGCGCCGGGACAGTTTAAACTACTGATTTCTCTTTCACTACGTCTTTGAGGTTGTAGAGCCGTTTAACATTGAGGCTGTCAACGACTTCGCTCTTCGTTTTGTTGACGACCATGTCGGCGAGTATCTGGCTGACGGCCGGAGCAAGCATCAAGCCATGACCAGAGAAGCCGGAAGCCTGATAGAAGTTATCGACTTCTTCGACCGGGCCAAGAATTGGCTGGGCGTCGGCGGTCATTTCGTAGAGACCGGCCCACTGTCTTACTATGCGCAGTTTGTCGAGTTTCGGGAATAGCCTGGTGAAGCGCTGTGCCATTTCATACATGAAGTGCATCGAGCTGCCAACGAAAGTGCCGACCGGCTCGTTGGGATCACCCATGCCCATAACCACGCCGCCGCTCATCTCCTGGCGGGCATAAAGGCCGACGCTGAAACTGATGACCATCGGGTTCCAAAGGCGTTCGACCGGCTCTGTTACGAGAATTTCGTGGCGATATGGATCTACCGGAATCTCGACGTTGAGCATGGCGCCTATACTGCGCGAGAAGCCGCCGGCACAGTTGAAAAGCAGCGGCGTCTGGTATGTGTTGCCTGATTCGGTCATAACAAAGAAGGTGTCACTCTTTTTCATTATGCCGACAACGTTAGTCCACAGATGAATCTGTACACCGAGTCGTCGGGCGGCATTGGCATAACCCTGAGTCAGCAGAAACGGGTTGATATGGCCGTCTTTGGGACACCATGTCGCTTTTCTGATGGTTTCTTTGTTGAGATAAGGCACGATTCTTACTGCCTCATCGGGGTCGACGATGTTGACTTCGAGACCGAGGCGGCGCTGCATCTCGACGTTTTTCGCGAACTGTTGTTCTTCTTCTGGAGTGTGGGCAAGAATAAGATAGCCACCCTGAAAGAATTCAGTATGATAGCCAAGCTCTTCTTCAAGGCCTTCGAGTCTTTTTACCGAATCCATGGCGAGCAGGGTGTTGGCTTCAGTGCTCCACTGCTGGCGAAAGCCACCACCACAGCGCCCGGTCGAACCACTCGCCAGATAATGGCGCTCGAGAACACATACATTTTTCATGCCGGCGCGGGCAAGCTCATAGGCAGTTGCTACGCCGAGAATGCCGCCGCCGATAATTACTGCGTCGAATGCTCTGTTCATTTCTTTTCTCCGTTTTCCGCTTCCTGGCGCTCAAGTTCAGCCATGATCAGCTCGAACGAAACCGGTCGGTTGGGTGGTCGAAAGGTCGGCGGATATATCTCAGCCGGCGGTGTTTTAAGTTCGCGGCTGATGATCTGTGCAACGAGACGGCGGCAGGTGCGACCCTGGCACTGACCCATGCCGGCCCTGACCAGGCGTCTGATCTCGTCTATAGTAGTTGCGCCCTGTCTGATGGCGGCAATGATTTCGTCTTCGGTAACATCCTGACATCTACAGATGATTTTCATGAGGTGACTCCCTTATACCCTGATGGCGCGAATGTTGTTGACCTGATCGGCCGGAACTTCGACAGTTACAACGGCAGTGCGGTCATATGCCGGTGGATTGATGACGCGAACGACTTTGACCTTGCCGACAACTTTGCCGGCTCTGTCGAGTGCGGTGACTTCCTGGCCCTTTTCCGGCACCGGAAGCAGCTCATGGCTCATGGAAACTGTTGCCATGCCGGCAGTATGCTTCATGTTGATCACGAAGATGGCAAGACCGGGGCATTTTGGGATACAAAGGCCACAGCCGGTACAGGCGGCGAAATCAAGCAAGGGTTTGTCGGTGATGCCTTCCTTCATCTTGATCGCTTTAGTAGGGCAGGCAGAAACGCAGGGATCGCAAGGAATATCCTGCAAGCATTCGATTATGGCTACTGGCCCCTTTTCGAGTCTCGCCAGTGGCGGTAAGACGGGGGTGAGTTCTTCGGGGGTTATGATTCCGTCGTTTTTCAGCATTCTCCAGCCTCCTTGAGTACGCGTTCGCGACCCCAGCGAATGCGCTCGCCGGTCGAACCTGAGCGCAAAGTCCGCAGTTCTTCGCGAGCTTCGGCAACTATGGCATCGGCGTCGGCCGATTTGCCATGAATGGTTTCATAGGCGCGCGCGCCGGCGATTCTACCGGCAAGTATGGCGGTAGTCGCTTCTTCGATGCCCGATGCATCACCCGCCACGAAAATGTCAGGGTTGGTGGTGCGCATTGATGAATCATGCAGCGGTACGAGGCCGCCCAGTTCGCCGACATGAACCATGCGGCACTGCGCCTGTTGAAACAGATCGATCAGTGGTGTCAGGCCGACGGCGAGACAGATGCAGTCGCATTTTATTTCGAATTCAGTATTGGGAACCGGCTGAAACTTTTCATCAACGCGGCAGAGCACGGCACCCTCAACGCCCTCTGTTCCGAGTGCTTTGAGAATCGTGTGTGAAGTGTGAATCGGCACGCCGAGGCGTCTTATTTTGCTGGCGTGGACAAGATAGCCGCCGATAGTTGGCATGCCTTCGACAAGGCCGACGACCTCGACACCGGCCTGAATGAGCTGATAGCTGACGATCAGGCCGATATTGCCGCTTCCGACCATCAGAATCTTTTGACCAGGTTTGATTCCATGCACGTTCATCAGAGTCTGAACGCCCCCGGCGCCGTAGATGCCGGGCAGATCGTTGTTCTCAAAGGTCAGGCTGTTTTCGGTCGCGCCGGTGCAGACTATTGCAGCCTGGTAGGTCACGCGCTCGTAAGCATTCTGCGAGAGTATTCCGGCTTCCTTGTTGTGATAAAAGCCAACAGCAGCTGTGTTTTCGAGCACAGTCAGACGATCGGCTACTTCACTTATGTCCTGTTGCAGCTTGTCTGCGATAGTTATGCCGCGAATGCCGGCGTCGCGATTGCTGCTGCCGAAAAATCTGTGGGTCTGCTTGATCAGTTGCCCTCCAACGCGGGCACTGTCATCGACCAGTAGTGTCTTTGCACCCAGTTTTGCCGCTACGTGGGCTGCCGACAGGCCGGCCGGGCCGCCGCCGATAACGAATACTTCAGTATTTCTGCTCATGGTTTGATGTGCCCGTGCCCTTTCTGCATCTTGACCTGCATGCCTTCTTTAAGAGGAGTGATACAGGTCATGGTATTGATCTGACCGTCCACTTCCATGATGCAACTCGAACAGCGACCTATCGCGCAGAAAAAGCCGCGGGCGCGGTTCTTCTGCGGACTGTGGCGCAGCGTCTTTATGCCGGCTGCGTGCAGTGCCGCTGCTATCGGCTCGCCTTCGAACCCCTGGTATTTTTTTCCTTCAAAGTAAAATTTGACGGTCTTACGCTCAGGAAAGTTCAAAACAGGGTGTTTTTCGATACGTAGGGAAGTCATACCATTCCTCCTTGCCCTTGCATTCGACTAAAAGCATTGTCTGTATCATTCGCCTGGTTTCTTATAGCAGTAATTTTACATTTCGCTGAGATAATTGTCAGCCGAATTTTTTAAAATCTGCAAACCTGAAGGAAATACTCGCACGAAGGCACTGAGACGCAAAGAAGAAGGATAAGGCTCGCACAAAGGCGCTGAGACAAAAAGAAGAAGAAGGAAGGAAAGCAGGAGAAATACAAGAAAATCCGCAGATGACGCAGATTACGCGGATTTTTTAGAACAGGCCGGCCGAGGGCGATGACGATGACCGGCTTCGCAGCGACAGGCGAGAACGAGAGGAGGGCGATAGCGATACCAATAGTGATGCGATAAGAGAGGATGGTTGTTTACATTAGGGGTTTGGGGTAGACTGCAGAAAATCAGGGGGGCGAAATGCGTTTTGGCTGGTTGAACTGGGTTGTGTGCCTGTTGCTGGGGTTTCTGCTTTATCTGGGCAGCCCGGCGCTGGTCGAAGATGGCGAAAATCGTTGGCTTGACCTGCTTTTCCGGCATCGCGGCGCGGTGACGACAGATTCGCGCATTGTTATCATTGGAATAGATCAGGACACGCTCAGCTGGGGAGCCCGGCCAATGTTCGCCTGGGGTCCGATATATGCTGAACTCGCTCAGGCCGTCGGACAAGCCTCGGCTTCGGTTCTGCTCTTCGATCTGATTTTTTCGCCAACTTCTGAGAGCGTTTTGCGCGAACACATTCGCAAGGTTGCTGACGAGCTCAACGAAGATGTTTCGCCGCGTCTGTTACGTGCAATAGGTTTTGACAAACCATTTCGAGCTGCTCTGATCGAGATGATAAAGTCTGGAACTCAGCTGGTTCTTGGATTTGCCTGGGAACACAATCAGCCGGTGTTTTCAGATCCATCTCTTTTACACATAGCGCGTCGCGAAAATACCGGTTATTACAATATTGCTACTTCACGCGATGGTGTTGCCCGCAGTATCGAGCTATACAGTGATGACGCTGATGAACGGGTTCTGGCGGTTTCAGCTGTGGCGGCCGGCCGCCTGGCTTCTTTGTCTGCAATCCTGCCTGAGCAGCCGTTGCAGCAGATCAATTTTCGGGGGCCACGTAACAGCTTTGGCGTGCTTCAGTTGAAGCAGCTGCTCGAAAACCATCGTGCCGGAAAGAATCTGGGCGAACAGCTGGCCGGTAAAATAGTTCTTGTCGGATTTACCGGTATTACCGATTTTAAATCGACTCCCTACGGTTTTATGCCAGGGGTCGAGCTGCATGCCAACATTATCGACAATCTGCTGAATCACCGTTTTCTTAAAAGAGTTGAACTTGCGCGCGAACTGCTGGCTATAAGTCTGATTATTCTGTTATTGCTGTTGTGCTCGCTGCGCTATTGCGTGCAGTCAGTCATTGCCGGGATTATAGTGGCTCTGGCCTGGCTTGTCGTATCTGTCAGTGGATTTGATGGATTCTACCTGCCGGTGGTAAAGCCCTTGTTGCTGCTGACAGCATTTATCGCAGTCACCGGATTGCTGGTTTACCGCTCAGTATATGTCGATCGCCGCCGTGTTCGCCAGATATTCAGCCGCTATGTCAGTGACAGCGTTCTGCACCAGGTTCTGGCTTCTGACGATCGTGAATTCATGCAGGGCAAGCGCCGTCAGCTCTGCATCATGATTGCTGACATCAGGGGATTTACCACGTTCAGTGAAAAACGTGATGCGCATGAGGTGGTTAAATTTCTTAACGCATACTTCAGTATGGTTACCGAAATCATCATGCGACACGGCGGCGTTGTCGACAAATTTCTCGGTGATGGACTGCTGGCATTTTTCAATGCTCCGGTCGAAGACCCGGATTTTGCTGATAAAGCCCTGAAAGCTGCTCTTGAAATTAGAGCCTATTCTGATTCGCCTGAATTCAGGGCGATAAGTTCTGGTGATGTGCTGAAGGTTGGAATAGCGCTGCATGTTGGTGATTCTGTTTTTGGCAACATAGGTTCAACGCGCAAGACCGAATTCACTGTTATCGGTGACACCGTTAACACCTGTTCGCGCATGGAATCATTGAACAAGGAGTTCGAAACCTCTATAATAGTCAGCGGCAAGCTGACGGCGCTGGTTCGCCAGCCAGTGTCGTGGCGATTTATTGGTAAGCGAAGCATTCGCGGTAAAACCGCCGAAATCGAGCTTTATACGATTTCCGATCAGGAGTGAAAAATGACTGCTAAGATCTTGAAACTGCTTGTGATATGTCTGACATTAAGCGCTGGAGTCTATGCTGCCAACGAAGACGTGGCGCTGATTACTGCCCTTACCGGTGTAGCTACGGCATCCTGGGTGGAACCCGAGGCCGACGGCAGTCCGACCACAGATGAAAACAGGCGCAGCCACGAATGGAGCATTGAAATTGCTGAGATGCTGCCAGTTGGCGCCGAAATCACAACTGGTGCCGACTCTGAACTCACGCTGATTCATCTTGCCGGCAACGTTGAGTATAATCTTGGAGCATTCGCCCAGGCCAGAATTACCGAAGATCGGGTAGAAGGCCTCGATATTGCTTCTATGCCGGTAAATCTGGTTTCAGCAAATCTCGGGCTGGGTTCTTCAATGCAGAATCAGGTCGGGGCTGTGATTTCTGACCATGTTGAAGGGCAGCAGATCTCAAAGATAAACGATTCATATGATTCTGGTGGCAACAAGAGCGTCTCTTTTAGCGAGCTCAGCCGGGAAATGAGAGACAAAGGTCCAGAGCTTTCAATTGAGATGCAACCTTTGCCTGCACCTGCTCCAAAGACTGTAGACTTCAGATTGCCGGCGACGCCAAGCCCGTCTGAACAGTTAGATCTTGCAACCGACAATGAAAGTAAAGTCGATTTAGAGGAAAAAGCTAAGTCTGAATATGGTAAAAAACGGGAGAGCCCACAGACAATAGCTATGGTTGAAGCATGTTTCGCGCTGCCACGCGAAATTCTTGACCAGGTATATCCGGCCGATGCGAGTCTCGATGTTAAAGATTACGAAATCGATGTGGTTGCGGACTTTGGTGGCTGGATCAACTTTAATTTCCAGACAAACATGGTTGATTGTGATTTTAACCTGAAGATCCGTGGCAAAAGCGGCGTATTGCCAATTACTCTGCATGTTGAAAACGCCGCGCCTTCAGTAGCTTATGCCTGGCGCCTCGAAAAGAGCGGTTTGCTGGCACAGGCTGCGTCGATATGGCTGAAATTGCAGGCTGAAGGCATGTCGGAGAAAAAAGTCGCGCCGCATCTTAAGCGTATTAGAGAAAAACTGCTACAGCCACAGAATTGATAGAATTGCTGGTTAAATCAGCCCTGCTGCTTTCAGCAGGGCTGATTCTTCTTCAGCGGTCAGCAGTCTTATTTCGCCCGGGCGCAGATTTCCGAGACGGAGTGGCCCGAAGCGAATTCGTTGCAGGCTGACAACCTGTCGTCTGAAGCTCGCGAACATGCGCCGGACCTGGCGCTTTTTGCCTTCGCTGATGATTACCGAATAACTTTGTGGGTCGGTGAGCTGGCGCAAGCAGCATGGCGCAGTAATTCCTTCTTCTATTGCCACACCTTTCCTGAACTGCTCCTGTTCAGAAGTGCTGAGTGGCTCGCCATCGATTTTGACTATATACTCTTTTTCGACCTTATAAGATGGGTGAAGCAGCCGATTGGTCAGCTCGCCGTGATCGGTTATCAACAGCAGTCCGGTAGAATCCCGGTCGAGGCGACCGACTGGATAAAGGCGCCGGTCTTGTGGCAGATAATCGCGAATGGTTTCGCGGCCACGCTCGTCTTTAAGTGTGGTTACGACGCCAAGTGGTTTGTGAAAGATGTAGACTGCCGGGCGCTGTTCTGCTGGCGGTCGGATAACTTTGCCATCAACTCTGATTTCGGGCAAATTGTCGGAATCTACCGAAAAACCCTGAGTTGTCAGGCGGTTGCCGTCGATTTCGACGCGCCCACTTTCGATGAGCCTTTCGATGCCGCGGCGTGAAGCGATGCCCCATCCTGATAGCAGTTTTTGAATGCGAACAAGCTCACCCATGGCTCATATAAGCGGTTTTACCACTGGCAGAGAACAGTGAAATCCATGACCCGGCCGGCTTTGGTATCTGAATAAGAACCCCTTGAGAAAAACGGGTCTCTCAGTTCACCGGTGCGCTCGATCAGCGGAAACAGATGCGAAAAGATCAGACTGCTTTTGAGGGTGAGTCCCTGTAATGATACAGAATTATCAAAACTGGTTTCGACGGTAGTTAAAACTGCCATGTTTTCGGGCACTTTTCCTGATTTCCAGGTAAACATGCCAGGCCTGAGAATATTGCTGAAAGTGGCAAAATGGCGGCTGGCATCGTTACGCGTCGGGCTGACTCTTATGATAATGGCGGCTTTGCCGTCTTCTCTGGCGCTGACCGAGGCATACTGCACATACATATCGTTGGAATTGGCAAGATTGAGGGCGTGTTCGATATCAGTGAATTCACCTGAAAATACGAATTCCTGATGAGTTTCGAGATCGCGATGGCTGATCTGGCCGAACTTATCTGACAGATTTGCCAGTATGATCTCGTTGGCATTGGCGATGAATGGCATTGTCAGCAGCAGGACGGTTACAAGAATATATGCGGATTTTTTCACAGGTTGCCCCCGGTTTTGTCAGATCCAGCCATTACTGACTGGTTACAGGGTCAGGTTGCCGCCGGCAGTTCGACGGTAACCAGGGTGCTGGTGTCAGGTGTACTTTTTATGCTGATATCGCCATGACACAGAGATACCAGCTTTTTGCTCACGGCAAGTCCAAGACCAAGCGATGACTTGTCGGAAGACGAGAAAGGCGTGAAAAGGCTGGCCTGTTGCTCGACCGGAATGCCTTTGCCGCTGTCGAAAATTATGAATTCGACACGATCGGTAGTTTTGGGCTTGAGCCGGGTAACAACCTTGATTTCGCCGCCTTTGCTGCCAAGGCCGATCAGGGCATTGATAAACAGGTTGCTGGCAATTGTGGCAAATGACTCAGGGTCAATCTCTACCGGCGGCAGGTCTGTGGGCAGGCTTTTTGAAACCTTCAGATTTTTACCTATGTCTTTGATGCCCGAAATAAGCCGGGCAGTGACAACATGATTTTTGAGTCCGGCAAAAATTTCTTTTTCAACGAGCTGGTTGAGCTGCATTTTCGCCAGTTTTGGCTTGATGTCGGCGAGGTGCGAAATCAGATTTCGCACGTTATAGTCCATTTTCTGGCCCTGCGCCTGAATCAGCGGCAGAACTTTATCGGCCTGATCAGATTTTCCTGCCTGCGCACGAATCTGTTCAAGCGGCGCCACTATGTTGTGTTTGAGAATTTCTTTGTTGATTGCGGCTGTAGCTGCTGCCGGAGATTCACTGACGCCGGAAACCTTCGCCAGCATACTGGTGAATTCATGCAGCTCGCGTGACAGATTGCTGATCGAGCCGCCATCAGCAACAGCAACGCCGCTTGTTGCCATGGGGGGGGCAGTGATTGGCATGAAAATCTTGGTCGAAGATTCTTCGGCCATTTTTGGCTTCTTTTCTTCTTCGGTCTTATCGTCGCCACCGGCATCAACAGTTGTATTAAAAACTTCCTGAACCGAAGTGACGCCTGTGATCAGTTTGTAAAGAGCCGATTCGCGCAGTGACAGCATGCCGTCAGC
Source organism: Candidatus Rifleibacterium amylolyticum (assembly GCA_009917695.1). Classification (GTDB taxonomy): domain Bacteria; phylum Muiribacteriota; class Ozemobacteria; order Ozemobacterales; family Ozemobacteraceae; genus Rifleibacterium; species Rifleibacterium amylolyticum. Next base: position 29,092 of record JAACJG010000021.1, on the reverse strand, counting down.
AAGCGCCTGGCGCCGCATTTCTTCAGTGTTGGCCTTGTTTTCGATCAGTTCGCGGAATTTCTGTGTCATGGTGAGAACTTCATAAATACCCTGGCGCCCTTTGAGGCCGACATTGTCACAGTCAGGGCATCCGGTTCCTTTGCGGAACATCAGGTTGTCTATCTTATACTTTTCGTCGAGGTGCAGCTTTTTGAGCAGGCGGGCATCTATGCCAAGAGACAGCAGCAGGTCTTTGTCGGCCTTGTATTCCTGGGCGCAGGTCTTACAGACCTTCTTGACCAGTCGCTGTGCCTGAACGATGCGCAGAGAGGTCGAGAGACTGAATGGTTCTATGCCCATGTTGAGCAAACGCGCAACAGTTGCCGGGGCATCATTGGTATGCAGAGTCGAAATTACGAGGTGGCCGGTCATTGCCGCCTTGATAGCGATCGAAGCAGTCTCGAAGTCACGAATTTCACCAAGCATTATTACATCAGGGTCCTGGCGTAGGAACGAGCGCAGGGCTGCCGAAAAGTCGAGGCCAATGTCAGGGTGGCATTGCACCTGGTTGATGCCCATGAGGTTGTATTCAACCGGGTCTTCTGCGGTCATGATATTGATCGATGGATTGTTCAATAGGAATAGGGATGAATAGAGGGTTGTCGTCTTGCCTGAGCCGGTAGGTCCGGTAACCAGAACGATACCGTTCGAGCATTTTACGCCTTCCATGAATTTTTCGAGAACGAAAGGCTCAAAGCCGAGGTCGCCAAGGTCAACTCTGAGATTGCCCTGGTCGCAGATACGCATGACGATTTTTTCACCCCAGATGCAGGGAATACAGGAAACGCGCAAGTCAATCTTGCGGTTCTGCATGTTGAGTTTGATGCGCCCATCTTGCGGGCGGCGGGTCTCTGCGATGTCGAGGTTGGCCATGACCTTGATGCGGCTGACCACACCTGCGTGTGCGGCTCGAGCTGGTGTCATGAAAAGTTTCATTATGCCGTCGAGTCTGAATCTGATGCGCAGTTCATGTTCGTAAATTTCGACATGAATATCTGATACGTTCATGTTGACTGCCTGGGTCAGAATCAGGTTGACCAGCTTGATGATCGGAGCGTCATTCTCGCCCATGTCTAATCCATCGTCGTCGCCGCCACCACTTTCGCTGCCTATGTTGTCGGCCAGAGCGTCGATGTTCTCGCCGTAGAGGTTTCCCAGGGCTGAGAGAATGGAAAGCTCAGAGCTGACAACTGGAGAAACACGCATCCCTGTCATCATTTCAACATGGTCTATGGTGATAATGTCAGTGGGGTCGGTCATTGCCAGAACCAGTTTGTTGTTCTCGCGCTTGACCGGGCACATGATCTGTTCGTGACAGAGTTTCTTCGGCAGCAGAGTCGCGAGCACCGGATCGACAAGGCTTTCGTCGAGATCGACAAAAGGAATGTTGAATTGCTTGGAAAGGGCAATTGAAAGCTGTTTGTTGGTAAGGATTCCGTGTTTTACCAGGTAGGCGCCGAGGCGGATCTTGTCATTCTTTGCGCCCTGAATTGCGTCGTTGAGCTGCTCATTTGTGCAGTATTTTGATTCGACGAGAATGTCGCCAAGCCTTTTGCGTGGCCCCTTGTTCGTTTTTGTCTGCTTTTCGCCGCTTTTTTGAGCTATTTTGTTGTCGAGAGCTTCACCGAGAACTTTGGCGGGACGAAGTGCCAGAGTGGCATTGGTGCCGACAAGTATTGTGCTGTTGCCGGGCTCGACAGTGCCGACAATAAGCTCGGCGCCGTTTATTTTAACGGGAATGATGCGGCGCTCTTTGATGAACTTGATATCGATGAGTTTGAAAGCATCTTGCGGAATGTCGATCTCGTCAATCTTTATATAAGGTACGTTGAGGATCTCGGCCTCTTTGGTCGCGAGAATCTCTTCGGTTATTGCATCCAGAGAAGCCAGCGCCGCAATAAAGTCGGCCGGGTCTGGATTCGCGGTTGTCAGTTCTTCCCAGATTGCATGATTGACGATGTTTTCGTTGATGAGCATGCGGCATAGCTTTTCGATCGCTTCTTCGCTGGTCGGAAAAGCAGGAAAACTCTTTTTAAACGCCGCCTGGTCCATCTATTTGTCCTGGTAGTTATTTTTGTTCGTCAACAAGCTGTTGCGCTATTCTAGCAAAAGATGGCCGCAGATTCAACGATAACGCTTTAGTAAAATGTGTACGAGCTTTCTTTTTGGCTTTCGATCGCAAAAGCATGCCAAGCTGAAAGTGCGCGTCGGCATAGTCCGGGTTGAGTTCAAGCGCTTTTTCCAGCATCTCTTTCGCCTTTGCCGTATTTTCGAGCTGAATGAAGGCCAGAGCCGCCCAGTAAAAAGCGTCAGGGTAGGTGTCGTTTATCTCGATGGCTGCTTCAAAATGGCGCAGGGCGTCATCCCATTGGCAGTCTTCGAAGTATCTTATGCCAAGATTTATGCGGCTTGCGGCCATGTCGAGCTCAAGAATGGCAATTTTTTTGAGCTCGTTAAGAGCTTCTTCATAAAACTCCTGCTTCATCAGAGATTCATAGTTCAGGAACTCAGGTGTATTGTCCTTGCCTGTCCTGAGAACCATCTGATGATAATATTCTATGGCCTTGTCAGCTTCGTCACAGAACTCGTGTATGGTCGCCATGTAGAAACAGGCGGCAACCAGCCCCGGGTTTTTTTTGAGAACACCCTTAAGTGTTGTCTTCGCTTCTGAAAAGTAACCTCGAAAAAACAGCGCCTTGCCAAGCGCCAGACCAATATCGAGGTAGTCTGGATGTTTGAAGAATTCAGCTCTGAATTTTTCTATGTCGGCATCAAGGGCATCGATGCGTCGTCTGAGGTTCTGCAGGTTTTTTTGTACTGTCTCCCACTGCGGCTGCAACTTGAGAACTTTGCGAAAAAGCCGCTCGGCATCGTCGAGATTGTTGGTCTGCATGCGCATAGCTCCCAGATTGTTGAGCAGTCGAGGGTTTTCGGGAGCCAGTCGCAGTGCGGTTCTGAAAACATCTTCAGCATCTTTGTAAAGACTCATGTCAAGCAGCACATTCCCGAGGTTGTTGAGCACTTCAGGATCTTCAGGACAGACATGTGCTGCGTGCTGTAGAGTTCTTTCGGCTTCTTTTAGTAATCCGAGTCGGCGTTGCGTATTGCCAAGCAGCATGAGAAGCGGGCGGGAATCTGGGATCACTGATTCTGCCTGCTTGAGCTTGCGCAGCGCTTCGCTGTAGTTGCCACGTTTCAGCAGAGCTTTGACTTCGGGGCCGAGCATAGAAGAATTCTCGACAGTCAGTTCGTCTGAAAGTTCCTGTATCTCGGTGTCAAAATTTTCTTCGATAAAGGTGGTGAGCTGGCCGGCGACTTCGCGGTTGCGCTTGATTGCCGCTTCAATAATGAAGTCTATGTTCGGATAGTCCGGCTCAATTTTTTTGACCTGGTTAAATTCACTCAGCGCAGACGAATAAAACTCGCCTCTGAAATAATTTATTCCTCTGTCAAAGTGTTCTTCAGCCTGTTTCGATTTTATTATCATTTTACGGGTATTGCCTTACGCAAGGGTTGGTGATACAATACCCTATACCCCATTGTGCACTTGCTTGTCAATGGCAAAACGTACCCTCAGGAGGGTTCTCATGGATTCCACGCCCGGAATCAAGATGAAGTTCTGTGAATCTTTAGACCGCTTTGTTGCAATTAGATCATTCACTCCGGAGCAGAAGCAGCAGCTTTTCAAAAACATCAAGATAACCGACAAAAAGTCATACAAGCGGCTTATTATAAACGCTTCAGTGGTAAATTATCTCGATGAGATCGCTCCCCTGGTTTTCGGAAACAATGAATACCCGCTCCTCGGTGAAATCATCGAGCAGGAGCTTTTTAACCTTTGTATCAAGGTTAATCCGTCTCTCGATATCAAGGAAGTAACCATCCAGGTCGATGAGCAGACTGCCAAAAGCGGTGCTATCACCATGCTTGGTGCCGAATCTGACGAAGCCAAATCGGCGCAGCAGCGCTATATGGAAATCGAGAAGCACCTGCGCAAACGTATTATCGGTCAGGATGAAGCGGTAACCGCAGTTGCTCAGGCCATAAGAAAAGCGCGCGTCGGTCTCAAGAACCCGAAACGCCCGGTTGGCAGCTTTGTTTTTGTCGGGCAGACCGGTGTTGGTAAAACCGAGCTCGCCAAAGCTTTGTGCGAATTCATGACTGGCAGCGAAAACGATCTCGTGCGCATCGACTGCTCAGAATTTGCCATGAGCCATGAATATGCCAAGCTTATTGGTGCGCCTCCAGGATACATCGGCCATAATGAAGGCGGTTATCTGACCGAATCAGTTAAGAACAAGCCGAATGGCGTTGTTGTGTTTGACGAAATCGAAAAGGCGCACGAAAAGGTGCACAATTTGCTCCTGCAGCTTCTCGACGAAGGCATTCTCACCGACAGCAAGGGCGAAACTGTCAGCTTTCGTGAATGTGTCATAATTCTGACAACCAATATCGGTGTCTCTGATATCACCAGCGAAGAAAGCCGACCTGGCTTCAGAGTCGAAGATTCGGCCAACAAGACGACTGAAAAACTCGATGATCTTTCGCATGAGAAGAAATCCAAAATTACGCGCAAGAGCCTCGAAAAGAAGTTCCCACCCGAATTTCTCAACCGTATCGATGATATCATCGTCTTCAGAGCGCTCGACAAGAACGACAACCGCCAGATTCTGAAGATTCTGCTCCAGGAAGTAACCGACCGCGTTTCTGGCTTGAATATGCGCCTGGGTTTCACCGAAGAGATGGAAACCTTTCTGGTTGACAAAGGAACCGATCTCAAATACGGAGCCCGCCCGTTGCGCCGCACCATTCATCGCTACATCGAAAATCCGCTGGCTGAATCGATTCTCACCGGCTCTTTCAGCAAAGGTGATGATATTTCGGCTGAATGCGGCAAAGACGATGATGGCGAAGATTGCGCGGTATTCAAGGTGATTGGCAAGTTCGAGGTTAAAGAACCCGAACCCTCCAAAGAACCACCGATTCTGCCCAAATTCGACGACCCGCCGATTCAGGAAGAAGAAGAATAAAGCGATTTATCGCTAATAAAAAAACCGGCCATGGCCGGTTTTTTTTATGCTGAAATAATTTGGTTCAGTTCTTTTTGGCGACCTGTGCCGGCGCTTTCTTTTCGTGTCGCTTCATATAGAGTTCATAGGCAATCTGACCGGCGATTGATGAGGCTTTAGTGCCTGAATGGTTTTTCTGACCGACGAGTGTCACTATGCAGAGATCGCGCCCGGTGGCTTTGGTGAAGCCGCCAAACCAGGTGTAAAGATAGTTGGGAGAAGCGCCGGTGAGAGTCCCGGTCTTGCCGCCGCATATTTTTGACAGGTTGGGACATCGGCTGTAGCCGCCGAAGCCTCGTTTGCCGGTTCCTACAGCAGTTGTTGCATACATCATCTTATAGAGGTCTTTGGCTGTATCGACCTTGATTGGCTGTGCCAGCTGAAAAGGTTTTCTTCTGAAGATTATCTCGTTTTTACGCACGACATAATCAACGAGATAGGGTTTCATGGTGCGACCACGGTTGAGAACTGTAGAAATGATCTGGGCAACATGAATCGGGCTGACAAGAAAGTCGCGATTGAGTCCGGCTGCTGCCTGCCCGAACTTGGTCGGATTGGATGGCAGACTGGCAAGCGATTTATCTACCGGCAGATCAAAAAAGAATGGCTTGTTGAAACCGAAAGCTTCGGCATATTTTTCGACAACACTGCGTCCGGCCTTGCGGGCGATGCGGCCGTAAACGCCGTTATGAGAGTTAGCAAAAGCTTTCCAGACAGTCATATAGGTTCTGCCCCAGGCCAGAAAACTGCTCTTGGCTGTGGTTTTGCCACTATCGATGCCGGCTGAGGCCGTGATGATCTTGAAAATGGAGGCAACCGGAAAAGTCGGGCGCAGTGCCCAGTTTTCGGTCTTGTATTCTTTGGAGAGAATGTTGAGAGTCTGACTGCGATGGCTTGAGGTCATGGCGAGAATTTCGCCGGTAGAAGGATCCTGAATGATGCCTGCGCCAATGCGGGTTGAATACTTTTTGAACACGTCTTCGAGCATCTTTTGCAGCGAAGGTCTGATCGTCAGAACGATATAGGTCTGGTCATCATATTTGACAATGTAACGGTCAAGCAGTGATGCGTATTCCCATTTGTTTTTGCTGATTGCTTCGATATATGCGAGAGCAGAGGGGGAGTTTTCGTTTGAATCAGGCGGTTGATAATCTGCTTCTGGACGACTGGCTGTTGCTTCGTTCGCAGTTTCTGATCTGCTTGTTGTCTTTTTGCCAGCCAGAGCTGGAATCGTTGCCGCCGCCGGTGTCATCGCTATGACATCTGCTGCTGGTGCCTGTCCTTCAGTCGGTTGAGCCTTTGCCGGCGCCATTTCCTTTGTCGAGGCTGGCAGTACTTCTTTGCTGTCTGCAGCATTGGTGTCTGCTGTCTTAACGCTTCTGGTGCGGTATTGAATCGCTACCAGGGGTTTTTTCTGTTCTGATGTGCCAGGTAACGCGGCAGTCTCGATTTTGCCGGTAATATATACAGGTTTGCCGTGTTCTTCTGCAACGTATAGTACAAGTGCGTCAACCATGCGTGAGTCCAGCGCCAGTCCCATGAAGGCGATGTAACAGACTACGCAGATAATGTTGAGTGGCTTGAAATAGCTTGAAACCATGAAAAGAAACCTGTTATCAGTTGACTTTTACAGTCTGCAACAGACCGCTGCGGGGAACTTTGATTGAGCTGCCGGTCTGCAGACCGCGCTCGTCAGTGATGCGGTTGATTCTGACCAGTGACTGCACCATCTGAGAATTGCCAAAAAGCTTGCGGGCAATTTTTTCAAGAGTGTCGCCAGACTGCACCTGGTATTCAACAAAGCGTTCAGAATCAGTCGTGTGAACGGTTGAGCTGCGATCTGCGCTTGAATCTTCTGTGTCAATGCGTGCCAGCTCAAAGCTGCTGTCGGTAAAGTCGCGGGTAGCTGGAGCAAAAGCTCCTTCTGGAGCAACTTTAACGGGCGTGGTCAGCCGGGCGTTGCTGATCAGACTGTCGATTCTGCCCACCAGAACTGGTGAAGCCGGTTTTTCTATGCCCGGCACAATACTGGTATGCGGTCCGATATCACCGTGAATGGTAAAGGCAAAGGCGATCTGGAGCGCAAAAAGACCAGCCAGAAAGAACAGGAATAGACCGAACTGGGCTTTGGACTTGCTTTTATTTATCTGAGATTTCATGCCAACCTCCTGTACTGCTTGATAAATTATCGGCAGTATTTACAGCAAGGTTTAGGAAATTGCAGATTGAATGTTTTCGATATCCTTATTTTCAGCGGCGCTGACTTCTTCGACACGCATGCCCTCATGCGTAAGCATGATAAAGCCGAGTATCAGCACATACACGTAAGAAATAAAATGACACACCAGACCAAAAGTTGCGGCTATTTCGTTTGACAGACCGAAAATCCCGTTGAGTGTGATGACGCAACAGAATTGATAAATGCCGATCATACCGGGACTCGAAGGAATCATCGAACCGATAGCCAGCACCGAAATGAGCAGTGCTGTCTGCGTGAATCCGAAATCGATAGAGAACATCTTCAGCGAAAGCCACAGGGTGAAGATAGAGATTCCCCAGGCGATAAAAGAAGTTCCCAGGGCTTTGATAAAAACGACCGGTTGTCCAATCAGTCTGAGCCCGTCGATAAATGAGTCACGCGAAGAGTTAAGTCTGGTGGCGAATTTTTCTGGCAGCAGGTTGAAAACAGCAGACGAAATCTTTACGAACAGAGTCCGTTTAAACTGGAGAAGCATTATGCCCGCCAGCACCAGGCAGTAAAAAACAATTGCGCTGACACTTGCATTTTCTATCAATGGTGTCGTTTTGAAGTTCTGCAGCGAGAACACCAACAGAGTTACGATGACCACACCATCGAGAAAGCGCTCAAACACTACTGAACCAAAGGCTTCGCTGCCACCACTGACTTTGTTCTTCTTGAGGTAATAGGCGCGAAAAAATTCGCCAGCCCTTGCTGGCAGAACGTTGTTGAAGAAGTAACCAATAACTACGCCGAAATAAGCGGTTTTGAACGGAAACTTTCGCTCGAACAAAATCTGCTGCCATCTGACAGCTCGGATTAGATGCTCTAACGTATAGCTGATCAATATGACAAAGATATATTCAAGTTTAAGACTGCTCAGTATCGCGGGAACGTGCTTCCAGTCGACTTTCTGCAGGGCAAGCCAGAGAAAGAAAAAACTTAGAATTATTCCCCAGAATTTCTTGGATTTTAGCATAGCAGGCATGGTACCATGTGTTCGTTTCATTCACAAGTTTGTTCGGATAGACTTAACAGTTCGTATCCAACGGGCTTACAGACCTTGAAATACTGATTAGGTGACCCGGGGTGAACCACTGATGTGGACAATAGTTCAGATAGGTGTATGTCTGGTTTTTCTTATTCTGGTTGCGTTCCTGATCGGCCGGAAACTGGGGCAGCGTCGCTTCTATCAGATGCAGGAAGAGATGCGCGCGCTTGAATTGTCATTCAAAAACCTGATGGAAGACATGGAGATGGTGTCGGCACATAACATGAAGGTTCTTGAAACCAGAACCGAAGAAATCAAAGAGCTGATGACCATTGCCGACCGAAAATGCATCTATGTCAACGATCTCCTCAAAGAAATGGATGAAACCTCAGCCTCGTTGCGCATGCGTAATATTAACGGAGCTTCGGCGGTCACCAACATCGAAGCCGGCGCTGAGCGAAAAGCGCAAAAGGAAATGCAGAGTTCTCTCGACAGCCTGCTGGCAAGAATTACCGATCTCTCTGGACGTATTGGTGAGCTCGAAGATAACCAGACAGTCTTTGAACGTGGCGAACTGGTCGATCTGGTGCGGTTAGAAGTGGCCAGGCAGTTGCGCTTACTTGGACAAGAAACCCTGCCGGCGAAGAAGGAAACGGCCAGAGTAGAAACTCAGACAACGGCAGCTTTTGCCGAGCGTGACCGCGTGGTGCCGATGCGGCCGCCGGTGCGCGAAAATTTTGTCGATGGCGCAAGAGTTGGCGAAATTGCGCAGGTTGCTTTGCCGAAAAACGTCAAAGAACTCAGAAGTGCACCAATAGACGATGGTGCGCGACTTCCGGCTATGCCAAAAAAGACAGATCTTGCGGTCGAAAAAGTTCCCGCAAGGTCTGCTGCTGGTTTCCAGGTAAACGAGGTGCTGGCTCTGTATGAGAATGGAGTCACTCTGCCTCAGATTGCACGAACGCTCAACATGAGTAAATCTGAAATTGAACTTATTCTTAAGCTTTATGGCGAAGGCATTAACATGAGGAAAATTGTCTGATGTCTATCAAAAGTCTATCTCCGGCAGCTAAAAATTTTCTTATCGCATTTTGCTTTATAGTCGCAGCGGTGTGCGCATATTATCTTTCGAGCGTCATCGCGCCTTTTCTGATTTCGCTGGTTGTCGCCTACGTCATCAACCCCGCGGTCAGGGCTCTGGTGGCCCGCAAAATACCCAGACCCTGGGCAGTTCTCACTGTTTTTCTGATCTGTCTGCTGATATTCACTATTTTTGTTGTTCCGTTCGGCGTTTCGATGCTTTCTGAAGCTGGCGATCTCGTTGCCAAACTGGCAAATCTCGATGTCAAAAAACTGGCCGACAATTATAAAGGCCTTGGTCTCGACCTTTACCATAAACTCGAAGGCATTCCATATCTCAAATCCTACGTCGATGAATTCGTGCAAAGCGACCGTCTGCGCGAATTTGCTGCACAGGGCGTAATCATGGCGCGCGATGCCGCTGTCGCTCTGTTCAAAAATGCATTGAGCTTTTTTGGTGGCGCCTTTACCGGAATCTTGAACATTATTCTTATTCCGATACTGGTCTTTTACATATTGCTCGATATCGACGAGATTTTTGCCAGCTTTAAAATGCTGTTGCCGCCTGACTATCGTGACCGTGTGCTGGCGATAATCGGCAAGATCGATGTTCAACTCAGTTCTTTGCTGCGCGGGCAACTTCTTGCCAATTCAATCTTTGCGCTGCTTATGGTTATTGGCATCTGGCTTTCTGGTTTGAATTTTTCCTTGTTTCTCGGCCTGCTGGCAGGTATCGCCAATTTCATACCCTATCTCGGTGGCCTGTTTACCATAATTTTCGCAGTATTGATCGCAATTGCGCAATTCGGCTTTTCGGCCGCACTGGTAGCGGCAATGATCAAGGCTGCCATTGCTATCGCTATCATTCAGACCATCGACGGCTGGTATCTGCAGCCTAATGTTGTTGGCGAAAACGCAGGCCTGCACCCGCTTGTAGTGATGCTGGCTCTTGCAATTGCCGCCAATATCGCTGGTATTCCCGGTATGCTGGTGGCGGTGCCACTTACCGTAATTCTCAAGGTTCTTGGCCGCGAGCTTTATCACGAACTCTACGACCCGGTGTAAACATGACAGCCGCTATAAAAGTAAACGATCTCAACAAGTATTTCGGGCACAAACAGGTTTTGCGCGCACTGCATTTCACTATTCCGCCCGATACCATTGCCGGTTTTCTTGGCCCCAACGGCGCTGGCAAAACCACGACACTGCGTATTCTCATGGGCCTGATTCCCTCATATAAAGGCAATCTTGAGATGCTTGGCTGTCAAATTCCTTCGCAGCGTGTGGCTGCGCTCGAACAGATTGGTGCTGTTGTCGAAAACCCGACCTTTATTGAAACCATGAGTGCCTACGAAAATCTTTACTGGTTCGGTTCGCTCTACAAGCAGCTGACTGACGTGAGAATTCACGAAGTTATCGAAATGGTAGGTTTGAAAGAAGCTACCAATCAGCGTTTCGGTACTTTTTCCACTGGTATGAAACAACGCCTGGGCGTGGCGTTTGGTATTCTTCACAAGCCGCGCCTTCTCATTCTCGACGAACCGACGAGCGGAATGGACCCGGCCGGTCGCGTGCATATGCGCGAGATTCTCAAGCGCATTCACCGCGAAGAGAAGACCTCGATCTTTCTGTCGAGCCATCTGCTCGACGAGGTGCAGCGCCTATGTAACTATGTCGTCATTATCGACAAAGGCCTTACCGTCAGCGAAGGTTACGTCGCCGATCTGCTTGCCACCCATCAGGAAAAGTGGGAGATAAGAATGCCCGACGAAGAATTCGAACGGGCGCGTGGCCTGGTCAGTGGTCTGGGGTTGTCGATCAATATTGAAAGTGCTCCGCGCGGACTCGTGCTTACTATGAGCGCCGGGCTGTCTGCCCAGGTGAACCAGGAACTGGTAAAAGCCGGAATAAAGGTCAATGCTCTGATTCCGCATGAGGCATCGCTTGAAGAGACCTTTATCAGGCTTACCTCCGATTCCGGTGACAAAGGGGGGAACGCATGAAACGCATGCTGTTTCTGGTTCTTTTCGAGCTGAAAAAAATTCTCAACCGTAAAAAGGCTTTGCTGTTCCTGGTTGCGCTCAATGTAATTCCTCTGGTGGCCAGTCTTGCGCTGCTGGTTGCCTATGTTAAATTCAAGAGCTTTGGTTTTGGCGAAGTGCAGTTCTCGGTTCTCTATGAGATTGTGCAGGGTTTGTTTACCGGACACGTCAAGCTGTTTTCGTTCATTGCGCCTTTCTTTCTGGCTCTGGTGGTTGGCGACAGTTTTTCGACCGAGTTCAGCCGCGGTTACATGAAAATGCTGCTGCTGACGCCAATTAATCGCTGGCAGGTAATTACCGCCAAGACGGTGGCAATAATGATTTTTCTGCTGCTGGCAGTCTGCATCGGTGGCATGTTTCTGCAGGCAGATCTGTTGATTGCCCGCGCTTTGACACAGAATTCAGGCATGATTCCGGACTCGATGATGAAAGAACTGCCTGAGCAGCTCAGTGCCGATAAACCCTTGAATCTTGTTAGCACCAGTTCGGCGTTACAGCTGCTGGCCATGACCTTTTTCGGCAATCTCATGCTGATCGGTTTTTTTATCGTGTTTTCACTGTTTTTTGAATCGGCGATACTGATGTCTTTTACCAGTCTGAGCGTGCTGATGGCTATTCATACCTTTTATCTTATTGCCAGCAACCTGCTCAGTAAGATGGACCCCTGGTATGGAACTCTGGCAAAGTGGTGCTTTTCACGTCACCTCGATGATCTGTTCGCGATAAAGAGCATCGAAAAAATACTCGAAGGCAAAGCCAGTATTTTTGCAGGAGAAATTTTTTCGTCGCTGGTCTCGATTTCGCTCTGGACAGCTGCGTTTTATCTTCTGGCTACATTTATTTTTTCGCGCCGCCAGATTCTGCATTGAGGTCAGCGCGTCTTTTTAAGGGCTGCCGGAGGGTGCTTTTTCAGATAGGCCTGGCGTAATACCTGGGCTTTTTCGTGCTCCTCCATGGCTAAATACCAGCGATAACCGGTGTGGCAGGTCAGCAACAACGAGATGATAATCAGCACTGTCGGCAGAGTCAGCTTTTGCTCGATCGGTTCTTTGCATTCAGGGCATTCATCGGTTTTCTGTTTGCAATGGTGGCAGTGCAGGGTGGTCATATTACTTTGCCGTCTTTCGGTTATGAAATGAAATGCACAGATACATGGTGTTTTCATGGGCGGCAAACACCAGGTCTACGATCGATTTCGGTGTGTCCCAGCTGTAGCTGAGCGTGCGGTCGAAAACCATAACCGATGCGACCTTCTGGTCGATGGTCAAGAGGCTTTCATCTTCGCCAAGAGTTCGTTCTACAGGTTCGCCAAGCTGACCAACCAGCGAGGTCAGCATTTCATGATAGAAGAGTTCGACAGATTTTAGATCAGCAGGCGTCTTGTTGCGCAGTTTTGGAAAAATTGCGAACAGACTCTGTATGCTCTTGGGTGTGCTGTCGCCGATTTTTTTGAGAGAGGTCTGGTCGAGCTGTTCCAGATTGGCGCAGCGCTCACCGAAAAAGATGTAATGACCTGAATCCAGGCGGTTCGAAGAAAATGTATATCTTACAACGGTATCGAGATTGTTGATGGTATCAAGATAATCAAGGTTATAGGCGCTCTCGTCGTTGAGCAGCTGCGACTTTTCTTCTTCATTGATACGGCTGCGCGAAGTTCCCCAGAGGGCGGTTCTGAAATCGGCTGTCTGGCCGCGTATCGGGCTCTTTTTCGGGGCCTGTGCTTTGCTGGCCGGAGCAACTTTCTTAGGTGGTTTGGGAAGATCGACAGCTTCGACTTTAGCTTTCTTTTCAGCTATTTCAGCGGAATCTTTGAAGGGCTGCATCGCTTTAGCTGTTTTCTCGTTGAGCTCGAGCTCGAGCAGAAAAAACACGGCCGCTACGGCAAAGCAGACGGCAGCTATCTGATAGAAGAGCAGCGCTGTTGCGTCACTGACCCTTTGTTTGCAGGCGGGGCAGATGCTGATTTCTTTCTGGCATTTTGAGCAATAATACATCGGTGATTAAAATACCACATTTCAATTTTGTATAAAATCGTTAAAGTTTGTTGGGTTTATGTCGATATATCGATAGAAATAAATAAACCCGGAGGCAGGTATGAAATCTTACAAGAGTTTTGCAATGTTGGTTCTGGTTGTGGTTTTTTCTCTTTGTAGCGGGCTGCTGCAGGCAGTTACCAAACATGACATCTATGAAGTCAGCCAGAAAATTAAAGAACTTCAGCAGCGTATCGACGAAGCATACGCTGAGTTACGTGTGCTCAACGAAGAAGGCGGCGAACAGTCGCAGGAGCAGGCACAGGTTTTGATGGCCGAGATCAGGGAAATGCAGGCGGAACTCAACGTTCTCAAAAAGAGTCTCGAAAGCATGAAGAACGGTGGGCCGAAACTGCGCAGGAACGGCAGCGGAATTCTGGCCAACAGACAGCCAGCCCGCGCCGGTCGCTGAGGAATGCAGCCGTCTGCCGCTGCAAGGCAGACAAAGGAAGAACCGCCGAGACCCATCTGTCCCGGCGGTTCTTCTTTTGTTGCTTATGCTGAGATTATTTGTTACTTTTGTCAGGTCGAGCAATAAGCATCTTCAGAGTGATCTGGCGGTAAAAAATGGACTCTCAGATAGTTAATCAGTTCGTTCGCGCGACTTCAAGCGTTTTTGGACAGGTCAACAATGTCAGTATGCTCAAGACGGACTTGACCTACTTCCCAGATGGGTGCAGCTTGCCTGCTCCTGTCAGCGTCGGTCTTGGTGTTGCGGGTGGCTTCAAGGGCCAGTTCTTTATCCTGATGGATGAAGCGGTGGCTTTCAAGGCCGCATCGGTAACTCTGGGAGGCAAGTCGATAACCGCTTACGACCGCCTGGTCGAAAGTGCCATCGGCGAACTTTCCAATATGATCGCAGGTGAAGCCAGCAAGCGTCTTTTGGAAATGGGCCTCGATTGCGAAATTACTGTGCCTGCAGTCACTCGTGGCAAAGAATATTCTACGGCCAGCGCCTGTTTTGTCGGCAAATTCGAATTCGATTGGGGCGAACTCAAGCTGGTAGTTAAATTCGACAGTCGAGCACAGATCAAATAGGCAATGGCTTTATTTTTCTGATATAATAGTCTCGTATAATTCAAGTTGGCAGATAGATTCAGATGGAAATGAGGCAGGATCATGGGTAAAAAAATTCTGGTGGTCGATGATGCTTCGGTTGTGCGTATGACTTTGAAGCAGCTTTTCGAAAGCTACCACTATACTGTTCTTGAAGCAGAAACAGGTGAAGAGGCGGTTCAGAAATACCAGACCTTCAAGCCCGATCTCGTGACCATGGACATCACCATGCCCGACATGGATGGCATAACAGCAGTAAAAGAAATACTCAAGCTCGATGCCAAGGCCAAGATCATTATGTGTTCTGCGCTTGGGCAGAGTAACAAAGTGAAGGCCGCTGTTGAAGCTGGTGCCAAAACGTTTATAGTTAAGCCGTTACATCCAGAACGCGTTTTGACGACCGTAAAAAAATACCTCGATTGAGCAACGTGAACGATAATCCTTATATCAAGGGCGATGGCAGTGAACTGCTGCAGTGCTATCTGGCAGAATCTATCGAACACCTCGAAGGTATCGAACCTCTTCTTCTCCAGCTCGAAACGGCGTCAACTGACGAAAAAGCCGGCATTATCAACCAGGTGTTTCGTGCTGCACATTCGATCAAAGGATCGAGTGGCATGTTCGGCTTCACTCGAATTCATGAATTGTCACACCGAATCGAGTGGTTGCTTGACTCGATAAGATCTTGTCAGATCAGCATTTCAGCCGATCTGATCGATCTGCTGCTGAGCAGTTTTGACCGACTGCGTTATCTCATTGATCATTCGGCAAACAGCAACGAGATCGACATTTCGGCTGTCTGTAATCAGCTCGATGAGATCCTCGAAACGGTTAAAACGCCAAAGGCCGAATCTTCAGCTGTTGCCGGTCGGGCACAGCCGACTCTATTTTCTCTGCCATGGCAGGAGATCGCTGATGCGCAAAGCAGCGGCTGGAAAGTTTTTTTCGGCCGAATCGATCTGGTCAAAGACATCGATGAGCAGGACAAATCTCTCTGCGATTTTTTTAAATATCTCGATTCGTTTGGCACACTTGTGCTTTGCGAGTTTGATTTTGCAGCTTTTGAAGAATCGGCAAGCGCTAATGCTTACCGGTTGCCGTTTGAGTTCGTCTATTACTCAGAGATGGAAGCGGAAGAGCTGGCTGACATGCTGGAAGTGCCGGCCAGAGTTTTTTATAAGCTGGAAAGCCAGGCAGAGAAATCTGTTTCTGACAATCAAAACGAGGATATTGACTCTGCCGCAATGGCACAGTCGCTTGCTTTGCCTGCATCAAACGGTATTTTACCGGTTCAGGTCGAAGAAAAGTCAGAGCCGACTCTGCGGGTTAAGGTCAGTCTGCTTGAAGACCTCATGAATCTGGCCGGAGAACTGGTTTTGAGCCGCAATCAACTGCGCGAAGGCTTGAATCGCAACGATATGCGGGCGATACGCATCAGCGGCCAGCGCATGGGTCAGGTTACCACCGAACTGCAGGAAACCATTATGATGACGCGCCTGCAACCACTCGATCGCGTCTTTTCCAAATTTCCGCGCATGATTCGTGATCTCTCGCGCCAGCTTGGTAAGGAAATTAGCCTGACCATGGAAGGTCGCGAAGTCGAACTCGACAAGGCTTTGATTGAAGGTCTCGGAGATCCCCTTACTCACATGGTTCGCAATGCTGTCGATCATGGTGTCGAGGCGCCACAGGAAAGGCAGGCTATTGGAAAGAGCAACCCGGCGCGCATCAAGATTCAGGCATTTTATGAGGCAAGTCGCGTAATTATCGAAGTCAGCGATGACGGTCGTGGTATCGATGGTGACAAGGTTTGCGCCAAGGCGGTCGAACGTGGCCTGCTTGCGCTCGAGAAGGCTCGCAGCCTTTCTAGTAAAGAAAAACAGAATCTTGTATTTATGCCCGGACTTTCGACAGCTGAAAAAGTATCAGAACTTTCCGGTCGTGGCGTTGGTATGGATGTCGTCAAGGCCAATATCGACAGTCTTGGCGGCAAGGTCGAAATCATATCTGAGCTTGGGCGAGGTTCTTCTTTTCGCATAAAACTGCCGCTTACTCTGGCCATTATTCCCTCGCTCATCCTTTCTACGAGTGGCGAAATCTTCGCGATCCCGCAGCTTAACGTGGTTGAAATGCTGATGATACCGGCTGAGATGGTAAAACGTAAAATCGAAGTAATCGGTGATCAGGAGGTGCTGGTTCTTCGAGGCAAGTTGTTGCCATTGATTTCGCTCAACAGTTTTCTGGGTGGCGAACGTAATTTTTCAGACAGTGAGAGTGGTAAGGAAAAGCGCGATCGAAGACGGCGACTGGCCGACCGTCGGTCGCCACATTACCAGTCGAATGGAGTGATAAGCAAGCCGGATGTCAGCGATCTGCCTCAACGCGAAAACGGTCGGCGTTACCACGCTGCAAGTGATATTAACGTGGTTATCGTAACTACCGGCAGCTTTTCATACGGTATTGTTGTCGATAAGCCTCTGTTTACCGAAGAAATTGTCGTAAAACAGCTTGGCAGCGATCTAAAGGGGCTGGCTGAATATTCTGGCGCCACTATTATGGGCGACGGCCGCATCGCTCTTATTATTGATGTATTTGGACTGGCAACCCGGGCCAATATAATGGGGCAGCAGCATACCATAAGTACTGCCATGGTCGAAACAACTGTCGACAGTCGTCTGGATGCAGATACTGTGCCTTTTCTGGCGTTCCGTTATGGTGGCCCGCAAACTCTGGTCTTGCCTCTGTTTCTGGTTGACCGTCTCGAAAAAGTGCAGTTGCGGGAAATTGTTGCATGTGGCGGCTGGAAGGCAATTCAGCATGGCGATAAGATTCTGCCGGTTTTCATGGTCAGCGATATCACTGATATTGAACCGCTGCGTAACGATCAGGAATGCGGTGTCATTGTAATTCGCGTGCGCGATCGCGAAATCGGTCTGATTGCCGCTCTGCCCATACAGGTGATAGAACTCAACCCGGCTGTCGATAATACGGTTTTACGTCAGCCCGGCATTGGTGGTTCGATGGCATGGGGCAGTAAATCGGTATTGTTTGTCGATATATGGGAAATTCTGGCCAGACAACGGCCTGAGCTGCTCGATTTCAGTCACGAGTCAGCTTATACAAATGAAAGAGCACCTGAATTACTGGTACTGGAGCCCTCTGATTATTTCAGTAACCAGCTGCGTTTACAGTTGGAAAATCATGGCTATGCCGTGAAGCTGGTGCGATCGTGGCGAGAAATAGATGATTGTCTGGCAGCTGAGGTTGGTTACAAAGCTCTGATGGCCGACGCCAGAGTTTTGCAGCGCGATAATTTTGCCAACATCCGTCGGTTGCGGGCAGAGAAAAAGCTCAATGGCACCAGGGTGGTTGCCCTACGTAACAGCTTTAAAGACTGCGATAACGATCTGACCACAGAGGGAATAGTCGAAGTGTTTCAGAAACTTGAAAACCAGAATCTGGCTGAATGGCTGAATTCAGCACTGCCAACCGGCCTCGAGCCGATAAGAGAATCTAACTACCGGGAGAAAATCTGATGTTGCGCCCATTGCCGAAAGTTGTTGAAGTCATCAAGGATAAATGTGTCAATTGCCATGCCTGCATTGCTGCTTGCCCGGTAAAGTTCTGTAACGACGCTTCCGGCGATACAGTGGAGATCAACAGTGAGATGTGTATCGGCTGTGGGCAGTGCCTGAAAGCCTGTTCTCATGATGCGCGTCGGCCGGTTGATGATACTGTCAGTTTTGTCGAAGCTCTGTCCCGGCGCGAACCGATGATCGCGATTGTCGCTCCAGCAGTCGCTGTATCTTTTCCGAATGAATATCTGCGGCTTAATGGCTGGCTTAAGGCACGCGGTGTTGCAGCTATATTCGACGTCAGTTTTGGTGCTGAGCTTACTATAAAGTCGTATCTCGACCACATCGAAAAGAACAAGCCGGATCTGGTCATCGCCCAGCCTTGTCCGGCGCTTGTCAATTATGCCGAAATTTATCATCCCGAACTGATCCCTTCGCTGGCTCCGGCTGACAGCCCGATGCTGCATACGATAAAACTTATTCGTGAATACTGGCCGCAGTTTGCCGGTCATAAGATAGCAGTGCTTTCGCCCTGTATCGCCAAGAAGCGTGAGTTCGCACAGACCGGTCTTGGCGATTACAACATTACCATGGCAAACTTGCGCGAATGGCTTGAGAATGAGAATATTCGCCTCGCCACTTTCCCCGAAGTCGATTATGACAATCCGCCAGCTGAGCGTGCTGTTCTCTTTTCAACGCCGGGTGGGCTGCTTAGAACGGCCGAACGCTGGAACCCTGATGTCAACAAAATTACCCGTAAAATTGAGGGCCCGCATCTGATCTACGATTATCTTGGCAACCTTGATCGTCTGCGGCTCGAAAAGAAAGCACCACTGCTGGTTGATTGTCTTAACTGCGAACTGGGCTGCAATGGCGGTACTGGCACTGATGCCAAAAACAGCTCGCCTGACCAGATCGAACGTCTCGTTGAAGAACGCAGCCAGAGAATGCAGCAGAAACACCGTCGTCGTGGTCCGATGTCCAGCTATCGAACCCGCAAAGGCATTGAAAAGCTGGTGAACCGTTTCTGGAAGCCGGGACTCTATGCGCGCAACTATGAAAATCGCACTAAGACCAACATTATTCGCACTCCGAGCGAGTCAGAGCTGCAGAATATCTATCGTCAGATGGAAAAACACGACGAAAAAGACTTGTTTAACTGCAATTCATGCGGCTATGGCAAATGCGAAATGATGGCTACAGCTATTTATAACAACCTGAACCGGGTTGAGAACTGTCATCATTATTTGCTGAAAAAAGCTGAGCAGGCGCGCGGCGAAATCGAAGCGCTTACTCACGATTCGAACCGGGTGTTCCAGTATCAGAACCAGGAACTCGGCAAACTTGCCGGTTGCCTGCAGACTCTGGCCGAAGGCAATATCGACTGGAACTGGGATATAGCCGAACCGGATCAGGCTGCCCGCCCCGTTTATGAGCTCTTTCAGAAAATATTCAAGAATCTGGATGAGGTCAAACATTCGATCGAGAGCCTGATCAAAGATAGTCGCACCCTCACCCGGGCCGCGCTCGAAGGCAATCTGACGGTGCGCTGCGATATCAGCCGAAACCGTGGCGAATTTGCCCGGCTGGTGCAGGAGATGAACAACATTCTCGAAGCGATATCACGCCCGGTAGTAATGGTTTCGAGCAATATCGAAAGACTAAGTCGTGGCGAGATTCCAGCAAAAGTCAGCGAAGACTTTCACGGTCAGTTCAATGTGCTCAAAGACAGCATCAACAACCTGATCGAGTCGCTGTGTGGAGTCACTGCGGTTGCCCAGAGAATAGCTGCGGGCGATCTGCTCGTCGAAGTGCGCGAGCGTTCGGCCCAGGATCAGCAGATGCAGGCAATTGCAATGATGGTGAATCAGCTTATACAGATGTTCAGGCAGCTGAACGACGGTGTTCATACTCTGGCATCTTCATCGACCGAGCTGTCGACAATTTCTGAGCAGCTTGCCTCAAGTTCGCGCGATTCTTCTGATCGCTCAGCGCTGGTAGCGTCAGCAGTCGAGCAGATGAGCTCGAACACGGTCTCGGTGGCATCGAGCATGGAGCAGACAACCATGAATCTTACTACCGTCGCCACTGCTACCGAAGAGATGAGCGTTACTATCAGCGATATTGCCGCCAACTCTGAAAAAGCGCGGCGCATCGCGCAGAACGCCAGTAATCAGGCGAGTGGGGTCTCTGAGATAATCAAAGCCATGGAAAAGTCAGCACAGGAAATCGGTCAGGTGACCGAAACCATTACCAGCATTTCATCGCAGACTAATCTGCTGGCGCTCAACGCCACCATCGAGGCTGCCCGTGCCGGCACAGCCGGCAAAGGCTTTGCGGTTGTCGCCAACGAAGTTAAAGAACTGGCTCAACAGACCGCTACCGCTACTATTGACATTCGCAAAAAAATTGCGGGAATTCAGGATGTAACGGTAAACGCCATTGGCGATATCGAGAATATCGGCAAGATTATCAAAGAAGTCAGCGACATCATTGCAGCCATTGCCAGCAGTATCGAACAGCAGGCAAGCGTGACTCGCAGTATTTCGAGCAGTATTTCAGATGCTTCCAGTGGAATCCGGGGCGTGAACGTGCGCATGGCCGAAATAGCCCTTGGTACGCAGGAAGTGGCCAAAGACGTTGCCCGTGTCAATTCTGCTTCTAACGAGGTTACCAATTCGAGCCAGCAGGTCTTCGCCAGTGCCCGCGAACTGTCAAAACTGGCTGAACAGCTGCGCTCGATGGTAGGAAAGTTCAAAATCTGATGACTTCCTTCATGAAACTGGCGTCAGGAAGCCTTCTCGAGGACGAGGGCCAGCTCGTCGTCATCTGCAGTATAGGCGGAAACATGCTCGGCATTCCCGCCGGCCCGATTCAGGAAGTTCTGGCCCCACCAGAAATAAGACCGGTTCATCATGCTCCCGATTATGTCAGAGGCGTGTTCAACCTGCGTGGCCGGGTTATCGCAGTTATCGATCCCGCGGTTAAACTTGGGCTGAACGCTCAGATACTCGATGCCGATACTCGTATTCTTGTTGTTCAATCAGGTACAGAGCTTGTGGGAATGCTGGTTGACAACCTGATCGGCATTTTTCCGTTTTCGCCAGACCAGATGACTGCCAGTCCCGAAAATCTGCCAAAAGCTTTTTCGAGGGTAGTAACCGGTTTTTTCTTTCTTGATGGCAAAATGACCGGCTTGCTGAAACTCGATGAATTGCTGGGTTCGCGTGATGTGGCTGGAGACCTGTAATGAAAGCTCATAAGGTTTTGCGCACCATGGTTGTCGATAGTTCGCTGGTTTTTCGCAAGATAATCGGTGATCTGTTGCTCGAAATCGAAGGAGTTGAACTTGTTGGCCAGGCTCCTAACGGTAAGATCGCCATTCAGAAAGCTCAGGCTCTTGGGCCCGATCTGATGATTCTCGACATGAAACTGCAGGATATGAGCGGTCTCGAAGTTCTCAGACAGTTGCGCGAACTTAAACTCGCCTGCCGGGTTATCGTTGTCAGCGCAGCTTCTCCCAATATGAGTCTGTTGACTATGAAAGCCCTCAGCGCCGGCGCCTTTGAGTTTGTCCTCAAGCCTGAGGCTGAAACGATAGAAGAAACCAGACAGCGACTGGAATCAGACTTTAAACTGGCTGTTCAGGCTCTTATCGAAAGCCTGCGTATTCGCAGCAGTATGAATATTGGTGGTGCTGCTGATTCTTCGGCCTCCGCGGCAAAGTCTGCTGCTCATAATATCACGGTTGGCGCGACCGTAAAGAGTCCTTCTGGCAGAAGCATCGAGCTGATAGTCATCGGCATTTCCACTGGTGGCCCGCCGGCTCTTGCCGAAGTGTTTTCGGTGATCAAAGAGCCTTTGTCCGTGCCCGTTATAATTGTTCAGCACATTCCCAGGTTTTTTTCTGAAGCATTGGCAGCCAGTATCAGAGAGCGCTCCGGTTTGTGGGTAGAAGAGGCTAAAGACTGGATGCCGCTGGAGCCGGGGCATATCTATCTGGCGCCGGGAGGTGAACATCTGAAGCTGATCAGAGGAAGTAACCCCGGCAGTTTTGTGTTGCGCCTGACTGATGACCCGCCGGAGAATAACTGCCGACCATCGGTTGATTACCTTCTAAGATCGGTTGTAGCCAATTTCTCAGGGCGTGTCGGGCTGTTCATGATGACAGGAATGGGCACCGACGGTCTTGCCGGCGCTCGTCTGGTTCGCTCTGCTGGCGGTTATATCGTGGCGCAGGATGCTCAGTCCTGCGTGGTATATGGTATGCCTCGCGCGGTAGTTGAAGCCGGGCTGGCCGATGAAGTGCTGTCTTTGAGCGGAATTGCCTCAGCAATTCAACGTCTGCCCAAAAGGGTCGTGTGAAAATTTGAAAGATAAACTGGACAGCAACGAATTTGCTCTGTGGAGTCAGTTTTTGTCAGAACTGACCGGCATCAGTTTGACTGAAGACAAAGAATATCTGATTATTGAAAGATTTCACGGGCTTCTCAAAAAATTCAAGTGTTCGAATTACAGCCATCTCTATTTTATGGCGCGCGAGCCGGAACGAAACGATCTCAGAGAAGAACTCATCGATCACATAACGACAAAGGAAACCTCGTTCTTTCGTGATTTGGCGCCATTTGAGGCTTTGCGCAAAACCGTTTTTCCGCGCCTGCTTGAACAATGTCGGCGCAGCGCTGAAAAGCGCCGGTTGAAAATCTGGAGCGCTGCCTGCTCTACCGGCCAGGAGGCTTACAGCCTGGCGATGGTTCTCCAGGAAATGGGGGTATCGCCGAAAGAATACCAGATCATGGGCACAGACATTTCACGGATGGCTATAGAATCTGCCAGACAGGGTTCTTATAACCGGTTCGAAGTCGAACGGGGAGTTCCGCCCGCCCTGCTTGAGCGCTTTTTTGAAACCAATTCCAGGAACTGGAAGGTTAAAGACAGTTTGAAAGAGTCACTTTCTTTCGTACAGATGCCGTTACATCGGCCATTTATGCTGCCTGACTCTTTCGATCTCATCGTCTGCCGCAACGTGGCTATCTATTTCGCATCGGAACCGCGGACTGAATTGTTTAACCGGGTTTCCCGGCATCTGCAACCGCACGGCTATCTCCTTATCGGCTCGACTGAAACCGCTGGTGATCTCGGCAATCTTTTCAGCGAAATTCACCTCGAACCCCGCGCCGTTTTCCTGCAGAAAAAGTAATAGCATTCGCGAACCACAGTTGGTTTTACGCCGCCTGTTCGCTCTTTGCCGCTTCGGCGCGGCGCTGTTTGAGATATCTTACCAGCCCGATCGCGAAGCCCATTACTAATCCGTTTATGGCAGCCATAATCATTGGCATTTCTTTTATCATTTTATCCTGAACGATATGGAAGGCCACCACTCCGACAATGCTGATGACAGTCATTACAACAATCCAGATAACCAGCTGTTTGATCAATTGCATGGAACTCATACCTCTTTTTAAAAGCTTTTCTCTCTAAAAGAAGAAAAACCGCAGAGACCGAAATCTCCGCGGCTTTTTAATGATTCTTATCTGGTTTTGAGTTCGCTCAGCAGGTTGCTGACATTGGTCTTTGTTGATTCATCGAGATTGCCTTCGGCAAACACGCTGAAGTTCAGCTTGGCGATAACGTGGGCGCTGACTTCGCGGTTCTTTTCGTTGGCAGTAGCAACGTAGTCCATCAGGCTCGACATGTCGCCGCGGCTGACATCGGCAACCAGAGTCTTAACAGCGGCCTTCTTGTAGTAATCTTTAACCATGGCTTCCCACATGCAGTTCTTGGCGAAGGCAAGATCTTTGTATTCAGCTGAGAAGCTGTAAGAAGAAGTCGGGAAATAAATAGCCAGGCCGGTAGCATTTTTGGTGTTGTAGCCGCTAAGTCCGTTATAAACGATGGCTTTGGCATAGGCTGCTTCGAATTTTTTGGCGGCGGTCTGGAAGCCTTCGTCATTGATGCTGGCTTTGGTCAGGGTTACGAAGTGGCCAAGATCGATGTTGGTTCTGTAGTAGAACTTCTGAACGCGGTTGAGGGCCGACTTGAATTCAGCTGCGAAGTCGCCGGCCATCGAGGCTTTGGCGAAACCGTTGATGGCATCGGTCAGATTGTCGAGTTCGCTGCATTTGATTGCAGACTGGGTAGTTGAAGAACTGCCGGCACTGCCACCGTTATAGGAAGCCGCATACTGTTTTACGATCATGGTGGCTACCTGCTCTGGAGTCATGCCTTTTTTGAAGTTCTGAATGATTTCGCGGTAAGGATAACCTTCGCCGGGTTCAGTTTCTTCAGAGGCTACGAGGTAGTCACAGCCATCTTTGAGAGCATAGGCAACTTCCATCATCTGCATGAGGCAGGCGTCGAAGCTGAATACTTCAATTTTCTTGCCGAGGACTGCATTGATTTCCTTCATGGCAACGGTTAGCTGATTGGTGGTGATATGGTTGCTCGAAGAATCATCATAAGAAATGCCCTTGATGATTTCGCCGTTGGCGTTTTTCCAGCCAGAACCATGGTTCCAGATGATTGAGCAGTAATTTTTTGCCGGGTAAGCTTTGGCAACGTCGGTTACGAATCTGACATATTCGCGATAATCGCCCATGTCGAGTTCGCCCATTTCTTTAACGACCTGGGGGCCGTCTTTGGTGATGTAATTGAGAGTGGCCGGGCCGTGTTCGCGGTCGATCAGGCAGACGATGTTGAGATAATCGTTGGAGCCGCCGCCAGCAGCCATTTCCTGCATGTCGCCCACACCAAATGAATCAAGGTTGTTGTCGGCATTCAAAAAAACCATGAATGTCCATTCTTTGGCAGCAGCCGCACTGGCCGGGGTACAAAGACAGCAGGTGATGAGGAAAATCGCAAATACACTGATTACACGTTTCATTATCGATACTCCTTATACTCTTATACGCTTATACAACTAAAAAATACTCGATACGGATACTACGTTCCTTCATTATAATCATCGAAAAGTACAGTGTCAACGGATTCTAAAACATTTTTTTTGGGGAAA
Organism: Candidatus Rifleibacterium amylolyticum; assembly: GCA_009917695.1. Taxonomy (GTDB): domain Bacteria; phylum Muiribacteriota; class Ozemobacteria; order Ozemobacterales; family Ozemobacteraceae; genus Rifleibacterium; species Rifleibacterium amylolyticum. Next base: position 3,956 of record JAACJG010000021.1, on the reverse strand, counting down.
ATGTGCAGACGTCTGTTGGTGCCTCGGCAAAAATTTGGCGGGCAACCGGTTTGTTGCCGGTTGCCCGCCAATGTTGGTCTTTGTTGATCTTAGCGTCTTGCTGCTGCGGTGAGCTGAGTGAAGAGAACTTTGAATTCATCAGCCAGTTCTTTGGGCAGAGCGTTTTCGGTATACATTTCGTAATTGAGTTCGCGCACAATGTAGCGATAAAGATCGGCGCTCTCGGGGCTGTCGGCCGCAGCTGCTACCAGGTGGCGCAGTTCGTCGAGGCTGCCGGCTCTGATGTTGCTGACGATATTGTCGGCCATGTCACGCTTGAGCAGGGTGTCGATCATTTCGTCCCACATGCTGTCTTTGGCAAAGCTGAGAGTGCGGTATTTGGCTTCAATTCTGAAGCTGGCGGGCAGATAAATTGCTATGCCCTTTGCATTCTTGGTAGAGTAACCGGTGTTTTTGAAATTGATTACTGCGGCTTTGCCAGCTGCCAGGAGTTTGTCACAGGCGGTCTTGATCGATTCGTTGGTGCCGAGGCGAGCCTTGAGCTGTTCAACGAAGTGAATCATGTCGATGTTTTCGGGAGAGTCGAACTTCTGGGTGGTGGCCAGAGCGGCTTTGACATCAGCTGAATATTTGCCGCTCATCACAGCCTTGGCGAGACCGTTGATAGCGTCGAGCATGGCGCCGAATTTGCTCATGTCTACGGCTGACTGGGTTGATTCATCATGACCCTGGCTGCCGCCGGTGTATGAACGGGCGAAAGCGTTTACCCAGTTGTTGGCGAATGCTGCCGGAGCCATACCCTTGCTGACACCCTTGAGAATGTCATCGTAGGGGGCACCCTTGCCGGGTTCGAGTTCTTCAGAGGCGACTATGAATCTGACGTTGTCTTTTACCGCATGACCGACTTCGACCATCTGCATGAGACAGGCGTCCATGTTCAGAATGTCAACCTTCTGGCCAAGGATATTGGCTATTTCGGCAGTTGCCTGACCGAGCTGAGCGTTGGTGATGTGGTTGTTGGAAGAGTCATCATAAGAAATCCCACGGAAAATGCTGTTGACCTTCTTGTTTTTCCAGCCTGAACCGTGGTTCCAGATGGTGAAGCAGTAATGTTTTGCCGGATAATTTTCTTTGACGAAGCGGGCAAATTTAACGAGTTCGCGATAATCGCCCATGTCGAGTTCGCCCATGTCTTTGATCTTCTTGATATTATTCTTTTCGATGAAGTTGATCTGGGCCGGGCCACGCTCGCGGTCGATCAGAGTTACAATATTGAGATTGGCGTTCGAACCGACGCGGGCCATTTCCTGCTGATCTTCTACTCCAAAGGGGTCGAGGTTATTGTCTGCATTGAGGAAAACAGCGACTGTCCAGTCTTTGGTCTGGGCCGCGACTGGCAGCAAAATGGCGAACAGAAACAGGGTGGTTAGGGTGATGATACTGGTTACTCGCTTCATTCTCGGTCTCCCTGAACTTATAAACTTATCCGGGAATGCTTAGGGCCGGATATCTATGATTCTAATGACGAGCAGGGGTACCCGCAAGCCCCCATCTGATTTTTTTGGCAAAAATCTTTCAGTTATCAGCCTGAAGCTGGTATCATTTTCGTAATCGTAATCGTAATCGTAATCGTAATCGTAATCGTAATCGTAATCGTAATCGTAATCGTAATCGTAATCGTAATCGTAATCGTAATCGTAATCGTAATCGCCTGTCACGGCGTCTGATTTTTTACGTCATACCCGCGAAAGCGGGTATCCAGGAGTTTAGAACCAGATTCCCGCTTTCGCGGGAATGACGAAATACAGAAGGGCTGGTAGCGTTAAGGACTGGTATCAGAAGTTATGGAAGAATTCAAATTTATCGTTGCGACAAAAGATATTGTTGGTGAATTGATGGAGTTCGAGAAGATCTGTTTCGAACATGAGCCCGACCGCTTTTCGAAACGAAGTCTGACACATCTGATCACCGCGCCGACCAGCCGCACCATCATCATTCGCGATGAGAATGGCAAGATCAGCGCGGCTGTCATCGGGTTATTGCGCCATTTCCTGATTCCGTCAGGGCGTGTCTACAAAATCGGCGTGCGTCCTGATTTTGCCAGGCGCGGTGTCGGTTCGGCACTGGTTCGCGAAATCGAGCGCTGGTTCAGAAAATGTGGCATGAAAAAAACATGCGCCGAGGTGCGTGAGAGTAACACACCTTCGCGGCGCATGTTCGAAAAGAACGGTTATGTCGAGACCGGAACCCTCTACTGTTTTTATGCCAATCTTGAGAACGGCATAAAATACTGGAAAGACCTCTGATCTCGTCAGGCAGAAGTATCTATCGAGCTGCTGACAACCGGTTCGGCTTCGTCCGAAGCTTTGCCCTGCCTGGCGTAGCCAGAACTGCGATTGTTGAACAGACTTTCAAGCATCTGCTGTCTGAATTTTTCGGCATAATTCCAGAATTCTTCAAGGAAATTTTTATATTCGCTCTGGCTGACTTTTTTGCCCGGCTGAAACAGCAGTTCGATCAGCTCTTTGTCGCCTTCGACAGTTACCGGCAATTCTTCGGCCGGAACAGTTTCGGCTGGTAAACCTTCGGTTGGGAGCGCTTCTGGTAAGGCCGGGGCAGTTGCCTCGGGGCCGGCTAGAGCAGACTGGCGGGCGCTTTCGACATCGGCGAAAAAAGCTTTGGCCTGTTCCTGCATGGTGCCTTTGATCTGGTCGAATGCACCATTGGCCGGGCCGTAGGTATTTTCGAGCTCAGCGAAAAATTCGTCTGATTCTTTAAGAAAGTTTTCGAGTGCTTCCGGGCTGAGGTCGGCAAGGCCTTCGACGGCGTCGAAAAATTCATTGGTGACTTCGGGTGAAATATCGAGTGATTTGTCGGTGCCGTTCATGAATGAACCGACTGCGTCTATCGACAGATTGAAGCTGCCCATGAAGGTTTCGGAAACGCTACCACTCAGTTCGACGAAGCGTTCGGCACCTTTGACGCCCATTTTGGCTTCGACCTTGCTGGTCAGTTCGTAGAAAAGATCGAACTGGAAGGAAATATTGAGGCCATCGGCCTGTATTGTCTGGGGTGTGTTCTTGTCAGTAGCGGCTGGCAGTTCTTTTTTGCCGGCTTTGTCAGCAACCTTTTCAAAGACATCCTGAAGATGCTTGAGCGCTTTTGGCATTTTTTCAGGCTTATTTTCGGGCCTGTTGCCGCCGCGCATCTCTTTGAGCTGTTCGAGAAGCGACCTTCCGTGGTCGTTGAGTCGAATGTTCATTTTCTGCCTCCTTGCAGTTAATGTGACACAATTTTCCCTATCTTTAATACTTATCGACAAAATGAGCCCGAAAATTTACCGGTAAATAAGTATAAATATTAGCATTTTAAGATGTGGCGCGGTATTTACGCCCGTAAATGTTTGTATATCGCCTAAAAGCTCGTAAAATCATTGGATTTTGCGCCAGTCCTCTGTCACATTTGAATTGCAGAGTTAACTCAAACTGAATAGTTAACAGGTTTAGAAGAATTAACAAGGGTGCAGGCAGGCATCCCAAAAGCGGAAACTTCGAACCAGGCAGCGTTGACGCAGAACCATAGCTAGCCACTAATTCTCTCGTCTGGTGAGAGTTGTAGCGTTGGGGCCTTGCATCCGCATCTCTAACGGCTGAAGCCGTAAGAGCTGCCTAATCCTGCCGAGAGCCCGGCATAAGAGGTATACCAGGTATTGAATTCTTGAAGTCATATGTGACAAAGGACTAGTGGTCTGTCAAAGTTGAAGCACAAGAAAAAGCTTGTACTTTTTTCCTATCTGAGCGATCATCTTCTTTGAACCCTGTTTTTAAATCAGGGCACCAGAAGGAGGGCATCATGGGCCGAAAAAAGCAGTTTGTGGTCAAGCTTTCTGATTCACAACGAAAGTTTCTGAAAAAGGCTCTTCGCGGCGGAAGAGGATCTGCACTTGAATTTAGAAG
>JAACJG010000020.1 GCA_009917695.1 Candidatus Rifleibacterium amylolyticum | reverse complement strand
GTGACGGCATGGACTGATTGTCGAAACAAAACCCAGAAAACCGTAGACTGGCAGTTCTCAACTGAAGACGCCAGGATTAAACTGAAATCACTTTATCCGCAAACTCAACTTTGACAAAGCACTAGTCCTCTGTCACATTTGAATATAGGTTTAAAAACAGTCATTGCGAGGAGCGCAGCGACGAAGCAATCTCTCTGACCATGAGATTGCTTCGCTTCGCTCGCAATGACATATAACTCGCAGATTCAATGTTGACAGACGACTAGAGTTTGTTTTATACCCTCTAATTGTTTTCAACGTCGGCGACATCGGTTGCGAGAGGACTTTCGCTTTCGTAATAAACCGGCTCTTTCAGCTCTATAAGCTTTTTAATTGGCCAGCTGGTTGAGTTGAGGTGTCGGCTCAGTTCGCTTTTGAGCTGTTCAAAGGCTTCCGGGGCAATCGGATTGTCTGCGCTGATGGAAGAAGACTCGTCACGCATAAGCCGGTCTGATTGCTCGCGCATCGCATCAAGCAATCTCAGTGTCTGTTGTAATGTTTCGACCGCTGAAAAGTCCTTTTCTGGCATTTCGTCGCGGTCGCGCACCGGGAAGTTACCGGTGAAGGCCGCGATACGGGCGTTGCGACGTGAATTGCTGCCGACGAGCTTTTCGATATCAGTCAGGCGAGCTTTGATTAAAGCGGAATATCTGTATGCGAAGGCTTCGTATTCTTTGCGATAGTTGCGCAGACTGACTGCGAAATCGAGACAGCTGCGCAGTATGCGCCCGATCTGTGATCCCTGCATTACTGCCGGAGCATGATCGCTTACTGCCAGAAAATACTCGAGGTTAATCTGACAGAATTTAAGATGCTGGTCGAGCTGATTCAGTAAACGGTCAAGTTGTTCTCTCTGTTGTCTTATCAGGACGACCATGTCGCGGTTGACTGCGCGCAGAAACTCTGGAATTCTGCCCTGAACATGCCGTCGCGAGTTCTGCAACTCAGTCTGATCGCAGAAATCATCGATCTTTACAGAAAGCTGCCTTAGCAGCTTTGCCAGTTCTGCCTGGCTGTTAAGATGATTGCCAAGCTCACTCAGCCGGATTCCGCGCGCCAGTGGTTCGCTGATCAGCTCATCGGTAAATGTGTTCATCAAGGTCTTGATCGAGTTTTCGACGACGAGGTTACTTACTTCGAGAAGTCGAGGCATAACGATAAGAGCCAGTCCGGCAGCGTAGACGTTGTGATTGGCGGCCCGGGTGAGAAACTCGCATTGCCGGCGAAAGTTGCGGTCTTCGCTGCTGCCGGCAATTATGGCAAGAGCGCGTTCGCTGAATTCTGCCGATTTTTCGGCCAGCTCATGATTGCTGATAAAGTATTCTTCGATATCTTTGAGCGAGCTTTGCGCGTAAGGCTCGGCAGCGAAAGGGTCGGGAGCTTCGAGTTCAGCCTCAGGTTCTGTTTCTGTTGCAGTGTCGACCTCGGTGTCGCCAGTATCATCAGTAAGCTTAATATCAGCATCGCCAGCCTCACTTGCAGACTGCACCTTGATGTCGGTCTCGACATCAGGTTCTGTCAGCGCACCTGTGTCTGAGTCAGCTTTTTCATTCGTTTCTGCATAGCCTTCGCCGGGTTCTTCTGCGGTGTCAATTTCACTGTTCTCTTTGCTGTCAGCCGATTCATCCGGGGAGTCTTCGCTGACCTCCGAATCTGGGATATCTTCTGTTGTCTCTGGTCCAATCTCAGGCACCACTGTCGCATTCGCAACCGCTTGAACCTGTGTCGTTTCGCTGGCGTTTTCCAGTTCTGGCAGACTTTCTCCGCTCACCTGTAGATTAAAATACAAAAAAGCTGTCAGCAGCAGTACTGTCAGCCCATAACTTCTTTTCATCGCTCGCAGCCTCCGGCCGTTTTTTTAATGATTATAAGCTCCCGGCCAGCCAACTACAAGCCCCAGAAAACAAGGTCGAAGTTGTTGCAAAATCTGCAGACAAAAGCAACCCGGCTGTTCGACCGGGTCGCTGCGCAAGCGGGTGCGCGTAATCAGTCCGCTATGGGGAGATATTAGTCAGAATCGCCGACTCGGCCGCCTTTGTAGCTTTTCTGGTAGGTGCTTCGGCTTGGCATGGCCGGGAATGCCATCTGGCCTGAGGCCTGAACCGAATTCATGTTGCCATACCAGGTATAGGTGCGGGTAATCGGATTGAGCATGGCGTAGAGCTCGGCGCGCCCGTCGCCGTCAGCATCTACGTAGATTTTGTCAGATATGCCGTTGCCGTTCAGGTCGTATTCCCACTGGTCGATACGACTGTCAAAATTGCGGTCATACTGATAGTCATTGAACTTGCTGTCGAAATTGCGGTCGGTCGCCCAGTAATCGGCGCGCCCGTCACCGTTGCGATCGGCGATGATAAGATCGACACGGCCGTCGCCATTTCTGTCATACTGTCCTGCCGTCTGCAGGTAGCGATTGGAATGAGCATAGGCCATATCAGGATTCATCGAGACATAGTTTTCAGCGGATTCCCATTCGTTCAGGTTCGCCATTACCTGCGACGCCACTATTGCCATGGCGACGAGCAGCAGGGCAAACACTAATACCGGCTTGCGATTAAACATAAAAACCTCCATGTCAAGGCATGGTCAGAGAAAGTATAAAAATTGCAGGTTAACGCAAGCAGATTTTTTTGTGCGGTAGAATTTCGTGAAAATGTTCTCAGTTAAGCAGCAATATGGCAGGAATTGCGACACTGATGGCAATTGTTAAAGCTGCACTAACCGGGCATTTGAATAAGCGGTAGCAGATGGCAGCAACTATCGTGGCTGCTGTCGCCGGAATCATGAGCTGGGAAGGGGCTATCGCCGGCAGAATCGCAAAAACAGAGATCGTGCGCAGATGATGGTCGTCGTCATTTAATCTGCCCGCGGTTCTTGTGGCAAGCAGCGTTGTCAGGCCGGCGAACAGGGTCAGTATGGCTCCGATCATGAAGGCCGAGATATCGAAGCTTAGACCGGTTTTCTCGATCAATTCAGCGAAATATACGAATTCGCGGTGCAGCAGCAATCTGAATTCAGGTGTGCGGGTAATGAAACTCCAGTTGAGCAGTGCGAGAAGCAGGCTGGATAAAAGTATGACGGCCGCAGACTGCCAGACCGGGCTTAGCTGAGCGGCATCTTTGCTTATTTCCCTGGATTGTCGTCCTGATATGGTGGTTACGAGCATGACCGGCAGGAAGAACAGCAGAGGCAACACCCATGACCAGAAACCGGTATTGACCGTAGGAGCTATAGCCATAAACAATTGTCTGACAGTGACTTCACTGCCGATAAAAGCCAGCATGAGCAGCATGAAGTTGAACCATTCCTGCCGCGGCCCCTCGTGCTGGCTTTCTTCTGTGCGGTAGAACAGCAGAACTCGCGCTTTCATGTTGAGAAAAACCACAATCAATACGAATATCAGCAGGCTGTAAAAATTCAGCAGACTGAGTTCCTTTATGGGTATCAGCATCAACAGCAGCAAGAAGCCCCCGGCCTTGGCCCAGATGCTTGAACTCTGTTGCAGCATTTTGCTGTCGAATTTCGGAAAGATTGCTGAAAATTGCAGTGCCGCCCAGACGCTGGCGCAGGTGAATAGAAAGGTCATCAACACCACGCGCAATGCTGTGGTCAGTTCGAATTCCATATACCAGCTCGTGCCGGCAGCAAGCGGAAGAAAAATTACCGATGAAACTGCCAGCCAGAAAGTGAATTTGCGTTTAAGAATTTCTTGCGGGTGCAGTGGCAGAGTCTCGAGCAGAGCTATTGTGCGCCCTTCGCTGCCGATGGCATTGGTCGCGCCGAACATGCAGAAATAGATGATGCCGGCGTAAATCATGTTAAGACCGGAGTTGAACGACATCAGTTCAAATGCTTCTCTGGTTATCAGCACATTTATCAGTATCAGCGAAACTGGTGTCAGCAGAGCGTTTACTCTTATGTTGTAATCACTCTGCAGCAGCAGGTAGTCTTTTTGTGCAAGTCCTGAAAAGTAGCCGGTCTTGCGCGGTTGTTTGTTTGTCCGGGTTTTTCTGATTGCCAGTGCGCCAGCATCGAGGGAGCGATAAAGCAGCAGACCAAAGAACAACATGGCCGCAAGCCAGAGGCCGCTGAACTGCCAGAATTCGGTAACAAAGCCAGCCTTGTAGAGAATGGCACCAAGCCAGCGCAAAGGTTTGAGAGCAAATATCAATTCCTGGTTCTCGATGATAAAGCTCGTAAGATAATGGCCGACCGGGCCATCTGCCTGATCGATCAGCATATATGGAATAAAAATGGCAAAGCCGGCCAGGTAACCAAAAATAGAGAAGAAATTGTTTATCGAGCTGACCGGCAGATAGCGACGGAGAAAGAGCATGGTGAGATTGATGACGGTGCCGATCAATATGCTGATCTGGGCAAACAGGAGTAATGACAGGGTTATGGCGGTCAGGCTGATGCCGTTGCGACAGGTCGCAGTTAGGAAGCCGGTTAAAAGAAACATTACGCCGATGTAATCACTGGCCACCCGTTCAAATGTTTTGACACAGAACAGACTGGCCGGCGACACCGGCAGTGTCGTCAGATAGTCGAAATCAGAACTCATCTGACCGGCATTGATTGTGTGTCCGGTGAGCAGGTCGCTGACGAACACTATCATGATTCCATATAAGATGATAAAACCGATGATCCATTCGATCAAAACTGCTCTTGGCCCGCTGGCGGCAGCGTCAACCATGCTGAAAAGATCAGATACTGCCGTGCCAATAATGAACATTAGAATAACAGCGGCGCAGAAAAACATTGCCGCTTTTTTTCCGGTGGCTTTGACCTTCAGAGTATTGATGAATAGTCTGAGCTTAACTTTGCAGAGCGGAACAGCCGTAGCTATAAAAGAGTCGTTCATACTGACTTTTGCAGTCTCTGCCTCGAATTTATCAGATCTGAATCAGCGCCATGGTTCGCGATAACGCTTCTCAAGGTAGTATGCTTCTTTTTCCATGGGAATGTCAAAATCTTTGCTGCGGCCGGTGGCATCGGCCCATGCGCACTGCAGACCCCAGTTTATGCTCCAGGCGGTATCATCGACCCAGCGGTCGCCAAGATATTCGTCGAAGCCCTTGATGAAGTTGCCGACGCGCAGAGGATACATGGCATCACGGCGGTATTGAAAAGTGTGTACCAGTTCGTGTCCGGCATGGGCACCGGTTCCGTTGGTGGTGAAAGTGTTGGCGTTGCTGTAGGCCAGAGCGCTCGAGCCGTCAAGAGTGCCATCTTTATCGGAGCTGCGCTTGAAAGCCATGGTGCCGTAGCGAAGGCTGCGTTCAAAATCAAGAGTCGAGCCTTCGAGCAGGTGAATTGCCGGTGCAATTACCGAATTGAGGCCTGGCCGAATCTTTACGTCGCCATTTTTCGCTATCAGCCACACTGGCCCGATATCCATTCTGAATACAAACTCTTTGCCGGCTGACTCGGCTATCGAGGCGCCGAGATTAACCATGCACTTGGCCTGCCAGGCTTTTGCCGCTGATTGCTCCTGCATTTTAGGCGCCATCTTGAAGCCCTGGTGCATGAGGTAGCCGCCAAAGGCGGCCTGCAGAGCTGCTTTTTCCGGATCCTCTCCGTTGTGGTATGCCCTTATGGCCGCAAATGCCGCGGGTAGAGCGACGTTGAGCATAAGCACATCACGCTCGTTGAATGCTCTGACTTTGTTTGTCGAGCAGTTCAGGGCAACCAGAGTCAAAATCAGCAGTAGCGATATTCTGCGCACTGTGGAAACAGATGGCACGGTTCGACCTCAAACTTTTTTTTACCTGTCGGAACGGGTGCCAGATTTTTAAACTAAGAAAAACAAAAATCTTACAGGTTCAGCTCAGCTGATAAAAAACCTGTATGCGGCAGCGCCAGATAAGATCTTGTGAGCCTGCCAGATAGGCCAGTTTCATGTTGATCAGTCTGAATTTGATCGCATAAGGCGACAATTTTCTTAAAAAGTCATTCAGTGTTTTGAAATCGCGTGAAGCTATTTCATAGGAAGTTTCGAGAGTCTTGTTTTCGGCATCGCGCTCTTCTGAGTCACTTATTGCAACGTCAGTTTCTTCTGCTATGAGTTTGATGAATTCACGAAGATCGGCAGCTGGTTTGACATCTTTGTTTTCTACTGCCATTTCGGGTATCTCAAACTTGACTTCGAGAAGTTTTTCTTCGCCTTGTGGGGGCGGGCCCGAGAGAATTTCGCAGCGCCCGCTGCTGGCTTTTTCGAGCGCAGCGGCTATGTTGGCTTTTTGAACGATAGAAGAGCAGTTTATTCGCATCTGTACCCAGACAGAATTGCCTTCGATCTTGAAGTCGTCGAAATCTATGGAAGTTATATTATGACTGGACGGGTCTTTGAGAAGCCTCTCGATGATGTCGAACGTCTTTTCGCTGGCAGACACAGGAATTGGACGAAAGATACCGGGAACGCCAATTGTTTTTTGTGGCTCTGGTGACACGGTTTTCAGCTTTTCGACGAAGCTTTTGATCTTTGCGTTTTCGGGGTCTTTATCGCGGGCGATAGTGATATTGTGCCAGGCGGTAACATGATCTTTGAGACGTGCCGCGATGACCGCCCGCATGAAGCGTCCACCCGGATGATCGGGCTGGCGCTCGAATACAAGCTCGACCTCTTCGATTGCACGCGGATAATTCTTGCGGGAAAAATGCCGGTTGGCAAGTTTCATATGCACTGAGATATAACGCTGATCAGCATCTGAAAGAACAAGTTCAGAGTTGTCGATGTTCCGGCCGGTCGGCTGTGACGGCATCGTAATGTTGACCGATTTGCCGCCAACCTCGATGTTTTTGCCGCCAGACTGCTTGTTCTGGTATTCCTTCGCTTTTTCTTCGAGCTTTTTCCAGTCGATATCGGCGGCTGAAACTGTGATTACCAGGGTACAGCACCAGATTGCAAAACAAAGTTTTGCAAGAAAAACCGATTTGTCCTGGCAAGGTTGTCGACTCACAGATTCTCTCCGCCATCTATGCGCAGTCGGCAGCGAAAAGGCGCAAGACTCAGCCGGCCGCTTCCGAAATCGCTGCTACAGCTTCTTCTTCTGAGGGGTAGGCTTCGCAGAGGGTCATGACGCCAGTCATCTGCAACGCGGTCTGCGTCAGTTTCGACAGACCGGTAATGGCGACTTCGCCCTCATTGTAATCTATGATCTGCACCATGATGTCGAGCAGGGTCGAGAGGCCGGTAGAATTGATGACCGGGGTTTTTTCGAGGTTGAACACGAAAAAAAACTGCCCCTTGGTGATCATCTCGTTGCAACGGTCTCTGAAGACTTTTCCGCCGCAGTCATCGAGGTAGCCCTGCGTTCTGACAACGGTAACCTTGCCGTTCTGAATTATTTCCACATTGAATTCGCTCATATCTGCGATGATAGGTAGACATCCGGCATATTGTCAAGTTAAAGTTGCACTGTCAGATTTTCGTGTTCAGCTCATAATCGTAATCGTCTGACCCGATCACTTCTGCTGTATGTTGATTGTGCTTGACTAATATTTGTCTTTGTTTAAGTTTGTTTGTGTTTAACTTTATAAATTATAGAAATGAGGAACTTTATGACTGCTGTAACTGGAAAAGTCACATTTATGGGAAACCCGCTGACTCTTATCGGCAATGAAGCGAAGGTCGGAGACCGCTTTCCTGCCGGAATAGTGCTTTCTGGCAACGATCTGAAGCCTTTCAATCTCAGCGATGCCGCTGGCGTTAAAGTTGTCACTACCGTACCGTCGCTTGATACGCCGGTTTGCGATACACAGGTGCGCAAATTCAACGAAAAGGCTGCTGGTCTTGCCGCAAAAGTTTTTGCGGTTTCTGCTGATCTGCCTTTTGCCCAGGCGCGCTGGTGCGGCGCCGCCGGCATCAAAAACGTCATGACGCTTTCTGATCATGCCCAGATGGCTCTTGCTGATGCTCTCGGCGTTCATGTTAAAGAGCTGCGGCTGCTGGCAAGAACTGTATTCGTTGTTGATTCTGCCGGCAAGATCGTCTATCGCGAGATCGTGCCTGAAATAACCAGCGAGCCGAACTATGAAGCGGCTCTGGCTGCGGTTGCTTCGGCGGCCTGATTCAGTCTGATAAGAAAAACTGGCAGCAGTCGGTCTGTTTCGACTGCTGCCAGTTTTTGTTGAAGATTTTATTCGCGGTTAAGTATGCGCCGCACGCGCTCACGTTTGCTGCGCAGGCGATTGATGAAAGCTTCCATGTCGGTATTGGTTGCGCTTGCTGATTTTTCTGTTGTCAATGCTGACTTATCGGGCTCTTGCGGGGAAAGTGCTTCAAGTTCGCTGATTATGCGATTGATGACGCCGAATGCTTCGAATCTGCTGACGCTTTCGTGTCCGGCAAATACATTGTTGTTGTAGCCAAGTCTGATACCTGCCCGCGCAAGAATCTTCAGAGCATCTGCTGCCCCGCTGCCCTCTGTTACATCTGAATAGAGAATTTGCTGATCTGATTCATAATGTGGTATGGAGCTGGTAAGAACAGCGGTCATGCGCGCCAGCATAGTTCGGTTGGCATTTCGCGCCAGGCCGTATTGCTTGATGATATGGTCGATGTGGTTTATGTGTTGAACCTTGTTGTTGCGAACCAGAATGCCTTTGATGACCAGCCCAAGATCGCGCACGCTGATGTTGCCGGTTCCATTGAGGCGGCGGCCCAGATTGGTCAGATCAAAAGCTCCGGCGTTGCGCAGGTTTATCAGTGGTCGGGTCATGTAGTGATCCTGCGGCACATCGGAAAACAGTGCAAATCTTTGAACGTTGCCGTTGGCGACGATCAGGTCGTGCAGTCTTTTCAGTAGCCAGAGTGCCTCTTTCAGTTTCAGGCGATCGTCTGGTCTGAAAGAGCCGTCAGGACTGCCCTGGATCACTCCGGTTTTCAGAGCGTAATCAAGTGCCGGACCATATTTTGTGTCAGGTCGCCAGTCCTTGAATCTGGCATCTGCTCTGACTTCTTCCGGGCGCGGCAGACTGTTGTTGATCCAGCCATACATTATGCTGCGCAGTATGGTTTCACATGCCTGCTGACGGGTAATTGTCCGCTGTCGTCCGTCTGAGTCAACGATCCCGTTGTTTATCATTTCGTCGCGGGCATAACTGTTCAATACTCCGGTCTCGGCGAGAACTCTGCTCAAACTGTTCTGAAAAGCAACTTCGCTGATAGCTCGATTAAGGTCGCGGCTGTTGAATTCCTGTTGGTCGAAGAGCCCGAGCTGTCGTGAAAAGGCGATTTCTGGCGATAACGCCGACTTTGTCGAAGCCTGAATTGACAATGGGTCGATCGCGATGGTTCCGGCAATTGCGGCTGCCAGAAACCCGGCAATAAAAGTTTTTTTGCCTGATAACATAAGTGCCTCCGAAGAAAACTGATATAGTTCACCCCAGATATCGGCAACATCACGGAAGTATTTTACCGTGCAAAATCATCAGGCAGACCTTCGCAGATTTTGCTCATTCTGCGCGCAGTCGCAGGATCCAGGCCTGGTTTCTCGCCTGGAATTGCTGCTTCATTCGTTGTTGTGCAGGAAAATCGGGCACGACCCGAACGTGTTTGCTGAGGTTCGTCTTTGTTTATCTCAGTCTGATGCGATCTTTGTGGCGCCTGACGAAATGAACGTTGAAACCGTCAACCTTCGCCAGATCATAAACGCTGTTGAAGGGTCGACCCTCGGCTATTCTGGCGGCTTTGCCCTGCGAAATGTTAAAAAATGTCGCGAGGTCATCGATGCTGGCATTGTTGATGTTGATTTTGTTGCTGCTTTCGGAGGCGACTGCTTTGCTTGCGCTCCAGTTTTCGTCGCTCTGGTCGTTTCTTGCGCTTTCGGCAGTCTGGTCAAAGGTTCTGCCGGCAGCCAGATAGACGCCCAGCCAGAAATCTATTATCTGCTGTGTCGCAACGGCAATCTGCCGTTCGGCCATTTCTCTGAGCGGAGCCAAGCCCCTGCCATCGCGATAAGCAATGCCAATCTCGTCATAATGGCGGTTGGCTTCTTTTGCCATGGCCTTTACTCGCTCTTCGACCGAAGTTACCGGCTGATATTCGACTGTCGGCAGTTTGATCTCTTTCAGGAAAGGGTTGAGGTCGCGCTCGAACTGTGTGTGATATTCAGATTCATTGGCATCATAATCGCGGCCGGCTGTGTGCAGTGGTTGGTTGATATCGGCGATATAATGTGACATCAGGCCGAGAACATAAGCAGTGCCATCTGGGTCCTGACCGTTGCGCACCAGCTCTACAGCCTTGTCGAACAATTGTTGAATACGATACAGACCATCTGTTGCTGATCCGTCGGGATGATATACGTGGCTGGTAAAGTCTTTTATCAGCGTGTCAGGGTCGGTCGAGCCCTTGAGAAAGTGACTTTTTTTGCCGGCAAACTCGCGCCGGAAGCTCTCGGGCATAAGCCTTACCGCATCAGAGGTGATTTTTCGATGCGTATGATACGACCAGGCCTGCGCCGGCGTATCTGCCAGGCAAAGCATTAACAAAAGCAGTATTAGCAGGGTCTTCTTGATCATTTCTTCTATGATACTTCTGATCAGCCAGCTTCAGCAAGGCAAAATTATCGCCCGACTGCCAGGCAGGCAGTCGGGCGTGGGTTGGCTTAATCAGCGGCGGTGACTGACGGTAGCTTCGCGGCTGTCGCGGCGGCTGCGCTTTGTTGGCGGTTGTTTGCCAGCGACCTTTTTTGTTGGCCGTTCAGAAGCTTTGCGGCTGACCTTGCGTTCAACTCTCTCTACCGTTCTGGTTTTGAAAGGTTTGCTGGCAAATGGTGCCGGTCTGACCGGTCGGGTCGCGGGCTGGGGCCTGTCATTACTCTGCGGTCCACGGTCGAGAGTGATCTCTAACTGACGTTTGCAGATCCAGGCGGTTTTGAGCTTGGCGAGCAGTCCCGGGTCCATGCCTTCCGGCAGATCGACGAGGCTGAATTCGTTGAAAAGCTTGATGCGGCCGATATGTTTACTGGCCATGCCGGTTTCGCCGGCGATGGCGCCGACGATGTGGCCGGGCTGAACGCCATGGTCGCGGCCGACTTCGATGCGGTAGGTTTCCATGCCTTCTTCTTTTTCGTTGTCAGCTCTGCGCTTTCGTCTGGCTGGAGCCTGATCGAAATCCCCGTAGTCACGCAGATTGATAGTCGGAGCTGAGATGCGTTCGGGCTTAACCGGCAGCAGCAGAGGCTTTTCGCCCTGAAACATGCGCGCAGTAGCGGCTGCAACTTCGATCGGGTCGGCCTGATGTTCGGCGCAATATTCTTCGACAAGTGTTCTGAAAATTGTCAGGTCGTTATTTTCGATGGTGTCTTTGATCGTCTGCTTGAAAGAGGCAATGCGCTTGTTATTGATGAATTCTGCAGTCGGCAGGGTCATCTGGGTGATCTGCTGGCGGGTCGATTTTTCGATGATCTGAAGAATGCGGCGTTCGCGCGGTGAAATGAAGAGAATGGCTTCGCCGCTGCGCCCGGCCCGGCCGGTACGGCCAATGCGATGCACATAGCTTTCGGGATCGTGTGGGGCGTCGTAGTTGATGACGTGGCTGATGCGTTCAACATCGAGGCCGCGTGCGGCTACGTCGGTGGCGACGATAATATTGAGTTTGCCGTTCTTGAGCTGGTCGATGATTCGTTCGCGCTGATTCTGCGGAATGTCGCCATTGAGCGCGGCAGCGGCAAAGCCACGATGCTGCAGCTGTTCAGCCACTTCGAGTGTGTCGATCTTGGTTTTTACGAAGATCAGTATGGCTTCGAACGGTTCGGCTTCGAGAATACGCGACAGGGCGTCGAGTTTGTGCATGCCACTTACCGGCCAGTAGCGCTGGCGGGTGGCTTCGACTGTGCTGGTGCGTTGTCTAATCGAAATTTCCTGTGGGTTGTTGAGAAAACGGCGCGAAATTGCTCTGATATCAGGTGGCATGGTGGCGGAAAACAGTGCGATCTGTCGGTGTTCGGGTGTGCGCTCGAGGATCCATTCGACGTCTTCCTTGAAACCCATGCGCAGCATTTCGTCGGCTTCGTCGAGAACCATGACTTTGAGTGCGTCGAGGTTGAGGGTGCCACGTTCGATGTGATCCATGACACGGCCAGGGGTGCCGACGACGACGTGGGCGCCGCGGCTGAGAGCGCGCAGCTGTCCGCCGTATTCGGAGCCGCCATAAACTGCTATGGTTTTGAAGTCTTTGAGGTGCTTTGCATACTTTTTGAAGGATTCGGTTACCTGAATCGCGAGTTCGCGGGTCGGGGCCAGAATCAAAGCCTGCGGTTCGTGCTGGTCGAGTTCGATTTTTTCGAGAATCGGCAGGGCAAAAGCTGCCGTTTTGCCGGTTCCGGTCTGCGCCTGGCCAACCACGTCGCGGCCTGAAAGAACCGCCGGAATCATCTGTTCCTGGATCGGGGTGGGGGTCTCGTAGCCGGCATCGTTGAGAGCCTGCATGAGCTGCGAAGAAAGTTCGAGATTGTCGAAACCGGTAACCTGGGTGTCTGTTGTTGTCATTTGATGTGTGTCCTTACATGTTATAGCCGAAAAAACCGGAAAACTCTCAGACATGCAGGAGGTTACGCGCTATCAGACTGGATTGGCGCGGGTGCCCGGACAGGTCGTCACAGATTTTTTCATGCACAGGTCGTGAAACTCACGACAGTAAACCGGAAACTCCGGCAGAAAACCTTGTGCATGTTATCCGAACCCCCGGACATACGCAAAAGGGTACCAATAAGGATAGCACGTATCCGTTTCAAGCGCAACAACTAAATTACCGTTTCACTCAACCCCCGTTGTATCGTGCTCGTAATCGTAATCGTAATCGAATCTCCGTCATTCCATTACTTTCTAACTCTTTTATGTAATGGTTCATTGTTTCATTTGTTTTCTTCAGCTTCGGCCTTCAGCCGGGTTGCTTTTTCTCCAGCGATTCGCTTCGCTCACAAGCTTACGAAAAAGCAAGCCCGTCTTCAGGCCTTGCAGCTTTAAATGAGCTTTTGTATATCACTATTATAATCGTGCTCGTAATCGGTATCGCTATCGTAATCGAATCTTCGTCATTCCGCGCGACCTGTTCTTCGAAGCCCTGCGTAGCTTCAGCGAAGCAGGGGCGAAGCGAAGTCGCAGAATCCATGTCTTTCTTCCTTTTCTTGATCCTGCTACGTGCGCAGGATGAAGGTTTGGCGCCGATTACATGAAATATTGGTCAGAGCCTTTGGGCGCAGAGGTGGCTGATTTCGCAGTTTTCGCAGTCTGGTTTGCGGGCGCTGCAACGTTCGCGGCCATGTAAAATGAGAAGGTGCGAGAAATCTATCCAGTGCTTCTTTGGGATAATCAGCATCAGATCCTTTTCGATGCGTGTGGCATCGCTTTGTTCGGTAAGGCCCATACGGTTCGACAGACGGGTAACGTGTGTGTCAACGACTATTCCTTCGGCTTTGCCGAAAGCCGTGCCGAGAATCACGCTGGCGGTCTTGCGACCAACGCCAGGCAGGCCGGTGAGATCTTCTAAATTCTGCGGGATCTCGCCGTCGTATTTATCAATGAGGGTTTGCGCGCAGGCTATGATGTTTTTTGCCTTGTTGCGAAAGAAGCCGGTCGAATGAATGGCTTTTTCGAGGTCGGCCTGCTTCGCGGTGGCGAATGCAGCAGGAGAGACGTACTTCTTGAATAGCGCCGGCGTAACCATATTGACGCGCTTGTCAGTGCATTGTGCTGACAGTATCGTGGCTACCAGCAGCTGCCATGGATTCTGGTGAACCAGAGCGCATTCTGGTGCCGGATACTTTTTTTTGAGTTCAGCAATGATTTTGCCGGCGATCTGTTTTGGAGTCATTGTCAGCTTTGTTTAACTTTGTTGTTCTGTGTTTTCTGTTGTTTCGGCTTGTGCGCCGGTGTCGGTTTCAGCAGCCTTGTCATTGGTAGCAACTGGCTGTTCAGAAACTTGCGTTTCGGTGTTTTCCTTGTTGTCCGGGCTCTCTTTGTCTGTATTTGCCTGATTGGTTGTCGGCTGCTCGTTTTTGCCGAGCTCTTTGCGCAGTTCGTTCATGCGCGCTTCGATTGCGTCTGCCAGTGTTTTATCATCAGGAATTGAAGACGGATGGAATATGGCGACTCCGGCAAGAGCTGCAAATAGAGTGGCAATTCCAGTAGAAACAAGTCTCTGGAAATAACTGAGCTCGAGTATGTTGCTGAATGCCCAGAGAATTCCCCAGCAGATCGTTGCTGCGACGAAGACCATCATGATTGTGCAGATCAGTCTGACAACATAGGGTCCCTGCAATTCTTCTCGCGGAAAATTCATGCGCCGTTGCAGCAGTCCTTCAATTTCGCGACTTGGATGGCGGCCCCCCTGCATGCGTATGGTGACGGCCCTTATCAGATTGAGCTGTTCGAGTTTGAGAAAATCGTCGGCCAGCGAAGGCGGTGGCGCTTCCGGTTGCTTTTCAGCCTTGTTGTCGTCGGTTTCAGCGGCAGTCTCAGCTGTCACCGTATTTTTATTTTCTTCAGCCATGGCGTGAATATATCACATTCTCTTGTGCGCGTAATCGTAATCGTTCTCGTAATCGCGGCAGCAAATGCCCATTAATAATCAGTGTCGCGGGCCTTGATGGCATTGTAGACGTCGAAGGTGTCTTTGAGCAGCAGCGAAAGCTCTTCGGGTTTTACTATCACGCCCTTGTGCAGGATGATCGTGTTGCCCTGGCCTTCTATCTGAGAGTTTGTTCCGGCAAACTTGAGAAAAGCATCGCGCACGCGCTGGTTGAACAGGTAGCGGGTTTCCGCTTCCACTTTTCCCTGCAGTACAAAAGCCGAAGAAAATCTTTCGTCTTCAGGAAAGTTTATGTCCTGGCCGCCGAAAATCTTGCCGAGATAGTCGAAAAGCTTGTTTTCGTGGCGCACAAAGAAATTCGGCAGGTCGAACGACGGGTCTTTGATGATACAGATTGTTTGAGAATAATGTGTGGCGCCTTTGCCATGTCCGACGGTGTAATAATAGTCGGCCATGCTGACTTCAATGCCGTTTCGTTCGCCCTGCAGGCAATTGATTACCCGATGCGAGTGCCCGCGCGAAAACAGGTTGAGGTGGTTATATTCGCTTTTAATGTTGTTGGCTTTTGCCTGGTATGTGAAACCCATGCGCGGCGCGACCGCCTCCATCGCTTCCGCCCGCTTTTTTGCGGCATAATACGAATAAGCCAGTATCATGACGACGAACATAATCATTCCGCCGAACATAAAGAACGGGATCATTTCTTCCATTTTTCACTCTCCGTCTTTCACTTCTGTTATTCTCGTAATCGTGAGTCGATGTGCTTGCCATCCGGCGGCGCCTCGACACTTGGCCATCCCTGCCCTGCGTCGTAATCGTGCTCGTGCTCGTTCTCGTGCTCTTCTTGATCTACCGATTACGCCGATAAATCGATCACCTTCGCCCTTCGGCAATCTCAGAACCTGCCGTCATTATACATTCACCTTTCCGCCGCTGCAATAATTCTAACAGGCGAATGAAGCAGAAACTTGTGTAAATTTGCAAAACCATGGAAGAGAAGAGCATTCGCAGATTACTCAGATTACACAGATGGTGAAGATTTGTTGTGGGGAGGGCTTCAAAGAACAGTCCGCAACCCTCATTTTGCGCGAATTCGCAGGATTTCACAGAATTAGTATTACTCGCCCAAATAAAAACCGCCCCGTTTCCGGGGCGGCAAAACAAACAGGTTTTGAGAATTATTCTTCTCCCCAGTAATAGAGAGAGGTCGAGGCGGAAGCGCTGTCTACATCATATGACCAGGCAGTGTATTCTTTCGTGCCTTTGGTAGCAGTTACCGAAAGATTTCCTGGAGGGACAGCTGTGAACTTTAACTGGCCATTGGCATCGGTGACGCCTCTGCCCTGCCAGGTAGAGTTAGCAGTAAGTCCGGTTGTTGTATCAGTAATGTTAACTCTTACTTCAGCTCCAACAACTGGAGTTGAAGGAGTAGTTGCTTCGCCTTCCAATGGAGCGTGGTGGCCTTCAACTGGAGTGCCATCATATACCGTTACAGTTAACGGGATGGTCGTTGTAAGCGGCTTGTCGAGGTTGTAGGTTGAGAAGGTGGTTACGGATGCTTCAAAGAAATTCGTTACACCAACTCTTTTTGCGGTGCCTTTGTTTTCCCATACGCCGGTGGTTTCATCAAGTCTCCAGAGAGGAATAGTAGTAACGCCAAGACCGGGATCCGGATTTACGGGAATAGTTATTGTGGCTACCTTGCCGGCACCAAGCTTCAGAGGAGTCACTCCATCTTCAGCATAGAGATTAACATCGAGGTATCCAAAGCTTTCAATCGGCTCTGCTGCGGCGCCATCAGTTGATCCCAGGAAATACCCAGGGAATGCATTGGCATAACCTGCGTCTGAAGTTACAGAGTTGGCTATTTCAACTTTAGCTTTTTCTACGGCATTTCCATTTGCATCTACAATGCTTCCAGCGGGGAATTCTACAGTGGCATTGTTCGCGGCTCTAGTGTTGGTTACAGTTTTGTCTGCAGTATCGGCATTGGTCAGGTCAACGGTTGCCATATCAGCGCTATTGCGCATGTTGATATTTGCTGCAACGGTGCCTGATACGTCGATGAACACGGATGTTGTTATTTTGCCTGTGGCTTTCGCGGTAAGTTTTGCGCGTCCAGCCGGGGCGGTAACTGTAAAGTAGCCATTTGCATCTGTCGTGGCTGTGCCGGCGGAGGTTGTAACGGTTGCATTTGCTATGATCGTGCCATCCACTGCGGCTTTAACGTAGCCTTGTACCGTGCCTGTGCTTGTCACGACGCTGTCGCCGTCGTCACTGTCAAAGAAGTCGCAGCCGATCATGGAAACGGTCGCGAGCAAACAGATGAAAAGAACTAAAAACCTGGATTTCATTCTAAATCCTCCCTATTTATTTTGTTCAGGTGCCGGGTGCCACGAACAGCATGCGACAACAGCAAGCAGAACGGGGCTATTCTAGAGGGGCATTTGTGGTTCTGTCAACTTTTTTGAAACACAGCCGGCAATTTCGTTTTCGATACCGATGCCGATTGAGAGCACGAGAGGGGTTTTGCAGAAAATCTGTGGAATCTGATAAATCTGTGGATTGTCTTTTCCTTATATTTTGCTGGTTAAATTCTGTTGCAAAAATGTACCGGATTGATTATTCTTTTCTGTTAATATGATCTTGCAACAGGTAGATAAGCCATGACAGTAGAGGTAATTCAGCTTGAACGAGGGGGAACCCTGATCAAGACTCCTTCGGGTTCGCTGCAGGTTGGTGCGCCACCCGAGACGATCAAGGATACCATGAGGATTCTCGGCGATGTGCCAGACACATTCGTCATTCCCAATCGCATGTTTTCGGCAGAGCGCGGCGTTTCGCTGGCCGACATCGAGTTTCCGGCTTACTATAACTTCTTTATCAAACGCCGCTCGATTCGTGTAATCGGCATGAGTCATCAGATAGATACCATTCTGCGCGTGCTGCGTGAGGCTGTTCTTGGCCCGGATAATATTCAGCTTGTGCGCGAATATCCTTATGGCATCAACCGCGACCTGATTCCAAATCTGCGCGCTGAAATGGAATTCTTAAGACCGTTCAGCCTCTCTGGTAAACGCAAAGCGGAACTCAATGACATGGCGATTGGCCTTCCATGGGGCCCTGACAACCGCGTGCCCTTTGGAGATATGGCGCTCGAACGACACAAAGACTGTTTGCGGGTGGTCAGCGGCAAAGATGTGCTGGCAGAAGTCTCGCTCGATGTGAGTTTTGGCGGAATTCCCTACAACGACAAAGCCGGCGGACCTTTTGAGCCGCCACTGTTCGGTATAACCGTAATTGGTTCTGGCTCAGGTTTTGACCCCAAGGAAATGACAAGCGGTTTTATCATCTGGATCAACCGTCGCGGCATTCTTGTCGATCCGCCTGTTGATTCGACCTACTGGCTCAAATCGATGGATATCAACCCCCGCCTGATCGATGACTGTATTCTCACACACTGCCACGCCGATCATGATTCGGGTATTCTACAGAAACTTCTCGAAGAAAAGAAGATCAATCTATATACCACCGAAACCATCATGGAAAGCTTCGTGCGCAAGTATCAGTCGTTGACCGGCCTCAATTACAAAGCTTTCATGAGCCTGTTTCATTTTCATCCGGTTACATTGCAGGTTCCGATACGCATAAATGGCGGCGAGTTCAGGTTCTTTTATACCCTGCATTCGATTCCGACCATCGGTTTTGAAATTTATTATCAGGGTAAGAGTTTTGTCTATTCATCGGACTCGCTTTATTGCCCCGACACATTTAAGAAACTTTTCGAACGCGGTGATGTTAACCGTTATCGCATGATTGAACTGACTAACTTTCCCTGGCATCATTCAGTAATTTTCCATGAAGCCGGGATTCCACCGCTGCACACACCGATGCAGACGCTTAACGAACTGCCTGAGCCGGTTAAAAAACGAATTTACCTGATTCATGTTGCTGAAAAGTCGATCCCGGAGGGTTCGGGTTTGCGCAAGGCGCCAAACGGACGCGAAGAGTCGATTCTGATCGATGTAACGCCGCCCGAAAGCAACGAGGCGCTCGAATATCTGAACGTTCTCAATCATATCGATCTGTTTTCCGGACTGCCGATCGAAAAGGCGCGAGAATTTCTGACTCTGGTCAAGGTCGAGAACTTCAAGGCCGGCGACTTTGTCATCAAGAAAAACACGGTAGGCGACCGCTTCTTCATGATAGTTCACGGGCGCGCGCGGGTTGAGCGTGATGGCGTTGTCATCAAGAGTTACACTAATAACGATTATATTGGTGAAACCTCGATGATTCTCAATATGCCGCGTAATGCCGATGTAATCGCCGAGAGCGACATGAAGATTCTGGTTATGGACAAGTATGATTTTCTCTACTTCATTCGCGGCTCAGAAATTGCACGTCAGATGAAGATTATCGCCCAGAACCGCGAATATGACACCTGGAGCCTGTTCGACGATGCACCATTGTTCAAGGCGCTGTCGGCGACTCAACGTACGCAGTTGCAGGGTATAATGGCCCGTGTCAGGGTTAAGAAGGGCGACGTAATCGCGGCGCAGGGAACGACACGCGAGACTTTTTACATTGTTGACAGCGGCCTGATTTCGATCGAGCGCTCGCAGAAGCAGATCCTGAAAGCCGGTCGCGGCAGCTTCCTCGCCAAGATTTATGCGACGCCGCGCCGCGGTGTGCATCGCTTCTCGATCGTGGCCCAGGAAGAATCGGTGATTTATTCTATCGACACTATGGAATTTTACCGGTTTCTCGAGAAGAACCCAGGTGTGTTCCTGTCTCTGCGAGAAGCCCGAATCAGAGACACCGTCCAGAATGCCTGAATTCACGTATTGGCGCATGGGGCGGAATAAGAAGACAAGGATGATCAGATGATCGATAAATTTCAGGCAAGCCTGCTCGGATACGCTATAGGAGATGCATTGGCGGCTCCGATAGAAGATGTTTTCCGATCTCCCGAGGAAGGCGATGAGCCGGTCACTTTTTATATAAAGGCGTTTCCATCACACCCGGTCAGTCATCTCAGGCCTGGCCAGTATTCAGACGAGACCCAGATAATGCTGCTGATTGCCAGAAGTCTTGTCGAAAAGGGTGGCTTTGCCGTTGACGACCTGATAACCAAGCTGGTTGACTGGTTTCATACTCAGAAGAAACGCGCTGAATGGCGATTTCCCGGGAATACTCTGATAAAGTCATGTCGCAAGCTGGCGTCCGGAGTGCCGTGGGCGCAGGCCGGTCATCTCTCTGCTGGTGTTAATGCAGTTTGCCGCACGGTTCCTTATGCGCTTGCCTTCTTCAGATCGCAGCCCTTGCTTAAGAATGCGGTCGATAAATCATGCCGGCTGACTCACACCGATCAGAAAGTAGTCGGAACCTCGTTGGCGCTGGCTTCGGTCATCGGTCTCGGCCTTGAAGGCGCTGAGTTCTCGCCTGATTACATCATGAACCGCGCTATTGAAAAGTCCCAGCCTTTTGCTGCCGAAATGGTCAAAAAGATGAAGGCAGTAAAAGACTCTCTCAAACTCGAGACAAGAGTTGCCATCGAAAACATTGGCAACAGCGGTTACTGCCTCGATTCATTCGCGGCCTCGCTTTACTGGTTTCTCAAGTCAGAAGGCCGTTTCGACGAAATGATCACCGGCGCCGCCAATGCCGGTGGCGACGCGGATGCGATTGCTGCTATGGCCGGCGCCATGTTTGGCGCATGGTTTGGCCTTGGTGCCATACCCGAAAAGTGGTTTGCCCAGCTTGAAGATTTTCAGGTAATCAGACAGCTTGGCTGCGATATATACCGCATGGCGGTGCCGCAGAACTGAGCGCAACAGCGCACAGGGAGGCTGTTATGACTGAGACTTTGACTCATCAGGACGGCGAAGGCCGTGTTAAAATGGTCGATGTTGGCCAGAAAAGCCCGACATCGCGTATGGCTCTTGCTTTTTCGTCGCTGTATGCCGGTGAAAAGGCCCTCGCACTGCTGACCGCCGGCGAACTTGCCAAGGGCGATGCCTGGGCTGCTTCGCGCGTGGCCGCCATTATGGCAGCCAAGAAAACTTCTGAGCTGATTCCTTTGACACACCCGATAAGACTGGATTCGGTGCGGGTCGATCTTTTCGCCTGGGGAAAAGATCGTATTGGCTGCTTTGCGTCGGCTGCCGGCTTCGACCGTACCGGCGTCGAAATGGAAGCGATGATGGCAGCCGCAACTGCCATGCTGAACATGTATGACATGGTTAAGGGCGTCGATAAAGGCGCTTATATCGAGCAGACCAGGCTGGTTTACAAAACTGGTGGTAAGAGCGGCGACTGGCTTAGCCCGGCAGCGCAGACCGGTCGAATCGAAAAGTTGGCTACCAGCAAGGGTAAGGGCACTCCCAAAGACCCCTGCGACGAGGCGTTGCTTAAAGTTCGCTTTGGTCTCGAAAGCGACGCGCATGGCGGCGACTGGCATCGTCAGGTTTCCCTGCTCGGGGTTGAAAGTATCGAAAAAATGCGCAGCAAAGGCCTCGATGTTGATTTTGGCTCTTTTGCCGAGAACATAGCAACTTCTGGAGTCTGCCTTTATGAATTGCCGATTGGAACCCTGATGTGGTGCGAAGCCGGGCCGGTCATGCAGGTCACACAGATCGGCAAGGAATGTCATACGAAATGCGCCGTCTACTACCGCGCCGGTGACTGTGTCATGCCGCGCGAAGGCATTTTTACCATAGTTCTTGCCGGTGGCCGCATCGCTGCCGGCGAACGTTTCATCACTTTACAGGTTTGACTTGCAGAGGCAACATGACTGATCAGCGATACCCGGGCAGAAGTTGTCATTGCGAAGGGCAAAGCCCTGAAGCAATCTTTTTGAGCATGAGATCAGCTGATGAATGATATATCCAAAAAGTGGATTCTGGCTATTGACCCGGGATCTGATAAGGTTGGTTTTGCCGTGGTCAACTACGATTTGACCCATGGCGAAAAGGGAATTGTCTATCTTTCTGAGCTGCACCGGCTTTTTAAGCGAATGTGCAATGTGCCATCAGAAGCCGCACCACAGGCGATAGTCATTGGCAACGGCACGGCGGCGGCAGCTGTCTGTCGGCTTTATAACTCGCTTGAAATCGACATAAAAGTGCAGTTTGCCGAAGAAAAGAATACGACTTACAAGGCGCGAGCCAGATATTTTCAGGATCACCCGCCAACCGGTTTCTGGCGCATCGTTCCGATTGGCCTGCAGATGCCGCCTTGCCCGGTCGATGACTACGCTGCTCTTCTGATTGGCGAAAAGTTTCTGGTCGAGAATAAGCTGGTGGAACAGGGCGCTGCTGAGCCCGGCAAGCCTTGATTTGACGGCAGGAGTAATTGTGTTAAACTGTGGCGTTGATTCATTAAGATTAAGAGAATGATTTCGATACCGATACCGATATCGATATCGATTCCGATACCGATTTGCAGGAGAAGAACATGAAAAAAGTTCATTTTAGATATCTGTTGATAGTGGCTTTGCTTGCAACCACGGCATTGATTGGCTGTGGTGGTGGCGGCGGTGGCGGTGGTGGCGCTGTGGTTAATCCTGCCGCAAACTCTTTGACTATACCAACTTCAAATCAATTTGCGGTGCCGGCACTGTATACGTCAGAAACCGGTGCTTTCCCGACAATCGGGCCGAATGTTGAGCTGACGTTGAACAATTTTACCAATACCTCACAAGCTCTTATGGTATTCGTAAATATGACCGGCAGCACGCAGCAACTGAGCTGGAACGTAGATAAACTGGCGGCCGCTGCCAGCATGCGCGGAAACGAGCAGCTCAAAAAGAGCCTGGTTGATAATTCAGGCCCGGTTTCGCCGGAACATTCATTTCACCTCATGCTGAGGCAGCAGGCGCAGCGCCAGCAGCGCTTTGCTCAGAGCTCGTCGACGCTTCGTGGCAGCACGCGTGCCGTTGCTGTGAATGATGAGCAGAGTTTTACTCTTTATACCAGTACCGAGCAGACAGAGACGATTACAGCTGTTTGCAAAGAGACAAAAGAGCTGGTCGGTGCCGGTAAGAAGTTTCATATTTTCGTCGAAAAGAGCAGTGCCAGCAAGTCTTATGTTGATGACCTGATCGTAAAACTTGCTGATAACTGGGCAAAAATCTACGTCAAAAACCGCGAAGTTTTCGGCGAAGAGCCGACCGGCGTTCTTGACAACGGCGTCGATGCCACAGACTTTTATATTGTTATTTCTCCGAAAGTATTTACCGCCGGCTATTTCTTTACCGGCGATCTTAATCTGACCTCTGTCACGCCAACTTCAAATCAGAAGAAAGTGTTCTTTCTCCAGCTCGAAAACATGACTACAGATGTCGAGAGAGATCGTGTTGCCACAACTCTTTCGGCCACCATGGCGCATGAATTTCAGCACATGATACATTTCTGGCAGCGCGGCGGCAACAGCGATATCTGGCTTGAAGAGGCCATGTCTGGCTATGCCGAATATGCCAATGGCTATCGCATTGAAGCCAAAAACAACCAGTCGAAGGCGTTGCAGGTCGATCTTTACTTCGACCGGGTCAGCGAACTTCAGCTCGATGCCTGGCACGGCAGCGCCGACAGCTCAGATGTGGTTAACTCGCATTACGGCAAGGTTTTTCTGTTCGGCATCTGGCTGGCGCAGAATTATGGCAGCAATGGCTCGGTAGCATCTCTGCTCAAGAATAAAACGACTGATATCGCAGCAGTCGAAGCCTTCACCGGCAAAAATTTCGGTGAGATTTATTCAAAGTTCATGCTTGCACTGATAATCAATAATGCCAATGCCAACAACGATGGTTATGGTATCGATAACCTTGATCTGACAGCCACCTATCCGTTTGATTATGGCCTCAAAAGCGTGGATTTAGATGGCCCTGCTTTTGACAGCGTAAGTGCAACGGTCGAAAGTCTTGCCCGTCCGACCATTGCTCCCCGCGCCGCAGTCTATGTTAAAGTGGTCACCGGTGACGGCAGCGACGTCTGGCTGGCCGCCAATCTGCCCGCCGGCACCGCCCTCTACCAGCTGCGCAAGGACTAGTCCTCTGTTAAAGTTGAATCGCATGGTAAAACTGGTCATTGCGAGGAGCGTAGCGACGAAGCAATCCTTCTGCCAATGGGATTGCCGCGTCGAGCTGGCGCTCTCCTCGCAATGACAGAACGATAGTTCGCGGCACTTATGAAAGTTATGACAGACCAGCGTAGAGCTCAGATCGTTATCGGTTCTACGCTGGTTTTGTCTTTGCTGGCGGTTTACTTCGGCTTCTGGGGCCTCGAACGTGACCGCATGGAAGACCTGTATCGCTCAGGAACCTGGTATTTTCTACTGGTAGCCCTTCTGCTCTGGTTGCAAAAGCTGACCACTTTCATGCCGACGCTGGAAAATGCGCGCGCCGCCTGGTGCCGCCACTGGCCGGCAGCTGCCACTGCGCTTTTGCTGGTGCTGTTGGCGTTCTTTGCGTCCCCCCCTGATTATCGCATACTTGCCGACGAAACAAATCTGCTGGGCATGGCGCAGGCTTTTTACGAAGAGCGTTCATGCCATAACCCGACCCAGGCGCTGAATTTTTACCACGGCATTAAGCGCACTATCAGCAGCGTCGTTGACATGCGCCCGGCATTTTATCCGTTTCTGACAGCGGCTGCGCATGCGCTGACCGGTTATCGCCCTGAAAACGCTTTTCTGGTTAATGCTCTTGCCGGTTTTGGTATTCTTTTTCTGCTTTACCTGCTGGTTCATTACTGGTATGGGCGCTTCTGGGGCATTGCAGCCATGCTGCTGCTTGCGTCTTTTCCACTGTTTGTGCTTTATATGACTTCGGCCGGCTTTGAAACGGTAAATCTTCTGTTTGCCATGATTCTGCTGTCAATTGCCTGGCGGTTTATCGCGCGCCCGCAGGCTGGCGGTGCCGAGTTTATGTTTCTGACACTGCCGCTTCTGGCGCAGACGCGTTATGAATCGGTGTTGGCGGTCTTCTGCGTGATCCCACTGGTGATAATCTGTCTGCCAAAAGAAGAATATGATCGACTTAGCTGGCGCACTCCGCTGATTCCTGTGCTGTTTCTTCCGGTTGCCTGGCTTCGTGTAATCACCTATTCGCAGCAGGCTTTTCAGGTAGAGAGTATCGATCAGGCCTTTGGATTCAACCATTTGTGGGCGAACCTGCGGAATGCTCTTCCATTCTTTGTCGGCAGCGAGAAAGCTTATGGCATGGTGCCACTCCTTGCAGTAATGGCTATCGCCGGCCTGATATGGCTGCTTTCAGATCTTTTCAGTTTCCGCACTGCTGAGCGCAAGTTTCGTGTTTTTGCTGGCTTTGCTGCAGCTTTTTTTGCACTGCACGCGGCCGCGCGTTTTGCCTATTTCTGGGGTGATCTGCGCCTGCAGTATACTTCACGGCTAGGCGTAATTTTTTTGCCTCTGCTTGCATGTCTTTCAATCTATCTGTTGCGACAACTCGCCAACGTCGCGGGTTTTAGCCGCAATTGGGCGCCGTTGCTGGCTGTGCTGCTGATGATCAACGGTTGGCCGGTGGCCGGGCAGAACATGGCTGTACGTGACATTTTCTATTTTCGCGAGTTCAAAACAGTGCGCGAGTTTCTACATCAGTACTACCCGAACCAAAAAGGCTATATTCTGGTTTCAGACATCAGTAATCTGTATCTCCCTTTCAGATACAGCTCGGTGAGCCCTTCATGGGTTGAGCTTAA
The DNA here is from genome assembly GCA_009917695.1 of Candidatus Rifleibacterium amylolyticum. Lineage (GTDB taxonomy): Bacteria > Muiribacteriota > Ozemobacteria > Ozemobacterales > Ozemobacteraceae > Rifleibacterium > Rifleibacterium amylolyticum. The sequence goes on along the minus strand of JAACJG010000020.1, from coordinate 33,594 downwards.
TTCCGACGAAGTTGCCCGCAGTCTTGAAAAAGGGACCTGGCAGCGCCTTCTTGTTGTACAGAAAATAAATATCGCCACCGGCCAGCCTGTCGCCGGCTCAGAAATGCCCGCACGCTTCACTCTCAAACCTCTGTATCACTCTCAGCTCAGCCCCGAAAAGCTTATCCGCATCTCAGTGTACGAACCACAGTACAACGAAATGCAGAAGAGCAATAATCCGCAGATTATGCCGATTCCACCGATTTTCGCCGAGGATTGAACCCCAACAAGAATCTCTATTGATCGACGTCTCTTTTGGGAGTCGCTGTTTGTCTCCATCGTGCGCGCAATCGTAATCGTGCTCGTAATCGATTTCGTTTTTCGATTACGAGCACCGCTTCGCTGAGCGCGAGCACGAATAGCTCTTCTGTTTATGGTGAAGCTTGAATTGCTATAATCTTTTTTTGCTGTTGTTTTGAAGATAGTTTCGTGATATACTGCGGGGTACGTCCCTGCTTCTGCCCAAAAGTGGCAGAGGCTGAAACTTATCCGAAGGGAGGTTTTCTTAGTGAAACCTTACGAAACTTTGTTCTTCACCGAACCCGGCATCGAAGACACCGCCCTTGACACGCTCATCGGCAAAGTCGAAAATGCAATCACCAAAAATGGTGGCCAGATCGAAAAGATCGACAAATGGGGCAAAAAACCCCTGGCTTACATGGTCGAAAAGCACACTGAAGGCCAGTATGTCCTGGTTAATTTTCAGGCCACCGGCGAAGCCCTCAAAGAACTCGAAAGAACTTATCTGATCAACCAGACCATTCTTCGCTTCATGACTACCGTTCGCGGTCAGTAATGTAATATGGCTGGAAATCTCAATAAAGTCTTTCTGGTGGGTAATCTGACCCGCGATCCCGAACTCAGACACACTGCCCAGGGAACCTCTGTCGCCAACTTCAGTATTGCGGTAAATCGCTCATACAAAGGCAACGACGGTGATTTCAAAAAGGAAGTAAGCTATTTCAACATAGTTGTCTGGGGAAAAACCGGCGAAAACTGCTCGAAGTATCTTTCCAAGGGCAGATCAGTGCTGGTCGAAGGCCGTCTGGCCAATCGCAGTTATGAGACCCAGGATGGTCAAAAGCGCACCATCACCGAAATCGTTGCCGATAACGTGCAGTTCCTCGGCGGTCGTGGCGACAGCCAGGACGAAGGCGGCGAAGCTTCGGGCGGCGGTGATTACGGCAGTTACGCCGATGGTAGTGACGACGACGCTGTTCCGTTCTAAACGGAGAGCCGGTCACTTTTTTAAAATTATTCGGAGGAATAAAAAATGGCTGAATTCAAAAGACACAGACACAGAAAAGTGTGTCATTTCTGCAAGGATAAAGTAACTTTCATCGATTATAAAGATGTATCCCGCCTGAGAAGATATATCAATGACCGCGGCAAGATCACCAGCCGCAGATCGACCGGCACCTGCACCGCGCATCAGAAGCACCTCACCACTGCTATCAAGCGCGCCCGCAATATGGCCCTGCTGCCGTTCGCCAACGTCTGATCGGTTTCTGACCGAGTGAAAGCACAATAACCAGCGCAATGACCAATTCTACCGCCAGCAGAACTCTCGGCATGGCTGTCATGGCTTTAATCACCATGGCAGGTCTGCTTGCCGCAACCCAGATTCCGCTGCTCGGAGCATTCATGTTGTCGCTGGCCGGTATTCCGGCTTTCGTCATAATTCTCGCCTGGGGTGGCATGTGGTTTCTTGGCTATTCAGCTCTGACCCTCACTCTGGCAGGAATCCTGTCGAGCCCGGCTACCGCTATGACGCTGGTGCCACTGATTCTCATGCCGGCCGCGCTGCTTTCGGCAGCCGTGCGCCTTGGCCTCGATCCTCTGCGTGCCATCACCCTGACTGTGCTGTCGGCGACCTTGTTTTCGACAGGATTGTGGGGAGTGACCAACGGATTCGGCAGTGACAGTCCGTCACTGGTTCCGGTGCGCGAAGAGTTTTCGCGACAGATCGCAGCGGCTGAAGAGCAGCTCGCCAAGATCGAGGAAAAAGGTGGTGAGTCGGCTGAGGCTTTCGAAGTTGCACGAGAAAATCTGAGGCAGGTGTATGACTATACTCTGCTGCTGATTCCGGCAACTTTTCTGTTTGTCTGGCATCTGATCACGCTTGCCGTCTTTTATGGCGCGGCGCAGAGATTTGCCGGGCAGATGGGACTGGCAGTCGATCCGGTTCCGCCATTTTCCCAATGGCGTTTCGACTGGAATCTGATCTGGCTGTTCATCGGCGGATGGACTCTCTATCATGTGCTTGGCTCAGTCGAAAGTGCAACTATCAGCTCGCTGGCCCTCAATATAGGTGCCAACTGTCTGGCAATCAGCAGTATTATCTACTTCATCGCCGGTCTGTCTCTGTTGTTCTTCATGTTCGACAAATACAAGATCGGTGCGGTTGCCAGAGTCGGTTTTTCATGTCTCGCGCTCGTGTTTACGCAGGCTGTCGTCTGGTTCGGCATCATCGATGTCTGGGCTGACTTCAGAACGCCAAAACCCGCGCTGTTTTCGTCGGGCGATTCTGACGAAGACTTTTAATCATTGATAATTAACCAGGAGGAAGATAATGGAAGTCCTAATGATCAATAACGTCCCCCGGGTAGGAAGAAAAGGCGAATTCAAAAACGTCGCCGAAGGTTATGCCCGCAATTTCCTGTTCCCGAGAAATTTCGCCATCCCCGCTACTGAAGGTGCCAAAAAGCATCTGGATCTCATGAAAACCTCATGGGAGAAGCAGGCAGTGCGCGAAAAGCAGGCTTATCTCGATATGGCCAGCAAAATCGAAGGTCTTGTTGTTAAGATTACCCGCAAGGCCGGCGACAAGGGCCGCCTGTTCGGTTCGGTCACCAGCGCCGAACTGGCTTCTGAAATCAGCAAAAGCGCCAATGTCGACATCGACAAGAAGCTCGTTGTTGCTGACCACATCAAAGAAGTTGGCGAACATGCCGTTACCATCAGATTCACCGGTGATGTAAAGGCCCACATGAAAGTGGTCGTTGTTCCCGAAGAAAAACAGCAGGACTAATTGCAGCTTAAAGCAGGGTAGTGAGCGGCTTTGCGCCGTTCACTACCTTTTTCTTGAAGCCACCTGTCTTTATGTCGTGCTCGTAATCGTAATCGTGCTCGTAATCGAGCTCCAGCCCTTACTTTGCAATGGAGAGAGTTCATGACCGAGGGTTTTCAGAAGGTTCCACCACATAGTCTGGAGGCTGAACAGAGCGTTCTAGGCTCGATGATGCTTAGCGAAGATGCGGTGGTTACCGCCATGGAAATCATCGAGTCGGTAGATTTTTACCAGAGCTCGCATCGCCACATTTTTCAGGCGCTTGTCGATCTTTTTGCCGCTCAGCGCCCATGTGACCTGATAACCCTCCAGGAAGAACTCAAACTGAAAGACCGCCTGGCCGAAGTCGGGGGTGTCAGTTACCTTTCGCAGCTGCTCAATGTTGTGCCGACCGCGCGAAATGCCGAGCACTACGCCAAAATCGTCAAGGAAAAGTCGATGCTGCGCCGCTTGATTCTGCTTTCCGGCGAAATTTCGAACAGTGCCTACGATCCGCAGTCAGTTGCCGAGCAGCTTATCGACCAGGCCGAGCAGAAAGTGCTGCAGCTCAGCCAGTTCAAACTTACCCGCCCTTACATGCGGGTAAAAGATCTGGTGCGGCCGACTTTCAGTTATCTCGAAAGCCTGTATGAGAATAAACAGGCGGTAACAGGTATTCCCAGCGGCTTTACCCGTCTCGATGAATATACTGCCGGATTTCAGAATTCAGATCTCATCATTCTGGCGGCGCGCCCCTCGATGGGTAAAACAGCATTCTGCTTGAATGTCGCACAATACGCCGCCTATCAGACCAAAAAACCGGTAATGCTGTTTTCGCTCGAAATGTCGCATACTCAGCTGGTGACACGTCTGCTCTGTTCGGAAGCGCGCATCGACGGCCAGAAAGTGCGCCGCGGTTATCTTGGCGATGAAGACTGGATGAAGCTGACGATCACTGCCGGGCGTATTGAAGAAACTCCAATGCTGATCGACGATACCGCCAACGCCAGTCTGCTCGACATTCGCGGCAAGGCCCGCCGCGCCTTTGCCCAGGACAAAATCGGCATGGTCATCATCGATTATCTGCAGCTGATTTCGTGGTCAGGCACCGAAAAGCCTGAGAGCCGCCAGCAGGAAGTCTCGGCGATATCGCGTAGTCTCAAAGGTCTCGCGCGCGAGCTCAATGTGCCGGTTATCTGCCTGTCGCAGCTTTCGCGCGCGGTAGAAGGCCGCACCGACAAACGCCCGATGCTTTCCGACCTGCGCGAATCAGGCGCCATCGAACAGGATGCCGACGTCGTTCTTTTTCTCTATCGCGATGAATACTACAACCCCAAGGGCGATAAAAAAGGCGTTGGCGAAGTCATCATCGCCAAGCAGCGCAATGGCCCGGTTGGCAGCGTAGAACTCGCTTTCAATCCGAACTTTGCGCGTTTCGAAAATCTCGAAACCATCTACAAAGAAGATTACTAAAGGTTTGTCAACATTGAATCTTCGAGCTATCTGTCATTGCGAGGAGCGTAGCGACGAAGCAATCTTTCTGACTGTAAGATTGCCGCGTTGGGCTGGCGCCCTTCTCGCAAAGACGGCCAATTGCTGATGGCAAAAGCATTCAAGGGCGCAGGCCGGCAATTTTTACCAGGCATATAGAACATGAACTTTATATTGAGCCTTGATCATAGTCTGTTTCAGTTGCTTAATGGCAGCCTTACCAGCAGCTTTTTAGACTGGTTCATGCCATTTATTACTGATGCTAAGAACTGGATGCCGCTGATAGCGATTGTCTGGCTGGCGATGATCTGTTCAGGCCGGTCGCGCTTAAGAGTGCTGGCGCTGGCGTTGCTTGTCTCAGTCGGATTCACCGATCTTGTTTGCGGCAAGGTCATCAAAAAGACTGTGGGGCGACTGCGACCCTGTGCTCTCGCACAGGAAGGCGGTATTAAATGCCGACTGCTGCTGCCATTGAAGACCAGTAAATCCTTTCCATCGAATCATGCTGCCAACACAGCAGCTTTTGCTGCCGCCATGATCGCCATGTGTGGTTTTAAAGCCGGCTGGCCTTTCGTAATCATCGCTTTTCTTGTCGGTTATTCTCGTATTTATGTCGGAGTTCATTTTCCTCTCGATGTCGCTGTTGGCTGGCTTATCGGCTCGCTTTTCGCGCTGGCGGTGTGCCGCCTTATCAGCTATAAATGGCCGGAAACGCCGCCGGTTACAGACGAATCCCTGCCGCCGCCAGCTCAGTCGTAAAGCTTCGTTGCGATGCCGGCAAGGTGCGAATTCGCAAGACGCTCAAACCAAGTTTTTCAGCGGTTTCCGGGCTGATTTTGCAAAAATCCTTTTCGGTGCAGACAAGGCGCAGATTTTTTTCTGAGGCTTTACGCCCTAATTCATCCAGTTCAGCTTCGCTGAAGCAGTGATGGTCTCTGAATTCGACTCGCTCGCCGATGCGGCAGCCTGCGTGCTCAAGCTGCGCGTAAAATGCAGCCGGCCGGCCGATGGCGGAAAATGCAAGAAATTCGGCAGTGTCGGCGGTTACAGACAATCGTCTGCCCAGATGATCGAACAGACCTTCACTTCTGGTGCTTACTCTGATTACCGGTAATCCAGGAGCCCGCTCATTCAACCATTTCTGCCAGAAAACAATCTTGTCTTCGCTCACTGTCTCGCAGCGTGTGAGCAGAATCGCGTCGGCTGAAAGCAGCCGCGAAATGGGCTCGCGCAGGCGGCCGGCCGGCAGTAATTGAGCCTCTTCCGGTTCTGACATTGCATCCCAGAGCAGGATTTCGATGTCTTTGCGCAGACGACGATATTGAAAGCCGTCATCGAGCAGAAAAATATCGGGTTTCAGGCGCTGTTCACCAATTATCGCGGCGTGGTGACGATTCTTGCCTAGCAGCACTGGAATACTGGGAAACCTGCGATTGAGCAGCAGTGCCTCGTCTGTCAGTCCAGCCGGATGCGGGCCGTCACCCTGCAGTTGATAGAAGCTGCGTTCCCACCGACTTCGATAACCGCGGCTCAAGACACAGAGCTTTTGGCTATGTCTCAATTCTTCGATCAGTTCGAACAGCACCGGGGTTTTGCCCGTTCCTCCCATGCTGAGGTTGCCCACCGAGATTACTCTGGCCCGCGGGCGATAGACCAGAAAGCTGAATATTTCGAAAAATCGACGCTCACAAGTTGTCAGAGCCAGATAGACCTTTTGTAAAAGTTGTTTCATAGCCGACGGCTGGTGCTAAAACCCTGTATCCATGCAGTGAAAGCACTTTGCATGGCGATAAACTTCTGTTGCTGGCAGGAGATGAACCTGGGGGCAGCGGTCTTGAAGCCGCTTATCTGATTCTCCGCAATAGTAGGAACTCCAGCCAGTCGTGCAAGCTCGGCAACCTTGTCGTCATAAGCAACCAGCTTAACCGGCAAGCCGGCGCGCAACATGGCCAGGGCAGCATGATATCGCATTGCCAGGCCGAGAGAGAAATTGCGACAGCTGCCGGCAAATTCACTGAAAGTTGCAGGGTGCATAATCGAGGCTGTTGGTGCGAGTTCGCGGATGACATCCATGTCACTGCGCCGTGCCGCCATACCAACTATCTGTCGCTGGCTGTGGCGTAGTTGATGGGCTACCTGGTCACGCCATTCATCGCTGTTCCATTGGCGCAGATTGATGGCCAGCGGGGCGTTTTCGCGTTCAGGACTTGCGGTGACCGGAAAGTTCCAGCTCCAGTCGGTTCCGTCGGCTGCTGGTGTTCCGGTCAGTTCGTTGAAAAGTTGCAGTGAACTATTGTCGCGCAGCCAGGCTGTCTTTACGCGCTTTAAAGCACGCGCGGCCAGTTTCCTGCTGCCCGGACTGCGTAATGGGCCGATGCCGGCGCCCCATAGTGCGGGTTCACAGCGCAAGGTGCTGGCGGCAATCATGCGCAGAGCAAAAAAGGTTACACCTTCGAATGACCAGTCCTGGAGCAGGCCACCGGAAAATATCGCGAGGTCGTTTTCGAACGCGGCCTGTAAAAAGGCCGGCCATGAGAGCAGGCCGCGACGACGTATGGCGAGGCCGCCATAAAGCATCTGTCGGCCGCTGGTAACGGTCAGACTGTAGCTGTCTGGCAACTGCTCGCGTATGGCCGCGAGAATGGTTTCATCGCCAAGATTGCCTTCGCCAAAAAAACCGCAGAGTAAAATTTTCATAATCTAATCTGACTGCAAATCGTCGAGTCTGTCAAGAATTGTCTGCAACCTTTCTGACCACCTGGCGACCGCCGGGGCTGGCTGCCGTTTTTGCGTCGCGCTGTCAGCGATGGCGAGATCGAGGTCGTCGGGTGTCGCTATGAATCTGTTAATAAGAGTATTGGTGCGCAACGAAGCAACTGGGGGAGCCCACACTTCCAGACCGCTGGCGGCATATTCATAAACTTTTACCGGATCGACCCCACGGATCAGCTCGATATCGCAAAATGGTACCAGGCCAATGTCACAGGTCTTCAGCAGTCTGGCCAGTTCTGACTGGTTGAGACGACCATGGTCAATTATTCCAGGCTGCTGTTTGAGATCTTCGTAGCCTTTGCCACGGCCGGTTCCGGCGAGATGCAGTTCGACGCCTGCATGCGTCGCCAGCATTTTCAGCCAGCTGGTATCGACCCATTCATGGTGCGCGCCGGCTGAAACCAGCTTGAGCCTGCCATCACCAACCGCAGTGTCCCGGATTTTGCCGAAAAACAGATCAGCGCTGGCGTTGCCGGCCAGCACGCTTTTGTTGCGGGCGCTTTCCGGCAGCGTGTTTTGCAGATGGGGATGCGAACAGCTGATCAGTCCGGCTCTTGCGAAAAGCAGCTTTTCATACTTTTGCCAGGCTTCCTTGCGTTGCCCGGGAAATGAGCCGTGCAGGTCGCAGCGGTCGTAGATGATTGTCTGCCAGCGATGTCTGGTCAGCCAGGCCAGCGAGGGTTCGCTTATCCAAAGTATTGTGCTGGCCGGTATGATTTTGCATTTTTCTCTGAGCAGCAGCATCGCGAACCTGACGGTCAGCTTCTGTATCGCAGGGTGCGAAACGCTTTTAAAAGGCACCTGCAACTGTACGACTTCGAGATTATCTGCAACCTTTCTGGTTTTACGTCTGTAGCCGCCAGTTCTAACCGGGTCTAAAAATATCACAGACTGATCACGCTTCGTCAGCTCGATTGCCAGCGACTGATGGCGCTGGTGCAGAGCATCGAACGCTGCCGGCGACACAAACAGAATCTGGCTCACTGGTTTTCTCTCATCGTCTGTAACAGCAGATCTTCGAACTTGTCGATCATTGCCGAATAGTCGTTGATTCTTTTAAAATGCTCGACAGCAGCCGTGCTGAACCTTGTGTAATCGTCGCGAACCTTTTTAATCGCTTCGATAAGAGCGTCTTCGTTGCCGGGTTCTACCAGTATGCCATTCTGGTCATTTTCGACAATTTCGGGTATGCCGCCGATTCTGGTTGCTATGCAGGGAATACCCCAGCGCATTGCTTCGAGCAGACTGAGCGGTATTCCTTCTCCCAGAGATGGCAGCATGGCGATGTCGATGTCGTGATAGAAGGCTTCGGGGTCGTTGACAAAACCATGAAACATTACCCGATTCTTAAGATTGCTGTTGCGGCAGTATTCTTCGAGCCTAGCGCGTTCGGGGCCTTCGCCGAGTATGTCTATATGAATATCGCCGATTCGTTCAATATTGCGGCTGATGGCTTCGAGTGCCCAGAGATGTCCCTTGTTTTTGTGGAGTTTGGCAGTGATAACCAGCCGCAATGGTTCGCCCACTGTATTCCTCGGTGAAAGTGGCGGTTTGTCGATACGGTTGGCGATGACTCTGATATCCTTATGGGCAGCGTTTTGTGAGACGACATGTTCTTTAACCGCTTTTGAAACGGCGATCAGGCAGTCGCTGAAACGGTAGTAGCTCTGATTGTTCAAACCGTGAATGTGTGCGATGCTTGGAACGCGGCAAAGCCGGCCAAGCAGGCCGGCTGCGAGACTGGCGCGGTTGAGATGTGAGCTGATAATGCCTGGGCGAAGCCTGCACAAATCTGCCATAAGTTTTAGTGCGAAGAAAAAGCCGCCACCGCGCATGTTGCTGACTGATACCTCGGCGCCTGCCCTGGCAATTGCAGCTGCCAGAGGTTCGCCACAACAGGTTGCGCTGACCCGCCAGCCTCGCGCCAGCAATGACCTGATCAGGCCAAGAGCCACCCGTTCACCACCACCCAGTTCACCGGAAGAAACGGCAAAATGAACGTGGCAGCTGACCTCGCAAATCCGCTTGAATAGCTCAAGATGCCTGGCTACAGCGCTCTCGCGGTTAAAAAGTTTCTCGACACGATTGCGGGCATTGATGCCAAGTGTGCTCCTTAACTGCCGGTCTTTTGCCAGCTTTGCAAGCGCATCGGCAAGTTCGTCAGGTCTCTCGGGATCGAATAAGATACCGGTTTTTCCATGTTCTATCAGTTCAGGTATGCCGCCGACGCGCGCTCCGACAACCGGCAGACTTCGTTCCATCGCTTCGCAGATATGAATGCCGAAAGCTTCCTGACGCGAGGGCGCAACAAAGATGTCGAGCTCATCGAGAAAACTCTGACGATCCGAAATTTCGCCGCAGAAACGGCAGCAGTCTGCTATTTCAAGTTTGCTTGCGAGCTCGTTCAATTCATGGCGATGGCGCCCATCGCCGCCAATAATCAGCTCAAAGTCGATCTGCATTTGCTTGAGTTGCTTACAGGCATTGATAAGACGATCGATGCCTTTGACCGGGTGCAGCCGCGACAACGTGCCGATTCGCACCTTTGCTGATGCCTGGTGGGTTATGGTTGGACTGCAAATATCTACACCAGGGTAAATGACGCGGCATTCTTCGCCTTTGCGCGCTTTAATTCGTTTGACATACCAGTCGCGCAATGATCGGCTGGGAAAAATCAGAAAATTGGAAAAGCGGCTTAGTAAACGCTCGAGGTAATGAAAAGGGGTGCTTTCACAGCCATGTATCGAGGTGATCAACTTGATGTGTGATGGCAGCCAGCAGCAGATGCGCGCCCAGAAGGTGGCCCGGAATAGATGCGAATGCACGATGTCGGGCCGAAATTTTGTCAGTATGCCGACGAGGCGCAGAAATGCAGGGATGTCAAGATGGCTTTCGCCAAGCACATACACGGTAAAACCTTCCTGGCGAAGGATGCCGCCAATCGGGCCATCGCGAAAACAGGCAACTTCAACTTCACAACCTTCTCTGCGGGCATGCCGGGCGAGGTCGAGCAGTATAAACTGGGCGCCGCCCAGCGTCAAAGCGTTGATGATCTGAAGTATGCGCATAAGCCTGAATGCGTTATTCTATGAGGGAGCCAGGCAAAAGGCAAGCAATCTATTTCGTCTCTTCAGCTGATTTTTCTTTGCGGGCGTCGTTGAATCTGGCAAAGTCGTTTTCGGTCATATTCAACATGAATTCAAAGGATTTGCCGGCAAAAACATCAGGTCTGCCTGCCATTTTATGCAGTTCTCCGGCCCGGTGTGCCAGATCTTCAAAGGTCTTTGCGCTCTCTTCATCGAGCTTTTCTGAAAGCTTTTGGCAGGCCGCGCTGAATGTTGCGGTGGTTTCGATAAGCTCGGCGCCATTCTGCGCCCACCAGGCATCCCAGACGTGATCGATGTGCATGCTTATATCGAGAAGCAGACGCGACAGTTCGTCCATCTCCAGACTTTCATATAAACGGGTCAGCTGGCGGGTGAATTTTTGCAGCTCTCTGTGCGCCTTTGCCTGGTCGGGTTCCTGACTCGCCAGATTTTTTCTGATGCTGCCGATGAGGTCGGCCTGTTCATTCAGCTTATCCTTCCAGGCTGCGTCTTTTTTTGCCCACTCCGGCGGATTTATCTGATAAGTATTGGAAAATTCGATCCAGCCGCTCATCAACTGCTGCAGGTGCGTCGGCAGTGTTTCGTGATTCTCGGAATTGTTGGCCACAGCTCTGGCGCGGCCGACCAGACTGGTCAACTTTTCGGCAAACGCTTTGTTGGGACTGTTCCCTGAGACCAGGGCAAAAAGGCTTACATCGCAGGCATTGGCTGGCGACAGACATATCAGCAACAGACAGAATACAATCAGAAATTTGCGCACGCAAAATCCCCCTGGTTATGAATTCTCTTAACCTATTGTACATCGCTCACTCTTTGATAACAAGCTTTGCAAGAATACATCTTTACAGATGGCGATAAAATAACTAAAATTAAAAAGATAAACTCGATAAGGAGTTAATATGATAAAGAGTATCAGATCTCTGATTTGTGTTCTTGCTATCTTTTGTATGCTTGCCAGCACGGGTTTTGCGGTCGCATACCGCCCGTTTCCTGACAACAGCAGCCTCAGCGATGTGTTCAATGCAATCAAGGTCGACCGTTCTTACGCTCAGACCCGCATCAGGCTGATTACCGCCAACGACGAAGCCTGGTACAGCCGCTGGAAAATGGTCGAAGAAGCTCGCGAAACCATAGACTGCACTTATTTTATCATCGACAAAGATATTTTTGGCCAGGCCTTTCTTGGTCTGCTTCTCAAAAAGGCGCGCCAGGGAGTTCGCATTCGTCTGATGATCGACGGGCGTGTCTATCGCATGCCTTACATGAGCAAGATGCCTGACAAGGTCGAAGAGCTTGCAGCTTTCCCCAACGTTCAGATCAAGCTCTACAACTCGATCCGTAAATCTCTTGTCTCGGTTTTTAACGACTTCAAGAAGATTGCAGCCTCGAATCATGACAAGATCATCATCTGTGATGGCATGCTTTCTATTATCGGCGGCCGCAACATCGGTGCCGATTATTTTGCCCAGAACGGCGAAAACGACATTGTCTACAACGACTCAGACGTTCTCATGCAGGGTCGCCATGTGGCCGGCCAGCTCAAAATGGCTTTCGACGACGAATGGAAGTTCAATCGCAATCTGGTGGTCAAGGCCGATGCGATCAATTTTAAAGATCAGATGTCGAAAGTCGAACTCGCTTATCGTGTAATGACCCGCTATATGCAGGGCCGCGGCCTGCATGACCCCGAAAAAATGACTGCCGGAAAGCTCAAGGATGAGCTCGTAGCGATGAATAAAGAAATCAGCGCATTCAAGGATATCAGATCATACTCTTCGTTTCAGATGTTCCGGGGTGAGCGCGAAAAACAGGTCAAGATTCTCGACAAACATTCACGCACCGGCCCTCTCAACGGGATTACACCGGCTCTCATCCGCATGATCGATGCCAGCAAACACGAAATTATCATCCAGAATCCTTACCTGGTAATCACCGAAGCCGCCGAAGCCGCTCTTAAACGTGCTGCTGATCGTGGTGTAAGCATTATTTTCCATACTAACAGCGCTGAATCTACCGATTCGCTTTTTCCGCAGGCCTTTTTGATGAACGACTGGAAAAGGCTGCTGCAAACTATGCCGACCGCACGCATCTTTGTTGCGCCAAGCCAGAATGAGCGCCTGCATGCCAAAATGTTCGTGTTTGACGGAACCATCGCGGTTGTCGGTTCATACAACATGGACCCGCTCAGTGAAGACATCAATTCAGAAGTGGTCGCCGCCATTTACGACAAGCCTTTTGCGCAGATGACGAGGTTGCGCATTCTCAGACTGATCGAAAAGAAAAACATCGAGTATCGCATCGAAGTCGATTCTGCGGGTAGAATAATCAAGGCTTATGGCCCTGAAGATCACGTTAATGAAAAGACTCTGAAAAAGATGAACTTTATGCGCAAGCTCCAGTGGCTGCGCCCCCTGATCTGAGACAAACCTCAGCTCACACAGTAAAACCCCCGCACCGGATTCCACGGTGCGGGGGCTTTTAATTAGAGTAAATCCTGATCCTGCCGAGAGCCCGCCGAAAGCATTATGTACTAGTCCTTTGTCAACATTGAATCTTGGTGTTATCGTCATTGCGAGGAGGGCGTCAGCCCGACGAAGCAATCTCATGGTCAAAGAGATTGCTTCGTCGCTACGCTCCTCGCAATGACATTTAATACTTGAACTCTTATGTAAGAGGTCTAGTCGGTGTCTTTCGGGAGATCCTCTGGCAGTAGCGGAGCGGTAATCTTTTCGAAATATTTCTGCTGCTGCGTCAGTTCGAATTCGCCGTTGCCGAGACGTACTATCTTCCATTCGCGGCGGCTGGCGATGACTGGCAGGTCTTCCTGTTTAAGGCTTATCAGACCTTTCCAGACCAGTTCGCCGATTTCGTGGTTGTAGACTGTCTGTTCGCTGATATAGCCTTCGAGCAACGGCGAGAGATCTTTGCCGAGCTGCCCGCGCACTGTCGGGTTGAGCTTGAAGCCAAACGGGTTGACGAAAAGAAACAGGTGAATAATCGCGGTTAACACGATGATTCCGGCAAGATGGTAGTTTAGCGGCAAAGGCTCGACCTCGCTGAAACACTTGAGCAGCATGGTCAGCCCCATAAGTATGAAAATCGGTACCGAGGCTGGGTTTATTACCGCCATAAAACCGGTAATCGCGTAAAAAAACAGGTTCGGCATGTCTTCGTGCCCGAGCCGGTGCAGAGAAATCAGGTTGATCAGCAGAAATATGCCCGCCAGCAGATACATGATACGCACATCGGTTTCCGGCATGAACTGCCAGGCCAGCACCGAAGTGCGATCAACCGCTGTCGCCGCGCCTTCTGGAAAGAACAGCAGTCCGGTCAGTGCGCACAACACCAGAGTCGGACTGTATTTGTCGTTATAGAAAGCATGGCAGGCGACGAGAATTACCAGCAGCCAGCTGTTGAGACTCAAGCCGCTGGCGGCTGCAGTTATCGGAATCAGAATCACCCCGAAATTATTCCTGAGCCGGTTGTTATCCAGTATGGTCAGGGTGCCTGCTACAAAAATCAGCTGCAAAAGCATGCGCAGACTTAGATATGATTGCATCGACAACGAAAATACCGCCAGCAGCAGAACACCCGGCATTATCTCGCGGCTTTTGAATACCCAGGTGCAGATCAGGCAGCAGAGCAGAAAGAAGGCGATGTGAAAAACCGCCTTCAGGCCAAGCAGAGAAGCGGTCGAATCAGCAATTGTCAGCGCCAGTGTTTCAGGCAGAAAGACCCAGCCGATCTGTAGATCGAAATCTCTGGCCAGCGCCAGATCCCAGAATGTCGAGGCAGGAAATGGCGCTGACCGAGTGAAAAAGAAGAGAACAGCTACCGTTGCCACCAGCGCGGCGATGCGGTTCCACTCTATTGGCAGCCCATGGCCCTGCTGCAGATCTTCTGTGCGGTTGCTATCATCCATCTTTTTCGGCTTTATTCATCGAGTCCAAGAATTTTTTCGGGCTTGATTGGCAGTTTGCGAATTCTGATGCCGGTGGCGTTGTAAATGGCATTCGAAATCGCCGGAGCGATGCCCATAAGCGGGACCTCACCAAAGCCCTTGGCGCCGTAAGGTCCGCGGTCATAAGCGTGTTCGACGATGATCGGGTCCAGTTCGGGCGTGTCTTCGGTTGTCGGCAGAATGTAGGTGGCGAAAGCATTGTTGAGCATGCGCCCATTCGCGTCGTGGCGTATCTCTTCCATGGTTGCATAACCCATGCCCTGCAGGGTGCCGCCCTCGATCTGACCTTCAACCTGCTGCGGATTTATCGCCTTGCCCATGTCATGAGCTGAAGTGATGCGGGTTACCCTGAATTCGCCGGTCTCCATATCGACTTCGACTTCAGCGATGTTGGTGCAGTAACTGTAGACGAAATAGGCGTTGCCCTGGCCGGTATCCTTGTCATAAGACGAGTCGGGCGCGATGAACCAGCCAAAAGCGCTGGGCATGAGCCGAATGGCATAAAGCTTTGCCGCGAGTTCTCTGAAACCAAACTGTTTGCCGTTCGGATCAGCTTTCAGGAAGGCTTTGCCGTCGATAAGTTCTACTGCATCGGTGCCGGGTGCGCCAAGCAGTTCGGCGGCCGCCTGCAGCAGACGCGGGCGAAGTTGCTCTGCTGCCAGCATCAACGAATTGCCCGACATGAAGGTGGTGCGACTGGCCACCGTCGGGCCAGAATCTGGCACCAGGTTGGTGTCGGTTTCGACGACGTTTACCAGATCGTAAGGCGCTCCGAGAGCATCGGCAGCGATCTGTGCCAGCACAGTGCGCGCGCCCTGACCCATTTCTACGTTACCGATGGCGCAGTGAACCGAACCATCTTTCATAATGGTTATGCTGGTGCCGGCGCGATCGAGATGTTTGCCGCCAGCGCCGAGACCGACGCCGTAATACACCGTGGACACGCCGACGCCCTTGCGCAGAATGCCTGCGCGCTGCTCGGGTTTCTGCCATTTGCCTTTCCAGTCGGCTTTGGCACTGGCCTTTTCGATGGTTTCCATCAGGCCGCATGACTGGTCGATTATCTGACTGGTAGCTGTGCTCGATCCGACCTTGTAACCGTTGATCCGCCGTATTTCTATCGGGTCAATGTTCAGGGCAACGGCAATTTCGTCGATCATCGATTCACCTGCAAATATTACCTGTGGTGAGCCGAAACCGCGATACGCACCACAAGGCACCTTATTTGTCGCAACGCCCCACGACCTGATATGAACATGATCGCATTCATAGGGGCCGAGAGCATGCACGGTACCGCGCCAGAGCACGATCGGGGTAAGTGTCGAATAGGCGCCGCCATCAACGTAATAGTCGATCAGGGCTGCGGTTATCTTGCCGTTGTCATCGGTGCCGATCTTCATTTTGATCAGGCCGGGATGTCTTTTGGAACTGGCGATGATGTCTTCTTCGCGTTTGTAGATGAGCTTGGCCGGTCGGTTGAACAGCTGTGCCACAATTGCGGCCTGACCGGCAACTACCGAGGGAAAGTCTTCCTTGCCGCCAAATCCGCCACCGGTAGTAGTTTGAACTATTCTTACCTGATTGCGTTCTCGCCCAAGCGCCTGGGCAACCGCATCATGCACATAGAACGGGCACTGCATCGTGCCGTAGACCGTCATGGTGCCTTCGATGCCGGGAACGGCGATTACGCCGTTGGTTTCGAGATAGGCGTGCTCCTGGTAAGGGGTTTCGTATTCCTGTTCGAATACATGTTTTGCTGATTTCATCGCCTCTTCGGCGTTACCCTTTTCGACATTATAGCGGCTGAAACAGTTGTCGCTGCCATATATCTTTGGTGCCGATTCTGCGATTGCATCTCTGATGCTGAGTAATGGTTTGAGCGGTTCTATATCCATGGTCACCAGCGCCGCTGCTGCCTGGGCTTCTTCGTAGCTCTCTGCCACGACAAGTGCCACCGGTTCGCCATGAAAGCGCACGTAGTCCTGAGCCAGAAATGGTTCGTCTTCGAGTACCAGTGGAACCGCATTTTTTCCGGGTACCTGGTCGGCGGTGATTACACCAACAACGCCGGGCATTCTTTCGGCGGCACTTTTGTCGATGCTCTTGAGACGCCCGTAGGCGTGTGGCGAGCGCACGGTAACAATGTGCAGTATATCTGAAAAGTTGTAATCGTCGATGTATCTGGCCAGCCCTCTAAGCTTGTCGAGAGCGTCTTTGCGCGCTACAGGTTTCCCCACTACGGGCATCTTCAAACCTCCTGAGGTTCATCTGCGTTTTTTTGCAGTTTAGCACATGCCACCGTCAGTTTCCAAAACTTCTGACATCAGATGGGCTAACATTTTTCTTCAGCAGTAAGCGAAAGGCGCGCAGAAGCGCTCAGGCAAAAAAAGGGAAATATCATTAAGCTGCCGGCGTTAAAACAACCGGTATGAAAAGCGCGTTACAGACCCAGAATGAACTTGGCGGCAACGACAACTACTACAGCAACGACGAAGAAAAGCAATTTCTGCTTGGTTTCACCGGCTGGATCGTATTGCGGCGTCTGTTGTTCCTGGTTCTCGTCGTTTTTTTCGTTCTGGTCATATTCCATGTGCTGATGGTCCTTGTGAATGAGTTCGGTGAGGTTCTACAGCTAAATCGATAAATCAGCTACACTGGCTCACACCTGCATCCTAACATGACATGCACCTGCACTGCAACAATAAATTCGCTGTCGTTGCGTACATTCTGAGCGCATGAGGTTAGCAGCCTGCCAGCAAAAAATGTGATAAAGGCTGTTATTTTGCGTCGAATTGTGGCATATATATTGGTCAAACATCATATTATCTTTCGCAAAGGAACAGGCGAACAAACATGTATCTCAAGTCACTTGAGCTGATGGGCTTCAAGTCTTTCGGCCGCAAGACTGTTTTTGATTTTCAACCTGGCATAACCGCAATAATCGGGCCCAACGGGTCAGGCAAAAGTAATGTCTGCGATGCGATTCGCTGGGTTCTCGGTGAGCAGAGCGCCAAGGCCCTGCGTGGCACCAAAATGTCGGAAGTTATTTTTGCCGGTTCGGCCGAATTCAGGCCGGCTGCCTTTTCACAGGTCAAGCTGATTCTCGACAACGAAGACCGCGCCATGCCCATGGATTATTCAGAGGTCAGCATTGGCAGACAGCTGTTCAGGTCAGGCGAGAGCAATTATTTTGTCAATAACGGGCGCACGCTGCTTTCCGAAATCAAGGAAATGCTCATGGATACCGGCATTGGCAAAGATGGCTACTCGGTCATCGGCCAGGGCGATATCGAAGATATCGTGTTTCAGCGCACTCAGTCGCGTCGCGCACTGATCGAAGAAGCCGCTGGCATAACCAAGTTCAAACATCGCAAGCAGAACACCCTGACCAAACTTGGGCATACCCGCACCAATATTACCCGCCTCAATGACATTATCAGCGAAATCGAAACCCAGCTTGGGCCGCTTGCCGAACAGGCTGAGAAGACCCGCAAGTATCAGGCGCTGGCTTCCGAAATCAGGCAGCTTGAGATAGATCTGATTCTGTTCGACCTCAACCAGTATTACGCCGAGCAGGAAAACATCAACTCGATGCGACTCGGTCTGCTTGCTAAAATTGAAGAAATCGAAAAGTTTCTGGCCGAAGTAGACAGCAAAAAAGCTGACGCTCGTGTCAGGTTCGCCGAATTCGAAGAAGTCTTGAACAAACGTCAGGACGAAGTTAAGGCGGTAACCCTGCAGATCGACGATCGTCGCCGCCAGGTCGGGGTTCTGCGCGAAGACATTCGCAGCCAGCAGGCGCGTTGTCAGGCTATCCTTGAAGAGATTGAAGGCATCGAAACCATGCTGCTCGATGGCGGCCAGGAAATCTCTGAAGCTGAGAATCGTCTTAAAAATGAAGAGGCGAGCGAAATCGAGCTGGGTTCTGCCATGGCAGAAGTCGAAGGCAGCATTGCCAGCGTTCGCACAGAGCTTGAACAGCATCTCAAAGAGCAGGCCAACGATAAAGATTCAGCCTTTCAGATCGCGGTTAAACTGGCTGATCGTAAGAACCGCATTACAACCGCGCAGGCGCAGGTGCAGATTCTTGAGCGTCAGCTCGAAAAAGGTGAATCTGATGTTGCTTCGGCACAGGCACATGTCGATAAGCTCAAGGGCGAGATCGCCCGCCTCGATAAAGAAATTGCCACGATGAAGGCTGAAGTCGAAGAAAACAGTGCCCGCCAGAACGAAGAACTGGCACGCCTTAACAAGATCGAGAGCGAATGCCGCAAAAACGAGGAAGAGCTCAACGCGGCCACTGACCAGATCAAAATGCTCAATGCCCGCAGCAACATGCTCGAAGAACTTCGCCACAGCAGTGAAAGCGGCATATACCGCGGAGTTCAGGCCGCGCTGGCGCTCAAGGAAACCGGCCGTCTGCCTGATATTTACGGCATCGTCGGCGATCTCATCAAGGTGCCACAGGGCTACGAAATGGCATTTGAAACCGCTCTTGGCGCCAGTATTCAGGATATCGTCACGCGTGACGCTGAAACTGCGAAAAGAGCGATTGCGATACTCAAAGAAAACAAGTCTGGCCGTGCGACTTTTTTGCCTCTCGATATGATCAGCGCGCCGCCGACCGTAGAAAACCCCAGGGTTAAGGGCTGTGTCGGCGTAGCTCTCGAACTGATTCAGTTCGATGCAAAGTTCTACACGGTAATGAGCAACCTGCTCGGCCGCATACTTATTTTCGATAATCTCGATAATGCCGTTGAATTCGCGCGTAACAACCGCAATTTCAATCGTATTGTCACACTTGACGGCGAGATCGTGCGCTCATCCGGGGCGCTCACCGGCGGCGGCGAAGCGCGCAAGTCGGTCGGCATTCTTTCCCGCAAACGCGAACAGGAAGAGCTCGAAAGCAAGCTCAAATCTTTTACTGCCAAAGAAAGCAAGTTGCGCACGCTGGTTGCCAATCTGCACAAAGAACGGCAGCAGCTGCAGAATTCGACCCGTTCGCGCGAAGAGGAGATTCGCCGGCGCGAGCAGTCTATCGGTTTCTTTGGCAGGCAGGCAGACCAGTTCAAGGCCGAACTGAACACCCGCAACGAAGAATATGCCAATATTGCCCGTGACCGCAGCGAGATGACCTCACGTCTGACCGCCCTGCGCGATGAAATCACCAAAGCCTCAGAAGAGCTGACTGCTTTCGAAGCTCAGGATGCCGAACTCAGCGGCCGCCTGAATTCATTGAGCGGCCGGGAAGAATCGATTCAGAGCCGCCTGGCCTCACTCAATGCCATGCTTGGCGAACGCAAGCTTGAACTGGCGCAGGTCGTCGAGCGCAAAAAGGCTGTTCGCAAAGAAATTGAAAATGCTACGCGGCGCCGCAAAGATGCGCAGGAACGCAAAGACCGTGCATCGGCCGAGGTCGATCGTCTCAAGACTTTGAGCAGCGAAGGCGACGGCAAGGTTGCGACGATTCAAAAAGAGATTGATGATTTCGAAAAGCATCGTGAGGCCCTAGAAAACGCTATGGCTGATATTCAGAGCGAATATCGCAAGATGTCGAAAGAACTCGACCAGCTCGATCATGCCTATCAGAGCCGCGTGCGCATCGAAGATTCGACCCGCAAAAAACTTTCTGAGCTCGATATCAAGATGGCCGAGGTCAAGACTCATATCAGCACCAAAGAAGGCATTCTCACCGGTGAATTTGGTCTCGAACTGACCGACCTGACCATCAATATGCATAAATACGAAAGTCGCGAAGAACTGGTCGGGCGCACAACCCAGCGCAAATTCGAACAGGAACTGCTCGAACCGGTGAATCCGCTGGCAATCGAAGATTACGAAAAGACCCGCGAGCGCTACGATTTTCTCAATTCGCAGGTAGCCGACTTAAGCGAAGCGGCTGATTCGCTTGAACAGGTGATCGCCGAGATCGAGAAGATTTCTTCCGAGCGCTTCCTCGAAACTTTCGCGCAGATCAATACTGCTTTCAACGATATTTTTGAAATACTGTTTCCGGGTGGCAGCGGTATGCTCAAACTCAGCGACAAAGACAATCCGCTCGAAAGCGATGTCGATATTGCCTGCCGTCTTCCCGGCAAAAAGCTGTCGACGCTTGAACTCTTCTCGGGCGGCGAAAAGTCGTTGATATCCCTGGCGCTGTTGTTTTCGATTCTCCAGGTTAAACCACCGGCTTTCTGTCTGCTCGACGAAGTCGAGGCCGCGCTCGATGAATCGAATGTGCGTCGCTTTAATCGAATGTTGCGCAGTTTTGCCGATAAGACTCAATTTATCGTCATTACTCACAACAAGGAAACCATGCAGGCAGTCGATGTCATTTATGGTGTTACCCTGCAAAAATCAGGCATTTCACGACCAATTTCGATACGTCTCGAAGATGAGAACAAAATCAAGGAATTTACTGTGGGCAAATCAGGCCATGTCAGCGGAAGAAATATTCCGCTGGCTGCTGCTGCCTCAGAGGAGAATCTGCAATGAGTGAAGAACTACAAAAGACCCCGGCGGCAACCGATGGTAACCCGGTCGTTTATACCCGGCAGTGGGATGAATCTCGCATAATTGTTCTTCTGATCGGTATCAGCCTGCTGATCGAAGGCATTCTGATTTATTATCAGGCAGGCCCTTCGCAGATAATCGTTGCCGGTGTAACCAGTCTGGCTGGCTTAACCCTTTTGCTCTTTGCCTGGCTTGTTCCTTTTGAAGCGTTCGATGATACGACTGCGATCGATGCTGATGATAAGAAAGCACCGATCAGCGAGCGTTCTGCCGAAACAGCACAAATATCTGACACCAGGCCGGTTGAGCTCACATCTACTCCGGTAGCTGAAAAGGCGGCTGTCGAAGCAAAGCCGGCAGTTGAGCCGGTCGTCGTCGAAAAGGCGGTCGAGCCGGCTAAGATTGCTGAGCCGGTTGTGCCGGTCAAGCCGGTTGAAGAGCCTGAGCCAGAATTGTCGTGGTTTCAGCGGCTTAAGAATGGTCTGACCAAAACCCGGACTGGTTTCGTCGGCAAGCTCAAAAAGCTTGTTCTTGGCAGCACGAAGATAAACGACGATCTCCTCGACGAGCTTGAAGAGGCATTGTTTGAGGCTGATGTGGGTGTAAAAACGACTCAGGAACTCCTCACTTATCTTCACAAAAAGGTAGATGAGGAAGACATCACCGATCCCGAAAAAATTTATGCGATTCTGCGCGATCAACTTCGCGGCATGCTGACAAGATATTCTTCTACGCCGGTTTTTAACCCCAATGGTCTCACCGTATTTCTGATTATCGGAGTTAACGGTGTTGGTAAGACGACAACTATTGCCAAACTGGCGCGGCGCTTTGTTAAAGAAGGCAAGAAAGTCGTTCTGGCGGCCGGCGATACCTTTAGAGCGGCTGCGATAGATCAGATTTCAATCTGGGGCGAACGCGTCGGCGTCGAAGTAATCAGAGGCAGCGAAGGTGGCGACCCGGGCGCTCTGGTTTTCGATGCTATTCATGCTGCAAAAAAGCGCGAAGCCGACCTGTTGATTGTTGACACTGCTGGTCGCATGCACGTAAAAGCTAATCTCATGGCCGAGTTGAAAAAGGTTCAGAAAATCGCCGAAAAGGAAAGTGATGGCGGCCCGCATGAGATTTTGCTGGTGCTCGACGCCACCACCGGTCAGAATGCCGTGCAGCAGGCGAAACAATTTAAAGAGGCTCTGCCGATTTCAGGTCTTGTCGTTACCAAACTCGATGGAACCGCTAAGGGCGGCGTTCTCTTCGCAGTTGAAGAGCAGATAAGCGCGCCGGTCAAGTTTATCGGCGTTGGCGAGAAGATGGATGATCTGATGCCGTTCGAGCCTGAGCAGTTTCTTGAGGCTCTTTTCGCGGATGACAGCGAAAAGACCAAACAGAGCGATTATCAGGTATTGTAGAAGAACAGAGTCTCCCAGAAGGCCATATCCAGGTCGATTTCCTGCTGCAGGCTTGAAAACAGTGCCGCTACCACTTCCGGGTCGGTTCCATTTTTTTCATGCTCAATAATTCGCTGAAAAGCCGCAATATGCGAGTCTACTTCTGTTTGCAGGCGATGCAGCAGTTCCGGCACTTCACCCACCTGTGCGTGCAGTTCATTGGCTGGCAGAATAAGTGTCTGGGTAAACCAGGCTTCTCTGTCTGACCATTGTTCTGTGGCGCTGAGAAGTTGTTTTCGTCGCCCGTCGAAGATTTTTTGCAGCGTTTCTATTCGCTGCGGCTCCTTCATCAGCATTACTCGGAAGCGCAGGCGATGCATATTTTCGCGATCGATGCCGGTATTGATCAACGCGGCAATGGCGTTGCCGACTTCGTTCATCGCGATGTTCCAGCTGTCGGTAGCTATGAAGGCAAGGGTTGGTGGTATGTTGGAGTGATTGCCGTGTGCCAGGAAAAACCTGATCCATTCGCGGCTCAAAGCACCGTTGTAGCCAGCTATATCAGGGTGGGCAAGGCTTCTGGCCAGATCGGCCTTATCGCAGAGATCGAGCAGCAGTTGACATCTTTCGGCGAATTCAGACTGAACGAAGGCGCTCATGTCGCAGGCTGCCAGCTGCATTGTCAGCGCGATGGTAAAGAAAAACACGCCGGCAACACCCCTGATGAGGGGCTTGCCGACGTGTTTTACTGCTTTTTTATCAGTTGCGATTTTCTTTGATTTCAAGAACACGGGTTTCGAAAGTGCTTTCTACAACCTTTATCGGTATGATCAGCTTACGCCTGTTGTTGTTCAGGTCGCTGGCGTATACCTCGATGAGCACCTGGTTCTGGTCAGTAAGAGCTTTCATCGGCATGTCGACGGCGAAGCTGGCGCGTGGTCTATCAGCGACGCCTTCGATAGCGTTGCCATTAACATTCTGCCATGCCATCAAAGGAATGTTAGGACTGTTGGCAGGAAGCAGGCTGCTTTCGCCGCCATCGAGGTTGACTACCTTGATGGTGGCTTCCTTGAGTTCTCTGAAGCCGGTATTGTCGAAGATTCTGACGTTGATCAACAGGCGGCTGGCTCGTCTGAATTCGGGCAGAGCCGTCGGCAGAACGGTCAGAGCATTGACGTCAGGCTGGCCGATGTCATCCGGGTAGGCTGTGCAGCCGGGGATCTCGTTGTCGGAGAGCGTGTTAATCGGCGCGTTGGTCTGCAGATTATAAGAAGTGACTTCGAGAGTGCATTTCCCAAGGTTCTCGATTGTGGTCGGGAGGCGACAGAGGTCATTCACCATTTCGTTGAGTTTGAATTCCCAGCGGCGGTTATCGACCTGCGAAATCAGTTCTACTTCGATGCTTGGCGGGTCGTTGTCGTAGCGTTCTACTGCTTTTACCAGGGTGTCGTTGATTACTATTCTGGCATTTTCATCGACGGTTATACCCATGTCAGCACAGGCTTTTTCGTGATAGAACTGGTGTTCGACAATAGTCGAATATGAGCCAATGCCATCTTTTATCGAGCCGAGAACAGTGTAATTGAGAGAGCCTATCCAGTTCTGAAGTTCTTTGCCGGTATCGAATTTACTGCCCGGGCCATATTCTGTGAGTATCGTAGTGAAGGAAGCGCCGGCTTTCCAGTCATTGTTGCTGAAGAAGTTGATGTCTTCCGGTCCTTTGTGGGTAACGATGTCGGTAATCGCCGGTCCCTGTTTGAACACCTTGTTGCTGTCGGTCGAGTCAAAGCGCCGCAACGGAGCTTCAGTTGCTGGATCAACTTTCAGCATCTCGTAAGCCGGGTAGAACGCGCCGATTTCGGCATGCGGGTTGTTGTCGTAAACTCCGAAAGATACTTTGACTTCGGTCGCTTCGTCGCCGGTAGTCTGAATAATCGGAGTTTCGTTAGTGTTGGGTGCTTCGACAAACTCTGGCAGCGTGAAGTCGCGTGCCAGCGCGCCGAGGCTTTCCTTGCCACCGACAAAGAATTCTTCGCCGCTGTCCCCATCTTTCCAGCTCTGGTTGATCAGGAAGTTCGTGCCCGGTTCAGGCGAATTGCCTGGCGCCAGGCGCATGCGGCCAAGTATATGGAATGGCTTGTCGCCGCTGTCATTGCTGAGCGGAATCATACTGCTGAAGCGCCTTTCGTCGGTTGCGCTGTCGCCCAGGTCGTTGCTCAGCCAGCTGACTCGCGGGTAAAGGACTTCGAGATGCAGGTTGAAAGTTTCAGGATCTTTTGGCGTGTTGATTATCTGTGAGAATTTAGAAGAATCGATCGGAATTCTTACGCTGTATTTGCGATTACCAAGGCTGCTGGTAACGACTTCCGGGTCGTTACAACTGCCCTGCGCGATAAGAATGCCACGGATATGCCTGCTGTCGGCATCGAGGAATGTGGTTGGTGTAGCCATATTATAGGGGCCGGTCGGTTGCAGGTAGAGACCCCACTGGATAAAGCTCCAGTCCTTGCCGGTTGGGTCACTGTCTACGCGGGTGCCATTATCAACGCCGACTTCGGCGCCCTTCGGGCGGGCGGGGTTGTAAACGTCAGACTTGATCTTGGTGCTGATCTCCAGAGGGTTGCCGGCCGGGTCGTAGTTGTAGGCGTGCGCGTTGCTTGCCTCATTGGTAAGGTCACCGACAGTTGCGGGCGCGCTGTATGGCAGGCCGGGGAAATAGTTCTGAATCTCATTGTAGAGTCTGGCATAGTATCGGTAATCCCAGACGCCTATGCCATCAAATGTTGCCAGGGCCGATCCGGTATTCGTGACACGGTTGGCATCGCGGACAAACTGGGCATCAAATGTGATCTCGATGCCGCCGAGGGATTTGTCTTCTTCAAAGTCAAGCAGAGAAGGAACGGGGCCAGTTCCGCTTATCGTCGAATTGGCGACGCCATGCAGGCGTGTTCTTGTTGTCGGTTTTATCTGTATGTTGGTGATGTAGCTTGGGCTCTTGTTGAGGTTGAGGTTCTCTGAGTAGACCTTCACGATGAAAGGTGCGGTTGTAACAGTTTTGCTGGTAAAGGGCAGTTCATGAGGTCTGATATTGTTGGTTACGCCGCTGAAAACGAAGTGATTATAGGTTACGCTGGCTTCGATCAGGTAATTGCCGGGATGCGGGAAAGTGAAGCTGAGGGCTTTGAACTGACCAGCACCGGTGACATCCGGGAAGGTTTCGATAACAGTGAAATTGGCAGCTGAGGCATCGCTTTCTTCAACCAGTTTGATTTTCCACTGTACAACGGTATTGCGACCGGTCGCTTCGAACATGCTTGAGGGGAAACCACTCGGCGAACCATCGTTATTTTCGTCGTGGTCGTAAGTTCCGTTGGCGTTCGGGGTTGAATTAAGTTTTACATTGCTGAGAACGGTTGCGCCAGTGTTTGGATTGATAATATCGCCAATTGGTTTGAGGTCATGCATGACTCCATTGATATATGGCTTGTAGCCTTCGACCTTGAAAGTCATGGTTGAATGTTCTTTGATACTCTGGCTGGGGTTGTTTATCGTGTAATCCTGATTGGGCAGAGTGCTGGCGCCGGCATCGTCGACATTGCCGATAGCAATGACATTGAGCTTGTCGCTGCCGGGAAGATTATCGGGAACTTTGGCCAGGTTGACCACAGCCAGTTCGCCGGCGAAGTTCGAGTCACGGTCACCTTCGGGTTCGATGCTCCAGGCCAGGTGCTTCCAGCCTATGCTGTTGTCAGGCTTAATCTCGAATGCGCGGGTCCACAGGTCATAACCTGCCAGTACTTTGCCGCGGTCTTCTTCTGAACCGAGCGCACCGGTGCCCTGCGGGTAACGTTTAACTGTTTTATAAACATCCTGTTTGAGAGTTACGACTTTGAAATCGCCGGGCATCTGGCTGCCTTCTGCAACAGGTGTGGGGTCAGAGTCGTCGCCTTCAATCGGCGGCGGGCGCAGCCAGGTCGAGCTGACATCGAAAAACTGTGGATTCGCAGAGGGATTGTTGATGTTAACAATCATACCAGACATCTCATCATCGATTGGCAGCTTTTCAGTGCGCATGACGTAGAGATAGCCATCGCCGTCAACGCCGATGTCGTCGATCTTGCCAGACAAAACACCGAGCTCTTCGATGGCAGGTATGGTATTTGCCATGTAGTCGAGCTTTCTGATGGCGCCGGTATCTTCATAATATTCGTAGGCGACGCCGCCGCGTCCCCACCACGAGTCCTGAACCACGAATTTGTCAGCATCAGAGCCATACAGATAGTCAAGACCTGACGCATTGGAAAAGTCTGAAGAGGCACCAAGTGTCTTCAGATTTGCAGGAGTTACGCCAATACTGGCCAGATAACCGCCGTTTACAATTACCGGTGCGAAAGTTGTGCCGGCATCGTCGGTCGATATCGAAAGCGCCTCGGTTACTGCGCTTCCGGGCTTGACTACGCGCAATGCTGCGTTGATTTCAGAAGTATTCGAAGTCTTTCTGATACCCTGCGGATTGAAACCATAGCGGGCGCCTCTGGTCGAAGTGACCACGCGCACGGTCGAAAGCTGAGTCATGATACTGTTCTGACCGATAGATCCGCCGGGGATACAGTTGTCGCCGCAGTATTTGCCGTAGGCTTCGGTTACGTTAACGTCAATCGAAGAGAGCATGCCGGCACTCTGCAGAGTTGGGCTGACAGAAGGAGGCGGCGGCGCATTGTCGAGCGCAGCATAGAGGTCAAGCGACTTGGTGCGCTTTTTGTAAACACGTTTAACGATACAGGAGAAAAATGTATTAGGACTCTGATGTCCGGCATTACCGGCCGACCAGAGAACGACGGGTTTGACGTTGCCGTTGAGGCCGATTGTGCCATCGAGAGCCTGTCGGGGAAATTCCGGATGATTCTGAGTACCGTAGGCATAATAAGCTACGCCGGCCCAATGAGAAGGCAGAATGACCTTGCGTGGGTCGGTCGGGTGAGCGAGACCTGTTGTTGCCGAGAAAGTGCCTGGCCAGACCGGGGTTCCGATTGTGCCACTGACTCCATTCAGAAACTTAACTTCTGTCGGACCACCGAATTTGACCCCATAAGCATAGGTCTTGCCGGCGATGTTATAGTTGATCTGCCAGTATGAACCGGAAGATGACGGGCTTGACCAGTGGGGAGTTCCGTCGCGCTTATAGCCGGTGACGCCGCCTTCGGGGTCGTTCGGCAGCATTACCTTGAGGTAGATCGGCGAATCATCGTCGAAGCGCATGCCGGTCGGCAGCCAGCCGACTTCAGCATCAGCCCATTCTCCGGCCAGGGGGCCGGCGAGCAGAAATACCTGCTTGTGCTGGTTGGCTGACAGACCGCTGACTTTGCCGGGCATAGCGTTGAGGTTGAAGAGTTTGTAGGGATCAGCCCTTACCGCGGCATCGGTGCCGTAATCGTTGAGACGATAAACACCGTGGCGATCGAATTCGTTGCCGAGAAGAACGTAAGCTACGCCGTTCATTCCGAGATCCTGGGCGTGTACGGCAATACTGCCGACGCACAGAATCATCATCAGGCACAGCCCCAGAATAATTTTCTTCTTCATAATTGCCTCCCCCGAGCTGATAACAGCGCTACAAGATTACTTGTCAGAACCAACCGTGCGGAAATATTCCTGAATGAAATCGCGATGAGATTTGCTGATCCCATGCTTCTGATAAATATAATCAACTACGGCCGGAGTCATGTTAACTCCGCCCTTAAGTACGAAACTGGTGAGGCGCGGGTCTGAACAGTTGACCAGATTGTTGTTCTTGAGATCGAGCCAGGCCTTGATGCCAGCTCCAACCGTGAGTTTGCCCTCGGGGTCTTCAGACAGCCGATAATCGAGATCTTTGAAGAATTCGGGCATCGGATTGGTGATCGTCGCCTGATTGACGTTGCGTTCAAAGGCAAAAGAACTGTTGAAGACGAAGGGTATTTTATAAAACTTGGCGACCGCGTCAATGCCTTCATAAAGCTCGTCGAGAATCAGTGAGAAAACCTTGCGCGTCTCTTCGTGCGAGGCGTGCTCGACGTAGGCTGAGTTCTGATTCAGTTTTTCAATGCTGTTCTGCACCTTTTTTATCTCTGTACGCAAAGCTCTCAGCTTGCGGGTAAATTCGAGGTCGATGGAATTCCTCTCTTCATTATACTTCTCCATGGAGATTTCGCCAGCCTTTGGGCTCGTCTTTTTTTGATTTATCAGTTTTTGAAGCTGTTTCGTATATTCATTTTCTTCTTTGACGCGTTCTTCTTCAAGCTTTTTAAGCTCCGCCTGCGCCTTTTCCATTTCGGCTTTTATTTTTGCGGTATTTTCCAGGCGCGCTTTGTCGGCATCGCCTTTTAATGCGGTTATGCGGAAGCGGCGTGGCGTGGCGTCGAATTCTTTCATGAATGGGTGCAGCAGCACTGCTTCTGCGAGATTGACATAGCCAAACTGCACCTGATCCTGGGCTGGAACTGCCGGGCAGTTATACAGGCCGGCGATAACCAGCAGAAACAACACAAACCTTTTCCCTGAGAACATTGCTACCATCCTCCGATATTAGTGTGTGGCACCAGATCAACGTTTGGTGTACCTATTGCCTGTTCCGAGCGCGATGTTTCGCCGTTGGGGATACGACAGGTGATCCTTACCAGAAGCGGGCTGCGTGCATTGCCGACGCTGGTTGGCTCACAGGTTACCGACTCGACGTCGCGCGCCAGGACTGTGGCGAAAGTGCTGGCGCCGGTGGGCAGAGAGGGCCTTGCCATGCCAGCTACAGATGTGCCGGCGACGGTTTCCTGCCAGCGGCCGTAATGAAGCTCGCCGTTATCTTCAAGTGAAACTACATGATAAACCAGCACTGCGTCGCGGTTGTCAGCGGCGGCAAAGCCGATTTTGGCCGGTGTCGATTCGGTCAGCGAAAATACTTTTGCGCCGGCAAAGCCGCTGCCATTGATTCCGGCAGTCTGGGTGGCATACATGGTGCCGTTGAAATGATGCAGGCCGAAGTCAGCTCCGGTATTCTCACTGATGTCGCCCGGAAAGGTGATGCTTGCCGGGTAAGTGCTCTTTTTGATCGCGGAGTTTATTTCGCGGCAGGCCAGTTTGAGCTTGTTTATCGTCTGCTGTGCCCAGAGCGTGGCGTTGCTCAGCTTGCTGCCGCCACGGTAAAGACTGAACAGGCCAACCATGAAGACTGCCAGTATTGCTGCTGCAATGGCTATCTCCATTAACGTCATGCCATGTCGGTTGTGTGGCTTAATCACGATTGATCCTCACGGTTTTGCGGATTTCGTAGTCCCAGGCTTCGCCGCGTGCCGTTTCCACTACACTTCGAACGACAATTTCGACTACGGCCGTGTTGCTTACTTTGCTGCCACCTGCACCTGCCGTTTCTGCGATTTCCTGAGCGGCGATGTTCAGGCTTGTCACGCCGTATTCGGCAAGATTGAAGGGTTCGCGCATGCGGTTCTTGATATTGGTCGGCAGCGGTTTCATCGATAACACGCCATTGGTCGAAACGCCGTCGAAAACTGTGGCGTCAGATTTGATGTCAGACATGAACGTGTCTAGCCATCTGCGCTCCTGGCCGCTGCTGATCGAAAATCCTGGCGTGAAGAGGTTGGTCGGGCTGAACTGGCCGCTGCGGTAAAGAAAGATCGGGCCAGGATTGTAAGGCTTTATCGCGGTTTCGGGCGAGTTCAGATCAGTAACCTGAGTGAAGTCGAACAGCGGGTTGCGACCCTGAGCGAGGCAGATAGCGTCGTATAATTCGCGATGCAGGAACTTGATTTTGAGCATCGCATGCTCGACGCCGGCGCGGGCGGTGAAATGGGCCTGCAGCTGAGCAAAGCTGGTCATATTGGAACGGTTGTACTGCTGGGTGCTTTTGATCAGGTAAGTGGCGACTATGCCCAGAGCGGTAGCGAAGACGAGGACCAGAGGTATTGCCATGCCGTGTCGCTTTGTCTGTTTCATTTCAGATTCGCCTTCATCGTGAAAATATCGATCGAACGGTCGTGTCCGCTGCGACTTTGCCAGGAAACCCGCAGCAGAATTTTTTTCATGACGCAATGGTTGTTGCCATCAGGCCCCGGCGGGGTGCCAAGTTCATAGGCTCCCATCGTTTTCAGGGGCGGCTGTACAAGGTTGGTGTCATCTGGCGTGTCGTATGGTGACATGGCTGAGCCAGTGATAAAGGCGTTGTCATAGCTGTACCAGATATTCTGCCCGTCGCCATTCACCTGGTTTTCGTAAATTGGCCGGGGCAGATGAGTGAATGAAATTTCGCTGTCGGTGTTGACTGTCGTCGAGACCGGTATCGGAAAAACGTAGAGCTTTGTCTTGTACTGCATGCCGCGTTCGTCGACGATGATTCCGCGGGCGTAACCATCAGCGCTTGCATCGTTCCCCAGAAGGGTGAGGAAGGTTCGGCGGTCGAAAGCCGGGTCTGCCAGATCGACAATTTCGGCGACACTGTCTTCAGGGTTGTTGCCATCGGCGTCGCTGACGGCGGTTCCGGCCGGCCTTATCGCGTAGAATGGCACGTCGTCGAGAAGGGTTTCGAGAATATTACGGACAGCGGTTTGCGCGAACACAACCGAATTGGCAACATCAGAGTCTGAAGAAGAAGTTCCGATTACGCCGATGAGCGGAATAAAAGCGACCGCCAGAATCAGCATGGCCAGAACTATTTCAGGCAGGGTCACGCCCTGTTTTGCAAGTTTCATTGTGCAACGCCCCGTTCTGCTCAGATAACCTTTCTCATGTACAATTTTAATTTATCCCAACTCAGAACACAAGCTAATTAGCCTGTAAAAATAATTTAACAGATCTACAATGAGTTATTTGGCAAACCGATAAAAATGCTTGACTTTGTGATTTAAGGCTGTTACAATAAAGACCGATCAGCCGGGATGGCGGAATTGGCAGACGCACCGGACTTAAAATCCGGTGGGGTAAAACCCGTGCCGGTTCAAGCCCGGCTCTCGGCACCCATACGACGCGGGGTGGAGCAGTCTGGTAGCTCGTCGGGCTCATAACCCGAAGGTCGGCGGTTCAAATCCGTCCCCCGCAACCGTAAAACATGGCCTGGACAAATTCAGGCCTTTGTTTTTACCCGGCAAGGTAGCTCAGCTGGTCAGAGCACACGGTTCATACCCGTGCGGTCGTCGGTTCGATTCCGACCCTTGCTAGTGTAAAGGAATCTCACAAGGTTCCATAAAGTTTAAAAGCCCGCTGATGAAGCGGGTTTTTTTATGTCTGCGAGTTCGTTGGGGTTTGCTAAAATCCGTTGACATCTACCCGTTTTGGGGGTGACTTTGGGGGTAGGTAGACTGAACTCGAATGGAGTTACCCCCATGAAATTAAAAGACGTTCAGATTAAGGCTATAAAGCCTCTTCCACAAGCCAAAAAATATTTTGATGGTGGCGGCCTTTTCCTGCTTGTTACCCCCAATGGGGGTAAGTGGTGGCGGTTCAAATATCGCTTTCACGGCAAAGAGCGGTTGTTATCCCTGGGGGTATATCCGGGGGTAAGTCTCAAAGATGCCAGGGAAAAGAAAGACGAGCTTAAAAAGCTTCTCGATAGAGGCGTTGACCCCGGCGAACACCGAAAAGTAGAGGCCGAAACTGAGAAAAGCCATATTGAGAACAGCTTTGAAAAGATTGCTATCGAGTGGCTTGCTAAGGAAAGCAGTTCAATCTGTGCCGGGCACCTGAAAGTTGTCAAAGGGCGATTGGAAAAGTATGTTTTTCCTTGTGTTGGAAATCGCCAGCCGGCCGAAATTTTGCCGAAGGACTTACTGAGCATTTCCAACCGGATAATTGAGCGCGGGGCAGTTGAAACCGCTCACAGGGTTTTGGGTGCTTGCGGCCAGATCTTCAGATTTGCAGTTATCACTGGCCGGGCTGAAAGAGATCCAACAAGAGATTTGCGCGGAGCTTTGCCCCAGGTAAAAAGAACTCACTTCCCGGCACTGACTGACCCGGCAAATGTGAGCAATCTTCTGAAAGATCTTTATGGCTATGAAGGCTCTGAAATAACTAGGGCGGCTTTGAAGCTGGCTCCTTTATTTTTTGTCCGGCCAGGTGAATTGAGGTCTGCCAAATGGTCTGATATCGACCTTTGCAAGGCTCAATGGAGCTATATGGTAACAAAAACCGATACTCCTCACATTGCGCCACTGTCGAGGCAGGCTATTGAGATTTTGAAAGATTTGCAGTTGTTGACTGGTAACGGTCAGTATGTTTTTCCGAGTGCCAGAACCAACACCCGGCCAATGAGTGATAACACTATCAACGCGGCAATGCGTCGATTGGGAATCGAGAAAGATGTAATGACCGGTCACGGTTTCAGAGCAATGGCCCGAACTATGCTCGAAGAGGTTTTGAAATTTCCAGCCCACCTGATTGAACATCAGCTTGCTAACACTGTTAAAGATCCGCTTGGCAGAGCTTACAATCGAACCACTCACATTGAAGAGCGCGCCAGGATGATGCAGGCCTGGGCTGATTACCTCGATGAGCTGAGGAATGACAACAAATGACAAAAGAACTTCTGATCGACAATGAATCTTTGGAAAAGAAAATCTATCAGGTTCGCGGCCAGAAGGTCATGCTTGATTCTGACCTGGCAGAGCTTTACGGCGTGGAAACAAAAACTGGTAATTATAGCCTTGCCGGGCTTGAATCGGTTGTTTCCATCGAGCGCAAAAGCCTTGATGATTTTGTCGGTTGCATAACTGCCGGGCGCGACCGGTTTGAAAAAGAGCTGAGCCGGGCTGATTCTCTCGAAAGGTTCTGGGTGGTGATTGAGGCAAATCTGACGGCTATCGAAAAGGGGCTATACCGTTCGCGTGCAAAACCAGAATCGGTGCTTGGAACTCTGGCCGCGTGGTCGAACAGATACAAGGTCTGCTTTATGTTCGCTGATAATCGCAAGTCCGGCCAGAAACTAACCGAAAGGCTTCTGAAACATGCTTGGAATGAATACCTGAAAAGACAGAAGTCGGAAGTTTGCCCGGGAAGCAAAGCAGTCTAATAAAAACGAAGGGCTTTAAAATTTAATTATCAAAAAATTGATAACCAGGCTTTATGAAAAAGAAAAATTTGTATGAAAAATATATGGCCGGTGAGATCGACCATGTGGTTTCGTCAATGAAATTTGGCCCCTTTTGACATTTTCTTTTGGCCCCACCCAGGTGTTGAGTTAGAGGGCGTTTACGATAGAATTTACTCCTTTCTGCTCTTTTTCATTTTTTTCATTTCCAT
>JAACJG010000019.1 GCA_009917695.1 Candidatus Rifleibacterium amylolyticum | reverse complement strand
TAGTGACGGCATGGACTGATTGTCGAAACAAAACCCAGAAAACCGTAGACTGGCAGTTCTCAACTGAAGACGCCAGGATTAAACTGAAATCACTTTATCCGCAAACTCAACTTTGACAAAGCACTAGTGGTCTGTTAAAGTTGAATTACGCTAAAAATAGTCATTGCGAGGAGCGTAGCGACGAAGCAATCTCTTTGACTATAGGATTGCTTCGCTTCGCTCGCAATGACGTCCACATGTTCAATGTTGACAAAGCACCAGCTATCTGTAAATAAAAACGCCGGGGTTCAATATTGAACCCCGGCGCGGCTTTAGAGCGGGTATTACTTAGAAATCAGAGATGCGGTCTACCAGTTCGGGTTTGTCTACGAACGGGTTGCGGTTGTTCTGGAAATTCTGAATGCGGTCGTTGCGCTTTTTCTCTTTGGCGTCAACCGGATCTTCTTTGTGCCAGCGCTTGAGGGTTGCTTCCTGTTTGGGGTCGATTCTCTTGTTGTAGCGGATCGAGAAATAGAACATGCCGCGGGCAGTGTCGCCGCGCTGTTCGGGGCGGACTTCGAAGACTTCTTTGTCAGTTTTGCTGCCGCCCTGTTCCCAGGAGGGGTGGTCTACATCGCCGAAGGGGTTGTTGCCACGAAGGCCGTTGGCTCTTGAATCAGTCGGGAACAGGTGATGCATGTCGCATTTAGCAATGCCGGTTGCTCCGAGAGACTGTGGCCAGGTATGCTCGATGTTCATGTCGCTGGCGTTCGGTTCGCCACTGGTTTTAAGTTTGCGGCCTGTATATACGCATTCTACGTAACCATCAACGTTGTCGATATCTGAGAACACCAGATCCTGGGCACGCTGGTAGCCTACCGAAACGTGATCCTGAACGATCTGGAGTAACGCTCTTTTGAGCTGCTCGTCTTCAAGGCCGTTACAGGGGTCATACAGGTCGTTGCCCTTGGCAAGATCAGCTACTATTGGCTTGCCCTGATTGTTGAACGGATCGGTGAGATCGCCAGAGATGTGAGAATAAAGCTTATTGAGGTTATCTCTGAGTTTGAAAACAGCTACCTGATTCTGCGGTGATCTCTGCTCGAGTTCTTCGAGTTCGAGCATCATTTCCTGGTAGATGTCCTGGGGTGATTTTGACTGTCGCTGTCTGGCAGACAAATCAGAGATAAAGGAAAATACTAAAAGTACGGTTACAATGACCAGAGTCATTGTGGTTCTGTTACTGCGGAGCCTCATTGGCTACCCCCTTACTGTTATACTCACATACTTATCAGGGTTATACAAACTTCCATCAGAACAAAGACGACAATAAAAGCGGAATAAATCTCGCTTGTTTTGTAATTATGACAGATATACACAAGTCACGCAAGGGTACAGATAAAAAAACTTTCAAACTCGTTGCCAGATTTGTTTTATTAAGGCAAAATAAGCTTGCATAATAACTTCTACGGGTTAATAACTTGGATGATCTGGACAATCTGATATTCGAATTGCAGGCACCGGTCAAGACTTTTCGAATCTTCGCTATCGAAAAGGCAATTAAGAGCGGTGTTTCGCTTCGCCTTCTCGAAGCGTTGCGGCAGTGTCGGTTAATGGAGGACGATCCTGAATGCGCTATGCTGCTGGATCATGCCATCTCTTCTGTTCAGGAGCGTCTGCAGAAACGCGAAGGGCAGGCCGCCAACCGGGTCACTCTTGCTGATTTTGCCAAGCTTTCTGCCGGCGACCAGATTCTTGTCATCAAGAAGACCTCGGCAGGTCAGTTCAAGCGCGATGCTACCCTTGCCGCAATAAAAAAACTACTCGGCATGGCATCTCATGATGTCGTCAGAGCCGAAATCGTCAAGAAGTGCGGGTCTTTCTGGCCTGAAGATTATCAGTCATATCTCGAAGAAAACCTGTTTTCCAACGCATCAACATTGCAACTGGCCTGCCTCGAAGCCATTATAGCCCGCTCACCCGATCTGTTGATCAGGCATTTTGAAAAACTGGTGACCGCGCCAGACCCACTGATAAGAGCCATGGCGATAAGAGGACTGGCCAGAAAACATCCGCGCAGTGCCGCTGCCTTTCTTGCCGATTCTTTGCGTCGTGGTGATTATTTCAACCGTCTTGCCGCGTTAAGGGCAATTTCGGTAATGAACTTTGCACAGCACCGCGCCAGTCTGCTGGAATTACTGGGGCGCGAGCAGGATGAGCGCCTGCTCAAGATTGCTGCCAGCATTGTGCTGGCCAACCCTGATCGTGAAGTTCCCTTCAGGATTTGTGACATTGCGGTCAAATGCAGTGATCAGGAAAAAGCCGCCTACCTCTGGCAACTCCAGAAAAGCTGCTGCAGTATGATACGCATGGCCGAGCTTTGCCCCGACTATCAGATGTACATGTTGACCCTCAAAAAATACCGTCAGACTTCGGTTGCCAAGCTTTTCGTCGAAAACTGCCTTTCGGTTTACGAGAGTTCGCAGGAGCCGACGCGCAAGGAGCTGGTCAGGCTTTTGCGCGAAAAATGCGCTGCCACAGAGGTGCTTGCCGCGGTTAAGACAGCTCTTGAAAATGAACCTGATAACGCTTTACTTCTACAGGCACTGTCGAAACAGACTGCCGCGGCTGAAGAGGCTAAAACTCACGGCGGCGATGCATCAGACAGCAAGGAACCTGATGAAAACCAGCTGCTGAGAAAGCTGATCAGAATAAGATCGGCCAGGGATGCTGGCGCACTTGAAGTGATTGAATCAGCCATGTCTGACAAGAAGGCCGAGAGTGCATTGCTTGCCGCAGCTTTACGAGCAGCTGGCGTGGCCTCGGATAATCGCTGGAAGCAGCGTGCTCTCAGTTTTCTTCGCCGTGACGATGAAGACCTTCAGGCAGCTGCCCTTGAATATCTGGCCGTTTACGACAATGACAGCTTTATGTTGCAGGTGCGCATTTTCATCAAATCGCCTTCGTTGATAGTTAGAACAGCATTGTTGCGCAGTCTGTGCCGGCAGCATCCCGAAGATGCCCGCGATCTTCTTCAGGCCATGCTTTCTGATAAAGACCATAAGGTCAGAGAAAAAGCCATGGGTTCGCTCATTCATTTCGATTTTTCGGGGATCAGGGAAATACTCACGGCCTATCTTGAGCGCGAAAGAGATGCAGCGCTTTTGCGGGCCGGAGTTGCTTTTTATCTCAACAATCCGATGGTCGAAAGCGTCTACGATCTGCGACTGCTCGAACAGAACCGGCCTGAACACCGGGAAATATTTGGCGCAGCAGCGTCGATGCTCATCGAGATTCTTTCCGAACTGGGCGTCGCCGGCGAAAATGAAGTTCATGATTTTGTCGAACAGCGTCAGAAGGATGAAACCGAGCGAGTTGCCGACGAGGCCAGGCGTAATGAGGAAAAGCGCATCGAAAGTCTGAGTCGTAAGATCAGCTGGCAGAGTGTTCAAGAAAGCCTTTCGGAACTTTCTCCTCTTTATCCTGTTTTCAAAATGGTTTTTCTGTTT
Source organism: Candidatus Rifleibacterium amylolyticum (assembly GCA_009917695.1). GTDB lineage: Bacteria > Muiribacteriota > Ozemobacteria > Ozemobacterales > Ozemobacteraceae > Rifleibacterium > Rifleibacterium amylolyticum. The sequence continues at coordinate 86,621 of JAACJG010000019.1, read as the reverse complement.
GCCATGTTGATGCTGGGCATACTCTTCTTTCTCGCGGGCAGCAGCGAAGATGAACAGGTCGCGGTTCAGCAGGGATACCAGCCAGTCGTTTCCGAAGTCGGCGATTACCTTTTCATAGTGCAGAAAGTTGATCTCGAAGATGGAGCCATTCTGGTAACCGATAACAGCCGTGAAAAATATCTGGTGTTGCCAAGGCCGGGCAAGGCTTTTCGGGTCAGGCCGGGCGACCGTCTGCAGGTCAAGGCTTTGCCGTTCAGGCGTGATCCTGACGGTGTTATCATCGTAAAAACGCTGGAAGTGTACAATGTCCGGTAAAATTTTTAAAAATGTTGTTATTTTTTGTATTTCGCATGCGTATAAATGGCAGAAGGAAACAATTGCGTGAACAGGGACAAAGAATTTTCGCAGTTGCTTGAAGAGACTTATCGAGCGCTTGGCTTCTTTCTGAGATATCTCGGTTTGCCCGAGGCAGAAGTCGATGATCTTGCTCAGGAGGTCTATCTGAAAGCCTATAACGCTTTTGACCGGTATGAAAGCGGTAGATCGTTCAAGTCCTGGTTGTTCTCGATTGCGAAGAACGCCTTTATCGACTGGACACGCAGGCAGAAGACGCAGCGAAGGTTCATGGAAATGAACTTCAGCAAGGACTTCTGTGACTCTTTCGAAGACAGTTCTAATACGCGCACTCAGGTTAAGGCGATGCTCGAAAAGCTTTCGGCCGAAGAGCAGATCCTGATTGAGCTCAGGTTCTTTCAGGACTTACCGTTCAATGACGTTGCCGAGCTGACCGGATTATCCGTCGGAGCAGTAAAAATGCGGATGATGCGAATACTCGACAAGATCAAGACAGACTGGAAGAGGGAAAACTATGACCAGAATCTGTGAAAAGTTCATCGAAGAGATTACTTCTGGTTCAGGTAAGGTATCTGATGAGCTGACGCAGCATCTTGCTTCATGCAGCGCCTGCCGCGAGGCCTTCGAGTCAGCCAGGCAGCTCAAGACTGCACGTAAGCCGATAACCGGCAAAGAAGCTGCTGCCATCGCCGGCATTCTCAAGGCTGTCAACAGTGGTGCCGCCGCTTCGACTACCACCAGCGCTGCCAGCGCAGCCGGCAGTGGCACTATGCTGCTTAAGCCTGTTGTTCTGGCACTCTGTGTTTTGTCGATAATTGGCGTCCTGCTTATGCAGGATAAAACACCAGAAGCTGTATCGGAAAAGCCGGTAAATGGTATTACTACTGCAATCGAAACTAAAACAGAAACTGTTCCTGCTGCCGCCATTGACGAAATAACCGATCTGCAAGATAATATAGAAACTGCCAGTGTTTCTGCTGCTGCAACTCCGACAGAAAATATCTTAGCCAGCGGTTCTCTAACCGATGACTCTGCTCAGGTAGACGTCAGTAACGGAGAAGCGCATACTATATCGGTTTCGCCAGACCAGGAAGACATAGACCCGCGTTGACAAACTCTGAAAAAAGAAAATCAAGGTTGAGTGATTCCCGCGCCCGCATGAACAAGCGGCGCGGTATCGTTTTTTATATTGTTCTGGCTGTTGTCAGCATTATGGGCGTGTTCATTCTCTTTTATCACACATTCAGCAAACAGCTGGCGCATTCGTCGTTCTATCATGTAAATCGTGAGAAGCTGCGCAACTATACCGAAGTAATTCTTGATTCGGCTTTTAACACAGTTCAGATAAATACCCGTGATCCGAATCACGACCTGACCAAACGCATAGTCAATCAGATGCGTTCTTCATCGCTTAATAATGAGGCTTTTCCGCTTGAAGCTCCTTTGTTTGAGGCGAACAAGTCAGCGCTTCTCGGTGGCGCTACACTCGATTATACTCTTACCGGACGCATTTTCGACAAGCGCACTGCCAGCCCGACCGGTCAGAAATATTACAGCGGCGAAGGACTGGCAACTTTTGAAATTATTCTCGAGGCTGCTCTTAAGGCTGGCTCAAAAGAACTGGCCCGTTGCGCGCGCCGTCGGCAGTTCGACATCAAGACGGTCTGTCTGGTGTCGAATTATACAAAACGCGAAAACGCTTATGCAATGACGTTTCCGCTCGATTATGCCCTGCTCGTGCGCAATGGTTTGCGCGAATTTAAAGAGGGCTATCGCGGTCAAAGCTTTAACGATGGCCAGAAGCTGGTAGTTCAGGATCAGGGCTCGATTGCGGCCGGTCGTCGTGGTCTCGTCTATTTTGGCCGGGCTGACCGCAATAACGAAGATAACCGGGTTTATCTGAATATTTCTGATGCCGATGCTCAGAGTGTCGCCATGCTGCCCGGCCTCTCGACCCAGAAGTTCGAAATCAGCCAGGATGAAGTGCTCCAGCTGATCCCTGAGATCGACAAGAATGGCGCAGTGAAGTATCAGGGTCTCAAGGGTTATTTTAACTTCAGCGTGCATCCGGTTGCCGTATCAGGAACCTCCTCAAATGCCAATGAAGACACGGCGCGTCAGGTTTTGTCAGTGGTGCCGGGTAATCGCAAACTCATTCCGATGCCAGCTGGTATAAAATTCGAAGGAAGCGGCGATAAGGCCTATTTCGACAGCTTTCTGCGCGGCGCGGTTACCCAGCGATTTCTCTATCTGGTGCATTTTGAGCTCGAAGCAGACGGTGCCCAGATCGGTGATGGCAGCGATTTTTACGATATTCCACCAGAGGGCGTGCAGGATCTCGAAAATTCTTCGAAATTCGTCTGTTTTTCGCCCGATATAACTTTTTAACGGGAGAGTTCGGGGGCTGATCCGAAAGGCCTGGCACTGGCGCAGCGCCTGGTGCAGGTTGAACAGCGCACGAACCCGCCTATGCCGCTTACTTCAGATTTTGCCGAAGATTATCTGCTGCATTCCGGGCAGTCTATGCAGAAAGCAGAAGTGACCACAACTTTCGAAGATGCTCCGCGGTTTTACGGGCGCGATTCTTCGCCTCTTGGCGACATCAACATGACCGGCTCAGAAGGATTTCGCCCGTTCGGGCACTACGCGTTGTTTTCCGCCCGCTATCTGCATGCCTGGGAACTCGAAAAACACGGGGTGTATGACAAAGAGAACGGTATACTCAATCTGCGTGGCATAACCAGCGTCGAAATCGATCATGTCAGTCTCGATGCGCCGCCAGGAAAGAATTTCATTACTGTTCGCGGCAGTGGTGCATTGCTGGCACCGGCCGGATTCACCATCAACTGTGGCATCAGGCGCGAAGATCCGAACAGCAGCCTCTGCATCCTTTTTACCCGCCGTGGCAATATCAGAATTGTCACTTCAGAACGGATCGAAGCCAGTCTGCTGGCATTCAACGATTCGAACAGCGGTTCGATATCGCCGTCGCGGGCGTTCGATGTAGTTGGTAACATCGGGGTTGACCAGCTCTATCTCAATCGTTTCCCGACCACTCCCAGCCGGGTAGAATTCGACCAACGGCTGCGCACTGATTCTGATGCGAATGAAATTTTTTCGATCAACATGTCTCCATGGATAAGATACGATGACATCAATTTTGCCAAAGAATAAATCCCAGCGCGGCTTTTCGCTGATCGAAGTGCTGATCGGCATGGTAATCATGTCGGTGGCGCTGTTTTCATATTTTCTGATCAACCAGGCTTCGAGCTCGCAGAGCATGGATGCTTACTATGAATTTCTCGGGCAGACTCTCGGCAACGAAACCATCGAATTCTGCCAGGGAATGGGTCATGCCTGGGCCGTCAAATACATGGAAAAGCCTGACCTGTTTCCGCTCAATGAGTGGCACGGAGTGCTTGATCAGCCGATTTTCTCGAAAACTTCGTATTTTCGCGAGTGTGATTCTTTTGAGCGCATCGTTAACATGAACAAGGTTACTGGCGGTGGTGACGGCATTCTGATCACTGTCGGTATCAGAGTAAAAAGTGGTAACAAGGTACGGGCCTGGATGAGCCGCACTCAGCTTGAATTTGCTACAGTTGTAATGGAGAAGCCGGCGCGATGAGAAAAGCATTTACCATGGTTGAGATGATGATAGTCTGCGCTATTCTCATGCTTATTCTTATACCGACTTTTCGCATCATGTCGCATGGTCGTCAGACCGCCAGCAAGGGCATGCAGCGCAATCAGGTCGTCATGTCGGGCCAGCAGATTCTCAGCCAGATCAAGATGGATCTCGCCATCTCATGCTTTGTATTTGTTAACGATACCACTCAGGATATCAACAATATTTTTACCGAAACCAGCAGCGGGGGCGATACAACACTGTCTTTCTTTACCTTCAACGGCGGTCAGTATGAAAACAAGGTCATACCAACCAGCGACGGGCCAGAAAGTTTTCGCCGCATGAACCGGGTTGAATATCGTCTGAGCAGTCAGCCCGGCTCACCCTTTAAAAAGCTCGAGCGCCGACTGATAACTCACCCAAAATTGCCGGCCGCACCGGATACTTTCAGAGTGCTCAGCGATCAGGTGAACTTTTTTGAGATCCGGCCTGAGACCATTACTTCGGCCGGTTTTTCGCGCAGTTTTTTCCGAATTTCACTGCAGTTGTTCGATCAAAAAGAAGACAGCGGTCAGCACGGCGAAAAATTCATCGCTGATTTTATGGATACCGCCAACCCGACCATTCTCAACTCGATCATCAACAACCCCGGTCAGAACCGTAACTGGTATACCGACCCCCACGACCAGAACTGACGGGCAGAAAACGCAGATTACGGAAATTATCACAGTTTTTGAGTCAGTTTGTCGGCTTTGTTATGCGAACGACACAGCGCTGCCCGTCATCCTGCGCGAAGTCGCAGGATCTCATTGAATGAGCATTACCCTTGCTGGCTGGGAATCGACTTTTCGATCAAGAGCCTGACGTTGAAGACATACTGCTGAACAGCTCTTTGAGGCGCTCGGCCATGCGATCGCGCAGAAATTTTTCTTTGACCAGATGCAGGTTGGCGGTCGCGGTGGCGGCCATCTGGCTGTAATTGGCATACAGATATTTAGCCTGGTTGGCCAGTTGCGCGGGATTGGCCGGGTCATAATAAAGATTGCCAGATACCGAAGCAAGAATATCGCAGGCTTCACCTTTGAGACCATAGAGAATCGGCCGGCCACCAGCCATATAATCGAATACTTTCGACGGAATCGTTTTGTCCATGGTGCCATCATCCTTGAGATGCAGCATCAGTGCATGGGTTTCGCGTATCATTTCGATTGCACGTTCTTTGCTGACTATGCCGTGAATTTCGACATTATCGAGCTTTTGGCTTTTAACGGCCTCTTCGAGCATCGTCTTCTCGATACCATTGCCGACCAGCACAAATTTTATCTGCCGGTTGCCTTCGCCTGCCAGCAACGCGGCCGCTTCGATTACCAGCGACAGGTTCTGGCAGTAGCCCATGTTGCCAATATAGAGTATGCGCATGGGATCAGGCTTGTGGTCGATTGTTAAAGCCTGGCCGGCAACCATGCTGCCGGGAATTGCGTTATAGACAATTTCAGGTCGTCGGCCTCCCGAAATATTTTCGATGTAGTCGGCCATCGGCTTCGCGACACAGGTCAGGCGGTCGGCCAGGCGATAGAGCAGCCATTCTACGACCTTGGCAGCTTTGAAGAGAAAGCCGGAGCTGCTGATTTGACCGGCGACAACTGCTGATTCCGGCCAGATATCGCGAATGTCGAGACAGAGGCGCGAGCGCTTGAGCTTTGTGATAACCCAGCCGGCAATTCCTGTAAAAAGAGGCGGACTCGAAGCCCAGATTACGTCAAAATTGCCGCGATGCCGCTTTGACGCCTTAATAGCGCCAAACATGAAAGAGAGGTAGTGGGCGATATAGTTCCATTTGCCTTTTCTCTCATATTTGATCAGCTTTACCCGACTGACTTTGACCGGGCCATCATCGATCAGCTGCCCGAGATCGCCTTTATGAGGCTCGCCGGCGATGACCTCGACTTCGCAGCCCAACTTTGTGAGCAGTTGTGCGGTTTCGTGCATGCGGAAAGCGCAGGCGGTGACATCGGGGTAGTAAAACTGAGTGACAAAAAGTATTCTAAGCGGTTTTCCAGCTGATGACATAATCTATGGCCTCGGTCTCATGATTGCTCAGTATAAGCTTCTCGGCATTTACCGGCAAGCCGAAATCTGGATACCAGATGTAGCGTTCAAAGCGCAGACGCGCCGATGTCGCTACCCTGAACTCACAGTTTCCGACAGCGAAGTCGTAGGCGCCTGGCTCGTTGCCGGGCACTACCTGCACCTGTGGTGCCAGATGCAGAAGTGATATAAAGGTGCCGGTAACGCGGCGGTCGAACATGCGATCTCTGATCTTGATCGAATCATCACCAAATATGACCTCGCGGCGGTAGCGCTGTCCATACTGATCCAGCATTTCCATTTCGAAGCGGTTGTGCTCTGAATCAAAGTATCTGTGAACGACTCGGGCGCGTTTGCCAATACGAAATTGCGCCCAGATATCTGACTGCTCTGCATGCTCTATCATCGGCAGATTGTGAGCAGCGGTCTGTCTGCACTCTTCACGGATCTGCGCGTTCTGGTAAGAGCCGCAGCCGGTGTCGACAATGCAGCGCAGTCCGGCCAGCGAAAGTTCGAACGACATGATGTCACAATGAGTATGGCCTGGTTGGAACGTTGGTGACGGGTCGCCGCAGCTCAACACAAAATAGCTGTCATCGGTACGTCGCACAAAAAATCCCGAATTATCGAGCAGGTAGTTCATTGGTCGCCCCTGACGTCTGATGCCGGCTTTCATCGTTGCATCATTGAACTGCGCAATTTTACCATCAGGGTGGGTCATGACTGCCATCCAGTCGCGAAACAATGGCACTTTGTCTTCGCATAAGATTTCGAGGACTTTTGCCTGCTTTCGAAGTGAGCTGGCAGGTTGGGCAAATTGCAGCAGTCGGCGGTTTGCCAGCCTGACTGCTTCTACTGCATCGAGCATTTCAAGGTGATACATCGGGCTGCGCTCAAAATGTCCACCGTCAGCGAAAAATTGTAGCCTGATCTGCTCAATAAGCTCTTTTATACAGTATTCCAGCCGCTGTTCGAGCTCTCTGGTCAGTTCACCTGTCTTTTCGGCAAGAAAAACCATGGTCACAAACAGTGCCCGCAGGTTTTCCAGCAGATGGTTGCCCTGCTGGTGGTATTCAATATCGAACCAGAGACGTCTGCACTGCCCGGTTACCGATTGTAAAATGCAGTCTATATATGGATCTCCGGCGGCGCTCTGTTGCTGTAGCCACATTACCCAGTTGCACAGTCGGCGCGAAACGACGTAAGGCTCCCAGGTTTCGCTGCGGCTTGAATCGTTTTTTTCGATCCAGTCAAGCATCAGATAAAGCTGTAGCTGTGGTCGATCGTCGAGCTGCCCGTCAAAAAGCCAGTTGAAATAGTTGAGGTTGTAGAGCCAGAGTTTTTCGGTGTTGGCTGAAAATTCGCGGCTGTGCCACTTCATTTCGGCCGGTATGAATTTGTCAGTCTTGTTGAGAAAAGTCAATTTAAAAGCGGCCTGACGGTCAAGCGGCAGTTGCCCCTTGAGCTCGCAGGCCAGCTGACTGAGTTTACCCGGGCTGCCGACAGTAAGCAGCTTGCGTTTGAGTGTGAACCATGGCCGCCCTAGAATCTGAGAAGGTTTCAGCCATCTGATTGTGTTAAATAGCCTGGCAAAATTCATTCTGCTTTTTTATCTTCGTTCATTCCTGCTGCCAATAAGGTAATTCTGGCGGTTTCGATGATTTCGGCAAAGTCTATCGGGCAATCGCTGCCGGTTTCTATAGCATTGACGAACTCGGCGACACATTTTTCCTGACCTTTGTCCTGTGCCCATAGCGACTGGTTTTTCGCGCCCGGCCAGCCAAAAAAGTTCAGACTCTTGAAGTTGTCGAGCTGTGCTATTCGGCCGTTTGAGAAGATTTCGATGCGTTCTTTCGGAAAGTCCTTGCAGCCATTGGCAAAGTAATGAACAGTACCGATCGAACCGTCACGGCAGGCCAGCGTCAGGCTTAATGTATCGGGTGACAGGTCCGGCGTTTGCGGGTTTGGCATGTTGGTAGTCTGAACCGAAACAATCGGGCTGCCGGTCAGAAATCTTATAAGATCGATAAAATGGCACCCTTCGCCGATCAGCCGGCCACCACCGCTGGCGAAGTCCTGCGCCCAATGATCAGCCGGAATCTTGCCGGCATTAATTGTTACAATTATGCTGCACGGTGCATTGCTTTCGCTCAATTGCTGGCGGCATGTCTGTGTCAGTGGCGAAAAGCGGCGATTGAAGCCGACCATCAGTCGAACTGGCTTGACTTTACAGGCTTCATCGTATGCCTGTTCGATCTGCGCCAGTTCTTCAAAATTAAGACAGAGTGGCTTTTCGACGAACACGTTTTTGCCTTTTCTGAGCGCTTCGCAGACAAAATGAGCATGTGAGCCGTGGCGGGTGCTGATTACAACGGTGTTGATCTGCGGGTCGTTGAAGATCATCGAAGTATCGGTTGTGCTTATGTTGAAGCCGTTTTTGCTGCCGATGTGAGTGCCGGAAACGCCGCCGGAACTGGCAATGGTCTTGAGCACCGCGCTGGTTTTGGCAAATGCCGGAATCAGCATGCCACCGGCGTAGTTGCCCGCTCCGATCAGGCCTACGACCGGTTTGTGCGGGTGGGCTTCGAGTTTGTGGTGCGATTTTTTGATTTCGACTGATTTAATGGTTGCATCGGCACTTTCGTCATAAGTGAGCACAAGGCCGAGTACGTCTTTTGCTTCAGATACCATTTTATATGCCCGCTGTGCATCGTCGAAGTCGATTTCATGGCTGACCAGTTCTGTCGTTCTGAGCCGTCCGGCGGCCATCAGATCGAGAATGGCGGTAAAATTTCGCTGTTCTGTCCAGCGCACAAAGCCGATTGGGTAATCGAGGCCCTTTTCTTCATAGGCGCTGTCATAGCGTCCTGGACCGTATGAGCACGAAACCTGAAAGCTGATTTCCTTCTTGTAGAAGTCGTCGCGCGAGATATTGAGTCCGCTGACGCCGACGAGTACAACGCGTCCGCGTTTGCGACACATCTGCGGTGCCTGCTGAATCGGATCATTGCTGGTAGTGGCGGCCGTTATCAGAACGGCATCGACACCATTGCCATGCGAAAAATTCATGGCAAGCTCGACGGGATCGCTGCCCTGTGACAGGTCAAAGGCTTCTACGCCGTAACTGCGTGCCAGCTCAACTTTCTGATGGTCGAAATCGAAGCCAATCACACGACAGCCGTTTGCCTGTAAAATCTGGCAGGAAAGCAGGCCGATCAGACCGAGGCCGAGAACCGCCACGCTTTCGCCCAGGGTTGGGTCGATCAGGCGGATTCCCTGCAGACCAATGGCGGCCACGACAGTGAAACTTGCGCTGGTAGAGCTCACGTTATCTGGTATTCTGGCGCAGAGGTGCTGGCTGACGCAGACAAATTCAGCGTGGTTGCCGTTCGATACTACTCTGTCGCCGACCTTGAATCCAAAAACTCCATCGCCAACCGCAATGACTTTGCCGGCATTAGAATAACCGAGTGTCAGGGGTTGATCCAGCTTGTTGAATACGGCGTTTACCGTTGGCATCAGGCCATCGGTTTTAACTTTCTGCAATACCTGCTTCACCTTGTCGGGCTGCTGGCGGGCTTTATCGACCCAACCGGCTTTGCCAAAATTGAGCAGCATGCGCTCGGTTCCAAGAGAGATCAATGATCGGCGGGTCTGTATCAGCAGGGTGCCCGGCTTTACACGTGGCACTGGCACTTCGGCCAGTTCAATTTCGCCGGTTTTGAGACTTTGCAGTATCTGTCGCATGTTTTACTCCAGTTCAGGCATTTGTTTCTGTGCTTTATCCGAGCAGGTTCCCGAGACCGAGAAACTCGAGGCCCCGGCCAAAGTCGCGCTTAAGAAGAGCGGGGTCATACATATAAGCGCGGCGGCGGGCAAACCCTCTTCTTATAAGGTTAAAAAGGTTTGAGTTGTGGCGGTGAAATTTTTGCGAAGCTGTTTCTGAGAGCTCCTGAAATCTTTTGTGGTCGATTTTCAGGACTCGCCGTTCAGGGTTCTTGAAGAACAGGTCTTTGGGGTTGGTGTTGAGAAAGTGCTCGAGTGGTGGTTGTGGGTCGAGCAGACCCATTTCGACACCCTGTCTGAAAAGTTTGGTGGCCGGGAACGGGTTGTAAACCCCGAGACCTGCGTAATACGGCTTTGCCCGCCGCAGGAAAGCAATAGTCTTTTCAATGTCTTCTTCGGTTTCGGTCGGCAGACCAATCATGAAATAGCCGGTCCAGAAGATATGGTGACGGTTGAGCATTTCAGCGGCTTTGAGAATCTGTTCGTGCGTGATATCTTTGTCGGTTTCTTTAAGTATGCTGGCTGACCCTGATTCTATGCCAACACTGAGCTGAGCCAGGCCAGCGTCTTTCATGATGGCAAGCAGTTCGTCGTCGAGCAGATCGACACGTGTCGTGCAGTTGAAGGTGATCTTGAACGGCAGTTTTTTGAAGGCCTGACACAGATTTATGACATGACTGCGGCGCACGGTGAAGGAATCGTCTTTGAGCGAAAACTGGGTGGTGCCGAATTCACGATGAACCTGCCCGATTTCTTCGATAACTGATTCTACCGATCTGAAGCGGACGCGTCGTTCCCACATGTGAAAGCAATAGCTGCATCTGAACGGGCAGCCGCGCGAAGTCAACATGACGCCCATGTCTTCTGAAGAATAGTGTTCGGGATTGAGCAGTGCGCTGCGATCGGGCAGCGGCAGGCTGTCAAGATTCTGAGTAAAAGGCGCATCCGGGTTATGCACTATTTTTCCAGCGTTTTTCCAGGTCAGGCTGCCGACTTTGCTGGGGTCGCCATGGCTTTCAATGGTTTTCAGCAGTTCCGGCAGGGTTTCGTCGCTTTCACCACGCAGCACGAAGTCGACTTCTGGTATGCTGGCTGTCAGGTCGGGCATGGTCGAGGCATGTGCCCCGCCAACGATTATCGGCACCTGCGGGAGCACTTCGCGGCAGAAGCGTGCTGTCTGAATGACCGAACCGAATTTGGTGGTCAACGCTGTGATACCGATAAAATCAGGCTTTTGTTCGACCACGAGGCGGCGCATGAGCTGCCAGGTCGGGTGGGCCGGGTCATTGATTGCGGTAATGTAGTTGCTGTAGTGCTCGTATTCGCGTGAATAGTTCAACGAGCCTTCTTTGGGTTCTGCGGCATCCATGTCGAGGATGCTGCATTCATAGCCGGCCTTTTTGGCGGCGCCAGCGAGATAGGTGAGGCCAAGAGGAAAATACAGGCTGAATATGCCGGCGAAGCTCTTGAAAGGTGGGTCGATAAGCAGTAGTTTCATTTTTTTACCATATTCCACAGGTGTCTATGACTATTTTAGGCTTAAGCAGCTCGCGATCGATTTTTTTGAACTGCTGGTGTGCTACAAGCAGCACGAGAATGTCGGCCTGTTTGAGCGTTGTCTCGAGGTCACACAGCTCAAAGTCTGGATGCTCGCTGCAGTAAGGTTCGCAGACCATCAGCTGGCCGGCGTTTTTGTGTCTGAGTTCATGGGCAATCTCTATTGCCGGGGACTCACGCAGATCGTCGATATCTGGTTTGTATGCCAGACCAAGAATGCCAATAACCGGGTTTTTAAAGCGTTCTGCCGCCTGCATGACCTTTTTTACCACGAATTCAGGCTTGCCATCGTTCACTTCGCGGGCAGTTCTGATCAGGCGAGCGGTCTGCGGGCAGGTGTCGACGATGAACCATGGATCGACGGCAATACAGTGCCCGCCGACGCCGGGGCCTGGTCGCAGTATGTTAACGCGTGGGTGCAGGTTGGCGAGTTTTATCAGTTCCCAGACGTTGAGTTTGAGCTCGTCGCAGATCAGAGATAACTCATTGGCAAAAGCGATGTTTACATCGCGAAAGCTGTTCTCGACAAGTTTGACCATCTCGGCGGTAGTCGAATCGGTCAGGTGAATGGCGCCTTTGACGAAACTGGCATAAAGTTCTTTGGCTTTTTCTGCGCATTCAGGCGTATAGCCGCCAATAACTCTCTCGTTCTCGACAACTTCGCGCATGATCTGGCCCGGCAGCACCCTTTCCGGACAATGGGCCAGATAAATATCGCGACCGGGTGTGAAGCCAGCCTTTTTCAGCAGTGGCAGAATCACGTGACTACAGGTCTGCGGCGGGGAAGTCGACTCGAGAATGACGAGGTTGCCCGGTTGCAGGTGCGGAATGATCGCCGCCGTTGCTGCTTCGACGTATGAAAGATCGGGTTTCTTGCCGTCTTTAAAGGGGGTGGGAACCGCTATTATGAAAGCTTCTGATGGCTCCGGGGTGAGTGATGCTCTGAGCTTGCCAGACTGCACTGCCGCTTTTACGAAGAGGTCGAGGTCGGGTTCGGTGATGTGAATCTTGCCGCTGTTGATAGTATCAACGACTTTGCGACTGACATCGACACCGAGAACATGGTAACCCTTGGCGGCCAGAATTGAGCTGGTGGGCAGCCCTATATAGCCAAGACCGAGAACGCATATCTGTTTCATCTGTCGGACCTGCCATGAATCGGGATTTTTATACTGCGAGCACTGTACCAGAAAAACTCGTTGAGAACAATATGTCTGCTCAACGCCCCGCCGTCTTTCTGTTGCGACGAATGCGCGAAATTCGCGGGCAGAAGCGGTTAAATCGGCACAGGGTACGCTGTTGCAGAAAAAATATTAAAAATATACTTGACTGAAAATGCTGGTTCTGCTAATATAATTTCCGTTGCAACGCATGGTCGTAAATCACGGGGCGTAGCGCAGTTGGTAGCGCATCTGGTTTGGGACCAGAGGGTCGCTGGTTCGAGTCCAGTCGCCCCGATTGCTTGCAGTGGAAGTATGCGGGAATAGCTCAGTTGGTAGAGCGCCACCTTGCCAAGGTGGATGTCGCGGGTTCAAGTCCCGTTTCCCGCTTTCTTTTTCTCTGGTTGCGCCAGTAGCTCAGCTGGATAGAGCAGCAGCCTTCTAAGCTGCGGGCCAGGGGTTCGAGTCCCTTCTGGCGCGATGGACGGCTTAGAAAGCTTACTAAGTTGTCTTCCTTGGACGAAGTAGCACAATGGTAGTGCACAAGATTGTGGATCTTGTGGTTGCGGGTTCGAGCCCCGTCTTCGTCCCTGATGGGCGCTTGTAGCTCAATTGGATAGAGCAACGGACTTCGGATCCGTAGGTTGAGGGTTCGAATCCTTCCAGGCGCGATTATTGAAAAAATTTTTTGGGCCGCTAGCTCAGGGGTAGAGCATCTGACTTTTAATCAGGGGGTCATTGGTTCAAATCCAATGCGGCTCATTCAAACAGAATACGCGCAAGCGTATTCTTTGGGGCATTAGCTCAGTTGGTAGAGCAACTGACTCTTAATCAGTGGGTCGCGGGTTCAAATCCCTCATGCCCTAACGAAAAACTGTCTAAAGCAGTGTAAAAATCCCGTAGAAATGCGGGATTTTTTATTGCTCTGCGAATATGGCGCTTTTCTGGACTGCTTTTCAGGTTTTTGTTTTTCGGTGGTGAGCATGGGGGCAGAGTTTTGTTGTTACCCGTTGTCTATCAAAATCAATAAACATCTACCGAAAACTAACACTTTCAGGTAACATAAAGGTAACAGATTCTGAAATTGAAATTTTGTTACCCCAAAGCCCGGAAACTTGCACTGGTTGCAGTTTTAATCGTGTGTGGCGGCTAAAATCTTCAAAGCGTTTGGGGTAACAGAGTGGAAGTTTAGATTTTTGTTACCCGGGTCGCGTGTTATCTCATTCGAAAACAGCCATAAACTCTATGTTTCGGTGATACTCAGACACCCTGAAATGATTCAAATGGGGTAACAAGATCGGGTAACAGGTAACAGAATCGGGTAACAAGATCGGGTAACGGGTAACAGAATCGGGTAACAAGATCGGGTAACGGGTAACAGAATAAAATCAACAGGGGGTTGTTACCTCAAATGGTTAGAAAAGTGCGACAGGTAAAGGGTTTGACGGTAAAAGATATCGAGACGGCGAAACCGGCCGTCAGCAAAACCGGTAAGCCGGTGGCCAGAAAGCTTTCAGATGGTGGCGGTTTGTTTCTTCTGGTTACTCCTGCCGGTGGTAAATACTGGTATCTGAAGTATCGCTGGCAGAAAAAAGAAAAAACCATACCGCTTGGCAGCTATCCTGCAATACCTCTTGGCAGCGGCGATGAGTACAGAGACCTGAAAGACAGAATTACAGAGTCAGAATCAAATGCAGATCGCCGGGTGAGCGCCAGACAATTCAAGCGGGAATACCTGAACTTATTGGCCCAGGGCATAGACCCTGAAGTCTATCGAATTGAAAAGGCAACTCATAAACCGGAAGATAAGCCGGGAATGAAAATCACTTTCCGGGATGTGGCAGAAGAATACATAGCAGGCCGGTGTGAAGGCCGATTCAATCGAAGGCCATATACCGAGATTTATGCTACTCGATGCTTGCAGCGTCTTGAGAAAGATGTGTTCCCGGTTATTGGCAGTTCTCCGATTCTCACAATAACCGGCGGTGATCTTAAGGTAATGTTAGAGCAGATAGTATCAAGGGGCGTGAGAGAGACAGCCAGGCGAATACTGAATCTATGTCAGGAAATCTTCATGCACGCCAGATTCCAAGGCTATATAAAAGAGATGCCAACAGACGGCCTTGCATACTATTTACCGATGCCAGTTAAGGTTGAGCACTTTGCTGCAGCAACAGAGCCGGTAAAAGTCGGGGAGTTGCTCAGGGCTATTGACGCTTACCAAGGGTCATTCGTTGTTAACTGTGCTTTGAAGCTGGCCCCTCTGGTTTTCGTTCGACCAGGTGAATTAAGAAAAGCAGAATGGAAAGACGTCGATCTTATTAACGCTGAGTGGCGTTTTCAAGTAAGCAAGACCGATACAGCCCATATCGTGCCATTATCGAAACAGGCAGTAGCTATTCTGAAAGATGTTTACCAGGCAACAGGGCAGGGCCAGTATGTTTTCCCTTCTGCGAATTCCTATACCCGGCCTATGAGCGACAATGCAATACTGGCCGCTTTTAGAAGAATGGGTATATCTTCAGACGAGATGACCGGGCACGGCTGGAGAGCAACAGCAAGAACATTGCTCGATGAGGTATTGAGGTTCCCAGCTCACCTGATTGAACACCAGCTGGCTCATAAGGTAAAAGACCCGCTCGGCCGTGCTTACAATCGAACAACCCATATTGAAGAGCGCCGAAAGATGATGCAGGTATGGGCCGATTACCTTGAGCAGTTAAAACTGAACGCGGCTGGCAAGTAGAATTAGTTTCGCGGGGTTATACGGGGTAATACTGAAATACTTTGTTGATAACTGTTATCGGCTCGGCGGTGAATTGAAACAGCCTTGATTAAACGTCCGGCCCCGTATTGTGTAATCAAGATTGCTTTCAATAAACGCTTTGTGAGTATTCTTTGTATCTCAAGAGATTGGGCTTTTTCAATGTTGCCTTTCTGATGTATTGTTGGTGCGGGTTTGGTTGGGGGTAAGTGATTTAACTATACCTTAACCGCCAACCCCTCTAAACATCACGAGCGAAACAAAATTTTTCGCCTTCAATTCGACTTGACTTGGTTAAAACGTGGAAATCCTTTATTCATGGGGTGTCGTTTGGTCTTAAGGCTCATTAAATGACGTAACACAGACATCCAAAAAATGAGGCCTTATTTTTATACTGTCATGGATAGCAATAGATTACCTTAAACAATTTCCGGTAACAGACAGACGCCGGCGAAAGTTTGAGAAGTTTGTCGCGTGTCCCCCTTAACTTTCGTCTGCTGCAAATTCGCTATTATAAGGGCTGCCGGTGCCCGATGCCCCTTGAACGGGTCCTTCCGAGAGGTTTTCTTTGCTGAGGGTCGGGCACATCCCGCCCTTTCTGAGAGCGTCATAATGCGGATATTAGAGGGCATGACAAAAAATTGCACAGGGTAAAGTTTTGCGCGTCTAACTTTTTCGGTCAGTTTGTCGCCGATCGACGTGGCCCGGTCGAGTGACGAAGAATGACAAATCTGTCAGCAACCGGCAGGTCTCACCTGGTGAAAGCTGTCGAACCCGGCAATCTTGCGACAATTCAGCGAAGCCGCCAAAAAAACACGCCAAAAATTTTGCAGATTTAGGGGTGCGATTGGCGCTGATCATACGTGATTTCAAGTTCTGTCAGATAATCTCAGTCTGGATGACTAGATCGGAGAGGCATAGTCGCGCACCAAATTGCGCACCAGCGGTTGCAAAGTCGGGGGAAGATCTTCAATATGTTTACTCGCCATGTTTTCATTCCCCCGCTGTGGTCTGAAAATAACAATCCCAAGGCAGGGGGGCATAGGTGAAACACTTCAGCAGCATTCAAATCATAGAAATATTTTCACAAGTATTGTGTAATTTTGAAAATTTGTGTATATTGGTTTATAGGTGCGCAAGAAACTTATATAACCGTTTATGCGGACTCTCGCAAAAGAAGGAGTTGGAAATGAAACGGCCATTCGGAGATCGGATTCGATTAGCACGCAAAAACAAGAGATTGTCCTTGGAAGACGTCGTGAAAAAGCTGAATGATCAGCATGTGAGTATTTCTATTTCATATCTGAGCCAGATGGAAGTCGGAAAACGGGAACCGCCATCAGTCGAAAGTATTGTGGTAGCCCTCGCTACAGTTCTGGATATTGATTCTCAGGAGTTGGTGAAATTGGCGAGATCAGACAGAGACAAAATAGAACTCGGATTACTGAATCTTGGACCCAAAAAAAGATCTATGGCAATTGAATTGCAACGGTCTTGGACACAACTCAGCGAAGATGAGGCTCAACAAATTGAAACAATCATAAGGAAACTCCAAGGGGGATAACAATGAATTCTTCTCAGTCTAAGACTCTAGTCGTGCCGCCACAATCATATAAATCTATTGGCACAAAATCTGAAAAATTCTTACAAGATTTCTATCGTCAAGGCCTTACTACCCCTTGTCGCATCCCAATTCTTGAGATAGTAAATGATTGGCCTGAATTTGAAGAGCAGACAGGCTTTCAACTAGTAGCAGAAGAACTCCCCCCCGGAGTGTTGGGGCGAACAGATTTCGTTAACAACCTTATCACAATACCTCCAGAGACATGTGTGGCTGCAAAAAATGGAGATGGAAGAGCGAGATTCACCATCGCTCATGAGGTTGGTCATGTATGGCTTCACAATGTTTTTTTCAAGGGTTGTATTCTTGAGAATAGAATCTTAACAGCCAATCGAGCCTGTATGAAAACGTATGAAGACCCAGATTGGCAGGCGGAAGCTTTTGCTTCCGCCCTTTTAATGCCAAGCACGACAATGGCAACGGCCATCAGCAATGGCCTCTCTATTGCAGACATGCAAATGTTGTTTCAGGTCAGCTACAAAGCAGCTATAAAAAGGACGGAAATCATGAAAAAATTCACATAAAAAAATCTCCTGACCATTCGCCAGGAGACCACTTTACTTCTCAGTAAAGACTCTGAGGTCGAAAGTATCAGGAAAATCTTAGCATGTCAACAAAAAACCCGAGTGTTGACGCACTCGAGCTTTTGTAGATCCCGTTACCGGGAAAGTTTAGTTGTATACCTAAGAGATGAAGATAATCCATGGTCTTACCTTTGTCAAATATTAACTGACTTCCTGCGTAACTATCATTGCAAGACAGGAGGTTCAGTATGAATAATAATCATGGCTATGTAACCTGGTATCGCCACTACAGAACAGGCAAGATTATGATCGCTTCTGAATACGGCTATGTAGCATGGCCATTCGGAAGAAGAAAATAGTCGAAACTGGCAGACCATGATTGACAATGAAGCCCCAGTTATTCTGGGGCTTCATTCGTATTAGTGCGCCCGGCATGGGCGATAACTCGGCGGCATAAGTCCGCTACAGGCTTGGCAGCAGGAACTGTCAGCAGTCGGCAGGTCTCACCTGGTGTAAGCTGTCGAGCCCGGCAATCTTGCGACAATTCAGCGAAGCCGCCAAAAAAACACGCCAAAAATTTTGCAGATTTAGGGGCGTGCCCGGCGTCGATCGAGCGCGTTCAATTTCACCCAGGCAACCAGTCAGCCTGGCCGGTAAAACTTGTGGTCCTTATCCAGAAAGACTATATAAAAAGTGTTTCTGTCGAGGCCTTGATAGTTGGCTTTTGATTCGTCATCATCTGGCAGAATGAAACCGATCACCCTGGGAAGATTTTGCAGCCTGAATGCCGCCCATCTGATGTTTGCAGGTACGTGAGTTGGTTCCTTGAACGACGAATTTTCAGAAGGGAAATCGTCGTATATTCTGAATACAGTTGATTTATCAGTGCATTTTTGTCGCAGCCAATGACTTAGCGGCTCTTTGCTGAACTCAACCAGCTTTTCATTGAGTTTCTGCAGGAGATCTTCTTTTTGCCAGTCAGCAAAAGATTGTGCAGCCTCCTGGTTGTCGTCGAAATAGGCAAAGCAGAACTTGGTCAGCTTGAGCAGCCTTTGTGCTTCTTCCTTCTGGCTGTCACTGAAATCCTTGGCTATTTTTCGCAGGTGCCTCAGCTTTAATTTACTGGTTTTGAAATGTTTTCCCAAGTCTTGGCACCCCGCCGATCTTCTTTGCTCTGTAAAGCGGTAAGATTGCCCGGTCATTTCTGATCATCGAACCCGGCAATTCATCGAGCCTGTAAACAAAACTTGCGTTATCTCGCTTTTCGACCATAACGATACGGTATTTGCCTACGCGGTCCATGATGTTTTCTGAATGGGTCGTGAATATCAGTTGAGCATTCCTGGTATTCAGCTTGGGATTGTCAAACATTGATACCAGAGCTTCAACGATATCAGGATGCAGGCCAACGTCTATCTCATCAACTATCAAAAGACCGCCTTCCTGCAGGGCGTTATAGTAATAGTATGCCTGATTAAAGAGGGTTTTGATGCCTCTCGATTGCAGGAGCAAGCCTAGAGAGTGCTTCTTATCGCCTTTTCTGTAGACGAAGAAAGGCATGTAAGTTTCTTTTCCGTCCGGTGTTTTGATTCTTTTTACCTTTATCTCGTGTATGCCGGTATCAGAATCTTTCAGCAGGCTTGTTGCAAACTCTCTGAATTTATCATCATTGAGTACCAGCTTGGCAAGTTCCTGAGAATCCAGAATCAGTTCCTTGTAACCGAATAGATCAACATTCGGGTATATGTTCTGAACCGCGAAATAGACGGGCTCAAGTGGCTTGAATTCAAACTGGTGAGCGGTACTGATTGCTGAACAGTTGTTTCGAAAGTTGATCTTTTTCAGATCTGAGAATTCTTCGATGCATTCTGTAATGTCGTTGTTTGTTCTCTTGAAAAGCAGGCTCTTTCTTCTTACCACCCTCGAAAGGCTTTCAGAAATAACTTTGTTCTTGGTTAGTGCCAGTTCGTAAAAGTAGCGCTTCTTGTCATGAGTGAACTCCAGGTAGAATTCACTCGGGCTGTCGTTGTCGAAATGAGAGTAAAATGGAATTTCGCTTTCTGGCTTGGCGGCGAAAGAGTCGCAGATAAAGTGCCGCATGAATGCCAGGGCCTTAACAAGATTCGTTTTGCCAGAGGCATTGGCACCCTTAACGCAGATTGAAGTAGCTATGCCGCGCGGGTTCTCGTCTGTCTTTGGGATTTTGAAAGAGACTTCGGCGCCATCTTCGAAGCAAAAGAAGTTTTTAACTCCAAATGAAATGACCATTTCTGCACCCTTTTTCTTAATTGGCTTTTTTGTCATTATCGACAAAAACTATAAATAAAGCAAGAACTTTCTTGTTTTGGCTTGGTTTCAGCTGACAACAGACTTTTGTTTCTGGATTTCTGTGAATTGTCGAGGTTTCGCGGAGTTATTCACCGAAAAACCCCGGAAATATCGCCATTATTACAGCCTGATTTCTGTATGCATTAACCGGGTTTCTGTTACCCGTAAGCAGGCGGTTGCATGTCCGTCTTAATGAAAGCAGGGGTGAGCGGGTTTCGCGTTGTGTCAAATCGGCATGAACTGGCGGTTTTGAGAGACGAAGAAAACATGGAATTTCTTGCAATAATATGCAGTCCTGGCAGAATTATTAAGCGCGGCTGTTTTTGGCTTTGAGTCTTGGTTTTCCGGATTTTTGCCCCGCTCAACCTTTGTTCATGGGTGAGCCGCAAAATGACCGACAAAGTGAGCGACAAAGTGAGCGATGAATCAAAGCCGGCAACGCTCTTAAACAGTTAATTTGCTGTCAGTCGATGAAAAAAAGTGAGCGACAAAATGATCGACAAAGTGAGCGACAAAATGACCGGTCAGTGAGCGATGAAATGAGCGATGAAATGAACGATAAAATGAACGATGAACTAAGGCTGGCGATGCTCTTAAATAGTTAATCTGCTGGTAATTGAGGAAAAAAAGTGAGCGATGAAATGAACGGTGAATTTCATCGCTCACTGAGCGCAAACAAGAATGTATTACAAGAATTAATAAAGAATGGATGAACAAGAATAAAACCTCCCCTTGCAGGAAGGAAAAAGTATATTGCAAACAATGTTAGCAGTACTACACCCCCCAAAAAGGTTATGGCCTGCTATACCATCAGCGGCCCTGTCCTGTTTTTTGGTGGTAGTTTTTAGAACCTTCTAATTTGCAGACTAGTCTGGTTTTTAGAACCTGCCCGACCACTCCGGTGTTTTTTCTGGTCATTGTAAAGCGTTTCGGTTGTCTTTGTATGATTACCCCTTTCGAGTGGTTTTGGAATCAACCTCGGGCCATCGTTGCGATTCTATGAGGTTGGTTGAGGCGATTGAGTCTGATCGAAATGAGACAGTAGTTTGCTGTGTAAATTTTGCTTGGTCGATGCCAGATTTTCTATGTGGCTTTGCGGTATTTGTTTACTGCCGATGTTTGAAGGAGTTCTAACGTGGTCTAAAAAAGTTGTATGCTGCTGTTGAATATCCGATAATTGTTGAGGAACGACTAAGTTTAATCGGAGAGAGCAGTTGAATAGTTTTTCAGATCAAGAGCGTGCCATTGAGTGGCTGATTGAGTATGTGTTGCCTTTTGTTAATTCTGCGTCCATCAGTGAAATAGCAGAAAGCCTTGTGAAGGTAACTGACGCGGCTATTATTCTCGGAACTGACGATAAAATGCAGAAGACAAGTGAAACGACTGCAGAAGAGATTCACGCGCTTACCAACGATAAGATGCTCTCAAAGCAGGCCGAAGATCTTAATGTTTTTATCAAGCAGGTTATGACTATTGCATTGATCAAAAAGCCTTATGATGAGCTACCTGCTGATATTAAAAACCATATAGACTCCATAGAAAAAAGAATTACTAAGCACTTTTCAGACAGCAAGCCGGTCGCCTCCTGGCGTGGCATGGGGCAGTGTTGCATTGATCTCGAAAGAACCCTTGGCAGTGCAATGAACATTGCTGAAAAGGCAATGATTCATGCAATAGTGGCCTGCTTATATTGCGATTACAGCCTCACTGAAGAAAATCGAATGCTTGTGCGCGGCACAACAGAATTTAAGCATAGTTACAAAATTAGCACGATAGACCTTGATTTTAGCTTATGTGATAGTGATAACGGCCTTTATTTCGGCCAAGGTTACTTCAAAATCGGGATGTGTCCTAATTGTGGGGTATTCTTTCGAAAAAGCCGAAAAGATCAAGAGTATTGCTCTAGGTCGTGTAAGTCAGCATTTATTTCAAGAAAAATAAGATGTAAAATGTAGACGCGAGAGCAATAGTTCGTTATAGTGCGCTATAGTTCGTTGTAGTATCCTTTAATTAAAATTTGACATAAAAAGGATACTTTGGTAAAATATTCCTTGTTGGTTGTTCTGGTTTATGAAGTGGCTTTGCTCAAAATGAAATAAGCCCTGTAGATTCAGAGAATCAACAAGGCTTATTTTTTTAAGGCGAATTAACGCCCCGTGGTAAGGACAAGTTAACACGCCTCGAAAAAAGAAGCAACAGGCGCAGCTTTTTAGACTCCTGAGCCTGAATTTATTTCGAGGTGTTTTTTATGTTGTCCGAAAAACCGGTTTATCTAAGATGCAAACAGATTACAAAGCTGCTGAACATAAGCAGAGCCACCTGGCATAAATGGGTGAAAGCCGGTAGAGCCCCTGCCGGTAAGAGGCTTGGCGAACGTGTCACCATCTGGGATGAAAAAGACGTTAACGCATTCATTGAATCATGCGGCGGCAATGCCGACAAAGTTGAGGCAAAGCCATGATCAGTCATGCCTCAACCCCAAAAGACGCTATGCAGTTTGTGTGGTTCACATCTTCAAAAGATCGCGGCAAAGTCGGCGAATTATTGAATGCTGTCGATTCATTTCAAGGCCCATTTGATGTTTTTTTGTGCCCGTGGAATGAGAAAGAGAGAAAGGAAAGCCAGGTAGTTCTTATTGATTTTGAAGATTGTCTGGCGAAATTTGCAACAGTTTCAGAGGCTATTGAGCTCATCGCCTCGAACCTTATCAACGACCGTTTCATGGTGAAGAATGGCGCGGTTGATACAACCAGAATTCATGCCTATGCGAGTCTTTTAACCGGCATTCGGCTGCAAATGAAGGAAGTCGAGGCCGAATACAGTAACCTGCAATTAGCCCAGCTTGTCTGCAGCAGACACCGGCAACCTGACAATCAGGCGGTGGCAGCATGAAAATAGAGACAACCGCAAAGCTGCCCGAAACCGGTCTGATCAGACTGAATCAAATTTTACAGTTCATCCCCCTCTGCCGCGCCACGATCTGGAACTGGGTCAAGTCAGGCAAATTTCCGAAGCCGATAAAGAACGGCCGCTGCACTTTCTGGCGGGTTGAAGATATCCGGGCATTCATTGAAAACCCCTGCAAATGATTCCTGAATCAGAAAGGGGCTGCGAATGCAATCAGGTTACATCAAGCTTTATCGCTGCTCTCTTAAAAATCCTGTTGTCTCCAGAGATGCAGACCATGCCGCTGTCTGGCTGTTTCTGTTATTGAAGGCAGCACATAAACCCTATTCAGTTTCTTTCAGGGGTAAGAAATTCTTTTTGCTTCCCGGTCAGCTTATCACCAGCAGTATCAGCATCTCTGAAAAATACCGTATCGATAAGAACAAGGTTAAAAGAGTTCTGAATCTGTTTGAATCTGAGCAGATGATAACCCAGGAAAGCAGCAACGGTGGCAGAATCATAACGATTACCAACTGGCTCAAATACCAGCAGCCCGAAGATGATCGGGAACAGTTGGAAATTAGAAGCCATACCGACTGACTGGTGTGACTTTGCAGAATTCAAGTTGCACCAGGACAAACGAAGGAGGCTGAAAAGCTCAAAATTTATGAATATTATTGAATATCTCAATCAGAAAGGCATTACTGCTAAGCAGAAGACTGCAGTTGAATGGTGCAGCCCTTGCCCCGTATGTGGTGGCAATGATCGTTTTACCTTCTGGCCAGATCGCGGCCGTTATTATTGTCGAGGCTGCAATAAGTCTGGCGATATTATAGACCTGATTCGAAACGTTGATGGACTAAGCTTTATTGAGGCTCGTAATCTGGCAGGTTTTGAAGCCAGAGAGCCAGGGTCTCAGCGACACAGCGGCGAATGTCGCAATGTTTCCGGCGACATGGACATAAAGCAACACACAACCCCTTGCGAGTTGTGGAAAAAGAAGGCGGCTGAATTCGTCGCAGCTGCTCACAAACGACTATTGGCCAGTCCGGAACAGCTTGCCTGGTTGCAGAAGGTTCGTGGCATCACCATAGACACAGTGAAGCGGTTTCAGCTTGGCTGGAATGACAAGGATAGATATCACTATCGGCCTGGCTGGGGATTGCCGGAAGTCACTAAAGAGAATGGCAGGCGGAAAACTCTTTGGTTGCCTCGTGGGATTGTCATTCCGTCTTATTCAATATCTGACGAACTGTTGCGCCTCAAGATCAGGCGTCCTGATGTTGCTTTGCAAAACGACACTGACCCGAGATATGTATTCGTTTGCGGCGGCTCCGTTGCGCCAGCCTTCTTCGGCCCTGCAAAATCTGTTTTCGTTGTTGTCGAATCTGAACTTGATGCAATACTTCTCGGCCAGGAATGCGGCGATCTGGCAACGCCTATGGCGATAGGCGGCACTATGAATCAGCTTGGTCATTATATATTCACCTTGTGGTGAATATATGTGCTGCATGTCCATGAACATTGATTTGTAAGGAGCTTTCTACCGATAAGCTTCAGGTAGAAAGAAGGAAGGTGAATAAGCTAATCTCGGTCATTTGGACTTACAAATTCAACAAAAGAAGCGGAATGATACACGCCGGTGGCTTCCAGAACAACGCGGCATGTCGGGGAGAAATCTTGAATGGCGATCTTTTGCACGGTCGAAAGTTTGTTAAGTTGTTAAAGCTGCGCCCTGCGCTCTGTTCCATACAAGCAGCAATCAAGACTTTCTTTGACACGTCTATGCCAAGATAGGTCGGACGATCAGTTTTTTTCATTACAATAATCTACATCTGTTCAAACTTGTTAGAATGAACCCTACCTTAAACTATCATTATTCATTACGGCTGAATGCGGCAATCACAAGGCCTAATGCTGTCTTAGTTTTAAGGTAAGGGGAAGGTGGGCTAAACATTCTGCAAGCGGTATCAAGGTACCAATGACCGAGATTAGTTTATTCACCTCCTTCTTTCTACTCAAGCCGAGATGTGGTAGAAAGCTCCTACAAATCAATGTTCATGGATATGTAGCACATATATTCACCTACAAGGTGAATATATAATGACCAAGCTGATTCATAGTGCTCGCCTATCGCCATAGGCGTCGCCGACGCATTCCTGGCCGAGGTAGCTATTGCATCAAGTCTGACCTGACAACAACGAAAACAGATTTTGCAGGGCCGTAGAAGAAGGCTGGCAACGGAGCCGCCGCAAACGCACATATCTCAGTCAGTAGTCGTTTCGGTGCTAAACATCAGGACGCCTGATCTTGAGGCGCAACAGTCGCCTGGGGATATTGAATAAGACGGAATGACAATCCCACGAGGCAACCAGCGAGCTCTTTCCAGCCTGCCATCTCTTTCGAAGTGGACTTCCGGCAATCCCTGTTAAAGCGATAGTGATATCTATCCTCGTCATTCCAGCCAAGCTGAAACCGCTTCACTGTGTCTATGGTGATGCTACGAACCTTTCTCTAAAAACCAGGCGTTCCTGACTGGCTAATAGTCGTTTATGAGCAGCTGCGACGAATTCAGCTGCCTTTCTTTTCCAGCGTACAACTCGCAAGGGCTGTGTTGTTTTCTATGTCCATGTCGTTGAAACATTGCGACATTCGCCGCTGTGTCGTTGAGAATAAACTTCTTCGGCAGGCAAGGGCGCTGGCCAGGAAAGGAGAGTCTTTCACTGAAAATTATAAGGAAATTAGCCTGTGTAGAGCAAAAACGACTTGACTTTTAACACAGCACATTCTGCAAATAAGGCTCTCGCTTGTGCTTCAAAAATTCTTGTCTCTCTGGATAACGACCGCGCCGGTCAAAACGCTTCGCTATTATGGCTTCACGCCTTTGGCAATGCTCGTCTTTGGCCCGTTCTTCGTAGCTATGGCAAAGATCATACCGAAGCATTCAAAAGCGGTCTTGATTTGAGGTTGTGGCTCGATTGCGGGATTCAAAGAGATTCTTCCCGGGACCAACATAACGAAGCCACGGTTTTGACCTCTGTAATTCAGCATTGAAAGGCAGATAATCAAATTATGAAACGAAAACCTATCAACTGGCAGCGCCTTGCATTTGCCAGATGGCTGAATGCTGCAGAGGCCGCCGAGTTAACCGGTTTCTGTGAGCAGGTATTTATTGACAAAATAGCTCCTGCTCTTACTCCACGCCAGTTGCCTGGCATCCGAAAGAAGATCTATGACCGGCACGAAGTTGACCGATTTATGGAAAATCTACCGAATTACGCTCTAAACCTCGCTCTACCAGAGTGAGATTGCAGGGGCGCAAGCCCCTGCCTTTTACAAAAACCGCTGCTGATTGTTGAGCAAACACGTTTACAGCAGCCTTAGATAACTAATTTTTTACAGGAGATTTATAATATGCTTGTTAACAATAAAGGCTCTCATAAATACTTTGGCAAAGCGTGTGAAATAATTGCTGCCGGTCGTCGGTACCGTGAGCCTCTTCCTGCCTTTGACTTCTGCGGCTCAATTGACACAACTCTTGCAAGTGCTCTTTCTGAAGTAGTCGATCTTAAGGCCTTGGCAGAATTTTACGGTTTACTATCTGGTCTGTTTGTGTGCTGGGATATTGCAAAAGATGAGCCTGGAGCGGAAACAATTACCAGGCAGCTTGTTGGCATGCTGAAATCTGATAACTTTGTCATCTCTGACTTTAGAGATATTGAAACTCTGTCTGAATCATACTTGCAGAAAACTGAATTGAAACTCAGCAAAATGCGCTGGTTCAAAAATGTTATAGATCTTGTTCCATATTATATAGCCGCTGGCATGGAAAAAGGCTTCATTATTTTTGAGCACACACAGCTGCTTATTGAAAGCTATAACCAGGTCGCAGATGGCAGCCAGAAGGCCTAAAGGTGGCGGCTGTTTCTATCAGAGAAATGGCCGTTATTATTATCGTCATAGGGCGAAAGACGCAGCCGGCCGGATTGTTGAAACACACTTTCCGGCCGGAAAAACTCTGAAAGAAAGCTTTGAACTGCTGGAAAAGTATCGAAAGATCAATGGTATTGATCATAATTCTACTGTTACCCTTGAGAATTGGCTTGATACATGGCTTGCAAAGTATTCAACTGGCAAGGCTGATACCACTAAACGGCTTTATTTTATGATGATAAATAATCACATAAAGCCTGAACTAGGTAAATTCAATCTAGCAGATCTGAAACCCCTTATTTTTGCCGGGTTCTTTTCTCAGTTGAGTGCCCGACGTTCCCCCAGGACAGTTAATCTTGTACGTTCAATTCTCAATGCTGCGTTGAGACAGGCCATTGAAGATGAATTGATTTTTCGAAACCCGTTGAAGGGCGTTAAAATGCCGAAAATAGAACCGGCAAAGCACAGGATTCTGTCAAAGCATGAATTCAACATGCTCTATAAAAAGTGCCTTGAATCAGAATACAAGTTTCCGTGTCTGCTGCTGCTGTTTGCCGGTGCCAGGCGTGGTGAGGCGTTGGGCGTTGCCTGGTCTGATATTGATCTTGAGAAAAGAACCGTCACAATCAGAAGGCAGTTGATTGAAAGTCGTGGCGGTGTGCATCTCAGGCCTCTTAAAACAGAAAAATCATACAGAACGCTCGAGATACCGCATTCAATCATTAACGAATTCCGGCAGGTTCCGATTGAAAAGCGCAAAGGTCTGTTGTTCGGCGGTCGCCGACACATTAACCCGAGACGCTTAACCGAACATCTTAAGCGCATCTCGAAAGAGCTTGGTATCTCTGGTGTAAGGTCACATGATTTGAGACATACCCATGCAAGTATGCTGTTGAAAGATAAAAACTCTTTACCCTCTGTTTCTGCAAGGCTTGGACACTCAAATACCAGAATTACCGGCGACATTTACGCGCATGACATACCAGGCAGTCAGAATGATGCAGTTCTCACAATGGAAAAACTGTTGATAGATTCAGATAAAAGCAGCTGAAAGGCGTTTTCCGGCCGCCACTTCGTTTTTCAGGCTTTCAGCCCTGAGATGATTTTGAGTCAAGGCAACCGGCCCGGCAGGGCAAAAAGCAAACCGGCCTTCGACCGGTTCCATTTTTGCCACGCCTTAGCCAGTTGCCTTTGTTCTCGCTGCAAAAGCAGAATGACAATGAATGACAAGACCAGATCAGGCGAAAATCTGGCAGGCCTCAAGGCCTGTTCACCGGCCGCCACTTGCTTAACTTCAATGTAACTTTGATTACCTGGTGTGCTTTGCCGCATGCCAGGCCTTGGCAAAGCTGGACAAAAAACAACCCGGCCATAATAAGGCCGGGTAGTTTTTGTCTTGCGTGCCCGGGCCGGCCACTCAGCACAAGCCCCAAAGAAACCAGACAAATATCATGACGCAGGCATGGTTATAGCTCAGGCAAGCTTTTCGGCTGCAGGCCTTCCCGCTCCCTCAAAACTTCTCAGGCAATTAGATTCGTGGCGGCCGGTGGCCTCTGGCTTCTCACCGGCAAACCTTCACAGGGTTCCGGTCTGCGGTTTGCGCCTTCGACAGCAAAAGTATACTTGTTGAGGTGCTATGATGATTCGAGTCAAGGCACCGAGCACGGCAGGGCAAAAAGCAAACCGGGCTTGCCGCCCGGTTCCATTTTTGCCACGCCTTAGCCAGTTGCCTTTGTTCTCGCTGCAAAAGCAGAATGACAATGAATGACAACAAATGACAAGATCAGATCAGGCGAAAATCTGGCAGGCCTCAAAGCCTGTTCACCGGCCGCCACTTGCTTAACTTCAATGTAACTTTGATTACCTGGTGTGCTTGAATCTGTTGTGAGGCCTTGGCAACGCTGGACAAAAAACAACCCGGCCATAATAAGGCCGGGTAGTTTTTGTCTTGCGTGCCTGGGCCGGCCATTTAGCACCAACCCAAAGTAATCAGACAAATATCACGACTCAGAGCCCCTTTTATCTCTCGCTACATTAGCAGCTCCAAGAATTCCCCCTCTCTCAAAACTTCTCAGGTAATTAGATTCGTGGCGGCCGGTGGTTTCTGGCTTCTCACCGGCAAACCTTCACAGGGTTACGGTTTGCTTTTGTAGCCTTCGAAGTAGAAGAAAAACAGGTTTTCTGGCGGTAGTATGCTGCGGGACATATTGTTTTGCCTGGCAATGATTGATCAGAGTATTAAATGTTGTGAGCCTTTAATATTTCATGCACAACATGTTTTTTATGTCTTTTGTGAATATAGTTGAAGCTGCATAATAATCAATGTTTTCAGGGCTTTCGATGTATGAAAACACAGTCTTTTTGGTTATAATATTAAGTGTCTACATACTATTATTGATCACAGCAGATTCACGATTAATGGGGGTGAAATGCAGATTTTGAGGCCATAACACCGATTTGTGATAGAATCAGTTCTAGTAATAACCGTTATAGTGCGACGTTCGAACAATATAGAAAGAATACATTATGTCTGAACAACGCACAAAAATTATTATTGAAACCGATGCCGGGCGTAGCGAACAGGTTTTGCGCAGTGTGCAAAAAGGGTTGCAAGACGTAGGCAGCGAAGCCAACAAGGCCGGTCAGAACGTTAAGACTGGTGCAGGAATAATGGATTCGTCTTTTGTGAAGACGGCTCTTTCTGCAGCAGCCCTTGGAACTGCTGTAAAGGGCGCCTTCTCGATGGCGAAGGAAGCCTCTCAGCTCTCAGAAGCCAGATTATATTTGCAGACACTGACTTCAACAATGGGCATATCTTTCGATCAGCTTCAGCAGGCGACAAAAAAGGCAAGCAATGGGCTGGTTGATAATCTTACTCTGATTCGTATGAACCACAAGGCCTTGAAGCTGGGCGTCTCTACAGATGTCGGCGAAATTGCGCGACTCTGGCAGATTTCAGATGCAGTGGGCGATGAATTCGGCCAGAGCATCGAGCAGACTTTTGACCGACTCGTCAAGGCAATAAGCAAAGGTAGCAAAGAAGAGCTTATTCAGCTTGGACTGCTGCCGCCGGCTTTTAAGCAAGCTTCTGACGCAACGGAACTGCTGAATAATAGATCGTTGCTGTTAAAGTCTGTGTTAGAGCAGGCGGGTGCAAGTGCCGACGTGCTGGCTAAGCACGGAACAACCGTCAACGATAAATTTACTCAACTCGACACGTCGGTAACAGATCTCAAACATTCTCTTGGCGAAGGCCTCATACCTGTGATGATACCAACAGTTGAATGGTTAACACAGATTGCCACGCAAATAGACGAGATAGTCAACGCCTCGAATAGATTAAATGGAATAACCGCCAATCAGGGCGAGGCCGGCCAGTTAGCAAAAATCAGGGAGCGCAAATTCGAACTTGCTCAACAACAAACAGCTATCAATAAGGCAAAGAAAGCAGAAAGCTATTCATCAGCAGCGGGGATACTCGAATCTGCTGGTATAAATGTTGGTTGGCTTGATGAAATCGACAAGGTTATTGAAAAGGAAGAGAATAGAATTACTCTTGAATTAAAGAGCTTGGAAACACAGAGAGAGCGAATAAAGCTGGCTGGTAAACTATCGGCACAAAAAGATAGGGAAGCAGAAGCAACAAAGAAAGAAGCCGATGAAGCGGCCAGAAAAAAAGAAATAGAAGAGGAACGCCGCAAGGCGGAAGAAGAGGCCCGAAGAAAAAGGAAACAAGCCCAAGATGAGCTCAACAAACAGTTAGCTGTAGGCAAGATTCTCATTCAGGAATTTCAGGAAACCTTTGCAGACAGTTTTGGATTCAGCCTGAAAACAACAAAAAGCCTGAAGGATGCTCAGAATGTTTTGACAGCAATGGCAGCAGCTGCCGGCGGCTTCGCTGTCGGTCTGAAGGATGGCGATACAGAGGCCGGCAAACTCGAAAAGAAGTTTCGCGATCTGAACGACGATGTTCTTGCAACGTTGGCCGGCGCTGGCAAAAATTGGGGCAACGAGCTGAAAAATATGACGCTTGCTACTGCTAATACAAAGATGATGGACTTCATGTCCGGCGGGCTATTTACTGCAGCTGGAGGCTCTATCCCAGACACGCTTAATGACATAAAAGAACCACTATCAAAAACCATCGCCGAAGCCGTTCAGGCCGGCTTTGCAAATGCTGACTTCAGCAATCTGAGCATGACACTTGGCAACATCCTGAATACAGTCATTTCAAAATCGGTTGCACAGTCCAACCCGGTCATGAATGCGGCAGGCGGCATTAACTTCGGCAACCTCGGCATCAACCTGGCAACTAATTTTGTTCTCGGCAGACTGACTGGCTCGGGCGGCATCTTCGGCGGAAGGCAGGAAAAGTTCAAAGCCGAAACTTTGCAGGCCGCGTCTGATTTGCGTTCGCAGATGAGTGCGGCGTGGGTTAAATCGCACGAAGTTAGTATGCTGCCATACCTCTCTTGGCAGGACAAAAATCAGCTTGCCGCTGGTCGATTTGGTTACCATGGCACGCAGACTGGTTACAGCTGGAGTGACAGCGGCGATGGCTTTTTCAGCAAGAAAACCAGAACATACAATCTGATCGACCAGGGCGCCAGTGCTGCCCTCGCCACTCTTAACGAAGCGATCGAGCGCGCCGAAAAAAACAATAGATCGGTCGAAATGGGTTACGAGCTGCAATCAGCAAAGGGTTTTGATTATCAAGCCCTTGTCGGTCAAGAGGCGGCATATCGCAAAGCGGCTAACCTTGCTTACGGCGGTTCCTATTCTCTTAACTGGACTGACGGCGGTAAAGACACTGCCGACCTGGCCGAAGCAGCTCACGAAATCAAAATGGCAGCTGCCGAAATGGCGCGTTCTCTCGGCGCTGCAACCGGCGAAAGAAACACCCAGGTAGCGCAGGGTTTCGCGCAATATGCGCCATGGCTCGACACTATGTATATGTCAGGCGGCTTGCCGTCGAACTTGCGCGCCAACATACTAAGCCAGATCACCGGCATGATTGACATGGATAAGCTATCCTCATCTCAGCAATACGATGCTTTCGCCCAGCTGCAGACAGGCTACATGGACCGCAATATTTCACCGTATCTGCTGGACATGGTAAAACAGGCTGGCGCGTCTAAGTATGATCTTGAGTCATTGCGGTTAACAGATGCAGGCGCCTATGCAGAAAAATACCTGGAATATCTTGAAAAACAAATGACCGCTTACGAAGAAGTTAAGCGGCGCCAAGAAGAAATTTTCAACAATGCGGCAAAGAGTTATGAAGAGCGCAGCGCCGCCCTGTCGGCATTCGAGCGGAACCAAGAAGCATACTACCAAACGAAGCTTGAAGCATTGGCCGCTGAGCAAGCAGCCGAAGAGGCGATTAAGGCAAAGCAGCAAGAAAAAGATGCTCGCAGTATAGAAAGATTGGGAGCAGCACTGTCTCTATTCGGCGAAGTCAGCCAACGCGGTGACAGAATCGTAATTATTCAGGGCGGCGACACAACAAAGGCCTTGCAAGAATTGCGAGATCGATTCAGCGATGATCCAGAAATGGTTGCAACTTTGCAGACGCTGATTCGGGCATCAGACAAGAAAGCAATGTGGGGCTAAGAATCATTCCGCTGTTTTTGAAAGAGCGGTGTCAGACATAAATTACAGACAATCGGGCTTGTAGAACCGATTGTCTGGCTTTTTTTAGCGATGAAAAGCGTGTATCACCGACCGGTTATACACAAAAAGCAAAAACAAGTAGACGATGACAAAAAATGACATTATATTAAGTATGTCGATGACAAAAAATGACAAATTGGAGAAGCGGCATGAAAGCTGTCGGTTACATCAGGGTTAGCACTCAAGATCAGGCAGAAAGCGGTTTGAGCTTGAAGCACCAAGAGGACAAGATTAAAGCATACTGTGAAGCACTCGACATTGATTTGATGAACACTGAAGTTGATGCCGGTCATTCTGGAAAATCACTTAACAGGCCTGCCATGCAGAAAATTTTGAGCATGATACAAGCTAAGCAGATCGAGGCGGTTGTGATCTTAAAGCTTGATCGTTTAACCAGATCGGTCAGAGATCTTGGCTTCCTGGTTGAACTGTTTGAAAAAACAGGGGTGGCTCTGGTATCTGTGCAGGATTCAATAAATACGAGCACGGCCGCTGGCCGGCTTGTATTAAATGTGCTTGGTTCCGTGAGTCAGTGGGAACGAGAAGCCATTGGAGAAAGAACAAAGGCAGCCTTGCAGGTGAAAAAGCAGCAAGGGCAAAGAGTCGGTCAAGTGCCTTTCGGCTTTAAGCTGGCTGCTGATGGTGAAAGCCTTTTACCTGAAACCAATGAGCAAGAGATTCTTTCTGTTATTCGAGAGTTAAGATCTTCCGGCTTGAGTTATCGTAAAATTGCTGCAGAACTGGAACTCAGAGGCATACCAACCAAAAAGGGCGGCAAGGTATGGCAGGCAAAGACAATCCTAAACCTCTGTCAGATCGCCTGTTAATGGGGTAATCAATGAAAACGATGGACTATAAAGAGGCTGCTGCATTCTTACATGTCACGCCGGGCACGCTGAGAAACTGGGTAAGCGCTGGAAAAATAAAGGCCTTGAAACAGCCAGGCAAAAAAGGTCGCGTATTATTCAGCCTCGCAGAGCTCGAAGAATGGCTGGTTCTGAATGCATGCAGACCGATAAAAACAGATTCTTTCATTCTCAAGAGCGAGAAACGATTGCAATTCAATGTTGTGCTGCTTCCTTCAAAGGGTGATAGCTCAATTTGTGCAAAGATTGCAGAATTATCACATGGCAAACTTGAGGCTGAGCAGGAAAGGTATCTCTCATTGTCTCCTGAAGAGCTTCTGGCAATCGGGAAAGCATTTTTGCAAGCGTCTGAAGATCAAAAGCATAAGAGGCCGGTTGCATGAAAACAAAGCCAGTAGCCAGAGTCGGCAAGGTCGATTCAAGCATGAGAGAACGGGTAAAGTTTTTACTTGATAAACTCGCTGATTTGCTGAGGTTTCAGAAGCCGGGAACGGCAGATAGAGCATTAAATATTGCAAAGACGGAAGAACAATCATCAAGATTCTTAAATTGATATAGCCTGCTTTTTATCTGATATAGACATCATTGAATGTTTTTTTGTATCATTATTGATATTGTTAGACGGCTGGCATCTTAAATAATCTTTTTAGGAGGAACAATGGGGATTACAGCTATTGGATGGAGAAATAAGGGTGGAACTGGTGGGAGAGCTTGTAGTTGTGGAACATGGAAGCAGCATTGGTTAAATTATTCAGGTAAGGCTTGGCCGGCAAGCTGTTCTGTTAATGGCTGCAGTAATCCAGCAACTTTAGGTGGGCACATAACTAATCCATCAGTTGACGGGGAAAAAATTGTGCCAATGTGCGCTAGCTGCAATAGCTCGCCCAGCGCTTTTAATTTAAAGGTAGGCGTATCACTTCCAAGTGCAAATAAGTCGGAAACGTGCGATAAGTAAGTCACTAGCTGCAGATATCTGTATTACGTATTATGAAACGATGGGGTAACATCGGGGTAACAAATCGACTGCGTGACTCTGAAGCGATGAATTGTAGCTGGTGTTCAAATCCCTCATGCCCTAATCTGTGATAAAAAAAACCACCGGCAAGGTGGTTTTTTTATTGCTAGAACTACCGGGAACTGGTGAAAAACCAGTCTGCTTCAGTCGAGCTTGCGTGGTCGTGACCAGCGGGCATACCAATAAAGCGTTACATTCACCATTTCACCGTCGAACCAGGCCGGATCGAACTTTTTGCCGGTCGGTTGCAGGCCGTTAGACCAGGCTACGGTCGAGGCATGCTCTTTGTTTTTAGGGCTTTTAATGATTTTGCAGAATTCTTCGTAACCCGGGGGGCCGCCGACATCTTCTGGCGGGCAGGCACGCTCGCCTTCGAGACACCACATTTCGAAGTCGTCTTCTGATCGCTTGAAATCTGAGTTCTCGAGGGTCAGTCGATGACTCCACGAATCTCCGAAGTCATAAACGTATATGCAGCTGTCGCCTTTCTTTTTGAAATGCTTGTTGAGGCGCACAGTGCCTTCGAGAAAGGTTTCCTTATCGTCGAATTCCTCATCGATAATTTCTACATATCGATGCTTGCCGAAATTGAATTCGTGCAGATGCTCATCCTGCCAGCCCATGACGATCTGAATGACGTCATGCAGGCGGTCTAGCGAAATCTCTGCCGGCACGACAAAACGGCGCCAGACTGCGGGTTCAACTTCCATCAGCTCTATCTTGATCTCGTAATATTTCTTTTTCATCAATCCTCCTTCGCCCTTCGTTTCATCAACATTATACACTACCTGAACCCCTTTTCAAGTTTTGTCGGTTAGCGCGTATTGACTGAAACGGGGCGCTGAAGTATAATCGGCGCACCTGCCCGGGCAGGCATGCCGTGATTCAATCTTAGTTGAGGTAATTCAATGAGTCTGTCTATCAGCAAAATTCTGACTATGTCGCCTTCAGACGAAACCGTTTCGGTGAGCGGATGGGTGCGCACCCGGCGCTCAAGCAAGAATGTTTCTTTTGTCGCGCTGAATGACGGCTCAACCATTCGTAATCTGCAACTGGTCATCGATATCGATAAGGGTTACGAAGGCATGAACGAAGAAACCATTGCCAAGATTACTACCGGTGCTTCGCTGATCGCCTCTGGAAAGCTTGTTGCATCACAGGGAAGCGGCCAGGCCGTCGAACTGCTGTGCGAAAAAATCAGCGTCGAAGGTGTCGCCGATCCCGAAGAATACCCGCTGCAGCCCAAGAAACATTCACTCGAATTCTTGCGCGAAATCGGCCATCTGCGCTTCAGAACCAATGTCTTCGGCGCAATTCTTCGCGTGCGCCATGCAATGACTTTTGCCATTCACAAGTTTTTCAACGACCGTGGCTTCTTTAACATTCATTCGCCGATTATCACCGGTTCTGACTGCGAAGGCGCCGGCGAAATGTTCAGAGTAACCACGCTGCCCGAAAAAGATCCGCCGCTGCTTGATGACGGCAAGATCGACTATTCAAAAGACTTTTTTGGCAAGTCTACCAACTTGACAGTTTCTGGCCAGCTCGAAGCCGAACTCGCTGCCATGGCGCTTGGTAAGGTTTATACCTTCGGCCCGACCTTCCGCGCCGAAAATTCTAACACTTCGCGTCATCTCGCGGAATTCTGGATGATCGAACCCGAAGTTGCCTTTGCCGACCTTAAAGACAACATGGATCTCGCCGAAGAATTTTTGCAGTACCTCATCGGCTATGCCCTCGAAAATTGCGTTGACGACATGGAATTCCTGAGCAAACGCTACGCCGAAGAAGAAAAGCTCAAGCCTCAGGCTGAGCGCGAAGAAATGACGTTGCTTGAAAAGCTTGAATTCGTGCGAAACAACGGTTTTGAGCGTATCACCTATACGCAGGCGATCGATATTCTCATGAATTGCACGCCCAACAAAAAGAAGAAGTTCCAGTATCCGGTAGATCGCTGGGGCATCGACCTGCAGTCAGAGCACGAGCGCTATCTGGTCGAAAAACATTTTAAGAAGCCGGTTATCGTAACCGATTACCCGCGCGAAAACAAAGCGTTCTATATGCGCGTCAATCCTGATGGCAAAACAGTTGCCGCCATGGACATCCTCGTCCCCGGCGTCGGCGAAATTATCGGCGGCTCACAGCGCGAAGAACGCTTCGAGATTCTCAAGCAGCGCGCGGCTGAATTTAAGATTCCCGAAGAAAGTATCTGGTGGTATCTCGATATTCGCAAATACGGCAGTGTCGTTCACAGCGGTTTCGGCCTCGGCTTCGAACGCCTGCTGATGTTCATCACTGGCATGGGCAACGTCAGAGACGTGTCACCTTTCCCGCGAACTCCAAAATCAGCTGAGTTCTGATTATAGTCTCCGTTCAGAAAACTTCCGGCCACCTGTGAGCTCCACAGGTGGCCTTTTAATGACTTGGTGGGTCGTCAAAAGTTGATTCTACAGGAAGTTCGCGTTGCTTCTCGTTGATGCGAGTCTCTGGGTGATTGGCCGGGTAGGTTTCAATCACGTTCATCGGATCTATGAAAAGCTTTGGCAGAACATGAATTTCGTGAGTCTTGATGAATTCTTCATCGTCATCGATTCTTCCGGTATCGTCTCCATGTCTCGCCAGGTCAGGAATATCGCCGTTATGAATGCAGGGGATAAATACATACGGATCTGAACCGAGAACCGAGATAAATTCGAAAACAGCCTTTGGCGGAATAGCACGGCCGATATAACCGGCGATTCGATGCCAGTCGTCGTCACGAAGGTGCGAACAACGATTGATCCATGTTTTCAACGGATAAAATTTGAATCCTCCCCACCAGGCGCCAAGATACTGTGCCTGCCCCTGCAGCATGTCTTCACTTTCTACCAGAACGTTTGCTCTTTCTGAAACCATGTAGTAACGATATTTTGTCTCTCCTGCGACCGGCATGCCGTCTTTGTCTATATATGGTCCGATGGCTTTGAAGAAAAAGTCGCCGGTATTCATTTTAGCATCGACAACAAAGAGGCCGGCACCATCAAAACCAAGCCAGAAGAGATTGTTGCGGTCAATGAGCATGGAAGTTGCCCGCAGACCCTCCAGGCGCGACTTAAGCTCAGGCATGATCCGCTCTTCATCTATGCCGTGCAGCTCTGCTATCGTTGCTTCATCGAGAAGCGCGGGCGCCGCTTCTTTGCGAACTTCAAGCAGCATTCGGCCAATCATGCGGCTGCGAAAACGTCGGTTTATATCAAATCGTGCCAGATCTCTGGTAGTAGGCGAAAGATTGAGCACCTGGGCAAGGTTGTTGAAGGCATACATGAATCCGTTGTCTTTGAATGCAGTGCAGTGCATCCAGCCTTCTTTCACTTCATAAGCTTTGCCACCGGTAGGATCAGCCTGATAAAACCCGTCTGTCGTTGCGATCAGAAGTGAATCAGAACCTGGCCTGGCCACGTCGAGCAATGCCTGCTCCATTGCATCGATCTCGCCGCGTTCCTTCTCGTCGTAGGCCGGATTGAGCCTGATTCCGGTGAAAAATGCCTTGACGATCAATTCATACTTTTCCAGCGGAATCATGATTTCCAGCGGCGTGGTAAGCGCCAGGTCAGTGATCCAGAGCTTCTCCCTGCCGCTGAAGTCGATAGTATGGAAAGTGCCACTGCGACGAATGGCAAGGCCGGTTTCGGTGCCGACACAGAGATTGTCGTGGCGGTCGAACAGCAGGGTGGTTATGCGGTCACCCGGCAGGCCATCGGCTTCGCTGTAATGTTCGCCCTTCGTGTTGAACAGGCCCTCGGCTGTTCCGGCCCAGACTTCGCCGCTGTGACTGATTGCCATTGCTGTGATGGTTTTGTCGCCAAACACTTCTACCGGCCGACAGGAAGCCGAGCTGAAGTCGTCATCATCGACGATGTAAAAAAGCCCGCCCGTGGTCGCCACATACAGCCTTTTTTCGCGGTTATTGTAGGCAAGCTCGTGAATTGCAATCTGACCATGCTTCTTTGTGTCTTCGACCGGAAATTTGTTGAAAACGGCACGCTTGTCACCGATCACCGTATATTTGATAACGCCGGTGTCTCTGGTTCCGATAAACAGATTGCCATACTGATCTTCGCACAGCGCCGTGATCTTATTGGACGGAATGAAGTCATTGTCGATGAAATGAAAGGTTGGCATACCTTCGATGACTGCGCAGGAAGCTCTTGGATCATATTCCCCGCTGAGTTGTGCGCCATCGAGAGTAGTCCGTTCTGAGAACAGCGACTCAAAGGGGCGCGCTGACGCGGGTGACAACGCTATGATAACGATCAGAAACGCCATTAAAACTCTCTTTATCTCAGCTGAAATCACTATTTGTCCTCCGGTTCTACTGCTTTCTGAATGTTAGATTAACATATAATCGATCTGCCGGTAAAACCTTTGTTGATGGTCGTTTTAAACAGGCTGGTCTAAGCCGGGTTAAAGAGATATACTGTTATAAAGGTGATCGGGAGGTGGCGTTGTATGAGTGTGACTGTATTTTATTTCAGCGGAACAGGTAATTCGCTGGTGGCTGCCCGCACGCTTTCTGCCAGGCTTACAGAGGCTTTTGTCGTGCCGCTTGCCGGAATCTTGCGCGCTGGCAAAAAATATCAGGTGCAGACCGATAAAACTGTGTTCATTTTTCCGGTCTATTGCGCCGGTATTCCGGCACTGGTCGCTCGCGCGCTTGAACTTGTCGATTTGTCGCAAACCAGCTATGTGGCTGCAATTGCCAACTGCGCGAGCTCGGCGGGTGCTGCTCTCGATATTTTTGCCGCCGAATTGCGTCGATGCTGCAACAAAAGCCTGGCCGCCGGTTGGGTTATTTACATGCCAGGAAACTATACGCCTCTCTATGGCAGCGATAGCCCCGATACAATCACACGCACCCTGCGTGAATGTGATAATCGCCTGCTCGAGATAGCCTGCGCAGTTAATCAGGGAACTGTGGTTGATTATGCATTGCCGATGCCGTTGGCGATGTTGACCGGCTTTTTATGGAAAATCAATGTCAGCTGCTTTCCCTATATGCAGAAACGTTTCAAGGCTGAAAGGACATGCACGGGCTGCGGCCTCTGTGCTAAGGTCTGCCCGGTAGACAACATCGTTATCTCATCTGCCGGTCGGCCACAGTGGCTGAAAAAGTGCGAACAGTGTATGGCCTGCCTGCAGTATTGCCCGGTTGAAGCAATTCAATGCCTGTGGTGGACAAAGGGGCGGGCCCGCTATCGACATCCGGAAATTGCTGCCAGCGAGATTATTGCCCAGAAGCGCATGCCTGAGGTTAACCGCATCTTATAACATTAAGAATTTCGCACTCAGTCAGATGGTCGGCAGTCTGCAGTACCTTGGCTGGGCAATGCCATATATCAACGGAGATAGATAATGAAACGATACACAATTCTGCTGCTTTGGCTGTTTATGAACGCTGCCACCCTGTCTGCTCTCGATCTGCCTCTTGGCACTTCAACCGCCGACCTTGGTCTCAAGACTGTTGCCGATGTCGGGGAGAATTTTGGAAAAGAGCTGCCACTGGGACCAGCTGCTCTGCGCTTTGTTGGCGACAGCCTGTGGGTCAGCGACAGCCTCAACAAGCGCTTTGTAGAATTTGACCAGAACGGAAAGCTTTTGCAATATCTCTCAATAGCCAGTGAGAGCCATATTTATCCCGAAGACTTTGTCAGGATGCCCAATGGCTGTTTCTGGCTCTGTGATGTCGATAACACTGCTTTACTTAAAATTGATGTTCAGGGTTTGATTATTCGCCGGCTGACAGCCATTGGCGACAAGCAGCTGGCCTGGCCGTCAAGAATCGAGCTTTTGCCCTCGGGCAATCTGCTGGTGCTCGATCGAACACTTGCGGAGCTCATCGAATTCAGCGAAGATGGTGCTCTGGTGCGCGCCGATAAAGTTGAAGGGCGCAGTCTGATGGTCGAAAAGGACAGCGTTTCTTACGTTGTTGAAAAAGACAATGAGCTTTATCTCGCGGTGAGAAGGCTTTCTGACAATACTGTCGTCCTATCTCAGATTCCGGTCGGTGATGTTCTCGATCTCGAACTGCTGGCAAAAACCAGCAGCGGTGAATGTGTGGTCGGCTTCAGGTCGATTCGCAGCGATGGCAGCGCTCAGATGCCTTATTACCTGATGCGCTTCACCCCCGGCAGCGATAAGCCGTTTGAGAACATGCAGGTTGGGTTTCCCGAAGCTTTTCTGACCCGTCCGCTGATCTCAAAAGCGATTGGCGAAGATTTTCTGATCAGGCTGACTTCGCCAGCTAACGCTTCTGGCAAAGTCCTGCGTCTTTACCCGATCGACCTCAACTTCTCGCTCAAAAATTCCGGCGGCTGAAGCAAAGCTTATCAAGCTCAACAAAAAAGCGCCCAATCCGGGCGCTTATTTTATTGGGGTTGTTAAAATAAGAAGCTTGCTTTAACACAAAAACTGTCTCATGGAAATTTAAAATTAGTAAGGGCGCAGGCAGGCTTCCCAAAAGCGGAAACTTCGAACCAGGCAACTTTGACGCATAGCCATAGCTAGCCAATAATTCTCTCGTCTGGTGAGAGTTGTAGCGTTGGGATCCTGCCGAGAGCCCGGCATAAGCGGTATACCACGGATTGAATTCTTAAACTCTTATGTTACAGAAGACTAACCGCCGCTGCGTTTGACGCGGTAGCCCATTTTTTCGAGTTCGGCAACGAGGCGGTCACGGTGTTCGCCCTGAATCTCGATCTGGCCGTCTTTGAGCGCGCCGCCGGCGCCGCATTTTTTTTTGAGTTCAGTCGCCAGTTTTTTGAGCTCGTCTTCGCTGCCGGGTAGTCCGCTGATTATGGTAACTCCAGCGCCTTTTCGCCCCTTGGTCTCGCGCCCGACCCGCACTATGCCGTCTTTCGCCGGCGTGGCGGGATTGCCGCCTTTTCGGCATGAACACTGCGCCACCGGCTTTTCACAGCCGGGGCACATTCTTCCCCATTCGCTTGAATAGACCAGACCAGATTCTTTTTTGCTCATATCAACGTCATTTTATACGCGCCGACCGGCAAATGCAAACCACTTATTCAACAGCCTTTTCGCCAGATTTTGCGGTGATGAGCGAGTAAACTGCCAGCGTTGCGAACAGCGCCAGAATGTTTGAAAGCAGCAGAGCCACGACGACTAAGCTGACCAGCGGTCTTGCACTTCGATCAGCGAAACACTGCTCAAACTAAGCAATGTTTTGCATTGTTTTGTGTCTGAGAAAGTATTAGCATTGAACTGTCAGATGATTGTGAGGTGTCTATGAGACTGATGACTTTGATTTTTTTGATCTCGGCAACCTTTGCTGGCGGTTGTTGCAGCAAACAGGAAGCGGTTCCGACGACGACGGCTGAACCAAAGGCAGTTGCGCCTCTTAGTAAAGCTGATCAGATGCGGCAGAAGGCAAAGATCGCGGAAGCCGCCGACCTGATCGGCTACGATGGCAAGGCGATCAAGCGGGATCTGAATAAGATTATCGATCAGCAGGAACAGTCGGCAAAGCAGCTTGAAGATCTCAATAATCTTTGAGTCTGTGCAGGCTTTTTTGATGATGGGTTTTGTCGGGCATTAAGCTGGGCGTGTTTCGTTTTGGCCCGGACTCTGCTAATATTTTACTGATTTTTACTTTGTTAAAACCGGTCGAGGTGATCTAATGAACAGATACAGATTTATCGCATTCCTTTTTGTGGCATTGCTGCTGCCGGCAAACTTGCTTGAAGCGCAAACTGCCAAATTTCATGTCGATGTTGGCCTCAATCATTTTTACAAAAACCGTTATCTTGAAGCTTATCGCGAATTCAAACAGGCTCTCGAAAAAGATCCGCGCTATCCCGAAGCTCACTATAACCTCGGTCGTGTTTACAAGGCGCAAGGCTTCATGAAGGAAGCGATAATTCAGTTTCAGATCGCAGTTCAGATCAAGCCTGACTATCTGGCAGCCCGTCGCGAACTTGAGGCAATGCAGCAGACTCTTGCTACCGATGTCGCCGCACAACAGAAGATCCAGGGGCGCGAGACCCTTCAACAGACAGAATTCGATACAATTCCGGCTGATCAGGCGGTAAGTCGGGCGCGAGAAATGCTCAATCAGGGTCGTCCCGAAGAAGCGATACGCTATTATGAAGTAGCTTTGCGCGAAAAACCTGAAGATGCCGCTCTCAACAAAATGCTGGGTTTTTTGCGTTTTCGCCAGAATCGTTTTACCGACGCGCTGGAGAGCTATACAACCGCCCAGAAAAATGCGCCGACCGATGCCGAAATTCCTTATGCAATAGGTCTCATCTACATGAAGACGCAGGCTCCCGAACGGGCTGAAAGTTTCTTCAGCCAGGCCGTCGCGCTGCAGCCATCTATGGTAAAGGCAGTTTTCGGTCTCGGTGAAGCATACGAGGCGCAGGAACGCATAGAGGACGCGATTCTGCAGTTCCGTCGCTGTCTCGAACTGAACCCGAATCTGAAGGAAGCTAAAGACAAACTTTCATATCTCGCCGGCCGTCAGGGCTATAACTATTACAGCCGCGGCAGCTACTTTTATCAACGTGGTGAGTATGACAAGGCCGAACCATTGCTTTCAATGGCCAGGCAGTATGGTAATCTCACCGCCGACCAGAACCGGCAGGTTGATGAAATGCTCAATGCCAGCCGCTTTTGGATTAACAAACAGAGGGAACAGCAGAGAGTAGAGCAGGAACGTCGCGCTACCAGCAACGCAGCCTACGTTGGCAAATTTGTCGATGTCTATGAAGTAAGCCGCAACCCGACGCCTTACATTGGCAGTGCGGTTGAATGGAGCGGCCGCATCGAATTCATAACGACCAAACAGGGTCGGCGCACGCTTTTTGTTAACAGCCAACCTTCTGTGAATGCTGAAAGTAATATGGATTATGTTTTCGAAGTCGTCTTTCCAAAAGATCTGCAGAGCGATCCCCGTATTGCTGCTTATGCCGAGGTATCGGTTAAAGGCAAGATTCTTCGTGTCGAGAAGGTTTTGAACGAAGTTTCCAACTCTTTCAGCTCGCGCCGGCAGCCGGTTGTAGAGGCGGCCGAAGTCAGATTTGATCGTGAAAACTACGCTGAGCCACTGATTATGAGGTTTTTCTGATGATTCTGCGCATGCTGATCAGATACGACTGCTAGCAGAATGCAATTGTTTGCCAGATTACCTGAGTCGTTGAGGCAGAAGCCTCTGGCCGCCATAGCCAAAGCAGCAGGCAAAGCCCTGCTGATTGTTTTTCTTCCCTTCGTTCTTCTGACCGGTTTGAACAAGTATTTTACCGAGATAGATCTAAATCGTCGTATTGAGGCAGAGCGCAATGAAATGGCGAAGATTCTCGGAGATATCGCTTCACAGGCCGACCCGGTCAAACGCTTCGGGCATGCTTTTTCCAGTCTGGCCGCTCTGCCTTATCCGTCTGCATCATTCGATAAGAGACTTAAACAGAATTTTGACGCCAATCCCGGGTCGATAGAAGCTTTTCTTTATGATGAAAATGGTAAATGTCTTCCCTTGCCTTTCATGCCATCACCGCCGCGATTTGTGGCTCAGAAGTTTCTTGAGGCAGTAATAGACCCGGCTCTCGGCCAAAAATACGAACGTTTTATCTTTCAGTTTTCTGGCTATCGCAGTGCACACGTAATCATGAACCGGACACCTGATGAAATCGTCAGTATTGGTTCCAGTCACGACCGGCACTGGGGCGGCTGGTTCAG
The DNA here is from genome assembly GCA_009917695.1 of Candidatus Rifleibacterium amylolyticum. GTDB lineage: Bacteria > Muiribacteriota > Ozemobacteria > Ozemobacterales > Ozemobacteraceae > Rifleibacterium > Rifleibacterium amylolyticum. The sequence goes on along the minus strand of JAACJG010000019.1, from coordinate 42,709 downwards.
GCTGAAAGACAGCAACGGCAAATTTTCCGGCCATCTGATTGTATTTGTCGGAAAAAAGCTGCTGATTCCTGATCAAATGCTGGAAGACGCTGTTGTTGCCGCTACTGCCAAATTTGGTCGCAGCTACTATTTTGGCTGGCAGGATCCACTGTCCAGAGACCTGATCAGACCGACATCAAAAGGGTTTTCAGCTACGGCCACGGCACTGGTCAACGCCATGCCGACAGGTGAACAGGGGTTCATGTTTGCTGGTTGTCCGGGCATCATCAGCTTTACCGACTCTGGTAACACCATCGTTGCAAGAACGGTACATGCGGTTGAGCCGGCAGCGTATTATAGCGCACTTGAATTTTCGATCAGACTGGTGGCTTTTCTTGCTTTAATTGTGATGATGTACTTTCTGCTTGGAATTTCGCAGGCAGCTCCAGGATTGCGAGGAAGACTGGCTGCGCTGTTTCTGTACGGGGCTGGTATTCCACTCATTCTGCTGATATTTACCGGTATCGCTGATCGTATAGAACGTGAGAAGGTTCTTATCGATGGTCTGCAACAGCAGAGCGTAGCTGAACTGACGCGCATTGACGAGGGGCTGACCTATGAATATCGCCGACTTGAAGGCATTTTTAAGGCATCCATCCAGAAGAGCATGTCGCTGCCGCCAGAAGAATTCCGCAGTTCTCTCGATGAGATCGGCAGACTGGGTCTGACTTTTTCTGAATCTTTACGCGAAATTCTTATTGTGTCTGATGGTTTTAATTTGTCATACATCAATGGGCGGCTGCAGGCGAAGGTAGACGGCAAAAAGGAAACCATGATTCATTATGGCGAGATGCTGCTCGAAACTTTTCGCGGCGAGTTCGTCGAAAAGCATGATAAACCAGCATCAGCCGATATCAAGTCGATTGTGGCTGATTTCGGTGGCTGGCTCGCTCGTGGACTTATCCTGGGTTGCGGCCGGATCGGTATGCTTAACCTGCTTGACAGTGTTCTACCAACCTATGTCGATATTTTTATCGACGATAACAATTATGCCCGGGCCATGATGTATGTTTTTCTTTCTCAGGCCGGTATGCAGAGAAATTATCTGTTACAGGTCAGTCGTCTGCGCGATCGTCTTAAGGGCGATGATCTTGCAAGATTCGCTGCAATGCCAGTCAATCCAGTTCCATCCTGGCCATCTTTCCCCAGGCGTGCTACTGGCAGCGAACCGACTCTACGGCTGCTGGCCGACCAGGTAATCAAAAGCGGCCTGCCGGCTCATGAAATTGCCAGCGTCGCCGGGCGCAACTATCTGCTGAGCGCGGTAAAGGGAAATTATCTCGATGGCTACGTACTGGTGCTGGCGCAGCCTTATCACATAATCGAAAACAATATTTCCAAACTGAATCGGCGTATGATACTGCTCTCGGTTCTTGTTATTCTGCTGGCTTTGATATCAGCAAGAGTCACCAGTATGCTTCTTTTGAAACCGCTCGAAAATCTAAAAACTGGCCTCAACGCCGTTGCAAACGGAGATTTCAGGGTGAGGGTCGAGGGCGCTGCGGTTGAAGAGTTTTCGCTCATGTTGTCGAGTTTAAATCAGACTCTGGCAAACTTTCAGGAAATGCAGGTCGCCCGCACAGTTCAGGAAACATTATGGCCGGAAGAGGCAATGCGCGGCGATGACTGGCAACTCTATGGACGCTGCATCACAGCCACAGAACTTGGCGGCGACCATATCGACTGGTTTACGCTCAAAGACGGAAGAGTGCTGATTGTAGTTGGTGACGTTACCGGTCATGGCATTGCGCCAGCGATGGTGCAGGCTTCAACCAAGGTCTGGTTGTCGCTGCTCGCCGAAAAAGCTGCTTCTGCCGCGTTGTTGCTGCAGGAAATCAATCGTCTCCACTTCAAATACGGCGCTAAACGACTTTATATGACCTGCTGGCTTGGTTTTTACACCCCCGCCAGTGGGCATCTCGACTTTGCCTCGGCCGGACATCCTTATCCAATCATGATAAAGGCCTCTGGCGAATTCGAGATGCTGAACCTGCCGGGCATGCCGCTGGGAGTAAGGGCAAAGCCTGTGGTCGGCTCGGCCAGTCGCATCGTTGAGCCTGGCGACAGTCTTGTCATTTATACCGACGGGCTTGTCGAAACTACCAGCGCCAGCGGGCAAATGCTCGGCTTTGAAAACTTTGCGAAAATCTGTGCGCAAACAGGCGTTCTCGAACCCGCTGCTGCGGTTGATATGATCATAGCTTCGGCGAATGCCTGGGGCCCGCAGAATGACGATCAGACAGTGGTTGTGCTCAAACGCTACCAATCAGGAGAAGGTCATGCATAAAGCTGACAGCAGACCGTTCCGTCTGCTTGTTCTCTTGCTCGCGCTAATACTCAACCTGATTGTTATCGGCTTTTTTCACGAGCGCTGCGAAAATCGTGAACACCAGAATTACCGGCGCAGTCGTGAGGCTTTTCTCGAAAAAATGTATGCCTCATTCAGATTCGATAAGCTTTTTAACAGCAGATTCAACCAGCTTTTTGCTGAAGTAGAGGGAAAGACTGTCGCAGAAGCTACTCAGTCTGGCGCTGCCTGGTTGAGCCGGCATGGCATGGCATCTGATTCCTGCGAAATAGTGTATTTCAGAAATCGGCAACCTCTGAATGTGTCGCCTGAAAGCGCCGATGACTGGAAGTTCATGCTCGAACACTTCGATACTGGCCTTATCAGATCACGCCTTGAAGGAGAAGCCAAAAACCGCCTGATCAAACTGCTGAACGGCGGCGTCGGATTTCCGCGTCTGGAAGGCAAGCCCGGGGTTCTTCAGAAAGTAACCATAGCGGGTGAGAGAACCTATGGCATCTGGTTTTCGTCAGCAGAAAAGCCTGCCGACGGAGTTAATGCAATGCTTGCGCTGGTGCATGAAAAGAAGATCACTGACCGGCTTCTTGCACGCAACCTCTTTGCCAGCCTTGGAGTATCAACAGGGGAATTCGGCTATGTCAACCTGTTCAATCCTGAAGACTCGCTTGTGCCTGAAGGTCTCAATCCATACGTAATTGCTCCCCGGGTAAGCAGCATGGATATTAAGAGCGGTTATGAATACCTTGTTTTTGGCAGCTGCGAAGTGCTGGTGTCATTTAAACCAGATGGCCGCATTCTTCTCGCTGTTATGAATTACCGCAGCGTGCCGATCCCTTTCTGGACGCTGGCTTTGTTTTTTTTCTGGGTTCCTCTGTGGTTTAGGGCTTTTCAGGCCGAAGAAGGTTTCAAATTGTCGCTGGCCACTATGATTACCTTTGTTTTTCTTATAAGCATGGCTCTGCCAGTAGTTGCCGTCGGGTTTTACTGGAACCTGTTTCTTGATTCGCGCCGCGAATCAGCGCGAATCGAGACTGCCGCCCGTCTCGAAAAGCTTCTGATGCAGCTCGATTCGCACTATGCCGAAGAATTCAGAGTTGTGCGCAAAAAATACCGCGATCTTGTCAAGATTATCAACGGCAAGCCTGATAAACTACAGGAATTCATCGATCAGTCAGTGCGTCTTGAACTCGAATTTCTTTTCGATACCTGTTTGCTTATCGATGCCGAAGGCAGATTTGTCAGGCCTTACGCCACTGCCGGCATGCAGGTCAGACGTCTGGTTTTTTACGATTTGGCTCATCGCAAAATAGTTTGTCAGCAGGCATTCACCGATGGCTGGATTCCATTCGATCTTGAAGCGGCATATGTCATGAAAACCACTCCTGAAAACTTTGATCTCAAAGAGTGTATAACTCTTATGCCATCACAGGGCAAGACAGCATATACATCGATAACCAGTTTTACCGGCAAAGATCTGATAAATCGCTATAATTCTACTCTTCAGGGTTCGAGCAATGCCGGCAAAGAAGAAGTATCGTCGATGATCATGTCTTCATTTCTCGAATCTGAAGACGAAAATTCGGTTTCGCGCATACAGCAGAATCTTGGCGACTTTATCGAGCTTGGTTTTGACGTCAATCAGTCGATCAACTTTATTGATCTGATAAAAGATGTCGATGGCCGGGCGAAGTATTGTCTGATTATTTTTTCAGGAAACTACAATTTTTCGCGAAACTATTTTGAAAAGGTATTTCGTAATAAAGACCGCTGGCCGGCAGACATTCAATTCATGGCTGTATCATCGCGTGTATTCAGCGTGAGTTTTCCTTTTGTCGATATGCGCATGCGCATGCCAAGATTGTTCAGCATGATGCAGCCGCCGCGAAACCTGCATGTTGAAGAGCATCTTATCAATGGCAAGCCTCATCTGCTCTGTGCTTATGTTGGCAAAAAAGTGCAGGGGTATGTTCTGTTTGCGGCAGTTTCGCTCGAAGCCATTGACCAGCAGCTTGCTGAACTTAAAAGCCGGCTGCTGCTGGCAGCCTTTGTTGTTATTATCGCGCTGATATTTGTCTATGTCAGATTGATAAGAGGTGTGCTCAAGCCGGCGCGGCTGGTGATGACAGGTGTTCGTGCGATGGAAGCACACGAACATTCGCACCGGATAGTTATCGAGACCTCTGATGAGTGGCAGAAGCTTGCCGAAACTTTCAACAGCGCTCTCGAAGGCATGAAAGAGCTTGAAGTCGCACACTTCGTGCAGACATGCATTTTGCCTGGTGCCGACATCTGCTCTGGCGGCGCGCGGTTTGCCGGTCGTACCGTCCCGGCCGACGACGTCGGCGGCGATTATTACGATGCTTTTGTGCCGGCTGAGGGAGAGATGGTTTTCATAATGGGCGACGTCTCCGGGCATTCTATTTCGGCAGCACTGGTCGTTTCTATGGCTCGTGCCGCTTTTTCAGGCATTGTCGATCAGGGTATAAAGATGCCTCATGAAATCTTTACCATGATGAACAACCTGATGCTCGGGCATTTGCGTCGAGTTAAGATGATGACCTGTTTTGGCGGGCATATTGATAAAGACGGCAAGCTGACCTGCTGCAATGCTGGCCAGGCATTTCCTTACATGATCATGGAAGACGGCACGGTCGAAGCAATCAAGCAGATAGGTTACCCGCTTGGCGCTGCGCGCAAAAAGACATTGAAATTTCTCGAAATGCAATTACCTGAACGTTGTCGTATCGTCATGTTCAGCGATGGTGTTGTCGAGGCCATGAACGATAAGAATCAGCCTTTTGGTTATGAACGCCTTGAGCGCCTTGTCAAAAAACTTGGCTGGCAGATCAGTAACGAAGAATTTTTTGCCGCAATATATAAAGAAGTCAGAAAGTTCGCCGGTGCCGTGCCCTGGGGAGATGACGTTACTGTAGCTGTTCTTGATTACGATCGGAGTAAATCCTGAAGGTTGCTTTCGGCCGCTTGCATTGTGCACCGATTTGTCCTATAATCGCCGTGCCATGCGAACAATTCATAAAATTTTTGTATCTCTTAAGTCAGCTGTAATACTTATTGCCATCCTTACTCTGCTGGCGACATTGGGCACCCTGGTGCCCCAGAATCTCGATGCCGTCGATTATCTCAGGAGATATCCCAGCCTCGGGCACTGGATACTGTCGCTCGGATTTGACGACATGTATCGCAGTGCACCATTCCAAACCTGCCTCTGGCTTTTGTCGATCTCTACTCTTGCATGTATAATGACCCGTTGGAAAAGCACATGGCGCAAACTTTCGTCACGCATCGAAAGGGCCGGCGCCAAAGAAATCAGGGCTTATGAAGCTGGGCATCTGTTGCCAGGCCAGCTTGTTGAATCATGGTCGAACTGGTTTGACCAGGCCAGAACTGATGAAAATGGCGTTCAGATAGCGCTCAAAACTTCTGGCAGATCTTCTCTGCTGGGCGGAATGTTTATTCACATCGGCCTGTTGCTGATATTGGCCGGCGGTCTGATCGGTGTGTATCTTGGCGTTGAAACAGTTATCAGGGGCTCAAAAGGCGATCTGGTGCCGGTGCCGCCTCTCGCAGCCGTTCGTGCCGCTCGTGATGCCGATAAAATTGCCCGTATGGCCCGCAATATCAGAACATTTTCTCCAGAAGATCCCAGGCTTAACGATATGCGTGCGCAGATCGAATCATTGCACGAAATCTATAAGGCAGGGCTGGCCAGCCCTGCTTTCAGAATCAGATTCAACGAGCTGTGGGTCGAAAACTATCAGTCACCTGATGGCCAGACCGCAGGCGTCAAGAGCTGGAACTCGCGTGTAAATTTCATCGAAGGCGAGCAGGAGAGTGATCAGGTTCTGGTCATGGTCAATCAGCCTGTCAGCTACGGCGATTATACATTTTATCAGTCCAGCTGGAACAAATTCTATCGCAAAGTTACAGTGCGGGTCGATTACGTCGGCGATGCTTCTGCGACTTCAGCCATCTCGGTTGATCCGACAGTGTTTCCGGTGACCATGCAGTTTACCCTCAAAGAGCCGGTTAAGCCGGCCTGGGCGCCGTTTGAGCTGATTCTGGTCGATTTTATGCCTGATTTTCGCATTATCAACGAACGTTTTGTCAGCGTGTCGCATGAATTGAACAACCCGGCCGCGATGATAGTTGCCTACGATGAAGGTGGTAATGTTGCGGGCCGCGCCTGGGCTTTCCCCGAAGATCGTATGTCGATGGCCGGTCATGTTACCAGCATGCCGTTCAGATTTACTTTTGTCGGGGCCGAAGCCGAGTATGAGAGCGGCATGCAGATGGCACACGATCCAGGAAAACCTGTGGTCTGGCTGGGCTGCATTCTTTTTACCCTTGGCATGATCATGAGCTTTTACGTAACTTACCGCGAATGCTGGTTGCTCATCTATCCAGACGGCACCACATACATTGCGGTTACTGGCAATCGCCCGGCCCGGGCTTTTGCCGAAGACCTGGCACAGCTCGACAGTCAGCTGACGGCCAGCGACAGGGAACCCGCCACAACATGAGTGAAACACCAATGTTTGTATTTTCCATGCTCTGCTATCTCCTCGCTTTTGTCGGTTTCAGCGCCAATATCAGCCTGAATCGGGAAAAGTTGTATAAGCCGTCACGAGGCGTAGCCTGGGCCGGCGTCCTGGCTGCTCTTGTCGCTCTCGGCATGCGCTGGTACAGTGCCGGTCATCCGCCACTTTCGAACATGTACGAGTCGCTCGTTACTCTTTCTACTCTGATTGCTCTCTCCGGCCTGATTTTTACCGCAAGAATGCCCTTGCCAATGCTCGAAGCCGGCACCTGCGTCACTTCTATTCTTATGTTCGGTGTTGCATCGGTCTTTTCTTCAGATGTTAAGCCGCTGATACCAGCACTACAGTCATACTGGCTGCATCTGCATGTTTCGCTGGCCTTCGTCGGTGAAGCTCTGTTTGCAATTGCCTTTATTCTAAGCTACCTCTACTGCTTTCAGAAAATCATGGCCGGCTCGCCCGACAAACCCGCGTTTTCGGGCATTATCGAGAAAATTGCCTGCTATCTTGTCGTGGTTGGCATGCCACTGGCATTCATAGCCGGCATGTCGCTGCTTGCCTCGCACCTGAGTCGCCACCCTTCCTACGAAGAACGCTGGTTCGGTCTCGTCTGGGGCGTTATTGTTCCTTCTGTCGTGACCATGATTCTGCTTATGGTGCTGACCTGGATGTATCGCGGCGCCGTTCATAAAGGGGTCGGAAAATGGTTGCCCGATGCCGACAGCCTCGATAAGCTGATTTATCGGGCCATCGCTCTTGGTTACCCGCTCTTTACCGTTGGTGGTCTTATCTTTGGCATGGTCTGGGCTAACAAGGCATGGGGCCGCTACTGGGGCTGGGATCCCAAAGAAACCTGGGCGCTGATAACTTTTCTGGTTTACTCAATTTATCTGCACGTCAGGCTTGCTCGTGGCTGGAACGGCACCTGGACAGCCTGCCTGTCAATAGCCGGATTCCTCGTCACCATGTTCACCCTCTTCGGGGTCAATTTCCTCATCAGCGGCCTGCATTCCTACATCGGTTGAGTTTTCGTCGATAGCTTCGGACTGACCTGCTTCTACGCATTTCTGCTGCCAGAAAAGCCCGGCAATGAAATCCCAGGCCTCGTCACTGCAAAAATCCGCTTGCCACTCTATTTCAGGGATGAACGCCGACGTAAAAGCTTCTTTAAAGGTTCGATATTGTGGCAGTCGAGCCAGAGCGTCATCGGCATATTCTGCATTATCCCAGATTTTTTCCAGCACCAGCGCAGTAGCCGTGTAAAGATCGACCTGAAACGGCGAATCGCTGGTTCTGCAGTCTAGCAGCTGGGCCCGTGGATGAAGGAAGGCTGAACATCCAGGCGTTGCCACGATGTTGTCGCGATGCAGGCTTTCCTGAAGTTTGACCGGCCAGCTCTGAAACTGGCTTTTATTGATGCCTGATTTTAAAGAATTTAGGCAATCTTTGAGCTCGGCAGCGCTGATCTGGCTGCTGGCAAGAATGCGCGAGAAGACCTGTTCCGGCGTCAGATGCAGCTGAAATGGCCCGAAACAGAGCCAGAGTCCCGGTCGATCCTGGGCATCCCAGAATTTGTAAATAGCTTGTGTTCTCTCGAAAAACAGGCGGCATCCGTATAGACTCTTCTCATGATATGTGAGAGCGTGCTGATAAATGAGTTCGGCCGCTGTGTTGTTGTCTGTCAGGAGCGTTTCGATCAGTTCATGTCGCTGCTGCCGGTTTAGAGAAGGTTTTATGTGCATGTAGGCGTTGAGCAGCGCGTTATAGAGTTCCGGCCGTTCTTCGCTCGCAAGTAGCGCCAGACGCCGCAGCCAGCTAAGAATCTGCGGTCTTCGCCCAAGTTTTCCGGCCATGCCTTGAAAGGCCTTGACCGAGATGGCGATCACGCAGTATTTGTGCTCTGACCAGAGATATTCGTATATGCCGCGGTGTGAGGGCTGTAACATGCCTTGATATTACCATCAAACGCCTGTCTGCTGCCACGTAAAAAATTGCGGGCGGCTGAAAAGCAAAAGGCCGGCGCTGAGGCCGGCCTTGCAGAAAGAGCTTTTATTTATTCAAAAGTCACAAAGGTTCGCCATTCGCCATCTTTGTAGCGGCTGACTGTGCCGCCGACTGTGCCGACCCATACCGAGTCGCCTTTGACCTTGATCGAATGCACGCTGTTTTGTTCGAGGCCTTTGCTATCGCTCACTTTTTTCCAGCTTTCACCATCATAGATGGCTATGCCGGAAGGAGTTCCAACCCAGAGACTTCCCGAAGAGTCGATTGCCAGATCACGAATGACTGAGTTGGGCAGGCCGGTCTTTTCAGTATAGCGTTTCCACTCTTTACCTTCCAGATTGCAGCTCGAAAGGCCCGCGTTGGTGCCAATCCATACCCGTCCATTCTGTTCGTCGAAGGTGATACAGGTAATGTAGTCAGAAACCAGACCGTCATCAAGAGCCGGGCTGGTGCGGGTGTTGCGATTGGTATAGCTGATGACTTTTTTGCCGTCGTTAACGGTTACGCCATCGCCGTGTGTGCCGATCCACAGCGTGTCATCCAATACTGCATAACTTCGCTTGTAGGTGTTGAGAAGCGAGTCCTTGCGAAAATATTTGAGCCAGTTAGAATCGGCCTGAACCTTTTGCGGAAACAGCATTATGCTGATCAGGCTCATCAGAATGAAAATGTATAACCAGCGCGAATTAGTCTGTTCCATATTGTCTGCCTCATAAAATTTTATTTGTTGTCATTTATATCGGCATTTCTGCCGGCGAGTTTATACCCGCATCTATTTGAAAAGTGGCACGTTAAGAGCCACGTTGCCATCAGCGCCCTGGAGTTTTGCCTCGGAAACTATCGGGATTGGCTGCCGCTTAACCGGTTTGTGCTGGCTGAAAGTTGAAGCCGAACTGAAATAGTGGTCTAGCGAGGTGTCTTCTCCGCCTTTGAAAGTAGTGTATGGGAAAATAACTTTCTTAAGACTGCTGCCAAAACCATAGAACCTCGAAAATTTCATTTCAACCTCGATCTTGAGCATGCCTGTTGGAACGTTTTCGACAATCTTTTCATAGTAGGCTGTAAAGTCTTTACCGAGGCCGTTTGACCAGACCTGCGAGAACTCGTCGCCGACTTTCTGTTTTTCTATCATGTCGATGTTTCCGCAGTATCGGCCATTGATATAGAGTTTGCCATAATGCGGCATGCGGTCAGGACTGCCGCCAGTATAAAGGAGTCTTACGCGCAGGCGGGCACGTGGCTTCTGCTGTGTTTTGAGCTGGTAACTGTGCAGACTGGTGTCGCACTCGGGACAGACCATGGCAAGAGTCGCAAGTTCTTTGGCTCCACAGACCGGGCAGGTCTGGCCTTCTGCCCGGGTCATGACCGGAAACAGCAGCAGCAATACAAGTATCAGATGTATGGATTTATTCATTTGCCTCTGTACTGGTTATCGGCATGCAACGTTGTATAGCTGAGCAGAACGCAAAAAATCAGCAGGGGTCAGAAAAATTAAAAAAAATGCCGATAGATAATCATGTAAGTGAAGGAGAGGTAAAATGAAAGAAGTTCTGTCGATGTTCGCAGGATTGTATACAGTATCATTGTGCGGATTTCTGCTGTTCATCAAAAAAGGCTTTTTGCAGATTACTGGCGAGAGTTCGCTCCCTTCGATCGATATGTGCAGTCACTACGAGGGCGAAGATACCGAAGAGCTTGCCGAAGACGAATAAATTGCTTGATTTAACAGTCTACTTAACCTAAGATAAATAATAATTTATTTTAGGTTTTGCGCATGCCATTCGATACCAAGTTTGAATTTATTCTACAGTTCGAAAAGATTCTCGGGGAAATGAAAAGCAAAAATCCCGAGACCTACGGGCGCAACCTGCAATTTTTGAGCACTGAACCTATTGAGACAGTTCGTCTCATTCTGCACAAATTTTTTCCTGGTGATACCGGCCTGATCGATACGCTGACGCGCAAGGACATCGATCTCATGCTCATGCGAATTCTTCGCTCAGAGGTGGTCGGTTTTCAGGGAGAAGGCGAAAAGCTTGTCAGAAAGGCGCGCACAATTATTTCGCAGTTCGGTTTTCTGCCGCCGGTGGCATTTTTCTACGTCTATAATGGCGCCGAGCTTTTCGAAGCAATGCTCGAAAGCACTTATAAGACCCTCAAAAAGCGTGGCAAACCGATAAGTCTGTCAGAAATGTGGCGGCGCTTTTCGTCGCCTCTGACAGCCAGTTTCGAACTTAAAAACGTATTTACCAAGGATCTTCTGTTCAAGATCAGGCAAAGACTCAAAAACTATCTCGAAAAGGATCCACGCTTCCATCTCGATGCACGCAGCCCGAAAAAATTGTATGTGGGGCTTTCTGAATGGGGCAGCATAAGTTTTGAAGATTAACTGAGAGAGGCTCTATTTTGACTGGCAGGGCAGCACTGAATCAGGCTAATAATGTAAAGCTGCTTGTGGTTTTTTTATGGCTGGTGGCAATAGCCCTGATGGCCGTGCTGATACCTGTGCATACCTGGGCTTTACCGGCGGTTTTTGGCATGATTATCATCTGCTTTGCCTATCTGCGCGATCAGATAATTATTCAATCTTCTGCCATTGAAGTTTGCGACTTTTATTCAAAGGTCCATGAACTGGACAATCTTCAGATTCTGCAAAGCGAAAGGCCATACAGCCGAATTCTCGATACTGTGCTTGATCTTGGGCGTTTCGACTGGGCGGTGCTTTTTTTGATGGATTTTGAGAAAGACAGTTTCGTCGCGGTTGAAGCTGCTGGTATTGAACTGAACAGATTTGCTGCTGTCAATTTTGACCAGATAGCCAGCGAACCTGGTCTTGATGACCTTACACTGTCATATCGCCTTCTCGAGCATGCTTTCAAAGAGCATGAATTTCGTGGCGCGCTGGCTGGAACCACACTGGTATGCAACCACACCTTTTACGGATGTATGCTGGTTGGCCGTGACGACAATGATTGTGAGCTCAGCGAAGAAGATAATTTCCGGCTTGAGATCCTCTCAGACCAGATTTCGATTTGTCTGCACAACTACCGCATGCACAAAGAACTCGCACTGCGCGCCGAAGATTTGTCTGAGCGTCAGGTGCAGATTCAACGCGAACTCGAAATGTCGCGCATCGTTCAGGAAGGCGTCATGCAGCGCGAGGCGCCTTTGCTGCCAGGCCTTTCCGCTGCAACTTACAGCCGCCCGGCCCGCTTTATCGGTGGCGATTTTGTGCGCTATGTCGAAGATCCTGCCAGAGGTCGGCTTGGTATGCTCATTGGCGATGTCAGCGGCAAGGGTATACCGGCTGCTTTGGTAATGGCTGTCGTTGTCTGTCTCTTTAACGAAAAAACCAGCCTCGATATGCCTCCCGATCTTTTGCTCGCCGACATTAACATTTCCATGAAAAGATTTCTGGGAGCCCGTTCCCGTTTCAATTCTTCAGCGATCTGGGGAATTTTCGATCTCGAAAACAAGTGTTTTCGCTATGCCAGCGCTGGTCACGATTTTCCATTGCATCTCGATATCAGGAAGGGTGAGATCAATGAGCTGGCTTCAACCGGAACGCTGCTCGGTCTCTTTAACGAGAGCGAATATAAATCGGTCGAAGTGCCGATTGATGCCGGTGACAAGATTATGTTCTATTCTGATGGTCTTGTCGATTTTTTTGAATACAATCTAGGCTACCAGGATGGCTATGCCGAGCTCAAAAAATTCCTGCTGGAACGCCGGACAAAAACTTCACAGGAAATAGTAAACGAAATAACTTCGCTGGTCGAAAATTCAACGGGACCAACCAAAGACGATATTACAGTTGCGGTATTTTCAATTGCCAACCTTACCTGAGCCAGTCTTGAAGCTTAAATCGCCGACTGCTGTCATTTTTATGCTGGCGATTTTCGTCATCTCATCTTTTTTGCCGGCTGGGGCAGCAGAAGTTGTCGATGGCACTTTCCGGCTCAGGGCCCGAAAGAACGAGCTTGACGCAACTCTGCGCCAACAATATATCAGCAGTTCGAATTTCCGGGCTCAGATTCGTGAGGCCTCGCGCGCTGTCAAACTGATTCCGGGCGAAAGTGAAGTTGGTTTTCAGGTATACAATTTTTCTTCCGGGAATTATGAATATCGTGTTGGCCAGCTGGTTGCGCAGGGTAAGCATTGTCATCTGTTTATCGAGCGCGAAAATGCTGCTCTTTATGGCGACAGGGCTTCGGCGATTTACTCGCAGATTGTCGACAATTTTGACAATCGTGTTTTTACAACTGTCGACAGCTGGTTTGGTAGACCGGTCATTCCATCCGAATTCAATCTGCCGGACGAACGCGTTTACATCTTTCTCGTAGACATTCGAGACAGTTTCGCCGAGGGCTATGTGGCAGGCTATTTCGATCATCGTGATATCGACAGCCTGTTTGGCAACCAGAAGCCGGTGTTTTTCATGGATATTGCTCCCGGCGATCCCGGTGATCCTGATGACAAGGGTAGCCAGTTTTATCGCACTCTGGCGCATGAGTTACAACACATGGTCAATTTTTCGATACGGCACGCCAGCCAGAGTGGTGAACAGGATCGCTGGCTTGACGAAGGCTTTTCGATGTTCTGTGAATATGTTTTCTCTGGGTTGGTCGGTGAGAACAGTGAACGTTGGCCGCCTGAGCCCCATTTTGCCCGCTTTCTTGAGAATCCGGCAATTAATCTCGTCAGCAACAGCAAAGAGAGCTGGTTTCGCGAAGACATTCTTTTCAGGCAATATGGTGCCTCGTTTGCATTTGTAGCCTGGCTTGTCGAAAAGTACGGCGGAGCAGGCCAGTCTTTGCAGCAGCAGTTTTTACGTGAACTTGTGCATTCGCGCGAGCGTGGCGCGGCAGCAATAAATAGCCTTCTCGTTTCGGCGAATACAAGTTTTTCCGAAGCATTTGCCAATTTTGTCATGGGGCTGCACGTTGAGGAATCTGGCAACCCGCTTTGGGAGTTTGCTGACAAAAATGCCTCTTTCGGCAGAGAGCTTGCCGCAATGTTGCCGCTGCGTTTTGTTAAACACTATTTTGCCAATGACGGCGGTTCGTTTGTCGGGGGGCATGGCCAGTCGATTCCAAACAGTGTCTTGCTCGAAGAGATATATGGAAAAGGCCAGGTGAATATCACCATGTCTTTTGAAGAAGGAATGACGCCTTATCTGGCCGAAATATCACAGGATTCAGCCGGTTTTTTAAGACCTCTGACTCCAGATCATCGAGGGCAGGTTACTTTGAATGCAGATTTCAGCGGACAGCGTCGTTATTTTCTTTTGCCCCTCGCGGTTGCCCCCGAAGATTCAGACGGTGTCTCTCTAAATTACTCTTTTAAAACAGATACTGCGGCTCTCGTTCTTTACCCGGTTGCACACCCTGTTTTTCCCGATCAGATTCTGATCTTTCTCAAATCTTTTTCTGGACCGATCGAAACGCCGCCAACCCTGAGGGTCTTTTTTGGCAACCTCATCGATACTCCTGAATTTATAAGTGCAGACGGCGAAAGCGATACCTATCTGGCTCATTATCAACTGCCGGGTGATGGACGGGGTCAGGCTGTCTGCTATTATGGCGATAACTCCTGTTCGTTCAGTTTTTCGGCTGTGCGCAATCCTGAACGGCAAAATATCGAGCTGCCCCTTGCTAATGTTTATCTGAAAATAGACAGCATCGACCCGGAGGGCTTGCTGATGTTTTCTCAGTCTGATTCTATGCTGCTTTCTCCGGTGGCTGAAGTTCTCGCCGGCCCTTTCGACGTTTTACTTCCCGCCTCAGCTTCGGCCGCAGTAGTGTTCAGTGCTGATACCTATCGGGCGCCACGTTCAGGCTGGTGTAGAGTTGATGATTCAGGCACGATAATTGACTGGCAACCTTTGCGACCAGCTGGAAAAGACAGGCAGGCTAATGTAAGCGCTGCCGGCCGCTACTATCTGCTCAATGACCGCGCGGCTCCGTCTTTGTCGCTGCCTCGAATCCGCCAGATCGACGCGAATCATCTGCTGATAGATGTTGTGGCCTCAGACGATCTGTCTGGCCTGAATTTTTCCGGCATGCGTGTGTTTGCCAACAAAAGGCAGGTCAAGGCTTCATATTCACCGGAAACTTCGACCATAGCTCTTCTGGTCGCCGCTCTCGATCATGGCAACAATGAGATTGAGGTAGAATTGCCAGATCGCGCCGGAAATATGACGCGCGCCTCTATCGCTGGTCAGGGCCTGGCTCCATCTGCGAGCGCTCGCGCTGAAGTATTCCCCAATCCTTGCCGCCAGCAGGCCCGCATTAGAATGAGTTTCGCTGGTGCGTCGCCGATCAACCATGCCGAAGCCAGAATTTACGACACGGCAGGCCATCATCTGATAACCCTGCAGCTCGATCCGGAAGGTGCCTCTGTTTATGGTACCGACTGGAATCTATGCAGCAAACATGGCAAACCTGTCAGCAACGGAGTTTATATCTACCGCATCAACGCGTCTGCCGATACGCAGAAATTTCGTGCATCCGGCAAAATAGCGGTTCTTCGCTGATTTTCAGTGTCGTGCTCTGCGTAATCGTTCTCGTCATCGTAATCGCAATCGAACAGCCAGGCCAGGCTGCAAAAATCGGTGCAGGGTCATCCTGCGCGCAGTCGCAGGATCTCACGGAGTGAGAATGATTTATCGCCGCGCCCTTACTTCGTGTAGGCCTTGAGAGCGCGTTCATATCTGGCTTTTGTACTCAGAAATTCTTCGAGTTTCTGTTTGGCCAGCGTCTGATTACCGCTGCTGATTGCCTGTACGTAAGCTTTATAAGAATCTTCGTAGATGTCTTTAACCTTCTTCAGGTTCGGGTGCATCTGGCCATAAGGGATTTTGTCGACTTCTGGCGCCAGCCTGACCCCGTAAGGATCGGCACTTGGCTTCGATATTGACTGTGTCGGCAACGGCATGGTGTCGGCAGATTGCACGCTCAGCATGTAGGGCTGCTGCACTTCGCTGGCTGCGGGTGTCTGAGCTTGCGCACCACCCTTTTTGTAGCCAAACAGTTTGGCAATACCTGAAAAGAGCTTTTCGCCGATTATACCGCCTACTATGCTGCCCAGCATGGTGCCAACCACCGGTATTGGAATCATCGAACCGAGCATGGCGCCGAGAGTCGATCCGGCCGCCTGACCGGCGATGGCTACTGGATCAAGCGCCTTGATTGCAGCTTTGAAACTCATGCCGCTGCCCAGGTTGCCACCGAGTGAGCCACCGACCAGAGCCGTCAGAGTAGGCAGCAGCGCGCCGGCAATGGTGCCGACAATAGGAATCGGAACGAATGTCTGGATCAGCGGAGTGAACACCTGACCCGCTGCCGCGCCGAGAGAAGAACCAACGACGTTGCCGACGAACTGCATCGAAGCGACCGATTTAACCGCGTCCTTGACGCTGACTTTCTGACCGTTCATCAGCTGGCTGGCGAGATTTATCGCGATCGAGGTTCCGGCGGTCATCGCCAGATTCTTTACGCTGAAAGACTGTTTGATTGAGCTGGCGGCGTTCTGAAAGCCTTTTCCCAGCGCCTTTTGTGTCTTGATAAGAGTTTCGCTGAGTCGTAGTGACCTGAACTCAGAGACCGTCTGGTCACTGTAGGCGCGCGAGCCGTCTATCGCTCCATCTATTTTTCCCTCAACTACTGCCTGTCGATAGAGGGCTTCATTGGTTTCGTTATAGCTGGCAAGTTTGGCATCATAATCCGCTTTGAGCTGCGCTTTGGCGCCTGGGTCGGTGGCGTTCTGCCAAGCCTGCTGCGCGTCATGGATTTCTTTGTATCTGGTAGTCGCATTGCCATCGACAGTAGCATACTTGGTATTGTCAAGGAACTGCTTGATCATCTGACTGCGATCTTCAGGGAACTTCTGAATGTAGGCATCGACGAATTCGCGGTAGGTCTGCGGTTTGCTGTTTTCGAACACCTGGCAGATCTTGGAATAGGGAGCCTGAATCCGGTTGCTCGAAAGAACGTCATAAAAAAGCGAGGCATTGACGCCTTCTGTCGACAGCATTTCCATGCCGTTTTTCAGTATGCCGTCGTTTGGCCCGGTGGTTACGCCCTGATTCTTGAATATATACTTGTTATCAGCAATGTTTTTATGCGTCTTGATGCGCCAGGAAGACGCTGTGTCATGATATTCACGGGTAGAGAGGGCCTCGATGGCCTCGGCCCAGCCTTCTGAAATGGCGAAGCCTTCGTCGGAAACCGTGTTTTTAGAATGCGATCCATAATAATTGGTTGCCGGGTAATTGTTGCGCTCGTAGAGCTGATCCATGATCATATGCCCGGTTTCGTGCGCGATGACCGAGGCGGCTGAGGGGTCAGCCATGCCACCATTGAAAACTTCGCTGTTAGAAGGAATTACAATGCGGTTGACGTTTGAATTGTCGCGGTAGCTGACCTGACCATTAGCTCCCTGCTCGGCCAGAACGAAACCGCGCGCGTCATGATGAATGCCGCCAGAATTATCAACTTCAAGATAAACTGGCTTTTTGAGGTCATTAACCAGCCATTCAGCAAAGGCGGGATCTTTGGTTCCCTGTGCTACATCCTGTTGCAGCTGGCCGATTTTATAATTGCGGGCTTCAACCTGCATCGCCACGGTCTGTCGCAGACCGGGGTTATTCTCTATGTAGCTTTTCAGCTGCTGATAACGAGGGTCTGTGTTAGGCAGTGCCTTGAGGACTTCGGCTGGATTTCCGAGAAAATCTTTGGTGCTGGATACAGAAGAGCTGCTGTCGGCTGGCGTTACCAGCTTGAAATGTGTCATCGGGGCTTCGTCAGTTAACGTCTGACTGATAATACGATTGTGGCTGCCCTTGACGTAGTATTTGCCGCTTTTGGCGTCGAATTCAGGAACTACCGACTGAACCACATTGCCAGATTCATCTCTGACTACGTAGCGTATCCCCTCAGATGTCGCTACAAATGAGCCGGTAGCAGAAACCATGCTGCTGAAGAAAACCGCCAGAACCACCAGTATGCATAGTCTTACCGACCGTAATCTTTTCATTTTCAGCCTCCAGAGACCAAGGGGATATTTTAATCAATTATAACTTTTATTCTGCTACTCCACAAGGTACCCCGGGAGGGTTCGGGTAAAAGCTAATCCCATAATTGCCAGTCAGGTTTGCCGGCGTAGACGTCGAGGTAATACTGTTTGCGCTTGAGCTTTCCGGCAGCTTCAGGATCGAGCAATATTATCGCCTTTTCGTGAAACTGAAGTATGCTGCCAGGGCATGACGCCGAAACCGGACCCTCTATCATGTCGCGAACAGCTTCGGCTTTGTCTCCTCCAAATGCCAGCAGAACACACTGTCTTGCTTCCATTATCGTCCCCAGACCCATTGTTACAACATGCCTTGGAACCTTTTCTTCGCTGCCAAAGAAACGCGAATTGGCTTTGACCGTCTTTTGTGAAAGGGTTTTGAGACGGGTGCGCGAAGCCAGCGATGAGCCGGGTTCGTTAAAAGCAAGGTGCCCGTCGTGCCCTATCCCCAGTAATTGCAGATCTATGCCGCCGGCAACTTTTATGGCAGCCTCATAAGCGGCGCAGCTGGCCGGAATGTCCTGCGCCATGCCATCGGGCAGGTGACTCGCACCTTTTGCCAGGTCGAGGTGGCAGAATAGATTCTTGTGCATCTCACTGTAAAACGAACACGGGTGCTCAGGATCAAGGCCGACATATTCGTCGAGATTGAAAGTTGTGACACCTCTGAAAGAAAGTGATTCTTCCTGACTCATACGTACAAGTTCTTTATATAGATGGAGCGGAGTAGAGCCCGTAGCAAGACCGAGAACAGCTTTCGGCTTGTCTTTGATCAGCCGCGCTATGATTTTAGCTCCCAGTTTGCTCGCTTCGATTTTGTCTGATTTTATTATTACTTCCATTGCTTTATCTCCTCGACAGCACGCTTATTCTGGATTCCGACGCATTATATCACAACCTGCCTGATTGCCGCAGATATACTGATAAGCCCCCCGTCTCAACTTCTTCAGATGTATCGAAAGAGAGGAATTGCTGCTGAACTCCTAATAAATCAAGGACTGGCGTTGTGGTGGCTTGCATTTTTTATGTAACCTGGCCAGGCCAGAATGGTGGATAATTTTGAAAACCCCGATTTAGAGCGCGATCAAAGAATTTTTGCAATCTGGCAAATGAAGTCGCGCTCTTTTGCAAACTGCTGAAAACATGTTAGAATTAGAGCTGTAAAATATATACGAGGTGAAGGAATGGGCCATTTTAAGCTTAGCCTCAGGCGTTGTACAGTTTTTGCAATGCTGTTTGTGTTTGTTATTTCTTCGCTGGCAGCTATTGCCGGTGACCGCGAAATCAAGATCAAGATCGCTGAATACCCGACATCACTCGATTTTAACTGCCCACAGGGCGCCGCCTGGGAAATCAACGGTACCATGGGAAAAATCACCTCCGCAGACAGATGCCAGGTGACAGGCACGATTACTGCCAAGGCGGTCAGGCGCTACCATGTAATGGTTCTGTCGGCTTCACTCGAAGACGAAGATGTTCTTGCGGCTGAGCTGGAAAAGTGGCAGATCCAGGGCATAACTGCAAAAGTTATGGTTATTGGCAGTGAAATTTATGCTGACGATAAAAAGACTTTAATGATCGACAATCGCCGCGCTGATGTTGCGGTGGGCGTTTTTCCTGATCGGCCATCGGCCCAGGCTTTGGTCGATAAACTCGCGTCTCAGGGGCAGTCCAGCTGGATCTACGAAGAGATCGTTTCTCTTGCCAAAGGCAATCTGACCCTCAAAATCAACGGTCAGACCATGGCAACTGGTCCCGACATGCTTCTGCTGCCACAACAGTCGATTCACCTCAAAAAGGTGGAATACGGCAAAGGCTACTCCTGGCATGGTTATGCCGACCGTGATTACACCGGCCAGCGTCTGCATATTCGCTGGGGTGCCCAGGATGCGATGGATTGTATTCTCACTGCCGGCCTTGAATACGTTCTTGCCGGTGTTGTAACTTCTGAAATCTCGGCTAAGGCCGAAATTGGTGCTTTGCAGGCGCAGGCAGTGGCCGCCCGCGGTGAAATCATGCACAATATCGGCGTGCGCCACGCCCAGGAGGGCTTCGACACTTGCTCAGAGCAGCATTGTCAGGTGTTTTACGGCGATTCAATCTATACCGTAGATGTCGGTCGCAAGATTGTGCCGACCAGCGGTCAGATACTGACCGAGCCGAACGGTAAGTTGCTCAGCGCCGTTTACTCGGCTAACTGCGGTGGACATAGCGAAGCCAATCACCTCGTCTGGACAACCAAGCCGAACCCAATTCTCGGTGGCGTCTGGGATCACCAGAATCCGCCTGCCCTAGATCTCTCAGAAGAAAAGCAGGTTACCGATTTTATTAAAAATCCGCCGAAGTGCAACTGCAATAACCCGAATGTTGAGGGTGGCAACCGCTTTCGCTGGAACAAAAGCATGACCACCACCGAGTGGAAGGCTGTTGAAAACCAGCTCGCTGTCGGCAGGATCAAAAGCATTACTGATATTGCCCGCGGTTTTTCAGGGCGAATTTACCGTATGACTTTCGTTGGTGAACGTGGCAACAAGACAGTAATGAAAGAACTCAATATTCGACGGCTCTTTGGTGGCTTCGCCAGCGCCTGTTTTGTCGCTGACTACAAACGTGATGCCGCCGGTTTTATCACCAGCGCTGACTTTTATGGCGCCGGTTTTGGTCACGGTGTCGGTATGTGTCAGACCGGTGCGCAGAGCCTCGCCAAACAGGGCTGGACATTCTCGCGCATTCTCGCCCACTATTTTCCCGGCAGCATCCTCAAAAAGATGTACTGAGAGACGCGAGGCCAATCCGCAGATTACGCCGAAAGCCCGGCAAAAGCAGATACTCTTAGGTTGAATTCTTGGACTCTTTTGTGACGGAGGGCTAGTCCTCTGTCACATTTGAATTATAGGGTAGATTGGTAGAATTCACGCCTGGTGAAAAATCATACAAGGGCGCAGGCGGGTTTCTCAGGCGCGGAAACTTCGAGCCAGGCAACTTTGACGCAGAGCCATAGCTATTAAACAATACTCGCGTCTGGTGAGAGTTGTAGCGAATGAGATCACGCCGAGAGCCCGGCATAAGCGGAGACTCTAAGATTTAATTTTTAAACTCATATGTGACAGAGGACTAGAAGTTTACTGCCACTGTCTTTGCGATGCGACATCCGAAATAAAAAACTCTCTGCCCGGCGGTTGCCGGCAGAGAGTTTGTGTTTAAGCTGAGCTTAGTTGTGTGTTACTTCTGACCTATGGTGGCGATGATCTGCTGACGATACTGTGGCAGTCTTTTGTAGACTTCGAGGCCGGGGCAGGACTTGGTTGAATAGTCGCAGTGCCCATAGATGTTTACAGCTGGGTTGACTTTGTAATTCGAGCAGAGCCAGGTCAGCAGTTCGACCAGTGATTTTTCCATGACCGGCGGAATAGGATCTTTACCGGGATCATAGTCGCCGATCAGGCAGATACCAACAGCGTTGGTATTGGGCGAAGCGTGGGCTCCGACAACAGTCTCAGGGCGACCCTGGTAGATAGTTCCTTCGGGGCCAATCAGAAAGTGATAACCGATGTCTGTCCAGCCGGTTTTGGGGTCATCCATGTGATAGTTCTGAATTCCGCGAATGCTGAGAGCGCCTTTGTACTGCGACTGGTTCGGAATCCAGCTGTGATGAACGACCAGGCGCTGAACCGCGTGCTGGGTATATGAAGACTTGGGCGGTCTGGCACCCCAGCCCTGGCGCGAGGTAATCGTCGGCTTTGCCGCTGCTTTTGCGGGTTCAAATGCTTCGGGCTCCTGCATTACATATTCCATGGTGTTTTCGTCGATGTAAACGCCCTGAACGGTGAAGCCGGGAATTTCGGTCTTGCCTTTCATCGGATCACGAATTACAAAATAAAGCTGATAGGCAGATATGGGCTCAACGGTGGCAAAGTGATACTCAGAGTCAAAAGCGAGAAATCTTGTCCAGGTGCCGGTTTTGGCATATCTGAAGCGCGCGTATGCTCTGAACAGGCAGGTTTCACTTTTGACTGCGTTAACCGAAATAAGCATGTTGTTGACCGCGCTGTCCATCTCAAAAATCTCAGTTTCAAAATGGTCGTAGGTCTTGTCGATAACGCTGAAGCCAGTTTTGACAGTGGCCTGATAATCAGGCGTATCTTCGTTGGCGCGGGCGACAGGCGTAGCGATAAAACAGCCTGCCAGGAGAATGATACTGAATACAACAAACAACTTCTTCATGGTACACCTCACATACTTATATACTCTTATTCATGATAATAATAACGTTTTTGCCGGCCAATAAGAAAGATACATTCTAAAATTGGCTTCAGAGCAAGATCTTTGTGGTTGGCGTAACAAAAAATCAGCAGATTCTGCTAATCATTCATGCATGAATATGACCTTGTCGTGACTGCAAAATTTTGCAGTGCCTGTTGCGCAGCAGAGTCCGTTTTAGCTCTCATAAGCAGCGGACCAAAGCACAGTGGCAGCGATGGTTTGACCAGACGTAAGTCAAGACCGGCATCGGCAGCTTTTTTTAGCACCAGAGGTGCCAGTTCTGACCATTTCTGCCAGAGTCCGCCTGAGCCGCAGAGGTTGATGCTGCCGCTCAATCCTGTTTGAGAGGCAGCCTGCTGGAAAAAGCCAAGCAGTTGAGTGATCGATTCGCTTACCGCCTTCGCCGCAAACGGACAGCCGGCAGCAAAAGCTTCTGTAAAAACCGGAGCGAATTCGCCGAGTTTCTGCTGGATACTGGTGGCGCGGTATATTGTATCTATTATGTTCCGGCGATCTGCCTTGGCAACGCGTTGTTCGTAAATTTCCCGGCATATGTGGCTTTCTGCAAAGCCTTCGAGGTTGCGCAAGACCCCTTCCAGTGCTTTCCGCCCGAACCAGGCGCCTGATGGCAGTTCGTCGAGAACGTAGCCCCAGCCGCCAAAACGGGCGCTTTTCTGCCCACACTTCGCAAAAATGATCGAGCCGGTGCCGTTGACCGACAGAATCCCGTCTTTCCCGGCGAGACAGGCTGCATGATTGCATTCGTAGTCTGATTTGATATTTACTTCGCTGCAGGCGGAATGTGCTGTTTTGACTGCTTCTTCGAGTCTTTTTGCGGCGGTCAGGTCATCGGCACCAGCAGCGCCTATCAGCCACACTGTCTCAGTAGTGCCTGTTTCAGCAACTTGCATGACTTCACGGCATATCTGAAGAAGGCGCTCGCGATCGAGCAGTCTGATGTTGCCGGCTTGTCGCGAAAACTCGCGCCGGTTGCCGGTGTTTATGCCCTTGAGTTCGCTGCCGCCCCAGTCAATTGATAAGAAGACACGACTCACTGAATCGATCCTTTGCGCATGCCTTCAAGCATATAGCGCGAAAAGAATATGAATACTACCACCATGGGCACAGCGGCCAGTGTTGCGCCTGCCATCAGCAGTCCGAAATCCATGATCTGCTGATCCTGCAGTGTCGAGAGACCAACGGTCAGGGTGTAGTATTTTTCGCTGTTAAGTGTAATCAAAGGCCATAAAAATGCGTTCCATTGCGCGATAAAGGTGAAGATGCCCGAAGTCGCCAGTATTGGCATCGACAGCGGAAAATAGATGCGCGTGAAAATCTGCAGCTCGCTGGCGCCATCGATTTGCGCAGCTTCCGACATCTGTATCGGGATCGAATCCATATACTGACGCACCATGTAAATCCCGAACGGGGCCGCCATTGCCGGCAGAATTACCGACCAGAGATTGTCGATCAGGCCCCATTTCGCCATGAACAGAAACAACGGCAGCATGACGATCTGGCCAGGCACCATCATGGCAGCTAGAAGGATCATGAATATGCTTTCGCGACCTTTGAAGCGGCCAACCGAAAAGCCGAAGGCCGCCAGCGAATTGAAAATGGTCTGAGCGAGGGTTACTGCCGCCGCCACCAGGAATGAGTTGATCGTCCAGCGCAGTATACTGCCGGCAGAAAGCAGAACCTTGAAGTTTTCGAGCGAAAATTCGCCATAACGGGGCGGGGTGGCAGCCAGCGCCTCAGGCGAGGTGAAAGCTGTTATTACCATCCAGACCAGTGGACCGGCGGTGAGGATGAGACCTATGCTGAGAAAGGCAAGTGACAGATAATGTGCTTTGTGCAGGTTCATGCGAGATACTCGACTTCCTGGCGCGAGAACCTGCGTTGAATAAGAGTGATCACCATTATTGCAGCGAACAGAATCAATGCCATCGCCGATGACAGACCAAAATCAAAATCGCGGAAAGCTGATGTGTATACACGTAGAACGACAACCTGAGTCGAGTTTCCCGGCCCTCCGTCAGTCAACATCAGCACCTGTGCAAAAACCTGCAGGGCCGCGATTACACCTGTGATCATCAGAAATGTCGTGGTGCCGCCGAGCAGCGGCACGGTGATATGCCACCACTTTTTGAACGCATCGGCACCTTCAAGATCGGCAGCTTCATATAGCGAGTTCGGAATATTGGCCATCGAAGCGAGATAGATCAGCATGGCGCCGCCAGGTGACTTGAGAATGCCTGAGATGATGACCGAGATAAAGGCTACCGAGGGGTCAGAAAGCCAGCCAACCGGGCTCATGCCGAACCAGCGCAGGGTCGAATTGAACAGCCCGACTTCGGTATTGAACAGCCAGCGCCAGACCATGGTCAGAACTACGACTGAGGCGACTCCTGGCAGATAATAGGCTGCCCGGAAAAACGATTTGGTTTTGCCCTGCAGGCCATGAATAAGGCTGGCCACCACCAGCGCAGTAAAAACGTTCGCCGGTACGACAAGCAGGCTGTAGAGCATGGTGTTTTTGCAGGCAATGATGAAGCGCGGGTCGTTCCAGGCTCTGAGGAAGTTTTCGATCGTATACCCACCGACTTCGCCGATGCGGTAATCGCGAAATGCCAATAACAGAGCATCTGCCAGCGGGTAGAAGAGAAACAGTCCGGTGAGGCTGACTGCCGGCACGATCATGATCAGATGCGCCTGTCTCGACAGCAGCGCAAAAACCATTGCCAGTATCGAGAGTATGGCGATGACCGAAGCAAAATGGCTGCTTTTGCTGACGTCTTCACTTATCGAGCCGCTTTCGACGGAAAGAACCCGGTTAACCCGTTCGCCTGATTCACGCATGGCGGTAAGCGGATCGACGCGGCCGAGCAGGCTTTGCTGAATCGAAGAGGTGACCTCTTCGTCGATCTGCGGCCAGCGGCTGTCGGCAAATACTGACTGGCCTTCCTGAAAAATCTGCCAGGCTGCCGTCATGTGGCGGTCGCTGGCATAGATATTGCCGGCGCTTCTGCGCGTTGGAAACTGAGTATAGTGAACGAGATCGCGCTGCTGCTCGCCCAGGGTCAGAAAACGGGCCAGCTGCATGGCCAGTTTAACTCTTCTCTGGTCAGAGTTTTTAAATACATAAAAGCCGGAAGTGCCCAAAAAAGCACCACTCGGACGACCTGGCATGGCGGGAAAATGAACTACTTCAAAGTTGGTAGGGAACTTGTCGGTCATCGCCTTGATTCCCCAGAGCCCGAAGGCGCCAGCAGCCAGGCGTTTTTCGCGGCCAAAGGCGGTCCAGATGTCGTTGGCAGAGCGTCCGCCACTGTCTGGCGGGATAATTTTCATTTCGCGCAGCTGGTTGACCCATTTGATTCCCTTGAGAAATTCTTCTGAATCGCCTGCATATTTGCCGTCACGATCTATAATGCTGCCGCCGAAGCACATCAGAAAAGGCAGGTTGGCGGTCTCGTCTTTTTGAAAATACAGGCCGAGCGGGTAATGGCCCTGGGCTGGCTGCCCATTCGTTCCGGGTGTGTTCTCTGCCGGGCTCATATAAGCCTGGATCTGTGCCATTTTCTCTGTAAACTCTTCTGGAGTCCAGCGTCCCTCGACCGGCAGTTCAACGCCGGCTGAAGCAAAGATGTCGGCATTCAGATAAAGCAGTTGACCGCCCATATACCAAGGCCAGCCATAGGTTTTGCCTTTGACTTCGAAAGCTTTGAGTGCAGCCGGAAAATAATCGGCCCGGTCTTCGGCGTTCAAATATTCATCAACCGGTTCTATCAGATTTTCGCGAATGAACAGCAACGGTACGACGCCTGGGGCAACATCGGGGTAATTACCACTTACTGCGGCAATCTTCAGCTTCTCGTGCCCGCGCTGCCAAGTTAATTTGGTCAGATCGACCTTGACACCGGGATTCTGTGCCTCGAATTCCTTGATCTTGCGGTTCATCCAGGTGAAACGGTCGGTGTTTTCACCTGGTTCAAGCCAGCGCGGAAAATCCCAGATCTTCAAAGTGATTTCTTCAGTCGCGCTGATGGCACTACAGTTCAAAAGAGTTATTAGAATGGCGGCCAGTAAGAGTTTCCAGCCGTAGTCGTTTCTCATAAAGACTAATACGTGTTTCATAGAGTCTATACAGGCTCCTCTCCCGCAAGAAAATGCAAGAGATAGAATAACGGTCAACCGCACATCAGGCAAGCAAAAAAGTAACCGGAACACAGGGGTGAAATTTTGCTCAGCTAATTCAAAACAACTGCCGATGTAGTTGACGAATAATATTATCTCAACCCGATCAAAACAGGGGCTGGTATGAAAAAGGCGAACATGCGATTTGTAAATGTAATCTGGATGCTGCTGGGCATGCTTTGTGCAGCGCAGATTTCTCATGGTCAGGTAACCATTTTGCCTGACAACGTGCGTGAGATAGCTGTGCAGCATGGTCACGAAGCCCGTAAAATGGGTGTTTCGGCTGACCTTGGCCCGTTCATCAACGAACCCCTGCTGAATCAGCCAATTGAAATCAGCGCCAGCACTATTGGCGGTCTGAGAGGCACGATCAGAGCAATTGTCGGTGGTCGCAATTTTTCGGCGGCTGACGTCGATAATGCTATGGTTCCGTTTACGACCTTTAACGGTTACGGTCTGAGCAATCTCTATCATGATGGCGGCGAATGGCCTGAAACCAATGGCAACCCGACCGCTGATGACGGTGATTCAAGCTTCGGCAGCGATTGGGCTGGCGAAATATACGATCTCGACGGAAACGGCCACTACCCCAAGGCTGTATTGCGTTATATTGGCACTCATTGCTACATTTTTGTGCCGGTAATGTATTTTCCGACTCTGCCGCGCCCGCTCTCAACATCTGAAGATGCTACTCCGCCGGCTCAGGCCGCCTGGGGCCTTTATTGGCCCGACAGCGCAGTCATGCAGAACGGACCCTATTATTATGCTCCAGATGCCAATGGCACAGTGCTCGAACCTCGTTATATCCTTGGCGCCGACAAAAACTACGCGCGTCTTAAACTCAAAGAACTGGCAGATCAGTTCGATGGCATCATTTATCCGAAAATGCGCGAACATTTCGGCAATGAGCCTGATATCGACGGGGATCCCAAGGTATTCATCCTTCTCGACGACATTCGCGATGGCTCTGGCAGTTACCGCGGCTATTTCTGGGCTGGCAACCAGTTCGCCAGAACCTCGCAGGCTCTGAGCAACGAAAAAGAACTGCTCAATATCGACCTCTTTCCAAGCTTCTCGTCGTTTCAGGCCGACACCTATGGCACTGTCGCACATGAATTCGTGCACATGATCATTTATAACGAAGGATACTACGTCGAGAACAACGTGCTCAAGGGGATGGAGCGATGGCTGGAAGAAGGTCTGACCCAGTATGGTCAGTATCTGTTCGACAGCAAGTTCAGCTCTAATCTTGATGAATTCATAAAGAAACCCGATGTCATTCTCGCCGACAATCGCGTAAATGAAGTCTGGCTCGGCCCAAGTCCGTTTGCCAACTACGGCGCATCGTTTTTGTGGATGTTCTATCTGGTCGAAAAATATGGCGGCTCGAACCTGCCAGGTTTCTTCAGAACTATGATCAGATATCGCGATGGTGGCATGGGCAGCGTAGATGCTGTGTTGCAGCCTTTCAATACTGATTCAAAAACGGTGTTTGCCGACTGGGCAATTGCCAACTATCTCGACAAAACGCGTAAACGTGATGGCAGTCTGCTGAATGACGGCAAATGGGGCTATAATGTTGATAACGACACCAACACTGCCAATGACATCGGCAAATACGAAAGATTGCCGGTTAAATTTGCTGAAAAGGTCATTCTCACCGAACAGGTCACTGCCCGCTCGTCGAACGTTAATCCCTGGGCTGCTGATTATATCGAGATTTCAGGCAACACCGGAAATCTCAATATTGGCTTCGATGGTTCTGACACCGGTCAGTTCAAAGCAGCCGTCATCAAGCGTGGCCCTGATGTAGATACTTCTGTTGAGTTCCTCTATCTCAATGACCGCCAGACTGGCAATCTGATAATTCAGAACTACGGCGCCGGCAGCACTTACGAAAACATCGTGCTGGTGCCCATGGTACTGCATAACAACGATTTCAACAAACTAAGCTACGTATATTCAGCATCTTTCGACGATCTCAAGGTCGCGATTTTTCCGAATCCGACCTTTGAAAACGAGCTGCACATCATCGTTCGCACCGACAGAGCGTTTGCATCCGAACCGCGCCTGCAGATGACTTATGAGGGTGAGCAGGGCTACCTCGTTATGGTGCCGGTCAATGACTCTACCTACATCACCAACTATCGCGTCGATAAATCTGGCGAAGGCACAATCGTCGCCAACGGAACCAATTCCGACGGCGTCATACTTTCAAACCAGATCAAGTTCTCAGCGGTCTATTATCCTCCTAACAGCCAGGGCCTGCTGACCGCATCCTTTGTAACCCTTGACGTGCCGGCTGGCTCTCTGCGCCATGGCGGTACCGTTGTTGTAGCCGAAACCGAAAATGTCGTGTCTTATCGTGAACTGACCAGACTCAGTCGCAATGTCGATGTGACTTTGCCGGTCGAAAAAGCCGAAGCAGCGATTGGAATAGACTTGCCGCTGCTTGGCAGCTATGCCTGCGACAGCGCGAAAATCGGATTTTACCGCACTACTTCATCTGGAGCCAGATGGCTTGGCCCGGCCAGCACAGCTGATGGGCGCGCGCATGGTCAGCTTGAAGTTTCCGGCAGCGTCTTTGTCGCCGCCGACGAAGTTGCCCCGACAATTTCGACAACCGCCGAAACTGAGCGTGGCGGCTGGCTGCGTCTCAAGATCAGCGATTTTGGCAGCGGTCTGAACCATGATTCAATAAAGGCCAGCTACGGGAAAACCAGTCTGCCGACAAAGGTCAGTGCCGGAGAAGTCTGGATACATGCAGCATCTGCCACTGATGGCGAAAAAGAAATACTGGTAGAAGCGTCTGATAATGCCGGCAATGTTGCCCAGGCCAATGTGCGTGGCCTTGTCGTAGGTGCTACGTCACTGTCTCAGATCAGCACTTATCCGAATCCGGCTCGCAGCTACTCAAAAATCAGGGCGTCTTTTACCGGGCCGGCAGCTGCAACTGCCGAGGCCAGTGTCAAAATATATGATGTTTCCGGGCACAAGGTTACCGAAATGCCTCTTGCCAACCTTGGCACCGGTGATTACGAAGTGCGCTGGGATCTTACGAACAGCAAGGGCAAACTGGTTGCCAATGGTGTCTATTATGCCGAAGTGAAGGCCAGCCTGTCTGGAGTATCTACTAAAGAACGCCGCAAGATCGCGGTTTTGCGATAACGGAGCAAATCAATGAAAAGAGCAAAAGTTTTTCTTCTGCTGGTGGTTCTGATGACTTTCCCGATGATCCAGAACTGCGGTGGCAACAGCAATGGCGGCGGCAGCAGCAATCTAATCGTCTCTGACCAGCTGCTTAATGAGGGCTGGGATGCGATCAAGCTTGGTAACTACACTACCGCCCAGACAAGTTTCGCCAACGCACTTAACGAGCCTCTGACAGATGGTCAGCGTATTTCGGCACACAGTGGAATGGGCTGGGCTCTTTCAAAGGGTGGCAAGATTCTCGAATCGATTCCTTATTTCGAAATTGCTGCCGAAAGCGACAACGAAGCTAAGGTCGGCCTGGCCGGCGCACTGATTTACCGCCATCAGACAACTGTCGATTATATTCGGGCAGCAGAAATGCTTGGCAACATGCCGCCGGAAAAATTTGCTCCGCAACATTCCGGCCTGGCGCTCAATGCCGCCAAGGTGCATGCTCTGGCCGCGCTTTCTTATGCTCTGGCAGGTGATATGGAGCAGGCCAGAATCTATATGAACAAGGCAGCAGCTCTTGATTCAATGATGATCGGCACTTCTGTCGATCAGCTCGACGAGGCATTCTTCCTGCTGGGCTGGAAAGACTGAAAAATAGTTCGCAGGGGCGGTTGTGCATTAAAAGAGCTATGCACAACCGCCCTTTTTTATTGTTGCCCGGCCGGCAAATCTGGTATATTGATGCGCAAAATCACCTTATACAATTTAAATAATCAATGAACATCAACCATAAATCTTACCGGATACTATGCTTTTTAATGCTGATGCTGACCTGGCACGGTCAGTCTTTTGCTGCTGCTGAACGTAAGGCGGTCGAATCTAAGGCTGAAAAGGCGATAAAAGCTGAAGCTGAACAGAAAGAACAGGATCAGCTGCTGCATCGCGAAATCATGGGCTTCGTTAAAGAGAATCAGGGCCGCGAGCCGGGCGAGGGATGGCTGTATCTGGCTGCCCATTATCGAGAACTCAGACAACCAGAACGTTCTCTTCTGTATTTGCGAACTTTGCTGCGTTCAGAGCATATCAACCCCCGTATCGTCTGGGAGGCCATGCTGCTGAATGCCGATATTTTGAATGAACAGAAGGAATATGCCAGCGCTACCCGCGAATTAGACCGGCTTATTGAGATGATGCCGGCGCGCAGCTATCTGGTGCGTGCCAAAATCGCAAGAGCCAAAATTATCGGGCGCAATCTCACCAGCAGTGAAGAACTTTACAAGGCTTTTCGCCGCTACTACTGGCCATGGCCGGAAAAACCCGATATCGAAGCAATTGAATATATAATGGGTTTTGAGCGCGGTTACGATCTTGAAATAGCAATGCAGGCGCTGGTCGCCTGGGAAGAAATCGCTTCCTTTCCTGAAGAAGACGCCAGTAGTCTCGCCAATCTGCGCATAGCTTTGCTTTATGCTTTTGACCTGAATCTCCCCGATCGTGCTCTGCCCTTTATCGGTAAAATCAGTGAAAATACAGCTGTGGCAGCTGAAGCGGCTTTCATCAAAGGCATACTGGACCACTTTTATAAACCTGGCGCCGATCTGAAGGTTTGTCTTGATAATTACGCTCTTTTTCGCAAAAATACCGACAGTCTCGACGGTTATCGGGTAGCAGGCATTCTTCAGGGACTGCTTCTTTATGAAGGCCATAAAGACTACGAAACAGCGATAAACACCCTTTCGACACTTCTTGAAACGCCGCCGCATCTTGTCGCCTCAGAGTCGGTGTCGGTAGCGCGGCGTCGCGAAAAACGTGACGAAGAGATAGACTGGGCTATGCTGGCCTGCCGTATTGCCGGTTATATCGCCGAATTCAAACTCGGAAACGCTGATCGCGCCAGATACTTTTATCAGAAAATTTCCGAACTCAACCAGGAACGCAGTGAGAAGGTCGAAGACCCCTGGACAGAAGCAGCGCTCAAACGCACCGAGCCTGGAGTCACAGAAGCGCAGGTTCTATTCGACATGGCCTACGAAAAATATCGCAGCCGCAAGATGCAGGAAGCTTTGCTGTTGTATGAAGATTTTATCAACAAATATCCGGAGCATGAGCTGTTCAGAGAAGCTCTTTTCCGAACTGCGGTCATAGTCGATGACGATCTGCGTCAGTTTGACCGGGCCCTAGAAATGTACGAACGTTTTCTCATCAGATTTGCTCCGATAAAATCAAGCTGGGATCTCGATGTTCTTTATGACTGGGGTCGTATTGACGAAGTGCGTTATCGAATCGGTAACCTGCAGTATCTGCATCTGAAAAAACCGGTTGCCGCTCTCGACATATTTTCGCAGCTTGCCGAGACTTATCCGGACAGTTACTGGGCCATGCAGGGTCTTAAGGACAGTGTTAAAATCTACGAAGAAGATCTTGGTGACCCCGATAAAGCAAACAGTCTGCGCGAAGAATTTATTGCCAGATACCCTGACAGCAAAGATGCTTCTGATTATCGCCTGACTCTTTATAAGGTGTTTCTGAGCAAGAACGAACAGATTCGCGCTCTGCATATGCTGCGCGAATATCTCGATCACAGCCTGCCTTCAGAGAAGAAATACTTTTCGTTGAAGCAGGAATGGCGGGATCTGGCCTACAGAATCAGAGAAGAAAGCCTGCGTAAGATCCTCAAGACTGCTGGCTTGCGCGACCGCATCGAGATTTACCAGAACATGATGGACGTGATGTGTCTGGCTTCTTCAAGTCAGCCGCTGGAAACTCTCGTTGAAGAGATCAAGAGCAGTGACATGAACGATGAAACCAGGTGGTCACTGGTTTATGATGCCGCAACCCGGATGTACCAGAGTTTCCCTGATAAATCTCCAGATCTGTTTGTCGAGCTGGTAGATAATGCAACTGGTAGCGCACAGGTCTCGAGCATGCTGACACTCGGTAACATCGCCTATCGCGTTACTAAAGATGTCGAAACGGCGGTTTCGTGGTATGAAAAGGCCGAAAAACTTCTGCCGCTTACCGATCCCCTGATAGAAACTCCATCTTATCGCCTGGGTCGTCTCTATCTGGTGCAGGGGCATGGTCTCAAAGGTCTTGATAAATTGCGGCTGTTTACCACAAGATTTCCGCGTAGTCGCCATCTTGCCAATGCCTATAAGACCATGGGCGATGCCTGCGTTGCCTTGAACAATCCCGAACGGGCTTCACGCTATTATCGCCGTGTTCTGCGCGTTGCGCCCAGAATGGCTGAAGAAGTTAACAAGCTGATCGAAGAGGCCGAAAAGCTTCCGACATCGCAGGAATGGCTGAAAGCGCGCGCCGATCAACTGCGTGAGGATCTGGTCGCGACCGAAGAGGGTGAAGAGAATGAAGAAGAAACTGGCAAGCCAGTTTTAGCCGAAGCCCGCAAGGTAAAAAATGCCGACAGACTCACCGAAAAAGACCTCGCTCAATACAACGAGGCCACTGTTTATGGTCTGTTTCTCGATGAAGCTGCCAAGGCAAAGCCTGCGGCTGATCGCATGGTGATGTTTCTCAAAGAAGTTCTGAGACGCGACAAAACGCCTGCTGATCTGCGTAATCGTGCTTTGCGACAGTATATATCGACGCGGTTCTTCCGTTTCCGCAAACCCGAAGAATTCGCCGAAGAAGCTCAGCAGATGCTGATAAAGAGCAACTATGCCGAGTGGCAGTCAGAATTGTTGTTCAGGCTGGCTCAGGCGCAGGAGCACTTTTTGAAGGTTCCGGTCGATGCCAACAAGTCCTATTTTGAGTATCTCTCGTTTTATCCGGCTGGTCGCCGTGTCGAAGAAATCAGGCGACGTATTCCGCAGGTATATGTCAAAGCCGATGACAAGAAAAACGCTCTGCGCTTTTTCGAAAAGCTGATCGAAGACAATCAGCTGTCTGATGAAATCAGAGTGGACGCTTCCATGCAGATGGCGCGGCTGCTGATCGGCGAAGATAAAAAAGAAGATGCGATAAAGACGCTTGAAGCCGCGCTTGCCTACAAGTCCGACAGTCGCCCGGAAATCTGTCTGCGTCTAGAAAAACTCACCGAAGATTTTTCTTATGTCAGACGGGCACTTGAGTCTGAAGGCGCCGAAGAAGCTCGATTCAAGGCATTAACTCGACTGCTTGAGCGCGCTGAAGAAGAAGAAGA
Source organism: Candidatus Rifleibacterium amylolyticum (assembly GCA_009917695.1). Lineage (GTDB taxonomy): Bacteria > Muiribacteriota > Ozemobacteria > Ozemobacterales > Ozemobacteraceae > Rifleibacterium > Rifleibacterium amylolyticum. The sequence continues at coordinate 8,961 of JAACJG010000019.1, read as the reverse complement.
TTACAAAGGCGCCGCTGCTATTCTTCGCGACTTCAGCGAAGGTTTCAAACTTCCAGAATCGAAACTGTGGATCGAAAAGAAAACCGAAGAGCTTGGCAAACGCGGAGTCATCGGTGAAATCGAAGATCTCATCGATCAGTATCCCGAAGAGCCAGAGACTGCCAGTCGCATGTTCAGACTGGCAAAGATGATAGAAGGCGCCGAAAATACCAGATATCGGGCTGAAGACCTGTTTTATGAGATAACTCTGGTCTATCCGAACTCAGAATACTATCGTGAAAGCAAAATCAGAGCCGAGAATACCAGGGCGATCCGCGCCGTTGCAGAACTGAGTGATATGTTGAAGACCGGCGTAAAAGGTCGCGAAAGCGAAGAAGTAATTATCGAACGTGCGCGCCTGCTCAAAGAGTCACTGAAAGACCTTAATGCCGCCATCGAAAACTACGAAAGTTTTATCGAGCTGTTTCCTGATTCGCCGCGGCTTGATGAAGTTTATCTCAGCCTTGGCGAACTTGCTCTGGCCGAAGCAAAAGATCCGCAGAAGGCCTATGAATACTGGGAAAAAGGTGTTGCCGTAAGTCGTGACCCCTTTATGCGAGAAGACCTTACCAGCCGAATCAATCGTCTTAAACTGTTCAGCGAGAAGGTTCTGTTTTCAGAAAACAAACAGGATAACGAATCGGGTATGAGTCAGGTGTTCAGAGCCTGGCGCGTTAATAAAGATCGCTTTTATGCACTTGGCCTTCTGGAAACAGCTGTGAGCAAACTTGAGAATCGCCCCGATGTAGCGCGAATGCGTTACTATATTGCCCGCATTCATGAGGACGCCGGCAACTTCGACAGGGCCGCAGCTGAATATGAAAAGGCGCTGCGCAGTCTCTATCATCCGGGTTGCCGCAAGGACATGGTTCTGTTCAGGCTGGCGCGCATGTATGCTCGCCAGAATCGCGAAAAAGAGGCCTTGAAATGGTATCAGTCGCTGGTTAATCGCTATCCGCGCAGCCGGTTGAGCCGTTCTGGCTATTACTGGCTCCATAAATACGAAGAACGCAACAACAATCTGACCCGCGCTCACCATTATCTCGACGTGCTTCTCCAGTTCCGCTCGCTCAGCCCTGTGCATCGAGAGGTCATCGAAAAGAAACTGTACGAGATAGAGGCAAAGATGAATGTCGAAGAGCTTGAGCGCCTCAAAAAACTTTCGCCCTCTGGTGGCGGTGACATGCCATACTATATTGGCAAAGTGCTCGAGAACAATTTGCGCGATTACGACCGCGCTATCACTCAGTATGAAGAGTTTCTCAAGACTAATCCGCCAGTTCGACGCAGCCGCGAAATTCTCAAAAAAGTTGCCGACCTCTATGAAAAAAAGGGCGACTATGTTAAAGCAGTCAGCTATCTTGATCTGCTGCTCGACACCTACGAACCTTCCCTTAACAACTTCGATCTGATCGTGCGTATCGGTTCACTGGTCGAAGATAAACTCAACAATATCGAGCTGACCGAGCTTTTCTATACTTCGATTCTGGCTGAATATCAGAAGATTCGCAATGTCAGAGAATTTGCTACTGCCAAACTTAAGCGAATTGAAGAGCAGAAGCGCGAAAAAGCGCGTCCGCCACGTGGCAGAAAAATTGTTAAGCGTGTTTATTCCGAAGACGACGAGATTGTTATTGAAGAAATGGAAGAAATTATCGCCCGCCAGGTCGATGACCTTCAGGATTTCCGCATGGCCGAGCGCGAGCTTGAAGACTTGTGGAACGATAATATCGACTCTCTTGCGACACTCGATATCATGAAAACGCTGGTCGAACTCAATATGAAGTCGCTCCAGGATCCGCAGAAAGCGGCGATGTATTATCAGCGCTGGCTTGATGAGAACCCCAATGATCCTTTGTTGAAAGAATACACCATGAAGCTCTATGATCATTACATGGAAGTCCTGCGCGACGGTCAGAAGGCGCTCAGGTTGCTGGAAGACTATATCCGTGATCATCCTATCTCTATTGAAACCATGGATATCGAGCTTAAACTGGCCAAGGCAAATGAGCTGTTGATCCGCAACTTCGATGAAGCCCGCCGAATCTATCAGCGCATCATCGACACGCGTCACAATGACCCGGCCGTGCATGAGGCCTACTTCAGAATTGGCTTTGTATTGCGCGAAGGTTTTGCGGCCTATGACGAAGCGATTAAATACTGGCAGGATCTCATCGATCAGTTCTATAATAACGAATTTGCCGACAAGGCACAGTTCGCTATCGCTTATACTTACGAGACCTACCGACGCGACTACACAAGGGCGCGCCAGAACTACGAACGTATTCTCAATCAGTATCCGAATTCAAGTCTGCAGCAACAGGCGCGCGATGCGCTGCTGCGTATCGAAGGCAAGTAAAGATGACAGGAGAGGTGTGACCATGCTCGACAGCAAAACAATGACCAATCTGCTGATAAAGTATGATGGCTTTCTTACCCGGGTTGCAGTAGCGGTACTGCGCCAGATCGAAGAAGGTAACCCGAAAATCGAGCGCAAAATCTTCGATTTTCTCAAGGGCAGGATGTTTCCGGTGCCTCTCGACCGGGTCATCGAGTATCTTCAGAAAATCCCGCCCGATAGCGTCAGAGAACGCGTTGTCGAATATCTGCGCGATATGCACGCGACTCTGATGGATATGGTCGTGTTTGTCGGCGCCGAAGGTAACCGTCAGCTTATCTATCTGCCGATGATCAGAATTATGGAAAACGACGACGACAGCGACAGGGCGCTGGCAATGGCAACGCTTTGCTGTTTTGATTTTCCGGAAGCGGTAAACAGGCTGGCGCGCGATTTCGCTGATCTCAGTTCTGAAATGCGCTGGGTGACAATAGTTATTCTCAAAAAACGCTGGGACGAAAAATTTGTGCCGATCTTTCTCAAAGCTCTTGACGACAAAGATCCTGATGTGGTCAGGGTCGCAATTCTGGCAATGAGCAAAGCAACTGTGCCGGCAGCTCGCGAGCCGATCAGAAAGCTTCTTGACAGTCCTTCTGAAATGATCGTTCTCTCGGCAATCAAGTCTTTGACCGAAGCCGGCACGGCTGAAATTGTAGAAGAATTTCGCGCCCTTTTTGCCAGAACCGACAGTCACCGGGTACGTGCCACCATCGCGTCTGCCTTTGGTGACATTGACTGTGACGGCACTCTCGACTTTCTGCGTGAATGTCTTTCAGCTCCAGATGCTCGTGTTCGTGCCAATGCCATTATGGCTCTCAAGAAAAAACACGACAAACTCGGTTCGCTGCCTCGCGATATTATCGAGCGCATTGTCGAGCTTAAAAAAGATCCCGATCATCGCGTTCAGGCTGATTGCGTGCAGGCACTCTGGAGTATGGGGCAGAATGATAATGTTTCTGAGATTGAATCAATGCTGATTTCAGCAAATGAAATGAGTCGATCTTCGGGTGCTTATCTCTGTGGCAAACTCAAGCTGTTTCAGCTCAAGAAGAATCTTGAAAACCTGACCGCTGATCCTTCATGGACAGTCCGAAAAATGGCGGCCATCGCGCTTCTTGCCTTCGGCGATTCTGGCCGCGCTGTCCTCAAACAGCTGATGGACTTTGGAACTTCAGATCAGCAGATTGTTTCGGCTTTTGCTGTGGGTCTTACCGATGATTCCTCGGCCATAGAAAAGCTGATCGAGCAGAGTCGCTCCGGCAGCGAAATGGCTGAAATGGCCACCAGCCTTTTGCTCAGGCTTGCCCGGCCGGTTACCTGAAACTGGATGTTCATCTTTAAAAATTAACCCGAATATAAAAGCCCCCGCCTGAAAACATCAGACGGGGGCTTTTTTGCAGTTTAATTCAATCGGCAAAATGGAACTTTTTTACCGGTGGAAAATATTTGGGTTTTTTGTCTGAAGGCAGAACCTTGCCACCACCATTTACCCAGGCGGCATACCACATGTCGACCACATTGTTGACCGCCCGTGAGTAGCAGTTGGCAAGAATTGTTCGCGCTTCAGCGTAGCGTTTACCTTTTGTGTATGCGTATTCAAGCGCATCATAATACTGGTTGGCCCACAGTGACTCATAAATCATGCGTGCGCTGATTCTTTTAACATCATCACAGCCGTCAAAATTAACGCCATAGGTAAGCACCCATTTGTCTGCATCCTTTTCGGTGGCGGCATGATAGCTCTTTTCTTCAATTGTTTCATCGAGGCTGGAACCTGTATGCAGAGGCTGCACAAGGTCAGATGCGTAATGGCCGATCCAACCAAGTTTTTGTATGATTTCGCTGCGGCTCTTCTTTTTCGCTATAGCCTCGCCGACTTCATTTACCAGAGCTTCTATATGAAATGGGCCTTTGCCCATGCTTGATGCCTGTATATGAAATATATGATTCTGAAAATCCTTCAATACTCTGTCCGGTTCGACACTTGCTTCCATTAATGGTTTCAATGCCGGCTGCTTGAGGGTTGGCTTTCTGGTTTCGCCCAGAAAATCGCGAAATGCCTGCGGCATTATGTGGTAGGCATCAGAAACGATTTTCATGTGTACTCTGCTGCCCCAGGCAAAAGCATTGCCAGTTCCAGCCAGAAGCAAAACCACAGCTATACTCAATACTTTTATACAGGTAGGTTTCATTGTCTGGTTATTTCCTTATTTAAAATCTACTAAGGAAATTATACGCAAATAGCGTACCGCCCGCCACCCCCTGGAGTGAATAGAGACGTACAGCAGAAAGTGATGCTTTTTCTGATTCGTTGGGATCTAAAATTGTTAATTTTCTGGCAGTGATTTGCCAAAAATCAGCAGTTCAGGTCTGAGGAGTCTGTCGTGGATCTTCTTCTCTGTTCTCTGCAGGCCTGTCAGCCATTTCTGTAAAATCTGGCAGAGATGTGGTATTTCTTTCGCCTTCCGGTCTACGCTTTTTCTTTAGCTTACGACGACTTTTCCGGCTTTCTGGTGGAAGCCTCGGCGACTCTTCTGTATTTGTCTGCGGATTATTCTGGGCAAATTCGGCAAAATCAACAACAAGCCGCTTTTCAACCTGGTTTGCGACATCGGTCATGCGTTCTGAAAGAACGTTGTATCTGTCCATGACGAACTTGCGCTGGTGTTTGTTTTCTTCTTTCAGTATTGCTATCTCTTCGTGCAGGTCGAGTAATACAATAAGAATGGGAATGATAATCAGGGCGACGATCATGTATGTGTCTGCCTGTCGGCGCAGCAGCATTGAAACTATCATAGCTACCCACAGTCCCCACAGCCACTTGTTGATTCTCATCAATATTACCGCGCTTTCCGACTCAGAATACCGTCTAGTAATTCGGTTGCCTGCCCGGCATCTATACCACGCAACAGAAAAGATTTCTGTCGGCTGGTCTGTCCCTGTTTCAAGCTTACCTGACTTTTCGAGACACCGAAGGTTTTGGCAAGAAAGTTTGTCAATTCAGCGTTTGCTTCGCCGTCAACCGGAGCACCCTTGACCTTTATTCTACATCGTTCCTGATGTAAGTCAACGATTTCTGTTCGTGAAGATCTGACAACCGCTAAAACCATAATAACAGACCCTTCCGGGGTCTGTTTTATGCATACCTCTGCCGCCATGGTTTCAGGCGGCTTTTGCGGTTGGTTCTGCGGTTACTCTTGCGAAAACAGGCGATTCTTCATTGACCATGGCCAGATACGATTCAAGAACGGTGCGCAGCTCCACTTTCAACATGCGTTTCTGCTTCTTGAGTTCGCGAATGTCTTTGCCGATGAGCTCGGCTTCGCTGCGCGCCTCATCGAGAATTCTTTCTGACTGCAGTTCTGCTTCCTTCACGATCAGCTCGGCTTCTTTTTCTGCATTGTCTTTGAGGTCGCCAGAAGCTTTCTGAGCCGAAATGAGAGTCTGCTTGAGAGTCTTTTCAAGCTCGAGATAGTCTTCCATCTGCCCGGTCAGACGTTGTGCCTGATCTTTGAGCGATTTATTCTCGGCGTAGAGCGCTTCGTATTCGCGCCCGACCTTCTTCAGAAAGCCGTATACTTCGTTTTCGTCGAGGCCGCCAATGTTTTTACGCGAGAATTCTCTCTGGTAAATGTCCAGTGGGGTGATGCGCATAAGTTGCCTCCTATATCTTTTCCATGAGAACTATTCGATTTGTATTGGTGCCGAGCTTATTGTTCTCGACTCTGAAGCAGTTTGCCAGTTTGGTAAACTGCTGGCTCTGCACGTATATTTCCTTCACTCTGAACTGATGGCGGTTGTATTGATGAGAGCAGGTCAGCTGAACCAGAATCTCGTCGAGATTGAGAAGTTCTCCCTGATAACGAACCTCGCCAACTTCCATTGCGATCAGACCGTAGGGCGCCAGAACTCTGTGAAGTTCTGACATTGTGTCGGAAATGAATTCCATCCACTTGCTCAGATCAGGTGTCTGCACAATCTTCCCATCAACTTCTTCGCGTGGAATGCCACAGAACCATGTTTCTATCCAGGTATCCTGAACATAATCAACCTGATTCAGGAACGGAGGCGAAGTTACTACTAGGTTTACGCTTTCGCTTTCCCATTCTTTGAGGTCACGCGAATCGCCGGTAGTCAGCTTCTGGTGCTTTGCTCGGCGTCGCAGCTCATCAATCTGTCCACTCTTGAGGGTGGTTTTGGCCTTTTTCAATATGCGTGATTTGATGTCACGATAGTCAGGCTCGATTCCGCGCGTCTTGTTAATCTTGGCCTGGTTCACTTTCGGAATTGAAATCTGTGGAAAAGAGTAAGCCGAGAAAAAGCCGTTTGAATGGCCGTGCAGCCGCGAAAGTGCGGTCATTTCAATAAAGCGGTCGATATCGTCGCGATGTTCCATCAGATAATTGCGCAGGTTGATGAGCTCGCGATAGGTGTCTTCGTGATAGAACATTGACATGTCTTCTTCGCGACTCATATCAACAGGCGCACTCAGATCGATTTCGTCAAGTCGTTCGCTGATTTCTTCAACTGTTACCGGGTTGATTTTCGGCGCTGCCAGTCGTTCTGAAAGAGGGTTGACATCGTTAGAAACGCCTTTGCGGTTCATTAGTGCTGCTTGTAGAATCGTTGTCCCACGCCCGCCGAACGGGTCGCCAACTCGATCGCCCGGGTTGGTGAATCGTGAAATGAAGTATTCCGGAAGCTCAGGCTTGAATGAGGCCCGATAAGAGTTGGCGTAGTGCAGCGAATGCATCTGCCGTTGTTTGGCTGTCCAGAATTCGTCGAATTTCCTGGTAACCGGGCCGAATGGTGTTATCAGCTGCGATGGCTGCGATGCTGATTCGGTAACGATATTTTTAAGCAGGGCCTGGGCGCTCATGTTGCCTCCGATTCGTTTTTCTTTTTACAGGAAAGCTATCGGCGTTGAGCGCACAAATCTTGACCTGATTTTTTACAAGTTGAAAGGCATGCGCAAAAGCGCTATATATGTTGAGAAAAATCAACTAAGGACAAAATCGCATGGCCAACGAATTTTTCTATGCACTCAAACAGGCTTACAATCGAAATGAGCCCTTTGTCTTATGTACTGTTGTCGAAACCATTGGCTCCAGTCCAGGAACTGTCGGCCAGAAAATGCTCGTTTTCAAAGACGGCACTATTGCGGGCACCGTCGGTGGTGGAGTCAATGAAGAACGCACTAGAATAGCTGCTCTCGAACTATTTTCCTCAGGGGAGGCCAGAATCCTCACTTTTGACCTTGATAACCCGCTGGCAGGCAGCGATCCGGTCTGTGGCGGCAAATCCCGTGTGTTTATCGAACTACAGGCGCATGAACCGCGCATGGTTGTCTTTGGCGCAGGGCACATCGGAAAGGTGCTCGCGCAAATGGCTGCCCTGGCCAGATTTCGCGTTACCATCGTCGACGAGCGTCCTGAATATGCCAACCCCGCCCTGTTTCCTGACAGTGTTCAGGTTCTTTGTCAGCCGTTCGAAAGCGCGGTTGCTGCTGTAAAAATTGACGCAAACAGTCATGTTGCCGTGCTCACTCCAGGCCATCTGAAGGATTTTGAAGTTCTCGAAAGAGTCCTGCCAACGCCGGCGGCTTACGTCGGACTTGTCTGTTCCGCTAAGAAACTCGTAGAAATGAAAGCCGCTCTGATCGACAAGGGAATTGCCGGCGACCGCGTCGAAGCTCTATTTGCGCCAATCGGCATCAATCTCGGCAGCACGACTCCAGAGGAGATTGCCGTAGAGATTCTTGCTCAGATAGTCGCTTTTCGCAATGGAAAAATTATCAGGTTTGAGAAATAGATTCGTCGTATAGGCGCTCTCTATATCATTTAAGAGCTCATCGACTATTCTAGATCGAATCCTTGACCATCAGCTGGGCAGATAGTCTCCGGCGAATCGCTGTGCCCGCGAAGGTCGAAAATGCAATTCAGTCTTTCAGGCCTTGTGTGTTTGCCTGAGATATTTGTGTCGACAACTGGCTGGCTTGCCATATATATTGCCCCTGTATAAGAGAAGGTCTTGTGCGGACTCCATGAGTAACCGTACTGAGCCCAGATAATCGGAATAGCAGTTGTCGTTTTGCTTTGATATCAGCCGAAATGCATCAGATATTTTTTTTCAAAATTTATTTTTTTTAGTTGACGCGAAAACAGGTTTTTGGTAAGATGAACTTCCTGCCCCGGCAGGACGGGCCAAAAAGCCCGAAGCTCATTGAGAATAAGATCAGAAGACTTATTATGACGCCAAGCGGGTCTTGTTATTAAGTTAATGAGATCCTTTGAGCATCGCAGTAAATGTGATGTTTATAAACGTTGAATCTTGAATAGATCAACTATCCTATAATGAGAACTTCTGATTCGGTGTCATTGCGAGGAGTTCTGCTACGCGTAAAGCTACGCAGAACGACGAAGCAATCTCACGGTATCAGATTTCAATAATTTTTATGGAGAGTTTGATCCTGGCTCAGGACTAACGCTGGCGGCGTGCCTAACACATGCAAGTCGAACGAGTTG
>JAACJG010000018.1 GCA_009917695.1 Candidatus Rifleibacterium amylolyticum | reverse complement strand
TGTTGCGAATAAACTTCTTCGGCAGGCAAGGGCGCTGGCCAGGAAAGGAGAGTCTTTCACTGAAAATTATAAGGAAATTAGCCTGTGTAGAGCAAAAACGACTTGACTTTTAACACAGCACATTCTGCGACAGATTGAGATCGAGGCCAATTTCGCGTGAAGCACGGCATACCCGCAGGGTATGATCGCGCTTGAGATCGATGTTTATCTTAATATCGGGGTCTTCAGAGGCGAAAGTGGCAACATAGTCACTGAACCAGTTTTTAAAATACTGAAGATCTTCTTCTGTCGCCAGATATTCGTGAGCCGTTTGAACCGGCGCAGAATAAGCATCGGTCTCAACCGCGCCGGGCTGTGCTGAGTCGCGTGTTTCGTCAGTGTTGCCCATAAATTCAGAGTTTTCAGAGTGCATGACTGTGAATTACATAGTAAGACTTTTCAGCTGATTCTGCAAATTTTAGCACTGAAGGGTGCCAAGATCGTTATCCTGCGCGCAGTCGCAGGATCCAGAACAGTAACGAAGACATGGATTCTGCGACTTCGCTACGCTCGCGCAGAATGACAGGCACGAAAATGGTTTGCGAGACGGATCAGTCTGCGAGGCGCCAGGTGCTGGTTTTGTTGTCGAATTCGACGAAAGCTTCTGTGAAGTCTCCTGAAAGCACTTTTTTATTGAATTTGATGCGGGTGTCTGATTCCCAGACCGGGTTCTCGGGGCCCCATTCGGTCGGCTCCTCTGACCATTCAAGGACGCCCATGCCATTTTCGTATCGGAAAATCTGCAGGCGATTATGGCCGTAGCCGGCTTCAAGATCGAAATTGGCTGTGACAAAGCGTGCTGCGTCAGGGCTTACAACAGGAACAGCATCAACCTGCTGCTGTCGGCCATCACTACAGGCAACAAGCAGATAAGTGCACCATTCCCAGCCGCTTTGCATGACAACATGGAACTGGTTGCCCGGCAGCGTGCCATAATAGGTGAAGTTCAGATATTCTTTGTCGCTGACGGGATTATCGACGAACTCAACCTCTTTGCCATCGTCGGTTTTCAGCCACAACCGGTGCATTTCGCGGCGAACCTTACCGTCAGAAGATTTGATCAGCTCGATTTCTCTGGGGTTGGAGCCGAGCAGGGCCGCAAAAACCCAGCCTTCTTTTCCCTGCCAGGAAACCTTGAACCAGCAGGCGGTGACGCCTTCGACGGTTGAGTGATTGTCGCTCCATTCGGTGCGTTTAACCTCGGCCAGATAAGGAATCCGGCCAAGCTTTGCCGCCTTTGTATCGGGAGTTTCACGCAGAGTTGCACCTGAAGGAGCGGTGACGACAAGTATGTCTGCATCCTCTTCGCCGCGCAATAAAGTCGGAATCAGCAGAAGCACAACAAGAACGACACATAGAAATTTTTTCATGGCGACCTCCCGGTAAGAGCTCTATAACTTACTTCATACCCGAGGTCAGACAAAAAGTCTACAGTTAAGGTTAAGAAAGTCCCTTAGTAAAACCACATTGTCTGGTAAGTCAATTTAGGCATGGATTCTGCGACTTCGCTTCGCTCGCGCTGAATGACGAGCAAACTGGGGGCAGCGCCTTTTTAGACTTTGAGGATTTTGAGGATACCGTTCCAGATGCCTTTTAAGAAGTCGCTGATGACTCTGATCAGATCTTTGATCACTTCTTTGGCGTTCTCAGCTGCGGCTGAGGCATCAGTAGAAGAATTCTGGTCGCCGGCGGAGTCTAACTCCTCGTCCGAATCGGCTTCGTTGTCTGCATCATTGGCATCGTCGTCTGAACCATAATCAACAGTGGGGTCATCTTCGCCGATATCGGCTTCGCCTTCTTCCATATCATCGTCTTCCGGTTCAATCGCGATGTTGTCATCAGCAGCATTGTCGTCATCCTTGTCGCTGTCGATCTCTTTATCTTTATCGTCCTGCTTTTCATCTTCGTCTTTTTTGTCTTTGCTGACTTTGTGCTTAAAGACTCTGTCTAATTTCTTAACGTATTTTCCGGTTTTTGCATTGTAGGTCCTGACTTTGGCACGAGCCGGAGACAGATCGAGCACGCGCATCCAGGACGAACTCGGGGTTATTGCCGGAGTATGAATTACCGTAACTTTGCCGACCTTGTTAGCCTTGTTGTCATATTCAGGCGACGAAGGAGCGATGTGCAGATGCCCTGAAACCCAGAGAAAAACCTGAGGATTCTTTTTGAGTATGGCGCTGATCTTGGCATGAGGCTGGGCGTTGGCATTGTAAAATCCGAGTTTGCGGGGTTTGACGTAGCTGCCGGCCAGCGGCGCGTGGCAAAATACGATTGTTGGAACATCAGGGTTCTTTTTGAGAGTTTCTTTCAAAAAGTTGAGTGTCGCGGTTGAAAGCGTTACCAGATGCTTGCCCTGCGGGTCATCGTTGGGCAGGAAAACCAGCAGGTGGCCGCCCATTTTGCGGGTAAAGCGCAGTTTTTTGAGTTTGAGAGCCTTGCGGAAGCGTTCGAGCTTGGCTTTGCGCTCAGTCGGCGACGTGCGCAGTTTCTTGCCTTCTGCGCCAAAATGGTCGCGGTACAAGATGTCGTGATTGCCGGGTGTCGCATAAACCGGCATCTTGAAGCGACTGACTACCTCGATCATGTCAGAATATTCAGCCGGGGAACCGATTTTTTTGCAGAGATCACCGGTTATCGCGACAGCATCGATATCAGGCAGCTTGTTAACCGCTTTGACCGCTGCGTCGAGCATTTTCTGATTGTCGCCTCTGACATGCAGGTCGCTCACTACCGCCACTCTGGCGGGTTTGTCGGTACTGTCAACGAAAGCTGTTCTGGCCGAAGCCGATGCCGTCGTAGCAGCGCCGCTCTGTTTAAGCTGTAACTGGTCGCCAATAGCAAATGGATTCACCGACTCGGCAAAACCAGGCAGCCATACAACAGTAAGCAGACAAAACATCACCAGGCTGATATAACTCGGCTTGCGATTAATAGACATAAATCTGTCTCCTTGAATCTCTTTATCTATATACTACCACCAACATTCAAAAAAGTTTCACAGAACAAAAACGTGATCAGGTGAACTCTAGTCCTCTGTCAACATTGAATCTTGGTGTTATCGTCATTGCGAGCGAAGCGAAGCAATCTCTTTGTCCATGGGATTGCCACGTCGGGCTGACGCCCTCCTCGCAATGACAATGAACCCTATGACTCATATGTGACAGAGGACTAGACATGGATTCTGCGACTTCGCGCAAAAATACTGACGCGTCAGATATTTTGTAGGCAAAAGCAGGGGTTAAGTGTTAAATTTGCTGCTGTAATTTTACTGGTGGGTGTACATAATGCAGGATAAAACATCTCTTACCCTGCGGATTTTAAGCGGACTGGCGCTGGGCGCAATTGCCGGCATAGCCATGTCTTATCTTCCCGATCATCAGGGCTCGGTTTTTACCGGGCTTACCAGCTTGTTCGACCTTGTCGGCGGTCTTTTCATCAATTCGATACGCATGCTGGTCGTGCCGCTCGTTTTCGTTTCGTTGTTCTGCGGCGTCACCAACCTGGGCGATATCGCCCGAATTGGCCGTATCGGCGGCAAGACGCTGGCTTTTTATCTGATCACTACTGCTATTGCCATCTCGCTGGCGCTGCTGGTTTCGACAATAGTACAACCTGGACAGGGCCTCGATATGGCCGAACTGTCGAAGCTGGAACCATCGATAGCAAAACGTCAGTCTTTCGTGGAGACTCTGCAGAATATCATTCCGGTCAACCCGATAGCCGCCATGGCCGAGGGAAACATGCTGCAGATCATTTTTGTTGCCCTGTTGTCGGGTGTCAGCGCTACCCTGGTCGGAGCCAGGGCTCGCCCGGTGATCGACTTCTGCGAATCTGCCAACGCTGTCGTCATGCACATGGTCATGCTGCTCATGCATCTGGCGCCATACGGGGTTTTTGCCCTGATCGCAAAAACCTTTTCAACTACCGGGCTCGACGCCATGGTTCCGCTGATTAAATATGTGCTGACAGTTTTAGCCGCATTACTGCTGCACATGTGCCTCGTTTACATGGGAGCGCTCAAGCTGATTGGCAGGCTGAATCCTCTGAAATTTTTTCGCAACTATCTGCCGGCCATGAGCGTTGGTTTTTCGACGGCCAGCAGTAACGGCACCCTGCCGATTTCGATCGAAACCGTCGAAACCCGCTGTGGCGTTGCCAACAGCATTGCATCATTCACCATGCCGCTGGGAGCAACCATCAATATGGACGGCACTGCAATCATGCAGGGTGTGGCAGTTGTTTTCATTGCCCAGGTTTATGGCATACCGCTTTCACTCGAATCTTTTCTGATAGTCATTCTCACGGCAACTATGGCCTCAATTGGCACTGCCGGCGTGCCCGGAGTCGGCATGATCACTCTGTCGATGGTTCTTGAATCGGTAAATCTGCCGGTAGAAGGAATCGCCCTGATCATCGGTGTCGATCGCCTGCTCGACATGACGCGCACCGTCGTCAACATTACCGGCGACGCGGTCTGCACCATTCTGATCGCCAAATCTGAAGGCAAATTCAAGGCCGAAGTCTACGATTCCGAGAACAGCGAAAAAATCTCATTCGATTCCGCCGGCTGATAACGGTCAGAAGTAAAACTGAGTGCGCATCTGGATGATGTCTGAGCGACCGAGATCTTTTTCGTCGGCGATGACGTAGCCCCACATGATGCGGGCGTTCGGGTTGAGATGCCAGTTGAGGCCGAACGAGCGGTTGGTCAGCTCGCCGCCGTTGATGTTACGGTCGTTGAGGTCGAGCCGGCTGTAACGGGCCGAGAGTTCCCATGCACCGCCGCTTTTGCCGCTGAAATTGCGTTTCGGATTTACATAAGCGAAGCTGGCGCGTGAGCGGTTGTAGGGGCGATGTTCGCCGGTAAGCCAGTAGCTGGCCTGCAGATAATGCCCGGAAAAGTCGAGATCCTGCTGGCCGGCTGCGCCGTCAACGTCTGCAGTGATATATTCACCCTGCAATGAAAGCGGACCATTTACCCAGGCGGCTTCGAGTCCGGTATGTCCGGCGCTGTCGGCGGCAATGTCGCCGGTATCGACGAAGCGATCGCTGATTGAGGTTTCTGGACGTTGTCGCAGCCGATATTCGTCGTTATGCAACCCTTTATGTGTGTAAGCTGTGCCGAGATGCAACAGTTTTGCACCATTATCGGCATAGCGCGGGGTCCAGGTGAAGCGGCCGGTGAAGTTGGCTCCCCCGTCGTAAACGCCCAGGCCGGTATCATCGGTTTGCTTGAATACACCGAGGTTCCAGGTCAGATTCTGGTCATTCGAAACATCTGCCAGCATGATGCCAACATTGCGGCTGGGCACGAATGCTGCCGGCAGAGCGCGTTCGAGAAAGCTTAAGCCATTGGAAGAGCTGAGTTCATCAAGCGAAAATGGCTCTTCGAACTGACCGATAAGAATTTTTGGCCTGATCAGGCCATTCAAGCCAAGATAAGCGTTTTTGAAGGTCACATCGCCCGATGCAAAGTCAATCTGCAGCATGAATTCCATGTCATCATAAGCTTTGCCGCTGAAATAAAAGCGCGCGCGACGAAACTTCGTGCCGTCTTTCTGCTTGCCTATAACAGTTTTCACGCGATCACTTTCGCGCATCCAGTTCCAGTCATGATGAAAGCGGCCACCGATGCGCAGCTCGATATCGCCATCGTAACTTTTCATACGCAGACTGTCGTTCCAGTAAACCCTGAATTCTTTGTCGGCCGGCCTCTTAGTCTTCTCAGCTACGTTTCTGATTTCTTCAATTTCGGCCAGCTTGAGCTGTAAATCACTGATTGCCTGCTTTTGTTCCGCCAGCTGCTGTCTGAGGTCAGCCAGTTCGTCGGCATTGGCAGCCGAGGCCATGAACAACGCCAAAAATACTGCAAAAAGAATTCTGTAACAGTTCAAGCTTTTACCCCGCGATTGTGATTGTCGATTTTTCGATTACGATTGCCGCTTTGCTGATTACGAGCACCGCTGCGCTGAGCACGAATAAAAATCCCAAGGCAGAATCTCTTTTAGCGCAATTCACCCGTAATCGCCTTGTCAGTATCGGAAACAGGCGATGATTATTTGACTCTACTGGTAAAAAAATGATCCCCCGGAGAAACCGGGGGATCTGGCATGAATTTATTCTGAATCGAGGGCTGAGATGCCGGGCAGGGTCAGGCGCTCGAGGAACTCGAGGCTGGCGCCGCCGCCAGTCGAAACGTGCGTCATGCGTTCGGCGACGCCGGCCATTTTGACGGCTGCGGCTGAATCGCCACCGCCGATAATGACGGCCTTGCCTTCGCCAGCAATGCGCGCAAGCTCGTGCGAGAGCTTTATTGTACCGTATGAGCCCTCTTTGATCTCGAAAGCACCGATCGGGCCGTTCCAGAGAATTGTCTGGGCCTTGTCGAGAATACTGATCGCGTGATTGATCGATTCTTCACCAAGGTCGAACGATTCCCAGCCTTCTTTGATGGTTTTAACGTTGCGCTGAAGGTTGCCGACGCAGAGATTGGCAAAATCGAACTTGTCAGTGGTCACAAAGTCACGCGGCAACACTATCTTGTCGCCGTATTTATCCATGAGCTTTTTTGCGGTTTCGAGCATGGATTCTTCTACCAGCGACTTCTGTACGTCGAAGCCGGTCGCCTTGAGCAGAGTGTAGCCGATACCCCCGCCGACGATCAGCTGATCGATCTTTTGCAGCAGCGATTCGATGATGCCGAGTTTGGTCGAGATTTTCGAACCGCCGGTGATGCCGACGAACGGGCGTTTTGGCTCACTGACTGCGCCGCCGAGGTATTTGAGTTCTTTTTCAACCAGCATTCCGGCCATTTTCAGGTTAACATGGCGGGTGACTCCGGTTATTGAAGCGTGACTGCGATGGCAGGTGCCGAATGCGTCATTGACGTAGATACCATCAGACAGCCCGGCCAGGCCACGTGCGAAGAAAGCGTCATTCTCTTTTTCGCCGATGGCGTAGCGCAGATTCTCGATAAGATTGATGCTGCCCTTGACTATGTCGCTTTTTTCGATCAAAACCCCAGATGTAGCAATACTTTTCTCATGAAATACGACATTGGCGAAATGGTCACACAGATACTCGGCAACTGGCCGCAGACTGTATTCGGCATAGATTTCTTCGCGCGATTTGCCTTTTTTCTCCTGCTTGTCGGGCTCGCCGAGATGCGAACAGAGAATCGGCGTAGCGCCATTTTCCAGCAGATATCTGATCGTCGGCATGGCGGCGTCGATACGGGTCGAGTCGGTGATTTTGCCCTTCGACAACGGCACATTGAAGTCGAGGCGAACGAGAACGTTTTTGCCTGACAGCTTCTCACGGGCGACACTGGTAACGACCTTTTTTCTGAAACCGGTTTCTTTGGCGAGAACAGCGATCTTTTCATGAATTATGCGATCGACCTCGCGCACCGCGTCGGTTGCAGAAGTCAGTTTGCGAATCGAGTCGAGAATGTCATGGGTTCTGATAAAGCTGTTGGAAAGCGGAACTGTACCGCGATAGACGTAACCGCCATTGGCGTCGAGCGTTATCAGCTCACCCTCTTTAACTACTACGTCGGTTTCACCTCTGAATGTCACGGTTTTCTGTTCGAGATCGATCACCGCCGTCGAGCAGCCAACGACGCAGGGCTTGTTGAGAGTGATCGAAGTGATGGCGGCGTGCGAGGTGCGGCCGGGATAAATCGTGATGATGCCATGTGAGTTGTTCATGATATAGAAATCAGAGGGCTTGGTATTCTGAGCGAAATAGATGATATTTTCGCGATTGGCCTTGATTTCTTCGAGCTTCTCCAGGGTCAGAACCAGAGTTCCGCAGGCGATGCCGTGATTGATGGGAACACCGGCGATCAGCGGCGGCTTCCATTCGCGCACTCCGTCTGCCGCTCGCGGCACCGAGATAAAAGCGTTGGTCGCGCACATTTTTTCGATACGACCTTTGAATTCTTCGAGGCTGATAATGCCATTTTTCAGCATATCGACATCGACAACAAGTTTGGCATAGGTGCTGATAGTGGCGCGGCGCGTCTGCAACAGATAGAGGCGGTCGTCTTCGACGGTGAATTCAATGTCGAGATCGTGCTTGAGCTCT
This sequence comes from Candidatus Rifleibacterium amylolyticum, assembly GCA_009917695.1. GTDB lineage: Bacteria > Muiribacteriota > Ozemobacteria > Ozemobacterales > Ozemobacteraceae > Rifleibacterium > Rifleibacterium amylolyticum. The sequence continues at coordinate 62,932 of JAACJG010000018.1, read as the reverse complement.
CTTTCGAGAATGTTTTTGTATTTTGCCAGTTCTGCCCTGATCGGCTCAGGAATAGTAGCGATGTTGCGGGTGATTATATTGCCCATGACAACATCTTCGCCCTGCGTCATTTCGCGGAATTCGCCGAACATCTCATTGTCGCCGTTGATCGGATTGCGGGTAAAGAGCACACCGCTCATGCTTTTTGCACTCTTGTTGCCGAAAACCATCTGCTGAATGGTAACGGCAGTGCCATAAACGAGATCGATCGAGAGTTCTTTGAGATAATCTCTGACGTTCTGAGAACGGCTCGAAGCGAATACCAGCTCGATACATTTCACCAGCTGTTCAAATGGATCTTTGAGAAATCCTTCGCCGAGCTGTTCGCTGACTTTCTGCTCAGCCGCTTCAATACTGATTTCAGGACTGGCCTGCACTTCTAGCGCAACCAGAGTGTTGACCAGAAACCTCAGATAGATACTGTCAGCAAAGTTATCTCCGTGCTGTTTTGCCAGACTCTGTCTGATTGCCGGCGTCAGACCGACGTTGAGAATTGTGCACATGGAACCGGGCAGTGAAATGGTGGTTCCTGACCGCACCGAAACCAGCAGCGGTTTGTCGGTGTCGCCGAGTTTGCGGACGGCTTTATCTTCGAGCTGGCTGAGATACTTACGAATTGCTTCTTTAAAGCCTCTCTGATCGGCTTCTGAATCGTCGATTTCGCGGCAGATCGGCAAACCAAGGATAAATGCCGGCGGAATATTGATGCCGAGATTTTTCATGTCAATGATGCCGTTGCCCTTGCCGCCCAGGAACGGGCGAACTGAATCTGGTGTCGGGCTCCAGGTGGTAGCGATGAAGGCATCATAATTGCCTTTAACCACCGGCATTTCATTCAGACGATATTTGCCATAAAGGCTGTTTTCAGCGTTTTTGCTGGCAAGTTCGCGATTGAGAAACATGATGATCTTTTCGACGAACTCGTTGACCGCATGAAATTCGGTAGTTCTGATAAAATTGTTGAAAAAACGGTCTTTGATCGGCGACAGGTTCGAAGTCGGCACCTGGTAAGCCTCAAGCACGTTATTGAGCATCTGGCTCAGCCGCAGGAAAATATTGGTTTTCATAAACTGCTGCAGCTCGATCGAAATATTCTGAAACAGGCGTTTGGTCTTGAGAATATCGACGGTTTCCATCACGTAGATGGCGTTGAGTTCTTTGATGAATTTTTCGCTCTTGTCAGCGAGAATGCCTTTGATGCTGAGCAGAACGATGAGTTCCTTGACCAGCAGAATGCAATTCTTGATATTGCCGAAGGTGACCGTCTCATAATGGCTGTTGGTAAGGTCGTTGGTGAAAATGAAGACGAGACGCCCAATGTCGAGGTCGAGGTTGAGATAATCGAAAAGCTCGATGCGCTTTTCGAAATACGACTTCTTGAGCATGGTCTTGAAGCTGCCCAGGCGCTTGAGGCAGTCGACAAGGTTGTCGGTGTTGCTGATATGCTGGGCGGTGCTGATATCGAGAAAAGTCTGCATTTCGCGGCGCAGAAAGCACTTTTCGAAGAGATCGAGGTGCTTTTCGAGATTCTTTTTAACTGCAGTGATATCGCCCTTTTCGTAATCCCAGAGATAGGAAAGCTTTTCTTCGAGTTCTTCTGCCAGTTCGATAAATTTTGCGTCCTCATGTTTCGCGTCAAAACGGCTGGCGACGACCATGTAGCCGGCATTGTGCATGGGTTCGCTGTTATTGTGTTTGACCAGCTGCAGATATGGCCTGATGTATTTTTCGAGAATACGTGGTGACAGCTTTCGGTGAACTTCTTTGCGCAGATCGCCGGCAAAAGACATCAGCGGATCACTGCCGTTGCGCCCTTCCTCAAAATATTCGGCGGCGCTTCTGATATCGCCGATCAGATCTATGCCACCACTGCGTATCGGCAGTTTTTTAAGGAGTTCGCGAAAATAATAGATATATTCGTTCGATGGCTCATTCTTGCGGGTAAGTGTCTGTCTGGTTTCGTCAAGGATCCTCTGATAGATGGTGTCGATATTTTCTTTGAGGTCACGGCGATCGTAGATTTTATCTTCTTTGTCGAGCAATCTTATGTTTACCAGCACCGCAGTGATTATTGCCAGCTGTTTTTCGGTGTCGGTTTCTTCACGTAATGCGACGATTTTGCCGATAATCTGGTCCCAGGTGTTGAGCGGAACCATGCCCTGATCATACGTAGAAATACCAGAAAAATCTTCAATCATAAGCCCCTCCATCTATAGTCTATACTATCTCAATAGCACTTTTTGGCAGCACTGTCTATTTTTGCCAGACAGCAAAAACTACCCTCTTCGATCGCTATCGAGTTCGAGTTCGCAATCTTGATCAGGAAAGATTTTGCCGTCGAGTCTGGTGACTGACAGAGATTTTTATTCGGTCTTGATCACCATGTAGCGGCCGCGCAGTGCTTTGACATCTTTGAGATAGAGCGGGCGGGGGCTGAATTTGAAGGCTTTGAAGTCACGCATCTGATTCTCGGCGGCTTCGCCGGAGGCGGCATTGCCAGGCGGCGTGCAGCCCAGAATCTTTATGCCGGCAGGGCTCAGTTCGACCAGCTGAATATCGCTGCCACGATTCATGAAAGGGGTACACGAGGCAACGCTGTTCATGGTTGGCGCGCCAACATGGTTTACTGGAGCGAATTCCATCGGTTTAACTGCAAATTCTGGCAGCTTATCACTTTTGCCCACAGCCGACTTAACGGTATTCTCGAATACTTCGGTCACAAATTCCCTGGCATCGCGGCCGGCAAGATAATCATGCCAGCTCTGACCAAAAAGTGCTTTTTTAAGCAGGTTGGACTGGGTCCAGGTTGAATCTGAGGATGACATCCAGGCAAAATCACCGAGCTTTTCGGCCAGTAGTTTAGCGTATAAAGCATTGAAGAACAGGTCGAAAATGCCGGCGCCATTGTCGTCGTAATGGCCATCCGCGTCCTGGTCGGTGAGCAGTTCGTTCCAGTCGCGCATCTGGATAAAAGCTCGCTTTGCCAGAGGCGTAAGCCGGTTTTCGTCGATCTGAGAGAGCAGATGGTCTTTAAAAAACCAGGCGCGCTGGTCGGTGAAGGCAATATCGCGTTCGAGCTGGGTAAGATATTCGAGTGACCAGTTCTGGTGGTTAACCGCAAGATGGTCGGCAAGATAGCGAGTGCGCTGGTCAGCAGCCCAGTTGGTCTGCAGGTCGCCGTTGCGGTACCCTTTTACCGGCGGACAATTCCAGTTGGCATAGAAGCCGCTGGCCGGATTCATTGAAGCCAGGCGTTTTTCTGGGGTAACGAAAGCTGTCGGCTGGCTGACCGGCAGCCGGTCGTCGCCGAAGCTGCGGCGGCTTTTACCAAGACCGCAATGAACGAAAGCAATGTTGCCTTCACGGTCGGCTGCAAGCCAGTTGATTGAAAGAGAATTGCGATCTGAAGCTGCGAGCCAGTCCTGCAGGTTGTCACAGAAGGTCGAGGCAAACCAGGCGGCATAAGACTCTACCACGTGGCCTTTCCAGGCGCGCTGTTTAACGTAGAAGGTATCACCTTCAACCGCCATGACCGGCCCGAGTTCAGTGTCGATGATCTCTCGCACCACCGGTTTCAGCTGGCCTTTGACTATGATTTCTTCGGTTCTGCGCACCATTTGCAGCCGGTCTCCAGCAACGATCAGCATGTTCGGATCGTCCGGATTTGCCTTGAGACTGAGAAGATCGACGAGGTTGCCGACGCCGGCGGTAGAGGTAAAGCTGATATTGCGGTTGGTTGCGAACATCAGGGCGATGTAACCGACCGGGGTGGTGCCGACAATATCGAATTCAGGCGTGTGCAGGCCGATTCCATATACAGCCGAGGGCTTGAAATAGCCCATCTGGGGGCCACCATACAGCAAGGCCTTTTTTTCGCCCCGAGCAAGCAGGCTGAGAACAGCACCATAGCTGCCGGATTTGTCGGGAACTCCGAGTGCCTTGAGCAGTCGATTGCGTTTTTGCGTCTGCAGAGTCGGCGAATGTGTCGGAGCGGTGAAACTGCTGGCTGGACTTGTTCTTGGTGAAAAGCGGAAACCCGGTTTAAAGAAAGGCATATCGCCAAGAGTTGTGTATATCTCGGGGTCTTCGTAAAACACGACATCCTCGAAAACCTCAGATGCGGTTCTGGCGCCGTATTTACGAACCAGACTGTTGAGCAGATGCAGGTTGTCGAGTTCCATGGTGAAATCATTGTAGCGGGCGGCCATGGTTCCGGCAAAGATGTCGATGATCTGTAGAAGCGTGAACGGCTCGGGCTCGATTCCGGCCATCGCAAAAGCCGGCTCGAGCTTGAATCTGCCGTTGCGCCCATCAGCTATCGCCCGATTTATTCCATTGGTAAAGGCGGTTAAAGCCTGCCTGAAATCGGCCGGACACTTTTCAATCCCAGCTGTTATCTCAGCCGGATCGACCCGATCACGACGCGCCATAAAATCAACTTCTATATAATCCGGGCCGAAGACCTCAGAGAGGGTACCGGCACTCGAACGCCGCAATACCTCGAGCTGAAACATTCGATCTCGGCCAAGACAATAGCCGTAACCGTAAAAAGCGTCATAAAGGTCATCGGCAACGACATGCGGCATGCTGCTGTCATCGTGCCAGATTCTTATAAAACGTGATTTGTCAGGGACTATCTCAGGAGCGCTGCAGTAAGCGCAGGCAGAAATCAAAGAAAAGGTTAGAACCAGCAGAACAATCTTAGTTTTCATTACTGTATCTCCGGGGCATGTATTATGCTAAAGCCGATGTTTTGCCAATAAGTATGACAATGTTAAACACAATTACCCAAAAATACAATATTTTAGCAAATTCGATCAGTTCGTCTCAGTAAATGAGCCATACATGACTCTCAGTTCACGAGTTCTCGCCCTGACAAATTCCATACGGTCGCTTGCAAGAAAAACGCGGTACATCGAGCCGTCTTTACTTTCGCAGACGGCTGCGAAGTGCTTGAATGAAGCGTCGCGGTAGTTGATCCAGGCAAGTTGCGCTTCTTTCAGTGTCGCTTTCAGCTTATCGTTGGTTCCGTAGGCCTTCATAAGCTCCTGATAAGCTTTGTTAAGCTCGGCATCCCAGAGTTCGTAACCTTTGGCGAGTGCCTGAATCTGGCCATGGGTGCTTTCGTCAGCTTCCATGAGCTGGTTCACAGTGATATCGATCGGATGCGTTTTTTCGATGAAATCGTCAGACTGAGCGAAAACCGTTGTCACAAATAGAAACAAAGCCAGCATCACTGCATAAAATCTCATGTTTTCCTCCAGATAACACTCTTTTACCAATTTGACCATATTAGCCGAGAGTATGAAGTCGCGCAATCTGATCGAGTAAATATTGCTCGTAAAATCTGCTACCTCATGTTACAATGTTGGCCAAATAAATGGCACCGGAACATTACTGGCGCCCGGCAAACAAAGGTTCACAGCAGATTTCTATCGGCATGACCTATGACCGGGTGGCGGTCATAGTGATGTTATTTAGATTCTGAACCACACAGGAAGGTCGGCATGAAGCGTAAAGAACCAAGATTTGAACCACTGGCAATTGTTGGAATGAGCTGTTTGTTTCCCAAAGCTCAAACCGTAGAAGATTATTGGGCCAACATCAAGGAAAAGGTAGACGCAATAACCGAAGTGCCGTCCACGCACTGGAAAGCCGCTGATTATCTCGACAGCGACAAGAAGCGCCCCGACCATGTGTACACTGCTACCGGCGGTTTTCTCGATCCGGTAGATTTTAATCCGGCCGAATGGGGAATTGCGCCATCCGATCTTGACGCTATCGACACATCGCAGCTGCTTGGCCTGGTTGTTGCCCAGGGCGCGCTGAACGATGCTGGTTACGGCCCTGCCCGGGATTTCAACCGCGATAACGTCAGCGTAATTCTTGGTCTGACTGGCACTCTTGAAATGGTAATTCCACTCGGAGCCAGGCTCGGGCACCCGATCTGGCGCCACGCCATGCGTCATGCCGGGATACCTGCCGACATCACCGAAGAAGTAATCAGCAGTATTGGCAAAGCCTATGTCGGCTGGCAGGAAAACTCATTCCCCGGTCTTCTCGGCAATGTCGCAGCCGGTCGTATTGCCAACCGCCTCAATCTTGGCGGCACCAACTGTGTTGTCGATGCTGCCTGCGGCAGCGCCTTGAGTGCAGTTAACCACGCGGCACTCGAACTCTGGACCGGCAAGACCGACATGGTCATTACTGGCGGCGTCGATACTTTCAACGATATTTTCATGTATATGTGCTTCTGCAAAACTCCGGCACTGTCGGCCACCGGTCAGGCAAGACCTTTCAGCATCGACAATGACGGCACCATTCTCGGCGAGGGCATCGGCATGGTCGTGCTCAAACGCTTATCAGACGCTGAGCGTGACGGTGACAGAATATATGCCTGCATCAACGCCGTCGGCAGTTCGAGTGATGGTAAAGGCAAAGCCATTTATGCGCCCAGCGCCACTGGCCAGACCAAAGCCTTCCGGCGCGCTTATGATATGGCCGGCATCACCCCACAGGACATCACTCTTATCGAAGCACATGGGACAGGAACCGGCGCTGGCGACGAAGTCGAAACAACCGCTTTGAAAGAAGTCTATGGCGGCAGCGAAAACGGTCGCCCATGGTGTGCGCTTGGCTCGATCAAATCGCAGATTGGTCACACCAAGGCGGCTGCCGGCTCAGCCGGCCTCATCAAGGCTGCATTTGCACTGTATCATAAGGTTATTCCGCCAACGATCAAGATCACAAAACCGGCTCCGACACTTGCTGGCGATGACACGCCATTTTACCTGCCAGACCGCATCAGGCCCTGGATCACAGACGATGCGAAACCGCGCGTTGCTGCTATCAGCGCCTTAGGATTTGGCGGCAGCAACTTTCATGTTGTGGTTTCCGAATACGGCACCGACAAGCGCGTCGATGACTGGAAACGTGGTGCCGAACTGATCACCATATCAGGCAAAACCTCAACTGAGATCGAAAACAGACTGGTCAAACTCAGTGACTGCAAGAATGCCAACCAGTTGCGGCGCTTCGCGGCGGAATCGCGACGTGACTTCAATGCAGACGACAACTGCCGTCTCGCTTTTGTCATCGAATCCGTTGGCGATATTGAAAAGCTTCTCACCGATATAACCGGGAATCTGGCCAAGAAAAGTGACGCATTCAACCTGCCCTCAGGTGTGTATTACTCGACAGGCAAACATACAGGCCCGATCGGTGTAATTTTCCCGGGTCAGGGCGCGCAGTATCCCGACATGGGTCTGGATCTCGTCTGTGGCACTCAGCCGGCATTCTCGGCCTTCATCGAAGCCAATCATGCTATCGGAAAACTCGACGCCCAGGGCAATCGCCTGGTAGACTATGTATTTCCGCGTCCGACCTATGATGCCGAAAAAGACAAGTTCAATGACGAAAAACTTCGTGCCACCGACATTGCACAGCCTGCCATCGGCGCTATAGCTCTCGGCCATTATCGCAGCCTCGAAACCTTTGGCCTGCGTGCCGACGGTTTCGCTGGCCATTCTTACGGCGAACTGGTTGGTCTGTGTGCGGCCAATGCGTTTGATAATGCTACTCTGGCCAGGCTTTCACGCAAGCGCGGCGAACTCATGGCTCAGGGAAGCGGCGACCGCGGCGGCATGATTGCCGTAGCTGCCGATCGCACCTTTGTCAAAGAAGTCATCGCAGAAGAAAAACTTGATCTCGTCGTAGCCAATCATAACTCGCCGCAGCAGGTTGTGTTGTCGGGAAAAACCTCAGAAATCGAGCGCTCACGCGAAGTTTTCAAGGCCCGCAAGCTTCGCGCAACTGTGCTGAACGTTGCCGGCGCCTTCCACAGCAAGTTCGTTGCTGATGCTGCCGAGCCATTTCATGCGTTTCTTGCCGATCAGAAAATTAAGAAACCATCGGTTCCGGTTTATGCCAACACGACAGCAGCCCCCTACCCCGGTGATACCGCCGAGATCAAGAAGCTGCTGGGTTTCCAGCTTGCCAATCAGGTGCGCTTTGTCGAAATTATCGAAAAAATGTATGCCGATGGCATCAGAACTTTCATAGAAGCCGGCCCCGGCGGCAAAATCAGCAGCCTTGTCAAATCGATTCTCGAAGGGCGCGAAAGCAGCATAATCGCGGTCGATTCTTCAGCCGGCAAACGTTCCGGCTACAACGACCTGGCGCGCGTTCTGGCGCAGCTCAGTGCTCTCGGCTACAAACTGAATATCAACCTCTGGCAGGACGGCGAAAACTGGCTGGCAAATCAGCCGGCCGCCGGCAAGGCAAAGTTGACCTTCCCGGTATGTGGAGCCAACTACAAGTCACCGGCCCACCTCAAATTCCTCGAAGAACTTGCCAAACCGGCAACGGTCAAATTGTCGACCGCAAAGCCGGCACCCGCTCAGCCAGCAGCTGCAACACCAGCAGCATGCCCGGCCGCAGCCGTGTCGACACCGGCACCGGTCGCTGCACAGCCGAAGTATCAGCAGACAGCGCCCCAGCCGGCAGTTCAGCCGACAACCGTTGCACCTGCCAATGCGGATGCACTGAGAGTTTCACGCGAAACTCTGTCGGCCCTGCAACAGTTGCAGCAACAGACCGCTGATCTGCACCGAAGATTCCTCGAAGGTCAGGAAACCGCCCAGAAGACGATCATGACGCTGATTTCCGGCCAGCGCCCAGCTATGTCGCAGGTTCAGGCTCCGGCGCCGATGGTTCACACTCAAGCAGCACCTGTTTACCAGCAGCCCATATTGCAGCCAGCTCCGGTTGTGGCAGCCCGCCCGGCAGCAGCGCCTGCTCCGGTCGCAGCGCCGGTAGCGCCGGCAAAACCGTTGGCAGCACCTGCGCCTGTTCCGGCTCCGGCTGCAGCCAGCAGTCGCATACAGCCGGTATTGCTCGAAGTTGTCAGCGAAAAGACCGGTTATCCCGTAGAAATGCTTAATCTCGACATGGATATGGAAGCCGACCTCGGTATCGACTCGATCAAACGTGTCGAGATCATGTCGGCCATGCAGGAGCGTCTGCCGGAAGCACCGGTAGTACAGCCTGATCAGCTCGGCAAACTGCGGACGCTGACCCAGATTCTGGAGTATCTCGGCAGTAACAGCGCGGCACCAGCTGCCGCGTCGGCACCGGCTCGCGCTGGCAGTGTTCCCGCCGCCGATACCAGCCGTATACAGCCGGTATTGCTCGAAGTCGTCAGCGAAAAGACCGGATACCCCGTTGAAATGCTCAATCTCGACATGGATATGGAAGCCGATCTCGGTATCGACTCGATCAAACGTGTCGAGATCATGTCTGCCATGCAGGAACGACTGCCTGACGCGCCGGTAGTGCAGCCCGATCAGCTCGGCAAACTGCGCACCCTTACCCAGATTCTGCAATATCTCGGAAGTAATGCTGCGCCAGCCGCTGCATCAGCGCCTGCGACAGCAGCCAGCGGGCATGCCGCCGCCAGCATAAAACCGGTTCTGCTCGAAGTAGTCAGTGAAAAGACCGGATACCCCGTTGAAATGCTCAATCTCGACATGGACATGGAAGCCGACCTCGGCATCGACTCGATCAAACGCGTCGAAATCATGTCAGCCATGCAGGAGCGCCTGCCTGACGCGCCGGTAGTGCAGCCCGACCAGCTTGGCAAACTGCGCACCCTCGCCCAGATTCTTGAATATCTTGGCAGCAATGCCGCACCAGCGCCTGCGGCAACAGCCAGTGGGCATGCCGCCGCCAGCATCAAGCCGGTTCTGCTTGAAGTCGTCAGTGACAAAACCGGTTATCCCGCTGAAATGCTCAATCTCGATATGGATATGGAAGCCGACCTCGGTATCGACTCGATCAAACGCGTTGAAATCATGTCGGCCATGCAGGAACGCCTGCCTGACGCGCCGGTAGTGCAGCCCGACCAGCTTGGCAAGCTGCGTACCCTCGCCCAGATTCTTGAATATCTCGGTTCTGGCAGCCCGGCGGCTCAACCGGCCGCGGCAGTTCCAGCCGGCGCACCGGCAAACGCGGCAATCAACGGCGTTCTGCTCGAAGTAATTGCTGACAAGACCGGGTACCCAACCGAAATGCTCAACCCTGAAATGGATATGGAAGCCGATCTGGGTATCGACTCGATCAAACGTGTCGAAATTCTGTCGGCCTTCCAGGAGCGCGTTCCAGACGCACCGGTAGTGCAGCCTGGCGATCTTGGCAAATTCAGAACCATAGCTCAGATTCTCGAATACCTGAATGCCGGAAGTGCTCCCGCATCGGCTCAGACAAAGCCTGCAGCAGCCAGCCCGGTGCCGGCAGCCAAAAGCGAACAACCCGCGTCTGAACCCGAATTCTTTCCGCTCAGACGCACAGTGCTGCGCGCTTACGAAACCGGCAGCGAACCGGCAGCTCCGATAAAGAACTTCAAAAAGGGCGACAGCCTGATCGTCGTCGATGACGGATTTGGTCTCGCCGAAGCAGTCTGCAATCAGTTCGCGTCAGCCGGGTTCAAGCCCTGCCGCGTAAAAATGGCTGACGTCGGTAACGCCAAGTTTCTTAAGGATATCAAAGGCTTCGTGCTTATCGCGCCTCTGCCGGAGAAAGCCTCTCACAATCTCTGGGATAAATCATCAGAAGAGTGGCTGAAAGATTGCTTTATGGCGACCCAGAAGGCTGGCATGGCAATCCGCGACAATGGCAACGGACTAATCGTTACGGTTTCGCGCATGGATGGCGCATTTGGGCTTGAATCACCGACCCGCACCTTTGATCCGGTTCAGGGTGGTCTTGCCGGCCTGAGTAAAACAATCAAACATGAATGGCCTGAGATGACAGTTCGTGCGATCGACCTCGACTATCGCTTCAAAGACGCCAGTGGTGCGGCTGAAAAGCTGGTCAGAGAAATTCTGCAGGAAGGCCCGATCGAAACCGGTCTGACCCGCTCGTGTCGCTATGGCCTGCGGGAAGTCGAAGAACCTGTAGATATGCAGGCTCAGACGACCATACTGCACCCGGGCGAAACTGTCGTTGTTACCGGTGGCGCCCGCGGCGTTACCGCTGAAACTGCAATTGCTATTGCACAGCGCTACAAAACCAACATGGTTCTCATCGGACGCTCACCTGAGCCGAAACCAGAACCTGCCTGGCTGGCCGGCGTTACCGCCGAAGCCGCGGTCAAACAGGCCATCATGGCCAATATCGGCCGCAAAATCACGCCAAAGGAACTTGAAGGTGAATTCCGCTCGGCCATGGCCAACCGCGAAGTTCTCAACAATCTCGAACGCATCAGAAATTGTGGTGTCAAGGCTTTCTACTATTCAGCCGACATTCGCGATGCTGATGATACTGCAAAAGTTATCGACCGCGCCCGCAGCGAATCTGGTGCAATCAGTGCTCTGATGCACGGTGCCGGCGTGCTGCGAGACCGCCGTATCGAAGACAAGACCCGCGACCAGCTCGACGACGTAATCGACACCAAGGTTGCCGGTCTGCGCAATCTGCTGCTGGCGACCGTGAAGGACGAAATCAAAGCGATTATCCTGTTCTCTTCGTTCTCTGGCCGTTTCGGTCGCACCGGTCAGGTCGATTATTCAATGGCCAACGAAGTGCTCAACAAGGCCGCGCACAAGCTTCGCATAATCAGACCTGACGCCCGCGTTCATTCCTTTAACTGGGGCCCGTGGGATGGCGGCATGGTCACACCTGCCCTGCGCAATGTTTTTCTTGCCGAAGGCATCGGTCTGATACCGCTGCGTGAAGGGGCTCAGCAACCTGTGATCGAACTCAGCCAGCCTTCTGCGAATGCTGTTGAAATCAGCATTATTGGCGAGATCACCAGCGTGGAGGCTCCGCCGCCCGGAAAAAAATTCGATCGGGTGTTTGACTTTGAGTTGAATCTCAAAGAAAACACCTGGCTCAAAGATCATGTAATCAACGGTGACCCGGTATTGCCAATGGCGGTTGCAGCTGAACTGCTCGCCAATGCTGCCACACTGCGCAACCCGGGCCTGCAGTTCGCCGGTTACGACGACCTGCGGGTGCTTAAAGGCGTTGTACTCAAGAGTAGCAGCCTCTCGCTTTCACTCTACGCATCGAGACCTCAGAAGAACAACGAAGGTTTCGGCGTCACCTGCGAAATCCGCAGCATGGTCGAAGGACGCGAACTGACGAATATCAGGGCTGAAATTCTGCTGACCGATAGCCTGCCGACGAAAGTTCCGGCGGTAACTCCGGCTGATGCTCATCTGGTATACCCAGACTCGATCAATGAAGCCTATAAAACTCATCTGTTCCATGGCGAATTCCTCAAGGCCATCCAATCAGTCGAAGGATGGTCGGAAAATGGCATCGTAGCCAGATCTGCCACGGCTCTCGACCCGGCGGCCTGGTTCGCACGACCGCCTATGCTGCGCTGGCACACTGATCCGTTGGTGGTCGATGCCGCCTATCAGCTGATGATCCTGTGGACAGAACAGGCCTGCGGAGCACCATCTCTGCCCAGTTTTGCCCGTCGTTACCGTCAGTATGCCGCAAGTTACGGGTCCAAACCGGTGACTATTTCAGCCCACACCAGACGCAGCGGTGCTGCAATGGCAGCGGCTGACATCGACTTCATCGGGGCTGATGGCAAGCTGGTTGCCAGAATCGAAGGTTATGAATGCACGATGAATGAAAACCTGCGCAATGCCTTCAAGCTGCGATCAGTAGCTGGAGCCGAAAAATGAGCAGCGATACCCGCCCGGTCAAGCCTTTTGCCATAGCAATAACGGGTGTCGGCGGAATTTTCCCCGGCGCCGAAAGCCTGGAAGAATTCTGGCAGATGATCGCCGAGGCGCGCAGCGCTGCGGCTGAAGTTCCGGCCGACCGCTGGCCGCAGCCAGCAACGAAGTATCATGATCCACGGCCGGGTACGCCAGATTGTGTGCTGTCACCGCGGAACTGTGCGATAAAAAAGATTCCGCAGAATTATGCAAACCTTGCAATCAGCCAGCAGCTGATTGAAAAACTCGATCCGCTTCTGTCTATAACACTGCAGGCCGGACGTGATGCCTTCTTCGACAGCAGAACTGCCGGTCTCGATCGCAATCGCGTTCAGGTAATCCTTGCCAATATAGTTCTGCCAACCGATACGGCCAGCGCGATAACCCGCCAGGTTAATCTCGAAGCTCTGCGCCGGCATCTCGGCAAAAGCCGCGCAGACGAGGCTCTGAACGTTCATCCGCTCAATCGTCTCGCAGCCGAACTGCCGGCGACGCTGCTGGCTTCCGCTCTCGGTCTTGGCGGCGGCGGTTACACGCTCGATGCCGCCTGTGCCTCTTCTTTGTATGCGATCAAGCTGGCCTGCGAAGAACTAACCGCTGGCCGCGCCGATGCGGTGTTGAGCGGCGGCGTGTCACGCCCGTCGTCACAGTTTACCCAGATGGGCTTCTCGCAACTGCATGCCCTCTCGAAAACTGGCATCTGCCGACCATTCGATCGTTCCGCTGACGGCCTCGTCGTCGGCGAAGGCGCCGGCATCTTCATGCTCAAACGTCTCGAAGATGCTGAACGCGACGGCGACCGCATTTATGCAGTAATCCGTGGCATCGGTCTTGCGAACGACGTCGGCGGCAGCCTGCTGGCGCCCGACACAGAAGGTCAGATGCGCGCGATGATCCAGGCCTATCGCCAGGCCGGCTGGCAACCAGGCGATGTTCAACTGGTTGAATGCCATGGCACCGGCACTCCTAAAGGCGATGCCGTCGAGTTGTCAAGTCTCAGCCAGTTATGGCAGAGCGAAAAAACGCAAAGTTCGAAGTGCGTTATCGGATCGGTAAAGTCAAACGTCGGTCACCTGCTGACCGGAGCCGGAGCCGCCGGCCTGATGAAGCTTCTGATGGCGCTGAAAAACAGACAACTGCCGCCGATGGCTAATTTCAGCGAAGCCGACCCTGCGTTGAACACGGAATATTTTGAAATTCTCAAACAACCCCGGGCCTGGGAACCAGCGGCAGGAGGTCAGCCACGTCGCTGCGCTCTGAGCGCCTTCGGCTTTGGTGGCATCGACGGTCACGTGCTGCTCGAAGAATACCTTGAACCTGCCGAAAAGCCTGCCGACAAAAAGAAGAAAAAGGACAAAGCGAAAGAACATGCGGCAGAGCCGATTCCGGAAATCGTAATTGTCGCCCTGGAAACCAGAGTCGGCACGCTTGCTGACGCTGAAGCGTTCAAAAACGCCTCTCTGAGATGCGAACCAGCTGTTACTGATCTGCCGCCGCATCGCCACCCGCTGGTCTCTCAGGAAAGCTGGTTCAAAAAAGGTGCTTATATCGACAAAATCGAAGTAAGACCTGGCGAATTCAAGATCAGCCCGAAAGAAATTCCAGAAATACTCCCACAACAGCTGCTTATGCTGCAGACGGCTGAACGCGCCCTGCGTTCGTTCTCTTACAGCCGCGAAGAAACCCGTAACTGGGGAGTATTCATGGGCATCAATCTCGATTTTTCGGCCACCAACTTCGCCAGCCGCTGGGCTATCGAAAATGACGCTGCCCAGGCTGAACTCGGCGAATACGATCGCGCCAGCCTGGCTGACGCAATAACACCACCGCTCAACAACCCGCGTACAGTTGGGGCTCTCGGCGGCATCGTCGCCAGCCGCATAGCGCGCGAATACAATATTGGCGGGCCATCACACACTTTTTCGAGTGGCGAGAACTCAGGTCTCTCAGCTCTTGAAGCCGGTATGCGTGCGCTGCAGCGCGGCGAGATTTCTGCCGCTCTTGTCGGTGCCGTCGATCTGGCTGGTGATCTGCGTAATCTGCGAACTGTCGATGCACTCAGACCTTTTTCGCGCAAAAACGGTTCAGTCCCTTTCGATACTTCAGCTGACGGTGCGTTTCCTGGAGAAGGCGCTGTTGCCCTGGTTCTCAAGCGCAAAGAAGACGCCCTGCGCGACGGCAATCGCATCATCGCAGTCGTCAAGAGCGTTGGCCGTGCGACGCTGACGACTCCGGGTGACAAAAGTGCTGCTGTCGATGCTTACCGCCGCGCCATGCATTCGGCATGGAGCGAATCAGGTCTCAACATGTCTGATATGGGTCTGCTCGAAGCTAATGGCAGCGGCAATCCAGAAGAAGACAGCATAGAAGCCGCCGCCCTGGCAGTCACTCTGCCTGCCAAAGAAATCTCTGCCGAGAATCTTTTTCAGAGCAACGATCAGCTTTGTGCTCTGACCAGCAGCAAAAGCTTTATCGGTCACACCGGCTGTGCTGCCGGCCTGTTCAGTCTGGCACGAGCTGCTGTCAGCCTTTATCAGCAGATCCTGCCGCGCCAGCACGCTCTGAAAAATCCGCTGCCAGAACTACAAAATCGTGAAGACTTCTTCTTTACGCCATCTGAGCCGCAATACTGGTTGCGCAATCGCATTCAGGGCACGAGAACAGCCGGAGTCAGCAGCTTCACCATTGACGGCAACTACTATCACGTAGTTCTGCAGGCTTTTGAGAACGAAGAACAGCTATCAGCAGACACCCGCAAACTGGTCGAACAGAGTCGCGTTTACCCGGCGGGTGGCCCAGACGAAAGCCTTTTCATCGTTGGCGGCATCAATGCCTGCGACACCCGCGAACGTCTGGCCGCCCTGCGCAACATGGCAGACCGCCCGACCCGCGAACTTGCACGCGAATACTGGCAACACTATGCGCCCGGAACTGATGCCACATCTATTGCCGGCATAGTTGCCGATTCACCGGCAACTTTGCGCCGCCGCATCGAAATAGCGCTCAATCACCTTTACAATAACGAAAGCCAGCCCCTGCCTGCCAACCCGGATATTCAGGATCGCGTATTCTACAATCCGCGCCCTAATGCAGCGCAAGGCAAGATTACCTTCGCCTTTCCCGGCTCAGGCAATCACTTTCTCGGCATGGGTACAGCTCTTGGCCTCACCTGGCCCGAACATCTGCGACGGCTCGACGAGCAGTATGAACTGCTGGCAGCCCAGTTTGCGCCGCGCCTGACTGTGCCCTGGCGCCTCAGTTACGCTGAAGGATGGCAGGAAGACGCCATGCGCCGTCTGCTCGCCGATCATAACTCGCTGGTATTCAGCCACGTATCATGTTGTGCACTGGTAAGCGACATTGTTAGAAGCTTCGGTATCGAGCCGCAGATCGTCATGGGTTACAGCCTCGGCGAAACCGCCGGCAACTTCGCAACCCGCAACTGGCGCGAACGCGACGAAATGGTGCGCCGCATGCGCAGCTCGAACCTCTTCACCACTGAATTGATCGGGCGCTACAATTCGCCGCGCAAACATTGGGGTCTCAGCGAAAATGACGAAATAGAGTGGTACCTTGGCGTACTCTACAGCCCGGCCGAAAAGGTCGAGAAGCTGCTGCCTGACTTTCCGCAGACCTATATTCTCATCGAAAACACCCCCGAAGAATGTGTAATCGGCGGCAACCGCGCCCAGGTCGAAAAACTCGCCAAAGCAGTTGGCAAAGCCTTCTTTCCGCTCGACGGCGTGTCATCGGTGCATTGTGAAGCGGCATTGCCCTCAGCTGAAGACTATCGCGCCCTGCATCTTTATGACTGCCACCCGCCTGCCGGCATGACCTATATCAGCAGCGGTAAAGGCGTAGTATTCACGCCCGAACGCGAAGTTTCGGCCGATTCAATCAAAGCTCAGTGCATCGGTCGCATTAACTTCATCAAGTGTGTTGAAACCGCTTATGCAGAAGGCGCCCGCGTATTCCTCGAAATCGGCCCGCGCAATTCGATGTCGCGCATGATCTCGACAATTCTCGGCAACCGCCCGCATTTTGCCCGCTCAGCCCTGCTGCACGGACAGAACCAGACGAGTTCAATGCTGCGCTTTATAGCAGCCACCGCTGCTGAAGGCGTCAAGGTCGATCTCGCGCCGCTATACCAGAAGATCGAAAAGCCAGCGATCGAGCCGGCCAGCAAAATACCCCCGATAACTGTCAGGGTCGAGCATCAGATCGCTCTCGACAAGCTGAAGCAGGTGGCTTCGCCTACGGCAGCTGCTCTGGCATCTACCAGCAATAATCTAACCAGCGAAAGAGTCATGACCGCCGAAACAACAAACCAGTCAGCACCGGTCAGTCGGCAGATGCCGGCTGAAACAGGACAGATTCAACATCAGATGCCAGCACAACACCAGACTGCACCCCAATATCAGCCATCGGTACAGCATGCAGCGCCGACGCAACAAGCTGTCACTGCCGGTGAAGCTGCCAATCCGCTGCTGGCAGAATGGGTTGCCGCCCAGCAGGAAACCGCGCGCGCGCACGAAGTATTTCTGCGCCTCAGCAACCAGCTCAGCCAGGCTCAGACCATGCTGCTCGAACAGCAACTGAACCTGCTGCAGGGTATGCCGGCTGATGCCGCAAGCTACGAATGGCTTGCTCCTTCACCAGCGCCGACAACCCAGCCGGTATCTGTGCAGCCTGCCAAGTCTGTTCCTGCCTACGCACAGCGCATGCCGAAGCCTTATACCGGGCCGTTGTTCTTTGACTGGGCCGGTTCTATGGAATTCGCCGTCGGCAAGATCGGCAAAGTTCTCGGCGAATATTTCGCGCCGATCGATGCACACCCCACCCGCGTGCGTCTGCCCGATATTCCACTCAATTTCGTTGACCGCATGATCCTCGTCGAAGGCGAAAAGGGCTCGCTCGGCAAGGGCCGCTGCGTCACCCAGCACGACGTTTACCCGGATGCCTGGTATCTCGACAATTACTGCATGCCGACCGGTCTCTCGGTAGAAGCTGGTCAGGCCGACCTCTTCCTCTCCGCCTGGCTTGGCATCGACTTCAAGACGCACGGCATCGCCAAATACCGTCTGCTCGACGCAGTTGTCACCATTCACGGCGCCCTGCCCCGCCCCGGCGACACAATCAACTACGATATCCGCGTCGATCGCTTCATCAGACAGGCCAACACCTATCTGTTCTTCTTTGAATTCGATGGCACCATCGACGGGCGCCAGCTGATCACCATGCGCAACGGCTGTGCCGGATTCTTTACCGACCAGCAGCTTGCCGACGGCAAGGGAATCGTGCTGACCGACGACGATATTCGGCCAGATCCGCGCCCCAACCTGCCGGGGCGACAAAACCTGCCGACCATGCGGGTAGAGTCATTCAATGATTCGGCCCTCGCCGCACTGCGTGCGGGCAACCTCGCCGCCGCATTCGGCAGCGAGTTTGCCGGCCTCCCGGTGACGCCACACACGCTTCCCTCCGGTAAAATGGCAATGATCGACCGCATTACCGAAATTGACCCGAACGGCGGCCGCTTCGGCCTCGGCCGCATCAAAGCCGAAATCGACATTCCTCACAACGCCTGGTTTTTGACGCAGCACTTCTGTGACGACCAGGTCATGCCCGGAACCCTGATGTATGAAAGCTGCATGCAGTCCCTGCGCGTATTCCTGCTGCGCATGGGCTGGGTTGCTGACGCTTCGACCTGTGCCTTCGAGCCGGTACTCGAAGTACAAAGCCAGCTGCGCTGCCGCGGCCAGGTCATACCCGGCGTCAAAAAAGCTCTCTACGATATCTCGATCAAGGAACTCGGCTATAACCCAGAACCATACGCTATCGCCGATGCATTGATGTTCGCCGACGGCAACCGCATCGTGCAGGTTCTCAACATGAGCATCCGCCTCTCCGGCGCCAGTCGCGAGAGCATCGAAGCTCTCTGGCGCAACCGCATACAGTTCCCGGCGCCAGCTCCGGCCCCGCAGATGAGCGAAGTTCTGCCAGCCATCTATACCGGCCAGCAGATTCTTGAATACGCGATTGGCAAGCCCTCACTCTGCTTCGGCGAGAAGTTCGAAGCCTTCGACAGGGGCAAGTTTCTTGCCCGTTTACCCAACCCGCCTTATCTCTTTGTCGATCGCATTACCGCTGTTAATGCCGAATTTCTCAAGATCAAAACCGGCGGCACCGTGCAGGGTCAGTTCGATATCAGCCCTGACCACTGGTATTTCAAGGCCAACCGCCAGACCAGCATACCTTTCTCGGTGCTGCTCGAGTTCCCGCTGCAGGTCTGCGGCTGGTATTCGTGCTTCATGGGCTCGGCCTTCGCTGCTGACAAAGACCTGCACTACCGAAATCTCGACGGCTTCGCCACTCTCTACGAAGATATCAACGTCAACAGCGGCACGCTGACAGCTACGGTTAAATCAACCAAAGCCGCCAACTCTGCCGGCATGCTGATACAGTCGTTCGATATGCTGGTAACCCAGTCCGGCCGCACCATCTACGAAGGCAGCACTACCTTCGGCTTCTTCTCTGAGGAAGCGCTTGCCAATCAGGTCGGCCTGCGCGGCGTTGAACTCTATGAGCCTTCTGCTGCCGAAAAGCAGCGTCACGTCGATTTCCCGCTCGAAATCGTCTCGCCGCTCAACCCGGAAGATACCCGCGTCGATGCCATGAACGGCCTCACCCTTCCCGGAAAATGCTATCTGATGCTTGACCGCATCGAGCTGTGCATTCCCGATGGCGGCCCGGCCGGACTTGGCTTTATCAGAGGCACCAAAAAAGTCGATCCGGGCGAATGGTTCTTCAAGGCACACTTTTTCCAGGATCCGGTTATCCCCGGCTCACTGGGGCTCGAATCCTTCATTCAGCTCATGAAAGTCGCTGCCATCAAACGCTGGGGCCAGCAACTTGCCGGGCGCAACTGCCATTTCGAACCGATAGCGGTCGGGCTCAAGCACAGCTGGTCGTATCGCGGTCAGGTAATTCCGAAAGACGATCTGGTAACCGTCGATGCCTGCATCACCCGCGTTGACGATGCCGATCATCTGCTGGTTGCCGAAGGCTTCCTGAAGGTAGATGGCCGAATTATCTACAGCATGAAAGAATTTGGGCTCAGAGTTGTAATTGACGGCTAACTTTGCTATCCTGCCCAGACCACATCGAATATTATGAAATTCACGCGAGTTTTTCTTGAAGCCATCGGCTATGAACTGCCGCAACACATTGTTACTTCGTCATGGATCGAAGAACAGCTCGCACCCCTGTACCGCAAACTACACCTGCAGCCAGGCCAGCTCGAAGCGTTGACGGGAATACGCGAACGCCGCTGGTGGGGCCACCACCATATCAACGCCGTCGAAGCCGCCAAGGCCGCCAAAAAAGCTCTCGCCGAGACCGATATACCGGTTGAAGACATCGGCGCCGTAGTTTATGGTGGCGTCTGCCGTGACAATTACGAACCGGCTACCGCCTGCCATGTCGCCGCCGAGCTTAAAGTGCGAGCAGAAACCGCGATCTGCGACGTTTCGAACGCCTGCCTCGGCGCCATGAACGGTATAATTGATATCGCCAACCGTATCGAACTCGGCCAGATCAAGGCCGGCATCGTCGTTGCCTGCGAAACCGCCCGCGATATCACCCAGATCATGATTCAGCGCATGCTCGAAGAAGGTACCATGGAATTTTTCAAGCAGGCGCTCGCCACCATGACCGGAGGGTCAGGCGCCTGTGGCATCGTTCTCAGCGACGGCTCATACGGGCACAAAGGCCCGCGCCTCGCTGGCGGCGTAACGCTCGGCGCCCCTGAGCATCACCGCATGTGCCGCTGGGGCGCTGATCAGCGCATTCCTGCCCGCGCCCCGCAGATGATGGAAACCAACGCCATCGGCATGCTGCGCCATGGCGGCGACCTGATTCGCCGCGTCGGCGAAGCCTTCTGGCGCGAGCTGAACTGGACCAGCGAGAAGCTCGACAAGATAATTTCGCATCAGGTGGCCAGCGCCAACCGTGATGCCATTCTAAATAATCTCGGCCTGACGCTCGAAAAAGACTTTTCGACCTTTCAGTTCCTGGGAAACATGGGCACAGTATCATTGCCGGTTACGGCAGCAATTGCCATGGAACGCGGCATACTCGAAAAAAATCAGAAAGTCGGCTTCATCGGCATCGGCAGCGGACTCAACAGCATGATGCTCGGATGGGAATGGTAATATGACATTCAATCACGCAGATTATCAGGATATCTATCCTTTTGCCGCGCACAATTTTACGCATAAGTCTGGTCTGAAACAGCACTATGTTGACGAAGGCCAGGGCGAACCAATAGTTATGGTGCATGGCAACCCGAGCTGGTCATTTTTGTATCGGGACATGATCAAAAACTTCAGAGGCGAATACCGCTGTATCGCGCCCGACCACATTGGTTGCGGCCTTTCTGACAAACCCGGCCTCGACGGGTTTGGCTATACTCTGCGGGAACACGTCGATAACCTCGAAGCGCTCATCGAAAGCCTGCATCTGGCGCAGCCGATCAACCTCGTCGTGCATGACTGGGGCGGCGCTATCGGCATGGGCTACGCAACCCGCCACCCCGAAAAAATCAAGCGCATGGTCATTCTCAATACCGGCGCGTTCAGGCTGCCAAAAGGCTGCCCTTTTCCCTGGCCGATCTGGCTGTTTAGAAACACCAGTCTTGGCGCCTGTCTGAATCAGACGTTCAACGCCTTTTCGTTCATTGCCAGCCACACCTGCTCGCTGAAAGGCATGAGTCGCAAGGTGCGCCACGGCTTTCGGGCGCCTTACGACTGCCCGGCCAACCGGGTCGCCACTACCCGCTTCGTGCAGGATATACCGCTGGTGCCGAGCGACCCTTCATATGCGGAACTGGTGCGCATTGAAGAGAATCTGCACAAACTCGCCGATAGACCGGCACTGATCTGCTTCGGCCGCCTCGATTTCGTCTTCACCCGTCACTTTTACAACGAATGGAAACGCCAATTTCCAAAAGCAACGGCGCGCAGTTTCCATGCCGGTCACTACATACTCGAAGACGTCGGCTCTGAAGTATTTGCGCTGATGCGCGACCTGTTAAAATCACGATCCTGACCGCAGGAGCACAAACCATGTCTGAACCTCAGAACCAGGGCTTCAACATGGCGGCCTTCATCCGCCAGAAAGCCTCAGAAACACCGCACAAACGCGCGATCGTGGTTCCCGCCTGCCGCAACCGCTACGGCCGCGTCGCCTATACCCAGCTGACTTTCCGGCAGCTCGAAGAAGAAACCAACCGCTTCGCGCGCGGTTTCAACCGAATCGGTATCGGTCGTGGTACTAAAACCGTGCTGATGATCACGCCTGGTATCGAATTTTTTATCGCTTTTTTCGCTCTCTGCAAAGTTGGCGCAACTTTGGTGATGATCGACCCCGGCATCGGCATGGCCAGCCTCAAGAAATGCATCGGCGAAGCAAAACCCGAGGCCTTTGTCGGCATTACCAAGGCGCATGCCGCGCGCGTGCTGATGCGCTGGTCACCCGACACCATCAAAATTCGCGTCACCCTTGGTCGTCGTCTGTTCTGGGGCGGCCACAAGTTTTATGACCTGCGTGACAATGACGCCTCGCCTTATGAAATTCAGATGATACCGCGCGACGAAATGGCGGCGCTGATGTTTACATCAGGCAGTACCGGCATTTCGAAGGGCGCCGTCTATACTCAGGGCATTCTCTGCAGCCAGGTGCAGTTCATTCAGGAAATCTACGGCTTCACCCCCGAAGATGTCGATCTTGCGACCTTTCCGCTGTTCGCGCTTTTCGATGTCTGTCTTGGCATGACTGCGGTGATTCCCGACATGGACGCCACCAAACCTGCCAAAGCCGACCCACGCAAGCTCACCGAAGCGATCAACGACAACGGTGCCACTTCGATGTTCGGCTCGCCGGCTCTCATCGATACGCTCAGCCGCTGGGGCGTCGAAAATTCAGTAACGTTGCCTTCGTTGCGAATGGTGCTTTCCTGTGGTGCGCCGGCGCGCAATGACATTCTGCAGCGCTTTCATCGCATGCTCGCCGACAACTGCGAAATTTTCACCCCCTACGGCGCCACTGAAGCCCTGCCGGTCAGCTCGATCGGCAGTCGCATGATTCTCGGCGAAACCGCGCCAGTTACCGATGCCGGCGGCGGCACCTGCGTCGGCATGCCGATTCCGAAAGTTAAGGCGAGAATCATCAAAATCAGCGACGAGCCGATTACGCAATGGAGCGAAGATCTGGTTGTAGCTGCCGGCGAAATCGGAGAGATTACGGTCACCGGGCCGATCGTCACCCGCGAATACTATTGCCGGCCCGAAAGCACCATGCAGGCCAAAATAGTCGATGGCAGCGATGTCTGGCATCGCATGGGCGACCTTGGCCGTATCGATGAACAGGGGCGTATCTGGTTCTGCGGCCGCAAGTCACACCGTGTTGTCGGCGAAAATCAGACCTGGTTCTCTATACCCTGCGAGCGAGTCTATAACCAGCATTCGCACGTATTCAGAACGGCTCTGGCCGGTATCGGCGAAAAAGGCAGGCAGGTTCCGGTAATCTGTATCGAGCTCGAGAAGGGCGTCGCCGAAGTAAACACCGAAAAACTCATAGCTGAACTCATCGAGATCGGCAGCAAATACCCGCACACAGCGGCCATCAAGCATTTTCTCATCCATCCCGGCTTCCCTGTCGATATCCGCCACAACGCCAAAATCAGCCGCGAAAAGCTATCGGAATGGGCCGCCGAGAAACTCAAAGGCCGCATATAACAGGAGAGAATCAATGACTGAACAGAAGCAGGAACTGAATGCCGGGCAGACCGCGCTGGTCACTGGCGGCAGCGGTTTTCTCGGGCGCGCGATCGTCAGACAGCTGCTCGATAAAGGACTACAAGTGCGAGTGCTCTGCCGCAAGGACTACCCTGATCTTATCGAAGCCGGCTGCCAGATTTTCAAGGGTGAGATTTCTGACGCAGAGCTGGTCCACAAGGCTGTGCAGGGCTGCGACATGGTGTTTCATACCGCTGCCAAAGCCGGTGTCGAAGAGCCGTATTCTGAGTATGAAAGAATAAATTACCGGGGCACCCTCAACGTTCTCGATGCCTGCCGCAAACACGGCGTCAGCCGCCTTGTTTATACGAGCTCCCCGAGCGTGGTTTTTGCGCATGGCGATGTCGAAGGACTCGATGAGAGCATGCCCTACCCCGACCATTATGACGCCTATTATCCGCAGACCAAGAGCATGGCCGAAAAAGAAGTGCTCAAAAGCAATTCAGACAAGCTCGCTACGGTTGCGCTCAGGCCACATCTGATCTGGGGCCCCGGCGACACCAATCTCGGGCCGCGCCTGGTTTCGCGTGCGCGGGCCGGCCGTCTCAAATTCGTCGGCGATGGCCAGAACAAGGTTGATACGGTTTACATCGATAATGCCGCAGACGCTCATCTGCTTGCAGCTGAACGGCTCTACACCGGCTCACCAATCGCCGGGAAAGCTTATTTTATCACGAATGCTGATCCGCGGCCGATTTCTGAGATCACCAACCTGATCATCGGTGCCGCCGGCTGCGCACCAGTCACCGCAACAATTTCGCCAAAAGTTGCCTGGTTTATCGGGTTGTGCTGCGAGTTTGTCTACAAGACCTTCAAGCTGCAGGGCGAACCGCCGATCACCCGCTGGGTTGCCGGCGAGCTTTCCACAGCCCATTGGTTCGACATTTCCGCCGCCCGACGCGATCTCGGCTACGAACCCCGCATCAGCATCGAAGAAGGCATAAAACGCCTGCGCGACTACTACCTGAAGAAATAACTCCGCCAGTATAGTGATAATCCGAAGAGTTAAAAAAATGCTCTGGAACAACGAACTGGAAATTTGAAAAAGCAGCAAAGGTTACCAATAAATGAGCGACAACAAATCTATTCATGATTTTGATTTCAGCCTGATCTGCGAGTATTTTGCCGGTGTCGAACGCCAGGGCCCGGGCAGCCCTGAAGTTACTGTAAAAGCACTGAGCTTCATCGATAACCTGACAAATGACGCAAAAATAGCCGATATCGGCTGCGGAACCGGCGGACAGACCTTGGTGCTGGCAAACAATGCGCCGGGCCATATTACCGGGATCGATCTTTTTGCTGATTTTATCAATATTTTCAACGCCAATTGTTGCAAGCTCAACCTGCAGAAGCGGGTCAAGGGCGTTGTCGGCTCGATGGACAACCTTCCCTTTCAAGACGAAGAACTCGATCTGATCTGGTCAGAAGGCGCAATCTACAATATCGGGTTTGAACGCGGCCTGAACGAATGGCGAAGGTTTATCAAAAAGGGCGGCTGCATCGCGGTTTCAGAGGCATCCTGGTTCACCGAAAAGCGTCCGGCCGAAATCAATGATTACTGGAATGACGCCTATCCACAGATAGATACGATTGCGAACAAAGTAGCGCAAATGCAGAAAGCCGGCTATGTGCCGACAGCCACTTTTATTCTTCCCGAAACCTGCTGGACTGACCATTTTTATCTCCCACAGGTGGCAGCGCAGGAGAAATTTCTCAAAAAATACGCAGGCAACAAGTCAGCCGAAGGTCTCATAAGCGAACAGCGCCGTGAAGCACGGCTGTACGCTCAATACAAAGAGTTCTACGGTTACGTTTTCTATATTGGCAGAAAGATCTGAGCCAGCTAATCAGAAACACGACAGGTCAGCCAGAATCGCTGGTCTGATGCAGTGTTTGCGATTCGCAAGCAGTAAACGAGAAATTAAATCTTCGACTCTTCTTCAGGCTTAGCTTCCCTTTTCTGCTTTCTGCGATATCTGATGCCATCGATGAACTTGTGCCAGGATATAGAGAACAGGCCAAATGCCAAGCCTGATGACAAAAGGCCAAGTCCGAAATATGGAATCGGACTTTTAGCCTTTGCCATTGTTTCAGCTGTTATCAGTTCGCGATCCTGAATCGCCCGCGTTTCACTGAAATAGAACATAGCTATCGCAATAATTGCTGGCGCCGCACAGATCAAACCCATGAGCATCAGTTCTTTAACTTCACCAGGCGCAGGTTCAACCAGTTCTTTTTTCTTAAACCATCTTGAAATATCAACCAGCATCAGGCCGAGCACGACGCCCACAAGAGCCCCGGCTATAACCGCCCACATGAGTATGGTTTCATTTCCGATTCCGCCCTGGAACTGCATATCAACCCCACAACGTTTCTCAATCAGTCATGAGTCCAAATACTATCAGACCAGCCCTGCCTTTTTCAGTTCATCGCGGAGAATGCCGTATTCGACCTTTGAACGATGTCGAAGATCCATGGGGATGTCAGGGTGAAAAATCACCTGATCGACAGGAATCTCGTTCTTCTGCATTACCCGGCGAATCTCGGCTTCACGCTCAGCGCAAAGCTTCTGATTCTTGATTTCAGCGTTGTCCTTTGGCGCGACAACACAGACTGTCTTTTCGCCGAGCTTCGCGTCAGGCACGCCAAGATAGGCAGCGAGACGGGTATAAGGCTGTCGTTTAAGCACAACCTCTGCCTGCACGGGAAATAGATACTGGCCATCACGCTCGATGACATTGTGAATACGGCCAACGATCCAGACGTTGTTCTTCTCGTCGAGCCGCCCGAGATCGCCGGTTCGGTGCCAGACGATATCGTTGTGATCGCGTATTTTAGAGGTTCTAAAAGCCTCAGGATTATTGTAATAAGCGCGGCACACGTGTTCGCCTGCAACCAGCAATTCTCCAACGTGCCCATGTGGCACTTCGAGCTCAGCCCACTGCTGGTCTGAAGCAATTTCGATCGGGCCACGCACTATCTTGATGAATTTGTGCTGAAGCCCTTCGGCGAAGTGCCCGACATTTACGCCTGCATCGACGAGTTCGGGATCTTTTTCGGTAACGCTGCGCTGGGCAAGCATTTCTTTGCCGGTGATATGCGTCATCGGCTCAGCTTCGGTCGAACCGTACATCACGACCAGATCAGCATTCGGGGCTATTTTCGTAAATTCCTCGACAACGTCGCGCGACACGGCAGCGCCGCCGGCAGCGACCCGGCGCAAACCGGTAAGCTTTTCGCCTTTCTCGAGGCAATACTTGTTCAAGCCGTTCAGAAGTGATGGATTCAGCGTAAGAGTAGTAATGCCCTCGCCTTTGATTTGCGTGAAAAGAACATAGGGGTCATTATCAGCAGGTTCTGCCACGTTGATGGCCGGAAGAACGGTGGTCACGCCTGCTGCGAGGTTGTTGAGAGAAAAGATCGGGAATACCGGCAGATCGAGATCGCTTGTCTCATAGGGAAGAGTTGCATCGATTGCATAGTGTTGCGCTGCAAGAAAGCGATGCGAGCGGTCAGCCCCCTTGGGGGTACCTGACGAACCGGTGGTGAAGGTAATCAGCGCGGTATGTTCCTGCACGACCGGAACTGGTTCAGCAGCCTCAGGTGTTTTCAGCAGGTCTTCAAAACGGGCTGTCCAGGTTTTAGTGCAGGGCCCCATGTTGATTTTTATCGGAATGGCCTCAAGAGCCGGCTGGCCATTTCCCATGGCAAAACCGCGTTCACCCGACAGCCAGACTTTGGGCTTGCAGAGATCGGCAACATAACCAAGCTGATCGGCACGTGCGAAAGAATCGAGGAAAATGCAGGTTGCGCCAAGCATCTGGAAAGCAAACATGCCAGCATAGAGCCACGGAATCATGGGCACATAAACCAGCGCGCAGTCGCCCTTTTTTATGCCCAGCTTCTGATAGCCGGCGGCCACATGCACAACCATATCGTGAATGTCTTTAAAGGTAAAAGTATCATGCGTAAGCGTGCGGGCAAACGGGTTGTAGTCGAACCAAATCTTGTTTTTCGTGTTGACCCACTTCATACAAGCTCGATCCGGGTGCTTCTCTACGAGTTCCTGCAGAAAACTGAAGCAGTTGTTGCGCAGGCTTTCTTTGCCGATGTCATAACCAATTTTGGGAAGTGCCATTTTCGACTCCTTGCCGGCCGATAAACATAGTGATCACCAGGCCGAGTTCTTAAGTATATGGTCAGGATCTGGTTTTGTAAGCCAAGGATACCACTCTTTGCCGATGTATGCAAAATAGCATTTAAATTTGTCCAAAGAATTAATAATCTCGCGAAACTGCAGATTTTGCTTGGCTTTGCGACCGTTTTAGGTTAGAATTTTCGCCTGCCTTGAAGAGTTGGCAATTCTGTAACGTAACAACAATACTTTTCGGACAGTTCAAGAACTACCACACGCGGGTTTTCTGAAATGCACACATTCACACAAAGGACACACACTATTCATGCAGCTGGAAGCCATGCGGCGAGTCAGAAATATCGGCATCATTGCTCACATCGATGCCGGCAAGACCACAACCACCGAACGTATACTCTATTTTACCGGTAAAAATTACAAGATCGGCGAAGTTCATGACGGCGCCGCCACCATGGACTGGATGGTTCAGGAACAGGAACGTGGCATAACCATTACCAGCGCAGCCACACGCTGCAAGTGGCTCGATTCAGATATCAACATCATCGACACCCCCGGGCATGTCGATTTTACTGCCGAAGTAGAACGTTCGCTGCGCATTCTCGATGGCTGCGTCGTGCTTTTTTGCGCAGTAGCCGGCGTTCAGCCGCAGTCTGAAACAGTGTGGCGCCAGGCCAACCGTTATGCCGTTCCCAGACTGGCTTTTGTCAATAAAATGGACCGGGTCGGCGCCAACTTCAATCGGGTTGCCGCTCAGATCAGAGAGCGCCTCAAGGCGAATCCACTGCTTCTGGCATTGCCAATCGGCGCAGAAGACAATTATGTCGGACACGTCGATCTTGTCGAAATGAAAGCTTATATCTGGCAAAGCAACGAAAAAGACGCGCCAGGCGCGAGAACAGCTGTAGAAATTCCTGCTGCCATGCGCGAAGAAGTAGAAAAAGCCCGTATCGAAATGCTCGAAACGCTTGCTTCAAGCAATGAAGAAATTTTCGACCGCTATCTTGCCGGCGAAACTGTCGAAACAAGCCTGATCAGATCAGCAATTCGCAGTGCAACGCTGGCGAATGAGATCGTTCCGCTGCTTTGTGGTTCGTCTTTTCGCAACAAAGGCGTTCAGGCGCTGCTCGACGCGATCGTACATTATCTGCCATCTCCGCTCGATATTCCTCCGGCAACCGCCTTTGCGCAGGAAACCGGCGAACCGGTAGAAATTCCGGCAGACCCTTCCCTGCCATTCTCAGGCATGGCTTTTAAAATCGCGGCGCTGCCACATATCGGCAAACTCATATATCTGCGCGTATATTCCGGCACTCTCAAGGCAGGCGATCAGGTTTATAATGTAACCCGCGGCAGCAAAGAGCGCATAGGACGCATACTACAGATGCATGCCAATCAGCGCACCGACCTTGAAGAAGTACAGGCTGGCGATATCGTCGCCATTGTCGGGCCCAAGCGCATCGGAACCGGCGATACTCTGGCGATAAGCAAAGATGCCCCTGTTCTTGAAAAAATCACGTTTCCCGAAACAGTCATCTCGGTAGCGATAGAGCCTGAGTCAAAGAGCGAACTGACTAAGCTGAGCACTGTTCTGCACACGCTTATGGACGAAGACCCGACTTTCAAAGCCTCGATGGATCAGGATACCGGCGAAACCATCATATCAGGGATGGGCGAACTTCACCTCGAAATCATTCTCGATCGCATCGTGCGTGAATTCAACATCAAGGCGAAAGTGGGCATTCCGCAGGTTGCCTATAAAGAAGGAATCCGCCGCATGGTGCAAAGCGAAGGCAAATGCGCCAAGCAGAGCGGCGGCCGCGGTCAGTATGGCCACGTGATAATGGATATAGAACCTCTTGAGCGCGGTGGCGGGCTGATTTTTGAAACTCAGATCAAAGGCGGCACTGTGCCTTCTGTCTACTTCCCCGGAATCGAACAGGGAGTGCGCGAGGCGCTCAGCGAAGGCGCTCTCGCCAAATACCCGGTGGTTGATGTTAAGGTGACGCTGCTCGACGGTTCTTATCATGAGGTAGACAGCAGTCTTATTGCATTTAAAACCGCTGCAATAGAAGCAATGCGCGACGGGCTCACCCGGGCCCACCCGGTATTGCTCGAACCTGAAATGCGTGTTGAAGTAGAGACACCCGAGCAGTATATGGGTGATATCATCGGCCATATCAACTCTCGCCGCGGCCGGGTCGTCAACATGGAAATGCGCAATGATCTGCGCATTATCGAGTGCCATGTGCCTCTCGCCGAAATGTTCAATTACTCGACACATCTGCGCACATTGTCGCAGGGCCGCGCCTGCTATAGCATGGAAGTACTGCATTACGCCGAAGTTCCTGAGAGCGTTGCCAGTAAAATTCTGCATCCGACCCGCGCCGCCAGGCGCTGATCTTGAAATGATCAGGGGTTTGTTGCTCTTGCAAAGTTCGACAATTTGATAGACAATGGAGACATAAATTCTACTGATTGTTGAGGATATGCCATGAAAAATTCAGCTATGCTGCTGATTGCAGCTATTCTGTTCTGCTGTCTGCTTGAAACGCCGGCCGAAGCCTTCTTCAAGCGGCGCCATAAAAGAAGTGGCGAAGAAAACTGCCAGCTCATAATCAAAAGCATGAAAGAAAAAGACCCCGGCATTCAGAAAGTATTCGACAAAGCTGTTGCCTGGGCAGTCTTTCCGCGCATCAGCAAGGCCGGTATCGGTATCGGCGGCGCCGGCGGCAATGGCCGCGTTTACCAGAAAGGCAAATTCATCGGCACTACGACCATGACCCAGGTCTCGATCGGATTTCAGCTTGGTGGCCAGGTTTACAGCGAAATCATTTTCTTTCAGGATGAATTTACTCTCGAAAAATTCAAGAACGGTAAGTTTGAGCTCGGCGCCAATATATCGGCCATCGTTTTTGATGTCGGTGCTGCTGAGACAGCAGGCTTCAAAGATGGCACCATGGTTTTCGTCATCCCCGACGCGGGCCTGATGTATGAAGCGACGCTCAGCGGGCAAAAATTCACCTTCAAAGCCGCAAAATAGCTGGAGCGAATAACCTTCTCATGTTTCCCGGCAATAGCGATTGCCAAATGACACTATATTAGTTATATTTGTAGCATGAGGCTACAGCCATGGATATAATCACACAGGGTTTACTGGGTTCTACAGCAGCACAGGCCGGCTACAGCGACAAAATAGGCAGGAAAAGTGCTGTTTATGGTTTTATAATCGGCCTGCTGCCAGACTTCGACATTATTGCCGGTCTGCTTGGCCCCTGGGCGTCAATGAAGTTCCATCGCGGGCCAACTCACTCATTTTTTCTGCTGACGATCATGGCCGTCCCCATAGGAATTCTCTGCAAAAAACTCGCGCGCTCAGACCTCGATCAGAAGCACTGGATCGGCATGGCATTTCTCAGCCTGATCACTCACCCGATAATAGACTGGTTCACCGCCTACGGGACCAGTTTGCTATGGCCATTCAGCAACAGGCGCATGGCGGCCGACGCCTTGTCGATCATCGACCCGGTCTATTCATTTCCGCTGCTGGTGGCGACATTGGCCGGGATTTTCATGTTTACGACACCACTGCGTCTAAAAAAACTGGCCGTGGCAGCACTTGCAATAACCACTATCTATGCCGGATATGGCTATTATAATTCGCAAAAAATGATAGCGCTCGGCAACGAAATGTTCAGGGCAAAAGGGTTTGAACCAGTCGAGACCCGTGCCAATCCTACTTTCATGAATATATCGGTGTTTCGTGTCGTCGCCCGTGATGCCAGCAACCGATTCATGGTTACCTATCTTAAAACCGCATCAAAAAACCCGCTGACCCCGATTGTGCTGCATGAGTCAGATAAAGACGAATATGCAGTTAAAGCCATGCAGCATGAACATGCTCAACTTTTCAAATGGTTTGCCATGGGAATGCTGCAGGTGAAAAGCGTGGTCAATGAAAACGGGCAACGCCGTGTCATGCTTAACGATATGCGCTATGGACTGCTTACCGATCCGGAAAAGCCTCTGTTCGCTGCCGAAGTCGAATTTGATTCTGCCGGCAACGTAACTCGCGTGCAGCGTCGCCACCGCCGAGGTTCTGCCGACATGAAAAGCGAGTTCAACAAAACCATGGCACACGTTTTCTCCGGCGAATTCCAGACTGTCGATGCTGCCTGGCCGGTAGACAAACCATGAACATCATACTGGCGAAAACATCTGGATTCTGTATGGGTGTCAAGCGCGCCATGCAGATTGCCATAGATACCGCGGCAAAATCAAGCGAACCAGTCTATACATGCGGCCCGCTGATTCACAATCCTCAGGCGGTTGCCTATTTACAGGAACACGGTGTCGATTCAGTCAGCGACTGGCAGACTGTCGATAAGGGCACGATCATTATCCGTGCTCACGGCATGCCCGATGGAAGTATCGACAGCATCCGGGCAAAAAAGCTTGGCGTAGTCGATGCGACCTGCCCGCACGTTGTTACCAGTCAGCGCCAGATCAGAAAATACAGCGAACAGGGTTATTTCATCTATATCATCGGTGATCCGCGCCACCCGGAAATTTTGAGCCTGCAAAGCTTCGCCAGTGGCAATCACCGCCTGATCGCCGACTATGCTGAGGCCGAAAAAGAACAGCCACCGGCACGTATAATGATTATTGCCCAGACCACCTATAACGCTGCGGAATTCAACAAAATTGCTCAGCTGCTCAAATCGCGTGCCAGAGAAGCGATTATCTGCGATTCAATCTGCCTTGCCACCTCAGAACGACAGGAAGAGATCAAACGCCTGGCCGCCGATGCCGATGCCGTTGTCATCGTTGGCGGAAAATCGAGCGCCAATACCCGTCGTCTTGCCGAAATCGCCCGCGCCCTCTGCCCACGCACCTTTCACGTCGAAACCGAAGCTGAGCTCGATCCGAGTCTGTTTGTCGGCGTCGACCGCCTGGTCGTTTCAGCCGGAGCCTCAACTCCCGATTTCATTACCAGCAAGGTAATCGACTTTCTAAAAACGCTCTGAGCGCAATCGCCTTACCGTAATTACAAACAAAACTGGCAGTTTCGGCAATACTGATTTTAGCCTTCTGCCATGAATGACTCATAGATACTGGCATTGTGCTCAACAAAAAATTGCCCGCTGAATGAACAGCGGGCAATTCATTGACTTCAACAGTTTGTCGGTTAAACCTTTTCGACCGCCGGCTCCTTGATGTCCTGTTCGTCAAGCACAGCATAGCGTTTCTCGAGCAAACCGAAAATTACGGGAACCACATATAGCGTCAGCAATGTCGATGAAATCAGACCGCCGTTCACCACCAGGGCCAGTGGTTGCTGAATATCTGCTCCTGATCCATTTGAAAGCAGCATCGGAACGTGGCCGATGAACGACGTCAGAGTCGTCATCATGATGGCGCGATAACGCAGAGCACAAGCCTGTCTTATCGCGACCGGCAGAGCTTTGCCTTCTTCGATCAGCTGACGCATGAATGAGATCAGCAGCACGCCGTCCTGAACGGCAACTCCGAGCAAAACGATGAATGCGACTGCGGCAGAGACCGAGAATGTCATATTCCACAGCCACAGGGCGATAATGCCTCCTACCAGAGCAAACGGCAGAATAGCTATGACGAGAAGTGCGTCACGCAACTTTCCCAGCGCCATTACCAGAAGGATCAGAATGAACAGCAATACGACCGGAACAACCAGAGCGAGTCTGCTCATAGCTCTTTGCTGGTTTTCGAACTGACCACCGATACTTAAGAAATATCCGGTCGGAAGTTTTGCTTCCAACGGCTCCAGGCGTTTCTGCAAGTCGCTGACAAAACTGCCAAGATCGCGGTTGCGCACGTTTGCTTCGACGACAAGGCTTCTGAGACCATTTTCGCGTTTTACTTCGATCGGAATTTCGACCTGCTTTATCGTAGCTATCTGCCGTAACGGAATCAGCTGATCGCCAGGGGTGCGAATGCGAAGATTCATGATGTCTTCCTGGTTCTTGCGGATATTTTCGGGATAACGAATCTGCAGATCAAAACGGCGCTGGCCCTCGATTATCGTGGTGGCAACCTTGCCTCCGACTGCGGTTTCGATCAGTTCGTTTACATCGGCGGCATTGAGGCCATATCTTGCCGCCGTTGCGCGGTCGAACTGGATGTCGAGCTGTTGCATACCCGAGAGCTGAGCTGATTTGCTGTCGCTGGAACCAGGAGTGGCTGCCAGAATAGCCGATACTTCAACTGCGTATTTGGCCAGCAGATCAAGATCGTCACCGAAGATTTTTACGGCAACATCGCTCTTTATTCCCGAAATCAGCTCGTTTACGCGCAATGCGATCGGCTGCGAGAATGAATGTCTGAGTCCGGGAACCTGGCTCAAAACCTGTCTGATATGCTCGGTTACCTCTGCCTTGGATCGCCCCTGCGGAAAATCATGGCGTGATTTGAGCATGATGACGAAGTCAGTCTGTTCCGGACCCATAGGATCTTCAGAAATCTCGGCCCGGCCGGTTTTTCCAACTACAGTTTCGATTTCCGGCACCACTTTGAGCATCCGGCCGATTTCGTCAGCTACCTTCACCGATCCGGCCAGAGAAGCGTTTGGCAGCCTCACACTGTTGATGGCAATGGCTCCCTCGTCAAGATCCGGCATGAAATCCGTTCCAAGTCTGGTGGCGAGCGAACCGGTGCCTATCAACAGCAACAGCGAAATGGCAATTGTTGTCCAGGCATATTTGAGACAGATATTCAGCGTGTATCCATACATCCGGTGAAACCAGGAAACAAAAGGAAATTCGTATTCCTTTCCCATGGGCAGGAGACTTTCGCCTAAAGCCGGCACTATGAGCAGAGCAATGCCAAGTGATGCCAGCAACGCGATTAGCATGGTCTGTGCCAGAGGAATGAACATTTTGCCTTCCATGCCCTGAAGTGTAAACAAAGGTATCAGGATCAGCGAGACAATGAAAATCGAGAACGATACCGGGCGGACAACCTCCTGAATTGCTTTGCTGACGATAGCCATTCGCGTTTCACCCGGTTTTGCCAGCGAAAGGTGTCTGCGTGCATTTTCGGTGACGACAATCGTTGCATCGACGACCATTCCAACCGAAAACGCCAGACCGCCCAGACTCATGAGGTTTGAAGACATTCCCGCCAGATCCATGATGATGAAACTGACAAGAAAGGTCAGTGGTATTGAGAAAAGCACTACGAAGGCTGTTCGCAACTCTGCCAGAAACAGAAAAAGGATGAAAATGACACAGATGCCGCCTTCGGTGATGGCGTCAATGACAGTTTTGATGCAGGCCTGAATCAAAGAGGTTCTATCGTAGAAAGGATTGAGCCTGACGTTTTTGGGCAATGCCTTCTGAATCTGCGGAATCTTACTCTTAACGCTTTCTACGACGGTTTTTGAATTGGCATTCTGCAGCATGATGACCATACCGGCGACAACTTCGCCCTGATCGTCGCGGGTGACTCCGCCCTGACGTGTCTGCGCACCGATACTGATACTCGCAACATCCTTCACCAGAATCGGCGTGCCGTTATTATCCTTCAAAACAACGTTGCCGATGTCTTCCATGCTGGTCAGCAGTCCGAGAGAACGAATAAAAGTCTGCTGCCAGTCTTTGACGATAAAAGAACCGCCAGCATTGGCATTGTTCTCTTCGAGCTTTTCGATGACCAGTCGCAGTGAAATACCGTATTTTTCAAGAGCAGCCGGATCAACGATTACATGATACTGCTTGACGAAGCCTCCGAAACTGTTTATCTCGGTAACTCCCGGAATAGTACGCAATTGTGGCGCGACAACCCAGTCCTGAAGGGTTCGAAGTTCGGTCGGGCTCAGCTCGTCGCTGTCCAGCGTATACTGAAACACTTCACCAAGGCCGGTTGTAATCGGGGTCATCTCAGGAGAAGAATCAGGCGGCAATGATTCCTTTGCTTCAGCCAGTCTCTCAAATACCAGTTGTCTGGCAAAATATATGTCAACATCATCCTCGAAGATGATTACTACCTGTGATATTTCAGACTTGGAAACAGAACGAACCTGCTTAACTCTTGGCAATCCGCCCATGTGTTGTTCAATCGGAAAAGTAACCCGCTGCTCGACATCGAGAGAAGTCAATCCGGGAACCTTGGTCAGGATCATGACCTGCACGTTAGTCACATCAGGAAATGCGTCGATCGGAAGACGGTTCCAGGAAACCAGTCCGACAATTACCAGTATTGCCGTAAGTAGAAATACAAAGAAACGCTGGGTAAGAAGAAAATTGAAGAACCTGTTCATGTTTATATTTTCTCCTTAATGCGCGCAGCCAGCGCCCATTTTACCCCGCAATATATCGGACTTGAGAAGAAATGCACCTTCGACGACAACTTCAGTTCCTTCTTCTATGCCACTGCCGACAATGACTGCGTCACCCTGCCTTGACTCTACAGTGATATCGCGGCGCAGATACAACGAATCATTGTATTTGATGAAAACAAAGCTGCTGCCGTCATCTTCAAGAATGGCTGTGGCAGGAAGCATGGGTTTCTGCTGATCAGCGCCGATCTGCAGGGTGCCTTCGATGAACATTCCAGGTCGCAGAAGCTCGTCGCCATTTTTTACCGTCAACTGAATTTCGAGAGTCCTGGTTGTCGCTTTTATGGCTGTGTCTGCGCTTACGGCTTTTACCGGGTAGAGCATTCCGGGAGAAGCCTGAGTCGTGATGAACCCGTTTATGCTGCCCTTTTTGAGCTCACTGAGGACAGTCGCGATGTCTGCTTCCATTATCTGTCCGGCTGCCCGCAGCTGCCTTATATCGACAATATCAAGAATGGGCTGCTGCTCGTTGATTGCACTTCCAATGTTTGCGTGAACATCGACGATGCTCCCGTGAATTGGGGCAACTATTTTAAGCAGGCCTTTCTGAGCTGCTTCACTTCGTCCAGCCACAATGGCGGCGATTTCGGCAGCGGAGAGCCCGAACATTGCCAGTCGCTCCCTGCTGCATTTGATTTCAAGAAGTTTGAGATCCCTGGCGGCACGCGCTTCCTGAACTGCTTCCATGGCTCCGACTTTTTTGTTATACAGAAGCTCTTCCCGGGCAAGTTTTTTCTGAGTCAGCTCAAGTTCGGCCGATAATTTTCTCAATTCGAGTGCCTGATGGGAAAGCTCAGAACTTTCGATTGTAGCCAGCAGTAAGCCTTCCTCTACCCTGTCTCCGCGGCGCACTGCAAGCGTTGTTATCACACCGGGAACCTTGCTCGTTACCGTGCGGAACCGCTGATTGTCATAACCCAGTTCGCCGCGAAAAGTTATTTCTTTTTTACTGGCCGCTTGCGACAGCTTCACGGTTTTCAGCATCGACTCCGTTTTCGGAGTGACTTTTACAGCGCCCATCTCATAGCGGCATTCATCGCAATCTATCATCTTTATGCCATGCTCACAGGATGGCTTGAAAAGGTCGTCAATTTTCATTTTTCCGGAATTCGCGTGACTGCTGTGATCGTGCCCGGCATGTGGGTCAGCAGAGGTCTCACTTGCGTGATCATGGCCGGCATGAGGGTCAGCGGCAGCTTCGGTCGCGTGATCATGCCCAGCGTGCGGATCGGCAGGGGCCTCTTTTTCGTGATCGTGACCGGCATGTGGGTCAGCAGACGCCTTGATTGCGTGGTCACAACCAGCATGAGGATCAGCTGACTGGCTGAATAGAGATGTGCTTGCCAGCAATGATGCGGCAAACAGTAAGATGACTACTATTGGGGAAAGTATTGATTTTGTCATTGTCTTATCCTTGAATTAGTGCTGATTATTCTTTGGAAACGCCGCCTGCGCTGATCTTATTTGCGCTGGCCGGCCCGGTAAGGCTTTCGATAAAATCCACAGCTTCATAAAGCTCGTCAAGTTTCTGCAGATAGCTTTCTTTCTGGCCGAGAAATTCCTTTTGCGCCTGCAATACAACTATTTGATCGGTCTTGCCGAGCTGATAGCCGGCCAGAGACAACTCAAAAAGCTGCCATGCTGCCGGCAAAACCCTGTCGCGCAACTCTTTGCTTTGCTCCTGCAGTCGGTTGAATTTTTGCATGGCGCTTTGCAGTTGTAGATGCAGTTCTCTCAACCTGTTGTCTTGTTCGGCCGCCAGACGCTCAAGATCGCATTTGAGCGCACGACGCTCTCCCCGATTGTCTCTTGAGCGAGGCAGTTCGACAGTAACACCGATCAGAAAATCATTTTCGCTGGCGTCGCGGAAATTGCGGGCGCCGGCGGTAATCGACCAGCCTGGCAGATTTTCTGCCCTGATCAGGCCGAGTTTGGCTCGAATTTCTTCTGCTTCAAGCCTTTTGGCTATTATGTCGGGGTGAGAATTCATAACCAGCAGCTCCAGTTCTTCTGCTGGCGGCAGTTCGAGATCGACGGTAGCCGATCCTTCAATCCTGATGTTTTCAAGTGATTCCATGCCCATGGCAATCGCCAGTTCGGCAATGTCGTCCTGGTATTTTCCCTGCATTGATTGAAATTCTATTTCAGCCTGGCGCAGCAGCAGTTCTGCCTGGAGAATTTCCTGCTCAGCTACAGCACCGGCATCAACCATGACCCTGGCAGCTTCGACAAGCTTTTGCGCATTTTCAATACTTTCTTCTGCCTTTTCGGTAAATACTCGGGCAGTCAATGCTCGATGAAAACACCTTTGCACCTGGCTTTGAATCAACCAGCGGGCACTGGCCAGATCAATGCGACTCAATTCAATTCTGCTCTCTGCCAGCTTTTTTCTGGCTCTGATTTTTCGCTGATCAGATATTGGCAGAGCTATTTCAACAGATGTTTCGGCGTGCGAAAAGCCGGGGCGACTGCCGCTCAGATTTTCTGAGCTTAATGATATGCTGGTTGCGCCAACCGCATTGGCATCTTCAGCTTCGTGCTGTAGCCCTTGAATGTTAAGTTCATGCGACTTAAGAGCCGGATGGTTTTCGGCTTTCATCAGGGCTTCATGCAGAGTAAGCGCCTGTGCCGGGGTGAGTGTGAATGAAAATACGATCAGTAAAATAACTAAACGCGAAAATAAACGCATAAATGCCTCCATTAGCAGGTCAGATGAAAAAATGTTTCTGAATCAGCTGATGGAGATTATAGGTGGTTTGAAAAAGTTGCTCGCTATTATCGGCAGTCGATAAACGTCGTCAGGAAACTTCAACAGTTCGGCAAGCTGGTCGGCCTGCCAGCTGAAGGTTGTTTCGGCAATAAAGAGCGAACCATGCGAGCAGGAAAGGCTTGAGCATGCCTGATGCTGAGAATGGCATTCGTCTGAATGATCGGCTGAGGTATACATGGCTGAGTTATGGTGACAGCACTCATGTGATTCATGGCATATCTCGTGAATGACGCCCTGTAACAACACGGCAAAAACTGCGATAAGCAACATGAAAGCAAAAGCTTTCTTCGTGTCGTTTGACCGCAACAATTATGCCACCTCGCCTGAAGTATTATAGAGTGAATATAGCAGAATTTGCATACCACTGCCATATGTTCTGATGAATATAGTGAATATTTGCGAAAGCGTACATGAACAAGGCTGCCATAGCTAATGAGGCAGCCTTGTTTATTTGATTAAGATTACTTCTGGGCAGGGGCCGGGTGTTTGATTTTGCCAGTGGCTTCTATGTTAACTTTTTTGCCGGGGTTGGCCTGAGCCATTTTGCCAAATTCACTTTCGTGCTCGTTGAGAATGTGTATCAGAATCTCAAGTTCTGAATCACCGTTGGTGATGAAAACTCTCAGAAAAACTGCACGCTCCCGCAGCATCTTGATCGAGGCATAGGCTACATCTATAGTGATATTGCCGCCTTCATAGAGATTTATGATGATTGCAAGTGCGGTAGCAACACCTTTGGCGGTCTCGATGCCACGAATCATGGTTTCGAGCTGGGCATTGATTTTGTCGGCTTTCAGCCAGACGAAGTCTTCGTCAGAAGGATTGCCTTTACCGGTTTTATCAGACTGATCAGGGTTACCATTATTGGCCAGCTCAGCCAGTTTTGTGACTATTTTGCTGTACCCTTCAAGCACCGACCGGAAATTATTTTCATCAAAGGCCATGACCGGCGCGCTGCCGATGAGGCTTGTCAGCACCAGTATCACTATTATTCTGTTCATAACTTCCTCCGTCAGAGAACGTATACTCTCATCCTAAGGAAATTATGGCAATGTGTCCAGAGGTCAGCCGAACATACTGTTGAGCTCGGCCGCCATCTCGCGCGCGATGCGGGCAAGCTCACCCTTTTTCTTTTTAAGGAAAGCCGGTACATTGGCTTTGCTGACTTTGGAAAGCTCGCTGATCT
Organism: Candidatus Rifleibacterium amylolyticum; assembly: GCA_009917695.1. GTDB lineage: Bacteria > Muiribacteriota > Ozemobacteria > Ozemobacterales > Ozemobacteraceae > Rifleibacterium > Rifleibacterium amylolyticum. The sequence goes on along the minus strand of JAACJG010000018.1, from coordinate 22,823 downwards.
TCTCGCAAAGCTCACGCAGTGTCAGTTCATAGTTCTTTGGCGTGCGCGGAATATCGACCATGGCATGCATTTCAAACTTGATTGTCGCAATGCGAAAGTCCATCTCGTCGAGAACTTCATTGAACTGTTCACTGATCTTGCGATCAGGGTCGAATTCTTTGTCGCTGTCGGCTTCGTCTTCGATATATCGCAGGTAATCCAGCAGAAGTTCTTCCATGTTTCCTCCAGAAATAAGTTTTCAGAGATCGTAAGGTGTCAGGCTTTCGTAACCGTCTTCAGTAACGACGAGCGTCTGTTCAAACTGTGCAGAGAGAGAGCCGTCTCGGGTAACAGCTGTCCACTGGTCTTCCAGCACGCGCAAAAAACGTTTGCCGAGATTAACCATGGGCTCTACCGTGAATACCATGCCGGGCACCATTGTAATGCCGGTGCGTGGCTTGCCGAAATGTGGAATGTCGGGCGGTTCATGAAAAACCTTGCCGATGCCATGTCCGATGAACTCGCGCACCACCGATGCCCCCTGCCCTTCGGCATACTGCTGAATCTCATGACCGATGTCACCAATTGTGTTATCAGGTTTGACGGCAGACATGCCACGCTTAAGTGATTCACGCGCGATATCGACGATCTTGTGTGCGTCTTTCCCGCATTCTCCAACAAAAAAAGTCATATTGGCGTCGGCATAATAACCGTCAAGAATCGAAGTGACATCGACATTTACGATATCGCCCTCGACCAGAACACGGTCAGACGGAATGCCGTGGCAGATAACTTCATTCACTGAGGTGCAGATACTTTTGGGGAACCCGCGATAATTCAATGGTGCCGGGCGGGCGCCGTGCTTGATTGTATAATCATGCACGAGCCGGTTGATATCGTTGGTGGTGATTCCTGGTCTGATAAATTCTTTGGCAAGCCAGAGCGTATCGACGACGAGTTTGCCGGCTTTTCTTATTCCGTCTATGTCTTTTGCCGTCTTGAGTTTTATGCGGTAATTCTTCAGATAAAGATCGGCAACGCTGATATTATGGGCTGATGGCTGGTTCTGCATGCAGCATCTTTTGTATTTGAGTCCGCTTCCGCACGGACACAGGTCGTTGCGGCCTGTAATAAGTTCTTCTTTCATAATTTTCTCCTGCCTCTGGCACAAGCCGAACCTGTCGACTGAATGAGCTTTTTAGTATACTCCTGCCGCCTGACAGAAACAAGTATAAAATGCTTGCGAATGTACAATTTTACATCTAATATAACCCCTTACAAATTTTTACTTCAAGGAGGTTCGCGATGCGAAAATGGCGTCCGGAAGATTCTGCTGAACTCTATAACATTGAAGGCTGGGGAATTGGCTATTTTGGTGTCAATAAAGCCGGGAATGTTACTGTTATGCCGCATCGCAACCCGAAACAGGCGGTAGACATCAAAGAAATACTCGATGAACTCTCGCTCAAAGATGTTTCTTTCCCGGTGCTGCTTAGATTTCCTGATATTCTCGACGAACGTATTGAAACCATCTCAAACTGCTTTAAAAACGCATCCGAAGAGTATAATTTCGGCGGCAATTACTACACGGTCTACCCGATCAAGGTGAATCAGCAGCGCCCGGTCGTCGAAGAAATCGTGCAGTATGGCCAGAAGTTCAACATCGGCATCGAAGCCGGCTCAAAACCAGAACTGCATGCAGTTCTGGCGCTGATGGACAACCCCGACGCCATCATCGTCTGCAATGGCTACAAAGACGAAGAATTCATCGAACTGGCTCTACTTGCCCAGAAGATGGGTAAACGCATATTTATCGTTGCTGAAAAATACAACGAGCTCAAACTGATCTGCAAACTGGCCAAAACCCACAAAGTACGCCCGAACATCGGCATGCGCATCAAGCTGGCAGCTTTCGGCAGCGGCAAATGGGAAGACTCCGGCGGCGACAAGAGCAAGTTCGGCCTTACTCCGACCGAACTGATCGAGGCGGTCGAATACGTAAAAGAAGAAGATCTGATCGACTGCATCAAGCTGATTCACTGTCATCTCGGCAGTCAGATCACCAACATCCGCAAGATCAAGCGCGGACTCAAGGAAGCTTCGCAATTTTACGTTCAGCTGCACAAACTCGGCTGTAACCTCGAATACGTCGATATCGGCGGTGGTCTGGGCGTCGATTATGATGGTACCCGCACCACGATTTCGAGCAGCATCAACTATTCGATTCAGGAATACGCCAACGACGCAGTCTCTGCCCTTCAGGATGCCGCCGACAAAAACGGCCTGCCGCACCCGCATCTGATTACCGAGTCTGGTCGCGCTCTGACGGCTCACCACTCGATACTGGTATTCAATGTGCTCGAAACCACTTCGCCGCCCCGCGCCGATTTCGAAGAACTCGAACTCACCAAAAAAGATCACGAACTGGTGCGCGACATGCACACCATCTTCGATTCACTTACCGATCTTACCATGATCGAAGCCTGGCACGATGCCCAGCAACTACGCGAAGAGGCTCTCGATCTGTTCAATCTCGGCATGCTCGATCTCAAATCTCGCGCCAAGGCAGAGCGACTCTTCTGGGCCATCGCCCACGAAGTCAGAGAACTGGCCAGCCAGCAGAAACATTCAGCCGAAGAATTGCGTCAGCTCGACAAGATTCTTGCCGAAAAATATTTCTGCAACTTCTCGTTGTTTCAGTCGCTGCCCGACGCCTGGGCCGTCGATCAGCTGTTTCCGATCATGCCGTTGCATCGCCTTGGCGAAAAGCCAACCCATTCGGCAACTTTACAGGATATTACCTGCGACTCAGACGGCAAAATCGACCGCTTTATCGGCAACCGCAATTTCAACCCCTGTCTGCCACTGCATAATCTCAAGACCTATGAACCCTATTATCTTGGAGTATTCATGGTTGGCGCTTACCAGGAGATTCTCGGCGACCTGCACAACCTGTTCGGCGACACCAATGCTGTTCACATAACGGTCAACGACGACGGCAGCTATCAGATCGACAAGATCATCGACGGCGAAACTGTGGCCGACGTGCTCGACTACGTTCAATTCAACGCTAAAAAGCTGGTGCGCACCATGGAATCATGGGTGGCTGCTTCGGTTAAAGAAGGCAAGATCACTATTACAGAAGGCAAAGAGTTCCTGGCGATTTACCGCTCAGGCCTCTATGGCTATACTTACCTCGAATAAAACTTCATCAAAAAAGCCGCGTCGGTCACAGCCGGCGCGGCTTTTTTGTTACGAAGCGTTATCAGTCGGGCTGGTTTTTCTGAACCTTGGCCCAGCCATCCTTGAGCGAAACAGTGCGGTTAAAAACAAGATGATCGCCGGTTGAATCAGAATCCTTGCAGAAATAACCCATACGTAAAAACTGCAGCGGCGCGCCAACTGCGACATCAGCCAGAGCAGGCTCTACCACGCTGTCAGTGAGCACTTCGAGAGAGTTCGGGCTCATTCTTGACATAAAATCTTCACCTTCTTCAACCTTGTCAGGGTTTTCCTGGTTGAAGAGATGATCGTAGAGGCGAACTTCAGCTTTGCGGCCGAGACTGGCCGAAACCCAGTGCAGAGTGCCCTTAACCCGGCGTCCATCGGGTGAAGCGCCACCGCGACTGGTCGGATCGTATTCGCAATGTACTTCAACAACGTTTCCGGCGGCATCTTTGACTATATCGCGGCAGGTTACATAATAGGCATGTTTAAGACGAACCTCGGCGCCTGGAGATAGTCTGAAATACTTTTTCGGAGGATTTTCCATAAAATCTTCAGATTCGATATAAAGTTCGCGCGTAAAGGCAACCTTGCGGGTACCAGCATTCGGGTCTTCGGGGTTGTTGTCAGCGTCGAAAACTTCGACAAGGTCAGCCGGGTAATTGGTGATGACAAGTTTGATCGGGCGCAGAACAGCCATAAAGCGAAGAGCATTGCGGTTGAGGTCGTCGCGCACGCAGTTTTCGAGAAGAGCGAATTCGACCGTGCTGTTAGCCTTGGCAACGCCGATGCGGTCGCAGAATTCGCGCAAAGCGGCAGCGGGGTAACCGCGGCGACGCATGCCTGAGATAGTTGGCATGCGCGGGTCGTTCCAGCCAGAAACTTTCTTTTCCTGCACCAGACGCAGCAGTTTGCGCTTGCTCATTACTGTGTAAGTCAGGTTGAGACGGGCAAATTCGTACTGATGAGGTTTTGCCGGCACAGGCAGATTCTCGATGAACCAGTCATAAAGCGGCCGGTGATCCTGAAATTCGAGCGTACAGATCGAATGCGAGATATGCTCGATAGCGTCGGACTGACCATGGGTATAGTCATACATCGGGTATATGCACCATTTCGCGCCAGTGCGCGGATGCTCAGCATGAAGAATTCGGTAGAGAACAGGGTCGCGCATGTTCATATTAGGCGCGGCCATGTCTATTTTCGCTCTGAGAACACGCTCGCCGTTTTTGAATTCACCCTTTTTCATGCGCATGAACAGATCGAGATTCTCTTCGACGCTGCGGTTGCGGCAGGGTGAATTTTTGCCGGGTTCGGTCAGCGTACCACGGTTGATTCTGATTTCATCAGCGGTCTGATCATCGACATAGGCTTTGCCTTCTTTTATCAACAGAACAGCCCAGTCGAAAAGCTGCTCAAAATAATCAGAAGCGTAGTATTCGTGTTTGCCCCAGTCGAAACCAAGCCATTTGACGTCTTCTTTGATGGCGTCGATGTATTCCTGCTCTTCTTTGGTCGGGTTGGTGTCATCGAAGCGCAGGTGGCAACGACCTTTATAATCACGGGCAAGACCAAAATTCAGGCAGATCGACTTGGCATGGCCAACGTGCAGATAGCCGTTCGGCTCTGGCGGAAAGCGGGTTACAACTTCGCTGTGTTTGCCTGATGCCAGATCGGCATCGATAATATCACGGATAAAATTCGAATTTTTCGGTGTTTCTTCGACACTCATTGGTGTTCCTCACGCTTGGATTTGCCAGACAAGATGCATGCGCGATTCTAACACAATCTTTCTTCAGTTTCCAGCCGCCAGTTTGCTGTCGAGCCACTAAATTCGTTGATATTGCGGCTTGCATTTGTTCTGTTTTTTTTCTACAATTCAAACATCTCAGCAGGAGAAACGCCAATGTCAGGACAAGGCTCATCAGGAAACGTAATTGCTGCTCTCGCCAGTTTTTTCATACCGGGTCTCGGGCAACTGATCCAGGGCCGCCCCTTTGCCGCTCTCTTCTTTTTCATACTGAGCGGAATCATGTGGATATTCTTTCTCGGCTGGCTGATACATCTGTTTTCGGTACTGGATGCCGCCTGGTATAAGCCCTGAACGGCAGAACACATAACTGAACAAAAATCGAACATACCCAATTCAGTCGATCTTTTGCGAATAATAACGTGAATAACATGACTATTTCTATTGAACAACAGAATTCAGAGACCCGTCGAGTGACTCTGGCCGGGTTGATTATCAACCTTTTTCTTACTGTCATCAAGATAGTTGCGGGTATCTATGGCAACAGCCAGTCAGTAATTGCCGACGGTATTCACAGTTTGTCAGATTCAGCAACCGACATAGCCGTGCTCGTCGGGTTGAAATACTGGAACGAGCCGCCTGACCTCTGTCACCCCTATGGCCACCGCCGAATAGAAACCATGGTAACTGTGGTAATCGGCATCGCACTCGCGCTCGCCGGAATTTTTCTTGGCAGCGAAGCAGTAGAAAAATTCAGATCCGGCGGCTATGTCGTGCCGGAAACAGTCACTCTTGCCGTCGCCATAATTTCGGTAGTGGTCAAAGAATTCCTGTTTCGCTGGACTTATAATGTTGGCGAAAAGCTGAAATCATCGGCTCTCAAGGCAAACGCCTGGCATCATCGCACCGACAGTTTTTCATCAATCGCTGTTGCCCTTGCCATTGGCATGGCGCTGATCGACCCGAAATGGGCTCTGCTCGATCCGGTGGCCGCACTGGCTGTTGGCGCATTCATTCTTCAGGCCGCCTGGAAAATAGCCACCCCGGCATTGCGCGAGCTTGCCGATGCCGGAGCCACCGCCGAAGATCTGAAAAACATTGAAAAGCTCGTTCTCGAAGTCGAAGGAGTTGTTTCGGTGCATGCCCTGCGCTCACGCTTTCATGGTGCCGGTCTGCAGGTCGATCTGCATATTCAGGTTGATGGCGGCCTGAGTGTCAGAGAAGGCCATGTGATATCTGGGAAGGCCAAGCGTCGCCTGATCGAAGATGGTCCGGACATTGTCGATGTACTTGTTCACATCGAACCAGCTGACTGAGGCTGCATTTTTAATTGTCGGTAGAAGTGTAAAAGTTGCTGTTTTGTGTTATTAATCAGATAAGACCAGCAAGGAGAACCTTGGCATGAAAGACGACGGCGTGCAGGCGCAATCAGCCATAGAGACTATCAGGCTCGACGAAAACGATCTTGCCCGCAAGAAAAAAGATGAGCTTGTCAACCTTCTCACATCCTGCAAAGGGCAGCGACATCTGGTAATTATTCAGAGCTACCCTGATCCTGACGCCATTTCATCCGGCCTTGCCCATAAGATTATTGCGGAACAGTATGGCATAGATGTCGATATAGTCTACGCCGGTATTATCAGCCACCCCGAGAATATAGCCCTGGTCAAGCTGCTGGGTATCGATTTAAAGAAATGGGATGCCGGCTTTGACCTCAAGCCTTATCAGGCAACGGTATTCGTCGATAACCAGGGAACCACGGTCGGGCCAGTTATAGATGCGGTAAAGGCCCTGAACATTCCTGAGCTGATAGTGGTAGACCACCACGAACAACAGGAGCGTCTCGACCCACAGTATATTGACATTCGCAAGGTCGGCGCCACAGCCACCATTTACGCCAGTTATCTGCGCGAAGGCATCATACAGCTCGAACGAAGCCGCACCGAACACCTGATGGCAGCCACTGCCCTGATGCACGGCATCAAAACTGATACCAACGGTTTTGTCAGAGCAGGCAGCGAAGATTTTATGGCAGCAGCCTTTATCTGCCGCTTTGTTGACAGTGATCTGCTCGCACAGATCACCAGTCAGTCGCGATCCAAACAGACGATGACAATTATCGAAGAAGCTCTCGCCAATCGCACGATCAAAGAAAGCTATTCAATCTCGGGAATCGGCTATGTTCGCTGCGAAGAGCGCGACGCGATTCCACAGGCCGCCGACTTTCTGCTGACCGAAGAAAACATACATACCGCCATAGTTTTCGGCATGATTGTCTCGCCAGACCAGGAAGAAACCATAGTAGGGTCGATGCGGACATCACGCATAACCATTGATCCTGATGAATTTCTCAAGGAAGTCTTCGGCAAAGGGCCGGGCGGGCGCTATTTTGGCGGCGGCAAAAAAACCGCCGGCGGTTTTGAAATACCGGTAGGCTTTCTTTCGGGAGGCAGCGACAAAGAATTTCGCGAAATGAAATGGAAGCTTTACAAAGCTCAGATTACCCAGAAAATTCTCAACAAGATTGGCGCCGTCGATGACGACGAGAAAGATGATGAATGAGAATGAGTGGCAATAAACCGATTACCTTCAAGCTGACTGAAGATTATATCGAGCTGATCAAACTGCTCAAGTTCGTCGGCATATGCCAGACCGGCGGCCAGGCAAAGCTTGCCGTAGAAAACGGAATGGTCACAGTAGATGGTGAAGTTGAATCACGCAAGCGGCGCAAGTTGCGCAGTGGCATGCGCGTCGAGATTGAAGGACAAATCGTAAACGTGGTGTAGCTTTGGCTGAGAATATTTTCGAACGCTATCAAAAACAGCTGCTGTTCAAGCCAATAGGGCTCAAAGGACAGCAAAAACTCGGGAAAAGCCGGGTTGGCATACTTGGAGTGGGAGCTCTTGGCAGTAATCTTGCCTCTATCTGTGCCCGCAGTGGGATTGGCAGACTTGTACTTGTAGACTCAGACCAGGTTGAGCTTTCAAACCTGCAGAGGCAGATGTTGTTCGATGAGTCTGATATCGGCTGCAGCAAAGCCATTTCAGCTGCCGACAAGCTTTCGCGCATCAATTCTGAGATCAGCATCGAAGCTTTCTGCGAAAGACTCGATGCGCGAAATTTTCGTGATCTTTTCGGCAACTGCGATCTGCTGCTCGACGGTACAGATAATTTTGCCAGCCGCTTTATAATGAATCAGCAGGCAATCGAACTTGGAATACCATGGGTACATTCTGCCGTAACAGCATCTTCAGGACAGTCAATGTTCATAATGCCAGGTAAAACGGCGTGCCTGCGCTGTCTTATTCCTGATACCGACGCTCCGGCAGAATTCCCCACCGTTCATAACAGCGGTGTCATCACGCCGATAGTCACCATAATCGCATCGATCAGCGCAGCAGCAGCCTTGCGCTTTCTTGTCGAAAAACACATCGATTATGATCTCAAATACTACGATGCCTGGGATCACCGTTTCAGCAGTGTTGCGATCAACCGCGACAAATCATGCCCGCATTGCCGGTCATTTTAACAGGAGCACAAATGAAAATAAATGTTGAATTTGTTGGTGCAATAAGCAGTGGCCCTCACCAGAAAAAGCAGGATTTCGAAGTTAAAGATAAAGCAACGGTCAGGGATTTTCTCGAAACTCTACATTTCGAAAAGTCACATCTTGATTTCATTCAGGTCGTCAGGAACGGCAAAAGATGCGCGCACAGCGATAATCTCAAGGCCGGCGACCAACTTGAACTTATGCTTATGGTAGGCGGCGGCTAATACTGATAATCAGGGTCGAGAAAATTGATCAGGTAACCAACCAGGGTTACCCGGCCTGATTCAAGTATCATGCTGATCGTCGCGACAGTGTTTTTCTGAGTGGTTATCTGATAGTTGAGATAAGGCATTCCATCAGGTGCCGAGCGAGCAAGATCAAAGCTGCCCAGAGGTCTGCCATCGATTTCGAATGAGACTTTCCCTGGATTATCGTACATTTCGTAATTCCAGAAGTCGAACACCACACGACTCATTGTGGCTACGACATCTATGCGGGCACCCGGTTCATCACAGGTAATCATATACCACTGGCTTGATTGCATGAGAATCAGATCCCAATTGCCGGTGTAATTGATTGGATACATGTTCGCACGATAAGGCACAGTGCCGCCCGGTTCAAAAGTGCCATTGATGATGCCACGGCAGTCGAGGTCCATGGTCAGAAGTTCCTGCTTCGGTGGATCGCCGTTGAGTTTTTCTACAGCCAGAGGGTTTGGCGATTCGGCCGCGCACCCGCTCAAAATAAGAGTCATTGCAAAAAACGACAATATCGCCTTGGTCAACTGCCAGAACAGATCTGTTTGCCCTTGTTTTTTCATGGTTAATCTCCTGCAGTCTTAATCTATATATCGACATAAAACTGCAAAAAATTAACCCCGGCTGTACACAGGGTCATTCGAACCAGAGTGTAACCTTCTTTTCAAAACCCATCGGGTTGTAGCGTTCTTTGGCGGTACGCAGGCCTTCGATACCAAGATCGGCCTCGCGATTGAGAATCTTCGCCGAAGCCGGCAGGCTGTTGGCAAGAGCCCAGTTTACATACTGGTACATGCCTTTAACCTCACGCGCCGCCTTTTCGACCGGCACCAGCCAGGTGTCGTCAGAAATCGGCACGGCCCAGCTGATTCCGCACATGTTATCAGCAATTTTGACTCTTATACCCTGCCCCCCGAGTTTCCAGAGATTTGGCAGAGCGCGGCGAATCGACTGTTTTTCCATGTCGAGAAAGGGGTCGTCGTCGCCGTATTTTTCATACCAGCGGTCGAAGCAGTGAAAAATCTGCTCGATATCTTTTTCGAGCAAAGGTACAATTTCGGCACTGTTTTCACGTTGAATTTTGTTGAGCTGGTTGCGGCGCTTCTGAAACTTGCGACCCGAGAGGTCTGAGAGCTCTTCACGCAGGTAGAGATAATCGAAGTAATCGCGGTGCTCTTCGACCCGGGTGGGCGTCATTTCGGCCATTATAGCTTCGGCGAGAACGCCGGGCAGAAAATGCAAAACTTTTTCTTCGCCAAAATCATTGGCGGCATGCTCAAGAAGCTTTTCGACAGCAGGCTTTATGGGGCCAGTGCCAAATGGACCAAGGAAAATATGGCCGCCCTGCTTGCCTTCGACATCGAGAACATAGCGGTCAGCAATTCTGCTTATTCGTGCCGGGCGGTTATAGTACCAGCTGGTAAGGTAATAGAATGAGTATTCGGCAGCTCTGATGCCTTGCGCAGTGACTGCTGATCGGAGTGTGACATTATGTTCGAATGTGAGATCTGTCTGTTGGGGGAATTCTGGAATATTATTCATGGCAGGAAGTTTATCACAATATCAGATCAAAATCACCTGCTTGATTCTTGACCGCCGGCGCTGTAATATCAGAACATGAATCCAAGCCTGACAAGCCCTTTCGATCTGGGCACCCGCACTTTTAAAAACCGCATGATCGCGGCGCCGCCCCCGACCATGACCTGCACTTTCGATGGTCTGGTAACTGCTGAAACGATAGAATACTATCAAAGGCTGGCTGAAACCGGTGTTGCCGCTGTTATTCTTGAGGGGGCTGCTGTAACGACCAATGCGCGAGCCTGGACAAAGCATCTTGACCTTTCCAGGCCCGAAATACTGACCGGGCTCTCCCAGGTATCCGAAAAAATCCGGCGGGGCGGAGCGTTGCCATTTCTTCAGCTTTACCATGGCGGCTGCAACAGCATACCAGTCGAAGGCAAGAAGCTTTACGGAGTTGGCAAACCGCTTTTAAAAAAAATTTCAGCAGACATACGCCCGCTGAGTCAGGATATGATCGATCAGATAATCAGAGACTTTGTTGCCGCAGCGGTTCTTGCCTGGAATGCCGGCTTTTCCGGAATCGAGATTCAGGGCGCTGAAGGCAGCCTGATTCAACAGTTCCTTTCACCACTGACCAACTGCAGAGACGATGAATACGGCCTCAAAAATGCCAATGGTGCATTTTTTGCCAGACAGGTAATCAGAGGCATCAAAAATGTTACGCCTGATCTGACGCTGTCGATGCGCCTTTCCCTTAAAGATCTGTTACCAGGCGGCAATGGCATCAGACAGGCTGTCAGCGCAGCGAAACTGTTCAAGCAGGAAGGCGTCGATGTTTTTCATGTCACCGAAGGACTGATGGTTGGTAACCCCCTGATGATTCATCCAGCTGTCGGGAAGGCAGCTCCAGAGACACCTTTCGCCGAAGATGCCCAGATATTCAGGCATGAAGTGGAACACCCAGTAATGCTCTCAGGGAAAATAGACCGACCTGCCGCTGCCGAACAGAAAATCAGCCGCAATGTCTGCGATTTTGTCTCGCTTGGTCGTACTCTCAATCGAAATCCTCGTCTTCCAGCTTTTGCCGGCAAACCTGAAGAATTCAAAGGACTGCCCTGTCTGCGCTGCAAAGTTTGCATCGCTGCTGCAAAAGGCTGTCCTGATAAACATATACCTTTCGCAAGAATAATCTAACTGGAGTGAATATTTATGAAGAAAATTGCCCTGCTTATGCTTCTCATTCTTGGTGTTACAACATCGCCTGCAGATGCTCAAGGACTGTTCAGCCTGTTCGGAGGAGCTGAGTCTAAAAAGACGATACGCGTGAAGTTTGTTGATGGCGACGAAGAAGCCAAAGAAGAAATACTGTTGATAAGCATCAAGGGTGTCATCCAGGAGCAGGACAGCCAGGAAGGCATGCCTTTCAAGATCGAAAAGGATCTGTTTGAAAATCTTAAAAGCGATCTCGAAGTTGCCCGCAAACGCAAAGCAGTCAAGGCTATTCTGCTCGAAATCAATTCGCCAGGCGGTGAAGTTACAGCCAGTGACATAGTCTATCAGCAACTCAAAAAAGTTCAAAAAGAAACCGAAAAACCGGTAGTAGCGATCATAGGCACAATGGGAGCATCTGGAGCTTACTACGTTGCCTGTGCGGCAAAGAAGATACTGGCGCATCCAACCTCGATAATTGGCAGTATCGGCGTATTGATGCAGGCATTTAACCTCGAAGAACTCTCGCAAAAAGTGGGCTTCAAGGCTATTACACTTAAATCTGAAAAAACCCCGATGAAGGACCTGCTCTCACCTTTTAAAGAGGTGACTCCAGAAGAGCGCGAGATGCTGATGGGCATCATCAACAGCATTTACGATCGCTTTGTCGACATTGTCAGTGAAAATCGTAACCTCAGCCGTGAGCAGGTAACAAAAATCGCAGATGGTGGTATTTTTACTGCCGACCGCGCCAAAGAACTCGGGCTTATCGATGCCATAGGCTATCGCGAAGATGCCATGGCCGAAGCCTGCAAACTGGTCGGAATCGAATCTGCTGCTCTGGTCAAGCGTGTAGCCAAAAAGAGCATTTCCGAGATACTTTCAGATATGGGCGCAATGAGTTCTGGCGTGCCCGCTCTCAGATCTGAACTGCGCCGCCTGCTCATGGAAAGCGGCACCCCGCAGCTGCTTTTCCGCTGAAGCACAGGCTGAAAATAAATCATTTGCGACAAAAAGATTATTGCTTTTTGTTCAAAAAAGGTTATAATAATCTTAGTTTGTGAAAAAATTCTTTTTCACAGCATATCTGAGTTGAAGGGCTGTATGCCTGACATCGAGGAGTTAGCTATGAACGATGACACTTCAGAAAGCCTGCAGGATAAACGTCGCCTTGGCGTTGTGGCAGTCATTCTGAAAAACCCCGACCGGGCTTTCAGTAGTTTCAATGAACTGCTGCATGAATTTTCCGGCATTATTGTGGGCCGCATGGGGCTACCCTACAAAGAACGCGGAGTTTCTGTCGTGTCATTGATCGTAGATGGAACCAACGACGAGATTGGTGCCATGACCGGTAAAATTGGTCAACTCCCGGATGTCAGTGTTAAGGCCGTTCTAACCCGATCATGACCTGACAAGGGAGGCATGCAATGCAACTGGTCAACGAAAAAATTCCCGCGAATTCCTGGATCAACTCTGTAATAAAACCCGAAGAATACGAGCGCTACCTGGTTGACGGCAAAGATTTCATCGACGACGACAAGATCTGGAAACAAATCGAAGCCGCCCAGGAACCCTCATTAGAGCGCGTGCGCGAAATTCTCGCCAAAGCATACGATATCAAAACACTTTCCCCGGAAGAGCTTTCGACCCTGATCAAGGTCAAAGATCCGGCTGTCTGGCAGGAAATGTTTGAAATGGCAGCGCGCATCAAGCACAAAATTTACGATAACCGCATTATAACCTTTGCTCCGCTTTATTGCAGCAATTACTGTGTTAACAACTGCCTGTACTGTGGATTTCGCAGCGACAATACCCACGAAAAACGCGAACGCCTGAACATGGATCAGATAAAGGCCGAAGCCGAAGCCATAGCCGGTCGAATAGGCCATAAACGTGTTATTGCTGTTTTTGGCGAACATCCTGACAGTGACGGCGATTACATTGCCGAGGCAATAAAAAGCATATATGAAGTCAGCGTAAAAACCCGCAAAGGGCACAGTGAGATCCGTCGCGTCAATGTAAATGCAGCGCCACTATGTGTTGACGATCTGCGCAAGCTTCATGAAGTTGGCATTGGCACTTATCAGGTCTTCCAGGAAACCTACCATCATGAAACCTATCGTAAGCTGCATCCGGCCAACACCATAAAAGGTAATTATCAATGGCGTCTTTACGTGCATCACCGTGCATACGAAGCCGGTATAGATGACGTTGCGATTGGCTGCCTTTTCGGTCTTTATGACTGGCGTTTCGACCTGATGGGTCTGCTGTATCACGCGATAGAACTCGAGCAGAGATTTGGCGTTGGCCCACATACCATTTCTTTCCCGCGTATCACTCCAGCCAGCAATTCGCCCCTCTTCAAACAGTCTGATCACCAGAAGTATTTTGTATCAGACGAAGACTTCAAGAAAATTGTAACTCTTATCAGGCTTGCCGTGCCCTATACTGGCCTCATCATCACCGCGCGCGAAAGAAAAGAAGTGCGTGATGACGTACTTTTCGTAGGATGCACACAGACTGACGCTTCAACCGTGATCGGTATCGGCGGTTATGCCAAAAACACATCCTGCCAGAATATTGATGAACAACAATTCATGCTTGGAGACACCAGATCACTCGAAGAACTGATTCACGATCTCGCGAAGCGTGGCGTAATAACCTCTTTCTGTACTGCCGGGTACCGCTGCGGGCGCACAGGCGACCAGATCATGGATATGCTCAAGAAGGGTCATGAAAAGCACTTTTGCAAACTCAACGCCATTCTTACCTACCGCGAATGGCTCGACGACTTTGCCTCAGACGAAACCCGAAAAGCCGGTGAAGAGGTAATACGCAAAGAAATCGAAGAGGTTAAAAAGCAGACGCCTTCGATTTTCAGCAAAAAACTTTATGATCTGACCATGAGTTATTACGAAAGGATCAGTAATGGCGAACGAGATCTCTACATTTGATCTTGAAAGGCTTGCGAACAGCTATCAGATAAGAATCTGGCAATGCCGCAAGCTGGGCCGGCGCTGGTCGTTCATTGCTGGCGCCGGGCCGGAAAAGATTCTTCCCTCTCAACTGATCTACGAAGCTGGAGATCTTGGTTTTTTCGTTCAGGCAGAGAGTTTGGATGAGCCTGCTCTGATAGAAGAACTGAAAAAGCTCACAAGCAAATCAATCTGTTGCTGAAGATATCAACTCAGCACACGTAAGCCGGCAACTCCGCCGATTATCAGAATCAGGCAGATTATTTTGGCCAGGCTGACTGGTTCATTATAATAGAGAATGCCGGCTAATGCTGTGCCTGTTGCGCCTATGCCTGTCCAGACGACGTACGCCGTGCTGATGGGAATATCGCGCAACGCCAGTGACAACAGGTAAATGCTCAGCGTCAGCATGATCAGCGTAAAAACTGTCGGCCAGAAACGGGCAAAGCCTTCGGAAGCTTTGAGGCCCAGCGCCCAGAATATTTCACAAAAACCCGCAATCACAAGAATAACCCAGGTCAAAGTCTTTCTCCAGATATTGAATAACTGAATTATAGCACAAATCTGCGCTAATTCACAGTTTCAACCATGGCTTTTAATGCTGTGCAGAAAAAAGTAGCTTTCGTGACGCCAGACAAAACTTTTTCATGTATAATTAGTATTATTGTTTAACCGTCTGTCTGGAGAGAAAACATGAAATCAAGAATATTCGGGTTTGCTGCCCTTATTCTCGCACTTATCATAACGCCAGCTCACGCATCGTCGCCGTTCGACACTTCGACACTGGTCATTGATGCCAGCGCTGATGCTGAGGTTGTCAATACAGCTTACGACATTGACAGCGAACTTGACGAACTCAACCAGGCTCTGGCACTTCTTGCCGCCACCCGGGCAAAATACAGCACGCTTGTCAAACAGATGGCGGCCAACCCTACCCGATTCATGATTAACGGCAGTCTGAACACTGTCAACAGCCAGGCTCTCCAGATCAGGCTCAAATTGATTGAGCTTACCAATCGACTTCTCAAGATTTATATAAAGCTTGATCCGGCAATCCGACCTCCTCTGCCACCAGGGCTGAGCCTGCCGGGCAGCTCTTCAGGTAATTCCGGCAATACTGGTTCAACTACGACCACCCCCCAGGCAAACGTGCCGGCGCCAGCAGGCAAACCCCTCAATGTCAGCGGACGCATAACATCAAAGTCACCGCAGTTCAAAAGCTGGCTGGCGAATGGCACTCAGATCGCACAAAGCTGGAATTTTCCGAATGTGACTAACATGTATGGCGAAAAAGTCACGCAAGAAGCATTTCTCAAATCCATTATCTATATCGAGAGCAGTGGCGTACACCAGAAATCCAACGGCAGCACCATAACCAGCAGTTGCGGCGCGCTCGGCTTCATGCAGTTGATGCCAAACACTGCGCGCGGACTTGGTGTCAACCCGCACGACCCGAAACAGAATATCGCCGGCGGCGCCAAATTTCTGGGCAATATATTCAATAAAGGCAAAGTTGCCGGCAAGCCAAGTCTCGACAAACTTATCATGGCCGGCTGCGCCTACAACTGTGGCCCATACTCAAAGCGGCTGGACCAGTCATGGAGCTCTTTTGTAACCGACAGCAAAGCTCCCAAAGAGACCCGTCGTTATGGCCTCAAATTGAAAATGTGTCTTGGCATCAAGCTCACAACCCAGGAAGAAATGGTAGCAAAGCAGCTGCTCGTTCCCAGAAGCAAGAACATCGACCAGTATGCCCGCGAGGTGTATTCTTACGCCAAAGGTATCGGGCAGTAAATCTGTCTTTGCCTCAGAGAATGCCGATGTGTTAATATGTTTAGAGTGGCCAACCATTATGGCTGAACTCTTGATATACCGGCGGCATAATGCAGGAAACCAGACAACAGTTTTATGAGCTCGCTGATTCACTTTTGCGCGAAAGCGGCCTGCTTGCCAACCGACCAACCTGGATCAATCTGCGTCAGCTGATACATGACGCTTCTTCTGAATCTCTTCAGGCCGACTGCGATACGCTGACTCACACGCTGTTGCTGGCCTTGCTCAGTACGTCTGAAAAATCAGCAGAACGAACAGGGAAGCTTGGTTCAGTAATTGAATCTGCCTGTAGAAGCCCATTGGAAGAATCTTTCATAGAACTGTTAAAACAGCTTTCATCTGACGATCTTACCACGACACTGCTTCCACAGATTTACTGCTCTGACAAAAGAGGCTCAATAGCGGTTTATCTGGCAGCCAGAGTTGGCATTTTTATTGATCCCGAAGCCTTTCAATACTTTCTTACCGCCCGCCCATGGGAACAGACTGATCTTATTAACCTGGCATTTCTGGTACGCCCGGCTGAGCAGTTGAAGGTATCGACCATTCTGGAGCAGGCCGCCGCAAATGAGGGCTCTGCCATTAATCGTGAGTCTTTTACTGAATTTCGTCATATCTTATTCGGTCAACTTCCGCAAAAACCCCTGTTGCCAGATACTGCGACAATAGCAGCTCCTTATGTTTACCAGCCACCACAAAACAAAGAGTCATTAAATTTACCAGCGCTCGAAGACCAGAATGCAGTTTTAGAACTGCAAACTGAAGACGAAAAATCTGAATATAAAGATCGTTCGCCGATATCAGCCGCAAGAACAAAAACGACACCCATAGGTAACACCAGAAAGCCCGCGACCGAATCGGGTCTTTCTTCGTTGCTTAAGCTGATTGAAACACATCAGGCTGCACTCTTTGCGCTTTTTCTTATCACCACCATTTTTCTTATGGCCACCGGCATTTCAAAATGGTTCTTATCCGATTCTGAGACACGCGGCAAGCCGCCGGCAAACGCAGGGAAACTACCGACTTACTGGACTGATTCCGCGACCAGAGAAAAGATTACCGAGCGCTATCTTGCTGCTGATAAAGATTACCGCATGGGAGAACTGTATCTTACCCGTGACCGCTATTCAGAAGCGTTGATATTGTTCGAAGATGCCCTTAACATAAGGCCAGATCACACGCAGGCCCTGTACCGCATCGGTTACTGTCGCCTGCACATAAAGGATTATGCCGGCGCGAAAACCGCCCTGGAAAAAGCTCTCAGTCTTGACCCCAAGTTCCGCCATGCCAATCTGATGCTGGCAAGAGCCGCTGCCGCGCAATCTGACAACAAGACCGCAGAGAACCATTTCAATCGCGAGCTCGAACTGGCAAAAGATCCGTCTGTAGCCGAAGAATATGCAAATTTTCTACATAATACCGGCAAAAAAACGAGGCTGAAGAACTTATCACCAGATATCAGGCACTTTATCCGGATCGTATTATCGTTTTCAGCAGCAAGCCTGCGAAACCAGAAAAAGAGGAGCAGCGCCAATGAAAAAATCAGGCCTGTCGCTGCTCGAAATCGTCATATCCATAAGCATTGCCGTGGTAATCTTCATTCCGGCAATGAACATGTTCTCGACTACCGGCCAGGCTGTTTTCAAAACCCGCAATTTCAGCTTTGCCAACAGTGTGGCGCGCCGGATTTCACAACATCTGATGGCCATGCCCTTTGAAGACATAGTTGAAGTCCCACCACCCGGAATTGCACTTTATGATGCTCCTGCCGGCACTTTTTTCGGCCCGTTTATCAACACATCTGGTTCCAGCTCAGGAGAAAAGTTCATTACGCAGGGCAACATGCCTGAATTCTACAGTTACCTTGCACAGCATGATTTTCGCTATTCACTATCTGTCAGTAATGTGAGTTTCGGTGACGGAGATGAGATAAAAAGTGTTGGCATCCTTGTTTCCTGGATCGAAAACAACAAAAATATGATGTACAGGCTTTATGTGTATGTACCCTCACTATAAAACAAAATCGATAAAAAAGGGCGTCACCCTGGTGGAAATCCTGGTAGCTTCAGCTATTCTGGCTTTTATTGGCGGAATTGTCGGCCACTGGTTTTTTCTACAACGCGAATATCAGGGCAGGATTTTTGCGATAAGTGATTCTCAACAAACAATAAGACAGGCATCATGGGCAATGATGCAGGAATTGCGCACGGCACGCAGTGTGTTGTTGCCGCGCATCAATTCTGACAAATCGATTCGAAGTGATTCAAAAGTGGTATTTAAAAACTTCGCCGGAGACATCATCTGCTATTATTACGTAGCAAGCACCAGAGAATTGCGGCGGTGTAAGGTTCCCAACGGTCCAGGCACACCGTCAATCGATAACGAACCGGTAGCCAGCAATATTGACCAGATAACCTTTACAGCAAGCGACGATGGCAATCGACTGATTGATATATTCATGGAGGTTAACGGCACATTTGGCCTTGAATCAGTCTTTTTGATGAACGAGTAACGTTTTTTGCCAATACATGCTAAACTATAGGTAGAATACTATGAATATCAGGAAGCGGGAAGACAGACAGGGGATAGCTATAGTTATGGTCATCGGATTGGTGGCCATAATAGTGCCTGTGTTGTACCTGCTTTCTCAATTAGGCACGTCTCAGACCAAACTCGCTTTTAAATATCACGAAAATCTATTGACCGAAACGACCGCATTTTCAGGCAGTAATGCCGGAGTATCGCGCCTTCGCGGCAACTTGCGAGGTTATCAAAGCCTCAGCAACCAGCTCATTGGCGACGAAGCCTATTCCCTCACCTTAAGGCCTACTGGCAAAGGCTTCTTTGAACAGGATCTTTACTTCATGCTCGCCAGCAGTAAAATTAAGAATCATCACTATGCCATAATGGCAGAAGCAGAGCAGTTCAACCCGCAACCTTCGCCTCCGGTTCTTGTGATAACACGAGATTACTGGAACACCGTCGAGCCTTACGAAATCGATCAGGCAGCAGATGTTTTAAGCATGCAGAACGATCGTGGTGTTGATCTGTTGCGCCTGGATGAAACCAGAGAATACGAAAAAAATGCGACGCCGTCGCAATATTCGAGTGAAATGAGTGCCAAATCGGGAATGCTGCCGTCAGAACTCGTGCCTGACTGGCCTGAGATTGTCGGCAATCTGACCTCAGAAAAGCTGTCAATGTAATTTCTAAATTGCTTGTTGTTAAGGAGAGAGGTATGAAAAAACTTTTGTTTCTGATTCTTGTTATTTTCATTGGCCTGACCTGCCAGCCCGTGCAGGCAGACAAGCCCGATGTAACTGAAGTAGATGAGATTCAGTTGCGTGACCCGCTTGAACTGGAAAGAGCGGTTATGCAGTATATGCTGGCGTTTGAAGCTTACACAACTGCCCGTCGCTCGAAGGATCCGAAAGTCAGAAGCAGACTGGTCAAGCTCATGCAGGAATATCGCAATGCTTATGCGCGATTTCTCGAAATGCTGCGCGAAGACAAGCTTTATCGACCCAATAGGCCCAAAGACCCAGCCGGTTGGTATGACGAAAAACACAAAAAGACCAAAGGTTACAAACGCGAATGGAAAAAAACCGATGCAAAAGAAATTCGCGCCGAAGTTAAAGAAATGGTGAAAAATGGGGCTTCTCCTGAAGAGATCAAGGCGTTCATTGAAGCCAAGCTGCCGACCGCGCCTATGTCGGCAGATCCGGGATTATATTCAACAACAACAGCCGTTACATCGTCATCTTCATCCAGTTCAACTACTAGTGCCGGCCCGATTCCTCCTCCTCCCCCCCCCCCGCCGCCGGTAACAGTTCCGATACCGCTTCCCGAACCGGACGGAACGGACGCCGCCAGCAAAGATGGTGATAAGGAAATCGATAGCGAAGATACAGATGAAGAAGATGGCGAAGATGGCGAAGATGGTGAAGACTAATAACAAAATGTTCGCTTTATATTAGATCTCAAAAGCAGCTCATTACAGATATATGAAATTACGCCCTGGACTCAAAAAAATCGCGCAGAAACAGAATAATGGACGGGTTGCCGTTGATAGTCTTGTTATATTCTGCATCGGAGTCTTTTTCATTATTTTCTTCTCCGGCTTTTTTGCCAGGCTTGATAACTGGCTGCATGACAGCTGGCTCGATCTCAGACTAAGACTAAACGTGCGTTCGTCAGGCCCACAAGGCTTGACGAACGCACTTTTTCCTCTCGACGGGCCAAGCCGTGATATTGTAGTTGTCGTTATCGATGATCGTTCAATTCTTGGCGTTCCCGGGCTTTTCCAGGGCGACCGCGAAGTTTTTGCCAAAGCAATAAGAACCCTTTCTGCCTGTCAGCCAAAAGTCATTGCCGTCGATGTTTTCTTTGCCGCCAGTTCTACCGAAGATCGCGGCCCCGATTTTGAACTTGCTCAGGCAGTAGCAGAAGCCGGCAATGTAGTGCTCAAAGCCTATCGGCGCGACGATCGCCGCATGACTCTTCCCTACCCTGAATTGTCGCGCAGCGGAACCCCGGCTCCGTCATACTTTCGCACGCATCGCGATGAATCGATTCGCAGTGTTTCGATGAAGTTCACTTCTGAATCAGGCAAGGTCACCCCATCTTTTCAGACTGAAGTCTTTCGCAGATTTTACGGACTTAAGCCGACAGATTTTGAATTCAAAGAGAATGAGCTGATTGTCAGGCATACAGGGCTGGCTCCACAGAGCATACCTCTCAGCAATGGTGAGTATCTCTGGCTCAATTATGACAACCCGACACGAGCGTATCAGACAATGTCTTTTTACGACCTCTATAACAACAGCTTCAAACACGAGGGACTCAAGGATAAACTCGTCATAATAGGCTATGCCAACTCGATGACCGAAGAAAAGTTTTTCACTCCGCTTGGAGGATACGACTACAGTCCATATCTGAATGCGCTTGTATTCAGAAATCTCCTGAACAGGTCGGCCCTCAAGCCGCCTGACCGTGCCATTACATTTGCACTCGCAGTCGGTCTGCTGGCCCTGTTTTTATTCGTGATTTTCAGATATCTCCATCCTTTCTCGTTTGGGATAGTAAGTATTCTGGTAATTTTGCTGCTGATAAGCCTGTCACTTATAGCGCTGAATCTTTACAAGGTAATTTTCGATGTAACGCCGGCTGTATCGCTGCTTCTGGTTTCACTTCTCTACACCATCGGCAAAAAGTACTATTTCGAACTGGCTGAGAAGTTGCGCATCAAGCACGCGTTTCAGCATTATGTCACGGCATCGGTCGTTAACGAGATACTCAAGAATCCTGAAAAGCTTAATCTGCACGGCGAAGAACGCAACCTTACGATATTTTTCTCCGATATTGAAGGCTTTACCAGCCTCTCTGAAGGTATGTCTCCACTCGATGTCGTCAGTCTTCTGAATGAATATCTGTCGGAAATGACAGAAATAATATTCAAATATGACGGTCTGCTCGATAAATACGAGGGCGACGCGATCATGGCAGTGTTTGGCGCACCTGTCGATCAGAAGGATCATGCGATCAGAGCATGCCGTTGTGCCCTGCAGAATCAGAAAGCTCTTGCCCGCCTTCGCGAAAAATGGAAACAGGAAGGCAAACCTGAAATTAAAGCCAGAATTGGCATAAACACAGGAGTCGTCGTGGTCGGCAACATGGGCTCGACCATGCGTTTCGACTACACGGTTATCGGCGACAATGTCAATCTTGCAGCCCGTCTGGAAACAGCCAACAAACTCTTTCAGTCTGAAATCCTTGTTAGCGACTCCACTGCAGAACTCGCAAAATCCGCCATTCTGTCGCGGCGACTTGGCAAGCTCAAAGTTGCCGGGAAAGATAAGCAGGTCGATGTATACGAAGTTCTGGCAGAGTCAGCTGAATCAGACAAAGCCTTCCTCGAAAAAGCAAAAGCCTGCAAGGCCGCTTATGACGAAAGTCAGGCTGCATTGAATCGCCGGGATTTTATCGAAGCCGAGCGCATTCTAGCAGACCACCTCAAGAACTACCCTGCTGACAACCCGGCCAGGATTCTGCACAGCCGCATCAAGGGCTTCTTGATCGTTCCACCACCGCCCGACTGGGAAAACATCATCACCCAGGACAGCAAATAAGGGAAGCGATTCTGCGCCGCGACTCAAATCTCCATCAGCCTGCCCCGCCTGCGCGGGATCACATGGCTCTAATTGCCTGGCGGCAGTAAGAGCCATCTGAAAAAGGTGAGAGCCCCGCACATACAGCCTGGTTAGATATAAGCCTGTTCAGCAGAGCGACCGAGTTTTGCGCCATGGATGGCGCTTATGCCGCGCGCGCCAGGATGGCGGGTGCGCGGCCTCCCACGGAGCTGCCCCACTGTAAAAAACGAATCATTCTGCTTCAAATGGCCTTTTTAGCAGAGTACTGCGGGGGCGAAATCTCGATTACGATTACCCTGCTTCGCTGAAGCTACGCAGGGCAGGCGCGCACGATAATATCGAACTTTGCTCTCTACTATACCTGTTTCGCAGAGC
>JAACJG010000017.1 GCA_009917695.1 Candidatus Rifleibacterium amylolyticum | reverse complement strand
AACTCCAATTTCTTTCTCCTGTCCATTTCGGGCCTCCAGGAATGGAATTCCTGTAAGCTTATCCGATTAAGTCAGGGTGGGGCCAAATTAAATTCCCAAATGGGGCCATTTTAGATTACCAAAATCAGATGTGGGCATGCAGTGAAAAAGACAACGATAAGATTGTAAAAATTTTGCTTGAAGCAGGTGCTAATCCAAATCTAGTTGCGAAAAACGGGTTTTCGGCAATTGATGCAGCCATTGACAGTGCTGTTCATAAAAGTGCATATAGTGAAGCTAAGAGCGTTAAGACTGTTGAGTTGCTGATGAAGCACGGTGCAAAACTGACCCGGAAGCATGACAGATTGACGAAAGGCTGGTTGTTGGCAGCCAGTTCCGAAGACGGGCTTCCCCTTGTAAAGAAACTTCTCGATAAGGGTGTAGACATTAACAGCTCTGATAAAGACGGTATAACTGCCTTGATGGAAGCTGCGATCAACAACGCTGATCCACAGATGACGGCCTTTCTGCTGCAGGCTGGTGCAAAGGTTGGTTTAAGAAGCCGACACGGATTTACAGCACTGTCATACGCAACTCAGTACAACAATTCTACCATCGTGAAACATCTTCTGAATGAGACAGAAAAGCTTGGTGGAAACCCGAAGTCAGACCCGAACCTGCTCCTTAGCGCAGCCCGCAATGATGATGTCGAAGTAATCAGGCTGTTTCTCGCTGACAGTAATAACGTTGATTGT
Source organism: Candidatus Rifleibacterium amylolyticum (assembly GCA_009917695.1). Lineage (GTDB taxonomy): Bacteria > Muiribacteriota > Ozemobacteria > Ozemobacterales > Ozemobacteraceae > Rifleibacterium > Rifleibacterium amylolyticum. The sequence continues at coordinate 153,352 of JAACJG010000017.1, read as the reverse complement.
TTTGATGAACAGGGTAGAACGCCTTTGATATGGGCAGCAAGGGCATCTACTGCTGAAGTGGTTAAAGCATTGATTGACGCTGGTGCTGACGTGAACCATCGCAGCAGTTATGGAATTTCGGCGCTGCTGGCAGCTGCCGAAATGAACATCAGCCCGGAAATCATAAGAGTTCTCGTCGAAGCTGGCGCTCAAAAAGATTTTAGAGATCATGAGAGTGGCAAAACAGCTCTTGAAATGGCTCTGGAAAATGAATCGCTGAAGGGTTCAGAGGCTATTGATCTTTTGCGCTGACACCTGGAAAAATAGAATGCAACTAGACCTGCTTTAGCAGATGATTGAGTAGTTTCCTTGCTTTTCATCTGCGTTTGCGTTATACTTTTCTTAGTGGTTGTTTGTACAACTTACGAAATCGGGGGCGACCTGGTTTCGACGGGGAGTGTGAGCTGCCACCTGCCATTCGAGGTTGATCGAACGGCCTCGCAAAAAATCGATCAAACATTAACTGCCAACGAAGAACTGGCACTCGCAGCCTAATTTCGCTGTGACGGTTCCCCGGCTGATTCTGCCGGTAAGCACTGGGAGAACCGACGACAAAACCGGCTGGGCTTAACACCGGGCCACTGGGGTAGTAAGCCGAGAATTTCCAGACGGATCGGATGAGTAGAGACCCGCCTGTGGGTTACGAAAGTCTTAAACAAACAAACGCAGGATATAATGGTAGACGGTGTCTGTGAGCCTTTTCGGACGCGGGTTCGATTCCCGCCGCCTCCATTCTGCGTCGCTCATCCTGGCCGAAGGCCAGGTGAGCTATGCAGAATGCCCTGCGAAGTTACTCGAAGCCCGTAAGGGCTGAGAAGAACGAAGCAGGGCTTTCTCATTTTAGAAACACATTTAAAGAGGATCAGAGCATGAAGAGGGTTTATTTATTGGAATCTGTTTCTCATCCAGGCAAAAGATACGTTGGCATAACCACAAATCTTGAGCAACGACTTGCAGAGCACAATGCCGGCAAATCACCGCATACTTCAAGATTCAGGCCATGGAACTGTGCTGTCTCAATAACCTTTTCCGATGATTGCAAAGCCGAAGCCTTTGAAGAGTATCTCAAACATGGTTCCGGGCACGCTTTTGCCAAACGCCATTTCTGGTAAAAATGCAACGCTGGACGCGGGTTCACCTCGGCATGCCTCCAGTTGTTATATTGAGAAGTGCTTTTGTGCCGGGAACTAAAGAAGGTTTGTTGTTGCAGCTTCTGGTATGTTAAAATCTTCCTGACATAATTTGTTGTTATGAAAAGCGGAGCCACAGAGTGTTTAAGATTGAGCCCTTTTTGCCGGAAATAGAGAAGATCTGCAGAAAATACGAGGCTAAGAGCCTGACGCTTTTTGGCAGTGCTCTTACCGAAGAGTTTGATCCTGATAAAAGTGATCTGGATTTTCTATTGGAGCTGATAAGCCCCGAAAACGGTCTTGATAAGTATTTTGGCATAAAAGAGGAGCTTGAAAAGCTTTTGAGCAGAGAAGTTGATCTGGTAATGCCAAAAGCTATCAAAAACCCGTATTTAAAAGAAAGCATCTATTCCAGACTCAAGAAATGCTATGACGCATAATATCAAAGCATGTCTTCATGACGCAGTTTCAGCCTGTCAGCTGATTATCAGATTTACCAAAGGAATCAGCCTGCAGGAATACCAGGAAAACCTGTTGGTGAAATCGGCTGCTGAAAGACAGTTTGAAATTCTGGGCGAGGCGCTGAATCGAATCAAAAAACTCGACCCTGATTTTCTCAATGAGATCTCTGACTGCCAGAAAATCATTGCTTTCAGAAACGTCATTGTTCATGCCTATGATGTAATAGATGATGAAATTGTTTTTCTCGTCATACAGAAACAAATGCCTCAATTGGCAATCGATCTTCAAAAGAGCCTTGAGGGCATAAATTGAATAATGAAGCGCATGCCCGAATTGACTCAAGACTCTGATTAAAGAGATTGGAGCTGGCGCCACTGATCCAACCAGACACTATGTGATATTGAATCAGCTATGACAAGCTGTGACAATTTACTGTGACATAACTATGACAATAACTATGTCATACCGCCGGGCAAATGCGGCTTTAAAAACTCGATCGGCAATGCTCACTGCTCCATTATAATTTTCCGGAAAAACAGCACAAGACCTGGCTGAACTTCAACCGCGTGAACAGTTAAAAATAATGTTAGAATCGAATATAATTGTTTTTAACAGAACAGAACTGCTTTATTTTTTGCAACGGATCAGGCTCGTATATGGAAAAAATAAGAAAGACACGTCGTGATTTTCTCAAGCTCGCCGGCTCATTATGTTTTACCGGTTATATCGGACTTTCGCCGTTCAAACTTTTCGGTAAGCCTGAGTCAGGCGAAGTTGAGGCACGATTTTATGAAAAAATGCCCGGGGGAAAGGTTCGCTGTCTTCTTTGCCCGAACCTCTGTGTTCGCGCCAGTGGCGAGACCGGCCAATGCCGGGTGCGGGAAAATGTTAACGGGTCATATTTTACGAGGGTTTACGGAAACCCCTGCGTCATAGCTATTGATCCGGTTGAGAAGTGTCCTCTGTTCCACTATCAGCTGCCGAATCCGGCGTTTTCAATTGCCACGGCCGGCTGCAACCTTTTTTGCCATTATTGTCAAAACTGGGCGTTTTCGCAAAAAGGGCCGGCAGAGACGAAGAATTACTCTCTGACTCCCGCACAGGTAATCGACAAGGCGCTTGAGTATAAATCAGGAGCTATCTCCTTTTTTTACACAGAACCGACAATCTACATCGAGTATCTTATCGACATCGCCCGCATGGCCAGGGAGGTTTCGCTGCCCTGCATAATGGTGACAGCCGGTTTCATCAATCCCGAGCCTCTCAAAGAACTTCTTCCGTTGATCGATGCTTTTACAGTCGGACTCAAAGGCTTCAGCAACGATTTTTTCAGGAAGCATGTCGGCGGAAGTCTTGAGCCGGTTCTGGAAACGCTCAAGCTGATCCATGCCGCCGGCAGACATCTTGAAATCGTCACACTTCTGGTGCCAACCCTCAACGATCAGGCTGAAGCAATCAAGGCAGAGATAGATTGGATCAAGGCGAACCTCGGCGTCTCGGTTCCCCTCCATTTTACCCGCTTCAATCCGCAATATAGGCTGATGCAGGTGCCACCAACCCCGGCCTCGATTCTTGATAAAGCGAGAAAAGAAGCGATAAATGCGGGCCTGCAGTATGTTTATACCGGTAATCTGCCCGGCCATGAAGGAAATCACACCTATTGTCCAAAGTGCGGCAGGGTAGTCGTTGAAAGGCTTTCATTCAAGGTTCTCAATAACAACCATGAAGACGGCAAGTGTCTGAATTGCGGTTTCAGGCTTTACGGCAAGTGGTAAAAATCAGAAATGTATCTGGAGGATAATATGTGCATATCGCCTCGCTTTGCTGGTCGTCTCATGCTTTTGCTGGTATTTTTGCTGTTTTACCCGTCTTTTGCCAATACTGCACAGGCTGTGCCCAGAGTGCAGGGAATGGAGGAACTCGAAGAGCTGCGCGAAGAAATTTCTCTGCTGAATCTCCTGCGGGGGTTGTATCTCAGCGAAGATCAGCTGACGCAGCTTTGTGAAATAGCTGTTGAGGCTGATAATGCCGTCAAATCGACTGCCAGCCCGATTCTTCGCGACAGGAAGGAAATCGTTGCAACCTTCGCTGATCTGCGAAACCGGCTTTTTATGGCTCCGGGACAGGAAACCCAGTCCCAGCAGAAGGCGCAACAGATAAACGACCGACTGAAGGAAGCTCAGGAGACAGTTCGTGAACATCTTGCCAGGCTTGAGACACGAATGGCAAGCGTGATGACATCAGCACAACTGGAAATCATCGAGGGCTTTGTGCCATGCCTGATTCCTCCCAGAGATTTGAAGAATCCGGTCAGAGTAGGCCAGGCTGGTGCTGCCGAAGGGCCACTGGCCAGAATGACAGAGCTGATTTACGCAACCCCGGAAGATGTCTGGAACGAAAGAAAGATGATTCTTATCGGTAAGGTTGTTCAGAAGATTGAGGAAGAGAGTGGAAAGTTGAGCGACGCCATGCGCAACGATCTGTTGAACCGCCTCAGCGCAACTGCGAAGAAGATTCGTGCGATCGACCAGGTTGATTTTGCCTTGAAGAAGGGTGACTTAGCTGATGAACTTCTCTTGATTGACCATACCCGGCGCGGCGTCGGTGGCAAGAAAGCCCTGGGCAAGGTTGGCAAATGGTTTCTTTCTGAGACTGCGTTGAGAATTCTTCCGCGCTGGAAGGAAGCCATGGCCGCAGGAATGGATCAGGTTACCGAGGCTGATTCGACAAACGACGACTTTAAAATTGAACCCAACACGGCACAAATGGCTGAAAGGTTAAAAAACACGCTGGCCCGCCTTTATCGAAAAGGTGGAAAGAAGAAAGGCCTGCCGCCATTAGAGCAGCTGCAAAGTCGCATCGACAAGGCAGAGAAGAGCAAAGATCCGATGACGCTGGCTCATGCAGTTCTCGAAACTATCGATTCTCTGGCATCGGCTGGCATTGCACGACAGAATATCAACAAAGCTCTGGTTCAGCTTATACGCGGCGTCAGCAGGCACCTCAAACTGCCACTGATCAACGAAAAGCATGACCCATACGGATTTTTTGCCGAATTTAAAGCCGCACAGGCCGCGCCATCACCTGAAGAAACTTTTCAGGGTTTGCGAAAACTTGCTGATATGATCGTTCGCTTCAAGAAGCTCTAGCTCTGCGCGAACGCAAGTGCTAAGATAGTGCGGGCATTCGAACGAAGGAGCAAAAATAGTATGAAAATGCGCAATATAATTAGTGTCAGAACAATTCTGATAGTTTTTCTACTCTGTCTGGTGATGGTTTCAGATGCTGAGCCACTGTTGTCGCAGAATCAGTTTTCCGTTGTCCCAGGCACTGAAAAGTATTCGAACAGCTTTCCTGCCGTTGAACAGGACAAGGATGCCCGGGATTTTCTTTATAAAAAGCTTTGCTGGTTTTTGGATTCGGGCCTCACGGGTTACGATCCGTTCCATGCCGACTGTGGTGAGGACCCTTACGTCAGTATGCAGCGGGAAGATCTTGCAAATGACTGGCTTCTTATAACAGGCTGCTATGACGGGCCTGGCGCTCATGATGCTGACTTTATCATGCTCAGAAATAAACGGATGCAAGACTTTCAGGTATTATATTTTGCCGAATCGGGGTCGGTTTTCTTATCAGAATATGCGCTGGATGCATTTGGGGAAAGAATATGTGTCGGGCAGGAAGATGGCGAGACCAGATCTCTGCTCAAACTTACAGAGAATAATATAGAATTCGACAAAGATTTTGAAAAATCCTGGAGATTTGCCAGCGATTATCTGCAAAAAACCTTGATGCCAGGCAGAAAATTTGAAGAAAGTCTTTTTTTTGACCATGATTCAGAGATGTTTGGTTTCGAAGGTTTCGAAAAAGACAGCGAACAAAAAAACGAGAAATGCATTGCTCTTATTGACAGCAAAAATAAGAAAATCATCTTCAAAATGCAAAAAATTCAGGTAGTCGAAACTACAAAAGAAGTTAATTTACTGTAACCGTTAGATTTTCCGCTCAACCGATGTTCAAGAGGACGATTGCGACCATCGAAGCAGTGAGCAGATTGCGGAAAGGGCCAGCCATATCATGCGCTGATCATACCATGATCCGGACGTTATTTTGCGATACAGCAAGTGACTTATCGTTATTTAAAGAGGGCTTTCAGCGACGCAAAAACTTTTTTAAATTAATTCTTGGCGCAATGCAGCAAAAGTGATAATATCAATCTTGTAACGAAGCAGCCTAACCAAAGCAGAATCTCGAAATCTAAAACCTTATCAGGAGTTTAAAAATGAACAGCAATATGAACAAGTGGACTGAATTTACAACCGAATATGCCCAGCTCATCAACGAAAACCTTCAGGTCATGAACAAATTCTGGAATGCTTCACTCGAGCAGAACAGTGGCTACACTAAAAAGAACATGGAACTTTTCTTTGATCACATGAATCGCAACGTTGAGCTGATGCACGAAATCCACAACAATGCCACCAGATCAAATGAAGAACTCAAAGTGATTTTCCAGCAGAACATCGAAAAATTCAACACCCGCTATCAGAAGATTTACGAAGAAACTATTAAATCTGTCACTCCCAAGACCATGAGCGCTGAAAAATAATCAGTTTTCTCAGAAAACGGGGCCATTTCCATAGCGAAATGGCCTCGTTTTTTGCATTTGCAAAACAAGCATGTTAATGCACCGGAACTGCAGCCGGGTATACCGATATGTTTTACTTTCCGAGGAGGCCGTCTCTGATCCTTGGCAGACCCGCATTATTGCCGATGTAAATTGAAAACAGGGCGTCGGCAAAGTCTTTTCCGGGGATTGTTCCGCAGACCTTGTCTTTCATGGTCACTGTGGTTCCTTTGCCCGGAATGTAGGTGAAGATCATTTTTTCGCCCTTTCTCAAGTCCTCAGAATGAAAGGCAATAAACTGATCGACTTTTTCACCCTGGTAATTATGCCTGGTAAAGCTCTCCTGCCAGGCATCGGTCAGTTCTTTACGACGGACTCGCGAGTGAAGAAAATGCGTAATCAGGTGACGGGGAGTGTCGCTTGCCAGGATAGCCTCTCCGTCGTTGGTCTTGTTCAAAACGTAAAGGCCTGCCACGTAAATGTTGAAGTTCATGAACAGAAACTTCTCAGAGCGAACGGCCAGGCCATTGAGGGTGAGTTCAGTTCCCTCTATGGAAACGGATTCTTCAAACTTGACCCCGACTCTTTCGCGGGCCTGGGCGGGGTTGTCGGAGAGAGAGAAAAAAAGCGTCAGGACGACACAATACAAAAGACAATTTTTCACGATATGGCAAATTTTCTTCAAATCTTCGAGTCTACCTTTCTGATGGGTTGTCTTTCTATTGGCGCCGTTGCCGTTCTGCTGGGGCTTGTGATTGTTTTTGTGCTCAGCCGAATTGCCGGAAGGCTCTTTGATCTAATTACTTTGCCTGTCTCCGGCGTCGGCATAAAATTTAACAGCTGATTACCCATCTATTTGCCAGCTGGCGGGAATATTTCTTCCCAGCCCATCATGAATTGTTCTCCTTTGAGGCGTTCTTCAACACTAAGCTGACCCCATATCTGCAATGCCTGTAGCTTTGCCGGTTCTGACTCAACCCCGCCGATATAGTAGAAAGCGTAGGCTTTGGGCAAGTTTTTCTCGACTCCCCAGCCCATCATATAATGAAGCCCAAGATTGATGCAGGCTTGCCTGACACCGGCTTTGGCAGCTTTCATTGACCAGCGTCCGGCCATTTTATAATCCTGAGCGACTCCGTTGCCTTCGCGATACATGTTGCCAAGCTTTAGCATTGCCGGGCCAAAATCTTTGCCGGCCGCGGCCTGATAATAATCAAATGCTTTTTTAAAATCTACTTCACCAAACATGCCTTTTTCATAGCCCTGACCCAGAGCAGCCATGCATTCACAGCCACCATTGCTGGCACCTCTTTCGAGTATTTCTTTGGCTTTATCGGGCATGCCAGACTGCATCGCCATGACCCCGACCTGGTAGCATGCTGCAGGATCGCCTTCTTGTGCCTTTTCTATCAACGCCGCGGCTTCGGCGTCAGCATTGGAGTCTGTTGATTCTTCGGCAATCAGCGAGAACGAAAAAAATACAACAAAAACAAATATCAGCAGATTTCTAAGCATAGATTACTCTCTAATGGGAAAATTTTTCTGTCTGCTTCTCATTTTACTCTCATACTGCTATAGTTTCAATTCAGAATCAATTCCATGATTTCTCGTCAGATGAAGGAAAGCAATTTTGCAAAAACAATGTAAGACAACCAGTCCCTCCAAAAGCACGGCCTCCGAACCCAAGATTGAAGCTGTGCTGCTGGCCAACTTTTTTCTGCCAGGACTCGGCAGCTGGCAACTGGGCGGCAAAAAGCGCGGTGCGTTGATCATGGCAGTGGTTGTTTTCAGCGTTCTCATGGCTGGCTGGAGCTATGCTTCGTCATTGAGCAGCCAGATTGACGCGGCCCTGGATATCGCCAATGACGATGCTTTTGATGCCAGTTTTAATTCGTCAGGAATTGCTTTCTGGCTTGCACTTGCTGCTGTCGCCTTTGTTTATTCATTCATAGATGTTTTTCTGCTCAAGCGGCAGCAGAAAAAAACTGCAGACCGGTAATAGTTTTGGCCATTTCCAGCTGATTTTTGGGGAAATTGCCGGCTGGGTGGGGTCAGTTGGCGCGCAGGGCTTCGATTGGGCGGAGTTTTGAGGCCTGCCAGGCGGGGTAGAAGCCGAAGAACAGGCCGACCATGGCTGAAACGCCGAATCCGAGGAGAATCGGGGTCTGGGAAATGAAAAAATGCCATTGCTGAAAGCGTGAGATGCCGTAAGCGCCGCCGATGCCGAGAGCGATGCCGGCCAGGCCGCCAAACAGGCAGAGCAGAAAAGCTTCGACGATGAACTGCCCCTGAATGTCGCGGCGTCTGGCGCCGAGCGCTCTTCTGATGCCGATTTCGCGACGCCTTTCGGCAACTGAGACCAGCATGACGTTCATGACGCCGACGCCGCCGACGACGAGCGCGATGCAGCCAACGATACCAAGAAACAGGGTCAGCAGATTCATCTGCTTGTTCATCTGCCCGATCAGCTCGCTCGCGGTCTGAATATAAGGTTTTCGTTCTTTGACAATCTGATCGAAAATCCCCTGAATCTGTTCGACCGCAGCTGAAACATTGACATTCTTTTTCAGGCGGCCGACGATACCGGTGACCTGATCGTTACCGGTAATACGTTTGAGCGTCAGATACGGAATCATCACGCCATCGTTGATTTCCTGGGGGCGCAGAGAGTTTTCAGAAGCCTGTTTGACGACGCCGACTATGGTAAACAGATGGTCGAAAATCAGCAGTTTCGAACCAATCATGTTGCTGATGCCGATCTGCCGCATCTGCTCAGCGATCCGTTCGCCGATCACGCAGTTTTTCATTTCCTGATCGATCTCTGATAATGGCCGGCCTTTGTCGATCGTCAGCTTGTTTACCGCATGAAAATTGCCGGTCACGCCAAGCACCGAGCTGCCCCAGGATTTGCCTGAGCAGATCACCGTGGAAAAAGTGACGGCATAGGGGGCAAATTCGCGCAGAGAAGGGCAGGCGCGCGGAATTGAAACTGTCGACCTGAGCGGAATGATACCGGTGCCGGTCTTTGTTTCGTCGGCGATGTTCGATATCACGAGAAAGTCGGTGCCCAGTTCCTGAAACTGTCGCAGCGCCTCCTCTTTGACGATTTCGCCGATAGATACCATCGCAATGACCGAAGCGATGCCGATCGAAATGCCCAGCAAAGCCAGAAAGGTTCTTTGCAGGGACGACAGCAGGCTTCGGGTTGCCTCGCGAAAATAGAGATACAGCTTCATGAAACCGCCTCGGATTCGCTTTTAATCAGGCCGTCGCAGATGTTGAATCTCTTCGGGCACTGCGCCGCTATTCTCGGGTCATGCGTGATCATGACGATGGTTATGCCGTCTTCTTTGTTGAGGCGCAGAAACAGGTCCATGATTTCCTGACCGACTTTTGTGTCGAGGGCGCCGGTGGGCTCGTCGGCGAGTATGATCGAAGGGTTGCCGGCCAGGGCTCTGGCAATTGCCACCCGCTGCTGCTGGCCACCGGAAAGCTCCATCGGGTTATGGTCGGCCCGGTCGCCCATTCCGACTTTTTCGAGAAAAGTTCGCGCTGTCGCATCGCTTTTTCCGATCGACTCGCCGCGGTAGAGAAGCGGCATGGCGACATTTTCCGCTGCCGACAGGCGGGGCAGCAGATTGAACTGCTGAAAGACAAAGCCGATCTTTTTGTTTCTTATGCTCGATAATTCGTCGTCATCGAGGTTTATGACTTCTCTGCCTTCGAAAGAATAGGCTCCGGCGGTGGGTTCGTCGAGAAGGCCGATGATGTTCATCAGAGTGCTTTTGCCGCCGCCGGAAGTGCCGGTAATCGCCGTCATCTCGCCCTTGTTAATGCTGAGATCGATGCCCTTGAGAATCGGCAGGTCGAGAACGCCGACCCGAAAGGTTTTTTTTATGCCCTTCAGCTCTATAACTGGCGTGGCTCGGGTTTCTGCTGTCATTTCATCACCTCGTCGGGAAACAGGGCAACTTCATCATCGAGAGCCAGGCCTGAAAGTATCTCAACCTGCTCAAGAGTGGTTATACCAGCTGTTATCGGAACCTTTTCGAAGGTGAGCGTCTGTGGGTTCTTTCTATATACCTGCGCGTAGCCATAACCCGATTCGACCGCCGAAATCGGCACTACCAGAGCGGCGGGGTTATCGTAAACAGTCACGTTGAGAATAGCTGACATGCCCATTCTTATCTTGCTCTGCTGTTCGGGCGAGAGTTCATCGACAGTAACCGTCACGTCAAACACTGGCGGTTTGCCGCCCGATGACCGCCCGGAAGCGCTGCCAAGAGCCTGACATGCGATTGCTGAAATCCAGCCATCGAGAATGATACCCGGGAAAGCATCGCTGGTAACCTGCACCAGCTGGTTCAGAGAAAGTTTCGAGATGCTGACTTCGTCTACCTTGGTGCGAATGGTCAAACCAGAAAGATCGCCGATTACAACAAGCGTTTCGCCCTGTTGAACTTTGGTTCCGACTTCAATTGACTTGAGTTCCTGCTGTCTTTGCTCTTCTGAAGCAGGCAGCAGGATGATACCGTCTTCCTCGGCAGTTATCGTGGCTTTTGCCAGCTGTGCTTCGAGTTCATCGAGTTCAGCCTGGGCGTTCTGCAGTTCCATGCTTGCGATCAGCAACTGGTCGCGGCTGCCGAGCGCCAGCAGACTCTTCACCTCATCTTCGGCTGCCTGCGCGTTTATCTTCTGATTTTCGAACGCCTCCTGCGAAGATTCGAGCTCGACCTTTGGAATAATACCCTTGTCGAACAAAATCACGGCTTCATCGAGTTTTCTTTTCAGGCTGTCGAGAATCGCATTCTGCCTTGCCTGATTCAGCCTGGCCTGGCTTACCCGCGGGCCACCTGCCCATTCTTTGATCTGAGTATGATCTTTTTGCGCTCTGATCAAGTTGGAACGCGCCTGACGAACCTTGATGCCGATTTCGCTGGTGTCGAGCTCCAGCAGCGGTTCGCCAGCCTTGATCAGCTGCCCTTCAATATAATGTTTTTCGATGACTTTGCCGCTGAATGGGCTGAGATAAACCTTCTGACTGAGTGGTTCTATCTGCCCGACAAACGAAAGATTCGCAGAAACCGGTGAATTCGCGACTTTTATCGTGGCGATCGAGCCATTGTCTACTGCATACTCACGTGTGTCTTCTGTCGTTGCAAGAATTGTCCCGAGATTGCCGGCAGCGAATGCCTGCCATGTGGCGCCGGCGAGTATCAGACAGAGCACAAAAAACATCCATATTTTTCTTACCGCGCTGGTCTGCGCCATTGCCGCCTTGAGTTCTGCGTTTGTCTCTTCGGTTTTGAGATAGGCTTTTCTCAGCTTGTCGCCGAGCTCTTCTTCGGCCTGGCGAAGTCTTCTGATTTCTTCGAGGTCTTTTTCCATGCCGGACAGAAGGCGGCGGTTGGTGATACTGACTGCGGCCTGAGAGGCTAGTGACGAGACCAGCACTTCGTGGCGCTCAGAAAAATCCGTCACTTTGCCGGTTCCCGCGCTTTTAGAGTTCAGCAGCTGTAGAATACCGATGATATCGTCATTGTGATCGCGCATCGGAATCACCAGCATAGATTGCGAGCGATAGCCGGAAACCGTGTCGTAATGCTTGACGCCGGAAAAATTGAAGCCCTGCGCTGAATAAACATCGGAAATCTTGACCGGCTCGCCGGTCAAGGCGACATAAGACGAAACATTGGCATTGTTGGGCGCGCCGTTAACATAGAGCGGAACCGGTTCGGGAATAGGCGCATCGGGATTGTCTACGGCGTTGATCTTCGTTCTGGTCGTTTCATTCTGCATGATGCAGAAACGCAGAGATCTGAGTTCGGAGTCGAGAATATACAGAGTTCCTGCGTCGGCATTGGTCATCGACCTGGCGGCATTCACGATCATTTCGAGAAGAGAGCCAAGCTGATGTTCGTGCGAAAGTGCAAGCCCGATCTGTGCCAGATTCTGCAGGTCCTGTACGGCGTTTGAATTTGAGCTGTTTTCCTCTTTCATCGTTATCTCTCGTTGTCAATTTGCAAAGGCGCAGACGCCAGGTCGATTCCCCAGGTCAGCGGCACTGTTCCCATGAACTTATCAAGTTCACTCAGTGAATTAAGATAAGAAATTTTTGCGTTCAACTCGTTTATTTTGGCGGAACGCAATTCGTCCTGATAGGTGACGATCTGAAAATTTGTGCTTCTGCCTGCTTTCTGCTTGATAAGCTCAACTTCGAGCTTCTTTTCAGAAAGTGTTCGCGCGCTTTCAGCGAGCTCAATCTGCTTTTCAAGGGTTCTGGTGCGCTGCACAAGATCTCTGGTGACAATCGCCAGGTCGCCAAGAGCCTTTTGCAGAGAGATGTTCGCTTTATCCATGTTGATCTGGGCAGTGAGGAGATTGCCTTTTATTTCCCGTCTTGTCTGCCCTGAAATCGGGACATCGATGACAATGCCAAGTTCCCAGGATTTTTCGGAATTATGCATGTTGATATCGCCGCGGGTGTTGGCAGTTCCGATCGAGCCGGAAAGCGCCACGTCGAGTTTCTGCTCACTGCGAGCCTGAACCAGATCGAGACGGGCCAGTTCCAGATATATCAGCATTGAAAGCCATTCTGGCTGGTTCTCTTTTGCCAGAGAAAATATCTGCTCTTCGGTGAAGCTGAAGGGAACGATTTCGATCCGATCTTCGGGTTCGATCATGAGGTCGCGGCTCAGATCGAGCAATTGCAGCAGCGCCAGTCTTGCCTGGTCAAAGGCATTCTTTGCAACTTCCAGAGCAAGCTCCTTATTGGCAAGATCAGATTCTGACTGAATGATGTCCTGCTCGGCCATTTTGCCCATCTGAATCAGAATTTTGTTGGTTTCGAGAAGGGTTTTGGCGCGTTCAAGTGCAGCTTTGTTGATATCGACGTCCCATTTAGCCTGCAGGAGCCGGCGATAAGCCCCGATAACCGAAGTGACGGTATTGATAACCGTTGCTTTAAGTTGAAGGATATCGAGTTTTTCCTGATATTTTGCCTGATTGACAAACAGATTCGCTATCTCGGCGCCGGCAAACTTGCCAAGTGGCTGCGAAAGGCTCACCCGCCAGGAATCCTGGCGCGAGCTGATGTCAGATGAAGACCCCGGCTGGTGGCTTCTGCTAAGGTCTTTTGACCATGGCTGCCATTGCATTCCGATAGCGCCGCCGGTGGGCAGGTTCTGGCGCAGATACAGAGCTGATGAGATTGACCGGTTCAATGAAGAAGATCTCTCCGGTACAGTCTGCTTCGTCTCTGCCTGGCTCAAAGCCGTCTGCCAGTCTATGTCAGGCTTGAAAGTATAGTCCGCAGTTGTCGTGAAAGAATATTTCTGAACGACGCGATCCATGTAGGCCAGCTTGATTCCGGTATTCTGGCGCATGGCCAGGGCAACGCACTCAGCCAGCGATATTATCCGCGCTTCTTCAGCGGACTGAACGGTAGTGACAGGCGCAAAGATCAGAGCGCTCAAAAACAGCAAAAGCAACAATCTCATGATTCCTTACCCGGCAACCCCTCTTAAAATGAATATTATTGAACCGGGCTGAAGACTGCTTTTTAAGGTAATCTTCAGCCCGGTATGGCGTCAATTTGACTTTTTCATAGGTTCAGCCTGGTCTATTGGCTCGCCCATGATCGCTTTGTTGATGACTACGGTCGGATTCGATTCGAGGTCGAGAGCTTCTTTTTTGAGGGTTACTGCCGGGCTACCGGGTAAATTGTACTTCATCTGTATCGTTAAGCCGATCTTCTCTTTTGAAATCGGCCGTAACGCTTTTTTGGATGAAAACTTCAATGCGTTTGCTCCCGGTTTCAGTTCGCCCTGTAAAGGATCGAAACTGGTGGGTTTAAGTATTGCATCATAGGTTAGCGGGATACCGGTCTGATTGATGATGTAAACCGTCTGTGCATTGCTTGAAGAAACTTCTTTCTGTTGCTTGTTTTCGATTTCTTCATTTTTCGATTGCGGCTCCTTTGGATGCTGCTGCTCCTGAGCGTCAGGAAAGAGATCTTTGCCCAGGACTATTGTTCCGGCACTATTTGCATAGCCAACAACAAGTCTTCTCGTCTCTTTCCCTCTGTTAATGGTTAACAGAATTTTTGAATCTTTCGAGACTTCTGACTGTGCACTCACGGGCGCAAGACTGACTTTTCCTGCATTCATGGGAGAAAGAGCGATCATTCCCCTGGAATGGGCTGCCAGACTGACTGATTTGGCTTTGGTAAGGTTTACCCGCTCTGATGCATCGACAAGAGATGCTCTCACTGATAGGGCGAAGTCTGTTTCATTCGCAATCTGCAGTCCTATATCTCCGGCCTTCAGCTTTTGTTCCTGTGACTGCTGATCAGGCTTCTGGTCTTTTTTACCGAGCTCCTGTCCCATCTTGCCTTTCTGGCCAATCTCCTGGCCCTTGGGACCTTTCTGGTTCAGCTCCTGGTCTTTTTTGCCGAGCTCCTGCCCTTTCTGGCCCATTTGATCGGGCACCTGCGGTTTATGGTCAGGTGGCTGATTCAACTCATCGTTTTCGATATCTTGCTGAGGAATCTGGCCTGCAGGGCCGGTATAATCATCAGCAACAGCTGGCAGTAAACCGGCGATGAATAGAAAAAGCATGAATAGAGCGATACATAAACTTTTCTCTCTGAATGGATTCATAAAACCCTCCTGTAAAAGATCTCTTATTCTCTGATATTTATCTTGTTTAATATTTGAAAATTATAGTGAAGCTTTCACTAAAAATGCTCTAGAATTTCTATTTTGTCCATTAAAATCTATACCGGTTGCATAGATTCAACAGGCTTCGAAGGCGAGCCTCCAGAGCTGTTTTTATACCTGCTGGCAAGGCAGAAGATGGCCAGGCGAAGGCCACCTTCATAGTGCACAACCCGTTATGTACCGGCCTTTATTACTCTTTGCCGTAGTAGAGAAAATCGAGATCTTCTTTGGTAAGCATTCTGGCAAGCTTGAGCGAACCGACGGTCCGGCGCAGCTGCGCGACAGTGATCGGGCCGATTACCAGAAAGTCGGTTCGTTTGTGGGCAAGCGCGTAGGCGTTGACCATCTGATCGACAGTATATGCAGTATTGTGCTTTTTGTTGAACTCTTCGGTAAAGCTGACAACCCGGTTGTAGCGCTCTTCGTTGGCGCAGGTGAAAATAGAGTGGTAGACGTTTTTCCAGTAGGGATCGCCTTGAGCATACTTCGTGCGGGCGACTTTTCGAGCGTTTTCCCAGCAGGGCTCAGGCCGGTCGAGAATGCTGACGCCGCCAAGTGGTGAATAAGGCATCATCTTGATGCCTTTCAAAAAGTTCTCGTCCTGCATATCTTCATGGGTTACCTGCACGCCACCAGCATGAATGGCCCTTTCCGACATCTCAAAAAGTGAAAAATACGGGCTGTTGAAGACAGGTCTGGCCAGATTCGACTGCTTTTTTGCCAGCGTCATTGATCTTGTGATTCTGTGCGGTTTCCAGTTTGACCAGCCGAGAAACATGTAGTTCTCGCGGATATTCTGCGAACTGAGGGCTTCCATGATCGTTTTAACCGAGTTCTGACTGCGTTTTACCGGCTCGAAATTGATAAAATCGCCGTCGTCTCTGTGCATCAGGTAAACAGTGGGGTTGCCAATCAGGTTTTTGCGCGTGTGTCCGAGCTCTTCGCCAACTCTCTCGATGATCTGTTCTTTACTGCCGAACAGGCGGCTGGCGTAAGTGCCGGTTGGCACATTGGGCAGAGCGGCATAGCCTTCGGCCATTATGTTTTTCGCTTTGAGCATTTCCAGCAGGCAATATGAATTTTCGCCTTCCGGCACTTTTTTAGCCCAATACAGATCGAATGGGAAGCCGCCTTTCGAGAGCGTATAAATCTTTTTGCCGGGATTTTTCTGCCGGTATGACTGCATCCACTTGCCAAGCTTGTATTCGATATCGCCGACATAGATCGGAGAAGTATCGAAAAGGTTGATGCCGAGGCGGGCAGCTTCGTCGAGTACTGCATTGATGCTCTCTTCTGTGATTTTGCGCGAGTTCGGGCCATACCAGTCTTCCTGGGCGAGGTGGTCGGTGCCCATGATCAGCCTGGAAAACTTTACACGTTCATTTCTTTCGTTACGAACCTCGATGTATTCCATCGCGTCTGCTGACAGATCGCGGGCAAACAGAACCGTCGAATTGAAGAAGCTGGCAACAAAAAGAACGCAAATCAGCAGAAACGCAGGAAATCTCTTCATATTAATTTCTCCCTGGGCAATAATCATTCTTCTGAGATCAGATCAGCGGGCGCAGAAATTTCATTTTGCCGAAACGTTCGAGTTTTTTCATGACTTCGGCTTCAGTGTGGGCTTCGGGGCCAAAGATTACGGTAATGCGGCCGTCGGATTCTTTGCGGATCTTGTATTCGAGACATTTTGCAAAGTCTTTTTCCATGCGCAGCGCCAGTCTTCGGGCAAATGGCTGATAATTGATGACGGTGACGACTTCTGAATTGATGACCATGCTGAGCGGGTCGAGATTGTAGGTGCCGACAACCGCGATCTGACGGTCGAAAACGAAAGCCTTGGTGTGAATGCATGGCATGCCCTTGGGATAAACCAGAATACGGGCAGTGGGCATTGTCGCAAGAAGCCTTTTCCAGTCAGTCAGGAAATAGGCCACCGTTGACGGGTGGTTGGTTGATTCGCCACTGTTGGTGCAGAGAAAGATCTTTACTCCGCGGGCAGAGGCGCGGCGAAGGGCTGCTTCCGCCGCCTCATCGAGCACGACGTAGGCGTTCTGAATGAGAATTTCTTCGCGACAGGCATCGATCATGCGAATCAGGTTTTCACCGATATCGCGGCGGGTGCCGAGCAGCGAGTGGCGGTCGAGAATGCGCACCGGCATTGGTCTTTCGCCCCGGAAAGGCTTGTATGCGTTAAAAGAAGACAATTTCTTGAACCCTGACAACTGCAGGCAGAGTTCCTGCGCGGTCTTGTCGAGGCTGCGCGGAAAGTTGAGCTTTTTCAGGTCGGGCACGCCCGTTCCCTGCAGGTAGCGGTTCATCAGGTGATAGGCGAGATCGAGTTTGGCGCTCTGCGACACAAAATTGATTTTGTCTTTACGAACGATGCGGGTTTTCAGGTTTCTCCATTCTTCGTCGAAAGCCTTCTGCAGCTGGCTGACCACGCCGGGCCCTTCCATCAGCACGTCGAGATCCTGAAAAACGTTGGTGAATTCGCCGAGCTGCACGAAGTAGTCGCGCCCGATGTTACGCCCGCCGGAGGCAGACACGGCTGTCGGCGATAATGATCTTGTCGTGGTTCGAGGCGAAGACCTTGCGCAGGTCGCCCAGTGCCGGCAGCAGCTGGCGCCCGATCGGGTTGTATATCTTGATCTCGACATTGGGCTCGCGGGCGAGTTCTTCGAGCTCATCGTAGTCTTTGAGCTTCTTGGCGCTGCGCATGAAGCGGTCATCAACCATCAGGCGAATAGTTACGCCCTGGCGTGCCTTTTTGCGCAGCAGCCCGAGAAACGAGAAGCCGAAAATATCCTGATCGACGATAAAATAGGTGATGGTCAGGGTCTTTTTTGCGCTCTCGATCAGGTGCCAGCGCGCATACCAGGCCTCTTCATTGCCGCTGAGCAGCCGAACCCGTGCTGCGTCACCCTGGGGTGTCGAAGGGAAAGAAGCGAATACTTCGCTCAAACTTGCCTGTCCGACAACAGGCGCCGACCATGCCGGCATAACTGCCAGAACGCACAACATAAGCAGGACGGCAGAAATCTGGCGAAAAAGTCGATGTTCAAAATGTTTCATGAGCGTTTCTCCCTGACAAGATAAGCTGATGTTGTATGAATTCAAAGCATTATACTGTACCGTCATGGCAGTAACAAGGGTAATGCAGTTCTATTCTGAACAGCATTTATCCATACATAAGCGCATTGATTTTTGTCAGGCCATAGGCTTCGGCCATCAGACGGGATGCTTATATAAGAATTATGAAGATCATGAGCCTGAAGGGGGCAGATAATTTTGAATCTAAAACATAAAAGCTGCCTGAATTAGAAAGGCAGCTTTTATCTCAGGGGCAAGAACCCGGTATGGTGCTACTGTGAAACAGTAGTGAATGTTCTTTTCAATATAACGAAGGGGCGCAGTTTGACCATCGGATCGTCTACGCGGCGAACAGTCTGCAATTCGAATTTGACTGTGTACTCTGTTGCGGGCAGAAGGGCTTTGCCTGTCGTAGTGCTGTTGAGAAAGGTAAATGTAAGATAGCTGTGTGCCGGGTAAGTTTCGGTCTCGGCTACATTAGTCACTTCGGCAGAAATCGCGGTGCCAAGGTCTTCCTGCGAAATGGCGAGCAACGAACCGCTTTCGTTGTCGGCGGTGATTCTGAAGCTGTTGGTCGCGTGTTCCACCAGTGCGTCGAACGTAATTCTAAATTCAGTGCCGTCTACCGGAACTTCTGTTGCATCATACAAGGGTAGATACTCATCTGCCCCGGCACGATACTCTATGTCGGTTATGCCAAGAGACTTTCCAGACTGTCCCGGCGCACCAATGGGGCCGACGCCAGGGCCTCCGATAATTTCCACGCCATAGATTCCATTTCTAATCTGATTGGTGATACGAATGGTTAGGGTCAGTTTTTTTGTAGACTCACCGTACGTTCTGGTGTTGAGTTCGAGTCGCTGGGTCACCGCTTCTTTGGTGCCCACAGCTATCTTCAAGTCGGCTGCACCGCCGCCCTGCTCGATGATTTCTGCCAGTGGTCCATTTTCCGCAGAGAACTCAAGCCGGTAGATCAACGAATCGCCGGATACACTGACAAATTCAAGCGGCACGCCCGCCAGTGAAATTTCGATGTCTTCAGCAACGAGAGCGGCTCTTAGAGCTGGTGTAATGTTGGCTACTACACTGGCATTCAGAGCAGAACTCGGAATCTGTGCTTCGAATATGACGTTTTCGGCTGGAGTCATGGGAACACCAACGCCGCCTCCGCCACCACCTCCGCCACATCCGATCAGGAGAAGACAAACTAACTGAAAGATCAGAATCAAGCCTGGTTTTTTCATATTAGCCTCCAATTATAGGAGCTCTCTCATAGAGTACAGTAGATCTCTGTATTTTCTCGGTCTTAAAGTCTGGCCGATGATATGCAATTCTTACTGAAAATATAATTATTGGTGAATCAGATTCAACCACATCCTCGTGAATCGTCTATATACTGTTGATTCAATCAGGCTCTTCTGGCTGACGCAAAAATGTTTTCGCCAGGTTCAACGAGTTCGACTATTTTTGACTTATGAAAACCAGGTAAAAGATCAACTGATTCATGCCAGATAGTTTCCCAGACTGTCTAGCGGAGGCGGTTTGCAGGCGTTTATAGATCTTGGCAAGTTTGTTTGCCAGTTGGGCTTTAACTATGTAGAATGTGAAAGAACAGATTTGATCCGCCAACTTATTTTATTCATGACGGAAGGAAAAGAAAATGACTGTACACGAAGGAACAAAAAAGGTTTTCAGCCAGATTGCCGACAAATACAAACTGCAGAACCTGGCCCAGATAATCAGGAACGACGATCATATCGTCTGGAAAAAAGACGTTACCATCTGTATCACCAATATTCTCAAGGCTGTCGAAGCCGAAGGTGCAACTCAGGAGCTTCTCAAAGAAGCAAAAAACATGTATAACGGCCCGATTTTTGCCATCAACGCCCAGGAAGGCAAATATCTCATCAAAGCTGACCCAGACCCGAAAAAAGCGGTAGAAGAGCTTGGCAAATTTGATTTCTGCTTCAAGTTGAGCCCTTATCATGTAATCAACACATACCTTGCCATTCTTGTTGCCCAGATAACCGCTCAGGATCTTAACGCACTGCTTAAAAAAGGCGAAGAGCACATGGAAGCCTTCATTGCCGCCGCTTTGCGCGACAACCCGAACTGGAAAAAAGACAGTCTCACCAGCGATAAACCGCTGCTTATCATTCCAATTGGGGCTGCCGGCTGCGGAAAATCAACGTTTTACCAGGAACTCGGCAATGTCGTTAACGCTTCCTGCGACAATATCCGCTACATGCTCTTCAAGGACTTCGGCCCATGTTTCGCGCCATGGGAAAGCACGCTGGCATGGTTCGTCGTCAACCGTCTGACCGATGTCTATCTCAGCCGCGGCTACAATGTGTTCTACAACGGTGTAAACACCGACCTCGAATACAGATCGCCGATCACCATGGAAAACCCTGACCCGCTCTATGCCGGCATTCCATACAATATGAAGCTGGTGTATTTCGAACCTACTGTAAGCCTTACAACTGATGAAGTCAGTCAGCTCAAGGGCATCAATCTCTGGGCAAACCATCTGGATAAGGTTGACCGGTCTGGTTTAAGTCAGAATGTCTGCAAAATTCTCGATCTCATTCAGAGAAACACTGAGCGAACCATGGAGCGCACAAAGGCGATCCGCGAAGGAAAAGCCGAACAGGACCCGTTCGACATTCTTTACCCGGTGCCGCCGGCGATTGTTAAAATGTTCATGGAACAGTCATTTTCGAAGCCGGAAGGCCCGAAAGTGGTTGTTGTGCCGCGCAAAGAGATTCCAGATGCAGCTGAGCGCGCCGCGTTCTATCGCGAGTATGCCGAGAAGGCACTCAAACAGTAAGGACTGCTGATCGAACTTGCAGTAAAAAGCCCTGAACTTGAGGTTCAGGGCTTTTTTAATTCTGAAAAGAGTTTTTATTTTTTGTTATCCTGTTTGCGCTTTTTTCTGATCAACCGCATTTTTTGGCGAATCTGCTCGATGGCTTCTCTGATTTGATCGGTGGTGCCTTCCCAGGTAAGGATGACTGCCCGACCTTCCTGGACATAGGAGAAACCTTCGAGCAGCTGCATTACCTTGTCAAAATCAGCAAAACGCAGCGTGAACATGGCTTTCATGCCTTCGACCGCCTGTTGATAAAGTTCGGCTTTATCGCTGTCGGTTGCCTGAAATTCATAGCGCCCGCGAACTGTTTTGCCAAGGCAGGTCCAGCGTGCGAATGCTTCGCGGCAATGCCGCAGAACCGGACAGAACGTGGACGTCTGATAGGCGGCCGGAACATCGAGAGCCCGCGAAACGAAGAGAGTACCGGGAGTCAGGCCTTTGAACAGAGGATTGTGCGCGTTCATTGCCGGTTGCTTTCCGTCGAGAACCTCGAGTGCCCTTTTGACATGATGCAGATCGATTCCAATCAATATCTGCCGGTCATTAACGAAACAACCTGATAACCTTATATGCTTGCGGCCGCAGCGCATATTCCAGCTGTAAACGGTGCGGTTGCCAAAACTGGTTTCGGTTCTTTTCGGATATTTCTGGGCAAAAATGGCATGCAGATTTTCTTTGGGCAGGTCACTTTTGAATTTCAGAAGAACCACGCCGAAGTCACCTTCATACTGTGTGGCGTACATGGTGGCGCTGAGAAATTCGCCCATAAGCTGCATGCCGACTTTGTAACAGAGCTGGGCAAAAACACTTTTGCCTCTCTGCTTTTCAGATGCTGACTTGTGAAATTCTTTTACCAGAGGCATCTGCATGATGGCTTCCATATCAGTATGGCCATACCAGACGGCTTTGGCATCAATATCGGCCGGAACAACCGGTCCTGCGATCAGCGAAGACCCTGCCAGAACAAGCAGACAAAGGACCAGAAAAATCGAACGTTTCATATTTCCTCCTGAAGCTCCATTGCGTTTATAAACAACTGTTCTCTGTAGTTAAAAGAATACCATGATTCAACTGTACATTGCCAGACTCATTCATATCTGGCATTAGACCTGATCATATTGACGCCAGCTTCGACGAGTTCGACCATTTTCAGTTGAGAAAGCTGGTCAAAGCGATGCCATTCACAACGATCAGTGGTTCCAGATGTTTCATGTCTGAGCTCACCGCCAGTTACAGTAGCATTGTAGATGATTCGGATGCCCTGAAAAACTTCATGATCGCGACTGATCACCAGATTGTCGATGCCGGCAACGCGATCAGGTCTGATAATCAGGCCGGTTTCTTCTTCAACCTCGCGCACCACTGAATTGTCCGGACTTTCGCCAAATTCGAGTCCGCCGCCAGGCAGCGTCCAGACTCCTTCCCATTCGGGAAGCTCTTTTGAAATGCGGCAGAGCAGTATTCTTTCATCGTCATGGATCAGGGCGTAAGCTGAAATTCGTAGTCTTTGCGTCTTCATGTCATGATTCCTTTGTGGCAATGCCTGTGCAACATTGAAAATTCAGGAAAAGGCAAGGTCAGATGAGTTCTAGCTGATATTGCTGAGTGCCCATGCCGAGTTTTTCGGTGTAATCGAGAAGTTCGCGGCCGCGTCTGAAAACGGTTTTGCCGGCGGCTGCATCGATTTTATCCAGGCAGGCCTTGTCGATGGCTACGGGGTCGGTTGAGGTGAAGATGCCGATGTCGGGCAGCAGCGGCGTCATTTTGCGTCCTTCGCAGTCGCAGCCGGCAGTCAGATTCATGGCAAAATTGAGGTAAATATTCTGCTTGCCGATCTGGGCCGCATAGGCGTATTCGGCGAGTCTGGCGGTGAAGCTTCCCAACATGAGAAAGCGCAGATAATTCGTATGAATAGCATGATGAGGGCAGGCTGCGGTGCAGGCGGCGCAGCCGACGCATTTCTGCCTGTCGATTCGTGGCCACCAGGTCTGCAGATTTATCGCATCGACGGCGCAGACCTGCCGGCAGGCACCGCATTTTCGGCAGAGGAAAGGTATTATAAAGGGTTTTGCCGACTGGTGCTGCGCCATTTTGCCGCCGCGCGAGGCAAAGCCCATCGCCAGCTGCTTGAGGGCGCCGCCGAAGCCGGCCAGAGTATGCCCTTTGAAGTGCGCCAGCACGATAAACTGCTCGTAGGGCTGGAACCCCGAAGCGAGATAGCATTTCTTGAACTGGCTGCCTTCTATCTCCTGAATATAGTAATCCTGCCCGACTTCGCCGTCGGCAATTTCGACCGGCAGCTGGGTGAAGCCGTGCTCGCGCGCGGTTATCAGATGGTTGGTGCGGTTGTTTCTACGCCCGCCATACAGTACGTTGCTTTCGATGTAGCAGGATTCGACCTGCTTTGCCTGGAGAAAATCAATAATGCCGGCATAGTTTTCGGGCCCGAGGAACGTCTGGTTGCCCTTTTCGCCAAAATGCACCTTGAGGGGAACCTTGGAGCGCAGTCTCAGGCCTTCTTGCACGACAATGTGCCCGAGCAGTTTTGCTGCGGTCGCGCTGACTTCAGAGGCATCATGCCGCTGGCTGAGAGGACTGAAATATACTTTTGCCATGCCGCAGGATACCATCAGCGATTCATTCCGGCAACTGATCGTTCTGGGCTGCCATCAGCTCAAGATACAGATTCTCGACCTTTTTTCTGGCCCATTCGTGTTTTCGTAAAAAAATCAGGCTTGATTTGATGCTGGGATGGCTGAAAAAGCAGTTCAATTCGACTTTGCGATTCAGATCTTTCCAGCTGTAATGTTCGCGCAGAACTGTCAGTATCTTCTCGAGCGTGACCCCATGCAGTGGGTTATTCGGCTGCTTATTTGCTTCCTTATCTTTTCCAGCAGTTGTTTTTTCAGACATTGGCTTTCCTGGTGTATCTGTCAGACTTATGTAACAATTTCGGTCGCGTTCAATATTCTACACGGTTTTGTATCGGTTTGTCATTCGTCTCAAGCCTGATATCACATTGATTAAGACTTCGGCGCCACTGCTTCCAACAGCAGCAGGTGCAGACAATCCTGAGCCAGACCGGCGTGGCGTAAGCCGAAGGCAGGCCCAAAGACAGCATCGGCAAGAGCATGAATACGGTCTTTGAAGTCAGTCAGTGATTCGGCTGCTGCGCTTCCGCTCAATAAGGGAAACTGCCAGGCGAGTTCATTGCCGGAATCGCGCAGCGGGCCCTGCCAGCCGTATGCGGTCGGGTCGGCGATAAGATCGGTTTCAAGTTCGCCGGTGAGCGGAAAGAGGTCGAATGATATGCCGAACGGGTCAAACGCCGGCCAGACATCTGCGAGCAGATCGAGTGTTGCCTGTCGGTCGCCTTCATTTTCGCCCGGAAAGCCGGTCATCAGGAACGAATGCACTGCCAGGCCGGCGGCTGCTGCATCGAGTAAAACGCGGCGCGCCTGCGCACTATCGACGCCCTTGTGAAACTGCCTGAGAATTCGGTCAGACCCGCTTTCGACCCCGATGAACAATTTGCGGCAGCCGGCCGCGCGCGCTCGAACAAAGCCGTCGCGGGTATGTCCTGCGTCAAGTCGGGCGTAGCCGATCCATGTCACCGGTTCAGGCAGCGCGGCGAGAAGATCGCTCAATTCTCGCAGGCGTAAGGGTGGCAGCGCTTCATCTACTATCATGAAGCGACGATGCCCGGCGTTAAAATGTGCTTTTATCTCAGCTGCGACCAGTTCGAGTGGCTTGGGGCGGTACAGTGGGCGCCCGCTTGCGGCCCGGACCGGATGAATGCAGAAGGCGCAACGGCCCCATGGGCAGCCGCGCGCGGTTTCGACCGGAATCACCAGATGCGGAGTCAGATAGTCATGCAACGCAAAATCCGAAAAATCTGGTGGCGCCGAAGTTGTCATGTCATATAGCAGGCTTGGCCCGATGAATGGCTTGTCATCATCGTTCCAGCTCAGGCTGTTGGGCAGTTCTGCCAGGCCGGCGTCAGCTGCCAGTGCTGTCATGAGTGGTTCGCCGTCACCGAGGCAGATGGCGTCGATTGTCGATCGCAACCAGGTTTGACCGGCCAGCAGGCTGCGTCGATAGGTAAGCGCATTGCCGCCAAAGACAACGCGCGATTTCGGCAAGGCAGATCTGAGAGTTGCCGCCAGCGCAAGTGCTGCCGGCAGTTGTGTGTCTGATATAACAGAAAAACAGATTATGTCAGGTTGCCATTCATTGATTGTGGCAATCTTATCGGCAAGATGATGAACGAATGGCAGCTTATCAGGCTCGTTGATGGCGGTCTGCCAGGCCTGCGAATTCGCGGTTGCAGGCAGGCCGCCGCAGGTATCCCAGAACAGGCGCCCGCTGCCGTGCGGGTCGAAGCGCTCGTCAAAAATTTTCTGAGTCTGCTGGCAGGCTTGCAGATAGCTCTCAGCGTTGCGCAAAGATTGCGGATCGCGCAGGCGTTTTTGCAGAAAATCTTCGATGCCGTGTTGGCCGGCAGGTCTCAGTAAGCGTTGATATAAAGCTATGTTGAGATCGAAAACTCTGACGTCTGCTTCGGCTGACCGCAGGGCACCGGCCAGCACAGCCGGTGCGAGCGGCGGTTGCCTGGGGTCCCACTGTGGTGGAAATATCAGTGCTGCACGCATATAGGTACCCGTACCAGCGAATTGTCTGGCGGCAACCTTGTCATCAGGCCGCTGGACGTTCTGTTGCCGGGAAAGCGCGCGGCAGCATGAAGAGTATGATCCAGCCGACGAGCATCAATGCCAGCGCCAGGCCAAAGGCTGCCTGAAAGGCGACGATGTCGTTACCTGCATCTGGCGACAACGAACGTACGATAAGCCCCATGACCCACATTCCCAGCCCGCCGCCGACAAAACCGGTGAAGTTATAGACACCGAGTGCGGTGCCAGCCATTCTTGCCGCAAAGCATTCTCTGGCGATTCCGAAGCTGATCGAAAAAAAGCCGCCACAGAAGCCCATAAAGGTGAGCAGAGGCGTCATATAAGGCGCCAGCGAATCGGTCGCGAAAACGATTGGAAACCAGCAGAGCAGATAGCCAAACATGCCCGAGGTCAGCACGGCATGGCGGCGTTGCAGTGAGCGACCCGCCAGTATGCCTGAAAGCATGGCACCAAACATCAGGCCGAGAGCCAGCCAGGTCAGTGCGTAACCTATCGAAGTGTCAGACATGGCATAGATTCGTTTCAGATATGGGCCGGCCCAGAGCCCTTGAAAGCTTATTATCGTAGTTTCGAAGGCAAAAAAGTAAAATGTCAGAGCCCAGAAACGTTTTGATTTAAACATTACGCGCAGGCCGCCAGATTGGACACCTGCAGTTGTCTGTACCGATGCTGGTTGTTCCGGGGGGGGGCGACGGTTCAGCCGGCTGTTCCGTTTCGGGTGGGGCATCTTTGATGACCAGCCAGAGAAGTACTACCAGAACAAGAGTTATCAGACCGACGACTTCCATGGTAGCGCGCCAGCCCCAGACGCTTTTAATAACAGCCAGCGGCCAGGTTGAACCGAGTGCGCCAAGGTTGCCGACTGCCAGCAGCATGCCGGTCATGAAAGCGAACGAGTCTTTGCCAAACCAGCAGCCAAGCACGCGCAGCGCTGGAACATAGACACAGCCGACTCCGGCACCAACCAGCCAGCGCGCAATGACGGCCGCATGATATGAATCGGCCTTGCCAAAGGCAAAGGCGCCAAGGCTGGCGACCAGCAGAAAAAGCGACATGGTTTTGCGCGCTCCCCACCAGTCTGAGAGAATTCCGACGGGAATCTGCACTGAAGCATAGCCTAACAGATACATTGACGAGAGAAACCCGAGTGCGGCAGGGTCGAGCCCGAGGTCGGTGGTCAGGTCGCCTGCCATAACCGCAGTGCAGAAGCGGTGGAACATGACAAAAAAGTATGATCCCGCCAGAACCCAGAATATGACCCAGCGCCGTTGCATCATCACCTCGTCAGAAAATATGATTACAAGGTAGTAAGATTGTCCACAAAGATAAGGTTATGCAAGTCTTTTCTACAGACTCGTGCTAAAATTGATTATATCAGTATGTCATGGCAATAATTTGAATCAGATTCTGATCGAGCCTGCAGCGGTCAGTGGAAGTTCGGATACGCGCTGATAAATTGAGGAATATCTGATGAGCAACAGTTTTAGAACTCAACTGGAAAAAGAAAGAAGGTTTTCATGGATTCCTCTTTTTCTGCTTGTTTGTATGATAACTTATGTTTTGTCATACAACTATTTTCCTGCCCCACAGCGCTATGAGGGATACATTAGACTGGAACAGGCCTCAGAACGTGGCAAGCCTTACATTTCCTTTCATCTCGATGATAATAAGTCAGGCCAAAGGTATATGGTTCTGCTGAAAGATCCTGCTTTGTATGCCAGGATTGAAGACATGGTCGATACCAGAGTGCGGGTAAAAGCTTTTCTTTATCACCATGAACCAGCTGATTTCGACAAAATTGAAATCCTCGAGATCAACAGTCTCGAGCCAAAGCAATAGTCCTCTGTCACATTTGAATTGTGGGGTAAAGTTGAGCTGAATGCGAAACAAGTTAAGCAGACAAAACAAGGGCGCAGGCGGGTTTCTCAGGCGCGGAAACTTCGAGCCAGGCAACGTTGACGCAGAGCCATAGCTATACAACAATACTCACGCCTGGTGAGAGTTGTAGCGAATGAGGGCAAGCCATCCGCATCTCTAACGGCTGAAGCCGTAAGAGCTGCCTAATTCCGCCGAGAGCCCGGCATAAACGGAGTCGCTCAGATTGAATTCTTGAACTCATGTGTGACAGAGGACCAGCTGGAGATAAAGAACTGAACGAAAGTAAGAATTATATACAGTGTCTTTTTGGGCATATTTGCGCTATATTACGGCAGTTTGAAAGTCTGGTCACGGTATGCAGGCACTGTTATGGAATCTTTGCTGTTTCTTTTTCTTGCGGCTTCAATTGCAGGTTTTATTGATACTCTAGCCGGTGGTGGTGGGCTGATAACTGTGCCTGCGTTGATTCTGACCGGAATTCCGCCGCATGTGGCGCTCGGCACCAACAAGTTGCAGAGTTCTATCGGCTCTGGCACTGCGACTTTAATGATGTTCAGAAAGGGGCGGGTCAGCTGGCCGCATGTAAAAAATCTCATGTTGGCAGCCTTCATCGGTTCACTGCTGGGCACAATTGCTGTTCAATTTATCAATGCGGCGGTGTTGAGTTTTGTTGTTCCGTCAGTTCTGGTAATCATTGCGCTCTATTTTCTGTTCTCGCCGCAATTAAGCGAGGTCGAGCGTCACCCCGTGCTTTCAGACAATCTTTATTGCAGGCTGCTGGTGCCGATTATTGGCTGGTATGACGGTATGTTCGGCCCCGGCACCGGTTCGTTTTTCGCGCTGGCCGGTGTTTCGCTGCGTGGCCAAGGGCTGATCGATGCGACAGTGGTTGCCAAAACCTTGAATTTTTCAACAAATATCGCTTCGCTGATGGTCTTTCTGATCGCCGGCAAGGTCGTCTGGCTGTATGGTTTTACCATGATGGCCGGTCAGTTTCTGGGTGCGTTCGGTGGCTCACACTGCCTGCTGCGTATAAATCCCCGCTATCTGCGCATGCTGGTAGTAACCATGTGTCTCGCCATGCTGGCGAGATATGCGTATTCTACCGGCTGGCTCGGCTGACCGCAGATAATAACGTTCAGCTTTCAGTCGTGATCGATGCGTCTTTATATTTTTTGCGTCTGCCAAAAAACAGTGCCAGAAGAACGATTATTGAAAACAGAAAGAGCAGCGAAAGACCAATTACGACAAATATCTGCCAGTCTGCTGCCGTAATCGGTTTTAACCCCAATTCTTTGCGAATGCTGTCCTGGATTTCTCGAATCGGGCCATGATGAGTGCAGTATATTATGCCAGAGCCGGTAAGATCTCCATGGCTTCGGTATTCACAGGCTGAATCAGGAGGTGTTATCGGTGACTTCAAATATCTGTCAACGATCAAAGTACCGGTAGCGCTGGTAACATCGGCATGCGTGATCGTTTTCATGGTTTTGCCTTTATCCTCATTATACATTTCTATTGCCCCGGCCAGCACGCGCTGATTGGCATGGCAGGCTTTGCCGCGTGCCGAAGCATAAGTTATTCTGAAGCCAATAACTTTTTCGAGCCAGAGTCTGCGAAGTCTTTCGCTGACGGTGAGATCGTATCTGACCTGATCTGGTGGCTCGATAACGGCATCAGGAACTGGCCCGGCTGTTTTGATCAACTCGTTAGCATGAGTATAGTCAGCTTCGTTGCTTGCCAGGTTCTGGCAACATATTGGCATGGCAAAATAAACACAAAAAAACAGAGTCAGAAGCAGCCGGCGGTGCAAAACCATGCCCAGGCGCCCCAGCTTAGTTGTATAGAATTTTTTTGCGGTCAATGCTTCTTGCCACCGGCGGCTCCGGCCTGCTGCGACTTGTTATTTATCTGCGAAAGCCTTTGCCTGGCTTCAGTGTAATTGGGGTTTAGGCGAATGGCTTCGTTGAGTTCGGCTACGGCCTCGTCTTCTTTTGCCATCTGAAAGTAGAGTTCGGCCAGCTTGTAGTGAAGGTCGGGAAAAGCCGGATGTCGTGACAGATAGTTGCGATGCATCTGCACAAGCGCTTCAATTTTTGAAAAATAAACGCCAAGGTGCTCGAGTCGCTTGGACAGATCGTGATATTCTGGGCGAATCACAGTTGCCATCTGAAACTCGGCATAGGCTTCAGCAAACGAGCCCTGCAGCTGGTGGAAGCAGCCGGCATAATAATGGCCGCGCAAGCCCTTGTGGTCGAGCTGATCGAGCTCCTTTAGCGCCTGGCCCGGCTGACCGGATTCGCCCAGCGCAATTGCCAGGTTGATTCTGGCATCACGAAATGCCTGGTTGATTTCCAGCGCCTTGCGAAAAGCTTTCTGGGCAGCATCGAAGTTGCTTGCCAGGCCGTGCAGACGGCCGAGATCATTCCAGCAGTCAGCAAAACGCGCAGATTTCTGGCAACGTTCGCTCATCTGCTGGATTGCACGATTGAGCTGGTCGCGGTCGCCGAGAACATGTCCGAGCATGCCTGCCGCCAGAAGGTTGCTGGCATCAAGCTCAATAGCCTTTCGCAGCACTATGATAGCCTCTTCAGGAATCTCGCGGCACATGAGAATTTCGCCAAATATCTGATATAGCAGCGAAGAGTCATGACAGAACTTGAGCAGTTCACGTGCCTCTCTTTCGGCCTCAGGCAGCATACCCTCATCGAGCAGCAGTTTGAGTTCGTTGATCAGAATGCTCAGGTTTTCGCCAGTAATTCTGGGAAAAAGCATGTCGTGATTGTCATGTGCAGATAGAGCTGATTTGCCATTGCCGTTGGCGCCGAGAAGTGCGTTGCCGTTTGCAGCACTTTTGCCATTTGCCTCTTCTTTAATGGCTGCGTTGAGGATGACGCGAACTGCTGAACAGAAACGGTTTTGCGGGGTGACCTGAAAAACCGTTTTGCCGTCTTTTCTTGATGAATCCTGAAATTCAGGCAGACTGCCGGCGATGCGCAGACGGGTTTTGGGCAGGTGTTCGGGTCTGAAGTCTTCTTTAGCTTTGTTTGCCAGAACAGTCACCTTGTTCTCAGGAAACCTCAGGGTTGTGAGAACCTGAAAAAATCTTACCGAGTTCTTTACATTGAGTATATCCTGTGAATCGAGCATGAAAAAAATGCGCTCAGAAGCTTCGATAGCCGCCAGAACAATGGGGTTGATACCTTCGTTTGTATCGATGACCACATAGTCAAACAGCTTCTGGCAGCAGCCGATGATGCTGGCCAGACTTTCGACGTGCAATTGTTCTGCTTCGATAATGTTATTGGGCGCGCATAGAATGTGCAGGTTTTCATGCACCTGTGTGAAATGGCTCTGGATCTGATCGGAATTTACATCAGGGTTATGAATTACGCGGGCAAGATTGACGATTGAGTTCTGGCTGTAAACGCCAAGCAGAAAGGTTCCATCGCCGTAATGCAGGTCGAGATCGAGAAACAGAACCTTGCGCTTGTGCTCGCGTGCAAGTAACTGGGCCACTGTCGTGGCAAAGGTAGTCTTGCCGCAGCCGCTGCCTGAAGAGATTACCGAGATGACTTTTCCTCTGGCGTTTTCTTCGCACTTCAATACGGCCGCGGCTTTCTGCGTCACCTCTCGCAGCCGGCGGCTCAGAGCCTGCATTATTTTGGCGCTCAAATTGCGGCTGAGGGGAGTGGGGGCATCGATCAGCGGCCAGAGCTTTTCAGATGGCAGCCTGATCATGTGTCCGCTGCGAACTACTCTGGCAGTGGTGGAACGCGCCGAAGTGCGGTCATAAAGAGACATTTCTCCGAAGAACTCTTTTTCGCGAACTCGTGCAATTACTTTTTCGGTGCCGGTCAGGTCATTGACGCTGATTTCAATTTCGCCAGCTTCAACTATAAAGAGATCCCAGTTTTTATCGCCTTCGTGAAATATTGTTTCTCCCCGGTGAATTTCGCCTCTTACGGCTATGTTCGCCAGGGCGTCAAGTTCGTTTTCTGATAAATCCTCAAATAGAGATATTTTCGGTAACATGCTCAGGACCTTTCTGTAATTCGCATATATTCCGGTATATCAAAGGCTGCCTACCAGCAAATGGGAAATCCCCCGCATTATGGTTTTGAACCAATGATATCCACTCACTTTGCTGCTATCTTAGCAGAACATCATGCTGTTATCAATACCTGACATCAGGGGCTTCAATGTGAAAACATAACCGTCTGCTCTCAATCATTGCCGGTTTGCTTATTATCTTGATTCAGGTGAAATTTTGCCTGAACCGGAACGCGAAAAATGTGTTACTTTATCAGGGTGTGTGAACGTATTAGAGTTGTTGCTATATTTTTGAGGTCAGAGGTAAGTTTTATGAAAAAGCTCAGAAGATTGTCGGTAATTTTATTGCTGGTAAGCTCGCTTTTCATGACTGGTTGTGACGCGACCCAGATTCTTGATGTCATCAGCAAGGTCGCCCAGGGTGTGCAGCAGGCTATGCCTGCAATCCAGAATGTTGTGAATACTTTTTCCAACATCTTTGGCAATAACAATAATAACAATAATAACAATAACAACAATACCGCAGTCAATAACACCAATACACAGCAAACCGCCGATGCCAATACCAATGCGCAGGCTAATGTCGTTACCATCGATCCCAACGCTGAAGATGTAACCGGCAATACCGGGCAAAATGCCAATGCCGGCCAGACTCAGTCTACCGCAAGTGTCGAAGAAATCATCAGAGGCGCTCAGATTTCGACGCCATACGACCAGGTCGGCACTGAAAGCACTCTGGCTGAAGCCGCTGCCGTAAAGAACAGATATGGCATAACCGTTCTTGACGGCAAGAGCTGGCGCGATCAATGGAACTCGGCTACAGCCGACAAGTGGACCAGCCAGCAGATTGCCCAGTTTGCGGCAATTCTTGAAAAGCTGCCCAGTGGCTTCAGAAGCTGTACCAAAGGCTTTGTCATGCAGAAAGATCTTCGCGATAACGATGGAAATGAGCCAAGCGGACTTGGTGGTAACCCCATCATGATCAGCAGCAAGGCTGTTGGTGCTGGCGGCTGGATCAGCATGGAAGATCTGGTCGTGCATGAAATGACCCATCAGTTTCAGGCGAAGAATGCAGATGCAATGAGGCAGTGGGCTGCAAAGTTCTGGCCAAATGATCGTCTGGTTCGTCCGTCGATTTCTGATTACGGTAACACCGATCCGGGCGAAGACATGGCAGAATGTGTTGCAGCATATTTTAAAAACCCTGAGAGAATGCGTCAGCATGACCCGGAACGCTACGAATTCATCAGACAGAATATCTGGAAATGATCAGGAGACAGGAAATGACACGCTCGAGCCTTTTGATACTGATGGTATTGTTTTTTGGAATGCCCGCTTTTGCAATGATCAGAACTCTGCCGTTCCCGGAACTGGTGCAGAAGGCTGAAGTGATAATTATTGCCAGCGTCGATACCCAACAGGTCGTTTCGCCGGCCGATGCAAAAATACCCGAAACCAGTACGTTCGTTAAGATCGAAAAAATACTCAAAGGCACCATCGAAGCCGACAAACCTCTTCAGTTCAATACACCGGGCAGCAAAGACTTTGTCGTGCGCGACCGGCCGAGATTCCCGATTCCAGGCGAAAGAGTCGTGCTTTTCCTGGTGAAAAATGAAGAAGGCAGCTGGCGCATTCTTAACGGTGTACAGGGTCTCTGGCCGGTAGAGTCCGGCAGTGACAAGACGCTGGGTATGGGCTTTAACTACTCGATCAAGCAGATTGAAGAAGAACTGGCCAGGTAATGAAAAAGAAATCGACTACGACTGAAACAAAGCTGCTGTTGCCGAAACAGGTTGAGGCAGATGCCAGACACGAACAACTTAAAATCTTTCTAAAAAAGAACTCTGAAAAGCTGTGGTCGGGCAGCAGTGTGCTGGTGCCGGCCTCGGATTTATCTGAAGGGCTCAGAACTGTATTGGGTGCTGCCCGCGGTAAAGACCGCCTGACCCGTGGCATCGAGAGCATCGAGCGTCTGCTCGAAAACGAAGCGAACGGACTTGCTCTTGTCGATAAAAAGACTGGTGAAAAGAGGGTTCAACGCATTTCGCGCCTGCTGGTCATGAGCAGCGATGGTGTCGAGCGTTTTTACCGCAAGGTAGAGTCTCTTCTGCGCGAGCATGGTGAGCGTGTCATGGCGTTGCGGCTCTCTGTCGATGCCAAACAACTGGGTGAGGCTGTTTTCGGGCCGGAAAAGGCGGTTAAGCTTTTTCTGGTTGAGCACAAAGAAGACGTTGCCGCGATTCTGCTGGCCCTGGTCGATCCGACCACGCCGGCCTGATTCCGCCGCTCATGGCATCCTGGTTTTGCGGTAGTAGCGTATGATAAAATGCACCATATCGCTGCCAAAAACGAAATAGAAGATCACCAGTGTCAGTATGATCAGGAAAATTTCGATGCTGCGCCTGGGAAAATGCAGAAACGAAAGGTCGTTCAGCAGGTCTTCGTTAACGTAGGCACGAATTTTGGCGATGAACTGTGAAGACCAGGCTGGCCTGAGAACAAGCAGCCAGAAGCCAAGAAACAGCGTCAGCAGCAGCCAGTGCAATGTAAGCTCAGGTCTGAAAAACATGCTGATCAGCAGTGAGAAGTCTACCGCCGCCAGAATCGCAAAAACGATCAGCCCGCGCCAGTTGTTGATCTGAACGATCAGACTGGCTTCATCGAGGCGTGCTTTACGGTCTATCTGTTTATGTGCGGTAATTTCGAGTTTTTTTCGAATTGCCACCAGCACATTGAGAGCCTGAAAAAACTCTACCGGCAGCAGCACTGTCGAAGTTTCTTCCAGCCGCAGCAGAACTCGGTTGTTTTCGAGCAGAACAATAGAAACCTTTATCGGGTCAGGGTCTGGCGACGAATAAGCGTTGTTTTCGCCAGTCGCAAAAGTTTCGAGATAGTCGATGACTCGTGCAAACTCGCGGTAGTCTACCCTCCTGATCGGGTGATCCTTAATGCGCAAAATAACCTGTGACGGATCAGCCTGGTCAAGAAACACGGCAACTCCGAGCATGCGCGAGTCGCCGACATAAGTAGCGCCCGAAATAAAATCGAATGCGCCGGGCCGATTGAATTTGCCGTGAATCTTAACCATAAATAGATTGTGTCACCAGTTGCAGGATAAGCCAAGCATAATTTTTACCTGCGTTGACAGGCGTAGCGCATAACTGATACTGTTTCAGCAGCAAAACAGTCGCGGGCAGGAATTCTCATGAAGCTCATCACCTTCGCCGGGCCGCCTTCCTCGGGCAAAACCTCGGTTATTCTCAAATTGATCGAAGCTATGGCCATCGATGTCAGTCAGATCGGCGTCGTCAAGTTCGACTGCCTGACTTCATTCGACAACCTGCGCTATGAGGAAAAGGGCGTGCGGGTCGAGACCGGTTTTTCGGGTAAGCTGTGCCCCGATCATTTTTTTGTCAGTAATATCGAGGCTGCAGTTGAATGGGGTCTGAAAAGCGGTTTCCAGACTCTGATCAGCGAAAGTGCCGGGCTGTGTAATCGCTGTTCTCCTTATGTTCAGGGTATTCTCGCGGTATGCGTCATCGATAACCTCTCTGGCGTCAACACGCCACGCAAGATCGGACCAATGCTCAAGATGGCCGACATCGTAGTGGTAACCAAGGGCGACATCGTTTCGCAGGCCGAACGCGAGGTGTTTGCCTTTAACATCAGACAGGTTAATACTGCTGCCCGCATTATTTTTGTCAATGGTATCACCGGGCAGGGCGCTTCACTGCTCGCCAGACATCTGCAGGGTGCTCGCGATATAAGCAGTCTGCGCGACATGAAGCTGCGTTTCACCACCCCCGCCGCCGTCTGTTCGTATTGTACCGGGGAGATGCGCATTGGCGCTGAATACCAGATGGGAACCATGAAAAGAATGGAGTTTAAAACCGGGTGAGCGCCGAAAAGTATCTTGAAATGGCGATAGCGGTGCCTCTCAACCAGATTCTGGCCGAGCACCCGATCTGCCGCGACTTTTTTATGAACCTGCGCCTGCAAGATCTCGACTGGAACCTGCCACTGATGCAGGCTCTAGATCACAGTGATCAGGAGGCAATCAGCGAATTCGGGCTTGACCGCGGCATGATTCTGCGCGAATTCAGCCTCTTTCTCGAAGCATTCAGCCGTGTTGCCGCCGACGCGGCTGCCATAAGGTCGCTGACCATAATCGGCGGTCATGGCAAGTCGGGCGAACCTGAAATAACCCAGTGGACAGCCACAGTCGGCGAAATTATCAGTATCGTCGGGCCGACCGGTTCTGGCAAAAGTCGATTGCTCGCTGATATTGAGTGCCTCGCCGACGGCGATACTCCGACCGGTAGGCGCATTCATGTCGATGGTCGTGAAGTTGATGAAGGCCAGCGCTTCGATATGGAAGGCAAGCTGGTAGCGCAGCTTTCGCAAAACATGAATTTTGTCATGGATCTCACCGTCAAAGAGTTTCTCGAAATGCACGCCGGCAGTCGTATGACGCGAGATGCCGAACACGCCATTGCCAGATGTTTCGAGTGTGCAAATGAACTTGCCGGCGAAAAATTTGCCCTCGACACCAAGGTAACTCAGCTTAGTGGCGGGCAGTCGCGCGCTCTGATGATCGCCGACACTGCCTGTATGAGCTCATCTCCGGTGGTTCTTATCGATGAAATCGAAAATGCCGGTATCGACCGGCGCCAGGCTATCAAACTGCTCGCGCAGAAAGAAAAAATAGTTTTCATTTCGACACACGACCCGCTGCTGGCGCTAAG
Organism: Candidatus Rifleibacterium amylolyticum; assembly: GCA_009917695.1. Classification (GTDB taxonomy): domain Bacteria; phylum Muiribacteriota; class Ozemobacteria; order Ozemobacterales; family Ozemobacteraceae; genus Rifleibacterium; species Rifleibacterium amylolyticum. The sequence continues at coordinate 117,042 of JAACJG010000017.1, read as the reverse complement.
CGCCGATAAGCGCCTGGTCATTAAAAATGGCTGTATCAGTCGCATTATCGAAACTTCCGAAGAAGAAAAGAACTGTCTCGATGCCATCGAAACGCTCGATGCAACTTTGCTGCGTCTGCGCACACGGCTCAGACATGGCGATGAAATCAGCATGAATACCTTAAAAGGAGAGGAATAATGTGGGAACTGTATGACCGCCTTATAGCTGGTATTCCAGAAGACTGGAAAGCCGAAGAAATCGTGCGCGGCAGCGGTTTTGCTTATGTCAGAAGCAATGGCGGCATTGGTATCGCCGAAATCAGGGCTTATGATTACCGTATGCCGATGTTTACAAAAAATATGGAAGGAGCAACTCTGCGCGAAGTCGCCGAATGTATCCGCTCCTGGAACTTTTACGAAGCCTCGCTTGGCCTGGCTGCCATCAATGCCTATTACAACAATCTCGCCGTGGCGAAGGCAGCCGGCATTCCGATCAGTGATTCAATGCACGTCGAAGACCGTATTTATGACCCATTCATCATGTCGCAAAATGAGGTGCGCGGTAAAAAAGTCACTGTACTCGGCCATTTTCCGCATATTATGACGCTGCTGGCACCGGTCTGTGATATGAAGATCATCTCTGGTGAACTGCCACAGGATGACGATTACCCTGTTTCTGCTGCCGACTATCTGATGCCCGAAAGCGATTTCGTATTTATTGGCAGTTCGAGTTTCATCGACAAAACTCTGCCGCGCTATCTGGCCTTGTCAAAGAACGCTCAGAAAATCACCATTGTCGGGCCTTCGACAACACTGGCGCCGGTGCTGTTCGAATATGGCGCACACGACCTTTCCGGTTTTGTGGTCAAGGATGTCGAACGGGCAGCCCGCCTGATCAGGGGTGCCGAAAACGGCAAAATGTTTTCCACCGGCCAGAAAGTCGCATTCAGAAAGAAAAGCTGAGATTGCGCAGTTTTTGCTTTATAATACCGCAATAAAATGAATTACCGCAGAGGGAGTCTGAACCCATGAACAAGGAACTGAGCGCTGCCGACACCATGAAACTTTTGCTGATCGAGGCATTGCGCGACAAGCGTCTCGATGAGACAGACAAGCAGAAGATTATCAAACTGGCTGACCTTCTTGGGATAAGCAAGACAAAGGTTGAACAGCAGCTGCACGAGTCTATCGCCGCTGCCGATGCTGCGCAGGATGCCCCGCGACACTTCGACGGCAAAGCTCTGTTCTTGAGCGCCTGCGACTATGCCAGCGCTGACGGCGTTCTCAGCGAACTCGAAAAAAAGCACCTGTTCGCGCTCAAAGAAGTGCTTAAAATCGAAGACGACTGGTATCGTCGCCGTATGCAGGAAATCACCATTCTGTGCAATACCAGCAAAGACGAAATTCTCGATGACAATGCCGATATCAGCGATCTCGCAAACTTTGATCCGGCACCACTTATCGCCAAAATCATCGGCAACATTGAAAAAGTCATAGTTGGCAAAACCGAAGTGATCAAACAGGTTCTCACTGCGGCTCTCGCCAACTCACATGCTCTTCTCGAAGACGTGCCCGGCACCGGCAAAACCATGCTGGCGCGGGCGCTGGCTGCAACCATCGACTGCAATTTTAAACGCGTGCAGTTTACGCCAGATCTGCTGCCAATGGATGTTACCGGCACAATGATCTATAACCCTGCCGATTCTTCATTCTCTTTCAAGCGTGGGCCGGTATTTACCAATATTTTTCTGGCAGATGAAATCAATCGTGCTACGCCGCGAACGCAGTCAAGCCTGCTCGAAGTCATGGAAGAGCGCCAGGTTTCGATCGATGGCGCTGCTTTCGCCATACCCAACGTGTTCTTCGTGCTCGCCACCCAGAACCCGGTCGAACAGCACGGCACCTATCCGCTGCCGGAAGCTCAGCTCGACCGTTTTCTGCTCAAGCTCAGCATGGGCTACCCAGATCGCAGCCACGAGCGCGACATGCTGACCGCCCGCCGCAGCGGCAACCCGCTGGCCGCTCTGCGTCCCATTGTCAGTCGGCGCGAATTCAGATCGATTCAACAGTACATTCGCGAAAAGGTTGCCATATCGCAGGAACTGCTCGACTACATTCTCGCGCTGGCCGAAGCATTGCGTCAGCACCCAGAACTTGTTCTCGGGCCAAGCCCGCGCGCCTCGATTGCATTGATGGGAGCGGTAAGAGCCTGGGCCTGTGTCTGTGGCAGAAATTACGTGATTCCTGACGATATCAAAATGCTGGTCGGCCCGGTTTTTGCACATCGCCTGGTGCTGCAGCCGCATGCTCTGGTCAAGCGAGTCACTGCCAACGATATCGTTTCTGCTGTGAGTAAAAGCGTGCCGGTTCCGGTTGTTAAAGACAGCGGCAGGTAAAGGCTAAGAATGCAGATGTGGGGAGTTCACCATACACTGGCCGGTGGTTTCAGCGGCGTTTTGAGATTGTTAAGCGATCCCACCAACCGGGTTCGCAATCTGCTGCTGCTGATGATGGTCGCCGGGTTGCTCGCTTTCATGCCCGGCAACACCAGTTCTGGCTTCAATTTTAAAGCGCTGATTCTCGTGATTTTCCCTCTGGTGGTTATCCTGCTGTCGCGCCTTTATGTTAAAGCCGCCGTTCGCGGTTTCCGGCTGGTCAACCGCGAAATGCCGTCTATCTGCCTGGAGAACGAAGACATCAAAGTCGATCTGCTTGTTCACTACAACAATCTTTTGCCCTTTCCACATGCCTTTCTGCAGGATGACTTTCCCGCTGTCGATGTGCTCAGCAGCCCGGAAATTCTGCTTAAGGCTGAAGACTTCGCCGGCAACGGCAGTGCCATAATCACTTATCGCCATCGCCTGAACCGCGGCTACGGTAATTTCAACATCGGCCCGGCCGTTCTGACCGTGCGCGACCCCTTCAACTTTTTTGAAGAAAAAAGGGTCTTTCAGCTCAAAACCCCGCTCAAAGTCTGGCTCAATCCACCAGTTCCCGAAGATCTCGACCTGGTCAAGGCCAACGCGCTGACGCCAATCGGCGACAGCCGGTCGAGCCTTGCCGGCCATGGCATGGACTTTTACGGCATCAAAGAATACGTCGCCGGAGATGATATCAGAGCGATGAGCTGGCTTAAAACAGCTCAGACCGGCCGCCCGGTCATCAAGCAATTTGAGCGCGACACCCGCCCCGACGTGCTCGTGCTGGTTCACACCGATCGCCGGCAACTGCGCGGGTTTGGGTTCGGCAACACCATGAAACGTCTTCTGCGCATCGCTGCCGCGATTATCGGGGAAACCTGCCAGCGTGGCCTGCCGGCCGCTCTGGGTCTGTGCATCGATGATGTCGCGCAACATATCAGACTGGGCGGCTCTACCCCGGTTTATGGCTTCATGACCGAGTTACTTGCCGACCTTAAACCTGCCGAAGATGGCGGTCTTCAGCAGTTGCTCAGTCTTGCCCTCAACAAAGCCGGCCCCGGCACCATCGTGATTTTTTTGAGCCAGACGATTCATCTGCCGGTAGATGAACTTCTTGGCGGTCTGCTGACCCTGCAGGCCCGCGGTGCCAGAGTATCGCTGTGGGCTATTGATGATACCGATCAGGCAAGGTTTTCTGAAGACACTGGCATTACCGTCAGCAAAGACGAGTTTAAACAGCGACTGAGCGAAATGAATCTCGAGTTCCTGTTGCTGCCATCGCGCAGCGAAACAGTACAGGCACGTGACAGGCATGAATGAAGATTACCAACAGGATCATGTAGTAGAAGGCATAAATATCGACGATAAGCCGGGAGTGACCGATAAGGTGCTGCTGCTGGCAGCTCTGCTGATCAGCCTGCCGATTTACCTGGTTCTGTTGCTTTTTATGGATGACCCTGACTTGACGCGATATTATAGCAGGTCTCCCGGAGCCGGGCAGGGCGCTGCCGCCAGTCGGCGAATACCGGTAAAAGGCCTCGCCGGTATGCAATTTTCGCCGCAGCAGCGAACACCAATAACTTCTGAAGATGAACTGATCAAAGAACTGGTCTGTACTTTCGAACCTCGTTCGGGGTCGTCGCCCGGCCTTGTTTACCTGCGCTCTGCCACCTTTGAACGCTTTACCGACACCGGTATGGAAAGCTGGTTCGGCCGGGTGCCAGATAAGAACTGGCCGGAATTCGCTTTTACTGAAACTTCGTCTTTGCAACAGTCACAGACCGCTGATATTAACTTTTTCTGCAACTACGAGGAAAGGCTTCTACATGTGCCGGTTCTTAAAAATCTTGCCGGGCCTCTTAAATTCTGCGCAATGCGAGATGGCAGTATAGCACTTGAAAAAACCATAGCGGTTGGTGATGAGTTCGAAATCGAATATCTGCCTCAACTGACTCTTGCTCCATCTGATGTTATCGCTGAGGCTTCAGCCGACAGCCCATATCTTTCGACCAGTCCGCTGATGGGAGCAGAACTGCTTGAAATTTCGGGTCGGGTAGCACAGGATGCGCAGCCAGGCGCACCAACAGTGCTTGCAATAGCTGATTTTCTCGGGTCGCATGGCGAATATAAGGCTGATTATGTGATGAACAGAGGCGAACACCCGGTCAGGCATTTTCTGCTCAACTCGATGACCGGTCATTGCCAGCATTTTGCCTCGTCGCTGGTTCTGCTCTGCCGTATGCGTGGTATTCCGGCCCGCGTCGCCGGCGGTTACGTCACCGATAAAAAGCGCGACAACCGTTTTTTCGTAACCTCCGGCATGGCGCATGCATGGGCCGAAATCCTTACCACCGGCGGCTGGAAAATTGTCGATGTGCAACCGCAGCGTGGCGAAGCAGAGCCGGCAATCACTCCAGGTGTGCCGCTGCCTCAGAAAGCCAGTCTCGATGCCATTAAAGAACGTCTGAAACAGGAAAACGCGCAGCGTTATTCTTCTCAAAATAACGGGTCAGACAATACCGATGATACGCATGAGTCGTTTGCATCAGATGAACCGCCGCGTATGACACAGACTAAAGTGTCATCGGGTAACTTTGACCAGGCGCAAACCCCGGGAACAGTAGTCAAAGACAGGGCGCGTGTCGAAAAACATCAGCGCGAAGAGGCTGAAAAGCTTTTTAAAAAGCAGACTGCCGAATACGGTTATCTGATAAAGGCTGCTGTGAAAACGGTTCTGGCATTATTCTGCATCATTGCATTCTGCTGGCTTGCAGTAAAGAAGTTTGAACAACTGCTGAAATGGCTGCAGAAAATCTTTTTCGGCGCCGCCGCCGAAGAAAAAACAGAACAGCAGAATCAGGAAGAATTCCGGCAGAATATCGAAAAAATGCTGACAATGAGTGATTTTGTGCTGGCCGGTTCAGACGTTATCAGGTTGTTCAACAGTTTTACCGAGATCATGGCCGACCGCGGCGTGCTGCCGCGCAGCGAGCACGAGACGCCCGGCGAATACTTCGACCGCATCTGCCTCGAACTCAATTTCAGACCCGCCGACGGCCAGGCCGCCGCCCGCTGTTTCGAAGCTGAACTATACGGAGGGCACAAAGCTGGCGTCGACGACACGAAAAAGTTCCTGCAGTTCCTGCAACACGTCCTCACCCGCCTTGGCTGATATCTGCTCTTAATCGTTGTCGTAATCGTAATCGATTTGCGCTGTTGATTTTTCGATTACGAGCACCGCTTTGCTGAGCACGGGTAAGCAGTCATATTTTGTTGCTGCAAATCTATGCAAGATAGGCAATCCCACCTAAGACTGAATCTTTACTGGACTTTTTGTTAACTTAGTGGCATTCGGGTCATATTATGTTATCTTCAGCGGGGCCCGGCGGGTCTGGCGGCGCAGTTTCTCTTCGGCTTTGACCAGGCGTTTAACATCTATTGCTGAATAGCCGAGTTTTTTGGCGACGCTTTCGAGCGCGGCCTCTTCTTCGGGCGCCAGCACGCCGTCGGCAAATGCCATGCTTACCGCGCCCTTGAGAATATCGAGTGCCTCTTTGGCGACTTTTGGCTTTAAAAAGTGAATTTCGCGGGCCTTGACCGCCTCGAGAACGCCTTCGAGATCTTCTGGCGGCATGTGGTATTTCTTCGCCATTTCTCTGACGAACTTCATTTCGGCGTCGTCGATAACTCCGTCAGCCAGCAGCACCTGCGCCATGACGGTTATGATGTCACGCCCCGATCTGGTTTCTTCGATCTTTACCTGTTCCGCTATTTTCGCGGCTTCGACTGCCATGTTCTCGGCAAAGCGCTCTGATACGATTGCCGACTTACGCTCGAGAATATCGGCAAACTCTGGACTGTCCTCTTTCAGCAGCTTTTCGATCTGCCACTCGCTGCCGTCATTGAGGGTGGAAGAGCAGTACGCGCACTGGGTGGCAAAGCTCGAGCTGAGTGCGCCACCGCAGCTGTGACAATGCGCGCTGCTCAGAGTGTTGTTCTGATTGGTTCTACATTTGCTGTCACGGCTCAGAACCATGACGTCGCGCATCGGTTTATTATATCTGATGCGCTCGACAATACTGCCGTCGGCCTTGGCCGTAATGGGAATTCCGCTCCAGACCACGAGAACATAGAGCCTGATGCGCCCATCGCCGATTACAATGCCTTTCAGGCTGACTGTCGCGAGTGCGATGTTTTCCCACCAGTGGCGGTCGGTGCTGGCGGAAGTTTTGAGGGCCTCGGTCAGATATGTTGCAAATTCGCTGTTGGCAAACCTGAAAATAGGTTCGACCTGGCGTGTAATTTCGACAATTCGCAGGTTCCAGAAGATGACGCCGGCAAGGTCTTCGATCTGATGAATGGTGAATTCCGGGTCGGCCGTTTTGAGTTGCCGCCACAGCGGAACCAGCGTCGGATCAGAATAAGACCATTCGCAGCCCTGGGTGATCTTGGCGAGAACCCAGTCATAATAGCCTGAACGTATAAATGAGTTACAGACGCCGCAGACGGTGGCCTGCCCGATCTGAATCGGCGCACCGCAGTTCGGGCAGCTGCCTTCCAGCAGGCCGGGCTTCTTCAGTGTTTTTCCTGATGGCCGGCGAATGAACGACCAGTACTCGTAAAAATTGCGGGTTTTGCCGGCACCGATCGCCTTGCCGGTTTTGCTGTCGATCAGCGATTCTTTGAGCGAAGCCTTGATGAGAACCTGTATTTCATCGAAGCTGCCGTCGCAGTAGACATGATCGATCGACGAGGGCTCATGTGTCAGATCGCTGTATTGATAACGTATTCCTGCCGTTTTTTGCTCTTCGATGCGGCTGCGAAATTGCTCATACAGCGCATCTGAAACGAATGCCTGAATCTTTTCGATCTGCTGGCTGTAAATGGCATCCTGAATATTCGTAAAAACTGCGTCAACGCGCTCGATAAAAGCCTTTTCGCTGAAATCGCGGTCACGCTTCTTGAGGGCGGCGAGATTCATATTGCGGGCGTTGTCCTGTGCGCGCGTATGCGTGTGCGGGGTCTCCCGGCTGAATGTGGTTTTGATCGCGCTGAACCTGTCGTAAAAAGCGGCGATATTGAGAGCCGTTGATTCAACGTGTGGTCTTAGCAGTTCCCACCAGTTCGTTCTGATCGCACTTTTCATGCGGGCTTTCTGAGTAGAGCTCAAACCGCTGGTAACCTGTCCGGCTTCGCTCTGAAAGCGGCTCTGAGAATCGTCTCCGGGCGGCATGGCAAGTATGTGCAGCGCCGGCATCAGCAACAGAATCTTTACCGCCAGGTTCTCGATGCCAAAACTGCCAAAAATGATCGAAAGCACTACCACCAGCACGTACAATACGCCGATTACCGGAAGCATTGTCTGGGTTTCAGGAAATTTGACGACCTGAAACCTGTTCATCAGTGTCGGCACGGCGAACAACACCAGTAATACAACCGCTTCAACCGGCGCCGACAGCAGGTAGTAGCCGGCATAGACTGTAGAGCACCAGTAGAGAAAAAATACCGAAAATGGCATGAAAAAAACCATGACTGCCAGCATTACCGGCACTGCGTATACCATCACGCGAACCATTAGTTTGTCGGTCAGTAAACGCTCGATAAAGTCGTTGAACAGCATCATGTCGGGAAATCTGAATTTAAACAGCACCGCTGAAACCAGTATGCTGATGACTATCGCGGCAAATCCTCTGCGCGTAATTTTAAAGGCTTCTTCCATGCCATGCTCTCCTGCCATGCAATCGTTGCAACCATTATACAATTCCCGCCACAACATGCCAGATCTAAATTAACCCGCTGACGGCAAAATTTGCGGGTTTCGGGTCTGGTCAGTATAATTATAAAATTATCATGGTGTACACGCCTTGCCGTGTGTGTAAAAGGTCTGCTGTCAGGAGTTGTATTATGAGAAAAACTGTTGGCCGGTTCGGGCTGGTAGCTGGTATTTCTGGTCTGTTGATGTTTTCGGGTTTGACGCCGGCGGTGGCTGGTGATATTCAGCGTGCTTATCAGACGATGCAGCAGGCGCTGAGCGAATATCGCGACGCGGTAACTCAGCAGGCCGATCAGAACCTGGTCAGGGTTAAACGCGATGCCTATATGGCCGCAAAAACCGCCTATGAAAAACTCTCAAAAACGGCCAGCCAGACCACAGAACAGGTAAAGACACAGATCACCGGCAAAACCGAAGCCCCCGCCACGACTACGCAGACATACGTGCGCGAAAAGGCGGCATCGGTTCTGACCACGCAGCAGGGCATCGAACGCACCATTCAAAAAGCAGTCAGCGGTGAGAAAGTCGTCGAAAAAGATCTCGACATTTCTTTTAAAGAGACCAACGATAACTCGCTCGAATTGCAGACCGGCGAAACATTCTGGCAGTCGGTGACGAATGATCTCAAATCGGCAAAAAAGAGCATAACCATTCAGATGTTTGGCATGGAAGCCGACAAAACCGGCTGGGAATTCGCCAAGCTGTTGGCAGAGAAAGCGAAAGAAGGCGTCGAGGTCATTCTGGTAGCTGACCGTTCTGGTGCCAGAATGGCCGGTTTAAAGAATCTGACGTCGAAAACCGAAGAAGAAAAACTCTTTGATTTCTATAAAGCCAACGGTATCAAAGTCGTTTTTTATGACCGCATCAGCAAGGCTACTACAGCAGGTCAGAAACTTGATTTCTTCCATTTCGACCATCGCAAGAAATTCATCATCGACGGTTAGATCGGCTATGTCGGCGGCTACACGCTGCAGCAGGAATCACGCGAAAAGAAACACGACATGATGGTGCGCTGCCAGGGTTCTGTCGTCGGCCAGATGCAGAGCGGGCTTCTGCTCAGCTATCTCTACAACGGTGGCAAGCTCGCCAGCAAAGATGCCGCAACCGTGCGCGACCGCTTTTTCCCGGCGCCTGCCAAAAAGGGAAACTCGAACGCCCGCATGACTTATAATATTCCGCGTGGCGTGCATGATGTTCATGATGACTACAAGCAGCAGATCGACTCGGCAAAAGACTATCTCTACATCATCAATCCATATATCACCAACAAAGATCTGGTCGAACGCATAGCTGCTGCAGCAAAGCGCGGGGTCGATGTGCGTCTGGTTCACCCGGCTTCGGCCGAAAACCCGCTGAATGACGCAAATACCCGCCTGTATTTCGATAAGCTGCAGAAGGCCGGCGTCAAGATTTATATGTACGAGGGCGAAAAAGGCCTCGGCAAAGTGCATGCGAAGGGCCTCATCGCTGACGATAAATTCGCTTCGATCGGCAGCTGTAACATGGATACCATGGCGCTGCGCCACAACTACGAGTCGAACGTCGCGTCAAAAGACCCCGAATTCGTCAGACAGGTGCGCAAAGATCTGTTCGAAAAAGACTTCGCCGTCAGCAAACTTTACGAACCGCCCAAAAGCCTCTGGCAGCGGATAAAGCTCAAAACCAAAGGCACCCTCGCCAAATTCCTCGACCGCTGGAGCTGATTCTTCGCCGATGCGATGATTTCGATCTGCTTGCCCGGTAACGGCCGCAGACATTTTTTGCAGTCGTTAAATTGCTTTGCTTTTTCCTGCCATTTATGGAACAATCGGATGCTTCTTGACGGGTTCACTGCGTGGAATTTTTATAAAGCCAATGCAGATTGTGGCAGGGGGACGAGACCCAGGAAGGTGTAACAGATGAAGCGCGGTTGTCTCTGGATTACTGCCTTTCTAATTCTTCTGATAACAGGCATGCCGGCATTGTTCGTCATGTTTTCTCTTCTCATAGATCCTTTCTCATTAGTTTCGCTGCCTCGTACTGCTCCGGGCATTTTTATGGCAGCAATTCTATTTTTTTCCACCCTGTCCTTTGTTCTCGCCTTTTCAGGATATGCGCTGGCAAAAAAATGCCTGAAAGCGTTAGCCTTAATGTCGGGGATTCTGCTGGTCTCAGATTTTTTCTTCTCTCTTTTCGACCTGAATCCTTTCGGGCAGGCAGTTAATTTCATTTCGGGTTTGTTTTTCTTCTCGCTGGTCTGGTCTGGTCTGTTGAGATGGCTCGAAATTGAAGAGTTTCCGTATGAGAGCGCCGATCAAAAATTTTTCAGTGCAAGTTTGTCGCAGGACCTGCCCGATGCCAGCTGGTTTGATCATATGATGCTGAGTGGCTGGCATATATTCTTTGGTCTGGTTATCCTGCCCCTGATCGGTATCAGCCTGATAGATGACCAACTCGGGCAGCAACCCGAATGGTTTTACAAAAAGTTCATCCTGTGCTGGTCCATTATTATCCTTCTCGCGTGGTTATTTATCTACTGGAAAGAAAGCTTTGAGCGTAGAACTGGGCAGTTTCATCTTGATGTTTCCCGGACCGGAAGCGAAGCTGAATTCAACAGAACGACAAGCTGGCCTGTTCCTGCCGAGTGGGCTAAGCCTGGCAACACTATCGTTATCGACATTCCTGGCGTCCTTGGCAAAATGACCGCGCTGATCGGCATTGCGTGTCTTGTTGTGTTGATGACCATGAACCGGAGCGGGATCCCTCTCTGGCTGCGCAATGACCTGATAACTGGTCTTGTGGTTTCCGCAGCAATACGCTTTTTTGTGAGAAGTCAGTATCTTATCGATATTGCCGGAAAAACGATTCACCAGGAATTTACCAATCCGCTGTATTACCGTAAGCGACGTATCGAGTTCAATGAAGTAGCGATGGTAACGACTGTTGGCATGCTTTCTGAATGGCCATTACTGTGGCACAGTTGTCGGCTTGATTTTTCAGTGGCCATCATTTTGCGCGATGGAACTGTGCTCAAGATACCGAGAATTGAAACAAGCAAGGGAAAATATTTTCTGCACCAGGAAGAAGCCGCGGTGCGGGCACGGCAGCTTGCACGCCTGCTCGACTGCAAGTTTCAGCCAGGCTTCTTTTGCGTGGGTCAGAGCTTCTTCTCATGGATTGGCGATGTGCGGCAGGCTATAATCGATAACCCAGGTTCAGAAAAATTTCGAGAGGTTTTGTGGCAGTCGAAACTATCTAATGTTTCTCTGGAGGCTGTTGAACCAGGGCTGATAAAGGTCGATCTGCCGACGATGAAGGAAAAGCTGGTTCTTTGCCTCCTCATGCTTTTCTTCATGATTTCCACGCATTGGCTGCTGAAAAGCGAAGGATCGTTTATTGCGGAGAACCCACGCCTGATATACCTGCTTCTGCTCGATTCGACCTCGGTTCTGCTGACCCTGCTCGCCGCATGGTTATGGCTTATCGACGAACACTATATATTTGATGTCAACAGGCGCGTTGTGCTGTTCAGGTCGAGACTCCTCTTCTGGAGTCGTGAGAAGGACATCTGCCGGTTCGCAGATATCAGCAAGTTTGAGGTCTGGAAGCGACATTCATGGTTTTTTCTTACTGTCGCCGGCAAGAGCACCAAAACGCATTTTCCATCTCAACAGTATTTTGTTAAGATGAAAACCCTGGACGGCAAGTCTTACCAGATGTCAGATTCGGTAAGTCTTTTCGATAATATTCCCATCATCAGGGCAGCCGCGCTGAGCAAAATTGTTTTCACCTGTTCAGAGCAGTCCGCCAGTATGCCTGTAACAGAGGCTGATCAGAGCAAAAAAACGTTGCCAGCACCGCCAGCTGATGATTACGCAGCTCCAGCTAAACCTGTCGTTGTTGCGCCCCCGGTGGTAAACAAGACCCGCCGCAGATACCGCCGCAAAATGCGGACATGATAGTCTGCTGTTCATCTCACGCGCCCGCGGGGGGTGCGACATCAATACGACAAGCTGGCAGATCTTTGGCCCGTTTCAATCCACGCGCCCGCGGGGGGCGCGACCTGGCGTCGATCTCGTTCTCGATCAAATCCGTGTTTCAATCCACGCGCCCGCGGGGGGCGCGACCAGCAGCGTTGACTTTTTCGGCTAGAGATTCTGTTTCAATCCACGCGCCCGCGGGGGGCGCGACCCGGGCACTGAACTGCTGCTGTTGATGAAAGAGTTTCAATCCACGCGCCCGCGGGGGGCGCGACAACGCCAGGCCGGCTGCGTCTTTTACCAGGCCGTTTCAATCCACGCGCCCGCGGGGGGCGCGACCGCATCAGGCGAATATTATCGCGGTGCTGCCAGTTTCAATCCACGCGCCCGCGGGGGGCGCGACCCTTGAGGCTCGAATAGCTGATCTGGAAAAGAGTTTCAATCCACGCGCCCGCGGGGGGCGCGACAAGTTTGTGACGCAGGTACCAAAAACTGCTATGTTTCAATCCACGCGCCCGCGGGGGGCGCGACCAGCTGTTGACGCGTGGGAAGTTAAACTCCCCGTTTCAATCCACGCGCCCGCGGGGGGCGCGACGGAGATTTAAACATGACTAAGCAGACTAACAAGTTTCAATCCACGCGCCCGCGGGGGGCGCGACGCTTCTCGGCCGGTAATCATCTTAGTCATGTTGTTTCAATCCACGCGCCCGCGGGGGGCGCGACATTTCAGGAGAATTATATTTACCGATCTTAAGGTTTCAATCCACGCGCCCGCGGGGGGCGCGACCTATTTCGTCGCGCAATTCGATTATTCTACCGGTTTCAATCCACGCGCCCGCGGGGGGCGCGACCAGTTTACATTGGAGGCGACGATTGGTATGATGTTTCAATCCACGCGCCCGCGGGGGGCGCGACGCAGATCAACCGCCGATTTGTGGTGCGATTTGGTTTCAATCCACGCGCCCGCGGGGGGCGCGACGCGACCTGCTTATTCAGACGCGCCCATATGTAGTTTCAATCCACGCGCCCGCGGGGGGCGCGACGTTGCGCTTGCACGCCCGAGAACCAGATACTGTGTTTCAATCCACGCGCCCGCGGGGGGCGCGACGCAGCACCGCGATAATATTCGCCTGATGCGTTGTTTCAATCCACGCGCCCGCGGGGGGCGCGACCTGCCGCTGGCGTCTCTTGCTTCAATTTCTTCGTTTCAATCCACGCGCCCGCGGGGGGCGCGACCCCTGCGGCCCTTGCGGCCCTATTTCACCTTGCGTTTCAATCCACGCGCCCGCGGGGGGCGCGACCATCTGGAATATTATCACATGGCGACACTTCAGTTTCAATCCACGCGCCCGCGGGGGGCGCGACATGGTTACAGACGATTAGTTCCACCGGCTACGGTTTCAATCCACGCGCCCGCGGGGGGCGCGACGGATATCGTTTCACGTCCGAAAAAGGATTTGTGTTTCAATCCACGCGCCCGCGGGGGGCGCGACCTGGCCGTAACATTTCTGACTCTCGTTTTATCGTTTCAATCCACGCGCCCGCGGGGGGCGCGACCTTAGTCAGGGCGTTGCTTTGGCTTTTTTCAAGTTTCAATCCACGCGCCCGCGGGGGGCGCGACTCAACGGCGGCTCTAAATATGTCTATCTGGCCGTTTCAATCCACGCGCCCGCGGGGGGCGCGACCCCGACAACTGGTATCGGTGCTAATGATAATGGTTTCAATCCACGCGCCCGCGGGGGGCGCGACCAAAATCAACGCCCAAATACCGGAGCTCGCCTGTTTCAATCCACGCGCCCGCGGGGGGCGCGACTTGCCGACGGTGAATCTGGCATTTTGCATCTCGTTTCAATCCACGCGCCCGCGGGGGGCGCGACACATCAAAAATATGAAAAGCAGTCGGAGTGCCGTTTCAATCCACGCGCCCGCGGGGGGCGCGACAAGTTTCAGCGGTGCCAGCTGCACGGGTTTTCGTTTCAATCCACGCGCCCGCGGGGGGCGCGACCAAAAAAGCAGCTTTTGCTGCTCTGTCAATGCGTTTCAATCCACGCGCCCGCGGGGGGCGCGACTTTATCATTGACTCACCCTTCACGCGTAACCCGTTTCAATCCACGCGCCCGCGGGGGGCGCGACCTAATCTGCCCCGTTTGCGGCAACGCGCTGACGTTTCAATCCACGCGCCCGCGGGGGGCGCGACCTGGTTTTTGCGCCGACATCATAAGGCTACTTGTTTCAATCCACGCGCCCGCGGGGGGCGCGACACGGAAACCGCAACCAGATTCTGAAGGCAGCAGTTTCAATCCACGCGCCCGCGGGGGGCGCGACTTGCGCCACTACGGAGACCGCAACCAGATTCTGTTTCAATCCACGCGCCCGCGGGGGGCGCGACACCCCACAATCCCCAAAACCCACCCGCTACTTGTTTCAATCCACGCGCCCGCGGGGGGCGCGACGGGCTAGTTCTCGCCCAAGGCTCTGAGCCGTCGTTTCAATCCACGCGCCCGCGGGGGGCGCGACTTGTAGTTAAGCATGGTTATGCCTTAGCTTTTGTTTCAATCCACGCGCCCGCGGGGGGCGCGACCGCGCTGGGGGTAACGCCGATCATGTCGGACGGTTTCAATCCACGCGCCCGCGGGGGGCGCGACCTTTACAGATTCAATAATACCATCGCTACGACGTTTCAATCCACGCGCCCGCGGGGGGCGCGACTCCTTGATGCAGATACATCTTCGCAAGACATGGTTTCAATCCACGCGCCCGCGGGGGGCGCGACTTTCGTCATTACGATATTTGCCAAGCTTCTTGGTTTCAATCCACGCGCCCGCGGGGGGCGCGACTTCTGCCGAATGGGTCTACCGCTGGTATCTTAGTTTCAATCCACGCGCCCGCGGGGGGCGCGACCTGATGATGAGTATATTACACCACCAGATGATGTTTCAATCCACGCGCCCGCGGGGGGCGCGACCAGGCCGAAGAAGCCATTAAGCAGGCGAATAAGTTTCAATCCACGCGCCCGCGGGGGGCGCGACCAGACCGCGTTTCGATGGGCGCGGGAATACTTGTTTCAATCCACGCGCCCGCGGGGGGCGCGACCTTATACTCCGCCTGATAAGCCATTGCCTCCGGTTTCAATCCACGCGCCCGCGGGGGGCGCGACGGCGTCAGATTCGGCCTGCTGGTTTATCGCGAGTTTCAATCCACGCGCCCGCGGGGGGCGCGACAAGGCTGATCAAAAAAACACCGTCGTTCTCAAGTTTCAATCCACGCGCCCGCGGGGGGCGCGACACGACGAAGAGAAGCCCAAAGCCGGCAACGATGTTTCAATCCACGCGCCCGCGGGGGGCGCGACGTGAGCGCAATGCAGATGGCGAGCTTTACAAAGTTTCAATCCACGCGCCCGCGGGGGGCGCGACGCGCCATGTTGCTCGACATGGATCTTGTTACTGTTTCAATCCACGCGCCCGCGGGGGGCGCGACTTTCTTCCGGGCAAATTCTGCTAGACGCAACAGTTTCAATCCACGCGCCCGCGGGGGGCGCGACGACGGCCTGACGGGCCGCGTTGGCAGATACCCGTTTCAATCCACGCGCCCGCGGGGGGCGCGACGACCGGCCAAATCTGGGCCGAGGCCTTCGCGTGTTTCAATCCACGCGCCCGCGGGGGGCGCGACACGACGGAAACAAGGTCGAGATAATCGACAAGGTTTCAATCCACGCGCCCGCGGGGGGCGCGACTGCAATAACCTCAAAGCCGGGCTACAAAATTACGCCAGGCTATGATTTCGCTATTACTTTGCCAAGCATAGCATAAATCTTTCCATTCAAGAAAAAGTAAATGTTGGAAACAGCGCTATTACTATCGTAATGACGAATCGCTAACTCATCTGAAAAGAAAAATGGAGCTGCATGTCAGCGATTAGTTTGATTGACTACAAGCATTTCAGGCTGCCTCGGCATGAAGTTTGATCCCAAGGGCTTTGATTACCTTAAGAATGGTATCAAGCCCTGGTGATCTTTCACCAGACAGTGCCTTATAAAGACTTTCACGCGAAAGACCGGCTGCCTTTGCGACTTTTGTCATTCCTTTCGCACGGGCAATATCACCCAGCGCTTTGGTAACAAAAGCAGCGTCACCTTCTTCAAGGCTTGCTTCAAGATAAGCAGCGATCTCTTCAGGAGTGCGCAGATATTCAGCGACATCATATTTTGTTGATAAAATTTTTTTCATAGTTTACTCATGCAGACCTTCTGCCAAACGTTCAATTCGCACCAGAATTCGAGCCAGCGTTCTCGTATCCTGCAAACTTTCAAACCACTTCTGATAGACTTCAGTTTTCCTTACTTCAATCATAGCACATTTGTATCCAACTGGCTACGCGAGAGAGATTCTGTAATCATATCATCAGCAGACCTTTCATATCAGGTGGCTGGTTAGCTCCATGGTGCTCAACTTTTCTTTCCCAGTTAGAGCCGAGGTAGTAAAATCGCAAGCTATCTTCTTCTTCGTTGATAATGCCGAGAAGCTTGTTTTTAAGTGCAGTCCATTGAGCCGGATCAATCTCGCATTCAAAAATCGACTTTTGTGCGCGAAGCCCATAGTCTTTGCATGCCCTGGCAACCTTGTTCAAACGTTTGCGACCTGCCGGAGTAACAGTTGATACATCATAGGTAATTAAAACCAGCATATTACCTCCAAAGAAACGCCGGATAATAATCGAGTTCGCCACGCATGTGCTTTGCCAGCAAACGGGCTTGAGCGAGATATACCAGCCCGGTTTCCATGTTTTCATCAAAAAATGGATGCATGATTTCCTCGCGCTTCCTCTTTTGCCAGGCTGTAAGAAAAGTTTTTCTGGTGTCGTCAGACATTTCCACTTCACCATTGGGCTTAACAGCAAAGCCTGAAGCGCTAACCTGTCTGAGATTAACCAGACTCAGCACGAGCCGATCTGCTATCGGCGCCCGGAATTCCTCTTGCAGATCAAGAGCCAAAGCGGGTCTGCCAGGACGTTCGACGTGAAGATAGCCGACATAAGGATCGAGCCCAACTGCTTCTAATGCTGATCTCATGTCTAAGGCCAGTATAGAATATGCGTAGGACAACAGTGCATTTATTCGATCCATCGGTGGCCGACGACTACGTTTATGAAAGCGAAAATCCGGGCCAGGAACGAGAATAAGATAATCGAAAACACTGAAATATTCCTCAGCCGCGGCCCCTTCAATACCCCTTAAAGAAACCATATCACTACATTTTCTGGCAGTATCCAGAGATATTTCCATCTTTTGCAAGGCATCACGAATCTGCGACTCGCCTTCGCAGCCAGCGTGATTTCGCAGATGGCGCAACAGAATCGATCTCTGATTCTGAATTTTAGCGGCAACACAACATCTGGCAATGTTTACCGCACTCGCCTGATCATCAGCCAGTCGATATTGCGCCCGACGAAGAAGAACATTTCCCTGTGTCGGCCCCTGCAGTCTGGCCAGAAACTTGCCCATACCGTCAAGATAGGAAACGGTAACCTTTTCTTTGGCGCAATGCTCTACAAGCTGAGGTGAGACGCTTATGCCGTATCCGAAACAGACCAGTTCGCCGATCATGTGAACCGGAAACTGGCCGATCTTTTTGTGATCCTTGTGGATGGTAATAGTTTCGCCGTCTTTATGAACCCACGAATCTTCGATTGTCACGTATAGCGTGTTTCTAATCTGTTTCAACCTAACAGCTCCTGTCGGTAGCTGATCAGCCTGCTCTGATTCAGCTTTTTTGGCATACAGACCTCCAATAATGAGCACGACCGGCAATGTTGAGCATATTCTGGCGGAGGTACCAGGCCCTTTTCCAGAAGTTCATGAGCCAGCATTATCAGAGATATGGTCTTTTCGCGAAGCCTTGTATCAAATTCAACCTCGGTTCGCTTGCGGATTTGCCAATAAAATACGGCACCAGAGTTTTTTTCGGTTCCGGTCATTTCCTCCAGACACAGGGCCTGGGCACAAAGTTGAATATAATCTGCATCATAACTTTTCGGTTTACCGCGCTTGAATTCAACTGGATAAAGGCTCCAGCGACCTTCGAGCCCCAGCATCTGGATTTTGTTACAGGCGCCATCATCAGATTTTATCGCTTCAATTAGATCAGTTCTGCCGTTAATGCCAAACTTCAGGCTTTTAACATATAAGCCAGAATATTGCCGGAGGCCTTTTCGGAATTCCTGATAGCCTTCGTCAACCCGCTCATGCAGGTTTCGACCTTCTGCAGTCAGCTGATTCTCTTCCCATTCCTGGTCGATGTGAATCAGCCCCCACTGGCGTTTGCAGAAAGCCAGATGTTGCAGGCCAGAAATTTGAATACAATTTTCTTCGTCAAACATGCTTAATAATGAACTTCCTGCTGCCGGCATGGTGACCGGCAGCAGGCAAGCACTCATACCATTCTGATTATTCTTACGCCTTCTGGCATTGAAGTCTCATTAATTTCAATGCGGTAGTCACTGAATTTTCTAGCGGGAGTATTTTCCGGGGTAGCCCGCTTCACTGAGACTCTGTCAAACAGGTCGTGGGCTGGAGCATTGCCCATTTTTGAGTTGTGCTCGAAAACAATAAGTCCACGCGTTGCCATCATGCCACGGGCGGCAGAGCGATCGTGTTCAAACATGTTCTTAAGAGCATCCCAAAACAGGTGAAGGTCTTCTTCGCAAAAGCCGGTTTGTTCAGCTAATGGGGCTGAAATGAATCCATGAGCACGGTAGAGACCATAGGGCACAGTGGATTTTCGGCCCATCGTGCGATTGCCTCCACCTTGTTTTTCTGCTTCGGCTTCCGTGGCAACAGCCATCCGGGTAATACTGTGCTCAAGGGCAATAACCGGTTCGACAGATCGACCAAAAGTAAATTGAATTGGTCCACGAACTTGGCCACAATTGGGAGCCGATTTTAAGGATAGAACTGCACCAAAAGCTCGAATATCGAAGAATTTTTCACACATGAATTTTCGACCTTGTTCGGTCTCCTCAGCCTTTGGTTTTCTTGATTTAACTGACTTTGATAAGTTGTCAATCAATGATTTCGCCTCTTTATTGCTTGTCGCAAATGTTTTATTCTCTTTCCAAAACTCAGCCAGAAGTTTTTTGTCGAAATCGAAAGCAACATTCAAGAATGCTTTTACCTCTCCACTGTCATTTTCTTCTTCTGAAACACTTAATCCTTCCGGCAGAGCTAGATCAGATAAAGCCTCTGCTATTTTGTTGGAGATTTCTTTTTTGCCGCCTTCTCCTAATTCAATTTTCAATTCTTTAAATGCTTCAACATGCGCTCTTCCTAACACCGCCTTTTCTTTCACATAAATATCATAAGGTGCCTGCTCACTCTTACTCAACCCAACAAAGTTTCTGACCTTTCTCTTAAGGCAGACATCGGTAACGAGGCCGTGACCCGTTTCAGCATCGACACGGGGGAGATTCCCTGCATCAGGGTCACCATTTGGATTGCCATCCTGGACATCGAAAAAGAGGACGAAATCATAGCGTTTGCTGATAGTAGTCATTTAGTTTGCTCCTGCCTCTAAAGTTTTTTCTGAAGTGCCTTTCGCATTGGATTTAGGGAAAAAATCCTGCCACTGGTGGTAATAACCAATCGCAAATCTGCCCTGCTCATGCAAATCCAGATGAGCCGGAAAATCTGAAAGATGGCTCATAATCTCGCCAACGAGTCGATCGAAGGTTATTGCTCTGCCTTTGTTAGGCAGCTTGGCAAGATGGTGCTTCATCAGTTTCAGCAGATTGGCAAAAACCGTTACCGGAGAAGCACAAGCAGCTCCATAAAATCTTTCACGAATGGTGGCATTAATTCCCGGTTGAGCCTCATCCTGAATTTTTGCCAGCGTTGCAAACAATCTGCCAAGCTGGTAACCAACTGAAGGTTGATTGATATCCAATGCCATAGTTAACTCCTTATGTTTCTTGTCATAAAAATGCTGATAACGATTCAGGTATGATTTGATTATTGCTGCTCTAACAGAATTGATCCGATCTTTTGGCTTCCCTTTCATATCCTTTACGTCACAGCGAATACGTCCCAAAACAGCTTGTAATACAGTGGTTGGATATGGAAAACCTTCCAAAATAGCTCGGATGTAGTCACCAGCCAATTTTGGAGGAAGGTTGCCAATATCATCTTGTGACGATACGTTAGCCAACAATTTCCATATTGAGTAAAATTCAGGTTCATAATCTGGTTTTATGATTCTTAAGTCTTCAAAATGCCGCCTGATGTTGTCAGCAAATTCTGAAATAGTTCCAACTTTCCATAGACGGATGGCAATTCGTGCAGCATTCGGGGCTAATCCTAAAACGTAAAATCTTTGTTCTCCGTTATCCTCCATATATGCCCCTGTCTTTACTGATTCAAACAGGACTCTTATCTTTTGCGTTCCAGAATCAGGATTGTCCTTTTCCGGCTCATTAAAAAAGAATGAGAAGTCTGATTCAAACGATGATCGCCTTTCTGACCAGAAAACCACAGACGTATTCCCGACCTGCATTCGCTGACTTGTTGAATCGAGTAAAAAATTAACTGCTTTACTGTATTGAGATGCAGCAGTTTTGCTAACTGGTGCATTTAGACACTGAGTTTTCCCATATGAATTAAAAGTATCATTATTGAAACTTACAATACATGCACCAGAAGACTGCGCCCCCCAAACACCTTTAATTACAGAATGAGTCATTTCGATTGGAACATTTTGTTCTCCCGTTACTAAACAAATCCCGTCTTTTTCTGTATTACTAGAATTACCTACCCCAACTAATGTTTTAACAACCACTGGCGAATCGAAAACAACATTGTAATTTGTCTCAAGCACTCGAAAACTGATTTTTACGCTACCTTCCATGAACGTCTCACCATATTCTGGATGCTCCAAAGCAAGGTTGAAATGGTTGCGATCCTTAAGTCCTTTGGTCAGAAAGGCATGTACTGCTTTGATACCGGGATCACTCTGTTCTCCGAACCAGTTATCAATTGTTGAAATCATACTTTGTAATCGTAATTGACCTTTGTCGCCAAGCCCAAAAACAAACGACGCATTATCCCACAGTAAATTTGCATCTTTGCCGCTATTAGTATGCTTTAATGCCTGCTTTCCAATGTTTGGTAAATTTAATAAACGCGGAACCTTCTTCCGGCCATTTGATTCCCTTAAATCATTGATATTCAGCAATTTACCGTCCAAATCAAGAACCAACAAAAAATCTAACCCGCCCCGAATCCAGCCATCACGAGCAATCGAACCATCGACAACCTTACGATCATAATACTCTTTCAATGCCTGCAAAATCATTGACGCACCTCAATTTGTCGACGATCAGTATTTATAACGCCTCCTTTTATAGTTGCCTTGAAAAAAGCCGGCATTGGCACTAATGGATTTGAAAAATCCATATCGTAGAGCATCCAGCCAAGTTCTCTGGTATCTTCAATAGGTTTTGACACATGTTTATCTGGATCAACTAACTTGAAGTAGCATGAAAACTCACGGCAGCCAAGATATGGTCGATTGAAGCACTGGCCTTTTTTTGCCCTCCGCTCAAACATCGCTGCGTATTTAGCTTCTGTTTCATCTGCGGCAGCAGCGGTGTTTTTTTCCTGATCGTCTGCCCACTTTTCTGGTGCATCAGGAGGCTTCTGCATTCTCTTTTCAGGCGAAATAAACTCAAAATAGCCGTGAATTCTGTATCTGACATCTTGTAAAAAAAGTCCGGCTCTTTGTTGACGCTCATCTTCAATATAAATTCCACTTGTCTTACCTGGAACGCCTCTTGAAACGACTTTTTTAACCTCATTGCGTCGCACAGAAACCCATTTGATAGGGTTCAGAACTTCAATCTTTGTTATGTGCCATTTGATTGCCGGTTTCCAGAGAATCGACTCAAAAATAGCGCGGGCAGACGATGGAGTCATCACGTCATAGCTTACCCGCTCAACCTTCATTTCAGGGCGGGTAAAACAGGCATAGTCGCCCCAGACCTCAATACACCAGTTATGCATTCTTCCTCCTCTTACATTACAAAAGATTCTGGGTCTGCAGAATTTTCATCTACCAGCAAACCAGTATCGTCTGAATATTCCATTGAAGTTGTCAGCGCAAAAACTCCAGGAACAACCTCAACGATAGACCTTCTTTGCAAAAGCCGGTTGAAATCGTTGGTATAGACGTTTACCGAGTAACGCTGCAACTTACGCAATAACAGCTTGAGACATGCAGGATTTCCGGTATTTAGCCTGATATCTTCGAGCAATTTTTCACCTTTTCCGTATTTGACAATTATTGCTTTCTGCATTGAGTCATCGATCAACTTGAAGCGATCAGAAGCTGTTCTGAACTGGATCCCAAAGCAGTCTATATCTGGTGACAACAAGCTTACGATATCTTTGGTGTCAAGAGAATTTGCTTTCCAATAGAGTTCTTTGAAAAATCTGTCAAAGTTCTCTCGCGTCAAAGGGTCATCACGTCTGCCATAAAGAATGTTCTGTGTCGTCTCAGAAGCTTTTCGCAATATTCCCGGTGGCGATTTTTTCTCGCTCACAAATACAAAAACCTCTCCCTTTTCCAGCAATCCTTCACGGTTACATCGGCCAGCTGCCTGGGCTATTGAATCAAGGCCGGCGATTGCACGATAAACCACAGGAAAATCCAAGTCTACGCCAGCTTCTACGAGCTGTGTACTGATAACCCTTACCGGTTCATCAGTCTTCAGTTTTTCTTTGATCTGAGTAATCCTGTCTGAGCGATGCTGCCCACACATCAGGGCTGAAAGATGTATCGTGCCTTTCGGCATGAGCTTGTGCAATTCGCGACAGCTTTTTCGATCTGAAACGACACAAAGCACCCTGTCGTGCTGGGAACAACGCGCGGCTATTTCCGACAAAGACAGTGCCTCGTCAAAACTTTCCGGCAGATTTACCTCAACTCTTTTCAAATCCTCATACAAAGAATCTACATCTGTAATAATCTCTCGTATTTTACCGGCAGTGAGGCCTTCGAACTTTTCCTGACCGACTTGTCGGCTTTCCAGTGCCGGTTGAGTTGCCGTAGAGATAACGAGAGAAACCGAATAATAATCAACCAGCAACTGAAGCGACTTCAGTATCGGTTTCAAATAATCAGGTGGGATCAACTGAGCTTCATCAAGAATGACAACAGAATTGGCAATGTTATGAAGTTTTCTGCATCTTCCAGGCTTCGCAGAAAAAAGAGACTCATAAAACTGCACTGTTGTCGTAACAATAACCGGTGCATCCCAGTTCTCCGAGGCCAATCTCATTTCCGGGGTAGCATCTTCTGAATCAAGGTTTGAGTGGTGCTCCACTACGTTATCGGCCCCCAAAGCCCGCCTGAAAACATCGGCATTCTGCTCGATGATGCTGGTGTAAGGGATCACGTAAATGATTCTATTATGCCCATGTTTTTTTGCATGTTCCAAGGCAAATGCCAGACTCGAAAGGGTTTTGCCACCACCAGTTGGAACCGTAAGAGAGAAAATTCCCTTCTCCTGGCTTGCAGCATCGATACAGTCCTGCAATATTTTCTGGCGAATGGCATTAACTCGGGTCTTTTCTGCATTTACAGCAAATTGTTGCATATAGGCACGAAACGTTTTGAGAAGCTCTTCTATTTTGGCGAAATTGCATCTTAAAGACGCTTTATCAGGGTCCATATATGCTTCTGTGTCAAGAAAATCTGCATCGACAAGGCATGAAAACAACATTCTGATCCACAGCGAAGCCGAGAGTCCATCTGGAAATGCAAATGGTGGCCTCGACAAAACAGCAGAATCGGCCAGAGCACATATCTCTTTGGCAACTTCATCAATCGATGTTCGGGCCAGTCGGTTCTGCAAAGCTCCGGAACCGGTATTTTCGCTTGAAAAGAAGTCTGGCAGACCGCCGTGATGACCGGCAATGCAATATGCCAGAAAACGGCCGCAAGCCTTGAACTTTTCTTCGGCAAGTCTGGCACCGATGCTTGAATGATCCAGTTTGCCAACTTTGCCTTCAAGATGGGCTTCTGAATCGTAGCCATAACCGCTTTTGGCCTTAAGATATTCCTGCCAGTTTTCTGTGCTTTTGCCGGCATCATGTAGTAAACCAAGGGTCTTTGCCCAATTCTCTGACTTGAATGCACTGGCAAATTTTTCTGCAAGGCAGGCAGTATTATTGAGATGAGCAATCAAATCATGCGGAGAATCCCATTTCCCCTCACTGTTTTGCTTAACATGGGCAATCAATTGTGCCATAGCAGCGCCTCTCACGTCATTTTTTGACTACCCTAACACATTCGACTTGAAATGTTAACCCCCCATTTTGTAAAGATGCTCGATTTAGCTCAGAATGCGACTATACATCGAGGCAGCAAAAGATCAAATTTCAGATCATGCAAATTTCTTCCCGCATTATTCCGTTGTGCGCCAAAATAGACTTGTTGTTGTGGCTAATACCATGAATGATCTCAAAAGATAGAGGCTTAACAGATACTGCTCTTTTGTTCAGCGGGCGACGAGGGTCAGCCAGATGGCTGAGGTGATGATGAAATGAAACAGCCATGGTATCAGCAGGCCGTCGGTTTCGCGGGCGGCGCGGCCGAGAAAGAGGCCGATGCCGACGTAGATGATCAGTTTGACCAGTTCGGGCAAAACCTCGGCGAGGCTGAATGATTCAATAAAACCGTAGTGGATCACCGAGAAAAAAATCGCCTGTAAAACATTGGCGGTGCCGGGCGGCAGAACCAGCTCGAACACCGGCTGTAGAAGCCCGCGGAACAGCAGCTCTTCGACGAGTGAATTAGCAGCGCCGCCGGCCAGCTTGGCGCCGTAGCTCAGACTGTGGCCGGTTGTCCAGCCGGCAACGCCTTTGGTAAGCAGAAAGCCGACAGTTACCAGCATAAAGTAAAAAAATATGCGAATGCCGACCTTGCTCCAGGACATAGGCTGCTTTTCGCCAAGTATGCTTGTTTCTGTCGATGGGTCGCCAGTTCTCAGGCGATGCCGCCAGCCTGCTTTGAGCTGTTTCGCCATGATCAGCGCGAGCAGCGCGATTGGAATCAGCTGCAGGCTGCGGTTGCCAGCGTAGTTTATCAGTTCGCGCCAGAATACGACTGCCGGAGCATCAGCCGGAACCAGCGCCGCTCCACTGGGAAACCAGGAATAAAGTGCCTCGAAACATCCGTAACAGAAGAATGTGGCCGCAGAAGCCCAGGCGGTCAGCGCAATCGACTGCTTCTGCATTCTTTCGCCAGCCAGGGCGAGCAACGCCAGAGCTGCGAAGGGCAAAAGATAGTAGGGCGCCGAAAAGAAGTAACGCGAAGTCTGCCCGGCCGGCAGCGCAAAAAACACCGGCACACCTAGAGCCAGCATCAACCCCAGTGATTTACCGTAATTGCTACCGGCTGATACAGTTTCCTGCCCGGCGGAGGTTTCAGTCATGCTGCTGTGTGTCAGTCGAGATCGGCATAAAGCTTGCCGGCTCTGATCTGGACAATTTCGTTTTCTACAAATTTTATCATCGACGCAAAGCTCCTTTTTTCAGCGGTTTCGAGCTGTTTGAAAAATTCGATTTCAGCTTCCCGCGCTCTGATTTCGGCAGCCTTGCTGAGCCGCAAACCTTTTTTCTGATCTACTATATGAGTCGCTTCATGCACGAGAAAATCGGCGATATTATATTCGCTATGCACTCCGGCAAAGTTCTTGAACTCAATTCTGCCGGTTCCTTCGATGGTCTTAACCGGGCCGGTAGTAAAACTGCCGTCGCTTTTACGTATCTCAAGCACGTTTTCATCAACAAGTCTGAAAAAATCAGGGGTTCGCTCCTGCAATATCCAGAGTGCGCCGAGAATGAGCTTCTCGTTGGCGGCATCAGCCGTTATCTTGACGTTCGACCTGAGCACAGCCGCTTCCTGCTTCGGCTCAGGCTTCTTTTCAGCACCGCAGCCGACGAACTGTAACAAAATGAGAGCAACCGCAATCGTAGCGAAAAATTTCTTCATTTTGATCCTCCAACATGATCTTGCGTTGCTTGTATGCTAGCTCCTGCCTGACAGGCTGTCAATTCATTGGTAATTTTACGGGGCTGTGGTATTTTGCTTGTGTGTGCTGTTCGCCACGGCTTTTGCTGAGAAAACAGCCAGTTGTATTACTCCGGAGGAAACAAAGATCATGAAATCATTTACTGGTTGGCTGATGCTTGGATTTATTGCGCTGACTTGCGGACTTCATGCTGCCGGGGAAGCGGCCGCGCCGGTTGTCGGTCTGCGAAAATCGAGCGATGCTGCAGAAGTCGAGCGTCTGATCGCAAGTGCTCACAAACTGCCGGTACAGCGCCGCATTGAATTCGTCTCTAAATACCTGATCGGGCGCCATTATCATCCGGCCACCAAAAAGCGCATCAAGAAGCAGCGCAAGCCCGTCAAAAAGGTTGAAGCCAGCAATGCCAGACCGTTGCCGGTAAATATTCTACCAACCAGCATGACCTTTCTCGACTGTATGACCTATGTCGAACATGTGCTTGCTCTCGCCGCCAGTACAAAGCCGGCATATCAGGAAGAATTTCTCTGCCGGCTCATCGACATCATGTATGATGCCGGCGGTCAGCCGCTGATGAATCATCATCGCAACCATTTTACCTCATTGTGGGGCGACATTAACGAGCAGAAGGGTTATCTGACCAACATTGCACGCAGCCATCCGTTGGCATTGAGTCGCGAGCTTTATCTGAACCGGGTAGGCGACAACCGCACCTTTTACGTGGAAGACCGCTTCATGATTGCCGAAAAGCCGCAACTGATGTGGTATTTCCCGCGCACGGTAATACTGGAGAAAAAGGCGCCATTGTTTTCTGGCGACGTCGTTGCGCTGGTAACCGACAAAGAAGGTCTCGATGTCACCCATATGGGATTTTTTATCGAGAAGAAGAACAAGCGCTTTCTGCGCCATGCTTCGCTTAAACTAAATCGCATAGTCGATCAGGACTTTGAACAATATTTGCGCGACAACAAACAGGTCGGTGGTCTGATGGTGTTCAGACCACTTTTGAACAGCCCGGCGCCATACAAATATTCGTTTAAACTTATCGAATAGTGGTCTGTCAAAGTTGAATGTGTGTTTAAAAATCCTCATTGCGAGGATCGTAGCGGCCGAAGCAGTATGCCGCAGACATCACATTAGAGCGCCATTCCTGTGGCGCAAATGTATTAGGCCATCCATGGCCAAAAAGCCAGCTCTGAGCTAATCCTTTTGTCTGTGAGATTGCCGCGTCGGGCTTGCGCCCTCCTCGCAATGACGGTTAGAGTTGCTCAGGCAACTTTCATAGCGTATATTCAATATATGTCTTCCAATTCGACGACAATTCCGGATGCAGTATTTAAAAAGCCGGGTGTAGTGCTTTTGTTCGTCGCCGTTCTCATTTTTGCCACGAGCCTTGTCATTTCGCAATGGTTCGAAAAGAAGTATCGCCAGGTGATGCAGGACTGGGAAACCCATGAACGCGGCCAGATGGCACTGATCGTTCAGAAAGTTGCCAGATTCAGCGCCTCAGAGACCTATTACCCTTTCATTCTGCGGCAGGCTGCCGAAATGTTGCGTAAAAACGAAAACGCTTACGCCTTCGATCTGCTGCGGCCATTATCTGAAAAGGCGAGTTTTCTCTTTTACTCGCCAGCTGGCAAAAGAGTCGCTGTTGAAGGCTTTCTTCTTGAAAAGGCAGCTGTTTCTGAGCAGGTCATGTCTTATCTCCTGCACCCTGAAGGCATGACCGAAAGTCGCAGCAACGCTCTTTCGGGGGCCTTTATCGGCAAGCGCAAGGCCCTTGCGACAATCAGCCGTAGCCCGGAAACCCTGATCGAACTCAAGGGCTGCAGCAGATATTCGCATGCCGGCTGGTGGCGGCTTTTCCCGAATGCTGACAAGGCTGCTCCGTTGAGCAGTAAGATCGCGCATATTGTGGTGCTGGTCAAAGCTTCACCGCAGGCAGAAGGTAATCTAATTCAGGAAGTCATGCGCAGCGTTCGATCGGCGCTACCAGGGCATTATCGCCTGGCGCTGAAAAGAGCTTCTCAAGAAGCAGCCGACCGCCGACCCTTTCCCACCAAGGCTTTTCAGACCGGTTGGATAGAAGAGAAGGCATTCATAAAAAACGGTCTGAGTATAGAATTGCGCCGGAACGTCAAGGTCGAAGGCTATTACAAAAGTTTACTCGACCGCTGGAAGCTGCTGACAGTGCTGGTTCAATGCAGTTTTCTTATGCTGGCTGCATTTATAGGCAGATACCTGCTGGTGGTAAGACGGGCCGACATATCGTTGCGTCGAGTCATGACTGCTGCCATTCTGCTGGCGATGATACCGGTGCTGGCGCTGTTTTCGCAATGGTGTTTCGATTATCTGCAGACTTCGACGCAGAATACGGTAAGACAACAGCACCGGACGATCGAGCGCGCGCTCGATGATATCGATCGTGGGCTGATCAGACATAGAGCAGGTCTTGCCG
Source organism: Candidatus Rifleibacterium amylolyticum (assembly GCA_009917695.1). Taxonomy (GTDB): domain Bacteria; phylum Muiribacteriota; class Ozemobacteria; order Ozemobacterales; family Ozemobacteraceae; genus Rifleibacterium; species Rifleibacterium amylolyticum. The sequence goes on along the minus strand of JAACJG010000017.1, from coordinate 88,374 downwards.
GGCTTCTCAATTCGGTGCAGAGAAATCTTGCCGATGCGTCTGCGCCTGCTGAGAGGAATGACAAGCTGATTGCGAAGCTTGGCGGTATGGCTGAAGCCGTTTATCTGATGAACGAAGCCGGCGAGGTTGTCGAGAAATTCGCCGAGATTCCTGAACGCAGAAGAACTTTGCGCGAAATTGCCGGATTCCTGGTAACTAATGTTGTGGCCCATTTGAACAATATTCCCCCGAAAAAAGCCGACTCAACTTTCAATCTGAGTTATGTCAGATCGTTCTCGCACAGCGTTTTGAAGAATCTTGGCAGAATAGTAGAGCTGAACTGGGTCGGATATCAGCGGAACATCTATCTGTCTTTCGTAAGAGGCCATGATAAGCCGAAAACCACAAGATTTCTTGTCGCGTTTCTCGATCCAGAACAGGTATTCAGAAATTATCTGACAGTTCTGGCGCAAAAGCGAAGCGATATACGCCTCGGAATTGTAGAAATGAGCACTGGGGGGCCACGTTCGAGCATGCCTGACCAGCTGCTGCTGAACGCTGATCTGCTGATGCTGAGCGAAGAAGTCTGGCGCCTCAAACGAACTGTCGATCGAGTCATCAACCTGCCGGGCACGGGCAACTGCCTGGTTACCGGCATTCATGCCCGCAACATGGGTGATGTCGTGCTGCTCGGAGCCACGCCGTTAAAACCAATTGAACAGAGCAATCATCGTATTGTTTCGTTCATCATGCTGTTTGTGGCATTTTCATTTTCTATAGCCACACTGTCGGCCATTTTCATTGCGAGTAATCTGGCGTTTTCGGTCAGACGGCTGGCAAAAGCCCTGGCCGGCATTAAAAATCACGAGTTCGACCGGCTTCTGAAAACTGAAACCAGCTCAGAAGGCCATATTTTCTCGGGGCTCAAGCAGGCTGCCCATACTTTCGCCGAGATTTACAATGCTCAACCATTACGTAAGAAGCTGGTATTCGAGGGAAAAGAAGTCGTCGGCAGCATTCAGCTTGAATCATTTTTTCTGCCCGGCAGGTTTCTTGGCCGCGATTACATCGAAGCTCTGCCTCTCTCAGAAAATCGCCTGCTGTTCTGCATAGGTGAAATTTCCGGCAAGCCGATTCCGGCTACGTTGCTGGGCGCCCGCATCAAGATGTTCATCTCGATGGCCGGCCCTGATCATGCTGATCCGGCAGATATTCTGCGGGCACTCAACGATTTTTTCATGCGCGACAAAAAATACGACCAGCAGATCAGATTTTTGTGCCTGATTGCAAAAGACGATGGCAGCATGAAAATAGCCAATGCCGGCCATAATGCACCTCTTCTCATTACCGGCTCCGATGTGTCATCGCTTGACGACGACTCGAAACCGCTTGGCCAGATACAACCTCCGGCTATCTGCAGCCATAAGGTAACACTTACAGCCGGCTCATATCTGCTTTTTGCGACATCGGGCGGACTCAAGCTGTTCGCCTCTGAGTCGGCTGCTGACGGTCGTGTCAGGCTGGCCGCTGAAATTGCTGCCAATCCCGGTATGGCGACTCCGCCTGAACTCGATGCTCTCTGGCAGCGTCTGACATACAGCGAAACTGGCGGCGGGGATGCCGATGAAGACCGCTCACTGGTCATACTCAGGAGAACATCGTAATGGTCAGACACCAGAAGTTTCGCGTGTTTGCCGGCATTCTTCTGTGGCTGCCGTTTGCGCTGTTTCTGGCTGTCGGTATCTGGCAGAGTTCGGCGATCAGGCGAAACTATGAACGTGAAGTATTATCTGATACCCTGCGTTTTGATGCCGAAAAACTGCTGAGAATCAAATCGACGGCGGCAAGATTGTCGGTGATATGGCGGGCTGCCTGCAAACAGGCGATCGCGGCTGACAATATCAGCACATGGCATAAACTGGTCAGCGCGAGTCTTGTCGAACAGGGCGTAACAAACCCCTGTCTTTTTGTCGCAGCTCAAGGCCAGAAAAGCGGCAGCCTGGCCGGCGATTTCGCACCACTGTTGCAGATGCTGTTTGCCGACAGCCTTATTCCCATGATGGATACAAAAATCAGGGTCAAAACAGATTTTATTGACCTGCCTGGGCACCTGCTCTACACAATGCCACGCCGTGATTTTATCTACAGTCTGCCGTTACCTGAAAACGACTGGTGGGTATGTCAGGGTCTGCAGACGATTGCTGAGCGTCAATACTCGTATATCCTGCTTTTTGAACAGAATTCGGTAGACTGGCAGAAGGCCATGGGTCATTTTTTTGTGCAGGTTCAACACGACTCGAAAAGCTTGTGGAAAATGCTTTCAGAGTCATCTGCAGCTGAATGGCGGCATAATCTTGCTTACTGGAATTTGAGCCCTGATGAAACCGGGGTTGGCAGTGACTATCGGTATGTCTATCAGACGGTTGGCCTTGAAGAGAATCTACTGGTTCTGCGCGCGCCTTTTTCGCTGTCGCTGCTGGCTTGGGAGATTCTTTCTGTCCTTGCTCTGGTGTTGCTAAGCATTTCATGGCTGGCGGGTTTTGCGAGAATTGAAAGAACAAATTTTCCGGTCGATTCGCAATCTCTGCGGGCGGGGTTGTTACTGTTTCTCGGTCCGGCGATTGGACTGCCGCTGCTGGGGCTGTTGCTCATCGGGTATCTTGAAATGTATTCCGGCAGTTCGAATGCCCTGAACAGCAGATATTCGCAGCTTTCACACGAGATCGAGAGCCTTGAAAATGAATTCCGCACCTACACATTCTCGAAACAGCACGAAATCACGCAGTATCTGCAGACACAGCGCCCTTTTTCCAGCCAGCAAAGTGTTCTTGAATGGTGTGAGCAGGTTAATTCAGGTAGATGGAACCTCGGTTATCTCTATGTTTTTACGCAGGACGGCAAAAAGCTGTCGCCGACCTGGTTTCAGTTCAGACCAACTTATACATATATTGCCAGACGCCCTGAACATCTGCGCAAGTGGTTTCTGCAGAGGGTAACCAATCGTGGCGGCAAAATCGAAGAGCTGTATCAGAGTTTGTTTCGGCTTAAGGGCGGCGAGAATGGCCTGATTAGTGAAGAGCAGATTCTAAGCCACTTGCTGGGTCCTGATCGCTACAGGGTTGGCGACAAGAACGACCCGGTTATCGACAAGCTTTTGTCGGGACTGGCGACCAGCGTGTGCCGTCGCATCATCGAACAGCGTTCTACCGCGGTGACGATCAGCGAGCAGGGCAGAACCATGTCGGTCATGGCCGCTGCGGCCGGTGTTGATGAAGAGGATTACGTTAACGAAACCATGGCAGATCTTGGCAAACTAACCCGTGTGGTGTCAGGATCAGAAAAAATCGTTAATTACACCTTTATACTCAGTGATCAGGAAAATGATCTGATGAACTTTCTGCTGCTGCACTGGCGCGCCGGTCATTTCACTTTTGCGCTTGTTCTGAAATTGATAGAAAGGGCCCGTGCCGATGACGATGGCAGTGCGTCATACTTTTTCAACCGCGATGTCGAGGGACTTGATTTTGCTTCAAAAACGGCTCCCAGAGCAATGACAGCAATTGCCAACGGTCTCGAAAATCCTGGTGAATGCTGTCGATTTATTGCCGAAAGCCAGGATGGGACAAGAAATCTCTATCTGCTGAAGTGTTCCGAGGCGATGGAACACTTGGTAATAGCTCGTTCCAGGCCTCTCGCCAGCGTAGAGAGTGACAGCAGACAGCTTGCTGCTGCACTGGCTGCTGCCATGCTGCCTGGCACTCTCTGGATAATGCTGGGAATCTATATTCTCAGGCGTTTTCTACTGCAACCGGTCGGCGAACTTGAAACAGCAGTTGAACCGCTGTTCAAAGCAGGACGTCGGTTGCCGGTCATCAACAACGCAGTTGGTGAACTGCTCGAGCTCACTCTGTTGTTCGGACAGGTAAAAGAAGGTCTTGACCAGCTTAACCTGGCACATGCTCTTCAGGAAGGTCTTTTTCCAACCGACAGTCTGAGTCTCGGTCGCCTTCGCGTTACCGGTCGCTCAGTAATGATGGAACAGGTTGGCGGCGACTTCTACGATTATTTTGTCGATCCCCATGACGAAAACCATGTTTATGTTTGCATTGGTGATGTTACCGGGCACGGCCTTGCTGCAGCTGTGGTTGTTGCCATGATTTCGAGTGCTATTCCGCTTGTCGTCAGGCAGGCAAATCGGACTCCGCAGGAATTGCTGACCACTATCAACCAGCATCTGCTGCCGATTCTCAAGCGTTTGCGCATGAGTTCCATCATGCTGATGCGCATCGATTCGCGCAGCGGTGATTTCGCTCTCGCCGGCGCCGGGCACCCGGCGTTGATACATGTCAAACCAGAAGGTGATCATGATTTCATCGAACTGAACGCTTTTCCGTTGGGTGCTACCAAAAGCCTTAAAATTCCTGGTGTTCAGAAGAATATTGGCAGAAAGAGCGCGATTGTTTTCTATACAGACGGCTGGGTCGAGGCTCTACTGCCTGATGGCGAGATGATCGGCTACAAGGAATTCGCAAGAATGACTGCAGAAAAGGTTAAGAACGATGACAATCCCATTGAGGCGTTGTACGACAAACTTGAAAAGCTGACCGGCACCACCTCATGGGGCGACGACGTCTCTATCGTGCTGCTCGAATTCGATTGATAGAGAATAATGGCGCTTTAAAGTGATCATACCCGGGATCACGAAATTAAAATCTTGCTCATTGAAGATCGAAAGGCCTGAACAGCTCCCGTGCTCGTGCGCGTAATCGTAATCGATTTTGTTTTTCGATAACGAGCACCGCTTCGCTGAGCACGAGCATGAATATTTGCCCGGGGATGGTTCAGCTTGAATTGCTATATAAAATGATGTTGAACACTCCGTTTGTTCCTGTCATTGCGAGGAGCATAGCGACGAAGCAATCTCATCGTTTTGAGTAATTTTCAGGGAGCCTTGAATAGGATTAGATCTGATGCCGATATCAGGTGCCATCGGTGAATTTCTTTATAAACTCTTTTATGGCGTTGAGGTGTGAGCCCTGCCAGTAAACCTGTCGGCACGACTGGCACTGAAAAAAGTCTTCGAAATACAGCTTCGTCTTTGGTTCGAGCAGATGCAGCACCGCCGCCTTTTCGACCCGTTCAAGAATGCCGTTGCAGTGGGCACAACGCGTGAATGGCTTTAGTTGTCTGCCGAGATCGAATCTTTTTATCACTTCGGCGATTTGTTCATCAGGGTTCTGCGAACGAACAAGGTAGCCCCGGTCGATAATTCTGCGCATCAACAGACGGCGGTCACGACTGAGCAGCACTCTCCTGTCGTTTAATACAGCTGCGGCGAGTTCATCGTCGCCGATATCTTTGCGGTACTCGACATCGAAGCCAAGCAGGCGCATTTTGCCGGCAAGCTTGCCGAGATGGCAGTCAGCGATGAAGCGCAAATCACGCAGCGGTCTTTCCTGCAGGCGCGTAACCTCTGAAATGTCGAAAGACTCAAAAACCGGGTAAACGCTGATCAGATCTCCGTCAGCGACGCGATGCGCAAAATTGACCGAGACCCCATTGACCAGTATCAGATCGACCTCGGTATGTGGCACCCCAAAAGACTCGATGAGATCTTTGGTTGTTGTGTGGTGCCTCAGCTGACGCTCGATCTGCTGCTTGCGCCAGTCAGCCCTGATAAAGTCGTTGAGCTCTTCATAGAATCGTATAAAAACTTTTATCATTTCATACAAACCCGCTCACTACGGCGCATGCATACCGTAAGCAAGATCACACGAGCGATGAGACTGTTTTGGAGACCGTTGTCTCCTAACAGTTACGGTGGGTTCTCGCAGACGCCGGCAAGAGTTTATCAGTGCTGCATGGCGGCTTTGAGATTTTCCCTGGCCTGATTCAGTTCCTGCTCGGCGGCCTTGGCAGCAGCTTGATTCTGAGTTTCGGCGGCGGCTACATATTTTTTGTAGGCAGCATCGACGGCGGCCTGCAGGTCGGCGAGTCCGGCTGCTGTATCACTCTGGGCAGCTTTTTCGGCACATTCACTGACGGCGGCAGCATAATCAGCATCAGAAACCAAAGTGACACTCGCATCGGCTGCAATCTGAGCGCGGATAGTGTCGATTTCACGCAGTTTTGCCTGATATTGAGCTTCGAGCTTTTCGTATTTCTCTTTGTCGGAGTTGGTGAAATAGAGCCAGAATTTCCACCAGGGACGGTTGTTGTAGTCTGCCTGCGCCTTGTCGCGCTGGGCTTTGAGAGCTTCGGCCTCGATCTCCAGATAAGCCAGCTTCTGAGCCTGGTCTTCGGGATACCCGCTGGTAGCCTTGCCGGCGAGCACGACCGCCTGCTTGAAGCTGAGATCTTTATTGAGCAGATTGACGCCGAAATTGACGAAAGCCTTGTTTCTGCCGGCTTCTACCTTGCCGACTGCGAAACTCTGAAGCGAATCACGTATCGCCGACGATTTAGTCAGCTTGAGTGCGCCGCGTTCGAGTGCCTGCATGCTTTTTGCCAGCAGTGAATTGTTGAGGTAATCCTTGATTTTAAAGCCTTTATTGGTGGTTTTGAAGCTGCTGAGGTTTTCGCTGGATTTCGCCTGTTCGGCAATTCTGGCAACGGCCTTGTCGGCGCCATTTCCGTCAGTGGTGCCGAGATTGAGATCCGAATATTCTTCTTTCATCTGGCTTAGTTTGGCTGGGTCAGAGCTCGAAAGATGATGGGCCAGGCTCAGTTCTGTAAGTACCATGGCGCGATGATTGAGCAGTTCTTTTTTGAGCGCATCACGGTCGTTTTTGAGTTCTTTGCCGGTCATGCGACTGTATTCTTTGCGGATCTCTATAAGCGTATCGACATCGATAAAGTTGAGGCTCTGTTTTTTAAGAGCCTCTTTATTGCGATCGTACATGATCATGTCGACGATAAGCTCGTTGGTTGTATGTTTGGGCAGGCCGCTCTGAATATCAGGAAACATGATCTTGGCTTCAGCATAACCGGTTTTGCCGTGTGCCGCTGAGTCGCCGGCCATGTGACTGCGCATGCCGGCCGCACGGGCAAGCAGAATCTCGCGGTCGGGGCTTTCCTTGCTCATTGCAACGGTTTCCATGGCCTTGGCGAAGTCTTCACTGTGGTAGACGCCATAGTCTTCGCTCTTGCCATCGTCGAGACCGACATCAGGCTCAGTCGAGCCGGCCAGATAAGCTCCCAGCAGATCATCGCTCACTGGAAACCCGTTCTTCACTCCGGCTTCATAAGACAACGAAATATGACTGACCGGTCCCCAGGCCACCGCCGGGTTCACCGCCGCCGCCAGCAGAACGACCAGCAAAGCCTTAATTGCATGTCGTTTATTCATAATTACCTCTTTGTACCGACCGTATTTAATAATCATAATGCAATTGGAAGATTCCGCAATATGATATCGCCAGTAGCGATGAATTATGGTAAAGCTGAGTTGCGGGCAGCCAATATCCCGGCTTCCTGCAATATTCAGGCGGTTGTCGCAGGTTAGTCGCGGTGCAGCTCTTTGAAGCGCCGTTTAAGGGTGACAGCTGCTGCAATCGAGCGGGGAAGCGGCGAAACGCTGAATTCGGCGACAGGCATTACCGCTGCCAGAATCCCGGCCAGCTGTTCTGCCATCTGTCGGTCGTTCGCTTCGAGCCTCGCCAGCGTCAGTAACCACTGCTCAGCTGCTGCAACACTTATTTCTTCCGAAGTATTTACGTAAATCAGCAGCTCATTCTTGGGATCATCTAAAACAGCACGATCGACCAGCATGCGTACCTTATAAAAATCAGCAAAAACGCTGATTTCGCAGGTCTTCTGAATCGGCCAGCCATAGCCGGGCTGGTTCACTTTTACGTTTTGAGGCTTGGGGTGCGGCCAGCTCTTTATCGGCAGATAAAGGTTGATCGCGTAATCGTCGGTCGGGGTGCCGCCCTGATAGCGGTCGAAATAGGCCGACACGATTGGTTTGTAATCAAAGGTCATCACCTCGAGACTGACTTTTTTGTCGGGCAGCCTGATAATAACCGGATAAATCAGCTGACCCGGCTTGACCGTAATTTCATCTGTCTGTGCGACATATCCGGGTGCTGAGGCCGATATTTTTATGGTATTACCGCTCAGCCGGCACCTGACATAAGCGTGCGGAATAACCTGCATCAGGCTCGAACGCACATCGACATCGAGAGTATAAGGGCCAACTTTGTATTCAGCCGCAAAAAGCACGGCCGGCAAAACCAGCGAAAAAATCGCCAGCGTCATAAGAGCTTGAAATATTACAGTTCCGTTAAGACGTTTCATACATCAGCGCCCTTTCGTTAAAGCTCATATAAACATTTTATCACGTTGGCCGATTGACGACAATCAGTTTGCTTTACCCATGCCAAGCCGGCGCGCCATGTCGGCGTGATCGACGGCGTTGCTGAGTGCCTCTTCTTTGGTAATCTTGCCTGACTGTACAAGTCTGGCGAGGTCATCGTTGAGCAGACGGTTGCCGCGACTCTGGCCGGTGGTCATGGCGGTAAGCAGCATGTGAGTGCGACCTTCGCGGATCATGTTGCCCATTGCGTAATCCATTACCAGAATTTCGAGTGCCGGAACGCGCCCGCCACCGATCTTGCGACAGAGCGTCTGACAGCAGACGCCGAGCAGGTTGTCAGCCAGACCGGTTCTGATCTGTTCCTGCGCCTCGGCCGGGAACTGATCGACAATGCGGCTTATTGTGCTGATCGCTGTAGAAGTATGAAGAGTGGCCAGTACCAGATGTCCGGTATTGGCTGTTTCCAGTGCCATCGAGATGGTTTCCAGATCACGCATTTCACCGACCAGCACTACGTCAGGATCTTCGCGCAATGCCGCCCGCAGGGCTCGCGAGAACGATTCTGTGTGTACGCCGACCTCGCGTTGGTTGACCAGCGATTTTCGGCTTTGATGCACGAATTCGACCGGGTCTTCGATGGTCAGGATATGGCATTCCTGAGTGCGGTTGATATGATCGACCATCGCAGCCAGAGTAGTGCTCTTGCCGCTGCCGGTCGGGCCGGTAACCAGAACGAGGCCTTTGGGCGACTCGGCCCAGCGCCGTAGAACATCAGGCATTCCAAGTTCTTCAAGAGTGAATATGGTATTCGGAATATGACGAAAAACCGCGCTGACACCGTTAGAATCGCGTAGCAGATTGATGCGGAAGCGCGAGTGCTTGTCCATCGCGTAAGCAAAGTCTTCGTCGCCGCTTTTGTTGAATTTTTCTACCGACTCGGGACGCATTATCGGCGCTACCAGCTTAAACACCTCATTTGGTGCCAGCTTGAGAAAACCGGCGATGGGTAGAATTCTGCCATCAATACGCCAGCGCGGAACCTGTCCGGCAGAAAGATGTAGATCCGAACCGCCCTCTGCGACCAGGCGTTTGAGCAGATCGTCGATATGCTGTGCACCGGAACCGCCAATTGCCGCTGGTTCGGCCGCGGCATCACCGCCGTAGCTCTGCATGATTTTTTCGAAATAGGCGGCTTCGATAGCTACCGGTTCTATTTTCATGCTTGGCAAGAGTTGCGCAGCCGAGGCAAGCAGATTGTCGTCCATGCGGTCGCAATAGCCGAGCAGCAGCTTGTTTTCCTGCTTTCGCACCGGCACGACGCGATGGCGCTGCATAAATCCGATGGGAATAAGGCGCAGCACTTCAACTGGCGGAACCGCAGCGTCGCCTTTGAAATCACGATGTACCGGCGGTCTCGATGTCTTTTTTAGGCGTTCGGCCAGCATGCGCATCATCGACATACCAGCCTCAGGCACCGCTGTCAGCACCTTGCGAAACACCTCGCGCGCCAGTTTTAGAATAACCGTTTCGCCGCGGGCAATGCATGAGGCCGTGCGCTTTTCTTCGAGAATGACTGCCATTTCGCCAACCATCTGAGAGCGCTCGAGGCAGGTAAGTTCCATCTGGTCCTCACCTTCGCCAACTACAACCGCTACCTGCCCGGAAATGATCACAAAAAGAAAATCCGCCGGGTCACTGGTTTTGAGAATGAATTCGCCATCAGTGTAAGCTTCGATGGTGCCGGCCTTTTCAATAACCAGGTCGCGTTGAGCATCGCTTAGTGGCTCAAAAAATGGGTTGGTGTCAAATGCTTTGTAAGCCTCGCTGAGAACCTCGGGTGAGCGCTCGAGTACTCGCATAAAATCTTCCCGCCTTTTAATCTTCTGATATCGAACGAATTATACTCAAATCTCGGCGACTGCGCTCGCAAAATCTGCACGACCATGCAGCAAATTTTGCGCAGATGAGTTATAATTCAGTCCGCGCCGAAAAAAATAGATATTAATCGCAGAATAAGTTTCGTGCTTATCTGCCAGGAGACAATACTTATGAAATTTGCTTTCAGAATCAGCCTGCTTCTCGTCTTTATGTGTGCGAGCCTGTTGTTGCCGTTCTCAGCCGTTGTCGCTCAGGACGCCTCCGACTTTTACAGCGATGATTACCCCAACTACGAAGAAGAGCAGGACTTTTTTCGCGGTGGCTACTACGAAGACGACGTTGAATACGATTTTTCTGATTACCCTGGCGACGATTACCAGTCAGACAGCGGGGAAAGCGCCGACGCCGGCGACAGCTACCAGCAGCCTGCTGCCGCTCCGCGTCCGCCCGCTCTGCCGGCTGGAGAGCCAATCAAACTCGAAGAAAAAAGCATCCGTTTCGGCCGCATCCCCTATCTGAGCATGCGCGACATGATGACGCAGGCCGTGCCGCTGCTGCGTTTTCTCCAAAAGGAGACAGGCGCCAAAGAGGTTCGTCTGGTGTCGAACCGCAACAGCTACGCCAGCATTCTCGATGCGCTTGCCCGTGGTAACATCGACTTCGCCTGGGTCGGTCCGACTGCCTATCTGAACCGGCGCGACCAGGATCACCTGATGCCGGTTGCTAAAGCCAAGTTTGGTGAGGCCACCGCCTATCGCGGTGTTTTTATCGCGCCTGCCAAAGGCAAGGTGCAGGGCCTCGAAGACATCAAGGGCAGCTCGATTGCATTCGTAGACCCTGAGTCGGCCAGTGGTTACATCTACCCCCTCTATCTGCTCAAAGAGATTGGCGTTGACCCACACAAGCATTCAAAAGTCTATTTTTTGAAAAACCACGACAACGTGCTGCGCGCTGTGTTCGAAGGCAAGGTCGATTCGGGCGTCTGTCTCGAAGAAACTCTGAAAAAGCTCAGCAAAGCCCAGCTCGAACGCATAATCATTCTTGGCAAAACTAACGAAATACCTTCGGATGTCATCGTCTGCCGTCAGGACTGCCCGATCAATCTGCGCGAAAAGTTCCTCGAAGCTCTGTTAAAGGTTAAACCCGAGGCTCTGCCAGGGTCGCCGACCTTTTTGCCGGCTTACGACGAAGAATTCGACTCGGTTCTGGCTGTCATGCACTACATCGAATCCCTCAAACCCCAGAACTAGTCCTCTGTCACATAAGAGTTTAAGAATTAAATCTTAGAGTCTCCGCTTATGCCGGTCTCTCGGCGTGATCTCATTCGCTCCACTCTCGCCAGTCGAGAGTCTATATTGATAGCTATGGCTCTGCATCAAAATTGCCTGGCTCGAAATTTCGCTAATGAGAAGCACGCCTGCGCCCTTGTATGATTTTTTACCAAGCGTGAATTCTTATATAAACGAGCATTGAACCTTGTCGCGAGGCCTGAAGACGGGTTTGCTTTTTCGTAAGCTTGTGAGCGAAGCGAATCGCTGGAGAAAAAGCATCCCGTCTGATGGCCGAAGCTTTTGGCTTAACAAAAATCAACGCGCTTTTGTATAAAAACCGACCCCACAATTCAAATGTGACAGAGGACTAGTCACCATCGCTCTCGTCTGGCGAGAGTTGTAGCGTTGAGTCCCTAAAGGGATCCGCAGCTCTTACGGCTGAAGCCGTAAGAGCTGCCTAACTCTGCCGAGAGCCCGAGTTAGCAGTAAAATGTAAACATTCTATACAATCAGTTTGTCACAGAACTAAGACTGTTCACCATGACGATAGATCAGAAGGCTGGCGATCAGCCACCAGAAAACGATGAAAGCTGTTTTGAGATGCTGCAGATATTCGAACACTGGCTCCCAGTATGAATAAGATATGGAGACGCTGTCGGCGGGTTCTTCAATAATTTTGAGTGAAGCCGGGTCTAAGTGCATCATTATCTGACCATTTTGCAGATCTTTGATCGCACCCGAAAAACTGCCGCGCAGCTTTTGCCCGATTTTGAGTTCGAGATGCTGCGGCGCTGCCAGTTCGAGGTTGAAGCGACGGCCGGGCATCATGATATGAGGAGTCAGATCGGGGCCGGGCGTTATGATCTCGATGTCGAGAGACAGCAGCCCGGTCTGCTGATACTGCACGGCATCGATGACTCTGAAAGTTGCATATTCCGGGCCGAACCCGATCAGTGCCCATAACCCGGCCGGCAGCAAAATCATTATCATCAGCAGTGTTAACGGTGGCAGACTTCGCAATAGCTGTTTATGGCTGAATCGCGCTGATTTCATAAGCTTTCCTCGTTTTCGCCACGTTCGAACTCATCGATTTCGTCTTTGAAGCCGTCTTCGAATCTGGTTTCTGAATTTTGCAGGCATTTAAGCAAAGCAACGACAGTCAGAGTAAGGCTCAGTACAAAAAACAAGGTTGCCGGCCAGCGATAGATTTTGGCGTCGAGCAGTCTGAAGCAGTTCTGCGCAGCATAGGCAAACCAGAAAAGATTCAGCGCCGACATGTATTTCAGGCTGTTTCTGAGAAAATGAACATGCAGCAAAAATGGTATGGATACTGTAATCATCAGGAAAACAGCTTCGGGCCATGCCGATGCTGCATTGAACGGAAAGCGAAAGTCGAAAAGAGCGCCAAACATCAGTGTCAGAGTTATGCTGGTGCCGTCGAGCAGATGAAAAGATCTGGGGTTGAGGGTCCACCAGGCGCAGAGCGTGAAGACAATCAGCGAAAACCATACCTGCAGACGGTTACGATTGCCGTATAAGCCAACAAAACTTTGCATAATCCGCGTCTTCCTAATTTTCTTTGAGGCTGTTCAGCCATTCGACGATTTCAGCGGCTTCCGGCGCCAGATTGTACGAACTCCAGTCGCCCTTCGTTTTAAGATTTATCTCTTTGTAAAGCGTTGTCTGAGCATCCAGCAGATATGCTACGCTTTTATAAGCCCCCATATCGCAGGCTTCGTGCACGCGTTCAGAAATACTTGCAACAGCGACAGCAGGAACGAGAGCGATCATCTGCTGCAGCTTATCGGGTGCAACCTTCGCAATCAGCTTCTTTCCCGGCTCATAAAGAGTTTTGAGCTGATCTGACGTCAGTGCATTGCGATCGAGTTCCGGCATCCGCCCATTGTATCCATAGTCAAACAGATGAACCTGCCCGGCTGAGTTAACTGTGATCCCTTTGAAATCAAGACCTTCCGCCAAGTTAACATAGTATCTCGCAAACAGAATGTCAGTCGTTGTCGCCTCGCTCTGTGCAGCCAGCATGGCAGCACAGCCCAGCCACAGGCATATTACCAGCAATGTAACTTTCCTCATAACTCCCTCCAGAAAACTCCAGCTCATCCTGAATTATACATCATTCCACCGGTTTTTTTATTGAAGGTTGCAATAGTTTGATTGCCTGATATAATACGGCTTTAAATTAGACCCACCTTGACAAAGCAATGGAGAGAGCAATGTTTAAACAGATAATTGCAGCAAAATGGCTGGTTCGCCTGGTTATGGTCGTAGCGATGTTGTCGATTACGTCGGCATACGCGCAGGAAGGCATCATCAGTTCGGTCTATATCGCCGAACGCACGGCTTTGCAAAAAATGCAGGCCGCCCGCAAAGCCGGTAACGAAGAAGAAGTCAAGCGGCTTTCGACAGAAATCAAAGAGCTGGTTGACCAGAAAAAGAGCTGGGCCCGCGACCTGCTGACTCTCACCGAAAGCTCGATCGAAAAAATACAAAGCGAAAACGCACCCGACTTGAGTGCTGAACAGCGCCTCGCCCTGATCGACAGGCTCGACCGGCTCAATTCCGAAAAGCGCTTGATCGAGTATCAGATGGAAGAAAACAAATGGGGCTTTTTTTTGCAGAAACATGCGAAAATCAGATATATCAAAGATTATGAAGATCAGATTGCTGCTACCAGAGAGTATGCTACGAACGAGATAAAAAAATATGAAGAGCAGATCGCGAAAGCTCAAAGTGATCTGACCCGGCTGACTGAAGAGCATGCGAAAGAACTGCAGGCTGCCAGAGATTCACTGCAGGAGCAGATAAAGAGAGTCGAAGACACTAAAAAGCTGGTGGCTGAAGGCAAAGCGCCGGCTGACAACGTAAAGAGCGCAGAGCAGGCAACGGAAAGCTGGGAAAAGTCGATTGCCGACATGACGAAAAGAATGGCAGAAGGCACCTATACCTCGCGGGCCTTTAACTGGACAAGCACTGGCCATTTCAAAGGCCTGATCGAGACCAATCAGAATGAAATCGCCAGAATCAACGCGGCGCTTGCCGATGAGAGCATGCAGCATCGCTATAGCGGTCGTCTTGGCAATCCTTCGATAAAAACCTGTCGTGAAGTCATTGCCCACACCCAGGCTGAAATCGACGAGATGACTAAAAAATACACCTCAGAAGACTGGGATAATCGCAAAAATCTGCGCCAGAGCCTGCAGGACAAGCACATCGAGATTCTCAAACTGCAGGAAGAAGTCGGTCTCAAAGACGAAAAACTCGAAGCTCTCATAGCTCGCCGCAACGAGCTCGAGACGTTTCTCATGCACGATTTTCTGACCGAACTGCCCAAAGAAGATTCAGGTTTTATCAAGGCGATAAAATGGATCAACAACACACTTGACCGTGTGAATGAAGTTGTCGAAAAATTCGAAAAGTTCAAAAAAGTCGTCGACCTCGTCAAAAACAGCAGCAATCCATATAAAGCGGTGAATTTTCTGTTCGAAGAAGCGACCGGAAAAGGCCTGACTGAGCGACTTGCCTCAAAGCTGCTGCCTGACAAAGTTTTTAACAACCCGCTGGTGCAGCGCCTGATCAAGGGTGAATCGATCAACCGCCAGGAACTGCTTAAAGAAGCTGTTATCGAGAGCCTGCCGCCCGAAACCAGACGCAAGGTCGAGCAGGCCGTCGATCTTATCAACACCGCGCGCAGCGGCAATATGCGCGATCTCATCGCGCAGCACGGTTTCGAGCAGGCGATGCGCGTAATCGACTCGCAACCTGAGCTGAAAAAGGCCTGGGATACCTTTCAGCAGGCACACAATATCATCAACAACCCCGGTCTTATCCAGGACCGCCTTGAAGAATCGATTCGCGAACGGGTAAAGCTTGAGCTCAAAGCCGCCGGCCGTGATATCGTCGATTCTATGGTCAGCGAAGAAGTGAAAACCCGTGTTGCCGCCTATCAGGAAAAGATCAAAAAGATCGAAGAAGACCTCAACAAAAACTACCGCCTGCCGGCAGAAGCATTTGTCGAAGCTTCTCTGGTCGCGGTTCAGAAAAAGCTCGAAAGCCACATCGGTATCGATGACGCCGATCTGACCGATGTAGAAGCCGTGATCAAAGGCTATATCCTGAAAACCGAATAGACCTCTCGGCCGCTTTCACTTCATAATGGTTGATACTTGCGGTTGACGGTTAAAAAGGGTATCATAGCCTGCTAAAAACCGGGGTGAGGAGTAACTGCAGATGATCATCATGAAGTTTGGCGGCAGCTCTCTGGCAAATGCCGAAAGAATCAGGCATGTTGTCGATATCATAAAGATGCACATCGACGAGAAGCCTTTGATTGTAGCTTCTGCGATGGGGGACACGACCGATAACCTGCTCGAAGCAGTCGATCGTGCCCTTGCCGGCAAGGTCTGCATCAAAGACATCCGCAAGCTGCACCTCGCAACCGCTGAAGAGCTCGAAGTCAATCCTGACGTCATCAAAGACCTGTTCGATGAGCTCAAGAACCTGCTTTCCGGCATAGCGTTGATCAAGGAATTCTCACCGCGCACCAGAGATTATCTGGTGTCTTTTGGTGAGCGCCTTTCGGTGCGCCTGATCGCCGGCTATCTTAATCGCATCGGCGTCGAAGCAAAGTTTTTCGATGCCTGGGACGTCGGTTTTACCAGTAACAACGATCATAACAACGGCGAAATTCTCGAAGAATCTTACGCAAAAATCGATGAAACTCTTGGCCATCTCAACAGTCATTATGCTTTTACTCCAATCATTACCGGGTTTATTGCCAAAAACAAGAATGGCAATATCACGACTCTCGGCCGCGGTGGCAGTGATCTGACTGCTTCGGTGCTCGGCGCCGCTCTGCGTGCCAGAGAAATACAGGTATGGAAGGATGTCGACGGCATTCTGACCACTGACCCGCGCATTGTCAGCACGGCTCGACCGGTCAGCAACATCTCGTTCGAAGAAGCCAGTGAACTGGCCTATTTCGGCGCCAAGGTGCTGCACCCCCGTTCGATCATTCCGGCTATGTGCAAAAAGATTCCGGTGCGGGTCAAGAATTCCTACAATCCGACCCACCCGGGAACTCTTATTTTGAGCATGCTCGACGATTCGAACGAGATGCTGCGCGTGTTGACTTTCAAAAAGAAGGTCACAGTCGTTGATATCGTCTCGACCCGCATGCTTGGCCAATATGGATTTCTGGCCAAGGTGTTTCAGATCTTTGACGAACACAAGGTCTCGGTTGATATGCTGGCAACCAGCGAAGTCAGTATCTCGCTGACGCTCGACAACCGGGAGAACGGCCTGGAAGGCCTGGAGGCGGCACTTGACAAGATTGCCAACGTCACCATCAAGAAGGGTAAAACCATTGTCACCATGGTAGGCAACGTCAGACGTTCATCTGAGATTCTTGAGCGGACCTTCGAGGTGCTAAGTGCCAGTGGCATCAACGTGCAGATGATCTCGCAGGGTGCTTCCAAGGTCAATATCAGCTTCATTGTCGATGACAGCGAGGCCGACACCTGCATCAGAGAGCTGCACCGCACTTTCTTCGAGGCCGCCTGACACATGTTACTTATTATTCGTGCTCAGCGCAGCGGTGCTCGTAATCAGCAAAGCGGTAATCGTAATCGAAAAATCAGCAACCGTATCGATTACGATTACGAATGACGATCACGAGCACGATTTGCAGAAATTTTCGACTTAACTTTGTGCCCTTCGAGGTAGTATGAATAAGATAAAAGTTGGAGTTCTTGGGGCGACCGGTATGGTCGGCCAGCAGTATATCAGCCTGCTCGCGCAGCACCCCTGGTTCGAAGTTGCTTATGTCGCCGCATCACCGGCAAGTGCCGGCAAAACCTACCGCGACGCTGTAGCCGGGCGTTGGCAGATGGTCCAAGATGTGCCGCCCGGCGTTGCCGGACTGGTCGTGCAGGATGCCAACAACCCGGCTCTGGCCGATAATCACTGCGTTTTTGTCTTCTCGGCGCTTGACATGGACAAACAGGCAGCGCGCGAACTCGAAGACGCATATGCAACGCGTGACATCCCGGTGGTCAGCAATGCTTCGGCGCATCGCGGCACCGATGACGTGCCGATGCTGATTCCAGAAATCAACCACGAACATATCAATGTTATTGCCGCGCAACGCAGCAAACGCGGCTGGCAAAAGGGTTTTATCGCGGTCAAGCCGAACTGCTCACTGCAAAGCTATATGACACCGGTTTTTGCCCTGCTGCAGGCTGGTTACGAAATCAGAAAAATGATCATAACCACCATGCAGGCGGTTTCTGGAGCTGGGTATCCTGGTGTTCCTTCACTCGATATGGTCGATAACATCGTGCCATTCATCGGCGGCGAAGAAGAAAAGTCTGAAGTCGAACCGCATAAGATTCTCGGCCGCATCGTCGATGGCCGTATTGTTAGCGATGATTCGATCAAAATTTCGGCTCACTGTAACCGGGTTCCGGTCATCGATGGCCATACCGCCTGCGTCAGTCTCGAATTTGGCGACAATAAGCCGTCGCTCGAAGAAATCAAACGCATCTGGCATGACTTCAAGTCGCTGCCTCAACAGCTGAAGCTGTCTTTTGCACCGGTGCAGCCGATTATCTACCGCGAAGAAGCCAATCGGCCGCAGCCGCGCAAAGACCGCGATGCCGACAAAGGTATGGCGGTAAGCGTCGGGCGCCTGCGCAAATGCAATGTTTTCGACATCAGATTCGTCGGCCTGTCGCACAACACTGTGCGCGGCGCCGCTGGCGGTGGTATACTCAACGCCGAACTACTCAAAGCCAAAGGATACTTCGACTGATGCTCAGACAGTACCCGTTAACCAAAGCGCAAACAATCTCACTTTTTGAAAAATACCCATCACCTTTTCACCTTTATGATGAAAAGCAGATTCGCGCCAATGCCCGACGGCTTAAAAAGGCTTTCGAATGGATGCCCGGCTTCAAAAATTACTTTGCCGTCAAAGCTCTTCCCAATCCCTTTATCATGAAGATCCTAAAAGAAGAAGGCATGGGGGCAGATTGCAGCTCGCTTGCGGAACTGGTTCTAGCCGCAAAATCGGGGATTACCGGTGAAAACATCATGTTCACTTCAAATGACACACCGGCAGAAGAATTTGCTCTTGCCAGAAAGCATGGCGCCATAATCAATCTCGATGACATAACCCATATCGAATTTCTCGATAAAGCTGTCGGCGTGCCGGAAATGCTGAGCTTTCGCTATAATCCGGGTCGGCTCAAGGAGGGCAACGTCATTATTGGCAAGCCCGAAGAAGCCAAATACGGACTGACTCGCGATCAGATCATCGAAGCCTACAGCATTGCGAGAGACCGGGGTGTCAAGCGATTCGGGCTGCACACCATGGTTGCTTCAAATGAGCTGGCAGAAGACTATCATGTCGGCACCGCACGCATGCTGTTCGAACTTGTCGTCGAAATCAGCCGCGCCACGGGCATTCGCATCGAAATGATCGATCTCGGCGGTGGTTACGGGATTCCGTATCACCCGGGCGACAAAGAAGTCGACCTCGAAATGGTCTCGCGGCTGATTAAAAAAGACTATGATGAACTCATTGTCGGCAATGGTCTGGCACCACTCGAAATCGTCATGGAAAATGGCCGTATGGTAACCGGCCCCTTTGGCTGGCTTGTCAGCCGGGTTCGTCATATTAAAAACATCTATCGACGCTATGCCGGACTCGACGCCAGTATGGCCAATCTTATGCGCCCGGGCATGTATGGCTCGTATCACCACATAACCGTTCTTGGCAAAGAGAAGCTGCCGCACGATCATAAATACGACGTTACCGGCCCACTTTGTGAGAACAACGACAAATTCGCGGTCGAGCGCATGCTGCCCGAACTGGAAATCGGCGATGTTATCGTGCTACACTGCACCGGCGCTCATGGTCATGCCATGGGGTTCAACTACAACGGCCAGCTCAGGTCAGCTGAGCTGCTGTTACGCGAAAACGGCGAGGTCGAACAGATCAGGCGTGCCGAAACGCTTGATGATTATTTTGCGACACTCGACTTTGAAAAACTCGAAGGGTTCAAGGCTTAAACATGGTTAAACGCAATCCAAACATGGCAAAACTTACCGCCGGCTATCTCTTTCCCGAAATCAACCGGCGCAAGCGCGAATATCTGCAGAAAAACCCCGATGCAAAGATTATCAGTCTCGGCATCGGCAACACTACTGAACCGCTGACTCCTCATGTGGTCAGTGGTCTGCATAAGGAAGTCGATCGCCTCAGTACCCGTGAAGGTTACAGTGGTTACGGCGATGAGCAGGGCATAACAGAATTTCGTGCGCAGCTGGCCGCGAAGCTGTACGGCGACCTTGTCAAAGGTGATGAGGTTTTTATTTCTGATGGCGCCAAGTGTGATATCGCGCGCTTGCAGACCATGTTCGGCAGCGAAGTGACTATTGCAGTGCAGGACCCTTCATACCCGGTTTACGTCGATGGTTCGGTGATCGCCGGAGTCACCGGCCCTTACGATCAGTCGCGCAGTCAGTTCGACAAGATCGTTTACATGAAATGCTGCCTCGAGAATGATTTTTTTCCTGATCTCGACAACCAGCCGCGTACCGATCTGATCTATTTTTGTTCGCCGAACAATCCGACCGGAGCTGTTGCCAGCCGCGAGCAGCTCAAAAAGCTCGTCGATTTTGCCCGCAGAAACCGCTCGATAATTATCTTCGACGCGGCTTACAGCGAATACATCAGCGACAAGTCGTTGCCGAAAACGATTTTCGAAATCGAAGGCGCGCGAGAAGTGGCGATCGAAGTCAGCTCGTTCTCGAAACCATCAGGCTTTACTGGCGTGCGCCTGGGCTGGACAGTAGTGCCCGATCAGCTCAAATTCGAAGACGGCACCCCGGTTCGCAACGACTGGAACCGCATCATGACCACCCTGTTCAACGGCGCCTCAAATATTGCCCAGTATGGCGGCATGGCTGCTCTCGAAGAAGAGGGGCTGGCCGAGATGAGATGTCTGGTTTCCTATTACATGGAAAACGCCGCTATCATTAAAAAGGCGCTCGACGCAAAAGGGCTCAAGACCTGCGGTGGCATCAACGCGCCATATGTCTGGGCGCATTTTCCCGGCCGCAAATCCTGGGATGTCTTCAGCGAGATTCTCGAAAAATGCCAGATCGTCACGACGCCGGGCTCAGGATTTGGTCCCGCTGGTGAAGGCTTTATCAGATTCTCGGCCTTCGGCCACCGCGAAGACTTCAGTGAAGCGGTAAAACGCCTCGCAGTGCTCTGATTCAGGCTCATTTATCCGTTTATGAAATCATTAAGAGAGATCTTTAGAATCGGTAACGGCCCTTCAAGCAGCCATACCATGGGCCCTCGCAAAGCCGCCGAAATTTTTCTCGAACGCCATACCTCGGCGGCTTCCTTTGTGGTCACACTTTACGGCAGCCTCGCCGCAACCGGCAGGGGGCATCTGACCGACACCGCCATTCTCTCGGTTCTCAGACCAAAAGCGAAAACCGAAATCATCTGGCAGCCAAAGATCGTTCTTCCACGTCACCCGAACGGTATGAATTTTAAAGCCTTTGCTTATGACGGCAAAGAGCTGGAAAGCTGGACAGTATTCAGCATCGGTGGCGGAGCACTCTCTGATGAAAGCGGCAATCCGGTCGGAGTCGAAGAAGGCGAAGGCGTTGAGATTTATCAGATGAACACTATGACAGAACTGCTTGCCTGGTGTGAAGAAAAGGGCAAAAGCTACTGGGAATACGTTCAGGAAAGCGAAGACAGCAACATCTGGGATTATCTCGAAGAAGTCTGGCTGACCATGAAAGCGGCAGTGCAAAGAGGACTTGAAGAAGAAGGCTCGCTGCCGGGGCCGCTTAACCTCAGAAAAAAAGCGGTTTCTTATCATGTCCGTGCCAGCGGTTACACGCAGACTCTCAAGTCGCGCGGACTGGTTTTTTCTTATGCTCTTGCGGTCAGCGAAGAAAACGCTTCCGGCGGAAAAATAGTCACCGCGCCAACCTGCGGGTCGAGTGGGGTGGTTCCGGCGGTGCTTTATCATCTGCAGACGACCAGGGAATTCAGCAATGCCCGTATTCTGCGCGCTCTAGCCACCGCCGGCCTGATCGGCAATATCGTCAAACACAACGCTTCTATTTCGGGTGCCGAAGTCGGCTGTCAGGGCGAAGTCGGCGTAGCCTGCGCAATGGCAGCCGGCGCAGCCAACCAGCTTTTCGGCGGCAGCCCGGCACAGATCGAATACGCAGCTGAAATGGCGCTCGAACACCATCTCGGCATGACCTGCGACCCGGTCTGCGGCCTGGTTCAGATACCCTGTATCGAGCGCAACGCTTTTGCCGCCGCCAGGGCACTCGACGCCAATATTTTCGCAACCTTCTCCGACGGCACGCATCGCGTCTCTTTTGACAGGGTCGTCGAGGTCATGAAAGAGACCGGTCACGACCTGCCCTCACTCTATAAAGAAACCGGCGAAGGCGGCCTCGCCAGAGATTACCATCAGATGAAGTGAGCAGAGCTGATATGATACGCAGGTTTAGTGACATTGGCAGCTCGCCGGAACTGATGCTGAAAGCCGCGCGGGTTCTTACCGAGACTTTCACGACTCTTGGCAACTGCCATTGGCCCGATCTTGAAAGCGCTCTGAAAGAAGTCGAAGAATGTATCGCGGCTCCGAATATCTGCATCGGGCTTTGTGATGACAGCGAATTGCTGGGCTGGGTCGGCCTGCGACCGATGTATGAAAAAACCTGGGAATTGCATCCGCTGGTCGTCGCCCCTCATTGCCAGAGGGGTGGCATTGGTGGTCTGCTGGTCGCAGAACTCGAAAAAAGAGCCAGAGAGCGTGGCATCATCGGTATCGCTCTCGGCACTGATGATGAAAACGATCAGACAAGCCTTTCCAGGGTTGATATCGATGCCGAAAATATCTTCAAAGAAATCGCGAACATCAGAAACTTGAACCGCCACCCCTTTGAATTCTACAAAAAGTGCGGCTACATGATCGTCGGCATCATTCCAAATGCCAACGGACAGCGCAAACCCGACATCTGGATGTGGAAAGACATCAGGATCTGAATTATCGGTCTCTTAAGACAATTCCAGAGAAATAGCGAGGACAAGAGTCACTTGAAAATCCATAGTTTCCATGAGTCCACACCTGACGATGCCGAGAAACTGATCAAACTGGTTGAGAAACTGACAGAAAGCATCAGCATGATTCTTCCTGCCCGCGAAATTCTAAGTCGCTGTCGCCTTATTTCAGGCTTCTCGCATGAAGTTATCGGTCACAGCGAAAATAACGCAGCAATTGATTTTTACAAAATCGGTAATGGCGGGCATTCCGTTTTGTTCTACGGATTTCCCGATCCTGGCGAAGCGATTGGAGCCGCAGGAATTCTGGCATTAATGCAGGCTCTTTCTGATCCTGAATCTGCTCTGCACAATCTTGATGTTACCTGGCTGTTTATTCCCTGTCTTAATTTTGACGATCAACCAGATGGTGGCAATTCGCTGAAAAAGATCATGAAGACCTCCGCTCAGGAGGTCGACTGGATGGTTCATAACCCACGACCCGAGACTACGGCGTTGCTTGGTGTTCTGAAGCAGTATCGGCCTTTGTTTGTTTTTCCGATGCACGATGAATTTCACTGCAAAGAACTTAAGCCAGTCTATTTTCCGGTTTCACACCCGCAGCCCGAATGGCTCGCAGAAAAGATACGCAGGCTTGTCAGACAGGCAGGTTTTGCCATTGACGCCTCTTTTAACCACAAACAGATGGGCGAAGGCTTCTTTATAATCGAAGAAGAGGCTGGTGAAGAGTTTTCCAGCTGTACATGGTCGGTGGCCCAGCAAAACGGCTTTGTCTTCATCTGTGAGCTGTTTGATGCTCCCGGCATGCCACACAGAAAAATCGTAGCCACCCAGCTGGCAGCCGGCCTGTCGGTGCTGGCCGCATTGATTGCAGCTCGTTGAGATACAGGCGACTTGTCGATTTTCAGCGTTTTGCCCAGGTGTGGCAGAAATTTTGAGTGAGCATTTGTCTTGTTTTGAGCGGCTTTGTGAATTAGAATTTGAGCTCTAAGCTTTGCTTGACGGAGGTTGGCATGAAGAAACTTATACACGCTTTGATCGGTTTTCTGCTGCTTTTTATTGCTGCGGCTGGTTACACTCAGGAAGCCGGGGAAGCGCAGAAAGCCGCGCAAAATGTTTCCCTGCAAAATGGCTTTTACCTTGTTCTTGACGAGCAAAGCGATCCAGCAAACTTTGCAAAGCCGGCTGACGACGAAGTTATCGTCACCTATACACTTGACCATCTGGGGGTAACCGACCAGCCGGCTCGACATTTCAGAGTAAAGAACCGGCCGGATGTCGGTTTTAGCCCTGAAGCACAGCTCGAAGTCGGCGACAAGGTCGATGGAAAAACGACGCTCAACGTGGTTCTTGGCGAGGGTAACGCCAGAGAATTGCAGCAGTTCACCGCGGCCAATATCGATCGGGCGGTGGCAATAATAGTAGCCGGCAAGGTCGTTACTGCGCATAAGATAAGAAGCGAAATCGTTGGCGGAAAAATTCAGATTACGCGCTGTGGCGACGATGCCTGCGAACAGCTATATCTCTGGCTGAAAGACACCGTCGATAAGTAAACTGGCCTGTATTTGGATGTCTCCGCAGATGGATGGCATTCTGAATCTCTGGAATCGCATTTGCGCTCAAGGACTGTCAGGTCAGTCCAGGAAACAGTTCCGGGCAAAGATTACAGATCAGGACTTTCGGAGGTTTTAGCTTCAGAGAGTATATGTTAGTATCATAATGTACTGTTATACATAAAACTTGCTTGAGTTCGTCGGGTTGATACGAATGTTTACGGGAGGCAAAATGAAAAAGGTTTTCTACGCGGTTCTTGTTTTTGTGTTGATGTCTGCACTTACAGCTTTTGAAGCATCGGCACAGAGCAAAAGGGATGATATTCCTGTCAATCAGCTACCCACGGGAGTGCTCAATGTGCTTTATGAATACACCGAGGTTCTGAAGTCTGAAACCCTTGAAAAGTGCGCCGAGGCATTTGTTGCAATAGCTGGTGGCGGCCTGGTGAATGAGAACAGCGATGCTTTGCGTGTCGATGTTCCACAGTTTTCGCTGAAGAAGGATTACAACAACTTCAAATTTTATGCTTTGCCGCTCAAGATTACCCGCGTAAACAAGAGATACAGCAACGGCGATGGCTACGGTGACAGTGCAATTGCCGGCTGGGTCTACAAGATATGGATCGACAAAAAGAAGGGCGTTAATGGCATGCCGGCACCGATTTCGATCATGGTTCCCGAGAATCATCCGACCATCAAAACCCCAAAAGTAATAGGTATCGGCAGTCTTTAAGCACAGTAAGCACAGTCGATAACTGCAGCTATCTTTTTGTTCCATATGAAACCTGGGCTGTTTCATTTCTGCAAGCCGGCGCCAGGCGTTGCAGAATACACGAAAATACTGCCCGTCAGAGCAACTTCCAATGGGGTATTTTCTGTACGGAGTTATGTGTTAGAATTTTAAGTCTCCACCAGATCGCCACGCTGATCTGAGATCGTTTCTTCAGCAGTGTCGCTGATGGTTGGGTCTTATTTTATTCGAATAAAGGAGAGTTTGCGATGAAGATCAGTGCCAGAAATGCTTTGAAGGGTGTTGTCAAATCAGTCGAGATCGGCGCAGTTAACGCAGAAATAGTTGTAGAAGTTGCTCCGGGCAAAGAAATCACTTCGATCATTACCAAAAAATCCTGCGAAAATCTCGGTGTCAAGGTCGGCAAAGAAGTCTATGCCGTGGTCAAAGCTTCGAGCGTGATGATTGGCACCGATTAACTGCCAAAACACTGCGGCTTGCTCATTGTCAGAAGGAATAGCTCAGAGCTGGCTTATGCCTGCGGCATACCGCTTCGTCGCCAGGCTCCTCGCAACGACTGATAAAACCCATAGCCAATGTTTACAGAGGATTAGAGGCTGAACAGCTTTTTAATAAAGCGTTGCAGCCAGTCTTCGCGTTTTTCAACGGCATGTTCAACAGCCTGATAGTTGCCCTGTTCATCGAGCAGGCCAAAACCTTTCCAGCTTTCGGGCAGGCCAAAGAACTCTGATTCGCCAATCTTACGGCTGAACCAGCGGTGATAATGTGCGAAAAACCACTTTTTGGGCTTGAAATGCTCGATCAGTTCACTGCCACGCTCGAAACCTGGTTTGCCGTAAAACTCCATGCCTGGTGCGTTCGGTACGCCGATGCCGGCCGGGCAGTCATGCGTGATTATAAAGTCTACTTCGTCAGCCCGGTGCGCGAGACAGTGGGCGATATCGCAATCTCTTATCTCTGAACCTGAGGGCGAGTTCAGCGCATCCATGTAGCGTGCTCCGCCGAGTGACAAAAAGCGTCTATTGCATATCTGCGTGACCTTGCCGCGGGACAGGTGGTTGAGAGAATGGCTGTATTTCTCGATGAGATGATCGAACTGCGCGAACTCTTCGTGGTTGCCGTCGATAAAGTATAGTTTGCGCAGAAAATGGCCGCCTTCCTTGTCGAAAAACTGGTGCAGGGGCTGTTCGTAAATTCCAAAATCACCAAGCACAATTACGGCATCGAGTTCCCTATTCATAACAGTTTCGGCATGTCGTATCTGCTCGTTGATTACGTGGTATTGGCTGTGAACGTCGCCGGAAATTAGAATCATCAGGTTTTAACTCCCGTCGTGCCGGTAAAGTCGTAGCTGAGTCGAACCTGAAAGTTCTTGATCTGAGCGAAAATCTCTTTGAGAATTTTCTGATTGATCGTAGTGAGGTTCTCAGGCTTGATCAGATTATCTGGATTGAGGCCCTGGTCAGTCTCTTCGACCTGATTTTCGAGCCTGATCGTCATCAGATAATTGAGTGCGCGTTCAAGATCATCATAGCTCTGGCTCGTCAAAATCCCAAGCTCATTGAGCGCTTGCAGGCGTTCGTGCGTGTTGCGCGTGCGGACGCCATGTTTGAGCGCATAAATACGGGCAAAATCTACTACCATGCTCAGAACGCCCTTGATATCAAGCACGTCGGCGTGATGACCGCGGGTTTCCAGAATGAAATCACCGAAGAATCCGAGAGGCGGATCGAACTGTAGAATGTTTATGGCAAGCAGGAAATAAAAGCGTGGGCTGTTGGCCAGTTCGCTTTCGAGGTGCTTTTGCAGGTGATCGACCAGCCGGGTTGAACGGTTGCCGGGTTCAGCGATTGCTCTGAAATCGAAAAATATCTTGGTTTGCAGCAGATCTTTGGCTTCAAGAGTGTTGATCCATGCCGAAAAATTTGCTTTCCATTTCGCGAGAGGCTGGCACCAGGTCGGGTTTTTTGCCATGATGTCGCCGTCGCAGTATTTGTAGCCAGAACGGTCGAGCAACGTGCAGACTTTGTTTCCAAGTTCGAGAAAATATTTTTTAGCCGATTCCTCTTCGCTTTCAGCAACGTCGGCAAATACGATTGCGTTATCCTGATCAGTGCATAGAGTCTGTTCTCGTCTGCCCTGGCTGCCAAGCACCATAAAGCAGTAATCTGCCGGCGGCGGTCCCAGCTTTTTAACGGACAGCTCGATGGCCTTTTCGAGAATGAGGTCTGAAACATCTGTTATCAGACGATTCAAATGACCAACACCGATCTGATTTTTGATGAAGATGCGCGAAAGCTCTGGCAACAGCCGGTTAGCGGTGGTCAGTTTTTCTTCGTTGTCGATGACCTGAATTTCGCGCAGCAGAATCGTTGGCGAATAATTTTGCAGAAAGATAAAGCTGTGATTGTTGACCAGACCGGTCGGTTCGCCTTTGTCGTTGATTACGAAAACATGATTGAAATCACTTTTTTCGATTTTGAGATAAACATCGAATAGAAGTGCCGATTCATCGACAAAGACAGGTGCTTCGAGCTTGATATCGGCAAGAGAAGTCGTCTTGAGATCGTAACTGCCTGAGAGCAGAAACTGAATGTAGGTCTGCAAAGACAGTACCCCTCTGATACCGCTGCCATCTTCGACGAGAACAGCATCGATGCCATCGGGTTGAAAGTAGCGTGCGACTGAATGAAGGGTTTCGGCAGGCGTGCAGATGATTGCCGGCAAACTGGCCAGATCAGCTATGCGTTGGTGAAAATAGAGAAAACTGCGTTGCAGTTCTTCGAGCAGCCTGTCCTGGCGTATAACCCTTTCCTGCTGAACGGTAACTTCTGAAGCGATCATGAGAAAGCCTGATTTGTCACCCTGCGGAATACTCGAAAGCAGTATCATTACTCGATAACGCTCACCGCTTTTTTTTATCAGGTAGGTTTCATACTGATGCGGGTATTCTTCGCCTTTTACCAGAGCTACCGAATATGGGTAGCCACGCTCCTTTTCAGCGGGCGACATTTCGACGATCTCGAGAATGTTTTTCTGCATGAATTCTTCGGCTGAATAACCCAGCAGTCTGAGCATGCTGTTGTTGGCAAAAAGCTCCTGCCCACACAAGGACATGATCATGTATTCACCGGCTGATTCAACCAGCATGCGGTATTTTTCTTCGCTTTCGCGCAGGCTCAGTTCGGCAAGCCGGCGGCGCCTTTCCGAAAGAAAACTGCCAACCAGCAGAAAGGCGAGCAGCCCGGTTGTAATCAGCAATATGGCGGTTGAGAAGAAAATCAGGTTGTTTCTGATCGAGGCGATTTCGTTACGTACATCGTTGAGATAGACACCGGTGCCAACGATCCAGCCCCAGGGTTCGAATCCTTTAACGTAAGACAGCTTAGGCGAAATTCGGCTCGGATCGTCTTTCCATTGCCAGAGATATTCAGCGTAGCCGGCATTATGGGCCTTAACGATTTCGACGAATTTAACGAAAAGCCGATTACCGGAAGGATCGGTGACGTCGTTGAGATCTTTGCCATTGAGGTCAGTGCGGTAAGGGTGAATGATCATGCGGGGCTGCATGTCGTTGACCCAGAAGTAGTCCTTCATGCCCTGCCCGTAGTGAAGGTTCTGAATCGATTCTATCGCCAGTTTCTGCGCCTGCTCGCGCGTCATCACGCCGATGCGCTCGTCGTATTCGAAGCGGGCAAGAATGTTCCAGGCAGTATTGGTAAGCTCCTTGATCATCTCTCTTTTCTGATCCATGATGCTCTTTTCGAGTGCTGGAAGCATGAAAAAGAAAATCGCCATCACGAAAAGCGCGATAGTCAGAAGCGTAGGAATTACACTGCGAACCAGAAAATACTTCATGCCGGTCCTCGCTATACTGTTATGCAAAACTGTTCTATGTGAACTATGGATTTCAGCATAACAAAAAAGCGCCGTCGGGCATAGCTGCCCGACGGAACTTTATGTCAACAGAGATCAGGCTGCTGCTGTTTCCGGCATCTTTTCCTGACCGGGCTGCGTCATCAGCGATACGATAACCAGGGCGGCAAAGCTGATCGGAATCGAGAATATGCCGGGGTTGTCGATCGGAAAAGGCGCACTGGCGGGGTCGAGGCCATATATTCTGAACATGCTGGGTGAGAGCAGAATCATGCTCATGGCTGAAACGACGCCGGCGATGATCGAAGCGATGATGCCGCTGGCGGTGGTGCGTTTCCAGAACAGCAGCATGATTATTGACGGCAGGTTGGCCGAGGCAGCGACTGAAAAAGCCCAGCCCACCAGGAAAGAAACGTTGGTGCCTTCGAAGAGTATGCCGAGAATTATGCTGACGATGCCGATAACCACGGCCGAGATCTTGCCCGCTCTGACCTTGCGGTTTTCGCTGAGGTTGAGGCCGAGGTAGCGATCCATCAGATCATGCGCAACCGCACCGGAAGCAGCGACGATCAGGCCGCTGACCGTGCCGAGAACGGTAGCGAAAGCGATGGCAGAGATAGCCGAGAACAGAAAGGTTCCGAATGATCTTGCCAGCAGCGGCGCTGACATGTTGTCATCGAGAAGGTTGACGGTGCCGTTGGTCATGGCTCCCAGACCCATATAGAGGGTAAGCACGTAGAAAGCGCCGATGGCGGCTATCGCGACGATAGTCGATTTGCGCGCTGCCGCCGGGCTGGGAACCGTGTAATATCTGATGAGAATATGCGGCAACGAAGCAGTGCCGAGAAAGAGTGCAAGCATGAGTGAGACAAAGTCGAGTTTCTGCAGCCAGGTGCCTTCGACCTTGAATTTCAAGCCTGGGCGCAGTATACGGTTTCCGGGAACCAGCCCGGCGACATATACCGTTACCTGATTGTCGTCTTCGCTGAACTTGATCGCTTTCCAGGTTTTGACGCGGGTGTCACGATGTCCGATGTCAGCCAGAAATTCGGCCGGGCCAACGGCGCCAGTGCTGGCTTCTGCGCCACTTTTGCCTTTGATTATTTCGAGATTGCCGACCTGGCGCAGATGATTTTCTGCCGAAGCCGGACTGCCATTGATCAATCTGCTGCCATCGGCTTTTACAACGACCGATTGAGTTTCATGCAGGATTACCTTGCCGGTTTCAGCACCGGTCTGCTTATGCCACCAGCTGGCTTTTCCGTCTTTCAACAGCTTGACCAGTGACTGGCCAGCTTCTTCGCGCATGCCTGAAAACTGCCAGGCGCTGTCGGCCGGTGTAATTCTGCCATCGGCTTCGCTGGCTTCAAGGCTGGCGTATTTGTAGAAGGGTACTTTGCCGCCCTGGTCTGGCGTTGTCGAAAAACCACGGCCAAGAGTCGAAACGACGAGCATGGTCGAGAATATTATGAGCAGGCCGCCTTTGAGAAACTGCACGTAGGTGGTAGAGGTCATGCCGGCTGAGGCGACAATTGTAATGACCACGATGCCGACGAGAATGACGCCAACGTAATGCGGAAAACCGAGCAGTGGCGTGATCAGCACGCCGGCTCCGACCATCTGCGGAATCAGATAGAACAGCGAGACGATGATTGTGCTTATCGCTGCTGCGAGCTGAATACCCTTTGAATTGAATTTTGCATCTAGCGCATCGGTAAAGGTGTATTTGCCGAGACGTTTCATTGGCTCAGCAACGACAAACAGCGCTACTATCCAGCCGGCCAGATAGCCGATCGAGTAAAGAAAACCATCGTAGCCGCAGGTCGCAATCATACCGCAGATGCCAAGAAATGATGCAGCAGAAAGGTAATCGCCGGCAAAAGCGATGCCGTTGACGAACCAGTGAATTGTGCCTCCGGCGGCATAGTAGCCGGCAGCAGACTTGGCCTGGCTGGCAAAATAGAATGAAAGACCGAGTACGAGTCCAACAAAGGCGGCAAACAATACTACAGGCATTACTTCCATCTTGTTATTCCGCCTTTCCTTCTGAAGATGCGGCGAGTTCCGCTTCTTTATTGTTACAGAGCTGATTGTAGATGACCGCAAGGATCAGAGCTGACACAATAAGTCCAAAACCATAGGTTACGGCAAGGTTAAGGCCCATGAAAATCTCTGTTTCCATAGCTAAGGGGCTGATCAGGTTTATCCCGATGAATCCCGCGTAAACAATCGCATAACCGATAAACATCCAGACACCAAGTGTCGTTTTAAAAGCGGCGGCCGGATCTTTACCACCTTGTTCTGCAGGTTTGTGAAACATAATTACTCCCGAATTTGTACTCCATGGATCGAGCGAATCGTTCCAACTAGACAGGAGTCGGCTATTTAACGTTTATTGTTAACTACAATTGCAAATATGCAAGGTCAATAATCTTGTTTCAGGCTATGCGCACAGCTACTATTGTGAGGTCGTCAGCAAAATAGTTGTGGCCGACAAATGATTTGAAATCATTTACGAGCAGGCGCAGGAAAGTTTTTGCCGAGTTTTTCGGCAGTTCGCGCAGTGCGTGAATGAACTGCTTGTCGCCATATTGCCAGCCATGCTTGTCGCGGCCTTCCGATAAACCGTCAGAATAAAACAGAAACAAGTCGCCGTAGCCAAATTTGATTTCGAACTGCTCGGCTGCTCGCGGCATCGGAATTCCGAGCGGAAAATTGCGCCCCTTAAGTGGTTTCCATTCATTGCTGGCGGCTGAATACCACAAAGTCGGCACATGACCTGCATCGACATAGTTAAGTGTGTACTGGTCAAGGTCGAAACGTGCGTAAACCATAGTGATGAACTTGTTCAGCTCGCCAAGCTTTTCATGCATGTTGTTGTCGAGCGCCTGCATTATAGCCGCCGGCGTTGGGTCTTCGCTCTGACGGCGCGAGAGGTTCCATATCACACGACTCAGGCGGTTGCGGGCACCCGCACCGACCAGAGCGGCATGCACGCCCTTTCCCATCACATCGCCAATTGCAATGTCGAATTTTGTCGGTGTGAATTTGAAGAAATCAATGAAATCACCGTCAACGCTCTGCGAGGGAATACTGATCGATGCCAGTTCGGCGCCCTGCATTTCTGTCGGGATTTCTTCAAACAGGAGGGTCTGTTGAATTTCTCCGGCAATCTGTATTTCCTGCTGGCGTGCTTCTCTTTCGATCTGTTGCAGCTGATACTGTCGATAACCGGCAGTCAGAGACCTTTCCAGATTCTCGAGCGAGCAGGGCTTGGTCATGAATCTGAAAATATTGCCCTCGTTGACTGCCTTGGTCGCAATCTGAAAATCGCCTTCGCCGGTCAGCATCATGCGTATGCTTTCCGGAGCGAGGTTGATCGTATTGGCAAGAAAAGTTATGCCGTCCATGCGCGGCATGTTGAAATCTGCCACAATTATGGCAAATGGACCATTTTCGCGAATCTCGTTCAGTCCTTCTTCGCCGCTGACGGCGGTGACGAGATCCCAGTTTCGGCGAAGGCCGCGACCATATGAGGCCAGAATATTCGGCTCATCGTCTACCAGCAGAAGTCTTGGTTTAACTATGGTTGAGTTCTTCATGAAGCCTCTTTGCCTGGTTCGACCAGGAAGGTAACATTTTTGTTATTTTACCCTGATTCAGCAGGGTTTCGTCAAATTTGATTTCTTCGCCGCCGGCACGACAGATAAGAGCGTTGGCAAGATATGTTGCCGCCAGCACTGGTGAGGTTCCTCCAGAAATCTGCATGGGTCGGTGATGGCAGGCAACTGCCTCTACTACCGGGTCGGGCAGGCCCCAGAGACCGAGCAGATAGCCGCCTACTTCAGCGTGTGAGGTTGAATATTCAAGATACTCGGCCTCGGCAAAAGATAAATCTGCGTTCTGTGACTGCTGCCACTTTATATTGCTGATATATTGGGGTTGCTCGAGCAGCAGCAGTTTGCCGACATCATGCAGCATTCCGGCGAGAAAAGCGTCCTCCTGAACTCGACTGTTACCATCGAAGTCTCTGGCAATCTCGCGACTAAGTCTGGCTGTGATCGAGCTGTGCGCCCACATGTCGTCGAGTGAGAAACCGGGAAATTTCGAATCCGGGGCGGCGAAAAAGAGCTTTACATATAAAATCAGCGATTTCAAAACATTCATTCCGAGCATTACCGCAGCTTCGCGTGGATTTGAAACCTGCCGCGGCAGCCCGAAAAAGGCAGAATTAACGAGGTGCAGTATGCGAGTTGTCATCGAGACGTCACGAGCAATTATCTCACCAAGATCGGCAACCGACACCATTGGCGATTCCATGGCGCTGATAAGTTCGTTATAAAGCTGTGGAAGGCTGGGGAGATATGGCATGCCGCTGATCAGTTCGCGTAATTCGCGGCTGTTGAGAATTTTGCGCAGCTCGGCAGCCTGTTCGATATTAGCCAGCAATACTTCGCCTTTGCAGGGTTTGGCAAGAAAACGATGGGCCGACTGGGTTGCGCGCAAAATGGTCTCGGCCTGTGCATCAGATTCGCTGGAAAGAACTATTCTGATGACATCTGGGTAGAATTTTTGCACTGCCTTGAGCAGGTCGGCATCATTCTCGATAGTCATATTGAGCTCAGTGATCATCGCATCAGGCTTGAGTTTGCGCATGATCTGAATTGCCTCGCGACCGTTGGCAGCATAACTGGCCGACCAGGTTGGCCGCAGTGCCTTGAGCAGGCGCTTATATGCATCGAGAGCATTGGTGTCGGGGTCTACGAATAGCAGGCGACGAGGAATCATAACTCCGTTCCTCCGTTGTTGCTGACGGTCTGGCGGTGTGGCAATACGACGGTAAAAACTGTGCCAGTCCCAGATTTGCTGGTGAAAGTGATTTCGCCATGATGCCGATTTTCTACTATATGCCGTACCAGGCTCAGGCCAAAGCCTGTGCCGGCTCCGGCTTTTTTGGTGGTAAAATCTGCTGCAAAGATTCGTGATTTGTTCTCTTCGGCAATTCCGGCGCCGTCGTCTTCAACTCTTATCTCGACGCGATCACCCAGCGATAAGGTTTTTACAAGTATAACGCCTCTGTCATAGTGTCCGGCATCTTTCTTTTCAGCAATGGCGTGAGCTGAATTGACTACAAGATTGAGCAGGACCTGATGGATTTCGTCGCGCGAACAGAACAGAAAAGGCAGATCACCAGCCAGATCCAGCTTCATATCGGCAACCTTTTTCCATTCATGCCGTGAAATTGTGCAGGCCGTTTCAACGCACTTGTTGATATCGGTCATCGAAAACTCACGCTGCGACTGATGCGAGAAATCCTTGAGCGCGAGCACGATACTCGAAACCATGTCAATGCCTTCGATCGATTGTTCGATGGTTTTGCCGATCTCAGTCTGTAGATAATCAGGTTCGACTTCTGTTTTAAGACTGGCCAGTTCCTGCCAGGCGCCGGGATCGAGTTTTTCGCCGTTCTCGATTTTCTGCAATACTTCGCAGCAGTGTTCCTGCAGGCGCATAAGATCGTTAAAAGCCGCTTTAAGAAAAGTCAGGTTGTGCTCGAGATAATGCATTGGCGTGTTAATTTCGTGCGTTATGCCGGAAACCAGCCGTCCCAGCATTTGCAGCTTGTCAAGATCAGGAGGCAGCTTTCTGTTCAGCGTATCTTCCATCGCCAGCTCTCATTCTATCTTTACTTTTCGAAGTTTATCAGAATACCAGACTTCTGAAACATTATACCGCAATTTAAACCACCACCGCAATTTTGCAGCATCACGGCTTGACGACAGTCTCATCCGAGGGTATAAAGATATCCCATCTTTAAAATCGTAATCGTAATCGTAATCGTAATCGTAATCGTAATCGTAATCGTAATCGTAATCGTGATCGTAATCGTGATCGGTATCGCAATTGTTCTCGTCTTAGTTCTCATTCTCTTTTACTGATCACATCATGAGTGTAGTCAGAGGTTTGCTGATGAATGATCAATGGTTTGCCCGTATTGCCGAAGAACTTAAAATCAATGCTCTGCAGGTGATGTCGACTGCACAACTGCTCGATGAAGGCGGCACCGTGCCTTTTATCGCACGCTACCGCAAAGAACGAACTGGCTCGCTCGATGAAGTTCAGATTCAGACGGTCAGAGACCGGCTCGAACAGTTTGCCGAGTTCGATAAGCGCCGCGAAGCCATAATCAAGTCTCTGACAGAGCGCAACCTGCTCTCTGACGAGCTGACGGCTAAAATAGACGAGGCCGCCAATCTCAGCGAACTCGAAGATATCTATCTGCCTTATCGCCCGAAAAAGCGCACGCGAGCAACCATTGCCCGCGAAAAGGGCCTCGAAGATCTTGCTCAGATGCTTTTGAAACAGGCTCCTGGTCTTGATCCAGCCTCTGCTGCGACTGCTTTTGTTTCGGCCGAAAAGGGTGTGGAATCACCTGCCGATGCACTTCAGGGTGCGCGCGACATCATTGCCGAAATGGTCAGTGAGAATGCCGAAGTCAGAGCTGCTTTGCGCGAATTGTTTGCGGCTGAAGCCGTACTGCAGTCGAAAGTAGTTAAAGATAAAGAGACTGAGGGCGCAAAATTTCGCGATTATTTCGACTGGCAGGAGCCCGCCGCCAAAATCGCCGGGCATCGTCTGCTCGCCATTATGCGCGGTGAAAACGAAGAATTTTTGAAAGTTTCGATCCAGCCAGATGCTGAAAAAGCCGTACGTAGCATAACCAGATTCTACCGACAGGCTTTTTGCCCGGCCTGGGAGCAGATTCGCGAAGCGATTGAAGATTCTTACAAACGTCTGCTTTCATCATCGATAGAAAACGAATTTCGTAAACTGTTGCGCGAAAGGGCCGAAGAAGAAGCAATCAGAGTGTTTGCCGCCAATCTGCGTGAGCTGCTGATGGCGCCGCCTCTTGGTCAGAAATCGGTTCTTGCCATAGATCCAGGCTTTCGCACCGGCTGTAAGGTCGTTTGTCTCGATCCGCAGGGCAAACTGCTCGAACACGATGTCATCTTCATCTCACAATCAGAACAGGCCCGCCTGGCCTCGGCGGTTCTTGTTAAAAAACTTGTCGATCGCCATAAAATCGAGGCTTTCGCCATTGGAAACGGCACTGGCAGCCGTGAAACTGAGGCTTTTATCAAAGGTCTTCAGCTGCCGGCCAATATTCCTGTGGTAATGGTCAATGAAAGCGGCGCATCGATTTACAGTGCCTCTGAAGCAGCGCGTGAAGAATTTCCCGATTACGACGTCACCGTGCGCGGCGCCGTGTCGATTGGGCGCCGCCTCATGGATCCGCTGGCTGAACTGGTTAAGCTTGATCCCAAAAGCATCGGTGTCGGTCAGTATCAGCATGACGTTGAACAGGGCAAACTGAAAAAGGGTCTCGATGACGTAGTAATGAGCTGTGTCAACGGTGTTGGCGTCGAAGTGAATACTGCCAGTCGTCAGATATTGAGCTATGTTGCCGGTCTCGGCCCGCAGCTTGCCAAAAATATCGTCACCTGGCGCGAAGAGAATGGCCCTTTCAAAAATCGCCGCCAGCTCAATAAGGTTCCGCGTCTTGGCCCGCGCGCTTTTGAACAGGCGGCCGGTTTCCTGCGCGTGCGCAGCAGCGACAACCCGCTCGACAACAGCGCAGTTCACCCCGAAAGCTACAAAATCGTCGAAAAAATGGCCGCCGACCTCGGTTGCTCGGTGGCAGAGCTGATCAGAAGTCAGGTGTTGCGTAATCGCATTAAGCTCAAAGACTACGTCAGCGAAGAAATCGGTATTCCGACACTCAGCGACATCATGAAAGAGCTGGCACGTCCCGGGCTTGACCCGCGCGACAAATTCGAGGCATTCGCCTTTGCTGAAGGCGTAAACGAGATTAAAGACCTCGCGCCAGGCATGATGCTGCCCGGAATCGTCACTAACGTCACGCAATTCGGTGCTTTCGTCGATATCGGCGTTCACCAGGATGGTCTGGTTCACATCAGTCAGCTCTGCGACCGTTTCGTCAAAGATCCTGCCGAAGTCGTCAAGGTACAGCAGAAGGTTAAAGTACGCGTTCTCGAAGTAGATATTCCCCGTAAACGCATCTCTTTAAGCATGAAAAGCGAAAAGAAACCCGCTGAAAAGTGGTAGGCTGTTTTTATACAAATACCGGGGGCTCACCGTTTGCAGCTGGTTCGCGCGCCGGCCGGAAAAACAGGGCGACGGCAGAGCTGACATGGCCGCCTACCAGAATTATGCACGAAGACAGGTATATCCACAGCATAAAGGCGACGACAGCTCCGAGTGAACCGTAGACCAGGCTGTAGCTGTCAGTGCCGAACGACAGATACCAGATGAAACAATGCTTGGTGAGCTGCAGAGCGAGCATGGTAAACAGAGTGCCGGCAAGGGATTCGCGCCAGCGCACCAGTGAATTCGGAATGTACTTGTAAAGCATCAGCAGCAGCATAAAAATTGTAGTCTGCGGCAGATATTCGATCATAATCTGATTGAATCTGGTCATCTCGGCAAAAAGTGTTTCGAGATAAGTCGGGAAAATTCGCGGCAGAACGTCGAGCAGTGTATTGGTGATAAGTGACAGAATCAGAAAAATCACGAGAATGCCGATCATCATCAGCCCGATCAGCCTGTCGATCAGAAAATGCCGGCTTTCAGCTGATGTCCAGGCGTTGTTGATGTTCTGTGCAAAGCCTGCAAACACCAATGTCGCAGACCACAGCAGCATGGCGGTGCCAAGTAGTCCGACCGCGCCGCTGGCTCTGATCAGGTGTTGAATGTTTCCGGCAACCAGTGATTCTGAGCCGGGCATATACTCTTCAGCGAACTTGAGAATCTGACCCTGCACTTCGGCACTTTGCAGAAAAGACGAACTGAAGGCAATCAGAAAAAGAATCAGCGGAAAAAACGACAGAATCGCATAATAGGCAATAGCTGCCGCAGCCTCGGTGACTTTGGTTTCAACCACCCGGTTAAAAATATGTTTTACGAAATTCCACAGGTTCTGCATCGTTAATCTGCCGGTACGTTTGAGTATCTGCTTAAATAGCACAGTTTTGCAAAACAGCGCAACTTTGCCAAACAGATCATGCTAATCTGCAGCTCCTGATCCGGTGGTCGCAATAAATTCTCTGTTTGCCTGTAAAGACTGTTTGTTTGTATCATGCTGTCAATTATTCAGTGAGGTGACCTGATGAAACTTCAAGCCCGACAGATGTGGCCGGCTTTTGTGGTGCTCGCGATAACGCTGTTCATGGGAACGGGCAAAGCCTGTCTGGCGTCAGACGAGCCGCTGCCAGGTTATCTGCGTATCCACTACCAGCGAGCTGATGCTGACTATCAGCGCTTTGGCGTCTGGTACTGGGATGAGGTGAAGTCGCCATCGACTGACTGGCCGCAGGGTGCAGCTCCTTTTACGGCGAGCGACTCGTTTGGTGTGTGGCTCGATATTGCGCTTCTCGCTGATGCGCAACAGGTGAGTTTTTTGATACTCGACCGGATCTCGGGAGAGAAAGAGGGTGGCAACAAGATGGTAAAGCTTACAGAAAACCAGAACCATGTCTGGGTTAAACAAGGCGACGACAACCTGTATAATTCGCCTGAACTCAAAATCAGCAACGATCTGCAGCTGGCAACCGTGCTGGCGGCAGGGCGTGTCAGACTTCTTTTCAACAGTCTCGCCGGTCTCGATAACGTCGCTCTGGCTGCTAAGCTGAAGATAGCTGATAAAGATGGCAATGCCATTAAGGTCACTGCCTGTAAAATTGATAAAGAGCAGGCTATTGTTGAAGCTGATTTTACCATTGCGCAACATCCTCTCAAGGTCGCCTGGGCAGATGCAGAAGTTGTCGCCGGCCTTGACTGGAAGCTTGTTGACGAACAATATGCCTATGAAGGCGACGATCTTGGCTGCAGATATGGCGATGGCTCAGCCTCTATCAAACTCTGGGCGCCGCTTGCTGACAAGGTGGAGCTGATTGTTTTCGCTCGCGAAGACCAGAACAGTGAAATCGGGCGGGTCGTCATGCAGCGCGGTGAGCGCGGTGTCTGGTCTGCTGAAATCGGTAACGGCAGCCCGGCTGGGCTGGCAGATCCACGTGGTTTTTATTATCAGTTCGAGGTCTGTAATCCTGGTCTGGCACCTAAACGAGTGCTCGACCCTTATGCCCGCTCGATGGCTGCAGTTACAGTTGATGCCGCCGGGCAGTCGGCCGGCAGTAGTCGCGACTTCGTCGGCAAGGCGGCGGTTGTCGATGTTGCCGCAGTTGGCAAAAAACCGGTGCCGGCCAGAATCGCTGGTTACACAAAGCGCGAAGATGCCGTAATTTATGAAGTTCACGTCAGAGATTTCACCTCTGATCCTTCGATAGAGAAAGATCTCAAGCATCGCTGGGGCAGTTACCGTGCCTTTATTGACAAACTTCCGTACATAAAGTCGATGGGTGTTACGCATATTCAGTTTCTGCCGGTAATGGCCTGGTATTTTGGCGACGAAACCCAGATGGGGCAGCGTGAGCTGCATTATTCGGCAAAACACAGCAATTACAACTGGGGCTATGACCCGCAGAACTATTTTTCACTCGACGGCGCTTATTCTGAAAACCCTGATGATGCTGAACTGCGTATTGCCGAATTCAAAGAGCTTGTTGATGCCATTCACGCCGCCGGAATGGGAGTGGTTCTCGACGTCGTTTATACTCACATGGCGCAGGCCAGCTTTTTGAACGATATTGTGCCTGATTACTACTTTTTCAGAGACAACAAAGGCACTTTTGTCGGCGATTTTGGCAACAATCTGGCAACTACCCACAAAATGTCGAAGAAGTTGATGATAGATTCAGTCAGGCACTGGTTCAGGGAATATGGCATCGATGGCATGCGCTGGGACATGATGGGTGACGCCACCAGCGATGCTGTGCAGGAAGCATTTGACGCCGCCGCTGCGATCAACCCTCTGGCTCTGTTTATTGGTGAAGGCTGGCGTACTTTCAAGGGTCATCACGAAGACCCTGCGCTGGCCGGAAAAGCCGCTGACCAGGACTGGATGGCGCACACCGACAGCGTCGGCGTTTTCAGCGATGAAATGCGCAATGAACTCAAATCAGGTTTTGGCTGCGAGGGCGACCCGATGTTTCTTACCGGCGGCCCACGCAGCATTGCCGGCCTGTTCAACAATATCAAGGGCCAACCATCTAATACTCCCGCAGATTCACCCGGCGATATGGTTCAGTATATCGAGGCGCACGACAATCTGCCGGCTTACGATGTCATCGCTCAGTCGATCAAAAAAGACCCCGAAATAGCCGAAAACGACCTGGAAATTCACAGGCGACTGCGTCTGGGCAATCTGATTATCCTTACATCGCAGGGCA
Organism: Candidatus Rifleibacterium amylolyticum; assembly: GCA_009917695.1. Taxonomy (GTDB): domain Bacteria; phylum Muiribacteriota; class Ozemobacteria; order Ozemobacterales; family Ozemobacteraceae; genus Rifleibacterium; species Rifleibacterium amylolyticum. The sequence goes on along the minus strand of JAACJG010000017.1, from coordinate 48,255 downwards.
CCGCTTTTCTGCATGCCGGTCAGGAATACGGCCGCAGCAAGCAGTGGAAAGGCCAGAATACGCCTGAACACAAGTTTCACGTATTTGCCGATGCTGAAGGCAAGCCTTTCAAGAACCCGTTTTTCATTCACGATTCATACGATTCAACTGATGCAATAAACATGTTCGACTGGGCAAAGGCCACCGATGCTCAAAAGTATGCGGTTAACCAGGTGACAAGCCAGTATACCAGAGGCTTGATTGCCCTGCGGCGCTCGACCGATGCATTCAGGCTGGGCAGCAAAGAAATTGTCGACAAAAACGTTCTGCTGATCAAAGCCCCCGAAATTCTCGAAAAAGATCTGGTGATTGCATACATCTGCCGGTCTACCAACAACAGGGCTTATTACGTATTCATCAATGCTGACGACAAATCACGCAAGCTGACGCTGGAAATAGATTTGACCGGCAAAAAGGTTCTGGTTGACGAAAAAACCGCCGGGACTGAAGCTATTGCCAGTCCGGCGGGGTTTTCTCTGAAGCCCGGCAGTATAACCTTGCAACCGCTCTCCGCCGTAATCTTTGCTGACTGAGAGTCAGATTGATTGCGCCGGTTCGAGAACGTTCGGGTCAGGCAAAGTCTTTTTCAGGGTCGGGGCCGGTGAACTCGTTGAAGAATTTGTAGATGTCGTCTGCTTTTTCGCTGATTTCGATGCCTTTAGCGAGTCGCTGCAAGTTGGATTGTGACTCCTCTTCGGATTTGCCAGAGGTGACCGCCTGGTTCACCGTGGCAAAATACTGTTTAAGGTTATCGCCTAGACTGACCGAAGAATTCGAATAATCAGCCTTTTCAACGCTCGCTAAGCCCTGATTGAATGTCTTGAGGCCGGTTGTTCCCGTCTGTTCTACTGTGGCCGTAAAGGCCTTGTTAAACCCATCGACCAGTGCATTGTCGTTCTGTCCCATGGTGCGGGCCAGTCCGGCGAAGGCGCTGTTGAGCGCGGCCGCGTCATTATTGGCGGCATACGAAGCGCTGTTGACGAATCTTGTCAGCTGCAGCGGGTCGGCCGCTGTGCTGGCGCGTTGCATCGCCGTCTGGAACCCTTCGAAAGCCTGCATGTCACCGCTGCTGCGAATGGTCTGGCTGACGTTGTTTATTTTGCTGCCGGCGGCGGAAATACTTGCGGTGCTGTTTTTGGCATTCATGGCAGCATTGAGCAGTTGCGTTGAATCTTTGAGCTGGTTTGGCTGAATGGTTGAAGACGACAGATTTTGGAAAAGAATCTGTTGAAGATAAGGATTGTTTACTGGGCCAATAGCCATAATACGCCTCCATGCGTGTACCTGTATCAGATCCCTCTACTATAAGAATAACCGGTACATCCTTTTTTGTCCAGAACCAGCAGAATTTTGTCGGCTACATGCCCTGGGCTTCGGTACCGGTGAGCATGAAACGGTCGAGTTCTGCTTTGAGAACTTCGTAAACATAGGGTACCTTGAAAACTTCGCCGTCGTTACCACTGATAAGGCTGTTTATCGCATTCTGAGCGCTGGTTTGTGCGGGTCTGGCAAGATTTCTGCCGCCATCTTCCTTTTTGCGGCGCTTCTCGGCCAAGGCTGGCAGATAGGTTTCGTAAGGTGTAAAGGGCAGGTTCTCGATAAACTGATTGAGATAGCCGTTGGCGGTTATTACCGATATCAGCAGGAGATCGTCTGAAGGCAGGTCAGGGTCATGGTGCCTTGCCATGGCTGGCCAGAGATAGTCAGGCATACCGATTTTCTTTGCCATCAGCATGCCGAGCTCCTGGTGGTCGACCCCAAAAACTTCTATTTCAGCCGCGCCGACTGTCTTTTTATCATTGCGCACCATCATGGTGGCACGTGCGTATTCCTGGCTGTCATAGAAACATAGGGCGAGAGAACCTATATCGTGCAGCAGGCCGGCCGAATTCATGCGACTGAGAAGATTGATGTCGGCACCGATGAGTTTGCCGATCCAGGTGGCCAGATGCGCACAGCGGCGCATGTGTGCCAGTTTTTCGCGTTGATTGGCGAAAACCTGAGAAAAGCCGTCGAAGGTTTCCTGCAAGATTATCTCTTTGATGCCATCGAGGCCGAGATAGGTTACAACTGCCTTGAGATTCTCGAACGGCATTCGTCGCGAAAAAACCGCACTGTTAGCTATTTTTAGCATGCGCATAACCAGCTTTGGGTCTTTGCTGGTAACTTCTTCGATGTTTTCGAAGGTAATCTTCGGGTCACGCAGCATATTCATCAGTTTGTTGGCAGAAGACTGCATCAGAGGCATTTTTTCTATCTGTTTAAGAATTTTCTCTATATTGCGCTCGCCATTGACGCGGCTCTGCGCGGCCTGTAGTTCGTTGAACTTCTTATTTTCAGGCAGAGAAACCTGTATTTGCTCATCTTCGCGGGCTACCACCAACAGCCGGCCAGAAGCAGTAAGCTCGGCCATTTTGTCGGTAAAACTCTCGTGCAGAATCGCGTTTTCTTTGAGCGAAAGAATGACGTAATCACATTTGTTGAGCAATATGGCAAGGGCTTCGGCTACCTTATGATCCGGTTTGATTACGTCGCCAACGATCATTTCGAAGACATTGTCGCCATGGTTTACGATTTGAAAGGGATATTGCTCTGCCATAATGTTGTCTCCGGCAACAGCAAAGGTTGCTGTCGCTTTCGCTAAATGTCTCCGGATTGTGAAGCCATGATGATGTTGTCGAGCTCTTCTTTGAGCATGGCGCAGACTCTGGCTGAACTGAAGAGGTCCTGGGCCGGTTCTTCGCCTTCACTGTCTTCAGCATCGACTGTTTCGACTGGCCTGGCTGGCATTTTGGGCGGGCGCAGGCGCATGTTTTTTTCGCGTTCTTCAGACAGTGCCGGCATGAATTTTTCGTAGTCAGTGGCGCTGATCTGCTCGATCTGCTCGTTCAAAAAACCGTTTGCGACCATTACGGACATGGAAATGAGATCGTGTTCTTCGAAATCAACGTTGTGATGATTCCCGATGGTATTGTTAATGTAGGCTGGCAACGACATTTCTTTTGCCAGGCGCTCGCCAATTTCCTGATGATCGAAGCCAAAAGCATCTTTTTCGGCTTCGCAGACAGCCAGCCGCTCTGATCTGATTCTTCTCTGGACCCCAGTATATTCAGCGGCGCCATGAAAAGAAAGAGCCAGCGCTCCGATGTCATGCATAAGCCCGGCTGCCTTGATTTTTCCGATCAATGCAAGATCGGCCCCAATAAGCTTGCCGACATGAGCTGACAGGGCAGAGCAACGCCGCATGTGCGAAAGTTTGTCGTTGACCCGGGCAAATTCGCGAGCAAGAGTATTGAAGGTTTCCTGAATCAGAATCTGGCGAATACCTTCGATGCCGAGAAATTTAACGACGGTTTTGAGGTCGTCGATTTTCATGCGGTTGCCAAGACTGGAACTGTTAGCGATCTTTAGCATGCGGCCTACAAGCGAGAGATCCTTGTTGGTTACTTCTTCGATTTGTTCAAAGGTGACTTCAGGGTTCAACAGCATGCGTAGAATTTCGCTGACCGAACCAGAGAAGGACGGTAACTTGATGATTCTTCTGACGACAGTTTCGATCTGGCGGTCGTTGCGTATTCGCGTGCGGGCAGCATGAACGTCAGAGAAGACCTTTATGCCGTGCAGCGGAAATGAGATCTGCGCCGGGTCTGAGGCTACGACGAGCAGGCTTCCCAGCAGCTGTATTTCGGGAAAATGTGGCTCAAGCGTGGGGTGCAGAGAAGCAGTTTCATTCAGCGTAAAAATGACATACTGGAACTTCTGTGCCATTGCCTGAAGTACCGCGAAAGCCTTATGTTGCGGAGTGATGGGCTGATCTACAATAATTTCGAGTATGTCGTCGGCATGCTTTTTAAGCTGAAAAGGGTTCGGCGGCAAGTTCACTGCGCAACTCCAGAAAATGTGGTTTACTCGTCAGATTCTAACACATTGCCGGCGCGCTGTTAAGAAAATATCAGGCCAGAACCGAAAAGCCATGCTCGGGCTCGGGAAAGTCCTTGCGAATCAGCTCGGGCACGCAGTCGAACAGATCGCGTTGCAGCAGAAAGGTGAGATCGTCGGCCAGACCGATTTCGGTTACTGCTTTGCCGGCACCTGACATGTCGAGCAGGCGGCGGTCATCGCGATAATACCCGTAAATGCCGACAGCCGCCTGAGCGCCGTCGCCAAGTTCAAAACTGCTCTGGGCAGATATCTGTGCCATCAGTTTCGTAACGAGAAAACCGGCGCAATACGCGTCGTCAAGTGCGAATTTTTCTTCGCGGCCGGCGCAGACAAGCAGTATGTCCATGTTGCTGGTATTCGCGGTTGAATAAGCCTTTTTGGTAACCGCTTCAGCATTAAGAAAGCAGCCGAGATATACGTGCGGGGCCATCGCCAGATCCGCCACAGCGCGTGTACCATTACTCGAGGTGAAGATGAGGACGCGGTCGTTAAGGTCAGCGTCGAAATACTGACGCGGACTGTTGCCAAAATCGAATCCTTCGGGCGCGACACCCTTTCGTTCGCCGCATAACAGCGGATGTACCGTCTGCTGTGAAGCGAATTTGGTTGCTTTCTGAATGGTGGTGGTAAGAATGACCTTGCGTGGCTTTTTTGACATGATCACGGTCAGACTCGAGGTTGCCCTGACGACATCGATTACGATGCAGACCTTGCTGGCAAGCGCCTGCACTTCGGCCGGTGTAAAAGCTACGTCAATGTGCATCTGGTTTCCTCTGTGTTCAGTTGGTTTTGCTGCCGCGCTGAATTACAGTCTGGCAGAGCCTTATAGTTTCACGGTTCTCCTGGCGGCAGCGCGCGATCTGCTCGAGCAGTTCGTGCTTCTGGTCAGACGGCTGATTCTTGAGAAGACTCATCAACAGAGTGTCGCGGCTGTCGTTATTGCGGCAGAGCAGATCGAGCCTTTCCAGGACAAGATGCAGCATGTTCTCGAGATGCGTGTTACCGTCAGAACCGTTTTCTACAACCGTATGCTCTTCGTTGTGCTGGGTATCAGGTTCGCCCAGAAGTTCCCGGGCACGCTTGATGCTGACCTTCTCATCTTTTAACAGCCTGATAATGCGGCTGATAGTGTCGAGATGGTGCTTGCGATAAATGCGGTGACCTCCGCGCGAGCGCTCGACGCCGAGCAGAACAGGAAACTGCTGCTCGTAATAGCGCAGAGTGTGGGCCGGCAATCCGGTCAGCCGGCTTACTTCGGCGATTGAATATTGCTCAGCCATTGTTGATGTTGTGTTGTCTCAGAAAGCTTGCGCATTTTTCCGGCCAGCGTTCGGGGTGAGTGACGAGAGCTACGAATAACAGCAAAACGATGGTCAGTGCCAGAACAAACATGCTTAACCTCCTGGTAGATTCAAAAACTGGCAAAGGTGCTCATAGTATCGGAGCGAAGACGACTTTTCTTAACCAAAAATTCGCGATCAGTCTTTACTTACAACGACAAAATTATCCGGATTGACCATGGCAGCGGCAAAGCTGTCGCCAGTTGCAAGTAGTGAATCCCAGACGCTTCTTTCTTCTGCCGCCTGGTTCGTTGGCGCGGCCTCGATTTGCGCTTCTGTTGATTTTTGGAAAGCTGTCGTCGCAGTTTTCTGCTCAGGCGTAGCCTCGGCAATGGCGACCGGTTGTTTTACTTCAGGCATTGGTGCGATCACTTCGCGATTGAAAGCCACAATTGCTGAATCTACCGGTTGGCCTTTAAGATAACCGGCCAGCCAGCCGCATACATCAATTGCCGGTGGCTGTTCCGGCCCCATGCTGAGCGGCGTCGGCTGGTTGTAGACGCGTTCGAGCTGATTGCGCAGGCGATATTCGAGCTGATAAAAGCGACGTTTCGTCTGATCGTCAGGAGAACTGGCAAGCTCTTCACCCTTCGCTCCCCACCTGAATTCTATCGAATGATAGGGATCGAACGACATATCGAAAAGCCGGTTGCTGATATTGTCGAAGTTAAGTAAGACACGTTTGCCGATAGAGTTAACGTAACTGACAGATAACTGCTGGCTCAAGATCTGATATTGCTGTAAAAACGCCGCCGCCAGTTGTCTGGCGTAAGCAGGCCCGCCGGCCGCAAGATTCTGTTCGGCCTCGGCAATCATCTGGCGGGTGCGGTCATAAAACTCCCTGAATGCTACTTTGAGTCTGGCATCGCGTGAAGGGGTAGAAAACTCTTCCCATATGCCATCGGTGCCGTAGATGTTCCAGGGCAGGGCGCCGGGATGCGACCTTTTGTTGATGCCTTTCTCAATGCTGAGATTGACAGCTACGGCCCGATAGCTGATGTCTTCATGCAGATCTTTCATCATAAAGACAAACTCGCCGACCGGGTCATTTTTTCTTGCGTCGTCGCAGAGCGAAAGCCTGACATACTCATGGTAACCAAGCCCCGTACGGCCTCTGGCGCTGAAAGTGCGCTGATACTGATCGTCAGCAGAATAATCAGGCAGATTGTGGTTGCGCGATCTGATGATTTTTCCCTCAGACGTGTAACGGATCGGGCGCCAGCGCTTGAAACCGCCGCCGTTTTCCTTGTTGCCGCGGGTAAATTTGGCGCCGAACCAGGGTTTTGAAATGCTGCGGTCGGGGTGCGCGTCGATAACGCGTATGCGGCCGTTCTCTTCGACTTCGTAAACTATCGCGATATGGCCGTCAGGGTCATAATATATGGTTCCGGGTATTATAGACTTTCTGGTAATTTTTACCGGATAGAAGTCTGAATCTTCTATTTCGGCAGTGGTTCTGAAATAACCTGAATTTACCAGTACAACCTGATTGAATACCTGCTGTGGTGACTTAAAATAGTCCTGATCTTTGAAACTGGTTGGCCGATTGCCCTTGCCGTAACGCTGGTCCCGCCCCCTGCTGGTAATCGAAGCCGTGTAGCTGAAAGGAACTCGCAGTTTGTAGGCGACGTAGGCTCTGATCAGGTAGGGCAGGTCGGCGCAGTCGGGGTAAAGGTTGAATTTTTTGTCTTCTTCGCCATATAACGGATTGGCCTTGGGGTCCTTGATGAAGCGGTTCAGATTCGAATACTTCGAGCGACCGAGAGCAACGACAAAGTTACTGTATGTTTTTTCGTCTTCTTCTGACCAGAAATTACGGCTCAGCTTCCAGGCTGCGGCCTCTGCCATGCCTGTCAGCATCATCATCATCAACAGCACCAGCCCGATGGGGCCGGCAGCAAATCGGCAACGGCAAATTGTCATAAACTTCCGCTTCATGTCGCTCCGCATCGACAGATATCTCAAGTAAATTAATGATGAATGACGATTTCTTCTTCTACTCGTGCTCTTATGTCGCAATTGTTTTTGCTCTCGAATATGCTGAAATTTGTTCGCACTTTTTCCGATACAGATGGTGATGAAAGACAGCAGACTTGCCACAATTTTTGTAATAGTTACCTTTACCGCGGCTTTTATGCTGAGCGGTTTCAATCAGCCAGTGCCCGAATATTTTCCGGCGCCGCTGGCAGATCCTCTGCTGGCTTTTTACAGCAATTTTACGGCTTCCGGACTTTATGACGGCGGAGAAGCCTCATTGAATGCCGGGCAGGAAATCGTGAGCCAGATCGAGAGCCTATGCATCGCGCGTGGTGCTGATAAGACTGCAGGTGATAGTATAAGAAGCGTTGCCGCGGATCTGCTGAACAACAGAATCTTGAATGGTCATCTCAGAGCCTACGAGTTATATCTATATTACGGAAACCGACAGAATTTCGTTGTGATTCTGCGCGGCGAATTCGACCGCCAGAGAATTGCGTCATCTATTGGCAGTGAAAAGACCATTGTTGATGAAAAGACTGTGGTTGCACGACTGAATTCACCTCTCAATCAGCAGCAAAATCTTTATCTGCACGTAACTTCTGATGAAATCATGATCTGTCCCGAAAACATCTCTGGTAATGTCGTCACGGAGCTTGCCGCACGCCACAATGTTCTGGGCAAAGAATTCGAAGCATTTGCCAAGATGGTGCGGGTACGACCGGCCATGGCTGCTGAAGTTAATCTGACGGCCCTGCGCGGTGACCTTGCTGGTGGCATCCCTGAGTGGCTTGAGCCGCTGGGTTATGCCAGACTGATAGTAAGTTCCCGGCTGACCAAGCTGCAATTGTTCGTTCCTGATGCTGATCAGAGAGCCAAAATGCTGCGGCAGATTGAAGGAATGGTCGGCAGTCTGCGTGAGTTTGCCGGCAATCTTGTCGATTTTGCCGCCACACCCGATGGCAACAGTATATTCATCGAAGCCCCGGCGGGTGAAGAACTCGAAAGACTCCTGGGTTGCCGATCTGTTTCGTTTTTTACGCATTTTTTCGTGCGGGCACAGAAGAATCAATTGGTTGTCAGCGCCAGACAAGACGATGTCGTTACCGAATAAACAGCAAACTGCTTATGCCATGCCGGCAAAGCCCCTGCGCAATTCAGCCAAGGCGCTCATCATAAGAGACGGTCAGGTTCTGTGTACGAGAAACCACGATCTGCTTGGCGATTTTTTTCTGTTGCCGGGTGGCGGCCAGAACCATGGCGAAACCCTCAAAGACGCAGTTATGCGCGAATGTTTCGAAGAGGTTGGGGCCCGCATCGAAGTTGGTAGTCTCTACTTCGTGCGCGAATATATCTCGGCAAACCACGAACTGGCTGAATATGATGACAGCATTCATCAGATCGAGTTCATGTTTTTGTGCCGACTTCTCGAAGAGCCGGGCAGCAGTGGCGCGCCCAGTCATGATGCCATGCAGACCGGCATCGACTGGCTGCCAATCGCCCGGCTCGAAAAATATCGCTTTTACCCGGCTTCGCTGATAGCCCCGCTTAAGGTGTTTCCGCCTGGCGATTTTACCACTGTCTACCTTGGCGACACCCTGTAGTCACTCGTATCTGAAGGCTTCTATGGGATCTAGTTGTGAGGCTTTCCAGGCCGGGTAAAGACCAAAGAAAATGCCGACAGCCCCTGAAAACAGTATGGACACAACTATCGAAGCATTCGAAACAATCGGTGTGAACTCAACGAAATGTCCGATAACCGTCGAAAGAATGTAGCCGCCAAAAATTCCGAGTACCCCGCCAACACAGCTTAGAACCACTGCCTCAACGAGAAACTGGTAGAGAATATCGGTGGTTTTCGCGCCAATCGCCATTCTGATGCCAATTTCGCGGGTGCGCTCGGTAACCGAAACCAGCATGATATTCATGATGCCTATGCCGCCGACCAGCAGTGAAACCGAGGCTATGCTGCCGAGCAACAGGGCGATGATCGCCAGCGTCTGACCAGCCATCTCGGCAATGTCGTCCTGCGTATGAATCGAAAAGTCAGCGTCATCTTCAGTTTTTTTGTTGTGTCGACGCATAAGCAGCTGATTGATTTCTTCTTTTGCTGATTCGACAGATTCTGCAGTCCTGGCAGAGATCTGCAGCATATTTACATGCGTGATGCCCAGCAGGCGTCTTTGCACAACAATGAAGGGTAAAAGCATCAGGTCGTCCTGGTCGCCTCCCATAGAAGCTTCGCCCCGTGATTTGAGAACTCCAATTACCGTCAGCGGCAGTTTCTTGAATCTGATTGTCTGCCCGAGCGGATTGAGATTGCCGAACAGTTCTTCGACGACCGTTTCGCCAATAACGCATACTTTATGACCGCCGCGCACCTCGGCCGGCGTGAAAAATCGACCCCGGACAACTTCACGTGATGCGATGTCGAGATAATGTTCGTTTACGCCCATTACGCTGGTTGACCAGTTTTGATTGCCGAATACAGCCTGTCCTGAGTTTCTGGCAATCGGCGTGACTTTGCCGACCGACGGGCACATGTGCGCTATTGCTTCTCCGTCTTCCGGGGTAAGAGTGTTCATACTGCCGGGCGGCCCACGAAAGCCTCGCTGACGACCGCCACCGGGCATGACCATGATAAGGTTGGTGCCCATTTTTGAGATGTTTTCCTGCACTGAAAAGTAGGCGCCCTGACCGAGTGCGACCATGCCGACAACCGAAGTAACTCCGATGATGATACCCAACGCGGTTAGAAATGAACGCATCTTGTTTCTGCCAAGGCTGATGAAGGCAAGCTTGATGATGCCAAGAAAACTCATGCTTCTTCCTCCCCGTTGTCGTTCGGGCGCTTGTGTTTTTTGAGCTCTTCTTTCGCGTCGAGTCTTTCTTTTACCGGTTCATCCGAGAGGATGACGCCATCGGAGAGCCTGACTATGCGGGTTGTGTAAAGCGCTATATCTGGTTCATGTGTGATGAGTACTATCGAAATTCCCTGATCGTTGAGGTTCTGAAAGATTCCCATGATTTCGACGCTCGAATACGAATCAAGATTCCCGGTCGGTTCGTCGGCGAGAATGACTGATGGTCGGTTGACCAGTGCGCGGGCGATAGCGACGCGTTGCTGCTGCCCACCCGACAGTTGATTTGGGTGATGGTGCTCGCGCCCTTTCAGCCCAACTGATTCGAGTGCCTGCATGGCGCGTTCGTGTCGTTCTTCGGCCGGGACACCGGCATAAACCATTGGCAGTTCAACGTTTTCGAGAGCACTCGTGCGCGACAGCAGGTTGAACCCCTGAAAAACGAAGCCGATTTTCTTGTTGCGCACCAGTGCCAGCTGGTTCTTGCTGAAGCTCGAAACATCCTTGCCTTCGATATAGTAATGCCCCGAAGTCGGGCGGTCGAGGCAGCCGAGAATGTGCATAAGTGTGGATTTTCCCGAACCAGATGCCCCCATGATCGAGGTGAACTCACCAAGATAAAAGCTGAGATTGACGTGGCGCAGTGCTCTGACCGAAACTCCATCCATGAAGTAGGTTTTGCAGAGCTCTTTGACTTCGAGTAAAGGCGTTTTCATGTTACAGCCTTATTGATGGTCGGCGCCTTGGTTGGCTCGATGAGCTTTCACCGTTGCTGCTCGCCCCCTGAATGCCGACTATCGCCTGATCACCTTCTTTGAGGTCGCCTCCGAGAATTTCAATGAAATCCTGATTTGATATACCGATCTTTGCCGTTTTGTATTGCGGCTTGCCTGATTCATCGAGAATCCAGACCGGCAGAGTGTCTGTAGCCAGCTCATCACGACTCTGTTTGCCTTTTCTGCCATTACTGGCAAAGTCTTCAGGTGCTTTGAAGTAGAGTGCGCGGGCCGGCAATCGCAGAATACCCTCGCTTTCACCGGTGATTATTTCGGCGTTAGCCGTCATTCCCGGCTTCAGGGCAAGGTCGTCGTTCTCGACGGTCACCATTACCGAGTAAGTAACGACATTCGAGGTTTCCTGTGGTGACAGCCTGACCTGATCGACTACGCCCTTAAATTTGCGATTACGGTAAGCATCAACGGTGAATGATACTTTCTGCCCCTGCTTGACCACGCCGATATCAGCTTCGTCAACCGCTGTATCTATCTGCATTTTCTTGAGATCCTGGGCAATGACAAAAAGCTTGGGCGCCTGAAGACTGGCAGCCACCGTCTGGCCCTCATCGACGGCACGTGAGATGACAACGCCATCGATCGGCGAATAGATGCGGGTGCGGTCAAGATTGATCTGGGCTACGCTAAGCTGCGCTTCCATCTGGCGGACTCTGGCTTTTGCCCCGGATCGGTCAGCTTCGAGCGCTTCGAACTGTGCCATTATTGCCATTTCTCTGGCCTTGGAAGACTCAAGCTGCGCTTTTGTCGATTCGAGCGAGGCCTTTTGTGATTCAAGAGCTGTGAGAGCAGAATCCTGTTCTGATGCCGCTACCAGCTTGCGTTCAAACAATTCTTTGATGCGGCGGTAGTTGCGCTCAGAGTCTTCTAACGCCACTTCTGCCTTGCGGATATTAGCACGACTCACTTGAATTTCGGCCTTTGCTGTGAGCAGGGAAGCCTGCAGGTTTTTGGCCTGAGCTTCGATACCCAGTTCTGTGGCGCGGGCGTTTTCAAGATTGGCCTGAGCCTGCAGCAGCTGGGCGCGATAGGTCGAATCTTCAAGCTGAGCGACGAGTTGCCCGGCTTTTACTTCGTCGTTGAAGTCGGCATAGAGTTTCTCGATGTTGCCGCTGAGCTGTGAACCCACTTCTACCGTGGTTATTGCCGCCAGCGAGCCAGACGCCGAAATGAAGTTTCTGATGTTGCCGACGGTGATTTTGTCGGTCGAATAAGTGCGCTTGCCATTGGTTTTGCCGGTCACATACCAGCCGATCAGAGCGACCGGAACAATCAGCAGCATAATTACCAGCATTATTTTGAATTTCATTGTTCAGAACTCCCGTCAGAAGATTCAGCAGCTGTTTCAATATTGCGTAATTCAGCCGGCAGCCGGCCGAGAACCCGGTCAAGTTCGCTCCAGGCTATCAGACCATCAAAGTATGAAACGACCTGACTGCCGCGGGCCCGCGCGTATTCAACCCGGGCATCGGTGATTTCGATAGGTGAACTCAGGCCGGCATAGTAGCGCGCTTCGGCCAGGTGCAAACTCTCACTGGCCTGCTGCACTAGATAACTGGTGGCCTCATAGCGCTCGACTGCATCAGAAACGCCGGTAAGAGAATTCTCCAGCTCGGCAGTGACTGACAGGCGCAGATTCTCAAGAGTAGCGGCGGAACTGTCAAGCTGGCTCTTTGCCGAGTCAATGCGTGCGCGTGTCAGCGAGCCATCAAATACCGGCCACGACATGCTGACGCCCATGCCCCATTGCTGATCCTGGGGCGAAACATTGCCAGACCAGCGATAGTCGGCCGAAGCCGAAAGGCTGGGGCTCAGACTCTTTCTGGCTTCTCTGACCCCGTAGTCCGCGGCATTACGTTGGAATTCGGCCGATCTGATTTCAGGTCGCTGTAAAGCCTCCTGTAACAGCTGTTTTTTGCTGTTCGGATCGATGGTCGGCAGATCGATGTGGGCAAAACCTGCAATATTGATGGTTGTTTCCAGCCCTATGGCGCGCGACAGGTTGGCGAGGGCAACCTTTAATTGACTGCGCGCGCTGATCAGATCAACGCGGGCGTTGGCAACATCGACCTGAGCACGGGTGATGTCGAATGGGGGCCTGCTGCCTACTTCAACAAAGCCTTCGACCTTTTCCAGATGCCTTTCATATCCGGCGAGGGTCTCGAGACGCACCTGTAAAAGGGCCTGAGCCTGCTGTGCTTTGAAAAAAGCATTTTTGATGTTCGCGGCGACATCGGTGAGTGTCGATTCGTAGCGGGCTTGGGCTGCAGCCAGCGCTTCGCGTGCCGCTTTTTCTGAAAGTTCACGCTGTCCTGAGTCATACAGGGTTTTTGAAACCGCGAGGCTCTCAGATGTGTTGTCGCTCGAAGGTCGCGCCGGCAGTTCACTTTTTGACCGCTGCCAGCTGGCACGCAGCGAAACCTGAGGGTCATGTTCTGAGCGTGTCTGTAAAAGACGCGCTTTATTGGAAGCTACTGTACTGGCAGCTATCTTGGCCTGTGGATGCATGGCGATGCCATATTCTAGGCAATCTGCGAGTGTCCATTGTTTTTCGGTGGTTTTGACGGTGCTGACGGCTGTTTCGGGTTCTGCCCTGACAGGGTTCAGCAAAGAGACCATCAGAAGTATTGTCAGTATAACGTTTCTTTTCATCTGTTACCTCTTGTTACCCGCAGTTTGCCACTTTTGTCGCGAACTGCTGGTAATAGCCATCGTTCGATTCATTCTTAGCTCAAAGATTAACGCTTTATTGCATTTGAAGCAACCTCACCAATGCAAAGAAATGTAAATGAAAACCCGGAGTCGTCTATCTGACGACTCCGGGCTGTTTAACAGCTCAGGTAAGCTTAGAATCTGGCGAAGATGCCAAAAGTCGGGCCGGTGTATCTGAGATCGGCTTTGTCGCCGTCTTTTTCGAGGTCGTATTTGACGCCGCGGTAGCCGAGATCGACGAACCATTCAGTGTCTTTATTGTTCGGATTGACTCTGAGAGCAAGGTTGATACCGTAGTCGTTATGCATGGCATCGCCACCACCGGCATTTACCTTGATGTATTTGAGGTAGCCCTTGAGCCAGAGATTGTCGCCAATCTGACCGCCAGCGGCCAGGCCGATGTAAGGAACCGGGAAAGATTCGTCCCATTTCTCATCGACATAAGCATTGGTAACAGTATCATTACCCTTTACGCTTATTTCAGCATTACTGAACTTAACGCCAAAAATGCCGTCGAGGTAGAAAACTTCGCGACTCTGACGGTCAGCCTGTTTTGAGCGGGTCAAATTGTGGTTGTAGGCGAGGTCGAACCAGCTGTTCTGCAGTCTGATGTTGGCGCCAGCCTTATAATTCTCATTCTCAAACTGAAAGGTCTTGGTTGTGGTGCCAGAATTATCGTTTTTCATGTAAGAAAATTCAAGAGAAGCGCGATGGTTGAGGACATGTGAAATTCTGAAACCTGCACGGGTTTCATCACCCATGGTAGTTTCGCTGTCGAGATCAAGAGGAGTGCCGTCAACAAGAATATTGCCTTCGAGGCTGTTTTTCCAGCCAAGCAACTCGATGCTGGTAACTTTGTTAAAATTGATTTTGCCGGCGTTGTCGGGTTGATAAGATTTATCCCAGGCAAAGCCGCTTACCGGAATAAGGAGCGCCAGAACCATAACCAGAGCCATTTTTTTCATCCAAAACTCTCCTGCATAAAAGATTGTGCAAATAATAGTACACAAAACAGGCAAAGTCAATCCCTCTTGCGCACTTCCAGAGGTTCTGGTTCAAAGATAGCGATAGCGTTGAAGAGAAGAAAGAGCGCACTAAGGCACGGAGACACAATGAAGAGAAGAAGAGCGTCCACAGATTGCACAGATAGAAAAGCAGAAAAAGAGAAGAGATGACAAACGTGCTCGTTGTCGTTGTCGATCACGAGAGCAGACAGCAATATCGATGAAAAGAATAAAGGTCTGAACAGTGCTCGTGCTCGTGCGCGTAATCTTAATCGTAATCGATTTTGTTTCCCGATTACGATTACGAGCAGCGCTTCGCTGAGCACGAATGATTATTCGTGTCTTAGTGGCTTCACGCGAGGGTTTTGCGGCCAGGCGAGGTCAGAGCTGCAGGGGGTATTCGTCGGCGGCAGACTGGTCGAGCAGTTCACCCTGAAACCAGGGTGGGCGATGCTTTGAACTGCGCAATCTGACAAAAGCTTCCACAACGCCGGGATCGAACTGACTGCCGGCGCAGCGTTTGACCTCTTCGGTCGCTTCTGCGAAGGTGAGTGGCTTGCGGTAGGGGCGGCATGATGTAATGGCGTCGAATGAGTCGGCTACGCAGATGATGCGTGAGCCGAGCGGTATTTCGCTGCCGGTCAGTCCCGAAGGGTAGCCTCTTCCATCGAAACGTTCGTGATGATGTTTGATTATCTCACAGACATTTTTGAGGAATTCGATAGAATTGAGAATGCCTGCGCCAATGTGTGGATGCGACTTGATGGTTTCGAATTCATCGTCGGTAAGTCGACCGGGTTTGAGCAGTATCTGCTCTGAAATGCCGATTTTTCCAACATCATGCAGCAGTGAAGCATGTCTAATTGTGTCGACTTCGCTGCGTGCCAGGCCCATTTCCAGGGCTATGCCGACGCTCAAGTCAGTGACGCGGCGCGAATGGCCATGTGTATAGCTGTCTTTGGCGTCGATGGCGGCGGCCAGCGATCTGATGGTTTCGAGGTAGACATTGAGCAGGTTGTGATAAAGTCTGGCGTTTTCGATGGCGATGGAAGCCTGCGAGCCGAGTGTTTCGAGCAGATCGAGATTTTCAGGGGTAAACGGCCCCTTTTTGCTCAGCACGCGTTCGCAGTTGATAACGCCGACAAGGTTATCTTTGTTGATCAGCGGTGCCGAAATGAGAGTCAGATCGGTTTTGCGCTTTAAATTGGGCAGTTCTTTGTAGTCTGCGCTTTTGCCGGTGTTTTCAATTTTGATCGGGCGTTTCAGCTGTGCGGCGCGGCCGGCGACGCCTTCGCCGAGCTTCAGTCTGACATCGAGCACTTCGGGGTCATCGAACCCGCGGCTGACTTCGACATAGAGTTCCTGGGCGGCATCGTCGTAGAGCATCAGGGTGGCCCGGTCAGAATCGGTGATGCGTGTGGTCATATCGATGAAATAATTGAGAACTGAATCGAGGTCGAGCGAAGAATTGACCGCCTTGCCGAGTTCCTGAATCAGGCTGAGCTCGGCGACCTGCATGTCGGTTTTTTCGTGCAGACTGGCATTGGCGATAGCCTGCGAAATCTGGCCTGAAATGCCGAGCAGCAGGTTCTGGTCGTCTTCAAAAAAGGCTTCTCCACTGCGTTTATTGTTGACGTTGAGAACGCCGAGCAGCGAGCTGTCGTGCATGATCGGCACCGAGAGAACCGATCTTGTTTTGTAATCGAGTCGGCCATGGTGGTTGGCGAAGCGGATATCTTTGGAAACATCCTTCAACAGCACAGGTTTGCGGTTTTGCGCAACCCAGCCGGCGATGCCTTCCCCTACCTTAACCTGAATCTGCCCGACCATATCTCTGGGCAGACCGATGGCTGCGTCGAGAGTGAGGGTTTCGGTGAGCGGGTCGTAGGCCATGAGCGAGCAGTTCTCGACGTTCATTACTTCCTGAACCTGCTGCAGAATAGTATCGAACAGCTTGGAGATGTTCAGAGTTTTGGAAACAGAGTAACCTACCTTGTAGAGAGTCGATAGATAGTCGAGTTTGCGCTTTGAATCGTTGAAAAGGCGCTCGTTTTCGAAATGCGAGGTGATGATGCGCCCGATGGTGTTGAGAAGATCCTGGTCGGAGTCTGATATCGGGTCGGATTCGTCGGTGTGGTATATCGACAGTGTGCCGATAAATCTGTTGTCTGAGGCCATCAATGGCACAACCAGTGCGGCTCTGGCAAAATGATCGAGAAAGTTGCACTTTTGAATGGTGTTGTCACGCTGAATATCCTGGATGAGCAGGGGGCGCTGCTGAGTCGCGACCCAGCCGTGATAACCCTTGCCATTAGGAATGGTCAAAGCGTCCAGTTCTTCAGGAAGCCCGGCAAAAGCGTGCATGACAAGCTCTTCTTTGTCACTGTTGTAAAGCATAAGAGAGGCGGCACTGCAGTCGAGAGCTTCGCAGACTTCTTTAAGAGTGTTGCAGTATCCGGCCCGATCGAGTGTGCGAGCTGACAGAGATTCAGAAATGCTGAATACCCGCGACAGTTCTTTGAGTTTCTGGTTGGAATTTGCCAGCAGTCTCGCGTTTTCGAGGACCTTGGTGACCATCGAGGCCAGCGTATTGAGCGAAAGCACGTCATCTTTCGAAAAGGCGTTGAGCTCTGAAGAGTCAACGGCAACGACGCCGATCAGGTTTTCGCCGACCAGCAGCGGCACAGCCATTTCTGAATAGATGGTTTCCGGGGTTTCTATGTAGCGCGGCTCAAGCAGAACATTGGGTACGTTGAGCGCTTCCTTGTTGCTGGCAACCCAGCCGGTGATGCCTTCGCCGAAAGGAACCCGGATCTTTTTCACTTCCTGTGGGTATTTACCCCTGGCAACTGCTACTTCGAGATAGTTTTTTCCCTCTTTGCGCAGAAGCAGCGCGCCGCAGGTTGCTCCGGTGATTTCGATGGCGATATCCATCAGAAATTCAAGCAGGTTCTGAAATTCCAGGCTCGAATTCATGATGTTCGAAGCCTCTTCGAGAACCGAGAGAATCTTCTCTTTGCGGGCAAGCGACTCTTTTTCGGCGGAGAGATCGATCATCTGAATAAAGAAACTCTCGACCGACTCGACCGCGGCTTCGATTTGTTCTTCGGTCAGGGTCGGGAGCTTCTGTTTGCCTTTGTATTGAGACTCGGGAAACACAAATGGCCCGATCAGAATTGCTCCATACAGATGACCGCGATATTCGAGCTTCATCAGTCTGACCTGAGACCCGTCCGGGCGCTCTATCAGCTCTGTGGTCGGATACTCGACAAATTCAGAGGCATCGGTCATACCTTTGAAAACATCTTCGAGTTTGCCGATTACAGCCTCACCGCGCTCATTGAAGGGAACGATGTTGAGGCCGGTCAGGCGGCGAAAACGACTGAGAAAACTTTTCAGGTTTTCACGGTCGCAGATTTCCTCAAGATAAATTTTCTTGACCATTTTGCGATAACTTTCTTTTTACTCTATACGTGCAGTAATTAACGGTCACAGAAATTGTGTCTGCGAGCTGATTGTCAGCCTACTTCAATTACCGAATTCTTGCCTTCGTATTTGTTTTCTGCAGACTTGTCCTGCTTCGGGTCAGTTATCCAGTCGGTATCGTTGATTACAAACTGGTATTCATGCTTGCCTGGCTTGAGGTTGATGCGGGCTTTCCAGGTGCCGTTCTCAAGGGCCATCGGATTAGCGTCTTTGTTCCAGTCGTTGAATGAACCTACGATCGACACCTTGGTAGCGCTGGCATGCTCAAGGGTGAATTCTTTTTCAATACCAGCTCCTGTGCTTGTATCGGTTGTGGATTTCTTTTCCTTTTCTGCTTCTTCTTCCCACATTTCTTCTTCTTCAAAACTGTGTTCGCGACCGATAATGTAACCAATGCCGAAAACGCTGGCCATTACAAACAGCTTCCAGACAAATCTTAAAAATCGCATTTCGTAACCTCCTATGCTTTTTCGCTATTTATAACCTGAAGTGTAGCATACTGCAAGAGCAATGTTTTGGTTCCATGCTTTTCAAATCTAACAGTTACCCGAAAATCGGCCAGAGAAGCACCAAATACTTCTTCGACACGTCCATGTCCGAAAATTTTATGCGTAACCATTACACCCGGCTTTAAATTTACCATGGTTCCTGCTGTCGTGCCAGTAGAATCGTTCTGATTGTCAGCAGAATTTCTTTCTGACGACCATTTTGCTGTCGTATGGAAAGGGCTTGTCGCTGGCTTGCTGCGGATGGCGCCAGGAATTGCGCTGGCCTGCTCGTGTGCCCGGGCCGGCGCTGCCACACTGCCGGCGCGTCCGGCAAACAGGTGCGATGGCACTTCGGTCACGAAGCGCGAAACCGGATTGCTGCCCCAGCTGCCAAACATCATGCGGCGACTGGCGGCTGTCATCAGAAGATGCTCGCGCGCTCTGGTCATGCCGACATAGGCGAGGCGTCGCTCTTCTTCAAGCTGTTCGGGCTCTTCTTTCGATGAATGATGCGGAAATATCCCTTCTTCCATACCTACCAGAAAAACCACTTTGAATTCCAGACCCTTGGCGTTGTGCAACGTCATCAGATGCACTTTCTGCTGACTCTGGTCGAGGTCGTCAACTGCTGCATGCAGCGCGGTGTCGGCCAGATAATCGTGCAGTCTGAGATCGCGGTTGTCTTCTTCCTGATAACGGATGTCGGAAACTATTGCCTGCACGTTCTGGGCACGCTCTTCGGCGGTCTCAGGGTCGTCGTTCTTGAGGTAGTCGATATATTCTATGTCATCGATAATCTTATGACATAGCTGCGAAACGCTCAGAGATTTTGCGGCTTCGCTAAAGTCGGCAATCAACTGGCAGAATCTGGCAACTTTTCCTTTCGGGTTCTGGCTGCCTTCAACCAGAATATTTTCCCACAGAGTTCCGTGACCAGCGGCGGCCAGTTTGTCGATGCTGGTCTGGCCAATGCCACGCTTCGGAGTGTTTATGATGCGCTCGAGCGAAATGCTGTCGTTGGGATTGTCGATAAAACGCAGATAGGCAAGAATATCCTTAACTTCGCGCCGGTCGAAGAATTTGGTGCCGCCGGTCATGTCGTAGGCAATACCGGCCTTTTTAAAGACCTGCTCGAATGGCCGGCTCTGGCTGTTCATGCGAAAAAGCAACGCCATTTCGCCGAGCTCGATACCTTTGTTCAGATACTGTCTGATCTGGCGTGCCACCAGTTCGGCTTCTTCTCGGTCATCTGAGGTTCGGTAAAAGTTTATCAGTTCGCCGCCAGACTTGTCGGTCCAGAGTTTCTTCGGATGTGCGCTTTTGTTTCTGGCAATGACGGCTCCGGCAGCATCGAGTATTACCTGGGTCGAACGATAATTCTGTTCGAGTTTAACTATGCGGGCGCCGGCAAAGTCCTTGGCGAAGTCTTGAATGTTGCGGATGGTAGCGCCGCGCCAGCTGTAGATCGACTGATCTTCGTCGCCAACTACGCAGAGGTTGCGCGACGACGAAGATATCAGTGATATCAGGCGATACTGTGCATGATTGGTATCCTGATACTCATCGACGAGAAAATGCTTATACTGGCTCTGCAGGCGAGTAAGCAGGTCAGGGTTGTCTCTGAGCATATAGTATGTTTTGAAGATCAGATCATCGAAATCTACTGCCTGATTGATCTGTAATTGAGCCTGATAAGAGGCATAGAGTTTCTGAGTAGTTGCGGCGGCTGGCCCCGGCCCTGCCAGTTGCTGGTAATCTTCGGGTTTGACCAGTTCGTTTTTAGCCTGTGAAATAAAGCCCAACACAGCTTTCGGTGCAAAGCGCTTCGGATCGATCTTGTGCTCTTTCAACACGTTTTTTATGAGCTTCTCACTGTCTGATTCGTCGTAAATCGTAAAACCATCAGCAAAGCCGGCGTATTTGTGCCAACGCCGCAACAGCTGGCAGCAGAAAGAGTGAAAAGTCGTCAGGGTGACCCGGTGCGCGCCAGGAACCATATCTTGTACCCGCTCGCGCATTTCTCGCGCTGCCTTGTTGGTAAATGTTACCGCCAGAATTGAATCGGGTTCGACCTGGCAATGTTCGATCAGATAAGCGATGCGAACCGTCAACATTCTGGTTTTGCCTGATCCGGCGCCGGCGATTACCAGAAGTGGCCCTTCAGTGGTTTTGACAGCTTCGAGTTGCGGTTGGTTAAGTTGGCCAAGAGTTGCTGCGATTGGGTCGAACAAGATCAGTCTCCGGTCAGCCGGCTGAGCGGCTGGTAACACATCACTACCCAGTTGCCGGCGATAAAATTATGAAGGTCACGCACCTGCAGGTTATAAAGCGGTCCCTTGTATTCTTCGACTTCAACGACAGCCACAGTATCTTCGTCGATATTGCCATTGCGCCCAATCACCGGAACCAGCATGCCTGGCTTGATATGCGATGCCGGCATTATGTAGAAGGGCGCTTTGCGTGTCAGTTGAATTTTTTTGACTACTTCGAGGTTGTCGAGATGCGAAAGAGTTTTGACAAAAAGCTCAGCCTCTTCGAGGTCGTCGCGGGTAATCTCGAGAAACCACAGGCCGTGTTTACCCTGTTTCCGCTTGAACTGCCGGTGCTCGGCCCGATTACTGTCGGTGACTCCTGAAATCTGTATCAAATGCGAAAAACGTTTGGCGTTGCCTTTTTCTGCACCGCCGAAAATGACGAATTGGATGGCGTTGCTGGCTGGATCTTTGCTGTTGGAAAGGCGCATCGTAATGTGTGGGTGGTCGATGAACATATGCCAGTCACGCAGCAGTTCGTGCGCGCGTGATGGTGTGTCGATACTGTTGAACATCTCGCGCGTCATTTCTTCGGAAAATTCTGCATCGGGTTGTCTCGCCGAAAACGGAATGTCGGGCAGCCCATATTTGAATACACTGTGTTTGAGCATGAAATGTGACGCCGGCAGGTTGGCCGTTGTCTCGATGATCCAGATGCGGTCAATGATTTCCTGCTGATTGAAAAGATCCTGCCGCAGATTGTTCATTGCCAGCAGGTCGCGCATCAGATCTGTTGACAGGCCGAGCCTGAAACCGAGAGAAGATCTCTCATGCAAATACAGTGTGTAATTTCTGACTACCGGATTGATGCGGCCAAAGCACAACTGATCGGGGGTGCAGCGCAGTACCGCTCCCCGGCCGGTTATCATTTTCAGCAGAGTGGTGCGTTGTTCGTAATTGACGTAAACATCGCGAACCCTCGTCGTGCTGATCTCAGACCAGCCTGAAGCACCAGATATGCCCTGTTCTTCCCTGATATCGGTTATACCCAGGGTAGAGTTTCCGCATAGAATTTTGGCATCTGCCGGCAACATCGCTAAGCATCCTTTCTGTTGACAATCTTTTATAACATATTTGTCGCGAAAATTTCAGCCAATGATCACAACAACTTGAATTCGTTCGCAAATGAATTGACTTTGCCTGTATCTGCGATTATGCTTTGCGCATCCAGCAAGGGAGCAGACAAGCCATGAGTGAATGTGAACAACCACGTAAATATCAGATTACTGCGATATCGGATGCCCTTACCGATATTATCGCCGAAGTCGGCGATGAAATGCTGCAGAAACTCAATCTGCCCAAAGGCAACAGTATTGAGCTCAATCCTGAAAATCTCGGTAAGCTTGAAAAAATCATGGCTACCCACAAGGCAAAGATCGCTCCGGGCGGCTCTCCAACCAATGTCATTTATGGTGCCAGCAATCTTGGTCTTCGCTGCGCCTTTATCGGCTGCGTTGGCAGCGATGATTTTGGTTACGATTACATCAACAACCTGCGCGAAAACGACATCGACACCTATGTGTCGATTAAACGCGGTAATTCCGGACTTTGCTACACCCTCGTCAGCCCTGATGGCCAGCGCACTTTCGGTCTCGACTTCGGCGTCGCTAAGCAGCTTTATGAATACGAGATACTGCACAGTCTGATCAAAGACTCTGATTTCCTGCACTTTTCTGCATACGAATTCAGAGGCGAAAATCCGATAAATTTCGCTACCCGGCATGCGGCCGAAATAGCTCGCAAAGCTGGAACCCGCATCTCGTTCGATCTTGGCGACAGTTTCGTTATCAAGTCTTCCCGCGAGCAGATCGAAAGCTTCTTGAACGAACGCATCGACGTTCTCTTCGCCAACGAAGACGAGGCGCGCGCGATCAATGATGGCAGCGATGACTATCGCAGACTGCTGCGTTTTACCAATATGGCGGTAGTCAAACTCGGTTCGGCCGGTGCAGTGGCAATCACGCCCGAAGGCGAAACACGGGTATCGGCTTATAAAGTCGAAGACGTCAAAGACACCAACGGCGCCGGCGACAACTTTCAGGCTGGTTTCTTCTACGGGCTTTACAAGAAGCTGAGCCTTGAAGACTGTCTGAAGATCGGCAATTTCCTGGCTGCCAACATCATCAGGCGTATCGGTGCTCAGTCACAGGTTAAAATCTGCGGTATCGAATTTATTATCTGATGATCTTGCCGTAAATGTAGGCATCGTAGTAGTTTTCGCCGCATTTGAGATAGCTTTGCAGGCATCCTTCTCTCTTGTAGCCGGCCTTCTCTATGACTCTTATGCTGGGTGTGTTGTCTACGACAATTAAAGCCTGCAGCCGTTTTATCTCAGGTCGGAAAACCCTGGCGAACTGCTCGGCCTGTATGGTTGCCTGCAACGCATAGCCCCTGCCATGCAGTTCACGGTCGATGAAATAGCCGATCTCAGCATTATACGGGCGGCTGTTCTCGGGCATTATCCCAACCGCACCAATGACTCTGCTGCCGAGCATGACAGTGAAGTTGAATGCTGATTCATGCTGCCATTCTTTACGGCTGCGGCGCAAAAAGCGTTTTTCTGCTGCAATCGAAGCAACGTTAACCGGAAAATACGGAAAACACCCTTCGTTGAGGATTTTGTAAAATTCTTCCGCATCCTTTATCATCTGCGGCCTGATCGTAACTACACTTTTGACTGGCATGAGCTGATTTTATCAAAAGCACCCGAAGTTGTATACAGGTATAAAAAAACAGCCCCCGCCGAAGCGGGGGCTGCTGGCTTAAAGCGATCAGCTGAATTTGATTTCAGAAATCTGCTTGTAAATGTTGTATCTGAGTTTGACGTCTTTCTGAGCCTGCTCGAGGAAAGCTTTGGCAGCGTCAGGATTCGTTTTCTTCAACATTCTGAAGCGATTTTCGCCGAAAGCGTATTCTTCGAGGCTGATTGAAGGTTCTTTTGAATCGAGACTCAGCGGGTTCTTACCCTGAGTGATATTGTCGGGGTTGAAGCGGAAGAGCGGCCAGTGACCTGATTCAACCGCTTTCTTCTGTTCCATCAGACCCTGAGACATGTCGATACCATGGGCGATACAGTGGCTGTAAGCAATGATCAAAGCGGGGCCGTCATAAGCTTCGGCTTCGAGCAGAGTCTTGAGAGCGTGGGCCGGATTGGCGCCCAGGCTGATCTTGCCGACGTATATATTGCCGTAGCTCATGGCGATCATGCCGAGATCTTTTTTGGGCATCGGTTTGCCGCCGGCTGCGAACTTGGCGACAGCGCCGAGCGGAGTCGATTTGCTCATCTGACCACCGGTGTTCGAATAAACTTCGGTATCGAGAACCAGCAGCTTGATGTTCTTGCCAGAGGCGAGAACGTGGTCGAGTCCGCCGTAACCAATGTCATAAGCCCAGCCGTCTCCACCGACTACCCATACTGAGCGTTTGACCAGATATTCGGCCATCTTGTAGAGGCGCACGCAGATTGCGTCTTTGCAGCTCTTGACCGCGGCCTTGAGTTCTTCAACGTTGGCGCGCTGTGTTTCGATTTCTTCCTGAGTCTTCTGAGCATTGCCGAGAATTTTGTCAGCAATGGCCTTGAGTTTGGGCGAACACTCGCATTTGCAGCCAACAGCCTTGTTGAGCAGTTCTACAGCTTCCTGCATCATCTTGTCGGTGGCGAGACGCATGCCCATGCCGAATTCAGCATTGTCTTCGAACAGGCTGTTCGACCAGGCCGGGCCACGACCGTCAGCACGGGTAGCGTAAGGAGTGGTCGGCAGATTGCCACCATAGATCGATGAACAACCGGTAGCATTGGCGATCATCAGGCGGTCGCCGCAGATCTGAGTTACCAGTTTGATATAGGCTGTTTCGCCGCAGCCGGCGCAGGCGCCTGAGAATTCGATCAAAGGCTTGACATACTGAGTACCCTTGATGGTGTTGAGGTTGATCAGCGCGCGATCGGGATCAGGGATCTTGTTGAGGAAGAAATCCCAGTTCTCGGCTTCGTTGACACGCATGGTTTCGTCTTTATGAACCAGGTTGATTGCCTTGGTCTCAAGCTTCTTGCCGCTGGCATCTTTCTGGAAAGCCGGGCAGATGCTGACGCAGGCGCCGCAACCGGTGCAGTCTTCCGGGGCAACCTGAACGGTAAAGCCGAGGTCTTCTTTAAAGCCTTTGGCTTTGCAGGTCTTGAAGGTTTTCGGGGCTTTTGTCGCCAGCTTCGGATCATAAACCTTGGTTCTGATCGCTGCGTGCGGACAGACAAGAGCGCACATGCCGCACTGAATACATGTTTCGATATCCCAGGCTGGCATGTAGATGCCGACGTTGCGTTTTTCATACTGGCTGGTGCCGGTCGGGTAGGTGCCGTCGAGAGGCATCTGACCAACGGTAATGTCGTCGCCTTTGCCGGCGAGGATCGGTTCGAGAACGTCTTTAACCAGTTTGGGAGCGCTCTTGAGAACCATGGCGGCTTTGAGCTTGGTTTTTGCAGTCGCTTTGGCCGGAACTTTTACTTCGAAAAGATTTTCGACGGCCATGTCGATTGCTTTCCAGTTCATCTTGACGATTTCTTCGCCTTTTCTGCCATAGGTTTTTTTGGCTGCTTCCTTGAGATATTTCATGTATTCATCGCGAGGCAGAATCTTCGAGATTTCGAAGAAACAGGTCTGCATGAACAGGTTGATGCGGTTGCCAAGACCTACTGATTCAGCCAGTTTGATGGCGTTGATAACATAGAATTTGGCTTTCTTGTCGATCAGGCGCTGCTGGGTCTCGAGTGGCAGTTTATCCCAGATTTCGTCTTTGCTGTATTCGGTTTCAAGCAGGAAAGTGCCGCCGGTCTTGAGGTTCTTGAGCATGTCATACTTTTCGACAAAGCTGAAGTTATGGCAGGCAACGAAATTGGCGTGTGATACGAGATAGGGGCAGCGCAGCTGTTTTTCGCCGAATCTCAGGTGAGAGATCGTCATGCTTCCCGATTTCTTTGAGTCGTAGACGAAGTAACCCTGAGCGTTGTTCTTGGTGTGGTCACCGATAACTTTGATCGCGTCTTTGTTGGCGCCAACGGTGCCGTCAGAGCCGAGACCATAGAACATGGCGGAGAAGGTCTTGGGATCACCGGTTTCTACTGATTCACCGAGTTCAAGGTGAGTTTTGCTGACATCGTCAACGATACCAACGGTGAAATGATTCTTCGGCTTGTCCTGGTTGAGATTTTCGAAAACGGCAAGAACCTGATTCGGAGTAAAGTCTTTTGAACCGAGGCCATAGCGTCCACCAACGATTTTGGGCCAGTGGGTGAACGGAGCGGCTTTGTTCTCGAGAGCTTCGCCGATGCTGTTTCTGACGTCGATATAAAGAGGTTCGCCGGCACAACCGGGTTCTTTGGTGCGGTCGAGAACAGCAATGCTTTTGGTGGTCTTCGGGAAGGCCTTGACCAGATGCTCAGCGCTGAACGGGCGATAGAGGCGGGCTTTTACCAGACCGACTTTTTCGCCTTTGGCGTTGAGGTATTCTACGACTTCATGAATGGTTTCAGCGCCACTGCCCATGGCAACTATGATGCGCTCTGCCTTGGGATCGCCGACATATTCGAACAGGCTGTATTCACGGCCGGTCAGCTTGGCGAATTTCTTCATGGCCTTCAGTACTATTGCTGGGGTTTTTTCGTAAAAAGGATTAACTGTTTCACGACCCTGGAAATAAACGTCGGGGTTCTGGGCGGTGCCGCGCATGCTCGGCCGATCGGGATTGAGGCCGCGGGCGCGATGTTCGAAAACCAGATTGTCGTCGATCATTTCTCTGATGGTTTCGTCAGAGAGAATTTCGATTTTATTGACTTCGTGTGAGGTTCTGAAACCGTCGAAGAAATGAATGAAAGGCACGCGGCTTTCGAGTGTGGCGGCCTGCGCGATCAGAGCCATGTCGTGTGCTTCCTGAACCGAATTCGAAGCCAGCAGCGCGAAACCGGTTTGGCGGGTTGCCATTACGTCGCTGTGGTCGCCGAAAATCGACAGGGCCTGGCAGGCGATCGATCTGGCCGACACGTGAAAAACGGTCGCAGTCAGTTCGCCGGCGATTTTGAACATGTTCGGGATCATCAGCAGAAGTCCCTGAGAGGCGGTAAAAGTAGTGGTGAGGGCGCCAGTAGTCAGAGCCCCGTGAACAGCACCAGAGGCGCCGCCTTCTGACTGCATTTCACAAACGGTGGGGACCGTACCCCAGACGTTCGTCTGCCCGGCGGCTGAATACGCATCAGCGTGTTCACCCATATTGCTGGACGGTGTAATCGGATAAATCGCGATTACTTCATTGGTTTTGTGCGCAACTAGCGCGGTGGCTTCGTTCCCATCCATCATGGCGTATGTCTTTTTAGTCACGATAGCAACTCCTGCCTGATTGATATTTTTTCCGGGCTGAAATATCCGGAAGCTAAAGGCAAAGTGATATTAAGCCAAATCAGCAGACAAGTCAACTCCTGCGGTACCCTGAGCGGGTTTAGCCGAAAATCTGCTTTTGATCAGACGTTGCGGCTGTGATTGCTGAATATCGAAGGCAGTTCGTTCAAGGGAATGTCAGAAATGGCGCGCTCAAGAAATTCCAGCTCGCTGAGAGGCTCTGGTTGCACTTCGCTTCTAAAATGTGGCATGCCGCAGAATACCGAAATCGGACACACCCTTGGAATCATGCTTCCCGGACTGAGAGCCAGATGGGCACCGCTTATCGCCATGAAAATGCTGGTAAGATAGTGTGTCGCCTTTATCTTTGCAATCAGCTCAAGCGCTTTTTTATCTGGCTGTTCAGGGATCAGCAGCACTATTGTCTCTTTGTTGTTGAAAAGATGTTCTATGCTTAAAAAATCCTGGTTGGCGTCTCCTGACAGTCTGATTGGCTCCAGTCCACAGGAATCAGCCAGTTTGAACCAGATCGTTACATCAGCAGGATCCGTTGAAACGAATCTGAAAGGCTTTCTGAATACGCGTAATGCGCTGAGCCAGCTAAGCAGGCCATAGTTGCGGGCAATGTAAACACAGCCCCGGTCTGATCTGATAACTGTTTCGCCCCATGCTCGAAAGAATGGAAAGAATATGCTTCCGAAAAAACGGGCCATAGAGCGCATGAACAGAAAAGAACTCACGACTTTATTCGTCCTGTGGCTGGTTTATACCCGGAATACGCGCATAGATACGCTCGATGTCGTAGCGCTGCAATACCTCTGACATGACGAACGCTTTTATGACACTGTCACGGTCAAAGCTGATTTTGATGGGATGGTCGGCACCCTGATGCTTTTGCTGCTCCGGGCGGCCAAGTTCGAACATCTTTCTGTCTTCTTCGCTAAGTTGGTCGCCTGCCGTGTTTTCTCTGCTGCTGATCCGGTCGTAGTTGGTGACGCCGGTCAGCTGCGGCAATTCATCATAGTTGTTTTTTACAATTTCAGGCCTGCGCTCATAATTGACCTGCCCGGTTAGGGCCGAGTAATCGTCGTAGTTTGTCGGCTGACTGGCAGCCTGCTTTGCTTTGTATTTCTGCTTTGCTTTCGGCGAAGCAGTCTTGACAGGCTGTTTTGCCGTTGTTGTGCCACTGTCTGTGAAAAAATCGTCGAGCGAAGCCAGTTCGGAAAAGTCTATGTCAACGTTTTCTTCCTGCTTCTTCTTGTTGACTTCAGACCATACCGAATAAACAAGTACAAGAACTATTACCAGCAGTTCTGCCATGCTGATACTCCTGACTTACGAGCGTTTGGGCAGCTGTTTCTGGGGCTCGACCATGTGTGAGAATGATTTGCGCATTTCAGTGTCTGAGCTGATATTCTTGAGCGTGTAGTAATCAAGAATGCCCATGTTGCCACTTTGTAAAGCATCGGCAATAGCCTGGGGAATTGTAGCTTCGGCTTCTACCAGCTTGGCTTTCATTTCCTGTTCGTAGGCTTTCATTTCCTGCTCTTTTGCTTCGGCCATGGCACGTCTTTCGGCTGCTTTTGCCTGGGCGATCTTCATGTCGGCCTCAGACTGGTCGATCTGCAGCTTGGCGCCGATATTGTCGCCAACATCAACGTCGGCGATATCGATCGAAAGAATTTCGAAGGCAGCTTTGGCGTCGAGACCCTTATCCTGAATGGTTTTTGAGATGCGGTCGGGGTTTTCGAGAATTTCTTCGTGGCTCGCAGCAGAACCGATGGTGGTTACGATACCTTCGCCAACACGCGCCAGAATTGTTTCTTCGGTAACACC
Organism: Candidatus Rifleibacterium amylolyticum; assembly: GCA_009917695.1. Taxonomy (GTDB): domain Bacteria; phylum Muiribacteriota; class Ozemobacteria; order Ozemobacterales; family Ozemobacteraceae; genus Rifleibacterium; species Rifleibacterium amylolyticum. Next base: position 19,084 of record JAACJG010000017.1, on the reverse strand, counting down.
GCCGACGAGCTTGTTGATGTCAGCCTTAACTGTAACCCTGGCGATCGCCTTGACCTGAATACCGTTTTTGGCCATGGCAGCGACGAGAGGAGTCTGAATGACCTTGGGCTTGACGCAGAGACGCACGGCATCAAGCACGTCACGGCCGGCGAGGTCGATGGCGGTGGCCTTGTCAAAGGTCAGAGGGATCCCGGCTTTCTGAGCCGCGATCAGCGCCGAAGCAACCTTGGAAACGTTGCCGCCGGCGAGATAATGCGATTCAAGAGCCTGCAACGATATGTCGATGCCGCCTTTCTTGAGCATGATAGCGGGGTTGATAATCGATGGGGGAGACACGCGACGCAGGCGCATGCCGATAAAATCGAGCAGCCCGACACTTACATCGGAGGCGATGGCGCTGATCCAGAGTCCGAATGGCACAAAATAATAGATGACAAAGAAAATTATGAGTACGCCAATTCCGCCAAACATCATCAAGCCTTCTGACATCAGATTCCTCCTGCAGACATTTCAATATTTCAACGTCATTTAATATGGTTTAAACCGGCAGATAAAGTCAAGCTATTAAAAGGAGCTTTTTACCAAAAGATTCTGGCGGTCAGGACTGGGCCTGCTCCTCAACCGGCGTGACGATAACTGTATTCTGCCTGGTCTTGGTAACTTTTACTTTGACGCCTTTTTCGACGAACTCGCCGTCGGTCATCACATCAACCCGCTCGCCATCTATTTTTGCGATGCCGGAAGGGCGCAGCATGGTTACGGTTACGCCTTCTTTGCCGATATAAGCCGAATTGTCGTCAACCGCAACAAACCCGTCTTTGCTCGATGCATCAGCCTGTAAAATGAACTGTTTGCCCATGCTGGTTTTGGGGAAAACCAGAAAAAACCAGAGCAGCAGCAGTATCACGCCAATGATTGCCGTGAAAGTTGCAGTCAGAGCCATTGGCATGCTCAGCTTCATGAAGGCTGTCACCAGACCGCCCCCAAGAAGAAGCAGGCCGAGAATACCGGTAACCCCAAAACCCGGAATTACCGCAATTTCAAGAAACATGAAAAGAAAACCGCCGAGCAGCAGCATGACCACAGTCAGACCCCAGGCCGGTTCTTCGCCGCTGCTGGGGTTGCCTGCCGTCGGTTGAGTTGTTTCAGCACCTTTCTGAGGCAGCAGTTCGGCGTCGCTGACACCGGCAAAAGCCGGCAGCGAAATCAGGATGATGAGCAGCAGAAATAAAGGTTTCATTCAATTCTCCGGATCAGTCAGCTGTAATCTCGCGAACTACTATGTTATTGCCTTCAACCTTGCGAACGATAACGCGGGCGCCTTTTTCGATAAAATCGCCATCAGAGACGACGTCATAGCGTTCGTCGCCGATTTTAACTATGCCTGCAGGTCGGCAAGGTGAAACTGCCACGCCTTCGAGGTTGATCAGATGATCGAATTCATTGAGGTTGACAGCAACACAGCCCTGAGCCGTAGAAAGCTGTTCCTTTAGCACAAATTTGTCGAGGAGCTTGAACTTTGGTCCCCATTTGTAAAGTATCAGCATGATAACCGCTGAATAGACCAGCATCTGAGCAATAGCATTCATGGCGGCATATATACCGCCAAACACCATGATGATACTGAAGCAGACACAAAGTATGCCGGAAATTCCGGTCAGACCAAAGCCTGGTATGACAAAGGCTTCGAGTAGCAGCAGAACCATTCCTGCGCCAAAAAGAATCAGGGTTTCGAGGCCGGCAAGATACGCAAAAAGATGGCCGCCAAAAAATAATGCCAGACAGGTCAATCCTGCCCAACCCAGAATACCGAAGCCGGCGATAAAAAATTCGATGATCAGGCACCAGAAACCGATGGTAAAAAGAAGTACGCTGACGTTCGGATTGGTCAGCCAGCGCGCTATCCATTCGCCTGAAGTCGGTTTGGCATATTCGACAGTTGCACTCTCAAGACTCATTATACGCTGAATCGAGCTCAGTGAAGCGACGATCTGATCGCAGTAACCATGCTTGAGTGCGACCTCAGATGTCAGAGTGATAACTTCGCCACGCTTGCTCAAGCCTTCGATGCTGTCGTGATCTTTATCGACCATGGCTTCTGCAATCGCAGTCGGACGTTTGCGGGCTTCGGCCGAAGCTCTGAATTCGGCTTTGAAGGCCGAAACATACTTGGCTTCAGCTGCCTGAACGCCGCCGCCGGCCAGCATTATCGGGGTGGCCGCGCCGAGTTCAGAACCGGCTTCCATATAAATGCGATGACACGAAATGGCGATCAGAGCCGCTGCTGACAGCGCCCGGCCCTTGATATAGGCTATGGTGGTAACCTTTGAGCGCAGCAGAGCATCTTTGATCTCCTGGGCTGCTGTTACCAGACCGCCATTTGAATTGATTTCAAGAACAATTGCGCTGAAATTTTCGCGCTCGGCGCGGCGCAACTGGCGCTGTATAAAAAAAGACAGGCCGGTCTCGATATCGTCATGGACCGGTATAACCAGTATGGTACCAGAGGCCGTCTGGGCCTGAGTCGAAGCAGCGGTAAACATTAACACAAAGAGAATTGCAGGCAGCAGAAAACCCATGCACCGCCATGGGCGCTGCATGGGTCGTCTACAGATTGCTCTGGGTTCTGCTTTAGCGGCGTCTTCTCTGCTTGCGACGGGCTTCAGCAGCTTTTCTTTTCTGCTTTTCACTTGGTTTTTCGTACGCTCGGCGGCGCTTGATTTCTTTGATAATGCCAGCTTCCTGACACTTTTTCTGGAAGCGCTTCAGGGCCTTTTCCAGTGGTTCGTCCTTAAGTACTCTTACTTCTGCCATTTTAGTTTCACCCCCCCTCCTGATTTGATCAGATAGAGGTCTATCAAATTTTTGCCCGAATCAGCCCGGAGGCCAGCTCAGACAGCGTTTGCCAAGAATGTGAAAGTGCAGGTGATGCACGGTCTGGCCAGCATTGTCACCACAATTGGTGACTACCCTGAAACCTTCGTCAAGACCTTCTATCGTCGCCATCTTTTGAATGACGCTGAAGATCTGCGACAGCATCGCACCATCAGCCGCCTCTGGCTGCGTGAGGCGGGCGATATGTTTTGTCGGGATGGCCAGCAGATGAACTGGCGCCTGCGGGTTGATGTCTCTGAAGACAACGACGTTTTCGTCCCGGTGGACAATCTCCGCCGGGATTTCACCCGCTACTATCCTGCAAAACAAGCACTGTTCCATATAAGGCTGAATTGTACATCAGCACTGCCGGCAAGTCAACAAAATTCTCAAGCAAAAATTATACCGTGGCGCTGACTGCCGGCGTTTGCCGCTATGTCAGTTCTCTGAATTCTCCAATACTATCTCGCCATGCTTACCCGGGTTGTATTTCGTCTTATTGTTGGAAAGAGGCGAACGCATGAATCTGATTGCGCGAATCCCGGCGTCGTGCGCCTCGCTGATGTCGCTGTCCGAATCACCGTAAAAAACCGTTATTCCATGCTTTGTGATGAATTCAGCCTTGCTGGTGCGGCCTGAAAAAATAGTTTTCGGCTGATTTTCGAGCTTGAATTCGCGGTGCAGAATCGAGGTGAGAATCTCGCCTTTTACCTGCGGGCGGGCGGTGATGAAGTAGATTTTGTCGCCACGCTCTCGATGCATCTCGATGATTTTGCGGGCCGATTCCTTCGGAATACTGAAATTGTCGAACTGGCAGCTGAGGTCGCTCCAGAACTGATCGTTGCTCAGAGGCCGATCACCATACTTATTGGTGCCGTTTGGCCCGTCGGTGTTGGAAAAAGCATAGCGAAAGCCTGGCGACGAGAACAGAACCGTATCATCGACATCGAGGCCAATCGCAATGGGTTTTGCCGGCAGCGAAGCGGCAATCTCTTCGACGCTTGTGGTCAGATAAGCCTGCTGCTGAGCATTGATCAGCGCAACATTGGCAAACACGAACAATGCCAGAAAAACTGCAATAAAACGACGTGAAATCATCAATCTGCTCCTTCTGGTCGTCTTTGTCACGACCGATAAAATGGGGTACACTTGTCTTTTGCTTTTGCGAACATACCACCTATTAACCCCGGATGCAAATTCACCGCAAAAGAAACGGGGGGCGTAAATATTGCTTGAACATAGCAGGCTTACACTTTATCATTGTTCGTTCTGAACTTGGCGTAGTAACGCAAAAAAGGAGCACCTATGACAGTACAGACAATCACGATCGATGCGGCAAAATGTCGCAAAGATGGTATATGTGTTAACATCTGCCCGGTTGGCATATTCCAGGGTAAAATCGGCGAAGTTCCCACCGTTGATCCAGCTGTGGCAACTGCCTGCATAAAGTGCGGGCACTGTGCAGCCGCCTGCCCGGGTAACGCGATTACCGTCGAAGGTCTTGCAGCTGCCGAATATCAGACATATCCCGCCAATGTTGCGAGTTTGCCTGAATTACGTTCACTTGTTCTGAGTCGCCGCTCGATCAGAGAATTCAAGGATGAGCCAGTAGCGCTCGAACAGGTTAAAGAACTGCTCGAACTTACCCGCTTCTGTCCAACCGCAAAAAATACGCAACTGCTGCGCTGGGTGCTGGTTAACGGTAAAGACAAGGTGCGCGAGATATCTGCCGCCGTCATCGATACTTTCAGACCCAACGAAAAGATGGCGCCGATGGTACAGGCATTCGAGAACGGTCTCGACCCGGTCAACCGCAAAGCTCCACAATTGCTTCTCGTTTGTGGCCCTGCCCGCTATGACTGGGGTTCTCTCGACGCCGCCATTTATATCGCCAATTTCGAACTGGCGGCAAAAGCGGCCGGTCTTGGCACCTGCTGGGCCGGTTTTACAACTCGCGCTGCATCGCAGGCAGCTCTTGTCGGCGAAAAGATCGGGCTGGGCAGCGAAGAAAAAGTATTCGGCGCCGTTATGCTCGGCAAACCAAAATTTGCTTATCACCGGGTGCCACCGCGCAAGCCTTTGAATCTTAAGATTATCACTAACTGATGGATAAAAACTTCGACAATCTTGCCCGCCGGCTCGAACGTAACGTCTACGGTTCGAACAAAGGCAAAGTCAGGCTGGCCATGCTTGAGTTCGATATGAGCAGAAGCCTGCCAGAACTGGCGGAGCAGTCGAAGTTGCAAATTCTCGATGCCGGCGGTGGCATGGGACAGATCGCCAGATGGCTCGCAGGCATGGGGCATCAGATCACTCTCTGTGATTTGTCGTCAGAAATGCTGGCGCTGGCCGAACGCGAAAACCTTTCAGCCGGTCTGCATGAGAGTATAACGCTGTTGCATTCGCCGATTCAGGAACTGCCCCGTCATCTCTCTGGCCGTAGTTTCGATCTCGTGCTGCTGCACGGAGTAATCGAATGGATGGCTGATCCAGCTGAAGCGATAACCGCAGTTGCGCCTATGCTCAAACACGGCGGCGCCATGTCGTTGCTGTTCTTTAACCGTAACAAGCTTTTTCTTAAATGGGGTATCAATGGCCAGATCGAATCGGCGCTCGCCGGGCGTCCGCGCAAAGCCCAGAAGCTGACGCCGACTACCCTTATTGCCGAACCTGAATTGCGCCGAATGCTTGCCGAAAACGGGCTGGAGCTCGTCTCAAAAGCTGGCATAAGAATCTTTCATCGTTTCTTTACCCGCCAGCAGACAGCTGTAGTTGCCATCGAAGATGCAATCACTCTTGAAAAGCGTTATTGTTACGAAGAACCTTTCGCCTCACTCGGCGAACACACTCACTTCATCCTGAGAAAAAAATGAGCCAGACCAGCGATCTCGAAAATTTACCGATCAGCCGATTGTTGATCAAATTTGCCATTCCGGCCATCACCGGAACCATGGTAACTTCGCTCTACAACATCGTAGACCGCATTTTTCTCGGTCGTTACGTCGGCGAACTCGGCATTGCCGCGACTACCATCGCCATGCCACTGATGATGATCACCATGGCAATGGGCATGCTGATTGGTTTTGGCACAAACTCGCAGATCTCGATCAGACTTGGCGAAAAGCGCCATGAAGAAGCCGAGGCTCTGCTTGGGCAGGGGCTTTTTCTGTTTACAACGACCTCGCTGCTGTTCACAGTTGTTTCGCTGATATGCATGAGACCTCTGCTCATGCTGTTTGGCGCTACCGAAAACGTTATGCCTTATGCCTATACCTATACGACAATAGTCGTCATCGGTACTCTGACACATCATATTTCTTTCGGTGCAAACAGCTTCATCAGAGGCGAAGGCAACCCGCGCGTTGCCATGAAAACCATGATCATCGGCGGTGTTATCAATGTCATTCTAGATTATATTTTTATCGGGATAATGGGCTGGGGAATGGCCGGCGCCGCCTGGGCAACCGTTATCGGCTATTCAGTGTCAGCCGGCTGGGTATTGCATTACTTTCTGAGTGGCCGCAGCGTCGTAAAACTGTACTGGCGCAATTTCACCATGAACTGGGAATCGACCAAGGCCGTTCTGGTGATGGGTTCGCCGCACTTTATCATGAATGCCATCGCCAGCGTGCAGATGTCACTGTTCAATAACCAGTTGGCCCGCTTTGGCGGCGATAACGCCATTTCGGTAATGGGTGTAATAATAAGTTTCAGTCTGATCTGGCAGATGCCGATCGTCGGTATCAGTCAGGGACTGCAGCCAGTTGCCGGTTACAATTACGGCGCCAGAAAATTCGCCAGAGTAAAAAAGGCTTTGTATCAGGCCATACTGCTGTCTACAGCTGTTTGTGTGATATTCTTCATTTTTATCCAGTTCTTTCCTGAGCCCGTATTCGCGCTCTTCGTCAGCGACAATACCTCTGAGCTGATAAGCGAAGGTTCGCCAGCGATTCGCAGATTTTTGCTGATGCTGCCAATAGTCGGTTTCCTCATCATCACCGGCAATTTTTTCCAGTTTACCGGTCGGCCGCGCACCAGTCTTGTTCTTACCGTTGTCAGGCAGGTGTTCATACTAATTCCGGCACTGATTGTTTTGCCTGAGTATCTTGGCCTGAACGGTGTCTGGTATGTAATGCCGACTTCTGATCTTGGCGCCTTTTTTATGACCGGAATCTGCTTTTTATACGAGCGACAACGCCTCAAAAAAATGATTGTTGAGAGCCGTGTGCCGCCAATGCCGATGCCAACGTCGGCTTAGAGCCAGATGCCCGCCACGATGTAGGCAATAATCATCAGGGTAGCTACAATGATGAAGCCGTAATGAACCATTTCATTGCGCAATGCCGGAATCTTCAGTCCCGCCATGTTTATACCTGCATTCACGGCATAAGCAAGACCCACCGCAAAAGGAACCTGAAAAAGAACGAACTCCCAGCCTGGATTTGCCAGCGCATAAACCAGAATCGATATGATCAGCCCGATGCCAAAGATGACTAAACCTCTGATCATGTTAGAGCGATAGTTATCCCAGAGAACGTTTTCTATTTCATCGCTTTTTTCAGCATAAGCCAGGGCCCGCCCTGCCAGTTCTGCCGAAACGCGCGAGCGCATAAGTGCCTGAACTGCCCGAGATTTTGCCTTTGTCCGTACCTTTTCGTTCAGCTCGCACATATATGATGCTGCCAGCTGCATGAGCATTTCCATACCGTTGCTGCCAAGCGCGTCTTCGATAAAAGAACGCTCATCGACAATTTGAGCATTCACCTTGATCGGTTTCGGCCCTTGCTTTGCGGCGGCTTCTTTTCTGGCGGCTGAGACAATTACCGGTTCAGTGAGATTGCGCCACTTCTGCTTCTTGGGCAGCGGTTCTGATGGCGGCAGCGGTGGCAGCGAGCTGAGATCGACCGGTTGTTGCTGACTGCGCGCGCGGGCTGCCGGATCGAGAAGGCTGTAGGTAGGTTCATTACTTGCCTGAGGTGTTTTCTGGTGAGCGCCGCAGTTGTCGCACTTGAGAAAAGGCAGATTGTAGCCATCGGGAATGTTGATCATTGCCGAACATTGGCTGCATCTGGTCTCTGCCATGGCTCTCTCCTGTCATCCACTTCTGATTCTAAATCTTTATCGGCATCTGTCTTGTTTAATTCTATCATCATTGACGTTAAAATCAACGTGAATGCCTGACACTTTTGTTGTAATATCGGCAACAGCTGATTGACGGAGTCTGCTATGGCAAAGAAATGCAGAGTTGATGAACTTGTGGTCGCGCAGGGCCTGGCCCCCGATCTCGAAACCGCCCGCCGCCTGATCATGGCCGGCGAGATTCGCAGTGGCGATCGCGTCTGGGAAAAAGCGGGCGAGCGTCTGCCTGCCGACTCGATTCTTGATCACAAACCCAGGCATTGTCGCTGGGTCTCGCGTGGTGGTCTCAAACTTGAACGCGCTGTTGCTGCTTTTTCCATGTCGGTAGCCGGGTTTCGTTGCCTCGATATCGGGGCATCTACCGGCGGTTTTACCGATGTGCTGCTGCAGAATGGAGCAGCCGAAGTCGTTGCGCTCGATGTCGGCTATGGTCTGCTTGACGCAAAGATTCAAAACGATCCGAGAGTGATCGTAAAAGACCGCACAAACTTCAGGCTGATTGCTGACGATGAACTTGGCGCGCCTTTTGATCTGGCAGTTACCGATGTTTCATTTATTTCTCTGCGTCATATTCTGCCCAAAGCCGCCGCCATGATCAAAGAAGAGGGCGCAATCGTCGCACTGATCAAGCCGCAGTTCGAAGCAGTCAGAGAAGATGTTCCTGAAGGAGGTATCATTATCGACCAGGCCGTTCAACTCAGCATTATTGCGGCATTACAGGAATTCTGCAACGCTTCTGCCAACATCTATCTGCACGCACTCGCGCCGGTTCCACGCGTCGATACGCGCAAGAACATCGAGTTCCTTTCTCTCTGGAAAAAATCGTGCAACTCTATGTCAGAAGCCCAGATCAGCGCAATCATCGCCGCCGCCCACGCCGCCTGAACTTCCAGTTCAGCTGAAATGTGTTGTGAATGCGCGATTATCTGGCCGGTCAGTCGTGGGTTTTGTCGGTTGGCGGTACCGGCGCCGCGACGTTATCGGTGCCGATATTCTTGACGATCAACGTGACCTTTTCGATATTCTGGCTGAGGTTGCGCTCACTCAGAATGACATAGGCCGGAACGCCATTTGAAACCGCTTTGTCGAGGCGTCCGTCGATCACCCGCTTGATTTCTGAGGTAAAATTGATGAGTTCGGGAAATACTTCAGCAAAAGGTTTGCCCGAAACATCAGTATTGCGGCTATGCTGCCGCAGAAAATCGCTGGCGCTGCGGTTGATCTGCAGAACCAGACCGTTGCGGTTTTGCACTATTACCATGTCTGAAGTGTTCTCGATGACGTTGAAAGAACTCGCCTGAGCTTCCATGACCTGCTCCATCAGCCGCGCATTCATTATGGCGATGGCGGCGATCAGCGAAAAATTGCGCAGCATTACCTGGTCGTCATCGTTGAAGTCGCCAGACAGCTTGTTGATTACCTGAAATACGCCGATGAGTTCATTGTGCACCAGCAGAGGGTGGCTGATAATGTTGCGTGTCTTTACCCCTGAGATTTCGTCGTAACTTCGATTGAACTTGAGATCGGGGTGGATTTCGCTCAGGTCGGCATAAGCATCTTTGATATTGAGACTTTTGCGGGTAATCGCGGTATATCCGGCAATCGATGAATGATCGAGGGCTACCGAGATCTCTTTGACGCCTTTGCTCTTGATGCTCTGCGAAACCAGGTGATTATCGAAAGGGTCGACCAGATACAGAGTCGCTCCCTGTGCTGACATAAGTGATGAAACGCTATCGACGAGCGCATCGAGAAGCTCTTCAATGTCGAATGTGGTCAGAAGTTTCTCGCCCATGGCGATAATTTTTTCAAGGCTGTCCAGTCGTTTTTTCAGTTCCATTTAGCTCTCCCGCGACCCGAATCTATAAATTTTGTGCAATTGGTTAAAATCTCCGATAACAATGTGAATCTCTAACAATAATTATTAATCGCCAGCAATAGGCTTTTCTTTTCTTGAACCTATCTCAAAACAATTTTTAACCACAGCAGACAAACGCCTGCAAAAAGGAAGCCGCTCTAATAGCACCATTTTCTTTCCCAACTAATCGCCAGTCTTTTGAATTGATACTCTCCTTTACGAGAGAGTATCTGATTCGATAAAATTGTACAAGTATTATTCATAGTTTTGAGATAGATTCATTGTCTTTGATCAGAACCACGCCGCCACTGCCGGTTACCCGGGCAACAGTTCCTTTGCGCGTTTCTTCACTCGCTTGGAACGGTTGCCGGTCATAGGACCCCTCCATGTTTTGTTTCTGTCTTTGTTTTAAAAGGTTTTCCATGCTTAAAAAGTGTTACGACGGTTGACATTCGTCCTGCAAAGGACAGCGAATTTTCATTCACTCCTGGTCTTGCAGAAACTCAAGCTCTTCTTCTTCTGCAATCAAAGCCAACTCTTTTTCAAAGGCCTCAAACACTTGTTTTGGCAACATATTTATACGCGGAAATTTTTCTAAAATTTCAGAAACATAACCATGCCATTCAAAAAAAACACTTTCAGTTACATAGAGCTTTTTGTCATCTCTTACAGCTGCAAGTGCGTAGTATTTTTTTGTGAGTTGTGGATTATAACTTCCTGTCAAATTTAGAGAAAAAACAAATTCTTTTCTTTCTTTTACTCGCAAACCCTCTATCCCGCTGGTTATTAAAGCCTTTCTCATATGTTTTCCACTTGCCAGATCTTCTTCACTATATTTTATTTTCGGGGGAACTTTTCGCCAGTAACGATCTTCGAGAAACCCATCTGAAACTGAATAGACCAGACTGATAATTAAGGGGCCTCTTCTGAACCTATTGAAGTATTTATTTAATTGTTCATCGCTTGAGATTCTTATACTCAAGTCTGGCTGTTCTACAATGATGCTGTAGTCAATATTCGAAGCAAAAAGTTGAATGGTCAAAAACGTAAAAGCGCAGATAGCGATAAAAAATGGATGTTTTTTGCTCATGGCTTTGCCTCCCATTTAATGATAATATGATTTTCGTCAGATTGATCTTCATTCAACGGGTGTAGCGCCGTTTTTTTCCAACTGACGATTTTATCGTAGTGGATTGCCTGAAACCCTTGTGAAAGGATGGAATTTGGCTTTTCTTTCCATTTCCCTTCTTCATCTTTTACGGCATGTCCCGTCCATTTCCATTTGAATGCCTTGATCGGAGTCCAGATAGAGTTCTCTGCAGGAATATTAGATGCTGATGGTTTTACCATAAGAAAAAACAGATATTCTGCATCTGCCCTAACTTCTGAAACGATTCTGGGAAATGCTTCATCAAGATCTACTTTGGGTGGGTCCTGAAATATCGAAGTCAGTTTTTTCGTTTCTGAAGCGGATATTGCTTTTAAAGATAAAAATGGAAATTTATTGTCCAGCCACATTTCTTCAGATGGGTAAGTCTGCGCAATTTCTTCTGTTTCACTGCCATTAACAATTACTTTCCGCCAATGATTATTTTTCATCAGGTGTAATCCTGCTATCAGATAACCAATCCGTGTGTTGTTTGCAATAGTGGGCTCAAAAACCGGATATTCTTCGTTCCATTCTTCGTAACCAAGATAAAAGACCTTGTAAGGGCCATCAGTATAATGATTTAATACTGGCTGTGGTATCTCTGGCGGTGAAGGATCACTCCATATTGGGTGCTTGATTTCAATACTGGCAGTTGCAGATATGGTTTTATCTGAAAGACGGCCTTCAAGAGCGATTTGCTTTGTGAAATTTTCTTTGTCTGTGCAATATAAGAACAGAGTAACGTTTTCACTAGCCAATTCGTCATCTGAAAGTTCAGAAGGTAAGCCATCACCAAGAAAGATGTCGTGCTCTTTTACTTTTGCCCCCGAAATCTTCCATAATGGATTTTCTAGTTGAACATAGTCCTTGTTCCTGCTTTTTAACCTATAACTGAGAGTAATTTTTTGCCCAAGATAATACTCTGATTCTCCTACAGGTGTATTATTGATAAGGATTTCCATATACAAATTTTGAATATATGTGAACCAATCTATCGACTTGGAAGAGTTGGCAACTTTATTTTCCAGTTGATTTTTGTACATTTCGGTAATATGTAAATTGCCTTTTGCAGTTCCATTAACAGTTCCTGGAGCAAGAGGGTGAAAGTCATATGAACTTCCTAATACGGATTTTTTCGCAGGTACTTGCGGGTCTGAATCTGCGTAATCATAAGACCACTCGACTTTATCAATAGTAAGGATAAAGTTTTCGTTCATCAGGTAAAGAAACGATTTATCGGTAGAATCGGCGTGCAAAGTCTTTGCTGCAGGTGGTGGTGGGGGTGTTTCCAGGCTTCTGACAAGATATTTCAACGTTCTGGTTTCGCCGAGAGTCATGGTGAAGCTGGATGGTTCAACACTGGTTTCGATCAAAGAATACAATGACACAGCTTCTGCTGTGGTCTTTGCTTCGCCAAGCTTTATCGGATTGCTGCCGGGAAAATTCAGAAATACTTCGAGATTTACAGTGTATGCGCAAGGCGCTGCCGGTTTAATTACAAACCTTGTGGGGAGCTCCTGCTCTTGGTGAATAGATGAAGCGGCGGACTCAGCTTTCCATTGAAAGCTTATATTCGAAGCTTCAATAGTATCGACACCTAAGGCTGTTTCGAGAGAGACAGTCTGCAAACCAGTATCTTTGTTAAATGCATACTTTTTTTCATCTATGCAGGCCAGTTCGAAGGTAAAAGACGCCAGCTCATAAGTGCGATAAGCTGCGGCTATAGCAGTTTGGGGAAATCTGCCGGTAATGTTTTGCATCGGGCCGGCTACAACGGCCCACAGGTCTGCCCTGACTGCCGGCAGCTCAAATACCGGCTCTTCGTATCTGTTTTTAAACTGCGGATTATGTCGATTAAACACCTTTTCGGCGCCGATCAACTTTACTGTAATTGTTGCCAGGGCAGTTGCTGCACCGCGTCTGCTGAAATCGACCTGAGTTTTGAACTTGTCGCTTTCTGCGTTAAAATAAGCACAGCCCTGTTCTTTCTGAATCAGCGACCAGTCAACTTTATCGACAGTGGCAAGCAGAATGTCTTCCTGCCACGGCACAAGATCGCCAGGCTTCTCGATCTGATTGCCATTGATCTTAACTATGAGATCCAGTGCAAGTTCGGAAGCATCGGCCAGCGGATAAACCTGCTTTGCTGGCGATAACTCATAATTTATCGGTTGCACAAAAAATTTCACTTCACTTGCCAGATCGACTTGTTTTCGACGGTCATCTGCTTCAATTGTCAGACTGGCTACCAGAGACCATTTTCCGGCATGATCCGGGGTTATGTAAAATGGAGCTTCTTGTGTGCTAGGTGTAAATGCTTTGCCGTTAAGCGACCAACGGATATTTTTCCATTTTTCCAGATCGTCGTCTACACTGGTAGTAACCTTCAAAGCGGCCCCCAAAGGATAAGCAATATCGCTGATAGGAGAAAGAATTGCCAGGCCAGGCAACACTTCCACTTCTACCTTGTTCGAGGCCTGCAGATAAAATGTCGAGCCATACTCCGTTTCAAAATCAACCAATGCATCGACTGTCAGCTCATACTTGCCGGGGCCCCACCAGGGATCGAAGATATGATTAAACTCTGTCTCTTTGAAGGATATTTTAGCTTTTTCATCCATGAGCGGGAGTTCGAGCCATTGAAAATGATCAATCTCTACTGGTTTATAAAAATCGAGTATCTCAAGACTGTTGCCTTTTTCGTTGAAAACGCCTGAGCCCATGCCATCAACGGGAATTATCTCCGCTTTAAAGGGGCTGGTATCGCCCTCATACAGCTTCTGTGGGCCTGGCGGGTCAACTGAGACCTCGATTAGTTTTGATTCTCTGGGGAAAATTGAAAATTCAGGAAGCGAATCAAACTTCAGTTGGGTATAGTTGAGACTCGGCACGAATTCAGGTTTTAACGCTTGAATTTCATCTGTAGTGGCAACATATACGCGATAGCCAAAATCAACGAAGCCGAAATGGGTTTTGTTTGCGGGGTCTTTAATGTCGAAACTAAGGTGCTTCAGGGTAATGGGTTCCATTTTGGGATAATGTTCTGATTTGAGCAAAATCCATGGTTTTTCAACATCTTCGATGCTTTTAAGGATTCTCTTTTCACCGTTGATCTGTAAGCTCAAAAGCTTGAGTGGAATCAGAATATCTGTTGCCGAGATCAAGCCTTTCTGCGGGTATTTTAAGAATTCTGCGGTCGCATGAACGTTGAACAGTGCATTTAAAGATGATTTTTCATCTTTAAAACTCTGAGAATATGATTCATCACCATACAGATAAGTAAGTTTCGCATACTGTGTTATCTCGATGTAACCGGGGGTTGAAAACAGAATTTCGGTCTGAGATGCAGCCTTGTCTTTTAATTCTACTGAGCCACTGGAAACAACTATTTCGGCGCGAAATTCCACAATCTTTAAAACGCCAACACCAGTTGCTTCTGTAATCTCAATTTCATTGCCATTGTCAAACTTGCCTGAAAAGCCGACTGCGCCAAGAGAACGCTTGAGCGGCAGTGATGCTTGATTTTCTCTTGTAAAAATGTAGCTGTGCGGGTTATCGAAAGAAAACGCCGGAATAATAGGTGCGACGCCATGCCCTGCCGTGTAAAAATATGTAATTGTTTCGTTTTCATGCTCCGGGTCTGGTTTTTTTACCTCTGCCTCAAAGTATACCTCTATGGGCTTTGTTGCTAGAATTACGTCATAGGTTGCACCAGGCAACCACGAGCCAAACTGGCCATTCAACGAGTATCTTGATTTAACCACGCTGCCTTCGCCGGAATATGTATAGGAAAAATGGAGCGGATTGCCGGGAAATGCATAGCTGGATCTGGGAAACACCTGTAATTCAGCAGCATCCCTTCTGGCTGTCAGAATTTTTCTGAGATACTTTAAATTTCTGACTTTGATGCTACCGTTCGCAGTATCAATTACGTATTCTTCATGCCTGATGCCGCTGCCGTCTTCATAGACGATTACCCTGACATTTTGATACAGCCCTTCGCTGTTGATAAGTCTGGTGACAGACACAGCAACTTCGCTGACCAGTTGCGCATCTTCTGGAATCGGTTCGGGGTTGAAAGACTCAATGCCGACAGTGAAAATCCATTCCTTTTTTGCCTTTTCGCCGTCTTTGTTGGTAATGCTGATTTCTGCGGTGTGAGTGCCGATTGTAAAAAGGCTTTCGAGAACCGCTGGAGTTCGATAGTAGAGTTCAAAAGTGTTTAAATTCTGCTTTATCAGAAAGTTTTGAGCGTCAACGGTCTGGCCGTTTATAGCCAAAGTTACTTCAATCAGCGCGCTTTGTGAAAAAACCTCGATGTTGAAATTTGGAAACAGACAGCCAGTTTCGCCTTTTGGCTGGTAACCGATGACTGCAAGATTTGTATCTGCAACGAAATGCGCTGGCACAAGCAGCTTTTGGCCATCGAACATGATTTTGTGCTGTTCGATTTTTTTGCGGCAGGTTTTGGTTTGAGAGAAAGCAACCTGCCGGGCTGTAGACATTCGGTCGAGAAGAATCGTTTCAAAAGACTCGGCTTCGTTACTGCTGAGGCTGATTTCACCGTGCAGGGCGCGGAATTTGAGTGGTTTGGCAGCGGCAAGAGCTGATGGAAGCTGATGTTCTGGAATTTGGGTTGCTGCGCCGGTAAAATCTGTGGTTTTACCGGACAACAGCTCAATAACGGACTCAGGGAGATTGTTTATGTCAGTTGCTGCTGATTGCCCGACAAAATAACAAAACACCAGCAGAATGGTCAGAAAAACAGCATGGGCTCTCAAGTTTGATGACTTCATTCTCTTATTCTCTTTAGTTTATTACCTGAACATCATAACACTGCCGGCCGTTTGTGATAAATTTGTTTTCTGGGCTTTTTGGGGGAGCTAATTTTACATTCTATTTCACACGATATTTCGACCATTCAAAATCAACCCACGTACTTTCATCCCCCGTATTCAGTCTAGGCTTGCCTTGCTGCTTTCTGAAAAGGTTTAAATAGCCGATACAAATATTCTTTACACGAGAAATGCCGCCACCACATGTAAGTCTAGCGTGTAACTCTTTATCTTTCTCAAGCCACATTTTCGCATTTGGATTTGGAGTTACTAAGTAACTAATAAGATTATTAATATCCTCTTCAAACCTCATGTCTTTCGAAAGACACATCATTATTATCAGCCGTTGCCAGACAAAATCAAGATACGAAATAGGGCCTTTGCTACTTGCGAAGCCAAAATATTTTGGATCAAAAATATCATTTTCAAATTTCGTTTTATCAAATACAAAATTGTTCAACAAAGGAGTTCTCCGAGCTATTACTTTTGCGATTAAATCCTTCGGCAATTTTTTCGTGTCAATAACAGGAGGGTGCTGCTTCAATAACATAGAAGTATCCTCGTCTGATTCTACGCCAATAGCAATATGCCAATATTTTTCAACGAATTCAGTTTCTTTAAGAAAGCTTGTAAAGCTGTTTTCAGAAAACCTGTGAGAAGAACAAAGCTTGGCTATGTATCTCCCCTCTTCGGCCGAATACACCCGATCTCCAAATATTGGCTCGCTGATATTTTCGTTATTGCCAACAGCTTGCAGCCAATGCAAAGTGATGTCAACGAAGTCATCTGCACGAACTTGCGAAATCATAAAAATGAAAATAGTAAACGTTAAAATGAAATGTATATGTTTCATTACTCCCCCCCAGCGGAAAAAGAATTATCAACATACTTCTGAAACCTAACCTTCAAGTAATTAACTCTGTTGAAAGGGATATCAAAAACAGAAATTCCTTTGTAGATATTATTATCCTTGAAATAGGTAAAACCTCTTAAATAACCAATTGATTTTTCCAAATAAGACCAAAGCCCGGTATTTATGCTAACCCCCAGGCTTTTTAGAACTGCATCTTTTTCTAAATCAGGAAAATCAACCTTTATCGCACCATATGCTCCTCTGCCAAAAGATGGGTCGTAAAGCCATGTTTGGGCCAATGAATCGGTATAAAAAACCAAAGCATGACCATCATCTGGAGCAAAAAACATATAAAATCGATCTGCTGTATTTACTTCAACATTCAGTTGGCGATCTATCACGACTTTCTGTATGTCGACAGGAGGAATTTCATCTGCACCGGTGTATCTGTTCGCATAAGATAAGTGATATGTGCCAGTGCTTGTTTCACTTGGCCATCTAGTGTATTTGTTATCCGGCATTGTCTCATTCTTCAAACCAGGATCCGTATAAATAACAGCGCCCCAATACTCTGTTGTAACAGGGTCCCAAGATTTGTCATCTGAATCTGGAACTGGGTAATTCTTTGTAAGCAGATCAAATCCAATTCTATTTAACCCGGCAAAACCATGACATTTCAGACATTTGTAAAAATAATTTCCTAAACCGCCGCACATACCACCTTTCCGAAGTATAACATCCTTTACACTCCATGCCTGAGCGCCGTATTCCAAATGATTTCCAGTTTCCTGGTTTTTTGAATGCCACCACCAATAATAGAATTTGTCTATCAGAGTTTTGCCGTCAGTATTTTTATCGAAACCAGAAAGAGCAGTTACTGAATTCCTCACACAATCAATAAAGAAATTTTCTTTATAGGTATCGGCGGTAATCTGCTGTACCACATAAACCTCGGTATGAATAACAATTTCATCACAGCCCTCTGCTTCAAGGCGAAGATGGTATTTGCCTATTTTTTCAGGTGTTGGCACATCTGCACCGTCGGCGCAGTCGACTACTCCCTCATTGCCAATGGGGCTGTTATCGGTGGTCAGCCATTGGTATTTCAATCTTGTTATATCTGGTCGTTTTACTTCAGCAAGCTCTGGTATCAAGTGTACATAAGAACTACAGCCAACAACAAATGGTATGCTGGCTTTTACTCCCACATTCCACCAGATTCTATGCTTGTTTGTGTAATACCATACTGGATTAGGCGAGATATCCGGTCTGAGATAGTATAGCATGTCAAGATGATCAGCTCTTTCTGGATCCAGATACCAGCTGACAACACTGGCGCTGACATAGATTTTTGAAGGATTTGCTTCCAGTTGGATTCTGGTTGGTCCCACATCTTCGTCTACTGCTTTTACCTCAAAAGCAGGGCGGGCATAGACCGTATATTCGCCCGGATGCTCACGCACAAAAGAAAAATTGGCTTCGGTTGGCGAAATTACAACCCCTGGAAGACCACCGCTACCAACCAGCCAGGTTACGTTACCCAATTTGACCTGATATTCACCGCCCCAGGCCAGCAACTCATCTTGTGTAGTCAGAGCACTACCTTCAGGGCCAAAAAATAAGCCCACAGCAGATGGTTGATTGATGGTTACAGAGATTGGTATGGCCTTAACTGCCGACTCTATAACATCTGACAATGGCGAAATACTTACCTCATATTTTTTTTCGCCAGGCTTTAAATTATTACCAGAACCAAAATCAATAGAGGCTTTCAGAGTGATCTCTGTTTTTTTATCCAAAAGGAATTGAGGTTTGAAAGAAAAATCTGAAGAAGTCTGATTCTCAGGAGCAAACCACTCCACAGCGATTCTATTGGCTTTTAACAGAGCAGCTCCTGATAATGCTGGCGCAATTTCAAATGCTTTTTCGAAAATTCCGTCTGTTAGCCAAGTATATGGTTCACTGTTTATTTTAACCATTCCATTTTCAAGATGAAAAAGCCTTTGAGTGCCCATAATTGCTTTATTCGGGAATTTTCCGCTAAAAGATGCCCATTCTTGCTTCATCGCCCATAAGTCGGCTCTGACGGCAGGGAAGGAAAATATTGGTTCTTCGAATTCATCTTCGAAGCCTTTATGACGGCGCCGGAAATATTCTTCACCATCGGTCAGGCGAACCGTGATTGTTGCCAATACTGTCGCTGCACCTGCGTCGGCAAAGTTAACATTGGCTGTGAGATTGTCTTCGTCATGGTTGACGATTGCGCAGCCATTCGGGGCAGTGGCAGAAAACCATTCAATCGGGTCTACAACGGCTTTAAGACCGTCGTCGCTCCATTCAACTGATTCGCCGGGTTTTTCGATCTGTTTGCCGTT
>JAACJG010000016.1 GCA_009917695.1 Candidatus Rifleibacterium amylolyticum | reverse complement strand
CAACTCGTTCGACTTGCATGTGTTAGGCACGCCGCCAGCGTTAGTCCTGAGCCAGGATCAAACTCTCCATAAAAATTATTGAAATCTGATACCGTGAGATTGCTTCGTCGTTCTGCGTAGCTTTACGCGTAGCAGAACTCCTCGCAATGACACCGAATCAGAAGTTCTCATTATAGGATAGTTGATCTATTCAAGATTCAACGTTTATAAACATCACATTTTCTGCGATGCTCAAAGGATCTCATTAACTTAATAACAAGACCCGCTTGGCGTCATAATAAGTCTTCTGATCTTATTCTCAATGAACTGCAGGCTTTTTTGCCTGTCCTGCCGGGGCAGGAAGTTCATCTTACCAAAAACCCATCGCCAAGTCAACTATATTTTTAATATTTTTTAAAATCATCCTATTCTGCCTGCTTCTTGCGAAAATACCATGATTCTGCATTGAACGAACTTGTCATGCAAACAAAATCTTCATGCAAAATCCGCCGGAATTGAGTAAAGTATTGTTATCTGAATCTTCATTTCTACAATAACATGACAGAAACACAAAAACACAACGACATAAACAGCTTTCTGGCTGCGACCCGCAGACATGTTCAAACTCTGATAGACTATATTCCCAGGTTGCACAGAAGCCTGAAAGAACAACAGCCTGAGCTCGAGCCGGTAAAACTGCTCGAGAAAATGCCGGTGAAGATCGTCGATATCGACGAAGTCCCGGTAGTCGCTACCGCATTCTGTGGGCCAAGCGGCGCCGGCAAAAGCACAATATTCAATCTTGTAACCCAGCTTAAAGTTCCGGCCGGTGGCGCTGTCAGACCAATGACGCATGCATCGCTGGTAGCCACCCCCGAACAAATTGCCGGCAAAATCGACCTTGCCCGGCTTTTTCCACGCTTTCAGCTTAAACCAATGCAGGCTGTCAGCGATCTGCGCAACCCGGCAAGTCCGGGCGACCGGCTGTTTTACAGCACTTACCTGAACGCTCCCGAGAACAAAGGTTTGTGGGTATGCCTTATCGACATTCCAGATTTCAATACGACTCATCGCGAAAACTGGGAAAAAGCCGAACAGATGATTGAGAGAGCCGACTCAGTTATCTTTACTGTTTACAACGAAGCCTACAAAAGCCAGAAAACCTTCGAAATTCTCAAGCGCGTCCTTAGGTTGAGCGGCAGCGTCACTTACCTGCTGACAAAACTCGAGCCGACCAATTGCCGGGAAAACGCCACGGCGATACGCGACGACCTGATTGCATGCGCCAGACAGGATGCTGAATTTCATGTGCAGCGTTCAGACGGCGAATCACTGGTTGATTTTCTCGAAAAGGCGCCATTTTATTACAGTGCTTACGACAACGAACTGCGAATGGAAAAAATACTTCCGCTCGAACACTGCGCCGAGAACTTTTACGACCACATTTTTGGTCAGCAGGGACTGGCTACAATTCTTAAACGTCAGTTGCAGACGATAGCTGCCGGCCGCGAATTGTGTGAAACAACCTGTTCGTCAGCCAGAAATCTGCAGCAGAACAATGCCCTGAAGATCGAAAAATGTGATGAGCTTATACAGCAGGCTGCCACCAGAATAGCCGGCAACGAGTTTCCCATATTCGCCATTCTTGAAATGATCAGCAGGATACTCGAAGAGAATCGCCCCAACATTATCAAGCGACTTTTTTTTCCATTAACGAAACTGGGCTCTGGCTTGCGTCGTGTCTATGATTCAATCCGCAACCTGCTGGTTACTCCGGCAAAATCAGACGGTCTTCACCAGCGCAGCGAGGTCGAGCGCCAGCGGCTGCAGACAGAGACAGACAGACTTGTCGAAGACTGGCGCCGATTATACAACTCAGACGAACTGCCCTATGATAAATGCCGAAATCTGGCAGAG
This sequence comes from Candidatus Rifleibacterium amylolyticum, assembly GCA_009917695.1. Taxonomy (GTDB): domain Bacteria; phylum Muiribacteriota; class Ozemobacteria; order Ozemobacterales; family Ozemobacteraceae; genus Rifleibacterium; species Rifleibacterium amylolyticum. Next base: position 101,838 of record JAACJG010000016.1, on the reverse strand, counting down.
TCATTGCGCAGCTCCGAACTACCGCCGGTAAGCAAAGAATGGGAGTCGCACGTCGAAGCCGAGATGCGTATATATCTGCAAAAGAACCCAAATCTCTGGATATGGCTGGATGTCATTAAAGAACTCATAAAAGGCGCCGGAGCCGGACTTATCGCAGCAGATATTGTCATCGATGGTGGTCTTGGCACCATGGGTACTCTCGCTCTTATTGGCGGAGCCGGCGCACTGGGCGGTGTGCTCTCGGAAATTTTCACATTGATGGGACTGCGCGAACAGGTTAAAGACGCAAACAACCGCTGGGTAAAAGAACGTAAAACCGCTTACTTCAACCATCTGCGCGACAGGCTTGCCCGTCCACTGTTTCTTGACAAGCTATTGGACACCGCCGAAGATCTGCAACCCGATATTATTGAACGCTGTGAAGCAGCCTGCAATGAACTCAAGGAGATAAGCGCCAGAAATGGAACCTTATAAACTGAAGCTTTTGATAGAGAGAGCCAGCGAAATACATGCCAAAGCGGCGCAATTCAACCGCAACGATGATTTCGCCAGGCTTCAGCACAATCTTGAGCTGGCCTGCGAATATTGCAATCGAGATGAGATGCGCAAGCCTCTGATAATCGCTATCGCCGGCGGAACCGGCGTCGGCAAATCGTATATCTTCAGTTCGCTTTGCGGCGTCGAGGGTATCAGTCCGTCATCTTCGTCGATCCGCGGCTTCACGCGCAAACTTCATATCAGTGCCAGCGAAGAAGACCGCTGCTTTCTGCCATTTTCCAGTGATGATGCAAAGTTCGTCGATGTAAGTCTGCCCGGCATCGTACTCATAGACACACCCGACCTCGACACTATTCATGCCGAAAATGCCCGAATAGCACGCGAAACCGTAGCGGTCGCCGACATCATTATCTGCGTAACTACCCCCGACAAGCGCTCAGACTTCGTTGTAAACCAGAACGTCGTCGAATGGGCATCGCGCAAACGCTGGTTTTTTGCGATGAACAAAGCCGACACAGCCGATGTCGATGCCGAAAAACTGCGCCTGGACTTCGTTGTCCGGCTAAAAGAATTGGGCTTTGAAGACTGCGCAAAAGCAATATTCGTTTTCAGCGCAGATGAAAAAAACAACAGCGAGTTCAAAAATTTCCGCGAAAGTATTATTTCTGCACGCTCACTGCAAAGCAATCGCCTGTTAAAGCAGGAAGCCTGCCTGCGCCAGCTTCTGCACGCATTCAACTCCGAGCAGCTGATCGAACGTCTGCTCAAGCTGCTGATGGATCTGAAAAACAACCGTGATATTCTTGTAAGTCGGCTGAAAGAAGCAGAATGCATGATAAGTCGTTCAGAAAGTGTCTATCAGGCAGGTCGACAGGCTTTTGCCGCATGGGCATATAAAGCACTCAGTCAAAGGCGCAGCATGTTTCTGTTTCCATGGCTGCTGGCTGCGCGCTGGATGAATGATGAAAAAGAAAACGCGTATCTCGAAAATGAGATCGAGCGATCATACCGAAACAGCAGCGACCTGACGAACCTTTTCACCGACGAGCGTCGCAGTATCGAAGACAAATCTCTTGTTTTACCAGAAGACGGCGACGAAACAGATTATCTGCAGTATTTTCGCGATGCCGGAAAATCGATCATACATCAGGTAAGAAAACATGCTGAAAATTCAGTCAGTTCGCGACTGATGATGTTTTACCTGGTCATTGCCAACCTTCTGCCAGCAATTGTTCTGATGCAAGTTTTTTATCGCATGATAACCAGCTGGCTAAGCGCAACCTGGCTGCCAACCGACTTTTTCGTGCACGCCGCGCTGATGACACTTGCTGCTACACTTCCAGGTTATCTGCTGGTAAGCCGAAGCCTGACGAGATTAAGCTGTCAGTTAACCGCCCAGGCTCCAGAAAAAGACGTTAAACTGAGTCTGCTCGACTCACGTATCTATCAGCTTGAAACAATATTGCAGCTTTCATCACAGCTGCATTCTACGGCAGAGCATGAGCTCAACCAGATCAAATCAGCTTTACCAGAAAGCAGCTATGGCATAAGCGCAGGCAGTTCGCGTGACTAAGTCTGACTTTTTCAGAATGTGCCGGCAAAAAATGGCTTCAGCAACAATGCAAACAACAGAACTGGTATCAGAACAGCAAAAATATCGATGATACCAAACCTGAAACGCTGATATCTACTACGTTGCGCTGTGACCCGGTAACCACGGGCCTCCATTGCCAGCGACAGCTCCCCTGCCCTTATAATAGCCTGAGTCAGCGTCGGAATCATCAGTGGCATCAGCGCTGCCGCCGACGCCAGGATGCCACCACCATCGAGCCTGGCACCGCGAGCAATCTGAGCCATACGTATGCGATCGATCTCACTCAGGATCACCGGAAAAAATCTGACTGCAATCACCATGACCAGTGCCAGTTCACGCGCCGGCAGGCCTATCAGTCCAAGCGGGCGAAAGCAGCTTTCCCAGAAAAACGTAAGCTCAGACTGAGACGACACCGTCACGTAAACCCCGGCCACCAGGAACACTCCGAGAATGCGCATCATTGCAGCGCCAGCCGCCGCGACATTGAAACCATCGGCAGCAAAACCCTGGATCAGACCGACGATGATCAGCAGCAACAAAATGCGACGCACCGACATGAAGATATCGCTCAGCTCCACGCCGGAAAACCAGCAACACAGCAGCATAAACGCTATAATAGCCGTCATCATTGAAAACCCAAGAGTATTAACAGAAAAGAAAACAATTGCGCTGAAGGCAATCGCCCCCTTAACCATTGGATGCAGCCGATAAAGCGCACCACTTCCAGGTTTATAGCTTATCTGCATGCATGCGCTCCCGCTTTTTCACGTATCGGAAAACCTCGTCAGCTTTTATTGGCGGCAGATCTGAAGACTGCGCGAATTGCCCGACAGCACTGTGATACCATTCCGGCAAAGGGAAAAAATTTCTGTCGATCAGGGAGTTGCGCAAAAACTCTGCCGGTTTAAACCATCTGCAGCCTTCTGAATGAAGATAAAGCAATGTGCCTCTTTGTTCTAGCAGTATTTCCGGCTCATGCGTCACTACAATTACAATATGCTCACTCGACATGCCCGCCAGCAGTTCGGCGAGAGCACGCTGCCCTTTCGCATCGAGTCCGGCCAACGGTTCATCGAATAGAACCACTGGTGGCATGAAAATAGTACAGGCAGCGAGCGCCAGACGCCGCTTTTCGCCACCAGAAAGTTCAAGCGGATGACTGTGCCAGCATTTTTCAGGGTCGAGTCCCCATTTCTGCAGCCACGATCTGGCAATCGGTTCGATTTCGTCACGGCCCATCCTGCGCATCTTCAGCGCATAGCCGACCTCATCTTCGACTGTGCCGTTAAAAAACAGCGCCTCAGGATTCTGAAACGCCAGCGAAATGTTACCGGACGGGACAAAGGTCACTCCATCAGCTTCGATAGAGCCATCATATTCTTTATGAAACCCGGCAAGAACACGTAAAAGAGTGCTCTTGCCCGAACCGGCCCTTCCGACAACGAGGTTGATCTGCCCACGTGAAAAGCTGCCACAAAGATTATTGAGCAGAACATGCCTGCCATATCTGACTGTTAAACTGTTGAGAGCAAGGTTTTCAAACATTTTGTGACGCCAGCAACTGCTCGAATTTCCAGGATTCGGGATAATTGAAATGCTGATGCAATTCATCCCCAGCCTGTCTGAACTCATGACGCGAACCTTGAAAAACAAGGCTGCCGCCGCTGAACCCCAGAATTTTTTCGAAGCGGTTCAGATCTTCGGCGAGCTGCGAAACAACCACTACACCAAGGTCGTGATGATGAACAAATTCATCGATTATTTTCCAGAATTCGAGCCTCGACCAGGGGTCGAGATGCGAAGTTGGCTCGTCAAAAATCACCCAGGCAGGCTCCATGACAAGCACCGAGGCAATACACAACAACTGCTTCTGGCCACCGGACAAGTTGGCTACCGGTTCGCGCAACATATTGCTCAGACCGAAACGAGCCGCAGTTTCGATTATACGGCAGTGCATTTCGGCATGGCTCAGGCCAAGGTTTTCAAGCCCAAAAGCAAGGTCTTCTTCAACAGTTGCACCAACAATCTGATTTTCCGGGTTCTGAAAAATTATCCCGGCGAGAAAGCCACTGTGCGAAAGCTGCTGATAGGGATCCTTGCCGAGAACATTTACAGTTCCGCTATTCACTGGCATAAGGCCGACCATCAATCGCGCAACAGTAGACTTACCGCTGCCATTGCCGCCGATAATTCCGTTTACGCAGCCTTTTTCCAGCGAAAAAGAGACCTCCTTCAGTTTGAAGGAGGTCTCCGATCGATCGTTGTACCAGAAAGAGACCTGGTCGAAAACAATCATTTCGAATAAAACCCGATCAGCGGGTAAATTCGATAATTGCCATTTCAGCATTGTCTCCGCGGCGATTCCCGAGCTTGTAGATGCGGGTATAGCCACCGGGTACACTCTCAAAACGAGGGGCAATCCGATTGACCAGTTTGGTCACAGTGCCTTCAACTCTGAGAATCTTCTGGGCATTTTTGCGTTCTTTTACAAGTTCCTTGCCATCTTTACCTTTTACGGTTCTTTTGCAGGTGGCGGGAATGTAATCCACGATGAATTCCGGTTTCGGATTCTTGTCGGGATCTTCGAGATACTTTTCAGCAGCTTCGCGATTTTCTTTGCTCAGATTCGAAATATAGCGTTTGATTTCGGTTCTGCCAAGGATTTCGCGGTCATCGCAGCCATGGAAGTAGTTCTCAAGAAGAGTGCGCTTGGAAGCTTTGAGACCTCTGGTCTGAGCTTCGGTTTCGCCCTTCACGGTGTGCAGCTTTTTGGCAAGAGTTACTGCTTTTTCGATTTCGCGGCGCAAATCTTTTGCCTTCTGCAGAGTAGTTTCGATGCGTTCATATTTCACAAGCGAGGTGCAGAGTGATCTCAGCAGAGCTTTGCGCTGATGTGACTCGCGACCGAACTTGCGGCCTGATTTCATGTGTCTCATTCGTCGTTACCTCCGGCGGTATCGTCATCGGGCAGACCCAGATTGAACTGACTGAGTTTTTCCCGGACTTCTTTAAGTGACTTTTTACCAAAGTTCTTGATTTCGAGCAGTTCAGAAACCTTCTTGTTGACCAGTTCTCCAAGAGACTGGATACCGGCCTTCTTGAGGCAGTTTCTCGAGCGTACTGAAAATTCGAGATCCTTGATCAGGATGTCATGATGACCCTTCTGCGGCGCTTCCTGCTTCTGGGCAGAAATCATCACCAGTTCTTCCTTGTGAGTCGGCATCTTCTTGTCTTCGACAATTTCTTCTTCCAGAGCCTGGAAGAGATCGATGTGTGCTCTCAGGAACTTGGCTGAAAGTTCTACGGCTTCGGCAGGCTGCATGCTGCCGTTGGTCCAGAGCTGGAGAGAGAGCTTGTCAAAATCGATATTCTGACCGACACGGGCGTCTTCGACGTTGTACATTACTCTGGTGACCGGCGAGAACTGCGAGTCTACAAGAATAGTACCGATTGCCTGATTCATATCCTTGTGGTCTTCAGCCAGAACGTAGCCGCGGCCACGCTTGAAGGTGATTTCCATGCCAAGGGTGATGTCACCGGTAACCTGTGCGATATGCACGTTTTCATCGATGACAAGCAGGTCGGGGTGTGAGGGAAGGTCAGCGGCGGTAACCACTGCCGGACCCTTAACTTCGAGGCGCAAAGTTATCGGTTCATCAATTTCGACGTTGACGATAAGCTTCTTGAGATTAAGAACGATTGCGGTAACATCTTCGACTACGCCCGGAATACTGCAGAATTCATGGAGAACTCCGTCGATCTTTACGCAACTTACGGCTGAGCCGGGAAGCGACGAAAGAAGTACTCTGCGAAAAGCATTGCCAAGAGTCTGGCCATAACCTCTTTCGAGCGGTTCGAGGGTTATGATACCGTGATTCGGACTTTCGCCTTCAGTATACTTGATTTTGGGTCGATTAATTTCAATCACGCGAACTAGCCTCCTATTAATGCTTAGCGGGAGTAGAATTCAATTATCAGATGTTCCTGGATTTTCGGGTCGAGCTGAGCGCGTTCCGGCAGGGCCAGGAATTTACCCTTGAGGTTCTCACGATCCAGTTCGAGCCATGCGCTGGATTCGCGGCTAGAAGTGATTTCGAGAGCGTCTTTGATCTGATTCTTGATCTTGCTGCTTTCGCGGATGGTGATTACATCGCCCGGTCTAAGCTGATAGCTGGGGATGTTGCACTTGCGGCCATTGATTTCGAAGTGACCCTGAGTAACCCACATGCGGGTCTGGGCACGTGAAAGGCCAAAACCGAGGCGGAAAGCGACGTTGTCGAGGCGAGTTTCGAGTTCGTGCAGCAGATTAGTTCCGGTGTTGCCGCCCTTGCGGTTGGCTGCTTCATAATATTTGCGGAACTGTCGTTCGAGAACTCCGTAAGTCTTTCTGACCTTCTGCTTGGCGCGAAGCTGTACTTCGTAGCCGGTCGGTTTCTTGCGCATCTGTTCGGTGCCATGCTGACCGGGAACGGTAGCGCGGCGTTTGAATGCACACTTTTCAGTAAAACAGCGGGCACCCTTGAGGAAAAGCTGATCGCCTTCTCGGCGACAAATTCTACAAACTGAACCAGTATATCTAGCCATGGTCTACTACCTCCTCAGACGCGGCGTCGCTTGGGCGGGCGACAACCATTGTGCGGAATTCCGGAAACATCTTTGATGGCAGTTACTGCCAGACCGTTGGTCTGCAGTGCGCGAATAGCTGATTCACGGCTCATGCCTGGTCCGGAGACGAAAACTTCGATTTCTTTCATGCCGAATTCAAGTGCCTTTTTGGCGGTGATTTCAGCAGAAACCTGAGCTGCGTAAGGGGTAGATTTTCTTGAGCCTCTGAAGCTGTTTGAGCCAGAGGATGACCAGCACAGTACATTACCGCCCATATCAGTAATGGTTACGATAACGTTGTTAAAAGTCGACTGAATGTGTGCCTGACCCTTGGCGACAATTTTCTTTTCTCGCTTTTTGGTCCGGACTTTGGACTTAGCTCCTGATTTTGCCATTTTATGCTCCTTAAATCAGTTTACATCCTTTAAGAAGAAATGAAATTATTTCTTCTTAATAGCTTTTCTCGGACCTTTGCGGGTGCGAGCATTGGTTTTGGTTCTCTGACCGCGAACGGGCAAACCCTTGCGGTGTCTGAGACCACGATAACAACCGATTTCCATCAATCTCTTGATGTTCATCGAAACTTCGCGTCTGAGATCGCCTTCTACGCGATATTCAGATTCAAGAACCTTTTTGATCGAAGATATTTCATCTTCGGTAAGGTCTTTGACGCGGGTGTCGGGGTTGATGTTGGTCTGCTTGAGAATTCTTCCAGCAGTGGTCCAGCCAATCCCGTAGATGTAGGGCAGAGCTGCTTCGACGCGTTTGTTTCGAGGCAGATCAACTCCAGCTATACGTGCCATAATTTTCCTCCTGAGTCTTAGCCCTGTCGCTGTTTGTGCCTGGGATTTTCACACAGGACACGGATAATACCGCGACGCTTGATAATTTTACACTTTTCACAAATCTTCTTAACTGATGCCCGAACTCGCATTTTCTTTCCTCCTGCGTGCTGTTTTTACCGCTACCTCGGACTCACTTGAAGCGATAAACGATGCGCCCACGGGTGAGGTCATAGGGTGTTAATTCTACGGTAACCTTGTCTCCTGGCAGAATACGTATGTAGTGCATGCGCATCTTGCCTGAGATGTGGGCGAGAACCAGATGCCCATTTTCAAGCTCCACCTTGAACATGGCGTTGGGAAGAGGCTCGACGACCTTTCCGTTGACCTGGATGGTATCACCTTTGCTCATCTTTAGACTTATAACCCTTCCTGACCCGCGTGGCAGGTCGATGTGAGAATCACCGGCCCCTGAGGGGTAATGGCAACCGTGTGCTCGAAATGTGCTGACATGGCACCGTCTGCCGCTACCGCCGTCCAGCCATCCTGCTGAATGGCAACCTCGGGGCTTCCAAATGTGGCTATGGGTTCGATCGCAAGCACCATTCCGACTTCGAGCCGCGGCCCCCGGTGAGAGGGTCCAAAGTTGGGGACTGGTGGTTTTTCGTGCAGGCTTCTGCCTATCCCATGACCAACAAATCGCTTAACTACTGACAAATTCTCAGTCTCAATCACGCTCTGAATGCTTTGTGAAATTTTTCCCAAAGTTTGCCCGGCAATACAGTTACAAATTCCGGCGACAAGCGCCCTTTTTGTTGTTGCCAGCAGCCGCGCCGTTTCGGGGGGAATATCTTCTCCCAGATAGATGGTTTCGGCCATATCAGCGCAGAAGCCGTTTCGTTTGATTCCCATGTCGATTTTTACAAGATCGCCATGCCGCATTATGCGGGTTGAAGAGGGAATCCCGTGGACAACTTCTTCGTTGAGACTGATGCAGATAGCTCCCGGAAAACCCCGGTAACCGAGAAACGCCGATTCAGCGCCTGCGGCCCCGATCTCTTCGAGGGCTATTTCTGCCAGTTGCAGAGTCGAAACACCGGGTTTGGCCTGAAGCTTGACTCTACTGAAAACGTCCGCCAATATGCGGCCGTTCTCCTGCATCAACTCAATTTCCTCGCTTGTTTTTAAGGAAATCAAGCTAATTCAGACTGTCGATTATATCACATATTTCAGAAAAAATCATCTCTATTTTTTTATTTCCGTCGACAGTGTACAAAGCCTTGCGCTTCTGGTAAAAATCTATCAGTGGCGCAGTCTGATCGTGGTACACCTTAAGGCGGTTGAGAATAACTTCTTCTGAGTCGTCCTTGCGCTGATAAAGCTCGCCCTGGCAGCGGTCACATTTTCCCTCTACCTTTGGCTTGAGAAATTCAAGGTGATAACTTGCACTGCATTCCTTGCAGATTCTTCTGGCGGTGAGACGCTTGAGCAATGCCTCATCTGGCACCATCATAGCTACCACCCCAGAAAGCTTCATGCCACGCTTTTCCAGTGCTTTTTCAAGAGACTCGGCCTGGCCGACTGTGCGAGGAAACCCGTCGAGAATGAAACCATCACGACAGTCGTCTCCTGACAATCTATCAAGCAATATTTCGACGACGAGATCATCGGGAACCAGCGCGCCGGCAGCCATGTAGCCCTTGACCTTGTCACCCATGGAAGAACCTGATGAGACAGCGGCTCTCATCAGGTCTCCAGTGGATATCTGCGGTATATTGTACTTATCTACGATCATCTTGGCCTGGGTGCCTTTGCCGGCACCCGGAGGGCCTAGAAAAATCAGATTAAGGTTTCTGCTCATCGCAAACCCTTTTTCTTCATGAAACCTTCGTAATGTCGAGTTACCAGATGTGATTCCAGCTGGCGCATGGTATCCATGGCAACACCAACTACGATCAGCAGCGCAGTGCCGCCAAAGTAGAAGTTGACATTCATGATCATGATGAGAAAGTTGGGTATGACTGATACTACAGCGAGAAAGATGCCGCCAGCCAAAGTTACTCTGGAAACGGTTCTTTCGAGGAATTCAACAGTTTTCGTTCCGGCGCGGATACCAGGAATGAAGCCGCCGTATTTCTTCATATTGTCAGCGAGGTCCTGAACATTGAAGGTAATGGCAGTGTAGAAGTAGGTGAAGAATATGATCAGCGCTACGTAGATCAGGATATAAGTAACACTGTTGTAGTTGAAGATATTCAACAGCCAGAAGATGAACGGGTTCTGAACCCAGCCCTGCATTGATTCAAGACTCTGTACCCAGCTGAAGATCATGGCCGGGAACATCAGAATCGAGCTGGCGAAGATGACCGGTATAACGCCTGCCTGATTGACTCTCAGGGGGATGTAAGTGTTCTGGCCACCGTAAACGCGACGACCAACAACACGCTTGGCATACTGAACCGGGATTTTGCGCACGCCATCCTGAACGTAGACGATGAGCATGATGGTGATAACACTGAATACCAGCAGGAATACAGTCTTAACCACGTCATGAGCGTCACCGCTGAACAGAGCGATCTGCTGAACTACAGCTTCGGGAAGGCCTGCCAGAATACCGGCAGTGATCAGTATCGAAATACCGTTACCGATACCACGGGCTGTCATCTGCTCGCCGAGCCACATGATGAATGCGGTACCTGCGGTCAGAGTTATCACCGCCATCAGCTTGAAACCGACGCCAGGATTCGGAACGACCTGGTATCTCTCAAGCATGAAACTGATGCCTAATGCTTGCAAAGCGCCTATCAGAACTGTTCCGTATCTTGTATACTGGCTGATCATCTTGCGGCCTTCTTCGCCCTCTTCCTTGGAGAGATGTTCGAAGTAAGGGATAACATAAACAAGCAGCTGCATGATGATAGATGCGTTGATGTACGGTGCGATCCCGAGCGCGAAGACAGAGAAGCGTCTCAGCGCGCCGCCTGAAAACATGTTCAGGAAGCTGAATATCTCAGACGAAGGAAGGTTCTGAGTAAGAAGTTTGGCGTCGACGCCCGGTGTCGGAATATGAGTTCCGACACGGAACACGAGGATCATGCCAAGAGTAAAAAGGATACGATTCCGGAGTTCCGGAATTCTCATGGAGTTCGACAGGCTCTGAAGCAATTAGATCACCTCCGCTTTTCCACCAGCTTTTTCGATTTTATCCTTGGCGGAGCTCGAAAAGTGATTGGCTTTAACGGTAAGAGGTTTGGTTATTTCACCACGCGCCAGCACTTTTACAGGCTGTTTGAGGTTTTTAACAAGACCTTTTTCCATCATCTTATCGACGGTTACTTCGGTGTTGGCTTCGAACGCGAGTTCAAGAGCGGCAAGGTTAACTACTGAGAATTCAACCTTGTGCGGGCTGGTGAAACCGCGCTTGGGCAGAAGGCGGGTAAAGCGCATCTGACCACCTTCGAAACCGGCATAAGGGCGAACCTTGCTGCCACGTCCGAGCTGACCATCATGGCCTCTGGTGGCCTGATTACCCATACCGGAGCCTTTACCGCGACCGACTCTTCGTTTTTTTGTGGTAGACCCTTTGGCCTTTTTGAGATTACCAAGATTCAACATTGTAAGGTCTCCTTACTTTACTTCGACCCAGCGCTGAACCTTGTCGAGCATTCCGAGGATCTGAGGAGTTGCAACTTGTTCAACTTCCTGCAGCATTCTGCGAAGGCCGAGGGCTCTGAGGGTCTGTCTCTGACGCTGGGTGGCGCCGATCATGCTTTTAATGAGTTTTATGGTTACTTTTTTGTCTGTCATGGTTTTGCTCCTTAGCCGTTAACGACCTGGCCCGGAGTGATGCCACGATGTCTGGCTACGATATCGACGCCGCGCATTTCGCGCAGTGCATTCATGGTAGCCTTGGCCATGTTGACCGGGTTCTTCGAGCCGATGCGCTTGGACAGAACGTCTTTTACGCCGAGGGCTTCAAAGATGGCGCGCACGGCGCCACCGGCGATAACACCAGTACCGGGAGCGGCGGGTTTGATGATTACCTGTGATGAGCCGAAGCGTCCGAGATATGGATGCGCAACGGTATCTTTATTCAGAGGAATCTGAACCATGCTCTTGCGGGCTTTTTCGAGGCCTTTGCGCACTGCATCGGGAACAGCCTTTGCTTTACCGATAGCGATGCCGACCTTGCCTTTCTGATCGCCGACGCAGACCAGAACGGAGAAGCCAAAGTGTCGACCACCTTTAACGGTTTTGCTGACACGATTAACAGAAATAATTTTTTCGGTGTATTCGTTTTCAACTACCTGGTCACGCTGGCGACCACCACGGCGAAAACGAGGATTTCCCTGTTCGTTCATCTGAGCTTTCCTCCTAGAATTTCAAGCCAGCGGCTCTGGCGCCTTCGGCCAGTTCCTTGACGCGACCATGATACTTGTAACCGCCCTTGTCGAATACAACAGTGGTTACGCCTTTGGCAATCGCTCTTTCAGCCACTTTCTGGCCGATGGTTTTGGCACCGTTCTTGTTTCCGCCAGCTACGTTGCTGCGGAGATCCTTATCGAGAGAACTGGCCATAACAATAGTCTGACCGGTTTCGTCATCGATGACCTGAGCATAGATATGCTTCAGGCTGCGGAAAACGGCAAGCCTGGGCTTCTGAGCGGTACCGGACAAATAAAATCTGCTGCGCTCGTGGCGCCGCTGACGCATTTCCTTTTTACCGTGTTTCATATTTTACCTTCCTTTACTGCCTTAAGCTGCAAGCTTCTTGCCGACCTTGATGCGCACATTTTCGCCGAGGTATCTGATACCAGCGCCGTCTTTGTAGTGCTTGGGAGGTCGAATCTTTCTGATTTCAGAAGCGGTCTGGCCAACAACTTCCTTGTCAACGCCATTTACGAATACCTTGTTGCCATCTACTTTGAGAGTGATGTTGGCAGGTGCTTCATAAACAACCGGGTGTGAATACCCGATGTTGAACTGGACCTTGCTGTCGCCCTGGTTCTGAGCTTTGTAACCAACACCGATGATTTCGAGGCCCTTGGTAAAACCAGTGTGGACGCCGGTGATCATGTTGTTAACAAGTGCCCTTACCAGACCGAACTTGGCTCTGACAGGTTTGGAACTGTTTTCAGGAATGGTGCAGACGATTTTATCGTTTTCGTGAGCGATGGTGACTTCAGCCGGCAGTTCTTTGCTGATCTGGCCTTTGGGGCCTTTGGCAGAAAAAACAGTGCCCTTGATGCTGATTTCAACGCCTTTGGGGATAATTACAGGTTTTTTACCAATTCTAGACATGTCTGTTCCTCCGCTTACCAGACGTGACAGATAACTTCGCCGCCGACGCCGGCTTTGCGAGCTTCTTTATCTGTCAGAACGCCCTTGGAAGTGGTGAGAATCGAAATGCCAAGACCGCCGATAACTTTGACGATCTCTTCCTTGCCCGAATACATTCTGCGGCCGGGTTTGGAGATTCTCTTGATACCTTTGAGAATCTGACAATTCTTTTCACCATACTTCAGGAAAACTTTCAGATTGAATTTATTCTGAAATTTATAATATCGGAAATCCCGGATGTAGCCTTCCTTTTTGAGGATCTTGGCGATCTCGATCTTCATTTTGGAAGAAGGCATTTCAACGCTTTCATGCTTAACCATGTTGGCATTCCGGATTCGAGTCAGCATATCTCCAATGGGATCTGTCATACTCATATTTAGTTCTCCTTTACCAACTTGATTTGGTCACGCCGGGAATTCTGCCGATAGAGGCGAGATTCCTGAAGCAAATACGACACATCTGAAATTCTCTCATGTAACCACGCGGGCGACCACAGAGGTGGCAGCGATTATAAGCGCGGGTAGAGAATTTGGGAGTCTTCATCCACTTTTCAATGAGTGCTTTCTTAGCCATAACAACTCCTTATGATTACGCCGCTTTTTTGGCGGCCTTGCGGAACGGCATACCCATCATTTCCAGCAGTTCAAGTGCTTCACCGTCGTTGTGGGCGGTGGTTACGATTGTAATGTTCATACCCTGAACTTTTTCTACTGAATCGTAATGGATTTCGGGGAATACCAGCTGTTCCTGAAGACCGAGACTGTAGTTGCCACGACCGTCAAAAGCCTTCTGAGAGAGACCGCGAAAGTCTCTGATACGCGGAACGACTACTGTGAAAAGTTTGTCCAGGAAATAGAAGCATCTATCGCCCCGGAGAGTGACGCGACATCCGATGGGGACGCCTGCGCGCAGCTTGAAGTTCGAGATTGACTTCTTAGCCTTGGTGATTACCGGCTTTTGACCGGCGATGGTGGTAAGTTCTCTGGTTGCGGCTTCGAGAAGTTTAGCATTCTGAGTAGCTGCGCCAACGCCCATATTGATAACCACTTTGGTTACCTTCGGGACTCTCATCGGGTTTCCATATTTGGAGACCAGCTTTGGAGCGATTTCCTTCAGATACTTTTCCTTCAGCCTTGGGAGAGACTTTGGCCCTTTGGGGGCAGCTACCTTTGCGGGGGCTGCTTTTGCCGGGGCTGTTTTATCTGTCTTTGCCATGCCGAAACTCCTTATGATATCTTATTCCTGAACAAATTCAGGTTACTTACTTGCGGCCGAGAGGCTCGTTAGTAGTTGCACAGATGCGGTTCTTCTCTTCGCCCTGCTTGACGATCTTGGCGCGGGTGAGTTTGGAGCCGTCCGGGGTGAGAAGGCCGATTCTGCCGAGGGCGATCGGGCCTTCCTTTTCTACGATACCACCCTTGCCCACGTTTTTACTGGGTCGGGTGTGTCTCTTGACAAAGTTAATACCTTCAACGATTGCAACGCCCTTCTCGGCATCTACCGAGAGAACACGGCCTTTTTTGCCTTTGTCGTCACCGCTGAGAATTACAACCTGGTCGTCCTTCTTTACATGGGGCTTTTCGACAGCCCTTCTGGCTTTGATCTTCTTGTGCATCTTATCGCTCCCTTAGAGTACTTCGGGGGCCAGAGAAACGATCTTCATGAACTGCTTTTCGCGAAGTTCTCTGGCGACCGGCCCGAAAATGCGGGTACCGCGTGGATTGTTGTCGTTGTTGATGATAACGGCTGCGTTATCGTCGAAGCGGATGAAACTGCCATCAGGGCGGCGGGTTTCTTTCTTGGTGCGAACGATAACAGCCTTGACAACTTCTTTCTTCTTGACGGTTCCATCGGGGATCGCGTCTTTAACCGAGGCAACAATGACGTCGCCTACCCGGCCGAATGATCTGCCACTGCAACCCGACACGCGGATGCAAAGCAGCTTCTTGGCGCCGGAGTTGTCAGCAACTTTTAATACGGTTTCCTGTCTGATCATTGCTGTTCTCCTTATTCTGCGACGGTATCGGCGGTCTTAACGATTTCGCGCACGATCCATTTTTTGGTTTTGCTTATCGGTCTGCATTCTTCGATGCGAACCAGATCGCCAACCTTGCACTTTTCTTCGGGGTCATGCACCAGGAACCTGGTGTGACGCTTGATGTACTTTTTGTAGCGGGGGTGCTGAACGATGCCTTCGATTTCAACCTTGATGGTCTTTTCGGTGCTGTCAGCAATTACCTTGGCAACGCGGCTGCGTCTGATAACTTTAGTGTTTTCCATTGTTCACTCCTGCTTAAAAAGGAAGCCGACCGGCGGTCAGTTCCCGCTGCAGAACTCTGATGTTTTCGAGTTCGCGTAGTTTTGCCCGCTTGTTTTCCTTGATTGTGGCGATCTGAGAAGCTTCATTTAATCCCATTTCAGACAATTTGTCAAGAAACTTCTTTCTAATTGTACATTTGGGGTCTTTGAGACGCTTCGAAGCCGCTCGCAACTGGGCTTCATCTTTGCCCTTGGAAGCCTTAAGCTTCTTGGAGATTTCGCCACGAATGTTTTTGAGCAGTTCGGCAACCTTTTTGTCGCAATTGGTGCGGATTTCCTGGTTAACCTTGCGTGCTTTTACCGACAGGCGGGCTTTGAGTCTGGCGATCTTTTCCTGTAGCGGGGTCTTGGTGGTGTCGATCTTTTCTTCCTTGAGAAGCGCGTTGTATTCGCTCTTCAGCATGTCAAAGATTCTGGCCTTTTCCATGCGGGTAAGATAAGTTTTGACTCTGGCGATGTTGCGGCGCACCAGACTGATGCGGGCGGGGTTGGCCAGCTGACCGGTTACAGCCTGAAATCTCAGGTTGAAAAGTTCTTCTTTGTAGTGTTTGTATTTTTCTTCGAGTTCCTGCTCGTTGAGTTCAGAAAAATCTTCTCGATTCTTCATTTTTCACCTTCCTGATTACATATTGTTAGTTACAACCTGGCAGCGGATCGGGAGCTTGTTGGCGGCCTGGCTGAGAGATTCGATAGCGATGTTTTCGGGAACACCTTCAAGTTCGAACAGAATTTTGCCGGGTTTTACTACTGCTACCCAGAATTCCGGGGCGCCTTTACCCTTACCCATACGAACTTCAAGCGGCTTCTTCGATACGGGTTTGTCTGGGAAAACGCGGATCCACATTTTACCGGCGCGCTTGACGGTGCGGGTGATAACCTTACGGGCAGCTTCGAGCTGAGCGCTGGTGATCCAGTGCGGGTCAAGAGCCTGAAGTCCGAAGGAACCGAATGCCAGGTACTTGCCACCTTTGGCCAGACCCTTCATTCTGCCGCGATGCTGTTTTCGGAATTTTGTCCTTGCGGGAATCAACATGAGTGGTTTCCTCCTTACTTCCTGTTGTTAGTCGGTGCGTTGCTGTTGCTGTCGCGACTATAGAGATCGTTTTTGCCGATCTTTTCGCCTTTGAAGATCCAGACCTTTACGCCAACACAACCAAAGGTGGTGATTGCGGTATCGGTTGCATAATCAATGTCAGCACGCAGAGTGTGAAGAGGAACGCGACCTTCGCGAACCCATTCGCGGCGGGCGATTTCAGCACCGTTCAAGCGGCCTGAGCAGAGAATCTTGATGCCCTGGGCACCAGCGCGCATGGCGCGGCTGATAGTCTGCTTGGTAGCGCGGCGATGCGATACGCGGCGCTCGAGCTGCATAGCGATACTTTCGGCGATAAGCTTGGCATCAGTATCGGGCTGTTTGATTTCCTGAATGTTGAGGAACACTGATTTGCCAGTGAGTTCTTCAAGTTCTTTCTTCAGGATTTCAACCTTGTCGCCACCGCGGCCGATGATAACACCGGGTTTAGCAGTGTGAATGGTGATGCGCATCTTGTTGTTCGATTTGCGTTCGATTTCGATTTTGCTGATGCCTTCGCGGCGGAACTGCTTTTTATCGATGAAATCGCGAACCTTAACATCTTCGAGAACGAATTTGGCATAGTCAGCACGCTTTGCGAACCAGCGTGATTCCCAGGTTCTGGTGATGCCAAGTCGAATTCCGATTGGATTGATCTTCTGGCCCATTATTCTTTACCTCCGGCGGGTTTGGTGGTCTTTTTGGCAGTAGTCTTCTTGGCAGCAGCCGGCTTTTTGGCGGCGGGTTTGCTGGTAGTTGAGGTCTTGCTGGCGGCCTTCTTAACTGTCTTCTTACCTGCTTCAGCAGTCGGAGCGCTTACGGCAAACTTGGCCATTGAGAATTTTTCGCGCAGAACGATCTTGGCGTGTGAAGTTCTCTTGCGGATGCGGCAGGCACGACCGCGGGCACGAGCCATGAATCTCTTCATGGTGGCGCCACCGTCAATGGTGATCTTGGCGACATAGAGGTCGTCAGCGCGCAGATCATGATTGCTGCCGGCATTGGCAATAGCTGATTTGAGAAGCTTAAGCAGAGTCGGAGCTTCGCCCTTCTGCATGAACTGAAGGATCGAAAGAGCTTCATCAACACCCTTACCACGAATTGCATCAGCGATCAGTCTGAGCTTCTTCGGGCTTGAGCCGATGTTTCTCAGAACTGCGCGGGGCATTTCGAGAACATCGATGAGTCTTGCTTTGTCTTTCCAGCTCAGTGAGCCAACCTTGGGGTAAACTTTTTCAAGTTTGCCGTTCGGCTGGAGCTGGCGGTTGTAAAGGCCGGCTTTGGTCAGAATGGTTTCGATCTTAGCACGGCTGTTTTTGGTGTCAAGGCCTTTGATCATGCGCAGGCCGTTGAACAGATCAACGTCATCAGGAATGGTTACACCAACGAGTCGTAACATTCTATTTCTCCTTCACTTATTTAAGCTTGGTGGCTTTTTCGCCGGCATGAGCCTTAAAGGTTCTTGTCGCTGCGAATTCGCCCAGCTTATGCCCTACCATGTTCTCGGTGATGAAAACAGGCACGTGTTTCTTACCATTATGAACGGCGATGGTGTGACCGACCATTTCTGGATATACAGTCGATGATCTGGACCAGGTTTTGAGCTGGCGCTTTTCGCCGGCCTGGTTCATTTCATGAACTCTCTTGAGCAGTCTTACACAAACAAATGGAGCTTTTTTAGCCATTGATAATCTCCCTTACTTCTTGCAGCGCGAAATGATGTATTTGCTGGACTGGTTCTTTTTCTTTCTGGTCTTGTAACCCTGAGCAGGTTTACCCCAGAGAGATACAGGGGTGCGGCCGCGGCTGGCGCGAGCTTCACCACCACCGTGCGGGTGATCGCACGGGTTCATTGCAGAACCTCTGACGTAGGGGCGCTGGCCCTTCCATCTGTTGCGTCCGGCCTTACCGATGGTAACGTTCATGTGGTCTGAGTTACCGATCTTGCCAATGGTGGCACGACAGTCGATAAGGATCATTCTCATTTCGCCCGAGGGCATATTGATCTGGGCGTATTTGCCTTCTTTACCGACTAGCTGAGCGCTGGCACCGGCAGATCTGGCGATCTGAGCACCTTTGCCAGGCTTCATTTCGATATTATGAATGGTCGAACCCAGTGGGATGTTCTTGAGAGGCAGGCAGTTGCCGGGAAGAATGTCAGCGTGCGGGCCGCTTTCGATAACGTCGCCGACCTTGATGCCTTCGTGAGCGAGGATGTAGCGCTTTTCGCCATCGCGGTAGTTAACCAGAGCGATGCGGCAGGTGCGGTTGGGATCGTATTCGATCGTAGCAACAGTGCCGGGTACGCCGTCTTTATCGCGCTTGAAATCGATAACGCGATACAGTTTGCGGGCGCCACCGCCGCGATGACGATGGGTGACATGACCATGATGGTTGCGGCCAGCACTGGTCTTGATCCACTCGCACAGGGGCTTATGAGGGGTATCGGTGGTAACGTCTTCAAAACCCAGGCCGGTCATAAAACGGCGGGAAGGCGTTGTTGGCTGATAACTTTTGATACTCATGACTTTCTCCTATTCCTGCACTCAGGCAATTCCTTCAAAGAACGCTATTGAATCGCCTTCTTTGAGGGTAACGATGGCTTTCTTCCAGGAAGAAGTAAAACCATGGAAAACGCCGCGGCGCTTGGGCTTTCTTACTACGGTAACGGTGTTCACCTTGTTCACGGTAACCTTAAAAAGAGCTTCAACAGCGTCTTTGATCTGATGCTTGTTGGCGCCTTTGGCAACCTTGAACTGGTAAATGCCTTCGCTCATGCGATCATAGCTCTTTTCAGAAACTATCGGCTGAATGATGATATCCTGAGGTGCGTTCATTTTACGAGTACCTCCTCGAGCATTTTGACTGCTTTGTCGTTAATGGCTACATTGCCATACTTGAGCAGATCGACGACGTTTACATTCATCGGAGTGACAACTTTAACGTTGTGCAGGTTCGATGTGGCACGTCTGGTATTTTCAGAAATTTCGGGAACCACGAAAAGCACCTTGTTGAGCTTGTGTGATTCAAGGAAAATTCTTACATCTTTGGTTTTGCCGCTGGCGAATTCGAGATTTTCGACGACGCGAACGGTACCGGCAGTGGCGAGTTCAGTGAGAACTCCAACGATGGCGCGATCAACAACCTTCTTGGGCGGGCGCTGATCATAATTCTGCGGTCTGGGACCGAAGGTGATACCACCACCCGGATGCAGAGGAGACTTGATGTCACCTTTGCGGGCGCGGCCAGTGCCTTTTTGTTTGAACATTTTCTTGGTGGTGCCGTTGACTTCGCTTCTGGTCTTGGTCGAAACGGTACCCTGGCGCTCGTTGTTGAGCTGCGACTTGACTACGTCGGTGATGGTCTGAGGATGTGCCTTTACAGCAAAAACTCTTTCATCAAGATTAACTGAACCGCTGGCGGTTCCATTCATTTTATAAACTTTGGTTTCCATGATTTCCTCCGTTCCTTAAGCCTGACGCCTGATAATAACCAGACCGTTCGCGGCTCCAGGGATGGAACCCTTCACCAGCAGAAGATTTTTCTGCTCGTCAACCTTAACGATCTTCAGACCTTTGACGGTCTTGCGAACATTTCCCATCTGACCAGGCAGCTTTTTACCTTTCCAGGTGCGAGCTGCGTTAGTACCAGAACCCATGGAACCGGTCGCGCGTGCTCTGTCAGACTGACCATGCGTTGTCTGCTGGCCATTGAAGTTATGACGTTCCATAGCGCCGGAAAAACCTTTACCCTTGCTGGTTCCAGTGACACTTACCTGGTCACCTTCTTTAAACATTGAAACATTGATTTCGGTATTCGGCTCAATGCCTTCAAGTTCGTCAGCGGGCAAGCTTCTTACAAAACGGAACGGTTTAACACCGGCTTTTTCAAAGCTCATGCGCAGAGGCTTGTTGAGCAGTCTCTTAACTGCTTCGGGTCTGATTTCGCGATATCCGACCTGTACGCTGCTGTCACCCTTGCGGATGATAGTGCAGGGACCTGCGCTGATAACGGTTACAGGAACCACGTTGCCATCGTCTGTAAAAATCTGGGTCATACCAACTTTGGTACCCAATATTGCCTTAACGCCCATTATAATTTCCTCCTGATTTCCTTCCGCTTACAACATCTTGATTTCGATGTTGACGCCGGAGGGAAGGTCCATGTTCATCAGAGAATCAACGGTCTGACTTGACGGGTTGTACAAATCGATGTTGCGTTTGTGAATTCTCATTTCGAACTGTTCGCGTGCATCCTTGTTAACGAAGGGAGAGCGCAGAACCGTATATTTTCTCAGCTCGGTCGGCATCGGGATCGGGCCGGAAATTTTGGTTCCAGTACGTTTTACGGTGTCACAGATTCTGGCCACTGACTGGTCGAGAAGACGATGATCAAAAGCCTTCAGAGACAACCGCATCTTCTGCTTAGCCATTACAAACTCCTTTTCTGGATCTTGGTAAGAAATTGACCGCGACGATCAGTTATCGCCCGCTGTCATTTGCTGCGGCGGCTGGCTGTAACCAGACACGCCAAGTATACGTTCAGTTACCGATTTAGGAACTTCATCATAGTGCAACAGCTCCATGGTGAAGGTGGCGCGCCCCTGCGAGAGTGATCGCAGCTGGGTTGAATAGCCGAACATGTCGGAAAGCGGAGCATGACAGTCAATTACTCTGACATCTTCGCGCATTTCCATGTTGATTACCTTACCGCGCCGTGAATTCATGTTACCAATTATATCGCCGACATAACTTTCGGGAGTCTCAATTTCAACCTTCATGAAAGGCTCAAGAAGAACCGGTCTGGCATTACGCATGGCCAGCTTCATGGCTTCGTATGTAGCGATTTTGAAAGCGATATCGTTGCTTTCGCCTTCGCGAAACGTTGCGCCATCAAGTCGTACCAGCACATCTACCACCGGGAAGCCTGCTAGGATACCATCATTCATGGAGTCCTGGCAACCTTTTTCAATAGCCGCCAGAAATGGCTTCGGCAGACTACCTTCCGGCAGCTTGTTGATAAACTTGAACCCCTGCCCTCTTTCGAGTGATTCAACCGCAAGCGAAACATGTGCGAACTGGTTCTTGCCACCGATCTGCTTTTCGTAGGTGCTTTCGCCACGGCCAGCAGCGGTGATTCCCTCTTTATAAGCTACCTGCGGCTTGCCAACTGAAGCTTTAACGTTGAATTCGCGAATTATGCGATCAACGATAACTTCAAGATGCAGCTCGCCCATGCCTGAAATAAGGGTTTCGCCAGTTTCAGAATCGATCTTGGCTTTGAATGTCGGGTCTTCGTTCATCAGCGCTTCGAGAACTTCAGTCAGCTTGGAGAGATCGCCCTGAGTTTTCGGTTCAATGGCAACAGAAATTACTGTTTCGGGGAAAGTGATCTTTTCAAGGGTCGGACGACCGGTTGAACAGGTGAGAGTATCACCGGTACCGATGTTCTTGAGACCAACAGCGGCTACGATATCGCCGGCGGCAGCGACGGGAATGTCCTGGCGCTGATTGGCGTGCATCTGCAGCAGTCTGCCGATTCGTTCCTTGCGACCCTCGCGGGTCATGTTATAAACCACTTTGCCTGATTCAATGCTTCCGGAATAAATTCGCAGGTAAGCGAGCTTACCAACGTGCGTATCGGTTGCAATCTTGAAGACAAGGGCCGCGAATTCACCTGCCGGGTCAGCCTTGATTGCCACTTCTTCGTGGGTCTCGGGCATATAGGCCACGGTCGGCGGAATATCGAGCGGCGAAGGAAGATACCAGGTAACGGCGTCGAGGAGATCCTGGACACCCTTGTTGCGCAGACTTGAACCACAGAGCACCGGCACCACCTTATTGTCGATAGTAGCCTGACGGAGAGTTTTCTGTAGAAGTTCGAGAGAAATCTCTTTTTCTTCAAGGTAGAGCTCAAGGATTTCGTCATTGTAAGCCGAAAGAGTTTCGATCATGGCGTCCCGAGCGGCTTTCGCCTTTTCGAGATACTCGACCGGAACATCGACAGTCTTGAATTCGGCACCGAGTTTCTTCTGGGATTCTTCGTCCCAGACGTGTTCCTGCATAGTGAACAGGTCGATATGACCGACAAAACTATCTTCGGCGCCAACCGGAAGAACTATTGGCAGGGGCTTTGAGCCAAGTCGATCGGCGATCTGCTGCACGACGCGGTCAAAACTTGCTCCGGTTCTGTCCATTTTGTTGACGAAAGCAACCCTGGGAACCTTGTAGCGATTGGCCTGGCGCCAGACAGTTTCTGACTGTGGCTGAACACCTGCAACCGCACAAAAAACAACTACTGCGCCGTCTAATACTCGCAATGAGCGTTCGACTTCGGCAGTAAAATCCACGTGCCCGGGCGTGTCTATAATGTTGATGTCACAATCCCGCCAATGGCATTTTGTTGCCGCGCTGGTGATTGTGATACCACGCTCCTGCTCCTGGACCATCCAGTCCATGACTGCGGTTCCCTCGTGGACTTCGCCCATTTTGTAGGCTTTACCAGTGTAATACAGAATGCGCTCGGTGGTCGTGGTCTTACCTGCATCGATATGAGCCACGATTCCGATGTTTCTGATTTTACTGATTGTCTCGAGAGTCGTCATTTATTGGATTCCTTCAGTGCAAACGATTATACACAAAAATTCATCAAACCCGGAAGTGTGCAAATGCCTTGTTGGCATCAGCCATTCTGTGAACTTCGTCGCGCTTCTTCATGGTTGCGCCGGTGTTGTTGAGAATATCGTCAAATTCTCCTGACAGACGGTCAGCCATTGATTTTTCTTTTCTGGCACGTGAATGTTTGAGGATCCAGCGGAAAGCCAGAGCTACTGCGCGATCGGCTTTAACTTCGATCGGAACCTGATAGTTAGCACCACCAACACGTTTGCTGCGAACTTCAACGATCGGCTTGGCGCTGTCTACAACCTTTTTGAAAAGTTCGAGCGCATTGTCGTCTTTTCTTTTCTTGGCCAGCATTTCAATCGCATCATAGAAAATGCGGCTGCCGATGCTCTTTTTGCCACATTCCATCAGGTTATTGATGAAACGGGTGACCAGCTTTGAGTTGTAAACTGAATCAGGAGTCAATTCTCTTTTCGATACGTGACCACGTCGTGGCATGAATTAAATCTCCTTATTTCTTGGGCCGTTTGGCACCATACTTAGAGCGAGACTGCATGCGGTTGGCTACGCCAGCGCAATCCAGTGCTCCGCGGATGATGTGGTAACGAACGCCGGGCAAATCCTTGACGCGGCCGCCGCGGATCATTACAACTGAATGTTCCTGCAGATTATGACCGATGCCGGGAATGTAGGCGGTTACCTCAATCTTGTTAGTCAGCCTGATACGGGCGATTTTGCGAAGAGCCGAGTTCGGTTTCTTCGGTGTAGTGGTTTTAACTACAGTACATACTCCGCGTCTCTGCGGGCAGCTATCAAGCGCCGGCGAGTTGGATTTGTACTTAACCGCCTGTCTGGCCTTTCTGATTAATTGATTAATAGTAGGCACGACAACACCTTCCTTTACGAAATTGATTTTACAAACTGCAAAATCCCCACCTGATGCAGAGAGGTGGAATTTGATCTTATCACATGTTAACAACCTTGTCAACAGCCTTTTTGCGTCTGAATCGCCGGCGGAATGAAAAAACCGCCGGTGTACACAAAAGCCGCCCCGTTTCCGGAGCGGCTTTTGTGCTATTGCGAAAGCTCAGATTATTTTTTTTCTGGAGCTTCGAGGAAAAGTTCCTTTTCGAGTTCGTCGAGTTTTTCAGATTCGCCATTGTCGGCCGGATTCTGGAAAAGTTCGGCAGTTTCGTCGCTGCTGACTGGTTCGACTTCGATCGGCAGGTTCTTGAAGTTGATGTTTCTGGTTACCGACAGACCGGTTCCTGCTGGAATCAGCTTACCGATGATCAGATTCTCTTTCAGACCCTTGAGATAGTCGACCTTGGACTTGATGGCAGCCTTGGTCAGAACACGGGTGGTTTCCTGGAACGAAGCGGCAGATATGAAGCTGTCTGTCGTCAAAGAAGCCTTGGTAATACCCTGGATCATCGGAACACCTGCCGGCGGGCGCTTACCCTTTTCGATCAGCTTGTTAACGCGCTCTTCAAAGCGTCTTACATGAACTGACTCGTTCTGCAGGAATTCTGAATCGCCGGATTCAGTGATAACAACCTTGCGCAGCATCTGGCGCACGATGATTTCGATGTGCTTGTCGTTGATGCTGACGCCCTGATCGCGATAAACGCGCTGGATTTCATCCATCAGATAGCGGCGAACGATCGGCAGACCGACAACCTTGACCAGCTTCTTCGAGAATACCTTGCCGTCGGTGAGCACGTCACCGGCTTCTACGTATTCACCATCGTGAACGACGAGACCAGAAGCGCCGAATGCCAGGCGAACAGGTTTTTCAATACCCGTCTTGTAATCCTGAATGGTCACAGTATTGCCGGCAACATGCACGATACCGGATTCTTCTGCAATAACCGCCTCTTTCTTGGGCCGGCGCACTTCGAACAATTCGGCAACGCGCGGCAGACCCTGAATGATGTCGGTGGTTTTTCTGGCTGAAGCGCCCCACTTGGCAAGAATCTCACCCTTCTTGACCTTGGCGCCATCTTCGATTCTGAGCTCGGCGCCATCGAGAATCTGATGCGATTCGCCCGGCTGAACAATGATGCTCTTGATAGTGCTCTTGACTTTGCCTTCTTTTGAAGAATCGTGGTCAAGCAGAACGACGCCCTTATTCGCTGCCTTGAGAACCGCGATAACCTGGCCTTCTTTGACCTCCTGACCGTCAGCGACGACAAGCGCACCACTGGCGACCATTTCTTTGGTAATCGCGTATTTCTTCTCGTGCAGAACTCTCTGGCAGATTCTAATGCCGGCTCCGTCACTATCTTCAACCTGAGTGTAGGTTTCGAAAGGTATCGGAGTTACTGTCAGTTCGCCATCTTTTACTACCGTCGGGGGGAACTTGAGGCTGAGGGAAGCCGGATAGCTGAATTCTACGCCGCTGTATACAAGCACCTTTTCGATAATTTCTTCGCAGATGATCTTGTTATAGCCATAGATGTAGTTAACCTTGCCAGAAATTTCGCTGGTCATGGGTTCGATGTCACTTACCAGCTTGTCGCCAGCCTTGACTACCTGACCGTCTTCGACATTGATGGTCGCACCACGCGGAACCGGATACTGAACCTTCATGTCGTCTTCGCCGATGATGTTAACGGCTTTCTGCTCGCCTTTTACGATGTAAACTTCGCGCACAGCAGCACGGTTCTCATCGATAATAGCAAACAGATCGTCGTCAATTTCGCTGCCGCTTTCGGCGATAACTTCATCGGTTTCACGGTTCACAGCAGCACGAGCCAGAGTAGCATATTTGATAAGCTCGATATCATCACTGATCAGATGGATGCGGGTTTCAGAGCTGATCTTGGTAATTTCGATGACGCCATCGATCTCGGCCTGAATGAACAACTTGGTAGTCAGTTCGCCGTTTTCGGCAACATCGCCACCGTTCGGAATCTTGCAGTTTTCTTTGGGGCGCAGAATGACGCCACGCGGAACCGGATATTCGATCTCGTTTTTAACGATAACGCGTTTGCGGTCAAGCGTCTTATTGGCGGCGCTCTTTTCGTTGATTACTCTTACCAGACCGGATATCGGTGCGATAAGAGAAAGCATCTTATTCTGTTCATCGATAGCTGCAGCCATTTCACCCTTGAATTCGTATTCTTCTTCAGCTTCTTTCGATACTGAAATCTTGGTGCCGCCAGCGGTGAGAGAAACAGTGCCATCAACTTCAGAGATTACCGAAAGAAGTTTCTGGTTCGGGAACACTTCATCGCCGTTCTTCACATTGAGAATCATGCCAGAATTCTTTATGGCAGCTTCTTTAGCTTCCTTGACACCTTTGGGCAGGCTGTATTCTTTGCGTTCGCCATGCTTTTCGCCAACCGGGAAGATGAAGACCATACCATTGTCACTGATGACCTGTTTGTTCTTGACGCGAATGTTTTCGAATCTGGCAATACCATCCATGCGCGCAATGGCAGCGTGAGACTGCGCCGAGATTTCGGCGAGCAGGTTGCCGGCGTGAATGATTTCGTTGTCTTCGACTCTGAGAGTCGCGCCCTGCGGGATCTTATAATCTTCGATGATGAAGTCTTTGGTGACCGGGTCGAAATCCTGGGTCAGGATTCTGATGATACCAGCTTCAGAAACGACCATGCCGTCCTTCTGTTCAATGCCTTCAAAGATTACTTCACCGGTGTAACCGGTTACGATATTGTTCGGGTTATACTCTGCGACGGCTTTGCCCGGAGTGACTTTTTCACCCGGCTCAACGCGCATTTCTGAGCCAACCGGAATATGGAGGCGATCTTTGCGGTTATTCTTGCCTTCAATGATCAGGTGACCACCGACGACAACGGTCTTGATGCTTGAACCGAATTCGCTCTTGTCAAAGGTTTCAGTGCCTGAACCAATTTCAAACTTTGAGCGATCGGAAATCTTGGCCAGTCTGAGTGAGTCAAAGCGTGCTGTACCGGCACTGCGAGACTTGATGTATGAGCGCTGAGCCAGAGCTACACCACCAAGGTGGAAAGTTCTCATTGTCAACTGAGTTCCAGGCTCACCGATCGACTGAGCGGCGATAATACCAACGGCTTCGCCGATATCGACGACATTACCGGTGGCAAGGTCAGCACCATAGCAGCACTGGCAGATCCCGACCTTGGATCGGCAGGTCAGCGGTGAGCGCATGATGATGCGGCTGCGGATCTTCAGTTCCGGGAAACCTGAATCGCGGATACGATCGAGCACATAATCATTGATCGGCCGATCGGGTCTGACGATAATGCGGTTGGTTTTCGGATCAATGATCTGCTCAGCGCAGATCATTTCAAGCTTAACTTCATCGATCGGAATCGGGAATTCGCAGCGGTTTTCAATTTCAGCTGCAATATCGTCGGTGCAGTACAGACCAGCTGTGAGCTTGATCTTCCTGCCCTCGTGTTCGATGTCAAGAATTTCACCGTTGACCGGGTGCGTGATGGCTTTAGCCAGAACGCGGCCGGCGATGCGGTAACGTATCGGCACGACGATATCATCGATCATGATGTTGTTAGAAGTTCTGTTCTGGCGAATCGGTGATACTTCGACACCCAGCTCGGTACCACAGTCAGGAATAGTAATAACTACATCCTGAGCGACATCGACGAGACGGCGGGTCAGGTAACCTGAGTCGGCGGTGCGCAGAGCGGTGTCAACCAGACCTTTTCTCGCGCCGTAGGTTGAGATGAAGTATTCAGACTGGTTCAGACCTTCGCGGAAGTTGGATTTAATCGGGAAGGCAAGAATGTCGCCGCGTGGATTCGACATGAGACCGCGCATTGCTGCCAGCTGACGGATCTGCTGCATGTTACCGCGGGCTCCTGAGAACGCCATCATGTAAACAGGGTTGAATTCACCAAGGTGAGCAGTTGATTCGAACTTCTGTAACAGATCGTCGGTAACGTCTTCGGTTGCTTTGGTCCAGACGTCAACTTCACCCTGTTTGCGTTCATCGCGGGTAATTTCACCCTTGGTCCAGCGCTCGCGAATCTTGAATACCTTCTTGTCAGCCTGCTCGAGAATTTCTCTCTTTTTCGGCGGATCGATCATATCTACGATAGAGATGGTCAAACCGCTTACGGTGGCAAATTTGAAGCCCAGAGTCTTGAGTTTGTCAAGAACTTCACCGACGACGGTCAGTGAGTATTCGTTAAACATGCGCTTGATCAGAGTAGAAACGTTGCCCTTCTTGATCTGAATGTTCTGATATGGGAAATCTGCCGGCAGATTGTCATTGAAAATGACACGGCCAATAGTAGTGCGCATATACTGCTCACGTACCGGCGCGTTTTTATCGGCGTCCTTAACCTTGCTGATGTCTGCTTTCTTAAGATAAACAGGCCACAACAGGTTGAACTTTCCGTTTTCATAGGCGTTAACAGCTTCTGAAGCGCTCTGGAATATCGGCGCACGATAGACGGTAATCTTGTCTACCTTGGCCTTCTTAAGCAATTCTACGGTTTCGTTTGAATCAAAAACTGTTCCGGCGAGCAGCTTCTCAGACAGTTCTTCAGCCAGCTTGAAGTTATAGGGACGGCCTTCATCGAGAAGCAGCTTTTCCCAGGTTGTGCCCTTACTGAGCTTGATCTCGGTAGTCGGATAACCTGCTCCTTCCGGCTTTTCGATGGTCAGATAGAACAGACCGATGGTCATATCCTGGCTGGGCGCCGATATCGGCAGACCGTCAGCTGGTTTGAGAATGTTGTTGCTCGAGAGCATCAGCATTCTGGCTTCAACCTGAGCGTCAAGCATCAACGGCACGTGTACGGCCATCTGGTCACCGTCGAAGTCGGCGTTGTAAGCCGCGCAGACGAGAGGATGAATCTGAATGGCCTTGCCTTCGATAAGAACCGGCTCAAAAGCCTGAATACCGAGGCGGTGCAGAGTTGGTGCGCGGTTAAGCAGAATCGGGTGGTGCTTGATGACTTCTTCGAGAACGTCCCAGACTTCGTTGCGTTCGCGTTCGATCATCTTCTTGGCGCTCTTGATGTTGGCAGCCAGATTGACCTGCTGCAGGCGGTTCATGACGAACGGCTTGAACAGTTCCAGAGCCATTTTCTTGGGCAGACCGGCCTGGTGCAGTTTGAGAGTCGGGCCAACTACGATGACCGAGCGGCCTGAATAGTCAACGCGCTTACCAAGCAAATTCTGGCGGAAGCGACCCTGCTTACCCTTGAGCATGTCAGTGAGTGACTTGAGCGGGCGATTATTCGGGCCGGTAACCAGCTTGCCGCGGCGACCGTTATCGATCAGCGCATTGACTGCTTCCTGCAGCATACGCTTTTCGTTCTTGATGATGATATCGGGAGCCTGCAGTTTGATAAGTCTTTTCAGACGGTTGTTGCGGTTGATGACTCTGCGATAGAGATCATTGAGGTCAGAGGTAGCAAAGCGGCCACCGTCGAGCTGAACCATCGGGCGCAGATCGGGCGGAATGACTGGTATTACGTCGAGAATCATCCATTCCGGGCGGCTGATGGAGCGGGCGAACATTTTGACCAGTTCCATGCGCTTGAGAAGATGCGTTCTCTTGGTGCCGGTAGAGGTCTTGAGCTGTTCAGCCAGTTCCTTTTCAAGTTTCTGCAGGTCGATTTCGGCCAGCAGTTCTTTGATCGCCTCGGCGCCCATTTTGGCGGTGAACATGTCACCGTATTTTTCGCGCAGTTCGCGATAACCCATTTCGCCTGCGGTGCCTTCTTCTGGCAGCAGCTGCTTTTTCGAAAGCGGCAGGTTACCTGGATCGATAACGATATAACTCTGGAAATAAAGGACCTTTTCGAGATCTCTGGCTGAGATATCGAGTAGAAGGGCGATGTAATTCGGGCTGCCCTTTGAATACCAGATGTGGCCAACCGGGGTTACCAGCTGAATATGGCCCATTCGCTCACGGCGAACGGCGGCCTTGGTTATTTCTACATTACAGCGTTCACAAATGATGCCGCGATAACGAATGCTCTTGTATTTTCCGCAGAAACATTCCCAGTCCTTTTGAGGACCAAAAATTCTTTCGCAGAAGAGCCCGTCGCGTTCCGGTTTGTGCGTTCGGTAGTTGATGGTTTCGGGTTTTTTGACTTCTCCATATGACCAGGCTCTGATCTTTTCGGGAGAAGCGATGCTTATCTGAAGAGCATCAAATTTGTCCATATCTAACATGTTAAAATGTCTCCTTCCTTATGCTTATACCGGAATCGGGCTTATTCTTCATCGTCGGATTCTTCGTCTTCATCTTCATCGACATCTTCGCCGATGTCAGCGCCGATGAGATCGTCTTCGGTTTCGTCAGAAGCTTCTTCCATCCAGTCTTCTTCGGTGTCGGCAGCCATTACGCGTTCGCCACCCTCGTCGATCTGAACTTCCTTGGCGTCTTTCTTGAGATCGACCTGGAGACCAAGGCTCTGCAATTCAGAAACGACAACCTTGAATGATTCTGGAATACCAGGCTTCATTATGGTGCGGCCCTTGATGATGGTTTCGTAAACCTGCACGCGGCCTTCAACGTCATCGGACTTGACTGTAAGTATCTCCTGGAGAACGTGGGCGGCACCGTAAGCTTCGAGTGCCCAGACTTCCATTTCTCCGAAACGCTGACCACCGAACTGCGCCTTACCACCGAGCGGCTGCTGGGTTACCAGGCTGTATGGGCCGGTTGAGCGGGCATGCATCTTGTCGTCGACCAGGTGAGCGAGTTTTAGTATGTAGATGATACCGACCATGACCTTCTTGTGGAAAGGCTGACCGGAGCGGCCGTCATAAAGAGTGGTCTTGCCTTCGATATCGACGAGCTTGAGCGGGTCTCTGTCGTAGGTTTCCTTGAGCTGCTTCATGACGAATTCTTCGTTCTTCACTTCGACTCCGTCGATCAGACGGCCCTTGTTGAAGATAGAAGTGCAGTAGCGGCGGTTCTGACATTCGGCTGCCCAGCCCAGGTGTGTTTCAAGAACCTGTCCGACGTTCATACGAGAAGGAACGCCGAGCGGGTTGAGAATGATATCGACCGGACGTCCATCAGCCAGATATGGCATGTCTTCACTGCGCACGATTCTTGAGATAACACCCTTGTTACCATGGCGACCGGCCATCTTGTCACCAACGGTGATCTTGCGCTTCTGGGCGACGAATACGCGCACCAGCTTGTTAACGCCATACTGCAGTTCATCACCGTTGTCACGTGAGAATACCATGACATCGACGATTTTACCCTTTTCGCCGTGCGGAACGGTCAGCGAGGTATTTCTGACTTCGCGGGCCTTTTCGCCGAAAATGGCTCTGAGCAGCTTGTCTTCTGCGGTAAGTTCGGTTTCGCCCTTGGGAGTGACCTTGCCCACCAGGATATCGCCAGCTTCTACTTCGGCGCCGATACGAATGATACCATTCTCATCGAGGTTGCGCAGAGCGTCTTCACCGACGTTCGGAATGTCACGGGTGATTTCTTCGGGGCCAAGCTTGGTGTCGCGTGCATCGATTTCGTATTCTTCGATGTGAATAGAGGTAAAGACGTCATCTTTAACCAGGCGGTCAGAGAGGATGATGGCATCTTCGAAGTTGTAACCATCCCATGACATGAAGGCGACCAGAACGTTGCGGCCAAGAGCCAGTTCGCCGGCTGAAGTTGCCGGGCCGTCTGCCAGAACGGTGCCGGGCTTAACCTTGTCACCGATCTTGACCAGCGGCTTCTGGTTGATACAGGTGCCCTGGTTTGAGCGCATGAATTTCTGCATGCGATAGACGTCGATTGATTCCTGCTGCAGGCGGACCTTGTCGGTGATTGCCTTGATGCGTGACAGGAAGGTAATGTCGAGAGTCTGGCCGGCTTCGATGATGATTTCACCAGTGAGGCCGTCTACGATGGTATCCATGATCTTGCGACCCTGGATTTTTCTGAATGACTGTTCGGTGACCGGAATTTCTTCGTCGTCTTTGCGGCGGCTGGCGCGCTTGATCTTGACACACTCGGCATCAACGTATGATACGGTGCCGGCGCTGCGTGAAAGCAGAACGGCGCCTGAATCGTGTGCTGCACGAGCTTCGAGACCAGTGCCGATAAGCGGCGGTTCAGTCTGAATCAACGGAACAGCCTGGCGCTGCATGTTCGTGCCCATCAGTGCGCGGTTGGCGTCATCGTGCTCAAGGAACGGGATGAGTGCCGAAGCGACGCTGACCATCTGCAGCGGCGAAAACTTGATGTATTCGATCTCATTGATCGGCAGATAATCGAATTCGTAATCGTCGGTAAAATACTTGGCCGGGATGATATCCTGCAGGATCTGGCCGTCTTCGCTGATTCTGACATCAGGCTGAGCGACGCGATAGCGGTCTTCATCGTAAGCATCTTTGTATTCTACTTCGTTATAAGCGATCTTGCCGGTTTCGGGATCAACGCGACAAAGCGGAGTAGTCAGAAAGCCGTATTCATCAACGCGGGCATAAACAGCGAGGCTCGCGATAAGACCGGCGTTTGGACCTTCAGGCGTTTCAATCGGGCAGATTCTGCCGTCGTGCGTCGGATGAACGTCACGAACTTCGAAGCCAGCGCGTTCGCGCTTGAGACCTCCAGGCCCGAGGGCTGAAAGTCGGCGCTTGTGAGTAAGCTCGGCAAGCGGATTAGTCTGATCCATGAACTGTGACAGCTGCGAACTGCCGAAGAATTCATCGACAACGGCCGAAACCGGGCGTGTATTGATAAGCAGCTGCGGAGTGTAGCTGTCGAGATCGTGAATTGTCATTCTTTCCTTGATAACGCGTTCCATGCGCGACAGCGAAATGCGGAACTGGTTCTGCAGCAGTTCACCGCAGCGGCGGATACGGCGGTTAGAAAGATGATCGATGTCGTCGAGACGGCCGATACCATTCGAAAGGTCGATAAGATAGCGGATTACGCCGACGATGTCTTCTACGCAGAGCACGCGGTCTTTCTTGACTCTGACCATGTCGAGCTTGAGTTCCTGAACGCGGTTGAAAGCTTCTTCAGAAATCTGATCGCCCTGCTCTACTATGATTTCGCCTGATTTCTTGTCAGTGATTGATTCGAAAGCCGTTCTGCCAATGAGATCGACAATACCCTTTTCGACATCGACCATTTTAACTTCGGCGCATTTCGGGTTGAACATGATGCGATAGCCGCGATTGTCTTCGCCGATCCGGATGAACGAAGGAACCTGCAGAGCTTCGAGCTGGGCGGCAACAGCCTTGCTGATGCGCTTGCCACCTTCGACCATGAGCTCTTTATTGGCCGGGTTGACGATGTCTTTAAAAGCGACCTGCTCGGAGAGGCGGTCGACCAGACGCAGCTTTTTATCAACCTTGTAGCGGCCGACATCGCCGAGATCGTATTTCTTTGCATCGAAAAACAGGCTCTTGATGAGACCGCGGGCGTTTTCTTCAACGAAAAGGTCGCCCTGGCGGAGCTTGCTGAAGATGGCCTTGAGAGCATCGGTCACAGCCTTGCTCACTTTTTCCGGGCCTTCTGAGGCGCTTACCGACTGCTTGTCAAACTTAAGAGAACTGGCGATGGTTTCGTTATGATCGAACAGTTCAAGAATCTTCTCGTCGTCTGAATATCCCAATGAACGCAGGAAAGTGGTGATCGGAATCTTGCGCTTGCGATCGAGACGGACGAACACGGCATCTTTCATGAGGTCGAGTTCGAATTCCATCCAGGCGCCGCGATAAGGCACGATTTTGGCCGAATACAATTTTTTGGCGCGGTTGAAGCTGTAGTAAACGCCGGGCGAACGATGCAGCTGACTTACGACAACGCGCTCAGCGCCATTGATGATAAAAGTGCCGCGATCAGTCATGCAGGGCAGATTGACCAGGAAAATTTCCTGTTCTTTAACTTCGCCAGTCTGCTGCATAATCAGCTGAACTCTGATGTTCAGCGGAATTGAATAAGTAAGGTCTCTTTTGCGACACTGGTCGGGGCTGTGCTTAACTCGGAACGGGGTATCGCCGATGAACGCAATTTCACATTCCTTTTCGACAAAGCTGCAATCATCATACAGGCACTTCTTGCGAAGTTTGATCTGCGGACAATTCTTGCACATCGGCAGACCAAGGCTGTAATCGTTGTACTCAAGACAGAGATTGCCAACGTAATCCTGGATTGGAAAAACTTCTCTGAACACTTCTTCCAGCCCATGCCTGGACCGTTTACCAGGTTCTTTGCTCGCCTGAAGAAACCATTCGAAAGACTTGAGCTGGATGTCGATAAGATTGGGTATACTGTCGAATAACCGCTCTTTCGCCATCAGATACTTTTTGGCTACAGGCTGTTGCTTTGTGACCATCATTCTGCCTTGCTCCTTAAATTAGTTACATGCTTGCGCACAGTTAAAAAGTTGACAACAAAAAACGGGCTTCCAGTCATCGGCCTGAAACACCCGCAGATCGTACGTAAAAAAGAATTTTTTTGATTTCCAGTTTTCCGGACAGTAATATTTTTTTTGCAGTTAATGCTAACAATGCCGGCTTTACTCCGAAAACTAAGCAAATAATGTGCCCATTCGCGAAATGGTCTTGGATTATAACATCTATACCAGTGCGAGTCAACTTTTTGTTATGACTTTTTTTTGTATATCGTACTTTCGCAGCAGACAAACCCGAAAGCACACATACAATTTTCACCGGCAAGTTAACCTGCAAACCACTAATAAAGACCTGACAGAGCTTTGCAACTGCGATTTCTGCATTTTTGTTCAGGGACAACAGAACGGGCTCTCAATAAATTGATAATTTGTTTAAGTACTGGTATAATCCTGCCATGCAAACAAACATTGAAATTACCCGCGCATTTATGGAAACCCCCGATGGTGTGCTGTCAATTCATCAGTTATCGCGCCGCCTCAAGCTTCCCTACGGCACTGCCTACAACCGCATTCACCTGCTGCATGACCAGGGAATAGTGCAAATGCTCCCCCAGGGCAAAGCCAAGCTCTGCGCGCTCAATCCCGACAATCCTATGACAGCATGTCTTCTTGCTCTCGGCTCTGCGCAGCTTACCGAAAGCTATATCAAGCAGAATCCGGCAGCTGGAAAGCTTCTGAAGGACATCAGAACCAACCTCGAAAGCAATTTCGCCAATGCTCTCATTACTGCGATTCTGCTCACACCTGGCCAGCTAAAAACAATCGGAAGCTATCTGCCTGCCAGCCTTCAGGCCGAAGAGCCCGTCCCTGAGCATGATCTAACCCTCGACCTGTTCTACATCTGTTCCGGGGAAGGCTTCGATGAAACTGCAGCTGAAACCGTTACCGCTGCCGTTTTGCCACCAGGCGCTCCGGTGAAGGTTACCAGCATGGCGCTCGACCGCAACACTCTGCTGGGCATGTTCACCGAAAACGAGAATGAAGCGGGTCTTTCAGCTTACAGCATGCTGCATGAAGGCCTCATCATGTTCGGATTTGAAAGCTTCTACCGACTTATCCTCGAGGCTTTCGCCCGTAAATTGGGCAGATAAGGAGAGCCTGCATGAAACGACCACTTGGCACCCTGCTGTTTTGCCTTTTGATACCAGCTTACCTGCCTGCTCAGTTATCAATCGAGCGCACCCCGCCACGCATGTTTCAGGGCCCGACCACCGATCAGGCCCAGACCAGTGGCATCGCAACCTCCTCGATCGATCCTTCACGAACTTTCGTTGATTCGGCCCGAACCATGATCGTTGAACAAAAATACGATCAGGCAAAAGAAGCGCTCAGAACGGCCTTGCGTATTGCACCCATGAACCTTGAGATATGGGCTCTCTACGACGAGACTGTTACCGCCGACTACGTCGAAAAGAAGCGCCGCGAAAAATTCAGCCCAATCATCGATGGCGACATAACCCCGGTATTCTCAATTAACAGGATCGACAGCTACATTGAACTCGACACCCTTTTCGTTGTTGGAACTCTCCAGAACATATCAAAGGGTACACGACAGAAAATCGTGCTGACTGCCAGAATACTCGACGAAAATAAAAGAGAGCTCCGCCGCGAAACAGGCACGCTTCTGATTCCAGAACGGGGCCTGATGCCGAACGAGAGCTCTATTTTCGAGATACCCTTCAAGAAGTTTCCGCCAGGCGGAAAGTCTTTTCGAGTCGAAGTTACATCATACGAATAATCAGCTGTTGGGGTCAGTCAGCCGAACGAAGGTGTGTTTGCCATCGAATATTCTGGCGATATGCGCCATTGCACCGATGAACAGCACGAAGCCGATCCAGCGCAGCCATGAGTTTTCAAGCATGTCGACGAGATCTTTCTTGAATTCTTTCATCTCTTCGGGAAATGCAAACATGAGAACGCCGGTGAGTGCTACGAATGGAAGAGTCAGCATCCAGAATATCTTTCTAATAAACCACACTTTGAATTTCCTCACTTAAGTTACTTGATGAAACGACTATACCAAACTATCATTCAGTTGTAAATAATCCACTTTTTTCATAATGTAAAGTTAAAATTTATTCGTGTGCTCAAGAAGAAAATAGGTTATACTCAAATATTGACCCTCTCTATTCATTAATGTCAGAATTCCGTCGATAATCAGAGAAAATCCACGAATGCAGGGTACATAATGGGCTGGTTCTCAAGAAAGCTTTCAGACCCCGAAGAGGCTTACGGCCGCCTGATCCAGAAAGACAAAAAGATTTCGGATCGCGCCAAAAGCGATTTTGTCAGCAATCTCAATCATGGTTTCATCGAATTTCTTGTCGAGAAGTTTGAAGCAGAAGAAAACCTCGAAGTCAGACTGAAAATTCTCGAGATTTTTGCTGATGCCCGCAAATCGCTTGATGAAGATGATCTACGGCTGGTTCTGACATTGATTAAATATCCTGACACCCTGCTCCGGGAAACCTTTAAGGAAATTCTGTCGAGCATCACCGAGGAAAACGTTAAGGCGGTTACCGAAGTTCTTGCCGCTACTCTCGATAAAGACATCCACAGAACGATTCAGCACGGTATCGAAGCCTCTGGCCTGCTCACCGAGTTCCTTAACAAGTGGAGCAAATACAGCGTTAAAGAGCAGATTCTCTATCTCGAAGAGATAGTAATGCTGCAAAACCCCAAAACCTACCCGATTTTCCTCGACATTATGAAGGAAGAAGTCGTAGAAGCGAAAAAGGATGAGAAAAGAATCATCCAGGTAGAGTTTTCCAAACATGTCGATAAGATCAAGAGCCCCGATTTTCTTGATCTCTGTATTCGAGAATTACCGGCAATCGCAGCCAATATGCGCTACCCGGTCTTCAAGTGCCTGCAGATGCACGGCAAAGTCTTTTTTGAAAAGGTTTTCGATGGCCTTGGCAAAAAGAGCGAGGGATTCCGCCAGCACACGCTGAAGTTGATGGAACAACTCTCAGACCCGATGTCATATCCATACCTCTTCCCCTTCCTGCAGGACCCCTACAAAGGCATCCCAGTCACAGTCGCAGATACCATTGGAAAAATTGTGCGAGACTATTGCGACAAGCTGGAAGCCATGTCGCCTGAAGAGATAAAGTCCCAGGAAGTCCAGGACAAACTAAAATACTTTACTGCACCACTCGAAGCCAACCTGAATGACCGCTTTTTTCACAGCATCAAGCTGCTGACCGAATGTCTGCTGCGCCTTGGCCGCTACGACCAGGATGTCATACTGCGAAATTTCTCCAAGATTTTCCGCTACAATGAAGGATATCTGAAGAGCTTTCTCAAAGGCCTCGATGGCACCATACGCAAAAAACTGCTGATCGATGCCTGCTGCTATCATGACATAGAAACCGGTAAAACAGCGCTCAAGATTCTCGGCGACCCGACTGAGAACTACATTATCGAAACCCTCAATACGCTTCTTCTCGAACACTTCATGGAAGTCCCGCAGAAAGTGCAGTCAGAAGTCATCAATCTGATGATGGATCCACGTCTGCAACGCTTTGTTACCGAGGTTCTTTATCATCAGGACCCTGCTCTGCGTTCGCGCATCCTCTGGATTCTCGGTGAATCCGGTTCGATGAACGCCCTGCAGATTATCGAAACCAAGCTGCGCGACCCCGATTATTCGGTTCGCGAAAATATCCTTAAAATCCTTGATCTGCCGCATTTTCAAAATGCCGCCGGCTGCGAAATGCTGCTCAACCTGCTGAAAGATTCAGATTCCAGCATCGTTCTGCAAACGATAGAACGACTCAAGGAGCGCGATCACCCGGCAATCATAAGCAGTCTCACCAAGCTGCTCTCGTCCAATACGGTAGAAATCAAACAGGCTGCCCATAAGGCGATAGCTCATATCACCCGCCGCAAATACATGACCGGCTTTGACAAAATGAGCGAAGAAACCCGTCTTGCCATCGGCACCTCGCTGATCAAAATGGATACTTCGTTCATGGAAGACATCACCCGTGATCTCTCTGCTTCTGACCAGCGCACCCGTGTTCTTTCAGCCAAAATCCTTGAGGTACTCTGCGATTTCATTCCTCCTGAACTCAAGACCCATCTGATTGTTGCGATTCAGGATCCTGACCCGCATGTGCGCGCTGTTGTAATCATGGGTCTTGGTAAAATCGGTGGGCCTTCGGTTTCAGGCATGCTGGTAGGCTTCCTCAAAGACCAGGACGACCGTGTTCGTGCCAATGCCGTCGAAGCCATGGGGGTTGTCGGCGATCTCTCTCTGGTCGAAGAAATATTGCCTCTGCTGCACGATGACCACAATCGCGTTCGTGCCAATACCATCATCACTCTCTGGAAACTCGGGTATTACCAGATATACGAGGCTGTGATCGAGATGCTTCGTCACCCCGACCGCTGGATGCGCGCATCGGCCGCTTTTGCACTTGGCGAAATCAGAGACAGCAGATTCTTTCCGATACTTATTCAGTCGATTCGCGATCCCGAACCTGATGTTCGCCGCAATATAATCAAAGCGCTCGGCAAAATCACCAATCCGATGATGCTGGCACCCTATATCAGACCTCTTAGATTCGATCCCGACGAAAATGTAAGGAAGGAGGTTATGGCCGTCCTTTCGGCCAAGCCAACTCCGCCACCACAACAATGATCTGGCCATTTGGAAATTCAAACCGAGACCCTGAAATCCTTTTCAAAGAACTGGAAAGCGCCGACGCGAAAGTGCGCGAAGCTGCTTTTCATGAATTGATAGACCACGAAGACGAAAAAACTGATCAGATGGTTCTCGCCGCGCTCGAGTCATTCAACGAGAGCTCACGTGATCTGATACTCCCCCTTATCGACATTGCCGGCAAGCGCCAGATTGAAGAAGCCATGCCGGTATTCAGGGCGCTGCTCAAAGGATCTGACTCACAGCTGAGAGAAAGCGCTCTTCAGGCGCTTTCAGCTCTTGGCACTCAGGAAAGCCTCGATGCGATGATATCATGCCTCGGCGACTCCGACCCCGGAATCCGTCAGAAAGTACAGGCAGCCATCACTGGCGAATTTGGCAAAGAGGCTCTGGGAGCACTTATCAGAGCCCTGCCGGAAGAACGCAATTCACCGCTGTATTTCGAAATAGTCGGAATTCTTGAAGATCTCGATCTGTTTACAGATATCAAGGCTAATTTTGCGCACCCCGATCTGAAAATCAAAGACTTCTACTTTGACACTCTGATCAAGTTTGCTCGACTCGATTTCATACCGCTCTACCTTGATTTTTACGGTAAAGCTTCACAGGCCCGCAAAGACAAAATGCTCGAAATATTTGGCGAGTATTCAATTCAGGAGCTGCTGCCATATTTCAACGAAAAACTGGTGCGGGGCGGATTTGATGGTCTGACCGATCTGTGTGACCGTCTTCTGTTGCCACAATTCGGCAAAGCGCGCAGTGAAATTCTTGCTTTCATTGCCAGCATCGCTGACACCCGCTATCGTTACCGCGTGATGCCAGAGCTGCTCAAACAGATCGACCCCTACTGCTTCGATATCGTTCTCGAACTTGTGCGCGATGGCGCGTCAGAGATCAGAAGTCTCGCGGTAAGTGCTCTCGCACAACTTATCAAAAAAACTTTTGAGCGCATGCAGGACAAGAGCGAACCCAACCGGATTGCGCTGGCCAGTCTTTATGACTCATGGGAAAAAACAATCCTGAGCATGATGCGCGACAAGCAGCTTCCAGACGATCAGCGCAAATTGACACGCCGCCTGTTCTATGCTCTTGCCAATAACCGGCATGCTCTGGTCAGGCCTTTTATCAGAGAGCTTTTCCAGAAAAATTTTCACGAAACTTATCTATTCTTGAAAGAATGGCCTTTTGATGAGCAGTTCAATCTTTTTGAATGGCTGATCAGCAACGACCCGTCTTTTGGCTCGCTACTGCTTACCGCACTCCAGGGTAACGTCGATGACAACCTCTGGAGAATAGTTCTGAAGCTTCTGGCTGTAATCTCCGATAAAGAAGACCGCGAACTGTTCAAACGCAATCTGGTAACGCGTAATCGTAATATATCGATCGAAAAGTTCCTCAAGGACAGTGATGTCAACGTTCGGGTAGCAGCAATAGAATTTGCCAGTGAGTGCAAAATCAATGGCCTGACTGAACTTCTCAAAAACTCCAGCAAAGACCCGGCGCCCGAAGTGCGCATCGGGGCATTGAACTGCATGAGTCTACAGCATTTTCCACAGTTCAAAAACTATGCTGTAGAAGCACTTGCCGACCCGGACGAAAACGTCTCGCTCAATGCACTGCAGCATCTCAAGGTCATTTTGACGGCAAATCAGCTGGCTCCTCTGCTCGTGCGCTTTATCAACAGCAATAACGAAAAAATGCGTGAGTTTGCCCTTGAGCATATTGCAAAACTAAGCAAAGAACGGTTTAAAGCCAATTTCAACAATCTCAAACCCGAAACCCGAAAACTGGCGGCCAAAGTCATTCAAAAACTCGACCAGGGCTTTTCAGACCAGATAGTCCAGGACCTGTCTTCTCTCGATCCTCAGACTCGC
Organism: Candidatus Rifleibacterium amylolyticum; assembly: GCA_009917695.1. Classification (GTDB taxonomy): domain Bacteria; phylum Muiribacteriota; class Ozemobacteria; order Ozemobacterales; family Ozemobacteraceae; genus Rifleibacterium; species Rifleibacterium amylolyticum. The sequence goes on along the minus strand of JAACJG010000016.1, from coordinate 61,093 downwards.
CTGCAGGCAGCCCTGCTGCTTGAAAACATCCAGCTCGACGACAAGGGAAAAGATGCTCTGATGGCTGCCATGAAAGATCCCTCGAAGCTTGTGCGCGCCGCAGTGGTCAAAACTTTGGGCGTAATGGGCGATCCGCAGCTGATCAAGCAGTTGATCGGGTTCTTCAACGACCCTGACCCACGCGTCAGAGCCAATACCATCGAAGCAATCTCATCGCTTGGCGATCGCCAGGCCATTCAGGTGCTGCTGCCGTTTCTCGATGATTCTAATAACCGAATCCGCGCCAACGCTATTGTCGGTATTCGAAAGATTGGTAATTTCAACCTGATTCCGGTTTTGCAGAAAATGCTGGCACACAAAGATAAAAACATGAAAGCAAGCGCTCTGTGGGCCATGGGCGAAATCGGCGACGCAAACTTTCTCAACTACATTTTTCCGTATCTCAACGACCGCGATGAACTGCTGCGCTTCAATGCCGTAAAAGCGATCAGCCGTATCAATCCGCAGATGCTTTCGCAGTATATTCCTGCCCTGCGCAAAGATACTTCGGCAAAAATACGTAAGCTGGTAACAGAGCTCAGCTTCAAGGTGCTTTAATGAGAATCAGTGGTCGCGAGTTTTTGCGCAGCCTCAGCCAGTTTTTCAGCGAAGCTAATTACGAAGCTGAAATTATCCTGATGTTGATCCTGCCGATAAGTGCACTTGTAATTTTTCTCTTTTATCTTAACAGCCGGCGGTCTTCTGCTAATCCATTTGAATCGATACCGGCCAAAGACATGGAATTCATAGATACAGTGAGACTCCAGAAGGGTCTCGAAGAATTCGACCGCGACTTTTTGCTGGAACTGGCGCTAAGCTATAAGGTAAAGCCAGGCTACATTTTTATCGACCCTGAAGCGTTTCTTAAAGTCGAAACAGGCTTCAGACTCCAGCTGCTTGAAGACGGCGAGACCCCGGAAAACAACAATCGTTTCAAACACCTGCTCAAGCTCAAAAAGAAGCTCTTTCCTGGCATTTGATCGATTATCACGTCTGTTGTGAATCAAGCAGTATGGTCACCGGACCATTATTGACCTGCTCTATCAGCATATCTGCGGCAAAGATACCTGTAGCTACTTTTTTTACTCCAGCCGCAGCAAGCTCGCTGCAGAAGCGCTCATACATCAGGCGGGCAGCTTCTGGTTCTTCGGCATCGATAAAGCTGGGCCTGAAGCCTTTCTTTACGTTGCCGTATAGAGTAAACTGAGAAACCACAAGTGCTTCGAACCCGCAGTCTATAAGTGAAAGATTCATTTTTCCGTCTGAGTCAGGGAAAATGCGTAACCCGGCCGTTTTTTTGACCAGCCAGCGCAGATCGTCTTCGCTGTCGCCTTTGCCGACGCCGAGATAACAGACCAGCCCATCGCCAATTTGCGACACCAGCTTCCCGTCAACGCTCAAGCAGGCGCTTTGAACTCTTTGAATGACAGCTTTCATTCTTTTCCCTCCAAATTAAAAAGGCGCCCGAAAACGGGCGCCGCAAAATACGTGATAAGACAGTTACTTGGCTCTGCCAATCTTGTCGCCGGTCATTTCATAAAGAACCGGGCTGGCGATAAAGATCGAAGAATAGGTTCCTATGATACAACCAATAGTAAGAGTGGTTGCGAAGCCCTTGATCGAAATACCACCAAGGATAAGAAGAGCGAACAGAGCAAGCAGAGTTGTAATTGAGGTATTCAGCGTTCTACCCAGAGTCTGGTTGATCGACGCATCGATTACCGCAGCAAAACTGGTTTCCTTGGTGATCTTGCGGTTTTCGCGAATGCGATCGAGAACGACGATCGAGTCGTTGACCGAGTAACCAAGCAGTGTCAGAATCGCAGCCAACACGGTAACGTCGAATTCAAGGCCAATGAGAGATATTGCACCGAGAACGATCAGCAGATCGTGAACGAGAGCTATGATCGCGCCGGTAGCTGACTGAAATTCAAAACGGTAGGCGAGATAAAGCAGAATGCCGACAACCGAGAGAACAGCGGCCTGCAGGCCCTGCTTTTTGAGTTCGTCGCCGATGGTGGGACCAACGTTTGAAACTTCAAGCGCTTCATCTGAGAAAGGTGCCAGACGTTTGAGATCCGAAAGAATGTGATCATGAACTTCGGCATTCTGTGCGGTATCCATCGGAGCAGCCGGATACTGAATGATGAATTCACGGTTCTGACCACCAGCCACCGACTGCACGACAATCTGATCGGCAGTGAAATACAGGCTGCGATCTTTGGCAATCTGTCTGAAGTTGTCTCTTATCTTGCTTTCGCTTGATTCATCGACAAAACGCACATGCAGAATGCTGCCGCCTTTGAAGTCGATACCATAATTGAGGCCCTTTACCAGAAGGAGCAGAATCGAAATCACTATCAGCGTGATCGAGAGTCCAAAAAATGTATATCTGTTTTTCATGAACTGAAAAGTCATATCTTTATACCCTTCCTTGATTAAATGCTGAGAGTCTTGGCACGGTCGCCGCTGTAATACAGGTCAAGAGCCAGTTTCACGCAGATAATTGCAGTAAAGACGTTGGCGATAAGACCAATACCCAATGTAGTGGCAAAGCCGCGGATCGGCCCCGAACCAAATATATAGAGAATCGCGACGGTAAGCAGGGTAGTGACGTTTGAGTCTATGATACATGAAAAGGCCCGGTCGAAACCTGCGTTAATCGAAGCTCGCACCGTTTTGCCGGAGCGGAATTCTTCCTTGATGCGTTCGAAAATGATAACGTTGGCATCGACGGCAAAGCCCAGAGTCAGAATCAGACCGGCGATACCCGGCAGAGTCAGTGTGCCACCAAAGAACACAAGAACTCCGAAGATAATCAGGGTATTAAAAATAACAGCAAGGTCGGCAAGGAAGCCGCAGAATTTGTAGAAAAAAGCCATGAACAGCAGAACCAGCAGTGCGCCGATTATACCTGCGCTCCAGCCGGCTTTAATCGATTCCTGACCGAGGGTCGGCCCAACCACTCTGCTTTCAAGTGCAATCAGGCTGGCTGGGAGTGCGCCGGCGCGAAGCACGATGGCGAGGTTCTGGGCTTCTTCGAGAGTAAAGCGGCCGGTAATCTGAGCCATACCACCAGTGATTCTTGACTGAATGACCGGAGCGCTGTGAACCTTGTTATCAAGAACGATAGCGAGCTGTTCGCCAATGTGCGAACCAGTGACCTGGGCAAACTTTGCTGCGCCTTCGGCATTGAATTCAAGATGAACGATCGGGGCGCCCATTTCGTCAAACGAAACTTTGGCAAACTTGAGATCGCGGCCGGTAACTTCGGGGCGGCGGACAAGCTTGAACCACATTGCCTGCTGACGAGGAGTTCCTGGCTGCATCAACACGATTTCGCCTTCGGGGCTGATTGGTTCGAGCTGAGCAGCGGTCAAAGCCTGGTCTTTAACCATGTGGAACTGTAGCATGGCAGTGTTCTGAATCAGCTGCTTAACCCGTTCCGGGTCTTTTACGCCGGGCAGCTGAATTCTGATGCGGTTGCCATCCTGGGCTTTAATACTTGGTTCTGCAATACCAAACATGTCGATGCGGTTTCTGATGATTTCAACCGAGCGGCTGACTGCATCGGTGATACTGTCGTTTTCCTGGATCGAGTTAAGATCGACCTGATAAACGAGGTCGATACCACCCTTGAGGTCTAGACCAAGGGTAATGCGCGATCTTGGAAAAAGTGAAGTAATGGCCAGTGGGAGCTTGGAATAAAGGTTGGCAGCTCCGAGAAGAGCCTGAGCTTCTTCTTTGGTCTTACCGGCGACACGCAGAGAGACATTGCCGTTTGCGTAGTCAGGATTGAAGACACGAGCCTCGACATTCATATCGACAAAGGCTTTTCTGGCAGTGTCAACAACATTGTTGAGAACGTCATCGGGGCGAGCCGGGTTTTTGGGGAGATTGAAAATCTCGGCCATACGGTCAACCTGAAATTTTATCAGTGCTGACGCGCCATCGCTACCCGCAGTGAATTCGAGCAGACGCTGCGGAACTGCGCGCTGTTCGGCTGGAGAAATGGTGCCGAATGCGTTGTCCCACATTTTTGTAGATGGCAGCGTGTAGAACAGAGAGAACAGTAATACTGCTAATACTACAATGATTTTGACACTATGTTTACTCTTCATTTACAGAAACTCCCTTGCTGAGGTCGACCAAAGTAGACACGTATTATATTCAAGCACTGATGGCAAGTCAATGTTTATTTGCCTAAGGGTATTTGTGACGGTGTAATTTAACACAAGAACTTGAGCTGATTCAATTTTTTTATTTACTTCTCCGGGTAGAAAAAGTTATTGTATATGCCTGAATAACGGTTTAAAAATGAAAAACAAGATTTTTATCAGTCGTACCATCGCATTACTGCTGTTTTGTGGTTTGACGGTTTTTTTGCTGGCACAAGGAGCCAGCGAATCCGTCACCAAAAAGGCCCGCGATCATATTGCACTTTTCCAGTATGATCAGGCTATGGCACTGCTGCGTCAGGCTACTCAGCTCGAACCAGACAACTGGGAACCCTTCTACCTGGCAGGCACAGTTCTGCTTCGCCAGAAAAAGCCAATTGAAGCAGAAAGTTTTCTGGTAAAGGCGCATCAGCTGAACAGTCAGGAAACCGATATTCAGAAAGCTCTCGGAGCGCTCTATATCAACATGGCCAAAGAAGCCCAGAATGCCGGCAAGCCTGATGAGATGAATGAATATCTTCTCAAAGCCTGCCGCGCCTATCCCGCTGGCACAAAAATCTGGCAGACCCTTCTTGAGAACTGGTGGAAGAACAATGAATTCGAAAAAATCAAGCAGGAGGGCGATCTGATTGTCAAGGGCAACACCATAGCTCTTGAACAGGCTGACGACAGAAACTTACAGGCTGCACTGATACTGGTTGGCAGAGCATACTACCGCGACAACGACTTCGCCAATGCTGAAAAGTATCTCAATGCAGCGGGTCGTATCAGACACGCCAATGACGAGCTTTTTGCGATGCGCCGCGAAATACGCAACAAATCAGAGCAGGAGCGTCAGAAGGTCGTCGATGAAGCGGAAAAATTTTACCGGGAAGGCAATTACGGCAAGGCCCTGGAATTGCTCGCTCAAGCCGAAAAGATGCCCGGCGCCAAAGTCGGCGAAATAGCGGAAAAGAAAGAAAAAATTGAGCGTGAAGCCACTCTCAAACAGACCCTGGCCCAGGCTGACGACCTCACTCGTGCCGGCAGATTTGAAGAAGCCCTCGAAAAACTCCAGGAACTTGCAGCTGGTTATCCAGAAGAAGAAAGCGTAAGCAGCAGACTCAAAAAAGTTAGCGCTCAGGTGGACAAGGACAGGGCAGAACAGGCCAAAAAAAATGCGGCCCAGATCGAGGAGAAGAAAAAGCAGATCGAACTGAACCGGCAGTTCGACAATTTCATCAAAGAAGCTGTCGAAAAGGAAAAGCGTGGCAGCTTCGATATTGCCATCAGCGATTACGAAAACGCTCTTAAATTGAGGCCCGAAGACACAGATATCCCGAAGAAAATTGCGGTACTGAAAGAGAAATCGGTTCAGGCCAAAGCCCGACAGGACAGCTTTCAGGTTAGCTTTGCCTCATTTGATAATGATTTCAAAGTAGATAAATTCGATGAAGCCTACAAAACCGGGAAAAAGCTTCTGACTGACTACGAAGAGCACCGCAAAACAGTTGCGCCGATCTTTGCCGAAACCTGTCTTCGCCTGGAAAAATACGATGAAGCAAAAGAAACGCTTCGCCATATCGAGACTGATGAAGAACATAAAGATCTGTATAACTATATCAGAGCTATGGTGGCTTACCATAAGGGCGATAACGCGCTGGCGCTGGAGCATTTCGGCAAACTGAAATCTGGCTTCAGATCAGATGTGAACACGACTCTTTTCTGGATTTATCTCTATAAATTTCAACTGGGAATTTACATTTTGCTTCTGGCGATGCTTTTCCCTGCCATAAAAGCAGGCAAGGAAATGCTGGCAAACTGGAAAACCTCAAGCAAACTCAACAAAATAGAGAGAATCAAGGAAAGTGGTGAATACGAGGCCAATCTGGCTTTTCTTCAGGAGCGCTACGACAAAGACGACACACCTAACCCCAAACAGGTAGCGGTAATGCTTGCCGAGGCTCTGCTGCGCACCGGTAACACCCAGCGTGCGTATGAAATTGTTTCGGCTCTGCTCAAAAAAGACAGCCGCAATCCGAATGCTAAAAGAATCGCCGGAGAAGCCTGTCTGTTGCTTGAAGATACGACACCTACCGGGCTCGAACATATTCAGGGTCTGCTTAAAATCGATGAAACACGTAAAGATGTAATCAACTATCTCGCTTATGCTTATATTAAACAACAGGCAGATCACAAAATGGCACAGGATTTCATCCTCAAGGCTATTTCGATCAACCCGTCCGACAGCGAAGCTGTTGTCTATCTGGCTGACATCTATATAAAGCGTCAGGTCTATTCACAGCAGTCACAAAAGATCTTCGAGCGCGCAATCAAGATTGCACCAGAGGTTCCCGCTTATTATGAAGCTATTATCGAAAACTGCCACCGGCTCGATAATCCGCAGGAAGCTGAAAAATGGCGGGAAACTGCGGCGGCACGCTTCCCGGCCGAACCAGCCTTTTCTGGCCAGCCCCGTAAAACCAGTACAAAAGCTCCACGACCTTCCAGTGGGTATTCTGAATCTATGCCTGATTATTCAAGCATTGGGAATGACACACCCGGAGGCATGCCAGATTACGAAAACATAGGCAACGACACGCCAGGTGGACTGCCAGATTACGGGAATATCGGCAACTCAACACCTGGTGGCATGCCTGACTATGAAAACATAGGCAACCCGACCCCAGGAGGCTTCCCCGATTACGAAAATATCGGAAACACCTCTCCGGGCGAAATGCCTGATTACGAGAACATCGGCAACACGCCTGCGGGCACCATGCCTGACTATGAAAACATAGGCAACCCAACATCAGGTGGCTTTCCTGATTACGAAAACATCGGCAATGAAAGTGACGAAGCTCCTCCGCCGCCTTTCCCTGACATTGGCGTCAAACCAGCTCCGCCACCAAAGGCGCCGATAAGTGGTCCGCAAAAGACTTGCCCGCACTGCGGCGCAGTCAATGCAATAAAGGAATATTATTGCAACACCTGTGGAAAACCCTTTGGCGGCTGAGCGGCCCATTCACAAAAATAATGCGACCACCTGGCAGACTGTAGTAATATAAGAAAAAATTCAAGGAGCAGGTATGAAAACCTTCGTAAAGAACGCCAGATATTTCTGGGCCGGAGGCGACTCCGAAGTAAAAGAAAACGTATCACTGCTGATCGAGGATTCACAGATAAAAGCTGTCGGCGACGCGGCGCAACTGGCGTCTATGGCTGCTGACGCCCGAAATATCGATGCGTCTGAACTGATTGTCATTCCAGGACTGGTAAATACTCATCATCACTTTTATCAGACTCTGACCCGCAATTTTCCAAAAGTGCAGGACGCCAAACTGTTCACCTGGCTGGTTCGCCTTTATCCGCTGTGGGCACGCATAACACCCGAAGACTTTGGCCTCGCCACCACTGTAGCCACGCTCGAACTGCTCCAGAGCGGCTGTACTACAGCCGTCGATCATTCTTATCTCGTACCCGACGGCAAATCAGACCTTTATTACCGGCAGGTGGAAGCTGCCCGCAAGACCGGCATGCGTTTCCATCTCTGTCGTGGCAGCATGTCGCGCTCGAAAAAAGACGGGGGACTGCCGCCGGATACTGTTGTCCAGACCGAAGATGTTATCATGAAAGAGACAGACGAGCTCGTCAGCAAAGTTCATGAAGCACAGCGCGGCGGCATGACGAGAATCATTGTCGCCCCGTGTTCTCCCTTCTCGGTTACCCGCGAACTGATGATCGAAGCAAAAAAATACGCCAACAGCAAAGGTCTCAAGGCCCACACCCATCTTGCTGAAACAAAGGATGAAGAGGAATTCTGCATCAAGGAATTCGGTGTGCGACCTTTCAAGCTCATGGAAGACCTGGGCTGGATGGACGAGAATTCATTCTACGCGCACTGCGTTCACATGTCACCCGAAGAAGTTATTGCCATGGGCAAGGCACAGGGTGGTGTTTCCCACTGCCCGACCAGCAACATGCGTCTGGCTTCGGGCATTGCGCCGATTGTCGAGATGCTCAGGGCAGATGTTCCGGTAAGCCTTGCGGTAGACGGCAGTGCCAGCAACGACTGTTCGAACATGATGCTTGAAGTACGCAACTGCATGCTGCTGCAGCGCGTGCTCAAAACCGCTGACTGCATGACTGCGCGCGATGCTCTCAAGGTCGCCACTCTCGGCGGTGCCAAAGTGCTTGGCCGCGACGATATCGGCATGCTCGAAAAAGGTTATGAAGCTGACCTGGTCGGGTTCAAGCTCGACAGTCTGCGTCAGGCCGGCAGCTCTACTGACCCGCTGGCCGCACTGGTATTCTGTGCTGTTGACACAGTTGATCTAAGCATAGTTCATGGCGAAACTCTCATCGAAAATGGTCAGTTCACCAGATTCAGCCATGCCGAGCTCAAAGAGCTGGTCAAACGGCAGAATGAACGCAGTCAACAGATATACAACGGCTAAATGTTAAGTCATCACAATATGCAGAAAATAGTTCGACATACAGGAGATTGCTTCAGGGCTTCGCCCTTCGCAATGACGGAAATGAGAACATTGCGGGCGAAGCGAAAATAAACGGTCATTGCGAGCGAAGCGAAGCAATCTTTATGATTGCAGGTACAATCTAAGTTAATCAATTAATAATCCAGAAAGAGGTTGATAAGAAGATGAAGATTATCGGTAACGCTACTGTTGTAACACTCGGCGAGAATCACAGAGTCATCGAAAACGGAGCGGTTGCTTTTGACGAGAAGAAAATACATGCAATTGGCACAACAGAAGAAATCAAACAAAGGTTTCCCAAGGCCAAGCTCAAAAATGTTAAAGGCCGCGTGCTGATGCCCGGTATCGTTAATACCCACATGCATCTTTATTCGACCTTCGCCCGTGGTATTGCGCTGAAAGACGCATCTCCGACCAACTTCGTCGAGATCCTCGAACGCCTCTGGTGGCGGCTCGACAAGGCACTGACCAAAGAAGACCTTTATCTGACCGCCATGATTCCGCTGCTCGATGCGGTGCGCAACGGTGTTACCACTCTGATCGACCATCATGCCAGCCCGAACTGCATTACCGGGTCACTTTCGGTTCTCCGTGATGCTTTCCGAAAATGTGGCTTGCGCGGCAGCCTGTGCTATGAAATTTCCGACCGCGATGGCTTCCAGAAATGTGATGAAGGTTTTACTGAAAACGCCAACTTCATCAGAGGCCTCAAACTCGAAAGCGAATCTGATATTCATGCCATGATCGGCATGCATGCCAGCTTCACCCTGTCTGACACAAGCCTCGAACGTGCCGCCGAACTTATGAAAGCTCTGCAGACCGGAGTTCACATTCATGTTGCCGAAGACAAGGCTGACAATGATGATGCTGTCAATCGCGGCTATCGCTCTGTTGTCGATCGCCTGCACCGCTTCAAGCTCACAGGCCCTGACAGTATCTTCGTTCACGGCGTTCACTGCGACACCCCGGACATTCAAACTCTGGGTCTGACCAAGACAAATATCATTCACAACCCACGCTCGAACATGAATAACGCGGTTGGCTGTGCTCCTCTCGAAAAAATGATGGAAGAAAAAATCAACGTCAGCTTCGGCACCGATGGCATGTCAGCCTCGCCGCTCGAAGACCTCATGGTTGCCAACATTCTTCATAAGCATCAGGCCGGCGATCCCCGCAAAATCTACGGTGAAGCCTGGCGCATGTTCGCGGTTAACGGCCCACGCCTGGCCAGCAAACTCTTTAAAAAGAAAATCGGCACAATCGAAGAAGGCGGTGCTCCCGACCTAGTCGTCTGGGATTACGTGCCCCCCACCCCGCTTACTGCCGCCAACACCTTTGGCCATCTCACCTTTGGTCTGCCGTTCAGTCGGGTGCAGACCACCATCTGCCAGGGAAAAACCCTGATGGATGACGGCATTATCACCTTCCTTGAAGAAGGCGAAGAAGAAGAACTCTGTGCAAAGTCCAGAGAGCTTGCTGGCTCCCTCTGGAATAGATTCTGAAAAGGACACAATCCGCCCGTGCTGAATCAGCCGGGCGGATTGTGCTTTATCATGGTCAAAAAGTTAAAAGACATTCAAGTAGAGAGTGATTCGCAAAATTATCAGACTTTACCTTCTGACAAAGCATTGCTTGACCTTCACCAGCGCATTCTTTATGAATACCTGCACAAACGCAATCTGGATGGCCTGAGAAAATACCTGAGTCCAGAACTTACTGCGATCGGCTCAGCCGATGGCGAATTCTGGACCAGCCCGAACGCCCTGATCGACAGCCTGCAAACTGATGTAAAGCAAATACCGCAGGCAATAGAAATCTTCAACCACTCATTCAGAGTCGCCCGACTCAACGATATCTGTGCAGTTGTATCTGGCCATTTCAGTATCAGAGGAAAAACAGCTCAAGGCATTGCGTTTGAAAACATCGATTGTCAGCTTACCGCCGTTTATTGTCTCTGCGAAGGCAATTTGAAAATCTGCCACCTGCATGGGTCGCAAAAGCAGCAGGCTGTTGCGCTGGAGAACGAACCCTGGCCTCTGCACGGTCTGGCCACCCAACTGTATGAGACAGCGGAGAAATACAGGTTCCTTCTCGATAATTCTCCAGTCGGCATTATGCAATATGACTGCGATGGTTACCTGAAGGAATACAATGCCAAGTTCCTGAAAGTTTTTGGAACAACAGCAGAAAAGACGGCAGGCATCTGCCTCTTCGATCTGCCTGATAAACAGGCGTGCGAGGCACTTGCAGCAGCCCTGCATGGGCATACTGGCTTTTACGAAGGCTACTATCGCTCAATCACTGTTGACAAGGTGACCCCGCTGAAGATGGTCACCACCCCGATATACAACTCAGAATCAAGAGTCGTCGGCGGCATAGCCATCGTCGAAGATACCAGCGAACACAGAATAACCCAGGATCGCCTGCAATACCAGCTACAGCTTGAGAAAATGATATCTAGCGTTGCTCAAGGCCTGGTAATGTCGCCTCTGGAACGCATTGACAAGATCATGGAAAACGCTCTGGAACTGAGTGCACGATTCTTTGGAGCTGACCGCGGCTATATCTTTCAAGTTGACCCTGTTAATAAAACAATAAGCAACACACATGAATGGCACGCCAAGAATATCGAACCGCTCATTTACAAATATCAGAATTACCCACTTGCTGATTTGCCAGGCGTTCTCGATTTTATCGATTCTTCGGTTGAATACCTTCATTATGAAGACATCAAAACAATGCCAGAATCGATGACAGACTTTAAAAAGCTTCTTATTGAAGACAAAGTAAAATCAATTCTACTTATGCCAATGCTCGCACAGGGCAAATTTATCGGCCTTTTCGGCTATGACTGCGTTAATAGCTGTCGCAGCTGGAATTCTGAAGAGATCACACTGCTCAAAATTATCGGTGAAATGTTTTCAAATGCTCTTCTGAAGCAGAGGGCAGACCGCCAGATACACAACAGTGACGAGCGTTATCGCTTCTTAAGCGAGAACATAAACGATATCATCTGGATTTTCGACGTCGAGACAAAAAGATATCGATATATCAGCCCGACTCTTACCAGAATTTTTGGTTACACTCCGGAAGAATTGATGCAGCTCGACATAAGTGTTCATCTGCCGCCTGAATCGCTCGAAACAGTTAACAGATATCTACCGGAACGACTCGCCAATCTTCGCAACAACCGTCAGACCCGCTACATAGAAGAGCTCGATCAACTTGCTAAAGATGGTCGCCTGGTTCATACCGAGTTGACACAAAACTGGGTTATCAACAAAGATAGCGGACATGCTGAGATAATTGGCATAACCCGCGATATAACTGAACGCAAAGAACTCGAAGAGCAGAGGCGTCTGCTTGTCATTCAGCGTCAGCAAAGCCTCAAAGCAGACAGTCTCGGCCGTATGGCCGGCGCTATTGCCCACCATTTCAACAATCAGTTGCAGGTAATACTTGGAAATCTTGAACTGCTGGGACTGAACCGGCAAATTGATGAGAAGTCAAAAAAGCATGTCGGCGATGCCATACGCGCCACCCAGAAAGCTGCTGAAATGAGTTCAATGATGCTGACTTATCTGGGTCAGCACCAGGCCGAACTACATGCCATAGACCTGTCAGCTCTATGTCAAAATCAGTTAGAAATACTTAGACATAAACTTCCGGCAATTCATCAACTTGAAATACATGTTAAAAACAGCGACGCGACAATTCGCATGAACCGCGACCAGCTGCAACAGATAATCAGGCACACTGTCGCCAACGCTTCTGAGGCATCGATCAACAAGCCAGGCACTATTGTACTCGAAGTCGACCAGGTCGCATCAGATTCCATACCAGAAGAAAATCGCTTTCCAGCAGACTGGGTTCCTATATCCGACAGCAGCTATGTATGCCTCAGGATTCGTGATCAGGGGACGGGAATTGCAAAAGAAGAAATCAGCAAGACTTTTGATCCTTTCTTTTCGACCAAAGGGCCGGGAAGAGGCTTGGGCATGGCTAATGCGCTAGGGTTTATGCGTAGCGTGGGCGGTGGAATAACCTTGAACAGCGTGCCTGAAAATGGCTGCTGTTTCAGCTTTTACTTTCCCGGCGCCGCGCCAGACACAGAAAAAAAGACCATTATATCAGGAGTTCCAGCGAAAGCTTTGAAGATCAAAACGATTCTGGTTGTCGAAGATGAGGAAATGGTGCGTTTCATCACCCGCAGTCTTCTGGAAAACTTTGATTACAAAGTAATAGAAGCGACAGACGGAGCCCATGCGATCGAGATATTCAAGGCGCTCAAAAATCAGATCGATCTTGTCATCTGCGATCTGGTTATGCCCGGAATTGATGGCTGGCAGACGCTGGCTGAACTGCGCAGAATAAACCCGGATATTCCTGCCATTCTGGCCAGTGGGTATGACCAGAGTATGGTCATGCGTGGTGAACATGCCGATCAACCTCAGGCATTCATCAGCAAACCATACAACAGCAAAAGTCTGCAGCAGGCAATCTGGCAGGTAATCGAATCTGCATAAGAAAGGGCTCCGGATCTCAGACCCGGAGCCCTATGATATGCCGGAGTTTTATTTGAGAATTTTTTCGAGCTCTTTTTCGAGTTTGCCGTCGCGAAGGTCAGTGCTTATGACCTTGCCTTCGCCATCGAGCAGATACATGGTGGGAATCGACTGAATGCCATAGGTCGGACCAACTTCGTTTTCCCAGTGCTTGCCGTCGAAATAATGCGGCCAATCCATTTTGTTTTCTTTGACAAAAGCGTCGAAATCGGCGCGTTCTTTGTCAAACGAGATTCCAACAATTTCGAATCCCTTGTCTTTGTATTTGTTATAAACGCTTACCAGCGGGCCGACTTCGGCACGACAGGGCGGGCACCAGGTCGCCCAGAAATCGACGAGCAGAACCTTGCCTTTGAATCTGGCAAGATTGAGATCTTTTCCGTCGATGGTCTTTTTACCTGCCGGAAATTCCGGAAAAGGTTTGCCTTCCGGGCTTCTGAAGAATGGATTGAGCATGCGGCCGGCAGCTTCAACAATCTGGGGGTCTTTTGAAGATTCCAGCTCTTTGAGCAATGCGTCAAAATCTTCGCTCATCGCAACCTTCATCATCTGAAAACGCTGGGCGGCGGTGATAATCATAGCTTCGCGCATATCGCCCTTCCAGTTGGCGATAATGGCGATGACTTCCTGCATCAGGCCGGATTGTGAACCGAGGGTCACCATTTCCATGTCAAGAATCAGGCGCTGGGCCGGTTCTTTGATAGTTTTGCGCAGTTCTACCGCGCGCTCGAGAATGCCTTTCGCTTCGCCTCCCAGTGCAGCGATCATGCTGGCCTGATTGCTGGGGTCGAGAGAGCCGTCACCAATTTTGGCCTGAATCTTCTCGCCAAGAGCAGCATTTTCTTTTTCAAGAAACTCGAGAACCGGACCAGATGGCTGCAGCTGCATTTCTTTGAGCTGTTCCTGAGTAAGCTCATCCTGTTCAGCCCATGCCGCAAAGTTCGGACAGAGCAACAGTACCGCAATGATCATATAAACAAAGGATCGCAATTTCATCAAGTTATCTCCAGTACTTCTGACATCAAAACTTCGTACACAGCTGCATTATACGTTATTGCCAGCATAAGTCAATTCATTCACGTAATCGTGATCGTCATCGTGATCGTCATCGTGATCGTCATCGGAATCAAATTTGTGCTCATTCGTCAGGATTGCTTCGTCGCTTCACTCCTCGCAATGACCGCGCAAAACAGAAAAGCAGCCTGATGCTGGCACCAGGCTGCGTTAGTGAATCAGTCGTTACCGATCAGACTTTGATTCTTTTGCGATCTTTCTCGATCAGCTTTTCGAGCATTTCTGGAACATTCGCAAATCTGCTGGTCAGAATCATGGCAGCGATCATGTAGGGCTTGTAGCCGGCTTCTTTATAGGTTTCAATGCGGTAGCGGTCGAACACCGAAGCAGCGACTTCGCCCTGTTTGCAGGATACGTCGGTGATGTCAGCCGGCAGGCAGTGCATGTAAAGTGCCTTGCCTTTATTGGTGAGCTTCATCATCTTTTCGGTGCATTCCCAGTTCTTGAACTTGGCGTTGTTGGCGAGACATTCTTTTTCAAGAGCCTTGAGGCCGTCATGGTCATTCTTGCGCAGCAGCACTGTGCGCTTTTCCATGACAGAATAAGGAGCCCAGCTCTTCGGGTAAACGATATCAGCGCCCTTGAAAGCTTCTTCCATGCTGGTGCCGGCAGTAAACTTGCCGCCACTGGCTTTTGCATTCTTTTCAGCCACCTTCATGACATCGGGAATCAGGTTGTAGCCTTCCGGGTGGGCGAGATGAACATCCATGCCAAAGCGGGTCATCAGGCCGATGATACCCTGCGGAACTGAAAGCGGTTTGCCGTAGCTGGGAGAATATGCCCAGGTCATGGCAATCTTTTTGCCCTTGAGGTTTTCAAGGCCGCCAAAATGCTCTTTGAGCCAGCCGAGATCAGCCATCGACTGGGTCGGGTGGTCGATATCACACTGCAGATTGACTACGGCCGGGCGCTGCGGCAGAACTTTCTGTTTAAACCCGTCATCGAGGGCTTCGCCGACTTCGCGCATATAGGTGTTGCCAGCGCCAAGATACATATCGTCGCGAATGCCGACTACTTCAGAAAGGAAAGAGATCATATTGGCAGTTTCGCGAACAGTCTCGCCGTGAGCGATCTGTGACTTGCCTTCGTCTAGGTCCTGAACTGCCAGTCCGAGCAGATTACATGCCGAGGCAAAAGAAAACCTGGTGCGTGTCGAATTGTCGCGGAAAAGCGAAACCGCAAGGCCGCTGTCGAATACTTTTGCCGAGATGTTGTTCTCGCGCATAAGCTTGAGCAGGTCAGCAATCGCCAGAATCTGTTTAAGTTCGTCGGTGGTCTTTTCCCAGGTCAGGAGCAGATCCTTGCCGAACATTTTCGTCTTATAGCCCTTGATCTCTTTCAACAATGCCTTGAATTCTTTCATTTGATAATACCTTTCGCTTTATTTTCGCAATAAACCCGGTAAGGAGTCGTTACAGACGCTTACCGGGTTCGCTTTCACAACTTAAATGTAGTAGGCGTAGAGCGCGTAAAAAGCCGATGCCTTTACGAGATCGTCGACCGGAGTCTTCTCGTTCGGAGCATGCGCATGTACTTCGTTGCCCGGGCCGAAACCTATCATCGGAATCTTGTAATAGCCGTTGATAGTGACGCCGTTGGTCGAGAAGGTCCATTTATCGACCTTGGGATCTTTTTCGAAAAGTTCTTTGAAGCTCTTAACGCCAGTCTGCACGACATGTTCGGTTTCGGGAATCTTCCAGGTCGGGAAATATTTTTCCATGCCGTATTTAAGACCGGTATAGGCGACTTCTTCATAGTGCAGGACTTCGACCTTGGCTTCATCGCCAAGTTTGAGGCCAACAGCCTTGATCGCTTCCTCGACTTCTTTTACTGCCGATTCTTTGGTTTCGCCCCAGGTCAGGCGACGGTCAAGGTGAATGTGAACCGAATCGGCCACGGCGCAGAGAGACGGGCTGCCAGACTTGAATTCAGAGATGGTGACAGTGCCTTTGCCGAGGAAGTCGTCGTGTTTGAGGCGTTCGTTGAGTCTTTCGACTTCGAGCGCGAATTTGGCGGCCATATAAACTGCATTTTTGCCGCGCTCGGGAGCCGAGCCGTGGCATGAAATGCCGCGGAAATCGACGCCGATTTCCATGCGACCGCGGTGGCCACGGTAGATATTGAGATTGGTTGGTTCAGTGCTGATAACGAAGTCGGGTTTAATCTTTTCTTCTTCGACGATGTATTTCCAGCACAGGCCGTCACAGTCTTCTTCCATTACCGAGCTGACGACATAAAAGGTTACGTCGCGGTCGAATCCCATGTCTTTGAGAATGCGGCCGGCAGTGATGGCAGAGGCGATGCCACCTTCCTGGTCAACAGTGCCGCGGCCCCAGACGAAGCCGTCTTTAACTTCGCCGGAAAAAGGATCAAATTCCCAGTTGGCGCGGTTGCCGACGCCGACGGTATCAACGTGGCCATCAACGGCCAATACAGTTTTGCCGTTACCAATGCGGCCAATTACGTTGCCCAGGCCATCTATACGGACTTCGTCAAAACCGGCTTCTTTCATCTGGCGAACCACTTCAGCCTGCACGTCTTTTTCCTGCATGCTTTCAGAAGGGATTTTTATCATGCTGCCGAGATTTTTGGCGGTATAATCGCGGTATTTTTCAGCCAGTTCCATGATCTTTTTAGCGTTGCTCATTCCGTTCTCCTGTTGTTGTATTTTGCTCAGTCGAACAAATCTATCGGCTGATATTGAAAGCTAATTATACCCGCGAGTCAAGGTTTCGGCAACCACAGCCGCACTAATTTTTCCAGCAGGTGAAAAGGAAAAGAAAAGCGCGCACAATGCCGCAAAGACACGAAGAAAAGCAGGCAAATACGGAAGAGAAGACTATCCGCAGATGAAGCAGGCCGATTGAGCCGATTGGAAGGCTGGCAGGCCGCGCCTGAACCAGATTTGAGCCGCGAAGAGGTTTTGTGTTGTAAGGGGGCGACGAATTGCTTGTTGATTGGGTAGATGATGAATTGGCACATTAATAACAAGGTGATATGATGTTCAAAGTAGAACAATAGTTTGATCTGACTAACGCCTGTTTTGAAGCAATAATGCTACCGGCAACGCATTCTTGCAGATCGGGGGAATCCTGTGAATACGAGGAATTCGCTTGAAGATAGAATTCTGGAAGACTTCAGAAATTTGCCTGAGAACCTGCGCAACAAGTTTCTCGATTTGATCAGGCATCTGAAAGCCGAGGCCAGCACCCAGAATAATGCCTGTGAAAAGCCTCAGTGGACCAGACAAGACGAAGAGTTTTTCGATGCCTGGCAGAACCGGCATTTCAAGATAGACAAAGACACAGAAATCGACGGTCTGATGCAGGACATGAACAATGGTATATCTTGACACCAATGTGTTTGTGTATGCGAGTGTAGAACAAGATCCAGAGAAGAAGCGGGTTGCACTTCATTTGATCCGGTCGCTTGCCGAAAAATCATAACTCAGAGTCTCTGTTCTGGTTCTTCAGGAGCTTCTTTTCACCTTGTCAAAACTATCGGTTGACGAAGAGCTCATCAGAAATGACTTTGAATATTACTCCAGATTCATCGCGTGGGAAATTTCTCAGGACATCTTCGTTCGGGCAGCCAAGTCAGGCCTTGAACTGCAATTTCTGAAAACATCAATGATCTCATGCATCTGAAGCCAGCTGAAGAATATTGCTCCAAGTTGATCACTTTCGATAAAGACTTCAAACTGCTACAGAAACAAGCAGCATCGAGATCGAGATTTTAAGCTGATACTTTGAGGCTTTCTGCCAGCAGACGCAATATTTTGACTCTGCGTTGAAAAAGGTCCGGTTGCAGAGGTCGCGGTGTTTTTTCGTACATTTTGCTGCGGTACGGGCGGGAGGTCTGTTATACTGAATATAGAAGAAAACAGCAGTCTTTTTGCGCAACAGGCAGAAAGGCTGGTTCAGGATTTAAATAAGCGGAGCAAACAGATGAGAGATAAGCACATAAGCGCCACGCCGGCATTCGGCAGGCAAAGAGGTTCTGAAACGACATTTTTTACTGGCCGCCACGCAACACCCACCAACACTCGCGCAAATACTTCGCGATCTTTGCGCTTTTTTACTTGCCTGCTGTCGCTCATTATAGCTTTCACACTTATTTCATCCCATGCCTTCGCCCTCAATCAGATCCAAAACAGCACTTTCGATACCGATACAACAGGTTGGACGCTTGAGCCGGTAACCACTAACGATGGAGGAACAACAGACTTTGACCAGGACAATAGCGTAGACGCCTTATGGTCCTACTTCAAGACCAAAGGTACTCAGGCCCCCACCCTCGGTTACAGTGCATATTTCACTGTTTTTCAAGAATTTCTTGCCCCCCCCCGAAATACAAACGTTAACGCAAGAGTGTCGTTAAGATATCGGGAAGCCTCAAGCCCCACAGCCGAAACAAAAACGGCACACCTGGGAACTATTCGAAAATCTACGGCTCCAGACACCGTAATTGACGGTGGCACTTTTCATGCAATTTCACACACGGGTGCAACGCTCCAGACCTCATGGTCAACTCCCAATCAAACAGATATGTTATTTGAGGCGGGAGAATCTTATATAGTTCACTTTTTTATGACTCTTACCGGCGATAAGAACTACACCATTCAGCTGTGGTTAGATGATATTACCTGCAACATCAGTCCATCAGGCCTCACAGCAGTAGAAACCAGCGTTCCTGTCTCCGGTTCATCCAGAGGAGGTTGCCAGCTCACCTGGGATGTCAGCACGCCGGGTACCGGCGCAAATGGCTTGAAACCTACCAACCCCTACCGTATATATTGCAGCTATGACAGTGAAAATGGCCCATGGACACAGATTGCGACAATCACTTCAACTGCATCCACCACTTATACTGCCTCGCCAACCCAGGATGTAGCTTGGTATGCCGTATCTGACGTCGATACCACAGACGTTGAATCCCCGCTTTCTCTACCAGTTGTTTACCGCAGCGCCCGTTTGCAGATCACCAAAGTAGAAACAACCACAACCAATGTAACAAAGGGGCAAAATGGGCTTCCTGTAATGGTTTCTGTAGCAAATACAGGCAGCAACTCTGCAACACTGAATACCATCGAACTGATTTTCGATGCCCCGGTTTATGGAGACTACATCATAGGCGCGCCATCACCGACTTTGCCTGTTACAATCTCAGGTGGCGAATCAAAGATCATTACTCTGCTGGTCGGAGTAGGCACCGACAGCGTATCAGGCATAGATTATATAGACGCAAAGTGCACAGGCAGCAACAGCATTACTCTGGCAGCAATCGAAGATAACGAATCTGACGTAAAAGCATTCTGGCAGATACAAGAACCACCCAACCTTAAAATTCTTGATATTACTGCCTCTTCAACAGTATATCTCGACCAGACTGGAGCCGGCATTTACATCACCGTGCGCAACGATGGTGAAGCAGCCGCAGTCTGGGATCTCTGGAATGACACGGAACTGCATTTCAGTCTCGGCACTTATCTCAACCAGCGTCCTTATGGTGTAAGTGAACCTTATTCAGAAACTATATTGACTGGCCAAACGAAAGTTATCAGATTCGACATCGACATTTCGCCAGTATCAGCAACCGGAACAAGCACTATAAACGCCAGTATGAGTTATGTTGATGGAAACACCTACAATTCTTTTGTCTATAATACTGGTGATACCACTCCCCCCAGCTGGACTATCAGATCCGGCGTACTGAAAACTTTTCGCGGCCCACTTGGATTTCCCGCCTGGACAATCGAAGCTGACAGCTTCAATCTCGGCAACTTTACCGTCTATACAAAAGGCAGCAACCTGCAACCAGACCGCGACTACAGAATGCGCTGGTATAAGCCGGGGGGATCGCAGGTTCAGGCTGATATGGTATTCACAGACCCCTCCGGCATTCTCACCAACAGTTATACGCTCAGCAACGACCCGACTTTTCTCGGCAAGTGGCGTGTCATCGTTTCGCGTGTAACCAATGAGATTCCTCTGTGCGAAACCTATTTCGACGTTGTCGATCCGGCCAGCCTTAGTATTCAAGTGTTGCTGCCAGATTCAGTAACAGTAAATCAACCCTTTCAGGCAACATCCCGGCTTGTAAACAGCGGTGGTAGCCGCGTCGATACAGCCTATGCATCTGTTTTGACCCTCGATTTGGGCAACGTAGGTACCGCTGTCTTTAATTCGGGTCCCAGTCAAGGACTGGTTACGGTTGAACCTTATAGTTACACCGACATAACATGGAACTACACTGCCGCGACACCAGGTTCATTTACCCTTCATGGCAGTGGTTATGGCGTCGATTCGAATGACCTGCGCTCTTTAACTGCTGCAACCGACACAAGCAATACCTGTGACATACAGACACCACCTGTTTTAGAAGTAAGAAATATAGTAGCCGCAGAAACGCAAGTCTATCTCAACCAGCACGATCTAGTTGTAACAATGGATATTGAGAATACCGGGCAAGCTTCTATATGGTTAAATACTGCCAGCTTAACCTTTTCACTGGGAACTCATTATCAGACGCTTGAAAATCCTGCTCTTCCTTTCTTACTCGCAGCTAACACACCTGTAACCTTCACTTTTAAAGTAGCTGTTGCCAGCGATTCAGCTACCGGGGTAACACCTGTCATAAGAGGATTTGCGGAAGGTATAGATGCAAACTGGTCAACCTCACCGGCAATTAGTTCTACCAGTGCAGACAGTGATTCATGGTTAATCATGGCCAGCAACATTGTTGGATATTGTTCGAAAGATTCTGCGTTCACTACCGAACAATATACATTCAACGTCGGGCAGGAGATCTGGGCCAAATACACAGACATACCGGGAGCAGACAATATAAGGGTACTTTTCCTGGCAAGAAATGGAACGGAAAACAATGCAACCCCGGTTACAGACCATGAAAAAGCCAATGTAGGTGTCAGAATTCAAAATTACACAATTCCTGGTCCTGCCGGCGATTGGAAAACACTTTTGTATACCTGTAACTCTGGGAATGGTAATCTCCAGACTTTTCTCTCCAGACAGTTTTTCGAAGTGCAAAACCCTGGTAGCATCACAGCTAAGCTTACTTTTATACCTGATGATATTGAAGAAAATCAGGAAACCACGCTTGTTCTAGAAATTTCAAACAACGTCAATCTGGGATCTACGATTGAAAACATTATTCCTTCGCTCGATCCACTCAAGTTTTCCACGGGCAGCGGAACTCTGTTGAGGTTAACAGAACCGGATCCGCCTTCAATTGATCTAAAAGCCGGAGCCACAGCGAGTTTCACCTGGACATACAGAGCGCTAACGAATACAGGTCTTGGGACTATGGAGATGATAGCAAGCGCCACCGGCAACGACGCGAATCTGCTATCGACAGATCCTGGTTATGCTACTTCAGGCGTTGCGATTTCTGCTCCTTTGAAAATACGTTATCGTGACCTGTCTTACGCCTCGGCAACGCTCGATTTTGGCACAATGGTCTGCGGCGAGCATAAGACCGTCGGCAACAGTAAAGTCAACAATCTGGGTTCGACCGATCTGACACATACCAGCTGGAATAAAGGTTTTTATGAATCAGCTGCAGCAGACCTGCTGCATCCTTCGCAGCTGACCATGTATCCGTTGTCGGGCTTCATTGTTCCCGTTGCAGCACCCTCGGCTACCAGCACCTATGCAGAACTGCACATGCCTTACAATCAACCGGCCGGAAGCTACATTGCAACAATGAGCGTTTTCGAAGATATGCCGCCGTATAATGGCGTTCTTGACGCCGGAGAGCCAAACTATGTCTTTAACTCAACTGTCACTGCCAGTCAGTGCCGGGTTATCTACACACTCCCAGAGTCAGTCAGCCTTGGCGACTGGAAGATAGGCAATACAATTGCCACAAAATCCATTACGATTTTTAACGGGGGCAATCTATTGCTCGAAAAAGTCAAAATCAAGCAACAGACGGCCACTGATTTTACCTTAACAGTGACACCTGCTACAGCCGGCGATATGACGACAACAGCAGCCCAGATTGCTTCTATATCAGGCTATATAGATGCCGCAGCCACCGACGGCGATTATGTTGTCGACTTTATCGTCTGGGAAGACCTCAACGATGACGGCAACCCCAACGACGGCCGTGCCAGCGCAACCTTTCAACTCGAAATCGGTATCGGGAACCAGCTGATGCATTTTACCCCGTCTCTTGTCGATTTTGGCAATGCGACACCGACCTTTCCGCTGCCAGAAGCCAGTTTTAAAATCACCAACATTGGTGACAAAACTCTCAGTTGTCTCAAATGCATCATTGACAACATGTACAACATCGCTACCCCGGCCTTCTACATACCGGCAGAAGAAATCGAGTTAACCCTTCCGGCCAGCATAACTGTTCTGGCAACAGGAACAGCCTATATCAATGCTTACGTACCTGCCGGCATGCCTATTGGCACCTATTCCGGTATTGTTACCGTATTCGAGGACGAAGACGGCGACGGAACCTATCTTGGCGATGACAATGAAGCGCCTGAAATCCTGACGCTACAAATGTATGTCGTTCCCTACCGTGGCCTACGCGTGCTTACACCAATAGCCGATGCCGGCCCTCTTTCCAAACTTGAAACTGGTGTTGCAACTTTCAGTGTAAAAAACACAGGCAACATTCTACTTAGCGATCTTGGCTGGGAGAAAATTCCGCTCAGCCTCGATGGAGTGCCACTATTAAGTGACATCAATTACGATTTTGATCCGCAGCCGCCCCAGCCGGCAAACACAATATTTCCTGCTACCATGACATTGACGGTCCCCAACGACCCGGCGATTCTTGACGGCGATTATATTGGCCAATATGCCTCGATATATGATGATCTGCTGGGTGATTACCCTGATCTGACAGGTGACCCTCAGGCATTTTTCACCGTTTCCTGCCAGGTTGGTACTAAATTCATCGATATTGTAGAAACTGATCTGCTGATCGAAGATGCTATGCCTTCACTCATATCTGACACATGCGAATTCACAATTGACAACATCGGCACGCTGATTTTGAACCGACCTATGGCCACTGCCTCAGCTCTGGTTGGGCCTACGACCATTCCAGCGACTGCATCGATTTTTATACCGAGCGTTTTTGAATACATGATCAAAAACAAGACCCTGACCGGAACATGGCAGGTCAATGTTCCGCCCGGCACCCCGGAAGGCGAATATATAGGCACAATAACTGTCTGGAACGACACGAATGGTAACAGTGACATAGATGATCCAGCTGAAGCTTCAGATACTGCCAATCTTAAGTTGAGAGTTATTGCCAAAACTGTTATCGGTATCAGCCCGACCACCTTAGACTTCGGAACTGTTGCACCAGACCGGTCTTCAGCTGTCAGTTTCAACATAGTCAATCTTGGCAATCAGCCAATAGCAAGCGATATAAGAGAAATTGCCAGCTGGTTACCGCCGCTTGGGCCTGGCATTCCTATACCAGACGCGCAGATTCAGTTCGACCCCATTCCTTTCGCCACGAACCTGGCTGTTGGCGGCTCATCCCCTGCAATTGCGACTCTGACAATTCCTGTCGGGCAGGCCACAGGCAACTACCAAGGAACGCAGAGAGCCTATGTCGATACTGATGCGCCATACATTTCTTATACTTCAGGTGAAGTTACTGCGACCTTTACAACAAAAGTTCTGGTTGGAACCAAACTGATCAGCGTAAACGATGTAAATATGGGCTCACATGCGCATGCTACAACAGCCACAACTAATTTCACACTAAGTAACACTGGCAATATCAATACGAATCGCATAAGATGGATCCCACAGGGAATCAGTGACGGAACGGCGACGTTAACCCCGACTCTTACGCCACCTGGTTCAGTAGCAGCAGGCGGCACTCTCAACTGCACGGCAAGCGTGATCATTCCGCAATACACTCCTCCAGGAATATATTCAGCTATTCAAACAGTATTCGATGATGATCTAACGCCATTCGACAATGCACTTGACCCAATAAGGGAAGCATCAGACACATTTTTGCTGACGCTTACTGTTGCAGAAAGTCCAGGATTGTCGATTACGGCGGTTGATACCGCTTTTCCGGTGACGGTTTCGCTTGGGCAGAAAGTTGCGGTGAACGTTACCTACCAGAACACCGGCAATGTCACACTAAGCGACCTGAGCTGGGGAGCGCCAATGGCTACAATGAACGGAAGCGACGGCGGCACCATGGTGCCGACCTTCTCGCCAAACCCGTTGCCATCTCTGGCGCCGGGCGCGACCTATATCGCCAGCATCACATTTGAAGCTGATCCAGCCCAGGCAACCGGCACTTACACTGGTGTCCAAACGCTGGACAGTACAGTATATCCGGTTGCATCAGTGAATATTGCTCCATCAGTTCTGGTCGTTGCCCAGACCGGGCCGAAAAATCTTGAAGCTGGTACCGTTTTTCAAAGCATCGCTACCGAAACCTTCAGCGGTGGCGACGACTTCATCTTCTCTGCCTATGTCGGATTCGAAGATGGCTTGCCGGCTTCAGCGACCATCGGCTTCCGGCAGGACAAAAATGACGACACACCTTCTGTGCCTATGATCTATGTCACCATAGATCAGAACGGCAATCTCGACCCGGCAGGCGCCGGTGGCATAGCCGGCCGCATAAGAACCGGCAACAAAACCTGGTATCGTCTGTTTCTTAAATTCAACGGTTCACTCGATGCCCTGACCGAAAGTACCTATCTTATTCTCAGCAACAGTTCCAGCATCGTCGGAACAGATGTCTGGTTCGACGGCGTGCAGCTGGAAAAAGCCAGCGGCCGCGATCGTCCAACAGCATATGGTGAAGGCGCGAAGATCTATTCGCCCAACAATCGAATCGATCTCGAAGGCAAGGCGCTGTATTCAGAATGGTAAGTCTCAGGGGGTATTTCGAATCTTTTCGAGCAATGGCTTTGCCTTGGCATTTACCGGATGAAGCTCATTGAATGTCATCAGAATCGATGCAGCTGATGCAAGATAGCCCTCTTTCACCAGACGTTCGGCAAAATCGGGAGTATAGCGATGGAAAAAGCGGCGGTCACGCTTGACGCCGTTAACGTAGGCCTCCCAGGCCTCATCTGCACGGCCAGCATCGAGCAAAGCCTGCATCTGCAGGCGGAAGCTTTCAAAATCTGCTTCCCGTCGCAGTGCCTGCCAGGCATCCCAGTATTTCTGGTTGTCAGGGCTGTATTCGGCTGCCTGCCGAAACATTTTTTCAGCGCGATGCTTGAACCCGGCTGCCAGTAACTTGTTACCCTCGATGTAGCAGGCTTCAGCCTGGGCATTATATGGCGATGGGTTGCCACTGACCGGGACGTGCTGGTTTTCGATTTCAGGCGGCAACTCGAAAGGCAGGGCGGTGGTGTGGTGGAGCCGGCTGCTGGCTGCCAGCCACCCAGGCAAATAGTTAACCAAGACAACCAGTGTGAATATTACAGCTATAATCGCAACAGTTACGACAAATTGCCGCGAAAAAAGACTGCTGATAAGGTTTCCAAAGCTTATTGTCGCTTCTTCTTCAGAAACAGGCTTTACTACACCCTGTTTTGTCGAGACGAAGCCGTTGTTCTGCTTTTCTCTGATTTCCTGTTGTAATGATACTTTTGGAGCTCTGATTGCTGGCTTTGCTGGTCTCATAGATCCACCCGAAAATGTAAAGTCTCAATTTCTCTAAAATAATTTTATCACAAATAATTACAAGCGTCGAATTCGCTTTAAATTTTCCCACACTTGTGGTTATAATTGCAGCGCTATATATAAGACCGCAGGGAAAGAAGTTACAATAGTTCACGAACGGGGGCTCAAGGCGCCTCGTTGCATGCAATATATTTCGTTGTCAGTTCGCAAACTGACGGAGGAAGATGAATGGCAACTAATGGAAAGCTCGCAGTAGTAGCAGTAGGCGGTAATTCACTGATTCTCGACAGCAAACATCAGTCTGTTCCTGATCAATACAATGCCGCAGCAAAAACTATGGTTCATATCGCTGACATGATCGAACAGGGTTACAACGTCGTCATCACGCACGGCAACGGCCCACAGGTTGGATTCATTCTTCTGCGCAGCGAGATCGCCCGCAGCCAGATCCACCCGGTTCCGCTCGACTCCTGCGGTGCCGATACTCAGGGTGCCATCGGCTACAATTTTCAGATGGCTCTCGGCAACGAATTCAAGAAACGTGGCATCAAAAAGCCAGTAGTGACTGTAGTTACCCAGGTTCTTGTCGATAAGAACGACCCCTCGTTCAAAAAGCCGTCCAAGCCAATCGGCCAGTTCTATACTGAAGCCGAAGCCAAAGAGCGTATTGCCAAAGACGGCTGGGATATGGTAGAAGATGCCGGCCGCGGCTGGCGTCGGGTTGTGGCCTCGCCGCTGCCGATCGAAATCATCGAAGAAAACGCCATCACCACTCTCGCAGACAAGGGATTCTGCGTGGTAGCCGTCGGTGGCGGTGGAATTCCGGTCATCCGCGAAGACAACGGCGACCTCAAGGGAACTGCCGCAGTTATCGACAAAGACTTTGCCTCGGCACTTCTCGCCTCGAATATCAAGGCAGACACTTTCATCGTATCAACTGCCGTCGAAAAAGCCTGTCTCAATTTTGGCAAACCCGACCAGAAACCTCTCGACAAGGTTACAGTCGCCGAACTCGAAAAGTATTGTGCCGAAGGCCATTTCAAGCCGGGTTCGATGCTTCCCAAGTGTGAAGCGATCATCAAGTTCATCAAAGCTGGCGGCAAACACGCCATCATAACCAATCCCGAGAATCTCGCAAAAGCTGTCAAAGGCGAAGCCGGAACTCACGTATTTCCATAAGCAAGGAGCCATATCGTGCCAAAGTATCTAAAACAGTTCAAGCTCAAAGTTAACGAAGAAGTGCTGAAAAGCACGGTTCAGCGCGCAAAAGAGCGCAACATCATCATTCCGACCTTCGCCCAGCAGAAAAACCCAGAATTGATCCCAGAAAAGGTTAAAAAGCAGGTAAAACCTCTCGGGCTGTGGGATGTTGATCCCCGCAACCTGTTCCGAATCACCTGGAAAAACGATACCACAACCGGTCTGTATGGCGATGTCAACTTCGTCGAACTGCCAAGTTCGTTGACCGGCGTCAAGGCTCGCATCGTCGGCCTCGTCGGCAAGTATTTTCCGACCGGCGCCCACAAGGTTGGAGCTGCTTTCGGTTGTCTGGTTCCGAGGCTGGTCAGCGGTGAATTCGACCCGACCCGCCAGAAGGCCGTCTGGCCGAGCACCGGTAACTATTGCCGCGGCGGCGCTTATGACTGCGCCCTGCTCGCCTCACCTGCGATTGCTATTCTTCCCCAGGATATGAGTCCTGAACGTTTCAACTGGCTCAAAGAAATCGGCACCAGCGAAATTTTTGCAACCCCTGGTTGCGAATCGAACGTAAAAGAGATTTATGACAAGTGCTGGGAACTGCGCAAAGAGCGCGGCGAAAACATTGTAATTTTCAACCAGTTTGAAGAATTCGGCAATTCAATCTGGCACTACAACCTCACCGGCAACGCTGTTCTCGAAGTTTATGAAAAAATCAAAGGGCCACGTAGCCGCCTGTCGGCCTGGGTCAGCGCCACCGGTTCCGCCGGTACTATTGCCGCTGGCGACCGCATCAAGCACGCTCACCCGCACGCGCGCATCGTCGCCTCGGAAGCGCTCCAGTGCCCCACCCTTCTCAACTGCGGCTTTGGCGGACATCGCATCGAAGGTATCGGCGACAAGCATGTGCCCTGGATTCACAACACCCGTAATACAGACACGGTCGTTGCTGTTGATGACGAAAACTGCATGCGTCTGTTCAGGGTATTCAACACCCCGGCTGGCCAGGAAATGCTCAAAGATGCCGGCGTCACTGCAGAAGTCGTCGAAAAGCTTGCTTTGATGGGCATCAGCAGCATCAG
Organism: Candidatus Rifleibacterium amylolyticum; assembly: GCA_009917695.1. Taxonomy (GTDB): domain Bacteria; phylum Muiribacteriota; class Ozemobacteria; order Ozemobacterales; family Ozemobacteraceae; genus Rifleibacterium; species Rifleibacterium amylolyticum. The sequence continues at coordinate 32,820 of JAACJG010000016.1, read as the reverse complement.
CAACGTTCTCTCGGCAGTCAAAACTGCCAAGTTTTACGATCTCGACGAAAACGACATACTGTTCACCTGTCTGACCGACTCTGCTGAGATGTATCAGTCGCGTCTGGTCGAACTGGCGACCGAACATGGCAAGCTCGATTCATCGCGCGCTCTCGCAGATTTTGAACGCTTCATGCTCGGCGAAGGCAGCCAGAACATGATGGAACTCACTTATCACGATCGCAAGCGCCTGCATCACTTCAAGTATTACACCTGGGTCGAGCAGCAGATGCGCGATGTCGAAGACCTCAACAACCTGTGGGATCTCGAATTCTGGGAAGATGTATACAGCCCCGAAGTAATCAAACACTGGGACGAAATGATCGTCGATTTCAACGAACGCACCGGCCTGCTCAAAGCTCTCTGATCTAAGTTGTCACCGCCAGCCCCGTCGCCTATGCGGCGGGGCTGTTCTCTTGAGAGAACAACTGCAAGCCTCGCACAGAGAGCCACGAAGACACAAAGAGCGCCGTAGGGGTTCAACATGTTGAACCCCTACAGATATAACTTTACAAAAAGCCTCAAAAATTTGCGCCTCATCTGTGTAATCTGAGCCATCTGCGGATGCTTTTTCTTTCTTTTTTTTCTCTTCTTTTATTTCTTTTCTTTTATTTCTTCATTGTTTTCCGAGCTTTCTTCGTGTCTTTGCGCCTCTGTGCGAGGTTTTCTTCTCTATCTTATCTTTCTTCTCTTATCTCTTGGTCCTGATCCGAACCCTCTTCGTGTCTTAGAGTCTCTGTGCGATGATATCTTCGTCCTGATCACCGAGTTCTCTTCGTGTCTTTGCGGCTTTGTGCGGTGTTTTAAAGAATCCTTATCTGCCAATGAAAGCAGGATTGCACAAAGATATCAGAGGGTATAAACTGTAGCCAGCATGAACGCGCACAAGCATGACAGCGAAAACCGCAGCCTGCCTTACACCCTGGCATTCAGGGTGCCGTTGAGCTTTCGCAGTTATCTGTCAGCCTGCCAGCAGAAGCTGACAAGTATCTGCAATTCATTCGAGACACCCGAAAGCGCACACCTTACCGTTAAATTCATGGGCCGGGCCACCGGCTACCTTGATGACGAAAAGATCATCGAGCTGCTGCCGCAGATTCACGATATTGCCGCGAAATACCTGCCGCTCAAGATTTATCTGCGCGGTTTCGACGTGTTCAGATACGAACATAACCGCATCACAGTTGTATTTTTAAAGGTCATGCCAAATGCACGGCTTAATGCACTGCATAATGAGTTGTGTGAGCATTTTGCTGAGTTCGACTGCTTTCAGCATGCAGACAAAGAGAATTTTCAGCCACACATTACGCTGAGCAAAGACCTCAAACCCGACAACGAAGACCAGATCATGCGTGCGGTATCGCGCTCACGCAAAATGGCCAAGCGCCATCTCAAGATCGACGACCTCGTGGTAATGGGCCCCAACCGCCTGTTCCCGGTCACCGACAACCTCACCGCACCCCTCATCTGCCCCCCGGTAAGATAGTTTTCAGGAAAACAGGTCGATGCCACGGTCGAGCCAGGTGATTTTTTCGCGCAGGTCAGAAGCGGCGGCGGGGTCGGCAATTTCGGCCAGAGTCGCGTTGAGACGGTCACGTGTTTTGATCATGTGACCAACAAGAGTGTTAAAATTGCCAATCTTTATCGGCTTAACCTTCTTTTTGCTCTTTATTGAAAGTATGGTGGAAATGTCATCGGGGTCATCAGCCGGAGCAATAAGCAGATCGACGCGCTCGCCAGTCTCGGCATCGCCCAGATCAGAGGCGTTAAAGCGATACTCGATGCCACCCTTGTCGGCTTTGACTACCAGCGTTGCGCCTTCGCGGCGGGCAATAACCCCTTTGAGTTTCTGCATCTGCATGAGTAAACCTCCGATTTGCGGTGAACTGATAGAAGAAAAACGATAGCGAATGCGATTACTATTACGAGACTGAGAGCAACATGTCATTCTGCGCGGAGCGAAGCGCAGTCGCAGAATCCATGACCTTGCCGGAATTCTGGCTCCTGCGACTACTCGCAGGATGACGATTCCGCGATTACGATACCGATAACGAGAACGAAAGAGAGAGATAATTTGACGTTGGCGTTGATTAGCTATAGTATAGCAGCATGCAATACATCATTCCAGAATTTATGAAAAAGCCGCTCAAAGACCTGCCTTACGTCATTCTTGACCTTGAAACCACCGGTTTCAGTCCAAACGAAGCAGGCATTACCGAAGTTGCCATCATTTCACTGGTAAACGGCAACGAAGAACCATTCGAAACTCTCATCAACCCGGAGCGACCGATTCCCGCAGAAATAACTAAAATAACCGGAATCACTGACGCCATGGTCTATGACAAGCCAAAAATCAGTGAACTGGCAGCCATTCTCGACGGAATGCTCAACAATGCAATTTTCGTTTCACACAATGTTCCGTTCGACTGGGCGTTTCTCGATTATTACTTCCGCAAACATCTCAAAAAGCCACTTTGCATGCCATCGCTGTGTACACTGCGTCTGGCGAGAAAATATCTCGGGTTGCGCTCGAACAAACTCAGCAGTGTCGCCGACTATTTCCATATCGACCTGCAGAACGCACATCGAGCAATGAACGACACCCGCGCCGTCAGAGATATACTATTCAATTTTATCGATCTGCTCGAGAAGCATGGCATCAAAACCGGAGAAGATCTGTATAAACACAGCCTCGTCTTCCCTGAATACCCTCCCACCCGCTGAAAAAGCTGCTACTACGGCAGGGTTGGCGCATAGGCGACAAAAATGTCGCAGCGGCAATGGCGAAATTTCAGAAATCCTTGTGTTGATCAGCTTTTGCCATTTGGCACACACCTTGCTTTAATCTAACTTGCCCAGCTTTGCAGATCAGGTTCTATATTATTCATTATTGTTCTGAAGTATAATGCAGGTGGGGCAAATTATCAGAGGGGGAAAAAGTTATGAAGAAGGCTTTTATCTTCTGTATCATTACAATGTTTTTCGTGCTCGGTTCAATGCCGGTCGAGGCTGCCTATCTGGTTTACCAGAACGGCACCCTGCCTATGGTCAGGCAGAAAGTCAAGGTTGACATCAACAACCAGGTAGCAGTAACCAGGCTTGAGATGTCGTTTTACAACCCCAACGACTACACCATTCAACCGAACATAAGATTTCCCATACACGAGAAAGCTTCGGTTCAGCAGTTTTCGCTGACCGACAGTGAAGGCAACGTTTTTGCCGGCACCATCGAAGAAAGCAACAAAGCTACTCAGGTATTCAACGAAGCCAAGGCCGAAGGCATGATGCCGGCAATGGCCGTGCAGAAACAGCCTGGTGTTTTCGAAACCAGCATCGGTGCAATTGGCCCCAAATCACACGCAACTGTAATGATTGAATACAGCGAGATTCTTGCTTACAGTCGTGGCAATGTAAGTTATCTGCTGCCTTTCAACGTCAAGCAGTATCAGGAACCCAACCTAGAAACCTCTGCGATCAGTGTTACCATCACCGACCAGAAAGAGATCAGCACAGTAGTGTCTCTCAGCCATGATATATACGCTGAAAAGGCTGAAAACGGCACATGGAACGTTGTATTCGAGAAAAACAATTACCTGCCTGCCGGCGACTTCAGGCTCAATTACGACGTCAAAGCAGAAGCTCTCGCCACCAATTTCCTGACAACACGACCAGAAGCCGGACAAGACGGTTATTTTATGTTGATGCTTTCACCCGCCGAGATCATCAGCGCTGAAGATATCGCAATGCGCGACATCGTTTTCGTCGTCGATACTTCTGGTTCGATGTCTGGCCGCAAGATGGAACAGACCAAGCGTGCATTCGATTTTTTCGTCAAGCGCCTCAATGAGAATGACCGTTTTGGTATTGTGGCGTTTTCGTCACAGGTCAATACCTGGATGCCTGAGCTGCTGCCGGTCAGCGACGAGAACCGCAAAGTCGCCGGCGCTTTTATTGAAATGCTTTACGCCAGCGGCGGAACCAATATTTATGGCTCACTGCAGGCAGCGCTCAAGCTGTTCGACCAGTCAGAAGGCCGCACCAGAACGCTGGTATTTTTGACCGATGGCGAAGCCAGCACAGGCATCACCGACAGCAACACAATTGTGCGTGACTTCAACGCTGCCAACACTGCCCAGGTGCGCACTTTCACCCTCGGCGTCGGCAGCAGCGTCAACACCGTTCTTCTCAACAAAATCGCAGTTGAAAATCGCGGCGAAGCACTTTATCTGTCAGAAAATTCGCAGAATATCGACCAGGAACTCATGGCTTTCTATGAAAGCATCAGCACACCGCTGCTCGTCGATCTCGCACTTGACTGGGGCAATGCCGAAGTCAGCGATGTGTTCCCGAAAACACTGCCCAACATTTATCAGGGCACCCAGCTGGTCATCACCGGACGCTATAAAAAGGGTGTCTCAGCTGATATCAACTTAACCGGCTTTCTCAACACAGTTAAGCAGAGCTTCCCGGTAAAGGCCGTTTTTGCCGAGGAGTCTAACGAGAATCTCTTTGTGAGCCGCTTCTGGGCCAAAGCGAAGGCAGACGACCTCATGCTGCAGATGCAGACCTACGGCCAGAAGCCTGAACTCAAAGACGAAGTGATCGCGCTCAGCAAAAAGTATCAGTTTGCCACTCCGTTTACTTCATTCGTCGCGGTTTCTACGACACCGGTTCCTCAGGTCAGCCAGCAGGCCGCAGCACGCAGCAAAGCCCGCAACGAACCAGCCAGTGCCCGCAACGTATCAGTAATGGCCAGACCGACGGTTCCTTCCGGCACTGCGCCAACCCGCACTATTGTAAAACGCACCGAAGCCAAATCACTCTCACTCTGGGGAGCTACCGGTTTCCTGCCTATAGGCGCGCTTGCCGTTCCCAATTTCAGAAAAGCACGTCAGCAGGCTCGCGGTAAAGCATGTTTTGCCAACCAGCGGGTACTCATGGGTGCTATCGAGATGTATAACATGGATAACTCAAAGATGATCGATGCTCTCGACGCAAATACCATGAATGATCTCGTGCAGGGCAAGTATCTCAAATCACCCATCGTCATGGCAGAGCAAACCTGTTGCTTCGCAACTACCGACGAAGGTTTCATACGCGGCGGTAAAGTCATCTGCGCCGTTCATGGTTCGCCCGATCACCCTTTCGACGAGAACACCTCCGATGAAGTGCGCAATCAGATCCGTAAGGGAACTTTCCTCAGTTTCTCAGACGGTCAGACATCAGGCGAAGTAATTGAAGTACGCTATGAAGGCGACACCTGGTTCACCCGTATCTGGAACAGCTGGCTGGCAGATGTGCTCAACCTGTTGATCAACGTGCCCCTGTTCATCATCGGTCTTGTCTTCTCACTGTATTTGATGTACGCTATACTTTCGGTGCCGTTCAAAATCATCGGCGGTATTATAGCTCTGTTCTCTGGTAAAGAGTCCTGAACCCCGGAGGGGCAACATGTCGACACCTCAGCAACCAAGACGCCCAGCACCCATAGCGGTGCGGGAAGTGCAGAACCTGCAAACGGAAGAAGCGATAGACGACGCCAAAATCAAACGCACGCTGGCCTCATTCTGCGGGTTCACGGTCAATGGTTACATGATGTGGATCTTCAAGGCCAGCGAAGGCGTTTCGTCTGAATCACAGCTGTTTTTCTATCTGCTGGCATTCGTCATGCTGGTGGTAACTGTAAGAGAGCGCGACGCCAGCTACTTCTTTTCGGCCTTTGCCTTGTTCTATATTCCATATATAATTCTCGCGGCCGGTCTCAGCGTTTACTCACTGGCAGCAATAGCAGCCGGCGCGGTTGTAATTGGCTTTCAACGCGGTGTCACCATGAAAAGTCTGACTGCAGGCGCAAGTGGTCTCGCCGATGCTTTGAGCCAGAGCAATCTGCGCCGCAAAATTCTCAAGCTCTCGCAAAGCGATATCGAAGCCGAACTTCTGCTCGAAGAAGACCTCGGCGAATTCCGTGAGATAGAGGGCGAATTGATCAAGGCGAAAAAGGTTCACCATAGCGCCAAGCCGGCAATGAAAAATCTGTTGAACAAAAGCATCGCCCAGGTCGAAGAGCTACAGGTCAAGCATGCTGCAGTTCTCGCACGCAGCGCCGGCCTGACCGGGTTTCTCAAAACGATCGACCGCAATAAGCTCGATTCCGAAATCGAGAGCCTCAGACAGCAACTGGCGACTGCCAGCGACGATGTGGTTAAGGCTCAGCTCGAATCGACCATTAAAATGAAAGAAGAAAGAAACCTGAAACTTAATGATCTCGAGACGAGTCTAAACAGGGTGAAGATGCAGAAACTTCAGATGCGTGAAATGTTCAACAGCCTGATGGATCATCTGAACACCTTGAAATTTACTGATGTTATGACGATGGAAGCATCGAGTGACAGTATGGTTAAAGAAGTCGAAAATCTCAGGTCAGGCCTCGACGACCTAGAGAAGGGACTGATCGAAGCAGAAAAGCTGCGACGATGAGGCTGATTGGAAAGCAAGCTCGATTAAAAGAGCGAAAACGATTACGATTACGATTACGAGCACGATAAGACAGGAGGAATAAGAATATGAGCAGATTCGATCGAAGTTCTAATCCCGCCATGCGGGCGGAATATTTTGAACGGGCACATTCCGGCGCTGGCGCCGTGATGACCGTGCAGGGCGCGATCAATAAAATCGCGATACTGCTGGTGCTGGTATTTTCGGCTGCCAGTTTCACCTGGAAAATGACCCTGGAATACAACTCAGCAGCTGGCGGCCTGATGATGGCCGGCATGATCGGTGGCCTGATCATGGCGATCATCACTATCATGGCGCCGGCAAAAGCGCGCTTCACTGCACCGATTTATGCAGTTTTTGAAGGACTGCTGCTCGGTTCGCTGTCAGCAATGGTCAAAATTGCCGCCGGCACCGGCCCGGATGGCCTGCTGGCTGAAAGCATAGTGATGATGGCAATTCTGTTAACCTTCATGACACTTGGCGGCATGCTGTTTCTCTATAAGACAGGTATAGTCAAGGTAACCGAGAAGTTCAAGGCAGGCGTCCTGTCGGCCACTGCCGGCGTATTCTTTGCTTACCTGTTCTCGATGATACTTGGCTGGATGGGTTTTATGAGCCCTCTTCACACTGGTGGTCTCCTCGGCATAGGCCTGAGTCTGATCATTGTCGGCATTGCCGCCTTCAACCTGATTCTCGACTTCGACATGATCTTCAAAGGTGCCGAGAACAATGCTCCCGAGCACTTTGAATGGTATGCCGCCTTCGGCCTGATGGTAACGCTGATCTGGCTGTATATCGAGATACTCCGCCTGCTGCTGATTTTGCAGCGTCGTGATTAATCAGCTCAAAGCCGCCGCCAGGTTCATCGCCATGATGATCCTGGCGGTGCTTTATTTTCTGCTGCCTTATGATCTGCTTCCTGACGGTGGTGGGCGCATTGGCCGAATCGACGATATCTTAGTATTGCTGATCATCATCTTCTGGCTGTTTATAAAGCCACTCGTCGATGAAATCATGGCTAAGCGCTACTCTAAACGTGATGGCAAAGGCACGCACAACCGACATGAATCAGACCGGCAAACTGCAGCCGACCCCTGGCAGGTTCTTGGTGTTCGCCGCGATGCCAGCCCCGAAGAAATCAAAAAAGCTTATTACGAGCTGGTAAAGCAGTATCACCCCGATCGGGTCAACAGTCTCGGACCTGAGCTGCAGGCGCTGGCCCGCGAAAAAACCACCCAGCTCAACCGCGCCTACGAACAGTTACAGAAGTAAATCAATCAGCGGCGGGAAAAGAGATATTGGGCGACGATCCAGTCCTGGCCGCGATTGAATCCAGCCTGTTCGGCAGTGGCGATAAGGAAAAGTCGCCAGCGTTGATACCAGGTCCAGGCCATTTTTTTACCGTAAACTTTTTCAAGAAGCGGCAGAATATCGAGGCGGTTGTCATAATAGCGGGCAAGCCAGCTCTCGGCAGTCATGCGATACTGTTCGCCGCTGACTTTCCAGTAGTCTTCCACGTGCAGGCGGCTTTGAAAGAGCATCAGCAACTCAGCCGGCATAACCAGGCGCTGATTGACCACAGAATTACCGGGAAAATCGGCAAGTCCGACTGAATCCTGATAATAGCCGAGCGAAGCATGTACCTGCTGCTGCAGGAAGAATTTGCCACCAGGCTTTAACCATTTTTCGAGTCTGGCTTCCCAGTCCGGGGTCGCACTGAGCAGGTCAAAGCGTTCGAGGCAGATGATTCGGTCGAATTCTTCGTGATAATCGAGGTCTTCAAATTCGGCCGCAACGATTTTTACATTTTTTATGTCAAGTTCGTTAATCTGCTTTTGCAGATGAATACTTCGCTTGGTCGAGTCGATGACGGCAGTGATGTGAGCCTGAGGATATTGCCGGGCCAGCCATAGAGTCATGGCTCCCCAGCCGCAGCCAATTTCGAGAATGTTCATACCATCGCGGGTCCGGGCCCGGTCGGCTGACATCCAGAGCATGGTATCTTCGGCTTCATCAAGGTCTTCAGCACCGGTCGGGAAATAGCAGCAACCAGAGTTGAGCCTTTTCCCAAAAAACAGTCTGAAAAAATCTTCTTCGAGCTCAATATTAGCTGGTTCTTCTGAGATAGGCAGTCGCAGAGCCGCTCCCATTTTGAGTTCCTTATGGAGCTGACGAAAAACCGCATGTCTGGCCTCGACGTCGCCAAGCGCACCACGCTCAGTAGCCTGCCGGCAGAGATAACGAATCCAGGCGCGAGTTGCGCGCTCTGGCACAATGCCGGTCTCAATTGCTTTAAGCACCAGTTTTGTGGTCAGACTCATGGTTTTCTCCTGCCGGTGATAGGTTTCAAATTTTGTATGCTTTAATTTACCAGAGAAACAGTATATTATCTAGGGTGTTATGAAGCAAAGTGAATTAAAAGTCAGTCACGGCAAACGCGGGTTTACCCTCGTCGAGATAATGATCGTCATTACGATCATCTCGGTGCTGATGATGCTGGTTTCATTCAGTTATGTCGGCATTCGCGACAGAATCAGAAAAACCAGCTGCCTCGAAAACATGCGGGTTATCTACAAAGCGGCCACGCTATGCCAGACTGAACGATCTGTCGACGGCAACAACCTGACCGTCAAAATGCTTTATGAAGAAGGTTATATGCGGCGGCGCCCGACCTGCCCGTCGGGCGGCAAATACTGGATACAGGGAGAGAAAGACAAGCTGCGCATCAGCTGCAACGAGACTACCGACGGCAGCGATCACGGCTTTTACGAGTAACAGCATGAATCAAAGCAACGTATTTGAATTTTATCTGAACCAGATTTCAGCCAAGTTAAAAGAAAACATGCTGAGCACCGCGCTCGACCTGTGCCGCGAGATGCGCGCGCGCCTGCTCGCCAACCCACCGGTAGACCCGATGATGCTTGGCTGGCAACGCTTTTACGAGTTCACCTGTCTGGTTAAAATGGAACAGGATCGCGAAGCGCTTGAGTTCTTTCTTACCACCGAGCAACATCCGTTCATTCTCGACCGCAACCAGACCACATACATGACTTCGGTAGCTGCCGAACTGGCCTGCAACAGCGATAACATCGGGCTTGCCCTCAAACTGTCGCGACTCGCCTGGACGATGTCATTTCGTGACCCCGATATCATTTCACGTGTTCAGAAAGCGCAAAACGCCTGTATTTACTGCGAACGCCTGCGACAAAGCCGGCTCAACTTCGGGTTTGCCCGTTTTCTCACGGGCTTTGGCAAGAGCAATGATATCCCGGTGCTTTTCATTCAGGGGCTTGAGTGTCTGCTCGCCAACTACAAACAGTCCGGCAGCCTGACCATTGCAGCAATATTGCTCAACAGCCTTGGCGATCTCGCCGGCTATCTGGAGTCTCTGCCTGATAACATCGATCGCCTGCGCCTGGTTGAACTGGTCGATGCCATTAACAATATTCCCGGCACCATCAATGTTACCGGACATTTTGCCAGGGCGGTCGGACTGCTCGAAGAAAACAGGCTCACCGACCTCGGCGCGTTGCTGGCGCAATACCCGAATCTGATCAATGAAAACGACGATAACGGTATGACGCTTTTGTTCAAGGCCATTCAAAAAGAGAACCGGCGAGCGGTAGAACTGCTTATTGAAAAAGACGCCGATCTGCACCGCTGCGAAGCCGTTCAGGGCTCATCACCACTGCTGCTGGCGGTAAATATCGGCAACGCCGGCATAGTGAAAATATTGCTGGAGTCAGGTTCTGACCCAGAGATCAAAGGTATTTTCGGACAGACTCCACTGATCAGATCTGTAATCGAAGGTCACATGGAAGTGCTGGCTCTGTTGCTCGAATATGGTTCGTTGCTCGACCGCCGCGACGACGCCGGCAATACTGCGCTGATGTGCGCAATCGAAGACGGGCAGCTTGAAATGGTCAAGGCCCTGATCTATGCAGGTTCGGATGTCTCACTCAAAAATGAAGCAGGCATGGGTCTGGTACAGATCGCCGAAAGCCTTGACCAGACCGAAATCGCCCGTTTCCTCAGACAACACAACATTGCCTGAGGAAATCTCTTACACAGAAATGATTATTTGTCGAGTGTGAGTGATACCAGTTTGGCGTGAACATCTTCAAGCAACTCGAGCTTGCGGTGCAACTCTTCCATTTTTTCGAGTTCGCCGACAAGTTCAAGTATGATCAGGCCAGACTCAGAACATTTATCGAGAGTGCCGTCGTGTAGACCAAGGCGGCTTTTGATCATACATCCCCAGCCCGTAAGTATTTTCTGTACGTTAACCGCTGTTTCCTTGCGCTTGCCGACCAGGATGGCGAGAATGTGCTTGCTCATGAAAAACCCTCCATAAAATTTACTGTAAAATCATGATAAGTTAGGCAACGGCGAAAATCAATCGGTAAAAAATTTGCGCGCCATAGCTGCGAGGACGGCGAACTTGCCACGCATTACCGGCATTTCTGGCAGTGACTCGATGAAAAAGCTGCCGTAACTCTTGCTGACAATGCGGTTGTCGAGCAGCCAGATGGTGCCGCGGTCCTCTTTGTGACGAATCAGACGGCCACAGCCCTGTTTGAGCTTGATTGCCGCCATGGGCAGCTGATAATCACGAAACGGGTTCCCACCGGCCTCTTTGATCTTTTCGTTGCGGGCTTCGAGCACCGGGTCATTCGGCATGGCGAAAGGCAGGCGCGTGATAATAAGGTTGCGCAGCGCGGAGCCGGGTATGTCCACGCCTTCCCAGAAGCTATCGGTGGCAAACAGTACAGCGTTGCCGTCTTCTTTGAACAGTTCGAGCAGATGATGGCGCTCGAGCTCGCCCTGCTTGTAACATTCAAGGCCTTCAGCTGAAAGCGGGCCGCACAGATTGTTGTAGAACTGGTTGAGGTGTCCGTATGAGGTGCACAAAACCAGCGCCCCGCCCTGCGATGCCTTAATGATGTCGAACAGAGGCACACTGACCTTTTCGACGAACATCGGGCTGACCGGGTCAGGAATATCGGTAGGCACAAACAATCGCGCCTGCTTCTGATAGTCGAATGGCGACGGGAAACGGCCTTCGGTCGGTGTTGGTGTCAATTCTTCATCGTCGAGCCCGAGACGATCCTTGATAAAATTGAAATTACGCGCTGTCGTCAGGGTGCCGGAAACCAGAATCGTGCAGGGAATCTTTTTGAAGCAGTAATCGAGCATTGGCTGAGACACTTCAATTGGCAGCGAATGAAAGGCTGTGTAGGTGCCGCTTTTGCGAACATTGGTCGTAAAAAAATGCACATAAAGCTCACGGTTGGCAGATTCCAGATCGAAAAGCCTTGTCAGCGCAGTGCCGGCTTCATCGAGACGACCAGCCAGAGACCCAAGCTCGACGAGCGGAATTTCAAAATGTTCGGCATCGTCATCATACTCATTGAGCAGGTTGTTGAGGCGCCGCGCGAACTTTTTCATGCGGGCAGCAAGGCGTTTGCATTCATCACGCAGCTTGTTGGCATGATGAACCAGAGTGGCAAATTCGGCGCGATTTTCTTCGCGCTGGCCGATACGCACCCGATGTTCACCAGGCATGGCGCGTGACGGATCGACAAAAAATGTGGTTATGTTGTCGAAAAGCATGCGGCTGAGGTCGGCAGCTTCAAGCCGCGTCGGAATCAGCTCATCACTGAGTTCCTGCAACAGCGCGGCACGCTCAGCTGGCGAAATATCGCCGCGCCCGACCGACAGCATCGAATAAATTGTCGAAAAAGTGCCGGTTTCGCGGCGGCCGCGGCGCTGGTAGATCTTGCCGAACAGGCGCTGCATGCCAATCGCCGTCGTTCTGAAACCAAAGTGCCGTGTAGCGGTCTCTTCGAGGTTATGAGCTTCATCGAGAATCACAGCCTTACAGGCAGGTATGACAGCTGTCTGGGCATATTCTGAAGTAATCGCGCGCATGGCCAGATCAGAAAACAGCAATGAATGGTTGACTACCAGGATATCTGCTTCACAAGTGCGCCGACGCGCAGTATAGAAGAAACAATCATTGTATTCATGGCATTTGATACCGGGGCAGCTGTCTTTGTCGCAACAGATTTTTTCCCAGAGGGGTTCAGCCGGAACCCAGCTGAGATCGCTGAGTGAACCGTCGCTTGTCGTTTCGGACCAGGCCACGATACGGTTGAAAGGTTCTACTTCTTCGCTCTCCAGCAGAAATTCGCCGTCAGTGGCAGCCAGAGCCTCACCTAGGCGGCGCAGGCACAGATAATTGCGGCGTCCTTTGACCAGGCAGTATTTAAAGCTGAACGGTAGAATCGAGGCGAGAAAAGGCAGGTCTTTGTTGACCAGCTGGTGCTGCAGATTGATGGTATTGGTTGAGATGGCAACTCGGCAGCGGTTTTTATGAGCATAGTGCACAGCCGGAATCAGATAGGCCATACTCTTGCCGATACCGGTCTCGCCTTCGAGAATCGCATGGCACGGGGTATTTAGCGCCTCGACAATTTTGCCCATCAGCTGTTTCTGGCCGATGCGTTCCTCAAAATTATCAAGTTTCGCGGCGATTTTCCCGCCGCGCGAAATGAATTCGACCATTTCTTTGCTGTCAAGCAGTTCTGGTGCTTTTTCGACAAAAGGCTCGACAACGACGTAGAACTCGGTGCATTCATTGTTGTGTATGGCAAAACCTATGCCAGACTTGCCGCACAGCGATGCTACCGAAATGTCAGCGTCAGAAGGCTGCAGATTGCCATCGGGGTGATTGTGCAGCATGACATCGCCGGGGCGGAGGCTGCGAATGATGGCAGGGGCAGAATCGTTGTTGCCGCGCGCGAGTATGCGCAGGTTATCCCAGGCGCCTGGGGCACGACAGGTGGCTGCCGACAATACCTCGGCGCCGTGCGCCTGTTCGATGGCTTCGACAAGCGTCTGTTGCTCGTCCGTGGGAAGCGGACAGGCTACCGGCTCGGCGCTTTTTCTGGTGGATTTTTTCGCTTTTGCAGCTGACATGCGCTGCATTGTATTGTTCCTACCCCCCTTTGTCAATGTACGTTCAACAAAAACTTGTACTTGACCTCTGACAAGGCTCAGGGGCATAATAGCGCGGTATCAAGCTAATTTTTGCAAGGAGATCAACACATGGCTAAACTCGTAGGCAACGTTCTCATCGCCCAGGGCGGCGGCCCGACTGCTGTTATCAACCAGAGTCTGGTTGGAGCGGTTCTCGAATCAAGAAAGTTTCCAGAAGTTGACCGTGTTTATGGCGCGCTGCATGGCGTTCGCGGCATTATCGAAGAAGATTTCATCGACCTGACTCAGGCTACGACTCATAACCTTGAGCGTGTCGCCTGCACTCCGAGCTCAGCACTCCTGTCTACCCGCGACAAGCCTGACGCAGACTATTGCGAGAAGATTTTCAAGGTCTGCATGCGGCATAACGTGCGCTATTTCTTTTATAACGGCGGCAACGACTCGGCCGATGCCGTGCGCATAGTCAACGACAATGCCGCTGCTGCCGGATACGAACTCAGATGTATCCATATTCCCAAGACTATCGACAATGACCTGCGCGTAACTGATCACTGCCCGGGTTACGGTTCTGCCGCCAAATTCGTGGCTTCTGCCTTTGCCGGGATCAACCTCGACAACCGTGCGATTCCGGGCGTTTATATCGGAGTCGTCATGGGACGCCATGCCGGTTTCCTCACCGCCGCAGCGGCCTTCGCCCAGAAATATGAAGACGACGGCCCGCACCTCATCTATATGCCCGAAAGAACTTTCGACACCGATGCTTTCCTCAAAGATGTCGATGAAGTTTACAAACGCTTTGGCCGCTGCGTTATCGCTGTATCAGAAGGTATTGTCGGCGCCGATGGCAAGCCGATCATCACTCAGCTCATGGGTGGCGATTCAGAAAAAGACGCGCATGGCAACGTTCAGCTCTCTGGCACCGGCGCACTTGGCGATGCCCTGGGCAAGACGATCAAAGACCGTCTCAAAATCAAACGTGTTCGCTCAGATACCTTTGGCTACCTGCAGCGCAGCTTTCTCGGCATAGTATCTGAAGTCGATCAGGCTGAAGCCCGCGAAGTCGGCGAAAAAGCCGCTCAATTCGCACTCTGGAACAACGTCGATGGTTCGGTCGCCATTCGCCGAACCGGTGACTATTCGGTCGATTACTTTTTGACGCCGCTCGACACAGTCGCACGCGAAACCAAGTCAATGCCGCGCACCTTCATCAACGAAGCCGGAAATGGCGTCACCACTGACTTCCTCAATTACGCCCGCCCGCTGCTTGGCAATATGCCGAGCTACGAACGCCTGCAATGCCCGAAAGTGCCGAAAAAGTGAACAAGGGCAAGAATCCGCGATCGATAGAAGTTGTCGAAGGTCTGACCGCCAGCGGTCAGGCCTTTATTAACTGCAACGGTGCGCTGCTGCGCGTGCCCGGCTTTCTGCCCGGCGACAAGATTGACGTCGAGCTCGATGGCTCAGGCCGAATCATCGACGCGCAGATGGTCGAACCATCACCGGAACGCGTAAAACCGGACTGCTTTTTTCATGGCCCCTGTGGCGGTTGCGATCTGCTGGAACTTTCTGAAAAGGGCCGCAAAAAAGAAAAGCAGGCAATGATTACGCGCGCGCTCAGCCGCATTCCCGGTGGCAGTGAAGCTTATCTGCACAGCTTCACGGCATCGCGCGAGATCATTCGCTATCTGCCCCGCGTGCGTCTGCATCAGGGGCGCAACTACGAAGAGCGCGAAGCCGGCTATCTGGCCTCTGAAAACTATGCCGCACAGGTCCCAGGCGGCGTCGTTCCGGTTACCGCCTGCGCCATCATCACGCAACCCCTGGCCCGCCGACTGGTGGCTGCCCGCAAGATTCTCAGTCAGGTCCCGATTTTTCTCGAAAGCCTGACTTTGATGTCGTCGTCATCGCACCGTTCTGACCGCGTTGTCGGCCATGCCGTGCTGATGAAGGGCCGCCCGACCGGTCATCATTACAAGGATCTGGCCAAAATCATGCGTGCTGTCAACCTCAAGGGCCTTTCGGTTGCCAATCACGAGGGCAAAATCAAAGAAGTTCAGGGAACGGTAAACGTTACCGGCCTGATCGCTCCCGATGTCGATGGCGGTCCCTACGATGCCGAGCCCTCTTTTTTCGTGCAGGGAAACATCTTTCAGAACCCGGTGCTGGTTCGCAAGGTTGTCGAGTTATGTAAACCTGCACAGGGAATCAGAATCGTCGAAGGCTTTGCCGGCGCTGGAAACTTTACGCTCGCGCTCGCAGCCAAAGGCGCCCGCGTTGAAGCGATCGAATCGCACCCTGGCGCAGTCAGAACCGGCATCCGCAACATCAAGCGCAGCGGCTTCGAAGACAGAATAACTCTGCTCGAAGGCGACGCGATAAAAGAGCTCGCACGCTTCAAACCTGAACCTGACGTTCTGCTGCTCGATCCACCCCGTACCGGCACGCCCTCGATCGGGCGCACGCTGGCAAAGCTGCAGCCGAAAAAGGTGGTCTGCGTATTCTGCGATCTCGATGCCTGCGAACGCGACAGTGCCGCAATCATCAGAAGTGGTTACAAACTGAGCGAAGCCGCCGGCCTCGACCTCTACCCGCGCACCCACCACGTCGAGCTCATCTGCCTGTTCGAAAAAGCCTGAGTCGTAAGAAAAGATCTCGCACTAAGACACAGAGACACTAAGAAAGCACGAGCTGTGCCGAAAACAAGAGATCTCGCACTAAGACACAGAGACGCGAAGAAAGAGCTCTATACCGTCATTCTGCGCGCAGCTAAGCGAAGTCGCAGAATCCAGCTTACGCTGGCTGTTCGTCGCGGCGCAGATCGCGAGCGAAACCGGATACCTCTCCTCAAAAAATGTGCGACAACCGGCGTAATCAAGCGGTCGCCACTTTCCTGATGCGCTCAAGTATCACCCACTCCTCATGTGGGCGACTGTGGGTAAAGTCTTCTCTGTGTCTTTGTGGCTTTGTGCGAGGTACTTCTTCTGGCTTCAGACTTTTTTGCTGCGATGGGCTTCGAGGTAGTAGATAGCGGTTAGAATGGCATCGCCGAAGCAACTGCTGCCCTGATGCGCAAAAACACCGTCGTCCCACCAGCCAACGAGGAGATCAGAAAAACCCGCGTGGTAGCTCATATCAAACGAAGACCCGGCAACACCAAGTGTTTCACAACCGGTCGAAAAATCGCTGACCTGGCCTGCTGGACCGATTATGGTACCTGAGGCGAAACGTTCTTTTACGAGATAACGCGCGATATCACCGGCAATTTCGCCGGCTTCCACCGCACGCCCACTTTTATCTATAATCTGCAAGCCCTGGCCATCGCGGCTGACCCGCACAGAAGGTCCATTCGGGTCGCTCTCGAAAAGAATCGACAGATCGGCTGCTTCGCGCAGACTCTTTTCAAGTCCGGAAAATGGAATCTCTATATCTTTGAAACCGGGCCCATCCTCGATAAAACGATCGACAAGGCCGGACAGATTATTTACGTAATAGCGGTCAAGCTCAGTAGTGCCGGCCAGACCTGATTTCTGCGGCGGCACAGCGGGTTGCGCATCGAGAATGTCTTTCTCGTCAAGCGGCCCACCATGGCTGGCAAGCAGGGTCAACGTCAACATCGAATCGTCGCCGACACGATCGAGATAAAGAGAATGCGGCATATTGCGACTGGTCAGAGCCTGAGACAGCGAACAGACCGGCGCCGCTTCAGCGGGCAGGAACACGTTGATGCCAGCAGAAAGCAGGCTTTCGGTGATGGTTGCCGCCAGATCAGGCAGTCCTTCTGCGGCCGAATAAGCAAGTATCAGGCTGGGAAAGGTGCGACAGCTGTTGAGCAGGTGGTTATAAAATATCCGGTTTTCCGGCAATTCGGCCCAGGCGAGACGACTCGCCTGCGACTCGTTGAATATGGCAGGATAAAGCGGTTTCATGCGAAAATTGCGGCGCCGCCCAGTAGAACCGCATCGTTTTCGAAGCGCGCTTCGCGCACCAGTTCGCGCCCCTGGTCGGCTACCGGCAGAATATGCTTCTTCATGGTTCTCAGCATGGTCGGCATGAAATACTGTTTGAGCGCCATCATGCCGCCGCCGAGCAGAATCATTTCAGGATTGATCAAAGTATGAATATTGGCCAGCGCGAGCCCAAGATATTCCCCCACCCTGTCGATTGCGGCCAACGCCAGCTCGTCGCCCTGCTCAGCAGCTTTGCCGATCAACGGCCCTCTGACATTTTCGAATTTACTTTCAGCAAGCTCTTTGATCAGGCTTTTGCGCCCTTTTTTCAGCTCGGCTTTCACGTAATTTTCCATGCCAGTGCCGGAAGCATAGGCTTCGAGACAACCTTTATTACCACAGCCACACACAGGCCCCTCAGGATCCATGCAGATATGACCGATCTCACCGGCAGAGTTGGTAGATCCGTGAACCAGCTGACCATTTAAGACAAAACCCGAGCCAATGCCGGTTCCGACAAAAATGTTGGCAAAATTTTCGAGATCCCTGCCGTTTCCATATCTGTGTTCGGCCAGAGTTGCAGCACGCACATCGTTGAGCACCTGCACTTTAAGCTTGAGCGCCTTCGCCAGAGTGCTTCCCAGTGGTGCGTTCTGCCACTTCAGATTGGGAGCATAAATTACCTCGCCGGTGACAGGATTGATCTGGCCGGCTGAACCGATGCCAAGCCCTGCGATATCTTTGTGATCGTGGCCGTCAACAACCTTCTCGACGGCGCCGAGAATGACAGAAATGACGCTGTCGAAGCCGGCAGCGGCATGCGTCGGAAAAATGACCTTCTTGAGGATTTCCCCATCCCGGCACAGCCCGGCGGCAATTTTGGTTCCGCCCAGATCGATACCAAGACTCAGTTTCTTTTGCTTAGCCATATTTTTGCTCCTCTAACCGCCAATTTTGGAAAGTGACGACGCAAAGGTCGATGCATAGCAGGCATGCCGCTTCTGCCAGGATGATTTCTGCTCGGCCAGCTGCGTCATGCTTTCACTGATCTGCTCAGGAGTCATTCCTCTTACGTATACGCCGACTTCTGAGTCGAGACAGGGAAGCAGGTAACCGTCGGCCGTCAGTCGCAACCGGGTGCAGCACTGACAAAACGGGCGCGAGCGCGAACTGATAAAACCGACACCAGCCCCGCTGCCAGCGATGTGATAAGCGCTCGATGGCCCGAATGAATCATTATCAATTTTTTCGAGCTGATACTTTTGCGAAATTACTGCCAGAACCTGATTTTCTGAAATAAACTGATCGTCAGGCGGCAGTTCGACCGCTTTGAATGGCATTCTTTCGATAAAGCGCACGCTGATGGCGCGGGCAACGACGAAATCGATAAAGTTGATAATTTCGCCATCATTGACACCCGGTATCAACACTGTATTGATTTTTACCGGATTGAGTCCGGCCGCGACAGCAGCGTCGATACCGGCAATAACTTCATCCAGTTTGCCGCCGCGGGTAATTTCTTTAAAGGTTTCCGGGTTCAGCGAATCGAGGCTGACATTGACACGATTGAGCCCGGCCTTTTTCAGTGCTTCGGCATAGCGGGTCAGCAAAGTGCCATTAGTGGTCAGTGTCAGATCTTTCAAACCTGGAATTTGTGCAACTTCGGCGATAAAGTCAACGATACCGCCACGCACCAGCGGCTCGCCGCCGGTGATGCGCACCTGTTCAACCCCTTGAGCAACAGCGGTTTTAATGACCGAGAGAATTTCTTCGTAGCGCATTATCTGCTCATGCGACTGTTTACAGATGCCTTCTTCGGGCATGCAATAGACACAGCGATAATTACAGCGATCGGTCACCGAAACGCGCAGATACTTGAACATTTAAATCTCCAGATGCACCATACTACCGCGTTACAGCAGGCAAGTCAAACTTCATGGGTTTGTGTTAGAATGTTCAAAATCATGTTGCTGGAGTATAAACATGCGAGTGTTTTTAATAATGACAGCCATATTGCTCATGGTTGCTGCAAATGCAGTGCAAGCTGCCGATATAAGCCTTGTTGTGCAGGGCCAATGGGGAAAAGAAACCAACCAGATCGGCATCAGATTTCCGTCACCAGGCGTGATGCCGGTAGCCCCTTACCAGTGCATCGGCGGCTATGACGTCGATGAAAGCGGCAGATTCTGGCTGACCGACTCGGTTAATCGCATGCTCAAAAGCTGGAAAAATAAAGAATGGTCTTACGTCATGACCAGTTTCGACAGAATGGGCGACATCGCCTGCTTCGAAAAAAGACTCTATGTTGTGACCCGCGCACCGGACGGCGTTGCGGTGATCAACCCGGAAAGCGGCAAGGTCGAGCAACAGCTGCGTATCAGCTTCAACAACCCCGGACGCATCAGAATTTTCACTGCCGGCATTATCGGCGTCGAAGAGCCTGGCGTCGGCCTGTGGCTCGTTCGCAACGGCAAAGCCGAACTGCATCCTGCCATCAGCCTCGAAGCCGTGAGCGACGGCAAAACGATATATGGTCTGCAATACAACTTTGAAGAAGGTTCGCGCACCATCGTCAGCGCCGAACTGGCAGAACAGCCACAGGAGCCCGAAACCGTCACCCTCTTTGAAGCTGGCGACAGCATAGTTTTCAGCAAAATGGCCGGACTGATTAACCAGCGCCCGGCTTTCATGGTAGTCACTAAATCGAAACCAGCCTTTTTGAGCCTTTATTCGCTCGACCAGCAACAGCAGCCGAAGAAGCATGCTGAGCTGCCGGTTCTCGAAGCGCCGTTCCTTACCAGCAGCTGGAAACTGTGCAGTGACGGTCGCTTCTACGGGTTCGAAGGCACCGCCACTGGCGGCTTCAAGATTCTCCGCTACGACGGTAAAATGTAGCGCCGTTGTCTCGACAGCTGACAGCTTTTCGGGTACAATGAATGTATAATTTCAGCATGGAGTATATTATGTACAGGAAATTAGCAGCAATGTTCCTGGTCTGGGCAATATTTTCATCTGGCGCTTTGATGGCGCAGAATGACCCGTTTGGCGAGCAGACGACGGTCAGCAATCCGCAGTCTTCAGGTGACATGTTTGGTGTCGATACTGCGGTTTCGCCAAAAGTTTTCGAAATCAATGGCTCATGGGTCAATGTGCGCTCGGGTCCGGGCACCGGAAATGCAGTACTCAAGACGCTGCCACGCGGAACCGCCGGCATAAAGCTCGAAGAAAAGAACGGCTGGTTCAAACTGGACTTTGGCAGCGGCCTGGTTGGCTGGGTGCGCGGCGACCTGGTCAAGGGGTTCGAGGTAACCGGCGAAGTCGCTTCGCCACCTTCGAGTGAAAATACGAACACCTCTTCTGTTGCAGCTGCCAACAGCAAACAGTTCGAGCGCTGGGATCGCCATCTTGGCGGCGACCTTCTCAACTACGATAAATTTCCCTGGTACTGGCGGCTGAACCGTGCCAGCAAAGCCTTTAAAAAGGGCGATTATAAAAGCGCCTATGAACTGGCCTGCAAAGCCTCAGGCAACCCTGTCGAAGCGGCCTACATGCAGGCAAAATGTCTCGACAAACTCGGCCGCCACGAAGAATCAGCAAAGCTTCTGAAAGCACTCGAGAAAAGGTTTGAAGACATTGTATTTGAACGCAAAATGCAGGCTCTGGCCGATCCCTACATAAAAGAACCGATTGTTTTTAAATTCGGCGGCTTCGACAACATAGACGCCTATCGCGAAAAGAAGAGCTCAGGCAATCGTCTCGGACTCAACTCTGACGAGTATTACGAAAAATACGTCGATATAAAAACCTGGAAATGGCGCTCTAACTCGGCCTACAAAGAATTCGAAAAGATCGGCGGCATCGACTGCAGTGGTTTTGTGCAGATGATTCAGAAACACGCTTATCAGCAGGCCGGCGTCAAATACCCGATAACCAGCGGCCGTGTTTCGACCAGCGGCCTGTGGTCTGAAAAATACACAAAGTCGATCAATCCCGGCGTTAAACCGCCGCCGCCACCCGATATCAGACCCGGCGACATGATTCTTCTCGACTACGGTCATAACCGCTACGGCCACTCGATGATCTACAAGGGCCGCGATGCCCAGGGCAACATACTGGTCATGCAGATGGGTGACACAGCTGAAGTCAGTGTTCTGCCGGCCCACAAGTACCAGTTTTACAAAGGCACCTACCGTCTGAACGGCATGGATCAGGTGCGCAAGGCCCTGACCGCCTGATGCGGGCAGAGACCGACACAGTAATTTCCGGTGAGCTGTAAAGCAGGCTCAAATGAACTAATGAAACAGCGCCCTTTTCAGGGCGCTGTTTCATTCAGCCGACTTTTTGACAGTGAATTGCTGATTAAGACAACGATTGCGATTACGATTACGATTACGAGAACGAAAACGATACCATATGCAGAGATGTATTCTGTGGTATAATTGTGACGCTAATTCAGCAAGCCACTAAAATGGAAGACAAAGCATGGAAAACATCGATATCAGCGTCGCAATACCAGTTTATAACGAGATAGACAGCCTCGAAGAACTTGTCGCGCGCGTCGAAGCCAGCCTCAAGAAAATAGGCCGCAACTGGGAACTGATACTGGTTGACGATGGTTCGAGCGACGGCAGTTTTGACAAAATTCGCGAACTCAAGTCGAGCCGACCCTGGCTGCGCGCACTTAAATTCAGCAAGAACAACGGACAGACTGCTGCCATGGGAGCCGGCATTCGCGCTGCACGCGGTGCGCTGATTATAACTCTCGACGCAGATCTGCAAAACGACCCCGCTGATATTCAGCTGCTGCTGGCCGGTATCGAACAGGGCTACACAGCCGCCGTCGGCTGGCGGAAAAAGCGCAACGATACTTTGATACGCCGCCTTTCTTCGCGCTTTGCCAACTGGGTGCGCAACGTCGTCAGCAGCGAAACAATCAAAGACACCGGCTGTTCGCTGAAAGCCTTCAGAGCGGAAGCAATCAAGCCGATAGAGCTTTTCGAAGGCATGCACCGTTTTCTGCCAACACTGGTAAAAATGAATGGCGGCACTGTTATCGAGATCGAAGTAAGCCATCATCCCCGCCAGAAAGGCGTTTCTAAATACAACGTCTGGAACCGCGTTTTCAGATCGTTTCTCGACCTGCTGGCGATAAGATGGATGAAATGGCGCAAATTGAGGTATCAGATAGATGAGCAAATATGATTTATGGCTGATTATCGGGTTGATTGGGCAGGTCATGTTTTCGATGCGCTTTATCGTACAATGGATTGCCTCTGAGAGGCATAAAAAAAGCGTTATTCCGATTTCATTCTGGTATTTCAGCATTGCCGGCTCTTTTCTGCTGCTGGCCTACTCGATTCACCGCAAGGATCCTGTATTCATTCTCGGGCAGTCGCTCGGCTCGGTGATTTATTTTCGTAACCTCGTGCTGATCGGGCGCGACAAGCGCAACACTATGGCCGCCCAGGAAGCCGCTCTGCCAGATGAATAATCTGCAAGTTCCACGATTTGCCTTTAAATCGCTGGGGCTGCTGATTTTTCTTGCCGGTATGCTGCCAGTAATGTTTCATTGCGGCACTGCCGGACTGTTTGAAACCTCTGAAGGTCGCTATGCCTCAGTTGCCCGGCGCATGCTCGATTCGGGCGACTGGCTGACACCACGCCACAACGGGCTGCGCCATTTCACCAAGCCGCCGGTCACCTACTGGTTTGCTGCTGCCGGCATGAAAATTTTCGGAATCAACGAATTTGGCGCCCGCTTCTTTTTAAGCATTGCCGCCGGCGCCACAGCACTTGCCACCTGGTATCTCGGCAAACTGCTGTTCTGCCGAATCACCGGCCTTATCGCCTCTCTCGTGCTGATCAGCTCGATCTATTTTCAGACGCAGTTTCGCGGGCTGACCACAGATCCTTTTCTGGCCGCTTTTGAAACCCTGATGGCACTTGCTTTCTTCGCATGGTTGAGCCGCCAGAAAAAACGCTGGTATTTCACATTCTGGCTGGCGACGGCGGCGGCGATGCTGACCAAAGGGCCGCCGGGCCTGCTTCCACTGGCCGGACTGATTCCGGCGGCACTGCTCACCGGTCATCGCCTGCAGCTCAAAAAACTTTTCGGCACCGCTGCCGGCTGGGCAATTTTCGTGATCTTCGGCCTCGGCTGGTATCTGCTCGTGGCCTTCATGAACCCGGGCCTGCTCAGCTATTTTCTCATCGATGAAACGGTTAAGCGCGTGGCCAGCGATGCGCACCAGCGGTCGGCGCCATTCTTTTATTTTCTGATTCTGCTGCCGGCCGGGATTTTTCCATGGACAGGCTATCTGCTGATGGCTCTGAAAGATCAGATCGGCCGCTTCCGGAAAAGCCGCAGCGCAACTTTCATGCTGCTCTGGGTCGGCGTGCCGCTGCTGATATTTACTCTTAGCCGCTCGAAGCTCGCTGGCTACACTCTGCCGCTGCTGGTTCCGCTCGCCCTTCTGACCGCGCAAATGCTTCGCCAGACTCTGCTGAGAGCAAATCCAGTCACAACAAGGCTCCGTTATTTTGCCGGCCTGGCAATTGTGGTTGGAATTGCTGGTGCAGCTCTTATAATTGCCGGTTATCAACGTCTCGATGAATTCAAAAATATCGCGCAGATCGCTATTTTTTCGGGAGTTTTCTGGCTTTTTGCGGCGGCTTTTCTTGGCTGGTTCGTGCACATGGGGCATCGCGTCGGCGTGCTTGCGGTAAGCTGCCTGCTGGTGCCGGGACTGATGTTTTTCGTGCTTCCCGGACTTCATGGCAACGAAGCTTATGCCAAAAATCGTTACCTGACCAGTCAGTGGCGCCTGCTCAAACGCGTCGCGACCCTTCCCGCCGCCCAGAAAATTATCTGTATCGACAAAATGATCGAAGGCTGGTATTTTTACACGGGCCGCGATGTAATTACCTGGGATGTCGAACGCAATACCGGATTTGACAAGGAAGCCGCGGCTGCATTAGTATTGAACGGAGACGAAGCCCTGCGCCGTGCAGTCGACAACGATACCATGCTGGTCATGCCTGAAAAGCATTTCGAGCGCGTCAAGGCCATACTCGACTGCGATCTGGAGACGCTCACCGGCGAGGGCAACTGGCGGGTTGCAATACCCAGGCGAAAGACAGGATACTGATGATAAGCTGGAACAGTGCCGGGCCAAAAATGCCGGCTTTTACCTATTACCCGCTGCTCGAGATCGGGGTCGGCGTATTTCTGCTGATAATGTCGTTCGTCGTGCCAATTTTGTTTGTCGTCTATAACGGCATAAAAGCCGAACAATGGGGCGAACTGCTTTTTTGCGCCGGTTTTTTCGTGCTGTTCTTCTTTATGGGAAAGTCGCTTACCCTGCAGAGCCTTTCAGCTCGTCGCAGCGAGATTGGCTATTCATTTTATCAGAACCTGCGAGAACCGGCGGTTGCGATCGACCTCAAGCCTGCCGACTGGCTCGGCATCAAGACCGAGGAAGAAGTCGCAAAGAACGAAAAGGGCGAACCCATCGAAAAAGGCGAAGTCTACATTAAAATTCAGCTCAAGACCCAACAGGGTCTGCGTGATTTTTACAAGAGCGTCAACCGTGGCGAGATAAACAGTATAGTCGGCGCTCTCGATGAGCTGCGTAAAAAATCGGAGGAGGAATCACCATGAACCACCCTTTGCTCGGCAACGACAGCATAAGGCTGTATAACCTCTACCCACGCCTGCTTGGCAGCATGAGCAGATGGACAGAGCATCTCGACCGCATCAAAGACATGGGGTTCAATTCGGTATGGGTAAATCCCTTTCATTATCCTGGTTTCAGCGGCAGTCTCTATTCTCCGAAAGATTACTACAAGTTTAACCCGCTGTTCATCAATAATGACTCGGCAAAAGCGCCGGCAGAACAGCTGCGGGATTTTATCAGCGCCTGCCATAAGCGCGGCCTGCTGTTCGTTATGGATCTCGTCATCAACCATACCGCCTTTGACTGCACCCTGGTTGAAGAGCACCCGGACTGGTTCAAGCGTGATGAAGAGGGAAAAATTGTTCACCCTGGCGCCATGCATGATGGCAAATGGGTTGCCTGGGGCGACCTCGTCGAGGTCGATAACCTGGAATCGAAGGACCGCAACAATCTCTGGCTCTTCTGGTGGAAAATGATGTCGCATTACATCGAGATGGGCGTCGATGGCTTCCGTTGCGACATGGCTTACCAGGTTCCCGGCGAACTCTGGGAATACCTGATGACGAAGGCACGCGGCCAAAAGCCTGGCTGCCTGTTTCTGGCCGAATCGCTCGGCTGCGATTTCAAACAGGTCAAGGTGCTGGCCGGCATGGGTTTCGATTACCTGTTCAACTCGATAAAATACTGGGACTTCAACGAACCCTGGGCCATGGAACAGTACAACACGCTTTCGACGATCAAGCCTTCGATCGCTTTTCCTGAATCACATGACACGCCAAGACTGATGGAGCAATATAACGGCGACCTCGCTGCAATCAAGCGGCAACTGCTTTTTTCTGCGGTCTTCAGCGCGGGGTACATGATTCCGATCGGGTTTGAATATGGCTTCCACAAAACGCTCAATGTCGTAAAAACCGACCCGACATGGTGGGAAGAAACCAGCATCGATCTCTGCCCATACATCAAGCAGATTGCCGAACTCAAAGACCGCTACCCGGTTCTCAAAGTAGAACCCGGGATCGAGATCGTCGATCAGGCCAACTGGCCAAATGTTTTCTGCTTCAAAAAATCACAGCCCGGAATGAAAAAAATATTTATCATTCTTAATAAAGATCGCGCCAACCACCAGCATGTCTACATTCCAGATGTGATGGCTGTTCTTGGTTCGGGTAACCTCGTCGATGTCAGCCCGGAATACGCGCTGTCGGCTATTCCGCAGACTCTCGACTACTCGTTGCGCCCTTCCGAAATCAAAATCATCGCCGAAAAATAGCTGATAAAAGCTGCAAAAAAACGGGGCTGTTTCACTTTAAATGAAACAGCCCCGTTGCTTATATCGAGAATCGATCAGTTCGAGTCGCCGCGGCGGCCTCTCTGACTGGTTACCGTCTGGCCGGGCATTACCGGCTGCGCCATCATTGGTGCCAGATAAGGATCTACACCGGGATTGACCGAAAGCAGACTCTTAACCCGCGCCGAAATAGCGGCGTAGACTTCGGGGTTGTATGAGTGCATTTCATGCAAAGCCAGGCGGCCAAATGCATCGATCAGAATTATATTGGGCACGTTGTAGTTGATGCGCAGGCTTTTGCCGATAACGCCGTCCCAGTCGAGAAGAACAGGAATCGGAGCGTTGAAATCGCGCCACTGGCGGGTAACTGTGCCACGACTGGTCGACCAGGGAAACTTGCGCAGGTTGGCAACCCAAAGAAGGTGCACATGACCGGGCAGACCGAATTCGCGCCGGAAAGTCTCGGCCCATTTGAGCACTTCATAGCGCTGATAGCGATGCGCAGTCAGCATTATGATTGGCTTGCCGCGCAAAAAAGTGCTGACCCACCGCTGTTGATAGATGTCTTCGATATCGAAATGCGTGAAAGGCGCACCGATATCAACCTTGTGATAAACGTAACCGCCGGCCTCGAGACCAGCCGGTGCCAGCAGCACTACAAGCAGAACTGCCAGTAGAACCCGGTTCATGATTCTGACCATAAAACCTCCATGTTTGTGACAGTCACCTCGAATATGTGATTAAATCGCAACTAAGAAGAGACTGAAAATACCTCAATTTATATAAAGTATCATAAATCGAAGTAAAAGCAATGTTAAGCGTACAAAAAAAAGGCGGCTGGTTGGCCGCCCCAAAAGGTTGGTTAGGATCTAGAAATCACTAATATAATCAACAAGTTCAGGTCTGTCAACAAAAGGATTGCGGTTACCCTGAACTCCTTCAACACGGTCATTACGTGCACGTTCGTTGGCATCGACCGGGTCTTCGCGGTGCCAGGCACGTAAAACATTTTCTTCGCCCTCACTAATAGTTTTACCATATCTTGTCGCAAAATAGAAGATGGCACGGGCAGTATTTCCACGACTCTTTTTGCGAACTTCAAAACGCTTGAGGTCACACTCGCTGCCACCATCCTGCCATTTCGGGTTATCTACCATGCCGAACGGCAGACTGCTGCGGGTAGAATTCGCCACCGGATCGGTCGGAAAAAGATGATGCATATCTGATTTTGCTACGCCGGTTGCGCCTTTCGACTGCGGCCAGGTGTGTTCGATGTTCATGACCGTAGTCTTGGGCATGTCACTGACCGCGATGACTTTGCCAGTGTAAACACATTCGACATAATGATCGTAATTATCGATCTCAAGCATTACGTGGCGGCGGGCCGTGGTGTAATCACATGAACGGGCGCGGCTGATCTGCTGTTGCAGGCGCTGGCGCAATTCATCATTCTTGAGGCTGCGCAGGCTGTCGTAAAACCCTGACCAGTCTGAGCGGGTGCGATTGTTGCGGCGAGCATACATGATCTGAGGTTCGCCGGGGGAATCGGCATACTGCTGGCTGTCATAAAGCACCTGCAACCTTTCGCGCAGCTTGACCAGATCGGAATGGGCACGCGGCGCCGCAAGCTCGATCTTTTCAAGCAGGTCAACAGCTTCGCGCATCGCCTTGTCTCTGGTATTTTCGGTCGGCTTCCCCTCCTGGGCCGGAACCGAAATGGCAAGGGCGGTCGCGAACAGAACAAACAACAGCAAAAATGAGGTTTTGCGTTTGAAAATCATATAACGATTATACTCCCGGTTATGCCAACCCGGAAGAATCTGTGCACATTTTTTCTAAAAAAGAAAAGGCTGCTTCGCAGGTTTGCGAAACAGCCGTCGAAATCTTCTGAGAAATTTTACTTGTCGGTGTAGTTCACCAGAATAAAATTGGCGACGTCGGGGTGATTGTTGTCGTTTAGTTTGAGCAGAATCGGGTCGATGTCGAGGCCGCTGAAATACTTATTGGTACCGGCCTTGTAGTCAAGATACACATGCAGGGTGTAGAGCTGCAGATACTTGGCATATTTGTGCATATACTGGCGAAGCTCATTGGCTGCGGTGCTTTTCCAGGACTGGGAAAGATGGTCGGTGCCGACGAGGTCGAGAATCTGGCCCATATTGGCTTCTTCAACGACATGTTCGTCCATCCATTTGCCCTGAGCTTCGTATTCGTCGTGCAAATACTGCCTTACGACACGGGCCAGAATAAGATCGACGTCGCGCAGCTTTTCTTCGCGGCTCGGAAACACCTGCATTTTGCTGCCATCATTTTCGACGAAATAGGTAATGAAGTAGCGGGTGGTGTTTTCAAAATTATCGGGTGCAGATACCTGTTCGACTTCGATATGAGTGAATGCCGGAGCCTGGTCAGACATCGCCCGGGCAGAACCGGTCGAAAAAAGCACTGCGGCGCAGACAAAAATGAAACAAATGAGGGCACGACGTGAGTTGATTGTAGTAGAGAACATAAAACTTAACCTCTGTATATAGATCCGGACGGTTTGCTCTGACGAGTTGCTCCGGTCATTTTCATTGTTCGGGCAGCAATTTCTTTAAGAAATTACCTGCCCCTCTAAAATGTAAAAAGCGACCCATCTGGTCGCCACTCTTTCTGGAGCGGATATTAACCGCCCTTCGACACATTTTTCGATTGTCAAAAAACTTACAGCGCATTCAACGGTCGGCATTTATAACACAAACCAAATAACAACGTCAAGTATTTTCTGCATTTTTTTCAACATTTTTTTTCAAAGGTTCTTATCGAGAATTACTGAGTATTCCTGACAGCGTATTGCATTAACTCGTATGAAGGTTTAAACTCTTTGTTGATTGGAGACCAACATGCCCGACACCGTTATCTACATAGCTGATACCGCTTTTATTTCGATGCTGGTTTCGGCAATAGAGTCGTTTCCATCAAAGTATGAGGGGCGGCGTAAGGCCCGTAATTCTTACGCCGAGGGCGAGGTCTTCGGCCTGCTTTTCGGGCAGAAAACCGTGCGCGGCGAGCAGCAGGTTTACAACATATCGATCGCGACGCCGATGCAGGTTCTGATGGACAAAAAAGACCACTGTGTCAGTCCTTCTGAGCGCCACTTCGACAAAATTAAAAGTATCATCGAGCCGTTTCCGATGTATCAGTATCTCGGAACCTTTCACAGTCACCCTTTTAAAAAAGACGAATACAAAGGCCCGGCATCAGCACGCTGCTCAGGCCCGGACCGCGATCTTGCCCTCAACGACGCTGAATTCATCGGCGAAGACCTGCTCGAGTTGATTCTTGCGCTCACCTACCTCACTCGCAGCATGAACACCGGCCCTGAACTCAACTGGAATTACGTTCAGAACTACTGCGGCAACTACAAATACACTCTGGCCGGCTACGTCACCAAACGCAGCGAGAACGCGGTCAAAGAGGTCGACAACCTCATCTGCCCCTTCGCTTCGAGCATCAGCAACTACGACTTCCGCAGCTGACAAGTATTTGATAAGTTCGAGCATACAAAGAATCGTTAGAGGAGCTTTATGAAAAAACTGCTGGTGGCTTTCTTTCTGTTTATCGTTCCCCTTCTCGCCTACTCTCAGGCAATAAAAGACGAGCCGCCAGTGGGCGGTTTTCTGCATGGCCAGGGCTGGATGTGCATGATAAAAGCGCCTGAAGGCTGGATTCTCGACAACCAGTCACGGGTAGATAGCGGCATATATGCGCTGTTTTATCCAAAAGGCACCTCAATCGATGACACGGCCAGCCTGCCGCCGATTATCTACTTTAACTCTGCCCGCCTGGGAAACGCCACCGACGAGGGTTTGAAAGCCTATGTCGATGAAGATATCAGGCTGCATGAAGAAAGAGGCAGCGCAACCTTGAAAGAACGAAAGATCGAAATTAGCAATTTCGAAAAGTATTATTGCCTCGACCTCGAATACAAAAACAACGGGCAACAGGAAACAATCGTCTATCTTAGATTTCTCGATGGCGTTCATCTGGTGGTTCTGACGACACCGGCCAACGCCCCGCACGAAAACTATATTCCTCAGCTGATCGAGGCTGTCGGCAACATGGAATTTATCCAGAAGGCTGATAATCCGCCGATTGAATAACCGACGGATTGATTGTTCTCATAGGTCAGGCAGTCTGGCTCGCTTCCCGGCCATATTGATTAACTATATCAAGCTCATAGAAAATTCTTTCAGCAACAATGAACGAAAAAATACCAGCAAATTCAAGCATTAGTTCCCAGCTCTGGCGATTTATTACTATTGTGGGAGCCATGCTATGTGCGGCTACGCTGTTTGGCTTTGCCGGCCGGCATTCATGGTTTCTTGACCTCTTTTCACATTTTCGCGTGCAGTATCTCGTCTTTTTAACCTTGTCTGGCATCGTTCTGCTGGCGGCCCGGCATCATAAAACGGCCGCGCTGTTTCTGGTGTTCGCGTTGATCAACCTGTTTCAGATTTTCCCGCTTTATCTGGAAGCTCAAAAGACACCACCCGCCAGCGCGCTGACGCTGCGGGTCACGCTTATCAATGTGAATACGAAGCTTGGCGATGCCGCGAAAGTCAGCGAGTTCATTCGCCAAGCTGATCCGGACCTGCTGGTGCTCCAGGAAACCAGCTCCAGATGGCTTAAAAACCTTGCCTGGCTGCATACCCCCTACCCTCATTCGCTGGCCGAACCCAGAGATGACAATTTCGGCATAGCCGTTTTCAGCAAGCTGCCCTTTGCCAGAAGTGAAGTCGTCAGCCTTCTTGAAAATGGCGTTCCATCAATTATTGCGGAAGTGATAACGAAGCATGGTGAACTGCATATACTTGCGACCCACCCGCTGCCGCCAGTCAACAGCGATTATGCCGGTTGGCGCAACGCTCAGCTCGAACAGCTACCCAGGTTTGTTGACGCAACAAAACCGACGTTGCTGATCGGAGATTTGAACATCACACCCTGGAACTACCACTTTAGAAAGCTGTTACAGCAAACAGGGCTTCTCGACAGCGCGAAGGGTTTCGGGGTGCAGCCATCATGGCCCAACAACAATCCATTTTTGCGCATTCCGCTCGATCATGTTCTGCATTCGCCCGACATCGTCGTCTTACAGAGAACGATCGGCCCGGATGTAAAGTCTGACCATTTCCCGGTTATCGTCGATCTCGCCCTGCCCCGGCGGGCGCCGGGCGCTGATTCGTTGAGCAAGATTGAGTTTGATCTGAGCAGTCTCGACAAAGACGGTCTACGAGGGCCTTCAGACGGCAAAGTCGCGGTCTCTTACGAATTCTGCATACCTGACAATGATGCCTGCCGGGCCGAGGTCAAGGCCACCGACCCGACAGTTCAGTTCATGCCGGGTTCGCGCGGCAGAATCGGCGCCGGCAAAGATGAGTGTCTTTGCATAGGCTCGACTCACCAGGAAAATTTTAAAGAAGTTCTGCGTAAACTCTCAGAAAAAAGCTACATTGCACGCATCATCGAATGCCACTTCGAGTAGATTTGAATCAACATAAATGCACTTTCACCATCCAGTCGATTGAATCGGTGCATAGATGCCAGAGGCAGCCAGCCGATACTGCGCGCCACTTCCATGATGGAATTGCCAAGAAGCTTAGATAAATGATCGCCGCCCACCAGGTGTGAAGCGGGTGAAAGCCGATGCTGCAGCGATTCGGATCAAATACGGGATCAGCCAGAAGATGGTCGAGGTCGATGAGCATGGTGCTCAGCATTATCAGATAAACATTTCGCCAGTTTTCTTTCCAGAGCAGCCGGGCAAATACTAATGGCAACAAAATATGGCAGGAATAATGGACTATATGTCTGAAAATACAAATGTCCCATTCCATGCAATCTGTGAATCCTGTCTGCTGATGAACGTTAAACGAACCGAATGGCCACCTTTAGTTGCCGGCTTTGATGATAGCGAGCAACGATTTGCCGCTGCGCTCAACAACATTGCGGAACCGGCATTCTATACTAACGTGCTTTTACACGGCAAAACAAGCTATTATTAGTTGCTTTGTTCACTTTTTGTGAACATTGATTTTTTCTGAACAAAAATTGCGAATTTTCGCTTTGAAAATTATTCTGAAATATTTTTTCCCCAAAGTGTTTTTCGGCTGATCTAGTGGTCTGTCAAAGTTGAAGCACAAGAAAAAGCTTGTACTTTTTTCCTATCTGAGCGATCATCTTCTTTGAACCCTGTTTTTAAAGCAGGGCACCAGAAGGAGGGCATCATGGGCCGAAAAAAGCAGTTTGTGGTCAAGCTTTCTGATTCACAACGAAAGTTTCTGAAAAAGGCTCTTCGCGGCGGAAGAGGATCTGCACTTGAATTTAGAAG
>JAACJG010000015.1 GCA_009917695.1 Candidatus Rifleibacterium amylolyticum | reverse complement strand
CCATGGAAATGAAAAAAATGAAAAAGAGCAGAAAGGAGTAAATTCTATCGTAAACGCCCTCTAACTCAACACCTGGGTGGGGCCAAAAGAAAATGTCAAAAGGGGCCAAATTTCATTGACGAAACCATCTGAGATCAGCCAGATTAAACCCTGAACAAAAAATGGAATGCCACGTTCAATTTGATAAAGTAATCTTCCCGAGCAAACTATTATCAGGACAGATGCTAAAAGACCTTTTATGCATGGCCAAAAAGTAGCATTCAAAGCGGTTTCAATATTGTTGTTTGTGCCATGCCAAAGCAATGACAAGCATGCAAAATAGTTCTCATTCCAAACTTGATAGCCTAAGAACAAACCTATAAGCAAGCCAATAACTCTGAAAAGTTTTTCAATTTTCACAATGGCGCTGTAAGTCCCCCTCATCAATCAAAGAAGATACAAGTTTTGCTTCCGTAACATTCTAAAAAACTCACACGCCAACAATTTTTCTTTGCCTTATCTATGTTTCAAATAAATACTAGCAACTTGGAGAACAAACCGCAATGAAAAGTAATTCCAGCCTTTTTTGAAGACTCTAACGAGGCGTTCAGATGGAACGTAAGGGTTCGTCTCAAGGCTCGTTTCAATCAAAGGGTGAACGTTTCCCGGGGTGTATTCTCGCTTCACCTACAGGCGAGAGGCGTCCACTTAACACCAATGATAGACACATAAAAATTAAACAGGTTGGGTCTTGACTACGGGTATAGAAAAGGTATAATTATTATATATGATTTCCTTTGAATTCGACCAAACCAAAAGCGTTTCCAATCTGGAAAAGCACGGAATTGATTTTGTTCAGGCCCAAAAGCTCTGGGATGATCCAGATCTTTTGGAAATCCCTGCAAGAACATCAGATGAACCAAGGGTTTTGATAATTGGAAAAATTGCCATAAAACATTGGTCGGCAGTGATAACTTATCGGCAAGGCCATATCAGGATAATCTCGGTCCGAAGATCAAGAAAAGATGAGGTTGAGTTGTATGAAAGCGAAAAATTTTGATGAAAAATTTGATGATGGAGAAAGCATTCTGAGTAGCCTTGATCTAACAAAGGCCAAAAGATCATCCCGTGACCAAAAACGAGTCAATGTCGACTTTCCAAAATGGATGATTGAAGCTCTGGACAGAGAAGCCAAACGATTAAATGTGACCAGGCAATCAATCATCAAGATTTGGCTTGCAGAGCGCCTAGAGAAACAAACACTAGCAGCTTAATTTGCAATTTCGAATTCTGATTTACAATCAGATCAAATTAATTAATTGAAGAAGGTTAACAAGAGCATAGACGCGGAAAATAAGGCCGGATCACGGGTCTTGCGGAGCAAGCCCTGCGCCCGTCTCTTATTTCCGGTCACGACTGGCGTTATCTGAAAAAGGCAAATCAAACTTGACAACCACACGGTTTGACGTATAATTGAACTAGATACGTCAAATGGAGGGTTGATATGGATACAAAGCTCACTCTAAGACTTGATAAAGAAATAATAGAACGAATAAAAATTTACGCTTCAAAGCAGCAAAAATCTCTCAGCGCGCTTACTGAAGAATTGTATAAATCATTTCTAATGAGAAGCACTGGTAGTTCAGAATCAGAAATTCGTTCTCCAATCGCAAAAAAATATAAAGGCATAATCAATAGCGCTGATTTTGATGCAGATGCCCAAAAATTAAGTTACCTGAGGGATAAACACCTGTCATGATTAAGGCATGCATTGATTGCAATATTTTGCTTGATTGGCTCCTTGATAGAGAACCATTTTCATCGTATTCCGCAAAAATCATTGAATTGATTGAAACTAAAAAAATTCTTGGTCTGGTTTCACCTCTTACCTTAGCCAATACCTATTATGTAATCTCAAAAGAATTGAACAAAAAAATTGCTGATGAATTCATAATTGATAGTTTGCGGATCTTTTCGGTACCTGGCATATCTCTAAAGAATATTAAAGAAGCAGTTCTCAACAAGTTTAAAGACTTCGAAGACGATGTACATAGTTCAATTGCCGCAGAAAACAATGTGGATTTCCTTATAACCAGGAATAAAAAAGATTTTAAGGATGAGAGATTCAAAGTTTTAGATGCAGAAGAATTTTTAAGAGTAATTGAAAAAAAATAATCAGATAACGAAGAAGGATAGATCGTGCGTAGCCACGATCTTATCCAGTTATAGAAGCAGCCCGGGCGATAAATTGCGGATCCGGCTTTAAGAAAATATATCGGTAAAAGTCTGCATCGAAAAAGCTGCCGGCCACGTTAAAAAATTGCTGACACAATTATCAGGAATTGTTATGAAAGAATTGATTGATAAAATGGAGTTATAATGAATTATTCTGGTTCCTGTCTTTGCGGTAACATTACTTATGAGGTTATTGGTGAATTTGAAAAATTCTTCTTTTGTCACTGCAGATATTGCCGAAAGGACACCGGATCTGCTCACGCATCTAATCTCTTTTCAGTCACTGCAAAATTAAAATGGTTAAAGGGAGAGAGTGAAGTAAGAACTTACAATTATAAAAACTCTGGTCATATTAAAAGTTTTTGCCCGAACTGCAGTTCAGCATTACCAAATGTTCAAATGGATGGAAAGCTGTTAGTAGTTCCTGCGGGTAGTTTAGATTCTGACGTATCGATTATTCCAGATGGACATATTTTTCAAAATGAAAAAGCAAATTGGGATCGTGATCTCGAAGATATCCCTCATTATGATGAATTGCCGACTGAATAGAAGAGGGTAAATTCCCTGTGAAGTCGGAAGTTGGTTTTCCCTGTTAGCGCGAACCTCTTCGGGTTGCATCATCTGAGTTGTAAAAAGTGCCGCTTTGGGCTAGCATATGGCAACGCAAAGTTTGGCTTATGCCAACTCTGCTGATATATAAAGCATTCACGAAAGGAACCAGCTATGAGCGAAGACCGCATCAAAAAATTCGAAGCACGCCGCCAGCAGCTCAAAAACATGAACGACGAGCAGCTTAAGGCCAGATTCTGGGAACTCTGCAACCAGATCGTCGAGCCGATGGTAGACTACGGCAGAAAATATACCTCCCAGTCAATCGAACGCTCAGTCCTTCTGCGCATGGGTATCGACAGCGTTACCTCTCAGGGCGTCGTCAGCCGCATCAACGAAGCCGGCCTGCTTGGTAAAGGCGCTGGTCATGTCGTTCTTAAGGTCGCCGATAAACACAAGGTCGATCTTCGTGCCGCCGCAAAGCGTATCAACGAAGACAAAACCGCCCTCGAAGGCCTGTTCTGAGCAACTACCAGCGTGAAAGGAAGATAACCCATGAATAATCTCGATATCAAAAAGAAAATCGATATAGAAGAAATTCTCAATAATCTCGAAAACTACCACCCCCGCCGCAAAGGCTGGACCTGGCGCGAAAACGTCGATGGCGGCTACAAGGTCGAAAAGTTCCACTTCAAGGAAATGACCAAACCCCTCAAAAATTCGGTTCCACTGCCTGCCGCCAAATACTTCAACAACATCGACCCGCAGCCGCAGCCGGTAATCACTACCGAAATCGCTTCCGGACGTTTTGAAGACGATATCAGGCGCATGCGCATGGCCGCCTGGCACGGCGCTGACCATATCATGGTCATCAGAACCACCGGCCAGAGCCATATCGACGGTCTGCTCGAAGGAACTCCCGAAGGCGTCGGCGGCGTGCCGATCACCCGCAAGCAGATTCGCGCTTCCCGCAAAGCCTGCGACCTCATCGAAGACGAAGTCGGCCGCAAGATCAACTTCCATTCCTATGTTTCAGGTGTCGCCGGCCCCGAAGTCGCCGTGCTCTTCGCCGAAGAAGGCATCAACGGCGCCCACCAGGATCCCCAGTACAACGTGCTTTATCGCAACGTCAACATGTACCGCTCATTCACCGACGCCGCCAGCGCCAAAAAAGTCATGGCCGACGCCGGTATCTTCCAGATCGACGGCGCTCATAACGCCAACGCCACCGCCAAAGAAGGCTGGTCGGTCATGCCCGAACTGCTCGTGCAGCACGGCATCAACTGCGCCTTCTCAGCTGCCGTCGGCATGCCGAAAAGCCAGATTGGCCTCTCGACAGTGCCGCCCTGCGCGCCGCCGTCGCCCAAGGTCTGGTATGACCTTCCCTACGCGGTTGCCCTGCGCGATATCTTCAGCGAATACAAGTTCCGCGCCCAGCAGAACACACGCTACATCGAATCCGATATCGAAGAAGCCACGCGCACGCACGTCATCGACACCATGATCTCGGCGCTGACCTCGGCCGACATTCAGAGCACGATCACGCCCGACGAAGGCCGCAACGTGCCCTGGCACTACAACAATATCCGCGGTATCGAAACCGCCAAACAGACTCTGGTTGCGCTCGACGGCTTCAAACAGCTGGTCAAAATCGACCGCAGCGGCCCGCTCGGCGAAATGGTTCGCGATATCAAAGAACGTGCCATCTGCTTTCTCGAAGAAATGATCGAATCAGGCGGCTACTTTGCCGCTGTCGAAAAAGGTTTCTTCGTCGATTCAGCCAAATATCCCGACCGCAACGGCGACGGCATCGCCCGCGACGGGAAAGGCGGCGTCGGAGCCGGGTCGATCGTCGAACGTGATGCTGATTACATGGCGCCAGTCTGCAGCGTCTTCGGCCATAACCAGCTGCCCGCCGGCATCAAAAAGCCATGCGACCCGATCGACGGCTGCACCCTCTGCAAACCCGAAAAAATCGCCTATATCGACGAAATCGACCAGACCGACAACTGCAACCTGCGCCTGGCCAAGACCGTCGAATACCGCAAAGGCAGGATGATCAAGCCCGAAGCCGAATGGGCCGGTGACGGCACCGTGCTGATTCAGCTGTTCGTGCCGGAAGAACTCGAAGTCGCCAGAGTGGCCGCCCAGGAAATCGCCAAAAAGATGGGCCTGCTCGACCCCGAAGTCATCAACGCCCAGGTCATGCACCCGAGCGAAGGAACCTTCGTCGAAGTCAAAGGCAAGGTTGATTTCGCCATCGACCGTACGACCCTCAAGATTCCACCCAAAGAAGTAATGCTCAGCGAAGACGAAATTCGCGACGGCATCAAGAAAATCGGCCTCAAAGTCGTTGCCGGAACCGTCGGCGAAGACGAACATTCGGTCGGTCTGCGCGAAATTCTCGATATCAAACACGGCGGTATCGAAAAATACGGCGTTAAATACCATTACCTCGGAACTTCCGTGCCGATCAGCAAAATGGTTGACGCCGCCATCGAAACCGGCGCCGATGCGATTCTCATCAGCACCATCATCAGTCATAACGACGTGCACCGCAAGAACATGCGCAAACTCGACGAACTCTGCCGCGAAAAAGGCATCAGAGACAAAGTCATGATCATGTGCGGCGGCACCCAGGTTACCCGCGAGATCGCGAAGGAATGCGGCATGGACGACGGCTTCGGTCGCGGCACCAAAGGCATTCACGTCGTAAACTCGATGGTAAAGATCCTCAAGGAAAAAAAACGCATCTGATCTGAATCTGCCAAGTCGCCTCGACCAGCTCGAGGCGGCTTTGCTTTTAAGCCATTATCGGTGGTTTGCAAACCAGCATAAACAGAGATCATGATATTGAAACATCGCAAATTTAGTCATCCTGCGCGAAGCGAAGCGGAGTCGCAGGATCCAGAAAACCGTTAAAACCCTGGATTCTGTGACTTCGCCTGACCCTGCTTTGCCAAGGCTACGCAGGGCAAAAGCGGCTTGCGCAGAATGACGGCTTTTTGACCGGGAATTGTCTGTTTTTGCGGCTGGTTGAGAAACATGGTTGTTTGTGCTAGTATCAGCGCCCGGACCATTGAAGGTAGAATATGACGAAGATACTCGATTTTCTTACACTTGAAGTTGGCAGCACTATTACCAAAGCCAACGGCTTCATCAGAGAAGACCACAGTCTGATGCATGTCGCCCAGGGCTTTGCGCCGACCAGCGTTGCCGAAGGCAACGTCGGCATCGGCCTGCTGGCTGCGGTAGAAGACCTCGAACAAAGCAGCGGCTGCAGCACCGAAACCGCCGAAGTCTTTGCTAACAGCTCAGCCGCCGGCGGTCTACGCGTGACCGTGCATGGCCTGACCTATAACATGACAGCCCGGGCGGCGCGCGAAGCCAGCCTCGGCGCCGGCGCCATCATCAAGATGATTACTGCCGGTGAGCTCAGCGAGTTCG
Source organism: Candidatus Rifleibacterium amylolyticum (assembly GCA_009917695.1). Classification (GTDB taxonomy): domain Bacteria; phylum Muiribacteriota; class Ozemobacteria; order Ozemobacterales; family Ozemobacteraceae; genus Rifleibacterium; species Rifleibacterium amylolyticum. Next base: position 107,057 of record JAACJG010000015.1, on the reverse strand, counting down.
ACCTCGAAGAGATCGAAGAAATCGCGCCAAACATGATTATTCTCGCCGGTGGCGTCGATTACGGCGCGCGCGACGTCGTGGTTACCAACGCGATCAAGCTGGCTTCGCTCGAACTCGGCGTGCCAGTGGTCTATGCCGGCAACGCTGCACTGAAGCGCGCCATCGAAAATGTCTTCAAAAACTCGGGCACCGAGCTGATGATCGCGCCTAACGTATTTCCCGATGTCGATGTGCTTAACGTCGATCCGCTGCGCAAACGCATGCAGGAACTGTTTTCGAAACACATCATTCATGCGCCCGGTATGGAACGCCTCAAAAGCCTGACTGACCGCCAGATTATTCCGACGCCAGGCGCTGTGCTGCGCGCGGCCGAGCTTTTTGCCGAAGTCGCCGGCGACTGCGTGGTAATAGATGTCGGCGGGGCAACTACCGATGTTCACTCGGTTACCGACGGCAGCAGCGAATTCGCCGACAAGCTCACCGATCCGGAACCGCGCGCAAAGCGCACAGTCGAAGGTGATCTCGGCGTGTTCGTCAATGCTGCCAACATCATCGATTTATCGGAAGAAGAGAGTCGCAGGGAACGCCATGCCAGTATCAAGGCCATGCCCGCCAGCGACGATGAAAAAGAGATGACCCACTGGCTCTGCCAGAAGGCCGTAGAAACCGGCATCAGGCGCCATGCCGGCGTGATTTCCGACCTGTTCACGCCGTCAGGCAAAAAGCAGATTGTCAAAGGCAAAGACCTGACCGCGGTTAAATGGGTTATCGGCACCGGCGGCGCGCTGACCCGCGTCGAAGGCGGCCGCGAGATTCTCGCCTCGATCTGCACCGGCGCCGGCAAATATCTTCTGCCCGACAAACGCGCCAAAGTGCTGCTCGACTCGGATTATCTGTTTTCGGCACTCGGCACCATCTGCCTCGATTACCCCGACCTGGTCAAAAATACCTTCAAAAAGTGGATAGAAAGCCATGATCGATTACCACAAAGTTAAGACAGTCAGATTCCGAACTCCGCGCCTCGAGATTTATCCAGAGCGCATTCGCCACAACACCGCCGCCATTGTCAGCCAGTGCCGGGAAAAAGGCGTTGCGGTAGCCAGCGTCACCAAGGTAACCAGCGCTCATCCGGCAGTTGCACGCGCCATGGTTGAAGGTGGCGCCGAGATGATTGCTGATTCACGCATCGAAAATCTCTGGAAACTCCGCCAGGCCGGCTTTACCGGCCCGTTCATGCTGCTGCGCCTGCCCACCATGTCGCGCGCGGCTGAGGTCGTCGAAGTCGCCGATATCAGTCTCAACAGCTCGCTGGCAACCATGCAGGCCCTGGCCGAAGCCGCCTGCATGCAGAAGCGCACTCATCGCGGCATCATCATGATCGATGTCGGCGACCTGCGCGAAGGCGTCTGGCCTGATAAAGCAGTCGAGCTGGTTAAGCAGGCAGCGGCCCTCAAAGGCCTCGAAGTTATCGGGCTTGGCTGTAATCTCGCCTGTTATGGCGGCGTTATTCCGTCTGAAACCAACATGAAACTGCTTGTCGATACGGTTAAAGCCTGTCGCGAAGCAAGCGGGCTGGCTCTGCCGGTAGTGTGTGGCGGTAACAGTTCTGGCCTGCCGATTCTCGCCGAAGGCCGGTTGCCGGCCGAAGTCAACCTCTACCGGGTAGGTGAAGCCATAGTGCTTGGCCGCAACGTCATCGACCGCTCACCCTGGCAGGGAACCCGCCAGGATACAGTTATCGCCGTTGCTGAAGTGATTGAAGCCGAAGTCAAGCCCTCGATGCCGATCGGCGATCGTGGTCAGGACGCTTTTGGCGAGACGCAGGAATTCATCGATCGCGGTCTGCGTCGGCGGGTAATCTGCAATATCGGGCGTCAGGATGTCGTCGTCGATGGTATAACGCCGGTAGAAGACGGTATTATCGTGCTGGGCGGTTCGAGTGACCACCTGATTCTCGATGTGCATGACGCGAAACGAGATATCAAAGTTGGCGACGAAATCGCCTTTTATCCCGGTTACGGTGCGCTGCTGGCGCTGTCGACCTCAGAATACGTTCAGAAAGTGGTTATCGAAGGTTAACGCAAAATGCTTTATCAGACTCATGTTCGTGTCCATTTGAACAATATCAGAAGTAATATCGAAAATATCCGCAAGGCTATCGGGCTGGAGCGCAAGATACTCATTGCGGTAAAAGCTGATGGTTACGGCCATGGCGCTGTCGAAGTTTCGAAAATGGCAGAAAAAATCGGAGTTGACTGGCTCGGTGTCGCTACCGTTCCTGAGGCGATCGAACTGCGTCTGGCCGGTGTCAATCTGCCGATTCTCAAGTTCAGCCCTTGTTTCCCGGAAGAGATGACAGAAGCTGTCAATCACCGTTTGGCCATCGCCGTCTGTGAGACCAACAACGTTTTATTGCTCAATGAGGCAGCCAGAAGCTGTAACCGCGTTACTGAAGTGCACCTCAAAATCGAAACCGGCATGGGAAGAATAGGCGTGCCGATCGATCAGGCGAAAGAGCTGGCCGGCCGCATCATCAAGGATTGCCCTTTCCTCAGGCTGACCGGGGCGATGACTCATCTGCCGGTGAGCGATGAAGCCAGCAAGACCTTTACGCAGCGGCAGATCGACCGCTTCAAAAAGGCGGTAAAGGAGATCGAGCAGACGCATGGTTTCAAGTTCGAACTGGTGCACTGCGCCAACAGCGGCGGTATTCTCGGCCATCCCGAGAGCTGGCTCGACATGGTGCGCCCGGGAATCATGCTCTATGGCTACTACCCTTCCGACGAAACGCCGCAGACGATTGTGCTGGCGCCCGGGCTCAGTTTCAAGACACGCGTTTCATTCATCAAAAAAGTCAGCGCCGGTTGTTCGATCGGCTACGGCCGCACCTGGGTCGCGCCCGAAGACAGCTATATCGCGACATTTCCGGCCGGATACGCCGACGGCTTCAACCGCCTGTTCTCGAATTCAGGCAGAGTGCTGATCAACGGGGTTTCTTATCCGGTAGTCGGCAGAGTCTGCATGGATCAGAGCATGTGCAATCTCGGGTCGAATACCGATGTTAAGGTCGGCGATGAGGTCGTTCTCATCGGCTGGTCAGGCAATCAGAACATTTCGGCGTATGAATGGGCCGAAAAACTCGGAACCATCACCTACGAAGTTACCTGTCAGATCAGCAAGCGGGTGCGCCGTTTTTACGATGATTACTGAGAAGACCTCATGCTCTGGCAAATGTTTAGTAAAGATTCAGTTCCGGTGAAATTGTTATTGTGAGTGCGCAGACAGGGATCTCATAAGCGAAAACTTCGAGCCAGGCAATATTGACGCAAAGACATAGCTATTTTCCATAAATTGCGTCTGGTGAGAGTTGTAGCGTTGAGACCCTGTCGAGAGCACGGGTAAAAAGGCATAGCTTGTTGCTTTAAATCTAAACAAAATAGGCAATCCCGCCTAAGACCGAATCTTTACAATGTTCAAGAAAAAAACCTTGAATTGACATGGCGAACAGAATAAAATAGCGCGAATATGGCACTTAAAACTGTAGAACACGAACACATCAAGGAAATACTCGAAGCCCTCAGCCTGAAGTCTTTTACCAGACCTTTTGCCGGGCTTATCGACCCGGGCGACTTTGGCACCGTCGGAACCTATCTGCCGATTTACCCCAACGAATACAAGCAGCTGCCGCCAAATCTGCAGCGGCATGTATATCTGATTGCACCGGGGCGTTATGGGCTGATCTGCTTCCTTCCGCGCACTTTTGAAGCGCCTGATGGTGGTAAGGTGACTGAGGTTTCTACTGTTTTCAATGCCTGGGGCAAGATGATAAAAGTATCATACAAGACCGACAAGGGCGGAGAATTTGAGACTGAGCATACCATCAGACAGGATAAGCTGCTGGCTTATGCAAAAAACAAAAAACTGCCCATCAAGACATCTGTAAAGATAACTTCCTGAAGGGGAAACCAGCATGAAAATCTCTTTTCACGGTGCCGCCGGCTGCGTGACCGGTTCAAATTACCTGATCGAAACCGATAATTTCAGTTTTATCGTCGACTGCGGAATGTTTCAGGGCAGTAAGACGCTCAAAGAAAACAACTATAAAAATTTCGCCTACAACCCCGCCGATGTTGATTTTGCGCTGTTGACGCATGCTCACATCGACCATACAGGTCTGCTGCCGAAGCTGGTCAAGCACGGTTTCAACGGCCCGGTTTACGCTACCGCTCCCACGGTCGATCTGCTGCGCTATCTGCTGCCAGATTCGGCCCACATTCAAGAAATAGAAGTCATGCAGAAAAATCGGCGCAACGAGCGCAAAGGCCTCGAGCCGATTTCACCCATCTATGACGAAACTGATGCCGCCAACGCCATTGCGCTGATGAAAAGCGTCGAGCGCCATGAGACGTTCGAGCCGGTTGCCGGCTGTCGCGTGACTTTTCACAATGCCGGCCATGTTCTCGGCTCTTCATTCATCGAAATAGAGCTCGAAGACAAGGGTAAAAAGCGCAAGATCATTTTTTCGGGCGATCTCGGGGAAGACGACAAGCCGATTCTCAATGACCCCGACCGTTTCAGCGAAACTGATTTTCTCGTCGTCGAATCAACTTATGGCAATCGCAATCGTGAAAAGCAGACGAAAGAAGGCAGACTTCAGCAGCTCGCCGAGGTGTTCAAGCGTGCTGAAAAACGTGGTGGCAAGATCATCATTCCGGCTTTCGCCCTTGAACGCACCCAGGATCTGCTGCACGACATTCTCATTCTGAAAAAGCAGAACAAGATATCTGGTATCAAGGTTGTCGTCGATTCGCCTCTGGCAACCGATATTACCAAGGTTTTTCTCAAATACCCTGAATGCTATGACGAAGATGCAACCGAGATAATGGAAAAAATGGGCGGTCTGTTCGATCACCCGGATTTCCGTTTCACCAACTCGGTCGAAGAGTCCAAGGCTCTCAACCATGAAAAGCGCATCGTGATCATGTCAGCCAGCGGCATGTGTGATGCCGGGCGCATCAAACACCATCTCAAGCACAACCTCTGGAACCCCGCCAACACAGTATTGTTCGTCGGTTACCAGGCAGAAGGCACGCTTGGTCGGCTGCTCGTCGAAGGCGCCAAAACTGTTCGCATCCATGGCGAAGAAGTTACCACCGGTGCCCAGATCGAACAGATTACCGGCTACAGCGGCCATGCCGATCAGAGTGGCCTGCTCAAATGGCTTTCGGGCGTAAAGGAAGTTCGCCAGCAGATTTTTGTCGTGCATGGTGAGCCTGAATCAGCCGACGCCTTTGCGGTAAAGCTCAATGAAGAGCTCGGCTTTCGCGCTGTCGCTCCGCGTATGGGCGAAGTATTCGAACTGCTCGCCGACCAGTCCGCAGCTGCGGCAGCGGCTCCGGTGGCAGAAAAAGTCAAAGAGGCCAAAGCGCCAGAAGCGGTTGCTCCAGCTGTCGATTCGTATAATCTCTATGCCCAGCTGACTCTGCAACTGGCAGATTTCATGCGCAACAGCAAAGACGAAAATATCCGTCGCGAAAAACTCAAAAAGCTCCTCGCCGAAATCTGAGCTCTGTAAATTTTGCGAGTCGTGCTCGTGCTCGTAATCCTAATCGTAATCGATTTGCGCTGTTGATTTTTCGACTACGATTACCACTTCGCGCAGGATGCAGGATGACAGCTACATGGTTTTCGTCATTCTGCCCGCTGCAAGGTCGCAGAATCCACTTATCAATAGGTTAAATCAGCTCTTTGGGCGGGCTTCGATGCGCAGGTCGACGTCACTGGGCGTGAAGAACATGTTGGCGTTGCTGCGGCCGAGCTTTTCGATGTATTCGACTTTTTTGAGCGTGTTGAAGATGTTGATCTTTTCCTGCTCGGACAGCGCATCTGAAAGCGTTTCGAAAAACTGGGCGACGCGCATGGCTTCGCTCTCACCCGAGGTCTTGGCCAGCTTTATCGCGTTTTCGCGCTGAATTTCGAGCAGTTCGCCCTTCTGGCGCTCGATTTCGAAATTGCCCTTCACTTCGTTGAGGCGAACTTCGTTTTCGCTCTGCTGTTTCTGCAGGCGGTTAAGGCGGTTGGTGGTTTCCTGAATGATTTCCTGAAGAATGCTTTGCGTACTTTCTTCTTTGCACGAAACCGACCTGACTTCAACTGAATGAATTCTCACGCCACGCGCAATATAGAACGGGTCGGCGCTGTCATTGATCGAGTCTTTGACGACATCGTTGAAACTGTCGAGGAATGCTTCAAGCGATGACTTCGACACCGACTGAATGATCATGCTGCGCGCATGCGAACAGATATCGCCAGGCGCATCGTCGGTGGTTCTGATCATCTGCTCGATATTGTCGATCTGCCAGAAGAAGGTTACGCCAAGAATGAGTTCGACGTTATCCTTGGTGCGCACGCCGAATTCATACCACATGAACTTAGGTCGCGAGTCGATATGCGTGATTTTGAGGTCGCGCTTTTCTTTGTGAATACCAGACGACCAGCGCATGCACAGCAGAGTTTCGTAGGGTGCGAGAAAAAAGGCGTTCTCGTTCTTACTGCCGTTTACTATGCGAAATTTGCCGTCTTTGCCCTTGATGACCACAGATTCGTGTTCTTCGAGCAGAATCTTGCGACGCACTTCTTCGATCTCTTCATTGGCCGCGGGAAAGAACACCTTGTTTTCGGTAACCAGTCGCAGCGAACCATCTGAGGTATTGCGCACCAGAACGGCTGTGTGCTCGTCGATGTTGACGCCGGCCGTTGGCGGCTGCAGAATCTCTTCGGTCGAGCTCAGCACAACATTGGTCGGGCCGGTGACGACCCTGATAATGCCGGTAGAACGGTCGATCAGCCGCACGTATTCATTGTGGCGCAGCACAATTACATCATAAACCTTCAAAACTTCTTCATAAGCTTCGAGAAAGAAGAAGCACGGGCCTTTTTCGACCTTTATTTTACCGGTCAGCAGGTTTCTGATCTTGGCAAATTCAGTCGGCGACAGGCTGACACCGCGGCGCACGCGCGCTGAGATCATCGGTTTGACAAACACCGAGCCCGGGCCGTTGACTGTCCACTTCTTGGTAAAGCCTTCGAGCAGCAGCTGTTCTTCTTCTTTAAGAAAATAGACCCAGGGTATCAGCATAAAATCACCTCTGCATTTTTTTTAGATTATATCGCCATTGGCGGCATGGCGTCAGCAAAAATCTACCGAACCGAAAACTCTTTGCAGCACTGCCGCAAAGTCAGCGGGAAGCGGCGCCCGCAAACTCATCTGCTCGCCCGTGACCGGGTGCGCAAAGCTGATTGCGCAGGCATGCAACAGCAGACGGGTACAGTCGAGATGTTCGGCAAACATGCGGTTGTGCGCATTGTCACCGTGTTTGTGATCGCCGATGATCGGGTGGAAAACATGTTTGAGATGCCGTCTTATCTGCCGGTTGCGCCCGGTCTGCGGCTTAACCCGCAGCAGCGAATAACGGGCGGAAGGGTGGGGGCGCACGGCAAAAGGCAGTTCGGCTGTCGCAAGTCGCTCGTAAGAAGTTATTGCCGGCTGTGCCGGCTTGTTTTTGCTGCTTTCGCGATCGGTCATTTTATCTCAGATTTCGCGCAACGGATAATCGATCGTCTCCGCTTCATTAGTATAGCCGCGCACGACGGCGAGATATTCCTTGCTGACGCTGCGCTCGGTAAAGGCCGCTGTAAGCAGGCGCGCCATTTCGCTCGACAGAGCAAAAATCAGTATTCCTGATGTCGGCTTGTCGAGCCGATGCACCGGATAGACCCAGCGCCCGAGCAGGTTGCGTGTCTGCTTCATCGCCGTCTCGGTTTCAGCATTATCGAGAAAACTCGGGTGCACCAGCAGCCCGGCCGGCTTGTTAACCGCCACCAGACATTCATCGAGATAAACTATGCTTTCATTGCCGATCACCCGCCGATTCTACCACAAATCAGCCCAAACGCCAATTTGCCGACTTTGCTGCGCTTTTTTCTGGAGAAATAGGTTCTGGGGGTGTAAAATGTCGGCAGTTTAAATGATAAGGATCTTTAACACAGAATGATCATACTTGGTATCAACAGCGCTTATCACGAGTCTTCGGCCGCTCTGCTCGTCGATGGCAGGCTGACCTGCTTTATCGAAGAAGAGCGCATTAATCGCTTTAAACATGGCAAGCATGCTCTGATCGATAACCCGCATATCCTGCCGGAGGGCGCCATCGAGGGCTGCCTGCAGTTTGCCGGCCTCAAGGTCAGCGATATAGACTGTTTTGCCTATTCTTTCAGCCAGACAGGCCGCCTGCAGAATATCGGGGTCGATGAGCATCTGACACCCGGCCAGTGGGGAACTCGCGAAGGCGAAATGCTTTTTCATCAGAATCTGCAGCGGGTGCCGGATGAACTTGCCAAAATCGTCGGCAGTTACCGCCACGACCGCCTTGTCTGGGTCGATCATCATCTTGCCCATGCCGGCAGCGCCTTTTACTGCTCGCCGTTCGAACGTGCTCTGGTAATGGTCGTCGATGGCATCGGCGAGTTCGACTCGATCAGCGTTTATAAAGGCAAAGACAACCGCCTTGAAAAGATTTTTTCAGTTCCTTATCCGCACAGCCTAGGCTTCTTATGGGAAAAATTCTGCATGTATCTCGGCTTTTCCGAGCATGATGCCTGCAAACTCATGGGCCTGAGCAGCTACGGCAACCCCGAAGTTTTCGCCGAAAAGTTCAGACAGGTCGCTCAGCTCGATGCTGAAACACTTTTTAAGGTTAACAACGACATCACCCGCTTCAGAAGCTCTGATATGTCAGCGCTTGAAGCGTTGTTCGGCCCGACCCGGCGCCGCGAAGATGCAATAACCGAAGATCATCGTAATCTTGCAGCCACTTTGCAGCAGTTTACCGAAAATGTTCTGCTTGAACTCTGTCGTCGCATGCGCCAGATCGAACCGGCTGAAAATCTCTGTCTCTCTGGCGGCACCGCTTTGAACTGTGTCGCCAATGCTATGATTCAGCAGAAAGCCGGTTTCAAAGAGGTTTATATTCAACCTGCCGCCAACGACGCCGGCTCGGCCATCGGCGCGGCGCTGCAGGTCTGGTGCGAAACTCTCGGCAATCAGCGCAGTTATGTAATGGATAACGCGCTCTGGGGTCCTGAGTATCACGATTCTCAGATCGAAGAAGCCATAGCGCAGACAACTTTTAAGGCAGATAAAGTCAGCGATCCGGCCGAGCGGGCAGCAGCCTTCATCAATGAAGGCAAAATAGTCGGCTGGTTCCAGGGCCGCATGGAAACAGGCCCGCGCGCGCTGGGCAACCGCTCTTTGCTGGCCGACCCGCGTCGCCGCGATATGCGCGACATTCTCAACCGCAAGATCAAGCATCGCGAAGATTTTCGGCCTTTCGCGCCGAGCGTTCTGGCTGAAGCCGCCGATAAGTGGTTTGACATGCCGGCAAACAAATCTTTGTCGAGCGATTTCATGCTTTACGCCTATCCGACACGACCAGGAAAGGCTGAGCTGATTCCAGCGGTGGTGCATGTCGATAAAACCAGCCGCATTCAAACGGTCGATCAAAAGGTAAACCCGCTTTATCACCGGCTTATTTCTGAGTTTGCCAGACTGTCGCAGGTGCCGATGGTTCTCAACACCTCCTTCAATGACAGTGAGCCGATAGTGATGACTCCGGCAGACGCACTTTCGACTTTTTCACGAACGGGTATCGATGCCCTGTTCCTTGGAAACTACATGATTGTAAAGGCCTGAACATGTCAGAAACCATCGATTTCAGCAAACCCCCGGAAGGTTCACTCTTCGAACCGGTTGCTTCGCCGCGCGGATTGAGGCTGGCTCTGGTATTCGGCAACGAGAGCCCGACCGGCCGCTGCCCGTTTTACAACATTCAGTGCATTCACTGCGATCTTGGCGCCGGCGAAGGGGTTTCGTTCACCCCGGAAATGAACCGCCACCGCCTGGAGTTTCTCAAACAGCACTATAAAGAGATTTTACCGAAAGTCGGGCATCTGGTTATTTACAACTATGGCTCTACGCTCAATGATAAAGAGCTTTCCCGAGAAACCCGCCATAATATTCTCGAATTTGTTGCCGGTCTTAGTTCGGTAAAGCGAGTCAGTTTCGATTCGCGCGAACAGTTCGTTACCGCAGATCGCATCAGTGAAATGCTTGAATATCTCAGAGCTGATCAGTCGCTTTCGATTACTCTCGGCCTCGAGTCACAGAGCGAAGAAGTGCGCATCGGTCACCTCAAAAAATCGATAACGCGCGACGAGGTCGATGCCGTTTTCACAGCCCTTGCCGGCCATGGCCGGCGCACCGCCGTCGAAATGAATGTGTTGTTCCAGCCGCCCGGCATAACCGGAAACGAAGCGATAACCGAGGCTGTCGCCACTATTGAATACGGCATCAGGATGATGCAGAAGCATGACGTGCTGGTAGATTTCAACTTTCATCCCTATTATCCAAGTATCAAGGGAACGAAGTTCTTTCCCGATCATCCGCGCGCCATGATGGAACACGCGATCAGATCGCTGTTCATGATCATCAGGCTGATCAAGCAGCAGAGCCCGGAAAGCCGCATCTTTGTCGGCTGGAACGACGAAGGTCACGACCTGCAGCCCACCGTCAAAAAAATGAAGCAGCTGCTCTATTCGCCAGCCTTCGCCGCTTTCAACGTCAGCCAGGACGAAGACGACCTGCAGATCTGAATTTATCTCGAGACTGCTTGATATAATCATCGCTTGGCGCCTGATTTGCGGCTGACAAAATTGACAGGGCATCGCTTATTTGGTAAGATTCTCTCGTCCAGACTCATAACGGTATGACTATTTCGAAACAGCAACCGGTTATTGATTCAATTCTGATAATCAAGAAGACTCCCTTGAATAGTAATTTTGACATCGTTTTATCCGGAGAAATTCTTAGAAACTTGGTTTGCTGGCAATGAGTCTGAAGGCCAATTTTGCATGGATGCTCGGCAGTAAATTTACTTTTGTTGCGGTTACTTTTATCATTCATGCGGTAATAAATCGTTCTCTGGGGCCAGGCGGCAGAGGCTTTCTCGCTGAAATGCAGACTTGGACCGGCTTTTTCGCAGTATTGTTCTGCATGAGCATGAGCACTGCGATTTACCACTTTTCGAACAGAGAAATTTATGATTATTCAGATGGATCAAAATTTGCAACCATCGTCATGCTGAGTCTTCTGTATGCAGTTATCGCCGGCGTTGTTTTCTGGCTGTCTGTAAGTTTTCTGCCAGGCACCTTTTCTTCAAATGTAATCAAGTATTCACACTATATTGTTCTGTTGCTTTTTTTCACCATGCTGGCCGCGGATTTGATGGTTTTTCTTCAAGCAACAGGACATATAAGATATTCAGCATACGTCGTTACTGTACAGTCTTTAACAGGTCTGCTGATCGTGTTGATGGCATATCTGACTGATAACATCAATTTTGCCTTTCTATTGATATACATGTTGATTTCACAGGTGGTTGCGGTTGCATTCATTATTGCATTCTGCATAAAATCCGGGTTGGTAGAACGCAAGGAGCTCTTCTCAAGAAAACTGGCTGTAGAACTCATTAAAGCCGGGCTTAAACAACACGTTGCGACGGTCGCCGGATTTGTATACACAAGAATCAACCAGCTGATCGTATTTCATTATTGTGGCGAGAACGATGCTGGTATTTTTGCAGTGGCCCTGAATCTGTCTTTTTCGATTCTGTTTCTGCCGATGACACTTCAGGCAGCTCTTTATCCAAGGGTAATTCATGCTTCGGATGATTATGAAGTTACAATAAAGACTTTGCGACTTACCTTCTATTCCTGGGGTGCTGGCGTTTTTCTGGCAATATTACTGGCAAAACCAATGCTCATGATTTATGGTGGAGAGCAATTTCAGCCAGCGATTAATGCTTTTCAGATTTTGATGCTGGCCGTATGGTTTTTAGCATTATCTTCAATGGCCGCACCTTTCTATGTTAAAAAGGGAGCATTTTTGCTCGCATCCTTGTCAGCGATAGCTTTGGGAATTATAAGTATTACACTGAATTTATTCCTGGTTCCACGCTATCAGGTTACAGGGGCTGCAATTGCAACTTCTTCAACTTGTCTTATCGGCTTTGTAATGGTATTGGTTTTCCTGTTATATCTGTCACGGCGCAACCCTTTGCGGATGTTTATTCCTGATTTCTCAGAAGAGATCGGGTGGCTGAAAAAACGTTATTTCGAGGCGAAAAAATGAGCAGAAGAGTAGAGTTCTTTTTGCACAATCTGGATGAAAGTGACATTTCGAGTGTAGGTGAAGTATTACGTTCGGTTTTTCTGACTACTGGATCAAGGGTGAAGGAATTTGAAAGTGGCTTTGCAGGATATTTAGATATTGAGGACGCAGTTGCTGTTACCAGCTGCACCGGGGCGCTTCACCTTGCATTGTTACGTTATGGAATTGGTCAGGGCGATGAAGTCATTACTACACCGATGACGTTTGTGGCAACCGCGACTGCAATTATGGAGACAGGCGCGACTCCAATATTCGTCGATGTATGTCCGAAAAGCGGGTTGCTGACTCCTGAGTCGGTTGCGAAACATATCTCAAAGAAAACCAGGGCTATTCTGCCCGTGCATTTATATGGCAGAATGGTTGATATCAAAGGATTTTCAGCACTTGCAGACAAACATGATCTGATCTTGATTGAGGATGCTGCTCATTGCATCGAGGGTATCAGAGATGGAATTCGCCCAGGGCAGCTGAGTCACGCAGCCTGCTTTTCGTTTTATGCGACTAAGAACATCACCTGTGGTGAAGGTGGCGCGATTGCCACAAGGTTCTCCGAAGATGCCGCCTGGTACAGGTCGGCTCGCCACCATGGAATTTCAAAGAATGCTGCTTCCCGCTATTCCAACAAATACGAACATTGGGATATGGAGATGATGGGCTGGAAATACAACATGGATGATATTCATGCTGCACTTCTTATCGGTCAGCTCGCAAAGATCGATGGCTTGCGACGAAAGCGTGAAGAACTTGAACGACTGTATAGAGAACTGCTGAGTGACGTTGAAGGGCTTGATTTTATCGAGTCTCCAGGACCCGATGAAGTAAGTGGGCATCATCTGTTCACAGTACTTGTTCCAGAAGATTTCGATCGAGACGATGTTCTCTCCAGGCTTCAGGAAGCAGGTATCGGCTGTGCGGTCAACTATCGGGCAGTCCATACATTAAGCTTCATTAAACAAAGGTTCGGTTTCAAACCAGAAGATTTTCCAGTTGCTGAAAGGATTGGCCGGCGCACGATTACGCTTCCGTTATACCCTAAACTGACCGAAGAAAAAGTTCACCTCGTCTGTGATACACTCAAAGAAATATTTTCAAGATGAATTATCTGATCTTTTGCTCTTTTGAAGTTGGCGGCCTGCCTTACAAATTGGCAGAGATTTTAAACCGGAACGGAGTAAAGACATTTTACCTATCTATTAACTACGGTTCAACAGGTCATGATTCAACCTCATTTCATTATGGCGATAAACGTCAACCATGGGATTTAACCGATAGGCTTGCTGGTTGTCGGTTTTCCAGAGCAAGGCTTGTCAGAGAGTTAAAAGCAATTAAACAAGAATTCAATATTATGAATTGCCTGGCTACTGGCGAGAAAGCTTATTTATTGAAAGAAGCTGGCATTGATTACAACTATTGGAGTTTTGGAGCTGATCTTGACCAGTTTTGTTTTAATCCTGTCTGGACAGAGGGATATCCATTATGGAAAAAGATTTTAAAACTTCCATATTTGTTGCTTTTTGTCAAAAATCAATCAATAGCATCTATACACAATTCTGATTCAATTCTTATAGCACCATATCAATATTCATCTTTGCAAAAGATTGGATATTCCGGGAATATGTTTTTTTTACCACATTGTTTTGAAATAGAGGACTATGAGCAGCTCGCACAAAAAAGGATTGACAGCCAAAAGTATGTTTGTAGAAAGTTGGGCATAAATCGGTATTTTTTCTCTTCAACACGCCAATTCTGGTTCGGCAATAACAAATTTTTTTCAGACAACAAAGGTAATGATGTCGTGCTCAAATCTTTTTCTGAGTATCTGAGGTTGTCTAACGACGATCAAATGAAACTTATACTAGTCGAGAAAGGGCCAGATGTCTCTGCCAGTAAAAGCTTAGCTAGGGCGCTCGGGATAGAGAATGCAATAATATGGGTTTCTGAGATGCGTCGGCAAGAGCTCAAAGTCTATTATCAAGGAGCAACAATCTGTTTTGGACAATTTGGAACTCCAGTGCTGGCGTTTTCCGCTTTGGAGCCAATGGCAAATGCTTGTGTGTGTGTGTCATTTGTTGGAGATGTTATGGTTCCGGTTCCCTTTTATAAAACGCCACCACCGCTTATTAATTCGAGAAACCCTAAACAAATTGCGGAGCAGATCTATAGGTTTCTAAGAGATTCTAATGAGCTTTCACTACTTCAATTACAATCTTGGCAGTGGGTTAAAGAGAATTGCAATGAAGATAATTTTATTGGCTTTTTCAAAAAGAGTTTTACATGATCTGCTTTTTTTAAGATGAAGGAATTTATTTTGCGCCCCTATTCCAGCGTATTATTGCTGATGCAATTGTCTTTGCGACTGGTACAAAGTGATCAATCTCATATGATTCATCTACTGCATGTGGATTGTATCCTCCTCCAGGTCCATACAGACAGGCATCTGCTGGTGAGCCATCCTTTCTCTGGAAGAATCTTAGATCACAATGCCCCATTACTGCAACGTTAAGAGGGGGCATTTTGTTTCCTATGGTTATAGGAATAACACTTTTTACAAGTTGGACAAGATTGTTGTTTCGATTGGAAAATGAGTTGAGAGCCAAAAGATTCTTTTTTAACTCGTATTTTAAATTGAAGGATCTGGCTATGTTTTCAGCTTTTTCCAGAAAGATATTAAAGGCTGCTTGGTATGTTATAGGCGGGGCAAAGCCTATTTGAAAAGAACATTCGCACACCTCCGGTGTGGCACCTGCCCAAGCTCCTGCCGAAATTTTTCCTAAATTAGTGAAATATGGATTTGTTAACCCTTCCCAGTCTGGCGTTTGGATACTCCAAATTTCACATTGCTTTTGCAGTTGCTTGTTTAACTCGAAGGCCGCTTGAATTGGACTTTGAACGCGATTTTGCGAACAGGCTGCTGCAGCGACACCTCTGAAGCAAACATCAACCCAGATTTGTCCGAGGTGAGCATCAATAATTCGATAAGGCCAAGTTCCATCTATGACTATAGCAGCATCGCATGTTAGTCCTGCATTAAGGCATGATAAGGAGCCAAATCCACAGCATTCATCGCCACTGACACACTCAAAAAGCAGCGTAGAAGGCAAAGGCTCTGCTAAGCGACGAAATGTGTCTGCCAGCAGCAGCAACATTGCAACCCCTGCCTTATCATCAACAGCACCTCGACCATAAAGGCGGTTCTCTGAAATTGTTGCCGAATAAGGATGATGCAGCCAAGTGTCGGGAGATTCAACAGGAGCAGTGTCAATGTGGGCATTCAGAACAAAAGTGAATTCACCAGACCCAGGTAGATGTCCTACCAGAGAGGGAAAAACAAAACCGCTGTCTTTATCGGTATATCTATATTGAGTTGGGGAAAGCTCCAGTTTTTGCATTCGATTATACACTAGAGACATACAGCTTTCTACATCTGTTAGAGGGCTGGGACAGCGAATTAGTTCTTGCAAAAATGACAAGTAGTCCGTTGACAGCTCGTCAATTATTTTGTGAATTTTATTTTCATCTAATAGGTTCATTTTGTCCACCAACATGGCAATTTCCCTTGTCGGTAATAGTCTGCTGCAACAGACTTGCCAAAACTTAAAAATGGCTGCAACTCTAGGTGGTAGAAGTTTGGTTGTCCTATGTCTGAAAAGCGGTAAAAAGATTCTTTTTCCATCAACAGATGAAGAGTGTCTGGGCGTATGCGTTTGCGCAGTTCTGCAGATATTGTATGGTAATCCGCCTCGTATATTAATGAACCATTGTTTTTCATGACTCGGCAATGTACTTTGGCGGATCTTGCAATTGGGAACAGGTTCTCGAAAGGCATGTCAACAAAATGGAAAAACGAATTTGTTGAAATGGAAACTCCCAATCCAAGAATATGAACATCTTTCGAGGATAATTTGCCAATTGCGCTCCGGGGCCCAAGAAATTCCAATTCTTTGTGATCACCATCAACTAATTCTTTTGCTTGTGGCCCATAAGCCAATACTGGGTAAATTGGATGTGAAGATCGAATTGTCTCAGCATACCTTCGCATGACTTCTCCGAAAATATTTACGCGAGCAGGTGAGCGCTCAGGATAGTAATCAATTCCAGAGGAGAGCAGGTTTGCATATTCTGAATTGTTTGCAAAACAGAAGGATGGAACAATTAAAGTCTTTCCATCAAGTTTTTTCAACAAGAGCGTCAATAATGACGTTAGTTCACCGATTGCCAACCCCAACCCCTGAATTGAACAATGACAGTAGACATAAGACTTACTTATTCTTTCGAGTTCATTTTCGATTATTTCAAAGATTTTAACGCTCAATGATTGGTCGCCTTTGATTGTTTATAAATCATAAAGATAGTCTAATTTTGTCAGAACTGAACTCATACTGCATTGTCTGGCAGAACACCTAACAAAGCAATAATTCTCATCTGCCAATCTCGCTGTCTTTGTTTATTAAAATTTCTGCGTGATTATTTGCTGAAAGATCGGCAACATTTGCTTTAAAAATTTTCTTTGTCTCAGTACCGCTGTGAAGTTCGAATCCAAGTTCTGGATAGAGCATTTCAACGGGCATATTTTTTGAAGATCTAATGTAAACTCCATTCAAAGTTGATACATTGTTAGTTTTCATCCAACTAATCAAGTGAGCAAAATGAGATTTTTCTATATCCCTGCCCATTACTCGACAGCTTTGCAGCCATAACTGGATGGTATATTCTGATTGGTTTTCAGGTATGGCAACTAATACACCAGTTATACCATGTTCGCCATAGATATCGGAAGTTTTGAAACAATATGCATAGTTGCTTGGGGTGGAGGCGTAATTAAGCAATTCTGACCTAGTTGCACGTAATGTAGTCAAATTGAATTGATTTGTTTTACCTACAAGGTCACAGACTCTCTGAATATTCAGCTCACTAATTCTGAAAGGCTCTACGGTTACTTTTAATGCTCGGAGAAAATCTTGTTTGTTATTGAAAGTCAGAGCAAAATTTTTCCGATTTTTTTCGTCACTGTATTGCATGAACTTAATTTTGTCTTCTTGAGTCACATAGTAACAGCTGTCGAAAACTGGCATCTTGTTTAACAATTCAGTAAGTTCATCAATATGATTAAAATCTACTACGGTTACTTCTGGGCATTCTTTCCTTACAAGATCTCGCTCAAACAAACTGTCATCTATGAAAGCGATGCTATTAAGACCGATATTAAGTTCCTGAGAAATTTCTTTAATACTGATTGCTTTTTCTTGCCAGCTGATTTTATGTATAATAAAATCATCCCAATGCAATAGCATTTCATGCCTTGCTAAAAATGTTTGTCTAGCGTCTTCTATGTTATTCTTAGATACGGTTGCCAGTAACCCACCTCCTTCAGAGAAATCTTTCAGCCAACGTTGAAATCTTATGAATTGCCCGCCATTTGAATGGGGATCGAGGCTAAGTTCATATATCCCATCCTCGCCAGTTACCCCCCCCCAAAGAGTGTTGTCAAGGTCCACGGCTATAAGCTTTATTGGTTTGAAAATATTTGCTTTGATGCTGCGCGCTATCAGTTTGCCCACTGGATTTAAGCAATTGGGATGAAATGGTAGCTTGGCGCTGAACCAATATCTTGCGGCAAAAACTGCAGATTCCCTGGCGTAAAAAATTGGAAAAAGATCCAAAATTTCAAAGCTATAGTCTCTTGACAATGAATATAATTCGTTTAAGAGGCTAAGTCGCCAATGAGACCATACACTGTTGGGCTGCAATTCAGATTCGACTGGTTCCGGTAGTATGATTTGAACTGGAACTCCAAAAGATTTGAGAATAGGCAATGATGCTTTAACTTGTTCAATAAAATTATTGGGTCTCCAGCAACCACAATTAGTTAGCCCACATGTTGACAGATGCAGTATAATCATGTCAGGTCTAAATTTGTGCAAAGCTGAGTCTCTATCGACTATATCATCAAACCATCTGTCATAAGCACATGTATATCCATCCGCTAAAACCCCTAAGAGCACAAGATTACAGTCAATAGCCAGCTTTACTTGCTCAGACGTGTAATTTGTTAGCAGCGCATAGCGAATCCGAAAATCGAATAATTTCTTTAAATCCTGGCCTCTTAGAAGGGCTTCGATTTCTTCGGATTTGAAAAAAGACAACTTGCTTTTGCATATCTGTCTAACGTTATCCTGAAAATCGGCTAGAGACAATTTGGATTCTGTGTTCACCATAACTCTGTTTGTTTTTTTCGCATTATTAGAGCAAGCGATCTGGGAAGGAATTTTATCGAGCGATTCAAGGGCGCAGGACATCCTGTAAATGTTTCAACTATTCTAAAACCACATGATTCAGCCAGGCTAATCAATTCAGATTCCTTTTTAAATTCATATATGTGGTCAACCTCGGCGGCCGTAATTGCTCCTGTAACAAAACATGGACTGTCAGGAGCTAAGTTCATAGAAAGGTTTTTTAGAAGATCAGCAGGGCTCTCTAGATGTTCGAGGAGAAAGCAAGAAATACCTGCCTGAAATTTTTGATCGGAACAAAAGCTCAATGCATCTTGTACCTGGAAATTGATTCGTTTTTCTAATCCTGCACCTTGAGATAGCATTTTGGCTATTTGAAGAGAGCTTTTGCTAATGTCAATTCCTGTAATGGACAAGTCATGGTTCTGATTTGCGGCAATTAGACTCCAAATTCCACTTCCAGAGCCAAAGTCAATAACGCGAGAACGATTTTGGATATATTGATTTAAAAAGCGATCAGTAAAAAATTTGAAAATTTCGAGATGGTGTTTCCATAAAAAAGTTGTGGCAAAAACTCCCCAATGGTAATTCTGCATGTAATCGTCATTGTCATAGACCGAGTCAAAGACTTCTTTATATGTTTTATTCCTGTAATGTCCTCTAATGCAATATTTTAGTTGTTCTTTGTTAGCATCTGTCACAAAATATGCGTAAGCACGAGCCATTTTCTCAATTACATCTTCTCCGAATGCATTTACAGCAGCGTTGCAGGCAAAGTCTCCAAGGTTTGTAAATATGTTTTCATGTTCAAGCTTGACTGCTTCGACAGCTCTGTAGAAAGGGAAATAGGACTTTTTCAAATAATCTAAGAGTAAAGTCAGATATTTGCCTTGAAGAGCAGTCATTAAAGACCCCAATACTAAATTTTTTTGATAATATCAAACATAAGCAATAATACCATAAAAGACTTGTTTTAACAATGCACTCCCATATCCCATGTTTTTCCAACCGAATATCAAGAATAAAGAGATTATTTTTGGGAGTAATGGCATACAGTTGAAGAGTCCATGATTAATTAAAGCTGAAGTCAAGGCCTCTCTTTTCAAGCATCAAAACTACGTCCTTCACAGATTTAATGTTGACAATTTCATCAGTAGACAATGCAATGTTAAATGAATCTTCAATAATTAAAATCAGTTGCAGGTGAGAAACGGAATCCCAACCAGGTATGTCTTCAGCACTTTGTTCTATCTTTACCTCAGTGCACTTAAATGCTTTAGCAAAAATATCATTCAAGGAAACCATTCAAAACTCCCTTATTTACTTGCCAATTAGATCTCAAGATTATTCAGATATAAGATATTCAGTGTAATTCTCTTTTGCCGCTTTTCGTGATGATCGGCAGGGCTCTCATCCACAATTGCTTGTTCCACCACTTCTCGTTGTTTTCATACCATTGTATGGTTTCTTCAAGGCCCTTTTCCCAGGTCGTTTCCGGTTTCCAGTTCAGTACTTTCGATATTTTTGTGATGTCGCCGGTATGTCTGAAAACCTGACCTGGTCTATCGCCTACATAAGTTATCAAAGATTCGGATTTTCCCATGCGCTTAACGATATCTTTGGCAATGGCTTCCATTGAGCGATCAGTTGCAGATGCCACGTTAAATGCCTGACCGTTAACAATCTCGGGTTTGGCATCAATTACAGTTTTGATGGCCTTGCATACATCACGCACAAAAACATAGTCTCTGGCTGCGCTGCCATCGCCGTGCAGACGGATCGGCTCATTCAATATGCAGCTGGTGATAAATCTTGGAATCGCCTTTTCCAGATGCTGGTATGGCCCAAAATTATTGAAAGGCCTTATAATGGTGACTGGCAAGTCATATGTTGCCCAATAAGAATATACAAGCCTGTCTGCGCCAGTTTTTGCAGATGCGTATGGACTCATGGGGTTGAGGGGATGATCCTCGTTCATTAAAGGGTGTAACGCCGTTCCATAAACTTCAGATGTTGAGATATGAATGAAGCGTTCTATTCGGTCTCTATACTTAAGAGCTGCATTGGCGACAGTTTGCGTGCCGATAACGTCTGTTTCAAAAAAGATGAAGTTATCATATATAGAGCGAGTGACGTGAGTCTCTGCAGCAAAATGCACAACGATATCTGAGTTCGACATCAATGTGTCGACCAGTTCGCCATTTTTTACATTCCCATACCAGAAAATAAATCTCTCATCCTGGTTCTCATTAATGTTAACAGGAAGATTCTCTACGCTGCCAGCATAAGTCAGAGCGTCGAGCACAATGATATTGTATTCCGGATAATTGTTATAAATGTAACGAACGAAATTACTTCCAATAAATCCGGCGCCGCCAGTTATCAATATAGTTTTTTTCATACTTTAAACCTCTGTTCATATGTCTGGGTAAGGATTTTCAAGCTATCACTTCCGTGATTAAAAAGCAAATCTACAATTGAAAGGTATGGCACGAAATCTCCGTAAAGCTGACTGTATTGGGGATGCTGATAGTCCTGATAAATGACTCTGATACCTGCTCTGGCAAAATTATCATCATCGATGTAATTTTTTCCCGCCGCTCCTTCGTAAAATTCATCGGCTCCCATCGCGTGGCAGATGTTAATGAGCCTTTGTATGCGATCTCCATTCTCTACTGCAATCTGGGAAGAGCGGACAAGCTTTTTGTGAGAAAGAACAAGGCAATCAAGCATTTTTTCAATAAAATACAGGTCGAGATCTACCAGCAATTCCCATTCGCGCTGGTATGCGTCCTCGAATATCCCTATGTAATCCTTGAAAAATGGGGCTTTGGAGTAACTCTGTCTGATTGCGGCAAGGTGCTTTCGTTTCCAGTTTGTACTGTTGTCGATGCGCACGTCACTAATTGCAGGGTGCTCTTCAAATTTTACGTGCACAGGCACAGTCAACCATTGAATCCCGTTGCTTCCCTTGATGCGGTTTCGATTGCGCCAGCTGTGCTTATCATATTGCACGTCATCGTAGAGAACGAAAGCATCGCTTCGGTTGATCTGTTCAAAAAAGCCCAGCCAGGGAAGATAACCCGGCTGCAGGATGCCGATCATCATTTGCCGTTGCCTTCATTATTGTCAGCTATGCAGCCTTCGTTGTCATGAAAGCCGAGAACGTCCTTGCGCTTCTTTTCTGCATTGGCAACGACTTTCCAGTAATTATGCTTCCATGACCGGTATTTCCAGTCCGGGCAATGTTTGCAGAGCTCGATCTGACTGGCTTTTCGCTCGAGATGAAGTCGTCGGTAATACTCAAAACCTTCACCATGCCAGATTTCTTTGATGCTTTTTTCATGGATATTGCCCATGTCGGTGGTCGCGGCAATATCGAACCCGCAAACCATGACTTTTCCGCGCGAATCAATATTGAGTCGTTCGAATATGAACGGGCAGGGAATCATTTCTTCGGGTGGCAGATAAGGCTCTGGATCTGCTGATTTTGCCGGATCATTTATTCCCCAGGTCAGATACTTTCTTTTCTGAAAATTATCGACGATTGGTTCCCAGTATTTTGCAACAGCGTCGATATCAACTCCCGTCTGGTTGACTCCACTGGCAATTACTTTGGTTTTGCCGCCCAGCTTGTTTCTTATCTCAACTACTCTTTTAACATTTTTGACCAGCTTATCCCAGTTCAACCCTGTTCTGACCTGTGAATAAGTCTGCTCATCGCAGGCATCGACACTGATCTCGATCATATCTATTTCTGCTTCCAGAAGTCGATGGATATTGTCATCGTTAAACATTGAACCATTGGTGATCAGACCGATTTTAGCGCCGACACTCTTGGCATACTCCATAAGCTCAACTGCCTTTGGATGCAGCATCGGCTCGCCGCCGCCGGACATCCTTATCCAGGCGCCGTATGGGCCACTCTGATCAGCGATCAGCTTGAAGGTGTCTTCATTCATATACAATCTGTCGTTGTATGTAGATCTGATGTCAGAGTTTGTATACGGGCAGTTGGGGCATTTTGCATTGCATACATAAACGAAGGATATCACGCTCATCATTGGAAATTCCAAGGCTTCGGGCCTGATATCATATTTTTCCTGGGTATGTTCTATGCTGTTTTTATTCATTTCAAACTTTTATCCTTTCGGGATTATATCCATTTGAGCCTTATCTCAGCGTTTAATGCAAGCCAGAATAGCCACATCTTCGTATACACCGTTGACGAATCTGTCTTCCTTCAGCTCAGCCTCAGTCTCAAAACCTGCTTTTTCAAAAGCCCTGACAGCCCGCTGGTTTTTTGACAGGACATAGGCAAAAAGCTTGTGAAGGTTCACTTTTTCAAATGCAAAAGACTGTATCAAGGTAATGGCCTCTGTTCCGAGACCTTTGTTGACAGAGGAGGATTCTCCGATCAGAACTCTTACCTCAGCCTTGCGGTGGCGGAAATCAATGTCCCACAGCCAGATTGCTCCGATAAATTTTGCCGATTCAATGGTTTCAATGGCAAAAAATACACAATTCTGCCTGTCCATGATCGAAGAATACCACTTGTCATGCTCATACTCGGATACAGGTAAAATCCTGTCGACCAGAGAGGCAATATCAGAGTTGTTTACCCATTCTCTGTATTGCTTTTGATCTGCTTTTTCAAATGGTCTTAACCTTATGTTTCTGCCATTATACATAGCTGCCCCCTGATTCAACAATACTTCTCTCTGGTTCAGGAAAGATACTTTTCCCACCAGATCTGAAACATCAATAAATTCCATATTCTGCCGGCAAGGCTTCTGTTGCCGGAATAATAGTCGTTCAACAAGCCGTTTACCGCATGTTTATTCAACATCGCATGACTGGACAATCTTTCAGGAGATAAATAATCAAAGGTAAAATCCTTCAGCTTGTCGATCATCCAGACAAATACGGGCAATACAAAACCCTCTTTCGATCTGGAAGTTATGCCTTCGGGAAGTAAGGGATGCAATGCTTTTTTTAATATATCTTTCACTGTGCCATTTCTGATTTTCATGGTTCCAGGAATAGTTGCAGCGTATTCAACCAGTCGATAATCGAGAAAGGGCGATCTCACCTCAACAGAATGAGCCATAGACAGGAAGTCTACAAATGCCAGAACCTGGTCTGGCAGCTGTGTGTTCCATTCCATTTCAAGAATTCTGTTCAGTGGGTCTTTTGCCGATAACTGTGCAAAAGATTGTTGGACAAGGTTCAAAGTACATTGCGACTCTATATGCTGAATAAAATCAGGTGAAAGAATTTTCTGTTTTTCTTCGTCGCCGAACTGATACAACAGGTAGCGCCAGCGAGACTCGTCACCACCAGACCGTTCATGCAGGTCGCGCAGGAATTCGACAGTGCATGGCGAAAGGCTGTCAATATGAGCAGCCGGCTCTTTGCCGGCGGCAAGCAGTTCAGAATAGAGGCTTATCGGGCGAGCAGTTCTGTGCGAAAGATAGCTGCCGAACAGCTCGTCTGCTCCATCGCCGGATAAGGCGACTTTAATGTGGCGGCTCATAAGCCTGGTAAGGAAAAATGTTGATATTGTTCCGGAAAACGGCTGATCAAAAGACTTTATAACATTCTCGATTTCATCTTTGAGTTCCTGGCACGACATTATGTATTCGTAATGCTCAGTTTTATAGGCTTCAGATACTTTACGAGCGTAATATAAATCCGCTTCCTTGTTCGCAAGCTCATCTTCGTAGCCGAGCGAAAACGTTTTCACTGGCTGATCAGAATATCTTGTCATGAGTGCAACAATTGCACTCGAATCAACCCCGCCACTGAGGTATGCGCCAAATGGCACGTCACATATCATGCGTGCACGGGTTGCATCATCGAGAATGCTCAGAATTTTCTCTTTTGCTGCATTTTCATCTATCGCCGGGTCTTCTGTAAATCTGATTGTCCACCATTTCTTTTTTCTCAGATTACCTTTCGAGAAAATCCCCATTTCCCCCGGGAGTAACTGAAAGATGCCATCAAATGCAGTGAGAGGGGCAGGAACATTTTTGAATGAAAAATAGTGATATAAGCCTTCAAAATTTGGTGATTTTCTGTATGAAGGGTGCGATAGAATAGTCTTGATTTCTGACCCGAAAAGGATGTTCGATGAACATATACTGTAAAAAAGAGGTTTTACACCCATTCTGTCTCGTATCAGATACAGTTTTTCGTTATGCTTGTCCCATAATGCAATGGCGAACATTCCATTTATGTAATTCGGGAAATCTTCGCCATATTCTTCGAACAGATGAACTATGAGCTCTGTGTCAGAGTGGTTCGTATAGAACCTGTGACCTCGATTTTCAAGATCGGTTCTGAGCTCGGCAAAGTTATAGATTTCTCCATTGAAAACTGTCCAGAGTGTTTTACTCTCGTTATGGATCGGCTGTTTTCCCGTTGAAATATCAAGGATGCTTAAACGTCGCATCCCCATGTTTATGGAGTCGTCTATATAATAACCGGAATCATCTGGCCCCCTGTGAAAAATGGTGCCAGCCATTTTTTCCAGAGTTTTAAGATCAGCTTCTCCGGTAAATCCGCAAATTCCGCACACTATTTATTATCCATATTGTGATAGTCAGAACGTGCCGATTGCCAGTCTCTACAGTCTCGACACATTGGCGGAAGCTCTGAGTAACGTCCGGTGAGATGCAGGGTTCTCAATTCCTTGAGCTGCTGGTGCCAGATTTCTGCAAGGGTGTTTTTTGTAGCATCACCCACTACAACGCTGGCGTTCAGATCGACTGGGCACAGAACTACTCTGCCATCGTCAGCAATGGCCATGGTTTGCATGAGCCAGTGACAAGGCCATCGGTCCTGGTTGCCTAATACCAGATTTGGAGCTTCTATACTGCCAGCCCAGCTGACTTTTGGTCTTATTTTGACGGTAACTCCATGGCTGTTCCAAAATTCAATAAATGCTTCTTTTTCTGCACTGTTTTCATCCATCTCAACGAACTGAACAAACACTTTGGGGTGGTTCAGCGATTGCTCTTTTATCATCTTTACAAGAGTTAAAATGTTGTTGACTGTCTCGGAGTAGGTTCCTCCAACCCGGAGTTTGGCATATGTCTCCGGGGTAGCAGCATCGACTCCGAAGTAAATGCTGTCGAGCCCGGACTCGATGAGTTTTTTAGAGGCAGTCTCATCCATGAGGCAGCCATTCGAATTAAGTACGACATCGGTTAAACCGACTGATTTGGCATATTTGATCATGTCAAAGATAGATGGTTTGGAATTTTTTATGACAAAAGGATCGCCAAAAAACACCATCCAGATCCTGGTATCTTTATTGGTGGCAGCAATTTCATCAAGAATTTTTGTTAACAATTCCCATTTCATTATGCCCTGTTTTCTCGTCATATTTTTATGCACGCACATTGAGCACTTGAGATTACATGCGCTGACAGTGTCCAGTAGAACGACTTTGGGAAAACTTGCCGCTTCTTCAAGCCTTCCTGCTTTAATCTGAGATTCTAAAATCTTGTTTTTGTCATTCATCGATTTCTCCCGGAAATTTATTGGCCAGTGATCTTTTGACACTGTCAAACTCACTGCTTTTATTTATTATTTACGGTCTATATTTGATGTTAAGCTGAGTATTATTTTTATTTAATACTTCCCCTGGCAACATTTATGGAAATGTAGCAGGTGCGTTGCAATAACCTACATTAATCATGATGAAATTGCAACTATCAATAGCTCATTCATATGGCTTAAAGCTATTAAGATGAGAAGTTTTTTAGTGTTCTTTGGCAAAGCGAATCGAATAAGAGAGCTTTGCACCGCTTTTCAGCCGGCCCAGCCAACCAGTACTGCGCCCATCAGGGCGATCGCGCCAAGAGCGAAATGCAGCACGATCAGGGGCAGCACCCATCTGGCCCAGCGCTCCCATGGCACGCCGCCCATTCCCAGCGCGGCTATGGTAACGGCTGAAGTCGGTATGATGACGTTGGTAAAACCGTCGCCGAACTGGTATGCCAGCACAGCCGTCTGGCGGGTAATGCCGAGAAGATCTGACAGGGGCGCCATGATCGGCATGGTCAGCGCGGCCTGACCAGAACCGGAAGGCACGAAAAAGTTGGTCAGCGTCTGAAAC
The DNA here is from genome assembly GCA_009917695.1 of Candidatus Rifleibacterium amylolyticum. Taxonomy (GTDB): domain Bacteria; phylum Muiribacteriota; class Ozemobacteria; order Ozemobacterales; family Ozemobacteraceae; genus Rifleibacterium; species Rifleibacterium amylolyticum. Next base: position 80,416 of record JAACJG010000015.1, on the reverse strand, counting down.
ACATACATCACCTGCACCGAAATCATCGGCGAAAAATTGCCGACCAGACCCGAAACCTTGAACAGAATAGTATCCATGATGCCGCCGTCTTCGAGTATCACCAGCACCGCACGCGCGAAGCCGACCATGATGGCGGCGCCGCAGATCTCGCTGCAACCCTTCACGAAAGAAGAGGCAATCATGCTTGGCGCCATGCGCACCACCAGACCAGACAACAGGCCGATCGCCAGAAACATCGAAGCCATCTCGTCGATATACCAGCCGAGCTTTATCGCACCATAGATGATAATGCCGAAGCCGACGGCAATTATGGTGAGAACCGCCATGCGCGACCTGGTGAGCTTTTCACTCTGAGCCGCCTCGCTGACCGCGTGACGCCGCGGTTCATCGAGGTCAAAAACCGGGCTGAGCACTGGATTGGCCTTTATTCGCGCAGCGTAACGCATCACCCATGCGATAGTTACTGTTGTGAATGCGAGCCAGAGCGCAAGTCTGCAGCCAAGACCCGAAAAAGGCCTGATCTCGGCAATTCCCTGCGCTATGCCGACGGTGAAAGGGTTGAGAAAAGCGGTGGCAAAGCCGATCATTGCGCCAAGGTAGACCATGGCGACGCCGGTTATCGAATCGTAGCCGAGCTTGAGCGCCAGCGGAACCGCCATGGCCACGAACGGAATCGTCTCTTCGCACATGCCAAAAGTGGCACCACCAAGCGAGAAAACGAACATGACCACCGGAATGACCATCTTGTCGTTATTGCCAAGTGCCTTGACCAGGCCTGAAAGCGAAGCTTCGACCGCTTTGGTTTCGGTAACTATGCCAAAGGCACCGCCGATGAGCAGTATGAAGAAAATGATATCGACAGCCGAATGATGACGCATGCTCTTCATGATGGCATTGAGCATCATCCATGGATTCTGCGGTATCGCCGGAACTTCCTTGAACGAATCGGGATCAACCACTTCGCGCGTGCTCATCGATTCGCCCATCTGCACCTGTTTTTCGATGCGGTTGTATTTGCCGCCGGGAACCAGGTAAGTGACAGCAGATGCCAGAATTATCAGCGAAAAGATGATTACGAGAGTATGCGGAACCTTGAATCGTGCTGCTGCTTCGCTCATATTGCTGTCAATTCAGTTCGTAATGCTCGCCTGGTTTCAGCACTATGACTTCAGCAAGATTGCCGACCATCTTTTTAAAAGATTGCGGGTCATTGTGTATCAGGTCAAAAGTGTTGTAGTGAATCGGCACAACGCGCTTCGTCTGCACAAACTCAACGGCTTTGGCGGCAGACGCTATGCCCATGGTATAGCGGTCGCCGATTGGCAGAAAGCTGAGTTCCGGCTTGAAAAATTCACCAACAAGCTTCATATCGTAGGTCAGACCAGTGTCGCCGGCATGATAAATCCGGTGTCCGTCGATCTCGATGACGACTCCGGCCGGAGTGCCTTTTTCGGCAGAATGCAGCGCCGATACCATATTGAACTTGACGCCTTCAACCTCAACTGTTCCGCCAATATTCATTCCTTCTGTTTTTATGCCAAGCTCTGCGGCTTCAACAGCAATTTCGTGAATCGCCACCAGCGTTGCGCCGGTTTTCTGGCAGATAAAAAAGGCATCGCCGACGTGGTCGCCGTGATAATGCGTGACAAACACCATGTCAGCCTTCTTGATATCGTCAAGAGTGCATGAACTCGCAGGGTTGCCCTTGATGAACGGGTCGATGAAAATGGTCTTTGATCCCTCGATTTTAACGGCTGAATGCCCGAGCCAGGTCGCTTTGATCATTACAAGTCCTCCGGTTTTTCTATATGCAGATGATCAGAATTTCGCCACCAATATACCACACTCATACACGCTCTGCAGTCTGATCTTAATTTGTTTTAAGACTGCCAGACCGCACTCTACAAAAGCATTCGCAGGTGCGGCGAAATCGCGCTGGCGTCGAGAACCCAGCGGGTTGGGCGTTGTCGGGCAATTACCGCCGCCGGGTATTCACATTCCCGGTTGAAGAATATCTCATCGACAACGGGCTGCTTGGCGCCGCCACTGACCAGAAAAAGCACTTCGCGTGCCTGCAGAATTCGCTGATAAGTCATACTGATGCGCGCTTCTGGCTGACTTGCCGGCTCGAATACCGCAAAGTCATGCATAGACTCTTTTTGCCAGTCTGTTTTTGGAAAAAGCGACGCCGTATGCCCGTCGTTGCCGATGCCCAGTATTATTAAATCCAGCGGTGCCGGCGGGCGCAGTTGCTCCGGCAGCCCCAGCAGCTGTTTCTGATAGGCATCGGCAACCCGATTCTCAGCTGCTGCCTGCCTGCTAGAAGGCACCGGGTAAAAGTGTGACTCTGGCAACAGCCCGTCTGCAAAAAGGCTGGCCCGGATCGCTTTCTGATTGCTGCGCTCGTCATCGGCTGCCACCAGTCTTTCGTCGGTCTGCAGCCAGTAACAGTTTTCTGCCAGTCCAGCTTTTGCAAGTTTTGCCGGCAGCAGCCGATAAACTGGAAACGGCGTATTACCTCCGCTCAGGCTTATCAATCTTAACGGCCCGGGTGCGCGCCATATCGACGCCAAAACCGCATCAGCGGCCTGCCCGGCAAAACCTTCCGGCGAATCGTTGACAGTCACCTCTGCGTCAATGCAGAATGCCTGCTTCATAATACCGGTCTGTGCCAGCGATGCCCGCTTCTGGCCAGCAGGCTGGCAGATTCTTCCGGGCCGATGCTGCCGGCCTTGTAGGTGTGTATCGGTTGCTGACTGCTTTGCCATGCCTCGATGATCGGGTCGATGAATTTCCATGATTCTTCAATTTCACTGTTACTTAAAAACAGGGCGGAATCACCATTCAGTGCATCGAGCAGCAGACGTTCGTAGGCGTCAGGACGGTAATCGCCAAATTCGCTGTCATACGAGAATTTGAGCCCGACATCGGAAACCTGCAGCTGCATTCCGGGCGGCTTTGAATTGACCTTGAGAATTATGCCTTCATTCGGTTGAATTCTGATATGCAGACGATTCGCCTCGATTTTTCCGCCAAAATCCTTGAAGATAGAGTGGGGGATCGGCTTGAAACTGACGACTATCTCGGTTACGTTGCGATCGAGCCGTTTGCCGGCCTGCAGATAGAACGGCACACCGCCCCAACGCCAGTTGTCGACAAAAACACGGCAGGCCGCGTAAGTTTCGGTTTGCGAATTCGGCTGCACGCCGTTCTCCTGGAGATACCCGAGAACCTGCTTTTTTTCGATTTCGCCGGCAGCATATTGCGCCCTGATCGTTTCTGTCGCCACTTCTTCCGGGCGATATCGGCGCAGAGCCTTGAGAACCTTATTCTTCTCAAGATGCAGGTCGCCGGGTTTATGTGACAGTGGCGGCTCCATGGCGACCATGCAGAGAACCTGCAGCAGATGGTTCTGCACGACATCGCGCAGTATGCCCGACTGCTCGAAATAACCGGCACGGCCACCGATTCCAATATTCTCGGAAAACGTGATCTGCACGTTGTCGATGAAACGGTTGTTCCAGAGCGGCTCGAAAAATGTGTTGGCAAAGCGCATGAACAGAATGTTCTGCACGGCTTCTTTGCCGAGATAATGATCGATGCGCAGTATCTGATGTTCGTCAAAAGCAGCGAGCAGGCTCTGGTTAAGCTCTATTGCCGTTTTGAGATTCTGCCCGAAAGGCTTTTCGACCAGAATGCGTTCAGGGCAGTGAATGTTGTCATTTGCCTCTGAAAACGGCTTTATCAGACGGATAAAGCTTTGCATGCTGTTCGGTGGCACCGCGAGATAAAAAAGACGCGCCGGCGCCGCCTGGGGTTCTGCCGCCAGCAGCCGGTTCTTGAAGTCTTCTGCTTCATTCGCCATCGCCGGATTGGCGCGCAGATATCTGATGCGGTTTTTAAGACCATTGAAGCCATTGGCAAAGCGGGTATCCTTTTTGAACAGTATCGCTTCACGCTGCATCAGATGTTCTAAAAATGCCTCAGTGCTCATGTCAGCCCGGCCGGTTACGAAAACATGAAAATCCTGCGCCAGTAGCCCGGCATCATGCAGCCGGCACAGAGCCGGTATCAGCTTGCGGCTTGCCAGATCGCCGGTTCCGCCAAAGATTACGATTGAGGCAGCGCAGAAGAATTGCGGACTCATTTTTTCTGTTTGTCCTTCATGAAGGCCTGGATACTGCGGTCATAAGTTTTCTCACCGGCAGTGCTGAAAAAACAGCCGGGTATCTCGCCCATATTGCGGTGATAAGCGACACATTCACAGCACTTCTGGCGTTTGCCACAGGAATAAGTACAGGCGCAGGGCAGTTTGTTCGAACAGTCAGACATTTTATCCTCCATTTTTTGCTCTTTTATCAGCGTCTGGTAAATAGTGTTTTATCAATATTGAGTAAGCGTTTTGTTGTCATTGCGAGAAGGGCGTCAGCCCGACGAAGCAATCGCACAGGCAGAGAGATTGCTTCGTCGCTACGCTCCTCGCAATGACGGCTTTTAAACATGTATTCAATTTCGACAGACCAATAGTTTCTTGATACTTTTACGCATACGGTTCAGGCAAAGATAGCAGCTCACCAGCTTTAACAGCAGGCGGTCAGCGGCCGAGGCCCGAATAACGGCCGGGCGCACAAAAACCGTATCCGAACCGTTCATATACCAGGGCCGGTAACCATTGTCACGCATCCACTTGCTGATTTCGCTCATATATGGGTTTACATAGGCAGCCCCATGGGTTTCGAGCGAGATCACCGCCGGCCGGCTGCGCATGGTCTTGATTACGAACCACTCAGCCCCTTCGACATCGACACTGAGAAGATCGATGCTGCCATCATCGATTCTAGCGAAAGGCAGGGCGCGAACAACAAATTTGTCTTTCTCGGCAACTTTATAGCCGTCATTCTGTATTGCCGGCGAAGCCGTCAGCTCACTGACAAAAGTCGAGGCTTCGCGCTGAACCAGCTCGAGATCGCCTTCGCGGTCAAAAATGGCAACTTCGTGCAGAGTAACATTGCTCAAACCGGCAAAATGCTCTTTGATCTGCTGAATCGAGCGCGGGTCAGGCTCGACCAGAGTCGTTCTGATACCATTTTTTATGAATTCGTAGATATTGGAAGTTTCGGGTTTGAAAACGCCGACTTCGGCCACATGCTGTGGCTTGAAGCCGGCCTCGGAAACACGCTTGAACAGCGAAACCCGGTTGAGAAGTTTGATCATGAATTTTGTTCTTTCATCAGATAGTGTTACTTAGATTTGTATTGCTTTGGGCTTTCACGAACAACTTTGACCTGAAGTGGAAAGACCTCTTTGAGGTCGATCTGCAGATCGTCGAAAATACTTACATTGACAACATCGCTGTCGCCGTAAACATTCGATCGGCCATATCGCCCGTCTGAACCGAGAAGATAAACCTGCACCAGTCGATTGGCAGGATCGACTGTCCAGAACTCTTTCACGCCGTGGCGTTCGTAAAGAGCACGTTTTTTTATGCAGTCTCGCGATGCGGTAGTCGGTGACAATATCTCGACGATCAGGTCGGGTGCGCCACGGCAGCCTTTGTCATCAAGCTTTTTCTCATCACAGACAACGAGAATATCTGGCTGAACGACATTTCTGACCTGGTTGTCAGATTCCTCTCCGAGAGGCAGTCTGACATCGAATGGAGCATGGTAAACCTTGCATGGCTTGCCACGCAGATATGTCATAAAAATATAAAATAACTCGCGCGAAATATCAGCATGCACCCGCAACGGTGCCGGTGACATGTCATAAGCGACACCGTCGATAAGCTCCCAGCGCTCGTCTTCCGGCCATGTGCTGAGGTCTTCGTAGGTGAAATCATCTTTGCGTTTTATTGTTGCTCCGACCATTTTCGCTCCCGTAAAGCATGGAATATCAATTCAAAGCAGGGCTTAAACCAGAATAGCATCACTGCAGATATCAGTCAAACGCTCAAAGACAGTAACAGCCGCCAGAACGTCATTTCTGGCGGCTGCTGTCGGTCATTTTATCTGGCTGGCTCTGATATAATAGCTGTCGCCAACGGTATCAGAAGTAAAAGGCGGAGCCATCTTCACACCGGCACCTTCGGCTGTGCGCAGAGTCAGTATGAAGACACGTGCAAGGCCATGCGCCTGATCTTCGGGTTTTTGAACGGCCAGCAACACCGGCAGGCCATACATTATCGGCTGGCCGAGCAGGTCTTTTTTCTGAACCGACCATTCGCCGGTGATAACTGTGCCGAGAACTGTGTATTTATGCTTTACGTCTTTGCCCCAGCTGTTCTTGAGATATTCGAGTGCGCCAGCTCGGTCAGAATCTGTGCCTTTGCAGGCCGGCCAGTTTTTCTGATCGATTTTTGCTTCGAAAAGCTTGTTGTCGTCGGCAAGCTTACTTGCAATGCCGGCATCAGCAGAATAACCGGGCACGTTCTTTACGCAGAATTCTTCGAGCTTTTTGATCTCGGCATGTCTTTCGAGGCGATAAAAGTCGTGGCGCGAAGACAGTGAAGAAAGTTCCATGTTGATCATTTCTTTGACCTTATCACCCATTCGCGCCGGAACCGCATCGATATCTATCATTGCCTTTTTGATATTTTCCCAGGGGTAAACCGCTTCCATGCCGCCCGTCGCTTTTTCGATGGCATCACGGTCGGTGCCGTATCTGGCTTCAAAGTCTGCCAGTGCTTTGGCCAGTTCTGCCTTTTTGCTGTTGTATTCGCTGTAGAGCGCGAAAGCTTCGCCGATTTTTGCAACATCATTTTCGTAACTCAGGTTGTTAATCGGGGTGAAATACTTATTGTCAAAGCTTTCCCAAACCTGTTTTAGCGCGCCGGCATCGGCGCCCGCTGCTGCTTCACCCGATTTCTGGCGCTCGACGCTCTCGCGGGTTTTTGCCAGTTCCTTTGCGGCCCAGTCGCTGACTGATGCTACACGCTCTTTAGCCGCCAGAAATTCCGGGTGCTCGCTGGCGCCTTCTTCTGCTGCTATGCCAGAAACAGTCTCAAGCATGCCAGGCAGGCTGTCGATTTTCTGCTGAATACTGCTGAAAGTCGATTCTACGCTGTATGAAGAATAATCTTCCTGAATGCGCTGCATGCGATCCTTTTCGAATTTTTCGAGAGAATCCATGGTTTTGTTAAGCTCACGCATTGCTTGCGTGGTGTTGCGTGGCAGCGCTTTGCTGCTGGTGCCGGCAGGTGTTTTGGCCAGCGGGGCGGGCGTTTTGTCGGTGGGTTTACCAGCATCTGCCGGAACCTTTTTAACCTTTTTCGCAAGGTCATTCTGCAGTTTCGCCAGACGCTGTTCGAAAGAAGCGATCAGCTTATGCTGTGGGTCTGCCTTTTTAAGACTGTCGATGAGCTGAGCGCACTTCTGAGTGCCTGCTTCGGCAACGTCGAGTTTGCCGTTGAACATTGAGCTTTGCGCATTACGTAATTCTGTCTGCAGCTGTTTCTCAAATTCTTTGGCATCCTGTGCCAGTGACGGCTGACAGACCAGCGCGCAAATCAGCATAAAAACCAATGAACAAACGTATCTCATTTTCATCTCTGTTCTCCTCTGAAAATTATCTTTTGCGTTGTCATCATATAACAACCAGCGTTTCTCTGCCAACATCAATCATTCTCGTTGCAAAAACTGCTGGCAATTTATGCGATTGTAGATAAATTTATTTTTCTTGGAGCAATATCTATTAGCAATTATGATGTACACAGGTTGGTGTCGAAATGAAAAGAAATAACAAGAGGTCTTTGCTGCAGGGCGCAGGAATAATTATGCTGCTGATTGCAGCCCTGATCGGATTGCTTGAAGCTGGCGACAGTGGTCGGCCCGGCGAATACCTGGCGCAGGCCCCGTCGGTGACCCATCTCAACCCTGAATCGGTGAAACTCAGCTGGAATCAGTATCCGCAATTCAACGCCAGCACTCATTATCAGGTCCAGGTAAACCATACTCTTTACGGCTCTTCGACAAAAAATACCTGGGAAACGGTTAAACATCTCGAACCTGGCGGAACCTACTATCTCTCGATTGTGACTTACGACAAAGGTGCCGCGGTTGGCGTATCAAGCCCGACCAGCATTCTCATGGCGCCGGCAGCGCCAGCTGATATCGGCATCTACGATCTCGGATCTGCCTCCGTTGGCTTGTTCTGGCAAAAAGTCGATACTGCCACCGGTTATCGCGTCTATCAGGCCTCAGATACGCTTCTTCAGGAACTCACCGCCACTCAGACCAGAGTTCTGCTCACCGGTTTTCAGCCCGGAAGCCTTCTGAATCTGAGGGTCACCGCTATCAACATTACCGGCGAGTCTTATTACTCTGATATAACAGTGCAACTGCTGCCGCCACCGCCTGTTTTCACAATCATTGAAAACGAAATCGGCGCTGACTGGTTTTCTTTTAAATGGGTACCGGTCGAAAATGCCTTGTCATATCAGGTGTTGATCAATGAAGCTGTTGTGGCAACTCTGACTGCCAGCATCAATGAATACAAAGCCGAGGGGCTGCCACCAGGAGATACCGTCTCATTGCGCATGACCGCTCAAAATAGTTCAGGTTCGTCACAACAGTCAGAGGCGGTAATCATACAGCTGCTGCCGGCCGCGCCGTTTCTGGCTATGACTGAGGTTTCGTCATTTTCCTGCACGCTGCAGTGGGCTGCTGCCAACGGTGCAGCTTATTACAAAGTATATGAGAACGAGCAATGGGCAATCTTTAACGTTCCTTCTTCGATTAACAATGTTACTGTAACCGAGAATATTACAGCCGGAATGACCGCCACCTATACGGTGACCGCGGTTAACGGCACCGGTGAATCTGCCCATTCAAACCCGGTTGTAGTCACTTATACCAGCGACTCAGCCATTGTCCGCAATGGTGGTGATCTGGCAAAAGTTCAGGCAACATTCTCGCAGTTCAACGACAAACTGCCGGAATCAATGTGCGGGCAGCCGCTTGTCTGGGTCTATTTCCCGCCCGAACTCGAAGGCCCGGCCCTTGAACTCGAAGCTTCATATTTTGAATTTCTTACCGCAACTCCCGAAATGTCGTCGGTGCGCTTTATCGGCGTATTCAACAGCGATATCACAAAAGTCAAAGTAGCCCAGCGCCCCAATCTCTCCTGGAAAAAGCTGCCGGCATCGCGACGCCTTGCGATGCCCGGGCATCTGCCGATGGTGCGCTTTTATGGCCCGGATGGCATGCTGCGCCGCATGATCAGAATTTCCATGGCGATCATGTCGCCCTATGATGTCTACAAGGAAATTCCCGAAGTCATCGAAAAAAGCGACGGCACCATGCTTCAACTCTATCAGGAAAGCCGCGACCGCTTCGAAAACCTGCACCAGCAATAATTTACAGGCAATATTATACACATCCATTGCCAGATCAAAGTTGAGTTTGCATGCTTTCTCAGTAACATTTTTTCGCAATAGCCTAATGAGAAAATCTGCGGTCGCATCGGTATATGAGCAGATATCAAGAGATTGGCAGTGTATTGGTTTGCTTTTCTGTATTATTATATGTGTAATTGTATTGTAAGTGAGGTTTTAGAAAATGGAACGACCTAAAGTTACGTTTACGATCGACAAGAACATTCTGCTCGAACTCGACAGTATTGCCAAAGAGCTTGGGCAGAAGAAAAGTCATATTGTGGAACAGGCTTTAGAGCTGTATTTTGATACAGTTGATACTGTTATAGCCGACGGCAGACTTGATCGTCTGGCCAGCGGCAAAGACAAAACCATACCGGCTGAAGATGTCTGGAAGAAACTCGGTTTGTAATGTATAAGCTGGAATTCCTGCCTGGCGCGGTTAAAGACTTGAAGAAGCTGGATTTTGTCGCACAGAAGATCATCAAAAACAAACTCGAAGTTTTGGCAACCAGCCCTGATCATCTGAAAAATTACATTAATGCTCTCAAAGGCAATCATGCCGGCAAATACAGGTTGCGAGTCAGAGATTACCGGGTTATCTTTCAAAAACGCGATGATGTGCTGGTTATTCTCATTGTTGGAATTGGGCATAGAAAAAATGTTTATGACTGAGATTAAGAAAGCTATTTACAGTTCGCGATGACATCAGATGACAAACTTGAGGGCTGATCTAACTCGAACTGGCTACCTTGACATCATCGATCAGAATGGCTGGCGTAAAACTCTGGAAGCCTGCTGCGGCAGTATTACTCAAATCAACGACATTGCGAAACATATCATAGATATTTCCGGCGATCATGATGTTGTCTACCCGGCCTTGAATCACACCGTTTTCAACGTATAAAGCAGGGCTACCGCCGAGCGATAGATCACCGTTGAGAATATTGCCGCTATGAGCTCCCAGGCAATTTTCAAGAATAATGCCCCGGTCAATTGAGGCGATCAACTGCGCGACAGATTTGTTTCCGGTCTGATATCGCAGATTTGTTGCTGCTGGAACCGGATTCAGGCTGACTGGGTCATTACACCATTGCGCCGTGCGAAAGCCGTGCCCTGAAGATTTCAGATTAAGCTTGCCGGCATAGTTCAGGTCAGAAAAAAGGTTGCGTAAGACGCCATTCTCGAAAAGGGGTAATCTGGAAGTCGCCGTTCCCTCATCATCAAAAGCGCGGGCCAGGCAAATGCTGTTATCATGAGGATCGTCGTAAACTGTGATTTTTTCAGAGAAAATCTTCTCACCAAATTTCGAACAGAGTGGAGAAGTTTTATCGTAGATATTTTTGGCGTTAACAGCAGCGCTTATGCGCCAGTTCAAAGAATAAGCCGAATTTGGCATAAAAAGCACCTTCATCCGGCTGCTCTTCACGTTGGCTGTTTTGTTAGCGGCAGTGAACAATAATTTTATTTCATCAATAATTTCGTCTGATATCGGTTTGAACTCGGTGCCATGGCTGACTCTGCTAATAGAAGCGCCGCTCCCGGGGAAACCGACAGACCCGTAGACAGTGCCACAGGAGTTGCTCGCGCTGAGATCACTGCCGGCCGAATTCATGATGCGCAATTTCTCATGGGAAATTCCGGAATAAGCCGATATTTCTCCTGATGTTGTTGCCAGCAGATCACATATTCGGCTGCATTCATTTATCAAGTCCTCGCTGCCGACATCTTTTATCGACTCAGACATGGTTTTTAGCTCTTTGAAATTTGTGGTAAACGGAAAGGTAAAGTCCGCTTTTACTCCAGCCTCAAGCGAATTAAAGGCGTTTTGCAGTAACTCTTCAGGATCATGCAGATTTCTAGTATAAGCAAAGCCAAGCTTGCCATCCTTGATTAGACGAATACTGACTCCGGCCTGAAGCTGAGTTTCAATGCCATGCAGGCGCGAATTCTTGAAGATGACCGACCGTGTTTCAGAGTCTTGGCAGTAAATTTCTGCATGATCACAGCACTTTGCCGCGAGTTCGAGCAACTTTTCCATTATTTGCCTCCTATCACAAGATTCTGCGCCAGAATGTGCGGAGCACCCTTGCATGACCGTGGATTCATCTGCCCTTTACCGCACCCGCCTCTTTTGGAATACTCAATATCATTGCCGACCGCGGTTATGTTTAACATTGTCTGAAACAGGTTTCCCGAAACATTGATATCTCTGATCATTCCTGCCGGTTTTCCATTTTTCACCAGATAACCATACTGGGCACCGAAGGTAAAGTTGTCGCTTGCGGTCTGGCCGCCCTTGGCGTCGAGAAGATACAGACCGTCGCCTAGCATCGCAAACATTTCCTCCAGGCTGTCCTGCCCAGGTTCAATGAAGATAGTGCCCATTCGAATAATTGGCGGGTAACGATAATCTTCGGCGATGGCGTGGCCAGAAATTGGTTCATTAAAGAGTGCTGCGGTTCGACGAGAATGAAGACGACCGACCAGAACTCCGTTCTTAAGCAGCTCTGTGCGTCTCACTCTTACTCCCTCATCGTCGAAGCGATAGAACCCGACGAGCCCGGGTATGGTCGCGTCATCGGTAATGCTTAGCTTTTCAGAACCCAGCTTTGCTCCCAGTTGCATCTTGTTACGCAGAACCGGACGGGACTCGATGCAATCTGCTTCTGAAGAATGCCCGAACGCTTCGTGAGTAAAAACCGCAGCCATGCCCGGATTTAAAATACAGTTATAAACACCGCCAGAAACAGGCTCAGCCGTTAGAAGATCAACTGCAATTCTGGTTCGATCGGCAAAATTCTGTTCCTGATTGCGAACTGTCTGAAAGCCATTGCCGCCACCGCTTTGCACCACTATTTCCTGAACCAGATTGCCGTCTCTGGCGGTTATTCTGCCGCCTAGCGATACTGTTACCAGTTCTTCCTGAATTTCGCTGCCTTCGGTTGTAACCAGGCATTTTTCTCTGATTTCCTCGTTATATACCGTCCAGGTAGTTGCAACTGAAGGGTGAGAGAAGGGAATCAGGTTCGCCTGGCGGGTCAGCTCAAGTTTTTCGGCAAACGAAACTTTGCGCGGATCTTCCTGTAATTCTGGCTTGAAAACAGCTTTAATGACTTCCACCGGCGCAAGCTTAACTGGTTGTAAAGAATTGCGGCCTGTCAGTTTCGCATTTTCTACAACCATGGCCATGACTTTTTGAGCATCTTCAGGTTTGGTAAAAACGCCTGAGGCAAACCCGCCATCTTTAAGAACACGAACAACATAACCATCTGTCGAAGAGGTTGAGGCCTTCGATAACTCTTTTCCAGCAAAGACGATTGAGGTTTCGAACTTTTTTTCGTATCTGATGTCCGCATAGTCGGCATCGACTTTGCTCAGAAGGGTTTTAAAAGAATCAATCATAACCAGTCCTTTCAGATTCAGTGCCCATTAAAAATCACTAAGCCGAAGCATTTTAACAGAAGATGAAACTTCAGGCAAAAAAGTGATCTGATCAGCCGAAAGCTTACATTAAAAAACAAATTACCTGACCACAAAAAAGCCCGGGTATGCAGTGCGCATACCCGGGCTTGATTAAGCAGGCGATAGTAGCTTACTTGTCGGTGACCTGCATCACGAAGCTTTCAGAATGGCTGTTGAATTCTGGCGCATACATGCACTGAATCTCGGCCATGCCGCTCTGATAAGTTCCCTGATGCTGCACACGCAGCTCGTATTCGAACACGTAAGTGCCCTTGGGCAGATAATCGATGTAGAAATGCGTAGCGGTATCCTTGGTCGCTTCGTAATAAGCCAGGCCGTCCTGATACTTGTAACGCGAAATCACGTTGACCGGCTCCATGCCGCTGCCGCGCTGGTCTTTCATATGAACGTATTCCATGTCGCGGTCAGTGCGCAGCTCGATGCGAACAACCAGCAGGTCGCCAACCTTCAACGCGCCCTTAACCGGAGTAATGGTCGGGCCCTTGTCGGTATTCTGTTTGACGAACAGCGATTTCTTGAGCTTGAGGTTCGTCTCGTGCGGCGTTACCTTGCTCATGTCTTCGAGATACTGCCAGTGAACGGCGCCCCAGGCAATTCCTTCATCTTCTTTGACCATCTCGATGTTACCCATTTCAGGCTTAACTTCTGATCCGGCAAAGATCTTCTGGTAATAGCCGGTGCCGGCTTCGACGCGCTCAGGCTTGACCTCTTCGCCGCCAAGCAGAACCTTAACCAGCTTGTCAGATGCGAGCAGGTTGGTGCCACGCAGCAGCAGCGCATACACGGCATCGGAGGTTGCCTTGGTGGTTTTCCAGTTTTGCGTCTGTTTCTGCTTGAGCAGCCAGATTTTGCAGTCTTCGACCGCCTCGGCATCCTTGGAGACTTCAGCGAACATCTCGATCATGACTGCCTGCGTCTCGATTTCGGCACGATACCACCAGAAAGACAGCTCATTCTCACGCCAGAAGCGGCCGAGCTCTTCGTCGGTAACGCTGCGTTCCTTGATGCTTTTTACGATGTCAGCCGGAACCTGCTTGTCGCCAAATCTCTGCAGTGCGATAGCCAGGTGCCCCTGAGCCAGTCTCGAACCAACTTTGAGCCAGTGCTCTTTTGCCTGACCGATGAAGAAGTTAACTGCTTCCTTACTTCCAGAGGGTATCGGCCGTTCCTTAAGGAAGAAACTGCGGCCATAAAGATAAAGCGCAGTTATCGGGCTGATGTGAACGCGTTTTTCCCAGCCGGGGTATCTCTGCAGCTCGCGATAGATCTGATTGATCCAGGCATCGAGATGATTGAGCGATTTGAGCGCGACGGCGACATCGACATCGACGCCAAGATGGCGCATGCGGCCGAAGCCGGTCATGATGTAAAGCGTGATGAAAGAATTGACACGTCCACCCGGGAACCAGGGGAAGCCGCCATCAGACATCTGCATCTGGGCCAGGGTCTTGTTGCCACGAGAGAGTTCAGCATCGATACGGGCGCGGTCGAACAGAATACCGATTTTATGTTTCTGTTCGGTCTCGTTTTTGGCATCGAGAACCCATGGGGTCTCGAGCAGGGTAACCGATTTGAGATGCTCGTTCTTTTCGAGGTTCGAGAACAGCGCCTTGCCGCCCTGGGCCGCTTCGGCTTTCCAGGTGTCGAATACGCGCTTGATTTTTGGGTCTGAGTTTGCGATGAACGAAGCCAGGCTGTTGGCATAAATGCGGTTGAAGATCTGCTCTGAACATTCATGCGGGAACTCGATGAGGTAGGGCAAGGCCTGAACTGCATACCAGGCCGGATTCGAAGTGACTTCTACAGTCAGGCCCTGATGTTTGAGGCTGTCGGATTTTTTCGATTCAACCAGCTTCTTGAAAGTGAACTTCTTTGTCTCCGGGCCTTTGATCGGCAGGGGCAGTGACTCGGTAACGAAGATATGCCGCGAAAGTATCGGCAGCATGCCTTCTTCGCCGTCCGAAAGATTGCTGGTGGCACCGACAACTGTGTATTTAACCACACCCGGTGTGTCAGGAACATTGATTTCCCAGCCAAACGACCGTGATTCTCCGGCCGGAACATTGAACTCAAGGGTTGGTTTGTTCAGCTTGAATTCGGCATTGCGATCGGCATCGGTGATGGTATCCTGCAGCTTCAGGCGAATCTGACCCTTCTGCTCTTTATCTGAAAGGTTGGTAACTTTTGCGGTGAAGACGAGTTTGTCGCCTTCGCGCATGAATCTCGGCGGATTCGGCTGCACCATCAGGTCTTTCTGGGTCACGGTTTCGCCGATAAGCTGGCCGGACTGCAGGGCAGTGCCATGTGCGAAGCCCATGAATTTCCAGGTGGTGAGGGCTTCCGGCATGGTGAATTCCACCGAAATTTTGCCGTCCGCATCCATTGTCAGGTGTGGCTGGAAAAAGGCGGTCTCATTAAGATTGCTGCGTGCTGAGACCTTGTCGAGATCGGGGGCCGGTTCTGCGGCTGGAGCATCGTCGGCGCTGCCGCCGCCATTGGCCTCCTGCGGCGCGGCACCGGCCACTGCTTCATCACTGGCAAACGAATCGGCCATTTCCATCTTGCTCTTTTCCATGACCATGCCTTCGCTTTCCATCATTGCCTGAGGCGCCATGGCACTTGGCATCGGCGGCGCACCGCGACTCATGCGAAGGCTCTTGGTCTCGTAGCCATAATGGTAACCGAACAGGTCCTGCTGAATATTCGAGGGCAGCTGCGGGTAAGAGCGATAGCCCACGCCGGCATAACGGTTGAGATCATTTCGCCAGTTATACAGGCTTTGTGCCTGGTTGTATCCCTGCGGCGACACGCGGTTGTAATCATTGTAGAACACTGAAAAGCTCGACATCCAGCTGTGAGCGGCATAGGCATCGAGGCTGGCGTCATACATGGCTGCCACCATTTCGATAGCATTCTTTTCTGCCTCTTCGCCAGTGATCTCTATTTTCCAGGTGTTTTTCTGGGCCGGCTGCATCTTTGATGTCATATGCGCGAACTTGAGCTGCAGCTGTTTGTTGGTCCAGGGGACAACGGCTGTGTGAGCCAGAAAATACTCGCGGTTCTCTTTTATCTGCATGACTCTGACAATGAAACCGCCGCGGTGCTGCTCGGTGACTGGCAGACTGATATGCACTTTTCCCTTGTCTACGTCTGTCCAGAAGGATTGAATGATCTTTTTGCGATGTTCGATCTCGATATAAGCCGGGCCCTTGCCGTAGCCGGTCGCCCAGAATGCTTTAAAGGTGTCACCAGGCTTGAGCGCACCAGTGATATCTCTGAAGAAGAAGGGAACCTTGATCGAAAAGTTTTCGCTGGCATTGTCAACTACCATGAAGTTGAAAATCGCGTTAACCGGGTTGTTGTAGCGGTCGCGCGTCTGTGCCTTGATGCGGTAAGCGCCCTCAGGCAGCTTGAGTTCACTGTTGAAAAAGCCGTCGATGCTTGTGTTGAAGCTCTGTTCGAAAACGACCTTGTCTTCTTCCCAGGTTCTGATGTTTGACTTGTCATTTTTCGCAACAATAGTGCTGCGAATGTAACTCTGGCGATAGGCTCTTGACGGCTGCTTGAGCGCATAGACCAGAAAACTGCCGGCACCGGCGATACCTTTGCCGTCGAGAGTTGCCGTTCTAACGCTTACCGGAAATGACTTGCCGGCATCTTGAACATCGCTGGCAGAAAGCTCGAGCGAGAGGGCGGTATAACCAATTCGCACAGTCTGTTTGCTCGAGCGGGTTTCGCCAGTTCCATCGGTTACGTCGGCTGAGACCGTATAAATGAAAATCGGCTCGTCAGACTTGTTGACCGTGCGATCGGGCAGGGCGGTAAAGCTGATTACGAATTCACCGTTCTTGTCGGTAACCGTTGTGCCGTGTGCGATCTCCTGCGAACTGCCCGGATTGAAATACCACCAGCACCACGGCGGATAGCGAATTTCGCGCACGACACGATACTTAACCTTGCCATCGTCGATTTTGGCGCCGGTATAGGCCATAGCCCGGCCGGTCAGCTGAACTACCTTGTCGAGCTGAAATGACTGAGTGGGAGTATCTATATCGACCTTGAACTTTGGTCGTTTGTATTCTTCGACACGCACCATCGTGCTGCTGTGGAAAGTGTTCGAGTAGATAGTGTAAGCGCCGGTAAGACGGTCGGCTGGAGCGATGAAGGTGCCTGAAAACGAGCCGAATTCATTGGTCTTGAAGTTCTCGTTTTTAACTTCCTGACTGTTGGGGTCGCGCAAAAGAACGTTTACGCTGGTGCCGGCCGGAAGTGTTTTGTATTCATTCGTTCGCGTATCGTGCCTTGCTACTATACCTTTGAAGTATATTGTCTGTCCGGGCCGGTAGATCGAACGGTCGGTAAAGAAGTAAACCCGCGTGTCGGCAGAGAAATCATTGCTCTGATAAGCGTAGAAATCACTGGTCTTATAAATGGTATGGCCTTTGTGTTCTGCTATGAAGAAGCCGTTGCCGCGATTCGAATTGAACGAGGCGATACCATCTTTATTGGTAGTGCCGCTGAGCACCTGGCGCCAGCCTTTGTCATATTCGTGCGAATAGCCCTGCACCTTGATGCCTTCCATTGGCTCGCCCGATACGTTGTTGACAATGAAAATTTCCTGGGTGCCTTCGCGCTTGCGCACGACCATGCCAAGCCTGGTAACAATGATGGGCGCCACAAACAGCGCATTCTGTGACTCATTGAAATCTTCATTAACACTGGCGGCCAGGTAATAAAGGCCAGGCTGCATCTTGGGCAGATCGACCAGCGCTTCAGCCGGTTTGTATTCGTTGCCCGGATAAACATCTACGCTCCACTGTTCGACTGCTTTACGCTTGAAAATGCCAGCGTAGTCATCATACTGTATGCTGTCTGGCGAATAGTTGTTTTTTCGAAAGAGTTCGTCGGTCTTTCTTGGCAGCAGCCTGAAATGTACCTTGTCGATGTTTCTGAAGGCGACACGAATCTGGCCGCCTTCAGGCAGAATGACTCGCTCGGTTTCAAAACTGACTTCACGCGACTTGATGGTGGAGATCAGGTTGGCGCAAAGACTGGCGCCGTAACTGTTCGGATGCGCGCTTTGCCCTTGTTCAGCCGTTTCAACCGCTTTAACGTTCTCACCGAGGTTTTGGTATTCCTGTGCGGCATAGCCCAGTGCCGTTGCGGAATAGGCATGCGCAGCATGCGCTTTGGCGAAGCTTTCGAGGCGTTTGATGTAAGTGTTGGCAATATCGTCGCCGACGGCAACCTGACGAACCCATGCCAGTCTGATCAGGTCGTTGTCGAGCAGGGCATCGAGATTGTCGCTTGCCTGAGCCGCTTTCATCAAGCGCTGCAGCAGTTTGACCGCTCTGAAATTGCATGAATCTGTATCGAGCGTTTCCGGTTGCCATTTCATGAAAGCTTCAAAATCGCCAAAAGCCGGCGAATCAACGGTGATTTCGAAGGCAGTGGTCGGCCGGGCGGCGCTCTGCGCGTCGGCCATATAGAATGTCAGCGCCTCATGGGCAAAAAAGTCAAAGAGAGTCGGGCGCAGCCCCTCGGGTTGATTACCGGGTTCAAGGAATCCACTTAGCGTCTTTATCGGAATGGCCTTGAGCGTTTCTTCTTCTTTAAGAACATTCTCATAGAGGTTGCCGATGTGCGCGAAAAGTTTCGGCAGATCCCAGGTGGTGAAATCTTTTTCATCAAGTCCTTCGGTGCGTGACCGGTTGATGAAACGGTAGGTATTGCGGTTGTAATAGTGCCAGTACCATTTTGCCAGAACTATTTTCAGCAGTGGCTTAACCTTGGCATCCGCCGATTCAATTTCGGTTTCGAGTCTGGTTATGCGTTCTTCGGGTTTGTTTCCCTGGATGTTGCCTTCTTGAACTATGCGGTCGCAAAGAGCTTTAACGGCATCTACCATGTTATTTTCCTTCTGCGCCAGTTCATAAATCTTGTTGAGATGCTCTATCGCAGTCTGCGGCAGGCCTTTTGACTTGGCCTCATCTACCTGGCGCCAGAGATCGGCGCGGGTCTGCGCCTGTGCCGGAAAAGCGAACAGCAGCGCAAAAATCAATAAAAGGGAAATGTAACAACAATGTTTCATTCAAGCCTCCATAAGATACCTGATAGTGTAATCTCTAACGTGTTATATCAGGCCCGGATTTAGAAATCAACAACCCAACCGGTATAAGCCATTTTACTCTCAAACCCTACAAATTTAAACCTTCAACAACAAAAAAGCTGGTGGAAATAAAAAAGCCCCCAATGAAGGGGGCTTTTACAGGTTGCTTTGTTACCAGATTTTGGCAAGTTTCTCTTTACATTTGATTGCAGCCGGCGTGTCTGGATAAAGAGCTATTGCTCTGCGGAAATAATTGTCGGCAGTCGGGTCATCGCCGAGTATTTCGTAACATTCGCCAGCCTGAAAAAGAGCTTCAGAAGCGTAGCTGTTGGTCGGGTATTTCTGCTGGAACCAGGCAAAGTTGTTGGCAGCCTTGCGCAGATACTGGCTGTTGGCGACGCTTATGCGGCCATGCTCTTTTTGCGAATGGGCCAGTGTGAAAGTCGCTTCCGGCATCATTTCTGAATTCGGGTAATAACGCATGAAGTCTTCGAACAGCCTGATGGCCTGCAGGTAATTGCGCTGGTCGTATCTGATGCGGGCTTTCCAGAACATCGAGTCATCGGCATACATCGATCCCGGAAAGCGCTTGAGCAGTTCATCAAAATAGATGAAGGCATTGTTGAAGCTTCCGGCAATGTATTCGTTATGGGCGCGGTTGTAGAGATCATAGTCAGTGAGCTGTCCTGTCCCACCCGGGTTGCTTGGTGGCACCGGAACCGGCTGCGGCGGGTTGTAATCAGGATATCCTGGAGTCGAACTGCCGTTCTGTAACGCTGCCAGGCGTTGTCTGGCTTCTTCGCAATAGCTTGACTGCGGAAATTCATAAACGACTTTCTGGTAGGCGGCGATTGCGCTGGCCTTGTCGTTGAGTTTTTCGTAGGTCATGCCAATGACGAACCAGGCGTCATCGACGTATTCACTGAATGGATAGCGGGCGATGAAGTTTCTGAACTCGTTGATCGCACTGCGGTAATCAAAAACCTTAACCAGGCAGTAACCAATGTAATAGGTCGCGCGTTCCGCCTGGTGAAAGTATGAATACTTGCTGCTGACAAGGCGGTAATAATAAAGGGCGTTACCGTAATCAGTAGTGTTGAGATAGGCTTCGGCAACGATAAAAGTTGCTTCTGCGGCGCGGTATTCATGCGGATAGCGCTCTAAAAAGCGTCTCAACAGCTGTATGCAGTAGCTGTAGTTTCCCTGAAAATAGGCGTTTCTGCCACTTTCAAACAGATGATCCGGAGATTCATAGCCAGGATAACCTGGGTTGCCTGGATAATTGGGGTTACCCGGGTAATTGGGGTTGCCGGGATAGGTCGGTGGCGTCGGTGGTGTCGGCTGCGTTGGCTGCCCGGGCCATGAATCGACCCGCTGCGCCGTAAAAATGTCGTTTACCAGAGCGTTGCCGGTATTGAACGCAAAACCGGGCGACAACGCCAGAATCATCAGGCCAAGAACCAGAACTCGATGCATACTTCTCATCTTCTGTTCTCCTTATTTCTCTCACTCATGTATATTCTCTTTATCGGCTCCTCGCCATCATTTAACCAGCTGTATTATCGTGCTCGTAATCGTAATCGTAATCGTAATCGATCTTATTGTATTTACAATATTTCTGCTGCTTTATACTGCATTTACAGTTGATACTCGGGCTCTCGGCAGAATCTCATTCGCTACAACTCTCCCCAGGCGAGAACTAATTGTGATTAGCTATGGCTTTGCGTCAAAGCTGCCTGGCTCGAAGTTTCCGCTCATGAGAAACCTGCCTGCGCCCTTACCGACTCTCGTAACGATGAACAAGGTATGTTATTAGTCATTCTTCAATCAGCCAAAGCATCACCAGGAACCAATGTCGTGAGGATTGTCGATGATTTCAGAGTCTGAGTCGTCGAATGGGTTAGTACTGCCTCCTGACGGCAGCATTGCGCCGGCGAAGTAGATTTCGAGCGGAATATAGATGTTATAATTATCTTTCAGCTTGTAATCATAACCTTCGAGGCGGGTCCAGTATTTTACTCCGACCTTGCCGCTCATTACCCAGCTTCGGTAGTCGGAGTAGGGGATGAACAGTCCGTTAAAGATTGCCGGCTTGCTTTCTCCATCGCGACCAACCATGACCTGAGTTCTGATGGTGCGCGTTCCATAGCCTTTAAGGACACCAAAAGTATAGGAGGGTGTTGTGGTGTCGTCGATTGTTCCAGGATTCCCGCGGATAAACATGTCGCAGTTTACCTGCTTTGGGACGCCTGAGTAGTAATTGTAGCTGGTTTCGGTGTCGTAATAAGTGTCTGCATAGGGATTAGTTGAATTGGCAGCTTTAGTCGTGAGAGTGCGATAGGTGTGCATGAGATTGATCGTTATCTCATCGCCACGGGTTTCGCGAACCTGAGCTGAAACAGTATAAGCTCTGCCGGTTTCGTAAATCTGGGCAGGCTGCAGGCTGAAACTCGTATGTACCGGATCGACGTAAACAGGAGGGGTACCGCCACCGCCACCGCCGCCACCTTCCGGGCAGCCGGTCAGAAAAATCGATACGCTGATGCCGGCAACCAGTGCCAGAAAGAGTCTGAATACGTTTGCAAGCTTATTTTTCATCTTATTTGTCTCCTGTACAGTCTCAAACCGGAAAAGAACTGCAAGAATTGTTCCATCTCAAGAATCTATTGTCTATCAGCTTATCATAGTATAAACTAAAAAAATAGATGAAAAATTGGCGAAATCTGCCGAAAACTAATCAGAAGCATTATTTGCTTCTAGACTAAATTCAGGAAATTGTATGAAAAAAATTCTGATTCCTGTAATGCTGGGACTGCTTTGCGCGCCGGTCAGCGCCGATCAGAACCTGCATGAATTCGTCAGGGAACTCGGTTATAAGGGCGACTTTATAATGGAAAACCTGCCGAAAGATTCAGGTCCGCGTCGTCGGGTGACAGTAGCGCCCAAAGTGTACCATGTCGAACCCCAACGCCAGCTGATGCAGCCCGATGACCTTCTGCATCCGAGAATTATGCAGAAAAGCGAATCGCCGCGCATGATTCCGGTGCTGATGCGCTATCACCGCCAGAATCCGGCTTCTCCCAAGATTACCCGCAAACTTGCCGTCACCTGCATGCGTAACGGCCAGCCGCGCGAGGCTCTCTACTGGTATACCCAGACCTGGCAGCGTGACCGCGCTGACTATGAGTCATTATGGAACATGGCATGCATTTCCTATCGACTTGGCGATGACGGTCTGACCCGCAAATACCTGACCGAATACGCCAAAGTCGATCCCAACAGCGCCTGGGGAAGAATGGCGCGCGAATTCCTTGCCGGCCGCTTCAGCGGCAGTGACCTGGCCGAAGGCTTTGACTCCGGCATCGCTCAGACTGGTATTACCAGTGGTGGAGTTGCCAAATCAGATCCGCGCAGTCGGCAGACCGGTTCTGAAAAGCCTTCTTCAGGCAGCGGAATCATGGTTATCGAAGGTCAAAGAACCAGCTTTGATGAATTTATGAGCGGTTACGAAGAGATTGATGCCGCTCCGCCAGCAAAAATCAATGACACAGCGAAAGGGAAAGAGAAGGTTAGGTCCCGGGCGAAAGCCGAAGCCAATACAAATAAGGCTTCTCTCCAGAAAGCAGCCATAGTAGAAACTCCAGCCGCAAAAGCTGGTGCGAATTCAACCCCCGCCTTAACTGAGGCAGCCCCATTGACCGAAAATCAGGCCGTTACCGCAACCGCCCCGCCCCTCGTTCCCTGATTCATCAGCACATTTTAAAGACAAAGCGATCTGGCCCCAGGCCAGATCGCTTTTTTATCAGACTAATGCCAAGCAGAATACAAATTGCGGATCTAGTGCTTTGTCACATTTGAATCTTGGGGTTAATTGACGAAGGATAAGCACTAGGCATAAAAATCATACCAGGGCGCAGGCAGGCTTCCCAAAAGCGTAAACTTCGGGCCAGGCAACGTTGACGCAGAGCCATAGCTATTCATCCTTACTCTCGTCTGGTGAGAGTTGAAGCGTTGGGGCCTTGCATCCGCATCTCTAACGGCTGAAGCCGTAAGAGCTGCCTAATCCTGCCGAGAGCCCGGCATAAGCAGAGACTCTCAGATTGAATTCTTGAAGTCATATGTGACAGAGGGCTAGTTTTAAAGTATTTCAGATTTTTTAAGGATATCAGAGGCGGCAGCAGACTTTGCCTGCATACTCGCTGCGGGCGGTAAGTTCGAGCAACCCGCAACCCAGTTCCGGGTGTGTGCCCAGAGGCTTTTGCCTGATTTTTTCAAGCTGAGCCCGGTTTTTAACCTCAAGCGTTCCGTTGATCGTGACTGTCTGTAACTGGCGTTGCTCTCCGCCTGCCTCATAGTAGATGCGGTTGTTTGGGCCAAGTCGATGATTGGCAATGCAGGCGGCTTCTTTCAGTTCGCCTTCCAGCCATTTGATTATCCGTTTTTCATCCTTCATCGGGTCCCAGTCGGCATCGAAGGGCGGCGCTGCAAATATCGCGAAATCGAAATACTTGCAATCAGTCAGCTCAGCCAGTTCAGCTGTTTCCAGCAGCTGGCATTCGGGCATAAGATGCATGACCGGCGCTGTCTGTGAGTAAACAGTGAACGGCACCGATATGCCGATTTTGTACCATTCGAGCCGGTAGAAGAACTCAGGCTGAGTATCTGGCGCCTGGTCTTTGAAATAGCTGGCTATCGCCGCCCGAATCTCTGGCGGATTGATGATTTTCTGGCGATTGAGCAAAAATCTGCTGGCATACATATCAGATCACCGATGCGTCGGTTTCGCGTTCAACCGAAGTCGCGCCATCGAAATCTGCCGGTCGTCCTTTCTCCTTAGCTTCTTTGGCCTTTTTGCCCTTAAAGAAGAAGTAAGCCATAACAGCCAGTGGAATCACATAAAACCAGAAGAAGTAGCTTGCCGGGTTTTCAATACCGGGAGGTGTATCGCCGGGCGCCCATCTGAAGCGGTCAAGGTTATACAGAATGCAGATGATCGAAGTCCAGACGAAGAGAAAATTCGGTATCGCTTCGGCTGCGCTCATCAGGCCGAGTCCGTTGGTTCGATCTTTGGTGAACGGGTAAAACAGGTTGTTTCCCATGAAACCGGTCGAGTCTTCGATTATGTGGACCATCGATCCGAACAGAATTATCAGAGGATACAGCAACCATCTCGGAATAGTGTAAAGCTCAGGGTTCGGTCCTTCAGGAACGGTAAAGAAGGTAAAAATGCCGACCAGCAAAGCGATCAGCATGCCGAGCGTAAAGCTGTGCGACCAGGTGCGGTGCCAGGGCAGAAAGACGATTTCGATCTTACCTTCGTCGCGTTTGACGAACTCGAAGCAGGGGCCGGTCATAATCGCAATCTGTGACTTCTTGTCGAACTGCTGAAAGAACTGGCTCTCGACCTTGACGCGCGCATGCGCTTTTTCAGGGTCTTTGAGCTCGGTGCCTTCGAACGGAACCTGGCCGGTATCAACTTCGGGGCCGATATCGACGACGACTTCGCTGGTAGCAGAATCGAAAGCCAGCGTATAGCTGCGCCAGAGATTCGAACCGAGTTGCATGGTGTGCAGTTGCACTGTGCCACGCCCTTCTTTCTCAGCTTTTCTGATGGCATTAGCGACAGTCTCAGCGATTACCCGCGCATCGAGGTTGTTCGGGTCAGGTCTGATCTCGAAATCAGACTTGTGAAAATATTTGGCAAATTTGAAGTCGAGCGTATCCGGCATGATGCCAAAGATGCCGCCGAGACATAGTATGAAAGACTGTTCCTGCGATGCCATGTGAACAGCCTGCGGAAAGAAGCTTGCTACAGCGATACCAGAAATAAAGTGAGTGAATCCCTTCATTATATCAACCCCAGAAATCTCATTACGTCGTTTCCGTAGCCTGCCATGTTAATGCAGACCGGAAGCAGAAGAACGCCCATGAGGTTCATTCTTCGCGCCTGAAACATTACCGGCAGCAGCCCGATTCCGGTGGCGACGGTCATGATGGCCAGTCCGCCCCAGCTGGTGAACACAAAAACTGCCGGAATTACAATAATCAGAGCTATTACCGAGACCCAGAAATAAGCGATTTTCTCGACTATCCAGATGCACATGCGGGTGAATGGCGCCAGCATCATATAGGCCATGCCGGCGGCAAAGAGCATCAGCGCGACGAACAGCGCGTATTCTTTGAGCGTGAGAACAGAAACAACCGGAGTCACTATCCAGGCAAGGCCGCCGCGTGTCAGGCTCAATCCCGGTATGAAGAACAGCAGAAAAGAACCGACGTAATATACGGTTTTGCAGGTTCCATACGACATGACAAACAGCCGGCCATCGCGTTGTGCTGTGGCATGTCCGGCCATCAGTCCGCCGACACCAGCTGTTACGATCGGAACGTAAGCCGCGAAAAAGCCGCCGAGAAAGCCGCCAAAGGTGCCGCGGCAGACCAGTCCCCAGTCGAGCTCGATCGACTCAGGATCATGCTGTTTTGGTATCTGGCCGATGTTGATTATGTTGGTGATCAGCCAGGGAATTGCAAACAGACCGACAAACACCGGCGTAATGCTCTGAAAAGCGAATTCGATCGGCACCAGTGTTTTTGACATGACGATAAAGCCGAGCAGGCCTGAAAGCAGAAAGGTCGCAATGCCCACGCCAAGGAACTTCCAGCCTTCAAGGAAGTTTTCCCAGCAGCTTTCAGACTGGCTGATGCCTTTCGGCCACTCAGATAAAATCATGTATGCTATGACTGTGCCGAGTATCCAGAACATGTGCGGGCTGGTTATCGTTTTAAGCCCCGGCATGAACCAGAGAAAGGCGGGAGCCAGAACCGCCAGCATGATTATGCCGCCGACTGCGCCAACCCCCGTGAGCAGAATCGATTCGAAGCCGCGCCCTTTGGCAACCCAGGCGGCGCTTGGCAGAATGTAATATGACATGCTCTCGTCGCCTGGCCCAAAGTAAGTCGCCGGCACCGTATTGAGAATTGAATAGCCAACGATCATGCCGATACACAAGGCGATCAGCTGCATCGGTGCCATGGTCGCCTCGAATTTAAGTATGACCAGCAGAAAGATGCCGATTACATTGTAGATGTGCAGCGCCGGTAGAAATGAGATCAGGCACGAGAACAGCACGCCCAGCGCGGTAAAATAAAAGAGGTCGAGATAGGCAGGATTGAGAAGAGATTCGAGTATTGCCATACTACTCTTCCTCCGTCGTTTCGCTGGTGCTGACCTTGGATACTATTTTGAACATACCCTTCTTGTTTACTTCGAGCTCGAGTTTGCCTTTGAACAGCTTGATTTTGCCGGTTGCCTCGATAAGGTCGCCCGGGTTGATCGGCCCCTTGTCATCTTCACGCGTGAAATCGGGCACCCAGACCGGAAAACCGCTCTTGCCGTCATCGATATTTACTATTACGCCTTTGCCCTCAAAAACTTTGGTGCTGATGACGCTGCCGGTGGTGTTGATCGTCTGTTCGATCATGTCGGTATCTATCTGAGTCGGTTCTACTGTTTTTACCGGAGTTTCTTTGGCTTCTGGCGCACGCTTGATAAAGGCGATATGCTCGTGAGCATTTATCAGCATACTCGGGGTGTCTTTCTGAAAGCGCACCTGGCCTTCGACCGATACTACGTCGCCCTTCTGCGGAACCAGATTTTTGGCTTCGATTTCTTTGGCAACCTTTGAATAGGCAGATATTCTGATGGTATCTTCAGATTTTTCGCCAGCCTGTTTGATGACGAAGCCAAGCGAGCCCCATTTGGGATGGATGCCATAGCTGGTTTCTACTTCACCAACGACTCTTACATGCGCGAAGTTGCTGAGAGGGCCAAGGTCAGCTATTTTGACCTCAGGCGTTTTAACCGATCGCGCGAAAAACAGCAGCATGATCAGACCAACCGTAGAGGTTAGTACTGCAATCGTTTTGAACGCTCTTATCGAAATGCGTTTCTCGGTAAGCGCCAGGCAGTAAGGGCAGCGTGTGTAGACGCCGACAAAGCGCCCACAGCTCTGACAGTGAGTTTCTTTTTTGTAAAGTTCATCGGGGGTCGGAGATACTGTTTTTTCCTGTTCCATATTTCCTCTGATGATAGGTTAGAATCCGGTTTTGAGCACCTGAGCCAGGTGAGCTACCAGTTTTTCGGGGTAATCGGGAGGCATCTGCTCGGGAAATGAGATGACAACCGAGGTGACGCCGGTATGACTTATTTCATAGTCGCTGCCGGCCAATGCTTTAACATTGATTGGCGGTTGTTCTGAGGCCAGACTGAATTTAAGAGCGTCGGCCAGCAGTTTGCCGCGCCCGCCGCGATGGTAGTGGCGAACTTCGATGGCACCGCTGATTTCACGCTTGAAAGACAGCAGCAGATCAAGATCTTTGGCAAGATTGGCCTCGAGAACCGACTGATACTCAGGTCTATTCTGATGTTCGGGAAAATTGAGCCGGACAATCTCTGCGCCAGCAACCATAAGCGGTTTGACCAGCCGCCGAATCAGATTGTCAAAACTGAGAGGAGCCATGATCGCGATGCGCTTGCCCAGAAGTCTCTCTGAGACAGGCTTGACCTTGATTGTTGGCAATACTACAGGTTCACCGCGAGTGCGAATCCAGTAGTCTGACTTTTCGTAGCCAAGTGGCGGGGTTACTTCTAATTTCATGTTTCCGTAGATCATTGGATATTCAAGATAAAAGAAACCTTCTGGGCCAGTATTGGTGCGATTTCCTGCGCCATATTGAACCTTTGTCCCGGAAATGCCTTTTCCCACAGGATCGATAATCTTGCCAAGAACATAACGTTTTGTCGTTGGCTGGATGCGAAGAATACATTTTGAGATTGTCTCACCCTCTACGATCAGTTTTACCTGAAGCGGATCTTTCTCCTGGCCATTAAGATCAAGATAAAAAGTTGATTCGCCAGTCTCAGACGTTTCGCCAGTAGTTACCGAGCTCTCACCAAAACTTAAAGCAATCGGAACTGAGCGACCATTGAGCCTGTTCATGTCGTCACGCAGCGAAACCCGAACCGGAAATCGGCCCTTGTAGCCCTCTGGAATAAAGGGCGCCACAGGTGTTACCGCACTGTTGGCAAACGGCAGATTAACCTGCAGACGAAGCATTGTTCTTGCTGATACGCTGCCATCACTGCCGGTAAAGGTAAGCTGAATCTCATAGTTGCCGCTGGCAAGAGGTTCGGTGTTGTAGAGGCGGTAGGTGTTGCCGACAGATGGCAGGCGGTCGAAACCGAAACCTGACATACGTTCTGGCATTATTCTGGCAATGACTTTATCGACTGCTCTGTTGGCTGAAAAAATCAGGTTGAAAAATGGCGTGTCGATCTTGACCGGTTCCTCGGAAATAATGAATTTTACCCGCAATACACCTTCTTTGAAGGTTTCCCGTATGGCACGTCTTAGAGCCTGCGCCTGATCGGTGAGAGATTTGCCGGTCTTCAGCTCCTGTTCTATCTTGGGAATGCTGATGTAGGCGCCTTCAGTCAATACTGATGGTGCCGGATTGTTGCGCAGCACAAAAAAACCGGCCGGCACGATTATCGATTCTTCACCAAAGCCCCACTTGGCGAGCTCATACATCATGCTGTTGCCGATTTTCTGTGAGATTCCGCGATCTATGGCATTGTAGTAGATTTCACTGCGATTGGCCTCAATCGGCCTGAGTGAAGCATTATGATGAATCGAGACGAAAAGGTCGGGGCTCAGCTTTGCGGCCATGGCGACGCGCTCGCCAAGCGAAAGAAAAATATCCTTGTCGCGCGTCATCTCGACCTCAGCTCCGTCAGCCTGCAGGAGTTCGCGTAAATAGCGGGCCACTCTCAGGTTAACGACCGATTCTTTCAGTCCGGTCGGGCCAACTGCACCGGGATCAGCTCCGCCATGCCCTGGATCGAGCAATATTGAGATACCCTTCAGGGGTTTCAGGGCCTGAGCAAAGCCGCCGGATGCCACCAACAGGAATACTAATAAAACAGCCAGTTTTGTTTTCATCATGCCGCCATGTTATCACATGATTGGCTCAGGTCAAACCATCTGACGCAAAATTAGTAGCGCCAGTTCATGCGGTTGGCAAGCTCGATGAAATGCTGCTTTTCTTCTTCTGTAAGCTTTTTGGGAATGGCGACCTCGATTTTTACCAATAGATCGCCACCTGGCAGGCCAAGACCACGCAGTCGCAGGGCATCACCATTCTGCGTGCCAGCCGGGATCGTCAGGATAAAGTCCTGGTTGCGCGGATCCTTCAGCTTGATTTTGCTGCCAAGCACTGCCTGGGCAATGTTGACGCAGATTGTCGTCTCAACATTATCGCCTTTGACCTTGAAAGGATGTTCGTCTTCAATTTCAAGCTTGAGCTTCATATTGCCCGAAGAGGTTCTTACCTGAATGACAGAACCATTAGCCGATCCGGCAGGAATCTCCAGAGTCTGAGTTCCGCCGGGTAAGCCGCTGACCTGGACTTTGCCTCCAGATAGAGCTGTTATGAGCGGCACTTTTAGCGTGGCAGCATGTTGGCCGCCACGTCGCGAACCGCTGCCGAACAGGCTGTCGAAACCGCTGAAGCCTGTGCTGCCGTCGCGTGAAGAACCAAAATTGAAATTTTTAAGAATCTCAGAGAACATGTCTGATGCGCTGCCCGAAGATGAGTAAAAGAAATCTCCGAAAGGGCCATCCTTAGAGAAACCCTCGAATCTGAAAGAACCTCTGCCTGATCTGGCATCGTCATACTTGCGACGTTCATCTTCGCGGCCGAGCACTTCGTAAGCCTCTGAAACCTCCTTGAAGCGCTCTTCTGCCTTTTTATCACCTTTGTTTATGTCAGGGTGATACTTCTTGGCCAGCCGTTTGAAGGCTTTCTTGATCTCTTCTTTGGATGCGTTCTGCGAAACTTCGAGTATTTTGTAATAGTCCTTCATGAGGCTGATTATACCACAATCTGAGTCGACTGCAAAAAAATTGCAGTTTTCTGCTCAAAATCTGGCAAATTATTCAGGGTATTAAATAAAACTCACAATTGAAGCGGTTTTAAACAATGGCGTGAAAATTGCTTAAATAAAACAAATTCTGAAAGCCAGGAGCCCATGATGACTTTTTCCTTCAGACAGCTGATGAGTATATTAGTATTAGCGCTGGTTCTGACGTCTAATGGGGTATACGCCGACCAGGAATGGCTTGACGCGACCCATCTTTTCGAGGCTGAAGTCAGAGAAGCTGTTGCCAACCTCGAGCTCGAAACTCTGCAGCAGCAGGCTGTCCGCTTCCGCACGCAGTCTGCCGATACAAAGCCATACGAAATCGGCGATATCGAAACCTTCTGGACCAAAAACATCGTTGACAACAAGTTCGAACAAACCAAAGCAGTCGTAAAGGCTATCGGGAAGCATTGCTATGTTTTTCTCGAAGAAGGCAAGAATATCAGCCCGGAAGCCATCGAAAAAGTGCGCAAAAATTTCGATGAAGTAATTTATCCCACCAATACAAAAACTTTTGGCTCAGAATGGAAACCCGGCATCGACGGTGACGAACGCATAACTCTGCTGATGTTCGATATCAAAGATGGCTACAATGGTTCTGGCGGTTTTGTCGGCGGCTATTTTTATGCAGTCGATTCTTTTCTTCAGGAAAAACTTCCCGAACACATAAAATCAAATCAGCGCGAAATGTTTTATCTCGATATCAATCCATCAGATCCGGCCAGTGATAGATATTTGTCTACCATAGCCCATGAATTTCAGCACATGATTCACTTCAATAATGATCCCAGAGAATATACCTGGGTGAATGAAGCCTGCTCCCAGATAGCACCATATCTCTGTGGGTTCGGTCACGCCAATCAGGTGCTTGCCTTTATGCGCACACCTGACAACAGCATGACCGCCTGGTCTCAGGAACAGATGCTGGCTAATTACGGTCAGGTCTATCTCTGGAACTACTATATTCTGACCCACCTGCTTAAAGATAAGCCTGAAGCCCGCGACAATTTCTTCCGTAACCTGGTCGCTTCAAAAAAACAGGGCGTGAACGGTTATGTTGAAGCTCTCAAGGATATTTCGCAGGATTTCACTCACACTTTTACCCGCTTCTGCCTTACCAACTTCATCAACGACACACGACTCGGCGCCAATCAAGCTTATGCTTATGACAAAACTCTGGCTCGCTTTAAACTGCCGGTTTCTGAAACTCTCAGTGTTCTGCCGGCAGAAGTCGAAGGCGAGATATTTCTCTGGAGTGCTGATGCCATAAAGATCGATCTCAGTAATGCACGCACCAACATGGAAATCTCGTTTGCCGGCCTGCTTGGCCGCTTTGGCGAAGATCTGTATAACAGCTTCACCGTAGCTCTGGTAATGGCCAATTCGCGCGGCAGCGCTGCACCGAAGCTTTCATACATGAGCATCGACAAGATTTCCAGCAAACTGCAGGGTGGCAAGATCAGCATGACTGCCGACAAAGACTATGACACCGCTACGCTCATAATCATCGCCGAAGCTCCTGAGAGCGTTGACGACAAGCTTTATTCTAAAGCCAAAGCACTGCCTTACAGCGTTAAAATAGCAGATCAGGGCCAGCAGGTTGCCAGAAGCGAAGCAACTGCAGATGTCAGATCGCTTGTTAGAGCTTACGCCGATACAGCGGCAAACCTCGACAACGACAACGAAGCTGCCGTTCTGATTGCGATGAACTCTCTCTCTGCTGCTAGAAACGAACTTGCCAGTTCGCTGGGTTCCGATCTGGCGGCCGGTAACACCGACGCTCTAGACACAATAATACAGATGCTCGAAAGCGAAGAAGTCGATGCCGATAATCTTCGCCCGCTTCTCAACCAGCTTGCTGCCGTTGCCCGGTTCAACGCTGAAACTACTGGTTCTGAGAATCTTCGCAGGGCTGCCAGCCAGCTTCGCAACTACTGATAAGCATAAATAGAAAGCCGGGGATTTTTCCCCGGCTTTTTTGCTCAGGGCAATCGCATTAAAATTTGAGTAATAGTATGAAAAGGGCGTAGGCGGGCTTCTCAAAAGCGCAAGCTTGTGAGCCGAGCGCTTTTGACTCAAAGACTCCAGCAATCGAGAAGCAGATGAGGCGAATCGCTGGAGCGTTGAGATCCCGCCGAGAGCCCGGGTAGAAAACCAAGTTTGGGTGTTATATATTTAAATGCCCGCACTTTTGAAGCTTATTTGGTGCGTTTGCCGGCTTTTTTGCGTTTGAGGGTGGCGGTACCCTGTTGCGAAATGTATAATTAACTATTGCAACCTCTCAGGGAGACAAGATTTTGATACACAAGTCAATCAGTGCCTGGCTCATATTGCTGCTGGTTTTATGCGCTATGCCGGGCCGGGCTGAGCTTATCGATGTTACCGGCATGTTTGCCGAAGAAACCCGCTGGCTCGCAGACAATGTCGCCAAAGAGACGCGTGACGAGTTTCTTTTCAGAACCTCGGGTGGCATTTCCGCTTATGCTGACTCAAAAACACCAGAACTCGGAGATGTCGAAGTTTTTAATACTTTCAACGTTGCAACCAACAAACGCGAGAGAGTTCGCGCCCAGCTCAAAAAAATAGGTAAGCATTGTTATGTCTATCTCCAGGAAGGCAAAAACGTCGCCGCAAACGTTATAACCAGGATTGCTTCTGAATTTGACACGAAAATTTATAGTAATACCCGCTCGATGTTTGGCAGCGAATGGTCCCCCGGTATCGATGGCGACCCACGTATCACGCTATTTCTGCTCGACATTCAGGATGGCTATAACCCACGGCAGGGCCGTCGCGGCTTTACCGCCGGCTATTTTTACGCCGGTGACTGCTACAACCGCAAGAAGAAACCTGAGAGCAACGAACGCGAAATGCTTTATCTCGACATTTATCCGAGTGTTCCCGGGTCAAAAGAATTCATGAGCGTGGTTGCCCATGAATTTCAGCACATGATTCACTGGAACAACGATCCAAAAGAGTTTACCTGGGTTAACGAAAGTCTTTCGCAGTTGTCGCAGTTTCTGTGCGGTTATGGCCACCCACCGCAGCTCAGCGCCTTTATCCGAAACCCGCACAATAATCTCGCCGCCTGGGCTGATGATGATATGATAGCGAACTATGGTCAGGTCTATCTATGGGCCTATTACATTTCGATTCGTATTGCCTCGACCGACGACCGTCGCCGTGCCTTCGTGCGCCGCATGGTCGCTCAGACTTCTCAGGGTTTTTCCGGACTCAATGCTGCTATCAAAAAACAGGGTATTAAAAACAACGTTCGCAATCTGTTTCGCAGTTTCTGTCTCGCCAATTATCTTAATGACGATCGCATCGAACGCGGAGCTTATGGCTACGACAGAGCTCTGGCCAAATTTGCTCTGCGCCCTGAACTGCGTCTCGAAAACCCGCCATTTGAGGTTAAAGGTCGGGTAAAATGCTGGGCTGCCCGTGCCGTTCAGGTAAATATGACGAGTCTGCGCGGGAAAGAAGTTGCGGTTATGTTCGCTGGCCAGAAAGCGCAGGCGAGCAACTATTCCAACAGCTTTGATGTTGCACTGGTAACTTACTCATCAGACCGCAAAAGCTTGCCAGTGGTAGAATGGCTCAATGTCACCGATTTCAAGGCCTCTCAGAAAGTAAAAATTTCGAGTTCGCACGATCGCATGCTGATGTTGATCGTTAATCGTGGCCCCGAAGTCATGAAAGTAGAACAGGCTTTTGCGCGAGGTGCAGCTCCAGCTGCCTTCAGCTTTGCCATCCGTCCGGCAGGTTCTACCAGAACTGCACCTCGTGTGGCTTCTACCCGCACAGCAGGAACCTCCCGGTCACGCCCAAACCGTGCGCGCAGTCGCAGCATGATCGAAGAGATCGCCAGCAGCCCTGGTCTTGAGGAATCAGCCGACAGTATGCTGAGCTCCCGTGGCACCGAAGAAGAAACGTCTGCTGAAGTAGAATTTGATTTCGGCTTTCAGAAGATAGCAGACAATGAAGATCTCATCATCGATACCATTCGCGAAGAAATCGCTGAAGGCAGCTACGAAGTGCTCGATGAATTCATTGCAGTATATAAGTCATCTTCAGATCTCGAAAAAAGCCGGTTGCACACTTTGCGCAGCCGCGTCAGAGATATTCTTAAATTCGAAGAGCTGCAGGGCAACGAAAAGGCCGCAGCCTGTCTCAGTCAGCTTTAATAACGTAATCCCAGCTCATCAGGTTCGCGCCATTTCGGCGCAGCCATTCCTTATGATGCTGGTAGCCGGGACATCGCGCCGAGACCAGTTTCCAGAAATGCTCAGAATGATCGAGATGGCTCAAATGCGCGGTTTCATGCGTCACTACATATGACAGTACTTCGGCCGGCGCCATTATCAAGCGCCAGTTGAAATTGAGGTTTTTCTGGGCAGAGCAGCTTCCCCAGCGTGATCTGGTGTCTTTGATCGACACCGACTGGTAAGCGAAGCCGTGCCTGATTTTCTGGGTCTCAACGTCCTCGCAGAATGCCCGCCTGGCTTGTGAGCGCAACCAGTTGCAGACATGTTCTGAGATTTTTTCACTCAGATTGTCACACTGTGCATCAAGTGACGATAGCGACAATTGCAGCAGATTATCGCGTAAAGTGATGCGAGTGTGTGCAAATGGCGTTACCAGTGCTTTTGCCTGCAGTATCCGGCCACGATAAGGAAGGGGAGGGAGCTGAATCTCAGACGACCTCGTCAAACTTGCCGCCCCCGACATTTCTTAATTTTTTGAATCCGTGTTTTTTGATGTTGTCGTCTGACAGTAATTTATTGGTTGGAACTTCTGTGCTCTGCCTGGCGGGGTGTATGATTCTGACTACCTCGTTGCCACAGTCCGGGCAGATCTGAAGAGCGTCTTCGGTGATTTTCTGAACGATTTCAAATTCATCTTTGCAATACTTGCAGCATTTTTCTGGATCACGCGGACGATAGGTATAAAAAGGCATTTGCAACCTCGCTTTTCATTCTTCTGTCTTGCGGGTGGTTTTCTGTGCATCCGCTGCAATATATAATAGCCCGGATTCAACAAGTTTTTCAAGAGTATGCGTAAAATCGGGCAGGGGGAGTTCATTCCAGATGCTCTGCCAGGTGTCAGCCCAGCAGCTTTCTTCAGCCCTGGCCTGCACAGCGGCCACAACGAAAGCTTCCGAATTGCTAAGGCTTATAACCTCTACGTCAGGCGTAGCAGACAGATCTTTTTCGAATCGATAGACTATCGGAGCTGGTTTTTGCGGACATGCGTGCTCATCCTTACAGCTGCTCAGGGCTACCGGGTCGTATTTATACCACAACGCCCGATATCCGGGCGCAATTCTAAATCTGGTTCGTCTGACACAGTTGCCAAACTGCGGTGTAGCTGCCGGATTACTGCTGACAGGTACTTTCTGGGTGAGTCTGAGCTCATGCTCGAGCAGCGATGGCAGCATCTCTGCCTCATGTCTGGTCGAAAAGACTTTGCAAATGAACAGCTGTAGATGATTTGCGATGTTTTCGGGGCTGAAGTTGTAGAATGTCAGCCCTTGCTTTCGCCAGAAAGTCGCCAGTTGCCTGAAAAAATCTGAAGCGCAACCATCATAAAACCTGGTTACGATAAATTTGAGGCTGGCAGGATAGCGCTGGCAATTGTAAATCCCTTCTACCAGCTTGCCTATATCCTGGATAGTTATGGCGTCCTCGCTGCTCAGGCTCTTTGTGCGCAATACCGTGTAGGGTGGGGTCGGCATCGCCGAAATTTCATCGCGGTGAAGAGCGTCTTCAAGCGGTGTGCCGCGCAAAACCTTGACCAGGCTTATCTGAATACTGTCCGGATCAAGTTGCCATACATCGTCCAGGCTTTGGCAGAAGTCTGACAGACTGTCGCCGGGAAGTGCGCCAAGAAGATCCAGATGCAGATGACACTTAGTGCGTTGTTTGAGTTGCTTTACTCTCTCTTTTAGCACTTCGAGATCGAACCGTCGATTTACGGCCCGCAATGCTTCAACATTGGTAGACTGAACGCCGATCTCCAGGTGAAACATGCCTTCTGGTGCGTCAGACAGCAGTTCGATAATATCCTCGCTGAGAAAATCAGCCTGAATTTCGAAGTGGACGTTGATGTTTTTATGATTCTTTGACTTAACATATTTTATTATGCGTCTGGCGCGTTCACGATCATGATTGAATGTACGGTCGGCAAAACGAACCTGTCGATAATCAGACTTGAAAAACCAGTCAAGATCACTCTCAACCCTTTCAACTGAAAAGTATCGCAGTCGACCAAGCACTGAGCTCAGGCAATAAGAACAGCGCGAAGGGCAGCCGCGCGATGCTTCGTAATAGGTGAAGCTGTGCTTCTTCTTGTAAAAACCAGCCTGAAAAGGAGACGGAATGTCGTCAAGATCAGCAATAAGCTCCCGGTCTGGATTTATGACAGGTTTGCCGTCCTGGCGCCAGGTAATGCCTTTGACATCAGCGGTAGAGGCTCCTTCTGTCAACCTCTGCAGCAATTCAGAAAAAGTCGCTTCGCCTTCTCCTCTGACTATATAGTCTATACAGTCATGTCGTTGCATCAAACTCTCAGAATTATATGACACCTCAGGGCCGCCTAGAACTATTATAGTGTCAGGCAGAGCTGCCTTGATGGCACCAGCAATATCGATAGTGCGCACAAGTGACCATATATATACCGAAAACGCCAGTATATCCGGTCGCTGCAAAACAAGATCGGCAATAATACCTTCATTTGTCTGATTCAGGTCAAATTCACAGATTTGCAGCGGAATTCTTCCGGGAATCTTTTCCCAGTATGCTTTGATATATGCCAGGGCCAGGGCGCTATGGGTGTGCCTGGTATTTAGTGCTGCGGCAAGAATCTTTGTCATGGCGCTATTTTATCGCAAACATTGTTGTCAGGCAAAGCTAATTTATTGTGTCAGCCACGATCGTTCCATCATGAATCTTCTTGCTGTAAGTTTGACTGGTTATACCAGATCGTTATAGCTGAAGGAACTATTTCTTTGTCAACATTGAATCCGGGTGTTATCGTCATTGCGAGGAGGGCGTCAGCCCGACGAAGCAATCTCATGGTCAAAGAGATTAGCTCAGAGCTGGCTTATGCCTGCGGCATACCGCTTCGTCGCTACGCTCCTCGTAATGACTGTTTTTAAACCTATATTCTTATGTGACGAAGGACTACTCATGTTAGAAAAAGGTTAAATGCCCAGGCAATTGTGATATTTTTGAGCTTTGTGCAAAATGTTAACATGTGCCAATTTTTCATCTAAGGACTGCTGTGAATTTAGCACACAAAAAACCGCTCATTGTGAAACAAATCTCAATATGCTCTGATGCTTGTGGCTGAATCATGCGCAAAAACGACCGAGCAAAAGCGAGAAACCTTTTTTGATGCTATTATTAGGTGTGTTACCAGGTGCGTGAAAAAAACGCACTTGTGTAAATTTTTAACTACTTAAACCCTTGAAAATGGCTAAAAACCGATTTTAAAAGTTGGCACGGAACTTGCTCTATTATTTATGTAGTTCTTTGAAAAATGAAAAAGCGTTTTCCGGGTCGTTTAAAGTATATTCATACTTTGTGATCGCACACTCACTCCATGGAAACAAGATGGTCACTCTCTTAAGATACAGCACACTCAACTTCTTATCATCACACAATCACAATACCAGACCCAAATCACTCAACACCACAGCCAATGAATAGCCATAGCATGACCCGGAAAGCTTTTTATAATTTTGTCATCCGACGATGACTCAACAATCCTCTCAAAAGATCCTCTCACTTTGTCCCCGGCTTTTTGAACCGGGGATTTTTTTTCCCGGAATTCATGTGGCTTTTATTCGCCAGGTATATGCCGGCTGCTCATTTGATTATTTCAACAACTTTTAAACTCAATTTTTCAGCCTGTTTTGTTCGAGCTGCAATAGCGACAATTACAAAAGCCACTGCCATTCCGCCAAAGCCCGATATCAGTCGCCCGAGGTCGTTGATCTCGATTCCAATAGCCTGGCAAAACCATGGAGTTAAAACCATGCCAGTTATAAAGCCGGCTACAGGCAGCCCAAAAATCAGCAGAGCTGCCAGAGTGCCTTCGCCTGGGTTCAGATCGAGAACCACTTCATCTCCGATGTTGACCTTGAAATCTTTGGTCATCGCTCTAATCTGCTTTTTGGCTGAACGCTTTTCTCCATCGAGCAGGCCGGTACAGGCATGGCAGCCCTTGCATTCCGGGCGAGGCTCAACTTCAACCGTGGCAAAGCCTTCTTCGACAGCTGTAACTTTTCCCTGTAGACTCATGTGAATTCATCCGATCTAATGTGATATCATAAAGACAAAAGATATTTTACTGCAAAAATGAACAAATTAAAAAGAATACTCTTTGCCATACTGCTGATTTTGCTGCATGGAAAGCTTCTGGCGCAGATGCCGAATTTTTTCTCGAAACCTGCGGGTTCGCCAAAAACAACTACTCCGGTGCCGGTTGCATCCAGTCCAGCAACAGCACCGCCGGAAAACAGATCGACAGCTACGACAACAACTTCGCTTTACGACCCCATGATGGACAACCATATGAAAGCTCCACCAGCTGGTAAGGAAATCGGTGCTTTTGGCATGCCGGTATCCAGAGTGGAAGACATGCTGCGCGCAAATGGAGCTAAGAACTATTCTTATGCATTTGGCAAATACAGTCGCCTCGTTATATCAGCCTATATTGTAACAATCTATTTTGACCGTGAAAGATTGGTCGGCGGTATTGCGATAGAGCCGCGTCCTCCGTATCAGACAATAGAGCCCGAAGCCCGCGCCTTTTTTCTGGACTTGTTTCTAAATGGCGCCGATCTGTCTAATTTTGAAACCAACATTTCAGGCACCAGACTTGAGCTTAAATATATGCCTTGATCTGGCGGTGAATCACACCTTTTCCTGATTCCTGGAATTCTCCAGGTTTTCGCTGTTTTCGGCATCTGTTTCGGCTGAAACATCTTCTTTGTCTGTAGAGGGAACCTCAGAACTGCTTAGGGTTTTGATTCCAAGATAGTT
The DNA here is from genome assembly GCA_009917695.1 of Candidatus Rifleibacterium amylolyticum. Lineage (GTDB taxonomy): Bacteria > Muiribacteriota > Ozemobacteria > Ozemobacterales > Ozemobacteraceae > Rifleibacterium > Rifleibacterium amylolyticum. The sequence continues at coordinate 41,420 of JAACJG010000015.1, read as the reverse complement.
TTTGAGCTCACTGCGATGTTCCCACATGGTCCAGATTGACATGAACGCGACAATGTACAGGTAATTTATGTCGCCTGGTCTGACCAGGAAAACCCAGGCTATGGACAGCAGTGGCATGGCCCCGGCAGCGCTCAAGGCGCCAGGCTTGCTGGAAAGCCCCCAGAATGCAAGAGACAGGCCGAGCACCAGAGATATCAGTGCTGGAACATAGAGTAGCGTAACCATTACACCAAAAGTTGGTGCCAGACCCCTGCCGCCACGAAAGCCGAGAAATGGACTGTTACAATGTCCAATTACGGTCAGAATGCCACCAATACCGACGACCCACCACTGGGAATAGGCATCCGCGCCAATCATTTTTACGGTTACCGGGTAAACGGCCAGGAACCCTTTCATGCAATCAAGCAGACAAACAATGATCCCAGTGGGAATACCAAGAATTTCGAATACTTCGCCAGGCAGTCGAGTATCGCGACTACCTGGCAGAAGCAACGATTTGCCTGTTTTGAGACGCGCCACTATTTCTCCGAACGGCAGGCTTCCAATCAGAAAGCAGGCAATAAAGTATGTGACAAAAGTTGTCATAGTAGAGCCGATCAGGCTTTGTCTACCATTTTAATGCATTTTTTGGGGCACTTCTGGGCGCAGAGGCCGCATCCAACACACTTTCCAGGAATGATCGAATGCTTTTCCTTGGGTGTGCCTCCATTTACTGCCGAAAATTTACATACCTTGAAGCAGATAGTGCAGCCGATACAGGCTTCTTCATCGATAACTGCCACTCGACCTTTGAAATCAGGTTTTTGCTCCATGATAATGGTTTTTTGAGGGCATTTGGCAACGCAGGCGCCACATTCAACACATTTTTCGTAGTCAATGCGGGCAAGATTGTTCTCAACCTTTATGGCATCATAAGCGCAGACCTTAACACAAAGCCCGCAGGCGATGCATCCCACTTTGCAGACTTTTCTGACTTCGGCGCCCCGGTCGGTAGAGTTACATTTAACATGTACAGTTTTTTCCTTATCGACCAGCTCAATGAGCTGTTTGGGGCAGGCCAGCACGCATTTGCCACAGGCGACGCACTTGTCTTCATCGACCTCCGGCAGATGGTGGGGGCCAATTTTGATTGCATCGAACGGACAGGAGGTGACACATGATCCGAGGCCCATGCAGCGGTGCGGGCAAAGCCATGGTCCGTTCTGTAAAAGAACAGCCGCCTGGCAGTTGGGAACGCCCATGTATTCGAATTTTTTATATTCGTCGGTATCGAGACCGTTACATTTGACCAGGGCTGCTTTGAAGACAGGCTTTTTTTCAGGTGCGTCAACCTTGTTGAGGCCCAGCAGATCTTCAATTTTTTTGCGATTTTCGGCAGCCATTACCGGACAAAGATTTGGCGCCACCCCTTTTAAAACTATGGCTTCGGCGAATCCTGCGCATCCAGGATAACCGCAACCTCCACAGTTGGCTCCAGGCAGTAATTCAAGAGTCTGTTCGATTTTAGGGTCGATCTTGACTTCAAATTTTTTGGAAGCGAACGAAAGCACCGCTCCAAAAACAAATCCGAGAATTCCAAGCGCTAAAACAGCTGTCAGTATTTGCATATTGTAACTTTCCTTGTCAGACCAGGCCGGAAAAGCCCATGAACGCAGTTGCAAGGAGGCCGGCTGTGACGAATGCAATCGGCGCTCCCTTCATGTTCTCAGGTATATCTGATATGTCGAGTCTTTCGCGGATGCCCGCCATTATAAGCAGTGCGAAGAAAAAGCCTAATCCGGCTCCTCCTGCATTCACAGTTGCTTCGATCAGATTGTAGCCTCTCTTGATGTTAATGAGAGATATGCCGAGAACTGCACAGTTAGTAGTTATAAGCGGCAGAAAAACGCCCAGGGACTGATAGAGGGCTGGAGCCACTTTTCTGACAACCATTTCGACAAACTGTACCAGAGAGGCGATGACCAGAATGAACGAAATAGTCTGCAGGTATTCAAGCTGAAGCGGCATCAGGATAAAGTTCTGGATGCTCCAGGTAACAACCGATGCCAGCAGCATGACGAAGATGACCGCCATTCCCATGCCGACAGCAGAGTCGATTTTGCTGGAAACTCCGATAAAAGGACATAAGCCGAGGATCTGGCTTAATACGACATTCTCGATAAATATTGCGACGATAAAGATGGCAATAAGTTCAGCACCCATTACTTGCCTCCTTTGCTGGCCATAAGGCGCTTAAAGGCGATCAACAGGCCAAATACGATGAAACCGCCCGGCGCCATGATCATAACCAGAGCCGGATCCTGTTTGAAAAATGGAATTGCCTGGCCGAAAAGCTTGCCTTCACCGAGCAGTTCGCGAAAGAAAGCGATACAGCAAAGCGCTATGGTAAAGCCTATGCCCATGCCTATAGCGTCAAGCAATGAATCGAATACCGTGTTTTTGTTGGCAAAAGCTTCGGCGCGACCGAGTATGATGCAGTTCACCACTATCAAGGGGATAAATATACCAAGACTTGCAGACAGAGCAGGCGAATAGGCTGCTATCAATTTATCGATTATGGTAACGAAAGTTGCGATGATGACAATGAACACCGGTATTCTAATTTTCGCGGGAATGATGCTGCGCAGAAGCGATATCATCATATTGCTGCCGATAAGAACGAATGTCGCAGCGATTCCCATTCCAACTGCGTTGGCAAGAGATGAAGACACTGCAAGTGCCGGGCAGAGCCCGAGACCGATCACGAAAATTGGATTATCCTTCCAGAATCCTTTAGTAAGTTGTTGAACTGGTGTCATTTGATTTCTCCTGTTTGCGGCAGAGCAGGTGTTGCCGCTGGAGCTGCAAGCTTTGGCAAATTCTCTTTCACTTTTTCGTAGGTGCTCAATGCTTCCCTTACACCGCTACAGAAAGCCCTTGAGCTGATGGTCGCAGCAGTAATGCCGTCAACATCGCCCCCGTCCTGCTTGACCAGAAACACGGGTTTTGCTTTTTCCTGAAGTAATTTTTTAAAGGGCTGCATAAATACATCATCAGCAAGCTTGGTGCCAAGTCCGGGAGTCTCTTTCTGAGAGAGAATCTTGACCCCCGATATGCTGCCGTCGGACTTAAGCCCCATGACCATTTCAATTGGGCCGGCATATCCTTTGGGAGCTACGTTGACCACAATTCCGGCCAGCTCACCGTTTTCAGTAAAGCCGGCCGCATACTCGAGGCCCTCTGCCGGATTTTCTGGTTTGATTTCCTGAAATTTCTTTGCCTGTGGCAGAACTTCTGCCCGAGCCTGTTCAAGCTGTTTAAGCTTGTTTTCGAGAATTTTAGGAGCTGTCTGTGATTCGGTTACGGCCAGGAGTGCGCCTGCTATCGCGGCCACTATAAAAAGAAATGAGCCCATGCGAAACATGTCGTTCATGCCTTTACCTCCTTCGCCACTACTGTGCCGAACTTACGCGGAGCAGTGAACTTGTCGATCAGCGGTACCAGAGAATTCATGATAAGAATTGAATAACAGACACCTTCAGGATATCCGCCTTTCATTCTTATCAGCAAAGTTAGTGCACCACAGCCAAATCCGAAAATCAGCTGTCCTTTGCCGGTCATTGGCGAAGTAACCATATCGGTGATCATGAACAATGCTCCGATAATAAGTCCGCCGGTCAACAGGTGAAATATTGCATATTCGAGTGACCCACCAAAAATCAGAGCGCCGGCAAACACCGTTGAACACATGGCTACCGGGCCATGCCAGGTAATATGACCGCGAATCAGCAGGTAAAGGCCGCCCAACAGCAGAGCCGCTTTTGATGTTTCGCCCAGAGATCCGCTGAAGTTCAATCCCCAGAAAAGATCAGAAAACCCGATATGAAGTTCGTTAAAAACGTAAGTGACCAAGGAAGTGCCTGATTCGCTGAGCTTTTTCATGACTTCGGGGTCGCGACCGGCTATTTTTATGAATCCAAGTGGTGTGGCACAGGTAACTGCGTCAGTTATTGCCGTCGATGGCGACATGGCAGCGCCAGGCTTCAGCCAGGTCGTCATGTAAACAGGCCAGCTGCCGAGCAGAAGAGCTCGTGCCACGTGAGCAGGGTTAAAGACATTCTGACCGAGCCCGCCGTAGACCTGCTTGCCAAGGGCAATAGCGATAAATCCGCCGACAAAGGCTACCCATGCCGGCAGTGCCGCCGGCACGCAAAATGCAAGCAGAATTCCGGTTACAACTGCACTGCCATCCTCTATACAGACAGGTTTCTTCATGAGAAATTTCTGAATGACAAATTCTGCCAGAACCGCGCCCAGAACTGAAGCAAGAATGACCAGTGCGGCGCGGATGCCGAAATTAAACAGCGCCATTGCCAGAGCTGGCAGCAGAGAAAGGTTAACATCCCACATCACCCGGGCAGCTGTAAGTCCCGAAAAAATATGTGGTGAGCTGGTTACCAGCAGTCTAGGAGAAACCGAGGCTGTTGCTGCTGTCGTTGTATTCATGATTGCTGTTATCCTTTACTGGCTGTCGCCTTTTTGCGCTCAGCCATTACGTTTTTTTTGCCAAGCTTGAAGCTCTGCACCAGAGGCAGAGAAGACGGGCAGGCGTAGGCACAACAGCCACATTCTATGCAGTCAAGCATGCCGATTTCATCTACCTTGTCCCATTTGCGATGGTCGATGAGCTGCTTCATTGTCTGCGGCATCAGACCCATCGGGCAGGCTCTAATACAATTGCCACAACGCAGGCAGGCAGTTTCGCGTGGCTGCGCGGCTTCTTCGCTGTCCCAGCAGAGCAGGCCGCTGGTACCCTTGATTATCGGAATGTTCAGATCGAACAGGGCGAAACCCATCATCGGGCCTCCCATGATGACCTTTTTGAGTTCTACGTCTTTTTTCAGGCCACCGGTCATTTGAATGAAATCGGCGACAGTTGTACCGATACGAACCCGATAATTTCCCGGATTTACCGCGCATTTCCCGGAAAGCGTCACTATTCTCTCAAGAAGTGGCTGACGCAGGTTAACCGCGTCTGAAATCGCCGCGGCAGACGCGACATTTTGTACTACGACGCCGACATCCATGGGAAGACCGCCGGATGGGGTCTCGCGACCCAGACATGCATAAATCAGCTGCTTTTCGCCACCCTGAGGATACTTCACAGTAAGGGGCTGTACAGATAAATTGGCAATACTTTTGAATTTGTCTTCAAAAACCTTGATTGCATCAGGCTTGTTCATTTCTATGCCAATAATGCCCTGTTTGGCATTGAGAACCTTCATTATCAGCTGAAGGCCGTTGATAACTTTGTCGGGTTCTTCGAGCATCAAGCGATGGTCAGCAGTCAGCGCCGGTTCACATTCGACACCATTCAGGATAACTGTGTCAATTGGCTTGGTGTCAGGGGGGGAGAGCTTTACATGCGTCGGAAAAGTGGCGCCACCAAGGCCAACCATGCCAGAGTCCTGAATTCTCTTTTTGATCTCTTCGACGCCGAGTTCCAGACCGTTTTCGTAGGTATAATCAGGTTCCTGGGCTGAATGGTCACGTTCAATTACTATTGCAGGCGATGGCACGCCAAAAGGATGCATAAAATTGCCAACAGCAATAACCGAACCGGTAATTGTTGCATGAACCGGAGCCGAAACGTAACCGCCGGCCTCTGCTATGACATCTCCACAGTTAACTTTGTCGGTTATCTTATGAGTTGGCTTTGCCGGTGCTCCTATGTGCTGGGAAACGTGAAGCACTACGCGGTCTGGAAGCGGCAGCTTTTGTATGGCTTTGTCCGCGGTATGCTTCATTTCTGGTGGATGCAGTCCACCTGCAAACGATCTTGGCTCGAGCATGATTTTTGCTTCTCCTGAAAAACTATGACTCGGATTTCGAAAACGCGATACACTAACATATTGCGATTGACTTTTCAATGTTTGAAAATTATTTCACATGGTATCTATGGGTTGAACGATCGAATTAAATGCTGTATTGTTCAACAATAAAGGATTTTCAAAGAACATCCAGCCGGAGCGACCGGCGAAATGGTCAGCAGATCCTGATTCGTCAGGTAGAAAAACAACTGTTTGAAAGCAGGTTTGATGAGTCTGATAAATTTCCCAGACCCTGAATGGGCAAATGATGACGGTTTGCTGGCATTCGGAGGCAATCTCGAGCCTGACACCTTGTTGTCGGCCTATGCTTCCGGCATTTTTCCATGGTCGGTTAACCCGATTACCTGGTGGTCGCCTGATCCACGAGCTATATTCGAAATTGCTGAATTCCGCTTAAGTCGGCGTATGACCAGGCTCTATCGCAAAGGCAGATTTTCATTTTCTATCGACGAAAGATTCGCCGATGTAATGAAAGGCTGTGCTCGTTCGGCGCCAGGTCGGGAGACGACCTGGATAAGTCCCGAGTTTATTTCTGCTTATACCAGATTGCACGAACTGGGGCATGCGCATAGTGTAGAAGCATACATAGACGGCGAGCTTGTCGGCGGGGTGTATGGGGTGGCGATCGGCGCCTTTTTTGCGGGAGAATCCATGTATTCGGCTGTGTCAAATGCATCAACCATGGCGCTCATGTTCCTTTTCGAGCATCTGCGCAAATGTAACTTCGAGCTGTTTGATTCGCAGGTCATTACACCTCACACCGCAAGGCTGGGTGCAGTCAATATCGACCGGCCCCTTTATCTCAGCCGGTTGAAAAAAGCTATTGAAAAGGATTGTTCGTTTTGCTGCAAGAAAAATCCTTCCGAGCTTTAAACTCCGGGATAAACCTGATATAATCTCTGCGTAAATTTTCTGCCGATATCTATAATATGGAAGAATTTGTGACTAATAGAAATACCCTGAAACTATCGCTGTTTGTTTTGTTTTTCGTTTGCAGTTCAATGGCCTTATGGTCAGCAGAAGACTCCAGAATTACCGACATTCGTTTCTGGCAGAGCCCGGAAGAAGCGCAAGTCGTACTGGACATCAGCGCTCCACCAAGGGTCTCGACTGTTTCGCAGCTGAGAGACGGAACTTTGTATTTCGACATCGATAAATGCGCTTTCAGGCCGGGGCGTCAGCGCTATCCCCTGCAAAATCCGTTTCTCGAGGTTCTTACCGTTCAGCAGTTGGCAGACCAGCGCGTCAGAGTTTTCTTCAGGGTGCCTGACGGAGTCGAGGCCAAGACTTTCGTTTTGCCTGTCACTGCCAACAAAGGCGATCGCATAGTTATTTTCTTGCGCGAACCGCAGGCTCAGCTTATAAAACGGCGCAATGCCGAGCTTAGCGAGGTTAACCGCCTTAAGGCCGAAAACGTCAAGATTGTCGTGCTCGACCCGGGCCACGGTGGAGAAGACCCCGGAACCAGGAATAATGGTATAATCGAAAAGAATTACGTAATGACCATGGGTAAGCTGATCAAAGCTTATTTTGATCGCGATCCAAGGTTTAAAGCGGTATTGACGCGAGATGGAGACTATATTATTCCCCTGCAGCGTCGGCGTGAAATTGCTGAACATCTGGGTGCTGATGCTTTTGTCAGTCTCCATGTGAATTACAATTCGCGAAAGGCCATTCGTGGCATTGAAGTATACTATGAATCACCGCGTGGTGCAGTCGGAGAGGCCGAGCGACTCGTTGCCGAAATGGAAAATCAGGTTGATTTCGCAGGCGTAACCGCTGTAGACAACAGCAGTGTGGTCAAAAAGGAGATAGTTGAGCGTCAGGCGGCGATTATGAACAAGAGTCGACAACTCGCTGAGCGGGTAGAAGTGCAGCTGGGCGCTTCAGTTGTCGAACTTCCTTCACGCGGCGTAAAAAGAGCCGGATTCAAGGTGTTGCACTCAATGGCCATGCCTTCTATTTTGGTTGAATTTGGTTATACTTCAAATCTTCAGGATGCAGCGGTTCTCAAGAATTATAATGCCAGAACCCGCATGGCTCAGGGAGTATATCTGGGGGTTCGTGATTTTCTTCTTAATCCAATCCAGGAAGGACTCGACACTTCATATCTGGACTACATTAAAACTGCAGAGGCCAATAAAAAGGCGCTTGCTGCCAGACGTAACGCCGCCCAGGCAAAAAAAGCTGAAAGCAGGAAAAAGGCCAGCAAGTATCGCGTAAAATCAGGTGACACCCTGTCGAAGATCGCCGTGCAGCACAAGGTGCCTCTTGCCAGACTGCTTAATCTCAACAATATCAGCAGCAAACATATTATAAAAGTCGGCGATACTATCTTAATACCGGCTAAATAAAGGACACAACGAGTGGAATTTTTTAATAACTTAAAAATCAAGACCAGACTTTTTTTTACAATGGTACTGGTCTCGCTGATTCTTCTCGGTCTGATATTTTTTACCTCTGAGCAGATTCGTAATGCTGTTAAGACGCAGATTCCCGTGCAGATTCAGACGATCCTGGCGGCAGAAGCGGGTAAAATAGGCGTTTCGATGCTTGATTTCGAAAAAATTGCCGAGCACATCGCTCGCATGAATTCAACAGTGCAGTTTCTTTCCTGGCTTGAACAGGCTCCTGAGGAATCCGAACTCATCGAACAGTGGAAACAGGTTTTAAAAACGCCTTTAGACAGCATTCTTGTGAGAAGCGAAGATTATCTGTCAAATGATATCATTGAGCTTTCTATTCTTAACGACGTAGGTGACACGGTTTTTCGTGTAGGCACTAACGGCCAAATTCTTTCTCTCACCGAGCCTCCTTATAAACGATATATTTCGCGAAAAATGTTTGAAACTATGGATACTGAAGGAGTCTTTCGAAGTCCAGTTTTTTTTCAGCAGGGCGAAGACGATCTCAGAGAGCGTGTCTGTTATCTTTTTAAGCCCATCATTTCGCAGCGGAAAAAAATCGGAACAGTCGCTATTGGTGTGAGCCTTGAAACCCTTCTGGGCAATATTCCCGGATCATTGTCAACGGTAGGTGGAAGAACTTCGTTGCTTTCAAGTGAATACTCTCAAAACGGGTTTTATCTGGCGCACTCAGATCAGGACTGCATTCTTGATCCACAAAAACGAATTTTTCTTAATTCGAACGAACCTGAACTGCAGGATCACGCCGAACGCATCGTTAATAACCGAAGCGGCTTTTATGAATTTCTTACAGGTGAAAAGTCAAATGTTCTGCTTGCCGCTGCGCCTGTTCCAAATTCAAACTGGGTAATACTTGCCGCCGTAGATACGCAGGGCATGATGGGTGCCCTGAATAAAGCTCAGAATTTTTCCATATTTCTCATCATTTTTGGTCTTGTAGTTATGACTGGTATCACAATGGTTGTAATCACCGGTGTGGTCAACCAGATCCGCGGGGTATCGCAAGGTCTGGAAGAGATTTCGAGAGGCCGCGGCGATCTTACCAAGCGTCTTGCAATTATAGGAAAAGACGAAGTTACCGAGGTCTCAGACCGGTTTAATAAATTCATCGGATATATTCAACGGCTTCTGTTACAGATCCAGGACGTTATCAATCGCCTTTCGCACATGGCGAACGGTATCTCGAATCTCACTCTGCAATCGAATGAATCAATTCAGAATATCTTTGGCAACACACAGCGCATCACCAAGGCGACCAAAGATTCAGCCTCAACTCTGGAATCTACAGCTGCAGCGATTGAAGAAATTTCGGCGAACTCTCAGTTGATTGCAAAGCGTTCAAACCGCGCTTATGAAGAATCGGTGCAGAATCGTCTCAAAGCGACTCAGGGTATGGAAGCTGTGCGCGAAGCCTCGACGACTATTAAGGAAATTGAAAGAGCGGTTGGCGATTCATCGCGAGTTCTCGAGGAACTCAAGAATCAGTCGAGAAAAATCGGAAAGATCGTTCTTACCATTACAGCTATTTCTCGACAAACCAACCTGCTGGCTCTTAATGCGGCAATTGAAGCGGCACGCGCCGGCGAACAGGGCAAAGGTTTTGTCGTGGTAGCAGCGAACGTAAAAAAACTGGCCGAGCAAAGCGCCAAGGCTGCCGAAGAAATCGGCGCTCTTATTGGCGAAATTCAGCACAAGACAAACAAGGCTGTTGAAGAAATGAGTCTCGGCAAAGACAAGGTGCAGGAAGGTGTTAAAATCATCAACCAGGCCGGTGGCTACCTCGACGAAATTGGTATGGCTTCTGAAAGTGTTAACGTTCAGGTGCAGGACATCAGTAAGTCTTCGGTAGAACAGAGTAAAAACATCGAAGCCATCAGCCTGTCGATTGAAAACCTGTCTATTACTACCAAGACGACAACGAAAGAAGTCGATGGAGTTCTTGAATCGCTGAAATCGCAGCGAGACTCTATTCAGGATATGGCTAAGATTACCAAGCATCTCAGCATGGTCGCCGACGAAATGAACAGAATGCTTGCTCGCTTCGTTCTTGAGGCTCGAGATCTTACAGCCAACGCCAGAGGAGTATTAGCTGAAAGCAGTGACGAACAGAATTTTGCCAACGATGCTGAAGTTGTAGATTCGGATGAGGGCGCTTCTGGCGATGACGATGAAGAAACATCTGAAAAAGAGTCTGAATCAGACGAATCAGAGCCGCAAGAAACAGCTCCTGAACCTGCAAAAGCCGGAAAGAAACCTAAGACAAAATAATTACAGGTTACTTTTTCTAAGCCTGTATGTCCTCTGGATTCGTCTCTTAGAGCCGGGCTTATACCTCCCCATACACCGTCGCAATGACGGAATTTTACACGCTCAGCATTAGACCGTAGCCATGGCAAAATTCTATGACGCTTCAGGTTCGGTCTTTTGTAACGGCAGCGAAAGCACTCGTATCTGCAAGCATCTTTTTGCCTCAAATGATCGCAAAAAAAAGCAGTTCCGATTTTGGTCGGAACTGCTTTTTGCTATCCTGGGGTCAGTCTTCAGTGTGCAGAATATCAAACCTGTGCAGTTGTTTTACCTGCTGTTTCAATCCTTCGATGGAAGAACTGTCACCATATTCCGCGAGCATTTTGTCGACACTGTTCATTGCAGCGGCGTCTCCATCTAGTTCACTGCGCAGATGTTGAATCACGATAGGAGACAGCTCTTCAAATCTATCGGCGCGAACTTCCGGATCGCTCTCGGTGTCGAGGTCTGCGATGTATTCGAGCATTTCGCGAATCGTCTTTTCTTTGCCAAGAGTGAGCCAGTGAATGACGTTGCGGTTGAAAGGAACCGTATCCAGGTCGCCTGGACTGGTATAGAAGTTATCCTGGTATAATGCTTCGCCTATGCAAGCCACTCTGCCAAGCCCAAGGTCTTCGGCAGCAGCTGTCGGTATCGGCAGCAAAGGTGTGTGGCTGGCATAAATGTAGGCGTCGCCAAGATTGTCGGCGTCTGAATTGTATGAATCGTTGTCGCCGGTGGCGAGCAGAAAGAGGTTCTTGCTGGCTACCAGGCCTTTGTTGGTTGAACTGATGAATGTGCAGGAATCTCTCAAGAGAAGTTTTTTGACTTCTCCGGTAATCGCATTGGTCGGAAAATTCTTGATGAAGGGGCGGTATGGCGGCCCGATGTTGTCGGTCGGATCACACATCTGGTCGTCGTTGAAGCGAATCTTACTGCCGACGCCTTTGAGAATGCTGTTGAACATGTCGGGGTTAGACAAGTTGCGATAGTCTGATTTGCCGAACATGATCAGTGAGCCGCCGCCAGATACAAATTTCTTGAGCGCGGTAATTTCTTCTTTTTTAAAATCCAGGGTCGGGTGGGGTATGGCGATGACGAATGCGTCTTTGATCATGTCATAGGTGATGGTCTTCGATATACTGCGCATCTGGATGCCATAACTCTGAAACAGATCCATTTTCATACCGGCAAAGCGGCCGGTATAATAGTCTTTGTTGCCATGCATGCAGTCTACCAGCATGGTTTTAGCATCAAGAGTGATAATAACAGATGAAGTATCAATGATTTTTGTGCCTTTTTTGAGGACAGCTATCAGTTCAACTTCGCCGAGCCAGTCTATCTGAGCAGGAAAGGCTGCCTGCACGGTTTCTTCAGGGGCCAGTTTGTCGAACTTGATATTGTCTATCAGGTTCGTCGGGCAGATTGCAGAATGATATACTTCGAGCACAATTCCTGAGGCGGCAACTGTTGCCGGATTTTTTACCGGAACCAGCACCTTGAATGGGTGTTTCATGTAGAGCTTGTCATAGTTAACGCCAATGCTGACAATTTTTGGAAGCGGGTCTGCTGATCCTGCCGGGGTTGTCAGAGTGCCTTCGCTGACAACGACTTTGTCGATTTCACGGGGGTCGCGGCTCTCTACTCTGAAAGAGTAAGTGGTTTCGGGCTTCAGTCCGTTCAAGGTTACCGTATGTGTTTTTACTGCGTGGTCATAGACTTTTGAACTGTTAAAGTTGTCTACACCGTAAAATACTGCCGTGGTGCCGGCCTTGTTGGTTGTCCACTGAATTGTGGCTGAATTTGCGGTCAGGGAAATCACTTTAGGCTTCCCAGATAGTTCTATCTGACTGTTATCGGTAACAAATCTGACAGTTTTGCCATCGGTATAGCTTTCGACATGACCGTCTTTATCAGTTCTGAACACTTTCATTTTGTGATAATCGTAAATGTCGAGAACTGTCTGAGTCGGGTGACCGAACGAATTGCCGGTGCCTGCACTGATGACGCCATATTCAGGAAGTACTACATCCATGAAGGCATGAGAAGAAGAGGTTTTGCTGCCATGATGACCTGATTTCAGGACTGTGCTTTTCAGCTTGGTACCATGCAGAGCAACCATATCTGCTTCTGGTTTCTTTTCAGCGTCGCCAGTGAAAAGGTAGCTTACCTCGCCGACTGTTGCCTTGATGATAATTGACATGTCATTTGGGTTTATCTTGAGTTCATCTGGGATTTTGTTATCGGGATCATCTCTTCTGGAATCACAGTAGAGGACTTCAGCTTTGATTCCTTTACCCCAGTCGAGTTTTTCGCCCATGATTGCGCGTCGGTAAGGAATGTTGTTCTTATTGATCAGTTCACGAAGCTGTGCATAAATCAGGCCATCCTGAGCGCCACGTTCGGGATCTTCAATACTGCGTTCTTCATCTGAAGAGATCTCGGTGTCGTTAGAATAGACGAATTCGCCAAAGCTGAATTCACGAACCAGTTCAATGAATCCGCCAAAATGGTCGCGATGCGGATGCGTGATGTAAGCATGGTCTATATGCTTGATGCCCTCTTTTTTGAGATAGGGGATGATGTAACGCTGAGCGGCATTGCGGTTGTCGTCACCAGCATCTATCATAATGGTTTTCTCAGCAGAGCGGATCAGAATACAATCGCCCTGATGTACATCGAGAAAAGTTACTCTAAGGAGCGGTGCTTCGTTTGCATAAACTGCCGTTGCAACGAATGACAGAAGCAACATAAGCACGGCTGCCTGCGCGATTCTACGTATCATACTCTTATACTCCTTATACGCGCTGGATTCAGATTTTATGAGAAAATCTGCACCACGTATGTAAATTTTACTGAGATATATAGAATGTGTCAATGGCTGAAGAATAATTTTTTATGTTTGCGTACCCTGCGAAGCGGCTTTGTTTATCTTAAAATTGCAGATGTGTGATAAACAGAACTGCCGCCAACAAATATAAAATATGTTGGCGGCAGTTGCAGACTTGCTAATTACAAGCGTATCAACCGCATTTTGAATAGCCACAGGATTTGCAGATCACGCAACCACCTTCGTGTTCAAGTGGTTCGTTGCATTCCGGACATGAAGAACCAGGTTCAGCATTGTCGAGCAGAAGGTCCTTTTTTTCAGCTGGTTTGTTTTCTTTAACCGGCACTGTGCTTTTGGTGAACGAGTCGCGTGCGCTCAAATGATATTGTTCAATAACCTTGCCGATTGCATCGGGGCATGAGAGCACCTTGATGCCACCTGACATGGCGCCACGCTTTATCGTAGACATACATCTTATGCCTTTGAGCTGGTCGATGATTTCCTGTACATCAACGCCGGCACGCAATGCCATGGATACGAGTCTGGCTGTAGCCTCTGATTGTGAAGGGCAGCCCCCGGCACGACCCAGACTGGTGAAGACTTCACAGATGCCCTTTTCATCAGAGTTTACTGTAACATAAAGGTTGCCGCAACCAATTTTTACGCGCTCGGTTACGCCAACCGTGCGCTCAGGCCGTGCGCGAGGAGTTACCCTGGTACTCTCAGACTGCCGTGTCCCCTTTTTGCCGCTGCCAACATTGAGAACCTGTTCGTCGCGAGAGCCGTCTCTGTATACGGTTACACCTTTGCAGCCAAGCGTATGTGCCAGTCTGAATACGGTTTCGACATCTCTGATTGTAGCTTCGAAAGGGAAATTAACGGTTTTACTGACTGCGTTGTCGGTATATTTCTGAAATGCAGCCTGCATTCGAATATGCCATTCAGGCGAAATCATGTGACTGGTCACGAAAACTCTGGCAACGTCATCGGGAATCTCGCTGATGCCTTTGAGACTTCCCTGTTTTGCAATTTTTTCCATGAGCGGCTCTGAATAAAAGTTGCGTTCACGTGCAACCTTTACAAAGTCATGATGAACCTCAACCAGCTTTTCGTTATCCATGACATGCTTCTCGTAAGCTATTGCGAAAAGTGGTTCAATTCCGCTCGAACAGCCTGATATAAGACTGATGGTGCCGGTCGGCGCAATAGTAGTTACTGTTGCATTGCGCAGCGGTTGCATTTTCTTTTCGGAAAATATCGACTTGTCAAAATTCGGGAAAGGTCCGCGTTCTTTTGCCAGCTCCTGTGAGGCAGACCAGGCTTCACGTTTGATGAAGCCCATGACAATGTCTGCTGTTTCGAGGGCCTTCTCGCTGTCATAGGCCAGGCCAAGCTTGATGAGCATGTCTGACCATCCCATTACGCCCAGACCAATTTTGCGATTCGCTCTGGTCATTTTGTCGATTTCGGGAATCGGATAGCGGTTCTGGTCGATTACATTGTCGAGAAAGCGCACTGATAGAGAGATGATTTCGCGCAGTCGGTCAAAATCTACCTCTGCTTTGCCATCAACTTCTTTGACAAAACGGGCCAGATTGATCGAACCCAGATTGCACGATTCATAAGGCAGAAGAGGTTGTTCTCCGCAAGGATTGGTCGACTCGATCAGACCAACCTGTGGCGTGGGCTGATAACGGTTTATACGGTCAATAAATACAATGCCTGGTTCACCATTGCGCCATGCACGCTCTACAATCATGTTGAAAACTTTGCTGGCTTTGAGTGAGCGGACAGCCTCACCGGAACGCGGGTTATACAGATCATACTCATTGTCGCGCTCGAGTGCTTCCATAAATTTGTCGGTGATGGCAATGCTGATATTGAAGTTGGTCAGCTCGTCGTTCTTTTCTTTGCAGGTGATGAAATCAAGAATGTCGGGGTGATCGACTCTGAGTATGCCCATGTTGGCGCCTCGTCTGGTACCACCCTGTTTGATTGTTTCTGTGGCTGTATTAAAGACTTTCATGAAAGAGATCGGCCCGGAGCTGACCCCGCTCGTCGAGCTGACTATGTCGTTTGCCGGGCGCAGACGGGAAAAGCTGAATCCGGTTCCTCCGCCCGATTTGTGAATCAGTGCCGCGTTCTTAACTGCGTCAAAAATACCTTCCATCGAATCTTCAACTGGCAGCACAAAGCAGGCTGAAAGCTGGCCAAGTTCTTTGCCGGCATTCATCAGTGTTGGGCTGTTCGGCAAAAAGTCGAGGTCGGTCATGATTTTGAAAAACAGGTCTTCAAGCTCTCCAGCCTGATAACGGCTGTTGGGATAATTGTTCTCAGCTATGGCTATCGCCCTGGCAACGCGACGAAACAATTCTTCTATCGTTTCAGTTGGTTTGCCATCGGGTCCGCGCGTCAGGTAGCGCTTGGCCAGCACCTTCTGGGCATTGGGTGAGAAGCGGTGAGATATCGTTGTCGTTGGGTTCATTTTGCGTCCTTATCTGATCTAAATGTTGCAGGCATTAAGAAAAAAATCTTCAATTTTATCTGAGCTGACTTTATGTACGAAGATCTTTCCGAGTGCTTCGGGCAGGATAAAGCGGTATCCGTCTTCAGCTTTCTTTTTATCCTGTGCCAGCATTCTAAGCAGTTCTTTTTTGTCAAATTCTACCGGAATTTTTGTAGGCAAAGAGAATTCTGCCAGGATGCTGGCCAGGTTCTCACTGTAGTCTTCTTCGAGTTTGCCAATGGATTTGGCAGCCTTTAACGCCATGAGCATGCCGATGCCGACTGCCTCACCATGATGAAGCCTGATATAGTTGCCGGCAGCTTCGAGGGCGTGACCAAAGGTGTGGCCAAAGTTGAGGTGGGCACGAATGCCTTGATCGAGCTCGTCTTCAGCGACATAAGACTTTTTAATATGAATGGATCTTCTTATCAGACGTTGTAAAAGAGTAATCTGCTTAGCTTTGATTGCATCGATATTTTTGTGAATAAATCTGAAATAGGCAGAATCAGCGATTGCTCCGTGCTTAACCGCTTCGACGACGCCGTAGGCCAGTTGACTCAGCGGCAAGGTTCTTAATACCGAGACATCAATGGCGGTAAGAGTTGGCTGATAAAAAGTTCCGGCCAGATTTTTGCCTTCGCTGAGGTTTATGCCATTTTTGCCGCCAATGCTTGCGTCAACCATTGCCAACAGCGAAGTTGGCATCATGACCAGAGGTATGCCCCGCTTGAATATCGCCGCGGCAAAACCACCGAGGTCGCAGATAACACCACCGCCAAGGGCGATTAGAGGGCAGTTCCGGTCAAGGTTGTCTGCGCACAGCTTTGCCAGAATAGTGGCAATAGATTCGAGGGTTTTATACTTTTCTCCATCTGGCAACACTATTTCACAGGTCTTGATGCCTTTACTGCGAAGTTCTGCCAGAAGCGGTTGCAGATACCACTTTGCCACCGTTTCGTTGGTGAGAATGGCGCAGTGCTTGGCAGCGCGCATGCGATGTATACGGCTGGCAACTTCTTTGAAGATGTCGTTGCCAAGAAGGATTTCGTTGGTTGAGGTTCTGGTATAGGTAAGCTTTTGCGATTCCATGTTTATGCCAGCCTTGGGCCGAAAAATGTAATGGCGTTGCGGTGCAGAACGAGCGCCAGCTCATCATTGCTGGTGCCGCGTGCTTTCGCGAGATATTCAAGGGTTAGTGGCAGCCAGGCCGGTTCATTGCGTTTACCGCGCTTTGGCTGTGGAGCAAGATACGGACAGTCGGTTTCGAGATGTATAGATTCCTCAGGCAGGAATTTAAAAACAGCTCTGGTCATTTCTGATTTAGGAAAAGTCAAAGCGCCGCCGATCGAAAAGTGAAAACCCATATCGACAGCGCGGCGGGCAACCTCGAGATCGCCGGAAAAGCAGTGCAGCATTACCTTTTCGGGCGCTGGTAAGCCTTTTATTGCTGCAAAAAACTCATCAAATGCTTCTCTTACATGTATTACTGCCGGCATGTTCAACTCAGCTGCAAGCTGCCAGAGATCCTTGAACAGCGCAACCTGAACTTCAGGCGGCGAAAAATTGTAATGGAAATCAAGACCGATTTCGCCTATACCGACGACTTCAGGCTGTTCCGCGAGCTTGCGCAATTCGTCGATAATGGTCGGTGTCGCCCCGGCAGCGTCATGTGGGTGTACTCCAACCAGTGCAGAGCAGGTCGGGTGCTTTCGGGCAATATCTATTGCCTGTTTCGATGTTACTACACAGGTGCCGGCGTTGATGATTCGCTTGACACCAGCTTCATCAGCTCTTTTGACGATATCGTCGCATTCTTCAAACAGTTTTTCGTCCTGCAGATGGGCGTGAACGTCCACCAGAAAAAGATTGCTCATTATTTGACTCTGATACCTGTCTGAGCCGGTTTGTCTGGTGATACCAGCGCCAGACCTCCGTCTTCGGTGCCTGCTGCCAGAATCATGCCATGTGAGAGGATACCTCTGATTTTAGCGGGTTTAAGATTTTTAACCATAACGACCTGCCTGCCGATAATCTCTTCCGGCTTGTAAAAGGCTGCTATTCCTGCAACCAGAGTTCTTGTCTCACTGCCAATGTTGACGGTCAACTTAAGCAGCTTGTCGGCATTTTCTACCTTTTCTGCTGTTTCAATACGGGCAATGCATAGCTCAGTTTTGAGAAAGTCATCAAAACTGATAAGGCCGTCAGTGCTGGCTTCGATCTTTGCCGGAGCTGCGCTTTCCTTAGCCTTTTTGCCGGCTGCTTCTGCCGGCTTGCCGCCTTTTTTGAGATTCTGAATGCGCTCGGTTTCGAGCCTCGGGAAAAGCGGAGCTGGTTCAGTGCAGGCTGTGCCGTCGGCGAGTTGTCCCCAGGTCAGCTCATTGATCTTTACCCGGTTTTGGGCGCAGCCAATCTGCTTAAGGAATTCAGGCGCAAGATGTGGCATGAAAGGTTCAACAAGGTGACTGCAGAACCTGATACCCTCTCCAATAGTGTAAAACACTTCATCGAGCAGATCAAAATTCTGTTCCTTGGCCAGTTTCCAGGGGGCTGTTTCATCGACGTATTTGTTGAGTCTCTGCACCAGGCTCCAGATGTGTTTCAAGGCATCATGAAAGAGAAAGTTTTCCATGGCTTCGATATAACCGGCTTTGACCTGGCCGGCCAGCTCGACTATTTCTCGACTGGGCGCCAGCGTCGCTTCTTTTTTCCGGAAAATGCCTTCGCGGTTTTTGATCAGCATCGGCAGAGTGCGCTGACAAAGGTTGCCGTAGTCGTTAGCAAGGTCGGCGTTGTAGCGCAGGATGAAGTTTTCTTCGGTGTAGGTAGCGTCCATGCCGAATACCATCTCGCGGAACAGATAGAATCTGAAAGGATCGAGACCGTAGCGGGCTACCAGTTCACGCGGATTTATGATGTTGCCGACTGATTTTGACATCTTGCCTTCGCCGGTAACCCACCAGCCATGCGCGAAAATGCACTCAGGCAGGGCAAGGCCAAGCGCCATCAGCATTGTGCTCCAGTAGACCGCGTGCGTGGTAAGAATGTCTTTGCCGATCAGATGGCAGGATGCCGGCCACAGGCGGTTGAATTTTTCCATGTCGAACGGATAGCCGACAGCCGAGATGTAGTTGGTCAGAGCATCGAACCAGACATAGGTAACGTAGTCGGGCGCAAATGGCAACTCGATGCCCCATGACAATCTCGCCTTGGGACGGCTTATGCAGAGATCACCCAGTGGCTGGCGCAGGAACCCGAGAACTTCGTTTTTGCGGTTTTCGGGCCTGATAAAGCCTGGGTGGCTGTTGATATGGTCGATGAGTTTCTGCTGATATGCAGACATCTTGAAGAAAAAATTCTTTTCTGAAATTTCCTGAACAGAGCGTTTGCAATCAGGACAAAGCTTCTCAGGAACTTCTTTTTCAGTCCAGAAGCGTTCGCAGGGAGTACAATACCAGCCGCTGTATTCAGCTTCGTAGATGTCACCTTTTTCCCAGAGTTTGTTGAGCGCGTAAGTCACCACTTTCTTGTGACGATCTTCGGTTGTTCTGATGAAATCGTCGTAGGTGATGTCAAGAAGTTCCCACAAAGTTTTGAAGCGATCGACCAGCTTATCGGTATGTTCCTGTGGGGAGAGACCGCGGGCTTTGGCAGCCTGCTCGACCTTTTGCCCATGCTCGTCAGAACCTGTGAGAAAGTGAACGTTCTGGCCCATGGCGCGATGATAACGGCTCAGTATGTCGGCCGCCAGAGTCGAGAAGGCATGGCCGATGTGCAGTTCGTCGTTGGCGTAGTAGAGTGGGGTAGTTACGTAGAATGATTTGTTTTCAGACATGATGAACCTCGTATGAAGGGTTATTTACTTGCGTTATGGATTACGGCACGGTTGCCGCCGCTTTCGCGTGCCTCAGAGAGTGCACTGAGAGCTGATTTCATAAGATTTTTGGGGTCCTGAAGGGTTTCCGGGTAACAGGCAATGCCTGCCGAAACCGTGGCCGAGACCTTTTTGCCATCGAATGTGAAGCTGGCTTTTTCGAGGCTTTCTTTTACCCGACCGGCCAGAAAAACGGCTCCGGCAACATCAGTATTCGGAAGCAGCATAAAAAACCGCTCCTGCATTGACGAGGCGGTGTCGGTGTCGCGCAGGGCGCGGGCTACTATTTCGCCGCAGGCATTGATGATTTCCAGACCAAAATCAGCATTGCTGTTATCGACCAGTTTTTTGAAACCGTCAATTTCGATCACCATAAGACTGAGTAACTGGGCATACCGAAGCGCCCGGGCCGATTCTTCAATGAGAAAGCCTTTCCAGACGTTGTGGGCGGTCAGGCCGGTAGCCTCATCCTGGAAAAGGTTGTGATACAGTTTGTGCCTCTCTATGACCAGAGCTGCCAGAGTGCAGAGGTCGTGAGTGTAAGGCAGGTCTTCATTGCGGAAAACCGGTGGTGATATGCGGTTGATAAAGTTCATGACACCGAGGACGTTGCTGTCATTGCCTACAATAGGAGCGCATAAAAGGCTGGCGACCTTTTCGTCCTTGCTGCGGAACTCGCTGAACATTTTGAATCTTGGGTCCTTGAAACCTTTATTGGCAATCAGGGGTAAGCCGTCTTTGATAACCTGCCCGGCCAGACCTTCGTGTGGCTTAAGTCTTATTGCCGGGTATTCTTCATCGGTAAGATCATCGAGCAGGCTCTTTTCGATGCCCCGCATGCAGGCAACCGTCATTTCATGCTTCTCTCGATTTATCAGCAGAATCGAAGCCCATTGCACGTTCATGCTGAGAATAGCCTCATCGAGTATTGCCTTGAGATTACTCTGAAAATCAAAAGTAGTGTTGAGAGTTTGCGCAACTTTCAGCAGTGATCGCGTCTGATCCAGCTGTTTCTCGGTCAGGCCGATCTGTATTTCAGTTTGCTCAACCTGTTTTTCCTGCTGAAACTGCTTTTTTCCAAGGCTGACAATTTCCTGGTTCCAGGTTGTGAATACCCGATTCAGTTCTGAAGCAATTTCTGCCAGCTCATCGGAAGCATTATCTGAAATGCTTGCTGCTGATTTTCTCGTCTGAAATGCCTGTAGTGCGGCGATGATTTTGTCAATCGGTGTGCGCAGCGATCCACTTATCAGAATTGAGGTTACCAGACCATTGAGCAGAGCCAGCAGCCCGACGAATATGGCGGTAGCATCGCTGATGACTATGTCGGCCAGCTGTACGTAAAGAAATATTACTACCGGAAACAGCGCAACCAGAAGAAAAGTTACAAAAAGCCGGGTTGCTATCGAAAAATTTCTGAAAAGATTCACAGTCTGTGTACCCCGTTGAATTATCAGGATTCTATTGTAAGCCCGTACCTAAGTCAATACCGTTAATTTTGAGATGGACGCAGAAGTTTGGCGTAGACGCTTTCCATTACCGAACCGAACTTTTCGAGCGAGAAGTTGTCAAGCACCTTCTGCCTGGCGGCCTTTCCCATGTTCAGTCGTAAAACAGGGTTTGCGATGAGCTTTTCCATAGCTTTGCCAAGCTGCTCGCTGTCAGCCGGTGGAACTATCAGACCCTGTTCATTATTCTGTATGATTTCAGGAATCACGCCAACGCTTGTGGCTATAACAGGTTTACCACAGGCCATAAATTCAAGAGACGCCCTGGAATTGGCCTCAGAGCCGACAGAAGATATCAGTCCGATATCCAGCGCACCGAGTACGTTGGGCAGATCGTTGCGAAAACCGGCACAGTAGACGCGATCTTGTATACCCATGGCAGCTGCCTGTTGTTTAATCCAGGCGTAGTTCCTCTCAGCTTCATAACCAATTATCACCAGTCTGAATGGTGCCGGCAGGCTGCTGATGCGACTCAGCGCCTCAAGCGCGAATTCGTGACCTTTTACCGGGTCGAGGCGCGCGAGAAGCCCGATAAGAACATCGTTGCCCGCTGCGCCGATTTCATTGCGAAAGTCGCTGCTCTGGCGTAATCCCGGGTTATATAATGAGCTGTCAACACCACCATATACCACGCTGATTTTGTCAGGCTGGTAATCGAGGATGTCTTGGCATAGGCGCTTGTGCAACTGCGAACCGACTACCAGGTGATCGATCCAGGCGTGATGAACGTAACGATTGATAAAATGTTTTTTGGGCGGATCGTATTCGGTTCTGATTCTGGCGATGACAGCCTGCGGAAATGTCCTGCGGGCAATCATCCCGGGCAGCCAGGCAGCTTCATTCATGTGTGGTGAGATGATGTCGGGCTTGAAAGTGCGAAAAATCCTCTTCATGCTCTTGATCGCATCGACGAACAGAAGTGGATTGCGATGGTTCAGGCGGATACTGTCATCGTATCGCAAACCAGCCTGTTTTGCCTTTTCAAGAGCCTTGCCCGGCTCGGTGAGAAGAAGAATTTCATGGCCGCGTCTCATCAGTTCGCTCGAAATAGTGATGCAGTAATTCGCTGCCGCACTCCAGTGATGTGTGTTGAGAATCTGAATAATTTTCAACTGCGCACGACTCCCGGTAATATTTTATTTCGTGCATACAGACACTCTTGCTGATGCTTGTGCATTATCCCAGAACCTCACGACAATTTCAAGTGATTTGCCTGTTTTCTCGATCATAGGCTCAATATCAGTTGTTGGCATCAGCGTATGGCATACTGATAAAATTTCAACTGTAATGGGGTGGCTATTCGGGCACGAATCTGGTAACATCTCTTAACTTTTGCAGCAGATAAGCTGTTTGCACTGACGAGTTCACCTGCGGGAGGGAATTAAATTGCTTTCAGCAGTTCTTATAACAAAAAACGAAGAGCACAACATTAAAAACTGTGTAGATCATCTTATTGAATGGGTTGATGAAATTGTTGTCTATGACAGTTTCAGCAACGACAGAACCATTTCGCTGCTCGAAGAATACGGTTCGCCGAAGATCAAGGTCCGACAGGTAGAATGGCAGGGCTTTGCCAGAACTAAAAATATGGCTGTCGAAGCAGCCGAGGGTGACTGGATTTTGAGCGTCGATGCCGACGAGATAATCACGGCTGAACTGCGCGACGAAATACTGCAGCTGGCAGGCAAAGCAGAACATGCCGGCTATCTTATTCCACGCCTGCTGTTCTTTTGTGGTCGGCCGGTGCGCTATGGCGGCAGCTACCCAGACTATCAGCTGCGTCTGTTCAGAAAAGATGCCGGTCGTTTTGAAGAAACTCCGGTACATGAGTATGTTAAGCTCAGCGACAGCCCTGGCAGGCTCAAGAATCACATGCTGCACTACAGTTACCGCACCATGTTCGATTATTGGGCCAGACTTAATCGCTACACCGAACTCGATGCCGAAAAAAAATTCAAACAGGGTAAGCGTTTCAGGTTTTATCGCGTGTTTGTGCTACAGCTCGAGATTGTTAAGCGTCTGTTTTTTCGCCTCGGGATTCTCGACGGCTTTCCAGGCATTTTCTATCATATTTTTTCGGCAGTCTCAAGCCTGGTTAAATACGCCAAGCTCTGGGAATACCAGCAAACAAAAAACACCTGATCTGGAACTTTCTGTTGTCTGGTCAGTCTAAGCATTATACAAAAACTGCTCCAACCGGAAGGAGAAACGTGCATTGTGATCGAAATGCAGAACATAACAAAGTATTATGACAACTTCAGGGCACTGAACAATATCAACCTGAGTGTCGAAAAAGGCGAAATCCTGGGGCTTCTCGGCCCGAATGGCGCCGGCAAAACCACCGCCATGCGCATACTTACCTGCTTTCTGCCGGCATCATCAGGAACAGCTTCCGTCGCCGGTTTCGATGTGTTTGAAGACTCACTTGAAGTGCGGCGCCGACTTGGCTATCTGCCTGAGACGCCGCCGCTTTATCACGAGAT
This sequence comes from Candidatus Rifleibacterium amylolyticum, assembly GCA_009917695.1. Classification (GTDB taxonomy): domain Bacteria; phylum Muiribacteriota; class Ozemobacteria; order Ozemobacterales; family Ozemobacteraceae; genus Rifleibacterium; species Rifleibacterium amylolyticum. Next base: position 17,640 of record JAACJG010000015.1, on the reverse strand, counting down.
GACAGTGCGTTCCTATCTCAATTTTATTGGCGAAATCAGAGAACTACCATGGCGTCTGCGTGAAGAGCGTATTGGTTATGTTGCAGAACGCATCGGCCTTACCGAAAGTCTCAGCCGCGTTATCGGAACTCTGTCAAAAGGTTATAGGCAGCGCGTTGGCCTGGCGCAGGCGCTGCTGCACAATCCCGAAGTCCTCATTCTTGACGAGCCGACGGTCGGACTCGATCCTAATCAGATCATCGAGATACGCAGTCTGGTCAAAGATCTTGCCAGAGATCACACCATTATTCTCTCTACTCACATTCTGCCAGAGGTAAGCATGACCTGTGGCAGAGTCGTCATCATCAACGAAGGCGAAATTGTTGCTGTTGATTCTGTTGCTAATCTTGAGAAGAATGCCCAGGCTGTTCCTGCCTGGAAAATTATTCTCAAACCAGCAAAAGAGCAAAACTGGCGTGACACAGTAGACAGTTTTTCGGGAGCTCACATCAGCGAAATCAGAGAGTTGTCAGACGCTTTTGAATTCAAGCTTGAACTTGAGCGCAGTGAGAATTTTGACGAACTTTTCAGCAAGCTCAGCGCAAAAGGAGCTGTTTTTAGAGAAATTTCCCCGGTGCGGGCAACTCTTGAGGACGTTTTCCTGAGACTTACCAGCACTGAAGAAAGGAAAGAAGCGGCATGAAGATATTCGCCATAATGAAAAAGGAGCTTCAGTCTTTCTTTTTTTCGCCCATAGCTTACATTGTATTTTCTTCATTTCTGGCGATAGTAGGCTACCTGTTCTGGGTAATATTGATGACCAGCAGTATAGCTACGCTGGAGCCTATGCTCTATAATGCGGCTTTCATTCTTATGCTGGCTTCGCCGGTTCTCACCATGCGCCTGGTCAGCGAAGAGAAAAAGAGCAAAACTATCGAACTGCTGCTGACTTCGCCGATCTCACCTTTCGATATAATAGCCGGAAAGTTCCTTGCCTGTTTCATTCTTTATCTGGTTCTGATTTTGCTGACTCTCCAATATCCACTGATCCTGGCTCATTATTCACAGGACTTCGATGTGGGTCCTATATACAGCGGCTATCTTGGTCTGATTCTGCTTGGCGCCGCCTACATTTCGCTTGGCCTTTTTGCCAGCACTCTTACCGAGAATCAGATCATCGCTGCGATGGTAAGCTTCGGCGGTCTCGTATTGTTCTGGATTTTCGGCTGGGCCAGACATGCTTTCGAGAATGATTTTGGTGAACTGCTCGGCAATCTTTCGCTGTTCGATCGCTATGCTGAATTTTTACGCGGAATAATCGATTCAGGCAACGTTATCTTTTTTGTTGTTTTTACGCTTGTCTGGCTGTTTCTGGCCATGCGTGTGCTTGAATCAGACAGGTGGAGGTAAAAGAAATGAACGATAAGCGACGTATTCAGATACCGGTTTATCCATATATTCTGCTGATTCTCTCACTTCTGGTTTTTCTTGCCGCTGGCATGCTTTATATCAATTTCCCGAGTCGTCACGATATAGCGGCCGGTGTCGCAATTGCCGGCCTCGTCCTGGTGCTGGTTGCCTTCGTGGCACGCCCGGCCATGTTCAAAGAGCTTGTCAGCAGTCGCAAAACAATGCTCTGGATCAATGACGCAGTGCTGATTCTTTTGATTATCGGTATTGGTGTTGTTCTTTCCTATATTGGTTTCAGGCGCAACGTGCGTTATGATTTTACTAAAAATCAGCTTTTCTCATTATCCGAGATGACGATTCAGACAGTTCGCAATCTCGACAAAGATGTTCTGATAACTGCCTTTTACCCGCGCGGAACAGCGGAAGAAGGCATGATAAAAGATCTGCTCACAGAGTATAAACGCCACAGCGATCGACTCAGCTTCAGGTTGATAGATCCCATGCGTGATCCGGTCACGACCAGAGCTATGAACATAAGCACTGTCGGCACCATTGTCGTGCAATGTGACGCCAGTCGTCAGGACGTTGCGCGCGATGCCATGTTCGACATTCCCGATCCTTATGGGCCGCCCGATGCCAAACCAAAATTCACGGGTGAGCAGGCGATAACCTCTGCCATTTTGAATGTGACAAGCGGTATAAAGCGTCTGATAACCTTTGTCAAGGGGCATGGCGAAGCGTCTATTTCAGGTTATCAGCCTCGAGATATTGCCGGGCTGCATGAGCTTCTGACCCGCGAGAACTATGACGTCGATGAAATCGTACTGCTTGAAAATGACATCGATCCACGCACCTCCGTGCTGGCAATCATCGCGCCACAGCAGGATTTCCTCGATAATGAAATTGACAAGCTGCGCAGCTACCTTCAGGGCAACAGGGGGCATCTTCTTATCGCGCTCGATCCCGGCAAGACCCATGAAAAGCTGGAAAAGCTGATTTTTCAAGAGTTCGGCGTCCTCTACAACGACGATATAATTGTAGACCCGCGCGGTATACAGCGCAATTACTGGACAGTAGCGCCGACGCTTGAGGAACACCCGATTACCAGCCCGATTATCGAAAAAGAAATGCTGGGCTTGATGTTTCATTGTCGCAGTCTGACTGTCGAAGCCAAAGAAGGCCGCCGAATCGACCCGATTATGAAAACCATCGATAAAGCATGGGCCAAGCGTATGGTTAAGCCAGGCGAAACCATTGAGATCGAATTTGAAGAAGGCAGAGACGCGCAGGGACCTCTGAATATGGGCGTGGTTGTCGAGAAAACTGACGTTGCTTCAGGTTCCAGAGCACTTATTCTTGGCGATTCTGATTTTTTCTCGAATGGTTACATCGGTGCTCTGGCTAACCGCGACCTTCTGATCAATGGCATAAACTGGATGGTTGGTCAGTATCAGATGATAACGTTGCGTCCGCGTGTGCTCGAAATGCCGCGTATAGTTTTTGAAGAAAACGATACCAGCCGAATCTTTACTCTCTGTGTCGTGGCGATGCCGCTTCTTATCGTTCTGATCGGCGGCATCGTTTTTGTCGCGAGAAGGAGAGTTTAGCCGATGAAAAAGCGATTTTTACCGACAGCAGTTGCCTTCATTATTTTGATCGTACTGCTTGTTTATGCCAACTACTTTGAAACAGGAGACGTACTCCCGCCGGGGGCCCAGAAGCCTGAGCCGGTAATGGGTTGTCAGGCATCTGAAATCACATCTGTTTCATGGAAAAAGGCCGGCGAAGTGCAGTATCGCCTCGAGATCGCATCAGGCAGCAGCAGAATTGTAATTCCGAGGCTGATGTCTGCTGACATTAACGAAGCCGAAGGGGTGGCCAGGCATTTTGCCGAATTGAAATACGAAATGATCGTTTCTGAGAATGCCACAGATACCAGGGGTTATGGTATCGATGAAAATTCGCCGGCTGTAGTGATCGAAGCCGGAAACCGCAGTTGGGAACTTTATCTGGGCAGCAAAACCGAAATAGCCGGTTCATATTATCTGGCGAAAAAGGACGATAACCGGGTGTTCATGGTACCGGGCTACATTCGTGGCGATTTCAGCAAAAATGTTGATGAACTTCGTGAACGCAGATGGTTCAGCGAAGAATTTGGCCAGATCCGGCAGGTCAGCATAAAACTGCCGCAGACTGCGGTCGAATTACGCCTGGGAGACTCTTACAGTGAGTGGTTTATCGATCAGCCGGCTTCATATTCAGCCGATGGCGTAGCTGTTGCTGAACTGATAGACCGCTTGCGCAACCTGAGAATCTCGAATTTCGTGGCTGACGAACCCGAAGAGGGTAGTGATTATGGCTTTAACGAGCCGAGCCTGGTGATTACTGCTACAAACGGTGATGGTCAGACATTTGCTGTCGAAGTCGGCGAAACTGCGGGCACTGAAGCTTACGTCAGACGAAATGGCAATAACGCGGTACATGCATCTCTAAACTCAGCATTAAACGAGCTTAAGCGTGATGCCAATGATCTGCGCGACAAGTATCTGAATTTGCCTGCGCATGACAACATTACTGAAATTACCGTTGCTGATGCCTCTGCTTCAATAACCATCGAGCGCAAGGAAAGCCGCTGGCTGATCGGCGACCAGATAGTAAGCGACGCCGATATCAAAACATTTCTCAGTTCTCTTGGCAAATCTCGCATTTTTTCGTTCGGCCCGCTTGAAAAGCTCGAAGCGCATGGTCTACAGGAAAAAGAAAAATGCCGCTACATCGATATCAGAGAACCGGATAATCGTGTGACTTTCTGGATGGGTACTCGACAGGGCATGAATCTGAGCATGATGAATAGAACTGAACTGATGCTGATCAGCGCTGAAGCCGAAGACGCACTCAAACAGCTGATATACCGCATCCGCAGAGATCAGGAGGCGCGGCTGGCCTCTTCCGATGAGCCTTCTTCGCCTGTTGTGGCGACAGATAGCATTGCCGGTGCCGCCTCAGATTCAGAGGCTCCATAGGATAGTCTGTTCGAATAAGCCCGGATGACTGGCAAAAAGCCTTTCTCCGGGCTTCAATTTTATGCCGCTGTTGAATCGAAATACTTTATCGGTTAGAATTCTCTTATCAAAATACAAAAGCGAGGGAAGGAAATGTTTGCAGAAAGATATGCCGACCGCGTTGAATATTTGTCACCAAGCTCTATTCGCAAAATGATGGCGATTGCCAGAGAGCTGATCGCTCATGGCAAAACCGTATATGAACTCAACATCGGCCAGCCCGACATCAAATGCATTCCTGAATTCACCGAAGCCATTGCCCGAAAAGCGCATACCGGCCAGATCAACTATTCACCCATCAGTGGCGAAACCTATCTGCGCGAAACCTATGCGCGTTATCTCAACAATTTTTTCGACCGCCAGCAGAAGCCGCATCTCGTCATTGACACAGAGAACGTGCTGATAACCGTCGGTGCGTCACATGCTCTTACTGCAACCTTTCTCGGACTGTGTAATCCGGGCGACGAGGTGCTCGTTGTAGAGCCCTTTTTCTCACCCTATAAGGGCTTTCTGGCTGTGGCCGGGGGAACGCTGCGGGCGATACCGACGCGCGCCGAAGATGATTTTGCGCTGCCACCGGCTGAAGAGATCGAAAAATTGATCACTCCACGAACCCGGGCAATTCTCTTTAACAGCCCCAACAACCCTTCTGGAAAAATTTACACGCCCGAAGAAGTCGAGCGCCTTGCCCGCATCTGCATAGAACATAATCTTTTTATTATCAGCGACGAGGTTTATCGTGAGATGACGCTCAGCGATCAGGAAGCCTTCAGCGTTCTTCAGGTAGATTTTGGTAATGACGAAATGAACGAAAAGCTCAAAAACGCTATTATCATGATTGATTCAGCGAGCAAGACCTTTTCGCTGTGCGGTGTTCGTATCGGTTTTGTCGTAGCCAGGCAGCCGATTCTCGAAAAACTCTCCCTGGTTGTCGCTCATACAACTGCCTGCGTTTCTGACATCATGCAATATGGCGTTGCCGGGGCTTATGATGCGATACTGTCGCAGCCCTCTTACCTTCAGGATATGCGCCAGGTTTATCGCGAGCGCCTCGAGACAACAATCGCCGCCGTCAAAGAATATCTGCCCAATGTCATTGCGCCAAAGCCTTCGGGGGCCTTTTACGTGATGCTGAAATTTCCTGAATTCGAAGACATAACAGAGTTCAGTCACTTTATACTCGAGCGCTTTAATATAGGTAACGAAACAGTTGCGGTAACCCCGGCTGCCAACTTTTATCTGACTCCCGGTTACGGACGTAACGAAATTCGCATTGCACTGGTGGTTGAACCTGAAAAAATGCGGCGCAGTATAAATATTATCGCTGAAGCTCTCAGAGCTTTCAGACAATTCAAGGCAAATCAGGTCAGACCTATGCTCTGACGCTTTGTTTGCGGAAATTGCAGCCGCTGCCCGGCAAAACTTTTCGGGTGGCGGCTTTTTACTTTCAACCTATTGCATCTGAGCCGCGAAAAGAGTATTCTACAGCGCAAAAGCACATGTCAGGAGGCATAGTTACAGAATGCTCGATATCAGATGGATTCGCGCCAATCCCGAACTATTCAAAGCTGCAATGATCAAAAGAGGCGAGGCCTCTGCTGAACACCCGACGAATCAGAAAATTTTACAGGCCGCTGGCAATCCACAAGCTCCTGAGAAAATTCTTGAAGTTTTGCTCGCCAGCGCAGCTCAGGTATACATTGAGAAACTCGAGCCTCTTGAAAATCTTGATATAAAGAGGCGCGAAGCCATAGGCAAAATGGAAGCTCTCCAGGCCGAACGCAATAACGTCAACAAGGAAATTGCCCGTCGCAAAGCCAATAAAGAACCGGCAGAAGAGTTGTTTGCCGGTATGAAAGAAGTTGGTGCCCAGATCAAGGATCTCGAAAAAACAGTAGACGAGCTTGATCAGGCTGTGAACGAGATTCTGCTTGGTATTCCCAACGCTCCCCATGCATCTACACCTCTAGGCTGCAATGAGACTGCAAATGTCGAAATTCGAAAATTTGGTCAGCCAAAACAATATGGTTTTGCCGTCAAAGACCATGTCGACCTTGGAACAACCCTTGGCATTCTCGATCTCGACCGTGCCGCCAAACTTACTGGTGCTCGCTTCTCTGTTCTTACAGGCGCTGGCGCCAGACTGGAACGGGCGCTGATACAGTTTATGCTCGATACTCACACCCAGAAGCATGGATATAAGGAAATTCTGCCGCCCTTTATCGTTAATGCTGCTTCCATGCGCGGTACCGGTCAGTTGCCGAAATTCGAACAAGATCTGTTCAAGCTGCAGGGATTTGATTATTATCTGATTCCTACTGCAGAAGTGCCGGTAACCAACCTCTATGCCGGCGAGATTCTCAAAGAATCTGATCTTACCATAAGTTATGCCGCCTATACTCCGTGCTTCAGAAGCGAAGCCGGCAGTTATGGCCGTGATACCCGCGGACTGATCCGGCAGCATCAGTTTGACAAGGTCGAACTCGTCAAGTTCTGTCGTCCCGAAGAATCTTATGATGAGCTCGAAAAACTGCTCGACAATGCCGAAGAAATTCTGCGCCTGCTGCAGTTGCCTTATCGGGTCGTTGCCCTGTCAACCGGCGATCTTGGCTTTTCTGCTGCCAAAACCTACGATATCGAGGTCTGGCTGCCATCACAGAATTGCTATCGCGAAATCAGTTCCTGCAGCAATTTCGAAGACTTTCAGGCCCGCCGGGCTGCTATAAGGTATAAAGGCAGCGAAGCTAAGGCTAAAACCGCTTTTGTGCATACTCTTAATGGCAGCGGTCTTGCCGTCGGCCGTACCTGGGTTGCTATTCTCGAAAACTATCAGGACGAAAACGGCAGAGTCTGCATTCCTGAAGTGTTGCGGCCTTACATGGGCGGCATGACTCATCTCGAACCTTAATCGGGTTGCCAAGTGACATTGTGTAAGACAAAAACAGACCTTGCCGGCAGATGTGCAAAGCATCTATTCTGTTGGTTGGGTCTGTTTTTCATGCTGCTTATTGCTGGTTGTTCGGGTGAGTCCGGGCCGCCTGTTGTTTTTCCAATTCCATACCCGACCGACCTGCGCATCTCAGGTGTAGTCGATCTGGCCGACGTCGCTGTGCATCAGAATCTTGGCGGTATCACACCTTCGCTTATCGATCTGAGCCCTTTTACATTGTCGATTCAGGATCAGCCCGGAAATACGACCTCAGCCGACGCGGAAGGGCGCTTTAAACTTGAACCGATCAGCATAAGAGACCAGGCTGTTATCATCTGCCGCCACAATGCACATCCCAACTTCGTTCTTGAATGGATGAGCGCCGACTCTCAGGGGTTGTATGGTGAGGTGAGAGCTGAAATTACGATAAGATCGACAGCCCGCTCTTTGATTGCCCGCTGTCTGCGTGACCGCTATGGTCGCCGGATCAAACCTGATTCTCTCGATGCCGAGCATCTGTCGACTACCGTAGATGCAATAGCTGATGTGCTTGAAAAGCACCCTGAAAAGCTCTCGCAATACCAGCTCGATCAGGTGCCCGAAATCAAAGCTGCCTACACGGCGATGGCAGCCTCGTTGCATCAGGGTGCGTCAGGGGTTTATCCCAATGAAATGGTTCTGCTCTTTTACATGGCAGGCGATAACAGTCTCGCCGCTCAGATCGCAGACAATATCGAAGATATTGCTGCGGCCGGGTTGCCTTCTGGCACGCAGATTCTTATTCAGGCTGATTTCCCGATAGAAGGCACGAAGCGAATGATGCTTAGTGGCAAAAAACTGGTAGAACTGGCCGCTGTCGGCCATGTTGACGCCAGTTCCGGCGCGGTTCTTGCCGATTTTGTCGCATGGAGTCGCCGGGCTTTCCCCGCCCGCCGCTACGCGCTCTTCATCAGCTCACACTCCGATGCCTGGAAAAGTTCAAATGCACTGAGAAGCTCACTGATTGTTGACAACAGTTCGGGTAATACTGGCAATCCGATTGAGATTGCAGCCTGGCTGGAAGGTGCCTGCGCATCTTTTGATGGTTATGCGCGGCCGCTCGACCTGCTGGTATTCGACGCCTGCAGTATGGGTTGCATTGAAGTTGCCTGGCAGTTTCGCAGATGCGCTGAATTCACGGTGTTGTCGCAGGCTTTTGTTCCTGCTCAGGGCTTGCCTTATGGCAAGATTATCAGCTCGCTTGCAGCCAGTACAGCCGCAAAGGTTACCAATCAACAACTTGGCGATCTTGTCTGCAATGAATACCGTTTGCGCTATATAGACGCTGCGGTAAAGGTTGCTGCAACGATTTCGATGGTCAAAAACGCCGGGTTCGATGTGTTTATGCCAAAGTTCACTGATTATCTGACGCGTCTTTATGCAGAAATAGCCCTTTATGGAGTCGTCCTTGGCAACCTCAGGGACAGTCTCGAAGTGGTCAGCGAAGAGGGCGATAAAAAATACGTGGTTCAGGCTTTTGAGCGCGCAGAATACAGAGATCTAAAAAGTCTGATCGTCAAGGCTCGCAATAATATGCCGTCGCTGGCTGATGCAACTGATCATCTTCTGGCTGTATTCGACCAGCTGGTTGTGACCAGTCACACCTCTGCCTGGTATTTCCCCGGGGCAACAGGAATTTCGATTACATTTCCCGACAAAGCATCATATCTTTCTGATTACATCGGCAGTTCACCGTCGGCGTATTTTATTCTCGATTTCTGTCAGACGACTCTCTGGGACGAGATAATGACCGCTGTCAACACACAGTAGCTCTTTCTCGCGCTTTTACCCGGTGAGGCTTTTTGTTCAAAGCCAACATCCTTGACACATCTGAGAGACCGCGATTATAATGCCCGATATTACTATTGTCTAATTAAGGAGACTGACGCATGCGCAGCCCCATTCACAGAGAAGGCTTTTTTATTGCTGGCTCTCTGCTTGGTCTTGGCCTTATTTCATCTACAATATCACGCTGGTTGAGCCGTCTGTTTTATCTGGCTACCGCATTTACTCTCTATTTTTTCCGCGATCCGGAACGTGAGATTCCGCAGGGCGACAGCCTGATAGTATCTCCGGCCGATGGCAAAATCGTTGGCATAGACTCGGTTGAGCATGTGCCATTTATCGATGGGCCGGCCAAGCGCGTCAGTATTTTTCTCTCCATCTTCGACGTTCACATCAATCGCGCGCCGATCAAGGGCAAGGTTGCTTACCGTCATTATACCCCAGGCGAGTTTCTACCGGCATTTGAGCCGAAAGCTTCCGTAGACAACGAACAAAACGCTATCGGAATTGAAGGTTCAGAAGGCTACCGCGTACTGGTCAAACAGATCGCCGGCCTGATTGCGCGCCGTATCCTCTGCTGGAAGAACCCGGGCAACACCGTAGAAACGGGCGAACGCTTTGGTCTCATCCGATTCGGTTCGCGTACCGAGATTTATTTGCCGCTCGATGCCAGAGTTGAAGTCAGACTCGGTCAGAGAGTGTGTGGTGGCAGCAGCGTCATCGCCCGCCGGTCATAAACATGCAGGAACAGGAAGAAGCCAGAGAAGCTAATCCCTCTACACAGGCAGAGACTCATTCAGAGGCTGGCGAAAAGCCACGCCGTCGATTCAGCAGCAAACACCTTTCTATTCTTCCTAATGCCTGTACGTCAATGAACCTCATCTGTGGCTATTTATCAATAGTCATGACATCGCAGGGTGAGTTTCTTGCAGCCGGCTGGCTGATTCTTCTGGCTAACATCTTCGACATTCTCGATGGTCGCCTCGCCAGATTGACTTCGGTGGAATCGCGATTCGGCGCGGAACTCGACTCTCTTGCCGATCTTGTCAGTTTTGGTGTCTCGCCGGCTTTTCTTGTCTACACCCGTTATCTTGAACATGACCGCATTTTTGGTCTTGTCATATCAGGCATTTTCGTAATCTGTGGCGCCTTGCGCCTGGCACGGTTCAATGTTACTCCGCATTCGAAACAGGACGTTTTTATCGGGTTGCCAATTCCGGCAGGAGCCGGCATTATCGCAACCATGACTATATTCGAATTGCAGTTTTTCAATTTCCTGCGCATTCCTGCCATCGTCATTCCTTTCGTGGTTGCGATCACTTCTTTTCTGATGGTCAGTACAATTGAATACCCGGCAATGAAGAAAACTCCGCAGACCAGCGGAAAGCGCAAGTTTTTTGTTGCGCTCCTGCTGGTGGCACTGGTGGTGAATCCGCCAATGACGCTGTTTTTCCTCACCTGGGGTTTTGCTCTCTACGGATTGACCTTCAGTCTGTTGCGCAACATTCTAAGCCTGCTCCGCCGTTTCAGAAAGAAACCTCTGCCCGAGTCACCAGAATAAAAACGGTTCATCCGACAAAATTCCGCCAAGAGCCCTGTTTTAAAGGCATTTCTCGTAAAAAGTATGCAAGAAACGGATGAACCAGCAAAACATACTAAAATGCGCAAAAAAGGCTGGCTTAGTTGAATAAGCCAGCCCTCGTTGATTTCTTCAGTTAACTTTGGCGCTGATTATCTCGACATTATCAATCATCGGCAGTCCATTTTCGTCTGTTCTGACGTTGCCGCGAATATGCAGAATGGTTCCTTTTGGATAAAGCTTGGGCATTCTGCCAATCTTTATAGCGCCTGTCGGGTCAGCGAGAAGATAAAGACGGTCGCCTTTGACTCCATAGCCCTTGGCCAGAACGCCGAGAAGGCCAACATACTGGCCCTGCATCTCGATTGGCGAGAAGAGAATCTGGGCAACTGATACCATTTTTTCTACGCCTGGTTTGATTGCTTTGAGCTGCTTGACTTCAAGATAAGGCATGCCATTTGCGACTTTCACAGTGGCAAGAATCGACAGCGGCCGCCAGAATGTCTCGGGCGCTCCAGTTTCAGCATCCTGGGGGATGGTGCCGGTGCAGTAGATTGCCTTGTTGTTTTCGTCGCAGAGCACCCAGTCCGAGCGGCTGACCGGCGGACTGCCGGGCGCATTTTTCCAGCCCGAGTAGTGTCCGTACACTGATACAAACTTGCCGGAATAATTGTCGGGACTGGCGATAATATCGGCTATTGGTGTAAAGAGTTCCTCGGCTGTGGCAGTTGTCGAAAATGCCAGAAGAATCATGATCGCCATCAGACAGTAAAAAAGCCTGCTTTTATTCATTTTCGAGGTCTCCCAGTTCTGAATATTTGGACTTGATCTCTTCAGCCAGCGTGGCAAGTTCACCTATATGTTTCTGGCCGAGTTTTTTTATCGTATCGATCGAAAAATGTGAGTCCCCAAACATCAGTCCAGCATTTTTCTGGACAAAATGCAGGTCGTCAAGCACTTCCTCGGCGTTGCACACACCTGCAACTGGAGCTCCGGTAGAGATAAAATGCTTGGCTGCTTCTACAAAAACCATCAGATCATCGAGATAGCCAATGTTGGGAACATCATCTGGAATCAGATCATGATCGTCTTTAAGATAGACGAAAGTGCCGGCCAGTATTTCTTTGCGCTCGCTGGTCAGATGCGAGAATGACGAATATCTTATGAATCGCTTGATATAGACTTTAAGCTTTGATTCGATCTGTTCTTTGAGTTTTGGGCTGTTCAACGCTTTTGCCTCCCGTAGTTTTATGCTTAAAAGGTAACACAACCCTGCCTGCAGGTAAATTACTTTCTATCTCTGTCAAAATAATGGAATAGAATAGCATTATTGTGTTATTTTAAGCAGGCCTCGCGGGCGATAAATATTGGAAGGATTTTAATGACAACCCCACAATTCCCACTTCAAGATCAACTTTGCGGGTTCTCAAGAGCTCTTTTTTCAACCTGGCTGTATCATCGTCGCTTCAACATCCTTTTTGATGCGGGCGAGGGTGTCGCTACCAGCCTTTGCAACCGGGTATTTGGAATTCGCAGAATCTTTCTTTCACACGGTCATGCCGACCATATTGCCGGCCTGGTAAACCTGTTGAACATCAGAAACCTTGGAGCCGGCGATCAAACAGCCTCTCTCAAGATATACATTCCAAAAAACAACAAGTTGATCGAATTCATCATGGACTATCTGGCAAGAACCCAGAAGGCTCTCTCGTTTGACCTCGAGTGGATTCCCGTGGACGCCGATGAAGAAATAATGCTCGAAGATCAGCGCAGTAAAGTATTTATCAGGACTTTTCGCACCGAGCACTCCCAACGTCAGCTGAGCCTTGGATACAACATCATCGAAAAACGCAGGCGGCTGAAAGCTGAATATGAAGGTTTTTCTCAGCGAGACCTTAACCAGATCGTCTGGACAAAAGGAAAAGATGAAATTGCCACAGAGTTTGAAAAAATAATTTTTTCTTATGGCGGCGATTCCAGACCAATTGAGCCGTCTCTGGTCAGCGAAAGCCTTTTCCTGTGCCATGAATGTACTTACTTGAGCAGCGATGATGATGAGCGTAATTTTCAGCAGCATTCATTCCTGGATGAGGTGCTTGAAAGCGCGAAAATGGCTCGGGTCGAGACCTTGCTCCTTTTTCACACTTCGTTGCGATATAATCTTGATGAATTACGCGAAAAAATAAATGCCGCCAGAGACCGCATCAACCCCGGTTGCAAGGTTCTGGTTCTGTACGGCGATACAATAATGGATACGGCGAATGAAGGCAGCTGGCGACGTAGGAAGCGCAGAGAGAAAACAAAAGATAAAAGTAGCGAAGAGAATTCTCTCACCAGGAGTTGAATATGACTGCTAATGCAAAGATTCTGGTAATCGACGACGAGCACAGTGTCCGCTGGGCTTTTGAAAAAGCTCTGCAGAAGGCAGGTTACCAGGTGGCGCTTGCTGAAAACGGTATGAAGGGTCTCAATTTATATAAGACTTTTCATCCTGACATCGTGCTTGTCGATATTCGTATGCCTGAAATGGACGGTCTAAAGGTTCTTGAGCACATTCGCGAAATCGATCCTGATGCTCAGGTCATTGTCATGACTGCTTATACAGACATGGAAACCACCATCAGCGCAATGAAGCTCGGCGCTTACGACTTTCTCAGCAAACCGTTTAATATCGATGAATGTCTGCTGCTGATTTCGCGTGGGCTCAGCGCCAGAAACGCCGGGCGCACCGCCGAGGTTATTGCCCAGGCCCCCAAATCAAGCGGTCTCAAAGGCAACAGTCCTGCAATGCAGGAAGTATACAAGCTTATAGGTAAGGTCTCTGAAGAAGATGTCACCGTACTGGTCACTGGTGAATCAGGCTCAGGCAAAGAACTGGTTGCCCAGGCCATACATTATAATTCCCGGCGCTCACAAAAACCGTTCTGGGCGATAAACTGCACGGCAATCAATGAGAGTCTCATGGAATCAGAGCTCTTTGGTTATGAAAAGGGAGCTTTTACCGGCGCTGCAGCAGCCAAACCAGGGATGTTCGAACTGGCTCAGGGTGGCACGATTTTTCTTGATGAAATCGGCGACATGAATCTGGAAATGCAGGCCAAGCTGTTGCGTGTTCTCGAAGAACGCGAAATTGTCAGAGTTGGCGGCAATAAACGCATCAGCGTCGATGTGCGAATAATTGCAGCAACCAATAAGGATCTGCGCAAATCCATAGTTGATGGGCGTTTCCGCGAAGACCTTTATCATCGCATCAAGGTAATCGAAATCAAACTGCCTTCTCTGCGCGAACGCCCCGAAGATATTCCTTTGCTGGCCCGTTATTTCTGCTCGATTCTGGCCGCACAACGTCGTGGCACTCCGAAAACTCTTTCTGAAGAAACTATCGCAGTATTGGCTGCCTATTCCTGGCCAGGCAATGTTCGTGAACTGCGCAATGCGGTTGAACAGTCGTATACGCTGAGTCGCGATCAGATCATTTTGCCTGAACATCTGCCGGTAGAAGTTCGACTGGGCGGCAATGTCCGTCACAAAAAAGATGACGAGAGCTCGGCTGAGCTGGTTTCAGCACCAGCTTCGGAAGGCCCGTTTCCCGGCGCTGACCAGGAAGCTTCAGAAATGGTCGGAGAAGCTAGAGCCGAAGCGACCCCACATTCTGAACCCTGTGACATAAGTTTTATGGTCAAGTCTTTATTGCGTGAGAGCAAGGCCGGCGAAGCCTATGCGTTTGTTATGGAAAAGTTCGAAAAGGAACTGCTGCGCCAGAGTCTTGAGATGCATAAGTGGAATCAGGTGCAGAGTGCCGCTCACCTTGGTATTACCCGCAATACTCTGCGAGCCAAAATCGAAAAGTATGAGCTTTGATGTTTATGCCTGAATTCATGCCGATAATTATCATGTTTGACTGTTATCAATTAGCATGATAGCATGCCTGCGTGCCTGAGCATATTTTTGCCAGGATGTGGAAATCGGAACCTGTCAGGCAAATGACTAAGTCTGGAGGCTTAAAATGCCGATCTATGAATTTATCTGTATCGATTGTCAAAAGTGTTTCGACAAGCTTTGTTCGCTTAAAGACGACTTGAGTCAGATTAAATGCGAATTTTGTTCAAGCAGGAATATCAAAAAGAAAATGTCTGCTTTTGCTACCAGCCGTGATGAAAACGACCATGACAGCCATTCTGGTTCGTCCTGCTCTTCTTGTTCATCGGGTTCATGTTCAACCTGTGGTCACTGAAATGCCCCCGGTCAGCGTAAATGTTGGCTGAGGAAAAAAATCATTATAAAGGATGTTTGTATGGCAATTAAAACTATCATCATGGGCGCCGCCGGGCGCGACTTCCACAATTTTAACATGGTTTATCGTAATCAACCTGGTTATGAAGTGGTCGCATTCACTGCAACACAGATCCCTGACATCGAAGGCCGCGTATATCCGGCTGCTCTGGCAGGCAAAGGTTACCCCAAAGGCATTCCGATAGAGCCCGAAGAAAAGCTTCTTGATCTCATCAAAAAGCACAAGGTAGATGAAGTTGTATTTTCCTACAGCGATGTCCCCCATGAATATGTTATGCATCATGCCAGCAGAGTGATTGCAGCTGGCGCCTCTTTCAAAATGCTTGGCTATAATCAGACTGCCATCAAATGCAGCAAGCCTGTTATCTCGGTTTGTGCCGTGAGAACCGGTTGTGGCAAGTCTCAGACCACCCGCGCCGTTGTAAAAGCTCTCAAGGCTCAGGGCCTCAAAGTTGTTTCAATCAGGCACCCAATGCCTTATGGCGACCTTGAAAAGCAGATCTGCCAGCGTTTCGCCACCTACAAGGATCTCGACAAGCACAAATGCACCATCGAAGAACGTGAAGAATACGAACCCCATATTGATATGGGCGCCGTGATTTATTCTGGCGTTGATTATGAAGAAATCGCCCGCAATGCCGAAAAAGAAGCTGATGTAATCATCTGGGACGGCGGCAATAACGACCTGCCATTCTTCGAATCAGACCTTAAGATCGTTGTGGTAGACCCGCATCGCCCCGGCCATGAAATGGCTTATCACCCGGGCGAAGCCAATATCTACACTGCTGATGTAGTAGTAATCAATAAAATTGATTCTGCATATCCCGAAAACGTCAATGAAGTGCGGGAAAACGTCATGTATATGAACCCGAACTGCCGCATTGTCGAAGCCGCCAGTCCGATCTTTGTCGAAGGCTGGGAAAAGATCAGAGGCAAGAGAGTCGTGGTCGTTGAAGATGGTCCGACTTTAACTCACGGTGAAATGACTATTGGCGCCGGTATTGTCGCAGCTCTGCGCTACGGAGCCGGCGAGATTGTAGATCCCAAGCCCTTCTTCAAGGGTTCCATCCTGGCCGCTCTCAATAAATATCCTCACATTGGCGATCTGGTTCCTGCTCTCGGATATGGCGCCAAACAGGTAGCCGACCTTGAAAAGACCCTCAATTCATGTGACTGCGACGTTATCGTATCAGCCACACCGATCGATCTGACACGTGTGGTTAAGGTTAAAAAGCCCTGCCTGCGCGTCGGTTATGAACTTCAGGAAATTGGTAATCCTACCATTGCTGATCTTGTCGGTGAATTCGTTAAGAAGAAAGCCAAAAAAGCTTCTAAAAAGTAATTTTAACTGATCCCGCCGCATCAGCCAGAATATTGATTCTGGCTGATGCTTTTTTAGTCGGTATGAGTTTGCCAACAGCCAGTTTATGTGATAGACTCCATGCAGATTGCCCAGAGTTAAGGAGATCGTATGATTATGCGCAAAACAGTATTTTATCTGCTTCTTGTTGGCTTTATCATGGCATCAGGCGTGTGTCAGGTTTTTGCCGCCGACAGCAAGATCCCGACCAGTATGGTAACGATAGGTGAGGGCGAAGAATTGCTCGAGCCAGAAGTTGAACTCAAAATTGGCGACAAAGCCCCTGAATTTTCTCTGCCAAACCTGTCTACCGACAAAATGGAACATCTCAAAGACTATCTGGGTAAGCCCATTATTCTTTTCTTCATTCAGAGCGCCTGTTATTCATGTCTCCAGGAGGCCAAAGCCCTTCAGGAGCTCAAGGCGACCTATGGTGACAGGGTTAATGTTATCGCAGTTGGAGTTGATCTGCTTGGTAAGCCAATGCTGGTATCCTGGGCGGCTCATAATAATATAAATTACCCGGTTCTTCTTGATCCGATTTTTTCAGTTCCTGAAAAATATGGTTTTTCGTTCACTCCCAGTTCTGTCATCATCGATAAAGATGGTCTGATTGCATTTATTCATGCTGGTTTTCGCCCTGCCGACATTAACCTGATCGAAGGCAAAATCAAGGAACTGCTCGGAAGCTGAGCTTTAAACGGTACCGCGCCCGGCGGCAGCATACTTTTGATGCTGCCGCTTTTTATTTGTCAGATAAACTGATATACAGGGATTTTCGATACTCTGTAGATAAACACAAAAAAACGAAAAATATTAAAAATATAGTTGACTTGGCGATGGGTTTTTGGTAAGATGAACTTCCTGCCCCGGCAGGACGGGCCAAAAAAGCCCGAAGCTCATTGAGAATAAGATCAGAAGACTTATTATGACGCCAAGCGGGTCTTGTTATTAAGTTAATGAGATCCTTTGAGCATCACAGAAAATGTGATGTTTATAAACGTTGAATCTTGAATAGATCAACTATCCTATAATGAGAACTTCTGATTCGGTGTCATTGCGAGGAGTTCTGCTACACGTAAAGCTACGCAGAACGACGAAGCAATCTCACGGTATCAGATTTCAATAATTTTTATGGAGAGTTTGATCCTGGCTCAGGACTAACGCTGGCGGCGTGCCTAACACATGCAAGTCGAACGAGTTG
>JAACJG010000014.1 GCA_009917695.1 Candidatus Rifleibacterium amylolyticum | reverse complement strand
CTTCTAAATTCAAGTGCAGATCCTCTTCCGCCGCGAAGAGCCTTTTTCAGAAACTTTCGTTGTGAATCAGAAAGCTTGACCACAAACTGCTTTTTTCGGCCCATGATGCCCTCCTTCTGGTGCCCTGCTTTAAAAACAGGGTTCAAAGAAGATGATCGCTCAGATAGGAAAAAAGTACAAGCTTTTTCTTGTGCTTCAACTTTGACAGACCACTAGTCCTCTGTCACATTTGAATTATGGGTTTAATTGGCGAAGGATAAGCACTCGGCAGAAAAATCATACCAGGGCGCAGGCAGGCTTCCCAAAAGCGGAAACTTTTTGCACACGGATGTGCTTATGCAGAGCTGCGCGGGATTGAGCAGCTCTGCCGAGCCAGGCAACGTTGACGCAGAGCCATAGCTATTCATTCTTGCTCTCGTCTGGTGAGAGTTGAAGCGTTGGGGCCTTGCATCCGCATCTCTAACGGCTGAAGCCGTAAGAGCTGCCTAATCCTGCCGAGAGCTCGGCGAAAGCAGAGACTCTCAGATTGAATTCTTGAAGTCTTATGTGACAAAGGACTAGTGCTCCTCACAATGCCGGCTGAAGCCTATTTGGGTGCGCTGACGCTGGTTTTGGGTTTTAGAGGAGCGACATCGCGGTCGAGGCGGAACTGCAGAAAGCAGATTTTCTTGCCGGCCGCGAGAAACTTTTCTTCGTATTGCGTCTGTATCTGTGGCATGCGATCTTTCAGCGGTGAGTCGTAGAGGTCTGTTGTGCTTGCAAGAACTTCGAGATTGTTTTTGCCAGCGAGGTCGAGGGTGAATTCATACAGCTCGCGGGAGTCGGTTTTGAGACAGATCGTGCCACTGTCAGCGAGAATTTTGCGGTAGCGGTTGAGAAAATTCGGCGCGGTGAGCCGGCGACGAACCCGGTCAGGTCGTGGATCAGGAAACGTCAGCCAGATCTGACTCACTTCGCGGTCAAAGATTGCCGGCACCAGCTCGATCTGGCTTCTTACCAGGCAGGCGTTGTGAATGCGCTCTTCTTCGATCACCCGCGCGCCAAAAAAAAGACGCGAACCCTTGATGTCGACGCCGATATAGTTTTTGTCGCGATTCAGGCGGGCCAGGCCGATGGTGTATTCGCCGCGGCCACAACCAAGTTCGAGCACCAGATCGTTGTTGTTCTTAAAGAAATCGCTGTGCCAGCGCCCTTTTAGCTCATGGTCGCGCTCGATCAGATCGAGGGCCGACGGCTCGAACAATCGTTCGAACTCTTTGTTAGCCTTGAATCGTATCAGTTTTTTCTTGCTCATAACCTGCCTTTCGCGCTTCTACACAGGCTATTCTAATGCAATACGCCGCTAAATGCAAGCCCAACCACAATTTCACGAACTGCTTGTGTTTGCTATGAGCAATATTGTTCACAAAATCTGACAATGCCGTTGATTGTTGAAACACGCTGCTGGCGATTTTTGTCTGCCTGTCAGGGCAGCTGGTATGCAGTACCGAAACCCTGAGCTATCATCTCAGCGAGCGCCATAACTGCCGCTCGAATGGCGCAAAAAACATTCGGTGGCATCTGAACTGCCGGCAGAGCAGCCACTGACTCAATGAGTAGTCGATGCGATGAAATGCTGATAAATGCGAAAAGGCCGCGTTAAGCGGCCTTTTCTGTGGTGATGGTGCAGGTCAGTTGCTTACTTCAATTGGAAAACTGGCGCGTCGCGATTCTCTAATCGAGTAAACGATAAGCTTATCGGAAGTAACATCGACTACTTTGAATTTGCCATCGATCACCTGGCCATTTTCAACTATGTATTCGTCATTCTCGAACTGAATGATTGCCTGTCTGAGGCCGTCGTTTCCACATATACCGGTAACCTTGAGCTTGAGCGGCGGAATGACTTCTTTTTTTTGTTCGGTAACTGGCGGTTCTACCTTAACACTGCGGTCAATTTTTATCAGATCGATAACTTTTTTTACGATAACAGGTTTAAAAGGATCATGATTGGCGACTTCTCCGGTAAAGGTGAATTCACTGGCAAGCTGATTGATAGTGTCGCTTTCGCCGTTCTGAACAGGTTCAGCATTTGCGTAAGCGGTGGCGAACAGGAAAGTTCCGATTAAAACTACTGTGAGCAGCCTGGCAAGTTTTTTCATGATCGACCTCCTCGTCGTGTTCTGCAAGTTAAAACGCATGCTCATTGCGCCGGATTTAGAAAAAGTAATTTTGCGAAAACGCTAGCAAATCAGATGACCGTCCAGATTTTTAGACAAAATCGCTCTTCATGAATTGGCAGCATTCCATTTCAGGTCGTTTCATGTTTTGATTTTCAGCTGATGAGGCGTAGCATTGCCCCTCAATATCCGTTATTTACCGATTTAAGCAAAGCACCGGAGTTGTATATGACACTTTACGCAGTAGTACCATTTGTTGCATGGTTGTTGACCATAGCCCTGGCACCTCTATTTTTTGAACATTTCTGGGAGAAGAACTCGCACAAAGCTTTGTTGAGTTTCCTTTTTGCCCTGCCAGTCCTGGGTTACCTGCATACTCACAACATGAGGCATGAACTCTGGCTCAGTGCTGAAGAATACTTTTCCTTCATCGTTCTTCTGGCATCGCTCTTCATCGTATCAGGCGGAATACTGGTAGAAGGCGATATCGAAGCGACACCGCGCAACAATATAATTCTTTTCATCATCGGCGCCATTCTCGCCAACTTCATTGGCACCACCGGCGCCAGCATGGTATTGATCCGCCCTCTGCTCAAAATCAACTCACAGCGCACCCGCATCACCCACATCCCGATTTTCTTCATTTTCATCGTCAGTAACATTGGTGGCTGCCTGACGCCCCTCGGCGACCCGCCGGTGTTTCTCGGTTATCTCAAAGGTGTGCCCTTTTTCTGGACTCTGAGCCTGCTGCCGATGTGGTTGTTCAATGTCACCGCCATTCTTACTATTTTTTACTTTCTCGACCGCTGGAACTACAGCCTGGAGCCCAATACAGCCATCAGCCGCGACGCCGACGAAATTAAGCCGATTAAAGTCTCGGGAAAACGCAATAGCTGGTTTCTGCTTGGCATAATTTCTGCCGTCTTTCTGCCCTCGCCGGTGCGCGAAATCGTTATGATCGCCATGAGTCTTTTGTCGCTCAAGGTTACTCCAGTCCGGTGCCGCGAAAAGAACAGCTTCTCTTTCGAGCCAATCAACGAAGTCGCAATTCTTTTTGCCGGTATCTTCGTAACCATGATCCCGGCACTGGTGATATTGGCCGAACGTGGCTCCGAGCTGGGCCTCACTGACCCCTGGCAGTTTTTCTGGGTTACTGGCGCGCTTTCGTCTTTTCTCGACAACGCCCCGACCTATCTGACCGACCTTACGCTGGCTCAGGGCCTGGCTGCACATAACAGCAGTCTGCCCCACGAAGTCGTTGGCATTCCGTCGGTCTACCTCAGAGCTATCAGTGCTGGGGCCGTATTTATGGGCGCCAACACCTATATCGGCAATGGCCCGAACTTCATGGTAAAAACCATTTCAGAAACAAACGGCGTGCGTATGCCTTCGTTCTTTGGTTACTTTGCCTATTCCTGCGCCATTCTGATCCCGATTTTCCTTATCGATACCTGGCTTTTCTTCTGATCGTCCC
Organism: Candidatus Rifleibacterium amylolyticum; assembly: GCA_009917695.1. Taxonomy (GTDB): domain Bacteria; phylum Muiribacteriota; class Ozemobacteria; order Ozemobacterales; family Ozemobacteraceae; genus Rifleibacterium; species Rifleibacterium amylolyticum. The sequence goes on along the minus strand of JAACJG010000014.1, from coordinate 123,490 downwards.
GCCGCGCCTGTATTTATTGGCAAAGCCGGCTTGCAATAATAATCGTTCCGAACTGTCTGATTTGCTGCTAGAATAAAGGTAGAGACAGACTGTAAGGAGGATTTTTTGTGAGCACTTTACAACCGAGTAAACAGAAAAAAAAGAAAAAACGTGTCAAAGGCGTTGTAGATCGCATTACCGCCGGTATCGTCGTTGTGGTTATCCGCCACCCCGAAGATCCCGAGGCATTTTTAGAAGTCTACGTTCCGTGCGAAAAATTCAAGAACCGCGACCTGCACGAAGGCGACTACGTTTCGGTCGATATCGAAGAAAACTGAAAAATCGACTCGATGAGATTCTCAAATTCATCGAGTCGATTGATCAGTTTTCTTATCTGCTGATTTAGCGGCGAACTACGCGAAATCCGTTAACTCCGTCCTGTGTGTAATTAGCGTAATAGCCAGAAAAGCGGTAAGCCACAGTTATATAGAGGTAGGTATTGTTGAATCGCCCACCACGTAAGATTCGATAACTGCCTGTAGTAGCACCGGAGTAATCTGAAACTGCACCGACAGGGTAATCGCCGGCACGACTCCAGCACCATTCCATAACATTGCCGCTCATGTCATGCAGGCCCAGCTCATTTTCGCTTCTGCTACCAACCGCTTGTGCAACACCGGGGGTGTTATCAGCAAACCATGCGTAATCAAAGTTCAGATTACTTCCATTGCTTCCGGCAAAAGCCTTGCTGTAACCACTAATGTTGATGCCGCTGCTTAGCGCACCAAGTTCTCTGTCATGTTGCGCCCCCATCGCTGCCCACATCCATTCCATTTCGGTGGGAAGGCGGTAACCATCTGCGTTCCAGTCGCAACTGACATTGTCCCAGTTTGTGTCTGCAGCTGTCGGAATATTCGCAAATGTCAGCGTCGAAAAGTCAACGCCAGTGACTTCGTAAACTGGCGTCAATCCTTCAGCGATACTTAGCTTGTTACAAAATGCCAGAACATGGTACCAGTTTACGTTTTGAACCGGATGGCTGGGAGTAGATGAAAAGCTGGTAACACTTGGATCCGCGCCCATAATAGCCAGAAATTGCGCCCTGGTAATCTCGGTACGGCTCATTCTGAATGCAGAAACGTATGAAGTATTTCCAGCCGTAGCATCTCTTTGAAATGTTCCTGCCGGTATCGCTCGTAGAGTGCCGATGTTTGCGGAATTGTAATCAGACAAAATCGTCAGACTTTCAGTTAAGGCTGTTTTACCTGAGGCCGTATGAGTAACGGTAATTGTAGCGCCATTATGACTGTTATCAAGTGTTGTGCCGTTGCTAATACTTGTTGTGTAACCCGCTGCACTGCCATCACTGAAGATGGCTTTATTGGTTGAGCCATCGTTAAAGGTTTCTGTTACTACCATTCCGGATAATGAGAGTATATTAGCGATGGCGGTATATGCCATTCTATCTGGCTGGGTCGTTAACGCGATACTGGTAAGTTCAAGAGCGCCAGTAGGAGCGTAAGTTACCGTGAAGGTAACGGTATTGCCAATGTCGGTGCCGCTCGTGGTGGTTGTGCCGACCGAGAGTGCGCCGGCTACTGTTGGGGTAAAGGCTGCGGCCTGAAATTTTTTATAATTTTTCGAAGTCAGGGTAACGGTAGCGGTATAAGTCTGACCGGCTTTGAATTTGCCGGCATCTGCCAAGGCTTCGTTCCAGTTTAGCGCACTTACCGTATAGTCGGCATGTGCGGTAGCAGCTTCGACAGCATCAGCATTCTGCGGTGTTGCACCCAATACCGGCGCAACGATATCAACCGCTGCTGCGCTTATTTCGACAATCGCTGAAACAGCCAGATTTGCGGTGGCAGCTGTTTTGCCTGAGGCAGTGTGGGTGAGCGTTACCGATGTGCCGTTATGCTCTGCATTGGTAAGGCTGGCGCCATTTGCCGGGCTGGCAGTATAACCAGCAGCAGTGCCATCAGCAAAGGCTACAGTGCCGGTTGTTCCATCGTTATAGGTTTCAGTTATCATCATACCGGCCAGCGACAGTATGCCGTCGCTCTCTTCAGCATAGCTCATTCTGGTTGGCTGCGTGGTAACTTCGATGCCGCTGACAGCAAGAGCGCCAGTAGGAGCGTAAGTTGCCGTGAAGGTAACGGTATTGCCAATGTCGGTGCCGCTCGTGGTGGTTGTGCCGACCGAAAGTGCTCCGGCTACTGTTGGGGTAAAGGCTGCGGCCTGAAATTTTTTATAATTTTTCGAAGTCAGGGTAACGGTAGCGGTATAAGTCTGACCGGCTTTGAATTTGCCGGCATCTGTCAAGGCTTCGTTCCAGCTTAGCGAACTTACCGTATAGTCGGCATGTGCGGTGGCGGCTTCGACAGCATCAGCATTCTGCGGTGTTGCTCCCAATACCGGCGCAACGATATCAACTGCTGCTGCGTTTATTTGAAGGGGCTCGGAACGGTTTACTGTAACCAGATATTCAACGCTGGAACTGTCTTCTGCAATTACCTGATAGCTTACTGGAGAAGTGAAGTCGTTTGCAGTTGAGCCGCTGATCTGTGCGTTTTCGCCGACTTTTACTGTGGCACTCGCCGAAACAGTGAAGTTCGCAACAAGCGCAGTCACATCGGTTGTAAAGGGCACAGTCAATTCTATGGTTTTTTCTGACTCCTTTATGGTGCCGATTACATCTAAGCCGCTCAATGAAAAGGCGACAATAGCCTTTTCTGAGCTCAGCACCGGAGAGATAATATTGGTTACTGTCAGAGTGTTTCCGGCATTATTTGCGTTGCCTGAAAGATCTTGAACGGCATTTTCTGCTATTGTTATCTCAACCTCACCGGCATCTGTCGGATCGATGATGACGGTAAAACTCTTTTGCGCGGTCTTCTCGGTCAGTTCAGACGCAGTTCCGTTGACCACCGTTATGTCTTCGATTGAAAAGTCGGTTACCGGTTCATCAAAACTGATCTGCACCAAAAAAGCTGTTGAATCAGAGGTTTCTGTAACATCGCAGCTCAAAGCTACTTCAGGCTGTTTTGTATCTTGCTGGGTGGGGGTATCAATTCCGACGAGAATGGGAAGATTAGCGCTTCCGGCGGCGCCATTTGGATCTTTAATTTCGACTGTGATGGTTGCCAAAGAGAAATGATCCGGGGCAGTCCAGAATTTTTCGAACTGTGAAGAGCCATTGGCCAGCTTTCCGTGAGTAGTCTGCCAGATTGCAGTCAGCCTGTCGTTATCGCTCTGATCACGATCATAACCAGTTGCAGTAAGTTTAACAATTGCACCTGGATTAACTTTGCTGACAAGCTCTCCGTTTAATTCGGCTAACAGAACTGCAGATGGGGCATTGTTCTCTGTTTCGGAGTTTTCAGCGACCTTCAGTTCAACAAAGGCAGGAACGATATCAGACACAAAAGGCGCAGAAAAGCTGGTTTTACCATTTCCACCAGGCAACTGAACCTGAATTTCTGCAATGTTATAATTTGCGGGTAAAGCGGGGCTGGTAAAAAAGCCGTTTTTTTCGACCTTAAAAGGCTCGCCCCAAAGAGTCAGCACAGTATTTTCAGGGAGGAACTCGCCATCATTGCCTCGCAGCTGGCCGGTAACAAAGTTTTTTGCGGCAAACAGCTGCAGGTCAGGCGCGTTAACAACTCCCGGTGTTTTGCCAACCTCGATTTTGTCAGAGCGATTTTTCATGAGTGCCGCGATTACGCCACCCTGCAATCTGGCGACAACGCGGTATTGCCCTGGCGGAATGTCGTTAATTACGTAAACGCCGCTGGCGTTGGTTTTAGTGTGAAACTTCGGGTTGTCGGCTAATTCTTCTATCCAGACTTCTGCGTCAGCAACGGCAACAACTCCGGGCTGGTCTGCTTTCAGCTGTGTCGAAGCTTGCGCTTTGCGAAAAGATGCCGGATCAGTTGACATCTGTATTTGCCCAGACAGCGCAACGGAAGTGGCGGCAGGCAACTTGTCATCATCATAGCCGTTAATAAGCCTGCAACCAGTTGCAAATAGCGATAGAAAGATACAAAATACAATCAGGTGAACAACCGCTCTGGGAAATTTAAATCTGTAGTTTTTCATCACAACTCCGAAATCGACAAGCCTGCCGAAACTGGATTTTTTCAGAGCAGATTGTTAAAAAGCTCTGAGGCAGATGTAAAATCAGGCGAACTCAATACAACATGTCGCCAAATCTGCTTTGACATGGATCACTATGACTTTTATCACATTAGTAAGCTCTTTTGCGCGATAAGCCTGTTTTGCAAAGAGCTGCTGGTCAGGTGTTAAGTACTTTATGTTATTTCAAGAGCTTTAATCATAACGAAAAATAAAGCAGAGAACAACCCTGTATTTGAAACCCAAAAATAGCAATCCTCTTTTGGGGCATTGCGCTAACATTTACAAAAACAGACGAACAGGCAATATCAGCAATATCAAAAGCTTCTGAATTCGTGGTTTAACAGCGGTCTTTATAAAAAGAGTTTTTAGAGGTAATCTTAAAAAGTAATCATTGCCCTGCTGGCAAAACAAAAGAGAAATGAAAATATGGACAAACTGAAGCCGCTGATTGGTATTCTGGCTGGTGTTCTGTTGCTCTCTGCAACTATTGCTGCTGTTTTTATGAGGGTGCAGGTCGTTGGCCCGCGTGTCGATAAACTGTGTAAAGAGGTTCTCGAGCCCTATCTTGCATTGCAGGCGACCGGCGAATTTCGCAGCGCCTACGACCAGTTCACAACCGCCGACTATCAAAAGCAGTTTCCCTTTGACGAAGTGGTGAAATTTCATCAGGAACTTCTCACCAAAAACGGCAAGGTCACCGGTAAAGAGTTCGTGCGCGATTCTGCCCCGTTTTTCGAAAAAGAAGGCGAGTCGATCTATCAGGTTTCTTACCGCGTTCTTTACGAAAAGGGTTCAGTGCGCGTCATCTTTGAACTGGTGCCGGTGTCGGGCAGTTACCGCATCATCTCGACCAACGTCGAAGTTGCTCCCGGCAGCCTTCGCCTCAGGCCATACTGACGGGAAAAGGCTCTCAACAGGAATGAAAAAGTCCAAAAAAGCAAAAAATGAGACTGTTGAAGTTTTCAGCAGTCCCGTGATTTATGAATCGCCTGCCAATAACAGCTTGTCAGTGACCAAGACTGAAAAAAAGAGACTCCGGCGTTTAGAAGAGGCGCAATTCGACAAAGTGGAAGATTTTTTTCATTGGCTCTTAGTGCCCTATTTTGACGAGCTTTCTGTCGGGCTTATGCTTGTCGTTCTTCTGTTCCTTTGCCAGTTTTCGCCGGGTTTTCTACAGAGTATTGCTGACCTGGCCTTTGGTGGGCCTGTCGGGCCAGAAACTCTGGCTATAGTCGGGATTCTTGTGGGCGGCTGTGTCATCTCTTTAAAACATCTGTTCTTGTCTGGCCGAAAAAGTGAATTTGATAAAAGAGCTATATTGCTTACAGGAATCTCGCTGAGCGTTGTTGCCGGAATTTACGGCGGGTCGAGTCTGCTGAAAGAACAATATCGAATGTTGGTGCTCCTTGGCTACTGGAACATTTTTCAGGGTTTACTTGCCTTGTTTTTTTATAAATTTGAATTTCTTTCGGATAGAGATGTAGATGATAAAGACTTCTCGCCAAAAGAGGTCTGGGCAAATATTCTGGTTATTGCATTCCTGTTTTCGATTTTACATTTTATTCTTCAACTGCGCTGGATAGACACTTTTTCTATCTGTGTTTTCTATGCGGCCAACTTTTCAAACTACCTTGCCAGAAAAATCGCTTCCGGCAAAAGCCTTGCGAAAAGCTAAGTCATAATGTTCTTTGTCTAAAAAAGCGCCGCCCTGCTTGCTGACAGCAGGGCGGTATTGGAGCAGGATTATTTTGGCAGCGAACCCAGCAGTTCGTCTATTTCTGCGCTCAAAGGCTCGATCGCCTTTTTCAGCTTGATTACGGCCTGTTTCCAGTATTCGGGGTCAGATTCGCGTGAATGCCAGTTGTTAGAAACAGCTGCTTTGGTGGCGGCCTTAAAATACTTTACCGCATACTTCAGACGCCATGACGGGAAATTGATTACATCCCCAACTCGACTTGCTGTCATGCCGGCTTCGTTGCCTGCCTTGATCGCTTGGTCTGCTGCCTGTCGCCAGAAAGCTCTGGCTTGACCAGCTTCAATTTCAGCCGGAAAAGTTGGCAGCAATTCTTTAACCCGTGCCAGGCCTTCATTAGCATTCTTTACCCAGACAATATCGCCTGTCCAGCCCGGCTCGGCTGTTTTCCAGTATCTCATTTCATTCAAGCCGAGAGTGCATTCGTCGGCAAAGCTGCGGCACTGAAACTCGTGAACCTTGTCGCTTTCGGTTTTATTCGGGTAAATCGAAGTGCCCATGACGAAGCGTTTGCGAAAATACATGGCTCCCAGCCGCAGTTTGACAGGGAACTTACACTTTTCAACCAGTTCGAGCATTATTCTTGAGCATTTGAAGCAGCTTTCAGCAACCTTTCGACGTATTGTCTCCCAGTCTTTGCCGCGAAGTTCTTCCGGCAGAATGTCGGGGAAGCCTGTTTCAGAGCTGAAAGGGGCAATGATCTCGCGGCACTGCGCAACCGCCTTTTCTATCTCTTGCTGATGAAGCATGGGCCAGAAGGCATCGGCATTGTTTACAGCCGCATTGTCAGCTGTTGCGTAAGCGTTGAAAGAGTTCGATGCTGATATCTTTTTTTCCTGTTGTTTAATCAGGCCCGCGGCTATCTTGCCGGCCTTCGCCATGGAGGTCGCCTCTTCTCCGCCTCCTTTGATCCAGGCGTTCGCGGCTTTGCGGGCCTTCGAAATTTCGCGGGGATTGCTGAGGCCATTGACCAGATCTTGCAGCTTCCTTTCGGCTCTGGCCAGCCCGGCTCTCGCTTCATCGCCAGACATGCCACCTGAATCTGTGTTTTCAAGCACGTTCAAATGCTTGACGAATTCTTCCATGCACGCATCGAAAGCATTGCTGCTGAATGCGGCAGAAGCTGGCAAAGAATAGACGGTCAGACAGAAAGCTAGAAAGAGAAACGCTAATTTTTTCATGAAGTTTGCTCTCCTGATCCACAGCTTGGGATTTCACAAATGTGGTTTTACTGATACTTTACAGTTTCTTTAAAAAGGACTGTAAAAGTACATTACGATGATTCATATTTCAGGTCAAGGCTTGTGGTCAGGCAGGCGAAAGTTATTTCTGACTGACCCTGATCAGATGCTTTGTGCTTTAAATTTTCATCACAGCCCTCGTATTGCTGGTCATTGCCAGGTTTGTGCTGGGTTTATAAAACTGCAACTCATTCCGACAATATTTTGTCGGCATTTCGTGCCTCAGGGGCAGGGATGAAATATAAACTGGACTCGTAGTAAAAAGTTTTTAACTGATATTTTCGGCAAAGCTCCTCTAATACAGATAGCAATGAGCAATCGCTGAAAATCATATCGCCCCTGGTTCTGATCTTTTTTGCAGCACAAGACCTCAGTGTCTTGAAATGAAAGCTATTCAGCAAGGTTCTTAAATCCATGCGGGCATCTATTATTTTGACCCGCAGCTGATACTTTTTGTTAAAACAATTCATGCTCGCGCGGAAAATTCTGTCTCCGTCAGTCCGCCTGGCAAGCTTTTCAAGCAGTTCGAGTCGTCCATCTGTCGATCTATCTGAAAAGCGCTCTTTTGCCGACCAATTCTCAAGAATTTGCCAGTCATTGTTCGCAGACAGGGCAACAGTTGGCACCACAAAAAATAATGCGCACAAACCAATCAGCCAGTTGAGAAAAGGTAACTCTTTTTTCATGTTGAACTCCCTCCAGAAAATTGCTTCTGTTTCCTTTTTACCTGATCCAAGTAACGGATTTGCAGCAACTATGTAACAGAGTTGTAACATTCACAGTAGCCAAATCGACAGTAATCTGGTGATCACCGCATATTTCCTGCCAGCTTTGGATTTATCTTGTAAAATGCTGATAATCTGGTTTTATCGTCATTTCTTTCCTGAAATCTGCCCACAGTATCGCAACAACGAGTCAGATCTGTAATGCCCCCCATTTGCAAGACATTTTTCTGAAAAATTTAAGGTGGTTCCTTTCATAGTGTTCAGGCAGCCATCTTCAGGCTGTTTTCAGCATATTTAACGCCGGGAAATTCATAGCCAATAGCTGGCAAGGTCTTTGATAATTATATACGTCGATATATTCGTCGATCGCATGCCTGAGATCGCGAGGTGTTGCGAACTCTCTTACGTAGACGCAATCATACTTCATCGTTCTGAAAAAGCGTTCTGTTCTGGCATTATCAGTAGCCCTTCCCTTGCCATCCATTGACGCCTTTACCCCGTGATCTTTCAGAATGTCGAGGTATTCATGATTGGTGAAATGAGAACCCTGGTCGCTATTGATTATTGAAGGCGCTTTTCTCGATAAAGCTCTTCGCAAACATTTCATTACGAAGGATTTCTCAAGGCTTAAAGATAACTCATAATCGACAATGCATCGGCTATACCAGTCTATAATCGCAAACATATACATAAAGCCTTTTCCCATGGGTAAATAGGTTATGTCTATTCCCCAGACCTGATCAGGCTTGGTTATCTCAAGTCCACGCAGCAGATAAGGCATGCGATATTTTGCGTGCAGCAGTTTGCTGAGATTGGGGCCGGGATATATTGCATGAACGTCCATTCTTCTCATCAAGCGCCTGACTCGTTTGCGATTAACCACATAGCCGACATTAGAAAGCAATCTTGTAATAATGCGATATCCATAAGTCGGGTAGTCTGTGTGAACCCTGTCGATCAGGCTCATGATTTCAATGTTTTCTTCGCTTTCCTTATAGGGTGGCTCCTTTCTGTAAACGCTTGTTCTATTTACTGCGACCAGCTCGGCTTGCCGCCGGACGGTCAGCATATTCTCGGTGAAATCCACCATTTTAAGCCTTTCTGATCTTGATGCCGAACTGTGCAGATTTTTTTTTCAACCAGTCAACCTCATAGGTCAACTGGCCAACCAGCTTCTCAAGCTCCTGACTACGTTCCTTTTCTGCTCGCAATTCTTTTTCGGCCTCTGTTTTTCCACGTTTAAAAGCGCTCTGCGCGTGTTCCAGAAACTCCTGCTTCCACTTTGAGAGCATATTCTGGTGAACTTCATATTTCTGAGCAATCTGAGAAAGAGTCATCTCTTCCTTCAAGATTTCGAGGACGACCATGGTTTTAAACTCTGGAGTATAAGTATTACGTTTATTCATAGTGATTTCAGTTTAACTTATTTTTCTCATTTTTGTGTCTCACGTTCGGGGAGCATTATAATCTGTCGTAGAAAAAAATCTGTGAGCGAACCGGAAAAACACCTGTCTGTGGCGCTGCTACCAAGCAAAGCACTTTGCTGAAATTGACTATAAGTTTAATGGCACATTCGATTAGCGTCAGATCATCTTCAATGGCACATTTGAAAGACTCAGCCCACATTTTTGTCGATGAGGGCATCGCCTTTCTGATGTGAGTATAACCGGGTATCGGAACCTCTCCAACTCTTTCTGCAAGGGCTATTCCGACTGACCCTGAATGACAAGATTCAGAGTCAGTCGTAAGGGCCTCGGTATGGGTCTCTGTTACTTGTTATTCAGGACGTCGTCCATGACTGTTGGCTTTTTCTCGCCGGTAGCAGTTTTGCCGTCATCGCTGTCGCCCGCAGTGGTTTTAACCGGCTTGTCTTTATCGTCAGTATCGGTTTCAGCAGCGGCGGCGTTACCATCAAATGGCCCGGAAATCTTGAGATAGGCGTCAGATTCGTAACTGCCCGACTTGCTCGATGTAACTTTTTGCCCTGCCTTCAAGGCGACCGTGTATTTCAGGCCGGGGGCCGGTGAGTAATCGCCAGGCTTAATTTCGATCATCGACTTGTCGTCAGCCGCGCCCTGAAATACACAGGGTTCTTTCGATGTTGAATTCGAGCGAGTCCAGCTGAATACTTCCTTGCCATCGACAGACACGCGAAAAGCCGCCGGACTGTATGTGGAAAGGTAGGGTTCGATTACCAGATCACCATCGCTTTTTGCCACAAAGGAGCTTTCGGCGCCGGTATCTCCCTCAACGCCCCCGGTGGCGCTGACATCTGTCGGCACTTCGGTAGAGGTGGTAAAAGTGAAGCTCACAAAAGAATACGATACGCCGTCTTCGGCTCTGAGTTCTACCTTGGACTCTGGCTTCAGTTCAAAAACTCCCAGAGAAACTTTGATGAAAGCAGATTTCCCTTCGGTAACTCCCGCTCTCTGATCGACTTCTTTTACTTTTACTCCATCAACATAGTATAAAGCATGCCTTCCGCGATTAACGGTTGCCTTGAATTCAGCTATTATCTGATAGGTGCCTGACAGTTGAGGTTCACAGGTCAGGGTGCCGCGCCGACCACCTGATCCAACGAGTTTGGAAGTGTAAGCCTGATAGCTGATCAATTTCCAGTCGCCCTGATATTTCAAACGGCTTTTATCGGTAAATCTTATCTTGAGATCGGCAGCAGAACTCGAGCTCAATGCCAGCAGCGAAAAAACAAAAGCAACCAAAAAGACCGCAACAATCTTTTTCTTCATGATTATACCCTCCAGACAGATTTTAGAAAATTTTACACTAAATATTACGGTTGAATAAATTACTCAGCAGCACATAATTCAATTCTTTTCGAGAGGAGTCCAGTTATCTCCGATCTTCTTTGCCCCTATACCATCATTTGCATCTAACAGCTTGTTTGAGCTGTTATTGGGTGTTGTTTTCTCGTAGATATCTTCTGTGACCTTCAATCCGTCAGGACGACTGGTTACAATCATTTTAACTCCTGCAGCGACCTCACGCTTTTCTTTACCATCGACAAGCGACCATTCTATTTTTCCTTTAACCACTGAAACAGACTCCTGATTGTCGTCCAGTTCGAGTATCACTGTAGTTCCAAGAATCTTTACCAGCATCAATCTGGTGGAAACAATGTAGCCGGAGGCGGTTGGCAAAAATGTGAGGGTAGCCTGACCATTGTTCGCTACTATACTTTTCTCATGCACGACAAAATCAAGCATTCCGTCGACTGAGATTTTTGCTGAATTCTGCCACCGCAGATCGATCTGACCATTGAGGAGAGTGACTCTTTCGCCTGGTCTGAGATGAATCGAAGTTTTCTCAAGGGCAATCTTTTTGAAGTTCTTGAGAATAGTCGCTGAACCTGAAATCTGCATTTCATCACCCGATGAGGATTGGTGTGAATACCAGATTCCGATCACGGCTATGAACAATGCAATTGTAAATGCGATTTGCGTGCGCCATCCGTTTAACCATAGTGACAGAGAAAAATTCAGATGCCGGTCTTTTGAGCTCTTCTGATCTGCTATCATCTTTTGCAGATTAGCAAGAATAAATTCCTGTCGTGGAGTTGAAATCGACAAATCCTGTTTCAGTCTTGTAAAGCTGCGTTCATGGTTTGCCAATAGCCGCCGGCAGCTTTCACACTCAGCCAGATGATTTTTGTCGGCGTCCTCAAGAACAATCTCGGTTTGTTCCTGAAGTAATGAGATGAATTTTTCACAATCAGTTTTCATCTACTTTTTCTCTCAGCGATTGCAGACATTTAAGAACTATATTGCGCAAAGTTCCTTCTTTTTTACCAGTCAGCAGAGAAATCTCCTTGTAGCTCAAGCCTTCTACTTTTTTCAAGACAACAACTTCACGGTCAGTTTCTGATAGAGAATTGATAAAGTCTGGAAGCTCATCATTGTCAGAACTTGATTGCGAAAGATGTAGATCTTCAACAGGCACAGTTGTGGTGAGAACTTTACGATTCGTTTGTCGAAGCAGGTCTATACAATGATTGTGTGCTATTTTTCCCAGCCATGAAGCTAACTTTTCCCCTTTAAAGTCTGGCAAAGCGTTGTAGGCTTTAAAGAAAACTTCCTGAACTGCGTCTTCTGCGGATGTTCTCCTGCCGATCAGGCTCATTGCTATTGAAAAGACCAGGCCGGCATATGCGTGGAACAATTTCTCAAATGCTCTGTTATCCTGCTTTTTAAGCGATAAAAGGAATTCAGGATCTACTTCCAGGTTTCGATAACTCATTCAATTATTCAACTTTTTGCACTGCCGTTGTTCGCTAGCGAGAGCCTTCATTAGACAAGACGTAATTTTTCAGCAGTTTGTCATATCACTGCTGGCATTAGTTATATTGTTAATCAAAATGCCGAGCCACTGACCTTTATAAAGCTTCTCGGCTCAGCGTTGCCGTATGTTTTAAGAACCAGTTTCTGACCTTCTTTGATGTCAAATGAATAGGAAAGGTCGTCGGCGGGGCCGTAGTCACCAGGTCCATCGAGGCGCATGCTATCAGGATCAACAGTCCCCTTGAACTGTAATGGAGCATTCTGCATAGAATCCGGGCGATGCCATGACAGAAGTGAAGAGCCTTTAAACCATACTTCTGAACCGTCGGCATCATACAGATGCACTTCCATGGAGGCTGGAGCGTAAGTTGACAGCAAAAGCCTGAGAGTTACAGTGCCGTCGCGTAAAGCAACCAGTTCCTTTTCGCCTTTACCTTCTAATGAAGTCTCAGAAAAAGGTGGGCGCATCACTTCTGGAATAGTCGCATTCGGCATCGAGCTTATCGGCCGGGATGATGCCGGCAGAGTAAAAATATGCGGAAATTCAGCAGCGATCTTTACCAGAAAATCAGGAACAGGTGTGACGTTGGGATTTTTCAGCTCACCGGTGCTTGTCTGCTGACTGTTTTCGAGATTAATCACGCCGCCATCCGGATTGAGTTTTTCAACGTTAAATGTGGTGGTAGCTGGAAAAATATCAAATTCAATTTTTGCGGCGAACAGCTCGGGAAGCGCCGTAAACCCGGCGGCGAGCAGTGTGAGCGCAATCCATAACTTAAGGCCAGATCTTGAAGTTAAGCTTCTTTTCGCCAAGCACTTTTGAGAAATCATAGGTTTTTATCCTCCCGTCTACAGACGTGGTTACCTTTTTCGCATCAGCAGACAGCTCATAAACTACTTTTTTGACTGAAGGAGTATCGCTTTCGTTGAGTTCGACCGTCTCTATTTCCCATGAATTTTCGCTGAGCTGTCTGATTGCGGTTGAAGAACGCATGTCACTTTTCAGGTTGTGCAGAAGACTTGCGCGTAATGCATTGAAAACCTGATCGTTGTCGAGAGTATCGCTTCTGTCCCGACTGACCGACAATATGTAAGACCATAATATTATGGCGCCACAAACCAGCGCCAGAGAGATTACGATTTCAACTGTGGTAAACGCTTTTTTATTTGACAAAGGTGATCCCATCCTTTGGCATGAAGAATCTGAATGCCCGCATATAGGTCGCAGAATCGGTTACATCGAAGTTAACATTGTAAGAAATCTGCCTTAAACCAGGTGGAGTCAATCTGGCCATTGACAACTCCTTTGCTGCTGCTACTCCCTTTACGTTTATCGCCGACTCAGCTTGAATCTGCCCCTTCAAGGCAATCAAGCCGGCTTGTATCTTGCCAGGGGTGGCGATGCGAATGTTGCCGCCTGTGCTGATCAGTACGATGGGTTCCTGGTCAGGGGCAATGATCTCATTTTGAATGTTGATGTCGCCATTTACAATAATCATGCCGCCGCAGCCGTCAGCGGACTTTAAAGGCCGGTCAACCAGCAGGCTGTCTTTGATCAGATAAACATTGTTGAGCAGATACTCTTTTTTTTCGGTTTCTATTTGTTTATAAAACTCACCCTGTTTGTCAAAGCTTATTACTGCCTTGCTGGCAAAATAGCTCAAATCTTCGAAACCAGATAGATTGCCTTCAAACAGCTTTCTGCCGTCATCGGCGAAAAGTTGGTAAAAATTGCCGGAATTGGCGTCAATGAAAGACGCAGGGTTACTGTCGACATGCAGTCTTTTCGAGGGTTCGGGTTCCTTGATGCCGGCCGGCAGATTTCTGGGGTCTACCATAATTGCAGAATTCATTGGCGGATCAGGAAAATTGAGCGCGCGCAGATTTATCGCGTTGTATCTTTCTTCGAGAACGACTGACATGCGTGATTTGTAGCGTTGAAAAACGCCCCCAAAGTTTTCTTCCATTGTGTTTGCTGCTTCTGAGCTCATGCCAGGCCAGGCGTTGCCATGAAACTGCGATTCCTGAATGAAAGGGTATGGGGCGTACAGCCCGGTTTGCGTGTTTTGCAGACCCTGAATTAAAGCGCATCTGGCGACGACTTTGCCGACAACGTTAGTCGGTGTGGGCTGGTTTCTGCTGCCTGAGATTCTGATTCGCGATGAAAAAAGTTCATCGTTGATTCCCTGTAAGACCTTGTTATATGTGAGATCTTTCAATTCAGGCGACAGGTATTCAAGTTGCGAATAATAGGCCAGAAAATTCAGCGACGAAAATTCGTCGGGCGGCTGAATGGTAAAGGTCTGCAGGTCACTTTTCTGCAGGGCTGAAGCGTAATTGGCGTTTCCACCGCCGGGGCCGCTGCCGATGAGCCATGGTGCATCGCCGCCAAGAAATACCCAGCCCTGTTTCTCGAAGAATTCTGAAGCGTCAGCCAGGCTTAAAGAAGAAAGACCGCTGATTTTTCCGCTGAATACCATCAGGGGCGTGTCTTTTAACAGATCTGGCCTTGAGAAGCGATCTACAAATGAATTGTTGCTGACCGAGCCCTGCTCTCTCAGGTAAAGCACGAATTTGCCAAGAATCGATGGCAGAAGGTTAACCAGCTTTGCCTCGCGATATCGGCATATTCTGGCTACTGCGCCATTCACAACCGCCTCTGCGTGTAACATCACCAGTATTCTGGTTTCCCTCGTATCAGGAATTGGCCCGGGAAAAGGCGATTGTGCAACCAGTGCTTCGATATCTCTCAATTCAATTTCGACTTTCAGGCTCGAAAATTTTTCCCAGCTGCTCTGCAAATGGGCAAACATTGACGATTCGATTGGTATTCGCTCTTTGCGGGCATAGGGCAGTCCATCGGCGTTTAATAATGCCTCCAGGATTGGCGCGAGTTCAGGCGGAGCCTTTGCAATTTTCGGCATGGTTTCAGGTCTGCCATCGTTAAAAAAGGCGACAGCTTTCATAAACAGGTTGTCTGCCGACTCTATGCCCCCGATAGCAAGATGGAAAGACTTTTCATAGTTGGCGTCGTGCGCGGCCTGAATCAGCTGGTTGCGCGAAAAGAAATGCCGTACTGCCGCAAACAGCAGTATTACGCTTATAAGCATTAAAACAGCTGGCAAAACAAATCCGCGTTGTCGCTTCATTTTTTTCCTCGCAGCAGATCTCTGACTATGTATTCTACCGGCGTGCTGGTCTTGCGATTAAACCATGAAATCTGCACTTCAACCAGATAATAAGGGCCACCCTCTTTGCCGGCCAGATCAACAGGTATGATTTCAAGTTTGCGGGTAAACTCTGCTGGAACTGGCAGAACACCAAGGCTTTCGAGATCGAGAGGCGAAGCCAGTTTTGTGTCGTCTTCCAGAGGTTGTGGACGTAGTGCCTTGACCGGTGCATCACGCAACCCAGCAACGAGAGAACTGGCAAGATGCGATGCGGTCAGCGTGTCGGCCGCCTTGAACATGGTTTTCTGCGCTTCTGTAAACATCAGATAGACCGGTGCGATAATCAACTGTATGATGAACAGGGCGATCAGAAGCTCTACAAGAGAGAACCCCGTAGGCCTTCTCAGGCAGGAATGACACAAGCAATTATTTTTCATAAGATATCCCTGAACTATCATAAACGATTAAAATCATGGTTTTGTCATATCCACTTTTATCAGGCGTTCTTTTAGCCTTATCAGCTCGCTGCCACCTGAGTTAGCTGCAAAAATTTCCAGAAAAAATCCTGACCCGGCGGGGGCATTTTGCGTTATCGACATTGACAGATAATCATCCGGTTTCAGTAAAGATGCAAACGAAAATGGTTTGCTGAAACTTTCCTCCCGGCGTATGATTTGGCCGTCCGAAATTTCGTAATCAACCATCTTTGATTCAGGTGCTCCTGATTCAGGATCGAGTTGATTGACCTTCAGACAGATGCCTCGATGAGATACATGTGCTTCACTGGCAGAGCGAAGATCCTTTTTGATAGTCCTCAGTAAGCTGCTGGCTACGTTGAGCAAATGCTGTCTCTTGCTTATGTCCTCATTGCTGGAAGTTGTCTGGGCGAAATAATACAGGGCAAGTGCGATGACAAAGACAGTCAGGGCAAAAGCAATTATCACCTCAACCAGCGTAAATCCTCTTTTAATAATAGCCTGCAACATTCACCTCTGGCAGTATCAACAGGCATCAGTCACTGCCTGCCCTCAAACATGCCAAGCACAGCACTGTGCCAGCACCTGTTAAAGACAATAAAGTTATCATAACAGTCAGGATTGCTGTTCAGCAAGCTAAATCTCGGGAGCATCTCAAAAATGCATTGTTTGAATAGTGACAAAGTTTTAAAATTATTCGTTAAAGACAATATAACTCAAATGCTGATAGAAATATGGAGATGCAAACGATGCTTTGTCAAATGGCTCGCCCGCTGTTGTTGAGCTCAGCGCTGCTGTTAGGTGTTCTTTTGTTGCCTGGCTGTGAAAACAAGCAGGCTATGGCACAATTTGTAAGGGTCTCGGGTACGGTTGAAGCCAGACCTGGACCATCAGAAAAATTTGTTGCGGTTGCTCAACTCGATCTGCTCCCACCTGGAGGAGGAGTCAGAACAATGCCTGATTCAAGCGCTGATATCATGCTGGCAGAAAACAGGGGCATCATTGAGATTAAACCAGACACATATTTCGAACTCCCAACTTCTAATAGCAATGTCAGGCAGAATTCAGGAACAGCTATCTATCGCATCAATCATGAAAAAGGCAACTTTACGATCGTCACTCCGCATGCCCTTACCGGTGTTCTTGGCACAGTGTTTGAATTGTCTGTGGCCTCTGATTCGACAACTGTCGGCGTTAAAGAAGGTAAGGTGTCATTAACCAGCCTGAAGGGCGAAAGTAGAATCATTGAAGCAAACGAAAAACTGGCCATAGATGCTTCTGGAGTTTTCAGCGAGAAAACCGTTTTTGATCTGAAAACAGACAGCCATAAATACATAAAACAAAATGAAAAGTGGGTTCCAGCCAAAGAGTAGCTATCAGAGAACCGAAATGCCTTGACCTGGCCGACTGCAAACAATAGGCCAAACAGGATTTTCAGCTCGAAGACATCTGGAGGGATAACATGGGCGGATCAAAGAAGACGGGCATAGCACTGGCGCCGTGCCGAAACTTCGCATTACCTGCCGCGTTGCAAATTACGGCTAAGTATAGACCTTGCTGATTATGCCTTCATGAACTTCTGTGCAATCAGCTGATAAGCATCTCTGAATGGAACGCCATTTTGCACGAGCCGGTAAGCCAGTTCGGTTGCGAAGAGCTCTTCAGTCATCGCGGCTGCGCATTTTTCCTGGTTAACTGAAAGGTTTTTAAACAGCAGTTCAGCAACGCCGAGCGTTTGCAGTGCGGCCTCAAAAGCCTTTATCAATGGTTCTTTGGTAATCTGAATGTCTCTGTTGTAACCAGAGATGAGATTCGCGGTGCAGCTTCTGATGGTGTTTTCGTAACCATTCACTTCATGAAGTTTTGCCCGCATGAGCTCGAGGATGTCGGGATTTTTTTTCTGCGGCATTATTGAGCTGCCCGTTTGAAACTCGTCCGGGAGCTTGAAAAAATCAAGCTGTGGCAGCGTGAAAATGATAAGGTCGGTGGCGAGGCGGTTCAGATCAAACATTATCTGAACAAGTGTGTTTACTGCAAAAATATCGAATTTGCTGCGGCTATGTTGCGCGTAGATCGGGTTTTTCTGAACCCTGGAGAACCCGAGCTCCTTTGCTACTAACTCGCGGTCCAGCGGCAAAGGTATGCCATATCCGGCACCGGTGCCGAGTGGCGATTGATCGATAAGTTTAATTGCGCATTCGATGAGCGTAAGATCATCTTCAATCGCACATTTGAAAGATTCTGCCCACATTGTTGTCGATGAGGGCATCGCCTTTCTGGTGTGAGTATAACCGGGTATCGGCACCTCGCCAACCCTGCTGATAAAACCATCTATGGCCGAAATCAAGTTTTTTGCCTGGCCAAGCGTTTTTTCCAGCTGGGCCCTGGTGTAAAGCCTGATAGCTGTCAAAACCTGATCATTGCGTGAGCGGCCGGTATGAATTTTTTTGCCGGTGTCGCCAAGTTTGCTGGTTAAATAGATTTCAATCGCAGTGTGGCAGTCTTCCTGGTCGGGCGCGATACTGAAATTGCCGGCTTTAACAAGCTCGATCAGGTTCTTCAGTTCGCTTACCAGCTCATCGGCCTCTTTTTGACTGATAAGGCCAATTTTACCGAGCATACGCGCATGCGCCTGACTGGCAATGCAGTCAAATTCAAGCAGATGCATGTCGAGCAGGTAGTCGCTGCCGGTGGTAAATCGCTCTATCTCAGCATTAAGCTCGTAGCCCTTTTGCCAGAGTTTCATTCGTCTTCTCTCCAGTCGTAGGGCTGCGTTTTCTTCAAAACCAGATTGTGAGCCTTGAGGCGCATGCCGTTTATGTTGATGAACCCTTTGCAGTCAACCGAATTGTAGCCGCCTTCAATGTCCATGCTCGACAACTCCTGATTATACAGAGAGGCTGAAGATTCCCGGGCTACAACAGTTACATTGCCCTTATAAAGAGCTATAGTTACGCTGCCGTCTATGTTTTCCTGGCTCTTGTAGAATGCGCACATCAGAAAGTCCATTTCAGGCGAAAACCAGAGGCCGTTGTAGATGAGCTCGGCGAATTTCGGAATCAGGCCATCTCTTAAATGCATGACCTCCTTGTCCATTGCGATGCCTTCTAGGTCGCGATGGGCTTTCCAGAGAATCGTGCCACCGGGGGTTTCATATACGCCTCTCGATTTGATGCCGACATAGCGGTTTTCAACCATATCGACGCGGCCAATGGCGTTTTCTCCACCTATTTTGTTGAGATAGAGGAAAAGTTCGAGCGGATCACTTATGCTGGTAGCAGTTTCGGTGTTCTCAACTAGAATGGGCAGACCGTTTTTGAAGTGGATTTTAATGACGGTCTCTTTGTCCGGGGCGGTCTGAGGCGATTTTGTGTGGCTGAAAATTTCTTCCGGGCAGCGCATTGAAGGATCTTCGAGTATTCCGGCTTCATGGCTGATATGCAGAAGGTTTTCATCTTCACTGTATGATTTGCTGATCGAGGCCTTGATCGGAATATTGTATTTTTCGGCATAGTTGATCATGTCGGTGCGACCCTTGAATTCATCAAGAAATTCCTGATTTTTCCAGGGCGATATGATTTCTACGTTCGGCATCAGCGCGTAATAGGCAAACTCAAATCTCACCTGGTCGTTGCCTTTGCCAGTGGCGCCGTGCGAGACAATGTTGGTGCCTTCTTTCATGGCAATTTCGATCTGGCGCTTGGCGATCAGCGGTCTGGCAACTGCGGTGCCCAGCAGGTATGTTCCTTCGTATATGGCATTGCCCTGCATGGCCGGAAAGATATAATCAGTAACGAATTCCTTTCTCAGATCTTCGACATATACTTTGGTGGCGCCGGTAGCGATCGCTTTGGCTCGGATTGCTTCGAAATCTTCATTTTGACCGACATTTGCCACATAGGCGATAACCTCATAGCCTTTGTTTTCGAGCCATTTGAGAATTACCGAGGTATCGAGTCCGCCGCTATAGGCGAGAATTACTTTCTTTTTCATGTTACATCCTGTCTTTGTTGGGTTAGAGATGGATTTTCAATCCGAGTTCCGGGAGTTTTTCCAAAAGCTCTGCACGCAGCTGGCTGCGGCTTATTCCTTCGCGAACTATTAAAAAAATCGTGTCGTCACCGGCAACACTGCCAATGAAGCCATCTAGACGCAAACCGTCTATGGTTGAGGCAAGTGCTGGAGCGAAGCCCGGAAGGGTCTTTACTACAGCGATGTTCGAGCTGAATTCAACCTGAAGAAAAGCATTGCCGGCCAGAGGTATCTTTTTAACAGCTCTTACCGGTATGTCTTCAGCCATCGAGTAAGTGTAAGTTCCGTCGCCAAGCGCCTGCCTCGCGACTCCAAGCGACTTGAGATCGCGTGACAACGTTGCCTGGGTTAAAGAAAAGCCCGCTCTGGCCATTTCCGCCAGAAGCATCTGCTGGCTGTTGATCTTGCCGCTGCGAATTATTCTGACTATCGCGTCGTGTCTGTGCTGTTTGTTCATTGTGATTACCAATTGTATAAATATTCAAAAAAGCTGCATATTTATACAGGCAATTGGCATGCGAGTCAACAAAAATGTCAAAGCACTGGTATGCTTCAAATTTGACACCTGCACTTTCATGGATATATCATGACCAATGCTGGCAGGCTCTGGCCATTAGACTGCTTGTGCTTGCGCGGTTTTTCATCATTGAATATAGAAGTCCCGGGAAGCTGAGGAAAATATGAAAAAATTGCATTTGTTTGCCAGTCTGGTTTTGATGGCACTGGCGGTGATTTTAACCCAGACCAGCTATGGAGCAGAAATCCGGTCGGTGACAGCCCGGAGCGGTATTAAACTGAGAAGCGAACCTGGTAAAGTAAGCAAAGTCATGGCGAACATCCCTCTGAATACGCAGGTCGAGGTTCTGGAATACGGTAACTTGATCGAGACGATTGAAGAAATTGAGGCACCCTGGGCTAAAATCATCTATAATGGGCAAACCGGGTGGGTGTTTTCAGGATTTCTTTCCGAAGAAGTCGACCCCGTGAAAGAAACCGCTGTATGCAAATTTAAGGGAATCTCGGTGGGAGATTACTACCATTTCGATGTCGAGATGCCTGATGGCGCAGATCGATCTTTCTGGTTGGGTCGCGACATAAAGGGAATCCAGATCAACGAAGAAAACCAGGATCAATATCTGGGCAAGCTGTTTCGGATTACCTGGATCAAAACTCGATGGTATATTTCCGAGGCGGGCTCAATGCTTGATGTAGAATGCGTGGTTGAAGTACAACTGCCCAACTAGAATCTTCCGGCGGAAATCCGTGGAAGTTCTAACGGTAAACTTGCCTTCTGAAATGCTTATATAGTGCTGCATTTTATGTGAGGATTGTGTAATTAGTGGACTGACAGCTGATAGAACACGTTGCATGTTACGATTGGAGAAGTATATGAAGCGAGCCGTTTGTTTTTTTGTTGTGGCAGCTTTGTTGTTTCAGTTTGCCTCGCCGGTAGAGGGTGCCGGATGGAAAATTGACAATACGCTGAAATTACATTTTGTTTATCTTCCAGCCGAAGACAAAACAGTTTCCGGTGCATCCCTGCCAACCCGGTCTTTTATGAAGCCGTGGTTAAAAAACATTCCGGCGTTTGCGCCAGACATTGACAATATTGTTTACAAGAATATCTTTGAGCTCGGCTTTCCTTTGCCCGTGCGCGAAGACGCCGCCTCTCTCAAACTTTATCTCAAACTCTATGAATGGCCGGTACAGCTGAGTTCGCTTCGTTCATCAAAAAAAATATTCGATGTATTTCTTCTGCATGGTATACCCGGCGGCCGGAGATTGTATCAGAGCGCGAAGCGTCCCTCGAATGTTTTAGTGAAATATGCCTCGATTGAGCCGGCGAAACGGGTTTTCAGTGAGCAGCAGCCTTTTATTGCTCCGGAAATCCCGAAACAGTGGGAATTCGATGCAAATGTGCCATTTTCTTCAATTTATGTCTCTCCGAATAAAATTTCCCGCCGGGGAAATGAGGCTGATCAGGCCCGGGCAAGCACGCAGGGTGTCGTTGAGTTTCACGCAGCGCTTAGCCGATTGTATGAGAAGTCTTTGCATCTGCTCCATGCCTCAGCTGAAAAACGATACTTTGCCGACTTTCGGCGATGTTCAGACAAATCCGGCGAAATCTGTGCCGTCAGAATTTATGAAATGCCGGTAGTTCCGCTGGTGTTCGGCAATTACCGTGATCTTCCGATGCCGCAGGATGCTGAAAAGGTTTTCTTGTCAGGCCTTCTTCTGGTAAAAGTCACTGATTATCTAGCGCATTCGCCGATACCATTTGAACAGTTAAAGAAGATGCAGCCGGGAACAGATGCTTTCAAGGCAAGCTTTCGCGCAGACTGGTCGCATATGCTTGAAGTCGGTTCGGTCTTCGACATGCGCTGAACAGGGTATTTCAGCTCATTTATCGAAGGCGTGAAACAGTTTATCGGCCGACAAAACCAGTTTTCGCGCCAAACGAGCCGGCATTCAGTGATTTCCAGCGGGTAATAGAATATTCTGGCGGAACGCCGTGGAAGTTCTAACGGCAAAATGGCCTTCTGAAAAGTTTTTTTGCGAAAACTCATGTTCTAAGAGCTCGACTGCAGGGGCTTCTTGCTCTTTTGCGATGGTTTTTGCGCCGGTGCCAGGGTTGAACCATGATTCTATCTGTGTTCTAATGGACAGGTAAAATAACGTAAAGGATTGAACATGGCAAAACCAAATTATTCGTATGAAAAAAGAAAGAAAGAATTAGAAAAGGCTAAAAAGAAAGAAGAAAAACGCCAGCGTAAAATTGAAAGAGCAGCGATCGAAGCCAGTCCTGAACAGAGCAACTCTGAGCAGGCCGATTCAGATAAGGCTTAGCTGGTTAAGTTTTTTCATTAATGATTCCGCAATTTTATGAATGAAGAATGCAAAAGCTGTGGCGAGCTTTTTCCCAGCCAGAGAATGCTCGAGATTCATCAGAAATACTGCAAAGAAGACATTGGCATCCCTTGGGAATTCGAGGCTTCATGCTCGCTGAATGTTGATGGAAAGCTTCTGGAACGTGGTCGCCGAATCAGACAAGTTAAGACCAGGCGTCAGTTTGAAGACTGGCAATGGTATTACAACAAAGAACAGCTTAAATGTGAGCAGGTTGAAGCCTTTTCTGAAGAAATTATTCAGAAAATGCCCCTGCCGCGTGTTTCTGAGATTACTGTCAAGCTTGATGAAACCAGGTGGTTAGTCTACTTCTCAGACTATATTACCACTCATTTTGGCGAAGAAAGCTGGACAGAAGAGTATTATCTGGTATTGGACACCGCCGCGAAATCATTGCAGATCTGCCAGTTCACCACCTGAGTATACCTGATTCCAGATTATGTTACCATTGTCTGCTGTAAATGCATTTCCACAGAGCAAGCGGAGAATTTCATGTATTTTTTTCTGGTTGTAATTATTGCATTGATAATAATTTTCCTGACTTTTTACCCCGATATTAGAAAGCGAAATCGTCGCAAAAAAGTAGTTAAACAGGCTTTTCCTGATAATTTTGCCGCGATTCTCGAAAAACAGCTGCCTTTTTATTCCAGTATGCCTGAGAAGCTCAAACTTAGACTGCATAAGAAGATTCTGGTGTTTCTGGATGAAATAAGGTTTGAGGGGTGTGGCGGCCAGGAAATTACCGATGTGATTCGTTTGACCATTGCAGGTCAGGCATCCATGCTGCTGTTGAGCGATGATGATTCTTATTTCAATATTTTGCAGGTTGTGCTGGTTTATCCAAGTGCCTATGTCGCAAAAACTGCCAACCCTGATGGAAGCGTAGAAGAGTCTGTTCGACTTGGCGAATCCTGGGTGTCCGGCACGGTTGTTCTGGCCTGGGACGACGTATTACAGGGGATTCAAAACACCAACGATGGACAGGATGTGGTTTTGCATGAATTTGCCCATCAGCTTGATCAGGAATCAGGCAGCGGAAATGGGGCGCCGCTTCTTAAGGGGCGTACTTCTTATGCTTCCTGGGCAAGAGTTCTCGGCCGGGATTATAAGGAACTGAAAAAGCGCAGCGAAAACTTCAAAAAAACGCTGTTAGATCGCTATGGCGCGACAAATCCGGCGGAGTTTTTCGCTGTTGCCACTGAAACATTTTTTGAAAAGCCCGAAAAAATGCAGGAGAAACACCCGGAACTCTACGCCGAATTGAAGAAATACTACGGCCTGTGAAGCTTTTAAGCGCGACTTAATGTAAATATCTCTGTCGTATTGCGAAATGCAAAGATCTGGAGTGGTTATGAAATTAATAAAATTTTCTCTGATTAGCCTCTTTGTCTGCTGCGGGAGCCAGCTTTGGGCTGAGCCTGATGTTGCCAGGCTTATTGAGCAGTTGCATGGCAAGGCCCAATATTACAATGCCAATGGCGAGGAACTCGGTTTTTTTGCCTCCTTGACCACCAGAAACTATGAGGAATATACGAGAATTTACGCAGCAAAGCTGCTGCCAAAAATGGTCAATGCCGCGAACAGATCTCTGATTGTCAACGCGCTGCTTGAAGCTCTGCAAAGCGGTGCGGATGATCGCGATACTGGTGATGGTATTGTATTCAATCGCACCGAAATAGCTTTTGCACTGGCGCAAATCAATGATGAAAGTGCGGTCAAGCCTCTGCTCCAAAAACTTATGGGCACCAGCACGCTGCCGATGATAAACGCCAAGGCCGGCCCTGCCGAAATTAAAATTGCCAGAACATCTTCCAATCTTAACATCATTAACGCTCTTGGAACTTTTACTGGATTGGAAGCTGAAAATGCAGCCACGATGATGGAAATGCTGCTGGTGACAAAGCAGGACCCGGATGTTGAAAAACATCTGCTCAGCAGCATCGAACTGATCCGCAAAGGCATGGAATTACCGAGAGAATCTTACCTGCGGCCTTCCCGATAAATTATTTCCTGATGCCAGCCGGACAATGATTTGTCAGATACAGAAGCAAAATCAGCAGGAGCAACAATGCGAAAAGCCTTAATTGTCGTAATCTACAACTTGTTTTTAACCAGTCTGACTCCTGTTGCGGCCAGGGACGCTGCAAAATGTGCAAAAAAAATCAGGATCGAACAGTGATACAGAACTTCAGGCGAGAGATACAGATTTTCAGAGAACGCGCTGAACTTGATGATTATATGAAGACATCTGCACATCCTTGAAGAATAGTATGGCATTAAATCATGTTAAACAAATATTAGAAAATTGCTGGTGATCTGGCTCCGATTACGCCGGTAGTTGAACAGCATGATGGCCTCAGGCTCAGTCCTGCCAGCGAAAAGGATCAGCTGAAAGCCGCTATGGCAAGCCTGCATCAGGCTATTATCCGCTAACAAAAAGTTCCCTCCATCAGTAATTTTTGAACTTCTGCTGTACATAAGTGTTCAGGCGACAACTTGAGACGCAGACAAAAATATGGGATAATTAAAGCAGACAAAACAATAACGGATCGCAAGAGGGGGCTTACAATGCATTTTGTTGCTTCTCGGCCGATTATTCTCGCAGTCGATGATTCAGACGAAAATCTCGACTTCATTTCTGGTCTGCTCGAAGGTAAATATACGGTGCAGACAGCTAGAAACGGTGAAGAAGCACTGGCAATCGCGCAACATCTTCCCCGTCCCGAACTCATTCTTCTCGATATATGCATGCCGGGAATGAATGGCTTCGAAGTCTGTCAGAGACTTAAATCCAACCCTGAAACCAGCCTGATTCCTGTTATTTTTCTGACATCTCTCAATCAGCCTGAAGACGAGATAAAAGGACTGGCAGGAGGCGCGGTTGATTTTATCACCAAACCATTCAAACCGGCAGTAGTTAAAGCGCGGGTCGGTGCCCACATCGAACTGGTCCGGGCAAGACAGCGCAGTGAGAGTCTGCTGGCAAACATTCTGCCGCAGAAAGTAATCGACGAACTCAAGAATACAGGGATCTCAACCCCTCAGCAATATGACGATGTCAGTGTTCTTTTTTCAGATATGGTGAATTTTACCAGTTTGTCAGCCACTATTGCGCCAAAGACACTGTTGAATGAGTTAACCGAGATTTTCTCTGCCTTCGACGACATTCTTCTGAAGAACGGTGCCCAGCGTATAAAGACGATTGGCGACGCCTATCTTGGTGTCTGTGGCATGCCGGAGGTTTCGCAGGATCACGCAATCAGACTTGCCAGATGTGGTCTTGAATTTATAGCGTTTCTGCGCCAGCGTAACGCGGGTTGCGTCCATCAGTGGGAGGTTCGCATAGGCATCAATTCCGGGCCGGTTGTAGCCGGAATAGTCGGGTTTACAAAGTTCCAGTATGATGTTTTTGGCGATACCGTAAATCTTGCTTCCAGAGTCCAGACGGCCAGCGAACCCATGCGGGTATGCGTTTCAGACAACACTTTGAATCTGTTGCAGGGCCAGTTCAATGTAGTCGACCGGGGTGAGGTTGATCTGAAGGGCAAAGGCCCGACAAAGCTCGCATACATCTCCTGAGAAAGCTGGTGACATAAATGGAAGGCATTATTAAGCTTTTTTTTCTTATACTTGTTGTTGACCTGATCGTTCTCGTGATCTTTTATCGCGCCAACCGTCGACTTCACAATGCTATCGAAGGTCGCAAAAAAGCTGAGCTCGACCTCAAGGAAAACCAGGATAGACTAGCTCTGGCCCTGCTTTCATCAGGAATCGGAATATGGGATCTTTCGCTGACTGATGGCAAAATGATATGGGATGAAGGCATGTACCAGATTTTTGGCATGCAGCCAGGAACTTTTGAGGGTACGCGCGAGAGTTTTCGCGGTCGGATTCTGACCGAAGATCTACCGGTGTTTGAAAGTGCTACCCTTGCAGCAATGGAAGGCCGCGCCCCTTTTGAAGCTGAATTCAGAATCAGGCGAAAAGATGACCAGGTGCTGTATTTGAGGGCAAAGGGGCAGGTGTATCGCGAGGAACATAATGCTCCATTCCGAATGCTTGGTGTGTGTGAGAACATAACCGCCAGCAGAGAAGCCAGAGAGAAAATCAGGCAGCTTTCGCAGGTTGTAGAGCAAAGCCCGATCATGGTTATCATAACCGATCTCAATGGTCAGATTGAATATGTTAATGACAGTTTTTCAGAGATTACCGGCTATTCCAGAGAAGATGCTCTTGGCAGGAATCCAAGGTTTCTCAGAGGTTGTGAGCAATCGCCTAACCTGGCCGGCAATCTCTGGTCCGTTGTCGCTTCTGGTAAAACCTGGAAAGGTGAATTCTGCAACCGTCGTAAGAATGGTGAGATATTCTGGGTCGATTCCTCTATATCACCGGTTTTGAACAATCAGAAAAAAGTTACGCATTTCATGGCGATACAACAGGACATCACCACCCGCAAAGAGATGGAAAAAGCTCTTCAGGATGCAAAGAATACCGCTGAAGCAGCAACAGAGGTCAAGGGGCAGTTTCTCGCCAACATGAGTCATGAGATTAGAACACCGATGAATGCGATCGTTGGGCTTGCCTATCTATGCCAGCAGACCGAACTGACTCCACGCCAGAGCGGCTATCTGAAAAAAATCACGGTTGCGGCCGACAACCTTCTCGGTATAATTAACGAAATTCTCGACTTTTCCAAGGCTGAAGCAGGAAAAATCACTCTTGAAAATATCGAGTTCGATCTCGATGATATTCTCGATCAGCTTTCTGATCTTATTACCGGAAAGGCGCAGGAAAAAGGGCTCGAAGTTGTGTTTTTGACCGCACCTGACGTTCCGGCAAGGCTTATCGGCGACCCGCTCAGACTTGAACAGATCCTGATCAATCTTGCCAACAATGCTGTTAAATACACGCCTTCCGGCGAAATCGTCATTTCATCAGAAGTTGTCAAACGCGAAGATAATCTTGCCTGGTTGCGATTTACCGTCCGCGACACTGGCATCGGCATGACCGAAGAGCAGCAGCAGAAAATTTTCAATCCGTTTACTCAGGCTGACAGCTCAATCACCAGACGTTTCGGTGGAACCGGTCTTGGGTTGGCAATCTGCAAGCGCCTCATTGATGCAATGAATGGTGAAATTAAAATGGAGTCGGCTCTTAATCATGGCAGCGCTTTCAGCATTACCGTAAAACTGCCTGTAGCAGCAGATCGTCAACCGTTGTATCCTACATCCGACCTCAGAGGTCTCAACGTTCTGGTTATTGATGATAGTGAATCGGCGTTGAATGCATTCAGATCCCAATTGCAGTCACTTTCGTTCGCCGTTTCAACCGCCAGGTCTTTAGAAGAGGCATCTGAGCGTCTATTATCGCGGGGTGCCAATCGCCCGTTCGATCTGGTTTTTCTCGACTGGAAATTTCCTGGTATCAGCGGATCAGAGGCAATTAAAGCTATTAAAAAAGCAACACTGACAGGTTGTGAAAGTGGCCGACATGTTCCGATTATCAGCGTCGTTCCATTTGGCCAGGAAATAATTGCGGAAAAGAGCATCGGAAGTGAACTAGAAGCTTTGCTGATAATGCCGTTTACCATGTCGACGCTACTTGACACGATTCTAACAGTTTTCCACAAAGACGTGTCGATTCCCAGGCGCAGTTCACGTAAAATCCTCAGTCAGGAAACTCTTGCCGGGCTAAAAGGGTTGAGTGTTCTGCTGGTAGAAGATAACGAAATCAATCAGGATTTTGCTTCAGAGCTTCTTGTCAGAGCCGGAATCAGAGTTGAGATTGCAGATAATGGCATGGTTGCTCTGCGGATGCTTGAAAAGAATCAATTCGACTGCGTTCTGATGGACGTGCAGATGCCTGAAATGGACGGTTACGCTGCCGCCAGAGCCATCAGACTTCAGGAAAAATACCGTCAGCTGCCCATAGTAGCCATGACCGCCGGTGCCATGTCTGGCGATAGAGAAAAGGCTCTTCAGGCCGGAATGAACGATTACATAACCAAACCTATTGACCCGCAGATGCTTTTTCGCAAGCTCCTCCAGTGGAGTCATAGAGACAGGAGCGTCACATCGGTTGGCGAGATTGCGCAAGCAGCAGTGCAGGAGTTGCCAAAGATCCCCGGAATGGATGCAGAAGCCAGTTGCGAAAGAATCGGCGGCAACATTGCAATGCTGGTTAAAGTACTGAAAAAATTCTGTCTCAACCATGCTGATACTACCGAAAAGATTCAAAATGCCCTGAAAATGGGGCAAACCGATGAGGCAAGAATACTCGCCCACAATCTTGCCGGAGTGTCGGGTAATCTAGGAGTGGGTGCCATTGAAAAACTGGCCCGGTCTATTGAAGAGGCCATTGTCAGTGGTCAAAATGATTCTGCCCGTGAAATTCTGATTCAGCTTGAAATAGAACTGCGTCAGTTCATTGCTGCAGCAGAAAAACAGTTTAATTCAGAACCTCAGTCAGAAGCAGTGCAGGCGGCAAAGCTGCAACAACCACTTCTCTAACCCCATCTCGGAGATTTAGCCTTGGCTGTTCGAATTGACGCCATGTTCGCTGATAATGGCTTCACAAAAATATCTGGCTGCTTCAATCATGCTTTGTTGAACCAGATTTTGGATGTTTTTTCAGTTGCTCAAGACGACTGATAACCGGCGCTATTTCTGATTCTGGAATCTTTTTCTGGCGGGCAGATTTCACATAACGCTGATATAGATTCAGCGCATCAGCATAGCGCCCGGCTCTGAGATAAGCGTCGCCCAGGTGCCGCAAAACAGAAGGCAATTCAGGCTTCCAATGGGCGGCAACCTCGTATTCGGCAATGGCTTCATCGTAACGTTTGAGATTGTAAAGAGCGTTGCCCTTGCTGATCTTACCGCTGGTGCTCAGGTTGTGGCCCATCAGATTGTAATACTTAAGGGCCTCGGCAGAATTGCCCTCATCAAGAAAGATATTGCCAAGATAGGTGCAGGCCATCATGTGTGGTGAATCGCCCTGCACCGCACGCTGAAGCGTCTTTCTTGCTTCATCACGTCGGTTCATCGCCAGATAAATCTTTGCTATATCAAACAATGCGCCGGCATAGTTGTGGCCGGTAACTATTCTTACTTTGCCTTTCTGATTTGGCTGGGAAGCTGCTGGTTCGGGTATCAGCGCCAGCGCTTTTTCGAGAGCCAGCAGAGCTTCGTCGGTTTTGCCATGTGATTCCAGCAGCGTTGCGCGCGTCTGCCAGAGAGCCGGATTGCCAGGATTTCTGGCAATATCTGCGTCAATCTGTTTTAAAGTTGATTCGAGCGGAAAGTTCTCTCTGAAAAAATCGTCCATACTTTCCGGGGGCTCGGAAGTCTTCTGGGCAAATAGCTGCGAATAGCAGAATATAGCGATAATCAGAAGAAAAAACACTCGCAAAGTTCCAGAAAAGCCAGATATTTTCTTTGTCACTACTTTCTCTCCTGTCGGTCCTGGCATCAACAAAACAGCGTTAGAACTTCCTGTTGCCAACTAAATTTGTTGATCTGAAAGAATTTTAACACGACAGCAAATGTCTTCTCAAACAATACACCGTGGATTTTAGCCGGTGATGGACTGGCTTATGGCAGCCCAGAAGAAATAGAAGATTTTTGGAAGGATCTCAGCAAAGGCGCTCATTTGCCGTAGTGTCTGGCCAGCTGAAGGCGATTAGCAAGGCCGAAAGAACGCGCCATGCATATCAGCGTATGAAGCACATATGGCAGGCGGCCAAACATCTCCATGCCCAGAATGTTGCCGCATCCACGGCCATTGGCAAGTGGAACGACCCATCCCGGGTCCATCGGGCTATAAGGAAGCAGATTTCGACCTTCGAAATACCTGAGGATGTTGCTGGCTGCGTGCCACCCCTGGGTTAGAGCGAATTGAACGCTCATGCGCAGCTCATCTTTTCCTGATCTGAAACCACATGCGTCACCCGCAGCAAAGACACCGCTTTCCAGTGCCAGGCATGAATTCACCTCTAGACGCCCCTGCCGAGTTTTCGAAAACGGCAGACTTTGAACGAACTGTGCGGTACAGACCCCGGCGGCCCATATCGCACGGGCCTGAGAGATTACTGTTCCATCAGCAAGCCATAATCTGTCCTGATCAGAACCTGCCACTGTTGTTCCGACCTTCACCTCGATCCCTGCACGGCGAACAGCATTCTCGATAAAGGCAATCTGTTTTGTGGAAAGAGCCTTGCAGAGATTGCGGCCATGTTCGACTATGCTGACTCTGTTCCGGCTTTTTCTGCGTTTAAAGAGATAATTCAGATTTGAAGCCAATTCTACGCCAGTGTAACCACCGCCGCAGACGACGTAATGACTGTTATCATCAATCTCAGCCAGATCGCGCAAGCGAACGGCGTCGTCGATAGAATCAAGGATCAGCGGCCTTTGGGGCCAGGACTCGCAAGCCTTAAAACTGGTTTCTGAACCACTGGCAATGATCAGGCCATCGTATGGAACTTCTTTCTGGTCGGTTATTACGATCCTGCGAAGAAGGTCTACGCTGATAACCTTCGCCTGGCAAAAGTTATAACCCCAGCGCTGAGCCGCAGTTTTCAAGGAGTAGCCAAGAATGCCCGGGGGCAGAGAATGCCCGATGATATCGGGAAGCAGAGGCAAAAACTGGCTTGTCGCACGGGTATCGATAAGCGTGACATCATGGGAATGGCGCTGCCATGCGAGGCCTTCAGCCGCCGCCAGTCCGGCAAACCCACCGCCAATTATCACAATTTTTCCCATTCGGATTTCTCCTACTGATACCAACGACCTGATATGGCCTTTATTCTGGCCCCAATGCTCCATTCTCCGCCACCAGAGAACATCAGTGAAAAGAAAACTATGGCCAGCGATAAGGCGTGCGAATACACGCCGAAACTGTCACCCTTCCCATAGTGCATCAAAGTGGCCACCAGCATGGTGAAAGACATCAGGGCCGCAAATATGCGCACGCCAACCCCGAGAAGCAGGAACAGGCCGCCAATTCCCTCAGAAGCAGCTGCCATGAACCCCCAGAAGGCGGGAGCAAAGTTAATTCCAAATACGCCCATGGCCATGCCAAGCTTTCCCCACAACTCCGGACCAGCAATCAATTTGGGAACTCCGTGCATCATCATTATTATCCCAAGGCCAACACGCAGAACAAACAAACCACAGTTAATCAATCTTCTGGATGTAGTATCTGTCATATTTCCTCCCATTTTCCCTCTTTGAGCATTCTGGAATCAGTTTAGCATATTGCCCGGATCATGATCCAGCCACGGCAAAAATGTTGACGAAAATGCCGACCAGCTGCTTCTCAGCTTCGAAGTTCCGGGGACATCTTAGAATGCCACTAGGTTAACGAAAGATCTAAGCTCAGATGTTTTACTCGTGCTCAGCGAAGCGGTGCTAGTAATCAACGAAGTGGTAATCGTAATCGAAAAATCAGTAGCGCAAATCGATTACGCGCACGATTCTCAAAATTCAGCTTCTTATCTTAGTGCCATTCGGGACATCTTATTTAAGTGCCTGGCCTTGCGGTTTTCCTTTTGGCCCCGGTTTTCCAGGAAGGAGCCTTCGATTGCTAATTTTTCCAGCTTTTCGATAAATTCTTGACTGCCGAGAGGTCGCCCGGTTCTTTCACACTTTTTTAGTTGAACAATTTCCCGGCGATAAAATACGAATAAGGGAAAAACTGAACTCTGCCGCACTTACCACCTGGCGGCATGATCAGCAGCCAATTTCTGCCCACCGGCCCCCAGAAGCCTCCAAGACAGCTTGCAGACTTGAATCATTTGTATTACTATATGTAATACAGGGGGTGTGAAAATGTTAACTTTACGATTAAGCCCTGACATGGAAGAAAAGCTGAATAACATTGCTGAAATGTTGGGTATTCCTAAATCTGAAATTGTCCGGAAAAGCCTGAGGGCGTATTTTAAGCAATTAGAACAAAACAATGCCTGGACTGCCGGCAAATCTCTTTTTGGTAAATATTCCAGCGGCAAGTCTAACCTGTCAGAAAACCGCAAAGCAATTTTGAAGCAAAAGCTCCAGGACAAAAGAAATGCAAAAAATTCTGATTGATTCAGGCCCGCTGATAGCGTTATTTGATGCTGATGACAAACATCATAAAAAAGCGGTGAACTTTGTTAGAGAAAACAAGCTGCCTCTTGTCACGACCTTGGCATCAATCACCGAAACCCTTCATTTGCTGGATTTCAACCGCAATGCGCAAATTGATTTCCTGGATTGGATCAGCAAGGGTGCTGTCGAAGTCCATAATATAGAAGTTCCTGCATTTAATAGACTTAGAGATCTTACTATCAAATACAAAGATCTTCCCATGGATTTTGCAGACGCTTGTCTCGTCTATCTGGCCGAAGAGTTAAATATCACCAGGATCGCCACTATAGATCGAGATTTCACAATCTATCGAATTAAGAATAAGAAAAAGTTTGAACTGGCCTTATCTTGACTCAAACAGCTATTATGGCCTGATAGAGAGCATTGTAGGGGTATTAAAGCGTTATGAAAAAGAGAATGCGCAAAAAGAAACATGTTGGAGAATTCACGGAATGGGGTCGCCAGATCATCATTTACCGCAACTGCAGTAATCATTTTGATAAATTTCTTGATGCTTTCATAGAGGAAGCAGTCGAAGCAAATGACTGCCGCTGCGGTGGCGGTGGTAGCAAAAACATGCTTGATATAGTCGTCGAACTTGGTCTGCAGGAGCATTGCGAAGAACGATTGCAGAGAATTATTTCATGGCTGCAAAGTAGAACTGATGTCGAAAGCTGGCAAGTCGGTGAAAAATTCGATGTGTGGCACGACGTTTACAAAGATCTCAAACCTGAGGACCACCAGGCAATCGAACCGGGCCCCCTGCAAAACTAGAGAAAGACTTGCTGTCATGGCTTTCTTCAACTTGCCCGCCCAGCGCGACAACTACATTTTTTATATCTTCCAGTTTCTCATCCCGATCAGCAATTTGGCATGGTATTTATTCGCTATTCGCGAATAACGAATAAATACCGTCCTGACATTATTTTCAGGCTAAACTGTTCTCTAGACAAGAAAAAAGCAGGCGAACTATTACCTTTTCAGTGGCAAACAGAACTGTTCACAGCCTTCGTCCGCCAAATCGCCTTCAAAGGCTACGCCAACAACATCCAGTTCGAAGCCATAAAATTCGGCTCCGAACGCATCCCGAACAAGTTTTGATCATCGAAGCCGTTATTCAAGTGGTTTTTTCTCTTTGTATACGACTTTATGTGGCCTGGCTGTAAAAAATATGACTGATTTGGCCGGCAAATTAGGATCACAATAGCGACAGGGCTGATCTTTCTCTGGGAAAAGTTCTTTGCATTCCTCACAGATTGCAAAAATAATACGGAAGTTTTTATCAACGCGCTTGCTGCGCAAACCCCTTAAATCATGACCTTTTTGGCTTCCCAGCGGTTCTGTGTTGTGGTAAGGATCTGCCAGAATGCTGTTAACCTTCTTTTCTATCTGGCTTTTCATCGAAGCGTAAGTTTTAACATCTTTGAAGAACTGTGGCTTATAATGCGGGGTGAATGTCATTTTTTACCAAACACTTCTTCGTGAGAAAGCAGCTTCTTTTCATTTCTGGCTTTTTTAATGCCAGCCATCAGATGTTCGCTTTTAAGAATCAGTTCTGTTTCATCCTCAAGCTGCTTGGAATCATATTTTTCGCGCAATAATTCTATTGCCGACCTTATTAATTCAGAAATAGAAACCTTTTTGCGATTCTTTTTCCCGATGACAAAGGCCATGTTTTCCAGAAAATCCTGCTGTTCCGCTTCCAGATAGATTTGTGTTCTTTTCATAAGTCACCTCTACATACATTATAGCGTCATGATGTATAATTGTCAAAGAGTTGCTGTATTCCAGCTCGATCTTTTTTAGAGGCTGCAAAAACCGCGCCAGTAGGGCCCCTCTCTGGCGCTTCCTGCCCGCCGCCCCCTGAAGGGGGCTCCCAAGAAAAAGCTGCAAGAACTTAGTCATCACTGAAACTGTTTTTATAAAATGGTTTGCGCTATTCGCGAATAGCGAATATAATATTATTATGCTGAAACCACAAGATATCGTAATACTCCTGAAGCTGGTCGCAAAAACTGCGGCCAACTCGCCCTGGAACTTCGCATCTCTTGCCAAAGAGCTATGCATGAGCTCTTCCGAAGTCCACGCCGGCTTTAAAAGAGCCGTAAAATCGCAGCTTATCCATCCGCAAACTCGCGAACCGAATGTTAATGCCTTGTCAGAGTTTATTATACATGGCCTGCGCTATGTTTTCCCCGCTGAACGCGGCGAAATGACGCGCGGCCTCCCGACTGCGCATTCATTTGGCCCGTTAAAAGATGTTCTGGCCGATAATCAGGAAATTCCGCCCGTCTGGCCTTATGCAAAGGGCAACACCTGGGGCCAGTCGTTTCTGCCGCTGTATGAATCAGTTCCCCGCGCCGCCGAATCAGATCAATGTCTTTATGAATTGCTGGCATTGGTCGATGCTGTCAGAGGTGGCCGCGCCAGAGAACGCAACCTGGCCGTCAAAGAATTGAAACAAAGATTGGGCGTTAACCAGTGACATTATCTGCAAATGAACTAATGCTATCGCCCTGATCCGTCACCCCGACGCCGCCGAAGACGAGCCCGATACTTTCAAAGAAATCTACATTCCTGGTGAACGCTTCAAAGAGCCACCGAACGAAGGCGATATCATCCCGATAGATCCCGACAAGCCCGATGTAATAACCGTAAATGTCGGTAACACTCTCTATTGCGAAGTTGTGTTTTTCATGGCCCATGCCGAGAACGAATACATAATCTTCAAATATGAAGAAAAGCATACCATGTCAGGCCTTTATAACGATGCTGACGATATCAACGCCATTCTCGCCGCCCGCCGTAAATTTTGGAAAGCCGCCAACGACGACAAGTTCAGTCTTGAAAAGAAGAATCCTGATAAACACATCTACTTCTCAAAATCAACCTACTGGACCGACAAATGCCAGGACAAAGAACTGTTCACGGCCTTCGTTCGCCAGATCGCCTTCAAAGGCTATGCCAACAACATCCAATTCGAAGCCGTAAAATTCGGCTCCGAACGCATTCCAAACAAGTTCTAATCAAAACAGCTACTTCTTTTTAGTCTTTGCCTGTTTAGGTTCTTTTACCGGTTTCATTGGCTTGAAATTCAAAAAAGTAATAGAAGGCAGCAAAACATTCAGGCTATCATCGGCATATGGCCCACGACCGGAAACAAGTGCCAATAGTTCTCGGGCAGCGGAATACAGCAGAGCCGGACCGTTAACATTAACAAGCTGTTCTGTTTTTTCTGATCCTTGGCTTTCGAAAAATTCTTTCATAACTTCAAAGAATCCGACCATAACAATCTTGAAAGCAAATGGTTCGTTGCCGTCTTTGCTTAGGGTTTGTTCAACAGTCAGTCTGATCCTGCGCAAAAGCGGGTTTTTATCTTCGCCAGTTTCAAAAAACACCTGAAAGTCTTTTATTTTAACTTCTTTATCTTTATCAAAGTCGGGATTGGCTTTGCAGAATATCTCTTCAGCAAAATAGCGGTGGAGTTGCAAAGGTGATAGAGTCATTTGTTATTGCCCCCATTTGACGGTTGGTTCCCAACCAATCTCGTCGCAAAAGTCATTCGCCGCCAAAACCCTGTTTGTTGGCGGTTTGATACTTCCGTATTCCATGTAAAAGACTCTTTTTTCCGGTTTCTCGGCGTCAGTTAGCTGGAAGTCCCATTCAGCATCAAGTTTTCTACCTATCAGCACAAGAGTTTCTACCGTGAAGTTGGTTGTCCCTTTGAGAATCTTGGAAATGTAAGCTCGATTCTTTCCAAGTTTTCGAGCAAGATCTGACTGAGTTATGTTTCGTTTTTCCATCATCCGGTAAATTTGTTCGGCAATCTCGATTTTCACACCTGCGACATGAAACTCGTCGCGGCTTTCTGCTTCTGCAAACATTGTCGCAAAGAAGTTGCTGGTCTCGATTCCCTTAACGTTTTTGTTCGGCATAGTATTTACTCCTCGTGTTTTGGGCTCTTTCTATCTCTGGCGCGGGAGTCTTGCGCCCTTTTTTCAAAAAACTGTGGGTGCAGATAATAATCTTGTTGCGTTCGTAAAACCACATAACCCTGATTGCTCCGGCCTTGAATTCCCACAATCCTTCGGCATTCTTTCCCTCCAGGGCTCTCGACATTTCAATGTTGCGCGGCGGCTCCAGCTCTGCTGATCTATGAATCAGACGCAACATCTGATCCAAGTCCTGGTGTCCAGTGTCTTTTAGCTCTTTAAAAAAATCTTCAAGCGGGCATTCTCCTCCGACTTCCTTCCAACAACAGATTTCAAAAGATGACCCTCGTTGAATACTCTTTATCGGCATATGTAATCCTTATAAAGCGCATGAATACTGTAACCTCCACCGGGGGTTGACATACAAAAGAAAGAATGTTAACCTATATATCGACACCTGTCAACTTATATTTTACAGGAGGCATTGAAAAATGTCAAAATCTTTAAAATATAAACGTGACTTCACTACAATTAATCAACCGGAGGATCTATGCCATCGCCATACAATCTGTTTATCAGTCATTCCTGGTCATATAGTGACGACTATAATCGCCTAATCAGTCTTCTAGATGGTTATCCCTATTTTTCATACAAGGATTTTTCTGTCCCAAAGCATGATCCCATCCATAACGCTCCCAGTTCAAAAGCCTTATATGATTCAATTTACAGGCAGATGGCAGCGGTTCACGTTGTTGTGATTATGGCCGGGAAATATGCAACGTTTAGCACCTGGATAAACAATGAGATAAAAATTGCCAAAAATGAATTTCTGGTTGCAAAGCCTATTTTGGCTGTTGTTCCTTGGGGTAATCAACAAGTTTCGACCGTAGTTCAGAACAATGCTGATGAAATAGTTCACTGGAACGCTTCATCTATTGTTGATGGTATCAGATCTCTTTGCAAGTGAGGCCATTATGACTGATTCGTTACAGGCACCTGCAGCCAAAGCCCCTTTACCAGCTCAAGATAGTTCTCAAGTAGAATTACTTGCTACAAAGCTTTTTAATAAAAAAAACAGTTCTACTGCCAATAAGGAAGAAATAACCATCGTTCTCGAGCAATACAAGCTATTGGTAGATTCTACCGAAAAGGTTTATGAAAAAAGACAATCAGCAAATTCATTTTTCCTAACTCTTAACGCCGGGTTATTCACTATTTTAGGCTATTTATATGGCAAGGACGCAGATATTTCTTTGCGTTTTATGGCGTATATACTCCCAATTTTTGGCATTGCGATTTGTTATTATTGGGCTCGTGTCATCGACTCTTATAAGCAGTTAAACTGCGGTAAATTCAAAGTTATTGAACAGATTGAAACTCATTTGCCGCTGGCTCTCTTTACTGCAGAGTGGTTTGCTTTAGCTAAAGGTGAAAACCCTGTAATCTACCATCCTGTAACAAATTTGGAACGCAGAATAGCTATTTTCTTTCTCATTACTTATGTTTTTATTTTGCTATATGTAATTCCGTTCAAAGAAATTCTACTGTGGTTATCCAGTCTTTAACGCCGCTTCGCATATTTCCTATGTTTTTTAGTGAGGTGTTCAATGTTTAGTAGATTCAAATTAACGCTGGGGAACGATTTTGGTTCCTATTATGATGTCGGCTTAAGGCTTTACAACCAGACTTCCACAATGATTAAACAATCATTGGAAACCTTTTTAATAAAGGAAGATCGCTTGGATGGTAGCCGTTTACAGCAGCACTGGTTTCCTCAGGTAGATGCAGACATATTTTTATCACACTCTCATGCTGACAAAGATCTTGCCATAAGCCTGGCCGGCTGGTTAAAGCAAAAATTTGATCTTAATCTTTTTGTGGATTCTTGCGTGTGGGGCTACGCCGATGACTTGCTTAAACAAATAGACGACAAATATTGTGTCATACCTGGCAGCGAAACATACTGCTACCAGAAAAGAAATGGCTCTACCAGCCATGTCCATATGATGCTTATTGCTGCACTAACAAAGCTGATTGATCAAACAGAATGTGTGTGTTTTCTCAATACACCAAACTCAATATCATCTGAGAACGCTGTCACCAAAACAAAATCACCATGGCTTTATTCGGAAATTGCAATTTCTGAAGTTATCCGTTATAAAGCACCAATTGAGCACAGGGATAAATCTGTAGCAAAACTAGCCAAGATTTTAGAAAGCGAAGGTTATAGAGCCGGTCTGAATATTGAATATGACGTTAATTTGCAAGAAATGAAAGAAATAGGCAAGGAAACTTTGTTTAACTGGCATCGTCGATTTATGACCGCTAAGAAGAAACATCCGCTTGATTGTTTATATGAAATTTACAAACGTTAAGACTGCATTTCCTATCAAGGTACCGGCAAGTTAACTACGTAAGTACTAAGAGAAATTTTTTCAAGACGAGGTTTGTGTTATAAGGTATTAGATCGCACCTATTTTACCTTTTGGAGCAAAGTTATGACCACAAATCATCTCCCTGTAAAGTATCGCGTTGAAGTTTATGTTGATTCTTTCGACAGTGATCCTATGATTTCTCTTCACGGTTCAAACCCATTTATGAGTATACGAGTTGGTGATGAAATAGCCACTGGTTGTTGGCCAAGCTTAGGTCTTCCCATGAGTTCAGTAGCAGATGTGATTGCAATAAAACATCTTCTCTGGGAAATTGATAAATCCCACATTTTCCACAGCCTCAGCGTGTGTATAAAGATGAGGTAGGTTATTTCAGCCCATTCCTCATCTTTGGAAGCACTGATGAGCTTAGGAGGCAGATAGCGTGAAATTTCGGCCAGTATGTGACTTTGTGAGCCGTTTCAGCTCATTTTGTCGCCCTGAAAACCAGCCAATCTTGCCGCCAGTGGCCCCTGGCCACGTGAAACAGTTCCATGCTTCGCCCACCCGGCATTTCCCTAATTAAACTGCCGAAAACAGCGATTTATCAGCCATTTGGCGCTACTGGCCTGAAAAAAGCGCAGGCCGGCGATGAAGGTCAGACCTGTTTGATGTCGACGAGGCGGCCTTCTGAGCGGAGCTTCTGGGCGAGGAGTTCGATTGCCTTGCGGCGCGGCATGATACCCTGCTGCTTGAAGGCGATGTCGGCGTGGCCATGGTTGTTGCTGCCGCCGACGATGAAATTGATGCGGTCGGCGCTGATGATGGCATCGTAGAGGCGGGTGACCGACGAGTCAGGTTCGAAATGGTCGGGGTCGGCGTCGAGAATGTTGAAAAGCTGGTTGAGCGTTACCGCGCCCTCGGTCACCAGGTCGATGCCTTCGAGGCTGTAGCCGGGTGGGGCGATCAGGCTGCTGTCGGCCGGGTTGATCTGCAGGCGGCGACTGAGGCGGCGCGCCACGATCTGGGCGGTCGTCGCGCCGCAGACGATTTTGATTCCGGGCAGAGCCAGAAACTCATCGACAACGCGACTGTCGTGCTCTTTGTCGGCGGGCGGGCCGCTGAATATGCTGGCGACCTTGCCGGGGCGGCACAGGGCGCCGAGCACGGTGCAGTCGTCGCCGACTTTCTTTCCCCACAGATCACGGGCCTGACGATGAACAGACTCGGCCAGCAGCCGCTTCTCGGCGCCGGTGACCAGCTGGTCGTTGACGTAACGGCAGACCTCGTCACTGCTCCAGCCGGTGCGCGTTCTGCCGCCAATTCCCGCCAGCGTGATGCCGTCCGAAAACAGCAGCAGCCCCTCGCCGGCTTCAAGATAAAGATTCGATTCGCTGACAACCTCGCTGCCGAGAGTCGTGTTGCGCCTTTTCAAAACGCTCGCAGCATGGCGGCCGACGAATATCGCTTCGGGCATTTCATATGAAAGAACCGTCGTCTCGCCATTGTTGAGCACTCTGGCGACGGTGAAAACCGCGTAGGGCATGTCGGTGCCGCGCGCTTCATGCATTG
Organism: Candidatus Rifleibacterium amylolyticum; assembly: GCA_009917695.1. Classification (GTDB taxonomy): domain Bacteria; phylum Muiribacteriota; class Ozemobacteria; order Ozemobacterales; family Ozemobacteraceae; genus Rifleibacterium; species Rifleibacterium amylolyticum. Next base: position 82,772 of record JAACJG010000014.1, on the reverse strand, counting down.
TTGTGACAAGCGAAGTGAAGGCGCGCCGTAACGAAAAGCCGTCGTTGAGCAGCTTTTCGAGGCGGGAAATCGCCATGGTGGCGTAGATGTTGGCTTTGATGCCAGAGCCGATGCCGTCGGCGAGAATGAGCACCGTCGCGCCGGTGGTGCGGAACGAACTGAAGGCATCGCCGCATGCGTCACCAGCCCGTTTCGAACTGCTGGCTGCGGTTATTTCGACGTGAAGATATCCCATTCAGTTATCCTTCCGGGTTTTTCTTCCTTGTCATCGCCCGCCGTCAACTTGATCAGGTTCTCGATGATAGTTTCGCCGCGGGCCGTGCTTTCACCCAGATATTTCGCCAGTTCCTGCGCCATTTTTACCTGATGTTCGAGCATCTCGCGTGCCTGCTCAACCGTGCTGTGACGCAACCGCGCCAGCTCTTCCATGCTCTGGCGGCTGCCGGTGATGTTGACGAAAATGCCGACCAGCTGCTTCTCAGCTTCGAGTCGATAAATTATCTGATGCGTGACCAGACTGTAACGCTTGTATTTAACCGTTTCTTCAATCAACTGCTGACGACCGGTTACGACCTTTGCGAATGGTTCGGGATCGACCAGATACGAAATGTGTCGGCCAAGAACCGCTTCAGAACAGAGAAACATCTTTTTGAAAGCCGGATTCATATTGATGATGTTGAGATGTTCGTCGAGCATTACTATGCCGTTCGGACTTGTTTCGATAATGCGGTCGGTGCGCTGTTCAGCCAGCCGGCGCATATAGGGAATACACATTTCAGTTTCGGCCAGCCCACGCAGTACGGCAATCGCTTTTTCGCGGCACGAGTCATAACCGCAGGCGCCGCAGTCGAGTTCGTCACTTTTTGAATTCTTGCCGGTCGCGCTGAGAACCCGTCTGATTTCGTCTTCGCTGAATTCCCGCTGCATCGCCTCTATCTGCGCGCTATTATGGCTGGCTGCGCTGATTTCTTCGGGTCTGGCGGCAGGCTCTGTCTGGCCGGGGTTTCTGATCGCATAGTCGAGAAGATTATGGCGACTGTCGAAAATATTGCGCTCTTTCGGGGCGCCCGGTCCGCCGACGCAGCCCTGTGCGCAGAAAAGCGGTTCGATGAACAGATGCGAACCCTGTCTGCCGAGGTTGGCGAGCAGAGTGCGGATCTCAGCAACGCCGCTGACCGCGATGATATCAGCTGCAAGACTGTCGGAACCGATGCGGGCAGTTCGAGTCAGACCGCCGGGTAACGGGAAAAGTCGCGCTTCGCCGCCTGGTTCTTCATCGAAATGGCTGTCTTCAAGACGATCGAACTGAATGTCTTCGCGTTCAAGCCACTCGTCCAGCTCTTTGAAGGTCAGAGCGCAGTCAACTTTCTGCATTCCGCTGCTGTTGTCGGCTTCGCTTTTCTTGGCGATGCAGGGGCCGATAAAGACAACGCCGGCATTGGGGCCGAGCTGCTCGCGAATCATCGCAGCATGAGTGAGCATCGGTGAGGCGACCGGCAGCAGATTGTCTACCCGCTCAGAAACATACTTCTCGATAAACTCAACAACTGCCGGGCAGGCGGTGCAGATTGAATCGGCATGTTTATGTTTTTTCAACAGGCTGGCGGCAGCGACATGGTAAGCGCCGGCAGCGGTTTCGGCAATATAGGCAAAGCCGAGCCGACGCAGTGCAGATGGCAGACGTCGGCGCTGCCACTCACTGTAAAACGAGGCGAACGAAGGGGCGATGCTGACGGCAATGCGCCGCGGCGAAGCGAGCAGTCTGACCGCTTTTTCGATGTCGTTGCGGAACTGCTTGGCGCCCTGCGGGCATTCTCTGATACAGGTGCCGCAGGCGATGCAGCGCTCAGGATCGACGCTGGCCTGGCCGTTATCCATGCGGATCGCCTTGACCGGGCAGTGGCGCAGACAGCGGTAGCAGTCGCGGCATTCTGCCTTGTTGGTGAATACTACCGGGTTCTGTGACTTTGTGGTGTTCGTCATGGGTGTTCCTGCAGCATCTTTTCGAGAAAGCGGCGGGCGACGGCCGGGTTGCTGATGACGCCGGGGCCGTTGACGCAGCCGCCTTCACATGACATGACTTCGACGAAGGTATCGCTTTTGACGATCTTGTCGATGGCTTTGAGTATGGCGAGTGATTTGCTGTCGAGCCCGTCGATGACTTTGTCGGTAACATTGTGGCCAGCGGCTGATGCGGCATTTTTGATGGCAGTGCTGACGCCACCGGATACTGCGAATTTGCGGCCGACGCTGGTAGCTTCGAGATCGGCGCGGCTCTCTTCGCATTCGGCTACATCAACGCCGGCGGCGATGAATATCGAACCGAGTTCTTCGTAGGTCAGTGTATTTTCGATATGAGGTGAGGCTTTAGCTTCAGCACGTTTGGCGATACAGGGACCGACGAAGACGCGGCGCGCGCCAGGCCATTGCTGGCCGGCCCATTCACCGGCATACTGCATCGGGCTCAAAGTATCGGAAACCAGGGGCTTGATATTGGTAATATGCTTCTTAACCGCTTCGACGTAAGCCGGGCAACATGACGAGGTCATGCAGGTCTGGCCGTGTTCGAGGCGTTCGATCAGCTCAGCGGTTTCTTTCTGCGCAGCGAGATCGGCGCCCCAGGCGACTTCGACGACATGGTCGAAGCCGAGTTTGCGCAGAGCGGTGACGAGTTTGCCGAGGCTGGTATTGAACTGGCCGACGATAGAAGGTGCGATAAGTGCTACCGTGGCTTCGGCCGGGTTAGTGATTGCGCGCAGGATCTCGTAGATTTCCGATCGTTCCATGATGGCGCCGAACGGGCAGGCTTGCAGGCATTTGCCGCAGTTGATGCACTTGTCGGCGAGGATATCCTGCTTGCCGTTTTTATCCTGAACGATCGCATTGACCGGGCAGGCCTGCTCGCAGGGTATCGGCTGGAACACGATCGAATGGTAGGGACAGACTTTCGCACAGATGCCGCAGCTGATGCAGACCTTCTCGTCGATATGGGCCTGGCCGTTTTCGAAAGAGATGCAGTTTTTCGGGCAGTTCATCATGCAGGGGCGCGCAACGCAGCCGCGGCAGGCGTTGGTTACCCGGTAATTCGCGCGAATGCAGGCGCTGCAGGCCTCGTCGATAACGGTCAGCGCACTTCCGGCCATTCGCCCGGCACCTCTCGCTTCGGCTTCTTCCACATAACTGGCCAGAGTTCGGGCCTCGTCATCGGGTTTCTCATTCTCGATGGCAAAGCCGAGCAGAGCGATAAGACGGTATCTGATGACAGCGCGGTCATGATGAAGGCAGCATCTTACCGCTTCGGAATTACGCGGCGCCTGATGCAGCGGCAGCAGATCGATTTTGTTTTTGAGTTCGCCGGTGAACATGAGGCGGGCAAAGCGGACGACGAGCTGGCGTTTGAGCAGTGAAGCGTTGTTGATGTAATTCATTGCCATGTTGTGTCTTGCCTCAGTGTTTTCGCAGATATTCGACGACTTTGGCCACAGAAGCCTGTGACATCAGATAGTCGTTGATTTGCACGAAAGGCGGTTGCGCGTTTTCAAACTGGCAGGCCTTGATGCAGTTGGAATCGATTATTTCGACCTGATCTTTGAGGTCGGCGGGCAGCGATTCGGCGAGCATCATCAGGTGCGCGCCCCCGAGCACATAACAGGTTGTGCCAGAACAGATCGTGATCTTGAACTTCTTAGCCATGCATTTCGCCCCCCGGTTTATTCATCAGAACCAGCCTTCGCCTTGCTCGATGTGAACATTGGTTATTCGGGCTCTCGGCGGATTATTTAAGGATCTCAATGTTACAGCTTTACCGCGTTTGCCTCTGAAACCATTAGCGAAATTGTATCATTATTTTACCTTGTATTTGGCTACTTGTTTCGTTTCTGTATTCGGGCTCTCGGCGGAATCTCATTCGCTGCAACTCTCCCCAGGCGGCGGCTGATTTTGTTAAGCTATGGCTTTGCGTCAAAGCTGCCTGGCTCGAAGTTTCCGCTCATGAGAAACCCGCCTGCGCCCTTACAGAAGTGATTACATTTAATACCAATTTTTTCTACTCCAATGAGATTCTGTATCTCAAAAAAAGTCGGCACGTGCTGCCGGGACCTTGAAGGAGGGGTTGTGTCTGGAGAGGTGCGAACAGCCCCGGCAGCGAACGTGCGACAAAAGAGAGAGTGGTAGTACATTAGCAAACTAAGCAGTTACAGTGACTTTCTGGCGGGTGCCGAGTGCGGCGTCGAGGGCGGCGCAGGCTTTTTCGACGGTGCAGCGGCTGATCAACTGATCGCCGATCATCACATTCGGCGCTTCTCCACATTTTTCGAAGCAGAAGGTCGCCTGAATATCGACTTCATTGCTCAGGCCGCGCTTTTCGATCTCGCGGGTGAGCGCTTTGAGGATATTCTGCGAGCCTTTGACGTAGCAGTTGGTGCCGACGCAGACCTTGATCGACAGCTTGTCGCCGGCTTCGCCGGTGAGAAGGGGCATGCCTTTCTCGGTGATGCGTCGGCGCGACTGATAGCGGGTGTGCAGCAGGTGATGGGCTTTTGCGCCGCCGACATCGCCGAGAATCTTTTCGTAGGTCTCGATGACGTAGGGATTTTCCTGGGATTTATGGAGCTGCAGCATCTTGTCGGCTTCGTAGAGGCCTTTGGCCCGCTTGCGAATGGTTCCGTTGTTGAAGGCAACCGGCTGACCGGCGCCACCGACGCAGCCGCCCGGACAGGCCATGACTTCGATGATGTCGTAGTTGCATCTGCCAGCCTTGACTTCTTCGGCGATACGGCGGGCATTTTTGAGACCATGCACTACAGCCAGGCGCACTGTTTTGCCGTCGAGGTCGATGGTGGCTTCGCGCAGACCGGCGTCACCGCGAACGGCATGGAAATCGACGTTTTCGAGCTTGCGGCCGGTCACCTTTTCAGCAGCGAAACGCAGAACTGCTTCGGTAACTCCGCCACTGGCGCCGAAGATAACGCCGGCGCCGGTTTTGAAGCCGAGCGGCAGATCGAGTGATTCAGGTTCGAGTTCGGCGAATCGTATGCCGCTGGCTTCGATCATTGTGCTGAGTTCCTGAGTGGTCAGAACGAAGTCGACATCGCGCAGGCCTTCGTGTGCGAATTCAGGGCGGCGGGCCTCGAACTTTTTAGCCGTGCAGGGCATGATCGAAACAATGACAAGGTCTTCAGGTTTTACGCCGTAGAGAGCCGGCAATGTTTCGCGTGCGAGCGAGCCGAACATCTGCTGTGGTGATTTGCAGGAAGAGAGCCGCGGCAGTATTTCAGGAAAATACTGTTCGGCGAACTTAACCCAGCCGGGGCAGCAGGAAGTGAACTGCGGCAGCTTTTCGCCTTTAGCAAAGCGGTTCAAAAACTCGGTGCCTTCTTCGATAACGGTCAGGTCAGCTGAGAACGAGGTATCGAAAACTTTGGCGAAGCCCATGCGCTTGAGGGCGGCGGTGATCTTGCCGGTAATGACGTCGCCGGCAGTCATGCCAAATTTTTCGCCGAGCGCAACCCGCACTGCCGGTGCAATCTGGGTGATAACCATTTTTTTGCGATTATCGAGAACCTTGAAAACCTGGTCGATTTCGGGTTTGATGGTGATGGCGCCGACCGGGCAGACAGCAGCGCACTGACCGCAGTTGACGCATTCTACTTTGGCCAGTTCCTTGCCAAAGGCTGGTGAGACAACCGTATTTTTGCCGCGATGTGCGAAGTCGATGGCGCCGATTCCCTGAATTTCACGGCAGTAGCGCACGCAGTCGCCGCACAGCACGCATTTGTTGGGGTCGCGAATAAGTGAGTCAGACGAGAAGTCTTTGGGCTGGTCGATATTGGTCTTTTTGAAGCGCACTTCGGTGATGCCGAGCCGGCGCGCGAGGTCTTCGAGTTTGCAGGTCGAGCTTTTCGGGCAGGTCGGGCACTCAACCTTGTGGTTGGCGAGCAGCAGTTCGACCGAAATTTTGCGGATTTCTCTGATTTCTTCGGTGGCGGTTCTGACGACCATGCCGGGAGCCGGTTTGATCGAGCAGGAAGCGTGCAGGCCGCGCCCCTCGATTTCGACGAGGCAGAGGCGACAGGCCCCATAAATACTGAGTTCTGAGTGATAACAGAAGGTCGGAATCTCGATGCCGGTTTTTCTGATGAGCTCGAGCAGGTTGCGTTCATCGCCGATTTCGACTTCGTTGCCGTTGATGATCATTGTGTTTTTTTCGATGTCATTCATGGTCACACCCCCGTGATAGCGTTGAATTTGCAGGCGGCGGCACAGGCTCCGCATTTGATACACTTTTCAATATCGATGACGTGCGGCTTTTTGACTTCGCCGCTGATCGCGCCAACCGGGCACTTTTTGGCACATATGGTGCAGCCTTTGCAGAGTTCCGGGTTGATCTCAGGAGTCGCCAGAGCCTTGCACTGGCCGGCCGGGCAGCGCTTCTGAAAAACGTGTGCTTCGTATTCCGCTCTGAAATAGCGCAGAGTCGAAAGAACCGGGTTTGGCGCCGTTTTGCCGAGACCGCACAGCGAGCCGCGTGCAACTGCGTGCGCCAGTTTTTCGAGATTGACCAGAGTGCTTTCGTCGGCGTTGCCGGCCATTATCTCGTCGAGCATGCTCAGCATCTGGCGGGTGCCTTCTCGGCAGAGCACGCACTTGCCGCATGACTCGTTTTGGGTGAACTGCATGAAGAAGCGGGCGATCGAGACCATACAGGTGCTCTTGTTCATCACCACCAGCCCGCCGGAACCAACCATGGCGCCCTTGTCGAGCAGTGAATCAAAGTCGAGCGGCAGATCGAGGTGTTCATCGATCAGACAACCACCGGATGGCCCGCCGATCTGCACGGCCTTGAAGCCATCAGGCATCGGTTTGCTGCGGTCGTCGGTGATACCGCCGCCAATGTTGAAGATGATCTCGCGCAATGGCGTTCCGAACGGAACTTCGATCAAGCCGGTGTTGGCGACATGGCCGGTCAGGGCGAACGTCTTGGTGCCGGGTGATTTGGCTGTGCCCTGCGACCTGAACCACTGCGCGCCATTACGAATGATCAGCGGCACACAGGCCAGCGTTTCGACGTTGTTGATAACGGTAGGTTTGCCGAACAGACCGCTTTCGGCCGGGAAAGGCGGTTTGGGGCTTGGCATGCCGCGCTTGCCTTCTACCGAAGCGATGAGGGTAGTTTCTTCGCCGCAGACGAAGGCTCCGGCGCCTTCCATAACGTTGACATCGAAGTTGAAGCCGCTGGCGAAGATGTTTTTGCCGAGAATTCCAAGCTTGCGGGCGTCTTCGATGGCCTTGCGCATGCGTTTTACTGCCAGCGGGTATTCGGCGCGGCAGTAAATGACGCCTTCATCAGCGCCAATGGCGCGGGCGGCGATCATCATGCCTTCGATTACTGAATGCGGATTGCCTTCCATGACGCTTCTATCCATAAAAGCGCCAGGGTCGCCTTCGTCGGCGTTACAGATGACATATTTTTTTGCACCAGGCTGATCGAGCGTCAGCTTCCACTTGCGCCCGGTCGGAAAGCCACCGCCGCCTCTTCCCCGCAGCAGGGCGGTCATGACTTCTTCGCATACGGTTTCCGGCTTCATCTCGACACAGGCGATTCTGGCGCCTTCATAGCCATTATGAGCGATGTATTCGTCTATGTCTTCAGGGTCGATGTGACCGCATTCTCTGAGTACAGTTCGTTTCTGGCGATTGTAAAAAGTGATTTCGTCGCTGCCTTTCGCGTGTTTGCCGCTTGCCGGTTCGACGAAGAGCAGGCGATCGATGATCTCACCCTTCATCAGTGTTTTCTCAACGATTTCGTCGGCGTCAGCAGCATTGACTCTGGTGTAGAGAATGTTATCGGGCATTATCGTAACCAGCGGACCCATCTGGCAGAAGCCGTGGCAGCCGCTTTTCGAGACGCGCAGGTCGCGTTTGCCTTCTTCGTGCGCTTCGACCTTAACATTGATACCCGCCGAAGTGATTTTTTTCACAAGAGCATCGATGACGGCAAGGGCTCCATTGGCAACGCAGGCGGTGCCGGCGCAGACGATGACGCGGCGCTCTTCCGAATTATTGCGAAAGTGTTCTGCGATCTGTTTCAGGTTGAGTTTGTCGTTGTTCATTTTGCTTCCTCCCGGGCGATGATCTGATCGATGAGTGCGGCTGTGGATTCGGGTGTCATCAGGCCATGAACTTCTTCGTTGATTACCAGAACCGGTGCCAGGCCGCAGGCACCAAGGCAAGAGACGGTTTCAACAGTGAACAGCATGTCGCTGGTGGTCATGTTGTCAGGTGTCAGCGTGAGCTTTTTGAGCAGGGCTTCGAGAATGGGAATCGATTTTTTTACGTGGCAGGCGGTGCCGTCGCAGATCTTGATAACGTATTTGCCTTTGGGCTTGAGCGCGAAATGCGAGTAGAAGGTAGCGACGCCGTAAACCTGCGACGAGGGAATGCCGAGCGCGGTCGCTACATAGCAGATGACGTCTTCGGGCAGGTAGCGGTATTCTTCCTGGACTGCCTGCAGGATCGGTATCAACTTTGAACAGTCGTTATTGTGTTTTTCGATGATTTCGCAGACTTTTTCGAACTTTCTCATCACGGTGTGTGGCTGACTCGTCATTCTATGACCTCCTGTCTGATTTTCCCTGACTGTTTGAGCATCTGCAGCTTCTTGCAGAGCACAGAAAGACCTGCTGCAAGGTTTTCGTTCTGCACTATTACCCCTTCCGGCGTCCGTATTTCTGCGGGCGCAAAGTTCCAGATTCCGATTATGCCGCCGGCTATCATCATGTCGGCGACTTCCTGCGCCGCATGGTCGGGCGTCGCGATGACTCCGATGTGTACATTCATGCGCTTGCACAGACTGGTAAGTTTGTTGAGCGCCAGCACTTCGATGCCGTTGAAAGTTTTGCCGATCACTTCGCTGTCATTGTCGAAAGCGGCAATGATCTTGAAACCGTAGCGGGAAAAGCCTTTGTAGTCGATGAGTGCGCGTCCCATATTGCCGACTCCAACCAGAAATGCTTCGTCGATGTTGTTCCAGCCGAAGAAGTCTTCGATGCTTTTGATCAGCTCTTCGACCTGGTAGCCGACTTTGGGAAGGCCGCGGATTCCTGTATAGGCAAGGTCTTTGCGAATCTGTGGCGGATCGAGTTCGAGATCTTTGCCGATGTGGGTGCAGGAAACAACTTCTCGACCACGGTTGAGCAGCGCCTTGAGGTAGTTGTAGTAGCGTGGCAGGCGGCGCAGAGTCGGTTCCGGAATATTGTAATCAGGCTTGCCTTTCATAATATCGGCCCCTCCTGTTGTTTATCAGAATCAGCTGTGGCTGTTGCAAAAAGGTATGGTGCCAAAACACTGTCAGAAGAACCTGTATGATGCTGTTTTCAACTTCTGTCATTTCCTTGTCTCCTTTCTGCGCTTTCTTTGTTTGCGTATCAATTTTTTAAACTTTGAGAATTTTTTATCAATAATTTTTTATCGATAAATTTTTCTCGATTTCTAAACTTAGTATAACCAGCGACTTTGAAAACGTCAAGAAGTTTTGTGAAAAATTTCGCAGCTATGTTTAAATGTATTTTTATGTTGTGAATTATATTTAAAGTGCATTGAATTTTGGCATGAGGCCTGAAGGCCAGATCGCTTCTGTCCTGATGCGATCTGGCATAATTGCATCCTGCAAAAAACGGATTTGCTTTTTCGTAAGCTGTGAGCGAAGCGGTTTGCCGAAGGCAAAGGCTGGCTCTGAGCCAACCGCTGGAGTGCCCGGCAGCATCTATCCAGATGCTGCCAGGGTTGGCCTTCTGTCAGCAAAAAAAAGCATCCTGACTGATGGCCGAAGCTTCTGGTTTAACAAAAATCAACGCGCTTTTGTCTGTAATGAACCGTGGTTATGTGTTGAGAAAACGAGATAACATGCATAGCGAGAGTCTGTTAGAGCTATTTCGACAACGACAACGATCACGATTACGATTACGACAACGTCAACGATTAGGAGCGCGAGGGATGTGGCGCCAATTTGTGGCATCGATGCAGTCGGCGAAAGCATTTCGCAGCAGCTTAGGCAAAGTTGTAAAGATTCAGTTATGAGTGGAATCATTATTGTGAGTGCGCAGACAGGGATCTCATAAGCGAAAACTTTTTGCACAGGGAGGTGCTTATGCCGAGCTGCGCAGGATAGAGCAGCTCGGCCGAGCCAGGCAATATTGACACAAAGCCATAGCTATACCATAAATTGCGTCTGGTGAGAGTTGTAGCGTTGAGGCTTTGCATACGCATCTCTAACGGCTGAAGCCGTAAGAGCTGCCTAACCCTGTCGAGAGCACGGGTAACAAGGCATAGCTTGTTGCTATAAATCTACGCAATATAGGCAATCCCAACTAAGACTGAATCTTTACGCAAAGTTGCAAAATGGGGTTGATATTCAGGGTTAAATGCGGTATTTACTCTCTCGCATATTGAAAAGAATCAAGCTGGGGTGTTAAAAATGACAAAAAAAGTTGGAACAGTTCTGGTTAAGCGCGGCATGGCCGAAATGCAGAAGGGCGGCGTCATCATGGACGTAGTCAACGCCGAGCAGGCCCGCATAGCTGAAAAAGCCGGTGCCGTGGCGGTAATGGCACTTGAGCGCGTTCCTTCTGATATCCGCAAGGCCGGCGGCGTCGCGCGCATGGCCGACCCGACCATCGTTGAAGAAGTTATGAAAGCCGTTTCAATACCGGTCATGGCGAAAGCCCGTATCGGTCATATAGTTGAAGCGCGTATTCTCGAAGCGATGGGCGTCGATTATATCGACGAAAGTGAAGTTCTGACCCCGGCTGACGAGGAATACCATATTCTCAAAAGCTCATTCACCGTGCCTTTTGTCTGCGGCTGCCGCGATCTCGGCGAAGCCGCCCGCCGCATCGGCGAAGGCGCGGCCATGCTGCGCACCAAAGGCGAGCCCGGCACCGGCAACATCGTCGAAGCCGTTCGTCACATGCGCAAGGTCAATGCTCAGGTGCGGCGTGTCGTAGCCATGAACGAAGACGAGCTGATGACCGAAGCCAAGCTGCTCGGCGCTCCCTATGAAATTCTGCTGCAGATCAAGAAAAACGGGCGTCTGCCAGTTGTTAATTTCGCTGCCGGTGGTGTGGCAACTCCGGCTGATGCTGCACTGATGATGGAACTCGGCGCTGACGGCGTGTTCGTTGGATCTGGCATTTTCAAGTCAGAAAATCCGGCTGCTTTCGCCAAAGCTATTGTCGAAGCCACCACGAATTATAAAGATTACAAGCTGCTGGCCGAGATTTCAAAGAATATCGGCACGCCGATGACCGGTCTCGAAATGTCTTCGCTGACTTCTGCTGACCGCATGCAGGATCGCGGCTGGTAAACGAAGATGACAACCATAGGCGTTCTTGCTCTACAGGGCGCGGTGCGCGAACACGCCCGCGCCATCGAAAAATGCGGCGCGAAGGCGCTCGAAGTCAAGTCAGCCGATGATCTGCAGAAGATCGACGGTCTGATTCTGCCGGGCGGTGAAAGCACGACCATGCGGCGGCTTATCGACACCTACGACATGATGAAGCCGCTAAAACGCTTTATAAGCGTTGATAAGCCGGTATTCGGAACCTGTGCCGGCCTGATACTGCTGGCACGTAAGATCGAGGGCAGCGACGACAACCATATTGGCATGATGGACATAGTTGTGCAGCGCAATTCTTACGGCAGGCAGGTAAACAGCTTTGAAACCAGTCTTGAGATCAAAGATGTCGCAGATGATTTTCCAGGTGTGTTCATTCGCGCTCCGCATATAGTTAGCGTTGAAGAAGATGTCGAGATATTGTGCGAGCATGATGGCAGGATCGTAATGGCGCGCCAGGGTTGCATGCTCGGCTGCGCTTTTCACCCGGAACTGACCGACGACAGCCGTGTGATGGCCTATTTCGCCAAAATGGTGCGCGCCTCGATCCTCGCCCGCATTAAACGCTAGATCGCGAGGGCTCTGTCGATCGGCATGTCGAGCGAAATCAGGGTTTCGGTCGATTGCACCTCAGGTATCGGTTGCAGTTTTTCGACGAGAAATTTATGAAGTCCGGCTGTGCTGCTGACAAAAACCTTGATGAAAAGGCTGTATGAGCCGGTGGTGAAATGCGCTTCGACCACTTCCGGCATTTTTTTCAGCTTGGCGACAACGCTGATATGGTCGCCGGCCTGGTGCAGGTTTATGCCGATAAAGGCGCAAATATCGTAACCAAGGCCAGCCGGGTCGAGGATGAGCCGGGTTCCTTTTATTATTCCAGCTTCTCGCAATTTGTTGACGCGCACGTGTATGGTGCCGCCAGATACTTTCAGCTTTCTGGCGATATCCTGAAACGAGCAACGTGAGTCGAGGCGCAGTTCATCAAGTATCTGGCGGTCGATTTTGTCAATTTCGAATTTTTTGTTCATATTTATCGGGTAATTTTTAAGAAATTACAATAATTTAATATTAAATTTAGCATAATGATAACAAAATTAAATTGTATTGTAAATATGTTAAATAATGTGTAATTATTTTGCGATGTGAATAATGAAAAATTTGAAAACAGGAGTTTTATGATGACCGCTTCACGACTTACGCTCATACAGACGGAACGCGCCATTCTTGATCTTAAACGACACTTTGAAGATACTCTTACCAGCAGCCTGAGGCTGCACCGGGTGTCAGCACCGATGTTTGTCGATGCTGATTCAGGTTTGCAGGATAACCTCAACGGCATCGAACGCCCGGTTGCGTTCAAAGTTCCCGCTATCGGCGACACCAGATTCGAGATTGTTCACTCGCTGGCAAAGTGGAAACGACTGGCCCTGGCCCGCTACGGAATTCCAGCCGGCGAAGGCCTGTATACCGACATGAACGCTCTGCGTCCAGATGAGCCGACTATTACTTCGGCCATTCACTCTGTTTACGTCGACCAGTGGGACTGGGAACGCATCATGTTGCCACAGCAGCGCAACCTCGATTTCCTCAAGGCGACAGTCGAAACGATCTACAACGCCATACTCGCAACCGAACATCACATCTGCAGCCGCTACGATCTCAAGAAGTTTCTGCCGCAGAAGATTCACTTCATTCACAGTGAAGATCTGCTTGCCCGCTTCCCCGGCATGACTCCGAAAGAGCGCGAGAATGCGATCTGCCGCGAACATGGTGCTGTGTTTGTCATCGGGATTGGCGGTTTGTTGAGCGATGGCAGCATCCATGACGGACGAGCTCCCGACTATGATGACTGGACAACCGAAGCCTTGCCCGGCCGCAGAGGACTCAACGGCGACATTCTTGTCTTCAACCCTGTTCTCGATATGGCTTTCGAGGTTTCGTCGATGGGTATCAGGGTCAGTCCGGAAGTGCTGACAGAGCAGCTTAAAATCAGAGACAGCGAAGATCGCGCCCAGCTTCCCTGGCACAAAATGCTGCTGGCTGGAAAAATGCCGCAGACGATCGGTGGTGGTATCGGCCAGTCGCGCCTGAGCATGTTGCTGTTGCAGAAGCGCCACATAGGTGAAGTTCAGGTCAGTGTCTGGCCCGCCGAAGAGTTGACCCGCTGTGAAGCCGAAGCGATACAGATTCTCTGATCTCCTGCAGATAATGTATAATTCGCCGGTTTTGTGATATGATTGTCATCAGTATAAATGGAGAACAATATGAGCAAAACCGGCGAATTTACCAATAAAGTGCACGGCTATCTCGACGTTGTTAAGAGCGATGAAACGCCACTTTCAGCAAAGCTGCTGCTGTTCGCCGCGGTAGCCTACTTTTTGTGGCCGTTCGATCTGATACCTGATTTCATACCAGTTATCGGTTATCTCGATGATCTCATCATCGTGCCGTTTCTTATCTGGTTGGCATTTAAGCAGATCGAGGCTGAGCGCAAACGCCGTCTGGCCGAGCAAAAACTGTTGAGTACACAGGGCTTTAAGATTCCCGACCATTGCCAGCAGCTTAAAAATGACTGAAAGAGCCATTCTCTGCGATCTTGGTGGTGTTCTCATTGATCTCCACTGGGAACAACACGCCCGCGCCCTGTTCACCCGGGAACGCGACAGCGAAGAACTCAAGCGAAAATGGCTGCAGCTACAGTCAGCCAGAATATATGAGGCTGGCAGAACTGATTTTACGGGTTTTTACCGTGCTTTTGTCGCCGAAACCGGCAGCAAACTTAATTTTAGCGATTTCGCGCGCGAATTTACCGGCATAATTGGTCCGCTAAAGACTGACTGCATCGCGATTCTCGATGAACTTGTCAGATATGGTGAGCTGGCCATGCTCTCGAATACCAATGCTGTTCATGTTGAGCTGTTGCGGCGAACCACCATGGTTTTCCGGCCGTTCCGACATCTTTTTTTCTCGTATGAGATGGGCATGGTAAAGCCCGATCGTGAGATTTATGAAGAGGTCTGCCGCCGCCTGCAAAAAGAGCCGAAGCAGATTCACTTTTTCGACGACAGTCAGGCCAATGTCGAAGCGGCGCAAAATGTCGGTTTCAATGCTTATGTTGTCAACAGTCCGGCTCAGATCAAAGAAATTGTCGCCAGACTGCCATAAACTGCATGATTGCAAAAGACAACTGCCTGTTGTATATATTCGTATCAAAACTTCTGGAGATAAACCCGTGAAACTCAGCTCCCAGCAACGCAAGCATCTTGAGTCCCTCGCCCATCATCTCGAACCGATAGTGCGGATAGGCAAGCAGGGCCTGGAATCGAAGATCATTCTCAGTGTGGTTGAGGCATTCAATACGCATGAGCTGATCAAGATCAAGCTGCTGGATTCTTCGCCAGTTGAAGCGGCTGAAGCTGCAAAAGAGATTTGCATGGCGGCAGATGCTGTGCTTGTGCGTGTAATTGGTCGGGTAATCGTTCTCTACAAGCCATTTTCTGACAAGCCTCGAAAAATTGAGCTGCCCTGAAAAGGCAGATGGTTTGGAGTTGCTTCGGCAAAGTCGTCTGGCCAGCGGGGTATAGGTCTGGATTGACTCGCATGTTGCAGCAGCTGTATAATACGCTCACACACAGAAAACGTATAAACTTGAGGAAATTGTTGTACCGAGGGGATCTCTGTGATAAACGAAAAGCAACAGAGCAATTCGGCCACAAAGCCTGATACTGGCGGGAATATTGCCCGGCAGGGCTTTTACCGTTCCCTCAGACTTAGGTTTGTCATTTATTCGATCACGGCAATGCTCGTCGTAGCAGGCATTGTCACCATGTTGATGGCAAACTACGTTCACAGCAGTTTTGAAGAAAAATATCAGCAGCATCTCACACAGATGGTAGCTGAACAGGTTGAAGAATTGCGCTTCGTCATTCTTGCCGGACAACAGCCTGAAATCGAGAAGTCTCTGGCTAAAATAGCCGTAAGACTGGATGCCACAAGCATACGGCTTGTCGATGAGTCAGGCAGCATTGTGGCCTCGTATCGTGATGAAACACGCGAGCACGGGCTTCCCAGTGTTTCTTTTCACCATGAGTTTACAGTGACAGCCAAAGATGGCAGAACCGGCCAATGGCAATTAAGACTCAGAATCAGACCAGATGCGGTATCTGGAGTAGCCGACAGCTTTATTTTGCAGCAGCTGCTGATTATCATTCTTATGCTCGCCGCTGCCGTAGTCGGAATCGCTTTTGCCCTTGAAATTACAGTCAGCCGGCGTATCAGAGCCTTGCAGAAAAGTTTGTGGGCAGCGCTTAATGATGCGTCTTCAAGTCAGGTCGGCGAATCTGTCTGCGATGAATTCAGTGAAATCGACGAACAGATAACAAAGATTGTCGAAGTTTGTCAGCAGAGAAGTAACCGACTTCGAGTTTTTGCAGAGACTTCTGAAGTTGTCTATTTCTTGATTGATCTGTCAGACGAGTCTGTCGTTGTTTTTGGCGACAGCAGGAGACTGCTCGGTGTTGATCATTCAGAACTGCGCACTGCCAGCGATCTTATCAATCTTATGCCGGCAGCTGAAGAATCGGGCCTGCGGCAGCGCTGGCTCAATTTGCGCACGCAAATTCTTTCTGGCAACAGCGCGCCTGGTCGCCGAGATTCTTTGTGGCAGTTGCGAAGTTCCAGAGCAACTGAGATTGATGCGGCGGCAGTTGAGGCATGGGTCAGAGTTGTTGTGACCTGGCGCGGCGGCAAAGACAGGCTGATTTATGGTGCAATTTCTGATGCAACCGAAAAGAAAATTTCTGAAACTGCTCTCAAGGTAGAGCTCGACAAGTTTCGCAGTATATACATGAACCTGCCGGTCGGACTATGGCGGAGTTATAATGACCGTTTTATCAGCATGAACGATGTAATGGCGCATATTCTTGGCTATGATTCACCTCAACAGGCGATAGAACAGGTGCAAAGTATCGGGCATCAGCTCTATATAACTCCTGTAGATCGCTCTTTCTTTTTTGATGAGCTGCGCAAGCGCGATCAGGTGCGAAGTCTCGAAATGAAATTTCGTCGGGCCGATGGCGAAATCTTCTGGGCTGCCGTTTATGGGCGGGTGTTTTACGAAAATGGTCGGGAATACTGTGAAGGTTGTTTTATCGACATTACCGACAAACGACAGGCTGAAGACAAACTGCGGCTGAACGAAGAAATTTTGCGGCAGAGCATCGAGTCTGGCAATGTCGTTGTCTGGCAGTTTGAGCCGGTTAACGAAAATTTCCTGCTGCTGGGAGCCGTTAAAAGGCTGTTCGGTGAAGGTTTGGCCGGCTCTATTACTTTTAAGGATTTCTGCAAGGTTATTCATTCTGAAGATCTGCATGCTTTCAGATCATATTTTGACAAGTCTCGTCGCAGCGATAACTCAAGAGAAACATTTTTGCTGGATTTTAGAACCTGTCTTCTCAACAAAGAAAAAGCGACAGAAATTCGGCATCTGCGCATTATGAGTTCTATGGCTGAAAGCCAGCTTTCTGGAACACACCGGGTCGTCAGGGGTGTTATGGTTGATGTTACCGATCTTGCCAGCGTTGGCATGACGCGACAATCCGGCTCTGAAATGAAGTTTGAAGGTATGGACACAGCAGAACTCTTTACCAGTATGAGCCACGAAATCAGAACACCGCTGAGCGCAATCATAGGTTACAGCGAACTGCTGGCGCCGCTTGCAGAGAACCCAAGGGTGCAACAGTATGCCAGCTCAATAATCGCCGCAGGCAGGAGTCTTATCAACATCATCAACAGCATTCATGATCTGGTTCGACTTGAATCAGGGCGGGTTGAACTGATCGAGGGGCAGGTGAACCTAGCTGATCTGGTAGCGGAAGTTGACTCGATGTTTACCGAAGAAGCCGAACGCAAAGGTCTTGAATTCTGGGTCCAGGTTGATGCCGAGGTTCCACCGATAATTCTGTCAGATGAAGCCCGCATCAGAGAAATATTGATCAATCTTGTAAGTAATGCCATCAAGTTCACCAATCATGGCACGGTAGGAGTTCGCCTGTCACTCGGTCACTCATCGCAGCAAAGCTTGATCAATCTTCTGATTACTGTTGAAGACACCGGTGTGGGAATTGATTGCGAGAATCCAGAGCAGATTTTTGACCCATTGTACCGTCGGAAATTTGAGAACAGGTTTGGCGGCACCGGTCTTGGTCTCGCTATTTGCCGTCGCCTGGTCGAGCTGTTGAACGGTACTATCAAGGTCAAAACCGAACTCAAAAAAGGCACCCGCTTTGACATCATTCTACGCGAAGTCAAAATCCCGGAGCGCTCTAAAAAACGATTGTCAGCAGATGCTCAGAACAGGGGTATTCTCAAATTCTCCGGACAGAAAATCATGGTTGCCGATGACACAGCTTCGAATCGTGAGCTGATCGCTGAAGCCATGAAAAACGCGGGACTTACAGTCTTCTGCGCTTCAGATGGTAATGAAGCGGTTGAACTCGCAAAAAAGGAACTGCCTGAGCTGATTTTCATGGATCTGCGCATGCCGCAGAAAGACGGTGTTTGTGCAGCTAGAGAACTGCGTTGTATTTCTGAGCTTGCTTCGGTGCCTATTATTGCGGTTACCGCGACCAACAGTTTTGCTGAGCTCGAAGAACTCAAAGGCCTGTTCGACGGGTTTATCATCAAACCTGTAAGTCTGCTCAGATTGTTTTCTGAAGTTGGCAGATTTCTCAGTCATGTGACGACGGTTGAGCCGGCAAAAGAGGTTGAATACCGGTTGCCGCCCGAAGCTTTTGAGCAGTTGTCGAATCCCTGGAAGCTTTGTGAAGTTGTTGCCAAAGAGTTCATGAGCGGCTTTTCGCGAACCGACAATACCATTCTGATCGATGAGATGGCTGAGCTGGCCGATCGGGTCAGGCATGTTTCAATAGAACATTCGTTCAACATTCTGACATTGGAAACCGAAGCTCTTATTGGCAGTCTGCAGAGTTATGATATAACCGCCATCAAAAAAAGCCGGGGCCGCATATTGACTATATTCAATCAGCTGCTCAAAGTTTACTCGCGGCGCTGACAAAGCTTTTAACGAATTCCCGTTGTTCGTCGGTTTCCGGGCTGCGGGAAAACCGCGCGGCATTACTTGCGCTGAAAAGGTTTGCCAGTTCAGCCAGAGCGCTCTCACCATCATGCCCCTGGCTGCGCAACCAGCAGCCGACAACGGTGCCGGTGCGCCCAATACCGCCACGACAGTGCAGATATATATTTCGGCCTTCTTCCAGCAGCTGATTTATATGCGCAACCAGCTGTTGCATTTCGCTCAGTGTTGGCACCGAGTAATCGACGATGGGGAAACGTCTGTATATAAGCGCTTTTGCTGTCAATTCTGCCAGAACGGGCTGATAATGAACGAGCTCATCTTCTTCGGTCAGGTCGATAAATGCGTCGATGCCGTTATCGAGAAGACTGCGCATGAAATCATGCGGATTGTCGATTCCCGGATTATAGGGGAAACTTCCGGCCAGAAAGCGGTCGGTAACGACCCAGTAACAGCGGCCCGGCAGGGCAGGTCTGACATCTTTCATCTCTGACTCTCCTGTCTTGCATGAAATCCTGTATAATTTACCAGAACATTTGCCGATCCAGCGACAAAAAAACTGCAAGCAGATTGCGAATCTGCTATCTTGTTGAAATGAAGTTTTACGGCCTGCTATTGATTATGCTCTGCCTGTGCTGTAAGGGCTATGCCGAGTTCGACGCGGCGGCTTATGAAACTGCCGCGCCTGCGATTGCTTCGATGCCTGCCGACTTTTTTTATCCACCATACTTTCGCGAAACTGATGGTTTGACTCTGCGTAATATCAGACACGAAATCAGGTTTCGTCTCGAATTCATCGCCGGTGTAAGACCAGAGCCGCGATATATAAACTGCTTTAAAATGCAGAAACGCATTGCCAGGGCTATCGAGCGTTATAAGACTGCCGGCAGAGATCCTGTTCTGCGCAGTCTCGATGACAATCTTCTTTTTGATCCTTCTTCGCCCCTCGAAGAATTTCTCAGGCCGATGCCGGTACCGCCGACGACTCGTTGCAGTTACAAATCTACCGGCGATCTGTCGGGTGAAGGCATGATTTATTGCGTTTATCATGGGCCGGTTCATGATTCAGCGGTATATCGCAAGTACGAACAGCGTTTTAACTCGGAAAAACCATTTATTACCGCGTTCGATTTCGTTGAAATGCTGATTTTCTCACCGGTTTTGATTATTTTGCCGGTGACCTGGCTGATCATGCGCAAAGTTCTTGATAAGGGGCATTGATTATTCTGCTGGTTGAAATTGTCGGGTATTTTCAATAAGATAGAATAGGCCTGAAATGGCGCTTTTTTTGAGTTTACGAATTGGCGGACCAGTTAATGCACAGTAAGAAACCTTTTCTGTTCGCACATCGGCAGTTTTTCAGGCTCTGGCTTGGTCAGGTAACCAGTCAGGCCGGCACCCGGATTTACCAGATAGCCATTGTCTGGTGGATTCTCTCGGTCAGTAAAGAACACAGCGGATTTGCGCTGGGTGCTTTCATGGTGGCCGGGGCGTTGCCGTCACTGTTGCTTTTTAAACTCATCGGCAGGGTAGTAGACCGTATGCCGGCGAAGTTCATGCTGGTAGCCTGCGATCTGACGTCTGCCGCTCTGATGGGTTATGTTGCCTGGTCTTTGAGTAACGACACTCTTACGCTTGGCGCAGCCTACCTGTTCGGCTTTCTCATTGCCGTTGCTGAAGGCTTTTTTAACCCGGCTATCACCAAATGTCTGCCCAGTCTGGTTTCGGCAGAAGACCTCGAACAGGCAGTTGCATATCAGGCTTCAAGCCAGTATCTTGCCAGCTTTGGCGGGTCGGTGCTTGGCGCCATGCTGATCGCCTGGCTCGGAATTCCTTTGCTGGTGCTGTTAAATGCGATCTCTTACGTTTTTTCGGCAATAATCGAAATGACTCTGGTCTTTCCTGAAACTCCTGCCGACGGCGAGGAGAATAACAACGCAGAATCAGCATCAGGCGGCGATAGCGGGACAATTGCAACTGAATCAGCCGAACCGGCCGATGATAAAACACTCTGGCAGCGCTTTCCTCTGCTGAAAAAGCTTCTGGTCGGTTTTGGCCTCGTAAACTTTTTTGCAACGCCAACACTGGTGATAGTTCCGCTCTATGTGCAAAAAAGCCTGCAGGGAAGTGCCACTCTGATGGGTCTGCTTGAAGCGGCCCTGTGGGTAGGCATTTTGCTGGGCACTTTTTCGGCGGCATTGATCAGAAGTCATGGACGCACTATCCGTCTGGGTGCTTTGAGTATGTTGATTTATGGCGGCAGCATGATTTTGCCGGGTCTGCTTATCAATCCCTGGGGCTTTGGCCTGGCTTTGATTCTTGCCGGCGCCTCACTCGGAATCACCAACGTAAAATTCGTGACTCTGTTTCAGAAGGTTGTTCCCGATCAGGTCAAAGGGCGCTTTTTTGCCGCCATGCAGGCAATAATCGGCTTTTCTTTTCCGGTCGCCTATATGGTATTTGGCTATCTTGGTGATCTGATGACCCCTGACCGCCTCTGCCTGGTGCAGTCTGCCGGAATCATTGCCGTAGCGATCTGGTTTTATCACCTTGCTGCCGGCGAAGCTGCTCTCGCCGCTTATGCCGGTCAGCCAGAAACAGAATGAAAGTGTTTAGATCAAGAGGTAAAGCATGAAAGAACATGTTGCAAGTCCGCAGGCTCTCGCCAGTATGCATCTTTTCAGGTTCTGGCACTCAGGTGAATTTGAAGTCGTCGTCGATGGCCAGCCGGTAACCATAACCTGTTCGGCCGGCTCGAATCTTTCACTCGACGATGCTCAAGCTCTTTGCTCGGCCAAGGCTGAGCGCGTGCAAAGACTCATAGATGGAAGCGCCGAGCGCGATAATTCTTATGAAAAGCCGGTAAGAGAAGAGATTACTCACGAAATCGATGATTGCAACATAGTAACGCGCAATCGCTATGGTGCCCTGGTTCTTAACAGCTGTTCTCTGAATATATTCGATATCGACGATTATAAACGCTCGTTCTGGGAGGCTATCGGCTTCGGTGGCAAAAAAGATAAGAAAGCCGCTATTGTCGATCACCTGCGTAAGCTTTTCGAAACGCGTGATCAGCACAATGTCACCTGGCGTGTTTATGAAACCTGCAAAGGCATCAGGCTGATCGTGGTCGGGCAGTATCTCGATCCACGATCTTCTGCTTTCGGGAAGTTCAGCCAGGAAATCAATGCCGACGCACTTTATACCCTTTTATGTACAAAACAGAACTGCTATCGCGCCCGTCTGACACCAAAACCGCATCGGCTTCATGTTGAGCGCCTCAAATTTGTCTGTCCGCTGCCTGAAGATGTAGAAGGCCGATACGCACAGTGGCTGCAGGAATACCAGCAGCAGTCAGAAAACTATGCAGTATGCCGGCTGGTAGCGGTTCTCGGCAACAGCTTCAACGACAACCCGATCGTCGATTTTCATGATAGAGTTTGTCGCAGTGAGACAAGCCTGCCGCTTGCCTGAACGGTTTCAGCTGAAATAGCAACCGGCCACAGCAATTGTCAGCTGTGGCCGGTTTTTTAATCGGCACGTACTATTCTACTGAACCGTGGATACTGCATTTAATTCTGCCGTTTTCAGCCAGGTCGCCCTCAGAACTGTAGGTGCCTCCGTCCGGACATTCAGGCGCGGATTTGATATACTGTCCATCGACAAGCGCCTGTATATCCAGGTTATGCAGCATTTTTTCATTGTCCATGTTATACATTTCGGTGCCGCCGAGTAATACGCGCTGGTTCGCAAAACAAGCACTTTTGCGGGCCTGCATGCGGGCTTTCTGAAAGTTTGGTATGGCAATTGCCGCGAGAACTCCGACAACGGCTGTGCCAACCAGTATCTGCTCATTTTCGCTTTGTTTAAAGGAAATTCCAAGCCATGGGGCGCGGTCGATATGGCTGAGAGAAGCGAACAGCTTTTTAACGGTTTCTACGCGCACGTCGCCTTTGCTTTGCGAAAGCTGCTGTTCAAGCATTTTGATATTCTGCTGCAGCATTTCCTGAAACTGTTTTCTGGTCGGCTCATCTTTGACCGCCACAGCTATCATCATTCCTTCGGTGTCAGCAAAAATGCGGGCCCGCGTGATATGCTGCAGGCGTGGATCGGGCAGCTGGCTGGCTACATCGATTTTGGCAGCTGGCTGCGCCGGGCCATCGTAGATTTTGAGATCATTGATCGTGTTGTGAATAGAACAGACTATTTCGCCTTCTTTCGCAAGATCGCCACGTGATGAATAAGTGCCGCCATTGGGGCATTTCATCGGTTCTTTCAGATACTGTCCCTTGACCAGTTCGTTAACGTTTAGTTCTGACATTGCCGTCTGGTTGTCCATGTTGTACATCTCAGTGGCGGCGGTCATTACCCGCATGTTGGCAGCGCAAGACTTCTCGCTGGTCGAGGTTGAACGTTGCTGATGCAGAGTCAGAACGCTTTCGATGATCGACTGTACGTCGAGTTCGAGCGCCAGATGCTGATCGGGCGAAGTAACGCGCTTGTAATAAGGCTGCCAGTTTTCACCAGGCTTTTCGGCTGTAGCCGCCACTTTTCCAATGACGATGCGTTCGCTGTTGATCTCTATTGGCAAATCCATGCCCGGAGCATTGAAACTGATGATGTTGTTTTTCGGAGTAAAGTCGAGGCCTTGAGTATTGGGTGCCGATTTGAGAAATTCAGCTATTTTATCTGGCTTGATGCTGGCTTCGATTACGACTTTGGGCTGTAGATCCTTCGATACAGAAATCCAGACGCCGCCGGTCGGAATAAAAACTCCGTCGTTATGCCATTTTTCGATAGCCTCATTGATTTTTGCGACCGAAAGATCTCTGGCCAGAGGGTTTTCGGCTCCCAGGGTGCCGAGCACCTGCTCAATCTGTTGCCTGGTATTCGCGTCAGCGGTTTTATCAAAGCTTTTTACCTGGTCGCGCAAAATATTGTAAGCCTTGCCGAGATTAAAATAGATTACGCCGATACTGTCGTTCTCGATTACATTCAGGCCGTAACTTGCATAAAGCGCGACCTGACACGACAGCAGCATAACGACAACCAGAACCAACGCCAGAAAAGTCTTTCTCATTGTTCGCTCCCCTTTCAATCCAGGTAGCCAAATTAAGGTGAATAGCTTTCACCGGTGGCACCTGTGCTCTACTTTAGTCCCGCCCACAAATTTTGTCTACATCACTTTTATGTCAGCAGGCAATCGCACTAAAATTGCTGATTTTCAGCTTACTTTATCTGTGAGGAGATATCGCATATACTTGAGCGGCTCGCAATATGATCGAAGAACAGTATATTCAACCTGATAAAAAAGAGGCCGGCATCTGGAAAAATCTGCCGGTCTGGCTGCTGATGGCTTTTCTGGCCTGGTGGCTCTGGCCGTTTTCGCCTGCGCCACCGCCAAAGAGAGTTCTGCCTCCAGGGTGGCGGCATTTCTGTCAGGGCGATCAGATAAGAGGGCTCGCGCTTGCCGACGACCATCTCTGGGTTGGCGGTCTGTTTGGTCTAAAACGTTTCAACTGGCGCAGCGGACTCGATACCAGTGCCGGTATCGCCACGCCGCCAGTAGATCTGGTCAGAATCGAGGCGTTGCTGATTGACCCTTCTGGTAACCTTTGGGTCGCGCATGAGATGGGTCTGGCCTGTCTTGATCGCAATGACGTCTGGCACGATCACACGTCTGCTCTGCCTGACCCAAAGAGCATGGCGTTATGCTGGTCGCAGCAGAGTGAATTGTGGGTCGGCACCTGGCGGGGTGTGGCCGTGCGCGCCCCTGCGGGGGAGTGGCGGCAATATGGCGTTGCCGATGGTTTACCGGGCGAACGCGTGCGCGCCATTACGGCCGATTCAGCCGGCGGAATCTGGATCGGCAGCTATATTTCGCCTGATGGCGGTCTGTTGCACTGGTCAGATGACAACCAAAGAGTTTATACAACCGACAATCTGCTGGCGCATGCCAATGTAGCAGCGCTTTTCGAAGATTCGCGCGGTAGAATGTGGGTTGGTACCGGCTTTTTTGACCGTGGCGGCGTCACCCTTTTTCCTGACTGGAAAAAGGGCGATATCAGCACGGCAAAGATAATGCGTCAGGCCGATGGTCTGGCCGGTAACAAAGGGCGTTCATTCTGTGAAGACCGCGATGGTGTTATCTGGATTGGCTCTGAACTCGATGGTTTGACGCGCTTTTCCGAAGATGGCAGTTTTAAAATTATTAGAGAATCAGATGGCCTGATTGGTAACGAAATCATGTGCATGTTACAGGATCCAGACGGCAACCTCTGGCTAGGTCAGGAATATGGATTGTGCCGACTCGATGCTTTGGTATTGGCAAATTTGCGTTGAGCCTATTGTATTGTGAATCTACAGCGCTTATAATTTTTTCGATAAACAGAGAGGTTTAGGAATTGCGGCAGAAACTCGAACAGAAATACGTGCGCCTGCGCCAGGAACTCAAAGCTGGTCAGATCGATGCTGACAGTTTCGTGCACGAGGTTGATGAGCTGCGCTGCCAGGATCGCGATGGCAACTGGTGGCAGATTTCAGCAGAAACCGGAAAATGGCTGATCTGGAACGGCAGCGCCTGGGGTCCGCCGTCTGCCGGTCAGTATCTCGAAACCGAATCGCATGCCGCTTCATCTGAAAAGAAGCATGCTGCCGCCGGCCATCAGCCGCGCCAGCAAGAATCGTATGATGTGCGATCTTCTCCGTCTTACACTGGCAAAGAGCCCAAATCGCCGGCTGAATTGCCTGGTTTTGTCAGTTTCGATCTGCGCAGTCTCCTGACACAGGTTTTACGCAATACCTTCCGACGTGTGCATGTAATGCTGATATTTGGTGTAATCGCCTTTCTTCTGCATACTTTTTTAATAGCAGTCGGCAACGATGGCTTCGACAAAAACAGTAACATCAGTATGATGTTTTCGCGCCTTGGCAGTTATAACAGCACTGTTTTTGGCGGCGGGTTGCCCTGGTATCTTGATTACACTATCGGCGATTTCAAGGTTGGCAGCCATATAGCAATCAAGGGCAACGAATGGCCGGCCGCCTTTGGCTGGTTTTTTGGCGGTGCCATGGTTCTTGGCGCGTGGCGGGCGTTTCGCAGCAATGGCCTGATAAATGGCATAAGGCGTCTATTTGCGATGCCAAAACAGGTTGCTGCCGCCTGTACGCCACACCTGGGGCTGAATATTGCCGCTCTGGCCATCGGCATCGTCTTTTCGCGCTGGTTGAGTGACAAATTGCCGCATCAGTCACAGAACATGCTGAGCTTTATCAGCCTCGGCATGGTTGGCTCGATTCTGCCAATGGCTCTCGGCAGCTGGCTGGCCCGTTTCGGTATGCAGCTGGCCGGCCAGGTTGGTCAGCCGGCACTCAAACAGGTCTCTTATGCTGGCCTGTCGCAACTCATATTTCTTGGTATCTCGGCGGGTATGTTTTCGTGCTCACCCTGGCAGTATGGGCCGACTTTTGGCTGGGGTCTCGCTCTTTATACGCTCTATCTGGTGCTTACCAAAACCGGTCAGGTTTTGCCTGTGAACAGCCGCGTTGCCTCATTTCTGAGCTTTACCGCCTTTGCCGGTTTTATGCTGATGTTGTGCGAAGAGACACTTTTTGCTCACGACAAGGGCTGGTGGGAAAACGTAAATACCAATGATCCACTGACTACCCAGATAACCTCGTGGGTTAAAGCCGGCGGCTCAGCCGATCTCATGAAAGCCGGCGTGCCGCCTTCCATCGGTGCGGCAATCGGAGCTGGTGCCGCCGATGCTGCCGTGAATACGACAACTTACGTTCTTCAGGTGAGCAGCTACAATCTCGCTGTAACTGCCGAAGCGCCAGCTGAACTTCTGGTTGCTGTCTGGAAGAGCGAAAACAACGGGCCACTGGTTCCGGCTGCTGACGCTTCGATTACACTTGCCGGCCAGGGAGAAGGCTGGATGACTCTGAGCCAGACCACGGGCGGGTGCAGACTGACATGTCTGGTGGGACAGCGGGCTGATACTCCTGCCAATACGATACCGCAACCTTCTATGATTTACATTACCGGTTCAGGTGGCGGCCAGACCTGCACAGCCACGGTGACCGTTTCGCCCGGCGGCGGCCCTGCCTATATCCTGGAGGTTTTCTGACATGCCAGATTTTTCGATAGAATACGATGCTGCCAGTAAACGCTGGGTGCCGGCCGCGATTCGCGTACGCATGCTTGCGCGCGATCAGAATGGTCAGTATAACCCCTGTGATTTTCACAGCCCTGAATTTGTCTGTGAACCGGCCGGCTGGCTGTCTTTTACACTCCAGGATCAGGGCGAGATTGTCGCGGCCAGTGTCGCAGTAACCGATCAATTTATCAGCTACAAAAATCCCGATAAATTCAGCAAGCCGGTGCGAGTCTATATCAAAGCACTGCCGGTAGCTTCTGATTCTGCGCAACTGGAACCGCTCAATGCCGAATGTGACATCTATGTCGCTGAACCGGCGCAGGCGATGGGTTATACTGTTTCTCCCGACGAGTGCTGGAAAGATTCTGAGATCTGGCTGATGGCAGACGGCCAGAGCACGTGCAAGCTGACAGTGTGGGTAGAGCAGGTCGATGCCGCAACCGGTGAAGTTTTTCGCGCACCTGATGAAGACTTCGAATTCAGGCTTGAATCATCGTTTGAAGAAGACGTTCTGATCTGTTCAGAACTTGACAAGGGTATTATTCCACCTGTCAGTACCTGGTGCAGTGCTCGAACCATGCCTGAACTCAAAGAGCCTTTGCGCGGCAAGCTTGTCGTTAAGGCTTTTTCACGGGTTAAGCCATCAGAACGCCCGACCGGCAAGCTTGAAATACCCTTTGTGCTCTGCCCGGCGCGGGTTGCGGTCGATGTCGCTTTTTCGCCCGAATTACCGGCACAGCCTGGTCAGGAGATTACCGCCCGGATCAAATTGCGACAGGAAGCGACCGGCGACCCGCTTGCCAACATGCCGGTGCAGTTCGTCTGGGATAAAGTTTCTCAGGCCAAACCGCTTGGCAGCATTCTGACCGAAAGTGCCCGCACTGACGGCGAAGGTGTGGTTGAGCTGCGCTATGCCTCTCCGGCTGAACTTGCATACAGGCCCAAAGAGAGGTTATACGACGAAATCAAGCTCATGCTCGGCGAAGGCAAAAAGGCCGTGCCGCTTGAAAAGACGGTTGTCATTCCGGTGGCGCCAGCAATTACGCTTTCATGTCTGGCTGAAAAGAAGGGATTGCAGCAGGACACCACGATCGAGTCACTCGAAATCCTGCCAGAACAGGTCACTGGTGGTGAAATTCGCGGCAATCTGATTCTGCCGGTAGAGATGCCCGGCGAAAAGCGTAAGCTTTTCGGGGTTGCCCTCGCCAGATTCACGCCTTCGCTTGGTAAAGAGCCTGTGCAGTTGCCGCAGCAGAAGACGACAGCCAGGGGGCTGTGGAAAATAAGTCTGCCTGAAATCGAAGAGGCTTTTAAAAAGGCAGAATTGAAGGCAAAAGCAATATTGTTGCCCACTGATCCTGAAAAGAAACAGGTTTTTCTGATGCTGCTCGATCAGGAGCAGGAAGAACGTATAAAGTCTTATGAAACCGAACTGACACCTGATCGTCTCAAGTTGTATTCAGCGGCTTTTCAAAAGAAGCTGCAGTATTATCGTTACCATTTCTCTACTCAGCTGGCCGCAAAAAAAGAAGAAGATCTCGATCTGGCAATTGCGGGAGTGCAACTGCTGCTGGTTGCGGTAAAAGGCTCAGATACATTTTTCAGACGCTTCAAAGGACACGAAGATCTGGTTAAAACCCGTTTCGAAGGATTGATGAGCAGTCTCATCGGCATTATGCTCAATCTGCTCGAAGGCGGGAAACATCTGACAGCCGCGGGCCATGGTATTTCCAGCTGGGGTCGTGCCAAGATCGAATGGCTGGCCAAAACCAGATTTGGTCGCTGGATTGCGCGTGGTGCTTCGTGGCTGGGTGATTTCGTCGGTTCTCTCGGCGAAAAGGCGACAAAGCACATTGCACCCATGCTGAAAAGAATTAGAACCGGAATCAACGGCTTTCTCGAAGGGCTTGGCAATCTTGGTGCCCGCATCGCCAAGTCTATCGGCAGCATGCTCGATGATCTGGTTGCGGTAGTTGACGATCTTGCCGCGGCTCTGAGCGCAAAGATTGCAGCATTTCGCGAATTGCTCGCCAGTTCCAGCAAGCACTGGGATGAACTGGTAGAGTGGGCAAACCGGGCCAAGAACGCTGCCGATGACGCTATGACTGCCGCCTCAGACTGGGTTTCCAAATTTTTCAATGCCATGCAGGAAGTTTTTCAGGCAGTGCTGAATTTCGCTGCCAGCCTTTTTACCCGCCTTGGCAAATTGATTTACCGTCTGGCATCGGCTTTTATCGGCTGGGTGTGCAAAAAGGCAAAGGGCTTTGCCGCCTGGGTTGTCGACTGGCTTTGTGAGCATAATGCAGAGGTCAAGGCAGAGGTCGAAAAGATCATCAAGGCGACCTGTACTTCTGATGAAATAACCGACAACGGCATCGAGAAGGTTCTCGATGCGCTCATCGGCGAGTTTGTCAACCAGATGACCAGCCATCCGATCAGTGAAGAGATAAAAGATCTCAATATGCAGGATATCAAGATGAAGTTTGCGGTGCTTGGCAGACAGCCAAACCTGGTGGTTGGCAACGTTTATAAATACGCAACTCAACAATGGCTGGCGCGTGACTGGAAGCCGGTACGTCATCATTTCAGCAGCCAGGTTGTCGATGTCAGCGGCAGATACGGTGATTATGAAATCGCCACTGCCAGAATCGATGAAATCACCAATATTGCAAGCACTCTGGTTGCCTGTGGCTCTCTCGGCGTCGCTCTTCTCGGCATAGTGTTTTCGGGCGGAACGGCGATAGGGCCAGCGATACAGGCCATGTCGCTGATCGACAAGGGTTTTAATATCTTTAAGGCGGCAATTATTGACATTCCTCAGGTTGGTATTGCCGTCTATGTCATGTTCGGTCTGGTTCTCAAATACGATCTGCTGGTGACCGACATCTGTTTCGGTAAAACCGGAGGCAGTTCATGACCGTAAAAGAATCGCTCGATCTGACTACTTTTACGCCTGCGCTCGAACAGCTGGCTGCGCAAATAGATAATTTTGGCAGCGATGAAAAGCTGGTCGCCGATGCAGCTGTCGCTTTGTGTTCGGGAATAGTCGCCATGGCAGTATTTCAGAATGCGCCGCCTGACGCATCTCCCGGCAACTGGGATGGCTCGCTCGACGATCGCAGCCTCAGTCTGTATTCTGCGACACATCAGATGGTCTTTACCCTCGAAAACAACATGTTCCAGACAGCTGTGCTGACCGGAACTTCCGGTAACACCTGGAATGTCAATCGCAGTGAAAAAGGCCTGCACGTGCAGGTTGTCGATGTAACCGCCGACTCAGTCAGGAATCGTCTGGTCAAAACTGATGGCAGCGTCGTCGATCCTGCTGATATTTCGCAGTCGATACAAGAATTGAAAGCAGAATGGCAAAAGATCGGCGCTGCGCCCGAGAGCAGTCTGCCAGCTTATGTTCCTGCGGGCGATTTCATTGATATCGATCTGCCAGATGTCAGCTCTTTGCCCGATGTGAACAGCTCTGTTCAAGACGATGATGATCCAGGTTCTTCCGGTGGGCCATCAGGATCTGGCGGATTCTCGCCTTCCGGTGGGTCCGGAAGTTCAGGTGGTTCTTCGTCAGGTGGCGCGCCGGTTGATCTGGGCGCTTTCCCCTTTCCGAAAAGCACACCTGATGCAGGTTCAGAATTTGCCGGCAAAGCTGCCAATGCTGCCGGAAATCTGCTTAAAGGTGCGGCGGCCGCGGTTGCGGCCGGGTTAGTCGGCAAGGCGGTGCAGTCTGCTGCTCGATCTGGAGATGCCCGACCTGATTCTCAGCCCGCTTCAGCATACAAACGCGATCTGCTGCTTTCTGCTGGTGATGCTGAGCCTGTTCTGGTAAAAGTGTTTCCATGGATTATCGGGCGTGGTAGCGATTGCCAGATGGTTCTTGCGAGTCGCCTGGTCAGCCGCAAACATGCGCACTTTATTATGAGCGACGATAAGATCTGCTTCGAAGATCTCGGCAGTTCGAACGGCAGCTGGGTAAATGGTGAAAAGCCATCGGGGCCGGTTCCAATTTATCAGGGTGATGAGATCAAGGTTGCCGATGTTGTGATAACAGTTGTCGAAGGCCCGCAAAAACCTCGGCCTGAAAGCGGCAATCTGCCGACCATGATGTTCAGTTTCCCTGAATCTGCGCAAAAAACCGGCGAGTTTCCGGCGATACAAGTGCCAAAACCCGCGTCGCCGCCGCCCGCTGCCAGACCACCGGCAAAACCTGTTGCGCCACCGCCGCCACCTGCTCCCAAACCTGCTGTTGCGTCAAAACGTCCGGCGCCATTGCCGGCCAGACCGTCAGATCCGGTGCCAGCTCCACCGCCGCCTCCCCCCTCGGCAAAACGACCGGCTCCTCTGTCTCATCCGGCGCCGCCGCCTTCTGTTGCCGAAGACAGCGATGAAGATTTTGTGGCCAAAGCTGTTCAGGCTGCCCGTAACCGGGCCGCGCCGCCGGAACGGCATCAGCCACCGCCAGAACCCGAACACAGTAAGGGCAGTGATCGGCAACCAGATGATGCCCCTGGCCAGATCAAACCAGCTTCGCCCGAGGACTTCAAGCGGTTGCCTTCGGTGCGCTGGGTCTCGTTTATCTTCGGCTTCTTCTTTCTGGTCGAGAATGTCAGGGCGGCAATACTTACCGAAGGTAAAATCCTTGAACAGCAGCACTTTCTGCTGGCCGGCGCCGCCGGCGCAGCCATGGTTTTCTTTGCCTTTATCGCCGGCCCCGACCGTGGCTTTTTCCGGTTTCTGACATTGGTCAGTTCAGGAGTTTACGTCGGAACCAGACTCTATCACGAACACCAGATGCTGCTGAACATAATCAATCATATTTCGGCAGCTGCCGATAACCCCGTGCTGGTGCTGCCTCTGGCCAGTATTCTCACGGCGCTCTGGATCTGTAAAAGAGCGGCTAACCGTTGATGTTTGGCAGATAAAGCTGTTGCCAGTCGAAACCCTCAAACAGTGCGGTTTCGTGGCTTACAACTATTGCCGTCACCTGTTTGCCTGCGAGCAGCTTCGCCAGAAGTTGTGCTGTTTTACCTGCTGTCACGGCATCCTGTCCGGACAAAGGTTCGTCGAGCAGTAACAGGGAAGGACTTCCTGCCAGTACGCGTGCGAGCTGGCATCGTCGCGCCTCGCCGCCTGAGAGGCCAGCCGGGTAACGGTTCAACAGATCGTTTATGCCAAGTTCCGCAGTGATTTCTTCGATATTCCAGTCCGGGTTGCCGTTCTTTCGCCGTTCTCTTACCCAGGCAATCTGGTTGCCGACGGTCTGATCTGGCCAGAGCGCGTCATTTTGAAAGAGCAGATCGAGATTGCGCAGCCATGGCGGCAAAATCTGGCTGGCACTGCTCCAGAGCCTGCCGTTTGCTGTTACTTCTCCTGAGTCAGGCGCTTCAAGCCCGGCAAGCAGACGCAGAAACGTGGTCTTTCCGCAGCCTGAGGGGCCGGTCAGCAATGTGACTCCGCCGCCGGAAAACTCATGCGAGAGCTTGTTGATGATAGTCTGGGTTCCCCGCTTGAACGTCAGTTCGGTAATCTCAATTTTTGTTGCATCTGGAGTAGTCGAATCAGCTTTCGTCTTCATCAGGCTTTTTCCCACTTTCGCGCAATCTGCCAGGCTGCCAGGGTTATCGGCACTGCAAGCAGAAGACTCAGACGCGCTACATCGGAGCCGGCGCCATAGTGCAGCAGGTTGAAAACTCTTAATGGCATAGTCTCACCACCAGGTGGAACGGTAAGCAGCGAAACCTCGAGTTCTCGCAGCGAAAAAACGGCAGCGACCATGAAAACCAGCAGATAATGTGGCCATTCTATGCGCATTCGCTGCCAGAAGTGATGTTGGTGCATAAAAACTGCTTCACGTGCTGACTTTCTATGTTGCAGAACCCACAATGCCAGCGAAACCAGCAAAGCAAAAGGCATGATGCGACCGAGATGACTCAGCAGCAGCGGCGTGGCTTCTGGCAGCCAGCTGCAGCAGGCGTGAATGCGCGCCCCCCAGGCGGCCCAGGTGATGCCGGTAATGCTGGCGGGCAATGCCAGTGGCAGTAGAACTGGTAACACCAGCCAGTTGTGCTTTTTTCCGGACAGGGTTGCCGCAGCAGGAACCGCCAGCAATGCCGCAATTGAAGCACTTGCCAGTGCCAGCAGAAGCGAACGCATGAGCGCCATGCCATCGTAATTCATGGTCAGATTATATGAACTACCGGTAAAAGCAAGGCGTATGAGCCCGAGCAATGGCAACAAAACCAGAATTGCCAGCAAAAGCCAGCTGGCCCGGGTCAGCAATCTCAGCCATCTCGGCAGTGAGCCGATATGCAGCAGAAAGTGCTGCGGGCCAGGCGTATTGCCGTCGCTGCTGCGATTGAACCGGCGAATGATTAAAAGCGCGCATATTCCCAGTGCCAGCGAGCATAAGTAAAGTGGCCAGACATTTCTGGCAAGTGATACCGGGTTCTCGCCGCCGAGAAAACGCGAAGTTATCTCGGTTGCAAAGACCGGAAACTGCAGGCTTAGAGGCACGCCTCCTTCGAGCAGGCAGAGCATGGCAATGATCAGCCAGGCCGCCGCCAGCAGTGGCCATACAACCGGCAGAGCCAGCCGGCGCAGTGCTGTTGTCGGGCCATCGTTCAAGGCCAGGCTTTCGAGGGCGGCGACCGGAACAAAATAGCGGCCGAGTCCGATCAGAAGAGCGGCCAGCGGCGCCATCGAGGTTCCCAGAATCAGCGCGGCCCAGCTCAGTCCGGCTGGTGTCCTGATAAAAGACAGTCCGGGTGGCGGCGCCCAGGCCAGCGCCATCCAACCCTGTATAAGCAGATACGGTGGCAGCAACAGGGAAAGGATCAGCAGATTGCGCAACTTGTAAACAGGGCTTTGGCAGTGCCAGAGCCCTATGCCGGCGAACAGGCCAAGTCCGGTCGCTATGAACGCCGATAACGCGGCGAGTTGCAACGACCGCGCCAGCAGTTTGATAACCGGCCCCGAGTCAATGGCTGATTTCCAGCCGGTTTCGATAAAAGGCAGAGTAAGCGGCAATAGAGTCAGGAAAAGGTACGCCAGTATGGCCAGCAGCAGCGTGCTCCGGTCATAGCCGGTTAACGGATCCCAGCGCTGCGTCATTACTGTAAAAACATCGCATTGATGATCAGGCTGGCTGATGCAATAGCGTCGGCCACCTCTGGCAGCGAAATCTGCAGTTCTTTTACGCCTGTTTGCGGCAGCCATTCCAGCTGAGTCGCGAGATTTCTGCGAATCGGAAAAAAGCCCTCACCAAGGCGGGTCAACATGAGTTCACCCTCAGAGCTGGTTATATAGTCAAGAAACGCCTTGCCCTGATCAGGGTTTGGGCCGTTCTTTATCAGCGCCGCCGTGTTTGGTATCAGCAGGGTGCCGATCTGATCATCGCCTTGATCTGGAAAAACCATGGCGACCGGGTCGCCGCGCTTGATTGCAACTACTGCATCATCGCTGTCTGTCAGGCCTACCAGACTGGTGCCGGCGACAACGCGGTCGCGGGTCGAAGCGTTGCCATCAACAAAGGCGGCCTGACGTTGTTTGAGAGTTTCAAAAAAGTTGCGCAGACCTTCTTCGCCCTCGCGTGCGAATATGGCTGATGCTTGCGTGTTGGTAGTGCCAAACAGCGGTCTTGCCACGGTAATCTGTTCGGGCTGCCACTTTTCATCGAGCAGCTCATTGAGTGACTTTGGCCATTCTTCCGCCGGAAGTTTGGTCTTATTGACGATAAGCACACGGGCGCGTTGCCCTGAGCCTGTCCAGAGGTTTTGCGCATCGCGAAAATGTGCGGGAATGTCTTCTGCCTGCTTTGGCCGATATGGCGCAAAAATGTTCTCTCTTGCCAGTCTGATTGTGTGTGAGAATTCTGAACTCCAGAAAACATCGGCTCTGGGTGCAGCAGCTTCGGCCCGCAGCCGGTTGGCAAGACCGACGGTTTTTGCTGCTTCTGTGTCAAACACGGGTCTGACTCTGATCCCGGTTTTTTCGCTGAAAGCCTTGAATACTGGCTCAGCAAAGGGCTGATCGACGGAAGTGTAAACAATTACTTCTTTTTCAGCACTACCGCAGCCGCTCGTAAAAATTATCATGAAGCAGGCCAGAATGGCCAATATGCATCTTATGTGGAATTTAAACTGCATGGTGTCTGTAGTGTCGTTCATTTAATCACCTGTTCTGATATAGTGTTTTAATTGCCAGAGTAGTCAATTTTCAGCTGCTGCAGCGGCCTGACTTGGATCTGCCTTGAAATTGAGGAGCGGGAATATGCTTGAATGGCTGTCTGTCCAGGCTCTGAATTCTGGCCAGTCTTTAATCGGTGCCCAGGTGTCGCCTGATACCCGACTCAGGTAGTTCACTATGCTCTGGTCTCTGGTAAATATTGCATACTCAGCTGGACTGCGTTCATAGTTGGCGGGTTCTTCCGGGTCGAAATAATTGTCGGCAATGAAGGTCTGGTAGAGATTGTGCTCTTTTGCCAGCGCCTGGAGGTTGGGTTGCAGATTGAGATAGCGATTTGAGATGTGAACAGCGATGAGGCCGGTGTCTTTGAGTCGATCAAGATATATCTGCAGCGCTTCAACGGTCAGCAGATGAATCGGAACTGCGTCAGACGAAAAAGCATCGATTAAGATCATATCGAAATATTTTGGTGCGGCCTGCATGATTTTAAGCCGCCCATCGCCTGTTTCTACGCGACAGTTATGAGCGAAGTCCTTGAGATACGAGAAAATGCCTGTGTTCTGGGCTATTTCGACAACCTGCGGGTCAAGCTCGTAGAAGACGAATTCGTTGCCGGTGCGCGAATAAGCTGCCATCGAACCGACTCCCAGCCCGATAATGGCAACCTTGAGGTTGTCTTTGCCGAACATTGGCAGAGCAAAGATGTCGCCGAGCGGGCCGCGGCGATGATAGTAAGTCAGCGGTTCTTCGCGCAGGGCTTCTTTCAAACTCTGTTTGCCGTGAACGGTTGAGCCATGTGCAAGATGGCGCAGGTTGGCCTCGGTATCGAAGAATATCTTCTTCACCCCGAAAAAATTGCGATAGCGTCGGATGATTTTGTGCTGGCCTATGTTGTAAATAAAGATCATCAGCAGCACAACTGCAACCAGGGGAGTGAATGAAACGCGGTAACGTTTCATCAGAACGAAAGCGGGGATTATGGCTGATAATGCAAAGAGAGATTGTCGGATCGTACCGTGATTTCTTGCGAGGAACTCAAGAAAAGCCTTGAGGCCTGGCGCCGTAATGTCGTAGCCGAAGTAGGTGGCAAGGTGAAATATCTGTTCAGGCAGGTTGAGATTTGAGAAATAGATGATGGCGGCAAAAATGTAAAAGCCGATCAGCGCTGAAAGCGTGCCGGGCAGAAAAGCTTTGCCGGCGTTTTCCCCTGCGCTCTCAGACTGGCTGTTATTGAAACGATCTATGATCAGGCAGCTCAAGACGATGAGCAGAGGGTATTCAAGGTAATCAGAAAAGATCAGCGGCGCCACAAGTGAGTTGAAAAAACCGCCAAGCACGCCGCCGAACGATATCCACAGATAATATGAGGTCAGGTGACTTACCGCCGGTTTACGCTCTGCTATTGCGCAGTGGCAGAACATGGCTACGCTGAACAGCGTGAAAAGATGCACCACTACACTGAACCAGAAAAAGTTGATCTCGACGAACAGATACAGCGATAGAAACGACAGTATTACCAGCAGAGAAACTCGACTGAAGGTAAGAGCGCGTGGGGCCAGATTTTCAGAAAATGCGACGATGAAAGTGATCAGGTAGATCATCAAAGGTATGATCCAGAAAAGAGGGACAGGCACGAGGTCAGTGGTTACATATTGAGTAACCGCAAGCAGAAGGCTGGAAGGAACGAAGGCGGCGGCAACCCAGAACAGGATGGTTCTGGTGGCAGGCGGCTGTGCTTTTGATTCTGTGTTTTCGGACGTATCGCTGCCGGCTTCTGATTTCTTTGTCTGTGCGTAACACAAAGCCATAAGGATGGTCAGCAAAAGGTAACCGCCAGTCCAGATGCGGGTTTGCGTGGCGAGATCGAATGATGGTTCGAGCAGAGTGGGGTAAGCCAGCAGTGCAAAAAGGCTGCCGGTGTTGCTGGCGGCGTAAAGAAAGAAAGGATTCTGGGAGCGAATATGCCCGGTATTGGCAAACCATACCTGCAGCAGAGGTGCTATGCCGGCGATGACAAAGAAGGGCAGGCCGATGGTTTTTAATAGCTGTACGAGCAGCCAGAGCGAAGGGTCTTCGGGAACTGGCACCGAGTTGCTGTAGATAAATGGCAAAAACAGCAGTGCCAGCAACATTAGAGGAAATTGTAGAAAAGATTGTTTTTTAACGCCAAGTCGGCTGAGCGAGAGATGCGTGTAACCGTATCCCGCCAGCAACAGTGCCTGGAAAAAGAACATGCAGGTGTTCCAGGCGGCTGATGAGCCGCCGACCCATGGCAGGAACATTTTGCCGATCATCGGCTGTACGAGAAACAGCAGAAATGCCGAAAGAAAAATACAGCCCGAATATAGATAAATCAAGATTTGCCTGCCTGTCGGTGATTGCGCGCCTATTTTAATCTGCTCCGACGCTTTTTTCAATACAGCAGGCAAATTTTACACCCTGATCATTTCGCTGAGTCGATTTTGCGATTTTCTTGCAGATCTCTGAAAAATTTCGTCAATCCGTGTGATCAGCCGATACTGCTCCTTTACTGGAGCTCTGCTGGCCGGGTTTTCATGACTGTTGACAAACTGACGATAAAATTATATATTTAAGTTAACGTTAACTAACTTAGTGATGCGGGCTGGCAAAATATCGCAGATGTGCAGATCTGATGCGATCGACATGCTCGTAAAGATGGAGTCAGCAAGATGACATTACGAAGAAAAGATAATGGAAGCAGCAAAAACTCTGCTGCGGCAACACCACGCAAAACTGCCGGCCGCGCTCTGACGGCGGTAAAAGAGGCAAAATCTGCTTTGCTGCAGGTAGAAAGAAAAATAGTGCGCCGAAAAAGCGGTGAAGACCGCCGTAATGAAATCCTTGAAACTGCCCGCGATCTGATCTTTAACGAAGGATTCAGTAATTTCACGGTCAGGGAAGTCGCCGGCCGGGTTGGAATCAGCGAAGCGGCAATTTACCGGCACTTTCCCAGCAAGGAAGAAATGCTGCTGGCCTTGCTCGATGCTCTTTTTACGCCATGGCGTGATGCTCTCTGTCAACTGGTAGAAGATGATCTACCCTTTGCCAGAAAGCTTGAAGAACTAAGCCAGCTGCATCTTCATCATCTGCTGAATGAACGCCTCAATCCCATTCTCTTTCTGTCAGAGGCGGTTAATCCGCAAAATCAGAGGCTGTTGGCTACTATGCGCTTGAATCTTGGTTATCTCAGAGATGCGGTCAAGTCGCTGGTCGTTGCTGGACTGAAAAGCCGGCAGATCAGACAAACAGTTTCAGTTGAATCACTGGTGGCAGCCATCCTGGGCCTGCTGCAAAACTCGGTGATCAGATGGACTTTGCAGCGCAGCAGCGAAAATCTTCTGGAAGATGGCGCCCGCAATATGGCTGCACTCGCAGCAACAGTAACGACACAAGAGGTAAACAGATGAGCAGACATAAATATCTGAACTGGCAGAACCTGGTGATAATAATAGTTATAGCGGCTTTTGTCGCGGCTGCAATATTTGGTCTGCTGCGCAAAAAAGCATCGTTAGCGCAGGCAAAGCCTATGCCGCAACCACCGCTGGCAGTCAAGACTGTGACTCTCGCGCCTGGTCTGGTAAGTCGCAGTGTGCCGGCTCTGGCAACGGTTAAGAGCGCAGCAAGCATTGTGCTCAAAGCTGAAACTGTCGGCAAGATCAGTGAACTGAAATATCGTGAAGGCGACCGGGTAAAGGCCGGCAGCGTTCTCGCTGTTATCGACAGCCGCGAGCAGAAGGCGCAGTTGCAGGCGGCGCGCGCCCGTTCTGATTCGGCTACTGGTCAGGTCTCAGCCATGCAGGCCAGTTTGCAGGCTCTGACCAGTCAGCTCGATGCCCATCAGGTAAACTTGGATTACTGGAAAACAACTTTGGCGAGAGATGAAAAACTATATGCGGCGAGAGCAATTGCTAAAAGTGCACTCGACGCTACAATAAATAGACATGCTGAAGCAGAAAGCCGTCTCGCTACCTTGCAATCACAGATAGCAGCGCAGAAAGCGCAGATTTCGGCGGTGGTCTCACAAAAACAGGCGAGCGAAAAAGATGTTGCAGTATGGCAGGCGCGGCTCGATTATGCTGAAATTCTTGCTCCGATAGATGGCGTTATTTCTGTGCGCATGCAGGAAGAAGGAAATCTTGTGCAGCCGGGGGTCGCTGTTTATACACTCGAAGACGTTTCGATGACCCGCCTGCTGATGCAGGTGCCGCAGCAGGAAGCGGTCAGCGTTCGTGTCGGTCAGGCAGTGACGCTTAATGATGATGGCAGCAATGGTTTTGTTGTCAGTCGAATTTATCCGGTACAGAATGAGTTGCGTCAGGTCGTGGTCGAAGCCTCAAAACCTGGTGAAGAGAGCGGCCTGGTTTACGATATGCAGATTCCGGTGCGGATAACCGTGAAGAGTGTTGAAGGAATTGTCGTGCCTGCTGCCGCCGGTTTTATCGATTTCACTGCTTCCGAGATGATTCAGGTATATGTGGTTGAAGGTGATTACGCCAGACGCATGCAGGTGAGTCCTCTGCTGCGCGGTGATAATGGTCTTATTGCAGTGTCGCCAGAGTTCATGCCGGCTGGAACCGTGCTGGCACTCGGTAGTTATCTCGAAAACGTCAGATTGCCGGCTTCTTTCAGCATAGAGGTGATCAGATGAAAATTGTTGAACAGGTCATCCGCAAACCTGCGTGGTCGATTGCCTTCTGGTTGCTGGTTGGCGCGCTCGGCATAATATCCTGGTATATGATGCCTGTCGATCTTTTTCCTGACACGGTTCCACCGCAAATTGTCGCGATGACGGTGGTTCCTGGAGCTTCGGCCGGCGACGTCAACCGGCGTGTAACTACCCTTATCGACCGCGAACTCAGAGGTTTAACCGGCATAAAGAATGTGGTTTCGACTTCACGCGATGAGGTCTCTTCAGTCAACGCACACTTTGAATATGGCGTTGATATGGCGGCCGCCATGACCGATGTGATCAATGCAGTTAACCGGGTTGCCCGGCGATTTCCTGCCGGTACGCAGACTTCACAGTTTTTCAGAATTACCGATGCCAACCGCCCGGTCATGACTCTGGCTTTATCACCGGCTGCCAGCTCATCTCTCGATCTGCGTGCGATAAGACTGCTGGCGGAAAATGACATAAAAGAAGATCTGCTGCGTCTGCCTGGAGTCGGTAAAGTAGACGTGTTTGGCGCCAACCAGCCAGAGGTGCTGGTGCGCATGGATATCGAAAAATTGCGGCAGTTCAGGCTTAGTCCGGCTCAGGTTCTACAGGCGATCGGTGCACAGAACCTTTCATTGCCCGGCGGCTATCTCGAAATTGGCGGGCGCGAGTCACTGGTGAAAACGTTGAATGAAGCACGCACACCGCAGGAACTTGCCGACATGCCGATGCGAGTGCAGCAGGGCGGCATAATCAGACTTGGCGATGTGGCTTCGGTAACTCTTGGAGTCAGCACGCCACGCAGTATATATCATGGAGATGGCCGGCCTGCCATCGCTTTGAACATTCTCAAACCCGAAGATGGCTATGCGGTTGGCGCACTAAACAGTGTTAAATCATATCTTCCCGAACTACAAAAGCGTTATGCCGAAATCGAATTCGCTGTAACTACAGACCAGGAACCAATTATCTCGGTCAACGTCGCCGGTATGAAAGATGCCCTGTTTTCGGCAGTCTGGTTGACCATGCTGATCGTACTGGTTTTTCTGCAGAACCTGCGCGCCGCTCTAATTGTCGGTGCTTCAATTCCTCTCGCGTTTTTAACTGCTTTTGCATTTCTATACTTTACGCCCTTTACCGTTAACATGGTTACGCTGTCTGGTCTCATTATCGCAGTAGGTATGGTTGTCGATGCCGCTATCGTCGTTGTCGAAAATTCGTGGCGACATCTCAATGCTGAAAAGCACAGCTTCGCCGCGTTGGTCAAAGGTGTCGAAGAAGTGATCTTCTCGATCTGGGGCGGCATGCTCACTACGGTAGTGGTCATGATTCCCATAATGTTTGTCGGCGGTTACGTACAACAGGTTCTGCGGCCACTGAGCATGACAATAACCGCTACTCTTCTCGGTTCTTTTATCGCTGCGGTTACCGTAGTGCCTCTGCTACTGCGCAAAATGGCTGTGGCCGAAGAGCCGGGTGATATTGCAAAGTTTTCAAACGAAGACAAGAGTGGTTGGCTAGAGCGGTTTTATCAAGTCATTGATCTCTTTCTCGAATTCGTTACCAGCATATATCTCAAGCTGCTGCGGCTTGGATTGAAATTGAAGTGGCCGCTGGTCATCGTCTCTCTTATTCTTCTGCTGATCACGGCAAGAATTGTATTACCGCTGATCGGTCGCGAACTCATGCCGCGAATGGATACCGGCATGATCACGGTAAAGACAGATTTGCCACCTTCTACCGATATCTCAGGTGTCGAAGCTGTGATAAACCAGATGCAGCAGATAATTAAGCGCAGTCCACACGTGTTGAGCATATCGACTGTTGCTGGCTCGGAGCCCGGTCAGGTAAGCTTCGGCGCCGGTGGTCAGCTTCTACAGCAGCTCGATATTCAGGTGCGGCTGACAACTCGCGATAAACGTGAGCAGACCATCTGGCAGATCATGGGCGACTGGCGGGAAGAGTTTGCAAAGATTCCAGAACTGGTGAATTATTCTGTTTCTGAGTTCGGGGCAACTCCCATGGCTACAACCAGAGCGCCAATAGACGTAATGATTTCCGGCAGAGATCCTGATGTGCTTTTTTATATCGCCAACGATATGGAAAACCGTCTTCGCCGCATCAAAGGGCTCAACGATCTTCGCCTGAACTGGAGCAAAAGCAAGCCGGAAACTCACTTTATGCCAGATCTCAGCCTTACCGGCCGTTATCAGTTGTCTCCACAGGTCATCGGCGAATTTCTTGGTCTGACTCTAACCGGGCGTTCACCTTCGGCACTCAAGATGCATGGTTTTGTCGATCTCGGTATCAGAGTCGAAATTGGGTCCGGTGGCCGGCGCTGGAACGAAGACATTACCCACCTGGCTTTGCCGGGTCAGTCCGGTGATCTGTTTATCGGTTCTCTGGGTGAACAGAGGCATGTTCTGCAACCGACTCTGGTAACCCGTGAGAATCTTAACGAAACCATCGATATACTGGGCATAAATTCAATAAGACCGCTGTCTGCGGTTGCCGAGGATGTAAACAAAGTTCTCGGTGAAGTAGAGCTTCCGGCTGGGTATAGCGCCAGGCTTACCGGAACCATGGCCGATATGGCTGATACTGGAATGCGCCTCGCCAAGGCTTTGCTCTTTGCCTTTGTCTTTCTTTATACTGTTTTGTATCTGCTGTTTGAGAACTGGTGGCGGCCGTTTCTGGTGATGGCAGCAATTCCGTTGTCGCTGATCGGTGCGTTCTGGGGACTGATAATATTCGACAAACCCATGTGTATGCCGGCAATGATGGGTATTATTCTGCTCGGCGGAACAATAGTCAACAACGCTATTATTCTGATTGATTTTATTGACACAGCTATAGCTGAAGGCATGCCAAGACATCAGGCATTGTTCGAATCAGTCAAAACCCGCCTGCGCCCGATTCTTATCACCACTTTCTCGACCATTCTCGGACTCATGCCGCTTACATTCGAAAGAGCGGTTGGTCTTGAGCGCATGTCGCCTCTGGGTGTTGTTGCTTCATTTGGCCTGCTGGCAGGGACTTTGATGACCATGGTAATGATACCGGTTCTGTATGATCTGCTGTGTCCTGAAAAAAATGCCAGAGCGTGACAGTTCATCAATACATTGGCTGATATTTTTTTGCGATGCTGTTCTGATGCGGGTTTGACATTGTCGCTGACGTCTGTTAGCATGGTAAGGAAAAAGCTTTGATGACTGTACATCAGAAGATGGTTTGAACAGCTTTAATCTGTCTTTTTTGAGGAATTATGACCGAATCATCGACTTCACTGGCCATAATGTTCGCCGATATTGCACAGAGTACCAAGCTCTACGATAAAATCGGCAATACTGCCGCGCATGCGCTTATCTCATTGTGTATTGCCGTCATGGCAAAAGTTTGTTCTGAACACGAAGGAACAGTCATAAAAACTATCGGTGACGAGATCATGTGCTCGTTTTCCTCGGCAAAAAGCGCAGTCGATGCGGCTATGGCCATGCAGGCGGCCGTCGATGCCATTCCTGAATCAGAACTTTCCGGTTATTACGCTCCTGATATATATGTGGGCATAGATTACGGGCCGGTGATAGTAGAAAACTCAGATGTTTTCGGTGATTCGGTTAATGTGGCATCCCGTATGGTCAAGCTGGCAAAACGGCGTCAGATTATCACCACCGAGAACGTCATCAAGGCTCTGCCTGACTTGTATGCAGAATATTGTCGCTGTATCGATAATGTAATGGTTAAAGGTAAAAGCGAAGAGTTGCCGGTTTACGAAGTTGTCTGGGAAACAGAAAAAATCACCGTCGCCCTGAAAGGCTCTGGTGAAGGCAAGTCGCTGATCAGGCCGCGCTTGGAGCTGGTTTTCGGCGAAAATAAATACGAAGTCGGCGAAGCACGCCCGACCATCACGATCGGCCGTCTTGATCATAACGATCTGGTTGTGAATGACAACCGGGTTTCCCGTTTTCATGCCCGTATCGAATATCACAAAGACAAATTTTTTATTGTCGATCAAAGCACAAACGGAACCTATGTAACCAACGAGTGCGG
This sequence comes from Candidatus Rifleibacterium amylolyticum, assembly GCA_009917695.1. Lineage (GTDB taxonomy): Bacteria > Muiribacteriota > Ozemobacteria > Ozemobacterales > Ozemobacteraceae > Rifleibacterium > Rifleibacterium amylolyticum. The sequence goes on along the minus strand of JAACJG010000014.1, from coordinate 39,210 downwards.
TACTACAGTCCTTTTGCAGCGCGACGAGATGCAGCTTGGCGATAACGGCATCATCGATCTCTGCTGCGAAAAGCCTTCGAAAAATTCGCCGACAGCCGTAGTTTTCAGCACAAAATATTACAGCACATCAGGTTCGCAGATGGCTGCGCCTTCCCAGGAAAGCTGAATTATTCAGCTTTCTTGAGCGGAAACACTTTCCAGGGTTCTTTGATCTGACCGTCGCGGTCGGCGATTCCAGCGCCTATGGCAACCACGCTGCCGCCAATGATTTTGGCAAAATCGCTGTCAGCATGCTTTTTATTGAATCTCTGCAGTTTTTCTTCGTCGCTTTTGGCGAGAAAGGTCAGGTGCGGGTTAAATTCGCTGTAGACATTGGGGCTGCCGTATTTTGATATATACTCGACTTTGGTCGGAAACTCCTTGGCCCAGTCTGGCACGAAATCAGATTTGGCGCGCATTGGAGCCAGCATCTCAACGACAGAATCAGATAAAGTCTGAAGATTGCGGTTGCGTTCGATATTCATAAAATACCAGTTGCCAGAAGTGATTTCGAGGCCGGTGCTGTTAACCGCGAATTCACGGGTATTGCTGGCCAGTTCTTCGATCAGGGCAAGAACTTTGTCTTTAGTGCCCTCAGGATACTGCGTCATATACAGCGTACAATGAATCTGGTAGCCGAGTGTCGGAAATGCTTCGAGGCCTTCTTCTTCTTTCAGCGCTTTTGCTGCATCGGTAAAAGCACTTTCGATATTCTGCGATACCACGGCGAATACGTTGATTTTTTCAAGAGGTGGCTTCTGGTTCTGTGCAGAGGCGATTACTGCGACCAGAACAAATACCAGTACTGCGATTGCCAGCAATTTGGTCATGGCGAATTTTCCTGTAATTTTCATGGTTATATCTCCTGCCGGTTCATTATTACTAAATCTTCCTGCTTTTGCCCGGCAAAGTCAAGTATTGCCTGTCTGCTCGATTATTTGCGACGATCAATTTTGCGGAACAGTTTGACTATGGTCTTGCCAAGTTCATCGAGACGCTCGAAATTTTCCATTATTGGTTCGAGAAATGACGGGTTGCCAAGGTCGAATTCAGTATTGAATGAAATTCCGAGCTGCATCGGGTAAACCAGTATGAAATTGTTGCGGGTGAAATACTTGTTGAGATATTGCGGAATTCTGGCCATATTGGCGTTATAAGAGAGATGGCCTTTACGGCTGAGAATTATCATCAGGCTGTCATCTGGTTTGAAATCGCGGGACAGAATCAAAAAATCGTCCCATTCGGAAAATTCGATAAATTCAGCTTCAATCGGAAAGCGCTGATGAATTTCCTTGAGATATTCTATGGTGCGTGCCGGCGCGTAAAAAACCAGCTGGGAACCGGTATTTCGGCCGATGTTCCAGACTTTGGTCATCCAGAACGGAAATCCGATTTCGCGCTCGGCATTTTCAGGTACTATGACGATATCGCGTTTTATCGTCGAAAGAGGCTGCACCGGCCGATAAATCATCGTTGTCGTATTACATCGTGCGAGAATGCCTTCGGTAACGTTACCGAGAAAAGATTCTGATAAATCCTTCTGATGATGCAGGCCCAGAATCAGATCAGTGATCTTGTGCTGCCTGACTATGCCGGTTATTGCGTTAACTATGTTCAGGTCGTAGCGTAAAAGTCTTTTGAGTTTGGTATCAGTTGCCGCCGCGGTCTTTTTGGCGAGATCGAGAATTTTGTTGGCATCGCGTTCTGCGATTTCATCACTGCTGGTATGATCGATGACTGTCAGGGCATAAAGACCAGCTGTATTGCTTTTTGATTTAACGGTAACACTCAAGTTTACCAGCTCTTCAGCGCTTTCAAGATAACCTATGGGAATAAGTATGCGTTCTTCGGTAGTGGCACGGCTCGATTTTTCTTCGAGATTTTCATCGAGAGCTATATTCTCAGCACCTTTCTGGGCTGAAAAAGATGCGATGGTGCAGGTCACCAGAATCATCAGAATCGTGCCGTTGAGTACACTTTCGCTGAGCAACCTGACAGGCTCACCTTCGGGCGTCTGCCCCAGTACAACATTGTAGCCGACAAGCACTGCCGCCAGGGTGGCTGCCGCCTGTGCGTTGCTGAGACCAAAGATCAGGCGACGTTCATCGGCACTGTAACCAAAGGTTTTCTGGGTCAGCCAGGCGGCCAGATACTTCGCTACGGTCGCAATTATACACATGGTCAGAGCCACGTTGATCGTTTCCCAGTCTTTAAAAAAAGCCTGGTAATTGATGAGCATGCCGACGCCAATCAGAAAAATCGGTATAAATAGGGCGTTACCGACAAATTCGATGCGGTTCATCAGTGCCGAAGTGTGTGGTATCAGGCGGTTTAGCGCCAGGCCGGCGAGAAACGCCCCGATAATCGGCTCGACGCCGGCCAGTTCGACCAGAAAAGACGCAAGAAAAACCATGGCCAGCACAAAGTTGTACTGTGAAATGTGATTGTTGAAGCGCTTGAAAAACCAGCGCCCGATTACCGGAAAGAGCAGCATGATTACCAGGGCGATCAGGGAAAAAGACAGACCCATTTTGAGCCAGAAACCTTCGGTAATGTGACCGGTTTTTACACCAACCACTGCGGCAAGAACCAGAAGTGCCAGTGTGTCGGTGATCATGGTTCCGCCTATGGCCACTGTAACCGCACGATTTTTGGCTACTCCGAGACTGCTTATCAGTGGGTAGGCAATCAAAGTGTGCGAGGCAAACATGCTTGCCAGCAGTATCGATGCCGGTAGCCCGAATCCGAGGTGATAGATGCCGGCGAGCGTGCCCAGCAACATGGGAATAGAGAAGGTGTACAGACCGAACACCAGACTGCGCCCGCTGTTTTTTTTGAATTCGGCCATGTCTATTTCGAGTCCGGCCATGAACATGATGTAGAGCAGTCCTACCGTGCCGAAAAGAATTATCGAACTGTCGCGATGCATCAGATTGAGGCCGTGCGGCCCGATTATGGCGCCAGCAATGATCATGCCGATCAGGTGCGGAATCTTAAGCCGATTGAGAAGAAGCGGTGTACCGAGAATAATGAACAACAGCAGTGAAAAGATCAATACCGGGTTATGCAGCGGCAGCGTCAGTTCACTCATTAATAGCGTAATCCTCTAACAGGCAGAATATTCGTCAGATAACTACACTACCAGTATGAGCCTGAATTTTCCAGTTTAAGGAGCAAAAAAAAATGCCGCCTTGCGGCAGCATATAAAAAGTTTTTGCAAAGTCTGTCATTCAGGTATGGCGATGACAACGCCGTTTTGTTCTTCGATTCTGAATCCGGCACCGGCTTCAGGTGAATATCTGCCGTTAGCTTCGCTGACCTTTACAGCCCAGCGATAACGGTGATCCTTCTTCAGCCAGCCTTCATCAAAGCCGATATAACCGCTTGTGGTTGAAACTCTTTCCCAGACCGTTTTCTGCTCTGTCAGGTCGTAGAGTGAGATTGCCGCATATCTGGCCGGAGTTTTCCAGGTGAATATGGGCTTGAGAGTAGCGCCGACCGGCGAGAGAGCCAGCTGGGCCGGGGCCTGTGGTGCATTGCCGGAGATAACATCGCCGATTTTCAGCTCAACTTTGAGATTGCCGGCCATCGGCACTTCTGGGTGCTTGGGCAGGCGCACTTTTACGTAATAAAAAGTCGGAGTGAAGAGTTCGCGCTCGATAACCAGCTTGCCCATGCGCAGATCCAGGCTGCGGGCGACGAAAACACGGCCCTGCATGGCAGCATCTTCGGGCAGGTCGATGCGGTGTTCCCAACTCTGGGGCTGTTCGCCAACTTTAAGCTGGTGAAAAAAATTCTTTTCGATAGTCTGAGCCTGAGCGGTCAGGCAGATCAGAGCAAAACACAGGGCGATGAACAGAATCAGCTTGCTTCGCATAAATTACTCTCCTTGATCCAGAATCACTGCTATACTCTACGGTATAGTCGCAGATGCCAGCAAGGTACAGTTGTCTGGTCGGGAAAAGCTGAACTGATGCCGCCTGCTCTTGTTGCAGACTGCTTCGGTGTTACACGAAATATGCAGGTTTGTGTGGCAGATCCTATTCGACTACCCGAGTGTTGCAGGTCTTGTCGTAAAAAGTTTTCTTTTCGCCAACAAAAACCATGGCGGTTCCGATAAGAATAAAGTTGGATAGCAGAAACAGCAGACTGCGTTTTGCCACCATGGCAAACGAAAGATCGGGAACGCCGTTTTCGTTAACTACTGCAGTGCCAACGGCAATCTGGCCGGGTGAAGCCTGCTTGATTTTCCAGAAAACGGCAAAATAAAGCCAGAAAACGACTATGGGATATCTGAAATTCAACGACATCAATGATTCGAGAAGGCCTGGGTCGGCATATTCAGGGGTTCCGAACAATATACTCTGAATCGGCCACCATGCAATTTTCAACCCTACTGAAATAATGATCAGAATGATCATGTCGATGATGCCGCTCTTGAAGCGGGCAGCAATCGAGGCGTCGTTGAGTTCTTTCTTCTTTTCGAGAACGGTTTTCTGACCAAAAGTTTTTACCAGAGATTTTTGCACTTTGCCAATGTGGTGCGAGGCTTTGTTGATATTGTCGCCCCAGTTGGTCTGTTTGAGAAAGTTGCTGACAGATTGTGTCCATTCATTAATCTGTTCGGAGACTTCAGAATTCTGGCCGTCGCCTTTGGCATTTGCAACCTTTTCGACCAGGTTGAGAAGCTGTACTGGCAGCTGGTTGAGCTTTTGTTTTTCAACCGGAACGCGAAATACATTTACTGGATCAGGTATGCCTTTAAGCTTTTCCAGTCCGGCTATTTCTGCGACAATCTCATTGCGATCCATTAGTAGATATGTTGATTCGCTGATGCCTATCGACCCGCCGGGAAAACACTCGAGGCCTTCCATGCGGGCGGTCACATTGACAGCATTTCCGAAAATGTCATCGCCCTCGATGCTGACATCACCTGAATTGATGACGACGCGAAGATTCAGCTTGTGGCTTTCGTCTTTGAGCCGTTGGTTGTATTCTTTGAGCAGCAGCTGAATGATGATGGCGCAGATAACTGCGTCAGTAGCACTGCCAAATGTGCACAAAAATGCATCTCCGATTGACTTTACAATTCTTCCGTTGTAAAACTCGATAACCGGGCGCATCAGCTGGTTGTGACGCCGGATCAGGCCGACAACTTCATCTCGGCTGGCGCTGGCAGTAGTTGTCGAATAGCCCTGGATATCTGTCAGCATTATCGAAAGATTTTGCGATTTGATAGGTGCCATATCCGCTTCCTCTACTCTGATCTTGACCATAAGATTATACCTGTTAATTCAAGTTATGCAAGGCCAAGAGTATTTTTTTTGTAAAGATTCAGTTACGAGTGGAATCATTATTGTGAGTGCGCAGACAGGGATCTCGTAAGCGAAAACCCACCAAGAATGAATCTTTACTTTTTTTGTTTGAGACTTGCTGTTCAGTCATCCAGCATCTGACGGCTCTCACACAATGAAGGCTGCTTTGACCTGGAATTGCTGAAATAAGCAGGAAAAACTTTTTTTCTGTACCGAAGTATTATAAACTGTAGCAAAGACTTAATCATTGACAGGAGAAAGTCATGAAGAGGTTAATTTTATCGGTTTTGTCCGTTTTCATTCTGTTGACCGTTGCCGGGTGGGCTTCGACCAACCCCTTTGGCGAACAAAAGGTCACTATTGATCAATCAGCGTCGGCTGTCAGCGCAGCCGAAAGCACGTCGCTCAGCAAAGACGTTGCCAAGCTCGAAAAGAGCCTCGAAGAGGCCAACAAAAAATATTCTGAGCTTTTGCGCGAATTTGCCGCCAACCCGGAAAAGTATGGCGACAAGAATGGCGATTACCGTGATTTTGTTAAGCAGCTCACGGCTCTGGCCAAGCGACTGGGCGCTGTTAAAGACAAGCTTGTCACTCTTACCGCCGAGGCCAAAAAGCAGGAACAGGCTAAGAAAGACAAAGAGGCCAAAGAAAAAGCAGCTGCTAAACCCAAGACCACTCCAGGTACGGTTAAGGTCAGTCCGAGTCTGAACGTCAGAACCGGGCCTTGGGGCAAGATCATCGGCAGTCTGTATAATAATAACAAAGTTGAAATTATCGGCACCGAAGGTGACTGGTACAAGATTAACTATAACGGCCAGACTGCCTATATACATGCCAACTATGTCGATACTCCTAACAAAAAGGCTGGCACTACTCCGGTCAAACAGCCGGGCTCATCTTCGAGTTCCAGCGGCAGCACGCCCGCCACTGTTCAAAAAGGCGGGGGGTTTACATCGCCTCCCTGCACGCCAATGCCCAGTCGTATTTCCAGTGATTATGGCTGGAGAATTCATCCGACCCTCGGAACAAGAAAATTCCACAACGGCATCGATCTGCCGGTTCCTACCGGCACACGTCTGAACGCTCTGGGCAACGGCACGGTAGTTGCCGTCGGTTATGAAAACGGTGGCGGTCACTACATCAAGGTCAGATATGACAATGGCTATGAATCATTCTATTGTCACCTGCAGAGAGCTACGGTCAAAAAGGGGCAGCGCGTCAATGCCGGGCAGGAAATAGCTAAGTCTGACAACACTGGTGTTTATACGACTGGCGCCCACCTGCACATGGAAATCAGAAAGAATGGCCAGGCTATCAATCCCCGCAGTGTCGGGGTAAAACTTACCAGATAACAGTAATAGGTATATAATCAATGATTAAAAGAGTTCTGTTCGTTGTAATTGCAATTTTAATGGTTGTGTCTCCGTTGATGTCTGCTGAAGACGCAGAGATCAAGCTCATCAACTCCCTTAACTACCACAAGGGTATGTTTGAGGCGGCCAGAGGCGATGTTTATCTCAGGATCCCTCTTGGCAGTGATTCAGCTGCTGTAGGTGGTGATGAGCAGGATGTAGAACGTTATACCGCCGGTGTTCCCTACGCTTTTCGCCCTGTCGAAAATGGCGTCTGGATTCTTGATTCGGTAAATAAGGCTCTCAAGCTGTTTGGCAGCGATGGCAAGTTGCAGAAGAACATTTCGCTGGCTGAATATGGCCCGGTTGTCAGAGATTTTGCTTTTGACGGCGACAAGGGCTTCTGGTTGCTGAGTCCGACTGACGGTTTTATTTATCGCATCGATATGGCTGGAAAATTGATCAGTCAGATCGAAGGTTTCTCAGATGCCCGCGCTATAGAGACCGGTCCAATGGAAGAACTGCTCGTCGATCTGCCGACTATGGGCGCGGTTCTGCGCTTCAACAAAGAAGAGATACTCAAGGAAGAATACCCCTGCGATGAGAGTCTGAGCATGATCGAAGGTGTTGGCGGCAAGCTCATGGTTCTTGAAATCAGCGACAAAAATGCTGAACTGCTTCTGAGGAGCACTGCTTCTCCTGCCGAGACTATTCCTCTGTATAAATTTCCGCTCGATATCGAAGATCCAGCAGTAAAATACGTGGGTTCACAGGTCATCGGCCAGGATAAGGAAGGTAATTTCTATCTGAGCCTGGTTGCCTGCCACGAAGAGAGCGGCGCGATCTACCGCGACCGCATTTATCGCTGCACGGCCGCAGGCCGGCCGACAGCTCATAAAGATATCATCGTGTTTCCGAGTGCGTCGTTCGATCTGCCGCGCGACCGCGTAGTGACTCCTGATGGCCGCGTTATGACCTTTCACGTTGAAGGCAACGATTACATATTGTCTGTATACGGTCTCTGATCTATGTATTAGGGCCAGGCGCCCGACAATGGCTTAATAAAAAACACCGGCAGCCGCCGGTGTTTTTTTATGAAAAAATTGCATCTGGCAGTAGTTAATTATGTCTGAGGCGTGTAATATTATTTGTGCTCGTGCTCGTGCTCGTGCTCGTGCTCGTGCTCGTGCTCAAAAATTTTTCTGTCAGCAAACTGTTGCTTAATCTGGCTATATGTCAAATCTGAATTGCATGGTAAGAAATGGTCATTGCGAGGAGGGCGTCAGCCCGACGCGGCAATCCCATTGTCGGAAAGATTGCTTCGTCGCTACGCTCCTCGCAATGACGATTTTAAACATGCATTCAACTTTGACAGACCGCTAGTTGAAGGGATGCCAATGACTTTTTCAGACAAACGAAAACCCGAACTGATGGCGCCGGCCGGCGATATGATAAGCCTGCGCGCAGCTCTCGAAGCGGGTGCCGACGCTGTCTATTTTGGCGTTGTCTCGATGAATATGCGAGCCAGTGCCAAAAATTTTGCGGCCTGCGAAATGCCAGAGATTGCCGGACTCTGTCACGAGTATGGCGCCAAAGCCTATCTGGCGATGAATACCATAGTTTACGACAGTGAGCTCGAATTGGCTGAGACTCTGGTCGAGCAGGCCGCCGCCGCTGGTGTCGATGCGATCATCTGCTGGGATTTCGCCATTCTCGATCTGGCTTTGCGCTATAAGATCGCAGCATTTGTTTCGACTCAGATGTCGGTAGCCAATTCCTCGGCACTTGCGTTTTTTTATCGACATTTTGGTGTAAAGCGTTTTGTGCTGGCGCGCGAATGCACTCTTGATGAGATCTTGTCGATAAGACGCAACCTGAGGGCGCAGCTCGGTGAAGTCGCCGAAAACATCGAAATCGAGGTATTTGCGCATGGTGCCATGTGCGTATCGGTCAGTGGTCGCTGTTTCATGTCTCAGTTGGCTTTCAATCAGTCGGCTAACCGCGGCGAATGCCGACAACCCTGTCGACGTGAGTATGAGATTCGCGATCTGCGTGATGGAAAAGAGTTTCTCATCGGCCAGGATTATGTCATGAGCCCACGCGATCTTTGCACTCTGCCTTTTCTGGATAAACTTCTGGCAGCGGGCATTGACAGTCTCAAGATCGAGGGCCGTGGCCGCAGCCCTGAATATGTCAGCGAAGTGACCGCCTGTTACCGTGCTTATATTGATTTTTACTACGCTCATCATGCAGATGACGATTTTGTCGAACTCTCCGACAAGCTTAAAGAATTGCTTATGAAGCGGCTCGACGCTGTTTTTCATCGCGGCTTTTCTGAAGGCTTCTTTTTTGGTCGCCAGATTGGCGAGTGGAGCGGCGGCAATGGCTCCAAGGCGACACATCGCAAAGTGCATGTCGGAGTCGTCACCAATTTTTTTAAACGGGTTATGGTGGCCGAAATCAGGGTCGAAGGCGCAGGTTTTGCTCAGGGTGATGAGCTGATGTTTCAGGGTAATGCCACCGGCGTTCTGACGCAGAAGGTCGAATCGATTGAAGAGGCTTTCAAGCCGGTCGACCGTGCCGAAAAGAACAGTCTTGTGGGAGTCAGATTGTCGCAGGTGGTGAGAGAGAACGATCAGGTCTATATCATGCTTCCTGTTGATGAAGTCGAGAATGCGAGGCAGTAAATGAACGAAGAAATGCAGTTACGATCGCCCGAAACAGATGACGAGTGGCGCCAGTATTACCACCTGCGCTGGTCAGTGCTGCGCAGGCCCTGGGGCGAGCCAGAGGGCAGTGAGCGCGACGAACGTGATGGCGAGACCGAACATTGTGCGGTGATTGCCGGCGATCGGGTGATTGGCGTCGGTCGTCTACAGATGAACGATCATGAAGAAGCTCAGATCAGGTATATGGCGGTAGATCCCGCTTCACACAAGCGCGGCCTTGGCCGCCGCATTGTCGAGTATCTCGAAGCGAAGGCACGGGAACTTGGTGCTGCCAGAGTAGTTCTCGATGCCCGCGAGAATGCGGTGGGTTTTTATCTTGTCCTGGGTTATAATGTTACAGCTGACAGTTACCTGTTGTTTGGCGAGATTCAGCATTACAGAATGCAGAAGGATCTTTACTGAAAGGAAGCTGATGATGAACAAGAAAAACTGTTGTGGCTGTTTTGGCTGCGGATGTTTTGTAGTAATAGCCGCATTTCTGATTGGCGGCTATATGGGTGTCGATTTTCTGCATGGAAAAGGGGTTGAATTCGCAGCCAGCGGACTGATACACACGGTTGATAAACTCACCGAAATGGCGTTTGCCGATGCCGATCGTGAGGAAATCAATAAAGCTGCGGTTGAGGTTGCCGAAAAGATTCGTTCGGGCGAGATTGGCCTGATGGAAGTCATGACTGAAACCGGTCAGAAACTCGAAAATAACCTGCATAACCAGGCTATGCTGCTGGCATTTTATCGCCAGAATTACGAGTTAGCCGAAAAGCCGGTTGGCGAAGGCGCCGAAGCGGCTGAAACAACGATTCCTGCTGAAGCTGCTGAACCGGCAGAGCTCGTCGATCGCCTTATCTTTGGCATGATGAACAAAAAAGTGTCGAAAGATCAGACGGCATCGCTGACAGCTGTGCTGGTAGAGCGCTACACCGAAACTGTCGAGAGCAAGGATGGCAGTGGTCGCATAACCACAAGCTCGCGCCGTTTGAAAAAAACGCTGACACCAGAAGACAGGGCCGCCAGTCTTGATATGATGCGCAAAATATGCAACGAGAACAACCTGCCGGTACCTGGCGCAGACTTCGATCGAACTGCTGCAGTCAAGCAGGAATTGCTCAATTTCTTTGCTGATCTTAAAAAAGCTGGCAAAAAAGAATGAACGGCGTCTGGAAATCGTTTTTCGATCAGATTGCCGACCGTTATGAACGTGAAGTTTTTACGCTCAACACGGTTGCCGAAGTTGATTTTATCGTCGAAGAGCTTGAGCTCAAAGCCGGCGCCTGTATTCTTGATATCGGCTGTGGCACTGGTCGCCATTCAATTGAACTGGCCCGCCGCGGTTACCGGGTTACCGGTGTCGATATTTCGTCAGGAATGCTGGAGGTGGCGCGTAAAAATATGGCGGAAGCCGGAGTGCAGGTCGAATTTATCGAATGTGCTGCGCAGAATTTTACAGCGGCACAACAGTATGATGCTGTTTTGTCGTTATGTGAGGGCGCTCTCTGCCTGTTTGACGATGACGACGATCTCTGGAGCCGCGACATGGCGATTTTTGCCAATATGGCGGCGGCGCTCAAAGATAACGGGCGCTTCATCGTCACTGTTCTCAATGCTTTCAGGCTGATTCGTTCAATCAACGACGTCGATGTGGCTGCCGGTACAGTAGACCTTTTTACGCTCACCAGCCGCTTCGAAAACGAGGTTAACGGTAAAGATGGCGAAGAACCTGTAAAAGTTCGCGGAATCGAACGCTATTATACGCCCTCAGAGCTTGTGCGCATGGTTAACCGCATTGGCCTTAAAATCGACAAAGTCTACGGCGGTACCGCTGGCGGCTGGCTGCGCGAACCAGTTAAGCTCGACGAGATCGAGTTCATGGCCATCGGCCGCAAAAAAACGCCAAAATCTTAATCATACTTAAAAATCGCCTTTGCGACTGCGAGGCATAGCCGAGCAGGATGCACTCCTTCGCTGACAATCGCTGCTCTGTACTGTTGGCGAAATTCCGGCAGCGCTGTGCTGAAAAACCGGCATTGCTGAAAATTTAACGCTGTACACCGATCGAGCGAAATCCTGATTTGATAAGGCTTTTGAAGACAAATTCAGTTTTGGCACGAGAATTGCTTAAATATGCTCACAAGTTTGAACGATATAAATTCTAATAAGAGTTTTAATAAGTTTATCAGGAGGGTGTTTATTATGCGTAAGGTAATCATGAGTTCAGTTCTCGCTCTTGTTCTGTGTGCTGCTCCTTCATTTGCCGGTAACCCCGGTCAGTCAGGTAACGCAGGCCAGGCCGGTCAGTCTCAGCAGTCTGGTCAGGCTACTCAGGTAGGTCAGTCAGGTCATGCTAATCAGAGCGGTTGCCACAAACCCGGCTTCTTCAAGAATGTTAAAAAGGCTTTCAAAAAGGGTTTCAAAGCAGGCAAAAAAGTTGGAACCAAAGCTTTTGACGCAGTTCAGAACAAAGTAATGGACAGCGGCGTAGCCGTAAAGAAAGCTGTAACCGGCAAGAAATGCAAAACCTTCGTAAAAGGTCACTACGACAAGAACGGTAATCACACCAAGGGTCACTTCAGAAAAGTAAAGTGCAACAAGCCCTGCAAAAAATAAGCAGAGTATTGTTATAATCAGGGCAACGGCCCTGTTCTAATAAACACCTTTGGGCTCCGGTCGATCAGGCTGGAGCCCGAAGGCGTTTTAGCGCACAAAATAAACTGTTATACATTGTGGCGCGACTGTTGTAAAATCAGCTTATGTAAAGATTGCCGAGGAGGAATCAGAGGTTGGTCGAAGCTATTCTGGCCATGAGCCTGATCGAAAAAGTTTTTTTAACCTGTGCACTTTGCGGCACGGTGGTTTTTACAATCAGAATGATTCTGATGTTTTCGGGTCTGATCTCTGCCGACACAGATGGCGAGATAGGCCACGACGCGCCAGACGCCGCCGGTGAGATTGCCGACGACGTACATGACGATATTTCACACGATATGGTGGCCGACGCCGACTCTGGCGATTCCGGCGACATGGTTGATTCTTCTGATGGCGACCATCATGTGAGCAGTTCGGATGTCAGCTTTCATTTCATATCGGTTCAGGGGCTTACTGCATTTTTCATGATGTTTGGCTGGGTCGGTCTGGCGCTGATTCGTGACAGCGGCATGCCGGGCTGGGTGGCAACCCTGGGCGGGGTCGTCTCGGGCTTTGCCATGGTATGGCTGCTGGCGCAGATGTTCAGGTTTGTCGGTCGCCTGCAGTCGGATGGTACCGCGAGAATCGGCACCGCACTGGGAACCGGCGGCTGTGTTTATCTGCGCATTCCGGCAGAAGGCACCGGGCAGGTTCAGGTCGAGGTAGACGGCCGACTGCGTATTTACGATGCGATTTCCGCAAAAAAAGAGGAAATCAAAACAGGCGAACAGATAACTGTTGTATGGATACAGGATAATGGTATTCTGGTAGTTGAAAAGGATAACAGGGACGAAGGAGGAAAATTATGTGGCCGGTAGTTGCAGCTGTAGTTGTTGCCTTACTTTTTTCGACATTTGTGTTTCTGGCGACGAGGTTCAAGCGTTGTCCATCGGATAAGATTCTGGTCATTTACGGTAAGGTGGCCGAAAATCGCTCGGCCAAGTGTCTGCATGGCGGTGGCGCGCTGGTATGGCCGCTCATTCAGGATTACGCCTATCTCAGCCTGACGCCGATGACTATCAGCATTCCGTTGCAGAATGCTCTGTCGCTGCAGAATATCCGCATCAACGTGCCTTCGACTTTTACCGTCGGTATCAGCACTGACCCCAAGATCATGAACAACGCCGCCGAGCGCCTGCTCATGCTGTCTTCATCAGCCATGGAAGACATGGCCAAGGAAATTATTTTCGGTCAGCTGCGTCTGACAGTAGCATCGTTGACCATCGAGCAGATCAACCAGGACCGCGAAAGCTTTCTTGAGTCGGTTCGCAAGAACGTCGAGCCCGAGCTCAACAAGATCGGTCTGTATCTGATCAACGTTAACATCACCGACATTACCGACACTTCTGAATACATTGAGAGTATCGGTAAAAAGGCTTCTTCAGAAGCTATCAACAAAGCCAATATCGATGTGGCTCAGCAGAAGCAGCTTGGTGATATTGGTGTTTCTGCGGCTAACCGCGAGCGTGCGATTCAGGTTTCCCGCAACCTTTCAGAAGCCGACAAGGGTGAAAAGGAAGCCGAAGCCGACCGCCGCATTTACGTACAGAAAAAAGAAGCTGAGGCGGTAATCGGTGAAGCTGCAGCCAACAGCGAAAAGACGGTTCAGGTTGCCAAGAAGCTGGCCGAAGCTGAAATGGGTGAGAAAGAAGCCGAAGCGCAGCGCCGTATTTACGTGCAGCAGCGTGAAGCCGAAGCAATCGAAGGCGAAAACAAATCTAAGGCTTCTATCGTAATTTCGAACTCAGAGCTGGTTGTAAAAGAAGCAGAGGCCCGCAAAAAGGCCGAAATTGCCGTGCGCGAAGCTCAGGTTGAAATTCAGAAAGCCCAGTATAAAGCCGAACTTGAACGCCTGACTGCCGAAGAAATCGTTCAAAAAGAAATCGACAAGCGCAAGATCGAGCTCGATGCTCAGGCGGAAGCCGGCAAGATCAGTATCGAAGCCAAGGGTAATGCCGACGCGTTGCTGCTCAACTATCAGGCTGAGGCTGAAGGCGTCAAGAAGGTGCTCGAAGCCAAAGCGCTCGGTTATTCTGAACTGCTCAAGAGCGTCAACAATGATCCGCGCGCGCTGGCGACTCTGCTGATGGTCGAAAAGATCGAATCTATCGTCGAAAAGCAGGTCGAAGCGATCAAGAATCTCAAGATCGACAAGATCACCGTCTGGGATTCCGGCGAAGGCGGCAATTCATCGACTTCAAACTTCGTTTCGAGCTTTGTTAAATCGCTGCCACCGTTGCAGGATATCGCAGGTATGGCCGGCGTCGAGTTGCCCAGTTATCTTGGCAAGGTAATGCCTGATGAGTCGAAGCACGAAAATCATTCGCAGCCGCAGCAGACAGGAGAGCGCAAGCAGGCCCGCCCGGCCTCGCCCGCCAAATAGTTACTGACTAAACCCGGTTTATAACAACGGGGCTGTCTCATAGGAGAGACAGCCCCGTTTTGCTGGTCAATTTTCAGGTGGACTGTTGATTTCGGCTTCAAGCTTTTCGAGCTGGGTGAAAAATTCGTTGAATGCTTGTTCGAGTTTTTTTCTTATTTCGCTGGCCTGCGCACCGTTGCTATTATTGAGTGCCTGTTCCAGCTCGGCGGCCAGTGCCGCCGCGCGGTTGCCGCCGAGATTGCCGAGAGAGCCCTTGATGGTATGCGCATTGCTGGCAGCTGCCTGAAAGTCTTTATTGACGATCTGTTCTTTTATTTGTCGGTCGAGATTTGTGTAATTGGCAAAAGCAGCCTTTACCAGGCGGCTGAGTGATTGTGGCTTGCGACCAAAAATGCGTCTTATCCGCGCGCTGTCAAGTATTACATCGGGTGACTGCTCGTCGCTGGAGATCAAAAAAGTCCTGCCTTCGTTTTCATGGCTTTCTTCAACTGTTTTCGCTTGAGTGACCCGGCGCAGAACGCTCTGGAGCTGTCGGGCTTCGACCGGTTTGGCGATGTAGTCGTTCATGCCTGAATTAATGCACTTCTCACGGTCTCCCGGCATTGAATGCGCAGTCATGGCGATTACCGGCAGATCCTTGAGTTCAGGATTTTCGCGGATAATTCTGACAACTTCGAATCCATCCATTTCGGGCATCTGGCAATCGAGCAGCACGGCGTCGAATCTGACATGTTCGAGATGCTCAAGAGCAACCGCACCAGAGCTGGCCAGGGTGACACGGCAACCCATCATTTCGAGAATTCCTCTGGCAACTTCCTGGTTGATTTCGTTGTCTTCGACCACCAGTAGATGCAGGTTGAGGTTTTCGTATGCTTTTGCCGGCTTGATGCTATTGAAACGGCCTGATTTGTTTATTTCGTAAAGGCGTTGCTCAGGTCTTTGCAGTATTTCGAGCATGGCATTGTAGAGCTTGGCAGTGGTGACCGGCTTGCTGAGAAGATAGATGGTCGAGAAATCCTGGTCTCGACTATCTATGGAAGCCAGCTGACGAGGGGTCATCAGGAAAATGCTGCCGGTAACATTGTCAGGTTTCTGGTATTTGAGATGCTCAGGCAGCTGTTCTCCTGGCGGAAAATCGAAAATGGTAACCACCGGATGACTGGAGGCAGACTCGGATCTTATGACTTCCGGAAGTTCGTCGTAGCTGACCTTACTACAGTCGATATTCCATGAACTTATTATTTCGCACACGGTATCGACAACCGGGCTGTTGTGCCCGGCGACGAATGTTCGCAGTTTTTCAGGAAAGTGGGTTGGCACAGCCGGCGTTTCATTGAGCAGTTCGAGGGTGAGAGTGAAGCTTATTCTGGTGCCCAGTCCGGTTGCGCTCTCCAGCGATATTTCGCCGCCCATCAGCCTTATCAGTTCCTGGCATATCGTCAAGCCCAGGCCGGTACCACCAAAACGCCTGGTAATAGAAGAATCAGCCTGACTGAATTTCTCAAAAACCAGCTGCTGTTGCTCATCGCTCATGCCGATGCCCGTGTCTTTTACCGAAAAGCTGAAACGCCCGGTTTTGCCATCAGTCTGTATTTCGGCAGCCACCTCGACGATGACGAAGCCTTCTTGAGTGAACTTGACCGAGTTGCTCAGAAGGTTGGTCAAAACCTGACGCAATCGGCCTCCATCGGCAACTATCTGATCTGGCGCGGCTGGGGGGTATTTGAGAATGACTTCGATTCTTTTTTTCTCCGCGAGAGGCTGCATCAGGCTGACAACTTCTTCGAGCAACCGGCGCAGGTTGATGCTGTCTTTTTCAAGAACGATTTTGCCAGCCTCGATCTTAGAAAGGTCGAGAACAGCGTTGAGAATGCCGAGAAGTGACTGCGAGGAACGATAGATCAGCCCGGCGAATTCTCGCTGGCGATGATCGAGACTGGTGGCCATGAGCAGCTCGAGCATGCCGAGAATGCCGTTCATCGGCGTGCGAATTTCATGCGACATATTGGCAAGGAATTCGCTTTTGGCTTTGCTCGCCATAAGCGCACGGTTGCGCGCTTCTGTGAGATTTTCCTGAAGACGCCTGGTTTCCGATATGTCGATGATAATGCCGTAATAGCGGTAATCAGCCAGTTCAGGGTCTTCGACCTGGGTGCCGATGTTGACGAACCAGGAGTAAGAACCATCAAAATGGCGCAGGCGGCAGTCAAAGCGCAATTCTTTGCCTGAGACAAGAAATTTGCGCACGGCATCTTTGGCGGCCGGCAGATCGTCAGGGTGAATAATCTGGTATACCGACTGGATATTAGGAGAGAAAATCTCGGGGTTGTAGCCCAGAAGTTTTTTGATGTGGCGCGACCAGTAAAATCTGCGCTCTTCCGGCACATATTCCCAGCTGGCGGCATGAGCGGCCGTCAGGGCATGAACGTTGCGACCTTCTTCCATACGCAAGGCCATATCGCGCTGGTGTTCGACGCTGGTGTTACGGAAAAAGCCGATGATACGCAAGTGTTTATGACTGGCGTCAAAATAGTTGCGTCCGATAAAAGAGTGCCATAGATATTTGCCACTCTGGCTCAGTAGCCTGACTTCGAACTGACAGTTCTCGGCATCAGCAATGTTACGTATCAGATGTCGGTCATCTTCGTGAAGTATATCAAAACCGAGTTCTCGCTGTTCTACTATCTTTTCCCGGCCGAGATAGCCGAGATTGAGATAAAGGTCGTCCGGTGTCATATTCTCGCGGTTCTCGAAGTCGTATTCCCACAGATAGAGGCCGGCTGAATCGAGCGCCAGTTTGAGCCGGTCGCGATAATTGACCAGTTGGACGAAATCATTGCTGCGCTCGATCATAGATCCGAAAATTTCAGCAGCCAGCTCGAGGGCCGCGAGTTCAAAGTCGAACCAGCTGCGTGCCGCTTGCAGAACGTGTACTTCGAGACAACCCCAGAATTTTTTATGAACAAATACCGGTATGATAAGCAGTGACTTTATTCCCATTCTGACAAGTTCTGCGATAATTGTCCCTGAAAACTCTGTTGTACTGCGGCCGATACAGTTTCCTGCCAGCAGTCGTGAATAATGCTCTCTGATTATGGTTTCAATCATTTGGGCAGTATCGCGGTGACACTGGTGTTCGTCGCGACAGTGGCAAGAAAAACAGCGGAATGTCGGCTTTTCATCATTGGTTTTGTCGTTGAATTCTTCATGCCTTATCATGCCGATGCGGTCAGCGCCTACTGCTCTGGCTATGGCGTCAAGCGCCGCTGGCATCGATTTTTCAACCGAAGCTTCGGCGCCGACAATGAGATGGGCTGCTTCGGCAATTCCTGAAATCAGCCTTTCACGCTGCTCTTGGAGCTGTCTGGCGCGGTAACTGACTGAAATGTCGCGGATAATGCCGATAGTAACCGGTTCCTGCAAACCATGTAACGGGCAGGACACCTTGATGATTTCACCAAAAATCGTGCTGGGGCCGGCTATTTCTATTTCTCTGACAAGTTTCTGTATGGCAGACCCCTGGCTGTGAAGGTCGACAATATCAAGAAATGGGTGCGCACTGCCAAATATGTCGCTGTCTGATTTGTCGTGGATAGTGTCGGAGCTGATATTAAAAGCCTCAGCGAAAGCCTGATTGCACATAAGGTAATGCCCGGCCTGATCTTTTACAAATATCATGTCGGGCAGCGAGTCTACCAGATGTTTGAGAAATCCCCGCTGGCTGTTGAGTTCCAGGGTAAGATTGCGTAGTCGGTAATTGAGTTTGAGCAGATAAAAAACCAGTGAACCCAGTGCCAGCAGCGTTATTATCAGGCCGGTCAGCCACCTGCGCATGCGCTTGACCAACATGTTGACCAGAGAATTTTCACTGCGGAAGGGCTCGAGATTGAGCGTCTGCATCATCTGATGAACCTGCGAATAGTTGGCCGGGAATTCCCAGGTAATTTTTCTTGGTTCGTCAATGTTTGACATGCGCAGAAGGTTGAGCGTTACCTTTTCTACAAGGTTGGCAGGTGTATGAATTACTCTGGCAAAAGACCATTCCGGGTAAAGCCTGGTTGAGCAGGCAAATGGCAGATGTTCAGTGTGCATATACAATTCGCGGCTGTAAACAATGTCGTCCATGTTTAACTTACCGGTTGCTGCCAGAAGCTCAAGGCTGGAGGTACGGCAGATGCCGAAATCAGTCTTTCTGCTCATTACCTCATCGACTATCTTGTTGGTGTCGATGTGATGGAATACTTTACTGGCGGCATTGCGCAGGTCAATGCCTCTTTCGGCGAATTCACGTGCGGCTGCCAGCCAGCCGCCAATAGAATTCACCGGGCCAGCTGCAATCGTTTTATTGCGAAGATCCCATAACGACTTTATTTCTATGTTATCAGCGCGCCAGAAAATTACTGAGCCAAACAGGTTGTCGAAAGCATCTATTTTTTCGCTCTCGCGGCGCAGAGTGGCAATTATTGTAAGCTGACCTTCGAGGTCGAGTTCGATATTGAACACCGGGCTGGCAATGACAAAGTCGACTTTGCCGCTGGCAACCGCCTGCTTCAGATCAGACCAGGACAACATGAGAATTTTGAAGTCGTGGTCATTGACTCTCTGGTTCAGAAAGTCGATGGTTTCCTGCCACTCGTAATCCCAGCCGCCTATGCTCTCTTTTTTTAAAATCCCGATTTTGATCTCTTTTTTTATCGGGTCAGCAAAGCCCGCTTCTACTATGAACAGGGCACTCAAAAGCAGAAAGAGCAAAAATTTTATTTTGTTTTTAAACATTTTTTCCTACTTTCTGGAACCTTTTCAAGAATACCACAGTCAAACATTCTGGAAAAAGAAAAAACCCGCCTTGCGGCGAGTTGATTCAATAGTTTTGTAAGTCCCTCTCTATAATGTTTCTCCCACTGATCTCTAATCCCCTATGCGTGGCCGCCCAGACAATGGAGCGGCCACTTTTGTCAGAGACCGGCGGTGAGCAACCTAAATTGGAGTGCCGCAGTCGGGGCAGCCTTTCCATTTGGTGTCGATAGCACGGCCGCAGTTCCGGCAGGCATGCCGGAGATGACCGAGGCAGAAGGGGCAGAAGGTAAAGTTGCGCCCGACCATTTTGCCGCAGTGAACGCAGGGCATCATGTTTTCCTGACGCACATGGGCTGGCAGTGCCGACTTTGCTGGAGCTTCGTCGCGTTCGCCGATCTGGCTGAGAGCCAGGATTGCGGCAGTTCTTACCTCTTCGGCTTCGTCGTTGAGCATTGTCATCAGTGGAGCGAGCGAGCGTTTGTCGCCAAGGGCGCCGAGCGCCTGACAGGCCGCTGAGCGCACGGAAGCGTGGGTGTCCTGCAGGCATTTGACGATTTCTTCGAATATGCGCGGTTCTTTTGACTGGCCGAGCAGCTTGACCGACCAGTATCTGGCATCTACGTTTGATCCGTTGATTGCCGAAATCAGCTCGTCAGAAGCGCCGAGACCCTGCGAATAAATCGCGTCAGCTGCCGTTTTTCTGATGATCCAGGATTTGTGTGCGAGATAACCGACCAGAATGCGGTGTGCTTCGGTGTTTTCGATCATGCTCAGAGCTTTTATCGCTTCCAGCTTTGATTCCATCGGGCCGTTATCGACGATTTTGGCGAACTTTGCGGTCAGCTCGGGATTGGCCTGCTGTGCCAGCAGCTTGATTATCCAGTATTTGGCTTCGTCTGAACTGTTATCGAGAGCTTCGACCACTGCCGGCAGGTTGTTGACATAAAGACGTTCAAGGCTGTCGTAAGCGGCTTTGCGCACAGGCCAGTTCTGCTCTTCCAGCAGATGCAGCAGAGACACTACCATGCGTGGGTCGTTAACATTCTGAGCGGCTCTGATCGCAGCCAGCCTTATCTTCTCGTTGTTGTGCTTGAAAACTCTGACCAGATACTGCACGGCCTCGCCGCCCATGTTGCCGAGGGTCTGTACCATCCAGTAGTCGACGTCTTCTTCATTTTCGGGAATCATTTCCATGAGTTTTTTCAGCGAATTGGCGCCGAGTTTGCCAAGAATGAACGATGCCGAGCGGCGCATCGACCAGTTATCAGAAGTCAACGCCTTGACCAGATAGGGCAAAGCCTCGTCTTTGAATGAGAGCATCGCTTTGCTGATGTCGAGCAACACGTCATCGTTTTTACGATCTATGGTTGCTGCAAGAATGGGAAGCGCTTCAGCCGGAGTCCAGTTCTTGATTTCGGCAAGAGCGTTCTTGCGGATCTCAGACTTTTCACTGGCGATATCGAGGCGAATACGGGCGAGGTCTTGTCGGCTCATTTTATCCTGCTTCCTTGTCAGTAAGACATTGGCATTATTACGTATTTGAATTCAGACTCGGGGTTGCCGGTCTTGAGCAGCCCCGGGTAATTTGGCGTCGTCATGTCGAGAATGATCTGGGCGTCGCTGACGTTGTTGACGAAATCGAGCACAAAGTTGATGTTGAAGGAAATGTTTATCGGTTCGCCTGACAATTCTGTGCTGATAAACATTTCGGCCGTCCCTTTTTCTGGGGCCTTGGCCCAGATGCGGGTTTCATTCGGGCCCACGTCGAAGTTGACCAGGTCGCTGTTAGAGCGCGCAATCGGTGCGACTGCCTTGAGAGCCTGTAAAAAGTCCTTGCGGTCGATCTTCAGGCTGCGGCTCGACTCTTTCGGGAGAACACGGTTGTAATCAGGAAACTTGCCATCGACCAGCCGGGTGATCAGCTGAAAGTGTTCGGTGCAGATAACCAGCTGTTCTTTATACAGACCTAATTTTATACTGTCGTTGCTGTCAAGAAGTCTGACCAGTTCAGCTACGGCGCGCGAAGGAACAATAAGGGTTTTGCGCATGCTTTCGGGTATTTCTATGCCGTGCAGGGTGGTAACGGCCAGGCGCTTGCTGTCAGTTGAAGCCAGTGTCGGCATTCCGGCGGCGGCAAAGTCAACGCAGACGCTCTTTTGCACCGGGTTGCCTTCTTCCGTGTTAACGGCGACTCCGGCTTCTTTGAGCCCTTGTTTTAGTAAAGCTGAATTGACGCTGAATGAGACGAATTCTTCGTTGTCGATAACCGGTACCGGCGGAAAATCATCAGCCGGCTGAACCTGCAGATGAAATCGGCTGCGACCACAGCTCAGCGATACTTCGCGGGTGTCTTCGTTGTCGAGTTCAAAAAGAACGCGGCCGTCTTCTTCGTCAGGAATGCTGCTGACTATTTCCTGAATGAGCTTGGCCGGAATTGTGAAATGACCCTGCTCTTCGATTTCGGCGGCCTGACTCGAAATCATCATGATGTCGAGATCGGTGCCGACAAAGCGCAGACTGTTGTCGTGCGCTGTCATCAAGAGATTAAGCAATACCGGGCGTGAGGTTTTGCTGGCTACAGCGCGGCTGACAACGTTTATTGCTTCGTGCAGTGTCTTTTTTTCGATTCTGAACTTCATGCCGAAAGCTCCTTTGTAATTCCCAGTTTGACTCTGATACCGTTTATATTCCATTCGGTGCTTTCGCCACCGGCATGGGCGTCGATGCCTTTTGCCAGCGTTTCCTGGGCTATGTAACTGCCAAACTGGTTGATGGTATCGTCTATTTCTGTTTTCTGGTCGGCGTCGAGAACCTCGTAGCCGACTTTGATCCGGTCTATTATATCAAAACCGAGTTCTTTGCGCATGAACTGAATTTTATTGACCAGTTCGCGCGCCAGGCCTTCGAGCACGAGGTCACGCGACAAAACTTTGTTCAAAGCTATGCTGAGCTTGCCCTCGGTCTGCACTGCATAATCAACACTGGCCAGCGCCTGCATATCGACCTCTTCTGGCTTGAGGCTGACCGGTTTGCCATCGAGAGTGAATTCGTAACCGCCGTTTTCAAGCTGTTTTTTAATCTCGTTGCCATCAGCGCTTTCCAGGTGGGCCTTGATCTGTGGAATCATACCCTTGAGCGGGCCCTGGCCGAGTGCTCTGAAATTGGGTTTGGCGACATACTTCATCAGGCTGGTCGAATCGCTGATCGGACAGACGTTTTTGATGTTGAGTTCTTCCTGCAGCAGGTGTTCCATCGCGCTCAGTGTGTCGCGTTCGAAATCGTCAGCAATTACCACTTTCATCTCAGCAAGTGGCTGCCTGACTTTGAGATTGGCTTCATTGCGAGCGGCGCGACCAAGCTGAACGACCTTCATGACGAATTCCATCTTGCGTTCCAGCTGTTCGTCAATCAGCTCAACTATTGCCGCCGGGTAATCAGCGAGATGTACGCTTTCTGGCGCGCCTGTATCGGTACGGGCAACCAGATTGCGGTAGATGTCTTCTGCGATGAACGGTGTGAACGGGGCTGTCAGCTTTGCCATGCCGGTCAGCACTTCGTAAAGCGTGATGAAGGCGCTGCGCTGATCGGGGCTCTTTTCGCTGCTCCAGAAGCGGCGGCGGCTGCGGCGCACATACCAGTTCGACAGGTCATCGACGAATTTTTCCATGTGGCCGGTGGCCCAGACGACTTCGAAACGATCCATCGCCTTTCTGACTTCGTCGACGGTGTGATTGTAGCGGGAAATGATCCAGCGGTCGATCTCGCTGCGCTCAGAAACCGGCATTGATGCCTGCTTTGGGTCGAATTTTTCAATGTTGGCGTAGAGAACGAAAAAGCTGTAGACGTTCTGCAAAGTGCCAAGATAGCGCTTTTGCGATTCGGCAATCGCTTCTTCATAGAATCGGCGGGTATTCCAGGGTGCGGTGCCGCTATAGAGCGACCATCTGACCGCATCAGCACCGTATTTATCGAAGAGCGACATACAGTCGAGCACGTTACCCTTTGATTTGCTCATCTTGATGCCATTTTTGTCACAGATCAGGCCGAGAACCACAACGTTTTTGTAGGGCGGCGCCTTGTGCAGAAAGGTCGAGGTGACGAGCAGGCTGTAGAACCAGCCGCGCGTCTGATCGACCGCTTCGCAGATGAAATCGGCCGGGAAATTTTCGGCAAAGGTTTCTTTGTTTTCGAACGGGTAATGCCACTGCGCAGTGTGCATTGCGCCTGAATCGAACCAGCAGTCAATGACTTCTGGCACGCGCTTCATCAGACCCTTACATTTCGGGCAGCTCAGTTCGAGCTGATCGACATAAGGCTTGTGCAGCTCGATATCGTCGGGAACGTCTCGCCCAAGCTCTTTAAGATTGGCGATGCTGTCGACGAGATGATGGTGATTACACTCTTTGCAGACCCATATTGGCAGGGGAGTTCCCCAGTAGCGGTCGCGTGATATTGCCCAGTCGATCATGTTTTCGAGGAAGTTGAGAAAACGCCCTTCTTTGATGTGACCAGGGAACCAGTTGATCAGTTCATTGTTACGCAGAATTTCGTTTTTGAATGCTGTGGTTTTGATGAACCAGCTGTGGCGTGCGTAATAGAGCAAAGGACTGTCGCAGCGCCAGCAGAATGGGTAGGTGTGCTTTATTTTGCCGGAAGCGAACAGCTTGCCGCTTTGCTTGAGATCTTTGATGATGGCGGGGTCAGCCGCTTTGACGAACTGGCCTTTCCAGGGCTCTACCTCGTCTCTGAACTTGCCGTCGAGCCCGACCGGCTGCATTACCGGCAGGTCGTTCTCTTTGCCGACGCGATAGTCGTCTTCGCCGAACGCTGGAGCGATATGAACTATACCCGAGCCGTCTTCGGTCGATACAAAGTCGCCGGCAATAACGTAATGAGCTTTTTTCTCGGGCTTGACGAATGGGAACAACTGCTGATAATCAAGGCCAACCAGTTGCTCGCCCTTGAAGGTTTCGACAACTTCGCCTTCGCCTTTGAGCACTTCGAGGCGGGCTTTGGCGAGAATCATGAATTCATCGTTGAGCTTGACCTTGACGTATTCGATATCTTTGCCAACAGCCAGCGCGACGTTCGAAATCAGCGTCCAGGGTGTGGTCGTCCATACCAGAAAGCTGGTATCTGGCTGGTCTTTAACCGCGAAACGCACATAAACCGAAGGATCTTCGACTTCGCGGTAACCCTGTGCGACTTCGTGTGACGACAGTGCGGTGCCGCAGCGCGGGCAGTAAGGCACGACCTTGTGCCCTTCATAAAGCATATTCTCTTTCCAGAACTGGCCGAGAATCCACCAGATCGTCTCGATATATTCGTTGGTACAGGTGATATAGGGGTCATCCATATCAACCCAGAAACCGCCGCGGGTGACCATGGCGCGCCACTGCGCTTCATATTTGAATACGCTTTCACGGCACTTCTTGATGAAATTTTCGATGCCGTATTTTTCGATGTCCTGCTTGCTTTCGATGCCCAGCTGCTTTTCTACTTCGAGCTCGACCGGCAGACCATGAGTATCCCAGCCAGCTTTGCGACCGACATGGTAGCCGCACATGGTTTTGTAACGCGGAATCAGATCTTTCATCGCCTTGGTCAGCACGTGTCCGGGGTGTGGAGTGCCGTTGGCTGTTGGCGGGCCTTCGAAGAACACGAATTTCTTCGCGCCCTTGCGGTTGCTCATCGACTTTTTAAAGATATTTTCCTTTTCCCAGTATTGGAGTATTTCTTCTTCGCGCTTCGCAGATACGGTATTTTCGGGTTTTTCGAAAAGCATCACTGTCGTCCTTATGTGAGAGTTTTGATTAACTGGTTATTGATCAAAGCGATCCTGGCACTGTGCTCCAGGCTGCTGGTATAATGAAATCCATCTTCGAGACTGTCACCGATCGCAAAGGTGCCGTGCCCGCGCACAATGACAACAGGAAACTCACGCAGCACCGGCACTACCTTCATGGCCACCTCTTCTGAGGCGATGGCATTAGCAACTTCGATCACCGGGATGCCGCGTTTAAAGAAATACTGCCCTTCGGCATCGATCGGCATGAAGTTATGGCAGTGCAGGGAAAGCGCAATCAGGTGGGGCGGATGTGCGTGAACTATTGCGCCGGCGCCAGTATGCAGGTATATCGCACGGTGAACCGGGCGCTCGCGTGAAGCCAGAGGGGTCTGCGCATCTTCTCCATCGATAAGGGTTTCGATGATGTCGCAAAATTCCAGTCGGTGCAGCATGGCACCGCTGCGGGTTATTGCCATCATGCGATTGTTGCGCATGCTCATGTTGCCTGAATGTGAGTTGTTCAGGCCGGCATCGAACAGATTCTGCCCGGTCAGCTGAAAATCACGAAGATTTGTCATGCGCCTGCCTCTTTTGTGTCGGCGCCGATGAATTGCGGTATGGTATCGCGATAGATTGGCCTGATAATGCCTTTGTTGGTGATAATGGCAGTTATCAGTTCGGGCGGCGTCACGTCGAAAGCCGGGTTGTAAACTTTGATTTCTTTGGGAGCGACCTGCTGCCCGCCGATATATCTGACCTCGTCATGATCACGTTCTTCGATTTTGATTTCTTCGCCGTATTTGATGGTCATATCGAATGTCGAATCGGGCGCGGCAACATAAAAAGGCACGCCATTGTATTTAGCCAGCACTGCCAAAGGGTAGGTACCAATTTTATTGGCAACGAAACCATGCGCGGTGATGCGGTCAGCGCCGACTACCACGCCTTGCACCTTGCCGTCGCGAATCAGGCCGCCGGCCATATTGTCGCAGATCAGCGTGGCGTCGATCTTTTCCTGCACCATTTCCCAGGCGGTCAGGCGGGCGCCCTGCAACAGTGGCCGGGTTTCATCGACAAAGACTTTAAACTTCTTGCCCTGTTCCCGGGCGGCTCTGAATACGCCAAGCGCCGTGCCATAGCCTGCGGTGGCGAGGGCGCCGGCATTGCAGTGTGTAAGCCAGGTTTCGCCGTTTTTGAGCAGGCTGGCGCCAAAACGCCCGATACTGCGGCACATTTCGATGTCCTCAGCCTTGATCGCATCAGCTTCTGTAAGCGCAGTTGCCGCGGCGGCGGCAAAATCACTGCAGCCGGACAGCGCTTTTTTCATGCGGTCGATCGCCCAGAACAGATTGACCGCTGTGGGACGGGTGCTCGCGAGCAGGTCACATATCTCAGCGAACGCTGCTTTAAAAGGCTTGCCGTGATTCTGCGGGTTGTTCAGGCCGAGCACTATGCCGTAGGCAGCCGCCACGCCAATGGCCGGCGCGCCGCGTACCTGCATGTCGACAATAGCCTTAGCCGTTTCCTGTTCGGTTTTGCAGAACACCGTGCGGGTTTCGACCGGCAGCAGCGTCTGATCGAGCAGCTCGAGCCTGCTCTCTTCACGGTTATATACGACTGCTTCCAGCATCTGTTTCTACCCTCATACATTCAGATTCAAATATTGCTATAAAGATATGAAATCTTTCACGCCGCCGATAATAACAGACCTGTACTCTATGGTCAAGAATCACAAGGCTAATTCTCATTCAGTGAGATCCTGTGGCTTTGTACAGACTGGCGACTGTTTCACGTCGTCGCGAGGGAGCTTTTCTCAAGCTGACAGCACTTTTTGGGCTTGCCACTCCAGAAAAGGCCTTTAAGACGACTGCTGACCTGACACTTTGCTTCAGCCATTCCATTCGCAATTCTGACCAGACTTGTTTTAGTCTGGTCGTTCTGTTCTTTCGCGAATGTTTTTGGCAGGGGCGGGGTTTTCTGGTATTCTGGCTGCAATGATTAAGAGATGGCGAAGAAGTTGCAGTGTTTTTCTGGCGTGCTGGTGGTGGCTGCTGCCGGTGATGTTGCTGCTTTTCGGGCAATCACAGGTGTGTGCCAACGGCACCGGCTTTTTTAAATTCGCTACGCTCTATTCGACGCTCGGCCACGAAAAAGGTTGCTTCAATCAGCCGGAAGGCATGGTGTTTTCGCCCGACGGCAAATATCTGGCTGTCTGCGATACACACAGTAACCGTATTCAGCTGTTTTCGGTGGATTCGACACCTTACGCTTCGGCGCCGCTGACTCTAGAAAGGGTTTATGGCGGCCTCTGGCCCTGGGACGACCGCACCCGCCCGATCGACTCGCACGATGCCTATCGCGAAAAAGACTTTCTTTATGGCCGTAACCCGAATTATCTGGTCGGGCGCGCCTATCAGCATGGGCAGGGGCATACCCGGCCGGCTGAGCATATTCCGATGGATCATTTCAACCTGCCGGTCGGCATTGCCTGGCTCGGCACCTCGACTCTGCTGATCGCTGATACCGGCAATCATCGTCTGCTGGCCATGGCCTTCAACGGTGAAATTCGCTGGGTACTCGGTCAGGAAGGCTGGAAAGACGGCTACTTTCATCATCCGCTCGGTATCGACGTCGATTGCAGCGGCCAGATTTATGTTACCGAACCGCGCAGCAAGTATATCAGAGGTCTCGGGCTCGATTTTGCCCAGCGCATGCGCACACAAGGCAACCGCCTGCAGATTTTCGGCAAAGACCTCAAACCGGCTAAACGCCTCGGTCACATGCATCGCATGTCTGGCCGCGATTACCGGCAGTTCAAGGATCTGACCAGAGTCTGGGTCGGCACTGATGGTGATATTTACGTTGCTGACAATGGCAACCGTCGCGTCATGCTCTTTGACAGCTCGTTAAAGAAGAAAGCCGAAATCGGGCGCTGGGAAAAATATCGCCTTCTTTACCCGAATGGCATCGACCGGTCCCTCGACGGTCGTCTGGCAATAGCTGATACCGGCAACCACAAGGTTGTCATTCTCGATACCAACCATAAAATCCTACAGGTAATCGGCCGTTTCGGAACTGCTCCGGGTTGTTTTGTGCGCCCGCACGAAGTCAGATTTGGCCCCAACGGTGATCTGTATGTTCTCGACACAGGCAATGCCCGCATTCAGGTGTTCAGGGGCCCGCAGGTCAGGCAATTTCCGCGTTGCCCCGCGCCCGAACCGCCACCGCCACCGCAGAAACTCGAAGAGCTGCTTCCCCCGCCGGTGCCGCCAAAAGATTCGTTTTGAGCTGTCTCAATCCCCGATGCCTACAGCGATTACCGAAGAAGATAAGAACATCACAGCCACCCACAGGAGGTTGGTTATACTTGGGTACATCAAAATTAGGTTGCTATTATGGCTGTAGCCATTAGAACAGCCTATCCGCAGGGTTCCCCGGGCGAATTGCCCAGGTGATTATGTCGATAGTTTTCTGAAAAATTCAAAAAGCACAAGGAAAGCCCCTCAATAATCGGCGCTAATCATGTAATCTGCGGATAATGTCTTCATGACTGAAAGCCTGTTTCGATACCGATCCCGATACCGATACCGATAAGGAAGAGTGTGCTGCAAATATAGCGTGGTGTGCGAGAATTTTGTAAAGATGTATGACATCGCGGATTTTTGTGATATAACTGGGCTGACAGGACTCAAATATAAACAGAAAAGTTCTTGAATGTTGCGGAAAAACCGCACAAGAGTTGGAATTGAGGAGTATGGTTGTGAACGGCAAAAAGAAAGATGGTTCTGACGAGATTAAAGTAATTGAGGAAATAGTAGAAGGTTACTGGATCTGCCCCAACTGCAATGCTAAAAATCGTGGCGCTGAGCAGCAGTGCGATGCTTGTGGCGCGATTCGGGGCGCGGATGTGCAGTTTCACTGCGATGACAATGCACCGGCAATAACCGACGAAGCTGAACTGGCCAAAGCCAAGGCCGGCCCCGACTGGATCTGCCCATTCTGTGACAACACCAGTCCGGCTTCTTCTGAAAAATGTACCGGCTGTGGTTCTGCGCGCAACTCCGGCAAACAGCGGGCTGTGAAAGAAATTCCAGCCGGCGGCGCTGTGCCCAAGGCCGGGCCGTCACAGCCGAAAGCGCCACCTCCGCCAATGCCGGCAGCTTTCAAGATCGGTTGCGGTATCATTGCGCTGCTGTTCCTGATCGTTTCATTTTTGAGTTGTCGCGAAACACCCGAAAAGATAGAGATTATCGATAACCAGTGGTCGCGCGTAATCGAGCGACAGGAATATAAGACATTAGAAGAAAAAGCCTGGCAGAACGAAGTTCCTCAGGCTGCAATACGGTTGTCGAGCAATCGTGAGAAACGCGGTGATAAAGAAATTCCTGATGGTTTTGAAGATGTTCAGGAAACCTATACCGAGAAGGTTAAAATTGGCGAAGACAAGGTCGAAGATGGCAAGATCGATCTAGGTAACGGGCGCTTTCAGGTCAAATACAAGATGGTGCCGAAGTATAAAGAAGAGCAGCGCACCCGCACTGTTAAGAAGCAGAAATTCCGAAAAGAGCCAATTTACGACGAAATGGTTACCTATAACATCGACCGCTGGATAGATATTGCGCCGGTTGAGCTAAAAGGTACTCAGGATGAGCCAAAATGGCCAGACCCGGGAGTGATAAAGAATACTCCGCCAAAGATTGGCGATATTTCGGAAAAGGCCCGAAAAGAGGCCTATATGGTTAAGGTTAAGCGCCTCAGCGATGGCAAGGAATACGAAGTCAAAAAGATGCGCGACAAAGAACTGACGTTCGATCAGTTCATGAAATTGCGCAAGGGCACTCAATGGGAAGCCATCTTCAGCGGCCTCGGTGATCTGCGTGAGATAAAACTCGACCCGGCCGCGAAGTAAGAAATCGGCTGGAAGCAAGAGCATCCGCCGATTACACAGATTTCACCGATGATGCAGGCAGGCCAACGGCCTGCCTGATTTGTTTTGAAGGTTATTTAACAGCCGGTTTCAGTTTTTCTGCGCGAGAATTTGATTTATGCTATAATCTGCCTGCAATAAATTTGTGTACATCGCGGCTTTGCGGCTGTAAGTCTTTACAGCACAGCATTGCAACAAAACAGGAGATAAAAATGAAGCTACTCAAACTGACTCTGGTAATGATTCTTTCTCTCGCCATGCTTACCGGCTGCGGCGGCGGAGGCGGCAGCAGCAATCCGGTTGCGCCAACTGCAGACCCCTTGGCAGATTATCCGACTATTGCTGCTTCGTATGATACCGTCGAAACTAATATGCTTGATAATGATGGCGATGTGACAACGCGAATAAACAATTTCATGGCCAATATCTCTGCAGAATTCAAGAATATCGCGGGCGATGCAAATAAATTCAACGAATTGAAAAGCGTTACCAAGAGCCGTCTTGAACGTTATGATTTTAACAAATACACCATGACACCTACCAGTCATACGGTTGTTGACAACAACACGGTTAAAGTTGTGACTACTATTGTGGTAAATGTAGAGCTTAAGCCTGGTGCCGTCGGCAATGCTCCTGAGAATACAGACATTTACCTTGAAAACATATCGATTACCTGGAAGAATGAATCTGGAACCTGGCGAATAGTGCAGGGTTTGCCCTATACATCAAGCGAATATTGGGGATTGAACGACTGATATTCTGCTTCAAGACCTTTTCAAGCCGATGCATGTAGCAGATGCATCGGTTTTTCATTTTTGGGTAGTTAATCTTTTTGTTGCGGGGAGTGGCGGAATTGTTCTAAGCTTGGGGCAAATTCTGCAGCAGGGGTGATCAGATGGGTATGATTTCGCGATATCGGGCGATTCCGATTCTTTATCGCATGCTGGGCGCGTTTATTGTTGGTGCGGTTATCGGCATTGTCTGCTGGTATGCTGAAGCGCAGCATGGCGTGGCTCTCAAGGGGCCGCTTGACACCTGGCTGTCACCACTTGGCCTGGTTCTCGTGAAAATGCTCAAGATGATCGTTGTGCCGCTGATTTTCTTTTCACTGTTTCAGGGCGCAGCCAGCCTGCCGCTGAAAAAATTCGGCCGTATCGGCGTACGTGTTATCGTGCTCTACCTGATCACCTCTCTGCTGGCAGCTGTGATTGGAACAATTTTCGCGCTGGTCATCAACCCCGGCAAGGAAGGCATGACTCTGACTACCGCTGATGCCGCGACAGAGGGAGCTTCCGCCGCAGCCAGCAGCGGGGCGGCATCTTTAACCGCCGTTTTCATGAGTATGTTCGAAAATCCTTTCAAGGCACTGGCCGATGGCAACTTTCTGGCCGTTATCGTTTTTGCGATTCTGGCCGGACTGGCTCTGCGGGTTATCCTCGATGATGAAGCCGAAGACAAGACTGCGCCGCTTGAGCGTCTGCTCGAGCTTTCCGCCAATTTCAACCGAATTCTTTTCGTTATGGTCGGCTGGATCATGGATTACGCACCGATAGGCATTCTTGCTCTGACTGTTGTCAATTTCACTCAGCATGGTCCGGCTCTTGCCGGCCCTTATTTCAATATTGCCATAGGTATCATAATCGGTATTGGCCTGATGATCGGGCTGGTTTATTCTGGTATGATCGCGGTGCTTACCCGCAGCAACCCCCTGAAATTCTTCAAGTATGCTCAGGAAGCCATGATAACCGCTTTTGTCACCAGATCTTCTGGCGCTACCCTGCCAATTACCCTCAAAACTGCTATCGATGACCTTAAGATCCGGCGCGAACTCGCTGATTTTGCGCTGCCGCTGGGTGCAACTGTCAACATGGACGGTGTCTGCATACATCTGCCAATGTTTGCGATTCTTGCTGCCAACATATTTGGCGTTGAGCTTGGTTTCTCAGCCCTTTTCGTTCTGGTAATCACCACGGTTCTGGCTGCTGTCGGTGCTGGCGGTATTCCCGGTGGCTCGCTGATGCTGCTTTTCATCATTCTCAGCAACATGGGTCTCAACGAGATGCAGATCTCTCAGATCGTTGCCTTCGCATTGGGCATCAATCCGATTCTCGACATGTTCGAAACAATGAATAATGTCAGTGGTGATCTGACCTGTACATACATTGTCGCCTGCCAGGAAGGCATGATTTCTCAGGAATCGTAAACTTTTTGCAATAATTGCAGTATTCTTTTCTGCGTGGGAAAAATCTGCGCGGTCTGGTCGTGTCTGAGTGGCTGCCAGACTGGTTCGCCGGCCTCTTCCGTTCAGAGGCATTCTCTGTTATCATTAGAATACTGTTATTGTCAGCGGTACAGTTTCTGTAATTGCTGCTCTTCATTAAGGAGGAGATCATGAAGATAAAAGCGCGGTACAGGTGGTTTGTCGTTCTGTTCTGTGTCTGGTTTGCGGTTCAGCCGTTGGCGGTCGCTTATGCCAACGATGATTTACCGCAACCAATTTTGAACACTGATGGAATCGACGGCATAGTCGACCTCAACGAAGTAGAGGCTCCGGCTGATTACCTTGAGTATGTTCTGGCCTTGCAGGGGCGCTCGAAAGATGGCAACCCCAAGGAAGACGCCGAGGCTTATGCCTGGGGCGAATGGATGATGACCATCTCAGGTGCCTACGCCATGATGGACGACGGCTGTTCCGACGTTTTCAGCTTTTACAGTACGCTCAGCGACATGTCTCCCCATTTCACCAACACGCCTTACTATTTCAAGGCGGTTGCCATGGCTTCGAGCAAGGCGGCGCTGGCGTTTTCATTCATAGCCCATTCAACTCCGGTCGTTGAGGGAATTAAACTGGCTGGCAATGCAGCTTCCAGGGTTGGTCTAACCCGTGGTGCCGCCTGGGCTGCCAACAAGGTCTCGACCATTGGCAAATGGACCGGCAGTCAGATTGCCAATTCCCGCCTCTATCAGAAGGGCGTCGGCTTCATTCAGCGCAAGGCCAATCTGATGAACGGCTTTCAGCGCATGGGCAATATGGCTTCGAATGTGCAGAAGACTTTCAGTGCTAAGAATGTTTCGACTTTCCTGAGTCACTGCGCACCTCCCTGCGGCTATAAAGCCGGCCCGGGCGAAGGTTTTTATTCTTACTGGCGCTGGGTAGCCCGCAAAACCGGCCTCGAAAATCAGGAAACCTACAAGGCAGTTGCTAAAAAAGCCGGTATCAATACCAACAAGGGTGCTGCTGTAATCGGTGACGCCAAGGGATGGGGGCATACCGTCGGTATCGGTCTCTGCGTGCTTGGTATTGCGCTCGACACTTATGGCATCGTTACTTCTGAAGACCGCAAGGGGGGCCGCTACGGCTCATACTCGCTGGTTAAGAACTATGTCGGTCTCGCGCTCGGTTCTGCCGCTCTGGTTGCAATGTTCTGTATTCCCGTCGTCGGTCAGGTAATTGGTGCACTCGCCCTTATCTGGACTGCACTTACCATTATCGGCAACGTTCTCGGCGATTACAATAAACGCTGGAAATCTGCTTACAAAGGGTCTTACTGGTATCTCTACGAGAACGATCCTGAGTTCAAGTCGTTTTACGACAACCGGGCTCAGCTCGACCCCAACGAGAAAGCTGTTGCGCTGCTGGTAACCGAAGCCAACTACGGCGATTTCGTCAAGAGTCAGGCTCCCGAAGATGAAGAGCAGCAGAAGATACACGAAAAGAACCTGCGTGTTTACGAAGAACTCGAAAAACAGGGCGTGCTTGTCAGTTACTACAGCCGCAAAGGTTTTTCTCTGCCGGATTTCGGCATGGAACGCCTGCAGGAACTCTGGGAAATGAAAGCCGACTACATGTCATGGAAGCCGACCGAAGCCGAAAAGGAAAAGGCTGCCAAGCGCGGTTTCTGGGGCAAGGTGGGGCATGCCATCAACCCGATGACCTACGTCAGCTGGGCTGGTGACAAAATACAGTCTCGCGATTACAAGAAAACCATCGAAGAATATAACATTCTCAAGGTATTCTTTAATCCAGACTATGTGCTGATCAAGAAGTATCAGAACTGGATCACCGCCAACAATTTCCGCGGTGGTATCTTTGACGTTGTCGGTCTGCGCATGGAACAGTCGCCGTTCAACTATATTCCGCTCGTCGGAATCGATACTGCTGCGTGGAATGAAGATCTTCTGATCCAGGCTTTTAACGCTGATGCGTTTCAGGTCGGTATCAAGGAAATGATGTATTTCAAAGAGCAGATCAAGGCAGCCCGCGAGCAGGTGAAGCAGGGTATCAAAGATGGCGACAAGATGGTCGACTTCATCCGCAAGGAACATCTGAAATACTATAAAAACACCCGCGAGGCTCTCGAAAAGCTGGTTGAATGCTACAATATCGATCCTGATCGCGAGCATGGCGATCTCGAAAAGAAGCTTAAAAAAGGCTTTGGCTGGCGCTGGAACAAGGATAATGGCAAGGCCACACCGAAGAATATCATCAAGGTTTATCAGGGTGATATCGAACAGGCGCTGATCTATGATCCGTTGTCGATCGCTCAGAAAGCTGCTGACACCGTTCTGATGGTTGCCACCATCAAGAAGAACCTCGATATGGCAGTCATGATGAAGGAGCTGGGCGAAGAAAAACGCCTGGTTCTCCAGGACTTCAGCAGTGAATTCACCAATTACGACATCGCTAAATACCTCAAAGAGGGCACTTTCCTTAACGTTAAGGGTAAAACCTTCTGGGATTGGCTTGCTGATATCTATCCAGCTTATGAAGAGCTTGAAAAGCACACCAACCTCTATATGCGCGAAGTCGAAGACTTCACCGAAGTCGCCGACAAATCAAACTCAGATTCGCGTCGGGTTTTCCTGGTATTCAGCAAAGATGGCTATCACCCGAAGAAGCTGCTCGATGATCTGAATGCAGAACTGACAGCCTACAAGAAACTGGTTGATGATTTCGCCAAAATAAAGAACGAAACCGGTCTCTATATGGCTCTCTCTGACAGTACCCTTTATGACGGCGTGTTTTCTGACAAGTTTACCGCCGAAGAACCGGTGGCGCTCGATCTCGACTTTGCCGTTTCGGCAGTCGTGCCGGCAGGTGACTGACGAGCTGATTCTCTGACCATTAAACAGGCTGTTTCGCAAGTGGCGAAACAGCCTGTTCTGCTGTAGCACAGATTTTGTTTGGTTAAAGCCGGCCACGGCTATATAATCAGAAAAAAGATTACAGGATAATGCAGAGCTATGCTTGATATCGGAAAGCTTGTTAAATGGCTGTCAGGTACTTCTGCCAAGAAGGAAGAGGTCTCGACAACTTCGGCAGAACGTCGGCGTTTTCAGCGTCTAAATCTAGAAGACTGTGAAGTTTCATTTTTTGGCGGCGGCCCCTTTCCGGTAAGCAATCTGAGCTATGGTGGATTTCGCGTTGATTTTGCCGGATGGCCGGGCTTAGCCGGTATCGAAAAGGATACGCCATACGATTGTCAGCTGCGCATGCAGGGTATTCAGCTGGCTTGCCGGGTCGTTGTGAAAAATATTTTTGCAACTCTTGCCGGATGTGCTTTTGCCGATATGACCCCGGCACAGTCGGCAGTAGTGAGTGATTTTATCAAACCTCGTATTGTTGGCTGTTCTCTGCGCGAAATCAATGCTGCCAAACTCAAAAACGACACTCCCGAATTGAAAATGCGCTGGTTTCAGGGGGAGAATGGCGCACAGGTTTTCTTATGGCAGACGCTCGATGGCGAGAGCGTCAAGCAGGAATTTTATTTTTTCGATTATTTCATGACCTGGGATAAAGAGGGTGAGGGCTTACGCACTGGCAAGGTCAGAGCAGAAAGTCGCAGCGGTTTCGGCCGCATTTCGCCTGATTCCGTAGTTTTTTATCGGATTCCGCCCTATCGTGCTTTAAAGCTTGGTCGAACTGTGCTCGAATGTTCTGCACTGCCTGATGAGGCGCGCGCGCGCATTTTGCATGAAATCGCCAGCGAAGAAAAGCGTTTGTTTCATCGTTATATCGTTAAAGACGGTGTTGTGGCCTTTGTCGTCGATGACCTTGGCGGACAACGGCTAACCGTGCTCAATATAAGCATGAATGGTATTGCACTCTACAATTCTCCCGAATCTCCAATTACCTGTGAGGATACTTTGCCAGGTCGTCTTATCATTGGCGAGAATTCGCTACGTGCTGCTTTCAAGCCAGCTTATGCGCATGCAAACATTCTTGGCGGCAGGCTTCTGGTCGAAAATGTTGTTGGGCAGACAAGTCTGCAGGAATTTCTGGCGCCTCGTCTGTTGGCGCAGTATCTCGAAGAGGTGCCATCGCCAACTGACCGCCCGTCTTATGCGCCGCCTGGCGCGCGCAGTTTCCTTTACACCGGATTGCACAACACGCATGTTCTAAGCCTCATCGAAACTGGCGGCAGCCTGTATAGTGGACGCATTGCGTTTATGGATCGCGCACTGAAGTTTCACGGCAAGGTTTTGACAGAATACAGCTGCCCAGAGGGCCTTATTTTTCCGGGTGACTGGGAACTTGAATCGGCAGTTGTCAGCCCGATTGCAGGAGTCGATCCGATGACCGTGCAGATCAGTCGCGAAATGATCGAAAATTCCGGACAGATTGCTTCTGAAGTGAAGCAGGCGTGGCTGGCTGTTCTTCGGGTCGGCTGAGCTTTAAGCGCGCTTATTGCAGTTGTGCTAGGGCCTTTTCGATTTCTTCGATGACTGTCGGGTCGGGGTCTTCCATGGCATCTTCGAGCATGGTCTTAACCCGCTGTTTGTAAGCTTTGAATTCGACCACCGTTCTGATGCCAATAATGCGTGCTTCAGGATCGGGGTCATAGAGAAGTTCTTCGACCTCAGTCAGGCCCTTGTCTTCAAGTTTTAAAAAGAAGCTGGTCGCCGCCTTTTTCTCTTCGGGTGAGCCGGCCAGCAGCTTGTCGAGCTGGTCGTTAATTTCACCGACACTTGCTGTCGGAGGAGCTGCCGCAGCTGTTTGCGGCACGGCGTCGGTCGAAGCAGGTGACGGCGTAGTTGCAGCTGGCTGAGCGGTCTCTGTCGGCACTGGTTGCGCCGGCGTCGGCTGATCAGTCGGGGTTGGGCGCGGAGTTGATGTTGTGGCCGGTTGAGTCGAAGGTGTCTTTGCCGTCTGAGCCGGCAGTGGCAATGGTGTCATATCATCAGGAATAGCGCCACTTTCGTCTGAACTTGAGACTTCTTCGAATTTTTCGCCGTCTTCGTTATCTTCTTCGAGATCGGCTTGAGCGTCTTCTTCATCTTCGGGTTCGCCGGCTACCTCAGTTGAGGCTGGGGCGGGATTTGCCGGCACCGCTGCTGTCTGCTGAGAATCAGCTGTGGTCGGCTGGGGGCGGGTTGCTGGTGTGGCTGCCGCTGGTCGTGTAGCAGGCGTTTTCGCGGGTGGCAATGGTTCGGCCTTTTTTGCGAGTTCGCGGCGGTCTACCTTTTCTTCCTGTGGTCGCTCGCCGTATTTGGCCACGACTTCACCGAGCTTTTCGCGGGCCGGCTGGTAGTCAGGGTCGAATTCGAGAGCCTTTTTATAAGCCTTGATTGCGTCGGCAATGCGGTTGTTGGCAAGATAAATGTCACCGAGTATCTTGCGTGGCATCGGGTTTTTCGGCGCCGCTTCGGCTGCCTTGATCAGGGTTTTATTTGCCTGCCCGGTCTGGTTGAGTGCGAGATGCGCTGTGGTCAGAATGCAGAAATAGTAGCAGATCGTGTCTTTGTCCATTTCGCGCTGCGCCATGGTCAGACCAGGTTCGAGCAGTTCGATGGCGCGGTCGTAAATGCGCAGTTCGACGTAAATTTCACCAAGTTCCAGATAGGCAAAGGTTTCCTGCGGGTCGATTTCGAGAATTTTCCAGTAGTTGTCGAGTGCAACCTGTACCTTGCCGTTGTCGTAGTTGCGGCGGGCGGCTTTGAGCATGCTGGCAATCTTGCGGTTGATCTTGCGCTCAGTGACGCTGCCGGCAAGAACCCGTGCTTCCAGTTGCTGTGGTAGTAGAAGCGTCGCACAGAATGCGACTGTGAGCATGACTTTATATAAATAAGAACCGGTAATGCTTTTCGGTGTCATCATATTTCTCCTCATTGTGAAAGCCTGACTGTTCAACAAACAGTAAGATTGCTTCGCTACGCTCGCAATGACAAAACTGCTTCTATTCTAATGCAATTCACGACAAAATCAAATCTATCTCTGATTTTGAAAACTGTAGAGCTGCAAAAATTACGTTGTCAATAGCGTCGGCAACTGGTTCGCCAATGATTGCTCTCTCGGCAAGCAATTCAAGATTGTGCAAGGCTCCGGGCGGTAATAATGGCAGTGGCAGTTGTTCGAGGTCGCCGCGCAGCACTTTGCGGGTATTGAACTTTCTGGCAAAGATAAACTGCAGCAGTTTTGAATTGAGCAGGCAAAGAGTGGCCTTGACCGGATAACCCGCCAGTTTTGGAATCAGGATGTTGGCACTGTTGAGGGTCAGTGCCTGCCGGTTGTCATAAGCGAATGTCAGACGGTTGCAGATAAACCTGTAGATTAATTTTTCAGGGGCGCGATACTTTGTTGCCGGCGCAACCTGCTGAAAAACCGCTGGATCAAAGCGAATATAAGATGTTGCCGGCCGCAGCAGGTATGGCATGATATCGCTGCCGCGATAGATTGGTTCCATGTCAGATTCAGCTATATCAGCAAGATACCGACGGTTATCGCCGGTGACTATTCCGAGTGCCCAGTCGGCGTTGTTACGCAGAGTCTGATGTGGCATTGAATAGAGTTTGTCGATAACTCGGTATTCATCTTCAGACATCGAGGTTGTGAAGATACTGTTTTTGCTGGATGCAAATCTTGCCGGCAGAATTCGAATGTCTTTGCTGTCACTTTTCAGATAGATAGAGCTGTCTGCATCTGGTTTTGCTTTACGCAGGTCGAGTCGCATAACCGGTGTGAAAACTGATTTGAATGGGCGATCAAGCGAATGAATCGCAAGAATCTGAAAGTTTGCGAGAATGTGGCGCCGAATGTCAGAATGCACTCTGATATTGAGAAATGATTCAGGCAGAATGTGCTGTGTTAAAAGTCAAGTCGTTTTTGCTCTACACAGGCTAATTTCCTTATAATTTTCAGTGAAAGACTCTCCTTTCCTGGCCAGCGCCCTTGCCTGCCGAAGAAGTTTATTCGCAACA
>JAACJG010000013.1 GCA_009917695.1 Candidatus Rifleibacterium amylolyticum | reverse complement strand
AATTTGAAGCATAATGATTCGTTTCTTTCAGTGGGGCAGCTCCGTGGGAGGCCGCGCACCCGCCATCCTGGCGTGCGCGGCATAAGCGCCATCCATGGCGCAAAAGTCGGTCGCTCTGCTGAACAGGTATAGTTGAGAGCAAAGTTCGATATTATCGTGCGCGCCTGCCCTGCGTAGCTTCAGCGAAGCAGGGTAATCGTAATCGTTAGTCGTTTCCGCGTCCACAGTCGCTAAGTCGGATCGCTGCCA
Source organism: Candidatus Rifleibacterium amylolyticum (assembly GCA_009917695.1). Classification (GTDB taxonomy): domain Bacteria; phylum Muiribacteriota; class Ozemobacteria; order Ozemobacterales; family Ozemobacteraceae; genus Rifleibacterium; species Rifleibacterium amylolyticum. Next base: position 126,059 of record JAACJG010000013.1, on the reverse strand, counting down.
GAATCGATAAAAGCTCATTCAGTTTTTGGGAGTGTGTCAGAAATCTCGACTGAGAGCGTTGTTTTTTCTGCAATTGCGGGTTAAGATAGTTGTGTTATTGATTAAAGCTATAAGCGAGAGAAAAAAATGCAATGGAGCGATGATTATAATGTAGGTTGTCCGGGGATCGATGCTCAGCACAAAGAGCTTGTCGAAAAGGTCAATGAACTCGAAAGGCTTCTTGAAAGCGGCGAAGCAGATGATGAGAGTTTTTCCGATGCAATACTTTTTGTTGTCGAATACGCTCGCACGCATTTTCGCGACGAGGAAGAACTGATGCAGAAGATGCAGTATCCAGAATTTGCGGCTCACCGCAAACTGCACGATCAGATGGTAAACCATCTCGCCTGTTTCCTGAAGGATATGCAGAGTGGCAATGGCGGCACTTTTTCTGAACTGGTCAGCTACCTGTATGTCTGGATTCAGGCTCATGTTCTGGTTGAAGACAGAAAATTCGGTGACTTTTATCTGCTAAGTGCCAATGCCGGCACATGAAGCTTGTGAATTCAGGTTAATTGGCCGATGTTAGAGATAACATCACAGCTAAACAGGTATTTATCATGACAAATCAACTTGATCAGACATTGAACAACTATATAGATGCCCTCGCTTCACAAAGCTGGGAAGCCGCTTCGGTCTTCTTTCATGAGAACGCAACAGTAGTTTTTGCCGAAGGAACCTATCATGGCAAATCTGCAATTGGCAATGCCATGAAAAAAACGTTTTCGCTGATCAAGGATGAATTGTTTGATATTCAGGATGTTCGCTGGAATCTGAAAACCGATGCTTTTGCCACCTGCAATTTTAATTTCAAGTGGACAGGCACAATAAACGGCAAGAGATTTACCAATCCAGGCCGTGGAACTCTTGTCTGGATCAAAGAAGATGGCAACTGGTTGATCATTAACGAGCATTTTGGTCCGATGCCACGCTGACAAAATGAAGATGGCCATCAGAGCGCAAAACCCTGTTCTCGCCAAAGTCTCTGTTATTGCGGGCTTATGTGCCATATTGGCCAGCGTTATTTTCTTCGTCAGACCAGGATCAGCGCAGTCCGATGAAGGCTTTGATGCTTTTACAAAGAAACTGATTGCTGCGGCGATTGAGCGCACAACCCATGTCGTCAGATATGATGGCAGCTATCGCAAGATTGCCTATCCCGGCGGCGATGTACCCGACAATATCGGAGTCTGCACCGATGTGATCGTAAGATCCTATCGCGCGCTTGGCATCGATCTGCAGAAAGAAGTTCACGAAGACATGCGCCGGCATTTTTCCCTTTATCCGAAGAAGTGGGGGCTTAAAAGGCCTGATACCAACATCGATCACCGTCGCGTGCCTAATCTGCAAACCTATTTTGCACGCCATGGGCAGCAGGTTGAAGTAAGTTCTGCGGCTGATAATTACCGACCAGGTGATCTTGTGACCTGGATGCTGCCAGGGAATCTGCCACACATCGGCATTGTCACCGACCGTCGCTCGGCAGACGGCCTGCGACCACTGATCGTTCATAATATTGGCGCCGGCACTGTTCTGGAAGACATGCTGTTTTCTTATAAAATTACCGGGCATTATCGATACCCGGCAGAAAAAACCAGGAGAAGGCTAAATGAGTGAATCTCTGAATGAAGCTCTGAAACGAATCAGAAGAGAATGTCTGCGGGTCGTTCCTGAGAAACCTGGCTTTGCCAAACTGATGGCAACAGAAACCCGTTTTGCCGGGCCAGCCTACGCCGAAATCGATGAAGCAGCGCCAGTTTGTCCGGTTTGTGGCGAAAAACTCAGCTTTGTTTTTCAGTTTTATCCTATGCCTGATAAAAAGGCGTTGTCAGCGCCGCCTCTGCTGGTGTTTTACTACTGTTTTAAATGCACTCCCATCGGGACAGAAAAAGAAGAGCGTGGAATGTGGCTGTTAAAGGCTTATCATACTGCTTCACCTGCCAAATTCAACGATGGTTCAGGTGTTGACCAGGATCTTACGCCATTTTCGTGCCGCACCGAAAAAGTTCATGTTCTGCCTGATTATGAGGCTATCGAAGAGAAATATCCAGACATCGCCGCCATGTGCGAAGGCGAAGACGCTGAAGACCCGGTCAGCGTATATGAAGACGCGGGCCTGGAGATTGGCTGTGTAATGGAGCCTTTTACCAGCATTGGCGGTTACCCGATCTGGATTCAGGGTGAGGCTGAGCGGAGCTGCCCGGTCTGCAAAAAACCGATGGAATTCATCTGCCAGATCGACTCACAGCAGGAAGTTCAGCTTATGTGGGGAGATGCTGGCTGCGTTTATCTGTTTCAATGCCACGAACATCACGACCAGTTTGGCATGGAAATGCAGTGCTTCTAGACTTCTGATTTCACTGCGAGGCGACCTGGTCGCCGAAGCAGTCTCATTGTTCGATGAGATCGCCACGGCATCTTGCAGGATGCCTCGCGATGACTGTTCTGGCCGATGTCAGCGCAGTTCGTAAAGCTCGTAGATATTGTATTCGCGTGATTTGCCCTTGAGCGAGCAACGTCGCAAAAAGTTCACGCGCCCTTTGCCTTTGAGCATGCGCATGGTCGAACCTGAAATGATAAGGCCGCTACTGCTTTCTACTGCTTCATTCTTGAGTCTTGCGGCAAGATTGACCTGGTCGCCGATGACGGTGTAGTCGAGTTTGCCGCTGTAAGAGCCGATTCTGCCAGAAATTACCGTCCCCGAAGCGATGCCGGCATAAATGTCGAGATTCTCCTGATGCATTTCGGCTGCCAGCGCCAGCGCAGTTTTGACTGCGCGCAAAGCGTGTGACTCTTCCTGTTTCTCGCTGTCGCGAAACACCAGCATCAGAGTATTGTCGATGATCTTGTCGATAGTGCCGCCATACTGCTTTACCAGCCGATCGCCGCAGGTAATGAACCGGTTGATCAGCTCAACTGTCTGTTCCGGTGTAAAGCCGGCAGTGAGCTCAGAATAATTTCTGATGGCGGCGAAAATTATCGTAGCTTCGAGGTATTCGCCACCCGGCGCCATGTCTCTGGTCTCAGCCGCTTCGATCTCTGAGATGGCGTCTTCAGAAACATAGTCGCGCAACATGTTGCGCTGCTGCAGGCCGACGACCAGTTCTGTGAACGAGTCGTTCAATCGTTCAAATTCGTCGCCGGTTTTCAGCTGCAGGCTCCAGGCATCGCCCCCGCGGGCGATCTGCTCAGCACTTTTTGCCAGCTGCATCACAGGAGCAACAAAGAACCTTTCGAGCAGCTGGCTGACCAGATAAAATACAAGGCAGAGATAGGCGAACAGCCCGCCAAGTGCCTGCAGGTAACCAGTCTGCGAGCTGTCTGAGGTCGCCATGGCAATGGCTATATGCGGAAAATTATGATTATATCGGCTGATCAGATAGCTGACATTGCCACTGCTGTCAGTTTCGCCGGTCATATTTGAGCTTTCATCCTTTGCGGCCCGTTTTATCAAAGGCTCATTTTTATAGCCGCTGCCGCTCCATATTCTTCTGGTGCCTGTTCGTTGCGTCGGCAGAAATGCATACTTTATCGAATACCTGCCATAATTTTCGGTAAAGCCGTTTTTCGCAAGTGAGGTTCGCGAAAGATAAGCTTTCATCACCGGTCCAGCTTCGAATTTGCTGCCGAGAAGACCGATAAAAGGCATTGCAGGATCACTTTCGTCATAGATCTTGGCGGTAGAATACCAGATCACGTTCTGGGTCTGATCGACGTAGTAAAACTGTCCATTTGAGCGCATGCTTTCTGCTATTGAAGAATTCTTAACCATGTTCCCGGCTACGAATATCATGTCCTGCCGAATTCTGTTCGTCACAGGCATTGGTTCCATCATCAGTTCAAGGGATCGTCTTGGGGCAAAGCGCTCGATGAATGATATCGTGCTGTTAAGGCTTCCTGGTGATATTCGATCAGGAAAGTCAACTGAAACAGTATTCTTAGGGCGATGAACTGCGACTGCCGATATCGGAAGATTCTGGCCTATTTCTTTGAAAAGACGATGAAGAGCCGCGTCGTCGTCAATCATCCGACGATCGATTTTTTTTGCGTAGTATATGAATGAGCTTTCGATGCTTTCCAGATACTGCTTCAGCTCATTGGTGGTTTGAGCCATTCTGATCTCAATATGCTGCAGCATGTTGAGGCGTGCCAGAAATTCATCATACTGTTGATGCAGGTAGAATCCAATACTTAGAAATGCATAGGGGAACAGCGATACCATTATTACGCTGGCCAGAATTCGTCGCTTGAAGCTTATATCGAGATTGATGCCAAATAAGAGCATATGAATCAGTTGAATCAGCGACAGCATAATCAGTATTTTCGCAGCCAGGCCAAGATGCCTGCGAATATTCTGCCAGCCATGTTGAAAACTCTTCTGATCAATACGGTATTCGATGAAAGGAATATTGAAGTCAGCATTTTTCTGGTTAAGCAAAATACCGCTGTTGTGTAACCAGCTTCTGATGAATCTCTGGTCGGCTGAAGTCGTGATTATCACATCTCCATTTACTTTTCGCACCCCGGTATAAAAACTGTCAGGGTTCTCGATTGCCTTCATAATATTCTGTTTTTTCAGAACCAGTCGAAAATCGGGATATTTCTTTCTTATATCCTGAAATCTCGTTTTCCACGAAAGGTCGCGGCCCCTTACTACAGCGAGTCCCCCTTTCTGTCCGGCCTGTGGCGTTTTGAATTCGACCCAGAGAAAATACAATTCACCGCCGAATTCGACCGAATAGCTCTTTACTGCCTGGCCGGGCACTATGAACACAGGAGCGATGGTTTTGAACATCTGTTGCAGCTGCATGGCATTGCGAAGCGCTTCTGGATCTTCTGATGGTTCTGAATCAGGTTGTGAAAGGTAGTTGTATTTTATCAGCGTCTGCACCTGTTTGCGGAAAAGGGCAGAAGGAGGCATGCGCCGGTTCAGGTCTGGCGGGCTGTATTTGCGTATCATCAGCCTGCTTCCATCTTCATTGAACAGCACCAGCATCAGTGACCTGCCAGCAATGGCATGGTCAAAATGCTTGTGCAGTTCATCGAGATTTTGTGCGTCTGTCGGAAGAGCTATGTTTTCAAGGGCGTTCTGTCGTGAAGTGAGAAAATTTTCGGTCACCAGCAGGTCGCGGCATTCTTCTATCTTCTGGCAGGCTCTTTCCATCTCGCCAGGCGCTGCGAAAAGTTCATATTCTGCGAGAAAACGGTCTATTGCCAGCAGCGAGCCTGCTACCGGGATTACGAGAACCAGAAGCCATGCACAGATAATTGTGACGGCTGAAAACTCAATCGATTTGCTGATTCTTCCTGATGATTCAGCTGCCATCTTTCAGCTCCCAGCTGTTCGAATCATGGCCCGAGCATGAAAATGTCTCAGCAACCGCCGTCTTTGTGTTGTTGCATAACAGTATCCGGCTTTCGACATTTATTGTAGCAGACTCCAGATTGGCGGCCTGCTCGGTGATTCTGCCGACTATTGTAAAATCCTTTCGCCCGTTTTCACTGCCAATGCTTCCTGATACTGCGCGGCCGGTTGCAATGCCGATGCCGTTTTCGAGTGGAAAAAAACCTTCCTCTGCCCGCCGCTTATTGAGCTGCTGCAGTTGTCTGCGCATCGCCAATGCTGAAGCACAGGCTCTCTCGGCGGGTTTCGCCAGTCCCTGCTTTTCATAGAACACAGCCTGGATTGCATCGCCGATGTATTTGTCGATGACGCCATGATTCTCACTTATGGCTTTTTCCATGGCGGTGAAGTAGTTGTTGAGCAGTTCGACAACTTCTGAAGGTGAAAACTTCTCACTTATACTGGTGAATCCTCTGATGTCAGAAGCGACAACGCTTATTTCGACTTCTTCGGTCCTATTTTTCTCAGCCTTGTCTGATTTTTCTACCTGCTCGATCAGTTTTTCTGAAACCAGGCGTTTGATCATTTCGCGTTGACGCAGAGCTGCTGACATTTTATTGAAGGCCGAGGTCATCAGACTGAATTCATCGTTGGAAAATTTGTCGATAATGATGCCATACTCTTCGTTACTGAGCTTTTGAATGCCCTCAGAAAATATATTGACCGGTTTGATTATGAACTCAGCGAAAAGCAGTGATAATACCATTACCAGCAGGATTGCGTAACCGGCTAAGACAGGAAATATCATGCTGATGGCGAACTGTCCGATGCCTTTGCTGCGACTCTGGCCAATGGCAGCTAATATGGTCGGTCGATGTGGTCTGATGTTCCACGCGTTTGTTTTGATCCTGTCGTTCTCGTGAACGATGCGGCTGCCGGAATCTTTGAGCTCGTTTATCCATCTGAAAATTTCCTGCATTTCCGGGTTCAATAATGAACTGGAAGGCCACGCATAAAGCGATTCATTGAAGTGCCTGCGGGTTCTCGCTCCCAGTTCTATGTCGCAATAGGGATCAGATTTTGCAAACCACTTCTGAGAATGCAGCGAAAATCTGCTGAGGTATTCGTGAGAATTGAGATCGCCATCGTTGGCCCTGGGAAAAGCGAAGAGGTAATAGCCTTTTTTTGTCTGCGTGACGATGATAGATGCGCGACTGGTGTCAAGAGTGTGTGAGATTTCCTGTTGCAGGGTGCTTTCGTGTGGCAGCCGCGATGCCTCGCGCTCCGGAGTTATGTAGTCTTCTGAAAGACCAAGCGCAAGGGTTTGCGAAAATGCGTTTCCCTGTTTGTTCAACAGTCCGAGGTTTGCAAAAAATTTGGGCAGTATGATGTTGATCAGCTTATGCGAATCTCTTTGCAGAATCTGCAGGGCCGAAGAATAATGTATGATTTGGCCATCCTGGAACAGTATGCTTTGTTGCCCGCTCAACTTTCGCATCCATAAAAGATCGTCGTAGGGCCGTGAGAGCATTGCTTCCGGATCGAGCCTTTTCCCCTGGTATTCTTCGAAACGACGCTTGGTTTCAAGAGTCGCCAGCTGCAGACGATTGTCATTTTCGTCATCATATTGCATGAACTCCCTGAGCAGTTCACGGGTTTTTTCCATAACGTGATTTTCGATGACACGATCTGAGCCCTTAAGGCTGATAACAGCAAGCAGTCCAGAGCCGACGACCGGAATAAAAATAATGCCGGCCAGCAGTAGAATCAGTTTCTGTCTAATGCTTGACTGCAGACTGAATCCGAACAGCCAGATATATACGGCGGTCATTGCATAAAAAAGCAGCATGGCACCTGCAATGATGCGAAAAATCTGCAGACTTCTTCTAAAGTTGATGATTTCTTGAGGGAGTGGTGCCCGCAGGCGTAGATGGTAACTGCCTGGATCTGACAGACTTTTCTGGCCAAGAGTTCTTCTATAGAAGGATAAATGGCTCCAGAAGCTGGTCGGAGGTCTGTCGAAAAAGTCGACAGTTTTCCCGTTTATGTAAAAACCAGATTGCTTTTCGTGCAGACGAACCAGTCTGGCTTCGATTTCGCTTGAGCCAGATGCTAAAGCTGTTCGCAACACTTCTCGTGGAACGATGCTGTTCTGCAATACGCCAATTTTATAGCCGCCATGGAGACTTACGCTGCTCAGGCAGTTGTAGGCATAATAATAGAGCATTTGTTTGTCGAAATAGTCGGTGAATCTCTCGAGAACTGTGTCGTGAGGCAATACGATTTCGCCGTAGCGATTGAGGTATTTGAAGTTCATTGGGGTTGAAACATTAAACCCGTATTCACCGAGCTTTAACAGACCTGGAGTGATTCGGTAAATCGACCATTCTTTTTGATAATACTGCTGATAAAGTCTCGAACTGATAGTCATGAGTTCATAAGCCATCACTCGCGCCAGATTGTCTGGTTCCGGGCACTGTTTGTGCAGTTCGTCAGCATACCAGTAATGCACCCGTGAAAAATCCGGGCTGGCAACGGTTATGAAGAGAGGCTTCATCTGCAGTCTGCAAAGAGCCTCCAGCATTTTTGACGGTAATCGTTCATCGAAAAGGTCGACCCCGAAATCTTTCGCGGGCTTCATTTTTATGAGATTTTGCGATACATCTGGCAGAATTTCACCGTGAGCTTTTTTGATCGTTGCCCGGACGTAGGCCGTTGGAGTCAACAGTTCTTTGACACGTTCACTTTCCTGCAGCAGTTTTTCGCGCAACAGACCCATCGCTGAGTCTTCGCTGCGGTGCATGGCAGTTTCGATGAGATTGTTGAAAAAACACAGAGGTGCGGCCAGCACGATCAGGCCGGCCAGCAGAAGGGTAAACAGTCTTGTTCTGCCAGGTTCTCTCAAAGTTTTTGCGCAGCCAGTCGAGTGACGAGCATGCGTTCGTTTCCGCTCAAATAAAGCTTGTCAGAGCTTACTCCGATAAAATCTCTACCGAAAAAGTCGAACAGCGAGCCTTTTATGGTGAGTTCCGGCAGCCGTCCCAGCAGCTTAACACCGTCGGTCAGATAAGAGACCTGCACCGGGGTTGCGAATTTGCCGTCGGGCGTAAAGTCACCACCACTGGCAATTGCAATCAATATGCCGTGGCCCTCTGGCAGGAGGTCGGGCAGAGTTTTGCCGGAATGTTGTATTTCCATGTTGCAGCCGGCGAGCGAGGGTACGCTGTCGTAGCCGCCTTCGCCGCAGGCGGTATGGTCGAAGCCGTAACGCAGCGCCGTTCTTTTGTCGGTGTAAGGGCGCAGAATAACGCCGTCTTTAATCAGCCAGCGCAGACTGTCTTCGCAGATGGCGCCTTCGCTGTCAAAGCGTGGGCTGAAAGTCTCAACCGGGTCATTCGCTATCTCCACGCTGAAGTTGTCGGCAAAAACTTTCTGGCCGAACTTCTGTTGCAGCAACGAAGCCTTGTTGCCGACAATTTTGCCGTTGAGGTCACGCTGAAAAAGCCTGGTCAAAGCCGACTGGTGAATGATCACCGGCAGTTCGCCTGCGGGCAGTTCGATTTTATTGTTATAGGCGTTGATGATGGCCGAAGTCGCCTCAATAACCTTTTCTGGCTCGAGTTTGCGATCGACGATTCCGAAAAAGGTGTCCATGATACCGGTCGAAGAACTGCTTTTGAGCGCAAAGCTCCAGCTGATATAACTGTCACTGTGACTTAGAGAAAGCCCGGCATCGTTCGTCAGCCTGAGGCTGGCATTACTGTAATTGACCTTGTTGCTTACCGCAAAATCAGGGTGTCGCCGTTTGAGTTCGTCGAGCACATGCTCGACCGCCGCGCAAATTTGCGAGTCATCGAGGCTCAATTCATTCAGACGATCCTGTAGTTGCCGGTTACTGCTGATCTCTACCGGGTATTCGACTCCGTATTCGAGTGCGTTTTCGGCACGGGCAAAAAGCTCTTCATCCTTCACCTTGCCAAGTCCGCCGGCTACGCCGATTTTGTTGTTTTTGATCACCCGGCAGCCGGTCTTTTGTATGTTCTTGCGCCTGATCGCGCTGATCGAGTTCTGAACTATACTCAAGGATGTCTGTTTCACCTGTTGAACTATTTTTTCGCGCATATCTGGCCTCCTATTGAACGTTAATCTGCCTGACCCGCACATAGGGGCCGCCAAAACTGACCGGGAGCGGGAATTGTTCCATCTTGCCACAGCCACCACCAACGAAGCTCAATATCTCAAGCTTGTCCGATACCGCATCGATGTGGTCGAGAGTCTGCATTACATTGCCGGTGATTACCGAAAACCGCACCGGCCTGGTGATCCTGCCATCTTCAATCAGATAAGCCATAGATGGCGCCAGCGTAAAGGTCGACATGCCCGACCCGTGCTTGACCGAATCGATAAATATTCCGCGGCTGACGCCGGCGAAGAGCTCATCTTTGCTGAGTTCGCCCGGTTCGATAAAAGTCGCGGTCATGCGCACTATCGGCTCGAATTCGAAGCCGATGGAACGGGCGTTCCCGGTCACTGCTTCACCGAGATCGGCTGCGGTAATGCTGCTGTGCAGGCGACCACTCAGAATGCCCTTCTCGATCAGTGCCGTTCGCTTTGCACCGGTGCCTTCGTCGTCGAACGGAGTGAAGCCGCTGCCGGCAAGATTGCCGTCGTCGATTATGCTCAGCTGTTCAGAGCCAACCTTTTTGCCAAGCTGCCATTCTTTGAGCATGGCTGTATCACCGATCATAAAGTCGGCTTCGCTTTTGTGACCGAAGCTCTCGTGCGCAAAAATGCCTGCTGCCAGCGACGAGAGAACAACGGTATAAACTCCCCCTTCGATGCTTTCGGCACGGTGAAAGTAGTCGCGCGCCTGTTCGATGTATTTTTTCGCTTCAGCATGCAGCTGTTTTAACTGATCAAAGCCGGTTTCGGCCTTGCACCAGGTTTCGCTGAAGACGTTGGCCCCGCTGCCGAAACGCACGCCAAGCCTCAACCCGGCGGTCTGGGTGTCAAATTTCAATCCGGTGTCAGCTTTTGTCAGGCTGGAATAGAAATCTTTGCTGATATGGCTGTCGCTGTAAGAGGCCGACCAGTGCGTGATTTCCTGGTCGTTCTGCACGAGACCGGCATAAGATTCGAGCAGCGAAATTTTGTCTTTAAGACCTGTTTTTGCGACTGACTGGTCGGCAAATCTGCAAAAATCGCCGAGGTTCTTTTCCATTCGGCTGGTCAGTCGGCTGATTGCCTGTTCGTCTGGCTTGTCGGCCAGCCTGGCCAGCTGCGCCAGTTCCTGATTGATCGATGCGGTGTCGGTGGTAGATGCGTAATACCAGCGTTTTCCGTCATAGAGTCGGATGAAAGCACCTGAGTCGGATTTTTCTTTAACTTCTTCAAGCTTTCCCATTTCTATGCGTACCAGAGAGCGATAAATCCTTTCAATACGCACGTCTGAGTAAAAACCTTGGGGAAAATCGAACATGTCAGTCTCCTGTCGTGGCGCCTCAGAGTGGCCGGGAACCGGTCAGCCCGGCCTGAAAACGCTCAGAATTTTAAAGAACATTACATAACAGCCGAATGTCACGCCAGAGCTGGCTACCAGCGCAGCTGGATACGACCAGTCTTTTTTGAGCAAAATGGGCAGAGAGATAAAAAATGCCAGCGAAGGCAGCACCATAAGCATGATTTCGCCTGCCAGCTGTGCGGTTTTTTCTTTGCTGCCGGTTTCGTAAAAGAACCAGGTCAGTGCCAGAATGCTTGTTATTGGCAGCGCGGCAAGAACAGCGCCGGCATACTGATTGCGCTTGCCGGCTTCGCTTATGCCTACAACCAGCAGTGCAGTAACGATGATTTTGATGAAGTATTGCATTTATCGTATTTTAACATTACTCTGACACAGTGGCAAACAACAACAGGATAAGACAATGGATATAGTTCGTTACAGTTGTCTCGAAACCGTTCACGACAAACGCGAAATCGTTCTGCTCAAGGCTTTTCCATGCCGCTGGGGGCGCTGCAGTTTCTGCGATTACATTCATGACAACAGCGAAGACGAACAGGCGATGAATGTTACCAACCGTGAGGTAATCGGCAGAATTACCGGCAGATACGGTGTGTTGCAGGTGATTAATTCTGGCAGCTGCTTTGAAATACCGCCGGCAACTTTACAGCTGGTCAAAGAAACGGTCGATCGACTGCAGATTCGCAAGCTCTACATGGAAGCCTGGTGGGGCTATCGTTATCGCCTCGATGAAATGCGCGAATTTTTTGGCATTCCGATAATCTTTATAACCGGCGTCGAAACTTTTGACGAGCACTTTCGCAATGATGTGCTCAAAAAAGGTTTCGAATACAATTCGGTTGCAGAAATCAAACGTTTTTTTCAGTCAGTCTGTCTGGTGGTCGGTATCAAAGGCCAGACCAGAGAAATGATAGCGAGAGACATCAAGATTCTGCTCGATAACTTCGAATATGGCACAATCAACCTTTATGTTAACAACACCACCGGTATCGAAGCCGACCCAGACCTGCAGAACTGGTTCAAAAGCGAGTATGCCTGGCTGCCGGAACGTAAAGGCATAGATGTGCTCTGGAAAAACACCGATTTTGGCGTCGGCGCCAGCTGATCTGACAGATTTTGTTACCATTCAGCTCCTGTATTCGTAAGTTGTCTGCTAGAACAATCTGTCGGGAGTTTGTTGATAAATCATGTCTGTGTTAAATTGATGGCGATGTCAGACAAGAGTTCGTTTCAAGGATATTTTCAGAGGTTCCCGCTGGTTTCGTGGCTGGGAATACTTCTCTGCTTCGTGCTGTTCCCGGCCGGTCTGATAAATCTGGGGCTTGATCAGCTTTTCAGAATCAGGTCAGCGAATAATCGTGAAGAAATTGCCGGCAAAATGGAACATGCTCTGAAAACCGTCGAAAAATTCAGTGACAATGAGTATTTTTCCCATTATCTGCTGCTTGAGATAAATCGGCGGGCACTTGCATCGCGCCAGCCAGAGAAAACTTTTGGCACGTTAAAAAAACAGCTGCAAAGCCGATATCCTGGCGCTTTCACTTTTGTTTACTGGAACGCCAGAGGCGATCTGGTTAAAGAAGTTTCAGACGAAACCTCTTTTGGTTACATCATCAGAAAAACCTACCATTTCTTGAAGCGGGCCTCTGAATTGCTTGGTAAATGGGAGGAAAATAGTGATGAGGTAAGCCTGGTAACGCTTGGCGACGTAGAGAAGGAAGCTAAAATTCTGCGCAATTTTCTCGGCAAGCTGATGGTAATCTACCAGTTGCGCTATCCCTGGATGAGCGGCCAGCAGGGAAAGCCACTGCAAACTTCACCGCCTGGCCCGAGAAGCCGGATCTGGTATCGTATCAATGATGCATTTGGCTTTTTGTGTTTTATCAACGACGAATTCATTCAGAGTTCAGCAGGCAGCGAATACGCGCTGAATCTTGTTCGCCGTGACATGCCGGATTTCAAGGTTCATCTGACCGATTACCCGGCCTCAGAGGATTTTTTTCCGCCAGCTGACGCAGCGCTGGCGCCAAAGCTGGTGCAGGCTCTGAGCCGTTTTGAGAGCATGAGCGTCGCTGATTTTGAAGAATTTTCAGATATTCTGGTTGGCTGCATGATGGTAGGGCAAAGCCAGCGGGCTGTGTGTTACTGCTCTTCAGATCTGCTTTTTTCTGAGCAACGCGAGAGGCTTCACTATTTTGGCAGTTTCGCAAAAGTGCTTCTGCCTCTGCTGTTTCTGCTGATGGTCTGGTATAAAACCCGCTGGTCCGGCTTCGTTTCGATCAGGCTCAAGCTGACCGTCATCTTTCTATATGCCGGCGGTATTCCCTTATTGATAATGGGCAGTATAGGTCTCGAATATCTTGAGCAGAAGCGTCAGCAGCTCGTTTATGAGGCGCAGACCCGTGGTATAAATGTGCTTTATGGCATTGACAGAAATTTTAAGATTTTTCTCGAAGATCATGCAACGCACCTGAGCGAGCTGATCAATGGGTACAATAAAAGATTCGGGCTGGAGATTCTGCAGTCGCCAACGCTGAAGCAGCTGCGTGCCGAATTGATGGGCGATTATCGGCCAGAATCAATTCAATTATACAATCATACCGGGCAGAACCTTGTTGCAGATAACCGGCGCACTATTTTTTCTGATTACACTTTAGCCAGTCAGCTGGCCATGGAAATACTGCATTCATTGAGCCGAAGTGTTGGAAAAGATACTGGCAGATCTTTCATTGTGACCGACCAGCTCGGTGTCAACGTTGTGTCGAAGAAAAAAGAGATTTCTTTCATTGGCCTTGGCGCGCATGAGTTGTATTTTTATTTTGAATTTCTCGGCATTCCTGAGAAGTATCAGAATCTTGCCATGCTCCAGCTTTACTGGCGCAAGGAAAACCTGCAGCGCAGCTTTTTTGAGCGTTTTCATGCCGCAAATCTCGCCGAAAACATGTCTGCCGGCGCAGAGATCATTGCTTATTACCCCAGTGATGACCTGATTTCGTGCGAGCATACCGATCGCGACAATCTGAAGGCATTAGGCCAGTATGCTTACAACAACCAGATCATCAGAAAAGGGAACCTTTCTCTCTCAGCAGGCGATTATACCGCCGTTGGCATGCGAGGTCTGAATATGGATCAGATCAGTCTGCTTTACATGCTGCCGGTCAGGCATATGGAAGAGCTGATTGGAAAACTTGGTTGGCAGATGGCCGCCGTTGCCGGTATGTTTCTTCTGCTCACCTTCATGATGTTCAGGTATCTGGCGAGTCATTTTCTCGCTCCGGTTGGCGAAATTCAAAATGCGATAAGTTCTATTGGCCGTCGTGATTTTTCTTATCGCCTGGCAATTGATTCAAGTCTCGAATTCAGCGAGTTGTCGCAGACATTCAATGCGACGCTCGAGACTTTCAAAGATCTTGAGACAGCAAGGATCGTGCAGGAGAGCCTTTTTCCGCCAGGAGAGGCCAACGTTGGTGATATAAGGCTGGTTGCTTTTTCTCAGCCATTCTCGCGCATTGGCGGCGACTATTACGATTTTTTTACAGTTGAGAACCAGCTTCTGGTCTTTATCGGCGATGTTTCAGGACACGGAATTTCTGCTGCACTGATAATGGCAATGGCCAAGGCGACAATGATCGATGAAAAAGCCAACTTTACCGACATGCGAAAACTTGCCGATGCCATAGATCAGACCGTGTTTCTTAACCGCAAAAGCGGTACCCGCGAATACATGACCGGATTGTTCTTTATGGCCGAACCAGAAACAGGCAGGTGCCAGTTGATCAATCGAGGCCATTGCATGCCGGTCATAATCGACGCAGCTGGTAAGGTTTCAGCACTGGTCAAGTCTGGCGGGCTTCCACTCGGCTATAATTCGCCAGAATTCAATCAGCCAGTGACTATACAACTGAACCCCGGCGAAACCCTGTGTTTACATACTGACGGATTTGCCGAGGCGGCAGGTAAAAAGCGCCAGGTTCTCGGTTACCAGGGCTTGCAACAGATGCTTGCGACAAGCTGGCATGTTGACGTCGACCGCTTTCTCCAGACCTTGCTGAAAAATCACAATGAATGGGCGGAATCTCAATCTGATGATCAGACTGTGATTCTAATCAAAAGAAGCTGATAATGGCTAATTTTTCGACAAAACAGAGCACGCGCACTTTTGGTTATCTGACTGCGATTTTTGCGCTGGCGGTCTTTTATCTGCTGGTGTACTGGGGTTTGTGGACGCTTGAGCGCCGCCACCAGGATTTTAAACTTCAGGAATTTTCACGGACGGCATCAGGGGTTCTCGAACAGATGCTGTTAAATGCCGATGTCGAGGAGTTCTGGGTCAGGCAGCTCAATGAAGACGCGCTCGGGTCTTCTGGACATCAGGAATTTATCGAAAAGCTCAGAGTTCACCGCAAGACTTCGGGAGAAGCCTTGACCTGCGTAGTTTGGGATGAAAAAGGCCGGGTTGTTTTGAACGACCATTTTGTCGAGCTGCACACCGAGGCTGCTGAACTCAGAATGATGTGGCAGTGCTACAAAGACATTTATAACAAAGGAAAAAGCAGTGATGAAGTTGCGGTAAGCAATTTGCGGCAACTGCTGGGCCCTCATCTCGACCGGGATCGGCTGGCAGCAGCTTTGTATTCTCGACATCGCAGGCTGGTAAGGCCTGATGCCGCCGGCAACTTCCCTGATTTCTGGGTTTTTACATCCGGCCGTTTGACTGCATTGGTCTTTTTCGATCGCCATACCGTAAAGGACGATGTCGGCCTGGTCAAATTCTGCAAAGAATTCAATGACCGTGGTATGCGCGTCGGTTTTCTCAATGGCCGGCAGCAAGATCAGGAAAGAGGCTGGCCGGCTTTGCTGACCAGCTCAATCCGACAACTTGAACGTGAAGGCAGGTCGGCCAGTCTGCTTGGGCAGACAATGCTCGCCGGCAGAAGTATGGCCGGCATGAAGACGCTGTTTGCTTTAAATCACTATCAGCCTTTGCTCAATCCCGGTAAGCTGACCGTCTTTTTGCTGCTCATCAGTTCATTTGTCCTGCTGATTCTGATAAAGAGCGCCGGAGGCAGCGTGAGAATGAATCGCTGCCCTGTCTGGATGCAGTTGCTGGCAATTTTGCTGGTAACTACAGGTCTGCCTTTGTTTTGCCTTGTAGTGGCCGCTTCAGATCATGTTGCACGCAAAAGGTCGGCTTTGATAGATAATGCCTATCAGGCCTGTATTACCTATGTACAGCATGTCGACCGTAGAAGTCTGATCAATCGATCATATATGATGCATCGGGTTAACCGCTGCGTTTCTGCGATGAAAGGCCTGCTGCCGCAAAAATATGGCAGTCAGGAGCTTATTGATGAAATCGTCCTGCAAATGTCTAATACATTAGAAGACATCAGGCTTGTTGCCAGTTCATCCCCGGTTGTAATGGATATTGCTGGCTGCTATGCCGGCGGCAGGTATAAACCTGTTACTGGTGTTAAATCCAGGCACAAGAGTAATGCGCTGTTTGAACTGAAGATTTTTCAGGACATAGCCACATACTATCTCTCTGTTGTGAACGGTATTCCAATAAATTTTGACAAATTCAATGAAACTGAACTTATTGCTGAAATGGTCTATCAGAGGCCATTTTATGAAATCATTCAGAATCTGTTGATGGCCAGAGACACTATTCTCGCGCTTGGCTGGGGTGACAGAACCAACCCGGTTCTTCTTAAACTGCTGTCTTTGCATGATAACAATATTTTTGACTACTTCTTCATGGTGATTTTTCGAGATGGTGTGCTGCAACGTGATTTCCTGCAACGACAAACAGACAATCTCGAAAGAAATCCGCTCGGGCTCAAATTCATTTATTCGAATGGCATGGTTTTTTCGCGTGACAAGCAACTGGTTGCCGAGAGCCCGTGGTTTAAGGACATTTTTGCTAAGACGCGGGGTTACCCTGCCGTCGAACCGCAGTTCACAACCATGGATGGTGAAGACTATATCTTTGCCGGAATTCATTCACAAAACCTCAATAATTACTATTTATATGCATTTTATCCGCTGGCGAAAATCGATTATCAAATCAACGAAGAAAGAAAATTCATGCTGAGTGCCGGTGCTGTCGGTGTTATTCTGTTGCTTGGGCTGGCTCTGGTATTCGCATCGAGTTTTGTTTCGCCATTGTCGGCTTTGCAGGCCGGAGCCATTGCCATCAGAAAAAGAGATTTTTCTTACCGGCTGCCGGAACTTTCTGCCGACGAATTTGGCGAAATGGCAAGGGTGTTTAACAGCAGCATAACCGATTTCGAGGAGTTGATGCTGGCAGGCATCGTTCAATCACGGCTTCTTCCGCAACAGGGAATAAGTGACAGCAGATTCGACCTTTACGGCAGAAATATTCCGATGACAGAGCTGGGTGGCGATTACTTCGACTATTTTCATGTCGAAGGCAGTGGCTATGTGGTAATGGCAGGCGATGTTGCCGGCCATGGAGTTGGCGCCTCGCTGATTATGGCCATGGCGAAAGCTGGCGTCATGCGCTGTCAGGATTGTATCAAAGATCCTGCGGCCGTACTGGCGCGCCTGCATCAGATAGTTCATGAAACTCGCACAAAAATACAACGGAAGATCATGACTTTTCAGTATCTGTTTTATGATGCAGACTCTGGTGTCGGAGTTTATTCAAATGCCGGCGCCTGTTCGCCGATTCTGGTCGATCATGCCAGTCGTGAAACTGCTGAAATCACGCTGCAGGCGCCCGTTCTTGGCGGGTTCAAAAAGTCCAGGTTCGCCAACCTCGATATCAAGCTGAAAGCAGGTCAGGCTCTGGTATTCTATACCGATGGTATAATCGAGACCATGAATTCACAAGGCCGTGAGATCGGCTATGAAGGATTCAAGCAGATATTGCTCGAATCTTACGATCTCGACGCCAGAAAATATTATGACAATATATATGGCAGATACCTGAAATGGCTTGGCGACAATCAGCCACAGGACGACCTTACCATTATAATTCTGGTCAGAAGATAATCACTCTTCTGCCAGATTCATTGTTGCCATGGCTTCAGAAAACTCTTTCGCAGACAATGGTCTGGGGTAGTTGTAAAAAAGCTGCCCGGGTCTTTCGTTGTAATAAGGCCGGTTGCAGTTGCCACAGCCTGATGTCCTGAAGGCATCACCATTTTCGAGCGCCTTGTTCAGAGTTTCGCCTGTGACAGGCAAAGCCGTCAGTTTGCCGTCTGAAAAACTGCAGTCTTCGAGCCTTATCAATCTTTTTTCGCACAAAAACCTGAATGCCTGCATTCGACGATATGCGGCAAATTCAGGCGGATTGCCGCCATTCACCGGGGTCAGCGCGAACAACGAGATTTTGCCGCCGCTGTCGATAATCGCTTGAATTCTCTGACAAAAAGCTTCTTCGCTGTCGCCAAGACCGAAGATCAGGTGAACTTCTATTCTGTCGCCAGATTTTTGCAGCAGATCGAGCAGAGGCGGCCAGTCCTGTTGCCAGCTTTTCTTTTTGTGCAGGGCATAGGTTGTTTTGCTGGCCGCGTCGAGACCGATCCCGACATGGTCGAGCCCCATCTCGAGCATCTCGGCGGCCAGTGCCGTCTGTGACGGGCTGAGAGTAACGCTAGTGGCAATGCCGGTCTTGATGAATCGGCGGGCAAGGCGTTTGAGTTCATTTTCTGAGGCTGGATTGTAACCGGTTTGCAGACAAATGCGGGCAAAGGGCAGGGGAGGGGTTGTCAGTTTTTCCAGCACCTGTTCGAGCTCGAATTCGGGCCAGATCACTCGTGCCAGCTTCTGCGACCGCTCATTGCCATGAGCGCGCGAGCAGAACGAGCACTGGCCGATACAGCCACGATCGAACAGCAGATATGCAGTTGTCGGCGCTACATCCTGGCGCGCGTGAACAAGACCAAGAACTATCGCCGTACCATAAGAAACGCGTATTTTCATGTCAGAAGTTGAGGGCGCAGCAGTTTTTGTATTCATTGATTGCAATGTTATGGCGCTCGAGAATGCTGATCAATTCATGGTGCGGTTGTACGATTTTTCTTATACCGTAAAGCCAGGCCAGAATATCGACGTCACGGCGATAAGTGGCGGCGGGGCGCATGCAGCCAAGCAGCAACTGTGATTTCATTCTGTTTCTGGCGTAACGGAAGACTTCACAGACTCTTTTTAATTCCGGCGGTTGCGCGCTGGCAAGTTCGGTGCCCGGCGTCGGCCGGAAGATGATAAAAACAGCCTGCTTGACAGACTGTTCGGCAAGAAAGTCGAGAGTGCTCTCTTCGTCTGAATTTTTGCCACCGTTTATACCTATGCAGATATGCGCTATTGTGTCGAAATGCTTTGCATAGCTGATAAACAGCTTGCGGTAATCTTCGGTCCGGTATGGCAGTTTGAAGATATTCCTGATAACTGCATCGCTGCCTGGAAGATCGAAAGAAACCACAGGTTTGCGCTTTTTGAGCGGCAGCAGTGGTTCAACCGGCTGGTAGCCCGGGTGCAGATTTAACTGCAGATTTTCAGGCAGAGCCAAGATAGTATCAATGTGGGCGGCAACAGGCACAGAGCCATTTCTGGAGCTGCCACCGCTGATGAGAACTGCATCGTATTCATTCAGCGCATCTGTCTGAAGTTTTGACAGCATCTGCATGCCCTTGAGATAATGACCATTGCAGTGTGCGCAATTTTGCTCGCAGCCGTGGTCTGTCAAAGAAATACTGAGTGTTCTTGTCGGGCTGATCTTGTCAAGATAACCTGGCTGGTTGGCGGTCAATCCTGATAAATCTGGTGCCAGATCACGGGCCTGTGGCGAAAGAGCCGATAACAGTTCGTCGTATATTGCTGACATGAAAAATCAGATTTCGTCGTCGGCGGAAACGCGAATGACCTCAGAAAGAGTCGTTATGCCGCGCAGAACCTTGGCCAGACCATCCTGGCGCAGAGTGCGCATGCCCTGTTTCATCGCTTCATTTTTTATGACGCTGGTGGCTGACTTTTCGACGATGAGTTCTTTTATGCGCTCATTGGGTATGAGAAGCTCAGTAATGGTAGTGCGGCCACGATAACCGGTCTGGTTGCACTTCAGGCAGCCTTTGCCCTGAAATACTCTGGTTTTCCCAGCCTGATACAATAGTTTTGACCGCTTGATAACAGCGGGCGGCGGCTGATACTCTTCTTTGCATTCTTCGCAGATGGTTCTGACCAGACGCTGAGCCATGATGCCGATGATCGAACTGGCGACCAGGAATGGTTCTACGCTCATATCTATAAGGCGGGTCATAGCGCCTGCCGAATCGTTGGTGTGCAGAGTCGAAAACACCAGGTGGCCGGTAAGAGCAGCTCTGATTGCAATTTCTGCCGTGTCGTAATCGCGGATCTCACCAACCATGATGACATCGGGATCCTGACGCAGAATCGAGCGCAGACCGCCGGCAAAAGTGAAGCCGGCCTTGGGGTTGATCTGCCCCTGGTTGATATTTGAAAGCTGGTATTCTACAGGGTCTTCAATGGTAACTATATTGATCGAGGGATCTTTGATACATTGCAGAGCCGCATACAGAGTCGAAGTCTTACCGCTGCCGGTCGGGCCGGTAACCAGAATGATGCCATTGGGCTTTTTGATCAATGAACTGAAGCCGGACAGCGTATCATCAGGGAATCCGAGGTCTTCGAGCCCGAACAGCACCGTGCTCTTGTCGAGAATACGCATGACGACCTTCTCGCCGCGCAGGGTCGGATAGGTCGAGACGCGCAGATCGATTTCGCGGTTCTGCAGCTGCAGCTTGATGCGGCCGTCCTGTGGTATGCGCTTTTCAGCGATATCGAGCTCGGCCATGACCTTGCAGCGCGAAATACAGGCAGCTTCGAAGGTTTTGGGCAGAGACATGACTTCCTGCAGCATGCCATCGATTCTGAAGCGGGTGCGCAGAACATTTTCGTCGGGCTCGATATGTATGTCGGAGGCCTTCTCTTTGATTGCGCGCATTATGATCAGGTTAACCAGCTGAATAATGCTCTGTTTGTCGGTTACGTTGATCTGTGACAGGTCGATAACCTGATCGCCAGAGCGCTTTTCACCATGCCCCTGAATGCGCTTTGCGAATTCTTCGATGCTCGAATTGGGAGATGCGCCACCAGCAGCTGGCTGGCTGCCGTCAGATACGCCAGGAATATGGGTCGTGGCGTCTTCGCGGTAAAACTCGTCGAGCGCTGTTTGTATTTCTGATTTGGTCGATACCAGCGGCTTGATTTTACAGGCTGTTGTGTATTCAAGATTGTCGAGTACGAAACTGTCGAGCGGGTCGAGCATGGCTACGGTCACCGCGCCCTTCACGCGCAGAATAGCTATACAATGGTATTTGCGCGCAATATTTTCTGGAATGAGCTTGACCACTTTAGGGTCGATAACATAGTTGCGCAGGTTGGCATAGCTGAAATTAAGCTTGGTAACAAGAAAATCAAGCAACTGCTGCTCGTTGAGATAATTGAGGTTGATCAGTGTGAAGCCAAGAGTGTCGCTGGTCTTTTTTTGCTCAGCCAGCGCGGTATTTAACTGCTCAAGGGTGACCAGACCATCGGCAACGAGAGATTGTCCAAGAAGTTTCTTTTCGATACGTGCCATAATGTTATTCAGTCAGGCCGAGATTCTGTTCAAACTGGCGCTGTGCGCTCATTACGAAGTCTACAATGATTTTTTCATGTTCAGCCGAAACGTTGTTGAACGAAACAATGCACTCATGCACCGCTTTTTTGCTCGACATAAAATGTTCGCTGTCCATCTGGGCCGCTTTAAGTCTGACCAGGCGTCCCTGTATGCCCTGGATAAAATTGCTGCCAATCTGGAATGCAAGAATAATGTATTTGCCCTGTTCGACATCTTCTGAGGTTTCGACGACGCAGCCGCCGGCTGAAAGGTTGATGATGACGCCACGCATTTCAAAATCGCTGCCACTTATGGTACCGTCGATAAGTTCACCCGACAGCAATACTTTGAATTTGCAGGGAACGCGGGTCTCGGTACGAATCGCCGAGCGCTTGTTGGCGCCTTCGACCTGAAAGTCAAAGGGAACCAGGGCGTTCTGGAAGACATCAGACAGGGTGCGCAGCTCTTTGGCCGAGCTGCTGGTCTGGTCAACGATAACGGTCTTACTCAGCGCAGTGCTGGCGATATTCTGTATCTGCAGCGATATCTCGTCGGTAATCTGTGAAATGGTGTTAACCTTCTGATACATGATATCAGAGGTTTCGCTCTGGCGCTCGGCCGAGAGGCTGATATCCTTGATGATTTCATTGAGCTGGTTGGTGGTCTGCACCATGCTGCCAAGGCTTGATTCTACATTGTTTACGACCTGCATGCCCTGATTAACCTGAATGGTGTTGTTCTGCATCATTTCGGCTGCGTTCTCGGTCTTCTGCAGAATGTCGTTAATCAGGTTGTTGATTTTCTTTGAAGATTCGGCAGAACCGCGCGCCAGCTTACGAACTTCTTCGGCAACGACGGCGAAACCACGGCCCTGTTCGCCGGCACGTGCCGCTTCGATCGCTGCGTTGAGAGCCAGCAGGTTGGTTTTTTCCGCGATATTGGCGATTTCGGTCAAAATTGTGCCGATCTGCTTCGAACGATCGTTCAGATCGCTGACCAGAGAGGCCGAACCGTCGGTGAGTTCTTTGATCTTGAGCATTTTCTGAACCGCTTCCTTAACCGACGTCTGGGTACTCGAAGCGATTTCTGAAACGCTCTGACTGTCTTCTTTGGCGATGATCAGCTTGGAGCTGATATCTTTGGAAAGGCTGAAACTGTTTTCGAGCGAAGAAATGGTTTCGCGCAGGTTGGTAGCGTTATCGCCAGCCTTCTGGTTAATGGCGCCAACGCCTTCGACTATTTCCTTGATAACCTGAGAACTTGTCTGAGATGTCCGGTCGAGGTCGGTTGAAGCTTCTTCAAGTTTGAGCGAAATGAGCAGAACACGCTTGAGAACCGAAAGAACCATTTTGAACATCTGGTCAAAGATGTCGAGTTCTCCGCTCAATCCTGTGCGGGTCGAAACGAATGCTTCAGCCTTGAGACCGACCTTGTTTATCAGGTCATTTGATATGAAAGCAATGATACCGCGCAGAATTTCTCGACCAAAAAGTCCGATGACAACTCCGGCAGCAACGCCGAGACCAACAGAAGCAAGAATGAAAGTTGTTTTAGTGGCTGGCCCAAGTTTGCCTATGAAAATGCCGAGGCCGATACAGCCAAGGCCGACAGCAATGCCGATGAGAAAAGAAAATATCCACAGATTTCTCTGCGAACTGGCATTCTTGTTGATTATTAGTGTGTGAAGAGCCATATTCGGGGCAAACCCTGATCAGGAGTTCGTGACATCGTTGTTGTCAAGTGTTTTGGTCTTTACAGCGACGGGTGTCTCAATTTTAGATAAGTTATTCTCTTTGCATATTCTGTCAAGAATTCCGTTAACAAACTCGTAGCTGCGTTCAGCTGAATATTTTTTTGCCAGTTCAATCGCTTCGTTAATAGTAGCGTTTGCCGGTATTTCTTCAAAATAAAACATCTCGCAGATGGCGATGCGCAAAATGCAGCGGTCGATTGCTGCCATGCGATCGAGTGACCAGTTTTGCGCCGTTTTCTCGATAAGCTGGTCTATTCTGGCATGATTTTCGCTTCCCCGCGCAACCAGCTGTCGCGCAAATTCTTCTACGGGAAGGTTCTTTTTGTGCCTGCTCTGAACTTTATTGTAGAACTCTGTAAGCTCATTTTCAGACTGCTGGTTTCTGGTGGCGCCCTTAAAATATTTTTCGATTATCAGCCTGACCTGCTCGGGCAGGTCTTCTGTTCTGGCCTGCGGAAAAGCAGAAAGGCTGTCGGAGAAGTCGAGGACAAACTCCTCGACTTCTCCTGACAGTACCTGTTCTATTTTTGTGTTCTTGAGAAATTCCCGGGCAAGAGCCTCGAAAACTGGTTGATAGAGCGTGCTGCTCAGAATCTGTTCGAGCGCTTCTGTGGTATCCGATTTAACCATGTCGGACTGATAAAGCGCTTTCAACGCCATTTCTCTTGCTCTTCGCCGCGGAGAATTCATCTAGTTGTGTTCCTTATGCTTCAGATGCTTTTGCTTTTACCGGTTTGTGATTCTGTGCTTTGAGGCTCTTTTCGCGGTCTTCGGCGTATTTGAGAGCGCCGTGGGCAGCGGCCAGACGAGCTATCGGCACGCGGAACGGTGAACAGCTGACATAGTCGAAGCCGAGTTTGTGGCAGAACATTACTGACTCTGGTTCGCCGCCGTGTTCGCCGCAGATACCGATTTTGAGATCGGGTCTGGTGGTGCGGCCACGTTCTACGCCCCATTTCATCAATGCGCCAACACCTTCCTGATCGATGCTCTGGAAAGGATCGTGCTTGAGGATCTTCTGGTCGTAGTAATCCTGCAGGAACTTGCCAGCGTCATCGCGGCTGTAGCCGAAGGTCATCTGGGTCAGGTCGTTGGTGCCGAAGCTGAAGAATTCTGCTTCGGTAGCGATCTGGTCAGCGACGATGGCTGCGCGCGGAATTTCGATCATGGTGCCGATGAGATATTTGAGTTTGCCGGCAACGCCATGTTTCTTGATGGCGGCTTCAGCAACCTGTTTAACAATGGCCTTCTGATTTTTAAGTTCTTCGATAGTGCCGATAAGCGGAATCATCACTTCGGGATACACGGTGACGCCTTCTTTAGTCAGCTTGCATGCTGCTTCAAAGATTGCTTCTGCCTGCATTTCGGTGATTTCGGGGTAGGTGATACCAAGGCGGCAACCACGGTGGCCGAGCATCGGGTTGAATTCATGCAGAGAGTCAACTTTGGCTTTAACTGCTGCTGCGCTGATTCCAAGCTGTTTGGCCATTTCTTTCTGGGCTTTTTCTTCGTGCGGTACGAATTCGTGCAGCGGCGGATCAAGAGTTCTGATGGTAACCGGGTAACCTTCCATCGCTTTGAGAATGCCATAGAAGTCATCGGTCTGGAACTTGAGAAGCTTTTTGAGGGCTTTGCGGCGCCCGGCTTCGTCTTCGGCCAGAATCATTTCACGCATGTAGTCGATGCGGTCGCCTTCGAAGAACATGTGTTCGGTGCGGCACAGTCCGATACCCTGAGCGCCGAATTTGCGGGCCACTGTTGAGTCTTTCGGAGAATCAGCATTGGTGCGAACGTCAATCTGTCTTACCTTGTCAGCCCATTTCATGATGGTGCCGAAATCGCCAGAAAGGCTGGGTTCGATTGTCTTAACCTGGCCAAGCATAACTTCACCGGTTGAACCGTTGAGGCTGACCCATTCGTGTTCTTTAACGACAGTGCCTTTGATGGTCATCTGGCGTTTTTTGTAATCGATCTGAACTTCGCCGGCGCCGGCTACGCAGCACTTGCCCCAACCGCGGGCAACAACGGCTGCATGTGAAGTCATACCACCGCGTGCGGTAAGAATGCCCACGGCTGCGTCCATCCCGCCGATATCTTCGGGGCTGGTTTCGATGCGAACCAGAATGACCTTCTCGCCCTTGGCTTTCATGTGTTCAGCATCTTCGGCGTTGAATACGACTTTGCCGCTGCTGGCTCCCGGAGAGGCCGGCAGGCCTTTGGTGAGAACGTTCTTGGTTGCTTTGGGATCGAAAACCGGGTGAAGCAGCTGATCGAGATCGCTTGGCTTAATTCTCAGCAGAGCCTGAGTTTCGGTGATCAATTTTTCTTTGACCATGTCTACAGCGATTTTGACTGCAGCTGCAGCGGTTCGCTTGCCGTTTCTGGTCTGGAGCATCCAGAGTTTGCCCTTCTGGATGGTGAATTCGATGTCCTGCATGTCTTTGTAGTGGTGCTCGAGTTTCTGATAAACTTCGACCAGCTGTTTGTAGACTTCGGGCATAGCTTCTTCGAGTGAAGGATGTTCGCTTTTGCGTTCTTTTTCGCTGATGTTGTTGTCTTTGGCCCATTCTTTTGAGCCCTTGATTGTGACCTGTTGCGGGGTTCTGATACCGGCAACAACATCTTCGCCCTGAGCGTTGATCAGGTATTCGCCGTAAAAAGCATTTTCGCCGGTTGCGGGGTTGCGGGTGAAAGCAACGCCGGTAGCGCAATCGTCGCCCATGTTGCCATAAACCATGGCCTGAACGTTAACAGCAGTGCCCCAATCGCTTGGAACGCCTTCTTTTTTGCGATAGATAATCGCGCGTTCGCCCATCCATGAACCGAAAACGGCGTTGATAGCACCCCAGAGCTGTTCCATCGGATCAGTCGGGAAGTCTTTTTTGGTTCTTTCTTTGATCAGCTTTTTGTAGCGCTGAGTCAGTTCCTTGAGGATCTCCGTAGTCATTTCGGTGTCTTTGGTGATCTTCTTTTCTTTTTTGAGCTTCTCCATTACGGTTTCGAATGGATCTTCTTCGTCTTTGGATTCGGGTTTCATGCCCATGACGACATCGCCGTACATGTGAACGAAGCGGCGGTATGAATCCCAGCCGAAGCGGTCATTGCCGGTCTGTTTGATGATGCCCTGTACGGTTTCATCATTGAGGCCGAGGTTGAGAACGGTATCCATCATGCCGGGCATTGATACACGGGCGCCTGAGCGCACAGATACCAGCAGAGGATTGTTCTTGTCGCCAAATTTGGCGCCCATGGTTGCTTCGATATGCTTAAGACCAGCATCTACCTGCTTTTTGAGTTCTTCAGGATATTTGCGGTTATTTTCATAATAAACGGTGCACATTTCTGTGGTGATCGTAAAACCTGCCGGCACTGGCAGTCCTATGCTGTTCATTTCAGCAAGGTTTGCGCCTTTGCCACCGAGAAGGTTTTTCATGTCGGCCCGGCCGTCAGCCTTGCCAGCCCCGAAAGTGTAAACGTATTTGGTCATCGGTGCCTCCTGAGAAAATCGTTAAAATATGTGGTCTGACCACAATTGATACCGAAAAAGAATAGCACATGCAATAAGTGGATGCAAGGTACTTGAAAGGTTTGCGTAGAATTATTTTTGCAGATTAATGCTGCCTGACAGCCAATTGCCGTATGGTAACAAGTAAAATAACTGGATTATCAAGGGTTCGGCTGTTGTGTCTTTGCGGCAGCGTGGCTCTATCAGCCAAGTAATCTGGCAATTTCTGACATTACGACATGAGGATCGAAAGGCTTAAAAACGAAACCGTCGGCACCAGATTCCATGCCGCGCTTGCGATCCTGATTCAGAGCCAGAGCGGTCAGCATGATTACTGGAATGTCGCGCGTCTGTGGCGAAGATTTCAGCTCCTGACATATCTCGTAGCCGTCTTTGTCTGGCATCGCTATGTCCAGAATGATGAGGTCGGGTTGGAGTTCAGTTGCCATCCGGACAGCGTTAAGGGGCTGAGTGCAGCTGTGACTGGTATACCCGTAAAGGCCCAGGATGGTCGTCAGCAGAAGCACGATGGCGTCTTCATCATCGATGATCATTATGTTTTTTGTCATTTCACCCATAGCAGAGTGATTTTAAGACATTACCTGCTAAAAAACAAGAGCATTCGGGCGATTTCGAGCAAAGCGCATTTGACCTCCAGGAATGATAAATGTTATATAGATTGTGGAAAATACTATGAAAAAAATCGGCTCACTGCTGATCGTGTTTATTACCGCTGCCGCTGGATTCTGGCTGGGCGGGGTTCTGTCGCGCCCGCCTGCCCGTTCTGTCGATTCAAGCCGTATGGAAGCCTGCCTTGAAATTTACGGTCTGTACCGCGAACACGGCGATCAACAGAAGCTGGCCGCAGATCTGGAACCATTGTCGCTAAGTCCCCGGGATTTTCAGGAAATAATTGACCGCTTTATTTTTTACCGAACTCAGAAGTCATCAATGGATCAGGCCATGAATCTGTTGAAGGCCTTCCGGATGGGCTATGACATAGAAGCTGCATCGGTTTACGAAATTTCCGGGCTGGCTTCTGAACCTTTCAGACTTGATGCCGAAATTCTGGCTGTATTTGAAAGCAAGCCGGATCTGATTAAAAAAGCCTTCGAGGGAAAAAACCATGAACAATCTTCCAGCTGATCAACAACCGGTCGGATCTGATGAATCTGCTGCCGGTTCTGCCCAACCAACTGCTGAGGCCGGCAGCGCATCTGTGACCACAGGTGCTGATACGCCAAAAACTCCCGAAAAACCACGCCGTGGACGGTTGATGGGCGCCTTGGTGTCTTTCTTGCAGGCTGTCGAGCTGCGTAGAATAATACTCAAGGTGCTTACACTTATATACGCTCTGGCAATCTTTGGTTATGCTTATTACACGATGTCAGCACATAGATCGGTTCTGTCATACATGGGCGTAATGCTGCTCATGGTGATTATTTATGCCGAAATTCTCGTTATCAGAGACCATCTCTGGGTCATCGAAGGAAGTATGCGTGAATCCAGGCGCTGGCGCGATATTTTCTTCAACCAGACCTCTTTGCGGCGCCAGAGAATAAGAAAATTTCTCAGCATCTTTTTTGCAATGTGCATATTTTCATACATGTATATAAAGGCCAGTTCAGCACATAAGCCGGTTCTGTCGTTCATGGGCATTATGCTTCTTATGACGGTGCTATATTATGAAATTCTTACGATTCGCGATGAGATATTCGTTATCGGGCAGTCGCTGCAGCCTGAATCTGATGAAGAGACCGCTAAACGTAAAGAGCATTACGACAAATTTATCGAACAGGTAAATAGTGACTCAACTGCTCAAGCGGCGCAGCCTGTAGAAGATGAAACAAAAAAGCAGAGCTGATTACCCGATTCGTCAGTGTTGCCTTTTTGCTGCCTGCCTGCTGGTTTTGGCGCTATTTCCAGTCAGCAGCGCATTCGCTGACGAAAAGACAGATTCTGTTTCATTCGTCGGGCCCTGCTATTTTCGTCTGCCGGGCTTTCGCAATTTCGTGCTTCAGCAGGATTTTGTCGGGGTGCCGTTAGAAACACTCGTTGCCGTCC
The DNA here is from genome assembly GCA_009917695.1 of Candidatus Rifleibacterium amylolyticum. Classification (GTDB taxonomy): domain Bacteria; phylum Muiribacteriota; class Ozemobacteria; order Ozemobacterales; family Ozemobacteraceae; genus Rifleibacterium; species Rifleibacterium amylolyticum. The sequence goes on along the minus strand of JAACJG010000013.1, from coordinate 97,191 downwards.
GCCCTGACGTGCAACATCCGCTGGCAACTGATTCAAAGATGCTTGTTGGCAGTTATACGGTTATCATGTTGCCTGGAGCCTCGATTAAGTTGTCGAGCCGAGGTTTTATACCTCTGGCCGGTCGTTTCATCATTTCCGGAGAAGGTAAAGAGCCGCTGGTTTTTGCAGGCAGAGCTTTCGAACTGTATTACCGAAGCGGTCGTCTGCTTATTGAGGTGACGCCGGATGACGGCACTTTCATCGCATTGCGTAATAAGGGCGATGCGTTTGTCAAAAGCCTGAATCGCAGTGTTTACGATCTTGAGGCTGGTCAGGAAGTTCATTTTCCGCTTTTTGGCCAGGCAAAGCTTAAAAAGAGGATGAGTGGATTCTGGAACGATCCACCTACCGGGTTTTCTGCCGCCCGCCGTAGACCCGATTCTACTTCAATGTCTGAAAAAGATGCAGACGACGATGAAGAAGATGACTCCAGCGAAGAGAGTGAATCAGACGAAGATACGGGCGATGTTGAGATTTCTGACGAGCAGCCGGCTGATGCCAAAATTGACGACGCATCGGCAACAACTTCAATACCTTAACGCGCAGTTGCCAGTTTGCCGATAATAAACAGGCGGGAGATTTAGTGCAACTTGAGGTAGCAGATGCTTATGTTCTGGTTGTTGACTGCCATTGTCATGGTGGTTCTGTTAAAGGAGGCTGCGCGTGGTTAAACGAACGATGCTTTTCATTCTGGTTACGATGTTCTGGATGTTCACGTTGACAGGATGCGTCTAAAAACATCCGGGGGGGCAAGTTCTGGTGAGAACCTGCCCCCCCGAATGACAAGGGCTTATCAGTAACCTTTTCCTCCGGCTTTTTCACCTTTGACGATACCGACTGAAGCGCTGGCGCCGATGCGGGTTGCACCGAGCTGAATCATGTTGACGGCGGTTTCGGTATCGCGAATGCCACCGCTGGCTTTTACACCCATGTTCGGGCCAACCGTCTGCCTCATCAGGCAGATGTCTTCAAGAGTAGCTCCACCGGTGCTGAAGCCTGTCGAAGTTTTTACAAAATCAGCGCCGGCAAGTTTGGAAAGCTCGCAGGCTTTTACCTTCTCTTCATCGGTCAATAGAGATGTTTCCAGGATAACCTTAACGGTATTACCGCAGGCTGCTTCGACAACTCTTGCTATATCCTGTTTAACCAGTTCATAATCCTTCGATTTGAGAGCACCGACGTTGATGACCATATCGATTTCGCTGGCGCCGTTTGCTATTGCATCACGGGTTTCGGTGGCTTTAACGAAGGACGAGGTTGCGCCAAGAGGGAACCCGATAACGGTGCAGACCTTGACCGGGCTGCCTTCGAGCAGTTTGGCTGAGAGGCCGACATAGGTCGGATTAACGCAGACTGAAGCAAAAGAATGCTCGCGGGCTTCTTCGCAAAGTTTTACAATTTCGTCGCGGGTTGCGTTGGGTTTGAGCAGTGTGTGATCGATATAGCGGGCCAGATCACGCGATGGAATCGGCGCATCGAGGCCTTTTTCGACTCTGGCGGCGCCAGCATCGATAACACTTTTTACCTTGGCAGCACAGTAAGAAACACAGCTGCCAGGAGATTTGCTGCAGTCAATGGTGCAGGCGTCTTCGGTGGCTGCGGCCAGAGAGGCCATCGGTCTGATCGGACCCGGTTCGGCAAATTTGCGGGGAGCCTGGGGTTCAGGCTGTCTGGCAGGAGCGGGACTGCAGGTTGTACAGGTCGCGCATTCACCAGCAGCACAGCCAGCGCACTGAGTGTCGGGCGATACTTTAATGCTGCCGAAACGCTGGAAAACCACACCCATATCTTCAAGCTCGCGGCGCAGTTTGTCGATCTTTCTGGCAACTCCCGCCGGAAAGTATCTGGCGCTGTCAAGAATGGATTCATCGCATACGACGATCTTTATGCCATCGCCGATGGCGTGACAGAGAACTCTGGTGATATAGGTGTCAGCTATCAGGCTTGCTGCTTTTGAAAGGCTGTTTATCGACAGAGAAGGCACAATCAGCTGAGAAATTCCGTCGAGAGCCTTATGACTTGGCACGTTTCCAGAGTGAATCAAATTAAAACCCTTGCCGATGCTGTCTTTACCAAAATTATCGTAAAGGTAGCTGGAAACGATAAGTTTGCTGCCGTTGGGAGCGACTGCGCTGATCTGGCTTAACACCTGATCGACGACCTTGAAGTTGGCGGTTAACAGAACTGCGGTTTGCCCAGCTATTGCCGGCTTGCCAGATTCTCGATTTCTGGCCGGGGGAGGCGTATAAGCAGAACCCCGGTTGGCTGAGTCAGCCTTGAGTTTCAACATTACCTCTTTTGCAATCTGTTCTACAATCGATTCCATTTTGACAGCCCCCTGTTATGCTATTTCAAATGTTGATTTTTCGAATACTCTTTTGTCGTCAATGGTAATATGGTCGACGACGCCGACTATGGCAGCATCTGCTGGAGCTTCATCTGTTCCCAGCATGTCGTTTACCGAACTGCCTTCTTTCATGATCATGACAACCTCGCCGATATCGGCGCCGATGAAGTCGATGCACAAAACTTCACTGCCTTTGGCCTGCATCTGCATTGTGAGCGGCTGCACCAGCATCAGCGGCCGTGCCGCAAAAGCCTCATTCTTTACCGTCGCCACAATCTTTTTTACAACTTTTCCTATTACCATCAGCTGCCTTCCAGATTATCGATTATGCCAATGATCGAGGCGTCTGAGGGCGGCCTCTGTTTGATAAAGGGAAATGCCGCTTCGCCGCCACCGCAGAGAAATACGGTTTCTCCGTTGCCGGCGCCAATAGAGTCGCAGGCTATAAAAGGCGCGCCTTTTGCTTTGCCAGCAGCATCGATACGGGTGACGAGCAGCAGCTTAAGACCCGCCAATTGCGGATCTTTCATGGTACAGACGGCTCGCCCGAGGACTCGTCCCAGATACATTGTTCTACCTGTTATTCGACGTTGATTTACCCAGAAAATCTAACAGATTCTGACATTCCATGCAACAATATTTGCGGAGTTGCAATTTTGCCAGAATTTTGAGCAATAAAAATGCCCCGCAAATGCGGGGCAGGGTCTATCAGGTAAATTAGAGTCAGGCGTAAACGTCGATGCGACTGCCAAGTGTTTTTACCGCGGGTTTTGGCTTTCTGGCAATGCTGTCGGCTCTTGCCTGTTCGGGGGTCGGTCTGGCGGGTTCCTCGCGCGGCCGTTCAGCTGTCCGAGTTTCCTGCTCGCGGGAATACTCTACCGGACGTGGTTGATATCCAGATACTTTATCTGTAGCCATATTTTGCCGCCTCCAAATTTATTCTACCTAAAATATATTCGTTTCATCCCCAAAACGCAAGCCCGCCACAAATCTATTTCCGGCTCTGAAAACGTTGCGAAGTTTCGGCAAAGTGTCGCAACAGCCCGGCAGTTGACGAATCGTGAGCGCTCAGATCGACTTCTTTGCCGGCCAACAGGCTCTCTTCTTCGGCCAGAATTTTCTGCGCCAGGACTTTGCCGAGCTCGACGCCCCACTGATCGAAGCTGTTGATGCGCCAGATGATACCTTGAACGAAGATCTTCATTTCATAAAGGGCAGTGAGCATACCCAGATTGTACGGCGTGAGTTTGTCGAGCAATAATGAGGATGTTGGCCGGTTACCTGTGAATACCTTATGTGGCAGCAGCATCTTCTGCTGGTCTGCCGAGGCGCCGCTGCGCTCAAGGTCTTCTCTGACCTCATGTGCGGTTTTACCTTTCATCAAAGCTTCTGTCTGAGCAAAAAAGTTGGCCATAAGCTTGCGATGATGGTCTCCGATCGGGTTGTGGCTGGCGACACACCCGATAAAATCTGCAGGAATCAACTTTTTACCCTGATGAATAAGCTGATAAAAAGCATGCTGGCCGTTTGTTCCCGGTTCGCCCCAGATAATCGGGCCGGTCTGGTAGTCAACGCTGTTGCCTTCACGGTCTACGTATTTGCCGTTGCTCTCCATGTCGCCCTGCTGAAAGTAAGCGGCAAAGCGATGTAAATACTGGTCGTAAGGGAGTATGGCCATGCTTTCTGCGCCAAAGAAATTGTTATACCATATGCCCAGCAGCGCCATGATTACCGGCAGGTTCTTTTCGTATGGTGTCGTGAGGAAATGCTGGTCGAGTGCGTGTGCGCCTGCCAGCAGTTCTTCGAAACGCTCGAAACCGATAACCAGCGCAACCGGCAGGCCGATTGCCGACCATGATGAATAGCGGCCGCCGACCCAGTCCCAGAACTCGAACATGTTTTCGCTGTCTATGCCAAAGGCTTCGACTGCTTTTTTGTTGGTGGAGAGTGCGACAAAATGAGAGGCCACTGCTTTTTCATCGCCAAGCTTTCTGAGCAGCCATTCCCTGGCTGTATGGGCGTTGGTCATGGTTTCCTGGGTGGTGAAGGTCTTTGAGGCAACGATGAACATCGTTTCTTCGGGCGGCAAATCCCTGGTTTTTTCGACAAAGTCAGTGCCATCAACATTCGACACAAATCTTGGCTGCGGGCCATCGGCATAGTGTTTAAGAGCTTCGGCAATCATGACTGGACCAAGGTCTGAGCCCCCGATACCGATGTTAACAACATATCTGATCTTTTTGCCGGTAAAACCTTTCCATTCGCCCGAGCGAACGCGTTCGCAGAATTTTTTCATTTTAGCCAGAACAGCGTTTACTTCTGGCATTACATCTTTGCCGTCAACCATTATCGGCCTATTGGAGCGGTTGCGCAGGGCGATGTGCAGAACCGCCCGGTTTTCAGTCCAGTTGATTTTCTCGCCCGAGAACATGGCTTCAGCGGCCTCTTTGACACCAGCAGCATGAGCCAGCTTTACCAGCAGGCACATTGTCTCTTCGGTTATGCGATGTTTGGAATAATCGAAAAGCAGATTTTCAAACTGCAGGCTGAACTTGTCGAAGCGCTTGGCATCCATGGCGAACAGATCGCGCATGTGCAGGTTTTTGACCTTGTCATAATGAGCGGCGAGATCTTGCCATTCTCTGCATTTGGTCAGGGGTGTGCCTTTTTCAACTTCCTGGTCGATTTTTGCTGAAAACATTTTCATCGCGATGCTCTCCTGTCGTTGTTTATGGTGAAGTTATACTCCGTAAACCGGTCAAACATCAACCCTGTTTTTAACAGCCGTTTTCAAGCCTGAAGGCCTCCGTCTGAGACCTGCCGGGAAACTGTGAGCGTATTGCATAATGTGCAAATCATAAAAAATGTGATACAATTATTACCCAGTTATCAGTTAGCGAATCGCATGATTCAAAGGAGTTTATGAATATGCAAAAAGTGGTAGCAGCAGCGGTGCAGTTTTCGGTTGAACCGATGGCCGTAGAACGCAACATGGATCGGGCTTACGAGCTCATTTCTGAATGTCATAAAGTCTCCGGAGCTAATCTGATAGTATTACCCGAAAGCTTTACCACTGGCTTTACCCCCAAGGGAAAGGCCGAAGACCTGTGGGATGTTGTCGACGAGATTCCCGGCAGACTTACCGACAGAGCGGTCGCATGGGCAAAAGAATTTAACTGTTATATCTGCTTTCCCACTTATGAGCGTGGCCCACAGAAAAATATCGTTTATAACAGTGCCGCTCTCATCGGCCCGGAAGGCCTTCTTGGCGTTTATCGCAAAACGCATCCATTTCCGACCGAACGCATCGAAGGCGGTGGCTGGACAACTCCAGGTTCTGACGCATGCTGCGTCGAGACGCCGATTGGCAAGATCGGTATCGTAATCTGCTATGACGGCGATTTTCCTGAACTTGCCAGAGTTACCGCTCTCAGAGGCGCAGAAATCATCTGCCGCCCGTCAGCTTTTATGCGAACGTTCGATCACTGGGAACTCACCAACCGTGCACGTGCTTATGACAATCACGTATACTGGGTTGCCACCAACAGTGTTGGGCCAGATGCCAGTGGCGCCTGGTTCTTTGGCTCGTCAATGATCGTACATCCCACCGGCGTCAAGCTTTCACAGGCTCGCTCATGCGATGAATATGTCTGGGCCAATCTCGACCCCGACCCGATAAGAACCGTGGTTCCCAATAACTCGGCGCCTCAGATATTCGATCACCTCGAAGACCGTAACGTTGCGGCTTATGAAGGCATTCTGGCGCTCGGGCGCTCTTCGTTCGAGCCTGCCCGCCGCATTCCCTATACTCGCTGGAGATAAACATGCCAGGTCCACTTGCAGGAATTAAAGTAGTAGACATGACCCGCGTACTGGCGGGGCCCTTTTGTACAATGACCCTTGCCGATCTTGGGGCAGAAGTGATCAAGATCGAACGGCCCGATGGCGGTGATGATTCGCGCGCATTTGGCCCGCATCAGCACGGCGAGAGCGCTTATTTTATGAGCATTAATCGCGGCAAGAAAAGTCTGACCCTCGATCTCAAATCTGAGAAGGGTCGCGAAATCTTGCTCAAGCTGGTCAGTCAGGCCGATGTGCTTGTAGAAAACTTTAAGCCCGGAGTTATGAAAAAACTGGGCCTTGGCTATGAATCTCTCAGCCAGATTAATCCGCGTCTTATCTACTGCGCTTCTTCCGGGTTTGGCCATACCGGCCCCTACAGCAGTCGCCCTGCTTACGATCTGATAATCCAGGGAATGGGCGGTCTGATGAGCATCACCGGGCCTGATGCAAGCCAGCCGACCAAGGTTGGCAGTTCGATAGCCGATATATTTGCCGGAGTTTTTTCGGCAATAGGAATCCTGAGTGCTCTCTATTCCAGAGAAAAAACCGGTCGTGGTCAGATGGTCGACGTTGCCATGCTCGACTGCATGGTTTCGATCCTCGAAAATGCCGTGGCGCGCTATACTGTTTCCGGCGTCGATCCGGTGCCGATAGGCAACCGTCATCCGTCGATTGCGCCATTTTCTTCAGTCAAGACAGCTGATGGTTTCATCAACATAGCTTGTGGCAATGACAGCCTCTGGAAAAAACTTTGCGAAATCATCGGGCGCCCCGATCTGGCAGCAGATCCACGTTATGAAAGCAACCACAGCCGTTGCGAGCACATGCCCGACCTGTTGCCGGCTCTGAATGAGTCAATGAGCAGGCAGACATCTGTGCACTGGCTGAAAAAACTCGAAGAAGGGCATGTCCCAGCAGGACCGATCAACTCGATCAGTCATGTTCTTTCTGATCCGCAGGTGCTGGCGCGTAATATGCTGGTAGAATTGACTCATCCGGTTGCCGGTAAGGTCAAGATCCCGGGTTCTCCGGTCAAACTCTCTGAAACTCCGGCAGAAGTGAAGATGCCAGCCCCTGTTCTGGGTCAGCACAGCGAAGAGATTCTGCATATGCTCGGCTATACACAGGATCAGATTGCTGACCTGAGAACCACAAAAGTTATCTGATTTGTTAACACTGTGTAGCAGCCCGGCCAACGCCCATTATCCTGTAATAATCAGACGGGGTTATGAGTTTTTGTATATTTGAATAATCTGGCTTTCTGCAAAGTTAGATGATCAAGATTGCCAACTATAAATTAGCAGTATGGAGTTGACAGCCTATGAAATCCTGGATGAGAGACTACAGCAGCGGTTCAGTTATTTTTCAGGAAGGGGAACCGGGCAATGTCGCTTTCATTCTGACCGAAGGAAGCGTAGAAATAACCGTTGGCAGCGGCGACAAGAAGAAGGTCGTCACTGTGTTCAAACCGGTGTCTGTGTTTGGTGAAATGGCGCTGGTTTTGAAAGACCAGAAGCGCACGGCAACTGCTGTGGCCCGCTCAGATTCGAAGGTCGCAGTTATTTCGAAACAGGATTTCGATGAGTTTCTCGAAAAGTCGCCTAAATTGATCGGGGTTGCGCTGACTGCACTGGTTCACAGGCTGCGCACAACTACCGAAAGACTTGGCAAGACGCCTGATTTGTTCATGGGTATTGCTCACATGATCGATCTGCTGGCACAATATACGATTGCCGGAGTTAAATATAATTCGGCCCTGTCGATGATCAGATATGACAGTCTGGTAAAGACGGCAAGCCAGGCGTTTCTCGTTGAAACCAAAGAAGTCACCGGAATCATCGAGATGATGGAGACGATGGGTCTTCTCGAACAACAGTTCCTGCAAGATACTTTATATCTGAACGTTAAGGGCAAAGAAGACTTTCTCAAACGCTGTGTCAAGATTCGCGACACCCTTGGCCGTGCCAATCTTATTGATTGATGTATTATCAGGCGAAATCTGTTGCCAATTTGGGCTGAATCTGATACAATACGCAGACAGGTTATGAATGCTGTTAAATCAGCCTGACCTACGGGGCGTAGCGCAGTTGGTAGCGTACTTGAATGGGGTTCAAGTGGTCGCTGGTTCGAGTCCAGTCGCCCCGACTGAAACCGCCATCAGTCTTTGACTGATGGCGGTTTTTGGCATAAGCCTAAAACTTTCTGGACAAATTCAAAAGATGAGCCTATTATGGCAGCACAATATGCTTAACAAGGAAAAGGAGTCATAATATGAAGCATGCTTCCGCTAATCTGGATACCGCCTGTATCCATGCCGGGCAGGCGCCTGACAAGCTTTTTGGTGGCGTCAGTGTTCCGATTTTCCAGTCATCTACCTTTGCTTTTGAAGACGCCGACCAGGGTGCCGCCAGATTTTCCGGCAAAGATAACGGCTACAAATATACCAGAATAGGCAATCCGACAACAGCAGCGCTTGAATGCTGTATTGCCGAACTCGAAGGCGGCGCGGCCGGACTGGCTACGGCTACAGGTATGGCGGCCATCTCGACTGTATTCATGACTTTTCTTGGAGCTGGCCAGCATGCTGTTTCTACTGGCTCGGTGTATGGCCCGACCAGAACCCTTCTCGAAAACGAACTCAGCCGATTCGGAGTCGAATCGACATTTGTCGATACTGCCGACCTTGACAGCGTCAAAAATGCAGTCAAGAGCAACACAAAGCTGATTTACGTAGAAACGCCGGCGAATCCGACTCTTGCCATAACCGATATCGCTGCCATAGCTGAAATAGCAAAGAAGGCCGGAATACTGCTCGTAGTCGACAATACATTCTGCAGCCCGATTTTGCAGAAGCCACTGGCACTGGGCGCAGATATCGTTCTGCACAGCATGACCAAATTTATCAACGGTCACAGTGATGTTGTCGCCGGCATGCTGGTGACAAAAGATGCTGGTCTGCGCAAAAGAATGCATCAGGTTCTCTGTCAGGTTGGTGGGACTATTGATCCACATCAGGCCTGGCTGGTTCTGCGCGGCGTAAAAACTCTTTCGTTGCGGGTTAAAGCGGCCCAGGCAAGCGCCATGCGACTGGCCGAAGAGCTCGAGAAACATCCGAAAATCGAATGGGTAAAATATCCTGGGCTCAAATCTCATCCTCAATATGAGTTGGCTAAGAAGCAGATGGCTGGCCCGGGTGCCATGATTTCGTTTGAACTGAAGGGCGGAGTCAAGGCCGGCAAAACCGTTATGGATTCAGTTGGACTGAGCACTCTCGCTGTTTCGCTTGGCGGTATCGAAAGCCTGATTCAGCATCCTGCAAGCATGACCCATGCCAGCATGGGACCGGAATCAAGGGCACAGGCCGGTATCTCTGATGGTCTCGTAAGATTTTCTGTTGGTTGCGAAGATTACGAAGATATCAAGGCTGATCTCTGGCAGGCACTCGACAAGATCTGATATAGATTACAATTAAAAAAACTCCGCTTCTGGCTTAAGCAGCCATTAGCGGAGTTTTTCTCATGCCTCGTTTTATCTGGACCTGTGTGCATATATTTGTCGTGAAAAAAAAACCGCCGGGTTGCCCCGGCGGTTCTTGAGTATTAGCGGATCAGGATGCGTTAACCAGTTTGAGCATGGGCATGAAAACTGCGAGAACGATACCACCGATTACGACCCCCATGAACACGATGACGATAGGTTCGATGATCGAGGTCAGACCTTTAACGGCGTTGTCAACCTCGGTGTCGTAGAAGTCGGCGATCTTGGCCAGCATCTTGTCGAGTTCACCGGTCTCTTCACCAACGGCGATCATCTGCACGACCATCGGCGGGAAAACCCCTGAGTTTTTCAACGGGTCGGCGATTGATTCACCTTCGCGGATCGAAACGCGGGTCTTATCGACGGCTTCGGCGATAACTACGTTACCGGCGGTTTGTGAAGTAACTTCGAGTGCCTGTAGAATCGGAACACCGGAAGCGATAAGCGTGCCGAGCGTTCGGGTAAACTTGGCGACCGCAACTTTACGCATCATCAGACCGATTGCCGGCATGCGCAATATGTTGGTATCGAATATGCGGGCACCTGTTTTGGTCTGGAAGAAGTTATAGATCAGAATCGGAACAGCCACAATTGCCGGGATGATAATGAACCACCAAGCAAGCATGAAGTCTGAGGTGCCGAGCAGAATCTGTGTAGCCATGGGCAGTTCGACGTTCATACCCATGAAGATTTCTTTGAACTGAGGCAGGACGAAGAGAACCAGTGCGAGAACAACGAGACCGGCGATGGCAAATACGACTACCGGGTAAGTCAACGCGCCTTTGACCTTTGATTTGAGGTTCTCTGAGCTTTCGAGGTAGTCGGCGAGACGTTCGAGAATCTGGTCAAGAATACCACCGACTTCGCCGGCCTTGACCAGCGAGCAGAAGAGGTCGCTGAAGACTCTCGGATGTTTTTCAAGAGACTTTGAGAACGTAGCACCACCCTCAACGTCTGATCTGATCTGACTGATGATCTTTTTGAAGGTCGGATTTTCAGCCTGCGCCTGAAGAATGGTCAGACAGCGGACGAGCGGAACGCCCGAACCGATCATGGTGGCAAACTGACGGGCGAAGATACAGACTTCCTGAGAACTGACGCCGCGCTGGAGAAAACTCAGCGAAATGCCGCCAGAACCCTTTTTTTCAGTAATATTGGTGACGAAATAGCCCTTTTCGCGCAACTTGGCGATACAGACTTCTTTGCTTTCGCCTTCCATTTCGGCTGAAACTATTTTTCCATCCCAGTTTCTCGCCTTATAAGCGAAGGTCGCCATGAAAACTCCTCCTTCAATATGCTGGCATACGAACAGAAACGCCCTGCGATGATTCGGGCTAAAATCTGATTATTTCAAGTATAGTATAAAACGAATCGGTAAATTTCGGCAATTATTTAATTAAGAATCGCAAAAACTCTTTAACTGGACAGATATTTTTACCTGAGTTAGCATATACGCATGAAAACACTTGTATTCGCAGAAAAACCATCTGTAGGCAAAGATATCGCCCGCATTCTTGGTGCAGGAAGACGTGGAGAAGGTTTTCTCGAGGGTCAGGACTACATAGTCACCTGGGGGTTTGGCCATCTTGTCTCACTTGGGCACCCGGAAGTTCAGAACCCGGCATGGCAGAAATGGAGCCTCGATACTTTGCCGATGCTGCCGCAGGATTGGAAGCTTTCGGTGCTGCCTTCTTCGCGACAGCAGTATGAAATAGTGGCGAAGCTGTTTAATCGCGACGATGTAAATCAGATTATAAACGGGGCCGACGCCGGACGTGAAGGCGAGCTCATTTTCAGACTGGTTTACCAGCACAGCGGTTGCCAGAAGCCGATCAGGCGTCTATGGATCTCCAGTATGACTGATGAGGCGATAAAGCAGGGCTTTGCCGATCTGCGGCCAGGCGAAAAATACGAGCCTCTGGCTCAGGCCGCAGTCTGTCGCAGTCGCGCCGACTGGCTGGTAGGCATGAATTTTACCCGAGCTTACACCAAGCGCATGAACAGCATGTTTACCTTGGGCCGCGTGCAGACGCCAACTCTGGCGATGGTGGTTAACCGCCATCTCGAAATACAGAACTTCGTGCCAAAGGACTACTGGGAAGTAAACGCGGTTTTCTCAGATTTCAGCGCGCTCTGGTTCGACCCGACTGCTGACGAATACCCCAGTCGTATCGATCAGCTCGAAAAAGCCAGAGAGCTTTCAGAACGGCTCAAAGGTGAGCAGGCCGTCGTGCACAGCGTCAAGAAGTCTAAAAAAAAGCAGGCGCCTCCGTCTCTTTATGATCTTACGACTTTGCAGCGCGAGGCGAACTCAAAATATTCAATGACCGCGGCTGACACTCTGGCAGCCCTGCAGACTCTTTATGAGAAGCGAAAAGTCGTGACTTATCCGCGAACCGACAGTCGCTACCTTTCTGAAGACATTTTCCCGACTATTGAAAAGCGACTGGCCTCTCTGCCCGGGCAGTATGACGAATATCTCGGCTGGTTGCGCAAGAACCGGCCTACAAAAGACAAGAGGGTTTTCAACGATTCGAAGGTTTCTGACCATCACGCCATTATTCCCACCGAAAAGAAGGTGGCTGACACGGCCGGGTGGCCAGCTGAAGAAAGAAACATTTACGACCTGGTAGTGCGCCGCTTTCTTGCTGCGTTTTACCCCGACCACGAATATCTGTCGACAACTGTGGTAATGCGCTCAGGCAAAGATAACTTCAAGGCTTCCGGGCGGGTGGTGACCGAAGAAGGCTGGCGGGCGCTTTATCCAAAACGCCAGCAGGCTGCCGAAAAAGCCGCGGAAAAGACCGCCGAAAAAGCTGCCGACAAAGATGGCGATACCGGCTCCGAAGACGATGAGAACGAACAGTCTTTGCCAGATCTCAAGAAAGGCGACACCCGTAAGATAGAAGATTCCGTGCTGTTAACCCGCAAGACCAGGCCACCAGCTGCTTATACTGAAGCGACGCTGCTTCAGGCCATGGAAACCGCCGGCAAACTTGTCGACAGCGAAGAGTTGCGCGATGCCATGAAAGACAGCGGTCTGGGAACTCCGGCCACCCGTGCTGAAATTATCGAAAAGCTCATTCGGGTGGAATACATGTTACGCGAAAAAAAGAAGCTGGTGCCAACGCCAAAGGGCATCAAGCTGGTGGAAGTTGCCGCTGCCGAAATCAAGAGCCCTGAGATGACAGGCAGCTGGGAAAAACGACTGTCAGATATGGCGAAAGGCAAAGATGATCCCGATGCTTTTATAGGTGACATATCAGCTTTTGTCAGCACTATAGTCGGGCAGATCAAGAGTGCCCGCAATCTGTCGACGTATTCGTCGCCTGAACGAGGGCAGGGTTCTGATAGTCGGCGCCAGAAGCCGGTTAGACCGGTTGAAGCAAGACAGGTTTCTGCAACGCCAGCCGTTCAGCGCAAAACCTATGGCGACTGCCCGGCCTGTGGTAAGGGGCAGATTATTGAAGGCAGCCGCGGTTATGGTTGTAACCGCTTCAAAGAAGGTTGTAACTATGTTGTCTGGAAAGAATTCTTCGGCAAGAAGCTGACTCAATCTGCAATCGATCTTCTCATTCAAGGAAGGACAACACGTCTGATCAAAGGATTTAAACTCGAAGACGGGCGCGTCGTTGACGGCCGCCTGGGCATGAAAGAAGACCGCACTGGTATCGAGCTGGTGGCGATCAAAGAATAACAGCAGATATTGCTTTACAGCCTGCTGAAATCAGATAGTTTTTGCGCATGGATATAGCCTACAGACTGTTAATGTATCTACTCATGGCCAATGTCGGCTACATGATGTTTTCTCTGTTCCAGAAAGGTTTCAAGCACTATTCTGGTTATATTTCGCAGCTGTTTTTTCTGTTCTGTCTGATGCTGGTAATGATTGCGCGCGATGTCAGCGGCGGACTGGCGATAAGTGTTTCGCTGGGCGGTATTGGCATACTTGTTCTGCTGCCAATGTATCTACAAAGGCAGATAGACATTCTCATGGCCGAAAATCGTTTTGCCGAAATAGAGCCGTATGCTCGCTGGAAAGCCCATATCGCCTGGACAGAGCTGAATCATCACCTGCATGAACTGGCTGTGCTGGCTGAAAAGTTCGCTGAGAACATAGCACAGCTCGAACAGGAAATGCGTTTGATGCTGAAGAGAGGTGAGCCTTTCGATGGGGTCACCAGAGTGTTTCTCGGGCTGATACATTTTAACAACCGCAACTTCACAGGTTTGATCGACGATCTGAGATTGCCAGATAAAGACCTCTCACATCAGTCTTTTGAAGAACTGCTCTATCTGGTACGTGCCTATCTTGAAACGACCAGATATGAAGAAGCTGTGACAGCTCAGCTCGCGCTCGAAAAGGCCATGCATACAGGCGATGATTTTTCGCCGGAAAAGCGTGCGAATCTCGTCATCAGCCGCATGATCTTTTTTGCATTCCTTGGCTGGAGTGCAGAATTCGATGATCTTATGGAATCTACAGAAGAGGGCATCGATCGTTTGCCCGACAGTCTCAAGGATTTCTGGTGGGGTGTCTGCCGTTTCAATTCGGGCGAATACGAGGTCGGCGAGAAAAAAATGGCCGGCATAATAAGCTCGGCAACTGCTGAAGAAGATGAGAACAACGAAGCATGGCTGCCATTCATGCGCAAGCGCTATTTTTCTCTAATTGAGAACCGGGAATTTTTCGACCGCAAGGTGCTGGCGCATCTCAAGGAGCTGCATGAGAGCTATCGCGAGGCGTTAAAAGCCGCCATAAAAGAGGATGTAAAACAGCAGGAAGAAATGGCTGAGCCGCCGGCAAATGCCACCAGCGTGCTTTCTTGGCTCGTCATGATTGTCTCGGTAATCTTGATTGTTACTCATAATGTTGAAGATATCGTGACGTTGATCGATCTGGGAGCCAACAGCTCTTTTCTGGTGCAAGAAGGCGAGTATTTCAGACTTTTCACCTATCAGTTCATACATATTGGCTGGGTTCATCTGTTCATGAACCTGATAGCACTCAAATTTTTCGGGCCACCGATCGAGCGCATTGTTGGCTGGCCGATATATCTGGCTGCCTTTTTCTTTTCTGGAATAGCCGGCGGTCTGGCCGCTGTCCATACCGGACAGCCTCTGTCTGCCGGCGCATCAGCTGCCGTGCTCGGGCTGCTGTCCATGTCCATCGTTTTTGAAATTTTCAAGGTAAAGGGCGCAGAGAGCCTGTCTCGGCGAAACAATTTTTCTACTCTTATCTTTATTCTGGTGATCAATCTGATTATCGGCGCTGTTGAAAAGGGTGTAGACAACAGTGCTCATCTTGGCGGGCTGGTTGGTGGCGCAATTCTGGCGTTATTTTTGTTGCCGCTTATGCGGTCGTCACATCTGAAAAATCTGGCTGGCTATGTTTCTGTCGCTCTGATTTCCGCTGTGGCTGGCTTTTCGGTCTGACAGATGTCTGATGTGGTTACGCAAGGTTCTTATCCGCGCACCATAAGAGAATTTGCAGAAATCAGCAATGCATCGTCTACTTTCTCTTTGCAACTTCCCATCGGTTGGCAGAAAGATTTGCAGGAGGATAAGGCTCTTTCTCTTGAGGCAGTTGGCCCGTTTCGCGAAAGAGTGTCGGTTCTCATAGGTTTGAACAGTGACTCGCGCGAGAATGTGCTGAAAGAATATGTCGCTCAGAGAACTCAGGAAATAGAGGGAGCCGATGAGATAACCCTCAAATCGCGAAAGGGGCCCGAACAGCTCGATCAGCTGAGATCCGGGACTTATCGCATACGCTGGCTGATCGACTCAGGTGGCGGCCCGCTTTCAGTGGTCGATTATCTGGTTTTTGAAGAAGACGTTCTTTATCTGATCCGCTTTTTTATTGGAACTGAGGCGGATACGGCCTATGAAAAGCTCATGGGGCAGGCAGTTTCCAGTTTCAGACTGCTTGCCGAGACGAAATAGCAGGGTAATAATCAGGTTTTACAACAATCTTCATTTTGCCACTTGAAATTGTGAAGTTAAAGTATTATACATTCCTCTAGTATCTATATCTCTACAGGGGGCTACATTTTTCATGAGGACAAAATTGATTGCGGTCGTTATTATGGCTATTCTTGCTATGCCTGCTGGTGCTTTTGCCAAATCTGGCGACTGGTGGAAGCCGAGTAACTGGTTTACCAAAAAGAGCCGATCGACAACCATCACCGGTATCGTCGATTCTGTGGCTGAAGGCAAAGTCATGTTCAAGACTCTCGATGGCCAGACTCTTCAGCTCATCGGCGAAACAGCAGCCAGCGTCGGCGAAAACAGAAGTGTAAAAATCAGAGTATTTGGCAATGTCGTTAAGCCTGACCAGAAATACCCTTCTGGCGCTGTTCAGGTAAGAAATTTCAAGGTTCTTGAAGCAGTGCCGGCTCCGGTTGAACCAACTGAACCGGAACCAACCTATGAACCCGAACCCTACATTGAACCAGAACCGGTAGAAGAGCCGGCTCCCTATGTTCCGAGTGAGCCAGTAGCTGTTGCCGATGACGAAGAAGATGATGCTCCTTTCGTCGAAGATGCAACCGAATATGCTAACGATGAACCAGAACCGGTTGTCGAAGAAGAAAAAACCTATGTGGTGGCCTCGGGTGACACTCTTGGCAAAATCAGCCAGAAGGTCTATGGAACCACTGCAAAATGGAAGCAGATTGCCGAACACAATGGCATCACCAATCCCAAACTGCTCAAAGTCGGTATGACTCTGAGAATTCCGTGATTCTGTGAACATCGCCTGGCAACAATTTTTTGTTGCCAGGCAGCGAGTTCGAATTAATAACTGGTCAAGTGCTTGCTGTTGTGGTAACCTCTCAGGCAATTCACCGGTATTTCAGGAGGAATAACAATGAAAAATGTTGATATGAACATCGAAGGTAATATCCTTACCATCAAGGTCGATCTTTCCAAGGATTTCGGCAAGTCTTCTTCAGGCAAGTCAATCATTATTGCTTCAACTGAAGGCAACTATGCTATTCCTGGCCGCGAAGAAAAAGTCGGCCTCAATGTTTACCGCAAAGTATAAGCTGCGGCAACATACCTGATCGAAAAAGGCGGCACCGGGCAGGTGCCGCCTTTTCTTCGTCAGAAAATCGAATATCAGGGCCAGTTCTCTGGCAAAGTTGAATTGCATGGTTAGAAACGGTCATTGCGAGGAGCGTAGCGACGAAGCGGTATGCCGAAGGCATAAGCCAGCTCTGAGCTAATCTCTCTGATAATGGGATTGCTTCGTCGGGCTGACGCCCTCCTCGCAATGACAGTGAACCCTATAACTCTTATGTGACAAGAGTCTAGGCGGATTCTTCTTCTTCGGATTCTTCTTCTTCAGAATCTTCTGCGACTGCTTCTTCGTCTTCGCTTTCGAGTTCGTTTTCTTCTTCAGCTTCTTCTTCGTCAGATTCCTCGTCTTCTGCTGATTCTTCGGACTCTTCAGCGCCTTCGTCTGCCTCTGTTACTTCTTCTTCAGAAGATTCAGTGGCTGTCGCTTCGCTCGTTGTCCTGGCGATATCTGGTTCGGCAGCCTTCTTTTTCTTGAAGCGCGCGAACAGGCCTTTAAACTTGTCGAGCAACGGGGCAAGTTTTTGCATGAGTTTGCCCTGTGGTTTCTTTTCTGCTTCGGCGGTTTCTGATTTTGCCGGACTGTCGAGATCAATGGTCGCGGCAGCTTTCTTTTTCTTGATTACATGCGAAATGCCGCCAATCAGGCCGGCAATCACCAGCAGCAACGGAATCATGAACTTTTTGAAGGTCAGCTTCCAGTAAAATGCTGAGGCTCCTTCTGGCGGATTTTTGGCTTTGAGTGCGACGGCGAGATGGTCACCCGCCTTCGATGTGTCTGGTTTGCTGGCGTTGTAATAATAGATTGCCAGGCCGTAATTTGCCATGGCGTCATTTTCATCCAGGCCCAGAAGCTGGTTTGAATAGCGGCGAACCTGCATGTAGTTAGGCTTTGCTTCGTTGATTTCAGCCTCGATGATATAGCGCAGGCCATCTTTGGTTTCGCCTGCTTCAGGATTATCCTGGAACAGATTTTTCAGTCCCTTCCAGTCCTGTTTTTTGTGCAGTCCCATTGCTGTTGCCAGCACTGCGTCATGACTGCCGGCTGGCGCTGTATCTTCTCCTTCTCCTTCACCTTCGACTTCTCCGTCGGCACCACCCTCAGGTTGTTCGCCTTCTTCGCCTTGCTCTGCCGATTTGTCGGCAGACAGCTGAATGGCCATGGCAAAGGTGTCTTCGACGAGCTGGCGGTCTCGCGTGAGCGATTCCTCAAGTTCAATCAGTCCTGGATTTTTGCGCAAAGTCTGCCAGGATGCCAGAAGTTTGCCGGTGGGAGGAGGGTAGGCCGGGGCTTTTGGCGCTATCTCGACCGGTGGTGGTTTCACCACCTCTGGCCTGGGCGTAGTCTCGGTATTGCTACTGGGCTTTTGAGTTGACGACTCTGTTGGAGAGGGTTGTGTTTTGCTCTCTCGTGGATTATCTGTCTGCGAGCTCTGTGATGGCTGGTCGCTGCCTCTTTTGTCATCAGAAAGGTCTTTGATCAGCTTGATTGTTGAGCTGACAGCGGGGTTTTCTGTTACAGATTTTATCTGTTCGAGTGAGCGCTCGAGCTCTTTTGTAGAAGGCCGTGGTCGGCCATAATGCTCGACTGTTGAGTAGTCTGGCAGTGTAACCGGCGGCTTTACGGCACGTATCTCAGGCAGTGTGTAGTTGACTTCAGGTGGTGGCAGTTGGCGAAGAATCTCTTCAGGGTCGATTTCTGCCATGACTTCAGTCCATGGCATCAGAAGAACCAGAAAAAATATCAGGATTGTTCTTTTCAAGCTTTACCGGCGAACTTGTCGCGTTCGAATACTGCCAGCTTGTCACATCGCTCGTTTTCAGGGTGACCGGCATGTCCACGGATCCAGTTCCAGGCCAGATTGTGTCGAGAAGCTTGCACAAGAAGTCTTTCCCATAGTTCTTTGTTTTTAACAGGCTTTTTGGCAGCTGTTTTCCAGCCGTTTTTCTGCCAGGATTCGAGCCAGTTCTTCAAAAAGGCGTTGGCAATATACTGGCTGTCGGTGAAGATGTTGACCTGACAAGGCTCTTTAAGCGATTCAAGGCCGGCAATAACACCCATCAGCTCCATGCGGTTGTTGGTTGTAGCCTTTTCTCCGCCTGACAATTCTTTCTCTATGCCCTTGAAGCGAAGTATCGCTCCCCAGCCGCCCGGGCCGGGGTTGCCGCTGCAGGCGCCATCTGAATATAATTCTACCTGTTTGAATTCCTGATTCATGTTCTTTCTCTGATTACATCAGGCAACAGCACCTCGAATCTGCTGCCCTCGTTAACCTTGCTTTCTACAACAATTTTTCCATTAAGTTCTTCGGTAAGTTTTTTGACAATACTTAGTCCAAGGCCGGCGCCACCGTATTTGCGACGGTTCCCGTGACTTACCTGGTAAAACGCATCGAAAATTTTGTCAATATTCTGCTCAGAGATGCCAATGCCGGTATCTCTGGCCTCGATCAGCAGATCGCTGTCTTTTCTCACCACTTTTATGGCAATGTCACCTTCTTTGCAGAATTTGATTGCGTTCATCAGCAGGTTTACGACTATATGCTGAAGAGAAAGCTTGTCGGTGTAAATCTTCAATTGTCGTTCCTGGATATCCAGGCTGAATCTTGCTTTGGAAAATTGCTGCTGCTGCAATATCAGTGCGTCTATATAGTCGGCAAGTTCGGCCAGCAGAAACTCTTCTTTGTGATAAGTAAATTTGCCGCTTTCCAGCTGCGAAAAACGCAGTATCCCATCGATCATAGTCTGTAAATGACCGGCATTGAAGACTATCTGTTCCGCAATTTCTCTGGTTTTGTCATCCGACATGGCTGCGACTTTGTCCGGGGGGCTGTAAAGAAGCTGGCCGTAACCTCTAATTGCCGTGAGGGGCGTTTTCAGCTCGTGGCTCATCATGGCGAGAAACTGGGATTTGGTTTTATTGGCTTCTTCGGCCTTTTCTTTTTCCTGTATCAATGCCTGCTCGGTTTCTTTGCGCAGCCTGACTTCGGTTTCAAGTTCGCTGATGATTTTTTGTTTCATTTCAGTCTCAGCTTTGGCACGAAGAAGCTCTTCAAATGTCGTTTTTATGCGGGATTCCATTTTTTGATAGACTTCAAGACCCTGGTTCGGCCCAAAAATTTCAATGAGTGGCAGAGAAGGCGGTAATTTCGGGTCTTTCAGGTTGAAGATGATGCGGATTGTCATTTCTGTTCGTTTAATGCCAAGAGCTCCGATTACGTAGCCCATGGCGATGATTACATGAACCGGATTAGAGGGAATTTCATGAGCAGGCGTGCTGGTAAACAAGCCTGAATAGATGGCACACCCGAAGCTCAGGAGAATCAGGCCTATGCCGATCAGTCTTGCTGGATTCTGCAGGCGCCCCTGGGCGTAATGCCAGAGGTGTATGCTGAGAGCGGCCAGATAACCGATTCCGATTGCATAAACCAGACCGAAAATGAACTCCTTGAGGTTAGAGAGTTCTGGTGATTGCGATAAAATGCCAGGATTCATGGCAATTGGAATAATAATGAAAATAAGTGACAGCCCGATACTGTAGAGCAGGGGTTTTTTGTCAAACTTGACGCGGCAGACGCGACCAAGCAGATAAACTCCCGGCATAGCGAAGAGAATCGCAAAAACAAAAAAGAGATTGGTAAAAACATTTTGTTTAAAGGGCGAGAGACCTGAAAGCCAGAAAATCGTATCGAAAACGTTGCCAATAGCCGCGCTGCAAAGGGAAAGGGTCAACATCAGCATCGAATCTTTGGCGATGCTTCGACTGGGAATTGCGTGCCAGCTGTTAACAGCGATAAGAGCAGCCGCAATGTTGAAAAACAGAAAGACGGTATAGGTTATGCCCGCATGTCGTGCCGAACCGTATCTGATGTCGGCGAGATAGCAGCCAAGATAGATCACAGCAAAAGTGAACATTGGTGCCCAAAGCCAGCGAGTTTCAGAACCTGTCAGGCGACTGGTTATCTGTCTGTAGTCTTCGATTCCATGACTGATAAACTCAACCGATGATTCTGTCTCGCGGACATAACGGTCTACCGAATAGGCTGGGAATTCTTTGCTCATTACTCTGTCGACCAGACCTCATTGCTCAGCTCATAGCCTGTTGTTGCATCCTTTTCGCCGCCGCTGACAAAAAGTTTCGCGCCTGCTGTTGCCGCTCCATGCAATACCCGCGGTGAGAATTGTGTGCTGCTTCCGGCAGAGTTGCCGAGAATCTGCACCCAGTTCGTGCCATCGGCGCTGGCCCAGATATCGTTGTAATAGGTTGTGCCAAATAAATAAGGATCGTCGTTGGCTCCACCAATCATCCAGATGCGGTCGTTGAATGTTGTGACAGCCGCGGCGCATCTGGCCGGGAATGCCACAGAGCTTGCCTCGAGTCGCCAGAATTCGCCATCAGCAGTAGACCACGCATCACTCAGGGCCCTTACGTTAGCGTCTGCATCTTCGCCATATCCGCCCCAGATCCACAAGCGACCATTAACGACACCAGAGTTGTGTAGTTTGCGCGGAAAGAATGTAACAATACTGGAATTCTGCGTCCAGGTCAGGCCATTACTTGAGCTCCAGCAGTCATCTAGCAGTATTGAGGCACCGCCGTCATTGAGCCCTTGTCCGCCAATGATCCAGAGTTTGTTAGCGAAAACCGCCATAGAGTGTGTGTGGCGGGCGTAATAATCGGCAGAGCTGCTTACTTGAGTCCAGTTTTTGCCATCGCTGCTGTTCCAGACATCGTCAAATAGACCTGCAGCTTCTGAATATCCGCCAGTCAGCCAGATTTTGCCATCATAGACGACGCAGGAGTGCCCCGATCTTGCTCCAAATGCTGCTGCAGAGGTTTCGCGCGTCCAGTTGCCACCATCAGATGAGCTCCAGACGTCATTGAGATAATCAGTGCCATCAAAGCCGCCAATTACCCAGAGCTTGTTGTTGAACCCGATCATGACATGCTCTGATCTCTTTGAAAAGGTTGTAGTATCTTCGGTTTCCTGCTGTTCCAGAACCCATACCTTGCCTTCATCAGCGGCAGTGGTAAAACTCCAGCTCACAGCAGCCGAAAGACTGTTTCCAAGGCTGTCGAGAGCGGTGTCAGCAACGCTGATCTGGTAAGTCTGACCATAAGAAAGGGTGGCGGCAGGGGTGAAGCTCATGATGTTGCCACTCCAGCTGAAATTACCATTTATTGCCGTGCTGCCCAGTTTGAGCGAGAAGGCCGTCTGAGCGCTGTCTTTATTCATGGCCTTGGAAAACTCGATTTTAACAACAGCCTGTGGCGGAATGCCGCTGGCACCCGATGTAGGATAGCATTTGCTGGACAATACTGCCGGCCTGGTAACGGTTTTGAAGCCGAGCTGATAATTCTGGGCCAGAGCCAGGCCTGATTTGTCGGTTGCGCCTGTTCCGACAGTTATCTGATAAGAGGTGTCATAAGCAAGCGTCTCGCCCAGGCTGATAACCATGGTGGTGTCGGCGTTTTCCCAGGTAAAAGCAGGGGTAACTGCCGGACTGACAGTAACAGCTGCCTGGGTTTTGGTCTGATCCATGGCTTTACTGAACAGAATTTTAATCTGCTGGTTGACCGGCACGTCGTATGACCCGGCGACGGGCTGAGTAGAAGTTATCGTCGGCGGGGTAACCGTACCGGTAGTGAAGCTGAAAACGTAATTGCTGTCTGGGCTTGTACCAAAGGTGTCGGCAACAGTCTTGCCGATAGTGAACTGATAAATCTGCTCTTCGAGCAGGTCAGCATTTGGAACAAGGGTGAGGAGCCTGTTTTCATCGCTCCAGATATTGGTAAAACCGGCTGCTGGCGATGGGCTGACTGTCAGGGCGAGTGTCGATGTCTCTACCGGGTTGTTGAATCTGACTTCTACCGATTGGCCGACTGAAATGCCAGAAGTGCCATCTGCCGGTATCGTGCTGGTAACCTGTAAGGCATCGATTACCCGATAGCTGATGATGTAGCTGGTCAGAAGCTGATTTTCTGCGGTTTTACCAATGGTTACCACATAATCTGTGCCAGTCTGCAGTTTGTCAGCATAAGCAATCGCAAGTCTGGTTGAACCTTCAGACCAGGTATAGACAATTCCGCTTAAGACCGGAGAAAAGCTGATCTGTTGCTGTGTTTCGGCTTCGTTCATTGGCTGGTCAAATGTGAAGACAAATGCCGCATCAGGCATTATGTCAACGCTGCCAGAAGCGGGCTGAATGCCGATAAGCCTGCTGGCTACGTAGGTTTCGCTGGTAAAGCTGAAGCTGTATGAGGTTTTGATTGCCTGGCCATAGCTGTCGAGCGTTGTTTCGAGTACGCTTACTTCGTAAACCTGATTGCTTGTATAGCCACTGCCATAAAGAATGGTAACTTCAGTCTTACTGTCGTTCCAGGTGGCGGTGAAATCGCCGGCAATAGCCGGGCTGACAGTAAATTTGAGGTTTGCCGGGTCGATCGGCTGTGAAAACTTCAGAAAAATTGGCGTGTCGAAAGCCACCGATAGGGCATTGTCTGCTGGCGTGTAGCTGACAAGCTCAGCTGGATCGCTGCCGGCTGTGGTGAATACAGATTCGCCTTCTACCGTCAGTGCCAGGCCATTCAGGCCAACAGCACCATCGCTGAAGGAAATGACATATTCGGTGGCGGGCAGAAGAGTCTGTGCTGGTGTGAAAGTCAGTACTCTGTCTTCCTGCCAGCTGAAAGAACCGCTCACGGAGTTGCCAGCCCGGTCTGCTATGTTCAGAGCGTTCTGCACAGATTCAAGGTTCATTTTGCTGTCGAATACTATGGTTATCCCGGTATTACCTGCAATCTGGTCGGCCCCATTTATGGGAATAGTGTCGCTTATACGTGGTGCTGTGGGCGTGTTTTCGTCGACTGGCGGCGCTTTGCTGAAAGTAAGTGTCTGAACCGCGCTGTAGTTTATGCCGCTTTCTGTCGTATAGAATGCGCTCAGAGCCAGAAAAGTCGGCAATTCTTCTGGCGTTTTTCCCTTTAGCTTCAGCAGGGTTGTATAAGTCGCATTGTTGCCGCTGGCAGCAGTCCTGGCCAGGCTTGCGCTGAGCAGATCAATGGAGACATTTCCGTCTGTATCAGAAGTGTAATTTCTTGAGCTGTCGGGCGAGTCGGGGCTTGCCAGATCGATATTGAAAGAATCATAGTTCGCCAGTTGTATTTTGAGCTGACTGTTGGCGGGGCTTATGTTCAATGGCTGGTCAGCTTTGAGACAGACGCTTAGTTCAATATCTTCTTCAAAAAAGCCGGTAATGGAAGCAATTGCTGCTGAAGGAGAAGCCGTTATCTGCAGTCCCTGTGAGAGGGCGCCAGAGAAGCTTCTGGCCCGTTCAACCAGCACCCAGTCTGAAAAATTAAGGGTTTCAAAGCTGATTTCAGTGGCGGATTCCTGTGGCAGAGGGCTGGCGAACTTCCATTCGCCTTTTTCATTGCGGTGAGCGGCAAATCTGGTTTGACCAGCTAACGATTCATTTACCTGAAATCTGATCGTGGCTGCCTGACTGAGCGTTGTTACTGGCGGCACGAATTTGATTGCATAAAGCTCGCTGAGTGGTTTGTATTCTTTGGGCAGATTCATCGCCGGGTTAAGCAGCGGGTATCTGGTGATCTCAATTTTGCTGTCAGTCTCGAGAGCTCCGGCTGGAATACTGAGCTTAAATCCGGTCGTATTGAAATTGAAGGCCTGAGTTGCGTCAATGTTTCTGCTTAAAATCAGCTCGCTGACAGCAGACTCGTCGTCGAAAGACGGGTAATCGCCAAACCATGGTATTATTCTGCAACCGCTGGTGATTACAAGTGCCAGAAAAAACAATACAGCCGCTCTTTTTCGAAGAAAACTCATGCTCAGGCCTCTGTCTCTGTAGATATATTCATAATAGAAGAACAGGTCCCGCCTGTAAAGCGAGAAAAATTAAACCATTACAGAAGCTGAACAAGTTTTTACAAAATGTAAAACACTTTTTTACACAAATCAGGTTGGCGACGAAGAGACGCTTTCTTTGTGCTCTTTTAGATGTTCGAGGCAAAAGGCGGTGCCATGCTCGCCACACTCAGGGCAGGTGCAGTATCTGAACTGCGCTTCAGGATTGCTGGTATCGGTTATGCCGCAGACACTGCATTTATGGCGAAATTCTTCGGTTCTGGTCGAAGCTTTTTCGAATTCGCTGGCGCGCGCATATTGGCGGCGGTTGTGACGAATAGAGGAGATTGCATCCTGAGCGAAGAATAGCAGATAGTTGCCTACGGTGAGCGCAATGGCGATTTTTACATAAACCGCCGCTACGGCAAAATTATAGAGCATAATGCCCCCCGAGATCATGGCCAGATATTTGATCTTAACAGGAAGAACGAAGAAAAGCAGAATCTCATAGTCGGGGTATATGGTGGCAAAGCCGAGAAACAGGCTCATATAGATGAAATAACTGCCAAACTGTACTTCTGGCAGCATCAGGGCGACAAGGATATTGGAGATGGCGCCGACAGCATAATAAGCGGTCAGTTTGAAGGTGCCCCACCTGGCTTCGAGGCCATCAGCACACATAACCAGAATCGACAGCTCAAAAATCAGAAAGAAAATATTTGTGCTGAAGGGTATGAGCAGAAATGTGAAAAGGCGCCAGACCTGCCCGTTTAAAATCGAATCGCGATGCAGGTAGAGCATGTGGTAGGGCAGCATGCCAGATCGGTCAAGGAAAAACACAACGAGCATAAGCAATGAAATGTGCCGGATAAGGCCTTCGAGGCCCCAGTGCCCGTATCGTTTTTCGAGGCGGTCGAGCCAGGTCATTTGTTTTCGCCCTCCGTGGGTGTGTCTACGGGTTGCTGCTTATCGCCGTCTGCTGCCGAGATTTCCTGGCCGCGGGAAAGTATTATTCCATGCGGGTTTACGCGATAGGGTATTATGGTCACGTTGATTTTGTCGCCGACATTATACTCTTTTGATGCGGCAAATTCGAATTTGATCATGATTTTCTGGTTTTCATGAACCATCACCAGACTTTCGTCAGACACGAGTTTTTCAATGGTGCCAGAGAGAGAGCACGGGCGGTTCATTCTGAATTTATCAGGAATTGCCACGCGTGTCGGGTTGCCCCGCTCGCCAGTACGCCATTCCTGTGAGGTTTTGCCTGGCGGGATATCCGTTTGTCCTCGGTCTGACAGCAGCATGATTGGCAGAAGTCCAAGAAAGATCAGCAGGACACTGCCAGATATAAGCATCTGCCAGTTTACCTGAGAGGATTTGCCGTCGCCTTTGCCGTCTTTGTCGGCTTTATAGCCAGGTTTCCAGTCTTTGCTGCGGCGCGCGATTTCGCGTACCTTGCTGACAGAGTAGGGCTTTTCTTCTTCTGGCGCTGCCGGCTGCGGTTCTGGTTCGCTGACTTCGGGCAGCTGCGCGACAAGGTCGAAAAGATCGTTGCGGGTTTGTGAGATAACCATCGACACAGCTGGATTGGCGGTTTTGGTAATATTGTCGAGGGCTTTCAACAAAGCTTTGGAAGGGTTGCTCAAGAGTATGCTGGCGATCTGCTTGGCTATTACCGGGTGATCTTCGCGGTCAAGCTGATCCATGAGAAGCTTGAAAGTCGCGTTGAACGGGCAGATTGCCAGACAGCTGATCGCATTCGATCTTACCGACTGTTCTTCAGACTTAAGCAGGCGCTTGAGCGCCTCGATTGATTCATCCTGTTTGTATTTAATGCCAAATCTGACCGCTCTGATCCGCAGGTTCGGGTCGGTTTCCTGCAACAACAGCGAAATCTTATCTTTGAGATAGTCAGGGTCAAGGCGTTCGAGAATTTTAAAGGCTGAGGTTCTGACTTCTATGCTTTCGCAGTTGAAAGCTTCTTTGGCCAGATCTATGAGTTTTCCATCAGGATGTATGCGAAGCAGGGCGTTGAGAGCCTCTGCCCGTATTGTCGGTTCGCCGGAAAGAGCCTCTTTCATTATCCAGGCTTTGTTCTGACCGAAGCCTTCGATCTCCAGGCTGCGTAATTTCTGAATGATGCCCGGGTCATAAGACCGTTGCCGGCTATCTTCTAAAGGTTTCTCTGACAGTGCGGAAGGCGCAGCAGCAGTTTCATTATCAGCGGTGGTCGTTACTTTGCTCGATTTTACCGGGTCTGGCAGACCGGATGGCGGTGTCACTGATTCGATCGAAAGGTGCCGGTTCAGTTGTCGAAAAACATCTTCGGTCTGGGGATTTTTGCCAAGTCGCTCAATCAGTTCCTGAACCTTGGTGTGTTGTCTGTTCTTTTCTATCCAGCAGATTATACTGGCTTTTTTCTGGTCGTCGGCGAATGAC
This sequence comes from Candidatus Rifleibacterium amylolyticum, assembly GCA_009917695.1. Classification (GTDB taxonomy): domain Bacteria; phylum Muiribacteriota; class Ozemobacteria; order Ozemobacterales; family Ozemobacteraceae; genus Rifleibacterium; species Rifleibacterium amylolyticum. The sequence goes on along the minus strand of JAACJG010000013.1, from coordinate 70,041 downwards.
AGCTGTATTTCGAGGTCGAATAGAAAGCTTTGCAGGCGCTGTTGCTTCCAGAGTTTTATCATCGCATCCGGAGTGGCCTGTTCGGGAGGGAGCAGGCCAGTCGCCGCCAGAGCCTGACATTCCGTGCGGAAAATAAGAGTCAGCATCGGCTTTTGTGCCGTGGCAACCGCGTCGATGCAGTCGAGAATACTCAAGGCTGTATCGACATCGGGGTTTGAAGCGAGCACGGTCTGGCATGCGGTCAGAACTTCCTGGTCTTTTTCGTCTGGCAGCATTGACAGGATGTAGCCTTTGACGCGGTCGAACGGAAAAAGGAAGCCGATGCCGATTGCGGCCAGCCGGTTTTCTGGGTTGCGCGAAGAGAGCAGATCGGAGAAATGTCTCTCTGCTTCGTCGGGGTCGATTTTACGCAGAGCGCTTACGGAGCGGCTGCGCACCAGTGGTTCGTTACTCGCAAGCAGGTTAGGGAGAACTCTGGGGAGAATAGCCGGAGCGATACTTTCGGCCGCGTTGATAAATGGCAATGCCAGATTCGAATTATCTTTGAGAAGTTGTCTTTCGATGAACCCGGCGTCACTTATACCGCCGTGTCGGCTTAAAAAAGCGCCAACAGCCGGCATTGCTTCGTCAGGTATTTTCTCGGGCGAGTTGCGTATAAGGTCGAGCAGTTCTTCTGCCTGGTCTTTGCGGGCATTGAGGAACGTTTCACGACTGGGAGCCATTGTGGTCTGCTCAGTCGAAGCCTCATCAATTGTGCTGACAACAGGCTCGCGGCCTGAAAGCTGCTTGAGATCGATTTTAATTCGCTCGGCAATTTTTCCGGCCGCCTGATTGGCAAAGAACGAAAGTTCGCGGTCGTCGCAGCTCAGAAAAGGCAGCAGCGCCCTGATTGCCTGCTCGCTTTTTCCTGCCCTTGTCAGTTTGACAATGGCCTGAATCTTGACGCTGCGCTTGTCTGAATTGAGTTGCGAAATCAGTTCTTTTTCTTCGCTCATGCCGACATTCTAATAACAAGCCTGGTCTACTGCAACTAATTTATCTTGCCGCAGTTAGGGTTGCAGGGTAAGGCGCGGCGCGGCATAACCTCCGTGGTAACTGCCGGGCTGTGCCATGCGATTTGCCTCGCGGCGCACTATGTGCGGTGTGATGAAGATAATCAGCTCAGTTCTGACTTCACGTGAAGTGGTTTTCTGAAAAAGTTTGCCAATACCGGGCAGGTCGCCAAAAAACGGCACTTTGCTCAGTGTCGTGCTTTTATCTGTCTTGATCATGCCGCCGATGACGATTGTGTGGTTGTTTTTGCAGATAACCTGGGTTTTTGCGCTACGGTTGCTGATATTGGGCGTCGAATTGCCGCCGAGGTCGGAGAAGCCGAGCACACTCGATATCGTTGGCTGAATATCGAGAAACACCTCGTCGTTGCCCGTCACCGAGGGAGTGACCAGCAGGGTGATATCGGCATTGGCCTGTTCTATAGTATTGGTCACCTGACCAGTTTCGGCATTTACCTGCGAGGCAGACACATATGGAATGGCCTGCCCGACGGTGATATTGGCTTCGCGGTTGTTAAGCGTGGTTATGACCGGGTTGCTCAATACTTTTGCAAAGTTTTTGGTTTTGAGCATGGCCAGCAGAGCTCGGAACTGGTTAACGTTGAGGCTGCCAAAGCGGAACACGCCTGTGCCACCTGCGTCCGATTCTTCTGGAGAAATCGACATGTCAAAAATATTGTCTTCGCTGCCTGGTATCGGAATCGACTTCTGCCAGTTTACGCCGAGTCTTTCTTCTTCGTTTTTGTCGATTTCATAGATATGGGCGTCTATGGTTACCTGTATGGGTGGCATATCGAGCTTTTCGATCAACTCTCTGATGCGGTTGAGATTGTTCTGAGTATCGGTGATGATCATCATGTCCATACGACCGGTTCCGCCGGTGGCTCCGCCGGCCGCGCCGGCCTGTGATGCCTGATTTGAAGAAAATTCCTTTATCTGTACATCGGGCGAAAGCATTCTGATCGGGTCGGCAAGTGCTGTAGCATCGGCATAATTGAGATAATAGACTTCAGTAACTGGTCGCGAGCTGACATCTACCGCGGTTTCCTTGATATCGAGCTGCGGCAGCAGTTCGCTTATTTCTGCCAGTTTAGCGGCAGTATCGGTTATCATCAGCGAATTGGTGCGCAGGTCGATTTCGCATTTTCCCCGGGGTGCCGGGCTGATCATGCCATCTATGGTAGCTTTGAGAGCGGAAAGTGAGGCATGCTGGATTCTGAATATTCTGGTAATAGTCGGCGCGCTGTCTTTGGGAAATATGCGCAGAATCGAGCCTTCCCAGGCAAAGGAAAGATTATAGGCATTCAAAAGAGTGTTGATGGCTTCTTCAATGGTGACGTCGCTGAAGAGTATGGTTACGTTTCCAGTGATGCCCTGACTGAGCATCAAGTTCACATTTATAAGCTGTAGCAGTGAGCGCAAGGCATCTGCTACCGACGCTTCTCGAAAATCTAGAGAAGTGATTCTGATGTTTTTATCGCGTGGCAACTTTAGATAAGATTCAAGCTGTTTGTCATCTTTGCTGCCGTTTGTCTCTGGCTCATCCGGAGACTGTAAGGAATTTGGCGTTGCTCCGGTGACCGGCGCCTGTGGCGGCGCAAGCTGGTATCTGGGTTCAGGTGACTGTTCTCTTAGCCTTCTGATGGTATCGAGAACTTCAGCCGAAAGTTTGTTTTCGCTTTCGTTCTGTTTGTCAGGAAGTCTTATTCTTGCGCCTTTGCCAAGATTGACCCAGCCCGGGCCCTGATTGCTGGAGGAAGAGCCGCCAGTCAGATTAGATCCAGGTTCACGCATGATCGGGTAAAATGAGTTTGCTGGCGACGGTTCGCGCGGGTGACTGATGGCTCCTCTGGCTGAGCTTCTAAGCGGTTGCCACGTCTGTCTCTGCTGGCTGAAAGCGGGCATGATGCCAGACAGGCAGATGCCGCCCAGCAGAAGGTAGCGCAGAAAATTTTCCCGCCGCTTAGCCAATGTTTGCTCCCGATTTTTGCTGTAAATTTAGACAGGTATAAGTCAGTTTCAGTATCGGCAGGTTGGGCGGTTTGCTTAAGTATCAGTTTGACAAAAAGAGTCAGGACTAATTCTTGTGATAACTGTCTTCTACTGTGTATGAGCCATCTTCAGCAATGTTGATATTCACGCCACGTTTGGGAATCAGGAAAGTATCCTTGCCGCTCTCGAGAGAAATGATCTCGTTCTTGATTTCGGCAATCTTTTTATCGCCAAACGCATCGCCCTTGCGGTAAAGCCTTGAATCTATGACGGCAACAAGTTCTTTGCGAGTTTCAATCGTTGCTGTAAAGTTGGCGGGCAACAGTTGAACAGATTTTTTTTCAACCGGCATGGCAGCCATCTCTTCTTTTTTCTGAAGCTCTTCGACCAGCTTTGCATAAGGTGAGCGTTCAAATGGATTACGTTTCATTTTGCTTAGAGCAAGTATGATGGGGTCGTCGGTTGTTACCGGAGCAGTCTGGCTGTCTCCTGACTCTGAATCCGCACTCTCTGATCCATCGCCAGCGTTCTCGCTGTTTTCAGAATCGCCTTCACCTTCACCTTCTCCTTCGCCTTCAGTGGGTTCGGTTCCTTCTTCGCCTGGCTCTGTGACTGGCTCTTCGCCGGAGTCAGAACCGGTATTGTCCTGAAGCTGAAGATCCTGAATGTTAAGGGCAACGCGCTGACGTGTCTGACCAGGTTTTTTGGGCGGGCGGGTTTTGTGCCACTTCATGCCCATGGCGACAGACAGAACTATCAGGCTTAGAAAGAACAGTTTCTTGCCCATTATTCCTCCACAAATCCGTCGCCACCAGCATCTTCTTCAGAGCTTTCTTCGCTGGCGGTTTGTTGCATCGCCATTTCATCTGGAATCAGAATAGTTGTCGGGCTGAGCTCGACCTCAAAGGTGCCACTGGCATTCGGCGAAAGGTTTGGCATGTCAAGAAAAGTGATTTTTTCTTCTTTTTCAACCAGTCGCAAAAACGTTGCAAGCTGTATCAGATCGCCGCTGAAGCCGAATGTGACGGTACACCTTTCTGCTGCGACATTGCCGATTGTCACCGGTGACAGCGGCAATGGCTTGACGGTCTTGATCGGTATTCCGGCCTGTGCTGCGAGCTCCCTGACTCTGCGGAGAAAACTTGTCATCTCAGATTTGCGGTAGCAGAGTTTGACGGCTTTGTTCAGTTTGGCCTTCTTCTCTTCTATATCCAGAAGTATGTTTTCTCTGTCGTCTACCGCGGCCTGTACATCTCTGATCTGGGCTTCTACGGCTTTGGTTTTTCTTTCTTCTTTGGTGAGTTCAATAACTTTGGGAGCATATAGCCCCTTGTATCCGCCAAAAGCAAGACCAATAACAATTACCAGCGGTTGGGCCGCCACTTTGGGGTCTTCTTTGGCCTTTTTCAGCCAGTCGGTGATAGTGAATTCTTCTGCCATCTGGTTATCCTGTCAGTATTCTTCTTCGGGAACCGGAGCGTCGGACAGGAGTTCAGGTTCAGGCTCAAGACCTGCTGCTTTTCTTAACTCCGCTTTATTAATTTTACCATTTAGTGCGAATCTTATGAAGTATCTGGTATCGTCTATCGGCATTTCCTGCGTTGACTCAAGCGCGGGATCCTGAAAAATCGGAGACTTGGCCAGCACGTTGAGATATTCAAAGACACTGTCGGAATTGTCGGCGGTGCCCTGAATGCGAAAAGTTGGCGGCTGAGCCTGCGAGTTGAAAGTTGCATTACTCAAGAAAATCTGCGAAGGAGTTGTGCTCGCGAGTTCAAGGATGATCGCAGAATTCACTATGCGCATACGTTCAACTTCTATGCCGAAATTCTGCATGGAAGTCAATTTTGATTGCTCTGCCAGAACTTCATTGATATCACCCTGTGATGTGCTGAGGTCAGCCAGTTCTCTTTGCAGTTTCTTTTGCATGTTTTTGGTGTCATTCACTTTTTGTCTGATCTTGAATACTGGATAGAGTCCGATGAGCACGAGAATAGCGGCCAGCACTCCGGCAAGTATGCGCAGCTTCTTTTCGTCGAGCTCAAACAGCCGTGCGGAAAAATTCCCGCCAAATTTGGAGCTTACTCCAGAAAGATTGATACTCTGATTTTTTCGGTTCGGGAAAAGGATATCGATAAAATTGATGATCTCCTTTTCGCCGTCATAAATGGCGACGCCTAGAGTGGGGGCAAGGGCGGCAGCCTCAAGTTCTCTTTTTTCTTCGTCATATTTGACTTCGCCAATCTTCATGCTGGAATAAGGCTGTGCGATCGATGTTGATACTTCGAGACTCTCTTCGATAAACTCTTTAAAATTGCTCATGGCGGCTGATCCGCCCGTAAGAATGATCTTGTCGAGACCAGTTTCACCCGACTGCGAAATGTAAAAGCTTATTGACAGCTGTATGTGCTGGAAGATTTTTTCGACAGTCTCAAATATTTTTTGTGCGGCGAATTTCTCCGCACCCTTGAGTTCTTGGATCTCGTCAGGGGGCATGACGCCGAGTTTATGCTTTAATTCTGTAGCTTCGTTGAGATGCTTGAATTTGATCTCCTGTCCATCGACTTCTCCACCGGCATATATGGCTTCGGTGATGGTTGCGCCGGCCATGTTGATGTCGCGAAAAAACTGTATCTTGCCATTTTTGTAAATCATCACAGATGTAGTGGAATTTCCGCAGTGAATAATTCCCACTTTTTTGTCTCCAGACGAATATGGAGCCATCTGTTTTTCGAGAGCCTTCTCAAGCGCCTGGGGCAGTGTAAGAATGCCTTCGTTAGAAAGGCCCGGGCCTTTGAGATTCATGTTAACGAAGTCGATGATATCTTTTTGCAGGGCTGCGACCATGATCTGAGTCAGGGCCTTTTCGTCTTTCATGACATCGCCCTGAACGTTGTAGCCGAGCACGGCATTGCCCATCGAGAATGGCATCTGTTTATTGGCTTCGGCGGTTACTGCTTCGACCAGTTTGTCTGCCTCGACGACGGGTGGAATTTCGATGCATCTGATGGTAACTTCGCGGTTTGAGGCAAAAGTTATGGCGCGTTTGGTGACGATTTCGTTGTCGTAAAGTAGTTCTGTTATGTGAGTGGTAAGAAACTGGCGAAGTTCTTTGAGGCAATGTTCGCGCACATCGTCTTTGCTCATGGTCTCACGCTTGTCGGCGTCTATCTCGTGCTCGTAAGGCGGAATATTCATCTGCGCCAGGGTTTTGAGCACAAAGCCGCCATTCTCGTTCTTCTCAGCGTAGGCGAACTTCAGAGAGAACGAGCCGACATCTACGGCAACAAAGGATTCAAAGCCTTCTGATTCTGGTGTTGTCATTTGCTCAATTCACGAGATTTATCAGGTCTAAGTAAAGTATATACTAGTTTAAGGTGAGAATAAAGAATCGTTCAGATTGTCTCTGAACGATTCTGGTTATACGAGAATATTGTCTTGTGTTCGATCAGGCTTGCAGATCAGATTTTGATCAGTTGAATTTTTTTCTGAAGCGGGCAATACTCGAGATGATATCATCAACTTCGCCGTTGCCTGTGAGGGCTGTACAGAGGGCGTTCTCTATACAGACGTCGAGACCCATGTCAGGTCCGCCAGACCAGAGATATATATTGTTCTTATAAGCTTTGTAGGTGATTTTGGTACCCCAGGAGTCCATCATGTAGTCGCTCGGGTCTGAATCCATGTATGGGCCTTTCCAGCGGCGATTATAGTTGGTGATGTTGAAGCCTAAGTTTGTGTTGCCGATTTCGTCATTAACAAGAACGCTGCAGGCAATGGTTACGCTAAGCAGGTCTACGTCTGCACCGTCATATGCTGCGGCACAGGTTACTTTTGAGGCGGGGCCACAGAACGGGAATCTGCCAACATCGCTGTTGTAAGTTAACAGTGCACTTTTGAGAGCAGAGATCTTTGATTTCGTGGCTGATGCGCGGCCCTGGTCTGTGATCGAGCCGATCATCGGCCCGGCAACTGATGCCAGAACTGCAATAACGATGATAACGACCATTATTTCCATCAAAGTAAAGCCTGATCTACGGTTTTTCATTTTATACCTCCCCATCCGGGTCAACTAACTGCAATATAGGCATGCAAAAAATTATGTCAAGGTCAAGTTTGGAATATTATGTTTAACTAGTGTATAATCCTCTAATTTAAAATTCAAGGTTTTTATGTTCAAATCAAGACAGTCTGTAAAGTTTTTTTTCATTCTGATTATCCTATCGGCACTGATGCTGATCTGGTTAACTTCCCATCTTTGGCAAATTTTCCCTCTGGCAGGTCAGTTTGCTCAATATGATCCAGATTCGATTCTTTTTGCAAGATTGCTTGAACAGTCTATTCTTCGCGGCGAGATTATACAGTATGATATGTATGGTTGCTTCCCTTATGAGATCAGACATGGTTTTGGACCATTTTACCTGTGGTTTTTGTATAACACCACGGCTTTGTATTTTCAGGTTTTCCCTGACAGCCAGATCGATCCAATGCATGTGGCGGGTTTCCTGCCAATAATTTTCGCCTGGATAACAGGTTCTATAATTCTTCTGACGGCGTTCAAATTGAGCCGGAGCCGGATTTTTCTGCTCTTCTGCGGCTTTTTTATGTTGCCTGCCTGTCCATCTTCTTTTGTAAGCGGTTTCATGCGTCTTGATTATGATTTTCTCATTTCTTTTTTTATCTGGGGCTGGTTGTGTTGTTATCTGCTTATTCTCAGAAGCGGCAAATCCTTTTGGAAACTTGTTGGGGCAACTTTAACAACCCTTTTTATCGCAACCTGGTCTGGCACTCCGCTTTTCTTTTTCTTTGTGACCCTGTTTGGATTCATCGTCTGGCTGCGTAATACTGAAGATTCAAGCATTTTTCTCGATTATGCCGGTTCTACCATGCTGGTTGGCGCGGCTGTTAATTTTTTGCTGCTGAGGCCCGCAAGTCTTGCCGATGAAATGCTTTCAATCTCAAAGTACAGCTATTTTCAGATGGGATGTATTCTGGTGGGTGGGCTTGCCTGTTTCGGTCTCAAGCAGCTTCAAGCGCGCAAAGTCAGTCGAGTTCTCGGCATGGGGATGATGATTTTTCTTTCTGTAGCTGTGGCCCTCATACTTAGAGAACAGTTGATGCAGGCGACAGGATTTTTATTTCAAACCGATCCAATCCACAGATCGATCAGTGAGTTAAAAAGTGTTTTTTCTCCACTGAAGTTTATGGAAAACAATGCAAATATTAAGGACGTAATGACATATTTCGGGATTGGTATAGTATTTCTGCCAATCTTTTTCTTCGCCAGGTGGAATTTTTTTGATGCATCAGAAGAGAGGTTTCTGCGTTTCTGGATTGGGCTTATGCTGCTTATGGCATTTTATCAGATTCGCTATATCAGATGGCTTTTTATGGGCGCAGGGCTCTATTATGCCGTAGTTTACGCCATTGTCTGGCGTATGACTTACCGGGAGTTCTCGGGCAACAGATTCAAGAATATCTGGCTGGCAGCGATATTCATTCCACTTCTGGTTGCGCAGATAAATCATAACTTTCAATGGATCAGCAAGTTAATGACGCTATCCGAACCTGAAGTTGAAGCCTATACCTGGATCAGGAACAATACTCCAGAAACATCTGGATATGCATCTGAAGGTAAGCCTGAATATGGAATACTCTCTTTCTGGGATGAGGGTAATCGTCTTTCATACTATGCTCGTCGACCGGCCGTAGTAAATAATGCCATGTGGGGTTACAAGACCATGGCAGAAATCTTTTCTTCGAAAACTGAGCAGGCTGCTGTAGATCTTTTTACCAAATATCGTATCAGATACGCCCTGGTAAGCACTTATAATGAATACAATCTGCATACCTATCAAATCTGGCCGGCTTTTAAGGATATGCCGGACCGCCCGGAGTATGTTCTCAAGTATACAGACATTCCCCTCGATCCAGACTATCGCAGCAATTTTTATTTCTGGTTGATCGAGAATCTTTGTTTAACGGCCAGAGGCGGGTTTACCAGCAGTTCGCATTTTCGTGTTGTTTATGCGGCAAAGAGCCCGGAAAACGTTCTTTCACCCTATATTCTGTTTGAAAAAGTCGCTGGCGCAAAAATTGATATCAAAGCTGACCCGGGAACCACATGTCAACTGTCTCTGGAAATGAGAATAAATGGCAATACCTATCTCTTTAAGAAATCGCAGGAAGTTTCTTCATCAGGGCAGGCAAGCTTCATTCTTCCATATACGACGTCACATAAGGGCGGCAGGGTTGAAACAGAACCGTTTTATAAGTTTGCTTACTTCAGCGATGGAAAAACGATTAAGGCAACGCTGGCTATAAGCGAAGAAGACGTCGTTAAAGGCAATGATCTGACAGGAAGAATGGAAATAAAAGAAGAGGACTTGTTGCCGGTTACTGAAAAGAATTAGCAGTCAGGTTTATTTTTAGCATTATCTGATGGCTCTTCCAGTTTCTTATTTTTTTGCCATGAGATTGAAAGTAATGCTACTTCCTGGCTGAGCTGGCGAATTTTATCGTTTTGCGATGATACAATTATTGAAAATTGTATAAGCACGAGAATCAAGGCTATGATCATTATCAGGAACAGTAGTGCTGGAGGATAGTAGATCCCGACAATTCCGGCAAAATAATCCAAGCCCTTTTTCCAGACCGAGCAGATCAGAAAGACGACTCCAAAGATCAACCAGAGTATGGCGTAGGCTTCCTTAAGCATTTTATGCTTGATCAGGCGGATTATCATGGCTAGAAATGTCAGACTGCCAATGACAGAGATAATCTGAATTCTTTCGATGTGTTCAAACATGTGATTATCCTTCTTTTTTTTCCGGGCTTCTGAGAGAAATGAAGAGCATCGAAAGCGTTACTTTAAGCATAAAGTAAATTGACATGGCGGAAGAAATTGTCGACATCCCAGATCGTCTTTCGCGCATTACCACTGGAATTTCCTGCAATCTGAGCTGATTTTTGCACGCCAGTATGATCTCTTCAGGCTCAGGATAATCGAAAGAGGGGTAGTATTTCTCCATGAATTCAATTGCGCTTCGATTGTAAGCCCGCAGGCCCGAAGTTGCATCTGTTATGCGTCTTCCCGTAAGCCATCGGACGATAAACTCAAAAACGCTTATCCCGGCGCGGCGCCAGAATGTTGATTTAAAACCCTCATTTTCAGTAATGAAGCGCGAACCAATAACTATGTCGGCATTGTTTTCGTGTAAAGGCTGAAGCAGACTGTCTATGCTTGCAGGGTTGTGTTGGCCGTCTCCGTCCAGCTTTACAGCATACTGGTAGTTATTTCTTGCCGCGTATTTCAGACCGGTCTGAACTGCTCCACCAACTCCAAGATTTGCCGGCATATCAATTACAACGGCTTTTCCCGTTTCTCTGGCCCGCATTGATGTGGCATCGGTAGAACCGTCATTTATGACTAATATCTCTCTTTCTCCTGGCAGTGCGACTACCTCGGCTATCACTCCTGCTATGTTTTCCTGCTCGTTGTAACATGGAATTATAATGCAGACAGATTTATTCATTTTTTCTCTCCGCTGGCGCGTGGTCTGTGAAGAATAATTCCATGTATCAATCCGCATGTTCTGGCAACTGCCCTCAGAGTGAATACTAATGCAGCGAACAGGCTTTTGAAAAAATTTTCACTGATGCGTCTGGCATAATGCATCTGCCACAGACCCATAAGAAGCAGGGCTAAGCTTGATAAACAAGCCATAAATCTATGAATTCCACGTTTACCTGAAAATACAGCCAGCATGGAAACCAGGCTGAGAATAACTTCGGCTCCATCTTTAAATGATGTGTAGCTGTCTCCGCTAATTCGCTCTGGAAACTGGCGATAAAGCCAGGCGCGCCAGTAGCCATGTCGGTATTGCTCCTTAAGATATCTGAGCAGCTTTTCTGGATGATGGTGGGCGACTTTGGCGCTGTTGACGTATTTGATTTCACAGCCTTCTCTGAGAATCCGGTAGCACAGGTCGTTATCTTCGCCACTGGCCTGGGTGAAGGTTTCGTTGAAGCCGCCGATTTTATCGAACAGCTGCTTTCTCATGGCCAGATTATAGGTGCCCGCAAATTTGATAAAATTGCCGTAATTACGGTGTCGCAGTTCAATCTCTTTCTGAACTATTTCAGCCAGCATGCTTTCTGAGTTGGCTATAGTGTAAGTGCCTGCACAGGCCTTGATAAGGGGATCATTGAATGGTTCTGTCAGTTCATTTAGCCAGTCTGCGTGTGGAATCGTGTCGGCATCGGTAAATACTATTATCTCGCCGGAAGCTCTTCGCGCGCCAGCATTTCTCGCTGCAGCCGGTCCTTTGTTTGTCTGCGTGACAACAGTGATTTCATCAATGGATTTCAGTATTGCGGGTGTAGAATCTTTGCTGCCATCATCTACTACGATAATTTCCAGGTCGCCGGGTACCTGCTTTTGCTTCTTAATTGCAGCAATGTTGCTGGCAATAGTATTTTCACCATTGAAAACAGGTACTATGACTGAAATTTTCATCTCTGGACCCTCACAGCAACCGTGTATACAAGCATGCCGAAATATTTGCCGAGTGAGCTTTCTGGTGACCATTTTACAGGCAAAACGTTTAATCCTCCCGACAAAACAATCTTCAGTCCTGCTTTCATGTGCAACTTTTCAAGTTGTCTCAATGTCAAAGGCTCCTCTTTTATTCCTGGCAGGTAAAATGGTCTGAGAATTTGCCAGAACGAGAACTTGTTTGGCACAATCGTTACCACTACGCCATTGGCAGAAAGACTTTCTCTGAAATTCTCCAGTATTTTCAACTGCATCGGCATGGAAAAGTGCTCCAATAGCCCATCAGTGAAGATTAGATCAATATCGGTAGCCAGCTCAGATCTTATAGACTGGTTGGTAAGGTCAAGCAGCCTGAGATGAGATTTGTTGTCGACATTTTTTCTGCATAGTTCAAGAGCTTCGGTTGAATTATCTATAGAAAAAACAGTCTTGTTCTCACTTAAAAAGAATCGGCTGAAGAAACCTGAACCGCAACCAGCATCGAGTATCTTATTCCGACCAGGCAAAAGAGGCGAAATGATCTTCAGTATCCTCTTTTTGGACCAGCTCAGTTCATCTGAATTCGCAGCTTTTCGAGACCAGAAATTGTTCCAGCCAGCGGTCTGATTTTCATCTGATGCCATGAAAGTATTCCCAGAATTTTTGTAGCCCGTAAAGCTTACGTTTTAGATCGGACATGCTTTTTATGTTAGTCAGCATTCTTAGCATTTGCCGAGGTCTAAGATAAAACTCTTTCAAACCTTTGTCTATATAATGATCGATTTTGCTTTTTGGTAAATCAGGCAGATCCAGCAGGGTGCATTGTTCAAAATTCTGGTCTACCCATTCAGTCCAATCCTTCGGAACCAGATAACCCTTGCTTTTTGCCCATTCATACAGTGCTGTTCCCGGGTATGGGCAAAGTCCGGAAAACTGCACAGTATCACATGGCAAGCTTTTCGCCAGTTTAATGGTTGCCTGCACAGACTTTTCGGTTTCTCCGGGCGCGCCGATCATAAAACAGCCATGGATCGTGAATCCGAGGCGGTGCGCAGTTGTGGCAAAAGCTTTGGACTGCTCGATCGTAGTGCCTTTGTTTACAGCGTCGAGCGCTTCTTGGGTTCCGAACTCAAATCCGGTCATCAACATTCTACAACCGGCTTCTTTCATCAAGGGAAGAATTTTCAGGTTCATATCCACTCTGGTATTGCATGACCAGGATATTTTTTTGTGAATACCAGCTTTTATGATGAGACGACAGACTTCTTCAGTGTAATCTGGAATAGACGTGAAGCTGTCGGTTTCAAACATAATTTCCTGAATTTGAGGGAATAAGCGAAGATCATATTCCATTTCTGCGATGACAAGCTCTGGCTTTCGTTGCCTGAGGATTCCAGCGGAATTCGATTCTCGATCTCTACAGAAAATACATCGGCCAATACACCCTCTCGCATTTATCAGCGTTAAAAATGGGAATCGCTTGCCGGCATCTTTGTAATCCTCTGGTTTTATGTGTCTCCAGGCAGGAAATGCAAGGTCGTTGATATTTCCGGCGGCTCTGGGAGTATAGCGATAGGTTTGCTTTTCAAAAGTTGCAAGACCATCTATTTCAGTCAGTTTCGCAGGGGATGCCGCCAGTTCAGCTGCTGTAAACTCCATTTCTCCTACCATGATCGCGCTAAGGCTGTTCGAGAACTTTTCTCTGGCAAGTTGAAGGGTGTCTTCAGGCAGCGCCGAAGCATGTGATCCCACAGCCACAGTTATACATTCGGGCAGGACTTTCTTAACCTTTTCGGCATAAGCGATATCGTTATAGATAGACGGTGTTGTTGTATGTAAAATCAGCATTTGCGGCTTGAATTCCGCGATCTGTTTTATTACTTCATCTGGCGAGAGATCTGCCACTGGGCCATCAATAAAGGCCACTTCGTGTCCCTGTTTTTCGAGGTAGCCAGCAAGTATAAGAAGATGATCTGGATGTCTCTGCACTCTGCCGCGAGATTTGGCCGCCCAGCGGGCCGATCTGCAAAAATCTCTGACAAAGGGAGGATTTAAAACATGGATTTTCATTATTGTTCTTTCTGCCAATGGTCAGCTGGAGCTGTGAGAATGAAAAAGGCAAAGATGCTGCTGGGCCACAACTGTAGAAAAAGTCGAGTGCATGATGTATTCAGATGCCACAGTATGTCAAAAGGAGAAGTGACATATACCAGAAAATAACCTGCCAGCATGCCGATAATCACGGCAGGCATCAGCCAGTTTTCATTTTTTTTCAATTCCACGCCGGCATAAAGAGAATAAAACGCCATGATCGGCAATGGATTATAGGCGCCGTAGGCTATTTCTCGCCAGTCTCCGAATTTAAGAGCACATTGCAGCATATAGTTTCCGATCAATTGATAATTTTCAATGTCAAACAGGCAATTGATCGAAGATTGAGCGATGCCACTCATTAGATCATTTGGCGTTGCGAAGAAAAGCTTCAAAACAATGACTGGCATTATACCTGTTAACAGTCCGGCAAAATATCGGCTCAGAGGCGCAATCATCGAAATGTTGTGGCGTCGCCGATATATCGCTGCTGTCAAAAAGACGGTAACAATGACAGCGTAAAGCATCCCCTCGTTCTTTGTCCAGGCGGCAAAGCCTGCACTCATGCCCGCCATAACCAGCATCCGTGTGTTGCCAAAATGAAAGAACATGGAAATGAGAACAAGGGTTGCAAGAAAATAAAACGCCAGCGGAACGTCAGCATACTGACTCACAGACTCAAGCAGAAAATATGGCGTGCCTAATAATACTGATGTGGCAATCAGACCGGCAGTGAAACTTCTAATTAGAGATACTGCCCGAAACAACAGCAGAATTATCAGCGCCGAAAAAAGAATGCCTGTGCTCATGGGGCCTGCAATCGTTTCTGAAAAGGCATAAAGCCAGTGCCGCATGACGGTCATCGGCAGATTGAGAGGGTAATCAGGATGAGTAAAACCAAGGGATTCCGAAAAAGCTCTTGTCCAATCAAGCCCACCTCTAATGAAAAACCTTGCTTTCATGTTCCAGATCGACCAGGCATCCCATCTCCCGTGGGGAAACATGAATGATGACATTATCAAAGTAACCAATGCCAGCAGAAAAATCGCCCAGAACAGTTTTGTCGTTCCCTTCAGTTCTTTTGCTTCTTCGTCTGTTGGCTCATCAATAGATGGGATATTGCTGCTAATTGAGCTGCTCTTGTATTTTTTCTTTATTTTCAACAGGGTCAAGGCAAATACCATGATCATTTCAGCTTTGATATAGTGCTGAACATCCCCGTTAAACAATATCATCCAGAAAAACAGTATGCTGCTGGTTATGGCCAGGCCAGTGCCCAGTGACAGGGGCAGGTCGATCAGTCGAATATTCTGATCTGCTTCTCCCATAACATGGCGCCAGACTGTATTACCCAGCAACCAGGCAAATACAATGCTGACCAGAATGCCGCCGATAATCACAGACTTCGCTCCAGTAGATAGATCCCTTCCGTTGATTCTTGAAGGACTTTTGCCTGGTATTTCTGGCAAAATTCATTGAGACTGTCTTTGTTAGAAAAATACCCAATGATGGTCGCATATTCGAAAGAATTGTCGATGAGCAGAGGGGCCAGCGTATACTGAGTTATCTGATAATAGGCTTCTTTAACTTCGTCTTCCGGAAGGTCAGATACGTATTCGATGACTCTATCTTTGGGGAGAAGTCCCTTTAATGGCAGCAGGGCCGATTCATGGTGCGGAATTTCGCCTGATTCTATCTGGTGAAACAACGGCATGACCGGAAGGTTTTTTATAATAGACAGCATGGCTATTATCACCGCACAGACTATGGCAGCTTGATGTCTAAGCCTCATATTTGCCTCTGCATCCCGCGAATTTGCCACCCATTCTCTTATTTAACGCTCTGGGTCATTTTGAAGAGGGGCATGAAAACCGACAGGGCGATGGTGCCGATGATGATACCCATGAATACCGTTAGAATTGGAGTGAGTGCCGAAGTCAGGCCATCGAGAGACTCTTTAACTTCGCGGTCGTAGAAGTCGGCAGCTTTGGTCAGCATGACGTCGAGATTACCGGTGTTTTCACCGACTTCGATCATTTTTTTGACCATAGGTGGGAAAATGGTAACTTTTACCAGCGTGCTGGCAAGTGTGTTACCCTGCTGAACGCCGATTGCCATGTTACTGATCATTTCCTCCATCAGTGGGTTGCCCATTACCGAAGCCGTAATCTGAAGAGCCTGCAGAATCGGAACACCAGCGCCAAGCAGCGAGCAGAATGTTCGTGAAAAACGGCTGACCGCGATTTTCTGGGTGAGAGGGCCTATAATCGGGGCTTTAAGAGTAAACATTGCCATGCCCTTTTTGCCAAGTTCGGTTTTGAGCATGAAAAATATGCCAAGCGCAATGCCCAGTGCCCCGGTGCCAACGGCAACGTAATTATACAAAAGGGCATCTGAAGCAACCATCATGATTTCAGTAATTTTGGGCAGATCTACTTTCATTTTTTTGAACATTGCCGAAAAGTTCGGGAAGATCTTTACCAGAAGAAAGATAACACCCCCAACTGCCAGAACAAGCTGAATAACCGGCATGGTCAGCGCGCCCTTGATCTTGCCGCGAATTTCATCGTCAGCTTCTGCGAAGGCAGCCAGGCGCTGGAGAACCTCGTCAAGCATACCGCCGGCTTCACCGGCTTCGCACATATTGCAGTAGATTTTGTCAAAAACTTTCGGGTGCTTACGGATCGACACCGAGAACGATTGACCGCTCTGCAGATCGCGACCAATATTGTTCAGGATGTTTTTGAAATAGGTGTTCTGGGTCTGGTCGGCAAGAATGCCGACGCATTCTACCAGCGGAATCGCCGCGCCGACAAGCGTTGACAGCTGAACCGTGAAGACCATCATCTCTTTTTTGCTGACACTGCCGCCAAAACCGAAACCACCGCCGGATTTGGCTTCCTTGGCCTTGACCAGATAGTAGCCCTTGTCGGAAAGACGATTCGCGAGTTCCTGCAGGTTGGGAGCCTCGAGCGTTGTCTTGATTATATCGCCCTTCGCGTCTTTTACTTCACATTCGTATTTTGGCATCGCAACCTCTTTTTCTGCTGATCAGGTCAGTCTGCGCGTGCCAGCGCAAACACTTCTTCCGGAGTTGTAAGACCCTGCTGGAATTTCACTACAATGTCATCTTTCAGGCATTTCATGCCCAGTCGTACGGCTTCGTTCTTGAGATCGTCGGGGCCGACCTTCTGAATGATGAGTCTGCGAAGATTTTCGTGGGTATACATGACCTCATGCACACCGACACGGCCCTTATAACCTGTTTTTGCGCATTTGTCGCAGCCTTTGCCGCGATAATAGGTTTCATTGATGGCTTCTGGTGGAAGTCCGAGATCGACCAGGGTTTCTGGGGTGATCGTCGTATCGACATCCTTGCAGAACTTGCAGACACGGCGTGCGAGACGCTGCGAAACAATGCAGAGAAGCGCCGAAGAAACGAGAAATGGCTCTACTCCCATATCGACAAGGCGAATGGCGGTGCTTGGGGCATCGTTGGTGTGCAGGGTAGCGAAAACCAGATGGCCGGTCAATGCCGCTTCAACCGCGATACTTGCTGTTTCTTCATCGCGGATCTCGCCCAACATGATAACGTCGGGGTCCTGTCTTAGAAACGCGCGCAGAACTGTCGAAAAGTTCAGGTCGATTTCAGGTCGAACCTGCACCTGGTTGATGAATTTAAGTTTGTATTCAACCGGGTTCTCAACGGTACATATATTGGTATCAGGGCCCTTGATGGCATTCAGGCATGAATAGAGCGTGGTTGTTTTGCCCGAACCGGTAGGGCCGGTTACCAGACACATGCCGTTCGGAGAGCCGATAGCTTTCTGCAGTTTTGCATAGTTGTCTGGTGAAAAACCCATCTGGTCAAGCTCAACGTTGACGTTTGATTTGTCGAGAATTCGCAGACAGGCTTTTTCGCCCCAGGCTGTCGGAATCGTGTTGACGCGAAAATCGATCGGCTTGTCCATGATCGTCATCTGAATACGGCCATCCTGCGGAATTCGGCGTTCCGAAATATCCATGCCGCTGAGAATTTTGATACGCGACATGACCGATGGCAGTGCTTCTGGCTGCAGATTCATCGAGACGATGAGAGAACCGTCAATGCGCAGGCGTACCCGCAGCTCGCCTTCATCAGGCTCGATGTGAATATCTGATGCTCCTTTTTGCACTGCTGAAGTCAGAACCAGATTGACCAGCTTGATGATTGGCGTTTCTTCGCTGGCCTTTTTCAAGCCGTCCAGTGCCGCGCCGCCACCTTCGTCGTCTCCGCCGCCCATGGCGCTGAGGGCATCGGCCATGGCACCGGCCACGTAAAGTTTATCTGTCGTGTCAGCTATCTGGTTTTCTGAACAAATCGCTCTGACTACTTCGCAGTTGTTTTGAAACTGAATTTCGTCGATGATGAAAACGTCGAGCGGATCGGCCATACCGATCATCAGACTTTTGCCATCAAAACTGATCGGCACCAGAATGTGCTTGCGGCAGATTTTCTCGGGCACCATCTTGAGAACTTCTGGTTTGATCTCAACTTTGCTGAGATCGACGAAGGGCACCTTGAGCTGCTTGCCAAGAATAGGCAGCAGTTTGTCCTCGGTGAGGTAACCGAGTTCGATGAGAACCTGCCCAATACGCTTGCCGCGCTTCTTTTGCTCGGCAAGGCCGATGTTGAGCTCCTTCTCGCCTATATGACCTGCTTCAATGAGCAGCTGACCAATCTTTTTTCGCTTAAACATTAAGCGTTAAGCCTTATTTTCTGCATTTTATCGCTTTGATGAGTTTATTTCCAGACGACAATTATAATATAAACCCGTCCAAATTTGAATAGATTTATCTAACCTTGCAGCAATTCGTGGTCAAACAAAGTCATTCTGAAGGGCAAAGCCCTGAAGCAATCTTATTGCCCGTAGGATTGCTTCGCTGCGCTCGCAATGACAAAAAAATACAAATCCTCGCATGTGCTTGGTAGATAAGGTTTCCAACTCGCCAGAAGCTTTTTTTACTTATTGCGCCGATTCCCAGTATTTGCGGCGGGCTTCCATGTAGTGGGGGTTCAGTCTGATGGCGATTCTGAATTCTTCCATGGCCTCATCGTCGAGACCCTTTTTGCGCAGGATTATACCAAGATGGAAGTGCAGGTCGGCGTATTCAGGGTGGTCCTTGATCAGGCGGCGATACTCGGCTTCTGCCTGATCGAGCAGGCCGAGATCGGAAAAAACTGCGCCAAGGTCGATAGTCACGCTGCTGCGTTCGAGCTTTTCGCCGAGCATATCTTCGATGATCTGGCGATATTCTTTGATTGCTTTGCTGATAGCGCCCTGTTCTTCATATATGCGGCCAACATGGTAACGCGCGGCAGCGTAGCGTGGGTTGATCGCCAGAGCGTTGGCAAAGCTTGCCAGAGCCTTGTCGAAGGCTTTGTTTTCATAAAAAATCAAACCAACGTTAAAATGTGCGTCGGCAAAGCGCGGGTTCAGCGTCAGAACCGACTCGTATGAAGCAACGGCCTGGTCGCGGTCGCCAAGTTCACGGTAAGCGTGCCCGAGGTGACTGTAATAAACCGGGTTTTTCGGATTCTGGTTAACTGCCTTGACGTAGCAGAATGAGGCTTTGTCATATTGCTTTTTGAGATAAAAGGCGTTGCCGAGATAAAACAGCTTTTCGTGATCGTTGGGGTGTGAGCGCAGATGTTTGATGCAGGCATCGATCACCTCGTCGAGCAACCCTTCGCGGTAAGTCGTGTTATCTGCCATTAACCATCTCCTGTCAGATCAGTCGAGTGAAAGAACCGATTTTATATCCTTGCCGAGCTTGGTGCGAGGTTCAAGCCGTCTGAAGGCAGGCTTGTCGGTGCAGTAAAGATGCAAAACTTCCAGCCCCTCGTAGTTTCGCTTCTGCAGACCCTGACGCATGCTGTTGAAATGAGGCGCCAGCAGTTTAAGCCCTTCTTCTGGCTCGCATTGCTCGCGCATGAAGAATCGATATTTGTGAATAACGCCGTCATCGCGCCGATAAATGTCGATTTCAGGGTCTTCCAGGTGCTGTGAGCGCGCGGAATATTTGCGAACTTCAAAAAAATGCTGGCGCTCGTAGTCTTCATACACATTCACGCCCCAGATATAAGCGTTTCTGAACATCCACAAGGGGAAAACCGGGCTGAGAAAATTTTTGAGATTGCTGATCAGGTCGTAGTTATACTCACTTTCGCGAATACATACGTGCAGATTGCTGTTCTGCAGCCTGAATTCGCCGCCATCACTGAAGCGGCCTGAAATGCAGCTGATCTTGTCAGGGCGTGCCAGATTGACAAGTATCTTTTTGGTGCGGTCGTTGACCGTGGAATAGACCTCATTGGGCTGGTCGCTGTATTCAACATCGATGTCGGACACCGGAAACGCAAAAATGCGGTCGAAGGCTGCGCGAAAGATTTCGTGGTCTTTGCGTTCGCTCAAGAAGATATGTTGTTCTAATACAGGGTCTGATTCGTTCATAGGTCTACTCCGTGCTGGCGTAAATAAAAGTGTAATCTTCCAACGGTCCAGTTTTCGATTCGGCTGGAACAAGCTGATCGGCGAGGTTTGCCAGCAAATCATCGGCATACTGCTCAGGCATCTTGTCGAGAAGCAGGCGCAAATCTTCGCTGCCAAGCCGGTTCCCCTTTTCTCCGGCGAAATCGAGTGCCCCGTCAGTATAAATCAATATGCCATCGCCGGGCAACAACTGAATAACCTGATTCTGATAAGGATCGACGCCTTGACTGAACAATCCCATTGGAACCCCGGCTGCAAGCTGAGGAATCTCAACAAATCCGCTGCGTGGCCGATTGATCAGAGGAGTCGCGTGTCCGGCGACTGCAAGAGTTACGCTGCGGTCGTTCGCTTTGATCTGCACAGCTATAAGCGACGCAAACAGGTCGAGCGACTTATCGCAGGTAAGCTGGTTTGACAGGCGGTTAAGCAGATCAGCCGGGCTGGCGCAGTTCTCGCACAAGCAGCTCAGCATGGTGCGCAGGCGCGAAAGATATAGTGCTGAGCTGAGCCCACCTGTTGAGGTTCGGCCGGCAATTATCAGCATGCGATTGCCCGGGAGCATAATATAGTCATGAAAATCGCCGCTGTGTGAGGCACTGTAAGCGCTCAGCTGAGCAATGTCCCAGCCGGGCAGCGATTTTGCCGCCTCAGGAAGCATGTCGCTGAAAAGCCTTTGCGTCAGCCGGCTTTCTGCCTCAAGCAGGCTGGCATCATTGAATGAACTCAGTTCCATATGATTTCTGTAACAAACCGCCAGGCTTGTGCAGAAATGCTTCAAAAAATCAGTTTCGCCAGCTCCATAGGAACGGTCAGTCGTCGAAAGAACTGCAAGAACTGCAAAAATTTCGTTGTCGCACGCTACTGGCAGCAGCATGCCGTCTTCGCTTTCTTGTGTGCGCGAAAAGAACAGCGGCTTGCTGAATCTTGCCGGGGTTTTCAGAAGAGCAGCATCCATACAGCTGTTGACTCGTTGACTCAACTCAGCGACCAGGTCGTCGGCCGGGCTTATCGTTTCGCATTTCTGTCGAGAGCTCATCCGTGCTCCACAGCTGAATGCAAGGTCTTTGCCGCGCACTTCATATAATGCCAGAATTCTTTCTGGTAAAGCCTCTACAAGCATCAGCAATGCCTTTTCGCTGGAGCTGCCCAGGTCGCCTGCGTTCTGGTGCAGGCGGTAAAATATGCTGATATCAGGAATATTTGTGGTATAAGCTTCTGAAGCTGCTTTATTATCAGCTTTCGTGGTCGATTCTGGTTGTTGGTTGAAACTCGTGCTCATGAATAGCCCGACAAAAATTGCTGTGCCAAGCAGAGCCGCGAAAGCTGCTGTAAAAGCCGGCCAGGTTCCAACATCACGCCAGCCCAGCTCGCGAACCAGAATCAGCAAACCGATAATTGCCGCTACGCCGCTGATCTTTGTCAGCAGCAGTCGAGTTTTACTGTCGATTTTAGCTGCAATATTCATAGTCGTTCTGGCGTATCCTGCTATTATGAGTGCTAATGCTCGTGCTCGCAATCTTTCTCACGCTTAATCTCGCGATCAAGTTTTAAACAGATGCCGGGACCATCGCAATGACAGTCCCGGCACTTTGTTCTTTTCGGGAAATCGACAATCGGGTCAGGCAGCCCGATAATTTTCGTATGAGCGCATAGATCTCGTTTCGAGTTTGCGGCAGTGGTTGGTCAGTGCTTCGATTGCGGCCGGATCGCCGATGCGGGTCAGTGCTTCGCCAGCGGCCAGACTCACTTCTTCGCGCGGGTCATCGAGAGCTTCAATCAAGGCTTCGACAACGGCAGTACCGCGGCGGTCGCCCAGCTGAATGCAGGAAATTCTGCGAATGCGCCAGTCGGGGCTGCTCAAGCCTTTGATATAGCGCCAGGTCTGATCGACAGGGGTAACTGTCGCCAGCGGCACGACCTTGCGCCTGGCTCGCGGCGTGTTGTTTTCCTTCCCTTCGCCTCGCAGGCGGCTCCAGAGAGCGGAAAAAACTTTTTCGAACATGAACCATCCGGTAAAGTAAACCAGAGTCAATGCGATTATCTTAACTTCAAGTTGCCACATGAATTTTGCCTCCAGCATTTTAATCTGGAAAACTCATCGGCATTCTGCGCACAATACCTTAGCCTGATTTTACCAGCTGGTTGTATCTATTGGCCACGGGGTGGTTACCGGGGGGGTAACGCCCTTGCATGCATTCAGCAGGGCCTTTATTGCCGGCGTTCTGAAACCGAATGTGGCGGCGCAGGTCTTGACCTGTGGCGGCAGTTTGGCCAGATCATAGGGGTTGCGCAGGGCTGCCACTGCAATTTTATCGACAGTGCCGGCGAAGTGTCTGATCGCTTCGAGCTGGCCGGCGAAAAGGTGTGCGTTGTAGGTCATAAAGACCATCTGTGTGGCTCTGCCAGTATTGCCGACTATCTTCGCGATCTGGTTTATCAGTTCTGCGCCTGAAGTCCTGGGAGCGTAGACTATCGCTTGCGCTCTGGGAAACTCTTTTTCGATAAGAGTTCTCAGGCCGTTTTCACGGTGCTCTTCTTCAACCTGTACCAGTGCCGATATCTCTGGCAGGCAGAATACCAGCTTTTCTGAGTCGGAGCTTAGCGGAAGCATTGTCGAGTCATAACGCAAAAACCTGATTGACTGGGCATGCAGCTTTTCAATCAGTGGCTGGTGGCGCGTTTTTAACTCAGCCAGTTCGCAGCTCTTCTCTGCTCCTGAAAGCTTTTTTCGGGCGTTTTCGATGCGCTGCAGGCTTTCTTCAAGCCTCTTTCCGTAGAGAGAATCTTCAGACAGCTTTTTTGTTATGGTTTCAGCGGCAAGCCGCTGTTGTTCGAGCTGGTGGCAGATAAGCAGCAGGTCGGCGCCGGCCTTGAACGAGAGATCGGCTGCCTGGGCTATGCCATAGGTTTCGGTTATCGCACCCATTTCGAGGTCGTCGGTGACCAGAATGCCTTTGAAGCCAAGTTGATCGCGCAACAACCCGGTAAGAACCGCCTGTGAAAGCGTGGCCGGCAGATCTGGCGTCTTTTCATACGCCGGAAAGAAAACGTGCGCTGTCATTATTGCAGCGACTTCGTTTTTGATGGCTTCAGCAAACGGCAGCAATTCGAAGCTCTCCAGTCTATCTGCTTCGTAGGGAATAACTGGCAAAGTCAGGTGCGAATCAACTTTTGCATGCCCTTTGCCGGGGAAATGCTTGGCACAGGCCAGAACACCAGCCTTTTGCAGACCGCGAATCGCGGCGCAGCCAAAAGACGCCACACGTTGCGGTGTATCAGCAAAGGATCGCGCTCCAATGCCCGGGTTGTCGGGATGATTGATGTCGAGAACCGGGGCCAGGTTCCAGTTCAGGCCGAGACTCAGCATTTCGCGACCAATCGCTTCGTGGCATTGCTCGGTGAGTTCGAGACTGTCAGTTGCCGACAAGGCCATGGCTGACGGAAACAGACTGCCACGTCTGAGAATGCGCAAAACCAGTCCGCCTTCCTGGTCGATCGACGTGAAAACCTGCTGTCCGGCAGCCTCGCATATGCGCGCCAGATGCCCAGGCAGCCGCGCCGGATCGGTCAGGTTGCGCGCAAAAACTATCACACCGCCGATTCCCCACTCCTCGACAAAACGCAAAAAATCATCGCCCGGCTCTTCGCCCTGATAGCCCACTATAAACAGCTGTCCGACCTTTTTCTTGTCCATGGTTTTTCCTGTATTGCCAAAAAATCGCCTTTGTTGTTTTAACAACTGGCAGGATAGAGTATAATTCACTTGCGAAATTTTCAAGGAGAACTCAAATGTATTGTTTCAGATGCGGAAACAAATTACCGCCAAGGGTCGTCAACTGCCCCGACTGCGATACTCCGCAAAAGCGCCGTCAGCGCTATCGTCGCCGCATGATTCTCGGACTTTTCATCTTTCTGGCCGGAGCTGTAGCCGGCAGTCTTTTCGATACATTCTTTTTCAAGGGTCGCGCCTGGGAGCACTCTTTCTTAGGCGCGCTCAATTCGCAGGAAACCGCCAGCGCAACGGTTGCGCCATCGCAGCATGGTGCTGATCGTGCCCCGACGCCAATGAAACCGGGAGACCTCGTCGATCTGAAACCACCCGTGGCGTCGGTAACGGCAGTTCAATCATCACCATCGGTTGAACTCGTTGCAGCGAGCTCTTCTTCCGCCGTCGAAGCTTACCAGGAGGCTCCGGCGCCAGTAGAAGAAGCAGTCAGCAGCCAGCCCGCCGGCATAGCTTCTGAAAGCTCGGTTTCAAATGAATCGTCTGTAGCCACTGCGCCGGTTGAGTCTGTCCTGCCAACGACGGTTGCTGCCGGCAAGCTGGTGTATGCCGGTGTCGATGTTCTTGAAAAAGATAATTCAAGCAGCTACCACGGTTTTTTCTCGCGCGATGGCAAAGAGATGGTTTTTGCTTCGAATCGACTCAAAGTCAATGGCAAGAGCACTTATCAGTGTTTTATCAAAAAACCGGCTGCAACCGAAAAAGCTGTTCTGGCTTTTGAATGGCCTGGAAACGTCTGGACTCCGGAGTTTACCCCGGATGGCACCCGAATCGTATTTTCCAGTGACAGTGTTGCGCCCGAACACCTGTTCGTCTACGATCGTAAATCAGGAAATGCAAAAGCACTTACCAGCGGAGACAGCAAGAACATGATGTGTGCCGTTTCCCCGGATGGCCGGCTTGTCGCTTATACTTCCGGTCAGAAAGGCAAGGCGAATAACATCTGGTTGATCGGCATCGATGGCGACAACATGCTGCAGCTTACTTCCGGTTCTGCTGATGATCGTGAGCCGCGCTGGTCAGCCGATGGCTCGACTCTTTATTTTACCAGAATTCATACATACATGAAAAAGTCAGACATTATGAAGATTCGACTCGACCCGCTTGGCGAGGCTGAGCCTGTCGTTGCCAATGGCCGCCGAAACTGGCTGCCGGATATGTCGCCAGACGGCAGCACTCTGGTTTATGTTCGTTCCGAGAGCGATGATGGCAGTAAGAACGTGCTGGTCGTGCGCCGATTGGAAAATGGCGAAGAAACTGTTCTCAAGCCACTTGGCGAGGCTGAATGCCTGCGGCCGGTCTGGGCGGCAGATTCATCTGGTCTTGTTTTTCATGCAACGGTTGGCAGCACCAGAAATCTTTATTTTGCCCGCTTTAAGCGAGAGCAACAGGGAAACTGATTGACTTCTAACGATGAAATATTTTTCCCGCTTCTGCTGTTGCTTCCGATAGGTCTGTTTTATCTGGCTTTTCGCCGCAACTGGGTAGATGCTGAACTGCGCACATCATTTGTTACAGGCCTTCTGCTCGGAGGGGCGGCTATTCTGGTGACCAGGGTCGCCTATGTGCCGATCGAAATGTATCTTGGCACCGATTTGCGTACTTTTATTGCCGGGCCGGGAACCTGGTGGATTACACTTTTAACCAGTATTGGCGTTATCGGTTTTGTCGAGGAAGGCTTGAAAGCGGGTGGGGGACTCGTCGCCAGTTATCAGGTTTCATTCCTGAAACGACCGGCTTCTTTGTTCATGAGCTTTGCAGGCAGTGCGCTGGCTTTTTCTCTGCTCGAAAACATTCAGTATTATCTGATTTTCGGCGCAGAAATAGTGCTGCCCAGAATTATTGTGAGCTCGAGTGCGCATCTTTTCTTTGCCTGCATCAGCTCCGGTTTTGCGGCAGTAGCGCTTTCTCGCGTGTCCAGAGCCGATTATGTCGTTTCTTTGCGTATTCTCTGCGGTATTATCATTGCAGCGGTGGCGCATGGCTTTTTCGATTTTCTGGTTTTTCACTTCGACATTCAGGCGGCCAGCGGCGTTATCGTCAGCCTGGTGGTGATGTTTCTTTTTGGCATTCAGGAAGCATGGATTGCAGTGCTCAAGGTCGACTCACAGCATGAAGCTGGTCTGATGGTCTGCTCGGGCTGTGGTGCCTTTTCCATAGAACGTTCACGTTTTTGTGGCTTTTGCGGTTCGCGGGTATTGAAGAAACAGAGGGATTATTCTTTTAAGGCTGGTGACAGCTGAGGAGGGTTTATGAGACTATCTTCAGGAAAATTTTTATGCGTTGTCTTATTATTGACTACTTTGAATCTGCAGCTGGGACAGAGTTTTTTGCAGGCTGCTGAGCAGATCGCCCAGGCAAATGAAGAATGGCAATTTTTCAGAATCAACGCCCAGTATCGTGGCACCGTCAAAAAGGGTTTCAGCAGCCTTGGCTGTGGGTTGGCCTGGTTC
The DNA here is from genome assembly GCA_009917695.1 of Candidatus Rifleibacterium amylolyticum. Classification (GTDB taxonomy): domain Bacteria; phylum Muiribacteriota; class Ozemobacteria; order Ozemobacterales; family Ozemobacteraceae; genus Rifleibacterium; species Rifleibacterium amylolyticum. The sequence continues at coordinate 43,600 of JAACJG010000013.1, read as the reverse complement.
AAAGACATCTCACCTGATAAGACTCAGGTCATAGTTCATGTTTCGGCTTTGCACCCGGAAAAACGTGGTCAGAAATACACTTTTCGCGTGAATATGGTACTGAAATGCAAACCAGATAGTTACAGCATAGATTCAGAAGTTTATGCGCAGTTTGTCGGTATCGAAGGTGAGCGCCAGCAGCAGATCCGGCAGCTGGTTGCTCTCTGGGCCTACATGCGCCAGGTTGAGAAAACTGGCGGAGTGCTGCCTGAGTTCAATGCTGGTGGTGCCCGCCTTGGTTTGCGTGACGTCAACGCCCGCCGCGGCAGGGTTCGCGAAATACATTGCAACTGGACTGGTCGCCGCGATTTTTCCGGTAAATTCTTCTTTGATCAGCAGGCTAATGGAGCTCTTGCTCTCGACAAATTCAGGTTCAGAAGCGGCAAACTCTCTGTGTCTCTGACCAAAGAAACCGCCGAAACGATAAACCGCGATTTTTCCTACCGCGAGCCATTCGCCACCGACGTTTTTAAATAAACTTAAAACTTCAGGTTGTCTTCGCGGGTCCAGCCGGACTTTTTGCCATCCTGGAAAACTATTTCGAACCACTGCCATTTGCCGATTTTTTCGACGGCCTTGATTTTTACAACCATGCCTTTGGGCAGCTTGGCAACCATGTCGTGTTTGGTGCTGGGACCGCTTCTGATGTTGGCAAAGGTCTGAACTTCGATTTTTGCCTGCTCTGGAAGATTCGCGCCATCGACGAATGACTTTACGGTTTCAGATACTGGCGCCGGCTTTGCGACAGCAACAGCTACTTTGCTTTCTTCAAGAATTGCTTTGGCAGATTCTTTGTTGATTTTGCTGATATCGAGCTGTGATATGTCGCTGGTGTTGGCAACAACAGTTTGCACAACTGCGGCCGGGCCCTGCACCAGCAGGTCATCACGTACCCAGCCTTCTTTTTTGTTAAAATCCCATTTAATCTGTGTCCAGCCATTTTTCTTGTCGATTACCGTGCCTTTTGTTCCTTTGCCGACTTTGAATAAAGCTTTGTCTTGAAGTGATGGTCCTGATCTGACATTGATGCCGTTTCCTGAAGAATAGGCAAACCACTTAGGCCCATTTGGATCGAAGGCATTGCCGTCTTTTTTTTCTGTCTCCGGCACAGGCTGAGCAACGGTTTCGACTGGCGCTGCCGGTTCGCTTACAACAGCTGCAGGTGCTGGCTCTGCTGCCGGTGCAGCGGCAACTTCGCTGCCTGTTTTGTCGGCGCTGTATAGAATTTTGACTGTAGAAGATGCACTGGTATCGCCAGCCGATGCTGTTTGACCCGGTGCCCCGGCCTCTGCTTCCATGAGTTTGAACATCTGTTTGCCCATAAAAATGCCCAGAGCAATAACCGAGAGCATTATGACCATGATCGAAACTATTTTCGCTTTTTTCACTACAACCCCTCCGATACAACTTGCTGTGCACCAGTGTAGTACTATAAAAACCGACTGTCAATACCCCGCCCAAGATTTTTGGAACTCTGCACGACTTAGGCTGGAACCTCGCCTCTTACCTAAGTTTGCCGCAAAAGACCTGCAAAAATTCTATAGTCCTCTGTCACATCTATTCAATTTCAAAGAAGCCCCAGGCGTTGTTACCTGCAAGCATTTTAAATGACTCAGGGTGACTTCGTGCCCACTCAAGCTCAGTGCAGCGCGGCGCAAAGCAGAGCAGGTGAGTAACATTCTTTTCTCGCAGGCGTTTGATCCAGCTATCAAAACAATAGGGTTCCTTATCAATGTAGTCTGGGTGATAGATCGGTGTTCGCCCATCTTCCAGTGGAGAAACGTAGCATATCTCGTTCTGCAGCCGTGCCCCAAAGAACGGCGCAATAAAAGCCCGGTGGTGCATTTGCTCCATGCCATAAGTAAATGCGATTTTAAGCTTGCTGTTCGCTGTGTGCGGTAGAGCTTCTACCCAGTAGGTCGGGTGTTCATGCAAAAAGTAAGCTGATTTGTATGATTCGTTTCTGATAAAATCTTTGATATTCGCAGTCATAATAAGAAGCAGTATGATCGTGAACAACAGAACCGCCCTTTGACGTAACAGCAATGGAGTCCTTGTGATGTTCAGGACTGCATAGATCAGGCCAGCCGTGCAGGCAGCAACAGGCAGAATGATTATCTCGGTCTGGCTTGCGTTGCTGAAAACAAATCTGATCAGATACTCTATAAGCCCGACCGGGATAGCCAGAAAGCAGATAAATCTTACAAGACGGCCTGTTTTGCCAGAGCCCCTGCAAGGCAGAAAAACAGCGAAGAGTAATATCGCAGCTGAAATGAAGCGTCCGTTGCTTCCCGCCCAGAGAAGCCTAATGGTTGAAAACGACGGCGAAAAATATAGCGATGAAATTGTCAGTGCGGGTATCAGCGGAATCCAGTGTGATTGATTGCTCTCTTTTATTTGAGTAATTATCCCGAAAGGCACCAGAAGAAGAAGCGGAGCGAAGATGCTGTAGCCGGAGAACGCCTGCCAGAGCGCGTAAAGCTCATGGGGCAGAGAATACGCCTGAAAATCTGCACTGTTGCATAAATAGGCGAATGGAAGCGGCATGGAACCAAGAACCAGCGGTCCGATTGCTGCAGGTATCGAACCGAGAATGTAGCCTGATATCTTATGGTTGAACCATAGCCACGGGACTACACTACTGGAGAACAGCAAAAGCGCAAGAGATAACTGCAAAAATGAAGTCCGCTTTTTAACTTTTGCATAGACAAGCAACAGTGCCAGCATAATTAAGCCAGTCGCCAGGCCGGTGGCTTTAACTGCTCCTGAAAGCCCGAATGCTGTTGCCGCCAACATAAGGTGTTCTATTTTTGCGCTTCTGGAAAATTTTATGAAAAAGAGAGTTCCGGTCAGAAGAAAGCCTGTCATGCCGTTATCGACATAACCACTGCCGACTGCGCCTGCTATGATTGGGCAGCAAAGAAACGCGGCAGTTATGAAATACCCAGCAGCACCTTTTATATGCAGTTCGCGCAGCAATGCCAGACTGGTAATACCCAGCAGGCACCATAAAACAAGATCTGGCATGCTTCCGAAAAAATCGCTGCCGGTAAAAATCATAGCCAGGGCGGTAAAAGCTTCTCCGCCCCCGAAGAAAGTCTTATATGACTGCCAGAGTCCCGGGCTGTCAAGGTCGTAATGCTGACCTGTCTGCACCCATAAGCCTGCTTTGAGAGTGTGGTAGACGAGAGAATCCCAGCTGACCATCGGCAGCAGAAGAGCACGGATCAGCAGCAGGCTGAAAAGCATTAAAAAAGATAAAGTAACTACTTTTCCTGTCAGGCTTTTGCTGAATCGCTTAAACAGTCGCCGGCAAAGCCTGGCTGCGGGAATTAAAAGGCTCTTTTTTGCATTGTTTCCTGAACCTGAACGAACTGCGGCAAACACTACGACTGCCATCAGAATGGCTGGCAGATGAAAGAACAGATTCAGATTTATGAGAATGTTAAAAATAGTGCTGCCGAGCCAGAATGAAATAACCCCGGCAGCGCATGTTCGGGCGATAAGGGTGCTGCCGGGAAGACATCGGTTTGCCATTATAATTGCAGAATCTGTCAGAAAAGCGCAGAAAATTATCTGCAGCAAAATACCGGTTGCCAGCTGAACAAGATCAGTCATGACCTGATGCTAACTTATCTGTTGTGCATTTTCAATGCCAATAACAGACATTGGGTAAACTTATGATTGCGAATACCTGAAGTTTGCTGTAATCTGCTCAAAATGCTGGTTATAAATGTAATTCTCAGGTGCTTTCATTCGCTGGGATTGGCTGTTTTGCCGATTCTCGGGGTTTGGGCTGAAAATGTCGATAAATTCGTCGCATCTGAACTGTTTGTTCCGGCAGCAGCAAGTCTTTTATCGGTTATTGTGGGGTTGTTTATTTTTTACCGCCTGACCGGAAATCTGGAACGGGCTTCTCTGGCCGTTTCGACCATATTTTTTGCAACTGTCTATTACGGGCCTCTCGCCTCGGTTTTTGTTGGCGATGCCGGATTCGGCTGGCCGCTTTCAAACTGCTGGTTTGCGGTATTATGGCTGGTTTTCTGGGCGGTCGAGACCTATATTTTTGCGCGTAAAGTCAGAAGCCTCAAGGCTCTGACGACTTTTGCCAATGTTTTTGTCGCAGTGCTGGTGTTTTTCAATGCCTGGAATATTTTGAGCTATCATGCATTAATGAAGCCTCGGGCAGATCTGGTGGTTCTGAACGATGATCTTAATCATGCCAGCAGACAGACTGCTAGTCTTCCCGATATTTACTACATTGTTCTCGACAGTTATGCCGGAAACGACACGCTTAAAAGCTTATATGACTTCGACAATTCTGATTTTACTGATTTTCTTGAAGAGCAGGGCTTCTTTGTTGCTTCAGCCAGCCGCTCGAACTATCCGCTGACTTACTTTTCTCTGGCAAGCTCGCTTAATATGGGCTATCTGGCGACTGGCAAAAACCATTCGCCTGACTTTCACGGCTTTTCTCCATTGGTAGATCTGATTGCCGACAGCCTGGTCGTGCGTGAGTTCAAGCAGCTTGGCTATCAAACAATCGCGTTTTCAAGTGGTTACATGGCCACTGAAATGCGGCAGTTTGACCGGTTTATTGCCGACAGCCCCATCTGTCGCGAACTTCTATGCGTGCTTTCGCGCAAGACAATTCTGGCTTCCTGCAATTTTGGCAGCTGGAATCTGGTTCGTTTTCACGCTGATGCTCACCGCAATGCCATCAGAAAAGTCTTTTCAGAGCTGCCATCAGTGGCAGGAAAAGGCCAGCCAGCATTCGTGTTCGCTCACCTGTTGACACCGCATGCGCCCTTTGTCTTTGCCCGTGACGGCAGTCCGCTCGATCTTCCCTACTTTGATTATTCAGATGGCATGTATCTGCGAAGGTATATGGATATATCAACTTATCGCAAGAATTACGTTGATCAGCTGATCTACGTAAATTCACAGTTAAAAGATTGTATCTCACGACTGCTGGCTGATAAAAGCCGCAAAAAGGTCATCATCATTCAGGCCGACCACGGACCTGCATCTGATGTAGATTACAGCTCTCTCGAACGCACAAATATTCTTGAGCGCATGTCCATTCTCAACGCCATCTACCTGCCAGACAGCAACCATGATGGCCTCAAACCCTCTTTATCTCCAGTAAACAACTTTCGCGCAGTTTTCAAAAAAGCTCTAAATAACGAAATCAGCCTTCTTCCCGATAAAAGCCATTACGTCACCTTCAAAGACTTGTACAAATTTGTAGATATTACAAACAAGGCACAAATCATTGAAAAAACGAGTGACTAGGATCATTCTGTGAGTTCTCGAGAAGACATAAAAGCTTCACTGTATAGCCTCAATCCATCATTTGCATTGGGGTGAATATGATCGAGAAGATAGAAGCCAGAAATCTTTTTATCTATGGCTGTAAGAATCGCTTGCGTTGGATCAACAAACCGATAGCCTTGTTTCTTACAGAAGCTTTCAAGAGCCTTGTAATAATCTGAGAATAATTCTCTTTTCTTATCCTGAGGAATTTTTATAAAAGGATCATTTTCCAGAGATGGCCATGGAGCAATAAAAATGAAACTTGCATCGGGGCTCTTTTGAGAAATAGCTTCAGTTAGTCTTTCCAGGTTTGCAATGTATTGTTGCGGCGTCATCGCGCACCTGCGGGCGTCTCTATAACGAATATCGTTCGTTCCAATGGCAATGACGTATAAATCAGCTTTGTGAGAACATATTGTATCGAGATTATCCAGTAATGTAATAGTTGTTGCACTGCCCCAGGCTTCTCGTGCAACCTGCAGCATTGGCAGACTCGCAGTTAAAGGCTCATACCAGCCGTAGCCGCCGTTCTTTGTTCCGTGCGTAACACTGTCGCCGATAAATAATACCGAACTTGCGGTTTCAAACATCTTGCGAACGTCATTCTGATATGCATTATCTTCCAGGTGAATGCCGGCAACTGGCTGACGATAATAGCCATCCGGGAACAGGTAATACAAATTCTGAGCTTGATCAAGTGAAAGCTCTGTTCCAAGCATAACTTTTGTTACAAGAGATTGCACTTGCTGAACTCGTTTCATTTCGAGCAGGCTCAGATGATTTCTCAGAGATGTGTCATTCAGAATGTCTATAATGGGCAGAGCACGATGCTGACCATTGCTGAAGGCCTGCGTTATCATCGGAATAATTCCCGCGCAAATCACAGATTTTGTTTCTGAATCGATAAATACTTTGACAATCGAAGTCGCGTCGCCGTTGTGCTCAATATACGAGTTGACAAAATTGCCAGGGCTGTTAACTATGACAACCTGCTTTTCGCGGTTTTTTATTACAACTTTGCGAAATTCGACCGGTTGCACAGCATGTGAATGGTCTCCAAGAATAATATCTGCTCCCTCATTTATAAATATTTCATTCCATGTTTTCTGAAAAGTATCGGTCTCGTGTATAAATTGAGTTCCCATGTGCGGCAAAACTACTATTAGATCAGGATTTTCTGCTTTTGCGCGCTCAAAATCAACATGAACCTGAGACCGTGCTTCGCTGAAATAACGACTGCTTTTCCCTACTATGACTGAGGTAAGAGAGGGGTTGATATCAAAGAAATAATCTTCTGAATAGTAATTGCTTGGAAAGCTATAGGCAAGAATAGCTATTCGCAGCCCTTTTAACCCTACAATCTTCGGCTGGTTCTTCTCAGAGATATTGCTGTATGAGCCGACGTATTTAAGCTTTTTGGCATCTAACACCTGGCGGGTTCGGCTTGCACCTTCTTCACCCATGTCAAGAATATGGTTATTTGCCAGCGTTACCAGATCAATCCCGGAATCTATTACCGAATCGACGAATGAGTCTGGGAAGTTAAGATATAGTGGAATTCCGTCACCATAATTGCTTGTAGAATAACCCTCGTCTTTGCCGGCCATAGGACCTTCAAACACTCCGATTGCCAGGTCGGCTGTAAGCAGATGTTTTTTTGCATACTCAAAAACCGGGGAGAAATCATACTCTTGCTTTTCAGCTGAGTAAGCTCTTCTAATCTGATCTCTGAGAAGGATAATGTCGCCAACAAAAGCAATCGATATTGCATTTGTTATCTGGCTGTTTTGCTGGGCTGTTAATACGGCATGAGAGACATCGGCTTTCTCGGGAGCTCGATATTTAATAACAAAAAACAGATGGCATAAAAGAAAAATGCAGAATGCCATTCTTAATCCTCTTGCATTTCTAACAGGAGCTGCAATGGCATCTGATAACACGGCGATCAGCAGATTTATACTGCTGCTCAAGCGATCCAGCCCAAGCATGAAAAGAGTCAGGATTGTTCCAGTTATAGACGCTATTAAAACAATAGATGGTTCATGGCTCAAAGGGTAAAGGTCAGTAGCGACCAATGTTATGAATCTGTGCAGAATATAAATTGAGAGGGAGTTCCTGCCCCAGCGAGTTAGCAGATAAATGGGGCTTTCGGGAAGTATCAGTCCTGAAGAGACTATTACAGCAGCTGAAATCAGTAGTATGAAAATTCTAAAAATGAATCTTCCAGGCGTTGCATATGGGAAAAATAGAAGATCCGAAAGTGTCATATCTGCCTGGGAAATGATGATGCTGAGATAGAGGGTTATTGCCAATAAAGTGAGTCCAAGGCAGGTATGTAATAAACGCCTCTTCTTGAAAAAGTCGCTGAGCTTGTTTTCATCGAGCATATAGCCTGCAAGAAAGAAAGGCAGGAAGCCAATTATTCTTGAGATTGCCAGCGTATTGTCGATTTCATTCCAGAAACCGATTAAAACTGCTGTGAATATACTAAAGAAAAGTATTTCGCGCGTTTTGGAAATAGTTGGAACAATTAGACGCCAGGCGATAAGAGCCAGAAGATACCAGAAGGAATAATAAGGCGTCAAAAGGCTTGGAGCATTGTTTTTATGCAAAACCACGTATACCATCATTGGAAAATTGAATAGAGCATATGCAATACATAGTTTGAGGATTGCCTTGCGATTGTCTGATGTCAGGCGACTAAGGTAACCTGAGACAAATACAAAGGCTGGCATGTGAAAAAAATAAATAATGTCGAATATCGTCTTCACTTCTGGTATCGAGCGGTAGGGGGTGAGAAAATGACCGAATACAACTAAAGCAATGAGAATCCCTTTTGCGTTATCCCATAAATACAGTCGATCTGATTTGTTATTATGCATATTTATTCTTCTTCAGACGCATCAGATGTCGGATAAGATTTAATCGAGGGGTTCATGAAAGCATTGGTAAGCTCATCAGTTACATCAATAAAATTATATCTGTCTCCCCATGTAGAATAGAAGTGTCTGTCTTCTAACAACGCAAGATTTGTTGCAAAATACTTGTTGAGTATAACTCTGAACATATTAACTGGCGAAATCGACTGATAAAGAGATGAATGATTTTTGTCAGAAAAATAAATTGCGTTCAATATGCCAAAACGTTCTGACAATAAAGTGTTTTGTTTGCTTTCACTGTCAAGCTCAGATCCGGGGCCGTGATCCGATTGCAGAACAATGACTTTGGGGCGCTCTGATTCTTTAAGAATATCACTCAGCATATTGTTGACCATGATATTGATGTATTCAAGCTGTTTTATATAGTTTAAACGGTATTTTGCATTGTCCATACTCAAGTGGCTGCCATCTCTGATTTCAAAAGATTGCTCCTGATCCATCAATGTGCCATCAGAGTTGAATACGAAAGGCGGGTGCGGGCAAAGTATGTGTGCAAAGACAAATTTAGGCGCACCCTTAACCTTCATTTCGCCAATTTTAATCAGAGTATTACGGATCAGTCGAGCGTGTCTCTCAGCTTGAATAGAAGTTGTATTGAATATTTGAAACTTGATATCGTTCAAAATAGTAGTAGAGAGAATCAGGTTGAGAAATTGTTGGCTGATCATAGATTGTGAGTAGTAACGATCGGCCTGTTGCAGCTCGGTGATGTCATAACCGCTTTCAAAAGCAACGGTTTCATATCCCGCACGCTTGAGAATCGCTGAAAAGGCATTTGTCGAGATCAAACTCATTGTTGGCCCAAGAGAATTGTCATTTATTCTTGATGCAATACTGTCAAGATAGCAAAGGTTCAAAGTGCCGGCCAGCGACAGATTGGTTTGAATGTAATTGGCATTACTTTTCGTTGCTACATAAAAACCCTGATTTACAAGTTCATTGATAAATGAACTGTTGTCGAAATTGTAAAGGCTTTTAAGGGTATCGTTTCTTGCATAACCATCAAGAATGATAAAATAAATATCTGGGAATCCGGCTTCAGGCTTCGAAATTTCAACTGATGCAAGTGCATCTGCTTCAACCAGTCGTGGATAAGGTGGACTCAAGTAAAAGGCAGCAATCTTGCCTGTGCTGATAATCAACAGCACGGTGGCCATTACATTTATTACTTTCAAAAAATCCTGGTGGCTTTTGATGCGATACCTTATGTAAAGGATTCCAGTAGCCATGATTAACAAAGAGAATAGAAGGTTACCTGTTGCTCCCAAGCCTTTGTTCTGCCCTATCATACTTAACATGCCAACAAAGTGTCGATGTGAGAAAAAGACAAACACAATGAAAGACGTCGATAAAGCGGCTTCAGCCATGCTTTTGCAGAATCTGCCGGCAACAATAAATATGAGCAGCGAGGTAAGACTGCTCGCAGTCATCAGCAGAAGCGCGTCAGTCAGAGATAATTGCTCCATGTTTCCTGTATACGGCAGCAAAATTGGGATAATGGCTGTACATACAGGCAAAATGCATGCATTGATAGTTGCATTTCTGTCTGGGTCTTGCATAATGGAAAAGCCACTCAGATCTATTGTTCAAACGTTGAGTTAGTTTATCACAGAACCCATGCGTTCTCCATGTTATGGGCTAAAAATAACTGGCTTCTGGCAATAAATGAAGATATACTGCTGACAAAATTCTTTTGAGGCAGGTAACTCATATGAAACATCGCGGGATAGAATACTCAAATTCTTTCTTTCCTACGAAATCGATATGTTTGAAAATCGCATTTTTGTTGATTTTTTTTCTGACAGGAGTATTACCTGCTGCTTACTCTTATCTTGATCCTGGCACCGGCAGTTTTATTTTGCAAACTCTTATTGCAGCTCTTTTTGGTGCGCTTTTTGTTGTAAAAAGCTATTGGCAAAGAATCAAGAGCTGGTTTTGCCGCCATAATCCTGAGGATAACAAATCTACTGTAGACTCGGAAGTTACGAACAAGCAGTTGAAGTCGGAATCATCTGAAGATAAAGGGGCTGAGCGGTTTGAAAAGCATGCTGGCAGAGGATCAGAATCAGAATAAGATGACCAGTGAGCGAATAGCCTCATCATTTAGAGATCCTGCAGGTTTTGTGTTTTCTCGTGAAGGCCAGATATACCGTCAGATAAACTTCGTTGGTAAAGAGTGTTACGAAAGTCTTATAAAATCAGGGTTCTATGACTCGCTTGTAAAATCTGGGCTGCTAGTTGCGCACGAAGAAGTCGCTGTTGAGCCTTTCGATTCAAATACTTCCTATAAAGTTATTCGTCCAGCTCAGGTGCCTTTTACATCGTATCCATGGGAATGGTCTTTCAGCCAATTGAGAGACGCAGCATCAGCGACTTTACAGATTCAGAAAACAGCCTTGGAATTTGGCATGTCTCTGAAAGATTGTAGTGCATTCAATATTCAATTTGTTAATGCAAAACCTGTTTTTATTGACACATTGTCTTTTGAGCCGTACAGAGAAGGTGAGCCCTGGTCTGCATACCGACAGTTTTGTCAGCACTTTCTCGCTCCGTTAGCGTTGATGAGTCGTTGTGATATCAGGCTGCAAAAGCTCTGGTTGGCTAATATAGATGGTATTCCTCTGGATCTTGCAAGTAGATTGTTGCCGTTGCGAACCTGGCTGAATTTTTCTCTTCTGACACATATCCATCTTCATGCTGGATCTCAGAATTATTTTGCCGACAAAGCTCCCTCCGGTCAGTCTCAGGGAAAAGTTTCACGAAATGCTCTGCTTGGGATCATCGATAGTCTCGAGTCAGGCATTAATGCTCAAAACTATAAAGCCAAGGGCACTGAATGGGGTAATTATTACGCAAACACCAATTATAAAGATGCTTCTGCCGAGCACAAAAAGAAGTTGATAGAACAGTTTTTTGATAAAATTGGATCGCAGGAGCTGGTATGGGATCTTGGCGCCAATACTGGCGTGTATAGCCATATCGCAGCCCAATACAGTAAAAGAGTAATCGCATTCGATATAGATCCGGCCGCGGTTGAAAAGAATTATCTTTTTTGTCGCGACCAGAAAGACTGTAAAATATTGCCTCTTTTGCTTGATATCACTAACCCTTCGCCGGCAATTGGCTGGGCGAATGAAGAGCGTAGATCACTTTTTTCGCGAGGCCCGGCCGATACCGTTATGGCTCTGGCGCTTATCCATCATCTGGCAATTTCCAACAACCTCCCATTGTCGCTTATTGCTTCATTTATGGCACGGATCTGCAATTATCTGATTATTGAATTCGTTCCTAAGTCAGATTCACAGGTGCAGAGACTGCTTGCTTCGCGTCCAGACATATTTCCGGACTACAATGAAAGTAGTTTCGAAGAGGCCTTTTTAACGCAGTTTCATTTGGAAGCAAGTGAAGCTATATCAGAATCACAGCGTCGACTTTATTTGTTTAAAAGACTTTCGATGTAGTTTGATGGAGGGAAAATCATGAATGGCAGTGAAGAGAAGTTGATTGATGATAAGCCGTTCTGGATTCTTGTTTTTTCTATTATCACCGGATTGATAGCTTCATTCAGTCTAGGTATTTCTGGCAATGATTTCTGGTGGCATGTAAAAGCGGGTGAATGGATGGTGAACAACCGTGCTTTGCCAACCATTGATATTTTTTCCTGGTATGCTAAGGAGAAAGGTCTGATCTGGGCTTCTCATGAATGGATGTCGCAGGTATTGTTTTATCTGATTCACAGCCTGACACATGATATTGGTATATTTTTGTTTTCATTGGGTTCTGCCATTGCCATGGCGATGCTTATTTTGTTCAGAAGCAGGCAGGCTATAAGAAAAAATATAGCTTTTACCATCATATATCTTGCACCAATGGTGGTGCTGTTTCGTTTCATGTTCTACGGCCGACCTCATTTGATAAGCTATTTTCTTATCTATGCGACATTATTCTGTTTGTACCGCTATAAGGAAAGTGAATCATCCAGACTGATTTATTTCATACCTGTTCTCTCTGTGCTTTGGGGCAATCTTCACGGCGGATCGTCAACCCTTTCTTATATTCTTTGTTTCATATTTTTTGTTTCCGGAGCTCTTGAATTCTCATTCGGCAAGCTGCATGGCGAAAAACTCTCAAGAAAGCAGTTGATCACCATTCTGGGAGTAGGAATTCTTTCTCTTTTTGCTCTGGCCTTGAACCCTTATGGCGTAGACATGATTGTATATCCTTATGCCAACATGGGCGATGCTTTTATGCAGGATATGATCAATGAATGGGCCCCGCCGGATGCCAAACAGATAACTCATCTCGTCCTGTTTTTCTGGCCGATGCTTATAGTATCGCTGAGCCTGGTTATTACAGATAAGAAAGTTAAAGTCCTGGACCTGCTGCTTTTTCTATTTTTTGCTTATATGTTCTTCAGAAGTGTGAGATTTGGGGTTGTCTTTTATATTGCTTCTACTTTTTTTACATTTGATTATTTAATATTCAGAGAATCTAAATCAGTAAAGACCCGGTATGATAAGCCAGCATTTATGCTGATTGTCGCAGCGTTGATCCTGACAAATGTATTAAGCATTAAAGCGACGATTAACACAGTCCGTGAGGGTAAGCTTATTTCTTCTGTGTTAGATAAAAAAATCATAGAATTTGTAAAGAGAGATGCCCCCAAAAGGCTATTCAATGATTACAACTTTGGCGAATCGCTTATATACAATGACATAGAAACTTTTGCTGATGCCAGGGCCGACCTGTTTTCACCACATAACCTGCGAGATACAAGAAGCCTGTCAAATCTGGTTCAGTCAGATGAAAAACAGCTGGATAAAATATTTGATCCTGAAAAAATAATCGAGAAGTATGATTTCGATGCTTTTCTTATTAGATTTAATCACGCTTTAGCTGTATATTTGAAGAGCCACCCGCAAAAATACAAATTAGTGCTGGCCACTGATAATGCCGTATACTACAGGCGCATCAAACATAATCTGGAACATGGAGTAACAGAAGAATGAGCTTGTTATCGATAATAGTGCCCTGTTTCAATGAAGAAGAAGTTATCCGGATTTTTTATGACGAAATCTGCAAAGAGGCAGAAAGATTCAAGAGCATAGGCGTAAACTTTGAAATTATTTTCATTGATGACGGTTCTCGGGACAACACTCTTCAAATAGCCAGGGATTTGCACAAAAGCGACCAAAGGGTTCGCTATCTTTCTCTTTCTAGAAATTTTGGCAAGGAAGCAGCTATTTTTGCCGGGCTTGAAAATTCTCTGGGCGATTATGTAGCGATAATGGATGTCGATTTGCAGGATCCGCCTTCTTTGTTGATGGATATGTATCTCGCTCTCACAAGAGAAGGCTATGATTCGGCGGCAACAAGAAGAACGACCAGAGCCGGCGAACCAGTAATACGGTCTTTTTTTGCGCGACAGTATTATAAGCTGATTAAAATGATTTCCAAAACGGAATTTGTCGATGGTGCACGAGATTACAGGCTTATGACCCGACAGATGGCAGATGCGATATTGGCAATGAATGAATACAACCGATTTACCAAAGGTATCAACGAGTGGGTGGGCTTCAAAACCAAATGGCTGGAATATGAAAATGTTCAGAGAGCCGCCGGAAATACCAAGTGGTCTTTCTGGGGGTTGTTTTTGTATTCTCTTGAGGGCATAACGGCTTTTTCAACCGCTCCTCTTGCTTTGTCGGCATTTGTTGGAATATTTTTCTGTGCGATTGCTTTCTTTTTCGTCTGCTTCATCATAGTTAGAACTCTTCTGTTTGGCGACCCTGTCAGTGGCTGGCCATCTCTTGCTGTCATAATACTTTTCATGGGTGGAATTCAACTTTTCTGCACCGGCATTCTGGGGCAATATTTAGCTAAGACATATCTTGAAACCAAGCGAAGGCCTATATATCTTATAAAAACCTCAGAAAAAATAGATCAGGCAAATTCAGATCTCAATAATACTGACGAGACTGTCTGAACCCCTTTATCATACAGTTCAGATGAGACAGAAAACTCGTCACAAGTAGATAAATTATTGTTGTCAGAGATATGGCGTAGGCTATCATCTGCAGCAGAGTGTGGTTGTACTGAACGATCAGATTTCCTGATTCCAGACTGTTAATAGTTACTTGAGCCTGGCCATTACTGCTTTCTTCAATTTTAACCGGCTGATTGTTAACTGTAGCAGTGTAACCTCTGTAATAAATTATTGGCAGTTCAATAGTAAATGAGTCTGATGCCTGTGAAAATGCAAGTCTGGCGAGATTCCCTGTTTTCGAATAACTCGTGATCGTTGCATTTCCTGCCAATAATCTGGGTGTTGGAGAGCTTTTTTGAAACTCCCCGAAAGAAAATGAAGCTGGCAGATATTCTGCCTGACCTATACTGACAAGAGGCGGAGCATAATCAAGTGATCTGGTGACAACTGGTGATGGTTGCGTGTACACGGAAACGAGAAAGGCGCCAGAGACTAAAACAAGCCCAAGAACTGTAAAGAAAAAGTTTTGTGACCTGTGAGCAAGATACCGTTTAATCAAAATAATACCAGCAGATAAAGAGCTGAAATAACAGACAAACATGAACAGTCGCCAGGGAAACTGGATGTATCTGACAAAAGGAAACTGTTCAAAAAATTCCCATGGGAACAAATTTGTCGTCATTACTACAGGGTAGAGAGATGCAAAAACGAGCAGTGCCACTCGAGAATCTTTCTGGCGACTGTTCAACCAATTGTGATAGAAGTAAAAAAGTGCAATAAGGACCAAATTTAATAAGAGAAGCAGCCAGTTGTCCAGAGCAGGTGCAATAACTGCCGATTGCTCGGCTAATGAGCCAAATGGACTACGGACATTATAATAAAATTTATTGCTGCGCATTTGTTCTAGCAAGGGAATTATAAAAGCAGCACCCAGTGCGGAGCTGTACAGGCAGAGTTTTGCCAATCCGGTCTTTATCTGTAGGCTATGCTTCCAGTTAAATGCAAAAATCAGCCCGACAAGTATGCTCACCATGAAACATGAGATGATGTGCGAATAAAGCAATCCCAGAGAGCCCAGCATCAGTATCTTCCAGTCAGGATTTTTAACATGGAGTATTTCGGTAACTCCCCATGCGACTACCGGAATGAATACAAAGGCCAGAATTTCTCCTAATGCGCCTCTAAGATAGATGTCTATCAGGCGATAAGGAAATGCGATATAAAAAACGGTTGCCAGTAAAGCAATTGTCTGTTCGGCTTTTAGGCCGTGATCAGCCTGTATATTGCAGTAATGATCGATTTGAAGAATGGCCATAATCTTTTTTGTCGAATAGTACATTGCCAAAGAAGTGGCCAAAGTTATCAGAAAAAGAAAAATCTGGTATGCTCTTAGCAGTTCGAACCCTGACAATACAAGCATTGCCGGCAAATAGAGCCAGAGATCAGGATAAAAAAAGGCGCTGGCATAACCATAATTGTTTATCGCATCGCCGTAAACAGTTGGCAGTATATTACCAATTCTTAGATTAGCTGCAACGCTCTGAATTCGCCCCAGATGAAAAGGCATGTCATCCAGGACGTTCATGGTGTCTTTGAAACATGGATAGCAGAGCAATACACTGCTGATCATTAGAATAAGCGCAATAGCCAGCTCTGATTTTGGTATCAACGATGCCTCTTTCTCTTTCCACTTATCCATTTGATATATTATCTCTACCTGAGAGGTTCTGTATTATTTATTCTTTAGCAGGTGCAAATTTTGATTTCAGACGCATTATTCTACGCGAATTACCGGCAACCGTTCCTGTTTTGATTTCCAGGTGGCTGTGAAATTTATCGTTACATATGCCAGAAAAATTATCTGAGCGAAGGGGACGCGTGTGAGGACTGATATTAAAGGCGCCAGAAATGGCAATAACCAGAATAACAGTGCCCAGACGAGATAACCCTTCTGGCTGGCGCAAGAATCTGACAAAATCAAGGCAATCGCTGGTGCCATAATTACCAGATCATAATCAAATCCGAAGGGACTTGCAACAAATGTTGCCACGATTAAACTGGAAATTTTGATTGTGGTATTCGCTTGATATCTCCAGATATAGGTGATCAAGGCTACCGAGATAATTGACATGAGAATTTGAATGATCTGGGTGTTGGCGGGAGAAACCCCTAAAAGTAGCATGCCTGGCGTGGGAGTCGGCATTTTGTAGAGTGGAAGCGATCCGCTTTTGAGAACAGCCGTGGCTACCGGCAGATTATTGAAAAAGTCCAGCCAGGCCTTCCAGCCAAAGAAAAGACCGGTCGAAACAACCCAGGTGCCCGTTGAGATTACCACACCCAGTAGAGCTCGCCAGTTTTTGCCGGCGCAAAGTGCCGGAATAATCAATATCGAGAGATGAGGCTTGTATAACAGGCTTCCCAGGCAAAGACCTGCGTAAAACGGCTTCTTGTCGGCCAGCCAGAGACCGGTTCCGAATAGTGCGGCAGTCAAAAAGCCGTTTTGTCCGTGAATGATGTTCTGGAATGTACCCGGGAAGGCCAGAAATATCATAATTGTTAAAGGATGGCTGTTTATGGTTTTCAGTAAAAGCAGGAAGGGTAAAATTGTAAGTAATATCCATAAGTAATAAGCATGATAATAGCTTAAGCGGCTGAGTGGATAGACAACAAGCATAAAAGGAGGGGGGTAATGCCAGGCAAACACTTCTTTTGAGTTCGAAGCAACATCTATCTGAGCTTTATGAATTGCCTGATGACTGAAAAGTGCTCCAGGCCTGTTTTGCTGTAAGAGCCGACTTGCCGAATAAAATGTTATGAAGTCGGTTCCAATTGGCTTGCCCCGGTAGTCTTCTGTTCCGGATGCTTTATAAATCCACCCTGCAAAAATTAAAAAGTATGCTGCAACAATAATGATCAGCCACGACTTAACTCTTCTATAATTTAAAAAATTACATAGTGCTTTTTCAATATTGAGGCTGTGGCTTACCATCATTGCGTGGAGGGTGGCAGCACGACGCGGCAATCCCATGTTCAGAGAGCTTGCTTCGTCGCTGCGATCCTCGCAATGACGATTTTTAGGCATTTATTCGATTTTGAGAGAAAAACAGCATCTTTGTTAAGAGGGTAACATATGTCCATCACAATAAGCTCATGTAATACATATCTGAATTTTGCCGAAACAATTTTTTAGAATCAAGCAAAAATAAAACAACCGCATCAAATGCGGTTTGTAGAGCTCTTGAACCGTTTAAGCCGTCTGAATTCTGAAACAAGAGAGTCAGAGATTATTTGCTGTTCTCGATCGTCTGTTCAGCATTTGCCACGTTATCACGAACATGCGTAAGCAAAGACCTGACTACACCTTCTCCCATTGTGGTGAGGGCAAAAACTGCAGCCAGCGCCATCAGCCCAAAGATCAATGCATATTCAACCAACCCTTGCCCTTTTCTCTTGTTTCTCATATATCCTCTTTTCAGAAAATTTGCTTAAACAGTGACACGAGAGCAGACATGAGCCTGCCCTCGTGTCTTCAGTTAGTCAAGAGCCTGCTTAGCTACCGATTGTGCTTTCGGCATTGGCAAGAGTACCACTGATAGTGCCGAACATGTTGTTGATGCTGCTGCCTGAGAGAGTAAGAGCGGCGATAGCTACAACTGCGATGAGGCCGAGAATCAAAGCGTATTCGACCAGGCCCTGGCCTTCTTCTTCACGTACAAATCTGCGAATGAGTTCCATATGAATCCTCCTGAAATATTTTGGCGTTCTGCCAATTATGTATTATCGCAAATACAATGCCAAAATGCAATTTTTTGTTGAAGTTTCTGCAAGTGTCTTTGTTGGCCTGACTTACAGGCTGTGGTACTTTTGCGCCAATGCCGAGAGGAGAAATTACAGGTAATCTTTACCACGCCTGAGGCAAAGTTGCCGCAAATGATAAATGCCTCTCAGATAATGCCATGATTAGCGGAATGGAAAAGCCCGTAACAGAGAACGCTCGATTCCGATCCCGATACCGATTAATCAATCTGTGAGACTGCTTCGTCGCTCCGCTCCTCGCAGTGACATAAGTGAGGGCATTGCCTGCTATTCTTCGTAGGGGATTGTCTCGCGATTGATGCCCCAGGTGTCTTCTGTGTCGGGGTAAGGCTGGCGCAGACGATAGTCGTATTTGTCGCCGGTCAACTCCATCATCATTAGAATGGATTCAGAAGTGCTGTCGTCTGAGGCAGTGCAGCCCACATAGGCGACGTCTGAGTTGAAATCAGTCATGTTGTTTGGCCCGAATGTCGGCAGAGGCAGAGTGCCGAGCAGATGCTCGATGCCTTTCTGGCCGGTTCCAAAAGCGCTGCGGCGGGCCATGAAGAGGTTCTTCTGAATTATCGGGCTGCCCTGGCTGATTTGAATCAGATATGGCGAATCAAAAGTGTTGTAATCGATCGTGGCATTGCGCTGAGTCAGTTTTATGCCTGTGCCAAGAGGAGATACGAACAGATTGTTGGTAAATCTGATAGTGCCGCCGGCTTCGTTCGAGATGAGACCAGTATCAGTGTATTCGAGAAAGTTGCAGCCATTGATCTCGATGCTGTCATTAAGCTGTGACGATATGCCAATTGCCGGGTGAATTATGGTGCTGTTGCTGACAAACAGGTTGGTATTGCTCTTCAGCTCCATGCCGGTCGAGCATCGCTGTGCCGTGACCCGATCGATCTGCAGATCGAGGCAGTTTTCGACCTTTACCGCAGTATTGCAGTTTTTAACTGCAATTGTTGAGAAAATGCCGGCCGAATTGCTGATGTGCAGCCCTGTGGCCGCATCTGAAATTACAGCGTTTACCAGAGTGTTAACTGTGCTTTCTACGTTCTCAAATTTGATACCGCCCCATTCGCCTTTTTCCGGATTAGACTGCTGAGAGGCAAAAATAACCGGGAAATCAGCTGTTGCCGAAGCAACTATGGCGCCAGATACGGTTATTTCAACGCGGTTGGCATCGCCCAGTCTGAAAGCGTCGCTTTCGGCAATAAGTACCTCGACGCCGGAGTCGATATTAAGTATGCCGGTCTCGGTGATGTTGAGGTCACCTGCCAGAACATAGGGGCTGTTGGCTCGAATCCAGCGGACTTCGGTCGATATGTTGCCAGGTACCAGCATGCTGGCGACATTGTTGTAGCCGCCTTCGTTTCCTGCCTGGTCGATGGCGGTTACACGATAATGATACTTTTTGCCGGCTACCGCAGTGTAATCAGTAAAGCGCTCCTGTCCCTTCGGAATCAATGTGTTGCTGACCTGGCTGAAAGTTGCGTTGGCAAGCTCGCTGCGGTAGACCTTGTAGCCTTTAAGGTCGGGGTCGGCCACTGCTGCCCAGAAAACTGTAACCTGGCCCGGTGTTGAAGTAAGCGCGGCAGAAACGCCGGTTGGCGCAGAAGGCGGTGTTTTGTCTTCGAGCGAATTCTGAGTTACAAAGCTGCTCGAAGTCGAAGTCTCGGTCGAACGCCCTTCACGATTGGCAACGATTCTGAAAAAATACTGTTTTTCAGGCGAAAGGTCGATAAGTCTCACGCTGTGAGTGGTTGCATAGACTCCGCTATCCTCTCTTACAGTTCTGCCATATGACTCAGTTTCTCCATATTCGACCAGACCATTGGTATAGTCAGTTGTCTTCCATGAGATTACTGCATGTGTCGCTGACACTTCTTCAACTTCTATTTCAAGATAATCGAAGCTCTTGGCTTCGATGGCAAAATCTTCGGCAGTGCTCGTCTGACCTGAATAAATTGCAATACCAAAACGCGACGGATGATAAGCGAAGGCCTGAACCAGAAAAGTCTGGTCGCCAAATCCTATGGCTTCAAGGTAGTATTTGCCGTCTGCGTCTGTGAGAGCCCAGCGGGTGTTGTCATATTCCCAGGTAACCAGTGCGTCTTCAACCGGCAGGCCGCTTTTGTCAATTATGCGTCCCTGCAGGCTGCCCTCGCGCGGCGTGACACTGTTGCCTGAACAGCCGATTATACCGGTGCCGAGAATCAGCAGCAGAGCTGCTGCCAGCAATGTAACCCGCATTCTGTTGAAGTTAAGATTCATGTTTCTTATCTCTCGTAATCGTAATCGTAATCGGTATCGCTTTTGTTCTCATGCTCTTACGCGTTGTCGTCGTCGCTCTTTGAGATTGCTTCGTAGGCTACGCCTCCTCGCAATGACAGTAAAGCTATGACCGCATTTACTTCAGCCTCGCGAATGCTTCTTTGGCGAACTTCGAAATCTGGGTGTTGGCCGGGGCGTTATCGAAAGCCCGCTTGTAGCAGGCTTTGGCCTCGCGCAACATCTTTTTCTCTTCATAGGCCTGCCCAAGGTAGAAGCAGGCATAAGAATCGCCTGGCGACAGGTTTACAACGCGCACCAGCGCGTCGATCGCCGCGTCGGCCGAATGCTTGTCGAGATGAGCCACTCCGAGGTTATATAATGCATAGGTGTCTTCCGGGTTGATTTCAACAGCGCGCTGCAGAGCGACGATTGCTTCATCGATCTGTCCTTGTTCGTAGAATGAAAGCCCGAGATGTGAGTGCGAATAGGCGTCGTCAGAATCAAGCTCGATAGCATGCGAAAACGCCTTGATTGCCATGGGAATGCGCCCCGAATTCTTGTAGAGCACGCCGAGGCTGTACTGCGAGAAGGCATCGTCAGGATTGAGCATGATCGCCTTTTTGAACGAAGCTTCTGCCTGTTCGCGATTGCCCATGGCCCGATAGATGCTGCCGAGCAGGTAGTGAGCGTAGAACTTTTCGCCGTCGAGTCTGATACTCATCATGATGCAATTCAGCGCATTTTCCAGCTGATTGAGGCTTTTGTAAACAGCACCGAGAATCATCAGCACCGATGGATTCTCTTCCTGGTATTTGAGAAGTTCTTCAAAGGTTTCACGCGCTTCTTCCATCATGCCGTTGTTTTTGTAGATCAGGCCAAGCACATAGTGGCTCTCAGTGTCTTCCGGATTGAGCTTGATGGTGCGTTTAATAGAGCTGATGGCTTCTTCGAGGCGACCCTGGTTGAGGTAGGCTTTGCCGAGATGGAAGAATGCTTCCTGAAAATCAGGGTCAAGTTCGATGGTTCTATGCCATGAGCTGATTGCCAGGTCTGCTTTGCCAACACTCTTGTAAGCGATACCGAGTTGCAGATGAGCGTGAGAAAAGTCGGGGTCGAGTGCGATCGCCTTTTCCCATTCTCTGATTGCTTCATCGACCATTCCCTTTTCGCGGTAAGCCAGGCCAAGTCGGTAATGCGCGCCAGCGTTGTCAGGATTGATGGTCACCGAACGTTTCCAGCGCGTCAAATTCTGGTCGTCGATGCCCTTGAGTCGGTAAATAACTTCGAGATTGTAGTTGGCAAAGCTGTCATACGGGTTAAGAGCTATGACCTTGCGATATTCGATGATCGCTTCGTCATACATCTCTTTGTTCTTGTAGGCCGAAGCCAGCTTATAATGAGCTTCCGGATTGTTCGGGTTATTGGCGATCTCGGCCTTGTATTTTTCGATCATCATATCGATTTCAGTTTTGTTTCTGATGATCGCAGCCGGTTTTGGTGCCGGTTCACTGCCGGTTTTTCGGCGCAGTTCGGTTGCCTTGCGCCAGTGAAAAACCGCCTGCTCGCACTGGCCCTTGACATCGTAGATTTCGCCAAGCACATCATGAGCACGACTGAGGCGGGCATCGAGAAACAGACTGCGTTTGAGTTCGCCAGTTGCTTCGTCGAGCATGCCGCGGTCTTTGTAGGTAAGCCCAAGATTGAAGTGCAGCTCGGCATCGTTAGGATTAAGATTGTTTTCAAGCCTGAACTGCTCTATTGCCTTCTGAAGTTCGCCTTTTTTGCGCATGACCATGCCGATGAAAAAGCGCAGGCGAGGATACTTGGGATCGATCTTGAGCGCCTTGCGGAATTCAGCCATTGCAGCGTCATCCATGTTGAGCTTCAGCAAAGACTGACCGAGATACACATGCGCTTCGAGCAGCATCGGGCTGATCGACAGAACTCTTTTGAACGCTTCAACAGCTTCGTCATATGACTGACTGAAAAAATGTGCCATGCCTATATTCAAAAAGGCGAAAGCATTGTCGGGGTTGATTCGTATCGAGTCTTTGAGCTGCTTAATCGCTTCTTCGTAATTTTCGAGGCTGATGTAGCTGCGGCCTAACTGGCAGAGAGCATAAGCATCCTGCGGATTGAGCAGCACCGCCTTTTTGAACTCGACGATAGCCTTTTTGGGTTTGCCGATTTCGAGATAGACCGCACCCAGCGAGAAATGTGCATAGGCATAATCGCGATTGAGGTCGATTGCGTTTTTAAGGCGCACAATAGCTTCGTCGTAAAGCTTTTTTAATTTGTAGATCAGGCCAAGTTGAAGATGTGAGAAGGCAAAGTCAGATTTAAGTGAAATTGCTTTCTTGAACCTGATTATTGCCTCGTCATACATGCCCTTGAGTTTGTAAATAACGCCAAGATTTGCATAAGGAAAGGCATAGCTCGGATTATACATGATGGCTTTTTTGAACTCGGTTATTGCTTCGTTGAGCATGCCCTTGTTGCGGTAGGCCAATCCGATAAAATTGTGGGCGTAAGCGTCTTTCGGATTGATGGTGATGGCATCTTTGAAGACATTGATGGCGCGGTCGGTTTCGCCCGACATTTCAAGCGCACGGGCAAGCTGGTAATAAGCGAAAAAGTCGCGTGGATTAGCAGCAATTCGTCGCTTGCAATCCTTGATTATTTCGTCGAGTTTTCGTTCTGCCATTCCTGCCTCCTGTATCAGCTTATCCAGTCCAGTGTTCTGAACAGCTCCGGGGTTTTACCCCCCGCGTAGTCCAATAGATCGGTCTTCATTGCCGGGTAAATTGTTGCCTTTGCGATTTCTTCTGGCCCGAAGAAGTCAAAACCTTCCACCCTCGCATCAGATCCGGTTGCCAGAGTTGAGAAGTCCGGTCTGATTCCCTCAAAGACCATAAACTGAATGTGCCGACCCGTATCTTTGTTGATAGATTCTCTTATGAACAGCAGACGGAAATCTTCAGCCCTTATCTGCAGCTCTTCTGCGAGTTCGCGCGCTGCGGCTTCCTTCGCTGTTTCGCCGGCGTCCTGGCCGCCTCCCGGCAAAAGCCAGTAGTGCCGCCCGTCTTTGCAATGCCGTGCGAAGCAGATTCGCCCGTCATCGCGTTTGAGCAGCACGGAAACCCGTATCCTGATAGAGTTGTTGTCAAGCTGTTGCACACCTATCTACATCGGCAGGCATCAGCCCAAACTGAACAGATTATTTTACAATAAGGCGGGAGCTGGTGATTTTTATTGAATTAAGGGCGAAAAGTTCTTCGACTTTGGCCGATTCGCGCTTGCGCAGATAGATGGCGCGCCGCGGTGCCAGGTTATGTTCCTGCGGTATTTTTTCGAGCTGAAAAAAGAAGCCGTTGTTTTTGAGCAGGTTGAGGGCGCGCAACAGATCGGTCGGTGTCTTGAACCTGACCAGCTTTAACTCGTTGGTTTGCTGAACTTTGCGGTAAACAATCTCGTTTTCGACGAAGATCTGGGTGAAATCCTGCTGTGCTCCAGCCTTGAGCATTTCGTTGGCGCTGGTTAGATAATAGCCGCCTGGCTCAAGAACTTTGAAAAAGCGTCTGGCAATTTTATCTTTATTGCTCTCATCGAAGTAGATCATGGTGTTGCGGCAGAAGATAATGTCGTAACTACGCGCCGGCCAGCTTGCAAGCAAATTGAGCAACTCGAATGAACAGTAGCGGCGATATTCGGGCAGTACCTGCCAGCTGTTGTGTGAGTGCTTAGAAAAAAACTTTACCAGCATTTTTTCGCTCAGCAGTTTGAGCTCATTTGCAGCATATATGCCGGCACGGGCTCGCTCGATGGCATCGCTCGAAATGTCGCTGCCGGTCAGCTGAATATTGAGCTTCTGTACATCGGGTATCGCTTCGAGAATGGTGAACAGAATTGAATAGAGTTCGGCACCAATCGAGCACCCTGCCGACCAGATACGCAATCGGTTGTCGCCTGATTCGCGCATGTTTTCAAGCAGCGCTGGCAAAATGTGCTCGCGTAAAATCTTGAAATGCTCGGGATGCCTGAAAAACCAGGTTTCATTGGTTGTCAGGCAATTCAAAAGCTCTATGCGCAGCTTCAGGTCTTTTCTCGCCTTGCCGGCTATGTCGGCCAGAGTCAGGCAGTCAAAAGCTTTTAGAATTGGCTCTACCCGGTTTTCGACAAAAGAATAGCGCGCCGGTGGAAAGCTCAAACCGTATTCACGGTTGAGGTACAGGCAAAAATCACTGATTTCTCTGGAGCTGAATCGGCTACTCATTTGTTATCTTCTTAGAACGATTTGGTGCTGCGGGGAAAGACCCTTCCGGAAATTACCTGCCAGGTCGGCCGCATCTGCCCACGAATCTCGGCGGCGCATTGTTTACATATGAGACGTTCGGTGTTTTGAAACTTCAGATAATCGACGTGTTCGATGTCGAATTCCTTTATCTGAAGGCACAGCGGGCATCTGTCTTCCATAATATCTCCGTTGCGCTCCATTCTAGCACAGTAGTAACCAGGGTTCAACCCTTAGAACTCGTTATATTCTTCTTCATAAGCTACGGTGTCTTTCCAGGAGATTACAACATGCGCAGTGAGCTCATACTCATTGCCGATAAGACCCATGTGAGGCAGCGTTGCATCGTAAATTTTTCGGCGTGTCGGCGGTATATAGTAGCTGGAATTGATGCGGTGAACGGGATGCGTACGCAGGTTAATCTCAGAACCATAGACACGATGCACGAAGTGATTGGTTTCTGAATGCCTGATCCCGACATTATTGTTTACGCAGCCGATTTTGTTGTAATACTTGACAACATCTGGTCCGGCGTAGAAAACGGTATTGAGCTGCCCACAGGAAATGAACATGGCATTGGTGGTCAGCTCCGGAAAATACAGAAAATCACCGGGCTGATCGTTGATGAGGTTTGGGTTGAAGTCTTTGGTATTACCGCCACCAGGAACCCCAAGTTTGGCGCGAAGCCCTGAGAGCAACTTGTATACCCCATATGAGCTGCTTTGCGCATAGCTGCTGGGGGCGCCGCGTTCGCCACTTGTTGAAGTCTCGTAGTTTTTGGCGTATTCCTGCCAGACCTCCCGGCAGACTTCGTCAAAATCATCGAAATTCATGTTGCTGTCTGTATGCAGGTCTTTGAGCTTCTGCTTAAGATTATCTTCGGTGGGTGTAGGGTTGGCGGCTGCGACGCCTTCGATCGGATAGTCCGTGAAAAACTGATCGATGGCATCTTCATAGGCAGTACTGTCTGACTTGAAATTGATGGTGCCGTTGCGGTTACGATCGAGACAATTCGCTTTGGCATTGCTTTCAGACCCCATTGCGCTTGCCAGTTTATACTTCATGAACGGGTAAATCTCGTTTTCAAAACAGTCAACCGGGCTGCGATAGTCGTAGACTATGCGTTCCTGCGCTACTACAGTTGCAGCCACATGGTGTCTGAAGTTGACGCCGGGCTTCGCATCCTCTTTGAAGCGATCTTTGATTCCGCTAGAGTAGTCTATCGCTGTCATGGCGTTCTGTCCCGGTTCGTAATCCTGTGGCAGTCCGTAGAAGTCCTCGAATAACGCCGGGTCGCCGGCCTGGTTGAAGTCGCCGGCCATAAACACATTGCCTTCACTGACTATATGTATGTCCTGGGGTGGGTTGCCTTTGAGCACTATATTCTTTTCTGAGTAGATCACCCCATTAAAATTGTTCGGCAGGGTCACGTTGCCCTGGCGAAGGTTGCTGCCAAAATCGAGATAAACCGCATTGAGGGTGGGGGAATTATCCTTGGTCCAGCCCGAAGGCATGCGGTACTTTATGCTTTTGTCACTGCTGTCACTGTTGCCGAAGAATAGACCCTTCGGCTTCTTTGCGTCACTTTTATACTTGGCAAAAGGCGGGTCAGAAAGCGGCATAGACATTTTTTCAGTGCGGTCTTTGATCCAGGGTCTCAGTTCATCAGGCAGGGGAGGGGTGGTGTCGGCGATTTCGCGTGGCATTTCGCCGCTCTTGCGTGCCTCTGGACTGCTGAAAGTGCCACTGGTGGGAAAAGTGGTGTTCTTGGGAATAACTGCAGTTTTTGCCGGCAGGCCGCGGCGTTCGCGGAACTGCGCCTGGATAGGGCTGTAGATAAATATCCCGCCGGCACCGCTGATCAGGGCATTCATGTCGTTGAGTTCCTGGGTGGTGCCATGGGCAACCGGGCTGTGAGCAGAAAGCATGATGCGCCCGATCTCGATGCCCTTGTGACCATAAAGGTGCCCGGTCGAAAAGACATTCTTGTTGCTCAACCCTGGCAGGCCATAAACCATTGAAAGCACGCCGCCGTCATACATCAGAAACTCGCGGGCGGGGTAGCGTCGGTTGATAACCGCATCGACGCGGCGAATCGTGTTGTCATACTTGCCAAGCGCTTCGATTCTGACATAGCTGAGGCTTTCATCGACGTTGGTTGTCTTTGGATCGTCAGCATAAGGAATGATGCCGACTCTGACCCGAAAGGTGCCATCACCGATTTTACCGCTGTAAGTGCCGGAGCTCGCAGAGTTAATCTTCAAATCATGATCGTTCTGATTTTCCATTAATTGGTCACGGTTTTCGGGTGACAACCATTTGAAATCCTTGTCTAACTTATGAGTGGCAAAAGCAGAGTTCTTGGTAAGTTCGGCGAGCGCCAGTTCCAAGCCCGCTTCCGCTATTGCCAGCGCTTTTACCCGCCGGCTTTCCTGAATTATCGTCTGGGTGCGGTAGCTGGAAAATGTGTAAATGGCAGCTATGATGAAAAGCAGAACGACACCCATGCCAATGGCGGTTATGATTGCAGAACCATGGCGAGAATTCATGTGCTTGCCTTTCATTCAGGGTTTGCTCCTCTCTCTTTGACCGAGATGGTTATTTCGTTAGAATACTTTTTGCTTTCGTCGTCAGCATCAGTGCGGGTAAGCTTCAGTCTGATATAGACATTGCCTCCGCCCGAGGTATTTTCGTCGTTAAGTCGGTAAAACACGCATTCTCTAATGCCTCGCAGAATAGTATAAACTGTTGCCTGCGAGTTTTCTGGCTCTTTGCGGTTGTTGTAGGGCAACATGCTGCGCTGGAGGGTCCAGGGACTGTCGGGGTCCTGGTCGTCTTCGGGTTCAAGATAGTAGGTGATTTCGTTTTTAGTATAGTTTACTTCGCCTGCAGCCAGATCTGTCGGGTCTTTCGTATAATCGTATAGATATTTTACGAATTTGAGTTTGTTATCTTTGTTGGTACTGAGCGTATTGACTTCCATTGGCTCGACCGTTACCGGAAAACCGGGAACTATAACATTCGATTCCCTTATGTCATCGGTAATGCGCAGAAGAGTGCGATCAAGATCGTCGTTAATTGCATGGTTGGCCATAATATCGGCTGCAGTCTGCCGGCTTGTCGAAAAGGCGCGATATAGCGCTGTCAGCAGAATTGACATGATGATCAATCCCACCATAAGCTCGACTACTGTTACCCCTTTGCGCATGTTATTCCCTTCGAGTCACTGCGGTAGAAATCTCGAGTCGATGATCTCTTTGATCTTTGCTCTTATACTTGATGGTAAAACGGAATGCCAATGCCACCACCTTTGTGTCTGCATTGTCGAATTTGCCTTTGATCGGATCTATGCGGGTTTCTGCCGGATCAATATGATAAGTTATGCCATTTATCACGTGCTTTCGGTATTCATCATCGTTCTTCAACTTCCACTCAAAAGTATTTTTCTGCTTGCCGGCATCTGAATTATACTGGTCTGCTTCGATCATATCGAACTGGAAAGAGCGGCAGAGTTCCTGTACTTTTTGCGCAACAAAAGCCGCAGAAGAGTGATCTCGCGTTGCAGTAACGGTTTTGGTCTGCCCGACAATAACCTGTAGCGATGGCACTATGATCAGGGCCAGAAGCACGACTCCGATCATTATTTCGACCATTGACATGGCTGCTGTGAGTTTTCGCATATTACTCCGGG
Source organism: Candidatus Rifleibacterium amylolyticum (assembly GCA_009917695.1). GTDB lineage: Bacteria > Muiribacteriota > Ozemobacteria > Ozemobacterales > Ozemobacteraceae > Rifleibacterium > Rifleibacterium amylolyticum. Next base: position 15,260 of record JAACJG010000013.1, on the reverse strand, counting down.
TATATCATGAATTCACGGCGTTTCTGGTTGAATGTGGCAATGTCGGCCTGCAGACTCGACCAGGTCTCCATAAGAGGTCGACTGCTGATGATGCTTTGCCTGATCTTCTGACTGCCGAGCAACGTATCGACAGCCTCGGCAGCAGCAGGGTTGTTCAGAGGAATGCGATCTGGATAAAGTTCGTAAAGACTCTTTAAAATAGCCATTCCGGCCAGAAACGGGTCAAAGGTTGCCCGATCTGTTATTACCAGTTCGATGCCGGTTGCTTTGCGCTGTGCGAACAGCCCATAGTAAGGTTTTTCCGAAGCTGGTATGAACCTCACGCCCGGCAGCCTGTGGCGTTCCAGGCGCTGAGCCAGCATTTCGCCATCAATCCATGGCGCCAGCACATAGTGAAAGGGGCGGGTAGTGCCGACTCCGGTCGAGAATACTCCGATTTCACCGATAAAACCTGTTGCAGCATAGAAAGCCGGCGTATCAGGCTCAGGAACATGGTCAGATGGCGGAACCCAATGAAGTCCCGTCTCGTGCCAGTTCATGTCGCGATCGTAACCCTCCATGCCAATTACCGTCAGACTGGCGCCCAGTCCGTAAACTTTGTTGAAATACAAGGCCAGTTCACCGATTGTCATTCCGTGCAGCAGGGGTATCGGATAAACTCCGAATCGGCTTCTCAGGCCGACTTCCAATACTGGGCCGGCTACTGTGCGCGCATTGATCGGATTCGGTCGATCGAGAACCAGCACCGGAATCGAAGCCTCGCGGGCAAGATCGAGAAATTGCGCCATCAGCGTCAGATACTTGAAATAGCGTATGCCCAGATCTTGAAAATCTATGATCAAGAGCTCGGTGTCGCCAAATATATCTACTTTGGGGCGCTTCAGCGGATCGAGCACCTCGACCACGCGCGCGTTGGTCAGGGCATCATAAGCTTCGCCGGCGACTTCCCCGGGAATCGTCTCGCGAAAAAAATTGTCTCCGGTAAGTATCAGTTTGACTACAGCTGCTTTGGCCAGACGATCGATCGTGTGGCTGAGACTGCCATCTATTGCGGTTTTCGCGGTTAACAGCGCGAGCTTTTTGCCGCGCACCATTTCAGGGTGCTCGCGCGCCAGAACGTCGATGCCGGTCTTGACCCTCGTCAGAGCCGGCGTTGGCGCCAGCAGCACCACTGCCATCACCAGAAAAATAATTTCTGGTAAAATGATGCGTTTAATATTTATCATACTCTTATTCTACTTGATAATTGATACCTCTTCAACTCGTAAGTATCTCGTCGACAATGACAGGAGAAACATCATGCAGCGTGAACCAGCAGTGGCGGGAAGATTTTACCAGGCGCGCCCCGATAAGCTTCGGCAGCAGATCAAAGAATGTTTCGAGCACAGCATTGGCGTCGGGCAGAAAGCTGTGCCGGTAACTGGCCGCCTGATTGGCCTGATTTCGCCGCACGCCGGTTATATGTTCAGTGGCCCGGTCGCGTCGCATGCATTCGCCCGCCTGCGCGAAGAAAAACCTTTGCCGCAGACGCTCATTCTGCTTGGGCCAAAACACACGCATCATGGTGCCAGGTTTTCGATCAGCGCTGCCGACAGCTGGAAAACGCCTCTCGGCGACCTTGCGGTCGATCAGGCCCTCTGCCACCGACTTATCGCAGCTGTGCCAGAACTCGCCGCCGACAACGCTGCGCACCTTTACGAACATTCACTCGAAGTGCAGCTGCCTTTTATACAGTATAGCCTGCCGAACCCGCCGAAAATAGTGCCGATCGCCCTGGCTTATGCCTCTTTCGAAGAAATTGAATCAGTGGCGGCCGCAATCAGCAAGGTTCTTGCCGCTGAACCGTCAGGCAGCTTCTGTTTTATCTGTAGCTCAGATTTTTCGCACGACACCCCGCGCGATGAGGCTTATCGGCTCGACGCCGAAGTTATCGAACGCATCGTCAGCCTCGATGCCAGAAGCTTTTACGATCTGATAGTCGAAGATGATCGCTCGGTTTGCGGACTTATGCCGATAACCGCATTATTGGTAATTATGCGTCAGCAGAAGGTCCACGCCAGTCTGCTTAAATACGCAACATCAATGGATGTCATGGAACACGACCGTGGCGTTGGCTATGCCGCCATTATATTCGAGGAGGCTGGATGACACCTTTTGAGATAGGCATCCTGGCCGGAATGATCTGGGCTTTTGCCCTGGTCGTCTGGACTCTCGCCGAAATTACAGCAGGTGAGCCCAGCCCATGGCTGTTGCTGGTTGCCTATATTTATGAGGGCTTCAATTTCACGCCACGCGGTATCCTGATCGGTGCCGGGTGGGCTTTCGCTGACGGTTTCATCACCGGCTACGTCGTCAGCTTCATCTTCAACTACTTCACAGGTTAAAATAGCAATTTCGTTTTGCCCGTGGCCTATTCATGATAATCATATTCTATGATTTTGTTCGAAAGCTTGAACATTGAATAATAGATAGACACCTCATGCGAGTTCGTTGCGTTTTCGAGAGTATTTGCATTGATGACGTGTCTGAAACCCGTTGCATCGTCATTGCTGATGAGACCCTGGTAAAATATCAATTCAGAATTTCTTCCACACTCATATTTGTGAAGGGCTACCCCCTCACCTTCAGAAAATACTGAAGTACCCAGAAATCTGAGAGGTTGAGTTTTGCCTAGAATAGACAGAATAGTTGGTGCCAGATCGATCTGTCCACAATACTTCGTGATAATCTGCGGTTTGAGCAAACCTGGTGCATAAATCATACATGGCACGTTAGAATTTAAAAATCGCATTAGATCTTCTGATCCAGGCAGTTTCCCGTATTTTTTACTGAGTCTTTCTTTTTGAACTTGCAGCATGACCGGATGATCGCCATAAACTACTATTATTGAGTTCTGCAATCTGCCCATTGCATCGAGACTCTTGATGAACATTCCGATAGCCTGGTCGGCATAATTAATGGCGTTGGCGTGATTTGCCAGTTCCAGTTCAGCTCCCTCATATCCTTTATTTGAAATCGTCTGTGGGAGTCCTGAAAGCGTAAAAGGATGATGTGCGCTAGAAAGGTGAACCATGCAGAACAATGGTCTGGGACAATCTGCAGTTTTCTTTAATAAATTGCTCAGCAGTGCCTCATCGCTTGTCCAGGGACCAATTTTCTGACTGTCACCCCAGTCTTCCAAGGCAAAGACTCGGTCAAAACCTATGTTGCTGTTAAAGCGCTCGACATTCCAAAAATGTTTTGGACCACCAACGCCATAAATATTGAAATAGCCATAGTGGTTAAGCTCTTTTGGTAAAGAAGCAAACCTGTTTTCGGCATAACGCATGTGAGCTATTGCAAGTTTAAGTGGTAATAATGATGTGAGAGTTGAAAAATCAGAGTCAGCTGTTGATACAGCATGAGAATAAAAGTTTTCCAGAAATACCGATTTGCTTGCAAGATCCCTTAATACGGGCATAACAACAATGCCATTAAAATCATTGAACAAAAAGTCCTTCATCAAGGTTTCAACTTGAATGATAAAAACATCTGGGTAGATGTTTCGGGCTGTGCTTTCTTTTGCAAAAGGTATGGTAAGCACCTGCCTTTTTTCTGCCAGCTCCAGAAGTTTCTGGTGTATCTGAGAAGCTGTTGCATCATCAATTTCGGGGGGGGAGACAATCCTGTACACTTCTCTGATTGTCTCTGAGACTACATATCCAGCTGGACCATAAGATGCAATCGCGTAAAGTCCTCGCTGTTCGAATGGCTGTGTCCATCGCTTGAGCGGGTAAAAGCTGCCATACCAGCTGACTAAAAGTAATACTAAAGCAATCATTACTTTTTTTGCTGGGATTTTTATTAAAAAATTTTCCGTAAGAGTCAATCTATTTCTTGTGCCGGAGTGCAGATAACTTATGATTATAAGTATATCCAGCGAGTACAGGAATAGATCCGAGAGTCTGAAGAGGTTCAATGCGCTGTCTCCTACTTCAGTAGCGTTTCTGACTACAAGAAGTAGTGAGTAATCCAGAGGAGCTGCAAACATTCGATAATACATGTAGCTGACATGAAAAAATAAGCCCAGCGCCAGGTTCAGGGTGAATGCCAGCCAGAAGCGCAATGAGTTGCTGTTAATCGTTCTCAACGCCAGGAAAGACATCAGTAATAGCGCAAGAGTTGCGACAATATACTGAAAATTTGGTAAAAGAGAACCTCCGACATCCTTTCCTATCACATGCCAGAAATGGAAAACCTTCAGTAATACTGAATATGCTATCAACGCTGTCATTTGGAACTGCTCATTTTCGCTATTAAATTGTCTGGTGAGCGTTGATAATGTTTTATATCAAACTAATTGTCAATAGCAAGAGTTGAAAAATTCATGCGCTAAAAAGTTACGCTGCCGTAGGCTTCGAGACGACGCTCGCGAAAATAGCCTGAGAGCCGGTCGCCGAGCGATACGTAAAAACTGCCGTTCGGAAACCGGTAGCTGAGGTGAACGGTGGCACCGGCGCCACTGTCGTATACTGTTTCATCGCTTCCGAAACGATAAGAGTTGGCGGTGACGCTTGTATCCAGTCCCCACCACCAGCTTGCGCCAACGGCTCGTTCCCATGCCAGCATCAGTTCCGTACCCTTGTAATCTGAAGGGGCCCAGTAGTCGAGCAGACTGCCGTCAGCGTATCTTTGTTTTTCGTAGCTCGCCTGATATACACGCAGATTGGCGGTAAGAAAAGGAGCCGTGCGCCGGAAAATACTGTGAATTATCTCGCTATCCCAGCGTCTGCGCGCGTTCCCGTCTGAGATATCTGCCAGAGTGATGGTTTGAATCGCTCTGGTTCTTTGATGCAGATCGCCGAACAGACTGAAAGACTTGAATTCTTCGCTGTAGCGGTTTTGCAGAGTGAAGAGATTTTCCTTGAATGTCGCTTTTCCGCCTCTGAAAGACGTTTTGAGGTTGTCGGTGCCGGCTACGAACTGTGCACTGTAGCCGCCGATGCTATCGTCGTTGGCGAAGACCTCAGGAGCCCAGGTCAGTGAAAGACTGGTGTTGCGATCGGCACGGTAATCCATGGTGGCAGAATACACCTGGCTGGTTTCGCGCTGATTGTTGTCTTCGTGTGACCAGGCTTCATATCGGTATCGTCCGGTCAGCTTTTTCATCTCGCCAGAAGGAAATACACCCTCTATTGACGAAATGATATCGCGAATGCCGCGGTCGTCCTCGCGCACGGTTGATCCGACAATCGCCTGGTTCTGCAGATTCAGACGGTGCTTTTCGACTTCTTCCTTGAGCTGGTCCGAAAGCGGGTAAAACTTGTGTACAACATCCATGCGACTGCGCGCGAGATTGAACTCGCCTTTGTGGTAATGAACCATTACCATGCCCTGATTGGCATTCATATTTTTTGGCTGAATCTCGAGTGCCATTTCGAAAAAGCGCTGGGCCTCTTCGAGTTTGCCCTGCGACAGGCGCAGTTCGCCAAGTTCGATATAGGCTTCGAGACGGGTCGGTTCGCGGGTGAGCTTTTCAATCGCGATGTCGCGCTCAATGGCCTGCAGGGCCCGCAGTTCGTGGCTCAGCGTATCAGGGCTTTCTTCGCCTGGCACGATAAGGTCGAACGGCTGCGCGAAACCATTTCCCGCAGTCATTATGAGACCCAGAAGCAGAATCAGTTTTAACAGACGTCTGTGCATGCATATCTATTATCGGCAAACCCTATTGTTACATGAACAGATTCGCTGCAAACAAAAAGGGCTGCCATTCAAGGCAGCCCTCTTTTATGCGATTTAAACGCTTATTCGCGTTCGCTTTCTTCTTCGACTTCGACGTCGTCGCCTTCAGTTTCAACGCCGGTGGCGCCCTTTTCCTTCATTTCTTTGATTCTCTGTTCCATTTTGGCTTTGATTTCATCGAGCTTGGCCTTGGGAACATTGAGAGCGATCTGAACGGTGGTTTCGGCATTGCTGAGTTTAACCATGTTGAGGATTTCGCCGATTTCGGGAGCCTGACCGGTGAGCATCTTGAGCATGGCCAGGAAGCCGTTGAGCGAAGTCATAACGGTTTCTACGTTTTCTTTCTTGTCAACTTCGCCGTTGAAATTGAATTCAATGGTGTCGCCATGGTTGAAAGAGAAGAAGAAAAAGTTGAGCGCGGCCAGCGGAGCAGCCTGCGGATTAGCTTTTAATTTTTCTTTGAGTTCGGCAGGAATAAGGCCGGCGCCACTTACAGAGGCATTGAGGTCGAGCTTCTGAAGAACTGCGAAGAAATCTTTGCGAGAAGCTGCGCCTTTGTTGGTGCCTTTCTTAACGTCTTTAACAGCGTTAACACCCTGTTCGGTGCCAAGTACGGCAGTTTTGTCATCGAGGAAAATGCCGAAGCCATCCTGCTTGTTCTTGGGAACGATAGCGTCGAAGCCGTCGATCTTAGTGATTTCAACGTCTTTGCCGGCGTTGGGGTCTTTTTTGATCGCTTCAAAAATGCGGCTTGGATTGAAGGTTCCGGCCATGATAGCACCAGCATTCTGAGCCGGGGCCTTAGGGTCGATTTTGCCAGAAGTGAAAACAACTATCTGAGAGAGGTTTTCCATCGGGTTGAAACCGGTGTTGGCTACGAATTCTTCGAAAGCCTTCTTCTGTTCCGGTGACTTGTCGAGGTTTTCCATTAGAGATTTCTTAACATCGGGGTTTGCTACGAACTTACTGATGTTTACCTGAAATACAAAGTCAGCTTCGCTGGGGATGAGCTTCATCAGGTCCTGAGCCATCAGGGCCGAACCGGTAAGGGCGACCAGCATCACTGCTACCAGTAAAAACTTCTTGAACATACGTAACTCCTCATTTTTTGTTTGCATTTAACTTGAACAACCAAAGCCATAATATAGCCCCCCTGTGACAATGTCAAGAAATACGCCGCCTTAACAGTAACTCTCGGCCAGACAAGTCATTGCGAAGGGCAAAGCCCTGACGCAATCTTGCTGCCAACTCATAAAGTGACGAAACACTTTTACATATGATGTTGTTGTGTTACTTTCAACGGGCAGGCGACATCCCAGACATCTCTTAAGAATAGCAAAAGTAATATGACTGAAGGTAACAACAGCGAAAACGCAGACTCAACTGCGGGCCAGAATAATTTTGTAATTGCATTCCCCGTCGTTATGGTATCGGCGGCTATGCTTATGTTCCAGATACTGCAAACTATAACGCTTTCACTACAGTTATTCGACCGAAACGCCTTTCTGGTGGTATCCTTTTCGATGCTGGGACTTGGTGCCGGAGGCACTCTGGCTACGCTGCTTGCCGGACGCGCCAGAGAAGATCGAGTCAGGTGGTTATGGGCTTGTGTAAACGCCTTTGCTATTCTTGTTTTAATTGCCACAATAGTGGGGTCCAGGCTTGACAGCCTTGTTGCCATCGTTCTCATAAATCTTTTGCCGTACATTCCGGTCGGCATTATGCTGTCTTTAGTTTTTCTTTTCTGGTCAGAACAGACTCATCGCAATTACTTTTTCAATCTGCTTGGCTCAGGCCTTGGATGCATTGCGCTGATAATGGTTCTCAACCTGACTGGCGATGCTGCTATGACGGCGCTGGTTATATCGGGAATCGCGCTGCTTGGAACGATGCCGCTTGCTTTCAGGCTGTCTGGCATATATCTTAAGGCCTCTGTTTTAGCTTTCGTTGTTGTCTGCTGTTTAAGCCCCACAATCGATGATCTGGTAGCTTTTATGCCGGCCAGAGAAAAACATTACGGTCAGATCCTCAGTAACCCTGCGATCAATACAAGGCTCGACTGGACAAAATGGGGCTTTCTCGGCCGCCTCGATTCGGTTGTACCGGTTTCAGGTATCGACCGTTTCGCCCTGGGAAAACCTGCCCAGAAAATACTCGACCGCGGTGCTGATTATCGCTACCTCTTCGCCAGCGGCGATAACTGGTCGTACACTGTTGATTTCCGCCAGAACGATGATTTTAAAAAGGAATTCGCCGCAAATAACATTCTCGCAATTCCATACGTTCTGACAGAGGCCTCAGAGGTGCTGAATATCGGCCTTGGCGGAGGCATAGACGTCTTTCTCGCTCTCTATCATGGTGCCAGGTCGGTTGTCGGCGTCGAAATCAATCCTTTGATGATAGAAGCGGTCAAAAACAGACACCGAAGCTTTTATGATGACCCATTCAATGACGCGCGCGTCACCATCAAGGAAATGGACGGTCGCACCTTTGTTAATAATACTGACCGTAAATTTGATGTGATTACCTTGAGCGCTGTTGATACCGGCGCTGGTATCGCCTTTGGCGGGAACATCATGTCGGAAAACTATTTGTACACCAGAGAGGCATTTAATGAATTCTTCAGTGCATTAAAAGACCGCGGCTTCTTCATGGTATTCCGACCAACGCGTCAGTTGATGCGTTCTATCGTTACCGCCGTCGAGACAATGCGCGCCATGGGAATTCAGCATCCGGAAAAACATTATGCCGTATTTGGCGATGACATGTGGCGGGTCGCCCTATTCGGGCGTTCGCCGCTGACCGATGCTGACATAAGTCGAATTGTTTCGCTGGTGCAGTCTCATTCAGGCAGATATGATCTTTTTTATCTGCCAGTCGAGACCAATGGTTCAAGCGCCAGGTATATAAGTCAATGTCCGGAATTCGGTTCACTGTTCGAGTCGATAGCTTCTGGCAATGAGACCAGGTTTATTGCTGAATGCAGCCATAATATCGCTCCGATAACTGATGACAGCCCTTATTTCTATAATCAGACCCGCAATTTTTATGACTCTCCTGCTTTTTCACTGTTGGCATTCATTTTGAGCACTGTTGCTATAATTGCATTTGTGCTTATTCTGCTGCCCCTGCACGTCATATCAAAAGGCGGAACCAGTTTTAATCTCAGATCGCTTGCCGGCTATTTTTTCGCGATAGGCACAGGTTTCATGTTCATTGAAATCGGACTGATTCAGAAGTTGGTCTTGTTTCTGGGGCATCCCTCATATTCGATCTCTGTGACAATTTTCTCGATTCTGATTTTTTCAGGCCTCGGCAGCATGTATTCTGAGCGACTGCGCGAAAGTTCTGCCAAAGCCCGGCTCGCCATTTTTGCGGGAATAATCACATCGGCTGTCTGCTATGCTTTTGTGCCATCGGCCTGGTTGAGCGTTCTATATTCCGAAAGCCTTCTCTGGCGTTGTCTGGTCGCCGCAGTACTTATCGCACCCGGCAGTTTCGTAATGGGAATGCCTTTCCCCACGATGATGCGAAGTATCAGCCAATCTCAGGCGGGAGCAATTCCATGGGCCTATGCCATCAACAGCTTCGCGTCAGTAGTTGCGTCGGTATTTGCCATAATCATTTCAATGACCACAGGCTTCACCAGCCTCTTCCTCGCCGCCGCCGCTTTTTATCTGCTGGCATTCGTCTTCAGCCGCATTCATTCTGGCGCATAGCTGTTTCCCCGGGAACATATTCTATTGTTGAATCAATGTGAGGACTTTATAAGCTGAGACCAGTGCAATGAACCCCAGTATAGGAACAACCAGCAGTATAAGCCAGTTGTGACTGAAGTAATATATGTAATGCCACCAGAAGTCCAGGCAATCTATGTGAAGAAGCTTTGTTACTCCGCTTTCGGTTTCTGGATTTGAAGAAATGTCGGCTTTTCTGCCAGCTAATGTTGCAAGCATGATATCGCCTGCCATTCCAGCCTGTAGCAGGATTGGCGATAATTTCCAGTTAAAATAAGTTTCGACAGCAGGTTCTTTAACTGGCGGTGCGCCCACGCCCTTGTCAACAGTAAATTTTACGTTTTTATCGGTTTGGATATAAACAAAATATCTATACGTATGAACTGAAACTGATATGATTTGAATCAGAATGCTTATTAACAATAGAAAAAGTGTCGCATTTCTTATTAATCCTTTTTCCTGCCAGAGCTTAGATTCAAATAGCTCAACAATCGGGATTACCAGAAATGGTGTCAGGACAAATAAAAAGCGCGGACCCCACGCCCAGTCTCCATGCCAGTAAAGATACTTTGAAAAAAATATGACATAAATTATGATCGTGCTTATAAAGCATGTTCCCAGTTCCTGGTGTTTTTTCCAGAAGGGTTTAAAATAGAAAAAAAATAGCAACGTAATCGGTGAATAAAAGAAAAAACCCTTGCCAGGACTCACTAAAAGACCTGCCAGTCCGGTGAAGAAAGACGTCTTGCTGAAAAGGCTTACACCTGCGCGTGCCGCAATCAATGAGTAGCCGGACTCAAATATGGAGCCAAATCGATAGTTGTTATACCAGAGAAAAATGCTTAAAAAAGGCAGCAGACATGCAACCAGTATTACAGAACTGCGAAAAATAACATTATAGCATTCTGAAATTCGCTTAACTTTATTACAGTTCGCCAAAAGCATAAGCATTAAAGGGAGTGCAAGCATAAAGGAGGTGGGTCTGACAAGGCCGCCAATACCAAGTGAAAAGCCTGACAAGACTAACCAGCAGCCTTTTTCGCTTTTGATGTATTTGTACATAGAGAGAGTCGATAATAGAAGAAAAAATGTCTCAAGTGAGTGATCGCCCGGGTCTTTTGAATAATACCAGGCCATGGTTCCAACTCCATAAACAAGAGACGCGAAAACTGATTGTTTCCTGGAATATCCTGTAGAAAGGCAGAAGTAACAGACCATGGCTGCCGTTGCGGCGCTGAATAGGGGATTTAGTATGCTCAATACAATATTGGGGCTTATGTCAGCAATTCTGGCCAGTGCATAAAATGGAAGAAACAGCAAAACAGAGCCTATTCCAAACCATGAATAATCTCGCCCATCAATTCCAACAACTCCTGAACCGGCTGGAACATTAAGGTCGAATCTTTCATATATTGCTTTGAGTACTTCCAGCCTCATTATGCTGACATCGAAAAGATCGATGGTAATAACAGACGAGGTCATCACATACACTGTAAAGAAAAACACAAAGAGATACAGCATTAAGCCGAAATTGTGTCTTTGCACGCGCGACCTCCGATCCTTCTGGTTAAAAGACAACCTGACTTTTGCAGGCAGAATAACCCAAAGAACAGGGGTTGTCAAAAGTACATTTTAAAGTTTCGCTTGCATAAAGAATTATTTACAGATCGACTGTAATGTCATACCATTGGGTCGATTAGCTAATTGAATTTTGAAGATGCCGGGAAGCATTGCTTGAGGTTGTCATCTCGGAATTTATGAATGACCTCGAGCATAGTCAGGAAATCTCGCATAATGTCCTGCTTGCTTTATTGTCAATTAAGAGCAAAGTCTTTTCCAAACAAATGCAAATGCCTGTATTAATGCTATAATTATGGATAAAGTAACCATCAGACAAGTGAGTAATGGATACAGTAGAGTCCTTTTGTACTTGCTATTTTTCTTGTTGCTCTTGTTTCTACATATCGAATTCTATGAATACGCGGCTGATGATGCCTATATTCACTTCAGAGTCGCGAGAAATCTTGTCAAAAAAGGTGTGCCCTATTACAACCATGATGAACCTCTCAAGGTGAGCACTTCATCTGGCTGGACTGTTTTTATCAGTCTCATTTTTGCAATTGCTGCAAAGCTGGGTTTTGGAGACAACTTTCCTCTTCTGGTGGCAATTTTTAATGTCCTGTTTCTTACTGCAATAATCTATCTTTACACCAGAATTCTTGAAATGATTCTGGAGAAAGACCTTTCTGTCGGAGTCCGGTTGTTGTTTCAAATACCTTGTCTGGCCATTCTTTTGCCTACAAGCCTTGAACTTATGGAAACCCCATTCGCTATTCTGATTGCAGGGATAGGCATTTACCGCCTGTTATGCAAAAATGTCTGGGGATTGATGTATCTGAGTTTTGCAGTCTATCTACGGCCCGAAATGGTTATACCTTTTGTTCTGGCCATCCCTTTAGCGCTCATAAATCAGCGACGCAAATTGCTTGCAGTGCTTTTACCTGTTCTGGTTGGTTTGCTGCCTATAGTCATGTTCGATTTATATTATTTTGGCACCGTTGTGCCACACTCAGTTGTTGCCAAGAAGGCTGTTTACAGCTTTACTTATCTTGAAACTTTTATAAGTGCAATATTTGGAGCGCTTCCATTTATTAAAAGAACTTATAATGCCATTATTATCTACACTCTCGGGGCGTTCCCCTGCGTTGTATTTTTTTGTTCGCTGGTTTTAATCAACTTAATGGTAGTTCTAAAAAGAAAGCACAATGAAAATTTATGGCCATTGTTTTTTTGTTTTTCGAGCCTGTGTACCATCGCGGGTTATGTTCTTGGCCGGGCATTCGTTTTTAACTGGTACCGTCCACTATACATGTTGCCAGCGCTATTGTCGCTTGCAATTTATTCATTCTCAAAAGTTGTTGTGACAAGAAAAATCGCGCGAGCTGGAATGATCATGGCCATCATTCCATCAATCATTCTATTGGCACAGTGCTTTTACGCGACAATTGGCGATCGAAGCTATTCCCCAACATTTTCAACAGGGGCACGTGTTAAGACATATCAATTTGTTGCGGCAATTTTGAATACTTGTTATCCCAGCGCGATTATACTGACGTCAGAAATAGGTGGAACGGGTTATGCATTTAGAGGTAAAATCTATGATGCCGTAGGCCTGGCTTCAGCAGATGCGGTTAAGTTTCATCCAATGAAGGTTCCTGAGCAACGCGAAAGTAGCGGTATTGGAGCCATCCCGCCAGAGTATGTAAAATTCAAAAATCCAGACATTATTGTCAGTCATGATCTTTTTGCGAAGGCTCTGCAGGCCAGTGAGGTGATCAAGCAATACAACGCATTCAGGGTGCCAATCTACCTGCCAGAAGACGCCAGATATTCAGCAACAAATTCCTTATGGGGAAGCAAGTATCATAACATTTATATAAAAAATAGCCTTCCTATTAGCGAGGAATTAAAGCTTTTTATAACGTTTAATCGGTAGTTGTTTTCCAAAAGCATTTTTAAAGCAGTTGTACTCTTTGTATGAGAAATAATGTTTTCAAGAAGAGTCATTCACTAAAATGTGATGCAAATTTGCCTGCTAAGCACATGGAAAATTGTGTCTTCATGGAACTTACGTTAGCATTGAGTTCACACTTTTCTCACACAGACAAAATAGGATAGCCCGAACCATCTGTTACTGCTGGGTTTCATTGTTGACACGTCTAGTTGCAGAATCCTATTTAAAATTGTGTTTAACCATCCATCATGAGGAACGTGCTGTTTTTCTAATTTTCTAGAACTAAACAGTTGTTTGAATTGCCAGATGGCTCTGGTCAGAACAGCTGCAGGGAAAAGCAGCGAATTGAAGTAGCTGGCTGATAGCAATGCATATTCCTTAGGTATCAATGCATTGAACTCTGCGGCGGAGTATCTCCGGTAATGACCCAAAGCTCTATCGTGAGAGCTGAACAACCATTGAAATGCTGGAACTGTCGCAATAAAAATACCGCCCGGTCTGAGCCGCTCCAGAATCCAATGAACAGCTTCCTTGTCTTCCTTAATATGCTCAATTACGTCAAAAGCACCGATGATGTCATAAGTTCGTGACAACTCGAATGGAACATTGCATTCAAATATATCGCGGACGCCATCCAGTTTCTTGAGTTTCTCAATACCTATTGGATCTATTTCAATAGCATCTACTACTCCAAATGATTTAAATACTTGAATGTTTTGTCCCACTCCTGCACCAACATCAAGGATTTCCAGTGGACTAGATAGTTCACTAGGAAGAAACCAGCTCAAAGCTCGTTTGATGAGCTCTCTTCTTCCCCTGTGGAGCCAGCTGTCTGATTCTTCAGAATATCGAATGTATGCTTCTCGATCCATGAATCTTCTCCGAAACTCGTTTTGAATGGTCTAGTAAAAAATAATGTTTTTTAAGCCGCCATTTAGTCTGTTACAATTGAAGCGAATTCCATTTGCGTTCTGTAATCAATTGAGGACAAGTTGATTTATTATGCTATTTTTGCTTTGAAAGCGCGGCCGGGATTTTTTCTTGGTAATCCTGTTGTATGTGGTCATTCAGTTTGTATAATGTGTAATAAGAATCACTGTATACCTTCCTAAATCTAAGATTTTGCGAAGGTTTACCTAAATAATAAGAAATTCCATATTGCTTTGAAAGCCGAAGGATGGATTGTTCATTTAGTTGATAAAAATTGGGTTCTAGCTCTTCAAGAGCGGCAAATCCCCTTTTGGATGGAAATCGACCACCATTGGTCAGCTTTATCCTCTCATACCATTCCATTATATCCTCAGCTGCCTGTGGAGAATGTTTGTAAGAAACAAACATCGCTCTTTGAGCATACATATAGAAATCTTGAATTCCAGGATAAACTAGAAAAACGGTTCCTTTGTCTGTGTTTTTATTGATCCATTCCAAAATTGGCCTAATAACTCTCCTACTATTACTGTTGTCTAAAAATCTTGTTCTGGAAAGATAAATCCCTTTATTCAAAAACATGATCACTACTAAAATGGACGTTAAAATTGGAATTCCAAGCTGAATAACTCTCTTAATCTGAAAGTGTGCTTTGGCATACTTTTGCCTGTGGCATTCGCTTTCCGCAAAATCTCCCAGAATTTTCATTGCTAATAAACACATTGAAAATGGGATAATCGTGTCTGGAAATCGAAACCAGTAAAATCTAAGCCAACTGGTATCCGCAAACGCAAAAACCAACAAACCAATTAGGAATAATATAAGGCTACCAATGGAATAACCTGCAATAAACCGTATAGCTGGTGAATCTTTTTTTGCCACTATTGTGGCCATGAAAAAAAACGCAGAGATTGCCAGCAAACTAATCCAATGACCGCTCCAGGCTGAAGGTAAAAGGTGATGAGTCGTTCGATATTCTACATAAATTTTCCATGCGAATGACGAGTCTATATTTGATGAAGGTATCAGTTGTTGGATGATAGCCAGAATACCAAAAATTCCAGTGATCGGCAAAATCCAGGAATTTCTGAGTATATCTCGCCACTGTCCAACAAGATTTCCTGTTAGCAAAAGAACAAAACCCGAGCAAAACAAAGCATATAACCCTACTAATACATGAAAAGAGATTGCTGCGCCAGCAAACAGAAAACTTTTAAAGTAATCTTTCTTATATCATATGAATTCGGTTAAGACCGAAACCTCTTTCTGAAGTGAATTTATGAGAATAATCGAGAAAAATACTGATGTTTGCGGGAAAATGGAATCTGTTTGTCAAGAACCTGCCTTGTACTTTTCCCGGA
>JAACJG010000012.1 GCA_009917695.1 Candidatus Rifleibacterium amylolyticum | reverse complement strand
CCGCCATTGCCTTCGGCTAGTATTGTATGATAAATATTCATCATATGACTTCCAATACAGAGGACTTGACCACCAGAGTGATCTCACCTCATAAGTTCACGCCCATGCCGGGCGTACACAATCGCGTCGACGCGGAAAATGACCGCCGATCACGGGCCTTGCTGCACTTCTTCGCTCTTCGAGCTACGAAGTGTTTCCAACAACACCCGCGCCCGTCTCGTTTTTCCGGTCATGACGGGCGTTATGCATTAATGGAAGAAAAACAAACAATATAAATACATAGTAAGGTAACCGAGTGAGAAATTTGTGATCCAAAGAATTGTGGGCTAAATGAACGTGAAAACAGAAAATTTAATCTAGTGATATATTTTTTTTATGATAAAAAGTTAACGATGCACATCATTGCTCAGATTATAGCTGGCTTGCAGACAAACCAATAGCCACATAAAACGATACAAAACAGGAGTAAACAAATGACAAGTGCCCAACAACGAGCAGAACTGCAAGCTCAAATCTGGAAAATAGCCAATGAAGTTCGCGGCTCCGTTGACGGTTGGGATTTTAAACAATTTGTTCTTGGCACGCTTTTCTATCGATTTATCAGCGAAAACTTTTCCAATTACATGGAAGCCGGTGATGAAAGTGTTCATTATGCTGCTCTGAAGGACAATTGCATCAACTCTGCAATCAAGGACGATGCAGTTAAAACTAAAGGGTATTTCATATACCCCAGTCAGCTTTTTGCAAATGTGGTTCAAAATGCCAACGATAACCCAGACCTGAACACCGATTTAGCCGCTATCTTCTCTTCTATTGAAAACTCTGCCAATGGCTACCCTTCTGAGCGTGATATCAAAGGTCTCTTTGCTGATTTTGACACTACCAGCAACCGCCTTGGCAATACTGTTAAAGACAAGAATACTCGTTTGGCGGCAGTTTTAAAAGGCGTGGCAGGGCTTCGGCTTGGCGATTTTCATGATAATCAGATCGATCTCTTCGGCGATGCCTATGAATTTCTTATATCTAATTACGCTGCAAATGCCGGTAAATCAGGCGGTGAATTCTTTACTCCGCAAAACGTCTCCAAACTGATTGCACAACTAGCCATGCACAAGCAAACTGCGGTTAATAAGATTTACGACCCCGCCGCTGGCTCTGGTTCCCTTTTGCTGCAGGCGAAGAAACATTTTGATAATCACATCATTGAAGATGGTTTTTTTGGTCAGGAGATCAACCACACCACATACAATCTTGCTCGCATGAATATGTTTTTGCATAATATTAACTACGACAAATTCAACATTGCCCTTGGCGATACCCTCTTAGACCCACACTTTGGCGATGAAAAGCCCTTTGATGCCATTGTCTCTAACCCACCATATTCAGTGAACTGGAAAGGCAGCGACGACCCCACACTCATTAACGATGAGCGCTTTTCCCCTGCCGGCGTGTTAGCACCCAAATCAAAGGCTGACTTTGCGTTTGTTCTTCATGCCCTGAGTTATCTCTCCAGTAAAGGTCGCGCAGCTATTGTCTGCTTCCCCGGAATTTTTTATCGCGGTGGTGCCGAACAAAAAATCCGTAAATATCTGGTGGACAATAATTTTGTTGAAACCGTTATATCTCTGGCACCAAATCTATTTTTTGGAACCACTATTGCCGTCAACATTCTGGTGCTTTCAAAGCATAAAACCGACAGCAAAACCCAGTTTATTGATGCAGGTGAGCTCTTTAAAAAAGAGACCAACAACAATATACTCACTGATGAGCATATTGCCGGGATTATGGAGGTATTTGACAATAAAGCAGATGTTGACCATTTTGCAAAATCGGTTGAATACGATGATATTGTAAAAAACGATTACAATTTATCTGTGAGTTCTTATGTAGAAGCTAAAGACACCCGTGAAGTAATTGATATAAAGAAGTTGAATGCCGAGATTAAAACCACTGTCGCCAGAATTGATCGCCTGCGTTCCGACATCGATGCCATTGTCGCGGAGATAGAGGGGGGGGTAAACAATGAATAACTCAAAGACTAAAACTCTCGTCGTGCTCAATGAAGAGATACGTGTAACGGACGAGAACTATATTTCCTTAACCGACATGCTTCGTTCAAAAGACGGCGATTTTTTCATTTCAGACTGGTTAAGAAACCGCAATACACTTGAATACCTTGGAATATGGGAGCGGGTTCATAACCCGGATTTTAATTATGGCGAATTCGCCATAATTAAAACTCATGCTGGGCTAAACAGCTATAAAATCAGTGTTAAAGAATGGGTGGCAAAAACCCGGGCAATAGGCATCCAGGCCAAGGCCGGCCGCTATGGTGGAACCTATGCGCACCCGGATATTGCCTTTGAATTTGGCATGTGGATCAGTGCAGAATTCAAAATTTACCTGGTTAAAGAATTTCAGCGGCTCAAAGAAGATGAGCAAAAGCAACTTGGCTGGGATGTTAAACGCCAGCTCACCAAAATCAACTACCGTATTCATACTGATGCAGTTAAAGAAAATCTGATTCCCCCTGAACTGACCAAACAACAAATCAGTCATGTATATGCATCAGAAGCAGACTTGCTCAATGTGGCACTGTTCGGGAAAACTGCACAGCAATGGCGGGATGAAAACCCCGACAAAACCGGCAATATGCGTGATTACGCCAATGTTTCGCAATTGGTTTGCCTGGCGAACCTTGAAAACCTGAATGCCCATTTAATACAGCAGGAACTCCCTCAAAAAGAGCGCTTAAAACTCCTTAATAATACCGCAATTCAGCAAATGCGCCTGCTTACCGAAGACAGCAGTATTAAAAAGCTGGAGAGAAGCAAGGCATGAACAACCAAAACTTTATGGAGAAATTGCTAAACGGCGTTGCGGTGGAATGGAGACTTTTAGGCGAAGTTGCAAGATACGAACAGCCTACAAAATATCTGGTAAAATCATCTAATTATAATGATGAATTTGCTATACCAGTTTTAACGGCTGGCAAAACGTTTATTCTAGGCTACACAGACGAAACAGATGGAATTTATAAAGCATCAGAAAAGCCAGTCGTAATATTTGACGATTTTACAACTGCCAATAAATGGGTTAACTTCGATTTCAAAGTTAAATCGTCGGCAATGAAATTGATCACTTCTTACGATGAATCTAAAGTTATGCTTAAATATATTTATTATTGGTTAAATACATTGCCTACTGAAACAGTAAATGGTGATCATAAAAGACAATGGATATCCAATTTTTCAGACAAGGTAATCCCAATTCCCCCCCTCGAAGTTCAAAACGAAATCGTTCGCATTCTGGATACTTTCACCGAGCTTACAGCCGAGCTTACAGCCGAGCTTACAGCCCGCAAAAAGCAATACAATTACTACCGCGATCAACTGCTGAGTTTTGGGGAAGATGAGGTTGAATGGAAAAGTTTGGGGGAGATCGGGGAGTTTATTCGTGGGAAACGCTTTACCAAAGATGACTATGCAGATGACGGTATTAGTGTCATCCACTATGGCGAAATTTACACACAATATGGAGTTTCAACCATTCATGCCCTATCAAAAGTTCGCTCTGAGATAGCATCTTCATTGCGCTACGCAGAACCAGGCGACGTCGTTATTGCCGCTGTCGGTGAAACGGTTGAGGACGTGGGCAAGGCGGTTGCTTGGCTCGGTCAGGACGAGGTTGCAATACACGACGACTGCTTTGCATTCCGGCACTCAATGAATTCCAAGTTTGTGTCGTATTGCTTTCAGACAAAGAGATTCAATGCCGAGAAAAACAAGTTTGTCGCTCGTGCAAAGGTCAAACGTTTGTCGGGACAAAGCCTAGCGAAATTAACAATGCCTGTTCCGCCACTAGAAGAACAAGCTCGCATTGTCTCCATTCTTGATAAATTCGATGCCTTAACGAACTCTATCAGTGAAGGTTTACCCCGAGAAATCGAGTTGCGGCAAAAGCAGTATGAACATTATCGTAATATGCTTCTTAATTTTCCCAAAAATGATTTAGAGGCAAAATATGGTTGAATACAAAACTGTTGCAGAAACCAATAACTTCATCGTTTTAGATAAATACACCAGAGAGTGGAAGGTTTGTGAAGCCTATCAAACTGAAGGCGATTTGGAGCGGGAACTGATTCAGGATTTAAAGAAACAGGGCTATGAATTTCTGCCCGATTTAAAAACTCTTGACAGCATGCTGGCAAATGTTCGCGTTCAGTTGCAAATCCTTAACAACACACAGTTTTCCGACGGTGAGTGGTTGCGATTTGTGGAATCCTATTTAGACAAACCCAGCGATACCATTGTCGATAAAACCCGCAAAATTCACGACGACTATATCCACGATTTTGTCTTTGATGATGGGCATATTCAAAACATCTATCTGCTTGATAAGAAAAACATTACCCGCAATAAAGTTCAGGTAATAAAACAGTTTGAACAGACCGGCACTCAGACAAATCGCTATGATGTTACCATTCTGGTAAACGGGTTGCCTTTAGTGCAGATCGAGCTTAAAAAGCGGGGCGTAGCTATTCGGGAAGCCTTCAATCAAGTACACCGTTACAGCAAGGAAAGCTTCAATTCTGAGCATTCACTCTACAAATATTTGCAGCTTTTTGTCATTTCAAACGGCACCGACAGCCGATATTTTGCAAATACCACCAAAAGAGATAAAAACAGTTTCGATTTCACCATGAACTGGGCTAAGTCAGACAATACCCTTATAAAAGACCTGAAAGATTTCACTGCAACCTTCTTTCAGAAAAATACACTTCTTGAAGTTCTGCTTCGCTATTCGGTGTTTGATGTCAGCAATACCCTATTAATAATGCGCCCCTATCAAATAGCGGCTACCGAACGTATTTTGTGGAAAATTAACAGTACTAACCATTCTAAAAGTTGGAGTTCCACCGAAAGCGGAGGATATATCTGGCATACTACCGGCTCAGGAAAAACCTTAACCAGCTTTAAAGCAGCTCGCCTGGCTACTGAGTGTGATTTTATCGACAAGGTGTTTTTTGTCGTTGACCGTAAAGACCTCGACTTTCAAACCATGAAGGAATATCAGCGCTTTTCGCCTGATAGTGTCAATGGCTCAGAAAGCACCGAAGGATTAAAACGGAACATTGAAAAAGATGATAACAAAATCATTGTTACTACCATTCAAAAGCTCAACAACCTGATGAAAAGCGAAAACAACCTGCCTATTTACAAAAAACAGGTTGTGTTTATCTTTGATGAAGCACACCGCTCCCAATTCGGTGAAGCTCAAAAAAATCTCAAAAAGAAATTTAAAAATTTCTGTCAGTTCGGCTTTACCGGCACCCCAATTTTCCCGCAAAACGCCTTAGGCGCAGAAACCACCGCCAGTGTATTCGGTCGTGAATTGCATTCTTATGTAATTACTGATGCCATTCGTGATGAAAAAGTGCTTAAGTTCAAAGTTGACTACAATGATGTCCGGCCACAATTCAAGGCAATTGAAACAGAGCAGGACGAAAAAAAACTTACTGCTGCTGAGAATAAGCAGGCACTATTGCACCCAAAACGTATTGAAGAGATTTCCAGGTATATTCTGTTTAACTTCAAACAAAAAACACACCGCCTTAAACCTAACTCTAAAGGCTTTAATGCCATGTTTGCCGTAAGCAGTCTTGATGCGGCCAAAATATACTATGAAACCCTACGAAAATTGCAGGAAGAGAGCGATAAACCACTCAAAATCGCTACTATCTTCTCATTTGCTGCCAATGAAGAGCAAAGTGCCATCGGGGAAATCCTTGACGAAAGCTTTGAAGTTTCGGCAATGGAACAAAGTGCAAAAGAGTTTTTGAGCGCGGCAATCAGCGACTATAACGTGATGTTCAAAACCAATTACAGTATCGACAGCAAAGAATTTCAGAACTACTACCGTGACCTGTCTGCCCGAGTAAAAAAACAAGAGGTTGATTTGATAATTGTTGTTGGCATGTTCTTGACTGGCTTTGATGCACCCGCACTAAATACTCTCTTTGTCGATAAGAATCTTCGCTATCACGGTTTAATACAAGCCTATTCCCGCACAAATCGTATTTATGATGCAACAAAAACCTTTGGTAATATCGTTACCTTCCGCGATATAGAGCAGGCCACCATTGACGCAATCACTCTATTTGGAGACAAAAACACGAAAAACGTGTTGCTTGAAAAGAGTTATAAAGAGTATATGGAAGGGTTTTCCGACACAACTACCGGTGAAGCCCGTCGGGGATATCTGGATATTGTGGCTGATCTGCAAAAGAAATTTCCAAATCCAGATGAAATAGTTAAAGAAAAAGATAAAAAAGAGTTTGTGAAACTGTTTGGTGAATATCTTCGCGTTGAAAATGTGCTTCAGAATTACGATGAATTTGCAGGATTGCAGGCTTTTCAATGTTTAGATATGACCGACCCTGCCGCGGTTGAAGAGTTTAAAGCAAAGCACTACTTAACGGATGAAGACTTAAAAAACATGCAGGATATTCAGATCCCTACAGCACGCGCCATTCAGGATTACCGCTCAACCTATAATGACATTCGCGATTGGCTTCGTCGTGAAAAAGCCGGTAAAGATGCAGATGCCTCGAACATAGACTGGGATGATGTAGTTTTTGAAGTAGATCTTCTCAAATCGCAGGAAATTAATCTTGATTACATTTTGGAACTGATTTTTGAAAACAACAAAAAACTAAAAGACAAAGCGGCCTTGATTGAAGACGTGCGCCGTCTAATCCGCTCCAGCATTGGCAACCGCGCAAAAGAGAGTTTGGTTGTTGATTTTATTAATCAAACCAACCTGGAAAAAATCCTTGATAAACCAGGTATTATTGATGCGTTCTTTTCTTTCGCTCAAGCTGAACAGCAACGTGAAGCCGTAGAATTGATCACTGTTGAAAAATTGAATGAAGAAGCAGCGAAGCGATATATTGCCGTATCTTTGAAACGTGAGTATGCAAGTGAAAACGGCACCGAACTAAATGCAATCCTTCCAAAAATGAGTCCGCTTAATCCGCAGTTTCTCACCAAAAAACAAAGTGTCTTTCAAAAAATTGTAGCTTTTGTTGAGAAATTCAAAGGCGTGGGTGGCAAATTATAAAAAATCGGGTAAAGAGGGGGCTTTCCCCCCTCCTTCCCACACCACCGGACATGCGGGTCCGCATCCGGCGGTTCATGAGCTTAATCGGGCCGTAGCCGGATAATGAATTTTCACCCACAGATCTTTCACGCAGTATACTGCTCCCCTTGAAGTGCGAGCCACTATTATGGCAATCTTATACTGCTCCATGTCTTGTGGTATAATCTTTATGTGAGATTCAACATTGATAACTTCCAAAATGAGATTCGAGCTCTCTGTGAGCAATTGTCGGTCGCTCGACTAGACCTTTTTGGTTAGGCAACGACTGACGAATTTACCGATGAAAGCGATCTGGATTTTGTTGTTGATTTTCAGTCAGAGCGCTCAACCTTTCTAAGTTTCCATAAGCACTGATGTATTCGATTCGACCAGAAGAAATCAGGTTTCTTACAGTCGCTCACCCAAAAAGGCGCCCTTTTTACTGGCGCGGCAGACGTTAGCATTTTGCAAGCAAATATACAGAAGACGAGACAGTTTTTTACTTTGAGTGAGACAGATTAAAAAGAAAGAGGAATAGAAGATGAGTACAATAACGATGAAGGCTGTTTCCCCCCCTTCGAAGATAGGCGATTTTTGGGGAGGATTTGGGGCGATGCTGGTGGCCTTGCCTTCGGCGATTGCTTTCGGGGTTCTGGTGTATTCCGGGATTGGCCAGAAATACGTAGGAATGGGGGCCATGACAGGAATAATCGGGTCCGCCGTGGTTGCAGAGCTCGTCAGAGAAAATGGCCACCAGATACCTCCTGAGGCCATCCCGGGCATTCTCGCCCTTATCGTTCTGGTTGCCGCCGGTTTGCAGATCTTTTACGGTCTGGTGGGGTGTGGGCGGTTGATCAAGTTCATTCCTTATCCTGTTGTTACCGGGTACATGTCGGCAGTTGGCATCCTTATTGCAATCGGGCAAATGCCAAAGTTGCTGGGATATTCCAAAGCCACTCCGCTCCTCACCGGATTAACGTCCCCCGATCTTTGGAGGTGGCCAGGCCTGATCGTTGGCCTGGTGGCGATGATTGTCATGGTTACAGCGCCAAAGGTGACCAAAAAAATCCCCGCTCCGGTGTTAGGACTTTTTGCCGGAATGGCGGCTTACTTCGGATTGTCACTGATCTGGAAAGATCTGCTGGTCTTGGAGGGAAATTCCCTGATAGTAGGACCGATTCATACTTCGGGTTCGTTTTTGGATGCGGTTTCATCGCGGGCCAGCTCTTTGCTGACAATCAATCTTCAATCTATAAAACTAATCCTGGTTCCAGCAATAACCCTTTCAGTCCTGCTTTCTATTGATACTTTGAAAACCTGCGTCGTACTCGATGCTTTGACCCGCAGTAGACACAATTCCGATCGGGAATTGTTGGGACAGGGGTTCGGCAATCTGGGGGCTTTCCTCACAGGGGGAATGCCGGGTGCGGGGACAATGGGCCCCACCCTCGTCAATGTTTCCAGCGGTGGCCAGTCTCCATTATCCGGGACCCTGGCTGGGATCTCTTCATGACCGCCGGAATTTCGAGGACTATATGGCCCAACTCGGTATTATCGATGAAACCGAGGCGATACTGGTCTCGGAGACTTTAAACAATGCCCTCGAATATGCCGAAACCGAAATTCTGACCGCTGCTGGTGTCAAGCACACTGTCGAACTGAACCCCCTGGAAATGGAAGAATTCGATTTGTTCCGGGAGTTTGAAGAACCGGATTTCAAGGGGTTAGCTGATTGTACTCGGAAACTTTCTATCGCAAAAGGGGAAAAGTTGTTCAGCAAGGGTGATTCCGGATACGAAATTTTCCTGGTCCGACGTGGTCGGATCAGTATTCTCCTGCCACTGGAAAGTGGAAAGCGACATCATCTGGCTGACATCGACCGGGGTAGTTATCTGGGGGAACTTTCCTTCCTGGATCGGCGGTTCCGATCTGCGGACGCTGAGGTCAAAGAAGACGTTGAGCTTTTTGCCCTATCCCGGGAAAAATTCGACAAAATGGTCCACTCATCAACAATAGTCGGAATCAAGGTTTTTGCCCGCCTGGCTTTGGTGATTGCCGAGCGTCTCCGGCAGACAGATATCGAACTGGAAGCCCTTGAAGAAAGATAATTCGATGAGGGTTTTGTCGACTCTTTTGCCTGGTGCGAGCCAGGAAAGCTGAAGCAGCCTTTGAGCGGACATCTCAAATGATCTTTGTGGCGGCGCTAGATTGTTCTGTGGCAAAACCTTGACTTAGTGCCTTTACGCGCGTATCATTATTGTAGATACGCAGAAAGGAGCTTATATGAAAGGCAAAGTTCAAATGTGGGGAAATAGCTTAGCTATTCGAATCCCCAAGCCATTTGCGAATGAGATCCATCTAACCAACAATTCCGAAGTGGAAATTTCCCTGAAGAACGGGGCTTTGGTAGTTGAGCCTGCCTTGGAAGAAGTTGACTTTGATAAGCTCCTGGAAAAAGTAAATAAAGACAACATACATAAATTGGTTGATTTCGGCCCACCACGCGGGAAAGAGGTTTGGTAACAATGGTAAAAATCATTCCAGATCGTGGAGATGTAGTTTGGATTGATTTTGATCCCTCGTTGGGACATGAGCAAGCCGGCCGAAGACCGGGTTTAATATTGTCATCTCAAAAGTATCATCAAAAAGTAGGCTTGGCTATCGTATGTCCAATTACATCCAGGGCCAAAGGATATCCTTTTGAGGTCCCAATTCCAGAAGGATTTAAGGTTAAAGGCGTCATTCTTTCTGATCAGTTAAAATGTATTGACCTGTCTGAAAGAAATGTTGATTTGATTTTCACAATTCCAGATACCGTAGTTGAATCTGTGCAAAATTTGGCTATTTCGGTTTTGACAAAGTAATAGTTTCTGCCAGAAGCCATGGACAATTTAGCGCAGCATGCGTTAATTTGCAGGCAGATGATGAATGTTACAGGATTGGTAAATTTCGGATTTTTTATTCAATTGATGAAAAGCTGAAAATTGTTTCAATTCTTACCATCGATTTCCGTAAAAATGCATACAAATGAATTTCTAATCAGACTATGCCTTCAGGATATCATCCAGTGACCCGGATTTTCTGACACGAGCTTCAAGATCCTTTGTGTCAAAGATGTGAGTCCAGCCAACCGGAGTCGATTCCCCATCCCTGGGAAGATCTTCGACGAGTCGGGGAACTTCGCCGCACAGCTTCAGGAAATCACTCAGATTTTTCGCGAGCGGGACACAGATTTTCAAAACCAGCGGAATCATTCCTTCCATGTCCGCCTGAAGATCGCTGTAACCAAAATAATGCCCGTACATTTTCCGAAACGCTGCCTCGATCTTCCTGGCATTCTGATCAGATGAAAGATAGGGTTTTGCATACTCGAAAACATCCTCGAACTCTTTCAATCTCGTCAGAATTTTCAGGGAAACCGCCTTATTCTGAATTCCCTTGTGTTGCTGCTTCAATTTATGCAACCAGGCGGGATCATTCATTCCATGCATGTATATTCCGCGTTTTATCAAGCCGATCAGGAAATCGAACACTTCCTTTCCGGTTTTCAGATCTAGAATTGAACACAGTTTTGGCATTGCCTGAAACATCTGGTCCGAGTTGAGATTTTTGTTTCCCGCCGTTCTCACCATCAATTCTACGAATGAATCAAGATCATCATCTGTACTGATAAGCTTTTCGATGATCGGGGAATGTTCAACAACAGTCATCATCAAAAACTCATCATCAAGAAGGAGAATCCTTATCCCTTTCCGGGGATTTGCGGTAAACCGACTTTCAAGGGCGGGAGAATTTTTGAACAGGACTTTCAGCAAGTCTGAGTATTCAAGCTTTGCATTGGCGAACTTCCAGAACACAGCTGAGCTCACATCCAATCCCATGGTTCCGCACTGACGCAAAGCCTGGCGCGAATCCTTCAAAACTGCGATCAGGTCGCGGAGATCAGCCTCCGATTTCAGAACGGGACAAAGAACCGCCCCTGCGATTTCAATGAAACGGTTTTGAATAGAAGTTCCGAAGTGATACACAGAGAATGACATCGACTTGATTGTGTTCGCAAGCCGGGGGAAGCGTTTGAAGAGAGCTTCGAGGTCCGCAAGGTCTTTTCCCCCAGGCAGCGCCGGTTTGTATGGAACATCCGGAATCCGGGAAATCGCAAATTCTGCATCTTCTTCATGACCGTCTTTTTCAGAAACTGATTCCGGGGATTCGGGCGGGCCCTTTGTAGTATCCGGCGGAGGGGGCCATCTGGTCATATCGGCTCCGAAATATTCGCAAAGCTCTATGCGGATGTTCTGCGGAATCTGGTGCAGTCTGGGACCATCGATTTCATCCGGCTCCCCTTCGCTGTAGAAGGGGTTGTACATGTTATCGATATAGTCGGGATTTTTCAGCTCCCAGATCGTGATGTTATCGTAACTGGGACCTTTCTTCTTGAAACTCTCGACGGACTGCGAACGCTTTCCGACGTATTTTTTCCCGCTTTTCAGGTCCTTAACGTGGCTCGCCCACCAGGTCAGGTTATTCCCGTCCTCGGAAAGTTTGACTCCAAACCAGGTTCCGCAATACTCCCATGTCCATTCTTTTTTTGAAGCCATTTCGTCCCCCATTGCAGGCATTGGATAGAAATTTGCTTTTGCACTTTCACCGTATCACGAGCCATTTTCCAGAGTCAATGCAGCTTTTCGTCGCAAAAAAACCAAAAGTTTACCCTCGGCCACCTCCCCATCTCGTTGCACGAGATTGCCATAAATAAGTTTCTGAATGGGGCCATTTTAGCTACCGAAACAAAATGTGATAAAATACTTGAATAAATGTTTTAGAGGATCGGACAAAGCATGCAAAAATGAGGAGGTAACCATCGCCCGCGAACAGTTTCCGCACGGTCAGCTGCAACAGTAAGTCAGATTATGACTGAGCTTTTGGCAGTCTGATCTGAAAGATGTTCCAGCAATCATCTTTTCTTATCAGCTCCATTGTTCCAGCATGCTGTTCAATCGCATACCTGGCAAGACACAGACCAACACCGACATGCCCCTCTTTTTGGCTCATGCCGATGAATAGTTTTTTCAGCACATCCTCTGCAAGCGGCGCGCCAGTATTACCAATTTCGATGACAACTTCCGCATCCTCTTTGTATGCCTTCAACGAGACACTGGCATGTTCTTCTCTGCCATAAGGAGCCGCAGCTTCGATTGCATTTTTCATGACATTGAGAAGCGCATCAGACAGCAGTCTTGATACGCACATAATCTTAAGATGGTTCAATTCTATCTGTCTCTTCAGCTGAAGGTCTCTGCTTTGACCAAGACGCCAGGCGGACTTGAATACATAATGCAGTATCAGTTCCAGATCGGCAGGCGACTTTTTCTTGCTTTCCGCGCCAACAAAAATCTGCGAATAATTTGCAGTAACTTTTTGAAGCTGATCGATTGAATCGTCAAGCTCTTTAATCAATTCATCCTTGTTCATGTTTGCCTCATCAGCGAGCTCTTCCATGACAGCACTGATGATCTGCAGGTGATTGTTAAGTTCATGAACAAGAGCCACTGAAAACAATTCTATGTTGTCCGGTGGCAGATACTTTTCATTGTCTTCGTCTTCACCAGCAAAATCAATCTTCTCGGCTACTTTGACGCGCCTGACCAGCTTTTCATTCCAACTCTTTATCGTAGCGGAAATTGACTCAAGCCACCTGTTTCTTTCTTCAAGCTCGGCAATCAGGCTGATGTTTCGCCTTTTCTGCTGAATCCGATCGAGCAGGCGCCTTAGAACAACCTGCATTTTCTCATAATCCATAGTCTTTTGCAGATAGCAGCAGGCACCCAACGCGACCGCGTCCAGATTTGATTCGGCGTCAGGATAGGCAGTCATCATTATTACTTCTGTTTCCGGCTTCAGTTCTTTTACCCGTCTCAGTGTTTGAACACCCTCATGGTCGGTTGGAAAGCGCTTGTCAAGCAAAGCCAGATGTATGTCATAGTTTAAAACGGCCTTTACAGCATTTTCAGGAGTGGAAACGCTGTAAATGTTAATATTCTCATTCGCCAGCAGATCCTCGAGTATTTGGCAAAACCTGGGCTCATCGTCGGCAATCAAAACGTTGAATCTGGTGTCCTGGATCATCTAGACCATCCTTTCAAATCTGATCATTGTCTGATAAGTTGGCAGCTTTATCGTCGCTGTTGTACCTTTATCCGGAATAGAACTCAGTGAAATAGAGCCTTTGTGCTCCTTGATTATTCGCTGCGAAATGGTCAGGCCAAGGCCATTGCCATTTCCCGCTTTTGTAGAAAAAAATGGGTCGAAAACCTGCTCAATCAAGCCTTGAGACATGCCAGAACCTTTATCTGTCACTTCTATTTGAATGATTCTGTCGCCGGGCTCAAAAACCGGTGGCAGCTTGTAGAGATCATGCAGGTGAAAATTTCGATAATTCATCAGTATACTTCTCGGCGAGTCGCCGGCCCGACGCTTCAATTGCTCTTCTGACTGAACATCAGCGGGCAGAAGTTCACGACAAAGCACCTTAACTGCAATTTCTCCCTGCCCGCCCATGGCATCAACCGCATTGTCATAAAGGTTGATAAGAACCTGAATGATTTTATTCACATCACAATAGACTGGCGGCAGGTTATCTTCAACTGAATTGACAAAATCGACGCTTTTTCTATGAGACTTGAGTCGGAAAAGCTCGTTTGCCTTATTGATTACATCTGCAATCTCGGCTTTCTGGCAGTGGTTTGCCGTGGGTTTGGCGAGCTTGAGAAAATCATGCACAAATGTAGATGCCCGACCCACCGCATCATTGATGAAGCCCAGATGCTTTGCAACCATATCACTATGAAGGCCATTCTCCGCCTGTTTGATCACAGCTGCAGAAGCCTTTATCATAGAGAGCGGCGTATTTAACTCATGCGAAATCCCGGCCGCCATCTGGCCGATCATTTTGAGCTTTTCAGCCTGAATAAGCTTGGTCTCAAGGAACCTGACTTCACGGATATCCTGAAAAACATAGACATAGCCAGTTACGCTACCTTCTCGACTTTTCAGCCGCACAGCCGAGAGGCTCACCGGTACAGGCTCTGAGGTCTCTGACGGCTCGCCGCCACGCAAAAGCTCAGTTTCAAAGTTTCTGCATATTACATTGCCGTCATGAGCCTCGCCAGCATTTGCCTCTGAAATCCTGCGCATGAGGTCGGGGCCGATAATGCAACTGATGCGGGGTTCAGACAACAAACCAAGCCTGGTGCCGAGAATCTCGCCGGCTGCGCGGTTAAAGACTCTGATCACCCCAACTGGATCGGTTGCGATAATACCAACGGTAGAATTTTCAATTATTGCTGAAAGGTTTTCTTTTACATCCCAGATGGTTTCGTGTGCCTGCCTGAGATCGGCAGTTCTCTCTTCTACCTGACGTTCAAGGCTCTGTTTCAGCAGTTCCAGCTCAGCATATATCTGCGAATTGTTAAAAAACATGGCAAGCGTATCGACAAAGCGCTGGTAACGCTGAATGGTCTCGGCTTCAATTTCATGCCTTGAGACGTTGTTAACAAAACCGACCAGCCCAATTGCACTGTCATCAACAATCAAAGGCATCAGTATAAAAGACACGCCTGCTGCCAGAGTCTTTATATCATCATGAACGCTGGAATTAGACTTCACGTCGGATACGCAAATCATTTTTTTATCGTTCAGACACTTTATTGCGATGTCCTCAGTGTTTGCCAGGGGAATTTTCGGAAAATTCCGACGCGCCAGCTGCGGCGAAATGCCGCTTACCCACAGAGGCTCAAGACATTGCGAGGTCTTGGAAATTAAACCGATGTTCAGCGAATCCATCCCGATGTAGCGGCGCGCGTCCTCAACGATTTCCTGCAAAAAATCATCAACCTGAACTTTGCCGGAAACATTGCGAATAATCTTCGAAAGAACCCACAGCTCTTCATTTGCTTGCTGTAAACTGTCTTTCAAGGTCATAGCTCAGGCTTTCATGTTCTTTAGTATCGCTTCGATCCGTTTTTTGAGTGGCGAGACTTCTTCAGGATCGATTATAACATCGATCACCGCAGGCTGGTTCGCTTTCAAACACTTTTCAATCACACCTTTGATCTGGTCAGGTCGATTGACTCTTTCACCGATGGCTCCAAGTGAAATCGCCACCGCAGCGATATCAAGTCTTGGAAACTCGTAGCTTTCCAGACCACCCCGGCTCTGCAGCTGCTCTGCCTGATAAACCATGTTCAGACGGCCATCGTTAAAAACCACCCAGATGACGGGAATATTGTATTTGACTGCCGTTGCCACTTCCATGCCATGCATCAGGAAGCAGCCATCGCCGCAGAGTGCGACAACCGGCCGACTGCCGGCGGCAAGCTTCCCGCCAATCGCTGCGGGAATTGAATAACCCATCGGACCGAAGCCTGCTGCAATGACGAAAGTTCCCGGCTGATTTATCTGAAGATAATGCAGAGCCCAGAGTGTGTGATTGCCGGCGTCGATGAAAAAGATGGTTTCATCTGGAAGAGATTTGCGCAGCTCATGAATCAGCCTCTGCGGCTTGATCGGGACGCTATCAGACAACATCTGCTCAGTCTCTGAAGAGTTAAGCAGATTGCCATAAACCGAAGTCTGCGCCTTCTGAGATCTGGCAGGAACAAAGTCGGTCTGCTCGCTTTGCCGTCTTATTTCATAAAGAAGCTCTGAAATCACGGTTTTGGCATCGCCGATAAGGGCAATATTGGCCGAATAATTCTTGCCAATCTGCTGTGGGTCTATATCGAGGTGAATCAGTTTTTTCGTGCCCTTGATTCCGGGATCCCAGCTGTTGGTGCTCCACTCATCAAAACTCATGCCTATCGCAATCATCAGGTCAGAGTTGTCGGGAGCCAGAATTTTCTCTTCAGCCGCTTCAGAGCCAGCCAGGCCCATTACTCCCAGAGCAAGCGGGTGGCTTTCAGGAAAGCTGCCCTTGCCCTTTGGAGTCGAAGCAACGGGAATGCATAGCAGTTCGGCCAGCTCAAGCAGCTTCTGGGTCGCATTGGAAAGAATAACGCCAAACCCGGCAAATATAACCGGCTTTTTTGCCTGTAAGATTGCCTGAGCCGCTTCTTTTACCTTGGCCCGGTCAAAATATCTGGCATCGTCCTTGAACATTTCCATGAGAGTGCCGTCAGAAGAGCTGGGTCGGCGCATCACGTCTGGAGGGAGATTTAGATGGGTCGGTCCCATACGATGCCTGAGAGCGTTTCTTACCGCTTTTCTTGCAAAAAAAGTGAGGTGCTCGGGGGTCATGATCATGGCGCTGTATTTGGTCAATGGCTTGAGCAGCTCGGCAGACGAAAACGATCTGTCTTCGGCCGAACTTTCCTGGGTTGCACCCTTGCCAAAAACATTGAGCGGAACCTGAGCAGTGAGAACCAGAAGTGGAATTGAATCTTTGAAACTGACGGCAACGCCAGTGACCAGATTTGTCGTGCCCGGGCCGGCCGTTCCGCAACACACGCCAAGACACCCGGAAACACGCGCGTAGCCATCCGCCATAAAGGCGCCACCCGCCTCATGCTTGGCAATAATCGGTTTTATATGGCAATTCGGGCGGTCGAGAGCATGAAAAAGTGGCATTAAAGGAGCGCCCGGAACTCCGAAGATATACTTAACTCCCTCACTCTGCAGCAGCTTTGTCAGTTGTTCTGCACAATTCATGGCACTTGCTCTCCAATATACTCTATATCGCTGATCGCAAGAGGAAACACCGGTCTGGCGTCAGGTCGAGAATGCTCATGAAACACACCTAAGAACGATATCATCGGAAAAAGGGTGCCAAATGCTCTGACCTCGGATAGCGTGTAGTCCATATCTCCCAACAAACAAGCAATCAGGGCTGCAACGTTAAACCTGATGCCAAACTCTTTGTCGAGTAGAACCTCTACTCTGCGTCCAAATGATAGAAATAAGCCATCATCCAGGCCAACTTCCCTGGCAACCTGCAAAATTGGTTTAAGCCTTTCATCGCCTTTAACTATCGGCCTTCCGAATCCAGGAATTTTCTGATTTCTCTCTTTAGCCTTTTCAATCTGGCTCTCTATTGAAAGTCCATTTTCTTCAGCAGCCATTAAATCACGGATAAACCGGAAGCTCTCGGCGACACAATCACCACCAAACATCAAACCCTCCATGCCAAGCATTCCGCTTGCGACACCGGCTGCGTTTCCGGTTCCTGCCGAAGCACAAAACGCCACCGCCCGGTTCGGCCAGATTCTGATGTCAGGATATACGGTTGCAGTAACAATTGCCGAAAGCAGTCTTTCAACCTGCGGCGACGGCAGAGTTTTTTTAACATATAGATGGAAACAGGCGGCCAGCGACAGGTTGCCAACCAGTTCTGAGAAAAGATTATGCCCTGCCAGCGTAACGCTCTGATCAGGGTTGACACCCCCCAGGTCAG
This sequence comes from Candidatus Rifleibacterium amylolyticum, assembly GCA_009917695.1. Classification (GTDB taxonomy): domain Bacteria; phylum Muiribacteriota; class Ozemobacteria; order Ozemobacterales; family Ozemobacteraceae; genus Rifleibacterium; species Rifleibacterium amylolyticum. Next base: position 111,879 of record JAACJG010000012.1, on the reverse strand, counting down.
AATATGCCTTCTGCTGCCAGAGTCTGAGGGTTGCGATATCACGATCGGATGCTTTTACTGACATGACTCAATCTGTCTCCGTTTCATTTTCCTGATCAGGGCTGGCGCCAGAATGAAAGTAATGGCCCGGTGCAAAATAATGCGGAAAATTCTTGTATCCGAGTGCCTGCTGCTCAATAGCATAGGCCGCCAAAGCCGGCCCCGCCGCCAGCAGAAACAAAACCGCGCCGGCCGCAGGAGAAAAGCCGAGATCGAGCAATCCAGCTGCGATCAATCCTTCGAGTAGAATTGCTTCTTCAGGAGTTGCCTGGCTTTCCAGCAGTTCGCAGTGTTTTCCCCAGCAGGAACCGGCCTTCAGCCAGGGGATCGCCGCCTTCGCTCGGCGGTCGAAATCGTCGTAATGCCTGCCCAGGCCGTTATAAGGCCGAAAGCTGGCAAGAGCGGCGCTTTCGCGCTCTGCCAGAAGCAGATTATCCATAACCTTTTCAATCCACTGAGCACCCCGGTTAATGCCGCTACGTGCCATAAGCCCAGCCAGAACTGAATTAACCGATGGCGGCGAACCAATAGCGGTATTCATCGCGACCAGAGACGATTCATCTCTTATTCCGGGGTTTGCTGAAAGGTTGAGAAGAAAACCCAGCCACTTCTCCTGATGAGCCGTCGGCAGCTGCCCATTCAGGTGCAGAAAGGTCAATGCCAGACAGCTTTGTTTCTCTGCCAGATTTGAAAAGAAATTCTGGCCGTATAAAAAAGACTGTTCCGGTGCAAATTCGTTGCCGGCAACAGATTCTTCCTTCCAGATCCTTGTCTTTATCGCAGTCACTTTTGCCTCCATACAATCAGAGTTTTTGCATAAAAGAAATCGTGTACACAGAGATTTTTTCTGAAATGAATGATTTTGAATTCGGGGGGATCAGACTCTTTACTCTTGAACCTTGCTGAAAAAGCGCACATTGAAATGGTTTTTGGCCGTAAGGAGCTGATAATGACATTCTAGATTCGCAACCCTGTATTTATAGTCTATAAATAAGCCTTCGGAAAGACTCTAAGATATTTATCCGAACCTGTCAACAAAAGTGTTAGTAAACCCGGCAATTCTCAAGAAAGTGGGGGTGCAATATTTATCAGGGGGGTCGCATGACCTTGACTATCAGATCAGGCGAGCGGCAGTTCAGACTTTCTTGCGCAGAATGATCAGCAGGGTTTTATCGTCTCCGGCCTGAATATAGCCTTGCCGGGTAAGATGCTGATTCACATTGATAAAATATTGCTGTGGTGAAGAATCATAACATTGCAGCAGAATGCTTTGAAACAACTCAAAGCTCATGCCGGGCATTTCCACATAACCGTCGCTGTACATTACCAGCGCCTGGCCAGCGGTCAGCTCATACATCATTGGTGGCGGATAATCTTTTCTGCTGGTGCCCAGAGGCGAAGAAATCATCTGCAAAAGCTCTGTCTCACCCCGCACCGGATCAACCCGAACCGGAAAGCAATGACCCGCATTGATAAAAGAAAACTCCTGGCTGTCTTTTGCAAAAACCGTGTATTGCAACGACATGAATTTTTGTTGTCTCTTATCCTTGGTCTGGCGAAACAGGCGATTGAGCTCGTTAAAAAAGGTCTGCGGCTCTGCATAAAAAAGCTTCAGCCTTAAGACGGCTGCCTTTACAAAAGCAACCAGCAATGAAGCCGCCACCCCATGCCCGGCAACATCTCCCAGTAAAAATCCGATCTTTCCATCATCTGTCTCAACCTGATCGAAGTAATCGCCGCCCAGGTCGTCAAGCGACTCGGTACGACCGAAGAAACAGATATCGTGCCAGTGCTGATCTTCTTCAAACTGTGGGATCAGCTTTTCCTGAACCAGACTGGCAACCTGCAGCTCATCCATGTCGCTGAGCGTCTGATTGAACATTTCTGCCAGATGCCCGAACTCGTTTCTTCCCAGGTCAGGCAAACGATAGCGGAAATTGCGATCATGCAGAGCGTTGACGCCTTTTCTCAGGTGGCCGATTGGTTCGGTAACCGTTCGCGAGATCAGCAGGCTCAGGCTGAGAACTACCATGGCGCTGAGAATGCCTGCCAGCCAGAAATTGAAGGAAAGGGCCTGCACCGATCTTTCAATTTCAGCAAGCGGGAAAAGAGCCATCAGATCAAGTTCCCGATTATGGAAGCCGTGCAGAGCAATGGCAAGATGGCCCTCGCCATTGAAATCTATAATCGATGAACTGCCGGACTTCGCTTCGGTAATGATGTCGAGCTGATATCTGGTTTTAAAATCATTTTCGATCTCATGCGGAAAATAATGATGGCTGACCTTGAGTAAAATCTTGATGCCAAAGGGATTTCTGCTCAATTTATCTATCGTCTTTTCGGCAAAATGCATGGCCAGCTCCTCTTCGTCAAGCATGGCAATGAGGTTATAATCGTAGTGCTCACTCTTCAGCAAAGTTATGTAGCTGGGATACATATTTCTGCCAAAGCCATATTTCCAGACGCCATCAAGAGTTTCAAAATAGCTCTGAACAAGCACAAATTTGTCTGTCTGACCGATCGAATCAAAAACCATTTCAGCTTCCAGCCCCTGTTTATCGCTTACCGACGTTTTATTCATAGTCGCCAGAAAGCTTTTAAAAACAATATCCGTAGCCTTTGCCTGAGTTTTCTTTGCGGGATGCGGGGGACTATTCTCTTCGTTGTCAATGAGTTCAACAACCCCGCTTCTGTTAAAAACAGCGTCTTCACAGCCTATTTCTGAGGTCTGACTGCCAACCAGGAAAAAGCCCCGCAGTTCAGGCTTCTGACCGGCCAGAAATCTGCTTATGACTCCTTTGCTGATACCATTTTCCCTAAGGTCTTTCTGCAATACCGGCAGATATTTGCGCAGGGTATTAATCTGATCTGAATAAGCCAGACCGGTTCCCTCGTCGATCTTCTGCAGAAAGCGCAGGCTGACCCGGTTAATTTCAGCAATTCTGGCACCGCGGTATTCCTGAACATAATCAAAGGCGATGACCGCAAAAGCCAATAAAGGCAGCATGCTTGAAGCAGCAAATAAAACCAGCAGCCTTGTCTTAAGGCTGTTATAAAAGCTGACCGGCACAAGAATGAAAAGAAAGATGGCGAGCAGATTGGTAAAAGCTGCCAGCCCAATCAACAGGCTCTTTCGTTCTGCAAAAAAATCCTTTTGCAGCAGAGGAGTACGATCAAAAACCCCGATCAGCATTTCATCCTCGCTCAAATACGAGCAATAAAGAGTATTACTGCCGTGTTCATACAACTTTTTAAAGTTACCCGAAATCTTTTGGCAGAGGGACTGCAGCCATTCATTATCTTTTGAATCCGGGAAAACCCGCCCCTTGCGGTAGTGAAAAAATCTGAACAGCTGGTGTTCGGATCTTTGCCTTTCAAGCTCGCTTCTAACTGCAGAAAAGTCATTTATTCGCGCGGGTTTCAGAAAAACAATTATCCCGACATCGTTAAAAACATGAAACCAGAGTTTATGCGCCTCCTGAGAAAAAGAAGTCGCCGCCAGAATTGGTGAACTGGGGTTTGCGCAGCCGTACATCTGCCTTGCAAAAACCAGGTTTCCCAGCAGTTTACGCAGATTGAGCAATTCATCTGCCGGAATATCTTCATCCCGGGCGTATTTAACACCTCTGTGAAAATCTGACAGCAAGGCTATGGCGCGCTGCCACTGTTCCTGTTTGCTTTGATAATCAAAATTGCAAAAGACTACTTTTCTTGATTGATCCCAGGCGATCAATTCAGCGTCAAGCTTGTTCTGAACAAGAAATTCAGAGAAACTGGAGTGTAAACGCTGGGGATTCTGCCAGTTTGCCCAGAACATATCACGCAGTCTGGAACAGATAAAATGCTCAGTGTTTACTACAGAATCAGCAAGGGCCTCACATTCCGTTTTAAGCCTGACGACAGAATCGTCAATTTCGCGATCCTGCATTCTCTGATTTATCAGAATCAGACCGACATATACCAGAAAAACCGGTATATTGGTCAGCAGAAGTATTCTGATACTCCTGCTTTGCAGCAGTCGCCTGATAAGATCAGTCATTCCCGGTATACCTCACACAAAGCAGACTTAAATCGTCTTTCTGCTCCTTAGTCCAAGCATTATTTGCCATGAACAAAGCTTTGATCAGTTCTGCTGGCGAATTTGCCGCCAGACTCTGAACCAGCTTCAGAAAGTTTTCAAACCCAAAAGGAGTATCAGTCTGATCGGTATCTTCAATGAAGCCGTCTGAATAAAAAAGAAGCATGCAGCCCGGCCTGATAACAAGCTGAACCTCTTCGTATTCTTTCAATTGCCTTGATCCAAGCGGCATTCCTTTGGCTACAATGTATTCAGCCGATTTTTTTTCAACATCGATGAGAATCGGGTAACAATGTCCGGCATTGGCCAGTTGAGCTTTTCCGGTCTTCAGACATACCTGCAGACTTGCAAGAGTCATCATGCGGCGCCATTTTCTTTTGAGAAGATAGAGAAAAACTTCGTTACAGTTTTCCAGAAATTTGCCTGGCGGCAATCTGTTTTCAGGCAGAAATGCTTTTACCATAGCCATGATCAGGGCAGCGGGAATACCATGCCCGGCCACATCACCAAAAGCGATATGCAGTCGGTCAGCGAACTCGTAATAGTCACAGAAATCGCCACCCATCGAAGTCATGTATCTTACTTCGGAGTGGATTTCATAGGCCGGCCCGCGCATGACCGCTGGAGGAAGCAGAGCGGCCTGAACCGATGTTCCCAGCGATAGATCTGCCATGCTCTCAATGGCTTTATTCACTGCCTGAGCCAGTTCACCCAGCTCAGATTCATCCACGACATTCAAGCGCTTGCGAAAATTTCTCTTTTGAATTTCCACAAGTCCTTCGCGTATCTGGATAAGAGGGCTGAACATCCTGGTTGAGAAACGCAAAGCAACAAGCAGAACTGTTAAAGCAACCAGAAATGCCCCCACTGCCACCTGCTGCGCCAGATGGTAAATCTGTATGAAGAGAGGCTGAGACGGGAACGCTGCCGCAAGAATGAATTCGTCCAGATGAAAAGGGCTCATCGCTGAAACGATATGACTTTTACCATCAACAATAACATCATCTGCAAACGAAAACTTATCTCTGCGGGCCATTTCATATATCTCCTGCAGCGACAACGCCATCTTCTGCGTGGTCAAAGACTGCTGAAAACCCGAATTCTCAATTTTCAAAAGGGTTCCTGGAGCAAATTCTTCATTAAAACGCGCCAGATATTTATCCAGAAAAAGTTCCTGCAGAACGGAACGATCCCATGTCATGACCAGAAATGCCCAACATCTATTGTTGTTTCTGTCGCCGAGAAAATTCATATAGGTCATTCTGTTGCCGCCACCCAGATTGCGCTCGGATATTTTCCCGACATCCTTGAGCAGATTGGTCGTTAAATCATATTCATTGGCAAAGCCGCTCAGCGAAATGCTACCGTATGATTCCGCAGCGACAGCAGACTTGTTCAGAGCCGATAAAATACTGGAACAAATCATGTCAATCTTACTTTTTGTCGTCTCATCAAGTCGGGTGCCACCTGTAAAATAGGTGCCTTCTTCAGGTTTTACCAGCAGATATTCAGAGGCAGAGAAACTGGCGGTTTCAGTCTTGAAATCATCAATTACTGCAGATTGCCATTCTGCGTTTCCATAGCGCTTCTGATAGTCTTCAAGAAACTGGTTTAAACTTTCAGCAAGCTCATTTTGATAAGAAAGATACCGCCGATCCAGCTCTCTCATCATTTCCATTGATTGATTGTGACGTTGAAAGATAAGATTGGTCTTCTGAAAATTAAAATACTCATAACATGAGCTGATAAGCAGCAACAGCGGCAGGCCCGTCGAAAAGCCGACGATCAGAACCAGCCTCAACCTCATCGAAAGCTCGAATCGGTAGCGCAATGAAGCGCAATAGGCCACGAACAGGATAATCAAAAGATACCTTCCCACTCCCAGAAACCAGGCAATCTGGTATCTGCTTTTCACAGGGCTGGTTTCTCGCGGAATAGCAGAAAAGATAAAAAGATCAGGGCTGGCCTGACGAAAATGCCAGTAGAAATCTTTTCCTTTTTGCAGATAAAAACTGGCATTGGTGAATTTTTCTTTTTCGATGAGAAATTCATTATGCTGATGCAGCCAGGGAGCAAAAAGCTTTTCATCTTTCACCGAAAAATAGCCGGTTTTGACGCCATGAGCGCTTTCTATCTGCCTTGAAATGGTTTCAAGGCCAATATGCTTCCCTTTCAAAGAAGAGTGCAGAATGCAGATAACTGAGAATTTCTTCCCAGCCTGATACCATAGAAAGCCCTTATCTGCATCATTGCTGACAAAAAGGGCTTCGCCTGCCAGACCGGAGCGAAGTGGGCGATCCATTACATCTGCAGTTAAAAATTCGCCAAAATATCGGCGCAACAATTCTATATTACTTGAGACCAGTTCGATACGTGATGGCAGTACCGCACTTTTCAGGCTCTGCTCTTTCTTGATGGCATGAACAGCCTGCACCATTTTTTTCATCAGATAGCCGAACCGCTTCTCATCACTTAATTCAGCTATGACATTGCCATTTTCATCACAGTTAATGACTTTGGCGCGACCGCCAAAAATCTTTTTCACTGCGGCATAAAACCCGGCGCCATTGTCTTCAGCTGCTTCGGCAGTGTTGAATTTCTTCTGCAAAAAAGAGTGAAAGAATCTACGATCATCACGGAATGGCTCGATCTTGAACAATGCCGAACTCAGAGACTTCTCGATCGCCGCTTCCTTTTCTTTAAGCTGCACGGCAAAATGAGTTTCAGCGGCCCAATGCAGCACCACAAGAGGCAGAATAATGAGCAGGACAACATTATAAAAAACATTTAATAACCTTGTCACCTGTGCTCTCAAGCTATGTCCACACTCCACCTTGCTGACTCATATAAGATAATTCTGGTTTGCCCTCAGTCAGAAAGAGTTTTGTTTCCAACTCGACTAAATTTTATCAAAACCCTGAGCATATGCACCTTTTTTTTTCAAGACACGACAGGCATTTTGGCACAAAACAAAAGAATTGAATGCGATTCCCTTAAAGAAGTGACTAGAACCGGTCTGGTAAAAACTGACGGCAGTTCTCCGCCACAGAACCAGCAACACAGCCTACCGAAAAGTCCGAGCAAAAGCGATTCTGACAAAAGCCGCCGGCAAATCCACCGCCCTTGACGTTCGCTTTTTTTGCACTATATTGCACTCAACGCAACGAATGGCAGGAGCAACTTATGGAACCTCAACATCAGACAGGCAGCGCGATATTCATTTATCTGGCGGTATTTGTCGTTATTTCACTGGTTGCGTCCCTGAATGAATTCCTCATCGGAGATCTTGCCGGCCGTAGCGACCGGGCCAGGGTTAAATCTCAGCTCACCTCTCTTAAAACGGCTTTTTTGTCATACAAGGGTCATCTCAAAAATTACCCCTTTGCTGGAAAAGATCCCTTCGATGCTTCAGCTTATGCGCGAGTCTGGAAGCACCTGTACACTGACGAAACCAACGGAAACATTCTCTTCAGCACCTTTGTTCCGACGATCGATGGTGAACAGTGCACTCTTGGGCTGACAGCAACCCAGTACAAATCTAGATGGAAAGGCCCCTACCTGATGTGTGAGACACAGGTCGATTCTCTGGTCGATGCCTGGGGCAACCCAATTGCGTATTACTGCCTGGATGACGGCAGATATCTCCGAATTTTTCTACATTCAGCCGGCGAAGACGGAAAATTTGACATGGCCCGCCCCGAGCTTGCTGCACTGACGACTGAGCTGGAAAACTACAAGGTTAGTCGCTTCAGTCGGATGTTTCAGCTCTCGAACCAGCCGATGTTGAACGCTGATTCTTCGGATTATCAAGGCGATGATCTGAGGATTCAGATCGACCAGATCCGCAAACCCCGCCCCACCTGAGGACTTTCCAGTATCAGGAGTCATAAATGTTACAAGAAACGCAGAAAACTAATATACAATGCGTGGATACGGATTTGCCAATTGCTGCAACAGTTTTCCGACTTCGCAACAGGCAAGCCTTGCAAGACATCTCACAGCAAATTTTGCCACGAAGCAGCACTAGCCCTCTGTCACATAAGAGTATAGGGTTCACTGTCATTGCGAGAAGGGCGTCAGCCCGACGAAGCAATCCTATTAGAAAAAGAGATTGCTTCGCTTCGCTCGCAATGTAGTAAAATCAGGGCGTTTCACTCGATGGAATGCTGAAGCCGAGCAGGTGCCCCTTAAAGCCGGCGAGTTCTATCACGCTGTGCGCATTTACGCCTTTTTCATTAACGAAGTCGAGCTTGAAGAAAAAGAGAACTTTGCCTTCTTCGTCTTTTTTCGGTCGCGATGAGACGAAAATCACCTTAGTGAGCTTGCCAGCCTGATTCGTCATTTCGTTGAAGGTTTCCAGAAAGCGCTCTTTCCCATACTGCACCTGCAGATTTTCGTGCAGCATGCCAAAGGCTTCTTCTGGTTTGCCGGTTAAGGCCGAAGTCCAGAAGGCAGCAGCCTTTTCGGCATACGGCCTGATGAGCGATGCCGGCATAACCCGCAGCGCCGCTACCAGCTTCACTGCCACAGCCTGATTTTTAACCGAAAAACCAAGCAGTTTGCCATCGACGAATGTCATCTCCATAGGCAGTTCCTGTTTCTCGAAACGAAAGCTGCCTTTGTATTCTTCCGTTCGCACACCATTCTCGTATTTATCAGAAAAACTCATGCCATTCATGTTCAAACCGGCGAATTTGCCGCATTCTTTTTGAACAGTCTGCATGAAAACCTGTATCAATTCAGGGTCAGCTTCTTTTATGAGACCGGGATGAATCAGCTCGCGAAATTCAGCAGCAGACTGGCTTTCAGCCTTGGCAAAGAATTCGCCGACAGCCCTTTCGCCGCCAGATTTGCCATAAATAAGCAATGCGGCTATCACCAGGCCAAACAGAACAATCAATCCGCAACCAGCTTTAAAAATAGATTTCATGGTAATCCTCACTCGTTAATATTACAGACTGACGTCTCACTGCCAACTTAAGCCAATCTATGCCAAAACGCCAATATATTCAACCGGCAATCGCACTTAGATTTCATCACTTATACAAAAGGCATCGAGCCTGACTCTAGTCTTGAATTTCGCCTGCAAAGTGACACCATATCAGCTCTGGAGCATAAGAGCCTGGATCACAACCTCAAAAAAGTGAGCAAAGCTGCAATTAAAGCCGTGGCAGAAAAGCTGTTCAATCAGTGATATGACAAATTGAACAGCTCATATCGGATCAAATTTTGAGGCAGGCTTCAATGGCAAGCTCGAGAAGTCTTTCGCGAATATCGGTTCGACTATGCCAGTTTCTTGAGTCCCAGAATTCGCCGCTGAGATCATCGCCGGCATAAAGAATTTGAGCCATCTCGACATTTCTGAAGCGCGCTACGGCAAAGAGCGCTGCGGCTTCCATTTCGACGCAGCTGCAGCCCATTTTTCTCTTATCTTCGATCTTTTTGCGAGTTTCACGATATATCCCGTCGGTGGTCCAGGTTCCGGCACATTCATAATCGACGCTGTGGCCCTCGAGCGTTGCGACAACGGCACTTAAAGCAGCGGCAGTCGGAACAGCTTGTATCTCATGGCTCATATAGTGATAGGAAGTGCCCTCGTCTCTGACAGCAAATGTCGGAACGATAAGCTTGCCGACCTGATGTGAGGCTGCGAGCGAACCCGCGCCGCCACAGGCTATAAAGCGACTGGCGCCCAGTGCGATAGCTTCTTCGATAAATCCGGCGGCAAGAGGTGCACCAACGCCCGGGTGAAGAAGGGCAACGGGCATGGCAAGATTCTTTATCAGATAAACAGGATTGTAGCCAATCTCAGATTTCAACTGCGTAATCAGTTCAAGACGACCCTGCTTTTCAAGGCTGGCAATGACATCATTGAAGAAGCAGACAACACAGTGCTCAGGCATTTTTTCAAGTCGCTTCAACACTCTGGAAGGCTCTATGAATGCCGGCTTATCAGGGTCAAATTCAAGAATCGCCGGCACCTCATCTGCAACCGACTGTAGAAATCGATCAGGCTCGTAGATATGTACGTCCTGATTGCCCCTGATTGCATTCAGCCGTGATTGCAGATCCCCAATGTGAATTTCAAGCTTATGGCCATCAGGATCGGTAAAGTAGAACGAATCGCCTTCGGAATGGTTCACCGACCATTCCCGGCAACCAGATGCCAGCAGTTTTTCCTTAAGGCCAGCAAATTCTTCGCTACTGCAATCAAAGGCAACATGCGTATAGTCATCCCGTGAAGATTTGGCCAAATCTGATTCGTGAACGATGGCCAGCCAGAGGTTGCCAGCGAGAAAATATGCACAGTGTTTCAGTCTTGCAACCGGGCGCAATCCAAGAATACTCTCATAGAAACAGAAAGACTTATCAAGATCACTGACAGAAAAAGTTATATGGTTTAAGCCACGCATCCGCACTTACCTCTAAAACAGAGTTTGTCGATAAAAATGCTAACATAGATTGGTTCCCGCTCAAAGCCTGACGCAATAGCATGAGCAGACGTCACCATGATCGCGAGGTTGGCAAACTCGTTGCAATTGAATTCTGGCGGTAAAATGGTATGATGTCTGAACAGGAGAGACATAGTGGAAAAACTCGACATCATTACAATCGGCCTGCCGTTCGCCGCCTTCAAAATACTGGCCGGAATCGCCCTGAAAGGCATCAGCGGAGACGCCAACAACCCCATGGGCTGGATTCTCATCGTCTGGGGTATAATCGATTTTATTATTAACATGGTGAATCTGCTCAGCCTCACAGCAGCAGGGAAAAAGCTGATGGCAACCTGTGCCATGAGCTTCATTTTCAGGTCTTCGAGTGAAGAGGTCGGAGCCGCGCTCGATGTCATGATGTCTTTCACACTGGTGGCAATAATGGTAGGCGGAAACCTGCTCAAGTATCTGACACCTTCACAGTTGAATATCTGGAGCCTGTCAGTCGTCTTGAACGTGCTAGGCGCCGGCATATCCCGCATCAAAGCCTCAATCGCCAATCTCAAAAAAACAGAGCAAAGCTGCACAAAATAATGCAGAAATGAATTGATGACTGAACAAAATTCAACACATAAGCTGATTTTGACAGCCTTTACGGCTTCATAAAAACAAAAAACAAAGATTTTCGACTAAATTTTGAGCTATCGACTGATTTTTGAGCTTAAACGGCCATAATCATCCGTCAAATTCTTAAATCAATGTTAAACAGTCTTTAGTTGTCGAGAGCTTTTCGCTATATTTTGCTAGCACTCAACGCGGTCGAGTGCTAACAGCGAATTTAAGTTTTTAAAATTCCATAAAATTCGAACAGGAGGACATCATGAACCTCACCCCGATGGGTAACCGTATCGTAATCAAACCCGCCGAAACCGAAAAGAAAACGGCAACCGGAATCATCATTCCCGACACAGCTTCAAAAGCACGCCCCAAGACTGGCAAAGTCGTATTTGTCGGCAAAGGCCTCACTGACAGCAAAGGTAAACTCGTGCCGATGCAGGTCAAGCAGGGCGACAACGTAATTTTCACCGAATGGGCAGGAACCGAAATCATGATCGACGGCGAAAAGCACCTGATCATGAAAGAAGACGAAGTTCTCGCCGTAGAATAACAACTTTCCCCGTTCCCCTTCATAACAACGACAAAAATTAATTCTTAAGGAGAATTTTACAATGGCAGCAAAACAACTGAAGTATGGCGAAAACGCAAGAAGAGCCCTCGAAAAAGGCGTCGATACCGTGGCGAATGCAGTTCGCTCGACCCTGGGCCCCAAAGGCTGTTATGCCATCCTCAACAAGAGCTTTGGCAGCCCGACCGTCACCAATGACGGCGTCATGATCGCCAAAGAAATCGAAGTCGAAGATCGCTTCGAAAACATGGGCGCTCAGCTCGTTAAAGAAGTCGCCAGCAAGACCAACGACATCGCCGGCGACGGTACCACCACCGCTACCGTTCTCGCGCAGGCAATTGTACACGAAGGTTTTAAAAACACCGCAGCCGGCGCTACCCCGATTTATATCAAGCGCGGCATCGAAAAAGCCGTTAACGCCGTAGTCGCCAAGATCAAAGAACAGTCCAAACGCATCGACGACAACAAAGACAGCGTCGCTCAGGTTGCCACCATCTCGGCTCGTGACCCCGAAATCGGCAAAGTCATCGCCGAAGCCATGGACAAAGTCGGCAAAGACGGCGTTATCACCGTTGAAGAAGCCAAGAGTTTCGATACCACCCTCGACTTCGTCGAAGGTATGGAATTCGACAAAGGCTATGTCAGCCCCTACATGGTAACTGACACTGAGAGAATGGAAGCAGTTCTCGAAAACCCCTACATTCTCATCACCGACAGCAAAATCACCAACATCAAAGACATTCTGCCGGTTCTCGAAAGCATCGTGCAGACCAAGAAACCCCTGCTCATCATCGCCGAAGACATCGAAGGCGAAGCACTGGCAACCCTCGTAGTCAACAGACTGCGCGGCACTTTCAACTGCGTCGCCGTTAAAGCCCCGGCCTTTGGTGACCGCCGCAAAGCCATGCTCGAAGACATCGCCGTCATGACCAAAGGTCAGAAGATCAGCGAAGAAATCGGTCTCAAGCTTGAAAACGCCACCCTCGAACACCTCGGCAACGCCAAGAAGGTTGTCATCAGCAAAGAATCGACCACCATCATCGAAGGCGCCGGCAATGCCAAAGACATTCAGGCCCGCATTGGTCAGATCAAAGCCGAAATCGAAAGAAGCACCAGCTCATACGACAAGGAAAAACTGCAGGAACGCCTGGCCAAGCTTTCTGGCGGCGTAGCCGTAATCAAAGTCGGTGCTGCTACCGAAACCGCAATGAAAGAACGCAAGACCCGTGTTGAAGACGCTCTCAGCGCCACCCGCGCTGCGGTCGAAGAAGGCGTCGTCGCCGGCGGCGGTGTAGCTCTGCTCAACGCCTGCAAAGCCCTCGACACCCTGCAGGTTAACGGTGACGAGAAAATCGGCGTCGATATCGTCAGAAAAGCTCTGCACAAGCCGATTCACTTCATCCTCGCCAACGCCGGTCTCGAGCCCGCAGTCATCATCGAAAAAATCCGCAATGAAGACAAGCCCGGCTACGGCTACAACGTTCTCACCAACGAATACATCGACATGTTCAAAGCCGGCATCATTGACCCGGCCAAAGTTACCAGATCAGCACTGCAGAACGCTTCCTCTATCGCTGCGATCCTCATGACCACTGAAGTTCTCGTTGCCGATATCCCCGAAGAAACCAAACCGGCCGGTATGGGCGGCATGGGTGGAATGGGCGGTATGGGTGGCATGGGCGGCATGGGCATGCCCGGCATGATGTAAGCAAAACCCGATTTCCCGGCGGGGAGGGCACTCCCCTGCCCCGCCAGCCCTCGAACATAATTTCATAAGTTTATCAGGAGAAAAATGATGAACCTCAAACCACTTAACGACAGAGTTATCGTAAAACCGAAAGACGCCATCGAAAAATCAAAAGGCGGCGTAATCCTTCCCGATACCGCCAGCAAGGAAAAGCCGATCGAAGGCACCGTAATTGCAGCCGGCCCGGGCAAACTGACTGACGAAGGCAAGCGCACTCCGCTCGAAGTAAAAAAAGATGACAAAATCATCTTCTCGAAATATGCCGGAACCGAAATCAAGGTCGATGAAGAAAGCTATCTGATCCTGCGCGAAGAAGACATTCTCGCCATCATCAACTGATAAGATCATAAGGCAAACAGGAGTAAACCAATGACTGCCAAGCATCTCAAATACTGGACAGAAGCCCGCAAGTCTCTCGAAACCGGCGTTGACCTCGTCGCCAATGCAGTTCGCGCCACCCTCGGCCCCAAGGGTTGTTATGCCATCCTCGACAAGAAATTCGGCAGCCCGACCGTCACCAACGACGGCGTGACCATTGCCAAAGAAATCGAAGTCGAAGATAAATTTGAAAATATGGGCGCCCAGCTCGTTAAAGAAGTAGCCAGCAAAACCAATGACGTCGCCGGCGACGGCACCACTACCGCAACCGTTCTTGCCCAGGCCATTGTACACGAAGGCTTTAAAAACGTAACCGCCGGAGCTAACCCGAGCTATGTAAAACGTGGCATCGAAAAAGCTGTTGACGCCATCGTCAAAGAGATCAAAAATCTCTCCAAGAAAATCGATGACAATAAAGACAGTGTTGCTCAGGTAGCCACCATCTCGGCCCGCGACCCCGAAATCGGCAAAGTAATCGCTGAAGCCATGGACAAAGTCGGCAAAGATGGCGTCATTACCGTAGAAGAAGCCCAGAGCTTCGACACTACCCTCGAATTCGTCGATGGTATGGAATTCGACAAGGGCTATGTCAGCCCCTATATGGTTAACGATCAGGAAAGAATGGAAGCGGTTCTCGACAACCCCTACATTCTCATAACTGAAAACAAGATCAATAACCTCAAAGAAATCCTGCCGCTGCTCGAAAAGATCGTTCAGGTCAACAAGCCCCTGCTCATCATCGCTGAAGATATCGAAGGCGAAGCACTGGCAACTCTGGTTGTCAACAAACTGCGCGGCACTTTCAACTGTGTTGCTGTCAAGGCACCCGGCTTCGGCGATCGCCGCAAAGCCATGCTCGACGACATCGCAGTTCTCACCGGCGGCCAGAAGATCAGTGAAGATCTCGGCATGAAACTCGACAGCGCTACCATCAACATGCTCGGCCAGGCCAAAAAGGTCGTGGTCAGCAAAGAAATGACAACCATCGTCGAAGGTTGTGGCGATGCCAAGGCTCTCAAGAACCGCATCAACCAGATCAAAGCCGAAATCGAACACAGCACCAGCTCATACGACAAGGAAAAACTGCAGGAACGCCTGGCCAAGCTCGCCGGCGGTGTTGCCGTGATCAAGGTCGGTGCTGCTACCGAAACAGAAATGAAAGAGCGCAAAACCCGGGTTGAAGACGCTCTCAGCGCCACCCGCGCTGCGGTCGAAGAAGGCGTCGTCGCCGGCGGCGGCGTGACCTACATCAACGCCCTGCCAGTTCTTGACAAACTCGAAAAGAACTGTGATGACGACGAAAAAGTCGGCATCAACACCGTCAGAAAAGCCCTCTACGCCCCAATGCGCATGATCCTGAGCAATGCCGGCCTCGAACCTTCAGTAATCGTCGAAAACGTCAAAGCCCACAAGGGCAATGGCTACGGCTATGACGTCGTTGCTGATGATTACACCGACATGTTCAAAGCCGGTATCATCGACCCCGCCAAGGTGACCAGATCAGCTCTGCAGAACGCCTCATCCATCGCCTCGATTCTGCTGACAACTGAAGTTCTCGTCGCCGAAGCTCCCGAAAAGAAAACTAAAGCAGCCGCTCCCGAAATGGACATGGACTACTGAGCATGAATGACTGTCCCCCCGGCATTCACTGCCGGGGGGGCCTTCATGATTAAGGCAATGAACGAATCTTCATTATTACAGGCCGCCCTCGCCGACTCCGAAATCACCGACAACAGCCTCAACGAGCGCCAGAAAACGGTTCTGCGTGAGGTCTGCGACACCTTTATTTCCACCGGAATCCCGGTAGGGTCGCGCAATCTGTCGAAATCGAGTCAGCTCGCCTGCTCACCGGCCACTCTGCGCAACGAAATGGCCGACCTTGAGAGCATGGGCTACCTTTATTCGCCCCACACCTCAGCCGGCCGCGTGCCCACCGAAAAGGGCTACAAATTTTACGTCAATTTTCTCGTCGAATTCGAGCGCATCAGCCAGCTCGAAGAAGCGCTGATCGGCAAGATCGCCGAAATCTCGCACGAGACACACAACCGCCAGCAGGACATTTTAAAATCTGCCATCAGATATGCCTGCCAGAAAACCAATCTCGCCGGAGTGCTGCTGGCCCCGCAGCATGGCAAGAACCCGTTGCGTTCGATCAAACTTTTCAGAGTGCTCGAGAACAAGGCAATGCTGGTTACAGTTGATGACTTTGGCAACATCAACGACCAGATCGTCAATATTCCCGGCGAGACCAGTGACGACGTGCTCGAAAAGCTGTCAATTCTGCTCAACGCTCAACTCTGCCAGCAGCAGTTCCATCAATACGAGCAGGATTACATCGAAAAAACCCGCCACATCATCTCACGCTACAATAATCTGCTGTCACAACTCGTCAAAAAAGTCCAGGATTCAGCTGCCGACCCGGATTCAGACGCATTGTTTCTCGACGGTCTCGTAAACTTTTTTGACCAGCCCGAATTTAACGACCCTGAAAAAATAAGGCAGATGGTCAGTTTGCTCGACCACAAGGAAAACCTGCTGCATCTGCTGGCAAAATCACTTGATAGCAAGCGCGAGATTGTGGTAAACATAGGCTCTGATTCGGGACTGGCGATCAAAGATGTTTCTCTGGTTGCAGCCCGATATCGCGGCCCCAACCGCTCTATCGGCCGAATCGGACTGATCGGCCCTCTGCGCATGGACTACGGTCGCGTTGTGGCCACTCTGGCCCGGCTGTCGAACACTCTCAGCAAGCTCCTGGTTGGACAGGGCGAGCGAAATGAACCGAACTCTTTTTAAAGGTGACACCTGAAATGATGCAAAAAGATAGCAAGAACGAAACTCCTGTCAGTAAAGAATCTGAAGCTGTTGCCGAAGATACCGAAAATCAGGAAGAAGGGAAAACCGAAAACGAGGCCGGCGCCGAAGCGAAAGCCTCTGCTGCTGAAGGCGACAAGGGCGACGACACCGGCAAGCCTGTCGATAACGAAAAGAAGCTTGCCAGAGAGCTCGAAGATATGAAGCAACGCTATTTCAGAGCGCTTGCCGATTACCAGAACCTGCAGCGCCGAACTGCCAAAGAGCAGCTCGAAGCACGCGGACGCGGTGTCGAAGATTTTCTCAAACGCCTGCTGCCGGTTATCGATACACTCGACAAGGCAATGGAACAGATCGGCAAAAGCAACATCGACAAAAAAATCATCGATGGCCTCGAGATGTTTTCAATACAGTTCTCTGATGTGCTCGAAAAAGAAGGCCTCAAGGAAATCGGCGCCAAAGGCCAGAAGTTCGACCCACACATTCACGAAGCCATGTGCAAACGCAGCGTTGAAGACCAGGACGACGAAATCGTGCTGGCCGAATTCGAAAAGGGTTATATGTTCAAGGAGCGCGTACTGCGCACCGCCAAGGTAGAAATCAACCAGAAATAATCTGTTAAACAGAAACAGGAGGAATATAAATGTCAAGGGTTATCGGTATCGACTTAGGTACTTCCAACTCCGCCGCTGCAGTTATTGAAGGCGGCAAACCGGTTATCATTCCGAGCGCCGAAGGCAATTCAATCGGCGGCAAAGCTTTTCCGAGCGTTGTTGCTTTTACCAAAGACGGTCAGCGCCTGATCGGTGAACCGGCCAGACGCCAGGCCACCACCAACCCCGACCGCACCATTATTGCCGTAAAACGCAAGATGGGCACCAAAGAAAAGATCAAGGTCGACAACAAAGATTATACCCCGCAGGAAATCTCGGCCTGCATTCTTCAGAAGATCAAAGCTGACGCCGAAGCTTTTCTGAACGACAAGGTAACCGGCGCAGTAATCACTGTTCCGGCCTATTTCGATGACGCTCAGCGCCAGGCCACCAAGGACGCCGGTGCTATCGCCGGCATCGAAGTCAAGCGCATCATAAACGAACCGACTGCAGCCGCCCTTGCCTACGGTCTCGACAAAGAAGGCGAACGCAAAATTCTGGTATTCGACCTTGGCGGCGGCACCCTCGACGTCACCATTCTCGAACTCGGCAGCGGCGTATTTGAAGTGCTCTCAACCAACGGTGACACCAAACTCGGCGGCACCGACATGGACAACGTCGTCATTCAATGGATCATCAGCGAATTCAAAAAGCAGGAAGGTATCGATCTGTCGAAGGACTCGATGGCTTACCAGCGCGTAAGAGAAGCCGCTGAACGCGCCAAAATCGAGCTCTCGACCACCACCAGCACCGACATCAACCTGCCCTTCATTACCGCCACAGCCGAAGGCCCCAAGCACATGGTAATGACGATTACCCGCTCAAAACTCGAAGAACTGATTGACAACGTCGTCGAGCGCTGCAAAGCCCCGATCGACAACGCCCTCAATGACGCCGGTCTCAAACGCGGCGAAATCGACCATATCATCATGGTTGGCGGCCCGACCCGCATGCCGATCATTCAGAACCTGCTCAAATCGCACTTCGGCAAAGACCCCGAAAGAGGCGTCGATCCGATGGAATGCGTCGCCATGGGCGCCGCCATTCAGGCCGGTATTCTCGGTGGCGAAGTTAAAGACGTTCTGCTGCTCGACGTAACCCCGCTCTCTCTCGGCATCGAAACCCTCGGCGGCGTTATGACCACCCTCATCTCACGTAATACCACAATTCCGACCAAGAAAAGTCAGGTGTTCTCGACCGCCTCTGACAACCAGCCGGCCGTTTCGGTACATGTTCTGCAGGGTGAACGCCAGATGGCAGCCGACAACAAGACTCTCGGCCGCTTCGACCTCGTCGGCATTCCGCCGGCTCCGCGCGGTGTGCCGCAGATCGAAGTAACCTTCGACATCGACGCCAACGGCATAGTCAACGTATCAGCCAAGGATCTCGGCACCGGCAAGGAACAGGCGATCACCATCACCAACAGTTCCGGCCTCAACAAAGATGAGATCGACCGCATGGTCAAAGAAGCCGAGCGACACGCCCAGGAAGACGCCAAGCAGCGCGAATCGATCGAAACTGTCAATACCGGCGAGAGCCTGGTTTATCAGACCGAAAAGACGCTCAAGGAACTTGGCGACAAGGTTCCGGCTGATCTCAAGAACGAAGTTGAAGGCAAGGTCGGCGAGCTTAAAAAAGCTCTTGAGAGCAAAGACGTCGACATGATCAAGAAAAAAGTCGAAGAGCTGCAGACCACGGCACAGAAACTTGGCGAAATGATCTACAAGAATGCCCAGGCTTCGCACGCTGATGCCCAGCACCAGCCGAATCCCGAGCAGCAGAGCCAGAGTGGTCAGAAGACTGCCGGCGACGACGAAAACGTCGTTGACGCTGAATTCAAAAAAGCCGACTGACAACGCAATTGGCCGTGGGCACACAGGCCCACGGCCGCTTACTTGACCGCGAACCTGAGTTATTTGACGGCCAGAGTTTCAGACAGAGCATGATACGCCTTCAAGGGAGAATTTAATGGCCAAGCGTGATTATTACGAAGTACTGGGAGTGCCCAAGAACGCCGACGAAAACGAAATCAAAAAGGCGTTTCGCAATCTGGCACGCCAGTTTCATCCGGACGTCAACAAGAGCCCGGACGCTGTAGAAAAATTCAAAGAGATAAACGAAGCCTATCAGATACTCTCTGACCAGCAGAAAAGAGCGGCCTACGACCAGTTCGGCCATGCCGGCATCGACCCGAACAGCTTCAATTATCAGGACATGGGCGGATTCGGCGGCTTCGGCGACATCTTCGGCGACATCCTTTCCGACTTTTTCGGCGGTGGTGGCAGCGGCGGTCAGCGACGCGGCCCCAAGCGCGGCGCCGACCTGCGATACGATCTCGAAATCACTTTTGAAGAAGCGGTTTTCGGCTGCGACAAGAATATTACCATTCAAAAATCTACCCGTTGTACCACCTGTTCCGGGTCTGGCGCCGAAGCCGGCAGCAGCCGCAAGCAATGCCCGGTCTGTAAGGGCCGCGGCTCTATCTCGCTGGCGCAGGGTTTTTTCTCGATTCAGCGCACCTGTCATCAGTGCCAGGGCGAAGGCGAAATTATTGATAAGCCTTGCCAGTCCTGCAAAGGCAGTGGACGTATCAAACATTCGCAGAAAATCGACGTCAAAATTCCTCCGGGAGTCGAAACCGGCAGCAAACTCAAACTCGCTGGCGAAGGCGAACCCGGCGAAAAAGGCGGACCGAACGGCAGCCTCTATATCTTTCTGAGTGTCGGCAAACACGATTTCTTCGAGAGAATCGGCGACGACATCATCTGCGAAAAGAACATCACCTTTCCACTCGCAGCTATTGGCGGCGAAGTAGAAGTGCCAACCCTCAAAGGTGTAGTTAAAATAAAGATTCCCGAAGGTACGCAGACCGGCAAAATCTTCAGATTGCGCGGCTACGGCGTAAAATCGCTGCGCGGCGGCCAGGGCGACCAGCTGGTCAAAATCTTCGTGCGCACACCGACCGAGCTTAATGCCCGCCAGCGTGAGCTTCTGATGATGCTTGCCGAGGAAGACCCCGAATCGAAAGCTACCGGCATAGGTTCTGGCAAATCCTTCTTCGACAAGGTCAAAAAAGCCCTCGGTGGTTAACAACCGGCTAATTCAAAACCGGCAGAGCACTCAGTGTTCTGCCGGTTTTTTCATGGCGTTTCCAATTTTGCATTTTTCTGATATGTTTATTTGTAGAACACCATGAAAAAGCTGTTAACCATACTACTGCTCGTTCTTCTACCCTGCTCGCTCCGGGCACAGATACAGCTGTTTCGTCAGCCTCTGCCGCCGGCGACGCCTGAAGCTCTGCAGGAATATCAGATATATAACGCACTGGGCGATGAGCTCGACCACAAAATCGAAGATCTGCGTGATGCCGCTTATGCTATCGGTGCAACGCGCGAACAGAAGCTGGATCTGGCTGCCTTTCTCTTGAAAAAAATCATGCTGCGCGTCGACCGCACTTATGAAGAAAACGAAGACCTGATGCTTGAAACCGCCAGACTTGCGCCAGACAACATCATTGTTGAAACCTTCTGGGGCGACCTGCTGTATTTCAAGGGTAACTACGAAAAAGCGCTCGAGCATTTCGAATACGTGCATGGCCGCGAACCTGATGACATGCAGATCATAGGTAAAATCGGCCTGGCCGCGGTTCAGATGATGGACTACGAGAAGGCGATAGAATACCTCGGGCGAGCTGTAAACACATTTCCTGATTCATTTTTCATCCTGTTCTACCTCGGCAAAAGTAATTACGAGCTGCACTATTTCGATGAAGCGATCAGCTGGTGGGAACGCGCACGCGATGCCACGCAGGATGAAAACCAGAAAGCGGCTATCGACGAGGCGATCAACCGCGCCCGCGAGCAGATGGCCTCGACCGATGGTTCCTCAAGCGTAGAAGACCGGCGTTTTGTCGTGCATTTTGCCGGAGACTCGCGCGATGACCTCGGCGACATCACTTTCGAAGTGCTCAACGAGGTCTTTTATCAGGTAACCAGATCGCTGAATTTTCATCCGGACGTCAAAATCAACGTCATCTTCTACCTGACCGAAGACTATTACAAAGTCAGCCGCGACTGGTCAGCCGCTTCAGCGCAGGGCATCAAGATAATGGTTCCCCTCAAGTCAGGATACAAGAGCGAAGAATATGTAAAAGGGCTGCTGGCACATGAGTTTACGCACACCATCATTCATCTGCGCACCAACAACCGCTGTCCGCTCTGGCTCAACGAAGGCATCGCGCAGTATCAGGAATTCGCCGCCGCCAACGGTTCACCCGATGAAATGCGTTCAGATTACAACAGTATTGTCGAGAATGAATTCATCGATGGTGGCAAGGTCGTCAAGCTTAACCGGGTGCCGGCGTTGCTCAACAGTTCTTCGCGCAAAGATGTTCTGCGCGGCTACATCGGTTCTTATCTGGCAACCCGCTGCCTGGCCGACTATTATGGCGAGCGTGCTTTCGACACCATTCTTTCTTCGCTTGGCGAGGGCAAATCTTTCGAAGAGGCCATGATCGATGCCACTGGTCGCGACATGGACCATTTTCAGGAGCACTTCGAAGACTGGGTGCGCAAACTGTAAGTTTAAGTTTGTCTGGATTATTGCCGGTATTGGCGTTATAATCGCGGCATAACTCACCCGGAAAAACAGCTATGCGGCCAGCCGGCGAACGATTGTATCTTTACCTCAACTCACGCATGATTTTTTTCATGCTTTTCGCCATGCTCTGTGGCTGGCTCGGTGGCGAAAGCCTTGGCGGCATGCGCGGCGCCGTCCCCTGGATGTTCGGTTACATGACCTTCGTAACCGCGCTTAAAACAAGCTGGAAAGACCTCGGAATAATTTTCAGAAAGCCGCTGCCCCTTATCAGCATTGTCGTTTTGCAGCATCTGCTGATGCCGGTTATAGCAAGTATCTGCAGCAACCTGCTGTTTCCCGGACGCCAGGAGCTTATACTTGGTTACATACTTATGGCAGCTCTGCCAATCGGTATAACAGCTGTAATCTGGGCCGGGCTCGGCAAAGGCGATGTCGCCCTTGCGCTGACAGCGGCCACAGTAGACACACTGCTCAGCCCTCTCATCGTGCCGGCGATACTGCTTATATTTGCAGGCCAGCAGGCAACAATAGACTATAATTCGATGATACGCGGACTTATATTCATGATCGTATTGCCATCTGTCCTCGGTCTGACGATCAACGATCTTAGTCGGGGTACTTTTTATAACCGCAATATCAGGTATCTCGGTCTGCCTTCGTTTTTCTGCATGTGTCTGGTGATAACCATAAACGTTGGCATGGCACAGAAATCAGCAGCTGAAATGTTCAGTAAAGCGCCTTTAATCGTTCTGCTTACCATGTGCATGACTTTGACAGGATTTGTAACAGGT
The DNA here is from genome assembly GCA_009917695.1 of Candidatus Rifleibacterium amylolyticum. Lineage (GTDB taxonomy): Bacteria > Muiribacteriota > Ozemobacteria > Ozemobacterales > Ozemobacteraceae > Rifleibacterium > Rifleibacterium amylolyticum. Next base: position 89,160 of record JAACJG010000012.1, on the reverse strand, counting down.
TATCTGCTTGCCAGAATTTTTGGTTTCAAAACAGGAGCTTTGATCACCAGCACTTTCTGTGCCGGCATCCGCAATACCAGTGTCGGACTGGTGCTTGCTATCGGCCATTTTCCGGTAGAATCCAGCATTCCGGTGCTTGTGGCCATGATGTTTCAACAACCATTAGCTGCCGTGGCACAAAGACTGCTGACATCGCCGCCCGAACCGGCAGCAGGCGCAGCAAAAGCCTGACTTAATAAATTTTCAACAAAAAGTTGAGTACTTTGCAACTCCGTGCTATGTTGCCCCTTGATACCCGTTGATCGGGTTATAAATATCAGGTCGCATCGAAAGGAAAGTGAAGTAATGAAAAGCATCGCCGAATTCATGGACATGGTAAAAGCCAGAAACCCGAACGAACCCGAATTTCATCAGGCCGTTCACGAAGTCGTCGAAACCATCTGGGAAGAATACCACAAGAATCCCCGCATGGTTAAAGGCAAGATTCTTGAAAGAATCGTAGAACCCGAACGCGCCATCTCTTTTAGAGTTCCTTGGGTTGATGACAAGGGCGAAATTCAGGTTAACCGAGGTTATCGCGTGCAATTTAACAGCGCGATCGGCCCCTACAAAGGCGGCTTGCGCTTTCACCCAAGCGTAAACCTTTCCATTCTCAAATTCCTGGGCTTTGAACAGATGTTCAAGAATGCTCTGACCACACTGCCAATGGGCGGTGGCAAAGGCGGCTCCGATTTCAACCCGAAAGGCCGCTCTGACAATGAAATTATGCGCTTCTGCCAGTCTTTCATGACTGAACTTTATCGCCATATTGGCCCAAACCTCGACGTTCCGGCAGGCGACATCGGCGTCGGCGGCCGCGAAATCGGCTATCTGTTCGGCCAGTATAAGCGCATCGCCAATGAATTCACCGGCGTTTTCACCGGTAAGGGCGCAACCTGGGGCGGCAGCCTCATTCGCCCCGAAGCCACCGGCTTTGGCGCTATCTATTTCGGCATCGACATGCTCAAACGCGCTGGTGAAACCTTCAAGGGTAAAACCGTTGCCGTATCCGGTTTCGGTAACGTTACCTGGGGCTCGATCAAGAAACTCATCGAACTCGGCGCCAAATGCGTAACCATCAGCGGTCCTGACGGCTATGTACATGATGAAGAAGGCTTCAACGAAGAAAAGTGCGAATACCTGCTCGAAATGCGCGCTTCCTGCAACGATCAGGCCGAAGACTATGTCAAAAAGTATCCCAAGGCAAAATTCTTCCCGAAGGAAAAGCCCTGGGGCGTTAAATGTGATGTAGCCGTTCTCTGCGCTACCCAGAATGAATGCAACGAAGAAGACGTCAAGAAACTTGCCGCTAATGGCTGCAAACTGCTGCTTGAAGTCTCCAACATGGGCTGCACCGCCGAAGGCGCCAAGCTGGCTCACAGCAAGATGCTGTTCGCCCCGGGCAAAGCCGTAAATGCCGGTGGTGTTGCGGTTTCCGGCCTCGAAATGACCCAGAACAGCGAACGCCTGAACTGGACTGCCGAAGAAGTCGATGCCAAACTGAAACACATCATGCATTCGATCCACGAAGCCTGTGTCAAACATGGCAAAGAAGGCGAACGCATCAACTACATCAAGGGCGCCAACGTGGCCGGCTTCATGAAGGTCGCCACTGCAATGCTCGATCAGGGTGTTGTCTGATTTTACTCTGACCACTGACCGGAGCTGTCCTCGCAAGAGGGCAGCTCTTTCATGTTTAGAGCAATTCATGACCAGATCTTTCATTACGAAAGGCGAAGTTATGAAGCGATATGATAGAATCTGGAAAAAAATATTTGTCGATGGCTTGCGGTTTTATTTTCGTCTGTTATAATTGAATGCAAGGGTGATGGGTACACCCCCAGAAAAAACGATTTACAAGCACATTCGGGTAGGTCTGTGCCAGTGGATCGGGTTTATCGGGTTCTAGTTCTACGGGTAATCCAATCGATTCAGGAGAATTTAGTATGAGGAACAGCACTATCAAGGTTCTCAGCAAACTGCTGTGCATCGTTCTGATCGCCAGCTTCCTGCTGGAAGCACCGTTGATGGCCGAGTACAGCGCCATCAAGGTAAATGTCGGCGGCCAGAGCGTCAACGTGACCCCCGGTCAGTGGGTAACCGTAAATAACGGTGGCAACACTCTCCATTACAATGTTCGCTATGTTAATGGTCAGCCGGTTGCTCTCGAAATGGCCCAGTATCTGAAACTGGCTCTGAATGGCCCAAGCGCCACCACAGCAGCTCAGACTTCTACTACTGCTGCCACTACTGGCTCGTCAGTCCAGGCTTCTCAGGGCACTACCGCTACTACTGGCACTGCTGCACAGGCAGCTGATGCTTCTACTGCAGTAAGCGGCGCCAAGACCGAAGGCAGCTGGATCAAAAACGAACTCAATTCTTATGGCCAGAAAGTTAAGGACAGCTTTACTTCTGGTAAAGAAAGCGGCCAGAATTTCGGCAACAAGACTACTGATGCAGTTAAGTCTGGTGCCGGCAAAGTTGGCGAAGTCGTCAAATCTGGCGGCAGCAAGATCGGCAATCTGCTCAAGAGCGCAAAAGACAGAATCGCCAATCTTTTCAAGAAAAAACCCGCTACCCCCGAAGTAAAGGGTGGCAGCTCAGACGCTTCTCAGAGCGGTCAGGCATCTCAGGATGCGGCTCAGAGTGGTCAGACCTCACAGGAAGGTGCCCAGGCTTCTCAGGACGCAGCTCAGAGTGGCCAGACCTCACAGGAAGGCGCTCAGGCTTCTCAGGATGCAGCTCAGAGTGGCCAGACCTCACAGGAAGGCGCCCAGGCTTCTCAGGACGCAGCTCAGAGCACTCAGGAATCTGGTGCCGTTGCTGACGCTGACAAGAAGGGTTTCCTCAGCAATCTGAAAGACAAGACCACTGGTAAGTTCAAGTCTGGTTATGAAGCTGGTAAAGCTATGACCAACCAGGGCGTTCAGAACGTAAAAGACAGCCTGAAATCAGGCTTCAGCGCCAAGAACATCCTGATGACCGCCGGTATCACTGTTGGTGTCGATCTCGCCACCCAGATCCTCAGCGGTGAAAAGCCCAGCCTCAGCAAGGCAGTCAGAACAGTTGTATCAGCCGAATTCGCCGGTGGCGTGGTTGGTTCAGTAACTGGCGCAGCTGCAGGTTCATTCTTCACTCCTTTCCTCACTGCGATCCCGGTTGTTGGCGGCGTGCTCTCAGCTCTTGCTCCGACCTTCGGTTCTATCGTAGGTGGTTCAGTGGGTGCTTATCTCGCCGGTGACCTCAAAAACGGCAGATTCTCGATCAAAGAAGCCTTCAAGCAGATCAACTGGGTTGGCGTAGCCGGTCAGACCATTGGTTCTACCGCTGGCGCAATGCTCGGTTCAATGATCTTCCCGCCATTCGGCACCATCATCGGCGGTATCGCAGGTGGTATGCTGGGTAACTGGGCTGCTAACAAGATCGCCGGTCTGTTCGGCAAGGGTGGCACCAGCTATGGTTCAATCGGTATGCCGGTTGGTTCCAATCCGTTCGGCGGCGCTCCTGTAGGTCAGGTTTCCGGCCCGGTCACCATCGGCTCAGTTGCCGGTTCAACCGGTGGCGAGATCCCGGTAGCAGGTGCACAGTCTCCCGAAATCTCGATATCTGGCGAAGCAACTCCGATGGGTACTTACTCATCTGAAGTACAGCTTGCTCAGGCCAAATATCAGGAACTCTACAAGCTTTACAACGAAATGCTCTCTCAGGGTCGCCAGGCTGATGCCATGAAGGTTGCCCAGGAAATGAACAAAGCCAAGGCTGAATACGAAAGTCTCAAAGCCCAGGCTGGCAAGTAAGCGCAAGCTACTGTAGATAAAAAGTTCCCTCAGGCGAAAGCCTGAGGGCTTTTTTTTGCAACATCAGGCGATTTTCTTCCGTATAATATGTGATTGCAAATATTATTACGCCTGTCTGTAATTCCACAGAATGGCATGGAATTATTGCGGCGTTTTCTTGATTTGGCCGGCATATTGCGCTATGATGTAAGGTAAGGTTTTGCATCTCAGACAGAGAAACAATCAGGTGCTGTGGAGAGAAGCTTGTGGACGACGATAGAAACAAGATAATACTGGGTATTGGCCTGTTGATGCTTGGCGTGATGTTTTTTGGCATGCTGTTTTTCCGACCGGCCAAGCCGAAGCCTGGCATTGACTCTCCCCCGCCTCGCGTCGCCGGCAAAAAAAACGAGCCGACCAAAACCTATCAACAGAAACCATCGCAACAGCAAGCCATGCGCAGAGTTGGGCCGCGCACCATACGCGGGGCTGAGGCCGCAGCAAAAGCCCGCGAAGCACATCACGCAGAAATTCGTGCTGCCGGCGCCAAATGGCTGGAGAAGATGATTGATGATCCTACGATTTCCGCTCATACCCGTGAGTTGTATGCCGCCCGCAACAACCCGAACGTTCAGATGGCCGTTTATTACCTCTACAATGGCGACAAACTTCATGCTGCCGAGGAATTCGAAAAGGCTGCCCTCGACCCGGAAAACCGCCTTTCCGTAAGGTTTATAGCCCTACGTCAGCGTTTCTTTCTGGCGCGCACCAATGGAACGCCAGAAGACTATTTCAAATGGGGCAAAATGCTTGGCGAAATGCTCAAGGACAATGACCTGAGCTTTTTTGACCAGAAACAGAATTCAGAATTTCTCGACCGTATAAAATACCAGGAAATCTATTACAAGGCGCGCAATGATCCGGCCATGCAGGAAGCCATCGCAAGCTATCTGCTGAAAGAAAAAAAGGGATACGACAGACACCTTGCCATGGAAGAAGTTAAGCGCCGAATTCGTGACGTAGAAGAGGAGCTTCAGGGATGAATACAGATAAAACGAAGTGCCCTGTCAGCAGAAAAACCGGTTCGGCCTTTCTGGTCGCCATTGGAGCGCTTTCTGTGCTTACCATAATGGTCTTGTTCTTCTCAAACACCAGAACCGCTAGACGCTGGTCTACGCGCATGATGTCGAACGAATCCAAAGCCGAAGCTGTGGCCGAAGCGGCTGTAACCGTAGGCCTTCGCATGATCGGCGATCAGATGAACACTGATGGCGAAGAATGGTATAACAACCTGCGCATGCCTGGCAGCCTGCAGAATGGCGGCGTCACCTTGAGTTCTAATGATGGCAGCGACCTGCCAATGGAACTTCTGGCCGATTCTGAAAAGCAGCTGGGTACGATCACTTCAGCTGATGCTGTCGCTGACGACTACCTTGGCACACTGCGCAGCCTCATGGAAAACGGCAGCTGGACGGTTCGGCTTTCAGCCAGCATAGCTTCTGCCGCAGCCTTTGCTGGAATCGACGGTGACGGCAGTGAGAATGTGGCAGGAATCAACACACAACCCGTGCAAACCCTCGGAAACGTCGGAAGATACATCAACTCGCTCAACGCACCGGCCGACAGCCCATTACGGCTTGGCGACCTGATGAATAATTACAAGCTCAACATGTTGCTGCCAGAAAATCACAGCGTCAGCGAAACCTCAGATACTGGAACGGTCAAGGTAAAAGTTCTATTTATTAAAATATCACTCAAACTGGTTCTCAAGCTCAAAATTCCTGAACGAGTCACGAACCCGACCAGAGCAACCGACGTAATAGAAATCTCCGGCTATGTAAGTCTGGGTATATTTGGTAAAATCGACATTCCTGAGTTCACAATCAAGGGATATAGAGATATTCTTGCTGGAATGCTTGAAACTTCCGAACCCTATATGCAGAAATTTTCTTCACGCGGGCTGGTCAAAGATTTCACCGGCGACACAGACGAAATATTCAGCTATGACTGGAATGACAGTAATATCAGGTCTTACCTCAACGGCAAATGGGGTAACGTCGGCGGATTACCCGGAGTATCGACAGGCTGGAAAGATGAAACTGCCGTCGAAAAAACCGGAGCGATCAGAATCAAGGCAGATGTATTCTACGAACCGATGGCCAACAGTGGCCGAATAGTTCAGCGTACTCTCGTTGCTGAAAGAGATTTCAAGATTTCTGATATGCAGCCGGTAGCACCCGAATATGTGTTTTTTGTAAACAACAGTAATGATGAAGAAATCAAATTTATCGGCATACCTGCCGATGGCACGACCGCAACGTCATCTATCCACGCATTACCACACGACCCCGCCGATAACTACAGACTGAAGTTTTCAAAACTTGAAGAGGCGTTCAGCTCGGGGTCGATCAACGAACAGACTTTGATTCCCGGCATGATTCGCATCAACGGCACATCTGACATGGCTATTCACCTGTTTACCGGTGCCCTTGAAGAAGTTTACACCACACACTACAACGGCCTTATGGCCGACCACGACGATAAGCTGCAACTCGATGCGAATAATAAGCTTGACCCTCGTTTCAACTGGCTGAGCGGCAATCCAATGTTTATGGATACGGTATACCTGCCAATAGATGGCCCAGAAATTAATCAAGAATTTTTAACCAGTGGCAGAGGCATAGTTAACATGTTCAATGTATTGAAAGAAAATCTCACAATTAATGTACCAACCATGCTGTTTGGTGATTACATGATAGAATATCCTTTTAACGTTCAGATCGAGGCCAATCTCAAGCAGCAATTCAGCCAGTTGTCGCTGAAGGCCAAAGTCGAAATAGATGGCAATGCTGCCATGGAACTTATGGATGCAGACATTGGTGGCGGTGCACCGACTATAACAAAAGTCAGGCTTATATCCAAGATCGCCCCCTCTTTAGACAACGACATGGATGACAATCTCTGGAGAGTCAGGACTGTAGATGGTGCAGGCGATCCCTTCGAAGTCACACTGGCACCGCCCGATTACCCCGGCCCTTACGCTGCTGGCGATGAGGTAGACATAGAGACCACAGCGGGCCTGGCATTGGATGAGGAAACTCTTGAGCTGCTTAGTAAAGTAGACAAGTCTAAGATCGAGATCAGGCATATCAGACGCGCAGAGCCCTATGGAATAAGGCGAGAGCCAACAACCGCCAATTCATCAACGTTTAATCCGTCCAACCCCGGCACCAGACCGCCGGCTCTTTACAGCGACCTGCAATATGCCAAAAAGGCAAAGTATTATTATGAAACCGCAGCTGATTTTATCAGCGACATTCCAAATCGCAGCGCCGGCGGCTGCTTTGAGCTGGATGGCGTTACTTTCGTCAACAATGATGACATCAACCTGCCAGCATTAACCGTTAAGGGCAAGGGCCTGATCGTCGGGAGACTCAACATAAGGGTCACCGGCAACATCACACGAGCCGACAACGAAACGGTTTTTGGCCTCATCGCCCGCAATGGTGCGATAATGGTCAGTCCTGGAGTTTCCATGATCCAGGCGGCATGTTATTCACATGAATGCCTGCAGAATGCCGCCGGAAACCCACTTATAATTGATGGAAATCTGGTAATGGATACGTTTAACCGAAATGTTTTCCATACGGTCAGAGTAATGTATAATGCACCTGCCTGCCGTACCACATTTCTGTCGATGGTTCGCGATGTTGGCAAATACGATCCGGGCAGATATCACGCTGTTCTGGGCAAACAATGGAGCCGTTACGAATATGAAAAGCGCTAGCCGGCATGGCTACTCGATGCTCGAGGTCATGGTCGCGGCATTTATCTTTGCCCTGGCGATAATTCCAATCTATAGAATCCTGGCACAGCAGTCAGCCCAGGAAGTCGAAGCTGCCAAGCTTTCGCTGGCGAAGTCAATTCTTTCATCTGTCAAAGAAGAGATCCTCTCCCGGCCATTCAAGGAAGTGATGGACGGAGTATCAGGCGGAAAGCTGGAAGGACAGCCTTACCCATTTTCTCTGACAAAATTGATCGAAGCCCAGAAAGAGCATCGAGATTTTGAACTTGAAGTACTCGCCACACCCAAAATGGATAACAAGGCTCTTGAAATGAAGGCTGTAGTCACCTATACCGGCCTGAATGGCGTTACCAAAACCGAGGAGTTACCCTTTCTGCATGTTCTCCAGGACTATTAAACGAAAATCAGCTTTTACTCTTATCGAATCCGTTGTGGCAACTCTTGTTTTCACTATAGTTGCCTATGGTATCTACCAGACCTGGTCGCATATCACCTTCAATCAGGCCGTTGCCGAAGCACGCGGGCAGGCGAAGGGCGATGTCGAAGTCATTACCAGAAACCTCGAACGTGACATTTCGATGGCCCGCGCCGGCACTATCGAAGGCAACTCTGGCGATGACGGCATCGAATTCACGATAACCAGAAAAACAGAAGGCGGCCAACCAAAGGATGTAGTAATAACCTACAGCCGTTCCGGCAATGAATTCACCAGAACCGAAGATGGCAACAACAATACGCTCAGCAAAAATCTCAAAGAATTCAACTGGGCCCGCGAGAGCACAGCCAGTGGCGTCATCTACCTGACAACCACTGTAGAAGTGCCAGTCAGAGGATTTGACGAAGTACAGACTCACAAACAGGAATCAATGGCAACAGTCAGAGAAGAAGCCATTGGAGCCGGCGATGATTCGCGCTGGAAAAGATCTGGCGATCTGCTCGACAACTGGTAATTTTTGAAATCAGTACACCAGTCTCTTGTCAGATAGATCGGTAAATGATATTTTGCTGCTTATCCGATAGATATATGGAGAGAGAATGAGTAGCCCATCCAGATTCAGATACTGTCTTTTTCTTCTGCTATTTTTCTGCTGCTGCAGTCAGTTGTCTGCCCAGCTGCAAATTACCCCTCCGGATTTCACTCTGAGCGGAATCAAAACGGCAATCAGCGTCAGCGGCCTGAATGAAGACAACCCGGAGCCGGTTTTGTATCGTGTTGAAATAGACGGTCAGCTGGTCTCGTCGGGAGTTTCAAAAGAGAGCGATCTTAAAGAGATCAAAGTCGTATTCCCCAATTCCGGAAACCCGCAGATCAGCGTTAAAGTTGGCGAACATACAGCAAGCTCTTCACTGCGCTGCATTCCCGGCTGGCTCTCGATACTGCCGCCGCTCTTCGCCATAGTTCTGGCCCTGTTGAGCCGCGAGGTCATCAGTTCTCTCTTTATCGGCATCTGGCTTGGATCAAGTATCATTTTCAATTACAATCCCTTCACCGGTTTTTTAAGGGCTCTCGACAAATATCTGCTCAACGCTCTCGCAGACAGTGGGCACGCTGCCATCATAATTTTTTCAGTATGTCTGGGTGGCATGATTGGTGTTATCAACCGAACCGGCGGCATGCAGGGAATCGTCGAAAAAATTTCTCTCAAAGTCCGCGGGCCTCGCAGTGCTCAGCTTTCGGCCTGGCTGATGGGTGTTCTGATATTTTTCGATGACTACGCCAACACGCTGATCGTCGGCAATTCAATGCGCCCGATCACCGACGAAAACAAAATATCACGCGAAAAACTCAGCTATATCGTTGACTCAACCGCAGCGCCGGTAGCCGGTATCGCAGTGCTCTCGACCTGGATCGGCTATGAGATAGGCCTGATCAGAGAATCTTACGTCTCGATCGGCATAGCAGAAACCAATTTCTACGGCGTCTTTCTCCAGACGATACCCTTTCGTTTCTACTGTCTGCTGGCTCTTTTCTTTGGTTTTATGATCGCCGTCACGCGCAGAGACTTTGGCCCGATGCTGGCAGCAGAACAACGTGCAGTGCATGAGGGCAAAGTGCTTGCCGACAACGCCAAACCGATCAGCAGCCCTGAATCGGCGGCACCAGTATTGCCCCAGGAGATGCCAAAGCGCTGGTACAACGCTGCTGTTCCGATTGCCATAGTTATCCTCGGCACCTTTATCGGTCTGCTCGGAGACGGTGGCATGTATGCACCTCATTATCATCTGGCAAATGGTGGCACCACAAAGATAAGCGATAAATCAGAAGAATGGACGGTTAATAGCGTTTCTTCTGACACGAAAACTGCTGTTATATCAAACAACAACTGCACTTTTGTCCGCATAAACTATGATGCCACTACGGCATGGGCCGGTAAAACCGGAGCTGAAGCTGCCACAGAGATTGAACAGCTCGCCGAAGGATCGGCAGCCTATCTGGAACTGGCACCTTCCACCATGACCTTTTCAGAAAAGGCGCGCACTGCATTTTCCGGAGCCGACTCAACCCGTGTGCTCATCTGGGTAAGCGTAATCGGTTCAATAATAGCGCTGCTACTTGGCCTCACTCAGGGCCTGATAACGCTTGACGCCGGCCTTAAAGCCTGGACAGACGGTGCCCGCACCCTGGTCATGGCAGTAATGATCATGTTGCTGGCGTGGTCGATCAACGGCATCTGCAGCGATCTGGGAACGGCTAAGTACATTGTCGAAATGGTCACTGATGTAATTCCCTACTGGCTGCTGCCAACGATAATCTTTATTCTTGCCTGCCTGATCTCGTTCTCAACCGGCACCAGCTGGGGAACCATGGCGATTCTGCTGCCGATAAGTATTCCCCTCGCCTATCAGCTCAATCTCAAGCATTACGAAGAAGCTATTGCCATGCTGCCAAATGCGCCCGAAGCCGGTCTGTACGTTAAAGAAATGATTCTGGTATCGATCGGAGCAGTTCTGGAAGGCTCGATATTCGGCGACCACTGCAGCCCGATATCGGACACGACGATTATGTCATCTATGGCGTCAGGCTCGGATCACATCGACCATGTCAGAACGCAGGCCCCCTACGCAGCTCTGGTAGGCCTAGTCGCTATAGTTTTCTGCTATATTCCCGCCGGACTGGGCTTCTCTTCATGGCTGATCCTTCCACTATCCATGGTCATTCTGGCGGCCTTCATCTTCGGGTTTGGTAAAAAGGCCGAAGCTCCTGTCGCTGAAAATGATGATGATCCAGAATTTTCTTACGAACAAAATGCTTGACAGCGCATTGAAGGTCTGATAATATCGAAAGACAGCAAGCAGGATTTATATCCTCACCTCAAGCAACAACGCAAAGAGGTTCGCCCCTCAAGGGCACATGAAGACGAAAGTCAATTCATGGAGTAGCTTCCTGCTGCTCCATTTTTTATTTTTCTGGAGGTAAGAGTATCAAAGGTAACGTTCGTGTCAACAGAAGGATAAGGGTTCCCCAGGTTCGCCTGGTAGATGAACAGGGTCACATGGTCGGCGTCATTGCCACCAGCGATGCCGTTCAAATGGCTGAGGAAAGGGGCTACGACCTGGTAGAAGTAGCGCCTGCAGCGAATCCGCCAGTATGCAGACTTATGGACTTCGGTCAATATAAGTATGAGCTGACGAAAAAAGCCAAGGAAGCCAAGAAGAAACAGAAGGTCATCAAGCTGAAAGAAGTTAAAGTTCGCCCGAAAACTGATGAAGGCGATCTGCAGACCAAATGTAACAACATTCGCAAATTTCTTGATGAAGGTGACAAGGTTAAAGTTTCTGTATCGTTCCGTGGACGCGAAAGAGCGCATATGGAAGTTGGCTTCAAGGTCGTCGATCGCATGAAGGTTATCCTCGGCGAAGATGCCGAGATCGAAAAAGACGCCGCCCAGGAAGGCAATGCCATCACCATGATTCTCTTCAGAACCAAGAAAAAGTAGCTCGAAACCGCCCAACAGGAGGAAAGATTTATGCCAAAGATGAAAACTAACCGCGCCGCTGCCAAACGCATCAAGAAGACCGGTTCTGGTGCCTTTAGACGGTACAAGGCCTATGGAAGCCATATTCTGACCAAGAAGTCAAGTAAGCGCAAGCGCAACTACCGTCAGTCTGCCAACTGCTGCAAAGCAAACGAAAACGCTCTGAAAGTAATGCTGCCGTACTCCTGACCCGGTGTCGAGAGTAACTGGGAATAATTCTATAATTAACAGGAGGGTATAGTCATGCCAAGATCAAAAAGTGGAAGTAATGCAAGACGCAAAGAACAGAAACTGTTCCGCCGAACCAAGGGTTTCTGGGGTGCGCATAATAATGTTAAAAAGGTAGCCAAACAGGCTGTAATTCACGCTCTCGATCACGCTTACGATGATCGCCGCAAACGCGCACGTGAATTCCGCCGCCTGTGGATTGCCAGAATAAATGCAGCCTGCCGCCTCAGCGAAATTTCCTACAGCGTATTCATGTTTGGCCTGAAGAAGGCCGGCATCGATCTCAACCGCAAGGCTCTCGCCGACATCGCGGTTAAAGATCCCCAGGCATTTGCTGAAATCGTGGCTGTAGCTCGCAAAGAAGTTGCCTGATCACATTTTCAAGCATATAAGAACACCCGGGGAGACAAAACCCGGGTGTTTTTTATTGCCCGACCAACAGGAAATGGCATTTGAAATCAATTGAATCACGAAACAACCCGCTGATAAAGCAGGCTTTACGTATCAACGCCGGAAAAACCGACGATGCGGCGCCGTGGCTTGTCGTCGAAGGCTACAAGCTTATCGACGAAGCTCTCAGATCTGGTGCCAAACTTCAGATGTGCTTCATCGACAATGCTGCCACCGTGGCCGGGCGCCCCGACATTGAATCCAGATCGCTGCTGGTGCCGCGCAGCATCTTAAAGGAACTGGCAACAGTTCAGACTCCGGGCAATATCGTTGCCTACTTCACATCGACCCCGGCACCAGATATCGAAGAAATCCTGAAAAATGCCAGCATGGTCGTCGTACTCGACCGCATACAGGATCCTGGAAATCTTGGCACTATTATGCGCACCGGCGAAGCGCTCGCTGCCGACGCCGTCATTCTGCTGAAGGGCTGTTGCAGCCCAACCAACCCCAAAGCCATCAGAGCAGCCATGGGCTCAAGCTTCCGGATTCCGGTTCTGAGCTTGCCAGACCATCGGCAAGCCCTTCAGCAATTGAAGGATAGTGGGTATACATGCATAGCTGCCAGTATGAATGGCACTCCCCTGCCCGCTTTCGCCTTTCCAGCCCGATGCGCCATGTTTTTTGGCCAGGAAGGTCAGGGTCTGCATCAGGAGATTTTTGCAGAATGCAATCATACACTTGCAATACCAATGCAAGGACAGGTAGAATCATTGAACGTTGCGACCTCGGTAGCTCTCTGTCTGTATGAGTGGGCTCGGGGCCAGAAGCGTTAACAGGGTTACCGCACTGTATTAAGGAGAACCAATGTCCGAATCTCACGACAAGTTGTTACAGCAATATCATTCAGAACGCAAGGCGGCAAAAGACACGGCCGGCCTCGAAGCCCTGCGCGTCAAGTATCTTGGCAAAAAGGGCGAAGTCACAGAACTGCTTAAAGGCCTTGGCAAGCTCGCGCCCGAAGAACGTAAAAGCGTCGGGGCAGCCATCAACGAGCTTAAAAATGCAATTCAGAGCTCGATTGAAGAAAGCATGCGGGAAATGGCGCTCAAGGAGCAGAACGAAAAGCTCAACGCCGAGCGTCCCGATTACTCGCTGCCCGGCCTGTATCACAGCAGCGGCAGCCTGCACCCGGTAGTTCAGGTCGCCCGTGAAGTGGCTGATATCTTTCTGTCCATGGGCTTCTTCATGGCAGAAGGCCCCGAAATCGAAGAAGAATATTACAACTTTGAAGCTCTCAACGTGCCGTCGCATCACCCGGCACGCGATATGCAGGATACCTTCTATATTGAATCAGGGCAGGTTCTGCGCACCCAGACTTCGCCGGTGCAGATACGAACCATGGAAGCTCTCAAGCCGCCGCTCAAAATGATCGGTCTTGGCAAGGTATTCCGTAAAGACAGTGATATCACACATTCGCCGATGTTCAACCAGATGGAAGGTCTGGTAGTCGGCGAGAACATAAGCATGGCCGATCTCAAGGGCACGCTCGTCATGTTCGTCGAGAACATGTTCGGCAAGCGCCCGCACCGGTTCAGGCCGAGTTACTTCCCGTTTACCGAGCCCTCAGCCGAAATGGACATCCAATGCATATTCTGCGAAGGCAAAGGCTGCAAAGTCTGTAAAAACACAGGATGGATGGAAGTTCTGGGCTGCGGCATGGTCAACCCGAAAGTATTCGATGCCGTTAAATACGATACTGAGAAGTATACAGGTTTCGCCTTTGGTATGGGCATCGACCGCATTGCCATGCTACGCTACGGAATCAACGATATCAGGCTGCTTTTCTCTTCTGATGTCAGGTTCCTGAGACAATTCTGAGGTAATAAGCAAGTGAAAATACTTTTAAGCTGGTTAAAAGATTACATAGATATTCAGGAAACCCCCGAAAAGATCGCCGAAGCTCTGAACATGGCCGGATTAGAGGTTGAAGAAGTAATTCAGCCAGGTAAAAACCTCGATCAGATAGTGGTCGGCAAAATTCTCAGCCGCGACCCGCACCCTGACGCCGACAAACTTTCGCTGTGCAGCGTCGATGTCAATCGCGGGCAGCCATTGCAGATTGTCTGCGGTGCCAGCAATATGAAAGCCGGCGACAAGGTGCCGGTTGCCATGATTGGCGCCAAATTGCCGGGTGGCTTCGAGATCAGCCGCGCCAAGATTCGCGGCGTCGAATCTTTCGGCATGATGTGCAGCAAAAAAGAGCTGGGTCTCAGCGAAGACCATGGTGGACTCTATATTCTCGACGATAAGGCAAGCATCGGCGAAAACATCGTCAAAGCTCTCGACCTCGACGATGTAGTGTTCGACATAAGCATCACGCCAAATCGCGGTGATGCACTGTCGCACCTTGGCATCGCCCGCGAACTCTCGGCAATATTCAATCTGCCCTTACATCGAAACCCTCTCGGCGACGAAGAAGGCGATGATAATGTCGACAACCACATCAGTGTGGAAATTGAAGACACCGATCACTGCCCGCGTTACGGCGCCCGCGTCGTCCACGGCATTAAAGTTGGCCCATCGCCAGATTGGCTCAAAGACAGACTGGAAAAAATCGGCCTGCGCTCGATCAACAACGTCGTCGATATTACCAACTACATAATGCTGGATATCGGCCATCCAATGCATGCTTTCGACCTGAACAAGATCGAAGGCAACAGCATTATCGTTCGCAACGCCCGCAAAGACGAGAAAATCATGACTCTCGACAACGTCGAGCATCCTCTCGACAGTACCATGCTGGTAATTGCTGACGCAAAAAAACCGGTAGCCCTCGCCGGCGTCATGGGTGGCCTGCATTCGTCGGTAACCGAGCAGACCACAAGCGTCATGCTCGAAGCAGCCTTCTTCAACCCGACTACCGTAAGAAAAACCGCAAAGCGACTTGGCATGATGTCTGATTCATCATATCGTTTCGAGCGCGGCACCAACATCGACAATGTTCCGATCGCACTCAACGAGGCAGCGCGCCTGTTACGGCAGATTGCCGGCGGCAGACCGGTAAAGGGTATCGTCGATTGTTATCCCAAACCCGAAATCCTGCGACAGATAAGAGTTCGCACCAAACGTGCCAACCGCGTCATCGGCATCAATCTGACCCCGGCCCAGATCGAAACTTTTCTGCTCAGACTCAAACTCGATACCCGCCGCGATGGCGAAGACCTGATCGTCAGTGTACCGCCCTATCGCCATGATCTCGAACTCGAAGCCGACATTATCGAAGAAATTGCCCGCATGTATGGTTATAACAACATTCCCGAAACATTGCCGGCGATCACTTCGGTTCTCCAGTTGCCAACGCCATTACAGAAGATCTGCACAAGGCTGCGCGACCACATGGTTTCCTGTGGATTCAACGAAATCATGACCTACAGCTTCATTCCGGCCAACATCAACGAGAGCTTTCGCGAGAAGAAACCGCTGATGCTGCAGAATCCTCTATCAGAAGAGCTCAGCGCCATGCGAACCAGCCTCAAATGGGGAATGTACGATGCTCTGCGTCGCAACATTCTCAATGACGAATTCAACCTGAGACTGTTCGAAATCGGCAGAGTCTTTCACCCGGCAGCCGGCGGGCTGAGTGAAGAATACACCCGTCTCAGCCTTGGCTTCAGCGGCTCGGTAAACTCACGCGACTGGCGGCGAAACGGCGAAAACTTCGACCTTTATGTCGTTAAAGGCATAGTCGAAAACATTGCAAAACTGCTGGGGCTCAAAATCAAATTCGCTCCCGGCAGCTACAGCCTGTTCCACCCAACCATGCAGATGGAGCTGAGCGCCGGCAAAAATCATATCGGCGAGTTTGGACAGTTGCACCCTGAATTCATCGATAACAAGAAAATGCCAAAATGCATTTATATCGTAGAAATAGATCTCGGCAAGGCGGCCAAAGCGGCTGAGGGCTGTCAGCGCATGCAGCCGATTCCCGACCTGCCCGCAATCAGAAGAGACCTGGCGCTGCTGGCACCCGAAAGTGTCGGCAATCGCGACATCAGCAAAATTCTTACGGCTGAAGGCAAAGCGCTTCTCGAAGACTGCTACCTGTTCGATGTCTATCAGGGCAAAGGGATCGAGCCCGGCTTCAGATCTCTCGCCTATTCTCTGACCTTCCGTGACCTTAGAAAGACACTGACGGACGAAGAAATACAACCTCTTATCGACAAAATGATCGGCCGTCTCGACCGTGAGTTATCTGTAAAACTACGCTGAGAGGAACTGCCTATGGCTGAACTGTACAAGCTCTTTGCCGATCAATCGACGGCCGAAACCTTTGCGATTTTCTTTTTCGGCATGATGTTTCTGGCTGTGACTCTTTACAAGCACGATATCATCAAACGATTGAACCTGCGCCCGACCACGCTCGACAAATGGATTATCTACATTTCAGCCGGCATAGCTATCTTCTGTGGCATACTTCTCTTTGGCAAAATGCTGTTTCCAGACAATGTCGAAAGCCTGCTCAAAATGCTCGGCCTGTTTGACTTTGTTAAATCAGCTACATTCACCATGCAATCCGTTGTTCTGTCGCTTATCGGCCTGGCCATGTGACTGTTAACTGACGAAGGCGCTTCTGCTTTTACCGGCAGAAGCGCTTTTTCTTATACCCGCAAAAAATATGAATCCGCACTGATTGAATTTCGTTGTATCCTGATAGCAATTCACGGGAGGAAATATGAAACACCACTACAGCCTGTTTGTTTTTGTCGTTCTTTGTCTTTGTTTGTCCGGTGGAGTCGCATTCGCCGACGGCATGATCTTTCCGATTCACGAAGAAAGAATCATATTCGTTCCGCCATCACGACCGGCCGAGAATTTTACCGTGCCACTGTCGGTTAACAAACATCACGTCAAAATACACATAAACAACCTGGCGGCGACAACCGAAGTAGATCAGATTTTTTTCAACCACCAGAATCATACGGTTGAAGGCCTGTATATTTTCCCGTTACCGGTTAACGCATCGATCAGCGGCTTTTCTATGGATGTCGAAGGGAAAATGACGAGCGGCGAGTTGATGGACGCCGACAAAGCGCGCAAAATCTACGAAGATATCGTCAGGCAGATGCGTGATCCCGGTCTGCTAGAGTATATGGGACACGGCGTGTTCAAGACCCGCATTTACCCGATAGAAGCGCGTAGTGAAAAGAACGTGAAAATTGCCTATCAGGAAGCGTTGAAGATGGAAGGCGGTCTGGTACGCTACGTCTACCCTCTCGATATTGACAAATACACAAAAGAAGATATGAAGAACGTGGCCATCGAAGCGCTGATCAAATCTGATCTGCCAATCAGCTCGGTGTATTCGCCGACCCACAAGATCTCGATACATCGCAAGAACGAGCGCGAGGTCGTTATCGGCTTCGAGGCCGAAAAGCATTTTCCTGATAAGGATTTCGTGCTTTACTACGCCGTAGCCAGCAAAGATGTCTCGCTGACCGCGATCAATCATCGCCCTGACCCAAGCGAAGACGGCACATTCATGCTCATGCTCGCGCCGGCGCTTAAAGGTCAGCAGGAGAAAACACCCGACATAGATGTCGCACTGGTGATGGATACTTCTGGCAGCATGGCCGGTAAAAAAATCACCCAGGCCCGCAAGGCACTCGAATATTGCATCAATTCGCTGTCTGATGGCAGCAATTTCATACTGGTAAATTTTTCGACCGAAGCAGAAGCATATAAGGGCGCGCTGACAAAGATGAACGCCGACACACGAGAAGGGGCATTGAATTACATCAAAAACCTCGATGCGGCAGGCGGCACCAATATTTCTGAGTCACTGGAACTGGCGGTCGGTGCGTTGAACAAGAGCGAGAGCAAGAACCCGAAATTTATCGTATTCGTGACCGATGGTAAGCCTACTGCCGGCCTCACCGACGCTGACGAGATAATCAAGCTGATGCAGCGCAAAAACACTGAGGGAATCAGGTTATTTTCGTTCGGTATCGGCGACGATCTCAATGCCACTCTGATAGATAGTCTGGCCGAAGAGAACAGTGGCGTTTCGGATTATGTCTCTGAAGACGAAGACCTTGAAATTAAAATCTCGGCACTGTTTTCGAAGCTGACACATCCGGTGCTGACCGATGTCAGCCTGCAGTTTCACAATGTCGAAGTCAGCCAGATCTACCCGCGCAAGGTTGGCGATGTTTTTAAAGGCAGCAATATACTCATTCTCGGCCGCTACAGTAAACCTGGCGCGGCAAGAATCACACTGAGCGGGCGTCTGCGCGAAGAGATGGTCAAGCTTGATTTTGAAACTGATTTTCCGGCGCGCGAGGCTGAGAATGCTTTCGTCGCCAAGATATGGGCGACCCGCAAGATCGGTTTTCTGCTCGAACAGATACGCAAGAACGGTGCAGATGATGAGCTTAAAAACGAGATCATCACTCTGGCAAAACGGTATGGAATTCTAACTCCATACACGTCTTATCTGGTACTCGAAGACAACGACAGGCTCGGGCCAAATCTTCGCCAGACAATGATCCCCGACGACATGCCGTCAGCTTCGTTCGATGAAGAAAAAAGCAAATTTTCGGTACAGCGCCTCGAAAGCCTTTCTGACGGTGCTGATGCGGTTGGCGCTTCGCGTGAAATGAATACGCTCAAGTCGGCGGCAGCTCCTCAGAGCTTCAGCCCGGCCAGAGCACAACCAGGTTCGCGGGTCGTCACCAGAGGCATTCAGGCCCCAGTCAGCAAGGAAGCCGGTGGCAAGACCTTCTACTTTATCGATGAAAAGTGGATTGACAGCTCGGTAAAGGGCCAGGATCCTCAGATAACGATAAAGGCCTGGTCAGCAGCCTACTTCGATCTCTGCAACAAATACCCTGACCTTGCCAAAATGCTTTCTGTAGGGGAAAAAGTGATAGTCATCTTCAGAAACAAAGTTATCGAAATCAGTCCCGATCGCGGAGAAGAAAAGTCTGTAGATCTTTAACATCTTTGTTAAAAAGAATTTCTGCCGCCAGAGACATGTTCTGGCGGCAGATTTTTTTTGAATTTTTCACCGATTGTGTTATCATTCGTGCATTAATACAAGCGAGGAGCGCAAGGAATGGAAAAATTCATCAGTCTGATCGGCATACCTGTTCAAATAGGCATCTGTTATGCACTTTCTACAGATCGCAAAAAAATCGACTGGAAGCTGGTCGGCTGGGGCATTGCCCTGCAGCTGATTTTTGCTGTTCTGATTCTCAAGACTCCTCAGGGCGAGGCGATATTTGGCTGGCTCAACGATGCTGTTGTCAGAATGCTGAGCTTCTCGACCGATGGTGCAAAATTCATCTTCGGCGAACTGGTAAACTTTGTCGTGCCAGTCAATGTTGGCGACGCAGCAGCGTCACCTGATCTTGCCGCTGGCGTTTCGACGCTGAAACTGACAGCGACCACTGGCGCCTATTTTGCCTTCAACGTGTTGCCGACAATCATCTTCTTTTCGTCGTTCATGGCGATTCTCTATCATCTGGGCATCATGCAGAGACTGGTATATTACGTCGCCATGATCATGCAGAAAACCATGAAGACTTCTGGTGCTGAATCACTCAGTGCCGCCGCCAATATTTTCGTCGGCCAGACGGAAGCTCCGCTTGTCATCAAGCCCTATGTCGACAAAATGACTTTTTCTGAACTCTGCTGCATCATGGCCGGCGGCATGGCTACCATCGCCGGCGGCGTCATGGCTGCTTATGTAGGAATGCTTAAAGACCATATACCTGGCATTGCCGGACATTTGATCGCTGCCTCAGTCATGTCGGCACCGGCAGCGCTGGTGTTCGCCAAGATACTGGTGCCAGAAACCGAAGTGCCGGTAACCAGTGGCAGTGTCGAGCTGAGAATCGAAAAAATCGACCAGAACGTCATCGACGCAGCTGCCCGTGGCTGTTCAGAGGGCATGAGCCTGGCATTGAATGTAGCTGCCATGCTTATTGGCTTTATCGCCATGATCGCGATGGGCAATCACATCTGGAAATTGATTGCTGATGCAGTTGGCATAACCAGCTATAACAGCATCGAGTCACTTATCGGTCTGGTGGCTGCCCCCTTTGCCTGGCTGCTGGGAATTCCGACGAGCGATATTTACGTTGCCGGCGAACTGCTTGGCAAAAAGCTGATTCTCAACGAATTCGTCGCTTATGCCGACCTCGGCAAATATGTCAACGGCCAGATTCTTGGTGCCAATGGCGAACCGGTTCAACTGGCAATGCGCAGTCGCATCATTCTCAGCTACGCCCTGTGCGGATTCGCCAATCTCGGTTCAATCGGCATTCAGCTGGGTGGCATCGGCGGCATTGCCCCGGCCAGACGCGGCGACCTGGCCAAACTGGCGTTCAGAGCTCTTATTGCCGGCTCCTTTGCCTGCTTTTTGACTGCCAACATTGCCGGCATTCTGATAGAATAACGACCAGCAGCTTAACAGGCGCGCTTCCAGACAGCTGGAGCGCGCTTTTTACATTACAGACAACATAGCATTAGACGGCTGTCTGTGCTATCATACAGCCGGAAAAACTCTAGTTACAGCAGGAGCGTTCAATGAAAATCGGATTGGCTGGACTGCCAATGTCTGGCAAAACAAGTATATTCAACATGGCAACCCGCGCCAAGGCGCAGACTCGCGACTATCTCGTCCAGACCGATGAGATAAACAGCGGCATCATCAAGGTTCCCGACCCCCGCATAGATCACCTCACCACGGTCTTCAAGCCTAAAAAGACGACCTATGCCACTGTCGAATTCACCGATATACCAGGCATAAGCAGTTCAGAAAGCAAATCGGCGAGCAAAACCCTTGCCAATATCAGAACCTGCGAAGCGATCATGCTTGTTGTCAGGCTCTTCGAAAGCGAAGAAATCCCGCACATTCATAACAAAATCGACCCGGCAGCCGATGTCGAAGAGCTCTGTCTCGAATTCATTTTCAGCGATCTCGAAATGATCACCAACAAGATCGAGCGCCTGCAGAAAGAGATCAGAGTGGTAAAAAAGCCAGAGGCGGCCAAAGAGCTTGAGCTGATGGAACGTCTGCGCGCGACTCTTGAAGACAACAAGTTTATCTCGACAGTCGAGCTCAGCGAAGAGCAGGAACAGAGCCTGCGCGGCTACCGTTTCTTGACCCAGAAACCATTGCTGCTGGTCGGCAACTGTTCTGATGCACAGTTCTCGACACCCGACGGCAAGGTCGAAGCATTCAACAAGATATGTAAAGAACGCGGATGGCAGCCAACGCTTATCTCAGCAGCCACCGAAATGGAAATTTCTGCACTTTCTCCTGAAGAAGAGGCCGTATTTCTGGAAGAGTATGGAATCAAGGAATCAGGCCGCAACCGCCTTATTTCAGAAGCCTACAAGCTTCTCAACTACATAAGCTTTTTGACTGTCGGCGAAGATGAAGTGCGGGCCTGGCCCCTGCAAAGCGGCACCAGCGCGCACAAGGCTGCCGGAAAGATTCATTCTGATATAGAACGGGGCTTTATCCGGGCCGAAGTTGTGGCTTATGACGACTTTGTGGCGAAGGGCAGCATGGCGGGCGTCAAGGCCGCCGGGCTGGCCAGACTAGAAGGAAAAGAGTATGTGGTTAAAGATGGGGACATCATCAATTTCAGGTTCAACGTCTGACAAAGCGGGTTTGCTACCCGAATGAGCCTGCAGAGACGTCTAACCCGCGGCATCATGGCGGTTCTCGCCCTGATTCTGGTTTTCATGCTGCTGACCTCGATTTCCTACTGGGATATCGAAGGCTTTGTCACTTCTATTCTGCCGGTTAACATTGCGATCGCACGTTCTTACGAACGTGTTGGCAGTTACTGGACACAACTGGATGACACCGCCAACGACATTATCAGCGGCAGCATGAATGATGAACTGGAAGCAACCATGGCCATGCGGGCAGACGAGCTTGTCGGTCTGATCAAGAAACTTGAGAATCTGATAACCGACGAAGAGCGTTCGGCAGTATTACGCAACATCGCGCAACTCAACACAACCTTCATGCGACAGCTCGATGCTTTCAAGCTGCTGTTAAAAAACCGCAATCGCGCACTGAAAAGGAATTCTGACCGCCGGGCAAAAGCGGCGGAGGGTCTGCGCACAGAGGTAGAGAACCTGCTCGACCGTTTCAAGAGCATGATGATCGATCTTAATTCTGCCTTCAAAAACCCTGATTTTCAGGCCTCTCTGGGCACCACCTCGACGCTGATGGATAAAATTTCGCGCATAGAAAAAGACCTTATACTCGCCGAAACCGAAGTCGCGTTGTATTTAAGCATCAAACACGGAAGAGAAACGCCTGAAGAAATGAAGAGAGGCAAGAATTCAGCAGCGCGGGTCGAGAGCCGTCTGCGGGCGGTCATGTTTCTGCTCGAACGCTCGGTGCAGGAGAGCAACGCGGTATTGCACAAAAGAGTTCTCTCACAGGTTGAAACAAAGATCCGCAGCTTTTACGAGTCATTTCAAAAACTGCGCAACATTCTTGAGGCGCCAGAAAGCGATCTGATCGAATTCGAAGATCAACTGCAGCGAATACTCGCCGAAATGGCGGTGCTGAAACAGCAGGGCGTCGCGCTTTCAACCAGCGAAGCCGAGATTTTCTGGAACAGGATATTCTACATTTCAGACCAGCTCAAACTTCACGCCAGCAACAACCACAAACTGATTCTGGCTTTTCTTGTGATCGTGCTGGTTGCCGGCATTTATATCATAATCTTCTTTCCGAAGCAGATTGGCGGGCCTCTCAAAAAGCTGAGTACAGAAATCGAAGCATTCGAGCTCGGTCGACCGCTCGGCGAAATCCCGCTTGCCGGTACAGAAGAAATCGATTCACTGGCAAAAGCTTTTCAGGTAATGACCGGCCGGCTGAAGCAGCAGGGTGATGTCAACCAGAAGTATCTCGAGTCGATTCACAGCATGACCGTTATCTATCGCGAACTGCACGAAACGACCAAGCGCACCGACACTCCAGATGAACGCATAGAAAAAGCGATAAATATGATACTCGAACAGCTGATCTGGCATTGCCCTGGTATCGATCTCGTCAAAGTCATGATTATTAAAGAAGAACAGGCCGATGAAGAACCAGACATCAGTTCTAACAAGTCAAACCGCTATTTCAGCAGACTTGGCGATCCTGAATTCAGCGAGCGCTTCAAGGCAAGCAGCGAATTTGCGCCATATTGTGAATCTGTCGGCTACAATCCTCAGAGCCCAACCGACTCAGCGATAGAGAAGATTCCTTGTGACGAAGACGATAACGGCGTTACCGGCTGGTATTTCGAGAACAGTCTCGGCATTAAAACCGGCTCAGACGGCAGCAACTTTTTCCAGCCAGTCTACCGTCCGCTGGCAATTGGCAGCAACCCGACTCTGAGTGATCGTAAGTATGAAAAGGGGTTAAAAGGCAGCCTGGTAACCGAACCTCTCAACATGCCGGTGCATGGTTCAGAAGAACTGCAGGAACAACGCGGACTTCTCTTTGTCTATTATCTGAACCCTGAAACCAGACTGTCATGGCAGGAAATCTTCTTCATTCAGATCATTGCCAGCCAGATCGCAGCTATTATTGAGACTGACGGGCTGCTGCAGGAACACGATCTCAAAAAGAAAATGGATGACCAGCTGCAGATGGCCAAGGAGATACAGGAAAACCTGCTGCCTCAGGCGGTTCCTGAGATATCAGGGCTGCATATCAGCCGTGTCAGTAAATCAGCTGAAGAAGTTGGCGGCGATTACTACGATTTTTTCAGGCTCGACGAGAACCGATTGGCAGTTGTAATAGCTGATGCCGCCGGCAAAAACGTGCCGGCAGCCATCATCATGACTGTATTCAAGACGACTCTCTCGACCATGGAGCTTGAAAAACTCAGTGCCAGTGAGGTTTTGACCCGAGCCAACCGGATCATCGCAAAAAATATCACGAACGATCGTTTTATTACGGCAATGTACGTTATAATTAATGCGGGAACAGGAGAAATCGAGCTGTCATGTGCAGGGCACAATCCTGCTCTCGTTGTCAGCGGTCGCGGCATGGAGAAAGCCATACACGAAAAGACCTCCAAAGGACTGCCCCTTGGCATACTTGAAGACTATGTCTATGAATCGATCTCTTTCCGGCTGAAGCAAGATGACCTGTTGTTCCTTTACACAGACGGTGTGACTGAAGCCCGCAACAGCCTGGATGAAGAATATGGTGAAAGCAGCCTCAAGCGCTTTCTGACACGCCCGCGCTGCAGCGATCTGGCTGGCGCTCTTCTTATGGAAGTCGAAGAATTTTCGAAATCTGCCAAGCAGCACGACGATATTACTGCTGTTTCGATAGAGTATACGGGGAGAAAATGAAATGAGCGAAATTGAAGCTCAAGCTCGCAACTACTGGGAAAAAACCTGGAATCGCTTTCTTAAATACCACGGCATGATTGCACCTTCAGCCAAGCTGGTGCAGCATCTGTTCAACCATGTCCCGAGAAACGGCAACATTCTCGATCTTGGTTGCGGTGAAGGTCGCAACAGCCTCTATCTGAGCCAGGTTGGCTACAACATAGTCGGAATAGATCTTTCATTTAAGGCCGCCCGGGTCATGAAGAACAATTTTTTCGAAGAAGAACTCAAGGGACTGGTAATCACCGGCGACGCGAGAAGTCTTCCTTTTCTCAGTGACAGCATCGACGGCATTCTGGCGCATCACCTGTTCGACCATCTCGACGCCAATGGCTTTAACAATGCGCTTAACGAAGCTTTCCGGGTATTGAAACCTGAGGGCGTGATGCTGATGACCGTAGACAGTTTCGGCGAGTATGAAGGCGACAAAAATGCAGTGACCAGGGATGACGGATCTATTGTCTTCGTTAAAGGCGCCTATAAAGGCATGCTGGTGCGCCCATACCGAGAAGAAGAGCTTTCTTTACTGCCGGAAAAAGGCTGGAGAATCCTGAAAGATGAGATTACCCCACGCCGCAGCAAGATAATGCTGTTACAAAAGAGTTCTGGCGGGAATACTGGCAAGCTGACCTGTTAAATATCAGCCTCGCGCGATACTTTCGAAGGGGCGGCGGTAACCTGGTTGCGGCCGTGTTCTTTAGACCAGTAGAGTGCAACGTCGGCAGCCTTTATCAAAGAATCCATATCGTCAGCGCAGTCAGGGAACACTGAAACACCAAAGCTCGCGCTGATCTTGTGCACGACCCCAGACACTTCGAGATAATCGTTTTCGATGGAACGCCGCACACGCTCGGCTACAGCAACTGCCCCGGTCATATCGGTTTCTGGCAGTACCAGAGCAAATTCTTCACCACCATAGCGAACCGGCAGATCGTGTGTACGCACAGCGCGGCGCAGTATGGCTGCCACATGTCTCAGTACATCATCTCCGGTCTGATGGCCATAATTGTCATTCAGACACTTGAAGTGATCGATATCGACCATTATCAGAGCAAGACTGCGTTTGAATCTTGCAGCGCGCTTTATTTCATCGAGCAGGCGCTGTTTGAAGTAGCGGTGCAGATAAAGCTTGGTCATACCATCGGTAATAGCCTGCTCATAAAGCTGCGCGTTCTTAACGGCAGCCCCCAGCTGCACGGCAAAAACCTTGATCAGCCTTATGTCACGATTGGTAAAACCTTTTGCCGATTCGGCAGCGCACAGATGCACGAGGCCAAGAAACTCGCCCTGATTAAGAATTGGAACGACAACAAATGAACGGCCAAAAACCTTCTCGTCAAGGCGTTTGAGCGTTGCCGGCTTCTCTGACCTGCCCTGCTCGTATTCAAATGATTCTTTGCGGTCCTGTGCCATCTGTAATATTTCTGAATCTTCGAGCGACAGGGCGTCTGGCAGCTCTGTTGCATCGCCAAGATGGCTCATCAGGTTGAACGAGCGATGTTCTTCATCGTAAAGCCAGGTAGAACCGCGCTCTATATCGGTAATTTCAGAGATAGCACTCATCGCCATATCGAGCAGAGCCTGCAACTGCAGCTCTGACGAAATCATCTGCGATGCCTGATAAAGAATACTGACTTCCTGGATCTTCTCGTCGAGCCTTACGTTTGCTTCGCGCAGCTCAGAGAGAAGAAGAAAGTTATTTATAGCAACCGAAATGTTTCGAGAAAGAGTCTTGAGAAAGCTCATTTCTTTGTCGGTGAGAGGCACTTCTTTGAGTTTATGACCGACTACGAGAAAACCGATGAGCTTTTCTCTAACCTTCAGGACAGAGATACAGTCAAGATTGTCTTCTGTAAAATCCTGCAGACAGTTTTTAAGATGCGGGAAATCTTTGACCCGATGCGTGATTTCAGCGGATTCGTCTTCGAGCAGTTTGACTTCATCCTGCTCGAGTTCAAAATCGTAAGTTTTGTGAACGAGTTTCCAGGAGCAACGCAGGGATACCTTCTTCGTATAGTTTTCGAAGAGAAAAATGCCTCCCTTGCGAACGCCAAGGGTGCCGAGAAGAAGGTGTAAAAGAGACTTCAGCTGAGCATCAAAGCTGCTGACGCGACAAAGCTCATCGCCAATATCACTGAGGGCTTCCAGAACATACTCATAGCGCAGCACCTGCTGCTGCATTTTCTGTTCAAGGTCAGACATCTGCTCAGACATGAGACTTAACCCTTAAATTTTGCTACGGCTTCTTCTTCTTTATCGAAGGGCTGTGCAAACTGCAAAAGCCCCATCATTTCAAAAGTTTTGCGGTTAGTTGGGGTTAAGTTAGTGAATGCCAGCGCACCTTCCGATTCCTCGATCGCTTCTATGACGCCTATCAGAATTGATATTCCTATACTGTTGATCAGCGGCGACTGCTCAAGATTGATGACGATTTTGTTGATCGATTTTTCGAGATGCTCGGAACAGATCTCGTCAACCTGCTCAGCGCCCAGGTCGTTCAAATAACCATTGGTTCTGATGATCAGCACATTATCATCAACCTGATGCGTTAGAGAGAATTCTTCTGACATAATTGCTTGTTAAGCTCCCTGGCAACTTAAATTCTTCCTGATACCGTCTCTGTCCTGCTGGAGGAATTTCTCAATAACACATTAGCACAAATAATTCAGATAAACAACAATCTTTATTATCAATTGCTACAAACAGACAGTAATCTTTCGTCTTGCTATTTCAGACATTCTTTATATATTGACTGCCTCATGTGGAAATATTCAAATCAGATCGCGATAAGATGGGTGTATTTCATACTGGCAATCTTCGGAATGGCAGTCATGATCTGGCTGATTTCCGGCTCTAACCCGGAATTTCTGACCCAGGCCGGACTGAAGGCCGAACTGACAGGCATTTCGGTACAAGCCGAATTTCAACCCCTGTGGGTCTGGCCACTTGTCTTTTTTGTCATCACAATTCTGATGCTGACCGGCATACCGTCACTTCTGCCCTTCGCGTTTCTTATGATAGTCTCAGGTTTTTATCCGGCATTCACCATAACCTTCCTGTGTCAGGTTTTCGTCACCAGAATCTGCATACACAGAGCCTGGAAAATGGCCGACAGCGATGCATACCAGAAATCCGTGCAACCCGGACTTAAATCTCTGCTCTGGCAGAACCAGGAAAGCCACATGGAATTCGCTTTCTGGAGCAGGGTTTACTATGCCTACCCATTACGCAGCATAGATTATCTGACTCCGATGATACAGCCCGACGAGAAGCATCTAAGCCGCACACTGATGCCGGCCGCGGCAGCAATCTTTCTGCGCATGCTCATTCCCTCGCTCTGGCTGCATTCACTGCTGCGCCTGGCGGTTAATGTCGCCCCCAATCCGGCCAGTGATGTATCCATGTTTCTGCTGTGGTCTTCTGCTCTTGTTGCATATACCATGATACCTCGTATTCCCGAATTATTTTTCTGTAATGAGTCCGTGCGACCTGTTCTGTCAGAGATCGACCGATCAGCCACTGCCGGAACGAATAACAAAAGCGCAAATCCATTGCCAGATGCGTCTGTCGAAAAGAAAGACGAAAGCCAAAAGGCGCCAGTGAGAACCACTGCGCAACAGGCGATAGAAAGCTCCTGACCGCAGTCAGTCGTCATTACCCAGATTACTGGTTGACTATGCCTCCGATTTTGTTTAAAGCTATAGTATGTTTTAAATGAATACTTTTATCGGAGGGTAGAATGTCCTACGACACTTCACTTATCAGAGAACTCAAACATCGCGCTGCCCGCATCAGATGGTTATCACTCAAAACCACTGCCGAAGCAGGTTCTGGCCACCCAACCTCATGCTGCTCATGCGCCGAAATCCTTTCTGCACTCTTTTTCAAAGTAATGCGTTACGATCCAAAAAATCCTGGCGCGCACAGCAATGACCGCCTCGTAATGTCAAAGGGTCATGCGGCTCCGGCTCTTTATGCGGCCTGGTGCGAAGCTGGCTATCTTGAAGAAAAAGAAGTTTTTACCCTGCGCAAAATGGGCTCAAGAATTGAAGGGCACCCGATGCCGAGTCTGCCGTTCGTCGATGTTGCCACCGGTTCCCTTGGGCAAGGCCTGTCAGTCGGCCTCGGAATTTCGCTCCAGCAGAAAAAGGTTGTCCAAAATGGAGCCCGCACTTTTGTACTGCTCGGTGATGGAGAAATGGCCGAAGGTTCAGTCTGGGAAGCATTCGCCCTGGCAGACAATCTCAAAACACCTAACCTTGTCGCTATTGTCGATGTCAACCGACTTGGCCAGAGTCGTGAAACCATGCATGGCCATGATATTCGCACCTATGCCCGCAAGGTTGAAGCTTTCGGTTGGGAAGCCATAGTTGTCGAAGATGGCCATGACATTGAAGCCGTTCTCAAAGGCCTTGAACAGGCAACCCACGTGTCAGGCAAACCCGCCTGCGTCATCGTCAAAACCTTCAAAGGCGGCGGCCTGAGCCAGATCGCCGACAAGGACAACTGGCACGGCAAACCGGTCATGCCAGGTCAGGGGCTCGAACAGGCTCTGGCTGACGTCGAAAAAGATCTCATGAAATCGCCGCCGGCGCCAGCAATAGCACGGCCAGAAGACATCAAGGGCAAAATCGTCAGCGGCCCGGTCGCAGCAAAAATTGATCCCGCCCCCTACAAAAAAGGCGACAAGGCAGCGACACGTCAGGCTGTGGGCCCGGCCCTGGTCAATCTCGGCAAAGCCGACGAACGCATCTGGGTTATCGATGGCGACACCCAGAACTCAACCTACGCTCAGAAATTTGGTGAAGCTTATCCAGAGCGCTTCGTCGAATGCTTCATCGCTGAACAGAATATGGCCGGAGTGGCTGCAGGCCTGGCATCACGCGGCCTGGTTCCTTTTGCCACCACCTTTGGCGCATTTCTCGCCAGAGCTTTCGACCAGATCCGTATGGCAGCACTCTCAGGCCTGAAAGTTAAATTCATCGGCACCCACGCCGGCATTTCGATCGGCGAAGACGGCCCGTCACAGATGGCTCTTGAAGATCTCGCATCATTCTCGACATTGCCAAATGGTGCCGTGTTTTATCCATCTGATGCAGTATCGGCTTACCACTGCATTGCCAATCTGGCCCGCCACGAAGGCCCAGGCTACATAAGGCTGTCGCGCCCGAATTCAGAAGTGCTTTACGATGCCGACGAGCAGTTTCCGATCGGCGGACTGAAAGTACTGAAAAAATCAGATGCACCGGCACTGACAGTCATTTCAGCCGGCGTTATCGTGCACGAAGCTCTCAAGGCGATCAAAAATCTGCCAGGCAGCGAAAAGATACAGCTGGTCGATCTCTACAGCCTCAAGCCATTCCCGACCGAAGAACTCAGCAAGCTCGTCAAGGCCTCGAACGGCAACGTCGCGGTATTTGAAGAACATGCCATCGAAGGCGGCATCGGCGCTACCGTAGCACTTAAGCTCGCCGGCGACATCAAGTCGTTCAAGCACGTCGCCGTCACCAGTGTACCCAGATCAGGTACTCCAGAAGAACTGCTGGCTTCATTCGGCCTCTCGGCCGACAAGATTACAGAAACACTTAAAACTCTTATCAGATAACGCGAATAAACAAACACGGGCAGACAGGGTACCCCACCCCGTCTGCCCGTTTTCTTCTGGCCAAAAAAATTTTTAAAATATTTCAGATGTGCTGCTGTACCTGATGGGAGCAGAAGGCTGTCTGAAGTTTGTCATTGTCTGTTTTTGTCTGTCTGTATCGCCGAAAAAAGCGTTAACAAAACTTCATTTGCGGTCGAAAAGGTTCATGGATTTGTTTGCCTCCTTATTTTTCAGGTCCGGGAATACCCCGGATCTTTTTTTTTAACATTTTTGTAGCTAAAACCTGCTTTTATGGTAAATTAGCAGCATGTACATCATAGGAATTTGCGGTTTATCAGGTTCCGGCAAAAGCAGTGTCTCAAGAGCGGTTCTCGAAAGGTTTCCCGGGAAAATCTGCGTTCTTGAACACGACATGTATTACTACGCAAAAAAAGACAAACCCACGATCAAGAACTACGACCACCCCGACGCACTGGAAACCAGCCTGTTGATAAATCATATCAATGAACTTCGAAACAATCGTGCAATCGAAAGGCCGACATATGATTTCAAAGCTTCAGACAGGCGCAGCGATACGGTAAAAGTCGAGCCAAGACCAATTCTTATCGTAGAGGGTCTGCTGATATTCAATATTCCTGAACTCATGCCACTCTTCGACCTGCGGATCTATATCGATGTTGCGCTCGACAAGGCAATTATCCGCCGCATCAAACGCGACCATTGCGATCGCGGTCGAACGGTACAGAGCATCATCACTCAGTATGAGAGCACAGTTCGCGATGCGGCAATAAACATGGTACAGCCGTCTCGGTATCTGGCCGACCTGATAATTCCGCAGGGAGCAAACAATCTCGTTGCCCTTGAAGTTCTCTACGGAAAAATCCGCGATCTGCTTTCTACCGGCAACAAACCTGACGGCTTTATCAAGAATTCAGAAGACGTTTAAAGCGGTTCTCTAAAGCAGGCCGTTTTCTCTGAAACTGAAATAGCCTTTTTCTTCGCGCCCGACGATAACATGGTCGAGGAAGCGCAGATCGAGTGTTGCAGCGGCGGCGACCAGCTGGCGGGTTATATTTATATCTGCATTTGAAGGGCGCAGATTACCTGTCGGGTGGTTATGTACAACTATTATACCGGTGGCATGAAGTGCCATCGCCCGCTTCATTATTTTTCGCGGGTAAACGGCAGTCTGGTCTTCTGTTCCAGATGAAAGAACTTCGTCTTTTATGACCCGGTTGAGATTGTTGACAAATATCACCCGCAACTGCTCTTCGGGCAAAGATTCCATTGAAGTGCCAAGGTAATCAATCAGCACTGAACCTGATGCAATCGCCGGGGCAGTATCGAGCAGACGATTTCGACCAACACGCTGCATCAGCGCACGCAGCACGATAAACAGACGGGCCGACGCTTCGCCCATTCCCGGTACACTGCACAATTGTTGAAGATCAGCAGACAATACCTTTTCCAGGCTTCCCAGCTCTTTGAGCAGAGCCTTGGCGACCGGCTTGGTGTCCTTACGGGCAAAGGTATAGAACAGCAACAGTTCGAGAACTTCGTGATCGGCGAAGCCGTCGAGACCGGTCTCGTCGAAGCGCCGACGCAACCTTTCGCGATGGCCGGTATTATCGTTGGTTTCATTTGTCTGCATGCGACTACCTCTCACAGAAATACTAGCATAAATTGCCGACCGGCATAAAGTGAATTAAGGCTAAAAAGGCTTGCCGAAATTCGGGCAAAGGATTAAACTCAGCTGAGTATGTTCACTATATTAGAGCATGGAAAAGGACAAGGAGATTGAAAATGACCGAACAGACCTGCCTCAACTATCTTGGCGTTACCGGCTGCCGCAACATTTATCTGAACCGACCGGTAGCAGAACTCGTGGAAAGAGCCATTATCGCCGGAGAAGGCCGCCTTGCCTCAAATGGTGCATTGCTGGTAGACCGCAACAACGGCGAAAGATTCGGCAGATCACCCAATGACCGCTTTATCGTGAGGACTCCTGGTACCGAAGATGTCTGGTGGGGTGATATCAACCGCTCGATCGAACCGGAAAACTGGCAGAAAGTTTTTAAAGCTGCCAAAGATTATCTCAAGAATCGAGATGTATTCGTATTTGACGGGTTTGCCGGCGCCGCGCCAGAATATCGCCTGCAGGTTCGTGTTGTCGCCGAAAAAGCCTGGCACGCGCTATTTGCCGAAACACTTTTCATCAACAGCAAGAATCCGGCGGAACTCAAGGAAACCCCGGATTTTACCGTGCTGAATGTCGCCGACATGCGACTGCCTGAATGGAAAAGCATGGGCCTCAAATCAGAAGTCGCCATTCTCGTCAATTTTGCCGAGAAGATAGTTCTCATCGCCGGCTCACATTATGGTGGCGAAATCAAAAAAAGCATTTTCTCAGTACTCAATTACCTGCTGCCCAAAAAAGGCGTTTTCCCGATGCACTGCTCGGCCAATGTCAACCAGAATGGCGACACAGCGCTGTTTTTCGGCCTTTCCGGCACTGGCAAAACCACGCTGTCGGCAGATCCTGAGCGTCGCCTGATCGGCGACGACGAGCACGGCTGGCACGACCATGGTATCTTCAACTTCGAAGGCGGCTGCTATGCCAAGTGCATTAAGCTCTCTCAAGAAGCCGAACCGCAGATATTCAACGCCATCAGATTCGGTTCTATTCTCGAAAACGTCGTGGTCGATGATCGCCGCGTGCCTGATTTTGATTCAGATGCCATCACTGAAAATACCAGAGCCACCTACCCCACTCAGCACATAGATAACTGTGTCCAGGAGGGAGTTGGCGGACATCCTAAAAATGTATTTTTCCTCGCCGCCGATGCTTTTGGGGTATTGCCCCCGATCGCCCGCCTGACACCCGAGCAGGCTATGTATCATTTTCTTTCTGGCTACACTGCAAAACTAGCCGGCACTGAGTCTGGCATCACCGAACCAACCGCCACATTCTCGGCATGTTTTGGCGCGCCTTTCATGGTGCTGCACCCATTCACCTATGCCAAAATGCTTGGCGAATGCATGAAAAAGCATGGTACAAAACTCTGGCTGGTAAACACCGGTTGGAGCGGCGGCGCTTACGGAACCGGCAGCCGCATGAAGATAAAGTATACCCGTGCATTGCTCAGAGCCGCCCTCGATGGTCAGTTGAATAAGGTCGAATTCAAAAAAGACCCGATCTTTGCCGTGGAAGTCCCGGCAGAGTGCCCGGGCGTGCCAACCGAAATTCTCACGCCGGTCAACACCTGGAATGACAAATCCGAGTTCACCAGAACCGCAAATGACCTGGCAGTGCGCTTTAACGAAAACTTCAAAAAATACGCTTCACAGTCGAGCCCGGAAGTCTGCAATGCCGGCCCGATTGTCCGCGCCGAAGCAACCGCCTGAGCTTTAATGTAGCCTTCTGAAATAAGCGGGGCCGTCCAGATGTTCCAGACGACCCCGCTTTTATTATGTTTTCTTAGTTCTGTAATTCAGACTGGTTATCTGTCGCATTTGAATTGCAGGGTAAAAAGTCGTCATTGCGAGGAGCATAGCGACGAAGCAATCTCATGGTCAAAAGGGATTGCTTCAGGGCTTTGCCCTTCGCAATGACCTGACCGAGAATTGCTGAATACTGCTATTCGGGCTATCGGCGGAATCAGGCGGCGTCTTTGTGAGCAGAGGCCTCGAGCGCCAGAGCTTTTTCGGTTGCCGGTTCAAGCTTGCCGGCGGCTTCATTCAACTCGCGCATGAAATCTTCTTCCTGCTGTGACATCTGGCGGTCAACGTAGTCGGCCGTAATTACGATTTCTTTGCGATTGTTTTCGCGCAGCATGAACATATCGTTGCGCAGAATACGTTCAAATACGGCGCGCAAGCCGCGGG
Source organism: Candidatus Rifleibacterium amylolyticum (assembly GCA_009917695.1). Taxonomy (GTDB): domain Bacteria; phylum Muiribacteriota; class Ozemobacteria; order Ozemobacterales; family Ozemobacteraceae; genus Rifleibacterium; species Rifleibacterium amylolyticum. The sequence continues at coordinate 55,026 of JAACJG010000012.1, read as the reverse complement.
CGCCGGTTTTCTTTTCGAGTGCGATATCGACGATGCGCTCCATGCCGCAGTCTTTAAAAGTCAGTTCACAGCCGTCGAGTTCGCAGAGCTTGGCATACTGGCGAACGATGGCATTTTTCGGTTCGCGCAGAATGCGCATGAATTCTTTTTTGCCCAGACCGTTGAGCGCAACCTTGACCGGCAGTCGCCCGATAAACTCAGGAATGAAACCGTATTCCATGAAGTCTTCGGCTTCGGCAAGGTGGAACAAGCTGTAATCGGCCTTTTCTTTGGGCTGCGGATCGTTGTTGAAGCCGATGAATGCACCTTTGCGCGTGCGCTTTTCGATGATCTTCTCGAGGCCGACAAAGGCGCCACCGCAGATGAAGAGGATGTGGCGGGTATCCATTTTGACAACCTGCTGCGAAGTCGGGTTCTTGCGGCCGGCGGTAAGAGGCACATTGGCTACGGTGCCTTCAATCAGCTTGAGAAAAGCCTGCTGCACGCCTTCGCCTGAGACATCGCGCGAAATCGAAACATTGCTCGAAGTCTTGGTCTTTTTGTCGATTTCATCGAGATAAACAATACCCTTCTGGGCTTCTTCGGCTTCGTAGTTGGCGTCGATCAGCAGAGAGAGCAGAACGTTTTCGACGTCGTCACCGACATAGCCGGCTTCGGTAAAGCTGGTGCAGTCGCCGATGGCAAAAGGCACCTGCAGAATCTTCGAAAGGGTACGGGCCAACAGAGTTTTGCCGCTGCCGGTCGGACCCAGCAGAAGAATATTGGACTTTTCGAATTCGACATCGCTGTCGTCGATCATCGACAGGATCTTGTAGTGGTTGTAAACAGCCAGCGAGATGACCTTTTTGGCGGTCTCCTGGCCGATAACGTATTCAGAAAGTGCATCAAAAATCTTTCGCGGCGAGTATTCGCGAACGATCTTCTTGAGATCGACCTTGTTCGGCTGATCGCCCGATTTAAGCGAATTCTTTACGCTGGCATCCTTGCGCACAAAAATGTCGCCGGCAGTTGAAACGCAGCTCTTGCACAGCAGCGCGCCTTCAGTATTTCGAACAAAATCGCCACCCTTACGCAGGTCTTTTCCGCAAAACACGCAGTAACTCATGATAATCTCCAATCAGATATTCACCTGCAAGCAGGAACCTATATTGTAACTCAAATCTGATCAGCTTTAAAGTCTTTGCATAAAAAAACTGCCGGCGGAGAGCCGGCAGTTTTTTGCAGCGGAAATTATTCGTTGTGGGCTTCTTTGAACTGGCCGATCTTTTTGATGTCAGAGGCGGTCAGAACGGCGCCGTTGTAGTTGGCGGCGATGATGCCACGGGCGGCAAATACTTTGTCGATGGCTTCGATGTTTTTGTCTTCGTTGAGGGTCTTGTCAGCTGTGATGATGGCATTGTAACCATCGATGAACTTGCAGCTGCTGCTCTTGAGATTATAGTGGCTGGTGTAGATGAGAAGGTCAGATACTTCTTTGCCAAGGGCTTTTCTGAGATCCCACAATACGGCGCCCCAGATTTTGCCATCAGCATGAACTTCGCCATGAATGTCTTCGGGATAGTGCAGGTCGTTTTCGACGTTGCGCAGGAAAGGCTTTTCCATTTTGGCAACGACCCATTCACCAAGAAGCGGGTCATCAGTTACCGAGCAGGCGAAATAGTCAGCCTGACCTTCGTTGATGGCTCCGGATTCACCGCTGTAGGTAAAATATTTGATCGAGTTGAGAACCGCGTGTGAATACTCATGATAGGCTACCGAAGCTTCGCGGGCCAGACAGTTGAACTTGTTGCCGTCGCCGAAAGCGACCATACCCTGCCAGGGGCTGAAATAAGCATTGTCGTAGTTGTCGCCGAGATGCACAACGGCTTTCATCGGCCGGTCGAGCTTGTCATGACCCAGAGTCTTGAAGAAGTCATGAATAGTGGTGATGTAGTTATACATACCGATTTCTTCAAAGTGAGTGTTGTCGGGTTCATAGATATGAATGCTGTCTTCGCGATCTGATTCAGGGCCATCTTCGTTATCGACAACGCAATATTTTCCGGTCGGGGTTGTTGCAGTCAGATGCAGCAGCTCTTCTTTGGTGATGTCGCAGCGAAGAGGATTGGTTACATAGACAGCACCGAGACCGGTGTGGAAGTTCATTTCGTTGTTGATGTGCATGATTTCGCCGGTTTCGGCGTCTACCACGACTTCATAGTCACCCAGCGGATTTTCTACGGCGAGTTTGGCGACATAAGCCATTCTGGCGGTGCCGTCTTCTTCGGCGACAATCTGAAGTTCAGCTTCGGGCACAGAGCGGAATTTGTCGGCTTTGATCGCCTGTTTGGCGAGGCCAATAGCCTGATAGCGCTCGAGAGTGATCTGGTTGGCGATCTCGTTGATTTCAGGCAACGAGCCATGGGCCAGGGTTACAACGCCGTCTTTGTCAACGGTCAGTTCGATGGTTGCATGGCGAACGAAAACGCCGTCGATGATCATGTTCCAGGTCAGGTGCGTAACGCCGTCAACTTCATAATTTTTCATCATGCGCAGGAAATCGACATCTGATCTGGGCAGATTGAACAGGGCGGCATTTTCCTGGATGTAATCTCTGGCGGCGACGCCAATGTTACCGCTAAGCGGTGAAGAAAGCGTGCCTCTTATACTTGCAAGTCTGTTACCGTCGTCAGTCACCGAAAGCATTTCGATACCATCGACCATCGACTTATTGGTGAACAGTTTGCGCAGGAAATCCTGTGATACAGTCACTTTCTTGGCAATTTTTTTGCCGGTGTTAATCTGTGTAGGCGAAACGTCAAAAGCGAACGCCTGCGTACAACAAAGGACGGCTGCAAATACAGTAACCAGAACTTTCTTCATATTCCATACTCCTCCAATTAATTACATGGCATAAGTTTAACACTCACAAGCCGGTACCCGCAATAAAATATTATACAAACAGCGACTTTGTTGTCTATTTATACCCGGGCATCGGCCTTTGGCCTGCCACACGAAACTTCATCGCTTTTTTTATCGCTAAAACCAGAAAAGAGACGGAGTCGAAGACTCTGTCTCTTTTCTGCACGCCCCCCAGGGGATTCGAACCCCTGTCGCAGCCTTGAAAGGGCCGTGTCCTGGGCCTCTAGACGAGGGGGGCAAAACACTTTAAATGCGACGAACTGTTGCCAGTTTGTCTGAAGCGCCCCCCAGGGGATTCGAACCCCTGTCGCAGCCTTGAAAGGGCCGTGTCCTGGGCCTCTAGACGAGGGGGGCCAGACAAATATTTTCGCGAGCTTGGGCCCAGCAGGACTTGAACCTGCGACAATCCGGTTATGAGCCGGAGGCTCTAACCAACTGAGCTATAGGCCCGCGACGCGACATTCATTGTAGCATAGTGCGCCTTTGCATGCAAGCACTTTTTTTATTCCATGTAGAATTCTTTGAGCTTTTTCGAGCGGCTCGGATGTCTGAGTTTTCGCAATGCTTTGGCTTCAATCTGTCTGATACGCTCGCGGGTAACACCGAACTTCTGGCCGACTTCTTCGAGAGTGCGCTGCCAGCCATCTTCGAGACCAAAACGGTATTTGATAACTCTTGATTCGCGTTCGGTAAGCGTTGCCAGAACCTTGTTGATCTGTTCTTTGAGAATCAGATTGAACGCGGTTTCGGCCGGCGGCAGAGCCGATTTGTCTTCGACGAAATCACCGAGATGCGAATCTTCTTCGCCATTGATCGGGGTTTCGAGCGAAATCGGGTCCATCGCGGTCTTCATGATATTTTTGACTTTTTCGACCGGCAGACCGACTTCGACGGCGAGTTCTTCGACTGCCGGATCGCGTCCGAGCTTCTGAACCAGCTTACGCGAGGCTTTGCGCAGCTTGTTGATGGTCTCGACCATGTGCACCGGAATTCTTATCGTGCGAGCCTGATCGGCAATGGCGCGAGTGATCGCCTGGCGGATCCACCAGATGGCGTAAGTCGAAAATTTGTAACCCTTGCGGTATTTGAATTTTTCGACAGCTCTGATCAGACCCTGGTTGCCTTCCTGGATAAGGTCGAGGAACAGAAGGCCACGCTTGGTGTATTTCTTGGCAACAGAAACCACGAGCCTGAGGTTGGCTTCGATCAGCTTTCGTTGCGCTTCGGCGTCGCCGTGCTCGATGCGCTTGGCGAGAGTGACTTCTTCCTGCATGGTGAGCAGTCTGATTTTGCCGATTTCGCGAAGGTAAACACGTACCGAATCGTCGATATCGTCAAAATCCTGCTGCTGCTTGTCTTCTTCTTCCTTTTTCTCTTCGGCGACCGGCAGCTTCTTGTCGAGCCTTACTTCATCGTCATCGACGAGCTCGACGTTCTTGTCCATCAGCTCATTGATGATGTCTTCGAAGGCTTCGGTAGGCAGACCATCCGGCAGAAGCCGGTTGATTTCCTGGTATGACAGATAACCCTGCCGGGTACCTATTTCTACAAGCTCCGCTCTTACTTCTTCGAGCGTCAGCGTTTCTTTTTTTCGAGCAACCTTACCTTTGGCCTGTGCGGCCTGCTCAGTAGTCATAATTTAGCCTCATTCTGGAGTGAATCAATACAACATATCCATTTTTCGCTTGATGTCTATCTGCTCCATGCTCAGCTGCGCCATCAGAGTATCGTCTCCAGCTCTTTCCGCTTCTCTGATGTGCTGCTGCAACGTTTTCAATTCGTGGTCAAGACGGTGCCGCACCAGGCCCTTCACGCATTCCATGAAGGGTTCGGGCGGCCGGTCTCCGAGAGTTGTTATCAACTCACTGAGCCGCGACACCAGAGTCGAATCGTCGAGGGCTGCCAGAATTTCTGCTGGTTTTAACGAGCCACCGGCCGCTTCCTGTTGAAGACTGATTGCTTCAAATATCATTCGTAAGCGGGGGTCGGAAAAATCATCAGGGCCTAGCAGCGCCCTTACTCGATCGAGCTCTTCGGGATGCTCGAGCAGATGCATGAGCACCCATTCCTGACGCTGAATTTCGGCGTTCAGACGGGGCGAGACGAAGTTTCTTCTCTTTTGAGGTTCTGCGGGCTCTGCCGTAACCCCAGCTGAAAACTCCTTTTCAAGAACAAGAGGATCCACGTCCAACAGTTTCGAGATTTTTCGTGTTACTTCACTTCTCGCAATTGAACTGTGAATAGCAGGGACCAGCTCTTTGAATTCCTGAATAAGCTTTTCCTTTACGGTAATTTCGAGGGGAGGCTTCAAACCACGGGTATGAGTCTCAATGAGAAAAGTATATATATCACCTGCTTTTTCAAGCAGTTTTTTGAAGCTCTCAGCGCCTTCACGCATGACAAAACTGTCGGGGTCGTCAGCCGGGTCGGGAAAGCTGATGACCCTGGCATTGACCGGCGCATCCTTCTGCATCGATATGGCACGCAGAGTGGCACGCTGCCCGGCCGTGTCGGCGTCGTAGCAGAAATAAATGGTTTCGCAGTTGCGGGCAAGCATCTGAACCTGGTCAGGGGATATCGCTGTGCCCAGAGAAGCCACGGCATTCTTTATGCCATTCTGCCAGAGACTGATGACATCGAGATAGCCTTCGACGACTATGGCGGCGTTGAGGCGTCTGATGGCCGGAAGGGCCTCGCGAAAGTTGTAGAGCATGCGGCGCTTGTTGAAGGTTTCGCCTTCTGCGCTGTTGAGATACTTGGGTTCATCTTCGGCCGACAGCACGCGTCCGCCAAAGCCGGCCACCCTGCCGTGCGCATCAAAAATAGGGATCATAAGACGGTTACGAAACACATCGTAGTAGCCGTCACCCTGATTGCGCGGGCGCACGAGACCGGCCTTTTCGAGGTTCTGCTGGTCTTCCTGGCTACGGCCAAAGCGCTTTGCGATTGAGTCCCAGGCGTCTGGAGCCACGCCCATCCTGAATTTTCTCGCGGTCTCATCAGTAATGCCGCGCTTCTTCAGATAATTTCTGGCAGGGGCACCGCTGGCGCTGTCGTGCAGGCATTGTTCGTAATATTTGCTCGCCATATCGAGAAAGTTATAAAGATCGGCGCGCTTTTCGATTTCGGGGTCGTGTTCTTCGGGGATGGCCACGCCACAGCGTGCTGCCAGATGGCGAACGGCCTCGGGGAAGGTCTGGTGCTCAAGCTCCATCAAAAAACGAAATACGTCTCCGCCCTTCCCGCAGCCAAAACAATGATAAATCTGCTTATCGGCAATAACGTGAAAGCTCGGGGTCTTCTCTTTATGGAAAGGGCACAGGGCCTTGTAACTGTTCCCTGACGGAATCAGCCGCACATGCTCACCGATAATCTGTATGATATCGGTTCTCTCTCTTATCAACGCTATTATTTCGTTTGAAATAAAGCCCAAAGAAAAACCCCTGACCTAAAAACGTACAAAACCCGACACGAACTTGCAATTTTATTGCAATTTCGCTGAAAAGTCAACAGTCAATAGCGTTGGGAATTTCAGAGGTCGTCGATTACGGTGGTCAGAGCAATTGCGGCGACAAGACAAAGTAAGGCGGCCAGATATATCATCATCGACAGAGCAAAAGTCTGCTGCTCGATAATGCGATAAGGGTACATCGCAAACACCAGATAAGCCGGAACACGTTTAAGAGGCGCGGCGGCGATCAGCCATTTTTCGCCGGCCATCGAACTGATGAGGTTCTGCTGAATCTCTGTGCTGACAACCTGGTCTGAGAGCTGGGCAACAAAAGGATACTTGTTAAAATCACGCGGAAATGGCAACTCACTACGTTCTCTCGGCACCATTGCCAGGCGAATCGGGCTGTCGAGATCGTTCTGCTCATCGACGTTACGCTGAATCTGTCTCTGAAGATAGCGCTGCGCAAAAGATACCGTGCCATGCCATATATACAAAAGCCACGGATCTTTTTCGGTGCCGCGCTCGACAAAGCTGGTGTAGACGTAATGGCGGCGGTTTGCCAACCAGAATTCATTGACCTGGTCGAGATTTTCAAAGGTTCTCAACAGACTGGTACCGGTATCGCCAAGCATATCTGAGAAGCTGTCGGCAAATGAATCCATCATCATGTCGCTGACCTTGTCCTGAAAGCTTTCTTCATCACCGCGCTGCGTGATAAAAATGCGCCGCGAAATCGCCGGCATTATTCTGGCGGTAACATCGCCAGAATTCTTACCGGTCGGCCAGCTGTAGCGCATGCGACCGCTGCGGTCGGCAATGTATAGACGATTGATGGCATCCTTGCGCCGCAGTTCATCTGCCAGCTTGTCAATGGCAGCAGTATCGAGCGCGCGAACCTCTGGCAAACGCGCAACTCTACGATAGATGTGCTCAAGATTGCGCACTGCGACCTGATAGTTTTCATCGACACGCTCAATTTTGCCGGTAAGACCGGAAAAAGCCTCCTGAGTCAACATTTTGGCGAAGGCATCGCGGTAATTACAGCCTATCATAAGAATGGTAAGCACCGGCAGCACTGCAGCGAACATAACAAAAAATTGTTTTTGCGTAAGGCCGAAACACACGGTCTGTTTCATCATATCTGGCGATTCCTGCCGGCAGCTGACGGAAAAGCCGGCGCCAGCCCTTGATACAAGCAACAGCCAGATGATAATAAATATTTTCAACATGGTGGAAACATCATTGTAAAAACGGTGCGGCAAGCGATCGAGACAAAACAGAACTCGATCTGGAGTAAAAAATTCGCTGACCAGCAGATGGCCTGAAAGCTCTGACTGCGACTGAAACTGATTACGCAAACGAACCAGATGGCTGGCAACAACAGCGGGTGAAAATCTGCCGGCGCCGGTTTTTATAATTGCCGGCAGTGAGCGCGTTGACGAGGCGAGGTCTATCAATCCGTATACTCTCTGACCCTGCCATTCAGCGTTTATCTGATCGAGCAATTGTCCAAGCGCCATGTTATTGGGAATATCAGCCTCGCGAAACCATGCTACCAAGCCTCCGCGCAGTTTTGACGAAGGCTCGGGCGAATAAATGGTGTTCCAGTAAAAATAGCCCGGCCGCCCATTCATCATTACGCGCAGCAGTGAAGACTTATCCTGTGCGATTGCAGAAGGCGTAATGCCGCCGACCAGAGCATCGAAAAACGGGCGGTTTCGCTGCAGCAGAGAGCCATCACCGGTAGTTTCCTGCAGAAGAAGGGCCTCAAAAATCTTCTGCAGCACGGCCCGCCGACTTTCAGACTGCCCTTTAATACTCAAAGAGCTGCCGTCCTCTTTAAAAAATCTGAAGTTGACGAAGCCGAACCCTTCTTCGCGAAAGCGGTTCAAATTGGCTTCTATGGTTGCTTCGTCGAAGTTTTCTTCAGCCATGTTGCCATACAAAAAGTTAATGCGCCGCTGAATATGAAGGCGATCATCACCCTCGCGCCGAAGTCTCAGCAGTTCGCGGCGAATATCAGGTATCGAATCGTTTCTAAAGGCTGCTATTCTCTGTTCACGGTAGAACGTCCAGCCAATATAGGCCAGAAATGATGGAATCACGGCAAAAACAAGAAAAAATACGAGCTGAAATCGTCTGCCCGCACGACTGCTACCACTGTTCATAGTCATCTGTGCTTCCTGTTATGGCAAGATAGAGAATCACCCTGAATGATATTGCAATAATGACATGGTAGCAATAATCTGGTATCATAAAAGTGAAGTAACTCTGCAAAATTTACGAGGGAACCATGAACAAGACTGGTTTGGCTTTTATCATAACAATATTGCTTGCCGTAGCGGCTGGCGTGTATGCGCTGGCACTCAACCCCGAAGCTGCTGATTTTTTCAAGAAAGCAGAGTCGGCTTTCGTTGGCAAGAATCTTGACGAGGCTGAAACAAACCTGACAGAAGCACTAAAACTTGAGCCGGACAACGCTGTATTTCGTTACATTCTCGGCCAGGTTCAGTTCATGAAGGAAAACCACCTCGAAGCCAAGAACAACCTTGAGATAGTATCACGTTCGCGACCATCGCCGGATAAAGGCGAAGAATACAACAGCAAACTCAAAGGCTACAAAAAGAGAATCAAAGATCTTCAGGAAAAATTCAACGCCGCCGGTCAGGCGCGCTTCGAGATTTACCAGAAGAACAAGGACAGCAACCAGAAGTTAAAACTCGCCGTCACTGTTTTTCAAGCTTTCAGACTCAATCCGCCACTGCGTTACCGCAACTTCAAGCTGCTTGAAGAAATCATCGGCATCTACGAAAGTGCGCTGCAAAAGTCTTTTGATGGCAGTGAATGGCAGAAGGAACCGATGCTGCAGCTGGCCTTTCTCTACGAAATCGCCAACAAAAAGGACAAGGCCGCCGAAGTCTACATGCGTGCTCTCGATTATGTCGAAAATCCCAACGAAGAATTCGTCATCACCCACAAATTCGACTACCTCAACCGCTCAAACAAAGAAAAGCTTCTCGACACCATCGAAGCCGGCGACTTCACGCGCCAGGACCTCGAAGAGCTTATCGGCAGCGGCAGCCAGAAGGTAAGCGAAGAAGACAAACAGAAGATCGAAGACATCATTACCGACGCCCGCTCAAAACTTGAGAACGCCTCAACCGATGAAGAACGCGAATCGGTTCTTGAAGAAATCAAGGCTACCATCATCGAAAAGCAGAAGCGTGGCGAGCTGCCCGGCCAGGAAGAACTCAAAAAGAAGCTCGAAAAAGAAGGCAAAACCATGGAAGACTACATGAAAGAGAAGGGCTTCTGACCTGACGCACGCCATGGCCGCCAGAAAGCATTCCCTGCTGATCTTTCATGGTTCTGCGCGCGAAACAGCAGGCAATGCGGCAACTGTTTTTGCCGACAGACTCAAGGCCCGCGATGGCATGGCTGAGTTTTCCGTCTGTTTTCTCAGGGGAGCAAAGCCATCGCTTGAAGAGGCAATAGAAATGGCAATAGCCAACGGCTGCAGCTGCCTGCGCCTTATCCCTCTGTTTTTGCTGCCAGGCTCACATATTGATGAAGATATTCCAGCGATAGTAAAAAAATATCGCGAGGCTAACCCGCATATGCCTATAGAACTCGGCAGCTGTCTTGTGCATAATCCAAATTTTATTAAATTTGTCGCTGACGAGATAACAGAATCCTGAAGCGAAGATTTGAAAAAGCAGAAAAAGCAGAGCAACCTGTAAGCCGGGTTCTGTGCCTCCGAAGAGGTGTCGGTCATCTATCTGGGATCAGAGTTACCTCTGACCTCTAGCGACCTACCCGGGGTAGTATCGAAACGGGCCGTTTCATCCCCCTGTTCGGTCTTGCTCCGGCGGGGTTTACCAGAAGCGCTGTCGCCAGACGCTCCGGTGCGCTCTTACCGCACCTTTTCACCCTTGCCTGTGTCTCGCGACCATCGGCGGTTTATTTTCTGTTGCACTTTCCGTCCCCGGGAAATCTCTCTCCCGAAGCCTGGGTGTTACCCAGCGCCATGCCCTGTGGAGCCCGGACTTTCCTCATTTCCCCGAGGGGAAACGCGACCGACCGGTTGCCCTGCAATTCCTGCTATTCAATTCTTACGTTGCGCCTGGTTCCAGTCAGACGCATGATCAGGCCGGCCTTACCCGCAGGATAAACCGGCTCTTTCTTACGTCTTGAGAACCCGCAACGTTCACACGCATATATTTTTCGCTGCAGACCAAGGGTATTAACCCCTGGTTCTTTAAGTATCTCGCTTGTTACCTTGAGAGCGCCGTTGCATCTCGGGCAACGTTCGACAAAAAATATGATGTAACAAAGAAACAGTCCGACCAGCAAAGCCAGCACGATTTCTTTTGAGGTCCACAGGAAGCCTCTGAGGTCGAAGGTCTGAGAACCAGCCCCAACGCGTGACGCATCGCGTTTAAGCTCATCCAGCAACATGCGCCTGATCGCTTTTACGCCTTCAACAAAGCCCATTCCATCGTTGTTGATAGCATTGTTGGGCAAGATTACCTGATTAAGTATCTTTTCGCCCATTTCACGGGTAACCAGATATTTAAGACCGATACCCACGCGCAGATGCACCTTGCCATGGGCTGCGCCCTCTGGCAGCAGGGCAAAGATGAGAATACCTCTTTTATCCATGCCGATACTTCTGATCCATTCGGCAAAGAAATTCTCTACCTGAGTCTGGCCATCAGCCAGATTGGCGATGCGCATGGTCTTTATCAGAACCCTGATCCTGGTCTTCTCTTCAATTTCACGACAGTTTTCGACAATCTGCTGGCGAAGCTCGGCCTTAACCAGTTCGGCACGGTCGTCAAGATAGTTGGAAGCATCAACCTTTGCAGATGGTTTTTCCTGTGCAATGAGAGAAGAAGTTACCAGCAGGACAAAAGCGACCAGCAACAGCACACAGGATTTAGTCGACAATAGCTTCATTTTAATCTCTTACACCAGTCCAGTAAAGAAGCGCCCCGCAGTTTGAACAGCTTTCGGCGCCATCGTGAGTTACGATCGAGCTCATGAATCCCGCCGGCAGACCCATGCCGCAAGCCGGACAGGAGGAATTCTCGAACGGAAACAAAACTTGTCCGCGACGTTTCTGGCGAAGTTCTTCGTATTTTTCGAGAATACCGGTTTCAATCGTAAGGCTGCATTGGCCACGCCGGGTTTTAAGCTCTTCAATTTCTCTTTTGACGACAAGAACTTCATCGGAAATGCGCGATTTTACCTGTGCCAGATGCTCTCTGCGCCCGGCAACCACTTTTTCGCCTTTGGCAATATCAGTCTCAAGAGTTTCGATTTTTTCCATGTCCTCAAGAATTTTGCTTTCGATTTCTGAGGCTTTACTCTTCTGCGTTGTCAGTTCTCGCTCAAGTGCTGAATAAGCCGCTGGTGGCATGCCCGCACTTTCCAGCTTGACCTGTGAGCTTTTGATCGCAGTATTGAGACTGTCAAATTCAGTTTCAGCCGCACGCCGCCGCAGCTGTATCTTTTTGAGAAGCGCCTGTTTTTTCTCAAGAAGGGCGGCATCGCTTTCTATTTCGCTGTGCATTCGAGCAGCCTTCTGTTTTTTTTCTTCTATCTGTCCGTTGGCCGCATCGATCTTGAGATCCAGCTCCTGCAGTGGAATCAGCGTCTTGCATTGAATCACGGGTTACCTCATGATTTGGATTATTGAGGTTGTACATTATCAGAAGCACTGACGCATGTCAATTACATGCTGTTGGCCGAGCAGCGGCCGGGTCACCTGAAATTCAGCATTTAATCAGTGTTTAGCTGCAAACAGCATTGACCCGGAGAACAAACAATGCTATAATCTTCTTTTCCAAATCTGGAGGTAGCCATGGAGTCAATCCCCGTAATCGCCATAGTTGGCAGGCCCAACGTCGGCAAATCTTCTCTGATGAACCGAATAGTAGGTTATCGGCATGCGATTGTCGATGCGACTCCCGGCGTCACCCGCGATCGTAACTACGCAGAAGCCGTCTGGAACGGCAGACGCTTTAATCTTGTCGATACCGGCGGCCTCGACCCCGATGACAGTCAACCGCTGATGCAGTCAATCAAGCAGCAGGTAGATTATGCGCTGCGCGAAGCCAACGCGATAATTTTTATCTGCGATGGCAAAGCCGGTCTGGTACCGGATGACAAACAGATTCTCAACTTTTTACGGCGGCACTGGACCGGGCATCCTCTTTTTGTGGTCATCAACAAGCTCGACAATCCAAACGATGAGGCGCAGCTGGCTGAATTCTATGAACTCGGTATCGAGCAGATGTATCCTATTTCGGCGATTCACGGCCATGGCGTTGCTGATTTTCTCGACCTGCTGGTCGCCGACCTGCCGCGGAACGAAACCTATGACGAGGTGATCGTAGCACGCAAAGATCGCGAACTTGAACGCATTGCCATTGTCGGCAAGCCAAATGTCGGAAAGTCGTCTCTTTTCAACAGCCTCATCGGCGAACACCGCTCGATCGTCGATAACGTGCCCGGCACAACCCGCGACACCATACAGGTTAAGCTCCACCGCAGCGGCAAAATCTACAATTTTGTCGATACCGCTGGTCTGCGCCGCCCCGACCGCGACAAGGACAACGTCGAGCAGTTTTCGGTCTACCGTACTCTCGGCGCGATTAAAGATACCGACCTGGTCATTCTCGTCATGGACGCCTCGAAAGGCGGCATCACCAACCAGGACAAGCGCATCGCCGGTCGGGTTATCGACAGTGGTGCCGGCTGTATAATAGTCTGGAACAAATGGGATATCTCACGTCATGACGAACATTTCTGGGACGAGCTTATCAAGCAGACCCGCGAGGAATTTCCGCTGCTCAGCTTCGCACCAATGCTTTCAACGTCTGCAAAAACTGGTCTGCGCGTCAACCGGCTTTTCGAAATGATAGACCACGTGCAGGAAACCGGTCGACGCCGAATTGCCGATGACCGGCTGAAAACCATTCTTTACGATGCCGTGACCATTCAGCCGCCCCCCACCTTCCGCGGGCGCGAAGTTAAACTTAAATCGCTCATACAGTATGATGGCCCACCAGTCGTATTTAAACTGAAATGTTCAGAGCCGAAGGGCGTGCACTTCTCGTATCAACGCTACCTGCTCAACCACATAAAACAGGAAGAAACCTTTGACGGCTGGCCGATAAAACTCTATACGGGACATTGATCTGATGGAACACCTTTACGCCGTTCTGATCGGCTATCTTTGCGGTTCGATACCAACCGCATACTGGATCGGTCGCTTTTTTTATCGCCTTGATATTTTCGAGCACGGCAGCAAGAACATGGGTGCAACGAATGTATTCAGGGTTCTCGGCAAGAGACCCGGTATAGTTACGCTTTTGATAGACATTGCAAAAGGCGCACTGCCTGTAATCATGGTCAGACAAATAATGCCGCACAATCCGACGCTGGCGTTCACCGCCGCCGCAGCAGCAATGGCAGGTCACACGCTGTCTTTCTGGGTCCGCTTCAAAGGCGGGAAAGGCGTAGCGACAGGTCTCGGCGTTTTTCTGGCGCTTGCGACCAAAGCGTCGCTATGCAGTCTGCTGCTGTTCCTGGCAACTCTGGGAGTAAGCGGTATGGTCTCACTCGGCTCTATTCTTGCAGCGGCCGCCCTGCCCTTCTTCATCTACTGGTTCGAAGAGCTCGGACCGGCATACAACTCTTACATAACCGGCTTTTCGGCTGTAGTGGCAGTATTTGTCATTCTCCGCCACAAGGCCAATATACAGCGCATTTTAAAGGGTGAAGAAGCTACCGTATGGGGCAACAAAGCTGCTGCACCAGCTGGAGAAACCGCTTCTGTCACGGAGAAAACAGCATGAAATTCGCAGTAATCGGAGCCGGTTCATGGGGCACTACTCTGGCCAATCTGTTGTGCGATAACGGTCACCAGGTCAAGCTCTGGGCCCGCGAACCTGAAGTCGTGGCGGGTATAAATTCAAGCCATCGCAACCCCTTCTTTGTGAGCCACCTGGAACTCAACCAGAGCCTTGAATGCACGCTGAATCTGTCAGAAGCTCTAACTGGCGCAGAAATCGCCCTGCTGTCAATTCCCTCTGGTTTTGTCAGGTCAGCGATAGAACCATATAAAGCCGAACTTAAAAGTCTGCGAGGGATTGTCAATGTTGCCAAGGGGTTTGAGCGCGGCAGCGGTCGCCGCATATCGCAGGTCATCTGCGATATTCTCGGAATTACTCCGGAATCTGACAACGACAACATCGCCTGCCTCTCAGGCCCGAACCTTGCGGATGAAGTCGCCCAGAAAAAGCTCGGCGCCTCGGTTATCGCAGCACCCTGCCAGTATCTATCGCAGACTTTACAGGAATGCTTTTCCAATAACTATTTCAGGGTTTATCGCCAGAACGACAGAACAGGAGTCGAGCTTGGCGGAACTCTCAAAAACATATTTGCAATTGGAGCCGGCATTGTTGATGGCCTCGAACTCGGCGACAACGCCAAGGCGGCATATCTGACGCGCAGTTTGCATGAACTGGTGCGACTTGGAACCGCTCTGGGTGGTGAATCTCAAACATTTTACGGGCTGGCAGGGCTCGGCGACCTTATGGCGACGACTTCTTCGCCTCTCTCGCGCAATCACCGACTTGGCATGGCCCTGGCAAAAGGTGACAGTCTGCAAAATTTTACGGGCTCGACAAAGATGGTAATAGAAGGCGTTGAGGCTGCAAAAATTGGCAGCGAATGGGGCAAAAAACTAACCCTTCAGCTGCCAATTACCGAAGAATTATGCAGGGTTCTTTTTGAAAATTGCCCCCCCGCGGTAGCGGCCGCCAACCTGATGGGTCGTTCTTTAAAGGCCGAAACCGACTAATTTGCTGGAGCGTTACTGATGAAAAATCTACTGAAACCCGGACTTCTGGTAATAGGAGTCGTCTTTGCCCTTTCGGCAGTTTTTGCTGCAATCATGTATTTTCAGGGCAAAACCCCTTCCCTGCCCCGCGTGACCTCAATGGGCCAAAAAGAGCCCTCTGCTCCAGACGTGATTCCGTCAGCTTCGCCCAAAACCGAGGTCATGCAACGTTCGGTTGATGTCGCATTCAAGGCAGAAGATAAAACTTTCGAATACAGCGCGGTTCCTCTGTTCAAAGTAACCTATCAGAATGACAAACCAGTGGAAGTTATTGCCGACGGCGACAAGATAAGAGAACTGGTAGACAGACTGCCCGAACTGACATCAGAAAAACCTCCGGTTCCAGCCAGACTGGCTAAGGAGCAAAGCGGGTTTTCACGTATCGTTAGAGGAGAACCCGGCTATTCGGTAGACAAAGAAAAGACCATGGCAGCGTTTGAAGAAAAAATCAAAGCAAATCACGAAGCCGAAAAATTCGAAATTCCACTGATAATAAACGAAACCGAAGGACAGGAAGGATTTACAGAACAGGCAAAAAAAATGGGACTCAACCAGCTTATCGCATCTTATACCACCACACACGACGCAGACCACATCAATGATGAAAACCGCAATGAAAATTTACGCGTTGCCGCCGAAAAAATTGACGGACTGATAATTCCTCCCGGCGGAAAATTCAGCTTTAACAAGGTCGTCGGCCCACGCACAGAGAAGTGCGGTTTCAAAAAAGCCGGAGTCATTTCACAGGGCCGCGTCATACCGGGGCTTGGCGGCGGCATCTGTCAGGTCAGCACAACTCTTTACAATGCTGTTCTGATGAGCGGCATGAAAATCGACGAGCGCCACAATCATTCGATCTACGATGGCATAAACTATGCCAAGCGGGGATTTGACGCAGCAGTCGCCTGGGGTTATAAAGATTTTCGCTTCACCAACAGTCTCGACATTCCTGTGTTGATAGCCTGCAGCTCTGGCAAAGGCAGTGTTGAAATAAGAATATATTCCGAAAAGAAGCCATTCGATGATATAAAGCTCGAAGCCAGGAATGAAGTTCAACATCCCTATAAGGTACAGAAAAAAACTAACTCGAAGCTTAAAAAGGGCGAAGTCAAAATAGTCCACCCCGGAGTGCATGGTTACAGCATCGAGGCGTTCAGACAAATTACCATGGGTGGAAAGACCCGCGAAGAAAAACTTAGTAAAGACAGGTATCTCACCTACAATCGAATAGAGGAATCAAACAATTGATCAGCTGTTTGCGCACAAAAGTTCTTTTAATTGCTCTTCTGCTGGCATGCACACCGCATCTCGGTGCGCAGACCTCTCTTGATTTTTCGGTTTACAGCAGCAAAGGCTTCGAGGGCAAGGGCCCGCTTGAGTTCGCCAGCCCTGAAGACCTTGTCATCACCAGAGATGGCTTGATAATCGTAGCCGACCATCGCAATAACCGCCTTCAGGTTTTGAGCAAAGAAGGCGACTATGTCGGCGAGATCCCTAGAACCGCTAAAATAGACGAGAGCAAACTTGACGCAGCCGCCATTGAAGCCCGCAAACAAAACCTTGATGAGCTCAGCAAGTTATTGAAAAAGCCAGTGGGCCTGGCACTCGATGCCCAGGATCGACTCTATGTCACTTCAATGGAAACCGACAAAATAGCGATAATCGATCCACGAAACGGCGCCCTGACCGGAACTTTATGCAAATCAGGCAAGGCGCAGGGCGAATTGTATGCGCCAATGGATGTAGATGTCAGCCATGACGGGCGCATAGCTGTTGCAGAATGGCGAAACCGCCGCGTGCAGATTCTGAACGATGAAGGCAAATGTCTCAAAGAACTGATTTATCAGGAAGAAACCAAAAGAGGCGGGCTTTCACCGGTAGCGCCGCGCGGTGTGCACTGGACCAGCGACGGCAGACTGGTAGTATCATACCCGACTTTCAATCAGGTAGTATGCTGGAATCCTTCTGACGGCCAGGTTCTCTGGCGCTACGGCGGAATCAAGGGCACAGACAGAGGTATGCTCAACAATCCGTCTTTCATCACTTCCGCACTCAACAATAATCTGCTGATATCAGACACCCTCAACAATCGCATAGTCGAAATAACCGGCGACGGCAAGTATTTTGAACACCATGGCCGGCGCGGTTCAAAACCAGGTGCTCTGCTGAGCCCGCGCGGACTGGCACTTAACCGCGACGAAGTGCTGGTGATTTCAGATCAGGGCAACAACCGCATACATTTCTTTCAGCCGGGCCAGACTACTCTCATGCTGCGCGAAATCAAACAGATGGCGCTCAAAGATGAGTGGGAAAGCGCAATGCCACGCATAGAACAGATTCTTTACCTGTCCCCGAACAACCCTGAAGCGCATGAACTCATGGTTAATGCCCTGTATTTCTTCGGCAACCGCGCTTTTAACGAGCGCGAGTATGACAAGGCCGAAGAATATTACCGCCGAATTCTTCGCTATCGCCCTGAAGACCCGAATATTCCGCAAAAACTCGACGCCATATTCTGGGCGGTAAATCAAAGCTTGATTGCCAGCATAGTTTTTGGCATCATAGCTACCATAGCCGGCCTGATTCTTATCTGGGTTTTGAAGATCCTCATTTCCCGTTATATTTTCACTCAATCTCAGGAGTAACTCTTTGTCACTGAATAAAATACGCAACTTCTGTATCATCGCACACATTGACCACGGTAAATCAACTCTGGCCGACCGCCTTATTGAATCGACAGCCACCGTCAGCAAACGGGAAATGAAAGACCAGCTGCTCGATTCGATGGAACTTGAGCGTGAACGCGGCATTACCATCAAGGCCCAGGCCGTGCGCATGATCTACCAGAGCAAAAGCGGAACAGAATATACGCTCAACCTTATCGATACCCCAGGCCACGTAGACTTTTCCTACGAAGTGTCGCGCTCTATCGCTGCCTGCGAGGGCGCTCTGCTGGTTGTCGATGCCAGTCAGGGTGTTGAAGCACAAACGATGGCAAATGCCACACTCGCCATCGCTCACGACCTCGAAATAATTCCGGTTATCAACAAGATTGATCTGCCAGCCGCTGACCCTGACAAAGTTAGAGAAGAAATAGAAAACCTCATCGGCGTCGACTGCTCGAATGCATTGCTGGTATCGGCCAAAGAAGGCCTTGGCGTGCCCGAACTGCTTGAAGCAATTGTCGAGAGAATTCCACCCCCCCGCGGCGAAACCGAACAACCGCTGCGAGCTCTGGTATTTGACGCCAATTACGATTCATATAAGGGCGTCATCGTCTATTGCCGGGTAGTTGACGGCAGGATCAAGGCAAAGGACCGCATCAAGTTTCTGGCTACCGAAACAGTGTTTGAAGTAATCGAAACCGGTGTTTTTACGCCAAAGCCACTGGTAGTGGATACGATCGATACCGGACAGGTCGGCTTTTTTCATGCAACGATCAAAGATATGGGCAAGGTGCAGATCGGCGATACGATTGTGCTTGAGAAATCTGCGAACGTCAGCCCGATACCTGGCTTCCAGAAGGCCAAGCAAATGGTTTTCTGCGGTCTGTATCCGGTAGAAACCAATCAGTTCAATGAACTGCGCAATGCCATCGAAAAGCTCACCCTCAATGACAGCAGCCTTTCATACTTTCCCGAAAACTCGCTGGCGCTGGGCTTTGGCTTCAGATGCGGCTTTCTCGGTCTGCTGCACATGGAAATCATTCAGGAGCGTCTCGAACGCGAATACGACCTCGACCTGGTAACAACAGCACCCAACGTTATTTACGAAGTGCTGCTCAACGATGGTACCTCATTCGAGATCGATTCGCCGGCAAAACTGCCGGACCCGACCAAGCTTGCCGAAATTCGCGAGCCGTTCGTGCATGCCACTATCTTTATGCCTAAAGATTACATCGGCACCATCATGGAGCTCGGCCAGGAACGGCGCGGCATCATGAAAAACATGGAATTCATCTCGGAGCAGCGCGTCTCGCTGTCGTTCGACCTGCCGCTGTCAGAGATCATCGTCGATTTCTACGACAAGCTGAAAAGCCGCACCCGCGGTTACGCCTCGCTTGACTACGAGCACATCGGTTACCGTGCCGGCGACATCTCCCGTGTCGATATTCTGGTAAACGGCGAACGTGTCGATGCGTTGTCGTTTCTGTGTCACCGCGAGCGCGCGGAATACAGGGGCAGAGCTGTCATCACCAAGCTGCGCTCGCTGATTCCCCGTCATCAGTTTCAGATTCCTCTACAGGCAACTATTGGAGCCAAGGTTATCGCCCGTGAAAACATCTCAGCTCTGCGCAAAGACGTTACCGCCAAGTGTTACGGCGGCGATATCACGCGCAAGCGCAAACTGCTTGAAAAGCAGAAAGAGGGCAAGAAGCGCATGAAGATGGTCGGCAATGTAGAAATCCCACAGAAGGCGTTCATGGCGATTCTCAGGCCAGAAGACTGATCGACTCTGCTGCTTTAATTGTTGCGGCGCTCGAGCGCCAGCTTGGCTGCCCGTCGAATGTTTTTGGACTTGTCGTCAGTCATCATGCGATGCAGGCATTCGAGCGCGCTCACTTCGGTCGAGGGCGCCAAAGCTTTAACCACCGCATAACGGACTTCTTCTGACTTGTCCTTTTCAAGGCTGACAACATGCCACAGAGCCCCAAAATCGGCGATGCGCCCTAATGCGGCAACGACCGAGGCTCTGACGAACTCATTCTTATCTTTTACTGCGCCTGCCAGTATATCAACGGCTTCCTGAAGCTTGAAATCACCAAGGGTGTTGGCAGCGCTGCCTCTGATATTGGCACTGGAATCATGCAGCTTTTTGGCAAGTTTGGCAAGATTGGCAGAGACACCACGAACAGCGCCTTCGCCGCTGACTCCGACAGCTGGCGGCTGAATTACAAAAGAGCTGAGGTCATTGGCAGACTCTTTCATCAATGTCACCAGTTCTTCATCGAGACGCCTGGCAGCTTCGATAAGATCTTCGATGATGTCGGCATTTTCGGTGCCGGCAAGAGCCAGTGAAGCGCGATAAGAAATGTCTGAGTCTTTACTCTTGAGATACTCGCGCAGAAGTTTTACCGACCTGGCATCTTTGATATTGGCGAGAATCTCGACAGCGAGCAGAATCATCGATCGACTGGCCTTATCAAGCCTCTTGCCCAGTTCGGCATGCACTTCATCATGATTGAAACTGGCTATTGCCTTGGCAGCAGAAAACCTTACCGCCTCGCTGTCATCTTCTGAGCAGCTGAAAAGTGCGTCCAGAGCGGCCGGTTCGCCGGTAGTTCCAAGGGCGTAGGCGACCGAAGATCTGACATAACGATCCGGGTCATTCAGTCGCTCGATCAACGCCATAACGACCCGGTCATCCTTGCGACCGCTCAAAGCGGCAGCAGCTGAGTATCTGACCGCAACATTGTCATCTTTGAGGGCAACCAGCAGCGAATCGACCGATTTCTCGTTCTGCATGCCGCCAAGCGCCTCAGCAGCCATAAAACGAACCGATTCGACTTCAAACTGATTGCCAAGCGCTTCGATCAGCGGCTCAACCAGTTCTTCGTGATCGAGGCCGATAGCCGCTTTGGCCGCCATCTGGCGCATCTGCTGGCTGTTATCTTTAAGCCCCCTGACCACCAGTTCCTTGCGCGGAATCGGCGATCCATCGGGCTGAAAATAGTCTTTCGGCAACTGGTCGATCTTGAAAACCACCATTTCCTTGAAATTGTAGGGGCTCTGATGTGAAACCACCGCCAGAGCTGTTTCCGAAGAAATTTCGGCAACAGTTTTTTCGTCGAGGCGGTCGGCAATCTCTTTCATCAGCTGAATATCACTGCGTCGAGAAATTTCGAGCAGCGGTTCTATGGCGCGCGAATCGCCTATGGCTCCAAGACTCTCGGCAGCAGCGGTCACTATATCCTGATCGGGTTCATAGAGAATTTCAATAAGGGCAGGCACCGCCTGGGCGTTCTTTTCTTCACCAGCCTTTTTTATCGCGACCAGTCGCTTCTCAACCGGAGCAGAAAAGGTTTTTATCAAAGTAATCGGATCTGTTATTTCTGGTTGGACTGGCGGTGGCGCCGGACGTGTAGCAGACTGTTTATCCGCCTCTGCCGGAGCAGCACTTGTCTCATCCGTAGCTGGTGGCGGTGTAAATGAAGTGCTGCGCTTGCTTTCCACTGTCGAATCTCGTACAACAGCGGTCTGTGGCTGTTTTATCGCCGCGTTAGCCAACTGTTCGGCCGACTGCCTGCGCCACAACCAGATTCTGATCACGACAACCGCTGCAAGCAGTATCAAACCGCCCAGCATGAT
Organism: Candidatus Rifleibacterium amylolyticum; assembly: GCA_009917695.1. Classification (GTDB taxonomy): domain Bacteria; phylum Muiribacteriota; class Ozemobacteria; order Ozemobacterales; family Ozemobacteraceae; genus Rifleibacterium; species Rifleibacterium amylolyticum. The sequence continues at coordinate 33,452 of JAACJG010000012.1, read as the reverse complement.
ATAATCCAGGTAATTCATCGAAACCTGCTATCGACCGAGACTTACGAAATCTTTACCCTGTCTGACAAAATTTTGCAATTTATCAGGATTTAACATAGCATAAACAGCGTAAAAAAATTAGTATGTGACGGGTACTGAAATATAAATGCGACAGATAGGTAATGTTCTGATATCTGATGAAGCTTGGCAGACCAGATTCGCCTGCGATTTGTCAAAGTGCCTCGGTCGATGCTGCATGTATGGCGATCTGGGCGCTCCAATATGTGACGAAGAAGAGCAAAAAATTCTTTCTGTTCTCGATCAGATAAAGCCGAGGCTTTCCCGCCAGAATCAGGCGTTTGTCAGCGCTGGCATCAGCGAAACCTATAAGGGGACTCTGCATATTCGCGAAATACGCGCAAACACTCCATGCCCGCTCTCTTTCACCGATGAAAACGGCATCATACTCTGTTCTCTGCATGACCTGGCGCTTGAGAAGTCATTGCCGCTGCTCGACGTAAAGCCATTGTGGTGTTCGTTATTCCCGGTTCTGATTAAACAGATCGATGACTGCTGGACAATAAACTGTTTTATTCCTGATTTCTGCCGTTCTCAGAGCGATCCCCCACCCTTGTTGCTGAGCTTTGCCGATCTGCTCGAAAATTTTTTCGGCAAAGAATGGATAGAACAGGTAAAAGAGCAGTATGAACTCGAAGCAAGCCAGGAGAAAACTGAATGAGCCTCAAAGATGTGTTTGCTAAAATTTTTGGGCAGTCACCAGAAAAGAAGATCAAACAACTGCTGGGACAGATCGAATTGGCGCTTGCCGACCTTCAGCTCAGAGTTGCCGACTGCGTTGCCCATGGCAACGGCATTCAAAAGCAGATAGACCGGGACAAAACGCAGTTAGCAAACACCCCCTCCGACAAAGAGACGGAAAGGGAAAATATAGAAACACGGCTGGCGGCGCTTGCCTCTTCTTTACAGGCAGAGAGAGAGGCCGAAAAGAGATTGCGCCAGATTTACGAAGATCTCAAGAGTCGCAGGCAACTGCTCGAACTGTCTTATCAGCAGAGTCTAAGCCGATTGCGCAATGCCGAGCTGAAAAACATGCTCTCCGGGCTCTATCAGGATTACGGCAACGAAATGCAGCTTAACCGCTATCTCGAAAAATTCAGCGAAGACAGCTTCAAAATAGAGTTTACCGCCGACTGCCGCCTCAAGATCGAAATGATGCTCGACAAGGCCAAAAACAGCTGATTTTTTGGCAACACCGATTTTTGGAATTATCTGTCATTGCGAGCGAAGCGAAGCAATCTCAGGGTCAGAGAGATTACTTCGTCGCTACGCTCCTCGCAATGACTGAAATTATCAGTAAAAGTATTCTTTCCAGGTGCCGCGAACCGGCTTTGAAAAAGACTGCATCGGGTCGGCACCGTTCTTTTCGCCGAATTTGAGTTCGTCGTAACGATTGAAGTATTCTTTGGCAACTTCGCGCTGGTCCATCTTCAGCAAAATTTCTCCGGCGCGGGCATAGAATTCTGGATTCTCGCTGTTAGCGCTGATCAGATCGCGAACAAGCCAGAAAGCTTCTTCAAAATAGCCCTTACTGACCAGCAGTCTGGTTAAAAACCATTTGGCATGACTGTGATTGGGGTCCACACGCAGAGTGCGGCGATACTCCTTGATTGCTTCGTCTTCCATCTGCAGGCTGTAGTAAAGATTGGCTATCTGATAACTCAGTTCTGCATTCTGCGGGTCTTTGGCACGCATATCCTTGAGGCGATGGTAATAGCGTTCGCGGTCTTTGACGATGGCGCCGGTGATGCCCGGATCACCGCTGTAAATACTGGGCAACATAGCCACAACAACCAGAGCGGCAGCAGTAAAGGTAAGCATTTTTTTAAGCATATTTTTACTCCGCTGCCACTATCGGAACAACCCGAATCTTTTTTGACAATACCCGGATAAAAAAACCGCCTCACAAGGAGGCGGTCTTTTTATCGAATATTTCCGGCTTAGATGTCTGCAACACCCTGATCAGCGTCTTCTACAGTGCCAGAACCGTCATCCGGAGCGGCATCATTGGTTTCAGAAGCGCCACCCTCATCTGCAGCATTGTCTTTTGCGGCATCTTCATTGAGTTTCTGTTCATAAGCATCAGCTTCAGCGCTACCTTCTGACCAGCCGTCCTTGATAGCAGTGCCGATATTGCCGAGCATTTCGCCGAAGTTGGCATCGGCGCCCTTGGCCACATTACCAATCTTTTCGATGGCCTGACCGACCTTGTCGAGTACGGTTCCGACCTTGACCAGCAACTTGCCGACAGTAGTAAGAGCCTTACCTATGGCTGCTGTCCAGGGGATTGCCGAGAGCACCTGACCGATGGCCATAAGTGCCTGACCGACAGTTTTGAGGAGCTTACCGATCTTCTGCAGCAACTGACCTGCTTTGATCAGAGCTTTCTGGATGCCTGCGGCCACGCCGGCCATTTTGTCAAAAGCATTGCCGTCGCCTTCGATGGTATCGCCAATGCCCTTAACTTCATCGCCAACGCCCTTGGCGTCTTCTTTTACACCAGAAACCTGGCCTTTGGCGTCATCGAGCTTGGTATTGGCATCTCTGATCTTGCGCTTGGTGCTGCTGCTCATATACCACTTGGTCTTCGCCTTCTTGGTGGTACTCAGCTGATCATCAGCCTTCTCGGTTTCTGCAACTGCACTGTCTGCCTGAGTCGAAGATTCATCGAGGGCTTCGCTCTTCACTTCCTGGGACTGTTGTTCTTCAGCGGCCCAGGCCGCCATTTCAAAGAAAATCGGATTGAGCAAAAGAGCCAGACACAGAACTGCCGAAATCATTTTTTGTCGCATCATTTTGAACTTCCTCCTCGAAAATTGTTACTCTGCCAAACTTACGACCGACCGTTGCAGTTTGTTGCAGAAAAATTATTTTTTTTATAATTCCTTGTGACCGGTTTCAAAACGCCAGTTGCGATGATTGACCAGACTGGTTATGAAGGGGCTGGAAATCGATGCGGTAACTTCGAGAGCCTTGCCGATTTCGTCGCTGCCATAGGTGCTTTTGTCATGTATCAGCAGTTTAACCCAGAGCACAGGGACATCTGGATTCAACTTGTGCGTATAAAGTTTGAACTCGACATTTTCTATGCCGGAAAACTGAACTTCTTTCTTGAGATTGCCGGTAGCATCGAGAAGTTTGCGGCTGAGAATGTTGCCAGGCTCGTAGGTATAGGTGACATATTCGATACGGGGCTCTTCATCTGGCGATCCAAATGCGAATTTTGGAATACTCAGACTGTCGGTATCGCATTTAATCAGATTCACGTCGGGAATTGGCGTCCAGCCCGGGGTTTCAAACACAAAATTCTGGGCTTTCTGCATATTGATATAGTCAACCTGATCCTGACCGGCGATGTAAGGCGTGGCACACGAGAAATCACGACGCAGATAGTTGATCGCCATGCGTGCTTCCTGGAGATTCTGCAGATTTACGGTGCCATACATGTAATGCATGCGGGTACTCGACATGAAGCGATAGATCATGAGAAAAACCAACAGGGCAATGCCAACCGTCATTGCCATTTCAACGAAAGTAAAACCGCGTCGGCGCACTTGATAAGCTGAATGTGTCATGGTGTCACCTAATAGTTCATGTTCGCGTCGTTGAGCAGAAGAACCGAAAGCTCAACCTGACGATCACGTTCGGAATTATAAACAGAAGAAGGGGCGCTGCCTTCGTTCCATTTTACGCGCACCGTCATCCTTTTTATCATGCCGTCGCTGAAGTTCATCGAACCGGTAACGTCTTCGAATTCAACCTCACGAAAAAAGAAAGCATTGCCATATTGCTCAGAGTATTTGAGGCTATCTGCTGAGAAATTGCCGGAAGCCCAATAGGGGTTTGGCGGAACAGCCGCGCCTACCGGCATCGGAGTAATCGCGCCGGTAGAATCATCGGCCAGTGTCCCGACATAAGTCGAAAAGGTAACACTGTCGAGATCGTCAAAATCAACACCTTGAGCCCATTCGATGACTTCGTTGGCAAGCTCGACCGCGCGCAGGTAGTTTATGGCTTTACTGGTGTCGGTTCGCGAAGAAGAAACCATGTAAACGACCGGAACAGCGCTGACGGCCGCGATGAGCACCGCAACAAGAACTTCTACAAAACCTATGCCACTGCGTACGCTATCTTTAAGCGAATTCATCTGATTATGTTGCCTTCGACCTTCAGAGATTCTTTCATTTTTTCAGCATCCTTTGGCTGATCGACCGCGAAAGTATGGGCCGCTGGTTTTGGAAAACTGACCTTGTGATAAGTCGGTATCACGCCTCGTGAAGAATGATGAACCTGCGGGCGGCGCACCTCTGCAGCTCTTGGCGCCGCGGCCTGACTGGTCTCTTCAACCACAACAGGCGTTTCAGGGCGCTGACTGCGGGCATAGCGATTGAGCAGGGTCAAAGTCAGCATCATGCTCACTACCACTGATAAAATCACCATCCAACGGGCGTTGTCCATCAGCTTTCTTCACCTCCGGCGCGGTAGGCAAACGAGGTTTTAACCGGCCCGATACTGATATGATAAGGATCGAGCTCTGTGCTATCAAGAGTTGCTGCGGCATTATAGATGCCCGGGTCATGTATTATATGTAAAACTCCGCCATCCGCAAGTGCGCTGCCACCGGAAACCTCGAGATCGAGAGAGTCTACCAGCAGATTACCATATATTTTTACAAGTTTACGGTTGTTGAGAATGATGCTGCCCTGTTGAAGAGGATCGTCAGATCCCTGGGGATCATCATACAGTGCCGCCAGAGAAGCTTCGATAAACACCTCTTCATCGGGTGAACTGATGATGAAGTCACCCTGACGCAGATATATTCTGAGAGAATCGCTGGTGGGTTTAGCATTCAGGCGTTCGATCGAGCCAAGCTTGCAGTTGCCGCGGGCGATATAGATAAGTCCTTTGCCCTGAAAATGGGTGACTTTTGAAAGATCGAGATCGCCAGCCATAATGTACATGAAGCCATCGAGATAAAGCAGTTTGCCATCGCCGGGAGCACGCTCATCGAGGAAATCCTGAGCCGAGATATAGTTCCAGCTGGCATTTTTAAAATCAACCGCCCGGCCGAATCTGGTGGCGGCAACATTGCTGCCAGAGGGCTGTGCCGGCTTTTCGATAACCGAAGTAGGATTCGCCAGCGGATCGAATTCGATCTCCTGACCGTCGCCATCATAGCATTTAATCTTATCGCCCCACAGAACGTTCGCCGAAAGAGTGTCGATAGCTCGGCTTTTCATCAATGAGTCGCCAAACAGATTCGGTGCCAGATTGACGCCAAGCGGCTCCAACAGGTAGCTGCCGGTATCATCACGCTTGTCTTTGCGTAAAAAAGTGTTGGTGATAACGCGGATATTTACCGGAGCCGGCTGCACGAAAGGCACGGTCGCAGTGAACTCATCGAGATAAGCAATCTTAAAAAATCTGAGATACGCCTTACCCTCTATAAGAACCGGAATGTCATTATCTGGGCCATAGAAGCTCTGCATGGCCCCGACGCGCGCGCGTTCAGGATTATAAGGCTTGCCGTCTTTCTGTTCGCGGTATTCAGCCATGTATGGGCCATAGTTGCCCGACCCCATACTGATGTTAGACAGTCCGGCATAGCGTTCAGGCAGAGTTATCGTTCTTGGTGCCCGGCCGGCCAAGTCAATTTTCCACAAAGATGCCGCGTCAGTGTAGCCCCAGCGATATATCCAGTTCTGCTGACAGGTGACAAGAAGCTTTTTGAATTCTTCACAATCTGAGTAGTCGTCGCCATCGGCATTATCATAAAAATCCTGACACATCATCTGCGAGTAGGCATTTGGATTATTGAGTTTGGCAATTGAACGCCCACACTTATCTTTGAGAGCACCGGCAACCATATATGGTTCGGTCGCCACTCCAGCCTGGACTTTACAGGCGTCGGCGGCAAGATTTATTACACGCTCGTATTCGTTCATGACCTGCTTATTTTTGATGAACATGTTAACGCTGACTCCGCCAAGGTTTGTGAATTCATTTTTGCTGCGGTAGAACAGGCGATTGAACACCGGATAAGATGTCGGAGTTTCTGGAGCGAATGGAAATGAAGCGAGCTGGTTGCCGCCAAAAATTTCTGTAAAGCCTTTAAGATCTTTGTGTTCAGGGTAAAACAGATCGAAAAAGATGTCTTTGCGGGGATCGGCACAGTCAGGATAGTTGTCTGTTCCTATGAATACACGCGAAATATCATGCGAACCCATGCCATTGACGCCCTCAATAATCATACGGCGAATAGTGTTATCATATTCATCAGGCGGGTTAGGATCTGGTGTCGGGCTGGTGCTGTTGTAATCGTTACTGTAATTCTTAACGAACAAAGCATATTTATCGAGGGTATGGCGCAGATCGACAAGCCTGACGTCGCGCCGCTCATGCGCTTCCATGGTTATTTCGCCGGCCCCTTCCCGCCAGGCCTTCGAGACGATGTCGATATAACCGTTATAAGCCGACATGGACTTATATATTGACCGTCGATAAACGGTCAGCACCGCGCTGCTGCGTATTTTGAGATTGTAGCCAACCTTGGCCAGCTGCACTGTCGTCTGCGGCTCAAAAACAGGGATGATATCGACAGTGAAAGGTAAAGTCGGATTTGGATTGGTCTCAGTCGGAAAAACACTGCGGAATCTGGTAAATATCTGGCTTGAGGGGTTCAGATTTACATGACTTTTTAACATGGCGATGACTTCTGCGTTAGCAGATTGAGCCAGTAAAGCCAGTCTGTTCTGGTCAACATTGCGCGAAAGCTGTGTTACCGCGCCGGTTTTGAAAGTATTCAGGGCGAAAGCCATTATGGCCAGGCCAAGCAGCACGGTGATGACAATGTAAAGAATGAAACCGCGCCGATGTGAAATTCTCATATTCGACTCACTTATCTGTTGAGGCATTTTTTACAACTCTATCATTATATACGACATTATCTCAGAAAATGATGCAATTTTTCAACAGGCAAGACATGGCGGCAATAATGCCTGTTGCATTAACAGGCAAGTGCTGTTAGTTTGTCTGATAAATCAACTGGTAGCCATAAACACTTGGAGGTGTCGTAATGAAAATCCGCAAGGTGTGCACCCTCGCAGTTCTTCTTGTGACCATACTCGTCAGTTCGGCGTTCGCCGACAAGCCCGAACTGCCGGTAGTTATCGCTTATCAGATCGAGCGCGCCGAAAATTTTCTGAACGAGCCTGGCAATAATCCTGTCGAAATCCTGCGAAGGCTCGGACGCTCTCTCAACAGCCAGTGGACAGCCAATCAAACTTCGCTGCTGGCCGCATCTCTGTTCGATTCAGCCGGAATCGGCGGGCCGGATTTTCTCAGGCCCCTGCCCGACTCCCAGCTCTCAAGTGAACAGAAAAAAGCGGCAGCCAACATGCTGAAAAAATATGAATCCGCCATTCAAAAGCTGGTAGACGAATGCAAACCAGCATCTCAGGCCATAGTTATAAGAGCAATCTGTGAAAACCTCTCTCTCAGGCAGGCTCTTGCTCAACCGTCAGCAAAAACATCTGTAAAAGCAGACAAGATTAACGCTCTCGAACGGGCAAAAAATGAGTTGCTGCCGATTTTAGAAGCATCGGATTATCTGGCCGGTGCGCTGGTAATCTCAGCAAATGGCTGTTTCGGCAAACTCAAGGTCATCTCAGACAAAGGTCTGTTGAATACTGATAAAATAGAGCACGACATAACCATAGGCAGATACATCAACCATAACGCCCTGATGTTCTTCTGCCAGACACATCCGCTCGAAAACCCGGCGCAGGCTTTTAAAGAACTCGCCGCGGTTCCGCAATCAGCGACAGTAATCTCAATGGTCGCTTCGGCTGGAATCGACTTTGAAAAAGATATTCTCGCCAATACTGCACGCGAGAGCATACTCTATGTCAACCTGGAGCCCAGTGGTGACGGCGGCATTCCCGATATAAGATTTGTCGCTCCGGTACCTGACATAGACAGACTGCGCGGCAATCTTGATAAATTCAAACAGCTGTGTCAGCAGACTGGAATCTTCGTAAATGTTATTGAAAGCGAATTTCCGATGGTAAAGCTGAGCTACTTCATGTTGCCACAGGCGGCTGTTTATGCCGGGCTGTATGGCAGATTTCTCGTTATTGCAACTGCGCAGCAGAATCTTGCAAGCGAGCTGACCCATCTCAAAAATGTCGATACCGGTTCGCAAAAAGCAGTCGAATTACCCGAAAAACTGAAAAGGTTCTGGAAAATCCGCACAGATGACTTCAATTCACAGCTTCAACGCCTCTTACAGTCGCCTGTGCTGGCTTCACAGGGAATTCCGCCAATAACCAACCTGACATTCTTTGAGGATATAGAATATTTCGTGCTTAAGAGCAGCGCGTCTTCATCAGAAATTGAATTTTCGCTTGAGATACCTCTGGCGCCAAAACAAAGCAGGAAGCGCTGATCTGAAGAAGTTCCGCAAAGAAATACGGTTTTTGCTCAAACAAGTAGTAGCCTTGGAAAAAAGGTTTATGGTATACATAACTGATAGTTCTGTTATAAGGGAGAAACTCTGATGGGGAAGAAAACAGTAATAGCTTTCTTACTGGTCGCTTTTGCTGTGACAATGTTACTGCATGGATGTGGCGGCTCCGACAAAGACAAACCAGCTACTGACAAGCCGCCTCAGGGCGATGTCAAGCCGGCACAGACTGCCAGTTCAGGCGAACCGGCATCCAGCTCTCCATATGCCAATACTGTTCTCAAGCTTGGCCGAATACCCTTTACCAACTCGACCGCCATGGTTCATAAGCACAACAAGTTTCTCGAATATCTTACCAGGAAGCTTGGTGTCAAACAGGTTCGCCTGCAGACCGCATCGAACTACACTGAAATTATGAACCTTTTGATCGAAGGCAAGATCGACATCGCCTGGCTTGCGACCATGACTTCGGTCGAAGCACGCAAAAACCCTGAAATAGAACTTCTGGTCAAGCCCATAAGATTCGGCACGACTTCTTACCGTGGCATCATCATAGCCCGCCAGGACAGCGGCATTCGCAACCTCAAAGATCTCAAGGGCAAAAAATTCGCATGGGTTGAGCCAGAGTCGGCTTCCGGCTACATTTTCCCAAAAGCTCTTCTGCTCGAAGCAGGCATCAATACTGACAAAGATTTTGCCGATGAAACGGCCTTTCTTAACAAACATGACGCAGTTGTACTCAACGTGCTTCTCGGCAAATATGATGCCGGCGCCTGTTATGATGACGCCCGCAACACTCTGCGCGAAAAGGCAAAGATGGACGAACTTACCATTCTGGCCACCACTCAGGATATTTCGAACGAACCGATAGTTGTGCGCAAAAGCCTGCCACCGGACCTTATCGAAAAAATCAAATCAGCATTGCTTGAACTTAATGTTAAGAATCCTGAAGGCAAGGAGATTCTCGATGACCTGACTGATGTTCAGGGATTCTTACCTGCCAAAGATACCGACTACGATTACATAGAAAAAGTCCAGAAACTCCTGGAAGAGCATAGTAAACCCTGATCCCCCGGAAAAGAAAGTGAAAGCAACAGAACCTGCCATCAAGTTTTCGATAAAAATCAAGTTCATTATCGGCATAGCCCTTCTGGTAGGGCTCATAATCATAATGAACTCGATCAATACTTCCCTCAGGGAAGAATCTCTACTGACCACTTCGATGGACGAATCAGGCCTGCTGCTGTCTTCGACTCTTGCGATTGCCTGTCAGGACCCAATTATCAGCCAGGCTTACGAATCCCTGGTTCCCTACACCGAAAGAATCATCGTCGGCGGCCAGGACATACAGGAAATCGCAATTCTTGATATTGACGGCAAATATCTGGCGCACCGCCTGAAAAACAGCACCGACAGCCTGTTGGGCGAGTATATTGCGGAGCCCCTGCGCAAAAAGATTGAAAAGTTCGATACCCCGCAACGCCTGCTGTCGGACGACGGCCTGTTTGTAGACTATATCTCGCCGATCAAAGTTGGCACTTCAAAATTCGGCACCGTCATTCTTCGCTTCAGTTTCGACCGTCTGAGCGAAGCGAAGGAAGTCAGCCGCAAACATATTTATCTTATTGCGATGATCGGCCTGCTGGCCGGCATAATTCTTTCGATAGTTCTCGCCAAATTCATCACCAAAGGTCTCGACAACCTCATAGAAGGCACCCAGGCAATTGAAAGCGGCGATCTCAGCTATCGAATCCGGGCATCTTCAAATGACGAAATCGGGACTCTCGCGCATCGCTTCAATGAGATGCTCGACGCTCTCGAAGCCAATAACCGTGCTCTCGACCGCAAGATTTTCGAAATTGAGACTCTGTTCAAGGCCAGTCAGGCCATGAACTTCCAGAGCGACACCGACAAGCTGATAAAACAGATTCTCGAAATGGCCGGCAAGGCTATCCGTGCCCAGCGCTGTTCAATAATGCTCCAGACCGGAATGGGAACCGACGAGCTTGAAACCAAGATCGTCTTCGGCGCCGAAGCAGCTAATACCGCGTCAACACCACAGACAGCAATAAGAATCAAGTCCGGTGAGGGCGTAGCCGGCACCGTTCTGAAAACCGGGAACAGCATTATCGTCAATGAAGGTCATAAAGATCCTCTGTTTAAAAGCTTTGATTCAACCGCTGATTTTGAAAAGAGCATAGTCAATCTGATCTCGGTGCCCCTTAAGATCAAGGACCGCGTCACCGGTGTTATCAACGGCGTTAACAAGCTGAACGACGAACCATTCACCGAAGCGGACCAGCGCCTTCTCGAAGCGCTGGCTCAACAGGCGGCCATGGCAGTTGAACATGTCCGACTCTATGAACTGGCAATTACCGACGGCCTCACCAAACTCTTTATCCATAGATATTTTCAGGGTCGTCTCGAAGAAGAAATGGTTCGCGCAAGGCGTTATCATACCGCCTGCTCGCTCATTCTTTTCGATATCGACCATTTCAAGAAATTCAACGACACCTATGGTCACCAGCAGGGCGACATCGTGCTGATCGAAGTCGCCAAACTGGTTAAACAGACGGTTCGTGAGACCGTCGATATCCCGGCCCGTTACGGCGGTGAAGAATTTGCCATTATTCTGCCTGAAACCGATGCCAAAGGCGCTCATCTCGTTGCCGAACGTCTGCGCAAAACTATCGAAGCTCACGATTTCCAGGGCCAGGAACAGGCGCTAAAAGTTACCGTATCTCTTGGGATAGCCACATTCCCAGACCACGCAAGCGTAAAGAGTGTCTTGATCAAAAAAGCTGACATGGCTCTTTACGAATGTAAGGATCGTGGCCGCAACTGCTCGTTCATTTATGACGACAGTATTGCCGACAAAGAACATGCCTGATGCCCTCTCTGCAATCTGAGCCGGCCTGGCTTGAATCTCCGGCAACTGCTTTCGACTCGTCCCTGCAACAGCCCATTCAGACCAGCGAGCGGATCAAACCCCTTCAGATTGGCAAGCTGACATTGCCAAACAACCTGGTATTAGCCCCGATGGCCGGGGTAACCGATGGCTCGTTCAGGCTTCTCTGCGCCCGCCTCGGAGCAGGCTTCACCATTTCTGAACTGGCAAGTGCCAAAGCAATCACCATGAAAAGCCGACAGACCATCGATATGGTGCGATTTCAGGGTCAGGCGCGACCTTATGCCGTTCAGCTTTTTGGCGCCGACCCGAAGATAATGGCCCGGGCGGCTGCTTTTATCGAAGAACTGCAGATATGCGACGCAATCGACATCAACATGGGCTGCCCTGTTCCCAAGGTAGTAAAAACAGGTGCCGGTTCAGCACTGATGAAAACTCCCGAACTCGCTGCAACTCTGGTAAAAGCCGTTAAACAGGCAGTCAGCCTGCCAGTAACCATTAAATGCCGCATCGGCTGGAGCGAAAACAGTATTAACGTGCGTGATTTCGTCAAAACGGTTGTCGATGCCGGTGCTGAGGCGGTAACCGTCCATGCCAGAACCAGACAGGCCGGCTATTCTGGCACAGCACAATGGCATCATCTCGAAGGAATCAAGGATATCTGCGGACCAGTGCCCTTTATTGCCAACGGTGACATCTCTTCACCCGAACATGTCAGCCAGCTATACGAACGCACCGGCTGCGATGGCTATATGATTGGCCGAGGCTGTGTCGGCAAGCCCTGGCTGTTCTCGCAGCTCCTCGGGCACGATTATTTTCTCGACCATAAAATCCAATGGAAGATTTTTCGCCACCACCTGATCGACATGTTGATGGAACACGGGCCAACAGCAGTGCCTTTGTTCAGGGTGCACCTTTTCGGCTATCTGAAAAGCCACGCCAATGCCGCCCGCCTTCGCCATGCACTGTGCAACGAACGTAACCCGGAAGTAGTCCTGCAAACAGGACATGACTTCTTTTCGACATAAATTAGTTTCAGGCAAAGCTAATGAATTCTTCGCCGAACGCCGATTGACACAATATTCTAACGATGTTACGATATATATTCATCTGACCGCCCCTGGAAGTAATACATGGCCTCCGAATCCAGTATCGAAAAAATTCAATTTCTGCAACAGGTCGGGCTGTTTAAGAGCCTCTCTGAAAAAGCCCTGCTCGATCTTGCTGCGGTCACGATTGAACAGATTTTTCCTGCCAAAACAACAGTTTTCAAAGAAGGCGACAAGGGCGACGCCCTTTATATAGTCAAAAGCGGCAAGGTAAATATTCTCAAGCGCAACAGCGCCGGCATAGACTCGGTTCTGGTCGCTCTCGGCAAGGGAGCGGTCATTGGCGACATGGCCATTATCGATGAGCAGCCCAGGTCGGCATCAGTAGCCACAATACAAGACACCGCTTTTCTGATTCTCACCAAAGACGACTTTCGCAATCTGCTGGCAAACGTTCCCGAAATTGCCTTTCAGATTCTCAAGCTGACAACCGAACGTCTGCGTGCGACTAACATTCACCTCAAAGACCTCGAAGCTTCTACCAATAAAATGGAAGACGTTATCAGAGTTATCACCAAAATTGCGCGCAAAAGCAATCTGCTCTCACTCAACGCCTCCATCGAAGCGGCGCGCGTTGGAGAAGCCGGCCGTGCATTCTCTGTTGTTGCTGCCGAGATGAAAAAGCTTGCCGAAGATTCCGCTCAGGAAGCGAAAAAGATCGACGGTCTGCTGCAGGATCTCCAGACCAAGACCAAGGCCATCGCCGGATAAAAAATTCTGCGGTTGTAATTTTGCCCGAAAACAGTTAATATAAAGCTGGATTACAAACCCCAGGAGATTGAGAATGTCTCAATACAAATCACAGGTACAGAATCAGTTCTTGTCACAGGCCCGCAAAAAGCACATGAAGGTCGAGGTAATTCTCGAAACCGGTTCGGTTTTGCGCGGAAAACTCAAGGCCTACGACCAATTCTCAATTTCGCTCTCTTTCAAAGACAAAGTTGAAGTCGTCTACAAATCTTCGATAATTTATATCAGTGCACTGCCAGCATTGCGCCCCCCCATGGGCGACCGCAGACCATACAATCGCTCAGCCGCTCCGGCACGAGGCAGAAGACCAGACTCCGATGCTCCGGCCCCGGAAAGACGGCCATTCCCTGATTTTGATGAAGATTTCGAAGATCCACCACCACCAAAAAAATTACCGAGCAAACGCTACTGAAAAAAACCGCCGCAAGGCGGTTTTTTTGTATTCACTTATCTCCAGACTGCCGATGTATAGATTAGTGATTTTTATAATATAGAGGCAGTAAAATGTTTTCTCTTTGTCCAAGATGCGATAACGGAAAACTGGACAGCACCGGAAAATGCATGCAGTGCGGCTATACCCTGCGCACCAGATGCAACGGATGCGGACATTTCAACATTCCAACCTCGCGTTTCTGCGGTGGCTGCGGTCAGGCAATGACTCTCAAGCTGCGCATACAGCAGGTCATAAATCGACACATTGATTTCATACAAAAGATCAGGTTGCGAAAATTCGCGACTGGAGCTGCTTTTGGCGGCTTACTGGCTCTGTTTGCCTTCGGTTCAATGGGCATGCGGGCAGACGAAGATATTTTGCCGACAACATCAATAGCCATCAATCAGCAGCAGCTGAAAGCCGAGTTTAGCCAGCCATTCGCTCTGAGTTTCGAAGCTGATCTCAGAGAAATCCGCCGCGAACTTGACCCACACCGAAAAGCCGATCTCACAGATCTGTCAAGAGTAGTTGATCTGCTGATCAGGCATCTGCGCCCGGTTGCCAAAAATGCTGGTGCCACCAGGCTGCCAGCTGAATCAGCCGGACTTTACGCAAAAACACTGCATAATTTTTCAAAAAGCAAAGGCATGACAAGAGGCGGCACGACCGTAATCCTCTTTCATTTTCTGTCGGATCTGCTGGACTTCAAGTATCGCGATTTTTCGCAGGAAAGCAGATACTCTGACATTCCCCGCTTCCACTTTCTCACCGTACCGGCAAACGCCATGAATTCGATGGGAGTTCATATAGCGCGCGACGAATCGGTTTTCGGCATCAACGACAGCCTGACAGTCGGACAATTACTTGATTATGCCCGCGAAGTAATGTTCGTAGCCGAGGCGAGCTTCGCCGTTATCGAAGAAAAGCAGGATATCGCCAGCAGATAATTTTCTCACAACAAAAAGCCCCCGCCTATGTTATAGCGGGGGCTTTCATGTTTTATGTTTCAGTGATAGCTGTCGCGAAACTCCACGCCGGGTGGGTTGATAACGACTCCAGGCTCTCTGACCGGCTCTGGAGAATCTTCTTCTACTGCCGGAGCATCCGCCAGACTTTCGTCGATAAAAGCATCAGCAGGAATCGGGCGATCGGCACCCCAGCGCTGCAAAACTGCGCGATCGGGGTTGTCGCGTGAAATCCACTCTCCCTGAACTGCCGGTGGCTTGACTACCTGGGGTGTTCCAGCAACTGCAGTCTGTCCGGACTGATAATTACTGTGAAAGAAGTCTGGGTCAGGCAAAAAAGTGCCCTCTGCCTGTTGCGGGCTCATATCTTCGACTTCGCCGGCAACACTCTGCGAATAAGCGACAGCACCGTGTCGGCATTCGGTTAAGGGCTGTGACTCAATAGGAAACACCTGGCTTACCACCTCATTGCCCGGGCAGCTTCGTGAAGCCAGCTTGCCGCTGCTCATGCAGACGCGCGTACGAACAGCACCATCAGGCACTGGGAAGTCTTTATTCGGATGATGTTCGAGGGCTTTTTCCATAAATGCTTTCCAGACCGGGCCAGCGACAGAACCGCCGGCCTTGCCTTTGCCAAGCGTGCGGGGCATATCGAAGCCAAACTGCACAATGGTCACGAGATCGGGTGACATGCCGTTGAACCAGGCATCGACGTAGTCATTAGTCGTACCAGTCTTACCGGCAATCGCCTTGCCAGGAATCCGCGCCCTGGCTCCTGTGCCTCGCTCAACCGCGGTTCGCAGCATATCGCATATCATGGCCGCGTTGACTGCCTTCATTACTTCTTTGGCTCGCGGCAGGTTCTCTTCAAGAATATTACCGTCACGATCTTCCACTTTCAGGATCGAAAGCGGGCGACAGAGAATACCCATATTGGCGAAAACGCCGTAGCTCGACGCCATTTCCAGAGGGGTAAACTGGCCTGAACCCAGAGCCAGAGACAGGTTTGGCTCCATCTGTGCGGTTATTCCCATGCGTTTGGCGAATCTTATGACCTTGGCCGGTGTCAAGCGGTCGATCAGCTTAACCGCAGGGATGTTGAAGCTTCGGCACAGCGCTTTCATAAGAGTGACCGTGCCGTGATACTTGTGGTCGTAGTTTTTGGGTGCCCAGACCTTGCGGGTCCAGGGGTTGGTGTAGGCGATGTATTCGTCTACTACGGTATCGCCTGGCAGCATACCTTCTTCGAGTGCTGCGGCATAAACAAAAGGCTTGAAAGATGAGCCGGGCTGGCGATATGCCTGAGTTACCCGGTTAAATTGCGACTGCTCAAAGCTTCTACCACCATACATTGCTTTAATGTGGCCATTTTTAGGATCGAGGCAGACCAGAGAACCATTCAAACCCGGAAACTTTTCGATGGGGTACTCTTTGAAAATCGGGGCTGAAGCCATTGCCGTTTCAGCATACTGCTGAAGATCGAAATCAAGTGTGGTGTAAATCTTTAAACCGCCATTGTAAACCAGGTTAGCACCATACTTTTCAAGCAGCTGATCGCGCACATAGGTTACAAAATAAGGCGCTGCAAATTCCTGAGCTTCGATTTTGCGGACGGTTGGGATTACGCTTTTGGCTGCTTCGTATTCTGCCGGCGAAATGAAGCCGAGCTCGACCATTTTGGCAAGAACGGTCGCGCGTCGAATCTCATTATTCTTCGGGTTTCTGATCGGGGAATAAGCTACCGGACTCTTGGGAATACCAGCCAGCATAGCACACTCAGAGATAGTCAGTTCCATGGGATCTTTGCCAAAATATATCTCGGCAGCAGCGGCAAGGCCATAAGCGCCGTGGCCGAAATAAATTTCGTTGAGATAAAGAGTCAGAATCTCTTCTTTGGAATACTTACGTTCAATCTGAAAGGCCATCATAGCTTCTATGGCCTTGCGTTTGAAGGTTTTTTCGCTGGTCAGAAAAGCATTCTTGACCAGCTGTTGTGTCAGAGTAGAAGCTCCCTGAACAACTCTGCCAGCCTGAATGTTCTTGACCATGGCACGCGTTATACCCACGATGTCGATGCCGTAGTGGCTGTAAAAACGTTCATCTTCAATGGCCACAACCGCATGCTTCATATTATCAGGTATTTCTTTAGCCGAAAGAATACGGGTACGGTTTTCCTCGGCATGCAGCTTGGCCAGCAGCCGCCCTTTGCAGTCAAAAACCTGCGAAGTCAGATTAGGCCGATAAGAGCTGTCTGAGATAATTGGAATTTTTTCGGAGAAGCCTTTGACAATGCCAATTACGGCGCCAGTCACGATAACAATCGTAATCAGCGTCAAGACAAAACCAAGTTTGAAAAAAAACCAGAGCCAACCGATCACCTTCTGGGTAATCGTCTCAGAATCTTCGTCTTCTTCATTTGGATCGTAAATTTCATCAGGATCAGGGCTGTTTAAAACCATTTAATACACCATCCTGTTAACAGAGTACACTAAGTTCATCGGCACTTTCAAGGGTTCGAATAAGATTCAACAACAAATCTCTTTTTTTGCAGCAGTGCTTCTGCTATATTGTGTCGGCACGCACTATCAGCACAAAAAAGACATATTACGGAAATCTATCATGAAAATATCAGAAGCTGTTGCCTGGCTGTTTCAACGGGGAGTACGCACTGGCCCCTACGGCCTTGACCGCATCAAATTCATTCTCGAAGAGCTTGACAACCCACAGCGTGATTACGCCTGCGTTCTTATCGGCGGCACCAATGGCAAAGGCTCGGTAACGGCAGTGACCGAGTCGATCATGGCATGCTGCCCTGAATACGTCACTGGCAGTCTGACTTCTCCGCACCTTGTCGATATTCGTGAGAGAACAAAAATTTCGGGTCGCCCTCTCGCCGACAAATACTGGATCAATGGTGTAAAAAAGATGCAGGAAGTCTGCAAAATACTGGACAAAGAGTCTTCGCTCGGCGCCGCCAGCTTTTTTGAGACGGTCGCCGGCCTTGCCTTCTGGGCTTTCCGCGAAAACGACCTTGATCTGGCAATCATCGAAGTCGGTCTGGGCGGCCGCTACGACGCGACTAACGCAACGAACCCTGAAATATCAGTAATAACCAATATAGGCACCGATCATCAGGAATACCTCGGCACCGGAAAAATAGCGATAGCTCGCGAAAAGCTGGGAATTGTCAGAAAAAAGCGACCGCTGATCACCGGCGAAAAGGAGCCAGAGGTGCTGATTGAGTTCGAGCGCGTCTGCAAAGAAAACCAGAGCCCTCTTATCAAGTGCCGGCAACAGGATTATTTCGATTTAATCGAAAGCCGCGCTGATGGCCATTTACTGAAAATCCCCGAGATATCCGAACCAGTTTTTCTGGCACTTCCGGGAGATCATCAGCTTGACAACCTCGCCATCACGCTTGCGCTTATTGAACAGCTGCGCAAAAACGGGTTCGATATTCCAGCGAGCGCAGTGGCTGAAGGCATTGGTAAAGCCCGCTGGCCAGGCCGCCTGCAATGGATTGCCGGCGAACCGCCGATACTGCTCGATGGAGCCCACAATGCCGAGGGTATTGAAACTCTTGCCAGTTATCTCGAAAAATTTCCGCCAACCCGCCCCCTTAACATAATATTTGGCGCGTTACAGGACAAACCGCTCAGAGAAATGGGAGAAAAACTTGCCCGTTTTGGCAATCATCTGTGTTTTGTCCCGCCCAGGTGCAATCGCGCCCTGACCCGCGAAGAATTTGCCGAAATACTCGCCCCACAAGGCTGGCAATGGTTCGACAAGCTCGATGCAGCCAGCGAATTCTGTAAGAAAGATGCGGGCACTCTGCTGATAACCGGCTCACTGTATCTAATTTCTGAAGCACTGCGGATGTTCGACAAAAATGTTTAAGCCAGGAATCGAAGTATTTTTTGAAAATCCCTCAACCAGGGGATCGCGACGAGTTGCTGCCGTAACCAACTTTACCGGACGCAACCGCAACGGCCGCCATCTCGTCAACCTGCTTGCCGCAAGCAGCAATTATCAACTGACAAGAATATTCACGCCTGAACATGGCTTTACATCTGATGCTCCCGACGGCGAACATGTCGCTGACAGTCGAGAAAGTGACCTCGGAGTAGAGATTATCAGTCTCTATGGCCCGAACAAAAAGCCCGACAGGGAACTTCTCAACGACATCGACCTGCTGATCTATGACATACAGGATCTCGGAGTTCGCTTCTACACCTACATATCGACGCTGCGCAACATTCTCGATGCCGCCAGCGAAGTCGGTCTCCCGGTTATCATTCTCGATCGCCCCGATGTAATGGGCGGCCGTACGGTTGAAGGGCCGATGCTTGAGCCGGAATTCACTTCGTTTGTGGGACACCTGCCGATAGCCCTTCGCTATGGGTTGACTCCCGGAGAACTGGCGAAATGGTGGCATGCCAGAAACGGTATGAATAATGAACTGTCGGTTGTCTGTTGTGAAGACTACCGTTGCCCGACAGAGTTCGACGAACTCAATTTTCCATGGTTCAAGCCTTCGCCAAGCATGCCCGATGTTGCTACTGCGCTCATGTACCCGGGCACCTGTCTCTTCGAAGGCACCAACATCTCAGAAGGACGCGGCAGCGATCACCCTTTCCGCAATCTTGGCGCACCATTCATAAATGCCGACAAATGGCTTGAATGCATCAAACCTTTGCTGTCAGACAAGGTTTCGGCAACCACCTGCAGTTTTGTTCCGACATTCAGCAAATTCACGGGCGAAACCTGCTTTGGCATAAGGCTGAGCAGCGAACACCCGATTGATGATGCGGTTTATACCGGCGTTGCAGCGCTGTGGTCGCTGGCGCAGTCACACCCGGGAGTATTGGAATTCACCGGCCGGCCTGGACTGGAACATCCATTCATCGATTATCTTGCCGGAACCGACCGCATAAGAAAAGGGCTTATCTCTGGCGATAAGCCCAATATAATCATAGAAAACAGCAGCGATGGCTGCAAGGAATTTGCAGGGCAACGCCAGCGATTTTTCCTCTACCGGCGCGATTGAACAAATGCCAGCAGAGACTCAGCCTTCTGGATGAGTCAGTTTCCAGCGTGACAGCCAGACTTCGTTGTTAGTTACTTCGAGAACAAGCATGTTTCCCTGGCTGTCAAAAGCGATATCGCGCGGAAACCTTTTCGGCGGGCCATCCATTTTCCAGAACATATAGCCGTTGCTGGCGATGAGCGCCAGTTTGCGCACATTGTTTTCGAGAGCCGACACCAGCAGTTCACCTTCCGGGCCAATCGGGCCGATTTCGAGACCGGATGGAGCGAACTCATCAGAGAACTCATATACTTCGTGCATCAGGTTGCCGTAAGAATCGTAGAGATCGGCGCTCCAGCGGCCCAGCCGTCCGCGCATCTGCACTGACCAGAGATAACCGTTGTCAATCGGCCGAACCATGGCCAGATCATCGATAAAAAACGCTTCTGTAGCATTCTTTTCGAGAAATACTGCCCTGACTCCGCCAGAGAGAATCAGCCCTTCTGTGCTCACATCTATTCTGCAGGCAGAGTAGCTTTGATCGGGCCAGGTCGGGCGAACGCGCCCCCCTACTTTACCCTCGCCGTCGAGATAAACCAGCTGGCCAAGCACCACGTCGAAATCAAGCACTTTGTCGGCAGGCGCACGGCCATTGAGTGCTTCGCGGGTTTCAAGATCGTATCTGACAAAACGACCGCCAGTGTTAACCACAAAGACCTTGCTGCCAGAAACGCGCATGCCGAGAATACCTGAATCGGCAGGCAAAGGCACCTTGAAAAGCTGTTCTGCATCGACCTGAGTCTGTGCACCAGCATAATTCGTCATGAAAAGAAGACATACAATCAGAGATATCGCCGCAAATATTTTATTTTTCATCACTTAACATCCCAGTCGAGACTCTTTACCTTGAACTGCCCGGCAGGAGCCGCGGCAAAATCTGCCTCGGCCAGCCACAGCTGCTGGTCAGACAGGGACACAAATCTGTTCATCGATCTAACTGGAGGCAGTTCGCCCCGCCGCAGGACAGAGGCATCATCAGCGAATTCAAAAAGCTTCAGCTTTCCCTCGAAGCCGTTTTCGGGCACAAACGAAACCAGCAGGCTGCCCCGCTCATTTATTCCCCTGATTTTAGGGTTCTGAAACTGGTGCATGCCGAGATGAAGAAATCTGAGCAACTGCCCTTGATGCGAGTAAACACGGTGTATGTAACCATATTTTTCGTGATAGTCGAGTTGGTGCATATTGCCGGCAGCATCTATGGCAAAACCACTGCGCTGGCAGGGCATTTCTCTTATCAATTCACCATAAGGGGTAAATACGGCCACAATCTGGCGACCTATGTCGCCGACATACAGGCGGCCGCCACGGTCAGTCTCGAGCTGGCTTATCTGCAGAAATCTGCCGCTTTCATTACCGTTGCCGCACATTTTTACGAGGCCGCGGCCGTTTGCCAATGAAATTTTGCGTATACTGCAGTCGGATGCGTCGGCAACCCATGCGGTCTCAAGGTTGCCAGACGCTCCTGCGACCAGCGCAAAATCTTCGAGGAGAACGTTTTCGGGCAGA
This sequence comes from Candidatus Rifleibacterium amylolyticum, assembly GCA_009917695.1. Classification (GTDB taxonomy): domain Bacteria; phylum Muiribacteriota; class Ozemobacteria; order Ozemobacterales; family Ozemobacteraceae; genus Rifleibacterium; species Rifleibacterium amylolyticum. The sequence continues at coordinate 12,174 of JAACJG010000012.1, read as the reverse complement.
TCGGCAATCCTGATCTCTTTCTTTACAGCGCTTTTGCTGTCGAGAGCAAGAAGCCGACCACCGATCGAATCAAGCACCCAGAGCTGATCTTTAACCACTCTGAAAGCCATCGGGCCATAAGGAGCATCTTCGCTGAAGCCCGGACTGGTTGCATTATAGAATGCTACCTGATCGCGACCACTGCCATACGCCAGGTTCCATTGTTGGGCGCTTGTCATAACGGTTATGGCAAGAAAACATGCTACAAAAGAAGCTAAGAACTTACTACGACTCATCTGGTATCAAACCTTTCTCAGAACTCTGGTGATCGGGCCGATAGAATAAGGATCAGCCAGCCTTGGCGTGCGCAATCGCGAGGAATTGTTCATTGCCATATAGCTGTTGCCTTCTTTAACCATAATACCTACGTGGGTGTCTGGGTCTTTAACTCCGTCACCGGTGTAATCATACGTTTTCCAGGTGATAACATCGCCTTCTCTGAAAGGTGGCACTCTTACTTCTTTCCATCCCTTCGACTTGAGGTCGGCAACGGTTGATCTCACGTTGAGATGAACTTTACTCAGAGCACCGGCGTTCTTGAGAGCAGTAGTAACGACCTTGGCACAGGCAAGATTGCCATAGCCAACGTCGGCGGTTCTGAAGGCCGTACTGCCGATGAGTCTGCGCGCTTCGGTCACGATACGTTTCTGTAGATTGCCTGCGGCAACCGGAGGAGTTGAAGTGCCAGGAGAAGAGGTTGCAGGCTTGCTTTTGGAAATATATTTGCTGTGAACGTATCTGATTTTGCCGTTGTAATCTATTCGATACCAGTCGTCTTTTTTGCCGGTGACTTTAACCGCGATACCATTGGGAAGAGTGCCGTCAATTGCGCCCCAGGGCGATTTTCTGACGTTGAGCGCTGAAGCAGTAACATAGCCGGTAAAATCAAGCTTCTGTACACCATCAGATGGAGTGGCAGCAACAGGAGCCGAAGATGAAGTCGGAGTGATGTAATTCTTGTGAACGAAAGCTTCGTTATTGCCCCATTTGATTTTGTACCAGTCACCAATTACGCCAAGAATGGTGACGCTGCTATTGTATTTGAGGGCACCAACCTTGTCACCATTTGGAACGCGGCGCACATTGAGACCGATTTTGGCGTTAACCCGGCCACTGCTGGGAAATGACTTGGCGCCTTCACCCTGCCGCTTAACGTAAGCAGAGTGCACGTAAGCTGTTTTGCCGTTAACAGAAACCTTGTACCAATCGCCAAGAGAACCGATAATGGTAACTTTCGCACCATTCTTGAGATTTCCGGTGATGTCACCCCATGGCTTGTTTCTAATATTCAGGCTGCCGTCGACGACTACGGTTCCGGATTCTTTTTTGCCATCGACAACCGGCGATAGAGCCTGGCTTGCTCCAGATGTATCGCCATATCCTGACACACTGACCTTGTCTGAGCTGAAAGGGCTCTGACCAGCCGTCAGCAACCCGCACATCAGTATCATAGTCAGCAATATAAAGGTTTTGGCAGAGAAGTTCATCTTAGGGCCCCCTTCACACATGTATTTTTAGTTTACCCTATTTTTTTAGAAAAGTTTACTTTTCTTGCAAAATTCTACGTTTACAAGTATTTTCTTCTCAGTAAGTAAATTAAACATACCTGATGAAGTGAGAACACTATGATTGATTTCAAGATTTTTCCATTCTTCAGCACACTTCCGTCACGAGAAATTGAGAAGCTGAAAAAGGTCTGCCGTTTCAAGAAATACGCATCCGGCACCGTCATAATCAAAGAAAAAGAAGCGCTAGATGAACTCATATTTGTTGTAGAGGGGCAGCTGACAGTCACCAAAACCTATCGCCAGCGCAAAAACACCCTCTTCAATCTCGATCCTGGCGACACATACGGAGAAGTCGAGATACTCAACGGCACTCCTTCGCTGGCCACTCTGGTAGGTTATCAGGAATTTCACCTGATGTATCTTCCTAAAAATGAGTTTCTGCGCCTGATCGGCCTCTACCCCGGCTTTGCCAAAGAGTCTCGCGACCTTTACACCCGCCGGGCTCCACAACTGCTGGAAGAGGGTATGAGCAAGACGCAGGCCGGCAAGGTAATAACCTTTTTCAACGTCAAAGGCGGCGCCGGCAAATCGGTTATCGCAGCAAACACTGCCGTAATGCTCGCACGCTACTGGAAAAAGAAAGTTGTGCTGCTCGACATGAACCTGGCTTTTGGCGATCAGGCTATTCTACTCGGGCTGCCTTCTGATAATCACATTCACAAGCTGGTTACCGAAAGGCCGCCAATCAAGCTGGCACACATCGAGAAGGAATTGACTTCCCACCCCAGTGGCCTCAAGGTATTGCTGCCACCACCGATGCCAGAACTGGCTGAAACGATAAAACCGATGCTGGTCGAGCATATAGTTGATATTCTCAGAGCTAATTATGATTTTGTTATTATAGATACGCACAACCAGCTCTCAGAACTTGAGCTCAAGATTCTGGAAATCAGCGACCTGATCATGTTGATGATGACCATGGAACTGACTTTCATCAAAAATACAAAATTGCTGCTCGACCTGCTGCAACGCATAAAAATTCCGCGCGACAAAATCAAGGTTGTGCTGAATCGCGCCTTTAAATCAATGGGGCTGGAACCCGCCAAGGTAGAGAAATCACTGCGCTATGCCATCAGTCATTTCATTCCCAGCGAAGGGAATATCGTAGTCCCATCGGTTAACAAAGGCATTCCTTTCGTCTTATCAAAGACCAGCGAAGGTTCAGATGTTCTGATGGCAATGAAAAAGCTGTGCGCAACTCTAACCGGCGAAGAATTTGAAAAAGGCACCTGGAACATGTTCTCGCTGATCAAGGAAGTATTCGGGCTGAACTGAACTTTCTGCAAAAGCGCAGGCTCTTTTTACTGGTGACTGATTGTTACCAGTTGAAGAGCTTTTTAAAGAATCCTGGCTTCTTCTTTTCGACCTTGACCGCAATGACGCTTATATTGTCATTGCCGCCATGTTCGAGAGCCATCGCGATCAGCTTATCTACACCGTCTTTGATATCGGGAGTAGTTTTGAGAACCTCTTCTATAAGATTGTCAGGAACCTCTCCGGTCAGACCATCTGAGCAAAGCAGGAAAACATCATCGTTCGACAATGGCCCTGAAGTAATGTCCACTTCTATCTTTTCAGCATGTCCAATATATCTGGTAATTGAACTCTTGTAAGGATGGTCGACTTTTTCTTCCGCACTAATCAGACCGCGTAGAAACAATTCTTCAACATAAGAATGATCGCGGGTGATCTGCTTGAGATGGTTGTTGCGGAACAGATAAATTCTGCTGTCGCCAACATAAGCAATATAAAAATCGCCGTCTTTAAAAGCCAGCACGACACAGGTGCTGCCCATGCCTCTCGCGGAGGGATTTTCAACCAGAGCTTCTCTGACGCGGGCATTGGCTTCTTCAATAGCCTCGCGTAAAACTCTGTCAAAAGGCGTTGCTGAGTCGCCAGTCTTTTTCAGCGCCTTCGAAATAGTATCTTTAGCTATTTTCGATGCGACTTCGCCGGCGGCAAGGCCTCCCATGCCGTCAGCTACGATGAAAAATCCGCCTTCATCCGAAACGAAAAAAGAATCCTCGTTATGATCTCGGACCTTTCCTACATGCGTATTACCGTAAGCCGAATAACGCACATTTCCTCCCGGTCAATTCATTTCAGCCAGTTTCTTACGAATCTCATCCTGTTCTGGATAAAGAAATAGAGACATCTCAAGGTATTGCTTTGCCTTTTCCAGCTTTTTATCGGCGATAAAGAAGTCTCCGAGAGCATTTAACAGATATCTGCTGTTCTGATCTCTTGTCCAGGCTTCCATGTAAAGCCTGAGCGCTTCCTTGGTGTTCCTCTGCTGCATTTTCAGACTGCCGGCGAAAGCGTAAACCATTGCAGTGGGCTTTTCTAAGAGCAATCTGTCATAAAAGGACTCTGCCTTTCTGATCTCTGAAGTCTTTTTACAGAAATCGATAAAGCTCTGGTTGAATCTCTCATCGTCACAGTTGTCACGCAAAATTTCGAAGAGACTTTCCCAGGATTTTTCGATTTCGGCAAGCTGCTGCTGATATTCAGGCAGCTCTCTCTTGTTCTTTGGCGCTTCGTCAGGCAGATTTTCAAGCGCTGTTCCCAGAGCAGCCAGTTTCCCGCCAAAGGCCTTCAGTTCGGCCGGTTCTAACTCAAACAGCTTGCGGTTGAGGTTAAGCGTTTGTCTGGCAGCAAGCTCGTAGTAATAGCTTGAAGTCGCATGTCCAGGCTTGCTCAGAGTTATGAGATAGCCCATGGGTGGAAGGTAGATATCTATCGGACTGCTGCCTATCCGGTCATTGTTAAGTATTACGGCAGCGCCTTTCGGATAAGTATCGATTATAAGTCGAGTGCGCGTGAGGTAGTTCAATCCTTTGAATACAAGCAGAAACAGCAAGGTAAAGCCAATGATAATCAGAAAGACACGAATAGCATTGATAAGCGAGGCCGGTGGTTTGGTGGCCACAACCTGTGAGGTGGTAGCTCCATCAGCTGTTGAATGGACGCCGGTGATATGATCTTCGATCAATTCATCATGCATCCCGGTAATATCTACTGCCGGCATTTGCAGGCTCGGCTCATAAGGCTGATCGAGCTTACGCAATTCTTCAAGCATTTCATTGCACGACTGGAATCGATGTTCGCGATCTTTAGCCATGGCTTTGACGATAATGTCATTGAGTCGCATCGGAATATCAGGAATAATCTCGACCGGAGGAACGAGCTTCTCCTGAATGTGCATCAGGGCGATGGCGTTCGGACTGTCCCCGATGAAGGGCAGACGATCGCAGACCATCTGATAAAGTGAAACGCCCAGCGAATAAATGTCTGAACGATAATCAAGATCGCGTTTGCCGAGTGCCTGTTCAGGCGACATATAATCAGTAGAACCAAGAGTCAAACCCTCACCGGTTTTACTGGTGTTGATCGTTGCCTTGGCAATACCGAAGTCAGTCAGCTTAACATCACCACTTTTGGTGATCATAAAATTACTCGGCTTGACATCGCGGTGTACGACGCCCATATCATGACAGTGCTGCAGGGCTGAGAGAGCGCAGGACATGATTTTTACAATATCTTCGAGCGTAAACGCTTCGTCAGATTTAACAAATTCTTCAAGCGAGCGGCCGTCGATATATTCCATGATGAAGTAAGGCGGCAGACCTTCTTCAGCACACTTTTCGACAGTTGCGATATCGATGATCTTGACTATATTCGGGTTGTCGTGCAGTCGCTCCATGGTGCGGGCTTCGTCAAAAAAGCGCGACACCACATCAGCCTCATCAACCCAGTCCTCAAGCAAGAACTTAACCGCTGCCTTTTTCTCAAGCACGGAATGCTGAGCGAGATAGACGGTCGCGAAACCACCATCGCCGATTTTTTTGAGGATGGTATAGTTTCCTGCCCGTTTATTAGAATAGTCAGCCAAACAGATTCTCTCTGGTAGGATTCAGTATTATCAGAGACCCAGCATCGATTTCAATTTAGAAAAGATGCCACCTTCTTCGGTAATCATCTCTTCTCCAACAATCATACGATTCAGGTTTATCAAACCCTGAGTGAGAGGCGACGAAGGCTTTTCGTTCAACAGCAGCTTGCCGCCGTTTGATGTAAGAATCGAGTCTTCCGGGGCATAGGCCAGAGTGGTAATATCCTTTTTGAGGAAAGCTTTTACCTCTTCGGCACTGACTGCGCCCTCACGGCCAACCTTGTTAACCAGAAGCTTGAACTTGCTTTCGGGATATTTGAAAGTGTTCATGATTTCGATAACGCGGCGGGCGGCCAGCAGATGGCCGATTTCGGGTAATGCAACCAGAAAAATCAGATTCGAGAGTTCCCAGCTGGTGATGCTGATATCATCGATTTCACTCTTGAGATCGACCAGTACAAAGTCATACTTTGACTGCAGACTCCAGAGAATTGACTTTATATGGCCAGAGTTCACGAGATCTGCATGCTCAGACTTCTTGGGAGCTGGCAGATAATCAAAATCCGGACCCTTGTGCATATAATTTACTATGTTTTCGGGAGTTATCTCGGTTTCCCGGGTCAGCTCAGTTATCGAAGCACCGATTTTACCGTTCATGAAAGTTAGAATGTCGCCAAAACGCAGATCAAGATCGACAATTGCAACTTTCTTTTCAGACTTTTTCGCAAGAATGTAGGCAAGATTAACGACAATAGAGCTGATACCGCTACCACCCTTGGGGCTATAGAAAGAAACAATCTGAGAGCCTTCGCGTGAAAGCGGTTTGAGCGTCTGCCAGATGTCACCAACCGCAGTATCGACATAGATAAATTCAAAAGTATCGAACTTGACTACATCTTTGTGAGAAAGCACATAGGCGTCGAGCGGGGTTATCTGCTCACCATTGAGGGTGGTGCCATTGGAGCTTTCCTGGTCGATGAGAACGATCTTACCATCGCGAGATTCGATGGTGGCGTGAAGTCGCGAAACCATATCGCTGGGCAGCTGCAAGGTCCTGCCTTCTTCGCGGCCAATAGTAAAAGACGAACCGGCAGGCAGCTCAATTGGCTTGCCCAAATATGGTGCAGAATTCCCGACAAGAAACTTCTTTTTCATTTCCTCGGGAACTACAACTTTTCTGAAGACGGTCTTTTTGGATTCGTCAGACATTTTTACTTCCCCCCGTGTACTTATGAGCACGGATTATATCATAAGACGAAGTTTCTTCAAACTCAATAAAAAACTTTTTGCAACACTGACTAATGCTGGAGCTAAAATTGACAGCCGGCGATAAAGATATTATGATATGAACCTGAATCAAGTGAACAGCAAAGAAATTTTTTCTGGACAGCATCTTTACTGGCTGGGAATGCTTTTCGTTTTCCTGGCCGTTTTTGCTTTTGCCGCAAACTGGCTGCAATGGAAGACTCCCATATCCGACTACGACCCGGAGGCCTATCGCGGCAATCCGATCGCAATCGAAGATGTCGGTGAGAAGACACTTTTTGAGCAGTTAAGGTTCCAGGAAGTCCACCAGAACTATCAGACATCTTATCTCGAGCTGATACAAAAAATTTCCCAGACCGACACAACCAAAATAAACATCCAAAAAGACCGTGATCTCTTCAAGCCATATACCCGGGCCAGAACAGATTACCAGGATTCACTCAATAAGATTGAAGAGTACGAAAAAGATTTCAGGGTAAAGTGTTTCGCGCGGATGCGATCGCTGATTCTTGCTGTGTTGTTTTACGACCGCAAAACTGGTTCGCGCATGACCAAGTTCAGCGCCGAAAAGCTGGTAGAAGTCGGCGCACTACAGGAAATACCCGAGTGCCCGCGCGGGGGCAAATATTCAATTATCTATAAAGACGGCAGAAGACTCTTTCATTGTTCGATCCACGGTACTCTGCGAAACTGAGATACCGTCACTTATTTCTGCCCTTTGAAGCTGCAGGCTCGTTTTTATCCATCTCACCGTTAAAGAAGAGTTCGAGCATCTCAATCAGCGTTCTTACGAAAAGTATGCCGACCCCGATTGAAAATATTACGGTTAATGCGATAGCTATGGTCAATTCTTTAAACATGCCTTAAACTCCCTGCAGATTCTTTGCAGAATAGCTATCGGCAATCAGAGTGATTTGCATGAGCCCAATGCTGCCAACATAACCCGGAAATGAAAAGGGCCGCACCCTGGCGGTGCGACCCAGTGCGAGGAGGGGACAATCAACAGGATGAAATCAGTTTTTAGAATCAATCTGTACGACAAGAAACATCGGGGTACCCGAACGATTTACCAGAAGAACCGAACTGTTATTGCGACCGCCATCCTTGAGTGCCTTTTCAGCTTCAGATTCGTCTTTCACTTCGACGCCGTTGATCTGAGTGATCACATCGCCAAGTTTGAGCCCGGCTTTGTCTGCCGGCGATCCCGCTTTAACTTCAGTTACAGCGACACCTTCACTTCCGCTTACGTCTAGTGACCGTGCCATTTCTGGGGTAAGTTTCTGCAATCTGATGCCGAATTCGTCGAGCAAGCCGGCTCCACCCTTTTTGCTCAAGGGCGTGGGAACACTTTCAGATGGTGCAAGACCATAATTGTCAGGCATCTGTTCGAGTTTAACGCTGTAATTCTCCTTTTTGCCGTTTCTGAGAACTTCTATATCGACGGAGGAGCCGACACTTCGGCTCAATATATATTTCTGCACATCGTTGGTACTCTTCATAACCCTGCCATCGATCCTGCGGATGATATCCATGGCTCTGACGCCTGCTTTATCAGCGGGGGCGCCTTTGGCAGTTTCCATAACCACTGCACCATCGCGATCTTTGAGATCAAAATGCCCGGCGAGTTCATCGGTGACAGCCTGCATGCTTATTCCAATATACGGCCGCTCAACCTTGCCTCCGCTGGCAATCTGAGACGCGATTCGCGAAGCCATGCTGGAAGGAATCGCGAAACCGATGCCAGATCCGGGCGCATTGAAAATGAGTGTGTTGATTCCGATTACTTTGCCATTCAGGTCTACCAGAGGACCGCCCGAGTTCCCTGGATTGATACTGGCGTCAGTCTGAATAAAATCTTCAATTGCTGTAGCACCAATACCTGAGCGCCCAACGGCGCTTACCACGCCAACGGTAACCGTCTGTTCAAGACCAAGCGGGTTCCCCACGGCGATACACCACTGCCCGGCTTCGACCTTATCTGAATCAGCAAATTCAGCGGCCTTCAAAGCGCTTTTAGACTTAACTCTGATTACAGCCAGATCTGTTTGCGGATCCTGGCCGACGATCTCTGCATCAAGCTCACTGCCATCATGCAGTTTAACTTTTATCTTCGATGCATCTTTGACGACATGATTATTGGTGAGAATGGTTCCGTCTGCATTTATTATCAGTCCAGAACCGGCTGCCTGAGTTTTAAATTCCTCAGGACTGAATCGGCGCGGCCCTCTGAAAAAGTGCTTAAAAAAGTCTTCAAAATTTTCACCTGGATCGCCAGACGGATCGCTCCAGCGAATACCTCCACTGATGGTTTTCTCAACCTGTATATTCACGACGCTGGGCTTAAGTGCCCTTGCAACATTAACAAAAGCCTGCTGCATCGACATGGCGGCCTCGAGGCCAGACTGAGCAGAAACTGTCGGTGCGAACGCGCAGATTAATAAAAACACTGAAACAATTAAAAAAGATAACCTTAACTTCATGGTGGTCCTCCTGTTTGCTTTCATTTTTATTGACCGCTGACATGAAAAAAAGGTTCCAACTTTCGTCTTGACCTTTTAAATAGTAGGTGATTAACTGATTTTACCTAAAGTCTGGGAGCAAAATATGCGAATTGTGGTCACTGGCGGAGCAGGATTCATTGGCTCACATCTGACAGAAACATTACTGGCACAGGGACACAAAGTTGTCGTTATCGATAACTTCATTACCGGCTCACGCAAAAATCTCGAACATCTCTCAACTTGTGAAAACCTGCATATAGTTGAGCACGACATTACCAAGCCAATTTTTCTTGCCGAAAAAATAGAACGCATCTATCACCTGGCATCGCCCGCAAGCCCGATCGATTATCAGAAACTGCCGATCCAGACACTTAAAGTCGGAGCGCTCGGAACGCATAACCTGCTTGGCATGGCAAAGGCACAGAATGCACGAATTCTTCTGGCTTCGACCTCAGAAGTCTATGGTGACCCTGAAATACACCCGCAGCACGAAGGCTACTGGGGTAATGTCAATCCGGTCGGACCGCGTGGCTGTTACGACGAATCAAAGCGGTTCGCCGAAGCACTCGTGGTTGCCTATCGCGATTTCCACAAAGTCGATACCAGAATTATCCGAATTTTCAACACCTACGGCCCACGCATGCGCCTCAATGACGGTCGAGTCGTGCCGGCATTCATTTCCCAGGCTCTCAAAGGCGAAGATCTGTCGGTTTACGGAGACGGCAACCAGACACGCAGTTTCTGCTATGTCAGCGATCTTGTGCAAGGTATGATAAAGGTCATGGAACAGGGTGACCAGAACCCGATCAATCTTGGAAACCCGGCAGAGATTACCATTCGCGAATTTGCCGAGAGAATTATGGCACTTACCGACTCAAAGGCAAAGCTCAGTTTCGGGCCGCTGCCTCAGGATGACCCGAAGCGCCGACAGCCTGATATTTCGCGAGCCAGATCGCTGCTGCAATGGGAGCCTGTCGTCGCACTCGAAGAAGGGCTGAAAAAAACAATAGAATGGGCGAAGAACAATGTCTGAAAAAATCCTTCTCGACAAACACATTGCCAGAATTCTCATCGACCCGGAAGCGATTCAGCAGCGCATCGCTGAGCTGGGCCGGCAGATCAGCGACGACTATAAGGGCAAGGAGCTTGTCGTAGTATGTATTCTTAAAGGAGCTTTTCTTTTCACATCTGATCTCTGTCGCAATATCTCTCTGCCGCAGAAGCTTGAATTCATGGCTGTCAGCAGTTACGGACATTCAACCAGAAGCTCGGGCATCGTGAAAATCGAAAAAGACCTTTCTGAGAGCATAGAAGACAAACATGTGCTTATTGTCGAGGACATTATCGATTCAGGCCTCACCATGTCTTATCTGATGAAGATCCTCGGCGACCGGAAACCGGCCAGTATCAAAATCTGCGTATTGTGCAACAAACCATCGAACCAGCAGCAGTTTGTACACATAGATTATTGCGGATTCAAACTCGAAGATGAATTTGTCGTCGGCTACGGCCTCGATTTCAAGGGCTATCTGCGCAATCTCCCATATATAGGCGTAGTCAAGCCTGAATATGCCGAATAAGAGAATAGATCATGGTAACTTTCAAACGTGGCAATCTGATCTGCGAACGCTTCATTCTGGGCTCATTACAGGTTAACAGCTATCTTTTATATGAAGCCGACGGTCGGCAGGCCTGGCTGATAGACCCGGCCGAAGATTCAGCAACACTTCTTGCCCGCATTAAAGAACTGGACTTGACCGATGTGACGATTTTTTTGACGCACGGACATGCCGACCATATAGCAGGAGTAAGCTATTACAGAAAACAGATCCCGGGCTGCAAAGTGGCAATATCGCGCGAAGACGCCGATATGCTTACAGACCCTGACCTCAATTTATCAACCTGGCTGGGAGAACCGATCTCGCTGGCTCCTGCCGAAATTATTCTCAACGACAACGACAGCTTTGGCCCCGGAGGGAAACTCGCGGCCATTCCCGGGCACACTCCCGGTGGCCTGGCGCTGATTCTCCCCGGCATGGTTTTTTCAGGCGACACTCTTTTTGCCGGTTCGATCGGACGCTCTGATTTTCCCGGTGGTGATGGCAGGCAGCTGATCGAAGGCATCAAGGCCCGACTTTTTACGCTGTCAGACCGCTATGTTTTTCCCGGACACGGCCCAGAAACAACCATCGCTGAAGAAAAAGCAGAGAACCCCTTCTTCAGTGCCGAATTCACCGTATAAGCAGTGCCATTTGTGTTTTTCGGGGCTTGTCACAAACCAGTGGCAGTGCTATGATGGCCTGGTAATAAAAACAAGAGGAACTGAGAATGATATTATCAAACTTGAGAGCCCATACTGCTTTTATGACCATTCTGCTGGTGTTTTGCTACTTTGTCGGACTATCCGCAACAGCCGACACGAACAGCCTCCCTGAATCCGTTGTTGAGCTGCTATCCGGTAAAATCACCGATTTTACCGGCGTAGCAACCCAAATCCCAGAACATCAGCTTCCATCAGCTCTTGCCGCCGCCAAACTACTCAAATTCCGCGCCCTGCACGGTGAAATCAGCCTCAGCAGTAACGAAGCCGAGTCTTTTGAAACGATTCTTCTCGACCGAATGTCTACAGCCCGGCAGGTTGCTTTCTCGCAAAACGAAACCTGTCGCAAAAAGGTCGAACAGCGCGAGATCATGTTTGATGGGCAAAAGCTGCTTGTGCCCACGCATTTCGTTGCAAACACTGATCTTGCAATTATCGACTGTCGCCCGAAAGGCGAAGCTGGCAGCCTGTTTCCAGATTTCAACATCGAGGTTTTCTCTCAAAGCCCGTTAACAGAAATAACACTGGCCATAAATGGCCAGGCGGTTAACACCAGAAACATTCTGATAAACCAGAGCGCAAACACTT
>JAACJG010000011.1 GCA_009917695.1 Candidatus Rifleibacterium amylolyticum | reverse complement strand
AATGACCGAGATTAGCTTATTCACCTTCCTTCTTTCTACCTGAAGCTTATCGGTAGAAAGCTCCTTACAAATCAATGTTCATGGACATGCAGCACATATATTCACCACAAGGTGAATATATAATGACCTGCGCCTTGCCGAGATTGCGGCCCTGTTTCATGATATCGGCAGGTTCGAGCAGTTCGCCCGACATCGCACGTTTTCTGACAAAAGATCGTTCAATCATGCGGCATTCGGAGTTGGAGTGCTGATCAAGAATGACGTTCTCAGCCGTCTTGGCATTTTTGAGCAGGAACTGATAATCAAAAGCATTTCCAGTCACAACATGCTTGAGCTGCCTGATGAAGATGATGAAAGTGTGCGCCTGCATCAACGACTGCTGCGCGACGCTGATAAACTCGATATCTGGTGGGTGGTTACCGATTATTACCGCGAGCGTGCCGCCGGCAAAATCAATCCGGGCCTTGAACTGAACCAGCCTGATACTCCGGGTATTTCACCAGCCGTTTTTGAACGCATCATGAACGGCGAAACCGTGCTTTTTGCTGACCTGCAGAATCTCAACGATTTCAAGCTGCTGCAGGTCGGCTGGGTCTTCGACGTCAATTTCGCGCCGACTCTGCGCCGCCTCAAAGAACGCGGCTATCTCGACAGCATTCGCTCATATCTTCCCGGAGACGGGAATGTGAACGAGCTGTTCGACTGCGTGAACAACTACATCGAACAACGCCTGAATACCGCTTAAATACAGCGTTCTTAGAACTCAACTATCCAGACATACTTGCGATAAAATTTGTCTTGAGGATTTTTGGCGATGGCAAAGAGGGTTGCCAGATTTTTCTGGACGAATGGATCCAGAATCAGCTCATTTTTATCGTTTAAAGTGACCTTTTGCGGCTTATGCTCGCCACTGGCCGGCCCTGTGCCCGGGAAAATGTAGAACTCAAGATGCTCGGGCCGGCGATTTTCGGCGAAGTTGACGTAAAGTGTGTGAAGCCCGGCCAGGTGTATTCTCAGATGCGGAAACTCACAGGTATGAAAAGTGTCATCGGCATAAGGCCCTTGCACTTTGAGATTTTCTGTCACCTCATAGCTGAAGTAAACCGCATTTGCTGCAAAATTGAGGCGATCATTCTTGTCAAGAGCCAACCACATCAGCTTATTTGCCAGCTTATCCATTCTGGTATCGTAATTGAATCCCTGATCGCTATCCTCGCACTCATGAAACTCGTTTTGCAGCCTGACGAAATCGGCATACAGGCTTTCGGCAGCATAAACCTGGGTAAACCCGAACATCAGAACAAGACCTATGACTGCGACAGATATTTTTTTCATGTTACCTCCACGCGCTATGTCTAGCGGCCAGTATACATTGTAACGAAGCCGATTTAAAGGGCATTGCATATTTTACCGAGAAGTGAAATAATATTCACAACCAAAGTCACGGAGCGGTATAAAATGAATGACAGTGAATTTCTCGAACAGGTAGAAAAGGCATATCAGCTGCGCAGTAAAAGCCCGATACGAGCTCCCGGCGTTCCGATCGGCGTCGCCATGATCAATCTCGGACTCGATAAGCTCGGCAAAGTCAAAAAACTTGGCGTTGTGGCTGAGGCCAAAGCCTGCCTGACCGACGCAATTCAGGCGCTGACCGGGTGCACCGTCGGCAACAAATATCTGACCATTCACGATAACATCGGCCGCTACGCGCTGACTGTCTACGATCGCACCGATGGCCGCGGCGTCAGGGTCTATGTCGATCTCAAAAAGATCGATGCAAAAAAGACGCCTGAGCTGCATAAATTCTTTCTGCGGAAAAGAGCCCCGGAAGTCCGCACCGACATGGATGCGCGGGCAGCTTCGGCCAAACTGGTCACCGAAGAATTCATGGCCTGCGGCCGCAATATCTTCAGCTGGCAGTGGGTGCGCGTCAAAAATCTCGAAAAAGAAGAGATTCTTCCGGTCAAGGTCTGCCCCGGCTGTGGCGAATCTTTTACCTGCGCCGAACGCGATTCGCAATACTGCCTCGTCTGCGCCAAAGAGTTCGACTACTACATGTCTGAGCAGTAACTCATCAGGCAAGCTTTTGTACACAACAGATTCGGGCTGTTTCCCTTATAAGTAATTGCTTTTCGCACGTTCAATAAACAACGCTCAGTAAAAGTGGCTGTAGAGCATGCCGATGCCGGAAGCGAACGCGCCGAATTCACTGCGCAGTTCGAGGCCGGTCGGCCTTGAGGCCGGGCTGCGCCCTGTCTTGAACCACGCGAAAAAGCTGATGTCTGATTCATCAGACGTGTTGATCTTCCAGACCGGCTGCCAGAGAGTCGAGTTGTCGACAAGGTTGATCATCGCGTTGAGGTTGACACTGCTCAACGGCCCGATCTCGCGGTTCGAACTGACGATCAGATAGTCAGAAGCCCCCAGCTGCATCCAGCCCTGCCGGAAAGGAGTGCTGGCATAGGCCTGCGTCAGATCGCCGACCTTGCGGGCGCCAAAGTCCTGATGCAGCCCGGCAATGCCGACCCGCCAGTGCTTCGCGATGCTCTTTTCAAAGCCCAGGCTCCAGGAGCCGGCCAGATCGTCTGAAAAGCCGCCGAGATGCCGGCCGTCAGAAGAGTTTCGTTCGAATATGGCCGCCTCGCCCCAGATATTGATGCGCCGACGTTCGCCTTCCCAGCCGATGCCAAAGAAATTGCGCCGGCGAAAACGGCCGGCGAGGGCTTCGACGTCAAATCCCGAAAAAGTATCGCGGTAACGCCCGATAACGGCAGAATCCTCTGAGTCCCGCGCTGCGGCGGCAATCAGCTCCATTTCGCCGGTGGTGCCGGCGACTTTTCTGATGCGCAGAGCATCGACGCCGGGTTTGTAGGTGCTGTCGAGATAACCGGGGTTAAAAGGGGCCAGCACGTCTAAAACCGGCACAAAATGGCTGGTGCCAAAGCTTATCGGCTGTCGGCCCAGCTGAATATCGAATTCTCCAGCTGTAAACGCAATCTCGCAGCGTTCGAGCTCAGAACGCGACTGCCATCTGTCGGTGTAAGAATGCCGGGCATCGGTCTTGATCGCTTTGTATCCTGAGCGGCTGCCGGCAACCTGCCAGCCCGCCGGAATGGCGTTCTGATGCTCGCGCGAGCTGTACAGCGAAGTCAGCTCAAGTTCAATTTTAAGCCGGTACCTGTCGCTGCGCCGATGATGTATGACGCGCGTCAGCGACTGCAGTGCATATTCTCTTCCGGGTAGCAGTCCTGTGTCTTCGAAGGCCCGCGGATAATCAGAAAAATTCGCGATCTGCCGCGTCGCAAAATTTAAATCATCAGCGGCAGGGCAGGGGAGCACGAAAACAATGCACAGCAGCAAAGCGACGGCAACCCGACGTGGCATATGCAGGAGGCATAAGCCCAGCTCTGATGCTAATCCCATTGGCAGATGGATTGCTTCGTCGCTACTCTCTTCACTGTGACCATTTTTTACCATGCGATTCAACTTTGTCAGACCACTACTCCTCTGTCACATAAGAGTTCAAGAATTAAATCTTAGAATCTCCGCTTATACCGGGCTCTCGGCGGAATCTCATTCGCTACAACTCTCACCAGGCGTGAGTATTGTTGTATAGCTATGGCTCTGCGTCAACGTCGCCTGGCTCGAAGTTTCCGCGCCTGAGAAACCCGCCTGCGCCCTTGTTTTGTCTGCTTAACTTGTTTCGCATTCAGCTCAACTTTACCCCGCAGTTCAAATGTGACAGACCACTACTGCGTTTTTTTGTGATCATCACAGATTTTACCGTCGCGCATCGAGATGACCCGTTGTGCTATGTCTATGACCTTTTTATCATGCGAGCTGAACAGAAAAGTGACCTTCTGTTCAAGATTGAGGCGATGCATCAGGTTAAGCAGCGCTACCGCGCTCTCTGAATCAAGATTTGCCGTCGGTTCGTCGGCGAGAATGATCGAAGGGTGCCCGACAATGGCGCGTGCCACTGCAACGCGCTGCTGCTGGCCGCCGCTGAGTTCGCCCGGGCGGCGATGCGCCAACCCGCTCAGGCCAAGCTCTTCAAACAGCGGCATGATGCGCTCTTCATGCTTTGAATCAGGAACTCCCTGAATCTGCAGAATGAACTGCACATTCTCGTAAGCGCTCAATACCGGCACCAGATTATATGCCTGAAAAATGAACCCTATCTTGAAAAGCCGCGCCCGTGTCAGTTCGTCGTCACTTTTGTCGTTGAGCAGTTCGCCATCGAGGTGAACGCTGCCATCTGTCGGTCGGTCAAGCCCGCCGATCAGATTCAGCAGAGTCGTCTTGCCACTGCCGGAAGGCCCGGCGAGAACCGCAAACTCGCCCGCTTCGATACTCAGGCTGACGCCGTTAACCGCTTTTACCTCGGTTGCGCCACTTTCATAAACACGTTTCAGGTCTGTGGTTGATACTATACTCATTTAATTTCCTCAGTGATGCCGCATGGCTTCGGCCGGCGCCGCGCGCAGGGCCTTTTTAACCGGGTAGATCGCAGCCAGAATGACGACGACTACCATGCCGGCCGCGAGACCGAACATCCAATCCCATTCCCAGGTGCTGTTTACCTTCATACTGACCAGCATGCCGGCAACTTCAGCCTCGCCGAACATATTCGAAAAATCGAGGCCATAATGCCAGCTGTAAAGACTTAAAACAATCGTCAGAACCAGCCCGGCCAGGGCACCGATAATGCCCAGCAACGTCGCTTCGCAGAAAATCAGGCCGCCGATACGCCGACGGTCGAGGCCGATGGCTCGCAACAGGCCGAATTCTCGGGTTCTTTCGAGTATGCTCATCAGCAGCAGATTTATCGTGCCGATCGTTACCAGCACATACAGCAGAAAAATCATGAATTTGAACTGGGCGCTGTCCATCTTGATCGCATCAGCGATCTGTTTTGAAGTCGTTTCCCAGGAAAAAACCGCGATATCCTTATGCCCGGCGCAGGCTTTCTGCAGCTGCGCCAGCTGCTCGGGCAGCTGCTCACGGTCAGCCAGCAGAATGGCGATTTCGTGCAGGGCGTCGCTGTTGCCGAGCGCGGTTGCCAGAGAAAGGCGGTTAACGAAGATGGTCCCGCTGTCGAGCTGATTAACGCCACTTTTAAAAATGCCGCCGACACGGTAGAGCTTTGAAGTGATCTCGCCCGACAGATCCTGAAACATGACCACAAGCTTTTTGCCGACATCGATGCGCAGGTTTTCGGCCAGCCTGTTTCCGATATAAGCAAGATTCTGGGTGTCAGAAGCCGGAATCTTCCCGCTGACGGTTTTTGACGGTTGCAACAACGGGTTGTTTTCGAGTTCACCTTCGAAATCGACGCCAAGAATCATGACGGCGCGATTATCGCGGCTGCTTCGGGCCAACGCCGAAACATACAGGCGCGGCAGCGTCTTGATGATGCCGGCCCGGTTTTCGAGTAACGGCATCGCTTCGTTGCCCGAAAAAAACAGTTCGCTCAGGCGTTCCTGCGGGTAGTCGGGGTGATGCAGGCTGAGGTGGCCGCTGCCCATGCGCACTGCGTCTTCGATCATCTTTTCATACGAGCCATAAGAGACGTTCAGCATCCAGGCGACAAAGGCAAGACTGCCCGAGATAACCGCCAGCAGGACGAGAGTGCGGGTGCGGTTGCGCCAGAGATTTCGCCATGCGAGTTTAAGCCACAGCATATTCAACCCTCCCGCAGCGCTTCGACCGGCTTGAGCCGGTAAAGGCGCCAGGTCGGCAGCGCGGCTACCGCGAAACCGAGCAGAATCATGGCCAGCAGCGGCAGCAGATTCGAGAGCAGACTCGGCACACAGAAAAGAATCGGCTGAATCGAAGACCCGCCCCAGGTGATGCTTTCCATCCAGCGGCTGAGATCTATCGGGTGGTAAAAGAGAACTACATTGGCGCCGGCGCCGATTGCCGTGCCGATAATTCCTGACGCCGTTGCCATGATAATACTTTCGCACAGTATCAGCATGGCCAGCAGGCCACGCGTCAACCCGATTGCCTGCATCACCGCGAACTCATGCATACGTTCGAGAAAGGCCATATACATGGTATTGAAGGTTATCAGCGCCATGGCGGCATAATAAATGGCAACGGTGAACAACTGTACACCCAGCCAGATCTTTAGAATATCAGCAATCTGCGGAAATATACTCTGCCATGGCGTTGCCTCAAGGCTTTTCTGTGCTGCATTCAGCCGGCTGGCGATCTCTTCGGCCTGCATCGGGTTACGCAGAAAAAGGCGATGGCTGTGCACGCGCTCTTCGAGTGCCAGCAACCGCTGAGCCGCCTTGAGATTCATGATGGCGAGACTCGAATCGCGCATGTTTTCGCCTGACGAAAAGATTCCTTTGACCAGCAGTATCTCAGAAGCGATCGAGCCATCGGCGGCGCTGCTGAAAAAGATAATCTCGCTGCCGATGTCAGCTCTGATTTTGCGCGCAAGTCCCTGGCCGAGCAGAATTTCGCGCGCATCACCGGTCAGAAAATCGCCTTTCACAATATCACCGGCCAGTTTGCTGTTGGCGAGTTCGGCCTGATAATCTACTGCGATAATCTGCCCCGGCTGCGTGCGGTTTTCTTCCTCGGTGCCACAGCTGAGCAGGGCGTAGGCCTGCAGGCGCGGACACACGCCCTTGATCTCACTTTTCACATTCTCCGGAATCTGGCTCGATATCGCTTCGGGGCAGGCGTCTTCAAGGGTGGGGCTGGCGTAGTAGCCGGGCAGTGCTATAAAAACGTGGCCGTTTTCTTTTTCGGTCGCGTTGTTGATCAGGCTCCACAGGAAGCCATCGTAGTATCCCAGCGAAAACACCAGCATGGCACATGAAAATATCATGGCGCCCATGGTCAGCTGCGTGCGCCGCCGGTTGCGCCAGAGATTGCGCCAGGCAATGCGAAGTATCATCATCAGCGGTTTCTCAGACTTTTGATCGAAAACAGGTCGCGCGGCAGGTCAACTGAAAAGTCAATTTCGAGATATTGCATTTCGGTGAATTCGCCAGGTTTGTCTTCGGGCACGATGCGTGAGACCATAGGCAGCCAGCGCTGATCGATCTGTTTGAATTCTGAAAAGACCATGCTTCTGACCTTGACGTCTTCTTCGTCATAATACTCGACCAGCAGCGGAGTCAGGCTGGCAGTGTCGATTTTGTAGACGATCCTGCCCCAGACAACGGCAGCATCCGGCAGGGGTATGCCGGTGATCGTGACTTCATTGTTCATTCGTTCTGTAATAGCCAGCTTATAGAGCTTATCGACCTTGTTTTCCTTGACCAGGTCGTCGTTGGTGAGGTGGCTGCCCATCCAGCTGTCTCCCATCAGGCTCGACGGAATCTTGATCAGCCGGTCGATGCGCGAGATATAGTTCCAGATGTCGTCATCGACTTTGAGCGTGCAGGTGCCGCGTTCCTTAACCGGCGCCAGAATGCGCGTCAGCAGTTTTTCGCGGCCCTCCGACCACATTTCCAGCTCGAGCGTGCGGTTCCAGCTGCGGGTATTGATGAGCATGCGCATTTTGCCATGCGAACGGTCACCCTGATACTGCGTCTCGACTGCCCGCACCAGCGCCTCGGCATCGAGATCATAACTTCCAGAAGCCTGGCCGGCAGATTCGCTGGCACACGCCAGAGATGCCGTCATCAGCATTGCCAGGAGAAAATGCTTCACGATATTTCACCCCATACTTTATATGTTTACTTAACATAGTACTTCCACATGTGTTTGCAGGCAACAGTCAAATATGAATTTTTCGCGCCCGACTATCAGATTAATTGCATTTGCCCGGTATTTACGTGTAACATTTATTTGAATAATTCTGGCTAAGGGGATCGATATATGAGCAATCTGCGCGACTTTTTTCTGCAGCTTGAAACTTCGCTGGCGTCGGGGGTTACCCTGGCCCGAACGCTGCATCTTCTCAGTGAAAATGTCAGCGGCTTCGGCATGAAGGCCAAGGTCGCAAAGATGGCAAAAGAAGTTGACAGGGGAATGGCTTTCTCGACGGCCATGGAACGCGCTGGCAAGCCTTTTACCGGCATGCAGATCAGCTTTGCGAAGTTTGGCGAACAGACCGGTACACTGCCGGAAGTCTGCGGAACCCTGGCTGAATACGCAGACAAAGAGATGAATCTTGAGCGCGAAATTCTTTCATCGATGGCTTATCCGCTGTTTCTGCTGTTTCTCGCTTTGATGATGCTGCCGATTCTCGAATCTGTTCTGGCAAAGGGAACTGCGCCTTCGATCCCCTGGGGCATTGCCAGGTCTGTGGGTATATATGCCGTCATTCTTGCCGGACTTTATGGCGTTTACCGGCTCTTGTCAACCTCCGGAGTCGCTTCGATTCTCGTTCAGATTCCATTTTTCGGAACAATAGTCAAGAAACTGGCACTGTGCCGTTTTACGCGCACTCTCGGTGTCGGCCTGCAGGCTGGCGTCTCGATGGGGCAGTGTCTGGAAACTTCGATCAGCGTTACTTCGAATGCCTGGCTCGAAAAGGAACTGTCGAGCCTCAAAGCTTCGATTCAACGCGGCGGTTCGCTGGCTGACGGCTTCAAGTCGGTCAACGCGCTTCCCTCGACGATTAAAGAAATGATCACGGTCGGCGAGCAGAGCGGCAAGCTCCCGGAAATGCTGAAAAAAACCAGCGATTTTCTCGAAGACGACGCCCGCCACAAGATCCAGGTCATCAGCAAACTGCTGCCAATCCTCTTTTTCCTGCCAATCGCCGGTTTTGTCGCCTATATCATTATCAGCATGGGCTCCTCGATCTTTTCCGGCCTCGACAGTATCAAATAACATTTGACTATTTTTTACCGTAATAACAAATAGTCTTGACTATTTGTCAGTCTGGTATAAAATAGTCATATGCGCAGAAATCAGATCGATCAGATTCTTCATGACCTCGAAAAGAAGATTGTCTTCATTGTCGGCCCCCGGCAGGTCGGCAAAACCTGGCTGGCAAAGGAAATCGCCAGAAAATTCAAGCACAGCCAGTATCTGAATTACGATCGCTTCGAAGATCAGCAGATTATCAAGGCTGAGTCCTGGCCCAGAAATACTGATTTGCTGATACTCGATGAACTGCACAAGATGCCCGGCTGGAAGAACTATATCAAAGGTGTGTTCGACACCAGAGCAGAAGGCCTGAGAATTCTGGTGACCGGCAGTGCCCGCCTCGATGCATTCAGACAGACCGGCGACTCGCTGGCCGGCCGTTTTTTTGCGCATCGTCTGCTTCCTTTTTCCCTGGCTGAAGTAAAAGAACATGCTGAACTGGCCACTATCGATCGTTTCATCGAACGCGGCGGTTTCCCTGAGCCCTTTCTGGCTGAGAGCGATACCGATGCCAGACGCTGGCGCAATCAGTATATTGACGGTCTTATCAGAACCGATATTCTGAATTTTGAGAATATCAATGACCTGAATGCGATAAAAATTGTCTTTGAGATTCTCCGGCGCTCAGTCGGTTCGCCGCTTTCAATCGCCTCGATCGCACGCGACGCCGGAATATCGCCAGTCACCGCTACCCGTTACATCAGCATTCTCGAGTCGTTGTTCATTATCTTCAGGATTTACACGTATTCAAGCAATATCGGCCGATCAATTTTGAAGGCCCCCAAGGTCTATTTTTATGATACTTCGCTGGTAGTTGGCGATATCGGGGCAAAATTCGAAAATCATCTCGCCGTAAGCCTGCTCAAGCATGTTCTGGCAAGTAACGACTGTCTCGGCGACAGGCTCGAGCTTAAATACCTGCGCACAAAAGAGGGCAGGGAAGTCGATTTCTGCCTGTGCCGCGACCAGCAGGTCTTAATGGCAATCGAAGCAAAAAGCGATCGCGATAAAATCGCAGCCGGCCTTGTCTGGTTCTGCGAAAAATACAACCTTAAAGGGGTTCAGGTCGTCAAAGACCTCAAACGCGAGCAGTCGTCCGGCAACATCGACCTTGTCGACGCTGACCGTTTTCTCAAAGAACTATACCTTTAATGTCGGCTTTTCGGCTGAGTGCGCTGAAATGGTATGTGCTTGAAAATTTCAAGCAGTTCGTCGAAGGTTTTGCCGGTTCCCGGAATTTCGGTATCGGCGAGCGGGTGTTTTCCGCTGCCGCTGGCAGGCGAAACATTGCCGGGAAATTCGCCGGCCAGCTTTTTCGCGCGGGCCGGGTCGCTCTGCTGCAGCTGCTCGTACTTACGTCGGGCGAGTTTGAGACACTCTCTAACCAGCGCTGCCTGTGCTTCGCCGTCCTGCGGTTTGAGTTCTGAACTTTTCGCATAGGCCGCGATCGCCTCGGCGCTGCGACCTTCTTTCGCATCGAGCATCCCAAGCATATACCAGGCATCCGCATAATCCGGCCGCAGCTCAACCGTCTTCTGCCACGCCCGCCGGCCGCATCCGTCTCGCCGCCATTATAAAGCGACATCCCGAGGTTATACCACAGCGGCCCATTATCCGGAATCAGCTCGATCGCCTTCCTAAGCTCCGCCGCCGACTCAGCATATTTCTTCTCCCGCCCCAGCGCCACCCCCCGCTTCATGAGTTCTTCCGTCTCAGCAAATCTCTGCTCATAAGATTCATTGTGATAGGTGGATGAAGAAATTTCTTTTATTACATCAGCATAAATACTTTCACAGAACATCAGTGAAATGCATATGACAAAAACTATTATGCTGAAATTTTTACTACGGTTCATTCAAAACCATTTTGAATTCTGTGTTGTTGGATGAGTGATATATCAGGCAAAAATCTTTTGGGGAGCGTAATTCTGTGTCCTTCAGTCCGCAATAAAAAGTCTAGACCATTCTTGGCTGCAACATCTTTAATTTTACTCGAAAAAATCACTCGGTAATCATCGTCCAAGCTCATCATGCCAAGATCGAACACTTTATCATGCATCACGTTCAAACACAGGCCATTTCTCGGGTTCAATCTATGGTCTTTGTCAACAGACCAAGGAATAATATGGCTGGCAACCAATATTTCTGATAAGCCAATACCGGTGACACAGCACTTTGTATCATAACTTGATAGAATCATAGCGCGAAAGAATCGTTGACCAACTCTAGTTTTGACTGTAGCAAACTTGTCTGTTTCGCGTATTTGGTCAATTGGCTCGTCAGTTTCACTTTCGACAGGCATTTTTAATCTTTTCTTAATTGCATGGGCAGCTTCAATCAGCGATTCAAGATTCGAAGCGAACTCGTCCCAAATTTTTTGATCTTGCTTACTCCCATGTGAGGCGCCTTTTTGAGACAAGGTCGGGTCTAAATGTGCAAAATTACATAATTTGAGTGCCACGGCACTTGGGGTTCTCGTTATAGTCTTCGCTAATTCGATTATTTCAGGGTTACCCTTATGCATTCTACCGAATGGTGTTCTGCAATAAAGTTCGAATGCAATGATCGTCTCTTCTCTTGTCCAGTTGTTATTTTTAGTCATTGAGTTAGATGTATGGATGGCTTAACTTGTAGCTTTTTGCAGCCTTGATAAGCTTTTGGCTTGTCAAGCCGATTGATGGCGGGTCGGTGCAGGGTTCGAGACTTAGGAATTCATGCCAATCGTGGTCGTCTTCTGTGTGAGTGTCGAATTGCAGGCGAGGCAAATGCAACTCCTCGGGCACAAAAAATTGGCTATCGATCAAGTAGGGTTCTAGGTCTTTAAAACTCAGTTCGCCTTTGATGATGACTTCGCTAGAAAGCTTATAGTTACTGGCGTCACGATATTGATATGTGATTTTTGTGTTCATTTGCAGACGTATCCTTTAAAATTCAGTATACCTTCGTAAAAGCCAGAATGGTAGTCCTGATTCGGACTGGCATTACTTTGAAAACTTGAGGTGCAATATGGCTTCTGATGCGGAATTTGTCGAATTTATCGTTGATCAGCTGCGGGATGTGAAGGGTGTCAGCTGCAAAAAGATGTTTGGCGAGTATGCCATTTATTGCGGCGGCAAGGTTGTTGCCATGGTGTGCGATAACCAGCTGTTCGTCAAGCCGACGGCAGGCGGGCGCGCCTTTATCGGTGAGGTGGTCGAGGGCCAGCCGTATCCTGGCGCGAAGCCGAATTTTCTCATCGACGGCCAGTTCGAAGATCGCGAATGGCTGTGCGAGCTCATCAGAATCACCACACAGGAACTGCCCGAACCGAAGCCGAAGAAAAAGCCGGCGAAAACCTCTGCAAAGGCAGCGCCGGCCGGCAAAGCAAAAAAGTAATCCGGGGGTTACGCCGCAATTTCCAGACTTACATCCCAGCCTGGGAAAACCAGAACAGCCGGATGACATTTCAAAGCCCTTGCTAATACTTTGGCTCTCTCAACACCCAGATTGATTTTATCGTGCTCAATAGCCGAAAGCGTTGATTGAGGTATGCCAGTCAGTTGAGACAGCTCACTCTGGCTTAAATTCTGGAGCTCACGAATTATTCTTACGGATTCGCCAACAGACACTTCTGCTCTTTTTTTTGCCTCGATGTAGTCTTTCATTTCATTTCCTCCGATAGTCATGAGCCGTTACCTTAACAACTTTTACAAAAAATTGTTCGTTTTCTATTTTGTAAATAATGCGATACTGAATATTGAGACGAGATGAGCGGTATCCTTTCCATGCCCCACGCAATGGCTCGTCATTGAAACCTTTAATCTGCCTTAGTCCAACAGGGCCTGAAATTGCCACTATATCTTTCCACTTTTCATATCGCTTAAGGATTTCTACAGGCAGCATTTCAAGTGCTTTTAACAGGTTTTTGTGTTCGTATATTTTCCACATACCAATTATAGTATATATATTATATTTGGTATGTCAAGATGTGATGAAGATGCCCCGGGCTGGGAATTCCGGCGAAAAAGAAAAGAAGCCCGGATCTGCCCGGATGTATGTCTGATGGCGAAACCGAAGAAGAAGCGCTTGAAAACGGAAAAGACGCTGTTCTTGCATGGGTTGCGGCAAGAATGGATATGGGAAAGAAAATTCCAGAACCCAAAACCAAGCCTATAGACTACGTTGAGGCTGATGTTTCCGGGCGCTTTCCAGTAATTCTCGGTGAGGCGTAAAACCATCATCAACAGTGATAACGATTTTGGGTTTGACTTTTTTGTTTGTCATCCTGCGCGAAGCGAAGCGCAGTCGCAGGATCCAGAAAAGCGCTAAAAAGTGGATTCTGCGACTTCGCCTTACGGCTCGCGCAGAATGACACTAATTCTGACCGAGAATTGCTGGGCGAATTATAACTATTGTGCGTTCCTGTAAAGAACCTGATAGAATATCAGGGGGATAGTCTGCCGCATGAAAATATTTGTCATGACCTTTTTTATCAGTTTTTCACTGCTGATTGGCAGTTACCTGCTGTTCATGCACTTCTCGTTGCCCGATCCTGTTCTTTCGCAAAAGAAGCTGCTTGACGCCATTGTTCGTGATGATGTTGAAACAGTGGCGCAACTTCTCAGCAAGGGTCAGAAAACTGAGTTCGCAATTGATTACAGCTTTGAACTGCCGACAGACAGCATCTATCGGTTTTATGCCAGCGAAACAACCATGCTTTACAACCCGATTTCTCTGGCTGTCGTTGCCGGAGCAGAAAAATCGTTGCCATTAATTCTGGCTGACACAAAAGATATAAAACTGCTTAATGAGCTCACTGCAAGCCATTATACAAAAGATGGCCAGTTGGGGAAAAGCAGCTACGATCTTCTTGCTCTTGCTGTCAGAACCGACAACCTTAAACTTCTGCGCCAGCTTATAGCGGCGGGGCTCAAGCCGGAACGCCAGAATTACCTGGTAGTCGCGTTTTTTGTCGGCAGAAAAGAATCGGATCATAAGAATTTTTCCCGCGCGATGTTTCTTGAAAGCCTGCGCCAAAGATCGGCAATAATTGTAGAACTTATCAACAGCGGGCAGACGATCAGCCAGCGTTTGCCTGTCCCATTTCCCATGCCAACTGCTGTAGAAATGTTCTTCATGCTCGCCGGGCCTGAGATTCGTGACGCCATGATCGAGGATATCAGGGATGAGAAAGTCAAAAAGCAGCTGACGGAAGTAGCCTCGCGTATGCGCGTTAAACCCACACCCGCAGATAAACAGGATTAACTCAGATTTTCCGAAGGCAGCACCGGCCGGCAAAGCAAAAAAGCAGGTGATAGTCAGTTTTTGATGAAGCTGCCGGATTCCAGTTCGCGGAAAGCCTGGTCGAGTTCGGCCTGGGTGTTCATGACGATCGGGCCGCCCCAGGCGATGGGTTCGTGCAGCGGCGGCGCTGAAAGCACGATGAAACGCAACTCTTCGTCGCCGGCGCTGACGCGCATTTTTTTGCCGGGGCTGAACAGCAGAGCGACCTTGTTGCCGTAGACCTTGCCGGTCTCAGGATCGAAGCTGCCGGAACCGAAAAATGTGTAAGTGTAAAGCGTCTGATCTTCAGCCGTTGCCAGCTCCCAGGTCGAACGCGCCGGCATTTTTACGTCCATATACAGAGGTTTGATGTAATGGCCGGTGAAGGCGCCGTTGCGGCCGAGATGAGTGCCCGAAATCAGCCGCACTTCGCAGCCCTGATCGGCTATTACCGGCACATTCGCCGAGAGTATGTCGCCGTAGGCCGGCGGCGCCATCTTGTCTTTCGCAGGCATATTCAGCCAGATCTGCACGCCGATCATGCGGCCGGGCGGCTGCGGCATTTCCTGATGGATGATGCCGCTGCCGGCAGTCATCCACTGACAGTCGCCGTTGAAGATGTTACCCTTGTTGCCGAGGCTGTCGCCATGTTCGACATTTCCCTCGATCAGATAGGTTATCGTCTCGATGCCGCGGTGCGGGTGCCACGGAAAGCCCTTGATATACTGTTCCGGCTGCGAGTTATCAAAAGCGTCCATCATCAGAAAAGGGTCGAAATCAGCGACATCGCGGCTGCCAAATACGCGCACCAGCCGCACCCCGGCCCCGTCGGTCGTTTCCATACCCTTTACGACCCTGCTTATCGATCGATATTCCTGCATTCTGTACTCCTTTAAAACTACCATTGTCTTACGACAAATATACTACAGTTCAGCAATCTCTGTTTTATTGTTGACCAGCCATGACTGCTGGATTATTCTATTTTTTCAACGTGAAAAACAATAAAAGCAGGAATCTCAGAAAAGGGGAATTCGCGGCATGATAAAGATAAAAAGCAAAACCAGAGTGATTCTGGGAGCTGCTCTCATATTATATTCGCTGATCCAGAGTTATCGGCTGCTGACGCTATGGTATGACCTGAACGCCAGCTTCCTCAACACCAACCAGCTGCAGAAGTCTGAACCCGATCTCAGGGCGGCCGTGAACTCATCAGTCGCCAATCCCATGGCACTCATTGACGGGGTCATGCCACCAGCGGCATCTGAAACATACAGTCAGCTTTACAGTCTGGCGGGTGAAGGGGGAAAAAGCAGCGGCGAATTTTTTGCTGAAGATGCTAAAATCGAAGCCTGGCTTGCCAATGTTCCCGATCTCGATGCCAGAACCCGGGCAATATGCGACAGATTGCCGCAGCTGTTGGCATCTTTTCCGGTTGCAGCACCCGAACCCTCTGAAAAAAACTGTTACGTTGGAGCACTTTCATACGTACCGATCAGAACCAGTGCCCGTTTTTGCGCGTTGCTGGCATGGCAGGCTGCCCGACAGGGGAACTCGCAGCAGGCACTGCTTGCTGCATTCGCTCCGGCGGCAGTCGGCGCTATTCTTGAAATTCACGAAACCTGGACTGGTGCGCTTTCCATCCTGGGGCACGCAATTGGCGAAAACATCGGGCAGTTGACTGGCAGTCTGCTGCGTGAACTCGCTCCGACAATTAAAAGCAGCAAAGCGGACGCCATCCAGGTTCTGCAATGGTCTGAAACCCTGGAGAAGTCATACCCCTCGCCGGAACGCGTGCTTTCCAACGAGCTCAACTTCTGGCCGGCTTTTGCCCGCAATTGGCAGAGAGCCATAGACAACGGTGAAGCCATGAAAACTTTCGGTAGAAATCCTCACGCTCTTGTGGCACTTTTCAGTGATCAGGCTGTCGTTGACTCTTATCTTGTCCCGATTATGAGTGGCTTCCGACAGGTTTGCGCCGAACCATACCCGCAGGCGATAAAACGGCTTGCGCAAGTTCACGAACTGGCCCGCCCGTTAAAACAGTTCAACGCGAGTTTCGGCCTGCATTACACCAGATTCTTCTTCATGCCGGATACTTCGTTTATGCAGCTATTGCTGGGCACGATGATGCCGAATCTTGACACGCTTTATATTACGTCGGTCAAAACCAGGGCAATGCTGCGTGGTGGCGCTCTGGCCGTTGCGTTGCACGCTTACCATAATGAAAATGGCAACTGGCCGGCCGATCTTGGCGAAGTCGCATCCTGGCTTGGCGTGGCCTCGCTGCCGCAAGACCCGTTTACCGCAGCCGCCTGGAATTACAACGCTTCAGCGCCTTCGCTGCTGAGCCCGGGCTCAGATCTTAAGACCGGCACCCCAGACGATCTGCAGTTTCTCAAGGTGTCCCACTGACTATCGTGGCGTGCCTGGCGAAGGTTTTTGTCTGACATCGGTTTTCTTCCTTGTCGGCGTAGTTCTATGAAATCGTCGAATTGTATTGCTAATGTAGTTACATTAGATTACAATTATAGCAGGAGAATAAATTATGAGTAAAACTGCTACTATCCAGACACGGATTGAGCCCGGTATAAAAACCGAGGTTGAAAAGGTTTTGAAGACTCTCGGCCTGACTACCAGTGAAGCAATTGGCATTTTTTTCAGACGGATCATCATGGAACAGGGATTGCCATTTCCGGTGAAGATTACCAATCCTGAAACGATAAAAGCGATTGAAGAGGCTATTGAGGGCAAGAACCTGAGCAAAGTTTATAACACACCTGAGGAAATGTTTGAGGATCTGGATGCTTAAGGCCCAGTATGGCAGTAAATTCAAAAAAGATTACAAAAAAGCCGGGAAGCAGGGCCGCAATATTGCGACTCTCAAGAATGTAATGATAAGGCTACAGCAAGAGGAAAAACTTGAGAGCAGGTTCCGTGATCACGATTTGATCGGAAACTGGAAAGGTTGTAGAGAATGTCATCTGGGGCCGGACTGGCTTTTGATATATCGCATCGAAGACGATACGATTGTATTTATCCGAACCGGTTCGCATTCAGAGATTCTATGAACTGCTTTCCGGGATTCATTTGTTGTCAGAAACGAACTCTTTGATGCCGGCGAGCAGACCCTGGGCCATCAGATCCTGGCCGGCAGGACTGCCGATGAAGGCGGCGTCGCTGGCGTTGTTGAGATAGACCATCTCGACGACGAGCGCTGGAACCTTCGCAAAAATCGAACCGGTCAGCGCACCCTGCTTCGAGCCGACATAAGTCACCGAATCTGTCTTTATCTGGTTGAGGTACAGGCTGCCACCCAGCACGAAGGCAAGTCCGGCCTGCATGCCCTCAGCCGCGCGACGGCTGGCAGCAATCACCTCGTATGACGGGCCGGTAACATCCTGAACCGTACCCTGGCGATCGGGATAATAGACAGTACAGCCACTGCCGTTGCCGCTGTCGCAGTGCAGGCGCACCATCAGAGCGGCGCCGGCCCTGTTGGCGGTCTCGGCACGCTCGCGGTTGCTGACGAGCTCATCGACTTTCTGCTTCGTTTTGATCGAACGCAACCCAGGTTCGGCAGCTATGAGCTTTTCGAGTTGCAGTGCTACCTGCCAGCAGATGTCGACTTCTTTGAGGCCATGGTGAGCACAGCCTCCGCTGGTTTCTGACGGGTGCCCGGGATCTATAGCTATCACCAGCGACCGACCAGGCGAAACTGCCTGAGTTTGTCCGCTCAATGCCGGCGTCAGGCAGAGTAAAGCGAGCAGCAGGATCAAGGTCGTCTGAAACATTCCTTATTCATTGTGTTCTTCGCACCTGTTCAACCTGCCAGCCGATTTCCCAGTTTTTGCCGTCGATGCTGAATCTGTGCTTGTGCACCAATGCCGGGTCGGCGAGTAAGAGAGTGTGACTGAACTGATGCCGGTCATCGCCGTCTGTAAAAGCACAGCTGAATTCTATGCTGGCATGACCATCGTCGTTCAGGCCAATAGCGCCCTCGATACCGCCTTTCCCATCGGCAAATGCCTGCTTGAACTTTTCCCAGTTGTCGGTG
Source organism: Candidatus Rifleibacterium amylolyticum (assembly GCA_009917695.1). Lineage (GTDB taxonomy): Bacteria > Muiribacteriota > Ozemobacteria > Ozemobacterales > Ozemobacteraceae > Rifleibacterium > Rifleibacterium amylolyticum. The sequence goes on along the minus strand of JAACJG010000011.1, from coordinate 163,186 downwards.
TCGAGTTCTATGGCTGCCAGTGGCTTTTCATCGGCTTCTGCCTTTAGATAAAACCTTGATCGAAGCAGGTGCACCGGAAAGTCCAGGGCGATGACCAGCTTATCGACCTCGCTTAGCATGCGTGTTTTGCCTTTCAGCTGCAGTGAATTACTCTCGGGAACATGCTGTACACTGACGCCGGCAGGCGCCAGTTCTGTGATAACCTCAGCCAGAGTCTGTGCGCTTCGTGATTCGGGGGTTTTGTTCCGGGTAGTGTCGGGGTCGGCACTGGCGGCATCTTCTCTGATAACGACAAATTCATCACCCTTTTTGCGCAACGCCAGATTAAAGCTTTTAAGAATCAGATTCAGCGCTTCTTCATAGTAGACGCCGCCCGAAAAGTCGGCGGTCAGAACCTTAACATCAGGAATGTCGCCGCTTATCTTGGTGCCGCCGATCTTCGCGATGTCGTCGATGATCTCAGGCAATGACCAGCCGGAATAATCGGTGTTCACCTCATTATCTTCGGCAGTGACGATAGAAGAAGAAGCCATTGCAATGGCAAGTAATATCAACAGCACAGTCAGCTTGTGTGTGACTCTCATTGGATACTCCTGTTAAAATTTGTCGAAAAACGGGTCTTCACTTGTGTCATGCGGGCTTTCGATCTCCGGGCCATCTGAGAACAAGTTGTCATCCTGACTGCGGTCACGCAGACTGTATGTACCTGCCAGCTCAAGGCGGGTTCTGGCCGGCCAGTCAAATTCAGCCAGAGCTATGCCGGGAGCCACTGCAGTCATTGCAAAGCTGCCGATCGAAATCTTGTTGTCGGTCTGCGCTGTCTGGATGAGCCATTTAAGGCTGATATTGCCTTTTTTATCAGTGTAGCCCGGTGTGATAGCAATTCCACAGCGGGTTTCGGCCTTGGAAAAACTGCGTCTGATCTGCCGCAGGGCTGGAACCTCAAGCTCCTCAGCAAAGGCGAGGCTGTCTGAATTCAACTTGCAATGCAGCTTTATCATGTCGGGCTGTTCATCTGCCAGCCTGACATATTTCGCGATGGCATCGATCACGCGGCTGTTGCCTCCAGTTATCAGGGTGTTGCTGTAAGTGTCGCGGGCGACCCGGACCTTATCTGACAGCCCCAGTCGATTCAGCATTTCCCTGATATCTTCAATTCTGGCGGCGGCACTTGAATGATTGAACCGGCGAACAGAATACAGGCTGCTTTCAACAGCATCACGCATGTTCTCGGCGCCAACCAGCCAGGTGTTGCCGATTCTGCGGACCTTGAGCCCCTTAACTTGAGCGACCAGATTGAATTCTTCTTCATAATAAGGCCTGTCACCGAAACGAAAGATCGCCAGGGTGCCCGCAACCTTGCTGCCACAGACTATATTAGCACCGTTCTGACGGGCAATTTTTGCAAAGACCTCGCCGACCGGTCGATCGAGCTCGACTTTCGGCGTTTCAGCAGCACTTTCTTCTTCTGAATCGTCAGTTGCTTCTTCTTCATCATCGTCTATTATGATTTCGTCATCGTCATTTTCTGACAGCGGTCGGCTGACGCGAATTGCCTCTGCTGAAATCGGTTCTGCCCGCACGCTGAGGTTATAGATGTCGTTTTTGACAGTGACCACAAACTCTTTGGCAGTTTCACTCTGAAGGTCGAGGTCATGGTTGACTTCCAGTTTTGCCGAAGGGTCGGTGGAATTGGCGAATGCAGCAGCGAGAACCGCCTGATCTCTGCCCTTGAGAGTAATGGTAATAGTTGCCAGCAATGCGTCTGGTCTGGCAGCTGGCTGAAAGGTAAAGTTTGCCGGCATGTCGTTGATGCATACAAAAGCAAGTCGGGTTCTCGTCGCCGAATCGGCTGCTGACAGCTGTATGTATACACGCAGCTGCGTCTGCTCTGAGGACAACTGGTCAATCAGCAGTTCGGCTTCGTCGAGATCGTCTGGAAAGCCCGATAGAAAAACGCTGTGGGCTTCATTGGCAATATGAGAGTTAACCGATTGCGGCAATATGCTGCGAATTCTCACACTGGCGTAGCACGCTGGTAGTCTGGAAAAATCAAGCGCTCTGATCTGTAGTCCCTGCTGCTCGTTATAGCGTTCACGCGGCATTACCATAAAACTGCTGCCCATCGGCAAGGCAATCAAACCCTGGTTTTTTGCCAGTCTTACAAGGGTCAGAGCAGGGTCTTCTCCTTCAGAAGCCGTGAAAGACGCAATTTTGCCATCAGCAGCATCAGCATAAATATTGAAGCTGCCCTTTCTGGCAAGCTCCTCGAAGGCTGCAAAAAGCTGACGACCAGAAAAATCAGAAGCAGTGACAGTATGCGTGATAAAAACAAAACACAGCAGTGCAGTCAGACAAAACACTATTAGCCGCAGTTGCATAAGGATCCTTTCAACATTGAATCATTATGCAGATTTTATCAGAGTAAGTCTTCATCAGCAAGCTGTCGTTCTATCCGTGGGATATGGCGATAAAGAGAGTGAATGTCTGTCAGCAGGGTCAGGCCGGTCAGACCGCCAATCTCGTAAGTCACAGTGCGGGCTTCCTGAATCGATGTGACGCGAGGCAGCAGCACGATTGCGCTGCCGTCTTTCAACTGCATGAGCACTTCACAGGCCGGGTTTTCCGGGTCTTCATCGGCAGCGGCCGGGGCAAGATCAACGGTTCTGAGAATTCTGATCTCAAGCCCGGCTGCATCAGAAATATGGAAGACCTGCGTTCGGCTCAGTTCAAACCAGGGCAGTTTATCTTCGATAGTCAGCATCTGATCGAACGCATCGAATCTTACCTCACGCCAGGCGTCGCGCACATATTTGTACAAAATAGCAGCCGTCAGAACTCGCAGCAGGTTGAGAATGATGCAGAAAAGCAGCATGAAACCTTCATACGGGTCACGGATCAATGCTTCGACACTTATGCCAGTGGTAATGATCAAAGGGATGGCAAGACAGACTGATATGAAAGCCATCAGATAAAACAGGATGCCGCGCGTAAAATAAATATTGAAGCCGCGGTCAGATGTTGCATGATATGCGAAATCATGCTGCCAGACGCGCGCCTGCACACGACTGGCCGCCTGGCCAGGTTGAGTATGCGCTATGTCGTTGTGTTCATTATGAAAATGCATGCCGGCTTAAATTGCAAATGACATGCCAGCGATCGGGGGAATCGGTAAGAGCTGCCAGAAAAGGCGTTGTGACGAATCTCAGCGACAACTGGTGTGACAACTCTGTCGGTATTTTGCCATGGTGTCGCAGTTAAAATCAGGTTGGTGTTCACTTATCTGGTGTAGTTCGCGGTTACCATGATCAGTGTCATCATTTGTGCCGACAGACTGATAAAGGCAAGGGTAGCAAAAAAAGTCATTATCAACAGAACACCGACTTTAGCGACTGCTTCACTCTGCTTTTTCAAAAAATAGACGAGAACCTGAGAAACCAGCGCAAAAACAGGAATCGCAATGAACCAGAAGCCGTAGAACGCATCGATGGCTCCCGCAAACGCTCCGGCGATTCTGACTACAATATTGGCATTGAGTGCGGTTGCGGCGTCTGGCGGTATTTTCTGCATCAATTCCTTGATCATGGGCAGGGCAAAAAGATGCAGATGAAATGAAATGTACATTATCAGCAGTTGAGGCAGCAGAAAAATTGAAAGCAAAATGTTCATGGTTGATCCTTTCGCAAATATTGTAACTCATTGCCGGATAAACTGTTATCATGTTAACTGATAAACATGATTAAAGCAGGAGGAATTCTTACTTATGTCATCACGCATGGTTCTCTGTATTTTGCTGTGTCTGTTCAGTCTTTCTGCGTTCGCTTACAGCCCGGATACGATAACTGGCGATGAGAGGCTGATGTGGGAAACCATGACCGGGCGCGAAGCTGGTGAGGAGCTGCTCAAGTTCCGCTTTGCCGGCGATCCGGCCGGGTTTGCTGCCCGCTTTGTTCTTTTTTTGAATCAGGGAAGATCGACATCAGATATTCTCGCCATGTTGAGGGTTGTCGGCCTGCCGCTCAAAACCCGCGAAATCTCAGCTCTGGAAGACATCTACCTCGATACGCCTGAAGAAATCTCTGTTAATAATATCAGCGAGAATGGCTATTCACTTGAATGTCATGCCACACCTGACACCCGTTTTTCACTGGTGTTTGTCAATGAAGCCGAGCGCGCGGCCTTCCGTAAATGGCGTGAAGTCGGCTATGAAAGCCTGTCCGAGCACGACAAAAAAGTGTATGCCAACCTCGAAGGCAGACTCTGTGTCTGGGCTTTGAAACGCAAGATCCATCTCGGCGGCCCACGGCTGACTTACGAACGGGCCAAACCTATAATGATTTATGCCGATGCAGAGCTGGACTGACAGCCTTGCCTCTTTAACCTGCCGATAACCAGTTTAACAGATTACGATAGGCTGTGTTGATTTTCGAAAACTCTTCGTGATGTCCGGCAGTTATGTCGGGGTGCATGGTTCTGGCCAGGTATCTGAAGCGTTTTTTCAAGACAACGATTGATACGCCCTCCGGCAGATCGAGTATGGCCAGGCAGCGCCGGTATTCTTCGTAATTCTGCAGCAGCTTCCAGGCGCCGGCCATGAATTTTTCGGCATTTTGAGCGCTCAAGGCTGTAAAATTGGCCGGGTCGAGATAAAAATAACGGTCAGAAAGACGGTCGATGCCGGTTTCGTCAATTCGGGCCAGATGAAAATCACAATACCGCGCGTCATTTCTGCATAAAGCAGCGCAGAATTCGGCCTGTTCATCGTCAAAATGGCGGCATCTGCCTGCAGCCGGGTAATCTCTGAGGCAGGTGCGCATAAAATGAATATGAAGGTAGCGGTTCTGTTCTGCGTATTCGGGCACAAGCAGATAAAGCAGGTGAAAAAGCACGAAATGCCAGCGGTACATTTCAAGGGCACTGCCGCTGATCAGGTCGGCATCGGCGAAAGTGACTCTGATAAGTTCGCATTCCCACACCGGCTCTCGCATGTTATCGAGATAATCCTTCAGTGCAAGCAGATCTGCCTTAGAAAGGTATGAACTGAACGAAGTCATTCCTCTGCTCTTTCTGGCTGTGCTTCTTGGAAACGGCCAATCTTCCATTCGCCCTCGATCTTAACCATGGTGTTGTAGCGACTCGACTCAGATGATCTGGTTTCGTTATAGCGCGCAGCACAGGAAAAACTGCGACGGCGGAGTGGAGCACCGCGCTCCTGCCAGCAACCAGTCGAGGTAATATGAAGTTCGTTTTCACCACGGGTTTCGACTTCGACTTCGCACCAGCCGGTGGCGTTGCCGAATTCCTGTTGGGGAGTGTTGAAGTCCCAGCGCGGCCCGCGTTTGGCGATAACTTCGGTTATCCGCAAAGGTTTGATAATACCGAGCGCTTCGCTGATGCCTGCCTGAGTAAGATGCTGGTGCTGAAAGCGTCCGACCGTTCTGATCGTATCGGCGCCGCGGGTCTTGGACAGAAAAAGCAGCGTTGTACCGAGGATGGTGGCGACGAAGATGAAGCCGAGAACGAGCGGTATCGCCATGCCGGCGCGCTTGCTGTTATTTCTTTTCATGGCAGATTCCAGACGTGAAATGCGGTCAATACCGGCACCTGGCCGACGGTTATGGAAACTTCGACCAGGCCACGGGTGTGTCGCGAAAAAGTCAGACTGGCGACACCATGCATTATTTCGCGTTGCGTATCGCTCTGGTAATCGGTGCGGATGAGGGTTCCGTCTTCAGTATGCTCGTAACTGATTTCGCTGCCTTCCTGGTTGACGAAGGTGAGGCAGTTGGAACGAGCATCAGAGGAAGGCACTGTTACATCAGTGGCAGTACGCAGTTCAGAATCCAGCCGCAGCAGAAAGCGTTCGATCTCAGAGCTGGCGGCACTTTTGTTATCTACTCTGGTAAAAGTGCGGCGGATGAACGAATACATCGAACTGACCACGATGATCAAGCCCGCGAACAGCGCAATCGCGACAACTACCTCAACCAGCGTAAAGCCGCGCTGGCCATATCTGGAAAGACTTTGCGGGATTTGTTGTGTTTTGCTGCTCATCTCAGTAGCGCTCGAAGCGGGTAAAGCGATAAGGCTTCGCGTCGATGTTTCCCTTGATTTCAAGCTTCTGCTCTTTACCTTCGAAAGACCAGTCGACGGCAACCCTGATTTCAGCAGTGTTGCCGGATCCGAGAACCGTGACCATGATGCGGAACTGGCTGAACTCGTCATATAGCGGCGAATCGCTGGTTATTGGCTTGTCAGGGCCGAGGATATTGTTGAAGAAGTTGATGCTCGATGTCGAAAAGAAGCCGAGTGGCTTGCGCACGGGCGAGACTTCGAAGCGGCTCGGATAGCGGGTGATGGCGGCGGGATAGCGATGGGCTTCAGCCTTGAGCGATTCGAGCACGGCGTGGGCGAGGAACTGCGCCTGAATTCGGTGAACGCTCGAACCCATGCTGCGTGAGGCGAAGGTGAACATGGCAACGATCGGCGCCAGCGTGAATGCCAGAATCGTAGTTGCGATAAGAATCTCGACCAGCGTCGTCGCGGTTGTCTGTTTATGTTTCAGCAGCATTCAGGCAGTATAACTCAATTGCCCCCGCTTGTGAAACAATACGATGAAAACCATCAGCGCTCTCGAACAAAATCAGCGTCATTCTGCGCGAGCCGTCAGGCGAAGTCGCAGAATCCATTTTTAGCGCTTTTCTGGATCCTGCGACCTCGAAGCGGGCAGGATGACGAACAGGAAAATCACACCCCAACATCGTGATCCCTGTTGATGGAGGTCTTACGCCTCACCGAGAATTGGTTGATTACCATCGGCTTCAGAGGCTGCGAACCATGTAGCCTTTGTCGGGATCGCCGGGGTGCACAAGATAAAATCCGTTGCCGAAGCTGTCTTTGGGTATTTCTTTGATCAGGCCGCGCTCAACCAGTTCATTGAGATCAGTGGGATAGCGCATGACCTGATTTTTGAAGTCGCGTGACCTGTGTTCAAGCAGCAGCATAGTCTGCAGCCAGATCAGGCGCTGGCCGATCCATTCGCGCGCATCGTCATTGTCAACAGATTCAAGCATTCCTTCGGTTTCGAGAATGGCGCTTTCGAGAGTACGACCTTCGATCGGCAGATTCGCGGCAGAATAGCGCAAAAAAGGCGGCGCACCCTCAAGCCGCGAAGCTTTCCAGTAATATTCGGAGCCTTTGTTAATGTTTTCGAGCTCAAGGTGGTTATAGCCGGTCCAGTATGGAATACGCCAGTTATCCTTGTTGAGTTCACAGGCTTTTTCTAGAAACGCCGTCGCTTTGATAAGGCTCGTTTCGGTTGTCGGCGCCACAAGTCCGCCAAGAAATGCAGCCTGAACAAGTTTAGGATCAAGTTCGAGCACGAGGTTGAAAAGTTCAAGAACCATATCGATCTTATGCGCAGTTTCACCAGAAATCTCAAGGGCGCCACGCATCAGAAAAAACAGTGCAACAGCTGGTCGGTAGGTCCCGCTCATGCGGGCGACGTATTCTGGTTGTGGAACAAAAGCCTGATCGCTGCGCCATCCAGAGCCTTCGCTGCCGAAATTGTATGACATGTAAAGAGTCAACGCAAAAAGAGCGACGAAAACAGGCCAGGCAAAACGCTGCAGCAGTTTCTCAATGCTCATGGCGTGCAAAAAACCTCCAGGACGGAATGAACACGACAGCCATGTATAGAGCCACATAGAGTGTTATTTCGATCAGCAGCATGCCGGCTACGTTTTCACCATGTATTGCGGCATATTTGAGGTCGATTTTATCGAAGTTGGGCAGCAGATGGTATACCAGTCGAGACACGCTCTCCGGCACGACGGTTGCGCCACGCCGCATCATTGCCAGCGGGTATGAGGCATATTCGGCGGCAAAATAGACAAAGACCGTCATCAGCGATGCAAAGACAGCTGAGCCGAACAGATTGGCGAACAGCGAACAGAATGCGCAGATAATACAGAGTTTTAGAAAAATTGACCAGGCACCGATAACGAACACCCAGCTCCAGGCCCCTTCGTGCCAGAGCACCAGAGCACAACCAAGAGTGGCGAGCAGAGTATAAACGCCAACCAGCAGACAGTTGCCAAGCAGGCGACCGAGGACGTGGTCGAACGAAGAAACGTAGGTCAGGTGAATGGCCTGTAATCGCGTTTCACGCTCACGATAAAAGCTCGACACACAGCCGAAAATTATGAGCAGAAGGCTGCTGATTTCCATTACCGACAGGCCAAAACTGCGCAGCATCATTTCTTTGTGACCGATAGACAGCACGCGCAACGCATAGGTCATTGCCATGATAGCAACAAAAAGCATACCGACAATTCTGAAGGTCTGGGTTCTGAACCCCTGCAAAAAAGTGATTGCAGTCATGGCGAACATTTTACGCATTTATGCCTCCGATCTCTTTTAAGAAGGCATCTTCGAGAGAATTTACCTTATGCTGTTCGAGAAAATCAGCCAGAGGGCCTATGTAGCGCAACTGGTGTTCATGCAGAACCGCGATGCGCTGACAGATTTTTTCGACCTGTGAAAAATCATGTGAGGAGAGTAGAATCGTTTTGCCCTGCGCATTGAGTTCGCGCAACCAGTCGAGCAGCCTGAGCCTGACCAGCGGATCGAGGCCGAGAGTTGGCTCGTCGAGTATTATGAACTCTGGCGATTTCAGCAGTGCAATCGCGAGACCGAGACGCTGAATCATACCGCGCGAATAGTCGCCGATCAGCTTGTGCGGATCGAGATCGGTTTTCTGCAGCAGAGCATCAACGTCAGGTTTCGGGCCCGAAACCGCCATACTCAGCAGGCGCAGATATTCGCGCGCCTTGAGTTCGCCGGGCGGCAGATAAAATTCGGGCAGATAGCCAATTTTTTCGTGAATCACCGGCACTTCGAGCGGCTTATTGTCGTAGAGAATCGAGCCTTCGTCTGTGTTGATCAACTTGAGAATACACTTGAACAGAGTCGTTTTGCCGGCGCCATTGAGTCCGAGAAGGCCGAAGATTTCGCCGCGCCGCACCGCCATGCTCAGGCGGTTCAGCACGCAGATCTCTCCAAACTTGCGGGATACATCGTTAATCTGAAGAAGTGGTTCGTTTTTCATTACTCTCACCTGTTTAAATATATACTAAACCAGGTTCTCTGACTTCTTCCGGCGGTTTTGGCGGAAAGATTTCGCCACAGTCGATCGCCAGACCAGGAAGGGTCTTTACCTCTATTTTTGCGGTTTCGTCGTAGACTTCAGAGAGTGTGAACTTGTTTTTGTCGAGTAAATAGACGAAGATGATACGGTCATGCGGGCTGCAGATCCAGTATTCTCTGACGCCGGCGCTTTCGTAGATACGCTTTTTGAGGATCTGGTCGCGCCCTGCAGTCGAATGCGAAAGGATTTCAATAATCCAGTCAGGTGCACCACGACATGAGCGATCTGTTAACTTTTTTTCATCGCATACGACGGCAAGATCAGGCTGTACAACTGTTTTTACAAGCTCGTCCGCTTCGTCGCCTTTCGGCAGAAGAACGTCATAGGGCGCAACAAAAAGCTTGCACTTATGCCCCTTTAAAAAAGCACCGACTGCTATGCAGAGATTTACCAGCAAGGTCTGATGCTCTGTGTTTGGAGCCGGCGACATTGCATATATATCACCTTCGATGATCTCCCAGCGGTCTGAGTCTTTCCACTTTTCGTAATCACCATAATTGTAGCTTTCAATTATGTCTTTTTTTCTTGCTGCTCGTCCTGCCATTTTATTCTCTCCAACAACTTGCTATATGAATAGATAATGCCACGAAACTCAAGTATGATCAAGCACTAACTGCAGCGGGAAGGTCGGGCTTATGCTCAGGCGAAGAGCATGTTACTGTGCAGTCTGTTGTGTTTTATCTGCAGAGGCGGCGACTGGCAGGCGAGTGCGGCGATATAGCCCGGCACCGGCTCGAATTCGTGAAAAAACCAGGTGTGCGCAGTTTCGGCCGAATTTCGATAAGTCTGCATGGCATGGGGAAGGGCGGGCGCGAAGCTGATTTCATTGTGAGCGAGGCCGGCGATGCCTTCGCCGGTTGCTTTGAGAACAGCTTCTTTGCGGGTCCAGCCGCGAAAGAAAGTGCAGCGCGGGTCTGTCTGCTGGTATTGTGCATAACTGGCCTGCTCGGCCGGCGAGAAAAAACGGCGCAGAACGGCAACTGTATCGACCTGGCGCTCGAGATGTTCGACGTCTATACCGACGTCACGATCGGTAATTGCAATTACCGCAATGCTTCCGCTGTGGCTGATATTGAAGCATAACTGAAAGTGGTTCTCGACAAAGGGTTTGCCGTTCGGGCCGGTTTTGATGATCAGTGCGCGTACGTTTTCGTCGAGATAGCGACCGAGCAGAAAGCGCAGACCCGCCCGCGCCGCCAGCCAGGTATTTGCGGTCTGGCGACTGGCGAAACGGGCATGGCGCTCCAGTTCGTCCGGCAGCAGAAAGCTTCGCAACAGCACGCTGTCAGCGGCAAATTCCCCGACATCGATTGTCCAGATGTCGGCGCGCTGTGCACCAAAATCAGGGTCTGTATCAGCTGGTGTGAGCAAGGCGTTCTATCTGGTCGAGCGGGCGAGGGGTAACCCGGTTGAGTTCCGGGCAGAGAATGACACCCTGACTGCGCAGCTGGCCCAGCCGCAGTTCAAGAGCGGCGCCGTGCAGCAGATTCATTGCGACATCAACGACCCTGCGATTCTTCTGTTCTTCAAAAATGCTGCCTTTTGCCCATTCATTGAAGGCGCCCATGGCGGCTCCACACCAGATCTGATAATCGACCTTGCGCGCTTCTTCGCCTGCGACAGCCCAGCGCGGCGATTTGCCGAGATACCATCTGAAGACCAGAGCCATCTTGTGATGCGGGTCTTTTTCGGCTTTTTCAAGCTGAGATGGGTCACGCTGTCTGAAAAAATCTGCGGTCATCGCCCAGATGTTATCGAGGCTGTCCTGAAAGACGGTCTTTTCGAGAGTCTGACGCTCAGCCGTCGGAATCGCGGCAATGCTGTCGTATTTTCGATAGATTTCGTAAAGCTTCTGGGCGCGCATGGCGAACATGGTGCCGCGCTTGAGAACCTGCACGGTTACGCCCATTTCGAACATGTCGCCGGCCGGCGCCATGGCGATATCAGCCTGACCGGCACCGGCGAGCATTACCCGGGCCGCATCGGAAGTGCCTGATTCATTACAGGCCTGATGCACCGAACCGACAACTATATAGGCAGCACCCATGGCGAAGCAGGCGGCAGCTGATGCCGGAGTGCCGATGCCGCCGCCAAAGCCGACGCGAAGTGGCATTTCGTAGTTGTATTCCTGCTGCATGCGGTTTTTGAGAGCTACCATGGTTGGGTGTAGGGAAACTGCAGGGCGGTTATCGGTATGACCACCGGAATCTGCTTCAGATGTAAGATCCTGCGCGACAGGTATGCGGCTGGCCAGCTGAGCCTGAGCTTCGCTGATAACACCTGAGGCAACCAGCTGCTGGAGCATTTTTTCGGGTGGCGGTGCGAAGAATTTTGAGGCTACTTCGACGCGACTGACCTTGGCGATAATATTGTTCGGAGTAACAATGCGACCGCTGGCATCCTGGTGTATGCCGGTTACCCGGTAGCGCACCAGTGGCAGCGACATGGCAAGAAAGGCTGAAGCTTCGATCAGACGAACTTCGTGTTTGAGATAGAGGTCGACAATTATGTCTTCGAGACCTCTTTCGTTCGGGCTGTGAATCAGATTGAAGCCAAAGGGCACCGGTTCCGGCAGGCTTTTCATGCGCAGAATTGCCTTCTCGACCTTTTCCGGTGAGTCGCCGGCGGCACCGATAAAGCCAAGCATACCATGCTGGCCGAGTGCGATGGCGATTTCTGGGGAACTGATGCCATGTGCCATCGAACCGCCAAGATAAGGGTAGCGCAGTCCGTGATCACGACAGAATGAGCTGTCGCCAAGCTGTTCGAGCGGGCAGGGGGGCAGCATTGCCAGCAACGGCAGGCTTTTTACCGGTCTGGTATTGAGGTCGAACGACAGGTTCCCGCTGTTGGTAAAGCAAAGCTGTCCATCTTTGAGAACTACACATACAGGTTTTTCTGATTCGGCAAGTATTCGAGCGGTGTTTTCGCTGTCGGCGTGCAGTTGTTCGTTATCACCCCGCCACCAGGCGATGTGTTTCTGTTGTGCAATGGCCGGCCAGGCGATGTGTTTGCTGTTATTCATTCGGTTACCCTCATGCTGTGAATTTTGCAAGATGATAACTTTAATCTGCCCAAATGTCCACTACCTGCATCATCAGTTATATAGGAGTTTTGTTCTGATCAGGGCGTCGAGTTTGGCGCTGCCGGGTTTGTTGAAGGGGCTTTCGAGTGCGAACTGGTAACGGTTGTTGCTGTCGATGCCAATGATGGTGGGAATATCGTATTCGATTTTGAGGCTGCGACCGATCAGCGCGTGCGAGTCGATCAGCAGCGGAATCTTGGGGTTGAATTCCTTGAAGGCATCTTCAGATCTTTTGCGGCGGTCTTCGAACCAGCCTGCGTTCGGGTTGAAAATCCAGAGAACATCGGCCTTCAGAGCATACTGCAAATTAAGATGTTCAGCCCATTTGCGCAGATCGTGACGCAGGGCCCATTTTCCGGTAATAAGCAGCAGCGGGCGCGTCAGATAACGGCGGTTGCTCCAGGTGCGGCCATCGAGATCGACGATTTCGAAAGGAGTGAACTGCTCGCCGGGCGCCAGTTTTTTTACGTAAAACGGCGGAAACATCTTTTCTTCTGCGCTTGCCGGCACTCTGCCGACCGTAATAATGGCCAGCAGAAAGCAACAGAGAAAAGCGCCAAAATTTTTCAGATTTTTCATGATCAGATAAAGTATGCAATTTCACCCCAAACGCAAGAAAGTCATGTACTGAAAAAAATTAAGGATCATCCGTTTCTTGCATGATTTTTACGAGAAGTGCCTTTTAAATCGGGCTCTCGGCGGAATCTCATTCGCTACAACTCTCCCCAGACGGGGGCTAATTTTGTAAAGCTATGGCTCTGCGTCAAAGTCGCCTGGCTCGAAGTTTCCGCGCATGAGAAACCCGCCTGCGCCCTTACTCTAATTTGGCTCCTATGCGTTTGTATTTTTTGGCAAAGTTCGCTTTTGTCAGATGAAACCCAATTATGGGGTTGCAAGATGGGTTTAAAAGAGGCATGATATACAAAACTCAAATGACTGGAGATTACTATGAAATTGCGTTGTCTGCTGCTTGCGCTGCTGTTGCTGGGGGCACTTTGTCCACAGGTTGACGCCAAACTGTGTATCGGGTGCAATGCCGAACTGCCAGATAATGCGACATTCTGCGCTGGTTGCATGACGCCGCAACCAAAAGCAGTGCAGCTTTCGACTCATCAACCCGGGCAGATCAATCAGCGCGAACAGTTGATGCAGCTGTTTTCTTTTCTCGATGAATACGAAGGCTACTTTCACGACATGAAGTATCTCAACGTTCTCGGTAAGATGCCTGAGGTAAAAACAAAATTTGCCAACGCCGCCGGCATTTATCGTCAACTCGAACCACGACTGCCTGAAGAGCTTAAAATTCTCGCCCAGATTTATGCCGCCAAATATCAGCTTTTTGAAGGCATGACCGGAGTTATGAAGAATCTTCGCATTGACAGTGGATTCAAGGCCGCCATCATCAAATCGAGCATGCTGGTTATGGCACTTTATAATCAGGTTATCGACCAGTTTCGCGCAGACAGGCAGTTTGGCCCGCCAGAACTCGACAGGCTCAAGGCTCAGGTCGCCAATATTCCAAAACGCACGCAAAAATACAGTGTAACCGCAAAATATCTCAAGCTCGGTGATACAAAAGTTCCGACCGGTCAGCAGGTTATGGTGCTTGAAGTGATCGGCAAACGCGCCCATGTCATGCTGATGGGCCCGAGTATGGACAACAACCCGGTCGAAGGCCCGGTCAGCCTGCGTGACCTCGAAAAACGCACAAGCTGGAAAAAGGATAACATCAACTACTACAGCCGCTGACCGTGGATCTTGAGGTTTGCCTTGTACTCTGCTATTTTATACATAGGCTCATTCAGGAGGACATCTATGAGAAGACAGTTTTGGGCAGTTTGTCTGGTGATAACTTTAGCGTGGTTCATGGCGGCAAGCGTTTCAGCTGAAACGCTTCACCTGAAGAGTGAATTCCTGAAGAGCTACAGCTCTGGAAACGAGAAAAATATTGGCGAGCTGATCAGCAAAACTCAGGGAACCAATAGAACTTTGCGCGTGATTCTCGCCACTGAAAACGACATAGTCAACAAGCTCAAAAAAGAAATGTTCGACCGGCCTGACAGCCAGTCTGTCGCAAAGCAGGATGTCGAATACAGAGTAGACGAGCGCCCGATGCTCTACATTCTGCATGGAATGAGCGGCAATGGTGCCGATGATATGCGCGGCATGAAAATCACTAAAGCTGAATTCAAGAGAGCGTTCACTTATGTCGATGACGATTCTAACCAGAAGCCGGAGCCCCAGCTTATCGAAATCGAAGTCGAGAAGCCTGAGACGACCTGGGTTCCGAGTGACAGCGCTATTGGCACTGACGATGTTCGCTATATCAATGCCCGGATATTTCTTGAAAGCCTTACACCGGGCGTCTACGACATTGAATGTATTTTAAAAACAACTTACATCGAGGCTTCAGGCGCGAGCAGAAATGAGGGCGTCGATAAGATTACGAAAATCGAAACGACTCCTCTTGCCAGCTTCCGCCTGCGTCTGAACTAAGTTAAGTTATCGACTAATCGTCGAGAAGCTCTAGTTCGGGGGCGTCACCATCGGCGCCGGGAACGTGCTTATTTATAAACTCCCGGATGTTGCCGACAGATGGGCGGCCGCTGCCGGTCGGGTCAGGGATGATCGGCAGGTCTATCTGTTCATCGGTGATGGTCTGATTGAATTCGACGTTGCTGCCACGGCTGTCGAGAGTGTCTGAGAAATGCTGGTTCATCTTTTCCTGATGCTGATTCAGAAGATTGTCGTATTTTTCGTCAATCTGGCTGAGAGTAGCGGTGAGACTGGCTGAGTTGGCATGAAAGAGGTCGTCGACATCAGCCTCATCATTGGCGACATGCTGCTGAAAAAAATCCAGATCGGCCATGGCCGCTGTGTGTCTGGCATGGTATTCATCATAGGCCTGCTGCGAATGCAGGTTGATTTCTTCGCTGCGCATGCGCAGGTATTCGCGGCGGTATTCGATGCGCGGCCGTTCGAATTCCTTGAGGTCGCTGCGGCTGGCGTTTTCTTCGACCTGTGCTGAAAGACTGGCAAGGCCGTTGCTGTAATTGTCGAGATAGGCCTGCTGCCTATGATAGTTGGCAAGATGCTCGGCGCCGACCCGTTCGCGCGTCTGCTCGATGAGGGCCAGCGCATCAGACTGCGACAGGCCAAGCAGAGAAGCGCGGTTAAGGCCAAAAACCGGATGTGATGGTGGCGGTATGATCGGCCCGGTGAGAAAGACCGAATCGGGGCCATCTATATGCAGATCGCTGAAAACCGAGCGCAGCGTCATTTTGCCGGAGCTGCCGGAATCATCGGCTGCTGGCTTGTAGACTGTTTTTGTCGGTGCGGTATAGAAACCTTTGCCCTGCTCTTCATTTCCGCGCAGCCGGCTGACAATCTCGATATTACGGCGGGTGCCGTCGGCTTCCGGCTTCGGGTGTGGGTCATGCGGTAGTAACGTTCGAGCTTCATGCGGCGGCTGAGAGCTTCATAAAGCTTTGCCAGCTGTTCAGGCGTGGTTGTCTGTAGATACCAGCCGCCGGTCGATGTTGCGAAATCTCTGAGAATGGCCTCGTCTATATCGTTGCCAAGGCCGACGGTGATCAGCCTGACGCCTTTGTCAGTCGCAAACTTGCTGACTTCGGCCGGTGTATGAGTAGACATCGGCGTTTGTCCGTTCGGTTTGCTGTCACGCCCGTCGGTAAGGCAGACGACCGTCTTGAGATCGCTGCGGCCTGCCTTATTATTAAGCTCTTCACAGGCCGAATAGAGCGCATCATAAAGTGTCGTGCCACCCCAGGGCCGTATTTTCTGAATGCTGGCGACCAGAGACTCCCCGTCAGTCGAGAAGTCATGTGTGAAATCGAGGTCGCTGCCAAACGACAGCACAGACATTTGGACATCGCTGACCATGCTTTGAACAAAAGATGCCGCCGCCTGCTTAACCGCTGGCATAGCCGGTTCGATGCTCGATGAGCGGTCGATGACCAGCACCATGTAATGCCGGTTTTTCTGAAATACCAGCTCAAAACTGCTGATTCCTGTGGCATCTTCGCTGATGGTAAAATTGTCATTCTTCAACTCTGTCGGTTCCTTGCTGAACACTTTCAGCAGCACGCCAATTTTAGGGAACCCGGCCGAATTCACCTGAAAAATCTCCGAAGCAAAGTCTTTGGCTGCGACCAGCTGAGGCAGCACGATGCACACAATAGCCAGCAGAATCAGTTTTCGCATAGTTTCACCTTTTCAGTCTGCAATCTCTTTGAGCAGATAGTCTTTAAATTTGTCAAAATCATTTCCAGAACGGCCTGAGAGAACGGGGCGGTCGGAGACGGCCTGTAACGGTGCGGGCAGGTCGATGATGAGAGCGAGTGTCTGCTCTACCGTTTCTTTGAATTTGGCCGGATGCGCGGTGCCAAGAAAGATGCCGTGCTCGCCGGGTTGCAGTGATTTCTGCAGCGCGTATGCAGCCACTGCGGCATGTGGTTCGGCAAGGTAGCCGAGACGCTTTAGGTCGCGCAGTGATTCGCGTGTCTGCTCTTCTGAAACGGCAATGCCGGCAAGGTCGCTGAGCGGTCGACCCATTGCTGCTAGAACAGCCTCGACGCGCGGCCAGTTGCTTGGCGCGGCGACGTCCATGGCATTCGACGCGGTTGCTGCTGTCGGGTTCGGCGACCAGACACCGCTGCTCAGATAGCGCGGAACCGTATCATTGCAATTGGTCGCTGCGATAAAACGCTTAACCGGCAAGCCCATTGCCTGCGCCAGCAGTCCAGCAGTCAGGTTGCCGAAATTGCCGCTGGGCACGGCGATAACCGGTGGTTTGCCGCAATCGCAGGCGGCGACAGCCTCGAAATAGTAGCAGACCTGCGCCAGCAGACGTGCGATATTGATCGAGTTGGCTGAATTGAGATGCAAGGCCTGTTGCAGGTCATTATCGACGAATGACTTTTTAACCAGTTCCTGGCAGGCATCGAAATCTGAACTGACTGCGACAGTATGAATGTTGCCGCCGAGTGTACAGAAAAGCTTTTCCTGGAGCGGGCTGATCTTGCCTTCCGGGTAAAGTACGACGACTCTGATTCCTGGCAGGCCGTAAAAGGCATGTGCTACGGCTGCGCCGGTATCTCCGGAAGTTGCGGTCAGAATGGTGATCTTCTGGCCGGCCGCAAATTCGCTCAGACACTGTGCCATGAAGCGCGCGCCAAAATCTTTGAACGCGAGAGTAGGGCCGTGAAAGAGTTCAAGTATACTGCGATGGTCGTCTACTTTTACCAGTTTCAACGGAAAGTCAAAGGCTTTTTCGACCAGCTGTCTGACTGCCGCATGGCCGACTTCAGTGCCAATCCAGGCTTCGATGATACGGCAACTGCGCTCTAAAAATGGAAGTCGCAGCAGACTGTCGACATCATGCAATTGCGGAATCTCTGTCGGAAAGAAAAGACCACGGTCCCGGCCCATCCCAAGTTTCACCGCCTCGGCAAATGTGACCTGTTCTTCCGGGTGCTGCAGGTTATAAAGTTTCATGCTGTTTCAATTTCCTGATTCAATTTTAACTGCTATATGCAGTGAGTGCCGGCTTCTGAGATTCTGCAGACTTTAACAAAGCCGCCGGGTTCGCAGAGATAATGGTTGGCGAGCCATTCAGCTGCCAGATCGGCAGTTTTACGGCTGTTGCTAACGGCAAACATGGTCGGGCCGCTGCCGGAAATACCGCTGGCAAGCACGCCAAACTCGCGCAAAGCACTTTTAGCAGCGTTATATCCTGGTATATGCGGGCTGCGCCAGGGTTCGGCCACGACATCGTGCAGCAGTGAAGCGGCGAGTTCAGCATCGTTGGTATGCGAGGCGTGAATGAAACCGCTGAGCAGACGACCATAGGTAATGAGATCTGCTCGGCTGTATTTTTCTGGAAGCAGGGCACGCATTTTCGCGGTCGAAAGTGAGATGCCGGGGTAGGCGACAACCCAGAACCAGTCACGAAAAAATGGCAGGCTGGCGCAGAAGCTTTTTTCGCTCTGCAGCATGAGCTGCAAACCGCCGAGAAAACAGGGCGCGACATTGTCGTAATGAATCGAACCGCTGACCTTCCCTTCGAATTCGCCCATCATCAGCATGAGCTTGTCGTTGCTGAAAGGCTGTTCGAACAGCTGGTTAAGTGCAACAAAAGCGGCCACTACCGAGCAGGCACTCGATCCGAGTCCGCTGCCGACCGGCAGGTTTTTTTCGAGTTCGAGGCTGACGCCAGTTTTGCCGGCCGAACCAAGGCGTTGCAGAAAGTGTTCAGCGCACTGATATACTATATTCTGCTGGGGGTCCTGCGGCAGTTTATGCTGCCAAGGGCCTGAACAGTCGAGGCTGATGCCTTTTGCGGTGCGTTCGGCTTTGAGCCGGTCACCGAGACAGCTGCCATCAACCGGCACGACAGCGGCACCTAGCAGATCGAAGCCGACACTGAGATTGGCTATGGTAGCCGGTGCGTAGACTTTGACACTCATACGACCGTCTCTCTTGTCCAGTTGAGGGTGCGCATTAGATCAGCGAAGACGCCGGCCGCCGTGACTTCGTTACCAGCGCCATAACCTCGTAACACAAATGGAATCGGCTGATAATACCGGCTGTAAAAGGCGAGAGCGTTTTCGCCGCCTTTGACGCTGTATAAAGGGTCATCGGCACTTACTTCGCCAACTCTGACCCGGCAAACGCCGGCATCGATCTCGCCGATATAGCGCAAAACTTTGTTTTGAGCCCGTGCCGCTTCGACACGCGCTTTGATTGCGGCGTCGGCCTGTGGCAACCGGGCCATGAATTCGTCAACGCTGCCAGTTGCATCAAAGCTCTCGGGCAGGGCGCCTTCGACCTTTATATCAGAAAGTTCAAGAGTGTAACCGGCTTCGCGGGCCAGAATCAGCACTTTTCTGGCGACATCCATGCCGCTGAGGTCGTCGCGCGGGTCAGGCTCGGTAAAGTTGCGTTCGCGTGCAATGCGCGTAGCTTCTGACATTGTGACTCCCTCATCGAGCTGACCAAAAATGAAGGAAAGCGATCCCGAGAGAATGCCAGTGAAGCGGAGCAGTTCATCGCCGGCATAGATAAGTTTTTTGAGATTGTCGATAACCGGCAGACCGGCACCGACTGTCGCTTCGTAGAGAAACTGCCGGCGCTGTCGCAGCGCTGTGTCGCGCATGGCCGTATAGTAAGCGTAATCACGGGTATTGGCCTTTTTATTTGGCGTCACCACGTGCAGACCGGCATTCATGGCATCGACGTAGCTGTCGGCGACGCGCTGACTGCTGGTGCAATCCATAAAAACGGGGTTTGACAACTGCTGTTCGGTGGCCCAGGCAAACATTACCGCGAGGTCACATTCCTGACCCTTTTCTTCGAGCTGCTGCTGCCAGTTTTCAAGATCGATACCGCGGGCATCGAGCAGCATTTTTTTTGAGTTGGCTATGGCACAGGTTCGGATCGTGATGTTGCTTTTTTTGAGCATATCCTTCTGCTGCTGCACCTGGCGCAGAAGGGCTTTGCCGATGTTGCCGCAGCCGACGAGAAACAGGTCGAGATATTGCTGCACATCGAAAAAAATCTGATGGCAGCCGATGACTGCCTGAGTCGCCTTTTTCTGATCGATGACTACGGAGATCGAGCGTTCGGAAGAACCCTGGGCGATAGCTATGATGTTGACGCCGGCCAGAGCGAGTGCCTTGAAAAACTTTGCGGCCAGTCCACGGCGGGTGCGCATGCCGTCGCCAATCAGCGAGACGATTGCCAGGCCATGCATCAGCGCAAAAGGTTCGAGCAGCCCGGTATGGAGTTCAAGCTCGAATTCGGCGCTGAGTGCCTGTTCGGCCCTGTCGGCGCAATCAGAAGCGACGCAGAAACAGATGCTGTATTCGGACGAGCTTTGCGAAATAAGCGAAATCGAGACGCCGGTTCGCGAAATGGCGCCAAAGACGCGGCTGGCCATGCCGACCATTCCCTTCATTCCTGGCCCGGAAAGATTGAACATCGTCTGTTTTTCGAGATGCGACACCGCTTTGACCTGCATGCCGGTGCGGTCTGTCTCACTTGAGATCAGTGTTCCGGGAAAATCCGGGCGCAGACTGTTTTTGATGTAACAGGGAATATGATACTGGGCGATCGGTACAATCGTCTTGGGGTGCAGCACCTTGGCGCCAAAATATGACATTTCCATGGCTTCCTGGTAGCTGAGCTGAGCAAGAAAGGCAGCATCCGGCACCAGGCGAGGATCAGCACTGAAAGCGCCATCGACGTCGGTCCAGATCTCGCAGCTGTCGGCGTTAATGCAGGCGGCCAGAACGGCGGCCGAATAATCAGAACCGTTTCGGCCAAGGGTCACAATCTGGCCGAGACGATTGAAGGCTGCGAATCCCGGCATTATCCAGACCTGCTTTTCACTCAGGTTCACGCCAGCAAAGAGTTTGCGGCCCTGATCTATGTTAACCATGGCATCGAGAGTCGGGCCGTATGCCGGAAAAAGCCGTGCCGGGTCGAGCTGCGCGCAGGTTCTGCCGCGGGCGATCATGATCTGTTCCATGAGCGCCGCCGACATGTATTCGCCACCGACGGCGACAGCGGCGGTAATGGTTTCGCTGCATTCACCGAGCAGCGCGACGCCGTCAGCCTTGTGGCGCCAGAAACTGAGCTGGTTATTGAGTATAGCCGCCAGAAGCTGGCGCTGTTCTTCGCTTATCACAGTATTGGCGGCATCGAAAAGGTTGCGCAGAAGAACTTCGATACGGTTGATAACCTCCTCGTAGTCTTCACCAGTGCGAGCCTTTTCCATCATTTCGAGGAGACTGTTGGTTATGGTTGCCGGCGCCGAAAGCACAGCCGCAACTTTTTCGGTATGAGCTGCCGCCAGAATGATATCTGCCGCCTGTGAAAATCTTTCCCAGTTTCCCAGGGAAGTTCCGCCGAATTTCATGACCTTCATCCGAGATTCTCCTTGCGCGACGATGATAGAGAGACAGTGTTCTGATTCGAAAAATCGATTACGATTACGATTAACGCTTAGCTGAGCACGAATAGAATGCGCATAGTATATTGTTTACAAGTGAATGACGCAAGGCTTATAATCAGGCACGGAAAAACTCATTCTGACAGTCATTATGCCAGGAGAAAAAAATGAAAGCAGACAAGAAAAAGAACGCAGATATTGAAAACGAAGAAATTAAAGGCCCGCAGAAATACGATCTGCAGGCTGCTCACCGCAAGGTTGTCGGGATAATGATCGGCCTGTTCCTGGCGATGCTGGGAATAATGGTAGCCTGTTCAGACAAGGTAGAATTCGCCTCAACCGGCGGCATGTAATGAGGGTTTGATAAAATAGAACCCTGGCTTTCTGATGCTTGATCCCAGATAATAATGAAAAGTAACAATCGAACTCACTGAGGGCGAAAGGTTTAACAGTTCTCGTGCTCGTTCGCGTAATCTTAATCGTAATCGATTTTGTTTTTCGATTACGATTACGAGCACCGCTTCGCTGAGCACGAATTTCGGGTATGGTTCAGTTTGAATTGTCATAGTCAGCCTGATTTGTGCAGTAAAATATAGGTCAGGATCTGACGTCGACTAAATTGCCGGTATTGAACATGGCCGGGGTTGCGATCATGTCGTAGAGCCTGAAAACCTGGCGGGAAAGAAAATTTTCGCCGCGCAGGCGCATGGTTTCTTCGGGTTGTTCGGTTTTCGCGGTCAGCGGTTGCTCGCGTTCGCGGCGCAGCAGAGCTTCGCCGGCGGTTTCGACTGGTTCGCGGCGGGCAATTGCAGGTTGAACGCGGTTTTCGCCTTCTGCCAGAGGGTTGATCTCAGTCTGAGATGACGCTGCCGGCAGGGCAGGTGGTTCGATTACGGAGCGTGGCGGCTCGGCAAAGAACTCGGCGCGGGCGAACTCGGCTTTTTCGTAGCCAACCGGTTGCAGATAAGATCCGGCATCTGGTTTATAGGCACGCAGAGCCAGGTTATACTCATAGCGCGGCGTGGCCTTGACCGGCTCGGTCGGTGTGGCTTCTGTTGTTGGCAGGGTACCTGAAAGGGGAGCCGGCAGTTCGACCGGCATCAGCGGGTTGTCGCGTTCGGTTTCGGCGGCCAGCGGGGTTGCCGGACGCAGGTTGGCGTTGGCATCTGGCAATTTGCGCTCGATCTGTGCCGGTTCAGCGACAGCCGAATTAAACTGTGGCGAGCTTTCAACGCGATTGTCCTGTTGCGTTATCGCATTCAGTTGCGACGGTGGGGCAACGGTAGGCAACAAGTCGGTGTTGCTGACATTCTCGATTGGGGCGGCAGCGCGCGGGCCGGCATAGGGGAAAGCCTGTTCGGCCAGCGGCAGATAAGAATCGGTAACTTCAGTTTTATCTATAGGTGTCGGTCGCAGTACAGAGACGACCGGCAGATCGTGTACCTGGCTCTTGAGTCGGGTCGGAACCTGGTTGAAGAAGTCGATCTGATAAGAATACTGGATCCCTTTTACCGATATAGCCATACTATAATAATAACCATTCCGATATATTCGCGCCAGCAAAATCAATCGCGTAGTCCAGCAATTTTCGGTGAGGCGCAAGACAATCATCAACAGTGATCACGATGTTAGGGTTTGACTTTTTTTGTTTGTCATCCTGCGCGGAGCAAAGCGCAGTCGCAGGATCCAGAAAAGAGCAACAAAACATGGATTCTGCGACTTCGCCTGAAGGCTCGCGCAGAATGACGCCTGACTTTTACCGAGAATTGCTGCGCGTGGTCGATTTTGCTTTACAGAAGAGACGGCTGCTATTAATATGTTGTCGGTCGAAACAGTGCTTCTCACTTCGGGAGGTCGCGCTTCGACTTATGAGTCGGGGCAGCCTGACAGACTGGGCTGCCACGGCCGGGCATGATCGATAAGGTGAGCAGATGCCAAAGAAAAAGCCGGGTTATCCGCCGAGTAAAGTCGTAAAAGTAAAGGAAGAACTGCATGGAGTTCGCTGTGCTGATGAATTCCGCTGGCTCGAAGGCGATGCCGAGGGAAAAATCACCCCCGAGGTCGCCGAATGGACAGATCAGCAGAATGCTTTTACCAGGTCGATTCTCGACCGTCTGCCAGGTCGGCAGAAGCTCAAAGAGCGCCTGACTCCTTTACTCGAGCGCAGCAGCAACAGCCTTCCGGTCTATGCCGGCAATCGCATCTTTTATTTCAGGCGTGAAGGAAACAAGGATCAGCCTTGCCTGTTCATGGCCGAAGATGTCTGGGGTCGTGAGAAGATATTGATCGATCCCGAAAAGATCGATGCCAGCGGATTGACGACAATTGGCTGGTTTTCAGCTTCACACGACGGGGAACTGCTGGCTTATGGCACTGCACGCAGTGGCGATGAGAATTACCAGCTCAAAATCATGCGGGTGAAAGACGGCAGCCATCTCAAAGATGAAATAGCCAACAAGGTCATCAGCGTCTACTGGCTGGCAGACAACTCAGGCTTCATATATTCGCGCCTGTCTGACGTCAAGAATCCCTATTCCCGCGAGATAAAGCTGCATTATCTCGGTGACAATCCTGATGACGACCGCCTGATCTACGCGCAATACAAAGAAGGCCCTCTGGCTACGACCTGGGGCCCGTTTGCATCACTATCGGAAGATGGCAGATGGCTGCTGCTGTCATATTACACGAGCACCCGCTCGAACGATCTCTGGTTGATCGATTTCAAAGAATGGGTCGAGTTTGGCGATTTCAACAAGCGCGTGATAATCTGCGACTGCGACAGTACAACGCACGCCCGGGTCGTCGGTGATCGTCTGTTCATTCACAGTAACGAGGGCACCCCGAATGGCCAGATCTACGAATCTGAACTGACCAACCCCAGCCGGAAAAACTGGCAGATAATAATCAAAGAGCGCTCCGATGCGACAATCGAAGGCTGGGATTTCACCGGCAACTCGATGATAGTCAGTTATCAGAAAGCCGCCGCCAGTGAGCTGGTTAAGTACGATTTGAAGAGTAAAGAACGGTCTGCCATCAAACTGCCGGGAATCGGCTCTGCCGGCATTTCGTGCAGCGAAGAGCATGATAACTTTTTCATTCACTATGAATCATTCAATCACCTGCCCACAATTATTCAGTGCCGAAGCTCTGATGGTCTGCAGCGGGTCTGGTGGAAGTGCGAGCTCGCGATCGATCTTTCCGAGATGCTGGTCGAGCAGCACTGTTATCAGTCAAAAGATGGAACCCAGGTCAGCATGTTTCTGGTCTATCGCCGTGGTATCGAAAAAAACGGCAGAAACCCGACCTTGCTTTATGGTTACGGCGGGTTTGGCATCAGTATGAACCCGGCTTTTTCAGGACTGCTGATACCCTGGATTCAGGATGGCGGTATTTACGCGGTTGCCAATCTGCGCGGTGGCGGTGAATATGGTGACAAGTGGCATCAGGCCGGGATGCTGGCCAACAAGAAATCTGTTTTTGAAGATTTTGAAGCAGCAGCGGAGTGGCTGATAGCGCAAAAATATACCTGCAGCGAAAAACTGGCAATCAGCGGGCGCTCGAATGGCGGACTGCTGACAGGCGCCTGCCTGACTCGAAGGCCACATTTGTTCAAAGCTGTTATCTGCGGTGTTCCGTTACTGGACATGATCAGGTATCACAAGTTCCTGATGGCCAGATACTGGGTGCCAGAATATGGTTGTGCCGACAATGAGGCAGATTTCGACTGGCTGGTCGATTATTCTCCTTATCACAATGTCTGCAACAAAAGAGAATACCCGGCAGTATTCTTTTTTACCGGTGAAAACGATACCAGGGTGCACCCGATGCATGCAAGAAAGATGACAGCAGCCTTGCAGGCTCATGCTGCCAATAATGAAGAGAAGCCGATAATTCTCTGGGTCGACCGTGAAAGTGGCCATGGGATAGGGAAGCCACTCAAGATAACCCTCGAAGAACAGACCGATCAGTGGATATTTCTGCGCTGGCAGACCGGGCTGGAGACGGCTTAATGACGCTTGCCCTGTTTGATTTTGACGGAACCGTGACAACGCACGACAGCTTCCGTGAATTCCTGCTGTTCTGTTTCGGGGCACCGGCTTTTTTGTGGCGCATGCTGCCAGTTTCGCCATGGCTGCTTGCTTTCGCGGCAAGAATCATCGACAATCAGGCGGCCAAACAAAGGGTGACCCAGGCGTTTTTAAAAGGCATGCGTCGCGAAGAATTCGATGCTTTCGCCGAGCGCTTTGTGACTGAAAAACTCAACCGCATGATCAGGCCGGCGGCAATCGAGAAGATGCGCTGGCATGTTTCCCAGAAACACAGGGTAATTCTTGTTTCGGCCTCGTTCACCGATTATCTGAAATTCTGGTGTAGTCAGCATGGAATCGAGCTGATAGCGACCCGACTCGAAGAGATAGATGGCGTTCTGACCGGCAATTTTGCAACGGCCAACTGCTGGGGCCCTGAAAAAGTCAGACGCATCAAAGAGATTGTCGATCTCGCAAGTTGTGATAAAATCTATGCTTACGGTGATTCGCGCGGTGACCGCGAGATGCTTGAACTGGCGTCAGAAAAGGGTTATCGCGTTTTCTAAAATTCACGCTTGCCAAGTCTGGCAACAGCCTGTAAGTTATTGGCAGGCAATTCGAATGCTCTATGGTTGACTGTTTTGCTGCCACGCAGTTTGAAGAAGTTCAAAGGCAGTTGTGGCGCTGGTCGCCAGAGTGATCGCATAAAAAGATATATAAGATTCAGCAGGGAAGGAGTTCTTTCTTGAACAGAAATATTTTAGTTGTGATTATATGCATGCTGCTGGTTTTTCAGGCGGTGCATGGCGAAGAGGTCGCTACTGCGACGCCGACACCGGAATCAGGCAGTGAAACAGTCTCTCTGATGTCAGAACCCATGAGTGAAGAGGAATTCAAAATCCACGCCGAAGCAGTTCAGACTGCTTATTCTGGTGTTTATGATGGTATCAGCCGTGAAATTATCGTGATGTTGAGTGATCTCAAATGGGAAACCAATGCTGAATTTCAGGGGCTTGGCAGTCGGGATGCCAAAAAGGGTGGCACTCTCAAGTATGCCGAGACTTCTTACCCGCCTTCGCTGCGCACAGTCGGCAAGAACGCCAATTCGACCTTCAACAGCATGTTGACCGGGCTATGCTACGAAAGCATGCTCGATCTCGACCCGGTTACTTTCAATTACGTACCTAATCTGGCAAAACGCTGGGCAATAGCTGACGACAAAGTCAGCTTCTTTTTTGAACTCGATGAAAACGCACGCTGGTCTGACGGGCAACCGGTCGTTGCCGAAGACATAGTTAAAAGCTGGGAACTCTACACTGACCCTGGCATCGAAGACCCCTTTTCTATCGACTACTGGAACAAATACGAAAAGCCGGTGGCGATCTCGAAGAGCGTAGTGATGGTAAAGTCGAAGCAGCTCAACTGGCGCGCCTTCATGTCGATCGGCTTTATGACGGTGCTGCCGGGTCACATTATTGCTAAAATTGATGGAAAAACCTATCTCACCGAATATCAGAACAAGCTTATGCCCGGCTCAGGCCCCTATGCATTTGAGAGCTCGAAGGTTAATGAAGAGATCATTCTCAACCGACGCCGCGACTGGTGGCAGAAGGATGCGGTTAAGAATATCGGCTATTACAATTTCGACCGGCTGCATTTCATATTCATTCAGGACGACAACCTGGTAAAACTCCGCTTTAAAAAGGGTGAACTCGATTGGATTGCAATCAATGTGGCGCGCGAATGGAATCAGGAGTTTATTCCGGCGATGCTGGCGGAGCTGGCATATGGCTACATTCAAAAGCGCAAGATCTACACGCATCGCCCGATCGGCACTTCCGGCATTGCCTTCAACATGCGCAAACCGCCGTTCGACGATATCAGAGTGCGCAAAGCCATCGCCCATCTTTATAACCGCGAAAAGATGATGGACAAGCTGTTTTTCAATGAATACGAGTATCTCGATTCGTTTTACCCGAATTCACCCTACGAAAATCCAGACAATCCCAAAACACGCTATGACCCGGACAAGGCAGTCGAACTACTCGAAGCAGCCGGCTGGTTACAGAAGAATCGTGATAGAGATGGCTGGCTGGTCAAGGACGGCAAACGTTTCGAACTCTCCATCAATTATGTACAGAAGAGTTCTGAGCGTATCTTGACCATCTTTCAGGAAGACCTGCGCGACATCGGCATCAAGCTCAACCTGAAACAGGTCACCTGGGCTACCGACATTAAAGAAGTCGGCGAACGCACATTTGAACTGAGTTCTCGCGCATACGGCGGCCTGCTTTTTCCGAACCCGGAAAGTTCGTTGCATTCAAAGTTTGCCGATAAGAAGAACAATAACAATATCTGGGGCTTCAAAAACGCCCGCGTCGATGAGATCTGCGCGCAGTATCCACTGATGTTTGATCCGAAAGAACGTATAAAAGCTGTGCGAGAGATCGATGGCATAGTTACCCGCGAGCAGCTTTATGCGCTGGGCTGGTATTCAGCAAGCACCCGACTGCTTTACTGGAACAAATTCGGCATGCCTGATTACGTGCTTTCGAAAACTGGCGACCAGCGGACTATTGCTTCATTGTGGTGGTTCGATGACGAAAAAGATCGGATATTGCAGGAAGCGCGCCGCAGCAAAACCAGGCTCGACCGGGGTCCTGAAGAAATACGCTGGTGGGATGAGCATTACCCGCCTTCAGCAGGAGACGAGTAAATTATGTACAGCTATTTTATCCGCAGGTTTCTCTTGATGATACCGACGTTTATCGGCATCACCTTTCTGTGTTTTACGGTTACCCGCTTCGTTCCGGGCGGACCGGTCGAACAGGCAGTGTTGCGTTATCAGCAGGCCATGGCTAATACCAGCGAGGGCGGTGGCGGCACCTCTGACTCGGCAATGGAGCAGGGGCAGATCTCAGAAGAAATGATGCAACAGCTCAAAGCCATCTATGGCTTCGACAAACCCTTTTATATCGCATATCTGCATTGGCTCTGGCGTGTTCTTCACTTCGATCTTGGCACATCAGATACCTATTCGAGGCCGGTATGGGATCTGATAAAAGAAAAGTTTCCTATCTCGATTATCTTCGGGTTGACCGGTTTTACGCTGTCTTACCTGATCTGTATTCCGCTTGGAGTCTGGAAAGCAGTTAAGCATGGCTCGGCTTTTGATACCGGCAGTTCGGTTATGGTATTCATCGCATATTCGATTCCCGGCTGGACTGCCGGCGTTCTGCTGCTAATGCTGCTTGGCGGCAATGCATTTCTTGATATTGTTCCGTCTGGCGGCAAAGAAAGTGGCTACATCACCGAAAAGTCAAAACTCTCGATGTTTTTGCAGCAGGGTGCTCTGGCCGTCGATCTGCCGGCCGAAATCCGCAGTCAATACCCAAAATTACGCGACAATCAGCAGATCAGCGCCAATCATCCGGCCTTTGCCCATGTCCCGAGCGAAAAACGTTTTCAGCTAAAAACCGGCGGCCATGCCGATCTGAACTTTGTCGGTCGCCTGCTAGACAGCATGTGGCACATGATTTTACCTGTCTTCTGCTACGTTCTTGGCATGTTTGCCTCGAAAACAGTGTTGATGAAAAATTCGCTGATGGAAAACCTCGGGCAGGACTACGTGCGCACGGCCTTCGCCAAGGGGTTGTCTGAGCGCACCGTCATTTTCAAGCATGCACTGCGCAATTCGCTGATTCCGATTGCAACAGGTCTTGGTCACATGCTTTCAATCATTCTCGCCGGTTCTTACCTGATCGAAAAAGTATTCAACATCAACGGGTTTGGCCTGCTTGGCTATGAATCGCTGATCGCACGTGATTACCCGGTAACGCTGGGCATTCTCGTCATCGGTTCGATGCTCAAACTCTTCGGTAACATCATGTCTGACGTGCTTTACTGCATAATCGACCCAAGGATCAGATTCTCATGATAGAAACCTGGAACAAATACAAAAAGATATTCAATGTCATTGCGTTGCTGATAGCCTGGGCGGGTCTGTATTCGGTCATGCCGGCGATTGGCGAAAAGGGCATCAACCCCTCATACACGACCGAGGCTGTTATCGCGCTGGTGCTGGCGGCGGGATTTGTCGTCTACATTCTACCGCTTCTGGTTTCGGGCGCCGATTCCTTTCGCATCTTCATCACCAGTCCTATTTTTCGCAGACGCTGGGGCAAATTCAAAACGCTCAAACGCGGCTATTACGCATTTCTGCTGATTATTGCCCTGTTTGTGCTGTCGCTGTTCGCTGAATTTTTCATCAATGGCAACGCCATAATGGTTAAATATCAGGGCAGCTACTATTTTACACTGTTCAGGTTCATCAGCGCCCGCACCTTTGGCATGCGCGGCTACGGCAACCCGAATTACCGCATGATGAAAGATGTTTTCAGCGTGCGCAACAAGGAACGCGCCGAGCGCATCAAAGCCGGAAATGCCAGTGAAGAAGACCTCAAATATGAACAATGGGGCGACGACTGGGTGTGGCTGCCAATATACCCATACAGCCCACTGGAATCATTGCTCGACGAACTGCCGACACGGCCGCCACATCCACCGACCTGGCTTACCGGAGAATGGCGCAAGGCTTATATTGGCGAATCATTGTATCAGCTGCCAGATTCTCTGCCGACTCCTGAAGAAATCACCGAAAAATTCAAGCGACCAGACTGGGTCGATCTTGAGCCGGCCGCCCTTTATCTCGAAATGGCGCATGCCGGCATGCTTAAGCTCAAGCCCGAGGTAAGAGAGCCAGGAACCTTTCAACATATTCTCGGCACCGATGACCGCGGCCGCGATGTGTTTGCCCGCATGGTCTACGGTTTTCGCACTTCACTGTCATTCTCGCTCGTCGTCACGTTCTGCTGCTACCTTATCGGCATCACCATCGGGGCACTGCTCGGTTATTATGGCGGTTTGTTCGATATCATCATGCAGCGCTTCGTCGAAATCTGGTCAGCAATGCCGTTTTTGTACACAGTAATGATCTTTGCCGCGATAATGATACCGAATTTCTGGATGCTGGTCGTGATACTTGTCATGTTTAAATGGATGGGCATGACTTATTACATCCGTGCCGAGTTTCTGCGCGAAAAATCGCGTGATTACGTATCAGCAGCGCGTGCTATCGGGTGCACCGACGGTGCTATCATTTTTCGTCACATTCTGCCCAATTCGCTGACGCCGGTCATATCGTTCGCTCCCTTCGCAGTTGTAGCAGACATTGGCGCGCTCGTATCGCTCGACTTTCTCGGTTTCGGCCTGCCGGCACCGACACCTTCGTGGGGAGAACTGCTCGGTCAGGGCCTCGCCAACCTGACCAAACCATGGCTGATTCTTTCGCCGACGCTGGCGATGTTCCTGACACTGCTTCTGGTATCGTTCATCGGCGAAGCAATTCGCGAAGCCTTCGACCCGAAGCAGTATTCGCGGCTCAGATAAGCGGGAGACATACAAATGGCTAACGAACTGTTAAAAGTTAAGAATCTCAAAACCTACTTCAAGACCGAGGCGGGAATTGCCAAAGCGGTTGACGGAGTCGATTTCGACATTTTGCCGGGTGAGGTGCTTGGCATCGTCGGCGAATCCGGCTCTGGCAAATCGGTTACCTCGCTGTCGATCATGCAGCTGATTCCGAATCCGCCGGGCGAAATCGTCGAGGGCAACATCATCTTCGAAGGCACTGACCTGCTCGAAGCTTATCGGCGCAAAGACTACGACGTAATTCGCAAGATCCGCGGCAACAAGATTTCGATGATCTTTCAGGAGCCGATGACCAGCCTCAACCCGGTCTTCACCATCGGCGATCAGGTAGCCGAGTCTCTCGTTCATCACAAAGGCATGACGCCAAAAGAGGCACGTGACTACGCCGTTAAAATGCTCGAACTCGTCGGCATCCCGTCGGCGCGCGAGCGCATCGACGAGTATCCGCATCAGTTCTCAGGTGGAATGCGCCAGCGCGTAATGATCGCCATGGCGTTGTCATGCGACCCTTCGCTGCTCATCGCTGATGAGCCGACAACAGCGCTCGATGTGACGATTCAGGCGCAGATTCTTGAACTGATGCTCGAAGTCAAGGCAAAGACCTCAAATGCCGCTATTCTGCTGATTACACATGACATGGCGGTTATTGCTGAAACCTGTCATCGCGTCGTTGTCATGTATTGCGGGCGCATTCAGGAAATCGCCGACGTCAAAACGATCTTTCATTCACCCCAGCACCCATACACACAGGGTTTGCTGGCCTCGCTGCCAAAACCAGGCCAGAAGGTAAGACGCCTGAGTACTATCGAAGGTATGGTACCATCGCTTTTCAATCTGCCGAAGGGTTGTAGTTTCTGCACGCGATGCAGCAAGAAGCACGAACCCTGCGAAAACGTGCCGCCTGAAATGGTCGAAACCGCGCCCGGACATTTTGTCAGATGCCACCTGGCCAAGCCAATGCAAAGCGTCTGAGGAGGGAAATAACATGACAGAAGCAAAAGCCGACAGAAAAAACCTTCTCGAAGTAAATGATCTAAAGATGTATTTTCCGGTGTATGGCGGAGTTTTTCGCAGTCATGTCGCTGATGTTAAGGCGATTGACGGGGTCAGCTTCACTTTACGTGAAGGCGAAACCCTCGGTCTGGTCGGCGAATCGGGCTGCGGCAAGTCAACTACCGGCAAATGCATAATCAATCTGAATCGACCAACAGACGGCCACATTCTCTTTCACACTCAGAAAGACGCGGCCGCCGGCTATAAAATCACCGATGTAAAACCAAAGCCGGTAGATATTGCCAAACTCAACAACGATCAGATGCGACCTTACCGCTCAGAAATTCAGATGATCTTTCAAGACCCCTATGCCTCACTTAATCCGCGCATGACGGTCAGCGACATCATCATGGAGCCGCTAAGCATACACATGCCCGAACTCAGCAAGTCACAGATGCTCGAAAAGGTCGGCTGGCTCATGGAAAAGGTCGGACTCTCAGCCGAGCAGGCAACCCGTTACCCGCACGAATTCTCGGGTGGTCAGCGCCAGCGCATAGGCATAGCCCGCGCTCTGGCAACCAACCCACGCCTGGTTATAGCTGATGAACCGGTTTCAGCGCTCGATGTCTCGATTCAGGCCCAGGTTATCAACCTGATGCAGGATCTGCAGGAAGAATTCGGTCTGACCTATATCTTCATCGCCCACGATCTTGCTGTCGTAGAACACATTTCAGACCGTATCGCGGTCATGTATCTGGGTAACATCGTCGAACTGGCCGAAGCCGAAACCCTGTTCAAGACTCCGCTGCATCCATATACGCGCGCACTCATGTCAGCTATTCCTCACCCGGACCCGAATGTTAAAAAGGAAAAGCGCATAGTGCTGGAGGGTGATGTGCCAAGTCCGATGAAAAAACCATCTGGCTGCGGCTTCAGAACGCGCTGTCCGATTGCGCGCAATGAATGCGCAATCGAACCGCCGCCAATGCTTGAAGTTGAGCCCGATCACTTCGTTGCCTGCCCGTATTACGCAACCCAGGACAAGAATTAACCATCACTGGAGACGCCTATGAGACTGTTCAGATTTGTTGTTCTGCTGACCTTTGTCTGTATTGTCTTCTCAGAGACTGTGTTCGCGCAGGTGCCGGCGCCGGTTGCCGGAATGCATGAGGACAACGAGTATCTCATTTACGTTCCAGATGGACTGGCGGAAGGCAGCAGATATCCTCTGATCGTCGGGTTTTCACCGTCGGCCAATGCCCACGACACAATCGACACCTGGAAAGGTCACGCTGACAGGCACTTGTGCGTTATTCTGGCATCTAAAATAGTCAAAAACGGCATGGATATATCGCGATATCTCGTCAGGCTGAGCAAACTGATTCACGAAAAAGTCGCCAGTGAGTATCCGATCATGCCCGACCGCATCATTGCAGTTGGCACTTCAGGCGGCGGCATGGCTTCGCATCTGTTTTCGTTTTTTCACGCTGATACTGTTGCTGCAGTCATAACCAGTGTCGGCTACATTCATGAGAACAGTCTCAAGCAGAAAGATGTTTACCCGCGCGACAAGGTTTGCGCCTTTCTCACCAGCCCGACCGACTTCAATTACAAGCTGATGAAAGAGGACCGCAAGTTTCTGACCAGTCTTGGCTGGCGGGTGAAATGGTATGAGTTCGAAGGCGGCCATCGCACCGCGCCCGAAGAAATCCGCGAAGAAGCCCTCACCTGGGTTCTCGAACAACTCAACGCCAGCTGAAACGTCAGTTGCCTCATGCTGTGTTGAAAATGAATTTGTTTAATTATTGCAGTATTTTTGTTAAATTTAGAGCATGTCGCAAAACAAGTTATTAGTAAAATTACTGATTATAAGCGCCTTTCTGTTGGTTGCCGGCGGAGTGGGGGCTGATGAAAAACCAGCGCCGATGCGAATCGAGATCGGCCTTTACATTCTTGATATTGCGCATCTCGACGTAAAAGAGAGCGAATTTTACGCCGATTTTTACATCTGGTACAAGGCACCGGCAGACAGCGTCTGGAAGCCGGAAAATATCGAGTTCATGAATGGCGTGATCGAGAGTGCGACGCCGTTGGCAAGCGGCACCAGTGCTGATGGTCAACAGCAATGGTCACAGAGGATCAAGGGGCGATTCCGAGGTCATTTCGAGCTGCATTCTTATCCCTTTGACCGCCAGAGCCTGCCGATTGTCATCGAAGACGCCGAGTATACCGACAAAGAACTCTATTTTGCCGCGGATTCTGCCAGCCCGGCCGATTTCAACCTCTGGATCGAACCGGAACTTCGAGTTCCAGACTGGAAAAGGGCAGGCGCCACCTGTGCTACCGATACCCATCATTACCGAACTGACTTTGGCCTGGGGTCAAACAGGAAATCGAGCTATTCAAGATTTACCTTCAGTGTCAATCTCTCGCGGCTGTTCATGCCGCATCTGGTTAAGTTCATTCTGCCTCTGCTGATTATTGCCGGCATGGCTTATGTCGTATTTTTCATCAATGCCAGCGAATTCGAGGCTCAGTGTGGAATCTGCATCACCGCACTGCTTTCGGCGGTTGCCCTGCACAATTCGCAGGCCGACGCGCTGCCGAATGTCGGTTATCTGTTGATGTCTGACAAAATATTCATTCTGTTCTACATTGTGATTTTTCTTGCGCTGGTGCAAACTGTGGTTAATAATAACTATGCCAAGCGTCGCCGTTTCGATATGGCGATCTATCTCGACAGGGTGTGCCGCTTCTGGTATCCGGCCATACTGTTTGCAGGAAACATTCTGATCTATCTGTTGAGCTAAGGAGTCTGTGATGAAGCCACTTCTCGATGTCGCAAACCGGTTGCCGCTTCCGGCACTTATTGGTATGGTGCATGTCAGGGCGCTGCCAGGCACGCCGTTCAATACCGATTCGATGGAAAAGATCTGTGCGACCGCCGTGGCTGAAGCAGGCATGCTGCAAAGTGCCGGCTTTGATGGCATAATGCTCGAAAATATGCACGACCGGCCTTATCTCAAAGGCTCCGTCGGGCCCGAAATCGTGGCTGGCATGACACGGGTTGCCTGCGAGGTCAGACGCAAAATTGGCAACAGTTTCCCGCTTGGCATACAGATTCTGGCGGGCGCGAACCTTGAAGCTCTGGCAGTCGCCCATGTTTCCGGTTGCGATTTCATCAGGGCCGAAGGCTGCGTTTTTGGCCATGTCGCAGACGAGGGCTGGATAGAAGCCTGCGCCGGCGAACTGCTGCGTGAACGCACACGTCTTGGAGCCGGCCGCATCAGAATCTGGACCGACATTCAGAAAAAGCACTCAGCTCATGCGGTAACTGCCGATCTCGCCCTGGAAGACTGGGTGCATGGCGCTGATTTTTTCGGTATCGACGGAGTTATCATTACCGGCAGTGCAACCGGCAAGGCTGCCAGCAAAGATGAGCTCAAACGCGCGCGTACGGCCGGCCGCATTCCAGTCATCATAGGATCGGGCCTTACTCCAGAAAACGCTGCTGATTTTGCCCGTGCCGATGCCTGGATCATTGGCTCAAGTCTCAAATACGACGGTTTCTGGGAAAACCCGCTCGACCCCGACCGCCTCAAGGCAATGGTAGCGGCGCGGAACAGCGTTTTACGCAAATAGTTTTATATTGCCTGAACAGGCTGGCTTCGTATATACTCACGCAAGAACATGATAAGAGGTGATATGAAAAGTTATCTGCCGGAAATCCGCAAAACGCTCAAACTGATTGATGTCATCGAGAAAAAATACAACATCAAGCCAAACAATGATGTGGATGAACCCCTGTTATATTGCGGGGTTGCAGATACCGATCTGATAGCCAGGCTGGCGGTCGAGGTCGAAGAATATTTTGGCAAACCTTACAAGCCAGCTGGCGAGGGAGCGTTTTTCAAGAATTTTTTCGACAAGTTCGTTCGTGAAGTCGGTGGCACCCGCAAGGAACAGACGTTATACCGCAAGCCGATATGTGACCAGGCCTGCATGTATTGTGCGTTCTGGCCCTGGGGCAGCAAGCCGGTAAAAACATCGGTCAGAATCGGGCTTGTCTGCTACGGCGCAGATGAACGCGAGTTTTTTGCCCGCGAGCTCAAGGGTGAGTTTTGAGAGAAAGAGGCGTTGAATGTTAAACCAGTTGAAAAAGAACCATTTTTACCTGATCGAGACTGCTAAAAAGCTGATTTCACAGAGGTTCAAAGAAAACCGCCATCATTTTGCGGCAGCTATAAAAGCTAAAGACGGCAAAATCTTTACCGGGCTTCAACTTAAAACCTCGATAGCTGGCGTAGAAATCTGTGCTGAATCGGTCGCTCTGGCCGCAGCAGCCGAAGAGGGTGTAACCGAAATCGAAGCGCTTGTCGTCGTTAACCGCATCGGCGAAGTCATTGCGCCATGTGGCCGATGTCGCGAACTGTTTATCGATTACTGCCCGAAGGCTGAGATCATTGTGCCCGGCCCGGCCGGCGCCAGAATAATGACACCAGCTGAACTTCTGCCGACCCGCGCCAGTCTGCTCGATGCCAGACAAACAACCTGACCAGGTAGAACTGCCGCTCGACGGAACTCTCGATCTGCACACCTTTCAGCCACGCGAAGTCGCAGCGGTTGTCGCAGATTACCTCGAAGCCTGCCGTGAAAAGCGGATCTACAATATACGCGTTGTCCACGGAAAAGGCATCGGCAACCTCAGAAGAACTGTCGAAGCGACTCTACAACGTCTAGAAATAGTTGATTCCTGGGAACCGGCTGGTCATGATGGCGGTCACTGGGGCGCCACGCTCGTGCGACTCAAACCACTCTAGTGGTCTGTCAAGCTTGAATATGGGTGTGATTTGTCATTGCGAGCGAAGCGAAGCAATCCTTCTACTATTGCCGCGCCGGGCTGGCGCCCTTCTCGCAATGACGGTGAACCTTAAACTCTTACGTGACAGTGGACTAGCGCAAAAATTCGCCGTCAGTGCCGATTTTTCCGGGACCGTCGAGCACCCAGATTCCGGCTGAATTGGCCTTGACGCTGAAGTTCAAAGTGCGCGAACTGGTTGCGACCTGCTGGCTTTCGCCGGTCACAACGTCGGTATAATTACCCGGCAGAACCCGGGTTACGCTTATATCCTGATCGATAAATGCCGTCAGCCCGACTACTGCATAGCTTTCACCATTGTTGTAATTTCTGACAAAGCTGATGCCAGAAACGAACTCATTGCCATTTTCCATAGTGCCGCGACTAAGTGCAGGAACAGCGGCGCGAATCTGGTTGAGTCGCTTTATATGCTGCGCCAGCGTATGAGCCGAAGTCTGAGCGATGTTGGCATCGCTCAGATTATCGCCAAAATAGGCCTTGCCAGTCCGCGAAAGAACGTCGGTCGGCAGCACGCAGATCTGCGGCATGCCTTTCATGAATTCGATTTCTTCGCCCATCAGCAGCATTGGCACGCCTCTGAGTGTCCACATCAGGTTATAAGCGCAGGCTGCTTTCCAGGTTTCGCCTGAGAATCGTGTCAGATTGCCAGTTTCGGGGCCGATGTCGAAGTTGTGAAAGAAAGTTACCAGCTGGTTTGGGTCGGCATAGAGCCAGTCGTTTTTGATGATGTTGCCAACACCGCTGAAATGGCCCATGGAAATATTTGCCGCGAAGGTTTTGAAAAGCGGGTAATCCATAACTGCCAGACCAGATCCGCCACCAATCTCAGGCTCGAACGGGCTCGGAGTTTTGCGGGTGTACCACCAGGGCACCAGTTCGGTCGGCTCATCACCGGTCAGTTTGCCAAAGCCGTCGAGAACCGGTGCCACATCAGCGAATACATAAAATTCTGGTTTGAGCTGACGCCAGAGTTCGAGCATATGCATGAGATCCTGGCGGTCTGAATTGCGGGCGAACTGCAAGCGCACACCATCGACACCGAGATCGATGTATTTGTTAACAATCTTTGCAAAAAAGCGCTTGATATGCCAGTTATCGGTGGCAAGATCGATGCTGTTGGCATCGAGGTGGGCGCGCTGCACACGAGCGACGGTCATGTTCTCGGCTGAAGCAAGCCAGCCTTCACGATGAAACCAGTCAGGATGAAGATCGCTCTCATCTGTCGAGAAAAATCGCTC
Organism: Candidatus Rifleibacterium amylolyticum; assembly: GCA_009917695.1. Lineage (GTDB taxonomy): Bacteria > Muiribacteriota > Ozemobacteria > Ozemobacterales > Ozemobacteraceae > Rifleibacterium > Rifleibacterium amylolyticum. The sequence continues at coordinate 125,291 of JAACJG010000011.1, read as the reverse complement.
AGGGTGCAGATCTGGCGCCGGAAAAGTTGCTCCGGTTACCGGGTCTTTAAGCGGCCCTGCGCCCCAGGGATCGCGAAAACGATAGTCTTTGAACCACTCAGGCGCACATGGGTTGTCGTTATTCATGCGGAATTCGTGTTTATAGTCGCCGAAGTTGAAAATATAGGGCCATGAGGGCTTGAGCGGCCCGCGATAAAATTTAAGCGGCAGTCGCGGAATAAAATAGTGATTGCGAATGCCGAAGTTCGAGCAGTGATTGACCACCAAGGTCTGAATGACCTTCAATCCTAGATTATGAGCAAACCTGACGAAGTCGGCATAAGTAAAATCGCTCGATGTCAGGCGAGGTTCGAATGTTTCCCAGTCGTAGGCGTTGAAGCCCATGAAATCGAAGCCGCCACGATTTTCAACCGGCGGCGTGATGCAGATGGCGGTAAAGCCAAGATTTTTTATGTAATTCAGCTTCTGCGCCAATCCTTTAAAATCGCCGCGGTAATGCGGGTCGCCTTTTTCGATGCGCTCGTAGTTGTAGTAGTTGTTCTCTTCGTCAGCGTCGAAAAAGCGGCTGGTAATAACTGTGTATATGCGCTCATCACTGAAATTCCCGGGGGCCGGAATCTCTGGTTCCTGAGCGGCAGCGGTTGCGCACCAGATCAGACATATCAGCAGCAGACGACAGGCTTTTCCACTCATAACAGCTCCTCATAGCATACTAAGTAATATTGTCCGATTCTCCGATAATTGCAAGAGAGTAAATTTACGGAGGCAGTCATTGAAAAAATCCACTATTTTAGCAGTTGCAGCACTCATCACTTTCTCACCTCTGGCATCCATCGCGGCACCGGTAGAAGGGCGCCTCTCGCTCGGCTATACCAGCACGTCAGGCAATACCGACGAACAGAAGACCAACTTTAACTTCGATCTGACGCAGCAGCGCAACGAGCGGCTCAAGTTCGGCTATAACGGTCTGGCCATCTACGGGCGCGCCAACGGCGAAACCAACACCGACAAACAGAACGCCAACTTTGTCAGCGAATTTATCAAGAGCGACCGTGACTCATTCTACCTTAACAGCGGTTATCTAAGAGACAGATTCGCAGGTTACGATCAGCGACTCAATCTCGGCGCCGGTCTTTTCAAGTATTTCAGCAAGGGTGACGAGGCTGGTCTGCGCGGCAGTTTTGGCGTTGATGTTACCAGAGAAGATTACACCGACAGCACCAGCGATACGGTTAAATGGCTGAAATTTGGGCTTAACGGCCACAAAAAAATCGGCAACAATGTGCGAGTGATATCGTCGATAGATGTCGGCACACCGCATGAAGATTATGAGGACCGTTACCAGGTCGATTCGATGATTGGCGGCGTCTGCACCGTGAACGAGCAGATGGATATCGAAGTTAAATACCTGACCAATTACCGAAAAACGCCGCTGGTTTCTGGCAAAGAGCGCATGGACAGTAACTTTTTAACCAGCCTGGTTTACAAGATGTAATCAGGCTGGCAGACGATTACTTTATCAGAGCCTTGAGGGCTGACAGGTTCATTGAGTTAAGAGCTGACAGCGCCCGTTTTTCTTCTGCCTCTACTGAAAGGATTACTGCTCTGACACTGGCAGAGGGCTTCTCCGGGTATTCGGGGTGTTTCATCGCTTTGTAATCGCCATCCTGCTCGATCTGCCAGCCACTGCCGAGAAACAGAAAGGTAGTGCCTTCGATCCAGCAGCCATTAGTGAATCTGCTTTCTTCGACGCGATAACAGGCTGTGCCGTCGCTAAGCTTCACTATTGACGGGTCACTGCTGAAGTTCTGGTAGAAGTTGTTGACCGCTATGCGCACTTTGAGGCTGACATCATGCGGGGTATGCTTTTCGGTCAGGCTGTTAATTTCCTGATCCATCTGCCTGCCACCTGTTTCCAACTGTTTTGCCATGACCTCGGCTTCTTTCTGCAATTTCTCTACGGTAGCAAAGTCGCCGGCTTCGGCAGCTTTACCGATTCTGGCCGCCAGTTCTTCGAAAGCTTTGGTGTCGAAGCTTTTTGTCTGTTCCTGAAGTTTGGGAGCCAGAGTTTCTAGTTCTTTGTCGATTCTGGCTCTGGCTTCTTCGATACGTTTGGAATCAGCCCAACTGACATTGAAGTAATGCACAAGCGGGTATTTTTCGCTGTCTTCGGTTATGCGGTCATCATTTTCTTCACCGGAGCGGTTTTCTTCATCCCAGGAAGTGTTTATTCCGGCAACTGCCGACTCACAGGCGGCAATGACTTCGTCGAAAAATTTCTTCTCGACATCAGTTTTTGGCCGAGTAGCTGAATCAGCAAACAGTGTAATAGAAAAGAGTATCGAGATTAGAGTGATTAATATAAGCTTCGCGGATTTCATGACTTTCCCCACCTCAAGAATATAATGACCTTTTTACGAGACTAAAAATGTCTATATTCCAGTATGCTGACAAAGTCAACTATTGCACAACGCAACCGATCACCAGAGCGAAGCAGCGGCGAAGAAAAATGTGATCAGGGGATTATCGCGACGGGGGTGCCGGTGGCGAGGTTCCAGTAGAGTTCTTCGATGTGAATGTTGTGCAGGCCGATGCTGCCGTCGGTGGTCCAGTTGGTTTCGGCGCCAAAACCGTGAATGCCAAGCGGGCCGCCGAGTGCGGTATCGGTTGGCGGGGGCTGCATCTGCTGCCAGGCCGATTCAATTCTGGCTTCTTCACCTGGCTTGATTATCTGTTGTACAGAGCCTCGCTTTGCATCATCAGGAGAGGGGTAATTTATTTGTAGAAACAGATGATAACGGTGGTTTTCGAGCTTATTGCAGATGTAATACTGGCCTTCGGGCGTTTTCTGATCGTTACCGCGCAGTTTAATGCCGACCGGAGACCGCCCCAGTCCGATCGGATATGAAGCAATTATGTTGTCGTCTGAAAGAACCAGCAACTCTCGACTGCGTTTACGAATCAGCAGTTGCGGACTGAAACTTGCAGGCTCGACACCTGCTCTTGCGAGTTTCTCGGCAAAGCTTGCAAGAGCGCGTTCTTTTCCATTTTTATCGAGCTGCTGATAAAGATCGGCTATGATGAAACTGCGGGCCGGCGTCGTTATGACAGCAAGAATACAGATAATCGACAGAGTCGAAAAGGCGTAAAAGAAGTAGTCTCCAAGCAGAGTTACTGTTTGTCGCATGTTTCTTCTTTCGCTAAACCAGATTTGCCAGCCATGCTACAACAAAATATCGCAGTGTCCTGCTTATCCAGCTGGCCAGAATAACTTTAGTGAGTGACATTTTATAGATTCCGCCAATCCAGCAGACGGCCGAATAAGGTACCGGAGTAACACCGGCGACAAATATGGCGAGTGCACCATGATCGCGAAACAAGTCGCGCCCCATACGCAGCATTTTGGGTCCGAAAATCCTTCTGAAGCGCCAGGGGCCGAAGGAGCGGCCAATATAATAGCCGGTGGCACCGCCAAAACCGCTGGAAAAACCTGCTATTAGAGAGGTTACCCAGATATTGGCGCCACCAAATGCGGTTCCAAAAACGATTACGTCAGCAGGAATAGGTTGAATGATAACGTCAGCCGCCCAGCACAGCAGAAACAGGGCAGGGTATCCGAAATTTTCGACAGCATCTTTTGCCAGCAGCTTGATCGGATTGCGGTAATGCAGAAAGATAAAGAATACCACAACCAGCCCGAGCAGGAAGGCGACTGCCGAGTAATGCGCGTTTGCGCCAATATTCAGCATCGAGAAGATGCTGGTTTTTTTGTTCTTCGCAGGGCTCATTCTTCACCATTTGCCACAGCTTTATTTCTGAACATACTTCGTTTGTTTTAGACTAATTTGTTAGCATAAATAAAAAAAAAGCCTCCCGAAGGAGGCTTTTTTACAGCTGCGGAGTTTAGAGTTCGGTGAGAAGCTTTCTGGCGTCTTCTACCATGGTTTTGGTCTTGATGTCGTTCGGCTTGTCGTTAGACATGAAAACCAGAACCGGAATGATCTTGCGCAGAACTGGCTTGAAGTTTTCGGTTCCCTTGTCGTTCTTGTATTTGTTGAGATACTTGATCAGAACGCTTGCTTTAGCAGTGTGATCCTGTTTGAGTTCGCCGATGATGATATCGCTGAGACTATCCTGCACGAAGGCAAGAAATTTGTCATTCTTGAGATGTCTCAAGCCGACAACAGTTGCGGCAAAGCTCGTGCTTTCGGTCAGGTTGATGTTAACATGAGTAAGCAGGCGACCCTTGTTGTCGCGCAGAACAAGACGGGTCTGGCCGTTTTTCCAGTTTTCAACTGTGCCATTGGCATGGGTGAGGAAGTGGCCCTTCGGATCTCTGACAACCCATTTTGATTTGGCACCCCACGATTCGAGGCGGCCAAAAGCCCAATGGACAAATTTGCCTTTGCTGTCGCGAACGACAAATTTGATGCCCTGGTTTTTCCAGGATTCGTATGCTTTCGAAAGATTTTTTACGGTTTCTGTGCTTTCGACGGCGGCATAAATACTACCGGCTGAGAACAGCACTGCCAATACGACCATAATTGCAAACAGTCTGTTGATTAGCTTCATTGGTTCCTCCAGGAAGATATAATGAAAAAATTATAACATATTAAACGAAAGCCGCAACTTTAGTTTTGAAAAAATTAACCAGACTGGCAAAGAGTCTGCTATAATCTTGCAGCAAACACGCCACCACCGGAGACACAGATGCACAACGACGAACTCATGCAGGTCTTTAAAAAATTCAAATCTGACAGTGAAATTTTTCATGACCTGATGCGCTTCAAGGTCCGCGAACTGTTGCTGGTCGCAACCATTTTCGACGCCTTTTCCCTGGAGCAGGACGGCCTGCTGGCGGAGAAAATCTTTGGTGAATATTTCAGTCTGAATCTTACCAGCGCCCCGCGTATCAGCAGCGTCACATCAGGCGATGAAGCGATCGAAATGCTCGAAAAGCGTAAATTCGATCTCGTTGTTGTTCTCAGCCGCCTGAGTCGAGCCGACACAATCAACTGCGGTCAAAGAATCAGAGAGCGCTGGCCCGATCTTCCTGTTCTGCTGCTTCTCAATGACAACACTGATCTGGAAGCTCTCGACACGCGCAGCGATCTCTGGCTCCATTACGACAATGTCTTCGTCTGGAACGGCAACTCTGAGATCTTTCTGGCAATGATCAAATACATTGAAGACCGCCGTAATGCCGACAAAGATACGGCAATTGCACAGGTTCGCATTATTCTGCTTGTCGAAGACTCGATACGATATTATTCGCGCTATCTGCCGCATCTATATTCAGAACTGATCAGGCAAACAACGAAGCTGGTCGAAGAAGAGCTTCAGGAAGAAACAAAAAAAGTTCTGCGCATGCGCTGTCGGCCCAAGATCATTCTGGCAACCAGTTATGAAGAAGCAATGCAGCAATATGAACACTTCGAGGATTACCTGTTGTGTGTCATTTCTGACGTTAAATACAAGAAAGACGGTGTTCTCGACGACAAAGCGGGTCTGAAACTGGCTAAAAAACTCAAGGAACTTTCTCCCGATCTTCCGGTTCTGCTTCAGTCGTCAGAGCCTGAGATCGAATCAGCTGCGAACCGTCTCGGGGCCGCGTTCGTGCACAAAGAATCGCAGTTTCTTTCCAAGCGCCTCTCAAAGTTTTTCTATCGCAATCTCGGTTTTGGCGACTTCGTCTTCAGAAACGCACATGGTCAGGAAATCACCCGGGCTCGCACCATGAGTGATTTTCGCAACTGTCTGCGCATAGTGCCGGCCGAGTCGATCGAGTATCATGCCAGCCGCAACAATTTTTCAACCTGGTTGCTGGCGCGCGGAGAAGTTCAGATCGCCAAGGTTGTCTCACGTATTCACGTAGCCGAATTCGATGAAGTTGAGTCGCTGCGCGATTTTCTCATCAACATGGGCAACTGGGTTTTCAGAATGAAGACCCGCGGCAAGGTCATTTCGTTCGACAAGTCATTCATTGGCGACAACCGTCATCATATCTGCAAACTGGCCGAAGGCGCCATCGGCGGTAAGGGTCGCGGCATCGCCTTCATGAACTATCTGCTTTACAATTCATCCATGCTCGAATCGGTATCTGACATTGTCATCCGTATTCCTGAGACCTTCATCATCGGAGTAGATGAATTCACCAATTTCATTACCACCAATGATCTGGCTGATTTTGTTTCGTCTGAGCGTGATTACGCAACGATAAAGCGCCGCTTCGTCGAAAGTCGCCTGTCAGAGAAAATACTCAACCGGCTGCGAATCGTGTTGCAGAAGGTGACATACCCGCTGGCAGTGCGCTCTTCCGGGGTGCTTGAAGACTCGGTGTCGCATTCGATGTCGGGTTTGTATGAGACCTTTTTCGTGCCAAACAATCACCCGGACTCAGAAGTGCGTCTGCGCCAGCTTGAGGAAGCGATCAAGCTTGTTTACGCATCGGTTTATTCAAAGGAAGCGCGCGAATACTTCGATGCCATTAATTACAACATTGAAGAAGAAAAGATGGCAGTGGTCATTCAGCAGATAGTTGGTCGCAAACATGGCCACAACTTTTATCCGCTGATTTCAGGGGTTGGGCAGTCATACAACTATTACCCGTTCTCATACATTCAGCCCGAAGATGGAGTTGGCATGCTGGTTCTCGGCCTGGGTCGCAATGTTGTCGGTGGCGAGCGCTCGTTCAGATTCTGCCCGACATATCCGCAACTTGAGATTCTGACACCCGAGGAACTGGTCAAAAACTCACAGCGCCGTTTTACCGTGCTCGATCTCGAAAAGAACACGGTCGATCTGTTCAATGGCGAAGATGCCACCCTGGTCAAACACGATATTTCGGTTGCAGATGCCGATGGAACATTACAGGAGGTCGCTTCAACCTGGAATCATCTCGACCAGAGGCTGGAAGTCGGCACCGACACCCGCGGTCCGCGTGTCATCAACTTTGCCAATATCCTTCAGTATGAATCCATGCCACTCGCCAGAACGATCAAACACATACTCAACGTCTCCGAAGAAGCCCTTGAAACTCCGGTAGAAATTGAATTTGCCGTAGATGTTGATGCTGATAATCTGGACAAGCCGGTGTTTTATCTATTGCAGCTCAAGCACATGCTGCGTGAAAGCGAAGACTACAACATCGACAAAGCCAGTATCGACCGAAGCAAGCTCATGCTCTATGCTGATTCGGGCATGGGCAACGGGCGTATCGATGAGATCAGCGATATCGTCTGGATCGACCCCGATCTTTTCGACAAGTCACAGACTGAAGAAATGGCACGCGAAGTAGAGGCCTTCAATCTTGAGCTCAAGGAATCTGGCCGCAGATATATTCTGCTCGGCCCGGGTCGCTGGGGCACGCGAGATCGCTGGCTGGGTATTCCGGTAACCTGGCCACAGACTTCCTTTGCCAAGGTTATAGTTGAATACTCGCTCGAAGGCTTTCGCGTCGATGCCTCGATGGGGTCACACTTCTTTCACAATGTTACCACAATGGGTATCGGTTATTTCTCAGTGCGCCAGGATTCAGGAGAAGGCTTTATCGACTGGAACTGGCTGCGCAGTCAGCCTGTAATCAAGCGCCAGAAATATTTCACTCACACCCGGCTGCCGCACAAGCTTGGCGTTGTGATGGACGGACGGCAGGGCATCTTCCTCGTCTATCAGAATATAGAAGATTCGATAGTTCTTGAATCTGGCGAAGTCGAGATCGACCACGCATACGGCTCGTTTACCTGAGACAGAACCCATGGATCACACACAGTTAATCATAATAGCAGCAATAATCATTTTTTTCGTTCTCAAAAAGCTGGGCCAGGTCAATCCGCGAAAAGCGCGTGAGCTCAAGGCAGCCGGCGCTATCGTTATCGATGTACGCTCCGCCGACGAATTTGCCGGAGGACATATTGCCGGCGCCATAAATGTGCCGCTGGATCAGCTGAGTGACAAAATAGAAAGCGTTGTGCCTGACCGCCAGCAGTCAATTTTAATCTATTGCCTGAGTGGTACCCGCTCGGCTCTGGCCCGTCGGATACTTCTGAGCAAGAATTACAGTGACATTCACAACCTTGGTTCGATTTACCGCGCGAAAAGTATTCTGGGCGGGCAATAAAGCAAAAGTTGTGGTAGACTGCACACAATCTAATCTTTAGCATACCCGGCACAGCGGCGCTCTAACTGTTGCCACTACTAAGAACTCTTAAATGACAGGTCTTGAGTTTATGGACAGCGGGATTCTGGAAAACAGATACGAATTTACCAAGGATGGCAAAGCTATCATCGATATCAGTGTAGAGTCGATGAATGACCTTTTTAACAGCTTTGACAAAAAAGCATCTTTTGTAAAGCGCGAACTCGATCAGGATTTCGTTGACTACATCATCGACAGTGTCAAAGAGCTCGGGACGCGCGAATTTCTGATCAGAGTATCTATTGACCAGGAATTCAACATGCTCCAGGAAAACATATTGCGAAAGGCGGTAGCCAACTACTTTACCTACCGCTATCAGATCGAAAATCTCAATCTGCGCAAAGAAGTACGCAAATTCACCATGTTGATGATGCTTGGCATTGTTTTGTTCACCATTGTATCGATCTACAAGCTGCCTGACACACCAGATATCGAAGTCTGGAAGAAAATTCTTCAGGAAGGCATGGTAGTAGCAGCCTGGGTCGCAATATGGGAAGCCGTTACCTCGCTCATCTTTGGCTGGAACCCTTATTACATCAAACGCAGCATATTCGAACGCATTGCCAGCGCTGAGTTAAGAGTCATCAACAACCTGCTTCGCTTCGAATATTAGAAGGATTATGAAAATGGCTGAAGTTATAAAAATATACACATCTCCTGCTAACGGCGAAGAAACGGTTGAAAAGTCTGTTGTCGTGGCGCACGCTGGTTGTGGGCTGGTCGGCGATCGCTATTATCGGGAAAACATCGATGGCGACAACAGAAACGCGATTACTCTTCAGTCGATCGAGGCAATAGAGGCCTGCAACCGACAACTCAACAGCGATTTTGCGCCTTCAGCTTTCAGACGAAATCTTATTACCCGCGGAATCGAACTCAACGAACTGCTGGGCAGGAAGTTTTATGTAGGTGACGTGCTGTTATACGCCTGGGAACTGTGTCAGCCATGTGACTATCTGCAGAAGGTGTTGAATGCAGACGTGCTCCACGGGCTGCTCGACCGCGGCGGCCTGCGTGCCGAGATTCTCGAAGGTGGCGAAATCAAGCCAGGCATGCCAATATTACTGGCAGAAGACAAAAAATCGCAGACGCGTGTCGTCTGCGCCTGGTGCAGCAAGATTTTAAAAGTTGACTCTGCCGACACTCGCCCTCGGCCGATCAGTCACGGGATATGTCAGGATTGCAGCAAAAAAATCTTCACAGAAATGGCAACACCGATGCAGGAATTTCTCGACAGCTTTGCCGCCCCGGTAATAGTAGTAGACAAGGAATTCAATGTACTCGCCGCCGGAAAAAAGGCCCTGGCCCTTGCCGGTATTGGCGCTGACCAGGTTAGAGGACTCAGATGCGGAGATATTTTTGGTTGTATACATGCCCGCAAGGAAGAGGGCTGTGGTAACACTACCAATTGTCTCAACTGCGTGATGTTCGATGCTATCAAGCATACTCATAAAACCGGTATGCCAAGAGTACGTATGTCAGCCTATCCTGACCTGAATTGTACCAGCAGAGACAAAAAGACTCGCTATCATGTATCGAGCGAAAAGATAGGCGAACTGGTAGTTCTGATTCTGGAATATGTTGAAGAGGAAAACAGATGATCGACAGTTATATTGAATTTGTCACAACCTGGCCGATAGTGTCGGCCATGCTGCAGTTCGCCGTTCTCGGCACGTTTGGCGATGTTATTGCCAAATGGATCATCGAAGGTCGTGTCAGCAAGCCATTCGGTTTCGTCATATTGATCTGCAAAATGCTTGAATGGGCCCTGCTTGCGGTTATGATCAAATATGCCTTTATCGGCTTTGCCGGCTTTGTCGAAACTCTGGTACAGCATCAGATGTTGCCGGAGCTCGGCCCATGGTCACGCGCAATCGCCATCTCGGTGGCAACCAACCTGCAGTTCGGGCCTTTTCTGGTGCTTATGCACCGCCTGCTCGACAATCTGATCGCGCGCAAAAGCAACTGGGCCAACATCGACAAGGGATTCATGTCGTTGCTCTGGTTCTGGATTCCAGCACACAGCGTAACCTTTGCCCTGCCCAAACCCTACCAGATCGGCCTTGCCGCGCTCTGGTCAGTTGCCCTCGGCATCATTCTCGGCTTCTACAACCGCAAACCGGCAAATTGACATAAAAAAGCGCTTTGGCTGTAAGATTGCCAAAGCGCTTTTTTATATCTGAGTTTTATTTGCGGCTGGTGCTGATTTTGTCTTCGCTGTAGCTGATGCCGAGCAGGCGGTTGTCTTCGCTGGCCTGCATGCTGTAGAAAACTATACTGACTCGTGGGGCGATCAGTTCTTCGCTGACCAGATGCTTTTTGTAAGCAGAAGGCTTGCTGTCTTTCAGTTCATTCCAGAGGATTTCGGCGTTTTTGCCCTGAACCGTTTCGACTGCCTTGCGGATATTGGTATACTTGCGGGTAAAGGTGGTATTTACTTCGCCATCGTAACCGTTTTTGTCGCGCAGGCTGCTGTAGTTGAAGCTGACGATGATGTCGCGCAGATAATCACCTTCGTAAGGCCCCTGGGTGAGAAATTTCGAAATTTCGGTGCGGTTGCCGGCAAAGAATATGGTCGAGGTGATGCGCTTGAAAAACATGGCGCCGGCTTTAACTGTATGCACATAAAGCACTTCGCCGTTCGGCCAGGTCTTGATCAGGCGTTCGATCGTCGTGATTTCGCGTTCGATCATGGCCTGATCCTTGCCGCGCACGACCATATAACCGTAAGTGGCCGCCTGTGCAACCGATACCAGACTTGCAAAGAACAAAACCAGAGCGAGCGTTTTAAAACATTTATACATGCCCAAGCCTCCTAAAATAATTACTCAGTATTTTAATGATTTTTTGCCCAACCAGCAACCTCAAATACCAACCAGCTCATTCAGAAATTCGCGGCGGTAAGATCGGGAATGCTTTCTTCGCAAGTTTGTGACGAACGCAGTGAGATCTCTATAGTTCCATATTCGCAATCGTACATTGTCGATAAGATTACCCTTGATTTTATTTACTTATCTCGAACGAGCTTAGAAAGTCAGTCAGCCACTTTTCACCGGTTACGCGAGCGTCGGTGGCGACATTGACCTGGTAATAGCGGCCGTTCTCGACGGTATAATAGTTAACGAAGACTCCGGCGGCATCCTCGACCAGCAGCCATTCTCGGCCACCAATGGTGACCGGTACCGGTTCCTTGAGATTGAGCATCGCATAGACCTTCTTGTCAGCCGGAATACGCTCTGCCAGAAGTGTTTCGCGACTGGCGCCGGCTACTTCGAACACCTTTACGGTTACCATCCAGACCGGGTTCAGCGGGTGTTCTTTGATGAAGTAACCGACGCCGATGTTGGGCCAGACAACCTTATCGACTTTGGCGAAGTGCTCGGGCTTGGCGAAGCTCATGTGTCCTTCTTTTGAGGTGACGACCTGGCCGCGTTTTTCCTGTTTATACTCTTTATCGTCGATAGGTTTGAGGGCCTTGCCGGTGTAGGCCTGAGCGTAGGCGGTAAACAGTGATATGCGGTTGACCATGCCTTTTTCGTCGTAAAAAAACTCGAGCGCGGCGTGGCTGTCGAACTTAACTCCGCCCCAGTCACGGGTCACCGTTTTGAAAAAGTAAGTCTCCCGGCTCTTATCGCTTGAAATCTCGTCTGGTTCTCGATAAATGCGTCTAACTTTTGAGCGCGGCGATGCGATACCGATGCCACGACTGGTTTCGACTCTGAACTGACTGCGCGATGTGAATTCGAAACGACCGACTTCAGCCGGGCCCATGAACCCGCTTTCGACCAGTATGCCGTTCGCCTTTGCCAGCAAAGGTTGTGTGCTGTTATCGGCTTTTGTAATCATGAATCTGCCGCTCTGCGACAGTTCATCGCCGAGGCGCAGCCAGTTGTCGGCGATGAACACCCCTGCTTCTTCCGGCACAATGACTATCGGCACTTTTTCCGGTAACAGAATGGGCGACCCGCTGGCAGTCTGACCGGCGCTGTAGCTCGCAATCGCGGCAGCCTGTTCCAGCATCTTCGTCGGGTCTTCTCGCGAAATCGCCGCAGTTGGCAGAGTTGCATCCATCATTTTGAAATCAGGCAGCGGCCCGGCGGGTTTTGTCTTCGGGTCGTGCAGATACACCACGACCTCGGGCGGGGTAGGACGGTCGTAGGTAACTATCGCTCGCGAGACAAAATCATTGTTCCACAGGCTGTAATCGAGCCAGCCGCAGCCATTGTCGGCCCAGCCGGTTCCCCATGAGTTATACACCTTGATTGCGTTTTTCGAGTCATCGAAGCCAACCGCGACCATGTCGTGAATGCTGAGAATTTCGGGGGTTCTGATTTTACGCAGAATCGGGTTTTTTCTGTTCAGATCGAGAAGATCCTGATGTACCAAAGTTGTTATAGCCACCGGTTCGCCTGAAGCTAACATGGCCTTGAGAATATAGAGATCGTCGGTCGGCAGGCGGCGATAGGTCAGGGCTCGGAAAGCCATCGCGAATTTTCTCAATTCGGCTGAAGGCAGGGTGAAATCTTCTGGAATATAAGGAAAAAGAGAGAGCGGCACAGCGCCTTCGGCCACCATAAACTTCATCGCTTCGGTGTCTCTGACGTATCCACCGTCGGGTTTTCTCTCGTATAGCAGATTATACAGAAAGGAAGGACTGAAGAGATGGTTGGGGCCGTATTCCCAGCCATGTTCGAGGCGTTCGTGATAGCTTTTTATGGCGTAGGCGTTGGCCCAGCCCATGCAGCTCTGGTCAGTCTGCCGCCGTATCGGCGGAAACTCGCCGCTCAGGTCGACCGCCTTCGGCAGTTTCATCGCCGGTTTGCCGGAGAGGGTAGTGAAGCTGCGCACCATCTTAACCTGCTGAATCTGCAGGTATTCTTCCGGCGACATCTTTACAGCGCCGGTCAGCTTGTTGAGCTCTTCGCGCTTTATCTGCGCCGACGCATCGGCCGTAATGCAAAAGGCAAAAATCACTGCCAGAACGAGATAACAATTGCAGCATCTTTTCATGCTTTCCTCCCGTGACCTCATAGATAGCCTCACAACTCAGCCAATTATACTCCTGCTGCAACAAAATCTGCACCGCGATTTTTTTATCTCGCTTTATGGGTAAGCTATGAATATGTTTAGAGAAATAGAGAATCGTGAGGCAACATTATGACCAGGTATCGATTGAGATCTTTTTCGACCCGTAGAGCTGTTGTTGCAAAGACCATGCTGATCTGCTTTTTGCTTGTTTGCTGTGAATTTGCGATGGGCGAAGAGCAGCCGTCACCAGGTATTAAAGAGCAGTTCGAGCAGAAGATATCTGAACTCGTCGGCGTGCCAGTTTCGGCGAAGGATTACAAGCTCAGCTACACAACGGTAACCCTGACCGGAATCCGCATCGGCGATTCCGCGCGGCCTGAACTACCTTCAGCTCAAATTAAAGAGCTGTCTGCCACCTGCGATTTCATGAGCCTGCTCGGCGGCAATCTGGTAATGAAAGAAGTTAATGTAAAATCGCTCAAGGCTGCGCTGACCCTTGATGCGAAAGGCAAGCCCGTGCTGGGCAGCATTTCACGGCCGGCTTCAGGTTCGCTGGAAATGGCGATCGAGGATTTGCCATTTGATAAGCTCTCAGGCAGCAAGCTTGAGTTGCGCATTATCGCACAGAAGGGCGGTAAAGCCGTGCTCTTACAGATCCCTTCAGCCACCGCCGCGCGCTCAGAGTCACGCAGCGAGCTGAATATCGATTTCAAGGGCAGTTTGGCAGTGGCTGATGCAAAAAAAAATGATCTGGCAGGCAAACTGCCGTTCAAAGCTGACATTAAAGTGCATGCGCTCAAGCCGATGCAGGCTTCAGGTACAGCGACAATAGAAACATCGTCTGTCGAAACCTTGGCGGCAATCATCGGAATAGTCGCGCCTGGGCACATCGACGGATTGCGCCTTGCCGGCGGACAAGCTGATTCAGAACTGAAATTTTCGCTGGCAGCAGCGACGAAGTTTTCATTCAAAGCCAATCTTAAGAACATCGAGTCGATTTTTTACAACGCCAGCCCTGAAATCAAAAAGTTTTCAGCGCAACTGGCGATGACCGGTCAGATGGCTGACGGCTCTGTTTCGGCTGATATTGGCATTACCAATGCAGCGCTTGCAATACCCAGTCGCAAAATCGACATGAACAAAGTCTCGATAAATCTCCAGGCCAAAAGCACGCCGAAAAAACTGTCATTGACAGGATCAGCGTCAGTCCCGCGATTCGATTTCGATCTGCCGGTATCTTCGACGAATCGCAGTTCGTATCTGTTTCCGTTTCTCGATGTCAGCACCAGTTTCAGCTATAGCGGCAATGTCTTTACAATCAAAAGTGCTCAAGCAAAACTTTTCGGCGGTTCTCTCAGCGGCAGCGGCAAGATTTTTCCTGACAAACATCCGGTTCAGCTGCAGGTAAATGCAAAGGGAAGAGGACTGCGCGCTGAATCTTTCCTCGACAGCAACACCACGCAGAAACAGGTAATTACCGGACCGGTCGGTGGCACTTTTAAAGCTACCGGCGACATCGAGACTCTGGCTTCCTGGAACGGCACCGGCAGCCTGCGTATGCAGAACGGTCGGTACAACACGCCGCCTGTTGTGACGCCTTTTCTGTCGCTCATCAACCTCAAAGAATTCGCATCTGGCGACATAAGTGAAGCCAGCGGAACTTTCGTGATCAGACAGGGTGTGATGACCACCAATGATATGGCGTTTCTGAGTTCCGCCGGCCGGGCAGATTACCGCGGCGATGTCGGTCTCGACACCAGCCTCAAGGGCAACCTCAACATCACATTCGCGACGGCGGCAGTAGCGAAAAGCCGTGTCCTGCAGCAGATATCTCTCGACGGCAAAACTGCCAGCATTCCAAGCCGCGTCGAAGGCACATTGCTGGCGCCGGTTTTCCCCGGCTTCAAGCCCGAAAAACTTCTCGAACTTGGCCTCAAACGCCAGGGGCAAAAGCTCCTGCAGGATATTCTCAAGCCCCGCAGCAAAGAACCTACGAGCCCCGATACCGCGCCCAAAAAATCAGACCCCGCCAAAGATCTTCTCAAAGACCTCGGCAACCTCTTCAAACGCCGCCGCTGACAACGACAGATGCGACAACCGCCAGTTCACAAAGATACCGGGTAAATCTCCTTGAAAATTCAAAGGCCGCGTTCGAAATTTCGACAAAAATGCCAGTACATACAGAGAATGCTTTGTCAGTTTTGATCTATCAGCAGAAAATCAAGCAGGTTCATGTGCTCAATCCCGTCGCTATCAGATAACTTGAATTTATCAAGCGAAATAACGGTTTTGGGGAAGTTGTCGCAGATGAGTCGCAAAGGCCGGAACTCACGTTCCCTGGTCTGCTCTGATTCGATCAGATAGGAGACCTGATAGTAATGTCTCTGATTGCCGCTGCAGGCGATGAAATCGACTTCGAGTTCGCCTTCCTTACCTACATATACGTTGTTGCCACGCCTTAGCAGCTCAAGATAAACAATATTTTCAAGAGCCTGCGAAATATCAGCTGTTTTGTTACCCAATACAGCGTTTCTTAAGCCGAGATCGACAAGATAATATTTTTCGAGTCGTTCAAGAACTTTTTTACCTTTGACATCGTAACGGCGGGCGGTATAGATAACCAGCGCGGTTTCGAGAGCTCTGATATAATTATAGACAGAGTCTGTAGAAACCTTGCGCCCTTGACTTTTGAGATAATCCGCAAACTTTTTTGCGCTGAAGATATTGCCGATATTTTCCATCAGATAAATTAAAATACGTTCGAGAAGCTCTGAATCTCTAATATCGTGGCGTTGTATTACATCTTTAAGAACAACCGAATTAAAAATGCCTTTTAGATATTGCCCCCTGATTTCTTCGTCATCAGGAAGCATGTGCATGGCTGGGAATCCCCCAAATTTTATGAAATTGTAAAAAGCTTCTTCGACTGATGCTCTGTCGCCTCGAGAAACTTCATTGAAGTCAAGATACTCTTTGAAAGACAGCGGCAGAAGAGACAGCTCAATATATCTTCCGGCAAGCAGGGTTGCCAGTTCGCCAGCCAGCAGATGGGCGTTCGAGCCGGTCAGATAAAGATCGCAATCGAGATCGACCATGAGAGAACGAGCGGCTTTTTCCCAGTCTTTTACTTCCTGGATCTCGTCAATCATTATGTAAACACGCTTCTTGTCTTTCCCCGCAAGTCTCATAATGTGATCGTAAAGTGCCAGGTAATCGGTTAATTCACGATTCGCAATAGATTCAAAGTCGATGCTGATTATTCTGTCGCGAGCTACGCCCTGTTTTTGCAGATGCCCGGCAAGAAGTTTCAAAAGATAAGATTTCCCGCATCTTCTGACGCCAGTCACTATTTTTATAACTGGCGTATCGATCAGATGCAGCAGTTTTTGTTCGAAGATCGTTCGATTTTTGAGCATTCTGATTCCTCGAGTTATTTCTTTTGTAATCGCATTATCTTAAGTATATCAAATTTAATTCGAGTATAAAAGAATTAAACTTAAATACATACAACTAATTCGATTATGATCGAATCAGATTCGATGCGATTACAAAAACATACATAGTCTGCCTTCGGCGGGCGGGTTATACCATGAATTCTCTGATGCTGCTTGATGGCGATGCCAGTATACGTTACAATGCTGCATCATGAAAATAATTGAAATGCAGATAACCGATCTGAAGCCGCTGCTCGGCGAAATCACGCCGGCACCGGATGATAATCTTGTTCGCAGCATCAGTGAGAATGGCATTATGCAGCCTCTGGTTGTCAGCCAGAGCCGGGTCTGCGACGGGCACCGCCGGCTGGCTGCTTTCAAACTGCTCGGGCATAGCAGCGCACCCTGCATTGAAGCTGCCGGATCACCAGCACAGCTCTTTGCACAGTTGAACGGCCATCGCGAACTGGGCGCAACTGAACTGGCGGTCGCCTATTCGGACTGCCACTCTGAAGATCAGGCAGATTTCCTTAGGCTGGCACGCTGCGCCGATTCGCCGCAACTGCGGCTGGCTCTTAAATACATTGCTGAAAATGCAAAAAACCGGAGCAACCCGCCTGAGCAGCAGTTGCCGCTCAACATCTGGCGCGAACTTGGACACCTCGGCGACGACATGCAACGCTTTGCCGGCGATCTGCTGTCTATGCCCGGTACGGTTTCAGAAAAGCGCAACATCGCCATGTTTCTGCGCCAGGCCCAGCGAAAGAACGTGCTACCAGAGAAGCTGCCTGGCAGCAATGCTGCTGAAGCACTCGAAAACCTGCAGCGTCTGGCGCAACCTCGCAGAACTGATGCGCTCGACAAATTTGCGCGGGCGCTCGAACAGAACCCGCTGCCACCGGGCATAAGCATAAAGATCGATGAAACCTTCTCCAAACCTGGCATGCAGCTGACCTGCAATCTGACCCGCCGTCACAGCGGCCGCCTGACCGAAGCACAGGCCGCTGTCGATGCAATTTTCGCAGCTGTAGA
The DNA here is from genome assembly GCA_009917695.1 of Candidatus Rifleibacterium amylolyticum. Lineage (GTDB taxonomy): Bacteria > Muiribacteriota > Ozemobacteria > Ozemobacterales > Ozemobacteraceae > Rifleibacterium > Rifleibacterium amylolyticum. The sequence continues at coordinate 107,600 of JAACJG010000011.1, read as the reverse complement.
AGAGTTATAACAATGACTCTTTGTTTCAGAAACCTCTATGTTGATGAGCGGGTCAAGGATCTGCGGCTGGCGAAACAGATCGAGAGCCAGATTGAATTTGACAAGCGCCATGAAGTCAGCGGCGAGCAGCATCCCGGTGATGGTCTGCTGCTCACGCTCAATCGCGGGGCGTTTGTAAAACCCTGCCCGGGTCAGAAAGGCAGCGTCTGCTGCGGTTACTGGGTAGTGGAGTGGGGGATGGGCTGCCCGTTCGAGTGCGAATACTGCATAATTCAGAACTACACCGGCGCCGGCGACATAACTCTTTTTCTGAACTGGGATGACTGCCGCCGCGAAATACTCGAGCTGCGCGAACGCATCAGCGGGCCAATCAGACTTGGCACCGGTCAGTTCGGCGACCCGCTCGCGCTTGAAGGAATTTTTCCGCTCAACGCCTCAATTATCGGATGGACCGCCGGAATGCCCGATTTTACACTCGAAGTTAAGAGCAAAAGTGCTGATATAACGGCAATAATGCAGGCAAAAGATGCACGCCATGTGACTCTGGCCTTTTCGCTGAATCCGCAGGAATATATCGACCGCCTCGAACATGGCGCGGCCTCGCTGCGCGAGCGCCTGAACGCAGCAGCAACGGCTGCCCGTGCAAAAGGCTGCGCGCTGGCGTTTCATTTTGACCCGCTTCTGCCGCTGCAGAACTGGCAGATCCTCTACACAGAAGTATTCGAACTCATGCACGAATATCTGCACGGACTTAAGATCAACTGGATTTCCCTGGGCACTTTCCGCTTTCCGAAGGGCTTTCAGGAATACGTCGAAAAGTATCACCCCGACACCGGAATTCTCGCCGAAGAATTTTACCCTTCGACTGACGGCAAGATCAGGTATTTCAGACCCTTCCGCGAGCAGATATACAATTTTGCGCGCGCCGGTCTGCAGAAATATTTTGCCGACGTGCCGGTCTACATGTGCATGGAAACCCCCGAAGTCTGGGAACGCCTCAAAAACACTGATTTCGGCAGCGCTGACCTCAAAAAAATGCTTGACCAGAGTCTGCAGAAATGAGCCCTACAGACCCGCAGACTCTCATTTTGGCGCCGTTCAAAGCCGAAGCCAGGCTGCTGGCCGCTATCCTGCCAGATTGCCGGCAGTCAGACGCCGCTAGCTGGTCTTTTAAAGGCGGCAGACTGGCGACTGCCAATGCCGCCGGCGGCGCTCCTTTGCTTGCGCTGCTAGACCGCGAACTGGCACAGGCCAGCTATCGACGCATAATCCTATTTGGCGCAGCCGGAGCGCTCGCGCCAGAACTGCAGATCGGTCAGTTGTTCTGTTGCAACAAGCTTTTTTACGTCGGCCGCCAGCTTGAGCTGCCGACTCTGCCAGACCTGCCGCCGGCAGCAATTTTAACCGTTGATCAGCCGGCAAGCACCAGAGACGAACGCGCACAGCTGGCCGTAAAATACAACGCCAGCCTGGTCGATATGGAAAGCTTCTTTTTCGCCGAAGCCATGCAGGGCAGGGGGCTAAACGGCGCCGTAATCCGCTTCGTCAGCGACACAGCCGAGCAGGCATTCGTTTTGCCCTTTCCACAGGCCATAAGCAAGAACATTGGCAAACTCCGCCAACAGCTGCTCCGAATTATCTCCAACGATTAATTCCCAGCAGAAGACAACGTCAGACCCGACATTGACCTGATCTGGCTTTCTTCGTATAATCATAGTTATCGGATTTACCCTCTGGAGGGACAAAATGAGAAAGAATTTCATGAGAACCGCGAGCTGGCTGATGTTCGCCATCCTGCTGGTTATGCCATTCATTTCATCGGCGCAGTCGATATTTGAGGTCGATAATGTTCCGGCGACGACTTCTGGAAGCAGCAGAACCAATATTACTGCGGCAACCGCTGCAGCAAAGCCGACTGGCTGGGTGCGTGGTGACATGGGCGTTGTCGATAAGGGCCAGCTGAGCATCACCCAGGGAACGGTCAACGTCAGGTCAGGCCCGGGACTCAGCTATGAAATTCTTGATCAGGTGCGCCGCGGTGACCGTTTTCCGGTAATCAAATCTCAGTCCGGATGGCACAACATCAGCATGGTGGTTGCCGATGTCGATGACAGCAAACAGCCGTCAGCATGGCTGCGCAACGACATGTGTGTACAGGTCGGCAAGGTTGCCATGGTTATACTCGACAAAGTTAACCTCAGATCCGGGCCCTCAACCAGTCATTCTATCGTTTCAACAAGCACTATCGGAAGAACCTTTCCGGTGCTTGGCGAAAAGGATGGCTGGATTCAGATCGCTTTGATCAGCGGCGAAAAGATGATTGAACGCTCAGAACCCAAACTGGTTGAACATGCTCAACAGGATTTCATGATTGCTTACAATGCCTATACTAAACTGGTGCCGACAAAAGGCCTCAACCATGCTGACACTCAGACTGCTCTGCGTGAATTCAGGGCAAAATACGGCATCTACAGTCTGCTTGCCAAGGGCTCTGACGAAGTTAAGAAAGTGCGCAGCAATCCCGCTGTAATCGACAAAATCGTGATCAACAAAGCCAATTTCACCTCGACCGTTTATTCGAACGGGAAGGTCGTAAGAATTTACCCGATTGCCTATGGTGCCAACCCAGACGGCGCCAACAAGCAGAAGGTCGGTGACAAGCGCACTCCACAAGGCGCTTTTAGCATAGTCAACAAAGCGGTAAATCCGCAATACAAGAATATTCCGGGTGGGGCAGCAAACAATCCGCTTGGCACCCGCTGGATGGGACTGAGCGCGGGCTGGGGCGGCAGCATCGGAATGCACGGAACCTCGGCTCCGTCATCGATCGGTTCAAAAGCCTCGGCCGGCTGCGTACGCATGTTCACTGCCGACGCCGAAGAGCTCTTCTCGCTTGTTAAAGTGGGGACTCCAGTAATAATCACATCTGTGACCGGCAAACTTAACTGAAACAGGCTTTAACCATGAAAAATACCGCTAAAAGCCAGATTCGAAATCTTTTTCTTACATCTGTTGCCTGTATCGGACTTACGGCCAGCCCTATGCTATATGCTCAAGAGATCCTGCCGGTTCCGGCAAAACCGCGCGCCGACCAGGCTGCACCGGCTGCTCCGGCAACCATCGACCCCGGCAGCCTTGGCTCGCTGGCGCTGGTAAATGAAGGCGCCAGGTTACTCGCCGCCGGAGAAACGGGCGAAGCCGAAGCTATTCTCGGCCGCGCCGTCGTTGAGAATCCAGAGTCGCCTGAGGCCATGTATAATTTCGGTCTGGCGCTGGGTTTCAACAACAAATTTGCTGAAGCAATCAACGCCCATCTCAAGGCTGTTGAGCTCAAAGCACAGTTCCCCGAGGCATATCTTGCCCTCGGCAACATGTATCTGGCTCTTGATGAAAATGAGCAGGCTCTGAGCGCTTTCGAGCAGGCGCATACGCTTGCCCACAATGAGCATGTCAGACGTTCAGCGCTTTTCAACAAGGGCACCGTGCTCAGCAAGCTCGAACGCTTTCTCGAAGCCGAAATGGCCCTGAGCGAGTGTCTGGCCGTCGATCCGACTGACACGGCACCCGCCTTTGCGCTGGCGAACATGCACATGCGCCAGGGCAACTACGAAATGGCTCTTGGCTGGCTAGATTCAGTGAGCAGCGACTACCAGCTCGAAACCAGCTTTTTGCGCTGTCGTCTGCAGCTTAAGCTCAAGGATCGTGAGGCCGCCAGCAAAGCATATGACGAAGCCAGCAGGGTGCTCCAAGAGGCAAAAACCCTCGATCAGGAGCATCGCATCGAACTGACCCGCGCGCTCGAAGAAATGGCAAAAGAGCTGGGCGAACTGAAGTAAATCTCAATCCGTGAGATCCTGCGGCTTCGCACAGAGTCTTTTTAAATAGCGGCTTCGCGCTTTTTCTGTTTCGGGGAAAGGGCGATCGGGGAGGGGGCGGATTGCCGCCGGCTCGTCACAGTTCGCGCATATCGGCCAGGGCATTGGCTTTTGCAGAATTTCGATTTTAGCGGCGGCGGCCTGGTCGAGCGAGAGTTGCCTGAGATCGGCAACAGCAGTGGCGCCGGTGAGATCGTGGCAACAGGCGAGCAGAATGCCCTGCCAGGTGATGAATGAGTGCGTTGCAAAGAGCACACAACTGGCTATACAGCGCGGTTCTGTCGTTGCCTGTCCGTGCAGGTTGCCACCGCGCGAGTGACATTGCTGTATTCTGACCGGCAATCCCTGCTGCTGCCAGAAGGCAAGAGTCTCTGCCGGTTCGGCCGGGTCGTCGGCGGTTCTTACTGCTGTTATGCTGATTCCACGCGATGAACCGCGCGCAGCAACCAGCCGGTTCAATAAACTCAGAGAGTTGGCAAAATTCTCGCCAGGGTATATTCTGGCAAAGTGCCCGGAATCAATACTTAGCAACGAAACCTCGATAAACGACGGTTCAAGTTCGCAGATTTTATTAACATTGGCTTCGGTGAGAGCCGGGGCCTGAATCGTCAGACCATACTTAACTCCGCTGGCATGACAGATAGTGCATATCTCAGCCCATTGCGGGTGCAGCAGAGGATTGCCCATACCGCAAAAGGTCACGCGTGAGCCGATTGCGGCGAGCTGGCGCATGATGTTCTGCAGCAGTTGCGTGTCGATAAAGCCGGCCGGCCGCGTCAGCCTCTCACGCGGGCAGAAACGGCAGTTCTGCTCGCAGAGATTCGTCAGCTCGATATCGACAGTAAAGAACGGCCATCTCTTATCCATCAGCCGTGCACCGATCTTACTGCTTCCAGCCAGGCGTAGCCGTGCTTTTTGTCAGGCTCGAGATAGTGACCTTCTGTCCATTCATTCCAGGATGAAATCATGATGGTCGGTTCGACAAACTGCGAATGCTCAACAGCAAAGCTCTTCGCCAGGCTGAGAAACTCTGCGAATTTATCCGGGCTGCAGCCGGTAAGCACCGGCGACCAGGGATACTTTCCCGGCTTTTCCTTTCCATAATCGGCCGCGCGCGGGCTGGCATCCCAGTTTGGGGTAACTGAAGGAACATAGGGCAGGCCGGTTTCGGGCTGATAATCATGCCATCTGGCAGCCTTCATCTTCGCGCATTCGCTGAAATCCTGATGGTATGGGCCGCTCCAGTCAGGCAGAAAAACATAATGGGTAACGCTGTCGAAACCGATCTGCCTGAGCAGCGGCCGATGTTCGGGAATCGGGTCTATTGCAGCCAGATGAAGCTTCAAAGAGCGTTCGGCGAGATATGCGCGGACCTCGTTTATTGCTTTTGTCGTTGCTTCCGGGCCAAGCTGCCGAATGAAAAATGCGGTATCGAATATGCTGAGATAGCAGGCATCGTTAACCCGGTAATAATCGGGCTGAACGAAATATCTGCCGGCGATGTAACTGACATATTCTAGAAAATCGGCCGGATCGGTGTAGACCAGACGCGACGGGTCGATCAGGCGGGCGGCTGCGTCTTTTACCGGCATGACCTTGCGCGGCATGCGGTTTGCCCACATTAGCGCAAACCTTGTTTTGCCACGACTTTTCGCCTGCATCAGACCTCGATCGAGCGCGCCTTCAAGCAGCCGCCTGCCGCGCGACCAGTAGTTCGCGAAGACAAAAAAGTCGATGCCATAAGCTTGCGCTGCCTGCAGTTTCTTGTCGAAAACCTCCGGATCGGCCTCGTTTTCGTAACCCCACAAGGGCGTTTTTGGCTGGTCGTGGCCTTCGAAGCGAGGTGCACAGTTTTTGAGCAGATCCCATTCGCTCCAGCCTTTCGGGAAGGCAGCATCGCGAATCGAGCAGGGGTGCCAGCCTGGATAATAGTAAGCGCCAACAGTTATTTTCGTCACGGTCGCAGCACTTTTTCGAGAACTTCGAGGCCGCGCGCGAGCAGACCGATATTTGCCTGGGTGCCCATATGGCCTATGCGCATGACTTTTCCGGCAAGTTTGCCATAGCTACCGGCGATGGCGAGGCCGCTCATGCGACAGGCCTGCTGCAGGTGTTTCCAACCATACTGTTCAGGCACTTTGAGAGCAGTTACAGTTGGCGCCTTAACGGCGTCTGACGAGGCATAAAGTTCGAGTCCCATCTGCCTGCACCGTTCTATGCAGTATTCCATTGCAGCGGTGTGGCGCTGATAAACTTTGTCGAGCACTTCGTCGAGAATCAGGCCGGCAGCAGCATGCAATGCCGCGATGCCGTGCCAGTACATGGTATTGGGAAAGTAAAATTCGGCCTGAGCGTTGCGAAATGGCTTAAAGGCATCATAGCCAACGTAATTTACGCGGTCGATGATTTCCCAGGCGGCTTCGCTGATACCGACGAAAGTCATGTTCGGCGGCGCTGACAGGCATTTCTGGCTGCCATTCAAGCAGAGATCGATAAGATTGCGGTCGGCCTCGACCGGGCAACCGCCGGCGCTGGCAACGGTATCGACGCATAGCAGCGGCACGGCATGTTCCTTTTTTATACGCGCAATTTCGCCAAGCGGGTTCAGCGTGCCCGAAGGCGTTTCGCAGTGAACGGCAGTGATCATCAGTGGTTTGAATTCGGCCACGATTTTTTCGAGTTCTTCACTGGCGGCAAAAGTCTGGTCGTAGGGCAGGGCGAGGCGCCTGACTTCAGCTCCGATCATCTCGGCCATGTCGGCGATGCCATAGCCGAAAACGCCGGTGCAAACTGCGACTACGCGGTCTCCCGGCTTCAGGCAGCTTTTGAGTGCGCCCCAGAGGCCGAGCATGCCTTCGCCGGTCTGGATAATGACCGAATTTCTGGTGCCCAGAATTGTCTGCAAACGCTTTTCAGTCTGGTTATACAGCTCGAGAAAATTCTCGTCGAGATCGGGCGAGCCAAAATCATGATGCGCCGCGCGCAGCACCTCTTCGGGCACACTTACCGGTCCCGGTATCAGATTGATCATAGATTGGTTCATAGTCACTCCGCATTAATATTTCGGTTCTGATTTTCGCGCAATATGCTTTGATTTTCAAGAAGCTTTGTGTATAATTGTCTTTAGATCTAACAAAATGAGAGGTAGGATCATGAAGAAGGAACACCTTGAAATCGTCTGGGATTCATGCTCAGAACTCGAAAAGTCAAACATTTCGTTCGGCGAATTCCTCGAAAAGATCGGTCGTACTCTTGAGTCAGCTGATCTGCGCGAAGCTCGCTTCATCGGTGAAATTGCTCGCAACCTTGAACTTGCCATGTTCTCAGGCACCTACGAAGACATCGAAAAGATTCTCGATCATACCAAACGGCGAATCTCACAAAAAATCAGAGTCACCGACTGATCATCTTAATACCATTCATAATTGCACGCCCGGCCTGACACCGGGCGTTTTTATTTTCACGCAAAGCTTCGCGAGAATTTACTTTTGCTGTCGCAGGTTGTATATTGCCGTTCTGCAATTATCGGAAACGGGTTCGGTATCGAAATCGACCCGGATTAAGAACCCGATTTCGATACCGATAGCGATTGAAGAAAGATATAAAGCTTGACAATGACTACGAGATATCTTAAACTGTTTGTTACCTACGACGGTAGCGCATTTTTCGGCTGGCAATACCAGCCGCATATACCAACAGTTCAGGGTGAGCTCGAAAGAGTAATCAAGCTGATCACCGGTGAAAAATGCCGGGCAGTCGGGGCGGGTCGGACAGACACCGGGGTTCATGCGGTTGAACAGGTGGTTCTTATCAGAACTGAGTGTCCGATTCCGGTTGAAAAGTTAATCATAGGAATGAACGGCGCTCTACCTGGGGCAGTAAGGGTAAGCAGGGCAGAAGAAGCAGACGAGAGCTTCCATCCTTGTTTTTCCGCCCGCGGCAAGCACTACCGATATCTTTTCCGACTGGTCAAAACTGCTTCGCCTTTCCTCGAAAGGTTCTTCTGGCAGCTAAACAAGTCTCCCGATATCGAAAAAATGCAGGCGGCGGCACGCGAATTCATCGGCGAACACGACTTTGCTGCTTTTGCAAAATCCCCGCGCCAGTATGAGAGCACCGTTAGGAAGATTATCGAAACCAGCGTCAGCCTTGAACACGAAGTAATCACCTTTGACGTAATCGGAACCGGTTTTATGCATAACATGGTTCGCAATATGGCAAGGGCGTTATATCTGGTGGGCAACGGCGAAATGCGGGTGGCGGAAATCGAAGAACTGTACCGTAATCAGAATAGACGAAGGCTTGGCGCCCCTGCACCGCCCGGCGGACTTTATCTGATGAAAGTCATGTATTAACCGAAAGGAGAAAAAATCGGTGAAGACGTTCCATGCTAAGAAAACTGATTTTACCCGTGAATGGGTCGTGGTAGATGCCAAAGACATGCCTCTTGGCCGCCTCGCTTCCCAGGTCGCTGCCCGCCTTCGTGGCAAGCACAGACCTATTTTTACCCCCAATGTTGATTGTGGTGATTTCGTCATCGTCATCAATGCCGACCAGATCGTTCTGACCGGCAAAAAACACGACGACAAGAAATTCAACTGGCACACAGGTTATCCTGGTGGAATCAAAGAAATTTCCTATGGCCAGATGCTCGAAAACACCCCCGACAAAATGGTCTGGGTTGCCGTTAAGAGAATGCTTCCTCGCAACAAGCTGAGAAAGCAGTATCTCGGTAAACTCAAGGTTTACGCAGGCAATGAGCACCCCCACATCGCTCAGCAGCCTAAAGCCATCAAGCTTACCAAGTAAGGAAGGAGGAATACACAATGGCTGAAGTATTTTTCTGGGGAACCGGCAGAAGAAAGTCTGCTACCGCGCGCGTACGCATCTGCCGCGGCGAAGGCAAAATCGTTATCAACAAAAGACCCATTGAGGAATATTTTCCGATTCCTCTGACCCGCAAGATCATTGTACAGCCCCTTGCCACTACCGAAACTCTTGGCAAGTTCGACGTATATGCAAATATCGCCGGCGGCGGCAGCACCGGTCAGTCAGGCGCCCTGCGCCACGGCCTGGCCCGCGCCCTGGTCAAATTCAATGAAGAATTCCGCTCACCTCTCAAGAAGAGTGGCTTCCTCACTCGCGACCAGAGAATGAAAGAACGCAAAAAATACGGTCTCAAAAAAGCAAGAAGAAAACCACAGTTCTCAAAACGCTGATTGTTTTCAAAGATTGTTTGCAAAAGCACCCCTGCCTGTCAGGGGTGTTTTTTTCTTTAGTTAACCGCGGCTTTGTGGTAATAGTAAGACTTATGAGGTGACAGAATGAAGGAAAAGGAACTGATCAATCAAGCGATAGCAGCCAGCAAAATGGCCTATGCGCCTTACTCGAACTTTCAGGTTGGAGCAGCACTGCTGCTCGAAAACGGCGATATAATTCAGGGCTGCAACATCGAAAATGCAAGCTTTGGTCTGACCAACTGCGCGGAAAGAACCGCTTTGTTTACTGCAACAGCAGCCGGTCACAAGCGCTTTAAAAAGCTGGCAATCTATGTCGATCGCCCGGCTTTTACAGCGCCGTGTGGAGCCTGCCGCCAGGTAATACATGAACTGGCTCCTGGTATCGAAATCATGCTGATCAATAACCGTGGTGAGATAAAACGCACCAGCGACGAAGAGCTTCTGCCATTCAGCTTTGGCTCAGCTGACCTTGAATCATGACCGAAAAAGGCCCGTCACTTCCCAAACAGTTGCTGGCAAAACCGGCAGTGCAGCTGCTATTTTTTATCATCACGGTCATATACGTGATCAGCCCGGTTGATGCCATTCCGGATGTTCCAATAGTTGGCTGGCTCGATGATGCCGCTGTTGTGCTGGCACAGCTTGCCAGCTTCGTCATTTATCTGAAAGAAAAACGCAGGCAGTATACCGAAAAAAAACAGCAGCAGAACGAAGGAAACTGATATGGCAGTAAAGAAACCCAGTATCAGACAGGAGATTCAGGTCGTCGGATTTTATCTTGGTGAGGATGAATACGCGGTTTACATCCACAAGGTTCGCGAAATCTACGCCATGACTGAAATTCGCAAAGTGCCCAAAGCCCCACAGTTCGTTGAGGGCGTAATTAACCTGCGCGGCAACATAGTGCCGATCATCGATCTGCGCAAGCGTTTTGACCTTGCCGCAAACGAGAGTAAGCAGGCTGCCAAGATACTGATTGTCGAGCTTGGCAAAAATCAGGTTGGTATGATCGTCGATAACGTATCTGAAGTTATGAAGTTCTACACCGATGAAATCGAAAAGGCGCCACCGATGTTCTCTTCTAACATAAGCTCTCAATATGTTCAGGGTGTCGCCAAACTCGGAGAAAAGCTTATCATCCTCCTCGATGTCGAGAAATTGCTCTCGTTCGAAGAACAGTCTGTGCTCAAAAATTTCAAATCCTGATGCAGAAGTCACCCGCCATAGACAGCCAGCGAAGGCCTCTCTTCGTCAGGTTTCTTCTGTTCTGGCTGCATCCCGTTGTGTTAGTGGCGCTGATTCTCCTGGTGTCCTCGCTGCTGTTTGTACCGTCACTAATGCTGATCAGCACTCCGGTAAATCTGCCTGAATTCGCCGGCCCTGAACAGGAAGACTTCTGGTCGTTACAGAAAAAAATGATCGACGTAAATCAGTCTGCTTCCCCGCTCAAGCTGACTCCCTCTGAATTCAATGCCTTTTTAAGCGGATGCCAGATACCGCCTGAGGGCGGCTTCTGTTTACAAAGGCTCAGATATCTGGTCAATCAGGATCATATATCACTATATGTCATAGGATCGGGATTTTTCATGCGCAGCCTGGTCTTTCAGATTGATTTAAAAAGCTCTGCCACCTCGCTGCAGACTGCGCAAATAAAGATAAACAGTCTTGAGCTGGACGCCAGCCACTGGTTTGCTGAGCATGTCATCGATTATTTAAAAAGACTGGCCAGCAGAAATGCAGAAAGTTCACTGGCCCGAATTCTTGCCGGAAAAGGTAACATAGAATTTCTGCCCGATGGGGTTGTGCTGCAGGGCGAATTCATGCCGACACGCCCAAAAACGGAAACAGAAGAACTTCCGGTTGTCGAAATCGAGGAAATGCCGGCAGAAAACTGAGGGGGGCAGGGTATCAGATGACCAGTCAAGTAAACGGGCAGAACTTGCGGACTTCTTTTAACTGGGCAAAAGCTTTTGCCATAGTTTCAGTTTGCACGATTCTGACGGCGGGTTCTCTTATCTGGTATTTCCTGGTAAAGCTGCCTGCACCAGCCGTATTGCTGCCAACCCTCAGCGAAGAAATGACAAGAGGCCAGTTCGCATCTTATATCGGAGGCCTGCAGGGACAAAACAGTCTGCAGGTAGCCAAAATCAATACCAGAGAAGAATTTGCCTATATCAGTGAGAAAAAACTCTTTCGATACATGCCCGGCGGAGTTGTCGAAGTGGCTGCCCGAGTGCCATGTGAGATTACCTATTTCGTTCCTCTTAAAGACAAAGAGTGGTCTTTTTACATACGAGACCAGGGGCGACGACTGATTGTCGTGGCACCACCCATCAACTTTAACCGCCCGGCAGTAGATCTTGCGCGTTACGACCTGAGAGTAGTGAAAGACAGTATGATCCGCGACAGTGAAGAAGTAAAGATTGCGCTTCAGAACGAGATTCCGGGGCTGCTCGAAGAGGTCGGCCGCAAAAATATCGACTCAATTCGCGATACGGCTCGCATCAGCATCAAAGACTTTCTTGAGCAGTGGCTGCTAAAATCATTTGGCGACAAACAGATCATTACCCCGGTGGTAGATCGCGTCTACTTTACCGATGAAGAGCATCTTTTCAAAAATGCAATTTTTAACGATCAGAGCATGGCAGACCGCCCCTGATTCAGGGCATGATTTCGATTATGCGGCTGTTCTGCTGAAGATAGATCGGACAGTCACTCAGGTGCAGCAGCAGATTCTGCAATGCTTCAGGCTTCCATTCTGACATCTCGACTGCTGAAAGCGCTGAACCTCCGGTTAACAGTGCCTTTTCCGGGAAAGGGCCGGCGAGTGGGCTTCTGATAATGAATTCACAGAAGTCATCAGCTATCCTTTCGATCTCAGCCTTTTGATTGCCGATCAGCACCGGAAATTTTTCAGGCAGACCATGCAGCCGACCAATATCTGCCTGAAAAATCTGAAAATCGCTGCCGGTGCGAACAGGATAAGCCCAACAGCCGATTTCGACCGGGAAACAGGTGGTAGCGCCAACAGCAATAGCCAGGTTTTCCCAGAGTGAATAACAGGTAATGCCTTCGATTTTCTCAGATTCTGAGGCCAGGGGACATATTATTTTCCGGGCAATTGCTTCTGAATTGTGCAGCAGTCGCCTGAAATAACCGATAAGGCGCGCTGCTGGTGTAAATCTCAAATAAAAACCGGCAAGATCGATCATTGGCAAAGACGGCACCTTTTCGCAGATACTTTCGAGATTCCAGTCGCCGCTTGGCGAATCGCTTTCTGAGCTGCGGACATGTATCAGAAAAGGCAGTCGCTGATCGAGACTCTGCGCAAGATTAGAAAGCGACAGGCATTCTGAGACCGATGACATGACAGGCACAATGCCGGCGCGGGCATAGCCTTTGTCGCTCTGGCTGGAGCCGGGCTTGAGTATTCTCTCGAAAGACTCATCGGCGCTGATGAGAGTCTCGGTATCTGTGCTGGCAAGCCCATTGATTCCGGCACGCAAAATGTCTTCTTCAATGTACGGCCAGAGCTGGCGCAGCATGGGCAGGCCAAGATCAATTATCGAAGCGGACTGCGCAACCTGAACTATATTACTCATCAGGCTGTCACGGTCAATTCTTATCCAGCATCTGCTGAAGCGGTCGGGAGTAAATTTAGAATGCATCGGTCAGGCCGGCGCCGAAACCGCTTCACCGTTTTCGCTGCTTTCTTCTGTATGGGGTTCACGCACATCATAACCCATGACTTCAGTGCCTTTGGCGCAGATTCGATCGTAGAGCATCTGCAAAATCTGCGCCTCATCTTTGCCGGACTCGAGTTCGGCTTTGGTATCGATGACATCGAGAAAATGCACTGACATGCGGGCAGGGTGGGGAAGAGTGGTCCCTGGTGGGGTCAACTTGTGAGAATTGGCGATATAGGCAGGAACTATCGGCAGTTTTTTCTTGAGCGCAAATTTTATGGCCCCCGCTTTGAACTGACTGACGTAGCCATTACGGTTGCGTGTTCCTTCCGGGAAAATCCCGAGATTATAGCCATCATTTAGAACTTTCATGGCATGCTTGATTGCCGCCGCATCGACTTTGGAGCGATCGACCGGGAAGCACAGCACTTTGCGCAGATACCAGCCCATCATCGGGTTTTCGAATGCTTCTTTCTTTACCATGATGAACAGGGGCAACCGTACGGCACCTCCCATGATGAAGCCGTCCCAGATCGATGCGTGGTTGGCGACAGTAACAAACTGTTCGTTTTTGGGAACCAGTTCGTAATTGTGTATTGTCATGCCGTTGTAAATACGAAAAAACCAGCGACTGGCGAACTGTGAAACGTTATACCAGACAAAAGAAGGTCGGGCATTGGCGATCTTTCCATCGTTCCCGCCGGTTTTTCCAAACAGAAATCGCAAACATTTATACAGCAGCCAGGAAATCCCAATGGCAGCGAGAATCGGCGCCAACAGAGCGATGAGCGCCCCAATAAAGCTGATGATGTCTTCGACTATGCTCATCACCGGGTTGGCTACACCACCGGTCGTTGCCGTCGAGATTGCACGCAGGCCGGTTTTGCCGGTATGTACAGTCAGGGTCGTCGATTCAGCGAACACCAGGGCCACCAGAAGATAAAACCAGTGCGACGACCCCGGTACCAGAGCGTAAGTAAGAATTGCCGAAAAAGCAACCTTGGCCGGCAGCTCGAGCCAGTCGAGAATGTTATCGACAACGGGAATCTTGTCGCCGAGAAACTCAGCCAGAGCAGCCACTGCCAGCGCGATCAAAACCGGATCCTGGGTCAGAAACGCAAAATTTGCCACGTCAATGCGTATGAAATCATGCAATCCTGGAAAAAATCTCAATACAATGCCTATGATCAACGGCGGCAAAAAGGCGCGAAAGCCTGTTATCGCCGAAAGACAGATTCCGGTCAGAACCGGAAAAACATAATCAAGACCTTCCATAATTCCTGCCTGTAAGAATGTTCACAGTATTTTCGAACTTATTTGATACTGTAGATATCGTCTACTATGCCATATTTGATCGATTCGTCGCTGTCCATCCAGTAGTCGCGATCCATATCCTTGAGTATGCGGTCTTTGGGCTTGCCGCAGTTTTTTGCCAGAATCGCAGCGACACTTTCGCGCGTGCGCAATATCTGTTTGGCCTGAATCTCAAGATCACTAGCCTGGCCGTAAAGAAAATCAACACTGGGTTGATGTATCATAATCTTGCCGTTTGGGAAAACAAAGCGCTTGCCTTTTTCGCCAGCCGAAAGGATCAGTGATCCCATCGAGGCGGCCAGTCCCATACACACGGTCGCTACTGGAGACTTGATCATGTGCATGGTATCGATCACAGCCATGCCAGAAGAAATTATTCCGCCCGGACTGTTGATAAAGAAGGTGATGAGTTCGCCTGGTTTGAGGGCTTCAAGATAAAGGAGCTTGGAGACAATGTCTTTGGCAGAGTCGTCGTCTACAGCACCCCAGAGAAAAATCTGGCGGCTTTCCAGCAGCTTCTGCTCGATAACTTCGTTTACATCAGACGATTTCTCGTCTTTTTCATCTTTTACTTCTTCTTCCTCTTCGTCATTAAGCCTGATCTTCGCGAATCTGCTCAGCTTTTTCAGAGTCATAAGTTCTCCATATTATGTAGGGTCGTATTATCTCAGCGTATATATTACCCCTAGTTACGCCGCAAAGCAAATTCTACTTGCCACCCGATTTATGATAAAATTATGAAAACATAAATCATGAGGTATTGTATGAAAAAACTTGTAGCAATGACCATCTGCATGCTCATAGGAGGCTGTATGGCACTTTTTGCCGATAATCTACCGATCAACATAGCCCACCGCGGAGCCTGCGGCTATCTGCCAGAACACACGCTGCCGGCCAAGGCCCTGGCATACGGCATGGAAGCTGATTTTATCGAACAGGATGTGGTTCTGACCAAAGACGACAGGGCACTGGTAATTCACGACATACATCTCGACACTGTCACTGACGTTGCGAAAAAATTTCCCGGCCGCGCCCGTGAAGATGGCCGTTTTTACGCTCTTGATTTTACTCTTGCTGAAATCAGGACACTCAAGGCCTGTGAGCGTTTTGATATCGCCTCGGGCTCTGCAGTTTTCGCTGGCCGTTTTCCTTTATGGAAATCGGACTTCAGGCTGCATACGCTTGAAGAAGAGATTGAGCTGATTCAGGGTCTCAACAAATCGACCGGCCGCAACGTCGGTATCTATCCGGAGATCAAGGATCCCGCCTGGCATCGCGAGCAGGGGCACGATATCAGCCCGCTGGTTATCGGCATACTGGCAGATTACGGGTATACCAGGGCCGAAGATAA
Source organism: Candidatus Rifleibacterium amylolyticum (assembly GCA_009917695.1). GTDB lineage: Bacteria > Muiribacteriota > Ozemobacteria > Ozemobacterales > Ozemobacteraceae > Rifleibacterium > Rifleibacterium amylolyticum. The sequence goes on along the minus strand of JAACJG010000011.1, from coordinate 92,134 downwards.
CGTTTATCTTCAATGTTTTGATTTTGCTGAACTCAAACGCATTAAAAATGAGCTCAAATGTGAGCTGAAGCTTATTCAGCTTACCGAAGAAGACTTTGACGTGGCTGAAGTCGCTGCTTATGCAACTGGCATCGGCCCCTGGATCAAACAACTCATTACCGGCATCGACAAAGATGGCAGACCGGTTATCAGCGATCTGGCAGCCAAAGCCAAAGCGCACGGACTCAAGATTCATCCTTATACATTTCGGGTAGATGGGCTGCCAGCCGGAATTTCAGCCGAACAACTGCTCGCCACGCTGTTCAATCAGATTGGCGTCGATGGGATCTTTTCAGATTTTCCTGACGTATCGCGTGATTTTATCAGAACCCGCGTTAAACAAAAATAGACGGCTGTTTCGGCTGCCATACCAGCCAGAAACCGCGGCGCGGAGCGGCTTTTACTTCAGCTGAGCCACCTTGCGAACGAGCACAGGCAAGCAGCTGGTCAAGATCGATTTTGGGAATAGCGCTGGCACTGTTGCCGCTGTGATTACGCCTGGCAGCATCAACCAGTTCCTGCGGGCTGCTGAGGCCATAACCACCGCCGAGAATAGCAGTGCCCATGGGTTTGAGGCAGGTCGCGATCTGACGCAAAGATCGTTCGAGTTCCTGCCAGAAAAATATTGAACCACGACTGAATACAAAATCGAACTGAGCTGCCTTTAATGGCAGCCTGGTTACGTCTGCCTGAATCAACAGGGCATTGTCTGCTCTGCCAGACTTTGCTGCAGTCTGCAGCATTGCCAGCGAAAGATCTACACCTGTAACCATTACTGCACCGGCATCAGAGAGAGCCTTCAGCATAAAACCCGGACCGCAGCCTATATCAAGAATCTTTCTGTCGCGAACCGAATTTCCGGTGATCTGTTCAATGTCTTTGACGAACCATTGGTACAAAGGTTGAAGAGCTTCGATCGCATGTGCTTCAAAGTGCTGCGCATCCTCGTTTTTCCAGTCAGTGATCATCTTTTTGCCTCGAATGCAATCATATCTTACATATACCCGATAAATTAAGTTCATGCCAATATCTACTTAAAAGGCCCGCTATCTCCAAGCCTGTGGGCAATGATAAGAATTCTGATTTTACTTGCTACTACTTTGCGTGCATGGTATTGTATAATCCACCAGAATAAGGATATACAAAGCAATGTCGACAACCCGCAAACTCCTGAATCTTAAAGAAGTTTCAGCACTTCTCAACATGAACACCGAAGTTCTACGACGCTGGTTGCGCAATGGCAAGTTGCCAGGCGTCAAGGTTGGCAGTGACTGGCGGGTAAATGCAGCAGATCTTGAACCTTATCTCAATCCATCTGCCAGCCATAAGTCATCTGGCAGCTCAGAAAACCCCAAAAAAATGTGCTTCCGGTTTCCCAAATGGCTCGAATTTTCAGGGTTGCCAAGATTACTCAATGACAAAATCGGACCTGAAGCCTGGCCAATATTCAAAAAGCTGATTGAACTCGACTTTGAATTGGGAAAGCCCAGTGATCGACATGTTCAGCTCGATCGACCTGAGCTGGCTGAGCGCACAGGCTATGACGAAGAAGTTGTCGACGCCGTAATCAGACAGCTCGAACAACAGTGTCTGATCAGGCTTGTACAGAAGCAGTCTGAAGAATTTTTTATAATCGTCACACCGGTCAAGACACCGATACTGATATTGGATATCAGCTACGAGCATGGGGGAGTCAAGGGCGCGCCAGGTAAAGCTCTTGAAAACAGCTGTCTGCGTCGTTTTCTTGAACCTGGCGATCTCACCTGAAACGAAATGGCATAATCTGCCGCGGAGAAAAAATGCAGGACAACATAATGGATAATAACGAGGGCTCAAGGCAATTCACTGAAGGTTTTGCCCTGTCAATTCCCGGATTAATAATTGCGGCTGGCTTTGCTCTGGTAGTGTTTTCGACATTTCTCGATTTTACGCCGATCTGTTTGCGCAGCTGGCGGGCCGGAGGCGTTGGACTGCCGGTTATGCTCTTCTCTATGGCCGGTATAGTGCTGGCATTGCGTAGAAACTTCTTCACAACATTTTTTATCGGTGTCTTTGCCGCCTTTTTTCTGACCCACGAAATAATCGTCATTTATGATAATCGCGCGGTTGAACTGGCACAGGAACTCAAACCTGACGGCTGGTTCAGATCGGTAATTCAGGTTTATCTCGATGCATTACAGCCAAAATATGGCGCATTCTGGGGGATTATCGGAGTAACAATCGCCACACTCGTTCCGCTGATAGGTATAGCCTTCGAAGTCAGACAAAAAAATCTCGAAGCCGCTTACACGTCTGAAAGAACGGCTCAGTTCGAAGGCACCGAATATTCTGAAGAAGATGCGCAGGAAGATAGCGATTCAGCATCGGATTACACGGAATCTGAAGATTACGACTCAGAATACGAGGACGACATTGCCGACGATGATGACGGGAAAAACGACCGTTACAGCTGAGTTCCCGTTCTGGAAACAGCTGGCCCGGCCCGTCGTCAAAACTCGATAACGCCGCTTTCCGGCGGATAAAGCATTACTATTTTCTTTTTATCGATCAACTGACCTTCTGAGCGGTTATCGGTCCAGGCTAGAGTGACCTGGTCATTTTCGCGGGTTCCGACAAGATAAATAGTCTTTTTCTTTGGCCGCGGCCTGGCTACGTTGAACCAGACTTCCCTGGCAATCTCATCATCGTAATAGTGATCATAGAGGGGCAGCTCAGAATCAAGTTTCTGAAGAACTTTTATCATATCGCCAACAGTAAATTCTTTCATATCAATTTCATTCCTGTTTCGCAATGTTCCTCTGAAACGCAATCAGCAGGATCAATAATCAAGATCGGGGTCATGTGCCAGCAGTCGCCGCTTCGAACGATAATATTTGAAGGGTGAATAATAGTAGAGATTTGCAATCCCGGCCATATAAATGCAGGCGTATCTCTCGACAAGAGTAGCAAAGCGCGAAATTTCGTTGCCGGCACGCATAACTTCGCCCCAGTTCTTGTTGAATCCTTCCTGGGTCGCAAAAATCAGATCGCGAATTTCATCATCGAGCTTTATCAGTTTGCCTTTCATTTCATCGAACTTTTTGCGGGCTGAATCCTGTTTGCCGGTTTTGAGCCACATGTCTTCACGCAGTTCGAGCGAAACATCTTCAAGAGCCTCTTTTTCGGCCATTTTATCAGCGATCTGCTGATGCAGCTTCTGGGTTTTCTCAAGAATGGGCACTTCTTCTGCCAGTTCCTGAACCACCAGACCGGTGCGCCATCCGATAGTTTCTTTCAAGGTAACGACATCGCCGAGAATATGATCGCCGATGTAGAGAATTTCAGAGGGTTTTAAAGCCAGATGCTTTTCAAGAATCGCCGCATTTCCGCCCTGATAGAGGCCATTCCATTCGATCTGCCCGTAAAAATTTGACAACAGGCCGGTTTCAGGATCAACCTTCTGATAGCGGTTTCGTGCAGTAAAATATTCAGGTTTATTGGCAGCAACGATGACAAGATCGAACAGTTTCTGCCATGGAGTCTTGAGAAATGGGCCAAAACAGTATTCCATTACCCGGCGACTGTAATCGTAATCAGAATTGGTTATCAGCGCCAGCTTTTTGCCGAACTTTTTGAATTTGATCAAAGCATCGACTATTCTTTGATCCTTGATCAGATATTTTTCGGGGTTCTTTACAACATCACCCTTGAGTGCCTCTTCCTGATGCGCGTCATTAAGGCATTTTCGCACCTCGGTAAAGAGCCGCTTATAATTAACTTTTTCGCTTTTTGAATCGTAGTAATCTACCAGCTGTGCATACATGCAGCCTTCAGCCTGCGAGAAAAGAGTGTGCACAATGTAATATCGCGAATCGCTCAGGTCAATACCATTCGGACCATATTTTTCTTTCTGCTCTTCGAAACTGTAAAATCTCGTGCCGTGCGAGGCAATGCGAACAAAACCATAGCGGTTGACCTTGAGAAAATCACCCGTTTCGGTATCTATAACCAGACCACGAATGATAAAATCGTTATCGAACACAAAAGTTCTGATAATTTCAGGATAATTGTATTCACGAATGAGTTTTTCAGTCAGAATCTCGTAGGCTTTGGCCTCAAATGCCGGCACATTATAGGTGGCCAGTGTATAATCCATGTCAAATCCGATCATTTTGATCGTATTCATGTTAAGAGTGCGGTTTACAAAGATTTTGCAGTCACTGCTGAGTGGTTTGTCAGTCATTTTTTTCACCTTTTTGTTTTTGTCGGCCAAGCATAACATATCGGCGCTCAGCCGGCAAATCAGAGTTGAATTGATTATTGATTTATGTTAAAACTGAAGCATGAAGAAAGTAAAATTCAATTTTCTTGATCCCAAAAATATGAAGCGGATTTTTTCGCGCACTCGCCCGGAAAACGCCCGTATTTGCAACAACAACAAGCGCTGGTCTTTGAATCTGCGCAAAACCTCAAGAACCCGCCGCATAATTTTTGCGAGCGGAGCCCACATCAGAACTCAGGGCAAAATTCTGCCGGTTCGTATAAAGTTCGTTCTGGCGAAGAGTTGATTGCTCAAGTCTGATAATGACAACAACGCCTCATCTATGACGATGAGGCGTTGCTGATTAATTGCCTTTATTAATTGCCGGATTCTATTTTGAGGTCGTTTGAAAAAACGAAAAGGTCGCCATCGACAACCAGCGCTTCAAGACGAGATCTGATGTCGAGAGGATGACCCGAGAACAGTGCCAGATCGCCATCCATACCCTTTTTGATTTTGCCCAGTCTTGCGTCTACACCCAGAATGCTGGCCGGCACTTCAGTTATGGCGGCGAGCGCGCGCTTTTCCTCGAGACCATATTGAATGGCCATGGCAGCGGCAACACGCAGGGTTTCTATCGGGAGTCCGGGGTAGTCACAGGTAAATGCGACTTCGACGCCGGCATCCATAAGAATTTTGGCGCTCTCAAAGGTTTTTTCGTTGAGCTCATATCTGAATCGGGGTACCAGTGTCGGACCAAGAACGACAGGAATCTTCTTCTCGGCCAGCAGAGATGCCAGCAGGTGAGCCTCGGTTCCATACTCGATAACCAGTTTGAGCTTGAATTCTTCGGCGATTCTGACCGCAGCCATGATATCTTCAGCGCGGTGTGCACAAGCCCGCATTGGCACTTCACCCTTGATCAGAGGAATCAGAGCTTCCATGTCGATCTCGCGATCCTTGACCATTTTCTTGCTCTGTTTGAGCGAATAATAATCCTGGGCTTTCATCAGGGTTTCTCTGATCAGAGCTGATACACCCATTCTCGTAACGTAGGACTTTTCGCTCTTTTTGGCAGTAGCCTTTACCTGTTCGCCAAAAGACATGAGAACTCCGGCCTGCTCAACGATAAGACCAACGTCGGCAGAATTACCGTTCGTTTTTAAGATCGAGCAGAGTCCGGATATGGGGCGTTCTGATCCGGGGCAGACCATACAGGTCGATATCCCGGCTCTTCTTGCGTCTTCCATGGCCCGGTCACGCATTTTGACGCCGTCAAGCGGTCGCAGATGCGGGGTTATATCAGCATAAGGCTCATTGATATCATCGACGGGCACTGTGCTTTCAAAAAGTCCAAGATGACTGTGAGCATCGATAAGACCTGGAATCAGATACTTCTGCTCACATTCGATAACCTTTTCAACGTTCTTGCGAATCATCGAACCCACGGAAGCCACTTTTCCCTTTTCGACCAGAACTTTCTGGCCGGGAAAAAATGTACCGCTCATCGGTATGCGAACGTTATTGAATATTATTGACATTTAAAGCCTCTTTTTCAGTTTAAAAAGAGCGAGAAGGCTCGGTTATTTCAGATTACCTTGTTGCCATCGACGAAAACCGCTTCAGTTTTTGAGCGAACATCGAGGGGGTGGCCGTCCCAGACGACTACGTCAGCGTCATAGCCTACTTCAAGTTTACCAAGCCTCTTATCCAGGCCGAGGATTATGGCCGGATTCTCGGTTATCGCCTTGATGGCACGCTCTTCGTCGAGGCCGTGTCTGACACACATGGCGGCTGCAACGCTGAGGCCTTCGATCGGAATTACCGGATGATCGGTGGTGAGTGCTACCACACAGCCTTCATCCATAAGTATTTCTACGGTTTCAAAGGTTTTATTGCGCAACTCTGGCTTGCAGCGGCTAGAAAAAGTCGGGCCAACTACGGCGCGTGCTTTCCACTTACCGAGTTCTTTGGCAATCAGATGGCCTTCGGTGCAGTGATCGAATACCATGTCGAGGTTGAATTCCTGAGCAATGCGGTAGGCGGTAATTATGTCGTCAGCCATGTGTGCATGTGCACGCGCCTGAATTTTACCTTCGATAAGAGGCAGCATGGCTTCGAGCTTGATTTCGCGTTCTTTGAATTCTTTGGTTTTTTTGCGCTTGAGGTAATCCTGGGCTTTCATAAGCCATTCGCGAATTACAGCAGCAGTACCCATACGAGTGCTGGGGAATTTCTTCTGTTCGCCGTAAACCCGCTTCGGATTTTCGCCAAATGCAAACTTCATCCCGGAGCTTTCTTTTACAACGGCCGCTTCGGCAACATTACCCACCATTTTTACGATGCAGCACTGGCCGCCAATGGGATTTGCCGAACCTGGAGTGATCATGGCAGTGGTTACGCCGCCATGTAATGCGTCATTAAAAGCTTTGTCGCGCATTTTGAGAGCATCAAAAGCTCTGACCTGAGGAGTAGCAAGACCAAAAGATTCGTTATAATCGGCATCGTAATAGCCTACGCCTTCTTCTTCGAGGCTGATATGCGTGTGCGCATCGATGAAACCCGGAAGAATATAGCGATCGCTACAGTTGATAACGTTTGCGCTGGTTTCAGATTTCTTCTTGGGAGCAGGTGCCGGCTTGCCCTTTTTGGCTTTGGCTGAAGCAAGAACTACTTCGGTGATCTTGCCTTTTTCTATGACCAGTTTATCCAACTCCTGAAATTTTCCCTGGTAAAATATGATGCCTTTTTCGAGAATGGTTTTCATGAAGCTCCCCTTTCCTGGGCCTAACAAGATTGCTTTTCGCGGTGCCATGCTGTATTAAAGATGTGCTTCCGGCTCTCCGACTCCTCTTAAATCGAGCTATTATACAACCTTTGTATAATAGATTCAACTATTTTTTTGAATGGCTGTCGGGAGCGGGAATTCAGCGTTGCCGTTCTCTTGACAGAGCGGCACTTTGTACCTATAATCAAGTAGCTATGAATAAACTGGCTGCCAAATATTGCCTGTCTCTGCTTCTTACTACTGCCATCTGGTTAAGTGGCTGTGGTCAGAATCCCGATATACCCGCTCAACCCACAGGCACCGGCCCGCAGGTTCTGTCGCCAGATCCAGTGCAGTCGAGCACTGTTGAAACGGGTGTCAGACCGGCAAAAACCCTCAAAATATCACCGCTCGAATATGCACAGAAAGAGTATCTCGACGCCTACAATGACTATGTCAGGTTACTGCGCGAAAGCGGTCCTCAGACCATCGAAACGTTACAGGCGCTGGCCCTCTACCAGAAAAAATACCAGATTTATCAGATGCTGCTGAAAGCCGACGGCGAAAAATAACAGCAATATTCCTGACCGCATCTGTCAGGCATCAGTCAGCCGATTTACCCGATAAACCGCAAAAAACATCAGCAGTGCTGCTGCTATCTGAACGGCTGTGATCGGCCGGTTGAAACTCAGCCACATTATCAGCACCGACGAAACTGGGAAAAACAGTTCCAGAATCGAAGCCAGCGAAGCTTTCACCCACTTCAGGCCGGCATAAAAAAAGCTGGTTGCAAGAATTCCCGAAATGGCAGCCATGTAAAAAATGCTTTTAAAAAGGCCCTCTGGCAGAATCTGCTCAGACTTCAGGCCCCCATGCAAAATCAGAGCCAGTGAAACAGAAAAAAGAGAGCCGAGTAAAAAACGACTGGCAAGAACGAAACTCTGATCATACTTATTCAGAAGAAGTTTGCCCCAGATCGTTCCACTGCCCCAAAAAAATGCAGCAGCAGCGGCGAGACCAGCACCGGTCGCTATTTTTTTCCATTCTCCGGTGAATGGATCAGTCAATCCAAAAGAGACAAAATATGAACATATTATCGCCAGAGCTGCCCAGCCGAAGAAGGATCGACTTACCCTTTCACGCAGTAAAATTACGCCAAGAGTTATGGTCATTACCGGCTGGAGTTTCTGCATCAAAACCGCCAGAGCTGGGTTTATATAATGAAAAGCCTCAGTGAAGCACAACACCCCCATTGCCGAGGCGCCACAACCAACCATAACAAAATAAAACAGGTCCCGTAAGGCAATAAGCCGAAACTGAGCGCGTTTTATCCAGAAAACCGGCGAAATCAGAGCCAGATTGATAAGATGTTCCCATGATATGAGAACGACAACTGGCAGAGTGGCAATTACCGGGTTGCGAAAATAAAGGTCGGTGCTGCGAAGTATTCCGCACATCGCAACTAGAACGCAGGCCAGGTTTATGTTCATACCAGACTGGTTTCAGGTGCGAGGGTGGATCTGTTCTTACCTTCGCCTTTACTTGTATAAAGAGCCTTGTCGGCGACTTTGATCAGACTTTCACGATCATGGGCGTGCACAGGATAGGACGCCACACCGATACTGACAGTAATGTGCAGATCACCGCTGCTGTGAGGGATCGAAACTGACGCGATGTTTTCGCGCAGGCGTTCGGCCGTCTGAAAAGCCTCTTCAGCACGAGTTTCCGGCAAAATAACCGACATTTCTTCGCCGCCATAGCGGCAGGGCACATCTATTCCAGTGCGAACTGTATCTCTGATCGTCTGCGCCACTTTCTGGATCACCTGGTCACCAACCTGATGACCAAAGGTATCGTTGAATTTTTTGAAATTATCTATATCCATCATTATCAGACTCATGGTCAGTCCATAGCGGCGTGCCCTCAGAAGTTCTTCGTTAAGCCTGGCCTGAAAATAGCGATGAACGAAAAGTCTTGTCATGCCATCGGTGATAGACAACTCATAGAGTTTATTATTCTCGATCGTGACCGCTGCCTGTGAAGCTATAAGATTGAGCAGAGACAGGTCGCTATCTTTGAACTGGCCGCCATTACGCTTGTTAACTATATTTATAACACCGATTATGCCATCTTTGAACTTCAGCGGCGAACAGATCAGACTTCTGATATCTTCAACCGGCATCAGACCACCAAAGTTTCTGAAACGGGGATCTTTAAAACCTTCATTGCAGATAATTCCGCTGCCATTTCTGGCAACCTGGCCGCAGATGCCATTGCCAAGTTTTACCGGGTTACTCGCGAACACCCGGTAGCGGCCACCAGTAGCGACCTTAACCACCAGCTCGTCGGTACTGTCATCGAGCAGCATGATTGAACCGCGCTCTGCTTCAAGCGCATCAATGGCATGTGTCAAAACGAACTTCAGCAGTTCTTCAGAGTCGGTAAACAGATTTACGGCATTGCTGATCTCAAAAAGGGTATTCAGTTCGCGGACACGTTGCTCCTTGAGTTCCTTTTCAGTGCTGATGCTGATGACCATTTCGCGAAAATTGCTGGTAAGATCACCGATTTCGTCGTGTCTTGATATCTCGGGAAGAATACCGGTCTCTCCGCGCGCAACCAGTGAAGTGCTCTCAGCCAGTCGATTTATCGGCCCGGCAATGTGCCATGACAGAACATAACCTGTAATCAAAGCCAGAACAAGACCCAGCAGTCCAAAAACAATGAAGTCACGCCGCATGGTGCGGCCAAGAATATTGTATTCAGAATCAGGCAGCGCTATTTCCAGTCTGATAGTCTCAGAAATTCTACCTTTGAGAGCTTCTTCACGAACAAAGAAATGGGAACGTCCGAGAATTTCGGTCTGACCGTTCGCTGTGTCGGGGTTTTCCATCAGTCGGCCTGATTTGCGTTTGCCGTAAACATCCATCTGGCTGGTGAGAATACGGTTTCCTGCATATATCAGAGAAAACTCTGCACCGGTAAGTCGTTTGAGCTTGTCGGCGAAATCGCGTGGAATGCGCTGAGCAAAAATTACATGCTGCGGAAATTCGGTTTTAAGTTTGGTTATCATTGCCGAAGCGAATATCCACGGTTCATCGCCAATTACATACAGATTAACGTTCAACTGAGAATGACACATGGCAGGAATTATTCTGGCAAGAGATTCACTGGGTGGCGTGCCTTGCTCAAGTATGATTTCACTACGGTTTTTAATGATTGCTATGTAGTCGAGTCCGGATCGGATAAGCTCATACTGCATAAGAGGCACGGTGGTTTCGGCAGAAAAACCCATGCCGGCCAGGGTGTAAAAATCAAAATCGGCTACCGTTTTTGCGCGAATTTTGAGTGAATCAAGCTGATCTTCGAGGCTTTCACGGAACAGGCTGGCAGCATAACCGAGATTGCGATTAAAATCCTGGCTTGCCATACGCGAAGTACGTTCGAGAGTAATGCCCATAAGTACTGCCAGTGGCAGAACAAGTATCAGGCCAAAAAGCATAAGTATCTTGAATTTAAGCCTTAAGCTCAGGATGAATTCAATAAAACGCACGATTAAGCTCTACCTGCCCGTTTCTCGATCTCAGGCCGTTAATGAAAACGCGGCGGATGTCATTGAATACTTTTACTTTCTCAATATCGCTGATATCGTAAAAACCTTCGACACGGTCGGCAAAATTTTCGTTAACTGCAATTTTATAGATATTCTCAGCAGCGAAATTGCTTCCCCATGGGACAATTTTGATATTTTTATTTTCAAGCATTTCTACAGAGAAACCCGAAAAGGCCATAGCACTATCGCTTCCAACTGCAGCATTAACGAGCTTTTCAAGGGTTGCCCCTGATATCTCAGCGGTTTTTACGCCTTCTGATGTTGAAAAATCCGACACTATTCTTGCCGGGGTGATGTTTGTCAGCGGTTCTCGGGTTCGCAACACCAGACTGGCCGGAATGAAGGCAAAGTCAGCTCCGGTTTCAAGACGAATTATCTCGGCCAGCAGACGAGAGTATTCTGAATTGCTGGTGCCATCATGTTCGATTGGCTTCGGCAGACTTGCCAGTTCGTAGGCCAGAGCCTGTATTCGCAATGTTTCATCGATGCCGGTTGCGTCGATGAATCTTGGCTTTTCGTCGGGTTCAACCTTCTGGGTTTTGCGCAAAATCGCTTCGATGCCTTCACGAACCAGGCCGCGCACCTGTGGATTCTTGCCCAGACTTAATTCTGGCCAGTCGTGACGGTTGTTATACATGAAATCATTGACAGCAACACTGTAAATACGGTTGAATTCAAGGGGTTCGTCGCCGATATCGATCTGAATAAGTCTGAATCCTGGCGGATTGGAGCTCGAATAGGTACAGTTAAGACCCGATGACTGTAAGAAGCCGGTCTTTCCCGATAAACCTTCCTCTATGAGATTTTCGATCTCCCAGCCGGCGAGCTCCATAGACACCAGAGTGTTCTCGAAAGGCAGAATGTCATAGAGATGCCGCAAAGTAACCGGACCTTCACCGATAGCTGCCTTAATTCCGCCAGAGTTGGTCAACGCAATCTGGGTACCGGCAGTTTCTTTCATACAATCAGCAATCAGTTTTCCAACCGTTGACTCTTCAGAATATGAATTTGTGAATACACCGCTGCTTTTAGTGATCACTTCGTCGAGCAGTCCATCTATTTTAGCTTCTATTCGACTGATCTCAGCAGCGAGCTCGGCGTCAGGCGTAATCTTCTCGGCATCTACCGTAAAAATACGTTGAAACCCGCGGGCAATATCCCATTTGCCGGAAACGTATGAGACCTTTACCATGCCAATGCCGCCGCCACGTCCGGGAGCTGTCTGGCAAACCAGCGGGCGCCCGCTGATTACAGCACCTGGCCCGATAAGGTCACCGATAATAATGTCTACATCAGGAAATACTTCGCCAGGATTATCAAGATTGCCGACGGCAGGGTGATGGGAAAGAAGCACGATGATTTCTGCGCCCGATTCCTTGAGCTGAGCTGACGTCTTCTGCACCGAAGCCTTGAAATCAGTGATCTCAAGACTTACGATGTTATCCTGGCGTGTGTTGCGAGCAAGTTCTCCGTGTCCAAGGCCTATGATACCGACCTTGATTCCGCCTTTTTCGATGATCAGGCCGGGTTTGAAAGTATCTCCGACTGGCGCGGTTACATCACGGTAATTGCACGACAGCATGGGAACATGTCCTGCACTGATAAAGCTTTTAAGTCTATCGAAACCAAACTCGAATTCAAGATTACCGATAGTCATCGCGTCGTAGCCAGCTTTGCCCATGAGCCGCAAAGGAACATCACCCATGGTTAAAGAAGCCTCGGCGGTGCCAAAAAGTGCGTCGCCGGTGTCGAGAAGCAGCACTTCATCGGGTTTGAAATTGAAGACTTTTGAGGTCTCCGCGATAAAACCTTTTATGAAGGCAAGACCGCCAATCTGCTGATATTGTTGATCCTGAATGGGCCCTGAAAACGGCTTGATTTGTCCGCGCAGGTTAGATGTGTAAAAGATAACGAGATTACGACTGGGCAAACTCATGTAATCTTTTATCAGCAGTCCGGATAGAAGACCTATTAATACTACAGCCACAATGCTGAGATTTCTGACCACTTGAAAAACTCCGGTTCAAACTATATGAGTTAAGACCTTATCAGAGACAACAAGCCGCTGTCAAGCGTCCGGGCACTATTAAACGGTTTTGTCGGGGAATAGTCAGCAAACCGTTATTGTCAGTGATTAGCTGCGGGAAATCTGCCAGTTCTCCAGAAGTTGCGGAGAGATTTCCTCGATAAAGCGGGATTTTCTGGCAAGAAGGGTTCCGGTAGCTGGATCCCAGATTTGAGAGGGGTAGGTTAATGCCAGATTTTCTTCAGCCCGAGTTATGGCGACATACATCAGACGCCGCTCTTCTTCAAGGTCTGATTCAGACTTGAGTGAACTGAACGATGGAAAGCGACCTTCAAGAGCGTGAATTACGAATACAGAATGCCATTCAAGCCCCTTGGCTGAGTGTATTGTCGAGAGAATCAGGTTTTCGTCATCATCTTGATCTGAGGCGAGAGCTTCGTCAACTGAATCTTTGGGTGGTTCGAGCGCGAGATCGGTAAGAAAGTCGCTCAATGTCGCAAACCTGCCGGCGATTATCGTGAGCTGGTCGATATCTTTGAAGCGTCGTGGATAATCGTCGAATCTCTCCTTGAGAATGGGAAAGTAGTAGTCAGATACAATTTCAAGCAATCGGGCAGGGGTTGAGTTTACCAGAGTTGAAGCAGACGTCAGCATCTGGCCAAGCTTAAGCAGACCGCTGCGCGCCTTAGTCCTGGCTTTTACCTGAGATAAATCATAAGGATTTTCAGCCTGTCTGATATGGGTAAATATTTCGCTGGCGCTGTGCGTACCGATTCCTTCAATCAAGAGAAGGACTCGCAGCCAGGACACCTGATCGTATGGATTCTGGATAATCCGCAGATGAGCTATTACGTCTTTAAGATGTCCCGCTTCGAGAAATTTGAACCCGCCCCATTTAACATAGGGTATGTTACGTCTTTTCAGCTCAAGTTCCAGCTGATAAGCATGAAAGCTCGAGCGGAACAATACTGCCATATTCTTGAGTGGGATTCCCTGTTCGCGCAGTTCAAGCACTCTGGCAGCAATGAACATTGCCTGTTCCTGTTCATCTTCACAACGCACGCAGGCTGGCGGTTCGCCTGATTCTTTCTCGGTAAAAAGCTTCTTTTTAAAACCCTCACCGGCTTTTTCCATAAGACTGTTGGCAGCATCGAGAATTTGCCGGGTACTGCGATAGTTTCTTTCCAGCCTGACCACCCTGCATTCAGGAAAAACCTCAGGAAACTCGAGTATGTTACTGACTCTGGCTCCACGAAATGAATAGATGCTCTGTGCGTCGTCGCCAACAACCATGACATTTTTCTTATCACCGGCGAGCAAAAAGGTGATTCTTGCCTGAACGCCATTGGTATCCTGGTATTCATCAGCCATAACATAACGATATCTCGACGTAATCTGAATTCTGGCAGACTCGCTGTCTGTCAGCAGGCGTTGCAGAAAGATCAGCAGGTCGTCATAGTCGAGAAGCATGTTTTTCTGCTTATAGGCGGTGAATCCTTCGCGAAGCTTGTCAATATCTTCTGCGTGCTCGGCAAATTGCGGATATAACTCGTTTACGATATCTGGCAGGCTTTTTTCGAGGTTATTGGCCTTCGAAAACATCTGAGCCACTGTTTTTTTCTGAGGGAAGCGTGACTCTTTGCGGTTAAAGCCCATTTCTGTGCGGATAAAATTTATGATATCAGAGGAATCGCCTTCATCGATGATGGAAAACCCTGGATTGAGGCCAATATGGTGGCCATATTTGCGCAATACATTCGCGGCGAAACTGTGGTATGTGCCTCCTGCAACTGCTTTTCCTGCTGATCCCACCAGAGAGGTCACGCGTTCGAGCATATTGGCGGCGGCTTTTCGTGTGAAGGTGAGCAGAAGAATGCTGTCTGGCGCTATGCCACTCTCTAGCATACGGGCGACTCGATAAATCAGCGTCCGCGTTTTCCCGGAGCCAGCCCCGGCGATACAGAGAACCGGGCCGCTGAAATGGGTGACCGCCTCTAACTGTTGCGGATTCAGCAATGAATCATAGTCGATTTTGAACGACTTTTCGCTTCGGGAATCGGAATTCAGGTTATAGGTTCTGGCCATCAGGTTGTCGAATCATGTATCCATTTAAGATATTTGTCGTTGCCGTAATCTACCGGCATCGCGATAAATTCATATACCTCATAAGGGTGAATAAGACGAATCCTGGCATCGAGAGCTTCGAGACATGATTGTTGGGTTTTTATCAGCAGAAGTATCTCGTCACCATATTCGATTTTGCCCTGCCAGTGATAGATAGATTCAATGCCCGAAATAAGGTTGACACAGGCGCAAAGCTCAGCCTTAACGATATCTTCGGCTATTCTACGGGCAACCTCACGATCAGGGACTGTTACCAGGCAAACTCTGAATTCAGTCATTTCTCGCCTCCGCCATCAGTTTACTTATCATTGCCGCTTTTTGCAATTGAGCAGG
The DNA here is from genome assembly GCA_009917695.1 of Candidatus Rifleibacterium amylolyticum. Classification (GTDB taxonomy): domain Bacteria; phylum Muiribacteriota; class Ozemobacteria; order Ozemobacterales; family Ozemobacteraceae; genus Rifleibacterium; species Rifleibacterium amylolyticum. The sequence continues at coordinate 76,992 of JAACJG010000011.1, read as the reverse complement.
ATTTACTGTCAAACAGTAAAGATTAAATTTTCAGCTGTTTTGCCGATATTACAATCAGGTTGTATCATGAGTATGGAGAAAAAAATATGACTGGCTTATTTCTGGCGACCGTTCTGACAATTGTGTTGTCTCTCGAAATCGGGGGCGATCTCTGACAACTGACGCAAACACAATAAAAAAAGCGCAGTAAGCTCTGCGCTTTTTTTATTTCTCAGCTTTCATTTTTACTTCCGTGCCGGGGTAGTAAAATTTGAGAATTTCCAGATATTTCTGTGACTTTTTGGCCAGACCGTCCGCGCCGTAAATGCAAAGACCGACGCCTTCACCCTGGCCCATACCTCTGAAAATTATCGTGCGGCGCAGCAGTTCCATAGTGAATTTCATGCTCTTTATGCCGTTTGGCCCGAAATATTCACTCAGCTCACGATGGAATTCTATTCCTGAGATGCTTTTGGGGAGTCGACCGCGCAGCGTTACCTGATAAATTCGACCATTAGCATCAACTTTTGCTGGTTCCCAGCCGGTATAGACTCTTTCAGCGCCACCGGCAAAAGCCAGCGAAAGAAAATCCAGAAAATCGGCTTTCTGAAGCTCTATTGACCAATGAAATCCTGGGCTGTGAAAACAGTTTTCTGAGCCTTTGCCATCGAGGAGATCAGGGTGAGACGGGTGATAAGGCTCGTCCTCGCCGTAAATATCTCTGGCCGACGATATGCGACCACCACAGGTGTTGTGATAGCGCGGCATAATCACCTTGCCGCCGTATGTAAGAGTCTGATCTGATGTCATGCTGGCGAGAATATCTACTAATTCGCGATTGTAGCCGCATCCGGAGAAAGGAAAGCAGTGGTCTTTGTCACAAATGTCATAATTCTCTTCTTTGTGCTGTGGATTGGCAAGATGCCAGGCAAGGCGCGTGCGCGCCATTACGCAGAGAGCTTTCAGTGATTCAGGCTCATTGGTAATACCAATTTTAGACACGCTGGATACCACATGCTGATGAACGCTGATTTTGTTGACCAGCTGAATTGAAGTTTCTTTATAGCCTACTTCCAGAATGCCCTGCAGCAATACTGGTGGCTGGTCTGGAATTTCAAAGTTCAGCAACTCACCGCCTGATATGGTAATGCTGTTATACCCCTGGCCGAATTCTTTACCATCTGAGAATCGGGCAACCATGCCTTTGGGTACAAGCATTATAGTGCAGTCTTCACCCTCTGTGAGCAAGTCGCGCGTAGGTGAGGCTCCACCAAATTCAACTCTCCAGTTCCCGCTGAAAGACTGTATGCGAATAGTCGTGAAAACTTCGTCAGAGTTTATGCCAATCCTGATAGTTCGTTGATCAAGAGATTGAGAATTGACGGGTGCACAAAAAAACAGAAACGTAGCTATAAATAAAGTTGTTAAGATTTTGTTCATAGGCTTGTAAATGATAAATCAGACAGAGTCATTTAGCAAACAAAATGTTGTAATATCCCGATTATCAGCCTGACTGGATAAAGGATTGCGCGAAAAAACCGGCGGGAAAATGCAATCTTCGCTGCTTTTGTGGTAATCGCCGGACTGTTTCGCACATAAAAGCAGTTCAAGGCCATGCCAAACCGCGAAGTAAGAAGAAATTCGCGCCTGAACCATCTGAATTCATTCACAATGTCTGGCTCATCATGATAAGCAAAGCTTGCAATGAAACAGAGCGAAGCCGACGATTCGCGATCAAATGCAGTTACGAATTTCTTGTTCAGAACGTAGATCAATGCTTTGGTTTTGTAAGAGTCTTCAACCTGACCCAGATATTTTTGCGTGGTATAGAGTTTATCCAGTAGATCGATGTTATCTGGAACAAATTCAAGAGCCTTGCCAATACACTTCTGCGCCCGACGAAAATGTCCCTCTCCCAGGCTCAGACCCAATTCCAATGCCTTGTGCAGATAAACATCGGCTGCTTTGCAGAGTATGCCGTATTTGGTCTCATTGATACTGTTCTTAACTTCAAGTACTTCGTTGATGTTGCGGTTATGATGTTCTGCTTCGCTGATCGTCTGGTCCGCTGCCCTGAATCGCCGCAATTCGGCGAACGACTTCGCTTTAAGCAATAACAGAGGAACCGTAGTTCTATATGACAGGTGCAGTTCGTCAACAAGTTTGATCACATCGTGAAACTTTTTGTCCTGAAAGAGTTTTCTGATGTTGTTGACAGCCGATTCTTCAAGTTCCAGTTCGCGGGCAGCCTCCCGCTTACGTTCTTCTTCAGCAAGCTCAGCTTCTCTTGCCAGTTCCTGTCGAGACTTTTCGCGAGACCGCAGAGCTGGCGACAATTCTTCAATACGCGAATTGATCTCTTCGACTATCTCATTTTCGCCAAGAATCTGGTGACAGCGCATGAGCCCAGAAAGTGCCGGTATGCTGTCATCTCTGAGATCGAGCGCTTTGCGATAGGTTGCCATCGCCTTCTGTACGACCGCCGAGAGAATCTTGTCGTTCTCTTCCCGCATTTTTTCGCGTGCCAGCGAATCTGCCTTCTTGATGCTCTCGGTAAACTTCGCTTCTTTATCATCGCGTTCGTAGAGCAGGTTATTGCCGTGCAAAACAAGACTGTCATAGTAGATGCCGGTGGCGTTCTTGTACAGTTCTTCGACCTGATCATTATCAGGATGCCAGTTTACAGCTTCTTTGAGAATCTCGTAAGCCACCTCATGCATGTTGACCTTGTTGAGCTCAATATAGAAACTGTCGAGAAATTCCGGATCGGCCGGACATTCAGCCGAGAACGACTTGTGGTAAAGCTTGAGAGCAGAAGAATGCTCCCGGCTGCGCATGAGCGAAATGATCCTGCGCTTGTATTCTAAAATCTTCTTTTCGTGTGCGTCCATAGTCAGTCAGTAAAATAACATAAACCGGTTGCAGGTTAAACCGGCAAAAAAAAATCCGGCGATGCCGGAAGTGCAAAACATCTCAAATTGTCGTAATAAGGCTCTTAATGCCGCTTTTTGAGCGGCGCGTTGCGTCCGAAATAAGACAGGTCCTGCAATTTCTCGCGTTTAATCAGCTTATGAAGCAGCCATGCCCGACTGCATACAAACAGAACAGTGCTACAGACCAATCCTCCAAGAAAACCCGCCACTAATGAATTAAAATTCAAAATTTCTACCCCCAGTTAGATGTTTTGCGTTATCTTTTTCGGCAGATATCTGAAATTATTAAACATTTAACAGGAAGCATTATGTTTGAACTTGTTCTGAAAAACGGTCAGGTGTTCTGGAATGACGCTCTGGTGCAGGCAGATCTGGCAATTGCCGGCGAGCAGGTGGCAGCCATCGGCAATAATCTTAAAGGAAAAAACGAAATCGATGTCTCTGGTCGCTGGATTCTACCTGGTGCCGTAGACGTTCACACACACTTTTCACTGCCTTTTGCCGGAGCCGTCTCGGCTGACGACTTTTATTCGGGCAGCGTTGCCGGAGCCTGTGGCGGCGTGACGACCTTCATAGACTTCACCGCTCAGAAGGGCGAAGAGGGGGTTCTGGAAAGCCTGAAACGACGAAGGGAAGAAGCAGACGGACTGGTTGCCATAGACTACTCGCTGCATGCCTGTATTGGCCGCTATTCAGAACAGGTGATCGAACAGCTGCCAAAACTGGCTGAACATGGTGTGACCAGTCTTAAAATCTTCATGGCATACGGTCGCTCTGGATTGATGCAGAATGACGTCAGCCTGCTGAGAATTCTCAATACCTGCCGCGACAACGGCATTCTGGTAACGGTACACGCCGAAAATGGTGAGCTGGTAGATTATCTCACAGACCAGGCTGCTGCCGGCGGCAATCTTGGCATCGAAAGCCTGCCAAACACCAGACCAGTATTCAGTGAGACCGAAGCAATACGCCGCCTGGCTGATTTCTCACGATATACCGGCTGTAAAGTTTATGTGGTTCATGTTTCGAGTGGCGAGGGCGCGCAGATTATCGGCTGTGAACGCCAGCGCGGCGCCCATATCGCTGGTGAGACCTGCCCGCAATATCTATACCTCGACGATCGTCAACTTGCCGGGCCAACCGGACATTTCTTCGGCTGTTGCCCGCCGATCAGGCCGCTGACTCAACAGCAGCTTCTCTGGCAGCGCTTTGCCGCCAATGACCTGGCTGTCGTCGCTACTGATCATTGCCCATTTACCACAGCCGACAAAAACACCTGGGAAAATCGCACCACCAGCCTGCCTATGGGCCTGCCTGGCATTGAAACCCTGCCTTTGCTCGTTTTAAACGGCGTTCATTCCGAAAAGATATCGCTGCAACAAGCAGTTAAGGCTATTTCAGAAAATCCGGCCCGAATTTTTGGCCTGTACCCGCGTAAAGGCAGCCTGGTGCCAGGAACCGATGCCGACATCATGGTATACAATCCAGATTGTAACCTTGAGATAACCGCGGCCGCCCTGCATATGAAAACCGATTATTCCCCCTATGAGGGACTGCATTGCCGTGGTTGCAACGAAATGACTATTCTGCGCGGCAAAATCATTTACAGCCATGAGAAAGGCTGGCAGGGCGAGAAGGGTGGGGGACGCTTCGTTTCGCGCCATGCCGCCGACCCTGAATTTTTCATGAAAAAAGGGCTGCCGCTCTGATTGCGGCAGCCCCTTTGCTGAACTACTTCAGGAGCGACTGAGAATGCACTTTTCGAGGTGCTCCATATCTTCGTCGGTCAGATTCAGGGTGCGTTCATACCGGCTGACAATACGCTGGCATGCCGGGCAGTTATTACCAGAGAAGCGAAACAGCGCCACGAGTTCCTGAGCACACATATGAAGGCACCTCCTGCGTAAAATATAAAGTCTCTAATAAGTATATCGGCAACAGCCTGAAAATACTTTACCGGCTGTTTCAAGCCGAAACTTGAACCTTTTGCTTGCGCAGAGCGACAGGTGCAATTAGAATCAGCTTATGAACAAAAGAGTCTTCATTGTTACAGGTTCACGAGCAGAGTGGGGGATTTTGCGGCCTCTTTATAAAGAGCTGCAGCATCTTGGCGTGGCCGTGCGTCTCGTCGTAACTGGCGCCCATTTACATGCCAACAGCGGGTTTTCGGCCAAAGAAATCGAAGCTGATATTGGCGATACTTTTGCCAAGGTTTACATAACACCTGACGACAGATCGCGGCCTGATAATGAACTGATGTTCGCGTCGATGGCGGCAGCAATCGAAAGATTCGCAGCGTTTTTTGCAGACGAAAAACCTGATCTGGTCGTCTATTATGGCGATCGGTTCGAGATATACGCGGTGGCGACAGTCTGCCGGCTTCTCGGCATCAGAAGTGCCCACATCTCAGGTGGTGAAATAACCCGCGGCGCTTTTGACGATACTCTACGTCACTGCCTGACCAAGCTCAGCGACCTGCATTTTACCGCTACCGAAGAGTTCAGGCAGCGTGTCATTCAACTCGGCGAACAACCCGAACGCGTATTTAACACGGGCGAACTCGCGCTTGCCGATCTCGACCAGACGGCATTCATCTCAAAAAAAGAGCTCGAAAAAGAGCTCGAACAAAGGCTCGATAATTTCTTTCTGATTACACTGCACCCTGAGACCTGTAACCATGGCTCAGTTAGAGAAGGAATGCTTCGACTATTGCATGTTCTGCTCAAGGAATATCCTGATACCAGGCTGGTTTTCACCGGTGCCAACGCCGATCCCGAAGGCGGCGAAATCAATGATTATCTGGCCGAAGCCGCGAAAAGCAAGCCTGATGTTATCAGCTTTCATCGCAATCTTGGCCGCCTGCGCTATCTGTCGGCTGCCAGACTGGCGCGCTGTGTAATTGGCAATTCCTCAAGCGGTATTATTGAGCTGCCATCACTCAACATACCGGTTCTCAACCTGGGCAACCGGCAAAGTGGGCGACCCTGCAGCAAGGCGGTCGTCACCGCCACGTTTGCTGAAGCCTCTATCAGAAAAGCTCTCAAAAAGCTGCTGGCCCCGGCCTGGCGCGAAAAATGCGGGCAGCTTCCCAACCCCTATGAAGGGCGTGACGTGGCGCGCAAGATTGCCGGCATTATCGCTGATTACGATTTGAGCTGCATCAGCAGCGAAAAACAGTTTTACGACCTGCCGCAGCCGAAAAAACGCATTCAGGGCAAATAAAAAAACCGCCTCGTGGGCGGCTCTTTTAAACTGATGAAAAAAGGTCAGTTAACGGCTTCAGCAGTCTGCGGCAGAACGCTTACGCAATGCTTGCCCTTGCGCCAGCCAAACTTTACTTTGCCTTCGGTGAGGGCGAACAGAGTGTCGTCTTTGCCCTTGCCGACGTTGAGGCCGGGATGAATCGGAGTGCCGTTCTGGCGGATGATGATGTTGCCGGCTTTTACGACTTCACCGTCATATTTCTTAACGCCCAGGCGTTGCGCATTACTGTCTCGACCGTTGGTGGTTGAGCCTTGTCCTTTCTTATGAGCCATTCCTGAATCCCCCTTAGGTGATTAATTCAATTTAACCTGTTCCGGGTAAGATTCTGCAATCTTACGGAACCCGAATTTAAATACTTTATAAACCGATTTGAGCTCCTGCAGCCTGTTCTTTGTGACTTCTACCCGTATGTTGCAGTTGCCTGCATCGAGATTGCCACCCAGAACCGCTTTCAGTTCGCCTTCGACTCCACCTGCGAATGTCTGTATCAGTGCCGAGACCGCTGCACAGACGATGTCTTTTCCCTTGTCGGAGTGGCCGGAATGGCCGCTGACTTTAAGGCTGACACCCTTGTCGTCTTCAGTGAAGTCGACGAGAATCATTCAGCACTTGATATCTTCGATGAGAACCGAAGTGAAGTGCTGGCGATGTCCGGATTTGCGGCGATAATTGCTCTTGCTCTTGTATTTGAGCACGACAATTTTCTTGGCGCGGGCATGACCAACGACTTTAACCTTTACTTCAGCGCCGCTGACGTAGGGGTTGCCGATTTTGACGTCTTCGCCATTTTTGACCATGAGAACCTTGTCAACAGCAAAGGTTTCATTGGGCTGCTGGTCGAGTTTTTCGCAGCGCAGGCGGGTGCCTTTCTCGACGTTATACTGCTTTCCACCGAGTTCGATAATCGCGTACATTTGTTCTTTACTCCCAGTTTTGAGTGTAATCAAGGTTTTCGAGGTTAAACCGCGTAACAGATAAGGGCTGAGATACTGTGGGAAAACTTATTTTATCACGAATGTTCAAATATTTCTACTGGCAAATTGATTTTTTTTGCAATATCAGCAGATTATCTGCTCATGGTTTACATAACATCTGCCGCGAGTGGAAAATATTATCGTTACATCTCGTCGAGATCGACCATTTTCAGTAACATTCTGATCTGCAAAGGCAGTTCAGGCAGTTCGTTGCCTTCAAGAGTGAAGTTTACTGCCTCAGCCAGGGCAAAAGCAGCCTCGGCCAGGTATATGCGGCCAAGTTCGGGGTCGGCAAGGGCTGGCGAACCAAGATAGCCATCTTTGCTGCCCATTTCCTGAAATGAAAAATTGCCCTTCAGCACTTCCCAGGATGAATTGATAACGCATGGGGCCAGCCCGGGCAGAAGTTCGCTGCGCACCAGCTCAGGGTCGAGATGCAGCGTTGCGCTGGTATCTTTGATGTCACCGTGAATTTCGCTGGCAGGGTCGATGTTGCGTTCGCGCAGATAAGATTCGATTGCCTCGTTCGGTGAGTAGTTCCAGAGGGGCATCGGGTCGAAGGCACGAAAGTCTCGCAGGGTATTGAGATCTTCGACGGCGACGCTGACGGCTTTGATCGCGTCTGGCGACAGCGACAGGTTAACGAAATACAGATATTTAAAGCCATCGCGGCTGAAAGAACTGCCGATTTCGTACAAAGCGTCAGAATAGGTGCGGGCGCCCATGGCGAAGCTGGCCGCAAAGCCGGTGCTGCTCTGGCAGGGCATAAACGGAACCGTCGGCGTGATCAGGCATTCAACCTGTTCGCTGCGTAATCTCGCGGCGGCGGCAAAGGCGATGGATTCGCCAAGAAAGCATTTGGTACCAACCGGAAGATGTGGCCCATGTTGTTCAATCGAGGCAAGCGGTACAACAACGACCGTAGATTCACGGTCAAGTGCGCTGGTCTCAGCAGATGTCATGTCTGATAAATTCATGCAGCTATAATAAGGTTTGACCATAACATAGTCAACAGGTAGTTAAATAGAACAGTAATTCTATTGCTCTGACAATATTGAGCCTGTGATTTGCAGTCATTGCGAGGAGGGCTTCAGCCCGACGAAGCAATCTCATGAATAACAGGATTAGCTCAGAGCTGGCTGCTTCGTCGCTGCGCTCCTGGTAATGACATTTCAGGCTGTTCTTCTGTTCCTGGGCGTTCGAAGGCGGGGCAGGGAGCTACAGGGAAGAACAGCAAAGAATGCGGTTGCGGCCGCCTTCTTTGGCGGCGTAAAGAGCGCGGTCGGCCTCTTTAACGAAGTCATCGAGCATCATGCCGGGTTCAAGCTGGCAAACGCCACCACTGACAGTAACCCTGAGGGTTTGCCCGTTGAATTCGAAAGGTGAATTTTCTACAACTTTTCGAATTCGCTCGCTGACGCAAAGAGCGCCATTCTCGTCTGTGCCGGGCAGTATCAGTGCGAATTCCTCGCCGCCGAAACGCGCCGCGATATCTATTCCGAAGCGAACCGACTCGTTGAGTATTTTGGCGAACTCACGCAAAACCAGATTGCCGGCGAGGTGCCCATAAGTATCGTTAAATTTTTTGAAGTAGTCGATATCGAACATGACAATGCTCAAAGGCGTGTCAAAGCGCAAGGCCCGGCTCATTTCTTCCTGCAGGCGCTGACGGAAGAACCTGAACGAATACATGCCGGTGAGCTCATCTTTGATAGAAATGTTGTAGAGTCTCTGTTTCTGCCAGGCAAGAACGATCAGCTGCGAAACGACTTCAAGCGCCGCAAGTTCGTCAGGCGTGACGCTATAGTCCGCCTCTGTTGAACTGAAATTAAGCACACCCATTGGCTTTCCCTCGACGATAAGGGGAATGCAGGCCATGTTTACAATTGAAGGGAATGTTTCATCAGGGTTGCCGTCTTTGAAAGGTATGAAGCGTAGGTCCTTGCCGCCGCGCGAAGCAAGAATCGGCCTTCCTTCCTTTAGCGCCGAGCCGGCGAGGCCTTGTCCCATGCGAAAAGTCATATTTGCCTTGGTAAAGGGTATACCTATGGCAAATTCGGTTTTGAGCTCGTCGTCTTCTTCGTTATATCTCATGAAAGAACAACGGTTGACATCGACAAGGTGCATGGCGCTTTCGAGAATTCGCCGGCAGAGGTTGGTAAAGTCTTCTTCTTTGCCGAGAGAGAGGCTGATCTCGTAGACAAAGCTTAGTTTTCGGGTTTCACGTTCAACCAGTCGGCGCGAACGTTGGTATTTCTGCAACAGAAAAGCATGTTCGAGACCGTTGTCGATCTGCGAGGCAATTGCTTTGAGATAGTGCAGGTCTTCTTCATTCCAGGGTCTGGAACGACCGCCGACCAGGATGGCTCCGCTGAGGCGCTCTGAAACAGCAAAATGCAACAAAGCGTAATCAGCCGGAAACGACTTTTCCGACTGATCCTGGTTTACAGTCTGACCTTGACAGCGGTGGGTTACTGCGTCATGCAATAGTTCTTTGAGACTCAATGCGGCTTCATTTTGAGCCTCGTCGATGCCGACGGCAAGGTAAAACTGTCTATGTCTGGCTTCGCGGTCGGTAAAAAGCAAGGCGGCATATTCGCATCTGAAAAACTTCTTTGCCAGCTTGAGGGTTGCGCTTGCCAGCGGCAAAAGGGTCTTGCAACGATCGGTAATTTTATCGACGCGATGCACCAGCTGGAGTTCGCGCAACTTCTTGCGCAAGAACTTTTTTTTCAAGTTCTGTGGCACATCAGCCAGGTTGAGTGTCAGATCCATAGTGGGTTCCGCCTGTATTAATTGTTAAAAGCATTTGCTGTGCAGGATGTATTATTTTATATGATAGTTCAGTTCTTCATATTATACTACATAGCTGTAGGCTCGGGTTATCCAAGTTTGACATATTACATAATTACAGTCGGGAAGACGTTTCTGGTGTTCAGGCGCCCCTGCCTCGGGCGAGGCAACGTCTGATAATAAATATTATGTAAACCAAGATAAAAAACCAGAAAAAAGCCGGGTTGGCCGGCACAGTCATGAATTATGTAAACCTTGCAAATGCAGGTTGCAGAATTTGATAACTATTCTTATAGTTAATTAATACACTGATGGTTGGGAGTATATTATGAGAAAACTTATGCTGATTGCTCTGGTTCTTTGTTTCACTATTAGTCTGTGCCCGGGCATGGCTGCCACTGAGGCTGAAAATACCGCCCTGCAGACCGTAGCCAAAGAGATCAGCGCGGCGCTGGCCGGACGGTCTGAATACGCCGAAAACCTTGGGCGCTATACTGATTTCAACACTGACCTTAAAAAAGTCCTGCAAAAGTATTCTCAGCCAGGTATGCCAAAAACATTGAACTTCAGTGGCAAGCCGGCCAAAATTCTTGTGCCGCTCAACCTCGACGACAAACTTGTCGGTGGCTTTTTTCAGCTCTCAACCGATGGCAGAAAAATACTCTCTTACCTTCCCTGGAACAAGGATATGAGACCTCTTTTCGTTATCGAGCGCAGCAAATGGGAAAATGCCGGCGATGCCGCCCAGTTGCCCGAACTCGCCGAGCTTATGCCGATTACCGAAAACCACAGTGCCGGCGTGCCAGTTGAAAAATCAGATCTCACTGATCTTTTTCTGATCGACTATATAGATATGCTCCCGGGTAAAACCCAGGAAGAACTTGCTGCTTATACCTCTACCGTTGGCCTCAACGCTCACCTCGGCCGCAGAACCGGGTCATCCAAGTGCCTCGGCTATTCTGCCAGCCTGGCCAGCGACTGGTGGAACATCGCAATGGGCAACAAGCTTGGCAGTTATGATTCCTTTATCAACGGCGCCCGCGAATATGGGGTTAATCCACGCCTTGTCGAAAGCCTCTACTTTCAGAATACAAAGTGTCCCTACAGCTTCATCAAAGAAACAGGTAAAGACCGCGTTACCGGCGAAAAGGTCCCCTACTCGCCCAAACATTACGCCTGGATACTCAGCTCGATAAAATTACCTGAGCAGATCAACGATCCGCTTAAGCGTCAAATCAGCTATCGCCTTCCTGCCAACGGCCTGGGCATGGATCTGCCATTCGATAACTCTTTTAACAAAAGCAACGGAAAAGTCGAAAAGATTCGGTCTGACCTGCAGAAATACGGAATTATGTATGCACAGCACACCTCGCGCCTTTTCAAAGACAAGGTTTCGCTTACATTACAGGGTGTCCATTCAGTAAATATAGTAGGCACAGCTAAGCTTAAAGGCGAACCCGTAGTCATATACTACGAAACTTTCGGCAAGAATGGCCGCGACTACATGGAAGACAGCTTCTACGGGCCCTCGTTGCGCGCATTCCCGGTCAAATTCTTCTATCAGGGCATAATTTTCCCACATCGAATTATTCCTCAGGTCAGCCTGCGTAACAATACCGCTGTCGTAACTTTTAAAACCCATGAAGGTAAAGCCATAACTCCTGAAAACATCAGTGTAAAGGTTGATGGCAAAGCTGTTGATGTTAAGCCCGCCGACAAGATCAGAATAGCGCTCAATCGCTCTGACGCAACAGTTGAGCTCAAGTTTTCCCGCAAATACTTTTATACGCCTGAAGAAGCAGACGGCTACCAGCGAAGGTTTCTGATAAGTAATAACAGAATCATCGAACTCTCGCGTTATGAAGCGATAGTTAAAGCGCTGGCTGAGAGAAATAGCGGTCTGTTCAAGAAGTTGTTCGGTAAAAGCGACAGCTACTCTGATTACCTTAAAGCTGCTGAAGAAAAGACAAGAGAAGGTCTCAAATCTCAGCTCGCTTCGATTCGTAACGATTCTGCCCTTCTCGCCAGAGTCGCCTCCGAGATCAAAAGAAGCGAAATTCTCAAAAAATCAGAGCTCGGCAAAATCGTAGCCGACATGATCAAGTTCGAGCAGATCAGCAGATAAAATCAGCTTTTCAGCTAGTCTAAGTCCGCTTCTGGCCGGGGAAGCACTGCCAGCCACGCTTTCAGCACATCCTGCGAAATTCGCGAGCTGTGCAGTATTTCTCGTGTGGTATTCATCAGGGCCGGGTCATCATGCGAAATCTGGTCCTGCTGGTTGATCACAGTTTCCCAATCAGAGGGAAAAATAAGCCCCTGAACACATGAATAGGCAGAGAGAGAATTCTTGTCCCAGATAACAACTCTGTCGCTGAATACCAGACGCCCATAGAGCAGTTGCCCGTTATTGCTCAGCAAAGAAAGCAGATGTGTGTTATGGATTCCTACATGCAGCGACGCACGCGATCCGTATGGCGCAAACGGCTTGGACTCAACCGGAGGAGCCACAGATTCTAATGACTTGCCAAGCAGTCGTGGAGTCAGAAACGAAGCAAAGACTTCTGCATCATCCGGATTATGTAGCTTCAGGCCACCGCCAATAAAAAAATCGTGTTGAAAAACAACTTTGAACGTGGCTGGCAGAGACAGTTCGGGCAGATGCAACACACCATTCAGCAGCGTTCCACCTGGGACTTTTCTTTTAACCGGGCTATCTGGCAACAATGCCGAAATAGCAGTCGAACAAAGACTGGCAACCTTGAGAACTACTTTTCCCGATTCATCAGCAAATTCAAACCTGATGTTCTTTTCGTTTTCACCCAGAATTACGCGACTGAAGGTACATTTTTCTTCGCGAAACATTATACAGCCTAGATTTACATATACTTCTTCGGGAAGCGAACCCTGGTCGAAAATGATGTGCCCAAGTTTGAGGGCGCGATAAGAAGGCACTTCGTGGTAAACGATAGCTCCTTCACCTGGTACCCTGTGAACGCTGGAACCAAGAAAGGGAGATTGTACAAAGCCAGTTTTAAGAGAATTGTCTTTGCCATCAAAACTGATCACATAGCCCATAAAATAGAAATCTGCCTTGTCAAGTCCACCTTCCGGGCGCCGCCAGTAATGAATCTGAGTCTCTTCATCGCCTTGAAACCAGAGAAGGTTGGCTTCTGTCGATTTGATTTCCCTGAGACTTTTGCCCAGTAACGTGGGCTTGATAAAGTCATGCAGAACGCGTGAATGTCCAAAAGGCATAGAGTTGAATGAGCAGCCCGCTTCGTCTTTTCTGATCGAGCAGATGCGAAGATCTGTTTCGAAAAAGACATTGCCCAGCAGCAACCTGGCAGACAGAACATTACCGACCTGAAAGCCTGATGAATCCTGCAGGGAATGAGTATCCACAGACAAGCCGCCCTGAGACAGGTCTTTTACCGGAAACTCGCCGACCCCGGCGATTTGAACGATTCCTTCAGAGTTGCTTAAACGATGAGAGATGCGTCTTTCAGCTTGAGGGGCGGTTTTCTCTGGAACCGGTGAGAGCTGAGACGGCTGTGAGCGCCCAAGAATCCAGTTCATCATCTGATTAAAGTTCATTTTTCAGTCTGCCTGTTCTTTGTTGAGATCATCTAAAAGCTCTGCAAGATCTATCTGATGCATTTCGGCGGCATCAGCGAGACTTTCTGATTCTCCAACTGCGCAGCCAATACAATACATACCGTGACGCATCAATATCTTTTGCGCCTTGGGACACAACTTTATAAGTTGCGCAATCGTCATTTCAGCAGATATTTTTTCCATAACCACCCTGACCTCTTCCAAGAATTGCATTCAGATAAAATATAATGCAATAACAACGAACAAGCAATCAGATAGAAAACAGAGCTTCTCAAACTAAGATCCAGCATTAACTCGCTGTATTTATAGCCTTACAGTTTTTAAACGGGGAACAACTTTTCTCTGAGATTCAGAAACGTACTTGTGCGGGAAATTCCTTTTTACGCGCAAAGTGTAAATCTCCATCCAGGCACGAAAGGTTTCGATAAAAATCGATATCTCGACTTCATCATCATAAAATTTCACGGTCGCCGGAATTCGACTGTAAATGTCGAGATCATCATAAAAAGCATGCCAGTATAAATAGAAGTTGGCGCCGATCAGGTGCAGCGTAGCCAGTTGAACGAACCCTTCCCTGGTGCCGTCAGTCTTTATGTGAGTCAGATAGGCGTCCGCTCCCTCTTTGAGATTTGAGCGCATAGGCCCGAATATGCTGTAATCTCTCATTTCATTCTCTTTGCGGGCGTATAAAACCGGGTTCCCATCAGGCGAAGACAAGCGGTAACGATAATCGAGCACGTAACCTTCTTCCATTTGCAGTCGATCAAGAATGGTGAAATATCTGTTGACGTCAAATTCGAGTGGAAGAATTCGATCGAGTTCAGCGGCAGCATCCAGAATTTCAGCTTCTGAAAGGTCGCCCATCTCAATTGAGAAAAGCAGTTCGCTGGCGCGCCTGTGAAAATCTCCCTGCGGACCATAGCTTCTTGGCGGCTGTATTCGCCTGATTCTGTTGACTCGATAATGCATGTCTGGCGGAAACGCCACTATAAACATGAATATAAGAAAAAGTATGCCGCCGATTGTTTTGAATATATGCTGTCTGCTGAATAACAGCCGTAGATTCCGCTTGATCATTTCGACTGTTTCGGGGGAGATAACTATTCTACGGGCTTGCAGCTTCATAAAATGTTTGTTCTTACTGCTGGCTTAAAAGTCGAGCAGCGCGGACTAGCCGCGCTGCTGAAATGTTGTAACAAGTTCTATTTCTTTGCGATCTCAGCTTTTTTCTTGAGGATTTCTTCGAGGTTGGTCCCCTTAACCAGCTGAGCGAAGACATCAGCGATGCTCTTGCCGCCGAGTATGGCAAGCGGAGCCATGCTGTCGGCAAGTTTCTCGGCAAGGGCCTTATCGCCGAAGGCCTGCAGGGCCGCGATAAAGTCAGGTGAAACGGCGTTGGCACGATCGACGACGCCGGCCACTTCAGCTTTGAGCTCTTCGAGGCGCAGGTTGAGGCGTTTTTGCGCGATCTCGATTTCGAGAGCGCCCATTTCGCTTTTGCGACCAAGTTCACTGGTATTGATCTTGTTCAGGGTTTCCTGTTCGGCAAGTTTGGCAAGCAGTGATGTTTTCTGGGCTTCTATCTCTGATTCGATCTTGGCCAGACTCAGCAGCAGCGCCGTTTTGGTTTCTTCGGTCTGCAGTTCGAGATCCTGTTTTCTGGTGGTTGATTTCAGTGTGGCTTCTTCCTGCTTGATAGCTTCACTTTGCTGTACGTATTCAAGCGTGCGCTTTTCAGAAGAAATCGCCAGGGTCTGCTTGACCACCGAATGCTGTGCTGCGACCAGAAGCTGTTCGATCGCTTCGTTGCCAATTTTTACATCGAGAATTTCAATGTCGTAAATGCGCATACCGTTCTCTGAGAAGACGCGACCGGGGCGTTTATTGTCGGCACCGGCGGCACCCAGTACGCTGTCACGCACAACCGCGATAGCATTGGCATAGAAGTCTTCAATCTTATACTTCTTAACAGCGTTTCTGATCAGTGAACGCATGTGATCGGTCAAAAACTTGACGTAGTTTTCGACATCAAACCATTTTTCGGGTTCGCCCTCAAAATTGACACGATACGACAGACGAATCTTAACCCGGCAGAGATCGCTGGTTTCAGCATCGACGATGTCAGAGACTTTATTGTGCAGACTGCGCAGATAGGCTGTCTTAATCGTCTTCTCGTCGGTCTTGGGAGTTCCAGTTGATAGTTCCATCGCTTCGAGAGCCTGATCGTATTCGAGCAGAACCGTCTGCGGGCCAACGACAACCTTGCGCTCGCCGGTGCGGCCGACGACCAGAACCGCGTATCCAGTCCAGACATCGAGAGCGACAGCCCCTTCGTATTTGGTATCGAGTGTGATAGTGCGAGGCTGCGTGAACGACGGGCTGCGGGTAAAGTCGTCGCCGGCGAAGCCCTCAGGCGAACCTTCAGCTCTGGCCGCCAGTGCTGTTCGCGGCGCCGCCAGTTTGCGTTTGAGTTCGCTGTCGGTCAGGTAATCTTCGCTGCCCCCGGCTTTGGCAATAGTTTTGAGCCGGATATTATATTCGAGCGCCTCCTGATTGCCGGGGTACATAAGCGACACCTGGCGAGGTTCGAGGAAGCGGCGGACAATTACTTCTGTGCGCGGATCGGGCAGCAGCATGGCCGGGCCTTTAACCAGCGTGATCTTGCCGGTCATGCGATTGAGCACATAGCGGCCCTCGCCGGCCGGAATGGCAACGGCATAATGCAGTTCCTTTTCCCCATACTTGATGACCGCGTGTTCCGGGCGCGGGAAATAGATCATCTGATCTTTGCCGGTGATGAAAAGTTCTTCGCCGACCTTGTGCTCAACCCCGTTTTCAGTGTACGGAGCGATGACTTTGACATAAATGCCGCTGATTTCGTTGAGTTCGATTGCCTTGAATTTGCGGCTGCCACCCTTTTCGACAAAGGTTTCGGTCGGGCTCGGGAAAACCACGGCCGGCCCCTGAATGAAGCGTTTGTTGCCGTCTTCATCGAGCAAAATGCAGTATTCGAGGCGTTCAAGCGTAACCGCTTCTCTGAGGTAACCACCGTTGGCATCTCTTACAACTTCGACGCCAGTCGGCGGGATATAGAATGACACCTCTGTACCCTTGATCACCAGCAGCTTGCCCATGATCAGATGCGGAATGTCGTCAGAAATACCCGCGTTTTTGGCCTCTTCGCCGGTGACCGCAGCCTGCTGCGGCTTAACCACGGCTTTTTTCCAGTTGAGCTTGGCGGCCTCTTCATCATATACGCGCACGACCAGATACTGGTTGAGGTGCAGATAGTGACCGGGAATAACGCGAACCATCTGACCGGGCCAGAGCGCAAAATTGATCGGCCCGGGAATATTCATCTTGTGGCCAACGCGAAGCTCAGGCAGGCTGTTGGAGCCGAAATGCGGCGGTTGAATGCCGTCTTTGGCAGGATTCTTGAGAACAAGATACCAGCCTTCAGGCGCCGTCGAGAAAATCGCTATCGCCTGCTCAAGCGTAGTTCTCTCAAAGCGCTTGCTTCTGTCATTAAAAGTTACCGGCTGATCTGTGTTTGCCAGGCTTGTCTTGTATGGGCCTACGTAGACAACGATGTGGCCTTTGGTCTGGTCAGATATAAAACAATACTCGTTGGGCGCCAGAACAAGATCACGTTCGCGATTGGTGTTTTCAGCCATTCTGCTTCCTCCTGCTGTATATAGATCCAACAGAAGCAGTATAATCTACCCCGGAAACCTAGGCAACTTAAACTTACAGCAGATAGTGCTAACCCATATTGAATTGTGGGTGAGACTCGATAGCTGCAGTGATCT
This sequence comes from Candidatus Rifleibacterium amylolyticum, assembly GCA_009917695.1. Taxonomy (GTDB): domain Bacteria; phylum Muiribacteriota; class Ozemobacteria; order Ozemobacterales; family Ozemobacteraceae; genus Rifleibacterium; species Rifleibacterium amylolyticum. The sequence continues at coordinate 59,625 of JAACJG010000011.1, read as the reverse complement.
GCTCTTTTTCATGATGGGAAGCGGTCGGCGGAAATCGCGAACCACTGCGCCGCCAGCGCTCGAGCCAGCGCGCGTCAAGCAGGGGCGGTTTCTGCGGGTGTTCCCCTGCCCCTTCGATCTTATTGAATGCTATGGTAGTGGCGGCTTTAGGGCCGGTGGCCATGCCTTCGGCGACGAAGAACCCGGCGCGCAGCATGGCAACGCGAACAGCTGTCGCTGCCGAATAGGTGTACAGCTCGACTTTTCGCTCAGTCAGGTTTTTGAACAGCAGCGAAAAAGTTTCGGCAGTCCAAAGTTCGCTGTCAGTCTTAGCCGAGAACGGATCGTAGAAAATCAGATCAGGGATTGGAGCTTTCCAGAACAGTTCGAGAAAGTCGCCCTTTAATAGCTCCCAGGTCAGCAGCTGCGAATTGTGCTGCCAGCGTCCATGGCGCAGAATGTGATGTGGTGCACTGTGGCGAAGATAGAGAAAATTTGAATTGTCGCGGCAGGCCAGCGTCAAGGGGTCGAGGTCGCACTCAAAACTTATCAGTCGCAGCGCCCTGAGTTTATCAGCGCCATTTTCGGCCAGAGCTTTTTCGAAACAGTGTACAGCCGCCATGGCGTTGGTGGCGGCACCGAGGCCGACATCCCAGATTACCAGTTCTGTATCTCTGTCAGCGGCCTTTATAAGGCGCTCGGCCAGATGGGACTGCCCGACATAGAGTTTTTCGGCCTCTTCGATCGGCTTGTTGACAGAATGCATGATTTCGCCCGAACTGCGCTGACGGATGCTGGAAAAGCCCTGCGCGAATTTAACAACCTCATAATCACCCAGCGATGGCGGGTTTGAGTTACGTCGTTTCGGCGGATTCTGCGGGTTGTCTTCGTCGTCGCGAATCAGTTCGGGCCGCATCTTATCGTAAAACTCGACAAAGTGGTCGCGCAGAATCGCGTCTCGGATCTGAGCCATAAGTCGGTGATAGAATCTGATGTTGTGGCAGGTCAGCAGTCGCCAGGCCAGCGGCTCTTCAGCCTTGACCAGATGGTGAACGTAGGCGCGCGAATAGTTCTGGCAGGCATAGCAGTCGCAGTCTGAATCGATCGGCTCTTCAGAAAAGCGATAGACGGTGCGCCTGAATTGCAACTTGCCATGTGATGTAAACACCGACCCACGGTGTGCCAGTTGAGATGGAATGATACAGTCGAACATATCGACACCACGATGAACGGCTTCGAGAATATCAATCGGAGTACCGACGCCCATGAGGTAGCGTGGCAGATTGTCTGGCAGAAACCCGGTTACCAGTTCAGTAAACTCATAGCGCTCACTGTGGGTTTCGCCAACCGCCAGTCCGCCGATAGCAAGCCCGTCAAAAGGCTGCTCCCGCAAAAACTCGGCGCTCTGGCGACGCAGTTCAGGGTGGCAGGCGCCCTGCACTATTCCGAACATCGACTGTTTTGAATCGCCGCGAGCGGCCAGCGAGCGCAATGCCCAGCGGTGGGTCAGTTCCATGGCGGCTTTGGCTTCGTCATAACCGGCGGTTGAGTTTATGCACTGATCGAGAACCATCATGATGTCGCTGCCGATAGCCTTCTGCATTTCGATACTCAGTTCAGGAGTCAGTAAAATGCTGGTGCCATCGACATAACTGGTGAATCTGGCGCCTTCTTCGCTCATTTCGCGCGATCGTGGCAGCGAAAATATCTGAAAACCGCCAGAATCGGTAAGGACAGAGCCTTTCCAGTTCATGAAACGGTGAATGCCACCTATTTTTCTGAACACTTCCGGGCCGGGGCGCAGCAGCAGATGATAAGTGTTGGCAAGCAGCACCTGCGAACCGGTTTCGAGAAGACTTTCGACAGTCATTCCCTTGACCGTGGCCCGGGTTCCGACCGGCATGAATACAGGAGTTATCACTTCGCTGTGCAGCGTAGTAAATCTGGCAGCACGCGCCCGCGAGCCATGCGCCTGCTTTTCGATCTTAAAATTGAGTCTCGACATATACTTTCCCTTGTTTATCGGCCGACAATATACCAATCAAAGGGCATCTACACAAGCATGATTAATTGATTCCTGCATGTTAAAAATCGGCATCACACGAATCCCGCCCATTCGGGCTCTCGGCGGAATTAGGCAGCTCTTACGGCTTCAGCCGTTAGAGATGCGGATGGCTTGCCCTCATTCGCTACAACTCTCCCCAGGCGAAGACTTGATGTGAATAGCTATGGATTGGCGTCAAATCTGCCTGGCTCGGCAGAGCTGCTCTATCCTGCGCAGCTCTGCATAAGCACCTCCCTGTGCAAAAAGTTTTCGCTCATGAGAAACCCGCCTGCGCCCTTAGTAGATTCAGCTAGCCGTGTGTTTTAGTCGGCTATATTTATGAAGTATTAATAATACTATCTCCCGCGCACTAAATAGCACTTGAATTATTGGCGGGCAGCGGGTATTCTGTTCACTCATTTCACAGGCATCGACCGATTAAGCTGTCGCTGCCGTCAGCACAGGGATAATATGAGTAATAACACGATATGGTTTGTTCTGCTGCTTCTCAATTACAGCCTGATCGCAATAGCATTCAGGTATTTCAGACATTATGGTCTGTTCGCCTGGATCACTCTTGCTTCGATACTTGCCAATATTCAGGTCATCAAAACGATCGAGCTGTTCGGCTTTGTTACCACACTGGGCAACGTAATGTACGGAACTTCGTTTCTGGCCACAGATATTCTCTGTGAGTGCTATGGAGAAGATGAAGCGAAAAAAGGCGTAAAAATCGGCATTTTTTCGATTGTTGCAACTACTCTGATCATGCAGGTATGCCTGTGGTTTGCTCCGCACGCTTCGGACACCTCAAGTGATGCGCTAAACGCCATTTTTTCGCTGTTGCCGCGTATTGCTTTTGCGAGCATAACAGCTTATATGGTCAGTCAGAATTTTGATGTCTGGTTTTATAATTATCTCAAGAAGAGGTTTCCACAGCATCTCTGGCTGCGCAACAATCTTTCGACCATGACCAGCCAACTGCTCGATAACACGATCTTTACATTGATGGCATTCTGGGGTGTATTTGAGCCCAATGTCATCTGGCAGATTTTCGCGACGACCTATGTGATGAAGTGGTGTGTCGCCCTGTTCGACACGCCAGTGATCTACTGGGCCCGGGCAGCACACGCCAGATCACAGGCCACAGCTGCTGAATAATGCTACTTTGCGAGCTGCTGGAAAGCTTTGTCGGGGTCGGCAGCGTCGAGCGGGCGGGCTGAGTGAATGAGCCATTTGCCATCAATCTTGCGCATGGTCAGGACGCCGGTATCGGCACCCTTCCCGCTGAAAGCCTGAAATTTCTGGCCTTCAACTGTACCGGTGATGACAACAACTCCGAGAACCCGTGCTTCACTGGCGGTTTTTGGCAGACGGTCATTTTCGTGTTTGAGGTATTTAATGTTGACGTTAAGATCGCGTGCCTTGAAGAAGAATGCTTTTAGATAGTTGAGGGTGGTCTCGCGGTCAGCAAATTGCTCGACATTGAAGTCTTTAGTCAGATAACTGGCGACCTCTTTTGAGCTCTTCTCTACAAAAGCATCAGCTGTCTGCCTGATAATTTCCTCGATCTTCGCGGTCTCACTCATCGGAAAAAGCACCAGACGCGCCACCCAACCCAAAACAAAAACTGCTGCTATGATAAGTATTGTTCTAATCTTGCTGTTCATGTTTGTTCCCTTCATCCTCATCAAGAATCATTGTCGTGATTGAGGTTCAACAATCGTCGATATCGTGACAAAGCTCGTTGATCATTCACTCTCCATGGCCTCGGTCTTCAACCTGGTCACTTTTGTACAGATTTGAATATTAACACATTCTACAGAGAGGAGATATACTGCAGATATTGTCAGATTTAAAGACTTATTTGATGTCATGGCTTGATGTGAATTCTGTTTGACGGCGAATTAGAAGCGCAATATAATACGTAAGCAAGACAGGTATGTGGAATTACCATTCGCACTGGCTAAAAGAACCGCCCCGGGTAACTCCGGGACTCTTCTGGCAAATTTGAAACTGCTAAAAGGAAGTATTTTATGAAGAGATCGCGTCTGATTCTCCTTTCCCTGCTGATTATCTGCTCATTGGTCGGTTGTGGTGGCGGCGGTGGTGGCGGTTCTTCACTGCCGGCAACCGATACTACTATTTCAGGACAAATAGAGGTTCCTGCTGTTGATAATGGTCTGCTGGGCGCGGTTTCATACGCCACCGACGAAGCCCTTCTCCAGAAAATCGCCGATTCAGGCACCTGCACGGTGAACGGCAAAAGCAGTGCATTCACGCTGGTTCCAGCCACTCATTATTTTTCGATTTCTGAAATTCCAGTCGCTACCTTCTACGATGTAAAATTCACCTATGAAGGCGTTGAATTGCGCCTGATCGCACCACACTCTTCAACCTACATTGCGAAGAACATAAACCTTACAACTACTGCTAGGCGATGTTGATCGATCATTACAGCATCGATAAAACCACTTTGTCCAGTGTCGGGATCAAAGATGACATGAAGGATTACCTCGCTGGACAGCTGCTCACTCAATACACAAAAGTCGGTACAACTAAAAACGCTTTCGACTCATTCTTCGTTACCGAACTTGCCAGCTTCACCGCCAATGTGCCGCTCAACTCCCTTACCACAGTACTCACTCCGGCAGTCGATCTTACCGGAACATGGAAAACGGCTATTCCAATGACTTATTACACTCTTAACGCCCTTGGTGAAAGAGCAGCAGAAGTGACAGCGAATGCAACTCTGACGCTTAAACAGTCTGGCAACAGCCTCAGCGGCACTCTCGCACTGGATGTAATAAGCTGGGTAAGAGTTCCAGGATCTGACCCGGGGTACACACCGATTGACGAAGGCATTGACGTAACCGGCACAATTTCTTCTACCAATGTCGCTTTAAAAGGGCAATTTACCAGTGCCGAGCTGACAGCAACTTCAGATCTGCTGCGCGGCAAGCTTATCAATACCGATGACTACGCAAACCTTGGCGTGGAAACCAATGATAACGGTCTTAATCTGGTCAAACAAAAATAATACTGTCAGCCACACCTGATTATTATGTAAACGAACTTTGAAATTTGTCGCGAGGCAGAAGACGGGTTTGCTTTTTCGTAAGCTTGTGAGCAAAGCGAATCGCTGGAGCACCCGGCAGCATCTATCCTGATGCTGCCAAGTATTGCTGACCTCCTGTCAGCAAAAAAGCATCCCGTCTGATGGCCGAAGCTTCTGGCTTAACAAAATTCAACGCGCTTTTGTATAGATTGCAGCCGGTTCCTGAAAGGAGCCGGCTGTTTTTAATAGCGACCAGAAGCCTCGAATGGCTGATTAAAAGTCTCCTCCCGGTGCTTTTATCTGATCAAACGCTCTAAAATATATAAATTACCAGAATTATCAAGAAAAGTTTTTTTAAAGGTATTGACTTGTCGAATCGAGTCGATATAGACTGGAAGCCTGGAGATATTTTCTTATAAGTCGCCGCGGCCGGTCCCGCCCCTATCACAAGGGTGCTCAGCCGTATGGTAATAAGACTCCAGGAGCATGTAGTATACGAAAGGGGACGAGTGTGAAAAAGTTTTTTACAGTATTGATGATGGTTCTTTGTATGAGTGGGGTCGTTTTTGCAGACGAGATCATTCTTTCTGATGCAGTCCGCAGCGGCATCGACGTGGTATCGGAGAATTACAGCGAGGGCAATTTGACTCTCGGCATGAACTGCGGTATGAGCAAGCTGCATTTTTATGATGCAGAAACTCCGATGGGCAGATTCAGCGTAATGTACACTCCCGAAATGTATTTCGGCGGCGCTTATGGCGCTCCGCAGCTTCCGGTTATCACCAAACTGATCCAGATTCCGTTTGGCGCAACCTGCAAAGTAGTCGTAAAAAGCTACGATTCAAAAGTTTACAACCTCGCCGATTTCGGCGTGTCGAACAAGATTTTCCCGAGACAGCCCTCAGCTCCCAAAGATGGCAGCGAAGTGCCTTTCGTCTATGAAAAATCTGCATACATTTACAAAGGCTTCAACGGTCAGCCTCTGGCCACCATCGAAGAAGTCGGCGTCATGAGACATATGCGCCTGGCCCACCTGACCATTTCTCCGATCACCTACAATGCTGTAGACAACAAAATCAACGTCTACAACAACATCGATTTCGAAATCGTTATGGAAGGTGCTGACATCGCAGCCAGCAGAGCCAAGCATGCCGCTTATGCCGCTCCGGCGTTCTCGTTTGCTGAATCAATGGTTACTGTTCCCCAGGCACTCAAGTTTGGTGCCAGCAGAGCCAAAGAAGGCTATGTAATCGTTTCTGACCCGATGTTCAAGGACGCTATCGCTCCTTTCGCAGCCTGGAAAAAACAGCAGGGCTTCGTAGTAAAAACCGTATTCACCGATGAATTCGGCACTGGCCCAGCAATCACCGAGCCTCTCAAAGCCTACCTGCATGACCTCTACAACAACCCGACAGCAGACATGCCAGCTCCGAGCTATGTTCTCTTCGTCGGCGATCACGCACAGATCCCGGCATTCAAGGGCAAAACCGGTTCACACATCACCGAACTCTATTTCGTTGCTGTAACCCCCGGCGATTTCCTGCCCGAAATGCTGACCGGCCGCTTCTCAGCTCAGAATGTTGAACAGCTGCTGCCGCAGATCGAAAAGACCATGGAATATGGTCAGTATAAATTCCCCGATCCTTCATTCCTCGACAACGTTGTACTGGTAGCCGGTTGGGATGGCAGCTGGGCTCGCAGCCACGGCTGGCCCCACATCAACTATGCTGAAAAGTATTACATCAACAAAGAGAATGGCTTCAACGTTTACAAGTCACTGTCTGCCGGTTCTCAGTTCAACAGTGCCGAAATCGTTAAAAAAGTTGGCGAAGGCGCAGCTTATGTGAATTACACAGCTCACGGTTCTTCTACTTCATGGGCTGACCCGAGCTTCTCGATCTCACAGATCAAGGCTCTCGGTAACAAGGGCAAGTATCCTTTCGTAATTGGTAACTGCTGTCTGACCAGCAAGTTCGAAGTTTCTGAATGTTTCGCCGAAGCCTGGCTGAGAGCCAAAGACGCCGGCGCTATCGGTTACGTTGGTGGCACCAACAGCACCTACTGGGATGAAGATTTCTGGTGGGGCGTCGGTCTGCACTCAATCGTCAAGCCGAACAACGATGGCGTTCCCCCGCTTAAAGAAAAAACCGGCCCGGGCGCTTTCGAAGCTATGTTCGAAGGCAATGGCACCAGCAACGCCGGCTTCATGGTTGCCGGTAACATGGCTGTAGAAGCTTCAAGCTCAAGCCGCAAGCAGTATTACTGGGAAGTATACCACCTGATGGGCGATCCGTCCCTCAAGACCTACATGGGTCAGAAATAAGCCAGCAGGGTGTTTGTGCCGGCACCTGAAGGGTGCCAATAACATGATCTGGAGCGCCGTGCCACCTGGCACGGCGCTTTCTTATGCCACAGATTGAGTATTGCTAAAATTGGCTTATGATGCTAAAATCAAGCTTCACAGCGCATTATGACAGCCGCAATTTCTTTTTACCGCATTGTCGTGGAAGGTTTAGAGCATGAAGTATTACAACAGCAGGCAAGCTGCAAAGAGACTGTTTTTCCTGATTATAGCAGTGCTGGCAATAGCTGGCGCCAGCAAAGGTTACTGCGCCGACATCGAGATGGAATCTCTGTCGCTGTTGTATGAGCCTGAGAATGTTGTGACTGCAATGCGTAGCCTTGAGCCAGCGATAGAGTCGCCGGCAATAATCTCGGTGTACACACAGAAGCAGATAAGGCAACTTGGCGTGAGAACGATTCCCGAATTGCTTGAATTCGCGCCAGGCTTCAACCCCTGGCGTTCAGTCGCCGGAGACTGGTGGCCAGGCCCACGCGGCGTTTTTGACTCGAACCGCAGCTTCATGGTGCTTATTGACGGTGTGAGCCTCAACAACCAGTTTCTCGGAACCCCATACTGGACTTATGACCTGATTGACCTGATGCGCTTCAACCGTATCGAAATCATTCGAGGCCCGGGATCGGCGATGTACGGCGCCAACGCCTTTCTTGCGATTATAAACTGTATAACAGAGATTGATCCACCGGCAAAAGGCTCGATCAGAGCGTCAATTGGCAGCTTTGACAGCAAAGGAATCGGGCTTGCCAAAGTATTCAAATCAGGACAGACAACTTTTGATTTCAGCTTTTCCGGCTACAGCAGCGATGGCGACAGGCTGGCAATCGAAAAAGACACTTTTGGCAAATCCGGGTTTACCAGAGACAGCTTCAGCAAACGAGATTTTATGCTGAAAATCTCGGATGCAAGAGGTTACAGCTTTCTTGCTCATCACGTCGAAGGTGGGCGCGAAGGCTATATCGGGTATTTTGAAAACCTCAACGACAAGACCTTCTTCAGACGCTCGAACGATCTGTTATCACTCAAGTATCAGAACCGCCGCGCCAACCAGTCGAATTATTCGGTCGAGCTTTTTTTCAACCGCTTCAGCGACAGCGAGGAAGCTGAAACACTCAGTACAGGTGTAACCAGCAATGGCGTCACCTACCCCCTGGGTGTCATGGAACAGGATCACTCTAAAGATGCGATCTGGGGCATGAATTTTTTATGGAAAGGGCCACGGAAAAATCGCCATCAGCTTTCGATCAGAGGCGAACTTACCTGGATAGAACTGATAGAATCAACAGTAGCAGCCTCTTATGCCAGCCCCAACGACCCAACACAGCTGAGTGAACTGCCTGGAGCCGCTCCCAGACCAGAACGCTTCACCAACAATTCGTTGACAGTGCAGGATGATATCAGGCTCAACCCGAGAATGAGACTGGTTCTCGATGCGCGCTACGACAAACATTCACTTTTTGGCGACAGCCTGAGCACGCGAGTCGCCTTGATCAAGCGAATGAGTGCCGAGTGGACAGCCAAGTTCCTTTATGGCAGAGCCTACCGCAACCCGGATTTTCACGAGATCAACAATAACCGTAATCTCAAGCGGGAAAAGATTGACACCTACGAATTTCAGCTGCTGGGCGAGTTGTTTGACGGCTGGCAGGCCAAGGTGAATTTTTTCGTGAACACTTTAAGCGACCGCATCGAAAGCCCGCGACTGTTTCTCGACTATCGCAACATCAGCAAAACCGTTATTGATGGTATGGAATTTGAGATCAAGAAGCGATTTAGAGGAAATCAGGAGGTTTTTGCCAACCTTTCGTCATTTCGCCTGCGCTCGGAAACCCAGCCAAATGCTGTAGCTCCAGGCCTGCCGCATAATAAATTGAACCTGGGCTACAGCGTGAAACGCGGCGAATATTGTGCCACGATCTGGAGCAGTTTCTCAGCCGAGCAACCTAGAAATGTCGCAGACAGCCGCCAGGCGCTCTCAGGCCGCTGTATCACCAATCTTACTCTTCAGCGCTTCCATGCAAAAATTGCAGACAAGATCACGCTCAGAGTCAGAAATCTTTTTAACGCTTATCATTCTTATGTTTCAGTGTTAAACCCGGTCGGAGTGCTGGATGATCATCCGCAGGCCGGACGTGAATTCTCGCTGGAAATGTCGTGGAACCTGTAACAACTCTGTCACACAAAAAATGCTCAGAATAAAAACATTACTCCGTTGTGCTATCTCCCTTCTGTTCGTAATTAACGGATGGGCGGTGCAGGCACAGGCGGCAGAGGTATGGGTCTTTTTTCGACCCGACATTCCGCTGCATGTCGATACAGTCAAGTATCTTAAGGGTATTACGAAAGAAAATCTGGTTTTCTGCCCGGTTGGCAAGACTTCGTTGAGCTTTCTCGAAAGCCGCCCGCCCGCCTGCGCAGTTGTACTGGGTGATGCCGCTCAGCAACTGGCACTGTCGATGCTGTGGAAAGTGAAAATTCTGGTAACCCTTCTCGACCAGCCGACGGAAGACAAGAGAATCGTGTATTTGAACACAAATCAGCCAGTAGCCTTGCAGATTCAGTTGCTGAAAAGTTTGCAAAGAAATCTTGAGACAATCTGGTATCCCTATGTCTCTGGACGTTTTGCTCCAGATGAGGCATTTCAAAAAGCTGCGAGCTCTGCTGGTGTGGCGATAAAATCAAGCAGTCTCGATGACCCTCGCAGTCTGCCGGCTGCGCTTCGTTATTTGAATTTCGGCAATACTGCCGCCATCCTTCCGCCAGATCCGGGAATAATGAATGATGCCATAATTAAATCGATTCTGCTGGCATCATTCAGGTCACATACTCCGATTGCAGGATTCTCAGATGGCATGGTTCGCCAGGGAGCTGCCTTCGCTTACGTTCTGAGCCCGGAAAACCTGGCTGAAGCAATTTCAGAAAAGATAGACGAAATGGTCAAGGATCAGCATTCATTAGCGCCCAGAAGTGATTTTGAGCGCTGGGATCTGATTCTCAACGCAACAATACTCGAAAAATTCAATCTGGTCGTTCCCGGTGAAGTCAGGGAAAAAGCAAAAAAAATATACTGAGCCGAGGTGTAAGGCTTGCTCTCGATAAGATCGCGAATACTGCTGTCTTTTATATTGACTGTCGTGACCATGATGTCAATAATCGGCATAGGCCATTATCGCAACGTCAGATGGTATCTGCTCAATACTTTCGAGACAGCGTCACGCTCTTTTACTTCGCAGGTTGCACGTCAGTCAGTCTCAGCGATTTATTCTGAAGATGTCATACAGCTTGAAGCGCTGGCATCGCAGTCTCTCCATATACCATCACTGATATCGGCTGACTTTATCAATAACGATGGCAAGATGCTCTATACAAATGCCATCACTGCCCAAATAGAAGCAGAGACCGTCACGATAAGGGAACCGGTATACCTTACCAGTCTTGAAACTGAGTCAGCAGACTCACAGAAAATCGGAGAAGTGATCATGCGCTTTTCACTTGCGCAAGTTAACACTCGCCTGACGAGCATTCGAAATGCCATGATCACAGCTCAGATTCTTGTCATTCTTATTTTTCTGCTGCCGCTGACTCTTCTTGAACGCTGGGTAACCAAACCTCTCACCAGCCTGATCAAAAAGTTCAGACAAATGGCAGAAGGCGATCTATCGGTTCGTGTCGAATTGCCAAAATCATCGAGCGAAATCTCTACGCTCTGTGATGCTGTAAATCTGATGGCAGACGCTGTAGAACAACATCGCGCTCAGCTTGAAACGCTTAATCAGGAACTGGAGCAACGCGTAAAAAGTCGCACCGAACAGCTTGAATCTGCCAACCGCGAGCTCGAAGCTTTCTCTTATTCCGTTTCGCATGACCTGCGCGCCCCTCTGCGCGGCATAGATGGCTGGAGTCTTGCTCTCAAGGAAGATTACTACGACAGACTCGATGATGAAGGCCGACAATTCATTGACCGGGTACGTTCAGAAGCACAACGCATGGGTCAGCTGATCGATGGTCTGCTGCTGCATTCAAGGGTAAGCCGCTCACCGCTGCAATTGCTAGATGTTGATTTAACAGCTATGGCACAGAATATAGCCAGTCGTCTTGTCGAAAACAATCCAGACCGCAATATTGATTTTGTCATTGAAGATGGGCTGAATGCTTATGTTGATCCTTCTCTGATCGAGCTGATACTGTCTAACATTTTCGAAAATGCTGTTAAATTCACGCAGTTTAAAGAAAATGCTGAAATCGAGTTCAAGTGTGTTCAGACAGGTCAACAGAGAACTTTTGTGATCAAAGACAATGGTGCCGGGTTCGATATGGACTATTACGACAGTCTGTTCACACCCTTTCAGAGACTACACAAAACATCCGAGTTTCCAGGAACAGGCATCGGACTGGCAACTGTTGCCAGAATTCTGCATCGACACGGTGGCAGAATCTGGGCAGAATCGGAACCAGGCCGGGGAGCCACATTCTGTTTCACTACCGAGGAGAGGACAAATGCCACAGAGAATATTGCTGATCGAGGATAACCAGACCGACATAGACCTGACACGGAGAGCATTCAATAAAATAGCAGCTGGCTGCAGCCTAAGCGTAAAAGATGATGGACAGGATGCTATCGAGTACCTTATGTCCAGCGACTGTCAACTGCCACATCTGATTCTGCTGGATCTTAAAATGCCCAGAGTCGGTGGTCTGGAAGTGCTGAAACAGATAAGAAAGAATGAACGGACATGGAGAATTCCTGTTGTGATGCTGACTTCATCAAATGAAAAGTGTGACATCTCAGCGGCCTATGATCTCGGAGCGAATAGTTACGTCTGCAAACCTGTTGATTACAGCGTTTTTGTCGATACATTACAATGCCTTGTCAAATACTGGTTTGAAATAAATCAATTGCCAACCGCAAGTTGATTTAAACAAAGTTTGCACCCTGCCATTGCGAATCAGGTGCATTGTCAGTTAATATTAAAATAGAAAACGAATGCGATGAAGCGATAAATGGATATAGACAGAACATTTTGGTCACAGAAGGGAAAGTCATATGGCGGTTCCATTGCATTGCCTGCAGGTAGAAGACTCCGAAAGCGATGCCGCTCTGGTATTCAGGCTGCTCAAAAAAGCAGAATTCGAAGTGCACGGAGAACGGGTAGAGAGCGCCGAAGATCTTCGTCTGGCACTCTCCCGCAAACAATGGGATGTAATCATAGCCGATTACCATCTGCCCGGCTTCGATGCTTACAAAGCCCTGAGCATCCTCCAGGAAACCGGACTCGATATTCCATTTATCGGAATCTCCGGTAAGGTCGGCAATGAAATCGCTGCCGAGATCATGCGTCGTGGCGCCGCCGATTACCTGACAAAAGATGAACTTGTCAGACTTGTTCCGGTGATTAAGCGTGAGCTGCGCGAAGCCGAGATAAGGCGCTGTCACCGAAAAGCAGAAGCATCTTTGCAGAATGAGCGAGAGCGTTTCGACTCTGCTTTGCGTTGCCTTGAAGAAGCGGTAATAACAACTGATGCTAATGGTTCAGTCATTACCATGAATCCGATCGCTGAACAGATTACCTGCCAGGCAGCCGCCAAAGCCAGCGGAAAATCATTGAGTGAGCTTATTCACCTTCGTCACGCCGAAACGAACAATCCGCTGCCAAACCCGGCCAGTCTGCTGTTAAGAGGTGAGATTGAACAGGTTTCAGGCGAAGCATATCTTATCGACCGCCAGGGCTGTGAGCACAAAATTGCTTACGGCGCGCTGCCGGTCAGGAGCGAACGCAACGAAATTCACGGAACTGTTATGGTGTTTCGCGAGATCGCAGACGAAGAAAGACAGGCCAACAATCTTCTGTCCAGCAACCGCCTGAGGTCGATCGGTGTAATCGCCAGCGAGATAGCTCACGATTTCAGTAATATTCTCAGTATTATCATGGGTAACATCGAACTGGCGCAGGAATACTGCCGGCGCAAAAATCTCGCCAAAGCCATGGAGCGCCTTGATTCTGCCCTCAAGGTTTTCAACAATGCCAAGAATACGGCGTTTCAGCTGATCAGCATTTCACAGGGCGGCAAGCCATTACTGAGATCAATGCCCGTCGGGCCTGTCATCTGCTGCGAAGCCAGAAAGTTCCTGCGCCGTGCCGACTTACATCACGAGACAGAACTTCCTGAAGACCTGTGGAAATGTCGAATTGACGAAACCCAGATCAGCCTGGCACTCGACAACATTTTTGCCAATTCCCGGCATATAATTACGGCAGGCGGTTCTATGCACATCAAAGCCGAAAATCTCAAGACGGATGCAGCAGACATGCCGCCCCAGATCGCCGGTGATGCAGTTAGAATAAGTATTATCGTGGCCTGTCCCGGGATTGAACCGCACCGACTGCCACGCCTCATCAATGCCGACGATCCTGCCTGCAAACTTTCTGAGAATGGCCTTGAGATATGCAGTGCCGCTGCGATCATCAAGCAGCATGGTGGACTGTTGCGGGTCGAACCGCAGGCAGCCGGCATCGCCTACTTTATCTACATTCCAGCAGTTCGCGAAATTTAATCGACAGGATTCGTCAAAATTTTCCGCTGCTGCCGCCGCTGCTGCGGCCACCACCGCCGCCACTTGATTTACTCGAAGAGATCTTGGTGCGGGTTGTGGTTGTACGTAGATACCTGTCTTCACTCGATATCAACTCGAAAGCGCCTGGAACCGCGTAAGTCGAACTGCCGACGGTAATGCTGCCTTTGTGGTTGTACGCGAGAAAGCCAACAACAATCGCGGTAAGAACCAGAGCAAAAACCCAGGGTTGCCAGTAGCCGGCTATGATTGCGACTTTACGAAAAAAGCCGGGTGGCCGCACCTGTTCAGCAAAGTGCATAAATCCTGCATGGTAGCGTTTTGCCGTCATGAACTTGCCAACGCTGGCTCGGATTGTATCGAGACGGCGCTTCTGCTGGTCGTATATCTTGCCAAATGCGGTAAAATTTATATCACGCTCTGCCATTGAGATGGCGATGATTGCGCCTGATCCCTGTTTATTGCCATGCTGTTCAAAAAACTGGTTGGCGAAATATTGAATCGACACACCATCGAGCTTCTTTTTGGTTGCCACAATAAAGTCGGCATCGAATTCACGCGAAATCTTGTCGAGCTCGGCCTGCAGCGAATCTTTCTCGGAGTCACTGAGCAGTTCTGCTTCGTCAAAAACCCGCTGTTTTACTGCTTCCTGTGCATAAACTGTTGAAGTGAGCGACAACAGGGTAGATACCAGAAATAATGTTAAAAATTTTGCCAGCGTTCGATTAATATATTCCAAGGATTGCCCCTCCAGTCGCGGTTACCAGAAAGGTTGTCAAAAACAGACCCAGTGTGAACAGAACGAATTTCTGCTTGTCAAAGGGCGTTTCGCCATAGGTCTTGCCGGTCTGACCGTTGATGATGAATGTATGCTTTTTGCCCTTGTAAACATTTGTCAGCACATATATTGGCAACATTGCATAGGCGGCCTTGATGCTGTTCACGTTGATATTGCTGGAACTGATGGTAACAGACTGATAGTGCTGACCGGAACCCTCGAGAGTAGTTCGCAGAAATTTCTGTGCGCGTGGTTGCATGACTCTGGAAGCTTTATTCTCATCGACATCGTATTTTTCTGCCAGATAACCTGACATGTATTCGAGCGCAAAATCTTTGAGCCCAATATAATCGAATGGTTCGATGCCTTCCATAAGTTCGTCAGGCAGGCTTTTTGAGCCATCCACCGGAATTTTCTCGTAAGCCGACGAGCCAACTCTTCTAATAAAGTAATGCTGGGTTTCGGTAACTCGATAGTCGCCACTGCGCCAGCTCTTTGAGTTGCGGCCTTCACCCTGAATAAAACCTGACGCCCGGCAATCGAAAAGCCAGTATGGGGCGTAAAGACCACGGATATTATCGACTTCTTTTGCGGTTTTGAACTCATTTGGGGCAAAAAAGCGCTTTTTGATCCAAGTGAAATATGTTTCTTTCGCCTCTTTCTGAGTGACTTTGAAAGGAATTACATAACGCGGGTGAAATTCACCTGAAAAACGCGATTTGATTACCGATGGATTACGGCAGTAAATGCAGAATGTCGCAGCGGCATTGCCTTCGGTCAGAATCCTGGCTCCACAGGCATTACAGCGATATTCATCAAGCTCGGGCATCTTGACGCTGAGGTCTTCGACGACCTCAAGGCCGCTTTCGCTGGCTTCCTTCTCTTCGATCTCATCTTTGGCGAACTCGCTGTCACAATAGTCGCACTTCCATTTCTGCTCTTTGATATTGAAGGCGATTGGCGCCGCACAGGTTTTACAATAGTAGACCTTAACGCTCATGAACTCTCCTTTTCGATCTGTTATCTTGCTCGTATTGGTCAGATTCCTGCCATAGCTCAAGCAGGCGGTTACGGGTAGATATCAGTGTTTCTGGTGGTTGGGGCCATTGTTCCATCACTACCGAACCGGCGAAGCCCCTGCCCTGCAGACGCTTTATCAGGTTGCGGACAGATGAATCATCCTGCGCGGCTGCGCCGGTAAACAGAGGCAGGTGATCGTCACGCTCACCCCAGTTTTCGTGAGCATGCCAGTGAATGATTGGAACATGGGCCGCAAGACGATCTACGTAGGCAACGTAATCACCACGAGTTTCTTCAAAAAGATTGGCATGGCCCATATCAAGGCATAAACCGGCTCTACTGGCTGCCTGTGGCAAGCGGCGCAACAGCTCAAAAACTTCATTCACGTCTTCAGGCGCTGTCTGTCTGGTATTTTCGAGACTCAAAAGAACCCCTGCCCGCTCTGCCATGTCAAGCAAAGGCAGCAGCGCATTAACATAATAATCAGCTGCATGCTGCGGGAAAAGGTGAAGGTTTACCAGTGCCGCACCAATTTCTTCAGCGAACAGAATGCTTTTTCTGATTTCGCCATAGCCCTCTGAAGTAGTCGGATTTGCGGCCCAGGGTGCGTGTACGCTGAAGCGAATATCATGCTCGCGCGCAACGGCGCGCACTCTGGCGCGCTCGGCTGTAGACATGTTGTCTTCGTTCCAGCCAACGCAGCCGGGGTCGCTGAACCATTCGAATGCGTCAAATCGGTTTTTTACAGCAAACTCGAAAGGCACTTCAGCTGCCACATTACAGCTGGTCTGGTTTCCAATGCGAATACTCATACTTACAATCTCATTAACTTCTGCTCAGGCAGGAATCAAAAACGCAGATTTGCGGCGCAATCCGCTGTCCTGCAACAAATATAGCATGACGGGAGTCACGGATAAAGAACTATGTCATCTCTGGACGCATAAGCGGATCATGAAAAATGCGGTGCCGGCAGGAACCGGCACCGCAGAGTGCGGAGAGGTCAAAATTTATGCCTCAGTATTGTTTGATTCGGTTTTGCCATTGCCATTACCGTTGCGGATAAGGCTGACAATGAAACCGAGGCCAAGCATCAAGAATGAACCGGCCATGAGAATGGCGGCCCAGGCAGTTCGTGACAGGCTGGTGCCATAATCGACGGCGACGGTTCCGGCACTTTTTATCTGTGCGCCGGTATACCAGAGCACGACACCGCTGAGAGCGAGTCCGTTAACTTTATTGTCACGAGTCTGCCAGGTCGCGGCCAGACCGACGACGAGCAGAATATGATTAATAACCACTGGTGCTGAGAAAGAAGAGGCGAACGACATGGTGGCAACCAGGAAAAGCAGCATGACGACTGAGTCGTAGATATTGAGGCCAATCCACTCTTCGCAGGCGCGGCGCCACACGGTCTGGGCAAAGAAAGCGGCACAGACTGCCCATGATGCGATCAGGGCAGGAAGCGAGATCGAGCTTTCCATAAATCTGAACTGATCGCGCATGGCGAAGAAATAAAGGTAGATCGGCATTACGACGAATGGGAACACTATCAGCCAGCGCCAGAAAGCAGTGGCATTGCCGAGATACTCGTTTTCTTCGTAGGTTTCGAGTGTGTTCTTGCGCCAGTTCTGGATGATCAGCGGCAGGTGAATCAGACCGGCGGCCAGCCATAATGAATAATATGAATAAGAGCCATCAAAAAAACCGATGCTGGCTTTACCTACTGAGTTCACCATATAATCTGCGATTTTGGGACCGATCCAGATCAGAGAAAAGGCTGAGAAGATATAGAATGCACGGGAACTATGGAGTTTGAGATTAAGAACTTTCATGACCACATAGAGCTTAAGAGCTGCCAGAGACATGTATATGGCTGTTGCCATGTAGCCGACGGTTGCGTCTTTGCCCGAAATATGCACCTGATAGCCGGTCAGATCGCCGAGAAATACCAGAACCATTATCAGCAGAAGACGACCATGGTCGGACTGAATGCGATTGCGCAACAGATACAGCGCCATGCCGATCATGACAATTTCATAGATGTTTTGAACTGCGAAAAATCCGGCAACGGTATATATTGAGTTCATCTGGCCGGATTCGAGTTCTGAGCCTGCCAGATAGAGACCGGCAAGCATCAGGGCAACACTGAGAAGGTATAAAGGGTTGTTATTACGGAACCATTTGAAAAATATGTCTTTTGGCTCCGGCTTCGGGGGAAGATTGCGCCGGGCTGGTTTTTGCTCTGGCGCCGGTTGCTGCACCGCTTCTGCGGGCTGTTCATCAATAGGATCTGTATTCTGATCCTGCGAAATATTGATTTGATCTATATTCATATCTGGCCTCCCGCAATTAAACTGGAATGGCCTATGTATAGCAAAATGAATGCCAGCATTAAAATGCTGATTTTGAGCTGATTCAGCTGCTTTGCTGCGACAGGATCGACGCTAAGCGCGACAAAAAGAGCGCACAGATGTCAGGCGAACTTGCTTTTGAGGTGACCGAGGAAGTTCTTTAACACTGGCGGGATGTCGGGGTTACGAGTATCTACCTTCCCGGATTGTACCGCTTTGATGAGCTGGGCAGTTTCTTCGCAGGGGTCGTCGATCATCTGCAGAATTGCAAACAGCATTGCCTGCATTTTGGGAAATCCGAAAGTTTCGATAAAGAAGCGGGTCTTTGCCTCAAAGGTTTTGTCTGGTGGTAATAGAACATCTTCGCCTTTGGCAGGCCCAAGATTGTTTATCAGATCCATGAGAAAGCGCGGGCGCTGGCCGTATGGCATCTTTTTCAGCTGTTCGGGCAAGACCGGCGTGCCGATCAGGTAGTCCTGTTTGCCATTACCATAGGGAAAATCGTGACGTTCATTCGACGGCTCAGCCGGCAGTCCCCCGACAAAGCGCAGCGGCACCAGCGGCAGGTTCTTGTCGATTGCCATATCGAGAAAAATTGAACTGAGACGGGTCACCGGCTGGTCAGCAGCAGCAGCTCTGGTGCCTTCGACGTGTACCAGAAGAGATGCTTCAGGCTGGCCGGCTTTTTTCAGTGTATCAATAAGTTCCTGTGGGTTCTGGCGGTCGAAATACATAAGCCGGAACGGATGATCATCACCGAGTGAATCTTTGGCAAAAGCCAGCAAAAAAGCAAGCCAGGCATTGACGTGGTCTGGTTTGGCCACCGCCTCAATTGGCAGGCCGGTCATTCCGTATGAGAGAGCCATAAAAAGTGGTGATTCGAGGCCGATCTGATGATTGGCAAGAAAAACCACCGGCTTAGACGCGACGGCAGCAAAGGCCGCCGGATTCTGGAGAACGACTCGACTGACGAAGGTGCCGAACATGGCGCCGAGCAGATCGTGAAAGAAGCGGTGTGAGCCGCCTGCCCGTTCTATCCAGTGAGTGCGCAACAACTTCCAGCTAAGAGAGGCATTGTTCGAACCGTTTTCCGGCAGACTGTTAAAGGGAAGGTTGCGGCAGGTGCCGGTATCGTCGAGAACTATCTCAGAAGCAGGCAGACGGGCAAATCTGGCATACTGTTCGGCAATTCCACTTTTTACGGGTTTTATGGATGCATCTCCATCAGAATTCGACGGATTCTTATCTGGCCTCAGCGAATTCTTTTGTGCAAATGAGACAGAAGAAGCGTCAACACCCGAGATTATAGCGAGGATCTTGTCGCCATCGCGTTCTGCATCTGACAGGCGGCGCAGCGCGACCATACCGAGGCCCTCGCGAAGACGTGGAGCACTGAGGTCTCTGTCTGAGGACTCCTCGGCCCAGGATAATACTGAGTGCGCAGAATCAACGCTGCCGGCAATAACCAGATCGGCTTTGTCAGCCTGTAATTCTCGCACAGCTGTGCCAAGCCACGAAATGACTCCAGGAAGCGGCGCATGATTTTCGACGACAGAGACTGAGAACCCGAAGTGCCGTGCGAAGAGTTCAGCAATGTCAGGGTGAGCGGCTTGATTCCTGGTATTGTCAGAGGATGTACCTGAAACTGATTGAACGCGCTTTTCAAGTGCAACGCGCACGCGCTCGGGCTTGATATTGCCTTTTTCAAAGCTGCGCGTATCTTCGAGCGCCTGCTTTGCTAAAAACAGGCTGGTCACCGGTATTACCGTTGAAATTTTGAGTATTTCAGCAGGAATTTCAAAGCCATCGGCTGGCAGGCTGCCAGTGCTCAGCAGTCCGCTTGTCATGACATATCCCTTGAGATTTTTCAGATCCTGTTCGGTAAAAAACTCGCTGAATGGCCACTGAGAGGTAGCGAGCCCGGCCATCAGACCTTTCAAGCCGAGCAGATTGGGCCAGAAAGACTTCGGCATGAGAGCTACCGGAAAGAGCGCGCTCTTTCCGACGATTGCGACCGGTTCAGACATTTTTTCAGCTGGCTTGTTCTGTGACATTTTTCCATCCGGTTAAGATTTGAGAATCACTATTGATGATGCAATAAAATTTATGCGTGAAGCTTGACTCAGGGCAACAGATTCACGCAGATCTTCACTGTTGGAAGAAATGATAACCCATTTTAATATCATAGATTAATCAATATACACTAAATGCTATCTCTATGCCATTCTAATAGCAAAAATCAAATCATTTTGAGCGTTGCCGCAATTATTTTGGGCGGCGGCCGGAGGGGCCGCGGTGTGGGCGACCCCATTCGGTAACTCCCTGCAGCTGGTGACCCGAAAGAACCGGGCCTTCGACGCAGATGCGCAGACCGGTACCGTCGAGACAGCATTGTCCACACAGGCCAACCGCGCATTTCATGTAGCGCTCGAACGACAGCTGCACCGGAATATCGGGTGAGAAAGTGTTGGCGAAACCGTGCACTGAGAGAAGCATGGCTTCGGGACCTGATGCGGCGAGCACAATGATCGGCTCGTTATCGTGCATGGCGGCGAGAACGTCAACCGCCCTGCCCTTTTTGCCGATCGAACCATCTTCACTGATAATCATGCATTCAGGCATCGATTCGAGTTCGTCGCGAAAAGCCAGATCTTCAGCGGTCTTAACCCCGATGACCCAGCGAAAAGCGAGTCTTTCTTCGCGCAGACGCTGTGCGAGATAACGCAGCGGCGCATTACCGATGCCGCCACCGACCAGAACCATACCCTCTATCGGCTGAAAACCGTTGCCGAATGGGCCGCGCAGGCCGACCCAGTCGCCGGCCTGCACGTTCATGAACTGATTGGTAAATGGTCCGACCGCCTTGATGGTGATCTCGATTTCGTGCTCGAATACGCCTGAGAGAGCAAAAGGCTTTTCGTCAACTCCGGGCAGCCAGGCAAGAACAAACTGACCGGGTTCAGCTTCTATTACGCGGTCAAAACGGAAGCTTTTGAGGCCAGGATTGTGTGACAAAACCCGTTTAACCTGATAAGTCTGCATGTATTCAGACATGGGCAGCTCCTTTTATATCGCTCAGCGAGCTGATTCCGCGCTCCTGCATGAACACATGCAGATCAGAATTTATACTCGAAAAGACTTCAAGACCGCGGGTGTAGACGGCGGTGCCAACGCCGACCGCTGACGCGCCGGCAAGCACCATCTGAATTACGTCTTCTGCCGTCTCAACGCCGCCGGTGCCGATTATTGGCAGCGATACCGTTTCAGCAATTTCCCATACGGCACGCACAGCCAGTGGTAGTATGGCCGGACCGGAAAGACCACCCATGCGATTAGCCAGCACGGGCCGCCTGACATTGGGATCGATGATCATACCCGGTCCGACTGAATTTATCGCGGTAATCGCGTCGGCACCATTGTCGGCACAGGCCTTAGCGACTTCGGCCAACGACAGGCACTGCAACGAGAGCTTAATCGAGATTGGTATATCAGTCACCCGCTCACGCACTCTTCTGGTAATTTCGCCAACCAGAGAGGGGTCTGCAGCAAATGGCCTGCCAAACTCGGATGCGACATTGGGGCATGAGACGTTGACCTCGATCATCGATGGCAGGGCTTCTGCAATACGGGTCGCAACATCGGGAAACTCAGCGATGGTCTTGCCGAATATAGATGCGATAACCGGAACTTCAGACTGCAGACGAAAGGTTCGCAGTTCTTCGATCATATCATCGACTCCGGGGTTAGCCAGACCAACTGCGTTTAGCAGCCCGAACCCGAATGGAAGTATTGCCGGGCATGCATGCCCCTTGCGCTCTTCGAGTCCGCACGACTTGGCAGTAACTGCTCCGGCACCCAGCTCTGCAACCCGTTCCAGGCTCGACGCCGACAGGCCCATTATTCCCGAAGCAAGAACCAGTGGTGACGCCAGCTCAATGCCGGCGATGTTTACATATAGACGATTTATCACAGTTTAAGCCTGTTCTCGAGTTCGGCCAGTGCGAACCAGCGCTCGCAGTGGTTACAACGGAACTTCATGGGTTCGCGTCGCACCAGATGGAAGCAGGTGGTTACACCACGCTCGTGATTGGTTATACAGCCGGGATTAGGACAGCTCAGCAGATTGTCGACAAGCTCCGGTGGCTCAAGCACAATCTTGCGGGCAATCGCAAAATTCTCGACCCGTTTGATTGTAACACCAGGAACGACAAGTGACAAATGCTGCAAAAACCTTTGTGGAAGCTCGCCACATTGAATTTTGATGAGGTCTTTGCGACCAAGTCTGCGACTTGTATAATGCAGGCCGACCGAAAGCACTGCAGCATTGAGTTCATGGTGACCGCGAATCAGATTGAGAATTTTTACGCCTGATCCGGCGGGGATGTGGTCGAGCACGAAGCCGTTTTCAATTTTCGGTATCAACAGAATCTGTTCAGGACTCATATTTTTGCTCCAAGCAGGTGCGCCAGAATGCCCTGACGCATTATCATGCCATAGCCGGCCTGTGGAAAATAAGCGGCATGTCGGGTGGCATCGACTTCAGTTGCAATTTCATTGACACGCGGAAGCGGGTGCAAAACCTTCAAATGTTCTGGTGCGTTCCGCAGGGCCGCGCAGTCAAGGCGATAAGTATCTTTTACCTTCTCATATTCAATCGGGTCAGGAAAACGTTCTCGCTGTATTCTGGTCATATAGACCACATCGCTGTCGGCAATAGCTTCTTCAAGACTTGTCGTCTCTTTTACATCTACCTTTGCCCCTTCGATTGCCTCGATGACATATTCTGGCATCTTCAGTGTTTCGGGTGAGACAAAAGTAAACCTGACATCTTTGAACTTCGACAGAGCATGAAACAGTGAGTGTACGGTGCGTGAATACTTGAGATCGCCGACCAGAGACACTCGTAAGCCGTCGATGCGAGCAAACAGGTTTTGCAGAGTATACAGGTCGAGCAGTGTCTGTGTCGGGTGCTGGTTGGCGCCATCGCCAGCGTTGATAACCGGCACTCGACTGACCTCAGCTGCCAGGCGCGCAGCGCCTTCCCGCGGATGACGAATTACTATGGCATCGCAGTATTGTTCTACGGTGTGAATTGTGTCTGCCAGCGATTCGCCTTTGGCCACCGAGGTGTTCAATGCTTCGGAAAATCCGATCACCTGGCCGCCCATTCGCAGCATTGCCGCTTCAAAACTGAGACGGGTGCGGGTGCTGGGCTCGTAAAAAAGCACACCGAGTATCTTGCCAGCAAGAATCTGGCGGCATGCCTCCGGGCTCATATCATCAACGCGACGGCCCAGTTCGAGATAATCGCGCAGATGTTTTTCGCTCAAATCTTCAATCGAAATAAGGTCACGTTTCATGACGCACTCCTGAGCTGCGTAGATGCGTCGGCAATCCAGGCGACCGGGTCAGCGGCTTCGAGAAGGGCCCGGCCAACTATGAGATAATGCCGGGCGATACTGGCAAAACGAGACGGATCGCCGCCCTGCCGGCCATAACCGGGCGAGTAAAATTCGGTTTCAGGTCGAAAAGGCACCGTTTGAAAGATGCGGTCAACCGCCTCTGGCTTGGTCAGCGGCACAACAAAAGAATTCACACCAAGGTCAACCGCGGTGCGATAGATGGTTTCGATTGCCTGATCATTCAAAAAGCCGCCTTCAGAATGCATATAAGCCTTGTGAGTCATCAGACCACCGACGATAACCTTTAGTTCTTCTTCTCGCAGAGCGCTGATCCAGGCTTCCAGTGTTACCGGGCCTGCCTGAGGAAAGAGTATCGCTTCATTGATTCCGGCGCGGCGCAGCGTCTGCGCAAAAAGTCTGCCAGTGTCTGGTATGTCTGTTGCTGCTTTCTGATGGTCGTATATAATTGGCAGATCAGAATAGCGGCGGATGGTTTCGACGACTTTGCCGAGTCCGTGAGTCAGGCCCAGCGAGAACCCGGCCTTGAAACCATAAAACATTTCGTTGTTGCCGACGATTCTGGCGATGTGCTCTACATTGGCAAGTTCAAGAACATCGAGTGCCGGGATCAACTTGAAAATCTTTGCAGGCTTGTTGTTCATCATGCGGTCTCCCACCATTTCTGTATGAGTTCGGCGCGCGTGTCGCCGGTTTCGGCAAGATATTCACTGAGCGCATGAATATCCAGCAGTGATGAAAATTGCAGATCATCGGTGGCTGCACCAGATTTCGAGCGGCGATCGACGACAACGAGAATGTCGGCAGAAGCCACGCCAAAAGAGCGACGCAGACTGTCGATTCCCTCGCGCTTGGTAAGACCACTGGTCAACACATCGTCGATAATCAGCACGCGATCGGATGCTGTCGGCTGGGTGCCGATGTACGACCCGCCTTCGCCATGGGCTTTGGCCTCTTTGCGGTCAAAGATCAGGCCAAGGTCGCGACCGCTAAGTCGCCAGTATGAAGTTGCAGCTGAAACTGCCAGCGCAATACCCTTGTAGGCAGGGCCAAAAATGATCGTCGTCTCAGGAAAACGATCTCTTATGGCCTCGGCCATGAACTCGCCCAGGACATCAAGCTGTCGACCGGTTCTAACATTCCCCAGGTCGATAAAAAATGGCGATTTTGCACCTGATTTGAGGGTAAAATCGCCAAACTTGAGAGCCTGACATTCGAGTAAGAATCTGATAATTTCACCAGGACGATTGGCTTGCATATACCTCCTCTGCGAGCCTCTCTGCTCGCGCGTTTGCTTGTTCCCAGACGGCTTTGCCGGCGATGAGAACGCGTTCGACTTCCCAGGGAAATGCGAAGTGCCGGTAAGCATCGTAACCGGCACGAGTTACCACTTTTCTGTGTATTCTGGCATCTGTTTCAGATATGCGGCGCAATAGCACAAGATCGGCCCTGGCACCATTCGCGATGACCCCGCGATCGGCCATACCGTAGCATCTGGCTGCATTCTGAGCTGCCAGCGCCAGGGCACGACTCCAGCTGATGCGGCCGGTTTCAGCAGCCAGCGCCATAAGCGGCCACATGCGTTCGATTCCTGGAATACCCGATGGCGGATTCGTAGAAGCTTTCTCGGCCGGCGCATGCGGTGCATGATCGCTGCTGACAATATCAATCGTGCCATCTGCCAGTGCCTGCCAGAGAGCCTTCTGGTCTACCGCATCGCGCAGCGGCGGATTTACCTGAATCTGCGCGCCATGATTTTTGATGTCGGCGCCAGTAAAATGCAGATAATGCGGACAGGTCTCAGCGACGATATCGTATCCTCGGCTTTTCATCTGCCGCACCCAGGCAATTTCTTCGCAGGTTGCAACGTGCAGCAGAATCAGGCGACATGCTGGCATACCGCCAAGCTGGCGTTCGGCAAGTTCAAAAGCTTTTTCAAGTTTATTCAGAGCCTCAATCACAGCGCGGCGCGGACGGCGGGCAGCGTGGTCAGGGCCGACAGAAGTGATTGGAAATACTGTTTCATCTTCGGCGTGCACAGCTATTCTTGGCCAGTTCTGCATGAGTAATGCAAGAATTTCTGGGTCGGTTACGGCTGCACAAGAACCCGAATGCGCCATAAAAACTTTTAGAGCGGCAATGCCGGAAGGATCAATACCAAGACTGGCGGGAGTCGGGATCTGTCGTGAAGCCATAGTTTCGGACATCGCCGACAGACTGTCATAAGAAGGTAGTATTTCAGAGCCGTTACAGCCGACAAAAAGCCCCCACCCCACCCGGCCGAGTTCGTGCCAGAGTCTGCGCTTCTCAATGAGCGCTGCCGCCGAGCAGGTCGGCGGACTTGTATTGGGCATGTCGAGTACCGTCGTGACGCCGCCGTTAAGTGCCGCAAGACTTCCATTTGCGATACCTTCCTTGTATTCCTGCCCTGGCTGGCGAAAATGCACATGGCTGTCAATGTAGCCTGGCACTATTAAATGATTTATATGGCCCGGGATCGAGCTGATCAAAGTCTGATCAGATGCGGCCTCAATCCTGAGACGTCCTTGCTTGTCCATATCAAGAGTGCCAGTGCACAGATGGCCGTTACGGCCCAACCATGGCAAACCATTTGGCAGCATCAAAAGCCTCCGCCGGTCGCAGTCGGGCACAAAGAAAAATCCCCTTCTACTGTTGATAGAAGGGGATTGTTAGTGATGGCACAATCTACCGGTGGGCAGAAATTCAAGCAGTTCGTCTGCTCAATATCAGGTTTTCGTAGCCACCTGACATTCCGGTATTCTGGCGGGTCAATGTCTTTTCGCCATTTAAGAGTCACGATGCCGTCTCCAGCACATTTCTCAAGATGGCGCGACTTTATCAGAAAAGCCTTTGTATGTCAACCGCCCGAAACAATCTAATTGACCGTGGGATTGCTTCGCTACGCTCGCAATGACAAAGAAGACAAATTCTCTATTCTCGACCTTTGGTAATGACGGTTTTACTGCTCGCCGAGAATTGCTGAAGCCTAAGCAGCAGCTTTATCACCTGTGAGCTTTATTTTTATCGGGCTTAGGAGTTCCGGCCCTTTGTTCGTGAGTCCTGCTGCTGCCAGAAGGAGTTATCGGCTCAATTGTTTCTGTGTCTTCGAGAACGCCGGCAGCAAGCATCTGGCGAAGCATGGGAGCATTAGACGGAATCATGGTTATCTGCGCGCGGCCTTCGGAGAGCTTCTGAGCCTCAAGAATCTCGAACAGAGCCGAAGAAATTTCGGGATCACGCGATATTTCCTGTAGCGCCTCGCCGACAATTTTGGGGCGAACGGCGGCAGCGCGGGCAAATTCGGCGGCAGCCTGATTCTCGGCAGTACTGGTGATAATGCTGACCTGGTTGGCGCCATCCTGTTTGATCGCAGACGTAACCTGACGCAGACGGTTAACTACCTTTTCTTCTATCTGTCCGATCATTCTGGCATCGCGAAAATGCACCTTGCGAATGTAGGCCGATCCGACCTTATAGCCCCATTCCAGAGCCTGCGGCGATACTTCTTCACGTACTTTCTGGCTCATTGTATGTCTGTCTTCCAGCATGTCTTCTAGTTTCATATTGCTGAGACAGCGGACTGACGAGCTGCGAACATTGGTAGAAAGAGATTCGCGCGGATTGATGTTTTTGAACAGATAGGCAACCGGATTCGAGATAATCATCTCATACCAGATACCGATGCCCATCGGCGCGCCTTCTTCAGAATTGACCGGCTGGCTGCGGAGGTATTCCTGATCAAGACGGATGTCGATAACTTTGCAGGAGCCAAGCAGGTGAACTATTGGAGCCTTAATTCCGATATGCCATGGCAGAAAATACAGTCCTGGTTCTTTAAGAACTCCAAGCACCTGACCGAAAAGCAGATAGACATGGCAATGACCTTCATAGACTATCGTGTAGAGGCCAAAAAAGCGCAGCATCCACAAAAACAGCGGCAAAACCATGAAGCAACCAAGAAAAGTGAGCATGAAGCCGGCAAATAAATGTTCCATTATTTTTCTACCTCCATGATCACTTTTTTAACTTTTGAATAAAGAGCCAGTTTTACATTGCGCACATAAGCGTGCAATACATCTGGCCCTCTCTTCTTAAGCTCTTCCAGCTGTTGAGCTGTGCTCTTAAGAGGTTCAACCTCTGACTTGGCACGCAAGGTTTCAATCTCAGTCGCTCTTTTTGACTGAACGATTTTCTGATCGGCAGACGCCTGAGCAAGACTGATTTCGGAAGAAACTTCGTTATGCGCAGTATTGATTGCTGCCAGCGCACTTTCGACTTCATCAGGCGGGTCGATGCTGGTTATCAGCGAAGCTTCCAGCGCAATACCATAGCGCACTGACGATTGCGTACACTCACGCATCATGTGTTCGTTTATTTCATGCAGGTTTTTTCGCAGATCATTGATCGAAATTCCGGCTGTTGCATTTTCCTCTTCGCCTTTCTTTGCCTCAAAATTGGCGACGCGCTCACGTAATACTGAAATGAAATAGCCCATTACATGGACGATCGGGTTCTTAACCCCAAACAGGTAAGCATACAGGTTCTTTTCGCTGACACGATAACGTATTTGCCCGGTCAGAGCGGTATTCAGCTGGTCTTTGGTGACGGCATCGAGAAATTGTCCGCCATGGTTCGCCATCGGGTCTTCAGGGTCATGCGCCATGTTAAGGGTTTGCGTGGCAATATTCACCTTATGCACTTCTTCCCATGGAAACTTGAAATAAGGCCCACCTGGCTGAATAACTTCGACCTGAGGGTATTTATAACGTTCGCGCTCTTCATCGATAAGGCTCATTGCCTCTGGAGTAGAAAGCGTGGTTTTGCCCTCGATGCGCTGGGCACGCCCGAAAACCGTCTTCACCGCACGCTCGTTCTGATCTACGGTATAAATCCCTGACCAGAGATAGTTATAGAGAAACCAGCACACAAATCCTGCAGCACAACCAATCAAAAATGCCATGCTCATCCTCCTGAACCTCAAAAACGTTAAGTCATTCTAACTGATTCCAATAGAAAATTATACTTTTTGACTGATTGCTTTAACGTGGTTTTATCAAGTTCCTCAGACAACAAGGTTAAAACTCAAGCGGCTCAATCGACATTAACAACGTACAGCCGAATAGATTCTGAGAGCAGTCTCTTCAATTCGAGCACCGTCTTCAATCTTGAACTCTGGCAAGCCTGAACTTCCGTTAAAAGCACCCCAGAGAGAGCCGGCCATCGCTCCAATGGTATCTACATCACCACCTGCATCAATTATAAAATTCATCATATCTAAAAATCCGCTGTCGATGAATCTCAATGCTATATAGAGAGCAGTCACACAAGATTTTTGCGCGGTAATGCCGTTACCAAGCTGCGCCACGACTACGGAAACGACCGGCCGGTTATTCTGCTGCAACCAGTTGACTGCTACCTGCAAGGGTTTTCGCATTTCTTCGGTCTGACAATGAGCAACCACCACTTCGCAGACCTCTTCTTTACTTCGATTAATAAGCAACTGGCTTGTTGCCAGTGCGATAAGGACTGCACCATCAATTCCGACTGGGTGTGAATGCGTAATTTCAGAAGCTGCGCGTGTATTTACCACAAGCTTGTCCAGGCTGTCATAAAAAAACAGTGCCAGAACCGGAGCGCGCATCGCGGCACCATTACCAAACGAACCGTCGCGATAAACACTATGCATCGCATCCCGCCAGCTGCAACCACGCCTGATCAGCTTGAGAATCTTTGCTGCACCCGGGCCATAAACGCGCTTCCAATCGTAACTTTCAGCAAAGCGCTGCGCGAGATCATCCTGAAAAAGCGCGCCTTTAGCCAGCATCGACTCTGCTATATCCAGTGACATCTGAGTATCGTCTGTCCAGCGCCGACAGCCATCAGCAGTCTTCCCAATAAAACGCCAGACAAGACGTTCGATCATGCCGCCTTCGTATGGAGCTCCCATTGCATCGCCATAAGCCAGGCCTAACAAACAGCCAGTATATTTATCTTTTAGATTTATCACAGGTGGTTATCATGGTTGAATTCGCAGCACACGGAATGAAAGATGCCCGTTGCGATAAAATGGAATGCCGCCATTGCGGCTTGCTGAGCGCTCAGAATGAG
Organism: Candidatus Rifleibacterium amylolyticum; assembly: GCA_009917695.1. Taxonomy (GTDB): domain Bacteria; phylum Muiribacteriota; class Ozemobacteria; order Ozemobacterales; family Ozemobacteraceae; genus Rifleibacterium; species Rifleibacterium amylolyticum. The sequence continues at coordinate 29,916 of JAACJG010000011.1, read as the reverse complement.
GCTCGCTGCTCCATGCGCCACCACGGTAAGTGCGCATGCTTCCGCTTGCCGGGCCGGTTGGATCTGTTTCTTCAGTTGCGCTTGTGCGCGGCTCCTGATACCAGTCCCAGCACCATTCCCACAGGCTGCCATGCATATCACAAATACCCCAGGCATTGGGCTTTCTGGTGCCGACCGGGTTTGTGCCACGTCCTCTTGAATTTGGCGTGTAATTAACCAGACTGTTCTCCCAATACCAGGCATATTCCTGATTAAACTCATCGCCGCAGCAATATCGGGTCGTAGATCCCGCACGGCAGGCATATTCCCACTCTGCTTCAGTCGGCAGCCTGAATCCGTTTGCATCCCAACGACAGTTTACCTGATCTGTCGTATCGATATCACTACTGCCAGAATGATCGGTATAACAGGGCGTCAATCCAGCAGCCTTGCTCAGGGCATTACAGAATCTCACCGCATCAAACCAGGTAACGTGCTCGACTGGATGCTTCGCGCTTGCCGCAAACTTGAAATGAGCCGGATCTATGTTGGTCACCCGGATATATTGCTCCTGGGTAACCTCGTGGATGCCGATAAAAAAGCCTTTGCTGATATTTACACGGCTTTGCGGCTTTTCATTCCGCATTGCGAGGTTGTCTGTTTCGGGACTGCCCATAATAAAAGTGCCTGAAGGAACAGATGCGAACTTCATATATATATTGTTGCCCAGGTCGATCGTCAAACCATCAGAAGCTATCTCTGCGCGTACCAGAGCAGGCGCTGTGCGGGGATTCATGGCATCTCCAATAAACCCTCCCGGCGAATCAGAAAGATAGTTGCGCGTAAAAAATGCTGCTGAAGCAAATATTGTTATAAAAATCAGTGTCAGTATTACTGGTCGCATGAACATGACCTCGCTATGAATATATACTACAACTCACCAGTTCACTATTATGCTGTTGCTCTTGGTGACCATTCGATGTTTCAATATAAACTCATGCCGCCAAACAGAAAAGAAAAATCTGAAAGCAGTTACAATACCTACTTTCTTCGGTAACACCATTCTGTAAGGGCTGGAATATGATCAAAATTGACAATATAATCACAGATAGACTGTTGATTGTTGTTAAATGAAAAGGGCTGAACGCATGGCACAAGGTGGCGAAAATCTTACTGGCCGAATCCTCTTCTTATTGGTGCTTGGAGTTGTATTACTGCTGCCGGTAATCTGGAACGCTGGCGCCATAGAGCTGACAGGTATCGACTCGAACTACGTCGTCAGGGTGTATGGTCTGCCAACAGCGGATCAGAAAGGTTATGACGGATTTTATGCACTTAAGCTCAAGGAGTTGATTGAGAAGACAGCTTCGCCATCGCGAAATCCCATTGTTATCCTGTATCAACACATATGTTATAACGCAGTGACTGATGGTTACGATATTGTATTCTGGCTGGAACCCAATCAGCCAGGTTCACCCGGGAGAAGCTACGGCTGCTATCTTTCAGGCAAAACACTGTTTCTGAGAGTAGAATACGATGGCTGGAACCGCGTGCTGTCAGTTCCTTTTGAAAAAGCCAAAATCGAAACAGCGCTGCAACATTTACCCGCAGAAGAAACGCCTTGACTCATTTGAGTTCTTAATACATATCACTATGTAAAATGTCGGAGGGCTTGATGTATCGCGACAATTTGCCTGAATTTGTTAATCTGTGCCGTTTTGAGCGTGTGCCGCTGTCGCCGGAGGGCCAGAATGCATTGTTACAGGCCTGCCGGTTCGCGCTCTGGCACCAGCATGGCGATGAACTACAGTCTTTGTTCATGGCATGCGGCATGGGCGAAAGCGAAATTATCGAAAGAAAAGAATTTTATCTTAAATTTGCCAGCATGATCGGTCACCTGATTGTTCTGGTTCCCGCTCTGGCCAACTATTTTATGCTCGACTATATCGCCGAAGATATGATAGATGGCGGCGATCCAGAACTTGCTCAAGCTGGCATGCGTTTACAGACAATCATTCTTCATGGCAAAAATCGCGAAGAAAAAGTCTCAGGCAGAGTAATCATGCCAGACTTGCCTGATTTAACAGAAAAACAGCTAAATTTTTACCGCAGAAATCAGTCATTTTTCATCGCTGATTTTTTTGAATCAAACTGGGAATACGATTCTGACCGCTTCTATGGCCTTGCGGTTGCTGCTGAACTTCTATCGCTGGATCCAGAAGATCGCATTCAATACGGTGAAATGCTGATGAGCGCTCTTGGCTTGTTCTCAAGCCGCGAAGAATTTTTTCATTACTTCGCAACCACGACTGCCCGCATACTTTATGAGAATGATTATTCTGGCTGGGCGGCACTCACAATCGATGTCTTCTCGCCTCTGTGCGGAAACCTGGCCGCTGAGTTAAAACAGCCCGTCGCCCCACGGCTGCGGCGCAGCGACCTGCCGACAATTCCTCCGGAGCTGGAACTTGCAGCAATATCAGAAGTCTGGAAAACTCAGGGTACAGATGAGGCGCTCAAACTAGCGAAAAGGCGCATCGAACTGACACCTGGCGATGCTTTTGCCTGCGGCATGCTCGGCAATATTTTTCTGGCAAAATTTAACATTCCTCAGGCACTGGCCTGTCTCAGTCGCGCTTACTGGCTTGCACCTGATTCAGCAATGGTGGTCTACGTGCTGGCTCAAGCCTTTCATGCCGGCTATTTCGAAAAACAGGTCGATCTTTGTCTGGAAAAACTTCACACAATGCCGGAATACAAGCAGAATCCAGATGAGTTTTTACTTGGGGTTGAGCTTTTGCTCAAATGTGACGAACCCGAGGCTCAGGCTACGCTCAACGGCAGACCTGTTGGCCGCTGCCCTCTGCAGCTTCGAGGAGTTAAACCGGGACACCACAAAATTGTCTGGAGACTCGCCAGCGGCAAGCAATACGATTATTCAGTAAGGCTCGAAGACGCAACTGTGGCTAAATTTCGCTATCACCCGAGCGCTGGCAACGTTACTCAGGAAATCAGCCGTTGCGGCTCTGTTACTCTTTTTCACAACGGTAAAGCCAGGCTGCTCTCAGATATTGTGGCGGACTACCTGGTCGATGATCTGGCCAGAATCCCCAACCCCGATGTCGCCGATTGCACAGGCAATACCCACAACGATACCAGGCCTGATATGACAAACTAATAACCTGTAAAAAGACAAGAATATGATATAATTCGACCGGTCAGAATCAGGAGATCTACAGGCAATAATGAAGCGCAGCGAGATAAGGCATATTTTTAACCTGGTACCCGAGATCGGGCGATTTCGTCGCATGCTTGGCGATGTTACGGTAGTGCGCCTGGCGATCATTGCCTTTGTTTTCATGTTGTTGTCTGGACTTGGCTTTGCATGGTTCGAGAACGATGGCAAGCCCTGGCTTTATGCCCTTGCCGATGGATTCTGGTGGGCGCTGGTTACCGTTGCCACTGTTGGCTATGGCGACACCTACCCGGTTACCCCTGAAGGAAAATTTCTCGGAACACTGGTGATAATGGGTGGAGTAATCATTATGAGCGCTTTCACAGCGACCATGGCATCATTGATGGTCGAAAGAAGCCTCAGAGAAGGGAAAGGCCTGGAAACCGTGTTATTAAACAATCATCTGGTCATCTGCGGAATCAACCGCAATCTCAACCGGGTTCTCGAAGAACTGGCACAAAATGCCGCAACTGACGAAGTTGTTCTCGTCAACAACATGGATGAAGAAGACTTTGCCGCCCTTAAAGAGAATTATGCTGGAAAACTTGAATTACGCTTTGTCAGAGGCGATTACTCAAAAGAAGCCATTCTGCGACGGGCCGGCGTTACCAGCGCCTCTTCGGTAATCATTCTCGCCGACACCTTTGGCGACATTCCAACCGGATCACTTGTCGATGACAGAACAATTTTAACGACTCTCACAATCAAGGATCTCAAGCCTAAAATACGCATCTGCGCCGAAATAGTCGATGAGGAAAAGGTCGATCATGTGCGCCGCGCAGGTGCCGACGAGATTGTCGTGCAGGGCGGAATGAGCGGGTTCATGCTGGCCAGAGGGACCAGCTCGCCTGAGTTGCCGATGGTGATCAAGACCCTCAGCGATACCGACAGCAAGGTTAAGCTGGCGTCAAGAATATTTCCATCTGAAATGGTAGGCATGAGCTTCGAACAGGCAATGGGCAAGTTTCTTGTCGAGCACTCTTCTGTTCTGGTAGGTGTCTTCAGACATGAAAAGGGCTTCAGCCTCGAAAGCATGCTGGCTGACGGCTCTGCCATCGACGTCTTTATCCGCGAAAAACTTAAGGAATCAAAGGAAAACTATCTGACCGAAGGCAAGCCGACGTCGCGGCTTTTGATGAATCCCGGGCGCGATTATATGATCAAAAAAGATGATGTGGCTATAATAATTGCAGGCTGTAGCCCAACAGCAGTCTGACTTCGGCAGAATCGGTGAAGCAATAATATGACAGATATTCCGATCAACATCGAAATGCTCGCTGGGGTATGCCTTTTCAACGGGCTCGACCCGGACATGCTTAACGCAGCTGCCAGATACATGGAAACCAGGCACTTTAAAGCTGGCGAAACAATATTCAAAGAAGGCGAAACCGGTGACGAAATGCTTGTTCTCGCATCCGGTCGCGTCGAGATTTGTCAGACACTGGTAATGCGCAGCGAAGAACAGGACTTTGAAGAAAAGGACAAAACACTTATTGTTCTTGACGCTGATACCCTGCCAGTTTTCGGTGAGATGGCACTGCTCGAAAGTTCGCCGCGCACGGCGACTGTCCGTGCTCTCAGCGACTGCCTTACCTGGAAGATACAACGTGATCGTTTCATTGAATTCTGCTTCCAAAATCAACAGGCTGGCGTAATTGCCATGAAAAACCTCGCCGCTCTTATCAGCAAGCGCCTGCGCAAAGCCAACAAAGACGTGCTTAAACTTACCACCGCACTGTCAATAGTGTTAAAACACTAGGTAGCCGCAAAGATTACATAAAAAAGGCTCCCGGGCGTATACCCGGGAGCTCTTTCTGAATAACCTGAAGTTACTGAAGAACAGAGAAGTAGAGCGCCTTAACCATCGGGTCACTGAGGTCAGGTCGAGTTCTCTTGGCTGAGCGATGAACCTTGTCAGAAACGTCTTTTCGGGCAGCGCTGATTGCCTGGGCAAGAGTTTTACCCTCTTTAACCAGCTGAGCGGCATGCACCGCGCGGGTGACGTTGATGACGCCGCCTGATTTAACCTTGTCGGTCAACCAGTCTTTTTTATCGACGGTTTCCATGAGGATCTTCTTAACCTGAACGGCAGTCAGATCGGGATTTACGTAGATGACCTGAGCGGCATAGTTCACGGCCAGCGGGCAGGCCATCGAAGTGCCCGACATATAACCCATCTTCTGGTTTGGGTAGGTAGCATAGATGTTTACGCCAGGTACAGCTACATCAACCACTTTTTTGCCGTAGCATGAGAACGGAGCAAGTTTCTGATCTTCGTCGGTGGCGGCGATTACCAGCTTGTTCTCGATCGGAACATCATTGGGAGAAGAAACGAACGGATCGAGATCTTCTGATGAGTTACCAGAAGCAATAACGACCAGCGCGTTCGGCGCTTTGGCAAACATTGCCTTATCTCTGGTCAGAAAAGCTTTGGTGACAAACAGGTTGACGACTTCCTGAACTTCGGCGGCGGTCGGATTTGTCCAGCCCCACTGCACCATGTTCTTGCTCATCATATCGACAAGCGCTTCATTCGGCGCGCCAAAAGAACAGTTGATCACTCGCGGCTTGAGCGAACCGATGTAGTCGGCCTTTTCTTTGACCTGGGCGGCATATTGCTGGCCAAGCTGAGTAAAATACTGGTCCAGCTCTTCCATGGTCACCTTTTTCGGAGCTTCATCGGTGCGGCTTGTTCTTCGGCTCATCTTGTGAGCTATCATGTGCTTAACCTGGGCAAGAGCTTCTGCAGCTTCTTTTTGCGGGCTGTTGCCGGTCGGGATATGCGAAATGGCGTTAAGATTAACGTTGCTGTTTTTGGTCGAGGCGATACCAGCACAGTGGGTGCCATGCGCCCAGCCACCGGTAAAACCGACCCAGGCCCAGAACTTCTGGTTCTGGTATTGGGTTTTGAGAAATTCGAATTCTTCCGGTTCCATACCGGCCTGGCCATAAGCCTGTAATTTGCCGAGCAGTTCCATGCAGCGCAGAACCTTGTCGTATTCGGGAGGTGTGTCCTTGAGATTAACCAGTTCCTTGCTGTTATTTACGAAATTCCAGCCATATACATCGTCGACATAACCGTTACCATCGTCGTCAACACCGGCTTTACCTTTTGCCTCAGCTTCATTGGCAAGAGCAAATGGTTTGAGCACATTATGGGTAAAATCACTGCCTGAATCGATGATCAGCACATTCGGCTTTTCGCCGGCCTGCACTGGAGAAACGCTTAAACAGATGGATACAGCTATTGCAGACAATAAACAAACTGGTTTAAATTTCATTAAGCCACCTCCGTATTGTTAAATAATAAGAATAATTAACTGATGTGTAAAGAGTGCAGCGAAAAAAAGCTGTTTTTCTGGCAAAAAAATATGTTTGCGTTATATAATCCGCCTGATTAAGCAAATCAAAAACATGGAGTGAAAAAATGAAAGTTCTTACCATGAAGTGCATGAAATGCGAAAAAGAGTACCCAGAAGCGGCCGATCGCTACGTCTGCGACGATTGCGGCATCGACGGTATTCTCGACATAGTCTACGATTACAGCTCAATTAAGGTCAGCCGCGAAGAAATCGCTGCCTCCAAGAACTATTCGCTCTGGCGCTATCGCAAGATGCTGCCGCTGGCAGATACGACTGAAATTCCGCCACTTCAGGTCGGCTGGACGCCACTTTACCGCGCCCACACTGTTGAAAGCCAGCTCGGCCTCGATAAGGTTTTTATCAAAGATGATGGCCGCAATCCGACTGCCTCTCTCAAAGACCGTGCCAGCGCTGTCGGCGTAGCCAAAGCCCGCGAAGCTGGCGCAAAAACAATCTGCGCGGCCTCGACCGGAAATGCCGCCAGTTCACTCGCCGGTTTTGCCGCCTCGGCCGGCCTTAAAACCGTAATATTCGTGCCCAAGCGTGCTCCAAGAGCAAAAGTTGCCCAGCTGCTGGTGTATGGCGCCAAAACGGTTATCGTCGATGACACTTATGACCGTGCATTCGAACTATCGGTTGAAATTACGAAAAAGTTCGGGCTCTACAACCGAAATTGCGCCTACAACCCGTTTCTGGTCGAAGGAAAAAAAACCGTCGCCTACGAAATGTGGGAACAGATGGGCTTTGATCTGCCCGACCGGGTGTATGTTTCGATCGGCGATGGCTGCATTACTTCTGGCATCTACAAAGGCTTCTACGACCTCATGCAGCTTGGCCTGACCGATCGCATGCCTCGCATAATCGGCGTGCAGGCGGCTGGTTGCAATCCGGTCGAAGTTGCACTTAAAACCGGCGAATTCGTTGCGCAGGATGGCAACACTATTGCCGATTCAATCGCGGTCGGCATTCCGCGCAACCGACTCAAAGCCATGCGTGCCCTTAAGAATTCAAACGGCGACTGCATATCAGTTACCGACGATGAAATCCGCTCAGCTCTGCTCGAAATGCCGCGGGCAACCGGCGTATTCGGCGAACCAGCTGGCGTCACCGCTTTTGCGGGATTCAAGAAACATGCCCTGGCAAAAGATATCGGCGTTTCCGAAAAGGTTGTCGTGCTTATTACCGGTAACGGCCTCAAAGACATCGAATCGGCAATATCTGTATGCACCATGCCGGCTCCCGTAGCGCCAGACTCCGCCACCATCGAAGCCCACGTAAAAACTCTTATCTGATCTGTCTTTGTTAAACAACTGCCGGTGGCTTACAAGCTGCCGGCAGTTTTATCATAGTCAATTGCGCAATTTGCAAGATTTTTGCCAGCATTGTCATGTCGGGGAAATTCGGGTATCATTTAGATTCGCAATATTGAAGATATCAGGTGATTTATGAAAAAAATCTTTGCGGTTCTGATTGCCCTTTGTTCCCTTTTTGCTCAGCCAACAAGCGTTATGGCCATAAATGAATGGACTGTCATCGTCTATATGGTAAACGATGACAAGGATACGGTTCTTGAAAATGCCAATTTTCGCAATCTCGGCTATCTCAAGAATTATGGTTCAGGCGAGAATCACAAGCTGCTGGTGCAGATCGACGGAATGTCGAGCGGTTCATCAGATGAGCAGAAGCTCAACTACAAGGGCGGCAGCCGTCTACGCGTCGAAAAAGGCAAACTGATCGACGAGGGCGTGCTCGGCGAAGTTAATATGGGTTCACCGCAAACTCTGTGGGATTGCCTTAAATGGGCTCAGGAAAAATACCCTGCCAAACATTATGCTCTTGTAATCAACAGTCACGGCAGCGGTGTGTTCACCTGGTGGGGCGAAGGCTCTGTCAGCGCTGGTGAACCCGGCAAGGTAGATTTCAACCCCGACCGCAAATCGGGCCGTTTCGTAGCTTACGACCACACCGACAAAGACGCCCTGACGATTTTCGAAGTTGCCGAAGTCTTGAAAGTCTTCAATCAGCGCTACAAAAATGGTGGAAAATTCGATCTCGTGGCTTTCGACGCCTGCATGCCCGGCAGCGTTGAAGTGCTCTATCAGTTGCGCGATGCCTGTGATTTCATGGTCGGCAGTCCAGAAACAACACCGATCAGCGGCTTCAATTACGACGCGATGGCACGCTTTATGAGCCGCAATTCAACTTTCACACCGACTGAATTTGCCACCGACATGGCAGAACGTCTTAACAGCAGCCTGATCGGTGCCTGGAAAACGGCCAATTCCGCTCAGCTGGTTTTTGCAGTCAACCAGCTCGCCATGCAACTTCTTAATGCCATCGAAGAAACTTCTAAGAACTTTGGTCTGCGCAATCAGGCTTCTTTTGGCAAAGGCACCAACTATTGGGACCTCTACAAGGTTGCCGAGGCGTTCTACCGCGAAAATTCTGAGCTAAACGGTGCCAGCAACCGTGCTGTAATCAAGCAGATGGGCAAAGACCTCATGGATGCAGTCGAAGCAGCCAGGGTCACCCGCCGCGGCACGATCAGCATCACCTGGCCAGAAAAGGCTGATTACACCAAATATCGCCGATTCTACAAGGCTCTCGACATGTCGCGCGACAGCAAATGGGACGAAATGCTCGACCTGCGTCAGCTCGGCATCAAGTAAACCCCGTCAGGCCCGCTTCTCTTCCCGGCTGAATTAGTGTGTCGCAGCATTCTGCGGATCTTGAAAAGAGGTATTGCATGAATATAACATCTTGTCTTAAAAAGCCTGGCAACAGGCTCTTTCTATGCCTGATACTCTGTTTTAGCCTTCTTGCAGCACCTTTTGTCAATGCTGCTGAAATGCGGCCGACCGAGAAGATTCGAGTTAAATTCTCGGAAGCTGTCGAAAAGAGTGTAGTCAAAACTGCTGCTGCGCTTGACAAGACGGTACGCAAACTAGCGCTGGCAATCGATAAGACAGACAACCTGTCGGTTCAGGTGCACAGTTCTTTTTATGACACCAGAATCAGACGCTACTTTGTGTCTTTCAGTGGAAATGCGCTTTTTCAAGGCAAACTGCCATGGAACATAGATAAAGACAGCTACATAATCACCAGCAACAGCGAGATTTCGGTCGATCTTTATATTTCTGAAATCAGGCAAAGCCGTTCAGGGCTTAGCTTTAACTACAACTGCTCGGTAGTTGTTTCGCTCGACCGCATGGCTTACGAACTGCTCAAAAAGACGCCGCACCTGGCGGCATCTGGCGCTCTCTCGCCGGCATTCGACATGCTTACCGAATTCCTTGCTCAGCTTAATATCGGTGTGCTGTCGAAAGCAATCTCAGAAACCTTTCGCAGCTTTTCGGCCGTCGCCTTTACCCGGCTGGTTAACGACATGATTAAGGCTTCTGCACAAAATCAGGGTCTGAAAAACATCTTCAAGCAGACGATGAAAGATCGAACTCTTCTGAGTTTTCTCGCTCTGCAGATTTTCAGAAGCGCATCAATAAGTCTGGTCAGTGTTACCGGCGCTTCGCTTGGCGCGGCAGTTGGTTCGGTTCTCGCGCCCGGTGTCGGCAGCGTTATTGGCGGCTATATGGGCAGCCAGATTCTGACGGTTGTGGCAAAAATCATCGTCTACCAGATTACCGCCAAACTCCCACTGAAACGCAATTTAAAGCGCATGCTCGACGCTCATCACATGTTGGTCAAAAACCCCGGCGATGAAGTAGCCCGTCAGTCTCTGAATGATGCTCAAGGCAGAGTCGAAAAGAATGTTTCCAGCGAGTTTACCAACGAAAAATTCAAACTCTTTGAGATTCTACTGAAAGAGATTGATCAAATGGCCCCGGCCGAGCGCCTCGCCATGGTGCCTCTGCTGAAAAACATTCAAACCATGTTGCAGAACAAGGTCATCAACGACGGCGACTGGTATTACGCCCGCAAATACCACGTGCTCAAACAGAGTGTCGAAAAATGGGGATTACAGTCACAGGTCGTCTTCACCGTCACCCCACCCGCAAACCGATAGACCTATTTAGTAGAATTGCCAACCAGAAATGGTGCTGTGGGGTCGTGTCTTGACGATATCTGTGCAGCAGTAAGCCGTTGCCTGGCCGCATAGCAATAGCGGCAGCCGTGAAGGCAGGTTGAATAGGCGCCAATATCGACGCTTTTAACGCAGCCGCACAACGGGCGCTGGCCATGGTCTCTTTTTAAATGTAAATCGCGCCCGCAGATGCGGTTGATCAAACGGTCATCGATGCAACGCCCATGCGCGATACCAAATTCTTCCAGGTTTTCACTTTCGGCGCAGCTTTCGACCGTCAAACCATTTTTGCCGGCTGTTTCGGCAAATATTAGTGCAATCTCGCGTATTCTGGCACTGTCAACCGGCAAAATTTCGATGCCGTTCAGATTGCGCCTGACAAAATTGTAGTGGTCATAAAAGCTGATGATACAACGTTCAGTAAAGCCGCTCAGTTGCTCACATAGCCAGGCAAAATGCCCGGCATGGTATTGCAGATCGTATCGCGAAGTAAAGATTATCGGATCATACCGCCAGACAACCTTTTCTGCGCCTATCTCAGTTGACAGCGCGCGAAATGTCCCAATTAGCTCTCTTTTATCTGGCAACCCGGGCTCAAGGTCACGATCGTAAGGCGTCAGCGTGAACTGAAAGTAGTATTTATAAGCATTCAGCCGACTGAAGTTCTGCATAAACGGTTGCGGGTTCTTGCTCCAGAACACAAAACAGTCAACCTCTTCCGGGTTCAACTCAACCCGCCGGATCTGCGCCGGATTCATCGGGTTTCTTGTCAGCACAAAGCCTGTCGTCAGGCGGTTGTAAAACCACTCATGATAAAAAGCCGGTATATCCGTTCGCCGACTGACACTGACAATCATGTTTCCTGGGCGATGATTCTGCCGGCTTCTTCGGCTGAGATTTCCTTGTCGAGATACAATGCATAGAATTGTTGGGTCTCCTTGACGAGGTCGACCGCGTAATCATTTGGATAAAGCAGATGAGCAAGCCACTTGAGACCGATTATCCGCATGAAGCAGGGCGGCCGGTCGAACCAGTTGAACGGAACGTTCGGAATCGGATAAACCCTATGGTTGCGAACGGCTCTGATCTCGTTCCAGCGAGGATCCAGCATGACGTTTTTTACGAATGAACGGCTCCAGGCAATTATCACGTCAGGGTTATAAGCTTCTATCTGCTCGAAAGTAACCGGTTCGAGACCTTTATGCTCGGCAATGTGCCCTCGATGGACATTGACATCGCCCATCAGGCGAAACAGATGAGCGTGCAACGAATCGTCGAATTCAGTCGCCAGCCCGTTTTCACATTCAGCATAATAAACACCAGGTCTAAGGCGCTCAGGTATGCGATCGACCACCGTGGTGACCTCGGCGAGCGTTTCCCGGCAATATTCGGCGAGGCGTGCAGCACGGGCTTCGCACCCCAACAGTTTGCCAAGAAACTCGTAAGCTGCCGGAAAATCTTCGACATCACCAAGATTGCCAACTATTGCATACACGAATGGAATACCCAGAGAATCGCAAACAGCCTCTGACTTTTTATGAAAAGGCTGCTCCTTGTCCGCCCAGACTACTATAACGTCGGGTTTAACCTTTGCCAGTGCATCTACTTCGGTAATTTTTTCGATTACCGGCAGATCATGCAGGTGCGGGTGCAGATACCTTTTATCGCATTCACGCGCCGGCATTGGCGTTGCGGCTATCATCTCAGGCGCCAGCGAGGCAAGCATGGTGTAACCATAAAATGACCCGGCAAAAACCGAATTGATGGTTTCAGGTAAGATCACCTTGCGACCGGCCATATCGATAATTTCTCTCCCCGAAACCGGGGTTTTCTCACATGATTCCACTTAAATCACTCTCCCTGTCCGATCGATCTATCGCCATATCCTATCAGCAAACCATTTCCATATCCAGACTTTTTGTCTCTGTCTCTAATAAACCCATAGCTTTCAAAACATGACAGGGAATCCTGTTTCTTTGCGATGAGAGAATCGGCGGTTTGTGTCTTTCGACCGAGTTTCATGCGATTTGCCTCTATAGAGTATTTCTTCGGGCGAATTTCTTAGATAAGGGTTGCCTATTTACTTTTACAGCGTTATACTCGGCTGAAAATCATTTAACAGGAGTCTGCCGTGACCACAATCCTCGACGGGAAACAGCTATCTCAGCAGATCCGGGCCGAAGTCGCCGCATCGGTCAAGACAATGACCAGCGCCGGGCAGAAACCACCCGGACTCGCCGTCATAATCGTTGGCGACAACAAGGCGTCGCGCGTCTATGTCAACTCCAAAAAAAAGGCATGTGAAGAGGCCGGTATCTATTCGCGTGAAATCACTCTCGATGGCCAGACGACGCAGGCTGGACTGCTCGACGAGATACGTCGGCTCAACCAGGATCCGCAAATTCACGGCATTCTGCTGCAGCTTCCCCTGCCCTCTCATCTCAACGAATCTGAGGCTTTGCAGACAATTGATCCGCGCAAAGACGTCGATGGTTTTCATCCGGTGAATGTCGGTTATCTGCATCTCGGCGTCGATACCTTCGTTCCCTGCACACCACTGGGCGTCATGGAAATGCTCAAGCGCTACAAAGTTCCGATTGAGGGGAAAACTGCCCTCGTAATCGGGCGCAGTAACATAGTCGGCAAGCCGATGGCGGCGCTGCTGACCAAAGCCAACGCTACGGTGACTGTCGCCCATTCGCGCACCCGCGACCTGCCAGCCCTGATCAGTGGCGCCGACATTATCGTTGCCGGACTCGGCAAGCCGGAATTCGTCAAAGGCGAATGGGTTAAGCCTGGCAGTGTCGTTATCGATGTCGGCATCAACTCGGTCGATGACCCGGCGTCAGCAAAAGGTTACCGGCTGGTTGGTGACGTAGAATTTGAACCGGCAGCGCAGCGGGCCGGTTATATCACGCCGGTGCCGGGCGGAGTCGGGCCGATGACCATCGCCATGCTGCTGGCCAACACTTTAAAAGCAAAAGAAAAATTATCATAAGATAAACACAAGGAATGGAATGGAGAACTGTCATGGAAATTGATACCCTGTTGATGACCCCTGGCCCTGTTCACCTCGACGCAGAAGTAACTCTGGCAGGAGCCCGCGCTCTTACCCACCACCGCACCAATGATTTTGCGCCGGTATACACTGAATGTGTAACTCTGCTCAAAAAATTCTTTGGCACGACGCAAAAGCTTTATTTGACAACCTCATCTGGCACCGGTGCCATGGAAACCGCCATCGCCAATCTTTTTAATGAAGGCGAAACGGTATTGACCATTCAAACTGGCGTATTCGGCGTGCGCTTCACCAGGATCTGCGAAGCATTCAGACTAAAAACAGTCGTGCTCGCCTGTGAAGACGGCAAACGTGTAACTGTCGAGCAGATAGCTGCCGCTCTCGAAAAGAACCCCGAGATTTCAGGCGTTACCGTCACTTTTAACGAAACCTCAACCGGTATTCGCAACGATATCGAAGCTATTGGCAAGTTTCTCAAAGACAAAGGCAAGATTTTCATCACCGACGGCGTTTCGGGTATCGGAGCCCTCCCCTTTAAAATGGATGAATGGCATGTCGATGTCGCCGTGTCAGCCTCGCAAAAGGGCTTTCTGGCACCTCCAGGTGTCGGCATGGTCGCTCTCTCAGAAAAGGCCTGGGCCAAGGTTGAACAGGTCAAGTGCCACGGCTATTATTTCGATCTGAAAATTTACAAAAAAGACCAGGAAGGCGCGATTCCGGCATATCCATGGACACCCGCCATCAACGTCATGTTTTCGCTGCTCGAAGCACTGCGTAAGATCGACCGCATCGGCATCGAAAACTGCTTCAAACATTATGATAAACTGGCCGGCGGTCTGCGTGCCGCACTCAAGGCAATGAATCTGCGCCTTTTTACAGACGAAGATGCAACCTCCAATGTGCTGACAGTTTTCTACTCACCGGAGGGCGTCGCGCCAAAAGATATAGTCAGTGAACTGCGCAACCGCTACGGTGTGCTTATTGCAGGCGGACAGGAACAGTTCGCAACCAAGCTTCTGCGCATTACCACAATAGGCGCGATTGGCGAGCGCGATATTCTCGGTACTGTCGGCCTGCTCGAGATGACGCTCAAAAAATCTGGTTATCTCAAACAGGTTGGCGCCGGCATCAGCGCCACCATGGAATATTTTCTCAATTACAAGTGATGAGGTGAGGCTTTGACAGAATACAGGCAACTTAAAGAAGGGCTTAGACCGATTGAAGACGTCGGTCTTGAAATTGGCCTTCTGCATGACGAAATTGAACCCTATGGCCGCATGAAGGCTAAGGTATCGGCAAAGGCGCGACAGCGGCTGGCGGGTAATCCTGATGGCAAACTGATTCTGGTGTCAGCAATGACACCGACACCTGCCGGTGAAGGCAAAACCACGACCTGCATCGGCCTGGCTGACTCGTTTCGAGCGCTCGGCCGCAGGACCATGCTGTGTCTGCGCGAGCCCTCAATGGGCCCGGTATTTGGTGTCAAAGGTGGCGCCACCGGCGGCGGTAAGAGTCAGATCGAGCCGATGGCCGAAATCAATCTGCATTTTACCGGTGACATTCACGCGGTAACTTCTGCTCACAATTTGCTAACCGCACTTGTAGCCAACCACATTCAGCATGGCAACCAGCTTGATATCGACCCCAAGTCAACACCATTCCGTCGCGTCATGGACATGAACGACCGCAGTCTGCGTTGTATCGTATCTGGCCTCGGCGGCCCGGCAAATGGAGTTCCGCGCGAGACCGGCTTCGATATCACTGCCGCTTCTGAAGTCATGGCTGCCCTTTGCCTCTCTGAAGACCTGAACGAGCTGCGAGAGCGACTGGGCAACATGATTGTCTCGTTCAACCGCAAGGGCGAACCGATCTATGCCCGTGATTTCAAGGCTCAGGGTGCAATGTGCGCCATTCTCAAAGAGGCGATGAAGCCAAACCTGGTGCAGACTCGCTATTCCACGCCGGTTTTGATTCATGGCGGCCCGTTCGCCAATATCGCGCATGGCTGCAACAGTCTGGTTGCCACCAAGCTTGCCCTCAAACTTGCTGATGTTGTGATTACTGAAGCAGGCTTCGCCACCGATCTTGGCGCCGAAAAATTCTTCGATATCAAATGCCGGGTTGGCGGACTAAAACCGGCCGCAGCAGTAATAGTCGCCACGGTAAGGGCTCTCAAGATGCACGGCGGTGTTCCCAAAAATCAGCTTGATGCTGAGAATCTGCAGGCAGTCAAAGCCGGTTTCGACAATCTCGCCAAACATATCGAAAACATCGGCCATTACGGAGTGCCCTGCGTGGTCTCGGTTAACCGCTTTGCCAGCGATACCGATGCTGAGATTGCCTGGGTAGTCGAAGCGGCGCGAAAGCTCGGCGTTGCTGCGGTCGAAGCTGATATTTATGGAAAAGGCCCGGAAGGCGGACTGGCACTGGCTAAAGAAATCGAAAAGGTCATCGCCAGTCAGAAAAACGAATTCGCCTGTCTCTACCCGCTTGAAATGCCGCTTATTGAAAAAATTAACGTCATTGCGCGCTGCTGCTACGGAGCCGGCAGCGTAACCATTCTGAAAAAAGCCAAAGACAGCCTCGAAATGTTCGAGAAACTGGGTTATCGCAAGGTTCCGGTATGTATCGCCAAAACCCAGTCATCGCTCTCTGATACTGTTAACAAGCTTGGTCGGCCGAGCGGTTTCGAAGTTACCATACGCGAAGCCAGACTGAGCGCCGGCGCCGGCTTTGTCGTCGCCATTGCTGGCGAGATCATGACCATGCCGGGACTGCCGGCAACCCCTTCAGCCGAGCATATAGATGTCGATGAAAACGGCAATATAACTGGTTTATGAGAACTCAAAGGAGATAAGAATGAACAAGACCCCGTTGTGTGCAGTGCATGAAAAACTTGGCGCCCGAATGATCGATTTTTCGGGCTGGTATATGCCGGTGCAGTATACTTCGATCATCGAAGAGCACAATGCCGTGCGCGAGGCGGCCGGGCTTTTCGATCTTTTCCACATGGGCGAATTCTGGCTGACCGG
The DNA here is from genome assembly GCA_009917695.1 of Candidatus Rifleibacterium amylolyticum. Lineage (GTDB taxonomy): Bacteria > Muiribacteriota > Ozemobacteria > Ozemobacterales > Ozemobacteraceae > Rifleibacterium > Rifleibacterium amylolyticum. Next base: position 13,250 of record JAACJG010000011.1, on the reverse strand, counting down.
GCCTGACGCGCTCAAAAATGTTCAAAAAATTGTCACACAGGATGCCGAAGCTCTCTCTGACCGCCAGATAGCTTATACTCCGATGTGCCGACCCGATGGCAGTATCGTCGATGACCTGCTCGTCTACCGCTGGAACGCAGAAAAGTTTCTGCTCGTCGTCAACGCCAGCAATATCGAAAAAGACTACAACTGGATCAAAAGCCAACTCGAAGGCGATGTTAAATTCGACAACCAGTCGAACAACACCGGCTTGATAGCGATTCAAGGGCCACAGGCTGAAGCCATTCTGCAAAAGCTTACCCGCCAGCGCCTCAAACCCATCAAATTCTACTGGTTCACCTCAGGCAAGGTTCTCGACGTAGAATGCATCATCAGTCGCACCGGCTATACCGGCGAAGAAGGCTTCGAACTCTACTACCCGGCCGAGCATTCAGAAAAGCTCTGGAACGCTCTGATGGAAGCCGGCAAAGAGGCAGGAATCAAACCCATAGGGCTTGGCGCCCGCGACACGCTCAGGCTCGAAGCACGTCTGATGCTCTATGGCAACGATATCAGTGACAATACAACTCCGATCGAAGCTAATCTGAACTGGACCGTAAAGTTCAACAAAGGCGCGTTTACCGGCAGCGATGTGCTCAAAAAGCAGAAAGAACAGGGCGTCAGCAAGACTCTCGTCGGCTTTGAACTGGGTAAAGGCCCGGCTGCCCGTCACGGCTACCCGATCGTAAAAGACGGCAAAACCGTTGGCGAAGTGACTTCTGGCACCATGGCCCCGACTCTCAAGAAAAACATCGGACTCGGCTACGTACCGCCAGCGCTCAGCGCCATCGGCACTGTTTTCGACATTGAAATTCGCGGCAAGAATTATCCCGCTACAGTCATAGAAACACCATTTTACACCAGGGCAAGGAGTTAATAATGCGCAGTCTTAAAGAATTCGACAACGAGATTTTTGAAATTATCGGGCGCGAAAAAAATCGCCAGATGAGCCAGATCGAGCTTATCGCTTCAGAAAACTTCGTATCAGAAGCTGTTCTCGAAGCTCTCGGCTCGGTTCTCACCAACAAATACGCCGAAGGTTACCCGGCGAAACGTTATTATGGCGGCTGTGAAGTCGTCGATGAAGCCGAAAACCTGGCTCGCGATCGCGTTAAAAAGCTTTTTGGCGCCGAACATGCCAACGTACAGCCACATTCTGGCAGCCAGGCTAATATGGCCGTATATCAGGTCGTTCTCAAGCCAGGCGACACCTTTCTTGGCATGAACCTGCAGAACGGCGGCCATCTCACTCACGGCAGCCCGGTTAATTTCAGCGGCCTGCTCTACAATGTCGTTCCTTACGGCGTTACCGATGACACTGAAACTCTTGATTACAACATGCTGCACAAACTGGCAGTAGAAAATAAAGCCAAAATGATCATGGTCGGCGCCTCTGCTTACCCGCGTATCATCGATTTCGAAAGAATCCGCAAAGTCTGCGACGAAATCGATGCTGTCATGTGTGTCGATATGGCTCACATCGCCGGCCTCGTCGCTGCCGGTCTGCACCCATCGCCGATACCCTATGCTGATTTCGTAACCTCGACAACCCATAAAACCCTGCGCGGCCCCCGTGGCGGCCTTGTTCTCTGCAAAGAGAAATGGGCTAAGGCGATCGATAAGGCGATTTTCCCTGGTCTGCAGGGCGGCCCGCTGATGCATGTAATCGCAGCCAAGGCCGTCGCTTTTAAAGAAGCTCTTGAGCCCGAATTCAAGGAATACCAGAAAAAAGTGATAGATAACGCGCAGGCTCTTGCCAAAGCTCTTACAGCCAAAGGTTTCCGACTCGTATCTGGCGGTACCGACAACCACCTGATGCTGATCGATGTTCGCAACAAGAACGTTACTGGCAAACTCGCTGAAAAAGCTCTTGATCACGCCGGAATCACAGTTAACAAAAATACAATTCCTAACGACCCGCAGTCGCCCTTTGTCACTTCAGGCCTGCGCGTAGGCACGCCGGCTGTTACTACCCGTGGCATGACCCCCAATGAAATGAGCCAGATCGCGGACCTGATGGATCAGGCACTGACTGCCCCCGAAGACGAAGCCAATCTGGCAACCGTAAAGGGCAAAGTAAACGAAATCTGCAAAAAATTCCCCTTTTACTCAATTTAACAGGAGATTACAAGATGAGATTCACAAAAGAACATGAATGGGCAAAACTCGATGGCAACGTGGTAACCGTAGGCATTACTGAATATGCCGCCCACCAGCTTGGCGATGTGGTTTTTGTCGAGCTTCCGGCAAACGGCAGCAAACTGACTATTGGCAAGACCTTTGGCACCATTGAATCGGTTAAGACCGTTTCTGACATGTATGCCCCGGTCAGCGGCGAAGTCGTTGAAACCAACAGCGAACTCGAAGGCAACCCGGCTCTGGTCAACGAGTCTCCGATGGATGCCGGCTGGATAGTTAAAATCAAGGTCGCTGATTCCAAGGAATACGACACACTGCTTTCAGAAGCTGACTACAAAAAAATCTGCGAATAAACCGACAGGAGCTGTCTTATGGCTAACTATATCCCCACAACTCCTGCCGAAGTGCAGGAAATGCTCGGGGCCATCGGCGTAAAGACCATCGACGATCTTTTTGCCGAAATTCCGCCTGAACTAAGGCTTCAGGGCGACCTCAACATCCCAGAAGGAATGAGTGAGCCCGAAATGACGAGAAAGCTGACCCGCCTTTCACAGAGCAACGAGACCGTCGATGACAAGGTCTGTTTTCTTGGCGGTGGAGCCTACGATCACATTATCCCGGCGGCAATCGACCATCTGCTGCTGCGCGGCGACTTTTTTACGGCCTACACTCCCTATCAGCCAGAAGTTTCGCAGGGCACTCTCCAGTGTATCTACGAATTTCAGAGTCTGATCTGCGGGCTGACCGGCATGGATCAGGCCAATGCTTCAATGTATGAGGGCGCAACCGCAACTGTCGAAGCCATCAACATGGCGACAGCACAGACCCGCCGCAACCGGGTTCTCGTGTTGCAGACGGTTAATCCGGAATACCGCCGCGTCATAAATTCGCTCAACACTCCGCTTGGAGCTGAAATTGTCAGCGTGCCGTTCGAAGACGGCGTCGTCGATCCGGCCAAAGTGCATGAAATGCTGAACAACCAGGTTGCAGCAGTTGTCATGCAGTATCCGAACTTCCTCGGCTGCATCGAAGATATCGAAAAAATTGCGGAAGTTGCTCATGAAGCGGGTGCTCTTGCAATAGTCGTCGCCAACCCGATTGCTCTCGGCCTGCTTGAAACCCCCGGGAAGCTTGGCGCCGACATCGTTTGCGGCGAAGGGCAACCACTCGGGATTCCGCTCAGCTTTGGCGGCCCCTACGTCGGCTTTCTTGCTTCGAAAAAAGCGTTGCTGCGCCGAATGCCCGGTCGTATCGTCGGCAAAACTACCGATATCGATGGTAAAATCGGCTTTGTGCTCACTCTTCAGGCCCGCGAACAGCATATCAGACGTGAAAAGGCGAGCAGCAACATCTGCTCGAACCAGGCGCTGATGGCTCTCAACGCAACCATTTATTTGAGCCTGATGGGGCGCGAAGGCATTCGCGAAGTAGCCGGCCAGTGTTTCCAGAAAGCGCATTACCTCAAACGCGAACTCGCAAAGGTTGATGGCGTTACCTTCCCGTTTACCGGCAGCTTCTTCCATGAACTGGTCGTTAAGATCCCCAACGCCCGCAAAGTACTCGGCAAAATGGCCAAACATGGCGTTTTTGCCGGCATTCCGCTCGACAACTGGTTTGCGAATCTCAAAGACTGCGTGCTGGTAGCTGTTACCGAAAAACGCAGCAAAGACGAAATCGACAACTACTGCAACCTGTTAGGAGGGTTTATCAATGGCTGAACCCTTGATTTTTGACCTGTCGAAAGATGGCTGCCGCGGCTTTACGCTGCCGGCGCTCGATGTTCCTGAAGTCGATCCAGCTGACCATATTCCGGCCCGCTTTCTGCGTGAAGAACTGCCGCTGCCGTCGATGTCTGAACTCGATGTAGTTCGGCATTTCACACGCCTTTCGCGACTGAATCACAGCGTCGATATCGGCTTTTACCCGCTCGGTTCCTGCACCATGAAGTATAACCCCAAGGTTAACGAAAACATGGCGCGTTTGCCGGGATTTGCCAACCTGCACCCGCAGCAGCCTGAAGAGAGTGTGCAGGGCGCCCTGCAGATGCTCAAGACCCTTGAAGAGTCGCTTGCAGAAATTACCGGCATGGATGCCATCACGCTGCAGCCAGCTGCCGGCGCCCATGGCGAACTCACCGGCCTGCTGATCATGAAGGCTTATCACCGCAAAAAAGGCAATCACAAGACCAAAATCATGATTCCTGACAGCGGCCACGGCACCAACCCGGCGTCGTGCTCGATGGTCGGCTACGAAGTCGTAAACATCAAGTCCGACCCGCGCGGCGGCGTCGATATCGAAGACCTCAAATCGAAACTCGGCCCCGATATCGCCGGTCTGATGATCACCAACCCCAACACACTCGGCCTGTTCGACGAAAATATCGGTGAACTCGCTCACCTGGTGCATTCGGTCGACGGCCTCGTCTACTATGACGGCGCCAATCTCAATGCCATCATGGGCTGGACCCGCCCGGGCGACATGGGATTCGACATCGTGCATCTCAATCTGCACAAGACCTTCTCAACTCCACACGGCGGCGGCGGCCCCGGCGCCGGCCCGGTCGGCGTCAAGAAGCATCTCGAGGCCTTTCTGCCCAACCCGCGCATTCAGTTCGACGGCAAAAAATACCGCCTGCAGACCAAATGCCGCGAGTCGGTCGGCCCGGTACTCGGATCGCTCGGCAATTTCCTCGTGCTCGTGCGCGCCTTTGCCTACATTCTGGTCAACGGCCGCGAAGGTCTCAAAAATGTCTCTGCCTATGCGGTTCTTAACGCTAACTACATGATGCAGCGCCTCAAAAAGACCTTCGATCTGCCTTACGATCGCTTCTGCAAGCATGAATTCGTATTGTCGGGAAAAGGTCTCGCCAGACACGGCGTCAAGACCCTCGACGTTGCCAAGCGCCTGCTTGATTTCGGATTTCACGCACCTACCGTGTATTTCCCGATGATCGTCGAAGAATCGATGATGATCGAACCAACCGAAACCGAAAGCAAGGGCACGCTTGACTGTTTCTGCGAAGCCATGGAAATGATTGCGCGCGAAGCTGCCGAAAACCCTGACAACCTCAAGAATGCGCCGACAAAAACGCCGGTGCGCCGCCTTGACGAAGCTACGGCTGCCCGCAAACCCGATATAAACTACTTCCAGAAACCCGAATAACCTGGCTGATGACAATTACAGTAAATCTCCCGCACATCGAAACCATGATGCTGCGGGAGATTCTGTACTTTCTGCGCCCGGCAGCAGACCATGAGGTATGGCTGGTGGGCGGCAGTATACGCGACCTGTTGCAGGGACAGACTGCCCTGCCAGATCTTGATCTCGCCACCAGCTTTAACCCGATACCGGCCGCGCGTGAATACGCGCGAAAAACTGGCGCCGGTTTCGTAGTACTCGACGAAGAGCGCAAGGTCGTCAGGGTGGTAAGATCTTTTGATGATCAACATTATACCTTTGACATCTCAATGTTCAGGGCTGAAGACATAGATGCTGATCTGCGCGCACGCGACTTTACCATTAACGCCATCGCTGCCCGGCTCACAATGCCTGAAGATAAGCCACAACAAACGAGACAAGGGGGCAAAGCCGGGAGTGAATTAGAATTATACGATCCACTTTGTGGCTGTGAGCACCTGAAGCAGGGTCTGATCATACCCTGCTCAGACCATCTGTTTACCGATGATCCGCTGCGACTGATGCGGGCATTCAGATTCTCTGCGCTTTTCAATGCAAGCTTTTCTGAACAGCTGTATAAAATGATAGTTGACCAGGCACCGCTGCTCAAAGGCGTTTCTGGTGAGCGCATACGCGACGAACTTTTCAAAGTTTTCCAGGTCGATAACAGCACGCACTGGATCAGAATTATGCACGAAACCGGTATTTTACCGGTGATTTTTCCACAGCTCGCCGCCTGTGCTGGCGTCGAGCAGAACGAGTGGCACCACCTCGATGTATTTGAACACAGCCTGCTGACTCTCGAAAACCTTGAAAAACTGCTGCTTGTCGCAGATGATCGGCCCGAATGGTGGCCGGCCTTCATCAGATATCTTGACGAGAATCTTTCTGGAAACCGCACCTACCGCCAGCTTCTCAAGCTTAGCAGCCTGCTGCATGATCTCGGAAAACCTGATTGTCGCAGAGTTGATGCAGATTCTGGCCGCGTGATTTTTCATGGTCATGAAATGGAAGGCGTGCGCATAACCCGAGAAATCAGCGAAAACCTCAGGCTCTCGGTCAACGAAAGCCAGTATCTGCAGCTTCTGGTAAAAAATCACATGCGCCCTGGCGTCATGCTGCAGCAGGGTATTACTGATAAGCGTCTGTTTCGTTTTTTCTCAGAAACCGGCCGGGACGGCCTGGGCATAGCCCTGCTCTCGCTGGCTGACCGCTGCTCCGCCCAGGGCACTCTCAGCACCGAGGAAATGGCAGAATTCGAAATCGGCATAATGAAAATCATGCAGGCATTTTACGAACAGCTCAAAAGGCCAAAACTAGCCCCTTTTCTCAACGGTAACGACCTGATTAAACATTTCAAACTCAAACCAGGCCCTGAATTCAGAAGAATCCTCGAAGCCCTCGAAGAGGCACAGTTTTTAGGCGAAATCAGCACGCGTGAAGAAGCCCTGGCCAGAGCCGCAAAACTGCTTGAACAATGAGCAGCCACGCCCATATGGTAAAGCCGGCAATTCTTATCGACACCTCAAGCTCTGCATCAGAAGAGGACTCAATATTGCTTAAATCAGTCATTGCGAGGAGCGTAGCGGCAAAGCAATCTCATGGAAAGCCTGATTTCTTCAACAATTCACTATTCACCAGTCTGATTGCATGCGTGCTATTAATGATACTTGCCATCGCTCCAGTTTGTGCGTCTGTGCAGAAAGACCTCGACCATCTCGCAGGTGTTGTCGAAAGCACGATCTGGCGACTTGAATCAGGTATAGAGCTGACCGGGCAGAAACATGAGGATTTTATGAGAGCAGTCGCGCTGCAGTATGAGCTGACTGCGCTTGCTGCCGGGCACCCACAATTGCTCGAAGAAGACTATTATCGCCTTGGTTTAAGTTTTGTCGCCAGACACTTTGCTGAATATCAGCTGGCGAGAAAATTATTGATAGAGGAGTTGTCAGCGCAGACACTGCGTGCAATAAGAGAATGGTTAACCAGAGAAATAGCCGATCTCGACTTGCTCATCAAAAGCCAGAATACCGGGCAGACAGCAGCCGGGCATAAAATACTCCGCCCTTACCGGGCAATAATCGAAGATCTGAAGCAATTACTGGCTAAATCAGGTGTTCGCTGACAAATACTACTTGCGCTTAAAAATAGCGCGCCAGCCGCTTGGCGGCTGCATTACCGGATGCCTTATCTTTGGCCCGACTCCGATATTGGCGGTCACAAAAAATGCATCTGGCTCTATTTTTCTTGCGATTGCCACAAGCTGATCGATATCTTTGCGACGACAGGGAATTTCGATTTCTTTGACCGCGCGATCAGATTCAATGCCGTCAAAAGTCATTACCTGAAAACCAAGACGCCTGAATTCCGTCGCCAGCTCAATACCTTTCTCAAGGCTGATGATTCTCAGCATCGAGTTTCCCATAGAAATACGTTTTTCGATAAGAATCCCGACAACGTTACCTGAAGCGTAACCGAGAGCATAAAATATCGCGATAAATGGACTTTCATTAATTTTGCCCAACACCGTTGAGATCACCAGCAACCAGATACTGACTTCGATGAAACCAAGCACGAAAGCAGTCTTGATGCGACCATTAACAATACTGATAATGCGTATGGTGCCGACTGAAACATCGACAATCCTTGCCATAAACACTGCCAGTCCGGTCAGCAGTATAGTCATATCCATAATTGTGATTCCTGTTAGTATTGGCTGATCATCGATGATAACAAAATTTGAGCCGGTTAGATAGTCTCAAGATTAGTTAGAAATCTGCTATAAACACGACATCCCGCTTGAAACCTGTTCAAAAGCGAATTCGAATTGCCAATCTGGTTAAAATGATGTATATAATCAGCTGATACTCAAGAAATACTCTGGTGACCAGACCAATGGGAAAGCTTACTGACTCGATTAAAAGTCTTGTGCGATCTTTGCATTTCGGAATCTTCGCTGGAGTGGCAATACTGCTTGCGTTGACCGATGCCTGGTTCATTTCTTCGCAAACCCTGGCATACGGCACCAGAAATCTGCTTCTGACCATAATGCTGCTCATACTCTGTCTTAAAGAGATCGAGCATTTCTTTATAATTGCCGCAGCCGTACAGATACCAAATCTTCTATTACTGCTGATTTTCGCAGTGCATTTCAAGTCGCCCGGCCTGTTTTTTGGAGGCATGCTCGGACACGTAATTATTTCTGCCATTTTTTTCTACTTCTACTGGCAACTCGCTCAGAATTATATATCTGAATCCCGGGTTAAAAGTCTTAAAGCCGATTTAAGGGAAGCAGATGAGCTGTATATGCAAAAACTCCTGTATTTCAGCCTTCTCGGCTGTCTCAGAGACAAGAACAGAGTATTGTCTCAGGCTTACCATGTGCTTGAGGAGTTTTTCAAGGCAGATAAAGCGATAATATATCTGGCCGACCATGAAAAAAATCTATTGATTCCCAGCTTTAAACCGGGAACCGAGCCTGACAGAAATTTTCCGCCGATACTGGTTCAACCTGATTTCTGGCGCAAGCATAGTTACGATCCCGGCAAGGGCATGTTGAGCCTGATTGGCGGCAAAACAAGCCTTCGCACACTCAAAAACATGATTCCTGAGTCGTCAATTGATGCTCTGGCCGCCATGCCGTTGAGTGCGGATAAGATTGTTACCGGTCTGGTGGTAGTTTTTCGACAGAAGGAAGAGAATCGCAAATATCTTGATCCTGCCCATTTTGCCGCTTTCGCGTATGTCCTTGGATCAGCATTCGAAAACTGCCAAACCAACCTTATCTGCCGTCAACTTCTTGATAAGGCCGTGCAAAAAAGCGAAAAAGTGGAAAGTGCTCTGGGCAAATATGTGTCAGGAGATGTCGCCAGAAACATAATCGATAATCAAGCGAATATGGCTCTGGGCGGCAAAAAGGCCAAAATTTCAGTAATGATGGCAGACCTACGAGGCTTTACCCGCTTGAGCGGCACAATTCCGATAGAAGGAGTGGTGACCTTACTTAACACCTGGTTTGAGCGGGCCTGTACTCTCATTGAGAAGAATGGCGGACATATCGACAAATTCATGGGTGACGGGATTCTCGTTCTGTTTGGCGCACCCAAAACCGGACATGATGACACCTTGCGCTCAGTCTATACTGCGTTCAGGTTGCAGGAGGAGTTTTCCCGATTCATGACGCTCGTTAAACTCCCGGCCGGATGTTCCCTCGGCCTGAGTATTTCAATTTCAACCGGTGAGGCGGTTGTCGGAAATTTTGGCTCAAAAAACCGCATGGAATACACTGCGATCGGCGAGACAGTTAATCTGGCAGCGCGCATCGAAAAGTTGGCAGAGAGTAACGAAATAATCGTTGATGAAACGACGTTTAATCAATTGCCTTTGGATTCTTTTAAATTCAGCATGATGCCAAATGTAGAAATAAAAGGCGCTGCCACTCAAAATCTGTATAAACTCCATGCATTACTGAAGGACGATGGAAATTAAAAAATCTCCAATACATTTCTGTATTGGAGATTTAATGGATGTTTAAAGAACTGTCAGCAGTTCCTGATATTTGGCCATTGGCCAGAATTCATGGGCAACCGACTCTTCGGCATTATCAACCACCACCCGTAACTGTTCAAGAGCTTTCTCACCAGCTTCGGCCAGAAATTCCGCTTTTTTATGATGATTGTCCTGTTTGTCTGCCTTTTCAAGAATCGCTTCCAACTTGTCGGCGTGCTGCTGAATATCAGAATAGAAGGCGTCAAACTTCTTAACTTCGGCGCTTAAGACTTTTGAACCAGCTCCAGCGGCTTTGGCGGCGGCGGCGGCTGAAGCCACAGAGTTTATCTGTTTTACAAGAGCTGGTAAAATCTGAGTTCTCGCGATATTTACCGCTGTGCGATATTCGATTTCTTTTGTTTTAATATAGTTTTCAAGCTTGATCTCGACCTTGGCACAAACCTCTCGCTCACTCAGAACATGAGTCTTTTCCATGAGTTCGATCGCTTCTGGCTCAAGATAAGCATTCAGTGCTGTAGGTGTATTTCTGGCATTCGGCAGACCCAATTTTTCTGCCTGTTTATGCCATTCATCAGAATAGCCATTTCCCTCAAATCTGACGCGCCGGGTTTCTCTGAAAACATCCTTAAGAACCAGCAGTGCGCTTTCGCGAATATCTTTTTCTTTATGCTGTGACAGTCTCTTTTCAATCGTATAAAACCCGTAGGTACAGATTTGATTGAGCAAAGTTGCTGCCTCAGAAGGATTCTGAGACGACCCTACCGCTCTGAATTCAAATTTGTTGCCGGTAAACGCAATTGGCGAAGTGCGATTCCTGTCGGAGTAGTCTTTGGATATTCTTGGCAGATTGCGCACACCCATGTTTATATTGGCCATAACCTGCTCTGTAGGCTTGCCCATTCTTTCGATCTCATCGATCAAACGGGTGAGATATTCACCAAGATAGATAGACATGATCGCCGGCGGCGCTTCGCTTGCACCTAGTCGGTGATCGTTGCCGGCATCTGCAACACATGCACGCAGAACGCCGCCAAATTTATCAACACCCAGCATAAAGGCGCCAAGGGTGAGCAAAAACGATATATTCTTCAAAGGAGAGGCTGAAGGCTCAAGATAGTTGGTACCTGTATTGTCGCCTATTGACCAGTTTACATGTTTGCCTGACCCGTTAACTCTGGCAAATGGCTTTTCATGCATGGTTACATGGAGATCATGCTTCATTGCCACCTGGCGCATGATATCCATAGTCTGTAGATTGTGGTCTATTGCGAGATTTGCCTCTTCATAGAGCGGTGCAATTTCGAACTGGTTGGGTGAGACTTCATTATGCCTGGTCTTGGCGGGAATGCCACGACGATAAAGCTGATGATCGAGCTCAGACATAAATTTGATCATACGTGGGTGAATCGAGCCAAAATAATGGTCTTCCATCTGTTGCCCCTTCGCAGGAGCAGCACCAAACAGGGTTCTTCCACATATTCGCAGATCCTGTCTGGTTTCATACAGTTTTTTCGATATGACAAAATATTCCTGTTCTGGACCGCAGTTAACCACGATTTTCTTGGCCAGACGATTGCCAAGCAGTCTCTGAAGCCTGATTCCAGCATCATTAAGCGCTCGCATTGACCTTAAGAAAGGTGTTTTTAGGTCAAGAACATCGCCTGTCCAGGAAAGAAAAACTGAAGGAATAACCAGAGTTCTGACGTTATCGGTTTCGATCAGAAATGCGGGAGAAGTAGGATCCCAGGCCGTATAACCGCGGGCTTCAAAAGTAGATCTCATGCCGCCGGAAGGGAATGAAGAGGCGTCGGGCTCGCTCTGAATAAGCTGTTTAGCCGAGAATCTTTCGATGATATCGCCGGTTTCTGAGTAGGTAATGAAGGCATCATGTTTTTCGGCAGTTCCGCCGCGCTGCGGTTGAAACCAGTGGGTGAAGTGGGTTGCGCCAGCCCCGATCGCCCACTCCTTCATGGCATGCGCAACCGGTTCGGCTATCGATTCATCGAGCGGATTGCCGGAGTGAATGGTAGATATTAGCCTCTCATAAGTATTGTGACTAAGCTTTTCGCGCATTACTGAACGATTGAACGTCAGCTCACCAAAGATTTTTGTTACCTGCGACATGCATACCCCTTAATGTAAAATTTGCGATCCTGCGGAAGATTTCTAATAGTAATAGTCGACCGCAAATTCGTCAAGCCTTAAACATTAATTTACAGCAAATCGCCAGAAATTTACTCTTCATTTTTGCCAAAACAGCAATTTCACAAACTAAAATCTCTAAACCAGCGTCAATACAGGCATCTAATTATTCGCAATATCTTCAGGAAGCCATTTCTTGACTATGCTGCTCAGATCGTGCATGCGAAAAGGCTTGACCAGACAATCATTCATGCCAGCCTGAATGCAGGCCTCTCTGGTCTCGGAAAAAGCGTCGGCTGTAACGGCTATCGCTGGAATTGTGCGATTAAAATTAGCATTGGTATTACTGCGAACCAGTCTGATTGTTTCAAAACCATCAAGAAGCGGCATCTGCAGATCGAGCAGGAGAATATCGTAGCGCCGACGTGCCAGCGCCAGAATTGCTTCATGTCCGTTTGAAACGACATCTACCGATATGCCGAGCTTGTCGAGCATTGCTTTGACAACATACTGATTAACGGGATTGTCTTCTGCCAGAAGCGCATAACAGCTTTTTTGCGACAATTCCGGCATAGGGATAGCAACCATTCTGCCCGACAGCGACCTTGCCTGCCTATAAAAATGATCAGCCTTTTCTTTATCAGCTTCGACTGGTAAGGGAATATGAAACCAGAATCTTGCGCCCTTACCCAATTCGCTTTGGACGAACAGCTGTCCACGCATTAATAGTACAAGTTTTTTGGAGATAGCCAGGCCCAGACCACTGCCGCCATAGCGTCGGGTATTTGACGAGTCTATCTGTGTAAAACTTTGAAACAACAGATCCTGCTTGTCGACTGCAATCCCAATGCCTGTGTCTCTAACCTCAAATCTGATGTTGCTGTTGCCTGCTTCAGAATCTGGTGTCACCTGCAGATAAACTTCACCTTCAGCAGTAAATTTAATTGCATTATCTAAAAGATTAACCAGAATCTGCCTGAGCTTGCCGGAATCTCCTCTGACAATATCCGGAAGGTTATCATCAAGCTCTAGTGGTCTGTCAAAGTTGAAGCACAAGAAAAAGCTTGTACTTTTTTCCTATCTGAGCGATCATCTTCTTTGAACCCTGTTTTTAAAGCAGGGCACCAGAAGGAGGGCATCATGGGCCGAAAAAAGCAGTTTGTGGTCAAGCTTTCTGATTCACAACGAAAGTTTCTGAAAAAGGCTCTTCGCGGCGGAAGAGGATCTGCACTTGAATTTAGAAG
>JAACJG010000010.1 GCA_009917695.1 Candidatus Rifleibacterium amylolyticum | reverse complement strand
TAGTGACGGCATGGACTGATTGTCGAAACAAAACCCAGAAAACCGTAGACTGGCAGTTCTCAACTGAAGACGCCAGGATTAAACTGAAATCACTTTATCCGCAAACTCAACTTTGACAAAGCACTAGCCTTAGCCAGGCATTTCAGCCGGTTTTATCTAATAGGCAGCCAACAATACGAAATACAATAGTTTATTTTCGTGTTTTATACGATATTTAGTATTTTTCCTCACGAGCCCCATAGCTGAGGCGGGCTTTAATTGCTATTTTTTTAGTGTCAATTAAATTGGCACACTAAATGCGTATCATTTAAAGTGTTGATTCCTCTTGGAATTGTTACTAAACTTATCGAACCCAAGGAGCAAGCCTATGAGATGAATAGAGGTTTCACTGCCAGGTGAATTCCTCTGAGCACTCAAGTTTTTTCAAGCAACAACCTCTCTCTCTGATTCTAAACCCCTTCAACGACTCATTTCACGATGAGTCGTTTTTTCATGCGTATTTTTGCGGTTGCAGCAATGCAAAATGCGGCCTTGCGCAACCAGATGCAATAAACTAAAATCATCTGATACTGAATATTTCTTGAAAGGATTGTCATGAACGAAATCAAACCACGTTTTGAATTCAGAACTTTTGCCCAGAACTTCGGCCTGGTCGAAAAGAAAATGCGCAAACTCTCACCGCTCGACAAGATTCGAGAGAGCTCCGAAATCTACATCATGTCGGCCGGCAACAGTGAAAACAACACCAAGATCCGCGATGACCTGATGGACATCAAAGTATTTGTCAAAAGCGAAAAAAGCCTTGAACAGTGGAACCCACGCATGAAAGGCAGCTTTCCGATGAAAGCGACTGAGATTGCCGAAAAGGTTTTTCCGGCCTTCGGCGTCGAAATGCCCAAATTCGCCCGCGATGAATATACGCTTACTCAGTTCATAAACGAAGTCATCAGACCACACAGGGATCTCGTACCGGTAAGTGTCTTCAAGCGCCGCTTCGGCTTCATGGTCAACGAATGCATTACCGAATATGCCGAACTGCTGATCAATGGCGCAGCCATCAGCACAGTTGCTGTCGAGTCCACAGACATCGAGGCTATTCTCAAAGCCAAATCCATGCTCGGACTCGAAGAATACGAAAACATCAACTATCTGCATGCCATCAAACGCATCATCGGCATGGAATCGATGCCCGAATAGGAGCCAGCCATGGGAAAAGAAATCGAACGCAAATATCTCGTCAAAAGCACTGAATGGAAAAATCTGGCCAAAGGCACCAGTTACCGCCAGGGCTATCTCTCGACCGTCAAAGAGCGCACAGTTCGCGTCAGAACAATCGACGACAAAGGTTTTCTGACCATCAAGGGAATCACTGTAGGTGCTTCTCGCGCTGAATACGAATATGAAATTCCGGCCGCCGATGCCAACGCGATGCTCAGCAACCTCTGCGAAAAGCCCCTTATCGAGAAGAACCGCTACAAAATCGCGCATGCTGGCCTGACCTGGGAAGTCGATGAATTTTTTGGCGACAACAATGGCCTTATTGTTGCAGAAGTCGAACTGACTTCAGAAAACCAGAAGATCGAACTGCCTGCATGGATCGGCGAAGAAGTCACCAGCGATCCACGCTACTTCAACTCGAACCTCACCAAAAATCCCTACAAAAACTGGAAATAACAATGAGAAAACTGCTGATTTCGTTGCTCTTCGTCCTGCTGACCTGTTCGGCGACAATGGCTCGAACTTCGACATTACCGGATTCTCGCGAATACAAGGTTCTGCTCAAAGCCGAAAACTTCGCTTCCATAAGAAAGGGTTGCGAACTCTTCTGGGATCTCGTCGAAAGGGTTGCGAAGGATCATGATTTTCGCGCGCAGAAAATTGTAAAATCAAGCCCGAACCGTGAAATCTGCTTTATCGATTCAGCTGCCTTCGATCTCAATAAAAAGGGCTTTCTGCTTAGAATCAGAGAAAAAAAAGATAAAGCTGAGATGACTCTCAAATTTCGCGCAACCGATCTCGAATCAGCGATTATCGCGCCAGTTGAACCGGCCAAGCAGTACGGCGACGATGTATCTTCAGAAGTTGATGTCGTTGTCAAGGCTGCTACGCCAGTCTCGATCTTTTCGAAATCCGGCAAAATCGAGAACTTCAAAAAACTTCCCGACACAATCAAAGACTTGCAGAAGTATTATCCGGGCCTGGCTAAAGTAGGCCTGAAGGATAGTCTCAAGCTTGCCACCGTAAACAATATCTCGGTCATCGAACAGAGAATTCTGCACGGCACTATCGACTTCGGCTTCGATAAAACCAAAACGCTGTTTTCACTCTGGTATAAAAAAGGCGATAGCACACCCATGGTTGCCGAATTCTCATTCAAGATCAAGACTGAGGCATATCTGAAACGCGGTGACAGTAGCTCTCACAATCTGATCGACAATTTCTTCGTCGATCTGGTCAGGCGCGGCAAGATGTTCATAAGTTCCCATCAGACCAAAACCGGCATGATCTACCAGTATCAAACCGACGACTGAGCTGACGCCACGTAAATTTATTAAAAAGCCCCCGTATCGGGGGCTTTTTAACATAGGTTGAAAAAGTTACTTAAAATAGGCCGAAAACACCATTTGGCGTATAACCGAGAAAGCGGTAATAGGTTTCGCCCATCAGAATGATGATCAGCCAGCTGATGATCATCATGGCTATACCGAACTTGAAGGTGTCGGTAAAACTGTAATGGTCGGTTGAATACAGCAACAGAGCCGGTTTGCTGTTGAAGGGCAGCACGTAAACATGCTCGATCAGCAAAGCAACCGGCAAGGCCAGGCTCATGATACCAAAACCAAAGCGCTGCGCCACGCCGATGGCGATCGGCACAAAAATCATGGTGCGCATGGTTTTTGATTGAAACAGAATGGCACTGAACATCATGGTGCCGGTAAGTATAATGTAAAGCACCCAGAATGGTGTGTTGCTTCCGAGATTAAGTGCATCAAAAAAGGCATTGACGGTTATAGCAGGAAGGTCGGTTACATTGAAGCCGGCGCCAAGAGTGTAGGCTCCGGCCGAGAAGATCAGCAGATGCCAGGGAATATCGACATCGTTCCATTTTACCACACCGATACCGGGAAGCAGCGCAACGATGGCGCCAACAAAAGCAACTGCCGTAGCGCTGATGCCATGATACTTGTCGGTAGCCCACAGCGCCAGAATGACCACGAACAGCACAATTGCCTTGATTTCTTCGAACTTGACCGGCCCGAGTTTCTTGAGTTCTTCGTTTAGTGATTCCATGCCACCCTGAATGTGTGGCACTCTTTCGGCATCACTGAGCGGGAAAATAATGCGGGTGCCGACTATCCAGCCGATGAACAGCAGAGACAGCGATACTGGAAAGGCAACGATAAGCCAGTCCTGAAAAAAGAAGCCGGCACCGGTCGCTCCGGCAATCAGCGAAGCCGCCAGCAGATTCGCACCTGAGCCGGTAACGAACGCGCTGGCGCCGATGTTTATACAAAAGAGGTTCTGCAGAACAATGTTGCGCCCGAAATTGTTCTTGTGCTTACCGCCGGTAGCGCCATAAACAGCGGCAATCACCATAAAGATTGGCAGCAATATTGCAGCTTTGGCGGTCGTAGCTGAGATAAAAGCCGACAGCACGATGTTGATCAGGATGAATGAGATAAAAATCGAAGTCGCATTATGGCCGAAGCGCACGATGAACCATAGAGCAAAGCGTTTGGCAGCACCGGTTTCAACCAGCATCGAGGCAAGTATGAATGAAAGAATATTGAGCCACATGATTTCATGGCCAAGCTGGGCGTAGGCGACTTTTTCGGGCAGAATTCCGGTAAAAACCATGGTGATGATCAAGATCAGCGAGGTCAGATAGTTGGGAATCGCCTCGGTCATCCACAAGATTACTGATGACACAAACACCGCGAACATGGCGATATTGATGCGGCTGAACGCTTCGACGCCAAGCTTCTCAAATGTAGCTTTAGCAGTTTTGCCGAGAGTTTCGGGGTTGAGGTTTTCCAGAAAGGGCAGCGGAATAACCCACATGATAAGAACGAAAGACAGTATGGCCAGCGGCACGCCAATCTGGGCAATGCGTTGTTCAACTTTGCTTTTTTCGCGGACAGGAAGGTTTTCCATCCGGTAATTGTGCATATCAAGTGGATCGAAGCCGTTCTCAAGATCTGTAATTTTCATCAGTCACTCCGGGTAAAGCTTATTGCGTGATTATGCTTCGATCTACAGACAAAGTCAAACAGCCTTTCAGGTAACACAAGGCTGCACTGCTCAGTCCCGGCGCAAGTCGTTCGGAAATGATGCCAAAAAAGAGTTCTAGAGGCTTAGTCTGGGGCGGGCGGGAGGCGGCGGTGGCGGGTTTTCTATCGCCTTTTTGACGTCTTCGATGGTCTTGCCGGTACCCATAGCCGAAAATTTGCCGGCAGAATCGAGTGGCCACCAGCCCTGAACTCCGTTAACAACTGTATAGTGATTATCGCTGCGTCGCAAAAACAGCAGTACGCGCGAACCTTCGACCAGTGTCGGGTTATCTTCGATGCCTCGCCAGGTCTTTATCTTGAGATTTTCGCCGACGGCGACACTGCCCTTGAAGGGTTCATTGACCTTAACCAGATTGGCTATTACCTCAACCTGTGAAGGCAGTCGACCAACAGCCTTGACCCCGACGACATCGACGAGTGCGATCACGTCAGACCTGCTGGCAAGTTCTTCGAGACTGAGCGTTTCGATCATGCAATATCCTCCGACCGCCATTATAAGCATCAAAAATGTAACCGCAACTTTTTTCATATTGCCTCCAGACAGTATCAGCCAAAAAAACTCCATATCATTCTAACAGACAAAAAGACATCAGAGCAAAGTCATATATCATAACGAAAATGTTTCGAAACAGATTAATGCAACAAAACGCCAAAAAAATAAGTATAATTAGTTAGGGAACGGTACAGTCGGAGGTAAATCATGAGCCGACGCTTTATAGTCACACTGGCTCTAGTAGCATGTTTGCTGATTGCGCTGCCGGGAATGGCATTCGCGCAGAGCGACAGCTATGTCGATACTATCTACCGTGCGATCGATTCTGCTATTGCGCAGCCTGAAGGCAGCACCGGACACGACCTTGGCAGTTCTACCGGCAGCAGTCTAACCGACGGTCCCGACCAGATTGTCGATCCCGATCAGGTTGCCAGCGGCACAGAAACCGCCGAACAAAAAGTACAAAGCGTCATCGACAGTCTGATACGCATTCTCAGCGCCAAAATGGCCGGAATCCCCCTTAATATCAAAGTCATAACCTGCGAAAAAATAGTTCCACCGACCGACACAGACACATCTACAGATACTGACACCTCAACAGACACCGATACTGACACTGGCACTGACACCGGAACAGCAACCGACACCGGTACCGATACTGATACGGGTACCGACACTGGCACTGCCACTGACACCGGCACGGGAACAGATACCGGGACTGCCACAGATACCAACACCGACACCGAAACAGATACCAGCACAGATACAGACACAGGCACTGGAACCGGCACCGATGTCGGCCCGATCGACGACCCGATTCAGGCAAAAAAGAACGAGATAAACGAAACCTACGGAATCGAAATTGCTGACGGCGTCGGAGCCGCCTGGACTACCGGCCAGCTCGAAGCCGCCGAAGAAGCCTTTGCCATTCTGCCAACTGAATACATGAGCCACACTGAAAAAGTCGTGCGCGACGAAAAGGGCCCGGAAGGCTCACCAGAAACCGCCCGTGGCTACGTGCAACCGCCTGATCTGGTGGTTCACATGCTGAACCCGGCGACTGTTATTTCTGATGAACTATATCAAAATCTTAAAGACTATTACGGTCGTGATCCGACCGAAGCAGAGCAGCTCTACCAGATCAAGAAGGGCTTCCAGAAAACATTGATACATGAAATGGCGCACTGTTTCCACATCGCCAATCCAGATAAGTTCCAGGCCTGGAAGAGTCTGGTCTGGCCAAACGGCACTATAAAAGGAACAAGCGTATCCTCTTACGGCAGCACCATGGCCGAAGAAGACTTTGCCGAATGCTGCGCCTATTATGTTCTTGGTGGCAGGATTGAAGGCGATTACTTTGTTGCAGCCAACGGTGGCAAAATCGACATGGAAAGATACAATTTCATCAAAACCTATGTCATGAGTAACAAAGAGTATCTCAACAACTGACAACCGGCGCACTCACACGAGAAGGGCGGCAACAGCCGCCCTTCTTCTTTTTGTCTGTATTTCAATTAAGTTGCCAGGTATTTTTCATAGTAGTATTCTTATCGATAGATCTTTCCAGAGAGAAGTCATGTTTAAAAGGTCATCAGAAAAGCAGAAAGATGTAACATTTTCTGTTTTGCCTTCGTTATTCATACAGAATAGCGTAGCTGCATCGATGTGTCTGGTACCGGATTTGGACGCCCGCCCTTGACCCGCAATTACGAAAGCTTCGAAAGCAACGATCTGATCGAAATGGCCCGCAAAGGTCAGAAGCAGGCGTTCAGCATGCTGGTAAAGAGACATTACGGAACGGTGATGTACTACCTGATGGGCTTCGGCATCAAGAAGTCAGACGCCGAAGACATCACTCAGGAAGCCTTCATCAACGCGTTTCGCAAAATCGATCAGTTCAAGACTTCGGGTTCCTTTGTCGGCTGGCTGCTGCGAATTGCCAGAAACCAGCATATCGACAAGCTGCGAAAGGAGAAAAAGTTCGATACCAGTGGCAACGAGTTCGATCTGCTCAATCTCCCGGATGACCGCACCCCGGAAGCCCAGGTCGTTTCTGATGCCGTGGTTGACGATCTGTATGCGGGGCTCAAACCCCAGGAAAGAGTCCTTATCGAGCTCAGAGTCTTTCAGCAGATGCCTTTCTCAGAGATTGCCGAGCATCTCGGATCGAGCGAAGGCAATGCGCGACTGGTCTTTCACCGGCTGATAGTCAGGTTGCGCAAGAAGTTCAGGTCTTGAGGCCATAAAGTATGACAGACAAAGAATGCAAAAAAATTATCGATCGGGCCATCGAAGACAACAAAGTCGATGCTGCCACCGAAGCGCACGCCAGAACCTGCCCAAAATGCGCCTCGACACTGGCATTGCTTGCTCTGCTCAAAACCTCGGGCTCGCCTACCTCTGACCTCAAGCCTTCTGCAGCATTCCTTGCCAGTATCGAGAGCAGCCTGACAGTAACTGCAGCTGCCACCTCACTTAAAGCCAAACTTCTGGCAGCAGTGGTCGGAGCGGCATTGACTGCTACCATTGCCCTGACCATATTCTCACACAGCAGCAAGTCAGAGACGCAGCCGGGCAAAACCAGCGAGACAACCAGCCTCACCTCCTCCACTGAAGCAACCTCTGCCAGTAACCCGGCAAAACCAGAGGCTGGCGCCGATGCCACCGCCTTCCCACAGTTGAAATTCCCGTCACCAACTGACGAAATCAAATGATGTTAAGATAAATGCTCCTCGCCTCAAGACAGTATCGCAGACAGGGTTCCGTACTCCTGCTGGCCATCTTTATCGCTATAAGCCTGACAATTCTTTCGCTAAGCTATTTCAGAATGATGCAGGCGGCGCGAAACACCGACCATAGACTCGGGCAACAGTTTATTGCACGAGAAATCGCGCTCATGCTGCGCGAAGAAGCCATGGCAACCATTCAACGCGACTGCCGTGACCGGCGCTCGCAGATTTTCTGGTTTATGCTTGGCGCAGTAGCCGGTGCAGAGCTGGAAATGCGACTGCCACTCGCCAGCGACAACCTCAGTCGGCTGCTGCAGCCCGGCTTCAGCTGCGAGTTTTCCAGCCGACTTAAGATAGTGAATTTCATCAATTATGACCATAAAAACCGCCAATACGCCTCTAAAAAGGAAGGCCATGGCATACTTGCCATTCACATCGAGGTAACCCTGCTCGACGAAAGAGCCGGCGGCAAATCGACAGTCATTAAAGAAACTCTGCACTCGCAATACGACTATATGGTCGCTTCGATGCTCAGCCTCGGCAGTCGCGGCAGCAGCCTGCTGCGACCGCTGACCCTGCGGCACGACCGCCAGACTTTCGACAGTTACAGTTCCCTTCAGGTCGAAGCTTACGAAAACGAACCCGAAGCCCCGACGAATCCGGCCGAAATCAAATTGTATGACCGCATCACCCTCTGGCGCCTGCGCAACCTCAAGCTGGCAGATCTTGAGCAGATGCTTATTATAGACCGCGAAAGAAAGATTCTCAATCTCCATGGCATCTGTCACTGCAACGACAGCATCGAGTTTGCCGGCGACTGGCAGATAAAAGGGAAAGGCGTCATCATTGCCAACAGCTTCAACATCACCGGTGCCATGAAGAAGGGCAGCGACGAAGATCTGCTGGTTCTCTACGCGCGCAAGGGAAAAATCACTGTCGATACTTCTGAAAAGGTCGAAGCCGCGTTGATTGCAGTCAATGACAGTCGCAGCGGCACGGTAGAGTCACGGCAGGCGCTCAATCTCAGCGGCATGTTGCTCGCAGATTATCTCAATCTCGACAACTGGAGCAACAACCAACACCACATAAGCTTTGACAAAACACTGGCGAACGCCGACAGCTCTTATCAGATCAGCGTTTCACCCTGGACCAGCTTCAGATCGGGGGCCCGCAACTGATGTTTTGCCCGACAACGAAAGTAAAAGCGCGAGGGTTTTCCTTCACCGAAATCATGCTTGCCGCCATGGTTCTGGGGCTTCTTGTCATCTACGTTTTTACGCTGATATCTGAGTCCACCCGTGGCACTGCCAGCGCTTATCAACAGTATCTTGCCGAGCAGGTGGCGCGCGAACCGCTCGAAGTTTTCAGATTTCTCGGCAGCATAAAAGTGCGTGAGCATCTCAATACAGGCATTGCCGATTACAAATTCAATGAATGGCAGAAGATCGAAGCTGTCAGTGCTGCTTCTGGCATTGAACGTCCTGAAGATGCGACGGCATTCGAACGCAAAATTACGGTAACCCCATTGGCCCACAAAGACATGGAGGCAATACTGGTGCAGGTAAATGTCAGGCCGCAACGAGGCAGTACCGGGCTTGACCAGCTGACCCGCTCGACGATAATAGTGAACCAGCCATGAAAAGAAAAGGCATAAGCATAATTGAAGTCATGATCGCACTGGCAGTGACGACGGTCATTGCCGGCCCGCTGCTGTATCTTTATCAGAGCGGTCTGAAGTCATCGACCTCAGGAGTAGTCAGCATCGACATGCTCAGCGAGGGACGCCGCATCTGCACACAGCTTCATGATGACCTGAAAAACAGCTGTATTCCTTATCGTGGCGGGTTTTCCATGCGTTTCAGCGATCTGCTCGAAGCTGATTTTTCTCGGGCCGACGGGCTTTCTGGTGCCGAATACCGGCTTTATCGCCACACCACGTCACCTGAACTGATAAAAAAGGATATCGACGACCAGAAAATGCTGCTGAGACCGATAATGCACGTTCGCTATCGCCTCGAAAAACTGCAAAACTCGGATCTTCTCAAACTGGTCAGAATCGAATCAAGTGATGGAGCTCCCGAAAGAATTCAAGTGCTCAGCGAAAGAATCAGTTTTCTTAAAATTCAGCCGGTAAAAGTAAGCGATGGCGGCGAACAGGGCTATCTCTGGAACGTTAAACTTCAGCTCGCCTACGTCCCGGAGAGCATTCAGGCCGGCTTCGCCTTCAATGCAACCGATCGCAGCCGCGGCATACTGGTTAACGACTTTTACGACGTCGTCTATTCTGATTTTTTCAAATCAGTCAGTCAGAACCCGCTGGCGCCACGCAACTGGAACACCGGCCTGACTTTCCAACGCCACTGAAAATCTCAAAAGCTGCAGGATCTCACAGAACAGATAGCAAAAAAGCTGCCGCATGGGCAGCTTTGATCGATATTCAGCGTCTGAGCTGAGTTTTATTTATTCTCCAGAATCAATGTCGTCGAGGATGCTTTCCATTTCGTCGATCACTGCTTCGGGTGAATTTTTTTGCTGGCGCCTGGCGGGCTTGGGCACTCCGGGCTTACCTGGCTTCCGGTTAAACATGTTGCGCCACATGGCAGGCGGGCCTTTGCGGTCTTTGCCGGCTTTGTTCCAGAACGGCATCATGGGCGGCCCCTTTCTGAAAGTCTTTTTCGCATTCATTTTTTCGATTTTTATGAGCTGTTCGGGGGTAAAAACTTTTTTGATTTCCTGCTGCATCTTGAATTTTGCAATGATCGACTCTTCGAGCTGCTTAGCCTTTGCAGCCGCCAGTTTTCTTACTTCTTCTTCGCTGATATTACTGTCATTCAGCTTCTTGAACTGCTTTTCATTCTGCATGTTTTTTTTGCGGGCTTCCGACTGTTTCTGAAAGACCATGCGCAGCTGCAATAACTGAGAATTGGTCAGTTCAAGCTCGTCGGCCAACTTGAAAAGCTGCATCAGCCTGGCCGGCATCATATTATTGTCACCGGCAGCTTTCCGCACTTCCACACGCTCAAAGCGTTTGACCATGGCTTTTTCAGCGGAATACAGGCTGCCTGCAGCCAACACGACAAAAAGGGCAACAAGAACCAGAGCAAATTTTTTCTGCATGTAATAAACCTCCAAGTTTTTGATTTTCTTATGATGCAAGATAATCAATTCTGTCTTCAGATACTGTAAACTCATTGAAAAGAAGAGTAAAGAGCATGCCGCCCTCTTAACAATTCTTTACTTTAACGCCGGTCAGTGCTGTAGCATACTAATCGCTATCACAGACAAAATGATGTATATCAGCAAATCTGGCAGATAAAGGGTGAACATGAAGCAGATACTAATAATCGATGATGATAATGAGCTATGCGAACTGCTCGCAGAATATCTGACCTCCGAAAAATTCGAGCCGACCTGCATACATAATGGCAAAACCGGGCTTGAAAAGGCCTTAACCGGCGGGTTCGATCTGATCATTCTCGATATCATGCTTCCTGAAATGAATGGCCTCGATGTTCTCAAGAACCTGCGCAGTCAGCTTAACACGCCGGTGATCATGTTAACCGCGCGCGGTGACGAAGTCGATCGCATTCTCGGTCTCGAGCTGGGCGCTGATGATTACCTGCCCAAGCCATTCAGCCCGCGTGAGCTGGTAGCGAGAATTCGGGCTGTATTTCGCCGGCTCGCATTGAACTCTGAAGATAGCGGCGATAAGGCATCAGGCCGAATTGAAATTGCAGATGTAAGCATCGATTCAGGCAGCAGAACCGCCGAAAAGGGCGGTGTCAGCCTTGGCCTGACCGAAGTTGAGTTCGCGATTCTCGAGCAGTTGATGCGTTCTGCCGGCAATGTCGTCGAGCGCCAGATGCTTGCAGAAAAGGTGCTGGGCCGGCGTCTCTCTTATGATGATCGCAGTCTTGACGTTCACATGAGCAACCTGCGCAAAAAAATCGGCCAGGGCAACGAAGCGATCAGAACCATTCGCGGAACAGGGTATCTCTATGTCAGACCAGAAAAATAGCAGTATCGCAGAAAAGAGCCCGATGAGCCACTTTTACGGTTCGGGGCTGTTCTTTAAATTCTTTTTCTGGTTCTGGCTTACCGTCGTTCTGACCGGCATATGCGTCGCTGTCTACGGATATTTCTACCATTTCAGACCCGAGAGCAGACGCCTGTTCAGCCTGGGCCGTGAAATGCTCGAAGAAAACGGCCAGATGGCGGTCGATGCCTATGAAACCGCCGGCATCGAACAGGCACTGTCGGTTAAGCTTCCGGGCGCTTTCTGGCTCTACAACGACAGCCTGCAACTCATCTTCTCGCCGCCACAGACCATCAGTCAGAAACGCCGCCGCCGTAGTCATCCGCGCTACGAATCTCTGCTGAAAAGCTTTGAAGAAAAAGAACCCGAAGTAAGGGAAGTTGCGCGCCGACTCTTCGCCGGTGAAAAAATCGAGAGCACCGAAATAGCCGGCGAAATAATGGTCGGCAGCTTACTTACCTCAGAATCAGGCAAAAAGTATGTCATTATCAGCCACTTTCCCCAAAAGATGCCGCGGCCTGAACACTTCATAATTGGCCGGATTATCGACACCATGCCTTTTTATCTGCTGATAACAGCTGTATTCTGTTATGCTCTGTCACGCTACATGGTCAGCCCGATTGGCGAACTGAGGCAGGCCAGCCGTGATTTTGCCGGAGGCAAGCTCGATGCGCGCGTCACCGGTTCTGCGATCAGGCGTCTGGATGAAATCGGCGATCTCGCGCTCGATTTTAACGACATGGCCGACAAAATAGAACAGATGATCCGCACGCAGCGCCGGCTTTTTGGCGACATCTCGCACGAACTCCGCTCGCCACTGGCCCGCCTGCAGGTAGCTGCCGAGTTATTGCAAAAGAAACTTCCTGAAGCCGATCAACCAATGCTGGCCCGCATCGAAAAAGAAGTCGCCCGCATAAACTCGCTGATCGAAGAAGTATTGCAGTTTTCGCGGCTTGAAACCGGCAATATTAACGAAGAGCGCCGCCAGATAGACCTCAACGCCATGCTGACGCGTATCTGTAATGACGCCAACTTTGAAGGCAAGGCACGCAACTGTCAGGTCTGTCTCAAGATGGCCGCTGACTGCACTATCAATGGCCGGCAGCAGCTGATCGAACGTGCTATTGAAAATGTTCTGCGCAACGCCATTAAATACAGCCCCGAAAACTCGCAGGTCGAAGTCTCTCTCACCAGCAACGACAAATCACTGGTCATCAGCGTCGCCGACCGCGGCCCCGGCGTTTCTGAAGCCGATCTCGGCAAGCTTTTCGAACCATTTTACCGCTGCGCCGAAGACCGCAACCGTTCGACCGGCGGCACCGGTCTCGGTCTGGCGATTGCCCTGCATGCCGTCAAGCTTCACAACGGCAGCATCCGGCTGAAAAATCGTGACGGTGGCGGCTTTGTTGCCGAAATCACCCTTCCCCTTACCTGACAATAACAGGGCTTTAATCGGTCAGCTTGCTTTTGGGCGGGGGTTGCGCTACACTCTGTGACGAAAATCACCGACAAAGGATGCTTCGCATGCATATCTACCGAACTCACAACTGTGGCGAATTACGCGGAACCGACTGTGGCAAACAGGTTAAACTCTCAGGCTGGCTTCATCGCAAACGCGATCTCGGCGGCGTCATGTTCGTTACCCTGCGCGACAACTATGGTGTAACCCAGCTGGTGGCCGCACCCGGCAGTCAGGCCCACGACGATTTCGAAAAGATCAGGGTCGAATCGGTAGTTACCATCGAAGGTAAAGTCATCAGCCGCGGTGACAACATCAACCGTGATATGCCAACCGGTGAAATCGAGGTCGAAGTAAGCTCGGTGATTTTGCAGAGCGCCGCAGAAGTTCTGCCGTTCCAGGTTGCTGACGAAGATAACGCACCCGAAACCACCCGTCTGACCTACCGATTTCTCGATCTGCGCCGCGAAAAACTGCACCAGAACATTCTTCTGCGCTCAAAAGTCATTGCCAGCATCAGACGGCGCATGACCGAGATGGGCTTCAATGAATTTCAGACGCCGATTCTGACCAGCAGCTCGCCGGAAGGCGCCCGCGACTATCTCGTGCCCAGCCGACTCTACCCCGGCAAATTTTACGCACTGCCGCAGGCCCCGCAGCAGTTCAAGCAGCTGTTGATGGTTTCCGGCTTCGACCGCTACTTCCAGATAGCGCCCTGTTTCAGAGACGAAGATGCCCGCGCCGACCGCTCACCTGGCGAATTTTATCAGCTCGACGTCGAGATGTCTTTCGCCACCCAGGAAGACGTCTTCTCTCATCTTGAAAAACTTTTTTATGGCCTGTTCACTGAATTTTCCGACTGGGAAGTCACCAAACCTCAGTTTCCGCGAATTCCTTACGAAGAAGCCATGCGCAAATACGGCGTCGATAAACCCGACCTGCGTTACGGACTCGAAATCGAAGACGTCTCTGACATTTTCGCCGCTTCAGATTTTAACGCCTTCAAATCGGTCGTCGAAGCTGGCGGCGTCGTGCGTGCTCTGTGCGTAAACAACATAGCCGACAAGTCACGCAAGTTCTTGAAAGATCTCGAAGATTTTGCCCGCGAAAACGGCGCCAAAGGCCTGGCCTCACTGATTTTCGCCGGCTCTGAAATCAAAGGCAGCCTGGCCAAGCCGCTTGGCGACGCCAGCAAAGCAGCTTTACGCGAAAAATTCAACGCGCCTGACGGCAGCGGCATCTTTATCGTAGCCGACAGCGCCGACAAAGCTTCGGTCATTCTCGGCAAGGTACGCATCAGACTGGCTGATGAGCTTGATCTGCGCGAAAAAAATGCATACCGCTTCTGCTGGATCGTCGATTTCCCGATGTTCGAAAAAGATGAAGAAACCGGCGCCACCCAGTTCAGCCACAACCCGTTCTCGATGCCGCAGGGCGGCATGGAAGCGCTGTTGTCCAAAGACCCGCTGACCATCAAAGCTTATCAGTATGACATCGTCTGCAATGGCATCGAACTCAGTTCAGGTGCTATTCGTAACCATCTGCCAGAGATCATGTATAAAGCCTTCGAAATTGCGGGCTATGACAACAGCGTCGTCGATGAAAAGTTCGGCGGCATGATCAAAGCCTTCAAATTCGGCGCACCGCCGCATGGCGGTATCGCACCCGGCGTTGACCGCATTGTTATGCTGCTCGCCAACGAGCCCAATATTCGCGAAGTCATCGCTTTCCCGATGAACCAGAACGCCCAGGATCTGCTGATGCAGGCGCCGGCCGAAGCCACCGAAAAACAGCTCAAAGAACTGCACCTCAAGATCACCGACTAGTGCTCAGAGCGTGAATATAGTTACAGCGGTCTTTACGATCTGCGTCTTTGTCGGATCGTTTCTGCTGTTCATGATTCAGCCGATGGTCGGCAAGATTCTGCTGCCTTATCTGGGCGGCGCGGCGGCAGTATGGACAACCTGCATGCTGTTTTTTCAGCTGGCGCTGCTGGCCGGCTACCTGTACGCCGAAAAGTCGATCAGATACCTCGGCTGCCAGCGCCAGTCGATACTGCACCTGTTGCTGATGACCGGTGCCTTCATTCTGTTGCCGCTGCATGTAGACACATCCGGTGCTGAGCTGGCAGCCGCCACACCGACAGGCTGGCTGCTGGCGCGCCTTGCCAGCTCGATTGGCTTTTTATTCTTCATGATAGCTGCCAATGCACCGCTGTTACAGCGCTATTACTCAGAAACCGGACAGCATGATTCTGCTGACCCATATTTTCTTTACGCGGCCAGCAATGTCGGCAGCCTGCTGGCATTGCTGGCCTACCCGTTTATCTTCGAACCGGTGCTGCGACTGTCTGAGCAACAAGTGCTCTGGTCTGGCGTTTACATTTTGCAGACTCTCCTGGTGATGCTCTGCTGCATTGTGCTCTGGCGCGCAAAACCGGCAAAAATTGGCGGATCTGGTGAAAGTTACGCAAACAGAAGTCCGGCTGGAGCCGAACCTGATGCTGAAATTGCATTTACCAATGTCGATGACTTCGTTAACCGGCTTATCGAAAAGGAAAAGCAGGATCAACAGAGATCGCTCGACCCGACACGACCAGCCTGGAAAAAGGCTCTATACTGGTGTCTGCTTGGGTTTGTTCCGTGCAGCGCCATGCTTTCGGTTACCACTCATGTTGCAACAGATATTGCATCAGTTCCGCTGCTCTGGGTTCTGCCACTGTCGCTGTATCTGATATCGTTCATCATGGTTTTTGCGCGAACCAGTTACTGGCGCACAATAAGATGGGAAAGGTATCTGTTTCCGGCGATAATGCTGGCAATGCTGTTTTACCATTTCAGAATCATCGAGCCAATATGGTTCACGATTCCAGTGCATCTGGCGGTAGTATTAATAATCTGCATGTATTTTCATGGTCGCCTGGCAGATGAAAGGCCGCCAGTGCCACAGCTCAACTCATATTTTGTCTGGATGTCGACAGGAGGCATTGCCGCAGGAATCTTTAACAGCCTGATCGCACCGATTATTTTTGTAACTCAGGTCGAATATGCCTGCACGCTTCTGGTTGCTGCCTGCCTGTGCTCATATCTTTCTGAGAGCTACTTTGACCATACCCATTCAGCCGCCCGCCGCCTGCTGGTCTCAGGCACGCTACTATTTCTACTGTTCTTTCCAGGGTGGTTTGACGAGATCAATCTCAGCCGGCTGATGAGTGAAAATGGCATGTTCATGACTTTTATGACTCTGGTCACACTCTATGTCTTCAACAATTTCAGACGCGGCGCCTGGGCGTTGCTGCTCTGCATTTCACTGGCAGCCTTCTTTCAGACAATATCTGATCCGAAAATCGTCATGATCGACCGCAGCTTTTTTGGCATTTTGCGAGTAACCAGGCTGGTAAACGACGGCGAAGTCGTCGATCCCGACCTTAAAGTAGATGGCGTCAAAGATATTTTCCATTGCCTGTCACATGGAACCACGCTGCATGGTATCGAGCGCAAAATCGATGATATGCGCATGAGCTACCCGCTTTCTTATTATGCGCGTGAAGGCCCGGTCGGCTCGATTTTCCGGGTTGGCAATATCAACCGTAATTTTAAAAGCATCGGCGTGGTCGGTCTCGGTTGCGGCACTCTGGCCTGGTATGGCCGTCCCTGGCAAAATTTCGATTTTTTCGAAATTGACCAGAAAGTCGTCGAAATTGCGCAGAATCCTGAATATTTCACTTTTCTCAAAAACTCAAAAGCAGGCATCAGACATATTGTCGGCGACGCCCGCATCAGCCTGCAGAAAATTCCTGACCACAGCTATGACCTGCTGATTCTCGATGCCTATTCTTCAGATGCTGTGCCGGTGCATCTGATGACCCTTGAAGCATTCAAACTCTACCAGAGCAAAATCAAAGCCGATGGTCTGTTGCTGTTTCATATTTCGAACCGTTATTTCAAGCTGGCACCTGTGATCAAGCGCAACTGCGACGAGCTCGGCATTGAATGCCTGCGCTCATTCGATGAGCCAGCACGCTACTCGATACGCTATGACTGGTATGACTACGACCAGATCAATCGTGCCGACTGGATCGCTGCCGGCAACCCGAAGCATCTGGCAATGCTCAAACTCTACGCAAAGTGGGACGAAATGGAAGCCGCCAGCGGCTACAGCCTGTGGACCGACGACTACGCCAATCTCTTGCAAATCTACATGTGGTAAGTTCATCAGCTGCCAGAGCGTAAACACCCCGTCATTTAACCATTACAACTATTGCTTTGTCAAAGTTGAATCGCATGGTAAGAAATGGTCATTGCGAGGAGCGTAGCGACGAAGCAATCTCTTTAACCATGAGATTGCTTCGTCGGGGCTGGCGCCCTCCTCGCAATGACAAATAACACCAATTCAATGTTGACAGACCACTATTGCTCTGTAAAGAATTGAACTTGTGGTTTTGAGTCATTCAACTTTGTCAGAGGATTAGTTCTAAATCAGAACTTGACGATCTGTACGGTGATGTCGCTGAATACCGGGCCTTCTGTGGATTCGACCCGTTCGCCGGATGCGCCAAGATTATCCTGCTGGTCTGAACCAACGCTGTAAACCAGTATATTATTGCCTTCAGAAAGAAACTTGAAATTACTGCCAGAAAAAGAATCGACAAGAACCTCTTTGTCTGCGACTTCAAGTTCTTCAAGCGAAGATGGGTAATCACCTGTTCTGATCTTGTGCAGTCTGATCAGCACGGCAACTTTGAGCAACCTGAATTTCTCGGCATAAGCGAGCATTTCGACGACAATGTTTGCATACCGTGGCGTTGCAATGTCGAGCAGTATATCGCTGAGCAGCTCGCTGACGGCGCTGCACTTTTTTTCTGAGGGTGTCAGGTATCTTGTCCATAGCAGCCTGGTCATAAGCTTTGGCACTGATATATCCGGCCGGCTTTTTTCACGGGCTGCCTGAAATTCGTTGATTTTCGCTATTCTCTCGTTGACGTTTTCGATGCTGCACGCCTGCAAAAGTTCGTCGGCAAGCAGGTTGATCTTGCGACAGAATACATTTATATCAATGAAACGTACGTAATCATTGCTGTCTGGCACACCATCGAGGACGGCATAACTCCATGTTGTACCTTCGCTTTCTAGATACATCGAAAGTGGCTGAAATCGCATTTCACCCTCAAGTGCCTTTTCCAGGCCTCTGGTAACGATTAATTCGTCGAGATCGACGAGCATCTGCTGCAGCAGCTCCCAGTCGATATCCTTTTGAGCGAGAAGCAGAGACATTGCATCAGCTGAATCTTTCATGCCAATCATGCCGAAAAGACCATAGATAAGATTGCCGCTCTGCAGAAGCGGTTTGACCGCTTTGCCAACACAGGCGAAATCCTGCCATGCGCTTCTCAGCTCACCGGCGCGCAGATGTTTCATTCCACGTGCCAGCAGCAGCCGCATCGGCTGGTTCGGACGGAAGTCTCTATTCATCGGAGCCCGCCAGACTAAGTAACGTTCAAGATATGGCCAGAAAAAGCCCCTTTTACCAGCCATGGAAGCAAACAGAGCAAAAGTCTCAGTGTTAGCTTCGATCAGCTCGGCGATCTGCGGAAATTCTTCAGCCTGCCATGGCCGGCGATAGACGTTATGATGCCCTTCTGACAAATTCAGAACGAAAGATTCTGAAGCCGAAGACGGCAACTGCATGATTAGTGAAGGAGAAGCGAGCAGACCGGGTTCGATTCCCGCCAGCCCACAAAATTCGGCAACTTCGGCAGAATCTGTTGACAGGATATCTGCGCCATACATTATCCAGAGTTCTATCGCAGCGTTATCGTCGGGTGGAACGCGGCGCAAAGCATTTATAGACGGCACCAGAGTGATTCTGCCATCTTTTTCCTTCAGATCGGTGAAGTAGGTGGTCTCGCGTGAAACAGTCAGCGGCGGCGGCGGTATGAAGCGCATAAACATGTACCAGTAGATAATCGATCCCATTATCAACAGAGGCGGCAAAAACCTTTTCATAGCTTATCCTTTGGCAGGCTCAATTTGTCAGACAAAGATCTGAGACCCATGATGCGTAATTTTCGATGTGAATTCCTCTGAGCTTCTGTCAAAGCAGAATGGCCAGCAGCATCTGAAGCGGTTCGTATTTATGCATCAGTTCCCAGATTCCCATGCCATAACCATCAACACTGTAAAGATGGTAGGGAATGTCAAAATCGTCCGGATCGAGATTGTGGCTTAAACAGTATTTTCGCACCATTTCTTCGACCGACACAGTCTCTCCATCCTCAACCGAGCCATGTACGACGCAGAAAGGATATCCATCTTTAGCCGGATCACCGAGAAAACGATATTCGCACTCCTGAGATGCCGGCACCAAAGCCGACTTCAGATACTTTCCCCGAACAAGTTCATCGATGTTGATATGGCCAGTTTCCAGATCGAATTCGAGCTTGCTTCCATCGTTGTCATCCATCATATACATCTCGACGGCGCCCATCAGGACGCGCTGATTGGCATAACAGGCCTTACCACGAGCCTGTTGTCTGGCCTTGCGAAAGTTTGGCGCGGCAAACATAGCCAGATAAGCCGGGTTCATTATGTCGGCATTAGCCTTTGCAATACTCTCGGGCACGGCAAGAAACGCGGTATAATCTGTGGCCTGCGAGTATCTGATGCCAAGTTCGGTAATCTTTTTGATGACCGCTTCTGACTGTTCCATGGTCTCCAGTGTCCTTATCTGCTGACGTGCAGCAATGCTGACAAACCAGGGCGCAATCGTTGCGAATGGCTTATCAGCCGGGATGTCGAAATCCAGCAGACTTTTCCCATCAGCATCTTTAACCTGATATTTGCCGGCCTTGAAGGGAAGCACATAAAAAGCCGTCTGCACCAGATTGCCATACAGCGGCAGATAGCGACTGCCACTTCCATCATAAAGACAGGCATTCAATCCGACCGCTCTGATAATATCTTTCGCAGAAAGTTCTACCGACTCTCCCGGCGCTACAAAATTGCAGCCGCCGTAAAAATCAGCCATGTTGGCGAGATCAGAAAGATATCTGATGCCGCAATATGCGATGCGAACAGGCTTACGGCGAGCTTTGAGCCACAATTGTCTTATCGTTGCCTGAGTCAGGTGCTCGCCATCTGTTATCAGAATGACACCGTCGTAATCTTCTTCTGGAAAAGATTCGACATGTTGCCATCGCGTCGGTCCGAAAAATTTCGTGCTGTTAAGCTCATCACGGCCGACTTTGTGCAAGCCTTTGTCATTAATGACGAATATCTGCAGAGAATTTTCGTCGGCGGCCGCCAGGCTGTCACAAAGGTTGAGCGCTCTTGTCCGGTTCAATTCTCCCATTGAACCGCTGGCATCGATGAGCACTCCGAGTTTTAGACCCTTCTTCGCCGAAGAAAAATCGCTTCCCGTGATTCTCAGCAGACTGAACCGGTTACCCTCTGGCACTTTATAGAAAGCCATGGCGACTTTCGCCTTTTGCTGTAGAGAGTATGATAATTCGATATCATTCATTCCACTTTCCGCAAACTCAAGTTTTACATGCGTTTCAGCACCTGAAGAATTGACGCCGGCGCGCTCATCGCTACAGGTGAATCCGCCTATTCCCTGCGAATCCTTGAAAGTCGCCGCCAGCCTGAATTTAATACCTTTGTCAGAATCACGGTTATCGGCATTTTCTGAGGACCCTTCAGTGTAGCTGAGCGGCAAAAGAATACGATATCTGTCATCTTCACACTCAGCCGGGAAGTAGCAGCGGAATCTGACACCAACCCGCGCATCCTTTTCGACCGGAAAAACCCTGATGACAATTTCTCCATCCTTCTGTTCAAGCAGGCCAGGGTCAACCAGACGACTGGTGATTTCATGATAAATCTTTCTCGCTTCGGTGACTTCGCGCACTTCACCCTTGACCCATTCCTTACCGTCGGTATTGATCCAGAATCCGGCGGCGAAGGCTCCAGACGGCAACTGGAAACGATAGAGGCCCTCGCATCGCACCGAGCTCATATTCTGGAAGCTGTCCTCCACTTCCATCAGAATCAGTCCATTTTCGCTACTGAGAGTGACTGACCTTTCGACCATTCGTACCGGCTGGCCTTTTGACCATGGCGTAGTTAACGTCATTGTAGTATTCGCAGATAGAATCTGAGGTATCAGAAGCAACGCGATGATAATGCTGGCAAACTTTTTCATGTTATTTCACCTCCGCCGGCCGGAAAAAATCAAGTGTCAGACGGCGTTTCGATCCGTCTTTCGTGATACATGCCCGCAACCATCTGCCAACCGGAATTTCTGCTTTGACAAACTGCATCTGCACTTCGCGAAAACCCCGATAGCTGTGAACTGCACACCTCACCCTGTCATATTCACTCTCACCGGCAACAAAATAGCCGTTTCTCGGGCACAGACGCGCAAGATCTTCGGGTATGCTGTCGCCCGGTCGCAGTTTGGCAAAAGCTGCGTCGTTGGCCTTTTTCCATTCAGTCAGACGGCTCGCGCACTCTTTTGCCTCATACTGCAGCGCAACGGAATTAACATGTTGAAGCAGAGCCTGACCCAGACCGTCAGCACGATAGGCTAACGCCAGTTTTACCGGCAGTCTGATGTCGGTAAAAAGTGCAGCAGAAGCCCGTTCGCCACAATTCATCGCCAGTTTTTCGCGCGCAGCAGGCTCGCCAACACAAACAGCCATCCGATGCGCGTTTTCTGCCATGATAAACAGGCGCTGATCACTTTGCTGGCGATTAAATGCGTGTCTCTCAACCGGCAACTCGATGAGGTCGACTTCGCGACCATAAATCTCGGTCTTCTGAGACTGCGCCGGCACACCCTGCGAAATCGCAAAATCTTTGAGGGCAGCAAACTTTTCCGAGGTAATTCCTGCCGAAACGACTGCCGATGGCAGACTATACCCACGCAGATTCATATCGCCAAACAGTGAAATCAGCAGTGGTCCTTGTGGCAGAAACTCTTCGGGCTTTCTGCCAGCAAACACTCTCTCAAAGAACTCCGGGTCATCGCGGCGAAAATTGTCGACGAATCTGACGAAATCAGGAGCAATAACCAGATGCATACTGGCTGACTGCGCAAAGCCCTGCAAATCAGCGACCCCATCATACCATCCGGGAATAGAGTATAAGGCGAACTCATAACCAGAGGTCGGCGTTGGTTCACCGGTTATATCAACCTCAAAAACCAGCTTTTCTGCGGCAGAGTCGACTTTTATCTCAAAACTTTTCAGCCCTTGCAGCTTTTTTAAAAAATCGTATGCTGCCTGCTCATAGCCTTCAAATTTAGCTGCTGCCAGATCAGGCTTTTGCAACTGATGACTGCAGGCAAACTTTTTGTTTGCCTCATCAAAACGATATTTGCCATGCAATGGGCATTCAGCAAGCCCCGTTGCCGGCAGGCCGGTAATTTCTCCCTTGCGCAGCTGCCTTTGCAGCTTGCGCAGACTTTCCTTACATCGGTAATCAAGTTTTTTACTTTCACCCGTCAACTCGGCCGATAATGCTCCGGAGAGGTCTGCAACCGCATGTTCCGGGAAAAAACGCAGATGAATAATTGCGTTTTGATCAAGTGTTGCAAAAACTTCTGGAAAAGGCACTTTCTCGCTGGTCAGCGGATGCTCGTGCTGATATCGCTCAAAATACGATAGAAAGACGCCGTATGCACCGAGAAACAATCTCGTGCCGTCACTTTTTTCGCTCCAGAGTGCATGAACGGAGCTCCGCCTGTCTTTGTTACGGCCAATAGCAACATAAAGTATGTCGTCCGGCGAAAAATTTTCCGGCAGCATGAAGAGCTCGCCCGACAACAGATTCCAGGTTTTATCAGCGCAGGCGCTGATGACTGGTTGCAGTTCTTCTATGCCTGCAATCGCCTTCCAGACCTCAGCCGGAGTTTTGATCCGGATGACAGTTTCCCACTGGTATTCGTCAGCCGCGATAGCGGATGCAGCACAAAATGCGAGCAAAAATAGAATCATCACAGATATTCTTTTCATCAAGCAGCCTCCCATGATCATTTCCGCAGATCATACTACTCCATGCAACATGCATGAGCAAACAATTGCATTCCACAAAACCGATGCTCTCGCGCAAATCTGCTCTAATATTGACTTG
The DNA here is from genome assembly GCA_009917695.1 of Candidatus Rifleibacterium amylolyticum. GTDB lineage: Bacteria > Muiribacteriota > Ozemobacteria > Ozemobacterales > Ozemobacteraceae > Rifleibacterium > Rifleibacterium amylolyticum. The sequence continues at coordinate 161,064 of JAACJG010000010.1, read as the reverse complement.
CGGCTGAGGGGTACAAGGGTTATACTTGTTTGATGGAGACATAAGAAACAAGATGAATACAAAGAATAAGTTCAGCAAGGTCTGGTTAAAGTTTTTGCTGTTGAGTATGGCTCTGGGGCTGTTTATCAGTTCGTCTGCCATGGCACAGCCGGTATTGGGGGCAGACTGTTACGACCGTGTTTTTGAAGAAAAGTTGGTCGGGCACAGTCTGGCAAACGCTTATCTGTTGATGTATGCCGCCTACAATACCTATGAAAACCGCATGGATGTCACAAATTTTCTTGAATTCAAGAAAAGATTCAAAGAGATCTTCGAGCCACTTGGCATCGACCGCTTTGATTTTATCGACATTCGCGAAAAGACTGCCGACACTCAGGCTGTCATCATGTCGAACTCTAAACTGGTGATAGTTGCATTCAGAGGGTCTGAAAGCAGTAAAAACAAAAAATTCAGCCCAACCAAGTTCGCCTATGACTGGATACTCACTGATTTCAACTTTTTCAAGAAACGCATACTCTGGTGGGGTTGGGGTGTAAAAGTGCATCGCGGCCTCTATAATGCCATGGAAGTCGCCTACGACGATCTCAAAAAGTACATCGACAGCCACATGGCAGGAACTCCCAAACGCCTGTGGATCACCGGGCACAGTCTCGGCGCCGGCATTGCTCCACTTGCCGCCTGCCGTCTGGCCGATGATGGACTCAGTATTCAGGGCGTATATACTTATGCCGGCCCGCGCATCGGCAATGACGAGTTTGTTAAAGCCTTCAAAAAGCGGTTCCCCGATATGCAGCGCTGGGTTTTCGACAACGATCTGGTTACCAAGCTGCCCTTCAAAGCCCTTAAATTTCAGCACTGCGCGCCACCCAACAATATATATTCTGACGGCAGACTGGTTCTGGGTGACGGTGAAATGCGGGGCCCGGGAAAAGCCCGCAGTCACGCACCCGGCATGTATCTGCAGAAAATCTACGACCTGCTTCCACTCGATCTGAAAGCGGTTGTTCCGGCACCCCCAGGTCTGGTAAACGATGCCGGCATAGCGGACAAAGAGCTCGAGCGTGAATTCAACGGTTCCGAACAGACTACTGAAGAGAACTCTGAAAATTGAGCCTGGCGGACCTCGCAAAATGAGAAAAGTTGATGAACAGGCTTAGCAAAATCATTATCTGCACACTGCTGCTTGTCTTCGGCAGCCTTATTTCTCATTGCCATGCCAGAGAAAATATTGCCAACCGCCAGGTTACAGACGAAGCGGTCTGGCAGCCCGGAAATACCTTGGTACTGATGGCTGGCGTGCTGTCATGGCAGGATGCCTCTCTCGCCACCTATACTGCTGATAACCGTTATGATCAGAAGCTTTACGGCATATTGCGACAACGCGGCGTGCCGTCAGAGAACATCGTTTTTCTTAAAGACAAAAAAGCCACGCTGGCAGCGATAAGACGTGCCCTACAGAAACTGCTGACCAGAAGCGACGGGCAATCGACCTTCATGTTCTATTATACCGGGCACGGTGAGAGATCTGAAGATGGCTCGGAGACCTACTTTCTCAACTACGATTGCGACACGGAAGATCTTGCCAGAACCGGATTCAGTCTGAACGAACTGGCAGAAACCATCAAGAGAGTCTTCAATGGCCACAAGGTTTTACTCACAGCCGACTGCTGCTATTCAGGCAATCTCAACCGGGCAGCCGATACCCTTGGTGCCGCCGGCATCGACACGATGGTGCTCAGTTCAGCAACTGCCGCCAACGAATCTACTGGCGAATGGACTTTTACCAGATCGCTTAACCAGATTCTCAGCGGAACACCATTGATGAAATGCGACGAACTCGAACTCACTGCCGCGGTGGCTGCTGATTACATAGCTTACAACATGGCCTGTGCCGAAATGCAGCTGTCCAATTACCACCTGACACAGAAATTTCCCGCCAGGTTTGTGCTGACCCGACTCAAGGCCGCTATCGGCAAAAACCGGCCGCATCTCGGTAAATACATGATTGCAATCGAGGATGGCATAGAATACAAAGTCAGAATAGTCGATCAGAACGGCAAAAAATGCAAGGTTCACTACTTCGGTCTCGACGGAGAACCTGATGCCTGGCTTGATTACACAACGCTCAAACCGATTCATTGGAAAACCTGGAGCGTCGGCAGTTTGATCGAAGTTGATTGGGAAAACGAGTGGTATCCCGCCCGCGTTTTGAAGCGCGAAGGCAACTTTCATTATATTCGCTACGACGACCACGAAGAAATCTGGAACGAATGGGTCGCCTTCGACCGCATAAGAGACCACAGTTAGTGGTCTGTCAGGGGAGTTCTGAGAGCAGCTCCTTTATGTCGTAAAAGACGTATTCCTGTTCAGCAGCCGGCGCGAAGGGCGAGGCGATGGCGACATAAGCCTGCTGACGGGCTGGTATGAACAGAATGTTGTGCAGATTACTGCGCATAGCAACCGGCCGATCCATAAGGCGCAGCGAAGAAGTCGCAACGAAGCTGCCATGGCCTTCCTGAACCAGTCGTCTGAGATGGCGCAGGCGATTTCCGGCTGACATGACCACCGCATCGGGAATGCCGTCGCCGAGAAAGTCGTGGGCTTCGCCAGCACCGAGAAAAGTCAGCTGGTCTGGCGTTGCGCGCAGACCAACGGCATCAGGAATTTTCGCATCGGCAAAGATATAGAAATACTCGCAGGTGCGCGGGCTATTGGCCCAGAGATCCTTAACCTGCTGCAGGGTGTCGCATTCTTCGAGAGCGCGGCGCACCAGAAAAGACATCGGCACACCATCCCAGAGAAAACGGCCGCGACCGCCCATTTCACCTATAGAAAGCTGACTTTCGTTCATACCTCCAACGGCACCGGTAAATCCGGCAAAACCGGGATTGAAAAAAGCTCGGCCTGCCTGTGGTTTTACGACAAAAGTAACCGCGCAATCCTGCAACCCGATTTCGGTCATGTAATCGAGAACCCGGCCATGATAGAGAGTACCGTCAGCCGTTGCGCTGCCGAATAACGCAAAGCCGGAGCAATGGAAATACTCGGGGAAAACGTTGCTCAGTCTGATTTCGCGCAACGAAATGTCGGTGCTGGCCGAGGCCATCGCTTCCATTTCACGGTGATAACGCTCGGGAATATGTGGTGAAACACGAGACCAGGCATCGTCGAGATCGGCGATGAACCATCGTGCCTTTTTAACAGTTTCGACGAGACCGACAAGATAAATTGTCGAGTCGGCAAGCAACCTCATCCATGGCTGAAGAAGAGCAGCATGTGCCTGGCCCATCTCTTCCGGGTTGCCTGCGAGCAGTACAAGAGTCTGACCATCATGATGGCGCAGTTCACCGTTTGCGATTCTTCGAGCGGCCAGCTCGGTGTGAACACCGGGCAGCTTGATCGAAAGAATACGTTTGAGCCCTCTGAAAATCATTTTTTCGAGGTCTTCGCGAGAAACTTCGGTTTCGGTCATTGCAGGATCAGCTGTCCATGAAGCCGGTATGACAGAACCAGAAACGGGCTCACATGCAATTTCAAAATATCTGAGACGATTTATGTCACGCAATCCTTCGCCGGCGTCCAGAGATATCGCCGAAGACTCACTGGCTGTAAAAGTAATCTTAAGGCTATCTGCGAGCCGAAATGCCGTCTTACCTTCGCTTTCAGATACGGCGGGCTGTAATCTCAAATGCGGCAACAGCAGTTTTCTGAACGCAAAATCGAAAGAACTTTCGTTCATCATGGCGATAAAACTGCTGAGTGAGGTTTCAGGTGTAATGAAGCGGGCGGAAAAACCGACAGGATTCAGAAAATCGCAATCTGGCGGCAGATCGCCGCGACCGACAAAACTGACATGGGCGTCAGGCAGAATTATTGCCGTTTTCGAGGCTGTCCGGAGGATGGCGACGTTTTTCCAGGGGCTGATAAGAACGAGTCCACACTCATTATTTTCATACCTGAACAGCGTCAGGCTGGCCTGTCGATCTTCAGTAACGGCATTTTCGACACGCGGCTCACTTATCTCAGTCGGAGTTTGCAGTGTAGCTTTGACCCGGTAACAGAATGCGGGAACCTCTTCGAACAACGGCCGCGCAACATTCTTAAGGCGTTGCAGCAACAATTCGGCGGCGGCATTGTCTGGAGACAACGCATCTTCGGCAATCAACCCCAATGGTATGAGAATGAACGCAAGCAGCAGCGAGGCAGCAGCTGACAGCGGTCGGGCTTTTTTCCCTTTTACAGGACAGCAAAGTTTTTTCATGGCTGATGATACACCTCTCATGTCTGTAACAATGGCTATATCTAAATATACTGTAACTTCGAAACTATTCTATACCAGTCGCCGTAAATTGCAACTGCCTTAGTCAACTACAGAATCCCGCCAGAAACGGAATGAGTATGAGAAAATAGTCAATAATCTTGACTGGCACTGTGATTAGGCCTAAAATTAAAAATAGCCTGAGCGACGATCTTATCGCCAGCATATATTCGTTGCCTCGCAAAACAGCAGGCAATTGACATCCGATTACAATCGAGACACAGCGCGGCAGATCATCAGATTTAAGAGGTATTCTTTTGGTTAGACATCTTATCAACACTAATAAGCTTTTTCTGGCAATTCTATTTTTCATGGTTACAGCATTTCAGCTCACCGGCGCAGAGATCGGTTATGTCGATTCGCGCATCTGCATGTTGTCACACCCGGCTTTTCAAAAATTCGACTGGGAAACCAGGCGATTTTTCGACACTATTTCGGCCCCGGCCAAAAATTTTGTCGAAGAGTATGAAAGATTGAAAAAGCAGGGAATTGAGGCAAAAGCTGCGCTGAAGAAGGTTGAAAAGGATATCGGCAAGGCGTTTGCCGGCACAGATGATAAAAACGCCGTTCTCTGGCAAAAGCGTCGTCAGATCGTCGATCAACTCGCATATATTGACCAGCGCCGCACAGTTCTTGCAGAACTCCAGGAAAAGGGCAGCAACGTTCCAGAGGCAGCCACCACCTGGTGTACCCTGCAGGGTGTCGAAGCTGACATGGCGAATGTTTTTAATCGGATAAAGCAAGACAACAATCTTGCCTGCCTGCTCGACATGTCGGCGCTGACACCGACACAACACCCCCCGGAACCCCAGATGCATGTTTTGAACCGGGTCAAATTAGAATCATTTCTGGAGAATGCCGACAGTATCAACTCCGAAGAATTCATGTCATGGCTGGGAAACAGCCGTCATTACTGGCAGCGCAAACTGCCTGGAGTATTTAACAACCCGTTCAAATATGGGGCAACAGATCATACAGACACTGCCTGCGCCATGCTTAAAAGCTCTTTTGCCATAAAGACTGCCGAACAGAGTGAGGAAAAAAGTGAAGACTAAAATTCTGCTGTTGATAACCCTGCTGTTTTTGAGTTCATACTCTTTTGCTTATGCAGACAGTTCTTTTGCGACCATAGATTATCGCACCTGCCTGGTATTGCATCCCGAAATGAAAGACTATGATTTCGTCACGCAACGCTTTACTCGCTCTCAGCTTAAAAGAGACGACATGGCTACCATGCAGGCTGTCTATGAAAGAATGGCCGCCAAACAAAAAGAACTCGCGCCAAAAGTAGACGAACTGCTGGCCAGACAGAGCAAAATACAGGAAAACATTGCAAAGACTCGCCTGCACTGGACAGGAGAAGTAACAAAACTGGCGCAGCTCAAAATATCCAAGGCCGAAATAGACAAACGACTGGCCGACACCCAGTCCAGAGATGAAAAGCGGCTTGAGAAAATGCAGGATGAGTTCGCTGAAATAGACAAAGAAATTGTTCTACTCCAGGATTCAATCTGGAACGAGGTTTTTCTGTCTCGAGCCGAGACCGTTAAAAAGCTGGAGACGATAGTAAGCGAACTCGATGAGATCATTAAAGAAACCGCTGAAAAGCTGAAAGTCTCCTGCATAATCGACGACACTCTCACAGCACCGCAGACACCCCCTGAACTTCTGGAGCACATTCCGGAAAATACGCCGTTGTGGTCTAACACAGCCTATCAGATAATACTTAAATCACCGCTGCCCGAGCCGAACACTTTTACAATTGCCAACCACTGGGCTCCTTCACTCATGAAGTCAATTGAAAACCTCTCATTTCAACATCTTGCAAATCGCAAAGATGTCGGTTCTGCAGTGGCCACAGTAAGGCCTTCCAAACTCTTCATCGCAGGCAATCTTGATATTACCGAGCAGGTTTGTCGGACACTTTTTGAAAAATACAAGTTCAATCCTTACCTCATTGAGTCCCTGTTAAAGGGCATCAAGATGTTCAGAGAAAGGTGACTGTCGCATGAAAAAGCATATCATTCTGGTAGTTCTGGCTCTTGCATTGCTCTTTCCGAACAGCATATCAGCGCTGGATGATTTTTACGAGCAGAATGGCGATGCCTTTCTGCTGATAGGCGACGGCCCGGTCAGAGGCATATACAAGCTGAACAACCTGGTTGCCGGCAGCACACCCGGTTATCTGTATGATGGCGGCAAGGCGTTCAACCTTTCGGCTTCGATGTTATTCAATGAAACCACCAGCACCATCAAGAAGGAACTCTGGACGTTCTCTTCTGACGGAACCACCGGCATGCACTTTTCGCCATATCCACTGGTCAGAAAGTGTCTGACCAGCGTGCATGTCGCTCCTGACGGCCCTTATGATTCAGGCCTGCATGACAAGATAGTTCATATTCATCACAATTACCCCGGCAATACAGGTAGCGGTGTGGGTATTCACGACAATAAAAGCTACCCGTCGCAATACACATCTTCCTATGGCTATCTCGGCAACTGCTATCCCTGCACCTGGAAGCCCGACCCGGCCCCCGGTCAGCCCGGGTACTATCTCATAGTCAATGGTCGCTGGTATCACTCAGGTGATGACGCCGACAAGATAAACAGCCCATTCACCTACCTGAGACCTGACTGGTATGGCACATCCAGCCCCAATACCATTCTCGGCCCCTACAAAATGTATGGTTTCGTGCAATGCATGGATGGCGCCGGTTATCCATTCAGATCAGGCTGGTGCCATAAACTTGTCAGAGAAACCGTTCAGATCAACGAAGAAAAACTGAAACTTCTAAGTTACAGCGTCGATGAGAAGGCTGGCCCTTTCGACCGCGGCCAGGCCGGCAGCGTTGTTCTTGGCTCAACCAATACCAAAGATACTCTCTGCGAATGCGGCGACCCCTGCGCTCCAGGCACCGGCCCCGGCACCCCGATCCCGACCGGCAATACCCCGATCTTATCATGTCTTGTCTCGGGTGCTGGAAGAAGCTATCTGTATACCCGTGACTACGGTACGCCAAACTACGCATTAAAGCTCAACAACGCCGCTTATACCGGCTCAACTATCGGTAATCCGGCTGATCTTACGGCGGTAAAAATTGGCGTGAGCTCAAAAAGTTTAACAGCAGACTGGGTTTATATTCTCGGCATAAACAAAATCAACGAATGGCTCGCTCAGGCAAATGTTCCCAGCAGCGGCTTTCTCAAAGAACTCACTGACGTCGCCGTTTCTGACCAGTGGTGGCAGACCGGCGGTATCGTATACGCTTATGACAAAACAATTCCATTGGTATACTCTTTTGTCAGAAACGAAACACAAACAAAGCCATGTATTCCTGAAGTCATAGACATCTCGGCAATCCCCGATCTGCCTAATTCAATAGACTCCGACGGTTTTGGCAACCTCTACTTCGTTTCTACCAAACGCAATCCAGAAAACGCACCCGGCAAGGATATGCCGGCATTCAAGGCAGCGCAGGCCTACGCCTACGAGAAAAAATCGACGATGGTTCCGAATCTATATCGAGCCAAATTCAAGCAGCAGGTCTACAAGGGCGTAACCATGTTGAATTACTACAGTGGCAGTTTCATGGACGCCAGCGGCGACATTCTGCTCGGTTCAAACTATTTCGAACAGGACTTTCTGTGTGAACCCGACCAGCTCGAAGACAGAAACAAGTGGTCGATGTGCCCGGGAACTCTGGTCAGGACCTCTCCCAAGGTCAGCGACACCTACCGCACAGAGGTAGCTGTAATCAACGTCTGCACCCCGCCGAAAGTTACCGGAACAACTGCCAGTATTGATATTAACGGGCCTTATGACAAGGACATGAATGATTCGCCAACTCCTTACAATGATGCCACACAGTATTTCTTCACGGTTGAGAATGCTCCTGACTTTGACAACAACGGGGTAAACCGCAATGGTGAGGCATCTGACGACCCCAACGGCAACAATTTTATCGGCAGATTCCCGTCAACCACCGAAAGCGATCAGCTCTATTTTTACTGGAAAGTTGTACAGACCAAGAACATGTATGGAGATCCGCTCAACAACGTCATTCTTGATGGCAACACAAGAACGAAGGAAACCGTTTTGCCGATCATGTTCGGGCCGGGCGAATATGAAATCAGCGTAAGATCGACTTTCAGATACTACCAGTATGACAAGATGCCCAGAGGTGTTCTGGCAGACAGAAAGGGCGACTACCTGTCAGCAGATATCCCCGCCAGAGCCAAAGATAACAGCGAATGGGCAAAAACAAAGATTTTTGTACAGACCTATACCAACCCAACCTATCCTGGCGGGGCCTGTGTAATCATGAGTGGTAAGCCGAGTGATTCAAAAGGCACCAGCTATGATTACCGGCCAAAGCTCCTGCCTGGCAACACCAGTCAGTCGTCTTTAGAGAACAGCAATCCTGCAAATCCCACTGGCGAGACCTATGTAATACCCCAGATCAAAAGCGATCAACCCTGGAGTTTTCAGGTCAGAGAGAACCTTGCAAACAAATCAGCCGGAGTCGATAGAATTTCGGCTATGCTGCAGGAGACCCCACCCGTGCCCGGCGAGCCTCATAACAACCTGAGATGGCTGACGGAAACTCCGAAATTCTCATGGAAGATAAGTCTTGCCGACCCGGTTGACAGCAGCAAGAGCCTGGTCAATATTACTAAAGAAACAAACGGCGCAACAATCTCGGTTGCGCACGGTGACAGCGTATTCACCATTCCGTCAGAACCTGGGCACTACCTGCTCAAGGTAGACGCCAGCCGTGTTTACAGCTATGAGTATTTTGAAAAAGAATTCAAAACCCTCTCGAATGGCAGCGTAATTACGATACCGGTCGAAAAAACCAAGTTCGTACCAATTACTATCGGCGCAACATGCCGGGTTTGCGTGCTCGACGACACACCACCCGCACAACAGCTTGCCGATCTTGCCAACACCATGCAGAAAGCGCTCGATATCTCGCCGGAATACATGTGGGGAACTACCGGCGAACGTCTTTCGCAAACTGCCGACGGCAAAAGCAATCCGACCAACGTCGTCTGCTGGGTCGCAAACGACAATCCTTACGGCAACGTCAGCACCCATGCCAATCTCAGCCCACTGCTGGTTGACAAATATTTTGGGCTGTCGCTCAAACATGGCATAACAAAAGCCAGCGGCAAGTTTCTGCACAACAATGCACTTGGCATGAGCGTGCCAGACGGTCTGCCAACAGCACTGCGCGCCGACGGGCAGAAGCGTTACCGCAACACTCCCGATGGTCTTACCAACAAAGATCCATACAAGGTTTTCCAGAATCTCTATTCGTTCAACGATCTGCCCGCCGATTGTCCACTGCCCAAGGTGCGCAGCTGGACATATCGCAAATATTCGATAGCGGTAAACGATCTCGACTATTTCAGACAGAACGGTGCCAACATGTATCCCGAAATGTCTTATGACTATGCCAACCAGCTCAGCACCTATGAAAACCTTGTTTTTGGCTTCAATATAGTCGATACTTCGGGCAATGCTGGCGGCGACTTTATGCTTGGCCAGATAGTGATCAAGGATAACGACAGACCACTCGCGTTCATTCAGGCAAAAGACGACAAGAACCCCGACACGCTTATGGTCGGCCCCTCCAACATTCTTCCGACCTATGTCGATGGCCAGTGGGTTTGCCTGGCAGAAAATACCGGGCAATCTGAAGAAAGAAACGGTCTTGAAGACTGGGTTTTTAGCGACATCAACAATCCGGGCAGCATATTCGGCGTCGATGGCAAATTCAAAGCACTGGCAGGTCAGCCGTTCTCAGCGATAATGGCTCAAAAAAGCACTCAGGAACCCTCAACTCTTGAGATTGACATTCCGGTAACCTTCGAAAGCAAATTGAGCGACAACACTGGAAATGTATCAATTACCTCATGGGAACTGCGCGACAAAGACATGGCGCTGATTAAGGATATTGGCGCCGCGCCAAAATATCTCAATATTTTCCGCGCTGCCGGCAACTACGTAATGGAGATGAAAGTTCAGGACGACGCACGGGCCTGGCCGGCTGATCCGGCAAATCCGAGAAATGCTGACAATGAACCCAACAAGCGTTATCTTAAGATCATTGTTCCCATTTCTTCTTCAAGGCTTGATATCAGAACAATAGACAAAACCTTCAAATAAGTGAACAGTAAGATGCCCCGGTCATACAGGCTTTGCTGCCTGCTGCTGATGATGCTGGTCAACGCTGGCGTCCTGTCGGCATGCAATGAGCTTGTGCATCTGTGGCAACCGCTTAAAGAAGTAGCAGAGACATCTTACCTTTCAAGTCTTGCCGGCGACATGTTCTGGAAGAGAGTTTTGCCGGTTCTGCCGACAGATTCTGACGACCTTCATATTTCTATCAACGCGAGCGCGCATGAAACCCTTGGCTATGACATGCTGCATGAGGTTGCCGAGCACACGACAATCTCACGCAGCAGCGAACAGGGCAGCAACTCACAAAAGAGTTTTCCCAGACTCGAAGTCATTATCCCCTCGGCGCGAGCAAGTATGCAGATGATGGCCGATATGGTATGCTACTTTGGCATTACCGTCAGAGCCTCGATGTATAGCGAATATGTCTTGCGCTACTGCCTGCTTGGCAAAGAAAGCGAAGTGATTGCCATCGACGAGATGCCGTTAAAAGCAGGGCTTGAAATTGACTGGGTATTCAACGGCAATCCTCTGGCCGGTGGCATGGGAGTTCACCGTGTGGCTTTATTCGACGGCAAAGAGATAAAAGAGTTTACGCTATGGTCAAAAACAGATTTAGACAAGATTGCAGCTGGTGAAGCCAAATGAAAAATAGTTATCGCAACCATAAAAACGGCATAACTTTGACCGAGATAATGCTTGCGACAATACTAATGGCGGTCGCTATTCTGCCTATTGTCGGCATATTCAGCCAGGGGCACAAGCTCACGCAAAAAGACATGCGGCGCATCGATGCGATTCATCTGGCTGAGTCGAGTATGAACAAACTGCTGAAGCTGCCGTATGACCAGGTTCCGGTCGGCACCCTGAACAACAATCTGGTAGCTGCCAGCGGAACTATCGTGCTTGGCAATGTAAAGGGCGAAGGCAACGCTACTTACACCATCAGCCTCACAGTAAGCAATTATCCGGTTACCTTCGCTTATCATCCGGTTGATCTTAACGATGCGAGTTACAACATTGATAAAAGCGAAACCTGGAAATTTCTCGACGAAACGACAGAAGGCGCAGTGTTTGATGGATCAGGCGTGCATCGGCCGATAATGGTCAAACAATACGACATATCGGTATCCTGGACTGAGCCAAACAACATTACACCACCGCCGATTCAAGTTTCGACTCTTAAAGCCAACCTGGAAGAATAAACGCCTATGAACAAAAAGGGTATTGCCATAGTTATAGTGCTGGTGTTTGCCACCGCTTTGCTTGGGCTGGCCGGAGTCTATGTCAGAAATTCACGCGAAGCGACTCCGATCAACAGCAAAATTCTCGAGCGGGTTCAGATGGATTTTATCGGCCAGGGAATCACCCAGCTGGCCCTGCTCAAATTCAAGCAGCTGCCTTCTGAGTTCTACTATGCCTACAATTTTTCGGTAAGAGACAAAAGAGTATCTGTCGTTGATCCCTGGGAAAAGTATCTTCTCGGGCCTCTTAAAGGCGAAAGAAATGAGCCATTTCCATTGACTTACAGCACCAAATGCCGGGTTCTTGGCCAAACCAGATATAAAATCGATTCGATCGAGTTTGAGGTTATCATCGAGGGAAATGGCATGAAGCGAAGCATCAAAAAAACAATAAACTCTACCCGGGTAAAGAACTGATGAAAAGAATAAAGGGTTACACGCTGATTGAGATACTTGTAGCTGCCGGCATTCTGTCGGTGTTTATTCTCACAGTATTTCTCATGTTCAGACAGCTCACCAATTCGTATCGGGTTGGAGAATGGAAGGCTTCGCGACAGAAAGAAATTCAGATTCTTCTGGCTACGCTCAAAGAAGATCTCGAAAAGGCAAACAGCGCCTATATTATCAGAAGCAGCGGCGAAGCGAGTCTGGTGGCGCCACAGATCAACATCAACATCAACACTCTCGCATTCAATCAGCTCGAAACTGGCAACAAAAAGCTTGACAGCAGTACGGCAAATCAGCCGGTGGCCTATTTTGCCATAATAAAATCAGCGGTCGAGGCCTCGGCTTACAGTGAACTTACCAGCGGCAAGTGGCAGGGTTGCTCACTGGTCCTTACGGCGAGACGGCTTACCTATCAGCGCACCGGCGATTTTAACCGACACACGACAGTACCGGTTGCCTTGCCAGGAGCCATATTTACCGCCCCTGATTCAGGAGTCGCTGTTGGCGGGATGTTTGAGCCCAACACAAGCAACGACTTTTTCACTCGTGTCGAAGACGTTAACAGCCTGTCATTCTTTCTCATCGAAGATGGCGATAAAAGAGCGCTAAAAATAGTTGTCGAATGCGTGCTGCTCAAAAACGGTCTTCCCGCCAGCAATTTTACCGAATCGACTGTTGCCAGACTGATGCGCGACACAAAGGTGACTCCTGCTGCCATGTAAACATGGCTGTGAAGATTCCGATAAGACTGGTCAGCATCGCCCCCGGGAACATCTGAGAATTCACTCTTGTACAGAGGGTGAATTCGTGTTAAGTTTGACCGCGTTAAAGCAGGAGGTAGCAAGATGGCACAGGAAAGCGAAAACACCGTTCAAACCGCGAATGAAACAAAAATCGACGAGGTCAAGGCGCTCGCCGAGATAAAGAATGCCCACAAAAAAATCCTGAGCGAAATCAGCAAAGTCTTCATCGGTCAGACGAAAGTCGTCGAAGAAGTTCTCTATGCGCTGTTCGCTCAGGGTCACGTTCTGCTCATCGGCGTACCCGGGTTAGGCAAGACCCTTCTGGTCAACAGTCTCGCCCAGCTGCTCGACCTCTCGTTCAAGCGTGTGCAGTTCACACCGGATCTGATGCCTTCTGATATCATCGGCACCGAAATCATCGAAGAAAATATGAAGACCGGCGAACGCAATTTCCGTTTCGTTAAAGGTCCGCTGTTCACACAGATTCTGCTCGCCGACGAAATCAACCGCACACCGCCCAAAACACAGGCAGCGCTTTTACAGGCAATGCAGGAACGCAAAATCACCAGTGGCACCACGACTTATCCTCTGGCAGAACCGTTTTTCGTTCTCGCCACGCAGAACCCGATCGAGCAGGAAGGCACCTATCCGCTGCCGGAAGCGCAGCTCGACCGCTTTATGTTCAACGTGCGCATGGAATACCCGCCAACAGAAGAAGAAGTAACCATGGTTCGCGCCACTACCGGCGGCGCACTTGCCAATCTGGTTCCGGCGCTTGAACAGAAGCGTATTCTCGAACTGCAGGAAATCGTCAGACGCGTGCCGGTATCTGACCGTGTCATTCGTTACGCCGTGGCGATTGCCGAAGCGACCCGCCCGGGCCGCGACAATTCTCCCGGCTTTGTCAATGACTTCGTCACCTGGGGCGCCGGCCCGCGCGCCAGCCAGTATCTTATTCTCGGCTCAAAAGCAAGAGCTGTTCTACAGGGGCGGTTCTACGTAGCCTGTGAAGACATCAGAGCGCTCGCCTACGCAGTGCTGCGCCACCGCATTCTGCTCAACTTCAACGCTGAAGCAGAAGGAATCACACCCGACACCATCATCGAAAAGATTCTCAAGACGGTATCTGAACCAGCCGCCTGATACAAAGGTTATCATGGAGAAAACCCGAAGATTATCGCGATTTCTTGACCCGAAACTGCTGGCATCGCTTTCCTCAATGGAAATACGAGCCCGCACTGTGGTCGAGGGCATGGTCGAAGGCCTGCACAAAAGTCCGTTCAAGGGCTTTAACGTCGAGTTTTCTGAATACCGCCAGTATGTGCCGGGCGACCCGCTCAAGGATATCGACTGGAAAGTCTACGGCCGCACCGACAAGTTTTACATCAAGGAACACGAAGAAGAGACCAACCTTTCAGGTTATCTGGTCATGGATACCAGCGGTTCGATGTCATACAAAGGTCAGGGCAGTCTCAGCAAAATCGATTATGCATCGACCCTGGCAGCCTCACTCGCCTACCTCATGCTCAAACAGCAGGATTCTGTTGGCCTCGTCACTTTCGCCAACGGTCTGCGCCGCATGATCAGGCCGCGCACCGGCATGGCACATCTCAAGGCTGTCTGCAGCGAACTTGAAGCCACCAGAGCCAGCGAAGTTACCAATATCGGCGCCAGTCTCGATCTTGTCGGGCAAAGCATGAAAAAACGCGGCATTTTTATACTCTTCTCAGATCTGATGGACAACGCCGAAGTTATCATTCAAAAACTGCGCCAGTTGAGAACCCGGCGCCACGAAATCGTGCTTTTTCACGTTCTCGATCGCGACGAAATCAGCTTTCCATTCGACGACACCACGATTTTCCATGACCTTGAAGATGAGTCAGAGATTGTAACCGACGCCTTTCAGCTGCGAACCGAATATCTACGCCGGGTCAAGCACTTGATGAACACTTTTAAGTCAGCCCTGCGAAAATCCGGTATCGATTATCTGATCGCCGACACCTCGATGCCTCTCGAAGCGAACCTGCGCAGCTTTTTTTCGCGTCGGCAGGCCGTAAGCGCGAGGTGACAATATGACATTCGCCAGCCCATGGTTTCTGCTCGGGATTCTCGGCATTGCGGTGCCAATATACCTTCATCTCTATTATCGCAAAACCCCTGTCAGAAAAGACTTTCCCAGTCTGCGCCTGATCAGACTCTCAGTCGAATTCGTGGCACGGCGCAAGAAAATACGCAACCTGCTGCTGATGACCCTGCGCATCATTGCAATCATTCTAGTCGTGATGTCTCTGGCAAAACCCTTTCTTGGACAAAGTGCCAGTGCTCGCAGCTCTTCTGACACACCGTCTGCTTTTATCGTACTGCTTGATAATTCCATGTCGATGGGCTGTACGCATCAGGGCATCTCAGTTTTCAACACAGCAAGAGCGAGAGCGCTCGAAATTCTCGACCAGATGCAGCCGGGCGATCGGGCTACGGTTGGCCTGATCAACGACCCGGGCCGCCTTATTTTTCCGCAGCTGACCTGGGATCAGGAAACACTCAAAAAGAGCATCAGCAATGTGCCGCTGAGCATGGCCGGCACCAATATGGCCTCTTCGATTCTGCCGGCACTCAAACTGCTATCACCGCTCAAGGCATATCGCCGCGCCATCTACGTGATCACCGACATGACCGAATCGGCCTGGCAACCTTTTATCGAAAAATACGACCTGGCCAAGGTTGAACAGGGAATCGATCTGATCATGGTTCCAGTCGGCGACACGGCACCCGACAATATGGCGGTGACCGGCCTTGAAGCAGAAGCACCAGTAATCATGAGCGGCCGCCAGATTCCACTCAAGGTGACTCTTGCCAACCATTCACAGCGCAGTCGCAAAGCCCGCGTGACCATTTCTATCAACGGCGAACGCAAACTTGAAGAAGAGATCGAAGTCGAAGCCAATGCGGTAAAAGACACGCGAATCATGGCCAATTTTACGACAACCGGCATGAATCAACTCACAGCAACAATTCAAGGTGATGCCATGCCTTTTGATGACCAGCGCCACCTCGCGGTAAGAGTATTCGAACCTTGCCGGGTATTACTGATCAAGCCTGATTCGCTGCCTGGTCAACCGGAAAACCGCGAAGACATTTTTGTGCGTTTCGCACTTAATCCCCTCAATCGCGGCAAAGATAACAACTTTGCTGTTGAAGCACGCAGTGCCGCAGAAACCAGGAACATCGACCTCAACAACTATGCGGTTGTCGGCTTGATCAACCAGCGCCATCTTGAACCCGAACTGATCAAACGCCTGTCTGAATATCTCATGAACGGCGGCAACCTGATCACGTTTCTGGGCAACCGGGTCGAGCCTGAATGGTATAACAAAAATCTTATCGACGATCTTGGCAGTGGTTATCTGTTGCCGGCAAGAATTTACAAGCGCGTCGGCAACGCGGTCAGCCGAAATGTCGGTTATCAGATGACCGATATCGACGTCGGGCATCCGGCTTTCAGTATTTTTGCGCAGGACGGCTCTGGTGATCCCGGGCGCGCCCAGATTTTTGAATTCTTTCAGGTCCGCCCGAATCCGATGGCATTGCTTCTTACCCGCATGAGTCATGGCCTGCCCGGCATAGTCGAAGAAAAGCGCGGGCGCGGGCGCTCGATGCTGGTTACCTTTTCGGCTGATACTTCCTGGACCAACTGGCCGGTGCGGCCAACCTGGCTGCCGTTCCTGCACCAGACGCTGATTTCAATGATCACCGCCAACGAACTGGCGATTGGCTCAATCCGACCTGGCATGCCGGTTTCGGCAACAGTCACCAGTGAAGATGCCCGCGATATGCAACTCACACAGCCTGATGGCAATCAGCTAAAACTTGCCGCGCAGACCGGCGCTCAGGGGCTGGTGCATTTTACCACGCGCGACACCGATCAGACCGGTTATTACAAAATACTCAGCGATGGCGGCAAACGCACACTCAGCGCATTTGCGGTCAATCCGCCAGCCGAAGAGAGCCAGCTCGCCCGCATCAACCTGCGCCGCATTCCCCGTTTCATTCCGCTGGCGCACGAGCCCGGCCGCGGCAGCAGCGTCAAGGAAAAAGTCTCACTGCTGCGCGATGGTTACGATCTCAGCGGTGCTGCGCTGCTGGCATTGCTGTTGCTGGCGGTTATTGAAAGCTGGTTTGCCAATCTTCCGACTGCCAGGAGGGTTGAATAATCATGCATAACCTGTTGCGACTCTTTGGCTACAGCCTCAGCCCGATTCGGGAAGTCGAATCTTCAACTCTGGCGCTTGCCTGGGGCTGGGCCGGCCTGGTATTGCTCCTGATCGCCCTGATCCCACTATCCTGGTGGGTCTACCGCTGCGAAGGCAAAAACATAAATGACAGAATGCGCCGGCAACTTCTGGCGATCAGAGTTGTCTGGGTGATTCTGCTGGCCTTTCTGATGTGTGGCCCGGTTCTTGTCGTATCTGGCCTGGTGCCTCAGCGCAACCGGCTCGCGATAATGGTCGATACTTCACGCAGCATGAGCATAAAGCACAAGGATGTGTCACGCCTCGATCAGATTAAAACGCTATTTGACAGCGGTTTTGTTAATAAGCTCGAAAGCAAGACGAGTATATACCCTGAAGTATTCAGCTTTGCCGACAATGTCTCACCAGTCTCGCGCCAGGAGGTCGAACAGTTTAACTTCAGCCCTGACGGCAACCAGACAGATATCAGCAATGCGGCACGCAATGTAATCGGCAATCTCGGCGAAGGCAGTCTGCTCGGCATCATCATGATCAGCGATGGCGTCAGCACTACCGGCGACAATCCGGCAATGACACTCGCCAATATGCGCACACCAGTCCACTTTATCGCACCCGGCCAGGAAGGCGAAAGCGCCGACATGGCACTGCATCTTACCCGACCACCGGCGCAGGGTTACCTTAACTCAAGCGTGCGCGTGCGCGGCGAAGTCAGCCTGCACCGAATCGCTACCACTTCTGTGAACGTGACGGTAAAACGCAATGGCGAATTCTTCACTTCAGCAGCGGCTGATTTTGCTTCAGGCACTGAAAAGGCCGGATTTGCTTTCAATATTCCATGTGAAGAAGAAGGCAACTTTCGCTTCGAACTCGAGATTCCATCGCTTGCGAACGAGCTGACAAACGAAAACAATCAGACCGGTTTTCTGCTCAAGGTTGTACGCGAACGCCTTAATATAATGGCTTTGAGTGGTCGCCTGTCATGGGATATGAAATTTATCGGCAACGCCCTGCTGACCGACCCGAACGCGAGAAGCGTTCACTGGGTTAAACTGGCAGATAACCGCTGGGCCTGCTCGCGCGACCTCAAACCAGAAGCGGCGGTGAGTAACCCGAATCTGGCTGAAGACCTCAAAATTGCCGACGTATTGATAGTATACGGCGCTGATTACACAATGCTTAAACCGGTAGAAGAAGAAATTGTCCGCCGGGTTGAAGCCGGCACTCTCGGTCTTCTGATAATGCCGTCATCTAAAAGCTTCAGCGAACTCGGCTATCAAGGGACACAATTCGAAAAACTGCTGCCGGTAATCACCAGCAGTGAAACCTGGCGGGGCACTCCCGGCAATCTGGTGCTGCCTTCAACTGAAACTCCCTACAACTTTCTGCGCCTGATCGATGATCCGATAGAAAACGTTGAATTCTTTGCAACTTTGCCCAAGTTTGAAGGCATCTATGAATACGCCGGACTCAAATCAGGCAGTGAAGTGCTCATCAATTCAAGCGTTCGCAGCAGTTCAGATATGCTGCCATTCATGATCAGATCGCGTGCCGGTCTCGGCAACGTGGTCCTGATAAGTGGCGGGCCATTGTGGCCGTCAGGTTTTCGACTGGTGCCAACCGATCGAGGATTTGCACCGTATTCGGCCCTGATTGTTAACATGTGCAAATGGCTGGCTAACCGGCGCGAAGACGCTCAGGTCAGCATTGAACTTGCATCATCACGCGGCTATGTCGGCCAGGGCAATAATGTCAAAGTCTGGGTAATGAACAGTAAGAACGAGCTGCTGGCTAATGCTCAGGTCAGTCTGACCATCAGCGACGAGCGCGGTGGCAAAACCACTCTGCCCTGTATTGAAACTTCCGACAAGGGCTGTTACGAAACCGCGTTTGTTCCGGCATTTAGAGGGCTGCACCAGCTCGAAGCCGAGGCACGCTACCAGGGCCGTGAACTGGGACGGGCCAGAAGTGAAATTCTTATCGAAATGTCGACAGCCGAGTTTGATGAGCCAATAGTTAAGAGCAGTCTGATGATGCAACTGGCAAGCGACACCGGCGGCGTCTTTGCAACCATCGATCAGGCGGCAAAAATTATTGACGCTATCGATGCCGAGCCTGGCCAGAAACTGGAAAGCAAAAGCATCGATCTGCGTGACAGCTGGCTGCTGCTTATTATCCTTCTGCTTCTGCCTATGGTAGAATGGTATCTGCGAAGAATAAGGGGGTTAAGCTGATATGACCTCTCTTAAACAGAAAAATTTTACAATCTCGCTGATTATTTCGATCTGCCTTGTCGGCTTATCTGCTGCTTTTGCAGCGGACTTCGATCGAACCGTCATTCCGCGGGTAAAATACGGCGGCGGCGGTGACTGGTATACCGGACCAACTTCCATGCCGAACCTTCTCAAACAGGCATCAGAGCGCCTGCACCTGCCAACCCAGGCAGAAAATATTGCGGTATCTGTTTCAGACCCTGAGCTGTTCCGTTATCCTATGCTCTTTCTGACCGGCCACGGGCAGGTGCGCTTCAGCGATTTCGAAATCAACACGCTGCTCAATTACCTCGACAACGGCGGTTTTCTCTGGGTTAACGACAGTTACGGCATCGACCGCTTCATCAGACGCGAGGTGCGCCGCATTTACCCCGACCGTGAATTCGAGCTGCTTCCGTCTGATCACGCGATATTCAAAATGGTCTATGACTTCCCTGAGGGCCTGCCCAAGATTCATGAGCATGATGGCAAACCGCCGGCAGCCTATGCGCTGTTCGACAAAGGCCGCATGAAGATACTCTACACCTACGAATCGGATATCGGTGACGGCCTAGAAGACGCCGGTATTCACAAGGTCGATACTCCCGAAATTCGCGAGAAAGCCATGCGTATGGCTCTCAACATTCTCGCTTACGTGATGATGCAGTGAGGCAAGCATGCATAACGAAAACCTGAACCTGCTGCTCAAAAACTATCAGCAACACCGCGACCAGCTCGAACAGACGCTGAACTCATATAAATACGGGCGCCAGCTGCGCGTTGTCATGTCATGCGCCTTTTGGGCACTGGTTTCGTTCTTCATGCTGCTTATCGTTTTCATGCTGGCAGAGCGCACGCCGCTGCAGTCGGAAGCAGTGCGCTGGGTGCTGGCGCTGGCACTTTACTGGCTGCTGCTGTGGTGGCTTGTACATGCCTTCAAAGCGATACTGCATCCGCCTCCCGGCACTGGCCTGGCAGTCGAAATTGAAGCTACTACCGGAAAATTCAAATCAGGCCTGTCCAGTGCGGTCGAGTTCTGTGACAGCGCGCGACCCGCTGCCGACAGCCGCACTTCCGAAACCATGCGGCGCATTACCATTGCTCAGGCCGCTGAACAACTGCAACACGAAGATGTAAAACATTCACTCAAGGCATTTTCGCGACGACGCTCAGCCTTCACCATGCTGTTTTTCATGGTGCTGACAGCGGTATGGTATTTTCTTTCACCGGTCGAAGTGCTTACCGGCGCTGCCCGTCTGCTTCTTCCGCTGCGGCCAATAGCGCCATGGTCTACTCTTGAAATTCTGGTAAGTCCAGAGCACGCACTGGTAGCCATGGGTGAAAGTCTCGAAATATCGGCACGAGCGTCGCGACAGACAAGTGAACCGATAATTCTTGAACTGTTCGACCCTGACAAGCTTGAGGGAAGTCGGGTAGAGATGTATCCCGATGCAACTGCCAGCGAAAGCCGCTTCGTTTACACACTTAACAGCCTGCAGGAGTCGGTTGATTACCGTGTTACCTGCGAAAAGTTCAGCACTCTACGCTACTCGATCAAGGTCATGCCGAGACCTCAGGTAAAAAGCATGCAGCTGACGCTGTTTCAACCATCCTATATTGCGACACAGCCAATCAAGCTGCCTGAAGGCACAGGCGACACGACAGTTCTCGCCGGCAGCCGGGTAAAAATCGAAGTAACTGCCGATCAAAATCTTGCTTCCGGCGGATTTATACTAACACCTGGCGCAACCCAGACCTGTGACATAGTCAAGCAAAACAGCTTTACCTATGAATTCGAAGTGGCGACAACAACCAGTTTTGCTGTCTATCTCGAAAATGAGATGGGCCTGCGCAACGAAAAGCCGGTTTCATATACCATTACTGCTGCACATGATGGCGCACCGACAATCGAACTGCTCAAACCCGCCCAGGATGTGCCATTCCCTACCAGCCGCCGCCTCGACATAAAAGTGGTGGCACGCGATGATTACGGCGTTAAAGCAACGATTCTCTACTACCGCGTCGGCGACCGTAATGCGCTGATTCCGCAGAATCTCAAGCCAAATTTCAAGCCGGTGCCGGAATATGAAGTCGAGTTTCCCTGGATGCTCGACACGCTGGCTCTACAGCCGGGCACCAAGGTCAGCTATTACGTTCAGGCTGAAGATGCCTGTCAACCAGAGCCCAACGTGGCAACGACGCCAACTTATTTTATCAACATGCCCTCGATGTACGACATGTATCGCGGCGAAGAAATGTCGCAGGGCGAAGTTAATCAGAAGCTCGAAGAGTACATGGAAAACCAGAAAATGCGCCGCGAAGCGTTGATGAAAGCTTACGAGCAGATCAAGCACGAAGAAAAGCTCGATTTTGAAGCAACACAGGCTATCGAAAAGGCCATCGAACAGGGTGAAAAAAGCCAGCAGGAAGCTAAGGAAATTCTCGAAGCTTTCGAAAAACTCCAGGAAAACATGGAAAACAACCCGCTCAGTTCTCCTGAAGCGCTTGAACGCATGCAGAAAGTCAGCGAACTGCTCAACGAAGTTCTCGATGAAGATACTAAACGCATGATGGAGCAGCTCAGAGAAGGCCTTAAAGACCTCAAAATCGACCCCAAAGACATTGAAAAATACGAAGAAGCTTTCAAAATGGAAGAATATCTGAAAGGACTCGACCGCACCATAGATCTGCTGACACAGGTGCGTGAGCAGCAGAAGGTCAATTCACTGGCACTTGCCATCGAAGATCTGCTCAGACGCCAGGAGCAGATAGCCTCTGAAACCGCTGCTCTCAAAGAAAAAATGGAAAAGGAAGGTCTCAGCGCCGAAGAAGAATCGCAACTCAAAGACCTGGCCGACCAGCAGGAAAAAATAGGCAAAGAGCTTGAGCAGTTGCAGAAACAGTCTGAAGAAATCACCAAAGACCGTAAACAGGATGATTTTCAACAAAATCCGCTGCTCGAAGACGTTAAGAACATCCGCGACCGCATGCAGAAAGAGAACTATCAGCAGCGCAGCGAAGATATCAAAAAAGACATGCAGAAAAAAGATCTCGATTCTGCGCAACAGAACCAGCAGAATATGCTGAAATTCCTTGAGTCCCTCAAAAAAGATTCAGAGCAGATCAGCCAGCAATGCTCCGGTGGTGCACCGCCGCAGATTGACCTTTCGGCTTTTATCAGACGCGCTCTGCGCGTATCTAAAGACCAGGAAATGCTCTATCGCGAAATTTCTGAACTGCCAGAACAGTTCATGCGCGGGCAGCGACCAGAGATCGAGGGTCTGATCGATCAGGTTTCGGTGCTGCAGGTGCTGGTTAAGCAACAGGGCAACGAACTTGCCAATGATCTCGAACAGTATGTAAGAAGCAGTTTTGCGGTGGATCCAGCTGCCATCGAACCCATAAATGGCACTCAGCCACTGTTTTCGGCCATAGTTAAAAACCTCGAAGACCGTGCTCTCAGCTCATCCCGTGAAGATCAGCTCGAAATCGTCAGACGGTTCAACCAGCTCGCGATAGAGCTGATGAAGGCTCAGGATCAGTCGGGCTCATCCGGATCATCGAACCCGATGGACGCACTGCAGCAGTTTAAAGATCTGACAAGACGTCAGCTCAGCCTTTATCAGCAGATGATGCAACGTCAGATGTCGCCGCAGAACCAGCAGACAATGCAGGAACTACAGCGTATGGCCATGGAGCAGCGCAAAATCAGAGAGGCTCTTGAACAGCTCATGCGTGAGAGTCGTCAGCAGATGAACTCACTCGGCCGGCTCGATGATGTCATCGACGATATGAAAGACCTCGAAACCGAGATTCTCGACCCCGAACTGCGGCGCAAGGTAACCGAAAGACAGAAATCGATATACGATCGCATGCTGCGTGCCCAGAAAGCAATCAAAGACCGTGACGAAGAAAGCGAAGAACGCAAAGCCCGTCAGGCCGAAGTGATCAAGCAGCAGCAACCAGACAAACCGCTCGGCGAAATCGGCAGCGATACGCGCGATTTGAGCCGCGACTTTCTCGGCGATCTCAAGGAAGAATTTCCCGAGGCCTACAAGCCAATGCTGAATGACTACTTCAAGTCGCTCAACATCTACGGGGGCAACTGATGAAAAGAATACTGACAATTACCCTGACAGCCCTGATGCTTACATCCATACTGCTGGCACAGGCTGTCAGCTTCAATCCTGATGCTGCCGCGCTTTATCAGAACGCCATGAATCTTTTGCGACTGCGCCGGCTAAGTGCTGCTGACCAGCAGTTTCGCGAGCTGATCGAAAAATTTCCCGAAGACATCCATGTAATGCTGGCTCGCCGCCAGCTTGCCAGCATTTTGCGCGACACCAGGCAATATGACGAAGCGATCGATTTACTCAAAGAGATAATACGCAGCGACAAGTCGCCAGACAACGTGCGTTACGCTCAGCAGGAGATTCTCGATATTCTGCACGAAACCCAACGTTTCAAACAGGGTGTCGAACTGATCGAAGAATGGCGACGTGATGCGCCACAGGACATTTTTTTGAGCCGGCAGCTCGCCAGGTTTTATCTGCAGTCAGGCCGCAAAGACGAAGCCTGGCTTCTGCTCGAATCGATTATGGAACAATCGCAATCAGCCCCAGAGGCCTTTAAGGACCTGCTCGAACTTGCTCTGCACAGCGGTGATATCGAAAAACTCATGCAGGTGATCGAAAGTCGTCGCGCGCGCTGGCGCAGCACGGTTTACGCCGACTACATGTCTGACTGCTATCTCGCGCTTGGCCGCAAAGATAAGGCTGTAGAGGTTCTTAATCAGATCGACGAAGTAAAGGAGCACCCGGTTCTTCTGCGCAAGCTCGCAGACCTGCAGATCTCGCTCGGTAATTATGCCGAAGCGCAAGACAGCTTGACGCTGCTTCTTAAAATAATGCCCGATGACTGGAACACCCTGCGGCGCCTTGGCCACTGTCTGTTCATGCAGAACAAAAAAGACGAAGCCCTGCAGACCTGGCGAAGTCCACTCAAGTTTCCCTTCATGCAGCGCCTTGAATTCTATCAGGACTACACCACAGTCCTCATCGAGCACCAGCTGTATGAAGAAGCTTTAAAGGCGTTCGACGAAGCCCGCAAAATTCTGCAACAGCCAACCATGTTTGCCGAAGAGTATGCCAGCGTTCTCGACGCACTCGGCCGTAGCGAAGAAGCACTTGAGGAATACCTCAAAGTTCTCGGCGAGGGATTTTACCGGCAGGAAGTTTTTGAAAAGCTCTACAGCGCAGCTGAAAAAGGCTTCGACCTTGAAGCCGGCCTGCAAAGAATGCGCCAGCAAAGCAGTTATAACCTCGCCATACTCCAGGCTCTGCTCGAACTGTATTTTCGCAGGGCGAGTATGAAGGATATTGAGGAAGTCAGAGAAATAGTGCGCGGTTCTGCCGGCAACCTCGACGCGGTCTTTTACGAGCGCCTGAATCAGGAAGCCCTTCTGCTGCCCGAAGAATTTCACTTCGTTATCACCCGCCTGGTCATGCAGTCGCGAAGCGACAGTGGCCTGGCTTTGCGTCTCGCCATGCTGTTGCTCGAAATGGGCCCCAACGACCATGCCTGGCGAGAAGATGCTTACAATGCCGCAAAAGAAGTTGCAGAAAGCAGAAGTGTAGCTGATGCAAATCTCAAATCGCTTTTATTGATAAAACTGGCAGAATATGCGCTCTATGAGTTTAATGATGTCGGCGCTGCTCACGGCTTTCTCGATGCAATACTGCAGACAGATCTGATGCGGGCTGTTCCTGATCTGGCCGTGCATGCGGCCATAATCAAAGCCAGGATCATGACTTTCGAAGAAAACTATACTGCTGCTCTCGAACTGCTCAAACAGAACGAAGAGATTGTAAAACGGGCAAATCAGGACCTGTTCTCAGGCGACCCGATTTCCGAATCAGACTTTCAGGCAATGATACATCTCGAACGCGCCCGTCTGCATGCTCATAAAGGCGACTACCAGAACGCCCTGCAGGAACTCAAAGTTATAATCGATGCCTATTCTGAATCAGAATGGGTTAACGACGCGCTGGAAATGGCCAACTTCATCACCCGGCGATCTACCGGCGATTTCACACTGCTGAAAACCGTGCTCAAAGCCGAACGACTCGCCATGACCGGCAAACGTCAGAACGCCCGCGATGAACTCAAGGCCTTAATTACCGCCAATGCAACAGCATCGGCACTGATCGATGAGATCCGGGCAGAGCTGCTGCAGCTGCAGGAATATGACAGCGACCCGACCGCTCTGATTGCTGAAATAGACAAGTTTGCACAGGAAAAACCAGACTATTATAAAACCGCTGACCTGTGGGAACTTAAATGGCACCTGATGAAGCGAAAATCAGCGTCTCAGGCTGAGATTCGCGAGCACCTGCAGACATTCATCGACAATTTCCCATCAGATCTGCGCAGCGGCAGATTCAAAAAGATTCTTGTCCATAAAGCAGAACAGGAGAATAACAGATGAGAAAAACCGCCCCTTTCTTAATTGTGATGGCTCTCTGCCTCATCTGTCTGCCAGTTTCGGCACAGAAACTGCTGATACCTATGGATGATGAGCAGGCCGACCACCTGCGCGCTTACGGCGTAACCTACTGGATTCTCGACAAAACCGGCACCGACGTTGAATGGCTGTTGAATTATCGCGGTGGCGCCTTTCTGGCAGAGGATCTGGAAGAAACTCGACAAAGAGCACGAACGGCCGGAGTTACCATTCAGCCGATCGGTAACGGCGAAGTTAACAAGATTTATGCAATTATTGAAGAAGAAAACATGGAGCGCGTTTTGCTGGAAAAGGCGCCAAAGGTCGCGGTCTACTCGCCTGATTACGCTGAGCCCTGGGATGACGCGGTAACGCTGGTATTAAATTATTCAGAAATTCCGTTCGACAAATTTTACGACAAGGAAGTCATCAACGGCGATATCGCAAAATACGACTGGGTGCATCTGCACCACGAAGATTTTACCGGTCAGTTCGGCAAATTCTATGGCTCGTTTCGCTTCGTCGACTGGTATCGCAAACAGGTTACCCGCGCCCAGCTCGAAGCGCAGAAGTTTGGTTTCAAAAAGGTCAGCGAGCTCAAACTCGCAGTGGCCCGTGGCATCAAGAAATTCGTACTCGATGGCGGCTTTCTCTTTGCCATGTGCTCTGCTGCAGACAGTCTCGACATAGCCCTGGCCGCCAACGGTGTCGATATAGTAGCGAGAGAACTCGATGGCGACGACACAGATCCATTGGCGCAGAGCAAGCTAGATTATTCACAGTCTCTCGCTTTTACTGATTTCAAGCTGATTACCGACCCGATGATCTATGAATTCTCTGATATAGATGTTTCTAACAACTACACCGGAGACAGCGGCTCGTTCAAACTGTTCGAATTTGCCGCCAAAGTCGATCCGATTCCGACCATGCTGACGCAGAACCATCGCAATGTCATCGATGGTTTTTTTGGGCAGACCACAGCCTTTCGCAAGTCATTGATCAAGCCCTACGTTGTAATCATGGGCGAAAATAACGACGGCGTCTCGGTAAAATATCTTCGCGGCGATCTCGGCAAAGGCTTTTTCAGCTTCTACGGCGGCCATGACCCGGCCGATGTCAGCCACATTGTCGGAGAAGGTCCGACCAGGCTCGAACTGCACAAAAACAGCCCCGGCTACCGCCTGATTCTCAACAATATTCTTTTTCCCGCTGCCAAGAAAAAAGAGCGCAAAACCTGAGGCGTCTATGATCTCGATGTTTCTGCACCTGCTGGTGCTGGCCTACGGCACCGTAACCTTTGCCGGCACCCTGAACGTGGCGCCGGTAAGTTTTATGGTCGTCTGGGGTTATCTGACCCTTCTCATACTGGTGCACTGGCTGCCGGACTACGTCGATGCTGAAGTCGCGATCACTCGTATACCTTCATTTTTAAAGACCCAGGAAGTTTTTCAATGGTCGCTGGTCGTCTGGATATTGCTTTTGCAGGCTGCTGCCGACCCGGTCGCCTTGAGTCTGCCGGCAGCGGCCCAATACCTGCCACAAACTCTGCCAATGCTTTTGTCGCTGGCCCTGTATATCGCGCTGGCAAAACCGGCTTTTTTTGAGTTTTACCGTCTGTTCAGGCCGGTTCTCGATCTTAAGCAAACCGCTGCCGACTTTTTCCGGGCGCGCATGACCGTGCCGATTCTGTTTTTTCCTCCAATAATGCTATGGATGTTGATCGAAGATATCAGCAGTGGTGGGATCAAGGCGTTGACAGAGATCAGGCTGATGGCGGCAGCACCTCTGTTTTTCATCATACTTTATCTGATGGCGCCAAAGCTTTTCAACTGGGCCTGGAAAGCCGAAGACAACGACAACCCCGAGCTCGAAGAAATGCTCAAACGCCTTTCAGAGAAAGCCGAATCAAAGGTCGCCGGCGTCAAAATCTGGAACACCTTTAACGAACCTGTGCCCAACGCCGCTGTTGCCGGGTTGCTGCCAAGATACCGCTTTGTTTACATCACCCGTTATCTGCTTGGTATGTTTTCACCTCAGCAGGTAGAAGGTGTCGTCGCGCACGAGCTCGCTCACCTGCGACTCGGCCATGTCACCAGCTACATGTTCTACTCTCTCAATCTCATTCTTATATCGATCTTCTGCAAACTCTCACTGCTACTATATTTTCCACAGTATTATCCTGACTCAACCCTTTATACAACAGTCGAACTGCTGCTGTTCATTGCCGTGTTTTCGGTAACCTTTACCGCTCTCGCCCGGCACTGCGAGTTCGAGGCCGACAGTTTCGCCAGCGAGGTAACCAGCCCGGAAATTTTCGCTTCAACCCTTGAAACTCTCAACAGCATAATTCTGCCGCCGCCATCGATTATTCCAGACTGGCTGCTGACACATCCGCAAATTCAGGATAGAATAGCGAGGGTTCGTAATGAGGCGCGCCACAAAATCGTAGACCTCAAGCGGCATGCGTCTCGGCTGCGGCTGACAATGCTGGTTTCAGGGCTTGCAATGCTGCTGGTGACCGCCATACCGGCCAGCGGAGTTAATAAAATATCGAAGTATCATGAAGCAGTTAAGGCAGGAAACGGCATGCTCGCAGGCGAGCTGCATCGTTCCCTGCCTGACTGGCTCAAGGCACACCCTCTGGTGCTGCAGGAAACCGGCAAAATGGCGGTTAACAGTCAGCGCTGGGTGCTTGCGGCGGCAGTGGCTGCCGAAGCAGAATGGAACATCAGGTTGATCGACAGTTCACAGGTATTTCATCATCCGGGTTCGCCAGAAGTTACTTTTGACTTCGAGATCGTGAAGTTTGTTCTGAAGTCGCTTGACCTCTGGTGAGTTCATGGCGTATCCCTGTTGAAGAAGTCTCTCGATCATGTCAAGACTGCGCTCAGTAAGTTCAGAGTATTTCTGAATCTGAGCCATAACAACTTTTTCGTCTTCCGGAGGGGCAATGGAAGAATTTATTGAACGCGTTTCTGACATACTAAGGTCTCCTGTCATTCTTAAAAGGTGGCAGCTCAGCTATCGGCAATTGTTAAGCTTATGTTTAGTCATCTTCATCTCTTTATCGACAACCGCTCTGGCAGTAGAGGAAAGCAAGATAAGCCGGTATAACTTCGTTCTGGCAGTATATGAGCGTGTATTCAACCGCAACATTACTGAGATCGAAGCAGTTGAGAGCGGCCTTATCGACCAGTTTGACGATGGCCAGTATAATCTCGACTGGCCGATCTCACGCGGCATGGCGGCAGAAGCACTATATCGCCTGAGCGTTCAGCTTGGCACCATCGCCAAAGTGCCGAGAGCCTTTGCCGACGTAGGCAGCGACTCTGTCTTCAAAAAGCCACTGGAAACGGTAGGCGGCGCTTTTCTGCCCCGCGCCCGCGGACGCTTTGATCCTAATTATCTGCTCGACCGCGAGACTTTGTTCCGGGCAATCAGCATCCTGCTCGACAAAGGTGTACTTAGACAAGAAGACCGCTCACGTCAGACTATTTTAACAGCAGTCGAGCCGGTGGTAACCAGTTCTCAGACCAATTCGCCAGCAGTCAAAGCCAATGAAGCAACGCTGATGCCGATACATCCTGAACTCGGATTCAAGGAACATAAAGGCGAAGATACCCGTTATCGCGCCGAGACCTACAATCGAGTTGCCATGGCCAACACCCGTGTTTCGACCGGACAGATGGATCCGCAGCAGATGGCCAGTATCGAAGACGCCGGCAATGCCATGAAAGATGTCGAAGAACTGCTCGACCGCCTCGGCGCCTCGGTAATGGAAATGACCGAAGCTCATCCATCCAACCCTGACGACGAGAATGATCTGCGCCAGGGTCTCGCCAAAATTGAAGGCGTTCTCGCTGCAGCAGTCGATCGTTTCACCTATTCCAAGCTGCAGTTAAGCACCGCCATGCCAGTTGACCCCGACCAGATTCGCAGATGTACAGAACTCAATCAGCAGCTCGACGTTCAGCTTGAACGACTTAAAATTCTCAGACAACGCATTGCCGAACGGCTGGCTGAACCTCAAAAGAAAGTAGAAGATTGACATGAAACGATGCCTGATCTTTTCGTTGCTGATGATGGGCCTGAGCCTGCAGCCGGTTATGGCCGTAAATCCGGTCATGCGCTATTTCACGCAGCTGCTCGACGAAACTCGCGCCGAAATCGCAATCGGCGAACTTATGCGCGAACAGTTTCTCAGCGAATTTCCCGAGTATCTTAAAATTGCCGCAGACAACGAAATGACTGCGCGCATGCGCAAACTTGCTGAAAGCAGCAGTCGCTCTGAACTCTCTTACAACGTTCTGGTTATCGACAGCGATATTCCCGACGAGATTCCATTGCCCGGCGGCACGCTGGTTGTAACTTCCGGCCTGCTGGCAGCCGCAACCACCAGCGATCAGCGTGATTTTATCCTGGCCCGTAACGTCATGCACATTGTCCTTAAACACCCGATGAAGCTGATAAAGAACGAGGGGCTTTATCCGACAATTCTGAATCAGCTCAAAACGAGGCCAGAAAGTCGAAACCCCCAGATTCTGCGCAAGGTTTTACGTGATTACCTGCGCAATATCCCTAAACTTGATCACAAAAAAGCTGATCTGCAGGGAATTCTGCTGACAAATTCTCCCGAGAAGACCAGAAAAGCAGCTATTGAGATGCTCAAAAGCTTTTCAATCCGCATCTGGCCGGTCCTGCCATGGGATACCGGAGATTTGCCCGCTCGTATCGCCGAACTTGAGAAATTGAAACTTCCGGAATAGAATCAGTTGATGACTAGCGATCGTCTGATAAAATACCCTCGCGACGCTGTTCGAGCCACTGATGGCTGGATCAGAAAGTCAGCCCTTGCCGCTATGGTTCGTGATCCACAGCCGGTTGACCGCGAAATTTTCGAGGACTTTATCGACAGCGATGATACAACTCTGTCTCTGATGTCTTTTCTCGGTCTTAAAAAGCTGTTTCCGCCAACAATAATGGTCAGAGACACCTGGAAAGAGCTGTTCGGCGAATCGGTCGATCTGCTCTCGCGCCGCGCCTGTACTGGCCCGGCGCAGTTACGGGTGGCAGCGCTCAAAGCGCTCGCTTTCGCGCCAGAGCATCTCAGTTTTGGCCTGGTCGAAAAGGTTCTCGAATCGCTGGCGGCGCCGCTGAATTTCGAAAGCATCAACAGCGGCCAGACACCTGGCCTGGCACTGGTGCAGAATGCGCAACACTTTCAGCTGCCAGAAGGTTTCGCCGTGCTGCTTGCTTCACTGCCAGGCAGCCACGAGCGCGTCGATCTGCTCAGGCGTGAAATCGGCTCGCAGGAACCATCGCGACTTCTCCCGGTTTTACTGGCGCTGCAACTGAACCCGGTTGCCGAACTTACCGATCAGACTTTGCTGCTGGCGCGTTCCCCGGAAAGACGCATAGCAATAGAGGCCGCCCGTGCCTTACTCGCCTGCGGCGGCAGCAAGGTTTATCTGCTCATTCTCTCGATGCTGAAAGAGGCAGCCGATCCGCAGCGCAAAGCAGCGCTGCTTCCGCTTGCAGCCAGCACCGGCCGCGAAGAAGTCTGGCCGGTAATTGCCAATTATGCCGCCAGCGATGACAGTATGCTGGCTCAGGCGGCCCTCCAGGCCGCCGAAAATTTTGCGGCACCGATAGAAGACAAAGCGGCACTTTACCGCAGGGCAATCAAAAGCCGCGATCCAGGCACCGCCTGTCTCGCGGCCCAGTATGCCTGGCAGGCCGGTTCGATGAAAGCCCTGCGGCTGCTTGAAAACTACCTCAGTTCTGAAACAAAAACACAGCGTGCCTGTGCTGCTGCAGCACTTGGCAATCTTTCACCCGAAACGGCCCTGCCGATTCTGGCAGAGAGCTTCGACCGCGAAAAAAATGGCGATGTCATCAGACAACTCATTTTGAGCGTTCGCAAGTTGCTGCCCCGCGCACGCGGCAACCTGCGCGTACATGACCTTCTATTGCCATGGCTCGGGCGCCTGATGAAATCAACCGATGCCTTTAAGCGCAGTCAAAGCGCTATACTCTGCGGCTTGCTCGGGCGCAATGCCGAAGACCTTGTCTTGCGCACTCTCGAAAAAGAGCACCATCCACATGTTATCGCCTCGCTGCTGAGCTCGCTTGGCCGCCTCGGCTGCAGCAGGTTGCTTGTCTATTCAAGGTTTCACGATCACAGCGACTCCCGCGTCAGAGCAAACATGCTGACAGCAATGCTTATGTGTGGCGGCGAAGCAGTTTCATATTTTACCAATGCGCTAAAAGACAATGTTCCCAGAGTAAGGGGCGCGGCCGCCAGAAATCTCTTTCTACTCGGTCAGCTGGATATAGTAGGTACGCTCAACCGAATGCTGCTGGTACCTGAGCCCCTTTCGGTTCTGGCCGGGTGCTATTCACTCGGACAGCTGCTGCGCATTCAACCGCCGCTGCTCAGCCCTGATCATCCACTGCCACTGGCAGTAGCCCGACGTAGCGCCATGCAGCAGAAATCGGGATCTTACGGGCCAATGCTGCTGAACACACCAGAGATAGCGCAGGTTTTCAGCGAAATGGCCATCGCCCGCGGCAACCGTAAAAAACTCATCTGGATTCTCGAAGAAAAGTCACGACGACACCCGTCTTCTTATCCAGTTCGCCGAATGCTGGCTTCACTTCTCGCAGTAGATGGCGATCTCCAGCGTGCTGCCGGCATACTCGGAGGCTGCCTCGTCGAGCATCCTGGCATACTTGCCGATATTCTCGATGCCTATCGTATCGCCGTAAAACTCGGCAATCTCGACAGAGCTACAGATTATGGTGAATCAGCAAAAGAACTCTACAATGAACTGCTTGCCGGCTGTCTGCTGCTGTGCCGGTCAATACGCGGCAGTGGCGCCGAACTGATGATGCAGAAACTCCATCATCTCAGTGAGCCGTCAATGAATCTATACAACGCCATGATTCAGCTCAAGGTTCTCGAAAACGAAAGCGAGACCGTGCTCGATCTGATGTCTGAGCTGGTGTTGGCCAGGCCCTACAATGCCATGGTCATTCGCAAACTTGCAAGCATGCTGCCAGAATCTTTTTCTGATCTGCGGCAGGCGCTCTCGGTTTATTCCGCCTCATTGCCTGAAACGATTCAGGGCTTTCAGTGACCGAGAATACTTGACTGACTGGCGCTGCTTGCCTCGATCGTTTCGCCTGATCTGGCAGAGCTCCTGGTATTGCTGTCGCCGACGATAAACGCAGCCACAGCCAGCAGCAGAATAATAATCAACAACAGATGATTCTCGTTCTCCAATTGCTTCACCCCGATTGCCTGAAATATTTTTTGCAAGGAGGCAATCACCAACTGTTGTTAATTGTAAGAATTTTTTTACAACCCGCAAGGCCGATCTGATTATTGCCCGCTGAGACGAGCTCTGGCAGCGCGAGCTTCCAGACTGTTGCGGTTGTTATCGCGTTCGATTACCTTCTGATACCACAAGGCGGCATCAGCGCCACGACCGACAGCAGTCAGAGCATTGCCAAATTCAAGTGCCCTGACCATGAAAGTCTGATCGTCCTCAGGCTCTGGATCGCGTGTAAACAGCTCTTCATAAAGCCCGACCAGTTCATTCATGCGCCCGGTGCGCTGATAGGCCATCATCAGACGATTCTTGGCATCAGGAAGCAAATCTGTCTCAGGATACTGCTTGAGAAGGTGTTCGAGCACCGCAATGACATTGTCGAAATCGGGCGGATCCTGGCCAAGCATGTAGAGATTGGAAAGGCGCCAGCACGACTCTTCAGCCTGATCGGTCAGCGGGCAGCGTTCGATAACCTGCTTATGCAGTTCAATAAAACGATCGAGCTCCCACTTTTCCAGTTCCATCATTTCTTTATACAGCTCAACTGCCAGCTTCAGCTGCTCTTCTTTGCCCAGAGAAGCAGACACCTGGTAGACTCCTGATGGCGACGGGCTGTAGCTGCGGGTTGAATCAGAATCTTCTCCGCTTTGCGTTTCGCTGCCGGTGACAGATGCGCCTGATTTAACTGTCTCCAGCCATTTTTTGGCGAAACTGTTTTCGGCATCCCGGGCGAGAACAGCTTCGAACATCCTGGTAGCGGCATCGTTATCGCCCTTGCGATGCTTGATCAAACCCTGCAGGTTCATCAGTGAAGTGCTTTCAGGATAAGCTTTAAGGCCCTTTTCGAGCACACCTTCGGCTACCTCGTAGCGCTGTACTTTGCCAAGAAATGACGCAGCCTCGATGTAGAGATCTTCTGCTGAATCAGGTTTGATGGCGTTCAAATATAGTTCCTGCGCTTCATCATACTTTTTGGCGTTCTGCAGGGCACGACCTTTTTTGATTATCTCGTCTGAGGCCTGCAGCGAGCTGAAACAGCAGCAGAACAGCAGACAAAGCGCGATTAAACCTGATTTGTTCATTTCGTAACCTCCAAAGCTATTTTTTGGCCTTCTCTTTACGCAAATTACTTATATTAAGCTCAGACTCGACACAGGTTGAATAAAACTGACTGGCTATCGACAGAGTCGAAGCATTGCCATCGCCCTTTTCGTCAGATATCAACTGCATCGCCACGTTGAGAAACTCGAATTTACCGGCAGCATCGGTTTTAGGCTTGAACAGAAAAGACTTGACCTGCCTCGATCCATGAAAATTCGATTGTCCCTTCTCATCTCTACGAAAAAGCGTCTGCGTAGACGCATCGTAAGTATACTCTATTTTTTTGGCTTCGCCATCGCGAATCGCATAAAACGTAAATCTGTCATCGCGGCATTCGTCTGGAACAATATGCTTCAAAGACCTGACGTCGGTTCTGATCCTCTCAACGATGCTATCCATAAGTCTCTGAATGTTGAGCATGTCAGTGCCCTTTTTGAAGTGCCTGGTTGTACGGTTCATTATCAGCATGGCACTGGTCAACACCATACTCGAAATAGCCGCAACAATGACGATTTCAACCAGAGTAACCGCTTTACGTCGTTGTTTTATCAACAGTTCAGCCATTGCGGTCTCCAAATTTCAGCACGTTCAATCTTACCGATGCCAGCGACTTTTCGTCACCCTCGTCAACCCGGTAAAAAACCTCGACATTCAGTCGCAAAATACGATCTTTCTCGTTTTCATCACAGTCAAACTGATACTGAAAAAAACGAAACGAAGTTTCCATGTCGCTCTGTATACCCTGATCGTTCACTACCTGCAAAGTCGCCTGAAGATCTTCATTGTCAAGAACAGGCGTGCGACCCTGCGCCTTGAGAGCCTGCACCTTTTCGAGGCACTCCTTGTATGGCAGTTTGAGCAGATTGTCGATAAAGCTGGCGGCGATCTGGGAAGCCATCATATGCTTGCCGATCGAATAGGCTCCGCGTGTCTGCGAAGTTCCCAGCCACATCAGCGGCATCATCGCCAGAGCGAAAATAGTCACACCAACCAGCAGTTCGATCATCGACAACCCCTGCCGTGTCCGAACATTGCCAAACGCCTGCGCGGGTTTTCTAGTCATCTTCATCGCCAGCCCTCTCAGCCGTAAGCATGTAACCCCGCATGTTTTCCATCAACTGCACGGCATAAGCCGGCTCTGATGCGGCCATCGCTGAATGATATATAAAAAACGGCGCGCGCAGGTGGCGGCAGGAGCTTTCAATCTGGCCAAATTCGAGCAGACGCTCAGGCAGGTCAAGATAATTGCAGGCTATCCCACCGCAAAAAACTATCTCTTTATTGATCGAACGCCAGGTTATCTGGCTGTAAGGCGATGACTGGCGCGGATTAAGGTTTATCAGATGAACGCCAAGCAGTGTCTCGCCCCTGATGGTTATTGGGTCACCGCGCAGACTGACAAAGGTAAGAAAATTTTCCTGGGTTATCTCGGTTTTCCATTTCTGGTAATGATCGAAAGCTGGCCCCTGAAACAGCATGGCACCATAATCGCCCAGTTTGAAGTCGCTGGTATCGATCTTATAGCCACGGGTTATATTCTCCAGCTCGATCGGGCCATCCACCAGAATTACGCCACCACCAATATTCTCGTTCTTCATGTCCAGCTTGGGCACCCTCAATGGCCCTGAAACATAAACTACGCCGTTGACCATAAACTTGCCATTGGCAACCCCGGCAGCCTCGAGAAATTCTTCGCCGCTCGCAAAAGTTTTACCCAGGCGCACCTCAATACCGTTCATCGGCGGTGAATTATCGCTGGTTACACGAAACCAGTTGCGCAACATGCGATCAAGCCTGTCACCAGCTTTGAAACCATCGGCTGCTTCAAAATCAGTATTGGTCAGAATGCGCTTCTTTTTGTCTTCAGGGTCGTAATTGTATGGCATAAAACCATCTGGCAGATTGTCGATGCTGCTCATGCGCGGGTTCCAGTTCTTGCCGGAAACCATGCGCGACATGAAATCCTGAAACTTCAGAGAAGCGTATAACGGCTCAAATTTATAAGTATACAGACTGACCGTCGTCGTCGGAAAATCCGTCGGGCTGCGATTTTCATCATATTTAAGCGGCACCCCGCCACCAGAAGGCGGCCACCAGAAGGTAATCACAAAAAAGCGACTGAGCACATTTCCGAAAATCTGGCGGTTGACATGCCCGAAATTGATATCATCGGGCTTGAGACCCATCAGCTTGAGACCGCTGGCCAGAGCCATAAAGCCTTCGCCGTAACCAGAACCGCCGTCTTTGAGTTTGCGCCAGAATTCACTGGCAGCACTGCCGGTGTTCAGAAAGTTTTCAACGGTATAAGCCGCACCGGAAAAAATACTCTCAGAATACTGTGGCACAATCTCCTGTGAAAAACCAAGAATCCCCATCTTGGCAAGCTGATTGTATTTGATCGGCACTTCCATGCCCATCATTCTGACCGCCGTTCCGTTCGGTTTCTGAAACACCGTCATATATTGATATTTTGAGGCAGAATCGAAAACCTTGAACGTATCGGGCGAAACCATAAACATCTCACCAACGCTGGCACTGACCAACCCGCTGCCTGCCTGACCAACAGTATCAAGCTCTTCTTCACGCGTGTCGCCGGCCAGGTTCAGAAATATCGAGTCGTCGGCGGGACCAAGAAAGACTTTGCCAGAAACCGCGGCAGAAGCATATTCTACCGGGTCAAGCGGCGGCAGCATGACCATAGGGCGATATTTATTGCCTGGTCGCATGCGGTTATGGTTGACGATTCCGCTTTCAAAATCGACCGGATGCTTGCCATCACGCGTCAGCATAATATTGAGATTGTCGTTGGGCCCGATTTTGTCTTCTCCATGTTCGCGCGCGATGCTGTCAGCAAAAAGCACGAAATCTTTAAGAACCGGCGTCATCCTCATTACCACAGTAAAAGGATACTGCACCCGCAAAGTGTACATGCGCCCATAAAATTTAGCCTGGCAGACAATCTCAAGCAGACCTTTCTTTTCGGTTCCCTTGAGATGGGCAGGGCATTCAAAACCCGGTGGATACGCGATTTCTTCAGACCCGGTAAAGGTAATAACCGGCGGTTTCTGAATCTCTATACCCAGCTCTTCTGCCATCTCACTGAGCATTCCCGACTGCTTGTAAAAGCTTGTACTGAGCCGGTAATTGGCGGGCGGCGACCTGAAAGCCTTGTATAAATATGATCCGGGCTTGTTAACATCCAGATCGATCTGCTGCAGTATGTCTCCGGCATAAGATTCGAGAAAATAGCGGCTGATCTGAGTATAATCGCTGAGCGTGAGCAGCTGAGTATGACTGCTCATTCTTCTCGACAGGCCCATGACCATGATCAGCATAACGCTGATCAGCCCGAGAAGAATTACCGTTACATTGCCCCTGTTTGCCGACAATTTTCGCATCATAACCAGAATTATACCCCTCACCCTTTTTATTTGTCCACGCATTTAAGGGTACCAATCTATTGGTATCGATATCGATATCGCTATCGGTATCGCTATCGGTATCGGCATCTTAATCACTCCTGCCTCATTGCCCTCTCACTGCTTGCATTTAACCGCCCGATCAACTAGAATTGCCTCACCATGCACCGAAGAGTAAAATTCAAATACGAAATCCAAACAACGGCAAAGTCTTTCCCATGGCTGCGCAGTTTTATCGATTCGGCCTTCTTCGGCATCGGACTGATGCTTCTCATCGTTCTTTCGGTCGTCCTCATCATTATCGAAGTTTTTGTCACCCTGCCGCCCGGTCAAATGACCACTCTGCAATCGATCAACGATGCTCTGACGCTCATCTTCATTGTCGAGCTCAGCCTGCGCTGGCTGATAAGCTCTTCGAGTGCCACATTTCTCAAAAATTTCTGGATCGACCTGCTGGCCGTAATGCCGGTATTCCGCATATTCCGTATTGGCCGCATTTTACGCATTCTCAGACTGTTTCGGGTGTTCTCGATCGGCTCATCATTTCAGCGCCGCTTCACTTTTATCGGGAAAATATTCGAGAGCAGACTGGTCGAATTCGGCATAATTTCGAGCTTCGCCGTCTTTGCAGTCATTTTTGGCGCCGTCGGCCTGGCCCAGTTCGAAACCGGAGTGTCTACCGAGATTACCTCGCCCGTCGACGCTTTCTGGAAAGCCCTGTTTTCGATGATGGCCGGCGAATATGCCGATTATCCAATCAGCATCGGCGGCAAGATCGTTTTTCTGGTCATTCTGATTTTTGAAATGGGAGTTTTCGCCATGGTTACCGGTACTATTTCGGCAATCATGATCGAAAAACTCAAGGAGAGCACCATGCATAAACCGGCTAATCCCGACGAACTCAACAAGCATATTCTTATCTGCGGATTCAGCGCTAAAGCGGCCATTCTCGCCAATGAATTCCTGCTCGATCCGGCGTTTAAAGATGCAGAAATACTGCTGGTTTCTGAAAAAGCCAGTCTCGACTCTTTGAAGGCGCGCGGTATTCAGACCGACCGCATAAGCGTGCTCAACGAAGACTTCACCCGCATGGAAACTCTTAAAAAAGCCGGAGTCGAAAGGGCTGTCGCCGCGGTTATTCTGTCTGAACATGGCGAGAACCGCACTACCCGCGATATCGACGCGCGCACCATTCTTGCCGCTCTGACAATAGAGAAGCTCAATCCAAAAATCCATACCTCGGCCGAAATCTACAACGAAGAGTATGCTTCACATCTCAAAATGGGTGGCGTCGAAGATGTCGTCATTCAGGGGGAAGTTTCCGGAAAACTGCTGGCACGCATTTCGATGCACGAAGGCCTGCTCGCTTTCTTCAAAGATCTGCTTTCGCGCGAGTCCGGCCACACTCTGACCTTTATTGAGCCACCTCAGGAAGTAATCGGACTTACCTGCAGCGACGCCATTGCCATTATCTACCGTGAACTCGGTTTTACCATGGTTGGCATCAAACCCAAAAAAGAGCCGCTGAAAATAAACCCGAACGGACATGTTATCGACAGCAGCGACGAAATTCTCGTTATCAACCCGGTGAACTGACATCTTGGCCGACCACACCAACAACCAACCTCGTTCTATCGCCAGATCTGCGGCGGTAATGGGTATTGCCACCTTTTTCAGCCGCATTGCCGGCCTGGTGCGTGAACAGACCTTCGCCTATCTTTTTGGAGCCGGCATCTGGACAGACACCTTCAATGTCGCTTTCCGCATACCCAACCTGCTGCGCGACCTGTTTGCCGAAGGAGCCATGAGCGCCGCTTTCGTGCCGACCTTCAACAGCGTTCTCGAAAAGGAAGGCCGCCAGAAAGCCTTTAAACTGACCAATCTGACTTTCTGCGCCATCTTTATCGTAGTCGGCATTTTGACAGTTCTCGGCATCATCTTCAGCCCGTTCATCGTCAGCACGCTGGCCCCTGAATTCACCAGCAACCCCGAAAAATTCGAAGCTACCGTGACCATGACCCGCATCATGTTTCCCTTTCTGCTTGCGGTTTCATGGGCTGCCATCGCCATGGGCATGCTCAACTCGCTTGGCGAGTTTTTCATACCGGCCGTAGCGCCGGTATTCCTGAATCTCAGCATGATAGCCGCCGGCTGGCTGATCTGCCCGATTGCGAAAAGCTACGATTACCCGGCGATCACCGGCATGGCGATCGGCGCCATGCTCGGCGGCCTGATTCAGTTCGCCGTGCAATTGCCGGCACTGTTCCGGCATGGTTACAAGTTCCGCTGGGTGTTGAATTTTCAGGATCCCGGCATTCAGCGCATTATCAAACTGATCATTCCCGGCACCGTCGGTCTCGCCGCCACCCAGGTGAACATTGCCATCAGCACCATACTCGCGACATCACAGGGAGATGGCGCTGTGAGCTGGCTCAGCTACGCTTTTCGCGTCATGCAGTTGCCGCTCGGCCTTTTCGGTGTAGCAGTCGCCCAGGCCACTCTGCCGGTAATCTCACGCCAGGCGGCCGGCAACGACCGCGAGGCCATGTCACAGACACTGGCGTCTTCACTCAGGCTCTCTTCGTTCATCAATCTTTTCGCCTGCTTCGCTATACTGGCGCTGGCCGAACCGGCCGTGCGCATTCTATTTCAGCACGGTCGTTTCACCCCGGAAGACACGCTGGCAACAGCCCTGGCACTAAGGGCTTATGCGTCCGGACTGCTGTTCTTTTCGCTTATCAAAGTAATGGGCCCGGCATTTTACACTCTCGACGAAACAAAGACTCCTGTAATCGCCAGTATCAGCGCCGTAGCTGTCAACATAATCCTCAACCTGGCTCTGATAAAACCGCTTGGTTACTGGGGACTCGCACTGGGCACCAGTATCGGCGCCATGGTCAATGCCGTTATTCTCTTTTATAAACTGCAACACCGTCTCGGCAGCTTCAATCGCTTCGGGCTTACTGCTGCCATGCTTAAAATTCTGGCCGCCACTTCACTTTCCGGGCTCGTTATGTGGCAGAGTTTTATCAGGCTGGCGCCAATAGTGGCCAGCATCTCCGATTCAGTCTCCATCGACAGCCTGTTGAATGCGATCATCACCATGACCCTGGCGCTTATCGCAGGATCTCTCGCTATCACAGCAGTTTCAACGCTTCTTAAAATTGAAGAAGCCGGAAAAGCCGGCGACATGCTGATGCGCCGCCTGCGCCGCCGCAAAGTCAGCGATTCTTCTGCGCCAGAAACCAGTAAGCCTTGTGATCGGGAATAACCGCCACCGTTGAAAACCCGGCACCGGCCGCAATTGAGCTCAGCTCTTCAGCTGACAGCGATCCGGGCTCCTGATGTCTGGCATTGCTGTCGCCGTAAATAG
Organism: Candidatus Rifleibacterium amylolyticum; assembly: GCA_009917695.1. GTDB lineage: Bacteria > Muiribacteriota > Ozemobacteria > Ozemobacterales > Ozemobacteraceae > Rifleibacterium > Rifleibacterium amylolyticum. The sequence goes on along the minus strand of JAACJG010000010.1, from coordinate 119,900 downwards.
TCTGGTATTTTGCGGCCTTTACGCTCGCTCTAATGTCTTCAGGCAGATCCGGGCCGAAGCCACGCCCGGCAAACACATAACCGCCGCGGCGCATCACCCGCGCCAGCTCGCGCCAGGTCGCTGGCAGATCCGGCCAGAAATGCATCGAACTGCGACTTACCGCGACATCGAATGAAGAATCAGCAAACGGCATACTTACAACATCAGTGGCTATCGCCTGCCAACGCTCGGCTGCGAACTCTTTCGACATTATGCTGGCCGCGGCAGCTATCTGTTCTTTGTCGATATCGACAAGCGCGCCGCTTCTGAAGCCCTTATTCAGCAGGCAATACAGCCAGAGACCGTCGCCACCGCCAAGATCGATGGCATCGGCTTCTGCCGGATTCAGTCCGGTATGACGCAGCAGGGTCTGAGTCAGATACTCATAAACAGGCATTTGATAATGCTCAAGCATAGCCAGCTTGCCTCTTTGCTATGAAGCCGCGCCGAAAGTGCCGAAGAGCAGACCGACCAGTGTTGTAAAAATTACTACCAGGCCGAGGAAAACCGCGGTGCGATATTTTCCCATGATCGGCATCAAAGCCAGCACGCTCGGCAGGCTGATCGACGGCCCGGCCAGCAGTAGAGCCATCGCCGGGCCATGGTGCATGCCCCAGCGCATGAACAGATCTACGACGTTAACGCCGACGATAGAGCCAAAATAGAGCATGGCGCCAATTACCGAAGCTGCCAGATTACTGAATAAGCTGTTGTCTGCGAATACTGAAAACGAAGATACCAGAGCTGAAGTCCCACCGAGAAAGCCCGAGAAAAAAATGCCCAGCACGACCATCGGCATGATGCTGCGGGCCTGCCGGTAGGTGCGTTTGAGCCATTTTCGCGTGTCATCCCAGGTGAACCACATCCGCAGGGCCACCACGACCAGAATGATTTCGGCCAGTATCGCCAGCAGCTTTCCCGCCAGATACGCAGTTTTAACTGCAAGCTCTTCGCCGCGTGAGGCAAACCAGGAAGCCGGCACCAGACGATCGGTTATACCAGAAAAAAGATTGGTCGATGTCAGCATGATCGCAACCAGCAGCAGAAAAAACACCGCTTCCTGCCAGGCTTTGCGCTTCGACGGCTTGATCTTGAGCTCTTCGCTCTCAAACTCTTCGGGCATGTTGGCAAATATCTTCGACATCAGCCAGCCAATTGCGATTGCGCAGACAGCGACCGCGATTATGCGCGCCCACAGCATTGAAGGTATTATCTTCCAGGTGTAGATGATCGATATAAGGTTGATGGCCGGCGACGCGTAGAGAAAAGTGATAGCCGGGCCAATGCCGGCGCCGCTCTGCAGGAGGCTCATGAAGATCGGCAGAACGCCGCAGGAACAGACGGTCAGAATCGCGCCGGCGAAGGCAGCCAGCGGATAGCTGGTCAGCGGGTTCGACTTTTTGCCGATCGCCATGATGATGGTTTCTTTTGAAAAGAATGTCGAAATCGCAGCTGCCAGAAAGAATGCCGGCACCATCGCCGAAATCAGATGCGTCGAAAGAAAGTCGATCAGCGCAGTAGAACCAGAGTGAGAAGACAAAATCAGCCAGTTGGCCAGCCCCTTTAAAAAGGCGATGCTGTCCTTGCGCACGACCGGTTCGCCGTTCTCACTGGTAAAAAAAAGAAAAATGCCAAAACATATGGCAAAAACGATCCACAGGACCTTTTTGGCGCCAAGCTCAAAGCCACTCGGCTCCGGACGCAGATTGAAATCATCTTTCGATTTCAGGTGCTTATCTGAGCCATCTGCTGACTCAGATTTTGCAGAAGCTTCTGATTTGCCAGACTTCTCTGATTTTTCAGGCTTTTCAGCATCACAGCCGGCATCGAGACAGACGCTGTTGTCTTTCTTATCCTTATTTTCAGCATTCATTGCATGTTCTCACTATTGTGTATTTTGCGATCAACGCGAATTACAATATATTACATCATTTTTCTGGCATATGCCTGCAATTTTCTCAATTCGACAGCAATTATCGATGAAAAGAAGCGCAGGGGTTCAACATGTTGAACCCCTGCGCAAATTATTTCTTATATAGACGAGCACTGAATTTTGGCTCAGAACTTCATTTCGGCACCGAAGGTGAAACGGCGGCCACTGCGGTAATAGATCGGATCCATCAGCAGGCCGGCCTTGTTTTTGATATCAGATGACTGAACCAGCACAATGTCGTCTTTGTCGGCGATATTGTCGATGTCGAGATACATCGAAAATCTGTCGGTAAAACGATGTCTGAGACCAAGGTTGAAAGTCGTCGAAGAATCGACACGATCATAATTGGTCGCTTTGCCGGCAGAATCAATCGCCTGAGTCGCTTTGGTGGCACCCTGGTGCTCACAGCTGAGCATGGCCGAGAGTTTGCCATGATGATACATCGTGCCGCCGGTGAACTTGTATTCGGGTTTTGCAACCAGCCGCAGATTGCGGGTTTCGTCTTCAGCCTGATCCAGGCGGGTATAAGCTAACCAGGCGTCGAAATTACGATTGATTTTGCCATTGGCACTGACTTCCCAGCCGGCATGACTGGCTTCGTCAATGTTGATGTAATAAGCATCGTTAGCCTTGAGTGTGCCGACACCGGCAATTACGCCGCCGGCCACTGAAGTTATCTGCGAGATCTTGTTCTCGATATCAGAATCAAAGCGGGTTACCGCCAGCTGCCAGTCATCATTGACCTGATATCCAAGCCTGAATTCTTTATTGTCAGCCTTTTCCGGCTTGAGATTCTCATTACCAAAAACACGACTGCCACGATAAAGCTCCTGCACATTCGGAAAGCGCACGGTGCGACTGACGCCGGCGCCGATGTCGAGCCTGTCGGTAACCTGGTATTTTGCCGCCATCGACCAGGAAGTTTCTGAATCAGATTCAAAAGACTCATCTGATCTTGCAACCAGCTGCAGATCAAGTTTGTCGCTCGCTGCGATCGAGTCGCTGATGAAGTAGCCTTTTGTATCGAGCCATTTGCCTTCGACACCGGCTTTCATGTCATGTCCGATATCCTTGACTTCCTGCTGCTGAGCGCCAACCGTAAGATTGTGTTTTCTGGCAAGCTTGAAGTTGTAAAGGGCTTCGATCGTATTCATCTGAATCGTCACGTCATCTGCATGGTTTACGGTTCCAGAAGCAACCGTCAGCGTATAATCGGTATAGAGCTGATTCGCACTGTAATCACGGTAGCGCGCGTAACGCAGCACCAGATTGCGATCTTTGCCGAAATCCTTTTCGACGACATAATCATGATGCGACATTTCCCAAGGCTCGAAACGCTCTTTGTAATTGGGAATGCTTATACTTCCGGCACTCTCGAGCACCGTCGCCTTGAATACCCAGCCTGAATCAGTTTCGACCCGGCCGCGATACATCAGCAACAGATTGTCAGAATCATTGCCACCAACACCATAAGTTTTGTAATAGCGCTTTCCGTCATAGCTGTCGCGGAACACACCAAACAGATGCTCGTTCTGATGCGCAACTTTGCCATAAATGTATTCTTCGTGCCGGGTGCCCTTGCCGCCGACTTCCTGAACCATGGTCAGTCCTTCGAGATCCTTTGCTGTCGGCAATGTCAGATTAACCGCACCGGCCAGACCGTTCGGGCCATAAACCAGCGCACTGCCGCCAGGCACAACGGTCGCTTTCTGCAGGCGACGCAGTGGAAAGCCCGACAACGAAGAGGTGCTGTTCCACGGAGTATTGATCGGGCAGCCATCGACCAGAACCCTGGTATGCTTGCCGTCAAAACCGCGCAGTTCTGGAGTCATGATCGCGCCCAGCAGGCTGTGCCCGCCGGTAATCGAAGGATTCATGGTTCGCAGCAGTTCAACCGGATCTCTATATGTCTTCAATTCGATTTTTTCCAGGTCAATGGCATCCTGAGTTCTTTCGAAAATCCCCTTATAAGTAGCCCTTTCGACATCAACCGCGAGGTCGGGAAGCCGAAACGCCTGATTATCAGCCGGCTCACTCTGTGCGACAACCATCATTGCCGTCAATCCAAACACAACCAGTAAAAAAACTCTGACTCCAGAACCGAACTTTTTCATCTCTACCCCCATACATCTACTTCTCGATCTTGTTTTAAATGAAACACAACAGTCGTTTCAGAAAGTTTATATCATACTTAATACTACTTAGCAAACCATATTTATCTGATTTGGTTATAACATGTATACAAGTAGTCCTTTGTCAACATTGAATCTGGGTTTTATCGTCTTTGCGAGGAGGGCGTCAGCCCCGACGAAGCGGTATGCCGAAGGCATAAGCCCAGCTCTGAGGCTAATCTCATGGCCAAAGAGATTGCTTCGTCGCTACGCTCCTCGCAATGACTGTTTTTAAACCTATGTTCTTATGTTACGAAGCAGTAAATAGATTTATGAAGAAGTCAGACCTCCAGACACTACTATATACTACTCAAACTTTCATAACTCCTCAACAGGCCAGCAACTTGAGTTTTACCTCAGTAATTCTCGGTGAGGAGTAAAACCATCATCAACAGTGATAACGATTTTGGGGTTTGACTTTTTTGTTTGTCATCCTGCGCGGAGCGAAGCGCAGTCGCAGGATCCAGAGAGGCAGCGAAAATGTGGTTTCTGCGACTTCGCCTGCCCCCTGCTGCGCTGAAGCTACGCAGGGCGACAAGCGGGCTTCGCGCAGAATGACACTAATTCTGACCGAGAATTGCTGGTTTTGCCTCATTATGTAGTGCAAATTCTCCTGACAATATGATAGCCTTCAGGTATCACAAATAAAAATGCGAGAGAAATGACAATGACTGACCAGGAAATAATGGATTGGTTCGAAAAAGCCGCTGCTTTTCACCGAAAAAGAGCCCCCGGTCTGGTGATCGGTATCGCCATGGTCTCTGGCTGCATCGAAAAACTGGGCGAAGTAAAAGACAAGGTCAACGCGATCTGCGAATCGATATTGTGCCTGAGTGACGTCATTCAGCTGATGACCGGCTGCACCCTCGGCAATCGTTATCTCAAATCATATGATAAGCTTGGCCGCTTTGCGCTGACCCTGTATGACCGAGCTGATGGCCGGGGAGTAAGGGGCAGTATTGATATAGATAAGATTTCCGCCCAGGAAACCCCCGAACTGTACAAGTTCTTTTTGCGCAAACGCTCGGACGAAGTCAAAGCTGGCGGCGAGGCCCGCATAAAATCTGGCGAGCAGGTGATCAAAGAGTTCATGACAGTGCGCGAACAGATAATAAAACTCGAAGACGTCTATCTTGAAAAATTTGGAAAAGGCGTAATGTTGCCGGCTGCCCGCTGCAAAACCTGCCGCGAATCATTTCTGCGCCAGAACGACGAAGAAGAATGCGGCGTCTGTACCGGCGAGATGCGCTACTACCGCCCCGCCTGAACCGGTTTTGCGCGAAAGCTTATTTGCGGTCGCTGCCTGAATAGCCGCCGAAGCGGCTCAGATACTGGGCGCGCGCATATACTGCCGGGTTGCCGGACTGAGTCAGGCTCAGCCTGCCTCTGAAGTCGCCGATGCTTTCGTAATCGTGTTTTTCCATCCACTCTTCAATCTCGCGCAGCATTTTCGGCAGACATGAGGCACCTTGCTGGTAAAACACCGAAGCCATCTGAACCGCATGCGCACCGGCCAACAGCATCTTTAACACCTGGCCGGCATTGTGAATGCCGGTAGAAGCTGCAATCGGGCAGCCAAGTCGCGGGCTCAGAATGCCGACCCAGCGCAGAGGCAGCAGATATTCACCTTCCCCGCTCAGTGGCGAAGCTTCGACCAGCGTTTCCTTTTCGATATCGATATCAGGGTTGGCAAAGCGGTTAAACAGTGTTATACCGGATATTTTCTCGCCGGCAAGAGCATTGCAGACCGCGGCCAGATCAGAAAAATAGCTGCTGATCTTCACAGTTACCGGCACTTTTACCCGACCAATAACTTCACGCACGGCGTTGAGATAAAAATTGCGGTTGCTTTCGGCAGTATTCATCGGGTCGCAGGGCATGACAAAAAGATTGAGCTCTATTGCGTCAGCGCCGGCATCTTCTACCTGCGAGGCGAACTGCAGCCAGTCGCCGGCCGAAACGCAGTTGATACTGGCCACAATCGGCACTTTACTTGCTTTGCGGGCTTCGCCTATCAGTCGGCCATAATTAGACAGAACCTGATCGCGAATCTTATAATCGAAGTAATCGAGAAATTCTTCGAAATGCGCCGAAGTTTTGGTCTGCGCGACCTGGTTGTACTCATTGATGATTTCTTCTTCAAATACTGACTTGAGCACAACAGCGCCAGCACCGTTATCAGAGAATTCTCTGATTTTATCAGGGCTGGCAGTCAGGCTGCTGCTGGCTACTATCAGCGGATTAGCGAGTTCGAGTCCGAAAAATCTGGTCTTCAGGCTGGTCATTGGCTTCTTTCCTGTCACTTCTTCGCGTATTTTTCCTGGAGATAACGATGCATGGAAGCGGCGGCACGCCGACCATCACCCATGGCAAGAATAACTGTCGCACCGCCCCTGACGATATCGCCACCGGCAAATATTTCGGGAACAGACGACTGCATGGTTTCTTCGTTAACTTCGATAGTGCCGTAACGTGTCATCTTGAGACCGGGCAGACATGCCGGAATCAGAGGATTCGGCGAAACGCCGATCGCAACGATAACGAGATCGACATCGAGCTCGACGATATCGCCATCGATCGGAACCGGCCTGCGACGCCCGGACGCGTCTGGCTCACCCAGTTTCATGCGCTGCAATCTCGCTTTGGCGACTCTTCCCGTGGTATCGGGCAGATATTCGACGGGATTGGCGAGATTCATGAATTCGACGCCTTCTTCCATGGCATGCTTGATCTCTTCGACGCGGGCCGGCATTTCTTCGAGCGAGCGACGATAGATGATGATCGAGCGCTCAGCGCCAAGCCGCTTTGAAGTGCGTACCGCATCCATGGCGGTGTTGCCGCCGCCGATGACGGCCACGCGTTTGCCCAGCATTACCGGGGTATCGGAGTCGCTCTGATTGGCATACATCAGGTTGACGCGGGTCAGATACTCATTCGACGACATGACGCCGTTGAGATTCTCGCCCGGAATATTCATGAAATTCGGCAGACCGGCGCCGCTGCCGACGAAAAAGGCCTTGTAGCCGAGCTCTTTGAGATCATCAAACGAAGCGGTGCGGCCGACGACGAAGTTCTTCTCGAAGTTGACGCCCATTTCCTTGAGGTTTTCGAGCTCGACATCGACGACCGAATTCGGCAGACGAAACTCGGGAATGCCGTATTTGAGAACACCGCCAATCTCGTGCAGAGCCTCGAAAACGGTAACATCATAACCGAGCTTGATCATGTCGCCGGCAAAAGACAGTGATGACGGGCCTGAGCCGATGGCCGCCACTTTGATGCCGTTGCGCGCTTCGACCTGCGGAATCTGAATCTTGCCGGACTGCCGCTCATAATCAGCGGCAAAGCGTTCGAGATAGCCGATGGCAACCGGATCTTTCTTCATTTTCTGCGTGTAAAAACACTTGATTTCGCACTGTTTTTCCTGCGGGCAGACGCGGCCGCACACGGCCGGCAGAGCGCTGTATTCCTTAAGGGTGGCGGCTGCATCCAAAAATTTTCCAGCTTCAATCTGCTTAACGAACCTTGGAATGTCGATATTAACGGGGCAGCCCTCGACACAGGTCGGAGTCACGCAATCCATGCAGCGCCGCGCCTCGGTTACGGCCTGTTCAGCAGTAAGACCGCAGTTTACTTCGCAGACCTGCGATTTGATGCGCTCATGCGGCTCGACTTCAGTCATTTTAACGCGTTCGAGAGCAACGCGGTCTTTGTTGGGCACGCTGTTGCGCAATTCGACGCGCCACTGAGCATTTCTTCCCTTGTTGAGTGTTTCGTTGTTTTCTGTCATGGTGAGGCTTTCCGTTACTTTTTGTTTTTTGCCTGGTCTTCTTCGTTCTTGTAAGCGCGCAGACGCTGCAACAACTCGTCAAAATCGATCTGATGCGCGTTAAATTCAGGGCCATCGATACAGGTAAATTTAGTTTCGCCGTTGACGGTAACCCGGCAGGCGCCGCACATGCCGGTGCCATCGACCATTATGGTATTGAGGCTGACCTGTGTCGGAATATCGTATTTTTTTGTTGTCAGGGCGCAGAATTTCATCATGATAGCGGGGCCGATTGCCACACACTCATCGACCTTCTCGCGCTTGATGAATTCTTCGGCGCCTTCGGTAACCAGGCCCTTGCGGCCGCTCGAACCATCATCGGTCATTACCAGCACTTCGTCAGACCACTCACGCATTTCTTTTTCGAGAATTATGAGATCTTTGCTGCGTGCAGCCAGCACGGTCAACACACGGTTGCCCGCCTGCTTAAAGGCTTTGACGATGGGAAACAGCGGCGCGATGCCAACACCGCCGCCCAGAGCGAGAATGGTGCCGGCCTTGTGAATGTGCGTAGCTTTGCCGAGCGGCCCGACCAGGTCGGTGATGAAATCGCCGGCGGCGAGCTGGCAAAGCTTGCCTGAGCTGACGCCGACATTCTGCACGATCAGGGTAATGGTTCCCTTTTCGATGTCTGAATCGACGATGGTCAAAGGAATACGCTCGCCCTTTTCGCCGATGCGCAGAATGACAAAATTGCCGGGCTTGCGGGATTTTGCGATCATCGGAGCTTCGATGACGAATTTCGCGACGTGTTCAGAGAGGTTGTATTTTTCAATAATTTTGTTCATGCCTGTTAACCGCAGTCCTGATGATTTATCGAACCCAAAGCCGCCTGCACTGTGCAACAGGCTGCCTATCTGGAAAAGTTCAGTTAGACAAGCTTAGTGCAAAGCCGCCGCAAAATCAACCTCGACTTTCGCGCTTGCGAACCTATTCACAAAGTCTTCGCGGGCTGCTTCACATTGAACCTGATTAGTAGTATTGTGTAGAACACAAATCTACCATTCATAAAAGATCATGAAATTTTACAGCACCAGGAAAAATAGTTTTCAACAGTCAGGAGCTGAAGGACTTCTGCTGATGCTGGCGGCTGTACCATTTATCTTTTCTCAGACCTCAGCCGGAATGTGGCAGATTGTAACGGCCACTTTAGCGTCAATCCTGTGTCTTGGCGCGACATGGTATATACTGCGCCAGCCTGACTTCGGCAAACTGCTCGCGGGTATTTCTGCAACTATCTGTATCATTGCACTATGGCCAGATATTACCGGCCATCCTGCTACCGCACTCTCTGCTGCAGTAGTTTACATTTTCGCTCTTTACAGCCTCAGCGACTTCACTTCAGCGCTTCGCCTCAACCGAAGCAGCGATGAAGTTGAACTTGGGCTGCAACGTACCAGATGGGCTGCAATAGCACTGATGGGGATTTCAATTGCAAGCTTTCTTATTGTCAGACAGCTTTCTCCGGTTTCTTCTACAGCATTGTTATTTATTACAGCAACAGCTCAAATTCTCTCGATTCTCTGGTCTATCTACCAGCAATCAAATTTTCACAAACTTTTTTGCATATTACTCAACTCTCTTACCTTTCTGGCAACTTTCTATATGATGAATCACGGTCTGGTCTGGCTTGGCAGCCTTATGATCGGAGCGTCACTGCTGCTGTTTTTACCAAAGTCTGCATATATAGATGAAAGCCAGGGCAACTGGTGGGATATTTTTGTCAATCATCCGGCACGCGCCACAATGGTAACCTTTCTGCTGCTTTGCCTGTCTGGCACCTTTCTGCTCTTTTTACCAGGAGCAGCGGCTCACAAGCCAATCGCACTTATAGATGCTGCTTTTACAGCGGTAAGTGCTGTCTGCATAACAGGACTGATTGTCCTCGACACGCCCAATGATTTTTCTTTTCTTGGCCAGGCCTTTATTCTTCTGCTTATACAGCTGGGCGGGCTTGGCATCATGACCGTTACCACCGTTGCAATGCACGCTTTCGGAAGGCGTCTCAGCCTTAAACAGGCCAAAGTTCTCAAATCTACCTTCAATTCAGAGCACGACAATCTGGTCAGTTCATTGATTCAAATCATCAAGTTCACTGCTTTCAGCGAAACTCTTGGTGCCGCGATTCTTGCAATACTGTTCTATCGTACCGGGCTGACAGCCGGCGACGCTGTCTGGCGAGGAATTTTCACCTCCATATCTGCATTCTGTAACGCCGGGTTTGCCCTGCAAACCGACAGCCTTATCCCTTTTCAGGACAATCCATATATTCTTCATTGCGTAGCCATGCTGATAATGGTGGGCGGCCTGGCTCCTGCCGTCGTTCTGCTCATTCCCAGCTGGCTGCGCGGGCAGTCAATTTCTGTTGCCGCCAAAATGGCTCTGTTTACCACAGCGGCCCTGCTCTTTCTGGGCACGCTTTTCTTTCTCGTATTTGAATGGAATGGGGTGTTAAGCGGGCTTTCTGTGACAAACAAGCTTCACAATGCCTGGTTCCAGTCGGTTACTCTGCGTACCGCCGGTTTCAATTCTGTCGATATCACAAATGTGCTCGGGCCAACCTTTTTGATCATGATCTGCCTGATGTTCATCGGCGGCAGCCCCGGCGGTACCGCCGGTGGTGTTAAAACCACGACTTTTGGCGTGCTGATCGCGACTTTCTGGGCTTGCGCCCTTGGCTACGATGAAATAACGATAAAGAACAAACGCGTAGTGCCAGAAACCGTTTATAAGGCGGTTACAACCGTTGTTGCCGGCATGTTTGTGCTGCTTTCGGTCATTCTAATGCTTGAAGCAACCCAGTTAACCGGTTTGCGTGAGCTGATATTCGAAGCAACATCGGCTCTTGGAACGGTCGGTCTTTCACTGGGTGCCACCAACAGACTCGATGGCATAGGAAAAATTATCATCATGCTCGCGATGTTTGCCGGTAGAATTGGCCCGGTAACTCTTTTTACCCTGCTCAGCCGCGAACGCTCTGCAAATGCCCAGCATTGCCTTGACGCCCGTATAAACTTAACCTGAGGAACAGAACATGGCTCAACAAATTCTCATAATCGGTCTCGGTCAGTTCGGTATGTCGCTGGCAGCAACTCTTACCAGCAAAGGCGCCGAAGTCATCGCTGCCGATATCAAAAAAAGCCTGGTTGAAGAAGCCGCATCATTTGTTACCGAATCACTGGTAATGGATGCAACCGATGAAACCGAACTCGCCCGGCTTGAGCCCGGCAAAAGAGATGCGACCGTCTGCGCCATTGGTGACGATTCCAAAGAAGCTTCGATTATCTGCACCGCACTGCTGCGCCAGATGGGTTCACCATGCGTCGTCGCCCGCGCCAACAATCCGATGCACCAGCGTATTCTGCAACTGGTCGGCGCTCATCAGATCGTAAATCCCGAGCAGGAGTTTGGAAAACGTTTCGCCAACCGCCTGATTTACCGGCAACTGGTTGCCGATATGCCGCTTGGCGACGGTCTGCACCTTTCTGAGATTACGGTCAAAGACAAAATGATCGGCAAAACCCTTATAGAACTGGCGTTGCCAAAGAAATACGGCATAATGGTTGTCGCCGTCAGAAGAGGCACACCCAGCAGCGTTTTTCAGCCTACGCCAGATGAACCCCTCAAGGAAAACGACAATCTCGTGCTGGTTTCCAAAGAAGAAGCCATCAAGAGGCTGATGGAAGGAAAATGATATGAGACTGGCAAGAGGTTTAAGTCTGGGAGCCTGGTTGATCGTCGGCATCAATCTCCTTATGGCTTTTGGCGCTATTGGAATTTTCATGCGCATGACCCCGGCAATTGCTGAGATTATCAGCAACAACGAACGCTCACTACAGGCTTGCGAAGAAATGCTCACGGCAATAGCTCTGTCAGCAAACAAGATCGGAAACATTTCCGAACATCGAAACAGCTTCAAAAGAGCTCTTGACAGAGCCAGAAACAACGTCAGCGAAGAAGAAGAACCTGCCATGATAGAGATAATCAGTCAGAATTTTGAAGATGTATTCGCCGGCAAAAGCAATGCTGTGACTTTGACAACCAATGCAATCCTTGAACTCTCAAGGATTAATCGAAACGCCATGATGAATGCCGACAAACGAGCCCAGCAACTCGGGCGCGGCGGCGCCTGGGGAATTGTGTTCATGGCGATTTTTTCTTTCGTTACAGGTATAGTTTTTATTCAGCAGATGACAAAGAAGCTTCTTCAGCCACTCGAAGAAATCAAAACTGTTTTAATCGAACATCAAAGCGGCGAAACCCGTCGCCGATGCGCTGGAGCCAATCTTCCTACCGATATCAGAGGTATCTTTGGCATCATCAATCGCCTGCTCGACCGCACCAGCCATGACTTCAGCAATAACATGTAAAATGCTGCAGATACTCATTGTCGATGACGAACCAAATATTCGCAAAACCCTTTCATACTGCCTGTCTGCTGAAGGTCATGGTGTTACTGCTGTAAACAGTCTGTCAGAAGCAATACTGGAATCCTCAAGACAATCTTTCGACATGGCATTTGTCGATCTGAAACTCGGCAATGAAAATGGTATGGACTTGATTCCCATTCTGCTGTCGCACTCTTCAAGGGTAAAAATAGTTGTCATTACAGCCCATGCAACCATTGAAAGCGCAGTAGAAGCAATGCGAAAGGGTGCCTGCGATTATATCACCAAGCCCTTCACCCCCGAGCAGGTGCGCCTCATAACCAGGCAGATCGCAAAAATCCGCGAACTGGAAACAGAGATAGACACGCTGAAAGAAAGCATGCAGCAGCTTGAGCCAGAAAATCTGTTTCAAAGCAAAAGCGTCAGTATGCAGCGACTTATCGAAACAGCCAGAAAAGCGGCTGATTCCGAAGCAATTATCCTTCTACAGGGCGAAAGCGGAACCGGCAAGTCTATTCTGGCAAAAGCAATTCACCAGTGGAGCAAAAGGGCCGGCAAACCTATGGCAACGGTCAACTGCCCGGCTGTGCCCTCTGAACTTCTTGAAAGCGAACTTTTCGGCCACGCAAAAGGAGCCTTTACCGGCGCAGTTAAAGACAACCCCGGGCGAATTGCCGCTTGCGAAGGCGGCACGCTGTTTCTTGATGAAATAGGCGACATGGCTCTGGCATTGCAGGCAAAGCTTCTACGATTCATTCAGGAAAAAGAATACGAGAGACTTGGTGAAGCAAAACTGCGCAAGGCTGATGTTCGCATACTGGCCGCTTCCAACATCGATCTGAGCGAAAGAGTTTCCAGCGGCAATTTTAGAGAAGACCTGTTTTATCGACTAAATGTTATAACGCTGAAAATACCTCCCCTTCGCGAACGTAAAGAAGACATTATGGCGCTTGCAACCAGTTTTCTGGCTTACTTCTGCCAGGTTAACCACAAGACCATCTCTGGCTTCTCAAGCGCTACAGAAAGTCTGTTGGCTGACTATGGCTGGCCGGGAAATGTGAGAGAACTTCGTAACTGCATCGAGAGAGCGGTGATTCTGGGGTGCAATCCCTTGATAGAAATTGCGGATCTGCCCGGCAACATACTGCCGGTAGCCGAAAACACCCGCTCCGGCGACTTGCTTTCGCTTGCCAGAATAGAAGAGTTACACATCAGAAAAGTGCTGGCACAAACTCCTTCCCTTCAGCAAGCCGCTGAAATACTGGGTATTGACCAGGCAACGCTCTGGCGAAAAAGAAAAACGTTCGGTCTATAACAAGACGCATTGCATTTTGCAAGGTCAGTTGTTCTGCTACCTTTCAAAATTCAACGTCGATCGGTCACAACGTCCCAAAACCCTTTCCAGTCGCAGCTCTGAACATCGGCATACATTTTGCTGACTATCAGTATCTGCACATTGTGTAGTGGAGAAATTTAATCTATGACACTTAAAAGAAAAATCCTGACCGGCTATAGTGTTGCCTTTATCCTGATGGGTCTGGTCATCGCCTGGGCGATAGCCAATCTTGTTTCGCTTGGTCAGGCAACCAATGCCATTTTGAGCGAAAACTACAAAAGCATTCTTGCCGCTGAAAACATGCTGAATGCACTTGAGCGGCAGGACAGCGCTCTCTTGCTTACTCTGCTCGGAAATGGAAACGATGGCAATGAAGAGTTCCGTAATAGAGAGAGCGATTTCATTTCATGGCTGGCCCGTGCAAGTGACAACATAACCATAAAAGGCGAAGCTGAACTGATTCAGGCAATAAAAGCAGGTTATGCCGACTACCGGAACAAATTCGCCGTATTAACCGACCAGCGCAGGCAATCATCAGAAAGTGATACCGGCCTGGCGACCTATCAGCAAATTTTTTACCCCACCTTCATGAAAGTTAGAGAAGACTGCATCGGTTTGCGAAATCTTAACGAAGAAACAATGTACGCAGCCAGTCTCAGGGCAAACAACGTCGCTCGGCGGGCCATATGGTCTACAGCGTTTATTGGAGTTTCAGCCCTTACCATCGCTCTTGTGTTCAGCCTGTTCCTGGCCGAACGAATAGCACAACCGATTAAAAATTTCGCGGAAGCTTCACGCAAGATATCAGCAGGCGATTATGCCGTCATCGTTCCGGTTGAGACTGATGATGAACTGGGTCTCCTGGCCAGAGAGTTCAATCAGATGGCACAACAGCTCAATCATTATCATGAACTCAATATCGAGCAGATCGTGGCAGAGAAAAACAAAGCCGAAGCGATTCTTTACAGCATAGAAGACGCAATAGTTGTTGTCGACAACAATCTGAACGTTAATGGCATCAACCCGGCCGCCAAAATGCTCTTTAAACTCGATGCCCCTGATACCGCCAGCATGAACTTCATAAATGTGATTGAGAATCATGACCTCAAGGAACTGCTCCAAAAAACAATCGATAGCGGCCAACAGACTAAGACTCCAGAAGAACAGCGAATAGTCAGCTTTACCAGCAATGATCAGACAAGGCACTACCTGTTCTCGGCAACCCCGGTGCTTGGCAAAGAACGCTCTCTTTCAGGAATAGTTTTACTGCTGAAAGATATTACCCGTCTGAAAGAAGTCGAGCGCCTCAAAAGCGAATTTGTCATGGCTGCTTCTCACGAATTGCGCACGCCGATTACCAGTCTCGGCATGAGTATAGATCTTCTGCAGGAGCATATTTCCACCACTTTACCCGCTAAAGACCGCGAACTCCTTCAGGCAGCACATGAAGAAGTCCATCGTTTAAAGACTCTGGTAAATAATCTGCTCGACCTTTATAAGTTCGAGGCCGGCAAAATCGAGCTCGAACTTGAGCTTTTTCCCATATCGACAATATTTGAGCAAGTCAGATCTGTTTTTAAAAACCAGGCAAATATCAAAGAAATCAGCCTGATTTTCAAAGAAAGCGAACAACTGCCGCTGGTTCGAGCAGACGCCAATAAAATCGCCTGGGTAATCAGTAACTTGATCTCAAATGCTCTCAGATATACAGACAGAGGCGGCAATATCTCACTGGCCGCCCAGAAAATCGGAACACAGGTTCACTTGTCGGTAAGAGACGAAGGCCCGGGCATTCCGCTTGAATACCACAGCAAAATATTTCAAAAATTCGTTCAGATTAAAGACCGGGAATCAGGCGGATCAGGCCTCGGCCTGGCAATCTGCAAAGAAATTGTCAGAGCCCACGGTGGAGCAATCTGGGTAGAGTCTGAGCCTGGCAAAGGCAGCACATTTACCTTTACGTTGCCAGCAGTTGAGTAAAAGGAGACAGGTTATGAACAAGCATTCGGTATTAGTGATCGATGACGAAAAGAACATTCGTCTGACCATGATGCAGGCTCTTGAATCTTTGAATTTCAATATCGTTACCGCTGTAAACGGTGAAGAAGCTTTACAGATAATGAAAGAGAAAGCCTTCGACCTGGTATTTCTCGATCTGAAACTGCCAGGCATACATGGAATGGAAGTTTTGCAGCAGATTAAGAGTAACTGGCCAAACACCAGAACTATAATTATTACCGCCCATGCCACGGTTGAGTATGCTGTTGAAGCCATGAAGTATGGCGCCATCGATTTCATTCAGAAGCCATTCAGCATCAAAGAAATTCGCGAACTGGCAACCTCTGTTATAAACCGACGGGAAATCAACGAATCCAATGCAAGTGATTACCCTTCATTGATCACGCTTGCAAAGCACAAAATAAACGAACGCAATTTTGTCGATGCGAATGAAGCGGTAAGCAAAGCTATTGCAGTCAATCCAAACGCTCCAGAAGCATATAACCTGCTGGGGGCTTTACTTGAAATCAAAGGCGACTGGCTGGCCGCACAAAAGTTCTATCGCACCGCGCTCGATCTTGACCCAACCTATAAGCCGGCGGCAGCGAATCTCGCGAGAACCACATCTCTGAATCGCGACGGCAAAATCAGTCTTAGCCATGAAAAGGACGAGAAAGATGAATAACCGTTATATAGTCATTGTGGGTTGCGGCAGGCTGGGCTCTCATCTTGCCAATAAGCTGAGTAAATGCGGCAATTCGGTTGTGATCATCGACCGTGACGAAAGCAACTTTGGCAAACTTTCGCCTGAATTCAGCGGTTTTAGAATAGAAGGCGATGCAACGCAGATCGATGTGCTACAGTCCGCCAAACTTGGCCAGGCTGACATTCTGATCGCCACTGCGCACGAAGACAACACCAACATGATGATAGCTCAGGTAGCCAAAAAAGTATTTGGCGTAACCAAAGTAATCGCAAGAGTGTTTGACCCAAAACATGAAGAAGTCCTGCTGAAGCTGGACATAGAGGTAATATGTCCGACTGCGGCTGCTGCAGAAATGTTTCTGACGGCAGCGAATCGCCAGAGTTGATAAGAGAAAGAGGCTGAATCATGAAAATAATATTAGTCGGCGGCGGCAAAACTCTTTACTTTCTTTGCCGCAATTTTTCTTCAAAAGGCTACAAGGTCGTCATTATCAACCGGGAACACAATGAATGCGAACAGCTCGCCAAAAAGACTTCAGCAATGGTGATTTGCGGCGATGGCAGCGATGTCGAGATTCTCGAAGAAGCCGGTGCGCGAAGTGCCGATGCCCTGCTTGCCATTACACCATTCGATCAGGATAATCTGATAATATGCCAGCTGGCAGCTCTTAAATTTGGCATATCTAGAGTGATAGCTCTGGCCAACGACCCTGATAACGCTGATGTCTTCGAAAAACTTGGCGTCAGCGCATTCTCGATGACACAAATCGTGAGCAGTCTTATAGAGCAGAGAGCCTCTCTCGAACAGATCGTAAATCTTTTCCCGGTCGGAGAAGGCAAAGTCAATGTAACAGAAGTTGTTCTCGATGCTTATTCTCCGTTAGTCGGCAAACAGCTCAAAGACGTAAGCCTGCCGGAAAACTCTCTTATCGCCGTGGTAATACGCAACAACCAGCCTATCGTGCCACGTGGCGCCAACGATCTGCAAATTGCTGACAAGATAGTACTCATTACTCTGCCAGAAAATCATGGCAAGGTACTGAAGGCTGTCACCGGTGAAATAGATAAAAAGAATCCAGGTTAACCATCGTGCGTGAAAGAGAATATCTGAAACAACGCTACACCGCGATCACTTCGCTGATCGGCGGTGTACTGGTCACTTCCGGCATACTGATGCTGACGCCGCTGGCAATCGTCTTAACGCGCCCAGATGAAGCAATTCACCTCTGGGCCTTCATTTTGCCCGCTCTTATACAGATTTTTGCCGGGATATTTCTCAAAAAACGTTTCAATTCTTCAGAGACCGAAACTCTCACGATTCAGGAAGGTGGCGTAGTTGTTTTAATCAGCTGGCTCATTGTAATTCTCTTCACGACGTGGCCATTCATGTCGATTACCAGACTTTCATTCGCTCAAGCGCTCTTTGAAGCAATCAGTGGCTGGACTACGACAGGCTTGTCGGTGGTCAATGTAGTCGATGCCGCGCCAATCATTCTCCTCTGGCGCAGTATAATCCAGCTTGCCGGCGGTGCCGGCTGGGCGATAATAATGATGTCGACTCTTGCCGGCCCTACAGGCATGGCCGTCTCTGACGCCGAAGGACGCAGCGAGCAGATCGCGCCTCACGTCAGACAGTCTGCCCGTCTGGTTCTGCTTATTTATATCTGCTATGCAACAGTGGGCGTTCTGGCATACTGGCTGGCTGGCATGTCGACTTTTGATGCCATAAATCACTCGTTTGCCGCAGTTTCAACCGGTGGATTTTCCACCCGCGCTGAAAGTATCGGGTATTGGAATTCCACCATCATCGAAGCGATCACTTTGCCCTTGATGGTGCTTGGCAATCTGAGTTTCGTCACCGCCTGGTATTTCTGGCGGGGTAAATTCAGCGTTGCGGCAAAGAATGGTGAAGTCCGTCTGATGGCGGTTTTGATGCCTCTCGCCATTCTTGGCGTTTTTATCTTTACCAGCCGGACAATTTATCCCGAGCTGGAAAAATCTGTGCGGGTTGCGATTTTTGAAACAGTTTCAGCATTGACAACAACCGGCTTCTCGACTGTCAGCTATAACAACTGGAACTCATCAGGCATGTTCATGCTTATTGTCCTCATGTTGATTGGCGGTGGCACCTGCTCTACAGCAGGCGGCATCAAGCAGTTCAGAATTTATCTTCTCTGGAAAACGATAATCTGGGAAGTTCAACGCATGATAATGCCCAAAAATGCCGTCACAAACTGTGCAATCTGGGAAGGAGAGCAATGCTCTTCTTTAACCGACACAAAAGTTCGGCAAATAGCCGCTTTTGTGTTTATGTACATGCTCGCCTTTACTGCAGGTGTATTACTGCTGTGTTCACACGGCTACGGCCTGCAGAATTCGATGTTCGAATTCGCCTCGTCGCTCGGAACTGTTGGCCTTTCCATTGGCATAACTTCTCCTGACATGCCCGCAGCGGTTTTATATGCACAGGCTCTGGCAATGTTCCTTGGCAGGCTTGAGTTCATAATTGTCTTCATCAGCATAATCCGCCTGACCAAAGACATTCGAGCAATGAAAAACCGGCGCTAAAGCAGCTTGAGCGTGCGGCTACAGATTTGGCAAACGTCTTGTCATCGACTTTAAACAGTCTGAAGCAGTGTTGACCTTATGGCAGATAAATCTTTGCCTTTTAGCATGATGGTTACTTTTTTGGCTTTTTTTTGCTGCTGTAAGTAGCCCTTGGCGAGCAGACGCGGTTTGATGGGGTAAGAATTTCGGTTATGGCCGAGGCGTTCAGGCCAGTTATCTCGCCGATTTCTGCGCTGGTGTGACCGGCACGGGCAAGGTTTTGCACGGTGCGTATCAACTGCTGATCCTTGTCAGCCAGAGCCTTGTCTTTCTCGGCGATGGCGCTGTCTTTCTCAGCGATGGCGCTGTCTTTCTCGGCGATGATTGCCAGAGCCCGATCGCGTTCTTCGGCAGCCCGCTCGCCGGCGGCAAGTTCTTCGAAAACTTCGTCTTCGACGTGCATGATTTCGCGCATTTCTTCGCTTTCGGCAGCCTTACGCAGTCTTCTGATGATGTCCCGATACTTTTCGGGAAATTCAGTTTCATCAACATTCAGAATATGTTCGCTGCCATGAATATTGTCGGGGTCGAACACCGCCAGAATGCTTTCTAATTCTGTGCGGCGCCGGTTTTTCAGCCGCGCGGTCTGAATGATGTAGCTGTCGTGGGTCAGACCCTCGATGAAGTCGTTTTTTACGGTAAATACTCTTTTGGTAGTCAGATCGGTGTAGGTTCTGGCAATTTTAAGTACCGAGGCATCGATGTTGTCGAGCGGATAGCCAAGAAAATAAATGCTGATTATCGGCGTGCCTCGACGATGTAACCCAATATTCTCAGTATTTTCGGGGTTGGCATACTGCCTGCCGAGATAGCGCCTGAATCTGATGATATCAGTGGCGTGTTTCGCCTTTTGTACCTCTACAATTACCAGTCGCTCACCCTGGGCCGTTTTAATGCGGGCCGCGAAGTCCATGCGAAAAACTGAGTGCTTCGCCGGGTTATCGCGGGTAATCACGACTTCCTGCGGGCGGGGTTCGAGACTGACGATCTTTTTGCCGATTACCGCGCCAAGCAGCAGCCGGGCCACGCGGTTGTCTTCCATCAGATACTTGAAGACCGAATCATAAATCGGATTAGCAATCAGCATAAAACTCTCCCAATATTATTTTAACTCTTGCCAATCGACGAATGCAAATGCCACCCCAAAAGTAGCACCGCAATTTTTGGGTACAGCAGACACATTGACATGACACAGGAAAATCCATACTATAACTGCGGATTTTCATGATAATCCACAACTTATAGCCTTAGAAAGCAACTTTTTATAGAGGTCTTTTTCGGTTTCACCAGATATATTGCCGCCCTCGCCCGGATTAGTCAGCAAGGAGACACAAGATGAAATGCCCATACTGTTGTGAAGATATCATGGCCGGCGCCACGGTCTGCAAGCACTGCAAGTCCGACCTGAAGGCACCACTCCCATGGAAGAATGGAGCGAAGAACAAGAACGGAAAGATGTCTTATGACGAGGTAGTCGACAAGGTCGGACTGGTGCCGAACGTCAAGATGCAGGACAATTTGATCCAGGGTATCGCGGTTGCGGTGTGCGCAGGCATAGGAGGCCTTATTGGCCTGTTCGGCGGCGGCTGGCCGGAAGGATTCGGGCTCGGCGTCGTCGGTGGCCTGATCGTCGGCGGCTTCCTCAGCGGGCTGGTGCTGATGTTCATCGGCATGACCCGCAAAAATTGACAAAAAAATAAAATTTCCATCAATCCTTTTTCGGTTTTCTGGCATATTACTTTTTAACTTATGCTCAAAATCGAAAAACAACTGGTGACAGATTTCGGGAAAGGCGACGCGAAAGCCGCAGCCGCACTGTTCGAGCAACTGCGCCGCCCGCTTTTCGCCTACTTCTATCGCTTGAGCTTCGACCGCTGTGTTGCCGAAGACCTGCTGCAGGAAACCCTGCTCACCATCCACAGCCGTATCGAAACCTATAACCAGGACTTTGCCTTCATGCCATGGGTCTGGGCCATTGCCCGCAACAAGTTTCTCGAATTCAAGCGCAGCCAGACCCGGGTCGTCCGACTGATTCCGCAGCTGGTTCGCGGCAACCAGCCGGCAGCATCGTTCTGCGATGCCAGCGACACCGGAACCGACCTGCACAACTGTCTCGACACCCTGTCTGAATCTACAAAAGAAGCTTTCGTGCTCAAACACTTTCAGGGTATGACCTTCAATGAGATTGCTGATTTACAACAGATTCCGCTGGCAACCGCCAAGTCGCGGGTGCTGTTTGCGATTAAAAAAATACGTGAGTATTTCAACCGAGGTGAACTATGAACGGCAGATGCCTTAACGAAGAACAGCTCATCGAGCTGTATTACGCCGAAAGCGACTGCGCCGAAGCAAAAGCGCATCTTGCCACCTGTCCCGACTGCCAGACCGCTTTCGCCAGACTGTGCAACGAACTCGTCGAACTCGATATGGCGGTTCCTGACGGTGGTCACCGCGCGGTAAGTGAGGCATTGAAAGCTGTTTCGCGGCAAAGCCAGACTGCCGGGCAGGATACGATTATGACCATCGAAGAAGTCGCGCAGTGGCTGAAGGTCAGCTATCACAACGTCAGCAATATGCTGCACCTTCTGCCGCACTTCATCATCGACGGTCAGGTCAGATTCAACCGCCGTCTGCTCGAAAACCATCTGTTCAATAACCGGGCGGGAGCTGATAGTAAGGCGCCACAACAGCCCCTCCGGAAACCCGTTCCCATCAAAAGAGCTGTCTAAAAGGAGATCTATCATGCTGTCACCAAAAGACCTCGAAAAATTCAGCCGTAAACTCGGCAAAATGCTCGGCTCGGGTATTCCGCTCGTCGTCTCGCTCGAAATGCTCGCCCGCGAAGACTCAGAATCAGTGCTCAACCAGGCCCTCAGCCAGGTCGTCAGTAAACTCAAGGAAGGCTACACCTTCTCATCGTGCCTCGGCATGTTTCCCGGTATCTTTACCGAAGTCTACGTTGCCATGGTCAAAGCCGCTGAACTACAGGGGAAACTTGACTCGGGTCTCGTCGAAATTGCCGAAAGCTGCGCTGACGGCACCATCGAACCCGGCAAAGGCAGTCCCGAAATTGACGAGTCTGCCGCAACGCCCGACGAAGAGAATCTCAAAGTCATCAAGTTACTAAACCAGATCATTTCTGATGCGGTAAAGGAAAAAACCGGACGAGTCGTGTGCAAGCCCGAACGCGATCATGTCAAACTGCTGATCGATCGCAACACTCTTCTAGAACATCGCGAAACCTTTGACAAAAGCACTTACGACAGGATGATCGCACGGGTAAAAATGATGTCGGCACTCGATATCGCTGAGCGCCAGCTACCACAGGATGGCCGCATACTGGTCAAGGTCGATAACGAAATGGCAGATATCAGGGTTCAGCTTGTGCCAACGGTGTTCGGCGAACAGGTCATGCTGTTCTTCTCGCGACCAGACGAAAAAGGGCCGGCACTTGAACGTGTCATCACTGATACAGTCCAGCGCGAACAGTTCATCAAGCTCATGAAAGAGCAGAAACACGGTCTGATCGTGTTTGCCGGCCCGCATGGCAGCGGCAAAACGACAACCATGAATATCGCCACTGAGCAGCTTAACGACGGCAGCCGCGTCATATTCGAGATAGGCCGTATCTACAAAAGCCCGGCCGGAATAAGCTGCATGCAGGTGCGCCCACACATCGGCATGACCATGGTCAATTCAATCAGAACGGCAGTGCGCAGCGACCCTGAAGTGATGGTCATCGAAGACTTCGGCGAAGAAGAAGTCGCGGTTGAATGCTTCAAAGCCGCTAACACAGGCATTCTCGTGCTGACCCAGATGGGCGCGCGCAACACTTCTGAAGTATTCAAACAGATATTCAACCTCAAGGTACCGCCGTTTCTCGTCTACGGTGGCATCGCGGCCGTGTGCTTTCAGGTGCTGGTGCGCAAACTCTGCCCGCACTGCCGCAAAGAAATCGACTTCTCAGCAGATGATCTTTTCAGCCTCGGACTGTCTGACATGAAACCCGGTCGTTACAGCGACAGTTGCGGCTGCGAAAAGTGCAACAACTCAGGCTACATCGGCCGAGAAGCCTTTTACGAAATGATCGTGCCCGATAAAAATCTCAAAGAGGCCATTATAAAAGGCGACAATAACGAAATCAGCCTGGCTCTCGAAGCCATTCAGGGCACCCGTCTCGAAAACCGGGTGAGAAGCTACGCCGAGGCCGGTAACACCAGCCCGCGCGAAGCCGCCCGCATCAGAGCCATCCTCAGCCTCCAGGCCCCAATATAAATATACCGCCCGGCAGTTTCCACAAGGACTGCCGGGCGAAGCCAAAGAATCCATCTTCCTGTCATTCTGCGCGGAGCGAAGCGAAGTCGCAGAATCCATGTCTGATCGACTCTTCTAAATCCTGCGACTGCGCGCAGGATGACGAACAAAAAAGCAATAACCCAACATCGTGATCACTGTTGATGTTGGTCTTACGCCTCATCGAAAATTGCTGTTTATCTGGCGATTTGCTGTTCGAGGGCGACGAAAGCGTCGATGTTGCGGCTCATGCCGATGACGAATTTGAATTCACGATCATCGTCGAAAAAGAATTCACTGACGACTTCGGTCCAGATGCATCCACCATTCTTGTGTGGCTGGCGTATGCGCGCCCGCCCGGCCGGCAGACGGGTCAGGCCCTGATTGATCATTTCGAGGCCAAGCGAAAAAGTCTCGCCAGCACGCGCACGATCTTCTGCGCAGATCGACTCCAGCGCCGGACGCGCCATGACTTCTTCGGGCGTAAAACCACGCTGCTGGTAAACCGACGGGCTGACATATACGAATCGCCCGGTTTTATCTATAATCCAGTAAACATCCTGAGTTGCCTCGTGAATCTTCTTCAAAAGGTCCATGCTGCCGGCAAAAGCAGCGATCTGACTGTCATTCATCTTAGCACCCGCTCCGTCTGATTTGGTTCACTGCCATTCTAGCTGTCACAAACAGCAAAGGCAAGAAACTTCACAAAACAGCAAACGCTGCCTGCGACAGTTTAAGCGCAGACAGCGTTCTGAACAGCTTATGTTAAAAAATCAGAGGGTTGGCACGGCGCCGTAGTCGTTGGCTTCGGAACTGGGCTGCACCATGAAAAGCAGCATAGCAAGCCAGCCAAGAAGCGGGATGAACATAAGAAGCATATACCAGCCGCTTTTACCGGTGTCATGCAGACGGCGGATACCGACGGCGATGCTCGGAACCAGCGTAGCCAGAGAAAACAGCAGACCGACAATTCCAATAACGCCTACCTGTTTGGCGAGAATGTTAATTACCATGCTGATTACAAAATTGACCAGAACGAATGTCCAGTATTCACGGCGACCGGCACGTCCGTCAAAAACAGCAAACTTCTGCCAGGGCAACATATAAACTTCCATAAAAGTCCCCTTTCAATATTTCGGTACCTGTCATATCGACCAGATTTCAGGATTCTATCATAGAAATTCTCATTATTGCGGCTATTGCTTTCCTGATGCAAAAGGGTTACACTGTACCGATACCCTACGCAGCGAGGCCATTTATGTCAGTTCAGATCGAAAATATCAAAAATCTGTTCAGCGAGCTTTTTGCCAAGCTCATGGCCTTCTGCCTTGAAGAAGACTTTTTACAGGACCTCGGCGAGTCGCTCGAAATCTTCTACAACCTGCAGGAAGGCGAAGAATACGAATTCGACCCGACCGAAGAGTTTCTCTTTCTGAGCTGGTTTCTGCTCGACGACGGCGACCCCGAAGGCAACTGCCTGGTCGATGAATTCGTGCGCATCTACGCCGACGAACTCAGCCTGCAGGAAATGCAGGTCTGCCAGGCACTCAAAGATACTCATCTGACTCTGCTGCAGATCAAAGGCGTTGTCCCTGGTGTTTCCATGCAGCTCAAAGACGTTTTCCTCGGTGAAGAATTCGAAGTGGCCGAGTCAGTCGCCTCAGACGGCGTCGCTGACGACAGCATTCTTTTTACCAGAGTTCTGCGGCTCGGCGATGTCAGATTTCTCGTCGGCGCCGGCATTTTCCTCGATCCGTCGGTAAAAGAACCGCTGACCCAGTTCGTCACCGATCAGTTCAAGCAGGATTGCGAAGACGGCCACCACATGAGCTTCAAAGAATTCCTCAAAAACAACGGCGAGCTGATCAACTGGTGGATTCGCGCCTACGAAAAAGGTGAACTCTTCGAAGACGGCCCGGAAGGCCCCGAAGACAGCCCAACCCCCAGCCAGCCCGACGGCGACAGCCCCGACAACAAACCGCTGGTAACCTGCTGATTATCCAGGCAAAAAAAACGAACCGCTCCGGCAAAACAATATGCCAGAGCGGTTTTTTAATCCGTAGTTAAAGATCAGGGGCCGTAGCGGCCGATTTGCACGCCGTTTTCGCCGGCGGTCAGACAGGGTGAGTCGCTGGCATAGCCGGCCGCCACTGTCTGCAGATGATAATCGTAGGGTGAACCACCGATAAAGAGCGGATCAACCTCGATATTCGAGGTGCCGGTCGCACTGGTGCCGTTGAAGGCAAATGTGTAATTGTAAATGTCGTTGAAGCTCATGGTCGGAGTGGCCAGCGGCTGGGTCTGGCTGATACCGTAAATAGCCTGGGTCGAACCGGTATAGGCGATGATGTTGTTTCTGATCACCGGATTGCCGAAGTCGACCTGCACGCCGATCAGACAGTCAACCGTATTGTGCTCGAAAAAGTCGTTGCCAAGAATCGAAATACCGGTCTGGTTGTCGATCAGCAGATTGTTGCGAATGTTCGAATTCGAAGAAATGATACCGATATCGCAGTCTCTTATCGTGTTATAACGCACGTTGAGAGCTGTTGAAAGACCGATATTGAGGCCAACGCCGCAGAGGCCGAATTCGCTGTTTTCGACCGACGGAGTCGAGCCTTCGCTCTTAACGCCCTGGTCGGCAAACATGACAGTGCAGTAACGCACCATGTTTTCGGCCTGATTGGTGCCGATAAAGGCGATACCGCCCCATGTCGATTTGCGCGGAAAAGATTCGGCGGAAGTAAATACAATTCGCTTATTCTCGGTGCCCGCTGCCATCAGACCACCCTGAACGATGAGATCGGTCATACTGGCGCCCTGCGGATCTGGCAGCGAATCGGTTCGAGTAAATCTGATTTCGACACCGGGTTCAATTGTCAGCACTGCGCCACCGCGCACTCTGACATCACCCTGTAACACAAACGGACTTTCGGCAATTCCCCAGGTCCGGTTCTCTGCCAGAGTACCGGGAGTTACTACCGACAGCGTCTGAGTCGAAGCGCTTTCATTGCCAGCGACATCGACGGCTTTGAGCTGGTAGTAATATTTAACCGCGATCTTCAAGCCCTCATCGACATAGGAAAATGTACCGGAAGCATCGCCACCGGTAGATATCGGATCGGCATTTACACGAGTGAAAGGGCCGGCGGCAGATTCAGAACGATAAAGGTTGTAACCGGCAAGATCAGTTTCGCTGTTAGCAGTCCAGGTGAGTGTGATTTTTTCCATGACGTCAGGCGGCCTGATCGCAAAATTCAATGGAACAACCGGAGCCGCGCCACTGGGAGTGGCGAACTGATAATCCGACGACACGCCTTCATTGCGCTCAAAGTCGAAAGACCTGACACGATAATGATAGGTTCTTCCCGGCAGCAGACCGCTGAGAGTGATCTTGTGGTCAGACACCATAGCCGGATCAGATGCAACGTTGGTGTAAGCGAGGCCGACCGGGCCGAGTGCGTAATCAACATAGGAATCGCCCGGTTCGTTGGTTTTCCAGACGATATCGACGGTGTTCTCGGTCAGGTTCTGGGTCGACACATCGGTGATGACGGGAGGCAGACCATCGACGACCGAAAAAGTGATATCGGCGTTTTCAAGAGTGTCGCCACGCGGAATGGTAACTATCTTTACCACCGACTGATCTTCGTAAGTTGCTACCAGCTTCTTTTCGCCGGGTTCTATGCCGGTGATGGCATAGCGTCCAAGAGCATCGGTCAAAACCGCCTGATTACCGCCATAAAGTTCGACTCTGGCTTCGAACAATGCTTTGCCGTTGCTGTCAAAAACCTTGCCGGAAACATTGCCCTTTACCGGCCCTGAACTCTGCAGACATCCGGTAGCGCCAATAAGCACCACAATCGCCAGCAAGGTGGCGATCAGTCTTGTTCTGTTTTTCATATTGCCTCCGGAAGGTCTTTATCTGTAAACAATACCGGTTAATTGAAGAGACCCGGCAGGCAGCATGGTGCGCCGACTGCCGGAAAGTTTGTTACTGCAACAGGAATTCAACTACCTTGCCCAGCTGGTCGAGAGTCGTGCCTTCCCAGTTAGGACTGAGTTCTTTGGCATAATCGAGCTGCTCGCGCGCCAGTTCATCATGACCCGTGGCGGCATAAGCGTAGGCCAGCATGGCATGTGCTTCGGCATCAGAGACCTTGGTGTTGCGCCGGGCCACATATTTGAAGTGAGGATCTTCTTTGCCAAGCTGTTTGAAGATCAGGTCGATGACTTTTTCCATGTCTGAGCGCGAAGCCATCTGAATATAAGCTCCGGCCAGGCCGATTTTAGCGTCATCAGAGATGGCACTGGCTTTTTCGAACCAGGGCATACCGTCTTTGAGCTGACCAAGATAGGCCTTGCACCAGCCAATGCCGTTATTTGCTTCAGCCTTTTCGTCGTCAGTAGGATTATCGCCAAGAACTTTGTTGAACTGTGTTATTGCACTGTCATACTGGCCCTTGTCGATGTGAGCCCAGCCCTGATCGTTAAAGGTGTTGCCGCGAACGATCGGAGTTCCGATGTCGTATGAGTAGCTGCTGTCACCCTCACCGTTTACGCCGCCGGAGCAGCCGGTGAGCCCAACAGCCAGAGAAAGCGCCAGCAGAATTAAACCAAGATGCTTTTTCATAGTTGCTCTCCTTTCCATCACTAGCGCATTACCGCGAACTTGCCGCGTGTTTTGAACGTCTGTCCACCCTTGCTGATGCTCAGCTTGTAGAAGTAGACACCATTGGCAACCGTTTTACCGCTGTTGTTGCGCAAATCCCATCTGAAGCGACCATCAGTCAGACTCACGAAGTCGCTGGTTTCGAAACCTGCTACCTTGTGGCCGGCCGAGTCGTAGATGCGCAGGCTGACAACGTCAGCAGTCTGGTTGAAGTTGTAGTTGAAATACATGGCATTGCCGGTAGCCGGGTTCGGATAAGGCATGAACTGATCGACTGCGAAGGCGCCAGGTGCGGTGATCCAGAATGACTTGCGCAGGTTGTTGCCGGCGTTGTCATCAACTTCGAGGCTGATTTCATGTTTACCCTTCGGCAGCGCCTGTTTAACCTTGTAAGCAAAGCTGCCATCGGAGTTAAGTGCCACGCCAGGCATCTCCAGCCCATCGACATACAGCTTGAAGCTGTCGCGTTTCAGGCCAGAACCTGCTTCAGCAACCACACCCCTGATTTCGGGGAAGGAGTCTTCGAGTCTTTCATTTTCTGCCGGGCTTTGTTCGCGCAGAGAAGGTGAGGTCATATCAGCCATGAGAGCGAGTCGGCCAAGGCCGCTGAGTTCGGCAGATACTTCGCCATCTTTGAGCGCGCCACCCTGGAACACCCATTTACCTCTGGAATCCAGACGATAGAGATGAACCTTTTCTGACGGAACCGTAATCTTTTCTTTGCCAAGGCTGGCCTTGTAGAGCAGTCGCTTTTTAAGGCGCAGACTGGCCGGGCCGATTTCTTCAAGAGCCAGAACCGGAACCAGCTCAGAGCCCTTCTGCATAACTGTTGTCGGCATTACCGACGCGACACTCGCGCGCATGCTTCCAGACTCGAACGGAGATTCGAGACTTTCGCGGTCGAACATGTAGATTACTGAATTAGCAAAGGCCGAGCCTTCAGCGCCTTTCAGACTGGCGAGGCCGGATATCGATGAGATATCGAGACGCTGCGAGGCTGAGAGATCAGCAACCGTGAACTCAACCGTATCGTTGCCGACCATGCCATGCAGATCGGTGCCAGACAGGCTGATATAGGCTTTGCCCGGGCTTGCCAGATCGATTTTATAAGAACCGGCATAGTAGCGTTCTTTGAGGAAGTTCATGGTAACCGGAGTTCTCGTCGAGTTCTGCTTGACCGAAACGGTCGGCGGGCCCTGCAGAGCTTCTGAAGATCTGGTTACTATCATTATTTCGTATTCATTGGCCGGATTCGAGAACATCCGGGTGATGAACGACGGACCGGTATTGATAACCACGCTGTTGGTGCCGTCAACCGACATCATGTTGCCGGCAAGGTCTGTTGCACCTTCGATAGAGATGATAGCTGTGCCATCATAAAGTGCGCTGCTGTTGATCGGAATCACAGTAGTGCCGGTCCAGGTATCTTCAACATAAGTGACCTTTTCGACAGCCATCATCTGGCCACCGGCAGTGGTGATCTTGACCAGCGGCGAGATAGTCGTATCGACAAGTTCGCTGAACCTGATGGTGAAGGTAACCATACCGGTAGTAATCTTGTTGCCCTGGCTGGGAGCCGGCTGAACTTCTACGACCAGAGGTCTGACCGTATCTACAGTAAAGGTGCGGGTTTCTGAGAAAGCGCTGATGTTATAGCCGTCGGCGCAGGTTTCGATCGAAGCGACGCGCCAGTAGTAAGTGCCATCTTTGGGAACCGAGAAGGCGCCTTCAGTCATTACCAGCACCTGACCTACCAGGCCGGTATACATGGCATCCTGAGTCTGCTTGTTGAGAATGTTGTTGAACGAAGCATCATCAGCCACCTGCAGCAGATAGCGATCAGCGTCGGTCTGAGTCGACCACTTGAACAGCTGGCCACGATTCTTGGTTATCAGCGCCGGAAGAGGCACGATAAGAGAAGGCGGCGGCGGCGGAGTGCGGTCTACCACGTAAGTTACCGGAGTTTCGGTCGAAGTGTTGCCACCAAGGTCAGTGGCTCTGATATTGACTGTGTAAGTTGCATCTGTCTTGCTGCTGATATCGATGTTGGCGCTGAAGCTGGCGCTCTTGGCCGGCAGACCGGAAGCGGTCAGCGTTGACCAGGCACCGGCTGTTTCAGAATACTCGATGCTGACTACTCGTACCTGATCAGAAGTGCCCTGATCCATTACAGTACCAGCAATTGCAACTACATTCTTACAGAACTTGCTGCCGGCAGCAGGTTTGGTGATGCTTGTCACTTCAGGCGGCAGATAGTCGAACTTGTAGGTATAAGTTGCTACCATACTGTTCGGAATCTGTTCACCTTCATTGACCTGGTCTTTGAGATCGACACTGACGATCACGTCAGCCATACCAGCGGCACCATCGGCCGGAGGATTTGGCCGGCTGAGGGTCAGCACGTTGCCGTTGATCGAAGGAGCTGCCGATAATGCGGTATCCATTGTCCAGGCAAATGAGCTGACTGCCGCGTTGAAACCTGAACCCTGACTGTTATACCAGTTAGGATCACTGGGGATCTGGAGGCCGGCAAAAGTGAAACCATTCGGCTGCACCGGCATATGCGGACCATGCTGAATTGCATCTTTGGGTGCGTCAGACACAGTTATGCTGATATCGCTCTGATTGAGACCGAACCAGGCTGCTGTGCCGCTGTTAACTACTATGGCAGGAACCGTATTGGTTATTACCGGAGGCACGCTGTCGTAGTTGAAGAAGGCTCTGACCGGGCTACCAACATTGCCCAGAGTGTCTCTTGGAGTAACGGTAACATCGTAGCGACCGTCATGTGACTGGTTGGTCGCCAGCTGACCGGTTGCTCCGTAGAGATCCCAGACAACGGCGGTAGTGGAGCCATTGGCAACCTGATTACCAACTACATTGCCATTGTAACGCACCTCGATGGTCGAGCGCGCGTAATCGGCAGTCGTGTCATTGATGGTTGCCCAGACCTGATCCTGAGTCAAGGCAACATGTGATTTATTAGCGATACGCTGATCGCCTGGATAGAAGGTAACGCTGTCTGGCGCTGACTTGTCGAGAATAAACGAGCGCGAAGCCGTGTCACCAACGTTACCACCCAGATCGACCGGAGTAACGCTTACCGTATAAGTGCCATTGATGGTCAGTTCGGGGAAATCGAAATAAACCGTATCACTGCTGTTGTTTGAATAGTTACCCCTGATGTTGGTGCCGGTTTCGTCATGCACCAGGGTAAACCTTGGGTAGATGCTGCTGAAGTTGATGCCTGAATCACCACTGTCACTGAAGGTTGCAGTCAGGCGGGTTACCGCGCTGGCGACAACAACCGGCTGCGGCTGCATATCGTTGATATCTTCAGCCATATTGCCCATAGATATTTTGGTTACGATCGGCGTGCCATTATCGTAGATCAGTATGCGATAAGGTTTGGCAGCATAGTCTTCATAGTTAGGTGTCGGCTTGGCCTGGTCAGCTGCTACGACCCAGAGCTTGTAGCGACCGGCAGCGAGACCGGTTCCACCAGCGGTGGTAACATCCCAGTTCTTTTCCCAGGGTGAGGGAGAAGCAGCCATTATCGGCACCGATTCAGAAGCGACAGCGCCACCACTGAAACTCTGCCAGACGAGGTCAACATAACCGACATTGGAACCGCCGGTATCGACAACTTCGCCTTTAAGCAAAACTTTGGTACTTGAAGCTGACACATAAATGGTATCTGTCGAATCAAAAGAGGCGACAGGATTGCTCGAATCGATGCTGAATGCGCCAGTGCTCGAATAATCAGTCATGGTGTTGCCTGATGCATCCTGGGCGCCGGAAACATTTACCGAAGCGGCGCCGTTATAACCGTCACCACCGTTTTTCGGAATTGTCATATCGCCAACAAAGGTGTTGGAAGCAATCCAGGTTCCACCTGAAAGAGTCAGGGCGGAACCGCCACCGGCCTGAATAGTTACAACCGGGTTAACGGTGCGATTCATATCCTTGCCGAAGGTTACCTGAAATTTGAAGTTCCCGGCACCAAGGAAATAGCCAGGGTCAAGCGGCAGCGGCATTGAAGCCACAACACCTGGCCGCGAGATGAACATTCCGGTAACTTCAGCGGCAGTATTGTCTTTGTAGACATTCACTGCTGCTGACATGGTTGATTTGTTGCCGGCGGCATCAGTAACTTCAAAGGTTATGCGGTTAGGACCATCACCCAGCGGCACACTGACGCTGACCGGGCTGGTGCTTGCATTTTGCGGAGCTCCGGCGGCAACGCCATTTACATAAGCCTGAACCTTTACCGGCTTGGAGATTTCGGTATCGATATCGGTAATGTTGACTTCGACGGTCACATTGCTCTGGTTGGTAGTTGTCGGGCCGGTATAGTTGAGAGTCGGCTGAGCCGGAACAGCGCGATCGACGATTACCTGAAAAGCGCTCGAACGTGAGATTTCCTGATTCAGTGAATCGCGGCTGACAGCCACATAACTGTGCGTGCCTTCAGCCGGGCTGAGACCAACAGACCAGTTCGTGGTAGAGATGCTGGTATTGGCAACGCTGGTAGCACCATCAAGAATTTCGATGCTCTTGGCATCTGCCGGTGCACTTCCAGAAAGGGTAATGCTGGTAGCGTTGGTCGGAGAAGCTGGAGTGCTCGAATCAATTGTGGTATTACCGGTAGCGCCGGTACCAACTCTGAAGGTTGTATTGCCAGTGCCGGTGTTGGCACTTGCCTCCGGCTCAGAAGTATCTTTGGCGGTCACAGAAACACTGTAGTCACCATTAGTAAAAGCAGTGGTCAGAGTGAGGTTGAAGTAGAATACCTTACCGAAGGTATCGCCGCCTTCCTGCTGAGCAGCAACGCCATTAACCGGTGATACTGTCGGAGTGCGAATATCTTCGTTCGCTTCGACTCTGATGCGAACGACATTGTTGGGGGCGGTATTCGAAAAGTTCGGACCATTGGCGATACTGACAGTCAGATTGGGGGAGACAAGGTCAACGTTGACTGTGTTGTTGCCGTTAGCTTCTCTTGCTTCTGCGTTTGGAACAGAAGTTTCAATTACAACCACTTTGAAAGATTTCCCGTCGCCGTGCCCTAATGCAGCTCCAGAAACCTGAAATGTGGCAGAAGTGCCCGAGGTAGCTTCGTTACCCAGGGTGTTCTCGCCTGATTTGAAGGAAGCCGAATATGGGGGCGTGTCACCGGTCCACTGCGCCTGCAGTGTTACCAGTCCTGACCCGTTGATTTTGGCGGGCGACACTGCCGGTGCATTGACCTGCAAGGTAGCCGCCGTAATGTCGGCATGCAGTTGCACTGCATTACCGAACAGTATCAGAACCATGCACAGCATGATTCTGAAAATCAAAGCGTTACATTGTAGGACTCCAGCATTTGTCTGCCTCATATTTGTCTCCTGTTATTTTCTGCAAACCGGGCACGGTCTTACAGTATTTCTCACCTTTCCTTTCGGCAAATAAGTTGATAAACTTGACACGAAAAAAAGCATTTGGCAGAATTTCACATGTTTCTGCCCAATCTTTTTGCGATCGATACTGAAAAAAGAAGAAAAAAATATAAACATGCATAACAAGTCTGTGTTCCTGAACAGTCTGTTTTTTTTGCGAACCTTTCGTCACCGCTGTAAATTCATCTTTGCCATGACTGTCTTATTGGCAGTGCTCTCTATCTGTGGCTGCTCCGGCATTTCCAAGAGCAAAACCCTCAGCAGCGGGCCGACCCAGACGTTCGACGATCTCGAAGCCGGCAAAATTCAAGGAACAATCACAACTGAAGCCAGCGGCAATCCGATAAAAGGCGCGATAATCGAGACTTTCGAGAAGCAGGCGGTAGCAGACGAAAACGGGCTGTATCTGCTCGGCCCGGTTCCAGCCGGCGACTACCGTGTAATTGCCCGCGCCAGCGGTTACTCTCTCGGCGTCAAAGATGAAGTCAGAGTTCTCAGTGGCCGCATTACCGAAAACATCAACTTCAAACTGCCAGCGCAAAGCGCCCAACACTCTCCTGACTTCTCAGTAATGGCACTGGTGCCAACCTACGGAACCGACGGCGATATCGTAACCGTTTACTGCCAGGGCTGCGGCAGCACCATGGGCAAAGTCACCTTCAACGGCAAAGAAGCAACGGTCATCGACTGGAACTCACAGCGTGACGACCGCATCGTCGTGCAGGCACCGGCAGAGGTTGAAACCGGCCCGGTGCGCGTTATCATCAACGGCGAAACATCAAAAGAGACACAGCCGCTTCTATTCATCGGCAAACCCGTCATTCTGCGGGCAGAACCAATTGTCGCACAGGGCGGCCAGCTGATCACGGTTTACGGGCGCAACTTCAACCCGATCGACCGCTTCAACCGCGTCAAACTCAAAGATACCGACTGTATGGTAACTGCGGTGATCGACGAAAAAACGCTACAGGTGCAACTGCCGGTCAACGCCCGCACCGGCCTGCTGTCGATACGTATCGAAAGCAACGAATACCAGCTTGACGGCATATCGAGCCAGATAATTACGATCAAGCCGATTCTGGTGCACATTTCGCCAAAGCGTGCTATTCCGGGCGTGCCACTGACGCTCTACGGCTACAACTTCGGCGACAACCGCAACGATGTCAAAGTCATGTTCGGCACCTACGAGATAGCAGTGACCGCCAACGATTCGTTCGGCGAGAGCAAAATCATCATCAAGGTGCCCGACAATACCGTGCTGGCCGCCGGCGCCACCATCGACGTCAGAGTTAAGGTTAACGACGCTACCAGCAACGCGCTGAGCTTTACCGCCTACAACACCGCCAATGTCAATCTGTCGGACTACGGAATTTATGATTTTGCACAGGTAGCGGGCGGCGGCACCCTGCGCATTGCCTCTTTGGCCCCCACCGATCGCATTGCTTTTCTGAGCGTTCTGCATGGCGGCGAAACCCAGGTTCTCGACGGCACCTACTATTACAGCTTTACCGGCTATCTCGGCGGTAATTTTGATCTGGTGCCCGTTCTGCCGGGAAACCTGCGCGCCATGATACCACCAGCCCGCCACCCGCTGCTTCTGAGCAGTTCTGTTCTGACAGGAACACCGACAAAACCATCTGCCAGCCTGCGCGCCGCTCTCACCGAACCGGCTTCTGATACCATAAACATTTATCTGCGCGATTTCACCAGCGCTGACCCCTGGAATGTCGATAACGACATTCTCGCTACGGCAACCCTCGTCGCTTCGAGCAGCAAAGCCCTGGTATATTTTGAATCGACTACAACCGCCCTGACACCAACCGATGCCGCTGCGATTGCGGCTGAATTTGACCTCATTTATCCCAAAGTAGCCAGCGCCTGCTGGAACGGCCAACCAGCCTATAAGCCAGCTGAAGGCAATATTGACGATCAACCCCGTATTGCCATACTGGTTTCAAATACTCTCGACCAGGCAAGCTCAGTGCAGGGCGAACTGCTGGTCTGCTACTTCGATCCGCGCGACAAAGATCTGACCGCTTCTACCACGGCCGGCACCGAGATAATCTATGTCAACCCGACTTCGTATAAAAACGAACGCAACAACTTTTACGGTTCTCTTGCGCAAACACTGGCAGGCATGATGTATTTCAACCAGAAAGAACCTGATGGCACCAGCTGGCAGAACGCCGGTATCGGGATTTTCGCCCGCCAGGAAGCCGGTTACGGCTTTACTCAGAAAGATCAGCGGGTTGTCAGTTATGTTTCGCAGTATCTGCAGTATCCCGAAACAGTCTCGCTCAACATCTGGCCTGATGAGCCCAGCTATGCCGACTACGGCATGCAGTATCTTTTTACTCAGTATCTCTTCGACCACCATGGCGGCCAGTCAGCTATTGCCAGACTCGAAACGATCGACACCATCAATCACTACACCGGTCTGCAGGATGTCTACAACAATATCGTGTTTGCATCAGGCATCAGCTTCTCTGATTTTTTCAATAACTTCGGCAAGGCTCTTTACTGCGATGATCTGGGGCTGAAAGATGGATTCCCCAATTATAACAAAACCCTGCATCAGTTCTCTGGTATCAACCTGCGCGGCGGCGTCTCGGGCATAGAAGGATTACGCGGCACACCCATGGGTGAAAACCCGGTAACCAGTCGCTCGATGTCGATCAAAGGTTTTGGCTGCAGCCTGGTCGAATACAATCAGGGCAACTGGGGCGACCTCGAAGTTACCTTCGATTCCACCCCTTCGGCAGGCACCTTCAAAACCTGGATCATCTATTATTCAGGCGAGTCGATCGCCAGCACCACCATCGCCCCCTGAGAAAACCTCGCACTAAGACACCAGGACACAAAGAAAAGTCACTAAAGCTGGCCGTTGATAAGTCTGGTTATGCCATCCTTCATAAGAGCTTCCCCCAAATTTATCAACAACCCCAACTTCAGACCAGTCAGTTTGAGATAAGTTAAGACCTGCTTTTTATGGGCCTTTGAAGTAGATTCTACAGATTTGAGTTCAAGAATAACCTTATCTTCAACCAGCATGTCAATTCTAAAGCCTTCGTCAAAACAAATGCCTTTATAGGAAATTTTAACTGGAACCTGACGGGCAATTTTTAAACCACAAGACTCAAGCTCATGTGCAAGCAGCAATTCATACACACTCTCAAGTAATCCCGGACCAAGCTCTTTGTGTATTCTCAGAGCACAATCTACTACTATCCTGCTGATCTCGTTCTCGTTCATCTTTGTGTCTCTGCGGCTTTGTGCGAGATCTCTTTGGTCAGGCGAGGTCGTAGGTTTTCAGCTTGTATTGCAGAGTACCGCGTTTGATGCCAAGCATCTGGGCAGCTTTCGACTGGTTGCCTTCGGCAAGACGAAGAGTGCGACTGATCATCTCTTTTTCGATCTGCGCCACCATCTCATCGAGCGTACGGCCCTGATCGATCTGTTCGGCAATCCAGTCGAACATGCCGCTCGAGCTCTCGGGCGCAAAGCCGAGTTTGATTTCTTCGGGCAGATTGTCGATATCGATCATGTTGCCACGGGTAAAAACCGAGGCTCCCTCGATGATGTTCTGAAGCTGCCTGACGTTGCCCGGCCATTTAAAATTCTTGAGTGCCGTCATCGCTTTGGGGGTAACGCCTTTGAGTTCACGGCCAGACTTTTCGCCGGCGATTTTAACGAAGTGCTCGACCAGCGGCGGAATATCTTCAGTGCGCTCGCGCAGCGGCGCCAGCTGTATGTTTACTACATTGATGCGATAAAAAAGATCTTCTCTGAACTGCTTTTTCTCGATGAGATCCTTGAGATCCTTGTGCGTGGCTGCGATTATGCGCACATCGACCTTGATCGGCTTGTTGCCGCCGAGACGTTCGACTTCACGTTCCTGTAGAACGCGCAGCACTTTGGCCTGGGTGTTGAGCGCCATGTCACCTATTTCGTCGAGAAATATCGTGCCGCCATGCGCGACTTCGAATTTGCCACGTTTACGGGCAACTGCGCCGGTAAAAGCGCCTTTCTCGTAACCGAAAAGCTCGCTTTCGATGAGATTTTCCGGCAATGCCGCACAGTTGAGAGTTACAAACGGCCCGCTCGCGCGGTGGCTTTTGCGTTGAATGGCTTCGGCGACCAGTTCCTTGCCGGTGCCTGATTCACCCTGTATAAGCACAGTAATATCGCTGGTTGCGACCTGCTCGATTTTTTCCTTAACCAGCCGGGTTGGCTGCGATTCGCCAATGATGCGATCGGCGGGGGGCTCGACCAGAAAACGCTCTTCAAGGCTCTTCTTTTCATAGGCCAGGCTGAAGCGCTCGCACGCTTTGGCTACGATTACGCGCATTTCTTCGATGTCGAAAGGCTTCGAAAAATAGTCGTAGGCACCTTCCTTCATCGCTTCAATCGCCAGCTTCTCTGAACCGTAAGCTGTCATCAGAATGAATACAGCTTCTGAATCAATCTGTTTGACCTGCTTCAAAAAGTCCATACCACTCATTCCCGGCATATTGTAATCGGAAATGATTACCTGAAAAGCACCCGGTTCGAGCAGCTTGAGAGCCTCCGCCGGATTTTCAGCCGACTTAACCTGATAACCTTCCTTGCTGAGAGCCGCCTTAAGGCTGAACAGAATAGATTTTTCGTCATCTACGATCAGAATATTATGTGATTTGAACAACATCTATACCTCATCTTTCCTGCCGGCCCGGCAAGTAGAACTTGAACTTAGTACCTTTGCCAGCTTCGCTGCTGACTTCTATTTTTCCGCCATGCAGATCAATGATCTTCTTTACTATTGCCAGTCCAAGGCCGGTGCCACGCTGGCGGGTGGTATAAAAAGGCTCAAAGATTCGTCTCGTCACCTCTGCTGACATACCGCAACCGGTGTCTTCTATCTCGAACACTGTCCACGGACTGTCGGGCTCTCTGAAAGCCCTGATAAAAATCTTACCACCCTTCTCCATTGACTGAATAGCATTGAAAATCAGATTCAAGAATACCTGTTTGATCTTTTCGGGGTCAACATATACCTTGAGATCCCCGCGGTATTCAGGCTTGAGCTCGACTTGATGGCGGTCTGATTCATGGTGAACAAGTGCAAGCACTGGCCTGATGACTTCTTCAAAGACAACTTCGCAGAAACTCGACCCCTCTGGGCGGGCATAGCGCAACAATTGCTCGACAACACCATTGAGACGGTTAACTTCACTGACGATAACGTCTATATATTCACGCCTGCTGTCGTCGTCTTCGGTCTCTTCCTGCAAAAGCTGGCCGAGCGTCTTTATCGAAGCGAGCGGATTCTTGATTTCATGCGCCACGCTGGCGGCGAGCTGACCTAGAGAGCTGAGTTTGTCAGCATGATACAACTGCTGCTCGATGATCTTGCGCTGGGTAATATTGTTAAGCGTTAAAATGAAGCCATAGGGTTTTTTATCGTTATCGAGCAGACGCGAGAAATTGCCCTGCAGAACCTTGGTTCCGGCATGCTCGCCCTGTTCAAATTCGATATCGAACTGCCAGTCTCCAGAATCGCCGAGGTGTCGCAATGCCTTAAAAAACTCGCGCCGCGACTGCTTTTTGAATTTTTTAACAAAACTGTGCAGTGAAAGACCTTCAAGCGCGCTGAAGATATCGCTGAATTCTTCTATTGCCGCGTTATTGGCGGTTTCTATATAACCTGACATGCTCCAGGTGATGACGCTCGTGCGCAGGCTGCCGAGAATGTTCTGAATGTAGTTGGCCAGAGTTTCGATGCGTTCTATATAATGTTGTAGACGATCCTGATTCTGCTTGAGGTTGCTGGCCATGCGATTGAAAGAACGCGCCAGATTACCCAGTTCATCGCCGCTGACTGACGATATCTGAAAACTCAGATCGCCCTCGGCAATAATGTTGGCGCCATCACGAATTTGCCTGATTCTTGAAATGAGAACCTTCTCTGAGAAAATAATAGAAAAGATAAGGGTTGCGACAAGAACCCAGATGGTCAGACTGAAATTCTGCGAACGCGCCTCTTCGAGCAGAGACAACATTTTGTCCTGCGATACCGCCAGATAAAGCAGCACCGGGTCGCTTTCCACCGTCTTTTCGAGAATGACGCGACCGATAGAAAAGACCGTGCTTCCGATCTTTAGATTGAAAATGTCTTCCTTGCGGTCATTGTTCTGAAAATGCTCGTTAGCCATAGCCTGACGCCCACCTTCAACCAGTGAAGAGGCAACCAACTTTTCCTTGACCGCCAGTGACACCTCGGCCTGAAGATTTCGCGCCATACGTTTCAGCCTTATATCATCGAGCTTTCGGCGAAGAGCCAGGCGACCGATGAACTCGCCAAGCTTGTGAACCGGAACTTCGGCTCTTATAAACAGTTCATCATCGATAAATTGTAAGGTTATCCACGAAAGATTCTGGCGGGTATCGTGCAGATCTATCGGCAGACCGCGACGGCTGGCATACTGGTTGCTCGACACTATCTGGCCATTTACCAGCGTCATTTCAAGATCGTAAAAACCGGTTTTGGCGATCAGACGCTCCATTTCTCTCTGCAACATGTTGTTGAGGCCGTAGGTTGAGTAATTGATGATCTTTTCAGATTCAGCGTAAAGAATGGCATTGTTGAGAAGCATGTTCTTTTCTGAATCCCAGTATGATCTGATCGATGCAAGCAGCAACTCGATACGCTGCTGAAAAATTTCGCGCGTCTTTTCCTGAATCAGACCAGTCGAGCTTTCATTGAATATAAATGCCAGACTGCTGATAAGAACGAACAGCAGCGAAATAACTTTTGTACGCAAAGAAATATACATCAGAACCCACCTATAATGAGGGCATCATACCTGTCTGCCGACTTCTTTTCAATCCATTCCATGTCAGCGACATAATCGAGATCGATAAAACGATCATCAGGTTCGTGCACTTCTTCAGCTGTATTCAGATTCTGGGTCGGTTGACTGTACAGGCAGAGTCTTATGCGCAGATACTTCTGATTGGAAAACACCGGAAATGGCAACAACCTGACTTTACCGAGATTCTCACGACACAGACGTTCATCATCGAGAAATTCAGCGGGAATCCACTGCGAAACAAACATCGCATCGTCAGCCTCAAAAACATTCATTGCCAGGCCAAGATCGGCCTCGATCGAAAAAGGATTCAACAGGTGTTCTTCAATAGCACGATACAGATATATGATTGCATCCGACTGCTGCCAGAATGCTTGTTCAGCGGCGCTGGCAACTGCCGGCGCCGCATTGTTGTCAGGCCTGGCTGAAGCACTAAAAAGAACGTCGAAATTTCTCAGAGTAACCCTGGAGTTTAACGACTCAAACCATGGATAACGTTCAGGTGATTGTTGCTTGAGATCGCGCAGGAGAGCGGCAAATCGTTCACCATCTACCGGCTGAGTTATCGGCAGTCCTGGAATACGCATACTTGCGACCAGAGCCCAGACAAGATCAATATGATTGTTGGCCCGGCTGTAGCCTTCTGGCAAAAACGAGGTATCCATGCCGTGTTCGATGAGAACAAGGCTGCCGGAAGCATCGAGGTCAACATTGCTGCTGCGATCGAGCGGCTGAAGAATTATTGTGTCGTTTATGCCGAGTTTTCTGGAAAATGAACGCCGCAACATATCGAGCAGGGCCGGGGTGAATTCAAGGCGCGAGCAGAGAAACACCCTGGTGGCAGCGGCCACCGGGCTGGCAATCAGCTGTATAAGCAGCAGCAAAGCAAATATTGGCAATAATAAATTTTTGCGCATCGAGTTCCCGACTGAGAAAGAATTTGCAAAAAGACTGGCCAATTATAACAGCCCCGATGCAATAAGATAAACAACAAAGCTGAAAATCCCAGAACTCTTAACGAAAACTTCTGGCTACAATAAATCTTCAGTAAGCACTGTAGCTTTTATTGCCGATAATTTTTGCATGAACAATAATTTCACTGCTGTTCGTATTTTTGTCGGTCTGTTGATGTTGATCTCTTCTGCTGCGGCTTTGCAAGCTGACCTGCTGACGATCGACACAGTGGCAACCGGAGAATTTTATCAGGCTGATCGCAGCTCGATAAGCCAGCAACTCTACAGTGAAAAAGAATTGATCGATGATTCTATCGTCAGTTCCAATGACGATTTCAACCGTCCGAAGCTGGTCAAACTTCTGGCAGACACCAGAAAAGTTGTTCTTACCTTCGATGACGGCCCACATCCACGCACAACCCCAAAAGTTCTGGAAATTCTCAAGCGGCGACGGGTTCAGGCAATTTTCTTTGTACTTGGGCTACAGGCAGCCAAATACCCTGAACTGGTAAAACAGATTCATGATGAAGGGCACCTGATCGGCAATCACTCCTACAGCCACAAAAATCTGGCGCAGCTGAGCGACAGCGCTCTCAACGAAGAACTCGACCGCACCAGTCGCCTCATCGAAAGCATAACCGGCGCCCAGCCGCAATATCTGCGCCCGCCCTATGGCGCCATGAACAGCAAAGTACTGGCTGCTTCACGCCAGCGCGGCATGAAAGTCGTGCTCTGGACAATTGACCCAAAAGACTGGCTGCAGAAAAGTGAAGCCAGCATTTTGCAGCAAACCGAGCGACAGCTGGGCATGTCCAGCGGAAGACTGCGCGGTGGTGCCCTGTTATTGCACGACATTTATCCATCGACGGTGCGCGCGCTCGAACCGATACTCGATCGACTGGCCACGCATGAGTATACGGTTGCCCGCATCAACAATCTCGATGCTTCAACCGACAACTTCTGGGCAAATGCCGCTCCGGCGCTTTCACGCGACGAGGGCTTCCCGAAAAGATTCAACCCCGACATCACCGGCCATAAGCTGCTGATAAGTCTTTTAAAGCCCGAGCAGAACAATCTGAGAACGCCGATGGCAATTCTCAAGGCCCATAAAACCGGTAATCTACTGGCTTATTTGATCAAAAACCCCTGCGAGAAGTTTTTCAACCAGCAATACAGCCTGTAATTGTCTGGCAATATTAAATCTGTGTATGATCTGTCATTGCGACTGCGAGGCATAGCCGAAGCAGGAAGCAATCTCACAGACAGAAAGATTAGCTCAGAGCTGGCTTTTTGGCCATGGATGGCCTTATACATTTGAAAAAGCAATCCCGTCTTCAGCCTCTGCAATTCTGAATCAGCTTTTGTAAAAATCTGCGTAAATCAGTGTAATCTGCGGTTTATGCTCTTGCACGTAAATTACCGGGGTCAGCTGCCATCAGGCCTCTTGATACCAGGAACGGGTGAAACCGGCGCTTCAGGCTGGGTGTCGGCTGGCTGGCTGCCACGGCTGGCAAGCTGATCTAGCTTTGGTTGTATCGATACAATTTTGGCGGGTTTTACCTGTTCGAGAATTTCGTAAATGGTAACCGGCGTGTCAAGGCCGCGAATCCTCACGTTTTCGCGCTTCTGGTGTTTTATGCCACGCGGCAGCTGAGCAAAAGTCACCTCATCGACCAGTATGCGGGTGCCAAGTTCTTTGTTAAGAGTCTCTAGGCGGGAGGCGAGATTAACCGTGGTGCCCATAACCGTAAATTCCTGACGCCGGGATGAGCCTATATTACCGGCCAGAACCTCACCGGTAGCAATACCCACTCTGATATTGAACCCCTGCAGACCGCGGGTAGCCCATTCAGAACTCAGATTTTCGAGCTCTTCCATCATGGCGCAGGCAGCTTCTACCGCGTTTTTAGCAGGATACGGCAGGTCGCTGAGAACGCCAAAACGTGCCATGATGGCGTCACCGATAAACTTGTCGATTTCGCCCTGGTAATTGAGAATCACTTCGGTCATGCGTGAGAGGTATTCGTTCATCAGCACGACAATCTCTTTCGGGCTCAAGCGCGAGCTGAATGAGGTAAAACCAGCTATGTCGCTGAACAAAATTGAAGCAAACCGGTTTACACCGCCAAGGTCGATTTTATCGGGATCTTTCAGCAGATTGTCGATAAGTTCGGCCGAGGTATAACGCGAGAAAATTTCCTGCAATCTACGCTTTTCGGCAATTTCATGCTCGGTCACCTGTTTGGCTGAAGTCAGCTCTTCGCGGGTTTGTACAAATATATCGGCGTTAGCGAGTGCGCCACCGATAAAAGTCGGCAAAGTTGACAGAAATCTGATTTCATTGTCATCGATCTCTGTGTGACCATCTGCAAACATGGCAATATGAACGACACCGTAATTTTTATCCTGGCTGACAAGGGGAATTGCAACAAGCGTGTCTGATACTGGTTCTCTTTCGAGCAGCTTGCGCAGCTCAATATCGCTTGTTGCAGCAGCACGATAGATCGTCTGCTTTCTTTTGAGGGCATAAGTGATTACATGCGCGTTATCAACCGCCATGGCAAATTTTTCCACAGCTGAATCAGCGTAGCCCTGCCAACGGAAAGGATAGAGCTCATTTTTCTGCGGGTCGATGAGAAACATGATATAACGGCTGGCGCCAATATCGACTTCTATCAGACTTGAGATTGCTTTGAACAGCTCGTCGTGATTGAGCGTATCGAGAAGGTTCTTAACCTTCAACATGACCATTGTAAAGCGCTGCCGCACCTGCTCGATTTTTTTATCGAGAATAGCCTGTTTGGCCTGATATTCGCTTCTGATCTTTCTGGCATAAGAATCTTCTACTGTCTTTTTGACAGTTGCCTTGATTCTTACCTCCTGGCCGAGAGACTTGTTCAAAACTCCGAGAAGAACCCCAAGCAGAATTATGATGACGACAACCAGTGCGGCAACCACCGACCAGGCTATTGGCGAAGGTTCTACCGTAAGCGCCAGCGGTTCTTCGGCATAGACCGAAGCCGTCGCGGCGAAAACCATGACGGACAACATCAGGCAGTAAGGCCGGCTGGCCCGATAATCACAACCTTTAAACATTAATCAGTATGTTGGCGCCGAATCAGAGAAAGGCGCTACGTTGAGGCGAAACTTATGGCTGATGGGAATCTTCAGATCACCGGCGATATAGCCGTCAGGCGGTGCCAGCGTCACTGAAATTTCCAGCAATGTGCCAACTGCAGCTGGGTTGATACCAGCTGTGATTTCTTCGGCATTATTCGAAGTTTTAGTGACAGAAGAAACAATAAATTCAATCGCCACGACATCGTCGAGCACAGGAGCCCGACCTGAACCACCATTGATTATCAGTCGACGCTTCTGTTTGGCTATTGAATAGATGTTATGAACGCTGGTGTGGTTTGAACCCGCCATGTCATAAGTTGTCCGGCTGACGTTCCAGGCAAGAATATTGCCATCAGGAGCTGCTCCAGGCGATGGATGAATTTTAACCGGCCGGGGCTCTTTCAGCAAAGGTGGATTATTAATCACTCCAGGTACAAATTCCAGTCGGTCAGTAGCTTCTTCGAGA
Organism: Candidatus Rifleibacterium amylolyticum; assembly: GCA_009917695.1. Taxonomy (GTDB): domain Bacteria; phylum Muiribacteriota; class Ozemobacteria; order Ozemobacterales; family Ozemobacteraceae; genus Rifleibacterium; species Rifleibacterium amylolyticum. Next base: position 75,104 of record JAACJG010000010.1, on the reverse strand, counting down.
GCCTTGCGGGCCTGCGCCCAGAAGATATCAGCCTGAGTGGCCCGTTCCTGCTTCCAGGCCGTGATTTTAAACGAATCGCTGCTGCGGCGGTATAAGAACATGACAGCGAGCACAAAGCCAGAAAATACCAGTATCGAAACGACGATTTCGATTATGGTAAAAGCTCTTTTATTGCGCAATCTGAACCTCAACCAGTTCCTCCAGCGTTTTGCGGGTACCGTTAAAGCTGCCCCATGCCCTGACTCTGAGATAATCCTGATTATACCCCTGTAAAGTGCGGGACACCAGATCGAATTCTTCAACACCGAAATCAAAAATACCGGCCGCTCCGGCCTCAAGATGCTGTTTGATTTTGGCGGCGGGCGTATTGGCATGTTCGGTCTGCAGGTCATGCAGCCAGATCATTCTGGTGATATTGAATTCGGCAGGGTCACCACCAGCTTTCACTGCAATCGCCATCTGATGAATACGATAATACTCCGACGGCAGAACGCGGTATTTATAAATCGCCAGCTGCACTGCCGAGCGCGCGGCCATAAGAGCCCGGGTCTGTTCATATTGCTTCGAAAAAGTTCCCCGCTGCTGCCTTGTATTCATCAGCAAAATGCCAAGCAGAGTGAGTATCGCGGTGCAGAAAACCAGAACAACCGCTATTGCCACCCCACGCCTGGCTTTTACTGTCACTTTTATCATCTGCTCATATCCGCCCTGAATGTCTCGAGATCGACCGCTTCGCGTTGCCCATAATCAACACGAACCTTGATACATACCAGATCATCAAAGCATGAATAGGTAGCTACCGGTGCTGGAGGAGCCGGAGGCGGGGGTGGTGGTGGCGGTGGGCCTGGCGGCAGGTCAAAATTGCGAAATTCGAATACCAGCGCGTCATTGTGTGGCGCCTCGATGTTCTGCGCCTGAAATATTCTGTTGACCCAGGCGCTCACCGAATAAGTCGCCCGGCCAATGGCAACCGAAGTTGAGCTCGCGGTCATACCGGAAAATTCAAGTGAACCCTTGAAGTCGCCAGATGGCGTCTGAATGTTGAGAGGAACTGCACCAAGATTGCCAGATAAAAGCTTGTCGTAGTTAACGGTCAGCAGAACGTTAACTACAGCTTCGCCAAGTTTCAGGGCCGTTTCCTGTTCGATCTGGCGGGTAGCGGTGCCGTAAGAGGTCGAAAATGCACCGATCGCAGGCAAGATTGCAAGAGCCATTATTACAAGCGCCACCAGTATTTCGACCAGCGAAACCCCGCAGCGGGAGCTCACGCTACTTTTCAGTCTACTTGTTCTGCTCATGCTTGCGATCTATTACCCTGATATTCGGGTTTTCGTTGGTAACTCTCAGATAAAGCCGAATACTACGTTCAAGACCAGCGTAATCAGTCGCTCTGACATCTATGTAAGGAAACCGGCTGTTGATAAGCTCGCCTTCATTTGCGCCAGCAACACCGTCCGGCGTGGGTTCACGAAAAACTACGCGCATTTTACCGTTTACGCTCGCCTGAGTATCTATCGGCACCCGATAACTGGCGCGCGGGAACTGATTCGGTATTTCCACCTGAATTTCACCATTGCTTATACCGGTTGGAATAGGGACTATACTGTCTAATTTGGCACCAGCACTGTCGATGGTTGCCCATTTGATATTATCATCAGTCCAGACATCGATAAGATATTCGACATCCTCCTGTATCATCGCTTTTCCGCCAGGCAGTTCCAGTAGAGCAACCGCACGGCGCCCGTAACTGTTGCGCTTACCAAAGGTTTCAGTGTCAAAATCCTGTGTGGCATCAGCCTGACGCATATCTGACTGGTCGTAAGACTCGAGTCTGAAGTGCTTTTTTATAAATTCCGGATCCTGACTTGTTTTGTAGCGGCTGATCAAAGTGCCTTTTTCTGTCGCATGCATTACATCGCTGGGAAATACATCTAAAATTCGGAAATAGATATCCTGACTGCCATCCTCGATTTTACTGCTCAAATATGGAATTGAGGTCGTCGGGCCAAGAAATTCAACATAATCAGCAACGTTCATGTCGGCAGGTGCAGCTGACGCCTTGTATTTTGTCGAATGAATTATGGTGAAGTCTGGATCTCCGTGTGGAATGACCGGCGGGAAAAAAATACGACTGCCATCCTTTACCGATTCAAGCCTGATAACGATATTAGGCAGATCGTTGTCTCTGATGTTGACATACCCCTGTCCACGACGAAAATCAGAATTCAACTTAGCCTCCAGATCGGCAAGATAAGCACCATCAAAAGCGTCGGCCGTGCGAAATTCAACCTGTATCGGCCAACCACGAGCCTGAAGGGGGTGTTTTGACAGATTACAATCTATCAGTTCGCCTGAAAAATTAACATTGACGCTACCTACGACTGTTGGCCCAAGGCCATAACAATTTTCAGGATCATCATCATAAATCTTGGGGTCACCCGGGTTAAGGTTGCCATATCTATCCCAGGCGTAAACTGTATAACGCATTGCGCCATGGCAAGAATTTGGCATGATAATATGGTCGGTTTCATCGCCAGACTCGATTATGCTGGGCTTTTCCATTACCCAACGTTCTTCGTCTGCCCAGGTGTTTACGGGAGCTGAATCGATCTTACCCAACAACAGCGCTGTGCCGATCTTTCCGCCAGAGTTGTCTTTGATTTTGAGGCCTTCAACCCGATACCAGTCACCACTTGTGGCCGGCCTGTCAACACCAAGCTCTGGAAACATACCATCAACGCATCCTTCAATTATAGGTGGAGTCCTATCCTTGAAGTTCATTGTGAACTCAATTCCGCTCTGATTCTCGGTTATAGCACGGCCATCTTTAATATGATCATCAATAATAGACGCAAGATTCTTATAGATGTTGGGCTCTGTCACATTGTGTTGCTCAGCAGTCCCACCATCGTCGCCATCATCACCATCGTCGCCATCGTCGCCATCGTCGCCATCATCACCATCGTCGCCATCGTCGCCATCCTCGCCATCGTCGCCATCATCACCATCGTCGCCATCATCGCCATCATCGCCATCGTCACCATCATCGCCATTATCGCCACCACCATCAGAGTCGTCATATGAAGGAGGTGGGGGAGATGGGGGAGTTCCCCTGACGCAAGGCGGATAATCACAGAATTCTCTGTGTTCCTGGCATGATATGGCATTAGGTTCTTCAGTAAAAGGCTCAATGTATTTGTAATCAGCACCCAGACACATAAAATATCTGCGATAATGCGGATTTTTTGTGCGATCGTAATCTCGGAACCTTAGACCGGTCAGAGGGCGAATTACCTGATCGTTCCAGAATTCCTCACCAGTTTCTTCATCGCGTTTCATATAACCAGAATCAAGATAAAAATTCTGCAACAGGAAATTGGCAAAATCCATCGGAGAGGTAGAAAAAATCAGTCCCCCGCTGCTGTTGAGTCGATTGAAGAAGTCGTCAGCAGTCGATTTTCTGGCAAAACCGCCAAAGGTGCTGCTGAGATAACCCTGACTAATAACCGAACCCGTGCTCGAAACATTCATTCTAATGCCGGTTATCGGTTCAACATCTTCGTAGGTATCGACAGGATTGCCATAATCGCTCACAATCTGGACGGACCGTAGTATCGACATGGTATAAGCATCCTGAGCTTCTACCATCAGCGAAAAAAGCATCATCAACAAGAACAGACCAGCACACATCAGTCTTTTCATGTTTCACTCCCTGTCTGAGCGTCAACTATGGCATAAGCCATTCCTTCAAAACTATCCAGATCCTTTACTTTACTATAACTCATCATGAGTTCACGCTCAATCAGTTTCATAAATTTCGGATGCCAGCCGGCACTTTGCCGGCCAACACCAGTCAAAACCGCTTCTTCAAAGTCATTGTCGTAAGCCTGATATCTGAGCTGCTTGCGGGCAAGCCCGACAAAATAACAGGCGCGGGCGCGTAAAGAACCACTCTCAAGACTGTAAGTGAGAAAACGCTGGGCGCCCTCGAGCTGCCCTGTTTTAAAAAGGCTGATTCCGACGAGATAATTCAACCAGGGTACGTTGAGATCCCGGGCAATATTGATGAGATCGCCCAGACATTCAATCGGCGATCTGAAAAATATAACCGGCAGACATTTGACGAATGTCCAGGCTGACCCCAGAGAAAAGCGCATAAGCAGCTCTTCTCCAGTTTTCCAGGAGAAGTACACAGCAACCGGGATCAGTAACAGAAAAAAAGCCAGCAGAACATAGGAAAATAGAAAAGCCCTGAAATGGCAATCGAACCTGAAACCCAGCGGCTGGTAAATCTTGCCTGACTTTGGATTGCGGCTGAACCCGAGAGCCGCCAGGTAATCTCTTTTCCCGTAATAACACTCGGAAAAAAGCGGGAAAATCGTGTCTTCATCTGGATTGAATCGGTAATACTTCCAGAAATCAGCAAGAGCATCCGAGTAGTCTTTAAGCTTGAGATGGGCTTTGCCACGCAAAAGCAGATATTCGATACGGTCGGGTGAATTTGCAATGAGCACGGTAAGAGCATTTACGGTCTCCAGCATGCGGCCTTCGAGAAACGCCGTTTCAGCCTTTTCCACGAAACTTTCTATCTGATTGATATGCTCGATATCGGCTTTTAATTCGAGAGCTGCCTTGTGGTCCGGCTCACGCTTAAGTATTACCTCAAGCATTTCCATGGCTTTTACCCGATCGCCCTGCGCAAAAAAGCCACGGGCACGGTTCATATAAGAGATCGCCGAATAATGATCGAGATCGTGCGCGCGGCCACTCGAAACGTCGACCTGAATACCATGCGACTGGTATTCTTCAATTTTGCGATAAGTCTCGGTGACCTGCTGCATCTTTTCGAGAGCAAACTCATTTTCTGGCTCCAGTGCCAGCATTTGTTGCAGCAGTTTTTCAGCCTCAGGCACATTTTTAGCCGAGAGATAAAACTCGATCTGCTGTTTAAGCCGTTCGGCCCTTTCATCTATAGCCTTCTTGAAGCGCGATGCAAATTCCTTGATCTTTTCGTCATTCGCATCGATCTTTTCGGCACGCTGCAAAAAGTTGCGGGCCTGTACAAGATTACCGTTATCGAAAAATACTTCAGCGCGACGCAGATATTCGCGCGCCTGCGAGCTATAAGCCATGATTGGCTCAGATAACATGATCATGAGCGAAACAAGGCTGATAATTACCAGACAGATTTTTTTCATATTCTCAATTTTACTATAAATTTTGAATCCGGGTACACATTCGGATTTCCCGAGCTATAGAAACAACGCAGAAATTCCGACAAAAGTTTCATATGGACTTCATATTATTCGGCAGCTTTTGACATTTTTGGCAGCAGCTGATAAGATGCGACAGGAAACAGACGATGCATTTTCCGCATCAAATATCAGTCTGCACAGGAGGACATCGATGCCACTGGTAACTTCAAAGGAACTTTTCGAAAAGGCCTACAAAGGCGGCTATGCCATAGGCGCTTTCAACGTTAACAACATGGAAATCGTTCAGGGCATTTTCGAAGCAGCTATCGAAGAAAAAGCCCCGTTGATCATTCAGGTATCGGCCGGCGCCAGAAAATATGCCCGCCATGAGTATCTGATTCACCTGATCCAGGCTTCAATGGAAATGGCAGAAGCTTCCGGCGTATCGATACCGGTTGTTCTGCATCTCGACCATGGCGATGATTTTGATATCTGCAAAAAATGTATCGACGGCGGCTTCACTTCTGTAATGATCGATGCCTCCAAGCACCCGCTCCAGGAAAACATCAGAATTACCAGAGAGGTTGTCGAATACGCTCACTCGAAGGGCGTCACCGTAGAAGCCGAACTCGGCAAGTTGGCCGGCGTCGAAGACGACGTCAAGGTCGCCGCCAAGGACGCTACCTACACTGATCCCCAGGAAGCGAAGGAATTCGTGGAAAAGACCGGTTGTGACTCTCTCGCCGTCGCTATCGGTACCAGTCACGGCGCTTACAAATTCAAGGGTGAACCGAAACTGGCTTTCGACCGTCTCGCCGAGATCGAAAAGCTGTTGCCGAACTTCCCGCTGGTTCTGCATGGCGCCAGCTCAGTTCCCGAAGATTTGACCGCTATCTGCAATAAATACGGCGGCAATTTACCCGGTTCTCGCGGCGTACCCGAAGACATGATCGCTCAGGCCGCCAAAACCGGCGTCTGCAAAATCAATGTTGACACTGACCTGCGCATCGCCCTCACCGGCCAGATCCGCAAGGTTTTCGCCGAAAATCCGGCTGAATTCGACCCGCGCAAATATCTCGGGCCAGCCCGCGATGCAATAAGAGAAGTCGTAAAACGCAAAATGCGCATCATGGGCTGTTCTGGCAAGGCATAATTGATTGTTGCCTGACCAAACCCGGTGACATTGTGATATCGTAGGGGTTCAGCGTGCTGAACCCCTACATTCATTTTGACACAGAATTGAATTGCGTCTAGAATATGATTCTATGAAAAACCTGAAAACAATATTCAGCCTGATAACGATCTTTTGTCTGGGATTCATGTTTACCGGCTGCGGCGGAGGTGGCGGTGGAGCAGATTACACCCTGTCACCGGAAGAACTCGAAGTAGCTACGGCAGTTGAGTCTTTTGCCGCTGCGGTCAAGGCTGAGAATCTCAACACTGCCATGTCTTATGTGTTTTCAAACTTGAAATACCGCAACGCAATTGTTCCGGCAAACTACACGGTTTTTCAGCAGAAACTCGAAGATCTGTTCAGTAAAGCTGAGGTCAACGACTTCACCATTACCAACATAGGCGTAAACATGGGTGGAGAAGACTATGCTTCGATCATCGGCTATCTGACGCTGCAATATACAGTTGATGGAGAATCTGCCACTTTAAGCGAAACCATAGACATCAGTCTGGAAAGAGACAGCGGCAAATGGGGATTTACTGAGTTTGCCGGGCGCAATGAGCTGATGATCACGTCGTTTCCGCCGGCGTTGTAATATATTACCGAGGGGAGTCCGCACTGATGAGCTGCACTGTAGTGCCTGTCGAATCTGCAAACCTGCTGCGCCTGGATTTCTCGCTGCCTTCGGCTGCCTGGGCCGAGATAGCAGGAGACAACGTTTCGCTAATGGCGATTGAAAGAGGTCTGGCAATTTTTTCGTTTGCCACCGGGGCGATGCTGGCCAGCGCCTCTGCCGACTCTCAGCTGATGGCAAAACTTCCGGGCGCTGATACTGTTGCGCTGAATCGACAGACTCAGGGGTCTGCCGCCGAAGAAAACCTGCTGTTCAAATTCGAACGTTTCGACCTGACCGGTCATTTTGCCCGGGGAATCGGAGCACAGGCTACTGGCGACACAGCCGCGGCAATAGCCTCATATCAGAAGGTAATCGAAGCTGATGCCGGTGTTGGCAGAGTTTATAATCTGCTCGGCCTTTGCCAGCGCCTTAATAACGATACTACCGCGGCTGAGGCGGCATATCGCAAAGCGATAGAAGTGTTTGCTGAAGCCCCAGACGCCTGGTGTAACCTCGGGATACTCTACCAGAAAACCGGGCAGGAAATAAAAGCTCAGGAATTTTTCAACGAAGCGCTTAAACGAGATGAATTTTATTTCAACGCACTGCTGCGGCGGGCGGCCTGGTTTCTTGAAAGCGGCCAGATAGCCAATCCAGATTTTGCCGCACTAAATCTCCGGCTGCTCATGCATTACAGCGAACTGGCTGTAGTACAGCGACATCTTAATTCCTGCGCCAGCCGTCTCGACATGTCACTTGAAGATTTCTGCGAACAACTGCACAGCGAACATGGCATTCTTGCCAACAGCAAGATTCAACAGTACTGCCGACAGATCGAAGGCTTCATCAACAACGGCGCATTCGCTCTGGCAACCGGTTATATGCAGATGCTGACCGACTTGATTCCGCAGATGCATGGTGAACAACAGATAAGCGAATGGTTACAGCCGAGACTCGAAAAGATCAACAGACGGTTTTCGGGCGAAGCTGCTTATGAATTCGTAAAAACGGTCGGCCAACTGGCAGTGGCAAAGACCCCGCAGCAGCAGCCTTCAGGCCAGACAGAACGTAAACCTTTGACCGGCCCGGAATTCTTTTCGATGGTGCTGCTCGAAATCATGCGCGACGGGCAGATCGAGCCAGCCGAGCAGGAACTGATAAAGAAGCTGAAAGCTGCGCTCAATGTTCCCGACGAGATGTTCATGAAAATGTTCAACAATGTCAGGCGGCAACTGGCCGGTGTAGAGCTTTCTGGCGGATTGCGCGAACGCTTCAGCCACCAGCGGCTGTTTAAGAATCTCTGCCAGGCTGCCTTTCGCGATGGAGTTGTCGAAGAGTCAGAAAAAAAGATTCTGGGTTTTGCCTGCCGGGCATTTGGTATATCATCAGATGAATTTAAAAGAATAATAGCCGAGGTTGCCAGATGAACAAAGCCAACGAACAGCCAGAATCAGCAAATGCTACACGCGCGATCATCGCTCAGGTAAAGACTTATCTCGACGCCGCTGAAATCAGGTATCACGACATCGCCGACGATGCAATCGAGCTCTATATGCAGGGCCACAACCTGACCATGCACGTGGTAGTCTACGTACACAACAGCCATCTGATCTTGCGCATACCGGGTTTTATCAGAAACATCGAGCTGTACCGCTCAGACATCATGCAGTTTCTCATGCAGGTAATGAATGACATTCTCGACATCAGATTCGAAATAGGGAAAGACGGCAAGAGCCTTTCAGCCTGTTGTCAGCATATCCTCGAAGATTCCACGATTACCCGCCGTCAGTTCGATCTTGCATTTATGGTGCTGATTCATATCGTCGACGACACTTATCCGCATCTGATGAAACTTATCTACCGGGCTGATACTGTCGCCGCCGATAATGCGCCGACAACTGGCGATTTCGTAGAAGAACCCGACCAGACAGGTATTGACGAAGAAGAGAGCGATGAAAGCGAAGATTTTGCCAACCCCAAAGACAGCGAACAGACTCGTAAGATCAACTGAGAACGAAAAAGGAGCAGCCACGATGACGGCACGCCAGAGCAGATCGACACAACACCTTGTCACAATAATGTTTCTTTTCTGCAGCTGTTTTTTGCAGGCAGCTACGCTGCAGGTTCCTGAGTGGTTCAAACTAACAGCCCGGCTTGACCGCGCACCCGAACTCAATCAGACCTGTGAACTGCAGGCTGACATAGAGTCTGTAATCGGCAATTTGCACGATGTACAGATAAAGCTTATTCTGCCGGAAAGCTGGAAAGCAGAGCCAGAATCTGCAAAAATCGCCTTGATCAAGGCGGGTTCGAAGCATAAGACTGTTTTCAAGGTAACCCCCGGAAGTTACCTTTCGCCGGGATCGATCGTAGTCGAAGCTGCTTTTATAGTGCCCAAAACCGAGCTGATAGCCTATTTTAATCGTGAAATGCCGGAAGATGCCGCCGAATTGAGCGAAACCGTGCGACGCTGGCCTGATGAAACCAGGCGTTATACTGACATTTCGTTCGCTCTGACTCCCGAAGAGACTTTTTATCCGGTTGCAGACGATATGTGGCTGAGCTATGACGACAGAATTACCGTTCAAGAAGGTTTTCGCGGACCGTCTTATTATGAAGACCCTCTGATCACTGCGCATCAGGCGCAAACTGATGTCGCCATGTTCGAAAAGCTCGAAACCTACATCAAGTCAGACCCGACTTTGCTCGAAACCATGCAGAAGTCGGGCATAGATGTCAACCGTAAACTCTACGACAAACTCAATGGTCTCTATGTTCTCGCGGTTAAAGCTTATCAGGACAACAGCCTCGCCATCGCCGGAAATTTCATTGAGCAGTTCGAATCTGCCATAAATACTGAGCCGGCAACGGCATTTGCCGGTCTGCGTATCGCCGCCGGCAATATCAAAGGTCTTATCTACTGGGGCAAAGGACAGAGACGCCTGGCTGAAGACACCTTCAAGAAGACATTTTACAGCAATCGCAAACACCCGTTACAGCGCTACATACTACGCAACATAGGGCTGCTCATGCTTTCCGGCAAGGATACGGCAACCGCCGCCGAAATGTTCAGACTGGCGCGGAGCATTAAGCAGGGCTACACCCTGCTCGACAGAGAAAGCGAAATGCTTGGCAAAAACAGATAAATGGATGCTGTAAATGAACTGTTCAACGATCTGAAATCACCTGATCCGGCGATCAGGTTCTCGGTTCTTTCGCGAATCGAGGATATGTCGTGGACAGATGAACATCGAGAGGCTTTTCGCGAGATTTTTGCCGGAGAAAGAGATCCCGGCATCCGCTTTCACATGCAGAAGGTGCTCGCCAGACTCGACCGTGGCGACAAGAACCGCGGCAGTCTCGAAGCTATCGAAGAACAGCTGAAAAATCCGCAACGTGACGAAATCAGCCTGGCGCTGATGCTGGAATCGGTTAAACGCAACGAAGCCACTGCTGTTGCCGAAAGTTTACGCCGGGCCGAATGGCCTAAATTCTCGCAGCAACTGCTGCCATCGGTTCTCAAGTTTCTCAAAAAATACGGTTCGGCCGAAGATACCGCGGCAATAGAAAAGCTGTGCCGGCACAGTGACCCGCGAGTTCTCAGCGCCGCCATCGAAGCGCTCGAAAAGCACAATCCTGACCGGCTCAAAGATCTGATTGTACCGCTGTTGATCAACGGTAATTTTGGCATAAGATCTCGGGCCGTACGCCTGCTGCACCGCTGGGACCCCTCGGAAGCGCTGCGTCACTTCGAGTCGATGCTGTTCTCGAATCTCGAAACCGAAAAGCATGCAGCGCTTTATCAGGCTTTTTTCTTCCCGTTCAAACAGATCGAAACTCTCATGCTGCGCTATATAAGCGTCGAGAGCGATCCTGAGATGATTAAAAAAGCCGGTTTGATCTTTATGACCAACCCGGAACGCCACATGCCGGCCAGGCTGCTTGAGGTTCGCCAGGCCTGCGTCGGCATTAAGCAGCGACTGGTCGATGTGATACTTAAAGGCGTTCTGCAATCGCTTTATCAGGCGAAGATGGTAAATGCCGCACCCGAACAGATGCTGCAGGTGCTCGAAGCTCATTTCAAGGAAAAGCGCATCAGGCTTTTCATCGAGCATCACAGTAATGCACTTAAATCGCCAGAGGCAAATGTTCGCCTGCAATCTGCCCTCAAGCTCAGCGATCTGGCAAGAAGAGGTATGGATGAAGCCAGACAGGTCGTCGAGGCTTACCTGCCGCGAGAACGCGATCTCAATAACGTCAGAAAAATCCGATTATTTATTGAAACCGGACAGCTCGAAGTTCACAAGGCCTCTGAGCCAGAAAAGCCGACACAGCCGGCAAAACCAGAAAAAACCAGGGTAACAGTCATAACTGAACCGGCAGCTGAAGCTCAAACAAAGCCCACTGTTGTTCAAGCCGACAAACCCACAGAAAAACCGGCAGCAAAGGCAGAAGAAAAACGCCCCCTGCAGGAATACACAGCCAGGGAACGACAGAGTTTTATCGCTGCCATTACCGCAGATAATTATGAACAATATATGGCTGTTATCCGGCCATTTTTCAGGGACATGGATGTAAACGAGCAGATAGCCGTGATCAAACGCATCGAAAGATTCGGCAGCCAGTCAGATTCTGAACTTCTGATCGGATGTCTGCAAAGCGATGATGAAAACATTCTGGAATCAGCAATTGAGGCCCTTAGCGTCATCAACCCCGAAGCGCTGCATCCATATCTGCCACAGCTCATCAAACACCGTTATGATGAAGTAAAGCTGGCTGCTATCAAGGTTTTTTCGCTGTTCGACAAAAAGCAGGCGATCTCGCTCGTCGAAAACATGCTGTTGTCAATCAAGCCGGCGCAAAGACAGACCGCCATATTCTGCCTCAGCAGTTTCGATTTTCATTCGGTGAGTCAGACTCTCATAAGTGCTTTCAAAAGCGAAAATGACAGCGAAAACCTGCAGCAGATCAGCTCGATTCTGCGCTCAAACGCCGATGAAGACACGTTTTTCAGAATTTATGTCGATTACAAAGCCTGTAAATCATCAAAAAAGGACGATTACGAAAAACTGTGCCGGGAACTCGCCGCAAAAATAGTTGAAAGCGAGCCTGGCCGCACGATAGAAGCGCTGTTCTCAGCCGGAGAAGAACTGGTAGCCGAAGAAGAACGTAAAAAGACCGAACGCGCCGCTTACAAACTCGAGAAAATACAGAAAATAAGAGAAAGCGCCGACAAAAACGTGGTTTTTGACGCTTCGCTGGTTCGCTTCACGGTTGGAGCCTATGCAGTTGGCGCCGTGTTGACCGCATTGATCTGGTTTCTCTTTCTCGCACCGGCTCCGCCAGCAGTTTCAGATGCCAGACCCAAGACCGTGAAAGCACGCAAGGTAATGGAAACCATTTCCATTAAGGGGCGCGTTGTTATTTCTGACGAGACACAACGCACCGTCGCGATAGAAACAGAGCCTGGCAAGTTGTACAAAATGAAACTGCCCGAAGCTTATGGCAATATGCCAAAGCCTGGCTCGAAATTTCAGGCCCAGGTCAAAGCCGAAAAAGATGGCAGTGGCGAAATAGCTGCCGAATTTCTGACCGCCTTCTGACGAACCGGCGCTTTTGAATTGACTTGCCGACGAAAAGGCTATATATTTTGCCTATGAGCAATTTTTCAGTAAATACAGAGAGCAACAACGATATTTTTATCGTACGTTCAAACGGCTATCTCGACGAAGGCGGCGGTGCCGCAGTTTTTGAAGCCGTTCAAAAAAATCTTCCGGCTGACTGTCACAAAGTTATTCTCAATCTCAAAGAATCGCCGGTGATCAACTCTCAGGGCATCGCGCAACTGATCGAGCTCAGCGAAATCATCGTCGATGATAAGGGCGGAGAACTCGCTTTTGTCGGTCTCAGCGACCTTACCTATGGCGTCTTCAAGATGGTTGGCCTGCTGCAAATGGGAAACCCCTTCGAAAGCGAATCAGAAGCAGTCGCAGCGATGCGCTGACAAACATGGACGAAAAGCAGTAAATCATATATATTTAGAACAGGTACACGAAAAGACAAGGAGGTCTTAAAGTGGTTATCAAGGCAACAAGTTCCGACAGGCTGCACAGCAACCTGATCAAAAGTGAAGAGGCAAAGGGCAAAACCCTTAACCGGCTGGCTTCTGGTAAAAGAATCAACAGCGCCAGTGACGACCCGGCCGGACTGGCAATGGTAATGAGCCTCGAATCGCAGACACGAGGTCTGCTGATGGGCATAAACAATCGCCAGGACGAAATTTCTCTGTTACAGACAGCTGAGGGCGCTTTGTCTTCGACAGGCGACATCCTTCAGCGTATGAACGAACTTGCGGTTCAGGCTGCCAACGGCACTCTGACCAGCGAAGATCGCGGCAACATACAGCTCGAAATCGATCAGCTGGCGCAACAGGTCAATCAGACCGCCAACAATACTGTCTATAACGATAAGAAGCTGCTCGACGGCAGTTTCAGCATCGAACTGCAGGGCGGTGAAACCATGGCACTGCCAGCCGCCAACGCCGAAGCGCTTGGCATCAGTTCACTCGATCTCACCGGCAATGCCGGTCAGGCAATCAATCAGGTAGGCCAGGCAATTAACAGCGTTTCGACGCAACGCGGTACTATAGGCGCCGCCATCAATGGCATAAGCTCGCAGATAGCTGAGCTGCAGACCGAAGTTATCAATGCCACTGCAGCAAAGTCGCGCATCGAAGACGCCGATATCGCAGCTGAACTGATCAACATGAATCTGCAGGCGTTACAGTCAAAAGCTGCCATTCAGGCTTTCAAAATGCAGGACGAAAACCGCGCGACGGTTCTCAAACTCATCGACGGCTGAGCGCAATTTTACAGCGAGAGAGGCTTGAACTCCGGCTGAAACTTAAGCGGGCGACTTTCTATTGCATTCTTAACCTGCTCGATAGTTTTGCCATGCCCCATTGCCGAGAAACTGCCATCGCTTTCGACAGGCCAGCAACCCTGGGGTGAGTTGAACACTTCGTAATTGCCATCAACACTGCGCAAAAACAGCAGGTAGCTTCTGCCTTCGCCAAACTCGACGCTGTCTTCGATACCGCGCCAGGTCTTGATTTTAATTTTTTCACCGGCGGCAATACTGCCTTTGAGGCACTCCTTTATTTCAAAAAGGTTTGCCACGACATCTACGCCATCAGCCTGCTTTTCCACGGCGCGAACGCCGGCGATCTTTCCGGTCACGATCAGATCGGCACCATGTGCCAGCTGTTCGAGGCTCAAAGTTTCGATCATTGCATATCCTCCCAGGCATAACATCACCATTAACAGTGTCAGAGCGGTTCTTTTCATACTTTCCTCCATCGACCGGCATCAGCTTACCTGAATATTGTAACAGTTTTTCGTTATAGGTAAAAGCGTTGACAATCATGCCCGAGGTTGAGATTATTTAAGTATGCACTCATCAGTCCCGTCAAATTTATCGCAACGAAATGGCTTTGCCATAATGTTTGCCGTTATCATCGGCACCGTCATGCTGATACTGGCGGTGTCGCTTTATTCATTTGTCGGGCACCAGCACACCGGAATCCAGAGCATCGTCAATGGCGAAATCGCCCATTTTCTTGCCGAAGCGGGCATCAACAGCAGTATAGGCTCAGTGCGCGAGGCGGTCGCCAAAATTATGTCGGGCACTTCCGGTAACCAGCAGCTCAACGAAATCCTGCTCAAACCCGGCGATCTCGAAGATGTCTGCATCAATGACATGCTCGATGCCAGCTGGAACACCGATCTCGAAGCATTTGCGCGCGAGATGGACAAAGACGCCTCGATCAAAGTCGATGTCTGGCTCAGGGATCTGAAGATCTGCGAAACCGCCCCGAGCAGCTGGGCTGACCCGATTGCCAAAGATGGCTATCTCGTCATCGAGTCTACCGGCACCTTCAAGGGAACCAGCCGGATAATTCTGATCAAACGCCGAATAAGGGTGGGAAGCACAGTTCCAGCCTGGTTGAGCAAATTCAGCCTGTTCGTCAATGATGCCGCGCGCGCTGGCGAAGGCGGTTTCAATCTTATCCGCAATGATTACCGCGGCATGATAACCGATGGCCCGAAGCCGCTGATCGTCTACAATCATGCCACGCCCGACGCGCCTTTTGAAGCCGGCAACATGAGTGATATTCTGCGCGAGGAAGTCGAAGCAGAGGTCTGGCAGCGCCGCGGCTGGATCTGGATGGGCGGACGCCGCAGCCGTCTCAATCTCTGTTCCGGCGCCGGCGATCTTGGCGAAATCTTTCATTTTTACGACGTCAGCAACCCCAACATTTTTTCGCCGGTCAAATTTTCTACGCCGCAGGCGGCTTTGCCTGAGGCTTTTTCGTCATCTCTGCTGATCCCGTGGGATAAAAGTTCTTCGTCGGTGCGTCAGGTCAGTTACAAATTCGGACACAGTTTCGTGCTCGACGGCTTTCACGACCGCAGCAACCGCAAGGAAAGCGACGCCATGTATGAAGGCAACATCCTGTCAAGCGGCGAAAAAAACGCATACACATCAAAATCATCGATTCTGCACCTGTTTGGAGATGCCCGCAAAGGCTATCAGTCACGCACCCGCGTATTCGGCAACGTTCACATCGCATTTCCCCGCTATGCCAGTCTTGAAGTAAAAACAGACGAGCCTGATGTCGAGGCCCTGTTTGCCGCTGTAAACCCACCGCCGCTTTATCTGCTGCCTTCGATATCAGAAAGCGCCTGGCACAATTCAATAATGATCCAGGACATCATGGGACGCCAGTTCGGCGGCCCCCTGCTGCAGTCCGGCATGCTCTGCCGCAGCTACGCCGATTATGCGCAGCTGATGAGCCGAATCAGCGAACTGCCCTATGCCGAGTCTTATAACAGCATGCAGGATGTCTACAGCAATAAAGCCAACCGGGTTTTTCCGTCAGACTCCGGCATTCTCGCCATGGATACCGGACTCAATGTCGAAATTGTCCGTAACGCCCATGTGTTTTTCAAAGGCCGGCCAACCGCGCAGGGGCTGCTGCAGGTGATAGAGAACCGAACGCAGATCGAAGTCGATTCTATCAGCGATTTTTGGAAGCGTTTTCTCAACGAACGCGGTGAACTGGAACTCAACGCCATAGTCAGCATTAAAAACTCGCGCCAGCTCGACATGCAGATTCCAGCCGCCGGAAAACCGCAACCGATGGTAGTCAAAGGCGGCGGTATCATTCTGCTCAAACAGGGCAACCTGGTGCTACGTGGCATTACCTGTACATCTCCTGACGAGGCGCTAACTGTAGCTCTTGCCGGCAATGGCTCAGTCAGCTTCTCTTCGACGCAGCCTAATCATGTAAATATTGTAGCTCCAAATGCAGAGCTTGGTTACGGCTCGAAATTCGACATTTACGGCTCACTCTGCCTTGGCTCGATCTATGCCGATCACCGCTTTCAGGGCGGTATTGTGAGGTTCAGACCGGGACAGGATCCGACCTCTTCAGGTTACAACCGCTATTACAAAGTTTTCATCGACCCCAGGGACTCATTCTGGAATGAATAAACATCACCAACGCCACGGCTTATCGATGCTCGAAATCGTCTTCTCGATCGGCATACTGGCTCTGATCATGCTGCCGGTGTTCATGACATTTTCGACCGGCAACCGCAACATTCAGCTGACCGATGCCGAATTCAGAGCTCACACGGCTGCAATAGAACTGATGGAACAAATAGTATCGCTACCCTTCGGGAAAATCACAAGCGGCGAATATGACAGCAATGCGATCGTCGATGGCGGGCAGTTCGCCAACGGCCCCGTCTTGTACAAGATCACAACTGCCGACGATCTGTGGCGCACGATGAAGATCGAAGACATAAAGCGCGACGGCAGGGTTCTCTTTAAAAAGATTACAGTTACCATAAAGTTTGCCGCGGCACCCGGTTCAGATCGTATCCGCGAATTTTTCATGAAAACGCTGGTGGCCAATGAAACCCTGTAAAACCCAGGCTTTTACCCTTGTCGAAATTCTTGTCGTCTGCGGCATAGTATCGGTATTTCTGGGCACAGCGATTCTGCTGTTCACCAACTTCCGCCGTGGCTACAGCCGAAGTGAAGGAACAGCTGTACTGCTGCAGGACGGCGCGTTATTTATTGCGCGTCTGCGCACCGACCTCAATAATGCAGTGATCGCACCTGATTCAAGTGGAGGCGCTCCAGCACAGCTCAGCGCTACTCCCGACCAGTTGAGTTTCATAGTTTACAGCAGTCGCGAAGCTAGAACAATGCCGGTAGTCTACCGCTATCTGGCAGCAGAAAATGGCGGCAGCATCTTCCGCCGCGAAGGCAGCGAAAAAGAGCGGGAACTGATCAAAGACCGCGTTGCTTCGCTCACCTGGCAGACCGAGCTAGAACGTTTTCTCGAACCGGAAAGCACTGGTTCCGGCACCGTCAGACTCAGCATCGGCCTCGACATTCAGCTAAAAATGCGAAGCGGCGACGAAAAGCCCTTTACCCTGAAAACCTCTATTTTTCCGGCTCGCCTCAACCGCCAGCTCAACTCGCCCTGACCCTCATCATTTTTTTGCAACAGATTGAAGAAAAATTGCGTATAATTATACAGGTGAATGTACAGGGGGAGGTATTTATATGATACAGAAATGGCTGGTTCTGGTCAGCATACTGATTTTTACGGCATTTGCACCGGTTTATGGGCAAAGTGGCAGTTATCTCGACAGTATCTACAGTGCCGATGATCAAGGCACCTCAGCTGTTGCTGACGAACCTGATGCTCGTTACGTCACTGACGACGACACCAACACTCCTCCGAAAGTCGTCGATGTTCCCGATCCGACCGGCGATCCGGCGCAACAGAAAGCGCTCGAACGCCTGCAGAACGTTATCAACCAGATCATGCGAATTCTTGGCGGCAAAATGTGCGGCGCCAGGGTTGTCGTGGTGGTGATTCCATGCGAAAGAATCGTGCCGAAACCCAAACCCCCGGTTACTGGCACTTCTACTGCAACTTCAACCTCCACCTCAACGGCCACTTCAACCGGCACCAGAACTGCGACCAGCACTTCGACCTCGACTTCCACCGCTACCGCAACTAGAACCTCAACCGGTACTTCGACTTCTACCGCAACTTCTACTGGCACACGAACAGCGACCAGTACGGCAACCTCTACCGGAACCTCGACGGCAACAGCAACCTCCACCGGAACAGGCACCGCCACCGGCAAAGAAGCGGTTCGCGCGGCCATTAAAGACAAATACGGCATCAATGCTGCCGACGGTCAGAATCAGACCTGGAGCGAAAACCAGCTGCGTGCCGCCGACGAGGCCCTGGCTTCATTGCCATCGTTCTTCCGCAAATGCACTGACACCGTTTATCGTGACGGACCGCCATACGACCCGAGAATACCGCCCAGCGCAGCTGCCTACGTAATAGTGCCGCAGCACAAGGTTCACATGCTCGACCTCAGCGCCCAGATGACGCAGGGTGCCTATAATTCGTTGGTTGCCGCCTATGGCCGCGCTCCGACCACCGAAGAACAGATGGCTTATCTCAAGCATAATTTCAAACGCACTCTCGTTCATGAAATGACACACTGTTTCCAGAACACCTATCCGCAGGTAATGCAGACCTGGAGCCAGAAGTTCTGGCCGGGCGGACGCCTGGTCGGTCAGTGTCCAACCGGTTATGGTCGCACCCAGCCAGTCGAAGACATGTCTGAGTCAGTAGCCACCTACTGGACCGGCGGCTCGATCAGAAACGGCGTCTTCGTTTCGAGAAGTGGTGCTACCATGGATCTCGAGCGCTACAACTTCATCAAAAAGTACATCATGGATGGCAAAGAATACCTGAACTGAAAGGAACAAGCCGATGAACAGACTTGCATTGCTATTAGCGGTTCTTGTGGCTCTTTCAGTTCCCGCCTGGAGCCAGTCAGAAAGCTATCTCGACGCGGTTTACCAGGTCTACGACAACGCCAGCGACACTGATCCGATAGAAACCCTCAAAAACAGCATTCGCGATCAGTTCGAGATCGAAATCGCCGATGACCCTGATGTTCATCGCTGGTCAGAAGACTGGCTCAATGCAGTAAAGGCTGTGCTGACAGCGCTTCCCGCCAGCTTCCGCAAAGCTACCAGAATGATCTATCTCGAGCCCAGCAACCTCGATTTCGAGGTTAAATACAACGGCTTCAACGATCAGTATGGCATAGTTCAGATGAGCCACGGTTCAATGTTTCCGTCGTCAGTTTATACGAACAAGTTCAAGGCTACCTATAACCGTATGCCTTCGAGCGCCGAAAAGGTTGCGCGTTTCAAATATATCCTGGCCAGAGGCATGGCCTACAGCTTCATTCAAGAGAACCCCGATATTTTCAAGGCTTACGGGCAGACGATCACCTATGGTGATTACCCGACCAGAGTCTACGGGCCCGGCGCCGAAGCCAACATGGTTGTATTGCCAGGCAAAACCCCGTTGATGATCGATCTTGCCTTTGCCATCGGCGAATACTGTGCCGCTCCATCCAGTCTGCAAAGTAAGTCCAAAGCTCGTTACGACTTCGTAAAAAACAACATCATGGGTGGCGCAACCATCTCTGGCTGGGATTACAAGCCGGTCGACGACACTGCGTCTGGTACCACCGACCCCGGCAACGATCCGGGTAACAATGTCGAAGTTCCTACGGCCAGTGGCGCCCCTGAAATACCAGCCGGTGACTACATGCCGATCGTCACCGAGGTAGATGTGGGCACTGCCGCCGCCAGCCTGCCGGCAGAGTGGAAAACAGCGCCAGATCTTCTCAAAAGCGCAATCGCCGAGCTTTTCGAAGTACTGCCCAAGTTTTTCTCAACCTGCACCCAGGCTATCGCCTACATGCCGACTACCGATACCGAAACCGCATTTTCGGCCGAGGGTTTCGTTTTCGTTACTCAGAACTCATGGTTCATGCCGTCATTCGTCGAGCTCGACGATGCCGCGCGCGGCAAGCGCTTCAAAGAGATTCTCATGCGCGAAATGGCGCTGCGCTTCCTCTATTACCACCCCGAAGTCACCCAGAAATGGAAAGACACCTTTGACAAAAACCAGAGCAGTTACGATGCCTATATCGACATGCAACAGGCGGTAGTCGGTTACTTTGGCGCCAAAGACTGGCTCAAGCAGGTTAATCCCGAACGCTACAACTTCATCAAAAACGAATTCATGAAGGGCACAGAGTTCTAGTGGTCTGTCAAAGTTGAAATAGTCATTGCGAGGAGCGTAGCGACGAAGCGGTATGCCGCAGGCATCACATTTGCGCGCCATTCCTGTGGCGCAAATGTATAAGGCCATCCATGGCCAAAAAGCCAGCTCTGAGCTAATCCCTCTGATGACAATGGGATTGCTTCGCTTCGCTCGCAATGACGGAAACCACACGTTCAATGTTGACAAAGTTCTAGCCTGCAATCGATCGTAAGATAACAATACAACTGGCCATAGCAAAGGAATCGCAGTACACTGATAGAATCACTGATGGTTCTGCTATGGGAGTATGTTTCTGAAATCTCTGCTGAAGCGCACACCGGCACCTTACCAGGGCTTCACTATTGTTGAAGTTCTTATCGCTCTGGGCATTTTTTCAATAGTGCTGGCCGGAGTAATTCAGGTTTATTCTGTGTTTTCGCGGAGACTGCCTGGACTCACCCAGGAAGTCTCACTACACCAGAGCCTCAGACTGGCAGATGCCCTGCTGGCGAACCGGATCGCCCGCGGCGCTGAAATAATCAACCCGGATCCGGTCAAAACTTCAGAGGAACTGGTTTTTCGAGATACCGACAATGAATGGATCAAAGTCCGGCTGCATAATGGCTTTCTGCGTTCGTTCAGGGAGAACGGCACGCCCGAGATTGATATGGCCAAACCAGGCATCCGGCCGATAAATCTGCGCGACGTTGAGATGGTTGAGTTCACGGTGATGAGCCCGGCTTCGGTCATGATAAAACTTAAATTCGGCAGCGGCAAAGATCGTGATTCCGGATTTGGCCTGGAAATGGCAGACTCCGGCGGGAGCGTATTTCTGGTGAGGTTGAAGAATGCAAGAGCAGTCAGATATTAATAGCAGCCATAACCGCAGAAGTCGCTGCGGTATGGCTCTGCCTGTCGTTCTCGTTCTGTTTTCGACACTTTCTATCGGCATCTTTTCGCTATGGATAATAACTAACCAGGAAAGAGGTTCCAGCAAAAATTTCGTGGTCAACACCAAAGCAGCATTAATGGCCGACGCAATTCACGTGTTTCTGACAGCGCAAGCCTACAGCGCGCCCTGGAGCGAGCGGTTTTTCAAGGAAAAGCAGACGTTCCCGGCTACCGGCGCAGGCGCCGGAACCTGGGCAGGTAACCTGCAGGCCTCGATCGCCGAAATGTACAAAAGCGACCCCTGGCTGGCGGCAAACCTCGATTACCGCGGCGATATAAGCTCGACAGTGCAAGACGATCAGAAGATAATCATAATTTCAGTGATTATTGAAAATCGCAGAACGGGCGACATGATCTGCCGCCATAAGTACTATGAAGTCTACAAGCGCGATCTCATCGACACTATTGGCGAAGGTGTGTCGTTGTTCGTCGATGAGACAGAAAGCAGCGGCACAGCATCAGAAGATCTGCCGCCTGAGTTGAGCCAGACATGAATAGCATTCGTTCAAACAAGGCAATTATCGGGCCGTGTCGCGGTTTTACCATCATTGAAATGATTTTTGCCGTGGTGTTGCTGGCTTTTTTCATTTATTTCATTGCCAACAGCTTTGTGTCGACCAAAAAGCAGCATCACATGAATTCAGAATATCTGACCCGCGCCTATATCGCAGATGTAGTCATAAAGCTGATGAAAGAGCGCATCGAGGTCAACCCCAACTTTCTCGCCGGTATCAACAATCTCAGCAGCAACACCACACCTGACCGGAGTTCATGTCTGGTCAACCCGATTTCATCGAGTATCAACTTTAACCAGCTGCTGAACAAGCCTGATTACAAGGTTGAGCTTAGCGATATTCCGGTTATCAGTTATACCGACGCCGATAAAGAGTCCGGTTTCTATTTCGGAATCATAGAATTCAAACCTGAGAATGACATGTTCAGAGGCAGTGAAAGCGGCTTCAAGACGTTTCTCAATGTCAATGAGCTGGAAAAGTATTCATACGATCTCAAGATAAGCAACGACTCTCAGGCAAAACCGGTCGGGCTCGTAAAAATTATCGAGGTGACCGTCAGATATAATGGCCTCAGCCAGCCCGACCCGAACCCTTTCAAGCTGGCAACCAAAATCGTTTGCCCGGTCAGCAGCATGTCATCAGCTACTTACGAGGAGATACAGAAGAATCTCTTCAAGGAAATTGCCAGCGACATCTACACCAGCATCGAAGCCGATCTGTCCAGAGGCGGCTTTTCATTGAGTGCACTTGTTGCCGGTATTGAGAGAGACTGCAAGGCATCAACCTTCAGCACCATGAAAATAGTGGATCTCGGCATGCCCGAAAATGCTCCGGACCGCCCACGGGCCGAGGCCGCCTTCAAACAGATTCTTGTTCTGCATTGCGCCCTGGAACTATATCAGGAAGCTATCTCCGAGCTGAACTCCGAACTGGCACAGATTGGCGATCAAGATGATGTGGTTTCTACGGTTAAGGTCATGGACAATTCGGTGCAGAAAGCACAATGGGCCCTGCAGGTTCTGGAAGTGATAATCGATCCGATCGACGATATTCTTGTGGCGTTGAAACCCGCCGGCATAGCTCCTCCCAGCCCTGATGCCATGTTCAATTATCAGGTTCCCATAATGGCGATGCGTTATCTGCTTTCTGCCTCAGAAAAAGACCGCGACAGCACGCGGATCAGCCGCTTCGTCGCCATTTCTGAAAGTCTGCCGCAGGAATATTCGCAAAGCATGCAGGAAGCATTTACCCGCGTTAACGGGCTTCTGCAGTCTGACTACCGAAAGCTGACACCCCGGCAGCTGCAGAAATACAGCAGAAGCATGCTGTCTTTCTATCAACTGGCCAGCATTAACAGTTCCCGTCTCACTGTTTCGGGACCGCGCCGGTCGGCATCTGAACTGACACAGCAGGCCAGCGCCACCCTCAGCCTGTTGCACAGTTTCTACAGCGATAACAATTATCTTGCCGGTGTCGAGTTCGTTGAGTGCGAAAGACAGAAACTGCTGCAATTCAACAGTTTTTCTGCCACCAGACTCAAAGAATTGATCAAAAAGATTCAGAAGTTCAACACTCTGGGTGGTAAACTCAACCAGCTGAAGGCTGAGTTGAGCAAAATAGACGCGGTGGCCAGAGGTGCCCAAAGCGTCAATCTTGTTTCGGCGCCCTACGATGTCAATATGGATGAGCTGTGTGATGTCTATCTAAGCAGAGGACGACAGGCGGTGACCGAGTATCTCGAGCGTTGCCGCCTTCAGTATGAGGCATCATTGCGAGATTAGTAAACACTGATTCAGTGATGAGTCAGCCAAATCGAGGAGGAAAAGGTTATGAAAAACAAAAGTCTGTTTCTGAATGTCACTGTCAGTCTATTTTTGCTTGTGGCTCTGCTCGGATTCACCGGGTGCGAAGCCGGCAGCGGCTCTTCTTCGATTCTGGCAAAAATCAGTGATTTTACCGGCGAAGTGAAGGTAAATTCTGTTGCAGCGGTTAAAGATCAGCAGCTCAAAGAGAATGACAGCATCGAAGTCGGCAAAGATTCAATGGCAACCATCAGCTATCTGCATGACAATTCAAAAGTTAACCTCTTTTACAGCGAAAAAA
Source organism: Candidatus Rifleibacterium amylolyticum (assembly GCA_009917695.1). Taxonomy (GTDB): domain Bacteria; phylum Muiribacteriota; class Ozemobacteria; order Ozemobacterales; family Ozemobacteraceae; genus Rifleibacterium; species Rifleibacterium amylolyticum. The sequence continues at coordinate 51,319 of JAACJG010000010.1, read as the reverse complement.
ACAGTGCCAACAGCAAACTGGTAATCAAACCGCTCAAAAATGACGGCAAGACCTTTGTCGTTAATCTGGTCAGCGGACTGATGACATTCTTCGTGCCTCCGGTCGAAAACCGCTCCAGCAACTTTGAAATCACCACCGATGAAGTGGTTGTATCGATTTATCAGACCATGGGCCGCGTTGAGAACACAAAGGCCGAAATTTCGGTTGCGCTGGTACGCGGAAAGGTCGGCGTCAGCCTGGCAGATTCAAAGTTGTCGGTAGAAGCCAACCAGCAATGGGTTTACAACAAAGAGACGCGCGGCGCACCAGAAATACGGCCCTATGATCCAGCGAATGCCGATGATGACAAGCTCTATTCACGCGACAAAGAATCACTCAAAACCGACATAAACCTGGAAGGCAGACAGTAAGAAACCTGTGAGAAAAGTTCTATATCCTCTCCTGCAGTCGCTTTTTGTGCTGTGCCTGCTTTACTTCTCAAGTGCGAATAATTATCTGATGAATTATTCGTACGATATTCTGATCAACCTGAAGAATTTCGCAGCCAGATCGGATGATGTCGTTATAATCGGCATCGACAGTGATTCTTTCAACAAATACGACATCAGCCGTTCCGGCGTCATTCCACGAAGCGTCTATGCTGAGCTCATCAACAGAACCGCCGATCTGCGACCGGCGGTTCTGGCTTTCGATGTTATTTTCGAACGACGACTCAGCAGCGACGACGATGCTGCTCTTATCGGCAGTCTTGCTTCCTATCCCGGTTCAATTGTCATGAGCTCTACGTTTCAGGCCTCGACCGGGTCTGACCAACAGGAAATCTATATCGAACCCTGGAAAGAAATCGGCAATGACCTGCTGTCACATGGCTACGTCAATATTTTCAGAGGTATTAGAGACGACACAGACTCAATACGCAGACGCTACCTGCCTTTCAAAAGACTGGGCAATGACACGATCTACTCGCTGCCCCTCGCAATAATGGAAAGACTCGGGAAACTGGAGTTAAACAGCGAAAGCAACGAGCTTTCCTTTTACCGGCGACCTGAAAACAGGCTGACGACAAAGTTGAAGCTGTATGAAGGCTACAGTTTCATAAACTACATAGGCGATATCAATAACTTTTATGTCATTCCTTTTTCTGAATTCATCGAAGCGGGCGAGGCGCAAAGAAAGATCCATGAAAAGCTCATCGAAAACAGAATCGTTCTGGTCGGTGTAATTGATCCGCTATACCGTGATTTTCAGGATATTCCAGCTCTGTCTTTCAGTCTGTTTCCAAAACGCAAACAGGAATACGGCGTCGTCATTCTCGCCAATGTCATCGAAAACCTTCTCAACAACAAAGTCATCCGCGCACCCTCTCCGACCCTGGCATTTTCAGGCATGTTGCTTGGCAACGCCGCATTCGCTGCAATAACTGCTATGATCAGCCCGTTGGCCAGTTTCGCTCTGCTGCTGACGGTTCTTTTGTCATGCCTGTTCTTGGCCTTTTACCTGTTTTTTTCTTCCGGGCTGCTGATCAATTATTTTCTTCTGGCAACCAGCCTGCTCGCAATATACCTGTGGTCGGCATTCGCCAAATACCGACAGGCCCGAATCGAGCAGCAGAACCTCTTTGCCATACTACAGAAGTATGTTTCGCCAGAAGTAGCCAAACTCATCACCCGCAATGAATACGAAAAAACCGCACAGGGTGAAAAGAAAGTCATCACTGTCGTCTTTTCAGATATCAGAGGGTTCACCCATATGTCTGAACACATGGATCCCTGGGAGATCAGCAAGCTGCTCAACGAATATTTCAACAAAATGACCGAGATAATCTTTCGCAATGGCGGCACGATCGACAAGTTCATCGGTGATGCGATCATGATTCTTTTCGGAGCACCGATATCACAGGCTGACGCTGCTTTCCGCGCGGTTAAGACTGCCTGCGAAATGCGCGAAGAATTGAAAAATCTGCGAAAAAGCTGGCAGAAAGCCAGGGGTCAGGTATTCGACATCGGTATCGGCATTCATAGTGGCGAGGCCTTCGTCGGCAACCTCGGTTCCGACAACCACAAGGAATACACCGCGCTGGGCGATGCTGTAAACACTGCTGCCAGGCTCGAAAGCAAGGCGCTTCCCGGTCAGATACTGTTTTCTGACGCTGTCTGGCGCGAAATCGGTCATCTCGTCAAATTCAACGAGCTCGAACCGCTGGTGCTGAAAGGTAAAAGCCGCCCGCAGGAAGTATACGAACTGCTGGAAATGCTCGAAGAAAAGCCAGCCGACTAGTGGTCTGTCAACATTGAATCTGGGTATTATCTGTCATTGCGAGCGGAGCGAAGCAATCCCATTGTCATAGAGATTGCTTCGTCGCTCCGCTCCTCGCAATGACAGTTTTTAAGCACACATTCAAATGTGACAGAGGACTAGTCCTCTGTCACACATGAGTTCAAGAATTCAATCTGAGAGAATCCGCTTATGCCTTCGGCATACGGCGGGCGATCTGCTTTTTGGTGCCGCGGCTGGCGGTGGCGCTGCCGGGATCGTCAGGCCATGGGTGTTTCGGGTAGCGGCCCTTGAGCTCTTTTATCACCTGCGGATAGCTGGTCTGCCAGAATGAGGCGAGATCGGCGGTTATCTGCACCGGCCGCCCCGCCGGCGACAGCAGATGTACCAGCAAGCGGCACTGACCGGCGCAGATGGCAGGCGTCTGGGCCATACCGAAAAGTTCCTGAATCTTTACCGCCAGAATCGGTGCGCCTTCAGCCTGATACTTAAGGCGCAGGGCGCTGCCAGAAGGCACAACAAAGCGCTCGGGCACCAGTTTTTCGAACTTCTCGCGGTCTTTCCAGCTCAGCTGCTGCAGATACAACTGCTCAAGCTTCTGTCGCTGCATGTCGGAATACCCGCGCGAAGACGCAGCCAGTTCGTAAATCTGCGCTGCCAGCCAGTCTTCATCTATTTCTGGAAAATCGGCGCCGGCCGGGCAGCTTTTGAGAGTGGCGACACGGTTAACGAAATTTCGGTTTTCGTCACTATCCATTGCCAGCGCCTTTTCTGGTTCGGCAAGCGCGGCAGCGACAAGAATTTCAGTGGCTTCGTCTGTCTCGTCTGATCTGACAGCGGTCTCATTTTCGCGCAACATGAGTTTGCCGTAAAAAATTCGCTCACGTGCCATGACACGAGAATGCGACCGGCTGAAAAACAGTTCGCGGCGACGCTGATAAAGATGCTGGCCAGCCAGCAGAGATTCTTCGAGCGCACAGGCCAGAAAAATTCTGCCGTCTCCAGCCCGCTGCGACTGATCGAGACGCAGGGCCAGAATCAGCGTTTCGCCCGGCAGCAGACCACTTTCGCTGATAACGAAACCCTGACCGGTGCAGATGGTATAGTTGCCTGAGCGCTCTTCGCTGCGCCTGAGACAGACCCGATCCGGGAATGCTGCAAGCAATGCCCGCCGTAACGAGCGGCCGCCACCAGCCTGAGACGATGGTTTCGCTCTTCTGCCGAGCAGATCTAACAGCTGCCTTTGCACATCGAACACTCTTCTGACCGCATTCCTGTCGATATCGAAGCCGCCCTGCAGACTGGTGCGATCAGCCAGAACCTCAAGTCGCCATTCAAGGTCAGCATCTATTCTCTGCGGGCGGCTGCTTTCAGAGCCAGTCGCAGGCCTGATAAAGTCTTTTTCTGAAATCACGGCGGCAGCCAGAGCTGCTGCTTCTATGACCCCAAGCTCAGCCGCGACGAGCAACATACGCGCCAGGCGGGGCTCAACCGGCAGTTCCGCCATTTTGCGACCGGTCGCCGTGATTCGGCCGTCATCATCTACTGCTTCGAGCATTTGCAAAAGTTCGACGGCGCGCCCGATTCTTTCGGAGCCGGGTGACTGTAACCAGTTGAACTGCAACGGGTCGCGGCAACCCCAGGCAAAAAGCTCCAGAACGGCCGAAACCGGGTCGATTCTGAGAATTTCGGGCGGGTCATTTTCGGCCAGCTGCTGCTGTTCTGGCTGGCTCCAGAGACGATAAGCCCTGCCGGGCTTGAGGCGTCCGGCACGGCCGGCACGCTGTGCTGCCGAAGAGCGGCTGATGCGATGCAGTTTAAGCTGTTCAAGGCCGCTCTGCTGATCGATTTCCAGCCAGCGCGCCTCGCCGGAGTCGATAACAACTGTTATTCCGTCTATGGTCAGTGAAGTTTCGGCAATGTTGGTGCTCAAAATGATGCGTTGCCTGGTTGATGGCTGCAGAACCTTTTCCTGCTCGTTCACCGGCAGCGAGCCGTGCAGTATCATGATTTCACGCGTCGCCGTGCGCGCGGCCAGATAGTCGGCAACCCGCATTATTTCGCCCATTCCCGGCAGAAATACGAGGAACTCTTCGGCCGGCCCGGCTTCTTCTATTATCGCTGCGATCGCCCGGGCCAGCTCATCCAGGCGATTGCGGCCGCCAGCAAAAGACCGATAGATTATGTCTACCGGATATAAGAAGCCCTTGCCTTCTACCAGTTCAGGCTGATCGAGAAAGCTTGCTGCCAGTTCGAGATCGGCAGTCGCCGACATCAGCATCAGCCTGAGGTCAGGCCTCACTTCACGCTTTATCTCGCGACACAGGGCCAGACAGAGATCAGTGTGAACCGAACGTTCATGAAACTCATCGAAGATTACCAGAGCGACATCTTCGAGCAGCGGGTCTTTCTGGAGACGACGGGTTAAAATGCCTTCGGTGAGGACTTCGATACGTGTCGTTGCGGTAATATTGCTGTCAAAACGCACCTTATGACCAATCACGGCGCCCGGTGGCGAGCCATCGAGGCTGGCCATGCGCCGGGCCAGGGCCACGGCAGCGATACGGCGCGGTTGCAGAATCAGGATGCGCTTTCCGGCCAGCCAGGTTTCGTCTTTAAGCGCCAGCGGCACTATCGTTGACTTGCCGGCACCCGGGGCCGCTGACAGAATCACATCGCGATTAGCGGCAAGAGCGGCCCTTATCTGCGGCAGACTCTCTTCTACCGGAAACCCGCGCGATGTTTGCATCATTAGCTAAGGTCGTCCGCTCTTTTTTAGACAGAGGACTAATGCTCTGCCAAAGTTGAACGTGTAGTTTGCCGTCATTGCGAGTAGGGCGCCAGCCCGACGAAGCAATCCTGTTGGCATAAGGATTGCTTCGTCGCTACGCTCCTCGCAATGACCATTTTTTACCATGCGATTCAATGTTGACAGACCACTAATAATCGGTTAAATCGGCGGGATCTGCGGATGTCTCCAGCATTCACTTCTGGCGGCGCTTCAGGGTGCCGTCGGTGAAGTCGAAAATGGCCGTGTCTTCGACCTCGGGTTCGACATCGGTGTCGGTGTAGGCGATGTAAACCAGCTTATGACCGGTGCCGTCGCGGTCTTCAATCGAAGCTTCGCCGGCGGCATAGCCGGTTTCGAGCCAGACCGGCAGATAAACGCCTTCTTTGTAATGCAGCAGTTCAAACTCGCGATAGCCGCCTGAGCCGCCGAGATCCATCTGAATGAGCAGTTCGCCGATGCCGTCGCCGTCGAGATCTTCGTGCAGCACCTGCTGAATCGCGCGGCCTTCCGACTCGAAAACTTCGATGACTTCATCTCCCTGTTCAAGCGTTATGCGATCGTTGAAAGCCAGCCCGTCCGGGATGGCCGTGCGTTCGAGAACCAGCTTGCCATGCGGCATTTCGGCGATGATCGAACGCTCTGAAGGCTGGGCGTAGCCCGCATTGATACTCGATAACAACACAATCAGAACTGAAAAGATGAATTTTTTCATAATTTTTCCTTATCTGGCAATTCCCTGTGCATGAGCGTAAAACTCATCGGTAAATTCGTCAACTGTTTGATGCGAAGGCACGAACCACTTGGCGGCAAGCTTCTTTTCGTCAGCACTCAGTTCGAGTCCCAGTGCCATTTTCATTTTGAGGCCGTATGACCTGGTTTCAACCGGCATTTTAGCGGTTTTGAATTCTTCCCAGGACTTTTTCATACTTTTGGAAAATGGCCCGAGGTTATAGGCGCATGCTCCCATTATCAGCTTTTCAGCGCCGCTTTTTTTGCTGACATGGCCGCTGTTGAAAATTTCGCCAAGATATCTGGAACCGCCCTTGAGGTTCTGGGCGGGGTCAGAGGCATTTACTCCGAGGCCCTTCGCGGTGTTGGGCATCAACTGCATGAACCCAAGAGCGCCGGCCCAGCTTTTGGTAACGCGGCCGCGACTGTCTTTGTGAACACCACGGCTTTCGATCCAGATGATAGCGCGCAGATAATCCTCGCGGCTGATCTTCTGACCGTATTTATTGGTAACGTCGGGGAAATTCCAGCCGGAGCTGAATTTTGCCGCAGCAGCGAACCAGCTTTTGAAATCTTTAGAGCCAACGGTGGCACTGCTGCCGCCGGTCGATTCGTGCCTGACCAGCGCCGGCGCCTTCGTTTTGAGGTCTGCCAGTTTCTTGTCGATGGCTGCAGTAACTGATGCGACTGCGCCCTTTGCCGCAGAACCGGCCGTTTTTTCCTGTTGCTGCATGTTGGCCAGCGAACGATCGAGAGCGTCGAGCGTTCCGGCTTCGGCGTTCGAAACGCCAAACAGGGCTGAGGCTACCGAGCCAAGCAGGTCGAGTATTTTTGCGAGCAGTCCCTTCCTGGCGGCTTTATCTTCGGCGGTATCAGCGGTATTGGCAGTAGCGGTTGCGATGACCGACGCCTTTGCATCGACATCGCTGACGTTGACTTCGAAAGGCCCGCCCGCCTGGGCCAGAAGCGAGCACGCAAACGACAGCATCAAGATTACAGATAAAATCGGCTTTTTCATAGTTTAACTCCTGCCAGCAACTCAAGCTTCATATGTACAATTTTACATCATTTGCCGGCGTTTCAACAGTCATCCCGGCGAATCTCAAATTTATGACGACAGGTCGCGCCGGATGAGGGTTATGATATTTCTGTTAATAAATGTAAAGACGGTTCATGCAGTTGTTTCAACGTGATATATTGTTGCAGTAAAAAAATCGGGGACTGTCTCTATTGTAGACACCAGCAGGAGAGCACGATGAAAAAGTTTGCGCTGACATTCATTCTTGGACTGGCAATTGCCGGAGCCATTGTTTATACGATACAGGGAAGGCAGGTCGCGAAATCTGGCGGCCGACGCGGGCCTGGCGTTGCAAAAGTTGCGGTTGAGACCACACCGGTGAAGATCGCCGATCTCGTTGATGAAGGGCGTTTCGTCGGTTCGCTCGAATCAAAATCAAAATTCATGGTCGCTCCCAAGATTTCCGGGCGGCTTAAACAGCTGCTCGTCGATATTGGCGACAGCATCAACAATGGCGATACCATAGCGTTTCTCGACGATGAAGAGCTGCTGCTGGCAGTTAAACAGGCTGAGGCCGATCTCGAAATCGCCCGCGCCAACTTTACCGAAAGCGCTGAACTGCTCGAAATCTCGCAGCGCGAGCTTGACCGTGTCAAAACCATGCGACAACAGAAAGTATCGTCTGAAGTCGATGTCGAGAATGCACAGGCGGCCCACAAGACCCGTCAGGCCAGACATCAGGTCAACCGGGCGCTGTTGAGTCAGAAAGAGGCAGCTCTCGAAACCGCCAGGGTCAGACTGTCTTACGCCCGGGTCACCGCTTCATGGAGCGATGGCGCGAACGGGCGCTTCATTGCCGAACGCTTTCTCAACGAGGGCGCGATGATTTCAGCCAACACGCCAATCGTTTCGGTCATCGACATAGCTACGATTACCGCAGTGATCGATGCAGTCGAACAGGACTATTTCAAATTAAAAACCGGGCTGACCGCCGAAATTGAATCATCAGCCATACCAGGCCGCATTTATCAGGCCAGGATTTCACGCATAGCGCCAATGCTCGATGAAGCTTCCCGTCAGGCACGCATCGAACTTGAGCTCACCAACAGCGATTATCAGCTCAAACCCGGCATGTTCATCAAAGCCCGCATCATTTTCGCTGAGCATCACGATGCGACGGTGGTTCCGGCTTCGGCCATGGCCAGGCGAAACGAACGCGAAGGTGTATTTCTGATCGACCACGCCAACGAAAAAGCAGACTTCATACCTATCGAAAAGGGTTTCACCGAAGGTGAATTCGTCGAAATCGCGTCACCAACTATTTCCGGCGATGTCGTAACGCTTGGCCACCATCTGCTCGAAGATGGTATGAGCATCATTCTGTCAGGAAAGAGTCAGCCAGCTGAGAAAGTGACAAAGAAAGGTAAAGGCCAGGGTGCCACGAAAGGTGGTCGCCAGCCATGATTCTCGCTCATGTTTCGGTAAGGCGCCCGATCGGCGTGACGATGATCATGTGCATTGTGATCATCTTCGGTGCCATTTCGCTGTATAAGCTGCCGGTAGACCTGATGCCGGACATTACCTACCCGACGATAACGGTCATGGCGAGCTATTCGAACGCCAGCCCGACTGAAGTCGAAACGCTGATCACCAGACCGATAGAACAGGCTGTCGCTGCCATTCCCGGCGTCGAAGAAATCAATTCGACCTCGACCGAAGGCCGAAGCCGGGTGCGCGTTTCATTCACCTGGGGCACCGATCTCGACGCCGCCTCGAACGATCTGCGCGACCGTATCGACCGCATTCTTTCGCGGTTTCCCGAAGACGTCGACCGGCCAACCATTCGCAAGTTCGATGCAGCAGCCTTTCCGATACTGATCATTGGAGCAGCCAGCGATCTAGACCCGGTTCAGATGCTCAACCTCATCGACGACCAGGTGAAATATCGTATCGAGCGCATTCCCGGCGTCGCCGCGCTCGATGTCATGGGTGGCAACCAGCGCGAAATTCAGGTCAACATCGACATCAACAAGGTCAGGGCGCTAAAAATAGCGCCCGATCAGGTTATCAGCCGGCTTCGCGCCGAGAACATCAACCTGCCCGCCGGCATGATCGAGTCAGGCAACTACGAGCTGCGCCTGCGCACACCAGGTGAATTCAAAGATGTCAAAGAAATCGAACGTCTGGTAATCGGCGAAACCGCCGGCAAACTGATCAGATTACGCGATGTTGCCGAAGTGCTCGACCTCTGGGAGAAACAGCGCAGCATAGTGCGTATCAACGGGAAACCAGGCGTGCGCATCATGATCAACAAGCAGTCTGGCAGTAATACTGTCGCGGTTGCGCAGGCGGTTAAAAGCGAAATCGAAAAGATTAACGAAGAAATCCCGCAGCTGCGACTGGCGCCAATCGTCGACAGCTCGAAGTATATCGAACGTTCGATCAATAACGTCAGTTCTTCCGCACTTTATGGCGGGCTTCTCGCCATTATCATTCTACAGTTCTTTCTCGGCAATGTTGCCAGCACCGGAATCATTGCCACAGCAATACCGGTTTCGATTATCGCCACCTTCGCACTGATGTATTATTTCGGTTTTACCCTCAACATCATGTCACTCGGCGGCGTTGCACTCGGCATTGGCATGCTCGTCGACAACTCGATCGTCGTGCTCGAAAATATTTTCAGACACCGCGAAAAAGGTATGGGTATGATGGAAGCGGCCATTCTGGGCAGCTCAGAGGTTGCCATGCCGGTGCTGGCAAGCACTTTGACCACAGTCGTCATCTTTCTGCCGCTGCTTTTCGTCGAAGGCATGACCGGGGTCATGTTCAAGCAACTGGCATATATAGTTGCGTTTTCGCTGCTGTGTTCGATGCTGATAGCCCTGACGATAGTGCCAATGCTGACCTCGCGATATCTGCGCATCGGCAATGGCAACCGCAGCATATTTCGGCGAATTTCAGAAAAAATGATAAATGTGATTCTCACATTTCACAGCAAAGCGCTCGACTTCGTCCTGAACCATCGCCGCAAGACGGTATTCGTTCTTGGCATTCTCTCGGCGCTGGCTCTCGGCCTGGCAAAAAACATCGGCACCGAACTGATGCCAACTGCTGATGAAGGCGAAGTCCGAGTCAATATCGAGCTTGAGGAAGGCACTCGTCTGAGCCTGACCGAGCGCATTTTCAGCAACGTCGAAGAGATTATCATGGCGGCGGTGCCTGAGGCTGAAACTGTATTTACAAATGTCGGCGGCGGCATGGGCGGTGGTGGCGGTTCATTGAACAGCGGTTCGATCAGAGTTCCGCTGAAGAGCAGCGACGCACGCAAACGCAGCAGCGCCGAGGTTTCGGCTGAACTGCGCAAACGACTGAGTGCCACTCCCGGCTCGATCGTCAGAATCAGAGAAGGCCAGGGTTTATTCATAATGCGCATGGGATCAGGTTCAGGTGATGAACTTGCCGTACAGATACGTGGTTATGACCTTAAAACCGCCGATCTTCTTGGTGAAGCGGTCAAAAAAGTTCTCGAAAGTATCGATGGCATTACCGACGTGCAGCTTTCGCGCGAGAAAGGCGTGCCCGAGCGACTTATCGTCATCGACCGCGCCAAGGCGGCCGACCAGAAACTGACGGTATCGAAAATTTCGTCATTTCTCGAAACCATGATGTCAGGCAGCAGTGCCGGCAATCTGCGCGAAGGCGGCGACGAGTATCGTATTCAGGTCAAAGCCAGAAACGCCGAATTTCTCAAACTCGAAGAAATCCTCAACCTGACCATAACCAACTCGGCCGGGCGCCAGGTCATGTTGCGCAATGTCGCACACATCGAAAGCCAGATGGGCCCGACCCAGATCGAACGCCGCGATCAGGAACGCGTACTCAATGTTGAAGCCAATATCGAAGGGCGAGCAATCGGCTTTGTCATAGCTGAAGCGCAGGAAAAGCTGCGCGAAATTCCGTTACCCGCCAACTTCAGCATTGTCATGTCCGGTGATTACGAAGAGCAGCAGAAATCGTTCCGCGAACTGCTGTTCAGCTTTTTTCTCGCCCTCGTGCTGGTATACATGGTTATGGCAGTGCAATACGAATCGCTGTATGACCCGGTCATCGTCATGTTCACCGTGCCCTTCTCGCTGCTCGGTGTCATCCCACTGCTTTATTTTACCGGCACCACGTTTAACGTGCAGTCTTTCATCGGCTGCATCATGCTTGGCGGCATAGTCGTCAACAACTCGATCCTGCTCGTCGATCATATCAACGACATACGCGGCCATGGCGACCTCGATCTGATGAGTGTAATCAAAGAAGCTACCCGTGACCGCTGCCGACCGATCATGATGACAGCGCTCACCACCATGCTCGGCCTGCTGCCGCTGGCTATCGGAATCGGCGAAGGCGGCGAAGTGCAGGCTCCCATGGCGCGTGCCGTTATTGGCGGGCTGCTGTGCGCGACCTTCATTTCGCTGCTGATCATACCAATAGTGTATTATGAATTCGACGTGGCGTTCCGCAGCAAACCCGCAGAAAAAGAGGCTGACTCATGAACAAACTCTGTCTGACCGCAACGCTTCTGATACTGACGACTCTTGCCCCGCTGACAGCCGAGGAAACTGAACTGCCAAAAACTGGCTGCCGCGAATTTGGTGCCGTAAGCGTCTTCGCCAGCGACTCCGCTGCGCTGATGATCTCGCTCGATGACGCGATAAACAGTGCCCTGCGCAACAACATTGCTCTCAGTGTCGAAAATTTCAAACCACAAATAAGTGAAACCGGGATCGAAAGTGAAAAGGCGCGCTTCGACCCGACCTTCAGCACCGAATTGTCGAGCAGTGAGCGCGTTGGCAGATCTCTCTCACAACAACGCAGACTGAATGATTCAATCAGCAACTCGACTGCAGCCGAAGCAGCTGTCAGCCAGCTGTCTACCTCCGGCACCCGGACAGCTATTTCTCTGAGCCAGTCGCGCAGCCGTTCGGCCACGACAGACGATCTCTACAACACCCGCTTCGGCTTCGAACTTCAACACCCGCTGCGCCGGGGCGCCGGCCGCAGCGTTAATCTGGTTTCTCTTCGCAAAGCTGAGCTTGAGCTCGACTGGTCAGAATACGAGCTGCAGGGCTTCGTGCTGGCATTGACCGCCCGGGTTGAAACGCTTTACTGGCAGTATTATCTGCGTCTGCGCCAGCTCGAAATCGTCAAAGAATCGCTGCAGCTCGCCGAGCAGCAGCGCGAAGAAACCGGGCGCCGCATCGAAGCCGGCAGTATACCAGAATCAGAAGCGGCAGCGGCCGAAGCCGAAGTGGCACTGCGCTACGAAGAACAGATCAATGCCGAAAGCCAGGCGGTAACTGCCGCTGTTGCTTTGTTGCGTGCCATCAACCACGACAGCGAAAGGTTCTGGTCGCTGCGTCCTGAACTGACCGATGCCCCGCTGCTCAAGCAGATAGAGCAGCTCGATCTCTGCAGCCATATTGCCACGGCCATGCAGAAACGGCCTGAACTCGCACAGGCTCGCCTGCTCAGCGAACAGGATGCGCTCGACATAGTCGAGAGCGAAAATGGCCTGCTGCCGCGGCTAGACTTCTTTGCGACCATTGGCACAACTGGTTACGCAACCAGCTCAGGCAGATCGTTCAGCAAAATTGGCGGCAGAGATACTTACGATATCAGCGCCGGTTTTGTCTACGAAATCAGCCGCGGTCGCCGCGCCGAAAAAGCTGAATTAAAACGGGCCAGAATCTCACACGCAATGCGTCTCGAAGCGATCAGAAATCTCGAACAGGTGATTCAGGAAGACGTCATCAACGCGTTCATCGAAGTCAAACGCACGGTTCAGCAGATGACCGCAACCGCCGCCACTTCCCAGAAACAGCTCGAAAAGCTGCGCGTCGAAGAAGTCCGCTTCAGTGTCGGCAAGACGACCTCATTTCAGGTGGCCCAGGCGCAGCGCGACCTTACCGCCGCCCGCATTGCCGAAGTCCAGGCTGCTGTAGAATACACCAACGCAATCATCGAGCTGTTCAGAGCCGACGGCTCTCTGCTCGAACGCAACCGCATCGCCCTCGAAAACACAGATTGATATGGTGACCGGAATGGCACTAAGTTAACGAAAGGTCTAAACTCAGATGTTTGACTCGTGCTCAGCGAAGCGGTACTCGTAATCAGCAAAGCGGTACTCGTAATCGAAAAATTGGCACCCTTATCGATTACGATTACGATTACGAATACCGAGCACGAGCACGATTTGCAGAAACTTTCGGCTTAACTTAGTACATTCTATGGCGACGGGCTAATCCCACCGCACTTTTTGTTTGTTCACAACTCTGAATTGGATTATCATTAGAGCGTTGGGAGGGATCGTCTATGCGCGTAAAAATATTGTCACTGATTTTGTTGTGCATGCTGCTGGCCGGCGCCGGCAATGCTTATCAGACAGACTATACTGAGATGATCACTAAGTATGGACCGGTTCCGGAGGCCATTCTGGATCCGCCTGTAGAAGAAGCGATCGCCAGAGAAAAGGGTTCGCTGCTTGCCCGGATTTTCGGCGGCAACAGCAGCCGGCATGGCATTCAGGCAAGAACCAAAGCATGCTACGCCAATCAGCGCGTCGCACTCGGCGCCATTGAAATGTACAACATGGACAACGTAACCATGTATAAAACCCTGGTTTACTCAGATGTTGCCGATCCGGGCGGACTGCTGGTCACGGGTAAATACCTGAAAAACCCTCTGTATCAGGTCGAACCCGGTTGCCACCTGCGCAGTTATGGCGATATCAGCGATGTGGGTATAATTTACTGCGATTATCACGGATGTCTGCCTGAAGATCGTGACGGTCTGCGAACAGCTTCCGGTTACACGCCAAAGGTGCGTGCTCCCGGCAACAATTCAGATAACACCATGGTCTTCGTTCTGATAGTTCTCGGCGTATTATCGGTCGGCGTTATGATCGTTCTGCACAACGTGCTGCCGAAAGCGCCCAAATCCTGACCGCTCAGGTCCGGTTTTTCAGACTGATCGTCACCCAGCTGACGCCCTCACGGCCGAGGCTGTCTGCTTCGACGCTGCCGACTTTCGCGTCAAAGCCGCTGGCGGCAAAGACTCGCTTCCATTCCTCCACCGGCATCAGGTTGAAAACCCGGCCATGCTCGTCGAGACCCGAACTGTTGACATCAGGACGACAGACCGGCAGCGAAACGAGCCCACCATGTCTCACCACGCGATGAATTTCGCTCAGCGCACTGTACAGATCGTTTGACGGCAGATGCATCAGACAGGCAACGCTGTAGAAACCTGCAAAAGTCTTGTCGGCAAAAGGCAGCTGGCAGGGCAGGGCCATCTGAAACAGTCGACCTTCAAGCTCAGGATGAAGCTTTTGTGCCTCCGTCAGCAGCTGACGTGAAGCATCGATGGCCGCCACATCAAATCCGCTGCTGACAGCTCTGGCCGCATCACGCCCCGAACCGCAGCCGATTTCGAGCAGGCAGCTTCCCGGCTCGAAATTTTCTTTAAGAGTCTGATGAAATGAATCAAGACTTACACTTTCGTAGCGCTCACACAATTCAGTCGCATTTTTTTCGTAATAATCGATAGTCCTCTGTTTCATCCTGCTACACAGGATCTGAACAACCAACCGCCTGTTCGATACCAACCACGATATCGCTGCGGCGCCGGCGGAATTCTGATTCCTTGCCGAACACCAGCTCATAGACGTCGATAGCGATCTGCAGCTCCTCGTTTGTCGGCACCACAACCACAGTAACCGGCGAGTGGGCTTCAGACACTATTCCTTCGTTCGATCCTTTCTCCTTGTTTAATTTATAGTTCATGCAGATTCCGAGATTTTCGAGACGGTGACAGATGCGCTCGCGCATGCGCCAGCCGTGCTGACCGATACCACCGGTGAAAACCAGCATATCGAGCTTGACCAGATTGGCAGCATAGGCTCCAATGTATTTGCGCACCCGATAAGCGTAGCATTCTATCGCTTCCTTGGCGCGCCGGTTCCCCTCGGCGGCGGCCTTTTCGAGATCGCGCATATCGTTGGAAATACCGCTTAGGCCGACAAGCCCACTCTGCTTGTTGAGGATTTTCATGAGATCTTTGGCCGAATAGCCGCGATCCATGAGATAACCGAAAATTGCCGGGTCGATATCGCCCGAACGCGTTCCCATCATGATACCTTCGAGCGGCGTGAAGCCCATCGAGGTGTCGATCGACTTGCCGTGCGCAATGGCGGTAAGCGAAGCGCCGTTGCCAAGATGGCACGAAATCAGGTTGGTATTGATCGGATGGCGATGGCAGAGATGCATGGCGCGAGCCGACACATAACGATGACTGGTGCCATGAAAGCCATAGCGCCTGATCTTGAGTTCGTCAAAAAACTTGCGCGGCAGACCGTAAAGATAGGCATGCGGCGGCATGGTCTGATGAAAGGCGGTATCGAAAACCGCTACCTGCTGCACTTTCGGCATCAGCTCGCGGGCAACCAGAATACCGGTGAGGTTGGGCGGATTATGCAGGGGCGCCAGTTCGATGAATTCTTCGACCGCATCGACCACGCTCTGGTCGATGATAACCGAAGACGAATACTTGTCGCCGCCGTGGACAACGCGATGGCCGATACCGGAAATTTCAGCGACGCTTTTGATAATGCCCTCGTCAGGGTCAGTAATAGCGCGCATGACCAGTTCGAGAGCTTCTTTATGATCCTTGATCTTCTGCTCGATGACAAACTTCTTCTCACCGCAACGCTGGTCGAGCATTCCCTTCTCTTCGCCGATGCGCTCGACGATACCGCGGCCAAGACTCAGCCGATGCGGCATTTTGATCAGATCGTATTTGAGCGACGAACTTCCGCAGTTGAGCACCAGAATTACTTTTGCATCATCTTCAGCGACCATGGTGGCCTCCCTTTCATTCCCTTTGTCCGGCAGATGTTATCGCATTTTGCTGCATTGTGTCAAGATTTTATTGCGGTCGCACAATAACTGAACGTAGTTGCGGCCCCATATATCTGGTATTATATTTACCACATTCTCCCCAGGGAAAGCAAAAAATCATGCAGACACAGATACATCCATTCAGCAACGCCGACCGCCAGTGGCTGGCACGCAGCCTTGAGCGCGGTCGCGCCATTTGTACACACTATTCTGCGGAAAGCGGCCTCGATGCTGCTGCGCTCGATCGCGTATTCGTGCTCTGGGCCGGCTCCTCGTCGCAAACATCCGAGTTCACCGCTGATGACATAGCCAGTGGCCTCGGCAGCCTGTTCGGAGAACTGCTGCAACGAAGTTTCAGTTTCAACTGGGTTCAGGTCGAAGACGATCTTGGCCGCGAACCGGCTCTGCTCGAAGAAAAAACCGGCAGCATCGTCATGCCGGTCAATGCAGTGTACAAACGCATCGAACCCGAGCTGCAGAAACAGCCATTTTTTGCGCCGATGTGGCAGATGATCGCCGCCCATCTTGAGAAAAGCCACAAATAAGATACTCGCACGAAGACACAAAGACACTAAGAAGGCCTTTAGCCTTAGGGCAGAAGAGTCTCACGCTAAGGTGCTGAGACACGAAGAAAGTCTTAGAGCTGAAGATACTCGCACGAAGACACAAGACACTAAGAAGGCCTTTAGCCTTAGGGCAGAAGAGTCTCACGCTAAGGTGCTGAGACACGAAGAAAGTCTTAGAGCTGAAGATACTCGCACGAAGACACAAAGACACTAAGAAGGCCTTTAGCCTTGGGCAGAAGAGTCTCACGCTAAGGTGCTGAGACACGAAGAAAGTCTTAGAGCTGAAGATACTCGCACGAAGACACAAAGACACTAAGAAGGCCTTTAGCCTTAGGGCAGAAGAGTCTCACGCTAAGCCGCTGAGACGCAGAAATTAGAAGAGAGCTTCAACATTATCAGCAGCTGAGTCTGGCGGTGGCTTTGTGGTGTGCGATACCGATTATCCCGTTAAGCCGCGACTTGTGAAAAGAGCGGTGACCGGAACAAGTCTTATTCCATCGATTTCGTCGTAATTTTCGCCGAGATAGAAAATAAAACCACGAGCTGGCTGCTCTGAGCTCTGAACAAAATCTCTGACTGAACCGATGTCTTTGACTGAAGGAGCTTTTGCCGCTTTGATCTCAACGGCATACACAACGCCACCTGCTGCAAAAACCAGATCGATCTCCTTTCCTGCCGGGGTTTTGTAATAATAGAACTGATCTGCATTTATAAACCCAAGCTTTCTGCGTTTTTCGAGCTCAGAAATGACGAAATTTTCGAGCAGCTGCCCCTGGCTGACCTTGGCCGCAAAAGCCTGAATGATTCCGTTGTCGGTAAAGTAGGTTTTGGCCGCCCTGATATATCTTTTGGCCGGGCCGAACTGCCAGCCGTATAACTTGAAGGTGAGCTGCGACATCTGCAGAGTGTTGAGGTATTTCTTTGCTGTCGGCATGCTTAAAGCCGCTTCCCTGGCAAAGTTGCTGACTTCAAGATGCGACCCGAGACTCCGGCAGAGATTCTGAAAAATGGCGTAGAGACCCTCCTGGTTTTCAAGATTGGCCATCTGTAGAATATCGCGCAGAAAATAGGTATTGCGGTAATTTTTAAGAATCTCTTCTTTTTCGGTTGCGGAAGCGGCCATTAAAACTTCAGGAAACATGCCGTAGAGCATTGCCGATTCAAGCTCTCTGCTGCCTTGTTTGAGGGTTTTCAGCGAGGCTGTTTCGGTAAAAACGTCGTGTTGCGGCGGGCCGTCTTTTTCGCCCCAGCAGGCCGTAGGAAGAGAATACAGGTTTATTCTGCCGGCGAGGGTGTCGGCAGCACTGCCCAAAAGACCAATAGAACTTGACCCGGTCATGATCGCCAGTGCATTTTCGTTATCGACGGCGTATTTTACCGCTACCGTCAGCTTCGGAACCCTCTGGATCTCATCTATTATGAACTGCCGGCCAAGGTCGGCCACCATGCCCTTCGGGTCTTTCTGCGCCCAGTCGTAAAAATCAAAATCATCGAGCGTCGCATATTTGAATTCTGAAAAACGGTTTTTGAGAAAAGTTGTCTTGCCACAACGCCGTGGCCCGATAATCAGAGCACTTCGCCCACTTTTCAGTTCCAGCCAGCGTTTAAACACTATTTTTCTCCCCGGTCAGGCAATCTTGTTTTAAATTTAACATGACTATTTTTAAAGTCAACTTCTATTATAGTCACAACAATACAAAGTTCAAAACCATCGAGAAACGCCTCATCAACCTGGGCTGAAGACTTGAAAAGTATCACGCCGAGGCGCAAATCAGTCATCCTGCGCGCAGTCGCAGGATTCAGAACAGAAAGAAAAAACATGGATTCTGCGACTTCGCTTTGCTACGCGTAGAATGACCGAGCAAAACACATTATGATTGAGATTCTCTTCCTGATCTTTGTGGCTTTGTGGCTCTGTGCGAACAATTACAACCTGAAAATAATCTTTGCCAAGGCTACGCAGGGCAGGCGATTACGAGCACGAAGGATAAACCAACATAATTAGCAGCGGGAATTGATGGCTTAGAATAAGCAAACAAATTTACTACGATCGTTGTATTTTTTAGTAAAATCTTATAGAATTAAATATATATAAGGTTAAAATACAACGAACATGGTAAAAAATCTGAAAAACATAAAAGAATCTGCCAGCCGGAAGGCAATACAGATGCTCGGCCAGGCAATCAGGCAGCGCCGCAAAATTCTGCGACTGACACAGAGCGATCTTGCCGCGATGGCCGGTATCAGCAAAAATCTCGTCTGCCAGATCGAAAGCGGCAAAACGACCGTGCAGACTGCTAAGCTTCTCGACCTGCTCGCCGTACTTGGCCTGCACTTCGTTCTCGACAACGGCAGCGACCGCATTTTTTTCAAAGATGAGTTTCTCAAAAGATGAAACACCCGAAAGATGTCACGCACCTGGAAATATGGCGTGAAAAAACCCCGGCCGGAATTCTCGAACGTACGGCCAACGGCTGTCGCCTCGTCTTCAACGATGACTTTATTACCAGTCCGCGCTATCAATGGCTGTCGCTGCGCCTGAAAAAATCAAAACAGCCGATCGAACTGGCAGCAGGCAATCTGCATCCTTTCTTTGCCGGGCTTCTGCCGGAAGGTCGGCGCCTCAACAGTCTGGTGCGCAACCTTAAAACTTCACCTGACGATCTTTTCAGTCTTTTCGCCGCCGCCGGCAACCACGTAATTGGCGATGTCTACGCCCTGGCAACCGAAGACAAACGACTGCCGCCGGCTGATCTGCCGCCAAAACTCAGACAGACAGATTTCTACGAGTATTTTCAGAAACTGCTGTCGTTCAACAGTTATTCTTCTGGCGAAGACAGTATCGCCGGCGTTCAGGAAAAGATTTCGGCTTCGATGATCAGTTTTCCGGTAAATATTGCCCGGCAACATCGTTCTTATATTCTCAAGCTCGACCCGGCCGACAAGCCTGGTCTCATCGAGAACGAACTGTATTGCATGGAACTGGCAAAAAAGTGCGGGCTGCAGACAGCACGTGTCAAGCTGGTGCGCGACGGCAGCTGCAACGCCGGCCTGCTGGTCGAACGCTTTGACCGCGAATACGACACCCGGCAAAATCACCTTTTGATGCACCATCAGGAAGACGCCTGCCAGTTTCTCGACCTCTATCCCGCTGAGAAATACCGTATTTCACTCAACGATATCGCGCAGGGAATAAGCGAACTGGCATCAGCTGCCGAAGCGCTGCTTCTCGGGCTGCTGCAGCTTTACTGTTTTTCTTATCTGATCGGCAATGGCGATCTGCACGGCAAAAACATCAGCCTGCTGGTCAGGTCGGGCAGTTCACTCGTCGAGCTGGCACCGGCGTATGACATCATCTGCACCCTGATTTACGGTGACCATAAAATGGCGGTTAAAATTGATGGTCGTGATGACAACATCAGCCGCAAAACCATTATCGGGTTTGCCGAACGCTTCAGTATCGCTCAACCGGCGGTAGAATCGATGCTCAACCGTCTGGTGCAGAAATTCGACAGGCATAAACAGCTTCTTGAACAGATTCCGATGACCGACAAACAGAAGTCTCTGCTCTTCAAAACTATTGAAAAGCGCCTCGCTGATCTGAGCTGAAAATCGGAAGAGACTCGCGCGAAGACGCAGAGACACGAAGAAAAACTTTGGTCTTAGGGCAGAAGAGTCTCACGCAAAGACGCTAAGGCGCTGAGCCGCTGAAAAGAAAAGAAGAATAGACTCTCACAAAATCCGGTAAGCAGTAACAACCTCAATACAATCTGCGGAAAACAGCCAGTATAATTAGAAGCTGGATTTTGTCGTTCAAAAAATGATCAAAAGCAAGCTTGAGATTCTGGCAGGCAAACCCGGACAGCTGAAAAACGACATTAAAGCTCTCAAAGGAAACCATGCCGGCAAATACAGACTGCGGGTCAGGGATTATCGCGTGATATTTCAGAGGCGGGACGATGTTCTGATAATTCTAGTTGTCGGCATCGGTCATCGAAAAAGCGTGTATAAATGACGATCATAGCCATCATTCCGCACCCATGACACCCTGAAAATATCATATTTCGGCTGCTTTACAATGATACTTATTTACAGTATCATAAGATTATGAACAGCAAACATGCAAAGACCCTGAAGTTTATCTTTGAAACTCCAGTCAGAGCGAATATTCCATGGAAAGATATTGAGGCATTGCTGATATCGCTTGGCGCTGACAAAGAAGAAGGTCATGGCTCACGGGTAAGATTTATTCTAAACGGGGTTTTTGCGACATTTCATCGGCCGCATCCCCATAAAGAAGCAGACCGGGGAGCTGTCACATCGGTAAAGCGGTTTTTAATGAATGCGGGGGTAAAGTCATGCTGAAGTACAAAGGCTATATCGGACAGGTAGAATTTGATGATGAAGCGAGCATTTTCCATGGAGAAATCATTGGTATTCGCGATGTAATCACATTTCAAGGAGAATCGGTTTCTGAGCTCCGCCAGGCAATGGAAGATTCGGTAGATGATTACCTGGAAATGTGCAAGAAACACAAAAGAGCGCCTGAAAAACCATTTTCTGGAAAACTGATATTGCGCCTGAATACGGAATTGCATCGGAAAATAGCCTGCGCAGCTCTTCAGGCCGGGAAAAGCATCAACAAATGGATTGCAGAAGTGCTTGATGAAAAGGCGGCATAAGCAGAAAAATTGAAATCGGGATCGAAGATCGATAGCGAGCACGAGCACGATTAGAAGATAAGATATTCGGGAGGGGAGCAGCAGTATTTTATTGTAATTGCATGCGGCCTGAAAAACTTTTATCATCGAGAATCAGGAATATGGGCTTCTCGGACTGGGAATAGGTTCGCTGCTCGCATACGCCAAACCCGGCCAGGAATTCACCTATTATGAAATCGACCCGGAAATCATTAATATTGCGCAAGATCCTGATTACTTCGCATTTTTGTCAGCATTCAAAGACCGCTGTCGAATCGTCTGCGGCGATGGCCGACGCAGGCTGGAACAAGCACCGGATCAATATTACAATGCCATCTTCATCGATGCCTTTTCGTCCGATTCGATCCCGGTTCATCTGTTGACACGCGAGGCACTTGCCATCTATTCACAACGCCTGACTGCCGATGGATCGATCGTCTTTCATATAAGCAACCGCTACATCGACCTGAAACCCGCCCTGAACATCCTGAGCAGAAGCGGTTACCAGGCCCTGCGTGCTCTCGACCGTGAATTCGACAAAAACGCACCTGAAAATTTTGAACGCAATGTCTCTGAGTATGTGGTATTCACGAAATCATCCGAACTGGCAGCTGGTCTGAGAAAGGATTCCTCGATCATCTGGCAGAATCTTGCGGAAGCAGTCAATTCGTCTGGCGATCTTGCCGGTCAGGCCTGGACAGACGACAACTCGAGCCTGTTTCCGCTGCTCAAAATTTGGCGCTGATTGCAAAGCAGGCAGCAGAAGAGCCTCAGGCAGAGGCGCAGGCAAGAGAAAAAACCGAAGAACCTCGCACGAAGACACAGAGACACGAAGAAAACCTCAGAGGAAGCCTCACGCAGAGACGCAGATGCGCGGAATCAAGAAATGAGGTTCAGATTTACCAGCAGCTGAATGAGGGGCTCGATCTTTGTGCACCAGCAGCTGAATGAGGGGCTCGATCTTTGTGCCTTTGCGGCTTTGTGGCTTTGTGCGAAAGTCTTTTGTCAAAAAATTTTGCTCTGAATGTAAAAAGTTGTTTTCGAGATTTAACTACAACCCATATCAGATACAGTGTATAATTAGTCAGAGGTAGCTAAAAACACTGCCAGCTTCTGGCATGGTTGTTGCGATATTAAGGCTGGTTGGGCGAGAAGGGGGTTGAGTATGTACCAGATTTTTATTTATCTGAGGCGCCGCGGTTTTACGCTGGCTGAAATTCTTGTAGCGACAGTAATTGCCGGGTATTGCATTCTGCCTGTTGTAGGAACCATGCAGGGTGGCATCAGGCATACCGAAAATTTCAACCACCGCGAAAAACTGCGCCTGCTCGCGCGCTCACGCCTCAACAAAGAACTTGCGGCCGGCGCCTTCGACCATTCCGCCGTTAACTCAGCGCCGACCTACCATTATGTATTCAGACACCCCGTAAGTGAAGACTATGTATCTATTGACGCTGAAATAACCACCGATAATGCCAGCTTTCCTGATCTGATCTCCCCTTCGGGACTGGGTATCGACGATCTGATGTATTCATACCAGGTCAATGTTTCTGTCAGAGAAAATGTAATTATTGCGACGACATCTTCAAGTATCGATCCCGATATGCTCAAAGCCCCGCGCGGCCTCAAAGCCGTAGTAGTCAATGCCGAACTGCTCGACGGCCCTTATGTTATAGCGACTGATTCGATAAGCTACTTTTCGCTGCTGACGGTGCCGAGTTTCGGCGACCAGTTCATCTGGATTTCCAACTCGAGCATGTTGCGAATTCTGGCGATAGATGCCAGTACACGCACTATTGCCGAAACATTTCAACTTCCGCTGAATCCGGCAAAGCTTGATAAAGCTCCAGACGAAGGTGAGCACGACGACTTCAGGCCCTGGAACATCGATCTACATCCAAGTCGCCGATTAATAGGCATTCAGGGGAAATTCGACATCAAATTGCTCAATGTAGACAAGTCACACTCTTCTTATCAGCAATCCTCAGGTCTAGTGGCTACTGCTACTCACCCAACTGCGACAACCGATTATTATGGAGAAACAGATAAAGATTCGTCAAAAGCCGAAAAAGACCGCGGATTGGTCTTCAGACCCGACGGAAAGTATTTTTTTGTAACCGCTCATAAGGATAAAGCCTTATATGTTTATCAAATTGAAGTCGCGACAGACACCTCCTCTTCCTGGTGGCCGCCACCGGTAACCTTCATCAGACGATTCGGGCTTAAAGCCGCAGAAAATGGCAGTTCCGAAACAGAAGACGATGATTTTACCGATTTGATTGCCGGGTCTGACGGCTATCTGTATCTGGCACTGAAATCAACAAAAAATGTTATCAGATTTCCCATGTATCCAGAATCTTTTACCGGCAACTGGACCTATGAAACTCTGGTTCAACCCGTGGACAACAAAAAGGTCAATTCGGTCTGGACTTCCAATGACGGCAAATATGTTTACGTGCTCAGTGAAGAAGAACCTAAAGTCGCGCAATTCAGTTCTATGCCTTTAAGCAGAATAGGAATAGCTGCGTTTAACTCCGATGACAATTTCAGAGATTTCAAGCTGTCACACGACTCGCGCTATCTTATGCTGACTGATAAGAAAGATGCGACCAATCTTGGAGGCCTGCGCGGCAAATTGGTCAATGAAATCGATTTTGCTGCAACCCCCTCAGGCATAAACTTGACCCGGGCCTATCCCTACAAACTTAAATCTGATCTTTCAGTTCTTTCTCCAACCGGCAATGACATTCTTTTTACAAACAAAGATAAACCGGAGCTATATTTTATCGATACCGCCAGCCTGGCGGCAAACATCTACACATCTTCGATTCCGGCCGACCGCATTCTGACCTACGACAGTTCGAACAAGCCCTGCGCCGACATCGTAACGCGCGTGCCGGAACACATGCTGATAGGAGCGGGCAACAGTGCCGCTGACAGTACGATCGAATTCTTCGACCTGCACACTTTCAGATTCGACGAAGACAGAAGAATAAGCAGCCTGCGCGGAATACCGAGAACCATCGGCGTCAGTCCGCAGGGCACCAGATTCAAGGTTGGCTATGACAGTGTAGTAAAAGGCGTCGATGCCTACAACATGATAGATTCTTCCAACATATCAGTTGATGAACTTTCTGGAAACAGCAGAATAGTTTCTTATGCTGCCGATGACGAAACCGTTCGCCATGCCAGCGGTGTTGCAACATATTCAGCCAATTTTTATGCCAGCCTGGAAGTTAACGGCTCTGGCGGTTCGTTCAATGGCTACTGGATCGAAAATTCTCCAGGTAGCTCTTTCGGTGACAGTGCCCTGGATGTAGCCTGGGTTCCACAGGATATGAAAGCCATGCCGAACGGCGGCTTTCTCATGCTTTACAGAAAAAGCGATGGTTCCGCCATGCTCGACTGGGTCGGCAAAATCAAATGGGGCGCCGACAAAGGCAAATACCAACGCTTCGCCCGCTGGATAAGTCCATCCGCACCGTCCACCCTTCCCACATCACCAGAGCCAGGAAACCCCGGAAATGTAGACACATCGGTTGGGTGTATTCAATTGCTCCAGGCAAGCAATTTCCCAGTTGGCACGACAATAACCCATGTCACTTACACTACGGGTCCCTTTGCCGGCACAAGATATTTTACTCCAGTGATAGTAGAAATAAATGCCGGAGTAAAAACAATTAAAGACTATGCAACATCGATTTCATCAACCCAGAACCTTACTGATATTACGTCCGCAATCTCATGGCAGGTCAATGGAGGTCTGATTCAAACGTCCAATTATTATGTCGGCTTCTGGTTTGGACAGATCGGAGGCAGCGCTGGACAGGGCTTATTCGATCATGCCAATACAGGCGGTTCTTATGGCTCAGACTACGTTAACGCTGGCCCAACAGCCATAACCTCTGCACAAATTGTTGGTGGCAACCATGTCATAACTTCTGGACCTAACGATACCAACAGGCAATACCCGGTTAAATTCACCGGGACTTTACCAGTAACCAGTTCTTTCCCGCCACGCTATGCACAGAATATCGCGATCAGCCCAGACGAAGGTTTCCTGGCCATTGAAGCTTCCGGAACTCCCCATGTGGTCTATCTTTATGACTTCGCCACCAACAATTTCGGTCACGAAACGCAGCTGCCCGGTTTGATCATGGATAACCGGAATACCGGCACCGATTTTAATGTGGCGGTTCCAGCCGGCTCCCGCTTTACCGGAGGCGGAATCAAATTGAGAGAAACGTTCACCGCCAACCACGCCTGGGCATATTTAAAAACTGAGCCGGTGAATTATAACAACGCCACCACTGACGCCAAACGTGTTTTTGGCTATTTTCAGCCAAAAGGTACGGTTGATAAGTTTTATCTGATCAGAGAGGATGTAGCCAGACTCTTTGTCGATAACTCACCGCCCAATGAATTGCTTAAAATCTGGTCTCTGGCTACCACACCATACGGGCCCGGTGCAAGACAGATTCTTGCCAGCACAAGCGTATTCATACAGGCTGATCACGGTACTGACGGCGCGGGCAATGGAGGCATAGCCCCAATGTATACGACGGATTCTGCTGTATCGACAATAACTCAACCTTCGGTGTCAGGAAATAAATACGGCACAACGGCGAACTGGCAACATATCACAGCCTCTGAGACCAGACCGCTCAATTTTCAACCTGTTTTTCTGCGCTCTTATCCGTTAAGCGGGTGTAACACGGTTCATGATACCGCGCTGGCATTTTCGCGCGATCTCGCCAACCCGATACTGTTTCAGCTCGACCCCGGCCAGGACGACATCTGGGCGTTAAAACCCGGTGCCTCATTCACCCGAATCGATATTGGCGGATCATTCGATTGTTCGGACAAACAGCTGGTAGTAAGTCCAGACGGCCAGAAGCTGATTTTTGCCGAAGACACAGGCTCTAACCGAATCTTTGTCACCAACATCGGCAATCCCGACAGTTTCGCTTTTGATGGCACACCCATTTCTCAGTCTTCGATCTCTCCGGCTAGCTTTGGCAGCCTGATAACCACGGTTCCCTGTAACACACCGCCGAAGGCACTGGGCGTCATGCCGTTCAACTCTTACAAATCAACCACCCGCCTCGGAAAATACGAACTGGCCGGCAAATTGAACGCCCAGGTCTATGGAAACAACGGGGCGGCACTCGCCAGTGGTGCAATTTACGTTTTGGGCGGCAGCGTGAGTGACGCCAACGGTAACCCGACCAACAAGATTTTTGCCTTCAAACCAATGACGCCGGCAACAGTTGCACCATTAACTGCAACGCTCACCCAGACCCTTAAACTCAACTCGGTCGTCGCCTACGACGGCAAAATCTACAGCTTCAATGGCGCCAAAACTTCAACCAACACCGATACTACCAGCTGGGTTCAACGCTACGACCCGGCCACCGACGAAGTTATTTCGTCTGCCGACCCACCGCCTTCACCGCCGCCACCGGGTGATCTTCAGGTTTCATATAACCAGTCTTCATTACCAACTCCAACCGTAGTTACCGATTCTGGCAACACACAGCTCGGAGATGTTGGCAGCGAAGCTTTTGATGGCTCTATTGCAGCTGGTGAACTTTGGTGTCCAACAATAGCTAATCAATCCTTGACTTACAATGCAGGGAACAGCTCTTTAAGATTTGTTGTAAATAAGATCTGGCTGAACAATGATACTTCTCCAACAGAAAGTGGCCTAAAGAATTTTACAATTTCGGGGAGTAACGACAATTTTTCTACAACTCCATATTCTCAATCCTTCTCTGTTCCGTCCGGCCAAACAAATTGGACAACTGCGCTTACAAATTTAGACGCATACCAATACTATAAATTTACTGTTACCTCAAATCAAGGTGGAGTGGGCTATGATTACGCTGCTCGTGAAATCAAATTTTTTCGTGACAACGTAAGACCCGTGCCTGACTATGATTTTACGGGCGCCTCAACTCCAGGGCCACATTCAGTTACAAGAAGTGGAGCAGTGAGTAGTACCGAGGAGGCGTGGAAAGCTTTTGACTCAGACCCAGCAAGCACCCGATGGACATGCAACGGTACTTCTGGTCAACATATAACACTGACTTTAGCCACGCCAGACATCCTGGATATTGTTTCAATCCGCTGTAACACAGAAGGTCGAGTTAACAATTTTTTTATTAAAGCAGCCAATCAGGCCGACTTCTCCGACAGTGTCGATCTGAAAATTGGTGGTTCCGCTGGGAGCACCGTCGGAGTACACCAAAACACTACAGCCCAATATATCTATTTTCTGGACAATTCCACAGCTTACACATACTATCGACTTTATGTACAAAGCATTCACTCAGATTCGGACGTCGAAGTTTCGGATCTGCAATATTACAGTACACATCCTGAGCCAGGAGCAGCTTCACCATTATCTGGCTCTCTAATGACCAAAACTATTACCGACGCGCGTGGATCGATAGCAGTATCGAGCAACGCAGCCTGCCAGACTCCTTACGGAATCGTTGTCGCCGGTGGTTACACAGGTTCGGCGACAAACACCGCGATAGTTTACTGGCCGCATGCAATCGATGAGTATACAGATGCTACCAACCATTCGTTCGGTATCTCCCGTTCGCTGCCGCCATTGAGCACGCCTGTTTTTGCGCACAATCTCATCTGGCACAAGGGCAAGCTTTATCGTATCGGTGGATATACAAGCGGCACAACCAACGCGACCAACATCAACATATTCGACTTCGACGCCAACTCATGGACACCAATAGCCAACAATGTCGCGTCGTTTACCAACATCACCGGAACAACTGTCACTCTTGCCCAACCCGCCTATGCCGGGGTCTGCTCGTTCGGCGACGAAATCTTCATCTTCGGTGGCATGATCGGATCAACCGCAACCAGCACAGCTGTGGCCTGGAACCCGGAAACATCGGTGGTCAGGCCGCTCGGCAATCTACCGGCGGCAAAGGCAGGTATTGCGGCAGTACCATGCGGTTCGTCTATATACCTTTTCATACCCCTGACGGGCGAAACAGGTGTATACAAGTTCACCCCATAAAGCAGGAGAAAAGCCTCACGCGGAGACGCGGAGGCACAGAGAAGAAATGAAGATTGGAAAGATCAAAATAAAACAGGCTTTAAACTGCTCGCCCTCTGCGGACTCTGCGCCTCTGCGTGAGAACAGGAGCGAAGAGCCTCACGCTGAGACGCGGAGACACTGAAAAGATATGGAAATTAACGATATAACTGGCAAAATTATCGACTCTGCGTATGAATTGCACACGCAGTTGGGGCCAGGCCTGCTGGAGTCGGTTTATGAAACCGTTCTTGCCGCAAAAATTGAGAGAAAGGGATTAAAGGTTGAGAGACAAAGAAGTATTCCGGTCAAAATTGATGGGCTTTGCTTCGACGAGGGCTTCAGAGCTGATTTAATTGTTGAAGATTGCGTAGTTGTCGAGTTAAAATCTGTCGAAAAGCTTGCTCCAGTTCATTCCAAGCAAGTTTTAACCTATCTGAAGCTGCTGGATTTTCAGGTTGGTTTATTGATCAATTTTGGTGCCGCAAGGTTATAAAGAAGGTCTTAAGCGAATTGTTAACAATTACTCTCCCTCTGCGAACTCTGCGCCTCTGCGTGAGAACAAAGAAGAAGAACCTCACGCTGAGACGCGGAGACGCTGAAAGGTTATTATGACTGAAAACTGTCATTGCGAAGGGCGAAGCCCTGAAGCAATCTTTCTGACCGAGAGATTGCTCCGTCGTTCTGCTTCGCTGAAGCTACGCAGAACGCCTCGCAATGACGGTGGCAATCTGCTCTGCGCCTCTGCGTGAGAAAGTTGCTTTATGAAGATTATGATTAAACAAGGTTACACGCTGATGGAAGTACTGG
This sequence comes from Candidatus Rifleibacterium amylolyticum, assembly GCA_009917695.1. Lineage (GTDB taxonomy): Bacteria > Muiribacteriota > Ozemobacteria > Ozemobacterales > Ozemobacteraceae > Rifleibacterium > Rifleibacterium amylolyticum. The sequence continues at coordinate 22,417 of JAACJG010000010.1, read as the reverse complement.
CTGTGCTTGCCATTGTTTCTATAGTGACAAGCATAGTTCTGCCGGGTGTCAGCAACTTTTATTCAGGTCTGCAGGTAAAGGCCGAGGCTGAGATATTCGTGCAGAACGTCAGGCTGGCGCGCTACAAGGCAATCGAAGAGCAGGCGGTGTATCGCCTGATTTTTCCTTCTGCTACCGACCGCACCTACTATCGCGTGCAAACCCATCTGGCATTCGACCCCGACCTGGCCCTGACCTACAGCGGAGTATCGTTAGGTACGCCTGAGAGCGATTATGCAGATACCAACTGGGTTGATGTCGATGAGGAAGAATACGCTTTCGAAACAGAAATAGTCAGCGATTTGCCGCCAGCACTCTATTTCTGGCCAAATGGGCAGATTTATACAGATCCGAATATCAATAATATTGCCGCAACGCCTATTCCCGAATATTATATCGGATTCAATTATGGCAGTGCCGGAATCAAGGTGATAATTACTTCCATGGGCGTGTTCAGCTCAGAATCATACGCGGCAGATGAAGTTATCATTACGGATGATACCGAGGTAATATGGTGAAGGCTAAGACTCAATGGTCGAACAAGGGATTCTCAATGGTTGAAGTCGTGGTGGCGACCATTGTCATGACCATGCTGATGGTCAGTGTCATCGCCTACATTCAGTATAGTGGCGAAATCTGGCAGTCTGGCTACAGTAAAATTTCTGGCGTTAACTACATGCGCATGACCACAGAAATACTGCGGCAGGATCTGATGCGGGCAGTCGCTATCGCCACACCAAGTGCGGTTCTGGGTGGAAATGCCACGCCGACATCCCTGCTCAATTACAGAATAGCCGGTCTGCCCGGCAGTTTCACGATAAGAATCGCCACCGACAGTGATTTGCTGTTGCGATTATCGAATGGAGTAGCCGCCATGAATAACCGCATCGCAAAAAATGTGGCATCTTTCAGCGTAACGCGCCTTTCGACCTGGACGCTTCAGATACATATTCAGATTCATAACGATGTCGCCGAAGAAGACGGAACCTACCGCATAATCGCCAGTGACACATTGTCATTCATGGCGCCAGGTGCAGGTTAAGGAGTCAGCATGAAACAACAGAGGTCACGCGGAATGGCCGGCACCATACTGGTAATACTGATTTTCGGACTGCTGGTTTCGATATCGACGGCTTACATCAAAATGGTGCAGACAGAAACACAGGTTCAGGGCATGATCGACAACTCTGACCGCGCTCTTGATGCTGCATTTTCAGGCGTAAACATGACAATAGCGATTTTACAGAGTCAGAAAAGTGGAAACATAAGGATTCCATTCATTAACGACCCGACCACAGCTAAAGAGAGAATCTATTTTGTGAGGCCGGGTTTTCTTTCGAACGACTGGAGTCTGATAAATATTCCCACTCTGAGTGCGGTTAGTTTTCCCAATGCGACGGCCAGTGACTGGTTTTACCTTAATGAGAATCTCAGTTTTTTTGATTACGGCGAGACCGGCAGCAGCACGAAGCCTTATCAATTCAGGGTGCATTCGTATCCAGGTACCGATGGTGGCGGAACCATAATTCCGGCAAGCTATACGATAAAGTCGCAGGGGCGCTTTCTTGTCTATGCTGCAGACCAGACAACGGTTCTGGCAACTTATACCGCGCAGATCATAGCAGACTGCGCCATAGACTTCACCCGTAAGGTAATTCAGCTCAAACGCTGGCGCTACATGCCTATCGAAGGTAACGCATCATTTGCCAAAGCGATTTATTACTGACTCAATGTAAAGAACAAAAAGAAGAGCCTCACGCTGAGACGCGGAGACGCTGAAAGGTTATTAACTGTCATTGCGAAGGGTGAAGTCCTGAAGCAATCTTACGACCAAAAAGATTGCTTCCGCCTTCGCCAAGGCTACGGCGGACAGGTCGTCGTTCTGCTTCGCCAAGGCTACGCAGAACTCCTCGCAATGACAAAGACGAACTTTGCGCCTCTGCGTGAAAATATTGGTTCTGCGACTTCGCCTGACGGCCATGCGCAGAATGGCCCGATTCCGCTGAATGACAAAAATGTCTTTGCTTCTTTGCGGCTTGGTGTCTCTGTGCGGGGTATTGTATAATAGGGAAAATGCGGGCGGAGGTTTTTATGGCGGGATCGACCAGCAAAAAGAAGCAGAAGTATTCTTACGCAGATTATCTGACCTGGGATGACGACAATCGTTACGAGATAATCGACGGTGAAGTGTTCGATATGACTTCGCCTGGCGTACTTCATCAGAGCATAAGTGGTGAATTGTTCAGACAAATGGCAAACTATTTTGAAGATAAGCCATGTAAAGTATTCGCAGCACCTCTCGACGTGCTGCTGGCAAAAAATGCCAGCAGATCCGACGAAGTGTTTACAGTAGTTCAGCCTGATATCATGGTTGTTTGCGACCCGAAGAAGATCGAGGAACGCGGCATCGTCGGCGCGCCGGACCTGGTGGTCGAGATCATTTCGCCATCAACTTCGTCGAAAGACAATATCATCAAGCGCCGGGTCTACGAACAGGCCGGCGTCAAAGAATTCTGGCTGATAAGCCCGCTCGAACGCCTGATCAGGGTGAACAAACTCGGCAAAGACGGCCGCTTCGAACGCGAAGAAATTTATGACGACACAGCAGAAATTGCGATCGCGCAGTTTGCCGGATTGAGCATCGACTGCCGCCGGCTGTTTCCACCCCTGCCAAAAGTAAAAAGGGTAAAATCGCCGCCACCACCGAAGTATGGGTGAGATTCTCTTGACGCGGTTTGTTGTACATGCGATATAATAAAGATTGAAAAACGCGATGCTGTTCTCGTTGAAACTTTGCAAGCGGAGATGTGTTTATGAGCCCGGAAGTATCTGAGGTCATCAGGATTCTTTCAAGCCTGAAAGCCGAAATTAAAGCGCGATTCAAGGCTGATCTCAAAGGAGTTTTCGGTTCTTTCGCCCGCTCTGAAGCAACCCCGGACAGCGATATCGACATTCTCGTCGATTTTCTGCCATCTGCGAACCTTTTCGATATGGCCGAGCTTACACTTTATTTAGAAGACAAGTTGCATCGCAACATCGACCTGGTGCCAGAAAGTGGCATCAGAACGGAATTACGGCAAACAATTCTGCAAGAGGCAATCATGCTGTGAGAAATTTTGTTCTATACCTCGAGGATATTCTTGCCGCCATTCGTGCCATTGAAGAATTCGTTAAGAACATGGATCTGCAAGGGTTCAAACTTGACGACAAGACCTCGAGCGCGGTGATTCGCAAGTTCGAAATCATTGGCGAAGCAGCCAAAATGGTTCCTGTAGAAGTTCAGCAGAAATACCCCGAAGTTCCCTGGCGAGCCATGGCCAGAATGCGGGATAAACTCATTCACTTTTACTTTGGCGTGCAGCATGAGCTTGTCTGGCAAACCATAGCAGATTCTCTGCCGGCCCTGAAGTCACATATCGAAAAAGCGATATCTGAACTGAAAAGTTAAACGGGCAAAATCGCCACCATCGCCGGATAAAACCTTGAAATTTGTTTTGCTCGGCACCCACGATGGCGCCGACGGGATCTGAACGGGCGGCCTCTTTGCGGCTTTGTGACTTTGTGAGAGGTATTGTATAATAGGGAAAATGCGGGGCGGAGGTTTATATGGCGGGATCGGTTAAACGAAAGCAACAACGCTATTCTTATGCAGACTATCTGACCTGGGACGACGACATTCGCTACGAGATAATCGATGGTGAAGTGTTTGATATGAACTCTCCCGGGTTTACTCATCAAAAAATAAGCCTTGAACTGGCAACACAAATGGCCATATTTTTCGATGGGAAACCGTGCGAGGTAATATGCGCGCCTTTTGATGTGATTCTGACAAAAAGCGCAAAAAGGAATGACGAAATTTTTACGGTGGTTCAGCCCGATATCATGGTCGTCTGCGATCCCAAAAAGATCGAAGAGCGCGGCATCGTCGGCGCGCCCGATCTGGTGGTCGAGATCATCTCGCCGTCAACTTCATCGAAAGACAATATTATCAAGCGCCGAATCTACGAACAGGCCGGCGTCAAGGAATTCTGGCTGGTGCACCCGACAGACCGGCTCATTCGGGTCTACAAACTCGGTAAAGACGGGTTGTTCGGGCGTGAAGACATTTATGACGACACGGCACAGATCGGGATCGCGCAGTTTGCGGGTTTGAGCATCGACTGCCGCCGACTGTTTCCGCCCCTGCCGAAAGTAAAACGGGTAAAATCGCCACCACCGCCGAAGTATGGGTGAGGTTATAGACAATATTTCCTGATGTGTGTATAATGGGAACGGAAGAATATTATGACAAAAACCCGAATAAACATCAGCCTGGACCAGGATCTAGCCGATTTTGTCAGGCTTTTTGCTGTCGAGAACCGCACTACGGTAGCCGACATGATTACTCAGTATCTGCTCGCACTCAAGCGGCAGGCAGAAGGCGACAGGGTCGAAAAGATTCTCAGTAATCCGGCATTCGAGAAGGCAATGCTGGATGCCCAGGCAACGCTTAGAAACGGCAAAGCCAGGTGGCACAGTTACGAAGAGGTCTTTGGTGATTGATGAATGTAACGTTTGAATCGGCTTTCGTTAAGGCTTTGCAGAAGCATGCTTCGATAAAGAAGCTGGTTAAAAAGAAAATTGATATGATAATCGCAAGCCCTTTGACGACAGGCGAACCTCTGAAAGGCAATTTTCGGGGTTTTTATTCATGCCCGGTCAAGCGAAATTTCATAATCATCTACCTGTATTGCGAAGCCTGCCGGAAAAAGCGGGACGATGCTATTGTGAAATGTTCTGACTGCGAGAAAATGCCAGGTAGTACCATAAAGTTTGTTTTGCTCGGCCCCCACGATGGCACAGACGGGATCTGAACGGGCGGCCTCTTTGCGGCTTGGTGTCTCTGTGCGGGGCATTGTATAATAGGGAAAATGCGGGCGGAGGTTTTTATGGCGGGATCGTCCAAAAAAAAGCAGCAGCGCTATTCTTATGCGGACTATCTGACCTGGGATGACGACAATCGTTACGAGATAATCGACGGTGAAGTGTTCGATATGACTTCGCCTGGTGTTTTACATCAGAGAATTGTGACCGAACTTAGCAGGCAGATGTCTAATTTTTTTGATAACAAGCCATGCGAAGTTTTCGTTGCACCTCTAGACGTGCTGCTGGCAAAAAATGCCAGCAGATCAGACGAAGTGTTTACAGTAGTACAGCCTGATATCATGGTCGTCTGCGACCCCAAGAAGATCGAAGAGCGCGGCATCGTCGGCGCGCCGGACCTGGTGGTCGAGATCATTTCGCCATCAACTTCGTCGAAAGACAACATCATCAAGCGCCGGGTCTACGAGCAGGCCGGCGTCAAGGAATTCTGGCTGATAAGCCCGCTCGAACGCCTGATCAGGGTGAACAAACTCGGCAAAGACGGCCGCTTCGAACGCGAGGAGATTTATGACGACACAGCAGAAATTGCGATCGCGCAGTTTGCCGGCTTGAGCGTCGACTGCCGCCGGCTGTTTCCGCCCCTGCCAAAAGTTAAACGGGTAAAATCACCACCACCGCCGAAGTATGGGTGAGAGTGTCTTAAATCATTGAAACGATCAGGCGGGGCGCAGGGCGACGAGCTCGTAGAGTGGGTATTCACGGCTTTTGCCTTTGAGTTCGGTGCGCTCGATGAAAGTGACGCGGGCGCGGCCTTTTAGAATGCGAATGGCGCCGGGTGCGATGATGATGCCTGTATTGGCTGCTTTTTTAGCCTGAGCTTTGAGGCGGGCGGCGAGGTTGACCGGGTCGCCGATAACCGTAAGGTCAAGCTTACCAAGCCGTGAACCAATGCGGCCGGAAACGACCTGACCGCTGGCGATGCCGGCGCAGATGCGTAAACCGCGTTCGCGCATCTGGCTTTCGAGATCGAGAACGGCAGCACTGGCGGCGAGAGCGTGCTCGGACCGGGCCGGGTCAGCTCTGAAAACCAGCATAAGTGTGTCTTCGACGAGTTTGTCGACAACACCACCGTGCTGGCTGGCTGCGATATCGGCAGCAGCGATAAAGTCGCCAAGGGTTGCGAAGATTTCTTCGGGCGAGGCTTCGCTTTTGAGATGCTGCAGCATGGCGAGTTGAACGAAGGCAACTGTTGCCTCGACACGCTCACCGCCGACTGCCATGCTCTCTTCTGAATCTGATTCGACTGCTTTGATAACTTCGCTCGAAACGAACTGCGTCAGGCGACGCCGCTGTTCGAGACCATGAATCATGGTATCGAAGGTCTGCTTGAGATCGCCGAATTCGTCGGTCTGGTCGAGATCGACCTGGCACTGATAATCGCCGGCCGCCACCTTTTCGGTTACCCTGATGAATTCGCGAATAGGCCGCAGATAGATGAGTATGAAAACCAGAAACACGAACAACAGCAACAGCATAGCGTAAAGCAGGATAACTGCGACAATGTACAGACTGCCGTGTTGCCCGGCAACGGCATCGATGCGGGTCAGCAGAATCAGCGGATAATCACTCATGGCAAAAATCTGCAGCAGATCACGGCTATTCTGACGAACTGAATACTGGCCTGAAGCCGCCGCCAGATTGAATCGCCCAATCATTTCCGGGTCAGTCAGTTCGCTATTGTCGGCAAGAGAAAAATAGCGTTTTACCCCGGCGTCATCACGAATTATGTAATAGCGGGCGTAAACGTCATGGGCGCGGTCTGATTCGCGGAGATAGCGGCTGACCAGAGCCCGCAGAAGATGCTCGTCGCTGTATTTAATGGTGAGCAATGCCATCGGATCGTTGCGACCCGGTTTATGCAGGTAAATAGAAGAAAAGCGACTGCCGGTATGAAAGCGAAACAGCTGATAAAATCTGCCCCAACGGCTGATTACATCGTTAATAAAACGCGAATCTATGGCAGTGATATCCTGCTCGCTTTTATCATGAGTGATTTTGGTAAAAATTCCATTATCATTAAATGCACTGAAAACCGCGATACTGCTCAGTCGACGGTTTGAATCTTCCTCGGCAAATGCCGCGCTTCGGCGGCTTGTCGATTCAACCTTGACAGCCCGGCCACCCGGCAGATCCAGAGCAATTTCAGAAGCCAGTGAACTATCCAGTTGTTGCCTGAGACACTCTCTGACATCATCGTATCTGCCAGTTGCGACAAGCTCTGCAACCGAGCTGGCAACGTCAAAAGATTTCTGCTGCAGTTCCTGCTGATACGCAGCCAGCTTTTCATTGAAGTCGTCAAATAATCTCTGCTGCTGGATTTCGGCGGCGTACCAGGCATATATCCGGCCATATTGATGCCAGGTCAGAAAACCCACGAACAGCAGAATAACCGGTAAAAGAAGAATAAAAGCAGTTCCGGTAACGACTTTGCTGGCTATGCCGGCTTTGAATTCAACGCCAAAAAAGAAAAAATTCAGCAGAAACAGCGCGCCAAGCATGGCAAAAATGCGGCAGCCAAAAACGATATGTTTAGACCATCTCGATAGCGGATGCTGCAAAGCAGACCAGGGCACCGAAACCTTTAACAGAGGCATTTTCTGAAGTACCTGCCGAATGTTTTTCGTCATGAAAGTGCCACCCTGTATCAGATCGACAATTGCTGTCTGAGAGATGGTGGACAAGAGATGAAAACCCTCTTCGTCTTCTTGAAAGCGCGTAACTATGTCGTGATTGTTGCTGTTGATTTCCCAGTATGAAGTTCTGGAAATGGCAAGGGCTCTCTGCAAACCTGAAGTTGGTGCAGCGATGGCATCTGCTGCCACAAGATTCCAGGGAATATCAGCGCCGGAAAAGATCAGCAGAAAACCACCCTTAATCCTGCGCATACCGGACTGGTCTGAAAAAAATGGCTGGTAATATAAATAAAGAGGGCCGGCAAATGCCGCAGAAACCGATCTGGAAACACGACCGGGCAGAATTGCCGCTTCAGTAATCAAGCCAAATACCCGACGCAGAAACATATCAGAGTCTTTTTTCGCCTTCTGCGGTTCGACAAAACGAAACAGACCCTCGATCAGAGAAGCGTTCTCATCTGTGTGACAGGCATACTGATACTGCTGATTCAATGTAACCAGATAACGACGCATGAGATTACGCGAAAGATTGCGAAATCTGTCGGCGAAACGTTCGGCAAAATATACAGATATATCTACAGTATCAGTGCCATGCGCTACGATTCCAACCGGTCTTATACCACTTTCTCTGGCCAGCAGCTCGGCAAAATCCTGTGGACTGGCAAAATCAGGCGGGATTGTGAGTTTGCCAAAACAGCTCTCGATTCGCTTCTGCAGGCAGCTGGCAGTATCAAGATCGCTCTTGAAGCTTTCCATGTCGTTGGTCATGGCGCTGCTGAATGCGCGCCGGTTGGCAGACTGCGTCATATCGAAAAGATATTGCAGACTGAAATTCACCAGAAATGCCGGCAACACGAATACCATAATCCAGACAGAAAAGAGCACAAAAGCGCTGATCTCGCGCCGAATCGTTATATTTCGTTCAGACATCGGCGACCTCACAGGCTACCAGGGCGAAAGCTCTGACGCCGGTCGGCCCCGAGACTTCGGAAAGTTTGTAGCGTTCGTCGAGTCTGGCTGCAGTAGCAGAGCACAACAGAATACGTGAAGGAACAGTGCGGGTCAGGCTCTCGATTTCTTCGGCAAGCTGCACAACCTCACCAATTACTGAATAAATGCGGCGACCGGATTTTGCCCCGGCGATGCCGGCAAACACTCGACCGCTGGCGATACCTATTCCGTTATCAACCGTAAAAAGGCCGGCGACAGCACGACGGGCATTGAGCTGCGCCAGGCGGGCCCGCATCTGCCAGGCCGCCAGCACCGCCTGCTGTTCGCAGCTGCGCCCTTCGGCATGATAAAAGACCGCAACCACTGCATCGCCGACCAGGCGCTCGACAAAGCCGCCACATGAAGTGATTGCCGCTTCCATCTCGGTGAAATAATCGTTGAGAAGACTGACGACCAGCTGTGGATCAGTTTTTTCGCTGAGGCTGGTGAAACCTCGAATATCACTGGCCAGCATGCTGACACGTTCAAGCCTGGGGGTTTCCGCGACCGTTCGCTGGCCAAGCTGCTGATAAAGATCTTCGGAAACGAAGCGCCGAATTTTTTCGCGCTGTTGTAACCCGGTACCCATACGGTTGAAAGAATCTGCAAGTAATGCAAACTCATCGGTTCTGGCGATTTCGACACGTGTCTGCAGGTTTCCACGGCCGATCTGAGCGGCAGCCTGCTGAAATCCTTTGACCGGAACGATAAATAAAACAGCAAGAACATCGGCAAACAGAAACAGACTGAGAAAAACCAGCGCAAACATCAGCAGAGGAAAGCTTCTGACCAGAAGATGCAGCATGAGATCTGGCATACTCTGAGAAACTCCACTGATTACTACCGGCTGATCCTTTTCGAAGCGATAGTGTTCGAATTCAAGGCGACCGTTCTGCGATCTCACTCTGAAGCCATTCGAACGGCGGGTCAAAGCATTATCGAGCAACTGCCTGAGCCGAGAATCAGGGCTGAGATATTCTGGCCACCAGCGAAGAACCGTGTCATCGATACGACGCTGGCCGAGAGCAAAATGATGACGAGCCCGGCCGGTCGTTTCAGAGTAAATTTCGGGAGTGAAGTTCTGAGGATTTATCATCATATAACCGGAATTCGAAATATTGGTCATCGCCATGGCGCGCACCGGCAAACCAGCCTGAGCAGCATCTGGAATCAGGTAATAAATCATGCGGGCAAAGTTGTCGACCTTTCTGACATCAGCCGACTCGACCGCCTCGTTCTGCATTATGTAGTGCTCGTAGTAATCACGCTTGAGTGTAGAGATAAAGCCATCGGCCAGCACTACCTGTTCGAGCAGCTTTTTAACTCGGGGTTCCTGCCGCTGTAACACCCCAAGATTATCGAGATATTTTACTGACAGGAGGCTGTCGATCATAGCGATTTTGCTATTGGCAACGTCACGGTCTCTAAAGTTTCTTGCAGTGCCATCATCTCGAAAGAAAGTCATATCAGCAAAACTACCGGCGTTAAGAACATCGTGCACATTCATCTGTAATATTTCATCACCGCTGCGCTGCATGGCATGCGCCAGACGGTGCTTGCTCTTGAGCATGTGCAGCACCATCTGCAGTTTCTGGTCGATAAAGTAATTCCTGACGCGATACATCAAACTTTCGCCTTCAGCTTTGAGCTCATGTTTTTCAAGGTTTTGTATGCTGTTGAGCAGTCCAAGACAGAAATAGCCAAGCAGAAAGTAAGGAATAAGCAGAACAAGAGCTATTACCGTCAGCATGCGCAGGCGCAGGCGCAAAATTCCCGGAAATCCAAACAGCACGAAATACGTCATCAGCAGAAAGGTGGCAAGGGCAGTCATTCGGCCAACAGCAGCGATCTGCAGAAGGCTTTTCCGATAAACCTGATTAATATCACGGATGGAAAGGGAAACTGTAAGATAGCGCGGCAATGCCGATAAACTTCCGGTGACCCGGTTAAAGCCGGCAAGTTCAGTCGGCAACAGACTTGTCAGTTGCAGCTTGTCACCGTCCTGTTCGATGCAGTTCAGTTGAAAGGAAGATTCTGCGGAAAAGCTTCTCTGAAAGTCTTTGCTGGAAGGTTTTTTAGCGGCTTCGAGAATATCGCTGCTTTTGAGGCCGGCACTGGCAAAAATTACAAAATATCCGCCATAAAACGATTTGCCGTCTTTGATCGCCCGGTAATAGCAATAGAGATTGCGCGATCCAAAGCGATTCGCGGCCATTTCGTAACAGACTCCCTGATTGTTTTGCGTAAACGACAAATCGGAAAAATGCTGGTATAAAGTGGCCTGCATGGCAGTTGAAATGCCGCTATAGTTTCTTTTAGCGATCTGTAGTGTTCTGTAATAATTATTCAAAGCGAGCGGGTCGCTTTGCATGACCGGTTCGCACAGATCTTTGTCGGCAGCGTAATGCGCCAGAGTTAAATCGATGATTTCGCGTTCCTGAACTGACAATGCCGGCATTTGCGGGCTGTACCACGACCAGATCTGCCGGCAGTCTACGGCAAAAGCGACCTGAATCAGCGGTTCAAGACCGGCTTGTTGCTGGTAAAACGAGCGCAGTTGAGCGTTGGTGGAGGCAGTGATCAGCTGCGGATCGACATTTTTCTGAAAAACCGGTTTGTCGGCCGTTTCAGACACCAGCCCGATATGGGCATCGCCGGCTTTGGCCAGCTTTTCGATGTAAAGCCTCGGCACCAGCTCATCTTTGCATGAGTTGACTTCGTCGATCAGTTTCAATCTGGCGTCTTCAAGTTCCTGATTGTATCTAAGAGCTGCCAGATTATTCAGGTCGTGGCTGACAAAAAGCAGCGGCAGAAAAACGAGAACGGCAAAAATGACTGCGATAAGCAGTCGCAGAGTTCTGTCACCGATACCGTCTGTAGTCATTCTTATCAGCCTTTATCGACTGATTTTATGGTTTTTGAAGAGTTATCCGCAGATTAAAAGATTATCGCAGATTATTCTGACTGTCTATGAGATTGCTTCCTGCTTCGGCCTGGCCTCGCAGTCGCAATGACAGATAAAACCCACATTCAATCTTAACAGAGGGCTGGCCGGCTGTCACATAAGAGTTCAAGAATTCAATCTGTGACTCTCTGCTTATGGAGGGCTCACGGCGAATAAGCGCATGGCTGACGCAGGGCGGTGAGCTCATAAAGCGGGTATTCGCGGCTTTTGCCTTTTATTTCGGTGCGGGCGATGAAGCTGACGCGGGCGCGGCCGCGCAACAGGCGAATCGTCGAGGGCGCGACGATGATGCCGGTCTGCGTCGTTCTGTGCGCCTCGGCTTTGAGACGGGCAGCCAGATTAACTGTGTCACCGATTACGGTGAAATCGAGTTTGCCGAGACGTGAACCGATGCGGCCGGAAACGACAGAACCACTGGCAATAGCACCTTGAAGCTGAAAGCCGCGTTTGCGCATGCTTACTACCAGATCTAAAATAGCGCTGACAGACGAAAAGGCATGGTCTTTGCTGTTAACGCTGCTGCGAAAAACCAGCATCAGAGTATCTTCGACAAGCTTATCGACGACACCGCCATGCCGCATGGCAGAGCGGTCGGCCGCGTCGATAAAACTGCCCAGAGCCTTGAACACGGACTCTGGAGTACGGGCCTTCCCGTGCAGATCGTGCAGCTTCACAAAGGCAATGCTGGCCTCGATGCGCACGCCACCCGGCGCCATGCTTTCGTCTGAATCGTCTTCGACCGCCCGCATGGCTTCACTCGACAGAAAGTGAGAAAGGCATCGACGTTGCTCGAGCCCGGCAACCATTTCGTCAAATGCCACCTTGAGTTCACCAAACTCGTCAGCTCCGTTCAGATCGACTCGCTGCTGGTAGTCACCGGCCGCCACAGACTCGGTTACCCTTATGAATTCTTCGATCGGCCGCAGGTAGATGAGTTTGAAAACCAGCAGAATCAGCAGCATCAACAAAAGACCGTAAAGCGGTAAAAGCAGCAGATAGCCAGCCTTTACTCGTTCACCAACCACACCTTTTCCCTGGACCATCATGAACAAAGACATGTCGATCATCGAAAAAATCTGAGTCAAGCCGTCTGCTGGTGTTTCGTAGAGGTTATGACCAGAAATCGAAGCAAGTTTGAGTTGTTCGAGCAAGCGCGCATCTGAAACTTCACGGTTATCGGCAAGATCATAAAAGCGGGGAAGTCCTGAATCTTCACGCATGATGAAAAAGCGTTGACGCATAGCGGTTTCACCCATTATGTGCTTACGGACAAAATTAGCCAGCAGTGTGTCGCGGTCGAAAACTGCTGTAAGAATGCCGCTTATACTGTTTTTTCCAGGAAAATTGAAATATACCGACGAAAATCGCTTGTCGCTGCCGAAAGCTGCAAACTTGTAAACTCCACCACACCGGTTTACCACCTTGTTGATAAAACTGGCATTCATGCTTGTAAAGCTCTCTTCTTCACCGGTGGAACTCACATTACTGAGCACGCCGGCATCGTCGAATCCATGCATTATCGTCGCAGCAAAAAGCCGCATGCTCGATTCTTCACCTTTGTTTATGCTGTCTGGCAGGAAAGGCGAACTTATGTACAGCCCCTCGGAAAACTTGCGGTCGAGCCTGAGTTCGGCGGTAACCGGATTCTGCCTGAGATGGCGGGCAAAGATGGCGCGCAGTTTTTCATCCTGGCCACAGTCCAGGTTTTCCTCGATTTCTTGGGCAAGATCGCAGGTTGAGCGCTGTAGATCGAGCATATAATCAGCCAATCCCTCGGTGAAATCGGTGAACAACTGGTGCTGCTGCAACTCGAGACGGTAACGCCCGCTCACCTGGTTGATCTGATTCCAGCTGATAAAACCAGAAGCCAGCAATATAAAGGGCAGAACCAGAATAAATGCGGTGCCGGCAACAACTTTACTGGTTATCCCGGCTTTAAAATCGAAGCCGAACAGATACAGGTTCATCAACAGCATGGTGCCAGCCAGTAAAAAGAGGCGGCAGATAAAACTGATACTGCTGCGATACTGGAAAAGTGGATGTTGTAACTGTGATTCGGACACAGAGACCTGAAGAAGTGGCATAGTCCTGGCAAACTCCTGCAGCCGAGCCGGCACCAAGGTGCCGTCCTGAACAAAGTCGATCATACTGCCGCGCGACATGGTTGACTGCAGATGATAGCCCTGTTCAGTTTCAAAAAAGCGAGTTATCGGCGTCTGCACAGCAGTCTGCTGTTCCCATAGCGATTGCGAGAATCGTGAAAAGTTGCGCTGCAGACCGGGAGCGCCACGGTTTGCAGCGGCTCGGGCAGCCTGATGCCAGGGAATATCACGGCCACGTATGATCAGCAGGCAACCGCCGTCTATATAGGTAAAGCCCGCACGCATTTCGCGGAAGGGATGGTAATAAAAAAAGACCGGGCCGCCAAGTTTTGCCGAAAGCGATCGGCTGACACGGCCTGGCACCACCGGGATTTCAGCGATAAGAGAGAACATGCGTCTGAAAAACAGATCGGCGTCTTTTTTCGCCTTAACAGGGTTGCTGAAGCGAAAAATCGCATCGACTGCCGCCTTGGCGGCTGTGCTGTAAAAATGGTAAAGCTGCTGTTCGTTAACCGAAACGAACCAGCGCCGACCAAGAGTGCGCGACATGTTGGCCAGAGCATTGAGTTCCTCGCTGAACCAGAAATCGACGGTCTGCGTATCAGCCGTGTGGGTCATCACCCCGGCTGCCGAAATACCGGTTTTTGTGCGCAAACAGGCCGCCAGTGCAAGAGGATTTTCTATCTGCCGCGAAGCCGAAGCCAGAAAAAATTCTTCGCATGTCCGCTGTAAATAACTTTCTATTTCAAGGTCGTTGCGAAAACGGTTCATTTCGTTGGTCATTCTGACGGTAACTGCACGCATATTGGCCTGTCGCGTCAGTTTGAACAGATAATCCAGACTCAGCTGCAGCAGAGCTACCGGCAAAACGAATACAGCCAGCCAGATTGCAAGCATTATCGAAGCGCTGATCCGCCGCTCAATATTGATTGTTGTCTGTCCACGGTTTTCAGCCATCAGTGCTCCTGCCATCCATCAGGGTAAAAGCAGTGATGCCACACAAATCAGTGACATCGGTCAGTCCCTGGGTATTCGCGAGGGCCGACGCTGTTTTCGGGCAGATAAGAATGTGCGAGGGCACGTGCCGACTCGCGCTCTCAAGTTTTTCGGCAACCCTGGTAACTTCGCCCAGGACAGAAAAGATCTGACGCCCCTCTGAACTGCCGGCAACGCCAGAAACAGCCTCGCCGCTGGCAATTCCGATTCCATTGTCAACTACGAAAAGGCCGGCAACAGCACGTCGCTGATTGAGCGCAACCAGACGGGCCCGCATCGAAACAGCCGCCTTCAGAGCACGATTTTCGGCACGGCCAGTTTCGTTGTGATAAAACACCGCAACGACGGCATCGCCGATGAAACGTTCGATAAAGCCACCAGACTCTTCGATAGCGGTTTCCATCTCGGTGAAGTAGTCGTTGAGCAGACTGACTATCTGCTGTGGTTCGTGCTTCTCGCTGAGCGTGGTAAAACCTCTGATATCACTGGCCAGCAGGGTAACCTCACTGGTTCTGGTGCTTTCGCCCTCACTCAGCCCGATACGTTCAAACAGATTTTCAGAAACAAACCGCCGCATTTTTTCGCGCTGCACCAGCCCATTTGCCATGCGATTGAACGAGCTTGCCAACTTTGAAAACTCGTCTGAATCAGGCATCTGCACGTTGACCTGATAGTTACCTCCGGTAATTTGAGCTGTTGCCTTCTGAAAGCCAGATACCGGTTTGATGAACAGTGCCGCCAGCAGGTCTGCGAACAAAAACACACACAAGAGCACTAGAACCAGCAGCACAAAAGGAAAAACCCAGAAAAGCAGCTCCAGTCTGAGATCTGGCGCGGCCGTCGAAATGCCGGCAAACACCATGCTTTCGCCATCGAGGTACCGGCGATTGACGAAACGAAATTCCCGGCCAGTCTGAATCAGGCGAGATCCTCCGCTGCGACTGCCCGCTGCGAGGTCTAACTGATGCTTGAGTTCCGATGAAGAGTTGATATAATCAGGCCACCAGCGCAGAATCGTATCGTCAAGCCGGCGCTGACCGATCAGAAAATCATGCTTCTGCCACGCGGTTCGTTGCGAATAAACCTCGGGCGCAAACAGATACGGCCTGATCAATGTCAGATTCGAAGTGTGAATTGTTGTCTTGCCGATGGCGCGCAGAGGAGCATCAGGAATACTGGTATCGGGCAACAACATATACGCCATGCGCGAAAGTTCGTCGGCTTTTTTCCATTCACGGGTTTCGACACATTCACGATGCATCATCTGATGCTCAGAATAAGTAAGATAATATGAATACATGAACCCCGCCGCATAGTCACCATGTTCAAGATACTTACGATTAGCCGAAATGCTGCGGTCGAGTACGCCAAGATTATCGAGATATCTGACCGCCAGATAACAGTCGATGCGCCGCGAATTGGTGCTGGTCGGATGGCGACTTCTGAATGTGCGTGTCATACCGTCATCTCGAAACAGGAACAGTTCAAGATAGTTTTCGGGTGTCACTATCTTGTGCGAATTCATCTGGTCGAGCTCATCAGCTGGCCTGGTTACATGTTCGAGCATGCGTTGCTTCGTCTTTAGAATCTCAAGATTCTGCTGCAGTTTCTGGTCATAATAGTAGCTGATGATGCGATACATGGAACTCGTGGCTTCAGCACGCAGTTCATGACCAGCCAGATTCTGAAAGCTGTCGAACAGACTTAGACAAAAGTAACCCAAGACCGCCATTGGCAGACAGACTGCTATCACAAGAATAGCCAGCATGCGCAGACGCAGGCGAAAAGAGGTGGGGAAACCAAAAAGCAGAAAATAAACCACCAGTGCCAGAGTAACGATAATGATAAAGCGGCAGCTGAAAGCAAGATAGTTCTGTCTTGCTGCGCGATCCTGTTGCATTTCAGCGATCGACAACTCGACTCCAATTGCCTGTGGTAACTTCTTCCGGTAACCGGCAAGATTGCTGTATGCAGAAAACTCATTGGGAAATGGCTGTTGTAACGAAAGTGAAGCGTGACTGATGTGACCGGGAGACTTTGCAGAAGCAGAGAAATATCTCTTTGTTCGCGGCCGTGTCGGTTTTGCCGCCAATTTAAGAATCTTGTCCGGCGTGACATCACGGCTGGCAAAAATGACAAAATACCCCCCATAAACTAGTTCTCCGGCTTTTACCGGCATGCTGTAGACAAAAAAGCGCCGGCTTTCCAGGCGATTTGTCGCCATTTCATAGACTATGCCGTAGTGTGGCGGCCGATAGCTGAGATCACCGACATAGTCGTAAAAAAACTTGTGATAGGTGCTGTCGCGCTTGCCTGTCAACTGAAGTTCACGTCTGAAGTTCTCAAGAGCGGCGCGAGCCTTGTGGTTGTTGGCAATTACCGTGCTGAAAGTAGCGGTATCAGCCACCATGAACGGCACCAGGGTCTCGAAACGTTTGTGATCATAAGCCGACAAGTTGCGAATCTCAGCGTAATTCTGGTTGAACCAGATCCAGACGTCTGAATAATCGGTATTGAAAGTTACCAGCACCAGAGGCTGTATATCTGCTTCATTTCGATAAAACTCGCGCAACTGACCTATGGTCGCCACCGTAAAGATGCCGGCTTCCTGATTATGCGGAAACACCGGATGATGCATGGTTGTCGAAACGAGCCCCAGACGATTCTCTGCCCGCTTGATCAGATTCTCGATAAACTGGCGTGGAATCAGGCTGTTTCGAAAATCTGCGAGTTCTTCCTTGAGATCCTGTTGTGCGGTTGCGAGTTGCTGCTGCCAGAGTCGCACGGAAATATTGCCAAGATCGGCGCTGATAAAAAACAAAGGCAAAAAAATGACAATGGCAAAAACCAGGCTGATCGAAAAACGCAGATTAAACTCTCTATTCCTGGTCATTGCGTGGTGAACACCTTGTAAAAAGCCCTGAGAGCCTGGCAGCTTTCAGGGCCTTGAAAAAGTTCATCCTGGTGGTCTGTCAAAGTTTAATGTATGTTTAAAAATGGTCATTGCGAGAAGCGTAGCGACGAAGCAATCCTTCCGTCTGTGAGATTGCTTCCTGCTTCGGCTATGCCTCGCAGTCGCAATGACGATAATACCCAGATTCAATGTTGACAAACGACTAGTTTTTCATGCTGTGGACGGGGGCTGGGATTCGGCCGCCGCGGCGCACGAACACAGAAGGAGAGTGGCGGCCGACTTCCATGATCGGGCCTTTGCCGAGCAGCCCGCCGAAATCTACGACATCGCCGGCTTTCATACCGGGTACCGGAATCAGACGGCAGGCGGTGGTCTTGTGGTTGATCATGCCGATAGCGGCTTCATCAGCGATTATACCGGCAATGACATCGACCGGTGTATCGCCAGGTATTGCGACCATATCGAGGCCGACCGAGCAAACGCAGGTCATGGCTTCGAGTTTTTGAATGTTGAGAGCGCCGGCTTCAATGGCACGACACATGCCATCATCTTCGGTAACCGGTATAAAAGCGCCGCTCAAGCCTCCGGCATAAGTCGCCGCCATCATGCCGCCCTTTTTAACAGCATCGTTGAGCATGGCGAGCGCGGCGGTGGTGCCGTGGCAGCCGGTGCGTTCGAGACCCATGAGTTCGAGAATATCAGATATCGAGTCTCCTTTAGCCGGAGTTGGAGCCAGCGAGAGATCGATGATACCGAACGGAATACCCATCATGCGGGAGGCTTCGCGACCAACGAGTTCGCCGGTGCGGGTGATCTTGAAGCTGACTTTTTTGATAAGCTCGGAAAGCTCACCGAACGACAGATCATGGGCACGTTCAAGTGCGGCGCGTACGACGCCGGGGCCGGATATACCAACGTTAAGTATGGCTTCTGCTTCACCTGGTCCAAGAAAAGAACCGGCAATAAAGGGGTTATCTTCAACTGCGTTGCAGAAGACAACCAGCTTGGCGCAGGCCAGCCCGTTCTTATCGCGCGAACGTTCGGCCGCTTCCTTGACGATTTCGGCCATGCGATAGACGCCGTCCATATTGATACCTGACTGCGAACTGCCGATGTTAACGCTTGAACAGACGCGGTCGGTGCTGCACAGAGCATCGGGAATCGAATTGAGAAGAATCTGATCGCCACGGGTGAAGCCCTTCTGAATCAGGGCACCGAAACCGGCGATATAGTCGATTCCGAGTTCTTTGGCGGCGTTATCGAGAGCAATGGCTATCGGTACCGCAGTGGGCTCGGTAAAGGCGTTGGCAAGCATGGATACGGGTGTGACCGAGATGCGCTTGTTAACAATGGGAATGCCGTATTTTTTTTCGAGGGTGCGGGCGGTCGGCACCAGATCGCGGGCGACTTTGATTACTTTGTCGTAGACCTTTGCAGCACATTTGTGAACGTCTGCATCAGCACAGCTCATGATGTTGATACCGCATGAGATCGTGCGTATATCGAAGGTTTCTACACCTACCGCGCTGATGGTTTCGATGACTTCTTCTAACGAAAAGAGCATTTATGGCCTCCAGCCGGCATCAGAGACGATGCTGATATCTGAACACATCTTCGTGTTGAATGAAAACCTTGACGCGAAGCTGGTCGGCCATCGCCTGCATGCGGTTCTGGAACTCTTCGAAGCTGCAGTTGGCTGCAGAAAAATCGGTCATCATCATCAGGGCAAAGAGATCCTGCATGATTTTCTGGCTGACGTCTTCGACATTTACGTTCGAGTCGGCTATGGTACGGGTAATACCGGCTAGAATACCGGGTTTATTGGCGCCGAGCACGGTTATAACGACCTGTTCCTTGTTGTTGTTCACCGGGAATCCCCCTGTTGTCACTATTGTACTGAGGCAATATATCAGATAGTTTCGACAAGGTAAAGAATCTTCTCTGCCCAAATCGTGCTCGTTCGCGTAATCGTAATCGGAAAACGAGAAATCGATTACGAAGACGATTACGATTACGAGCACGAAAGTAAGGGAAATAGAAAAGTCCCCGTTTGACCGGGGACTTTATTGAACTTGCAGATTAGAATCGGTTTCCCTTCCTGAAGACCTATCAGTGGATGGTTACCAGTTGCGTCACCGCTTCCGGTTACCCCTTCTTGTCGTTACATGCCATCTAGAGTTTTAACGCAATTGCACTATGACGCACATTGGTTACGCCAAGCCTCAGGCGTTCATCGCCTTCGAGGCCTTCGATACAATCACCAGACTGGAGTTAACAAGTCTTTCTATCCTCTTTTTGACTTCTGCCGACTTCAAGGTTCAACACACACTTTCATTGGCTGGATAACACCAACGCCTTCTTAGGTTCTCTCCCTCTTAGCGCCTTCACTACCGGACGTGACAGACAGGATTCCGGCCCTGTCGCGTTCCGCTCCCAGGTTTTCTCAACCTCTCAGCAGAACCTGCGTCTTTGATAGCTTGTGGGTTTATTCCACCCCACTGGCACTTGCAGGGTCATGATCTACAGAGCTTTACCCTGAGCCGATCGACAACTGTTTCCAGCTGTCATGCTCCTTCGTCGTTACTGTCTCTACACGGTCTTCTTCCAGAAATTACTGGCAGTTCCCACTGCCTGGCCGTCGAACTTACGTTCACCCGACCCTGGCTCTTTCTGGCCCCTTGCTGCAAGCAGCCGGTTTCCATCTTGAGATTCAGTCAAACCTTGAAGCTTTGCTCCCGGTTCAGAGCGTCTCCTACGTTACCAGGTATCACCCCGGCACCGCGATTACAACTCTCCTGACCTTTTGTCCTTCGGGGTATCTGGCTGTTACAGCCCTGGATAAATCCTTCCTCTTTCAGGGTTTGAAGCCCTCTTAGAGTTTTTCTGCTGTCCCAGTTGGTTTCTCCGACGATGCGGAGCCCTCCCCCCATGGATTTTGCGCCTTTCGACCCATACTTCTTCTTCAGTTTCACGTTACCCGAGGTTATTTGTTCCCTTCAGGTTCGTTTTGCCTGTCACCAGACATCTGCGCCCTTCTTTAGATAACTGCCTGAAACCTGCCGGAGCTCAGAAGTATTTGCCTTGCGGCCACCGATTCTATTGTCAAAGATCTGCTTCGTTCAACTTTTTTATCTTATCGCAAAGCACTATCTAAAGTCAAACATTTTTATAAAAATATTTTTAAACCCCCGCAAACCCATATAAGCAGCAACAAACAAGCGCAATTTACAACCAGCAATTTTCGCTGAAGCTAAGAAATGTATCAGCCGGAGAAAAATCGAGCCTGGTCATTACGATTAAGAATAGCAAGCACGATTCGAATAAGGCCATTCATCTGTCTGTGAGATTGCTTCGCTGCGCTCGCAATGACAGATACACCCATTGGCAGAGGACTGGAATCTTCATTGCGGGTATTCGTCGACGTAGATCCAGAAATCGGTATCGCTCGAAAAAGAGTATTTGACCAGTCTGGCGGTGAGAGGTTTACCGCGCTGCGCCATCAGGTAGCGGTAATCGGCTTCACTCATTTCGCTGACAAGCTTGAAATCACGGTCAGAAATACGCATATATTTGGCCTCACTCGTTGTCACTGTAAGTCCGGTCGCTATCTCGCGCAGGGTAACGTAAAATGCGACTGAAGTTCTATCTGCCTTGCGGGTGCCGTATGCGATTTCACCGACGGTTTCACCGGTCGCTTCGGCTGTGAGCACTGTTTTGCATGGGTTGTCAGGGTAAACGACGGGTAGTTCGGTTCCTGAAGCAGTGAGAATATCGACATTCACCCATGTGTCATAAGTGTATTTTGCCCATTCGGCTGGCTCTTCTCTGCCAATATTGTTGATGCTGTACGGATAATTTCTGACAGGTCGCATTTTCGTTGTTTTCTCAATGACAGTGGAGCCGGCAGGCATATCTTTGGCCCAGCCTTCCCTCTCAAATTGCTGATACTCATAGACAGTGCGCTCTGTCTTCCAGTTGCCGGCAACAACCTCAACCTGCGTGCGCCGTCTGACCGTTTTATTGCTTGAAAACGTTTCGAGCAACGATTCGACATAATATTCAAGATAGGGCTGAAAGTGGCCTGGATACTGGAGAACTTCAGGATCATGGATCAGAAAACCGGCGGTGAAAACGATGAAAAAGATGACTGCCGCAACGAACACTCTTTTAAAAGACAGCCAGGCAAGCCAGCGCAGAGGATTATACCAGCTGCGTGGTTTTGGCGGTTCTGCCTCGGCCTGAGCTTTTCTTTCGGCAGCTGAAAGAAACGAACCACAGGGTTTTGAATATGAACTTGATGTAGTGCTGCTGTAACTGTGGCCGCACTTGCTACAGACATAAGTTTCTCTGTAGCTGTAGGTATACTCTCTGACATGCTTTGACCTTTTTGAGTCCTCGTCATATTTCCATGAGCTTCTATAGCCTTCTGAAGTCAGACTGCGACTTCTGAGCTCGCAGGTAAACAGCTTGCCACAATTTGAACAACGATTTGCCCAGATAAACAGAACAACAAAAATCACGCCGATAATAATGGCAATAGTTGGATTATCAGCAATACTCATCAGTATTCCTCAAAAAAAGATAAAGCTGTCTCTAAATAAATATATCACAGCAGATTCTCCAGAACAGATACAAACTTCAATCGGCAACTAATACCGGGTGAAAAGCAGGTCTGGATCCTGCGACTGCGCTTCGCTCCGCGCAGGATAACGATCGGCCACGTTTCAGTCATTATATATTCACCTTGTGGTGAATATATGTGCTGCATGTCCATGAACATTGATTTGTAAGGAGCTTTCTACCGATAAGCTTCAGGTAGAAAGAAGGAAGGTGAATAAGCTAATCTCGGTCATTG
>JAACJG010000009.1 GCA_009917695.1 Candidatus Rifleibacterium amylolyticum | reverse complement strand
TCATTATTACTTCAAACAAGGGTTTCGATGACTGGGCTGAAATGATGGGTGATGAGATCATGACATCGGCAATGCTCGACAGGCTGCTGCATCACGCCAAAATCTTCAACCTAAATGGCAAATCTTACAGAGTAAGCGGAAAGGAGAACTGATCATTGTGTTTTTTTTCTCTAAAACAGGGAAAAACGACTTCCGCGTTAACCGGGAAAAGTACTTGCCATTTACATCTGAAATCTGCAATATTTGCAGGAATCAGTCGCAAAGGCCCGTGGCACAGCGCCAGAACCAAGGCCATTCAAATCGGAATATCAAACAAATGGCTTACAAAAATGGGTTTGATCTGCGTGAAAGATCTGTGGGTGAAAATTCATTATCCGGCTACGGCCCGATTAAGCTCATGAACCGCCGGATGCGGACCGCATGTCCGGTGGTGTGGGAAGGAGGGGGGAAAGCCCCCTCTTTACCCGATTCTGGCTCTTATTTATATATTCTAAGTCCGCAACGTCGCCAAGCTTGTGTTTATGGATGGTGAACAGCGTATTCATCCAGCAATCTTCGAATCATTTTTTGATACTGAGTATTGTATTTTTTTGCTTCATTCTTGAAAAACTCAATACTAGCCTTACTCAGAGAAATGGTGATTTTTACAGTCTCTTCTTTTAAAGCCAATTCCTCTGGGGACGGCAAAAAGTCAGGAATAATTTTCACCTTGTCCATTGGCTCATCCGTGTATCTTATTTTTTTCTTCATAAATTTTCTTTCCTTTCAGCCAATATCCGGCACCAATAATTCTGATCTTGTTGCTTCGCCATGTAAATCTCACAGTCATGACTCCACCAGCAACCCTCCCGAGGCAATAATACCTCTTCTCATTTTCGCTATGCTCCAGATCTTCCAAGATTACGCGGTTTTTGTCAAAGAAGGCGAGTTGAGCCAAAGAGAAAGCAATTCCATGCTTGTCTTGAGCCGATCTTTGTCCAAGTCCCAGTCAAAATCAGATCGTTTGTCCATATATAAAACATACCTTGTAGCAAACTATATGTCAATACGTTTATATGGCTTTTTATATGGCGGAGCAATTGCTTAAATCAGACGCGTATCATTCACAGGCCTTGAAGCCAAACAAACTTTCAGGTCTGGTTTCACACGTCATGTTGTTTTATTGTCCTGTATTTTTGTCCGATTGTATTTAATTCTTCAATTTTTTGTCTTTTTTTGCCAGAACGCCAGTCATGACCGGAAATGAGAGACGGGCGCGGGTGTTGCGCAAGCAAGACCCGTGATCCGGCCTTATTTTCCGCGTCTATGCATTTGTTGTGCAATTCAGGGTTCAATAACGATATCAACTTCAAAATCTTCATCCTGCCGATTTAAGTCATTTTGAATCCCTTTGGGATTTACTATCCTTCCTTCTGGATCATAAGTAAAACAAATTAATTTTTTACAGCCTGGGTGTGCTTTATACTTTTCTTTGTCCTCAATTAGTTGCTTCCCAAGTTCCTTGTCGGTAAGGTTTTTTCTAGTCTTCTTGACCTCAATAACAATATTTTCCTCCTTTAATAAAAAATCCATCCTTGAAGCTCCCCCAGCGTAGCTAGGTGTCCATTCTTCATTTCGGATGTCTTCAAAATATAGCCGAAGTAGGGCATGAAGTAAATCCTGCACATCATACTCGTCATCTATGTCTAGAGTTGCTCTGCCATCATGTCGATTTCTAAGTTGTTTAACTACGTCATGGAATTTTTGAAAAATGTTTTGAAGATGCAAAGCTTTATCCTCAACCACTTTTTGCTTAGGAGGAATGCGTTCACATGCCTTTAAAGAAGCCATCACAATATTTTTTTGCTCTTCAAAAGTATCCGCTTCATCTCCATTAATTGCATCTACATTAAACCTTTTAAAGACTCTCCATGGCGAACTATTTTTTCCGTAATTGACAAGAATGTAGTCTTCTACATCAGCCAGCCAAGATAGCATTTGAACGCTAGGCTGGCCATAGACACCGTGTGAATAAGAAATGCAATTATTAGAAAATGTAAAAGAATCGCCCTCTTGAATTAATTGGCTCAATTTTTCGTCCATATTATTTCCCTGTCTTGTATACAGCACTTGCCGTGACCGGCCAAATTTTCCGCATCTACGCATTTGCTGTACATTCTATTAAAAATCATTACATTTATTGTGCACCCAATCAAACTGGTCAAATGGAATTAACTCCGTTCGACCGGGCACAGATTGATTATCACCTTTTTCATTAATAAACAGCACTGGTTGAACCCCTTCTGGAATTTTGAACGTCGCCCGGAATGTATTGATATATTTGCTACAAACCAAAAGCTTATCTGCAAACAATTCAATGTATTTCTGGAATAATTTTCCAAGAATCTCATTGTATTCACTCAGCAATGGAATTAAATCAGTTCGCTCTTCGAGGGCTTCTATCTCTTTTTTTAGCCTTTTCCAATTAAAATTATCCGTCAATAAATCCTTTTTGCAGACGTATATTGTTAAATCAATTGATCGGCTGATCTTTGCCATATTGTCGATTTGGAAGTTTAATCCTGATATTGGCAGGCCATAGTGTTGAGAAAAATTTCTAAGTTCATAGATAAAGCGATATGCAAAGCTGTTCAAATGGAGAGTCCGCCTATAATCGTTCCACAAATTAATCTCTTCTGAAGATTCCCCAAAGACTTTTCCCAGCTGGACTTCTGAATTGGCCAAGAATAATGACGCAGTTGCCAAAAAATTACTTACGTGACGAGTTAATAGTGACAAGCAATCCAAAGACTTATTGATTGCTTCACTCGAAGGAGAATTCATTTTTTTCATTATGCTTAAACAGTTGCCTGCGGAAGCCATAAAATCTGCAAAGTTTTCTCTTGCAGCAACAAAAGCAGTAACAATGGGTTTTACATCAAAAACGACCTTTAGGTAATCGTTTAATTCCTGATAACAAACCTCATCGAAATTTTTCTGATTAATTGCGATGGCCAACGTGCCGTCAGCGTTTTCACTGCAAAAGCCTACTTTTCTAGAAAATTTTGGCGACATTCTAAAATCCAATCTTTTAAACGAAATAGAGCTGTAAGTAACATGAGTAAATGCTTCATTGGCCGTTATTGATGGCCTGTTTTACTATTAAGGCCACAGAATCAGCATTGATTCCACGCTCAATGCAATATTTTGACTTGAGCCAATCAGAAACTTTTTTTGCGCCTTTGCTTGCATTGCAACCGCAACAACATAATGCAATATTTTCTCGGGTTATAATTCTTTCATCATTAATAATATGTTCCCAACTTGCAGCGGTTTTTTTGGAAATTTTTGTGGAGGTAAATTTCACACCGCAGTAAATACATGTTTTGTCTCGTTCCCGGACTTCCTTTTCAAGCCAGTCTGGTATATTCCAATTATTTGCCATTTTCTATTCCCCTATTAATGTACAACACCCGCCTCTCATCTAACGAGTCTACTCGATTGTTGTGCCTTTGAAACTTCTCCCTTGATTTTTGATATAATTTCAAGAAGGCTAGCGGGTGGTTCTTTAATGGAGTTGATTAGAAGATTTCTGAAATGTTCGTATTTTACTCCAATTTTTCCACAAAAGGCTCTTAATAAATCTCTTCCTTTCGCTTTTTCTGTCCAAGTATCATTAGTAATATGCTCTTGTAAAAACTTTTCTGCCTTGGTCTTAATGGCTGCGAATTCTGGTAAAACCATTTTGGCGAGCGCACCGCTGTCTCGTTTATATACGTTGTCGAAGGCGCTTTTTGCAGCCCTAGAAACCTCTGCATCAAAAATCGCCTTAGAATACGGAAGTAAATGGCCATCTTCAAGTAAAAGGCTTTTTAATGTTGACTCGATTTCCTTTGCGTTACCATATGGACATTTTTCAAGCAGAATTGACTTGGCAGTATCATAAATTTTTTGGCAATCTAGAAGATAATTCTCGACATGATAGACGGGTAAGCGAAAAAGACGCTTTGAATCGGCTATATCGTTTTGTCGCTCAATGTCACCATCTACGATGGAGTAAAATTCTTGGAATGTTCCGCTAGAGGATAGCAACGCGTTTATTCGTTCTGACGTTTTTACATTTGTAGAAGAATCACCAGCTGGCATAAATGAGATATTGTGTTCGGACGGAGGAAATAAGGACTCGTAAATATATCTATCCGAAGAAGATTCTTCGCCTTCAATAAAGACAACTTTTCTGTTAATACTTACCATTCCATTGGTTCCCATTATTTGCGACAATGCAGAATGCATATCTTCACTTCCAGTTACTCTGGACAGCTGATTGATTCCAGTTTCACCCTGAACTTTATCCAATGCAAAAAGGCTTTGTGAGCCTGCTGCTACCATGATTTCAGGTGAATGGGTTGTTAAAATGATTTGATTGCTATTTGACATTTCCTTGAAAATTTGCAGATATCTTCTCTCAAGATCGGGATGCAAGTGTGCGTCAATTTCATCAAACAAAATTACCGCATTCTCCGGTTTTAACTGATGAAAGTGAACGTAAGTATTAAGTATCTCTTTTTCGCCACTACTTAAATCATCGATATCAATTTCACCCATTGGCGTCTTTACTATATACCGAAATGGAGAAGTGTCTATTCGAACATCAATAAATTCCATTGGCTTAAAAAAACCATTAAAAAATTCCCGAATTTCTTGTAAAGAATCGGGGTTACTTTCCAGACCATTTCGTCTTGCGGCCAACAATTCTTGTGCATCCTTCATGACTAATGAAGCAAGATACTCTTTGACCAAATTAAACTTCTGAGTCCCTGCTGATCCTAGGCTTTGTTTGGACTGTTGATCGCTCAGTGAGCTACTATTCCACGTCGATAAGTCCTTTTTTGCAACAAAACGATGAGCATCAATGTAGTCAAAAAAACCAGGTGAATCAATGTATTCACGGGAATACCAGCTAAGAAGACTGCGAACAAACGGACTTTTTTTGGGAACATTGGCTTGGCCGCCCTTTTTTATTTCAAGTATAATTTCATCCTCGGTTGGGCAATCACCATTGTTCTTTTCCTTATACCAAGCTTTCTCTATCTCCGAAAATTTTACTCTAAGTGTAACTCGAGCTTTTTCCGCATTTGCTGATACACAACGCGGATCCATATTGAAACCGCCATAAGGTGCTGCATGCTCTTTTGCAGCCATAATTGCATGCAAAATGGCGCTCTTTCCACAACCATTTCCGCCACAAATGACCATCAAATTGGGCGGATCAATACATTCTGCAAGACTGAGATTTCGGAAATTTTCAATTTTGAAATACGATATCTTCATTTTTGATACTCACTTTTTGTTAACATATACACCTGACGTGAGGTTAAATGATAGGTGGGCGCGGGTATTGCGCAAGCAAGATCCGTGAACGGCCTCATCTTTCCAGTTGACGCATTTGCTGTTAATTACCTGCTTACTAAACGGTGGGACAATTCAAATCTCCCCAAAGCTCCATTGCACTTGCAGTTCTAGAGCTAACATGTCTTCTTAGAGCTTTTTCTATAGCAAAACTATATGGCGGTTGTAATTTTAGAGCTAACTCTCTTGGCTTGCCGGACAATATCTCTTTTTTGGAGAACTGTATTCTCTTCGAGCAAGCTATTTGCAGAAGTAATAATCCAATGTGATAAATATCTATTCGTGAATCAATTGGACCAAACTCTTTTTGATCTAGTATTTCTGGGGGCAACATCCACTGGGCTCTTGTGTTCGCAAAATCGACTTCGCTTATAAGCTTTGTAACTCCAAGATCGCCCAGCTTAAACTGCATTACAGCGTTTTTTGTTGTTACCATGTCATCTCTGACAAAGGTTGCAAAGACATTCCCTTCATGAATGTCTTGATGAACATAGTTATTTAAATGCAGGTAATGAACTGCTTGCAGCAAATGTTTTGTTAATGGCTTTAACCATAACATTCCATTGAATTTAGGCATATCAAAAAGTTCAGATATGGGGCCATGACATTTTTCGGTAATTATATAAAAAGTATCTCGAAACTCAAATGCATCATACACAAACGTAATGTAAGGATGCCTAAGTTGAAGTAATCTCATGAATTCTGCTTCTGCAGAAGTTCTTACTTTTTCATATGTCCCATTTGGTTTTAGGACTTTTACAGCAAGACCGTTATTCCAAAAGTCTGTGCATTCATAAACAATCCCGAAGTGCCCCTCACCTATTTTTTTGCCAATGGTAAATGTGTTATTGGTGCTCAAGCTAGTAATTGTTTCACCAATGGTTGGTGCTATAAACATTTTCGGACTCTCTATTTTTGTTTTTTTCTTCATTTTCTTTTCTCTTTTTTTTGCACAACGCCTGTCGTGACCGGAAATGACCAGACGGCGCGGGACTTGCTTCGCAAGGCCCGTGATCGGCGGTCATTTTCCGCGTCGACGCATTGGTTAGATGGCCTCTTTGTTGAAATGATATAGATTTCATTCATTTTTCGGCATTTTAATTCTTAAATTTTGCCCAGAAATATGTTCGATTGCTTTGTCAAAGTCCTGGAAAATCTTCATAATTGCCAATTCAATTGATTTTGCCTTAAACATTTCATTGCTTTGAAAATGCTTTATGCCAAATTCAACCAAGATATTTTCATTGGATGGTTCATGCTTCGGCAAATCGTGTTCGTCTTTTGGAAATTTTGATTGAATGCAGAACATTTCGGTTCGCCAAATTTTATAACGGAAGACACCCGGATCAGACATTGATTGAAATAGCTCAACGCGAAGAGAAAATATGTCAGAATCATTTGGGTTCGGAAATTCAAGGTCGAATTCAATTGTCTTGACCAATTCGAATGTCGGACTGGTAATCAGTTTGTGGATAATATTCATTTTTTTCTTCTTGCCATCTAACGCGTATTAGACATATATTGTGATAATGAATATTTACTTTGTGGTCATATTGAATATTTAACATTGTAGCAATACTGAATATTTGATATTGTGGCAATATCGAATATTTGACATTGGGGCAATATCGAATATTTGACATTGGGGAATGCTGAATGTTTGACGCGCGTGTGAGGCACTGGTTGGTGCGACAATAGACTTCGGCTGAGTCACAAAAGTATCTCTCACAATTCTGAAATGTTTTAGTTCTTTGTGAACAACAAGAATTATAACAACTAAATCTGTTTCCCTCAAGGGTGTCGGCCGTTTTTTTGGAAAATTTACAAGCTTACTGTAAATGCTGCAAACTCAGATAAAACAGTAGATTTCGGCAGCGAGTCCGGGGGCTGGTCAGCGGTTTTTAATCTTCTGCGCGAGGCGGTCAGACTGAGAAACTATTCAAATAGACTTTCAGATCCTATGCCAGCTGGATCAACCGGTTTGCCTGGTTCGTGAAGCACAAAAATCCCGATGAAGCCGTAATTGACGATGTAAAATCTTATCTGACCGATCTTGCCGTCAACCTGAACGTGGCCGCTACAATTCAGAATCAGGCGTTCAATGCGCTGCTTTTCCTTTTCCGGCATATTTTTGGCCGGCCTGATTACTTTCATGTCAAAAACGGCGTGGTCAGAGCCAAAAGCAAAAAATACATTCCGGTCTTGCTGTCACGCCAGGAAATCGACCAGATTATCAGCAAAATGCGCCAGCCATAGAGTGTCTGGTTGTCAGTTGCTGGTTTGCCTGAGTTCGGCGGATTTGGCGAGGTAGTAGTCGTAGTCGCCGTCGAAGGTGCGCAGCTGGCCGTGGTCGACTTCAAAAACCCGATTTACCAGATGGCGCAGGAAATAGCGGTCGTGACTGACGATCATTATCGTGCCGTCGAATTCCTGTAAGGCTTCGAGCAGGACTTCACGGCTGGTAATGTCGAGATGATTCGTCGGTTCGTCGAGGATCAGAAAATTAACCGGTTGCGCCAGCAGGCAGGCGAGCATGACGCGCGTTTTTTCGCCGCCTGACAGGATCGACACCTTTTTCTCGGAATCATCACCCGAAAAGAGAAAGGCGCCGAGCAGGTTCTTGATCGTACCGGCATTGGCCATCGGCAGGCGTTCCTGCAGTTCTTCGAAAATCGTGCGTTCGGGGCGCAGAGTGTCGCACGAATACTGGCTGAAATAGCCGAGTTGCACGCTGGCGCCGAGCTTGCAGGTGCCTTTGGTCGGATCGGTAAGCTCGCTGATGACCTTGAGCAGCGTCGATTTGCCGGCGCCGTTGACGCCGGTCACCGCAATTTTATTGGTGCGGATGACCTTGCCGGTCACGCCATGAAAAACCGGCAGCATGCGGCCATCGGGCAGCGGCCATTCTTTGGCGAGGTCGTTCATTTCGACAACTATGTCGCCGCTGCGTTTGGGTGGAACAAAACGAAATTTGATAACCTTGGGATCGGGCGGCACGACGATGCGCTCGATTTTTTCGATATTCTTGACGCGCGACTGCACCTGGGCAGCGTGCGAGGCACGGGCAGCGAACCGCGCGATGAATTCTTCCTCTTTCGCCAGCATGGCCTGCTGACGGCGCTGCGCGGCCAGCAGCTGTTCACGTCTGATCACGCGTTCGCGCAGATAAAATTCGTAATCGCCGCTGTAGGTAGTGATGGTTTCGCCGGCGACTTCGATAGTGCGCGAGCAGATGCGGGTCATGAATTCGCGGTCGTGGCTGGTCATTACCAGAGCGCCCTTGAAATCTTTCAGCCAGGTTTCGAGCCAGAGAATCGATTCGATGTCGAGATGGTTGGTCGGTTCGTCGATCAGCAGGACATCGGGGTTAAGCAGCAGAATGCGCGCAAGAGCGATGCGCATTTTCCAGCCGCCGGAAAAATGCTCGACCGGGTCTTCCCAGCGGTCGGGCCCGATGCCGAGGCCGTTGAGAATAGTCTGTGCTTCGGTTTCCTTTTCGTAGCCGTTGAGGTGAATGAATTCTTCCTGCAGTTTGCCGTAGCGGTTCATGAAGGCTTCGTCCATGACACAGTCAGGGTCAGCCATCTGATGTTCGATCTCATGCAGCTTGCGGCCGATCTCGTAGACGCGTCCGGCACCGGCGAGCACTTCGGCAATGGCGCTGCGGCCAGACATTTCGCCGACGTCCTGCGAAAAGTAGCCGATGACGAGGCCGGCGTTGATGTTGACTTCGCCTTGATCGGGCTTTTCTTCGCCGGTGATGAGGCGAAATACCGTGGTTTTGCCGGCGCCATTCGGGCCGACGAGGCCGATCTTGTCGCCGGGTCTGACGAGAAAATTGGCGTTTTCAAAAAGGGTGCGATTTCCGTATGCGACTTTTACATTGGCTAAGTTTATCATGGCGGTTGATTGTAAGGCAGAACCGGCGCCAAGTCAACCGATCTGCGCGCGGTGATTTTGATATTTGCCGGGATTGTGTTAGGATTCTGCTGATTTCGTGGGCAACTGGCCGGAAAGCTTATTTTCAGTGATAAAAACAAATGTTCTGTGGCGATGCATGGGGTGTCTGCGCCCGTACTGGCGCACGACACTGGCGGCCTATCTGGCTCTGCTGGCGATAAATGCGGTGGTGCTCACGATTCCGCAGTTTATCAGATGGATCGTCGACCAGGGAATAGCGCAGAAGAATACCGATCTGATCGGCCGGGCGGTAGTGGGACTGCTGCTGCTGGCGTTGTTAAAATCGTTATTTACCTATTTTCAGGGGTGCTGGACCGAAACGGCATCACAGAACGTTGCCTGCGATCTGCGCAACGCTCTTCATCGGCAGCTCGCGCGCCTGTCGTTTTCGTGGCACGATCGCAGCGAAACCGGGCAGATACTGACGCGTGCCATTCAGGATGTTGAACGCATCAGGTTTGTGACCGGCCGTGCCTTTTTGCGGATTATCGACGGACTGGTGCTGGTGAGCGGTTCAGCGCTTCTTCTGATCATAATCAATCCGCGTCTGGCTCTGCTGGCGATGGCGACCATGCCGTTGCTGGCCTGGCGCGCCATGAGTCTGGGGCGGCGTCTGCGCCCGATGTCGTTGATAATTCAAAAGCAGCTTGGCAAATTGACGGCGCGGCTTGAACAGAATTTGCGGGGCGTGCGCATCGTCAAAGCTTTCGCGCAGGAAGAAGCTGAGATTACGCGATTTGCCCGGGCGAACCGGCGCTGGTTTTCTCTCTCGGCACTTACGGCGCAACTGCAGGCATTCAGTGCGCCTCAGATCGATCTTATCGCCAACTTCGCAACGGTCGTCGTCATCGGTTATGGTGGCTATCTGGTGACGCGCGGGCAGCTGACATCCGGTGAACTGGTAGCTTTTGCCACCTACCTCGGGCAGTTGACGGTGCCGGTTCGCCGCATGGGCAATATTGTTCCGGCGGTGACACTGGCGATGACTTCGGGCGAGAGGATTTTCGAAATACTCGACACTGCTTCTGAGGTCGCTGATGAGCCGGGTGCGCAGCCGCTGCCGCCGGCAAAGGGCGAAGTGGTTTTCGAAGATGTCACTTTTGGCTACGTGCATAACCACCGCATTCTGCATGCCGTCTCGTTCACGGTGCGGCCGGGGCAGATCGTGGCTTTGCTCGGCACAACCGGCTCGGGCAAATCGACGATAATCAATCTGATACCGCGTTTTTATGACCCGACGGCCGGCCGCATACTGATCGACGGTATCGATATCAAAAAGGTCACTCTTGCTTCATTGCGTGAACAGATCGGCACCGTTCTTCAGGAAACCACACTATTTGCCACGACGATTCGCGAAAACATTCTGTTCGGCCGGCCCGGGGCAGGGGAGCAGGAAATGATAGCGGCGGCCCGTGCTGCCCAGGCCCATGATTTTATCGTCGCCATGCCGAAAGGTTACGACACTCTGATCGGGGAACGTGGCGTAACGCTTTCGGGCGGCCAGAAACAGAGAGTGGCGATTGCGCGCACCCTGCTGCGAGATCCGCGCATTCTGATTCTTGATGACGCTACTGCCAGCGTCGATACGGCAACTGAGCGGCAAATTCAGCTTGCGCTCGAGCATCTGATGGCCGGGCGCACCAGCTTTGTCATCGCTCAGAGGCTGAGCACGCTGCAAAAGGCCGACATGATACTGATTCTTGACCACGGCCGGGTGGCGGCACAGGGAACCCATGATGAACTGCTGAAGAGCTCAGGGCTGTATGCCGAGCTTTATTATCAGCAGGAAAAGGCGGGTGGCTTATGAGTTTTTCCTTCGGCTCGACCGGTTCAGCGATGGGCCCGCGCAGTGCCATGCAGAGCTTTGGCCAGGATTCAGCCGGGCAGGTTGTCGATCCGCGTATACTGCGCCGTCTGCTGGAATTTTTAAAGCCGCACAGGGCGAGAATGTTCGCAGCTTTACTGCTGATGTTGATCAGTTCGGTTCTGGCGCTGACTTCGCCGTATCTCATCAAGATCGCCATCGACGAAGACATCGCCGGCGGCGACATTAACGGCCTGTTTTATACAACGCTGCTGATGGCCGTAGTGTTCGTTGCGCTTTATGTAACCACGTCGTTGCAGCAGTATCTGCTGTCATGGATTGGCCTGCGGGTGCTGACATCGCTGCGGGCAAGGCTTTTTGCTCATCTTCAGGCCTTGCCGGTGTCTTACCATCATGCGCATATTGTCGGCGTGACGATCTCGCGGGTAATCAGCGATGTTTCGGTGATCAACGACCTGCTGTCGTCGGGGGTAGCGACCATTATCGGCGATACCGTGGTGCTGGCCGGAATTGTTGCGGTAATGCTGTCGCTCGATCTTTCGCTGGCACTGGCGACATTCGCGGTATTGCCGCTGATGCTGCTGGCTACCTGGATCTTTTCGCGGCATGCGCGGGTGGCGTTTCGCAAGACGCGCCAGCGGGTAGCAGCGGTAGTTGGTGGTCTGGCTGAAGACATTTCGGGAATTCGAGTAATTCAGGCGTTTGCGCGTGAGGGTGTTTCTTCGGAAAAATTTGAAGAAGTCAACCGTGCCAATCGTGATGCCAATATTGAAGCGATGTCGTTGTCTTTCATTTTTCTGCCGACCGTCGATTTTCTTGGGATTTTCGCTACAGCAACGGTTTTGTGGATAGGCGGGGTTGCCGTGGCACATGGCGAGTTGACGCTCGGAACGGTGGTGGCTTTTCTTGCTTATGTGAGCCGCTTTTTTCAGCCGATTCAGGATCTCTCGCAGATATACACAACCATGCAATCGGCGATGGCCGGCGGCGAGCGTGTTTTAGAAATGCTCGATACAAAGCCGGCGATATATGATGAGCCGGCGGCAATAGATATGCCGAGAGTTACCGGTAAAGTTGAGTTTCGCCAGATCGGGTTTCAATATCAGGCTGACCGCCAGATTCTGCGGAACATCAATCTGATCGTCGAACCGGGTCAGACGGTAGCGCTGGTTGGCCCGACTGGCGCCGGCAAGACGACGTTGGCCAGCCTGGTGCCCAGGCTTTATGATGTCGTCGAAGGTGCCGTGCTTATCGATGGCTACGATGTGCGGCTGGTAACTCAGCGCTCACTGCGTCGGCAGATGGGGCTGGTGCCACAGGACCCGTTTCTGTTCACCGGAACTGTGGCTGATAATATAAGATTCTCGAGCCCGAGTGCTTCGCTGACTGCCGTAAAGAAGGCTGCCTGCGCTGCCAATGCGCATGGGTTCATCAGTGAACTGCCCAAAGGGTACGATACCAAAATTCTTGAGGGTGGCGTCAACCTGTCGCAGGGGCAGCGGCAATTGATCTGCATTGCACGCGCTATTCTGGCCGATCCGCGCATACTGATTCTCGACGAAGCAACCGCCAGCGTCGATACGCTGACCGAACTGCTGATTCAGGATGCTCTCAGGAAACTGCTGGCCGAACGCACTGCCATTGTTGTTGCGCACCGTCTTGCCACCATTCGCAACGCTGACCTTATCTGCGTCATGGACAATGGCGAGATTGTCGAACGCGGCAGTCACAGCGAGCTTCTTGCCCGCGGCGGCCTTTATGCCAGGTTGAGCCTGAGAGAATTGAATTCAGAAGATTAAGAGCAACAGGCTGTAACTCAGTGCAATTGACATGGCGGTGCCCCGGTGCTATCGTTTATAACGGCTGGTAATTCTTGAGAGTGAGAGGCGCGATTGCGATGAAAGATACTGTCGCGGTCAAGGCTGGCAACAGCAATAATCAGTTAGAAATGGAAGTTCGCGATCTGCAGCGTACAATTGTCGAGCTGCGCAGCGAACTCGAAAAGAGCAATCTGATTACAGCCGATGCCGTGCAGACAGCAAGACGTGACACGGCCCAGGAGATTGCGATGCTGAAGGAAACAATCGGCGAACTGCGCAATGAGCTCGAACGCGCACATATTTTGCGTGAGCAGGAGGTGCAGCGGGCGGTTTCCAGCAGTCAGGACGAAATCGGCCAGCTCAAGCGCCACATTTCAGAGCTGCGTACACAGCTCGAAAACCTTATGGCTGAGAAGAGTGCGGCGGTGCAGGCTGTTCATTCTACATATTCCGGCGAAATTCAGCAGCTGAGAGAAATGTCGGCCCGGCTGCGTGACGAGCTTGAGGGCGCGCGGGCAGCTAAGGAGAGTGCGGTTCAAAAAGAGCGCATGCAAACTGCCGACGAGATTGCGCAGTTGCGTGAAACCATACAATCCATGCGGCAGGTGATGGAACAGCTCAAATCTTGATGATTCTCTGATTTTGGCTGTAAGAGAGGGCAAAGATGAAAACCAGTGCAGATGAAATGAAAAAAGTGAATAAACCGGCGGGCGGCAACCCGGCGGCCCTGCTGAGAGAGCAGAAGAAGCGCCTGGCCGAAGCTGAGCTGCTGCTCGATATTTCGCGGCGCATTTCGGCGATGGATTCACTCGACGCTGTGCTGAAAATGCTGGTCGAGACCGCGACTTCGCGGCTTAACGCCGAACGTGGTTCGCTGTTTCTCAATGACCCCAACACCAATGAACTGTATTCGCGGGTAGCGATGGGCAATTTCATGCGTGAGATCAGAATACTCAATACCAACGGCATTGCCGGATACGTTTTTACGACCGGTGAGGGAGTCATTATTCCCGATGCTTATGCCGACTCGCGCTTCAACCGCAATATAGATGAACAGACGGGTTTTGTTACCCGCAACATATTGTGTGTCCCGATTAAGACGGCGAAGGGGCAGATCATGGCGGTTGCCCAGATCCTCAACAAGAAAAAGGGCCGCTTCAATCGCGAAGATATGCGTCTGCTGGAAGAGATGATGAAGCAGGGAGCGCCTTCTTTGCAGAGTCTTCAGTTTATAGAGCAGATGGAGACGATACGTCGTCAGGAGCTCGAATTCATCAATGTCGTTTCTGAGATGACGTCAGATATCAAGCTGGGTTCGCTGTTGCAGAACGTCATGGCCGAAGCCACGCGCATGCTCAATGCTGAGCGCTCGACCTTGTTTCTGCATGACGAAAAGTCTGATGAGCTATGGTCTGAAGTAGGGCAGGGGCTTGAATCGACGCAGATCAGAATGCCCAGTCATGCTGGTATTGCCGGCGCGGTCTTCAAGTCGAGTCGAACTATCAATATTCCGCATGCTTATGCTGATCTGCGCTTTAACCCTTCGTTCGACAAGAAAACCGGGTTTTTTACGCGTTCGATTCTTTGCGTTCCGGTTATCAACAAGAATGGCCGCACCATCGGGGTTACCCAGGTTCTCAACAAACATGGCGGCCCGTTTTCGCAGGAAGACGAAGCGCGTCTGCGTGCTTTTACGGCGCAGGTTTCGATTGCGCTCGAAAACGCCAAGCTGTTTGCTGACGTGCAGGCGATGAAGAATTACAACGAGGCCATGCTCGAGTCGATGTCGAACGGTCTGATAACGCTCGATGTCGCGGGGCGTATTGCCACCTGTAATGCCGCCTGCTCGCGAATACTCAAGGTTACAGGGTCCGATATCATCGGCAAAAGGACAAACGAGTTTTTTGTCGCCGATAACGAATGGGTGCTCGAGAAGCTGCGCCTGGTCAATGAAACAGGCGAACAGCAGACTTCGGTAGATGCTCCGCTTAAAGTCGGCGACGACACGCTGTCGGTCAACCTCACGGTGCAGTCGCTGCTCAACATCGATCAGAAGCGCATAGGCACGATGATCATCATCGAGGACATCAGCAACGAAAAGCGTCTTAAATCAACGATGTCGCGTTATATGGACCCGGCGATCGCCGACAGACTGCTGGCTTCTGGCACCGATATTCTAGGCGGCACCAATGTTGAGGCCACGGTTCTGTTCGCCGATATAAGAGGCTTTACGACGCTGACCGAGCAGCTCGGCCCACAGGGAACAGTGGGGTTGCTCAACGAATATTTTACGTTGATGGTCGATTGCATTCAGCAGGAACACGGAATGCTCGACAAGTTTATCGGTGACGCGATAATGGCGGCGTTCGGGATTCCGGTGCCGCACGACGATGACGCCGACCGTTCGGTGCGGGCTGCTGTCGCGATGATCGAGACGCTCAATAAATGGAACCGGCTGCGCACTTCCGAGGGCCGGCTTCCCGTCAACATAGGAATCGGGCTGAACACCGACACGGTTGTATCGGGCAACATCGGATCGTGCAAGCGCATGGATTTTACCATTATCGGCGATGGCGTCAATCTTGCGTCACGCCTTGAATCGGCGTGCAAGCAGTATGGCGTTAAAATTCTGATCAGTGAATTCACCATGCGCAAGCTGAAGGGCACTTATCGCATGCGTGAGATCGATCTTGTCGTGGTTAAGGGGAAAACTCAACCTGTTGCGATTTACGAGATAATGTCATATCACAATCGCGAAAGTTTTCCAGGGCTGGGCGAAGTGCTCGGACTGTTTAAAGACGGGCTCTGGGCTTACCGCGCCCGCAAGTGGGATGCAGCGATCAAGCTTTTCAATGAATGTCTGGCCATCAACCCGAATGATAAACCGAGCAGCATTTATATCGAACGAGCGCAGCTGCTCAAGCAGAACCCGCCGCCCGAAGACTGGTCAGGCGTCTGGGTGATGGCGTCCAAGTAGATTTTTGCCGGAACAGGCCAGACTGACTGCTGATAAATCAAGAGAGGTTGCAGCGTACGGTTTCTCCTGCCTGAGCGTTGCCAGTTCGTTTTTGAGAAGAGTTATCTGGGCGCGCATCAGCTTAACCTGCTCTGAGAGAGTCTTGAAATTTTTGCGGCAGACTTCTGAGCTTGGGCAACGGGCTTTTGTCGTTTGTTCAAGGGTGGCAGGGGCGGTCTGAACCTCGTTAACCATCTGAAGCTCAAGAGCGCCAATGATTTCTGTGTAAGTCATGCCTTCTTCGCGCATTTTGATGATGCGGCCGATGATATGGCGCTGTAACTCTGAGTAGGCGATAAAGCCATTGTCGCCAAGCTCCGGCTGTAAAAGCCGATTGAACTGTAAAGACATGTTCCAGATGAACTCAGGGCTTTGACGAAAACGCTCGGCGGTTTCTTCCAATGAACTCAGGTTCTGCAGCATACATTCCCTCCCAGGCAAAGCAGTAGGCCACCTGTTTTATCGGCTGCATTCGACTTTTCTTACACGAAAAAAGTTTGCGTTGCCGTGATCCCGTTCAACATTTGACAGAGCACTAGTCGAGGTCTTTGCGGTAAAAGCCGATGACCGGCGATTTTGCCGGGTCAAGAAAGGCCAGAACCGATGTGAGATGCTCCTGTGAAAGTCCAAGACAGCCAGCTGTAGAGCGAAAGGGCCTGCCCCAGAAGTGAATGAAAATAGCGCTGCCAAGGCCAGGCACCACCGGGTCAGTGTTGTATTCAACGACCAGACCAGATTTGTACAGATCATCCTGGCGTCGCATGTATTCATAAGACTTCGCACGGGTCGCCGCTTTTTTAGTCAGGTGGTTGTAATCAGGCGCGGTCGGGTCATCGACCCAGATGTCATCTGCGGCCATCTGCCGGTACGGCATTCTGGTCTGGCATTCTGATTCGTAGCCGAAAGCCATGCCAATCCGATACATTCCATAGGGCGTGCAGCCATCGCCTTCACGCTTGGCGTCTGGCGCGGCTATGCCTTTGCGCCCGACAGACGCAGACATGGCTGGCAGGGCGATACGCCATTCATTGTCGATTTTATCGAGGCAGTAGAGCTCGGTTCTGGTAACGCCGGGCGCACTGGCAAATACCAGCAGCAGCTGGCTGGCTGACAAATTTTCAGCCTGTCGCAGATATGGTGCCCATGAATCTGGTATCGGTGCTGTGAAAGCCGGCGTGCACAAAGCGAAATGCAGCAAAACAGACATTAACAGTGCTCTCCAATACTTATGCATAATAATATCTCCGAAGTTGTCGATGAACGTTTTTGAATCGCTTCACCGAATCTTTGACTATAACCATTTTACATGATAGACCATGATAGGGTAACAACAACATGACGTGCTGGCGAATGATTTTATATTATCTATATCAGGTTCGGCTGCTGCGGATGGTTCGAACAGCCGGCCTGATCACGCTTCTTGTGATTTTTTCGCTGGCCGCTGTGGCCGCCGGGCAGCATCCTCAGCCGGGTAGAGATTTCACAGCTGTTGTCATTTCAGATCTCAACGAGTCCTATGGTTCGACAGAATACAGCAGTCAGGTCGGTATCGTTCTCGACTACATTGCCAGCCTCAGCCCTGATCTGGTGCTTTGTGCGGGCGACATGGTCGCAGGGCAGAAGCCGAATCTGGGCGAGCCCTGCCTGAGATCGATGTGGCAGGCTTTTGACGCTCAGATATTGCAGCGTCTCCAGATTTTACAGATTCCGTTTGCCTTTACTTTTGGCAATCATGATGGTTCGAGCAGTTCTAGTTTTGCGCACGAACGCATGATTGCCAGAGAATTCTGGGGAAAGAACCGGCCTGATTTGTGCTATGTCGATGCAGTTGAGTACCCTGACTGTTACAGTTTCATTTGCGCTGATGTTTTTTTTGCGGTTATCGATGCTTCAGCTGCGCGAATTGCCCCTGAGCACAAGGAGTGGCTGGCCAGACAACTTGGGAGTCAGACGGCGCAGCGAGCGCGTTTGCGTGTCGTGGCCGGTCATCTGCCGATGTATGCCCTGGCGCAGGGCCGCAATCAGGCAGGAGACGTGGTGAGTGACGCTGATGCGCTGTTCGATCTGCTCGAAAACAATGGCGCTGATTACTATATCAGCGGTCATCATCATGCCTTTTATCTGTCGCGCAAGGGTCGAGTCAGAATGATTTCGGCCGGAGCTCTCGGCGGTGGGCCGCGCAAACTCCTCGGCTCTGATGCGCCGGCGAGCAAGACGGTGACTACTTTGCATCTTCCCGCCAATGGCAGCGAATTCAAAATAATTACGCACAGCGTAACTGATGGTCTGAATATTTTGAATGCGCATGAGCTTCCTGACAGGCTGAATGGATTCAACGGAACTTCACAGCTTTATAATTCTGCTGAGGCTTTCGAAAAATGACGGCGGCCGGGTCAAGCTGCCCAGCCATGTATAAATGAAAGGTGTATTTTATGATCGATTGGGTTAAAGGCTTTGCCGGCGCGATTACTGTCTGCGATAAAGATGGCAAGGTTCTTGAAATGAATGAGCAGGCGTGCAAAGTTTTTGCCAAATCAGGAGGCGCCGATCTGGTTGGAGCCAGTCTGCTTGAATGTCACCCTGAGCCGGCTCGCGGCAAACTGGTCAAGATGCTTGAGAATCCGTCTGTTAATGCTTATACCATCGAAAAGAACGGCTTGAAAAAGCTTATTTATCAGGCGCCATGGTATGATAATGGCCAGTTTGGCGGTTTTGTCGAAGTATCTTTGCCGCTGCCCGATAACATGCCGCATTTTGTGCGTAAGCCGACTGCCTGAACCACAAAATCTCTTGCATAAGTCCAATTATTGCGTTAATTCTAATAGTAGACAAAAATGTACCAGAGGTTGCTATGGAACTGACTGATGCCCATGAACCGCTATGTTTTTGCGGCAGCAAACTGCGCATGGCATATATTTCTCCAGTAAAATTCAGTGCTCCTTATG
Source organism: Candidatus Rifleibacterium amylolyticum (assembly GCA_009917695.1). Taxonomy (GTDB): domain Bacteria; phylum Muiribacteriota; class Ozemobacteria; order Ozemobacterales; family Ozemobacteraceae; genus Rifleibacterium; species Rifleibacterium amylolyticum. Next base: position 302,650 of record JAACJG010000009.1, on the reverse strand, counting down.
CGCCCAAAGATGAGGTCTGGTTTTGTCAGCTGTGTGGCAAATACTTCATGAAAACCTGGCAGGCTGATGACATCGATTACTTTACTGAAAAAGCCGACTACTATGCGGTATTGGATGAGTTGAGGCCAGCACTGAGATTCTGCTTTACCTGCAAGGGCCCGCGAAAAAGTTACCACCCGATTTATCTTGGCCGACCGGTATGTCCGCAATGTTTTTTCGTGAATGAATGGGACGATTTTTATAAACGCCGTGAAATCGAGAAAAAATTTCCTTCAGATGCTGAAATCAGAGATTTTATGGCAGCCGAAAGGGCTCTCGAGAACTGGGCTTATTCAGAGGCCTTCGAAAAATATACGCCATTTGCCGAGGCCGGCTTTTCGCTGGCGCAATACCGTCTGGGCGAGATGTACGAAACCGGGCCGGTAGAAATCAGAGATTTCAATCTGGCGCTCGAATGGTATAAAAAGGCCGCCCAGAAAAGATTACCCCAGGCCTTTTCACGCATTGGCAAACTTTACTCAGAAAACCACTCAGTTGGCATCAACCTGATTGAAGCCTATAAATGGCTGAATCTGGGGGCCTATTTTGGTGATTTCGCCTGTGTAAGTCTGCGTGACAGCATTTCCTCCAAAATGTCGCTGGCCGAGGTGCTGGAAGCACAGGAAGGCGCTTCTGTTGCCTTGCGCAAGGTCTGGGGGCAGTTTGACCGGCGCAAGAAGATTTGTGACAACCTTGAAAAAGTTTATGGCGAGCTTGAGGGAACCTATAGATATGCTGAAATTCTCGATGGTCGCAGCTTAAAAACGGTTTTGCTCGACTATCAGGAATCTGAGAAACGTTATCGTACACTCTCTGAAGACCGGTATGCTCCAGCTATGGCGCGGTTTGGTGAAAAGCTGGCGACTGGTGATGGTCTTGAGAAAAATAGCAAAGAAGCTGTTAAAATGGTGGTCACTGCCATTTCACGAGGCTGGCTGCCTTCGGTGGAATTCGCCTGGAACCAGATTGGTAACGACCAGGATTTTAAGATCGACCGTGAATGGGTTAAGGCAAGATTTTTTGATGAAATCAACAACTGCAATGCCAGGGCAATGTACATCTGGGGGATGATTAACTTCAGGGGCAATGGTATTCCAGTTGACCTGAAGGAAGCACACAAATGGCTGAATCTGGCGCAATACTTCGGTGCCAGAATTCCGCGGCCGAATCCAATGGAAATGATCGAACGCGAAATCACATTCGATCAGCTGTTAGAGACTCTCGGTAAGGCACAAGAGTGGTTGAATGACAAGCAAAAGAAAGTCAAAGCTATTGCCAAAGCCAATAAGAGCCTGAAAGAGAGGGTTCTGACCGGTGGTGAAGGTCGCTGGTTTAATCTTGGCGAACTATTTGAATGTGGCTGTGAGGGGTTTCTGCGTCATATAATTCTTGCTTACGGCTGTTTCGACCTGGCCTTGAAAGCAGGTAATCAGGCGGCCACAACCCATCTCGAGTTCCTTGCCAGGATTCTTACTTCGGCCAGGACTGCAGCAGCAGTAAAAATTGCCGAAGAATTTGTGATCAGCGGTGAAATATCTTCTTGAAATATAAGTTTTGACAGCATTTGCTGTATTTGGCAGAAGTTTATGAGCGATTATCAGTGTTAAAGGAGCTCAGGTATGGGCATATTAGATTTTCTCGGCCTGGGAAAGGAAGACCCGACTAAGGACTGGTCTGTACTTGAATTTGAATTACCTGATTTTGACCTGAAAGATCTAAGTTTCGGACCTCTGCATTTTGGCTGTGAATTTGATCTCGCTCATGCTTTTGGGCGTCCTGACAAGTTCAGCTGGAGTGGGCGTAAATATTGTGAATTGTTGTATGCACGCTACGGTTTTCAGATCGATTTTGAAGATGGCCGTCTGCGTTATATCGCCTTTTTTATCGGGCCTGATGCCTGTCTTCCTGAACATCCGCAGATGGCATTAGCACAGCCCTGGCTGAAAAAGATCGCGCAGTTTACATCAGATACCACAGCTGATGAGCTTAGAAAGATCTTTGGTGAAGCCAGCTCTGAAGATTTCGACAGTGATGAAATCGTTCTGACTTTCGCGCGATCAGGTTTGAATCTCGAATTTGAATTAACTCCAGAAGCGCGTCTTAAGCGCTGGAATATTTTCCCTGAAATGGATCGATAAAGAGAAATATGGCAAGTATCTTTGACAAGGCAAAAGAAATTTTTCAACGGGTGCCGGCATCGCCGACCAATCCACAGGCTCCGACAAAACGGCCGGAATTTAGAATCGAAGACCTTTATGAGAGCGACCAGCCCGAAAGTCGCTCAGAGAGTGCCGGTCTCGATGAAAAGCTGCGCCAGGCGTATTTCTGGATCACCAATACAGCGATTATCAGCCCGTTTTATGATATCGAATACAACGACGAGCCGCCGCGCACCTTTCAGATGGGCGACCGCAAAATCGAGCTGGCCCTGCCAACGGGCCAGAGTTATTCGAGTTTTGTGCTGATTCCGCTGCTCAATATGGCGGTGCGTGGGCGCTGTCTCATCGTCGGCGGGCCAGGTCGCGGCAAAACCGCAACAGCTATACTGATGGGGCTGCTGGCCGGTTATTCGCAGATCGAGGTTAAGCGTGCCATTCAGCATGGTCAGCCGCAGATGACGATTGCCGATCTGCTCGGACACCCGTTACCGGCTGATATGGTCAAGGCCGACAGCATGTCTGAGATCAGAATTTCGTGGCGTAAATGGCTGTCGATGAGGGTTAAGATTATCGACGAATATAACCGCATTCCGACCCGAACGCAGTCTGCTCTGCTTACCGTGCTGGCTGACAACTATGCCGAAATACTCGACCAGGTTTATGAATGCCCTGATGCCGCCTGGTATCTGACTGCCAACGACGATGGCGGTGGCGGCACTTATCAGGTTATCGAGGCTTTGCGCGACCGCATAGATATCGTTATTCGCGCTTTTCATTTCAATACCCGCTTTTTATCAGAGCTGCAAAAGCGCATCGAGCTGTCGGTGCGCCCGGAAGAGATGATTCCTGAAGAGATCATTTTCACTGAAGCCGAGCTGTCGCAGATGAACCGCGACATTCGCCGGGTTGCCATAGATGACAGCGTGCGGCGGCCGCTCGAGTTTTTCTGTCGCCATTTTGAGTTTTTTGAGCCTGCTTCAACAATGCTCGAATACATGACAAAAGATACTGCCAAGCTTTCTGGTCTCGATTTTCGTACTCTGAGTGGCGAAGAATCAGGGAAAGATCTTGTGCGCGACCTTGGCTCGCAGACAAAAAATGGCCTGTCGGTGCGCAAACTCATGACTATAATTCAGTTTGCCAAGGCGCTCGCGTATTTTCGCGGTTCGCAAAGCGTTCAGCTTGAAGATCTCAGGCAGATCATTCCGTTTGTGCTGCATGACACGCTCAGCCCGCATCTCGAGTCGCCGTTCTTCGATGAACCGCGTCACGAAGCTTATCGGGTCGATCGCATCAGCTGGCTGCGCAAGCTTTTTGATCTTTCCTGCGAAGAATATTTCCGGCTCGGCCTGCAGAAATCAGACCCGGTTGTCACTCTCGAGAGAGAATTCGAGGCCGGGCTCGAAGGCATCTCAAAAACTGAGGTCGAAAAGCGCATGAATGCTATCGAAAAACAGCTGGCAACAATGGCCAGATCGGGCAAAATCTACGGTCACATGGCTGATGACATTCTCAAGCTCAAATACCTGCATCAGAGATATAACAATTATCGGCGCTGGCTCAAATGGAAAAAATAGTCTGTAAACCGCTTGTTGAACTGTTGCGGGAAAATGCCGATGCACTTAACCAGGCGTTGCGTCAGGCTGCCGCCGCTTCGAACCGTTTTGATCCGGCAGTTGTGCCGGCCTGGTTCAAGAATGTGGTCGAGCCGGTGTTTGCCGCGGTTCATGAGCTCGACAAAACACGCAGTCGAAAAGTCTTTGATGTGCTGTTTCGCGACACCATCGATTTTCTGGCATCCGGCACCGCCGGCGCAGATTTTGAACTGCACCAGGCCTGCCGGCTTCTGTTGCTGCTGAACCCGAAGTTGACTGCGGCCAACCCGGCGCGTTTGCTCAGATCACTTACTACTGCTGTTAAAAAGATTCTGCGCCACTCGACGGCAGCAGCACGGTCCTGGATCGCCATGATGCAGAAAATCCTGGTGCTGGTGGTCGATCTTGATGAACTGTTGGTCGCAGGTCGCTTCGCCGCCTGGCGCTGCGGTATGGCGCATCTTCGCCAGCAACTTGACTTTGAACGTAGGCCGAAACCTGAGATTATTTCAGCTGTTTTTGGCGATATGCCTTTTGGCCCTGATTTAAAACGCCCGTGGGCTCAGGGTGAGACTTTAAAAGGCGTCGCTGTTGGCAGCTTCAAAGGCTTTGGCGGCGAATTCATGCGCCCGCCCCGCCTGATATTGCGCGACAACATGGTTTTTGTCTCTGATGGTCAGCAGACTGGGGTTGTTTTTGCCGACCGCTTTGGCTGTGTTCTGCTTGAGTGCTCTGATTCATTTGACGGGTCGGCTGATTTTAAGCTGGCCCCGGTTTCTTCTGCCACCGGCGCGGCGGCGAAAATACTTGGTCGCTACAAGGATCTCACGACCTGGGCACAGCACGATTCGACTCTTTTTCTGACCACAGCTTCATCTCATTCGGTTTTTCTGTTCGGAGCGGTTGATGGCTGATACGGTCGTTACCGTCAACCGCGTCAAAAAAAGCTGGGTCGAAGCCTGGCCACAGGCAGTCGCTATCTGGAGCCCATACGTTACTTTGCGCGAGCCAACCTGGTGCATGTCAGCGCAGGATGCGCAACTCGAAGGCCTGACCGGAAGCTTCGCCATGATCAGACTCACCGATCATCGTGTTGTCATCGACCTCGACTCTGTGTGTCGCCACCGGGTTGGCGACTGCGCCGTGCAGATCCTTGCACACGAAATCGGCCATCATGTGCTGATTCCGGCAAACCGCTACGATAATGTCGGTCTTTTTCGTCGCATGCGACTGGCGCTGGCCGGCATCGAAGACCGAACCCCGCTGGTGGCGAACCTTTACAGCGACCTCGTGATCAACGACACTCTGCAGCGCATTCATCAGCTCGATATGGCGTCGGTTTATCGCAAAATCCAGCAGAATGCCAAAATCGAGTCAACTCTTCATATCTGGTATATGCGAACTTATGAATATCTCTGGGGATTGCCGCGCGGCGATCTTTCTGGCGGGAAACAGACAGCACAGCTCGATGCCGATGCCTCGCTGGCAGCGTCTCTTATTCGCAGCTACGCCCGCAACTGGCTCGATGGCGCCGGCCGTTTTGCCATGCTGGCTTACCCTTACCTTATCGAAGATGCGCAACACAACAAGGCACGCCAGGAACTGGCACGCTATCTTGACGCCGAAAAATCAGGGGCCGGCGCAGAAGTTGTCGGCGGCATGGCCGAAATCGACGAATCGATACTGGATGGCATCGTCGACCCGCGTGCTGAGGCTTTGGGAAAAAGCTCAGACAGCAGCGATAACGCTGCCGATGATGAAAAAACCGGTCGGCGCCCAGAAATATCAGATATGCGTTCGCTTCAGGGCGGTACCGGGCCGCAGAAAAGGTATTCAGAGCCAGGCACCTACATCGATATGATGCGGCAGGTCGATCCGGCTGCCGACGAAAACAAGCTGATTATCCGCTATTACCGCGAAATTGCCATGCCACACCTTGTGCCTTTTCCTGAAGAAGAATCGGCGCCACTCGCTGATCTGCTGCCTGAAGGCACCGACCAGTGGGAGCCGGGCGACCCGGTCGAAGAACTCGACTGGTTCGAAACGACGGTGATGTCGCCGGTTGTAGTGCCCGGGGTAACCACGCGCAGCCGTGTTTATACTCAGGATACCGACACTCCGAGCAAGGCGCAGCCTTACAACCTCTACGTCGGCATCGACTGCTCCGGCTCTATGCGCAACCCGCGCTACAATTTTTCCTGGCCGATCTGCGCCGCTTCGATCATCACGCTTTCAGCACTGCGGGCCGGAGCAAAAGTCATGAGCTGTCTGTCGGGCGAACCTGGCAGTTTTCTCGAGTCTGATGGCTTTGTGACTTCTGAGTATGATACGATGCTGGTGTTGACATCATATCTGGGAACCGGATATGCCTACGGTATTCCGCGACTTCAGTCTCCTTATCTGGATAAACCGAAGAGTAAAACACATCTGCTGATTGTCTCCGACGACGATATCTTTGCAATGCTCGATGCCAGGGCACCAAATGGTGAGCTCAATTACGATGTTGCTGAAAAAGCCCTGGTTCGCGCCGGAGGCGGCGGAACTCTGGTGTTGCATTCCCGCCCTCACTATAGTGCTGGTGGCGTCAGCCGACTTGAAAAAATGGGCTGGAAGATTCATTATGTTACCAAAGAGGAAGAGCTTGTGGCATTTGCCCGGGCATTTTCGCGAAAATTCTACGACAGAACCGGAAAACGACAATGACAGAAGTGCCGACCATATCTGAGCTGATTCACCATATCAAACGTTGTCCAGCTGAATTTCTTGCCGCGCCGATTCGTCGCGGTAAAGGCGAAGTTAACAGCGAAGCTCTGGTGAACGATGTGTTGCGCAGGTTACTGCAGCAGTCGACCGCGCCGGGAAAAGCCATGCTGACTGCCGATCGTCGCAGCGCCGCCGAGCTGTTGTTGATTCAGATCTGCTGCTGGATATTGACTCACCCGTTTTTTGCAAAGATCGATAATGGCTGGTTCAATGAGGTTTTCTGGTCGCAGCTGGCAACAGTTGCGCCGCACGTAAAAAGCGAACTTTGGATTACAGATGAACAGCGCGCCGAAGAGCTGGCGCGCATGATACTAAAATGCAGTGGCTACGTGCCGGCCGGCGAAACTCCTGATGAAGCTCTTGACCGCTTTGATGCCGTCAACACGGTAAAGCGCATCAAGGTGATCGAAGAGACGGCTGCCGCTGAAGAGAGAGCCAAGCTGTTGCGCCGGCAGATGGCTGAGCAGCGTGCCCGCGAAGCCGCCAACGTATATGGAAGAGAATGATGAAACCAGTAGCAGTATTGTCTGATAACGAAAGATTTCCGTTGCTCGAAGATCTGGGCTTTCTCAAAGAACTGCGCCAGGACAGCAGCGCGCCGATTTTTAACTTTGGCTCTGGCGACCGTCTGACCTCAGAAAAGCTGGAACAGGTCAATGCTTACGCCGGGCGGGCAAGAGCGCAGCAGTTCTGGCAGAAAGACAGTTTGCCTGACTGGATGCCTGAATTTCTCTGCTGGTGCCGGGCTACCGTGCCGGCCTACAGGTCGTATCAACCGGAATTTCTGCAGATGCCATCCTTGCGGCGCGAGCAGATTGCCGGCCGGCCCTGGAAGTATGTTTCTGACGAATGTGATCCAGACGACATGCTTGTCTACAATACTTCGGGCTCTACCGGAGCGCCGATGGATGTAATGTTCGACGCAGTTTCGCAGGCGTGCTGGATCGCTCAGCTCGAAGCGATACTGGCAGCTGATGGAATAAGTCTCGAAGGCGGGGCAGGGCGGGTCTCGATCTGCCTGGTGTGTAACCAGGAATCGACGCTGACTTACGCTTCGCTGTCGACTTATCTGCGTGGCGCCGGCATCTTGAAGATAAATCTCAACCCGGCCGACTGGCGCAAGCCCGAAGACCGCATCGACTATCTGCAAAAATACGATCCTGAGATTCTGACCGGTGATCCTTTTACCTTTCTTACGCTGGCAGAGATGAAACCGCAGATCAAGCCGAAAGCACTGGTTTCTTCGGCGATGACTTTGCAGGAAGGTCTGCGTCGGCGTCTCGAAAAGCAGTTCGGCTGCCCGGTCTACGACATTTACTCACTGACAGAATGTCGCATGATTGGTGTGGCAAGGCAGGCTGGCGTCTATCGGTTGATACGCCCTGATCTATATGTCGAAATCCTTCATGCTGACAAAGATGAACCGATGCCCATTGGTGAGCGTGGTGAAATAACAGTGACCGGCGGCATAAACCCGTTTTTACCGCTGATCAGATACCGCACCGGCGATTACGGTTGTTTACGACATGACGGTGATGTGCTTTATCTTTATGACCTTGCCGGCCGGGCTCCAGTAGTCTTTATTGGCGGTGATGGCAGCTTTGTTAATAATGTCGATATTTCGCGGGCGATGTGCGAATTCATGCTGGCCGGCTTCAAGCTGCATCAGGGCAGAGACCACAAGGTAGAGTTCGTCGGCTGGGGTAGCGCTGCTGAAGAAGATATTCGCAACGTCTTGACGCAGATTTTCGGCAGCAGCCAGCTGGAGGTTACAATCGAAGCGGCTGCGAGCGGTGAAGGTAAAAAGGTCAGCTATTCGAGCGAATTTACTGAGGCAGATATCAAAAAATGAGTCCGATCGAAGTTGTAGCGGTAATTGCCGGCTTCTTATGCGTGTATTTTACGATAAAAGAGAATATCTGGTGCTGGCCGACCGGGCTTCTGCAGGTTTCTCTCTATATATTTGTCTTTTATCAGGCGAAACTTTACTCTGACGTAATTCTGCATATAGTCTACGTTGCCATGAATATTTATGGCTGGTATTACTGGCTGCATGGCGGCAATCTGCGCAAAGAAGCGCGTATAACACGACTTTCAGTCACGTGGTTTTCTGCCTGTCTCGTCGGCTCTGCAGCCGGCACGCTGTTGCTTGGCTGGTTCATGGCCAGTCGCACCGATGCTGCTCTTCCTTATGCCGATGCTTTTACCACCGTTTTCAGTTTGACCGCGCAATGGCTGTTGTCGCGTAAAAAACTCGAAAACTGGCATTTCTGGATAGCTGTCGACGTTGTCGCGATCGGCGTCTATTTTGCCAAAGATCTTTATCTTACCGGGGTGTTGTACATAGCATTTCTGTTTATGGCGACTGCCGGGCTACTGCGCTGGCGCAGCACTTTTAAAACGTTATCGAACGAAGAAGCAGAAATGCCTGACCTGGAGCCGGCGCTATGAAGATCGGCATGACTCTCGGCAAGTATTCGCCGCTGCATAAAGGTCATCAGCTGGTTATCGAGACGGCTCTGCGCGAGATGGATCAGCTTTATGTCATGATTTATCCGAGCCCTGAGCCGTACAGCGTTCCAATGCCGGTGCGCGCCCGCTGGATTCGAGAACTTTATCCGCAGGTTAATCTGATCGAAGCCTGGGATGGCCCGACTGAAGTTGGCTATTCGCCTGAAATAACGCAGATGCACGATGCCTATATTCTTTCGCGATTTCGCGATAAGGGCATTACTCATTTTTATTCGAGCGAGCCTTATGGCGACCATGTCAGTCGCGCTCTAAATGCGGTTAACCGTACAGTTGATATCGACCGTAATACAGTGCCGGTTTCGGGCTCTCTGGTTCGCTCTGACCCTTATGCCTCGCGCCAGTTCTTGAGCGATCTCGTCTATCGCGACCACATTGTCAATGCTGTTTTCGTAGGCGCACCATCGACCGGCAAGACGACTATTGCTGAGAGTCTGGCGGCAGACTATGAGACGGTCTGGATGCCTGAATACGGCCGTGAATACTGGGATCAGCACCAGGTCAATCACCGTCTGACGCCTGACCAGCTTGTCGAAATCGCGCGTGGTCATCTCGTGCGTGAAGACAGAATGTTACTGCAGGCCCGCAAATACCTGTTTACCGACACCAATGCCCTGACGACGAGGATCTTTGCACATTACTATCATGGCAGCGCTACAGAAGAACTGGAAAGACTGGCAGATGCCTGTGTGTCTCGCTACGATCTGTATTTTTTGTGCGATACCGACATTCCGTATGAAGACAGCCCCGATCGCTCCGGCGAAGCCAATCGCGCCGACATGCAGCAGCAGGTAATCGACGACCTGCATCGCCGCAAAATTCCCTACATCATATTGCACGGCTCTCTGGCAGACCGCAAAGCCCAGGTTCGCCAGGTATTAAGCTCATTCAAAAAGTTTGCGGTTCTGCGCTGATGCTGTCGTGTGGCGCTGCAGAAATCAAGACGTGGCAATCCGGTATCACAATTTTTTACGGCAGTCTTTCGTGGTAAAATGCAATCCATGGAGAAGAAGATGAAAGTTCAGGAACATAAGGCTTTCCGGCAGATACTGGTCAACAACGAAGATCAGCGGCGGGCGGCCTGTGAGAGGATATTGAAGGATCATGGCATCGCATGCCCTCTGCATGAGATCAGGCGGGTCTATCAGAACATTCTCGATCGCCCGAAGGGAACTCCGAAAAAGCAGCTGGCAGTCATCTGGGAAAAGGCGCAACAGGAGCTGATCAGATTTATCGAAAATTTTGACAGTGCGCCTCGTTTCGTTCTGATGTCTGTACCGGAGCTCAGCGATTATCTGCTCGATGCCTGCTATACTTCGGTTGATCACCCGTTGTTTGCGAGAATCGGAGAATTGATTAGTCTCGGGGCAGATGTCAACGCACGCGATGACTTTGGAAACAAAGCTTTCAGGTATCTGGTCGTCAGGTTTGATTCTAGTCAGCGTGATGAGCTTGGGAATACGGTTTATAAACTGAAACCGGCTTTGACTGACGAGCTGCTGCAGGCTTTTCTCGAGGCTGGTCTCGACATAAATGATTTTTGCGAATACCACGGCAGGAAGACAACTTTCTGGATCTGCCTGGCAGGAGTGGCAAGCCGCCAATGGCTCGAAATGATGCTTGCCCATGGTGCCCGTATTAATGACAGCGATTCTGAAGAGCGAACCGCGCTGGCAGAATGCCTCGCCGGCCGGGCCGACCCTGAATGTGTAAAATTTCTGATGGAAAATGGTGCCGACAGGTCTGTAGCTGCAGCATGCGGGGAGACAAGTCTGCATGAGGCCGTAAAAACCAGGGTTGCTGGCGAAAAGATCATTTTGCTGCTGGAGAGCGGAATCGATGTAAACAAACGCGATCAGGCGGGCAATACGCCTCTGCATCTATATGCCGAAGCCAGCATCGACGAGGAAATTTTAAGGATACTGCTTGAACATGGGGGAGATGTGAGCGCCAGAAACCACGCCGGCGACACGCCACTGCACGTTGCCGCCGGCCGGTGCGGCAGCGGCGATACGGTGAAAGCCCTGCTTGCAGCCGGCGCCGATGCGAATGCAAAGAATGATTATGGCAACACGCCTTTGCATGTAACGGCTTTTAAATGGGATTACGATACTTCATATAACGCAGAGTGCCTGCTTGAAGCAGGAGCTGAGCCAAATCCGGTAAACCGGAGCGGTGACACACCATTGCTGCTGGCCGCCGGCTTTGGCCGACAACTGGTTGTCAGGGCTCTGGTTGAGCATGGCGCAGATATTAATCTGACCAACGCCTCCGGCAAGACTGCTTATGAGATTGCACTGGAAAGTGGGTTCGTCGATGTAGCCCGTATTATGAACCCCGATGCTGACGCTGATTATGGCAAAACTCCCGCCGGCATAAAGAGCCGGCAACAGAAAAACGCTGTAATTGAAAAAATCAAGGCCGGATACCTGTTCGAGAACGGCAACCGTGAAGGCTACTGGCAGCTATCGTGGGATCCTTCGCACAACCCGCCCAGTTACCGGTTTTATGAAGACGATCTCGGCGGCACCCGCACCAGCTGGTTTGCGTCTGATGACAGTGCAATTGCCATGATCGGCGGTGAGGGGCCTGAGAGTTACCACCTGAAGAAAGACCCTAACAGAAATCTGGCCGAAGAAGCTCGCCTGGCGTCGGCTCAGACGGCAAGTCAGGCGGTCGCAGACACCCGGAAGTTTGCTTCAGAGACCGTTATGACAAGACTTGGCAAATACCAGAATCTTTGCAGCTTTGCCTTGCCGCTGATCGCGGGTGAAGAAGAATTGAACCGGCTGATGCGCGCACTTGATACTCTGCATGCTCATAAATTTGGTTACAGTGACCGTCACATCGCGATGAAGGCGTTGATTCCTGAGGTCTTCGCGCTTGCGCGCCGACAGGTTCATTCACTCGAAGACCTGCTTCTACTCTGCGCCGAAACCCCCGCAATAATCGAAAGCCTGCCCGAAGATTCAGAAGACAGCCCGGTTGGCAGGCTCTACAATTACGATCTTTCGAAGCTCAGGGCGCGCAGCCTGCTGGCTTTGACCATGTCTGAGTTTGTCGGAGCAGAGCCGATAATGGTCGATGGCAAAGAAATTGAACTGCAGTAGAGGTTTTTCTGAATAAGAATATGACGCAAGAATCGCTGCCGGAAATTCCGAACGCTGCCGCACCCGATTATTACCGACAGCTTGTCGACTTCGGCAATTTTGTGGAAAGGGAGTGCCGGCCCGGTTGCCGCTACGACCTGGCGCGCTGGCCGAACCCTTTGTGGCAGAAGGTTGAAGCGCATATGTTGGCTGGATTGCAGCGGTTTCTCGACGCAGGCGGCGATGCTATCAGAATGTTGCAATGGTACAATTCTGGCGTGTTGATCAGGGCTGCCGGTAAGGTTGTCTCCTTCGATCTGGTGCCGGTTCCGCGCTATTATGGCTGGCCTGAACCCGATGGTCTGTCGGCAAGACTTGCCGATGCCATCGATGCGCTGTTTATTACCCACAATCATCAGGATCATTGTGATGAAGAACTGATAAAGGCCTGTAATGTCGCCGGCAAGCCGGTTTTTATGCATCCAGACGCAGCACTGCCCGGCATTGAAATCGTCAAACTATCTGACGGCGCCGCAGTCAGTATTGGCCAGATCACCTGCGCCGCCCGCTACGCCTGCCATGTCTGGCGCAAAAAGCCTGAAGAAGTGCCTTTGACAGCTTTCGAAGTTGACTTCGCCGGCGATTTTCGCATTATTTTCTGCGGTGACGCCGATTATACAAGAGGTCTGGCCGGAGTGAAACCCGGCGCTGACGCTTTGTTCATCACCTGGCGTAACCCGGGGCCGCAATATGAAGAGGGTCATCCCGAGCAGACTGGTAATACGCTCGATGCGATCAAATTGGCGATTGCGCAATTTGCGCCGCAGCGTCTGATATTGCAGCACTATGGCGAACTCGACCACGTCTATGAAGGCTTTTCGGCAAGCTACGAGATGGCCGTCGAAATTGTCAGAGAACTACCCCTACTGGCCAGCATTAATTTCTGGGGAGACGTCGTTGATTTGTCTGGGGCTTTGGCAAAGGATTCAAACGCATGAGTGCAAACGGCATAATCGACTATTCAGTTATAGTTCCGGCATTCAATGAAGCTGAGCTGATCGCTTCGACTCTTTCCTCGATCAAGGCTGCAATGAAGCATGTCACAGATTTTAGCGGTGAGATCATCGTTGTCGATAACGATTCGACTGACGATACTGCTGCCATAGCTGCGGGCATGGGCGCCCGGGTCGTGCATGAACCGCACCGGCAGATCGCACGGGCGCGAAACTGCGGTGCCGGCGCAGCAAATGGTCGTTTTCTCATTTTTGTCGATGCCGATACCATGATCGAGCCACCGCTGTTACTTGAGGTTTTGCGTCTGCTCGGCAGCGGCCGGGTCGCCGGCGGTGGCGCCCGCGTTGATTTCGACCGACCGCAGGCTTTTTTTGCCGCCGCGCTGCTGCGCTACTGGCAGATGATTTCGCAGGCAGCCCGACTGGCCGCGGGTTGTTTCGTTTTCTGCACAGCCAAGGGGTTTCGGCAGGCTGGCGGCTTTGACGAAAAGGTTTATGCTTCTGAAGAAATCTGGTTTTCACTGCGCCTGAGAGCATGGGCGCACAAAAATGGCCAGGTCTTTCTCATCATCAACAGATCGTTGCTCAGAACCTCTTCGCGCAAAAACCAGAATGTGTTGCAGATGTTACTGACCATCATGGTGATTTCGATTTTTCCTGCCGCAGTGCGCTTCAGAAGCCTGTGCTTTCTCTGGTATGCCTGTCGTCATTCTGAAAAAACGCAAAGGTGATAAGTATGGAAAATGGATATCTGCCCACTCGCCTCGAGCTGCTCCCGGAAGACCATCGACAGGAACTGCAAAAGCTCCGACAGGGGCGCAACCCGCAAGAATATCATGTTGGCGGTCACCAGGCATTGTTGCCAGGCTTCCTGCTCGTTATAGTAACACTGGCTTTTCTATTCATTCTGGCGATGCTCGAACGAACGCAAACTCCGTCAGGCATGGTTTCGGTCGATCTGCTGGCAAATGGCATTGGTGAATTCGTATTATACGTTATTCTGGCAATTGCGCTGGCAATGCTGTTCGTGTTTCTGATCATCGAAATTTGCCGGGTGTGGGGCCGCTGCGAATATTTTAATACGTCTTTCGGGCTGGTGAAAGCCAGGGGCCGGCAACTGGAGATACTCGACTATGAAAAGATACTTTCGGCTGGTCTGACCAATAAGACTATCAAAGATCCCGACCGGAAGTATGGGACGACCTCTGCCGGCAGCATTATGACCATCAAGCTTGAGTCCGGGCGCAATGTCGATTTTGATTTCAGCAAACGCTCGCTGGCGGGGCATTTTCTCGATGGCGTCAAAGAACGTTCTGGTAAAAGAGGAGCTGATCTGACCTGTGTTAAACCAGCCAGTTCACTTCCTTCATGGGCTGCTGTGATAATTTATACCGGAATTTCTCTTGCTTTTGGGCTGATAGTTGTGAAAACTCTCTTTATACCAGCCCACAATATGCTGGTGCGTGAACGCATCGAAAACAACATTTTCGAAATGCGTAGCGGAGAACGAGTGTTGACCGATGTCAAAGAAGCTTTGCGTAATTATCTCGATTACATTCCCGATGGTGCTGCAAGAGGCGAGGTGGAGATACATTATAAAAAAGTAATGCTCGACCGCATCAGAAGAAAAGCCATGGCTCTGGTGTGCGCTAAAGACAGCGAATACATGAGAAACAGCAGAATGTATGAATACCGCGTCGCCATCGAAGAATACAACAACTTCTTCAAAGAACCGGTTCGGCAGGATGAGCTCGAGGTGCTGTTCTTCCATCGTTACAACGAATGGCTGGCATTGATTCGCAAACAGGGGCTTTTTGATAAATCTGCTGAAAGACAGACAATTGTTGAGCTCCGCGATCAGGTTGTCGCCTCAAAAGTGCATTGGAATGAGCTGATTTCGTTGCTGTATTTTTATCGCGTCTATTTTGACGACAGCGAATTTAAGTCAGAAGAAGATATTCTCAGCAGTTCGCAGGGTTTTGAAGCCTGGAAGAGCGCTTTCATGCCGGCAAGCGCAACGGCAGAAGCTGAAAAATGAATGTAATGGGGGAGGCTATGTTTTCATACAAGCAGATGCAGGAAATTGTGAAGCAAAATGTGCGTGGTGGCGAGGGCGAGGTGCGTTGTCGCGACTATATCGGTGCTGACCCTGACGGTTTGCCATTCAATGCGCTTGGTCTCAACGAAATGCAGCCTGGGGCGACAATCCCTGAGCACTGCCATGACGACAGCGCTGAGTTTTATTTTATCGTTTCAGGTCGCGGCCTCGGCTGTCACAATGGTAAGCGCTTTGAAGTCGGTCCGGGGGACGGCTGGTTGTGCCGCATCGGCGAGACACATGGCATTCTGAATACCGAAGTGCCAGGTCAGGTTTTGTCTTTTGTCAGCGTCTTTTTCAGAAAATAGTGCAAAATTAGCTGGCCACCTATGTTCGATTAAGGCCTGGAGCTGATTTTGTCATGTTAACCACAGCATTTTGCCGAATTTGTTCGAAATATTACATAAAGATTACCATCGGCGGCGAAATTCAAGCTGTACCGGATTGACGATTGTTTTTGCCTATGCTACGCTTGCCGGGTAGAATGCAAAAATAGCGTTCTGCCATAACCATCAGATCATGATTTACAGCCGGTTATGAATAAGAATATGAAGGAATGGAAGAAAGGAAATTGTCGACATGACCACTCTCGAGCCCCGGATCTATTATACAAAAACTGACGAAGCTCCTGCACTGGCCACCGTCTCTCTCCTGCCCGTTATCGAATCGTTCGTAGCACCGGCCGGAATCAAGGTTGAACTGCGCGATATCTCGCTGGCCGGCCGCATTCTGGCGAGTTTTCCCGAAAATTTGACGCCTGAACAGAAACAGAGCGATGATCTCGCTTTTCTCGGCGACCTCGCCAAAAAGCCAGAAGCCAACATCGTCAAGCTTCCCAACATCAGCGCTTCGATTCCACAGCTTACTGCCGCGATCAAAGAACTTCAGGACAAAGGCTACAAAGTTCCTGATTATCCACTTGAACCACAAAATGAAAATGAAACCGAAATAAAAAACCGTTACGCCAAAGTGCTTGGCAGTGCGGTTAACCCGGTTTTGCGCGAAGGCAATTCAGATCGCCGTGTTGCTGCGCCTGTTAAAGATTACGCCCGCAAACACCCGCATTCGATGGGTGCCTGGAGCCCCGACTCAAAAACTCATGTCGCTCATATGCGCGCATTCGACTTTTTTGGACGTGAACAGGCTGCTGTAATCGAAAAAGCCGGAATTGCCAAAATTGTTTTCGAAGATGAGAGCGGCAATGAAACCGTTTTGAAAGACAAAGTCGTTCTTGAAAAGGATGAAGTTATCGATTCTTCACGCATGGAAGTCAAGAGCCTGCGGAAATTCATCGCTGAGGAAATCGAAG
Source organism: Candidatus Rifleibacterium amylolyticum (assembly GCA_009917695.1). Lineage (GTDB taxonomy): Bacteria > Muiribacteriota > Ozemobacteria > Ozemobacterales > Ozemobacteraceae > Rifleibacterium > Rifleibacterium amylolyticum. The sequence goes on along the minus strand of JAACJG010000009.1, from coordinate 286,056 downwards.
ATGCGAAGCAGAAAGACGTTCTGTTTTCGGTACATCTCAAGGCAACCATGATGAAAATATCTGACCCGATCATATTCGGCCATGTGGTCAGCGTATTCTTCGAAGACGTTTTCAAAAAGCACGCTGAGACCTTTGCCAAACTGGGTATCAACCCCAATAATGGCATGGGCGCCCTTTACGATAAGATTCAGGAACTGCCGCAGGCTCAGCAGGACGAGATTCGCAAGGATATCGATGAAGTTCTCAAGAAGCGCCCGAGACTGGCGATGGTCAATTCCGACAAGGGAATCAGCAACCTGCACGTGCCCAGCGATGTAATTATAGATGCCTCAATGCCTGCAGCCATACGCGCTGGTGGCAAAATGTACGGCCCGGATGGTGAACTGCATGATATGAAGGCTATGATTCCGGATCGCTGCTATGCCCGTATTTATCAGTCGACCATCAACTTCTGCAAAGAACATGGCGCATTCGATCCGCGAACCATGGGTAGTGTTGCCAACATTGGTCTGATGGCGCAGAAAGCTGAAGAATATGGTTCGCATGACAAGACATTTGAAATCAAGCAGGACGGTATCGTTCGCGTGGTCGATGCAGAAGGCACAACGCTTCTCGAGCATGCGGTCGAAAAGGGCGATATCTGGCGCATGTGCCAGACCAAAGATATTGCTATTCGCGACTGGGTTAAGCTTGCCGTCACCCGCGCCAGAATCACCAATACTCCAGCATATTTCTGGCTCACCGCAGAACGTGCACATGACCGCGCCCTGATCGGCAAGGTACAGAGATATCTGAGAGACTACGAAACTTCTGATCTCGACATTCAGATCATATCGCCGCGCGTTGCTATTTCAGCCACTCTGCAGAGATGCAAAGAAGGCAAAGACACCATTTCGGTTACCGGCAACGTGCTGCGCGACTATCTGACTGACCTTTTCCCGATTCTCGAACTTGGCACCAGCGCCAAGATGCTGTCGATCGTGCCGCTTCTCAACGGCGGTGGTCTCTATGAAACCGGCGCCGGCGGTTCAGCACCCAAGCATGTTCAGCAGTTCGTCGAAGAAGGGCACCTGCGCTGGGATTCTCTTGGTGAATTCCTGGCTCTGGGCGTATCTATCGAAGACTTTGGCCGTCGCAACAAGAACGCCAACGCCGAGATTCTGGCCAAAGCTCTCAATGATGCTGTCGGTCAGGTTCTCGAGGGCGATATCGCACCGTCGCGAGACGCTAAGAAGGGTATCGATAATCGCGGCACCCATGTCTATCTGGCCCGCTACTGGGCCGAAGCCATGGCCGCTCAGAACGCAGATCTCAAACTGAAAGAACGCTTTGCCGTTCTGGCAAAACAGCTTGCTGAAAAGCATGATACGATTCTTGCCGAAATCAACGCTGCGCGTGGCAAGGCGCTCGACATCGGTGGCTATTACCGACCCGATGACAAGAAGGTTGTTCAGGCAATGCGCCCGAGTGCGACTTTCAACAAGATTCTCGAAGATTTCGTGAACGGCGCTTCTCTCTCTGGCAGTGCCGGAGCATAATCAGGCGATAATCTCCTAAGGTGTTTGCAAAAAGGCACCCGGCTGCAAAAGCCGGGTGCTTTCTTTAAATATGTTATAAACAGACGACTATCACAATCTTAACTGAACTGTGCCCGAGCAATTATTCGTGCTCAGCGAAGCGGTGCTCGTAATCGTAATCGAAAAACAAAATACAATGCTATAAAACCCGCCTGCGCCCTTACTATATTTTTGAAATTATTCGTCGAGGATGTCGAATACCCAGTCGCTGCTGGTTTCGAGAGTCTTGCCGCTTTCGCTGCTCCAGGTTGTGCTTGAATGGCCTGATTCGACGTTAGTAGTGCCGCTCGTGTGAGCTGTTTTGCCGCCTGATGTCGTAATCGAGACATCGCTGGTAACTGTATTGCCGCTTTTCTGGGTTGTGGTGACTACGGTTGCGGTCTGGCCCGAACTGTTGCTCCAGTTGCCGGTGGTCGAGGTGGTATCGCCCTGTTTGACGGTTTCACGGTTGAGAGTTGTCTGTTTGCCGGCTTCGCTGGTCCAGGTTTTGTCGGTGCTCAGAGTATTTCCGGTTTTTGTCGTTTTACCTTCAAAATCGAGCGTTTTGCCTTTATCACCAACCCATTGCCCGGTAGTGCTGAGGGTATTGCCGTCTTTGACGCTCGTGGCGGTGCGCTGTGCCTGTTTGCCGCCCGGGCCGACAGCTGTGCCCTGCTGCTGCAGAGTATTGCCATCTCTGACGGCACTGCCGGTATAACTTGTCTGTCCCCCTCTTGGGCCGGTAAATGTCGAGCTGGCTTCAAATTTCTTCTGACCCTGGTTCATTGCTTCGAGTTTTTTAGCAAATTCTGGCATCTGCTGCTGAAGATTGTTGCGTGCTTCCGGATTCATCTTCTGGAAATGGCTGCGCAGTTCCTGTATTTTTTCCTGCCAGAGTGCCTTGTCGCCAGATTGTCTTGCTTCTTTCAGAGCTTTGAGCTTTTCGCCAAGATTCTTGAGTTGCGGGTTCTGTTCACGCATCTGAGCCCACTTTTCTTTCATCTGCTGCAATCTCTCAGCGTTACCTTCGCCCCATTTCTCTTTCCATTGTTGCCACTTTTCGTTGTTAGCGGTCTGGCCAGCTGCTCTTTGTTCCTTCCATTGTTGCCATTTTTCGGCATTACCACCTGAATTTTCATTCTGTTGCTTTTTTTCAAGCCACTTTTGTTTGGCTTCTTCGCGTTTTGCCGCAGCATTTTCCTGGTTCTGGCGTATTTTTTCCTGTAGTTGCTGCTGCATTTCTGCTTTTTTTGCTTCAATTTTAGCTTTAATTTCGGCCGCCTTAGCGGATGCATTCCCTGATTTTCCCGCACGGTTCTGCGCAATGACTGGAATCGATATCAGTTGAATGGTAAAACCAACGAAAAGAGCTATCAACAGAACCTTTTTCATAATTGCCCCCTGAAAAAAATCTCAATCAATTCATTATATATTGTCAGGCAATCGAAAAGTTGTTGTTTTTTTTGTTGCAACGAAACTTAAGTTAGCAGACGTAAGTATATATGAGGAGAGAGACATTCACATACTCCAGGGAAGGCGAAGCCTTCCCCGTCTGTTGTTGCACATTGATGAGATTAAATATAAACTTGATATAACATAATCACCTCAGGGAAGAATCATGACAGAGAGCAATGAACCTAAGAGCCTGATAAAAAAAGTTGATCTGGGCGATATGAGGATACTGGTGGTCGGCCTGATATTGCTTATCATACCGATTATTTTTCTGCTGTACACTGTAACCCGAACCAGCAAAAAAGATATCGTGAGTTCAAGTCGCGACCGTCTGGGCATGAGCCGGACGGCGTTTTCCTTTAAGCGTACTGCATCTCAACACCCTGCCAGCAAAGGCGGTAGCTCAGCCACGGCCCCAGCCGCGCGCGTGTCTCCAGAAAAAGAATGGACGCAGGCGTTTGATCGCATCAGCAAAGCAAAAGCTTACATTCCACCGCAGATTGCCGCGTTGCCTCCTTCCCAGCGCAAGTATTACGAGGCCGAAATGAACACCGAAATCAGAACATCGAATGCTTTGATCGCACAGGGGCGTCTGGATGAAGCCCGCGCTATATGCGAAGAAATACTCAAAACAGAGAGTGAAAACGAATTTTTGATGTTCATGGCCAGTGGTAATCTTTGCACCATTTATGATGAAAAAGGCGATATTCAGGCTTTACGCAAAGAATTTATGCGTTATCTCGATCTGCTCGAAAGTCTCAAGATCAAGGGTTTTACCGCCAAAAATGTTAAAGCCGGCTATCTGGCGATGAACAAGATGCTGATGGATTTTTCCAAGATGAGAGTCGATCCGGTGGTGCGCAGCCACATTCAGGAAGTCATCAAACAGAATGGCGCCGAAGGTGTTGCGACTGTAGACAGCGTTCTTGACGATACTCTCGGTTATCTCAAGAACTTTCCGTCATCGAGACGCTAGGAGGGTAATATGGCCAGAAGAGGAAACGTATTTTTGACAATTGTCGGGATTCTGGCGGTTCTGGCTGTGATGGCGGTGTTTTTTATGAACACTACCGTTCAGGAAAAGCACCAGACCGAGCGAACTCATATCAGCACCCAGGCTCAGTGTCTGGCTGAAGCCGGTCTTGAACGTGCGCTTGGTATTATACAGCAGCAATTGAACGATCCCGAAAAATTCAAGGATGCCAACCATATTGCCGCCTGGATTCGTGCGCCAATGCAGGCTAAGTCTGGCGTATTCGATTCTGGTATCGGTAGCGACAAAGAGCTCGACCCGGGTGGATTATCGCAAAAACTGATACTGACAAAAGAAGACCTTGAAGGACCTAATGGCGATGAACTGACTCAACTGGTCAGATACATGGCAGGCGAGCAGTCTGATTTTGAGATTGAAGTCAGTATCGAGCTCGACAAGGCCTATTCGATAGCTCCCGAAGAGGCGGCTTACAAGGTGCCAGGTGTGCAGATCCCATGGAACTGTCATAGCGGCGTCAAAGAATTTTTCAGCAATCAGGGCTTTGTCGCCTTGACACTCGCATTGCCGAATTCTCTCAAGTGGCTTCAGTTTGAACTGAACTTTGGCGTTGGTGGAATAACAATTTTCAGTGTCGAAATTGTCAGTGTTCTTGACCAGTTTGCCGAGTGGTGTAATTTCACTGCGATGCAACAGCTGCTGGAATGGACTTCTATTCATAAACTACTTTCAGAGGTTCTTCCTGACAGCATTTATCCTTATCAGATTACTCTCGACAAAAATATCTTTCCATTATTGACAGATAAATCAGGTCTTTCATTGCCGGCTGAGCTCGATGCCAACAGGCATGTCGAAAAGTATGGCATGTTCAACATCGAATCAAAGGGCACGATAATTTTTCCGACCCAGGACAGAGTCACCAAGACCATTTACGCTACCAAGGAATTTAAATGTGCTGATGTAGAGCCGGTTGCGCCGATGTATAGTTTTTTCGTCGCGAATCTGCATGACGAATATCTTGTATTCAACGATATTGGCGGTGATCTGACGGTCAATAATTTTGCCAATTACAGCGTAATTACCAGCGATCCGACTGAAACCGAAAAGCGCGAATTTCCAGGTCTGGTCAGGGTAAATGGCACCAAACCTATGGATGTCAACGTGGCTTTTGTCGGGAATCCGGCCGGGCCGATGAATTACCAGGGTGACTCATGGCTTAAAAGAACCGCTCGCGGTGCCGAATGGCTGATGATGTTGAATAATAATGTAAAAGGTGTTCTTGCCAAGGGAGACCGCTACACTCAGATGTCGAACAGGCAGATTGCCTATACTGAGCCCCAGACACCGGTTCCCGATTCAGCCAAAGGTGAAGCTCCGGTCGGCGGCAGCACTTCATCGACAACAACTACTTCGAGTGAGCCTGGAACATCTGCCCCGGCGGCGCCTGCGACCGAAAACCCCAAGACCGCCATGAATGCAGGAAAAGATGCCGTTGTTGGCGCCGTCAGTAATTTTCTCAAATCAGCAGTCGGCAGTATGTTTAAAGTTAATATCGCACCCAACAAAACCGATTTTGGTATAAGCATGTTTCAGCTGCCTTTGCATTTTCTTGGCGCTGACGCTCTGGGTGGCAGTATTGGTCCGGTAAAGATCAAGGACCCCATGTCGAAGTGGGAATGGCCGATGGCTGGAGTTGGCTATCGTTATTATCGTGTGCCTTTCCCGACGCCGAGTCGCACGGTGACTCATCTGTTTGGCGACTCCGCTCTTTTCCCGACACTTACCCGTGAAATTGAGGGTTATGTTCTTAAAAATTATCGTCAGTGGCATTTCTGCATGATGTCTTACCCTCCGGGGCCGATTCCTCTGGGTAATCAGATTCCGACTCCATGGGGATTTATGATCCTGCCGGTGCCATTTCCATTGTGGCACACGCACGATGTTGCCGACAAATACGGATTCAATCTGGCACCTTTAATGTCGCCCAAGAACGAGAGCGGTGAAGTCGATATCTATACCAATTCTTACAATCCGGCATTTATGGAAAACGCGCCTCCCAACCTCTATTCTTCAGAACAATATGCCAAAAAAGCCGTTTACTATTATCCGACAGCTCAGGATTTCTATGACGATATTCCGAACAGGCTTAAAGACGAAAATGGTCAGAAGTGTCTCAACCTCAACGGTATCACTTACATAGCCGATTCAATTACCTTGCCGGCTCCTGGTGTTGCTGAGATGCCAGCAGACGCATTTTACGTCACCGGTCGCGGCGGCATTGTCGTTGGTGGCAATATCCTTATCGCAGGCCACATAAAGGATCCGTATACGGCTGAAGAAGAACGCGCTGCCGGAACTCCGCGAACTGTATTCTCGCTTATCTGTCGCCAGGGTGGGGTAATTATTGAAAGCGGTCCTGAAAATATTGAGTTTGAAGGGTCTCTGTATACTGATAAAGGCCTGGCTATAAGTGGTGGGCGCAGTCTTAGAATCATTGGAAACTGGATAACCAATAAATTTTCAAAGGCACCGGCTCAGGGTGATATTCGTATCGAATACACAGCCTATAAGACTCGCAGTTCGATGACGTCTCTGCACCCTAGTTATGGAGTGTATGATCCCGAAAGATATGTCGTTTCGCTGGCGCCAGGCTATGCCAGCATCAGAGCGCAGTAGGAGTAGAGAATGAAAAAGCGAACTGGTCTTTCCATGCTTGAGATAATGATCGGCGTATTTATCTTTGCCATCGCCTTTATTCCGCTGTTCAGACTGGTGCAATATGGTGGCAAATCGACGGTCAAGATCAACAACTACTCAAAAGTTGCTCGTCTGGCGCAGCGTTTGATCGAGGAGTGCAAACACGTTCCGTTCAAAGTTTATCTCAAAGATTATCAGGAAATGAGCTCTGGCGATACTTTCGTGGTCAACCAGAACTATTATCCCCAGACTCTTGAGGCAATCAATGAATTTAATGAAGAGCTCAAGAGCCTCACAGTACAAGCTGAACTGACAGTCAAGAAACTGCCCGACAATCGTATCAGTGAGGTCTGGATTAACGTAGACGCAACCTGGAAGGAAGGCGATGGTACGACTGAAGGCGACAATAAGCGTCAACTGCGGTTGGGCAATGCAATTCGCAACCCTGACTGCTATATGTAAGAGGGAGGAATGAATATGAAAAGACGCGCAATGACAATGGTAGAGGTTATGGTTGGCGTTTTTCTGGCCAGCCTGGTCCTTGGCGGCGCCTTTCAAATTTTCAGTACCTCGCAGCGAAAGGTGTCAAAGGCTGCAACTCAGCAGACTCTGGCCAGCGAAGTCAGGAATGCCTTAAAAGTTCTGTCTCAGGATTTCAAAGCGGTTAAAGCTGACAGTCTCGAAGTTGAAGCAGCAGAAAACGGTAACAGTGCCATCATCAGATTCGATCGTTACCTGATCACCGGCGAAGGCGACCAGGAAAAACTGGCGTTTGATCGTTTTGAAAGTGTCGTTTACGAATTTCGTAAACCATTTTTGACGCGCAATGTTGCTGGCTCTACCCGCACAATAGCACGGCACGTCGATTCTATAGCATTTTCCCGCCCAGAGTCTCCAGGCGATGGTGAAAGAACCGGAGGCCAGATCAATTATGATGAAGGCTGGGCCGCCCGCATGGACATTACCATGGTCGGCAGCCGCAAAATTCCGGGATCGAGCCAGATCGCCAGCCACACCGAGCGCGTCTCGGTATTCATGATCGAAGAATATTATCGTCTGATCAACAAGAACAGGTTTCTGTCGATGGCCAGTCTGGCCAAAGAGGACGGTGCCAAGATTCTCGATGAAGAGTTTGATGGTGATGCGATGTTTGCTCAGGCATTAACTGCGGAAGAACTGGCAAAGTTGACGGTTGAGCAGCTCGAAAATCTGCACGCAAAAGAAACCGATGCGCTTGAAGAAGTCATGAATAAGCTTGAAGAAGTCGATGATTCAATTGACGGTGTAGATACGCGTGGCAATGGCACATGGTGGAGTTTGGGGCTCTATCACCCGTCTACTGAAGTTACCGATCTACAGAACGCTCTGAAGAATCATGAAGAGGTTAGTCAGCTCAAAACTGACCTGGAGAATATCGACGCAACCATTGCTTCATATGAGAGTGAGCACCTCAAGAACTCATTTTCTGGCGCAGGCATCAATACTGACAACATGGATAAGAATTCGAAAGAGTATAATGACCTCAAAGAGGCTTATGATATCAAGATGCGCGATTACAGCATGAGAGAAGCCTATAACGCGGGGAAACAGGATGGCGACCCGGAATATGTCAGTCTTGTTGATTCTTACAACCCATCAACAATGCAGAAAGGTATCATTACTACAACTGACGGATCCCAGGAAGAATTTACCGAAACCGATGAAGAGTTTGCTATAAGACAGGAAAGAGCGACTACCATTTATAACAATATGCAGAAAGTAGATCTGGCCTGGCGCGATGAGAAGGGCGGCGAAGAAAGTGTTAAAAAATATACCGCTGCCAAAGATCTGCGTGATCTTGCCGAGACCAAGCTGAGTTTTGCCGAACAGCGCGATGCTCATCAAAAGAACATTGGTTTGATAGAAGAGGCACAGGGAAATACGTGATGATCGGGTTATTCTAACTTGTGCCTGTCAGCAACAACCCCCTGCCAATCGTTTATGTGGCAGGGGGTTGTTGTATTTATAATTTGCAGGAGCTATCAGTTGTTTTTTGAATGTTGCCGATAGTTCAGCCTGAAGTATTTAATCAGGAAAACCAATGTATCTGTTAAACCCGCGTCGAATCACGGCCTGTCTGGCTATAGTCGCTATTGTTCTTTTACTGGCCTCTGGTTGTGGCGGCGGCGATGGCGGTCTTTCCGACTGGGCCAAACCCGGCCAGGTTACTGTCGTTTCCAACCTCAGCGGCCAGGTTTTGCCGCCGGTATCAGGGGCTTCGCTGCATGAATCTGCAGTTTTCTCACTTCTGTCAGTCGATGGCACGCGCGTTTATATCGAAGAAAAGCCTGAATTCGAGACGACTGTCGACAGCCAGGGCAAGTTTGTAATTAAAAGTCTGCCAGTCGGAAAATACCACGTTATCGCTCAGACCGTTTCTGGCACGACCGCTTATAAACAGCGTTCAGATCTGGTTAATCTTACCGGAGAATTCGAAACTCAGGTTCTGGCTCAGACATTGCCACTGGTTGTTGCACCTTACAGCGTTAATCTGCGGATAACCGATCTGCTTACCAACAACCCGGTAGCAGGTGCCAGATTAACAGTGTGGGGCACAGACTATCTTACCTCTGCCAGTGGTGATGTCGAAATCGGGCCATTACCAGCCGGTTTCTGGCCCATGCGCATCGAAGCGGCCGGATATCTTGAAGCGGTCATCCATCCCGGTTTTCAGCCCAAACGTAACGCTTATCTGCGTGTGAAACTTACGCCGCTCAGCGCGGCTGAACGTAATCAGGCGCCTGTTGTCGAGATCGAACAGTCTTTTACCAGCATCAAAACCAATGAGAGCGTGACCTTCTTTGCAGCCGGTTTTGATGCCGATGGCGACTACATTACCTATAACTGGCGGGCCTCGCGCGGAACTCTCTCTTACGATTCAGGCAGCAGCGTGGTTTATACCGCGCCAGCGAGTAGCGGAACTGTTCAGATAACTCTCACCGGTACAGACAGCAATAAAGCTGAGGGAATGGCCATTCTCGATATCGAAATTCTTTCGGGCAGCAGTCTGCCGCCGAATCCGCGCAATCAGGCGCCGCTGTCGGCCAGCAATCCTTTTCCTGCCAATCTGACCGAAAATCTCGGCACGGATATCGTTTTTAGATGGACAGGCCAGGATCCTGACAATGATCCCTTAACCTACGACCTGTTACTTGCCACCCAGGGTGCTGATTTAAAGATCGTTGCCAGTAACCTTACCCAAAACAGCTATCGTATACCTTCGCTCAGTGCAGAACAGGTATATTTCTGGAAAGTTGTCAGCCGTGATATATACGACGCCGTGTCGCCAGACCCGGCTATATGGCAGTTCAAAACCGGGGCGGGCGATAATGCTTCGCCCTATCAGCCCAAGAACCCGGTGCCAGAAGATCTGGCGATCAATCAGCTGCCCTCACTGCGTTTTACCTGGACAGGCGGCGACCCTGATCTCGATGATACCGTTACTTATTCATTTTACATTTCATCTGATCCGACGCAGCTGGAACTGGCTACGACAACGCGTGCTACCAGCCATGAAATGCTCGGTCTGGCCTTGGGAGCTACTCATTACTGGCAGATTGTCGCAGCAGACAACCGAGGTCGCGAAACACCCGGGCCGGTATGGCGTTTCAGCACTTATGCCCCGCCGAATCAGGCGCCTTCTGACCCTGTTGTAGTATACCCGGCCAGCGGTGCAGTCAATGTGCCTTATGACGTGCAGCTGCAATGGGCTTCTACCGACCCTGACGGCGACCAGATTACTTACGATCTGTTCGTTGGCAAAACCTTTCCGCTTGAAAAGGTGGTTTCAGATCTGGTTGGTCCGTCATACATTTCTGCGCAGCCGTATGATTATCTCAGTACATACTACTGGCAGGTGGTAGCGCGCGACGACGGCGGACTGACCAATGAAAATTCTCATATATGGTCTTTTAGAACCTCAGATAAGCCGAATACTCCGCCAAATGTTCCTGTAGCAATTACTCCCGCCGATGGTGCCACCGGTGTTGCACTCAGGCCAGTTTTTTCCTGGAGCGGTGGCGATCTCGACGGCGATACGGTGGTTTACGATCTCTATCTTGATACGGTAACACCGCCCGTGCAGATGGTTGCCTCAGATCTTACCGATGAACGCTGGACACCAGCCGCAGATCTGAACATGGGCGCGCAATATTACTGGTATATCGAAGCCAGCGACAGTGGCGGCCGGGTTGCCTCTTCAACTGTTTATTCATTCTTCGCGAGAACAGCCGGGGATACCACTCCACCGACTCTGATAAGTGTGAGTCCTGCTAATGGCGCTGTTAACGTAGCTCAATCGGAAGTTATCAGAATTGTTTTCAGCGAACCGGTCAACAAAGATTCGGCCAGTCAGGCTGTAACCTTGGTTCCGGCAATCAGCGGTAACCTGAGCTGGGAAGATGATGTGACCCTGCGCTTTATGCCCTCGTCGCCATGGCGCCTGGGCAGTTACAACCAGCTTGTTATCGCCAGCAACACTGTCAAAGACCTCTTCAACAACCTGATGACCGGTGGCGCCGTATATAAATTCACTGTGACTTCACCGGTGCCTGTGCCGAGCGGCTATCGTTCAACCGGATTTCCGGTTCTGGCAGGCGTTGGTGAAACTGTAAAGTCAGAAGTTCCCGGTCTGCAATCCAGCGGGAAGTCTTATGCTCTGGCAGTAGCTTCACCCGGCAGTTCAAACTTCGATATCAGCGCAAGCAGACAAGCACCGGCGCAGGTGCAGATAACTGACCCGGCCTCGGCCTTTCGCGAGTTCGAGCGCTACGCAGCGGAGCGAACAGGTGACACGACATTATTGAGTGCTTCCCTTGAGCCCGGGCCGATGGCCTCGCCTCAGGTGGGTGTAAGCGAAAGCTTCTATATTCCGGCTTATGGTTCAGTGGCCACCAGTACGTCATATCCTAATAACATTATCAGCGCAACCTGTATCGGTTTGACCGGCTTAACCGCTATTTATGTCGATGATGCAATAGCTGATCCCTCGACCAGCAAGGTTGCTGAAGTGCGCCAGCGTTTCGAAGAAGTTATACAACCTAGAATCAGAGACTATTTCGGCCAGGAACCGGCACTGGGGCCTGACGGTGAAAGCCGTCTGACTATACTGCTGACAGATTCGATGAGCGAAAATATACTGGGAATTTTCTATGGCGTCGATCTGTCAGCGCGCAATCCTTCTGATATTCAGCTGCGTGAAAGCAACAGCCGCAAAATTCTATATGTAAGATACTCTGAAGACCGAGACATCACGCTTTATGGAACAATGGCACACGAATTTCAGCACATGGTGAATTACTGGCAGAAGCGTGTCAATGGCGGAAATTACGAAGCGACATGGCTGAACGAAGGCATGTCGAAATATGCCGAAGAAGTCTGTGGATACGGGATTTTGCAGGGAGATCAGAACACCGCCCTGCTCATCGAGTTGTCTCAGGAAAACTTTACGTCGCTTTCTCTGACTGATTGGCAAGGCTTGAACAGCTATGGGCTTTCATATCTTTTCGTCAGGTTTCTCGCCCAGGAAAATCGCTATGGAACGACCTATCGCGAGGTCACCAGGGCACTGATCAGTTCTGGACTGACTGGAACTGCCAATGTTGCTGCCATAACCGGCGAGGCATTCGATGTTACACTGGCGAAATGGGGGCTGAGCCTTTACCTCAATCGCTACTCTTCATCTGACAGCAAGGATTATGGCTTGTCGGGTTTGAATCTGCAAGGCACTTACAGTGGCGTGACGCTGCCGGGGTTTTTACCACAGGCAGTGCCGGTTGCTGGCGTTTCTTTGAGTGCCAATGCTCTGAGCTGCTTTGTAAGAACAAGCACAGGTGCGGCCACAACCAATATCGAAGTAAAATCGCCTACCGGGGCACTCAAACTCTGGTTTTTCGACCAGCGCCCCTGATCGCAGGGTGTCTCGGCCTTTCCAGAAGCGGTTTTTCTTGAAGTGTCAGCCCACGTAAATTAAAAAATACGTGGAGATCAGAAAAATCCATATCGAAACAATCGAAATCAGATTCCAGTCGAACTCCTGTTCGACTTTTTCGATAAAACTACGATTGTCTTTTATTTTATCTGACATTTAGTTATCAAGGGTTACGAAAGTTTTTTCGGCACTGGTCAGCAGAACCTGTCTCTTGGCGAGTTCGACGTTAGCCGGGTATTCGCGGGAAATATAGTTCAGCAGGCCGCTGGCAGCCTTCAGATTTCCCTGGTCGATGAGCTTGTCGAGAAGAAGAATATTTGGTTCGAGCTCAGTCGGGTGGGGGGGCATGTCTCTTTTACTGGTGCCATCTGGTGCCGTGAGCTCAAGACCACATTTGGGGCAGAAATATTCATGTGGTCGGCAGGTGTTGAAGCATTCTGTGCAATTGAAAACAGATTTTCCGACCCAGACGACGGCTTTTTGAATCAGGCGAGCTCCAGAAACGAATCCAGGCCCTTCCTCTTTGATGATAATGTTGTCGGGCAGGAAGTCATTTTTAAAGGACTTTGCCGCTTTATGAACCTTGCCATCAAAAGTTTCGCCGATTGTTTGAATTCGCTGAATTGCATTCGATTTTTCGAGAATCGCTATAGAATCGCGGGCGCGAGCGTAAACGTCGCGGTTTTCGGGACTCATTGACAGCCGGTTTGCCGTTGTCGTTAAAGTCTCAAAAAGGTAGACGCATTCTTCGGGTGCGAACGAAAAGCGTTCTGTCTTTGCATTGGCGTCGCGAGCCTTGATTACGCTGCGCAGGGTGGCTTCCAGATCAACTATTCGCTGCTGAAGTGTTTCTTTCTCACGTACGTTTTCTTCGGGGTTGGCAACAGCAAGCGCATCTCTCAGGCGTTTGGCGTCAGATTGTGCATCGATAAGAGCTTTTTCGAGATAAGAGATCTTGGCTTCGCTTGCCGCAATATTGTTGCGGTATGCATCTGCTGACGGCAATTTGCTGAGTTCGCCCTCAAGTTCGCTGACCCGGGTTCTCAGAATTGAATTTTCGTTGCGGGCCTCAGTAATTTCGGCCAGCTGTTTTTTGAGCGTTTCAATCTCTGACTTGTCCATTTTCATGGCTTCCATCAGAGCTTCTTTGCTCTTACTGAGCTCGATATCTTTCTTCTGCAAGGCCTGGCGCAGCTGGTTGATAGTTTCTTCGCCTTTTGCCAGACGTGATTCAAGGTCGGAGATATCTGCTCTGAGGTCTTCATAAACAGAGTCATCGACTGCCGTTTCGGTAATTACCGGTACTGGTACCGGTCGATTCTGAAGCTCTTCTATTTCGGTTTTGAGCTTCTCAATCTGCTCTATCAGGGCTGCTTCAGTCTTTTGCTTTTTGACCAGCTCTTCCTGGTAATTGAGAAACTTTTCGCCGGTATCTGAAGATTTGTTCATTTCCAGGAAAAGAGACTCTTCAAGTTTGGCGTTGGTTGCTTTGAGCGATTCGATCTCGCGCTCGAGTTTCATGTAGTCTTCTGTGTTGCGCGGATCCTGAAAAGCAGCGCCTTCGAGCTGAACGATCGTTGATCGCAGCGTGAACGTCATGCTCTGAACCTGGCGCAGCACATCGTCTCTAGAGTCTTTAGAGCTGAGCGAAGGAACTTGTCCCTTGAGATAGACAAGCAGATTTCTCACTATTTCATCAAAAGCCAGATTTTTCACAATGGTCTTCCGAGTTCCTCGATATTAAATTCTGACATTACTGTATTCTGTGCACAAATGCAAGCCAGATTTATTTGTCTGCCTTTTTAAATCTGTATACAGCATGAGCGACAAGATACGCAACCGTAGTCATGATGACTATGGTCAATATATCGTCATTTATCGTCACTTTTGCAAGGTCGAGAAACATTGCTTTGCGTAATCCCGAAAAAATGTAGGTTGAGGGCACGAATGGAGCCACGCTGCGGACGACCTCGCTTGAATGTTGCAGACTCGGAATCATCTGAAAGAAGAGAAAGAGCGTCGTTCCGATCGCATTAACCGCGGCCTGGGTTTTAGCAAAATTTGCGATGATCAGGCCGGTAAATATTGTCATCAGCGTGCCCGAAAAAATTATCAGAACCAGATACCCGCTGTTGTCACTCCATTTTCTGTTAACACTGAGCATGACAAATATGGTTGTCAGCGATAAAAACAGGCTGAACAGAGATTTGCCGGCAATGAATTCTCCTGTTTTTATCGGTGTCAGAAATATTGCGTTAAGTGTGCCTTTTTCGCGTTCTTCTACTATTGCCATCGGCAGCGCCAGAAAGCCAACCATTCCCATGGCCATAACCATCAGCATCGGAAACATGCTGTCAGCCATGGCATTAGCGTTGCTGGTAGTGCCGGCAACTGCTTCTACTTTAAATTCAAAGGGAAGTGGCTGCGGCGTCATCGACAGCTGTGAGCGAATTTCTGCCTCAAAAACGCTTTTGAGCGTTTCGACTCCGAAATCTGGAATATGCGGAGGATAAAGCAGCGTAACCGGTTGCCCCTTGTTTCCATGAGCTATTATCTCTGGTAATATTATGCCGAATCTGACTCTTCCTTCGAGGATAGCTGACTCAAGGTCGTGGCGATCCTGAAAAAAAGTTATCTTCTTGCTGAGACCCTTACCAATCAATGATTCTATAAGGGGTTGCTGGGGGCTGCTGATGACGCCTATCTCAGGCAGGGCTGCGGCGGTTTTGCTGCCGCTCATGACGTTGGTGAACAGCAATGAAAGAACGATTGGCGTCAGGACCATCAATATGACCTGATAATTACGCAGACTGTCGAGAAGATCCTTTTTGAATATAGCGGTAATTACCCTGGTATTCATATCTCGACTTCCTCTGAGCCAGATTTCCAACGTGCGCCGGTAACTTTCATGAAAACCTCTTCGAGAGTAGCTTCCTGCGAATGTATTTTGAGAATCCTGCCCGCTCTCAGCAAATCAGCAACAATGCCGGTGTCGTCTGTGGTTTCAAGAGAATACTCGGTCATCTGTTTCATTTCATGCTCAAGATACTCTACTCTGACTGATTTTCTTCCAAAGTTCTTCTTAAGATTTTCAGGGCTGTCGCAGGCTACAATCTCGCCGGCGTTCATAATCGCGAGTCGATCGCAGAGCTGGTCGGCTTCTTCCATATAATGGGTAGTAAGAAACACCGTGGTGCCATTGCTTTTGAGCTTTAGAACAAGTTCCCGGATGAGCCTGGCGGAATGAGGGTCGAGCGCGGAGGTTGGTTCGTCGAGAAAAAAGAGCGCCGGCTTATGTAAGAGCCCTCTGGCGATGAGGGCGCGCTGGCGCAGTCCCCGGCTGAGATCTTTGCAGGCTTTGTACTGATGCTCGGTTAGAAATACCTCAGCTAGAACCTCATCGACCCGTGATGAAGACACATTGTTCAGAGCCGAAAAGAATTCCAGGTTTTGCCGAATGGTTATGCGGTCATAAAGATTCTGGTAGTCTGGAACCACTCCGACTCTGGTTCTTGTCTGATGAGTCTGTGAGGGTATTGAATGGCCAAGTATCGAGATTTTACCGTTACTGAAAGGGACTTCCCCGATCATCATTCTGATGCTGGTGGTTTTGCCGGCTCCATTTGGACCCAGGAAACCAAAAATTTCTCCATGTCTGACAGAGAACGAGATACCTTTGACTACTTCTGTCTGACCATAGCTTTTTGCAAGGCCCTCTACTTCGATTGCAAAATCTGACATGATGAAACCCTTCGTTCAAATATCTGTTATGGATTGTAACAGATTGACAGTTTTATTGCATTGTGGTTGAATGATTTTCAGAAAAGAGGAGAAATGACAACATCAACAAAAAAAGCGCGGACCTTTGTTGTTACCAGTTTTCAGGGTGGTATAGGTAAAACTTTTATTGCTTCTGGAATCGCTTCAGAGCTTCATAAAAAAACTGGCAAGCCAGTGGCGCTGATTGAATTCAATATCATGCGTCCATCCAGCATTCTTGACCAGCTTGACGAAAATGTTCCGGTTTTGCATAGTTTTCTCGAATATTACATGGGCAACTGGGGATCATTGTCAGCCGGAAATCTTTCAGGCACTTTCACCTCGCATCAGGGGGTCTACTATATCCCTTTCTGTGGCAACCGCAGAGGCGAAACTCTGGAGCCCAAATTTAACCTGAGCGAACACGATCTTACAGATTCTCTACAACATCTGCTGAAGATTTTTGAAGAACTTGAAGGCTATGTCGTGATCGACATTCTTTTCAAGATGTCGCCTTTGCCGGTGTTTCTGCTCAGTCGCGCCGACGGACTTCTGTATGTTTACACGTCACAACCACCATCTCCGGCCTTTGCCCAGAAGTTCAAAGAAGAGGCTTCCTGCCGCAACAGCTTTAATGAAAAAATCTTATGGTTGAGAAATCACGCCGAAGATACTTCTGATAACAGTGAAAGCAGGCTGTTTGAGCGAGAGTGCGCCATTCCTCTGAGTGGCGATCTCACCGAGGAGAATGCTACCGAGGCGCTCGACAACAGTATTCAGGATGTGATTAAACATGCCCTGATCATGCCGGCTTCCGGTATGATGCCGGAAGAAATTCACAATCCCATTAACACTACGCCTCTGGAGCTTATAGAATATCAGAAGGCGCTGAGATCGGAAGTTGTCGGTGAGCTCGATAAGCATTTCGGCATATCTGACCACGAATTGCGGTCAAGAGTCGAAAGCAAGATTGATGATGCCATGCAGCGTACGCCGCCACCAAAAATAAAGGGGCACAACTCCGAAGTCGAGGTCAAAAAGTTTCTCATCGATGAAATTCTTGGTCTCGGGCCTCTGGAAGACTTTATGCGCGATGAAGATGTTGACGAAATCATGGTGAATGGACCTGATCGAATTTTTGTCGAGAAAAGCGGCCGGCTCATGCTCACTGATCGCAAATTCAGCAACTCAGACCATGTGCGCACAGTTATCGAGCGGATTCTGATGCCGGTAGGCAGAACTGTAAACGAGCGAACTCCATACGTCGATGCGCGACTTCAAGATGGTTCCCGCGTCCATGCGATCATTCCGCCTCTTGCTCTGACGGGACCTATGATAACCATAAGGAAGTTTTCCAAGGTTCCCATCAGCATGGAAGATCTGGTTTACCGGTTCAAAAGTATCTCGCCTGCAGCAGCTGAATTCTTGAAGCTTTGCGTTCACCTCAAGAAGAATATTATCGTTTCAGGCGGTGCCAGTTCTGGTAAGACGACCCTGTTGAATGTTCTGTCTAATTTTATTCTGCCCAGTGAGCGCGTGATCTGTATCGAAGATTCGGCTGAGCTGAAGCTTACGCAGGTCAATCTTGGCCGCCTGGAAGCCCGCCAGCAGGGAACAGAGGCCAAAAATCAGGTCACCATTCGCGACCTTGTTCGTAATGCGCTGCGTATGAGGCCTGACCGGATCATCGTCGGAGAGTGTCGCGGACCTGAGGCAATCGATATGCTGCAGGCAATGAATACCGGACATGATGGCTCGCTGACGACTCTTCATGCAAATACTCCCAGAGACGCCCTCGCCAGACTCGAAACCATGGTGCTGATGGCCGGCGTCGATCTGCCGTTGCGCGCTATTCGCGAACAGATCGCGAGTTCGGTCAACTTTGTCGTGCAGAATGGCCGTCTCGCTGACGGTAGCAGAAGACTTCTGGAGCTGGTAGAAGTGACAGGTATCGAAGACAATGTCATCAAGACTCAGACTATATTCAAGTTTGAAAAGAAGTGGATCGGTGAGGACGGTCACGTTGTCGGTGAACTCTTGCCGACAGGAGCTTTGCCAGAATTCATCAGATCCATTCCAGGGAGTTTCCTGGAACAGCACGCGCATCTGTTCAAAGTTAAAAGCCCCACCGCCAAAAATGAGGAGGCAGCACGATAATGGCAATTCTTCCTATCATTAAGATTCTGGCTATTCTGGGGGGTATTATTGGCGTCTATTTTGTGCTAGAAGAGCAGCTCGATATCAGCTTTGATCCCAGCAAAATCGGCAAAGATAAAGACCCTTCCGGGCGCTCGCGCTATCTCCAGAGTGTTACCGGGGCCAACCTCGAGGATCAGCTGATCGAAGTTCTGTTGATGATCAGCTCATGTCTCAAGGCCGGCCGTAACCTAGACCAGGCTTTTGAACTTATCGCAGTTGCGACTCCTCCTCCAATCTGCAACGAATTCCGAACGCTGGTTCAGGAACGCCGCCTTGGTGTTTCAATGGTAGAAGCGCTCACTAACCTGGCAAACAGGGTTCCCAGCCCTGATCTCAAGCTGGCGGTCAATGCGACCATTTTTCAGCAGGAAACTGGTGGAAATCTCGAAGACCTTTATCGCCAGATCGTTCTGACAGTTGCCGAACGCAAAAAAATCATGGGCAAGGTCGTTGCCGGAACCGCGCATGCTCGTTTGTCGGGCAATCTTGTCGGCTCGATTCCGATCGCTCTGGCTGCAATAATTACAGCGTTTCATCCGCAGTATCTCGTTCCCATGCTTGAAAATCCGGTTGGACAGGCTGTTTTGATCGTCACTCTGTCAGCTGCGATCCTCGGGTTGATGTTTATCAATCGCATGGCCAGTTCAATTCTGCCCGAAGCAGAAGAGGCAGTTGTTGCCAAGAACGAGGCTCGTGCCAAAGGTCAGGCAAGATGGCCGATCCTGAGAGCCTGTCTGGCGCCGCTGGCTGCTTTTAACCGCTCGATTTCCGGAGACTTTTTCAAGAAGCTCCGGGCTGAAATCAAGTTTCTGCTCGAAGCGTCAAACAAGGCTGCCGAGTTTTCTGCCGACGAATACATTGCAATCATGGAAGTGACAGCAATCGTATTTCTGGCCTTGTTGATCATTTTTGTTAATCCCTTCTCTTTTGGTTTCGTTTTTGGAATTATTGTCATCGTTCTGCTCAGCCCGATCGGTTTCAGGCTGCCACGCATCTATCTGGGGCATCTGATCAAGAAACGTCAGAGAAACATCGAGTTCGAGCTGCCGTATATTATCGATCTGCTGTCGCTGGCCATAGAATCTGGTCTCGATCTTACCGGCGGTATCGCCAAGGTTGTCGAGAAGTCGAGAAACACAGACATTATCGTCGAATTCAAAATGTTTCTTTCAGACACTAAAGTTGGTAAGAGTCTCGAAGAAGCTCTCGCCGACATGGCAGAGCGAGTGCGTGTTCTGTCTTTCTTCTCTTTTGTCAGTTCGCTTATTCAGGCTCAGCGCCTTGGCGCCGAAATCGGGCCAACGCTGCGCGCTCAGGCAGAGCAGATGCGTTATCAGCGTATGATTTTGGCAGAAGAGCGTGTTAACAAATTGCCGGTAAAGCTTCTTGTTCCTCTGGTTTTCTTCATTTTTCCGAGTATCTCTGTTCTCCTGATCGGGCCGGCAGTCCTCCAGATGCAGAAAAGCATGCCGGGAGTGATGACCAGTTCGACAAGGGGTAACAGAAGTGTGGCGCCTGGCAAAATCGCCACAACGACAGCCGACCTAAGCAAATCGATCATTCTGCGCGACAATTCAACCAATAACCAGAAACCGCAGTCGACTCCGGTGGTTAAGCCGAGCCAGAAAGATCAGGTCGTTCCCGGTTCCAGCCCGACAGTTCAGGGTTCCGGCGAGCAGAAAATTGAAAAAACCGAACCCGAAGAGACTAAGCCTGAAAATAGCGGCAAGCTTGAGGCTGATTCTGTTGTTGCGCCAGTTGGAGGGAATCAGGCTGATGAGGCTGGTGACTGATTGATAGATATCAGACCTGGCAGTCGTATATTGATAAGCGCCTGCCTGACCGGATGCAAATGTAACTATAAGGCGTCTGCGGCATCGGTTCATGCCGCAGACGCTCTTTTCTGGAATGCTCTTTTTGAGCGTTATCTGTTGTTGCCTGTTTGTCCGGAACAACTCGGCGGCATGCCGACGCCCAGAATTCCATGTGAATTACAGAATGACGCCGTAGCCGTGTTGGACGGCAGGGGTAAGGTGTTAAACAGATCTGGAGCTGATATGACAGTCTGTTTCGTTAACGGGGCCGAAGAAACTTTGCGCTTTGCCAGGCTGCATGGCGCTGAGTTGGCTGTTTTAAAGAGTAGAAGCCCTTCCTGCGGTATCAGAGAAGTTTATGACGGTACATTTTCCGGCCGTCTTGTAGGAGGCTCTGGAGTGACAGCCCAATTGCTTGCCAGCTCTGGATTAAGGCTTCTTGACGAAGTTCAATTCTATGATGCCCTTAAATCAGGCGTCTGCCGCGATCTCGATCGTTGATCGCAATTCTGGCGTTGTTTTTCTGTTGTACCCTTTTGCGGCAACAGTACTCCATTTGCAGATTCCCAAAATCAGCTGGTTTATGAACGGTGTTCAAATCGCCTGATTGTCGAGATTTGGGTGTACACTGAATTTATTTCGCTCTGGTATCGTACTTCTATTCTTAAATCCTGAGTGTACGCCACTTTCCGCAATAAAAAACATTGACCTGACTGCTTTCGTTTGTTATTATCGGCAACACGTTGATAAAAAATTACAAAACGTGCCTGGGGAAAGCTGGAGATGGGGTTTCTAAGCAGTTTTAAAGTCATGAAGGTTGAAGACAACGGTGGTGATGTCGTAACTTTCAGGACATCGCGAGCCTGTGTTTTGCTCGGCGCTTTGTTCATATTTGCCGGTATCGGCATTATTACACAGTTGCTGCGTGGCAAGCTGTTTTTTTCTCTGTTCGAATTCTGTATCTGTTGTCTCGCTGTTTCAGCCGGGTTCATACTCGCCGGCCTGGTGCTGGTTACCTATCGTAAACGCGTTGACATTTACAGGTCGCAATTCAAGATTGCCCTGCTTGAGTCGAGTATATTGGGTGTCCGCTCAACTGCGTGCCACTTTGATGAAGTGCTCAATGTTGAACTGGCCAGAAGTTCCGAGTGCATTTTTACCAACACTGCCAGTCTCTGGGTGGTAAAGGTATTTGTCAGGGATGGTGACGGCTTTGCTGTTGAGAGGGTTTTTTCTTCCATTTGCGCACGAGAAGCCAAGCTGGCGGCCGAAAGCATTGCTTTTGCAGCTGGCAAGGAGCTGGTTTTCAGTTGTATGCCAGAGGAACGCCTGATTTTAAGCCGAGTCTGATTACTTCTTGTTCTGAGTAAGGATCTGATGGATCTTGTCTTTTTTGGCTCTCAGCAGCGCTTTGAGCGCCTCAAGATCTGATTTGACTGCCAGTCGGTCTTTGGTGTCACTTGATGGCGCAGGAACTGTGGCGTATTTCAGCACTTCATCAAACAACCTGACTGTTTCATACCAGGTTACCGATTCGCTGCCGGCAAAACGTCCATCGCCATAGCCAAGCTTGAGCCCGCAACCGGCCAGTTTAACAAGAGACTCATATTCAGGTTGTTCGATGCTGACATCCTGATATCTGATCTTCTCGGCTGCCAGGCGATCTTTGGCGAAGATGTCAAGGATGTATTCAAGAGCAAGTGCCAGATGCTGCCGTCTGCCGAATGAATCGGCAGGTTCAGAAAATATTGATTTAATGCGGATTTCGTCGATGTCTTTGCCAGCTCTTGCAAAGATACCGTTGAGCATTTCGGTAAGATCGGCTGCGCTGACAAAGGAGTCGCCGTCGAAGCTGGGGCGAAGAATGATCTTATCAAAGGCGCCGGCCTGAGTGAGATTTTCAATTGCCTGCATTATTGGGTGGTTGAGCGGAAGATCGATGAAGCTCAGTTTCTCTGCCGGCCTTCTGCCCATCATTTCAGCTGATGCCGCTTCATAAAACCGGTGCAGGAAAAATACCGCTTCACGCAGGGTCAGATTTTTATTCTTGCCGAGTGAGCCATCCGGGTAACCTCTGACAACATATTTTGTCTGAAGCCAGGCAAAGGCGCCGGCATATTTGTCGGCAATTCTGTAGTCCCGGTAATTGCTGGCTTTGGCGTTTTCATGGCTTATCAGGCCCTTTGTCGCAAGAAACATGCTGGCCCTGGCCAGAGTTTCAAGGGCATTTGCGCGCGAAATACTGCCTGAGCGGCTGCTGCCTTTTATGATGCCATTCTGAAGCAATTCTTTGCTGTCAGCCGCTTCGGTGGCTCCCAGCAGCATCATTACCAATGCAAGCTTCTCAGAAAATGCCGCTGATGATATTCTCCCGTTCAGCGTTTTTGTTTTAAGCTGTTCGGGCATGATTATGCCGAGTTCGCTGCCAAGTCTGAGTTCGCGTGGAAGGCGCCCAAAGCTGTTGCTGGCGAATACTGATTTTATGAGATTGCCGTCGGCAGCTGCGATTACCATTGCAGCCAGTATGGCTCCGGCCAGAAAATAACTGTTTGCCTTTTTCATAAGAGACTCCAATGTATATATCTTACAGTTACTATCGGCATCAGGCTGTCTGGCGATTAGAAGCCCACAAATATTTTGCTGTGAATTATCGGCTGCTATGGCTGTACTGCCGGAATAGTGATAAAATGTCGCAAAATCAAGTGGGAGACAAATATGAAGTCAGTCTTTAAATTGCTTGCCGTTTTTATGCTGTTGACTGTGCAGATGGCCTTTGCTGCCAGCTCAGAATCGGCCGGACAGGTATTCACTCTCGATAATGGTTTGAAGGTTTTTGTTAAACCAGTGCACTCTGCTCCAGTTGTGGCGTTGAACGTCTGGATCAAAGTTGGTTCGGTCAATGAAGAGCCTGGAGAAGAAGGCTACAGCCATCTTATCGAGCACATGATGTTCAAAGGAACTTCTACTTATCCATATGGTGCGCTGGATAACGAAATCAAGAAAATTGGTGCTCATCAGAATGCCTTTACTGCAAACGATTACACCTGTTTTTACCTGGTTGGCGCGTCGCAGTTCTTTGACAAGATGATGCAGTTGCAGGCTGACGCAGTTCTCAACAGCTCATTCGATGCCGACGAACTGAAAAAAGAGACGCAGGTCGTGATCGAAGAATTGCGTATGAGCCTCGACAACCCAGGCAACCGTATCGTTCAGCTGATTATGGAAGAGTCTTTTCAGCTGCACCCGTATCGGCATCCAATAGTTGGCTATCTGCAAAATCTTGAAGAGGTTACCCGAGACAAGCTTTATGCATATTACAAAAAGTTTTATGTGCCGGCCAACATGTGGGTGGTGATTGTGGGCGATGTAAAAGTAGATCAGGCCATTGATTCTGTCCGCAGATACATGGGTGACGTCCCTCGGCAGCCGGTTCCTGCGCAGCAGATTCCAGAAGAGCCGATTCAGGAGAAAATGCGCTCCCGCATCGAATATGCCGATCTGCAGCACGCCTATGTGCGTATGGGCTGGAAAGTACCGGGAATCGCCAGTAGTGACCGATTCGCTCTTTACGTAATTGCCCGCCTTATCGGTGGCGGCATGTCGAGCTGGCTCTGGCAGGAGCTGGTTGAACAGAAGCAGCTGGCGGTTTCGGCCGGGGCAGGCTATTATTCAAGCCAGTTCCCCATGCTTTTTCAGGTTGGCGGTGTGACTTCTCAGAGTAAAGTAAGGCCGTTCATCGAAGCTGCCCGCAAAATTGTCTACAGATTACATCAGGGTGAAATAGACGGGGCTGAACTCGAAAAAGCCCGCCAGCAGATCATTGCTGAAGATATTTATGATCGTGAAAAGGCTGAAGATCAGGCAACCAATTACGGTCATTTTGCCATGCTGTCTGATGTCGAAGATGCCGACCGCTTTGTCGAGAATATCAGACTGGTAACCAGTGAAGATATTGCTACAGTCGCCAGAAAGTATTTCGTCGATTCAAATCTTACTGTTGCCCGGCTCGAACCAGAACCGCCTGCACCAGACGCCGTTCCCGAAATGATAACGCTCGATAACGGTATGCGGCTGATACTGAAGCAGAATAATGTTTCGCCTCTCGTGGCGGTATCATTTAAAATTGCCGCTGGCGGAATGGCCGAAGACAAGCGCGAAGCCGGCCTTGCCAATCTTGTTGCCGAAATGCTGCAACGCGGGGCAGCCGGTATGACAAGCGAAGAAATCGCTGCCAGATTCGAGAGCATGGGCTCCAGGTTCTCGGTAACTGCCAGCAAGAGCTATGTTTCTTTCGACCTTCAATGCCTTGCCGAAAACTTCATGCCTTCTCTCGAACTTATGCTCAGCATTCTCGAACGGCCTGAATTCCCGGAGTCTGAGCTGACCAAGCTCAAAAAGCAGGTTGAAGACTGGATCAAGGCTGACGAAGACGATCTTTACAAATATACGGTTCAGGGTGCTCTCGAAGCACTTTATCCAGATACTCCAATTGCCTATTCTTCATACGGCAAAATTGATGATGTGAAACGTTTTCGAACGCAGGATCTCAAGGAATTTCACAAAAAGCATTACGTTGGCTCTAACATGGTTGTAGCCATTGTTGGCGACTTTTATACGCGTGAACTCAAAGAGGCGCTGTTGCAGAGTCTTGGCAGGTTTTCTCAGGGCAAGGCCAATGAGTTCAAGCCATATAAACTCAAAGATATAACTGAGCCGGTTGAAGTCACCCTGAAAAAGAATCGCGAGCAGGCTCAGATAATTTATGCTGCGAGAACTTTTGCGGCAAATGATGAAAAAGTTGCGCCGATGGCAATAGCCACGACAATTCTTTCGGGAAGTATGTCTTCGCGTTTGTTTAAAAACCTGCGGGCTAAGGATTCTCTGGCTTATTCTACCTGGGCCTTCAACGTTGGAATGGCCAATGGCGGTTATTTTCTCGCTTCGATCAGCACCGCTGCTGCAAAAGTTGCCACTGCGACGCAGCGTTTAAAACAGGAGATCGATGTCTTTCGCGATGAAGGATTCACTGACGAAGAATTCGAAGACGCCAAGAAATATCTGATAGGGCAATATGCACTGACGCTTGTCGATAACGCTTCGATGGCCAATAATTACGCTTCTGACGAACTTTTTGGCAAGGGTTTTGATTTTTATCGTAAATACACCGAACAGATAAATGCTGTCAGCAAGGAACAGGTTAGCGAAGTAGCCAGGTCATATCTTCTGGCCAGCGGTTCATATAGTCTGGCGATTACCCAGCCTTGAGTTGAGGCTAAAACAAAGCGGCGGGCAGAAATGATCTGCCCGCCGCATTTTATCTGATTTAGTTCAGGAACCGTAGCGATCCTTGATTTTGTCGAGCACCATGAAGCCTACTGCTACAGAGGCGCGGGAAATTACAACGGCAACACTCAACAGGAAAAGAGCGGTAAGTATGGTCATGTGGGTTCTCCGATATTATTCGAGTCTCAGACGGCTGTTTTAACAGGAATGTCGTTAAAAGTGAGGCTGCGGGCGCGCATTGATTCAAGAACATCGGGGCCGACCCGGGTAATGCTGCCGGCTCCCATAGTAAACACAACGTCGCCGGGCTCAACAAAGTTGAGCAGATGGAACTTCACGTCGTCGACGTTTTTAACCATCTTGACTTTGCGGCGGTTGGCTACTGGCATGTGATCAAGAATCACGCGACTGGTCACTCCGGGAATCGGTTGCTCGGAGGCCGGATAAATATCGGTTATAAAAAGTTTGTCGCAATTATCAAAACAACGACCAAACTCATGTGACAGAAAGAGGGTTCGCGAGTAGCGATGCGGCTGAAAAACTACAACTACGCGGCGGGCACCCAGAGATGATGCGGCTTCGAGGGTTGCCTTGATTTCGTTGGGGTGATGACCGTAGTCATCGATAAAGGTAACACCTTCGCATTCGCCTTTTTTCTCAAAGCGCCGGCCGGCTCCGCGGAAATGATTGAAACCGGTCTGTATTTCGCTGAGATTCATGCCGATTTCTGAGCAGAACGCAATTACCGAAAGCGCGTTGAGCACATTGTGGCGGCCAGGCACAGAGAGTTCAAATCGCCCGTAATTCTGGCCGGCTACTGTCAGGTCGAAAAAAGAACCGAAAGGCTGGTAGCTGATATTTGTAGCCATGAAATCGGCCGGGGTATCGATACCGTAAGTTACTGTGCGAAGCTTTTCCGGTACTGCCAGGTTTCTGGTAAGAGTATCGTCGGCACACATAAAGAGAGCGCCGTCGGTTGAAATATGCCCGGCAAAAACTTCAAATGCTTTGATTATGGCAGCAATGCTGTCGTAGTGGTCGAGGTGGTCGTTGTCGATATTGGTGATAACGCCGTATTGCGGAAAATACTTGAGAAAGGTGGCATCACTTTCGTCTGCTTCGGCGACGAAAAGGTCAGAATGCCCTGCCGATGAATAACCGTTGAGGGCGGCGACGTAACCGCCGATTACACAGGTCGGGTCTTTGTCGGTGACTTTAAGTACTGTTGCCAGCATTGAGCTGACTGTGGTTTTGCCATGACATCCGGCAACGGCGATACCGCATTTTGAATCGAGAAAGAGTTCAGCAAGGAGATCTGAACGATGCAGAACCGGAATGTTGCGTTTGTGAGCGCCTGCCAGTTCCGGATTGTCGGTTGAGATTGCGGTTGACACTACCACCCGGCCCGTGTCGGCCGGCAGGTTGCACGCACTGTGCCCGATGAAAATCTCGACCCCTCTTGCTTTCAGCGCCTCTGTGCGCTCGCTTTCAGAGATGTCAGAACCAGAAATTCTGTAGCCACGATTGAGGAAGATGTGAGCCAGGCCGCTCATTCCAACGCCGCCGATTCCAATAAAGTGAATCCTGCTTTGTTTAGTCATTTTTTTTATTTCGCGCCTCCTTGCAGTCACCTGCCTGCTGACAGGTATTTTTCTTAATATTTATCGACAGTTATCTCTAAATGTTTAAGAAAAATCTCAGATCAACTGCAAATCGTTGGAATGTATGCATCTCTAATGGCGTTAAACAATAGCACAGATCGGGGTGTTTTGCAAGAAAGCTATTCAGGCTGATTTGGGGCGAAACAGCAGACAGTGCTCGCCTGATGTCGAAAAAACTACCATTGACGGGATCTGTGCTGATTTAAAGCCGTGCGCTTTGCAGCCATAAGGCGTAGCTGTTTCCCAGGTAATGTAAAAGCTTATGCACTCTCGACAGTTTATTCGTGGTGTAGAGGGTGCAGACTGCTTGCTGTTTCTGGGTTGCAGTCTTGTGCTGGCAGGCTTCGCCTGATTGGCGAGAGTGCGTGCAAGCTGCCTGCGGATTAGCGGATCGGGCCATTTCATGTAGACAATCTACCACTAACCTGACTGTTTTAGAATAGCAGTTGAAAATTTCGTCAGCCCTTTCAGCAAAAAATAAATCTGATACATATCTCTGGCGGCAGATTGGCATTGACAGGCTGCTGCGATGAGAATACATTGAGTTCATGAATGCTGAAAAAGTAGAAAAATTGTTCTGGCTGCTGGTGATTGCGTGGTGCGTTCTGAGAATAGTGTTGATGAGCAGTCAGTTTTTCGGCAATACTGATCCTGCGCTCAGAGAGTCAGTATTGCGTTACTTTTCCGATGCCGATATTTCTGCCGGCCGCGAATATGCAATGTATGGCTTCTGGTTCAGAGCCGTTTACGGGTTTTTGCTGATTGGAACACTGATAGCCATGTTGCGATATGGCTTATTCGAGTCGTTGTGGCTGAGAAGTGGTGCTGTGGCCGGGCCTGGTCTGCTTCGCCAGGATCTGCATTTCATTCTCACCAGCTTGCTGCTCATACAGTTGATGTCTCTGCCATCTTCCATTTATCTGGGCTACTGGCGGGAGGCAGAGAGCGGCTTTTCCAATATAGGCTTTGCCGGCTGGCTGCTGCGCTATTTCAAGTCGGTTCTGCTCGGTCTCGGTCTACAGACCGTTGCCATACTTATTCTGCTCGCAGTAATACGTTGGTTCCCTCAGAAATGGCCGATTCTGGTGCCCGGTGTCATGGGGGCTTTCTCACTGGCAGTAACGCTGCTGGCGCCAATACTGATAACTCCTCTTTTCTATAACCAGACCCTGCTTGAAGATGGCAAATTCAAAGCCGACATCCTCGGTATGGCTGAACAGGCCGGGATGGAAGTAGATGAAGTTTATGTGATTGACGAAAGCCGTTATTCAAAGCATACCAATGCCTATTTTACCGGTGTTGGCAGACATCGGCGTATTGTTCTCTACGACAATCTCATCAAGAGCCATACACCAGACGAAGCCGCTCTTATATTTGCACATGAGGCTGGTCACTGGAAATACAGTCATGTCGCCTGGGGATTGAGCATTGGCGTGCTCGCGATGCTGTTGATCGCATTAACATATCGGGCGGTTTTTCCGATACTGGCTGAGGTTTCCTGGTTCGGCCTGAAAGACATTTCCGGAGCATCCGGGTTGCCTTTCCTTATGGTTCTCTTCATGCTTCTGCAGCTTTTTGTCGCGCCAGTTGAGAGTCAGATCAGCCAGTTCATGGAAAGACAAGCAGACCGGGTTGCTCTCGAGCTTACCGGTCTGCGTGATGTTTTTATCAGTGCCCAGGTCAGGTTATCACGTGATAATCGCTCTGATCTGCTGCCTTCACCTTTGCGCGTATTCTGGCTGTATTCTCATCCGCCGGCAATAGAACGCATTCGCATGGCAGAAGAATTCAACTCGCGTTAAATAACGCTTTCCTGGTTGTTCAGCGAGAGAATCAGCTTGTCAATCTCGAATTCTTTTTTTGAAGCGGTTCGAGAAATCGACGATTTTAACTACCTGATTGTTAAGATCCCATTTTGAAGAATTGCCGCACAATTGCTTGCAAAGAGTGTTGTTGCGGGTAATCGGCCCTTTTACTTCAACCTTGCGCAGCACCTGAGAGAGCTCGGCAACACCGCTTTCGATCCAGCGTGCAGCGAGTTCGGCTTTGGCTGGCTGGTCTTCGAAAGTCGGCAAAAACAGGCCGATGCTCTGATCAAATAGTATATCGACACTTTGCTCGGAGCATACTTTTGCCAGCGGGTGATCGGGGGCAGTCTGCAACAGCAGCTGCTGTTCTGGGTCGCGTTTTCCCTGCAATTCCTTGCAGAAGGGGATTTCAAAGCTGATGCGTTCGCGATCCTTTTCGGTAATCAGACTTTCCTGGTTCGGGTCGTTGGTTGTGTGGTTGATCCCGAACACTATTTTTTCTGGTGCAACTTTCCAGCCACGCCGGGTTTCATCAAAGTGATCCATCAGACCTGTGACTGAAACGTTCTTGCTCGAAATCAGGTAGACAATCTTATCGCAGTTCTGCACTATTTCCTTGGTTACCTTGGTATACATCGAGCTTGAATCGACTACGACGTATTCATGGTTTTCAAGAACCGTCTGCATGAGCGAGAACGTGTGAAATTCCTTAAGCCTGATATCGGTAAGGCCATTTTCCTGAGGCAGAATGGTAAGCAATCCGCAGGGAGCTCTAACCACATACTGCGACAGGTCTTTGATCTTTTCGCGATCGATAAGTTCATCAATTATGCGTGAGCGCTTTTCAACGCCGAGGCTTCTGGCCACGCGTTCATCGCGCAAATTGGGGTCGTAAAGCAGCACATCCTGCCCGAGTTCTTTCATCATAGCCATGGCGAGGTTGCGGGCAAACAGGCTTTTGCCGGATGAGGTGTCGGGGCCGAGAACGGCGTAGACATTGTGCATTCTGGTCTGCGCCGCGCCGATATTGGTTTTTGACAAGCGATTGCACAGAGTTTTGATTATGCTCAGCGAAACGCCAGGACTTGTCTGCAAAAGCTTGCGAAAGCTCTCTTTGGTAAGTTTGATCAGCTCGGTCTCGGCAAGAGCCACCGATGAAGCATTGCGTGGCTCTTCAGTAAGCAGTGCCATTTCGCCAAAATACTCACCAAGCTTGAGGTGCGTCAATATTTTTTTGCCGCCGCGCCCGTCATCACAGTAAATCTGAACGATACCCGACTTGATTATATACATTGCATCGGCCTGCTGGCCTTCTTTGCAGATCAGGGCATCGCGGACGAATTCAACTACTTCAGCCTGTTTGCTGACGTTGTTGAGTTCCTCTTCAGACAGGTCGGCAAAAAGTGACACGCCCTTCAAAAAATCAGTCTGAACCATATTAGCTCCTCGAAATGCGTTAATTCTATGAGAACATGCTACAAACGGCAAAGCTGCATGTCAATAGATTAGTTGCTGTGGCATGGATTTCAGCAGACTAAAAAATTGATAATTCTGCGGTTTTTGCTTAGAATGAGCCATAAGATCAAGGACAAACATCTATGAGCAGTCAACGCCTTTATTTAAAGAAAAACAAAGAGTTCTCGCTGATAAAAGGCCATCCGTGGGCCTATGCCGAGGCCTTTCGTGAGGTTCCCGAGCGACTGGCTACCGGCGATCTGGTTGAGGTGCGTTCACATCGCGATCAGGTCATGGGTTACGGCTACGCCGATGTTGATTCAAAAATTCTGGTGCGCATGTTGCCGCTGGCGCCCGGCGAGCCTTTGGCGGCTGGAATTGGCCGACTGGTGCGTGAAGCCATTGCCATGCGTCGCGAGCGTTTTGCGTCACCTGAAACCACGGCTTACCGACTGGTCAACGGCGAGGGCGATGCAATTCCCGGGCTGATAATTGACCGCTATGAACGGGCGGTATCACTGCAGATATATTCGCTTGGGCTGACAGCGGCACTGAGCGAGATTACCAGAGCTATCAAAGAGCTTTTGCCTGAAATCAAATGGATCTGGCGACGCAACCAGATCCGGCTGGCACGCGCCGATGCTGCCGGGCTCATTCTTGGCAGCAATCTTCCCGATAAAATAGAATTCAAAGAGTATGGGCTCAAATTTTCGACAGATCTGGTAAACGGCCAGAAAACAGGATTCTTTCTCGATCAGCGCGAGAACCGCAATCTTATCAGGTCTATTGCCGCTGGCCGTAATTTTTTGAATGTGTGTGGATATACCGGGGCTTTCACCGTTGCTGCAGCGGCAGGCGGTGCGGCGCAGTCGGTAACCGTAGATATAGCAAAGCCTGCTCTGGCCGAAGCTGAGAATAATCTTCGGCTGAACTCACTTGCATTGTCGACACACAAGCTGGTTGCGGCTGACATGTATGAATATCTCAGCCAATGTCGTCAGGGCAGCTTCGATCTGGTCGTGCTCGATCCGCCATCAATGGCC
This sequence comes from Candidatus Rifleibacterium amylolyticum, assembly GCA_009917695.1. Lineage (GTDB taxonomy): Bacteria > Muiribacteriota > Ozemobacteria > Ozemobacterales > Ozemobacteraceae > Rifleibacterium > Rifleibacterium amylolyticum. The sequence continues at coordinate 254,370 of JAACJG010000009.1, read as the reverse complement.
AAGAACCGGCGCGATGCCGAAAAAGCTTTGCGTGCCTACCGCCGGCTCAATCAGCTTGGCACCAAAGTTGTCAGCAGCGGAGGCTATATGTTTACCGCGTCATGTACCAGTCAGGTGGGGCGCGAAGAATTTATCGAAGCAGTCAGAGATGCTGTCGCATCGGCTGGCCGGCGTGCGATGATCGTGCATGAATCATTTCATGCCGTCGATCATCCGATTGCGCTGGCGCACCCCGAAGGCCGTTATCTCAAGGGACTGCTGTTGAAGATATACTAGGAATCTGAATATGCATAAAACTGCAATTAACGTAGCTGCCGCTGTGCTGGTGCATGGTCGCAAGGTTCTGCTGGCAAAGCGGCGCGGCGGTTACCTCGACAGTCTCTGGGAATTTCCCGGCGGTAAGCTCGAAGAAAATGAATCGGCAGGGCATGCGGCTCATCGCGAGCTGGTCGAAGAACTCGACATCAGAATTGTGCCCGGACAGACGCTGCTTGTGCTCGAACATCAGTATCCCGACAAGACCGTGCGCCTGCATTTTGTCAGCTGCCGGCTCAGCGACACTCCAGAAAACTGTCTGGCTAAAACTACCAAAAATCCAGAGGTTGGATGGTTCTCGCCCGAAGATTTTCCGCTGGGCGAATTCTGTCCGGCCGACCGCATAGCTGTTGGCCATCTGCCCTGGAAACAAATTATAAGCTGTGAGGAAGGAAATGAATGACAAACTGATTCTGGTTATCAACCCCGGTTCTACTTCGACCAAGATAGCGTTGTTTAACGGGCTTGATCTGCTCAAAGAAGTTGATATCACTCATCAGGCCGATGATCTTGCTGGTTTCGCCAGCAATCTCGAACAGCTCGATTTTCGCTTTGCCGCAGTTGAAAAGGCTTTGACAGAGTGGAATTGCCAGCCGAACGAGCTTAAGGCCGTGATTGGCCGCGGTGGACCGCTCAAGCCATTGAGTGGCGGGGTTTATCATGTCGGCGCTTCATTGATGCAAGATCTGCAGAGTGGCAAACTTGTCGATCATGCCTCGATTCTTGGCGGGCTGATCGCCTGCCGGGTTGCCGAAAGCGCCGGAATTCCAGCATATATCGCCGACCCGGTTTCTGTCGATGAATTTGAGGAGATCGCGAGAATCAGTGGCTGGCCTGAACTGCCGCGAATATCGCTGTCGCATTCCCTCAACATCAAAGCAGTTGTTGCCGAGGTCGCCGCTGAAAGTGGCAGAAAACCAGAAGAAATGAATTACATCGTGGCTCACCTTGGTGGTGGTTTCTCCATAGCGGCGCATCAGAAAGGTCGTCAGATCGATGTAAACAATGCCAACGACGCTGGCCCGTTCTCGCCAGAGCGCTGTGGCACGCTGCCGCTTACCGGTTTGCTCAAGTTGGCCTGCAGCGGCAAATACACTTTTGGTGAGCTGAAGAAAAAGTTGATCGGCAAGGGTGGGCTGGTAGCCTATCTTGGCACCTCAGACTGCCGCGAAGTTGCCAGGCGTATCGACGCTGGTGACGAAAAGGCCAGGCTGATCCTCGAGGCCATGGCTTATCAGATTGCCAAAGAGATCGGCGCTATGGCTACAGTCATGAAGGGCAGGGTCGATGCGATAATTCTGACGGGTGGCGTCGCTCACAACCCGAAAGTCGTGCCCTGGATCAAAGAAAGAGTCGAGTTTATTGCGCCGGTTATAGTCAAGCCCGGTCAGAATGAGCTTAAAGCATTGGCTGCGCACGCCTGTCGTGCTCTTGCCGATGCTTCGATCGTAAAAGAATACTGATTGAGGAAAGGATTTTGCCATGAATTTTGCTGATGTAGACAAGCTGCTTGGAGCCCGCAAGCTTCCGATGGCCGTATGCATGCCTGAAGATATTGACACAGTGTCGGCGGCCTATGAAGCCAGCAATCAGGGTTTTGTCGAATGTATTTTTGTTGGCAACAAGGACATAATCAAGGAGTGCATCAATAAGACCGCTCCTGGTTTCAACCCCGAGATCATTCATTGTGAAACCCCAGAAGATGCGGCTTTTAAATCAGTTGAACTGGTCAGACTCAATCGCGCCAGCGCTCTGATGAAAGGCTCTATTTCGACACCGATTCTGCTCAAAGCTGTCTTGAACTCTGAGACCGGCATCAAAAAATCGAATGTGCTGTCGCATGTTCTGATATTTGAGTGGGAAAACAGCCTGCGTTTTTTAACCGATGGCGGTATGGTCACTCACCCCAGCCTCGAAGAAAAAATAGAACTCATCAACAACAGCAGGGCTCTGGCGCGAAAGCTTGGCGTCGAAGTCGCCAGAGTAGCGGTTCTCTCATCAGTTGAAAAAGTTAATCCGAAAATGCCGAGCACAGTCGATGCTGCCGTGTTGTCTAAAATGGGCGAACGCAAGCAGTTTGGCAGTGACTGCATAGTTGAAGGACCACTGGCTCTCGACAACGCGATATCGCTCGAATCTGCTCATCACAAGGGTTTGTTCAACGAGGTCGTCGGCCGTGCTGATATTCTGATCGCGCCAGACATTGATACTGGCAACGTTCTCGGCAAGATTCTGCTATATTTTGCTGACACTCAGTGTGCAGGCCTCATCGTCGGTGCCCAGTGTCCGGTTGTCATGCTGTCGCGTTCTGATGACAGGCAGACTCGTATGAATTCAATAAAAGTGGCCCTCGCGGCCGGTAAAATGTAGTTCCGCTAGTATTTTAGAGCTTTGAGCAGGCGGGTAATAATGTCTACCGCCAGCCGGCAGATCGAGTAAATCGGGCTGCGCCCGGGCAGTTCAGCCAGGGCCGGCCCGACTCTTCTGTACAGCCGGATAAAAATCTGTCCTGATAAGCTGTGTTTGAGAACATTGTCGCGAAATTTTCGCAGGAAAACTGTGTCAGGATGCATCTCGCCATATACCCGGGTGGCGACAAAACAGCCGCCTTCATTGCTTTTCTGCTCGTTCTTGTCGCGAAAGATCGAGTAAACATCGTAGTTAGGATCGATCTGCCTGATGCGCTCAAGCGTTGTCTGCGCCTTGAGTGGCTCTCCAGATCTGATGCGGCATCTATAGATGCCGGCGAGCGCAGTCAGGTTCTGAGAATCGTATGACAGTGCATCGAGAAAGCAGCTCAAAGCTGATTCAATCCATTTATACTGTTGCGAACTGCCGGGTTTTTCCTGTTCGGCCTTATAGAGAAATTCAAGGCCATCTTTGAGATTCTGGTCGAAAATCTGACCTTCCACCGCCTTTTTAAGGCGTTGAGCCTTGGCATTGTTCTGATTCTGCCTGAGTGCAACCTGAATGCATGACATGGCATCCTGAAAATGCCAGAGTTTGGACAGAGCTTCGGCCTTCATCAATAAAAGCTCAACATTGGCTGGTTCGGTTTCGAGACCAAGATTGACTATTTCTATGACACCGTCGTAATTGCCGCTTTCTTCCTGCTTGTGGGCAGCTTTTAAAGCTGACTCAGACCGCTTGCCGTTCATCTCTTTCCAGTATTTTTTTGCTTCATCGAGCAGTTCAAGGGCGTATGCTCGTTTCTCCTTGTTGTCGATTTCGCTGTAGCACTGAACAAGACCAAGAATTGAGTTCATGTCGTGTGGTTCAAACTCAAGAATACTGCTGAAGGTGGCGGCAACGGCCTCGAGATCTTCGTAGTGCTTTTTCCAGAAGGCTTTGATATAAGGCTCTTTGCTTTTTTTATCTTCGGCGGCCGGATTTTTTTCGATAAAGTGCGATGCGCCGGCGACGACCTGGTTCCACATGGCCCTGGTTTTGTTCAGGCGCGCATCGATGTAATCTTTTTGAATCTGGGCAAGCTCGGGCTTGTCGCGCATGAATACAGGAATTTCGTAGTAGAGACGCTTGTAAATTTCATAGGCGACCCGAATCTCTTTCTGCTTCTCTTTGAGACGAGCGAGACGATATAGGTAGAGGGCAGACTCGCCATTTTTGCTCTTGAAATCTTCGAGCTGCGCCTGGGCGACTTCGAAACGCTCGAGAAGAAGCGCATCTTCAAATGAAGCGCTGAAATCGGCATGAGCATCTGTATAGAACTCTTCGCCTGGGCCTCTCTTGTTTTGAGAATCGGCACTCTCCATGTATGTTCCTCACCAAGACAATAACTATTTTGTATAAAATATGCTACAATACATTTTAGTCAAGAAGCAAATTTAGCAGGACATGAGAGAATGTTTGCCAAAATCGCTGCTGCAACCATTTCAGGGTTTGAAGCCAGCCCGGTTTTTGTTGAGACCGATATCACAGGTGGTCTACCCGGCTTCGATCTTGTGGGGCTTCCCGATACCTCGGTTTCGGAATCATGGCAACGCGTGCGCTCGGCCGTAAAAAACTCAGGCTTTTCGCTGCCGTCTGGTCGTATTGTCGTAAATCTTGCTCCTGCCGATCTGCGCAAAGAGGGCTCCGGCCTTGATCTGCCTATAGCTGTTTCGATTCTTACATCGATGGAGCTTATTCCTGACACACTCAGTCGTGAATACATTTTTGTCGGTGAACTCAGTTTGAATGGTGAATTGCGCCACACCCGGGGTGTTCTGCCCATAGCGCTTATGGCGCTCCAGCTGGGATACAAGGGCATCGTTCTGCCCCGCGACAATGCGCGTGAAGCTCTGGTCGTGCCTGAGCTCGAAGTCGTTTCTTATGCCACCATCGGGGAACTGGTCGCCGCATTTTCGAGCGGGAAAGCGCCGGTTGCCGATTTGCCGACCCACGACCACGAGCGCCAGGCCGATGAAATATTCGCGTTCAACGATATGTCAGGCATCAAAGGCCAGGCGATGGCCCGCCGCGCCCTCGAAGTTGCCGCCGCCGGCGGTCACAACATCATATTTTCCGGACCGCCAGGCTCTGGTAAGACAATGCTGGCGCGTGCACTGCCGTCGATCCTGCCGCCACTCGATTTTGTCGAGGCACTCGATGTGACGCGCATATACAGCATAAAAGGACTGCTGCCGCCGGGTGCCGGTCTGATCAGACAACGACCATTCCGTGACCCGCATCATACACTTTCTGATGTTGCCCTTATCGGTGGTGGTAGATCGCCGGGACCTGGCGAAGTTTCGCTGGCGCATCATGGTGTGCTGTTTCTCGACGAACTTCCTGAATTCAAAAAATCGGTTCTCGAAGTTCTGCGCGAACCACTTTCTTCCGGCTCGGTTTCAATATCGCGCGCGGCCCAGACCTGCCTGTTTCCGGCCCGGTTTTTGTTTGCGGCAGCGATGAATCCTTGCCCATGTGGTTTCAGTACCGACCCCACATCTGAGTGTGTGTGCGACAACCGCCAGATCAGCAAGTATCGACAGCGACTTTCCGGCCCGTTGCTCGATCGTATCGATCTTCAGGTGCATGTGCCACGTCTGCAACCATGGGAACTCGCAGAAAAACCTGGCGGTGAAAGCTCAGAGACAGTGCGTGAACGAGTCGTTAAAGCCCGCGCGCTTCAGAAACATCGCAATGATCCTGCCGGAATGCTTCTCAACGCAAACCTCTCCGGCAAAAAAATCGAACAATATTGTCGCATTGATTCTGATTCCCAGAAAATGCTGATCGCCGCCGCCCGTCGCTTTGCTCTTTCGGCCAGGGGATACGACAAGGTGCTGGTTATTGCCAGAACCATTGCTGATCTCGATGAGTCCGAGTTTATTGCCGCAAGTCATCTGGCTGAGGCCTTGCAGTATCGCACCACCGGCCTTTTCGATCATTTTTCCTGAACGGTTAAAGCTTGTGATTTTCGTGACAGTGCCTGTTATAATGTGACTTGATGCAAGATCTCATGTCATTGAAAGGTTGACCGGATTATGAAAAAAACCATAGCCCTGCTCCTGCTCGCCCTGCTGGCTGCAATGCCACTCAATGCAAAATCTATTGAAGACTGGAAAGATCAGATACTGTATTTTGTCTTCATCGATCGCTTCTGTAATGGCGACAAGAGCAACGATCACGAGGTCGACACCTCCGATATAAATGGTTTTCATGGTGGCGACATCGCTGGTCTTCTACAAAAATTGGACTATCTCGAGAATCTTGGGGTGACCGGAATCTGGCTCAGCCCGTTTTTTACCAATCGTAATGAACGCTTCTTCAAGCATCAACCTTATCATGGTTACTGGGTACATGATTTCTGGTCAGTAGATTCGCGTTTTGGCAGCGAAAAAGAACTTGTTGAACTGCGTCAGCGCCTGCGCCAGGCTGACATGAAGCTCGTTCTCGATATGGTTGTCAATCACATGGGTTATGATGCACCTTTTGTCGAAGCCAACCCGGAATGGTTCAACCCGCCTCTCGATATCGTCGACTGGCACGACACCGAACAACTTACCAACCGCAGGATTTTCGGATTGCCCGATTTTGCTTCGCAGAAGCCGGTAGTTAAGACATTTTTTCGCCTGGTCGGCCGACACTGGATCGATCGCCTGCAGCCAGATGGCTTCAGACTCGATGCGGTAAAGCATGTGCCGGTTGATTTCTGGCGTGATTTCAATGCATCGTCGCAGAATGATGGCGGGCCTGGTTTTCTGCTGCTCGGTGAATATCTGCACGGCGACCCTGAGGCAACTCTGACAATATGGAAAGAAGGTGGCTTCAACAGTCTGTTTGACTTTCCACTCTATTACACGATGAAAGACGTTTTTGCCAGGGGTGCCGATATGCGCCGGCTTGCATCACGCATCTATTTTGACCGCAAATACCCCGACGCCGGCCTGCTCGCAACTTTTCTCGACAACCACGACCTCGACCGTTTCATTACTTCATGTGATGGCGATGAACGCAAGTATCGTCTGGCCCTGGCTTTTATTCTTACCGCCCGCGGTATACCAACTTTGAATTACGGTGATGAGCAGGGTTTGACTGGTGCGCATGAGCCGGAGCCCGAGAATCGGCGTTCGATGGAGTTTGCCGCTGACAGCGATCTTTTCAACTTTACGCGCGAACTTATTGCTCTGCGTAAAAGCAGCCCGGCGCTGCGGCGCGGCTTACAGTGCAACCTGCACGCAGATGCCGGCACCTATGCTTTTGCCCGGTTGATGCCCGATCAGATGGCCGTCGTTGTTTTTAACAACGATGACAGCCCCCGTCAGATAGATTTCGCGTTGCATGCAGACGGGCTGCCGAAAGTCATGGATTCGAAAATCGGGCCGGCCCGCGCGATTGTTCGCCAGGGACGCCTGCAGACCTCGCTTGCCGGCAGAAGCTTTGCCGTATTCATGGCGGATGTCAAGACAGGTCACTATGAAAAGGTTTTTCGGCGCTGGCAGCGGCGTTTTTTCGACGAAAAAGCCTGGGGCAGCCGAACGGTTACGCTCAAACTCAAGGCTTCTTATCTGCCGGAAAAGGCGAAAGTCTTTTTTACCGGCAACTTTGCAGAAATCGGCAACTGGAGCACTGAAGTTCGCAAAGCTTTGCCGATGCAGAAAATCTCAGACGACGAATACACGGCTACAGTCAGAATGCCGTTGGCGCGCATATTTGAGGGTAAATGCTTTTATCGCCTCGAAGGTCAGACCGTCTGGCAACCCGGCGATAACCTGATCGCCGAGGTTGCCGATACCGGCTCTGAATACATTCACATGGACTGGAAAAATCTCGATTAAATCTCGATTTCCTGTTCCATTTCCTTTTCGCACTGTTCGATGAGGGTCTTGAGATTGTCGGCTTCGACGCCGGTCGGAGTATGGCCAAGGAAGCGACGGGCGGCATCGACGGCATCTCTGAACTGACGCTTGCGTGCGTAGATGACCGCGAGGTTGTAATAAACCTGGATGAACTTCGGGTCGATTTCGAGCACTTTCATATATGCTGTTATAGCTTCGTTGATGCGGCCCTTCTCGAATTCCTCGGTGCCGATATTGTAGTAGGCGGCAGCATCTTTGGGGTTGAGCTCGATTGCCTTCTTCCAGAGGTCGATGGCCTGATCGTACATGCCCTTGTTGTAATAAGCGATACCCAGCTTGTTGCGGGCTTCCGAATCCTGCGGGTTGTATTTGATGACCCTTTTCCAGATTTCGATGGCTTTGTCATACATTTCACGGTTGTGGTAAGCAGTGGCCAGATTGGAGAGAATGTCGGCGTCTTCAGGCTTGTATTTAAGCGCCTTTTCCCAGCATTCAACGGCCTTGTCAAACAGCTCGAGCTTGATGTAGGCAATGCCGAGCTTGTTATAAAGTTCGCCGTTTTCAGGAGTGATTCTGATCGCGTCTTCCCATTCCGAGATGGCCTGATCGAACATATTCTTCTGAAAATAGGCTATACCAAGGTTGTTGTGGGCATCGACATCGTTAGGTGCCAGTTCGACGACCTTGCGCCATGAAAGAATGGCGTCGTCGATAAGGCCCTTTTCGTCATAGGCATTACCCAGCACAAAGTGGGTGTTTGGATTGTTCGGATCGAGTTCGATCGTCTTCTTCCAGCTGGAAATGGCGTTGTCGAGTTTGCGCTTCTGCCGGTATGCGTGCCCCAGCTTGAAGTAGAGATCGGGATCGGTTGGATTGAGGGCTTTGGCTTTTTCCCATTCGGTAAGGGCGTCGTCAAAGCGCTGCAGGTTGTAAAAAGCTATGCCGAGGTTGTGGTGTGCCTCAAAGTGATCGGAGTCGATCTCAATCGCCTTCTGCCACTGAAAAATGGCTTCCTGAGTCTTGTTGAGCTTTGAATAGGCGATACCGAGTTTGTGGTGCAGCTGAGGGTCGTCGCTGACATAAGAAATCGCGCGGTTCCAGAACTTGGCGGCTTCGGCAAAGTCTTCGAGTCCGCAGTAGGCATTACCGATCTTTTCGCAGATGTCGGCATCTTCGCTGCGTTTCTCACGCACAGTATTCCAGTAGGTAATGGCTTTTTGAAAGTTGCCGGAATTGTATTGCGCAACACCAAGATTGAAATGGGCTTCGATATCGTTGGGGTTGAGAGATATGCACTTTTCCCAGCTTTTGATGGCCTTTTCGAGATCGTCGAGTTTGCCGTAGGCCGAACCTAGCTTGAAGTAGACTTCTGAGCTGTCGGGAGTCAGGTCAAGAATTTTCTGCCAGGTTTCGATGGCTTCGCGGTGCTGATTGAGCTTGCTGTAAGCATTGCCGAGGTTGTTGAAGATTTCAGGCTGGCGCGGGCTGAGTGCGAGAGCCTTTTTCCATTCGTCGATTGCCTGCTGGAACATTTCGAGGCGGTAAAAGACGATGGCGAGATTGTTGTGCGCTTCTGAGTTTTTGGGGTTGAGCTCGATCGACTTCGAAAAGGCGATGACCGACTTGTCGTCGAGTCCCTTGTTGTAATAAGCCACACCCAGTCTGAAGAATATGTCGGCGTCATCAGGGTTAAGGTTGGCAGCTTTTTCCCAGAGGGCGATAGCCTGATCTTCCTTGCCGAGGTTGTAGTAGGCGATACCCAGCTTGAAATGAATTTCAGGGTCGTGGCTTCTGACTTCGAGACATTTTTCCCAGTAGTCGATGGCCTTTGAGTCTTCGCCCTTATTGTAATAAGCGATACCGAGGTTGTGCAGTACCTCGTAATTCTGCGGGTCGAGCGAGACCGCGATTTCCCATTCCTTGAGCGCTTCATCGATGCGATTGAGCTGGTAATAGGCAACGCCGAGTTTGAATCTGGCTTCGCTGTTCTGTGGGTTCTTGATCAGTGACTGCACCCACTCTGCGATGGCCTGTTCATACTGCCCCTTGGTGTAGTAGGCTATGCCAAGGTTATAATGGGTGTTTGCTTCGTCCTGCAGATAAGTACGCTTCATAAGGCCTCCAAACTCTACTTTGTTTATTTTTCAGGTTCGCTTTTGCCGTGTGGTGGCGTGGCGACGATATCGTATTTTTGAACCATCGAACTGATGGTGTTTCCAAACATCTCAAGTACTGATTTAAGTCGATTGCTGCGCTTGAAGCTGTAATTGAAGCTTGCGTCAGCCATTTTGATTCTCTGCGATTGTAGTTGGAACCGGTGTCTGAAAGCAAGCGTTTCGAGAAAAATATTTGAATATTTAAATTCAGCCGGCCTGCCTGCAACCACTCTGATTTCATTCATCAATATGGTGAAAATGTCGTCAGAATTGAAATTGCGTTCAACGATTTCGCGGATCAGGTAGTTCATGAAGAGGTCGAAAGAGTTGGTGAGTATTTCATCATCTCTTAGTTTGCGTGAGATCAGCATTTTTACCGCACGACTGCTGGTTTTTTGCACAGGATGGTAAGAAATCGGTCGATCGTAATCTAAGGCAAAAGTATCATCATATCTGAGTTGCTGGCACATATCCTGAGAGATGGACAGCTTTGGCTGAATGCGATAAGCCGCGTGAAACTTCATTTCAAATGGCTTTTTTAGCCTGTTCTTCATTCTTGCTGCTTGAGTGCGGACGTGTGCCGGAATTATCGACTGCTCAGGCACGCTGTACTGGGCAAATGTTCGGGGTGCCGGTAATTTGCGGCGCTGCAGGGAACCCGGCTGGTTAAGTTGAATTTCGCGCCTGAAGCTGATTGCTGCCGGCAGCCTCTCAGGAAAACAGAACGGCAGATAGGGCACCAGTGTTTTGGGTTCTAACTGCGAAGATTCATGATTCGTATTGTCTGGCTGCTGATATACGGCCATTTTATTGAGACCGGTAAGAACACGGCTGAGCTGCGTCTGCACGTGATTCTTTTCGCGTTGCAGTACATCTATTGTTTTGACCAGTTCGACCTCTCTGTGCTGTAGAGCTTCAAGAGACTGGCGCAGCTGCCGATTGCTGTTGGCGACATGGTCTAGGTCACTTACCGCCTTTTCGCTGCTCTTCTTGAGCTGGGCATTTTCACCGAGGGTTCTGGAGAGGTCATCTTCCTTCTTTTTTAACAGGTCTTCATAATCAGCGCACAGGCTTTTCAGCTGATAACTGCGGGATCGAAGCTCCTGCAACTCGATGCTGGCGCTTTCCAATTCTTTTTCACGAGCATCCAGATTGGAACTTGCCGTTGAATATTTCAGACTCAGGTCTTTGCTGTGCAGCTGCATCTGATTGAGCTGGGTATTCAAAGCGCTGAATCTCTCTTGCAACGCCTGATGTTGCTTTTGCAGATTGCGGTTCTCTACCACCAGATCGGCAAGGCTGGTTTTGAATTCGATAATTTTCTGATCTTTTTCGGTGATTAAGGACTTGAGCTCAGAAAGCATCGACAGTGTGTCCGTTTCACCGACAAGCTGCCGACGCAGGCCGGCAAAGTCTATATTTTCAAGCTGTTCGAAAAAACCGGCAGTCCCGCTGTCGGCATCTTCGTCTACCCGCTTTTTTAAAACAGCGGCCAGACTGCGACAGATTATTTCGAGCGCATCGAGTTGTTCGGCTGCGCTGAGCTCGGGATTGACAGGCTTTTTTTCCATCCGGTGTCTTTACAGGTGTTGATACAGGCTGACACTGACATTGTCGCCGGCGCCGTTCAGATATGATGCTTTTATCAGGTTGTTTGCCAGAAGTTCGAGATCGGTGCCTTCGGCGTTATAAAGTTTGGCAACGACCTGGCTGATTGTTTCATCTTCGACAAATCCGCACAGGCCATCAGAACAGAGCAGAAGCAGATCGCCTTTTTCAAGAACCATATTTTTGCGCTCTACCTCGATCTGTTCACCAATGCCAAGCGCGCGCGTAATAACATTTCGTTGCGGGTGCGAAAATGCTTCTTTTGCCGTAATTCTGCCGGCTTCGACAAATTCCTGCACGAGTGAATGGTCTCTGGTCAGTGCAACAAGCTCATTGCGGCGGTAACGGTAACACCTGCTGTCGCCAATATGGGCCAGAGCAAGAGAATCACGATAGATGAGCGCCACGACGATAGTGGTTCCCATTCCTTCCATGTCGGGGTTTTCACATGCTTTTGTGTATATCGCCTTATTAGCCTTAACAAAACATTCTTCTAAAAAGAGTGTCTTATCAGAGTTCAATAGATATTCAGGCTGCTTTTCAAACAGATTTCTGGACATGTTTTCTTTGACTGTCTGAACTGCCAGCATTGACGCGAATTCACCGGCGGCAGCTCCTCCCATCCCGTCTGCGAGTATCAGGGCGGTCACTTCTATTTTATTGCCAAGCGGTCCGCAATACTGCAATGCGAGACTTTCGGCATAATCTTCATTGTTAGGGCGCACTTTGCCTTTGTCGCTCAGGGTAAAGAATCTCATAAGTTTTCTCCAGCTTTTGCTTTACAGCATTCTAATCTCTCGTTATACGCAAGTCAACGTCAGAAGCTAAAAAACAGGCAGATTTATCCAGCAGTTCAGATTCGCATGCCTACCCTCTTTTCCATATTATCCGGCAAATCTATCCACTCTGGTATTTCAGGATATCTGTAATCACTCAGCTTTTCGCCTGGTTCAGACAGGTCTCCCTGAAGTTCTTTCTCTGCAACTCCGAGATAGAGATCGTAATCATCGAGATCCATTGCCATGTGCAGTATATAAAGCTGCAGATTTCTGCGGTATTGAGGTCTCTGCTGCATGCTCATATTCAGTTCATAGCCAGGTTCTGTATATACACAATCAGCAGAAGACAGCTTCGAATCTGCTGATAATATAACTGTGCTCTGGCAGGGAGAAAACTTCTGTGCTCTTTCGATAATACGCAAATGGTCGTTGAAATATTCTGGCAGTCCGAATTCTGGTATGGCAGGCGGTTCATCGAGGTTGCCGGCTTCAAGCCAGTTCTTTTTCTGGCGGAAATCGGTAAAGATGCTTGCTCTGACTGACTGGAAAGCAGGGGGCGTGCTGTCAGCAGTAGTCAGCAGGCAGTCGTAAGCTTGATCTTTCATCTTCAGGTTGATAAAACTGCGCAGAAGAATCACCCAATGCAGACTGCCAGCATCAAATCTTGCTGGAATACTCATGCCGGCGGGTTCGGTAAAACGGCAGGCGTCTTTATGAATATTGCCTGTCAGGTAATCTGTCAGCTGATTTCTGTTGTTCTTGCGTCTTTTCAACCTGAGCCTGAAAACATCGATCAGTTTATAAAACTGAGTCCGGTCAATCACCTGAGGCAGTCCGGGTTTTTCATAGTCAAGTCTGCTTTCGCCTTTCGCGCCGCGACTGTAGCATGTCATTCTGCCGGTCTCGATCTGAGCGAACGGGAATGTGCTGGAAACCCGCCAGTGTTCGGCGGCTATCTGATTGGTAAGGGTCGTCTGACCACTGATTTTCAGTCGATTGAAGGTTAAAAAGCAATTTTCGAGCCCGATCTGATCGAAAAATGTGAGGCGGTCCAGCAGAGGTTCTTCCTGCAAGTGATAGTTTACAGATAGAACGGGGGTTGCTGTTTCCGGTCGCCACGGAAAATTGTATGTCCTCAAGCGCTGTTTATATGATAAATTGCCAGGACAGCAGTTTTTCATTGTCGGATAAGCCGTTTCAGGCCTGTAGCGGCGAGGTGAGTAAAAATGCAGGGATGAGTTACATTCTGTGAATGCTTCCCGCGCACGAATTGCCTGCTGGTGCGGCAGTCTGGCTATTGTTTCCAGCCTGATCATGTCAATCTCAGTAAAATCAGAATCAAAGCGCTCTGCTTCAAAAAATCTGGCACAACGCAAAAGCAGACGTCTGACCCCAGGCATCAGCAATTCGATTTTCGGCTGAGAAGGCGCAATGCTGCTGCAATCATCAGCAATTTTTCCTGATGCAAAACAATCAGCATATCTGTTTCTTTGTCGGGCTCGTAATGGGTTGAAGCATAAGTTATCGCTCAATACCCGGTATTTTCGCATACCCCAGTCGTGATCGAACCAGACGATCTTTTTGGCTGAACTTAGTATTCCTTGCAGCGGTGCATCTGGTTCACGATAGAGTTCATTATTGATGCGACTCCTGTCGGTAAAAAGAAAACGTCGTGGATTCTTCAAGCTTAGTGGTGGCAGAAAAACCTTTTCTCGAACAGGAAAATAGCGATCTCTGACGTCAATGCGAATCTGGTTGAGCAGAAGATAGGTAAAGGAAACAGCCGACTCGATTGGTGCGAAAGGAAAGGCGGGCAGCTTGAACCCCGGAAATCCGAAGGGGTAGGGCGCCAGTTTTACCCGACATTGGTATTTTTTTACTGAACTTTGCCATTCCGTGGGTGTTATGAAATGTCTCTGCGTAATAGTTGCAGGGCTCTGTCGGCCCATTATCGGCATGTTTAGAGCAATACTATCCGTAATCTGCGCTGGAGAACTGCTGCTGTAACTGAATTTTTCAAGTCTGCCCCGGTATCCCGGAAGGTAATTCATGCGGTTAGAAGCCATTCGACAGGAAAGTGACTCTTTTATTTCTGCCCGGGCACCTGTATCCTTTGTCGAGAAATGAAGCTTTGCTGCGCTTATTCGGCGTGGAGCCCGCATAAGCATATTTGAAAAACCGTTTTCTATGCGCACTAACCTGAATCTCAGAGATCTCAGCGAGTTTCGCCTGCGAAGTGACTGTGGTCTCATTTCAGCAATGAAGTCGATACGAGCAGGAAAAGCACGGCGCCGATGTTCCGGCAGATAGATGTCGGTAAAATCAGATGCGCTCAACCTCATCAAAAAAGGTAGTGGGCGGAGGTATATTGTGTCGTAACTCTCCAGCAACAATCGACTTTCAGCAAAAAATTGTCTGAGGATGTGACTGGTTGCAGGAACACTGAAAGTCAGGCTTTTGACGGCTAAAGATGGCAATCGCTGCTTGTTGGTGGTCAGGCAGGTTTTTAAAGATTTTCTACAGTAGCGCACGTGTCCTGCCGCCAGAAAGCGCATTTCAAAACGTCTTGTCGCAAAATGTTGCCTGTCGGAATTGGCAGACAGCATAGAATGATGGAGATTCGCACATCTTTGCTTCGTTTTCAGTGAATTAAAGCGGGTTTTCAGTTTTTCAGGCAGAGCTGCTTTCGCTGCCATATTCTTGCGATGAAGCAGCAGCTGGTAAGTAGGCGATGATTCTTGATATGTGGCACGCTTCAGGGTCAGCTTAAGCCTTAGTCGGTTGCGAATTGCGCAACAGGCAAGCCTTTGCAATGGCTCAGCGAAAAGACCTTCTGCCTTGATCGCCTTGCCTTCTGCTTCAATCTGGGATTGAAATGAAGAAGTCCGTTCTGTGACAATTTTTTTCTGAGAGCGAAAGCGCCTTTCAGCTTCGTCAATGCGAAAGGAGTCGGCCTGTAAGTTTTTGAAGCTTGCTGGCAATTCGCGTGATCTGGTTGGCCATGAAGGCTTAAGCTTGCCTGCCTGTGGATTGATTGCCTGATAGCTGCCGATTATTGGGACCAGCTCGGTATGGCATTCAAGTATCAGATTTCTGGCAAACTCAGGGCGACTGTCATAGCTGTCCTGAGTTCTGTTGAAATTTGCCGCAAATTTGGCTGAAAATGCGTTGTTCAAGCTGCGCGAAATGTATGTCGGCAAAATTCCGAGAAAGCCAAAATCACCTGGATTCGGCGAAAAATAGCATCTGGATGGCAAACAATTAGTAAACACGTTTTGTGCAGCCAGATAATCTGTAGAAAAGATCAGAGTTTGTTCTGATGCTGCGAATTTATCTGGCCTATAGCAGACAGGGGGCTGAAATTTTTCAGTTCTGCCAGACTGTTTGATCCTTTCAGAAACGCTGCCAGACTTGACTGAGCGCAGTTTAGCTCTGACACCAAGCATTTTCATGTTTGCCCGGTCTTTGCTAAAATCATATGCATTCTGGCTTATGCTGAGGTTTTCAAACAAAGCCGCCGGCGGTCTCGGCACCGGGATGTCGGGAATGGGTGCAGAAGAATTTGTGAATCCTGTGGCGGAGTGCGCTGTCAGTGCAGGTCTTTGCAGTGACATTACACTACCAGGACTTTCGATTTTGTCGGAAAAACTGGCGGGCTGCCTGGCAGTACGGCTTGTATTGGGTCTGAAACGGCGATCAAATTTATCTGATTTCTGCTGGCGATAAAGCTTAAGTGAACTGTTCGCGTAGCATTTGCCTGCGAGCTTGTCGTTTGATGGTCTTATCGGCAGGTTCTTTTCGGCAAGCACCGGCTTGCCGGCAAGACTCATCAGTCTGCGAATAAAAAAGCCTGCACCAGTCTGTTTTGGTGGCTGGTCAAAAACTGGTGCATCGGGGTTGTGAATCTGTTTGAAGCTCATGCGCGCAGCTGGCTGGTAACCTGACTGAATTTTTCGCTGGCCTGTCGCGCCAGACTCATTACATCCTTCAGGCG
The DNA here is from genome assembly GCA_009917695.1 of Candidatus Rifleibacterium amylolyticum. Classification (GTDB taxonomy): domain Bacteria; phylum Muiribacteriota; class Ozemobacteria; order Ozemobacterales; family Ozemobacteraceae; genus Rifleibacterium; species Rifleibacterium amylolyticum. The sequence goes on along the minus strand of JAACJG010000009.1, from coordinate 238,214 downwards.
CAGTTTGCTGACCTTGATCGCGTCACGCAAAAAATTCTGTTTTAGTCTGGCTGATGGTGACAGACCTTTATCGCGATAATTCGCGGCGTCCAATGGCCCGGCATCGTTCGTGCGAAAGAGACTGGCATTTTCTTTTCTGGTGAGAGACGCTGCTGAAAAAGCGGCTGGTTGTTTTCTTTTTGCCGCAAAAGACCAGAGCAGATGCCGGTAAAGAGTTTCAATTTCGTCAGGAAACAGGGGGCGAAAGTGCTTTCTTGTCAACTGCAGGCTTTTCCAGGTTTTAGACGCTGATTTAGGCAGTGATTGCCGGGTCATCAACAGATTGTCATACGCGGGCCTGATTGCCGGAATGTCTATGCCATAATCAGCTTTAAAGCTGCGCTCTGTCTGAAAGTTAAGCGAACTGGCATGATCGAGTGCTTCCTTTTCAGCTGCCAGTATCGGAAAGGCGAGACTGTTCGGCAGTTCAATTTTGCGCGTTCGCAGTGGACAATCGGCAAAAGTCGGAAACATGTTGCTGAAAACAGGCTCAACAAAGGCTTCTGAATAAACGTGCTGATAGTCAAAGTTCGTGGTTTCAATCATGGTGTTGATATCAATCCGATCTTTTAAACTGGTGCTGACAGCGTGATAAATCTGGCGACTGCCAATTCTTATCGAGAGAGTAAAAAGATCAGGGGCTTCTACGGTGAAAGTAGTTTTTGCAGCTGTTATATTCAGACTGTCAGATTTATAGGTGTTGCCGGCAGGCATTTTATTAGACTCATTCTGAGCGGGAATGATCTGAACCAGATGTGGCGCCGTTGCTGCTGAGAATTTTTCCGGCTGTTTTCTGAAAGACAGCTGTCGGTAGACTAGCTTCTGAGAGGTGAGGGCGGCAGCTGCAAGCAGCGGTCTTTTTTCTGGCAGATGGCTGAGAACTGGTGGTCGGCCAAGAATCGTCCTTATCTCGGTAATTCTGGGTTTGTGCGGTAAGAATTTCAACTTTTTCAGCCGTTCGTCCAGCAGATAGTCGGTTCTGGTGGCCTGGATACTGCTGATGTCACGGTAACTTTTCAGCTTCTCAGGAGCGTAGAAGCTTTTGAGAATCTGATCCCGCAAAGCCGGCTGGCTTTTGCTCTTTCTATAGCCGAGGTTGTAGTAGTCATGCCCGGCGGCAGAAAACTTGTGCGCCAGTTCCGCTCGTGAAAGAGACAGGGCCTTCTTCATTGCTTCGGCAACAGGCTCTGAATATGTGTTCTGGAATAATGTGGGATGGCTGAAACTATAAAGCCGCGTGCCTTTTTCAGTGCTGAAGCTGTTATTATGTGGCAGCTTATAGACCGTTGGCGCAAAGAAGTGATCGATCATGACATCGGCCAGCTTAAAGGTTTCAGGCAGTCTGAGCTCGGCCCAGGGGATGTAGTTTTCTTTGTCTGGTCGGCCGCTATCGAGCGCAAATCTTCTGGGAGTCTCAACCTCTGTTTTAGCAAAAATTGCAGTACGATAAACCTTCACTTCATCGCTGAAGGTGAAACTGAAGTAGTCTTTCTGTTGACTTTTTGTTGCAGCAGCAATCATAACGAGCTGGCAGCTGATATTGCTGTTAAGTTCGCAATGAGCGTACCCTAAAGGTCTGGGGAAGAAACTGTCGCGCCATTCGTAATTTTCTGCCCGGATTGGTTTGTTGCGGGAATTTGGCAGGCCGATGAATGCAGATACGCTTATGTAAATTATGGGCGGAATCTCATGCCCTCTGATTACCGGCAAAGAATCATGCCTTTCAAGATAACTGCCTGAATTGAGTATTGGCGGTGTGTGGTTGATCCGGCCGAGGTCGAGCGTTTTAGCCGCCAGGTTTCGCGAAATTTTGCAGGTTACTTCTGCTTCAAACCGGCTTTCTGTAACTATCGCCCAGTTTCTTGCGAATACATCTGGCAGGTCGCAAGGTTTGTCCAGGCTGCGTTCCAAAAGCTGTCCGGCCTGGCAGAAATCGATTGAGTGCTGCAATGTTTTTCGCTCAGTCAGCTGCAGTAATCCCTGATATTCAGGCCAAAACAGCGGGCTGTAAGTGGTAGAGAGGTCAAATTCAGGAGGAATGAAGAAATGAGTAACGCCTGGGCGGGCAAATTCTTTGTCGGGGGCAAAGCTGCATTTCTTGAACTGCTTACGCATATAACCGAGAACTTCTGATAGTGAAGGGATCTCAGGCATTTCCAGATCGGGCTTGAACAATATTGGCGAAGGATAGCGCCCACGTTCAGGTTTGAGCTCGAAGTTGCAGCGAAGTCGGCAGTCGATAGAACTGCCAAAGCGGTCGTCAAAGCGGTAAACTGGTTTTACCGAGAGCGCAGCGCGCTCCTTTTTCAGAGTGAATCCTTCCTGGTCGGGCAGTTCGTAATTTCGCCTGAATTGCCAGATCGCCGGTGAAAGCCGGTCTCTGATGCTGTGTTTTATCTGCATGGCAATTTTCCGCTGAATACCTGCCAGCGGCTGTTTTACACCGGTCAGACGGATTCTGATTCGATAATTGCCTTCGTTTTCTTCGAGAAACACCTGAATGTCCGGTGGATGCTGGAAGAGTCTGCGGGCAGATGTCGCCTGAATTTTATCGAGATATGGCGACAGCTTTTCCAGCAGCTGTCCATCCAGGCATGGCTGATAGTCATTGGTCTGTTCGAACAGTGCACGGCTAAGACTGCGGACCGTGCCGGTAAGCATCCTCTGAAGACCGGCAACGGTCTGGTGGATGACTGAATTCTGGTCGAGTACAAGCGGAGCCGCCAGTTGTCTCTGGTGCGGAAATTCTTCGTTGATTCCGCAGACAAAAGTGGCGGGAAAATTGAATAAACTGCGCAGTTCAAGGCTGTTGAGTGTGTTTTCTGCGAGTTTCTGGTCTTCGACTGTAGCAGGAACCCGGTTGAAAAGCAGCAGGGTGTTTTCCTGCAGCTGATAATAAAAAGCCGGGTTTTCGCAGATGAGGTTGTCAAGACTCACCAGGCTCTTCTCATCAGATTGCGAAACAATTATCGAAACGGGGCTTTTTCCACGCCAGAGGTGTTGTCGAGCCAGCAGCAAAGATGCCTGTCGCGAGTGTTGCGCCCCGGCTGGAAAATTAACCATTACCGTATCAAAACAGGCTGTAATCTGGATGAAAAAGTCGCGTAGAGTTGTGTCGCTGAAAAGCATCGAGGCGTCTTTGAGCTTTTGTGCCGGAAAATACGATATCAGGCTGGTTTCGGTGAAATAGAAATTCTTCTGGTAACGCGAATCCTGATTCTGGGAGATAAGAGAGACGTCAGGATATTCCTGCAGGCTTATCGAGCGAGGAAAAGTATTTTTAAGCTTTAATGGGGTGTCTGAATCTAGATCGACAATTGCGATCCGTTGATTGATATTGTTCAGATAAATCGCAAGGTTGGCAAGCATGGTAGACTTGCCGGAACCTGCTCTTATAGAGCTGAAGAAATATACGGGTGTTAGAAGAGATGCCTTCCCCATGGTATGCACATCATACCACATTCGCTATCTGCTGCAACTACAAAAAAACAGAATTGCTACAGATCTATCTGCATGCCTTCGCGAGCGAATTCGACTGCATCGAACAGCTTTCTTGCATTTTCTTCCATTCGCCGCAGAAATTCATCATTGTGCAGTGGTTTGTGGTGGGTAATGACCAGTCGTTTGGCTCCAGCGGCCTTGGCGGCACGGATGCCCTCTTCAGCAGTCGAGTGGCCGAATCCCTGTTTCCCCGGGCCGGGCAGGTCGAATTTGTGCGGTGCATACTCTTCGGGGGTATACTGGCCATCGTAGATAAGAACATCGACGTTCTCGGACAGCCGTAACAGGTTCTGGTCTATTGTGCCATCTGACGGGTGTTCGCAGTCGGTCGCGAGAGCTACCGATGATTTGCCGTCTTCGATGCGGTAACCGAGCACACCGTTGGGGTGTACCAGCTTCAAGGCCGATATGGTGGTATCGCCTATAGTGATGCGGTTGTCCTTGAGAGTTTTGAAGTTGATTTTAGATGAAAGATAGTTGAGATCGACCGGGAAATAGTAGTTATCCATCTGCCCGCGCAAAGTCGCTTCGAGCCGGTCGCCGACATCAGCTGCTCCATAAAGGTTGAATTCATTGCAGCAGTCGTTTATTCGGTTTCCCTGCATGTCTTTGCGTCCTATGTAAGCAGGGGCAAAGAAGGGGAAGCCCTGGATGTGATCCCAGTGGGAGTGGGTGAAAAAGATATGAGCCCGGCCTTTGCCCTGGGCGAATTCCGTCTTCATCAATTCCAGCCCGAGCACGCGAATGCCGGTGCCGGCATCAAATATTATGCGTTCTTTGCTGCTGGTAATAACTTCTATACAGGTCGTATTACCGCCGAATTCGACGGTATCTCTTCCCGGTGTTGGAATCGATCCTCTGACACCCCAGAACTTAATTATCACCTGTCTGCTTACCTTTCCCGGCTGGTAATTACGGGCAGAGCGAAACCATAGTTTCGACAACCCTCTCGAGATCTTCGCGGTTGTAAAATTCAATTTCGATACGACCGCTCTTTTTTCCATGACGAATTCGAACTCTGGCGCCCAGAAGTTCCTGAAGATTATCTTCAACAGCTCTGATGTGCAGATCTTGACTCATCGCAGATTTACCTTTCGTTTTTACCGAATCGCCCGCAGGCTGGTTTCGGCTTTGTGCCATGCGTTTTTCAATTTCATAAACAGACAGCTGGTCTTTGACGATGAGCCGGGCCCAGGTTTTTATCTCAAGCGGATCTTTCAGGCCGGCGAGCATTTTTGCGTGTCCGGCTGATATTTTGCCTGAGGCGACAAGTTCCTGGATGTCGGCGGGAAGCTGGAGCAGACGGAGCCTGTTGGTCAGTGCCGATCTGCTGCGGCCGATTTTTTCTGCGAGCTGGTCGTGCGTCAGGCTGTAGTTCAGGATTATATCGCGCAGAGATCTCGCTTCTTCAATCGGATTCAGATCCTGGCGCTGTATGTTTTCGATCAGCCCTGCCAGCATGGTCTGTTCTTCGTCGAGACGGCGAATAACAGCTGGTATGGCTCTGATTCCGGCAATTTTGCTGGCGCGATAGCGCCTCTCACCTGATACGATCTGGTAGCGGTCGCCGACTGCTCTTACCAGAACCGGCTGCAGCAATCCATTCTCGCGTATCGACTGCGCCAGTTCTTCCAGTGCCTGTTTTTCAAAGACCTTTCGTGGCTGATTCGGGTTGGGGAATACTTTCTCCAGCGGCAGCATGTGGAATTCCATTTCTACATCGGCTGCCGGCAAACGCGAATAGCCCATGCTATCAGTATCGGCTCTTTTATCCTGTTGGTTTAACAAATTTTTTCCGCTCTTTCTTTGTCAGGTTTAACAGAATTTACAGGTTATGTTATCATGAGTTTCAAACTACGACAATAATTTATAAAAAATCAGGAGCAGCCTAAATGACCAATTTAAAATATGCCAGCAAATGCGTTCTAATCGCAACTTTAATATTCATGTTTCAGTCGATGACGCATGGATTGCAGGCGCAGCCGATTCAGGTTACTCCCGAGTTTCAGCGTGCTATGCAGCAATTGGCTCAGGGAGCATATGATGCCGCCGTCGAGGAACTGAAACCATTGCTCGGACAGGGCAAGTCGCATGCACCTGCCATGGTTGAAATTGGCAAAATCAGAATAAAGCAGGCAGAAGCGCAGATGACCAGCGCTCTTGCCAACTTCAGTGAGGCGGCTGATATGCTTAACGGCGGTTTACAGGCTGGTGGGGTGAGTGGACCGGAACTGCCCAAAACTTTGTATGATCTTGCCAGAGTGTATGAAGAGCGTTTGCGAAACTATCCTATGGCAATCGAAATTTACCGGAAGATAATCGATGAACATCCGGCATTTCTTGCGATAGACCGGGTATACTACAATCTCGCCATGAGCCATGAAGCTATCGGCCAGATTGAGCAGGCGGCCGAAAATTATCGCAAAATCGTCGCTGACTATTCCTACAGCACCTATTTCAGTGCGGCCCAGGAGAGGATGACAAAACTTGCGGTCGGTACCGGAGTTCAATCAGACGCCATTTCGACGCAGGAAGATGTCGTTGCGGCGGCAGATGCTGAAGATGCCGCCAAAGCCAGCCTCGATCTCGGCGACATGCATGCCGGGTCGGGCAATTTCAAAAAGGCGGCTGATGCCTATCGTCAGGCAGCTGCCATGGCTGGAGACCAGGACGAGGCGGTAATGGCATACCGCAAACTGATCGATGTTCTCGACGCCAAACAGAAAGATTACCAGGGGGCGGCGTCGGCTCTCGAAGAGCTTATGGAAAAATATCCAGACGCTCCAGGCACTGGTGATCTGGTATACCGCCTGGGCCGCATCTACGAGCAGGATCTTGATTCGATGAAGAAGACTACTGTTGACGGTCGTGTCAGATATCGCAAGAGTAGTGAGAATGTAGAGAAGGCTTTGAATTATTATAATTCGGTAACCGAAAAGTATCCTGATGCCGATGTATCAGCAGATGCCTTTTTGCGAAAAGGTGAACTTTACGAAAAGGAACTGCGTGATTATGATCAGGCCAGAAAGTCCTATCAGGAGTTTCTCAGGCGATTTCCGCGGCATGAACAGGTCGAACAGATTCGCGAGAAATTACGCGATATCGAGGGTTACTGAGCGCAGCCGTCGCTCTGCTGCCGGCATTTTTCTGATACTGCTATTTCTTGCGGTTGCTTCGGGTTGTTTTGCCAGCGCTACCATTAACGGGTTGAGCGGCACCATGCTGGTGCCGGGTCTCGATGTGCTGCCTCCTGGCGGTGCCCGTGCCGCTGTGCACATGGTGGGAGAGTCAAAATTCAACGAGGCTTCTTTCAAGGGCGTATTCGCTTTTGCCGACGATTCAGAAGTGGCTGTCATCAAGAGATTCTCGATTGACGGTGCACAGGATCAGACTGATCCTGTTTTTGCCGGCAAATACAAGATCAGGTCTAATATGGCGGTTGCAGCCTTCATTGACCCGAACGAAGATTACCAGAACTCGGTGATGCTTTTGAATGGCCTGCCGGGAAACCGCGTTGTTCTTGGCCTTGGCACTAACATCGCTATGAACGAGAATCAGAAAAAAGCTTCATTCGGGCGTTACAGCGAGAGAGGCGCCACGGTAGATCCGGTTTTTTTCGTTATGGGGGCCAGTCTCAACCTTGACCCTGACACCACCTTGACCATGGATTACGCCGGGAACGACTTTGTTGTGGGTTTGCGTCATCGGTTCGACGAAGCCCTGAGCCTGGATTTTGGATTTTATACCCCAGATCGCGTGCATGAAACGAGCAGATACGTGGTTGGAGCCAATTTCGGATTCTAAACAATGCTGATAACGTTTTTTAACGCCATATTGATTGTTCTCATTACCTGGCTTGCCTATCTCTACTTCGACCAGAGAGAAAAGGCGATGCCGGCCAGAGAACGCTATGCTCAGCTGATGCGTGGAGTCGCCTCTATCGTAGATCGCCTTGAGGGTTATGACAAGGAGCATTCGCGCGAAATAGCTGAATTGTCTGAAAGAATCGGTGTGGCCTGCGGTCTCAACGATCAACAGTTGCAGAGTCTCAATGCTGCGGCCATGCTGCACGATATAGGCGAACTGCTTTTGCCTCGCGATCTTGTTAAAAGCGATAAGAAACTCGAAGGCGATGAGCTTGAACTTTTGCGGACACATACGCTGCTCGGAGAGCTACATCTCAAGGCTCAGATAGAAGATCTCGATGAGGTGCCAACGCTGATTCGCTGGCATCATGAGAGATGGGACGGTCTTGGATATCCCGATAATCTCAAGGGCGAAGAAATTCCTCTTGCCGCCAGAATCATAGCCCTGGCTGATGCCGTTTCGGCAATGAAAGCAACGCGGGATTACCGCAAGCGCCAGTATTCAAGAGACGAAGACGTTGTTGCCGAGGTTAAAAGGCTTTCTGGCATGCAATTCGATCCGCAGCTGGTTAAAACCTGGATCGCTATCGGCTGCCCGCTTGCGAGTATCAAGCAATGACTTTGCGTCTACAATCGGCCTGGTTGCTCGAAGCTGTCTCAGAAATTGCAACGATCGACTCGGTTTTTTTCCCCTTCGTTCATCGCTTTTCGGCGTTGAACTGGCTTAGTCGCCGGGATTTTGCTCTCTCAGTCAATGCCTTCTCGCCGAGCCAGGCCATGTTGCTGCGAGCCTGGCTCGATGGCAGTTATGGAGTTTTCTCAGAGCGAAATCTGCAGAAATTCAATCAGCAGATCAAAAATCCGCTCGACCTTTCCATGAACCCCTTTCGGGCCTGGAAAGATCGCCTGTTCGATCGTCAGCAGCTGGATTATCTCTTTTACTGGCGCGAAGCCGCTTTTGAAATCGAAGAAGAGTCTCAGCGCGAGATATTCTGGTCCGCTGTTTATCAGATCATGTCATATTGGCTCAGCAATCGCGCCTGCGAGGTTGAGGTCGAATGTCGTCCCGACGAGATAATGGGACTTATGCTCAATCGTCACGCAGAGTTTATCAAAGGGCGCGAAGCAAAAGTTGCCATTACCAGTCTCAGTCTCGATGAGCTTGCACCGGCTGAGACCTGCCTGACCTTGTTTCCGATGGTCTTCGGTGATGAGGAAAATGCTGAAATGACATTGCAGGTAGTATTTGATGCCTGGCATAATGGTCACGACGATCTCGAGCAGGCACGGCGACAAATCAGGATGCAGTTGCGCAAATATCAGATCGATCTGGCCCGCCCGACTGATTATTACACAATCACAAAGTTGTCGGCGAATTCAAAGATAACCGCTCTTATCTGGTCTGGTCTTGATCTGCCACCGGCCCTTTACGAACAGGAAATGGTCCGACCTCTGCAAAAAGCCTTTGCGGCGAGATATGCGAAGTCACAACTGCTGATGAAGGCAGTTGATCGAACCTGCGACGCTTACGACTACCTGCTGCTCTTTTACTGAAAAACTTTATAGCTGTTTTACTTGTGCTACAGGGTATGGTAGTATTGAGGCCATGATTTTTTGCAAGCCTCAAACTAAAGCAAGTGTCATTATATTGCTTCTGCTGACTCTGGTTGCCGCTTCAGTGACCGCTGAATCAACCTTTCTGATGGGAGAAGACGTCGTTCACCCCACCGGACTGGTACTCTCGGTTAACAGTATTCAGCGGCAGCCTTTTGCCTCAGGTCTTGGTGTCTCGCGTCAGGATGAAGTGTTTGTTAATATGACTTTTGTTAACACCGGCGCGAGAACATATCGCATCGATCCTCTCAAAGATTTTTCACTCGAACTCGACAATAATTTTCAGCCGACACTCGATCGTGAACTTAAGGCTACCCGCGATGCCTTCAATGTGTTTCCGTCGACACAGTCGAGAGTCGATCTGTATTTTAAGGTAGACAGCAGTCAGAAGAGTATGCCGATACTTCATTTCAGCCTTGAAGACACAGGTATTCGCATTTTATGCGACCCTGAACTGCAAAAGCTGATGCAGAAAAGCAACGAGTCAACTTTGCGCAGTGATGAAGCTGTGAAAATCGGCAAAGCCCTCGTAGAGGGCATGCGCTACAGTCTTGCCGAAAGTATACTGCGCCGGGCGGTTGCCGCCGATCCGACCAACAACCAGCTGCTTATGCTTATGGCCAGCGTTGAAGATGCCAACTACAACCGCGACAATGCTGCGCATTATCTGCGCATGGTCAACCCGGCAACGATTGCCGACAGGGCTGAGGCGGTAACAATCGCCAAGTTGGCGGTCAATCTGGGTTTTTACGATCTTGCCGTGTCGGTATTGTCACCATTTGAAATGGTAGGACGCCTCGAACCAGGCGAGCGCCTGCTGCTTGCCCGCGCCAGTTATTATGAAAATGACCTTGCGGCGGCGGTGCGCATACTTGACGCACTGATAAGAGAGGGTTCAAAAGATTCGATGGTTTACTTTACCTATGCCAATCTTTTCGATCGCCAGGGCAATATCGAGCGGGCAATCGAATTCTGGGAAAAGGCGATAGAGCTTACTCCTGATCACACCGAAGCCCATTTCAATCTTGGCGTGGGTTACTACAAGCAACAGCAGATCGACAAGGCGCGAAGCTGCTGGCAGAAAGTGCTGTTGCTCAAACCTGATTCTGAAACACTTCGCGCGGCCGAAGAGGCCCTGCGTTCAACCGATTATTAGCCGAATTACCATACAGGAGACACCGATAATGGCGAAAAAGAGACTTGTCAGCGGCATGCGGACTACCGGTTCACTGCATCTTGGACATCTCGAAGGCACCCTGAAAAACTGGGTTTCATTGCAGGATACCTATGACTGCTATTTCTTTGCAGCCGTCTGGCATGCATTTACCGATCGTCTCAAGATCGATAATCTGCCAGCGATCATCAGAGAGATGATCGTAGACTGGCTCAGCGTCGGCATCGACCCGGAAAAGGCTGTTATCTTCAGACAGTCTGCCATGCATGAACACGCTGAACTTGCCACCATTCTTGCCAACTGCACTCCTCTTGGCTGGCTTGAACGCTGCCCGACCTTTAAAGATGCTGTACGTGATGATGACGCCAGATCAGGAGTTTCTCTGGGTAAGCTTATGTACCCGGTTCTCATGACGGCTGATATTGCGGTATACAACGCAGAGGCAGTGCCGGTCGGAAAAGACCAGTTGCCACATCTCGAACTGAGTCGCGAAATTATCCGCCGTTTCAACGGTACCTTCGGCGAAGTGCTCAAAGAACCCGAAGCAGTTCTCTCGCAGGTGCCATTGCTGATCGGTATCGACAAGCGCAAGATGAGCAAGTCTTATAATAACGGCATCGATCTGCGCGAGACTCCCGAAAACCTCAAAAGCAAAATTCAGCAGATGATTACCGACCCGCAGCGCGTTCGCCGCAATGACCCGGGCGATCCGGAAGTCTGCACGGTTTTCGCTTATCACAAAATCTACACGCCAGACCGGCTCGATGAAATTGCCGAGGGCTGCCGTACCGCTGCGCTGGGTTGCCGGGACTGCAAACTCATTCTGTTCGAACGCCTCAATGCCATGCTCGAGCCGATACGCCAGCGGCGTCTCGAAATTGAATCCCGCAAGGGCTATATTGAAGAGGTTCTCGACGCCGGCGAAAAGCGGGCACATCTGGTAGCTTCTGAAGTTATGCAGAATATCCGACAGGTAATGGGGTTCCTGCTGTAAATGAGTGGCTATCAGGTCAGACTGCCGGTCTTCGAAGGACCATTCGATCTGCTCTATCACCTTATTGAAGAGCAGAAAATCAACATTTACGATATTCCGATAGCGCATATAGCTTCGCAGTATCTCGAATACCTGCAGATGATGGAAATTCTCGACATGGAAGTCGCTTCCGGTTTTCTGGTAATGGCTGCAACTCTTCTCGAAATCAAGTCGAAGATGCTGCTGCCACGTGAAAAACCAGAAGAAGTGAGCAGCGGCGATCTCGATATCGACGAAAGTTTTTACGAAGAAGACGCTCGCGCCGGCCTCGTCGAAAAGCTGCTCGAATATAAAAAGTTCAAGATGGTTGCGCTCGAACTGCGTGAGATGGAACGCAGTGCTTCGCGTATCTACACCCGTAGCAGTGATCTCGAACGCCAGCCCGAAGAAATACTCGAGATCGATATCGGGCCTTCTGAACTGCTCAGCATTTATCATGCTCTGGTGCGCCGCCGCATCAGCCCGCCGGTTCACCGTGTAGTGCTCGAAAAGATCGGCATTATCGAGCGTATCAACGAGATAAGAGCCCTATTGAAGGCTTTTAAAGGCGAAATGACATTCGACCGTCTGGTCAAAAAAGCCGCCAGCCGTTACGAAACTGTACTTTCGTTCATGGCAGTTCTTGAAATGGCCAAAGCCGGCGAACTCAATCTCAGCCAGAAAGCCAACTTCAAGCCGATAGTGCTGCGACCGGCCGCTGCCGGCAGTGAAAAAAGAGATGACGGCGAAGATCTGCCCGAAGACAAACCCGACGAGGTTTCTGGCGAGATAATCAGTAATGCCGCAGGAGGCAGTAATGAATGAAGAAAATATGACGATAAACCAGGAAATGTCGGCGACTGAAGCTGCCTCTGAGCAGGCTGTAGTCGAAGTCGATCCCGAACTGCTTGGCGCAGCTCTCGATGGTCTGCTGCTGGTGCAGAATCGTCCGATTGCCCTGGAAAAGCTGGCTGCAGTGCTCGGAATAACCCCGGAAAAAGCAGAAGAAGTCGTGCACGCTCGTAAGCGAGTTTATGACGCTGACGAGAGCAGTGGCCTGCAGATCGCCATACTTGAGAACGGAGTACAGCTGGCAACCAAAGCCAAAGTATCGCCATTCATTCAACGCCTTGATGGACAAAAGCTCGTTTCACTCTCGCTGCCGGCACTCGAGACTCTTTCTGTTATCGCTTTCAAGCAACCGATAACCAAGGCTGAGATCGATGCAATTCGTGGCGTCAACTGTGATGGCGTCGTTTCCAACCTGCTTGAAAAGAAGTTGATTTACGTTTCTGGCGAGAAACAGGTGCTTGGTAAGCCGCGTCTGTATTCGACTACCCAGGATTTTTTGTATTATTTCGGTATGAAAAGCCTCAAGGAACTGCCGGTACCTTCGATCGATATTCCCGAGCAACTTACGCCAGAAGGGCAGAAGGCAGAACTTGCCGGCGAACAGAAGCAGGTCGAAAAAGATTTCAACGACAGTCAGGGTCTTATGCCGATAACAGAAGACGAGACCGATAATTCACAGCAGGCTGCAGAACCGGAAAATGACGGGCCGCGGCATTCTGACATGGAGTAATATTTTGTCACCATATCTTAAACAGACCCTGGATAACGGTATTCAGGTAATTGCCGAAAAGTTCGACACCGTTCAGAGCGTTTCGATCGGAATGTTTCTAAAAAGTGGTGTTCTCTACGAAAACGAGCAGTTGCAGGGTGTTTCGCATTTTATCGAACACATGATGTTCAAAGGCACTAAAAAGCGCACTGCCAGAATGATTGCAAGTGAATTTGATCGTATCGGTGGCTACCTCAATGCGTTCACGGCAAAAGACTACTGCTGCTACTACGCCAGGGTAGTTAAAGATCGCCTCGATGTCGCTGTCGATGTGCTTTCTGATATGATCATCAATTCGCAGTTCGTCATCGAGGAGCTCGAACGTGAGCGCCGCGTTATTCTCGAAGAAATCAAGATGTACGAAGATTCGCCTGACGAAATCATTCATGAACTGCTGAGCCAGAATATCTGGAAAAATGCACCTCTCGGTAGTCCGATTCTCGGCACTGCGCAAACAGTGGCGTCGATGCAGCGTGATGATATTTATTCTTTTTTCAATCGGCAGTATGTTACCGGCAACCTGCAGATTTGCGTAGCCGGCAACTTTGACTGGGATGAACTCAAGCAGATGCTCGAAAAGAAGCTCAAAAAAATGCGCACCGGCACGTTCAAACCGCGAGAGACTTTACCCAGCCCAACCTGCGATGTTACTATCCATCAGAAAGATATCGAACAGGTACATCTGACCATGGGAACGCCAGGCGTGTCTTTTTCTGACGGGCGACGTTATGCCATGACCATTCTCAATGCCGCTTTTGGCGGGGGGATGAGCAGTCGCCTGTTTCAGGAAATCCGCGAAAAACGAGGCCTGGCCTATACCGTTTATTCTTATCATACTTCGTTCAAGAAAACAGGTTTGCTCGGGATCTACGCCGGCACTTCCATGGAACATCTCGAGAAGGTTCTCGAACTTTTCCATGCTGAGATCGAAAAAGTCGCTTCGCGCGGGCTGACCGAGCGGGAACTCGATGATACCCGCGAACAGCTCAAGGGCAACATGCTGATCGCTCTCGAAAGTACGACCAATCGTATGAATCGCCTGTCAACCGGCTTTTTGTATGGGGTCGAACCCAAACGTCCCGAAGACACGCTCAAACCATATCTGGAAACCACGTCGCAGGATATCAGGGCGGTTGCCAAAGAGATTCTCGATCGCAACCGCATGGCAATAACCATGATTGCGCCTGGTTCGCAGGCCACAGACATTCTGGCGCGCAGCCCGTTTGGCGGCCGCCCGGTCGTAACCTTTCAGCCCCCGAGAAATCAGACCAGATCCTGAAATAGCAGGAAGCAGGTAAGGAGACAGCTATGAATCACATTGAACGAATTGATAGTTTGCGCCGCAGTTTTACCAAAGATTACGATGCTCTGCTGGTTACTAACCCGAGAAACATTCGTTATCTCTGCGGATTTTCAGGTTCGAGCGGCAGTTTGCTGATAACGCCGAGCCGGGCTGTGTTTTTTACTGATTTCCGTTACCAGGAACAGAGCGCCGTTCAGGTTGGCAAGGCCGCCCGAATTGTCGTTTTCACAAAGAGTCTTGTCGATTCTCTGAAAAAAGAGATTAAAAAGCTCAAAATTGGCAGGCTTGGCATCGAAAAGAGTATGAGCCTGAATCTTTTTCTTTCTTATGCTGATAATCTCAAGATAGATCTTGTTCCGACCGAATTACTTGTCGAAGAGCTCAGGCAATATAAGGATGCTGACGAGCTGGCCTGTCTCAAAAAGGCTTTTGCCATTGCTGATGCTGCTTTTGCCGATCTGATCAAAGTTATCAAACCTGGTATGCGTGAAACCGAAGTTGCCGCACATCTTGAATTCAGCATGAAAATGCGCGGTTCAGAAATGCCGAGTTTCGATACTATTATCGCATCAGGTCCCAATTCTTCAAAGCCGCACGCACAGCCGTCTTCGCGCAAGATCAAAGTTGGCGAAATGGTTAAGATCGACTTTGGTGCTGTTTTGGGCGGTTATCACTCTGACATGACCAGAACCATATTCCTCGGCAAGGCCACCGCCAAATTCAAAAAAGTTTATAACACGGTTCTCAAGGCGCAGACCGAAGCAGTTAAGGCGCTTAAGGCTGGAATCGTCTGCAACAAGGTTGATGCTGTTGCGCGCAAGGTCATTACCGATGCCGGCTATGGCGAATACTTCGGGCATGGACTCGGGCATTCTCTCGGTCTAGACGTCCACGAAATGCCGGCTTTGAATAAAAAATGCAAAGATAAGGCTGAGCCTGGAATGTTGTTTACGGTCGAGCCCGGAATTTATCTGCCGGGGTGGGGCGGCGTCAGAATCGAAGATGTATATATGATCAAGCCTGATGGTTTGCTGCGGCTGACGCATACGTCAAACAGTCTGCTCGAACTCGATTTTTGAACGCTGACGACATATTTCCGTAATCGGTTAACAAACTTGTATTGCCTGCCGATAGGCAGCGAAGAACGAGATTGTAACGGAGGTATGTCATGAAACTTACGATACCGGGTCTGAGGGCCCTTGTTCCGCTCGGAATAATGGCAGTTCTGGCCGGCATTTTCACTTTTTCGGTCAGCGCTGACTCGACCATCACCATTCCCGTTCCCGAAGACATCAAGGACAAGCAGGTAACTTTGTCGCTGCGGATTCCGCCTAATACTGAGCCGCTCAAGCGCGACCAGTCAAAGCCTACTCTTGCTTCAAAGCGCAGTCTGATAATCTGGAACAACAATCCATCGCCAAAAATTGATAACAACGATGAGATACACGGTGTATTCAACACTTTTCTGCGCAAAGGCTGGTTCAAGAATCATGCTTCGCGGACGCTGGTGCGTGTTCGGCCGATGGACAAATACTATGCCATCAGACTTTTGCAGAATCTCACCGAAAATGTCATAGAGATCGGTATGGCGCCTAACTTTGGTCAGGTCAGCAAAAAGTGCAACCTTTCCGTTTCTGATATCGAAGATCTGCGGCGAATGCTCAAACGCTATGAGAAAGATCTCATCATCTTCGGTATGAATGTGACCAAAAGCGACAAAGATCTGCTCATGCTGCAGGAACGCTTCAAGAAGGCACGTCAGGGTATTCTCAAAGTTCTCAGGGTCGAAGGTGGCGATGACGGTGACACCATCATTCATTTAAGCGTCGAATAAAGCTAAGACAAACAAAACTCCCGTGCGCTCACGGGAGTTTTTTTATGTACATTTTCTTGTATATCCGCTGACGTTTTGGGTTAAAATAAGTATAATCAATAAATACATTGACAACCTGAACCTGGAGGCAACTGATGTACAAAACTTCGGTAAGAGGTTATTTATGCCTGGCTCTGGCTTTGCTGGTATCGGTATCGCTTTTTGCAAGCGATTTTGACAAGCGCCTGGTTGATAACATCAACCGCATGGCCCGGGATATTCACCTGGCTGGCCGTGCGCTCAGTGAATCTGGCAACGATGGAGCGGTAGCAGCCCTTTCGCGTGAGTCGGCGAGCGTCGATAACCTTAAGCGGCTGATGGCCACTATTGAAACGCCTGAGCAGGCCGAAGCTGCTGCACAGCAGATCAGGTTATACGGTTACCGGGTCAAAAATCAGGCCGAGAAACGCGCCTTCGAAGAAAGCCTCAATCTTCTTGAAGCCCGGGTTAAGTACCTCGCCCAGACCGAAAATCGGCAGCTGCTTGGCAATCTCAAGGCAATGCAGGCCATGCGCAAAGAATTTGCCGGCAATCAGACCCGCATCGACACTAATGTCAGCGACAGAGTTCAGCTTCTTGCCAGATCTGGTGCTACAGCTGCTCCCCGCACAGCGCGCAATACTACCGCCAGTATGCTGGGAGCGCATGTTGTCAACGGCAAAACCATATTCTCGGTATATTCTCCTGATGCGACCGAAGTAAAACTGCACCTTTTCAAAACCGCCACAGCAAAACAGGGCGTCACCCATGCCATGAAAAAGGCTGATAACGGAATCTGGAGCATTGCTCTGCCAGGGGCTCTCTATGGAACATATTATTCCTACACCGCTGATGGCCCCAAAACTCCTGGATTTCTTTTCGACCCCGAACGTTTTCTTTCCGACCCTTACGCCTTTGCTAACGTAGATCATGACGGCAAAAGCATCGTAGTCGACCGTTCCTTCACCTGGACAGATCAGGGCTTCAAACCGCCTGCAGGTAAAGATGCGATCATATATGAAATGCATGTCAAAGATTTTACTGCTCACAAAAGCTCCAATGTAACCGGTCCGCACAAAGGCGGTTATCTGGGTATGCTGCATGGAAGAGATACCAATATAGTTCTCGGCCATCTCAGACAGCTTGGAGTAAACGTAGTCCAGCTCATGCCGATTCATGAATTCGATAACAATTTCGCTGGTGTAACCAACCACTGGGGTTATATGACCAGTCATTTCTTTGCCCCTGAGTGCTCTTTTGCCACCGGCAAGTCCGGGCAGGCGGTCAAAGAGCTCAAAACCTTGATCAATGGCCTCCATAAAGAAGGCTTTGCCGTTGTTCTCGATGTGGTGTTCAACCATACTGCCGAGGGCGACCATCGCGGTCTTGCTCTTAACTTCAAGGGTTTCGACAATCCCGGTTACTATCGCCTTATGGATGACCGCAAATTTTATTGGAACGGAACCGGCTGCGGCAATGAAATGCGCACCGAAAACCCGATGACCGGCAAGATGATTCTCGACAGCCTCAAATACTGGATGAAAGAATACCACGTCGATGGCTTCAGATTCGATCTTGGCACAATCATCGATAAAAAGACGATGCAGCGTGTTATTGATGAATTGCCTGAATCGACGATTCTTACCGCTGAACCCTGGGCCGCTGACTGGCAGCGCAACCAATGGGGTAAAAGTGATTTCCGTAATACCCGTCTGGCCAAATGGAACGATGACTTCCGCGAAAAAATGCGGGCTTTCATCGACGGTAATGGCAACCGCAATGATGTGATGACAGTAATGGCTGGAAGCTGCTTCTGGTGGACCGCCAAACCGGCAGAAAGCCTCAACTATCTCGAAGCGCATGATGGCTATACGCTGAATGACCTTTATCACGGTGACAAGAAAAAGACCCGCCTGGCAGCCATTGTTCTGCTGACGGCGCAGGGTGTTCCGATGATTCATGCCGGTCAGGAATTCAACCGCAGCAAACGCGGCAACCATAATTCCTACGACCAGGACAATGACATCAACTACATCGACTGGACCGTAAAAGGCAAAAATCGTGATATCTTCGACCTTTACAGCGGCCTCATCTCACTGCGCAAAAAATACCCGAATTTCAGGCACGCAGTTGCGCTCAACAGCCAGCATATCGACTGGATCCAGCCGGCGAACAGCAAAGGTCTTGGCATGTTCCTCAAGGGCAGTGACAACCTGCTGGTGCTGCTCAACGGCGATCCGCACAACTGGGTTAACTTCCGACTGCCAATCGGTGGCACCTGGAAAGTCATCTGCGACGGCGAAAAAGTTAACGATATAGGTCTCTATGACGCAGAGGGCGACTACAACGTTCCACCAACCACCGGTGTAATTCTGCGAAAATAACAGTCATTAAGGCAGCGGCTTTCTGTTCAGCAGAAAGCCGCTTTTTCTTACGGCAAAGGTTAACAAAAGTATGCCGGCCGACGATAGATGCAGCAGTTCACTAGAGGTGGAGGAAGAGGTATGAAAGCTAATTCTTGCAGCAGGACTGGTATGGCCGGTCTGGTACTCCTGCTTGTCGTTATCATAGGTCTTGTGGGAGTTTACTTTGGTAATCAGTGGTTCAACCAGAAGTATTACATACGGCTCTATGATGGCTCCAACATGCGTTATCTCGATATGCCGCCTTTTGCCGAACGTTCAACTTCAGCGGAGTATGAGCTGGCCGGAATCTGTGATATCAATGTTGGAACCAGCAAGGATCAGGTAAACAACTTTCTAAAAAGCATGTGTAATCGCTATGGTTATCTTTGCACCGTTAACGAAGATGACATTAAAATCGAGATTCGTCGCCATTACTACGTCGAGGGCAAGCATGAAGGCAATCTGCTTAAACTTCGCTGGACTCCCGTTCTGCCCGACAATCTCAAGGCCCGGGCCGAAGCCCTCAGTAAAAAAAGCGAATAGGCAAGGGTTAGCCGCCAGCGGAAGTATAGGCTCCTATCGCCCGTCGCCATAACCAGCTGCAGAAAAGCACAGCCACAACTGCCATGGCAAAGCCATGCCAGACTGTGGCGCTGTCGCTTCGCCCGAGCAGGGCTGATGCCGGTATCGTGGCGATAAAAGCAACCGGCAGAAAACTCATAAAGGCGTATCTGATACGATCTGGATAGATGTCGACCGGATAACGGCACAGCGCAAACAGCGACCAGAGAAGCTGCGACATGTTATCCAGCCTTTCCATGATGACCGCCAGGCATATCAGCAGAACAAAGACGCAATATACCAGCAGCAGCGAAGATACCATACTCACACCAAACAGCAGAAAGTTGCCGATATCGAAGACGATGACGCCACGATAAAGCAGCCAGCCAAGCAAAATGGTCGCCGTACCTATACTGCCAAGCTCTTCGAGCGATATTCTGCGAAAAGATATTATCAGCTGAGAGTCTACCGGCTTGGTCAAGAGAAGATCGAGATTGCCTGAATTAACCATGTCACCCATCGCCACCAGATTTGGGTAGAGCAGAATGAAATGCAGGGCGAACACCAGCATGAAAACGCCATAAAGCACCAGCATGTGGTCTGCTTCCCAGCCGGCGATGCTTTTTGCCGCAGTAAAAAAGACGAGATACTGCAGCAATCCGAATATAAAGTCAAAAAAATTGGCGACGATCGCAAACACAAAGCTGGCACGGTATTCCATTGCCTGGATCACCGTCGCCTTCCAGAGATTTACTATTATCGCCATCTGTCTCATAATATCGTGCTCGAACACCAGGTATCGCACAAAGGCACAGAGACACAAAGAAGAGATATAAATTGCAGTAACAGCATACTGCATTGGCAGTCAGAGATTATATAGCAAAATAATTCTTTAATCTTTTGCCTGATATTATGCTCTTCGTGGCTTGGAGACTTTGTGCGCGTCATTGCATTTCTGCTTACCCTCCGTATGCCGTGTAGGTTTTCAGTCCGCATTTCCAGATGATACGCATGATCACCGAGAAAACGATTATCCATAGCAGAGCGGTCGCAAAGCCCTGATAAATCTCAGGTGTCGACAGTCGTCCGCTGAAGATTTCGATCGGAAAGCTCAGCATATAACGATATGGCAGAAGCTCTGCGATGTAGCGTATTCGTTCGGGAAATGTTGCTACCGGCACGATCATGCCGCCGAGTAGAGCCCAGATTCCGCCGTTGAGAATAAGATTGAGCGTGGTAACGTCTTCGATCCAGAAGCTCAGCAGTGCAATCGAGCCCGAAACTGCGAGGCGGGCCAGCCAGCCGATCAGTATCGCTGCCACAAAAAAGATCAGCAGAGAAGGCTGAAGATGGGCGAGAACGATTCGATCACGCACAAACAGCCAGAACGCGAAGCTGAACGGGATCAGATAAAGAAGCTGCATTGTGTTGTTAGCGATGCTTTCGAGCAGGTAGCCAAGCAGTGGCGGAAAGGGCTTGAGCAGCTCGCGATTGAGAGATCCATCTTTTACTGCCAGCGAGAATTTAAAGACGATACGGCTGTCAGTAAGATTCATGATCAGCGGTACGAGAAGATAATACAGCAGATAATCTGAATCAGTGTACGGGTTGCCTGGCGCTTTTTCGATCGACAGCCAGGCTGAAGCCAGAACCATCGGCAGCAATAACAGCCTCAGACCATGAATCAGCAGCATGCCGCGGTAGGTGAGAATTATCTTGAAATATGCCGCGAGAACCGCGAGTTTACCGCCGGCTGCAAAGATGTTCATGCTCAGCTGTTCCGGGTTTCAGCTGTAAAAAGCTGACCGATAATATCTTCGAGTGGTGGATCTTCGATGGTCAGATCAGCGATATTGCCGGTTGCGTAAAGTCTGGCAGCGATTTCAGGAACCCGATTGCGTTCGACGAGCAGGCGATAATGCTGTCCGTCCTGATGGATCAGGCGGCAGCCCTCTTCGGGATTGCAGATAAAATTCCCGTTGTTTAATACTACTGATACAATTTTTTCGGGATGCAGCTTATGGGTGAGATCACTGAGATACCCGTCAAATACCTTGTTGCCGCGATCTATGACGATAACCCGCTGCGCCAGCGCCGCCACGTCGTCCATATAATGTGATGTCAGCAGTATCGTCGGCTTGAAGCGGCGGTGATAATCGAGCAGAAAACTGCGAATTTTTTTCTGCATCAGAATGTCGAGACCGATCGTCGGTTCGTCGAGAAAGAGTATTTTCGGTTGATGCAAAAGCGACACGGCGAGCTCGCAGCGCATGCGCTGGCCAAGCGAGAGCTTGCGTGTCTGGGTTTCCAGGCAGTCAGAGATTTCGAGCATATCGATGAGCTCTTTTGTGCGCTCGGCATACTGTTGGTCAGTAAGGCCATAGATCCGGCGATGTATTGCGAAAGTTTCGACCGGCGGCAGATCCCACCAGAGGTTCTGCTTCTGCCCCATGACCAGCGAAATGTGGCGCAGAAAGGCATGGTCGCGACTGAACGGAGTGTAGCCGAGAACGTCGATGCTGCCTGAAGTTGGCACGAGCAGCCCCGAAAGCATTTTGAGGGTGGTTGTTTTGCCGGCCCCGTTGGGCCCGAGAAAGCCAACTATTTCGCCGGCGCCGATCTGCATGTCGAGATCATTTACTGCGTTAACTGTCTTATGTTGCGGCGCGAAAAAATTGCGCAGACTGGCGGCCAGTCCTTCGGC
Organism: Candidatus Rifleibacterium amylolyticum; assembly: GCA_009917695.1. Lineage (GTDB taxonomy): Bacteria > Muiribacteriota > Ozemobacteria > Ozemobacterales > Ozemobacteraceae > Rifleibacterium > Rifleibacterium amylolyticum. The sequence continues at coordinate 216,562 of JAACJG010000009.1, read as the reverse complement.
TTTCAGTCTGACTCTGAATTCGCGATTAAGCGCACGCGTAACAATTGCGTATTCCTGCTGCCGTTCGTTCATATTAGGCATATTACTCATCAACCTCTGATAACGCAAGCTTGCAAAAGATTTCTCTTTCGCGTATTTGTAATCGTGATCGTTTTCGTAATCGTGATCGTAATCGATCTTCGATCTGCGGTTGATTTGTCAGCGGTTATGGAGTATTTTACAGCAATAACATCGCGATCCGCGAAAACAGGAGATTGCCATGACTCATAGCACGATAACCTCGTTCATCGAAGAACATTACCTGCATTTCAACTCGGCCGCCCTGGTCGACGCTGCCAAAGGCTATTGCCTGCATCTCAAAGAAGGCGGAAAAATGATGGTAACGCTGGCAGGCGCCATGAGTACGGCCGAGCTCGGCAAATCGCTTGCCGAAATGATCAGGCAGGACAAGATCGCTATCATTTCGTGCACTGGCGCTAACCTCGAAGAAGACATCATGAACCTGGTCGCTCACAACCATTATCGCCGCGTTCCACATTATCGCGACCTGACTCCTAAAGATGAGTGGGATCTGCTGGAAAAGGGCCTGAACCGGGTTACCGACACCTGCATCCCCGAAGAAGAAGCTTTCAGACGCCTGCAGGCGCATATCTTCAAAATCTGGAAGGACGCTGAAAGCAAGGGCGAACGTTATTTCCCGCACGAGTATATGTACAAGATGCTGCTTTCGGGCGTGCTCGAGCAGTATTACGAGATCGATCCGAAGAACAGCTGGATGCTGGCAGCCGCCCAGAAGAACCTGCCAATCATCGTACCCGGCTGGGAAGACTCGACCATGGGCAACATCTTCGCTTCTTACTGCATCAAGGGTGATCTCAAGCCTTCGACCATGAAGAGCGGCATTGAATACATGATGTGGCTGGCAGACTGGTATATCAAGAATTCATCTGGTAAAGGCGTTGGATTTTTCCAGATTGGCGGCGGTATTGCCGGTGATTTCCCGATCTGCGTCGTGCCCATGCTCTATCAGGATCTCGAAATGGAAAAGATTCCGTTCTGGAGCTATTTCTGCCAGATTTCTGATTCGACCACCAGTTATGGCTCATACTCTGGTGCGGTTCCCAACGAAAAAATCACCTGGGGCAAGCTCGACATCAATACACCTAAATACATCGTCGAGTCAGACGCGACAATAGTTGCACCGCTGATTTTTGCCTATATACTGGGCTGGTAAAGCTCAGTCTCGCAGCTCTAAAAGCTCATAAAGAGGGAAGGTTCGCGACCTTCCCTTTATTTCTGTACGTTCGATAAAACGCAGACGTGCCTGACCTTTAAGTAGTCTGATCGTGGCCGGACAGACGATGATTCCGGTGTTGTCTGCTTTGTGTGCCTGTACCTTGAGGCGTGCGGCCAGATTGACCGGGTTGCCGATCAGTGTGAAGTCGAGTTTGCCTGTTTTTGAGCCGATCTTGCCGGAAACCGCTGAGCCTGAAGCTATGCCTGTCGCAACCTTGACCGATTTGTCTGTGTCTGCAAAAGCCCGATTGATATCGAGTGCAGCCCGGCAGGCCGCAATTGCATAATTCTTGTCGCTGCTGCGCTGTCTGAACACAAGCATGACAGTATCTTCAATCAGTTTGTCCATGACGCCACCATGTTTGACAGCAGCATTATCGGCTATTTCAATGAGCCGACCAAGCTTCGTTACTATTTCTTCAGGGCTCGATGACAGGCTTAGCTCCTTAAACCCGCTTAAAGAACAAAATACAACACTGGCTTCAACTCGCTCTCCGCCTGGTAAAAGAGTTATGTCGCTGCTGACCTCATCGATAACATCCTGCGAAACATAGCTTGTGAGAAGTTCTCGCTGATAGAGGCCGGCAGCCATTTCATTAAAAGAACTGGCGAGGGGTTCGAATTCATCGCCTGATTGCAATTCAATATGCTGCTGGTATTTGCCAGCAGCAACCAGGTCGGCCCCCTGCTTGAGCATATCTATTGGATCTATGAGAATTTTTGCAATAAATACGACAGTGGTTGCCACCATCAGCAGAAAATAGAGCAGCGCTGGCAAAAATACTGCGCCAACGGGCGAAGCAGTGGTGTCGGAACGTTCTGAGGTGTGAATTATTATGCATTGCAGGCGGTTATGAAAACCGGCAACAGCCGCAGAATTTTCATCTGACCAGAATGCAGTTGATCGACTGTTCAGAACTTGGCGGGCAAGATGTGACCATCTGGCAGGCGAAAAACCAGAGCTACAGATGGCATCGTGTTCTGGTGGAAGTCTGAATGCTTGTCTGATTGGAATAAAACAGCTTCTTACGCGATATCTGCCCTTGATTTCGTTTTTAAGGAATTCAGGATAGGTTTTTAAAAAGTCATGAATAATGTCAGCAGTGTAATATTTGATTAAAATAATTGACCTGGGTTTGTCGAAACGCCTGTTCTCAGCAAAGACAGGAAACGCTGAAAACAGTGTGACTGCTTTATCAGAAATGGTCTCCTGTAGTCGCCCGACGTTTTCCAGGATTATCCCGAGCCCTTTGATTCTAATATTCATGGCGCCGACACTTCCATCAGAGCCTTGTGGCGTTTCAGAAAGAGGTCTGATAGCATTTCTGATCGACATGAAGCTGATAGTTTTCATGCTGAGCTCAGTAGCGTTTAGCTTTTCGTTGGGATCAGTGGTGTAGGTTTTTTCGCGCTCATCCTGGCTGTACAGAATGAGCGCTGCGACACTGTTTTTTATCCAGCGAGCAAGATACTGATCGGCTTCATCCCAGCTCAGTCTTCCCAGGATTTCTGCGAGTTCGGTCATTTTGCGTTCTTCAAAATCTATTCTGGCATTGAGCGATTTATTGAGGAAGTCCTGTTGTAGATTGAGATATTGGTCTATCTCTGACTTTTCGAGTTCTCCGGCAAAATGCTCGTGGTAGGCTAACCCGGCAAGGAAGGTCGAGAAGGGCAAAATCGAAGCACCAATAACGCAGATCAACAGACGGCTGCGAATTCTGAGGCCGCTACCGTAGCCGAACAGATAAATACGCAGTAGAACTACAGAAGAGAGCAGCACCAGCAGAAGAGCCGCTTTTTCTGCTTGCCCGGTGATTTTTCGCAGGGGGTGCTGCTGCGATGACATGGGTGCGGTAATCTGTATCAGGGGCAGATTTTCAAGAGTTTCTGTCAGCATGATCGGTACCAGCGTGCCTTTGGAGACGCGGCGCAGAAGAAATTCTTCAGGCGCTACTGCACTTAATATTATTGTGCCATCTTGCTTGCGGTTGAAATGTTGCATTTCATTGCCAAGCATATAAACAGCCTGTCTGCCTTCTGTCGACATTGCAAAACCTCGTTGCAGATCAGAAAACAGGTTGCTGGTTTTTGCATGGCTGGCGAGCTGTTGCAGAGAAATGTCAATTTCTCTGAAAACAACTATGGCGGAACCTGAATCTGCAAGCGGAATCGCAAAAAAAAGCAATCGTCCAAGTTCAGCATTGCCAGAATACGACCGTACCACTCGATTAAGCTGAAGTTCAATTTCCCCGGCAGCGTTGAACAGATTGCGAAAATATTTAATACTTCTTGAGAATTTTGATGAGCCTTTCCATCTGCTGTAATCATTGTCATCTGGTGAAGCTCTATTCTTTTTTATCAGGCTTTGCAGGTAGTTGCGCAGCATGGTATGTGAAACCATTGAAAATGTCGGCTTGACAGATTCTGCCAGATAATACGAGAGGTCTTCTGTTTCTGGATTTAAATAAAAAACCGCGCTTACAGGAATCTGTACTCTATCACTGACAATTGCTGCCAAGCTGCTGGCATCAGAACTGTCTCGGGCAAATTCGTCAGATTGATCCCGCATTTTCAATTCGAGCATGTGTCCAAAGCTGAGTTTGCTGCGAAAATCATTCATCTCCTGCAGCATTCTTATTTTCAGGCGGTCTAGTATATATCCTTCGCTCTCTTTGAGAATGTGATCGAAAGAAACCATAAGAACCAGTGCCGGCAAGACAATCAGAAAAAGCCAGATTGCCAGCAGCCTGCTACTATGTGAGCGGTTGTTGCTGGTGAATGTTTTTCTGGCTTCAGTCATGCCGCAGCTCCAGGCAGACGGTCTGCTCTTCTTCGTTGTTCACATAAACTTCCGTGACTTCTTCAGACAAAAGATCGGCGGTTACCCGGTCAACAAAAATGCCGGTGCTTTTTGCCCAGCGCGTCAGTGTCTCAAGTTTTTCGGCGCGATGAGTTACCTCGCCGATAAGAACGAACTCACGACGACCTGACTTGCCGGCGGCAAAGCCGAGCACGGCCTCTCCGCTGGCGATGCCGATTCCATTGCTGATGGTAAATTTTTTTCTTTCCTGTCGCTCGCGGTTAAAAACGCTAAGCTTCGCTTTCATCTCACGCGCGGCCTTGCAGGCCCTTGTCGCGTGACATTCCTGACCGGCATCGTCATAAAAAGCCGCTGTAATTGCATCCCCTACTATTTTCTCGATCGAGCCGCCATACATCTGAAGTGCTTCTTCCATTGAGGAAAAGTAATCGTTGAGAAGACTCACGATTTCTTCAGGCGGAAACTGTTCGCTCAAAGCAGTAAATCCGCGAATATCGGAACTCAACACGCTTAAGGAAGCGCGGCCTGGCTGCTGCGATTCGCCTTGCTTTTCAAGACTTGCAACCAGCTTGTCAGAGACAAAGCGCCTCATTTTTTCGCGCTGTCTGAGGCCTTCTACCATCTGGTTGAATGAATTGCCAAGCTCTTCGAACTCGCCGCCAGAAGTAATCAAAACCTTAACGTGCAGGTCATTCTGCCGAAGTTGCCTGACAAACGCGAGCAGCGCTTTGACCGGTGCCAGAAATATGTCGGCGAGAACATCTGAAATGAGCGTAACTGCCAGAATGGAGTAGAGCAGCAGCATCCATGGGAGGATGACGAACATCAGATGTGCAGATGAAGTTCTGGAAACAGTGGCCCTGGCGAGAATGATCACCGGATTGAGATCAGAAATTGTCCAGCTGTCGATGTTGATCTGTCCAGGAGATCTTCTAATAATACTACCTGAAGTTTTATTGTTCATCGCTTTTGCAGCCAGCTGCGCCATTCGGTTGGAAGGGGCCGAAAAATTTGGTGCCTGATAGGTGCGTACTGAGCTGGGACTTCGCATTGCCAGAGCATAATCGATCTGGCAGTTTTCGTCGTATTCTCGGAACAAATGTAAGGAAAGTTGCGACAGTTGCGCGTAGAGCTTTTTTACAATGTTGATGTCATCGGCCATGAACAGCGCAATGGCGTCTATTGTCTGCGGGGTTCGTGGGTGTGCGATAAAATGATGAACAGATCTCATCAGCGCCGAAGCCGACAAAATATGCTTGTTGAGCAGACCTTCGCGGGCAAGCGCTTCTGGTTCACTGAATAGATTTGTTAGAGCGCCGGCCAGCCCGATCAGGAGGGTATACTGTTTGTGGATCTTTTTAACAGCTTCAGAATTTTGATCAATGGCTCCAAGGTCGAGCAGAATCTGGTATAGACCGCTTCGCACTGTAGAGCTGTCGGTGTTTTTTCTGCGCGCTGTCATGATGGCGTTGCCGTCTCTGGTCAGCGATCCCTCAAGCACGCCTGCGGTTAATTTGCGGAAATGCCCTTCGTTCAGCAGTTTTCTGATTTTTTCGTTATCGATATTATAATGGCGGTAAATCAGAAATTTTTTGACTTCCTGCAACATCAACACAGTTCGTGCGTCTGTGTCGTTGATAAGTTTTGCCAGAAAATTGATCTGGCGTTTTATTTTTGTCTGGCATTTGATCAGGCTCATCTTTTCGCTGTTAGCTTCATACTGGCGGCTGACCAGAAAAACTCCGATTACTGGCAGCATAACGATGATTGCTACTGCTATGCGCAGTTTTTTTGCAAGTCGCATTCCGTATTCAAGTTCACGCATGTATGACCTGATCAGCAGGGCAAAGAACAACAGCAGAAGCATTCTTACCATAGCTCCGCTGATTTTTTCTGCTGCAGCAAATCGTGACTTGAGGTGTTTGCTGTCAATTCTGACACAGAGAACGTGCTGATTGACGAATTTGCGCAAATGGTTGCGAGCCAGCAGGTTTTTGATTGCATAGTCTTCGATAAGTGTCGAATAATGTGCAGGAAATGCTGAATAATAGGCAAGACAGTCGCTGGTGTAGACAAATTGAGGTTGCTCGATGCCTCTTTTTATGAATGATCTTTCTATTGTCTGATCTAAGCTGTTAAGAGAGGTTTTTAGTATCATCGAAGGTGAAATGTCGCAACTGTTGATAACAAAATAATAGCAGCCGAGCATGCTTATGCGCAGGCCTCGTGGTCTGGTTATCTGGTTGATAATCTGAAATGACCGCTGGGCTCCGAATCGGTTGGAAAAGAACACCCGACAGATGCTGTTTGCTGTTGGAAGAGTTGCAAAAGCAGAAATATGACGTTGTAAAAGATCGTTGAATTTCTGTTGGGCATTTTCATAGCCGCGGTTGCCACTGTTTTTGTACAAATCAAATTTTGCGTTCAAATCAGGCGTTGTTGGTAGTTCATTAACAACGTCATGTTGTGAGAAAACCATCCAGAAAGCGGCCGCATTTTCAAAGGCCAGGCGTTCTTTCACATCCGAGAATAAATTTTGCGAATAGTGTGAATAAAAATTCTGCATATCGCAATCGACAGCAAATGTAAGCAGCGGTGTAATATGATATTTTTGCCTGAGATATTCACTGGCGCTTGCCGGAAAATTGCTTTGAATGAGCATCGGGTCGGTAGCATAAGAAAAGGTCAGGTTCCGGTAATTGTCATTATCGATGTTAATACCGAACTCTCTGCGCATGTCTTCAAGAGCAGTCTCAATATGTTTTTCGGCTTTCAGTCGCTCTTGAAAGCTCTCCATTTCGTTCAGCAGGCGCTCGCGGGCCTGCATGTCGAGATAAGTCTCGTCCTTTTCGCGGAGTTCGACGATCAGATTATTGAGCCATACCATTGGTGCCAATAACAACACAGCCAGCAGCAGAATCCAGATAAAACCGGTTCTCTTCTGACTGGAAGTTATAATCAGCACTCTCGTTCGCTCCATCTGAGTATTTCAGCCTGTGCTGTTAATTTACCACAAACCGCCAAAAAATTCCGTGATTCGCACAAAGCTTCCTGGGCAAACGTAAAACTGTCTTAGAATTGACGCCTGTTTTAAGCTTGTCATTGGTCGGTTCGCTTCTATCCTGATGCTCACCGACACTTGGTCATCCCTGGCCTTCGCGAGGAGTTATGCGAAGCAGAACGACGAAGCAATCTCATTGATAAGTGAGTTGATTTATAAAATGGGCGTTCACAAGCGAAAATTACAATTGCTGACTTGTCTTTGTGGCTCTGTGTCTTCGTGCGAGGTATATTCTGGCGAGGCAGAGCGCTATTTTGGGTTTTTGACGTATTTGCGCATGAAACCGCGCAGGTTTGAAAAAACGCCCATCAGCAGATTCACTTCGCGCAGGGTAGGGGTCGAGCGGTGAAAAAACGCCCGCAGAACCTGCATTACCGCATCGCCATTAACCAACGGTAGAAATTCACACATGCTGAGCACTGCTTCCATGTGGTTGTAAAGGCGCGCCAGTTCTTCAGTCGTCGGAGGTTGCTCATAGGGGTCGTCAGCCTGCGCTTTTGGCAAAGGAATGGGGTTGCCGAAGTTCTGATAAATTTCATAAGCGACCAGCAGCACGGCCTGCGAAAGATTCAGCGATGTGCAGCCCGCATCGGTGACAATACGCATGGTGCCCATGGTGTGAACCAGGTCTTCTTTGGTCAGACCCCATTCTTCACGGCCAAAAAGAATAGATACCGGTCCTTTATCGAGAACCTGCCTGATTTTGAGCATACCTTCCTGGACTGTCAGATTCGGCTCATGATATTCGCCGCGCCGGTTGGCAGTGCCAAGCACCAGCAGACTGCCCTCTATCGCTTCAGGTATGGTCTGCACTATGCGCGTCGATTCAAGAATATCAGTCGAATGCATCGCCATTTTGACAGCATCGAGATCGAGTTCGCAGCCCGGCCGCACGACGCTGAGATGGCTCAGCCCGAAGTTTTTCATGGCTCGGCAGGTTGCCCCAACATTAAGTGCGCCCTGTGGTTCGACGAGAATGATGCGAATGTTATCTAACAGCGGGTTGGTTCCTGACAAAAACTGGCTCCGTAAAATTGGGATAAAAAATAGGCCCGAGCGGACTTGAACCGCTGACCCCCACGATGTCAACGTGGTGCTCTAACCAAACTGAGCTACGAGCCTTTGCGTAAACCTGATGTTACCATTCCGGCCCGGCAAAGTCAATTGCTTTGTGACATTTTTTAACTAGCCCGGTTCCGTTCTCGGCGCGTCACTCTTTTTCATTTTCTCTGGCGTATTTGACGACTTCAGGATACTTTTGCTGGAATTCGTGCAATTCTTCAGTTCTTTGGCTGAGTTGATGTTTAAGCCTTTCTATATCATTGTGGACGGTTGGAACTTCTGCCAGCGTCATTTTGAGTTTGTCTATTTCTGTTTGCAATACGATGTTTTCCTCTTTGATATCGCTGGCATATTCAAGGCTGCAGCCGCTTACAAGAACTGTCAGCAGCGACAGTATGGCAATTAGTTCTGTTTTATTCATGCCCCTTCTCCTGCAGTTCCTGTTGGGCGCGCCGTAGCCTGTCGAGCTTGTATTCGGTTATTGCCAGTTCCTGTTTTAACTGGTCTCTTACATCCAGCACGGTTGCTGATCGTCGCAATTCTTCTCTGAGCAGCGTGAGTTCCTTGCTGAGCTCATCGCGCTTGCGCCGGTGACTGCCGGTAAAGTCGAAGCAGCCCGGCAGCAGTAAAGCGCCTGACAATAGCAAAAGAAACACATACTTCTGGTATGTCACAGTCTCGGTTCCTTTCTCGTTACAGGATTATGAATAAAAATTTGCAGAGCGAATAATAAGTTACTCGATCAGTTCGGCTTCGATGTCGCTCATCGCCTTTAAGGCCAGATCGACGAATTCGGGGAAGGGGATGCCGGCATTTTCGCATTCAAGAATATTCTCGCGCGAAACATTGCGCGCAAATGCCTTTTCCTTCATACGTTTGGTGATCGACCTGGCTTTGACCGACGAAATTTTGCGGTCGGGGTAAACCATGGCACAGGCGACGATCAGGCCGGTAATGCTTTCTGATGCGGCCAGCGCGTGGTCGAGCACACTGCTGCGCACTTCCCCGGTCTCTTCGTTGTGCGCCATGATGGCGTGAAGATACTCCTCGGGCAGATCTTCGCCGCGAAGTATGTCGGCAGCGATGCGCGCGTGGCTTTTCATGTCGTCTTTGGTCTTGTCGAAATCAAGATCGTGGAGCAGACCGAGAATTTCCCAATCTGCAGCCGGCTGACCGAGCTTTTCGGCTGCTGCTTTCATGACGGCGGCGCTGGCGAGACAGTGCCGGCGCAGGTTGTCGCTGCTGAGGTGCTGGTCGAGAAGTTCATATGCTCTTTCGCGGCTGATCATGTGTTTGTTCCTCATTTGTGGTTTGTGACATGGTAGCAGAATTTCCAGTCTGAATCACCTGAATAATATATCAGACACGCATGTTACCAGCTAAATCAGGCAGTATAATAAAGAAGCTCTTAACCGCAGAAACACAATTTATAAAGAACCATGAACAAATAGACAGTGGTCGTTCCTTTTATTATATGCAGACTTGTATTATTAAATTGTAGACAGATTGAATATGACTATGACTTAATATTGTTGAAAAGTCTGTCTGATTTTCTGACAGTATAATCTGCGGGAGAGCTGAAAGATGCTGATATTAAGATTTGCAGGGTGCCTGGCCATGGTGCTGGCTTCATCGGCGATTTTGCTGGCGCAGCTGGCTGAGCTGCCGCGCCATAATCTTGTCGATCTGCAGGCCCTGATAACCGATCTGGTAGTCGATATGCCCTATGCCACGCCGTATAATTTTACCGGCGAAACGCTTTACCCGGCCAATCGCGCCTTTCTGGTGGAACCAGCCGCCGCAGCGCTGGCGAGCGCAGCCGAACTGCTGCGCGCGCAGGGCTACCGCCTCAAGATACTCGATGCCTACCGGCCACTGTCGGTGCAGCGCAAGCTCTGGGAAAAAAATCCTGACCGCAACTTCGTAGCGCACCCCGATACCGGTTCGCGCCACAATCGCGGCGCCTCGGTCGATCTGACGCTGCTGACGCTTGACGGTGCCGAAGTCGAAATGCCGAGCCTCTATGACGAATTTGGCGCCAAAGCCGGCGCCTTTCAGAAGGGCCTGCCACCGGCGGTAGAAGCTAATCTCAAGATATTGCAGCAGGCGATGCAGGCGGCCGGCTTCAAGCTGCTTGCCAGCGAATGGTGGCACTTCGACCACCCCAGCTTTAAAGACTTTCCTCTGCTCGATATCCCGCTGACCGGGCTTTAAAACTCAGGCCGTAAGCGAGATCTCCCCGGCTGACGAGCAGAGAACTACGTCGCCCGGCAGAGCCATGATTTCGCGCATTTTTGCTATGGCGTCGAGGGTTTCGTCTTCAGATGGGGCTTCAAAACCGGCGAGTATAACGGCAGAGCTCCCAAGATTTTCTCTTATCGCTGCGAGTGGGCTGTCGGTGGGCAATACAACCACTTCCGCCTCGATTCGCGCGTTTTTTAACATGGTTTTCATATCGGATTTGACCTTCATCAGATCTGCCTTCAGCGCGATCGGCCGCAGAATTCGCAGCGGGCAATGGCGCCATTCGCGGTTTTCCTTGAGGAGAAAGCCGAGCAGCAGCGTCATGGAACTGTTGATGCTGCTTTGCCAGATAATATTTATCGCGCCGACAGGCGTTTCCCATTCTCCCTGTTCCTGTGTGCTTTTTACGACAAGCACGCTCTTTTTCATGCGCTTGCCCATGTTGAGAATATAAGAGAAAGTCGGCGAGTCGGCGCCTTCGTTTGTCCAGCCGAGCAGAAGCGAGTTCGGCTTGAGTCCGCCGATACCGTGGCATTGCAGAAGCGCCTTGAGCGCATTTGAAAAGTCCTGGTCAACTATAACCACCGGAAAAGCAGGCAGTTCCTCGTTTCGGATAAACTTGCGCATTATCTTTTCAGCTTCCTGCTGCCTGACCGAGTGTTCTTCCAGGTCGCCGATGATGACCTGCGCAAGCGAAACCACGCCCTTGCCGGCCGAAAGCGCACAGGCATACTGCAGCAGGTGCAGGCGGTTCCAGGTTCCGCCGCTCAGCGCAAGAATAGAGGGGCGCCAGTTCTTGGGGTGAAACTTTTCGTTTTCGAGGCGCAGCAGAGCCTTGCGCGCCTGTTCGTAGGCCAGTCCGCTGTGCAGGTCGCCCCATTGCACGATGATTTCAGAACGTTCGATGTAATAAAACATGCCGCCGGCAAGAATCATGGCGATGGTTGCCCACAGCGGGTTGATCAGAATCATAACCGCCAGACAGCCAAGAGCCCCCAGCAGTGCTACCAACCAGTGGTGCATTTTAAATGTCGGTCTGAAGCTGGGGTTTTGCGAGATCATTTCATAAAAGCACGCAAGATTGATGGTTCCGTAAGTAAGCAGAAAAAACATAGTGATGATCGGCGCGACGCTGTCGAGGTCGCCAGCCATGATCCCGGCCTGAGCGATGAGAAAGGTGAGAACTATGGCGCGGCGTGGCTCGTCGGCTTTGCCGCTGCCGGCCCCGAACCATTTGAGTTTCTGGAAAATGTTATCGCGGGCGAAAGCCTGAAGAATTCTGGGTGCCCCCATCATGCTGCCGAGGGCCGAAGAAATCGTCGCGCAGAAAACTCCGGCGTAAATCAGCGCGCCCGACCAGGCCATGTCTTTGATTACAAAAGTATCGCCAAGCAATACCGATCTTTCACACGAAGCAGCCAGAAACAGCGCGATTGCGGCATACAGGAGCGCAGTTGTTCCGACTGCCCAGAAGGTTCCTTTGGGAATCGCCTTGCTGGGGTTTTTCAGGTCGCCAGACATGTTGACTCCGGCCATAATTCCGGTAACTGCCGGAAAAAACAGGGCAAAGACACTGAAAAAACTGTGTTCTGATGTCCAGTTTGCTGCCAGGTTGGCGTTGAGCGTATCGACTGAAAAACTCTGAGATGCGCCTGCAAAAAACGATAAGCAGGAAATCGACATTACCGCGAGAATTCCGTATTGCAGTTTGATTGTCCAGCCGGCGCCGATGAAGACCGAGATGAAAACCAGAAAATTGGTAATTGTTGCTACGGCCTGAAACGACAGTGAAGTATCAGGAATCGCCGAAAATACCGCTTCGGTGAAACCTATTACATAAAGGGTAACTGCAATTGCCTGGGCAATATAAAAGAAAATGGCGATGACGCCGCCAAACTCGATGCCAAGACTGCGGCTGATAAGAAAGTAGGCACCGCCGCCCTTGACGCGCATATTCGTCGAAATCGACGCGAGTGACAGGGCAGTGATAACCGAGATCGACTTTCCCGCCAGCAGTATCAGCAGCGCCGACCACAACCCCGCGTAACCGACCACCGTCGGAAAGCGCAGGAACATGATAACGCCAAGAATGGTGAGAACGCTGGGTGTAAAAACCCCGCCAAAAGTCCCGAATTTAGCTGATTGCGTTTCTGTCTGTTTTATGTTGCTCATGTTCTGTTCACGCTGATTTTACTGCAGAGTATCTGCCGCTGCCCGATTAGTCAAGAGCTCTTTTGTTTGCCTTGTCTGTCGCGAACTTATAATGTTCTCGGAAGATGTTTTCGGCGCATAAAAAATGTGCTGCCGGTATAACTCCGTCAGCACATAAGATTATAGAGGTTGCAGGCTTAATATCCGTATACTGGCTCAGCAGCTTCAACCGGTTCGACAATTCTGTCGCCCCTGCGTGCGGCTTTGGTTGCCTGGCCGAGCCACGTTCTGGCGGTTTTGTTGTCCGGATTCATCTGCAGTGACTCGTTAAGCAGCTCGACAGCTTTGGAATATCGGCCCTGTTCATACATCAGATAGCCCCATTTTCGCAGTGATTCAGAGGCATATTGCTTTACCAGCGGAATATGTTGCGAGGCCGGGAAGTCTTTGACAAACGCTCGCCAAGTCTCGGATTCTCTTGAAAAGAAGTTTATTGCCTGGTATTTCAGGCCGAGTTCGAACTGGTATTTTTCGGTGTTTTCCGGGTCGATGGCGATCAGATGGCGAAGACTTCTGATGTCGAGATCCGCTCTGGCTCTGGGCGACTCGCCGAGCTTGAGCTGTTCACGCACTTCGGGTTCGATCGACCCAAGAATGCGCATTTCAGCCAGCGGTGCAGCGCACTTAACACAGTAGTCGGCATCGATTCTGTTATCGGTGCCGCACTTCAAACAATGATTCATCGGCGTCTGGCATGATTCACAATGGGTCGCCGACGGCTGGTTGATATAATCGCATTTTTTGCAGACATTGCGCCAGTTGAAAGCTTCAGCAGCAGTCAGCGCACACACGAACAACGCGAGACAAACAACGATCCGTATGGTTGATCTAGTAGTCATAATTACCTCCTGTGACCTTTCCTTTATACCACAAACTTGCTTGTCGGGTCAGGAGACATTTCGTCGAGGTTTCGGTTGAATGCAATTTGAATCTGGTTTAAACTGCCGCCATGGCGCCGATCTTTTACCGCAAGCTGGTTCGTGACAAGATACCCTCTATCATAGCGAAAGAGGGTAAGAAGGCTGTAACGAAGCAGCTCGATTCCGGAAAGCTTGAGTATTTTCTTCGTTTGAAGCTCCTTGAAGAGGCTTATGAACTGTTCAAAGCCAGAGACAGCTCTGAATTTACCAAAGAAGCCGCTGATGTATTAGAGGTTATACTTTCTTTGGCGGCGCACTATAATGTGTCGTTGGCACAGATCGAGGAAACCAGGCGAAAGCGTGCCGATAGTCGTGGGGCATTTGCCGACCAGATATACCTGCATGCGGTTTATTCAAAGGATGAGGAAATTTCGGGTCACGAATCGGAAAGCGGATTCCTGTTGAATCCCTTTGTTGTTTCCACGTCAAGCTCGCCATCATTGTTGGATGTCATTAAACAGGAGCTTGCCGAAAGCTCAGAATGCCAAATCGCGTCTGCATTTTTAACACGCGGAATGATCAATCTGTTGAAGCGCCCGCTTGAGGATTTTCTTTCCCGCGGCGGCTCTTTGCAGTTGCTTACCTCTACCATGAACGATTTCAATAATCCGGAAGATCTGCTACATATTCAGAGTCTGCATCCAGGGTTGCAGTTGAAAGTTTTTTATCCGGCATCAGATGACAGGATCGATCGTTTCAGCCAGGTTCCTCCGGCCTTTCACCTGAAGTGCTTTCTGTTCAAAAAAGCCGATGACCGCAACTCGTTGATTATTGGATCTTCAAACATGACTGGTGGCGGTCTGCGTGATAATGAAGAATGGAATTTTTTCTCGAACTCGGAAGTGAATCTGCCGTTCAATCGAGAAGATGGCCGCACAGTATATCGAGTTGCACAGGAAAACTATCTTAAATACTGGCATGAAGATGCTATCGAAATTTCCGGGGAATTTCTGGAATATTACCGAAATCGTTACGAGAAGTCGCGTCAGCTACGTTCGAGGCTGCTCAAGGAATTAGCTGTCGAGCCTTCAGCAATGCGTTGCCCAAAACCGCGGCAAAGCCAGCAGGAAGCACTGCAACAACTGGCTGAAAGACGTAACAACGGAGTTCGAAAGACAGCTGTAATAGCTGCAACAGGTCTGGGTAAAACTCATCTGGCCGCTTTTGATTTTGCACAAAGTGGACTGAAGAACGTTCTATTTCTTGTGCATCGTGAAAACATTCTGACAAAGGCTCGCGAGACATTCCGGGAAGTGCTTGAACAACCGGAATTTGGTGAGCTTTTTACAGGCAATATTTCAGCAGGAGAAAAAAAGAGGATTGCCCAATCTGATCAGAGCGTTTTTGCAATGGTTCAGACGCTTTCTCGCCCGGCTGCGCTTGGAATGTTTGCAAGAGACCGCTTTGAATACATTGTGTTCGATGAATTTCATCACAGTGAAGCCGCAACCTACAAAAGGATTCTTGAGCATTTTGAATGCAAATTTTTTCTGGGCCTGACAGCAACTCCGGAAAGAATGGATGGCCGTGATGTTTTGCGGCTTTGCGATTATGATATTTCTTATGAAGCCAGGCTGTTCAATGCGATAGACCAGAGATGGCTGGCTCCTTTTCAGTATTTTGCGATCTATGATCCGACTGACTACGGTAAGATTCGCTGGACAGGCGTTGGTTATGACGAACAGGAGCTTGAAAGGGCTCTGAGTAACGATACTAGAACCAACATCATTGTCGGCAATCTACTTGCATATCTGCCGTCTTCAGGCAAAATCAAGGCGCTGGCATTTTGCTCGAATATAGGCCATGCAAAGTATATGACCGAAGCATTCAGGCGAAGTGGTATTGATGCAGCCTGTTTGACTGGTGATTCTTCAGAATTAGAGCGAGAAACAGTAATCGCTCACCTCCAGTCAGAAAGCGATTCTCTTAAAGTGATCTGTTCAGTCGATATTCTCGGTGAAGGTGTGGATATCCCTGCTGTGAGTCATGTTTTACTTTTGAGACCGACTGAATCGCCAACGGTAATATTGCAGCAACTGGGTCGTGGACTTCGCCTCACAGGAGACAAAGAATTCCTGGTTGTTCTTGATTTTGTCGGCAACTACAGAAATTCTTATGTCATTCCCATGATAATGTCGGGTGAGTATTCTGTTTCAACCGACAGACCTCTGCGCATTCCGCCACGGTTCAGATTGCCAGCAGGCTGTAGCGTTGACGCTGATTTGCGCGTGCAACGCATCTGGGAAGACGATATAAAGAGGACATTTTCGCCGCGCCGCCGCGATGAGTTCCTGCTCGATGCATATAAGCGCATGAAAGATAAACTTGGCAGTTCTCCGACACTGCTTGATTTTCTGGTCAATCCGGAAGCGGCCCATCCAAAGGATTTTGTTAAGACTTTTAATAACTGGTTGAGGGTTAAGGAAAGGGCTGAAGACCTTTCGGATTACGAAAAGACATTGCTGAGCAGCCCTGGCGAAAAGTTCCTGCAGCATCTCGAGAAAGAATTGAGCCCAAGCAAGTCCTACAAAATGGTTGTATTGAAGGTTTTGCTGGCAGATTCTCAAAAGCGGACAAGTTGGCCGGTAAACTGGATTGCAGAGAAATTTCGGGATTATTATCTGACTCATCCGTTACAAATGCATGACTGCTCTTTGCTTGAGGCCGAAGAAAACCCGTCGAGCGTTCCTATTAGTCGTTTTGCAAGATTGCTTCGAGACATGCCGCTGAAATTTCTTTCAAATCTGCCGGATGATTATTTTATTTTTGATCGAAGTAATCTATCGTTCAGCTTGAAACCCGAAGTCGTAAATTACTGGCTCAGCCCAGAGTTTCGTATACTGATCGTCGAAAGGGTTGAATATGCTCTGGCCTTGTACTTTCATCGAAAAATTGCGCCGAAAAAGCAAAATAAAGCAGAGAACACGCAAATAATTGCAGAAATTGGCAATCTTGAGGCTGAAGCCGCGGACCAGATAGTTCTGCCATTTTTCCCTGATCTGAAGATGGCTGCTGGTGCGCTTGATCAAATGAATACTTCTGAAACTGCATCTGAAAGTATCGCTGTAAAACAAAGCGGGAACTTGTCTGCGGATCGTCATCTTGTCGTAAAAATCAGCGGCAACTCAATGGATGGCGGCAAAAGCCCAATTCCGGATGGCTCACTGGTAGTACTGGAAAAAATTACTTCCGACAGAGGTGGCAGCACATCCGGGCAAATTCTCGCTGTCAAATACAACAACGAATTTGGCGATACTGCTTATGCCTTGAAGACAATCAAAAAAGCGGCAGATGGCAGTTACTATCTGGTTTCCAAAAACAAACAATATCCAGAAGTAAAAATAGACCCGGAAAAACTGTTCCCATTCGCTCGTTTTATCTGCATCGTTAGCCTATAGTCACACTTATTCACAGAATCCCAAGCAAGAGAAGTAAGATGATGAGGCCGCAGCCACAGCCGCAGCAGCTGCTGTCGCTCGATGATCGGCTCGACTGGCTGAAGACGTAGCCGAAGAAGAGCAGCAGCAGGATTGGCCAGAATTTGATCACAGTTATGCCGCCTACTACAATTGCGCCGAGAAGCATGAGTGTGCCGGCGGCCTGCAATGCTCCCGGAGGCGAGCCGCGAACACCGGAACCGGCAAAGGCCGAACCGAAGGTAAAGAGAGTTATGACTGCCATAACCGCTATGAAAAAGCCGGAAAAGCCTGCGTCGTCTGAGCTGGTAGCCTGTTTCTGCTGGAAGGTTTCTGCTGATTGCGCCCTTTTTTCCGGGGCGGCAGGGTAGGGGATATGGTCGTATTCTTCGGCCGGCAGGTCACCGTCGCCGCAGGTACCGTAAACTGGTGCTTCCGTGGCGGCCGGTGATGAAACAGTCTGTTCTTCTGCTGCGACAGTCGAAGGTTCAGCCTCTGCTGTGGGCTGCAGTGGTTCGACAGTCTTGACCGGTGTGGCGGCCGGCGTCTTGGAAGCCTGGGGAGTGACGGGTTTTTCGTTATTTTTGTGCTTCTGGCGCAGCTGCTCGGCGAGGTCGCGCATTCCTGGCCGGGCAGGCTCAGCTTCAGCGCTCTGGTGTCGCTGACGCAGTTGCTCGATTGCCCGCTTCCCGTCATCGGAAATCGCAGCCGTAACAGCTTCGATGCCGGCAAGCAGCAGCAAAAGGCAGCACCAGTACCCTAAACTGGCAGGTCGCATGGCTTCTCTCCCCAGATCTCTCTCTGCATTATTGTGACAGTTTTTGCGCGAACTGTCAAAAGCTCGGCGCAGTCAGTCTGTGATGATATCGACTTTGATGCTTGCGTCGAGCTGGCGCGCGATCAACCTTCTCTGGAAGCGCACCAACGAACAGGAAAAAACCGATGTTTTTTCCGATACCAGTGGCGCCTGGCAGCGCGATGAAAGTGCCGCCAAAACCGTCGCGCGGATCCGTGGCGAGGTAAATAAATCAATGCGAAGGCATCAGCGATGAGAGCTTACATCGATTCTGACATATTGATATGGCACCTGCGTGGCGAAAAGAAGGCGACGAATTTTTTGAGAAAGCTGGCCGGTTCTGGCGAATATGAGCTGTGGGTCGGAGCTTTGCAGAGAGGCGAGATACTTTTTTTCATGCGGCCCGAAGAAGAGCAGGCCACAGAACTGTTTTTATCGCAGTTCAAAACCGCCCCTGTCGATCAGGCCATAATAGATACTGCCGGTCGGCTGTTCAGAAAGTGGAACCCCAGCCACGGCATCGACTTCAACGATGCGATTCTGGCAGCAAAGGCAGCAGAGACCGGTGGTCATATCTTCACCTTGAGCCGCAAACATTATCCAATGACCGAAATAGTCATCAAGCAGGCCTGGAACTGAGCGTAAAAAAACTGGCGCGAACTGCGGGCTAGAGTTTTTCTAACAACGCAGTTGCAACCAGTTTTTTCGAACGGCCCCGCACAAATTTTTAACTATCTGAGCGGGGCAATCTCTAATTATCAGGTTTTGCGTTTTGGCTGTTTTTCTTCAGCATGCTTGACCTTGTCGTCATGCTTTTTGGTGGTTTGTTTTTTTGCCTTGTCTTTGTCTTTCTTGCCGCCTTTGTCTCCCATATATGCTCCTTTCACTCTCAATATCCTTCGCCATAAAGGCATCGCATCCGTAAAAGTTTACGGCTGCCAGCTTTATTATACCAGAGTGCTGCTTAGTATAGATAAAAATGTAACAACCTGAGCCATGATCAATTATTTTTTCCCCATTTCGTTTTTCGGCTGATTAACTATCGGAGTGATTAAATACGATGTGTCGTCGAACACTCCGAAATTTTTCAGCCGGAGGTTCTGCGATCATGTCTGACACAATTACCTTGAATAAAGAATTAAAAATCTATTCGATGCTCAACGACTTTGCCTTTCAATGGATATTTGGGAGGAAGGGACACGAGCGAATCACTATCAGCCTTATTAATGCAGTGCTGCAGCTTGAAAATGATTGTCAGATTGAAGCCTTGAGGTATCTAAACCCATTCAATCTGCGGCGCTTCTTTGATGAAAAGCTGACGATTGTAGATGTTAAAGCGCGTGACAAAATGGGGCGCTGGTTCAATATCGAGGCGCAGGCCTGTCAACACAGTTCTTATGTGCCAAGAACGGTTCTTTATGTAGCCCGCCTGTATTCTGATCAGGCTCATGCTGGAGATAATTACGCCGCTTTGAATTCGGCTACGAGCATTTCGATCATGAATTTCGATCTGTTTCCTGATTCGAACCGGGTGCATGAAGTTTTTGAATTCTGTAACCGTGACAGCAGTATCATTCTAAAAGACACGTTAGCTTTGCATTATATCGACCTGACCAAGTTTCGTGATGCCAAGCCGCGCAAGGAGATGACGAGGCTGGAAAAATGGCTGCATGTGATGAAATTTTCTGCTGATTACGGTATCATGGAGACAGAGATACCAGAGTGTATCAAAAACGAGGAGAATATCGTTATGGCCATTTCTGAGCTTAAGCGCATCAATGCGAACGAGCGTATGCGTATTCTCATGGAAGCCCGTGAGAAAGATAAATTCGTCTACAACCTCGAAATGAATACCCGCTTCAAAGAAGGCATCGAAATTGGTAAAGCAGAAGGTAAAGCAGAAGGTAAAGAAGAGAGCCGCTTGGAGATTGCAGCTAGAATGCTTCGACTTGGTATTGCTAACGACGTTATAGTGCAGGCCACTGGCCTTAACGAAACAGAACTTCAGAACATCATCGCCAGTGCAGACCCCGGTTTGTAATTATTTTTCTGATTGGCGATTTTCAGAACGATATCTTTGTTGGCTTCCAGTCGGTGGGGCGTTGCAGGCTTTCATTTTCGGGAACGACGAGTGAGCCGACGTAGCTGCCATCAGCATAAACGCGGTCGATCTGTTCGCGGATCGCCTTGATGTCTTTTTCACTGACGACGCCGTTATCGGTGGCCTTGTAGAACTGCACGGTAACGCGGATCGGGTAACGGTCGTCACGTTCGATCGCCTGACCATCCATCTCGATGAACGGGCCTTCGATTTCGCCGTGGCCGATGACTGCTTCCTCGACGTTTGACACGCTTTCGCGATCAACTCGAAAGTCGTCTTCAAAAGCGATACCCTTGGCTTCGCTTCTCGGCTGCGGCTTGAATTTCAACGGCACCTGGATCAGCATCACCATGTTGTCGCCGCCGGTTTTGCCGACAGCCGGAGCGGTCGGGCGGCCGGGTTTGTCAGACGCGTCGGGCGTGGTAGCGGATTCGGCAGCAGCAGCGTCGCTGGCGCGTTTGCCGGTCAGCGAGGCTTTTTCCCCGTTAAGGTTGAAGAAAAGCCGTTGGCCCCATGCGCCGCCGTTCTGAACTGAATCGCGCTGGTTGTCGATGATCGTCATGCTGGTGCCTTCGCGGGTGACCAGAATCGCCAGCACCGCCGGATTGCCGACGTAAGACTGGTAATTGAAAATGACCGGATTGAAGGTTGCTTCGTCGCCCTTGGGAATGGGCAAAAAGCAGGCCTGTGCCGACACCAGCACGTGCGAGTCGCGCTGCGCCAGCAGCATGTTGCCTTCGCCCGGCCATGACGATGGGTTGCTCAGCAGCGGCCGCGGGTCTTCAAGTAGGGCGCCGAGTGGAATGGTTTTGAGCTCTTTGCCTTTTTCGTTGCCAACGCGCGCATATAGCTTGCCGAGCGGAATATCAGCGGTCTTGTCGGTGAAATTGGGAAATCTGATAACCGGCATGCAGGTCATCTGGCGCGCTTCTTTGCTGCCGTGGTGAACCTGAATGGTCATGTCGCTTATGTTGGGCCCCATTGAGGAGCCGAGGTCACGGGCGGTGTCTTCCCAGGTGATGTTGACTATGTCGAGATCGTATTTTTTTGCGAGCTCGCGCGCCTGCTGGTCGTGGGTCATGCCTGCCACTTTTTTTACAACTGCCTCATAGTTAGAATCCGCAGTTTCAGCGGTAAAAGCGGGTGCTGCAACCAGCAGCAGTATTGCTGAAAAGATCACGAAAGCTTTGGCGATTTTCATTATTTACCTCTCTGTGGTTGAATCGACAACGCCATTATAGCCATTCGTCCCCGCGCTGTCATCATCTGAAATAATCTGGAAATATTTACCAGCAGACAGCGTTGTGATGGGAATTGAGATACCAGAGTGTATCAAAGTTTGCAAAAGATTTGAATTGTGCGCAACATAAAAAGGCGGCTCGGCTGAGCCGCCGGAAACCTTGGATAGAATCAGGATGCTTTGACTTCGATGAGTCTTGTTTTCGCCTGTGGCAGTTGTAGACGTGTTATCGTTATTGTCATGATGCCGTTTTTGAAAGAAGCGTCAATTTTGTCTTTGTCGGCATCTTCAGGTAGAGACAATACGCGACGAAAACTGCCATAGGAACGTTCGATGCGATAATAATGGTCTTCCTTCACCTCCTTTTCCTGCTTTTTCTCGCCGGTTATGATCAGCTGATCGTCCTGTAATTCAAGCCGTATTTCTGATGGCTCGACACCCGGAAGCTCTACGCTTATGCGGTAATTGTTTTCTGTCGCAGAGACGTCTAGACTTGGTCTTAGCCATTCTGAAACGGTAAACAGATTTTTCCCGAGATCATTGAGATTCGAGAACAGAGATGGTGTAGCAAAGGAATTCAAAAGATTGTCGAATATCCTGTTCATTTCGTTCTGAAATTGCGAGAACGGGTTAGATCGATATCTGGCAAGCTGTTTGTCTCCCTTATTTACTGGAATCTTTACTTCTTCTTCTTCCTTCTTGAACCAGTTCCAGGGTGCCAATTTTTTCCAGTCCATAAATTAACCTCCTTAACCAGTATTGTTTGTCGCAGTAATTACCTGATCTCAATTTTTCGACCAGGGTCTTTGGCCGGTTTGTTTTTATTTATTGGCGCAATTACGGTTAGAACGCCGTTTTCATAGCTGGCTTCGACCTTATCCTCGATCACGGGCTGTGGAAGATCTACTATCCGTGAAAAGCTGCCATAACTTATCTCATTGCGATATATCCGGATTCTGTCGTCACTTGAGGTAGTGGTTTGCTTACGCTCGGAAGAGATGATCAAGCGGTTATCGCTAAGCTTCAGGTCTATGGAGTTCTTGTCAAGTCCCGGCAAGTCGAGTTTGACGAGAAGCTTGTCATCAATTTCTTTGATCTCAGCCTTTCCCTTGTCAACCTGCATCATAGAGTTACTGAGTAATGATGTCGGAAAATTCATGCCGGAAAACATGTCAATGTTTTTGAATATGCGCTCAAAATGCTCGTTTATGTTGCGGTTGAACAGGTCGAAACCGCGCAAGTTATTAAGACTGGGATCTTGAAAAAAAGGTTGCCTCATAAAACTGTCAAAGCGGCTCTGAAAACTTTCGAGGGGATCGCCAGGCTGATCCTCTTTCGGCTTCAGAAAATCATCCTGGTCTGTTGTGTTTACACCAGATTCAGCTGTTCGCACTGGCATGGCAAAGAATAGCATCGCTGCTATCAACACAACACCAAAGCCGATTATCAATTTCCTTCTCAACATATTGCTTACCTCCATGCAATATTTTTTTGTTCTCATAAATAATGACCGCCGGATTTTTTCTAAGGTTCCAAAAAAATTGCAATGACTTTTGCCGTGCAAATATGTTGTATTTGCTGTTGCTTAGATGAAGTATGTCGCGAAAGGAAAGTTCATGAGTCAGGCAACCTGGAACAGCGTAGACGATTATTTTAACGGTCTTTTCAGTCTTGATGACAGCGTAATGCAGCAGGTGCAGGAAAATTGCCGCGTGGCCGGACTGCCGGCGATAAGCGTGTCGCCATGTCAGGGTATGTTTTTGCAGATTCTGGCGCAGAGTTGCCGGGCCGGGCGTATTCTTGAAATCGGAACGCTCGGCGGCTACAGCGGCATCTGGCTGGCCCGCGCACTCGCAGATAATGGGAAGCTGGTCACGATTGAATACGAAGCAAAGCACGCTGAAGTCGCCCGCAGAAACTTTGATCTGGCCGGTGTCGGCAGCGGAGTTACGATAATCAATGCCGACGCAAAACCCGCGCTGACTTCGCTCATCGAGAAGTCTGTCGACCCCTTTGATCTGGTGTTTATCGATGCTGACAAACCCGGTTACGTCGATTATCTTGCTTTGAGCCTCAGACTGTCGCATCAGGGAACTGTTATAGTTGCTGACAATGTCGTCAGAAAGGGCGAAGTAGCCAACTTGGAGACAGACGAAGAGCGGGTTGTCGGCGTCAGAAACTTTCTAAAAGCTCTTGCCGCAGAAAAATCTCTACGGACTACTGCATTGCAGACAGTAGGAGTTAAAGGCTACGATGGCTTCTCTATCTCGGTGGTTCTCTAAGAGTTTGGAATGAAAAAGAGTTTTGCAGCAGTTGTGGTGGAAGATGCCGTCGTGCTGGTGCTGGGATCGATGCCGGGCGAGGCCTCGCTGCGGGCCGGGCAATACTATGCACACCCGCATAATCTGTTCTGGCAATTCATTTTTGCCTGCGCCGGTGTAGATTATTCGACTGATTACGAACACCGTCTGAAGATTCTTAAAAAACTGCGCATTTCATTGTGGGATGTGCTGCAGCAGTGCCGGCGTGAGGGCAGTCTCGATTCGAACATCGAAAAAGATTCCGAACACCCCAACGATATCGCCGGCCTGCTCAAAAAGCTGCCGCAGGTTCGCAAAATCTGTTTCAACGGCCAGAAAGCCTTCAGCTCTTTCAAACGACACATCTTGAAAGTCGCACCCGATCTGATAGAGCGTTATCAACTCGTCGTGCTGCCTTCAACCAGCCCGGCCAACGCCTCGCAAAGCTATCAAAACAAATTCACCCGCTGGCAGAGCGAACTCTTCTCCTGCTCGTGCGCGCCTGCACTGTGTAGCATTGGCGAAGCAGGTTAATCGCAATCGCCAATTTTGGTTGACTTTATTGAAAATTGGTATAGAATGGTTTTGTTGGACTATACCAATTGATGGCGGTCAGCAAAATGTTGCCGGTTAAAATCAATAATCATGGGCAGGAGCCTATTTACAGGCAGATCAGCAGCCAGATTGCGGCGCTGATTCGCGCCGGCCGCCTGACGCCGGGGCAACAGCTGCCAGCCGAACGTGAGCTCGCACTGCAGCTCAAAGTCGCTCGTGGCACCATCAAAAAAGCTTATGAAATGCTGGTGCAGCAGCATTATATTGTGGCCGCCCGCGGGCGTGGCAGCCTGGTGGCCGATTCGCCGGTTTCACAACAGGACGAGTCGGAGCGAGAGCGCCAGCTTCAATCGCGCAACAATGACAGTAAAACAGCAAATGTCAGAGAGGCTGAGCGGCCGACCAGCCGGCTTGACCTGGCTACACAGCTGATCGAAAACTGCATCATGCAGCTTGAAGACGTTGGCTTTGCCTGGCGCGAAATGGCAGATATCTTCAACCTCCTGCTCAGCCGCCGCGAAGAGCGCTTTTCACAATTTGCCATAGCTGCTGTCGACTGCAATCCGGAAGCGCTTGGTATATACCAATCTCAGCTGGCGCCTTTGACGCATATGTCGACCGCGCGTTTTCTCTTTGCCGAGTTGCGCGAAGCAAAAGATCCGGCAGCAGTGCTGGCGCCGTTCGACCTGATATTGACCACCTCAAACCACATCGAAGAATTGCGCAGTCTTGTGCCTGAACTGGCTGACAAAGCTGTTCCGGTGGTGGTATCGCCTTCGCAGGCAACTTTGATCGCACTCGCCCGCCTCAACAACGACAGTCGGGTCGGCGTGCTCTACCAGAGCCGGCGCTTTTTTCAGATTATCAGCGGCTGGGTCGGAAAATCCGGCTTTAATGGCGATCTCTCCGGCGTCTGCTATCTCGATGAAAAGACGGATGCAATCGAAGAGTTTATTGACGACAAAGATGTACTGATCGTTCCGCCGGGTTTCGCTGTTCAACTGCCTTCGGAGTTGTTGCATGCGATCAACATTTTCCGACAGCGTGGCGGTCAGCTGATTGATTTTGCTTACCAGATCGAGCGCGGCTCGCTTCTGTATCTCGAAGAACTGATAAAAAACTTGCTGAACAGACCAGGAAAAAAACAATGACACCAGTAAACATCGTATTAGGCGTAATCGGTTTCGACTGCCATTCAGTCGGCAACAAGATTCTCGAAGCATTTTTCAGCGAAGCCGGCTTCAAGGTCACCAACCTTGGCGTCATGGTCAGCCAGGAAGAGTTCATCAACGCTGCAATCGAAACCGATGCCCGCGCCATCATGGTTTCGTCGCTCTACGGCCATGGCGAAATCGACTGCGCCGGCCTGCGCGAAAAGTGCATCGAAAAAGGTCTCGAAGACATTATTCTCTACGTCGGCGGCAACCTCGTGGTCGGCAAGACCCCGTTCGCTGAGGTCGAGGCTAAATTTTTGAAAATGGGGTATGACAGGGTGTTCGGCCCTGACTGTGATCTCGCAAAAGTGGTGGAATTGCTGAAAAATGACCTTGATACAAGGCAAAAGGGAAATGATTGAAGACGGCATTATCTGCATTGACATCGGCTCGACCTGGACCAAGGCGGCGATGTTCAATCTTAGCCACGATCGCTTCAGCGTGAAGTCGCGCGCGGTCGTGGCAACCACCACCAGCCATCTGCCCGATGGCGTCTACGCCGCGCTGCATCAGCTGCAGCCGGAGTATGACTGGCACAGTATCGGGCCGGCACCTGTCCCTCTCCGTTTTTCTTCGTCGGCTAAGGGTGGGCTGAATGTCGCTGTCGTCGGGCTTGTCCCCGAAATGACACTGCATATAGCCCGCCTCGCCGCCTTCTCGGCTGGCGCCCGCATCTGCGCCGCCTACCCGTATCGCCTGACACGCAGCTGCATAGCAGCTATCGAGCAGGCGCACCCCGACATTCTTCTGCTCTGCGGCGGCACTGACGGCGGCAACGAGCGTTACGTAACCGAGAACGCCCGCGCTATAGCCAGTTCTGCCTTTAACGGCACGATCGTCTACGCCGGCAACAATCAGGCGGTCGATCAGGTCCGCGACCTGCTCGGAGAGCGCGACCTGCGCATCACCGAGAATCTCATGCCCGATTTCGGCCGCCTCAATATCGAGCCAGTCAGAGAGACGATCAGACAGGTTTTTCTCGAACGCATAGTGGCGGGAAAAGGCCTCGATGAGCTGGTGCGTCGCTTCGATACGCAGCCGCTGCCAACTCCGCTGGCCGTGCTCAACCTGGTCGAAGCCATCGGAAACAACGTTCCTGGCTGGGAACGTTTCGCACTCATCGACATGGGTGGCGCCACCACCGATTTCTATTCGTTCTGCGAAGCTTATAACCCTGATTCAGGCACGGTTCTCAAAGGCATAGTCGAGCCCAGAATCAAGCGCACCGTCGAAGGCGACCTTGGCATGCGGGTAAGCGCCGCCGCCGCCTTTGACACGGCGAAGGATTTTTTGCTACAGAGCCTCGAAGATTCGCAGAACGGCTATGCTGATATGCAAAGCTATGTCGACAGGCTCTCTGCCAATACCAGCTATCTGCCGGTCGACCTGGCCGAGCAGCAGTATGACCGTCTGCTGGCAGCCGCATGCCTTCAACACGCACTTGTCCGCCACGCCGGAACTATCGAAGAAGTCATGACGACCAAAGGCCCGGTCATGGCTCAGACCGGCAAAGACCTGCGCCACGTCAATCGCATGATTGGCAGCGGCGGCTTTCTCGCCGCCATGGGGCGTGCCGGCGACATTCTCGAACTGCAGTCGCCAAAGCCGGCTGAATCAGAGAAACTTCATCTGCTTCCTGAAAATTTCGAGTATTATGCCGATACCGAATATGTTTTGCCGCTGCTGGGCTGTCTGGCCTCGGAATTTCCGCGACAGAGCGCCGCTTCAGCCGTTCAATATCTGACCAGAATGCATCACAACGAACAAGTTAAGGAGTTCAGTCACCGTGAGTTCACACATGCTTAGCCGCGACAGTTTCAACCGGATCCGCAGCGAAATTCTCGAAACCTGGCCAACCGGCAAGGGTCTCGATCTCGAAGAAGGCATCGAATATCAGAAAAAAATTCCGGCTGCCAAAAACTTTGCCGTAGCCATGCGAAAGGCCTCAGAAACCGGCGAAACGCTGCTGCAGCCCCGCGCCGGTGTTGCTCTGATTCAAGACCATATCAAGCTTCTGCAGTATCTCGAAAAAGAGGGCGAAGCCGATCTGCTGCCGACCACCATCGACGCCTATACCCGCCAGAACCGCTATCAGGAAGCCGCCGTCGGCATCGAAAAATCGCTGCAGGCACGAACTTCTCTGCTCAACGGCTTTCCGGCAGTTAATCACGGTCTCATCGGTTGTCGCCAGGTTACTGAAGCGGTTAAAAAACCGATTCAGGTTCGTCATGGCACGCCCGATGCCCGTCTGCTCGCCGAAATCACGCTGGCCGGCGGGTTTACCAGCTACGAGGGCGGTGGTATTTCTTACAATATTCCTTATGCCAAGAAGGTTCCGCTGAAAAAGTCGATCGAAGACTGGAAATACGTCGATCGCCTCGTCGGAATCTACGAAGAAAACGGCGTTCACATCAACCGCGAGCCTTTTGGCCCGCTGACCGGCACACTCGTGCCGCCGTTCGTCAGCCACGTCGTCGCTATCGTCGAAGGCATTCTTGCGCTGCGCCAGGGTGTGAAATCGCTGACTCTCGGCTACGGCCAGGGCGGCAACATGTTTCAGGATATCGCGGCGCTGATTTCTCTCAAAAGCCTCGCCCACGAATTTTTCAAGCGCGAGGGCTTCAGTGATTATGAGTTGACCACGGTCTTTCATCAGTGGATGGGCGGCTTTCCTGAAGACGAAGCCAAGGCCTTTTCGGTCATCAGCTGGGGTGCTTCGGTTGCCGTTCTCGCTGGCGCCGACAAGGTAATCGTTAAATCGCCGCACGAAGCCATGGGCATTCCGACCAAAGAGGCGAACGCTCAGGGCCTGCGCTGCACCCGCCAGGCCGTCAACATGCTGCGCGACCAGAAGTTTCCGATTGGCCCTGAGCATCGCAAAGAAATCGAAATGATCGAGCGCGAAGTCAGAAGTATCATGGAAGCGATCTACCGCCTCGGCAACGGCGACATCGAAAACGGCGTAGTTGCCGCGTTCGAAGCTGGCGCCATGGATATTCCGTTCGCGCCCTCGATTCACAATCACGGCAAAATTCTGCCAATGCGCGACAACGAAGGCTATATCCGCGTTTTTAACAAGGGCAATCTCGCGCTTGACGACGAGATTGTGGCCTATCACCGCGCCCGCCTCGAAGAGCGCGCGAAGGCTGAGAACCGCGATGTGTGCTTCCAGATGGTGACCGACGATATTTACGCAATCAGCAAAGGCAGACTGGTAGGGAGACCCAGATGAAAATAGTAAAAGCAGTATTCAGCAAAGGCATTTCAGCATTTTTCTTCGACGACCAGCGCGCCATCAAAAAAGGCGCCGGCCATGACGGTTTTGTCTATACCGGCGAACCGGTCACCACGCGCTTCACCCGCATCAGGGAAGCGGGCCAGAGCATTTCGGTGCAGCTTCTGCTCGAAGACGGGCAGATCGGGCTGGGCGATTGCGCGGCGGTGCAGTATTCGGGCGCCGGTGGCCGCGACCCGCTGTTTCTCGCCGAAGAATATGTTCCCTTTCTCGAAAAACATGTGCGCCCTTTGCTCGAAGGCATGGAACTCGGCACTTTCAGAGACATGGCAGCAAAATTTGCCGGTCTTGTTATCGAAGGAAAGCCGCTGCATTCGGCGATTCGCTACGGCCTGACCCAGGCGCTGCTCGATGCGCGCGCAAAAGCGCTCAAGCTCATGCCCTGCGAGGTAGTGTGCAGTGAATACAACCTGCCGGTCGTGCCCGAGCGCGTGCCGATATTCGGCCAGAGTGGCGACAACCGCTACGACAACGTCGACAAGATGATTCTTAAGGGCGTCGAAGTGTTGCCACACGGCCTGATTAACAATATCGACGAGAAGCTTGGCCGCGATGGCTCCAAGTTGCGCGAATACATCGAATGGCTGGTGCGTCGTATCAACCAGTTGCGCACGCATGAATCCTATCGGCCCAACCTGCACATCGACGTTTACGGCAACATCGGGCCGATTTTCGACCATGACATGGACAAGATCGTCGATTATCTGGCATCGCTCGAAAAGCATGCCGGCGGTCTGCCGCTCTATATCGAAGGCCCGGTCGATATGGAAGAAAAGCAGCTGCAGATCGAAAAACTCGGCTATATCACGCAGAAGCTCCACAAGATTGGCTCGAAGGTCAAGATTGTTGCGGATGAATGGTGCAATACCTACGAAGACGTGCGCGATTTCTGCGATGCGAAGGCCTGCGACATGGTGCAGATCAAGACGCCAGATCTCGGCGGCATTCAGAACATCGTCGAAAGTGTGCTTTATTGCCGTAAAACTGGCGTCGAAGCCTATCAGGGCGGAACCTGCAACGAAACCGACGTGTCGGCAAGAATCTGCGTGCATCTCGCGGTGGCCGCCAGGGCCGAGCGCATGCTGGCCAAACCAGGCATGGGCTTCGACGAGGGCTACACCATAGTTAACAACGAACTCGAGCGCATAATTGCAGTTCTGCGCATGCGAAGCGGAGTGAAATGATGACAAACAACGAAGAATTCAGAGTATTATCGCCTACCGCCATACTTGGTTATGGCTTTCCCGAAAGCTCATTCAAACGCGGAATCGAGCGCAAACCACATCTCATAGCTGTAGACGCCGGTTCGACCGACCCCGGCCCCTATTATCTCGGCGCCGGCAAGGCTTTTACCGATCGCGCCTTTGTTAAACGCGACCTGCGTTATATGATCAAAGAGGGCGTCCGACTGGGTATTCCGGTTGTAGTCGGAACAGCCGGCGGCAGCGGCGCTTCTGTGCATCTCGAATGGTGTCGCAAAATCATCGAAGAAATTGCGCAGGAAGAAAAGCTCAGCTTCAAGATGGGTGTGATTCCTTCTGATGTTGATAAACAGACGGTAAAGAAGGCGCTGCGCGAGGGCCGCATCAGTCCGCTGGCATGCGTGCATGAGCTGACCGAAGGGCTTATCGACGAGACGACATATCTGGTTGCCCAGATTGGCATAGAGCCGATCGTCGAAGCATTAGAAGCCGGTTGTAACGTGGTGCTGGCCGGCCGTTGCTATGACCCCGCCGTTTTCGCGGCATTGCCGGTAATGCAGGGCTATGATGAAGGCCTGGCGCTGCATATGGGCAAGATTCTTGAATGTGCTGCGATCGCGGCGACACCCGGATCTGGTGCTGACTGTGCACTTGGCATTCTCAAAAAGGACTCCTTTATTCTCGAAGCTCTCAACCCGAAACGCCGCTTCACCTGCGAATCGGCAGCAGCTCACACGCTTTATGAAAAGTCTGACCCATACCATCTGCCCGGCCCTGGCGGTTCGATCAATCTCGAAGACTGCTCGTTCACCGATGCTGGTGATGGTCGCGTCGAAGTTAAGGGCAGCCGTCACGAAAAGACGCCAAAATATCTGATCAAACTCGAAGGCGCGCGGCCGATCGGTTACCGCAGCATCAGCATTGCCGGTACCCGCGACCCGATAATGATCGCCGGTATCGACAAGATCATCGACGAAGTCAAACAGCAGATTTCCGATATGTCGGGCGAGAACGACCGTTCGCAACAGCTGTTTTTTCATGTTTATGGCAAAAACGGCGTCATGGGCCCGCTCGAACCACTCACGCAGACAGCTTCGCACGAACTTTGTATCGTCATCGAAGCACTCTGTCCGACCCAGGAGCAGGCTGACACGCTGTGCAGCGTGGCGCGCTCGACGCTGTTGCACTATGGCTACGAAGGTCGTATTTCGACCGCCGGCAATCTTGCATTTCCCTTCTCGCCATCAGATATCAAGATGGGGCAGGTATTCGAATTCTCGACTTACCATCTGATGGATCCGGCGGGCGAGAAGCTGTTTACGACCCACATCGAAAACTATCAGGACGGCCGTAAGGTCTGATCAGCAAAGGAAACAGCCATGAAAAGAAATATTCTCGAAGCGGCAAAAGTTATTCGTTCCAAGAACGCCGGGCCTTTCGAACTGACTTTCGACATAATGTTCAAGAATCGCGAATATTACGAACAGTTCAAAAGTCAGAAGATCATCAATGAAAAGATGATTGCCGGCATTCTCAAGATCAGCGAAAGCGACATTCTCAGCCTGATCTGGTTTGCTCCTGCCAATGCTGTGAAGATTACTATCAAACGGCCGATGGCTTCTGGAGCGCCTGGCGAGACCGACATCTACGGAGCGCAACAGCACGCGCCGCTGCTGGCGATAGAGTTCTGATATGGGCGGCGAATCTTTTCTTCACGCCAATCAGTCGCATTTCGAGACGCTGCTTTACTCGGTTTATTACGCGCCGCGTGGTCGTCCGCGCCTCTACATTCTCGCCGGACAACTGGCCAACCGTTATCTGACGCCGAGCGATCTGCTGATTGGCGTCATTGGTGCAGAAGGTTCCGGCAAATCGACACTGATACGTGGCCTGTTTCCCGGCATGGAACTGACCAACGACGACGAAGGCGTAAACGTCAAAACCGCGCCGATATACGACTTTCAGGCCGGTGACTTTTTTGCGCCACATACCTTTCACCTCGATATTCGCTATGAACTGGCGTTTCACCAGCAGTTTGAGATTCTCGACGCAATCAATCGCGCGCTGGGCGATGGCCGACGCGTAGTTGTCGAGCATTTCGACCTGATTTACAAGGCCCTCGGCTTCAATGCGCAGATTATCTTTGGAATCGGTGAGGAGGTTCTGGTCGCGCGCCCGACCGTGTTCGGGCCAACGCCAGATTCGATCAAAAGTGTTGTCGAAAAGACGACAAAATATCGCAAAATGGCACATTCAGCTGAAGACATCACCAGCCAGATTCTTGCTACCGATTATAATTACACCCGCCGCGTGCTGCATTCAGATGTTAAACACGGTTTTGTCATCAAGTTTCCAGAAGAGCCGCAAATCGACCTTGAGGAACTCGAAGGCAAGGTGCGCGCGGTTATCGAGAAGAACGTTCCGATTGTCGGCTGCGGTAAAGATCGAATTCGTATCGGCGAACGGGAAATGTATTGCACCGGCACGCGAACCCATGTCAAGAGCTCCGGCGAAATCGAAGATTTCAGGCTGCTCAAGAAGTTCATGTTCGATCCGATCTGGAAAGAATACATGCTCGTCGGCATGGTCGGCAAAAAGTATCGCTCCGGCATCGAAGACATGGTCTACTTCGACGAACAGGGCTAAGTTCAAGAATAACGTCAGGGCGCAGGCAGGCACCCCAAAAGCGAAAACTTCGAGCCAGGCACAATTGACGCAGAGCCATAGCTATTTAACAATACTTGCGTCTGGTGAGAGTTGTAGCGTTGGGGTCCTGCCGAGAGCCCGGTATAAGCAGTATGAAGATTGATTGAATTGTTTGGCTCTAATTTGACAGCAAAGTCGAATGAAAGCAAGCTATATGTTGAGAAAGGCGGAAGGTATGAGCAGACAGTATCGCAAGGTTACCGGTGAAGGCATCAGTCTCGAAACGATTGGCGACCGGCAGTTTCTCAACGTGCAGCCGCATGTGCTGACGCAGCTTGCGGCAGAGGCGTTTCATGATCTGTCGTATTATCTGCGCCCGGATCATCTCGATGAGCTGGCCGCGATTGCTGCCGATTCGAGTGCTTTGCCCAACGAGCGTTTTGTCTGTAGTTCGCTGGTCAAAAATGCTGTTATTGCGGCCGAAGGCAAGCTACCTTTGTGCCAGGATACCGGCACCGCGACAATCTTTGCCTGGCGCGGCGAACGTGTGCTGACTGGCGGTGCAGACGAAGAAATGTTGACGAAGGGAGTGGCAAAGGCCTGGTCTGAAAATCATCTGCGGTTTTCACAGGTCGCGCCATTAGGCATGTTCGACGAGAAAAACACCGGCAACAACCTGCCGGCCCAGATCGACATAGCGTTCAGTCCAGGTGATGAGTATAAATTCATGTTCATGGCCAAGGGCGGCGGCTCGGCCAACAAGACCGTTCTGTTCCAGGGCAGCCGCGCACTGCTCAACGAAAAGGCCTTTACTGCATTCCTCAAAGAAAAGATCGGTGGCCTCGGCGTCGCAGCCTGTCCGCCATATAATCTGGTAGTGGTGGTCGGCGGTACCTCGCCAGAAGCCAACCTCAAAACGATGAAGCTGGCTTCTACCGGCTGGTATGACGATCTGCCGACGACTCCTGATGGCAGCGGCAGCCCTTATCGTGACCGTGAGTGGGAACGCCGCGCCTGCGAAATTGCTGCAGAAAGCGGCTGGGGTGCCCAGTTCGGTGGTCTGCATCTCGTGCTCGAGGCGCGCGTTATCCGCATGGCGCGTCATGCCGGTTCATGCCCGGTTTCGGTCGGCGTTTCATGCAGCGCGCATCGCAACATGCTTGGCAAAATAACCGCTGACGGCGCCTTTCTCGAAATTCTCGACACCAACCCGTCGCGCCTGCTCAAAAAGTGCGAAATAGAATCATTGCATTCAGCCAGTATAGATCTTGACCGCCCGATGCCCGAAATTCTGCTGCAGCTGGCAAAGCACCCGGCCGGGTCTCTCGTCATGCTCAAAGGCACCATGGTAGTGGCGCGCGACATGGCGCATGCCCGTATCTTCGAAATGGTCAACGCCGGCCAGCCAATGCCGGAATATTTCAAAAATCACCCGGTATATTATGCCGGCCCGGCCCGCACGCCGCCCGGTTACGCTATCGGCAGTTTCGGCCCGACGACGGCGCAGCGCATGGACGAATACATCGACTTTTTTATGAGTCGCGGCGCTTCACTGGTAACGCTTGCCAAGGGCAATCGCGCCGAAAGCGTGATCAAAGCCTGCGCCCAGTATGGCGGCTTCTATCTCGGTACCATTGGTGGCGCTGCAGCGCTGATCGCCAGCGAAAACATCATCTCGTCAGAAGTGCTGGACTTCCCAGAATTCGGCATGGAAGCAGTTCATCGTATCAAAGTCAAAAACATGCCGGCCTTCGTCATCTACGACGCTCAGGGGCACCGCCTCTATTAGATAAAAGCGAATTGATCTTTGAGCTCTTATACAGTTTTTTTCTTACGCTGGATTGTGAAATTTCCTGAGTTGCAGAATCTGGCTCTGGTAGTGTAGATTTCTATTTCAAGACAGAAAACTCCACTACGAGAGAAACATTGTGGAACAGTCAGATGAGCGCACAATTGAATCAAAGTCTTTTTTGAGCCTTTGCGGGAATCGCCTCCGATCGCTTTTAACCCTTTTTCCTGAAGTTGACGACGCCTTTCTGGTCAATGACCCGACCGGTGTCATGAAGGCATGGCGTGAGAGAGCGTTGAAAATTCTGGTGTTTTTTACACTGATATTAAAGTCGCCCATTGTCATAAAGTTGTTTATGGGCGACTCCAAGATTGTTCCCAGATGGGCGATTCTGCTGTTCATTCTGTTATTTGCTGCCAGTATTCTGATTGTTCTTGTCGAGAAAATTTCTTTGACTCGAAGAATTTATCTGCTTCTGGGTTTGAAAGCTATTACAGGTATTACCCAGCTGGTTTCGACACAACTTCTCGGCAGCGGTCGTCTGAATCTGATGATGTTACCCGTCATGGGGCTTATTCTCGGTGGTCCCATCGTGGCTGTTCACTTTGCCATTCTGTGTGCGCTGGCCATAGGAGTTACCATATATCTGATTTCGACAGGAATCATTCAACCGGCTACGGTTTATCAGGGGATTGTTCCGGTCGAGTATCTGGTTTTACAGGGAACAATGTGGCTCGTTGAAGTGCTGCCGCATCTTTATCTGATTGGCCATTTTTTTCTTCTGCAGGAACGAACTCTGGTCGCTGTTTCTGACGCTCGCATAAGAGCTGATGTTGAAGCCGAAAAGAACCGGAGAATGGAAATTGAGATAAACAGAATTGCCGAAGAAGAGCGGCAAAAACTTGGCGCTGAACTGCATGACGGGCTTTGTCAGCACCTGACTGCAACGCTTCTTAAATGCAGTTCTCTGATGTATGTTTTAAAAGAACAGGGCAAGCCTGAATATGACTCTGTAGAAAATATCAGAGCCGCTGTTGAAAAATCCATTGGCATGGCCTATCAGGTTTCGCGTGGCCTGGTTCCTGTCAGAATTGAGCCCGACGCTTTGGTTCCGGCTTTGCAGGAGCTCTGTCGCATCCGAAGCGTTGACAGCAATAAGGATTGTGTCTTTGTTTGCGAAGCGGATTTACAGATATCGAAGCCCGAAGTCGCACTTCATCTTTATCGCATAGCCAGTGAAGCAATTACCAATGCTATCAAGCATTCTGGCGGAGCAGAGGTTACTGTAAGCATATCAATCGTTGGCCAGGAGCTATTTCTGGAAATCGCGGATGATGGAAAAGGGAACCGGATTGAGAATAGAAACTCAAATGGCATGGGGCTGAGGATAATGGAATACCGCGCTGGACTCATCGGTGGAACACTTGCAATAAAAGATGGTGAATCTGGCGGAAGTTGTGTCGTTTGTCGTATACCGGTCGGGAGGCTTTGAGATGAAGGCGAAGTATTCAGAAGAATTCATGATTGTCGATGATCATCCTCTGGTGCGCGATGGGTTGACCGATCTTTTGACCACTGCCGGCTTCAAAGTAGCAGGGCAGGCCGAAAATTCGCAGAGCGCCTTATCTCATCCGAAATTTGCTTCCTGTAGTGTTTTTGTCATAGATCTTTCGCTCGGCGATCAGTCTGGTCTTGATTTAATCAGGCAGTTGAATCAGCTGGGCAAGCCCGTTGTAGTTTATTCCATGCACGAAACATCAAATGTTATCAAGAAAGCATTTGACGCGGGGGCATTGGGGTACGTGACCAAAAGCGAACCACCGGAAATCTTGCTGGAGGCTTTGAAAGCTGTTATTGCCGGCAAAAAATTTGAAAGTCCACGTGTTATCGAAGCACTCTCAAATAGCAGTTCAACAAGAGAGCTGAGTGACCAGCAGAAGCAGATTTTTCTTCTGCTCGGGCGAGGCTGGACAAATATAGCAATTGCGAATGAAATGAATATCAGTGTGAGAACTCTTGAATCATATTTTGTTCGAATAATGGACAAACTCAATATTCAGGGAGTTAAACGGCTCAGACAGGAAGCGATTCTGGCATTCAAAAAAGATATTCCAGACCAGAGAAAAGGCATCTGACGGGTCAGCATTTTCCACCTGGCTAGTCCTCTGTCACATTTGAATTGTGGGGTCGGTTTTTTATACAAAAGCGTGTTGATTTTTGTTAAGCCAGAAGCTTCGGCCATCAGACGGGATGCTTTTTCTCCAGGATTGGCTCAGAGCTGGCCTTTGCCTTCGGCAAACCGCTTCGCTCACAAGCTTACGAAAAGGCAAACCCGTCTTCAGGCCTCGCGACAAGGTTCAATGCTCGTTTATATAAGAATTCACGCTTGGTAAAAAATCATACAAGGGCGCAGGCGTGCTTCTCATTAGCGAAATTTCGAGCCAGGCAATTTTGACGCAGACCCATAGCTATCAATATAGACTCTCGACTGGCGAGAGTGGAGCGAATGAGGGCAAAGCCATCCGCATCTCTAACGGCTGAAGCCGTAAGAGCTGCCTAATCACGCCGAGAGCCCGGCATAAGCGGAGACTCTAAGATTTAATTTTTAAACTCATATGTGACAGAGGATTAGACTGTTTTGACAAAAATGAGAGTGAAATCACTCTAATCTATCCCCATGCAAAAATCGTAATCTGAATGCTATAGGGCTTAAAAGGCTTTATCAGGCAGCTTTGTAAACGGTTCAAGTGCAATCTTTGCAGGTTGCTTCTCTTGTGCACACTGAATCTTACGGCCTATGAAAACGTTGGGGGGAAAATATGAGTCTGCTAAAAACCTGGAAGAGACAAATTCTTAGAAATCTTCAGAGAAAGGTTGCCTCACCTGGAGTTATAAATAAAGCATTTCGCTCGATTGCGACAGGCATTGCAGGGCTTGGTATGCTGGCGTCAGCCAATTGTGCTTTCGGTCAGGGTGTTGGGCCTTCAAATATTTCGCCCTTTGGTGACACACAATCAACCACAGTGCATGAAGAACCTGGCCAGATCGGAAACACAAATTATCACATTACTACTCAGACGGTATCCGGAGCCAATGCCTTCAATTCCTTCAGCAGCTTCAATCTGGCTACTAATGATACTGCCAATTTCTATCTTCCCAACGGCACCACGAATCTGATCAATTTTGTTAAGTCCAGAATTGAAATCTATGGAACGGTTAACGCAATTAAAGATCACAAAATAGGGGGGAATCTTTTCTTTCTCAGTTCGCAGGGCCTGATACTAGGCAGCAGCGGTGTTGTAAACTGTGGCGCTCTTTTTGCAATAACGCCGACTGACGCATTTATGGACAGGTTTGTGGGCGGCAGTAATCTGGTAATCGATGGTAATACTGCCGAAATCGGCCAGATCACATCGCGGCAGTTCGTCAACAGAAACAACATGACAGTCGCAGATGGCGTTCCGATAAATGCTGATGGGTCAATTGTAATCGGTGGCCGGGTCAATGCGATAGACAACGTGGGAGCCTATGCTGGTTCGGTAACCCTTGAAAATGGCGCGAGAATCGATACAGGGGTGACAGATTTCTCCGCGCTGGTAAACCTTGATAATATCTGGGAGCAGACCGCGGATGGAGAATTCGCCATTCCTATGGAAGGGGCTCCTCCCGGAATTGACGTAAGCGTTTCCAATCTTGCCATGACCACAAACGAAGACGGTAATGTCGAGCTGGTCGCAATTGCTGATAATCGTGAAAAAGCATTTTCAACGGCTATCGGAGAGAATGGTTACAGCTCCCACACGCAAGCTGCCGCTGAGGCTGAGGTTCTGGTTCAAGGGGCGGTAAATGCAAAGCGTAACGCCACTTTCGAGGCAACTGCGGTAAATGGAACTCTTTCCGACACTGATACGATAGTTGAATACGGTGATACCCGGGAACTTAAGACATTTTTTGGAGCCAAACCGATTTCTTTGGCCAGGGCAACGGTTGAAGTCGATGCAACAGCCAGAATCAATGCCGACAATGATGTGGCTCTGCATGCTTTTGCTACAAATGTTTACAAAAGTTCTACCGGGCCGCTCGATCTGGGTCTCAATATTGCAGGCATGTTATCACCGGTTAACATTTCAGCCGAAACAGCTGTTATCGAAAGCAAGGCCGAAGTCAAAGTCAATCAGGGCTCGATTGTAACTGCAAAGAAAAACATAGATATCAAATCTCTGAGTGAAACTGATGTTATTGTCGGCGTCAGCACTTCTCTTGCCAAAATAGTACAGACTCCTGGTGGAGCTGCTGCCGGGGTTGTTTTTGCCGAAGCAGACAGCGCGGCCAGTGTAGAAATCAATGGCACTCTCAACGCAGGCGTTACTGGTGATGCGACCTCAGGCGACATTGTCATAGATGCTTTGTCAAT
The DNA here is from genome assembly GCA_009917695.1 of Candidatus Rifleibacterium amylolyticum. GTDB lineage: Bacteria > Muiribacteriota > Ozemobacteria > Ozemobacterales > Ozemobacteraceae > Rifleibacterium > Rifleibacterium amylolyticum. The sequence continues at coordinate 177,979 of JAACJG010000009.1, read as the reverse complement.
AAATGCGCTGGATGCTACCGCCGCTGCTAAAACCGGGAATGATCCGGCGGTTCTTGCAACGGGCATTGTAGTTGGCAAAGTCTCTAATAAATCAGACGTTAAGATAAATAATTCTGCGGTTGTTAACGCAAGACGAAAGGTCACTGGCAAAGCCACCACCCGCAGCGATGTCTCGACCGCAGCAATTGTACAGACTGGTGATGACTCTTATGGCGGAGTTGCGATCAACTTCACAGATTTCAATTCTTCGGCAAATGTTAATGTTGCTGCGGGCATCAGTGCACCGGACAATATTGATTTATCTGCCTGCAATCTTGTTTTGCAGAATCGCACAACCGCCAAAGGAACGGTTGGGCACACAAAAATGTCTCAGGCGGTTGCGAATCTGCAATCCAGTCTGGTTGCAGGTATCTTCAGCCTGAGCAAGTTCACTTCAAAGTTCACCGGGCCGCTTGAAAGTACGCCAAGCAAATTCAGGGCGGCCGGGGCGATCGCAATCAATCGTGGCAGCCATGATGCCGGTCTGAAGCTGGGTGAGAATGTAAAACTCAGCTCCGGCAATGACTTGTCTCTCAAGTCATCATCAGTAATTGAAGATATCTTTGTTCAGGCTGACAGTGTGGCTCGGTCGACAATGAACGACGCTGACGGCGCCAAGGTTTCTGTAAGCGCTGGCATCATCTACTCAGATGTTTCACAGAACTCATCTGTTCAGATCGCCGATGCATCATACGATTCCACCACTGGCAACGGAACGGTTCTTTCCGGAAAAACGGTCGATATCAGCAGTGAAGCTCGTGTTGAATACAATCGCGTCAAGCGAATGATCGGAGCAATCGAGGATGCTATAGCTACTCTCAAAATTGCGGTTTCAGAGCCGACCCAGCTTGAGTTCATCAACCGCGTAGAAACAGCTTATCTGGGCATCAAAGATAAGTTTTCGGCCCTTGGTTCAGAGGGCATGAGTAATGTTGACAATATTACTTATTTTATCGATGCTCTCGCATCCATGTCATCGATGACGAACGCGCTCAAAACGCTTATTGCCGGCGAAAGTTCCATCCTATCTCAGGCGGCCAGAATTGTTACCTCAGCCGCAGATTTTGCTTCTTACAACAATTTTCTCAATACTGCCGTTTCCAGTTCGATTGAAGGAGCAAATGAAGAGAACTCCAGTGATATAGGCTTTGCTGGAGCAGTTGGCTTTAATGATTTCAAGGCGGTAAGTGAAGTTATACTAGGCCGGAATGTTACCGTTAAATCGGTCAATCCTGGAATTTCTGTCAACGATTCGGTAAAAATCTCAGCCACAACAAGTAACGATATGATCGGTGCCGCCGGTTATATCATTCCAAGTAGCGGTGCAAAGGCTATGGGAGGAACCTTTTTTGGGCAGAACTTCGACTCTTATGCCCGCGTCATGATACCTGAAGGAGCTGACCTTATCGGCGGTGGAAAAGATGTTTCGATTTCTGCAGTCAATGATGCAAAAACGGTTGCTGGCGGATTTTCTTCGGCGATGGCCGGTGCCGGCATTCAGGGCATGTTCACCTATCTTTCAGGAGAAAGTGAAGCCTCGGTTAATGTCGATAACGAAGCTGATATTTCTTTGGCAAGAGATGTTAAACTGAACTCTGTTAACAATACCAGAGTCATCAACCTTGCCGGTTCGGTTATGGTTTCCAGCTCTATAGGCGTTGCAGCGGGCTTCGCTATAAATAATTTTGACAAAAACAGCATAGTATTTTTTGGCAATATCGACGAAGAATACCAGAATTACCTCGATGAGAAAGCAGGCGTTGTCCCTTCTACAACCGTTAACAGCAAAAGAACCAGAACCGATGCAAAAGTTGCCGCGACTGGCCAGATCGATGCTCAGGCTAAAAGCACCGGCGCTTTCATCGCTGCCGGGGTTGCCGGTGGCATTACCAAAAACGACGACAGCGGTGAGACCAACATCTTAGACATAGTGAAGGATAAAGTCGGGGCGGCACAAAATAAAATTACCGATACTATCAACACGGTTGGTCTGGTGATTTCAGACATCACCACGTTTATTAGCGATAAAACTGGCAGTGAAAGTGGTGATACTCATACCAATCCGAGCATCAGCCTGTCGGTGGCCGGCAGTGGCGGTCTGAACTTTATTGATACCAATACTGAAGTCAGTCTCAGAGCTCTAACCATGAACTTTGACAGCGATAGCGGGTCAAATCTCAATGCAATTGCAGTAAACAATACCGACGTCATGGCGTTCGCAGGCTCTGCCGGCTTAATGTTCCAGAACCACACCAAAGAAGGCTCATCTGGAAAAAGCGTTGGTATTGCCGGCGCGGTTGGGCTCAATTCACTTAATAACAACACTTCAGTTCTGATTAAAAACAGCTTCATCAACAACGCTGACAAAGTAAATGCTTTTGCTGTTAATGGCGGAACCAATGTTGCAGCCGGTCTTGGCCTGCAGGTTTCAAAAAATTCCGGCAACGCCAATGGCGCTTTTACCATGGGTGGCTCAGTTTCTCTTAACAAAATCGATAATAATGTCAGTGCTTTGCTTGATGCTACAAACGTCACGGGAAACAGCTCTTTAAAGACCGATGTAAATGTGGCAGCCTACGAAAGCGATTTACAGATTACCGGTGGGGTTCAGGTAACAGTTGGTCAGCAGAAAGGCGCATTTGGCGCGGCAGTAAACGTTTCTAACATTAACAACGATGTTTCTGCAAAAATCAAAGGTGGTAATTTTACTCAGATAAAAGATTTGAATGTTTCGGCAATACAGGCCATGGCTCAGATAAATGGCGCAATGACCGCTGGGGTGGTTTTGGGAACAAGTAATTCGGTCTCCCTGATGGGCGCCATGATTTACAACCAGCTTGATAACAATTTGACTGCCGAAATCGATGGAGCAAGTATTTCTGCATCAGGTAATGTAAAGGTTAATGCACAGGACTACTCTCTCGGTGAAAATGTTACCGGCTTCGGACAGATTTTGAACCGCTCTGATTCTGGAGTCAGCTCGTTTATTTCAGCTGATGGCGGCGATTATTATGATGTCGATGCCTCAAATGAAGCAGACGGAAATCTCGCAACTCCCCTTAAAGATCAGGTTAAAAAAGGGTCGTTGATTGTTTCCGGCGCAATGGCGATAAGTGTGGCTGATACAGCAGTCGGCGCCGGCCTTTCCCTGAATAACATCGACAATAACTTTACCGCCAGAATCGACAACAGCACTATCAACAGCAGTGCCGGAACAGTTGAAACCTATGCCAAAAGTGATACTTTCATGGTCAGTGCTGCCGGTGGCGTTGCGGCCAGCAGCAAGAACGCTGCCGCTGGCGGCTCCGTAATATGGAACGACGTAAACTCTGAAGTTAATTCAGGAACAACCAATTCAGTTATAACTGCTGGAAATTATTATAGCAGATCAGGCAATGATTCGAGGATTATTGGCATCGCCGGCCAGGTTTCAGCCGGCAAGGGCCCGGCTATTGGCTTTTCTTTTACCTACAATAATATCGTTAACAGTTCAAATGCTTTCAGTCTCGGCACAAAGGTGTTTGGGCCCGGCTACACGGTTGCTGGCTCAAAGTTTCTGGTAAGAGCGACCAACTACAGCGAAATCATGAACCTGGCGGCTACGGCTGCAATCAGTGACAATGTCGGTATTGGTGGAGCCTTTGCTGTCAACAGAATTGACAATAACACTGTGGGGCTGGTCGATAATAAATACACTGATGACAGCGGCGTTGTCAGAACGGTTGCAGATACTTCGATTACAGGTTTTGACGACGTATATACCAGAGCTGATGATCTATCGAGCATAAAATCAATCGCCGGCGGATTTTCATTTGGCGGCACGGCAGCGGTTGGCGGTGCCATCGCTGGCAATGAAATACACGGAACCACCGGAGCCACGGTGAATAATGCTGTTCTCGGTGGCAATAATATTCTGGTTCAAAGTATAAACGAGGCAGATATCTGGACAATGGCAGCCGGCTGCGGCGGGGCAGGGGAGGTCGCAGTACAGGGCGCATCAGTCCTTAGTGACATTTCCCGCACGGTTTCTTCGGGATTGAACAAGGTTACAGAAAACAAAACCGATTCAGAGATCGAAGTTCAGAGCAAAAACACCGGTGAGATCAACAGTAACGCTACAGTAATTGCTATTGGCGGCAGTGCCGGGGTCGGTGCTGGAGTAGCGGTAAACCACCTTGGCGATACTACCCGCTCTTTTGTCAGCGGTGGCAATCTGGCCGTGAAAAACCTTGATATTAGAGCAAAAACTGCCCAGACAATTCGAACCGTTGGCATTGCTGGTGCCGGTGGTCCTTACGCCGGAGTTTCTGGCTCAGTTGCAGTGAATCTTATCAAAAATAATACCAACGCTTTTATAAATTCTGGCGCTGCTGTAGTTGCAGAGAACAACATCGGGGTCGTTGCTGAAAGTGATGAAATTCTGCTGAACTATTCTGGCATGCTGACCGGTGGCCTGGTCGGGGCCGGAGCGGGATTGAGCGTTAACAATATTGAGGGTACTACCAGAGTCTTGGTCAGAGATGCTACGGTTAAGGCAAAGGGGCTTGGAGTCGGTATCGAGCTTAATGATACTGTCAGCGAAGATAGTATGAACGATGGTTTTATCGATGACTCGACAGTAAACGTTCAATATAATCTTCAGGATCAACGAACAGCCAGAACCAGAAAAGGTCTTCTGGTAAGCAGTTCAGCCACTCACACGGTGAAATCCTTTGTCGCCAACGCAGCCGTCGGCGGGGTGGCCGTTGCCGGAACAGTCAATGTAAGCCGTATTGATGGTGAAACCATGGCAAGAATAGCTGATTCAACCATAAATAACGGAATCGCAGGCGGCAATGTCATTGTTTACGCCGGAGATTTTACTAATCTTTCCAGCTTTGTCGGTTCAGTGAGTGCAGGTGGCGGTGGCCTGGGTTTCAGCTCTGACTCAGGAATTGTTAACAGAACGACCAGCGCCGACATGGATGGCATAAAAGCAGGTTCGTCGGCAAAAGATGTGATAGTCAATGCAAATTCGAAACTTGGCATTTCATCGATTAATTCAGGGCTTGGAATCAGCGGAAGCCATTCGGTTGCCGGCACCGTTTCTGTAAATATGCTTGACAGCAATACTGAAGCAATAGTTAAAAACTCGCAGATGACACTTAACAGCCTTAGTGTTAATGCCGATCGTTGGGCAAAAACCAGCGTGGTCGATGGAACCGCGGCAGTTGGCGGTTATACGGGTGTTGGTGGTGCTGTAGGCGTCAACAAAGTGAGAGATAAGGTTAAGGCAGAAGTTATTGACAGCAATGTCGTTATGGCAGCCGATGGCTGTGGGAAATTCCAGGTGCGGGCACTCAATGACCTGGCTCTCAGAACGATAGGAGTTGCTATTGGTGGCGGCACGGCCGGCCTTGCCGGCAATGTCGGCGTAAACTTTATCGAAACCGATGTTTTTGCCAACGTAAAAAACACCAATATGGTCAATCGGGCATCAAGCGTGCTGGTAAGAGCCGGCGATAATGTTTCTATCGATTCAAATCTTGGCACCGTTGCTGCCGGGGTTGTCGGCGCTGGGGTTTCAGCGGGCGTCAATATTCTTGACGGCAAGACCCGCGCGGTTGTAGATGGCAGCAAGCTGTATGCTGTTGACTCGGTCAACGTCACCGCCAATAAAGCGCTCGACATAAGTCAGAACGCCTTTACGGCCGCTGCCGGAGTCGGAGCCTTTGCCGGCAACATCATTTATATTTCTTCCGGCAAGCTGCTTATTGCGACCGACGAAGATGGCGCTGCCAACGTCAGAGACGCCGTCTTCGCAGCAGAACAGGTAAATGCCGGCGCCATTGGCGAAACCAATGGCGCTTTGACCGATGCTGAAAAAGCATCTTTAAATGCCGATGGCGGCAAATTATCTTCAAGCCAGGCCGGTCTGGCAGAAACCTCAGCCACAGTCGGCAAAATCGATGCAACTACCGGTTCAACTCTTGATTGTCTGGGTGTAGTTAATGTAACTGCCGGTGAAGACTCAAACGCCTCTGCCATTGGCGGTTCTGGCTCCATCGGCAAAGTTGCTGCCGGCGGTTCTGCTGCTTTCGTCAATGTAAATCGCAATGTTGGCACTAGTTTGAATCAGGCCGTTATCAAATCAGGCGGCATTGTGCAGGTAAGTTCAGCCATCAGTGGCTCATCTAATCTCGATATGTATCAGGGTTCTACAGGCTTTCTGGGCGCAGGCACAGCTGCTTACGGCAAAATCGGCAGTACCGGCAAAGTCTTTTCAAGTCTGGCAAACAGCAATATCAACGCCAATGGTGATATAATTATTGCCGCAAATGACTCGACCGGCGCGGCCGCAAAATCTTACGGTCTTACTGCCGGTCAGATTGCTGCTGGTGCTATCGTGACTCAGATAGACAATGAGTCTTCCGCCAGAGTTACTTTGAGTGGCAATACACTCAAATCGACAAGTGCTGCCGGCCAGGTTTTGATTGAGGCAGACAGAGAGAACAACCTGACAGCGAAGTCGGTCGGTGGTGCGCTGGGCCTTCTTGTTTCAGGAACCGGCATCGCATCGACAATAAATGACAATGGCGCTGCTGCAGTATCTTCAACTGGCGGCACTTATGTCGGTAAAGGCAAAATAGCCTTCGCTGCCAGTAACAAACCCACTGCGGTGTCTGAGGCTACCAGTGCTTCACTCAGCGGCCTGGTTTCTGCCGGGGTTTCAGTCGCAAAATCTACTATTGCAGGCACCGCGAGGGTATCAGCTTCTGGCGTAAATACATTCAATGCTCCTGAAGTGGCATTTAACGCCAAAATGTATGGCACCAACGCTTTGCTTGCCGAAGGTGTAAGCGGCGGATTTGCCGGAAGTTTTGGTTACAACGAAAGTATCGCTAACAACAACGCAATAGTGACCGTTCTGATAGGTGACAGCACTTTCAGCAATAAGAACACCAAATTGTCTCTTTCAGGAACAAATATTGTAAATCAGACTGCCGAAACCAGAGGGCTGAATGTCGGCGGGCTGATTGCATCCGGTAACAATAAGGCAACAGCAGAGTCAAATACCACGACAAGAGTTGAGCTGACCGGAAACAACTCGACAGCTAAGCAACTCGGCTCACTTGATATAACTGCCGACAGCTCATCAATTCATAGTATCAAAGCCGATGGCAATGGTGGCGGGCTGATTTCTATAGAAGGTTTGTCAGCCTACGCAATCAATAAAATGACAACCTTTACTCAGGCCGCAATCAGTGGCAGATGGAAACTTGCCGACGCAATCAACCTTTTTGCCTCTCAGAACGACAAGGTTGCTATAACCGCTGATTCGACGCGAGGAGCCGCGCTCGGCTACAGCGGCACCAAAGCTCTGAACACAATAAACTCTACTACCAAAGTCGCGGTTGCCGATGCCGCAATTATCGAAGCTGATGACAATATTGAATTTCGGGCAAAAAATTCGATTTTTTGCAATGACGATGGTGCTTATTCCGCATCTGGCGGTGGTTATGGCGGCATTGTCGTAAGTGGTGCCGATGGAATCGCCAATGTTACCTCGACAACCGAGGCCAGGGTCGGCAAAAATGCCAGACTCATTTCTCAGGGTGAAATCTCGGGTGAAGCCCTTACTGATGCGGTTGTTTACAATAAGGTCTTGACCGAGGGCGCCGGTATGGTTGCCAACCCTCTGGCCCGAAGCCGAAACATCTTCAACTTCTCTAACAGCCTGATTACTGATTCAGGTTCGCTTTTGCGTACCCTTACTCCTGGCGAAGATGTAAATCTGGCCGCTTCAGACAATCTTTTGGCTTATCTGACTTCTGACTCCGACATGCAGGGCGGCCTGGGCGGCTACTCTGAAGCGAAAACAGTGGCAGCAATTTCCCGAAATAACACTCTCGATATTTACGGTGATATTACCAGTTCCAACGATGCCAATCTCTACACCGATGCTAACGCCCAGGGCCAGCTGGTAAATTACACGCTGACAGCTACAGCCGATTCTTACAATAAGCATTCAGCTGTAGCTGTTGCCAAAGCCACGATCGACAGCAAGACCACCCAGAGCAACAGGATCAACATTCATAGTGGGGCTGATATCAGGACTATCAGGCATATCGGCCTGCATGCCGGCACCGGCAAAATGACCATGACCGAAGAAGCCAGCGAATACACCTGGTATTCAAGCTCAACAACCGGGGGTTATGCCAGCACCGCTTCTGGCATTCGCAGCAGGAATCTGACAACGAACAATGTCGTTACCATTGATGGAAATATTGTTTCAGGGATTAATAATAAGGTCACAATGACAATTGGCGGGCTTGTCGATATGCTCGGCACCGTTCCGGGCTCTGCCATTACACCGACCGTCACTTCAACCGTAACCGAGTATATTTCAGGTGTTAAAACGGGGATTATGGATTACGGCAACGAGCTCTTTTCAAGATATCAGGAAATCTGCAATCTTATCGTCGAGTATGACGGCACGTCTGCAGGCATCGGATACATGGCAGAAAAGACCAGGTTGCTGGCTGAAATGGAAAAATACGGATTATACGACCCAATCTCTGAGACCGTCATTGGTGGCTTGTTCATTCAATACGTTTCATTGCCGGATATGGTTTGTTCGGGCGGCAATATTGTGATTGATTCTGATGCTGTCATTGGTAGCGGCAATGTTAATGCCAAAGGCGCGCCGCAGATTTCCGTAACCAACAATTCAAACCTGTATATGAAAGTCAACGATCTTTCTATCATTGAATACGGCGGCGAGATAATCTACAACTCTGTATCGCTTGGCAATACCGCTGCGACTATATTTCCGACGCTTACCAGTGTTAAGACAAGCGATCCCTCTTCTGCCCAGATTTCGGTGAAAGAAACCTGGAAAGGTCCTCTGAATGTAATTGAAGATGGTGTCAGTAAGTCAGTGGTTCCGGTTACCAACATCGAGCTAAATGGAAATATAAGCAATCCTGATGGCAGAATCGTCATTGAAAATACCAGCGGCGATATCGTAATGCAGGGAGCCACGGCTGAGACCAGCGCCTCTATTGCAGGGCGCGAGATAGAATTGAACGCTGCTGCCGGCTCAATTTCGCAGGGTTTCAGCGAAGGCATTCTCAATATTGGCGGCACTCCTGAAGAAATATATCGTGACTTTGCCAATGCTCAGGAAACGCTGATTGATGGTAACGAAACCTACACTGTCAGCAAAGCTGGAAGTGGAACATTCAACAAAACACTTCAGCAAGGCACCTGGATCGCCGGAGACAGCATTTATCTGAGTGCCATGAACATCAATGTTAATGGCTTAATCCAGAGTGGTTATGGTGAGTATACCCTTTTCCTCAATGAAGAAGCTCAAGCCTTGATAGATTCTTACGACAGCAGTTATATCGGCCAGAACATAACGCCAGAAATGCTTTCGGCTTATAAGCTGAATGATGGTGGTGCCAGATCAGGTGGCGTAAGCACGGGCTGGGTCTATGAGGTTCAGGCCTACTATAACCCGCAGACAAAGCAGATTATTCTTGAAGACATCAACCCCAGAGGCGGCAAGGTATATTTAACCGGACGCATAGCCAGCACAGGTAATGGTAGAATCCTTGCCGTCGATGGTTCGGCTGATATTCGACTTGACAACCATACCAACCGGTCGCTGACGGTCGGCAAGGTAAATGTTGGTGATGTCGCGGGGCTGATAAGTATCACAGATCTGGAAACCAACACCCGGACAGAATTCAGACGCGACTCGACAACCACCAGTATCATTGGTGACAAGGGCGTTCTCGTCTCAGGCCCTTCAGGTGTTTATTCTCCCAGAAAAGGCCAATACTACAACTGGAGCACGGGTAAGTCTGTAGCGAGCGTTGAAAACTATTACAAGAAAATCAATTTCAGGCTTTGGGGCGGGTATACCAAGAATGCAACTACAATTCATGAATTGGAAAGCACCGAAACCCTGCTGAACTCAAGCAATGGTGAGGCCGACAAGCTTTCCGGCACTTACATCGGTTATCTGCAGGCCCCTGGTGATCCTGACTATGTCATCAACTACCATAACGATGTCGACTATTTTTCAAGCTATTTCGATAAGTGGGTAACTTATAGCAACTGGCTTAAATCTCGTGGAACAGAGCATTATAAATGGGGCTCGACTGTCGGTAAGATTTTGACTTTCCAACATTCTCTCAAGGCTGACCATGACATCGCCATAGGCTTTATCGGTCGCGATAATGGTGGAAGGGTTCAGCTGAGCGCAAATGGCAATATTAATCTGACTGGCGACGTTGGCGGCGCTGCAAATACAGGTGTCTCCATAACGTCGCTAAATGGAGCTGTAGAACAGACCGGCGGAAAACTGATTGCTGACAATCTTTGGCTGAAGGCTGACAAAGGTGTAGGAAACAATGGTGCCATAAAGCATCGGATCGTTGGCGATCAGGGCAAGCTGGCAGCTGTTTCACGTCTCGGCAACATTGCAATAGTTTCGAATGCCTCTTCCGGGAAAATGGGTAATCTCGAACTGGGTCGGGTCGTGACCGGTGGAGACGTCAAACTTACGGCCGACGGGTCGATAACTCGTTCTGCTGATGCAGATGCATTGATAAAGGGACAACGCATTGATCTGGTCAGCAACTACGGTGGAATTGGCAAATCAGGCGTGGCGCTTTTGATAGAAGCTGGACAAACCCCGACAAATTCAGGCGATACCATGTCAGCAAGCGTTAATGCTCTGGCCCGCGACAATATTTATCTCGAGCAGACCAGCGGTGATATGCGGCTTGGTCGCATCGAATCACGACTTGGCGATGTCGATCTCAAGGTCGATAATGGCAGCTTCGATAACGTTCTGCCGGTCGCCGACAATTCGAGCGATCGCAAAAGTGATGAGCTTATTGAAAAATGGATCGCGATGGGGCTTATCAATGCCGACGGAACCTCTAACAGTACTGAGATAAAAGCCCGGGCCATGGCTAATTTTGAAAATTCGGTCAAAACTGAATTCGCGTCGTATCTGGCGCAGAAAGCCTATTATGATGCTAATCCAGCTGTAAGCAGGCCGGCAACATATAAGGCTCTGCGTCTCAAGTACGGTTCTTATGCATCTGCCGATGCATACCTGACCGCGCTAATTGCCGACACTTCCAGCGAATACTATAAGATTTCCAACAATGCTTATGGCTGGTCGAAAGACAATCTTCTTTATGCCCTGCAGAAATCAATCATGAACCCGACCTCCGGTTCGACTCAGACTCTTACCCGACCGGCAAACGTAAAGGGCAAAAACATCACCCTTACCGCTCTCAATGGCGGTATTGGCAAAGATGGAGCGGTTGAAGAGGTGAGCATAGTTAATCTTGGCAGTAACCTCGATGTTCTAAAAAAGCTTGCCGGTGCAGAAGCATCTGACATCACCTGGAAAGAAGCAGAAGGCAAGGCTACTATAAATCACACCACAGCAATAGGTGTTGAAATGACAAGTCCAACCGGTGGCTTGACGGCAAAGGCTAAGAATAATGTTTACCTGGCAGCGGCTACCGATGACCCGATCTATCTCAACAATATCAACGCCGGCGAAAATAACGTTCGGCTGCTGGGCAGAGACGGTATTATCAATGTTAATCCGATTGCAGACTTTGTAAATATCAAAGGGAAAGACCTGATAATAGAAGGTGGTGACAAAGGTAAAAGCAGTTCGATAGGCACTTCTGACAAAGCGATTGTTACCAGTTTGTCAGGAACTCTTACTGCCAGGGCAGAAGGCTTTATAAATATTTTCCAGAAAAGTTTGTTCAGTCCGATGATGATTTCAGCTATTTATGGCGGCGGCAATGTAAAGTTGCGTTCCTGGTTCGATCTGCAAAGTGTCAACACAGGCATTGCATTTGATGATTCTGGCTATATCAATGCAGATGGTAGACTTACGCTTGTGTCCGACCATGGAGACATCGGCGAAGACGGCAAGGGAGTCAGAATATTGACTGACAATCTCGATGTCGTGCGGGCGGATGCCAACAATGTATTCATCGAGGGGCAAACCAGTTCATCGGGCAAGCCAGCTCTCAATGTTGGAAATATCACAACATCAGACGCTGGAGTATTGAAAATACAGAGCAATGATACTGCTGTAAATTTCGCTGGTGAAATCACAGCAGGAGCCGTTGCTATAAACGCAGATTCAGTGACTCAGAATGAAAGCAGAAGCTGGATAAGAACTGATACTCTCCGGTCTGTTACGCAAACAGGTCTGTCACTCGACAGCAGCAGTAACAGAATAGGTCAGGCTGCCATTAACAACGAAAGAGGCGATGTGACACTTAAGAACAGTGGCAGATTAAAGGTCAAAAAAATCTCAGCCGGCGGAGATCTGCTGATCGCAAATGCAGGAAACATATCTACCTTAGGTAATATTACCGGCAGAAATATCAGCATTGACCTGCATGGCTCATTTAACTCTCAGCATGTTGTTAACGCCAGCAGAAATCTTGTCATAAACGCCACTCGAGAGATTAATGCAAATACTTTAAAGGGCCGTAATGTCAGGCTCAATTCCGGCCTGCCAAAAAGTTCTCTGGCTTTGAGTGTTCTCGAAGAAGCAATCAGGAATTCAAGAGTTAACCTGATAGCTGAGACCGCAGATGACAATCTTTCTGATGAGTCTGTGAACGATATCGCGATGAGCGGCGGTATCAACGTTCATGAACTTCTTGCCGACGAGGAGATTTTTGGCCAGACGCAAACCGGTGACATTATTGTGGCGACCCTGAATGGTAAGAGGGTGACTCTGGTCGTCAATCATGATGATGGCATGGTAAATGTCGAACGGGCAAAGCTGGGGCAGGCCATGAACGTTTCCGCCGGCGAATTCAAAAGCGCTTTGCTCGAACATACTGATTCTGCCGAGAACCTCAAACTTGAATTTGCAGGGGCTAACGGCGGCTACATGAAAGATATTTCGATCGGGCGAATCACTTCTGACAAGGGCGTTCAGGTAGATTATCTCAAGAGTTCAACCGCGACAATCAAGACAGATACTGATCTGTTTCTGATTTACAATGCTGACTTACTTGTTTCCGGCCAATTCTCAAATAGTCAGACCTCGGTTTCAGTTCCGGGAACAAAAGGTTTTGTTTCGTATATAAGCTTAAACGGCCAGACGTCTGACGTAAGTGTCCGCGAGGCTGAGAGCACAAGTCAGAGCCTGTCTGACAAAATTGCAGCGATTGTTAAAGACAGTAACGATTTCTTAGATCGCGATTCGACAGAGAATATTGTCATGGCAACTGAAAGCCCGGAAAATGCTGAAAGTCCTGAAAAGCTTATTGAGTGTTTAAACATAGATGGCGACACAATCAATGCTGATAAGCTGGTTTGCCATGAAAGTGGAATGTTTCTGGTTTCTGCACTTAACGACGCTGACGCTGCTGAAAATGACGAAGAAAATGACGACAACGACGAAGACTCTGAAACGGAAAATAAAGATTGATGCTGAAACGAAAATGCTATCTGCTGACCGCTCTGATTATTTGTGTGGCTATCAACTGTTCTTTCGCCGCTCCTGCCGTGCCGATTCTCGAGCCCGCCAAAACTCCGGGTGCCGACCTTAAGCGAATTCTCGATGACCTGCAGCAAAAGCGCATAAAACGCGAATTGAACCAGGAAATGGAGAACGCAGAAAAGTCAGACAAGCCGGCTGCTGCGGTTTCGATGCCTGAACTGGCCGTTCCCGAAACCAGGGTAACACTTAACAAAATTGAGTTTACCGGGTCATCTGTGCTCAGCCAGCAAAAGCTCACCGAATTTTCTGCCGGCTATGTTGGGCGCGAAATCGGCATTGCTGATCTCAAAGATTTTATTGGTAAAATCAACGACTGGTATCGCAGCAATGGCTACATTACTGCCCGGGCAGCTCTACCCAGGCAGGAGATCAAAGCCGGCGTTCTCAAGGTGTTTCTGATCGAAGGCAAGATTGGCAGGGTGATAATTCAGGGCAATGAAAACACCCGATCTGGCTATATACGAGATAGAATAAATGTTCCGGCCGGCAAACTGCTGGATATCAGAAGCCTTGACCGCGATCTGATCTGGTTCAATGGCACTAATGATATGAAGGCTCGTATTAAGCTGCAGGCCGGCGAAAAAACCGGCACTACCGATTGCTATATTCTGGCTTATGAGCCAGAAGACAAGATCTGCAATCTGTTTGTCGATACTGCCGGCAATAAAAGCACCGGCGAAACGCGCGTCGGCTTTTCCTATGCTGATGCAAGCGTGACTGGTAACCGGGATTCTTTGAGCCTTACTACGCTGATGTCAGATTCCTCTAAGGCGCAGATGCTGGGATACAGTTCGCCGGTCAATAGATATGGAACCAGACTTGCTTTTTATCTCAGCCGTAACACTCTGGAGGTTGAGAGCTCCGGTCTTGATATATCAGGTAAATCAGAAATGATCGGCTTTTCTTTGACACATCCATTGCATATCAGTCGTAATTTTAAGAGTGAGCTGATCTTTGATGCTCAGAGTCAGAGATCATCCAATCAGGTATTGAATATGAACTTCGTCGATGACAGAGAAAAGCGCTATTCGATTGGTCAGTCATTTCTGAAATTATCGCCGGGACAGGCATTGTATTTCAGGCCTATGCTGATACTCTGTGATTATAAGGGCCTGGCCGAAAGCAGAAAGGTGCAGAAATCCTCTTTTGATGCCCTGTGGCAAAAAATCAACCGTGGCAGACAGCAGCTTATGATTCAGCTGAACGGTCAGAAGGCACAGGATGATAATATGCCCTCTGCCGACCAGTATTTTCTTGGCGGGTTGAACAGTGTCAGGGGTTATGATGAAAGTGTTATAAGTGGTGACAGCGGTCTTAACATTAAATGCGATTACCGTTTTCCCCTGCCAGGCTGTAGAAGAACTAATATGGCTGTTTTCTATGACTGGGGCAGGATTTACGGAAAAAGTTTTGTTGCGACCCGCATGATTCACTCGGCCGGTTTCGGTTTGATCCATTCATTTGCGAATGATTCGCAGATCTCATTGTCAGTCGGCTATCCGATCACTCGCAGAATCGGTGCCACTGACGTTAACCCACATAGATTAGAAATGCAGATGAGCATCTCACTATAACAACTATCAGGAGCATCTAATGAACGTTAAAGCTGAAAAATTCGCCAAAATGCTGGCTGACACCGGAATCAACTGTTTTTCTGAAGAACAGACCAAAGATGAGTTGAACACAGTTCTTTTCAGATCTTCGATGGAAATCGAAGGCCAGCGTCTGCCGCTGGTTGTCATTATTGATGACAGCATCTACGTTATCTGCCGCACTCTGGTGGCCGGCAAATGCCTGACAGATGGCAACCGGTTCGAGACCTTGAAGTTTTTGAACGGTCTTAACAGTAATTATAAAACATTCAAGTATTTCACCACGGAAGCTGGCGAATTGCTCATGGACATCTGTCTGCCAACCACGAATGAAACCTTCGAGCCCAACATTATCCGGGCTCTCATCGATTTAAGCGTAAAAAATCTTGAAGAAAACTATCGACCGATAATGCAGATCGTATGGGGTAATCCGGTTAACAAGATTGCGGAGGCCTGAATAGCTTTCTCTCAGTGCTGTATTTCAGATTATTGGTCCGCCGGGAGATTTCAGCCTGACAAAGCGACCTCTTCGGCTGCTTATTGCTTCGTTAACACCGGGTCGGGGGAGTTGAGAGCTCCGCTGTCGCACTTGGAACTTCGCTGCTGACTGGCTTGAAAAGTGATCTCTTTTAGGTTATGAATGTATCAGTTGCAATCACAATTGGGGCTGGTCATGAAAAGAAAAGACAGATTACTTGCGTGGTTATCAGGAGACAGCTTTTTTCAGGCTTTCAAGACTGCTATAGCCGATTACACAAGACGGCGCCGTGAGGTGTATCTAGACAACAACGCAACGACACCGATATTGCCGACTGTGGTCGCACGCATGAACGAGGTTCTGAAAAGAAATTACGGCAATCCATCATCACTCTACCGTCAGGCGCTTGAGGCTTCAGCAGTTCTCGAAGATGCCAGGCGAACGGTTGCCAGCACCTTGCATGCCGATATCGAAGAGATAATTTTCACCAGCTGCGCAACAGAAGCCAATAACTCCATTTTAAAAGGTCTCACCGATCATTTTTATCCTGGAAAAAAACGTATTCTGGCGCTGCCAGTCGAGCACCCATCAGTGATTCAAACCCTGCATTATCTTGCCGGCAAAGGTCTCGATGTTGTCTGGATACCGGTCGACAGGCATGGAAATGCCGATATGGCACAGCTTGAAGCGCTGATCGATGACCAGACTTTTTTGATCGTCACCATGTATGCAAATAACGAAATCGGCACAATTCAGGATCTCAACCGGATTTGCCAGATTGCGCAGAAACATGGGGTGCTGGTATTCTCAGACTGCGTACAGGCTTTGGGAAAGGTGCCGCTCGATTTTGCCAGCTGTCGTGTAGATTACGCGTCCTTTTCTGCCCATAAGATACATGGCCCCAAGGGCATCGGCGCTCTATATGTCAGGAAAGGCCTCCCGATCCCTGTTTTTATGCATGGAGGCCATCAGGAACGCGGATTCCGAGCCGGAACCGAATCGATTCATAACATTGCCGGATTTGCGCAAGCCTGCAGGCATGTCGCCGAGTCGCTGCAAAAGGCTGAAAAGGTGCAGAAGCTCAAACACAGACTGGCAGATGCTTTGAAGGCAGTCAAGTCCGATCTGCAGATAAACACTCCTGCCAACAGTCTGCCGAATACCTTGAACCTTACGTTCCCGAATGTTTTCAACGCTGAACTGATTGCGGCTCTTGATTATTACGGCATAGCCGCTGCCGCCGGTTCGGCCTGCAGCACGCCCGACAACAAACCGTCGCATGTTCTTTCGGCGATCGGTCTCACTGATACTCAGGCTCGCCAGACCATCAGACTCTCGCTCTCCGAGCATACCTCAAGAGCTGATATCGATTATGCCATCCGGGTTTTTCGCGAGTTTTTCAGCGGTTCGTTCGGCTCGACAACGTCCTTATGGCCCGGTCAGCTGAATCAGCCGATGCTCGACGATCCTGACCTGTTTATTCTCGATATCAGATTCTGGTATGACCGATTGCTTTTTAGGAGTATAAGCGGCTCGTACGAAAGTTCCCTGCTTACCTTCAAAAATCATCTCGACAGAATTCCTGCCGACAAGAACATTCTTGTCATTTGTCAGGGCGGTTTTTATTCGCCGATGGTTGCTTTTTTTCTTCGTTCCAAAGGCTACCAACGTGTATCATATCTTGCATCAGGCCTGCATGCCTGGAAAACTGCCAATCCGGATCTTTTTACCAGAGCATGCGGAGAGAATATTCACAATCTGGATGCAGAGGGTGAACCAGGAGGTATATGAGATTTCATCTGGTGGACAGAATAGACGAAATTTGCTACGGATCCTACATCACAGGCGTTAAGTGCATCACGCTGGCCGATGATGTTTTTAACGAGCATTTTCCAGGTTATCCAATTTTCCCCGGCAGCCTGATACAGGAAGGTCTGGCGCAGCTTGCCGGCTCTTTTTTCGAACTGATGCGCCACAAACAGAATCTGCCGATGAAGTATTCGGTTCTCTCGATTGTCAATAAAATGAAATTCAGAAAGCCGGCAGAACCCGGCGATCGCCTCGTATACCGGGCTGACGTAACCATTGTTCGCGACGATTACGGTATTGCAAACGTTAAGGCTACCTGCGATGGCGAACTGGTTGCAAATGGCGAACTGACTTTTTCTTTTCTCGAAGTTCCTGATAATCAGCTGCTTGAATCGAGAAAAACCATTTATAACATCTGCATGAAAAACACCCGGGAAATTCCGAATGAAAACAGTGTTTGAACGCTACCGGCCGGATGAAGAGATTCCGGCTCGCGACTGTCTGAACAAGCGCAAGCTGGCAAAATATTTCAACCGGGAAATCTCGGCATGTGTCGTCGCCGTCTCGCATCTGCTTGCTGATGAAGAAATTCCGGCTCAGACTCCGTTTTACTTTGGCAAGGGAACGGTCGAGTATGAAGATTTCGGCTTGTCATCAGTGGTCGAATCCTGTGTTGACGAGTCCGGGCATTTTTCGCAGCAGTATTTTGTCGAGCGCGGCATGTCAAGCCTTTCGCCGCTGACTCAGTTCAAGGTATTGTATAACATGCCGCTTTCGTTCATAGCGATAGACCGCGGACTGGTCGGTGATAACTCGATAATCTACGGCTCAGCAGAAGGTCTGCTGCTTCAGGCAAAGCACTGCGGCTATCCTGGCAGAATGCTGCTTGGTGCCAGCAAAGTGCATGCCGATGCCGTGATTGAAGTTGGCTTTGCCTTATGTGAGCGGAGCGAGATCGATGCAGAATCATTCGCACGACAGGATTGCGAAGCGATAGAACTGTTTCGCTTCTGGCACTCTGCTGAAGCTATATGAACAGAGTTTACATCACGGCCGCCGCGGCCTTTGCCCCTTCCGGTACCAGTGTCGAAGAAATTTACGCTAACATTTCGCTGGCAAAAAGTGCCATTGCCGGAATCGAATCTTTCAACGTCGACCATTTTCCCGTCAGCCATGGAGGCGAAGTCAGGCATGTCGGCGAAGTCGTGTTAACTCCTGCCGGCACCGACAGAAAATCATTTTTTATCGAACAGGCTGTTGGGCAGCTCATTGAGATGTCTGATCTCAGCCGCTATGCGCCAGAAAAGAGACAGATTCATCTCGGAACCGGCATCGATTATTTTGATATCGAAAACTATGTCAACAGCAGTCGCGCGCTAACTGGAGAATGGCAGGCGGATTGCGCCCATGCTCATCTCGCAGTCAAAAGGCTGGCGGCAAAATACGCCCTGAAAGGCGGGCAGTCAGCCAATGTCGCCGCCTGCGTCGCTTCGACCCAGTCTATCGGGCTTGCCTGCAGAATCGTGCGCTCTGATCCTGCCACTGCGGTTGTCAGCGGCGGTTACGATTCGATGCTGTGTCATCTTCATTATCTGGGCTTCTATAAGCTTGGTGCTTTGTCAGACTGGACGGGAGACCCGTCTCAGGCCTGCCGGCCATTTGATAAGAACCGCCGCGGTCTGGTGCTTGGCGAGGGCGCGGTTGCGTTTCTGCTCGAAAGTTCTGCCAACGCTGTGCCGGAACGTATTCTTGCTGAAATCTGCGGTTACAGCTCGACAATGGATGCCTGGCTGGTCACCGACCCTGATCCGAGCGGTGAGCAGCTGGCTCGCGCCGCTCTGCAGGCCATAAGCGAGGCCGGGATTACACCGGATCAGATCGACTGTGTTCATCTGCACGGCACCGGAACTCACAAAAACGCGCCGGCAGAGGCTAGTGCCATGAAGCGCATTTTCTCCGACCGATATGCTAAGATACCGGTATATTCAATGAAGGGCCAGATTGGCCATCTCATTGGTGCCTGCGGTGCCATGGAGCTTCTTGCCGTAATCTGGTCAATGCAGAATGGCAAGGTTCCGGTAACTGTTAACTATGATGAACCCGATCCCGAGGTCGGGCTCAATGTTATCAGAGGCAGGCCGCTCGATCTCGATATAAAGTATGTTCTCAAGCTCAATGCTGCTTTTGGCGGGCAGAATACTGCGATAGTAATGAGGCGTTTCGATGCGTAAAATTTTGCTGACCGGTGCCAGCTCAGAGATTGGCGCGGCGATATGCCGCAAAATCGCGGAGTCTGATGACGAAATGATTCTGCATGGTTTCAGAAATTTCGGGGCCCTCGAACGATTGCGAGATGAGCTGCCATGCCGCAAAGCCGTAATTTCTGCCGGAAATCTCGCTGATTCCGGGTATTTATCTGATCTGATCAACACCGCCGAGGGCTGTGATATTCTGGTTAACTGCGCGGCAGCAACGCTTTCTGCACCGCTGGCGCAGATGTCTGATGCCGAAATTGAGCTGATGATAAGCGTCAATCTGCTGGCAATGATCAGGCTGTGCCGGGCGGTTGTTCCCGGCATGCTGGCCCGAAGAAACGGCTCGATTCTCAATATTTCTTCGGTGGCGGCTTCGCGTGGAGTGCGCGGCCAAACCGTTTATGCCGGCACAAAGGGCTTTATCGAATCATTCACTCGTTCACTCGCCGCGGAGTGCAGCCGAAAAGGTGTCAGGGTCAACTGCATCGCTCCCGGTCCTATTGACGCCGGCAGTCTAAAGGGTCTGCTCAGCTATACCGGTGACGAGGTCAAAAAGAATGTTGCGCTCAACCGCCTGGGCAGGCCCGAAGAGGTTGCAGCCGTTGCCGCATTTCTTCTCAGTGAAAATGCCTCGTTCATTGTCGGTGAAGTGGTGCACGTCAACGGGGGCTTCATGTATGGATTGTAATGTTGCGCAATATGAGGCGCTCAAAAACATCGCTCAGGCCCGAAAAAGCTGTCGGGCCTTTTCCGCCCGGCCTCTGCCAGAAGACCTGATTCAAAAGGTTCTCGACGTTGCCATGCTGTCGCCCTATGCTTCCGGTCGCAAAAACTGGGCGGTAAGAACGATCAGCGACAGTGATGTCATTGCAGACGCTGCCGATCTGGTGCAGGCTCACTGCAAGACCTTGGCGACAGATGTCAGAGAAGACATGCGCGCGCCCTTCAACGACTACGCCGAGAACTTTGTCGCGTTCAAAACGGCTCCAGTTCTACTGCTGACCGAGTTTCGCGTTATGCCTGCGTTATCGCTGATGACCGGCGGAAACCAGCAGATTGTCCGCTGGGAACGAGAGAATTTTATCAAGTCTATTTCGTGCGTGAGCATGCTGATTCTGCTTGCCGCCGAATCATTACAGCTCGGCGCCTGCTGCATGACCGGGCCTTTGCTGGCGCACGACGGGCTTGCCCGCTTGTTTAAAGTCCGGGAATCAAGAGAAATCGGGGCTTTGATAGCGCTCGGTTACAAGTCACAGGAGAATAGCAATGGTTGAACAAAAGCTCCGCGAGCTGCTGCTGCCGGTACTGGATCTCGATTCGGTCGATGAAATCGAACCGGATTCATCGCTGGTCAGCGATCTGGGCGCCGACAGCATCGATTTCGTCGAAATCGTCTATCTTGTCGAAAAGAATTTTGGCGTTGTGCTTAAAACCAGCCAGATTATCGTAGCCGGAACTGACCCTGAGGATCTGTTCGCCGACGAAAGGCTGACGGCCAAGGGCGCCGAGCTGATTACAAGCAATCTGAAGGCGGAGCCCGGCAGATATAGAGCGGGCATGACAAGGGTAGAACTTTTCCGGGTTCTCACTGTGCGTGATCTGGCGCATGTAATCGAGCTGAAAATGTCAGAGAAGGCCTGATATGCATAAAGGTAAAACTGTTTTTATAACCGGAGGAACCGGATACATAGGCAGTGAGCTTGTAAGAGCCTTTGCCGGTTATGGCGCCCGTGTCATCTTTTCTTACAATCGTGGCGCCGACAAGGCCGAAAAGCTGACCGGCGAAGTTGCCGGCAGTGAATCGGTAAAAATGAACATGCGTGATGTCAAAGAGATCACACATGTCGTTGAGCAGCTTTATACAAGGCACGAGAAGATAGACATTCTGGTTAACAATGCTGCGATAAGCCAGGTTATGCCTCTGGCAATGCTTGACGAAGACGATGTCGATGAAGTTCTCGCCGTCAACATGAAGGGGCTGATTTTTGTCACCAAGGCGGTTGTTCGCGGCATGATCCGCAACAAGTCCGGCGTGATCATCAATATGGGGTCGATTGCGGGGCAGCGAATTCTTGACGTGCCCCTGACTTATGCGATGACCAAAGCCGCGGTCAATGGCATGACATTTTCACTGGCGGCTGAATTGAAGCGTTTCAACATTCGTGTCAACTCGGTGATTCCTGGTTTGCTTGCCGGAGGAGTCGCCAGGGGGGTGCCTGACGACCTGCGCGATGACTTTATCAAACATTGTGCGGTAGGCCGCGCCGGAACTGCTGGCGATATTGCTGAGCTGGCGGCGTTTCTCGCCTCTGACAAAGCTTCGTATATCAATGGTCAGAACATCGCTTCAGACGGAGGAATCTGAGCTGATGACCGAGACTCTGATTCGATCGACCAGCGCCTGGTGCAACAGTTGTCGGCAGGTTGAACACGCCGTGATTCTCGAACGCAAAGGTTCGGTATATATGGAGCGTTTGTGCCCTGCTGGCGTGCAATCAGAGATAATTGCCGAGAGCTACGCCTGGTATGCCGAAAGAATCAATCGGCCGCATGTAGCGACTTCGGTTGCGGCGCCTGTTCCTTGTCGCCAAGGCTGTCCGCTCGATTGCGGCCCTTGTGAATGGCACAGCAATGGTCTCAGACTGCCGGTTTTTTCGATCACCAACGACTGTAATCTTGATTGTCCGAAATGCTTTACCTTCAATCGGCCGGATCTTCGCTACTACAAGTCCGTAGAAGAAACCCGCGCGATAATCAAGGGTATTATCGATGCCTCTGGCGGCGTGCAGCTGATAAACCTGACCGGCGGCGAGCCGACTCTGCACCCTGAACTTTTCGCCATCATTGAAGCCTGCAAAAATGAGAACATCGGGCGCATTACCATGAATACAAACGGTATCAAAATCGCTCAGGACTTCGAGTTCGCCAGAAAACTCAAAGAATCGGGAGTCCAGCTGGTCTTCAATCTCGACACTCTCGACCCAGCTACCAGCGTTCTGATGTATGGCAAGGACATTACAGACCTTAAGCTGCAGGCACTTGCGACAATCGAACAGCTCGCTATTCCGACGACGATTCTGCTGGTGGCGGCTCTGGGGGTTAACGAAAAAGAGGTTGCCCGACTCACACACGCCTGGCTTGGCAAAAGTTTTGTGCGCAGCGTTACCATTCAGAACATGACCTTTACCGGGAAAAATGGCGCAGATTTTGAGCCGAAAAGGCGCCTGCCGATAGATCAGATGGAGCGCCTGCTCTGCGAAGAAGACGGCTTTGCCCGCGAAGACTTTTTCCCGCTGGGCTCTTATCATCCGCTTTGTTACAGCGTTGCCTACTATGTTCATTATGGCGACCGCCTGGTTTCTCTCGCGAAAATCCTTGACCGTCAGCGCTTGTCAGAGCTAACTGCCGGCAACTATCTGCTCGAACCGGATCGTCGTTTTTCGATGGATTTTCTTGAGGGTTTGAACCGATTATGGGCTGAAAATGGCGATGAGGATATGTTGCTGCATTTTAAGCGGCTTATTCGCCAGGTTTATTCCGACAATCTTGATCTGCCAGATGAAGACCGCCGCAAACAACTGGAAAGTCTGGTTAAGATGGTATACATTCACCCGCACATGGACGCCGACAACTTTGATCTCGACAGAGTTTCACGTTGCGGCGATCTCGTGCCCGATGAAAACGGCAATATGATTCCTGCCTGCTCTTATAATCTTTTATATCGCCAGAAAGACCCGAGATTCTGGGTTGAGCCATTATGAAGAAAGGCGAAACAAAACTGATTTACTCGCAGACAATGGCTGTCTGCCCAACTTGCCTGAGCAAGGTGCGGGCCAGAATAATCGAAGTCGGCGGCAAGGTTTTTCTCGAAAAATTCTGCCCTGAACACGGACTTTCGCAAGCTCTCATTTGTTCGGATCCGGACTGGTATCGTGCCAGCATGGCTTATATCAAGCCTTCTCAGAACCCTAAAGAAAGAAATGTTGCTGAGTTTGTCGGTTGCCCTGAAAGCTGCGGTTATTGCCCGCAACATCGCCAGCACGTCTGTCTGCCGATTATCGAGATCACCGACAGTTGCGACCTGACCTGTCCGGTATGCTTGAAGAGATTTGATCGACCTTTTTCGTTGTCTGTCGATCAGTTTGCCGGGATTATCGACAATCTGCTGCATACAGAAGGGCGCATGGATGTGGTCAACATCAGTGGAGGCGAACCTTTGCTGCACCCTGATCTTGAAAAAATGATCCTGATTGCCAAAGAAAAGGGTGTCGTGCAGCTTTCTGTATCGACAAACGGTCTGGCTTTTCTTGAAAACCCGGCTCTTCGACAGATGTTTCGTGAGACGCGAACCATCGCGGCCCTGCAGTTCGATGGCTTCAAGCCGGAAACCTGGAAGTTCATCAGAGGGACTGATCTGGCCGGCGACAAGCTGAGGCTGATCGAGCTGCTTGAGGCAGAAGGAGTTACTTACTCGCTGGTGGCAACGATTCTCAAAGGCGTCAATGATGACGAAATCCACCGGATCAGCGATTATTTCTTTACTTCACAGGCTGTTTCATTGATGTTTCAGCCGGTTACTTTCTCGGGTAGTGCGGCAAATCTCGATGCCGAATTTCATCGACTGACCATTCCCGACATCGTTCACGCAATCGAGGGTAGCAGGTATGTCGGAAAAGGCGATTTCAATCCTCTGCCATGCTCGCACTATTCTTGTTTTGCACTGTCTTATTACTTAAAGGTCGCTGATGGTGAGTATTACAGTCTTAAGGATTTTCTCGGCCGCGACGATTATCTTGCCATGATAGCCAATAAGACACTGCCCGGGCTCGATCGTGACGGCTATGACATGATCAAAAATCGTCTTTACAAGCTGTGGTCTGCTTCTGATTCCAGCACTGCATCGACCAGACTGCTCGATCGCGTCAAAGCGATTATAAAAAAACTCAATGAGGATGCTTCGCCCGGCGCCAGAATCACCACCGGTATTGACAACATGAAGGCCATTTTTATTCATCAGTTCATGGACGCGCACACGCTCGATTTTGGCCGCCTGATCAAATGCTGCAATCCTTATCCGATGCCTGGTGATCGCTTGATCCCGATGTGTGCGCAGAATGTTTTCGGTTCTCATCAGGCGTCAAGGAAGAATCCTTGACTGGCGGTAGTTCCAGCCGATAGAGACCAGAAAGCTCATTAACTCAACTGAACCGGCGAATCTTGGATAGACTTTCCAGTTTTTCAGCATGCTGCGGTGGTGATAAAGACGATCTAGCCGGCGGTATAGCTTTACCACGCCCTCTTCGAGCTGCTTTTCGCTCATCTGCCGGGGCCTGATGACCACGTGGTCCCAGTCGAAATCTGTCCAGTCATTGCCGATAATACGGTTTTCCGCTCGGGTTTGCTCGAGAAATGGGGTTTGCGGATAGGGAGTTAAAAAGTAAAATGTGTAAGAGTCGAGGCCCAGTCGTCGAATCAACTCTTCGGTTTCTCTGAAGACGCCTGGCTTATCACTGTCGAAGCCAAAAATAAAGGTGCCGTCAACGAGAATGCGATACTTGTGGAGCAGGTCTACCAGGGCTTTATACCTGTCTGTCTGATTTTGATAGATTTTTTCTGCCTTGTTTGTCTCGTCACTTCCGGTCTGAAAGCCAATGCTGACAGAAAAACAGCCAGATCGCGCCATTGTGGCGATCAGTTCCTCGTCGTCAAAAATGTTGGAAGGCGCCTGTATCCACCAGTGTTTTTTCAGTTCTGTGATCTCTGACAACAAAGCCATTGTATAGTCGCGGCTGCAAAACATGTTGTCATCACAGAACAAAATTATGTTTGCTGCCACCGCCTGCAGCTCTTTGTAAACATCGCCGATATCCTTGAACACCAGGCCTCTTTTCGGCATGCAGTTCAGGTAACAGAAACGGCAGCTGTTCAGGCAGCCTCTGGTTGTTTCGCAATAGGCGAGTGAGTCGTTGCGCGATCTGAACAGATCCCGGCGCGGGCTGGCCAGTTTGACTCCTTCCCAGGCTGAGTCGTAGCGGTTTTGCAGTCGTCCGGCGGAAAAATCTTCAAGCAGTCTTGGCCAGGCATCTTCGGCGTAACCAACAACGATGCTGTCGGCGTGTTGGGCGCACTCATCCGGTGTGAGCCAGACGTGAACCCCGCCCATAACCACTTTTACGCCAGCTGCTCGCATTTTGTCGGCAATTTCAAAGGCGCGGGGGGCAACATAGGTGTTGACCGAGATTCCTACCAGGTCGTATTTTGTCAGATCGCCGGGAACAGCCTCTATTGCTTCGTCGATGATGGTAACCCGGTGCGGACTGCTGCAGGCGGCTACGACTCCGAGAGTGAGGGGATGAATGAGATTTTCATCGACCTTGATTTTTCTTCGATAGCCGTGACTCTGCCAGCGTGGTTGTATGAGAAGAATCTCGAGCAGCTTCGTCATTTAATACCTGTCATAACGTCGATGGCGCCTTTCCAGCGTTCAGTTATCCGGAACTGCGAAAAACCGGCAGATTCAAAAAGCTGCGGAACTACTCCTGCAAAGTTTTCAGGTGCATTGGCACATATTTCTGGTATCGCCCGACCCCAGATCTTCTTTGTATAAAGCGCCAGAAGATTGCCCATGATGCCGGAGGGTTTGCCAAATTCGGCCATAACAGCTCTGCCCCCCGGTTTTAACACGCGATGAATCTCTTTGAACAAAGCCTGTTTGCCATGCAGTGATATCTGATGGGTTACCAGCGATGAAACGAAAACATCAACTGATTCATTTTGCACCGGAAGACTGGGGAATGGAGAGATTTGTATGAAATGCCTGTCCTGATGATCAATGGTTTTTTCTTTGGCGACTCTGAGCATGCCGTTGCCGGGGTCGACTCCTAGATAAAGACCATTGAATTTATAGTGTTTCTTGATGAACTCAAGGAGAAGGCCTGTTCCGCAACCAAAATCAAGAATGGTAGAGTATTCAAAATCTCCGAAATTATCGATTAGAGAACGTCGAAAGGCGTTGTAAGATCCCAGCCAGTGCAATTTCATGCCAGCATCATAGGCTCTGGCGTTATCTTCATGTTTCATAATCTGTTTCTCTTTGATAAAATCATCTGTAAACTGACATAGAATAGCATTCTGTTATTGATCTGTAAATCTGCTGGTCGTCACTAATCACGGAGAGCCGCAATGCCAATATTATTCAAGGTCATTCAACTTATGCATACTTTGCTCGCGGTGTGCAATTCATATGCGGCAGATACCCTATGAAACCTGCTGTTCTGGCGAGACTGGTAAAACTGGTTCTGGGCCTCAAAGATATTGGAGCGCCGGAATCTGGTAAAGATGCCGGCAGCGTTCTAGAAAAGAGGGATCTGACGCTGCCATCAGGTAACAGCTATCACCTGTTTATGCCGGTTTCACCGATTGGGGTGACTGTCATCGCGGCGCACGGTGTCACGGTTTACGGTAATAATGATGTCAGAATTCTTCAGTTTGCCCGCGCGCTGACAGCCTGCGGGGTAGTTTGCGTGCTGCCCGATCTTCATCACATTGCCAATGGCTGTTTTCATACTAAAGATCTCGATCTGATCAGCGAATTGATCAAAAATTATCAGCAAAACTGTGAAAACCGTCTCGGTCTGGTTGGTTTCAGCTACTCAGGGAGCTACGTGCTCACTGCTGCAGCCAACAAGGAGTTTGCCGACAAAGTCACTACGGTTACCGTATTTGGTCCATGCTATTCAATGGCTGAATCTTTTGCCGTGAGTGAAACATTCAAGGCGGTTCCTGAAACTGATCTTGAATGGGATAAATATATTCATTTCTCGGTGATGGGCGTTCACCGATTTGGCCGGGAAATGGGAGTTTCGGCGGACATAGCGGCTGAATGTGAGACCCTGCTGCGCGATTACTGCAGTAACTATTCAATAGAATACAAGCGTCAGTTTTACATGAGTAGACTTGCCAGATTTGACCCTATTGAATACTTTCGCGCAAAAGTTATGCATGATCCGCTCGACGAATTGTCGCCAAAAGGTCGACTTGCCGGAATAAAGTGCAGGGTTTCATTGATTCATGGCAGCAACGACCACATGATTCACGCCAGCGAATCTCAAAAAATCTACGCAGAGCTTAAAAAGGCTGGACTGGCAGCCCGTTGCCGTCTTCTTGTCACCGGTCTGCTTGGACATGTTCACCCCGGAAGGATCGGGCCGTTTGAGCTGCTGCGGTTTATGAAGTCTCTTCGCCTGCTTATTGAATAGCAGATTGCTTAAAATTGTTGAACACCGGGTCGGGGGAGTCGAGGGCGCCGCCGGCGATGTGGGCGGCTTCGCGGCAGCCGCCGTCGCATTTGAGCATGTGTTGACAGCTGTTGCACATGGTTGGCAGATATTCGCGGGTTTTGAAGGTCTGCCAGTATTCTGATGCGATGGCGATTTCGAGATCCTGATAGTTGCCGAGATTCACCGGCGAATGGTTGCAGGGGCGCACGCTGCCGTCGGGGGCTATGGCAAAAAACTCGACGCCGCCGGCACACTGAGTCCCGACTGTGAGCATGTTATACTTTTCGTTACAGAGACAGAGCGGCAGTTCGGTGCCAACGGTGCCGTAACGGTTGGCCGCGGTGCAGACTTCGTCGGCGATGCGCAGCATTTTTTTGACCTGTTCGGCTGACAGGCAAAGCTCTTGATGAATGGTGCCGCGGCCACCGGGCAGAAAGCGATTGAGCAGCAGTTGATCAGCACCGGCGAGAAAGCCGGCCGAAATGTTTTCGAACAGCTCGGGCAGGTTGCGTGAGGTAACACAGATGCTCACTACAACAGGCACTTTCTGCTGTGCCAGCAGAGTGATAGTGCGCAGCGCCTCGGCGGCGTTACCGCCGCCGGTAAGCTCAGAATAGGTCTTGAGACCGGGCAGGCTGACGACGACGGCATCGACCTTATCTTTAAGCCGAACAGCATGCTCACTGGTAACAAGTCGACCATTGGTGATGATCGTCAGTTCGAGCGGCTTTTCTTTATGGCCACAGACTCGGCCATCAGCGCCAAATTCGGGGTGGCGAGCCGTTTTGCTTTTAACATAATCTATGAGTTCGAAAAGATCCTGACGCAGAAAAGGCTCGCCGCCGGTAAAAGCAAAGCCGTGAACGCCTTTACCAATAATGAAGTCAATGCATTTTTTCCATTCGGCTGTGCTGAGTTCGTCGCGGCAGCTGAACTTGCCGGTATCAGGTGAATCGGCATCCCATGGGGTTGAGCAGAAGACGCAGCGGTGATTGCAGGCGCTGGTCAGTTCAAGGACTGCGGTTTTAGGAACGGTGACGTCAGGATAAAGTCTTTTCATGTTTAATTCTCGTAATTCAGCTGAAGTTCTTTGATGCACTTCGGACAGAAGGTGCAGCTCGAAACGAATTCGACCATCGCCCGCACTTTGTCCGGGTTATTTAATGGCCCGCGGCCGGGGCCGTCATCTATAGATTTGACCGGATAATCAAGAAACAGCCAGCCGAGTTTGTCGAGATCGTTGCTGTCCTTGATTTCCCAGGTGAAACTGGTGCCGCATTTGCCGCACTCACTGGTAAAAGCCAGTCTGGCGCGTTCGCTTTTGCTGCATTTGCTGCAAAGAGCGGTTTCATCTAGAGTTATCTTTACCGGCAGATTTGGCAACGCCCGGCGAACGCTGGCGATCTGTCGCACCATTTCGCCAGCCGGACTGTTGTATTCGTGAATGGTATTTGCACCGCAGCCGGGGCAGGTATAGTCAACCGTTGCCGGTGGCATAGCCATTTTGTAACACATGGCCGAATGAAACTCGATCTGCTCAGGCTGATTCTTCATGCTTTTGAGGGCATCGATCAGTTTCTGGCGCGCGAGAGAGCGGTCGCTAGCAACACTGGCAGTTTCGCCGTTATTACCGGATGATTCACTGCATGCGGCGCATCCAGTGTTCTCTTCAGCGATTGCCGGGCTATTGCTGACCGTCATCAGTGTTGCCATCGCGATTCCGGCTATTTTGCTGGATCTTTTCATAAGTTTCTCCTGATTACTTCAGCCCGTGTTTTTCGCGGCAGGCCGGACAGAGCAGTCTATTCGACAGATATTCAGAAAGTTTTTCGGGCTCGATCTTCTGCTGTCCGAGATGACCCTGATCGACTTCGGTCACCGGAAAGCTCACGAACAGCAGGCTGAGCTGCTCGAGCTCTTCTATGGTATTGGCTGTCCAGGTGAAGGTCTGCGAGCAGTCGAGGCAATGGGTGGTGAATTTAAGTTTGGGCTGGCCGTCGTTGTCTTTACTGCATTTGTTGCAGAAGTCTGAAAAATCCACCTCGGTTTTCGCCTTTATCTGACCTATTGAGCGTATCAGATAGGCTACCCGGTTAGCGACCTCGCCCTGATAAGACTGGTAACTATATTGCGTTTCAGTGCCGCATGTCGGGCATGAGAATGTCGTATATTCCGGCGGCATGGCCATGTCGTAACACATGGCGCTGTGAAACTTCACCTGCGATGGATCCTTTTTGATCGTCTGCAGTGATTCGATGATGGTAAGCTTATCGATCTCGCTGACAGCCTTATGAGATGTTGTTTCGGTGCTGTCAGATTCTTTTTGCGCTGTTTCAGGCTGTGCAGCGGTCTGGGCGTGCGCGGTCGTTGACCCGGCAAGAGCGAGGGCGAGAAACAGGGCTTTCTTTTTCATCGAATCACCTCTCGATAATGATAGCTAAAGGATACCAGCATTTTTTTGCAGAAACACTAATTTTTCAGAAATGCGTGACAGCTGCATTAGATACTACGACTCAAGCGCGTTCACACCTGATTTGGCGGAAGCAGTTTTCTTGCAATAATCGTGCCAGTCTTGTGAAGGCCTAATGACAGGGGTTTTCCTCCAGAATTGCTTTGAGCTGCCGATAATTTTGCATTACTCTGCTGAATATTTCTGATAGCTCATGATTTTGTCAGCAATTCTCGTCAGCCTACAGTAACAGCAGAACACACTGATTGGAACAGGCGTTTGAGAGAACCTTCGCGCGTCGATAAGTGGATCCTGCGACTTCGCTACGTTACGTGTAGAATGACCGAAATGGGTGTAATCGTAGGCTGGACTTCTCACCCGGAATTGCTGAGATTTTTTGTTCCGCATACGTAAATAGAACTTAGAAATGATACAATAATTATGAAGAATTAAATATGAGGCGACCATGTCACATCTCAAATGCTTGAAAAAAATTGTTTTGATGATTCTCTGGAGTCTTTCTACCACCTTGGCAGCCGGGCAGAGTCTGCTGGTTCTTGCAGGCGCGGCGAGCAAGCCACCGACCGAACTCGTTGCAGCCGCGTTCACCGCCAAAACCGGCGTCAAGGTTGACCTCATTTTCGGCGGCTCAGGTTACGTTCTTTCGCAGATGCAGCTTGGTAGAACCGGTGATGTGTATTTTCCAGGGTCGTCGGATTATATGGAAAAAGCAAAGGTGAATGGTCTCGTAGTTCCCGAAAGCGAGCGCAAGGTGGTTTATCTGGTCAATGCGATCAACGTCAGAAAGGGCAATCCCAAAGGGATAAAAAGCCTGCGTGATCTTGCCAGACCTGGTCTGCGCGTCGCCATTGCCAATCCCGAAGGCGTCTGCGTCGGGCTCTATGCCATAGAAATTCTCGAAAAGAACCTCAAACCCGAAGAAGTCGCAGCGGTAAAAGCCAATATCGTAAATTACCCGGAAAGCTGCGAGAAGACCGCAACGTCGATTTCGCTGGCCACCGTTGACGCTGTTATTGGCTGGCGGGTGTTCGAACACTGGGATCCCGAAAGAATCGAAACGGTTCCTCTGGCCAAAGAAGAGGTCATACGTATCGGTTATATTCCCGTCGCTATTTCTACTTTCAGCCAGCAACCGGAGCTGGCGCAGCAGTTCATCGACTTTGTCATTTCAGATGAAGGTCGGCAATACTACCGCCAGTACAAATACTTCACATCTGTAGAAGAAGCAGCCGCCTGGCTTGGCGCCGACAAGCCGGTTGGCGGCAGCTGGCAGCTGCCTGAAAGTTGGCAGCCCAAATGACATTCCGACGTGCCGGCATAGCGATAGCGCTGTTGACGTTTCTGATATACGCTGCTCTGATAGCCTCTCTGACCACTTTCCTGTCAGTCGATTCTCTACAGGCGCTGTTTTCTTCGGCGCGCACCCTGCATGCCATAAAAACCAGCGTATTCGCTGCCACTCTGGTTGTTTTTATCGCTGGCCTGGTCGCGCTGCCTGCCGGCTTTGCCCTGTCGCGGCATGATTTTGTCGGGCGACGCATCGTCGATACCATGCTAGAACTGCCGCTTTTCGTTTCTCCGGCGGCACTCGGAGCCATGATCCTTATCTTTTTCAGCACCTCTGCTGGTATCTGGGTTCAAAATAATCTTCAGCAGTTTGTTTTCACGATTTACGGCATCATCCTGGCGCAGTTCGTCGCTGTGCTTGGCGTGTCGGTGCGGCTTTGCAAAGCCGCATTCGACGAGGTGCCGACCCGTTATGACGACATGGCGCGCAGCCTTGGAGCCGGTAGTTTTGCGGCTTTTCGCACGGTAGTGCTGCCGAATGCGCGGCGTGGCCTGTTTGCCGCAGCGATTCTTACCTGGGCCAAGGCCATGGGCGAGTTTGGTGCTACGATTACGGTGGCAGGCACCATCGCCATGCGCACCGAGACACTGCCAATCTCGATTTACATGCGGCTGGCCAGCGCCGACATCGAAGGCGCCGTTGGAGCAATCGCATTGTTGATCTGTGTCAGCCTGCTGGTTCTCTACTTTTCGCGTTTTATTTCATCGAGGTAAGCGACGTTGCTCAAGATAGAAAATCTCAACATTGTGGCCGGCAAATTCAGGGTTAAAAACCTGTCGCTGAATCTGCAGTCTGGCCTCTGCCATGTTATTGTCGGCACCACCGGCAGCGGCAAAACGTTGCTGCTCGAAACAATTGCCGGCCTGCGTCGCCCCGAACGTGGCAGCATCATCTTTGCCGGCCGCGATATCAGTATGGTCGAACCTGAACAGCGTAATATTTCCTATCTCCCTCAGGATCTATGCCTGTTTCCGAATATGCTGGTGCGCGAAAATATCTGCTACGGATTGCGAATAAAGGGCATTGGCAGGGAAGAGGCCGATCGACGCCTGCAGCCGCTTGCGGTCGAACTAGATATCGCGCATCTGCTCGATCGTCATATCGACCATCTCAGCGGTGGTGAAAGGCATCGAACGGCACTGGCGCGGGCTATCATTTCCGACAGCCAGCTTATTCTCCTCGATGAACCATTCTCGTCGCTCAATCTCGGGTTAAAGCGTAAACTATGGCATTATCTGAAACAACTGCAGGTCGACCGCAAATGGACAATGCTTCTGGTTACGCACGATCTCGAAGAGGCGCAGCTCCTCGGCGATGATCTCAGTCTCATCGCCAATGGCGAACTTGTCGATACGGGGCCGAAAAGCGAGGTTTTCTGCTTTCCGAAAACCGTTTCGGCAGCCTGTATTCTTGGCGTGGAAAATTTTCTGCCGGCGAGATTTGAAGGTCGCAGTAACGGTTTCTGCGAGTTCTATTCTCCCGCGCTCGAAACGAAGCTCGCAGTTTCTGCCAGTTATCCGACCCTGGGCCGTGATGACATGGCAGAAACCTGTTATAAACTCGGAATCAGGGCATCCGATATCAGCATCTGCAGTTCAGACTTTGCCGGCGCGATAAGAGGCTGTGTAATTGAAAACATATTCAAAAAGGGCAGAACCGCTACGCTGGTGCTGCGCTGCCCGCAAAAGAATTTCAGCCTGCTGGTCGAAGCTGATCTGTCAGAGATTGTTGGCCGTGCTCCGGGTGATGATGTCTGCATAAGTATTGCCCCAGGTTCAGTCATGGCACTGATTCAGAACTGAGAACCCGGGAGGTTACTGTCGAGCGCCATGGCATTGCGGGGTGGGGTGGTTTTTCTTATAATCTATGTACATATCTCTGAGTGCATGGAGTTTTAAATGAGATTCGCATCTCGACAGTTGTGTTTTTTGAGCCTGCTGCTAACGCTGTCTCTGCTGCTGGCGCCTTTTGTCGAAGCGGCTGAGCTGTCGCTGTTTCAGCGCCTCAAACTCAAAACTCAACAGAAGGTTGAACAGCTCAAAGATGGCGACTGGTGGATAACCAAAGCAGCCTCCAGTGCAGCTGGTTTTGTCGTCGGGAAGGCGGGCGGCGCGATTGGTGCCGGAATCGGCTATGTGCTCGGCGCGGCAGTCGGCGGGCCGCTGGCTGCCGGTATGGGGGCCATGCTCGGCTTTCGCATCGGAGATATCGTTACCAAAACTTTTGCCAAGGCAATCAGCGCTCTGGTTACACAATGGAAGCTCAAAGACGGACGCAAGGTCGATCTTGGCGCGGTTATCGATGCCACCAGAACTGTGAACAAGGCCTCATTGACAGCTGACGCAATCGGCGCCGTAATCGGCGACCTTATCGGTGGCACCATGGGTGCTGCTGCCGGTATCGCATTTTTCTCATGCGGCGGGCCGCTGGTATTGCCTATTATTGGCACTATAGCTGCAGCTACTATTGGCAGCAAGCTTGGCAAGAGCATCGGCGGCAGTATCGGCCGCTGGATCGGCCGCAAACTTCTGAAAAAGGGCTATGAAGCCTATGCCGCCATCGGCAGTTCAGAAGGCAAAGAAGAGGCCACTGTCGAACCCGGGCTGGTTAAAATCGAAGAACCGGCTCCGCCAGCTGAGGTTGCGCAAACCGAGCAGGCCGGTGCCAAAGCACCGCAGACCTCAACGCTGAAACAGGCGCATTCAGACTATGAAAACGCCTACCGCGAATATACCGACGCGGTGACTTCGACCACCGCCAGCGAAAACGAAAAACAGCAGAAATTACAGAAATATCGCGAGGCCTACGACGCCTACCGCGCCGCCATCGCCGCCGGCTACTGAGCCGAAAGCTATCTGATATTTTCGCAAAGTCACAAAGAAAACTTTCGCATTTTTGCCCGAGAATTGCTGGGTTGAAAACGGCGGGGTTTACAAAATTACCCGGGTGCACTAAGCTTAGCAGGTGCATGAGCTGCAATTAAGGCTGCGAAAATTCGTAATGGAATTCTGATGAAATCTTTCTGGGGCAAACTGCTGGTAGTCTTTATTTTTGGCCTGCTGCCGGCGACATCGCTCTATCTGGCAGCCGGGAGAATACTTGATCAGCGTCAAAGCGAGGATTTTGACTCAGCAAAAACGGAACTGCGACATGAGCTGATAAGAATCGCCGATGCCAGTTCGCCGGGCAGCTTCTATTTCAGAGTTATTGAAAGCATGATGCCGGAGATGCTGAGTGAAGATAACCAGCAGGAATCCCGGTTAGCAGTAATCAGAAAGGTGCAGTCGATTTGCGGGCAGGATATGGCGATCTATATGTTCGACAATCTCGGAATGCCTGAAAATCTGCCGGGTTATTCTCCTCCTAATCGCTTTGTCGTTGGCAAACTCTGGGATATTCTTGCAGAAACTCCAGAATACAGCAAAGGCGATGAGCAACGTCAGTTAAAGCGACTGCAGATTCTTCTGGGTGCCGAAGCCAGCGCCGGTGTAATCAAAAATCATGAGGGACAGCTGCTTAGTCTCAAAAAACGCCGCAGCAGCGGTTATCTATTCTGGAAACGAAAATCACCAGATAGTCTTGCTGGCGTTGTGGTAATTGTCTTTCCGGTGCTCAAGCCGCAACAGATCCTTTCTGGCCCATTCAGAAAGCATTTTGCCAGTGATCTGCGGCTGGCTTTCTGGAATCACGAGCAGGATGCCCCGGTTTTTACTAGCGATCAGCATGCAGATTTTAATTATATGCGCAGTCAGGTCGAGAAGAGCTCTTCAGAAGGTCTGGTACATGCCGGCAGGCTTTGGATCACAATAAACACAGGTTCTGGTGTCTTTCTAGGGTCGAGAGAACTGGCTGACAACAGATATAGAAATGCCACGGGGATGCTCAACCTTCTGTTTGCTGTTTTGGCAACGGGCATGATCGCTCTTCTGTTCAGTCGATCGTTCGATCTGCAAAAAATCTATATGCGCACCGGCAGCAAGCTTCTGGCTCTTCTTCTTGTCGCTATTGCGATTCCGACCGCCGGTCTGCTCTTGACCGGTGTTACTGCGATTTCGACGCATGAGAAGGTTTTGTGGTCACGCCTCGAAAATGATGTTGTTACCAGGCTTACCGCAATCGAGGACGATTTTGCCGAAGAAGAAAGAAACTTTGTGCGGCACTGTAATGTGCTTCACGAAATGTTGCTTAAAGATTCTACCGAAATCAGTTGTCAGGCTGCGGCAGAGTCGATGCTGGCTTCAGGGCAGGCCATCCGAATCGATCTGATGGCACTCGACGGCGAGTCTCTCGGGGCCTTGAACAAGGGAAGCTGGTTCGAGGGGCTTGAGAAATCGGTTGACGCATATCTGCGCTATTTGATAGAAAAGCGGCTGGCGCATCGAATGCGTGCAGAAAAAATTGAGCTCAGACGCAAACAGGATCCTGTGCTCAATGATATTTTCGGCAGTACTGACTTCGGTTTTGCCACTATCACCTCGGCTCCTGGTCAGCTGCACAATGTCAGGTTCGGGTTGAACGAGCTTATGTGGTACTGGAATTTTATTGATGTGCCAGGCCATCCAGCTGCTGTTATCAGCGTATTTCAGGCAAGAGACATTGCGCGCAAGAACTTTTTGAAGAAAGTCGTGCGCGCTGGTGACGAGCCTCTTGCCGTTTTCGATGCATCGCGGCAGACATGGCTCAGTGAAGGCTTTCAGGCGACTGAGGAGTCAGAAATTCTTATGCGTGCCGCCATACTCACCGGGAAACCCCAGTTGCGGCGAATATCGGCTGCAGGTCGCAGGTGGCTTGCGCTGGCGTATCCCGGTCGAGTTCTGGCTCCGTACAGTCTGATAAATCTTACCGATGAGCAGAAGATTCGACAGCCGGTCAGAGTCCTTTATTATCTGCTGGCAACAAGTATAGCGATAATATTCGGAGTCGCGCTTTTAATAGCCCGCCTGCTCACCGAAACATTTTTGAAGCCGGTAACTGAACTCGATCGCGGTATGCACATGGTAAAACAGCGTCGACCCGAAGCCAGAGTAGAGATAGATGTCGGCGATGAGTTCGGTGAGCTTGGTAAGGCCTTTAACGAGATGGTTGACGAACTTAATGAGATGCAGCTGGCGAGATCTGTTCAGGAAGCGCTTTTTCCGCAGGAAAAGCTGAAAATTGACGGATTCGACACCGAAATTTTCAATCTGGCTGCGGCCGATCTGGGTGGTGACTACTGCGATTACGTCAAACTCGATGAGCACCGATATCTTTTTCTGATTGGCGATGTCAGTGGACATGGCACTTCTGCCGCATTATGCATGGCAATGGCCAAGGCAACAGTTTTTAAGGCCTGTCGTGATGGTCTTAACTTCACAGAATTGCCTGGCAGAATCTCTTCGATATTGCTGCAGACGGTTAAACGCAAAAAAATGATGACCATGCTTTTTATGCTGCTGGATAGCGCCGACTGCACTTTGCAGCTTATTAATGCCGGGCACAACTGGCCTTTGATAATAAGAAAAGATGGCAGTGTAGAAGAAATTTCGCTGACAGGTATGCCGCTTGGCGTGCGTGAGAGCAAAAGAAAGCCTGAGCATCGCACCATTTTATTGTCTCAAGGTGATGCACTGTTTTCTTATACAGACGCCCTGATCGAATGCCAGGCTCCTGATGGCAGAATATACGGGCACGAAGCAATGTATCTTGAGCTGGCTAAAATGTCGAAGTTGTCGCCGGCCGCGACAGTGGCAAAGATGAAGGCGGTATGGGATAACTTTATGGCTGGCGGCCCGCAACAGGACGACCTGACAATGCTGGTAATCAAGAATATGACGAAGGAGCCGGCAGATGTCAGCTGACAGAGAACAGGCAAAACAGGTCGGCTGGTTTTCAACTTCTGCCATGCTGCTACTGCTCCTGATTCTGCCTGTTTCGGCAATATGGCTGCTCGGCATTGCTGTTATCAGGCAGAACAGCGTCAACCTGCGGGCAGCTGAAAGGACCGCTCTGGAGCTGAGAGCAGAGGCTATCAGCGAGCATCTCGAGCCTGAAAATTTCTTTGCTCAGCACTTTCGCAGTTTTTACGAAGAAGTATACAACGGTCAGGCGATAACTCCGCAGCGGATAGAACAGCTGGCGATCGAATTCAGTGCCAGGGAGCTTGGCTTCTTTCCTGCCGTTTTTGCTGAGGGCAGACTGATTACACCAACGGAACTTCTGGGCGAGCATGCCGAACCTCTCACCGATGCCTGGGAAACCCTGCACGGCTACTCTCGCCGTCATACCTATGCTTCGAGCAAGTACCTCAATGCTCTGTTCGGTACCGTATATTCACAGGGCCTGCTGCGGAGACACGAAGGGCGAATCATGAAGATTGCCAGCTTTCGCGGTGATGGCTACATCTTCTATCAACGCAGTCATTCTTACGCAAAACAGCCGAAAGAGGTAGCTCCAGGCGGTGTTTATATCGTGCTCTGGTCACTACCTGAAATGGACGAACTCAGAAATTTTCTGCCAAAGGAACTCACTCAGGGTGTTCTTGTCGATATAAGGCAGCGGGCTGCCATGCCAGACGATTCATCCGCTAAGATTCTGACAGTTCAAAAGAAGATCGGCGAACGCTTTCTTTTTGTCAGTGCAAAGTATTCGGGCTATGACATCGGTTATGCGCAAACCCTGCTCAAGGTGTTTCTGCTTTTCGGGGTAATGCTGGTTGGCATGCTGGCCAAAGACAGCAACCTCATGGCGGGTGTTCGCACTGCTTCAATCAGAACCAAGCTGATAGGGCTGATTCTTTATGCGATCATACTTCCGCTTTCAGGGTTGGCATATTTTGGCTGGAAGTATCTGGCTGAGCGTCGCGAGCTTCTTATACAGGATGCCTGGCTGGCCTGTCATGTCAGCATCAACGACTTTGATAAGGGTTTTGAAAAAGAGAAGGCCGACATGCTGCACCTGTTCAGATCTTTCAAGGCTCTGCCAGAAATGAGAACTGATCCTGCCCTGCTGCTTGATAAATTTCGAAGACTCGACGAACAGAACGTCATCAACTGGCTTGAAGTGCGTGATCTCGATGCCGATGTTCTTATGACCACACAACGCCGCGAGACCAGTGAGAAGATTGGGGTTATCGGTAAGGCAATCGCGCGGCTTGGCGTAAATAACTTTCTCGGGCAGCGTCTGGCCGGAAGGTCCTCGCCGATTAAGGCAGCAGAAGTACTCGTTCAGGAGTTTCTTGAAGGGCCGTTCGGGGGCTGGGCCAGAATTTTTGAGAGTCCCGATGAGCTCCATCAGGTTTCATTTGGTGGATTTGAGATTTACTGGTATTGGGATGTATTTGAAGAAGCTGATTCAAAGGCGGCTTTCATCGTAATCGATCAGAATGTACGCGGGGCAGTCAGAAACTACCTGAATGCCGGATTATTGAAACGGGTGGCTTATCAACATGGTGCTCTGCGGCTTTTTGCCTGGTCTTCGGTTTACTCAGAACTCTGGCCGCGTGAGACCGAGTCGGAGAAGGAACTGATGAGCTTTGTCCGCCAGGTGCGCCGCAGCAACAGCCCGCAAAACTCTATTATTACATGGCATGGCGCAAGGTGGGTCGCTGCCGGGGCACCCGGAAAAAAACTCGTTGATACAGTCCTGCTCAGCCTTTATCCGCTCGAAGAGGTTGATCGCGAAATTGGCCGGATTAGAACGGGTTTGATCTGGGGAGTGTTGTTTG
Organism: Candidatus Rifleibacterium amylolyticum; assembly: GCA_009917695.1. Taxonomy (GTDB): domain Bacteria; phylum Muiribacteriota; class Ozemobacteria; order Ozemobacterales; family Ozemobacteraceae; genus Rifleibacterium; species Rifleibacterium amylolyticum. Next base: position 138,452 of record JAACJG010000009.1, on the reverse strand, counting down.
CCATTATTCTGGCTCTGCTGGTCGGTTCGCTTTTCTCGCATACTTTGCTCAGACCGATAGCGAACCTGATGAGTGGCGTGCAGGCTCTGAGGCGGCGAGATACCAGCCACCGTCTCGAAATTATGCAGAATGATGAGCTTGGGCGTTTGTCAGAAACTTTCAATGCAACCACCGAAACCCTGGCAGATATCATCTCTGCCAGAGCCATTCAGGAACAGCTTATTCCAGAGAAGGCGCCTGCTATTGATGGTTTCGCCGCCGATCTGATTTATGTGCCGGCAACCGATCTTGGTGGTGATTATTGCGACATTCTGCCACTTTCAGACGGAAGATGGCTGCTGATTATCGGCGATGTAACCGGTCACGGTGTCAGTTCTGCCATGGTGACAACAATGATCAAAGCTGTTGTTACCGAATATGCCGGGAACAGTGAATTTTCACTGAGTGAAATGTTTGCATGCCTGAATGACATGCTTTTCAGCCAGTTTAAGCGCAAAAAATGCATGACACTTTTCTCGGCCATCATTGACAGCGCATCCGGTCAGATCGCATGTATAAACGCCGGACATCCTCTGCCATTGCATTTTTCTGCCGGCAAGCGGCTGCAATTTCCGTTGCTTTGCCGACCTCCGCTTGGCTTCAGTCTGCGCAATCCCGAATTCCCACAGGCAGTGCTGGAGATGGCGCCGGGTGATTGTCTCGTTTTTTACACCGACATATTTATCGAAACAGCCGATGCCAGCGGTAAACCCTATGGTTCAGAAGGTTTCGCGCGGATATGCAGCAGATATCTGCATCTGCCACCAGCAGAAATGCGCGCTGCCATTATGGCAACAATCAGGAAAGAGTCGGCGCAGGAACTCGACGATGATCTGACCTTGATCATCCTTAAGCGGAATGGTTGAGCGCCCGGAGCTGATGCTCAGTTCTGCACAGGCTGGTAATCGTTTACCAGTGCCCGGTTTTCCGGCAGGCTTTCGAGATAGACGAAGCGCCTGAAGCGGTGCTGTTCGGTTTCGTCTGGCGGTGTGCTGATCTTGAGGTCGATGATGAGACCTGAAGCGTTACGCGTTCCGACCTTTACCCGCCTGAAGGAAAGTGAGATTCGTCGATCCGGATAGTAGCGGTGATCGCTGCCTTCGCTGTTTCGCAGCAGCCCGCGCCCGTCATCGGCTAGCCGGTAGCTGACTGCAGTTAGTCCTGGGTTGGCGCTGTCGCTTTCCCAGTAGAGTTTTTCAAGTTCCAGTTTGCCGGCTGCCAGCTGTGTGTCGTCAGAAACAATTGCGGTAGCCTGTTTGAGATCGAGCAAAATCTGTTGTAGCACGATGTCGGCCGCGAGCAGATTGGTCAGGTGACTGCTGCCGGTTCGCGACATTTGCAGGGCGCTTACCATCATGCGACTGACCGCCACGAAAACCAGCGCGGCTATTGCCGCCGAAACGACGGCCTCGATGAGAGTAAAACCTGATTTTTTCTGATTACTTTGCTGCATGCATGATTCCGGTCAGTTGTAGATGGCGCTGCTGTTGATCGGCAGTCCAGCTGACTTCTACGGCTATGGTTCGATACTGTAGCGGCCATTCAGAGTTGTGAGCTGGTGCCAGGTCGGCGACAAACAGTCGGCGAGTGAAGCGCTCATCGACAGCAATTGTTTCGCCCTCCAGGGTGATCGATGGCATGTCGATGCCTGCATCTCCAGTCGGTGGGTAGGCGTTGAAGCCGCTGGCGATTACGTAGTCGAAAAGTTCGGCGGCATACTGCTGGGCGTATATTTCATCACGGGTTTTTATGGTTCCGACGTTGCTGCGCGAAAAGAACCACATGATCGGAATCAGCCCAATCGCCATAATGGTAATAGCGATTACCACTTCGACGAAAGAAAATCCCCGATTCCTGCGGCTGTATCGCATTACCTTATCTCCTGTGGCAATTGCCCGAAGCTGAATGTCAGCAACTGTGTTTCCTGCGAAAGACCATCGCTGCCAGCGGGCTTTGCGGCAAGAGCTGGAAAATATACCAGGCTGGTTCCCTGGAAGGTTTCTGCTTCGCTGCTGTTTTTTACCAGTTTTTTCATGGCCAGCGCGCCTTTGATTTCAGCTGGTGGTGTGATAAACGCAACTCTGCCATTCTCTGTCGTTTCGGAAAATGCGATGATTCCGGCCTGGATAACTGCGTCAGAAGGCGTTTTCAGCACTACGTTGCCGTTGAGTGCAACGAGATAGAGAAGGCAGTTCTCGCGAAAGCCGGCTGGTTTGATAGAGGCTTCTACTACGAGATCGCCGCTTTCGACAACGATGCCGCCCGAAGACATATATTCAAGAGGGCGACTGATGTTTATTCCAGAAGAAAATCTCACCCAACCATCGACAGCCAGCCGGTTTTGGCTTAAGAGTCCCTGTTCTTTAAGCAGTTTAAGTGCGTCGGGTTCGGATTCATTTGCGAAAACGTATGAAGCTTTGCCGGCATCGGCAAAGCCTTTTCCGAATGCTGCCATTGACTTCAGATCAGTGACTTCAGGGTAAACTCCGGCGAAAACGCCGGGAGCCTTATGGGTTGCATCATGATTCGAACTTCTGATAAAGCGGCTGAGCGGGTCGGATTCGGGAAAAAGCGCCACGGCATCTGGGTTGGTTTGAGTGTGAATGAACCCCAGAGCCTGGTTGTAAGGTCGATGGTTAACTCGCGATGAATACTTCGTAACATACTTTTTGTAGGAATCCAGGCTGTTGTCGAGTCCGAAAGCAGTGCGCAGATCGTCATATTCGGGCAGATTGATGCAATTGTAGTAATAGGCGTCAGGCTGCATGGGAGCAGTATAGGAGAGATTGTCGAGAAACATGGGCTTGCCTGGTCTGCCGTCATCACCGCGTAGAATGCCGATGGTAAGATACTGGCTGAGGACGTTGCCCTGAACAAGGGTGGGCGAGGGGCGGCTTTGCACGCCAAACAGGCGAAACAGCGAGCTGTAGCGCAGGCGTCCTTCCTGAACCTGCTTGACCCCAAAATATCCTGATTCTACCCGGCGGTAAAACGAAAGATTGCGTTCGTCGCTGTCATCAGAGACTCCCTGATCGAGAAAGCTTATCAGCATTCTGCCGTTTTCGGCTGAATTGCCGGCATATACCGGGTAGGTTCCGTCGTAATTGAGGCGGCGGAAAAACTGAAATCCCTCGCCGGAGTTGGAATTCGGCGCCACTACGTCGGAACGCGCCAGATTGAGAAAAATCGAGGCGTTGCCGCCAAGATAAACGAGACCGCGGTTATCTTCGACGAAGTTGCGAAACTCAAGTTTGACCGGCAGGTTGAGGTTGCCGTCGTTGTTGAGAACCAGCGGGCGAGCTTTAGTGCGGGCTTCGGCCAGATTGCCGAAGCCGTCGACGCTGACCTGATTGTAGCCGGCATCGTATTCTCCGCCATTGAGACGGGCATTTTCGATATAGAGATTGTATTTGGAAAGCACCGGAATATGCGCGGCAGCAATACGAAGCGGGCATGAGTAGTTGAAGTCGAGAGTCGTCGAATGGCTGCCGCCATGAACCGTTGTGAGACTGACCACTATGCGGATATTGCCGCTTTTGTCGCGAGTGTAGGCATCTGGGGCCGCTCCAGTGGCAGCAAAGTCGTCGCGCCATACGGCAATGGTTATTGATTCTTCGAGTTCGTCGCCATACCCGGCTGTCTGCCAGAGCTGTTCGAGCAGCATCGCAAAGTGGCCGGTCGCTTCTTCATCGAGTGGCAGGGGAAAATATCTGACTGTATCGAATTTACTCAAAGGCTGTGAGAGATACTCATAGAGCGCGCTCATTGCTGACCCGGCTGCTGGCCAGGCGCGCAGCGTTGTTGCATTATGAGTGAGCTGGGCTGAGTATTTGAGCTTGTGCATGGCCAGCGTTGCCAGAGCTGAGGCGAATTCTCCGAGTTTTTGTTTTTTGCCGATCTTGTCGGCGGCGTCAGCCTGATGGCTCAAAAAACGCGAGTAGCCAATGGCAAAGAGAAACATGCAGAACAGTACCGCCGTCGTTATCAGCAGAATTGAGCCGGTTCTGGCTTTGGCGGATTTGAAAAGACAGGTCAAGGGTTGATCTCCCGGTCGATATCAAGATGGATAACCTGGTTGGTTTCGAGCAACTGCTGGCGCTCTGGCAGTTTCTGGTCGCGAGCCTGCGGGTCAGAGTTTTCGACAATTGTTTCGAGCCCCAGCGGTCTGGTCAGATTGGTGGTATCGACCGTCTGTGAGTCGGTCACCGAGATATAGCTGGCCCAGACATACCCGGTTTTGGGCGCAGAAATCTTATACCAGCTGCCCGAGGTCGACTCTATGGTTACCCTGTCACCGTTGACAACATGGCCTTTAACCGGGTATTCCATGCCCGGCCCTTCACGAACGATAAGGCAGCCATTGTACGGATTCTGGAGTGGAACATTTTTGACGATGCCCTCACGCGCTACGTTGAGTTCGACTGCCGCCGCCATGCCGGCTAAAAGGAGCAGCACCGGCAGAGTCAATGCGATGACTCGTATAAGCAATGTTTCTGAAAATTTCATCGGTTGTTCTCCTGAACTGGTAAGAGAGTTGATTCAATACGACCGCCGTTGACCGAGTCGATTCTGACTCTGCCGTTGAAGTGCTGATTATTGGCCAGGGGCATTGATCCGCGGTCATGTCTGACCAGCACTGTGGCTTTCAGCGCCGGACTCTGCACAAGCAGACTGTCTGCATAGTTTTCTTCGATACGCCCAAAAATAACCCGTTCCTGACCTGGTTCGGCTGACTGATGCCAGTGCTCGAAGCGGTGCAGGGGAGCGTTTTTTTTCGCGGAAGGGCTGAAATGACCTGATTTAACAGGTAATGGCATGCTGTTGCCAGAATCGCCATAAGGCTGGCCGCTTAGCAGAAACAGGCTGAACAGCAGTATTATAACGATGGCCATTGCAGCCTGATATAGGGTAGAGAGTTTTTGCAGCCGGTAGAACAGATTGGAAAAAGCACTTGAAAAGTCCGTTGCATTGCCATCAGGTCGCAAGCGATCTTCGATGGCTTGTGTCACTTTGCATGCCGTCGCTGATACTTCAGGATCTTTGTCGTCTATCAGCTCTGGAAGAGAGTCTATGAGATCGCCGGGATTGATGTCAAACAAACATTCAATTGCTGCGCATCTGATTTCTGGCCGGTTGTGACGCAACAGATTGTTGACGGAAGCTGAAAAAGCAGGTTTGGCTGTTAAGCTGATTGTTCGTAGCGCGAATGGCATAAGGGCGTCTGGCCAGCTTATCCAGCGCATTCTCTGTAACGATGGGGCCGCGAGGCGGGCCGCTTCTGGTGTCAATCTGGCCAGGCAGGCGGCAACTTCTGTCCATACCGGTATATTCAACGAAAGATTCTGTTTAAGGGCTTGAACTGGTGAAAAGTTTTTGCGCCTGCTCAATTCAAGTCCTGTCAGCGCGCTTTGTAGTGCAAAACGCTGGAGCTCCGACGATTCCTGCTTGAGCAAATCTGTCAGATCTTCGCTGACCAGCTCTTGTCTGCCCATGGCATCTATAATCAGCCGTAGTCTTGCGTAAGCTGGCAGGCTCAGGTATTGATTGGCTAATTGTGAGTTTTCGGCAACAGAGGCGTTTGCGGCAACAGTAACTTCAGCAGATTGTTTTGCAGGTTTTCCTGACGTGGCTGTGATCTGCTTTTCTGCACGGCCAAGCATGATTGTTTCCTGGCTGAAATCACAGTCAGCAGCCACAACTTCAGCTTCTTCCGGATTAATGCCGGAAGATTGGCAAAGTCTTTTGAGCAGCAGCATGCGTTCGTAACATTCTTCAGTCAGACGCGATGACCTGACCAGTTGCATGAGTGTTTCTCGCGGCAGTGGATCGTTGAGCTGTGATTCGATAAGCTCAAGCAGTTCTTTGTCTGTCTCCTGAGACAGCGTTTTAAGCAGGAGTGGTCTGGCAAAGTCGCGATCGAGCCGGGCGAGAACTTTAATGCCGGTTCGTCGGCGCGCTGGTGTTGCCGAACATAGATACTGCTCGAGCATTTGTTCTGCATTGACCGGGTTGATTTTTGCCAGGGCTGCCAGCGCGGCAATCTGTATTTTGAAGTCGCGAAACTGTAACAGCTTTGGCAGATATGGCCGCAGGAAGGCCGGGTCAATCAGCGCCAGGCTTTCCAGAACTGGCAGCAGACTTTGTAATGGTAATTCGAGCGAAAATTTCTGTTTCAGCAGGGTGGTTGCCCTGGTCAGATCTGATTCGTTCTGTATCTGGCCGTCACGAATGGCGGCGGCGAGACTGGCGGCACGCTTCTCATCAGCTTTATTGGTAGCTTCGGCCAGCAGTTGATTGGTATAAGACTCGTAGCGTTCTTCTATCAGTTTGATCCGGGCTAAAAACTCACATTGCTGCAACAGAATGTTCTTAATTACCGGGGCTTTTTCTGCTGATGTTGCAACCGCGACCGTCGCAACCGACTTTGCCATTTCGATGTCCGGGTTGATAATCAGCAGTTGCCCGGCCTGAACCAGCAGTGCCGGCTCGCTTTCTCTAATCAGGAAGCGTATAAGGTCGTGTTTTATGCGGTCAAATGGCAGGAAAAAAGCATGTGCCAGCGCTGCTCTTCGCTCATCGATAATCTCTGACTCAAGCATATTGCAAAGCTGTCTCAGCGCTTCTTCTGGGTGCCAGCGATGCAGAATTCTGATCGCCCGCGACCTTATGCCGGCTGATTCACTTGTCAGAAGAGGATAGAGAAAGTTTCGCAGGCGATCTGGCTGAATTCGACTGAGACCTTCTACTGCCAGAATGGTGACGGCCGGGTTCTGATCTGAGCACCATGATTCAAGGAGATCAACATCCAGACTGTCGCCAAAACGACAGAAAAAGCCGACAAGGACAGGCAGCAGATTGTTCGGCAGACTGTTGAGATTTGCTTTTCTGACAATCGGCAAAGCTGTTTTAGCCGTCTGCCGGGTTACTTGCAGAAGCAGCCTTAACACCCGTGGCCAGTCAGGTAATTTCTGCTGAAGCAGCTCGCTGAGCATTGTGAGGTCGGCTTCATTGCCTGATTCTTCTGGATATGCGAGCCAGTTGAGATAGAGTCTCAGGGCCGGGTCGGTTTCTTTTTCTGCTGCCTGTCTGAGCTTTTCAGGTATGACCTGATTGCTTGTCAGTTCCTGTAGTCTTAGTATGGCAAACAGTTTGACTGCAAGATCCTCGGCGTCGAGGTTGTTAAGTATGGGAGACAGGCTGGCCAATTGTTTATGGTTACCAGAAAAAGGGGAGAGCTATGAAAATCTGTTTAATCAGTTCTTCTACCAGCTTTTTCAGAGCAGCCTCGTCGGCTGGCGGCGGAGCCTGGGTTACCGGCGGTTTCTGGGTGTCGCCGGGTTGAGCTGCCGGCGGCTGGCTGGGCTGTGAAGTTCCGCTTCCTGAACCTGTCCCGGGTTGCGGCTTGATGACTGTTCCGGTTCCTGGAGTGGCAGGTGTTCCTGTGCCTGGCGTCGGAGTTGTGCCCATTGCTTCGGCGACTGAATAATAGATCGCGATATGATTAACCTTGCGGTTCTGTATCTTGATCGAGTCTGCACCCTGGTTGCCATCGATGGTTACAAGTTCGTTGCCATCGATTGACTTAACTATACAATGATGATTCTTGTCATTGATTTCCTTTTTGATGATAACGATGTCGCCGGGGCCCATATTGGCAAGGTCTCCGCGATATTTGCAGCCTATCAGTCGCGTATTCCAATACACCGGCAGGCCAGCCTTCTGCCATGCCCAGGTTCCGAATATGCCGCACCAGTCATTGATTTTCTTGCCAGGCGTCTGTAGCGTGCTGAGCCAGCCGGGTCGCTCTGCTTCCATGTCTTTCAGCCTGTATGCAGCTTCATAGAATTCCTTGAGATGCTGCCAGCCGACTCGATGGCCATCGTCGCCTCGGCTCTCATTAACCGTGCCGACTTTGCTTTCAGCCAGCTCAACTATGCGCTGGCGCATGGCACTGACGTTATCAAGAGGTTGGTTTTCGTCAGTCTGTGCAGAAGAATCGTTGGTTTCGTCGTCTTCAGACGGTTGTGTTACCAGCGGCATATCCTGCTCGCCCATGTTATCGACCATTTCATCGAGCGACTGGGCAGATATCGGTGCCAGCATGGCAGTCAGCAAAATAATGACAGTCAGAAAGCCGTACTTCATAATTCCTCCTGCGCAGATCTAACTACAATTAACTGATTAAACATGATAACATATTATGGTCGGCTCGATAAACCGGGCCGAAGAATCTTTCATCATGCTGGAGAGAACCATGAAGCGGATTTTTTTGCTGGTTGCTCTGTTACTCATTGTGTGTCTTAACGTAACAAGTGCACAGAGTCTCGAGGAGATGGTCGAAGGATCTTCGTCAGAAGAGCTTGGTATCGTGAACATTCATGCTGACGAACACTCAAAGGGCAGTGGAATTTCAGATGGCTTTGCCGAAAGCATCGTTCCATCACCATCAGGAATGCTTTCGTTTGAGAGTTTGTTCAGTTTTGTGAAGAAACTTATCGCAGAACTGTTTGGCGGCGAGGTTGAAGAAAAGCCGGTTGTAGTAGCCACTGGCGATGACTCTGATGAGAGCCCCGGTGGCATGACCGGAGGAGAGGATAATCCGCCACCGCAGGAAAAGGTAGAGACAAAGCCTCTAAGCGGCTACGAGTCAATTCCCATACCGGCTGGCGCTGCCGGTTCTGGCAGCGAATTCATGAAGCGCACCGAAAACATGACACCGGCGCAGCGCGAAGAAGCTATTCTGGCTGAGATTCTCGCTGGCAATATTCCCTCATTCCTGCGTGAATTCAAAGAAATCGAAGTCAGCCGCAAACTCAAAGATGGTAAGACACATGTGATTAAATACAAGGTCATGCCAGACGTTCTGGCAATAGGCAATGACAGCGACTTTGTGCGCATGCCGATGAGTCCGCTGGCAGCACAGACCATAGCAGATAAATTTAATTGCATACTGCCGACAACACAGATGTCTGATGATATCTACAATCACGCCGAGACAAAGCTGACGCCTTCGCCGATGTCTGGCGGTCAATACAAGAACTGGCAGCAGCGCATGACCAAGAACGAGTTTTATACCGAGCATCAGCGGCTGGTTGAGGAAAAATGCCGCAAAGTCGGGCATCAGAACGGTATGCTCATCGCCGGGCACAAGAAAGACGTTATCATTACGAATTTTTTGAATTCGCACAAAGATAGCGTAGTTATCTACGGCTGGCATGACTCGCGCAACGGCGGCAAGCCAATACAGGGCTATGGTTGGGGGCACGAGGTGACTTATGCTGATTACAGTCATGGTATCAGGCTGATTGCCAACGAAGTCGAGGTCGATGGCGAGAAGATGGATATCAAGGATGTTCTCGCCGATCCAACGCTTTCAAAGCTTCTCAGCAAAGAAGGGCCGGTCAAAAATACCAGAGCCCACCGCAAGTAGCATCAGCTTAACAAAGCCGCACCAGCCAGATTCGGCCGGTGCGGCTTTTTGTTTGCCCCGATACCCGAACCCGACAGCGATTAAAGATGTGGGCTGGATGATATTGAGAATTGTGTCGATGAATATAGTAAGAGTTCTAAAAGGAGGGTGTATCGAGTATGGAACCTTGGCAGAGCTTCTCAGATTCACGTGTGGTTTACAATTCGTTCCTGCGCCGGGCCAAAGATGGCTCGAATTCTAAGAAAGAAGGAAAGGCTGTAGAGAGAATCTTCGATCCCCAGTCGCTCGATGACGGCTGCATGGATAAAAATCTCATGTTAACAGCGTTTTCTGCCTGATTACATGGAAGAAGTCCGCACAGGAGGCGTTATACTATATAACGAAAAGCTCCTGGAATACGACCCCCTGACCGAAAAGCAGGAAGGGGGTCGTCTGTCGTTGATTATCGATCAGCTTCAGAAAAACGGTCTGTGGGAAGGCGTTGTGCGCCCGGCCGATATTGCGCCGATGAAGCGCCTGCGCGACATTCATGATCCTGAATTCCTTAACGATCTTCATCGGCGAAGCTACAGCGGCGTTGACCAGCTGGATGACAACACGCCGCTGATCAAGGAATCCTTTGAGATCGCGCGGTTTGGCGCGGGTGGCGTGCTCGATGCCGTAGACCTTATCATGAGCGGTCAGGCCGAACGGGCCTTTTGTCTGACAGCGATGCCGGGACATCATGCCGGTCGCGCCTCTTCAGGATTTGGCAGCCTGGTTAATCCGATTGCTGCCGGGGCGCATTATCTCACCAAAAAATTTGCGCTCAAGCGCGTCGCGATAATCGATCTTGATGCCGAACATGGCAGTGGCACACAGGAAATTTTTTATCATCGCAAGGATGTGATGACTATTTCCCTGCATGAATATCCGGGTGTGACCGGTACTGGTCATTATGAAGAACTCGGGCAGAAGGGCGCGCTCGGTTACAACCTCAATATTCCATTCGTTTCTGGCTATGGCGATCGTGAGTATCGCGTCTGTATAAAAGAGCTGGTCGAGAAGATACTCGCACAGTTTCAGCCTGAATTCATATTGTTGGGTTTTGGCACCAATGTGCTTATCGATGACCCCAACTCGCACCTGCGGGTTACTGAAGAAGGCCTGCTGAACATTGTTTCGCAGGTGAAAGATCTGGCTGATCGCTTTTGTTCAGGCAGAATCCTGTCTGTTCTCGAGGGCGGAACTCCCGGCAACCTTATGGCAAGAGCAACCGCACAACATGTAAGTTTATTGCTCAACAATTTGATCATGTCGGTCGATAAGGTAAACAAAGATGAACTTATATCTTATGCAGACTGGTACAGCTATGCAAAATTGCTTAAAGCACAGTTCAAAAAATTCTGGAAACTATAATTCATCAAAATTTTCGGAGAGACCTGGAGGTCAGAGATGATGGGATTTAACACATTCCGGGCCAAAGATCCTGTTCTTGCAGTCATATTGTCGATGGGGCTCGTATTTGCAGCACCTGCAATTTCGAAGGCCCAGCAGGGTGACTGGGAAGAAGTTGGTCCAGCCGGGCAGAGCGCCCAGCAATTGATGTCGGCACCACCGCGGGTGGTGGCACCTGCACTGGGCCAGACAAGCTACCGGCCTCCGGTTGAGCCGCCCGCAAATGTTTCCAGCAATGCTGGCGCGGCAGCAGCAAGCCATGCCACTCAGAGCCACTATGTGGTTCAGGCAGGAGACACACTGCCCAAGATAGCCATGAAGGTTTTCGGCGATGCCAATCGCTGGCAGGATCTCATGGTTCTCAACAACATCGAAAATGGCAATCGTATCTTTGTCGGCCAGAAGCTGATTACGGCTGCAAGCAATTCAAGTGCTGCGCCAGCCATGCATGCCGCAACACAGAACGTTCAGCAGTTTGCCGCTAATACGCAGCAGCATGCACAGCATGTGCAGCAGCAGGCTGGTAACGTTCAGCAAAGGGCTCAGAATGCTCAGCCGCAGGCGAACTCCTTTAATGAAGGTGACTACGAAGTCGCCAACAGTATTGTTGAAGAAACTGCCGTTTCATCAGTGTCAGCTGATGCCGATGCTGACGCCAGTTTCTACGGCCAGACTGGCGGGACTTATGTAATTCAGCGTGGCGACACTCTTGGAACTATTGCCAAGAGACTGCTCGGATCATCACAGAAATGGCGTGAGATCGCAAGAGCAAATCCATCGATGAATCCCAACAAACTTATGGTCGGCGAAACTCTGGTAATTCCAGGCGCCGCTCCAACTCAGCATGAGATGGGTATTCCGACGGTAGAAGCCAGGCCGCTGTCTTCGCAACCCTGGCAGAGTGCCATGGCCGCCCCGCCGGTCCAGCAGTATCAACCGCAGCAGCCGGCAATGAGCGCTCCCTCGTTCGATCCGCCGCCGCTTATGGCTCCGCCCCCGCCGCCACCTCCAGCCAGCTATGCACCTTATGGAGCCGCACCAAGTCCGGCGCCAGGTGCCATGGATGCCTATGCTCCGCCGGCAGCGCCACCGGTATATTCTGGTGGAGGAATGACACCACCACCGCCCCCGGTAAGTGTGCCAAACATTATGGAACCTCCGGCAGCTCCCTATATGGGCGCTCCTGTGCCCGGTCCGGCTCCAGCTCCGGGAATGCCTGTCGCAGTAAGCAGTCGCGATCTCTATCGTGAAGAACGCTTCAGAATTCCTGACGAACTCAAACCGACTGATTATACTCCTTACTTTGTCAACTTCAACGGCTATCATGGCCTGTTTGAGACTGAGTGCGCCCTGTTGCCTTATCTGAGCACCTGGAACTTCGGTGTGCAGATGAAATATGAAAACTACAGATACGTTAACAGTGACAAGGGTGTCGTCGATGAAGGTTATGAAATCATCGTTCCGGTCCACCTGACATATGCCGGCAAAAAATTCTTTGCAGGCCTGACCATTCCTTTCCAGAACTGGGAAGTCAAAGATGGCGTAAATACTGCCGATCTCTCGGGACTGCATGACCCGTCGCTCAAGGCAGGTTATCAGGTATGGAAGAACCTTGATGGCGACCATGCCGTAACCGTTCACGCCGAGGGGCGTTTCCCTGGCGGAAACTACCACAGACCTCAGCAGGAAATTGGCACGGCCGTCGATGGCACTACCAAGACCGGTTCGATCATGGGCCCGGCTGGTGCTACTCGTGGCGCTGAAGTGCAGGTTGGTGCAGCTTACTCTGGAGTTCTCAATGAAAGATGGGCAAGCCATGTCAATATGGCTCTGGCCAATAATCCAGAAGACAATCTTACCAAGCTCATCATGCGCACTGGCCTTGACTATCGTGTAAACAGACACTTTGCCATAGTTGGTGAACTTACCAGCACCTCTTATGATGTTGACAACAACGATCAGCTGATCTACACCAAGACGCCTGGTATCGCGCTGCCAGCCGAAAACAAGACTGCCGGCACTAATGTCGATATGATAGTTGGCTTTACTTTGTTCAACGACCGCTGGCAAGGCAATCTTGCCTTCCCGATTGCGCTCCAGAAAGAGTTTGGCTATGGCCATGACTTTGGTGTGATCTTCGGACTTAACCATCGCTGGGATTAAACGCCAGTCTGTCTTAATGCCTGTAAGCACCCCGGTAGAAATGCCGGGGTGCTTTCATTATGGTGCTTTGTCTACAACCTGCTTGAAAAGCGGAGTTGCCGTGTCATGGTTTCGCCAGTCCGGTTGTAGTATAATACGTGATGAAGCAAAAATACACTCAGGGGAGGCATAAATGATTACCAGATTGATAAAATTGAGCTTGGTGCTGGTCTGCTGTTGTGTCTTGCCGGCCTTCGCCGCCGGCATAGCCGATAGCGAATCGGCGACACATTCGAATGAGGCTGCCCAGTATCAAATAGTCAACACCTACATCGGAACCGGCTACAATATAGTGCAATTCAACCTCGGCGTGTTGTCGCACTACTCATATCTGGTAGTCAGTGAAGGCAAGGTGCTGGTTGTCGATCCAGGCCGCGATGTGCAGGCCTATCTCGATTATGCTGCCCGCGAAAACCTCGAATGGGTAGGCACATTTTTGACGCATTCGCATGCCGACTTTGTTGCCGGACATCGAGAAATGGAATTTTCGACTGGAACGCCGATTTTTGCAGGCCATAAGAGCGGCGCCAGTTACCCGCACCGGGCCGTGAAAGAAGACGATACAATTATTGTCGGAAGCGCGGTGATAAGAATCCTGGAGACTCCCGGCCACACTCCTGACAGTCTTTGCGGCATTGTCAGCCCGGCTACTAATGTAATGCAGCAGGAATTCATTCTATCCGGCGATACTTTGTTTGTTGGCAGTCTCGGCCGCCCGGATCTGATGGGTGGAAGTTATGCCGCCTCAGAACTTGCCGCGATGATGTTCGAGACCTGGAACTTCAAGCTCAGCAAGCTTTCTGACAATGCCGTCATTTTGCCGGCGCATGGTGCCGGGTCGCTTTGCGGCGCGAATCTGCGCGACGAGCCTTCTTCGACGATTGGTCAGGAAAAGGCTTCAAATCCATACATCAAGTTTGCCAATGACAGAAGTGCTTTTATTGCAAATTTTTTGTCTGGTCTTGAGCCGGCACCCCGCTATTTTGCTGAGAATGCCAGGATGAACCAGATGGGACCTGAGCGTGTAAACTGGGCCGCCCCATTTCGTGAGCGATTGACAAGCCTTGATGGCTTGATCGAACAGCAGAACGTATATGTCATTGATTTGCGTGATGCTGATGCATACTCCCATAAGCATATTCCAAGATCGGTAAATATTGCTCTGCGCGGCCGCCTGGAAACCTGGACAGGAATAATTGTTCCGTTTCACAGTCGAATCATTCTGACCGGCAGTGCTGATGAAATAGCCGAAGGAGCAAAGCGTCTGCAGCGAGTTGGTTACAACTCTGACTATATTGTGTTTGAAGATTATCTGGCCGCTGGTGGACAGACCGAAAGTGCCGAAATGATTGCGGTCGCCGATCTTTATCAGCAGATGAAGGATGGCAAAGCCCCGGTAATTGTAGATGTGCGTAAGCCAGCGGAATGGATGGGCATGAAGATTGGTGAAGTTCTTAACATTCCGCTTAATACCCTTGAGGCAAATGCTGCTCAGCGCCTGAATCTTAATGAGCCGGTTGTGACGGTCTGCAATTCGGCATTCAGATCAAGTCTGGCGGTTGGGCTGTTCAACCGTGCCGGCTTCAAAAATGTCGTAAGCATGCAGGGCGGGGCAGAAGCCTGGGTAGATGCCGGTTTGCCGGTCATCAGAATAGAGGCTGCTTCAGCCGGTGAAACGACATCATCTTCTGCCAGGACGTTTAGAAATCCTGGTCTGCCGGAACGTCTTGTTCCTGCGCAACTCCAGCAGATGCTCAAAGATCTGCCCGGAACCTTTGAGATTGTCGATATCAGACCGGCAGCACAGGTAAATGACTACAACCCGGTTGCTGCAACTGCTGTCGATATCATAGATCTGTTGGAAAATAAGTCCTGGCTTGCCGGAGATGTGCCGCTGGTTATCGTTGATCGAGATGGTTCGCTGGCGATGATGGTCGCCGGTATCCTTTCACGTAAAACCCAGAGACCGATAAAGGCACTGCTGGGAGGACTGGAAGCTTACTGGCAGCATGTTGAAGCTGGCTTTATCCGCGACCGCATGATCGAACCGGCTGGTGGAGCAAGCCAGATGATGCCGGCTCAACCGCAAAAGCCGGCTCCAGGGAGTGTTCCAGAAGTAAAAGAACCCGTTGCGCCACCGGCATCAGAAAAACCTGTGAGAAAGGGGGCCGGCTGCTGATATGTATAATGAACAACAGGGCAATCCTTATCTAAATCCTTATCTGGCTGGCTTTTTGCTTGGCCTGACTCTTCTTGCATCTTTCCTGATTCTAGGCACTGGCCTGGGCGCTTCCGGAGGGCTGGCAAGAATTTCCGCCTGGTGCGGTCTCTGCATCAACCCTGAATCCATACTCAACTCTGAGTATTTTGGTGCATGGGGCGCGCAGCCACTAAAATACTATCTGGTCTTCATGCTCGCTGGCATTCTGCTGGGTGGCTTCGTTTCGGCCTTTGTCAATCGTCGCATACAGATACAGACAGAACGAGGTGCCTCATGTCCGGCCGGAAAGAGGCTGGCATTGGCTCTAATCGGTGGAATTATAGCTGGATTTGCCACGCGACTTGCCAGAGGATGCACTTCTGGTATGGCATTGACCGGAACTGCACTTCTCACAACCGGGGGGGTGGCATTTCTGCTCGCTACTTTTGCCGGAGGCTATCTGACCGCATACATGTTCAGGAGGCAGTGGCATGATTGAAACTATTTTCAGCAGCAACAGTCTTTCATCGGCCAACGCTTTTCTGATATCGCTGGTTATTGGCGCAGCTTTTGGCTGGTGTCTCGAACAGGCTGGTTTTGGCAGTTCGCGCCGCCTTGCCGGTATTTTTTATTTTCGCGATATGGCAGTGCTCAAGGTTATGTTCAGTGCTGTTGTCACAGCCATGCTTGGTCTTGGCTTCGCCTTTGCCTTTGGCGTGATCAGGCCTGATGCGATATATGTTCCAGAAACTATTCTTGGTGCGCAGATTCTGGGAGGCTTCATATTCGGCATCGGTTTTGTCATGAGCGGCTGGTGCCCGGGCACTGCTGTTGTCGGTGCTGTCAGTGGCAAATTTGACGCGCTGGTTTTTCTTTTCGGCGCTATTTTAGGCAGTTATGCTTTTAACGAAGCTTACCCTCTTATCGAGCCTTATTATAACTGGGGCAATATGGGCGTAAGCCATATTTATAAGGAAACTGGTATCGAATTCGGCGATTTTGCCTTGTTGGTAACGGTAATCGCAGTTTTTGCCTTCTGGACGTCTGAACTTATCGAAGAACGATTCAGTTTTATACGTCTCGCCGAGCGTAGTTCGGGCTTGTGGGCTTTTTCTGTGTTCATACTTGTCGGTGCAGTAATGGTCATGGCGCTCAACCGATCTGGAAGCACAGGGTACAAGGTGGTCGAGACCGGTGTCTATGCGAGCGAGGTGTTGAACCATGTTGAACTGGCTGAAGATCATATTGAACCTGAGGAGGTGGCGCGTGCTCTCCTGGCCGGTCAGAAAAGAATAGTGATAGCAGATCTGCGGAGCCGTGAAGAATATGACGAATGGCATATTCCCGGTTCTATACACCTGCCGATAAATAGCGCCGTTAAGATGCTTGACCGTTATCGTGAGCATGATCTTATCGTTCTGGTATCGAATGGTTCGGTACACCCCGGCCAGGCCTGGGTCGTTCTTCAGATATTCGGTTACCGCAATGTAAAAGTGATGGCCGACGGTCTGCGTGGCTTTTTCGATAGAGTTCTCAAGCCGGCATCATTGCGCATCGAGCCATTGTCAGAAGCACAAGCTAACGAAATCAATCATTGGCGCACAATGTTTCTCGGCTCTGGTATGGCGGTTGGCAGCGCTTCGCCGCCGGGTGCTGCGGCTGAGTAGGCTGTTGTACAATCCCTCGATAAAAAAATGTCGGGGGATTGTTTTTTTTACAAAACTTTGTTAAGCTCTAATAAGTATCTTCAGTATGAAGTAATAAGTATCTGAGTTCTTGTGTGTTTTCTCCGCTTCGCAACAGTATATGAGTATCGATTAAGAAGGAGCGTAAATGCGTCGCATTCAAATTTGTATTTTGTCTTTCCTGCTTTTGTCTTCTGCTTTCCTTGGAGCCCAGGAAAGCCGCCTGCCGCTTTTCAGTTCGCAGCTCGACTCTATAGCTGACAGTTCCCTTCAGCAGACTCTTCGCAACAGCATTATTGCTGGTCTGATTGAAAATCAGCATGATTTCGATCTCGCAGTATCACAGGCAGAAGCTGCCGCTAATCGCAACAATCCTGTTAGCTTTTCGGCATACGGCAGCCGTAATTCGGCATCGGTTTCAGACGAAATCTGTCGCATTGCTGCAGCAATACCGGGTCTCGATAAAGATGCCATGAAAGTGGCAAAAAACCCCAAGTATAAAACCGGTGAAAATTTTCTTTTTGAAGATATCAACGCAAGTTTGCCGCGCAGTTACGCTGATGCCGTAAAACTTTGTAGCCTGTTCAACCCAAAGAACGGCACCAATGACGCCCCAAGACTCTCAGAAGAAATTGACGCCTATCTTGATTCAATAAAGAACGATCCGGTCATCAAACATGCCTTGACCAGTACTGGTACTACTATTGCCGATCTTAAAAAGAACTGGTTCGGCTCCGGTTTGGGCTTTGAACACGTTATCGCTGGCGAACTCAATGGCAAAAAGGTCAGCGGCTATCACTGGTGGTACAAGTTTTATCACGACGAACGTGCTGGAAACACCGAGATTCGTTCGGTAACAGCTGATGTTGGCAACCCGAAAGCCTTTACCGGTTCTTTCTACTGGGATCCCGACGGAGAAGACGGCCCGCTGCCGAATGCCTACAAGTCTATCGGCGGTTTTTCGATCGGCAATTCGGTGCAGGCAATACTGGCTCTCGGCCATATCGCAATGGAAGTCGCCCGTAAAAATGGCGGAATTGCAGGAGCCATGAGATTTCGTGCCAATATCAACGGCGCCGAGTCATACTGGCAGCTTTATACGATGAATGGCAACATCAGAAGTCTATATCCGATCAAGAATTCGAAAACCCAGGACATTGACGAATATTATGAACTCGAAAGCGAACTGGTTGACGCAGTTCATTCTGGCGAAACTCTTCACTGAGTTCTTAACCTGATTTAATCGAAAACAGGCACGCAGGTTCGCATTTTTTGCGAACCTGCTTCGCTTTCCAGTATTCTTATGTCAGCGTTGTATAGATCTTTAAGCGTAGAACTGTTTATTATATCAGCCGAGTTGCCGGTAGCGATAATTTTGCCGGCTCGTACA
The DNA here is from genome assembly GCA_009917695.1 of Candidatus Rifleibacterium amylolyticum. Taxonomy (GTDB): domain Bacteria; phylum Muiribacteriota; class Ozemobacteria; order Ozemobacterales; family Ozemobacteraceae; genus Rifleibacterium; species Rifleibacterium amylolyticum. The sequence goes on along the minus strand of JAACJG010000009.1, from coordinate 120,069 downwards.
AAAATAGCCCGATCTGATGTCCACAATGCATGTTCAGGGTAATGGGTCGTTTTGACGCAGGTAATTCCATTTTGTGCTAATCGTCGCAGTTGTTTGAGCAACATCAACTGATTGCCGTAATCCAGGCCAGATACCGGTTCATCCATTATAAGTATTTCAGCCTGCTGTACAAGAGCTCTTGCAATAAGAACCAGCTGCTGTTCGCCGCCACTTATTTCTGTGTAAGAGCGCTCGGCAAGATGGCCTATACCCAGCTGGGTCAGGCATTCGCTGGCAATCTGGTAGTCATTGTCAGTTATTCTGCAGAAAACATTCGAGTAGGGGATGCGCCCGAGAACCACTATGTCGAGAACCCGGTACGAAAAAACAGCGGTGTGGCGCTGCGGTACATAAGCCATCTTTTTTGCGCGCATGGCCAGATCAAGGGTTGCAAGGTCGTGTTCACCCAGCATCACTCTGCCACTGACCGGGCTTAGAAAACCCAGCATAAGTTTGAGAAGCGTGGTTTTGCCGCTGCCGTTTGGCCCCAGAATCGATGTAACTGTTCCGGTCTCGATGCTGAAAGTGACGTCATCGATCGTTATTTTCGAACCCCAGGCAAAACTGAGATTTTCTACTTTGAGTGGATACATCAGTTCCACCTGCTTTCAGTGCGGCTGAGGACAAGTATAAAAAATGGTATACCCATCAGTGAGGTCATGATGCCAATGGGAATTTCGCCGGCAAAAGCCGTGCGGCAGATATTATCGACGATCAGCAGGTAGATCGCCCCGATAAGAGCTGAAATTGGCAGCAACTGCCGATTGTCGGCGCCACAGATCATACGTGCGATATGAGGTATCATCAGCCCGACCCAGCCGATCATGCCGCCAAGAGCCACCGTCAGCGAGCTGATCAGTGTGGTGATGATTATCAGAACCATTCTGCTGCGTTTTACATTGACTCCCAGGCTGGCGGCTTCTTCATCGCCCATGCTCAGAACATTCAGATAACCCGACATGGCGATGATCAGAACTATGCCGACCGCGACAAATGGCAGCACCATTGCTGCTGCTGAGCTCGAAACCGCCGAAAACCCTCCCATCAGCCAGTAAACTATTGCCGGCAGTTCATTCTGGGTGTCGGCGATAAATTTGATAACAGAAAGCAGCGCAGTAAAAAGCGATGAACTGATGACACCACCCATTATAAGCATAATCAGCCGATTTCCCGGGAAAAAGCGCGCGAGCAAAACAGCTGTGCCGACGGAGACAACGCCAAAGCCGAATGCGAGAAGTTGGGCTACCAGAATGTTATTGCTTATCAACATGCCAAGCGAAGCCCCGAAAGCCGCTCCGGCCAATACTCCAAGTAGCGCGGGCGAGACCAGCGGATTCATGAACATGCTCTGATAGGCGGCTCCCGAGATTGCCAGCGCGGCTCCACAAAGAAGTGCGGTCAATACCCTGGGCAGTCTTATCTGGCTGACGACTGTTTTATAGGTTTCTGCCGTTTCCGCAGAGATATCGAGTTCGCCAGCGTCAAAGCTGACAAGAACAGCAAACCATGGAATGCTGATCGTGCCAATATGTAAAGATATGTATGCAGTTACCGCCAGAGTAATAACCAGCAATGTTAGCGTAAGACGATATTTTTTTGCGGTCATGATGAGTCTGTTAAATAGGTTAACGCCGAATGATAAGCCGATTTTACCAATCAGTAAAGCAAAATATCAATAATTGGGTGTATAGTGAATATGTCGGATGTCTTTTTTAAGATAGCGGGAGAGTTATGAAAAGATTATTGCTGATTCTGACGATTCTGGTTCTGTGCCCTTTTATACTCTGTGCCGGCACAGATGAAGATATGTTCAATAAGGCTCACGAGCTCTCATATGAGGGTCAGATAGAGACTGCCAGAAAACTTCTGGAAGCTGAAGCTGGTAGTGGAGCCGAATCTGCAGCTGTCGGCAGGCCTGCCCCAGATGACGGCTGGGATGGCACTTCTCTCTTTCTTGGTATTATATGGGGGGCGGTAGGCAGTGGCTACTTCATTTATGGTAAAAAAGCAGCCAGAGCGGGATTTTTGCTTTGTGGGATCGGCCTTGTCCTGCTTCCAATGTTTGTCAGCAGCGTTATTTACAATGCTGTTATTGGCATCGCACTGTCGGTGATTCCCTTTAAAGTTGAGATATGACTTTTCTGATCGGCAGTGTCAGAGGTTGGTATACTTGGTCGATTTGCCACGGCACTTATCGACCGGGTAGCGTTCGGCATTCTTTTTCATCTTGGAGTCGATGGCTTCGTACATGTCGATGCCAAGATCGTCGGCAAGAAGCATAAGATAGACGACGGTGTCGGCAATTTCATCGGCAAAACGTTGCTTGTTGTTGGTGACCTCAACCGTAACTTCTTCATCTGATTTCCAGAGAAATTCCTGCATTAACTCGGCCGCTTCGATGGCCGCAGCCATTGCCAGGTCTTTGGGTTTATGAAACTTTTCCCAGTTGCGTTCCTGACGGAAAATTATGAGTTTTTTCAATAGTTCGTGGTATGTTTTCATCAGTGGCCTCGATTTCTGAATGTCTCAGGTTTAACGTTTTCGGGCAGTTCGGCTGGTATTTTATCACTTATGACCGTCGAATAGTAGCCACCCTCAGATTCGGCGGAAACGGACATGGTAAAAGGCTTTTCTCCTGATTTTTGCCAGTTGCTCAGAAATACCGAGATCTCGTCAGTTTTCGGCGTGGTGCTGAACTGACATTCTGCTCCAGACGCGGCCAGTTGCATTATCGCACGGAAAGAGTTTTTATTGATGGCGTAGTCGAGAGGTGTCAGTCCTTTTATGTCTGGCACGTCCAGTTTTGTCAGGTTTGCAGGGTTTTCGGCCACTTTTGCGATAATCTGATCCTGGTTCATCTGGGCGGCGAGGTGAATTGCACTTTTGCCGTTCAGATTGGCAATGCTCGCATCGGCACCATTTTCAACCAGATAGAGTGCGATTTTATAGTGACCCTTGTCGAGGGCATGCATTGTCGCGGTCATATCGTTCCAGGTTATGAGATCGGGGCTTGCGCCGTTGGCAAGAAGGATTTCGAGCTCGCTCTTCAGCCCGTAGCGCGCAGCATAGGCGAGAGCTGTCATATCAAATCCATCTTTCTGATCTGATTTGAGCTGTGCTTTTGTCATCTGCCTGAGCAGATCGGCACGACTTCTGATAACTGCATTGTGTACCGGATAAAGGTATCTGTGGTAGAGATCGTAAAATGCTACACTCACCGCACCGACGGTAAAGGAAGATACCCGCCAGATACCGTAACGACGATAGCATGGGTCGTCGGTCATCACATGCCAGAAAGCCGGGTAAATGCATACCAGAGCCCAGAAGATCACAAAGGCGAAGCCAAATATAGATGTCAGGCACGATGGTGGCTGTTTTTCTCTTTGATATTTCATATTTTGGTTCAGTTTGTTGTTGTCTGGTCGCTGTGTCAGTCGGACGAGCGTTTATACAGCTTGATCGATCCGATAATGTCGGGGGCGCCTGGTAGCGGGTAGATCGATATGCCCTGCTTCGGGAAATGCAGGCCGGGAGAATCGGGGTTTTCCTGAGGAACCCCCAGTCTTCTTCTTGCTTCGCGAATTGTGCTGCCGACTGCGAGGTCACCGTGAGTATAAAGAGGGCCAAGAATCTTGCTCTGCTGGCTGGTCAGATTTACCTGGCGAATAGTAGAACCCGAAGCATCAGTTTGCATGGTGATGCCCGAATAGATCAGCTGCTGGCCTGAGGAAGACTTGATGTTCGCAACAGGTTTCCCCAGCCGTTCTATTACAGATTCGACATCTTGACCGATATAGTCTGTGATTTTCACTTCACTGACTTTTGCCAGAGCTTCTGATTGTGCGGGTTCAGCTGTTTTCTCGATAATACCTGAGATATCTGCAGTCGTATCTCTGCTGTCTGCAAACTTTGGAGTCGGCGGTTGAACTTCTGTAGAATTGGCAACCGCAGTTCTTGAGGGAGATATGTCCGGTAGTATAATACGCAGAGGTGACGGTTTATCGGCATTTGTCTGTTCGGGATTTGCAGCAAGAATGCTTTTTTCGTCAAGCGATGGAACTCTGCTTGGTAGTGGCACAAGGACGTAAGCTTCAGGTCTGAGCGTTGTTTTGTGTATTATCGATGAAGCCAGATCACCGGAAACAGCTGCTTTAACAGTAGTCTCGGGCTCATGCGATACAACTTCGACAGCGCTGTCAATCTCCTTTATCGGCTCGGTTTTTTCTGGTTCAGCTGCTACTTTAGCTTCTACAACCAAATCGGTTGAGGCGGTGGAACCGGGGGGAGTTTCCAGAGGCGTAGTTGTGATTTCTGTTATTGCACCAGTGACAATATCTTCTGATGACGGCTGTGATTGCGTTTCCAGCGAAGCAGAGTCTGGCAAAGCTGCCGACAGAGTTGAAACTTCTGTTGTGGCTATGGCAACCTGTTCTGGCGCTGCTTGCACGGCTGCAACCCTGTTCTGAGCTGATGACGGATCAGCCGGTGGCGGTCCTTCGGGTGGTGTAAGTGGAGTCTGCTCAGGAGATGGGGTTCCGGGAGAAACTAACAGCTGAAACACTGGCTGATTGGCAATTTTAAGGCTGGTGCTGAAAAGCTGCTCTGCAACAAAATCACCAACCATGGCGGTTATACCGATCAGGACGATAACCAGAGCTGTACCCAGGCCGGCCTGAAAAGCCGGCAGGACGGCGGCATCTACCAGAGATAAAGTTGAGCGCTCGCAGTGTCTGGTGATCAGAGTATTGCTGATCGTATGATCAAAAACTAGTTCGACGTTTCTCGAACCATAAGTGACATTTGCATTACGCAGATAGCTTTCGTGCAGAGATTTAACCAGTTTATTGGCGGCATCGAGACTGAGATTGTAATCAGTCAGACGTGTTACTATGGACTTGTCTGAAAGTATAAGTATGGCGTAGCGCAGTGGCGAGTCAGAGAAAAGGTTGCGCCAGATTGGCGCTGCTCTCGATGAGACACCAATCGCTCTGATGTTGTCAAAAGGCGAGATAACTTCTACCCTGGTAAACAGATAGCGGTTGTAGACTTTGACTACCATAGCCTTCTGCAGATCTATTATGCAGTGATCCTTGATTGCCTCAATTGGAATGGCAAATATCTCAAAAGCTGCGCAAGCCAGCAGAAAAAACAGAATCTGGTTAAAGAACGGCGGTGGATCGATTGCAAATGGGAAAACCAGGTTTATGGCAATGGCCAGAAGCTGAATGAACAAAAAACTCAGGCATAAAAACCTGGCCCAGCTGGCTATTCTTTCGACAAACCCCGTGCAGACAAATTCATGCCGCAATGGGATTGCGTTCTCGGCATCCGGTGATGGTCTTAATGTCATATATTCCTCTTGATGATCCCTATTTGACCAGATGCAGCCTCTGTTTTGGCTTTGCATCGGCGGGTGCGAGCCTTTCAGCGATAAGAAGCAGTGCGCCTTCATCGTATTTGACTCTGGCGCTGCTGCTGATTATAACATTACTCAGAGTCAGTGTCGAACCAGATTCAATGCTTCTGTTATGCAGATTGAACTGGAACCCTTCGAGCGTCAGTCCGCTGACGCGTCCGCTTATTGCGAGCAAAGACGCTCGGCATCCAACTTTGCCGGTAATGCGGCTGGAACTGGCTATGTAGCTTATTTCCTCGTCTCTGGTAATTATGCGGGCTTGAGGAAATCTTTGCAGCAGCTGGAGATTGAACATGGTCTGGTCAATTCGGCCGCCGGTTGCCGCGAAAATGTGAATTTCGCTGTATCCCTGTTCGTTCAGCATGTTGAGCAGGGCTTCTGCATCGCTGACGTCTTTGTCGACCGGCAGTTCGATAAAACGGCACTGTTTTTCGAGCCGGCGCCGTGTTTGAATGCTTATTGAATCCATGTCACCCATGACCAGCTGTGGAACGATGCCAAGTTTGACGGCAAGATTGGCACCGCCATCGGCGCAGAAAAAGTCGAAAGTTTCGTATTCCATGCTCAGCCTGAAAAAATCTGGCGACAGATCGTATTCGCCATTCAGCAGAACTGCGGCACGTTCGCTGCAGGCCAGTGGCCGCGGTGTCTGGCCGGATTCCATGGTTATTGGTACTCCTTGATAAAAAATACTGGCATATAAACAATTTTTGAATATTTACGATATGGTAATAGATTAGCCGGGGTTTATCTACAGGCAAGCTCTTTTTTTGGGAAAATGACAATGACGACTGACAGAAGGAAATCTCAGGGACGACGAGGATCAACCGAAAGTGCCGGAGACCGTCGCAATCGTAATGACCGTCGCGCTGCCGACCGTCGGGGAAAAGCCCTCAAGGATCGCGAGGAAAAGCCGTCTCGTCCGGCAAAAGCATCCAGATTTTCCGGGCTCAAAGGCTTCTTTAAACTGGTGGCAATATTGTTTATGGCTTCACTGGCTGTTTTTAGCCTGGTTTTTATAGTTTTCTTCGCCAATCTGGACTATTTTATGGGAAAAGCAGGTGAGCGCCTGTTGATAAGTGTCGAGCGCGTGACTATCGACCCTTCCAGTCTTACAGATCGCAGCAGCCGGGCAAATATAAACTTCAGGGTCGTCAACCGGTTGCCGCTGAATGTGGTGTTGCAGAACGTCAGCTTCAGCATGCATCTTGGCGGATATACAGTGGCCAAAGATGCCGCCTTTATGCCGAGAACTCTTATCAAAGGCAACGCTGCCGCAACCGTACCGGTGTGGTGTCAGGCCGATTCTATAATGACGCGGCGTGGTCTGCAGAAGGTCATCGAGGGGCAGAAGAGTCAGCCGGTGCCGGCAATCATTTCAGCTCGCAGCAATGTCGGCAACGACCTCAAAAACGTCAGCGTTCTTGAAGGCACAGCCGAATTCAGAATTTCGGCCGGCGGTATTGAGATCCCTGTCAGACGTAGCTTCGTTGTCGGCAATCGTTAGAAGAAACTGGCGATATCTTTGTAGGTTACAAATACCAGCAGGCTGAGCAGGGCGATCATTCCGGCAAAATGCACGGTTTCTTCGACCTTGCTCGTTATTGCCAGCTTCAGGCCGGTCAAGCTGTTGATTACCCAGAAGATCAATTCGAGCAGAACGAATACTATGCGGCCGCCATCGAGAACGGGTAGTGGCAGCAGATTGATCAGACCTATGTTAACCGAAAGGATAGCGGTCAGATAAAGCAGATCGAAGATACCTTTAGACGACTGATCCTTGATCATTTTCATGATTTTAACCGGGCCGGCGACATCTGCCTGAGTCTGACGCGTGAACATTTTGAAGAGACCGCCAACTGTCTGCGCGATTACGTTAAGACCATCATTAATGCCTTTGCTGACAGCTTTTGAGAAAGGCAGAATCTGAAAATCAAAATTGTTGGGTGCCAGACTGATGCCGATGCGTGCCGCTCCGGGCGGGCCTTCTGGTACAACCTTAAAGGCAAGAGTTTCCTGGTCGTGGATTTCATAAGAAAGGTCGGTGGTGGCCACGTCATCCTGCATGATGCCGCCGCCAGCCGCTGATTTTCGAATCGGGTGGTTGCGCAGCACGCTCAAAGTAATTTCTTTGCCGCCAGCCTGCCCGATCAGGCCGACACCGTCGCTCCAGTCATTTATTTTGACTCCATCGACGGCGGTTATGATGTCGCCGGCTTTGATACCGGCTTCGTAGGCCGGTTTACCCTGGGCTGCTTCGATAACCTGAATGTTGGTAAGGGGGCCGCCCGAAATTGTATAAATTGCAATGAACAGAAAAATCGCCCAGAGCAGATTCATTATCGAACCGGCTGAAAGCACGATTATGCGGGCCCATGCCGGTCGGGTCAGGTAGCTGCGCGGGTGATCGGGCGGCACTACCGGGAGATCTTCATCGACCTCGGGCTTCTCACCCTCAGGAGTATCTTCTTCGGCATTGTCCATGCCGGCCAGTCTGACAAAGCCGCCGAGCGGAAATGGGCGGAACGAATAGAGAGTCTCGCCCCATTGCTTTTTAAACAGACGGTTGCCGAAGCCTATGGCGAATTCAAGAACCCAGATGCCGCAGAGTTTGGCTGTGATATAATGACCCAGTTCATGCACCAGAGCGATGCTGACCAGTACGAAACATATCGAGAGTATTGTTTTAATGGCGACAAAAAGAAAAGCTAGCATCCAAAGACCTTTCCAGACTATTAATTAAAAACTACAAGAGCATAACACAGCGGTCCGAGAAAAAGAACACTGTCGATACGGTCAAGAACGCCACCGTGTGCGCCCAAAAGAGCGCCAGAGTCTTTTACTTCTGACTCGCGTTTAAGTACTGATTCAAATAAATCGGCAATTTGACCGATTGTGGCAATGGTTATCGCCATAATTATCAGGCGCGGCTGGGAAAGCTTGAGCAGTGCAAAGTGCCCGGCCGCGATAATAAAAGCCGCGCAGCTGAGCGCACCACCGACAGCTCCCGATATTGTTTTGTTCGGGCTGATTGCCGGAGCCAGCTTTGGCCCGCGAATGCTCATGCCAAAGGAATATGCGCCAATATCAAGTGCCCATACCGATGATAGAATAATAAAAAGGGTCAGACCACTGTCGGCTCGCGCCAGCATGAGGTAAAACGCCAGGCAGAATGGCAGATAAACAAGACTGAACAAGCCACGCATGAATCGCTGGGTGTTGTCTCCATGCAGACCTCTTAACACAGTGAAAGCCACCAGCAAGACAGCAGAAGCTGCGAATGACATCAGCAGACCTTTTTCGCCATAAAAGTGCGAGGCCGGCAGAATGGTAAGCGCTCCAGCCCATTCGATCCAGGGTTTGCCACCGTTGCCGCGACTGAGCATCTGATTGAGCTCGTATTGTCCGAGAATGCAGACCAGTGCCAGGAAAACCATTCTGACTACGTCGCCAGCTGCAACCAGCAGCCCATATACTGCGGGAATGCCAAATAGTATGACCGGTATGCGAGCCAGCATTGCTTTTCCTTATAGTTGTTCGCTGATTTTGCCGAACCGTCTTTCGCGGTTCTGATAAACTTCAATTGCTGTCAGCAGCTCCACTTCATCGAAGTCCGGCCATAATACCGGGGTGAAGTAAAGTTCTGCATAAGCACCACGCCAGAGATGAAAGTTACTGGTGCGCATTTCACCGCTGGTTCTGATCATGAGATCGACATCGGGCAGCTCCGGCCAGTAAAGATGCCGGCTGATCAGCTCTTCGCTGATATCTTCAGGCTTGTGCCCGGCAGCTATTATTTTTTTTACGGCATCGACAATTTCGGCGCGACCGCCATAATTGATGCATAGATTCAGCGACAGGCCCGGGTTGTTTTTCATCAGTTCAGTCGAGATGTTTGCCTGTTTGATGATCTCGGGGGCAAGTTCTTCCATGCGCCCGAGAAGCCTGAATTTTACGCCTTCAGCATGCAGATCGTTGCGTTCTCTGATTATGTAGGCACGTATCAGGCGCATCAATGCCGATACTTCGAAGCTGGGGCGTGCCCAGTTCTCGACCGAAAAGGCATACAGGCTGATATGGCGAACGCCCAGGTCGTTGGCGAATCTGACTATGCCTTTTACCCGGCGGGCACCCTCCTGATGACCATGAATTCGGGTCTTGCCGCGAGACTTGGCCCAGCGGCCGTTGCCGTCCATGATTATGCCGATATGGGCAGGAATCCTGGTTTTATCGAGACGGTCGAGCAGCTCGTTTTTGAGTTTTTCCCTGTTTTTGTCCAATGTTAGTCCTGGCCATCCGGTACAATTGCATCGACCGGACAGACTTCAGCGCACTTGCCGCAGTCTGTGCATTTGGCAGTTATGACGTAAGGAAACCCGACCTTGATTGCCTTGGCCGGGCAGACCGGCTGGCAGGTTCCGCATGATACGCATTCTTCAGTAATTCTGTACATGGCTTATTTCCCGAGAATTTCGTTTTCCTTGGCCTTGAATACGCTGTCGATCTGAGCGATATGCTCGTCGGTAAGTTTCTGTATGCGGTCGAGTGCTTTTTTGCATTCGTCCTGAGTAATTTCACTCTTTTTCTCGCGGGCTTTGAGATCTTCGTTGGCGTCTCTTCTGACGTTGCGCAGAGCAACCTTGAAATCTTCTGCTTTCTTTTTGGCTGACTTCACCAGATCGTTGCGACGCTCTTCGGTAAGCGGAGGAATCGGCAGGCGGATAAGGTTGCCATCATTCTGGGGGTTGAGACCCAGATCAGATTTCTGAATGGCCTTTTCGATTTCGCTCAACACCGTTTTATCCCATGGCTGGATGACGAGTGACTTGGGATCTGGTGCCGAAACCGAAGCCACGTGCTGGAGTGGAACTTCCTGGCCATACTGATTTACCGTTATGCGACTGAGCAATGAAGGCGTCGCTCTGGAGGTGCGCATGGTCGAATATTCCTTCTTGAGAACTTCTACCGACTGAAGCATTTTGGTTTTGGCATCGTTTATGATTGTTTCCAGAGACATATTATTCCTCCTGATATATTAACTTTCTATTACGTCTGTGCCAGTTGTGGCACCGGAGCAGGCTTTGAGCAGGTTGCCGGAATCGGCGAGCGAGAGAACTTTCAACGGCATTCGATTGTCGCGGCATAGGGTTATGGCGACAAGATCCATTACGCCGAGATTGCGGCGCAGAACTTCTTCGTAGGTGATCTGTAAAAATTTGGTGGCAGACGGGTTTTTAACGGGGTCTGAGTCGTAGACGCCATCAACCTTGGTGCCTTTGATCAATACATCGCAGCCGGTCTCAATTGCGCGCAGAGCTGCGGCTGAGTCGGTGCTGAAATATGGGTTTCCGGTTCCGCCAGAATACAGACAGACAACTCCGGCTTTTAAGTTTGCAATCGCGTCATCTATGTCATAAGCTGCGACAAGCGGATGCATGGGAACGGCAGAGTAAACTTTTGCTTTTACGCCGGCTGCTTCCAGGTGTTCGGCAAAACAGATGGCGTTCATTACAGTGGCGAGCATGCCGATCGCATCGGCGCGGTGGCGTTTGAGCGCTGGCAGAGTGGTTCTGGCGCCGCGAAAAAAATTGCCGCCGCCGAGAACAATGCCAGGAACTATACCAGATTCAGTGAGCGTTTTGATTTCTTTGGCAAAACCATCGAGGACAGAGCGGTTGAAGCCGAAGCCATCGCTGCCGCCGAGCATTTCGCCACTTAGTTTGAGCAGTGGTCGTCGGAAACGTATCTGGTCGCTGGCTGTTGTCATGTCCTGGTTCCCTTTCTCTGGTCGAAACAGGGGTAGAGACGCCTGAACCTTTCAGGCGTCTCTACTGGGTTACCTTAACTTTCTGGAAATCAGTTTCAACAAAAGCACTTACCCGGCTGCTTCAGATGCTTTTTCTTCCGGGGTGGCTTCGCCAGCTTCGGCTTCACCACGGGCCCATCTACGATAGCCGACCAGTTCTATCTTGGCACCGATTGCTTTGGATGCTTCATTGGTAAGGTCAGAGATCGACTTTTTGTCATCTTTAACATAGGCCTGATCAAGGAGACAGCTTTCCATGAAATATTTGTTCAATCTGCCTTCGGCAATTGAGTGAATCATTTTATCGTTCAGGGAAGCGGCAGCCGCAGCCGAAGCCGTTTTAATGATTTCGCGTGCTTTGTCTACCGTTGCCTGGTCGATCCAGCCTTTTTCCATGTTTGACTTCATGTGGTCTTCGCTGTCAACATGAGCAGGATTGATTTTTTCTTTCTCAAGAGCTTTGTTAACGGCTTTGCCAATGAGTTCAGCTTTTGTCTTTTCGATGGCAATATTAAGTTCTCTGGTTTTTACTTCCTGGGTGATGTTATCAGAAGACAGAGCAATTGGATTCATGGCAGCAACCTGAAGGGCTACTTCATGGGCGTAACTGGCCACTTCCGGGTTTTTCGCGGCGGCTTCGGTTTCAGTTTTGACCTGAATGAGAACACCGATGCTGCCTTCGCCGTGGACGTAGGTAGCAAAGATGCCATTCTGGCCGGCGGGAAACGCGAGGTGTTCAGCGCGGCTTACCGAGATGTTTTCGCCGGTGGTGGCGATTTTTGACTTAATGAATTCTTCGAACGGATGACCGTCGACAGTCAGCTTGTTGAGGTCTTCTACGGTTTTTACAGATGGGGTTTTGAGAACCAGATCTGCGATCTTGTTGGCAAAAGCCGCGAAGTCTTCGTTTCTGGCGACAAAGTCAGTTTCACAGTTGACTTCGACAATGGCAGCGGTGCGCTTGTCGGCGGTGGCCAAAGGAATTACCAGGCCCTGTGATGTGGCTCGGCCAGAGCGTTTGTCGGCTGAGGCAAGACCCTTCTTGCGGAGATAGTCAACGGCGGTTTCGAAATCGCCATTGCATTCCACCAGAGCCTCTTTGCATTTGAGCATGCCGGCGCCGGTTTTTTCACGAAGTTCTTTTACGAGTTGAGCAGTTATCTGCATAGCTTTTACCTTTCAAATTAAAATTAGTCTATTACCAGTTTGTCGTCAGCGTCATCGGCGGTTTCTACGTTGCCAAGTGCGGCAGCCATGTCGATTTCGCCTTCAGCCATTTCATCGCGTGATTCAGCTTCTTCGCTGACCTTTTCGAATGACTTGCCTTCGAGTGCTTCGAGGACTGAGTCGGCGATGATACCGGTAACCAGCTTGACGGCTCTGATTGCATCGTCGTTGCCGGGGATAACGAAGTCAATGTTGTCGGGGTCGCAGTTGGTATCTACAACAGATACTATGGGGATTCCCATTTTTCTGGCTTCGGCAACGGCAATAGCTTCTTTGTGAGGATCGATTACGAACAGAGCGCCGGGCATGCCCTTCATGTTCTTGATTCCGCCGAGAGCGCGATCAAGTTTTTCGCATTCCTTCTTCATTTTAGAAGCTTCTTTTTTCGGGTATGACTCGATTTTGCCGCTGTCGATCAGCTCACTGAGTTCTTTCAGTCTTTTGATGCGCTTTTCGATAGTTACGTAGTTGGTCAGCATACCGCCAAGCCAGCGATAGTTGACAAAATACATGCCACAGCGTTCGGCTTCCTGTTTGATGATGTCCTGTGCCTGGCGCTTGGTGCTTACGAAAAGCAGAGGTTTGCCTTCGCGCACGACGCTTTTGATAAAATCACAGGCTTCATCGAGAAGCTTGGTGGTTTTCTGCAGGTCGATAATGTAGATGCCGTTGCGGGCGGTGAAGATGTACTTGGCCATCTTGGGGTTCCATCTTCTGGTCTGATGACCAAAATGTACGCCGGCTTCGAGCAGGCTTTTCATTGATACCATGGACATTGAAACTGTACCTCCGGGAGATTTTCCATAAAGTTAAATTGGTTGTGATATGTTAGCTCATTTCCGTTTTGTGGTCAAGTATTTTGCGGCAAAAAACTCATTGTTGATCAGTATTGTGCAGGATTATTGCCTTGAGATGCTGTTCGGGAGTGAGCTCTGATAAAAAACACTCGATCAAACTCAGTGTGGTTAATGGTTTGCGGTTTTTTGATGCGCATCGTGAAAGTGGCATCTGGAGCTGGTTTTGTCGTGTATTGTTAAATATTGCAATATATTGTAACATATTAAATAAAGTCGTTGTTCAGGAGATATTATTATGGCTGACAGATTGATAACGCTCGGTGAAGTGGCGTCGCTGTTGCGGGTGTCGCGGCATACTGTACAGGCCTGGATCTCGCCGAGTTCACCCAATCATCGGCCGGAGTTTGCCATAATGGCTCGTCATGCCGGTCGCCGTACCGTTTTTGTTGAAGCTGAAGTCTCTGCCTGGCTTGATCAGAGGCGCGGCGCTTTGTATTCGGATAATCCGGCTGCCCGCACCGCCTACTGGCGCGAACGTTTTATCGCCGGCAGGGGATTGTTGCGCGGGCTGATCAAGGCCCCTGAAAATGTTGTCTCTGAACGCATGCCCGGTTTTACCGGCGGGTTGCTGGCTTTTGACGCCGGGCCACTGATGACATGGTTGACTGATGGAGAAGGTGCTGCCGGTCTAATGGCACTTGCTGGCCGGGCTGAAGGATTGGTCATTTCCGTTCCGCTGGCTCTGTGGGTGTTGCGGCGCGCAGCCAGAATTCCCGGGCACTATCCCGCACTGCTCGATTTCGTTCTGGCGCAGAATATTTTCGAACTGGCACCCTTGAGCGAAGCAGCGCTGAGGCGCGCCCTTGAACTTCCCACCGCTGCTGCTGAGATATCACTGCAGAGCTATTGCTGCTGCATCGAAGCCGGAGCTGCCATGTTTGTGACTTCTGACCGCATCCTGCTCAAAACTCCCGGCCTTCCTGTCTGCGGTTACTAATAATGAGATTGGGAGCCCGATTAAGTGTATATGAGCCAGTCATCCGACAAATTTGAAATTGTGAATAAAAGCCTCATTAAGGGCGCAGGCGGGTTTCTCATGAGCGGAAACTTCGAGCCAGGCAGTTTTGACGCAAATCCATCGCTATTCACCATTGCTCTCTACTGGTGAGAGTTGAAGCGAATGAGATTCCGCCGAGAGCCCGATTAAGTAAACATGAGCGGATTGGCGAATTGTGTTTGCAAAATACCGCCTGGTCGTTGGCTTGTGGTGTTTTGCATCTTATTTGAATATTTCTTTGCACATGACAATTTTGCTGTTATAATCTCACAGGAATGAATACCCGCTAACTACATAGAGGAACAGTCACCATATGATAGAGGAAATCCTCTTAAAGAGTCTACAGGACAAACTGCGCAGCCAGGACTTTCTTGATAACGAGCAGGCTCTGGACAAGCTGGCATCACTTTTACAGTCACAGAACTCGGAAAAGCAGAAAAAAGTCATTTCAACCACGCTGCCGATCGCACTCGCCAGTAAATTTGAAAGTATTCAGAAGAAGGCTGTTCAGATAGTCATCAACTATCCGACAATTCTGAAAGACGTATTGCCGGCTTTGCGCCTTTCTTCAGACATGACTGTGCGCTTCTGGGCCTTTTTTATTCTTATCGAACTCGGCTTTGTCCATCAGGATGAACTTCTTGACATCCTCAACAGCCGCGAAAACGACGAAATCAGAAAAATAGTCGTTGAAGCCCTCGCCAAAAACCCTGATAAAAAGGTAATTGTCGCTTTTCTCGATAAGATTTCCGACCCGAGCTGGATCGTTCGCAAGCAGGCAAAACGCGCGCTGATTGAGCAGGGTGATTCGATTTACCAGATCATTCAGGAATATTTTCAGAGCTGTTCAAGTCAGCAGAAATATGAATGCATAAAGATTATCCCGCTGATTCTGCGTGAAAAAGCGTTCATGCTTTTCCAGCGCATGCTTGAGTCAGACCGCACCGGAGCCTATAAGCCTTATATCTGCGCCGGTCTTGGCGAAATCAAGAACGAGAATTCGATGAAGACCCTGCTCGGTCTTCTCGATGATGATTCGATGGTAGTTCGTCAGGAAGCGATAAAGTCGCTGACTAACTGGGGGCGTGAAGTCGTGGCGCCGGTCATGGCGATTTTCCCGACTGCGACAAAAGAAACCCGCATCAGCATGATGATGTTGCTTGGCAAGGTTCTCGGCCTCGAAGTAATCAAGCTGTTCAACGAGAAGTTCGGCGCTCCGACCCAGGAGGCCAAATATTTTCTGCTTACCGCGCTGGGCGAAGTAAGAGACCCCTCTGTCGTCGCAGAACTTCTGCCATATCTCAAAGATGAATCGATTTTCATTCAGGAATACTCACATCGAATTCTTTCACAGCTGGGTGTTCATGCGGTAGACCCCTTGCTGGCCTGTCTCGACACAGAAGACGAAGAGCTTATTATTCAGGTTCTCAAGGTCATTGGTGTTATCGGCTCAAAAGAGGCTTTGCGCCCGCTGCTTTTTCTTATCGACAACTCCAGAAACACTCTGGTGAGAACATGCGCCATTGAAGCCATTGCCAAGCTGCAAAAATTTGAGCTTATTGCTGGTCTGCTGTTGTTGAAGCTTGATGACAAAGATCTCTCGATCAGACATACAATTGTTGAAAATCTTTCGCGTCAGCACCGCAAGGCATTCCTCAAAGAGCTGGTTGCAGCCTGCTTCGATAAGAGTTCAGACATTGCCTGGTGGTCGCGCGAGATTCTCAAGCGCCGCGACTATTTTGGCGTTTCGTCTTTTCTCAACCTTTATGACAATTCTACCGACGTCGAGAAAGACCGCATGATTTCGCTGGTTTCCAAGCTTTCCGAAGATCAGCTCGATGCTGTGCTGCGCGATGAAAAGATCACGTTCGACTCGCTCAAACCTGAGAATGTCGAAACCAGGGTTCTGCGGCGCAAATTCAACAAAGAAAACATTACCGATCTCAAAGAGCTTCTGTATTATCTGCACGAAGAGCGCGGCTCCGACTTGCATATCGCGATCGGCCTTCCGCCCAGCATAAGAATTCATGGAGAATTGATTCGAACCACTTTCGAAACAATAACTCCTGAGAAAAGCCGTTTTCTGCTGTTCTCGATCATGAATGATGCTCAAAAACGCGAGTTCAACGAGCGCATGGAACTCGACTTCTCTTATGAAGTCTCAGATTGTGCCCGTTTCCGCGTCAACGTGTTCATGCAGAAGAACGGTATGGCCGGCGTATTTCGAATTATTCCAAATACCGTGCCAAGCTTCGATGAATTGTCGATCGACCGCACGATAATGGAAAAGATCTGTAACAATAAGACCGGACTGATTCTGGTGACCGGCGCCACCGGCTCAGGTAAATCGACTACTCTGGCGGCGATGATCGACTACGTCAATCGCACGCGTTACGACCATATCATCACTATCGAAGATCCTATCGAATTCGTGCATCAGCATAAGCGCAGCGTTGTAACCCAGCGTGAACTGGGCACCAATACATTGTCGTTTTCTAACGCGCTTCGCAGTGCCCTTCGCGAAGACCCTGACGTCATACTTGTCGGTGAAATGCGCGACCTCGAAACCATGAATCTGGCAATTGCCGCCGCCGAAACAGGTCACCTTGTCTTTTCGACACTGCATACGATCAACGCGTATGAATCTATTCACCGTGTTGTCGGCAGTTTTCCGGGCGATCTGCAGCAGTCGGTGCGTATGCAGCTGGCCGGCACTTTGCGTGGAGTAGTCTCTCAGAGACTGGTTCCCGCCTACCTTTCTGCCGGCCGCGTTCTTGCCTACGAAGTTCTCGTCGGCTCAACTCCAGTTAAGCGCTGTATCAAAGAAGACAAGACCGATCAGTTGATCACCATCATGCAGACCAGCCGCGCCGATGGCATGTTGACCATGGATCAATGCCTGGAAGATCTTGTTGTCGCTAAAAAAATCACTTACGACGACGGACTCAAGAACGCCGAAGACAAGAAAGAATTCCAAAAGCGTCTCGAAGAACGCATGGGCAAGAAAACCGGGCGCGTATTTGCAACAGGTGAGGCTCCCAAGGGTGATAAGCAGCCTCCCGGTGTTGGAAAACCGGCGATAACAGATAAGCCTCAGGTAAAAGGTCACTGATAGACTTTGAATTCCCGCTCTTGCAGATTTTAAAGGCTCAACTTCTGATGTCAGCTAAGCGGCCGATCGTTTACCACTTTACCTTGTAGGCTTTTACGGGTTTGTCGATGCCTTTGAGCATGTGCTCGCCATGTGCTTCTATCTCGAAGATCTGGCGGTTGATTCGTTGCAGGGTGAATTCTGAGATCAGGATTTCGAAAGCATCGCCAATGCCCTCGAGGCGGGATGCGAGGTTGACTGTATCACCGAGAACGTCGTTTTCAGTTCTGATGACCGAGCCGCTGTTGACGGCGATTCTGATGGCAAGTCGGCGCTCTTCGGCTACTGATGCATTAAAGGCGTTAAGTTTGCGCTGAATTTCAATGGCGGCGAGAATGGCGTTATTGTGATTTTCGAATACCACCAGAAAGGCATCGCCAATCTTTTTGAGAATATCACCCGAGTATTTTTCGAATACCGGTTTGAGAATTTCGTCATGTTGTTTGAGCATCGACATGACTTCTGACAGCGAGGCTTTGGCGCTGAAAGCCGTATAGCCTTTGACGTCGGTAAACATGATCGAAAGATCGAGTGTGTGTGTGGTTTTGATGAGTTCGTCGTATTTTTCGAGTTCTTCGAGAGCCTGGCGTCGTTTTTCGAGAACTTCGTCGAGATGGTTGTCCGACAGCACAACCTTCGCCTCGCCTTTGGGGCGCAACAGTTCGGGGTCTACGCTGCCACCAACGCTTTCGATCATGTCTACCAGAGATTTGCGGTCTATTTCGTTTTCGAGTTCCTCAATGTATTCGCTCAGCGGCTCGGTGATCATTTTGCCAAGACTCAGGAAAAAGTCGGTGATTGCACCTTTGAGCCTGAAATCATCATGAAAGAAATAACGGGCGAGAGTTTTAACTGCGCGACAGAGAACGTCTGCCTCTTCATTGGGTAACAGGGTTTCCATGATGGAAAAGGCTATGCGTCGGTCGTCAATTGAATCGAGCGCAATAATGCAGCACAGGCGGTAGGCTTTGCTGGGCGAAGTAAGCCCCTGAACAAGGCCTTCCGGGTGATCCTGATAGACATGTCCAAGAATTTTGCCGACGCGATCGACATCATCGATGGTGATGACTTCAGACCTTCTATTCAGCAATTGGTCAAGCATCTTCAGATATTCCGGTTTCTTCTGCCCAGCTGCCACCAGCATCAAATCTAGCATCGTCGTTGGCGGACTGGCTTCAAGATATTCCTGAAGCGCTTTTATTGTAGAAGGATACGGATGGCGGGCCAGTATCATGACCATTGCACGCAGGTTCTTGAGAGATTTTTCGACCTGCAGCTGGCGAGCAATAACCTTGATGTCGTTTTCTGTAAGGTTCTTCCACTCTGATACAGCTTCAGCGATATAATAGCGAACCATATCATTGGAATGGCTGAAACCTAGAAATACAGTTCGTCGCAAAGAGTTCGCATCAGCCTTTTTTAGCAGATACGCCAGCCAGCGGCAGACTTTTTCGTCGGGATGAGTAAGCAGATTGAGAATCGTGTTAACCACATCTTTTGAGGTGATACTTGGAACCGATGACATGACCGCCTCGATACGATAGTCGTCGCTGCTTTCAAGAAATCGGGTAACCGCCGGTACGGCTTCTGGATGGTTCATTGACAGAAGTGCCGAGACGATATGTGGTATAAGGCCCGGTTCAGTATTCTCTTCGAGAATCTGCTTGAGTGTTATCACTGCTCTGGGGCCTATCATAGCCAGAGCCTTTCGCGACCAGAACTGAATGTCGTCAGAATGATCGTTAAGCGCTTTTACGATCGAAGTAACTGAAGCCTCACCGTAGTTAACAAGACAGTTTGCCGCTGCGTTGCGCACCGGCCAATTGGCGTCACCTAACAGCTGTATCAAAACCTCAATCAGTTGCGGGTGTGGGGCTATTTTCTGAAGCACGCCGAGCAGGAAGAGGCGTTCCTGCTTGTTGCCGGACTCAAGTATTTTAATGATCGGTGACAGCGCCATACCGCCTATAGAACCGATGATCTTGATAATCTGAAATCTCAGGTTCTCGTCTTCGGTGTTCAAGTGCTGAAGTAGCAGTTCTATGTTGAGGTTTGGCTTCTGGGAAAGGCAGTCTGCCGCGTAATCTGCGACTATGCGGTCATGGTCAGACAGACAACGCAACAGGGTCGCGGTGGCATCATCGCTCTTGAGTCTGGTCAGATTCTCTATCGCAAGAAGTTTGTGTTCCTGGTCGGTAGCCGACAACAGTCTTTGAATAAGCGGCATCGACTTATCGCCAAGAAGTTCGACAAGAATTTTTATGATGTCGTATCTGATCAATGAGTCGCTGCGACCGAAAGCAGCTGTAAGCTTTTCGAAAACTTTGGGGCCGAGTTTTATGAATTGCTCGGCTGCCAACTGCCTAATAGCCCATGAGCCATCAGCCATCGAGTTAATGAGAAAGTCTATGGCCGGAGCAGTGCCGAGTTCGCCCAAGGCAGAAACTATCGAATAGCGCAGGGCAAAAGTTCCATCCTGATAGATTTTGCGAAGTTCTTCAATGACGTTGTCCTGGCCGATCTTGACAAACAGAGCAATAACACTGTGATTGGGCACTTTGGAGGGCGTGTTGATAATTTTGCGCAGGTCGTCGAGAATGGCCTCGCCAAAAGCCAGCAATTGCTCAAACACAAGCTTGCGAATTGCCCAGTTGGGATCGTTCAGCAGCGGGTAAAGAGTGCGCGCGTTCTCAATTTTTTTGTGGGAAGCGACAGCCCTTATTGCATATCCACGCAGTTCAGCATCGCGGTGGTGAAGTATTTGTTTAACAGCTGCCAGTGAATTATCATCGCCCAGTTGGCCAAGAACATGCAACATCCAGTAAAACTGGTCGTGATTCTGCTCGTTGAGGTGATCGAGTATGAGAGGGCCGATTTCCGGGCCCCATTCGAGAAGCGCTTTTGCTGCGGCCTCGCGTTTGTGCCAGGCTTTGTCACACAACATGCCGATTATGGCTGCGCCCGACTCCGGGGTGTGTTCTATCAGCAGGGCCCCAAGACCCTCACGCCAGAGTGCATCGTCGGTGCTTTTGATCAGTTCGTAAGGCGAGCGACTCATTCAGCTTCCTCAGCCTGAGTTTATCATCTTGATATATCTGTAGAGAATACCATATAATCTTCGGCATTAAAACAATTTTCAGGGAGTGAAAAAACATGCCGCTCTATGAATTCTGCTGTTCGAAATGTTTTAAAAAGTTCACTGTGCTGTGCAGCATTGCTGATCGCGATAATCCTCAGGCCTGTCAACATTGTGGTGAAACGAATTGCCGGCGACTGGTCTCGCGCGTCAAAACGGTGCGTACTGAAGAGCAGATAATGGAAAGTCTTGCTGACCCTTCAGCTCTTTCGGGACTCGATGAAAATGATCCCCGCACTTTCGCGACATGGGCCAAGAAGATGGCGAGGGAAATGGGCGAAAACATGGATGAAGAGATCGAAAGCATGGCGCAGGAAGAGTTTGCCGGCGGGGATGGCGGAATGGATGCACCTTCTCAGACACTTTCCGGCGGAGACGATGACCAGTGATTTATCTGGCGCAGAGCCTCGTAAACCGTTGCGGCTGCAGCTGAAGACACATTCAGGCAGCGTGCGGGTGCGATCATAGGCAGTGTAATCAGGCTGTTCGCAGCTTTGCCGGCTGTAAGCACCTCTGCCGGCAGTCCCCGCGATTCTGAGCCAAACACCAGAACATCACCTGAGTTATAGCTGACTTGCGCGTAGTTGCGACTGCCATGTGCAGAAAGATAGTAGACTCGGCGCGGCCCGACCCATTCGAAATATTCTTCGACATCAGAAAGAATCAGGGGTTCTAGATTTTTCCAGTAATCCATACCGGCCCGCTGCAATGATGCATCTGTAAGCCTGAAGCCGAAAGGTCTGACCAGCACAAGTTCGCACCCGGTTGCATAACATAGTCTCGCAATGTTGCCGGTATTCTGCGGTATATCTGGTTCGATGAGAACAACTGAAAGTTTTGAACTGTTGCTGATTTTGCTGGTCTGGTCTGACATGTCAGCCCCCAGACTTGCGGGCGGCCGCTGTATAAAAACTGACCCGCTGACTGCCGCCATGATCTGTGCGTGAGATCACGTCGATAACCAGCTGTTCAAACCCTGCCTGCTGCCATACTCTTTTAATTTCAGCTCGGGTGAAAAAATGAATGGTGCCGAGTCCGGCAACTGGCCCTGATTCAATATTGCGATAGCTGTGACTGTCTATTTTTTCGCCGGTCTTGTAGCCGCTGGTCGAAGTTGTGAACAGCACTGAAGAGAACACCCGTCCGCCCGGCTTGAGAACCCGCCAGATTTCTCGCAGTATCTGACTGATACCGCGGCTGTTGTTGGCAGAAATCGCACCGATATCGGCTACCACATCGAATACGCTGTCTGCAAAAGGCAGCATGCCGGCATCAGCCTGCAGAAAAACGCCAGGCGCTGCAAGTTCGCTGCAAAAGGCCGCTGCTTTTTGAGTAGCGACAAAAGAACCATCGAATGCCACTGTATTAAAGCCTTCGCGGCAGAGAAACCAGGTGTTGGCACCTGTACCGCAACCAAGATCGAGCACTCTGATCAGGTTCCGTTGCTGGTTGTAGTAATTACGCGCCATAAATCTTACCAGTTCTTCTGCCGGGTAACGTCCCCAGTTGCGGGTTCCGTGTACCTGGTTCCATTGTTTGTCAAACGTCTGCATGCTCTAATCCTTCATGATAATGCAGCAAAATATGAGGTTTACGACCGGTCAGATTCTGCCACTTTTTTGAGATTTTGTCATAAAGTTTCTGCTGGTGTATCTTTCGCGCAATGTAGAAATCCTGGCGCTTCTGGGAAAAGCCAGACTTGAAGCGATATAGTCCATCGTCTTCTGCCAGCGATAGCCCGCCGCCAAGATGCAGCAGTTTTCTGTCATTGGCAGCTGCAATTCTCGCTGCCTCAAATAACATGAAGGCATCAGGCTGCAATTCTCTGGCTTCGGTAACTGAGGCACCCAGGTGATAGTGCGCTGCGACCGAGTCCTGAAGAAATATTCCACCAGCGATCAGCTTGCCGTCACTGCCCCTGATTCCTGCAAAAAAGCGGTTTTCTGGTGGTATTTCTTGCAGTGCTGAAAAATAGCGGTCGGAAAAATAATAGTATTCATCTGCGCCAATTCGCTGCATTGCCTTGCGATAAATTTTCGCGATTTCTTTGCAGTCAGGTAATGCAACGTAGCTGAGTCCGGCACGCAGTGCCTTGCGGTAATTGCGCTGCCGCGGCCCGGAAGACTGCCGCAGCATAACCGAAAAATCATGGTCAAGCTCGATGCTGACTGTTTTGCGATTCAGCTCCGGCTTGAAAATATGCGCAAGTGTATGCATGTCGAAAAACGGGTTGAATCTGACAAACTCGGCAATTATTCCGGCGTCTTCAGCCCAGCGCGCCTGCATCTCAGCAAATCTGGCAACTGTCGGTGGAGTGCCGCCAAAAATAGCCGGCCCAGAGTAACCGTAAGCTGTCTGCATGTCGAAACTGCCGCTGAAACCTAATATGGCTGGCACCGGCCTGATCAGAAAAGGATAAAATATTATGGTCTGATCTTCATTAAAATAAAGGGCGGCCGGCCTGCCGTCACCATTGATTTCGCAGGCCTGGTAATAACAGGCGTTGTAATAGACTTTTCCGCAAAATTCGGGCAGCGTGTCTACTACCTGTTGCCAGCGCTCCAGGTCGGTGATGAATTCAAGGCTCAACTTTGACAACCTCGCCCAGATGCTGCCAGGTTATTGGTTCGTCGGCGCGTAAGCTCTTGCAAACGCGACGGTTAACAGCATGTTGTAACATTTCCGGGGCAATGCCGCCAGCCGGGCGTTTGATTAAAGCTTTCTCACCAGTGAGGATTTCGCCGGCTTCAAGATCTACGGCAGCCACCAGACTGCGGCGAACCAGCTGTCGGTTTGCCTTTTCTCCAGGCGCCGCCTCTTTGTGCCCGTTGCCCAGCATTAAAGATGTTTTTCGCACTGCCGCCACCATTTCAGCAAACTGCTGAGGATCGAGTGAGGCTGAATGATCCGGGCCTGCCATGTTGCGGTCGAGAGTCAGGTGTTTTTCGATTATCAACGCTCCGAGAGCGGTAGCGGCGATTGCCGCTTCATGACCTTCTGAATGATCAGAAAAACCGACGGGCAGCGAAAACGCCTGCTTCAGCAGCGGAATGCAATTGAGATTGCAGTCGGCAGGAGGTGCCGGGTATTCGCTGGTGCAGTGCAGCAGCATTATGTCGCTGGCACTCCCTTTGCATAGCTCAGCCAGAGCCTTTTGAACCTCCCCGAGACTGCTCATGCCTGTTGACAGAATGACCGGTCGCTGGCGTTTCGCAATTTCTCTGAGAAAAGGCAGGTTGGTAACTTCACCCGAGCCTGTTTTTATGACAGCCACATCGAGGCGGCAGAGCAGGTCGAGACTTACGGTTCCATCAGGGGTAGATAAAAAAAGCATACCCAGTTTTTCTGCATGCCTCTTCAATTCAGCGAATTCAGAAAAAGGCAGCTCAAGGCCTTTTAACAGCATGAATTGATCTGCGACCGCGCAGCTTTTCTGATATTCAGCTGTCTCTGCGAAGCGCCCGGCGCATTCTTCGGCCTTGAAAGTCTGAAACTTTATCGCATCGGCCCCGGACGTTGCTGCGGCTTCGATCAGGCGATGCGCCAGCTCCGGGCTGCCGTTATGGTTAACGCCGGCCTCAGCGATGATGAGTGGCTTTTTTGTGAATTTGTCCAGAAACATTTCAGTAATGATATTTTTGTGATTGCGAATATTCGCTGCGGTTGGCTCTAATCCATTCTATTGTCTGGCGAAGCCCGTCTTCAAATGAATGCTTTGGCTGCCAGCCCAGTTGCTGAACAGCTTTGTCAGCATTCCCGATCAGGCGCATCACTTCTGAGTCGGGCGGCCGCAGTCGGCTTTCTTCTTCGATGATCTCGAGTTTTTTATCGAGGAGACGGCCAGTTATTTCGACAGTTTCACCTATGCTGACTCCTCTGCCGGTAGCGAGGTTAAAGGTTTCGCCGCGGCTGCAGGTGCTGCAGGCAGCTGCAATGAAACCAGAGGCCGTATCAGTTACGAAATTGAAATCTCTTACGGGCCTGAGATCGCCAAGCCTGATGCTATGTCCATCGAGGGCCTGCGTGATGATTGTCGGGATCACCGCCCGCAGCGACTGGCGTGGTCCGTAGGTATTGAACGGGCGAACGATGACGACCGGAAGTTCAAAGGAACTTGCGTATGCTCTTCCCATCATGTCTGCTGCGATTTTGCTGGCAGAGTAGGGCGATTGCGGTTGCAGCGGGTGCTCTTCATCGATCGGCACCCGAAGAGCGGTTCCGTAAACCTCAGATGTCGAAGTCAGTATAATCTTACGAACATTGTGGCCCCTTGCCGCCTCCAGCAGGTTGAGAGTACCGGTTACGTTGGTTTCGACATAACTCTGCGGAGCCTGATAAGAAAAGGGAATAGCAATAAGCGCCGCGAGATGAAAAACCGTGTCGCAGCCTTCAAGAAAGCTTCTGACCTGGAATGGATCACGAATGTCGCCACTGACAATCGTCAGATTGGGGTGGCGTTGCGACTCTTTCAGCCATCCGGCGTCTGAGCGGGAATTGTAGCGGATCAACGCTCTGACATGAGCCCCCGTGGCCAGCAGCTGTTCAGTCAGGTGACTGCCGATAAAACCAGCGGCGCCGGTAACTGCAACTTTGCGATCCATCATGCTGACTTTATTCATATCTGTCTGCGATTCCTGCAAAATTTTCGTGGGCGCGCGCATAATCAACCGGGCTGCCGATATCGAGCCAGAATTCAGATACCGGGTAACAGCTGACGCCGCCGGCAGAGCTGTTGATGCTCTTGATCAGATCTGGCATGTCGAGTCGCTTTCCGGGGGCGATGTTGGCAAGAACCGAAGGTTCGATAACGTAGATGCCGGCGTTGATGAATATGCTGTGAGATGGTTTTTCTTCAATGTCTATCAGCTCATCACCGCGCATTTGTAGAACGCCGTAAGGTATTTGAAAGTTGAACTCGCGGGCACATATGGTCATCGGCTTGCGGCCGGCAGCATGAAAGTCGAGCAGATTGCCGAAATTGACCGGTGACAGAATGTCTCCGTTCATAACTATCAGTGGCTGGCGAACCGGTGCCTGCAACAGCGAAAGTGAGCCGGCGGTGCCGAGAAATTCTTTTTCTTCGAGATAATCTATCGTTACGCCCTTTATCGGGTTTTCGGCAAAATAGTTTTTGATGCGGTCGGCATGATAATTGACAGAAATGTGAACATTCAGAATGCCATGTCGGCGCAATTGTTCGACGATAAGAGCTATTATCGGGCGGTTGCCGACAGGCAGCAGTGGTTTTGGCATGTCGCGGGTAAGTTCGCCGAGGCGCGAACCCAGTCCGCCGGCCATTATCACTGCCTGATTTTCGCGAGGTTTGCGGGCGATCAGGTCTTTAAGCTGAACCAGCTTGATAACGCAGTTGTTACGATCGACGACGGGAAGATGCTTGATCGAACGGTTGGTCATCAGAAAAAGCAGTTCGTCGTCGGTGGTGTTCTGCCCGGCAATGATGGGTTGCCGGTTCATCAAATCGACAATCGGGCTCTGAAGACTGGCTCCTCTTATTATCCCGCGCCTGATATCACCGTCGGTAACTGTACCGACCAGTCTGCTATTTTCATCGACGACGAGAGCAATTTCCAAAGCGGCATCATCGATTACCTTTAGCGTATCGAGTATGCTGGTTTCGGGTCTGATCAGAATCTTTTCGAGCTGTGCTGTCATTTTTCCCTCTGCTGCACAGTATGTTGTGCTGCCAAAATAACAGAAATGCCATGATCGGTAAACCCCTCGCGCGACATTCAGATAAATATCGTTTCGCAAATCTATGATTTTGCATTGTTGAGTATTATATGTTAATTATGTAAGATATGCAGAGGTTCGGCAGAAGGCTGGATTCTGCCGTAGATAAAGCGTCTGCGCAGATGCAAAGTTTCAGGGGTATATAATGGGTTCGATGCTTTTGCTTACAGGTATGTTGTTGTTCATGATGAGTCTAATCTGGACAACCGGTGAGGCCTTGAAAAAGGATCTGCTGGAGGGAGCCCTGGCACTGGTGTTTACGCCTTTTTACAGCGGCTATTATGCTTTTGCCGTAGATTATGCGAGATGGTACCGGCCTTTTTTTATCAGCATGGCCGGTGTTCTGTTTTCGCTTATCGGTTATCTTATCGGCTGATAGAGCGGAGAATAATTTATGAGCAGAATTCTCGATATATCGGTAACTCAGGAAGGCGAAAGCACGATACTCGTCAAACTCTATGGCGAACTCGATCAGATGTCTCTCAAGGATTTGAGAAATGAACTCAGCGCCCGTTCTGCTGAAAAAGTTGATCTGCTGATTTTTGACCTCGAAGAGGTTGATTTTATTGCCAGTGCCGGTCTTGCAATTTTTGCCTGGTATGCCGACTGCTTTAAAAAGCGTGGACTGGGGCAGAAGTTGAAAGTTATCAACTGTAGCGAAGGCGTATTCAGGGTTTTTCACCTGACCATGCTCGACGAAATGATCGATGTCAGCAGCATCGATAAAGAATCAGCCTGACCTTGCGGTCAGGCTGTCAGACAAACGCTCAGATTTTCAGGCTCAGAATTTAACGCCGAGCATCTTGAAGATGAAGGCGTATTCAAAAGCTATTTCCTTGATGTAGTCATAACGGCCAGAAGCACCGGCATGACCGGCGTCAAGGTTGGTTTTGAGCAGCAGCAGATTGCGGTCTGTTTTCATGGTGCGCAGTCTGGCTACGAATTTAGCCGGTTCCCAGTATGATACGCGCGGGTCGTTGAGCCCGGCGGTAACCAGCATGGCCGGGTAATCCTGCGCCTTGATGTTGTCGTATGGCGAATAAGAATACATGTAGTCGAAGTATTCCTTTTCGTTCGGATTGCCCCATTCTTCGTATTCTTCTCTTACCAGCGGCAGACTGGGGTCGAGCATGGTATTGATGACATCGACAAATGGAACGTCTGCAATGACTGCCTTGAATAGATCCGGGCGCATGTTAACCACAGCTCCCATAAGAAGACCACCGGCGCTGCCGCCGTTGATGACCAGGAGCTCACGGTCGGTGTAGCCCTGTTCGATCAGATGTTCGGCGCAGCTGATGAAGTCGGTGAAGGTGTTCTTCTTGTTGAGCAGCTTGCCGTTGTCATACCAGGGGCGACCCATTTCCTGACCGCCTCTGATATGGGCGATGGCATAGATGAAGCCGCGATCGAGAAGGGTCAGACGTATCGAAGAGAAATAGGGATCGAACGATGATCCGTAAGAGCCGTATCCGGTGAGATAGGTCTTGGCCGGGCCCTTTTTGCGCATGTCTTTGCGGTATACCAGTGAGATCGGTACCATGGTGCCGTCTGGAGCCTTGGCAAAAATGCGCTCAGACTGATAGTTCGCCTTGTCAAAGGTGCCGAGCACTTCGGTCTGTTTTTTCAGTTCGGCTTTGCCGGTGGCCATGTCGAAATCGAAGATAGATTGCGGCGTCGTCAGCGAAGTATAGCGGTAACGCACAATCGATGTCTTGAACTCGGGATTCTCATCGACTTCGGCGCTGTAAACGGCTTCATCAAACGGAATGTGTTTGAACTGCCCGTCTTTGTCGAAATAACGTATTTTCTGCAGGCCGTTTTCGCGTTCGCTGATCACCAGATAATCGGCAAAAGCATCGACGTCATCGACGAGAACATCGTCGCGCGCAGCGATGAATTCCTGCCATTTTTCAGGTTCAATTTCGTTGTCGCGTGTGCGCATGACCTTGAAATTAACGGCATTTTCGTTGGTAAGTATGTAAAAATAGCCATTCTGGTGAACAAGTCCGTATTCCACACCCTTTTGTCGCGGTCGGAAGATCTTGAATTCGCCATCGGGATTGCTTGCATCGAGAATGCGCACTTCGGAAGAAGTAGAGCTGCTGGCGCCAAGTACCAGATATTTGCGGTCACGAGTTTTGCCGATTCCAGCCCAGAATTGACCGTCTTCTTCTAAATACACCTGGGTGTCGCTGGCAACTTCCTCACCAAGACGATGTTTTTGTATGCGGCAGGCCCGACCGGTGTCGTCCATGAGAGTATAGAAAACAGTTTTGTTGTCTTCAGCCCATTCGACACCGTAGGTCGTTGAAGCTATGCGATCAGGGTAGGTCTGGCCGGTAACCAGATTGAGAAACGCCAGCTCAAACTTTTCGGCGCCGCTGTTATCGATCGAGAAGGCGAGAATGTTGTGGTTTGGGCTGACTTCGAGTGCGCCAAGCGCGAAATAAGGCTTTCCTTCGGCGTATTTGTTTTCATCAAATATGATTTCCTCGGGTGCGCCTTCTTCGATTCCGCGGCGGCAATGAATTTTATACTGTTTGCCCTGCTCGGTGCGGCTGTAATAATAGTAACTGTCAATTCTGCTCGGAACCGAAAGATCGGTTTCCTTGATGCGGCTTTTCATTTCTTCGAACAGCCATTTCTGCAGATCTTCGGTGTCCTGCATGATTTCAGAGGTATACAGGTTTTCGTTCTTGAGATAACTCATCACTTCTTTATTTTCCCGATTGCGCAACCAGGCGTAGGGGTCGGTCAGGGTTATGCCATGAATTTCTTTGCTTTCGGGCTGTTGTCTGGCAGTTGGCGCTACCGGCACATCACACTTTGCCGTGATGGCAGGAAGGCAGAGTGCGAATATGACTGAGAGTAAAAGGTAAATTTTCATTGTGGCCTCCGGAGACGATTCTCAATTTGACAAGGCTGTTGCCTGACGGCATATTCTATAATAAATTCTTCTGATATGTTACATTAGTTTAGCTGCATTTTATGTGAAAGGATAGATTCGATGAACAAGGCAAGTTTCTGGCTGAGATTATTTTTATGCTGCGCGCTGGCGGTAGTTATACCGGTGGCGGCATCTGCTTTGATGATTGCCAACCCTGACGAAATAGAAGTGGAAGGACTGGTGAGTTTTGGCGAAGATGGCGCGGCCTGGTTGAAGTGGAACGGTCACGAAATTCTGGTGACTTCAGGTTATATGGTCGGTACCGACCTGCGCGTCGTTGCGATCAGACATGACAGTGTCGTTCTCTATCGGCCGGAAAGCAAACAATATCACGTAATTGTGCCGGCAGGCGGCCTGGCTTATAAAGATCGTACTGACGTAATCTGGACTTTACCGCTGCCGATCTGGAAAATCACCCGCATGGTCGGGCTAGCCTATCGCAAGGATTACATCTGTCACTACTCGACCACGGCACAGAATCAGGTAAGACGCCATGTTCGCGGCCAGGAGGCCATGATGGATCTTGTCGTTTCGCCGCATCATCGCTTTTATCCGCGTCGCGGTCTGTTTTTTGTTGCCCCCGTCCATATTCAGGGCACCGGCTGGAAATACCTGATGGAGCGTGTTCAGAACTATCGCAGTCGCACCTTGGCCGAATATTTTCCCATACTCAACGAGAACGGAACAATTATCAGCGACGGTAAGCCTCTTGATCAGGCTTTGCAGCGCATCGCCTTCGCAACCAATGTGCGCATAAGCTGGCAGAATCCGGTTGTGCTTCCCCTTTACTGCTCTTTGCGCGACCGGCCATGGCACGAAATTCTTGAAGCCATAGTGATTTTCAATGGCCTCGAAATCTACCCGACCGCTGCCGGGCTGGAGATCAGATGATGTCGAGGCTGCTGCTGATTTTAATTGCGGTTCTTCTTCTTCTGCCCGGTCAGGTATCTGCCCAGAAGACAGTGGAACTTGGCGTCTACGCTGACTGGCGTGGCGACAACTGCATGTTCAAATCGGCGCGGCCGTTTTTCATCATTCGTGACCTCTACGATCTCGAGCGGTTCTGGCAACAGGCCAACGCTGCCGAGGGCATGCCGGCCATCGATTTTGAAAAATACATGCTTCTGGTCTGGGCGCCGGGGCCGACCATGTTCGATTATCGGCCGGCTGTGATCGAGCGTTTTATTTATCAGGATGGTTTTTATATCGTTGTGATGGATATTCAACGCAAGGATTCAGGCGGTTTCTGGCGTCGTCCCTTTGTCGCCACCATGCTGCCCAACAAAACCGGCGACATTTTTATCATGCGCAGGGAAGTGGAAGGTACCAGAGAAACCTGGAAACCTCTCTACACCATCTGGGATATGAGCGGCGAACGCACCCGGCCCTTTGACATGGTAAAAATCGAGACGCCGCCGGAGAAGGCAAAATTCATCGAGCATGCTCCGGCTGTGCCTGGTCGCGCAAATACTGGTTCGGCCCAGGCGACTGCAGCCAATTCATCAACCGCAGCGCCAGCCGCAACCGGTGAAGCTGTGGCAGTAACTACTCCGACCTCGCTGGCTGGCGAACCAGTTGGTAGCGTAGCGCAGGTTCCGAGCTCATCGCCAGAAAGAACAGGAACTGCGGCAGCCAACGCTACGCCGGCAAAGCCTGGTGACGGATTCGAAGACATTTTTGGCAGCCCGACTGCAGTTAAGAGTGAGGCAAAGCCTGCGGCCAGCACGCAGTCTTCTGCGCCAGCGCTAACTCAGCCGGTTAAACAGCCAGGACAGCCTTCTTTGCCAGCGTTTGCCGAAGACCCGCTGTTTGGCTCGGAATTTGATATCGAGTTTTAATTATGATTCATGCATACACAGGCGACGGGAAGGGCAAGACGACAGCGGCGGTAGGTCTGTTGATCAGAGCTTTTGGCTCAGGTCGCCGCGTTGGCGTCATTTTTTTCGACAAAGGCAGCGAGACTTATCGTCATAACGAACTTGTCGTTCTTGACCGGCTGGCAATTGAATATCATGTTACCGGTCTCGAGCGCATGAAGCCTGATGGAACTTTCAGGTTCGGCGTTCTCGAAGAAGACAAAGCCGAGGCGGTGCGTGGCATAGAACTGGCCTCAGAGATTATCGCCGCCGGTCGCCTCGATCTTCTGGTTCTTGACGAGGTATTGACCAGCATGACCTACGGACTGCTCGATAAAAAGGCTCTGGAAGAGCTTATCGACCGCTGCCCGGAAAATCTCGAACTGGTCTTGACCGGCCGCTGCACAGACAAAGAGCTGCTCGAAAAAGCAGACCTCGTTACCAGAATGGTCAAACACAAGCACTATTTCGACCGCGGCATCAAAGCTCGCCCCGGCATCGAGTTCTGATCCTCAGCGTCACTGCGAGGAGACCGAGGTCTCCGAAGCAGTCTCACTGTTGCGAGATCGAGACATTATCCTGCGAAGTTTTTTATATTTTCTGGCTGATCGCGGTTTCGATGTTCTGACGCAGTTTGACTATCGAGCCAGCGGCAAAATGCCCGTTAATGCTGGCACAGGGGTAGACCATGCAATTGGGTTCCATTATGGTGCCCGGGTTGGTTACCGAATTGCAGCCAAGCAGGCAGTTGTCGCCAAGAATCGCACCGAATTTACGAATGCCGGTATCGACGACATGTTCGCCGATGCGCGTGCGCACGTTAGAACCGTCATTCTTGAGGTTCGACAGCTTGGTGCCGGCTCCGAGATTGACGCCTGAGCCGAGAATCGAGTCGCCGACATAATTAAAGTGTGGTGCCTTGGCGCCGGGCAGAAAAACCGAGCGCACGGTTTCGCTTGAATGGCCGACTACTGCACCGTTGCCGATGATCACATGACCGCGCACAAAGGCCCCGTGCCTGATTTCGACGTTCTCGCCGATGATGGCCGGGCCGCAGACCATGGCGCCTGCTTCAACTACCGAGCCTTTGCCGAGATAAATGTCGTTGCCGCGCAAAAAAGCGCCTTCTTCGACAGTGCCTAGAATCTCGGGTTTAACGAATTTTGCCGTGAACCCGGCCTGAATCCTTTTGAGTATATCCCAGATGTTTTCGAGTCTGGCAAAGCCTTCAACTTCGGTCTCAAAAAGCTCAGGGCAGACAAATTCGGGTAGTCGGGCAAAGAATTCTTTAATCTCAAGCATTTTTTGCTTCTCCAATGGGCTGGTGTTTGCGTCAGTTTACTCTCGGGTATGAAACATGTCAATTTCTGCCGGGCTTTGCCGCCAGGCAGGCGGATGCCAGCAGACAGCGGCGGCAGAGTTCCTGATCTTTGCCGTGCGTGCACTCGCCGGCAATGCCAAGATGGCAGAGCGAAAAATCGTATTTTATCGGGTCTTCCGGGCAGAAGCGGGCGAGGCTGGCAGAAACCTCTTCGGCGGTTTTCCAGTCGTCGCTGCCACGGCTTGTCAGTTCAAGATTGCGGGCGATCCGGCTGATATGGCGGTCGAGTGGAATCAGCAGCAGGGCAGGGGATACCTCAGGCCACAGGTTCATATCGACACCGTCTTCAGGTCGCACCAGTCAGCGCAGGAACATGTGCCAGCGCTTGACACAGCCGCCTGCCGCCGGGTCGGGCAGAAGATGCCTGGTGCCGCGCGTGAGCGGGCCGGCAATCGCTTCGGCTTCGAGGCAGAGAGCTTTATGTAGCGCGGTTAAACCTTCTTTGATGCTTTTGTCGGGTTTGTAGCCCTTGAGAAAAACGGTTTTGAGACTTTTGTGGCGGCCGATAAGTCGGCCGGCTGCTCTTGCCAATATGCCGATTTCATCGCCGGTGCTCAGGCGATATGCCGGCCAGGCGAATTTTTCCGCCTTTTTCTGGTCGAGTATCAGATCGAGAAAGTGCCATTTACAGGCGTCGAGAGTCTGCTCGATCTTTTTGATAAACTGGGCGGCCGAGCCATAGGCGAGCATCGCCGCAAACAGCGCGACAGCTTCAACTTCGGCGGCGGGTCGGCCATGGTCAAAAAACCAGCGCGGAAATTGAATCGGGTCGGCTTTGGTACGTGCGACCGGCGGGAAATCGGAGAGAACCTTTTCAAGAAGAGGTTTTAAATCAGCCGATTTCGCCGCCGGTTTTTTCATGACGCCAGTCAGCTCAATACTGGAAAGAGCTGCCGCCGATAAATTCACGCAGAATCGAGGTCGGTGGCACTTCTTTGGGGTCAAGTGGAGCGAAGAACGAAAGAGTTCTCAGGATCTGGCGAGCCTGAGTATAAGACGGGCTTTCTGGTGGAATGTCAAGAAGCAGAGGTTCTGCTATCGGTCGCAATACCGCCCATTCGTAGGGAACGGCAGAATTGAAGACTGTGTTGGCGCATTCCTGGAACGGAAAGATGTTGCGTTCTTCGCCGCGACGCACTGAAGGCCAGCGGTTGAAGGTGTTTTCGGCAGAATAGCCGCGATACTTGCTGTCACGCACGGTGCGCCTGATCAGGCGGGTGTCGGTAGTGGCAATTCGGTTGTAATCATCGATGACCAGCTGGGTGAGGGCGCTGATATAGATTTTGTATTTGCATTCAGCCGGAACCGATCTGGTCAGTTCATCGTTGAGGCCGTGAATGCCTTCGATAATGATGATCTGGTCTTCGTTGATGCGCATCGGGTCGGTTTTTTCCTTGCGATGACCGGTATGAAAGTCAAATTCTGGTATCTGAGCGACTTTGCCGTCGAGAAGTTCTCTCAGGTGCTGGTTGAACAGCTCGAGGTCGAGAGCATAGATTGATTCGAAATCGTAGTCGCCGTGTTCGTCGCGCGGAGTGTGCTGGCGGTCGAGAAAGTAGTTGTCGAGAGACAGCGCGACGGGGCGCAGACCGTTGACTTTCAGATGCGTGCACAGACGCTTGCTGAATGTTGTTTTGCCTGAGCTGGACGGGCCGGCAATCAGCACGATGCGCACGGCTGGATGACTGGTAATTTCGTCGGCAATTTCCTGAATCTTTTTTGAATGCAGGGCTTCGGCGGTTTTGATGAAATCCGAGATGGTGCCGTCCTTGATGCGCTCGTTGAGGCGCCCGACGTTGTTGACTTCAAGAATCTTGCCCCAGCTTTTGCTTTCGCGATAGGCCTGGAAAATCTTGGGCTGACGCCTTATCTGACCGGGTATCGAAGGATCGTCATTTTCTGGGAACAACAGGACAAAGCCCTGCGCATACTGCTTGAGGTCGAATACCTTGAGATAGCCGGCAGACGGAACCATCGCGCCAAAATCAAGGTCGATGTACTTCCAGCACGAAACGATGCCGACCTTGTCGGTGTTGAGGTTTTTGAGCAGGCGTGCTTTTTCGGGGTAGCCTTCGCGATTGAACAGGGCGATCGCTTCGGTGCGGGTCATGGTCTTTTTGCCGAATGCTTCGTCTTTGTTGATGATCTCGAGCATTTTTGTTTTAATATAGCCGAGAATATGCTCTGAAACCGGAACATCGGTGAAAAGGTCGTAAAAGAAGCCGTTGCCGATTGAATGATCGATGGCGAGGCGAGCATTGCGGTAGAGTTCCATGATGGCGCGGGCAAGCACGAAGGTCATGCTGCGGCGGTAACAGTCACGGCCCTGCGGCGATTTATAATTGAGAAACTCGATATTGCAGTTCATTTCGGGCGAAAAATCGAGGCTCTGCACTTCATTGTTTACTTTTGCGCATATATAGGGCAGATCCGGCTCCTGTGGCAGGAGTCGGGCCAATTCGATAATGGGTTTGCCTTTGGCAAGTTTATGTTTGCTGCCATCAGGCAGCGTTACCGTCACCTGTTCGACTTCTTCGTTATTCTCTGTTGTCTTTTCCTGTAGTTCGTCCATCTGTTTACCTCTTTGATAATTTCATTCCACAAAAAAATGACCCCGCATTGGCTGCGGGGATAAAGCTACACAAAACACCCGCTGCTCAGGTCTTGCCCCACCTGGCAGCATTATTCGCCTTGAAAATGTTGTTTAACTGAAGAATATTTCTCAATCTCAAGCTGATCCATCTGAAAATTGGGAAGAATTGATTTTACCATTGTGCAGCAACGCTGTCAATAGATCAGCCGGGCTAAATTTTATGAATTTACCCATTTTTTATCACAGGCAGCGATGTGATGATCTTTTTGAGCATTGAAGCTGCTTCGTCGGGTTTGCCCTCTTCGCAGTGACAGTTTGATCGAGAATTAAGGTGAATTGGCTGGTCGCCTTTACATAATTTAAAAAATCTTCTACACTTAATTTGAAGGGTTATTCGAATAACAGGGGGCATACATGGGGCATATCCCGCACAGGGGGCCCAGCGCAGCCGCCGGTCGGGTTTTTTATGTACCAGACCGGGATTTGGCAAACCCTTTTCGAAGACGAATTGTCTTGAATACTAACCTGGCCTTTATTCTCTGTGCATTTCTGACAGCTTTTCTATTCACATCTTCGACCGTTTTCGCCATAAATTCCCCGACGATAACTCACGTAGCCGGCAAAATGGTCGCTCCAGATACTACCATGTACTCCAACAGTGCTGCATTTGAGATCAAAGGTAATGCGGAAGCAGATACGGAAATCAGGCTGTTTCGCCTGGAAACAGCCCCTGCATGTCGGTGTAATGAGTGTTGTGTTCAGCGATATTGCGCCTGTTGTTTTCGACCGGTTCTGACAGCTTGTTTTACGGCAGAGAGGAACATCATGAATCTTACCCAGATCATCAATATGTTAAAAAGGATAATCATGCTGTCGACTCTTTCTTGTGTGAATTACATGCTGGCATTAAATTAGCAAGTGTCATGCCATTATTGGTTGATTCGAGTCCAGGCCGCCAGGGGAAAGGATTTGCGGTTGTCGCTCAATCGCCGGCGGTTTTTCTCGATATTCCAAGTTTTTTCATTTTTGATTCGAGCGTAGTCGGCTTCAGGCCAAGTATTTCAGCGGCACCATGGGCGCCGCGAACTCGCCAGGCTGTGCGCTCAAGAATTTTCAAAATGTGAAGTTTTTGCACTTCGACGAGTGTTCTCATCGTGCTGTCGTTTGTTTTCGTATTGGCTGACAGGGTTAGAGACTGTGAGTAAGGTATTTCGACAGCAAGTGTGTCAGTATGACACAAAATAACCGAACGCTCGATCAGATTACGCAATTCACGAATATTGCCCGGCCATTCGTAGGCGAGCAGCTGCTTTTCGGAAGAGGGGGAAAGTGCCGTTACATGCCGTCCGTGTTTGCGCGCACAAAAGAGCATGTAGTCGCGGGCAATTTCGATTATATCGCTGCCGCGTTCGCGCAATGCCGGCAGATGAATGGGAAAGACATTGAGTCTGAAATAAAGGTCTTCGCGAAAGCGCCCGGATTTTACTTCTTCATGCAGGTTGCGATTGGTGGCGGCGATTACTCTGACGTCAATGTCGATAAGTCGATGACTGCCGATTCGTTCGATCTGGTTTTCCTGGAGCACGCGCAGCAGTTTGCTCTGCAGTTCAAGCGGCATTTCGCCGATTTCATCGAGAAAAATCGTGCCGCCATCAGCAATTTCGAAGCGACCGATCTTGCGAGCTATCGCACCGGTGAATGAGCCTTTTTCATGGCCGAAGAGCTCGCTCTCGATCAGGTTCGCCGGTAAAGCCGCGCAATTTACCACAATGATCGGCTGTTCAGCCCGTCGACTCAGTCGATGAATCTCGCGTGCGGCAAGTTCTTTGCCGGTACCGGTTTCTCCGGTGATCAATACCGTTGCATCGGTTGGCGCAACCTGTCTGATTTTGCCGACAGCCTCACGCAGGCTTGGGCTGCTTCCGACCATATGCGAGTGTTCGCTTTCCCTGGTGATTTCATCTCTAAGCAGCTGGTTTTCCAGGCGCAATTTTTCTTCGAGCGTTCTGATCTGATTGAGTGCTTCGGCCAGATCGCTTTCAGCCTTGCGCAACTCTGTTATATCGTGAATGATGAGGCTTACCATGGCAGCTTCAGATTCAGAGCGTCGAACCGGGTACGCGGTAATAGACCAGGTTCGCAGTTCGCCATCGAGGCGGAACGTGAATTCCTGCTCGTTGCGTGCAGTCATGCTGGTCAAAACATCGTTAAGCAGAATATTCAGGCGGCTGGCCAGAGTCGGCAGCAGACGACCGATACGGACTCCGATACATGAGTCTGAGTCGAGAGCGAGCAGGCTGCTGAATTTCTGGTTGAGTCTGACGACTTCCTGTCTGTCATCTACCACTACCATACCGACAGGAGCGGCATGATAAATCTGCTGAAGAAAATCAAGGGCCCGGCAGGAATGCCCGCAGGGTATTGCTTCAAGCGAGTCTTCAAGATATGGTGCCTGGGGTTCGCTCATACTTTGTCCGCTGTGTGATGTTGACAAAACGATTATATCACATGGCTTCGGCGCGTTCTGTGATTTTTGTCGGAAAGAGTTGAAAAAAAATGCTGAAAGCGCTACTCTATGCCGACTTGATTATGCAATCCAGGAGGAATAACAGGCATATATGATCAATCCGGCGAAAAGACTCACTGACGATGAAGTTGTCGAACTGCGCAAGGAAAAAATCGAGTTGAACCGCAAGTCACGCCGCCAGACCGGTATGAAAGTTGCCTGCACCGGCAAGACTCAGGGTCTGCTTGAATGCCAGACTTCAGAAGGCCGCTGCCCTGATTACGATATCTGTCACAGCGACTAAAAGAGCTTATCAGCTGAATTCGACCAGCACCGGCGCGTGGTCAGAGGGTTTTTCCATACCTCTGATCTCGTAGTCGATGGTTGCGCTCTGGCAGCGCTCAAGCAGAGCAGCGGTCGCCAGCATCAGGTCTATGCGCAGGCCTCTTCTGGGCTCGTCTTCAAATCCGCCAGAACGATAGTCGAACCAGCTGAACCACTGATTACAGTCTGGGTGTAGCTCGCGATAAAGATCGCGGGTGCCCCAATTGAGCAGGTGATTAAGCCATTCGCGCTCTTCGGGCAGAAACGAACATTTGCCGGTTTTCAGCCAGCGTTGCGCGTTCTTTTCGCCGATTCCTATATCAAGATCACCAGGTGCCACGTTCATGTCGCCGACTATGATAAGATTGTCGGAAGGCTTGAAATCAGATTTCAGATAGGCCAGCAGATCAGCGTAAAACTTTTGTTTTGCCGGAAACTTTTCGGGGTGTTCCCGGCTTTCGCCCTGAGGAAAATAGCCATTTATAACTACCAGTGGTCTTTTACTGTCATCTACCCAGGTGCCGACGATCAGACGGCGCTGCGCGCATGCAGGGCTGCCTGGGAAATTGCGTCTGACATCGACAGGCTTTCGCAGTGATAACAGGGCGACACCGTAGTGCCCTTTCTGGCCGAAGACCTCGCTGTGATAACCAAGCTCGCTGATGGCGTCATAAGGGAATGCATCGTCTACGCATTTAATCTCCTGAACTGCGATAATGTCTGGCCGGTGCTTTTCGATCAGCTTCTGGAGCTGGTGAAGCCGTGCCCGTATGCCGTTGACGTTAAAAGTGACTATTTTCATGGGTGTTCCGCCTGCTGGTTAAATGTGAGAATTTATATTATACTACATGGGTTAACAGTGCAAATTCACGGCGGAGTGCTTCATGATCGAAGATCTGGGTCAGTTGCGACGGCAGGCATTTATATATCAGCCGGCCGAAGGTTTTTACATCATTGCCGGCCGCACCAGCAATGACAACGAATTTATCAGCCTGAAGGCAGCGTCGCCGAATGACCTCTGGTTTCACGTGCGCGGCATGCCGGGCAGCCATGTGTTGCTGCGCTCAACCAGCGGCGAAGAACCTGATAAAAAGACAATCGAAGCCGCCGCTGCAGCAGCGGTCTGGCACAGTAAAGGCCGCAATGGCGGTATCACACCGGTTTCGATGACGCTGGCGCGTTTTGTCAGCAAGCCTTCAGGTTCGCCAAAAGGTACTGTGAGCATAAAAAATGAAAAGGTAATCAAGGTACGGCCTTCAGTATTACCAGAATACAATCCCGAAGCGGGTGGGGGATAAGACCAGTGAAATTCAAAATTCTTTTCTGTATGTGCTTTTGTTCAACGGTTCTGTTGGCGCAGCAGCCCGGTCAGCGCTTTCCCAACCGGCCGCGCCTTTTCCCCAGACTAAATCAGGACAGGAACAGGCCTCAACCAGGTATGCAGCCCGCTCCTCCGAATATCGATGCTGATGGAGATGGCGTTGTCAGTGAAGAAGAAATTCTTGCGGCCGTCAGAGGTCATTTGAATCATCAACGCGATAATAATCCTCAGGCTTACCGAAGAATATTGCGTCGTTTCGATGCCGACAATAATGGTGAGATAAGTGATGCCGAGGCTTTGGAAATACATCGCGACACTGAGCGCCGCATGCAGCAAGATGCTGCGAAAGATGCTGGCCGGCCGATGCCTGGCGCTGAGCCACGTGATGCCGGTGGCAGTTTTCAGCCCGGCGAGCGACAATTGAGTGATAATGGCCTGTTGAAGGGCATAAAAATTGAAGGTCTGAACCTGAGCTCAGACCTCTGATTTACCGGACTATACGGCATTTGCCCTGAACTGGCAATGCCTTGTTTTCAGATCAGCGGGAACCGCCCGACAGTGTGTAATCATCTGGGTCGCCAGGTATGTAAAGCCGCGGCGGCCGGTTAGTTGCAAACCCTTTAAAAACGCTGTCCCCGGCAATGGAATAGCTGGTGACGTCGAGATTCTGCACGGCGAAAGAACAGTTCATCATCCATTGCACCTGTTCGTTATAAATGTAGCCGGCAAGATCGACCAGATTTGAGAGGCGGTCGAGAACAAGCAGGTCGCTGTTGGCAGCGCCGGTCGGTGGAACATACATCGCCGAGAGCACGAACTGACGGCTCTGCTGAATGTCGCTTATGATTTTGTCGCGTGTGACAAAAAACTGCTGATCATTCAGTATCATGGTGATTTCTGAGATCAGCAGAAATCGCAAAATTTCGTTGAGGTATTTGTCAGAGATGTCGTAGGGGTCAGAAACCTTCAGGCTGTTTTCGAGATTTCTTATGCCGGTGTAGATTTTGTCGACATCAGAATTCATTTTATCGCAAAGCCCCTGAAAAGAATCACCTGTCATCTCACTCGAAGCAGATAGCATTCCATAAGCTTCAGTGTTGCGGAAAAACACTTCGCGCAAGGCGTTGAGAGCTGCTACAGATGTATTTTCGCTGGTGCTGCGGCAGCTTGCTGCGAGCTTTTTCATAACCATGAACTTGT
Organism: Candidatus Rifleibacterium amylolyticum; assembly: GCA_009917695.1. Classification (GTDB taxonomy): domain Bacteria; phylum Muiribacteriota; class Ozemobacteria; order Ozemobacterales; family Ozemobacteraceae; genus Rifleibacterium; species Rifleibacterium amylolyticum. Next base: position 79,558 of record JAACJG010000009.1, on the reverse strand, counting down.
TGGCAAATTCGCTGCGTTCATTGCCTGAAAAGGCATGCAGTGTGCCGGATATGGCCAGTATCAGAGCCACTATGGCCAGGGGTCGAAGCATTTTCATAATTTCCTCCAGAATTTCTCGTTATTCTTTGTCCTGCTGTTCTTTTTTTTCTCGGAGCAGACGGGCTATTTCTGCTGTTTCCACGCGGTATGAACTGCTGCAGAAATGGCAGGTCACTTCAGGGATTTCATTTTGTTCGAGGATTTCTTCGAGTTCCTCTGCTGGCAGACATGAGACCGAATATAATACTTTCTCATGGCTGCAGGTGCATTTTGCCGCGAGAACGCGGCGTTCAAGAATTACCAGATCTTCAAGCCCAAGCATGTTGCTGAGCACTTCTATGTCAACTGCCTGGTCGAGAGCCTTTGCGATGGTTTTGTCGTTGAATCTTTCGAGGAGAGGGATGAAATTCTCCGACTGGCCTTCCGGCATTCTGCTCATGCAGAGACCAACAGCCCGGTGCAGGTAATGATCTCGACTGGTAGCGCTGATTTCGATGGCGGTGGGTTTTTGCTGATAGTCGTTGAAGTATCTTGCCAGTCCGTGTCTGAGATTCATGGGGTTGCATTGAATCTGATGCTGCGAAAGCACGCTGCTGCGGCTGGAATGAATTAATGTTAGGGCTCCGGCATCTCCGAGCACCTTCTGCAATGGAGTAGAGTCCGAGACATCGAAGTCGTTGAGTATTTTGATCATAGTGTAGCCGCGTAGATTGCCGTTGCGAGAGGCATCAACCAGACAGCCGCCGATTGGGCCGCTGACCTGCACCTGTAGCGAAATGCGCTCATCTTCATTGTGCAGGTTGGCAGATAAAAGCGCTGCGGCGACAAGGGCCTCGCCCAGAAATCTGCCGGCAGTTGGCCCCGAGAGATGCTTTTTTTCGAGGAGTTTAGCTGATTCTGTGACGTCGGCGAAGGTTAGAGAAATCATTTTCTCTCTGGAATAACCATAAAAAAGTTGATCCATGCTTAGCTCGAGCCTCATAGAAAAAATCGCCAGCTGCGCATCTGCGGCAGACACAACCGGTGCCGGTCTTGTTAAAAGCAGCGTATATTATACCTTCGCACACGACTTAATTCAATGATTAAATTGATGATTCTGGTAGAGTCGATCTGGACGGATAACTTGTCATCTGCGTGCACAGGTTGAGTTATTTTTGCCGCTGTGCGTGCAAAAATTTCACATGTGCGAAAATTACACATGACTGGATTTGATAAAACTCGCATAATTCGGTGTTTTTAATGTTTTTGAATGTTGGCACGCTTATTGCTTATTAAGTTACAGTTCTTTGTCAACAAGAGACTGAATTGTCAGGTGCCACCGCGTAAGCGGTTGTTACAAACTTATGCTGTATATTTCGTAACATATCTGTCACACCAGGTTTTCTACAATTCAGTTTTTGTTTTTACGCTTAGTCGCGTCCCCGCGCGACTTCACGTATCCTCTCAAAAGATCCTCTCACTTTGCCCCTGGCTTTCTGACCAGGGGCCCTTTTTTTTAGCGAATTCAAGTCTCTGGTTGCGAACTTTTCTGTTATTTTTCACGCAGCCGGCGGACGAAGCCGGACAATATCCGACAATTGTGTCATAGCCATCCGGCACGCAGTCGCAGGATTCGGGATAGCCTGCCCGTCTGGAATTAATGCTTTGCTGAGTTAGCGGCCGGCAGTCGAAAAATGCTGCCTGAGAATCTCTCGGTCACTTTGCAATGACGGGAAGCGTAACTTCGAAGCGGCTTCCCTGGCCAGGGGCGCTTTCAAGCTTTATGCAGCCATTGAGCCAGGTGACCAGTTTTTTTACAATGCTCAGTCCAAGGCCGATACCACCATATTTTCTAGTTGTGCCAAGGCTTACCTGAAAGAAAGCTTCAAAGATTTTTTCCTGATGATCTTTTGCTATGCCGATGCCTTCGTCTGCGACGACTATCTTCAAATCTGAAGCTGACCTCGTTATTTCAAGGGTTACGCTTGTCTTATTGCAGAACTTGAAGGCATTCACCAGAAGATTGGTGATAATCTGCTGAATAACCTTGCGGTTTGCCTCAACTTTGATTGCTTCATCGGGGATTATCTCGGTGTACTTGCAGCCGATAGTTTGCTGGTGTGTGTTGCTGATCGATCGGATGTAAGCAAGAATCTCGTCGAAAGAAAAAATTTCTTTTTCATATTCCAGGCGACCGCTTTCGAGCTGAGAAAACTCGAGCAGATCGTTAACCATCTGTTCGAGATGATTTGAATTGACCTGTATCTCAGCAGCAACACCTGAAATTTGCTGCGTTTCTATGAGCTTTTTCAAGGTATTGTCTTTTAGCAGGGCGCTGTAACCTTTTATAGCCGTCAGCGGAGTTTTGAGTTCGTGACTCATCAGGGCCAGAAACTCTGACTTGGCGCGACTGGCTTCCTCGGCTCTTTCCTTTGCCAGCAACAGCTCATGCTCTGTCTTTTTTCTGAGCGCGATCTCCTGTTCGAGCAGGCCGATTTCTTTCTGCTTGTGCTGCGTTTCTTCGCGTGATCTCATCAATTCGAGAAGAGTCTTCTCAACGCTGTTTTCAAGACGTTTGTAGACAGCCAGCCCTTCGGTTTCACCGAAGAGTTCCATCAAAGTTACCGCCGGGGGCAGCTGATTCGTTTCAAGATTCATCAGCAGTTTGATCGTGTTTTCGCTGCGTCTGACGCCGAGGGCTACCAGCACATAACTCAAAGCGATAAGTATGTGAACCGGATTGCCCGGAATATCGAGCAATGGCGCTGACGGGAAAAAACCGGCATAAATTGCACAGCTGAAGCTGAAGAGTATAGTGCCGATCGTTACCAGTCTGGCTGAATGGACGAGGCGACCTTTTCCTGACTGCCAGATGAAGAGGCTTACGGCAGAAATATAGCCGGCAGCCAGTGAATAAAAAAAGCCAAAAAGAAATTCTTTGAGGTTCGGTATATTGCGTATGCTCTCGAGGCTGGCCGCGCCAAAAATGCTTTTAATAATATCGAGGTTCATGAAGGCTGGTATGATCGCAAAAGTAAACATCATTGGCAGGAAATACAGTATGGGTTGTCTGGTAATCTTTACCTTACAAACTTGAGCTAGAAAATAAATGGCTGGAAATGACAAAATAATTGAAAAAACAAAAATCAGATTGGTCAGCGTATTTTGCTTGAATTCGGCTGTTTCGCTTACCCAGAGCAGATAATCGATTGAGTTGCCAATGGCAGCGCCGATAAAAGCGATCGCCCAGAAGAACATGTAGTCACGTACAACGCTCTTGCTTCGCATGACGGCCCAGCTGTAAAATGCCTGGCCTGCCGCATAAATATTGAAGAATACGAACACGGCGTAGAGGATCTTGCCGTGAAGAAAGCTGCCATATTCAATTCCGACCAGATAGCAGATCAGATAGGCAAGGAAAAAACAGGTAACCAGGGTGGCGGCGACTGCGATTTCCTGCCAGAAGCAGCGTGTCGAAAATTCCCGATAACGCGCCGCCTGTTCGTTTGCGTCAACATCGGCCTTATCGTTGAACGCTGGTAAGGCAATTGCCTCTTCGATCTGAGTCAGCAGCTGCTGGTTGACACAATTTCTCTCAATATCCATTTTCTCACCATTTAATTTTTTTTGTTCCGACGCCAGCTGGAACTATTTTATTATATTCATTGTATCAGAATTGCCGGATTTGCTTAAAGCATTTTTGTTCAATTATCAGCAAAGACTCTCGATGAGTTGTTCTGCCGCCTTCAAGCCGTCTACTGCCGAACTGACGATACCTCCGGCGTAGCCAGCTCCTTCGCCGGTTGGGAAAAGGCCGCGCAGAGTTGGCGACTGGCCAGAGTCGTCGCGAAGAATGCGCACTGAACTTGAGCTGCGGGTTTCGGCGGCATAAACGATACAATCTGCGATGTTGATGCTGCCAAGTTCTCGCAGCATTGGCGGAATGGATTGTCGCAGGGTTCGGGTCACGAAATCAGGCAGAATGTTGTCGAAAGAAGCCGGCTTTGAGCGCGGGCACGATCTGTTGGCCGGGAGGCTGGCTGAAACTTTATCTGCAAGAAAATCGGCCAGCATAAGTGCCGGTACGACGAAGTCGCCGCCAGTTGCCGTAAATGCGGCTTTTTCAATTTTTTCCTGAAAGAGCATGCCGGCAAGTTCTTTGCCTGAAGCTGCGAAGGCCGGGTCGGCAAAGTCGCCAGGCTCAACCGGCACGATGAAGGCAGCATTGCCCCAGATGCTGTCACGGCCTGAATAGCTCATGCCGTTGGTTGTGAGCGCGCCATGCTCTGATGCACAGCAGATGACCAGGCCTCCCGGACACATGCAGAAACTGTAACAGGCTCTGGCATTATTTTCCGGGCGTCGGGTCACCCGATAGCTCGCGGCTTTCAGTCGTGGATGGCCGGCGAAGCGGCCGTATTGCGACATATTTATCTGAGCCTGGGGGGCCTCGAGTCTGATGCCGACAGCGAGAGGCTTACTTTCGAGACTGGCGCATTTATTCTGGAGCAAACGGTAGACATCGCGGGCACTGTGACCGGTTGCCAGAATCAATCTGTTGCAAGACAGTTCTTTGTCGCCGCATTTAATGCCGATAATGGCGCCGTTTTCGCAGATGAGATCGGTGAGCGCAGTATTGTAGAGGGTTTCACCACCATTTGCCTCGATGAGCTGGCGCATGCTGGCAACGACTTCGAGCAAAACGTCGCTGCCGAGGTGCGGCTCTGCATCGATCAGAATGTCGCGCGGCGCACCGCAGCGCACAAGTGTTTCAAAAAAAGTACGTATGCGTGGGCGATCCTTGCTGCGTGCAGTAAGTTTGCCATCAGAAAACAGGCCGGCTCCGCCTTCCCCGTAGAGTGCGTTGTTTTCCGGGGCGAAAGCGCCAGTTCGCCAGAAATTATCGACGACAGGTTTGCGACGATCGGCCCGGTCTCCTCGCTCGATTAGAATTGGCTTGAGTCCTGCCATTGCCAGATGCCAGGCAGCCATCAGACCGGCTGGTCCGGCGCCGACGACGACAGGTCGTGGATCGCCGCTTTTCAGAGCGGGTTTTACTGGAGACTCTGCTGAGCCAAGCTCATCAGAGAGCTCTTCGATGTCTTTTTTCAGCCATGACGGCAGGCGGAAGCGGGCGGCCATTTCAAGTTTCACGGCGGCAATAAACAGCGGTGCCGGCCGTCTTGGTCTGGCATCTATCGATCTTTTTACGAGCTCGACATGAATTATTTCTTCGACGTCGCATTTGAGGCGGCGTGCTGCTGCTGCCGGCAGGTCTTCGTCGTTATAATCAAGAGGCAGTTCGAGCTGGCGTAATATGAATTTCATGGTGTGGATTCCTTTGTGTTTTTAACGAGCTTTGCCGGCGTTTTTGATGGCCTGTGCGGCTGACATGCCAGCCAGCCAGCCGGTAGAAAAGGCGGCCTGCAGATTGTAGCCACCGGTATCAGCGTCGATGTCGATTATTTCGCCAGCAAAATGCAGGTTGGCGATGATCTTTGACGCAAGCGTATTCGGGTTGATCTCAGTAGTGGTTATGCCGCCGGCTGTTACTATAGCCTGTTCCCATGGGGCGTGACCAGCGACCTGATAGTGTTGCTCCTTGAGCCACAGGCGCAGAATTTTTCTTTGCTCTGCACTCATCTGATCCGCTTTTTTGCTGCCGATCAGGCCGGTCTGTTCAAGACAGTAGCGGCGCAGATCAGCTGGCAGCAATTTGGCGATCAGGCCTGCGATGTCGATGCCGCGATTGTTTTCGATTTCGCGCAGCAGGCGGCGATCGATGGTTGCATGATCGAGTGCCGGCTTCAGGTCAAGCACTATTTCGACCTTGTGTCCGGCATGAAGCGCCTGAACGGCTGATCGGCTGAGGGTTATGATGATCGGCCCGGCCAGGCAGCCGTCGAGAAATGCCATTTCGCCGAATTCGGCAGCTTCTTTTTTGCCGTCGATACGCAGTTCAGCCGAGACATTCTTAAGCACGACAGCCTGTAGATTTTCTGGCAGTGTCTGCTCAGGTTTGAGGGCTACCAGCGCGGGCAGGGGAGTTATTATTGTGTGACCGCACTTTTTTGCCATTCTCAGGCCGTCACCGGTCGAGCCGGTCAGCGGGTATGACATGCCACCGGTTGCCAGCAGTGTTCTGGTTGCTTCGAGTTTGCGTCCGTCCGCCAGAATTACGCCATGGCAGCACTTTTCGGCGATCAACAGTTCGCGCACCGGGTTGCTGGTCAGCAATCTGATGCCACGGCGTTCAATGGCATGGTGCAGGCATCTTACCGCATCAGTAGCCCTGCCGGAAGCAACAAAAACCCGCCCGCCACGCTCTTCGACGGTTTTCAATCCTTCCTTTTCGAAAAAATCGATGAGTTCTTTGTTGAAAAACGCAGCAAACGAGGCTTTTAAAAATCGCCCGTGCCGGTTGAAGTGTTTGAGAAACTCCGCTAACGGCGCGGTATTTGTAAGATTGCCGCGGCCTTTGCCGGCAATGCCGAGTTTGCGGGCCGGTTTTGCCATAGATTCGACGATGCAGACGCGCAGGCCTTCGTCAGCCGCTTTAATGGCAGCCATCAGGCCGGCCGCGCCGGCGCCGACAACCAGCAGGTCGATAGCGCTCACTTCTTTTTCACACTGAAGCCGAACTGTCCAAGTTGTCGGCCGAGCTGATAGTAATGTCCGTGCGCAAATCCGACCAGAGAGGCATTTTCGATATGCAGGCAATCGTCCTTGTCGATAAGTTTCTGTGTTACCTGCACCGCTGTGATGCGGGCAATGAACATGTTGTGCGAGCCGAGAGCTATTTCCTGCTCGACTTTGCATTCAATGTTTATCGGACATTCGATTATTATCGGCGCTTGCACTGTCTGACTGCGTCCTGCCGTCAGGCCGGTTTCGTGAAACTTGTCATGGTCGCGGCCGCTGATTACGCCACAGAGATCGGTTGCCTGTGCGGTCTGGCGGTCGGCAAGGTTAACCACGAATTCGCCGCTTTCTTTGATCAGCGGATAAGAGTACCGCTCAGGGCGCACCGAAATCGACAGCATTGGCGGTTCTGAATTCACCGTACCGACCCAGGCGAGAGTAATGATATTGGGGCGGCCCTGACTGCCCTGGCAGGTTACCATGACCGCCGGAACCGGTGCCAGAATAGTTGTCGGCTGCCAGAGAGATTTTTCTCTGTTAGGGGAGTCCTGTGTTTTCTTCATCAGCTTTGCTCTTCATTCTCTGATTTTTTTTCGTAACTGGTTACCAGACCGAACTGACTGAACTGGCTGCCAAGGCGGGCAAGAAGCTGGCGTTTGGCTTCCTCGGGAGCTTCGCGGTCTGTTTCCGTCGGCGAAAAAATTGGGAAACTTCTGCTCTTGTCGCTGTGGACAATGGCAACATACCAGGAATCTTTACCCCGGTAAGTGTAGTGGCGCAGGCTGATCGATTCGAACTTGCGCAGCTTTTCCTGCCATTCGCGGCGACCCTCCCGGGTTACTTCGAGAAATTTCACCAGGCCGCCGTCATCGATTTCGACCTGCTTGAAATAGGCTTTGCGGTCTGCGAAAACCCGGTAGAAATGGTGCAGACTGACCAGGCTGACAGCGATACAGACCATCGCAATCGTAACGTAATAACCCGGAATCGACGGGTCGGTGCGGCTCAGCATCATGATGCGGATCGACAGCATGATCACCCAGACCATCGAAACTACCGCGATAGTGACCGAAAAATAAAAGAAAAATGCGTTGCGGCCTTTGAGGTCAAGGCCTTTCTCGACCAGCTTCATCGGAAACGCGTTTTCGTTTGCCGATTCCCAGTTAATCTCGTTTTGCATAAGCTTCACCCGTATTGATTTTCGACATGCCGCATTATAATTGCACTAAGCCATAAAGTCCAATCGGTAAAACATTTTTTGCCGGTTTGCTATTATTCTCAGTTGCCGGCGACCCGATAGTTGAAAGGAGATAGTATTATCTGTTCGGAGGTAAATGTGGAAGAATTCGCAAAATGGGTCGAGCTGGTAAACGGCTATGTCTGGGGCTACTTTCTCATGTTCATGATTGTTGGCACCGGCATCTGGCTTACCATTAGAATGAGAGTCGTGCAGATCAGGTTTTTCACACACGCCTGGTCGCTGATTTCCGGCAAATGGGAAAAGCCTGACGACAAAGGTGAAATCACGCACTTTCAGGCGCTGTCGACAGCTCTGGCCGCAACGGTTGGCACCGGTAATATCGCCGGCGTCGCCACTGCCATTGCCAGCGGCGGGCCGGGCGCCGTTTTCTGGATGTGGGTCAGCGCCTTTATCGGCATGTGTACCAAGTTCACCTGCTGCCTGCTTGCGCTGAAATACCGCGAGATCGACTCAGACGGCGAGGTTTCCGGTGGCCCGATGTTTTATCTGCGTGATGGCCTTAAAATGCCAAAACTCGGCATGCTTTTCGCTATTTTTGCTTTTGTTGCTTCATTTGGCATTGGCAACATGGTGCAGGCCAACTCAGTTGCTGGCCCGTTACATAGCTATCTGAGCGAAGCAGGACTGGTCGAAGCCGCAACCGGTGAAGGTTTTAATATGGTGCGCCTGGTAATCGGCATTATAATCGCCATACTGGTAGGAATCGTCATTCTTGGCGGTATCAAGCGCATTGCCAGTTTTGCCGACAAGGTTGTGCCGTTCATGGCGTTTTTCTACGTTTCGGCATCGCTGTACATTCTTTTTGTGCAGCGTGAGAATCTGATTCCGGCTTTTAAAATGATTTTTGGCTCAGCATTCGGTCTGCAGGAAGCCGCCGGTGGCATGCTCGGCTACGGCGTCGCCCAGGCAATGCGCTGGGGTATTGCGCGTGGCCTGTTTTCGAATGAAGCCGGTCTCGGCTCGGCGCCAATTGCCCATGCCGCTGCCAAAACCTCTGAGCCGGTGCGCGAAGGCATGGTTGCACTGCTCGAACCCTTCATCGACACTATTGTAATTTGCACTATGACTGCATTGGTAATCATTACCAGCGGTTATTTCAACCCGGCTGAGGCCACTGTGTTCGCTGGTCTCAAAGGCGCTGAGCTCACCGCCGCAGCTTTCAGACACAATGTCGCCTGGGGCCATCATGTCGTCAGTTTCGGCCTGATCTTTTTTACCTTCTCGACAATGATCGGCTGGAGCTATTACGGTGACCGCTCGGTTCGCTATATGTTCGATGCCAATCCCAAACGCGCCAAGAAGGCTGTATTTATCTATCGCCTTGTTTACGTGCTGCTGATTCCGATTGGCGCAGCAGTTCCGCTCGAACTGATCTGGAACCTGTCAGATATCGCCAACGGCCTGATGGCATTTCCGAATCTGATTGCCCTGCTGGCTCTCTCAGGCGTAGTCGCAGGCATGTTACGCGATTACGAAGCGCGTTACCCCGACATGCGCCCATTACGCTGACTTCATCGCCGGTCGCAGGTAATGCCGGGCACTGCTCAAACAGCAGCCGCCCGGCATTTTTAATTCCTGCAGTCTCTGAATTGAAACTATACTTTAGACTGAGAGGGCATAATGGTATATTTAACAAAATTATAAAGCAGGGGATGGATATGATCTGGAAAAATCGAATTTGCCGCTCAGCGTGCCTGCAGCTTCTTATATTGCTGGTTGTGTGCCAGATCGCCGAATTGAAGGCAGCTGAAAAGCCGGTTGCGGCGAACGTTTTTCTGATCAGAACGGTCGATGCTGCTGATGGCCGCGGAATCCCTCTGGTTGAGCTCGAAGCCTTCAATGCCCTGACTCTGCAAAGCGACAATCTTGGCAATATTGCGGTATGTGAGCCAGATCTGGTGGGAAAAACCGTGCGTTTTCTGGTGCGCGGGCATGGTTACCGGGTGCCGCAGATCGACTTCTTTGGTGAACGCTCAGTAACCGTTAAGATCGAGCCTGGTACAAGTTTTACGTTAGCACTCGAACGAACCGCCATTGCCGAAAGACTTTATCGTATTACTGGCAGTGGACGTTATCGCGACAGCTCGCTGGCCGGCATCGATCTCGCGGGTCAGCCTTTTGAGCTGGTCGGCGATGTTCTTGGCCTTGATTCGGCTGTTCCGGTCGTCTGGCAGAATCGTTTGCTGAGCTTTTATGGCGATACCCTCGGGCCAAATCGCATCAATTTGAGCGGTTCTGGCGCTGAGATAGATCTGACAAAGTCCGGGGTCCCAGATCGTCAGCTGCCGCTGAGGTTTTTTACCGAACAGGAAGGATTTGCCAGCCGCATGGTTCCACTGGTGGAACCGGGCTTCGTCTGGGTCGAAACAGTTGTACCTTTGCTTGCTGATACTGACAACGACAAAGAAATTCTTGCCTGCCGCTACGTCGTTCATAAAACCCTCGAAGAGGCAGTAGAAACCGGTTATGCCGTGTTTGATGAGCTGCAGGGCGTTTTTGTTCCGTTCAGACGCATAGAATCGTCGCGCCCGCACAAATCGGCGCGTGCGGTTCCGGTTAAATATGGCGAGGTTACGGGTTTCTGCCTGCAGCCATGGGAAAGAGTAACCCGAACTCTGAGCGCATTTTCCACGCCGGAAGATTATGATTATTACTCCTGCCTGACCGCGATCGATCCGGCCAGTGCAACCTCTGATGCCTGTCAGATTGCCGGCAGAAATTACGAAATCGAACGCGGTTCAGACGGTCGACCGCAATTGAAATGGCGTCGTGGCACATTGCCCTATGATGCCGCTGTTCAAAAGCAGCTTTTGAAGGAAGGATACATCAAAGCCGATGAAACCTGGCTGAGCCTGATCGAGCTTGGTACTGGTCGCCGCATTGGCGATTTTACCGGCTCGATAAGTTATAACCGTTATCGCGATCGCTGGGTCATGTTCGCTCAGGGGAACACTGGCGAAATCTGGTACAGCGAGGCCGATACCTTCACCGGGCCATGGCTGTATGCGCGCAAGATCATCGAGCATGATGCCTACAATTTTTATAACCCGGTGCATCACCCCTGGTTTGACGCTGATGACGGACGCAAAGTTTACATTGAGGGGACGTTCACCGCGTTTTTTACGGCAAAAGAGCACAAAAAACCGCGCAGCGATTATAACCAGGTCATGTACCGCCTGCAGCTCGACGATGGGCGTCTATATATGCCATGCCCGGTCTATCGAGTCAGACACGGAAAAGATGGCTACCGCCTGTTGACAGCTGAACAGATCGATCGCGCCAGTCGCTGGCCCGACGTCGAAAAAGTCGAATTTTTCGCATTCGACTCAGACTTCGACAAGCCCTGGTTGCGAGCTGTCTACGATCATGCCGCCAATGAAGATGGCGAGCCCGAGCTGCTGTTTGAGTCTTCTGGTGGCGATGCGCCGGTGTACTATGTAATCGACAGTGGCGATGGCACTGTCGAAAAACCAGCTCAATGCGATATCTTCGACGAACTGCTGATCAGAAAATACGGCAACGTTCTGCGGGCTGACAACGCCCTGCTGACTTTCGATCCTGAGATAAAGCTCGACTCTGATCTATACCAGCTCTCTTCAACTGCCAGCCAGCCCGGGAGGAAACCATGAACGAACAGCAAAACTCGCAGCCAGGTCCGCTTCGAGAAAAGTTTGCCGGCCAGGAGCAGCATAAACAAAATGCTATGCCGGCTTCACTGCGACAACTGTTGATTGCTCAGTTTTTTGGAGCTTTCAATGACAATGCCCTCAAAATGATCGTCGCTTTTCTTGCTATTCGCGCTGCCACCAGCGGAATGACGGCAGAAAATCCTGAATTAGAAAACATTTCGCAGATGCAGACTACTCTTACCTTTGTTGTGTTCACTCTGCCGATAATGCTGTTTTCTCTGCCAGCCGGCGTGGTTGCTGATCGTATCAGCAAAACCAGCATCATTGTCTACATGAAGGTTCTCGAAGTAATTCTCATGCTGATGGCTGCCGTCAGCCTCGCTTATCCCGATTATCTGCCACCTTTGCTGGTTCTCGCACTTATGGGAATGCAGTCAGCTTTCTTCAGCCCGGCCAAATACGGCATTCTGCCCGAACTGCTGCCGCATGACAAGCTGTCGAAAGGCAACGGTGCCCTCGAAATGTGGACGTTCGTCGCAATCATTGCCGGCACCGCCTCTGGTGGTCTGATTCTCGATGCTGTTGGCGCTGATGCCTGGCTGGCCGGCATGATTCTCGCCGGTTTTGCCGTCGTCGGCATGTTCGCTTCGTTCGGTGTTGCCCAGGTGCCGGCTGCACGCAGTGAGGGGGGCTTTGTCGATACGCTCAAAGGCTCGTTCAATGCGATAATTGCTGACCGCGTGATCTGGCTTGCCGTTCTCGGTTCAGGTCTGTTCTGGGCCGTTGCCAGCCTGCTCGGTCAGGACATTCTCGTTTATGCCAAAACTCTCACTGTTGGTATGAAAAACTCAGACACCATGAGCGGTCTTCCGCTTGCTTTTTATGGGCTCGGTGTCGGCCTCGGCAGCGTCTGGGCCGGTCGTATTTCTGGCCGCCTGGTCGAATATGGCCTGATTCCGCTCGGAGCCATCGGCGTCGGCCTGCTCACACTGTTATTCGGGTTGTTCGCACCAGGTTACTATGCAACTCTCGCCATAATGGTAGCGCTTGGCATTTCCAGCGGTTTCATCGTCGTGCCTCTCAATGCCATTCTACAGTGGCGCTCGCCGGCTGAGCGCCGCGGCGGCGTCATTGCGCTCGCCAACGTTTTTATTTTCGCCGCTATCATGGTCGGCTCGCTCAACGCCGCCGGTCTCGCCGCTGCCGGCCTGTCGCCACTTGGCATACTGATTTTCGCCTCGATCATCACTACCGGTGGCATGTTGTGGGCGATATACCTGCTGCCCGATTTCCTGATCAGGCTGATTTTCGTAATCGTTACCCACACTTTTTACCGTCTTACCATCGTCGGCGGCGAAAAAATACCGCTCGAAGGCGGCGCCCTGCTGGTTCCCAACCATGTCTCGTTCATTGATGGTTTTCTGGTCATGGCAAGCACCGACCGTCAGGTGCGTTTCATCGTCGATGAAATTTACTACAACAACCGCTGGCTGCATCCACTGATGAAGGCCATGCACGCGATTCCGGTTTCGGCTACCGGCGGTCTCAAAGTTATACTGCGCGCTCTGCGTGATGCCGGTAATTTCCTTGATGAAGGCGACCTTGTCTGCATCTTCGCCGAGGGTCAGGTGACCCGCACCGGTATGATGCTGCCATTTCGTCGCGGGCTGGAAAAAATCGTGCGCGGCCGTACTGCGCCAATCATACCCGTTTGCCTCGATCGGGTCTGGGGAAGTATTTACAGTCGTTCGGGCGGACGTTTTCTCACCAAGCTTCCCGAAACTTATCCCTATCCCATAACTGTTTCCTTTGGCGAACCGCTGCCCTCTGATTCGCCAGCTCACAAAATACGTCTTGCCGTTCAGGAACTGGCGACCCGCTCATGGGAAACCCGCCGCCAGGACTCGCGACCGCTGCATCACTACTTTATCAGGCGCATGCGTACACGCCCATGGCGAGTCGCCTTCTCAGACTCTTCTGGTAAGGTGGTTCGCCGCCTCAAAGCACTGGTTTCGACTATTGCTATGGCGCGCCAGTTCGCCCCGGTCTGGCAAGATCAACAGTATGTCGGAGTTTTGATGCCGCCTACCATTGGCGGAGCACTGACTAACGTGGCTGTAGCCATGGCCGGCAAAGTCAGCGTTAATCTCAACTTTACTGCCGGCAAGTCTGGTATGACTTCGGCAATAAAGCAGGCCGGCATTGCCAGTATTATCACCAGCCGAGAATTTATCGAAAAAGCTGCAATCGAAATGCCAGAAGGCGTTAATCTTGTCTATCTGGAAGATGTCGTTGGCGCTGTCGGCATTCTCACGAGAATCTGTGCGCTGATAGCTGCTGTCACCCTGCCGGTTCGCTGGCTCGAAAGCTATTGTGGCGCTTCGGCACACCCGGACATCGATTCGACCGCAACTGTCATTTTTTCCAGTGGCAGCACCGGCGAGCCCAAGGGCGTGATGCTGTCGCACTACAACGTGACCTCGAACGTCGAGGCGGTCGGGCAGGTGATGACGGTAAACGATGAAGACCGCCTGCTTGGCATTCTGCCGTTGTTTCATTCGTTCGGCTTCATGTCGCTCTGGTATGCGATTCGCTTTGGCATGAGCATAGCATTTCATCCAAACCCGCTCGATGCCGCTAAAATAGGCGACATCGTCGAGCATCAGGGCGTGACTTTTCTTATTGCCACGCCGACCTTTCTGCAGATTTACATGCGACGCTGTTCGCCAGGCCAGTTTGGCAGTCTGCGCATAGTGTTCACCGGGGCCGAGAAGCTCAGCGAGCGCCTCGCGCTGACTTTCGAAGAGAAGTTCGGAATCAGACCCATAGAAGGCTATGGCGCAACCGAGTGCGCGCCCGCAATTACTGTCAGCACTCTCGATTATCGTGGTCAGGGCATCTATCAGTCTGGCTCGCGGCGCGGCTTTGTCGGGCACCCGGTGCCAGGCGTTTCGGTGCGGATAGTCGATCCTGAAAGCGGTGAGCTGTTGCCGCCAGGAAGCCCGGGCATGCTGCTGGTCAAGGGCCCGAACGTAATGCAGGGCTACATCGGTCGCGCCGATCTTACCGAAAAAGCAATGCGTGATGGCTGGTATGTCACCGGAGACATAGCAATCATGGACGAAAGCGGCTTTATCAAGATTACCGATCGCCTGTCGCGCTTTTCTAAGATCGGTGGTGAAATGGTGCCGCATGGCAAGGTCGAAGACGCACTGCATGAAGCTTATGGCTCTGAGATCAAGGTTTTTGCCGTTACTTCGGTGCCTGATGAGCGAAAAGGTGAAACTCTCGCGGTTCTGCACACCATCGATGAAGCAAAGATTGCCGAAACTCTCGAAAAAATGGCAGGAATGGGCCTGCCGAATCTGTTCATTCCCAAGAAGGACAAATTCGTGAAGGTCGATAAAATTCCGGTCCTTGGCACCGGCAAGGTCGATCTGCGCGGTGTCAAGGAACTGGCAGGCAAAGCTCTATGTCAGGCTGCATAAGGAAATCTGGCTATATGAAAAGAATACTTTTGTTGTTGATCATGGTTATGACAGCTGCTTCAGGCTATACGGCAGAACTAACTGCCCGGCTTACTCATATCGACGCTTCCGGCTTTCCGGTAATTGAAGCCATGTTGCGCGTATATCACGACAAGCCTTTTGATTTGACCAACGATCTTCTTGCCGTCGAAGAAAACGCCACAGCAATTGCTGAATTCAAGCTGTCTCCGCAGGATTTTACGCATTACCTGATTCTTGTGGTCGATCGCTCTTCGAGCATCGAATCTGCCATGCCCGATGTTAAAAAAGCCGCTGCGGTTCTGGTTAAAAGTCTTGCCGGCCCGGTTAATATTTCGATAATGTCTTTCGGCAGCGACATTGACACCGATCACAACTTTTCGACCGACAAGAAATCCCTTATCGGTTCAATTGCGAAGATACGCCCATGGGGTGGCACAGCACTTTTCGATGCTCTGTATGAAGCATGCGAAGAGCTAAATACCAAAGCTGGCATCAACGATCTCAAAACCATAGTATGTCTGACCGACGGGCAGGACAGCACGCCAAGCGGCCAGCACCGTCTTTCGCGGCATGAACCACACGAAGTGACTAAATCAGCGCTCGATAAGAATATCAGAGTCATTACTCTTGGCCTTGGCAATGACATAGATACTGAATTTCTCGGCGGGATTGCATCTGAAACCGGTGGCTGGTATCTGCAGACAGCGACTTCCGATCAGTTGTCAGACCTGTGTGACAAACTCAGCACCCGACTCAAACTCAAAAAACACTACCGGCTTTCCTATAATTCGCCGATTCCGGCGTCAGAACAGCCTAGTCGCGTGCTCAAGGTTACACTCAAACATGCCGGTCTCGAAGCCGAAAGCAACAGGCAGTATCATACTCCCACCCGTGTCAAAGCTCTGGCAATAGCCGCCGCTGCCGAGCAGGAAAAGCCTCTGAGTATCGACGAAATGCTCGATCACTTCAAGCTCGAACGCGACGATCGCAGTCATCTGGTCAGCCGCATCAGGCTGCCGGCAAATCAGCCCGTGCATGGTCTGAGTCTGGCTTCATTTCAGGGGTTGTCTGCTGCTGATTGTCGCAACCTGATCAATCAGGCTCATCAACTGGCCGCAGAAAAGCATCAGCAGAATTTTGCCGCCCGTAAAAGGTATCTCGATGATCATCTCAGCAGCATCGATCGGCTGCTGAAAACCTTTTATGCCAAGGCTGAAGCTCCACGTATCAGAGAAGCCGAGAGTCAAAAAGTCGCGCGTTTCATCGAGTTTCTCAATCTCAGGCGCCAGGAAATCGAACTGCTGGGCAAGCGCGCATACGAAGAATATCTGATTGAATTCAAAAGCAGCCTGGCCGAGCTTGAATACTTCGAAAAGACCCAGGTCGGCGGTGAAAAATTCGACGAAGCTTTTTTTGTCGGCAATACCGCCAGTCGCATTCAGGCTCTACAGGAGCTCGAAAATCGTTTCGTCGAAGAGATTGCCGCCAATCAGCAGAAACTGCGCGAAAAGTTTGCGGCCGAAGAGCCGGCAAAACCGGCGCAAACAGCTCCGTCAGGCGCCAGTTCTTCGCTCGACATTTCCCTGCCAGACCTTCCCGAAATCAAAACCCTCGATTGATGCTTGCTTAAATCATAAGACATTACACTTTGTTTTTGTATTACGCTAAGGGCGCAGGCGGGTTTTCTTCGCCAGGATGGCGATTATGACCGGCGCGACAGGAGGTCGAGCGCCGGGCCTCATGAGCGAAAACTTTTTGCACAAGGATGTGCTTATGCCGAGCTGCGCAGGATAGAGCAGCTCGGCCGAGCCAGGCTGTATTGACGCAAAGCCATAGCTTTTTACCTTTTGCTTGCGTCTGGGGAGAGTTGTAGCGAATGAGATTCCGCCGAGAGCCCGAATAACAAAGCCATCTTTGAGTGGCAGTTTTTTATCGACGGTTTTGCTCTTATTAGAACTGGTTGGTACGCAGCAGAACCAGAGTGCAGGCTTCGACGACCTTGAGGCCGTGCTGGCGTAGTTCCTGCATCAGTGGTGGGTTCTCTGTGCCGGGATTGAAAATGATTCTGCCAGGGTTCAGCTTGATGATGTCGGCCTGCATCGGTGTCAGTGTGTCGGGCGACAGATAAAGTGTCAGCGTATCGACCTTGCCGGTTACCTGGTTCAGCTTCGGTACCACCTTGAGACCCTCGATTTCGGGGGCTACCGGATGAACCGGCACCACTTCGTGTCCATGTTCGAGCAGCATTTTTACTGCCTTGTTCGAATATCGCTCAGGATTGGTGCTCGCACCCAGAACTACCACACGTTCTTTTTTTTTCGCTTCAGTCATAATTACCTCGATTGATGTTTTTTATTGCTACCAATAATATATCTCTTTGTCCAGCAAAATACAGTTCTTGCCGCCGCAAATTTGCAGTTGTCGGCTTAATCTGTTTATAATGACTAGACACCGTCCGAGCATTTATTGCAGCATTTATACATGACAGGAGATACCATGACCAGCAGACGGGAACGGATCGAGCCTTTGTTTCTGCGGCTGATAGCCGCGCGCAGCGATACCAATACCAGCTATGAGCTGGTAATTGAAGAAATAATGCTGAACTGGCTCAAATCGCGCAGCTATTTTACCAATAACCCCGACAATGTAGGAACCTGGCGCGTCGAGAACGATCAGCATCATCGCGAGGTCGTCTGGGCAATGGTAAAAGGGCAGGGGAGCAGAACTGTCGTTTTGATGCATCATCACGATGCCGTCGACATCGAAGATTATGGCAAACTAAAATACTGTGCCCTGCGCCCGGATGAACTGGCGCAGCAGCTCGCGACCCGTAATCTGGGCCGATCAGCAAAGAAAGACCTTGAATCTGGCGAATGGATGTTTGCCCGCGGCTGCGCCGACATGAAATCGGGTGCCGCGATTCAACTGGCTTTGCTCGAAGAATTCAGCGAGCTCGAAAACTTTGTCGGCAATATCCTTTTGATCAGTGTTCCCGATGAAGAGACGATTTCGAAGGGCATGCTCAGTGCAGTAGAACTGCTGTGCGAACTGCGCCGCCGCTTTGAGCTCGAATATGTTCTGACAATCAATTCTGAGCCTTATTTCAATCAGGTCAAAGATAAGGCGATAATGTATGAAGGTTCGGTCGGCAAGATCATGCCGGTTGTTTTTGTAAAAGGCGTGCGCAGCCATATCAGCGACCCCTATAATGGCATCAACCCTTCGTTGATTCTGGCTCAGATTCAGTGTCTGAGCGAATTGAACGTGTCATTATGCGATCAGGTTGGTGATGACGCTACGCCACCGCCGGTCTGGGTCAATCTCAAAGATCGCAAGCGGGCTTATGACGCTTCGATACCTGATGCTGCCAGCGGCTACTTCAACTGGCTGACTTTTACACGTTCGCCGGTGCAGGTTTTTGAAACCATGCTCGAAATCTCGCAGAAAGCACTCGACGATGTCATGACGCGCATGCTGCGCTCATATTCCGAATTCTGCCGTCTCAATAAAGATGAAGAAGCAGAACTGGATTTCGTTCCGCGCGTGCTTGATTTCAAGACTCTTCATCATCAGGCCTTGGAAAAAGGTGGCGAGCATTTTCAGGTGCTGTATGAAGAATACCAGCTTCTGCTCAACGAGCTGCTCAGCCGCAACGAAATCGTGCTGCCCGAGGCAACGATAAGATTGATTGAATTTACCGCCGACTATGTTGACCTCGAAGGCCCGGCAGTGGTGGTCGCAGTCTCTGGCCCATATTATCCTCATATTGCCAATGTGCTTCTCGATAATGGCGATCGTTATCAGCTTGCCCGGCGGGTAAACGATATCTCACTGCAGCGCTACGGCGTCGAATATACCTCAAAGGCTTATTTTATGGGCATCTCAGATCTGTCTTACGCAAGCTGGATAGGCAACGACGAAGACGTTAAAGCCATTCGCGACAACAGCCCCGGCTGGGATACCATTTATCATATTCCGTTCGAAGGCGTGCAGAGCCTGCGCATGCCTGTTGTCAACATCGGCCCCTGGGGCAAGGATCTGCACAAAATGACCGAGCGCGTTTATCTCAAAGACGTCTACGAGCGAGTCCCTGAGATTCTCGCACAGCTGATCACCGACATTTTAGCATCTAAAGACTGAAATGAAAAAGGCGGCCGGCGCGTTCGCGCCGACCGCCTGGTTAGAGTGCCTTAGTTACTTGTTGACTTTGCTCATCGGAATGCCGAGGGCTTTGGCGATGCCTTCGCCGTAGGCCGGGTCGGCTTTGTAGCAGTTGCCGATGTGGCGGATCTTGATTTCTTCGGGAGCATCGCCCATGGCGCGGCCGGTGTTGTCGAAGAGAACCTGCTGCTGGGCCGGGCTCATCATTCTGAACAGGTTGCCGGGCTGGGTGTAGTAATCGTCATCGTCTTCACGGAAGTTCCAGTGGTCGGCCGCACCCTGAAGTTCAAGCGGTGGTTCTTTGAATTCTGGCTGCTGCTGCCATTCACCGTAACTGTTCGGCTCGTAGCCAAGGGTGCTGCCATGGTTGCCGTCGACACGCATGGCGCCGTCACGATGATAGCTGTGGAACGGGCAGCGCGGCTTGTTTACCGGAATCAGATGATGATTGACGCCAAGGCGGTAGCGCTGGGCGTCGCCGTAAGAGAACAAGCGTCCCTGCAGCATCTTGTCGGGCGAGAAGCCGATGCCAGGCACGATGCTGGCCGGGTTGAACGCAGCCTGTTCAACTTCGGCGAAATAGTTTTCAGGATTTTTGTTAAGTTCGAAATAGCCGATGTCGATGAGCGGATATTCTTTGTGCGGCCAGACCTTGGTCAGATCGAACGGGTTGAATTTGAAATTCGCAGCTTCTTTTTCGGGAACAACCTGAATTTTCATATCCCATTTCGGGAAATCGCCTTTTTCGATGCTGTCATAAAGATCGCGCTGATGGCTTTCGCGGCATTTTCCGATAACTGCTTCGGCTTCCTGATCGCTCAGACATTTGATGCCCTGGCGGGTCTTGAGATGGAACTTGACCCAGAAGCGCTCGTTATTGGCGTTTATCATGCTGAATGTGTGGCTGCCATAGCCGTTCATGTGACGATAAGACAGCGGAATCCCGCGTTCGCTCATGGTAATGGTCACCTGATGCAGGGCTTCCGGCAGGTTGGTCCAGAAATCCCAGTTGTTTCTGGCGCTGCGCAGGTTGGTGCGTGGGTCGCGCTTGACGGCATGATTGAGATCGGGGAACTTAAGCGGGTCGCGCAAAAAGAAGACCGGAGTGTTGTTGCCAACCAGATCCCAGTTGCCTTCTTCGGTATAAAATTTCATGGCAAAACCGCGAATGTCGCGTTCGGCGTCGGCAGCGCCGCGCTCGCCGGCTACTGTTGAAAAACGCACGAACATTTCGGTCTGCTTGCCGATCTGCGAAAAGATTTTGGCCTTTGTATATTTGGTAATGTCGTGGGTTACGGTGAAAGTGCCGTAGGCTCCCGAACCCTTGGCGTGCATGCGGCGTTCAGGAATAACTTCGCGGTCGAACTGCGCGAGCTTTTCGAGATACCATACATCCTGCAGCAGCATCGGGCCGCGTTTTCCCGCAGTCAATACGTTCTGATTGTCTGGCACAGGTGCGCCGGCGTTGTTGGTGAGTTTTTTCTTCATTCTCTACTCCTCTTTCTGGTTGAATTATCAGATTTGATCTGTTTGGACACTTTATTTAAGCACTTTTTGCAGATTCCTCGCACTTCGACGTGGGTCTGCGTGACTTGTCCGATGTCTGCCAGTGAATCCGGCATCTTGAGAGAATTCAGCTTGTCGCTGTAAAAATCTGCGGTCAGCCCGCAGCAGGTACAGACAAAATGGTGATGATGGTCGAGATTGCCGTCGAATCTAGTTCTTTCGCGTGAGCCGCCAAGAGTGGTGATGACGCCGAGATCGTTGAGAAGCGCCAGAGTGCGGTAAACCGTGTCGAGCGACAGCGTTGGCAGTTTTTTGCGCAGTTTCTGGAAAACCTTCTCGGCATCAGGATGGTCTTCGGCCCGCACTATTGCTTGAAAAATTTCGATGCGCTGCTGAGTAACCTTGATGCCATTTTCCTGGCACAGTTTAACAAAATTCTCTGTTCTCGTCTTTACTTCTTGCTGTTTTATGATCCTGCTCGCTAAATCAGAATGAATTCCTATTTAGTAATTAAACCGCATGTAATTCGCAAAGTCAACAGGGTGCAAAACCCTTGTTTTTAGCAGCTTTTGAGTGTCAGTACGCTGCTGGTTCTGTTCAAGTCTTGAATAAGAATTTAAAAATTTTGTTTAAGCAGGCTGAACTGGACAGACGACGACCTGTCATCGTTAGAAAAGTGATTGACGCGCACTGCGCGCCCGGAATCAGCCGAAAATTGACTTGCAGCAACATAAGATTAGATTCTGATAAGACAGGAGTAAAACATATCATGATACAAGATAAACTTACCAACCGCCTGGCCGGGAGCAACAGTCCATATCTGTTGCAGCATGCAAACAACCCGGTCAACTGGCAGGAATGGGGCCGCGAGGCTTTTGCGCTTGCCGCAGAGCATAATCGGCTGATATTTTTGTCGATAGGCTACTCGACCTGTCACTGGTGCCATGTTATGGAACACGAGTCTTTTGAGGACGAAGAAGTGGCAGCGTTGATCAATTCTGCTTATATTGCGATCAAGGTCGATCGCGAGCAGCGGCCTGATATCGACCATATTTACATGGATGTCTGTCAGGCGCTTACCGGCAGCGGTGGCTGGCCACTGACCGTCATTCTGACACCGGATCAGAAACCGTTGTTTGCCGGAACATACTTCCCGAAACGTCAGAAACAGGGTCGGCCAGGGCTGATCGAGATTTTATCTGCACTGGCAGCAGAGTGGCGCACTAACCCGCAAAAACTGAAAGACAGCGCCGGCAGAATCGCCGAACACTTTGTTGAAGATACAGGCTTCGCATGCAGCTTTCCAGACGAGAGGCTGGTCATGAACGGTGTCGAAAAAATTGCCGGCGGGTATGATCAGCGCTATGGCGGTTTTACTGCCGCTCCCAAGTTTCCGATGGGGCACCTGCTTGAGCTGCTGCTCAATCATGCGTTAACCAGAAACGATGCCGAGCTGTTACACAAGGTCGAGCACAGTTTGCTTGCCATGTATCGTGGCGGTATCTTCGACCATGTCGGCGGCGGCTTCTGCCGATACAGCACCGATGCGCGCTGGCTCGTTCCGCATTTTGAAAAGATGCTTTATGATAATGCTCTTCTTTTGCGTTGCTATGCTTCGGCTCACAAGGCGACCGGCAAGGCGGTTTACCGCGAAGTAGCCGAGTCTATAGCCAGCTACGTTCTACGTGATCTTGCCGCCCCGGAAGGCGGATTTTATGCGGCAGAAGATGCCGACAGCGAGGGGCATGAGGGTCGCTTCTATGTTTTTGCTTACGAAGAATTCATGCAGTTGGCTGGCGAGGCCGAGGGAAAGGTATTCGCCGATTATTTTGGTGTTACGCCTTCGGGTAACTTCGAAGATGGTCTGAACATTCTGCATTTGCATTCGAGCCTCGAAGAAGCTGCTGCTGTTGCCGGTTTGAGTGTCGCAGAGTTTTTGCCCAGGCTTGCAGATTTCAGGCAGCGGCTGTTAAATTATCGTTCGCAGCGCACCAGGCCCTTGCTCGACGACAAGATCATCACCGGTTGGAACGGCCTGATGATCGGAGCTCTGGCGCAGGCCGGGCGCTATCTGGCGCGGGCCGATCTTATCGATGCGGCGCGGCGCGCTGCGCTGTTTGTCAGAAAAAATCTGGTCAGCCCGGCGGGGCGGCTTTTACGCTGCTGGCGGCGCGGCAAGGCCGAAATCACCAGCTTTTTTGAAGATTACGCATTTCTGATTCACGGCTTGTTAGAGTTGTTTCGCAGTGACTATAACTCTGAATGGCTCAAGTGGGCGGTTGAACTGCATGAACAGGCCGTCGCTCTTTTCGCCGGCCGCCAGCCGGGCTCTTATTACGAGACGCCAGCTGATGGCGAAAAACTTCTGTTTCGACCGCGCAATATAACCGACGGCGCACTGCCGTCCGCGCGTTCGCTCTTTGCCGACAACAGTGTTCTGCTCGCCAGTATCACCGGGAACAGTCGTTTTACCGACCTCGCTACCGCCATTTTTGCTGATGGAGCCAGTCTGATGCTGCGTGCACCCTCGGCAACCGCTGCCCTGCTCAACGCTCTGCGCCGTTATTATCAGTGGCCGCCACGCCTTCTGATTCACGCCAAAAAGCTCTCAGACGCTGAACCTCTGGTCGAAACCATCGAAAAGCTTTATCTGCCTGATTCAGTTCTGGTGCTCGCTATCGGCGAGTCTACAGACCAGAGTTTAAAAACTCTGCTCAGCGATACAGAGCTTCTCAGCGGCTCGGGTACAATGGTGCAGATCTGTCAGCAAAACCGCTGTCTCAAACCCGTCACCAGCAAAGCCGAACTCATCGAAGCCCTTCGCCAAATCTCCGCTCAGGCTCTGGCAAATCCCGCTAAGCCAACATAATTCAGGCAAATAAAAAGGGCGGGATCACTCCCGCCCCTTGCAGAGATATTCTATGGAGAGTTTTATTCTATTGTGATTTGCTTCTGATCGGCGGTGCCATACGCCAGTGTGAGAATCAGTGCGCCGCTGGTGTCTCTTGAGAGTGCTGCTACTTTAGTTGTTCCGGCCATGATATCTGCTGTAATAAGACCATTTGCGCCGAACTGGCCATTTCTGAGAGTAGCTGTCTGATTTTCAACTGTAAAGACTTCACCGTTCAAATACAGATCGGCCTCAAACATGCCGAATACATCGACTGGTGTGAAGCCATTTCTGCTAACGTCACAAGAAATATTCTTCATATCTACTTCCAGGCTGTCTCCATTTAGATCAACGGTTACTAACCCTTCTCCATGTGTAGTTATCGTAGAGTCGGCAGTCATGAAATCAAGACCCTGGTTGCCACTCTCCAGATGCATTTTTACATTGCCACCGGTGGTAAAGTCCTTGTCGATACCAACGATGATTCCGAGTCCAGCGGGAGTCGATGTAAATGGATAAGCCAGTGGGTTAGTAGAAGTGGCATCGGTGAAGAACTGCATCAGCTGATGCTTGATCGCAGTGTCAGCAGGAACCAGGCTGAATACGTTAACAAGGTTATTGTAGGCGGTGTAAACAGCGTAGAAGTAAGTGCCTGCGGGGAACATGGTGCTGGCATCTACCGGGTCAGAAGCACGCAAACTGCCGGCGCTGGGCATTTGCGGATTAACGGTCTGCACTGCTGCTGCAACTACCTGGGTGCCAGCATTGAGAGCCTGAGACATCGCCACAGCAGCGGCTTCGGTCTGATCGGGAACGGTGAAGCCTTTGTGAAAGTGCTGAGAGAGGCCATTTTTGAGTTCAGAGTGCAGAGAGACTGAATAGTTTTTGCCGGAGATCATTTCATAGCTTGAGCTGACCAGAGCAAATTCAGTCGAAACGGTGTTGATATCACTGGTTTCCCATTCGAGCAGGCGGCTGTCGCCACCTTCTTCCTGGCACCAGACGCTTACATAGTAGCTGTCGAACAGAGCAGCGTTGGCGTTTTTGGGCCAGGTAAGCTTCAGCTTGTTGTCAGCAATGGTGACTGATACCTGGGTGGCAGTGAAAGGAGCGTAACCAGTCGGGATCTGAGGCACTTTATGTTTAAAGGTCTGAGTCGTTCCGTCTTTGAACTTAACGGTGAAAGTGTATTCGGTTCCTGCAACATGGTAGTTTGCCGCATAGGTCCAGCCTGCTGAAGGATATGGAGACGTGTGAGTTACGGTACCATTGGTAGCAGTTGGGTAGGTTGCCCAATAGTGCCAGGCGTTTGAATCAGCGTTAGTGGCATCTTTGGCTAATGAAACGCCAGTGCCCTCGATGTTGCCACCGCTGACAGTTACGCTTTCGACCTCAAAGGAAGTTGTGTCGTCGAGCTGGAGCCAGAAGTTGGTGAACTGGCGAGACTGGTCGACATCAAGACCGTATTGCAGTTCGATTTCTACTCCATCGACCTTGATGCGGTTACCCATGATCTTCCAGCTGCCATCAGTCTGTCGGGAAATCATGACCGGGAACTCACTGATATTGGATTCAAGTGAGTTGAGTTTGAATTCTGTAGGAGTCAGACCGCTGTAGATATAACCTTCAACAGCTGAATCGATTTTTATCGAACCACCAGTCTTCAGATAGGCGGTTCCGGCAACGTGGATGAGGTAGGTGTTGTCATTGATCTTGACAAGAGAATGGCCACCTTCAAATCTGTCGAGGTCATCGTCTTCACCCGGAGTCGTGTTCAGCAGAACAGGTTTAGTCATGCCGTTCATTATGAAGTCTTCTGAGAGAACGGCCGAAAGGTTTGTTTTCTCGTCAGTTGTAAGAATTGAACCGCTGACAACCTTCAGGAATGCATTGACAAAAGTTGTCGCAGCTGCGTCGATCGCTTCTTTATCGGTTGCCGGGGCAACGGTTGGAACTCCGGTTTCTTCCAGCGGCGTGGTGACTTTTTCTTCCCAGATGTCAGTTGTTGTTGAGGTGGTAATCTCAACTCCAGCGGCTTCTGAAAGGTCTGTCAATACATCGCTGTTGAGGTCTGTAAAACTTCCGGAAATGATTTTTTCAAGAAGTGAAGCGCCTGCATCTGAGTTGGTAGTGTTCTCATCTGCATTGGCAAGAGCTACTGTGACGATATTGCGTGAGCTTTCATAGGTAACGTTGGCTTCATCAGTTACCTGTCGTTTGAGTTCACTATAATCTATGGTGATACTGGTAACATTTTTAATCAGGTCTTCAAGTGTTGCAACATTGACACCTGTCTGAGTAGAGAGAACATTGGCCGCGGAAATAGCTACCTGAGCAAAAGCTGTCGTCAGGTGGTTGCTTTCTATGGGCGAGCTGAGGTCGGTATTGGCAAGATCTGTGACCATGTTCTGCACCAGCAGATCACCTTTGCGGGCTTCGATGATGAATCCGGGCGCGCCTTCGAGGCCGCTGACTGTTGCTGTGTATTCGCCATTGCCATTATCTGTCATGGTAAACACGCTGCCATTGGCAAGAGTAAGGGTAACCACAGCGCCTGTGACGACGTCTGTTGTGACCTGGCCTTTAATTCCGGCTTTCAGGTTGCCAAGAATGTTGCCGCCGCCAGCCGCTGGTTTCTTGATTACTGTTTTAACCAGGGTGGTTGATGCGGCCACGTTGTCATCATCATCGAAATCACCAAAAATGGTGCAGCCGACTGCCGTGAAGGCGAGCATCCCTACAATGAACAAAACAAAGAACTTCTTTAACACTTTTCCTGTTACCTCCCTTTATTTACTTCATATCTGAAGCATTGCGCCGCCTAATCTAGCGCCAATAAATCCAGATGTCAAGTTCGGTATGAACTTTAAGAGCAATTCCCGCGGAATTGCCATTTCGGGATCCTGCAACTGCGCGTAGGATGATAATTTACCATCTTCTCGATGGAGATCAGGCAGCTCAAAAATCAGTGGAATTAGAGGGAATTTGTATTTCCTGCTCTATGACCGAGCAGTTGTTCTCAGTCTGAGAGATTCTACATTTTTTTCAATCCGGGGAGGGGAATTTGCGTTATACTCGTCGTGTAATTAATACCTGTCGGGTCGTTTTTGCTGGTTGGTGACGGCCGGGTATTGCGCAGAGATAGACTTTGAGGAGGCGTTATGAAACTTCTGATTCTGCTTTGTCTGGTTTGCTACGGCGTGCTTTGTATTAATTCGGCACAGGCCGCCGAGATCGGTTTCGACGAGGAATTCTGTCTCGCCGAAGACCGTGCTGAAGCACTTAAACAGCTGATCCCGGGAACTCCAGACTATTATTATTACTGGTGTCTCTATCATCAGCTGCGCGGCGAAAACGAGCAGCTCGAAAAACTTCTCGAACAGTGGATAAAACGCTATGGCCATACTTCTCAGGTCGAAGAAATCCGCAACCGAGAGGCATTACTCAATTACGGCAAAGACCCGGGCAAAGCTTTCGACCATATAACAAGAAAGCTTAACCTGCGCTTCGATCACCAGAAAGAGCAGACTGTCAGCAAGAGTACTTATCCGAGTATTCTCGATGAAAAAGCCTTCAGTTCAGATGCCTTCATAAATCAGGCTCTCAGCGAGTATTCCGATCTCGGCGGATTCGAAGTCGCCGGCGTCGAAGCGATGATCGAAAAACGCCTGAATCCAGATCAGCGGCGTGATCTGCTGCGTCGCATGACGCGCCCGCAGGGTAAAAATATGGTGCAGATGATCGTCGATGATCTTAAATACAAACACAGCGGTGGTTTTGGCAGCATGAACATTCATAACCAGCTGCTGCGCAGCCAGCTCGATCAGCTGGCCGGCAAAATGCCGGAATTGCTGAAAAACAGCAATTTTGTCCTTGCCTATCTGCGCAAGATGCAGCCGGGCGAAGATACCAACTGGCAGCAGAACGACCAGATCAAGCTCGAACTGCTGGAAAATATGTATCAATATGTTAGGCCGCTCGAACCACTTTTCAACTCGCTCAAAGCGCACCTGATCTATCATATTCTCGACCTCAAGCGCAAAAACGGCGTCTACGACAGGGCGCTGTTCATCGAATATCTCAAGCTGCCGCGTCCGGTTTCCTATATCAAACAGGCAATTCTCGAAACCAATGAAGGTCGCAACTTCCGCGTCGATCTCAACGCCAATTACAGTTCATCAACGCTGTTCGACCGTATCGGCAGCGATGAGCCGATCGTGCGCGACTATCTGCAGGCACTGCTTGTCGATCAGAACGATACCGGTATTTTTCAGAGCTATATCGAGACCAACTATCTCAACCGTATTTTTGCCGAAACCAAGATCGTTAACGGCATTGGCGACATGGAACAGTGGTTCTCTCTGCTCAACGCCCATGAAGTTAAAGAACTCAAAGAGCGTATCGAGCTCGATCTGCTGCCAACAAACCGTCTGGTAATCAGACCGCAGGATCAGATTTCACTCGATGTCCGCGTCAAGAACGTTAAAAAGCTCATCGTCAAAATCTATAAGCTCAATCTCTCCAGCTTCTACCGCGAAAACATGGAAGAAGTAACCACCGCAATCGATCTCGACGGCCTGGTTGCCAACGAAGAGCGTCTGATCGAATACCCGCAGCCTGAACACCGGCGCCACGTCGAAAAATTCGCATTCCCGGAACTCAAAGATAACGGAGTCTATGTCGTCGAGTTGATCGGAAACGGCATGAGCAGCCGCGCGCTGATTCGACGCGGGCAGCTCTATTTCGCCGAGCGCTCCGGCCCGGCCGGCCAGCTCTTCACTATCTTCAACGACGAGGGTGAGCAGGTCGAAGATGCCGTAATCATGCTCGCCGGACAGGAGTATAAGCCAGATGAACAGGGTGTGATCAATGTTCCCTATAGCACTTCTCCGCAGAATCGCAAGTTCGTGGTTAAACAGGGCGATTTTGCTGCACTTCACACTTTTTATCATCAGTCTGAAAGCTATAACCTGACCGGCAGCTTTCATATCGACCGCGAGGCGCTGATAGAAGGTAAGACCGCCACTCTGGTTTTCCGCCCGGCCCTGACTCTCAACGGCATGCCGATCGATGTCGGCCTGCTCAAAGAAGTTGCACTGCTGATAACTTCGACCGATCGCGAAGATGTCGTGTCAACCCGCGAAATTTCAGGATTCGAACTGTTCAACGACAAAGAGTCTACTTTTGAGTTCAAGGTTCCCGAAAAGCTCAGCCATATCAACTTTGCGGTCCGCGCCAAAATCGACAATCTCAGCCAGGGCAAAAAGATCGATCTCAATGTCGATCGGCGCTTCTCGGTAAACGCGATCGATCGCAGCGAAAAGACCCAGAGCTTCTTCGTGCGCCGTTCCGGCACAATGCATATTGTCGAACTGCTCGGCAAAAGCGGTGAGCCCTGCGCCCAGATTCCGGTAAACGTCGAGGTCAAGCATCGCTATACCAGTCGAACGCTGCTGACCACCCTGCAGACTGATGACAGTGGTAGAGTCTATCTCGGCGCCCTCAAAGATATCCAGTATGTCCGATTGAGCGGGGCTGACATGAATGACCATCAGTTCTCGCCCGGCCAGGATCAGGTGACTCAGCCTGAGCAGATCTGTGCACGAACTGGCAGCGAGATCGTGGTGCCGTTGCCGGATGCGCCAGATCTTAAAATCGAAGACATCTGCTCGCTTTACGAAGTCAGAGGCGGCACTTATGTCGAAGATTTTACCGGCAAAGTCAGCAGCAAAGATCGCGGTCTGTTGATCAAAGACCTGCCGGCCGGCGACTTTGAGCTCTATCTCAAACAGTCACTCAATACCATTCAGATTAAAATCGGCGAAGGGAAGAAGGTGCGCGGTTATCTGGTCGGCCAGCGTCGCTGCCTGCCGTTGACCCGCCCGATGGCGCTGCAGATTGTCGAAGCGAAACCCGATTCATCCGGAAACAAGCTGGTCGTAAATCTTACCAACACCGGACGTGATATTCGCGTGCATGTTATTGCGGCAAGATTCCTGCCTGAATTCATGATCTTCGACGAGTTCGCCGCCATGCAGCCGCCGTTGCTTGGCATTACCGCTCTTTCTCTGCCTGAGTCACGTTATCTGTCAGGCCGAAACATCGGCGATGAATATCGCTATATTCTCGAAAGACGTTATTCGAAGATCTTCCCGGGCAACATGTTACGGCGCCCTGGACTACTTCTGAACCCATGGTCGTTGCGCAAGACCGAAACGACAACCAGAGATGCCCTTGGCGGCGGCGCCTGGAGCGGTGCGGTAACTCCATCTGCTCAGAGAGCCCCGTCTCTCGAACGCAACCGCAAAAAAGATGCTGCTGCCACAAGCATGCAGGGCTTCGTCAATCTTGACTTTCTTGAAGAACCATCGATACTGCTGGCGAACCTGCAGCCAGACGAAAACGGGCAGCTCGAAATCGATCTCAATCAGTTCGGCCCGCGCCATAACCTGCAGATTCTGGCGGTCGATCAGTACGCTGTCGCCTACCGCGAAATCTCCTTTCCGGAAGTCGCGGCAAAACATCGCGATCTTCGCCTGGCACGCGGCTTCGATCCTGAAAAGCATTTTTCCGAACAGAAAAATATCACTGCGCTGACCGCTGAAAAAGCTCTTGCCATCGAAGACATCACGACGACCCGCATCGAACTGTTCGATACGCTGCCCGCCGTGTATCGCCTGTTCATGGCGCTCAATGCTGATGCAAAGTTGACTGAATTTTCGTTCATCAATGGCTGGCCGACTCTCGAAGAAGCGCGCAAGCTCGAACTCTATTCGAAGTATTCCTGCCACGAATTGAATTTCTTCATCTACAAAAAGGATCGCAAGTTCTTTGACAACGTGGTGAAGCCTTATATCGCCAACAAACGCGACAAGACCTTCATCGACAAATGGCTGCTGCAGCTCGACCTCAAGGAATATCTCGAACCCTGGGCATTCAGCCGCCTCAACGCCTTCGAGCGCATTCTCCTCGGGCAGCGCCTGCCCGATCAGGGTGCTTCGCTCGAGCGCCATTCGACTGACAGCTTCGATCTGCTGCCGGAAAACCGTGAGCGCTTCAATCACCTGTTCAAGACGGCATTGAAGGGTAGTGCGCTCGAGACTGGTGACGACAAGGGATTCGCGGCTGCGTTCGAAGATGCGGTTAAATCGCAGAATGAGTATGATGATCTGAGCCTGGCTGAGCCCGAGCCGATGGAAATGGAAATGGATATGGAAGAGTCCGCGGCCCCGTCAATGTCCTCAATAGTTGCCAAGTCGCGGGCGATGAAACCGATGGCGCCGCCACCACCGCCATCAGCAGCGCCAGCTGGTATAATGCGCGAAATGAAGGAAGAAGCTGCTGATTACGCTGATGGCTTCGAGGGCGCCAAGATGCAGGAAGCGGGCGGCCGTCGCGCACAGGTGCGCCAGATGTTCAGACAGGTCGATACCACCGAAGAGTGGGTTGAAAACAACTATTATCAGCTGCCCATCGAGCAGCAGCTCGCCGATCTCATCAAGATCAATGCCTTCTGGCGCGATTACGCCTGTCATCGCGGCAACGGCTCGTTCGTCTCGACCAATGTCGCTGAGGCTACCGGCAACTTTGCCGAAATGATGATGGCCCTGGCCGTCATCGATCTGCCGTTCAAGGCCGAAAAGCATCAGACCGAATTCAATGCCGGAAAAATGTCGCTAAAAGCCGGCGGCAACGTCGTCGTTTTCCACCAGGAAGTAAGACCGGCTACTGCCGCCGATGAAACCGCCAGCATTCTTACCGGTCAGAACTTCTTCGCCTACAACGATCGCTACTACTACGAGCGCAACCAGCGCTTCGACAAGTTCGTGACCGAAGAATTTCTGATTCGCAGGGTTTATGGCTGTCAGGTGGTTATAACTAATCCGACCTCGTCGATCAAAAAGGTAGATGTGCTGATGCAGATCCCCAACGGCGCCGTGCCGGTCCTGCAAAGCCTGTATACTCGCAGTATTCACCTGCAGCTCGAACCTTTCTCGACCAAAACCGCCGAGTATTACTTCTATTTCCCACATCCTGGCAAATTCAAGCATTACCCGGTGCATGTCTCCGAGAACGAGAAGCTGCTTGCTTCGGCCAGGCCATTCGTTTTTAACGTGGTTAAGGAATTGACCAGTTTCGACAAAACCTCATGGCCCTGGATCTCACAGCACGGCAGCGACGCTGAAGTCCTTGAATTCCTTGCCCGTGGCAACGTCGAACGTCATGATCTCGAAAAAATCGCTTTCAGAATGAAGAATGAAGATTTCTTCAAAAAGACTCTCGATTTGTTGCGCAGTCGTCACGCTTACAACCACACACTCTGGTCTTACGGAATAACGCATCGCGATATGCCGGCAGTTCGTGAATATCTTGCCGGTTCGCCGATTGCCAGCCAGGTTGGCAGCAGCTTCTTCAGTGATCTGCTGGTGGTGAACCCGGTTGACCGCCAGACTTACCAGCACAAGGAATACTGGCCGCTGGTCAATGCCCGTGTCTATCAGCTCGGCAAGAAACGTGAGATTCTCAACGCCCAGTTTGCCGCACAGTATCAGGCGTTGCTCTACGATCTGCGCTACCGCAGGGAACTCAGCGATTACGACCGTCTTGCCGTTGTCTATTACCTGCTGCTGCAGGATCGCATCGAAGATGCCGGTCGGCAATTTGCGAAGATCACTGACAAGGCACTTGTTGAGACGATCCAATATCAATATATAGAGGCTTATCTCGCCTTCTCGAACAGTGACCCCGAAAAAGCCGTCAAGATTGCCGAAAATTACAAGGATTACCCGGTTGTGCGCTGGCGCAACTTCTTTGCCGACATTCTCGCCCAGGCTGCCGAAATAGCTGGCTCAGGCCCGAAACTCACCGACGATGAAGACCGCGAGCAGAAGCAACGCATGCTGGCTGCCAGTCAGCCGTCCATCGAGCTTGCCATCGACAATCGCAAGGTAACTTTGCGTCACCGCAACCTCGAGAAGGTTACAGTTAACTTCTATCTCATGGATATCGAACTGCTGTTCTCACGCAAACCCTTCGTGCAGGAAGTCAGTGGGCAGTTCTCGATCATCAGACCGAATCATTCGCTCGTGCTTACTCTCGATGAAAAGGCGGCACAGTCGCCGATCGAAGTTCCCGAGCAATATAAAGACCGCAACATGCTGATCGAGGTGACCGGTGGCGGATTGAGCCGGTCAGCAGCCTATTACCCGCATTCTCTGGCGATCAACATGATCGAGACTTATGGCCAGGTTCAGATTGCCGGTCTGCACGACGGCCGCCCGGTCTCAAGCGCCTACATCAAGGTCTATGCCCGACACAAGGACGGTCAGGTTCATTTCTACAAGGATGGCTACACTGATCTGCGTGGAAAATTCGACTACGCCTCGATCAGTACCAGCCAGCTCGACAATGTCGACAAGTTCTCCATCCTCATAATGACCGACAACAGCGGTGCTGTGATTCGCGAAGCCGCGCCGCCGCCGCGCTGACGCAGACGCTGCCGGGGTAGCAATGCCCCGGCGGCTTAACCCTCTCAGGGGTAGGACATCAGTAGCTCAGAATGGCCTGTATGCGGGTCTTTCTGGGCTATCATCATTTTAAAGCCATGATGACTGTAAAAATCTATAGCTTTGCTGTTGGCTTCATAAACTGTCAAAGACAAGGTTTGGCGTTGCTGTTTGGCATGATTCAGCAGCTGGCGGCCGATACCGCGGCCCTGATGACCAGGTGTTACAAAAAGTGCGGCCAGAGTGTTCTGCTGTAAAGCGACAAAACCGAGAACGCGCTTATTTTCGCAGTATACCCAGTTTTCACTGGCAGGCAGATATCTGTCGCGCATCTCGATGGCGTTCTTGTGCCAGAAATCGCTGCTGATAAAATTATGGGCTCTGATCGACGCGCTCAGCCAGATTTCGACCATGGCAGGAATGTCTTTTATATCGGCTTTGCGAATGTGCCCGTCGCCGGCATAAAGATGATCGCTCTGATCGAGACTCAGTCTAAAGGTCGACTGTAACTGCATAATGTTGTTGATATGTTCTCTGCCAGCCTGGTCGAGCCAGGCGACAGCATCATCGGTCGGTTGCCCGAAACGGCAGCGGTAATAGCGATAATAGTGAGGGTTAACCGACAGCAGCGACCGTGCCAGTTCTTCATTGTCGAAAACGCCAACGACGCGCCCATCACCTATTGCATCCCAGACGACAAAAACAGGCTGCCCCGGTTCAGGTTTAGCAGTCGGTTCATCAGCCCTGAACAATGGTGCGGCAGTAGATTCGTCTGCCTTCGTCTTTTGCTTCTGAGACGGCGCCAAATATGATCTGAAAAACTTCAGTAATCTTGCCAGCGGTGATTCGGGGCGTGTCGTATTTTTACTCATCAGCCCATTCTAATACGAAAACTCCCGCCCGACAAGCAGGCGCCGTTATGTGGATTCTGCGACTCCGCCTTTCAGCTCCGCGCAGAAAGACAAGACTTAGCGTAACTGTCATCCTGCGCGAAGTCGCAGGATCTCACTGAATGAGAATTGCCGAAGAATTCTTTCAAGCATGATGCTTTAATTCTGCAACTGAGTGCTCAGTATTTTGGCGAATTTCGTCGAAATAGCAATTAATTTGCATGTTATCTCTTCCAAAATTTGACTGTTTGTCTTATTATCAAAAAAGATGTGTTTCAATGCTGGTTGTAGCTTCTGAAGTTAAAAATCTGTAAAGGAACGAAAAATGATCTCGGGCGTGTTGAAAGCCAATGAACTTAGTGAGGTCGGGGCGGTAATTCAGAGCGAAAAAGCCCTGTTGATGATCGAAAGAGATGTATACTGGCCAAAATGGGATTCACCCTGGTGGTACATTTTGCTGCTTGAAGAAACCGGGCGTCTGGCCGAAGTGCCGGTCGATGCGTTCAAAGAACTGCTGACCTGTGCCGATCGCCAGTATCTAAAGGTCTTTCCGGTGCGGGAGGAAGACGTTGACGGGCCGGTAAACGGCTACACCGAAGTCATGTGCTTCTGCTTCCTCGGCGGCCTGATGAAAGTGGCTTCAAAGCTCGATTTCGATGTGTTCGCGCACGTTCCCTGGGCAAAAAACTGGCTGGCGCGCTACCAGTTGCCTGATGGCGGCTTCAACTGTGATGAATCGGCCTATACCGGCAGCGGCAAGAGTTCACTGATTTCGACCACGGTCATGCTTGAGGGTATGATCGAATATGCAAAATTTACCAAGGACATCGAAAGTTACGCTGCCAACATGCAGAAAGCAGTGAGCTATCTGCTCAAGCATCAGGTATACCTGTCGACAGCCGGCAAAGAGATCCCAGACACCAGCTGGGATAAAATCATTTTTCCGCGTTTTTACGAATACGATTTTTCACGTGGCCTCGAAGCCATATTCGATTTTCTGCTGTTGACCGGCAAAAAGGTGCGCGGTGTGGCGATCGAGAGGGCACTGGCCATACTCAGACAAAAGACCGACAGCGGCCTGGCGCATTCAGAAAAACAGTGGATGAGCGAGGAGAAAACGGTCTCCTATTACATCGAAAAGCCGATTGTTTTCAAAGATATGGCTAACATGCCACTGATCATGAAAAAGCTCAACAGCACCGCTGACAATGAATTTGTGCCGGCTATGCTGGCAAGAGTTTCACGTAAGCACGAAGAGGTCAAAAGCCGCGGCCTGATCGTCTGATTCAGTATCAATACAAAAGCCCGCAGACACTTAAGTCTGCGGGCTTTTTCGTTACAGGGTCTTACTTGTTGACCTGGAAACTGACGTCACCTTTTTCGAAGTAGGCGACGATCTGTTTAACCGCGGCTACGCCGGCGTTGATGTTTGCTTCTTCGGTCTGGGCGCCGAGCTTCTTGGGGGTGAAATAGAGACGGTCGGCATAGTCTTTTTCAAGATCGGCAGCGCAACCGGGGGCTATGTCAGAGACATATCTGAAATCGTTGCGGCTGGCCAGAATCTTTTTAAGGCTTTCTTCGCAGACTACTTCCTTGCGGGCGGTATTGACCAGAACTGCGCCTTTGGGCATGCGATTGAGCAGGTCAAAGTTGATCGACTTCTTCGTCTGTTCGGTTGCCGGAATATGCAACGAAACATAGTGGCAGGTGCTGTAGAGTTCTTCGACCGATTTTACGGCCTTGACGCATTCAGCTTCGATTTTTTCGGCCGGCACGAATGGGTCGAAAGCGTATACTTCCATGCCAAAACCCTTGGCGATGCGGGCGACGTTGCGGCCAACGTTGCCGTAAGCATGCAGGCCCAGTTTCTTGCCCATCAATTCGCTGCCTGATTTGCCGTTGAATTTGCAGCGTGCGATATAGACCATCATGCCGAAAGCCAGTTCAGCTACGGCATTGGCGTTCTGACCGGGGGTGTTCATGGCGACGATTTTGTGCTCGGTGGCAGCGGCGAGGTCGATATTGTCATAACCGGCACCGGCGCGCACGATTATTTTGAGCTGACCAGCGGCTTCGATTATTTCCTTCGAAGCGAGATCGCTGCGAATGATCAAAGCGTCAGCGTCTTTGACAGCAGCTTTGAACTGGGCGACTTCGGTATATTTTTCGAGAAGCTCGATTTTAAAATCAGGTTTGCCGGCGATTACGCCTTTCATCAGATTGATGGCTTCAGGAGCGAATGGTTTGTCGGTAGCAACCAGAATTTTTTTGGTCATTTTGTTGTTTCCTTTCCTTTTCTTCTTTCCGGGCTTGGACTTTGCCTGTCAGTCAATAAAAACGGGGCGCCCCATTACGGCGCCCCGCCAATATACGTCATGAGTTGGCTTTGTCGAATTTTTTGATGAAATCGGCCAGCTTCTGGCAGCCTTCGATCGGCATGGCATTGTAGATAGAAGCGCGCATGCCACCGACGCTGCGATGACCCTTGAGGGTTACCAGACCTTCAGCTGAGGCTTCTTTGAGGAACTTGTCATTCAGTTCGTTTTTTTCGGCGAAGAACGGAATGTTCATCAGTGAGCGATCTTTGCCGGGTTTGACATGCGCCTTGAACAGCTTTGAGTTGTCGATGGCTTCATAAACGATCGCAGCTTTTTTCTTGTTAAGCTCTTCGAAATAGGCTACGCCACCGAGAGAGAGCATGTAGTCGAATACCAGCTTGGCAATATAGATCCCATAGGTCGGCGGGGTATTGAACATTGAACCGGCATCGACGTGGGTTTTGTAGTCGAGCATGGTCGGCAGGCCACTGACTTTGCCGATCATATCTTCTCTGATGATGACGATGACAACGCCGGCCGGCCCGATGTTCTTCTGGGCGCCGGCATAGATCATCGCGTAGTCTTTGACATCGAACTTTTCGCTCATGATGTTCGAAGACATGTCTGAAATCAGAGGAATGCTGACTTTCGGAGCTTCCATGCACTTTGTGCCATAGATGGTGTTGTTAGAGGTGATATGCAGGTAGTCCGCGTCTTTTCTGACTTTGCTGACATCGACTTCAGGAAAGAACGAAAAGGTGCTGGCTTCAGAAGAGGCGACTACATTTACATCCATCCCAAGCTTCTTCGCTTCTTTAATGGCTTTGCCCGACCATTCGCCGGTATTGATATAATCAGCCTTCTTGTTGATGCCAAAATTCATCGGAATCATGGCAAACTGCATCGAGGCGCCACCCTGCAGAAAAAGCACCTTGTAGTTGGCAGGAATGTCCATAAGCTTGCGCAGACCGGCTTCGGCGTCATCGATTATCTTCTGATAGGTCGATGAGCGGTGGCTCAGTTCCATGACGCTCATGCCACAACCCTGATAGTTGAGCATTTCGTCTGCAGCCTGCTGCAGCACTTTTTCGGGGAGCACGGCCGGACCGGCTGAAAAATTGTAAACTCTTTTCGTCATAGTTATCTCCTGTTATATATTCTGTTGCCCGGTAAAATCCCTTTCCTGCTGGGCATTTTTATCTAATAGCACCGACCCGCAGTCAAGTCAACCCGTTTGCGTTCTTAAAAATGTTTGATTGTTGTCTTTATGACGCTGTGATATTATAGGGAAATAATACTATCGTAGAGAGGTTGCTGATGCGAAAACTCAGTGCCGGTTTGTTGATTTCAGCCGTTTTCGGGTTGTTTACACTCCAGCCCGGATTTTTGCACGTCAAAGCTTGCTGGGCCCAGGAAGAATCTGCCGATGCCGCAAGCAAAGAAAACGCCGAAATATTGTTCGAAGAAGCCCTCGAATTGAAGAAAAGCGGCAATCTGGCCGGGGCGATAGATTCGTTTGCCCGCGCCATACGTACCGATCGCTCGATTCTCGCCAACGATGATCAGGGTCTGATCGAAGCTCTCAAAAATGATTGCCTGGAAAAACTCAAAGCCGCACCAGAAGACGTTAAAGTTCTTGAACTTCTGGGTTTCGTTCATGCCGTCTGTTATTCTGACTACCCGGCGGCGATTGCCTGTTATCAGAAAGTTTACGAACTGGTCAGCGATCAGGCCATCAAAGATCGTACCGAAGCGCTTATTGAGAGATTGAAGCTGTCGGCCGAAGTGCAGCAGAACTACCAGCAGGAAGTTTCGGCCAGCCTGCGCGACGAGCGCCTCAAGTCCTGGAGCGAAATGGAACGGGTCGAACGCTTTGGCGAAGAATCCGCCCGAATGCAGCAGAAATCAGCCGATCTGGCAGAGGCCTATAAGGCCAAAGACGAGCTTGCCAACCGTGTTCCGCAACTCGAACAGGAGTTGAAAGATCTGCAGGCCGAATATGACAAGGCAAACCGGCTGTTTTACAGCATGAGCGATAACGCTCTTTATGAGCGTCGCCGGCGCCGCCTCAAAGACGACATCGCTGAAAAGGAAAAAGAAGTAGAAGCGGCCAGGTCCGAGCTTGCCGAAGTAGAGTCCTCGGCATCAGCTCTCGAAAAGGAGTTGGCATCGGTTGAAAAAGCCAAAGAGGCAAGCCCGGTGCGATCCTACGAAGAGTATGGTGCTTCAGAACCCTCTGACGATCAGGGCGGCGGCGATCTGCAGAACCCCGGCACCGACAGTCCGGCAGAAGCTGGCGGCGAGCCCTCTTCTGAACTAGCAGATGACAGCGGTGAAGAACAACCTTTGCCGACACCTGATAATCCGGATTTCCCATCAGACCAGGATGAAGGCGATCAGAGTTCGACTAATGGAGATGGGCAAAAGACAATCGAAGATTACATAGATAACCTGTAAAACCAGATTTTCGAACATAAAAAAACCGCCGGCTTTTCAGCCGGCGGTTTTTTAACAGTTAAAGTGAAAGTGCTTCAACCGGGCATGAAGAAACGCATGCTCCGCATTCGATGCAGCCGTCGCCTTTGTAAATTGCTTTGCCATCTTTCATTTCAAGCACTTCTACCGGGCAGGTGCCGATGCAGGCGCCACATCCAACACAGGTGTCAGCGTTAACCTTAATAGCCATGACGATCTCCTTGATTATGGTTATCAAATTCCATTCAAAACTTTAAGCATAATAATAAATAAATCTACGGATGTAAAGAATTAAAGAATTTGCTGCCGGCTGGCTTTTTGTTGTGCTAGAATTCTGGTGAAGATCAGCCCAAATATCAGGAGCCGACATAATGTCAGACAACATTTTATCCCCTCTACAGAAAATGAAAGCTCAACTTGAACGGCTTGCCGGCCAGACCTTCAATGGCAAGTATCTGGTCCCTTCTTTGTGGGTAAACCCCGGAAGCGATCTTGTCGATGGCAAAGATCCGGTTCAGGTACACCCTGGTGAGTATTATCTGTCTCATATTGAAGCTGTTGAAAAACACAAGCTTTCACATATAGACCCGCTGCGCTCTTTAAACTCGCAGCTGGGCAATGGCAGCGGCGGCAACTGGATTGCGTCAGAGTCTATCTTCAATATTTTTGTCAGGCTCACTGCCGCTTACGACCATAATGGCGACGGTACCCTCGGTGGTGGCAAAAATGATATCACGCTGAACAAAGATGGCGTGCGAGAGTCGGGGACCTTTCTCAAAGCCATTGCCATGCTCGGTTATGTTAAAGCGCTCGGCTGCACGACCATACATCTGTTGCCTGTCACTGCCATCGGGCACGACGGCAACAAGGGCGAACTGGGGTCGCCCTATGCGATTCGCAACCCCTACCGAATCGAAGCCAGTCTTGCTGATCCGCTGCTCGACATGAATGTTGAAGAGCAGTTCAGTGCCTTTATCGAAGCCTGCCACCTGCTGGGAATCCGAGTGATCGCCGAGTTCGTTTTTAGAACCGCCAGCAAAGATTCTGACTGGATCGCTGAACACCCGGACTGGTTCTACTGGATCGACGAAAATGTGGCCGATCGAAAAGTTGGCGAGACTGATCTTGCTGTAGCCGCCAGGCATTACGGCAACCCAATTTTCACCGCACAGGAACTTGAAATTATCAACAATAAGGTGAAAAGTGGTGATTTTAACGAATTACCGCCGCCACCAGCCGAGTATCGCAGCTTTTTCAAGCTGCCTCCGGCAAAAGAAACCATTAAATTCAACGAAAAACACCAGTATCGCGGTAAGGGCATAGATGCGCAGACCGGTAAAGACGCGAGCGTCAGAATACCTGGCGCCTTTGCTGACTGGCCGCCGGATGACAATCAGCCGCCCTGGGGTGACGTGACCTACCTGCGCATGTATGTCGATGAAAACCAGGCAAAGCCTGAGTTCAACTATATTGCCTACAACACCATCAGAATGTACGACAATCGGTTGGCCCGACCTGAACTTGCCAACAAGGAACTCTGGCAGACGATAATCGATCTGATACCCTATTATCAGAACAAATTCGCCATCGACGGAGTCATGGTCGATATGGGGCATGCTGTTCCGGTCAGCCTGATGCAGCAGCTGATCAGCCGCGCCCGGACAGTCGATCCCGATTTCGCCTTCCTCTCAGAAAATTTCGAAATCAAACAGGAAAGCGTCGATGCCGGCTATAATGCGGTAGTCGGCTATGCCTGGTGGGTAGAGTATCGACGTGACGGCATGTATGATCTGCTCAATCATATCGGCAACCAGGGCGTACCGCTGCCTTTTTTCGGTGCCGTCGAAAACCACAATACCCCGCGTGCGGCTGAAAGAGCCGGTGGCGAGCTTTACAGTAAGTATGCCTTTCTCGTCAATACCATGTTGCCTTTGTCGGTGCCATTCATTCATTCGGGTCAGGAACTCGGCGAAAGTATACCGGTCAATACCGGCCTCGATTTTTCCAACAAAGACCTTGAACGTCTTAAGGGCTGCAAACTCGCACTTTTTGATCTGTGCGGCTACAGGTGGGATGGCAGTCATCCCATGCTTGGTTTCATGCAGAAGGTAATTCAGCTGCGTCGACAGTATTTTACTGCCATCGAGCGTTGCGATCGCGAGTCGTTCTGCATGGTTCAGACCGGTCAGGCTGATGTGATCAGCTTTATCAGACGTGGTGACGGGCAGCATGCGATGATACTCTTCAATCGTGATCTCGACAATGAGCTGGCCGGTGAAGTGAGCCTCGAATGGTGTCTGCACACTGACTGCAGCCGGCTTGAGAATCATCTCGCCGACAGCCATAATCGCAAAGAGTTTCAGGTTTCAGATCAGAAGCTGCATTACCGGCTTAAGCCGGGAGAATGCTGCTTCTTCGCCTGGAATTCCTGATGACGGCAACATGACTGATGAGCTGAACAAAGAGCGCGCAGCAGCACTGCTTGCGTCTTCTGCCGCTCAGGAACGGCAGCAGGGAATCGTGATGGCGGTTCGCGGCGGTTTCGCATCTCTGATTCAGCAGATTACTACAATAGCTGGCAACGACAGTGATGAAGAAACCAGATTTCTCGCGCGCAAAGCGCTTGAGCGGCTCACGACCGAGGCTGGCGAGCACCCCGATGCCCAAGCATTTGAACAGCTGTCGGTAGAACAGCTGTTGCAGCATGCCGACCCGCATGCCAGATCAGTCGGACTGAAAAAGGTATTTGCTTCGCCTGATCGAACCGGGCGGCTTATGGTGCTTAACGCACTCAGAACAGAAGCGGTGCCGCAGCTTGTGGCCAGCATGATTATCGGGCTCGGCCGCTTCGCCAACCCTGAAGACATAGCCGTAATAGCACCTTATCTCAGGCACGAAGATGCGCGAATAAGGGCTAACGCTGTCGAAGCTCTCGCCATGTTCGAAAGTGACGAAGCTTATCGCTTTGTCGTCAGCAGCATGTCTGACGAAGATCATCGGGTTAAGACGAATGTTGTCAGGGCATTACAGGGAATTGGCGGCCAATCGCTCTTCAGCCTTCTCAAGAAGATGTCTCAGGATGATAAGCTCTGGACAAGGGCTTCAGCCGCTTATGCCTTTTATCGCATAAAATCGCCGCAGTCACTGGTTGCTCTTGCTCAAATGGCTTTAAAAGATGAGTCGCCAGACGTCAGACGCCGCGCGCTTGAATATATATTGAGCGAAAAAAGAGATGGAAACCCGGTGGCGGCAGTCATTCTCAGTAAACTGGAACATAGCAGTCCGCATGAGGATTTTGCTGCTGTCATACCGGAAGAGCAGACAGAATCATCTTCTGATGAGGAGTTTGCCCGACTGCTCGCCAGCGCCGATCCTGCGCATCGTTATATTGCCCTGAGCCGACTAAGCCAGGAGATTTCGACAACCTATATAGACTCATTTCTGGAGGCCTTTGAGCGCGAGCAGGATTCTTTCCTTTTATCTATGATGCTGGCCACTGTGCGCGAGAAAAAGTTGTCCGGTGGCTTCGAACATGCCTGCAGGCTGCTTGTTCACCATGATGACAGGGTCAGGGCGAATGCGGTTGAAGCGGTGGCAGCGGCTTTGCCTGCCGGCGCCTCGCTTGATTGTCTGCTGCCGTTGCTGAAAGACAGATACAGTCGTGTTGTCGCCAATGCCCTGCTGGCACTTTGCAGGTACAACCGGGTCGATGCCAGTGTTGAAATCAAAAATATGCTGGCGAAAGGAAGAGAAGCGTTTAAGCGCAGTGCTCTTTATGTTGTGTCGCAACTGCGCGAACCGGCTCTGGTGACGATTCTCGAACAAATGCTGCACGATCATAACCCGAGAGTTCGTGACAGCGCTTTTAAGATTCTTAATGATTACGCCGATGCCCGGGTAAGTGGATCTATTCTGCTTTTGCAGGAAACCAGAAAACAGATCGAGCTTGAGAAGAGTCGCGACAGGTTTTTTGAAAACAATCTCGATAAGATATTTGCCGGGTTCTTGCAGCTGTTACGCTCGGTCAGCGGAGATTCTGGAACAGTACCTGAAAAGAAAGTTTTCGACCGCAATCCCCAGGCAGAACGTAATGCTCTGCTGCAGCTCGGTGAGAAGTGTCTGCAGAATCGCATTGTCGATGACAAAACGCTGGAATCGCTTAATTCTATCGAGGCGGATCTCAAGCATATTGAAGAATTGATCAGTGAATCAGCAGCTCGCGCAGCAGAATGCACAGTCAGTGAAGAAGCGCAACGCAAATCAGAACAGGAGTTGCTCAAAATCGAACAGCAGAGCCTCAGGCACCGGCGCGAAGCGATTCTTACATTTCTTGCCTTCGAGGTTTACAGTAGCCGTTCGCATCTTGATGCCCGCACGTCTTCATTGTTGATGGCTGATCTTGGCAGGGTTGAAGCCAATCTCTGCTCATTCATTCCA
Source organism: Candidatus Rifleibacterium amylolyticum (assembly GCA_009917695.1). Classification (GTDB taxonomy): domain Bacteria; phylum Muiribacteriota; class Ozemobacteria; order Ozemobacterales; family Ozemobacteraceae; genus Rifleibacterium; species Rifleibacterium amylolyticum. The sequence goes on along the minus strand of JAACJG010000009.1, from coordinate 36,316 downwards.
GAACATGGCTTCTCGATGCTGCCCGATGAGACTGCAGCTGTCAGCGAATTTTTTGATATCGCCATGCGCCTTTATCAGAAGCATGTTGCGGCATTTTCTATTTATACACTTTGGCAGTTTGGCCGCTGGGCGCTTCTTTTTACCTTTTTTTCAGTGGTTTTGTTTGGGTTTTCGTATCTTGATAAATTTGTTGGTGGAGTGTTTGCTTTTATCTTCATACCTTATCTTGCCTACAAAACGCTCGGAATAATGGTTGAATGGAAGATCAATATCGCGCTGATGGTCGATGATGGCATTCATGGGCGTGAATACGAGCGCGAAAGAATTGCGGAAAAGGCTGGTGACCTCTACGATGAAGTGTTTGCCAGTTCGCTTAAAAAGCATCTTCTGCTTGCTCTCTGGTTCATTGTTGCCATGGTGATGAGCGGCACGGTGCTGGCAGCAGGAATGGTCACCGAAACCAGCACTGTCGCCACCGATCTGGCCAATATGGTTGCAATGCTCATATTGATCGCTGTGTTTGCTTCGGCTTATTTTAAATATCTTCTGGTGGAACCGGCAGCGATCCTCACGCCTGCCCGTGATTCTTTTGCAACATCTGAAACGCTTTTTCTGCGCGACCGGGCTCGTCTGATTACCCTTTTCGTGTTTTCTACTTTCATAATACAACTGGTAACCGGCACTTCGGTCGAGATCGTCACTCATATCAGCAGCACATTGCCGGCTATGGCAGGCACTGTGCTGGTAGTTGCTCTGAGTTTTATCTCAGACATGTGCCTCGCGCCTATTGTCTTTGCCACTCTGTGTGTGTATTCGCTGGTTCATCTCAAAAAAATGAGTTGATCAGATCCTGGCGCCTTGGCGTTGCCCACCTGCCACAGCTTGCGTGACAGAGGACTAGTGGTCCTGTCTACATTATATGTCATTGCGACTGCGAGGCATAGCCGAAGCAGGAAGCAATCTCATGGTCAGAGAGATTAGCTCAGAGCTGGCTTATGCCTGCGGCATACCGCTTCGTCGCTGCGCTCCTCGCAATAACTGTTTTTAACCTATATTCAAATGTGACAGAGGACTAGGTTGTTGGTGCGGGGTTTTGTGTTATCAGCATTGCTTTATGCAGGTGAGCGAACAGAAAACCGGCGATAAAACCTCCGATGTGGGCATCAAAGGCGACATTTGGCCCTATTCCGCCGACAGTTCTGGTCATTGATAGAATATTTAACAGAAGATACAGGCCCAGCACCAGAATTGCCGGAACATCGACGCGTCGAATGAAGAACCAGACCGGGCAGAAGTAGCTGGTCACACGGTGCCGCGGAAACAGGGCAACGTAGGCACCCATTACAGCACTGACAGCACCGCTGGCGCCAACGAGCGGAATGTGCGAGTTCTGGTTCATGTAAGCGTGGACAACGCTTGAGAACATGCCGGTTACCAGATAAAAGACCAGAAATAGAGGCGCGCCGAACCTTTCTTCGACATTGTCCGAAAATATCCAGAAGAACCAGATGTTGGTAAGCAGGTGCATCAGGCCGGCATGAAGAAACAGGCAGGTTACCGGCATCAGCCAGAGCCAAAGCTCAGAAGACTGCAGGTGCAGCAGATCATACATTTCCAGGTCGCCGGCATCCGTTTCGTTCGCTTCCGCTCTCTTAATATCTTCACTCATGTGAAATTCGGGTGGCCCGATCTGATAAGCCGGATTGCCGGCAAAATAAGCACTGGGAACCATGCCATGCCGATGTACAAAATGCGTCGCCCTTATCTTACTGTCTTTGGAAAAGGCGATCGACATCTGGTACAGCTGCACCAGAAAGCATAATGTTATGAGCAGGTAACTGATGACCGGAACAATTCTAACCGGCGAATTGTTCTGGTCATGCAGCGGAAAAAACATTATTTAAACCGGCCGGTCTCAGACACTCAGCCCGGAATGGCGGAGTAGAGCAGCAGTTGTTGCGTCGCGACCTCTGAACATGCGATAAACATCAGTCGGGTGCTTGCTGCCACCCAGGGCAAGTATGGTATCGCGATATTTTCGGCCAAGTTCGCGAATCGCATTTTCATTGTCGAATCCGGCTTCTTCGAAGGCGGCAAAAGCATCTGAACTGAGGACTTCTGCCCATTTGTAGCTGTAATAGCCGGCTGCGTAGCCGCCGGCGAAAATGTGGCTGAAGCTGCACAGAAATCTTTCGTGCTCGTAAGGCGGCATGATCGAGGTCTGGCTGGCAATGCGGCGGGCAGCATCGAAAGGTGATTCATTGCCATCAATATCAAAATGATGATGCAGATAGATATCGACTTTGCCGAATTCAAGCTGGCGCAGCATGGCTGAGCCTGATCTGAAATTCTTGGCGGCCTTGATTTTTTCGAACAGGTCGTCCGGCAGATTCTCACCGGTTTCATAATGCTTTGCCATGCCCATCAACGTTGGTTTATTGTAGCACCAGTTTTCCATGAACTGGCTGGCAAGTTCTACGGCATCCCATTCGACGCCATTTATGCCGGCAGCCTCTGCTTCATCGATTACGGTAAGCATGCCCTGAATTCCGTGCCCGAATTCATGAAACAGCGTGCTGACTTCGTTAAAACTCATAAGTGAAGGCCTGCCTTCTACCGGAGGCGTACCATTGCAGACCAGATATATGACCGGTAGTCTTACTTTGCCATCGATGAGGCGACGACCGAAACATTCGTTCATCCAGGCGCCTCCACGCTTTTCGGCCGGGCGCGAATAAGGGTCGAGATAGAAATGAGCAAGCATTTTGCCGTTCTCATCTTTGATGTCAAAATATTCGACTTCTTCATGCCACTTTGGCACTGTATTGTCAGTCGATCTGGTGATTCTGATACCAAAAATTCTTTCAGACAGACTGAAAAGACCGTCTAATACTCGCGGCAACGGGAAATAAGGGCGCAGCTGATCGTCGGTATAATCATAAAGCTTTTCACGCAGGCGCTCAGCCCAGAAAGCGACATCCCAGTGGCGTATCGGGTCGGTCTGACCTGATTCAGCCGCGATCTTCTGAAGATCGGCCAGCTCTTTTTCGGCAAATGGTCTGGCCGCAGTCTCAAGCTCGGCAAACATCTTTTCCACGGCAGCTACATCTGGAGCCATTTTATTGTCAAGGCTGAGTTCGGCGAAGGTTGTGAAACCAAGGATCTTAGCCTGTTCACGTCGCAGCTTGAGCAGCTCTTCGATAATACCGGAATTATCGAATTTATCACCGGCGGCGCGGGTAACCATTTTGTGATAGACTTCGCGGCGCTGTTCGCGGTTTCGGCTGTGCTGCATGAACGGGCCTGAGCTTGGGTAATCGAGAGTTATGCGCCATGGCCCGTTTTCCGGATCCGGCTTCTGATTCTTTTCACCCTTTTCTTTTACCCATGACTGGGCTGCCAGTTGCTTGAGATTAAGCGGCCAGCCTTCTACGTCTGCTTTGTCAGTTACTATTAACTCGTAGGCTTTGGTCGCGTCGAGCACGTTGTTCGAAAAATCCGTGCTGATTTTTGATATGCGGTTGGCGATTTCGTTGAAGCGTTCCTTGGCAGCGCCTTCAAGTCCAACACCAGCATGCTCGGCTGCTTTGATCTTTTTCTCGATGATACGCTGCTTTGCATCGTTGAGGCTTTTGTATTCTTCGCTCTCACGCAGCTTTTTCAGACCCTGATATATTGGTTTGCTCTGTGACATGCGCAGGCTGAAATTGATAACCTTGGGCAGGACTTCCTGATGCGCTTTGCGAAGATCATCAGAGTTTTTGACGCTGATCAGGTGATTAACCACACCCCAGGTATATTCAAAGGGAGTGTCGAGTTCTTCGAGTGGTTTGCACAGGCCATCCCAGGTTGGAATTACATTTGCTTCAATTTCCTGGAGACGGGTTTCTATTTCGGCCAGGGTGGCATCCATTGCCGGTACAACCTGTTCTGGTCTGATCTTGGCAAATTCAGGCAGGCCGCTTCTGGCCATCAAGGGATTTTCTGCTGGTGACAACATTAGTGTGTTTCCTTTCCTGGGTGAGAGTAATTTTCTCTATATTAGAATTTTTGCCGATAAATGACAACAAAAAATGGCTGTTGGTTTATGCTGGTTTGTTTGTTCTTTTGTTTCGCGTCGGTTCTACCGATAACTAATACATAACAACTTGGCGGAATCAGACATGTTAAAAAAAGTTACAGCCCTGACGGCGCTTCTGTTCGCATTTTTTCTGGCCGGATGTGATAAAACCGGGCAGATCGAAGATCCTTTGCCGCCTTATTCTTATGTGACCCCTACCATTCAGTCGCTTCAGGTAGTAGCTACTTCGATCTCAAAAACCACCGGGGGCATAATGAAGTTAAGCTGCGAATGGACAAGCCCATCGGCAGTTTCGACAGCCACAGCATATCTTGGCTTCGTTCGCACGATTCAGGATGTCGTCACCGAACCGGTAGGCGTTATAGCCTCTGATACAGCGACAAAAACCGCGAGCCTTCTGAATTCAGTCAATGCAACCAGCCGCTTTGCCGTCAATGCCGAAACCGAGGCTTTTTATCAGCGTTTTAAAGATCCGATTGCCATACCAACCAAAATTGGTACTGATAATCAAGCAGGCCAGTGGGCGGCAGAAATTCCCTTTACGCCTCAGGATATCTACGGGGCTCCTCTTGGCGTGCACCAGATGATACTTTATATGTCGATCAACGGCGTCAAAACCAATACACTGGCTTTTGAGATGACATTTACCGAATAGCCTGGTCTGTATTGCCAGAAAAACTGCTCAAATTTTTGCACTATTGATCAATTTTTCAGCAGCCAAACTTATGCACAAACACACATGTCGTGATCTATGTGCCCTGTTCAGGCCATATTGTGTATATCATACATTGTTTTATGGTTTGGCATGATAATTGCTTAAAGCTTTCCCGGAAATTTGATGTAACTGAATAAGAGGGTAATAAAGATGTTTTCCTGGACAATGCTGATAAGTGGCAACAAGCTGGCAGAACAGATTCAGCGCTTTGTTGCCGGCATTTTTTCAAGCCGGGCTGAAGAAGAAGGCGATTTGCGCGAAGAGAAAAACGATTTAGACGCAGATGAGGGTCTGACATCCTGAAACAGCCAGACCGGCAGCCGCATTTTCAGCAACTGCCGGCCTGAAGACTGAGCAATCAGAATTTTTTCATCGAGATCAGTGATTCGTCGGCTTCGACTTCGGCACGCATCGGGCAGTCGTGCAGATGATCGCAGCTCTTGCAATACTTGTTTTTGCGCGGCAGAAAGTCTTTCTCGTGAATCATTTCATAAGCCGTCTTGTCGATAGTTTCGATAACTTTGGGTATGCTGTCACGAGTACGGGTAGTTTCGACTTTGCAGTCATGATCGAGCATCAGCAGTGACAGTTTGCTGATTTTCAGCCCAAGTGTGTCTTCGCAGGCCCAGTAATAAATGCTCAGCTGCTTGTCAGTATCGACCGCTTCCTGCGTTCGCATGGTCGGCTCGGTCTTGTAGTCGAGAATCTCGTAAGTGCCGTCGTCAAGCTTGTCGATGCGATCGATGAAACCGGTCATGACCGCATATTTTCCGCATGGTATCTCAAAATAATCTTCGATCGAGTAGGCTGGCTTGAACTCGCAATCTTTGATAAAGCGGTTGTAATACATGGTTATCTGGCGAATGCCATCTTCACGATATTGCGCTTCAGTTGCGTCAGAATCGAAGCCTTCACGGTGCGTCAGACGGACTTCATCGTAAATCTCGAGAACCCGCTCCAGAGAAGGTTTGGGTATCGGATTGATCGGGTCGTAAACACGTTCGAAGGTTTCGTGAATGGTCGTGCCAAAGCTGAAGAACGGCTGCGGTTTTGGCGGCACCTTGTCGATGTAGAGCTTTTTATAAGAACGCGGGCAGTTGAGATACAGACTCATCTTCGAGTAGCTCAACCTGATGCGCTGTCTGAACTGCTCTGGTGTTTCGCCGGCCATTTCGTGTGGCTTGATTTTCCATTCCGGGCAGGGGCCGTAATATTCACACCAGGCGCAAAGTGCGCCTTTGTTTGGCTCGAACTCATTTTTGTTGATCAAAGCGACCAGCTCGGCCATTTTCGTTTTGTGGGCGACGATATCGGCATCAGTTGGCTCAAGTGTGTAGCGTTTGTTGTTAGAGAGAAAGTGGTAAGAAACTTTCGCTACCTTACCCGGCCACTTCTGACTGGCGGCCAGATACATGTTCATCAGGCTCGAATCTTCGTTGATAACACGCTCATCCGGCACCTTTTTGCCGGTCTTGTAATCTATTATTTCATATCTGCCGTCGGGAAGCTGGTCGATGCGGTCGATCTGCACCACCGTGTCGACGCCGTTCCAGCTCCATTTCGCCGACATCTCGAACATTACCGGGTTTTCTTTGCCATTCAGGCTTTTGAAATATTCTTCGAGCATCATATTGGCGCGCACTTTGAAGCGTTCTTCTTCTTCGGCATCGTTGTAACCGTCGCGAATCCAGTATTTGTTAATGATAGATCTGAACGGGTTCTTCTTGAACTGGCCTGGTTCATAGTTCTCATGAAACTCGCGCAGGGCAAAGTGTATCGAACGGTCAAAGCTGAGATTCGGTGTGGGACGCGCTTCTTTGGGAACACGGTCGATGTATTTCATCCGGTATTTGAGCGCACATGAAGTGAAACAGTTGATTTTGCTGGGCGACAACAGCATCGATTTCGCATCTTCGCATATCTCGACATAATCGCAGTAGGGGCAGAGCGGGTTGCGCTGACCCTCAAAGGTTGCATCCTGATTTTCCCTGACAAATTCGCTGAAAGTAAGCTTTAGACGTTCTATATCCTGCTCGGTCGGGGTAAAGGGCACAACGTCGCCGGTCATCAGATAAAAATATGAAAGCCGCTCAACTCGACCTGGGTACACCCGGTCGGCGATGAACCAGTTATAGATGCCACTGAGATCGAGTCGCGCTTCATGCGGGGTCATGGCTTTTTTGCCGGTCTTGTAGATTACGACATGCAGGTTGCCGTTTGGCAGAAGATCGATCCGGTCGAATCTGGTCGTCAGCACCAGGTCTTCGTAGCCAACTCGAGCCTGCTCGCCTAAGGAATGAATCTTGGGAAATCCGCTTTTTAAATTTTCGTTGATATTCTGAAAGGCAGTATAGGCTTTGCTCAATACATCCTGCTTCGCTGTCGGGCTCAGGCTCTGATCTTCGTTGACTCTCGTCGAAGCTTTTTCCAGAAGCAGGCCGGCATCCTGCAGGCGGCCGTTGCCGACGTATTCCTGTAAGGTTGCCTGCAGAAGCTGGTAAAGAACGATAGCAGGTTTTTCTTTGTCTGGAACCGGCGCTTTGGTGATATACCTGAACTGATAACGCTTGGCACAATCGCGCAGGGTCTGAATCTTCGACATCGAAACGACCAGGCGCTTTTCGCCGCAGATGCCGGATACCGGACAGGTCGCACAGACTGGCCCGCCAAGCGGTTCGAAATTCTTCTGTCTGATCTGTTCGCCAATCGAATAGAGCAGTTGATTGCCTTTTCTGATCAGCATGTCATTGACTTCAAGCCTGACTTCTTCGCCGTGACGAAGGTAGATGCAGCTGAAACTTTTGACTTTGCCGGGCCAGCGCTGGTCGGCCGCTGCACAGACGGCCGCCGTCAGCGGATCATTGGCAAGCTCAGCTGCTGTAAGCATGCGCTTGCCGGTTTTGTAATCGATCAGGGTGTAACTGCCGTCAGTTTCACTGTCGATGCGGTCCACTGTTGTCTGAAAACAGAATGTGTCGGTGTTGTACTCGATAAATTCATTGACCAGCCAGGTTTTAGACCTGGGGAAAAAGTGATTGAGGTAGTTTTGCAGATATTCGCGGCCGGTATTTTTGATCTGATCCTGCATCTCTTCGGGGAGATCGGTTGGAATAGCCTTGAAAAGCAATGAGAACATCGCGCTCTCGGGTGAACGGTTCGGGGTGGGGCGGTAATCACGATGAAACTGTGCCAGCGCATCATGCAGCGGGCGGTCGAGCGCCAGGTCGAAAGAAGGTGCTTCATCGGCTGTTCTGGTTTTATGGTGCTTGACGTAGATTGCCGCGTATTTGTGCGGGCAGTCAAGAAATGTTCGGATCTTTGAGGCATTCAGGGCCGGAATCTGACCAACCGGGCAGATATCCTGATAATCACAGTAACCACAGGCGGACGAGCGTACCGGTTCGAATTTTCCCTGATAAATGGCTTCGCCGATATCCAGGTAGCGTTTTTCTGCCAGCGCCATTTCTGCGTTGTTGCGCATGACACTGAGCGTGCTGCCGTCTTTGAGATAGATGAAGGTGATCTTCTTGACCTTGCCCGGCCAGATGCTCTCTGTTGCAACGAACAGCAGCTGCACCGCCAGAGACTGCTCAAGTTCGTCGACACCGTTGTATGGTTGCTTGCCGCTTTTGTAGTCGATGAGTTCAAGTGTTCCGTCCGGGTGACGGTCGACCCGGTCGATTTTGCCGCTGTATTCGCCGCCACTGATATCTACTTTAAAGAAATAGTCGGTTTCGATGTTACGTGGCGGAGTCTGGCAGAACTTTTCAAAGTAAATGCGCAGGGCCGATTCGGCCATGTGTCGATATTCGTTTTCCTGCTCCTTGCTCTCGTAGCCGCGGGGATCCCAGGTCTCATCGAGAAGAGCGAAAAGCGTGTCAAGTTTGAACGGCTCGACGCCACGCCGGTTTTTGTAGTATCGGCTCAACGCTGCATGCAGAGTTTGATCGAAACTCAGGTGTGGACTCGGCGCTGAAGGCTTTTTAACCTTGCGAATATAAGTAAAATGGAATTTTTTGGGGCAGGTCTGATAAAGCTCGATCTTACTGCCGCTGAGTCCTACCTTGTTTTTGGTGTCGGCCTGTCTGGCATCTTTCGCAGGTGTCGCAGGGTTTGGCTTTGCTGGCGGCTGTTTCGCTACCGGTGCCGGCTTGTCTTTCTGTTCTATGCTTTTTTTGTGTTCCTGGGTTTTTCTGAACAGACGTGAAAAAAGGTCAGGCTTGTCGGCCATTCTCTTAAGACTCCTTGCTTGGCTTTATGACATTATAGCCTAATCCCGCAAATTCTACAAAAAAAGCTCTGCGCAGTTTTGCAGAACTGTTTTGAAAGCGGGTTGTAAATTTTCCGTTTTGCAGATAAACTGTTTTCAAACAAATCAGCGCGATCGCGGGAGAGACCGATGAAGCATCTGGAACAGTTGTCAGAAGCATTGCGCGAACTGACCGACCGCTACGGTATTACCATTACCGAGGTGCCTGAGCGCCTGCGCGAGAAAATCCTCAGCAAGGTTGGCAACGAAGCCGGCGAAGATCTTGATTTTATTTTTAAGCCACTGCTGGCCAATCTGCTGCGACCCTTACGCATTCGCGCCGGACAGCGCGTTGATAAGAATGCCGTCGCCGAAACCGTCAAAAACATTGCCGATATGGAAGGCTATGATAAACATCTGGCTGAAACTGTCGTCGATCTCTGGGCATCGGTTTTTCGAGTAAATGTTGGAGATTTTCCCGGCCTCGCAGACGAAAAAATTGCCCGCCAGAATCTGCATAAGGATGCGGCTGCCAGCCTTGCTGCCCCCGACAGAACTGCTGAAAAGCCGCACGAGACAGCCAGGAGCGCGGAAAGTGGTCGTGACAGCAGAAGGCGCGAGGCCGCTCATAAGACAAAAGCGGCTGAACCATCTGAAATTGTCGTTAAGACCTCGTTTGCCGACAATAGAGAGACAGCCGATTTTTTGAGTTCCGGTACGCCTGAGCGCCAGGAAAAAAAGAAACCCAAAAAGGCAGAACGGCTCGACGACATAAAAATCGTTCCTTTGCAGCCCGATATGATGTCTTACAGCCCCCCGGCTGCTCCTGAGCAGACAGGCAGTAAAAAACCCAGCATAGACGAAGCCTTTCGCAGTCTGCGCAATGGTGAATACCAGATTGCTTCCAAGATAATGATGGAACTGGCTCGCGCCGGCGATACCCGGGCACAGTATCATCTTGGCGAGTTTTACCTGATGGGAACCGGGGTTGAGCAGAGCAACGACAAAGCCAAATATTGGTTCAGAAAGGCTGCAGCCCATGGTTCGCTGCCTGCCCGCAACAAACTGGCCGACCTCGAAGAACCAGAAGGACAGGGCGGTTGCCTCGGCTGTGCCTTCGTGGTGTTTGTGATAGTAGTTGTACTTAAATTCCTCTCAGCCGTGCTCTGATGATCTGCTCTCGTTCCCGCTGTAGATATCAGGTTGCCAGAAAGTAATGAAAACAGCTCTCAAGGCCGTTGTGCTGGTTCTCTGTCTTGTGCTGTCGATGCTGCTGGTCTATGAAATTCATGGTCGGCCGGCGGTTGGCATAGACGACGCCAATATATTTTTCTCATATTCAGAAAATTTTGCTGCCGGCAAAGGCATGGTTTATGCAAATAACCCTGAGCGGGTAGAAGGCTTTACCTCACTGCTCTGGATGCTCATGTGCGCTATGTTTTTTAAACTTGGAGCCGGAGAAACAGCTGTTCTGTGCTTATCTGTGCTTTTGCTGTCGTTGACGCATATATTGACAGCAGCTGCAATCGGTGGCAGAGCTCGTGCCGCCGCTTGCCGGCCTCTGCCATTTCAGGCCGCATACCTTGTGATGATCGCACTTTCGGCTCCATATATGACCTGGATGACGATTACACTCATGGATACCTGCCTGTGGGGTCTTATCATAACGGTCCTGGCAATATTCGTTCTCATGCCCGCGAACTCGATTTTGAGCCAGCCAGTAGCTGGTCTTGCCGTGTTGCTTTCTGTTTTCGTCAGGCCCGAAAGCATGCTGGTGACGCCAGTTGTTCTGCTGCTTATCTGGCATCAAAGATCAGGAAAAGGTTTGCTTGCCGATGCAGCGAATGCAAAAAAGCTGCTGGCTGCGTTCTTTGTAACACTTGCCGTGTTGACCGGTTTCCGGCTTGCTTACTTCGGCTATCCGCTGCCTAATACCTGGTATGCCAAGGTGTCGCCGTCTTTCGTTTACAATATCTTAAATGGTCTCGAATACTTATTCGAATTTGTCACCAGCGGCATAATAGTCGGCGCCGGCCTTGCTCTGCTTCTGGCTTATCTTTTTTACACCAGATTTAAGCAGCAACAGTCGGGTGATGAATCTGATGACAAGAATTTGCGGCCGGCTTATCTGCATTTTGCCGTATTTGTGCTATTGCTCTGCATTTTACCGGTACTTACCGGTGGCGATCATTTTGCGTTGTCAAGATTTTATCAACCGCTTTATCCCTTACTGTGCCTTGCTTTGACGTTGTTCTTCATCGAAATCAGATCGTTCGGCACCGGTCTTTTTGCTCGTGTTTGCCGGCATGGCGCAATTCTTCTGGTTGTGCTGGCTGCATTTGACTACGCCCTTTTCGCCTGGGGCAATGGCGGCGGATTCTCACAATGGCGTTGGGAATCGCCTCTTGCCAACGAATTCAGAATAGCCGAGAAGGGTATCGAACTTGGTAATCGCTTAAATCGCCTGTTTGAAGATATTCAGCCAACGCCTGATGTGGCAGTGATTCCTGCCGGCGGCATTGCCCGCAGCTATAAGGGGACGATCACCGATCTTCTTGGGCTCAATCACACCAGAATAGCGCATTATCGAGGCAGTCGCATCGGCAAAAAGAATCATGCCTCGTTTGAGCGCGAACTTTTTTTTGAGATGATGCCTGATATTCTGATCGGTGTGCCGCCTGGCTCAGATAAAGGCAGCCAGTTCACCAACGATACTCTCAAAGGCCTGCTGCTCGACGAAAAGTTCGTTATGAGCTACAGTTATGGTGAACTTGCCCGAACCGACAATGCCGAATTAAGCGTAAGATCGTTTTTTAGAAACGATTTTGTTGAGAGTCTCAAGGATAAAACGACAGTAAAGTTTGTGCAGACAATGATCTATAACGGTAATGCCTACGTCGAAAAATTATCTGATATGAGGTGAAAAATGAGATCTGTATTTGTGATTCTGTTCTCTCTGTTCATGGTTGCGGTTGCGTCTGCGGCTCCCATGGCGCCACAGCCCGAACTGGAAATCGAAGGCCTGATCGCCGTGGTTGAATGGGTCCCCGAAACGACCGAAAAAGGCGTGTGGGGTATGAGCGGTTCGCTTGGCGGCGATCGAACTTTTCCGGCTCATTACAATGTTGAACTTGTCGATTGTAACGTTGCTGTCGCCGAAGGCGAGCTGGTGCAAGAAGAAGGCTCAATGCCCTGGTTGAAGCTGGGAAAACAGGAAAAATACAGTGTTACGCTGAACCACCCCGCCGATGACGGTTTTCTCAAGCGTGGTATGCGCATCAAGGTTCTCGGTTACAACCAGAGCGGCGATGAAGGTGGCGTCTGGACTACCTTCAGATCGATAGAGCGCCAGGAAGCTGCGAAATGTCCATGTCAGGAACATGATGCACCTGATTCAACGCCAGTTGATGATGCGCTCGCCGTGCCTGATGTGCCGGGGCCGCAGCCGCGCGAAGATGGTTCGTCTGCTGATCTGCAACCCTGATTCCGAATTCAGCAGAACGCCGGCAGAAACCAGTGTTTCTGCCGGCGTTCTTTTTGAACTTCTGTCAGTCGTGAATCTGTTCGCGCATGTCACCCATGATGGCGCGTGGAACCGGCAGGTCAAGCATGGTGTGCAGGCCGGGGCGGGCATTGATTACCTGCGGAATCATGTTGATGCACATGGCGATAGTGCCGATGCCGCCAGGTATCTCGGGCTTGTTGGCCAGGTTGACGTTTGGTGTGCCTTTTATGACTACGTAGTCGCCTGTATCAGTGCCTTCGAGTTCAGGCTCGATCTGCTGCGGGTGAATCATTTCGACGGCGAGTTTCCCGTTAACATAGCCAAAGCCTTTCATGGTGCAGCCGGCAACATCGCCTGGCTTCACTTCGGCATATTTGGTTTTGCGTTGAACATTCGAAACGATCGGGGCCATAGTCTGTTCAACGGCTTTGTCGAGTTTCCAGCCGATAGCATCGCAGATCATGCTGATCGATTCATTAAAGCCGACATGGCCGGCAAGATGGCCTTCTTTTGATTTTTTATTGAATTCATCGAGTGAAATCCCGACGCCCTGTTCTTCCATGACGGCCGGGCCGAATGGCGAAAGGCTGTTGACGCGCTCGGCTTTAACGAATTCAACGTCAGTGCAGGCACCAGACATTAGAACTACGAGCAGATCCATGATCAGACCGGGGTTGATACCGGTGCCAAGAATGCTGACGCCATTGGCTTTGGCCAGACGATCCATTTCGGCAGTGAGTTTGGGCTCTTTTGCCTTGGGATATGCCATTTCTTCAGCGGTTGATATTACATTGATGCCGAGTTCGACAATAAGTTTGATCTTGTCAAAAGCTTTGCTGGTAAAACTGTCGGTGGCCAGTAGAACGACGTCAGCCGATTTCTTGCTGATGACCTTGTTTATTTCACTATGTATGACCACATCTTTATGATCGCCTCTGGGAACTCCAAGCACTTCGAACATGCTCTTTCCGACTCGATCCGGGTGAATGTCGCAGACGCCAACTATTTCTACGCCTTTCTTGCGCAGCAATACTTCGGCCATGCCGCTGCCCATTGCACCAAAACCCCAGATTGCAATCTTAACATTGTCTTTCTTCATATCATTTCTCCTGTTGCTGATTTGATCTTATTAAGAGTTCCAGAAGACTGCTGCGCGAAGAACTGTGTTCTTAACAGCTCATCTTGCTTCTGAGGCAGTATACTATAAAACTTCCGTATGGCAACCCCCAGTTTCTGTTGGTTATAAGCAAACACAATCCGCTTTTGTATAAGAACATAATAAAGGCCTTGCTCTTTGTAGGGCGGGTGCTATAATGTGGCACTGAAAGCAGGCATTGTCGCTCGGTCTCTGAGCAGCGGCAGGCGTAATCGCAGCAATCCGCTACGATTGAGTGTCGCGAATTTGAATGCCTGGCAGATCTATGGCTGGAGGCAGCAAAATGAGTAAAATTCAGGCTGGAACCTGGGTTGAAATCGAAAAAATTCTTCTTACTCCCGACCAGAGAGCACCACAGGTGCCCGAAGATACGCGCGCAACGCCGTATATAATGAAAGTCGCCGGATTTCTGGCCGCCGACGCCGATGTTGGCAGCGAAGTCGAGGTAAAGACTCTGAGCGGCCGCAAGGTAAGCGGAACTCTTAAGGTCGTTAGACCTCACTACGAGCACAGCTTTGGTGAAACCGTCGAAGAGCTTTTGAATATCGGTCTGGGAGGCGAATTATGACACGCGATACTTCATATCAGGCTGTGATGGCTCGCCGCAACGAGATCATGAAAACCTCGATGGGTCTCGACTATGACGTTTACCGCCAGGGCGAGATTGCTTTTGATTACGAAAGAATGATGAATGACTGCGGTTTCACGCTGGCTGATATCATTAGAATTCAGGCAGAAACCAAAGTTGGTAATACACCGATGTTCGAACTGCACAATCTGACCCGCGCCGTCAGAAAAATCAGCGCGCCCGGCAAAGGCGCCCGCATTTTTCTCAAAGACGAAGCGGCCAACGCTTCTGGCAGTTTTAAAGCTCGCCGCGCCTCGATTTCGGCTTATGTTGCAGCGCAAAAGGGTTATAAAGGCGTTATCGCCGCGACTTCTGGTAACTATGGCGCTGCCGTCGCTTCGCAGGCGGCCCAGCGCGGTCTGCGCTGCATCATCGTTCAGGAAGTCTTTGATTCGCACGGCATCGGCCAGCCAGAAATCGTCGAAAAAGGCCGTAAATGCGAAGCTTTTGGCGCCGAAGTCATTAAACTCTCGGTTGGCCCTGAATTGTTTTATTATCTGTTGCTGACACTCGAAGAAACTGGCTATTTCAATGCCTCGCTTTACACGCCATTCGGAATCAAGGGTGTCGAAAGTCTTGGCAATGAGCTGGTAATGCAGATTCGCAATATTGCCGGTAAAGATCCTGATGCGGTTGTGGTGACCCATGCCGGCGGTGGCAATCTGACCGGAACCGCGCGTGGCATGTTGGCTGCCGGTTGCCAGGCTCAGATCGTCGCCTGTTCTGTCGATCTTTCTGGTCTGCATATGGCTTCTGACCATGATTTTAATCGTAAGTCGTTCACGACCGGCCACACCGGCTTCGGCGTACCTTTCGCGACCTGGCCCGATCGCGTCGATGTGCCGCGCAATGCAGCACGCAGCATGCGTTATATGGATGATTACGTTCTGGTAAACCAGGGCGAAGTGTTTTATATCACCGAACTGCTGGCCAAGCTTGAGGGCATCGAGCGTGGCCCGGCCGGCAATACCAGCGTGACCGGAGCCGTCGCGCTGGCGCGCGAAATGAATGAAGACCAGATTATCGTTGTGCAGGAAACCGAATACACCGGCGCCGGTAAACATCACAATTCACAGCTGGCCTTTGCGCGCAAAATGGGCATCGAAGTGCGCCGCGGCAACCCCGAAGAAGGCGTTAACGGCAAAAGCATCGTGATTCCTGAGCACCTCAGCCAGGTTAAAGGTCGTCGTCAGGATATGGAAAAACTGCGCATTTCTTATCTCAAAAACGCGGCTAAACAGCTTGCTCCCGACCGATGGAGTGCTGTCGACCGCGATTTCGTCGCCGCCGACGTTAAAAAAGATCTCAAATGGCTCGACTCCGCCCTCAAAGAGGTCTAACCACAAATACTCAATTGAATCTATAAGCAAAAAGCCCCGACATTATGCCGGGGCTTTCTCTTTAATGGCTCATTCGGGCTTTTCGGCCTGGTTGACTGAGACTGGCACCAGCTGTTCTACTGGCGCACCGGCAGCGGCTATCGCTGGCTTTTTCTGCAGGGCAAGACCGGCAGCCACTACCAGCCATCCGGCAACTATGCCGCAGGTGGCGAGAATGGCAGGGTTGTTGGCCATGTTGAAAAACGGAGCGTCAGGTGCAAAGCGGTGAATTAACGCGGGCAGAAAATAGAACAGGGTTGATGCGATAACGCCTTTGCTTATGAGTTCTCGGCCAACGCTTGGCAGAAAGAGACCACAGGCAATTGGCAGAAAGGTTGCGGTGAACAGCAGATAGACGCCATATTGAGCGAATATGGCGACCGAGCCGCCTGTCGGGTTGCGCAGCTGCCAGATCGACAGAAAAATACAGCCGATACCAACAAGAACCAGTGCTACGCGACCGAAGAGAAGGGCTTTTTTGAGATCCTGCTCGCGGGTTTCGGGGTTAATTGGTCTGAGAGTGAGATAGATGTCGCTCGAAAAGATGGCCGAGAGAGCAAGCAGAAGCCCTTCGAGCGTTGATATGCCGGCGCAGAGCAGACCCATGCTGATCAATACCTGTGTACCGGAGGAAAAGCTTCTGGCTATGTAGGTGGGCACGACGAGATCGCCTCTGACAACCTCAGTGAGCGCGACCCGGGCGTAAAGTCCGACGAACATGACTGAAACGAAAGCGGTGCCGGCGATTATGGCAACGGCGAGGTATGTTTTGATCTGGCTTTCGTCTTTGAGCAACAACGATTTGCCGAGAATGTGCGGCTGACATACGATGGCCAGACCAACTATGAAGTTGCAGATGAATACTTCGAAGAAGTTACGGAAATAAAGTGATCCGGGATTGGTCAGTGAAGTCAGTTCCGGGTTGGTGGCAGTAATTTTGGCCAGCAGGCCTTCGCCGGCAAAATGCTCGTAACCGCTGCCGATGAGTATAAGAGCTACAACCAGCATTACCAGGGCCTGAATTGCGTTGGTGTAAGTCGAGGTATTGGCGCCACCGAGGAGAGTATAGCTGAATACAAATACCATGATGCCAACGACCAGCCAGGTTGTCTGATTGATGTCAGTGAGCTGCAGCAATGAGAAAAGTGTCAGTGCTATGGCCACGGCGATAAGAACGATGAAGCTTATCAATGACAATGATATCAGCGCGAAGAAGATGCGAAGCCATTTTGACTCGTAGCGTGCGCCGATCCACTGTGGAATGGTCAAGGCTTTGACCTTGTCGCCAACTGAGCGGAAGGGGCCGGAAAGAATGCACAGGCCGGCGATAATTCCCATACCGGCTGCAAACCCGAGTCCGAGCAGTGCCGAGAGGCCGTAGGTGTAAACAAGGCCGGGGTTAACGACAAAGGTCGCAACACTGGTCAACTGTGCTGTCAAAGACAGGCCAACCCAGGCCGGACCAATGTCGCGGTTGCCAACGGCAAAACTTGCCAGGTCTTTGGTTCGCATCATTCCACGAATTGTCAGAAAAAGGGTGATAGAAACGTAAAGTATCAGGGCCGACCATACCATAGCAGTGTGACTCACAGCTTGCTTTCCTCCATTTTGCCTTGCAATATTTTTATGACCTGATTTTCTCATAAATGTTGCAGTGCGTCAAGAGTAAAAGTTTGATTTATACTGATTTTTTTAAAAAATTACTTTGCAAAGCAATATAATCAATAAGAATTATGTAAACCTGCGCGGTCTTTCGGTAAAGCTTGAACTCTTGTTGTGAAGTGCAATCATTACTGAAATGAAAATACGATCATCTTGTGGCCATTACTGATTACAGAAAAATAGTGTACAATATACAAATGAGGAGATGATATGTCAGACAATTCGAATGATTCATTGAGCAGAATTGACATCAGCGATACCAAGTTTCTGGTGACTGGTATCATTCTGCTTCTGATACCGATTCTTTATTTGTTTTTTCATGCCCGGTCTGGCGATAAGCAGACGGTCACCACCAGAATCAGCCTGGCCGATCCCGGCAAGCAGTCTGCCTTCAATCTGACTTCAACCTCACGCACCGCTGCCGCAGAACGTGCCCGCTCGGTTGCGCCGGCAGTTAACCCGCAGGAAATGACGATCGAAGCTGAGCTTGAACGGGCCTGGTCGAAGGTGCAGTCGGTTCCGCGACGGCTGAATCTGCCGCCGGATATTCCCAAGGAAACCCGTCAGATGCTTGAGGTCGAAGACGACCCGCAACTCTCAGAAGCGAACTCTTTGTTCGACCAGGGCGACATGGCCGCCGCCGAGAAAGCCTATACCAAAGCTCTTGGCAGCAGCAACAACAATCATTTCAAAGAGCTGCACGCCTGGGGTGGACTGATGGAAGTTTATCTCATTACCGGTGACAAAGAAAAATTTCGCGAAGCTTTCAAAAACTATGCTTTGTCAGCCCAGAAACTTTCTCAGGTCTACGGCCCACTGGCAGACGATGTTTCGCGCGCTTACGAAATGTTTGCGCAGATAAGCATGATCGATCCCGGCAAGTTGCGCGAGCAGCTGACCAAAGCGAATCTGACACTGGGTACCAATGTCAGTTTTGAAGAATTTCTCAATGGTTTGAACCAGACCAAAGACTGGTATCCAAAGGATCTTCCGGCGGCCGAACCGGTGTCGCCATATTCAGTGCAACGCGGTGGCGGTGGTTGATCGTATACATTATGAAGACTTTCTCTCAAAGTCAGAGAGGTGAACTATGAAAATGGAAAAACTGGTTGGCAGAGCCCGCAGGGGTAATGTTCTGGCAGTGGTCGTGGCCATACTTGGCGTTATCTTTGCGGTTTCGCTTTATTTTGGCTCATCGACCGTAGAGCGCACGCGCCAGTCAAAGAGGGCATTGGGCGGCGACCAGGCTGCTTCGCTTGCTGAAACCGGCATTATGCGCGGCATGCACATGATGAGTCGCGCCATGAACGATGATTCATCGTTTATGCAGACAGCCACCCAGAAAAGTTTTGCCATAATGTTGCGTTATCCGTTGCCGGTAAAGAGCGGAAACGTCAACGATGCCGCTGCTGAGCTTGGCGCAGACGATGAGCTTGACGTCTCAGTCATGGAAGCAGAAGGCTTTCCCAACAAGGTTGAATACTCTCTCGCTGACCTTCGCCTCAAAGCCGAAGGTGAAGACTGGGTCGACGATCTGATCAAGTTTGCCGGCGGCGACAAGATCAAAGACTATGATGTAAAGGTCACTTTTGAGATCGAAAGCGCTTACCGCGTTACTCCCAAAGCACTTCCTTCGGGAAACTACGAAGTTCCCGGCGTTGACTGCGAATTTACCGCACGCAAAGACATCGTAGACTTTCTTGAAAACAAGGGCAGGGCAGCCTTTGTCGGAGAATTTCCGGAATGGCTGTCGCTTTTTAATTTTACTATTCCGATCAAGGTTCATATTCCGATTATCAAGGCAGATATCACTCTGGCGACCATCGACCCGGCAGCTGTTGTCGATCTCGCCCTCAAGCCCCTCACCAAGGATACTCAGCTGGCAGATGCCATGAACTGCGCCGACGGTATTGGGCTGAAAGACTTCTTTATTCTCGACAAGCTTTTGCGCGCGCTTTTCCACGGGCTGCTCAACAAGCCGAACCTTTATCCGATCCGGGTCATGTTCGACAAAGACTTTTTCATGCGCAAAGAAGAGCTCTGGCCGGGTGGCGTAAAAGTGCCCGAAGACTATTCTCGCCATGTCGAAAAATATGGAACGCTCAAGGTGACTTCAGTTGCCCGAATCAACTTTACCGATGAGACTTTTTCTGAACGCCGTATCGAGGCGACCAAAGATTTCAAGGTTTCAGACATTCAGCCAATGGCGCCGCTTTACAGCTTTTTCTGCGCGAATATAAACAACGACCGCTTCAATTTTAACGATCATGGCGGCCAGTTCTATGTGAATAACAGCGCCAAGCGCATCATGAATAAAGAAACGCGCGAAGCCCGCAAGGAACACCCCGGCCAGATCAGAGTTAACTACAAGCCTGATGACTTCGTTGATGCCGGAACTCCCGGCACACCGCTGGTAATCAATACCGCGCTGGTCGGGCATTATGATGGCCCCAAGCTTTCTGAAGGCGGTTTTGCCGATAAGGCGCTCAATATGGCGGCCGGTGCCGATGCGCTGCTTATGCTGGGCCGCACCAAGAACATGGTCGTTTCAAAGGCTTCTTATAACCTCGACGTGACGGTCAACTCGAAGAACGTCAAGAGTAAAAAGGGCAGTCCGCTGCCAAAAGAGCTTAAATTCTCGCGCGGAGCCTTCAATCATGGCTTTCAGATGACCTCCGATGTCGCACCCAAAGCCAAATTGCTGCATAAGGACCCAAAATACATCGAGCATCGCAATGCCTATAAGGGCAGTGCCCTCGAGGCCCGCAACGATTCCTATAAGTGGTGGACACAGGATCCCCACAAGATGTCGCATGAAGACTTTCTCAAGAAAAAAGCCGAAAGTATCAACTTTCTGCCTGATCCTGAAAAGCTCAGTTCAAACATCATTACATTCGGTATCAGCGTAGCGTTCAGAGCTTTCGGCAATTCACTTACCGATCTTACCAAAGGTGCTGTCGCTTTTGGTTCTACCCCGATCGTAGACGCTTTTGCACGCATGAAGCTGCCCTGGATGGGCACCCGCAACAGCTACTACTGCCTGCCGACTCTCGGCTGGTCAGATAATAAAACACATCTGTTCGGTCTCAATACCTGGTATCCCACGCTTTCGCGCGATATCGAGGGGATGGTGGCAAAGCGCTACAAACAGTGGCATGTGACTATTGTCGGCCTGTTTGCGCAGGACCGCCTGCCGCTGCTGCCTTTCCCGCCGCCCTGGTGTTTTGTCCCGCCGGTTCCGGTGCCATACTGGTTCACCGACCAGATCATCAACAAATATGATTACAATATGTGGTTCATGAAGGCTTACGATGCCGAAGACATGACCGCGGACGTTTCTTATACCATGTATGACCCGGGCGATATGATTAACATGCCGGCAAACTTCTATTCACCTGAGCAGTTCGCCAAAAAGTCGAATTACTACTATGCCAGCGCCGAAAACTTCATCAAAGATCTGCCGAATCGCATGATCACTATAGATGGTAAAAAGGCGCTGCAGCTCAATGGTGTAACCTTCATCGCCGGCTCGCTTGGCGCTGACAACAATTCGTTCAAGGCGCCTGAAGGCGACACATTCTATGTCACCGGCAAGGGCATGATCGTAGTCTCCGGCAACGTCAGCCTGGGTTGTAACATCAAGTATGTCGAAGAACCCGAAAAGCAGACGGTTTTCAGTCTGGTTGTGCGCAACGGCGGCCTGATCATGACCGACGAAGGCGACTTTACGATCGAAGGCTCTGTTTATACGCATCGCTGCATCTATCTCGGCTCTAACACCCGCCTCAATATTGTTGGCAACTGGGTAACCAACGAATTCGCCAAGCATCGCATGCGCGGTGAAGTGATGGTCGATTATTCAGCTTCGAAGGTCAGAGCATCACTTGGCAGCCTGCATCCGCAGAGCGGCAAATACGACCCGCGTCGCTATTATCTCGCGCTGTCGCCGCGCTGGAACGCCTGGAAGGTAGACTGATGAAACGATCCAGAGGCTGGTCTTTGCTTGAAGTGCTGGTTGCCGTAGCGATAATTGTTATCGCGTTCATTCCGCTGGTAAACATGGTCAGTACAAATGCTGTTTCTACGGTGAAGGTTGGCAACTATGCCAAGGCTTCCGGGCTGCTGACCAAGTTCCTCGAAGAAGTCAAGCATGTGCCGTTCTCGCGCTACCAGCAGAACTACGACCAGTTGCAGGGCGGCGAGCCGGTAGCTGTGCCGGTTGAATTCTACCCCGACACTCTCGCCAGCATCGAAGAAATGAAAAAAGACAAGGAATTCTGGCTTGAAGCGACCATGCAGGCCTCAAAAAACGATTTTGGCCAGCTGGTAGAAATTTCATTCAAAGCCGAGATATTCTGGCGCGAGCGGGGAAATCGCGACGCAACATCTGAGCCCGAGCGCAGTTTGCGAGATTTTGCCTTGATTTTTAATCCGGAAACAAGGTTCTGAGCGGCACCAGGAGGCTATGATGAAAGAATTCAGAAGATCTGGCATAACGCTGGTAGAACTTATGGTCGCTACGGTTCTGGCTGCCATGGTTCTTGGTGCTGCCATGAACATCTGGAGCTACGCCCGCCGCCATATTTCGCGCACTACCACGCGCCAGATTCTACAGATGGATGCGCAACGTATTCTGACTCAGTTCAAAGCCGATATGAAAGCCGCCAAAGCCGAAACCTTCAAATCGACTGCCGACCCGCTGACACTTGAATTCAAACGCTATGTCGTCGATAAAAACGATAACACCAAGCTTTCGGCCGACAAAATCGAAGAAGTCAGATATGTTTTTGCCAAACCTATCCTGCGCCGCCAGGTTGCCGGCAGTTATCAGAAAACACTCTCAACTAATGTTGATAACATCAGGGTGAGTTGTAAGGAACTGACCGAGGCGCAACAGGAAAACGAAGCCTATCTCGAAGCCCGCGTCGATATCTCTCTCGACCTGATGGCAAAAGCCCCGGGAACAGGCAGCGAAGAAAGATTTTCGCAGCATACTTCCGCTGTTATCCGCGACGAATTTTATACGCTGGCCAACAAAGAACGCGAAGAAGTGCTGACCATAGCCAGTGAGGTTGCCGAAGAGCTCGACAAACCAACTGACAGCAGCTTTTTTAACGAAGAATTGAACGCGCAGTCGCTGGCCAACCTTACCGAAGAGCAGCTTGCCGACCTTCTTGAAACTCAGGAAGGCGCTATCGAAGAGGCCAAAAAAAATCTCTCTGAGCTTGATGATCGCATCAAAGACGTTGATACCGGTAAAAGATGGTGGCAGATCGGCTGGTGGTCCAATGATGAAGGTGCTGATGTTAAACAGATGCGCGAAGACCTTGGCAAAATCAGATGCCCGGATGAAGGACCGTTACCCGACAAAGAAACCAAAACCCGTCCGTCCGACCAGGTTGATGGCGTTCTCACCCGCATCAACAACAAGATAGGCAATCTCGAATCGCAGTTTTACGGGAAATCATACGCGGGAACTACTATTCTTGACGCCAACAGTACAGACCCAGAGATAAAACGCCAGGCTGCTCTTCAGAAGCGAGCCTATGAGATGAAATTGACCGACCGCCAGATTGACAAGGCCATGGCAGGAATGTCGGACGAAGAAAAGGCCGAAGCCGAAGCCAACAATGTCAAAAAAATGATCGATGCCTTCAACCGTACCGAACAAGAAATTCGCGATGAATTCAGAACTTCGGCTGTCGCTCCTGAGGGCAGTGATGAATTCGAAGCGCTTGTTCAACGCGAAATTAGAGACCAGGCTTTCATCAGGCAGCAATATAATGCCTGTAGCCTCGACTGGATGGACTCAAGCAGCGAAGACGAGAACGCCATCAAGGCTTACGAAGGCGCCAAGCAGCTCAAAAGTCTGGCCGAAAGCAAAAAAGAAACACTAAAGCTCAAAGAAATGGCCATCGACAACAAATCAGAGATCGATGAAGCCAAACGCATCAAACAGGAAAGCTTCACCGGCAATTAGCCGTCTGTCACATTTGAATATGTGTTTAAAATAGTCATTGCGAGGAGCGTAGCGACGAAGCAATCTCTCTGACAATGGGATTGCTTCGTAGGGCTGACGCCCTCCTCGCAATGACGGTAAACCTTGAACTCAAATGTGACAGAGGACAAGTTTACGTCACTTTTTTGACGACTTCTACTGCCGGAATTACTGTAAACGCTATGCCGGCACATGTCAGCAGCTGGTTTGCCGTTAGCCCGACGACACCGAAAAGATTCTGCATGAATGGCACATATATAGCTGCCATCTGTAGACAGAATGCGAGAATGACCGAGCCGACCAAAGTCATGTTGCCGAAAATTCCGACTGTCAGCAGCGATTTTTCGAAACTGCGGCAGTTGAAAATGTTGAACAGCTGAAAGAATACAACTGTGCAGAATGCCATGCTGACAGCCAGTCTGGGGTCGTCAGAGTTTATGCCAGCGCCGAGTCGATAAGCGGCAAGAGTGCCGACACACATCAGAAGCGACACGACTGCGACCTGCCAGCGCATCGCACGGGACAGCAGTGAATCATCGGGGTGGCGTGGCTTTTTCTGCATTTCATCGCCTTCTGCCGGATCAACGCCGAGCGCAACTGAAGTTGTACCGTCTGTCACCAGATTGACCCAGAGTATCTGCACAGCCCGTAGAGGCGCCGGCAGTCCGAGCAGCGATGAGACCAGGAATATAAGCACTTCGCCGATATTGGTCGAAACCAGAAAGCCAATGGCTTTGCGCAGATTGTTGAAGATTATGCGGCCTTCTTCGACCGCAGCAACTATTGAAGCAAAATTGTCATCGACGAGAACCATGCCGGCGGCCTCGCGGGCAACGTCGGTGCCGGTTCGGCCCATAGCGACACCGATGTCGGCGCGGGTCAGGGCAGGGGCGTCGTTGACGCCGTCTCCGGTCATGCTGACCACGTGCCGATGCGACTGTAAAGCCTGAATGATGCGCATCTTGTCTTCTGGCGAGGTTCGCGCGTAAATAGCGACATCAAGAACTATGTTTCTGAGGTCATCGTCACTCATGGCAGCAAGTTCCGCACCAGTCAGCGTTTTCATGCCTTCGTCATAGATTCCGGTTTGTTTGCCGATAGCCAGGGCGGTCGCGGCATGATCGCCGGTGATCATTACGACTTTTATGCCGGCTTTGCGGCATCTGCTGACCGCTTCGACTGCTTCAGGGCGGGGCAGGTCGATAATTCCGACCATTCCGGTGAAAATGTATTCTGACTGCTCTTCTTCGACATACTTCAGCGGGTCTGTGCTGCTCTCGAGATTTCGATAAGCCAGTCCGATTATTCTCAAAGCGGCTGTTGCGTATTCGAGATTGAGCTGTTCGAATTTATTGCGATCATCCGCCGTTATCGGGCGCACACCGCCGTTTTCACGGACATGAGTGCAACGCTCAAGAACGGCTTCGAGTGAGCCTTTCATGTGAGCTGCCACTTCATTGTCGAGTTTGTCAACCGTGACCATGTATTTGATACGGCTGTCAAACGGCAATTCTGCGAGTCGTTCAATTTTTTTACGCAGCTCGAGATTCTCTTTGGCACGCTTGCCGGCCAGCGCCATCAGCGCGCCTTCGGTTGCATCACCAACCATCTGCCAGCTGCTGTTTTCATAGGTCAGGGTGGCATTGTTGCACAAGACCGCAATCTGCATGAGCTTGTCAAGAGAGCTCTGGCTGTTGTCTGTTGCAGCTTTTATCTCGCCATCGCATGAGTAACCTTCGCCAGTAATCTCAAAATTGTGGCCTTCGCTGAATACTCGGGTAACAACCATCTGATTGCGCGTCAAAGTGCCGGTTTTGTCGGTGCAGATGACAGTTGCCGAGCCAAGAGTTTCTACTGTTGGAAGTTTTCGCACCAGCGCCTTGTGGCGAGCCATGCGACGTACGCCGACGGCAAGCACAAGCGTGATTATAACCGGCAACCCTTCTGGAATGGCCGATACGGCGATTGCTATCGCGTTGAGCAGCACTTCATCGAATGGCTGCTTCCAGACAACATAACTGGAAATGAAAATGATACTGCAAATGCCGAGAACAACCTTGATAACCATATGACTGAAGGTCTCAATCGACTTTTGCAGTGGCGTGAGTATCTCATCGGCAGTTTGAACCAGTCCGGCAATTTTACCAAGTTCTGTGTTCATACCGGTTCCAGTGACCACGGCTTCGCCCCGACCGGCGGTGACATGAGTGCCGCTGTAGAGCATATTGTGGCGATCAGCCAGCACCGATGATTTTGTCTGTTGTTCGGCAGTTTTATTGGCCGCAATTGACTCGCCGGTAAAGATTGCTTCTTCCACCTGCAATCGGCTTTCAGAAATGATTCTGGCGTCGGCAGGTATTTTGTCGCCCTCTTCGAGCAGTATTATGTCGCCGGGAACTACTTCAAGAGCAGCAATTTCTGCCACCTTGCCATCTCTTCTGACCCGGCATTGCGGCGCACTCATGCCCTTGATATTGTTTATCGCACGCTCGGCCTTGCGTTCCTGATAAAAGCCAATGGCTGCATTAATGATAAGCACGGCAAAGATAATTATTACATCGTTGTAATGTTGCATCAGAATGGTGACTATCGCAGCGGCCAGCAGAATGTAAATAAGCGGATTGGCGAATTGTCGAGCCAGAAGCAGATACCAGGGCGTCGGCTTACCTTTGGCAATCTCATTGTTGCCGAAGCTGGCGAAACGCTTGCCTGCTTCGCCTGAGCTGAGGCCTTCTTTCGAAGTCTCGTAAGCCGTTAATGCGCCTTGAGCAGTGTCTGTCGACCAGTCCAACTGCATGGCTGACTTGATTTTTTCCATAGTGGGCCTCCGGTAGTGGTTGCATCTGGTATGTAAAAGCTGGAGATTTTACTATTGTGGGTAATTATTGGGAAATATACCTTTTGCCGGCAGACGGTTGCAAGCCTGAAAAAATATGTACACTGTTGAAAGACGTCGAAACATTTTGAAAATCAATGATTGATTGAGCACGAAGATGATTGTCGGGTAATTTAACTTGCAAAGCGGCAATCGGCAGGTTTTACGTTGTTAAAGCAGAATATGTACATTGCAAAAGCGGTAGTATAATTGCGCCCAAGATATTGGTGCTGATAAGGCTTTCCGAGTCGGTACAATTATTTACAATTCTGTAGGAGGCATTAAAATGCGCAATTTGTTGATCGCTCTGTTCTGTGTTCTTCTTACTGTTTCTGCTTTCGCCCAGGATGCTGCTCCGGTGGTTGAACCTGCTGTTACACCAGCAGTCGCCGCTGAAGAATTCAATGGCATTCTCGAAGTCACCCCGGCTGATACTGAAGCTGGCCAGACTGAATCGACCATCGTTCTTGACATGGGTGAAAAGACCTTCAAGCTCGAAGTTGTTGACGCTGCCAAACGTGCTGAACTCGAAGCTCTTGCCGGCAAAACCGTCACTGTAACAGGCGAACTTGTTGCAGCTGCCAATGCTGAAGAACTCGATGTTCTCAAAGTATCATCATGGAAAGAATCTGAAATGGTTATCAATGATGAACCCACTACCGAAGAAGCAGCTACCGAAGATGCTCCTGATGCAGAATAATTGCTGATTCAGTAGAATTTTCCGAATACAGCGCTCTCGAAGGTCGAGGGCGCTGTATTTTTTTTAATTTCTTGTTTTATCTATATTTTTATGTGAATTTCTTCAATTATCTCATAGAGACGTTTCTGGCCAAAAAAAACATAAAAAATAACTTGTATTTTGTGGTCAAAAAGTGCTAATATAGTTATACGCAATTATGAACGATATTGACCGGGATACTGCATTTGGTTCTCCGGGATAGAGGTGAGTAAGTGTGAAATATCTTAGGAGAACTATTTGTGATGAAAATTTACGTTGGAAACCTTCCTTACAGCATTCGTGACGCCGAACTTGAAGAACTTTTCAGACCCTACGGTGATGTTACTAGCGCCAATGTTATCATTGAACGCGAAACCAACAGATCCAAAGGCTTCGGTTTCGTAGAAATGCCAGAAGCAAGCGAAGCCCAGAATGCTATCGCTCAGCTGAACAACAAGGAAATCAACGGCCGTGGCCTCAAAGTTAATGAAGCCAAGCCGCGCGAAGATCGCCCTCGCAGACCTTCACGCTACTAATTAGCCGCCAATAAAGGCCGCTGCAGCTTAGAGCTGCAGCGGTTTTTTTATTGCCCGGCACCACTGGTTTATTCTGCCTGCCTCAAGTCATCCTGCGCGAAGCGAAGCGCAGTCGCAGGATCCATAAAATGCTTACAAGTTGAATGACGGCAGATTCTGACCGGGAATTGCACAGCAAAGGCTTAATGCTCATCGCGAATACGCAAAGCATCTGCTGATACTAAAAAAAATAATGCATAATCAGCGATGGTTGGTTAAAATGTCTGCATAAAGAATACATGTCTGCTGAGCTGGAGAACACAAGCAATGTTTGAATTTCTGCTGGTGGTATGTTTAGGTTTTATTGTTTACGAAAAAATCTCAAGTACCAGGCGGGTTCTTGAAGATAAGATCGATGAGCTTGAAAACAGGCTTCGCTACCTCACCGACAAAGTCAATTCGCTCAAAAAGACTCAAGATAAGCAGCGCCAGGAATTGCAATCGCGCGCGGCCCAGGCTAAGACAGTTGCAGAAGCTCATGTTGCTGCGCCTGAAAGAGCCGAAGATCATGTAGAACCCACAGAGAAGCCGGCATCAGGATTTACAACTGCTGTTAAAGATGAGTCGGTGCCAGTTTCTACAGATGAAGGTTTTGCCGCTCTCAGCTTTACTCAGAAGGGACGCGATGTAAAACAACCCGAGCCAGAAAAGCCACTGGAATCAGCTCCAGCCTCTTCAGAGGCTCAAGACCTTGATAAATCGAATGAACAGATATTTTCTGACGGCGAGCCTGAAACGCCTGTGGCTGCTGAATTCAGACCGGAAGATGCCAAATATGAATGGCTGAAACGCAGTCGCGAAGAAGCTGCTGGCGTCAGTACGCCTGATCTTGAATCGGCAGTGTACGAAGCAGCGGGCAAACGACAAAAGCCAAAATACGAAAAAGCCAGCGCGGCCGAAACCGTCGGTACTGGCGGTTCAGGTGGGCCGCGTGGGCCTTCCGGGCCTGGCGATCCTGGCGAACCCGACTGGGGTGACCGCTGGAACAAGTTTAAAGACAGCGTTGACTGGGAACAGTTCACCGGCGCCAACCTTTTTGCTTGGTTGGGCGGTATAGCGCTCTTTATCGGTGCCGGGTTTTTCGTCAAGTATTCTATCGATAAAAACCTGATTTCGCCAATTATGCGCCTGGTAATAGGTGCCATCGTTGGTCTTGGCATGATTGCCGGCTCTTTCAGGTTTGAGCGTGGGCGCTACGATACCATGCGACACACACTGGCTGCCGGTGGTATCGGCGTTCTCTATTCAGTATTTTTTGCAGCAACGCTTTATTATGGCTATCTCGAAAAGCCGCTTGGCTTCATAACGCTGGTAACGGTTTCGGCCGCGGCCTTCGTGCTGGCGATCTTTCATCGCGGCGTTGCAATTTCAGTGCTCGGCGGTATTGGCGCCTATCTCACGCCTTTGCTGGTATCGACCGGTCGCGGGAACCTGCTGACTCTGTTCGTTTATCTTGCCATTGTAAATGTCGGCATTTATCAGGTCATCAAGCGGCTGGAGTCACGCTTTCTTTTATTGTTTTCTACCGTTGGTACGCTGTTCTCGCTGACCTGCGCCACCTTTCTGGCGCCAAATACGCCCGAGTCATACATGATCGGTCTGGCCTGGATTGGTAACCTGTTACTGTTTTCGGTTTTTATCGACAGACTCGGCTGGATTCCGCAAAACAGCAGTTCAACGAAGTGGTCAGCGATCATTTTGTATCTGAGTATTCTGGTGATGGCTGCAGTAGTTGTTAACAGCTTTTCCGGCTGCACCCCGATGTGGATGATGGCAGCGGCGATCAGCATCGCCGTCGCACTCGCTCTGCGCAATGGCAGCTGGCAGGCGGCGGTCATTCCCTATGCAACCCTGACCTTTTTTGTCTCAGGCTTCTGGGCAATTTATCGTTTTGAAGCGACCAGCAACGTCTGGGCGTTTCTGGCATTCTTTGTCTACGGCCTGTCAGGCGGCCTCGGGCCGATTCTGCTGATTCACCGCAACGGTATCGACCGGCTGTCGCTGAAGTGGTTCAGAATTTTCCCGGTTGCCATGTCGGTTCTGATGCTTCTGGTGATATTGTTTACGCCGAAAATGTCGGCTCTCTTCTGGCCGATGGCTATTGGTCTGCAGGTGATCGGAATCATCGTCAGTCTGTTGTTCGGTGGTCTTCTGCAGATTGCCTTTATGGCCTTGTTTCTGGTTTTTGCCGCGGCCTTCTGGATTTACTGGGCTGCGCCGGTTATCTATGTTTCGGGCGTCTATGCGCTGATTCTGCTGGCCGGTGCTGTTGTTGTGCTGGTTCTGTTCTGGGTTCTCAAGCGGGTTGCGCAGTGGAGCGAGACGCTTAAGATCGATGAACGCGTGACCGGCACCAGTGTGCGCAACAACCCGCTGCTGACTGAATGGATGAGTTCGACGCCGATCATGGGCATTTTTATCTTGCTTGCGACGGCATTTTCGTTTGTAAAACCGTTGAACCCGCACCCTGGAATGGTGACCCTCTTCTGTTTCGGCGCGATTACACTGACGATGGCGCGCCGCATGGGTTACTCGATCATGATCGCGATGACCCTTTTTTCAGGTGCGTTCGCGCAGGCATTCTGGGCTCTGCGCCCTGATCTGACCGGCACGCTCTATCTGCACTCCATGCTGTGGTCGGCTCTGCTGCTGGCCGCCGCGTTGGTTGTGCCGTTCATTGTTTACAAAGATTACGGCAAATATCGCATCGCCTGGATGGCCTGGCCGATCTTCGAGCTGATACAGGCAATTTTTATCGTTTACGCAGCCGACCGCTTCTGGGCTCGCGAAGTCTCTGGCTGGGTCCCGGTTCTTCTCGCCTTCATCAAGCTGCCGTTCGTAAAGGTGCTGCTTGGCCAGCTCGCCGGCAAACCTGAACGCAACAGCATTCTGGCCTGTCATGGCGGCGTCCTGCTGTTCTATCTCTCGGCCACCCCGATATTGCTGCTGGAAAAGGGCTGGCTTGGCCTGGTGCTCGTACTCGAATCGGCAGCGCTGCTGTGGCTGAACCGCCGCGTCGAACATAGCGGCCTGCGCAAGGTTTCGGCTGCTCTGGCTCCGGTTGGTCTCTATCTGCTGCTATCATTTTTGCCGCAGATGAAGGGTGCCAACAGCATGATCATTCTCAATGCCGCGGTTTTCTCGGTTGCTGCGGCGACTGCCGCCCTGTTCGCGGCAGTGCGACTGGCGCCGTATCCCGATGACAATCTTGGTCAGTACAGTATCAGTAAATATTTCATGTGGCTGGCGATTGGCACCGGCTTTTATCTGGTCAACCTCATCGTCGCCGACGTCTTTGCCGGTTCGCAGGTACAGGCCGGTTCGACGCTGAAGTTTTTGCCGGCCGGCGACCTGCTGCAGACCATCGTTTATGTCACGCTCTGGGGCCTGTTTGGCGCAGTTCTCTGGCGCCATCAGGATTTACCCTCAGGAATCCGCATTTTCGGCATGATCCTGCTGTTTCTGGCAACGCTCTGGTTGATCTGGTTCCCGTTCGGCTATGGCAGCTATGTTGCCGGCATGAGCCCGCTGTTTAACCTCGGATTGCTGGCCTACGTGCCGCTTATGATAATTCTGCTCTACCTTTTCTTACAGGAGCCATGGCAGGAAAGCTCGATCTCAATCAAGAACCTGTTTCTTGCCATGCTGCTGATTACCGGCTTCTTTGCGATCAAAATCATCAAAAGCACGATCTTTCAGCCCGGCCAGCCGTTCGATATCTTCCAGGCGAAAACTGCCGGCATGGCAATCGGCTCAGCTGCCGGCTGGATCATCTATGGCCTGCTGATGCTGGTCTGGCCAAAACGCCTCGACCGTCCGTTCCGACTGGCCGGCCTGGTTCTGCTTTATCTGGGCTTCATCAAAACGGCACTGTTCCCGTTCAGGTTCAGTGCCCAGTTTGGCGAGATGTCGCCACTGTTGAACTCTCCGACAGTTCTGTTCGCATTCTGTATCATCCTGCTGATCTGGCTGACACGGCGCCAGTACAATGATACCTGGCCGGTGAGCAGCGTGCCGCCGAATGCCTTCTTTGGCACATCGTTAGCTGTTGCGGTTTTTTACGTGCTCAATATTGAGATTGCAAGCGTGTTCGGTAAAGAGGGCCGTCCTTTCAGCCTGCTGACGCGCGACAGTCTTTCGCATCAGCTAGGATACAGCCTTGGCTGGCTGGTTTACTCGATCGGTCTGCTGCTTTCGGGGATCAGATGGAAAGTGGTGCGGGCGCGCCAGGCCGCTCTGCTGCTTGTGCTGCTGACCTGTTGTAAGATTTTCCTGCTCGATCTGGCCAGGCTTGAGCAGCTGTATCGAGTTGCCTCGTTTATCGGCCTGGCGATCGTGCTGATGCTGGTATCATATCTCTATCAGCGCTTTATCAACAAATCGGAGAACTGATATGAAGAACATCTGCAAAATCATGATCATTCTTGGCTTTCTGGTAACCGCTGCTGTCGCTGTTGCCGAAGATAACTGGCATTCTCAGGGAAGCATCACGACAACAGCCACCGGTCTGGTCGAGGTTGTGCTGCCGGCCGAACTGCACGAAATCAACGCCGGCAAAGGAAGAAGCGATATTCTCGATTTGTCGCTTTTCGGGCCAGATGGCAATTCTCGCGCATTTGAGCTGTTCTGGCGTTCGATCGGTGAAAGCCGGCCCATGGATCTCGAACCACAGAAACGTGAGCTGCTCGATGACAACCGGTTGCTGATAGAGTCTACGCTGCCAGCTGGTTATTCCTACAACTTTGTCAGAGCCGAAATAGATTATGATAACTACGCTGGTAAGGCTGATATCGAGTGTCTGCTCGATGGAAAATGGCAGATGCTGGCGACCGGTGTGGCGGTGCAGCGAGATATGGGTGCGCTGGCCGTATGGGCTGATGTGCCTTCCGCTCCATACGCGGCCGTTCGCCTGACTTTCAGCGGTTACGATCGTGATTTTTCCAAGATTCCGGTTTTTGTTCGATCCGTCAGAGTAACGGGCAAGAGGCTGGGCAGCGATTATGCGCGCGATGAACTGCAGCCTTCTTTTGAAGAAGCAGCCATAGATAACGGTTCTGAATTGCGTGTCATGTTGCCGGGCTCAGGTCTTGCTCTCGAAAAGCTGGAAGTTAAAACCGCCGCGCCATTCAAAGGCATCTGGGAAATAGGCTACGAAAAGATGCAGCTTGGCCGCCGTGATTTTGAAATGGTGACTCAGGGCAGGGTTGCGGCAATCGGCAGCGAACCGCTCAAGCTTACGATCGACTGTTCCCGCGTCTGGAAACAGAGGGTGATGCTGATCAGGCTTATGTCGGACGACTATTTTGGCAGGGTCGATCAGATTAAGGTGCTGACAAGACTGCCGCGCCTGGTTTTTGCCGTCGACCAGCCCGGCGAATGGGTTTTTAAAACCGGTCTCGACAAGCCTGTTCTGATCATGGAAGAACCAGGTGTACATTCACGCACACCTGAACCGCTCAGTATCAGCAACCTCAAAGAACAGGGTGAATGGCGCTCAGAAAACCTGCTGAAGAATTACTCACTCAGGGGTGGGCCGTTCAATTCGGCTGGCTATGCCTTTAAAGCGGAATTCAAGGTCGGCAGCCCCGGTTTTTATCAGCTGGTTACCGATGCCAAAATTGGCCTCAACCGCTTTCAGGATTCGCTGAGAATTGTTAAAGATGAGACTCAGATTCCATATTTTCTGGGAAGAAGCGAAGTTCGTCATCTCGCCGTGACTTCAGAAAAGTCTTATGATGCGGCCGCCAATCGTTCGACCTGGCTGATAAAGCTGCCGGAGGGAGCGCAGCTTAATGCCCTGCGTTTATACGCGCGCGGCATATTTGAGCGCAGCCTGACATTTGAAAGGCATGTTGCCGGCAAGGTCAGCTGGCAGCCCTGGCAGACACGACAGTGGAAGAACCGAAGCGATGGTGAATCTGCCTTGACTCTGAGTTTGCAGGATTTTCCCGCTGATCAGACCGACATTCGCATGCATGTTGATCATGGCAGCAATCAGCCACTCGATATATATGGCATCAGCGGACTTTATACTGCTAATGATCTGTTTTTTATCGCGCATGAAGCCGGTGATTACGAGCTTTTTGGCGGGAACCCGGGCGTTCGGGCGCCTGCTTACGATCTTGCGATCATTCAGCAGAAACTGCTCGACATGACTCCGGTAAAGATTCCGGTCGGGTCGGTGCTCGATATTGCCGACGCTGCAGCTTCTGAGAAACCGGTTGATCAGGGCGCACCCTTCAACAATGCCGGCTATTCATGGATCGCGACTTTTACTGTTACAGCCCCGGGATTTTATCAGCTCGGGCTTAATCTGCAGGCTTCGCTCGATGACAACAAAAAAGGGCAGCGCCTGGTTCGCAACGACCGCCAGGTTCCGTTCTTCGCCGGCGCATCTGAGAAGGCCAAAACCGATATCTTTGTAAATCCTGTTTACGACAAGTCGGCTAATGCCACCACATGCGAGATCAAACTTCCGGCGGCCTCAAAGCAGTGGCAGTCGATACGGATTCACAGTTCCGGTGTGTTCAGCCGCGAGGCTGTGCTCGAAATCAGCAAACCAGGTCGCCTGGGCTGGCAGGCATTCAAGAAAACTCCATGGACAAGCCGCAGCGAAAGCAGCACTGTGCTGGAGATTCCACTTTCCGGACTGCGTGAGGGTGAAACCGATCTGCGCCTTCTTATTGCGCATGGCGACAACAGCCCGATCACGATTTCTTCGGTCGAAGCTACTTACTATACTGAATCTCTGTTTTTCCATGCGGCTGAGGCTGGTGAATACCGGCTTTACGGTGGCAACAGCAAGGCTCGCGCCCCGGTCTACGATCTGGCTCTGATCAAAGATCACATGCTGAAAAACGAGCCAAATCGCATTCAGTTGGGCGAAGCTGCTGCCTTTTACGGTGATCTCGATATCAAACGCCAGTTCGACGAAGCTTTCAGCGAGACCGGCTGGGGCCTCTATGCCGTTCTCGGCGTTGTTACGCTGCTTCTGATCGTGATCATCATCAGGCTTTTTCCCGAAGACGAAAAAGCCTCTCAGGCTGCCGCCGCGCAATCTGCTGATCAGGCCTCTGCTCCGGCATCTGAATCGCCAGCTTCTGCAGAGAACACTGATGCAAAGTCTTCTGAGCCGGTTGAAACGCCAAAGCCGGCAGCCCCTCCCGAATCTGATAAGCCATGAACAAGCATTTCATCAGCTTCTAGAAGTCATTTCAAAAAATTCGTCATCGCGCGGCATCTGCAAGATGCCGCGGCGATCTCGCTGATCAATGAGACTGCTTCGGTGACCAAGGTCTCCTCGCAGTGACCGTTTTTAAGTATCTGTTCAATGTGCGAAGCAACAACCAGTTGTGTCTCTGTGTCTTCGTGCGAGATCTTCTCGGATAGCCCAGCTCAGCTGTCGGCGAGTTTTATCTTTTTTCTGATTTTGATCTCGATGACGTCGATGTCGTCTCTGATACGTTCGAGCTCAGGTCTGAATTTTTCTGCAGTTTTCTGGCGTTCCGTCTGGATTTTGCTGATCTGCGAAAGTTGATAGATCATCGTAAATACTACTGCAAGCTGGGCGGCGCTGTAGATCTGCAATGGAAAATTTACCGTAAGTATTGCCGCCTGGGCAACCGCAGCAACTATTATGGTAGAGACAGCATCAGAGCGGCGACTTTCCAGCAGTCGCATCAGATCGTCTTTTTCCTTTATCATGACTTCATACTGATGAGTTCTGGTGGTAAGATCGCTGCGCAGGCGCTTGATTGCGAGCTCGGCATTGCCCTTTTCCGTAATTTTTTCGAGGTTGTCGAGCTTTTCTTCGAGGCGCCTGAAATAAAAGCCGCCTGAATTATGAAGCAGAGCATGCTCAGTGCCACAGTAGTTGCAGATATAGCGGTCAAGCTTGTCTGATATCTGCAATGAGGCCGAGCAATTCGAGCATTTGAGCGTTATGAGAGTGACGTTTTCCATATGACCCGCAATCTGCTAAAATCAACTCATTCAAATTAATCTCGGCAGACTGAATTTGCAATAAGAATCGAATTTTTTCACTGGCGAAAATGCCGTCAAAGAAAGCTGATCATATGACACCAGAAGTAATTGCAGGTGACCTTCTCAAGCAGGACGTTGAAGTAATAGTAAACGCCTGGAACCGCAATATTTTCCCCTGGTGGCTGCTGCTGCCACAGGGCGTTTCCGGGGCAATCAAACGCCAGGCTGGCCTCGCTCCCTTTCGTGAGTTGTCTGGAATGGGCCTGATCGAGCTTGGTGGTGCCCGCATAACCGGCGCCGGTAAACTGCCATACAAAGCCATAATTCACGTTGCCGGCATCAATCTTTTGTGGTTTGCGACAGAGTATTCGGTTCGCCAGTCAGTGCGCTCTGCCATGCAGATTGTTGCAGAAAAGGGCTTCGTATCTGTGGCCTTTCCTTTGATCGGTTCAGGCTCCGGCAACCGCGGCAAAGATTGGTCGAAGCAGATCATGCTCGACGAATTTGCTAAAATCGATGCCGCCGCCGCTGTAAAGCTGGTTGTCTTTCAAGAATGACGCTAAACCAGACAGAGGACTAGTGGTCTGTCAAAGTTGAAGCACAAGAAAAAGCTTGTACTTTTTTCCTATCTGAGCGATCATCTTCTTTGAACCCTGTTTTTAAAGCAGGGCACCAGAAGGAGGGCATCATGGGCCGAAAAAAGCAGTTTGTGGTCAAGCTTTCTGATTCACAACGAAAGTTTCTGAAAAAGGCTCTTCGCGGCGGAAGAGGATCTGCACTTGAATTTAGAAG
>JAACJG010000008.1 GCA_009917695.1 Candidatus Rifleibacterium amylolyticum | reverse complement strand
CTTTGTGGCTTAGAGGCTTTGTGCGAGCTCTTTGGCTTTTTTGTGGTCTTGTAGGGCGCGGCGGGTTCTTTTACGCTGTTTTTGTCTTTATGCAATGTTTCGATCTGCTCGATGGTCAGGCCGGTGATCTCTGAAATGACTTCGAGGCTGAGGCCTTTGTTGGACATTTTCAGGGCAGCTTTTGCCATAGCCGCATCGTGGCCTTCTTCGCGGGCGGCGTCGATTGAATTCTTGAGATCACGGTATACCTTAAGGCTGTCTTCATAGGCCATGGCTTCTTCCGGGGTGAATTTCGCAATTTCGGCGGCGGCGAAGAGCTTTCTGAAGATGCGGTCCTTGAGCTTTTCCGGGATATCGTGCAGGCGTTCGAGATTTTTCAGGACATAGAGCCATTTGTCAAAGCGGGTTTCGAGCTCTTCGAGAGTTTTCTCGAATTTGGGCATTTCCAGGTAAACAAAAGTCAGCTTGTCGTAGAAAACCTTGTATGTTTCGATATCGGTGAGCTTTACGTCGTAGCGATACTTTTCTGAGTCGTTTTTGTCGTCGTCGAAGACAAAGTCGAGAATGGCAACGGTGTAGACCGCTTTCAGCTCAAAGTCCCAGTCGCCCACTTTTCCCTGCTCTGCAATCGGGAAGGTCGAATAATAAAGTGCGCGATCCTTGAAGAATTTCTGTTTCGACTTTTGAATCTCAACGATAAATTTTTCACCCTGCTCATTTTCGCAGTAAAGATCGTAGACGGCGCGGCGGTCGGCTTCGGAGCGGCCGAGATGTTCGTTTTTCAGGTAAGTCAGGGTTTTGATGCAGCCCTGTTCTTTTTTCAGGAGCTGGTTGAGGAAGTCGATCAGCAGATCTTTGTTGTATTCTTCGCCGAACAGCTTCTTGAAGCCGAAGTCGGTAAATGGATTGAGATAGGTCGCCGGCTGCATTGAAAAACCTCACTATGCGCATTGCACAACAAAATTCACTATGGTTCAGTATACTGCAAAGCCTGTATTCTGACAATAATTGCTAAAATCGTTGTCGTAATCGTGATCGTTGTCGATCGCCGATTCTCTCACAAAGACACAGAGACGCGGAGAAGATGGATTCTGCGACTACGCCTGCGGCTCCGTGCAGAATGACGGAAAGGGACAGGTCAGGCTGCTTTGAGTTTGAGTAGCCTGGCCTGAGTTGTTTCCAGAACGGAATCGCGTAAAAAACCGCTGGCGTTTATGATTTCTATACCGATCAATTCGCCGGCTTCGTTCAGCTCAGCAGTTATGTTTGGGCTGATTTCAATGCTGTCGGTTTCCCTGTCATCGGAAATTACAAGGTGCAAGATGTCTTCTTCTTTGAAATAGGTCATTTTCGGTTTATCCATGCGCAAATCTCCCGGTTTTCAGCCTGAATTTTATCTGTTGCCTGCTGGTAGCATGAACGGTAACCGGTGTGATCCGGTTTTCATCGCATTCATACGGAATCATGACAAGCCGGTTATCGTGCTTGCCAACAACTACATTTCTGCCGGTAGAAGAATCAATGTATCTTTCGGTTGAATACCTGATGACTTCTTCAAGCAAAGAAGTTTCATAACCTCTTAGCTTTGCCCGGTATTTGAGATATTCTGTCCAGATTATCTCGAATTTGTTTTCTGGCATAACACGTCACAGTATAACCCAGGAGATGCCCATGAGCAAGCTGTCATTGAGATTTTGCTGATTTGGTCCTTCTGATTTCGGTAATCTGTTTGTTGCCGGAAACAAAGAAATTGTCATATTGCCCTCAATACCAGTTTAGACAGATATACTGCAAAGTCAATCTGCCTGTTTTTGCTGATATTTGCCTCCTCTGCGGCTTACCATTCCGCCGGCTGAAATTTATCATTCATATTACAAATACTACATGTTCGTCCGGCCGGAAATGCTCAAAAGCGACTGGTCGCGCGACCGCATCATGGAAGAGGCGGGAGCTGCAGTGAGATTTATCTTGAGAAGGCGTTTGATAGTTTGAGAAAGCCTGAGGTGGATTCCCGCCTGCGCGGGAATGACGGAGAGGGGCGCGGGAATGACGGAGAAGAGGCTGGATTCTGCGACTGCGCCTGCCGGCTTCGCGCAGAATGACGCAGGCGAAGGAAGATTCAATAGTCAAAGTGACTGGTGAGGTGGGCAATTATGGCTGATAGCTCGGGCTCAGAGAAGTCGCAGGCGTAAAGCCTTTTGAACAATTCAATTTTCAGTTCGCCAGCGCTTGCGTGTGCATGCCGGAGTCTGATCGATTCTTCCACGAGTTTTCTGGCATCTGAAAACATTGCGGCGGCCCGGCGCATTCGCTCCTGCGGTGGCAGGCTCAAAAGCATCACGCGGTATCTGGCTTCGACAGTTGCGCTTGTGTCATTCATTCGACATGGCCTTTTTCAGGTAAGCTGAAGTTCCGAGCCGGTTGGCCCAGTATGACAGGTAGTCACGATCGAGGTCGGGTACTGAGTTGAGCATGTTGCGAATATCGCGCAGTTGTAATTCAGAATTTGAGTCTTTCCCCCAGACCAGCTTTGACAGGATCAAGTCTTCCGGGGCGACGAGAAAGATCTTCTGTTCACCAAGTTCTATTGACTGGCGGCGCGAAAACTCGAGCAGACGGTATTCGTCACTCTTCCTGATAATGAAATCTGCCTTGAGAATAAGCTGGTTACTGATGATATTGAACTTGCCAGAGTGGTCTATTGCTCGTCGCACACTGACCGGATCGATATAGCAGTCGGCAGAAAACAGCTCGACCAGTTTCTGTGCATCGTTCGGCTGCAACTGCACGACCAGGTCGATATCGCGCGTCATTCTCGGGGTTGCGTAAAAAACCATGGCAATCGAGCCGGTGAACATGTATTCGATCGCCGCTGAGTCGAGGCGTCGGGCAATTTCTTTGACAAATTCTATCTGTTCGCTCATGGGTGTAATTCTAACATACTATACAAAATCGTGCTCGCGCTCGCACCTGGGCGCTCCGACCCGGGGAGCCCTGCGCACCGTAATCGTAATCGATCCTCTCACAAAGACGCAGAGGCGCGGAGGCGTTGAAGAGAAGAGTATCCGCCGATTCCCGCCTTCGCTAAAGCTTCGGTGCGATCTTGGCGCAGATTTTAATTAGAGTTGAGTCGGCCGAGAGTAAGTCTGATTGGTATGAGGTCGATCACGAACCCGATATCGATTGTATGAAACGGGCGCGGGTTTTTATTGTCATTTTGGCGGTGGTTGGTTATGATGCGGTAAAGTATTTATCTGGAGAACTTTGATGAGGCAGCGGCGTGGCATCATTCTGGCCGGGGGAACCGGCACCAGGCTTTATCCTATCACCAAAGGCGTCAGTAAACAGCTGGTGCCGGTTTATGACAAGCCGATGATTTATTACCCGTTGTCAACGCTGCTTCTGGCCGGAATCAGAGATATTCTGATCATCACCACTCCTGAAGACCAGCCGGCTTTTCAGCGACTGCTTGGCGATGGCAGCCAATGGGGAATCAGCCTGCAGTATGCCGTGCAGCCGAGCCCGGATGGTCTGGCTCAGGCGTTTATCATCGGCGAAAAGTTCATCGATGGTGCTCCC
The DNA here is from genome assembly GCA_009917695.1 of Candidatus Rifleibacterium amylolyticum. Taxonomy (GTDB): domain Bacteria; phylum Muiribacteriota; class Ozemobacteria; order Ozemobacterales; family Ozemobacteraceae; genus Rifleibacterium; species Rifleibacterium amylolyticum. Next base: position 391,785 of record JAACJG010000008.1, on the reverse strand, counting down.
AGCTGTCTTATTCTCGGCGACAATATCTTTTATGCGGAAGGTCTGGCGCGCAAGCTGCAGGCAGTGGCGCAGCGCCCGACAGGTGCTACGGTTTTCGGTTACTATGTCAACGACCCTGAGCGTTATGGTGTGGTTGAATTCAACCGCGATGGCCGTGCTGTCAATATTGAAGAAAAGCCGAAACAGCCAAAGTCTAACTTCGCCGTCACCGGACTGTATTTTTACGACGAAAGAGTCGTTGAATTTGCCAAAGCCCTGAAGCCTTCTGCGCGCGGTGAACTCGAAATAACCGATCTCAACCGGGTCTACCTCGAACGCGGCGAACTCGCTGTCGAAATGCTCAGTCGTGGAACTGCCTGGCTCGATACCGGCACTTTTGCCTCGCTCGTTGATGCCTCGCAGTTCGTGCGCGTAGTCGAAGACCGCCAGGGGCTCAAAATCGCCTGCATCGAAGAAATTGCCTGGCGCATGGGCTTTATCGACAAAAACCGCCTGCTCGCGCTGGCAAAACCTCTGGAGAAAAACGATTATGGTCGCTATCTGCTGCGTATTGCCGGAGAAAAGCCATGAAAATTACGCCGACTGCGATTCCTGACGTGCTGGTGATCGAACCGGTCGTGTTTTCTGATGCACGCGGCTTTTTTCTCGAAACCTGGAACCGTCGCAAATTCGCAGAAGCCGGTCTTGACGCCGATTTCGTTCAGGACAACCACAGCTGCTCGCATAAAAACACCCTGCGCGGCCTGCATTACCAGCTGCAGAACACTCAGGGCAAGCTTGTGCGCGTCAATCTCGGCACAGTTTACGATGTTGCCGTCGATATCAGACGCAGCTCATCAACTTTTGGAAAATGGGTCGGCGAAGTCGTTTCGGCTGAAAATAGAAAGCTGTTCTGGGTTCCGCCGGGGTTTGCGCATGGTTTTATGGTGCTCAGCGATGTCGCCGAATTTCAATACAAATGCACCGATTACTACAACCCGGCAGCCGAGCGCTGCATCGCTTTCGATGACCCCGATCTCGCCATCGCCTGGCCGGTCAAGGACCCGACCCAGCTGATTCTCTCAGAAAAAGACCGCAATGGCAAAGCATTTAGAGAAGCCGAGCTGTTTGATTAGAGAAGAATCTCGCACAAAGCCGCAAAGACACGAAGAAGAAGAAGAAGAAGAAGAAGAAGAAGATTACATCCGCAGATTGCGCAGATGGCGCAGATTTTATTGAGGGTGAGCAGGCCGAGGTAGGTCTGATTGGTGCCGAGATCAGTAGTGGCAGCTATTAGAGGTCTGGTCGAACCCGATACCGTTACCGATTATAAAATCAAACGGGTCTGAGTTCGGACAGCATTTTGCGCAGGTTGGCGCGCCAGTGCACCGGTTGCAGGCCGGAGGCGGCATAGGCGGTGCTTTTATCGAGAACGCTGAAAGCCGGGCGCGTGGCCGGGGTGGGGTAGTCGGCGGTGGCGATCGGTCTGATCTGCACTGGCTGCTTGAGCAGACCGAGGGCGGTCGCTTCTTCGTATATTGCCACGGCGAAATCATACCAGCTGGCGGTGCCGGCGTCTGACCAGTGAAAGATGCCGGTAGTATTTTTGTCGACAAGGCGCCAGATCAGTTCGGCCAGCGCGGCGGCCCAGGTCGGCGTGCCGGTCTGGTCGGCGACGACGCCGAGGCTGTCGCGTTCGCTCATCAGGCGCAGCATGGTTTTAATAAAATTGTTGCCGTGCGAGCTGTAGAGCCAGGCGGTTCTGATGATCAGCGCGCGGGCGCCACTGGCGAGCACAGCCTTTTCGCCGGCCAGCTTGCTTTTGCCGTAGACGTTAAGGGGTTCCGGCTGGTCACCGGGTCGGTACGGCCGCCCCTGATTGCCCGAAAAAACGAAATCGGTAGAAATATGCACAAACAGCGCATCGACTGCCTTAGCTGCTTCAGCCAGATATTGCGGGCCATTCTGGTTGACCGCGAATGCCCTGTCGGCTTCGCTTTCAGCCTTATCGACCGCGGTGTAAGCCGCACAGTTGATAATGGCGATCGGTCTCTCGGCGACGATGTGCCCGGTGACCGCCGCGCGGTCGGTGATGTCGAGTTCGGCTTCGGTCGGTGCTATCAGGCTGCAGTTGCCCGGGCAGCTGCGTTTCAGCTCAAAGCCAAGCTGCCCGCCCATTCCCACAATTAGAATCTTCTTCATCGCAAATCCTTCATCTCCCGGCAACAATCCTTGGTCTGCGATTTCTGACAGGGCAGCCGGAATGCTGACCGAAATCTCCGTCAGCCAGGCCTTTAAAAGAGAGGTCTTCGTCAAGATCTGGCCAGTGAAGGCCAAATGGCGAAATCTCAATGTTGTTGAGCTGCTCAGGCGTGCCTCCGGCCAGTCTTTGATTCTGACTTACGGGAAACCTGATTTCAACCCCCTCATTCATTTCAATCATGATAAAACCGTCTTTATAAAAGGCTTTTATTGAATCAGCCGAGATACTCATACCATTTCTCCAGAATCAGGTCGCGATTTTATTTCACGAGTTTGAGCGCTTTTCGCAGCTCAAGCATTTTCATGCCCTGCGACTCGCGGAGCTCAACTTTGGTTTCAACTTCAAAAACAGCTTCTCCACCGCTATGCCGGACATGCACATGAACAGGTTCGTGCTCGTTGCTGTAAAAAAAGAACTTGTAGCCATCTTTTTCAAATATTATCGGCATTGCGAACTCCAGCTCAGATCATGACAACATTTTATCAGACATGCAAGCTCCGTTTATCTTTTTCATTTATCCAGTAAAGTTGAAACGGTGCGATCAACAGAAGGCTATGATATAATAGCGTAAAAACTGGAGGCAGTCGATGGCTTTTTCGGTCAAAAACTTTGCGGCCGGGGCGCCGTTCTTTCTCATTGCCGGGCCCTGCGTCATCGAATCTGAAGATATCTGTCTTTACATCGCGCAGAACGTCAAGGCGATCGCCGAGGAACTCAAGATACCGGCGATTTTCAAGGCGAGCTTCGACAAGGCCAATCGCACGGCCGGCAGCTCGTTTCGCGGGCCCGGGCTCGAAAAGGGCCTCGAAATTCTCGCATCGGTAAAGGCCAAAACCGGCATGCCGGCGCTGACCGACGTGCACGAACCGCAGCAGTGCGCCGAAGTCGCTAGAGTCTGCGAGATTCTGCAGATTCCGGCGTTTCTCTGTCGCCAGACCGACCTGACCGAGGCCGCCGCCGCGACCGGGCGCATCGTCAACATCAAGAAGGGGCAGTTCCTCTCGCCCTGGGCAACAAAGCATCTGGCCGACAAGGTGCGCAGTGTTGCCGGCAGCGGGGAAGTATTGCTGACCGAGCGCGGCGCTTCGTTCGGCTATGGCAGCCTCGTCGTCGATATGCGCTCGTTTCCGATCATGCGGGAATACTGCGACGGCGTCGTCTATGACGCCACCCATTCACTGCAGCTGCCAAGCTCCGGCGGCGCGAAAACCGGCGGGCAGCGCGAGTTCATCGCAACGCTGGCGCGCGCGGCCATGGCTACCGGCGATGTCGATGGGCTGTTCGTCGAAGTTCACCCCGAGCCCGAAAAATCGCCGTCCGACGCCGACAACATTCTGCCGCTCGACGATCTGAAAGGTCTTCTGTGTGAGCTCGCCGCCATCAAAACCGCCCTGCTCGAAGCCCGCAAGGATCAGTGATGTCCAGATTGCGTTTGATATTGTGGTTGATGGTTCTGGTGGCCGGTGGGCTTGCTGCTGCCGGTCTGACGCTGTATTCGTATCAGGACGACCTTGGCCAGACGATAGTGGTCGACAGTCTCGAACGTGTGCCGGAAAAGTATCGAGAAAGTGCCAAAAAGGGCTTTATTCCTTCGTTTCGCAGTGATCCGAAGCCAAAGAAGTCATCGGCAGTTATAGAAGCTGTGCCGGAAAGCGTCGTTATCGAGCGCTCTGACGGGCGCGATGCCAACGGTCAGTTCAGTGTCACGCCACCACCCGAAGAAATCGAAATTGACAGCGGCCTCGCCAGCGCGACGCTGAACATGCAAAAGTTGCGTGAGATTCACCTCAACTTTGAGCGCATCTATCTGGCTGCCCGCGATAATGGTCTGCAGTTTCCTGCGATCGGGCCGCTGCACCTGACCAACAATCAGCTGATCATCGACCTGCGCCTGCCTGCTGAAATGAGCAGCGATGCCGGCAAAGCCTGGCTCGTCAAGGCCGGCACTTTTTTCGATCAGCTCAAGGGCCTGCAATACAACACCGGAATGTGGCTCTCACAGAACTCGCCCGAGCTGCTGTCGACCATGCCGATGCTGGTCGCGCGCGCCAAAGTGCTGCTTAACGAGCTGGAAACTGCCTTTTCGGCGATCCCGTCGGGAAAATAATATTTATCCGCAGTCGCCCACAGGAGGTGGGCGATACTTGGGCGCATCAGGATAGAAGCGCCCGGGTGATTTCGCAGATTGTCGCCGATTTTTAGAGGGCTTAACTGGCTGCTTAAGATGGATTCTGCGACTTCGCCTTCGGCTGCGCGCAGAATGACTGTATTCTTTCGATACCGATAGCGATCTTTTCTCTCTGATCTCTTTGTTCTTCTCAGTGCCTCTGCGTCTCTGCGTGAGCCTATTCTCTCATCTTCGTGGCTCCGTGACTTAGTGCGAGCTTTCGATTACGAGAACGATAACGAGAACGATTACGATTACGAAGCGAGAGTGCCGATAGATATTGCATGAAGAAGTCGCAAAGACAGGAGAAAGATATGCAATGCTCAAACTGCCCTGACCGGGAAGTATGCTACAATTTCGGTTCGATCAGCCCCAGCAGTCGTGATTACCAGCAGCTCAAACAGGCTTACCTGCGCACCCTGCGCTGCCGTCGCCAGCGCTTCGGCTGAGAAGGAAAAAATCTCGCACAAAGACGCAAAGCCGCAAAGAAAGAAGAGAAGAGCGTCCGCAGATTACGCAGATTGCACCGATTTTTTAGAGAGCAGGCCGGCTTCGCCGGGTGAGCAGGCCGAGTCTGCTTAAACCTGCGTTTTCAACTGTGTAATCGGTGAAATCTGCGGATGTGCTTTGCCTTCTAGAAGGCGATGGTGGCGCCGAAGACGAAGTTTTCGTTCTGTTTGGGTGCGATGGGTGACGGCAGGTTTTCGTAGTCGCCGTCAGAAATGTAGGCAGCGTTCAGGTAGAACGAATTCTGGTAATTGAACCTGAAGCCGAGACTGAACTTGTCGCCGTTGAAATCATAAACAAAGCGCAGATGGTCGTTGACCGGCACGGCGCCGCCAATCATGAAGAAGAACATGTCGGCATAACCCTCGCCCTTGTCATAGGTGTAGTTGTAACCGCCAAAGCGTGATCGGCGCAGCTTTTCCCAGCCGTTGTAAGAAAACTTGTAATCGTCTTCGCCAAAGTTCATGCCGACCCCGACCCAGGCCACCGGTACCCCGGCTGCGACCCAGACCGACTGATAGCCTTCATTACCGGTAAAACTGCCGCCAAGCGTGACGTTGCCCGGCACCTGATATTTGAAGTTAAAATACAGCGGCTCGGCGATCTCGAACCTGTCCTGATTGGCAAAGGGCTTGTCGAACGAAACTTCAATGCCATCTTCGACACCCCAGGCCATGCTGACGTTGGTGTCGAAATAATCTTCGTCGCGATATCTTGTTCCATTGATATTGTAAAGCTTGAATGGCTGCACGTGTACCCCGACAGCCATCTTACCTGGTTCTAATACGCCGGGTGAGGGAACCAGTGTCGCGCCTGTTCCGCCGGCCATCGCGAGTCCCTGCCGTGGCGTCAGCCTTTCGGTCAACAGCGGGCGCAGTTCGCCCGGAACCCGGGTCTGCGGAGGCAGCAGATAGCGTTCTCCGTCGCGCTGCGGTTGTGCCGATCCGAGCGGAACGAACTGCCCGGGCTGGCTGTGAACGTAGTATGCATCAGCTTCGGAGCTCTCATAAGGGCTTGAATAGGCAGGCACCTGTATTTCCTGAACCTTCGGGGCCGGTTTGACCTCCTGCCGGCGCGGGTTCGACATGAATGCCTGAAATCTGCCAAGATCGAGAGCAAAACCGCTGCTGGCAACTGACAGCAAGATTGCGGTGGCGGTACAGATTAAAGGTTTGCGACTTTTCATGCTGCCAGTATCGGCACAGCTTTAACTTTTTTATACTCAAATTTGATGAAAACATTTTAAGAAGAAATAAAAGAAGAAGATAATCCGCAGATTACACAGATGCCGCAGATTTTTGTGGGAGAACTTAGCAGGCTCATGTCATTCAAAAGCTCATGCAAAAATGCGAGGCCTGAAGACGGGTTTGCTTTTTCGTAAGCTTGTGAGCGAAGCGAATCGCTGAAGCACCCGGCAGCATCAATCCTGATGCTGCCAAGTATAGCTGACCTCCTGTCAGCAAAAAAGCATCCCGTCTGAAGGCCGAAGCTTCAGAAAGCGGATTAATCAATGAGTTTATTGTTTTGAGATAGTTTCAGCCACAAAGGAGCTTTGAGGTATACCAGCTTTGCGAAGGTGACGTCCAAAAAGCGAAATAGGCGAAGATCTGCGAAATCGGTGTAATCTGTGGATCTGTCTTTTTCTTAACGGTTTCGGCTTTTCTTGACATTGACTGAGGGCAAACCTATAATGTCTTGCTGATGAGCAGTTCATTCTTGAAAAAAGGTGTACATGAACCCGATCGAAATTGAAAACGTTCTCTTCCAGGACGGCAGTGTTTCGCTTTCCAAGGCGGCGATGCTGTGCAGTATGATCGATAACGATTTTGACGAAGACCTCGTCAAGATGCTGGCCGGCCATGGCGTGCGCGCTGTTATTACGCGTGCCGGCGGCAGCGGCGACAACCTCAAAAGCAAGATTTTGCGCAATACCTTCGGTGCCGCCGAAAACAGCGGGCTGATCGCCATCAACATGAAGAACCGTCATGTCATCATGCACCTGATCGATGGCATTCTTTCTTCGTTCGACAGTCCGCTCATGGACGTCGCCGGCGGTGGCCTCAAGATCGGGCTGGTGGTGCGCGACAGCGACATCGCCATGGGCATCTTCGGCAACCTCGGCCTGCCTGGCCTCGACATCGACTACGAAGTCTCGGCCAGCCGCATTCTCTACCACTGCCTCGAGGATTAGCCAATGATCGGAATTGTCGTTATTACACATGGATCACTTTCTGAGCAGCTGCTGGCGACGGCATCGCTGATCATGGGCGCACCCGAAAACGTGCACGCAGTCACCTTCACGTCGCGCGATTCCCTCGATGACCTGCGTAAGAACGCGGGCAAGGCGATCGAGCCCTATCTCGAAGACGGTTGTCTGGTTCTCACTGACATAATGGGCGGCAGCGCCACCAACATCTGCGTCGAGTTCATGAAGAACGAGAAGGTCGAGGTCATCACCGGCGTCAATCTGCCGATGCTGCTCGACGCCATCGGTCGGCGTGAAGTTGCCGAGATCAAAGAACTCGCCCGCAAAGTTCAGGAAAGCGGCTGCAAAAGCATTATCAACCTTAAAGAATTTTTCGAAAAAAGAGCAGCAAAAAAAGCATGACGAAACCCGCCGCATTTTTACGCATCGACGATCGCCTGATTCACGGCCAGGTCATAGTAGGCTGGCTGCCTGAAGTCAAGCCTGACCGGCTGCTGGTGATCAATGACAAGATCAGCGAAGACATCATGCGCCAGGAACTCATGGCGCTGAGCGTACCGCCTGAAATCGAGCTCAAATTCTTTTCGACCGGCGAAATCGCCGCCGAAGAGGTTTCTGAACAATCTTTCATTCTCGTGGCTTCGCCGCGCGACGCCTGGGAATGCCTGCAGAAAGGCATCGCACCGCAGCGCTTCAACGTCGGTGGCATGCATTCGCGCGATGACAAGGAAGAGATCTTCGAAGCTCTGCACGTTGACAACGAAGATCGCCGTTATTTCAACATGATCCTGGACATGGGCGTAGCGCCGGTGTTCCAGCCGACACCCCAGAACGAACCACTGCCGTTAGGTGATATACTGTAAAGCGAGGATAAAACATGGCTTCCATTCTGTTTTCCAAGGTAGTTAAGACTTACGAAGGCGCCAAAGAGGCGACTGTTAAGGGAATCGACCTCAAGATCGAAGATCGTGAGTTCGTCGTGCTGGTCGGCCCTTCTGGCTGCGGCAAAAGCACGAGTCTGCGCATGGTCGCCGGCCTCGAAGACATCACTGACGGCGAAATCAGAATTGGCGACGTTGTAGTCAACAATCTGCCGCCAAAAGACCGCGATATCGCCATGGTTTTTCAGAACTACGCTCTTTATCCGCACATGAACGTGCGTGATAACCTGTCGTTCGGCCTCAAGCTGCGCAAGTTTCCGGTTGAAGAAATCAACCGCCGCGTCGAAGAAGCCGCCAGCATTCTTGGTCTGCGCGAATATCTCGAACGTCTGCCCAAGCAGCTTTCCGGTGGTCAGCGGCAGCGCGTCGCTCTTGGTCGCGCTATCGTGCGCGAACCCAAAGTTTTTCTCATGGACGAACCGCTTTCTAACCTCGACGCCAAACTGCGCGTGCAGATGCGCGCCGAGATCAAGAAACTGCATCAGCGCCTCAAAACGACCTTCGTCTACGTAACCCACGACCAGGTCGAAGCCATGACCATGGCCGACCGCATCGTGCTGCTGCACGAAGGTATCATTCAGCAATACGATGTGCCCGGCGTCATCTACGACCGCCCGGCCAACGTGTTCGTCGCGACTTTCATCGGTTCGCCGCCGATGAACATTCTCAAGGTCAAGCGCACCGACAAAGGCCTCGAACTGCCGTTCAAAGACGACAAGGGCAACGCACACCCCTGGCAGATCAAGCTCGATGAGCACTTTGTCAGCGATTTCGAAGACAACATGTATCTCGGCATCCGGCCCGAGCACATCACCCTCGAAAACCCCGAAAACCTGCCGACTCTGCAGCTGCCATGCCGCGTCGATCTGATCGAGCCGATGGGCGCCGAAACCTACCTCTACCTCGTCGGCAACGGGCACAGCATCAACGCCCGCGTCGAACCGTCGGTCAAGGTCGAAGTCGGTCAGCAGGTCACCGCGCACGTTCCGGTGAAATGCTTCCACCTCTTCAAGCAGTCAGACACCACGAGAATCAAGCGCAAAAACGACTGACACCCGCGCGGCATGCCGCCCCTCCCCATTTGTGCTTTTATGCAGACTAACCAGAACAAGGGAAGAAGACTGGTTCAATGTCACATCGGAGTTCAAGAAATAATTGTCATTGCGAGGAGGGCAGGAGCCCGACGAAGCAATCTCATGAACCGAGGGATTGCTTCGTCGCTTTGCTCCTCGCAATGACGGTTTAATCATGCCCTTCAAAGGCGACAAAAAATTAGTGTGGCCGCTCGCTGTCAGCGGGCTGCTGCTGTTTCTCTGCCTGATTGCCGGCTGCTGCAGCAGTGGCGGCCAGGCTGGCGGCGGCAGCGGCGGTCGCATTCACCTCGAATTCTGGAACACCATGGAAGGGGCGGAAGCCCGGATAATGCCAGATCTGCTGCGTGATTTCATGGTCGCCAATCCTGATATCGAAGTCAACGAAGTCAGGGTCGATTTTTACAAAGCGCGTGAAAAGTTCATTCAGGGCGTCACTGAAGGTGCCGGGCCTGATGTCATGCGCGCCGACCGCTTCTGGCTGACCGAGTTTGTGGCAAAACAGCTGGTGCGCGAACTGGGTGAGGCGCAGATCAAAGATGAGCTTGCCGACATGGTGCCGATCGCACGCAGCGTCATTACTCACAACGAAAAATACTGGGCAATGCCAATCTCGGTCGACTGTCTCGGCCTCTTTTACAACAAAAAGCATCTTGCCGAAAAGGGTGTCAGCATTCCGAAGAATTTCGACGAGTTTGCCGCCGCCGCCGAGAAGCTCACCGATTCGAACCTGGGCCGCTACGGCTTTTTCATCTACCCGAACGGCTGGTATTTCGAGCCGTTTCTTTTCGGCTTTGGTGGCCAGTATTTCGCGCCCGACGGCAGTCTGGCGATAAATTCAGACGAAACCCGCAAGGCCATGCAGTTTTTGCAGCACCTCAAAGATGGTCTCAAGGCGGTGCCGCCGGTCAGTCTACGCGCCAACGCCTATCAGACCATGATGCACAGTTTCGGCAGCGGCCAGGTCAGCATGATGTTTTCGGGACCCTGGGCGATCAGAAGCGTTCTGGCGGGTTCCGCTTTCAAGGATGACACCGACAATCTCGGTATTGCCGAGTTGCCTGAAGGCCCGCACGGTTCGTATTCGCCAACCGGCTGTCAAACTCTGGTTATTAATAAGAACAGCCGATCATCAGAGGCGGCACTGCGTTTTATCAAATACATGTACAGTGTCGAAGTGCAAAAGCAGCTGTCGATGGTGAATTTCGGTCTGCCGGCGCGCCGCGCCGTTTTTGCTCTGCCTGAACTCAAGCGTGATCCTTACCTGCAGACCTTCATTCGACAGCTGCAGATGAGCCGTAAGATCATCAGCAGCCCGCGCCGCGGTGAGATTTATGCGCCGCTCGGCGATAAGCTCAAGGCTGTGTTGAACGGTGATATCACACCGGAATACGCGCTCAACGATTTCGAAACCGAGTGGAACAACCGCCGCTGAACTGGAGACGCCGATGCCCGAACATCTCACTGCCTCGCTGCTGATCGCCCTTATCGGCGGTATCGTCGATCTCGATTCGACGGCGACCTGGCAGTTCATGATTTCGCAGCCGATCGTGGCGGCGCCGCTGACCGGCCTGTTTCTCGGCAACATGTTCGGCGAGGCGGCGGCCGGTCTCAAGCTCGGCCTGATGGTCGGCACCATTCTCCAGCTGATCTGGATCGAACAGCTGCCGCTCGGCATGAATGTGCCGCCTGATGCGGCGCTGGCCTCGGTGCTGTCGGTCGCTCTCGGCTTCATCGCCGGGCACGGCTATGAAAGCTACTCAGAACGCGAAGTCTGCTACACTATCGCGCTGTTGCTCGCTGTTGCGCTGGGCCTGCTCGGGCGCAGTCTCGACATGTTCGTGCGCCGCCTCAATACCGGCATCGACGCCTGGGTCAGTCAGAAGGTCGAAAGCAACCAGCTCTGGGCCATCGCTTTCGGGCACACTCTGGGCGGCATGTTCACCTTTACCAAGGCCTTCATATTCTGCTTTCTCGTGGTCTGGCTCGGGGTCGAGCCGCTGCGTTACTTCACCAGCACGCTGAGCTTCAAACACGCCAGCGGCTTCATCGTGGTGCAGGGCTTGTTGCCGGCGGTCGGCTTTTCGGTGCTGGCCAGCATGTGCATCAAAGACCGCCGCGAAATGCGTCTATTCATCGGCGCTATCATCGTTTTTACGCTGCTGCCGGCTAAAATCTGGCTGGGAATTGGCGCGGCGCTGCTGGTGCTCTACCGATACGGCTGGAGGAGCGCTGCCAAATGAGAAATCTGCCACGCTTCATGCTCGCCAAAATCGCCTTTCGCAGCTTCTTTCTCCAGTCATCCTGGAACTACCGGGGCATGATGAACATGGGCTTTCTTTATGCGATCAGCCCCGCGCTCGACCGCCTGCACGCACCCGGGCCGGCACGCGAAGCCGCTTATCTGAGGCATCTTGAGTATTTCAATACCAACCCGTATTTCGCCTCTATCGTCATGGGCGTGACGCTGGCGCTCGAAGAACGCCTCAGCCGCGGCGAAATCACGGAAGACATCATTCACGACACCAAAGAAGGCCTGATGACTGCCTGTGCAGCTATCGGCGACGGTCTCTTCTGGGACAGCTGGCGTCCATTCGTGGCGGCGGCGGCGCTGGCGTTCGCTTTCGGCAACTACCTGCTGACGCCGCTGATATTTCTCGCGCTCTACAACCTGCCGCACCTGTATTTCAGGTTCTTCGGCATCTTCTGGGGCTATCGCGAAGGCACGCACATCATCAGGTCGCTGCGCCAGTTCCAGTTTCCGCAGATTCGGCAGAGTCTGCGTTATGGCACGCTGGTACTGCTTGCCTACCTCGTGCCGAATCACGTCAACCTGCATACGCCCTTCCTTCTCACCAATCTGCCAATTGAATATTTCTATTTCGGGGAAAAAGTCGTTCAGGGAATCGGCGCGCTGGTGCTGGTCTCGCTTGGCACGGTTGCCTATCGGGCCCGCATCGATGTGCTGCTGATTTCTTTTTTGTTGATGGTTTGCGCCCTGGTGCTTTACCACTGGGGTATTCTGATCTGAGGAACTAGCATGAAGCGTAAAGAAGTCGAAATTCGCAACAAGCTCGGGCTGCACGCGCGCCCGGCTTCACTGGTGGTCAAGCTGGCCGGCAAGTTCGAGTCGGAAATTCAGCTGATCAAGGAAGACACCGAGATCAATGCCAAAAGCATTCTCGGCGTAATGATGCTTGCCGCCGGCCCGGGACAGCGTGTCACCATCACGGCTGACGGCAGCGATGAACTCGAGGCCGTTGACGCTCTGGCGTCGCTTATTGAAAGCGGCTTCGGCGAGGAAATGGCGTGACATGACGGAAACGGCAGAAAAGCAGTCGGTCATTCTCAAAGGCATCATCGGCTCGCCCGGCGCCTGTCTGGCACGGGCCTATGTGTTTCGCAAACGCATCGAAGTCAAACGCGTTGAAATCGCGCCTGATCAGGTTGATGCCGAGCTCGAGCGTTACAACGCGGCGGTGCGCATGACCGCGACTGATATTCAGAACCTGCGGCGCAAGGCCGAAGAGCGGCATGGCGAAAAATATGCCGCGATCTTCGACTCGCATCTGCTGATGCTCGAAGACCCGCAGTTCGGGCCCAAGCTCGTCGCCCGTCTGAAAAAAGAGCTGGTCAACGTCGAAAGTATCGTGCGCGATACCGTCGATCAGCTGCATAAAGCTTTTTCTGCCATTGAAGACCCCTATCTGCGCGAACGCGCCATCGACATCAAGGACGTTGGCGGCCGTCTGCTGCGGCATCTCATGGGCCTGCAGGGCCCGGCCGCCGAAATCGGCGATGAGCCTTACGTGCTGGTTGCCCAGGAAGTCACGCCGAGCGAAATGCTCGATTTCGCCAAGGGCGGGCTGCAGGGCATCTGTCTTGACACCGGCGGCGCCACTTCACATGTGGCGATTCTGGCTGGGGCACTTGGCATTCCATCAGTTTTCGGGCTCAGCAATTTTTCGCTGGTCGCCCGCACCGGCGACCAGATTCTGCTCGATACCCGCCGTGAATGCCGACTGGTGCATAACCCTGACGCCGACGAAATCGCGCGCTTCAATGCCAGCGTCGAAAATGCCGGCCCCGAAAAAGTTTTGTCCGATACCACCGCTGACGGCTGGCGTCTGCATATTGCCGCTAATATCGTGCGCAGTGAAGAGTTGCCGCTGCTCGAACCGCTTAAAATAAAGCGCATCGGGCTGTTTCGCAGTGAGTTCATTTTCATGGAAAGTGTCGATCTGCCCTCAGAAAAATTTCAGACCGAAGTTTATACGCGCGTTGTCGAAGCAGCCCCGGAAATGGCGGTTCTGCGCACGATCGATATCGGCTCCGACAAGCCTTTGCGCTATGTTCCGCTGGCGCACGAAGAAAACCCGGCGATGGGCTTTCGCTCAGTGCGTTTTTCGCTGGCGCGCCCCGACATTTTCGAGCCACAGCTGCGCGCCATGATCAGAGCCGCCCAGCATGGCAACTGCCGCATCATCTTTCCGATGGTTTCGGTGCCGGCCGAACTCGCCGCGCTTGACGAACTTTACCGCCGCATCGTCGATGAAGTTAAACCGGCAAAAGTGCCGGAATGGGGCATCATGCTCGAAGTGCCATCAGCCATCTTCATGCTCGCCGACATCGCGCGTTACACACGCTACATCAGTCTCGGCACCAACGATCTGCTGCAGTTTTTCTTTGCTGTCGACCGCACCAACGAAAAACTGGCCGGCCTAGCCGATATGATGAGCCTGCCGTTTCTGCGCCTGATGGGCCAGTGCGTCGCCGAAGCGCAGAAACACGGTATCAGAGTCGGCATCTGCGGCGAAATGGCTTCTGATCCACTCGGTTTTATTACTCTGCTCGGCCTCGGCGTCGACGAATTCAGCATGCGCCCGGCCGCGCTCAAGAACATCATGGCGCTGATTCCGCAGCTCAATCGCGTGCAGGTGCGCGGCATCGTGCAGTCGATGCTGATGAATCCGCCCGACGATCATGACTGCCGCGCCTTCCTGCAGGCCAACTTCCCCATATAAGACCTCGCACAAAAAAGAAAACAGCCGAAGATTCTCTCACAAAGCCACAGAGCCTCGAAGAAGAAGAAGAACTTTTCCGCAGATTACGCAGACAGCGCCGATTTTTTTGGGGAAAGCAGGCCGAGGATCAAGATGGTTGCAGCCTGCGAAGCGGGTCGGAGCTATGCGTGAATTTGCAGAAGAGAGGCTCACGCAGAGGCGCAGAGACGAAGGAAAGAAAGAGAAGAACGATACCGATACCTGCCCAGAGGGTGCATACTTCGTAACAACCCCGCCTTCTTCTGAAACTAAGATATTTCCGACAGAATCAATAACCATATCGCTTAATGAATGTAGATCTCCAAAAGAATTCAGCAGTTCGCCGGATCTCGAATATTTGAGTATTTTGAATTTTGTTCCAATCAGTATGTTGCCGGCGCTGTCAATTGCCAGGCCACTGTTTGATCTTGAAAGGGGATCTAAGCCAGTCTCCGGGCATGTGCAATTATAGTTATTACAAAGGTAAATATAACGTCAGTAAAAGAAAAGTTCAATAATTCAGTGGCTTACTGTTTGCTTCATGCGTTATGCTTGCAAATTCATGAATGGCTGGGTATATTTATAGTGGAAGGCGGTGAAAACAATGGCTACATTGCAGGTTCGAGATTTTGATGACAGGCTTTATGAGTTTCTGAAAAGATCGGCGAAACTGGCGAACCGCTCGATCAGTCAGGAAGTCGTTACCATAATTCAGGCCTATCTTTGCTCAGCGCAGCATATCACGGAGAATGCGACCGAGGAATTCATCGCCATGACCGGTGCCTGGAAGCAGGACGAAAGCGCCGCTGAAATCGTTGCCGATCTCAGACGTGCCCGCAACTCAAAAAGGCGTTTCGGAGGCAATAATGGCCTTTTTGATTGATACCGATATCATCATCTACAGCCTGAAAGGCAATGAAACGGTGCATGAATGGCTGTTGCAGCATAAAAATCTGCCAAAATTCATCTCGGTTGTGACTTATGGCGAACTGATTTATGGCGCAAAAAAATCGAAATTTCCCGAAAAGAACACGGCAACCGCCAACCGCGTGGCTGAACTTTTCCCAATTATCGAGATCAACAAAGGCATCATGGACGTTTTTGGTGAGCTGAAAGCGCGGCTTGAAGCTTCCGGCAAACGCATGGACGACATGGATCTTCTGATCGCCGCCACGGCGATTTACATGAATCTTTCGCTGGTGACCAACAACAAAAGCCATTTCAGCCGTATTCCCGAATTGAGCCTTGAAAAACTGCCGAACCTGTAATCTACACCGGCAGGATGAAGATTCGTGTCCGAAGATTCTCTCACAAAGCCACAGAGCCTCGAAGAAGAAGAAGAAGAAGAAGAAGAAGAAGAAGAAGAAGAACTTTTCCGCAGATTACGCAGACAGCGCCGATTTTTGGGGAAGAGCAGGCCGCGGGTGAAGAATTATTGCAGTCTGCGAAGAGAGTTGGAATTATGCGTGAATTTGCAGAAGAGAGGCTCACGCAGAGGCGCTGAGTCGCAGATACGAAGGAAAGAAAGAGAAGAACGATAGCGATACTGAGACCCGATCCCGATACCGACAGCGAAATGGGAGAAGAGCATCCGCCGATGACACCGATTATCGAAGATGTTTGTGGCTTCTGCCGGCCTGCTATCTATGAAATCTGAGTAATCGGCGGATAGTCTTTTTTCTTAACTTTCTTTCTCTTCGTGTCTTAGCGGCTTAGTGCGAGATGCTCTCTTCTTCTTACTTTTTGCGGAAGTCGTTGGCGGCGGCGAAGAAGCCTGAGAAGAGCGGGTGGGGGCGGATCGGGCGTGATTTGAATTCCGGGTGGAACTGGCAGCCGATGAAGAAGGGATGGTCGGCGATTTCGACCATTTCGACGAGCTGTTCGTCGGGGCTGGTTCCGCTTATTACCAGACCCTTGCGTGCGAGTCGGGCGCGGTATTCGTTGTTAACCTCGTAGCGGTGGCGGTGGCGCTCGTAGATCAGCGGCGAAGCATAAAGCCCGGCGGCCCTGCTTTCCATGTTGATGCGGCAGGGGTAGGCGCCGAGACGCATGCTGCCTCCCTTGACCACACCCGACTGGTCGGGCAGCAGACTGACGACGGGGTGGGGGCATTTATCGTCAATTTCTGACGAGTTGGCGCCTTCAAGACCGGCGACGTGGCGGGCGAATTCGATTACTGCGCACTGCATTCCGAGGCAGATTCCTAAAAACGGCACGTTATTTTCGCGGCAATATTTGATTGCACTGATTTTGCCTTCGATGCCGCGATCGCCGAAACCGCCGGGCACGAGCACGCCATGCAGCGTGTCGAGCAGACCTTCACAACCTTCGCGCTCGATCTGTTCGGAAGAAACCCAGACAAGTTCGAGACTGGCATCGCAGGCGAAAGACGCGTGGGTCAGCGCCTCGATGACGCTGAGATAGGCGTCGGCAATCTTGATATACTTGCCGACGAGGCCGATGCGCACCTTGTCAGGCTTGTTGGCCTTGACGTTTTTGACCAGCTGTTTGATCTGTTCAAGATCGGGCTGGCTGTCGGCGATGGCGAAGCGCTTGAGAACCAGCGTGGCGAGGCCTAGGCGCTCCATTTCGAGCGGAATTTCATACAGGCAGTCGACATCGCGCGCTTCGATGACTGAATCGGCATCGATATCGCAGAACAGCGAAATCTTGTTGCGGATTTCTCTGGTCAGCGAGCGGGTGGTGCGGCAGACGATGAGATCAGGCGCCAGGCCAATCGCGCGCATTTCCTTGACTGAATGCTGTGTCGGCTTAGACTTCATTTCGCCTATGGTTTTCGAATAAGGGATGTAGGTGACATGCACGTAGCAGACGTTGTCGCGGCCAACGTCGCCGCGCATCTGTCTGATCGCTTCGAGGTAGGGCAGACTCTCGATGTCGCCAACGGTGCCGCCGACCTCGACGATGGTCACGTCGGCGTCGTTGATGGCCGATACGCGCACGATGTTTTCCTTGATGCAGTTGGTGATATGCGGAATCACCTGCACGGTGGCGCCGAGATAATCGCCACGGCGTTCCTTACTGATGACGGTCGAGTAGACCTGCCCGGTCGTCACACTGTTGTAGCGGGTCAGGTTGGTATCGATGAAGCGCTCGTAATGGCCGAGATCAAGGTCGGTTTCGGCGCCGTCTTCGGTGACGAAGACCTCGCCGTGCTGATAAGGGCTCATGGTGCCGGGATCGACGTTGAGATACGGATCGCACTTCATGATCGTCACGTTCAACCCGCGGGCTTTAAGCAGCATGCCCAGCGTGGATGCGGTGATCCCTTTGCCGAGCGACGACAGTACTCCTCCGGTAATGAATACAAATCTCGCCATCTCATTCTCCTTCCAATCGTGCTCGTAATCGTAATCGTGCTCGTCTTCGTTCTCGTCATCCTGCGCGCAGTCGCAGGATCCAGAATGTCGGTAGAGTCATGGATTCTGCGACTCCGCTTCGCTCCGCGCAGAATGACACCAAGATTCGTAATCGTCTTTAGCCTGCGCAACCTGCTGCCAATCTGCGGCAATCTGTGTCATCTGCGGATACTGCCTTTCTCTTTCTCTTTCTCTTTTCTTTCTTTCTTCTTCGTGTCTCTGCGCCTTTGTGCGAGGTCTTGTCCTATCTTCACTTCCTGCGGCGCAACTCTTCTCTTACGCGTTCGAGGTCGGCATGCGTATCTACCCCGATCGAGTCGCGGGCAGCTGGCAGCACTCTGATTCTGATGCCGTGATATAGTGCCCGCAACTGTTCGAGGCTTTCGACCTTTTCGAGATCACAGGCCGGCAGACTGGTCAGTTGCAGCAGCGTATCGCGGCGGTAACCGTAGACACCGAGGTGTTTGCGTGGCGCAAAGCGTTCATAGCTGCGCGGGAACGGAATAATACTGCGCGAAAAGTAAATCGCGTCGTCATTGCAGTCGACGACAAGCTTGACCGCGTTGGGGTTGCCTTCGTCTTCAGGCAGCAGCGGAAACCACAGGGTCGCCATGTTTACGGCCGTGTCGGCAAAAGCGTCGGCGACGCGCCGCAGGCCTTCGCCATCGATCAGCGGTTCGTCGCCCTGAATATTGACGTAGACGTCGGCGCTGGTCTGGCGGGCGACTTCGGCAACACGGGCGGTTCCGCTCGGCAGTTCGGGATCGGTGAGGTAGGCTTTGAAGCCGCTTTTTTCGACGGCTTCGACGATTTTTTGCGAATCGGTAGCGACGACGACTTCGTCGAAAGCGCCGCTGGCCATGGCTGAACGCGCGGTCATCGCGACGAGCGGCATGCCATCGAGGTCGGCCAGCATTTTTTCGGGCAGCCGGGTCGAAGCCAGCCGGGCGGGAACAACACCGATAACTGAATAATTGCGTTTATCTGCCATTGTTTTTGAGGATTCCTGTGGTTGAATGACCGGGCAGCAGTGGCACGACCTTTACTTCGCCGCCGTGCGCAGTCACCCAGTCGGCGCCGACGATGGTGTCGTGGTTGTAATCGCCGCCCTTGACCAGAATTTTCGGGGTAAGGCTCTCGATCAGCTTTTTCGGGGTGTCTTCGTCGAAGCCGACGACGTAATCGACGCAGGCCAGCGCGGCCAGTACCTCGGCCCGGTCTTCGAAACGGTGATAAGGCCGGCTGTCGCCCTTCAGGCGTTTGACCGAAGCGTCGCTGTTGAGGCCGACGATCAGGAGCTCTCCGAGTTTGCGTGCTTCTTTGAGCACATAGACATGACCGGGGTGCAGAATGTCGAAACAGCCGTTGGTAAAAACAGCCTGGCGCCCGGAGCTAGCAGCGGCCAGCGTGGCAAGCCGTTCCGGCCCGATGATTTTTTCGGGGGGCAGAGCCGGTGCGCGTCCGGAAACCGGGAATATCTCTTCTTCAATCGCACGGCACAGGCTGTGAACCAGCAGACCGTGGATTTCCTGGATGCGCGGGGTCTGGGTTGACGGCGAGCGCAGCGTGATGTCGGCGATCTGTGACAGTTTTGAGTCGCGGCTGCCGGTCATGGCAATGGTCGTAATCTGCATGGTTTTTGCAGCAGCGAACGCTTCGACAATATTGGCCGAATTACCGCTCGTCGAAATGCCGATCAATACGTCGCCAGCGCTGCCGAGTCCCTGCACCTGACGTTTGAAAACCTGCTCGTAACCGTAATCGTTGGCGATAGCAGTGAAGGTGGCAGAGGGAGTACACAGCGAGATACCCGGCAATGAAGCGCGGTCGTAACCGAAGCGGCCGACGAGTTCGCCGGCCAGGTGCTCGGCGTCGGCGGCTGAACCGCCGTTGCCGCAGACCAGTATGCGGTTTTTACGGCGCAGGGCATCGATCAGGCTCTGTGCCGCCAGCGCGAAAGATTCGGCAAGATCGTTTTCGGCTGCCGACCAGCCGGTAATGTTCATGCTCCTGATGTCTTCTTTAAAATATTTCTGCATGCTGTTCCTCATACTCGTGCTCGTCTGCAATTACAGTCTCAAGACCAGTTTTATCGCACAAAGCCGCTAAGCCACAAAGTTAATCTCAGAATTCATGTTAAATCAAAATCATTTTCTTCCTTTATTCTTCTCTGCATCTTCGTGTCTCTGCGTCTTCGTTCTCGTCATCCTGCGCGTAGTCGCAGGATCCAGGATGTCGATAAAGCCATGGATTCTGCGACTCCGCTTCGCTCCGCGCGAATGACCAAGGCTCGTTCTCGTGCTCGTAAGCGAAATCGTTTTCATAATCGTCACCCGATTTTAGCCAGCTGCAACGGCTCTGGCGAAACTGAGGTCGTAATGTTCGAGGATCTGCTCGATCGAAGCCGAGGCAGTGCCGACTATGCCGACGACGACGCCGGCGGCGAGGTTGGCGATTTCGGCTGCCTGCTGCATGGTGCAGCCGGCGGCCAGTCCGAGGCTGAAGGTGCCGATAACAGTATCGCCGGCGCCGGTTACGTCGAATACCTTGAGGGCGCGGGTCGGAATCGTCACCGGTGTCTTGCCCCTTTCGAAAAGGCTCATGCCGTGCTCGCTGCGGGTGATCAGTATGGCATCGGCGCTGCTGTTCTTGAGCAGGTCGAGCCCGCCTTTCAAAACGTCTTCTTCGCTCTCGAATATACGACCAAGCGCTGATTCGGCCTCTTTAGTGTTGGGTGTGATAATCGTCGGCTTCTTGTACATCGGAAAATTCTTGAGCTTGGGATCGACGGCAATGAATTTGCCAAGCTTGCGAAAGCGGGTAACCACTTCTTTGAACAGGTCTTCGACCACCACGCCTTTGGCGTAATCAGAAACGATAACACCGTCGAGTTCTTTGGCCATGTCGAGCATAGTTGTGAGAATCGCCTTCTGGCGCTCATAATCGATGCTTTCGGTATTCTCGCGATCAACCCTGATCATCTGCTGGTTCTGCCCGAGAATGCGGGTCTTTACCGAAGTGCGGCGACCGGAATCGACAATAAGGCCGGCAGTGCCGATTTTATCGGCGGTCAGTGCTTCGCCGAGCCTTCTGCCGGCGCCATCATCGCCAACAATTCCAAAAATATGAGCTTTTGCGCCGAGGGCTACGAGGTTGCTGGCAACGTTAGCCGCGCCGCCCGGGCGCCAGGTTTCGGTTTTGACCTGAACGATCGGAACCGGAGCTTCAGGTGAGATGCGATCTACTTTTCCCCAGCAGAACTCATCGAGCATGACATCGCCGAGCACGGCGATACTGCACTCAGAAAAGTGCTTCAATATTTTTTCAAGCTGGCTTCTTTGCATGTGTTTGTTCCTGACGGTGATTCGCTGACAGAGAACCTCTGAATCGATGCCGAAGTCTAACACCACCTCAGCGAATCGTCAAGCAATCGAAAAACCTGCCACTATCCGCCGATTTCGCGGATTATCGCAGATTTTTTTAAGGCAGTACCGGGAGAGGGCGGGAGAAGAGATCGGGAGCTGGTGCCGAGAGAAAGTTTGCGAGACCGAGTATGAGGGCGGGGTCTGGTCGTGCTCGTAATCGAACATCGATACCGATACCGATACCGATACCAATACCAATACCGATTACGATTACGATTACGAGAACGAGACAAGGGAGCGATGTTTTAATTTTGCGCGGGGTGCAGGGTTATGGTATATAAGACAAAACCATATCGAGCAGGAGATATTATGCAGACTCATCCGTTTGCCAGAAATGCTGTGCGTTTTGCAGTGCTGGCCTGTCTTTTCGCGCTGGTGGCAGTCGCCAGTCATGCTGAATCTGTTGTCGAGTTTACCGCCATTGGCCGGGTTGAATCTATTTATCGCGATCGCATAACCATGCGCATTCTTGAGGTTGTTGGCTCTGAAACCGCGCAATTGCCGGTAGGTGTTAACAGCTGGGTGAGTTTCGACCTGCCGAAGGAATTTCGCGATCGTAACAAGAGCGGGCGTCGCACGCGCGACCAGATCACTTATGGAACACTGATAAGAACCGATCTGATTGGAAATATCGCGACCGAATATGAGCTGAAAAAGGATGATTCAGAGCCTGAGAAGGTTAAGCAGGAACTTCCGACCGTTCTGCTCTGGATCGCTCAATCGGTAGCCAGGGTTAAAGATTCGGGCCAATACGACAGCGAAGAAGAAAAGAAGGAAAAAGCCGAGTCGAAAAAAGGCAAAAAACGTCGCCGTGAAAAGAAAGAAAAGAAGCCGGAAGAACCCCTGAAAATCTGGACACAGGAAGAAACTGTGCGTGGCTCAGTGCTGGTTAAAGGTGATCTGCTTTACATCAAAGAAGATCGTCTTGGCAAAAAGGACAAGGGTTTGCACGTAGTCACAGATTCATGGGTCGAAAAACTGAAAGAATTCAGCGGCAGCCGTGTTGTAATTCATGGTGTCACTCATAGAACCGGCCTGGCGTCTGGAACGATGGAAGTTCAGAGCCTGATGCGCGTTTATCCGAAATAACCGTCTGGAGGATCTTAAATGACCAGCAGAACATGGTTTGCTGCAATTATTGGTATGGCTGTTCTGGCTTTTGCCGCCGGTTGCGGGCAGCCAAAAGAACCGCCCAAACCGACCACTTTCGAATTTGAACATCACACCCGTCAGAAAGGCCTGCCGGAAGAAGCTATCACTTCGCTGGTTTCTTTTGGCGGCAAGATCTGGGCTGGTTCGAAAAATGGTCTGTTCTGCTACGACAGTGTCAACTGGCAGATTCATCAGAGAAAGAACACTAACGTTCTCGGTTCAGACATTATCGAAGATCTCAAAGTTTTCGATAATGTTCTGTGGATTGCGACTGACAATGGCGCCTGCCGCTATGACGGCAACAACTGGGCCTCGGTTTATACGGGTGGGCGTGCCAGATCGGTGATCGGCCGGGGAAGTGAGCTGGCAGTGGCTACTGCTTACGGTGTCGTTTATTCCAATGGCGGCGAGACAAAAACTCTTGGTCGCGAAGGCGCCGGCCTGGTAATGGATGAAGTTAACCAGGTAATGTTCGACCACAAGGGCCAGCTGTGGGCTGGAACCCGCGCTGGCATCGGCAAACTGGCGTCGGATATTTTCCAGAACTTCACCGGGCCAGCCAAGTCGGTTATGGGCTCGTCGTTGATCGATGTTCCGGCCAGCCCGGCCAACTGTCAGCTGCCAGGCAACAACATCAAGGTTCTCATGCCTTTTGGCGAAAAGATGGCAATCGGCACTACCAGCGGTCTCAGCCTTACCGATCTGATGAGCGGATACACCAATTATCTGTCACAGCATCGCGAGTGGGCTCAGGTTGGTGGTCAGATTGTCGAACAGACGGTTTCGGGTAACAGCCCGCTGCCCGGCAATGTCATCAACGCGCTGGCGCGCAGCGATGGCAACGAGATGCTTTTCGTCGGCACCGACAAGGGACTTGCCATTCTTCATGGTAATGAGTGGCTCAAGCTCAAGGAAGTGGTTCCTGGTTTCCCGTCAATTGCCATAACCGGCGTCGCCTGGCATAACGGTGACCTCTGGGTCGCGACTGGCGAAGGCATTTATCAGATCAAAAAGCTGTCGGCTCTGTTCGAGAAGCCCGCTCCTGCAGCCAACTGAGCCCCCGGTAATTCTGCGCTAAGCGTCAGGGCAAATGTCTTAAAGCTTGAGTAAATGACAACATAGGGCGCAGGCGGGCATCTCATAAGCGTAAGCTTGTGAGCCGAGCACATTTTGACTCAAAGGCTCCAGCAATCGAGTAGTCGATGAGGCGAATCGCTGGAGCGTTGAGATCCCGCCGAGAGCCCGGTGATTTTTGATAAACTGTTTTGCAGAAGAATTAGCATTAGTTTCACATGGTTGGCGAGAACGATTACGATTACGCGCACGCGCACGAGCACGAGATTAAAAACATATGACAAAAGATTTTTATTCACAGAATGTTAAAAGTAGCTGGCTGGTAATCATGTTGCTGCTGGTTGCCGGCACTGCCGGGGCACAGGAAGTTGCCAGCGCGGTCGCCGAGGCACCTGGGCAGGGAGTTGCGCTGCCGGCCGACATTAAATTCATATTGATGACGCTTGGCGGCGGTGGGCTGGCCGGCTGGGCGGTCGGTTTCACCCTCAAAAAAGTCGCCAAACTGGCGGCGCTGGTGCTCGGAGTCGGTTTCATTTCGATCCAGTATCTGGCGTATAACAGCTACATAACCATCGACTGGGAGCGCATCAAGAAGACCGTCCCCGACGAAAAACTCGAACAGTCGGCCAACAGCCTGATGTCGATGCTCACCTACAACCTGCCTTTTGCCGGTGCTTTTTTAGTCGGCTTCTGGATGGGCTTTCGCAAAGGCTGATGCTGTCTGCTCAACAGGTTCGTCAATGGTTTGCGGCCGAACGGCAGCGCCTGACCGGTCGCGGTGTGTGGTTTCAGGGCGGTGAGCCGGGAACTCAGTCGCCGCGATTGTTTGCAGAATCCCGTTTGCGCGTGCTGATCGTGCGCCTTTCGCCCTATCGTGAAGTTGCCGCCGGCATCACCCACACCTATCTTTACCAGCTGGCTGCCGCCGTTGCCGGCGTTTACGTCGACATGGCATTTATGCCGCCCGAAGCCGACGAAAAGATCATGCGCGAAGCCGGGGTGTCGCTGTTGACCGGGGTTGGCAGCAAGGCGCCGGCAACCGCATTCGACCTTGTGGCAGTCAGCAATTCAGTATTGCAGGAACTCATCAATCTGCCGGCGCTGCTGCATTATTCGCAACTGCCACTATCGCGGCAGGGGCGTGAACAGGCTGGCAGTCCTCTCGTTATTCTTGGTGGCAGCAACTCTTATACTCACTCGATTCTGCATGGTGAAGTCGATCGGCAGGGTGGTTGCGGTCTCGTCGATGGCGTGCTGATGGGCGATGGCGAACAGGTCTTTGCGCAGATGCTCGCACAGTTGCGTGACAGTTCTGCATTGTCGCGGGCGGAGCGCCTCAGCCTGCTGCAACGAACGGTACCAGGCTTCTACCTGCCCCAGTCCTATCACCAGGTGTTTGCCGGGGAGCTGGTTGCAATCGAAGCCGCCGCCGATGCTCCGATGCCGGTGGCCAGTAACAAGACGGCCTGCCGGGACACGTCAGAAACCTGGCAGGGTGGGCCATTGCTCTATGAAGGCGCCGGCAGTTCGCATGTGCTGGTTTCGGCCGGCTGCCCGTCTTTCTGTTCGTTCTGCAAAGAATCGTGGGAGCAGAAACCATACCGCGAAACCCCGGTTGAACAGGCGGTTGCCGCCGCGCGGCAGCTGAAAGCCGGCCTGGGGCTTGGCGAGATTTCGCTGATGACCTTCAATGCCAATACCTGCAGCGGCATATTTGAACTGGTCGAGCGTCTGTCGCAGAAGTTTGCACGGGTTTCGATCAAGAGCCAGCGCTTCGATGCGGTGGTGCACGCGCCGGAACTGCTTGACCTGCAGTTCGAGGCCGGCAAGCGCACTTACACCTGTGCCATGGAAGGCATCAGCGACCGCATGCGCACGCTTCTACAGAAAAATCTCGACGAAAAGACGATTCTCGCCGGTGTCGATCTGTTGATGCAGCGCAATATGCGGCAGATGAAAGTTTTTCTGATTCTCACCGGCTACGAGAACGATAATGATGTCGATGAATTCAGAGTTCTTCTCGATAAACTGAAACAGCGCATTGGCGCCGGCAAAGTGCGGCCGCGCCTGACATTTTCATTTGCAGTGCTGTTTCGTGCGCCGCAAACGCCGATGCAATACGCACCTGAACGCCCGCCGTCCGCAGACCTGCAACAGCTGCTGGAGCGCTTGTGTGGCACGATAACCGCTGCCGGTTATGAAGCACGCATCAGCTCCGGCCCGGAAGACGCTGAGGTCTCCGAATTCATTGCCTATGCCGATCGTCGCCATACGCCAATTCTGGTCGCTGCCTCGGTCGATCGTGGTTTTCGTTATCATGGCGAAATCGGTCGCAAGCTCCATGAATTCTGGCATAAACAGCTGCAACAGGCAAATCTTTCGCTTGTTTGTGCGAAAGATCGCGATGCGGCGACCGTATTTCCCTGGGATGACGTGGATACCGGTATCAGCAAGGATTTTTTATACAGGATCTGGCAACAGATAGAGGGTGGCGGTGAAATTCGCGCCTGTCTGGCGCCGCCCTGGGGCAGCGGCAGCTGCGCTGGTTGCGGTGCCTGTCGTTCGGCCGCCGAAATATCGAAGCTCAATCACATGGGTCCTGATCTTTCGCAGAAAAGTCGCTTGCCGGCCACCGAAAAACTCACGCAAATAATGATTCTCGGCAAAATTCCAGAAAAATGGGCGTTCTGCAGCCGCGAGTTCATCGCTGCCGCGTTGGCACGTCGTCTCATGCTGAGCGTGCCAGCCGCCATCGACTGGTTCCGCCGCGTCGAGCTTGTCGAGCCGGCTTTTTTTGCGTATGGCCTGGCAGTGGCAGTTGTCGAAGGGTTCGGTCCACCGCCACAATGGCCGAAATGGTCAGCTCTGGCGGCTCCTGACGATGACATGGTGATCAGCGAAGTTTTGCCGCCGGTAAAGAGGCTTGAAGAAAGGTTGTACCCGATGACTCTCGCCGCCACACTTCCTGGCGATGCAACCGTTCTGGCACGCGAAATCGATGCGCTGCTCGCCCGTTACAAGCTCAAAAATCAGAAGCAGCGTTCCAACGGCTGGCTGAACTGGCAGATTGCTACCGGCGAAGCGAAAAAAAGCGGTCTGCAGAAAATCAGTCTGCGCGAAGATGTTTCTCTGCTGCAGGTCACCCTGCTCAAGCAGCCCGAACTCTTCATGCTCAACAAACTCTTCGCCGACCACCCCCCAGAAGTAACGCAAACGATTTTTACTTGCCGTTGCCAGGCTGGCTGAATTATACTTAGGCAATGCCAGCTCTGGAACTGACAAAAGAGATGATCGTTCGTTCTCGTGTGATCGCTAAGGGCAGAGCGATACGCGACGTCGAACGGCTGGTGCTTGCCTATGGTGGCAGAACTTCTCAGTGGCTGAAGAAAAGCAGCCCGCCAGTAGAATATACCGGAGACGTTTATGAATACCACTGGTATGAACATCATGAGATCGGAAGATTCGAAGTGAAGAGAAATAGGTGAAAGAGTCATGATCGTTAAACTCAGAAGAAAAAAGGTAGATTATCCTGATCTCTCGCCACGTCAGCCATATTTCGTGATTGGTATCGAAGCAGATGATTACAGGATCCTCAACGACAGGGGGCAGCCCTTTCTTTATCCTGCGGATCTTTTCGAAGTCATTGACAGTAGTGAGCCGACCAGCTGGGTAACCGAGTATGGCGACGAAGGCGAGCGCTATTCATATCCCGCCGAGCTAAAAGAACCTGGTTTTTTCGAAGACTATCTTGATGGTAAAACAGAAGTGTTCTCCCGCTTCTGGCAGACCATAAATTCCCGTCTTTCCAGGGCAGCATGACGAATAACGGGCATTACCATTACGAGGAGTTTGCGCGGGCGGCGGGGTATCGCTTCGTTGCCGGCGGCGATGAGGCCGGGCGTGGGCCGTGGGCCGGGCCGGTTTATGCTGCTTTTGTCATTCTCGATGAGGGAAAGCGCATAGCGGGGCTTGCCGATTCTAAAAAACTCAGCCGTCGGCGGCGACGCGAGCTGTTCGAGCAGATAAAAGGCGAGGCTCTCGCCTTCGGCATCGGCACTGCCAGCCCGGAAGAAATCGACCGCATCAACATTCTCGAAGCGACCCGGCTGGCTTTTCAGCGGGCATTTGCCGGGTTGCCGCAGCGCCCGGATTACGTTCTGCTCGATTACATCAAATTGCCATGGCTGGGGTTGCCTCATCAGGCCTTCGCGCGCGGCGAATCAATCAGCGCATCGGTGGCGGCCGCTTCGATACTGGCCAAAGAAGCGCGCGACCTTTACATGGAAGAAGTTGCGCTGACCTATCCGCAATATGGTTTTGAAAAGCACATGGGCTATGGCACAGCGGCGCATCAGCAGGCATTGCTCGCGCACGGACCATGCCCATTGCATCGTCGTTCATTCAAACCGGTAAAAAAGCTGCTGCCAGATGAAAATCTTTTCACTGCCTCATACCGCTGACCTCAGTGCCGGCCGCCAGGTCAATGCCGAAGTCATTGCCAGCGAGGGCGGCCGCTCGCTCGTTCTGGTCAATGGTGTTCCGGTCGATGCCGATGGGAGTTACCCGGTCGGGCACCGGCTGGCCGGCCAGCTGGCCGCTACTGATGGCGGTTTTAAAATTGTTTCGGCCGATAATTCAGGTGGTGTCTCGGCCGAAAAACTATTGGCCAATGCCGGTATTCACGAGGGCGGCAACGAGTTGACCGCGGCTTTTCGCCGTTATGGCATCGCATTGACTCAGGAAAACCTCGCGCTTGCCGGCGAACTGCTCAAATCACTGCCCGGCGTCGCCCTCGATCGCCTGAATGCAGGCGTGATTGCGCTTATGCTGGCTAAAAAGCTGCCGGCGCAGGCTTTTGCGCTGTTGCGTGACTATCTTGGCGGCAATCTCAAGTTCGAAGCGCTTTTTGCCGGGCTCGACAAGGCTG
This sequence comes from Candidatus Rifleibacterium amylolyticum, assembly GCA_009917695.1. GTDB lineage: Bacteria > Muiribacteriota > Ozemobacteria > Ozemobacterales > Ozemobacteraceae > Rifleibacterium > Rifleibacterium amylolyticum. Next base: position 363,631 of record JAACJG010000008.1, on the reverse strand, counting down.
CATTGGCCAGTTTGCGCACGGCCTGGGGCCAGGGCAAAATGCTGGAAGCCCTGCAGCAGCTGATAAAGGATGGTATGGCCGGCACCCGCCCGTCGGGCCTGTTGCCGGGTGATGGCGTCGAAGAGTTCGTAGCCTCACTACAGCTGGGCGAAATGCTGACGCGTCAGTCTGAAAACGGCAATGAAGCACGTCTGTTTTTTCAGTGGCCGGTGTTCTGGCATGGCCAGGATCTGCCAGATACGCTAGAGGGCGAGGCATTTATGCCCGGCGGCAACAATCCTGAGCAAGGTTTCAGTCTGCGTCTGCTGGTGACCCCCCCGTCTCTTGGTCGAATCGAGGTTGCGCTGCATCAGCTCAAAAAGAGCCTCTGGGTACATTTTGGCGTCGAGTCGGCAGTCATGGAACAGGTGCGCAGTCTGTTTCCGCTGCTGCAGGAACGTCTGACCGGTTCGGATTGGGAAAATCTGCGTTTCACTATTGGTCGAGTCCGTCTGCTCAATGATTTTTTCAGCAGCAGCGAAGAGCCGCTGCCGACCGATTCCCGGCCAAAGAACAGCCGTATCGATCTGAGGGTATGATGGCAGAAAAAAGACGCGTCGACATAAAATACGATGATGTGGCGGTAGCCATCAAATATGCTTTTGGCGAGGCGGGAGAAGCTCCCAAAATCGTTGCCTCCGGTCGCGGCTGGGTGGCGCAGCAGATCGTCGAACTGGCCGAAAAGCACAAGGTGCCCATGCGAAAAGAGAAGGTGCTGGCCGAATCATTGGCGAAGATTCCGGTCGGAGTTGAGATTCCACCTGAGCTCTGGAGCGCAATGGCCGAGATTCTGGCGCAGATCTACCTGCTCGACCAGCGCAACCGCTCATGAGTGAGGCGCGAAAACAGCTGGGTAACCGTGGTGAAGCTTTTGCTCTCGCGCACCTTGAAGCGAAAGGCATGTGCCTGATCGATCGCAACTATCGCTGGCGTGGTGGAGAAATCGATCTGATCATGCGTGACGGCGCGGTTCTCGTTTTTATCGAAGTGCGAAGCAAAAGCGGTACCGCGCATGGCACGCCGCTTGAAACCATCGACTACAGAAAACGCCGCCAGATCGAGCGTTGTGCCCGGCAATATCTCGCTCACAAAAAGGTCGGCGCCGACGTCTGCTGCCGTTTCGACGCGGTTGGCGTGCTTTTTCCCGCTGACGGCCAGGCAGAGATCGTTCATGTTCCCGATGCCTTTCGACTTGGCGAGTAACAAAACCCTCGCACGAAGCCACTAAGACACGAAGATAAAGCCAGGAAAGAAATCTGCCGATTTCACAGATCGCAGATGCTATTATTCTCTTCATCGCTCTTGCTATCGGGTCTCGTAATCGCTCTTCTCTTTTTTCTTTGTGTCTCTGAGTCTTAGTGCGATCTTTCTTCTTTTATCGCTATTACCGAGAAATGGTGCAAATGTGCGGCTTGACTATAAATGAGGGGTGAAATAAGATGGAACGCTGCACGTATTATGGTTAATACGGGCGGGCAAGTTGTCGATTAGGATGAAAAATTTACACTATACAGGTGATCGCATGAAACGTTTTGTCATACTTTGTATTCTGGTTCTCACAGCCACGACAGGACTATGGGCACAGATGCCGACGACTGCGGCTGGAACTTTTTCGACCATCGCTACTGGTTCGAGCAAAATTGCAAAGGTTGGACGACCGGTTATTGCCGGTTTACTCCCGGAAAACCTGCCGAAGACAGATACCGGTGCGATCGACAAGACCAGCGCAGAGTATTATAAGTGGCGCTTAGAGCAGCTTCAGAAGCAACTTTATGCGAAGACCCGTGAGGAAGTAGTCAGAGAAAAGACCCTGCCAGACAGTCAGCTTTCTCCAGACGATCCGGCTCTGGAAGAAGAACGCTACGACGAACTGAAACAGAAAAAAGAAGAGCGCGAAGTCACCGTCAGCGAAGTTGAAATCGAAGAAGAAGTTCAGAAGCGACTTGGCAGCGAGACTGAACTTGAGAAATTTGGTAAGGCGTTTTTCGACAAGGGCGAAATGGCGCAGGCTACCCTTTTTGCCAGCAGCGCGCCGTCCGATTACCGGCTTGGGCCGGGCGATGAGCTCAAGATCATTATCTGGTCAGAGCTTGGTGATGAAACGGTTTACGATGTCCAGGTAAATCCGGAAGGCCAGGTCTATGTGCCGATACTCGGTATTCTTGGCGTTTCCGGTCGAACCGTCGGTGAGTTCGAACAGACAGTGCTGGGCCGGCTTTCTGACAAATTCAAGCATTTCAAGGGTCAGGTTACCCTGAGCAAAGTGCGCACCATACAGATTTTCGTGGTCGGCGAAGTTGAAAAGCCCGGCGCTATGACTTCTTCTGGTCTGGCGACGGCTTTTACCGCTCTCTATCAAGCTGGCGGTCCGACCGAGCGTGGTTCGATGCGCTTTATCAAAGTTCTCGACAGCGCCGGCAAAGCGAAGCAGATCGACCTTTATCGCTACCTGCTTTCCGGTGATCGCAGTCAGGATATTCCGCTCGCCAATGGCGATACAGTTTTTGTTCCGACAGTTAACGCACAGGTTCGTATCAGTGGCATGGTAACTCGACCGGCTGTCTATGAAATCACCGAAAACACGACTCTGGCACAGGGGCTGCTGATGGCCGGCAATGTGCAGGCCAAAGCCTATTCGGGTCGTGTAAGAGTTACCCGCTGGAGTGGTGACCAGCGTCGGCAGACTTACGACATCAACCTGGACGATCAGTCTGAGCTCGATGCTTTTATGCTGATGAATGGCGACGAAATTGCAGTAGAACGTGCCACCGAGAAGGTTGGCAACGAAGTAGCTATTGAAGGCTCCATTACCCGCCCTGGCGAATATGCCTGGTCGCAGGGCATGAAGGTTGCTGATCTTATCATGCGGGCTGGCGGTGTCATCAAAGAAGAGACCAGCCTGCAACAGGGCCACATTCTGCGCAAGTCTGCGGCTGGCAAAGAAGAGCTGCTTTCGTTCAATGTTAAATTTGCGCTGCTCGATGACAAGGTGCAGAATCTTGAACTGCAGCCGCTCGATCGTGTCAGGCTTTTTGCTGAGCAGGATATAACCCCGGAAACGCGTTTTATCAATATTGACGGGGCTGTGCGCCGCCCCGGCCAGTATATCTATCGCGATGGCATGAAACTCGCCGACCTGGTGATGAGCGCTCGCGGTCTTTCTGTCGATGCTTCTGGAGATGTTGAAGTTGCCAGAATCAAAGACTCGGGAAATACCAGCGAGATTGTCCGCGCCAACGTCCATGAGGCCATGGTTCACGCTGATTCGGCCGATAATGTCAGTTTGCAGCCGCTTGACCGCGTCAGTGTCATTGCCCGTGGCGATGGCATGACCGAGCCTGAAGTCGTTTTTATCAAGGGACAGGTTCGCCGCCCGGGTCCCTATGCTCTCAAACATAAGGGCGAAAAGCTGTCGAGCCTGATCGAACGGGCCGGTGGTCTTACCTCCGACGCTTTTGCTGAAGGCGCCGTTTTCATGCGGAGAACAGAGCATATTACCAGTGCCAAGCAACTCGAAACGGCTGAAAATGTTCAGGAAGAGATGTTCCGGCAGGCCTCGCTCGACCTGCGCGCCGACCTGCTGCGTTCAGGCGCCAAGTTCGACACCGGTAATGTCAGGCAGGATCTTAGCTCGGGCTCATTATCTGAGCAGCTTATGACCGGCAAGTCGCCGGTAGAGAGCGGAGTCGCCAAAAGCTCTGCCGATGAAGAAAGATCGGGTTTTGCCGGTATCGAGATGCGTTCGCGTGGTGCTTATGAGGAAATGGTACGCATTCCGGTGCCATTGCCCGCAATTATTGCCGGTAAAACCGGTGAATTCGAAGATCTGTCGCTGCTTGACGGTGATCAGCTGACGATTCCGGTTATGCCGAGAACGGTGTCGGTTCTGGGGGCCGTGGTTAACCCGACAACCATAATTTTCAGCAGCCGTCAGGGCGCGCGCTATTACATCAACCGCGCCGGCGGTTTCACTTCACATTCTGACCATCGCCGAACCGTTATCGTCAAGGCAAATGGCGAAGTGATGCCGATGCGTCAGGTCAGGCACATCAGCCGCGGCGATATTATCCTCGTTCCGCCGAAGCCGCGCCTGGTCAGACCTGACAAACTCAAGGAACTCGGCAATATTGCCAGCATAATCGGTAACCTTGCCGTTACCTACAAAGTCGTCAACGACGCAAATGACTAATGAAAGAGGTATGAAATGAGCCCAGCCAGCACACTTGAGAAAATTGTCAAACGTAACGGGCAGGTAGTGCCGTTCGACAAGGAAAAGATCGTTAATGCCATTTTTCGGGCGGCAGTGGAAGTCGGCGGTCATGACCGGCGCCTGGCCGAGATTCTCGCCGAAAAGGTAGTGCACCAGCTCGAACTTAGCAAGCAGCCGCCAGCGCTGCCCAGTGTTGAAGAAGTGCAGGATATCATCGAAAAGGAACTCATCGAGTCCGGGCACGCCAAGACCGCCAAGAAATTCATTCTTTATCGCTACGAGCACAACAAGTTGCGGCAGGGTGTCGAAAAGCAGAGTTCGACCTCTTCTGGCAACATACCATACAAAAAAATCTGGCAGGTGCTGAGCTGGTCTGTCGATCACAACTGTTACAGCATCGACAAGATCAACGAACACATCGAAAAGGGCACCTATCCTAAGCTGGTAGCCGATGTTACCGCTAAATACGATGCCGATATCGCTTCAGCTGCTGAAAAGATCATCGCCCGTCTGCCGGAAGTGCGCATTGTCATCATCGCCGGGCCATCGAGCTCTGGTAAGACCACTACCACCATCAAAATTGGCGAGCACCTGCAGAGGCAGGGATACGAGCTGGTTTCGATGGAACTCGACATGTATTACTTCAATCTTGAACATCATCCGCGCGACGAATTCGGCGACTACGATTTTGAAACTCCGGAAGCGCTGGATCTCGCCCTGATCAATCAGCATCTGGCCGATCTGCTCGATGGCAAGACCATTCAAATGCCACGCTACAATTTCAAGACCGGTAAGCGCGAAGCCGAAACCGATCCGATGAAGCTCGAAAAGAACCAGATTCTGCTGCTCGACAGCCTGCACGGTCTCTATGCTCCGATGACCAGCAGTGTCAGCGACGAGAAAAAATTCAAGCTGTATATCGAAACTCTCTGCCAGATCAAAAATAAAGACGGTGAATTCATTCGCTGGACCGATGTTCGCCTGCTGCGCCGCATGGTACGCGACTCATGGCATCGCAGTTACAACCCGCGGCAGACCCTCGAACACTGGCATTATGTGCGACGTTCAGAGATTCAGCACATAATACCTTTCGTTGGTTCGGTCGATCACGTAATCGACGGCTCGTTGCCTTATGAACTGCCGATTTACAAGAAACACCTGTTCCATCATTTCCCCGATTTCGTCAAGGATTACCGCGAAGACCCCAAGCGCCAGGACGCCTATATCCGGGCCAAACGCGTGCATGATCTGCTTGCGTCATTCAAGACCTGGGAAGACGAAGACATCATTCCAAAAGACGTGCTGATCCGCGAATACATCGGCGGCAGCATCTACGAGTATTAGTTCGTGCTCGTAATCGTCTTCGTAATCGGAATCGAAATTATTATTCATGACTTTCTATGAAGTTTGACCACGAAAAGCTGGATGTTTACCGTATTGCCATCGAAATGACCGCATGGGTATTCGGATTGAGTAGAACTTTATCAGATCTGAACCGTCATACAAAAGATCAGATGATCCGGGCTTCTCAGTCCGTACCTTTGAATATTGCCGAAGGTAACGGAAAACGCTCAGAAGCAGATCGGAGGCGATTTTTTGAAATAGCACGTGGTTCGGCTCTCGAATGCGCAGCTGTTATGGATATCCTTCTTGCATGCAAAACAATTTCTGAAGAACAGGCCTCTCATTGTAAGCAATTGCTTTTGCGGATTGTTTCAATGTTAACCCGGATGATTGACGGCAGCAGTGTTCGAGAAGACGAAGTCGATTACGATTACGCGCACGAGCACGAGTATTAGTTCGTCATATTCTCGCACAAAGTCACCAAGCCACTAAGAAGTCCTGAAATGATTCTTAGTGGCTCTGTGTTTTTGTGCGAGCCTTCTTTTTCAGGTTCTGATGATTGACACTACGAGGCGGCGGGTGCGGGGACCGTCGAATTCGCACAGGTAGATGCCCTGCCAGGTGCCGAGAACCAGCGCTCCGCCGCTGACAATAAAGCTGTGGCAGGTGCCGAGCAGGCTTGATTTGACATGAGCATGGCTGTTGCCTTCGGCGTGGCGGTCGGCCGGGTCGTGCGTCGGGAAAGCCTGCTCGAGCCGGCGCAGCATATCGCTTACCACTGCCGGGTCGGCGTTTTCGTTGATGGTCAGTGCCGCGGTGGTATGCGGCACCGACACGAGAATATGGCCATCAGTCATGCCCGATGCCTTGACGGCTTTGGCAACCAGATGAGTCACATCGACAAACGACTGCGGTGCCGGGGTTCTGACGCTTTCTTCGTATATCATATCTTCTATCCTTCGTTAGCATTCTTCAATTTTGAATTTCTACAATGCCGCGTTGGTAATTAAATCGTTCTCGTAATCGTATGATTCAATCGATTACGATTACGATTACGAGCACGAGCACGGTGCGTCAGGATAAGCCTGACTTCTCTATTGATTTGAAAGGTAGTCAATATGGTAATTGAATGTTCACCATATAGTCAACGCGGCACTGAAAGGAGTAATCCCCAAGGTGAGGCCTGCGAAGACGAAACTGTAAGCCGTAACGCGAGTGAACTCGATTCGGCCTCGTTAGTGTTCTTGAGAGCGGCCAGCCTTCCGTGCTTGGTGAAGCCTGTTGCCTCTGGTAAAGTAACATTCATATGCAGCCAGAGGGCTCTTCGGGGTGTTTGGAGACAGCGTGCAGTGAAAGAGAAGTCGAGGAACCTGAGAGACCCGATCACTGTTGATCGGGAGTCGGATACCTTCATAGTAGTTAAGAAGGGTCTAATCAACCTGGAGCGAAGGGAGGTTGCTGTTGTCGCGTAACCATCACACCAAAACGAAACCGATTGAACCTGTGTTCTACTACGGGGAAAGCGAAACTGAAGTTATCGAAGTCCTAAGCTTCGATAATAATTCCATTCCGCTGAAAGTTCGTGAGTTGAGATGGAAACTAAATCAAAAGGCAGTAAACGAACCAGAATTCCGCTTTTACTCACTCTACAACCAGATCTGCCGTACAGATGTCATCGAGACGGCATGGAAGAACGTTGGCAAAAGAGGTAAAGCAGCAGGCATCGATGGTGTGTGTGCAGAAGAATTTCTTGATAATCCAGTAAAGCTCGGTGAATTTCTTACAGGCATCCGTGAGACACTGACTAACAAGACTTATCGCGCGGATCCTGTGCTGCGGGTATACATTCCCAAAGCAAACAAAGGTAAAAGACCCTTAGGAATACCGACTTTGAAGGATCGAGTTGTTCAGGCTGCCACCCTGTTGATAATGGAACCGATATTTGAAGCAGACTTTCTGGAATGTTCTCATGGTTTCAGGCCCGGTAAGAAAGCGCATGAAGCCCTTGAGAAAATTCAGGAAACAATCAAAAGTGGTCGAACGGAAATCTATGATGCAGATTTGAAAAGCTACTTTGACACGATTCCGCATGACAAGCTCATGAAGTGCGTCAAGATGAGAGTCGTCGACAGTAGTATTCTGAAGCTGATTGAAAGTTGGCTGAAGGCTCCGATCATAGAGAAAACCGACGACAACAAACGTCTTCCCCCCAAAGCCAATCGGCAGGGTGTCCAGCAGGGTGGAGTCATTTCGCCTTTGCTGTCGAACCTATATCTACACTGGCTTGATAAGAAATTTCACATGAAAGCAGGCCCATACACATGGGCTAATGCAAGATTGATACGCTACGCCGATGACTTCGTAGTTTGCGCAAACCAGATCAGTCAGAAACTGACTGACTGGATAAAACAAACTGTCGAAGAATGGCTGGGTCTAACTCTTAACCCGGACAAAACACAGATACTGAGTCTGAAGAAAGAGAGCAGGCTTGACTTTCTGGGGTATACCTTCAGATATGATCGAAGCCTGTTCGGCTACAAAGGAAAGTATTTGAACGTCATTCCGGCGAAGAAATCAATCGTGAAAGCCCGGCAGGAGATACACAGGCTAACCGCCTCGAATCTCTGTCGCCTGCCGGTAGAGTCAGTTGTGGATAGGTTAAACACCTTCCTGCGAGGGTGGAAGAACTACTTCAGCTATGGTTACTGCAAGAAGGCCTATGCTCAATTAAATTTCTATGCTGGCGGTAGAATGCTTCAACACCTGCAAAGAAAGAGCCAAAGAGGCTACAAAAGGGATGATAAGAGCTCGCATTATGCTCTTGTCAGAAACACTGGACTACTATACTTATGATGAAAGGCAACAGGAAAGCCGGATGCGGGAAATCCGCACGTCCGGTTTGACGAGGGGAAACGACGGGGCGGGGTTACACCCTCCCGTCGATTCCTACTCTACATGATGGAAATCGGCGAAATCTGTCTCACCGGCGGATGCTCTTCGTCTCTTATCGCTATCGCTATCGCTATCGGGATCGGGTATCGGTATCGTTCTTCTCCGCGCTTCTGCGGCTCTGCGTGAGCTTCTTCTTCGTGGCTCTGTGGCTTAGTGCGAAATCTTAGAGAGAATCGATTACGATTACGATTACGCGCACGAGCACGATGATGGAAATCGGCGAAATCTGTCTCACCGGCGGATGCTCTTCGTCTCTTATCGCTATCGCTATCGCTATCGGGATCGGGTATCGTTCTTCTCTTTCTTTTTTCTTTCTTCTCCGCGCTTCTGCGGCTCTGCGTGAGCTTCTTCTTCGTGGCTCTGTGGCTTTGTGCGAAATCTTGGAGAGAAAGAATCGATTACGACGCAGGCCATGGATGGCCAAGTGTCGAGGCGCAGCCGGATGGCAAGCGCATCGACTCACGCGCACGAGCAGGATTACGAGCACGAAAACGGAAATAATGTTATACTGGCGGTCAGTAAACAACGGGAGGAGACAGAATGTCGCACTGCCTGCTGATCGATGGAAACAACATAGTATTTCGCGCTTATTACGCCTTTCAGAACCAGCGCCTGAAAACCAGTGATGGCGTCGCAACCGGGGCGCTGTACGGCTTTTTGCGCATGCTGCTGAAAATGCTTAAGGATCGGCAGCCAGACCTGATTGCTGTCGCTTTCGATACTTCGCGCGACACATTTCGCCGCCGCATGTATCCTGAATACAAGGCTAAACGCAAACCGACGCCGCCAGATCTGCTTGAGCAGCTGCCATTAGCACACAAGGCAGTGGCGGCGCTCAATATAAAAATACTGACGCGCGACGACTACGAAGCCGACGATCTCATCGGCTCGGCGGCAAAAAGCCTGGCGCAACACCACAAGGTTACGGTTGTAACCGGTGATCGTGACCTGCTGCAGCTTATCGATGACAATGTGCTGGTTGAACTTTGCCAGAAAGGCGTTACCGATACCCGTGAAATTGATGTTGCCGAATTCAATAAAGAATACGGCTTCGACCCGCGCGGAATTATCGAGCTCAAAGCCCTGATGGGCGACTCTTCCGATAATATTCCCGGCGTTAAAGGAATCGGCGAGAAAAAGGGGCTGGCGCTGATTCAGCAGTTCAGAACCATCGAGAAGCTTTACAGCTCACTCGACGCTGTCGATAACGAAAAAATGCGACAGAAGCTGGCAGATGACCGCGAAATGGCGTTTTTGTCACACGATCTGGCAACGATAAGATGTGACCTCAAGGTTTTCGACAGTCCGGACGAGTTCAGATGGAACCCGGACAACCTGAATTCCGATGCCTTTACCGACTTTCTCAGTCGCTATGAATTCGGGTCTCTCTATAAAGAATTTGCCGGTCATACGCTGCCTCCGCGCAAACCGGCCGAAGCCGGCACTAAGCATGTCGCAGTGCATGAAACTTCCGAAGATGTTCAGGCGGCAGCAGAAAATCCACCAGAGCCTGAACTCAAGCCATTGCCGGGCGAAAAGCTTCTGATCAGCAGAGTTGACGAGCTCAAGCGCTGGCTGGCAGACCTTGGCGATACAGTCTGTATCGATATTGAGACCGATGGCTTTGATCCGGTCAGTAACAGAATTGTCGGTGTCTCGCTGGCTTCCAGCAGCGAAAGAGCCGCTTATGTTCCGCTGCGCCATGCCTATCTTGGTCTGACGCCTGATGATCAGATCGAAGCTGCTGATTTTTTTGCGATTCTTCGCGATACTCTGCCGGGCCGCATGGTAGTTGGCCACAATCTCAAGTTTGATCTCGCCTTTCTTGCCAATGAGGGGGTTGAAGCGGGCAACAGACTCTTTGATACATTGATTGCCGGCTATGTCATCGATCCAACCCGCTCGAATGCTCTGAAGAATCTCGGTCGCAGTCTGTTCAACTTTGACGTTTCGGAATATCGCGAGGTGGCTGGTGCCGGCGACTTTGCTGCCGTCGATCTTGCTGCGGCCTGCGAATATGCCTGTCAGGATGTCCTGCTTACCATGCGTCTCTATCACAGATTTCAGCAGGAACTGGCTGACAGGAAACTGAAAAAATTGTTCGACGAACTTGAGATGCCGATATTGCGCATTCTGCTCGGCATGGAACGCACCGGTATCGGCCTCAACTCAAAATATCTGCGCGAGCTCAGCGACGAAATCGCCGGGCGACTGAGCGAGCTTGAAACTTCGATTCATCAGCACGCCGGCCACAGTTTTAACATCAACTCGACACAGCAGCTCCAGGAGATACTGTTCAAAGAAATCGGCCTGAATCCGCCGAAGAAGACCAAGACCGGCTTTTCGACCGACAGCGAGGTGCTCAAGCTGCTGGCGTCGCAACACCCGATCTGCGCTGACCTGCTCGAATACCGTGAACTGGCGAAACTGCGCTCGACCTACGCCGAGTCGCTGACGGCACTGGTAAATGAAAAAACCGGCTTGATTCACGCCAGCTTCAATCAGGCAGTCACCGCTACCGGTCGCCTGTCGAGCTCGAATCCGAACATGCAGAATATACCGATCAAAACCGAGTGGGGGCGCAAAATCAGGCGAGCTTTCGTGCCGCCACGGGCTGGCGATGTTTTCGTGTCGATCGACTATTCGCAGATCGAACTGCGCCTGCTCGCGCACTTTTCGCAGGACCCCGGTCTGGTCGAGGCTTTTGTCACCAATACCGACATTCATGCGATCAGTGCCGGCCGCATTTTTAAAAAACCGCCATCCGAAGTGACTTCGCAGGAGCGCAATATTGGTAAAACCGTTAATTTCGGTATTCTTTACGGTATTTCGGCGCATGGTCTGGCCGAAGACCTTGCCATCACCAGGCCGCAGGCGAAAGAATACATAGACAGCTTCTACAACAGCTTTCAGCAGGTTACCAGCTTTTTTGAAGAAGTTGTGCAGCAGGCACGCACCAGCGGCGAGGTCGAGACACTGCTCGGTCGAGTCAGGCAGCTGCCTGATATCAATTCTGGCAAATTTCAGCTGCGCAGTGGCGCTGAGCGCATCGCCAAGAACACCCGCCTGCAGGGCTCTGCTGCCGATCTGGTCAAGAAAGCCATGCTCGACACTGTCAGAATGCTGTGCGATAAAAATTATCAGGCACGACTGATTCTACAGATTCATGACGAACTGGTGTTTTCGCTGCCAAAATCCGAATTGAAACAGGTTGCACCGTTGTTGAAGCATTGCATGGAGAATTGTGTTAAACTGAATGTACCGCTCGTATGCGATATGTCATACGGAGAGAATCTGGCTGACCTTGAAGAAGTGGATTTATGAGAAAGCCGCCGTTACTGCTATTACACGGAATCTGTAACAATGCCAATCTGTTTGCCGTCGAAGGACATGGCCTCGGTCCTTACCTGAGCAGATTTTTCGAGCTGTATCCGGTCAGCTATCCGCTCGACCATCACCGTGATCAACCATGGGACTTCGATTTTCATATGTATGAAGATCTGCCGCTGATCTGGAAGCAGGTCTGTGACGAAGCTGGCGAAAAACCTTACGTGTTCGGCTACAGCCAGGGTGGCATGCTGGCCATGGCGGCGCAGGCGCATGGCGTTATCGATGCGCCGGCAATCGTTACCGCTGGCTCGCCGTTCAGCTTTCCCCGCATTCCAATTTATCCACCATTGATGAAAGCCTGGGTTGCAATCGCTTCGCTGACTGGCTACCGAACTGTCCCGGTAAAGCTGGGTGGGAGGCTTTTGTGTGTTTTATTCGCGGCTGCTGCGCCGCCTGAGCGCGTGCCCGACATCAATCTTTTTCGTTACCTGCTCAAGACTGCCACTGTCAATGTTCCAGTCGAGACATTTGTACAGGCTCTGCACTGGATGCGCACGCGTAATTTTACCGATCGCAGCGGTACCATCAACTATACCGAGCGTTTCGTCAACATTCATACGCCGGTCTGTCTCATTTTTGGCAGTGCTGATCGCATTGCGCCGCAGAGCGCAGTTGACGCCGGCTATACAGCGGTAAGTTCGCCGCGCAAGGCTATCGTTGGAATTCCCGGCGGCACACACCTGAGCATGACAGCCGGCAGTCAGGCCGCGGCCATAAGCGAAATCGCGCACGCCTGGTGCTGCAAAGATTGTGAGGAAGACGAGATGCCAGATCGCGCGAGTCGAATTCGCTAACTGTTTACCTGTCTGACATTGTCGGCGAGATACTGCTGGCAGGCGGCGATATCAAGATTGATCTGCTCGACCAGCGACTGCATGTCGGGAAAACGTTTTTCATCACGAATGCGGCGCACAAACCTGATTCTGATGGTGCGGTGATAGAGATCGCCGCTGAAGCCGAGCAAATGAGCCTCAAGCAGGTGAGTGCTGCGGTCGAAGGTCGGGCGAATGCCAATATTGACGATGGCAGGATGCGCGCCGTCGGGGGTGTCGGCAAAACAGGCGTAGACTCCGTTTGGCGGTAAAATCTTGAGACTTTCTTCAAGCTGCAGGTTGGCGGTGGGAAAGCCCATTATGCGCCCGCGGTGGTCGCCATGCACAACTTCGCCGGTAAAGCAGGCTTCGCGTCCAAGAAAGCGGTTCGCTTTCGGAAAATTCCCTGCAGAAACGGCATCACGGATAATCGAACTGCTGACCACCTGCCCGTCAAGCATGACTGGCTGAATTATTCGGCATTTTCGGCCATGGTGCGCCAGTTCGCTGCTGAGAATCTGGGCGTTGCCTGCGCGTCCGGCCCCGAAGCAGAAATTGAAGCCGACCAGTACAGTCGCAGCCTGCAGTTGATCGACGAGGGTGTCTTTGACGAATTCAACATGCCCAATGGTCGAAAAGGCTTCATCGAAAGGTCTGAAGACAACATAATCGATGCCGGTTGCCAGCAGCAGACTGAATTTTTCTTCCGGCGTCGTGAGGTAACCTTTGAAAATACGTGGAGAAAGGAATTTTCGCGGGGAATGGTCGAAGGTAAAGATTACCGAAGGCAGATTGTGCTGGCGTGAGTAATGGATTATGTCAGAAATCAGCTGGCGATGACCAAGATGAACACCGTCGAAAGTTCCGATTCCGAGTACGCAGGGACCGATGCCGAGTTTGCCGGAAAGCAGGTTCTTAAGCTTCATTTTCTGGAAAAACCCTGATCGGACAGAGCTTGAAGCCGCCTTTCTGGTCTTCTGACTGGTTTTTGGGAGTGCCGTAGACAGCGATAAGGCGCCCGGACGGTGAGATAATCTGTACCATATCGCAGAGTTCGGGACTGTCGGTCTCCAGCTTCACAATTTCGTTTCGACTGATAGGCTGGCCGCGACTTATGCGCAGCTGTCCATCAGCATTTACGGTCAGACGAGGGTAGGGCAGTATTCCTTCGCAGCTGACAAATGATTCGGTATCGACAAAAGGCAGACCCTTTTCTATTTTCCAGTAGGGGAATGCGCGGGTAAAGGCCCATTGTCCGACTCTTTCGCGCAGCAGATAAGAGAGGTGTCCGCCACAACCGAGTTTCTGGCCGAGATCGTGCGCAATCGAGCGCACGTAGGTACCGCGCGAGCAGTGAACCCGCAGCAGCAGCTGACGAACTGAGTCGCTGACGTAGTCAGAAACGAGTCTGATCGAAGTTACATGCACCTTGCGGCTTTTCAGCACGACTTCTTCGCCGGCCCGGGCCATGGCGTAAGCGCGTTTACCTCCTACCTTGATTGCCGAGAAGGCGGGTGGAGTCTGGTCGTAACTGCCGACGAAGGTGCGCAGTGAATTCATCAGCACTTCGCTGCCAAAGGCTATCGGTTGATCGAAGGTTGCCGTGATCTTGCCGGTTGCATCGTAACTGTCGGTGCAACTGCCGAGTGAAACTTTCATCAGGTAGGTTTTATCGAGGTATTCGGGCGGAATGAAATTGAGAAGCTTGAGCGCGCGCCCGCAGAACACCAGAAGAACACCCTGGGCCATGGGGTCGAGGGTGCCGGCATGGCCGCATTTAACTTTATAGACCCGCCGGATTTTATCGATTACATCGTGCGAAGAGCATCCCCGCGGTTTATAGACTACCAGACAGCCATCAGCCATTTACTGAGCTCCCTGGTTCTGTTCCATGGCTGACGCCACCCGCGCAACAACCTTTTCCATAACTTCTTCGATGCTGCCATCGAGCTGGGCGCCTGAGGCGTTGCGATGTCCGCCACCCTGAAACTGGCGGCTGATTTCCATAACATCGACATTTCCGGTTGATCTGAAACTGACTTTAACTTTGTTGTCTTCGACTTCCTTGAAAAGAAGCGCGACTTCAATGCCGTTGATGCAGCTGATATGCCTGATTGCACCGTCAGCGTCTACTTCGTCGGCTCCGATAGAGGTAAAATCTTCGAGTTTAAGCCAGCTGGCCACGATTTTACCCTCGTGCAGGCGGCGGGTGCGCGCCATGACCATACCATGCATGACGACGCGATTATAATTGGTATGCTCGTAGACTTTTTTATAAATATCATCGACACTCAGGTCATCGGCAATCAGTCTGGCCACTATCTCATGTGAACGCGGTGTCGAGTTGTTATAGCGAAAATTGCCGGTGTCGGTCATGATGCCGACATATAGCGCTTCCCGGCATTCACGGCTGAGTTTAACGCCGGTACGCTCCAGTATATTGTAGAGAATTTCGCAGGTTGATGAAGCGCCTTCGTCGAGCAGATTGATATTCCCGAGGCCAACGACACCGACATGATGGTCGAGGTGTACGCGAGTGCGGGCTCGCGGAAAAAAGCCTACGCGGTCGCCCATGCGGCGTGCTTCGGTCGTTTCCATGAGAAAGGCAAGATCGAATTCCATGTCGGGAGGCAGGTCATTCTGGCAGCGGTCGCTGCCGGCAAGCCATGATATCTGGTCAGGAAGGGGATCGAAATTAAGGCTTATGCAGTTTTTTCCGGTTGCCTGGCAGAAATGGTAGAGAGCCAGTTGAGAACCGAGGGCATCGCCATCAGAAAAGGGGTGGGCGATCGAGAACAGGTTGCGGGCATGCATAAGCTGCTCGCAGATAAGCTCGATCTGTCGGTCGTAGTCTGCGCCGGGCCATGAAACGTTCATTGCGGTGAATCCTGTGGTGACTGGTCGGCCTCAGTCCTGGGGCCTGACTGATTTGAGCAGTTCGAGAATGTGGTCGCCATGCTTGATCGAAGGATCGAAGAAAAAGGCGAGTTCGGGCAGAACCCGGAGTTGCAGAACCTTTTTGAGCTCGCGGCGCAGAAAGGGCTTGGCAGAATCGAGGCCCTTTTGCACGTCTTCGTCGCTCATCTCGTCATTGAGAAAACTATAGAGCACCCGCGCCAGGTGAAAATCAGGGCTGATATCGACGCTGACGATGTGAACGCCACGCAATCGCGGGTCGGAAACCTTGCGCTGAAGAAGCTCAGAAAGCTCGCGCAGGATCAGAGAATTGGCTTTTTCCTGTCTTCGGGTCATATGTAATCCCAGTAACTGTCGAGAATTTGCGCCTGGCTGTGGTCGTTCATGATGTCATCGATTTTCTGCGCCATCTGTTCGAGCAGAACACGGTCGTTGGCGACCATGGCGACACCAACCCGGCCCCGCTGCCAGAGGTCGTTGTCAGCGACCTCGGCGATCGAAGCATTGAATTTGGCTCGCACACGGTCGATCAGGCTTCTGAGAATCTGGCGCTTTTCCTTGAGGCTGTGTACCTCGGGAAAATGCATCTCAAAGGTGCCGATAGCGACGATCATGCGGGTCAGATCTGTCTTTCAATTTCTTTGAGCTTGAAGAATTCGAGAATATCGCCTTCTTTGATGTCGTTATAGTTTTCGATGCCAATACCGCACTCGTAGCCGGTATTAACTTCTCTGACGTCATCTTTGAAGCGCTTGAGCGAATTTGCCTTGCCCTCGTAAATTTCGACACCATCGCGAATTATGCGGACCTGAGCGTTGCGGGTAACTGTGCCGCTGACAACGTAAGAGCCACAGATAGCACCGACGCCGGTGATCTTGTAAACCTTGCGGACTTCTGCTCGGCCAAGGGTTTCTTCTTCGTATTCAGGATCATACATGCCCTTGAGTGCGAGTTTGACTGCGTCAATGGCATCGTAGATGATCCGGAAAGATTTGATTTCGACATCATCAGCTTTTGCGGCATCTTCGACGCCGGTCATCGGCCTGACATGGAACCCGATGATAATGGCGTTACTGGCTGATGCGAGGTTAACATCGGCTTCGGTTATCCCGCCAACGCCGGTATGAATGACATTGACCTTGACTTCGTCAGTGCTCAGACGTTCGAGAGCGTCTTTCATGGCGCCACAGGAACCCTGGACGTCAGCTTTGATGATGATATTGAGATCTTTGGCCTGGCCTTCGGTCACGCGCTTGAAGAGATCGGCGAGCTTGATGCGGTTTTCGCGTGAAAGCCGCTCTTCGCGGGCCTTTTTCTGGCGCAGTTCGCCGACGTAGCGGGCGAATCTGGCGCTTTCGACGACGGCCATCTTGTCACCAACTCTCGGAACTTCGTTGAGACCAAGAATGGCGACCGGGAAAGCCGGGCCGGCTTCGCGCACTCTGGCGCCGGCATCGTTGATCAGAGCTTTGACACGACCAAACGAGCTGCCGCAGATGATGTGATCGCTCATCTGAATTTTGCCGTTCTGCACGAGGACAGTGGCCATCGGGCCCATGCCCTTATCGAGACGGGCTTCGATAATAGTGCCAATACCGGGTTTGCTTGGATTGGCCTTGAGTTCCATCATTTCAGCCTGGAGCAGAATCATTTCGAGCAGATCGTTGACGCCCATTCCGGTTTTGGCTGAGACTGGCACCATGGTAGTCTGACCGCCCCAGTCGTCTGATACCAGGTTGTAAGGCATCAGCTGCTGTTTTACCTTGTCGAGGTTAGCTTCCGGTTTGTCCATTTTGTTGATGGCAACAATGATGGGAACGCCGGCGGCCTGAGCGTGGTGAACTGCTTCGATGGTCTGCGGCTGCACGCCGTCATCGGCGGCGATAACGAGAATCGCTATGTCAGTTACCAGGGCGCCCTGGGCGCGCATGGCGGTGAAAGCTTCGTGGCCTGGAGTATCGATGAAAGTGATCGTGCCATTACCGAGCTTGACCTGATAAGCGCCGATATGCTGAGTGATGCCGCCGTATTCTTTGTCGGCAACATGTGCTTTGCGGATGTAATCGATAAGAGAGGTCTTGCCGTGATCGACATGACCCATGATGGTTACTACCGGTGGGCGCAGACGCAGATCGGTGGCGGCGTCTTCGGTATCCTGGATTTCAAAGACGTCTTCGCTGAAAACGATGTCTTTGCCGAATTCCTGGCCGATCAGCTGGATATGGGCGTCTTCAAGGCGCTGATTAAGACTGGCGACAACGCCGATGCTGAAAAGTTTTTTGATGATCGCAATGGCATCGACTTCAAGATACTTGGCCAGCTGGCTGACAGTTATGTCTGCCGGTATGGTTATGCGTGGCAGAACATTTTCGTCTTCTTCCTGATAAGCCTGTTTGCCGCCGCGGTCGAGTACCGCTTCGGTCTGACGCTCTGCTTCGCGCAGCTCAGCCTGCACCTTCTTGGAAAAATGAGCGCGTTTGCTTTTGGTTTTTACGCTTTTTTTCTTTTCGGGCGCGGCAACATCTTTTTTCGGAACGGTCTTGATAATAGTAATCTGCTTGTTGACTTCGACTTCTTCTTCTTCTTCTTCGATGCGAACAGGCTTGATTGCTGGTTTTTTCTTTTCGAGACGCTGGCGTTCGAGAGCTTCTGCTTCAGTTTCGCCACGTTTTTTATCGGTCTTTGCGGGAGGAGGTTCTACTGGTTGACGAGCAGCAGGAGTCACCGTGGGCGGCGGTGGCACCGGTTGTACTGGTTGTGGCTTGGGTAAATCCGATTTGGCCGGCTTTTTAGGTTGTTCTTTCTCGTCTTTTGCTTTGGCGGCAGCGCCTTTAGCCGGTTTCTGGCCGGCAAAATGTTTGGCGAGAACGTCGAGCATCTCGTCGGGAAGGCCGGCCAGAGGGTTGGTCTTTCCTTCATAGCCCAGCTTCAACAGCAGGTCTGCCATGTCCTTGTTGCTTAAATTATATTTTTTACTTGCTTCGTGTATTCTTATGCCCATCCATTACCTCCGCGCTGTTATTCAACTGGGTTTTTGTCTGATACTGCGTGTTCAATATCCTGTTCGGTTTTTATGTCAATTTTGATTCCGGTCAGCTTCGAAGCCAGTTTTACATTCTGGCCTTCTTTGCCAATGGCAAGCGATAACTGACCCTGTGCTACGATAGCCAGCGCCGACCTTTTATCTTCAGAAACCTGCACCGACTGAACCTTGGCGGGGCTCAGGGCGTTGGTTACATATTCGACCGGGTTGTCGCTGTAGCGCACGATATCGATCTTTTCGCCGTTCAACTCATCGACGACACCTTTGATGCGGCTGCCTTTAAGTCCTACACAGGCTCCAACCGGGTCAATGCGGTTGTCGGAAGTTGCCACCGAAATTTTTACGCGCAGACCGGCTTCGCGGGAAGAAGATTTTATCTCGACGATTCCGTCAGATATTTCCGGTACTGCCTGTTCGAAAAGGATTTCGACAAATTTCGATGAGGCGCGTGAAAGGACAATCTGTGGCCCCTTTGGCGTTGGCTTTACTTCCTGGACATAGCACTTGATGCGGTCGTTGGTGCGAAACACCTCACCCGGGATCTGCTCTTTTGGTGGCAGAACCGCTTCGGTTTTAGCGAACTCAACATAGACGTGGCCGCGTTCGACGCGCTGTACCTTGCCGGTCAGCACCTGGCCTACCTTGTTGTGGTATTCTTCGTAAATCAGCCCGCGCTCAGCTTCCTTAAGTTTCTGACTGACGACCTGCCGAGCAGTCTGAGCTGCGATACGACCGAAAGATGGCGGCGTCACGTCTTCTTCGACGACATCACCAGGCTGGGCGTCGGGGTCTATTTCACGGGCTTCTTCGAGGGTGTATTGCTTGTCTGGCTCGTCCAGCTCCTCGCTGTCGATAACCAGGCGGCGCGAAATTACCTTAAAATCGCCGGTTTGCTCGTCGAGCTTGACGCTGACGTCTTCATCAGAATCGAAATTTTTGCGATAGGCGACTACCAGCGCCTCTTCTATAGCATGAACCAGAACCTCCATTGGCAGGTTCTTTTCTCCAATTACTTCTTTCAATGCATCGATTAAACTTGTCTTTGCCATTTTCCTACCTCCCCCTTATCCTCGCTGCAATTTTGGCGGAAACTCAAGAACTGCCTTTGCTTCCTTGACCATTGTCAGCGGGAATTCGCGGAGCCCTTTTTCCGATCTGACCACGATCCTGTCTGGTGAGAATTCCTGTAGCCGCGCCTTGAACACTTCTTTGCGGCCGGATGCTTCGTCAAACAGCGACCAGCGAACCATCTTGCCTACATGCCTTTCATAGTCGACCTGACGCTTAAAAACCCGCTCTACTCCCGGCGAAGAAACCTCAAGAGTAAATGCCCGGTGAATCAGGTCGACTTCGTCAAGGAAGTCGCTGAGTCCCCGCGAGACTTTTTCGCAGTCCTGAACAGTTACACCTTCCGGGCTGTCAATGGTAACTTCGAGTACCATTCTTCCCTGGACGGGTTTGTAGGTAATATCGAAAATTTCGTAAGGAAAAGAATTTTCGACGAAGGTTTTAACTTCGGCTCTTATTTTATCTACCGATTCGCCCATATTCTTCTCCTTTCTGATCTGAAAAAACAACAAAATCCGCATCACAGCGGCTTTTTGTATTTCTTCCGATAAAGCATGTCGAACGCAAATTCTAGCATGTTAATTACGCGAAATCAAGCTAAACCATAAGTTGGTTTTGCGGCGAAGATCTGGCACTGTTATATTTTGCCGGTCAGTGATATTATATGGCATCTTCACTGAGAGGTCACAAGATGTACTCTGGTTCGCAGAAAAGTTTGCTGCTGATATTACTGCTGGTCGCGCTTGTCAGCGTAACCGCCTGTCTCGAAGAAAAAAAAGTTTTGCCGGTCGCTGCCGACAAGCCTGTCGTTGGCGGCACCTATCGCCGGGCTTTTGCCGATGCTTTTATTGTACTCGACCCGGCTTTGATAAAAGATTCAAATTCTCACGAAGTCTGCCGCCAGATCTACGATGGGCTGCTCGAATTTGACGAAAAAGCCCGCCTGCAGCCAGTCATCGCCAAAGACTGGACGATCAGCGAAGACAAGTTGACCTATACCTTCAGTCTGCGTGATGATATCAGGTTTCATGATACTGTCGCCGGAAAGCCAACCCTCAATGGCGGTCGCTACCTTGATGCACATGATGTTCTTTATTCTTTCAGCCGGCTGCTCAAGCCCCAGGAAGACTCTCAGGCAGCTTTTTTCTGGATGATCAAGGGCGCAAAAGAATTCAGCAGTGGCAAGGCTTCTGAAATAACGGGCATAAGAGTCGTAGCTTCACACAGCATCGTGTTTGAGCTCGAAAAACCTTTTGCCCCCTTCGTTTCTCTGCTGGCCATGTGTAATGCTTTTATCGTGCCGCACGAAGACGCCGAAGGCCAGCCAGGTGGCCTCGCGGCCGTCCCGGTAGGGTCGGGTGCCTTCAAATGGGCGGGGCGTGACGGTGAGACGATCAGACTGTCTGCCAACGACAAATATTTTCGTGGCCGGCCATGGCTTGAGTATCTTGAATTTCCGGTAATACGCGACGAGCTTGAGCGTTTCACCGCGTTTAATGAGGGCCGCCTGAGTCATGTCGATGTGCCGGACTCGCAGTATCGAAATGTTAAACAGGATCCGCTTCGAGCTGCCTGCCTTATCGAGACAAACCTCTGGGGCTCGAATTATCTTGGTCTCAATCTGCAGCAGGCGCCTTTCGATAACCGGCTGGTGCGACAGGCGCTGAATTATGCGCTTGACCGTGATACCATCGTTCGCATTGTGCTTAATGGGCGGGTGCAGGTGGCCAATGGCATTCTGCCGCCCGGGGTCCCCGGTCATAACGATAATCTGGCCGGTTATTCATACGACCTGAAGCGGGCGAAAGAATTGCTGGCCGAAGCGGGATACCCGGATGGCAAGGGTTTTCCCGAAATCACTCTGCAATATAATCGTGACGCCATACATTCACGCACGGCTGAATTCATTCTCGCCAACCTGCGTGATATCGGCATCAACTGTGTTGTAAGAGAGCTTGAATTCGGCGACCATCTGAAAACGGTCGAAGAAGGCAGTGTTGCCTTTTTCAGAATGGGCTGGACAGTCGATTACCCTGATCCGGACAGCTTTTTATACACATTGTTTCATTCTTCGAACATCGGCACCGGTTACAATTTTTCGCATATGAACAGTCCTGAACTCGATGCTCTGCTTGACCGCGCCCGCTTCGAAACCGATATGGAAAAACGCATGGCAATTTATCATCAGGCTGAAAAGCTGATCGTTGACGAGGCTCCCTGGGTTTTTCTACACTTTTATTCCGCGCATCTGCTGCATCAAAAGTCGGTAAGAGGTATAAAACTCGGCCCCATGGGTGAAGCTCTCATGCAGTATCGGAACATCTGGCTGGCGCCTTCTGACGCTTCTCGATCTCCATAAATGCGATAACGATAAACATTCCGACAACACAGGCCAGAATTGTCAGGCCTTCATTCGAACTGAAAGTCGATGGTATGATGTTGGCTATGTCAACCCGGCGGCCGGCAACCATACCGAAGCTTTTGAACGGCCAGATCGCGTATAGCGAACCGATCACCAGGCCAAGCATGAATGACATGGTTGCGTCACCGTGCTTCTGGAGCAGATGATTGAGAAACCTGGTAAAGACAAGCAGACCGGTAGCGGCACCAGTGGCGAATATTGCCAGCATGAGAAGCTGGCGTTCATTGATGCAGATCAGCAGGTCAAAGTAGACGCCCAGCAGAAGCAGCATGAACGAACCGCTGATTCCCGGAAGAATCATGGCGCAGATAGCCACTACTCCGGCGGCAAAGAACAGCAGCATGTTTTTTGGATCGGTAGGAATTGACTTGTTGACGCTATGTTGCACAGTATCAGCCGTAATATTGCCTTTGATCAATGCTTTTTTCTGGGCTGCGTGCAGCCGATCTTCACCGCTCATTGCCAGCGTCAGGCCGATTACCAGGGCTGCGGCAAGCAGGCAGCAGGCTATGTTTCCCATCGACAGGCGCTTGATAAGTTGCCAGGGTACTATCAGTGAAGCGGCAACCAGACCAAAGAAAAATCCGTATGTCGGGTCGTGAAAATTTTCGAGCAGGTAGCTCATCAGACGGGCCGAAGCGAGAATTGCTGCGCCGGCTCCCACTGCCAGAGAAATCAGAAACGCAGCATCTGTGCGTTTCAGCTCGGCAATAATGGCGGTCTTACCTGATATGAGGGCTTTAAGAGTTTCTGAGCCGAGCGCTCCTATCGCATTGAGCAGGCGCTGATAAATTCCCAGCATAAGGGCAACGGTTCCCCCGCTGACGCCTGGTATTATATTGGCAACACCAATTGCAAAGCCACGTAAAAGATTGACGATAATCTGCATCTGCACTATGGCAGCAGCTCAATGACAATACGACCAGGCAGAGAGCGCCTGTTTGCCTGCAACTGCCGATTTTCCTTTTTTTGCGATTTTCTGATAAAGTAGTATCAGCGGATGGATGATACACGACTGAGCGGAGCAACGCAACAGTGGAAAAAAAGGACGGCACCGTGACAGCCCCATTCTGGCGCAGATTTTTAATACATTTTGCGCCTATCTGCCTGTTTGTCCTGCTGCCAATTTTTATTGCCGGTTTTCTCGGTCATCAGACCATTGCCAACGAGCGCACCAAGCATTTTGACCAGGTTATCGCCGGGCTTGAGCGGAACATCATTCTGGCTCAATACGAACTCGATTCGACAACTTTTCTGCGCAAAATCGGTGGAGGTGCCTGGCTGAAACTCAGGCAGTCCCTGTCAGGAACCGAAGATTTCAGTCAGTATTATCGCGCTTTGCAGAATTACCTGCCGGGAGAGTTTGACCTCTATGCATTTGACCAGAAAGGTGCACTGGTTACACCGTCAGAAGTGCCACTGCGCTCACGCTATATTGCGACCCGCCTCTGGGAGCTGGTGCGAAGCACCCCAACCGAACAGAATCGCATGTTTCAGCGAATCAAGAAGCAGCTTAAAGCCTTTGTCGGTTCTGAGTTCAGAATCTCCAGATTTCTTGAGAGTCGAGACAGCTGTCTGCCAATAATAGCCCGTCATCAGCATGGTATGATCTACTGGATCAACGATCCGGCCAATCCTGCCTGTGGAATTCTCATGGTTTTCTGGGATGTCCCTTCAGTTGAGCGTCGCCTGGAAAAGGCGAAAAAGCAACATTTGAAGAACTTTGACGCCGCTTTTGCGGCGAGCAGCGAAGAAGATGTTCGTGATTTTGGTCGTGAGCCAACCGACATGGCAATGGCTGGCAAACTTTTCAGGGAGCTGGCTTTTCTCGGGCAGAATCATGTCTTTGATGAAAGAGAACGTGTCTGGGCTGGCCGGAAAATAGAAGGCATGTGGTTGATCGCTGCAGCCCGCACGACCGTCTCTTATTATAACCGCTTGCAGCGCTATATGTATGCTGGCCTTCTGCTGCTGGCAATAATGGCAATAGCGGCTTATTTCAGATCTCTGGCCAGTGGCAGCTTTTATCTGTCGCTGCGCATCAAACTGCTGGCCCTGTTTCTGATGGCAGTAATGATGCCGATAATGGGTTTTGCATATCTCGGCTATCGTTATCTTGACGATAGAGAGCAGACACTGATGGCGACAGTTGCCAACCATAGTCGGCAACTGTTGTTTGCCATGGATGAGTCTTTTCGTAATGCCGGAACCAGCTACACTGAAGATTTTGCCAGTCTAAGTCGAGGTCTGGCCTCGCTTGACGAAACTTTCAAGTCAGAAGTTCATGCTCGCATCGAAGCAAATGATCTGATCAGTATCGAGTTGCGCGATGCCCGCAAGGCCGATATGATCTTTTTTCAGCAGAATGAGCTGTTTTTCGAGGGCATGCGTGAGGTTTCAGACGCGTTTTCCCGATACTGCATAGATAATCGGCTTGGTACGTCGCTTACCGATGCCATCGATCCTGTGCTCGACATGGTTATCAGAAGCCCCGAAGCCGGCATGAATGTGTTTTTTGTCAGGCCGGGCGAAGTTCATAAAATGGAATTCGGACCAATTCCAATGTTCATATTCTGGGAAATTTTTCGTTCCAGAAGCGATCAGCCATTTTATACCTTCATTGTGCAATCAGCTTCTCGCCTGATAAAACGTCTTGTCAGCCAACGCATGCTTGACTCGCGCACCAGTAATTCAGCTGCGCCTTACATTCTTGCGGCAAGCTCAAATCATACGGGCGAATGGCTGCCGGCACCGCTTAAAGATGCCAATGTTCTCAAAGACATCGTAAAACAGACGAGATTCAGCGATAAACCAGTTGATGCAACCGTAAAAATTGGCGGAGCCGAATATCTGGTAACTGGTGTGAACGGAAGATTTGCCAGCGATTACTGTCTGTTCGCGTTTTATCCGAGACAGCTTGTTACTACAGATATTACTGGGCAGGGGCGGCTGATTCGCAGTGGCATTGTGCTGTTTCTTCTGCTGGCACTTACTGCCGGCTGGCTGCTGTCTGACGTTTTTCTGCTGCCGATTGCGCGACTTGGCGAAGGCGTAAACGCTATCAAATCACGCAATCCCGATTTCCGAATCGTCAGCACCCAGAAAGACGAATTTGGCGATCTCGCTGATAACTTCAATCACATGATAGCCGACCTCAAAGAAATGCAGCTGGCGAAAGACGTTCAGGAGTCATTGCTGCCTTCGGCGCCCCCATCAGTGTCTGGCTATCAGGTCAGTTTCGCGAACCGTATGGCTTCTGCCGTTGGCGGCGATTATTTTGATGTACGTGTGCTCGATCGTGACCGGGTCTGCGTGGTCATCGGCGATGTTACCGGACACGGCGTCGGTTCGGCTCTGGTCATGGCTATGGCCAAAGCGGTTGTGTATCAGGGTCTCAAAGAAGACCGCGGGCTGCTTGAGATATTCGAAGATTTGAATCATACCGTTTATACCTACTTTCATCAGCCTTCAGTCAGGAAGATGATCACGGTATTCGCAGCCATGATAGACTTGAAGAGCGGGCGCGGTTCCTTTGTCAATGCCGGTCACAACTTTCCGGTCAAGGTCAGCCGAACTGGCGAATGCAGCGACCTCAGGGCTGTGCATCTGCCGGTTGGCGCTGTTCCGAAATTGCGGGGACTGAAGCTGCATGAATTCATGCTTCAGCCTGACGAGTACCTGGTATTTTATACGGACGGCCTGGTAGAAGTAGTGAATTTCCGCCAGGAAATGTATGGCTACGAGAGGCTGAAGGCGATTCTGGCAAAAATGCCGGCCGAAGATGCCGATACCGTGTCGAGCCGGCTTCTGGTTGAATATGACGGCTGGCTGGCAGGTGCCGAACCAGACGATGACCTTACGATAGTTGTGCTCAGACGTCTTGCCGGCGCCGCCTGATTATAACGAAGGTCAGATCGTCATCGAGTTCTTCACGTTTATAATGTTGCCAGAATTCGCTGAGCAGGGTGTTTTTAACTTCTTCACTGCTGTGTGAGCGGTTGCTGACGATGAGTTCCCTGACCCGGTCAAAACCAAAGGCTTCACCATCCGGCCCGGCGCCTTCTGCTATGCCATCGGTATAAAGAAGCATCATATCGCCAGCTTCAAAGCTGCTCTCGACAGTTATATAATTGCTGCGACGAGGTGAAACGCCCAGCGGCAGAGCTTCTTTGTCGAGAGCCTTGATCTTTCCATCTGCGTCGCACCAGATAGGAAAAGGATGCCCGGCATTGGCAAACTGACAGCTGTGATTGCGGGCATCGAAAATGAGCGCACAAAAAGTCATGAGCTTGCGATAGCGCAGAAGTTCAAAAATCATTTCGCTGAGGCTTTTGAGAATTTCGCTCAAACTTCGGTTTTTTCTGGCAAACCTGAAAACCTGGGCCTTGACCATCGCAGTCAGTATCGATGAGCTCACGCCATGACCGGTTACGTCGCCGAGCACGACGAGATAGCGGTCGTCGCCAAGCGAAAAAACGTCGGCATAATCACCACCAACGTCGGTAGCCATTTTGTTGTAAATTATACAGTCATAACCGGCGATGTCAGGGAATTTTTCTGGGATCAGGCATTGCTGAACGGCTCCGGCCAGCAGCATTTCTTTTACCTCAACCATCATCTGATTGAAGGTGTCTCCCAGTTCGCCCAGTTCGTCCTGGCTGCCGATCTCTACACGAAAGTCGGTATTGCGCTGACGAAGAGCTTTCATGCCAAGGTTGAGCTCTCCTAACGGTTGCAGAAAATATTTCGAGAGCAACAGACCGGTAAACACTGAAATTATGAGGATAAGGGCCATTCCCTGGAAAATCTGAATGCGCTGACCGGCAATAATACCGTCTATCTGCGACTGCGGAAAAAGGCAAGATATTATGGCGCCCTTGAGCTTGATTCCGGGGAGGGAGGTGGCGAGAAATTTTTTACCCTCATAATTGATTCTGCCGGTTTCCAGGGTTTTGCTGATTTCGGTGAGCTTTACCAGCTTGACCAGATCGTTTTCGCTGCCGGCGGATTCCGGTGTCCATGCCTGCTGCGCCGGAAAATAAGCGGCAAGATGAAGTGCCGTGTTGCCGAGATTGTAGCGTTTCTGCAAAACGTTGTTTAAAAAACTTTCGACATTGAAATGCACTCTCGTATTGCCTGAAAAAAACGCTACACTGTCACCGGCGTCAGGATAATAGTTCCAGTACCAGTAGAAGCTGGAACCTTCAAATTCCATCTCGACAAGCCGGCCAGGTTGTTCGTAAAAACTGCTGAAGCCAAGCACCGGGTTCTCCATCATGTTTTTGAGAATGAAATCAGACTGGCGAAGTTTTACCCGGTTTTTTGACATCTGTTCCGGCATGAAGCGCTCCAGGCAGATAAGGCTGATAATGCGATTTATCTCTTTAATTCTGTCGTTGGCGATACCGCGCGCAGTTGAATGAACCTGTTCCAGACGGATATTTCGAATGTCGAGATGATTGAAAAAATTCTCGCCTTCAAGCGCTATACGGGCGTGTTTGCGCAAAAGCTGGTCGTTGTGCAGCCAGTCGTCGGTAATTTGATCCTGCCAGTCTCTGTCGTTGTAGAGACGTTCGAAAGTGGCCAGTATTTCGTCTTCTTTGCCGGCGAAGTCGGCGTCGATCTTGTAGAGAATATCCTGCATCCCTTTGCGGGCATCGTTCTCAAGAACTGTGCGGCGGTCGTTGAGGCCATTAAAACTTACCATTACCAGTCCGAGAATCGGCAGATAAACAGCAAATACAAAAATGGTGATGAGTTTGTAGCGTATCGAAAGCCGTAAGCCCTGACCGCTGAACAGATTGCGCAACAGATAGACAAGGCTCAGAGCCAGCAGCAGGACGCTGAATAAAACCGCCAGTCCTTTGGCCCGGGAGTAATAATCGAGCGACAATTTTTTGCCGAAATACAGCTGAAAATCACGAAAGCCAACACGTCGCCAGAGAAAGTCATTGTGAACTACCACATTCTTTGTGCGGGTATAGCCCAGCTTCGCAACAGTCGGCGCCAGAGCTTCAATATCAGAAGCGCCCTTCCAGGTGCCGTCGGCTCTTTCAAAGAAAACCGGTTCATCAACCGAGCTGTAATGGTCGATTTTCTGCTGAAGATGATGCTCGAATTCTATGTTCAGATCGAGAAAATACATGACGCCGCTTTTATCATCACTGTATGCCTGGCGTTTTTTATGGTAAAGCAGTCCGGTGCTTCTGGGATTCTCGACGGAATGGCAGACATCATTGCTGTGCTTGATATTGCGTGGTGAGAAATAGCGCCCGACCAGTTTGCCGTAGTCGCCGCGGCGCTCGCGCCCTTCGCCTTCGTAGCTGTCGTCATGGGCAAATCGCCAGAGGTAATCGATACCGGCTTCGGTGTCTTCAGGCGCCAGTCCGGTTTTTAACATTTTTCCCCGGGTATCGAAGACATAAACGAAAAAGCGCTGCGATATTCTGGCAAAAGTATCTTCCGCCAGCTCGACTATCTTTTTTTCTTCGAGTTTTGGCAGAGAGAGAATCTTTTCAGTCAGCTCCCTGAAGTGGGGTAGAAAAATCTGCTCTGAATCAAGTTGTCGAACGAGTTCTGATGCTTTTGTCTCAGTGATCTCGGCAGCCTTTTCCTGCCAGAAATGGCTGTAATGATCGATAATGTGCAGGCAGAGCAATAGAGAAAACAATACGGGGGTTACTACGAGCAGGGCATAAATGAACGCAAACCGGGCGAATCTGCTTTGTCCGTTTGCCATTACGCCGTGCCTTTCACTTTTTAAAAACCGGGGCTGCGTGCGCCTGTTGGCGTACACAGCCCCGGAATATTCATCACTTCTTACTTACGGGTAGATTTTTTCTTGTCTTCAACGACTTTGGCTTCGGCTGCTGGTGCCGGAGTTTCGTTACTGATCATGCCGAGGGCCTTTTTGACCTTAAGCACGATTTCACCGAAGACATCGGGGTTGTCGCGCAGGAACTGCTTGGAATTCTCGCGACCCTGGCCCATTCTGACGTCGCCGAATGAATACCAGGCTCCTGATTTGTTAACTATGTTGGAGTTTTCTGCGATATCGAGAACTTCGCCTTCGGTTGAAATGCCATTGCCGAACATCATATCGAAGCGGGCTTTGCGGAACGGCGGAGCAACCTTGTTTTTGACGACTTTAACTTCGGTAACGAAACCGGTAGCTTCATCGCCCTCTTTGATCGCATCTTTACGGCGTATGTCGATGCGCACTGACGAGAAAAATTTGAGTGCGCGGCCGCCCGGGGTGGTTTCTGGATTGCCAAACATGACGCCGATTTTCTCACGGATCTGGTTGATGAAAATACAGACACAGCGAGATTTGCTGACAACCGGGGTAAGTTTGCGCATTGCCTGCGACATCAGGCGAGCCTGCATACCGACAGTCGCATCACCCATGTCACCGTCGATTTCGGCTTTGCTGGTCAATGCCGCTACTGAGTCGAGAATGATGATATCGATAGCGTTGCTGCGTACCAACATTTCCGTGATTTCAAGAGCTTCTTCACCGCTGCTCGGCTGGGCAATCAGCAGGTTTTCAGTGTCGACTCCCAGTTTCTTGGCATAGACCGGATCAAGAGCGTGTTCTACGTCGATAAAAGCGGCCTGGCCGCCCATTTTCTGGGCCTGGGCAACGACATGCAGCGCTACTGTAGTTTTACCAGACGATTCTGGGCCAAAAATTTCGACGATACGGCCGCGGGGCATGCCGCCAACACCAAGTGCGTAGTCAAGCGAGAGAGAGCCGGTCGGTATTGCTTCGACCTGAAGGTGCCGTGAACTGCCAAGTCGCATTACGGCGCCTTTGCCAAATTGTTTTTCTATGCTGGAAATTGCGGTTTCGAGTGATTTTTGACGATCGGGGTTCTGGATGTTTTCAGCCACTTTAAAAGTGCCTCCTCAAAATATTTTTACCAGTTTATCATACTCGCAACCGCAAAACCAATAGCTCCCGAATAAAATGTGAAAAGAAAGTTGGTGCTTGTAAATTGCCGGTTTGCGCGGTATTTTGTCGCTATTCTGGCAGGAGAAATTATGGCGGCAAAAAGAATAAAAATCCTCGGTATGATGAGTGGAACCAGCGGCGATGCCATTGATGGCGCAATGGTGGCTTTCGACCGCTCTGGAGCCTGCGAGCTGATCTGGTTCGACAGCTGCAGCTTTCAGCTTTCTGAATTCAGGAGAATACAGAATCTTATGCGCGCAGCTGATGCGCGTGATATAACTCTCGGAGCCAGCTACATTGCAGAGCTCTACGCCCGCGCCTGTCAGCAGTTTTTTGACAGCGGCCATGAACGCCCCGATTACATTGCAGCACATGGACAGACGATTTATCACCAGCCGCAAGCTGTTGTCTGGGATGGAATCCCACTTACCGGGTCTTTACAACTGCTCAATGGCAGTCTGCTTGGTCGGCGCACTGGAATTCCGGTAATCTGCGACTTTAGATCGGCTGATATGGCGGCCGGAGGCCAGGGTGCGCCGTTGGTGCCATATGCCGACCTTTTTCTTTTCGGCAAAAAGGCGAAACGCGATCTGCTGCTGCTGAATATTGGTGGTATGGCCAATATCAGCGCTATTCGCGCGGGTAAAAAACCTCAGATGGTTTGCGCTTTCGATACCGGCCCCGGCAATGTGCTTATGGATGCTGCCATGCAACGAGCCGGACTTGGCAATTTTGACCGTGACGGAGAACTCGCGGCATCTGGTCAGAGTCACCGGCAAACCGTCATGCGTTTTCTTAAAGATCCTTATTTTGCTGCACCGCCGCCCAAGTCTACCGGCAGAGAGTATTTTAATGCCACACGTCTGGATGAGCTTGCTGCCTGGCAGAACCAGCCTTTGCCTGTGGCTGACCTGCTGTCGACTCTTCTCGATATTACCGTTGATTCAATTGTTGGAGCCGTCAGCTCACTTGCCGGTCAGGTGCGCCTGCCGGCCGATCTGGTTGTGTCGGGCGGCGGCGCTCGCAATTCTGAGTTGATGGCCAGACTGGCCGCTCGTCTCAAAGATGTGGCCAGCGTTTCGCTGAGCGATTCTCTGGGAGTGCCGGTAATGGCCAAGGAAGCCATGGCTTTTGCTGTGCTTGGTTACGCTTTTGTCAGTCGCCGTCCCGGCAATTTGCCTGCGGCAACCGGAGCTGCTGAAGAAGTAATCCTCGGAAGTCTCTGCCCGATCTGAAACTGCTGCAATCAGCGGGCGAAATCGAGGCGCAGTATCTGGTAATCTATGCTTTCTGCATCAGCCAGACTTATTTCATCAGGAGCGCGAATTATAACGTTCTTTTCCTGCTGTTCATAGAGCCGGCCGTGTGGCAGGAGTTCGGCATTGAAAGTTCTTTCTCCGGACAGCCTTGATTTTATCGTAATTTTAAGCAGAACCTGAGTGATTTCGAGATGAGTAAGATTGAGGCAGCTGATGTTGAGTTCGCGCAGATGCAGCTGTGGATCTATTTCAAGCTTTATTATGCGATGCAGGGCACGGTTGAATATCTGATCCCATAGTGTCTTATAAGGTGATTCTATATCGAATCCGGTAATGAACTGGCGGTGCAGATCGATCAGCTCGGCATAAAAACCACGGCTTTCCATGACCAGTGATATTGGCAGCAACCAGCCAGGATTGCGCGTATAAACGAATGAAGTCAACGCTACAGAGAGCACCTCGGGCTCACGCTCGGGTATCGCCGCTTTTTCGATTAAAGACTCGATGCTGTTCGCCCCGGTTCTTGCCGGCAGTGTTGCGCTGGCCAGATCAGAAGGAGGCTTGATGCGCATGGCGAGATTCACCCATTCGCGCAGAGATACTGGTGCTACAGTGTCGATCACCATAAATTCAAAATATCCAGGGTTGTTTGTGCGAAAAATTCTGCCAATATAACCTTTGTCGCCGGCAACCGGAAAAATAAAGCCGCGATGGTGCGCATCCCAGCGTGCCTCGAAGATTCTGCCGGTGATACCTTCTGAGGCAAAGAACTGCGCTTTGAAAACGAGACGGATCGGGTGCCAGGTCGCTCTGAGAGTTGTCTGGAGAAACTGCAGCATGGAAGATGGCATGAACCAGCGGGCAAAACCAGTCGCAGTGAACTGGATCGTTCGCGCTTCCTTCTGGGCCAGTATGGTAATCTGCCTTGCTTCACGCCTTGGCGCCGGTTTGAAATCGATGCGGTCGCGACTGATTTTAACCGGTGTGAAAGAATCTGGAATTTTGAACTCAGTCTCATTGATGGTTACTTTATAAACTGAACCAACTTCGCCAGTGCTTACCAGATTGATTTCTTCAGGGGCCTGCAAAAACACTTCAGGCGGCAGTTTAAGGGTTTTGCTATAATGGTCGCGGGTGACCATGGGTATTACGATGAACAGCATGAACGGAATAAACGTGGCAACCGCTATGATCACAGCTTTTGCCCGTAGTGACAGGCCTTCTTCCTGTTCTGGCTGCCAGTTTTTTTTCTTTTTGGGTTTTTCTTCGGTGCTGGCCAATGTTATAACCCGTCAGTTTCTTCCGGCTTTTCGAGCATGTCTTCCAATGCTGCTTCGACACTGCCGATAATCGGGCTGTCAGGAAACTTCTGCTGGATAGTCCGATATACTTCGATTGCCTCATCGACGCGATTGAGAGCGGTCAGAACTTCAGCGCGGATGAACAGCATCCGGTCGAGCAGAGGGCTCTCAGCGCTGCCGAGCTTGTGGTTCTGTAACAGCTCCAATGCCGTTTCCCAGCGGTCACAATTGATATGGCTGGTTACGTCTATATAAAATGAAAGAGCCTCTGGGTGTTCAATATTCTGAGAAATCAGCTCAATTTCACTCTGCGCGGCGTCCGTGAAAGAATTCTGGCTGAATTCAAGCACTATCTTCTGGTAGAGTTCCAGGGCATTTTTGAAGTCTTTGAGAAACTTGCGCGATTCGGCAAGATAAAAAAGACTCTCAACAAAGGCGCGAGAAGATATCTCGCCGGTTGAAGATGACACCGCCTGATTGTAAAAATCAAGGGCTTCAAGATACTGACCGCTGTGAAAAGCCAGCGCACCGCGGTTCATCAGAATGTTGTAATGAGTGCCTTCGGTAAAACCCTGCTGGGCAAGGACCAGAGAACCTTTCTGCAGCTGGTAAAACTCGAGACGGTATAGTTCCGGTGGGCCGAAATCGTGATACGAAATAAGATGTCGCGTGCAGACTGCCGGCTGATTACCGTGGGTTGAGATAAAAACCTCGCGGCAGATAAGTGGATTGTTTTCGTTCTGACTTTCCGGAAAAATCTTCTTGAAGTCCGGATCGGTGCCATATATATGCATGATAACGTCTATTCCGTCAGGGTGTCGCAGCAGTGAAATTATCTCAACGCTGCCATCGCCATCGAGGTCATGCTTGATAAGGTCGGCAGGCATCAGGCCGTCGTAAGAATCGATAACCTGTAACATGCCGCCTGGCTTTTTCAGCAGAAGTTGCGTTGTTTCGGTTTGATCGACCGAGGTTTCTTCGAGCAGAATCTCGCCAAGCCCTTCGATTTCGACGTTTATCGAAAGCCCCTTTTCCTGGCCGGCAGCTGCCAGGGAAAACATCAGCAGCAGCAGAATCGAAAAAGCGAGCTTATTGCGCATCAGGCGCTCTCCTGTTTCGCGAAAAAATTATCGACCTGTCTGGTCATGCGATCTATGGCTTCTCTGGCCAGTTCATCAACAGCTACGGCGCGACTGCAACCAGAAGCTGGCACATGACCTCCACCGCCCATGGCGACCGCCACCTCTTTAACATCTATACCGCCGCGCGAGCGAAATTCGCAGAAACTCATGCCGTCTTCGCGCTCGAAAATAACCACGCTGGCATGGGTTTCGCTGATCGACAGCATCTGATTGAACAGGCCGCTGGCGAAAACGTTGGCGAAAGAGGCGTTGAGCCCTGTCAGATCGCTATGACGAATAATCAGCGTGGCGAGGCGGTTCTGACAGTGCAGTTTAAAATTGCTCAAGCCAAAGCCCTGTACGCGCAGATCAGCTTCGCATTTGCCTGAATTGAGCATATTGAGAATCGGCCTGGTATCGACGCCGGTTTGCAATATCTTTGCTGCGGCCAGATGGGCTGAGGCTCGAATTCCTTCATTCTGGAAGGAGCGCGAGTCGGTAACCAGCCCGAGCATGAGGCTCAGTGCCACTTCGCTGTCGAAAGGCAGGTCGGCATGGTGCAGCAGCGCCGCCACCATTTCGCAGGCTGATGAGGCGCCGGTGTCGACGTAGTTGATATCGCCGAACATTGTGTTGCTGGCATGATGGTCGATGTTTATCAGGCAGGTTTTTTGCGGGTCACGATTGAAGGTAAAGCCGGTGCGTGATTCATCGCCAGAATCGAGAATTATGATGAGATCATGATCGGCTTCGATTACCTGATTGCGTAAAACCTCGATCGCCGGGAAAACGAAGGCGAAGCGCTCAGGCACACCATCGAAAAGCGCGGCGTCGACTTTTTTGCCAGCCTTCATCAGTGACTTTACCAGGCCTGAGACCGAGCCGGTGGCGTCGCCATCTGGGCGCAGATGTGCGGCCACAAGTATCTTGTCGCTCTCTGCAATCAAAGCCGAAATTTTTGAAACTACTGCGGATAATTCAGTGGGAAGCATGTCTTAATATTGCGTCCACATCTTTGGCCATCTGCTGACAGTATTTTTCTGCCGGCCCCATTTCGAGTGTCGCCCTTTCTAAGTGATCGGCCATCAGGTCACGGACTTCGAACCAGACGCTGAGGCGTGGCTCGAAATGGCAGTAGTCAAGCTGAACGTAAGGTGCCGCCATATTGGGGTCTTCGCGCAGGGCTTTCTGCATGTAATCGCTGGCCAGCGAAGATTTGCGTACTGGCAGGTAAGTCGTTCTGATGCTCCATTCCGCCCCGATTTCGGTCGAGGTGAACCATTTGACAAAGTCCCAGGCTCCGGCAATTTTTTTGGGATCGCCGTTGTTGAAGATATTGATGTTACTGCCAGACAGAATGACACCGCGGTTGATTTCACTTTCGTTGATCGTCATTTCAGGATTTGGCTTGATGATATAGCCGGGCAGCGGTGCTACGCCGAAGTTGAATTCTATGCTGCTCTCCATGAAGACCTTGCTGACAATACTGCTTTCGATAATCGCACATTTGCCGGCAATAAAGTCGTTCTGATGGTCGAATCCCTGTCCTTCGCGGGCAATGCCTTCTTTCAGCATGTTCTGCAGATAGGCCAGCGCATTGATGGCAGCCTGGTCAGCAAAATGCGACTTGTGACCGTCTTCGCTGACGATGTTGCCGCCATATTGCAGAATACGATTGAGAAATGACCAGACGTTAGCCTTGCTGCACCCGTAGCCATAGACAGAGCGGTCAGCTCCAGGGGTGTTGCGATGATACTCGGTGATGGTGCGGCAATACTTGACCATTTCTTCGAGCGTACGCGGCGGTTGCTCAGGGTCGAGGCCGACCCGGGCGAAGATGTCCTTGTTATAATACAGCACCGGAACGCTCTTATTGAAGGGAAAGGAATAGAGCTTGCCATCGAAGGTGTTGTTCTCGAGCAACACCGGTATGATGTCGGCTTTGATGTCTTCAGATTCGGAAGCGATCAGGTCGTCGAGGCAGACTATCTTGTGATGTCTGATGAATTTTTTGGTCAGCGTCTCGTAGTTCTGCGAAATATCGGGGGCCTCTTCTGCCACCAGCGAAGCGAGAACCTTTTTGGCGAGAGTGTCGTAGCTGCCCATATTGACACTCTTGATGAAGTAGTTGTTCTGGCTTTTATTATAACGGGTGACCAGGTCGTCCATGACGATTCCGAGCGGACCGCCCATGGCATGCCAGAATACCACCTGGGTTCGGCCTTCTGATCCGGAGTCGACGAGAGCCGCGCCAGCACTCTTTTTGTCGTCATCGATGATCGCGAATACTATGATAAGCCAGCAGAAAAATGTAGCAATCAGAAAGTTGCGCATATTTACTCCTTCATTCCTGTGGTGGCCTGCGACTCGACGAACTGTTTCTGCGCCAGGAAATACATGATTACCAGCGGCAGTATCGTCATGGTTGACGCGGCCATCAGCGGGCCCCAGCGGGTGCCGGCTTCGCTCGAAAAGTAGCTCAGACCTACCTGAATGACGCGCAGATTCGTGTCATTGGTAACGATCAGGGGCCAGACGAAGCTGTTCCAGTTGGCGAGAAAGGAGAAAATGCCGAGCGTGACCATTGGCGGCTTGCTCAGCGGCAGAACGACCATGTAATAAAACTGAAAACGGGTGCAACCGTCGATGGTGGCAGCCTCGAACAGGTCTTTTGGCAGCTGTTTGAAAAACTGGCGCAGAAAGAAGACTGAATAGGCAGATGCCAGCCACGGCACGATCAGCGAAAGATAGGTGTTTATCCAGCCGAGTTTCGACAAAAAGATGTAGTTCGGTATCAACAGAGCCTGCTGCGGCAGCATCATGGTGCCGAGCATCAGCATGAAAGCGAGATCTTTGAAGGGAAAGTTGAAAAACGCGAAGGCATAAGCCGCCAGTGATGCAAAAAACAACGATACCGCAGTAACCGTAATGGTAACAAAAAGGGTGTTGAGAAAGAAGCGATAGAATGGCTGCGCTTTCCAGGCGTAGACGTAGTTATCATACCATTTGAAGGGCGCGCGAACTTTTTTGTCGCGTTCGGCCGCCGGCTTTTCCTGCTCTTTATCCCATAGGCGCTGGCGCTCGGCCCGGCGCTCGATACGGTCGCGATCTTCCTGCGAATTGAGAAAATCGGGGCGTGCGACATCCGGCAGAAGAACGATCTCTTTGCTGGTCGTGAGAATCTCGTCGTCGCCTTTGAATGAAGTCGAGATCATCCAGACGAAGGGAAACAGCATGAAGAAGCCACCAACGATGAGCAGCGTATGAATCGCGACATGGGCGGGGTTTTTGACTTTGAGTATGTTCTGCATTGTTGATACCCCTTTATGAGTAATGCACTTTCTTTTCAAGATACAGCTTGTTGAAAAGAGTGCAGGCGAAGATGATCATGAACAGCGTAAAAGCTATGGCCAGAGCGTAGCCGAATTCGAACTGCTCGAAAGCTTTGCGGTAGAGATAGTAGACGATGACCATGGTGCTCTTGAGCGGGCCACCGCGCGGTGTCATCATGTAGACCTGAGAGAACACCTGGAACGAACCGATCGTCGAAATCGTGAAGACAAAAAAGGTCGTTGGCGAAAGCAGCGGCCAGGTTATGTGTCTGAACTGCTGCCAGCGACTGGCACCGTCGATGCGGGCTGCTTCGTAAAGATGCTTGGGTATGTTCTGCAGACCGGCAAGAAAGATGATGACGTTGTGGCCAAGGCCTTTCCAGACGCTCATGAAAATGATACAGGGCATCGCCCAGAAAGGATCCTGGAGCCAGGTTTGCGGGTCGATGCTGAAAATATCGAGAATTTTGTTGAGCAGACCGAAGTCAGGGTGATAGATGAAGTTCCATACAATGGCAACGGCGTTGATCGATGTGATAACCGGTATAAAATATACGGTGCGGTAAATACCTATGGCTGAAATCGGATTGTTCAAAAGCATGGCGATCAGCATCGAAAAGAAGATCGACATCGGCACGCTGATGGCAGCATAATACACTGTGTTCCACAAGGATTTGTAGAACATCGGGTCGTCAGCGAGTCGCAGGTAATTCGAAGCTCCGACGAATTCCGGAGAGCCAATCAGATCCCATTCGTAAAAACTCACAGCCAGCGAGTAAAAAATGGGAAGTACGTGAAAAATGACCAGTATGACTATTACCGGCATCAGATACAGGTAAGCCGACCAGTCTTTGTTGCGTTTATTTGCCATTGCTCTTGTTATCCTGAATAGTGGTTTAAAAACGGGCGCCGCTTACCTGATGCATAAGTGGCGCCCGCAAAAGGCTGTTATCTTCTTCTGTTGCGGCTGCTGGTCGGCTGTTTTGCCAGCTGGCGCAGCAGGTTGTTCCAGAGTTGCGGAGTTTCGTGGGTGAACGGGGGTGGTCCGGGCATCGACATGTTGATGTCGCTGTCAGGATACTGGTAATCAGTAAAGTTGCAGGTGCCGATCATAACCAGCGTTCCATTGACCACTTTTTCGATGGCCATGATCGCAATGGGCATGCCCTTCGGGTAGAGAACCGCCGGAACCCGCTTGTCGCCGTCTTTATTAAAGCTTTCGGGGTTGGCGCTGACGAGAATTTCAACACCGGCTTCTTCGGTCAGAGGCTGGTTATTGCGGTCGATGAGTGAGCAGGTGCCCCAGGTAATGGCTGTGGTAACGCCCGCGGTAACCGGGTGATCTTTTTTGATGCCACGAGAAAGCACGCCCCATGGTTTGTTGGTCTTGTTTTTTTCATCCCAGACCTGGTCGTCGTTAAAACGCATCACGGCGCCGATTTTGCCAAGAACGAAATTGAGCGTGGCGGTGCCGCGCAGCTTCGATGAATCCCAGGCGGCGCCCATGATCAGGTTGCCACCGGCCATGAACCAGTCGGCGATTGCCTGAGCTTCAGTGTCGATATAGCGGAACGACGGGTCGGGCAGTATGAGCGTGCCGAAGTTCTTGAGCATTTCAGGCTTGATCAGGTTGAGGGTAAAATAAACCTTCAGCCCATTGCGTTTCATGTGCTTTTCGAAGGTTTTCATCTTGTCTGAAGAAGCGTTGCCGTG
Organism: Candidatus Rifleibacterium amylolyticum; assembly: GCA_009917695.1. Lineage (GTDB taxonomy): Bacteria > Muiribacteriota > Ozemobacteria > Ozemobacterales > Ozemobacteraceae > Rifleibacterium > Rifleibacterium amylolyticum. The sequence continues at coordinate 324,755 of JAACJG010000008.1, read as the reverse complement.
CGCGGCGTCGATCAGTATGTTGATCGCTTTTTCAGAGGCCTTTGCTTCGTTGAACATTGGAACTATGCGTGAGGGAATACGCTTGCCGGTTTCTTTGCCGGTAGCCCAGGCCATGGCATTGTAAGCCAGCTGTGGATGCGAATACATGAACGAGTCGTAGCTGTCGTGCAACTTGTTCTTGCTGCCGTTGGGGCTGCCGGTGCCGTCATCGAAGGGTGAACTGTCGCCGATAGCGACGACGCGACCCTGGCCGTATTCAGCGGCTACTACATAGGGGGCTTTCGATATCCGGCTGTCGATAAGGCCGACGGCTTTGCCTTCGCCCTCAACGATGTCAAAAGTCGAACCGGCCCAGGCGCCGACTGCGCGCACGCCGAACATTACCGGGTGGCTGTTGTTGTTCGGGCCGGAAAGCGGCGATTCATAAATGGTATTGCCCTGAAATTTGAAACCAAACTTCGGAACAAAGGTGTTGAATACTTTTACGGCATCCCAGCCGTTGTTGTTGCGATCGGCGCCACCGTGGTCACCGATGATAAAAAGACCGCCACCATTGAAAATGAATTCGCAGATGGCTTTCTGTTCCTGGTCAGAATAAGGGTTATTGGGTTCGGCAAGAATTATGGCTGCGAAGTCTTTGAGAATATCAGCAGTGATTTCGCCGTTTCGACCGGCAACCTTGCTGAGGCTGGTGATTGTAAAGCCGTTCTCCTTGAGCATGTCGGCCATCTCAGAATAAGCGCCTTCCGGTATCCAGTCAGCGTTACCCGCTGTCTGTGCATGTGTATCGTCATAAAGCACTTCGGCACCATTCACTGCTGCACAAACAGTCAGCAGCACAAAGGCCATCATCAAAAAGCTCAATCTTTTCATTCGCCTTCCCCCTTGCCATGTTTTTAAGTCAAGACAGTATAAGAAAAAACGAGACAAGAGGCAAGTTTATTGCGAAAAATCAGCTTTGTCGGCTTATCTCAGTTCTCTTCGTTGCCGAGGCCTTCGACGATTTTGCGAAGGTCGCCTGACCACAGGTTAAGCGGCCCGCCGAAATTGGCAAGCGTGAATATGCGGCTTATACTGCTGTTGAACCTGAGCAGGCGCAGGTTGTACTCTTCCAGAAATTTGAGCAGTAATGTCATTTTGCTGGCTGGAATATCGCTGAATACCGATACATTGCTTTCGGGAAAGGGGTAGGGCGACTGGCGGTGGCTGTAGACATTCTGCTGCTGACTGATTTCTTCGGGGCGGCGCAGGCCAATGAACCAGATATTGTTGAATTTGTCGGTATACAGGTTGTTGCTGTGATTAAAACCGGCATCGTAGATATTTTTGAACTTGCCGTCGAGGTTGCGGAATACATACAGATACTGCATGGGCAGGGTTGATGGGGCGCCGACAGCGTCTTTGCCATCAGAGCTGCGGCTGACTGAGGTTGCCGGGCCGGCAGTAAGATTGGCTGTGAAGGCTGAGCTGAGATCCCAGAAGGGGGTGTTGAGGCGCTTGCTTATCAGGCGTCCTTCGAGATAAAGCACGCGGTCGTTAGTCCAGAATGATACGAGCTTGATGGTATTTCGTGATTCAACGCGTTGTGCATGGTCCTCGTTGATTGAAAAATCCGGCTTTATCCGGTAACGGTGCAGCACGCACTTGCGATAGTCGAGATCGTCAAAGATGTAGCGTTGTCTTGCCTGGCCGATAACTTCGACGAGAGCAAACGAACTGCTGTCATCAGACCAGACGATTTCGGCGATTTCGTTCGGCACTCTGGCGGCGTGTAAAAATGTCTTGTTGGCTTCGAGATCGATCAGGTGTACTGAGCGGGCCGACGTCAGCAGCAGTCGCTTTCCATCGGGAGACCAGCAAACATGCGGGTTGATGAAGTCAGCCTCTTCAGCCAGCTGTGTGTCGCCAGCCTGCAGCATTTTGCCGGACTCGGCGTCATAGAGAAAAAAGCTGCGTGCCTGCGTGGAGTTGTCTAGAAGCAGGCCGGCCAGAACCGGTTTCTGTGGTGACCAGTACATGCACAGAAGTATCAGGTTGTCGTTTTCGAAAAGTCTTTTGCTTGTGCTGGCAGTAAGCGGCATGATCATAGGCAGCATGCCATCGGTGAAAGCCAGGAACCTGCCGTCGCCAGAAGCACTCAGATCGCCATACCAGTTGCGGGCCTGATCGAGTAAAAGTTCGGCGCGACAGACATTGTCGGCATCGGTCATCAAAAAAAAGCCTGTTGCTGCGCTGAAAAGGTCGTGCCGTTATGACGCGGTTGTCGTCAATGACACAGAAATCAGTGTCAGGTTCGAGGCTTTTCTGAAAATACGAATGATTGGTCAGTTCAGTACGTATGGCAACCTTGCTGGTTGGTCGAGGCAATTGATCTGGTATGGTGAACAGTGAGTCGGCACTTTCGAGGTGATAGGTCGAATCGGTGAGGTCACGATCCTTAAAATACTGGTTTATCTGGCTGAGACATGTATTAAGGCCGGTCTCATTGAGTCTGATCGCTTTGTGATCTTCAGTGCCGTTTTCTATTGCCAGTTCAGGAGCATAGACTAATCGCAATGAAGTCCCGGTAGCTATTTTTTGCAGGCGACCGAGATACTGCAGGTAATTCTCGAACAGGTTAACCAGCAGGTTCAGGCGAGGAACCTCGATATTGCTTGGATTTTCAGAGTTGATTCCGGTGCGCAGTGGCGGCTGAAAGACCAGCTCGATAGAGGGAGTGCGGAAACTGACCGCCTGTTCGTTGATCTGTGCTATCGATGCTGCTGGCAAAAGAGCTGTAAGCAGGGCTAAGACCAGATAGGCACCCAATCTTGCTGGATTGTTGAAAAAATATGTGTGTCTCATCACTTTTCTTCCTTTTTTGAGGTCTGCAGACTGGTAAATATTTCTTCGATCAGGCCATCGACAAGCTTGTCCATGGGCAGGCTTCTGACTACCTTGCCGTGTTTGAAAATCAAACCACTCTCTTTGCCGCCGGCTATGCCAAAGTCAGCCTGTTCAGCTTCTCCGGGGCCATTAACTGCGCACCCCATCACTGCCACCTGAAATGATTCGCTGAGTCCAGTCAGACGTTGCTGAACCTTGCGCGCGATTTCCTGTAGTGGAATCTGGCATCGGCCACAGGTCGGGCAGGATACGATTACCGGGCCGGTCTTGCGTAAGCCGGCAGCTTGTAGAATCTTGTGCCCGGTGACAACTTCCAGAGTCGATTCGCCGGTAAGAGAAACCCTGATGGTGTCGCCAATGCCCTGCAGCAGAAGACTGCCGATGCCCATGGCTGATCTGACGATACCGTCTTCGGGTAGCCCGGATTCGGTGACCCCCAGATGCAACGGATAATCGCAGGATGCTGCTGCGATTTTGACCGCTTCACACATGGTGCGCAGATCGAAGGCCTTTATGGCAACTTTTATGAGCTCAAAGCCACACTTTTCGAGACGCTTGACTTCGTTCATTGCCGACTCGGCGAGTCCGGCAGCGGTGACGCCGCCATATTTGAGCTTGATCGCCGGGTCGAGAGAGCCTGCGTTAACACCAACCCTTATCGGCACCTGCCAGTCGGCAGCGGCGGCGGCAACTTCGCGAATTTTCTCTTCACTTCTGATGTTGCCGGGGTTCAGCCTGAGGCCCTGTACTCCGTTTTGAATGGCTTCGAGAGCAAGTTCATGATCGAAGTGGATGTCGGCAATTACGGGCATGGGTGAGGCTGAGCAGATCTCCTTTAGAGCCTTGGCCGCCGCAGAATCAGGCACTGCCAGCCTGATTATGTCGCAGCCGGCTATTTTTAGATGGTTGATTTCAGCAAGTGTCGCCGCAACGTCGCGCGTATCAGTTTTGGTCATGCTTTGCACGCTGACCGGCGCGTTGCCCCCGACGGCAACTGTTCCAACCATAATCTGTCTGCTTCTGCGTCTTACCGGGTTATTTTGATTCATAGCTGACCTGCTGTTATAAATGTTATGTCATCAGAAAAATTCTGGTTCGTCAAGGACTTGATTGCATCGGCGACTTTCTCGGGCAGATGTGCAAGGCTGCCGGTGTTTTCTGTGATGAACTGTTCGAGCGTCTTGCCGTGCAGCTGCTCAAATGCCTTATAAATACCATTCGTCGAACAGAACAACAGCTCGCTTTTGCCCATTTCAAACGACTGATGCTGTGGCTCGAAGTCTTCGTGATAACCAGCCGGCCTTGAGTTGTCGCTGAAAAGAGGCCTTACGCCTGCTGCTGAAATGATCAGAGGCGATGGATTGCCGGCGTTGGCCAGTTCAATGTGGCGACCGTCTACTCTGACTATGGTGACCGCCGAGCAGAGCTGCTGCGAGAACAGTCGCAATACGCGGTTAACATGGCGCAGTTGAGTTCTGTTATCGTTAAAGCAGCGCATAACTGCAAACATGATATTAAGTGTGAGAACAGCCTGAATTCCGTGATGAAAGGCGTCATAAACACCGATGAAGCTGTTTTTTTCTTCTTCACATATGTCGATCATGTCGCCCTTTATCTCGGTAGACAATGATGCAAAGCTGGTTATCGGCATGTCGCAGAATCTGGTAACCTTGCTGGCAGAAATGGCTTCGAGCATTTTGCGGGCCCAGTCTATTTCCTGTCCTGCCTTTTCCTGTTCGATGAGCCGCGCTATCATCGCCAGATTGGCGAGAAGGTGAGGGATTTCGCTGACGAGACCCATAATAAGGTTTACTTCCGTGGTGGTGTAAGGAACCCTGGTGTTCTTCGCATTGAGCAGCAGAAAGCCGTAATGGCGATCGTTGTCGGCCAGATTGAAGATATGGCGTATGTCGCAGGCTTTCAGATTGCGCGCAGCATCAGCCAGAGCACGATCCTGGTTACTGATGAAGTGCTGAATCACGGCATCGATTTCGTTGACATCTGACGGCAATCCGGCAAACTCCCGACTGACTTCACAGGTTTTGAGAGTTTCTGGAACACATATCTGCTGCTGGTCTTCAAGCTGCAGGCTTGCGCCAGAATAATCAAGAACCAGCTGCAGTTCGCTGAGAAAGCGGGCAAAAAGCCGGTGCTGATCTGGCATTTTTCGCAGCTCGGCAAGTATTGTCTGCATGACAGTAGCCGAATCAAACGTCTGTCTGCCGAAGAATCGATCTACAAGCCTTATCAACAGGTCTTTAACCGGCGAAAAAATTGCGGCTATGATGAGAACGGTGATAATCTTGGTCCAGGTGCTGGAGAAATCGAGAATGTTCTGCATCAGCTCCTGAAAAAGCTCCATGGTGCCTGCCATAATCGCGGTAAGCAGGGTGTAGACAAGACCTGTCGAAAAAATCAGATCTATTTCCATCAGGTTGTATCTGAGCATGGTGTAGGCGAGAATGATGCTCATGATAATGCTCAGAACCGGAAACAGCCCGAAAGAATACATGGTTGCCCCGCCGATGAACCATTTGCTGAATGCTATGACGATTGACCCGGCGGCTACCGGCAGAAGCATTGCCGCAAAGGTATAACGCAGACGTCGTATCTGTATCGTGGTTTCAGCCTTGCGGCGGCTGCTGGAAAGTGTGGACAGTGAAAGAAAGAGATAAGCTATCACTACGCCTTTGACAATGAATTCGAAGCGGCCGAGATCGAGTGAAAAACCGACGGCAAGGCTGCCAAAATCTTTAATCAGCCTGTCGGTCCAGAGAAAATAAAGCAGAGCTGCTGCTGGCAGAAAATATCCGATCAGGTGCTTTCGGCTCTTGATAATGCTGGCTTCAGGCTGATGTTCTGGATAAACTGCCGTAAATATGCAGAAAAAGTATGTCAGCAGAAGAGCTGGCGTAAAAAGAAGTTTGATGCCGAACTTATCGACGCCATGATAAATCAGATAAACTTCAGCACCGCTCCAGGCACAGAACAACAGCAGTTGCAGGCTGAACAGCCGGTTTTCGGTTTTGCCCGGGTCTTTTGCCATGACCACTGAAGCCAGAATCGCCTGTATGACGATTGCGCTGATTCCGAGAAAGGCAGGAAAATTCATTATCTGAATTTCCAGTTGGGCTGGCGAATTCTGGTAGCAGCCGGTCGCAGGCTTACACTGGTAACTACTACCGCAGATTCCCGTTGATGACTGAGATCGAGTTTTATTTTGATCAGACTGATGCGTTGTCTTTGCCCTGAATCGTTGGAAATCATGTCGAATGGGTAATAAGACCAGCCAACCGGACTGGCCGGATCATGCCCCTCGTAAAAAGGCTGAAATACATCTTCACCGATCTTGTCGAGTGAAAGCATCTTTACCGGGTTTTCGCGGTTTTCTGTGCGCCAGAGAACATGCTGTTTCTCATCGCGTTCAATCTCGTAAGTCACGGTTATCAGCGCGTCTTCGCCCGGGTCTGGGTTTGTCGCCGAATACTTGTAACAACGCATTTTTACCAGGTCGGGTTTGATCTCGAGAATTTCTTTGCTGTTGCGCAGGTCGCTGGTAATGCGCTCCATCTTGTTGCGGATCTCTGAGTTCAGCAACAGCTGGGAGGTTCCCTTCTGAACGGTCGACATGCCGGTAGTCTGCATCAGATAAAGGATGCCGCCAACCAGAACGGTGAGCGACATGCCGAGAAGAACCTCGACCAGGGTGAACGCTCTCTTTTTGCTGGTATGGCTCATTTATGCTGTCCGATCAAGGTTGCCAGTTCAGCGATTTTCTTGCCCTCTTTGTCAAAAACCAGAACTGTAACTTTTTTCATTTTGGATGGCATCGCTGATTCAGTTATGCGTTCGACTTTTACGACACGCCGATAGTTGAGATAGTCGGGCGGGTAAGTCTGCAGATTGCGCAGATAGGTTTTTGGATAAGCTATTTTGAGGCGGTTCCAGGTCATTCTCTGATCGCTGTCTTTGAGGGATTCGTCGGTAAAAACGTCAGAAAAATAGTTCTCAAAAGCGCTGTCATTGTAATAAGGCTCGTCAAAGCCCTGGCGATCCTGGTATACATCTCTGAAATTTTCGTAATCAGATTTGACCAGCTCGAATGGCAGGCCTTTGATTTCTTCCATTTTGTCTCTGGCAAGATTGTAGGCCAGAACATGCTCGGCATTATCCTGACTGCCGCGCACGCCAAACATGAACATGTTGGTGAACGGCAGCGCCAGAACTCCCACCAGCGATAAAACAACCAGAATTTCTACGAGGGTAAATCCCCGCTTCAAGCCTGCTCTCATTACATGGCCTCCGGGGCAATTCTCACCTGGTTTCTGCCTTTGCTCTTGGCAACATATAACGCCTTGTCAGCCTCTTCGATCATTTCTTCAATACTCAGATCGCGGCCATGCAGGGCGGTTATGCCGAGAGAAGCCGTAACGCGCATCGAATCGTTCTTGAACTGATACTCGGCACCCTCGATAGCTTTGCGAATGCGCTCTGCAACGACAAAACCATCTTTTATGCCAGTCTGCGGAAGAATTACTGCCATTTCTTCGCCGCCATAGCGTCCTGGCGTATCGACTGATCTGATGCTCTCCATTATCCGCTGGGCCGTTTCGCGTAAAACGAAGTCACCGGCCTGATGTCCATAGGTGTCATTGAATTTTTTGAAATGGTCGATGTCGAGAAGCAGCACGCTGACTTCGAGCTGGTAGCGCTTTGAGCGGTTGATTTCTTTTTCGAGAGTGGCCAGGAAAAAGCGTCTGAGATAAAGCCTGGTCAGACCATCGGTAATTGCCTGCTCGAAGAGGCGCTGCTTCTCGATTATCAGCGACAGGTGATGCCGCAGTGTCTCGATAAAGCTCTTTTCGTCTTCAGACAGGTTCAACTTTTCCTTGCCGCGTTCTTTAGAGAATACCAGATATATGGCGCCAAATTTTTTCTCTTCGAAAAACAATGGCACACCAAGAATATATCTTTCCTGGCTCTCGCTATATTCTGCTATCGACTGAAGAGTGCGCAGAGCATTCTTTACGACGTTTCTGATCGCTTCACTTTCTTTGGCGTCAAGATGCTCGGCCAGATAGATGCTGTCAGCTCCTTCGCCTTCATTATACCAGGCCGTTCCTGAACTTTCGGCGTTCAGATGTTTCTGCAGGTTGGTTGCTGCCAGGTCGAATACTTCGCGCTGACTGTGCGTGGTAGAAGCCTTCTGGGTAAGATTGTAGAGAACGGTTAATTCGGTGAGACGGTTGCGAAGCCGTCTGGTCATCGCATTGAAGGTTGTAGAAAGTTCGCCGAGTTCGTCGCGCGCGAACATTGGCAGCTCAAGATTAAGGTCGCCGCCGATGATGCTTTTAGCACCATTTGACAGCACGTAAACCGGCGTCAGAAATTCTCGAATCAGTATGGTTATCAGGAATATTGAAGCTGCCAGACTGAATATTAGGCTCAATATGACCAGAAGATAAGTCATCTGGATGGTGTCGGTTATCTTATGCCAGCTGAAACGCGCTCCGATAAAGAAGTCGCTTGTATTGACGCCGCGGCATATGGCGACCAGCAGGCGGTCGTTTTCGTCGTTTACCCGGTCTGTCTCGATAATGTTCGAAAGCCTGGTGGTAGACAACATGGGTAGCAGATTGGCTTTAAATGTGGCAGAAAGCCGGGGCATCGCATCGGAAATGTCGTCTTCTTTAAGAATGATTACTTCTCTGTCAGGTCCGAGGCGGTGCTGCTGCGAGACTACCTGTTTGAGATAATTGCGGTCGAGCTCGGTTTTGTCGAGGGTAGCAATAATGGCATAGCGCTTATCGTTGTCGAGTTTCAGTATGTCGGTGAATACAAAATTCTGCCGGCTGGTGCCAGGCCAGATAACGAGATGCATGTTGCCGGTTTTGCGGGTGATTCTTTCAAAAAGGCTTTCGGCCGAGGTTGAGAGACTTCCCGGCAGATTTTTGTCTTTGTCGGTTCCGGCGGCTAATATGCGCATTCCCAGTTCTTTAATGAAAACCCGGTTGCTGTTGTCGGTTTTGAGGTTGTCTATATCGAATTCGATGCTGCCATCGAGCCCGATCAGGTAAAAGCTGTCGAGCTGCTTAAAACGGTTATACTCGAAAAAAGTCTCATGCATTTTCTGCTTGTCGAGAGTTTGCACCTCGGGCAGATTTTTCAGCGACTTGAGCCATTCTGTTGTGGTTCTGTAATGATCCAGGGCGGAATGGTCTATTTTTTTGACCAGTTCGACCAGTTGTGACTCTGCTTCACTGCTGAGCAGGCGCTCCTGACTCATCGCGTATTGAACGCCGAGAAACACCAGGATAGATATTGGCAGCTGCATACAGAGCAGGAACAGCCCGGCCAGCTTCTTACGCAAAGACAGACCTGTGGTTGAGGCAAGTTTGTAGGAATGAAAGAAGAGAATCATCGCCAGAAACATCACTACCAGACCAACGGTGCGGGCGCTGTTCTTTTGCGATTCGCTCGATAATCGCAGTGATTTTGTCGAAAACAGTGCGAAAATATTTACCGAAGTGCTCTCAGCCAGAGGCTGAACGAAAAACACCCAGTCATCATAGTAAATCGGATTCTTGAGGCCATCGATGAAAAGGCCGACGCCTTGTTTGGCGGCATCGAGAAGCCCAGGGTATGAAAGCTCGATCTCGCCGCTGGTTCGGTCGAAGAAGCCGTTGCTGAATTCTGGAGTTGCGCTTGGATCGCGCAGAAGCACCTGTGAAATGCCGAAAGTGACCGGCAGATTGTTGAGCGGTATGAAAACCATGAAGCCGCCCTGGTTGTTGTTCTGATTGTTGATGAAATCCCAGTAGAAGAAAGTTTCTGAGGTTGCGAGATAGCTGCCGAACATCACGTTCGGACTGGTAAACGCACGTGTGAACGAGAAAGCGCGCCCGGTAAGAGGCGTCAGCGTTGCGAAGAAATCTGCATGTTCCTTTTCAAAGTTTTCTATTTGATGAAGCGTCTGTAGATTCGCTCCGGCTGCGAAGTCGCTGTGAGTGTTGAGAAGAATCTCGATGAGCTTCTCATATTGTTCCCGGCTGAGGCCACTTTGCTTCATCACCGAGAGGTTTTCCTGAAGTTTGCCGTCTTTGTCCCAGGCTATGATGCTGGTGTTTTCCGGGAGCTCCTCGATCAGAGATTCGCTCAGAACAGCGTTTCTTTCGGGTTCGTTTATGTTGCGGCGAAGCCCGTCGCGGTAGCTCTGCAGCTGTTGCAGAAAAATCTGGTGGTTGGTTGCTTTACTGCCGAACGAGGTCAGTTCACGATGAAAGATCTTGATAATGGCTTCTTTGTTGCTGGCCAGCTGTTCGTCTATGTAGAGCCCGTAACATTCGTAATAGATGAGTATTGGCAGCGCGGCAAAAAAGACAAACAGGATTATCCAGGCTGTCGGCTGGCTTAAGCGTGATTTGAAAGCTTTCTCATTAAACGTATTGGTGTTCATAATTTTGCTGGATTTTACATGCTTGTCATGATAGAGAATAGATCAGGTTAACTTATAACATCAGGAGGATGCAAATGTCTATTGGCAATAAAATGAAATTGTTCGTTCTGCCGGCAGTCTTCCTTCTCGCTTCGGCGATGACTGTATCGGCTCTTTCCATAAGGGTTGTCGAAGGCGGCATTCCGCTTGTCGATCCACAGGAAATGATCGAGGAAGGCATCCGAAGGGGAAGTGTGGATCTTTTGCGCCAGGCATGGCGGCACTATGAAGACTCTCTTTTGTTAAACGAGAAGGAAGCCAAAACCGCTTATCTTGAGCTGGGCAAGATATACTTTCATCTTTCCCTTCTTGGCTACTCAACTCAGTCTGAATTTGACACGGCTGAGTATTACGCTCGTGAAGCTGTTTCGCGCGATCCCGAAAACTCTGACGCGCACCGCGCGCTTGGGCTTATTTTTGCCGGGCGTGGCGCCTTTCTCGATGCTTATGAGGAGCTGACTCTGGCGTTGTATCTCAACCCGGCCAATGAGTTCCTTATTTACGATCTGGCAGCGCTGCACCTGGCCCTTCGCCAACCCACCAAGACCATAGAATATCTTGAAGGCCGCAATCATAAAAACGGCTGGCCATACGTTGTGCTCGCCATGGCCTGGACTCAGCAGGAACAGCGTGGAAAAGCGATTTTGAACCTGCTTAAGGCAAAAAGGCTTGGCTACTCAGGCTACTGGGTCGACACCATGCTTTCTCAGCTCTCAGAAGAGGTTAAATTGCCGCTCGATCGCTAAAATTCGTTACAGGCTTCTGTAGACAAATAATATTACCAGCACGATTCCGCTCATTATCAGAATGGTACTGAGCGGATTCATGTTATAATGATACTTGAACCGCTCTATTGGAGTCGGTGAATATTCGGTCCAGCGCAGTAGATCGCTGTTGTGATCTTTATAGCGTTTGTTGTTCATGTATCTTTCAGTTGTTTTGGCCATTATGCGGTGTTCGTGATAGAGAAAGGTGATGGTTTTTTCTCCATCGAGAACGCCGTGCAGCCCACAATACCATTGATAATCGTCGCGACTGTTGCTGATCAGAAAATATTTGCAGTCCGGTGTTGGCTGAACCGGGTCTTTGGGAAGGTAGTCGAAACTCATCAGGCTGCTCTTTACCGTTTCGTAGCGAGCCCATGGGGGCAGCTGTTCGTTCGTGTCTTTCAAGAACCTGGCTGTCGTCTCATTCAGCATTTTGAGATTCTGGCGACACTGATTGGTGATCAGTTTTCCCGTGTCGGCGGCCATAAGAGGGTGAAAGCCAGTTGCGACGAGCAGTCCCGCCAGCAGTAGAATAGCAGTCAGATGTTTTTTCAAAGTTACCAGCTCCTGCACAGAAAATAAGTTGCCTACAATTTATATCATTCCGGCTTGATTTTACCAGCAAAAATTAGTATTATCAGCAGGTCGGCGCCTATAGCTCAGGTGGATAGAGCACAGGATTCCTAATCCTGGTGTCCCAGGTTCGAGTCCTGGTAGGCGCGTTTTTTTTTGTTCTCGTTCTCTTAATCGAGCTCATAATCGATAGATTATGCCCTGATCCAGAATTAATCTTTCTCTGTTGGCAAAAACTTTCTTTATGCCAACAGGTATTTTAAGGGTCAGCTCTTGACGCTCGACTGATATATTCTTACAATATTGTACATCTCTTTCTCATGCGTTTCTGGAGGTCAAAATGAAGCGAATACTGGTGTTAAGCATTATTGTGCTTTTAGCCTTTTCTGCGGTCAGCTATGCAGATCCATCCCAGGAAGGCTTTGTCCCAACCTGGAAAGCTGGCGACCGTTGGGTGCTCGAAGCCACTTACCGCGACCTTAAAGCCGAAGGCGAAGTCTGGCTGCCACCGATACAGTGGGTGTTCAGAGTTCGCTCTATCAAAGAGAAATATGGCCGCCAGTGTTACATCGTTCATGTATTTCCAAGACATGGTGAAATGAAAGTGCAGGCTGTTCTATGGCTGGCAGTCGAAGACCTCAAGCCTGTCAGAGTTATCGATGTGTTCCCGACACCAGAGGGTATGCGCTATTCTGAAAGAGATATCAATCCCGAGAATCCAGAGCCACTGGTAGCAGTCGATACTCTTATTCCTTACGACCTGCCGGTTTTTCCGCTGACCAATGCAGCCAGCAACGCAGTTCAGGGCGCCGACGGCTTTGCTGCTTATCGCAGCGAAGCTATCGAAAAGAAATTCAGCCGCACTTCAAAAGTTGGTTCGCTGTCATTTAAGCGAACTATTGGCCAGAAAAACAAGAAGCCTGAAGGGCAGTATGCCGATACTTTTGCCGCTTACCGTTCGAGTGGTGCCACCTATCAGGTTGAGGTCGCTGAAGAGCGCTCTGATACTAATCTGTTGCAGCTCTGGCAGGAAGGCAGCCCATGGGCGGTTTCTTCTGAAAATCGCATGCGCAAAGTGCGTCTTGTTCCATCGACTGAGTTGCCTGGCGCCAGTTCACAGACCGGAGGTAACGAATAATGAAAAAGCTCAGCATAATTGTTGCTCTGTTTGTTGCAGTTACACCTCTGATCGCTGTTGCCCAGGACTCCGCCCGCGGCGAAATCAAGCCGGCTCCCTGGTCGGGCGACTGGTGGTCTCGTAAAAAAGGTTTCCTGATAAAGGGCTGGCCTGGTCACTCTCCAGCGCCTTTCGAAAAGTATGATGCCTACGTGCAGTCCCGCACAGGTAAAAATCCTGGCGCCGTCGCCTGGGAATCGGATATTCGCAACAACCATTACAATCCCAAAGCTGAAAACTGGGAAGGCCATTGCAATGGCTGGGCAGCTGCTTCTATTCTTTCTCCTGAGCCGAAAAGAACCAATGTGCGCAATGGTATTCAGTTTACGCCAGGCGATCAGAAGGGTATCCTTTCTGAACAATACATGAACACTTATTGTACTTTTTACGGCAATCGTAACTGGGAACGCCCTGGAGACGATTACAACGATATTTATCCTGATGAATTCCATCGCGTGCTCATGCAGTATATCGCTTCCGGCAAAAGTGCCATGATTGCCGATACTTCTGCTGACCGCATGGTCTGGAACTTCCCTCTCTACAAATTTGAATCAACCTGGACAACCGGCTGGTTCGACGACAGCAAACTCAAGGTTACCACCACCTGTTATTTCGTTGATGATAACGTGGCGCCCGAATTTGTCGGCACTAAGTGGTTTGCCCATCGCTATACCTATAACCTGTTTCTCGATGGCAATGGTAACGTCGTTTCTGGCGAATGGACCGGTGACTCGCGCAAGAACCACCCTGACTTCATCTGGGTGCCGACCGGTGATGCCCCGAATCCGCCCAACGGCAATCTCGAAAATCCGCGTATCGACCCGCGCTTTGTTAAAGAAATCACTGAAGGCCCTGAGCACCGGGATTTCAGAGGCGGTTCCGAATTCCGCAGCCCTGACGCTGTTATCATGGAAGCAGGCCTCAATCCGGCTGACATCTTCTGATCATCTTAAGCACAAGGGCTGCCTGGCAGGTGCCAGGCAGCTTTTTTTGTTTTCGTCATCCTGCGCGAAGCGAAGCGCAGCCGCAGGATCCATAAAAGCGCTAAAAATTGGATTCTGCGACTCCACGCAGAATGACAGCCCCAAAAGCCTGTTGCGAAGGGTGTATCTTTCTGAGTATGAGACTGCTTGACAACGAGAATTGCTGAATCGGGTAACAGTATTTATGCAAACCTGCCGCCTGTATGGTAAAATGACCAGTACAGTTATGGTTCAGAACACAATGCCAGTAATACCTGTAAAAGCGCCGAACGGACTTCGCCCGGCTGCGGCAATGACTTTTGTCGAAATCCTTATTGCCGGGTTGCTGCTTGTCGTGGTCTTTATCATTGGCTGGACTATATCGAGCAGCTTTACCGGCGTGCGCAAGGTGCGCAACTATGAAACCGCCATATTTCTTGCAAATCAGGCAGTAGAAGCGATTCGCGCTGCCCGTTCCCATGAGCTTGGAGTTGACGGTGATCGTCGCAAAGATACTCTGCTGGCTGACTTTAGCTCGGCCGACAATCTTTTCGACAAGAATGGCGAAGGTTTCATGCCGGTAATTACCGTTGGCAATATTGAATATAAGCGAACGATAAGCATTCAGGATATACCTTCTGATAATAAGGAAGTGGGTTCTGGACTCAAGCTGGTGCGGGTTAACGTGAGCTGGCGAGCCAGCGAAGACGGTAATCTCGTTGAATTTGAGCTGGTTACGACACATTGTGATCAATGGTGAGCGGGTATAAGCACATGCAAAAGATGGCTAAGATGGCATTGCGCTCTGACTGCCGGCGGGCTATTACGCTGGTCGAGGTCATGATTGCCATGGGTCTGTTTGTTTTGCTGATGCTTGCCGCATATCGGCTGTTTTTTGCCGAAGTGAAGTCGATAAAGACGGCCCTGGAGCATATCGGCGTTAACGAAAGCGCGCGTCGGCTCTTTGCTCATCTTGGTAATGATATTCGCAATTCAAACTGGGTCGAATATCCGCAGCAGACGAACCGTCAGACGGTTGCGTCTCTTATGCCCGTAAATGAAGGCAAGGTCTGCGTGCTGCGCCGCCAGATTTTTGATTTTTCGGTAAAACCGCCTGATTCCAATTTCATTCGCGAAGAAATCATAGAGTATTACCTCAAAAAGGCCGATGATGGCACAAGTGACCTCTATCGCAAGGTCAAGACTGACATGCCGGGGGCTGCGCAGGGCGAATATGAACGCAAGGTCTGCGATGGCGTGCGCGAAATACTGGTCTACACTACTAATCGTAAGCCGGTCGCTCTCAGCGGCATGTCGTCGATTCTGCCCGGCAAGGATCTTTTTTCTTACGAACCCTATGACCTCGATGGAACCGGGCCTTATCTGCTGCATGCAAGGGTTTCACTGGTCCGCAAAGGCGAAGACCGCGAAGGCTCTGATGCAACAGCCCTGACTGTGCGCAGTTGTTTCAACATTCGCGGCCGGTTGAATGGGGTGCACCCGTGAACAGAAATCATTCAGGATCAGGGCAGGCTATTCTGGCTATCGTGATGATCTGTCTCGTGCTGGGAATATTGGCCGGCGCGGTTCTTACCTTTCAGCGCGGCCAGATTGCGCTGCTGTCACGTTCTGCCCGGGACTATGTGGCTCTGAGCGTGGCAGAGGCCGGGTTGCATGCGGTGCTGGCTGAAATGCGCGCAGATTACCAGTTCGTAACCCATGGCAATCCATATATTCCGGCAGAAGGCTGGCCGTCGGCCTCAGAAAATCGCTACAACCATCTTAAAAGTTTCGGGCTTCTCAAACTCGATAACAATGAACGTGGCACTTACAGCGGCTCGGTAGAATTGCCGGCAATGAAGCTCACCGGCAAGTTCAAGGTTCGGGTCAAGCTGATCAAGTCGCAAAACAGCCCGGACAGCAAAACCGTCGATGAGTCACATCGTTACTTTCTGCTCGAGGCTGTTGGCAGAGTCGAAGATACCTGTCGCAAGATTTCGACCGTAATTGAAAAAGTCGTGCCGGGCAATTTTCTCTTCTACGATGGGCAGATTCTTGATGTCGGTGGTTACGGCCCATATCGTGTCAGTCCCGGTGAGATGAAGACCGGCCGCCTCTATGGTCATGAAATGTTGATCTTTTCTCAGCGCGGCACTTTCGATCGTGGCGCCGAGTTGCGTGAGATGGAGAGAATATCTACCCCTGGATTTATCCGGGCAGAATCTTCTGTCCATGTCGATTTCTATAATGGCAAACGTGGAACCATCAAGCCTTCAAACGATTCTACCGATCCCGACAAATTCGAAACCTTTGCCGAATATAAGAATGGCAAGCTGATCGATCCTTTTGTTCTTGACGGCTACCATGGCGCCAGACCGCAAAAGCTGCCGCCGCTGAATCCTGAGTATTATAAAAAGGCGCGCCGGCCGGCACCGACTATTCTCCGTGCTGGCAGCAGTTTTAAAGGGTTTTCCGAGTCAAAGTGGCGCTGCCCGGCCAATCCGACCGAGACCGTATACGATCTGTTTTTTGGTTGGGAATATAAGAACGCAGACGACAAGGTACTTCTTTATTCTGAAGTGCCTTTGCGCATCTGGGGCTGCCCACCCTGGAAGTCTCTGACGATCTTCTGCGAAAAAGATGTTTTCATTGCTGGCGATTTCAATGCTAATCCAGATAACCCGCAGAATTACAACGTCGGTTTCAAGGATTACAGCAAGGAACCGCGTAATGGCACCGACAAGAACGGTGTGGCGGTGCTTTCCATGGGAAGGATCTGGTTTGATTACTCAAACCCCATGAATTTTCTGCGAAACGAGATGCAGACTCTGATCGATTACGATCTGGCTATGGCGCTCGGTGGTGAAGATGTTAATGTGCTGGTGCTTGGTGGCATTGTGTTTCCTCCGCGATTGAGCACTGGAGCATACGACAAAAGACTGCCGATGACTGCCCTGAATTTTTCGGTGATCAACTCGTTGTTTTCGATGCCGAAGCAGCCACCCGAAATTATACCGGTGACCACCGCCGGAATAGCCCTGCATCCTGCTCTCGAAAAGCTCCGAGATTATCTGAAGCCAGGTTCTACTCCAGAAGAAAACAAGAATCGTTTCGTCATCAAAAGCGCGTTACGAAGAACCGCTGTTTATGAAGGAGTCGGCGCCCGTTGCTACATGACCGGAACATTGCTGGCCGGCGCCCGCGATAAAATCATCGATTCAATAATGAATCAGGCCGAAAAGGAAATGCAGGAAGGCGAACCTGACCCTTCGCTTGGTCCCTGGAATATTGCTGATCGCCTGTTTCAGATGGCTCTCAAATACCCTCGCACCGGTTTTCGCATGCCGGAAATGACTGTAAATGCTCTGCTTATCGATTCTGCTGAACTGAACGCGCGCTGGAGCATGGGTAACAACACCAGCAAGGTGCGTAATGAACTTGGTAACGTGGCGAACCCGCATATGCGCAGTCTGCCTTTTATCGGGCGTGACAGCAGGTTTTTTTTGCGGCACATGGGTTCGATGATTCATCTGCGCACGCGCCCGGCAAAAGGCTATCTCGACGGTTCTCTGCGCAATGATCAGTCAGTGGTTCGCCGCAATATTTTCGATACCACGTTCGTGCGCGGCGGCGGCGATTATCATCCGCCTTACCCGATGGCCGGCTTTACCATCATCAGCTGGAAAGACGAATCGATACCCGCTGAAGAATACGACAAGATTAACTAAGTCATTCGGCGCTGTTCTCACGCTGTCATTCTGCGCGAGTCAGTTGGCAGGCCGCTTCTTTTCTTGTCATTCTGCGCGAGCCAACGGCGAAGTCGCAGAATCCAGAAATATATATACTTCCAGAGAAATAATTCTGCGGATATTGCTTTATTGATGCAGGATAGGGTATTATTTAGGCATGGCTGTGCGTTTGTTTTTTGCCAGTTTGATTGTGCTGCTCGTATTTCTTGGCTGCGGCGGTGGTGGTGGTGGCGGCGGTGGCAGTAGCACTGGAACAGGATTAGTGCCGGGTACCCCAGTTGTTGTCTCAGGCACTATTTCGGGCACGATTTCAATCGATGCGACGATTACAGCCTTAAGGCCTGAGATAAGCTCATTTTCTCCCAGTCTGCGTTTCCTCGATTCTTTCGTCATGATCGAGGAATTACCCAATATGTCCACCCGCGCCGATCAGGACGGTAAATTCGTATTTGAAAACGTCCCGTTTGGCACTTATCGCATTATTGCCCGGGTAACCTCACTTTCCGGGCGAGTCTATAAAATTCGGGCAAGTGCCAAAAGTTTGACACAAAGCGCTCCTACAGCGAATGTTCCGCTCGTTATCAGTCCGCCAGATATCGCTGAAAACCAGATCCGCATGATCATCAAAGATCTCAACGGCAATCCGGTTGGCAAATGCAAGGTCTGGTTCTGGGGCGAGCAGTTCACAGTAGATTCGAATGGCTACTATGTGTCGCCTTATATGCCGGCCGCCGCCGCCGGAACCATAAAGGTCGAACCGCCCGCCGACAAAGAACTTTCCGGTCTCAGCTTCGATATTCCGGCAACGACCTTCAACCCGGAAAATGTCGAAATCATTGGCTTGACCCTGCCGACAGCCGGCATTACCAACAAGGCGCCTATAGTCAGCATAACCACCGATAAATACCCGGAAGAAGGCAGCGCCTTTCTTCGTCTTTTTGGTCATTACAAAGACCCCGAGAACGAGCCGATAGCGACAAAATGGCTCACCAACGTCAGCACTTTTACTTATATCGCCAAAGACTATGCTGACTGGGCGGTACCATCGGTTTCGGCTTCGGTCACCGTCTATTTTTCTGCCAGCGAAGACGGCCAATATTACCCGCGTCTGACTTCGATCGCCAACCTGGCGATAAATGTTGCCAGTTCCGGTGAGGTGAGTTTTCCCGGCGAAATCCTTTTGCGACCGGTCACCCGCGCTGTCGATATTGTCGGGTCTTCGACCAGCCAGATTCCCGGCAATACTGTTGCTCAATACGAGGCAAAAACAAAGTTTCCGCCTGGCCTGCCTCTAACCTATAACTGGGCCGTCGATCGCGGAACACTTCTGTCGAGCGCGACAGAATCAATTATCTCCTGGCGTTCGCCCGCACTTGCTCCCGGGGTCACTCAGGTTGCATCTATCGCTGTATCGGTTACCGATGGCATCGGCACGGCCACAAAAGAGATTCAGGTCAGAGTAACTTCGGCCCCCACTGTAACTGTCGGCCAGCCAACCGCCACTGCATTTGAGCCCGGCCTGATCGTATTCACCGGAACGGCGCGAGATTATCTCAACACTGTCATCAGCCCGGATTCAATGAGCTGGTATGTCGCAACAGGCACGCAGCCGTTCACGCTCGGTCAGACCGGTGGCGCCACTTTTACCTGGCTGTTTCTTTCTCAGGGAAGCTATACGGTTGCCCTTGAGGCTTTTGATTCGAATGGTGTCGCTGGCACCGGCACCAAGAATATAACGATAATAAATGGCCGGCCGATCTGTGTTATTGAACAACCTCTCAACGATGCGAGCTTTCTGCCGAATGCTCCGGTTACCTTTGTCGGCAGTGCCACCGACCTCGAAGACGGGCCAATTACCGATGCAACAAAACTGATCTGGACATCAGATATCGACGGTATAATCGGCTCAGGCACGACTTTTACCGTTGCCAGCATGACTTCGAGCCGCCATGAAATACGTCTCTCAGCCACCGACAGCGGCGGCGCCGTCGGTTCGACCAGCATCATTATCTGGTATGATGTTCCTGCCCGCATAAGCTTCACACCTGACAACCTTGCTGTTTTCTTCGAGGGTTATGATATTCCATTCGCCGCAGTTGGCACGGATACTGATAATACTCCGCTCGATTCATCCCAGTTTCGATGGTATCTCAACGACTCGCCGGATATCTGGCGTGATGGCGCGGCATTTTCAATAAGCGCCGGCGCATATGTTCCCGGTGCCCAGCGTGTCAGAGTAGAGGGCCCTTCGAAGTTCGGTACGGCAACCAGCCCTGTTCACGTAATTCAGATGGGCTGGCCGGTGGCCAGCATTACCAGCCCCGCCAGTGGCACACGTTTTGAGCCGCTCGACGTAGTTACTTTTACAGCAACTCCAGATTCGACCGGAACTCTGACGCTGGCGTGGTTTCTTAATGACGATATTGCCAGTTTTGGCAGTGGCTCGATCGTGAATTACGGCCCTCCGAACGGCGCTCACAAAGTTACCTACATCGGCTCAGACAGCCAGGGCATAATCAGCTCATCAACAATAAACATAGTTGTAGAGCGCGTGCCGATCGTGAGCTTTTTGCCTCAGACAGGCAGTTATCTCTTTACCGATAGACCGATAAGTTTCGCGGCAACCTGTATTGATACCAATAATAACGAAATTCCAAACAGCAGGGTCAGCTGGTTGCTCGATGGTAGCCCCTGGCTGCTTGGCAATGGCAAAAGTTTTTCTGTAACCCAGCCTGGTCAGCTGCCTTCGGGTACCTATCAGATCACTCTCATTGCCACCGGCCCCTATGGCACCTCTGGAGCTATTACCAATACCATTACTGCTGGCGTTAAGGCGGCGCGCATTATTACGCCGCCCAATAATCAGACATTTACTTCAGGTACGAATATCAGTTTTACTGGAGAACCAGACAGCACCGGCACAATCTTGATGGAATGGTGGCGGGACATTGGTTTGCCGAGCGAAACAAAACTTGCCGATGGAGCGACTTTTACAACCAATACGTTGCCAGATGGTTATCATTATATAACCTATCTTGGCACTGACAGCTCGGGTTTTGTTGGTTCAAGTACCATTCGCATAGGTATTGGCGAGTTTCCGGTCATGGATTTTACTCCTGACGCCGGTACGGTTTTCTTTGCAAAACAGGATGTCGTATTTACTGGCGTGGGAACTGATTCCGTCGATGGCACGCTTCCCGGCAGTCGAATGGCCTGGTATATAGACGGTGTTCTCGAACTGGCTTCCTATTCAGTAATGACGATTACGCCTGCGCGCATGGCTGTTCTGGGGGCCGGTCTGAAGGATGTCGAACTCAGGGGCTACAACAGCCTTGGCGCCGCCGGCTCAACTGTCAAGAAAGTCTACCTCGGTGCGCCAAACGCAGCTATTACTGACCCGGTATCTGATGCAGTAATTCCGACGGCAACCCCTTATACCTTCACCGCTGTTCCCGATTCCGTTACCGGCGTGGATATAACCGAGCCGCTGACAATGGAATGGTGGCTTAACTACGATCAGCCCGGCGCATCACTGAGAGGAAGCGGGCAATCTCTTACCGACACGCTGCCTGATGGCATGCAATATATGACTTACATCGGCACTGACTCTCAGGGCGTTGTCAGTTCAACCACCATTCGCGTCAGGGTAAGCGACAGCCCTTCAATTACTTTCACTCCGACTAACAATTCAGAACTGTTTATCGGACAGGCATTTGAGCTCAGGGCGAATGACGCCGTTGTGATCGCAACCAGCGTCGTCTGGTCTCTTGACGGCGGCGCAACTGTATGGAGAAGCGGATCGCCGCAGACCGTCAGCCCCGGTCAGCTCCCTCTGGGAACAAATCTTATCACTGCTGAGGGCGAGAACGATCTCGGAGTTCCCGCAAGTATTACCAACAGCATCTATTACGGCGTGGCTCTTGCAAGCATTACAGCTCCGGCATCGGGTTCGGTATTTCCCATCGTTACTGCGCTGAATACTCCGGTGACTTTCTCGGCGGTGCCAGCCCCAACGGCTGCGATAACCATGCAATGGTACCGCGATGATGGCGGTGGCCCTGTCTATATGGGTAACACCGCCAGCCTTGCCAATTACGCGATGCCGCAGGGCCGTCACACGATAACTTACGTGGGCAGCGACAGTGCTGGTTTCATAAGTTCTTCAAGCATTCAGATATTGATCAATGACCCGCCACCTCTCGAAATCAATCCCGGCAACAATTCAATCTTCTTTGCTGGTCGTACAGTAACTTTTACAGGTTCCGGCACTTCTGTGATCAGTGGCCTGCCGGTTGCCGGATCGACAATGAAATGGACTATTTCTGGCGGATCTGATATTACGGCTACTTCAACGCCATCCTATGGCATTCTTAACCAGCCACCTCTGTATCCCTCCGTAAGATCTCTAACGCTTCAGGGAACCGACGATCTCGGCACAACAGACACATTTGGCCCGATAAATGTCGCATTTGGTTACCCGGTCGCATCTATCACAGCTCCGGCTTCCGGTTCTCGATATGATACGAATGACACCATATCATTCAACGGTTATCCTGATGATGGCGCCATAACCATGAACTGGTATCGGGATGGAGTCTGGTTTTCCAGTGCTCCGAATCCTACCGTTGATATAGTGACCGACGGTTGGCCTGCCGGAATCAGAACCATACGCTATGAAGGCACTGACTCATCAGGATTTGTAAGTTCTACTACGATCCAGCTCCTGATTAACGACGAACCGTCCGTCGCAATATTGTTGCCGGTATTATCGCCTCCGGCCGACAATCTTGTATTCTTTGCCAACCGGCCGGTAAACTTGACAGCCACAGGAACCACATCCAGCGGTAATAATGTTGCCACTTTCAGCTGGTATGTCAATGGTTCGGTGACGCCGAATTACACTGGTTTGTCTATCACCATTCCGGCTAATACCTTATCTACGGCAGGTTCTCCGCATAGCTTGCGCCTTGAGGCTACAGATGAATACGGAGTTAAGAATGATGTAACCATCAGTATCTGGTTCCGGGCTCAACCTTCTATTTCAAACCCAACCCCTGCTCAGCGTTTCGCCAGTGGCAGTGCCGTTCTGTTTGAGGGTGCGCCAAACTCATTGCCGAATCTTGATATGCAATGGTGGTATGATTACGCTTCCGGTGGCGCTCAGCTGGGAGCAGATACCCCATTAACCTCTGCTGTTAATGCGATTCCATACGGCTCGCGTACTATAACTTATCGTGGTGTCGACAGTTCAGGCTTTGTTGGCTCTTCTTCAATTCAGATTATCATGGCTGATCCTCCGACGATGAAAATCACTCCGGCCGGCGGCGCCTTTTTCGCGCGCCCGGTTGTATTGTCAGGGTCCGGCACCAGCGCTATCGGCGAACCTATCGCATCTTCGACTTTTAAATGGTATGTCGACGGCGCTTTGCGAGCATCTTTGAACGGTCAGGCGAGTCCGACCTTCAATGTGGTTGATATTTCTGCTGGCCCGCACACTATCACCCTCCAGGGCGAAGACATATATGGCACGCAGGCTGAGATCGATGCCTCGTTCAATTTCCGACTAGACAATCCGTCTATCAATTCACCCGCCAACGGTGCCACCGTTGATCATACATTACCGGTAACATTGCAGGGACAGCCTGATTCATATCTGCCGGATATTCAGCTGCAATGGTATGATAATGGCGCCTCTCTGAACCGCTTTGGAGCTAATCCTGCCACAGTCGCTCTTGCCAGAGATTTACACACAATAGAATACAGCGCTACTGACAGCGGAAATGTCTGGGCCACCGCAACTGTTACTATTCTCGCCAATAAGCCACCAACAGTGAATTTTTCGCCGCCCAACGTGCCGCGTTATTTCATCAGCCGACCGGTCACCCTCTATGGCTATGGATCGAATACTGCAACGATTCCTCAATCTGTAAGCACTTTCAGCTGGAAGATAGTTAATTCGAAGGGTACGTTTAATTATACAGATACCAATCCAATCATTAATGCTGCAAATCTGAGTGAGTTCCCGCTTCTCAATGAAGTTACCATTTCAGGTACAGACGAGTTGGGCACAACGGGAAGCCTTACGCGCAGCATTGTTTACGGTGAGCCTCTTGCGTCAATAACTGCGCCTTTTAATGGAAATGTTTATCCTTCTCTTGCCAACACAATAAACTGCGGGGCTGTTCCTGCTCCGTCCTCGCCAGAAGTCACGACACAATGGTATCTGAACGGTGCTCTCATCGCTACTGGAACTAATGTGGACAACATAACCTTCACCAATTTGCCTATCGCTTCTTATACCGTCAGATACGTAGCATCGGACAGTTCAGGATATATCAGTTCTTCTTCGGTCACCTTCACAGTTAACGATACCCCGGCCCTCGAAATTCTGGCCTTGAAAAATGATGCCGCAGCCAGCCCGTTCTATTTCGTCGGACAGCCGGCTCAGTTCATCGGCTCCGGAACCAGCAAGGCTGGTGTCACCATTGATCCGGCCAATAACATGAAATGGTATGTCAATGGCGGGCCACTTGTTTTTACAGGCTCTCCGGCGACCTTGACCGCTTCTCTCAATGCTGGTCTGAACACCGTCAGGGTGACGGCAACCGATACCTTGAACGAGTTTGCCGAGGCTACCAGCTCAGTTCGCTTCGGGGTTGCGAATCTTACTATAAGTGATCCGCTTAATGGAACCACTATTACGACGCTCTCTGCCGCCAACGTTTCTTTCACCGGTTCGTTGCCGCCAGCTCCTCCGCACGCTTTCATCCCAGACTGGTATGATGTTACCGGCGCGCCGACTCTGCTGGGCTCAGGCAACAGTATAACTGGCGTTTCGCTGGCTGCTGGCTGGAATACCATACGTTATCTTGCCACCGACAGCTCGGGTTTTGTCAGCTCAGCCACAGTAAATGTTCTCGTGAACAACAAACCTGACCTCAACATAACTCCTGGCAACAATTCGGTCTTTTTCGTCGGGCGCCCGATCGATCTTGCCGCTTCTGGAAACAGCAATCCGGGCGTAGTGCCGGTTGCGACTTTCAGCTGGTATGTCAATGGCACTTTCCGCGGAAGCTTGCCAAACATCACTCTTAACACGGCATGGCTGAACAATGGCAATAACACGATAACAATCGAGGGAACCGACAATTTCGGCACCGTAGGCACTTATTCTCAGAATATTTACTATGGCTATTCCATCCCTTCGATTTCTCTGCCATCCACAGGAACAGTTTTCCTTTCAACCGACAATATAAATTTTGTTGCGACTCCAGCGGCGTTGCTTGGCATCACGCCTGAATGGTGGATCGGCGGGGCTTTAACCGAAACTGTAGCAACCTTCACTTCTCTGCCTCTGGCAACGGGTGTGTATACGGTAGAATACCGGGCTACCGACAGTTCAGGCTTTGTTGGTTCGCATACCATAAACATACGTGTCAGCACCAGGCCGCAGATGAGCTTCAGCCCGGCTTCCAACTCATATTTCTTTGCCGGTAATGATGTCACATTTACCGGAATCGGAACCAGTTCGGAAGGTCTGCCGATTTCTGCAGCCAGCATGAGCTGGTATCTTAACGGTTCGGCAATACCGACGCTGAACTCGCCTGCTCTTATTCTTGCTGGCAGCTTGAATGCCGGCGTGAACACCATGCTGTTGCGCGGCGTTGATGCCTTTGGAACCATCGGTGAGGTTACCGGAAACAACCTGTTCTACGGCGTTGCAAATTTAAGCATTACCTCGCCGACGATGAATCAGACCTTTCCCAGCCCGAATCCCAATGTCAGTTTTGTTGGCTCGCCAGACTTGAGCTCTTATGGCTTGACGGCTGAATGGTACCATATTTCTGGTGCAGGGTCTCTGGCGCCCCCCTTTGCTACCGGCAGTTCTACAAGCAGAGTTTTTGCCGATGGCTGGCATACGATAAGATACGTCGCTACTGACAGTGCCGGCACTGTCAGTTCAGCCACAGTAACCATACTGGTAAACAACTCGCCAACAGTGAATTTCACCACACCAGCTTCGAATTCTGTGTTCTTTGCTGGTGGCGATTTTACTTTGGAAAGTTTGCCCCTTACTTTAAGCGACTACAAGTGGTATAGAGATACAGGCGTATTGTTCAAAACCGGTGCTCCTGCCACAGTCCTGGCTGGAGATCTGACAGTTGGAACGCATACGCTTTATGTCTCAGCAGTTGACGGCTTCGGAACCCTGGGAACCTCTACTGTTAAGGCTGTTTACTACGGTCACCCGACGCTCACGATTTCTTCGCCGCCGGCTTCAGGAACTCGAATATCTTCTACTGATCCAGTGATTAACCTTACCGGCACGGTTGCCTCATCGGCAATTTCGCTGAGCTGGGAAATTGATGGCGTGCCTGAACCGGGTGCAAACACTAATGTTCTGGCCAATATCTATCCGCGTATGAGCGATGGCTGGAATACTATTACCTATATTGGAACAGACAGCGCCAACAACATGAGCTCTCATTCGATAATGCTTCTCAAGAATGATACACCGACCATGCAGATTACTCCGGGTAATGGTTCAAGATTCTTTAACAATACGACTTTTGGCTTCCTCGGCTCAGGAACCTCTTACATCGGTGGGGCGATTGCTTCTTCGACCATGAACTGGTATCTCGACCTGTCAGGCACGGCCATCCGCTCTGCAACTGCTACAGCCGTGTTTGCACCTGGAAACGTCTCTGTGGGATTCCATGATCTGCGCCTGGTCGGCTCTGATACCTACGGCACAACTGGTGAGACTTCATTGAACTTCTTCTATGGGCATGACCAGCCGACAATTATTAATCCGGTAGATGGAGCAAGATATAACATCGGCTCGAATGCGACATTCATCGGAACTCCCGATACTCTTGCCGGTATTGTAACCTACTGGTACCGCGATTATGACAGCTCATATTTCGGCACCGGGCAGAATGCGACATGGAATGCCTTGCCGGCAGCAGCCCGCGGCTATCAGAAAATTACCTATCTTGCAACTGACAGTTCAGGCCTTCTCAGCTCACACACGATTCAGATCCTTGTTAATTCGCCGCCGACCATGACGATCACAACTCCTGCCGTCTCGCCGGCCCATTATTTTGGTGGACAGAATATCAGTTTCGCCGGTGCTGGAACTGACTCTGGTGGCTTTGGCATTCCGGCTGCCTCGATGACCTGGTATCTTGATGGTGCTGTCTGGAAAACAGGGGTAAATAATTTCAGCGCAGCACCGGCTGAATTGCCTGCCGGCACTTACAGCATACGCCTGGAAGGGAAAGATCAATATGGAACCACTGGTAGCATTACAACAATAGTGCGCACCGGATTCGCTGATCCTCTTATTACTGCGCCAGCTTCAGGCACCAGATATGATACTGGCAGCAGCATCTATTACACGGGAACACCAGATCTTTCAGGTTATATCAACATGCAATGGCATTGGGTAGAAGGCCCGATGACACTTCTCGGTAATGGCTCTTCAACAACCTCCTTAGCGGTCAATGTAAGGGGTTGGCAGACAATCACTTACAGCGGAACTGACAGCGAGGGCACTACCAGATCAGCACAAATTATGCTTCTGATGGACAAGCTGCCGACTTTCAGCTCTTCGCCAGGTATAAGCGTTCCTGCTCAGTATGCTACAGGCCCGTTGCTCGATGGCAACAACATTCCTGTTCACCTCACATATACAGGCAATTATGCCTTCACTTTCAATACCGCTGCTATTGACGAGGATGCGGTTCCAATAAGCGGTGCCAGTATCACCTGGTATTTGGGTGCTTCTTATATGGGCAGCGGCACAAGCCTGATTGACTATAACATCGAAACACCGGGCAGTTATACGGTAAGAGTCTTTGCCAGGGACAAATACAATCAGGTGGCTTCTACAACATTCGTTTTCTGGGCCTGGGAAGTCGAAGAATACCCGACTCTGGTAACTGCGCCTTCTTCAATTCTAACTTTGTCTCCAACCGAAATCGTTGTTTCTGAGCCTACTCTCCGTATCGTTAGAAAACTGACCCGCGATAACACTGCCGGTTTAACAACCCGAGGCGATCTAACTGCTATAGCTACGCAGACGACAGTTGCTTCAATTACACCATACACTATTCAGGATATTTCTTTTGCCGGTAGCACAATTTATACTCTTGAGACGAATCTGGGAGCTGTCCCTGGCTTAGAGCATCGAATTCAGGGCTGGTCTGCGAATGATTTCAATTCAATTTCAAGTATACTGTTTTACAAGGGACAAGGCACAGCGGCAGGCCAGTTCAACGTTCCCAGAGGAATATCGGTAGAAGCCGGGTCTGCAATATATATTTCCGACTACGGTAACGATCTGATCAAGAAGCTGGATGCCAACACCGGAGCTTTTTTCAGCCAGTCTCAGACGGTTTTCGATCCTGTTGGAATAAGATATCTTGGAGCTGAAAATCTGTATGTGGCTGATTCTGGTACAAGTCGTATGAAGCGCTTCAAGAGCGATCTTAACAGCGTAGCTGATTGGACTTCATCGGCAAATGCCACGAATGCATCTTATTTTGTTGTTGGTGCGCCGAGCAACAATATATACGTAACCGACCCGATTGGCGACAAAGTCAATGTAATTGCTTCCAGTGGCGTTTTGTTATATTCATTTGGCACTTCAGGAGCTGGTTTCAGCCAGTTTACCGAGCCATGGGCCATTACTATTGCCGGAGATTCTGGCGCTTACGACATGTATGTGACTGACCGTGGCGGCAGCAAGATTCTTCGCTTCAGAACTAATGCCTGGTAACTCAAACTCATGACAGCCCCCGATCAGTCATTGACGCATGTGGTTTTGATTCTTATACTTTGTACAATAATTGCCATCAGGAGCTGATAATGAATAAATTTAAAGTTGCCGGGCTGTTACTGCTGAGTTTCATTTGTGCAGGCAGCGTTATGGCTCAGGAGCTGACTCTTTATACCATGCCGTCTCCACGTGAGATCAACTGGAAAACGCCGCGCGGCCTGCTGGTGAGCGCGATTACCAATAATCTCACGCTCAAGCACCGCAAGGCCAAGCATGCAATCGGGCATGTGTTCATTCAGCTCAGTCACCAGGAACGTGGTGAGCTCATTCTGACCGGCAGTGTGCCGAGACCGGAAGATGACTCGAAGAACAAGATTCTCAAGCAGGGATATGGCCTTGGTATTCTCTTTACCGACATGCTGGGCCGTCTGGAAAATACCGAAGATCTGCTCAATGAGATTCCTGCCCGCTTTGAATCAGGGCGAATCGCTTATATCAGATTCAAACTCAATGATGCCAATTATGACCGCCTCAAAACCTATCTCAACAACTATCGAGCCAGAGGATACGGCAATATTTACAATGGTCTGAATCGGCCAAGAGAAGGGCTGGGGGCTGGCTGCAGCATTTTTGGCATTGCTTTTCTCGAAATCGCAGGTTTAATGCATCCGGTATGGCGTGAAAAATGGCCAATCAAGGTGCGCATTCCGCTCGAACTCATCGGTGGCCCGCTGACCGGCAACAAGGTTTCGATTGCCAAAGTCACCAGAGCCAAACGCTGGGCCAGAGAAGACGAGCCAAACCGCGAACTGATGCTTTACGAACCATATTACATTTATCAGTGGATTCTGGCCGAGTGGGCAAAAGAGCACAAAGCAGGCACTGGCCGCGTCAAATTACTCAAAAAAGACAAGGCCTACGGACTCGAGTATGACTGCACCCACGTGGCCCCGCCCGAAGAACCGATCTTCCAGGGCGAAGCCGCCGACCTGCCTCTCGAATAAACACAACCAGTAACAGCGTAGCTAACAGAAACAAGAAGCAGACTGTCTGATATTTTCAGGCAGTCTGCTTTTTAACGCTGATTTTATTATGAATGCATTGCCAGCCGAATTGTAAAGGCTATTCGAGGTCGAGCGATTGCTTGCCCATGAAGACGCCACCGGCAGTGGCAGCCCAGACCTTGCGGCGCGCGCCGGCCAGACCGGCAGCCTGTGCCAGCCCGGTAATGGTCTTGTGGTTGCCCAGGCCACTTTTAATGCGAGTCCAGTTGGTGCCGGCATCAGTCGTTCGATAAAGCCCGTCTTCACTACCTGCCAGGACATTGATGGTATTGGTCGGATCGACGATTATCGCGCGGGTGTTAACATTACTGCCTGTGCCAAAAGCACTTGAGATCCAGGTTTCGCCGTTATCAACTGATCGGAAAATCCCATTTACTGTGGCCGCCCAAATTGTGTTTCTGTTAATCACATCGATAGCAAGATCAAGCGGAGATGACTTGCCGCCCGGCCCATCTGGCAGTTCATTCAATGTTACCTGGCTGATAGGATTTATGATGTAGAAAGAAAAGATCGCAGCTGCAACGCTTGGCTCATCAGCAATGAAAGCGCTTGCCGTGATAAGAGAAAGATTTGGTTCTTCTGTGTCGCTCATAGAAAGAAAGACGCCGTTTTCACCACCGGCATAAAGGCGGTCGCTAAAGTCGTCGTAAGCAATAGTCTGCAAAATTCCATTGATTGGATTTGTATTGTAAAGGTTTGAATGCGCTTCTACTGTGACAGGTGGCGATGCCGTGTTATCGGTTCTTGAATCAAGTACACTGTCTTTGTATAGATTCGTTGTGTTAAGCACTTTTAGTATCCCAGAGCTTGTCTGTGGTGCAGAAAGAGTTACACGGTAAACACCTCTGGGGGTGGTAGCAAATAGGTACTGCGGATTTTTGTTGTCAAAAGAGAGCTTAAGAAAATTTTCGTCAGGAAGATCATTTGCCGGCAGATTTCCCATAATTTTTTCGGCGTTGCCAGCAGCAGGTATATACCAGACTCCGTTAGAGGTCGCTGCATAGACATTCTGGCCAGGTGCAATCACCAGATGATTAACATTGTATTCGCCATCATTGTTTTTTGTATTGACAGACAAACCTGAGATTGGTTGCCAATAGCCTCCAGACGTGTTTCCTGGCAGGTCTGAAAAGGTTGCTACCCAGACGCCGTATCCAGAAGTTCCTGCGTACACTATGAAGTCGCTTCCGCTCGCCGTATATGGGTTTACCATTACTGCTTTAACAGGCATAACTTCACCGGTGTTGGTATCGAACATATTAGTTCGTTTTGGCAGCCAGAAGTCACTCAGGCTTATTTTGACCTCGGCATAGGCGGTTGAGTCATAATTTGAGGTGGCTCTTACCGTAACTTCATTCACTACAATAATGTCTGGTGCAGTATAGAGACCGTTTGAATCTATGCTGCCATACTGTTCGGAGTCGGTGACGCCGTTAACAGTCCAGCTGACTGAAGTGTCACCGATAACTGTCGGAGTGACTCCGGCGAAGAACTGTATTTTACCAACTTCAGCAACAGTTGCAGCAGTTGAGATCGATGCTATTTTTTCTACCGAATCGTATATCTCAACTACGACTTTTTCGGCAATGCTGACAAGCGCTGTTTTTGATGCCATTGAATCAGAGACTGAGGTAGCCCGGATAGTTACAGTGTTAACAGCGGTCGGGTCGGAAAGGCTCGGCAAAACGGCCGGGCGCCGGTATTCGGCCGTCGTTTCGTCAATCACGGTCAGAGAACCTCTATCGACGTATGTCTTGCCATCTGCTGGCATAAAGTCGGCACGGGCGGTATTTTTGAATTCCCAGACAACCGCTTCACTGGCGTTGCCAAGCAGATAATCGAAGCCCGGTATATTGAAAGTCATTGGAGCAACTATGGGCATCGAGTCTGTAGCTGATGGATTTATGACAAAGTTGATTGGAGGATAGACTGTGATATTGCAGCTTTTGCTGGCACCGTCTATTGTTGCTGTGACTGACGCCTGACTAATCTGGGTTGGGCTGGATGCGTAAAATGTAACCAGGTGGTCGGGTGCAATGGTGGTCGTTGTTGTGAGTATCGATTCTGGATCGAAGCTGCCCATATTAGCCGGATTGATAGTCCAGGTCATGGTTGTCGAAGCTGTGCCGGTTACTGTGGCTGAAATGTTCAGCGGCGCATTTCGTTGGGCTTCTCCGCTTGAAGGTGTGATTGTGAGGTTGGCTCCGGTGGATATAAGATAGGTGAGAGTTCCGACGACCGATGATTTCTGTTGTGAACGTACCCCGATCTGCACCGGGTTATTGGCCGGAACTGTCGCAGGTGCTGAATAGGTAAGTGTTGCGACCGTCCCAAAATCAGTTGCGACCGCGGCTGAGATTGCTACAGTGCCGGCGGTTGGCTGTTTGCTGATTTCATAGCCCTGGCTGCTGTGAAGTATCATGATTTGAGCAGTGATCGAGCCGCCCGGAGCAACCTGCTCAGAGATTGCCGTATAATTGAATTCACCGCTTTTCTGTTGGAAAAGCATTTCGACAGAGGTCGCCAGATTGGCGGAAACCTGGGTTAACAAAGTGGAAATAACAGTTGAATCGGCTCTGATGGTCGAAGTTGTTGAATAATAGACGGGCGAGGGTGCCGTAAAAAGGCCGTTGGCATCTATGGTGCCAGATCCATCTATTACACGCCAGCGAACGGTACCAGCCTCTTCGCTGCTGATGTTCTTGAGAGTCGCGGTGAATTGCTGAGTCTGGCCAGACTTCAATGTTGTGGTCTCTGGTGAAACTATTATCTGCGGGCCATCGATCTTAACGCTGACGGTCTGATAATAGCCGGTATTGCCAGCCTGGTCAGAAAAAACCGTCCAGATTTTCTGGGTTCCTACTGCAAGAGCGGTTGCGTCGAGTGCAACCGGGGTGAATGGCTGCCCGACAGTCGTTGAGCTGACGGGTGGAGTTGTCGTGGCGGTGGTGATTGAATAGTGTGCTTGATAGGTTGTTTCATCGGCAGCGTCAAAATGAAGAAAGATTGGCAGGCTGGCTATCAGCGCGAAGGTGGCGACTTCGGAAGTCGGATCTTCGCTTGCCAGCAGTGCGATTGTGTTGCCGGTCGGGGCAACCGTATCGAGTTCGATTACTGCCGAGATCGGGCCAAACTCATTGCCTGCGCCGTCTCTGAAGATGGCGAAGACTTCTTTTTCCTCATCGTCGGCTGTCAGTGTCCAGCTGACTGTGTCGGCGAAGGCGATCCAGGCCGCAGAAGTGGCTGGCGCAGCTGTATTGGCAAGCTTCATCTGGCTGGGGGGCACCGAAAAGTCAAAGGTGAGCGTGACGCTTGTCGTGGCTGTGACCTTGTTGCCATTATTGATCTTCATTTCAAGTTCAGGCGGAGTGGTGTCGAGCAGTATCGATGCCGTAAAAACCTGTTCCGGGTCGGCGTTGCCACCTTTGAATCTGCAGTAGATTGTTTTCAGACCATCGCCTGTGCTGAATTTCCATTTTTTTGCTTCAACGTAGACTTCCCAGAAAGTGTTGAGGAAATCTGAACTGTTCGCAAGCTGCATATGAGTGGCGCCAGGGAATACGATTGTGAGAAGCGCTTCCGTATTGCTGGTCATCGACTCGCCGCCGTTGATCCAGATGCCGACATAACCGCTGCCACTGAGAAGAATTGCATCAGACTGGATGGGTGAAGTTACACCGTTGGCATCGCGAAACTGCACGTATACGCGCCTGGTTCCGGCTGTTGACGTTTTGAAAGTATAAGAATAGGTCTGGGAATAAGTCACCCAGGACGCTTCTGACATGTCGAAGTTTTCGCTGATCCGCATATGGGTGCAGTTATCAGCATTAAGATACAGAGTTACATTTTGAGTTTTGGTTTCGTAATCACCTTCATTGATCGCGACCGACAGATTGGTCGGGCCGGCAGCCCCGGTGGTGCCTATGTAAAGCCCGCGCATGATGAAATCCTGACCGTCGTCGCCGGTTAAATAAATTGTCGCTTCGTAGTCATTAAGAGCCCGCAGGCCTTCTATTGTTATCTCATGGTTGGTAAAACCAGCCTGGCCAATGGTCACGGTTTGCTGGTAACCCCCCAGAGGGCCATACTCAATAGATGCGCGCGAGGCGCGGTTGGCTTTGAATTGAATGTGAAAGGAACTGGAGCTTATTTCATCGATTACCACTTCAGTAATAGCGAGCAGAGAAGTCTCGGCTATCTCTTTAAGACTTACTCCATCGACCTGAACAGAGCGGGCAAAAATTACTTCGCTTTCGCCGGTGAGTGCGGCCAGACTGTAGACGCCGGCCGGCAGTGTGGAAAAGGCAAAGTAACCGTTCGCATCGGTCAGAACGGTTTCGATTTTCTGCCCGGACATATCGTAGGCTGCAATCGGAATTCCGCCATACAACTGGCGCTCGGCAAAATATACCCGGCCGGTCAGCAGGGCTGATGAATACGGACTGTCGCCGCCACCAAGACTGCCGCCCCCTCCGCTCACTCCCAGACAGCCAATGAATATGCACAGGCAAAGTACAAGAAAAAGGACGAGAAAGTTTCTCATAGTTGCGATCTTAGCATGTAATGCCGCTCGACACAATACTCAACAGCACTTTTTTCTTTCGTTCTCGTAATCGTTTTCGTCCTCGTAATCGAGATTTAGAGGACTGGCCTGCTTCGATTACGATTACGCGCACGCGCACGCGCACGAGCACGGGCACGTCAGAGTGAATCGTAGCGTTGTTTGAGGGCCTGAATATCCTGCCACATCTGCCAGTTCGGGCTGCCTTTTTCGCGACCTTGCGAACGCAGCAGAAAAGAAGGGTGATACATCGCCATGGTTGGAATATCAAAAATCGAATTGAACCATTGCCCGTGAATGCGGGTGATACCAGGCGACTCAGGGCCGATGACGAATTTTACCGCGACATTGCCGAGGCAGGCGATCAGAGCAGGTTTTAGCAGGCGCAGCTGGCGCTGCAGATAGGGTGTGCAACAGATCATCTCTGAGAGCGTCGGGTCGCGATTCTCTGGCGGCCGGCATTTTAGAATGTTGCAGATGAAAACTTCTTCGCGCTTGAAGCCGGCGGCTGCGAGAATCTTGTCGAGATGCTGACCGGCCCGACCAACAAAGGGAATTCCGGTGGCATCTTCATCGCCGCCCGGAGCCTCGCCGATAAACACCAGCCTGGCGCTGTCAGGGCCAGCGCCTGGAACTGTTTTGTTGCGGGTTTTGCAGAGATCGCATTTCTGGCACTGTGCGATCTCATCAGCAATGCGCGTGAGCGAGTCGTCGGCAATGTCTGGTAATGGCTGCAGACGCGTGGGCTTGCGTGGCTTGCGCATGCCGGTCAGCAGGTTTTCAATATCCTGCTCGGACTGCTGGGGCGAAGGTTTGTCTGAAGCTGGCAACTGGTGAAGAGTTGCCGATGGCTTGCGGCTTGTACTGGCAGCTGGTAAAGATCGCAATTGCGCTGGTTCTGGCACATCTGGCAGATCGGCCGCTGCTTTCAGCAGGTCGAACTCTTCGCCAGGTAGCGGGCGTTGAATTTCGACCTCATAACAACCGGCCGCCGAAGGTGGAGTCAGCAGAGTGATCAGGTCGATGGCTTCGATGCTTTCATCATCGGTTTTTTTGCGCTTTGCCGCCATGGCCTGCCTCCCGAAACAGCTTTATTTGCCGCTCTGATTGTCGATGCGATAAGCTTTGGTAACGCCAATAACACGCTGTACTGCTTTAAGCAGGCCATCGAGCATGTTCGAGTCACGCACTTCAATCGAAAACTCGAGAATACCGGTCTTTTGCTTCGTTGTTCTGGCAATGGCCGAATGAATGTTGATGCCTTGATTCGCGATAACACTGGTGACCGAGTTGAGCATGCCTTTGCGATCTGTAGTTTCGATGCGGATCTTGGCGAGGTAATCGCCTTCCACGTGCTGTTCTTCGGTTATGCCGAGATCCCATCTGACGTCGATGAGACGGTCTTCGGTGTCGTTCTGCAGGTTGCGCGCATTCGGGCAGTCTTTCTTATGCACGGTCACGCCACGCCCGCGCGTTATATAGCCGATTATCTCGTCACCGGGAATCGGATTGCAGCAGCGTGACATTTTTATCAATGCGTCTTCGAGGCCGCCGACGATAATGCGCGGTCCTTTGTTGTCGCGCTTTTTCTGCTTTTCGCGTCGGGCCGCCTTGTTGGGTTGTTTTGGCACCGATCTGGTGATGAGGTCGGGAAATAGCTTGCCGATTACCTGCTGCGGCCTGACTTCGCCGGCACCGATGCCAGCGTAGAGTTCTTCGATAGAAGGAAAGCCGAGTTCTTTGACCTTGCTGCCAAAAGCTGCGGTCTTGAAGGTTTTTTCGGTTTCCCGATCGCCGCCAAGTTTAATAAATGTCTCGACGAACTCGCGTTCACCACTGCTGACATATTCGTCGCGGAATTCTTTTTTGAGCCAGATACGGATCTTGCGTTTGGCGCTGGCACTGCCGACGATCTTGAGCCAGTCGCGGCTCGGGCCTTTCTGGTTCTTGCTGGTGAGAATCGAGACGATATCGCCGTTCTGCAGGCGGTATTCGAGCGGCACTATATGCCCGTTGACTTTGGCGCCTATGCAGCGATGGCCGACATCGGTATGAATAGAGTAGGCAAAATCGATCGGCGTGCTTCCACTCGGCAATTCGATAACATCGCCCTTTGGCGTAAATACGTAAACATGGTATTCGAAGAGCTCGACCTTGACCGTTTCCATGAATTCAGACGCATCTTTTACGTCCTGATACCAGTCAATAAGATTGCGCAGCCAGGAAAGCTTCTCTTTGTAGTCGGGCGT
Source organism: Candidatus Rifleibacterium amylolyticum (assembly GCA_009917695.1). Classification (GTDB taxonomy): domain Bacteria; phylum Muiribacteriota; class Ozemobacteria; order Ozemobacterales; family Ozemobacteraceae; genus Rifleibacterium; species Rifleibacterium amylolyticum. The sequence continues at coordinate 288,489 of JAACJG010000008.1, read as the reverse complement.
CGAATCTTTGCCGCCTGATTCTTTGTAGTCCCAGTGGGCGGCGATGCCCTCTTCGGCGATACGATGCATCTCTTCGGTGCGAATCTGTATTTCGAGCGGTTTGCCGTCGAAAATTACGGTGGTGTGCAGCGACTGATACATGTTGGGCTTGGGCACCGCAATGTAGTCTTTGAAGCGGCCGGGAATCGGCTTGTAATATTTGTGAACCATGCCGAGAGCGCCGTAGCAGTCTTTGACCGACTCGGTCAGAATGCGCACGCCGAGGAAATCGTAGAGCCCCTCGATACTGGTGTTGTATTTTAGAGTTTTGTTGTAGATCGAGTAAGCCTGTTTGGGTCGGCCGGTGATGCGCGCTTTGATATTGAATTCGATCAGGTGTTCTTCAAGCTGCTGCATGGCCTCGCGCAATTTGCTGTCGCCTTCAAGGCCGGTTGAATTGAGAAACTCGTAGATTTCTTTGGCTTTTTCTGGCTGTAGAACCTTGAAGGAAGTCTCTTCGAGTTCACTTTTGACCTTATTGATGCCGAGGCGGTGGGCTAGGGGCGCGTAGATTTCGATGGTCTCGCGCGCAACGTATTTTTGTTTGACCGGCGGCAGATATTGAAGGGTTCTGATGTTGTGCAGGCGATCTGCGAGTTTGATCAGAATAACTCTGACGTCGTTGGTCATGGCGAAGAGCATTTTGCGGAAGTTGGCGGCCTGAGCGGCTGTTGCTGAGCTGAAGAACATCTTGTTCAGCTTGGTGACGCCTTCGACCAGCTGTGCCATGGTTGGGCCGAACATTGCTTCGATGTCAGCGGAGGTGGCGGCGGTGTCTTCGATTACATCGTGCAGCAGCGCAGCGCAGATCGATGTTGTATCGAGTTTCAGCTCAGCCGCTGCTATCAAAGCAACTGATTCAGGATGCAGAAAATAAGGCTCACCTGAGGCTCTGAACTGGTCTTTGTGACATTCTTCGGCAAACTTATAAGCGCGTTCGATGCGGTCGAAATCGGCTTCGGGGTTGTAAGATTTAATTGCGGAAAAAATCTGTTCGAGCGAAATAATCTATCACCTGCTGCTTTCGTCAGTGGCGGCAAAGCTTTTTACAGCTTCTTCAAGGTTAGGCAGAACCATAAAATGATGAGTAAACTGGGTGATCAGAAATACCCGGCGCATCTTTTCGCTGAGATTTATCAGGCGCAGATCGCCATTTTTGGCACGCGCTTTCTTAAGGCCATGGACAAGAACACCCATTCCGGCTGAACTCATATACTGCAGGCCGGCAAGATCGATGATCAGGCGATATCTGCCCTGTTCGCACAACTGATCGATTTTGTCGCGGAACTGATCTGAATTTTCGAAGGTAATTTCGCCGCTGACGGCTATAACTACAACATCGTTTTCATGCTGCTGGCTATCAATGGTAAGACTCATGAAAACTCCAATTCGTGCTGTGATGGATCAGTCTAGCACCGATTAAGACAAGGTGTCAAGCGACTCTGCACGGGCGCTGCGTGATGTGTGTTTATTCGTTGTCTGCAGGCAGGTTGTTTTCAAGAGAAGTCAGTCCGGATTCTCGTAAAGAGAGAAGATAACTCAATGCTTCCAGCTCGGTTGTCAGATCAACGTTATGAACGGCGACGTCTTCGGTCGACAGCATCTTGTATGGCGCAAAGTTAAGAATGGCTCTTACTCCAGAAAGCATGATGATATCGTGAACCTCTTTGATCGCAGCAGCCGGAATAGTCAGCACAAGTATCTCGATGCCCGTTTCCTTAACGGTGCGCGGCAGTTCTTCGATAGATAGAATTCTGCCGACGCCGTCGACCTCGTTGCCGATGACGGCCGGATCTTTATCGAAGAGTGCGCAGACTTTGAAATTGCGCTTTTCAAAGCCGGTATACAGGGCGAGCGCGGTGCCAAGCCGACCGCCTGCTCCGATAATGGCTACTTTGCGCATTTTCTGGAGGCCAAGAATCTTGACTATATGGTCACGCAGCTTTTTTACCGAGTAGCCGACGCCACGCTTACCGAACTCGCCGAAATAGGCGAGATCTTTTCGTACCTGGGCCGGGTTGAGCGCAAGTCTGCGGGCAAGATCATGCGAAGAAATGACCTTTACGCCATCTCCGTCAAGTCCATTGAGGTAACGCAGATAAACGGAGAGGCGTCTTATCGTGGCCTGTGGAGGAAGCGGTTTTTTGGGCGCTGGTTCTGTTTTCTTCATTGGCAAGATTGTGTTAATTGCATTAGTACAATCGACACTCCCCCTTCAGATTTTTGTTCTGTCATCGATGACAAGGTTTTTTGATTTCAGGGCACAGCCGCAGAGAAACTCGCGGCAGGAAAGACGACTTTTACCGGCGCGCTGCAGCTCGAGCAGGTGAAGGCTGCTGCCAGCCCCGCATGCGACCAGTATGCCGCTTCCAGGCTGCTGATCGAGAACCATGCCAGGTTCTGCGCTTATCGCCGCGCCGGGGGTTGCCTTGAATACCTTGATGCGCTCTCCGGCATCTTCAAACCAGGCTCCTGGTGTCGGGCTCATTGCACGAATCAGGTTGGCTATTTTTACCGCAGGCTCGTTCCAGTCTATTTTTGCCAGGTCAGGAGTAATCTTGCGGGTATAGGTGGCCGTCGCGTGATTCTGCTGTCTCGGCGTGATGCTGCCGTCTGCAAATTTTTTGAGAGTATCCACAAGTAGATCGGCTCCCATGATGCTCAGGCGGTCATGCACTGCGGCAAAGTCTTCGTCTGGCAATATCGGTGTGGTTTGTATGGCAAGAATGTCGCCCTCATCCATACCCTTGCTCATCAACATTATCGTATTGCCCGTCTCAGGCAGACCATCGATTATAGCCTGGTGAATTGGAGATGGGCCTCGATATGCCGGCAGAATTGAGGCGTGCAGGTTGACCGGAGCCAGCCCTGGTATGTCCAGGATTGCTTGTGGCAGGATCAGGCCGTAGGCCGCAACAACCAGATAGTCCGGCGCAAAACTTCGCAATCTGTCAATTTCTTCGGGCGCATTGCGAAAGGTTTCTGGCGAAAAGACCGGTAATCCATGAGTTTCGGCAAAAATCTTGACCGGCGTCGGGCTTGGTTTCTTGCCGCGCCCTTTTGGACGGTCAGGCATGCAGTAGACTGCAATCACATTAAAGGCAGGGTCCTGCGTAAGCTTTTCAAGGGCGGGTACCGCGAATTGTGGGCAACCCATGAAAACCAGGCGCAGAGGCGCTTTATCCATCAGAATCTTGCCTCATCTTCTTCTTCGTCATCGTCATAAAGTGACTCGCCGTTTTTAATCATCTCCAGCTCATGCTTGATCTGGAGTTTGCGGGCCTTACTTATTCTGTCAATGAAGAGCACGCCGTCGAGATGATCGAGTTCGTGCTGAATGGCGCGGGCAAGCAGACCTTCTGCCTCGATCTCATAAACCGAGCCGTCGAGATCAGTTGCTTCGGCAATCACTTTTGTTGCACGCTCGACTTTTTCGGTCAGGCCTGGAAATGACAGACAGCCTTCGTCGCAGGTTTCTTTACCCGAACTTTTGAGAATACGTGGATTTATGAGAACAAGCGGGTCGTCGCCGATATCGATGACGGCGAGGCGCAGATTTACGCCGACTTGTGGCGCAGCCAGTCCAACACCTTTTGCTTCGTTCATCGTTTCGAACATGTCTTCGACAAGGCGGCGAATATCGTCGTCGATTTCTGTGACCGGTTCAGAGGCCGCACGCAGTGGCTCTTCACCATAGTGTAAAACTCTGTATTTCATATAGTCTCCGTGGGGTGATACAAAAAAGTTATAATATGAGCATTATATCACAAAGTTTGCTGCGGCGCGATGTGATTGCAAAAAAAACAACTGTCAGAGCATGAAGCAGGGGTTGATGTCGATGCTCAGGCGGGTGTCGCCTGGCTTTTTGAGCTGGCGGCAGACTTCTCTGACGGTGCGGGTGAGCTGTTCGAAATCGGACATCTTGAGCAGCAGCTGAAAGCGGTAGCGGTCGTTGATTTTTTCGATGGCTGCGGGCGCCGGGCCGAGCAGCAGGCTGGCGTCGACGGCCGGATGTGCAGCAAAAAGATCGTGAAGAGCCTTTGCGCTATCGGCCGCCCGCTTTTTATCGGTTGCAGAAACAATAAACGAGGCAAGTTCCATGTATGGCGGAAAAAGTGTTTCGTGCCGCAGTTGTGCCTCTTTCGTATAGAACCCGTGATAATCTTCGGTCAGGGCGAACTGAATCGAATGATGCTCAGGATAATAAGTCTGCAAAATTACTTCGCCCGGGCTGTCGCCACGTCCGGCTCGGCCCGAAACCTGGGCCAGCAGAGAAAAATTGCGTTCGGAAGCGCGAAAGTCAGGCAGGCGCAGCAGGCTGTCAGCGGCTAGAATTCCTACCAGTGTAACATTTGGGAAATCGAGACCTTTGGCAACCATCTGGGTGCCTACGAGAATATCGATTTCGCCGCGGCCGAAGCGATCGAGAATTTCTTCCATGCTGCCTTTTGTCGATACGCTGTCGGAGTCGAGGCGCTGAATGCGTGCCGTCGGAAAATACCGCTTTGCCTCACTTTCGACACGCTGGGTTCCGGCGCCGAAAAACTTGATGGCACGACTGCCGCAGGCAGGGCAGGTTTCTGGCACTGTCTGTATTTCGCTGCAGTAATGGCAACGCATGATTTGACTGCCGGTATGATAGACGAGAGAAACATTGCATTTTGGGCATTCAACGGCTTTGCCGCATTCTCGGCAGAAGACGAAGCTGCTGTAACCGCGGCGGTTGAGATATAGTATTACCTGCTTGTGCGCTGCCAGAGTTTTTTTGATTGAATCGCCGAGTTGCTGTGAAAAAATCGAGCGGTTTTTGCGGGCAACCAGTTCATGGCGCATATCGACGACCTTGACCAGTGGCGGCCTGCGGTCGCTGACGCGTGAATTCATCTCGACCAGACGACAGGCGCCGGTAGAGCACTGATAAAAAGAGTCAATAGTTGGAGTGGCAGAGCCCATGACAAGCTGGGCATTTTCGATGCGGCAACGATGGTTCGCTACTTCACGCGCATGATATCGTGGTGAATCGCCCTGTTTGAAAGAGGGTTCGCCTTCTTCGTCAAGAATGATGGTGCCCAGTCTTGGTAGCGGAGCGAAAACGGCAGAACGGGCTCCAACCACGACCGGGCAGACGCCGCGTCTGATTTTTTCCCATTGATCGAAGCGCTCGCCATCAGACAGCTTACTGTGCAGAATCGCCACCTGTGATTGAAAACGATCGGTAAAGCGCTTCATCATCTGCGGCGTCAGCGAAATTTCAGGCACCAGCACAATCGCGGTTCTGTTCATACTGATAATTTCAGCGACCCAGCGCAGATAGACCTCGGTTTTGCCGGAGCAGGTTACGCCTCTTACCAGAACCGGTTTTCTGTCGGTCGCATAAGCATCTTTTATCTCGGCGAGAACCTTCTGCTGGTCGTCCGACAGCTCTGGAGGAACTTCGGCTGGCCGCCGGTAATAGTCTGCGTCGGCCACCTGACGCATGACACGTTCTTCGACTTCGAGCAGCAGTCCCTTCTTTTTCAGCTGGTTGATCGGGGCGCTGCTGATGCTGGCCGCCCGGCAAAGTTGAGCCGCTGTCGGAGCCGAGGAGCATGCGAGCAGAGCTTGAACCGCTTGGCGCTCTTTGGGCGTGAGCTTCTCTGGTTCGACCGCCATCTGCGGGTTTAATTTGAGAACCTTTATCAGCCTGGGGCCTGCGTTTGTGGTGATGCTGTGCAGGATTTCCACGAAGCCGGAATCAAGCCAGTCTTTCAGCTGCCCTGCAGATCGTGGGAAAGCTTCGATGAAGCTGTTGTAGGGGGTCTGGCCATGTTCATAAAGCCAGTGCAGCGCCGAGTCGTCAGAATCGGCTGTCGCCGAGATCATGCGCACAATTTTCTGTTTGATACCGCCAGGAAGCATGGCATGCAGAACTTCGCCAATATTGCAGGCGCAGTCGTTTGCCGTTATAGCTGCCAGTTCGAGCATGGCCGGGCTGAAAAGAGGCAGCGGGTCGAGAACTTCGCCCAGCGCTACAGTTCTGAATGTCGGCAGAACACTATGAATACGAGTTATATAGCCGATCAGCCGCCGGTTTTGTACAGGCACAACAACTCGGCAGCCAATCAGCGGAACATCGCGGCCGGGTGGGAGATGATAGGTCAGGGTGCCTTCGCCAATCGGGTCCGGAAAAGAGACCTCGACGTAGCAGGTCATGTCTGATGTGTGCGCCCGGGCGTGGCGCAGTTCAGTTGATTCACAAGCTGCGAGCTGAAACGGGCATAGCAGCACTGTCCGGTGACATCTGGTATGACTCTGATTCCGTGCTGATCGGCAACGTGCAGGGAGTTGTTCTGGCGTTGCGCCAGAAGCCGATTTTTGCCGGCAGTCAGCAACTCGAGGTTGAGCTCAGGAGCCACAAAAATAATATGCAGAGCCGATGTTTTGCTCTCTGTGCGGGCTGGTAATTCGGGTTCGCTGAAGACGAGCCGGTTGTCAGCATCGAGCTGTGGTCCATCGTAAGCATCGATCAACAGGTCTGCATCGCCGCTTGATTCTGCCCGGCTTATTCCACACGCCTGCAGGGCATGGTCGAAACGAGCCAGCCATGACGGTCTCAGGTTGGCTATTGTTTTGAGTTGCTCGGGAATCTGGTAATCAAGCCAGAATGACTTTTTGCCATTTTTACGATGGTTGGCCAGCCAGGCGGTGCATTCAGCAAAAATTTTCTGATAAAACGTCGAAAGCTGCTGTGGTTGTGTCGGTAAGGCTCGAAAAATCAGTCGGGGATCGCAATCATCGGTTTCTGCAGGAACATGAGCTGGCTCTTGAAGTATCCAGAGAGTCGGGCTTTTCTGTAATATGAATTCAAGCACCGGATCGGCGGTCAGCCGTGCCTGTAGAAGCTGCTGAGTCAGGCTGGCTGGCGCAACGGCAATGGCAAGGTCAAACGCGACCGGCGCAAAAAACCAGCCGGGGCGATGACTTGCTGTCAGGGCAGCACTGCCACTGATCTGCCTGATTGCTGAGTCGCTGATCCATTCGTGCCCATTATCGATAAGAGCGATTTTTACCTCGCATCCGGCATGACAAAAAAGCATTGCCAGTTCGGTAGCCAAGCTGCTGGCAATGCCTTTTCCGAGTGCGAGTAGGATCCGGGCTCTATTTTTCCTTGTCCTGGATTTCAATTTCGAGAGCTCCAGATGCGATTTCTTCCATGGCGATCTTGACGTAGTTCTCGTCATATTCTTCGATCAGGCGCCGCTTGCCGTCTACCAGCATCTTGACGCGGTTCGAAATGGCCATCACGGCATCATACTTGTTCGGAACCTTTTTCGTGATTTCAGTGCGTGAGCGGAATTTCATTCGTCAACCTCCGTTGCATCGAGTTCAGTAATTTCAATATCGTCATCATGGCTTTCGCCATTCTCATGGGCACCTTTTTTGCCGAGCATGCGAATTGCCGCGGTTTCGGGGTTTATCGCCGAGAGAATCACATGATTCGAGTCGGTAACAACTATGGCGCGCGTTTTGCGGCCGTAGGTGGCATCGATAAGCCGCCCCTGTTCCTTGGCGTCTTCCTTGAGGCGCTTGATTGGCGCTGATCCGGGACTGACTATCGCGACCACGCGGTCTGCTACTACAACGTTGCCAAAGCCGATATTCAGCAGAAGAGCTTTCATGCATTGCTCCTATTCAATGTTTTGTGCCTGTTCACGGATTTTTTCGATCTCACATTTAATATCGATTGCCAGCTGGGAAATCGCGACATCGCTGATTTTGCTGCTGAGCGTGTTGGCCTCTCGGTTAAGTTCCTGGACAAGAAAATCAAGTCTGCGTCCAACCGGCTTGTCAGAACCAAGAACGTTTTCGAGTTCTTTAAGATGGCTGTTGAGTCGGGTGATTTCTTCGCTGACATCGCTACGGTCAGCCCAGATAGCGATTTCAGTGGCGAGTTTGGCTTCGTCGAAACCCGCTTTACCAGCCAGTTCGGTTATTCGCTCGGTAAATCTGCTGATGAACTGCTGTTTGAATTCGGGCAGTAGTTTCTCGATTTTGCTCAGAGTCTCTTTCAGACTGATGCTGCGCTGCCGCATGTCGTCGGCAAGATTGCTGCCTTCGCGTTCTCTCGATGAGGCGAAATGATCGAGGGCTTCGGCAAGAACCGGTTGAATTCGCTGCCACATGGCATCGTTATCTATCTGCTTCGAATCAACCTTCATGACGCCAGGCAGGGCGAGCATGCCATCGAATTCGAGTGGCAGCGCCTGACCGCTTTCTTTAGCGATCTCTTCGCGCAGATTGATGAGTTTGTTGAGCAACGGCCGGTTGATGATAATTTCCTGGTTCGGGTTATAATCGACGATTTCGAGATGCAGGTAGACCTTGCCACGCGAGATGCGGGTGCTGACCTGCTGCCTGACCAGGCCATCGAGCCAGTTATATCCATATGGCAGATGTAGATCTATTTGCAGAAAACGGTTGTTAACCGACTTGAGCTCGACGTTGATACGCCCAGACTCATCGGTGAAGGAAGCCCGCCCGAAACCAGTAAGACTCGAAATCATAGTCCAGCATTATAACGTACATATTTTTTTTTCTCAATCATTTTGCAAAGAAAAGCTGAGAAATACAACGACTATCCGCCGATTACGCAGATAGCACAGATTGCGAACCCGACAGCGATTAAAAGAGAAGAGAGGTAGAGATGAGATCATTTGCAATGTATACTACTTGAAAAGGACAGGGAAATATGCGCTGGTTCGACACACATTGCCATCTCGACAGGTTGCCGGCCGGAAGCGATCTGGCGGCGACGTTGCTGCGCTCCAGAAAAGTCGGAGTCGAGAAGATAGTCGTACCTGGAGTAGCTGGCTCACCGCAGAGTGTTGCAGAATTGAGCACCTTTACCGGGGTAAGTATGGCCTGGGGGGTGCATCCTGATTTTATCAATTACCTGAAGGCAGAAGAGCCTCCGGGAAAACCTTGGCAGGCAGCTGGCTTCGAGCCTGTGGCTGTCGGCGAATGCGGGCTCGACCGGCGCAGCATGTTAAGCATCGAGGAACAGGAAAAAGTTTTTATCTGGCAGCTCGAGCTGGCAGCAGAATATGATCTGCCGGCAATCATTCATCTGGTTGGGCACTATCAGCGTGCATTCGATCTGCTGAAGGCAATGGCGAAACGACCGCGTTGTGTAATGCATTCCTGGTCCGGGTCGGCTGAAATGGCAAAGCGCTTTGCCGGTCTCGGCGCTTATATTTCTGTATCGGGCGGGCACCTGCGACGCCCGGAAAAGCTGGCCAGGCTGCTTGCCGCGTTGCCTGTTTCCTCGCTGCTTCTGGAAACAGATGCGCCAGATATGATACCTCCGTTCTGGAGCGGAGAATTCAATGAGCCATCGGCGTTGCCGCTCATCGGTTCTGCAATTGCGGAAGTTGCTGGTATGCCAGTTGAAAAACTCGCTGAAATTCTGTATAACAACTCGATCAGGCTATTTGGTGAAAGCAGGCAAAATCAACATGGATAACAGGTTTCATCGCACCCTTCTTCTGCTCGGCGAAGAAGGTGCCGGGCGGTTGCAGGCGGCTCATGTGGCAGTTTTTGGCCTTGGCGGCGTCGGGTCGTATGCCTGCGAAAGTTTGGCGCGGGCCGGTGTCGGGCGCATTACCATCGTCGACTTTGATAAGGTTGGCGTGACCAATATCAACCGGCAGAATCTCGCGTTCAGTGACACGGTTGGCCGGCCGAAGGTCGAAGTGATGGCTGAGCGCATAGCACTTATCAATCCAGACTGTCAGGTTACAGCACTGTCTGAATTCTTCTGTGAAGAAAACAGCGATCAGATTCTGGCCGGCGGGTTTGATGCGGTCGTCGATGCTATTGATTCTTTTAATCCCAAGATCAGATTGCTGGTTGAAAGTCTGCGTCTTGGCCTGCCGATTTTTTCGGCGATGGGGGCAGCCGGCAAGATCGATCCGGCAAAAATCAGGGTCGGCGATATTTCAGAATCGACCATCTGCCCGATGGCGCGGCGCATTCGCAAGCGCCTGCGTGCTTTTGCTATCGAGACCGGAATACGAGTCGTCTATTCGATCGAGCCGCCAATATTGCCATTCTCGCCAGAAACCATAGAGGCTGATAAAAAGGAATTTTCGCTCAAACGCGGGCGTGAACGCATGATTCAGGGTACGATAAGTTATCTGCCAGCCCTGTTCGGCCTGACTCTGGCCGGCATGGTCGTGCAACATCTAACCGGTTTCAACACCGCCAGAGAGACAAGAAAAGAAGAAGAGAATGCCTCCGCAGATTGCACCGATGACGCAGAGGTTTGAGCAGTTCGAAGAGATCCGCACAAAGCCGCAGAGACGCAAAGAACGGCAATAAGAGAAAGAGATCAAGAGCTTAATGTCATTGCGAGGAGGGCGTTAGCCCGACGTGGCAATCTAATTGTCAGAAGGATTAGCTCAGAGCTGGCTTATGCCTGCGGCATACCGCTTCGTCGCTACGCTCCTCGCAATGACGATAAAACACTAGGGTTGGGGTGGTGAGAAGAGAGCCAGGAACTGCTCTGGCGAGATGTTCTCGGGGCGGGCTTTGTGGTCGATGCCGAGTTCGTCGAATCTGGTCGCCCAGTCGGTTTCGGGAAAGCGTTTTTTGAGAAGCGGCAGAGCCATTTTGCGCCGCTGCTGAAATAGTGGCGATACGTTTTTCAGGGCCTGTAATCGGCGTTCTCGCTCGCCATGGGTTAACTTCAGCGGTTCGAGCTGAAGTATCGTGCTGTTGATTTTTGGCGGCGGCACAAAAGAACCGGGGCCAAAGGTGCTGCCGATGGTCGCCTTTGCAAAAAACGCAGTGTGTACCGAAAGGTAACTGTAATCGCTGTTGTTGTACTGTGCGGCTGCTTTTTTGCTTACTTCTTCCTGCAGTAGAAATACTATGCGCTCGGCCAGCGGGCCGTCTTCGAGAAAACGACGAATGATCGGCGTGCCGCAGTAGTATGGCAGATTGCCGCAGACGAGCAGGTGTTCGCCAGCTGGTGGCAGTCTATCTGAGCTGATTTCCAGGAAATCGCCCCAGGTAATTTCGACGCCGGCAAATTTTTGCGTGAGGATCGGGCGCATTCGTTCATCTATTTCAAAAAGATGCAGCTTGGCGCCGCTTTCTGCCAGTCGTTCGGTCAGGGCGCCCTGGCCTGGGCCGATTTCCCATATCTGATGCGTTTGAGCTGGTGCGAGTCGTCGCAGTATTTCTTCAGGAATGCGTTCATCGCGACAGAAATTCTGCCCGAGTGATTTTTTTGCCCTGATAAAACCGGCGTCGTTAGCGCCATGTCGAGCTTTATTCATCGGGGTTGTCCTGCCAGAAGTCGTCAACAACTGTTTTTTCGATATCTTTAAGGACAGTAAAATATTCGTGGCGGATCGTCTTTTTTAGCGAACTGCCGGTGATCAGCTGCAACACCTTGATCGACATATCACGGCGTGCCAGGCAGATATCTATGATGTCATCGACCGCTACTTCGCGAGTTGCCTTGGCGGTTGTGCCGTTTATCTTGATCAGTCCGAGTTTGCAGGCCTCGTTAGCCAGTGCCCGCCGCTTGATCAGTCCGGTTACCTGTAAATATTTATCTAACCTCATACTTATGCCCCATATTATCTTTTGTCGTAATCGTAATCGTAATCGTAATCGTAATCGTAATCGTCCCAGTTATCAATATATTCTACCGGCAAAAAAGCGGCGACCGGGTTTCATAATTCGGTCGCCGCTTTTGCTTTTTTATTCAGTTCAGGGGGTGTTGGTTTTGATCAGTTTGTCAGCTCCGACTTTGGGGCCGTTGAGAATATTGGTGAAAGATGTGTCGTCCGGGTTTACTTCACCTTCGCGCGCAGCCTGATCAGGACGTGCGGCAGCTTTGGCCTTTTCGCCCGCTGGCTGATTGGTGTTCTGCCCGCCGGTGACGCGGGCGATCATTTCCTGGCGCTTGAGTGAGTCGCTTTCGTTGGCGATTGCCTTCATATCTGATTTATCAGGAATAATGATGACCTTGCCGTTTGGAATCGTGCGCGGATTACTGATATTATTTACCTGTAAAAGTATCGGGTAGAGCGTCGGGTCGCCGTAGTGCTTGGCAGCGAGTTCCCACAGGGTGTCGCCCGCCCGGAAAACGTGAGTCGTGGCGGCTTCGGCCACTGTTGCGATCAACAATAATACAGATACCAATAGAACAGCCTTTTTCATGTGCTTCCTCCTGCGCTGGTGCGCGCCAGATTCCAGAATTTTTCTTCATCGCTGAGAGTCTCGGTAAAAAATCTCGGGTAGAGAACGGCTTTGAGCTCAACCTGATTGGCCAGACTCGTTTCAGTGCGTATCTCCTGATCTTTTTCGTTGTCGACAACAACCGCAATCGACAGCAGTTTGCGATCTTCTTCGCCGACTTCTGATACTTTGAAGTCGCCGACTCTGACCAGGCTGATAACCCGATTGCTGCCACCGGCTACCTCTCTGATCACCTTGCCTTCACTGGAGTTGAAAGTATAGGTGACCATGCGTCGCTTGCCTTCATCAGTAATGCAGAACGAGAGTTTTTCGGCCTCGATAACCGGGTTTTCGGAATCATCGATCGGAATCAGCGCGAGTCGTATATCAGCCTTTATGCGTTCGAGAATGATGCTGGCTGCACGCAGATTGGTCAGCTTTGACTGACTCTTGAAATACTGCGAAAATGTTCCGCTCATCAGCCGATAAGCGATTCCTGAGACAATCGCGACGATAAAAACCACGATTATTATCTCGACAAGCGTGAAGCCCTGTTTTCTTTTCATGTTCAGTCCATTGCCATCGAGAAGAGAGTTACGTCGTCTTTCTCGGTGCTGTTCATTTTGGGATATGAAACCTTAACGCATATAAGATAGTTGGGAACCGATCGGCGCCGATTTATGAGGTCGCTCAGCCAGCCGATAATGCCGGCCGGGCCAGTTACATCGCGACCTGAGAATTTTTCGAGTTCGAGTTTGCGGCTGAAGGGCTCTTTGACAGGCGGTGGCGCTGTCATGTCGAGTCGCGAAAAAAATGCAGCAATCTGTTCATCGGATGAGAGCGTGATTTTGTTGGAGTTACCTGCCACTGTTTTGATCTGGTGCGCCTTTATGTCGCGGGTGAAATTGATAAGGTCGGCAGCATAATTCGAGGCGGTAACTTCGTAGATGTTGTTTACTGCGCCCTGACTGCCGAATCTGAACAGATTGTAAATAGGCAGGAACGCAACCGCGGCGATTACCAGCGCTATCAGTATTTCCAGCATCGAGAAGGCCTGGCGTTGCATCTCAGTTTCCGTCCAGTTTGAGCGGTTCGTCGGCAAAGGGATTATTGCCTGGAGCCTGGGTCGGGTCGATCCAGGTATCGCTGCCGGGCATGACTTCGGCCGCCGGTTCGGAGGCAGAGGCATTGCCGGCGGGTTTGTCGACTATGCAGGGTTCTTCGGGCATGTCATCTATTATAGCATCGGTCTGTTCGCTTGTCGATGCTACCAGTGGCACATTGGCAGCCGGCAGACTGACCTGATCGGGTTCAAGGTCGGATGTATCAAATGGCGCCGGTATCATGGTCTTGCGCTCAAGCTTGAGAGGGTTGCCATTGACCAGGATGGTGATGATAGCCCCTGAAACCAGCTCAAAGGTCGCTTTGGCATCTGAGAATTCGGGCAGACCATTGTTGATGCGAACAGTTGCCTGACCTGACATTTTGAACACAGAGGTCTTATCGCCGCTGACGGTAAAGAGGATACAGCCGTCAAGACTCGCCGGCGCCAGGGTTTCGAGGTTGTATATTTTAGCGACCGCCAGCTTTTCGTTTTGCAGTGTTGTCTCTTCGTTAAGTGCCTGTAGCATGATCGCACCGACGCGGCCCTGGTATTTTGCCGGTGACGGAGTATACAGGCTGATGACAGCAATAATGGTGAGCAGCGCGAAGGCTGTCAGCCAGAAGTAACGCCAGCCTTTATAACTGTCTGTGGCTGGTCTGGCTGTTTTTTCGTTGCGGATCTGCGCCATTATGCGTTGGCTGACGCGATGGCGGGTGAAGGCTTCTTCGACTCCCTCGCGGAGAAGAGAGTCGTCGGCAATTGTCTGTTCGAGCTCAAGTCGGCATTCTGAGCAGGTTTTAAGATGCAGTTCGAATTGCGCCTGCTCAACATCGGAGAGCTCGCGTTCACAGAAGAGCACTATTTTGTCTTTTTCAGGGCATCTGTTCATAGGCTTTCTCTTTTTTCCCTGAGGATCTCACGGGCTTTGAAGATTCTGTTCTTTACCGTCTGTAACGGCACGTCGAGAACCTCTGCGATCTCCTGATAGGGCAGTTCGTTGATTACCCTCAGCAGGAAAGGCGTCCGGAGTTCTTCTGGAAGCTCCTGAATCATAGCAACTATACTTCTGAACCTTTCGCGCCTGACTACCACTTCTGAGGGCTGAGATGCTGCTTCCCTGGCGCTGTCGGTAAGCATTACCTCGTTGACCAGATTTGTCGAAGCTATGCTGCGGCCGGCCTTGCGGCGTGAGTCGATAAGCAGATTGCGGGCAATGGTGAGCAACCAGGCGGCAAAACGTCGCTCGCAATCAAAACTGGCCAGATGTCTGAATGCTTTGACAAATGTTTCCTGAACAATGTCTTCGACCTCCTGCAGGTCATTCAGCCGTGTCAGCAGAAAGCTGAACACCAGTTTCTCGTAGCGTTCAACCAGTTCGGCAAACTGTTCGAGTTCGCCTGCCAGAACTGCCTGAACCAGTTCAACATCGGTTCTTTCTTGCCTGTTCATCTACTATACCGACTTCTTTGCAAAAAGTTTTTATTCTTCTGTTATTATTTCTATATCGCGTGGACCCATAGACAATCCGTAGAACCCGGGGGTGACGAGATCCTTGTTGCCACCGAATTCTTCCGGTTCAAAACCCCATTCAATCACACAGCCTTTGGTTACCAGACTTTCAAGGTCGTCGCTGGCAACCCCGCCAATTATATGAAGCGGTTTGGTTACAGTAACCTTACCGTTATCGCCATTTACACTGATGAACATGGCATGCGTCTGGGGCAGTTCGCCAAGTCCGCTGCGACCTTCGTTTATGGTGATGCCTTTGTCGCCGATCAGTGTCAGCATGCCGAAAGCATCGTCGTTATCAGGAGTTTCGAGAATGTATTTATTTATAATCGGCTCTTTGACAGTGATATGACCACTGGCAATGATAATACCACCTTTGGCTACTTCGAGCGGCATGTCGATGACCAGGTCGCCATCGATTGCGATTATCTGGTTAAGATAAAGCAGCTTTTTTCTGTCTTCCTCGGTGATGAAATGGTTGTTGAAAAACTCGCTTTTGCTTAGATAAAGAGGTTTTCCAGCCTCAGTCGGAATCCTGAAGCTGACGCGGTCGCGCAGATAGCTGCTGTCGGGTTTGATGTCGCGAATGCCACCGGAATAATGAATTTCCTTATCGTTTACGAACTGATAGTCAGTTACACATAGAGGCTCGGGATCATCATCGACATAGCCGTTGTCGGGTACAGCATCTGTCCATTTGCGGTCAGGCCCGCCTGGATCACTGATGTTATGCAGAGCGCTCATGTAGGGTTCCCAGTCTCTGACTTCAGGGTCGAGACCGCAGAGAGAGGGAGAATTGTCGGGAAAACCGATCTGAAATTTGCGATAGTCGATATTGGTCAGAAATGCCGAAATGAAATCGTTAAAAAAAATGTCGTCAGCACTGCCGCCGCTCATTTCGCTGAACCAGTTGGGGATGGTGTCAGTGATGAAGGCGTCGAGATCATCGCTTCGGGTGAAAGACGGGATAGGATGTACACGAGATATTTCGCCAAAATAAAAGGCGAAAGTACGCAGATAGCGACGTTTGATTTTTCCGAATACCAGAGTGGGGGTACAGAATGCGGGGGTGCCGAACAGGTGCATCGAATTGCCGACATCGATAATCTTTCTTATGTCGGGCTTCTGCAGATGCTGTTCGTAAATGTATTTCGCCGCGTTAAACAGTTTGAGGTCACGAAATTTGATATCCCATACGCCCTTGTAATAACCGTAATCAACAAAAGCAACCATCAGCTTGCTGGCCTCGCCCTGGGCATTACCCGGGATTTTGTCGTTGAACCATTCGGTCCAGTCCTTTGAGATTAACCAGCCGGCTGAGTTGGGATTGAAATAGAAATGAAAATATTCGCCAAAAGCGCTTTTCAGTATATCGTCGTGCGCCCCGGCCAGTACATTGAGAATCAGATTGCCATCATCGCCTTTGGAGTCTTTCGATGGGCCGCGGCCGCCAAGATATATCCAGCCGCTCTTGACGAAAGACGGATCTCCGTCTATGTCTTTGACTATGTTGTCGGCACGGTTGAAGCGGAAGTCGAGCCCTTCGATACGCTCGCGTTTTTTGCGAACCAGCCGGTTGATGCAGGTGAGTGGTCTTCTGCCGTCTGAGACAGTTGTGTCGAGCTTGCCGTCATCTTTGTTGAAAGTCTGGTTGGCAAGCTTGTTGATCATGCTTTCATCATGGTGCGTGCCGATAGAAGCACCCCGATGCGAGAACAGGGTAAAGCGATGGAACGGCGGGGCCATGAGGTTGCACAGCAGAAACTCTTTACGTATCCGGCAGGTCTTTTCTATTCCGAGATGGCTGACTTTGACTATTACTTCTATGTAGCCATTGCGTTCGTAAGGATTCTTTTCAAGACCTTTAATTGGAGCACGGAAAGGGAACTTGTCGCCGAGATTTACTATGTAGGTTACCTTGAAATCTACTTCTCCGTGGTTGCCCCATTCTTTTTTGAAGCGCGTCATGATTTCTTTGACGACATCGAGTGCCTTTATCCGGCTGGTATAGTCAATCTCGTCCATAATGCCTGTTTTGTCGGCAAAGGCTGCCTTCAGGATGCGTCGCCCGTAATCAGGATCATCCGGGCTGTTGGTTTCGAAATCTTTTTGAAGTTTGCGTACTGTCAGGCGCCCGACGGCAGAAGCGAGCTGATAAAGCCGTTCATTTACCGAAACCCGGTTGGTAACAGTGCTCTCGTGGCGGACACGGCTTACCAGAGAGGTAAATATTATGGTCAGAAAAAACAGCACGCCGGCAACGATGATCATGATCATGCCGCTTTTTGCTTTGCTGCCCGGGAATTTCATGCTGCAGACACCTTTTTGAGCAGGGCTGCCGCCCGATTGTCAGAAGGGTCGAGTTCAAGAATGCGTCTGAGATGTTCGCAGCATTTGTCGGTTTTTCCCTGTTTGAGCGCGCATACAGCTGACTGAAACAGCACCGGCCGGTTGAATGGGAAAAATTCGCGCGAGCGCTCGAGCCATGAGCTGGCACTGTTGAAATCGCCTTTTTCGATAAGAATCGTTGCGCAGACTACCATGGCTGTCGCGCTGTCACGGCTCGACGGAAAGTTGTCAATCAGATTCTTGAGAGTTTGCAGAGCTTCTTCGGGTTTGTTCATCTGAGCCTGGCACTGGGCCAGTTCGAGCATGGCGTTGGTATCGAGAGGGTCTATTTTAAGGGTGCGCCGGTATAAATCAGCAGCCCTGCTGTAATCACCTTTAAGCCTGTAAGCATCTGCCATATCGTTGTGGGCGTTACTGTCTGATGCATTGTTTCTGATCGCTTCACTGTAATATTCTATGGCACGGTCGAGGTCGCCCTTGTCAA
Organism: Candidatus Rifleibacterium amylolyticum; assembly: GCA_009917695.1. Classification (GTDB taxonomy): domain Bacteria; phylum Muiribacteriota; class Ozemobacteria; order Ozemobacterales; family Ozemobacteraceae; genus Rifleibacterium; species Rifleibacterium amylolyticum. The sequence goes on along the minus strand of JAACJG010000008.1, from coordinate 270,772 downwards.
ACCAGGCGTCAGCCAACCAGTTGGCCAATAGCCCGCATTCGGGGCTCAAGTCGTAGGCCTGTTGCAGGTGCTTGATTGCCTGATCAAGATTGCCGGCGCGCGCTTGCGAGATGCCCATGCCGGCATGTGCTTCAGCGCTGTTCTGGTTGTGCTTCAGCGCCTTTTCGTAATGCCTTATGGCAGTTTCGATGTTGCCATTCTCAAAACTGGCGATGCCAAGAGCTATCTCGGCATTGACCAGATTTTTGCCTTGTCGCAGGCAGGCATTTGCCTTTTTTACGATGTCTGCTGTTGTGTATCCCATGGCACTCCATTATAGCAACAAAATTTGACGGTGACAGCAGATATTTTACCTTACAAATGAAAAAAAGTTTTCGCAAAAACAAACGGCGGCCGTATTATACGGCCGCCGTTTATTCGTGCAGAAATCAGATTTCTTCGAGAATGTCACCATGGCGTATTACATAGGCCTGGTTGTTGAGGCCCTTCAGGAAATACGTCCAGACTTCTTCCTGGTATTCACTGCGCAGTTCGCGTTTGAGCTGAGTGATTACATCTTCACTCAGGGTTGCTTTTACACCAGGCTTTTCGTCTTCTTCCAGCATGGCGATAACATAACCGTAGGGAGTTTCGATAACGTCGGTAATCTCGCCCTTTTTGAGATTCCAGACCGCTTTGTCGAGTTTTTCAGAGAGCTGGCCGCGACGAACCGGGGCGATCAGACCGCCGGTATTGGCTGATCCGTCGATGCTGAAGCGGTTAGCCAGCAGTGCGAAGATTTCACCTTTTTTCAGGCGTTCATGAACTTCCTGGGCTGTGCGTTCTTCAGACATTACGATCTGGCGAATTTTGCGGGTCGCCGGAACATCGAACTTGTCGATATTGGCTTCGAATTCTTTCTGAATGGCTTCTTGAGACGGTTCGAGCGTGACCATCTGTCTGATCTTTTCTTTGACTTCTTCGAATGGTTCGTAGCGGTTGCTTTCGAATGCCGTGATCTCGACGAAGTGGTAGCCCAGTTCGCTTTTAATTGGTCCGGCAATCTTACCCTGCCATTTGCTGTCTTTTATCAGATTCATGAATGCAGCATGCAGTTCGGGCAGATAAGTGCGGCCATCGGCCGAGATTTCGCCGGCGCCATCAGAAATGGCATAACTTGAAAAGCCCGGATTGGCAGAAATCGGCAGCGGGCCGAATGAGAACTTGGCTTCTTTCTGCTCGTCTTTACCCGAGTTTGCCAGTTTTGCCAGTTCGGCTACAGTTGCAGCCGGGTTGTCAGAGCGCAGTTTTTCGGCTCTTGCCTTGGCCAGACGGTCGCGTGCTTCTTTTTCGAGAATTTCATGGATCTTGAGCGACAGGGTGGGGGTCAGAGCGAGATTGACCGGTTCGAGTCTGGCTTCGAGTCTGAAAAGGTGATAGCCAGCGTCGGTTTTGATGACATTGCTGACTTCGCCAGGTTCAAGCGCGAAAACGGCAGTTTCGATCTCCTTCATAATTGTCGGAACGCCGGTATCGATTTCAGCTTTAGCCTTGGTATTGGTCAGTTCGGCGATGATGATTTTCTTCTGATCCGGGGAGTAATCATCAGTTATGGCGCCGGCGAAGATCACCGGCAGTTTGCCGCCGTTGCTGCGTGAACCGGCCATTGAATGGAGTTTGGCAAGATTTTCGAAAGTGTCACTCTGGTAGACAATTTTCTGTCGGGCAGTTTCAAGTGTACTTTCTGCCTTGATTTCAGCCTGCATCGCCTGCATTTCGGCAGCAAGTTCTGTTTTGACTTCTTCAAAGGGGCGTACTTTTTCGGCAACTTTGCCTTCGACCTTGATCAGGTGGTAACCAAACTGTGACTTTACCGGGTCGGTGATTTTGCCAACAGCGGTGCTGAACGCTGCATCTTCGAAGGATTTTACCATGGCACCGCGCGCAAATTCGCCAAGGTCGCCACCTTTTTCGGCAGAACCGGTGTCCTGCGAGAATTTCTTTGCAAGATCAGCAAAATTTGCACCGTCTTTCAGCTGCTGCTGAATTTTTTCAATCTCAACGCGGGCTGCTTCGAAGGCTTTCTCTGAGTCAAAGGCTGCTTTGACGTCGATGTCGTGACTTTCGCCGGCGTGTGACACCACGAGAGAAGCCGGTTCTGCGCCAGCTTTGGCGAAAATGCCGATTTTGCCGAACAAGGCTGATTTGGTTGCGCCGTTTATCGGGAGTTCAAGAGCATTTTCGATTTGTTTCATGCTGGCGTCATCAGCGACAAGCTTTTCACCATCTGCTGTAACCAGAACGAAATTTTCGCGTCCAAGACTGGTTGTGCTTTGCAGATTGGCTATGCCGGCGTCAAAGCTGAACAGGGTTTTGCCGTCAACTTCTTCAGAGGTGAAGTTGCGCAGATTGATGCCAAGTTCACCGAATTTTTCGTCAAAGCTGTTTTTGGGTTTGATAAGAATGTGACTGGCTTTGACCTTCTCGGGGCTTTTATAGCGGTCGAGATTATCGGTATACTGGCGTCGCATTTCGCTGTCGCTTATAGAAATGGTCTGGCGGAAAGCTGGCTGTTTGGGGTCAATGAAAATATGAGACAGGCTGAGGCGTTCAGAGCTCTTGAATTCTTCGCGATGCTTATCGAAGTAATCCTTGATTTCGGCGTCTTTGACTTCTGCCTGACCTGAAAAATCGGCTGGAGAAACGAGCAGGTGATTGAAAGTGATCTGATCGTCATCTTTAAAGCGAATTTTGTTGGTTTCGTAATAGTTTTTCAGAAAGTCTTCGGTAGCGCTCGCAGGCGGTACAACCTGCATGATCTGCTGCGATACCGCCTGATAGGTCAGCTGTTTGATTCTCTGCTGACCGTATTCATCGAGAGAAAGACCTTCGCGTCTGAGCTGACGGTCAAATTCAACTGGCGAAATCGTCTGGCGATCCTTTTCAATAATGGCGGCCGCAGTCATCTCGGGCTTGATGTTGTTGGCGCGCGCATAGAGTTCGAGAAGTGACATCGAGATCAAGCTTTCGACAGCTCTTTCTTTGAGCATCTTGCCATAGAACTCTCTGATGCCGGCAGGCATAGAATCATTCTGTAATTGCTGATATTCAGGCGAATCCTTTATGGCGCGCCAAACGGTCTTGACATCGATCATGGTGGTCAGTGACGCATTGCCTGTCGGCAGCGATACGTGGGCTACCGGCAGATTGAGCTTGTTCTGCAGGTGAGCCGGAACCAGGTTGCGCAGGTTGTTGGCGCGCTGTTCCGTTTCGTCGGCCTGGCGTTTGCGTTCTTCCTGCTGTTTAATCGCTCGACTGGTGCCATAACCAATTACAAAAATCGAACCGACAAACAGGAGTACAGTTGCCCAGATGATTTCCTTGATATGGAGCCTGAGCCATCGCATCGACATGAAACTTGCCTTGGACATTCGCTTGTTACCTCGTCTATCTTGTCTTGATAACCATCTGTACCCTCACATTTTTGTATGGGGGCACTCAGGGATTGTGGATTATATCACCCCATGCCATACATGTCAAAAACTGCTTTTTTATCCATCACGGTTCCTGAGAATTCTCCATTTGTTCAATAATATTTTTTTTGTCTTTTCATTGACACTTTCAAAGTGACACTGATATTATGTCAATATTAGCTTCTGTATCGATAATTCAATAAGTATCAGGAGGATGTAGTATGAAGCTTTTGATCAGTCTGCTGGTTGTATTTCTGATGATCGGATTTGTTGCTGCGCCGGCTATGGCATGTGGCAACGACGGCTGCCAGGACGGTGGCGACCATGATGACGACGGTTGCGGCGATGGTTGCGGTCACGGTCACGAAGGTGATCCCGACGATCAGGACGGTGACGGCGATGGTCACGGCGGTTGCGATGGCGATTCCTGCCCCATCTGACAGCATAATATAAGAACAAAAAAATGCCCCGGTGACGGGGCATTTTTTTTGGAGCTTTTTCGCTGAGAGTTTTAGAACTCCTCAGTGCATAAAGTTTTCTGAGGTCAGCACCTGCTGGGTCTTGATAAAATCCTCGCGGTCGCCTTCCGGCAGAAAAACAGCTGCGGCAAAGTTTTCGAGCGCCTCGGATTTGAATACTCTGGTATTTCCACTATGGCTTTCTTTCCAGATTTCAGCATTTGGCGAAACCATTACAAATTCTGATGGCACGCTGACTTCAATGCTGGCTTTGACGAAGTCAACCGGAAAAAGTCCCCATTTCGAAACCAGCGGTCCTACCATGAACCGTCTGCCATATTTTTCGCGTTCGAACAGCCGGGTAAAATCTTCCACCAAAAAACCTTTTTTGCGCTTGCTGTTCTCGTCCTCCTGCTCACGGAGAGCCTTTCTGACGCTGTCAACGCTGTAGTTGACCGAGGTTCTGGCGCTGATTTCAAAGTTTATCGTCGCGCCGGGCTGCAGCTCAAAAGCATGGCGCGGGTTGGTGTGATCGAACCTGACCGATTTTCCATCAATGCGTATTCTCACATGACTTTCGCCGGCCGGATAGAGTATTCGGTATTTTATTGAACTGTTGACCGGCTTTTCACTAACGTTTTTGATTGTCACTTTCAAAGAAGAATCGGCATCATTGCCTGAAATATCGACTTTGGCAGTACACTCGCTTACTTCGAAGCTTTCAGAAAGGCCCTTTTCGATTATCAGTTCAGGAAACCTCGGCAGCATATTGCGTGGCTGCGCCATAACCGAAACTGTTCCAACCATCAGCAACAGCACAGCTGCCGCTAAAATTCTTTTCTTCATTCATTTACCTCCCTATCAAGGGTACGCAATTATATTGTTTTGTAACACAGCTTGTCAAACAGCAGATTTGCTAATAAATCGTAATCGCTACTTCTGGAAGTTTTGCGGCTGATATTGTAATATAAAAGCATACAGCCTCAGTCGCAGCGAAAGGAACATACATTGAAAAAGCAGAAGAATATTTTTGCCGATCTGCACACACACAGCACAGCCTCTGACGGTCTTCTTACCCCGACTCAGCTGGTTGAAAGCGCACGGGAAAAGGGGCTTTCGGTTATAGCCATCACCGATCACGATACGGTTGGCGGTCTGGCCGAGGCGCGTCAGGCAGCGCATCATTCTGGTATAAGGCTGGTGCCGGGTATCGAATTATCTTGTGGCTGGCAGGGCCGCGATACTTCAGTGCATGTTCTCGGTCTTTATATTGACGAAAAAGCACCAGCTTTGCAAAAACTTCTCAACCAGCAGAGAGAACAGCGTTTTCATCGCGCTCTCAAGATGGTCGATCTGCTGGCCGGGCTTGGGCTGGATGTTGCCGAACTGAAAGAGCGCTTTGAAAAGTCTCCAGAAAAGGTGCTCGGCCGTCCGCATATTGCCCGCTATCTACAGGAACGCGGCTATGTAAAGGATTTTCAGGGTGCTTTCGAGAAGTATCTGTCGCGGGGCAAGCCGGCTTATGTGCCCAAAGATCATGTTCTGCCCGAAGTCGGTATTGAAGTGATTCATGCTGCCGGAGGTCTGGCAGTTGTCGCCCATCCTGGCCTGACAAGTGACTGGGCGGCTGTCTGGTCGCACATTTCTGGCTTTAAATGGGATGGTATCGAGACCTACTATTCTGAACACACACCATCTGATGTCAAGAAATTCGCGCAACTGGCGAACCAGAACGGTCTGGTTTCAACCGGCGGCAGTGACTATCATGGCGAATACGGCAAACACGCCGATCGGCTGGGTAGCTACGGCCTTACGCAGGAACTGTATTTCGATCTGGTCAGCAAATGTGCCGCCAAGGGCTTTGACATCACCTGAGCCGGGAGTTTCAGTTTTCTGTAAGCAAGGGTAGCGTCACAGTGAAGGTTGTGCCCTGGCCAACCTTGCTGGCGACCGAAATAGTGCCTTTCAGCAGTTGTATTATTCGGTGCGATACTGCAAGCCCCAACCCGGTTCCGTGCCAATCGCGTTTGGTAGTGAAAAAAGGGTCGAAAATCTGGTCGAGCTGTTCCTCGGGAATACCACAACCGTTATCGATTACCTTTATCTGAGCGGAGGCCACCGGTAATTGCGTCTGGGTCAGTTCTACTCTTACTTTGCCACCCTGGCTGTCAATAGACTGAGTGGCATTAAGCAGCAGGTTGACCATGAGCTGCTGGAACTGACTTTTGCTGCCCTCGATACGGTAGCAGCGACCATCATGATGCAGCTGCATCTCAACATGTTTTCCCTCGCTCTGGTAGCGTAGAAGTTTGAGAGTTTCTTCGATGGCCGGAATCAGGTCGAACCTGTCAGAGTCCAGGCGCTCCTGTCTGGAAAATACGCGAAGATCGTCAATGATTCGGGTGATCCGGCCGATGTTGGCAAGAATGAGATCGAGCATTTCCTGGCGCTTTTCCAGGCTGACCGAGTCTTTCTGCAGCATTTGAATAGCATTCGAGATCCCGGTGAGCGGATTGTTTATCTCGTGCGCTATACCGGCTGTAAGAATTCCGAGTGAATTTATCTTTTCAGTGCGTGCCAGAAGCTTGTCCATATTGTGCTTTTCGGTGACATCACGCAGAACTACCTGAACCATCGACGCCCGCGAGCCCGGCAATTCTGATGGAATGCCGCGGATTTCGAGAACCGATGGCTGATGTCTCTGAAAGTTGGTGGCAACAGTTCGTGTCACAATCAGACGGGTTTCCTGTACTTTTTTGACCAGACTGCCGACTTCTTTGAAAAGCGGCGAAATTTCGCCGAGTTGCTTCAAGCTGCTGCCGGTTTCGAGAGTTTCGCTTTTGATGTTGATCATCGATTTGAAGCGGCTGTTGGCAAAGAGAAGCTTCTTGTCATCTGAGAAAAGCAGAATTCCATCGGGCGAGTGTTCTATCAGCTGACGGTATCTGGTTTCAGACAGTTCGAGGTCACGAGACAGCGAGTCTATACGTAAATGTGCTTCGATACGGGCGAGCAGTTCGCTGCTCGAAAAAGGTTTGACAATAAAGTCACTGGCGCCTGCCTGAAATCCTTCAAGTTTTTCTTCGAGTGAGCCTTTTGCCGAGATGAAAATTACTCTGATCGAGCGCATGCTTTCGCTGGCACGTATGCGTCGGCAGACTTCCAGTCCGTTCAATCGCGGCATCATGATGTCGAGCAGAACCATGTTCGGTTTGAAACTGGCTATTTTATCGAGCCCTTCGACGCCGTCATAAGCCTGCGCGACCTCATATCCAGACAGCGAAAGGGTTTCATAGAGAAAATCGCTGATATCGGGCTCGTCTTCGATTATCAGGATTCGATTGAGGGTCTGTTGATCAGCCAGATTCTGCAGCAATTTATTGTCCTCTTGCGAAAATGCTCAGGGTCTCCATGTGGAAGGTCCCTGGGAACAGGTCGAAAGAATAGACGTTTTCCAGCTTGTAACCCATCTGTTTGATGAATTTGGCATCGCGCCGAAAGGTCATCGGGTTGCATGACAGATACGATATGATGCGCGGTTTTATACCTGAAAGCCCGCGCATGACGCGCTGCGATATGCCGGTACGTGGTGGATTGAGGTGCAGGGCGGCGATGACGCCCTTGGTCATAGGCGTGTTGAATATGGTTTCGGCCTTGCGGCAGATGAATTTGGCCTTAGAGCTGGAGCGGGTTTTTTGAAAGGCAAGAGCGTCCTGATACGAAGAAATATTGCTTTCGACGCCGTAGACTTCTTCGAACAGAGACTCGAGCAGAAAGGTCTGGGTGCCGCAGCCGCAGTAAAGATCGATGAACTTGCCCTTGTGCTGGTAGGCCTGATACTGCGATATCAGGGTGTGCAGGATGGCTTCGGCGCCTTCCAGATTGTTCTGAAAAAATGAATTAACCGATATGCGCCAGTTGCGCTTCATGAAATTGAACATGCCTTTTTCACGCACGAGCGTGAGGTGGTTGCCCATGTCGGAGTGCGCTTCAAGACGGCTGAGTGTGTCGGTTTTGTCGAAGAATTCCTGCATCGATGTCAGCATGTCAGGGGTTGGCGGCGAGCTAAGATAAAAAGCGCAGTGCTGTTGAGGGTCAAGTGTTCGCACTACTATGCTTTTGCTGTTTTCGGCCAGCGCGCGCTGTTGCGGGTTGTTCATATGTGCGTCGAGCTGTTCATAAACAGCCATGTTGGCCGGGCACTGTACAATGCAGCCATGCAACTGAACTACATCGTGTGAGCGATATTTGTAGTTGCCGAGAATGACTTTGTCTCCGTCAATGGCCAGTTTGAGTTCCATCTTGTTGCGGTAGCCACGGTCGGGCAGCGGTTCCATCGGGTATATACGACCTGGCGCCAGCGGCTTGAGTATAAAATCAAGCACGTCTTCTTTTTCGCGGCGTTGTGATTCAGTTTTCATCTGGAGCCAGTGGCAGCCACCGCATTCAGGGAAATTGGGGCAGGGGGAAGTCCGACGATCGGGAGACTGTTCGACTATCTCGACAATTTCGCCGCGCAGATAGTCGGCTTTATCTTCTGTAATGTTGATATTGACCTTGTCTCCGGGCGCGCCATAGGGCAGGAAAACTACTTTGCCATCATCGGCGTGAGCGAGAGAATCTATACCATAGGTCATTTTTTCGATAGAAACGGTTTGCATCTGTAATCCTTAAAACTTGTTGTTGAGCGGCTTGACAGCCGAACGGCGCTTTCTTCGCGCCGGGTAAAAGAAAAACGGCACAATTCCGTTTTCCCGCCTCACAATAGCGCAGCGCCAATCTTTTGTCAACTTCGATGAGCAATAATTCTTTGCCTGCAGGCTTGTAATGTGGTATAATCTTGCCCGTATGTAGATCTAGGGTCGACCCAAAGTGGCGATGCTTGGTTCTACAACGTTAATGTTAAGGAGTTTTCCATGACTATCACCAAAGAAGGAAAAGTAAAGGTAATCGAAGATTACAAACTGTCTGACAAAGACACCGGCTCACCCGAAGTTCAGGTAGCCCTGCTCACCGAGAGAATCAACAATCTTTCGGCTCATTTTGAAAAGAACCCCAAGGATCACCATTCCCGCCGCGGTCTGCTCAAGATGATCGGCGCCCGCAAACGCCACCTCGCTTATCTCAAAAACAAGAGTGCCGAACGCTATCAGTCATTGATTCAGAGACTCGGCCTGCGCCGCTAAGGGGAAATAATGCAGAAATTTGAAATAGTAGCATGTGATTTGAACGGTCACAGTGTCACCTTCGAAACCGGCGCACTGGCTGGCCAGGCTTCTGGCGCCGTCGTTGTTCGCAGTGGTGATTCTGTGGTATTTGCCGCTGTTGTGGCCAGTAAAGAAGCTCGCGAAGGTTGCGACTTTCTGCCGCTGACCGTCGATTACTCAGAAAAAACCTACGCTGCCGGCAAGATTCCCGGTGGTTTCTTCAAGCGCGAAGGCCGCCCGACGACCAAAGAAATTCTTACCTGTCGTCTGATCGACCGCCCGCTGCGCCCGATGTTCCCCGAGCATTATCACAACGATCTGCAGCTGGTATCATACGTTCTTTCGTATGACAAGGTGAATCAGGTCGATGTGCTCGCAATGAACGCAGCCAGCTGCGCTCTGATGGTTTCGGAAGTTCCGCTTCTCGACGCCATTGCAGCCGTTCGCGTGTGCAAGGTCGATGGTAAACTGGTTCTGAATCCGTCACCGGATCAGGCTGATGTCGCCACCATAGAAATGGTCGTAGCCGGCACTGCTGAAGCAATAACCATGGTAGAATGCGGCTCTTCAGAAGTGTCTGAAGAAGAACTCATCGAAGCTCTTGGCTTCGCCCATGAAAACATCAAAAAGCTCGCCGCTGCACAGAAAGAACTCGCTGCCAAAGCCGGCAAGCCCAAAACCGTCGTGCCCGAACCGGCTCCCGAAAATGAGGTCGAAGAAGTGGTAAAATCGCTGATGGGCGATATCAAAGACACTCTTTGCACCCCCGAAAAGATCGAGCGCGTCGAAAAGTTCAGAAAAATCGACCAGAAACTTGAGGAGCAGCTGGTTGCCCGCTTCGGCGAAGAAGTTGCCGGCGAAAAGCATGAAGCTGCCAAGCGTATTCTCGAATCGACGATCTATACTGAAATGCGTCGCATGATCCTCGAAGATACCCACCGTATCGACAATCGTGGCCTGTGCGATATCCGTCCGATAAGCTGCGCGGTTGGCTTTTTGCCGCGCACCCATGGTTCGGCCCTGTTCAACCGTGGTCAGACCCAGTCTCTCGGCATTGTCACTCTTGGTGCCAGCGGCGATTCGCAAATCATCGACGGTCTCGACGATGAATACAAAAAGCGCTTCCTGCTGCACTACAACTTCCCGCCGTTCTCAGTTGGCGAGTCCAAGCCGATGCGCGGCCCCGGTCGTCGCGAAATCGGTCACGGCGCCCTGGCTGAACGTGCACTCAAGCATGTGATTCCTGACGCCAGCGAATTCCCCTATACAATTCGCATGGTTAGCGAAATCATGTCGAGCAATGGCAGTTCATCAATGGCTTCGGTCTGCTCAGGCAGTCTGGCGATGATGGATGCCGGCGTTCCGATCAAGGCTCCGGTGGCCGGTATCGCCATGGGTCTGATCAAAGAAGGCGACAACTACAAGGTTCTCAGTGATATTCTCGGCGACGAAGACCACTTCGGCGACATGGATTTCAAGGTGGCTGGTACCGAGCACGGTGTAACCGCACTGCAGATGGATATCAAGATCACCGGGGTAACTCTTGAAATCATGCGCAATGCTTTGCAGCAGGCCAAAGAAGGTCGTCTGCACATTCTCGGCAAGATGAATGAGGCAATTCAGGCACCACGCCCTGAGCTTTCGCAGTTCGCTCCGCGTATCGTAACCATCGAAATCGACCCCGACAAGATTCGCAACGTTATCGGCCCAGGTGGCAAGATGATCCGCAAGATCACCGAAGAAACCGGTGTCGAAATCGAAGCCAACGACGATGGTCGCATTCTCATTATCAGCCCCGATGCGGCTGCCAATGAGAAGGCTGTCTTCATGATCCGTCAGGTCACTGAAGATGCCGAAGTCGGCAAAATCTACGTCGGCAAGGTCAAACGCATCATGAACTTCGGCGCTTTCGTCGAAATTCTGCCTGGTATCGAAGGCATGGTTCATATCAGCCAGCTCGAACACCGCAGAGTTAACAAGGTCGAAGATGTTGTTAACATCGGCGACGAAGTTAAGGTTAAGGTTATCGAAATTGACTCACAGGGTCGTGTTAACCTTTCCCGCAAAGCCTGTATGGAACAGCAGGCCGAGCAGAGCTGATATCTAAGCAAAAAAAATGCCCCGGTAACGGGGCATTTTTTTTTGCTTCGTGCTCGTAATCGTAATCGAAAAATTCTGTTTTCTACTGTGTAACTTTGCGCGCTACTTCAAGGTCTAGTTCCGCGCGCTTAAGCATTTCGTACATTTGTGGCGAATCTGATTTGGCTGCCAGCGAACGCATGCGTAGCAGCTGTTTTGACGCTTCCTGAGTCGTTGACCAGTCAAATATTTTCATGCTGTCGGCTTTTTCGGGAAATGCTGCCTGAATTACCTGTTTAAGGCGGCGCTCCATGCGCACCTGCCTGATCTTGTTCTGAATGTAACCGTCATCGCTTTTGAGCTTGAGATAACACTCAGCCATCATGCTGAAAATATCGATGCGGTGTTTAACATCCATCTGATCAACTTTGTCGAGGGCCGAATTAAAACTCTCGAGCGCGCGCTGGTAATCGCCGGCTGCGAAATGCTGCATACCAGACTGAAAATCAGGAACCGGCTGCATCGACAGATCGATGATCTGTTCATATTGAGCGTTGCGCACCGGCTTGGGAAACTGCGCGCTTGGCGACGGCTGGTTTTTGAGAGCCTCGCTCATGTGTGCGTTATAAGTGCTGATGGTCGCCGTCATAACGTTCGAAAACATGGTTCGTTTTATCTCATTGGCTTCCTGGGCTGCTTTATAGGCATTCGGGTGACGATATGTCGGGGCGCGGGTAGTGCGCTGAGCTGGTGGCGTCTTGCTGCCCTGGCGATAGTCTGAATAGTCGACGAAGATGCGGTCGTGATTGAAGCGCTTCTGATCTGACTTGAAAACGGTCGTAAGAAAGCTGTAGATGAGCAGAATCATCAACAGACTGATTCCTATTATTGGCCAGCGTTTTTCTTCCATTTAGAACCTGCCGTCTCTGTCAGTCGTCGAGAAACAGCCCGGGTTGGCTACTTCACTGAGCTTGACGCTGCTGTAAAATTTGGTGACGATGTCGAGTTCTTCGTCACGTCTCTTTTCTGACTGTTCGTCGATTTTGGTGTGAACTCGCAACACGATGAATGAAACGTCATTGACCTTGTCGGGCGCAGTTACCGGCTCGATGACCGGATTGAGCAGCTCACCTTCGCGAACGACTTTCTGGCTGTAAGGTTTGATTTCAAAATCGGCAATATCACGCAACACAATTTTTTCCATGCTGCTGTAGCGGTCGTCGGTCGGTTCCCCTTCCTGGAAGCGCATCGGGTTCTGCAAAAAGAAGAGTTTGCCAGGAGTGCGTCTTTTTAAAACGGTGCCGTCCTCTTTCCACTCATAGTCGTATTTAACCATCGACAGGGTTGCTTGACTGTCTGCGCCGGTTGTGTGAGGCGTGCCGGTGTTATCATACAGAACGTCGTCAAGATGCGGAGGCGTGAAGGTGTAAGAGTAGAACGAGAATTTTTTGTTCTGGGTATCTACCTCGGAAAAGGCGTAACAGGAACCCATCTCGATTTCAAGATTGTCGAGAAAAATACGGGTGTCGAGCTGTATCTGGCTCTGTGAAACGGTATGGCGCATGGTTTCGCGGCCGCTGAAGTAGAAATGCCAGGCAAAGCCCATCAGCAGTGTGACTACAACCACTACCACCATCATTTCTGTCAGAGTGAAGCCTGTAGATCTCTTAATTGCCATATTTTCCAACTACCGTTCCAAAGCCCAGGTTAAAGGTGCGATTGGGCTCTTTCCATTCGATGTCGAGTTCGACGCGAATTTTTTTGTTCTGATCTGTGCTGGCGCGTTCGAGTTTGACGCTGGTGTTGAAGCGTTTGTAATATTCCGGGTAAACGGTCGAGTCGCCGTCGCTGCCTACCAGCGGCCCTTCAACTGGCCGGCTAGTATGAATTATGTTGAGGCGAGAGTTCTGCATTTCCTGTTCAAGCACTTCAAAACCGAGGGCGCGGATTTCGGCGATCATGGTGCGGCCGAGGCTGTGAGCAACCATGAGATTTTTGGCCTGTGCCGTCTGCTTGTGACTGCTTTGAAACAAGACGATAAGCGGCAGCAGACCGAATGAAAAGACGACAATGGTCATCAGCAGTTCTGGTGTCGTAAAAGCTCTGCGTTTATTCGTCATCTTCATCGTTGCCGCCCATACTTGCCACGTGCATGATTTTGGGACTCATGAAAAATTCATGGGTCATAAGCTCGTAGGCCTTGCGATTGTCTTCGTTTTCATCGATTTTAACCTGCGCAGCCTTGAAGCCGGTATTGTATTTGTCAAAGTAAAGCGGGCTGTTGAAATTGTGAACTATCCACAGATCGCCTTCCTGCTTGTCTTTGCACATGAAAAAATTAACATAGTTGCCGTAAATCATGTTGGAAGCTTCAGATATTTTGCTCAGGCAGTCGCCGGCCCATTCATTGGTCGGGCGGTCAGGGTAAATGCCGACCCTGGTCAGGTCGAGAACATCGCCGTCAGTAGTTCTGATGCCATAGCATGAGAACACGCTCGCCTCGATCATGTTGCCAGAGCCTTCAATGGTTAGCATTCTGTCGGTGACATCGGAAACTGTCTGGTCGTATGGTTGATAGAAGATGTTGAGGTGTCCAAGCGGTGTCACGCGGTCGTCAGCCTTCAATGACACAATGCTTCCCCTGATTTTGAACGGCCGGTCTGGGGTGAACTTTGTGACCAGAATTGTGCCGGTGCCAACGTAAGTTACCGAGCTGTCAATCTGGCAAGAATCAAGCCAGTAGACGCCGTTCAGCAGCCAGCGACCTTCGGCATCACGTGGGATTTCGCTTTCATCTGCAAGCTGACGGGTCGCAATTCCCCTGAAATTATATTTGAAGTTATTCGGAAACAGATTTTTGAAAATCTGCTCGGCATTGGCGGAAACTAAGGTGTCTTGTCCCGGCCATATGCGGTTGATGAGAGGCGAGGCGATTACCGTGATCGCTTCGAAGGGCATGGTAAAGTTGCGCCAGAAGCTTTCGCCGATTGAGGAGAGGGAATAGCCGAGTTTGCCCAGAAAGCCCTCAGGGTCTGATTCATTGAAATAGCTCAGTGAAAATTCCATCAGTTCTTCTTTGGGTGGGGTTTCGACGTTATTGGTAACATTATTGTATTTGATCTTGTAGGTGCGGGCGTAAATTTTGCTCTGTTCCGCGATTTTGGTGTCATCGGCGAGCCAGCGGTGTTCGATACGCAGGTGCTGATCGTCCTTCGGAAAAACCTTGTTGACGGCACCGCTGAAATCGGCTGTGCTGTTGGGGAGGTAACGGTCTTCGCCCATGAGAGTGGGCGAAACGAATTTCCAGGGCGTGCGGCAGAAGGGGCCGCCCGGCAGGAATTTCTGGTTGACGTTGGTGCCGCGGAAATATGTATCCTGGATGCCACGCGAGCTTATATCGCCGAGGACTTCGCCGAAGGTGCGATTGCGGTGAGGCAGCAGGCCGCCGTAAGCCGTTTCATCGGTGAAGAGTCCAAGATAAGTATCGCGGTTGGCTATTTCGTCAGATTTGCGTTGCTTGCCCGGTCGCCACCAGACAGCAATTGAATCCCAGAGCGTTTTGGATGGGAAAATGGCTCTGCCAATGGTCGGCAGGTAAGACATGCCGTAAAAAGTGTCACTGTATTGAAAAGCTTGGTTTATACCGGGTTGCGGGTATTTGGGGTCGTAAATGTTGTAGGCGCCGCCAAACTGTCTTTCGCTGGCCAATTCAGGGTTCTCAAGATTTACTATTGCTGGCCCGTGCAGGTAGACGCGCGACTGGAACGGCATGTTCCAGAGAATGAGCCGGCCGCCGGCGCGGTCGGGCATGTTCATTTCGTTGCGCAATGCTGCCTGAACACTGGCAGGATCGCCCGAAGGAATACGATGGCCGAGAATGCTGAACATTGAGTAATTTCGGGCTATCGGGCCGAGGTTAAGCAGCTTTACATCGCGCGAAATTGTGAAGTCGACTTTGAATTTGCGCTGCTTTTGCAGAGCAATAGTTATATCGAGCTGAATCACCAGGTACCAGTCGCGCGAATAGTGATCGTCAAAGCCCTTGGTGCGGTCCGGCGAGCGATGGTAGTTTTCTGGATCGTCGAGCGGGCCGTTTGGAATGGGGCGGCAGCCCTTGATATTGGGCAGAATCTTTTCGATCGTAAAGCCGGCCCTGGTCATGTGGTAGTCTTTGAGAGTCAGGGTCTGTGTTACTTTGTCCTTAAGATCGGTAAAATCATGCAGCAGGGTGGGGTTGAGGCCGGTTGCTCCACCGCCTTTTGGCACCTGTGACCCGGAGGCCTGCCAGAGGAGCTGCTGAAGAAAGCCGGTTTCGGTTTTATCCTTGAAGCGCTCTTCGAGCATGACGTATGCTTCGTCGGCGGCGGCTTCGGCAAGCTGGCGGGCCATGGTGCGATAGACCGAAACAGCGGCCTGCGAGTATTCGGCCGAGCTGCTCTGAGCCAGAAAAAGCCCCATAAATGCGAGCAGGCCCAGTATCAAAACCGCTACCAGGTAAGCAAAACCCTGTCGATTCATCGCCTTTCTCCAGTCCTCAGATTTTTTCCAGAAGGCCTGAGCCATTTCTTTAAGTGTAACACGCGCAGTGATAAGCGTCAAACTGCCGAGTGACTGTTCTCAGAAAATATATCAGCCGAGAACTTCAGCAGGGTAGCGCCTGGTTGCAGATGCGAGCCCGGTGGCAGGCCGGCTTTGTGGCAGAGATTTTCGAGAAATTCTTCAACATCCCAGCCCCATTCAATCGGTACCTGTGGCAGCAGAAGACCCGATCGGCCGTGGTATTGCAGCATCAGCCCGTCACGGCCGATTTTAATGTCGGCGACATTGTCGACTTTGCTCATAGGTGTCAGTACAGAGATTTCGATGTCAATGTCAGCCAGCTCATTCAGCCGGACTGGTGGAAAGCGCGGGTCGTGCGTTGCCGCTGCCACCGCCATTTTCCCTATGGCCTGACTGAGCGGTTCAACACCGCGCACCAGACCAATACAGCCACGCAGTTCACCTTGCTTTTTGAGAGTGACGAATATACCGCAGTGCTCTTTGAAACGTGGGTCGGCAAAGCTGATAGCAGGTGCCGGCCTTCCGGCCAGCACCTCTTCAAGTGTCCTTCTTACAGCCTTTAAGGCTTCTTCTGCGAAACTCATGCGCGACTCAGACGATGTGCCATGCCGGCCGAAATCTGGCCGACCGCTACTTCCTGTACCGGACCGGTCATGTAGAGCAGTCCTTCGGCATCCTGTTCGATAACCAGGTCGCCACCCGGCATGTGAATGGTAACTTTTTTGTCAAACAATCCATTTTTGATGCCGGCGGCAGCAACAGCAGTAGCACCGGTTCCGCAGGCGGCCGTCATGCCGCAACCGCGTTCCCAGACGTTTACCCGGGCTTCGCTGCGTGACAGCGCTTCGACGAATTCTACGTTGATACGGCGCGGGTGGTTGGCATGGGTTTCCAGCCAGGCGCCGGCAGTCTTCATTTCATCGTGTGACAACGGTGTTTTGAGAAAGATTACTGCATGCGGGTTGCCAACGTTGACGTAAACTGGTTCGAAAGTTATCAGGTTCCATTCAAGTGGTTTGCGTTTGTCTTCGCTGACCAGTTCGCCGCTGCTGACCAGGTCGAAGTTGGCCTGACCCATCTGCGCCCGATAATAGCCCTCGCCATCGCTGACTTTGACGAAGCTTACTTCTTTAGTGCCGCTTCGAGTCTCGATCAAAACCGGCGAAATTCCCAGTGATTTGCGGTCGTACAACATGGCGGCACCACGAATGGCGTTACCGCACATTTCGGCTTCGCTGCCGTCTGTGTTGAACATTTCCATTCGGCAATGATGTTTGGCATCGCGTGGCGGCGCGATAAAAACAAGTCCGTCAGAACCAAGACCATGGCTGGTCGTGCAAAGCAGTCTGATTTTTTCGGGAGTTTTTATGAACGACAAATCCTGGTTGAATTCGTCGAAGAAGATAAAGCAGTTGCCGAGTCCGTGCATCTTGTGAAAACCGATCATTTCATTACCTCCCTGGCACTCAATGTGCAAATTTACTGATAAGTGTGAATGCAATAATTATAAATACCACAAACAGCAAAATCTGTCTGATCTCTTCTTTTTTCAGACTGAGACGCTTGAAATTGCCGACGACGAAGAGTACAGCCATGAATGGCAGCACCGGCAAACCGGTTGCAAAAAATATTGCAGCGGCAACTGCGATAAAAAAAGAAGCCAGAAGCAGCAATACGTTTTTTTTGATACCAAGTTCGAAGCGAACCGCGGCCTGGAAGAAAATGGCGAAAAAGAGAAAGTCGGTAAGCCCTATCAAATAAGGAATAGTGCCGTAGCCTGGCATGGGAAAACGCAGCAGAAAATAGTTGATTGCCGAAGAAACCACAATTTTGGCAGTGGCGCCGGCTGACACGCTCCAGATGTCGGCAACGGTTGCAATTATGGCAACCGGAAGCAGATGCGCGATCTCATCTATGCCTTCACCTATCCACAGGCCGATTCCTGATGCCAGCGTCAGTTGTACCAGTGCCAGCAGCAGTATCATCCGGGCTGACTCGGGGAATTCTTCTTCCAGCTGGTGATTGATGGCTGTGAAATTGGCATTGCGAAGTTCGACCAGCAGAAATTCTGATATTCCGGTCAGGCCATGCGTTTCGGAGGTGACAAAGATCAGCTGACCTGGTATGGCGCCACTCCGATTCAGCATTTGACTGCGGTTTACCAGAGGTTTCGCGCAATAAAAGGTAGCGACCAGTCCGACCAGGCCGATCAGCAGATAAACATTGCGATGTTGTTTCAGCCGCGAAAACCCGGCAACAACCAGAGCGGAGGCAAGGGTTAAGATGGTGGCGGCGGTAAACAGTGCGATCTGTCTTGGTAATGCTGCTTCCGGTGGATAAAGAAGCGCAGCAAGATAAAGCATTATCCAGCCAGCAACCGCTACCGGCAAAATCACCAGATTACGACTCATATGCTTTACCGTCACTGCGAGGAGCGGTTCGCGACGAAGCAGTCTCCTTGCTCAATGAGATCGCCACGGCATCTTGAAGATGCCTCGCGATGACAGCATTTTTGACTTCAGAGTAGGTCACTGCTTGTCTTTCAGCAGGTGCAGGCTTTCTGAGGCAATTTTTACCGAAGCAGCATCGGTGTTGCTCTTGATCGCCGCTTCATAGGCATTACGTGCCTGCTCGTAGTTTTTCAGTCGTTCCTGAATTTTTCCCATGTGCAGATGAACTTCGCTCGAAACCGGTTCGTGGGTGAGCCCGAAGATGCGCATGGCACGGTTCTGTATCTGGAGAGCCTGTTTGAAGTTGCCGCGGCGGTATTCAACCCAGGCAAGTGAATCGAGATATGTAGCACGATTGGGACGGTCGAGTTCAATCGCCTTTTCTATCAGATCTTTGGCCAGCGGCAGTTCCTTGTTCTGGTCGGCGAGCAGGTAGCCAAGCGTGTTGGCGATGCTGCCGTTGTCAGGCATGAGTTTGGCCATGCGTTTGAATACTTCGATGGCAAGGTCGTATTCCTTCTTTTCAAGAAAAGCTGAACCCATTACCGAAAGAACTCTGACGTTGTCGGGATTTTCTTTGAGCAGCTTTTCCCATTCTGAGCGGGCATTGGCGAAGTCGCCCTTCTCGTAATATACGACACCAAGGTTCAGGCGTGGACTGATGTCGGTCTGGTCGAGAGAAATGGCGCTGCGGTAGATCTTTTCTGCCTCAACCAGGTCGCGGGTGCTCAGAAATACGTTGCCGAGATTTATGCGAGCCTTGATGTTGCCGTTGTCAATCTTGAGCACCTGATTGAACAGGTCGATGGCGCGATCTTTCTCGCCAAGAATCGAGTAGACCAGCCCGAGATTGTTGAGGGCGTTGATGTGGTCCGGTTCGTGCTTCAACACCTGCTCGTAAGAGCGTACGGCTTCGAGATAGCGCGAGGTTTCGTGGTAGGCGACGCCCAGGTTGTAGTGCGCCTCTACCGGCAGGTTGGGTTCCATCGAGAACGCATTTTCGTAAGAAGTAATCGACTCGCTGACTTTGCCGCTGAAATACTGTGCCATGCCCAGCAGATACCAGGTATATGGCTGATTTACATCGAGGGCGAGAGTTCGGCGCAGATAGGTAGAGGCTTCATCAAAGCGATCCTGGCGCAGATACAGCTTGCCAAGGTTGCGCAACGCTTCTGGGTACATAGGTTCGATGGCAATGGCTCGCTTGAGCATGTCTTCGGCTTTTTCAAACAGTTCCTGCTGCAGGTAGATGAGACCAAGGAAGTTGTAGGCCTGTTCAGAATAGGGATCGATAGACTTGGCTTTGATGAAGAGTTCTTCTGCCTGCTTGTTCTGTTCAAGCAGCAGATGGTTCAGGCCTTCCTGAATCATTGTGGCTGCTCTTTCCTTTGCTGTGACCGGGCCTTTTTCTGCAGCAGTCAGCGGTGCAACCAGCAGACCAAGAAGCAGCGAAGCGGTCAGAAGTTTGTTGGACCAGCTGGCAGAAGGTTTCATCTTGTTCCTCTTTCCTTGAGGCGCTTAAAGGTTCTCTTTAAGAGCGTCGGTTTCGATAATGTTGGCGTTGATTGAGAGCTCGAGACTGTGCATCAGTTCGTTGAGCATGAACACTTCTTTTTCGATGCCCTGTGCTGAGGCGAGGTAAAGCGCGTAATTGTAGTCTTTGTTAGCTCTGATGGCTCGTTTGCTGAAGGTGACCATGCTTTCGACTGTTTCGAGAAGCTGGTTGTAGAGCTGTTCGCGATTGGGAATCTCTGTGTGATAGAGCAGACCGTTGATAAGCTTGAAGTGCGATATCATTTTGCGCGAAAGCACCATGATTTCGCGAGGATGTCTGTCGCCAGGTTCGAAGCGAAAGCGCTCGCGATGGCGTTTTATGGTGAAAGGTCTGGCCTGATGCTGCATTTCATGAGAGTGTCGCAGTATCTTTTTTATGGCTTCATGGTTGTCGCCAAGAAAGCCAGATAACATGAAGGTTTCTTTGATTTCCTGGGCGGCCTGGACTGGTCGCGGCTGTGCGAAGGCGCCGAGAATGGCGACCAGCATGATCGTCAGCAGCAGTCTTTCAGCAGTTTTCCTCATTCGTAACTCCTTTGATCACGGTATAATTCTACCTCTTCTGCGCGCATAAATGCAATAACCAGCAAAAATATGCGTGCCGGAATCTCACAAAGTATCGTCAGCTGTTGCTGAATTTATAACAATCTTTGAAAAAATCAACAGGTTGACCTCGAAGCGGTTGAGGTAGATAATGGCTCTGTTATAAAATTCGAGCTAAAATGGAGGAATGTATGAAAAGACAGGTTATCAGCACCGACAAGGCTCCGGCCGCCATTGGCCCTTATTCTCAGGCAATAAAGATCGCCGGCATGCTGTTCACCTCGGGGCAGGTGCCGATAGTTCCCGAAACCGGCAAAATCGAGGCGACCGATATCGAAGGTCAGGCCGAGCAGGTCATGAAGAATCTCGAAGCGGTTCTCAAGGCTGGTGGATCTGATTTTTCGAAAGTAGTAAAGTGTACTATCTTTTTAAAGGATCTTGGCCATTTCGCCAAAGTCAACGAGATTTACGGCGCCCGTTTCAAATCAGAACCGCCGGCGCGCTCCTGCGTGCAGGTCGCCAAACTGCCACTCGACTGCCTGGTAGAAATCGAAGCCATTGCCCTGACCGACTAATAACAGGTCATTGCGAGCGCAGCGAAGCAATCTTTCTGTCGGTGATATTGCTTCGTTTGGCTGATGCCCTCTCGCGAACGCGGTAAAACAAAAGCGGCTGTTCTATAATGAACAGCCGCTTTTGTTGGAAACTTTTATTCTTTTGATTCGCTGGCATAGGCGTGTATGGTTATGGCGCCAGCTCTGTTTTCGCCGCCGACGAGTTTTCCGAGGAATGGCGTTATCATGTCCAGCGTGTATGCTGCGCTGATTTCAACTGTTGGTGAGGCGCTTCCTATGCCTGAGTGAGAAAACAGCACAGGTACTGTTACGGTGTTGCCTTCGCCATCGGTGAACGTAGTCACGTTTTGATCGAGATAGTTGTCGCTTGTCATCATCGGCGACCGGAATTGATTGAAGGTTGCAGCTGTCTCCGACAGAGTGGGGAAGGCAGACGGGATCATGGCATTGCCGGTAAGCAGCGGATTTATGCGTCTTGTGGAGACTCTAGCCGCTCTTACGCATTGATAATTGAGGGTGCCCCAGCAGTGCAGGACTCTGCCAAAATCGAAGATTCCCATTATTACAAAGATGAAAAGCGGCAGCACCAACGCCATTTCGACAAGAGCCTGGCCTCGATTTTCCTGCTTTCTCATATAAGTCTCCTGTTAATAGCGTTTCAGCTGAGTAAGTCTCTTGTATGAGGCGGTTGTCGCCAGTTGGATTCCGTTGTTGCCGGTGGCAGCGCTGAACATGGTCTGGTAGAACGGGGTATAAGCCGGTGATGTGTAAGATACCGAGATGTTTATGAGCTGACCGTTTGTAGGCAGTTCTGTCCAGGTGGGAGTGTTGACGGTAAAAGCCCCTGTCCACCAGGCTGGGCGCTGCTTGTTGGCATATTCTGTGATTGCCGTGATGTTGTTGGGATCTGGCAGTGACTCGGCAGCCCATTGCGCAGTGTCATTGGCTATCTGCTGCAATGTCTGATAGTTGTAGAAGGCGAAGCCGAAATCGATAATGCCGCCAACTACGATCAGCAGAAAGAATGGAAATACCATGGCAAACTCGACGATTGCCTGACCCTTTCTTTTTCTGCGTTTGTACATATTTTGTTCCCCCCTGCTTATTCATAAGCAAAAATCATGCTCACACTATAAGTCTATCATTTTATAAGAAATATACAACAAATCAGCTGAGATTTTAATAGCAAATGCAAGTTCTCTCTCGTCGTTGTCGTAATCGTAATTGTAATCGATTTTCACACTTAGTTACAGAGAACAAGAGAAGATCTATCCCGATAGCTATGAATAGAGGAGGTGCGCACAAAGACGCAGAGTCACAAGGAAGAAAATAAGAATAAACTCAACCAGAGACTTGGAGGGCCGGCCAAGAAAGATGTTAGAGAGAAAAGAAAGATCGATTGAGATCCAGATTGCGATTGGTCTGGTCATTGCGAGGAGGATTCAGTCTGACGAAGCAATCTCAGGGGACTTGCAGAAGTTCAGCCGGGCTAAGGCAATATCGGTCGAATAATTAACCAGCAAGAAAAAATTCCCTGATATGGGGTATAAATACCCCGGGAGTGAAATTACTCATTCTTTTTTGGTGTGGAAAAACACCCGATCAAGGGCGCGGCAATAAAATAAAAAGCGCCCTTGAGGGCGCTTAAGAAAGGGTTTCCCCTTTGGTTGGTCAGGACTCTCTATTTTCTCTCTAAATTATGATCATGGTGTAACGTAAGGATCCATTCCGGCAACTTCACGCGGATCGACAATGTAGCGAACGAACTTTCCTCTCACCTGCCCCACCTGGTAATCCCCAATGTCATCGGCATCAGAGCTTGAAGCATCGACGAGTTCGAACATGGCAAACCCTATAATGCGTATCGAAGCTGTAAAACTGGCCTGGTCAGGAGTATACTCACCGTTCGGGTGGTCATTTCCCTTAAGGGCATAAATTGTATCCACGTCTGGTTGCACGGCTTTTGCTTCTGGCGGAACATCTGTGATTGGAACTATTATAAACCTGCTTGCCGGA
Organism: Candidatus Rifleibacterium amylolyticum; assembly: GCA_009917695.1. Taxonomy (GTDB): domain Bacteria; phylum Muiribacteriota; class Ozemobacteria; order Ozemobacterales; family Ozemobacteraceae; genus Rifleibacterium; species Rifleibacterium amylolyticum. The sequence continues at coordinate 247,878 of JAACJG010000008.1, read as the reverse complement.
TTGTTCGGGTCGAGTCTAAATTCTACTGATTTGTCCGTCGGCATGCGCATGTTGCCGCTTTCGCCGATTACGCGATCCCACAGTTGCAGAGGCTGGTTGAACCCGAACATGAAGCGATCCTGATAATCGCTGGCGCCACCTCCATCGTAGTTGTCCGGATCTAATGGGCCATAATTGCCGCCTTTTTGTCTTGCGGTTACGAAGTATTTCTGAGCTTTGTCGCTGAGTGATGCATAGAGTATGTTGTTGAGAATAAGCCGTTTGGCCGGAACAGTATTGACGCTACCGGCGAGATAGCAATATTCGCCAGTTCCACTGGTGCCTTTTATGTATTTTGCATAGTCGGCATCGACTGATCCAAGCGCTGTCGCACCTATATCCAAACTCATGTTAAATGCATTGTTATCAGCAAGGCCGGTTGTCAGAGCTGCAAGGTGGTTTTGACAACGAGGGTCGTTGAAGTCGGAAATGGTGAATCCGGCGTTAAACATGGTTGAGTTGATGTTAGAGAAGCGAACGTAGGGGAGTCGTCTGGGGAAATCGACCATTTCCATGCCGGCAAATGCCAGACAATCTTCAAAAGAGCCGGCTGCGTTCATCTTCCACAGAGAAAGATCCATGGTTTCAGCTGCAAAGCCTTTTGCCAAAAGATGACCGCCGCCGTCGACGTGACTTAATATCTTGGATGCGACCTGCCATTTCTGGGTCGAATATACGTATGGTTGTGAGAAGGGAACTTCCTGACCAAGTAATGAACTCTGTCTTATGAACTCATAACATTGGTTCTGTGACGGTGTTCCGCAGATCAGCGTCTGGTAGGCTGGGTAATCCTGATTGTTGGCAGCTCCCCAGTAGAACAATACCGGATTACCCTGTTTGGTTAACGCGATTGTCTGACGTTCAGAGCATCTTACGCCTAGTAGTTCGCAGTCGGCTCCGGGGATAACGCCTACTTTCCATTTTTTTGTTCCCTGGTCGAAGTCTTCGCGACATTTGGGGCACATATAGAGTGCTTTTTCTTCGATTTTGTTAGAGACAAAATCGAAACCGCCAATACCCAGAAAATGAGTGCAGGGCAGGGCATGGTGGCTGCACCCCCCGCCGTAACCGGTCATATCCTGGTCGTTCATCAATAGAACATCAACACTGGAAAGTGCTCCGCCAATGATTTCAGCGTCGGTTACTATCGCGAGGTCGCCTGTTCCATCGACGTCGCCGCTTTCTCTGACACTGGACTCTACAAGCAGCGATGCTAATTCAGTGGTGCCAGGTGTTGAGCTGCTGGTATATACGCCAAGACGTGGTTGATTGAACAGCATTTTGTGCTCTGGTGCCGCATCAATAATGTTGAAAGCATCAATATCATTGAGAACAGCATAATTCACGCCACGACTGCTCAGCCAGGTTCTTAGCGCGAGGGCGTCGTGAAGGATGAAGGCGCCACCATTGTAGCCGACAAGCCAGTATACAGGGACGTTGCCGGCCGGGTTACCTGGTTGTCTGAGGCAGTTATATACTCCACCATAAGCGGCCAGATAGCCAGCATCAGTTTGAGATACAACGGGAAAACCGGTTCCGACCAACAGCACTGGAGTCGCAGTTGCCGCTGCCAGGAGGTTCTCGTTCCTCATCGGAATATAGATAAAAGTAGGCAGGTCTTCTTCAATGATCGCTTCAGGATCAGTTTTAACAGGTTTTGCCTTGCTCGAACCTGCACCACCAGATCCAAGCTTGAGTATATATTCTTTGTTTTCTACAAATCCTTCGTCTCCGGTAAATTCATGAAAATCAAAGGTGTTTCTGCTCTCGTCGATGACGTCACCATGCGGAACCGCAAGAGGTACAACCCCTTGTCCCATGTCGTTGGGGTGGTTCTCTCTGACGGCATAAACATCAGAGTTGGCAATATTCATCACTTTTGCGAAGAACAGGCCGACTCTTTGTGTCCCCTCTACTCTGAGATAGTATCCAGGAAATGTCCTGGGTGTCAGGGGGGTGTATGATATCACTATTTCGGTATTCATCTCGGTTATACCATTCTGTGCCATCACATCGAGAATATGCGCTCTTATCGCCTGATCCTGGGTACTGCCGGGAGCAGGAGCGTAAGCTCCTTGAACTATTTCGAGCATTCTGTCATAGCCAGCCTTCCAGCCAGCGTTCACTGCTGTCTGTAGATGCGACTGGCTGTAATAAAGATAGCCAATGTCGGTTACCAGAGCGGTCATGCCCAACATGAAAATAGCGGCCAGACCGGTCATCACAAGTGCGCCACCCCGTCGCACATTCAACAAATTTTTCTTAAACATGGAGTTGCCCCCTTATGGCAAAAACATTCTCTAATATAATATAAGCAAAAATCATGCTCAAACAAACCTGAAATTTTTGTTTCAGAAAATCCTCTATTTCGGGTTACAAAAAAAAAGAATGAACCTGTCTGTTGGACAGGTTCATTCCAGAGATTTCTACTATTCCTGTTCAGGTATCGGAGTTACAAGGCCAGGAGTAACGCCGAGCCAGATGCGAGTTACCAGCTTGCTGGCGGGGGTAAAGGACCAACCCGAGATGTTGCCATCTGCATCATAGGTTGCAGAGGCTGTCCAGTTTATGGTTGGGGTTACGTAGTCGTTTGCCTCAGCCAGAACGTATTCGCCTGCCGGCAGATTCTTGAACGAAACGTAGCCAAGAACGTTGGGTTTGACATTTGGAATGATGGTTCCAGGGCCTACCGGGTCTTTAGGAGTCTTTAGATAAATCAGGTCGAGTTTTGTTGTTGAGGGAATCGGGTTTTTATCTGAGTCAAGCAGAATTCCGGCAAGTCCGCCAGTATTGGTAAACTTGGGAGACATGAGCAGCTCTCCAAGGTAATAGCCTGTTCTATTAGTACCACCACCATCTTTGAAGGTCGCGATATCTGCAGCAACGATTTCCTGGTTGCCAAACATGATTTTATCGCTGATGATAAGTGTTTTTGATACCTCGACATATCCGTCTTTAGATATTTTGACTGTATAAGTCCCGGATGCCAGTCCAAGAAGAGAAAATTCACCTGTTTGCAGAGTTGTGGCCTGGAATGTCAGGTTCGCGACATTTTCAATAGTCACATCAACAGTGGCAAACATTATCGGGTTCTTCAGAGATCCGTCTAGGACAGTGGCAAAGAAATTCAATGAAGACGTCGTTGCAGTACCTGTTTTTGGCGACAAAGGTATGGATATATTGACCTTTCCGGCTGATAATTCTTGAATCAGAGGATTAGAAGGATCGTAGACGCCGCCTTTGTCTTCTACCGTAATCATATATTGACCTTCAGGGAGTTCAAAGAAGGTGAATGCACGATTATCAACAGCAGCTATCGTCTTTTTGTATGATGTCCCTATGTATTCTACCGTTATATAGATGTCTGCAGCTGTAGAATTGATAAGGTTCTGGGTAGTCAGATCGATGAGCAGGCCGTTCAAAGTAACACTTCCTGTCGCATTTGAAGGGAAGTTGTCGTAGGCAGCGGCTGCTGTTGTCGAACTGGTTGGGCCGGACGGGTTGTTGCCGCCGCCGCAGCCGGTTATCAATGCAGCTGCCAGCAGGCAGCATGCCAGTGAGGCGAAAACGAATCTGAACATAGAATATTTTTCCTTCATGCCTCGGTCTCCTTTGAGGGCACTAGATTTACCAATATTATTCAACACTCTGTCCTCTCCATTCTCAGGACATCATCGATCCTGACGCCAGTTTTGTTAATAGTTCCTGATTTTAGTTCAAGAACAGAATTCACGTCTTTATGTATCCGCGACATCCCGAACCAGGGTGGCAACTTTTCGTAGAGAGCCTTGATTTTGAGGCTGGCATCAAGAAAAATCGCATCGATCGGGTAGAGCATGAACATCATGTGTATCGAATTACAAGGAGACAACAGCAGCCCTTCACCTTCAGCCGGTTCAGCCGTCAGCATCATGCCGCGAAAGCGCTGCCAGAAGCTGTCAGCAACTTTGACCCGGTCGGCAATCAGGCTTTCGTCTCTTGTGTTGGTTACTTTGATACTACTGATCACTGGCCTTCGCCACCACCCATTTTGGATTTACTCATCTCATCGATGATCTGAAACGCAGCTGGCGCACCGATAACTATACCGACGTTCGGGAAGATAAAGAGAACCAGCGGGATCATCATTTTAACCGGAGCCTTGGCTGCCTCTTCTTCGGCGCGCTGGCGACGTTTGTCGCGCAACTGTTCGGACTGGATACGCAGAACCTGACCGATTGAAACACCGAGCTGGTCTGCCTGAATGATTGCCGATACAAAACCGTTGAGGTCAGGGTGGTCGACGCGCTCTGCCATGCCTTTGAAAGCATCGCGGCGCGCCTGACCCATGCGCATGTGACGCAAGGTAAGACTGAATTCATCGGGAATTGGACCGCGCATTTTTTCTACAACCTTGTCGCAGGCGGCATCGAAACCAAGACCGGCTTCTACCGCAACGGTAAGAAGGTCGAGAACGTCAGGTAGCTGACGCTGGATTCTGTGCAGTCGATTGGCGATTCTGCTCTGCAGAAAGAGGCGCGGGCCAAGAAAGCCGAGAATGGCGCCGACTGTGGTTCCCAGAACCAGGAGTTTAGGAACGAATACCAGACAGAAAGCAGCGACAGCTGCTGGCATGATTACGCGAAAAAGGTTCTGGATAACAGCGAATTCGGTAACGGTAAGACCGCCCGGGTAACCTGCCTGAGCCAGTTCCTTTTTGAGCGAACTTTTCTGGACTTTTTTGAGATCTTTGGCGTCACGCTTTCCGGCCATTCTTGCCAGAAAAGGTCTGATAACGCGATCGACAAAAGGTTTATTGAGTTCAGCTTCCTGGACGGTGGCGACCGAATCGGCCGGCATGCCTTCGTCAAATGCGGCCAGGCGATTCTGTATGTCACTTTTACTGCCAGACGGGAACAGCAGGAGTATGACCAGAAAAACTATTATGCCGCCAACAATTATAAATAGCAGGTTCATTGTTGTTTCCTCACACTTCGATATCGACTATTTTCATGATGATGTACATGCCGATGATTTCCCAGAAAATTCCGAAGATCACGACATACCAGCCGCGAAAGCCGCCGCTTTTGAAAGTAAACAGCTTCATCATGAATTTCGGGTTGATAAGATAAATCAAAAAACCTATGCCAATCGGCAAAGCTCCAACAAGCATACCAGAGACCTTTGCTTGAGCGGTCTTGGTCTGAATATCACCCTTGATCTTCATGCGCTGGCGGATAACAAAGCCGATTTTATCAAGGATTTCGGCAAGGTTCCCACCGACCTGTCGCTGAATAAGCACGACGGTAGTGACAAGATCCCAGTCTTCGCTCTCAACGCGGTCATTGAGCGCCAGGAGTGTGTCTTCGAGGTTCACTCCAAGACTGTTCTCTTTGAGAACTCGCTTGAGTTCCTTCCCCATGGGGGGGGGCGCTTCACGCGAGACCATTTCCATGGCCTGAAGGAATGAGTAGCCGGCTTTGAGGCCATTTGCGAGCATTATCAGGGTGTCGAGAATCTGTTCGTTGAATTCGCGTATGCGTTGGCTCTTTTTGACTTTAACCCAGATCATCGGCGAAAAATAACCAAGAACGGCTATTCCCACTGCAAGTGCAATGTTTTTGAAAATAATCATACCGAATGCGAGCGAAAGCGTTACTGCCAGAAACTGTATGGCAACATATTCATTGGCTTTCAGGGGGACATCGGCTTTGGCCAGTTCAGCTGCAATGCGCATTGCCATGCCGCGCGGAGTTATGATCGAGCCGACGTTGGCAAGAACCTTTTTTACTCCTCCCTGGCCACCACCACGGTTCTCTCTGACCCACTCATCATCGCTAGCATCAATGTCTTCTCGGGGGCTGGCATCTTCGTCAGGATCATGATATTCAGAAGCTGCCATCTCGGTTTCGACCAGATACTGCTCCATGCGGGCACGCACTTCTTCGCCAGGCGGTTTGCCAAGGAGAGAGAAGAGCAGCAGCACGAAAAACAGTGTTGCAATCGCCGCAAATACGATGAAGATTATCTGTAGCAAGTTGTTACCATCCTCTCGAGGTGTCAGTGAATATATTCTGTGGCAGCTTTATACCAAATTCCTGGAACTTGGTTGCGAATTTTGGCCTGATACCTGTTGGTTTGAGGCGGCCCTGGATTTTTCCCTTTTCATCGACACCGGTCTGCTCAAATTTGAATATGTCCTGAGTGACGACTTTGTCACCCTCCATGCCTTGTATTTCGGTAATGAAGGTTATTTTGCGTGAACCGTCCTTGAGGCGCGACTGCTGAATGATCATGTGAACCGCTGAGCTGATCTGTTCGCGAATTGCGCGAACCGGAAGATCCATACCGGCCATCAGCACCATTGTTTCGAGACGCGCCAGCATGTCGCGAGGGGTGTTGGCGTGGCCTGTGGTTAGAGATCCATCATGACCGGTATTCATTGCCTGAAGCATGTCAAGCGCTTCGCCACCGCGACATTCGCCGACGATTACGCGTTCAGGACGCATGCGCAGGGTGTTTTTTATAAGTTCGCGCATGGAGACCTCACCTTTGCCTTCGATGTTGGCCGGGCGGGTTTCAAGTCTGACTACGTGCGGCTGACGCAGCTGAAGTTCGGCCGCGTCTTCGCAGGTGATGATGCGTTCGTCTTCGGGAATGAATGAACTGAGAATATTCAGAGTAGTTGTTTTACCAGAGCCGGTACCACCAGATACGACTATGTTAAGGCGCACCTTGATGCAGGCTTCGATAAAGTCTGCCATTTCCTGGGTGAGAGTGCCGAATTTAACCAGGTCGGCGATACCAAGTGCTTCTTTTTTGAATTTTCTGATAGTGATGGTCGGGCCATTGAGTGCCAGAGGCGGAATAATTGCATTAACGCGCGATCCATCTGGCAGACGGGCATCGACATAAGGCACTGATTCGTCAATACGGCGGCCGATAGGGGCTACGATACGTTCAATAATGCGCATTACATGGTCGTTATCCTTGAATTTGATGTCTGAAAGGATGAGCTTGCCCTTCTTTTCGTAATAAATCTGGAAAGGGCCATTTACCATGACTTCAGAGATGTCTTCTTCATCCAGAAGTGGTTGTATCGGGCCGAAGCCGATCATGTCGTCGAGCAGTGTCGCCGAAAGCGCTTCGATTTCGCGCTGAGCCAGGGTAACGTTGGCTTTGGGGCTTTCTTCGGCTACTACGGCCAGTATGCGTTCGCGCAACATGTTGCGCTTCTTGTCCATATTTTGTTCGGCCATGATGGCCGCAGGCATATCGTCGATGAGCTTGGTGTGTACACGATCCTTGAGCCGTTCAAAACCGGTTATTTCGCGCGTCGATGCCGCATCGATGATTCCCGATTTTTCCGTTGTTTTCTTTTCTTCGTTGAGACGTGACAGCAGACCACCCATTTATCTACCTCCAGATTTAAGAGCCAAAAAGCAGGTCTTTTATTTTGAATATTGCACTTTTGCCGGTTTCAGGCCCGGTTGTAGTGCCTACCAGACGATCAGCCATTCCAAGTATGGAACGGGCTATCGCACTGGCCGGTGACTTGAGAACAAAAGCTTCGCCATGATTGAGAGAGCGCTGAGCGATCTCAGCCTCCATGGGAACAGTTGCGTATACGGGTATTGCCAGGCCAGACTCGAGGTCTTCTTTGCCAAAGCCAACATTGGGGATTTCTTTGTTCAGAATCAATTTGATCTTCGACAGGTCGAAGTTGATATCGCTGAAGGTCTTGAGACAGATTTTGGTGTTTTTCAGCGAACTGATTTCGAGCGTGGCTACGAGCAGCACCATGGTGCTGCGATCTAGAATCGCGAGTTCTTTTTCGGTGATGCTCGGCGGCATATCGAAAATTATGAAGTTGTACAGAGTTTCGACATTCTCGATGATTTTAAGAAAGTGTTCACTTTTAACCGCTTCGGCAAAAGCCGGTTCTTTAGGAGCCAGCAGCAGGTCAATGCCTGACTCATGTTTAATGATGTTTTTTTCGATTTCGCCAAGAGTAATTTCTTCGCCACTTTCAACCAGATGGTAAATAGTACGCTTGGCTGGTTGATTAAGAGTGATGGCGACGTCGCCAAACTGTAGCGAGGCATCGATCAGCAGAACTTTTTTGCCTTTGCTGACGAGTCCTGCTGCCAGATTGACTGCAAGTGTCGTTCGGCCAACTCCGCCTTTAGTAGCAAAGAAAGTGAGAATATCGGCTCTGGGCTCTTCGGAAAAAAGCTCGGGACGATCTTTAACCCATTTATTGAAGACATTTTGTATGGTGTCGATCAGGTCATTGGTCGAGAAGGGCTTGATCAGAAAGTCCTTGGCGCCAGCTTTCATCGCTCGCCTGAAGTATTCCTGCTCGCCTTGAATCGACATAATCACAGTCTGAACGTTGGGAAAGTCTTTCGCCAACATTTCAGCCGCTTTTAGCCCGTCTATTTCAGGCATGTTGATGTCCATGAGCACGACATGCGGTTGCAGCTCCTTAACCAGTTCCAAAGCTTCACGCCCATTGCGTGCCTCTCCTACGATCCTGATGTTGTCCTGGTTATTTAACATTCTTCTTACGTTCGAGCGCAACTCGTCCATGTCGTCTGCTATGAGCAGTTTAATTCTAGGTGTAATCGACAATTTGGACTTCCAGTTTTTTAAGAGCCCCGACCAAGGCCGGGGCTCCCGGGATTACTATTCTTTAACAGGAACGTGGCTTGACTTGATTTCCTGAAACATGTTGTGCAGCTTTTCGAGGCGGTCAGAGCGTCTCGGCACTGGCACTTCTTCGAACTTACTTTTGCCGGCAAGATCTTTGTCACGATTGGTGATTTTGGGGGTAAGCAGAATGACAAGTTCGTTTTCGCTTTTGGTCGTTGATCTGGTTTTAAACAGACGACCGAGCACAGGCAGCCGGCTCAGCAGCGGGATACCCTTGTAGGATACACCTTCTGAACGGTTGATGAGACCGCCGAGAACTATGGTTTCCTGATCTTTGATCTTAACTGTCGTCATGATGCTTCTTTTCAGCACATCAGGAACTTCAGCCCCTCTCAGGAAACTTGGCTCTTCCTGTTTGGCGAATACCGAGAATTTGAGCTCGTCATTATGAACATACATGTCTCTGATGACGAGTTTGAGAGTCGCTTCAATCGAATCATAAGTAGGACCGCCAGCCGCATCGATGCCGGCAGGGTATCTGATTTCCTGGCCAACATCGACAAAAGCGAGACCCGCATCCTGCTCGATACCGGTGCTGGAGTCATTCGTGTCTTTTTCTTCGGTCCAGCCAGCTGCTGCAATTTTCTTCATGGTGGCGTTTGCGTAGACGAGAAGTTTCGGATTGGCGATGACCTTGGCTTTACCTGATTCTTCCCAGGCTTTAACCATTGCGGCAATGCGTTCGAAGCGGTTGATGTTATTCATGTAGAACGGGTTCATGTATTTGGGAACCGGCGCTCCGCCACCTGCAGCTGTTCCAAGCAAGTCATTGCTGGCGTTTTCGAGATATTTCAGCGAACCGAGGCCACTGTTGTCGCCGCCCCATTCGATACCGAGATCTCTGGTGTTGTTCTTGCTGACCTGAAGGATGTAAGCCTGGAAAACGACCTGAATCGGGTCTTCAATTACGACCAGATTACTTACGCTGTCTTCGCCTGGAACAAAGCCCAATACAGTCTCGGTGAGGTGAATGTAGTCGTTCTGATCTTTTACGGTACCTTGCAGCAATACACGGATGTTGGCTGTGCCAGAAGCGTTTGCTGATGCACTCTGATTGGTAGCGTCATAATCAGGCGAAAGAACCGTGACCTTGACTGTTGGCAGCTTGATGGCGGCTTCGATTCGCTGCTGAAGCGATGGTGCGGTAACTTCGAATTCGATGAGGTTGACTATTTTGCGATCTTGAATGAGGCTGGAAGCGACCGTTTCGGCGCGTTTCTTTTCTTCTTCGCTGCTGACCTGACCCTTGAGATATACTGAATCAGGGAACATCACGAGCTGGATGTTTTTGTTGCCGACTATCGAAGCAAACTTGGCTGTAATGATGTCGGTCTCGGAATAGGTTTCGACGTCATAAACTCGGCGGCCGGTCATATCCCAGAGGATGAGCTGAGTTACGGCAGGTCCCTCGCCAAGTCCGGCGAGAATGATTTCTTCGTCAGAAACGTTGAGGACATCAACGATACCTTCTTTAACTGCCAGAATCTTTTTGACACCGTGGGCCGGTATGGCTACCGATTTGCCGAGCGGAATCATAAGCTTTTCTGATGCGTTGAGTTCAGACTGAAGGAATCCTGCGATGACAACGCCGAAGAGAAATACCATGAAAAGACTGGTTCGGTTGAATAAAGCTCGTTTAATCATGATTATTCTCCTGATCCTACCGGAGATTGTTCTCCCGAGTATGTTTGTTCCGCAGATTCCATTGCCGGGGGCATATAAGCAGGTATGCTGTCAGGGAGCTGCTGGTATTTGGCTGCCGCCGGGCCCCCGTATTTATATACTTCCCGTTTCTTGATGGCGCCGTACATTATTTCGACCTTGCCGTCATCTATTGGGGCTATAACGACTTTTGGTGTTTCAGTGTCTGAAGTTGTAGATGGAGCGGTTACCCGGACATAATCAGGGTGGCCGATTTCTTCAAGCACGGATCTCTGAGTTGCGCCCTTGGTGATAACGCGCTTGTCTTTATCGTTGGGATTTTTGAGAACGAATTTGAAGGTCGTACTGTCGTCAAGCTGAATGATCTTTTCGAGTTCTTCAGGGGTAACGGCAAGAGTTATCAGATCGACCTTCGCTGCAGAAATCGCAGGAGTCATAGTGGGAATGCCGCCGGCAAACTGGTATGAACCACCGACTGCCAGAACTTGTATGTCCTGTAATACGATCTTGGCGACAGGTTCGCTGCCGCGCGGTTTGAAGGTCGCGATTACGTCAACGTAGTCGCCCTGCTGAACGAATCCACCGACAGAGGTTACCTTGGAAACAGCTATTGACACAGCACGTTTGCCGGGAGGAACAGCTCGCGCAAGGTTTGGTATCTGGTTCGCATCCATCAGGCGGTTTTCTGTCATTATATCGCCTTTCAGAATGGTAATGGCGGTGTAACGACCGGTCATTGAGGCTATATTTGTTACTGCAAGGTCTGGGACAGCTGAGGCTATAATTTCTTTGACCTCAAACGAGTCCTTGATGACCGCTTCTTCAAGCCGGGTGCGAGCAGCAACGGCTTTTTTGCTGACAACGACCGGCTTCTTTACTTCTGCCGGCCTCTCAACAACAGGGGCTACCGGGCCAGCAGGCGGGGCCTTCTGTAGCTTACTCCAGAGAAGCATTGATATGGCCAGACTAGCCAGCAATGCTACAACAATCGCTCTTCTGTTCACTTGTGAGGATCCTCCTCGACACTGATTTTAATCCGAAATATAACACAGGTTAACGCTCCAGACAACGGCAAAAAAATCGGCATGTCAGCAGATTTTTGTTACAGAGGATTTAATGTACAATTTTATGTACATTTTGCAAGCGAAATTTTAGGGTGGCTGATTGGCTTGTTTGGAGCTCTGTTAGAAAATTGCGGCTATTGCTTACCAGGTAATGTTGAATACGTAGAACCAGGCGATAATACAGGCAATAAAAATATCTATACCCATGAGAAATCGGTATTTGCCTGATTTAAGCTGATCAGAGTTTTCCTTTTGAATTGTCTTCTGTAAAACAGCGCCGGTGCTGAAACTGGTAAGGAGCATCGAGAAAGCATTCCTGCCATAATTGAGCATCTGTACCAATATTGCATGAGGAATTCCGAGTGCAGAAGAATACAGAAAAATAGTGAAAACGTAATTGGAACCGCCTATTGCCCCAAGGGCGCCGAGCAGTTTAACGTCGCCCATCCCGATCAGGCCAAATGCTCCGCCAGGCATATAAAGCAGAATGCCCAGAAATGTCGCCGCCAGGCTGTAGCCGAGTCCACTCAAACCATGCAGGTAAAGGTTGAGCAACCAGCCCAGCAGAATGGCGGGAAAGGTGAGCCAGTTGTAAACGCGCCCATGGCGCAGGTCGGTTATCACTGCGATAAAGGCAACAGCCGTTGCCAGTATCATCGGGCCATGCGTCGTCAGATCAAGCTGCATAGATTTCCTTCGTCCGGTAATTTGCCGAAGTCATTCTAGCTGGCAGCGACTGGCATTGCAACCTCAGATTTTGACGTAGCCAAATACCCGGGCTCGAACGTTTTTAAGGAGTTTGCGTGAAGCATGCAGATCTTCTTCGGGTTCGCCTTCACGATGCAGGAAAACCATGGCGCCAGTGTGACCGGCCATTATGCCTGCTTCCGGGTATTCCAGCAGAGCGGGGGTGTCGATCAGAATGATTTCTACTCGTCTTCTCAGGTTGGCGAGCAGTTCGATCATTTCCTGTGAGCCCAGCGCTTCGGCCGGATTGGCCGGTACAATTCCGGCGCTGAGCAGTGACAGGCGCTCAACTGCAGTTTCCTTGATCAACAGGCGCGGGTCGGTTCCGCGCAGCGCTTCAGAAAGACCTCGCTCATTGGTGAGGTCAAAGAGTCTGTGCAGTTCCGGCTTACGAAAGTTGGCATCGACCATCAATACAGAGTAGCCGGCCCGGGCGAGAAGTATGGCGGTGTTGGCGAGCAGAGTGGTGCGGCCAGCCCCGGTTCGCGATGAACCTACCAGAACGATACGTGTCTGTGATTCGGAAATGCTTATTTGAAGGTTTGAAACCAGGCTTTTGAATGGTTTGAGCCTGGTTGAATCGGGGTCGTTAAGAGCGATAAGGCGTTCATCGAAAATAGTTTCGCAAATATCTGTCGAGCTCGGGCAGGGAAGGGCAAGCGGTTCTGATATCAGCGAAGGCACTTCGAGAATTATCTCGGCAGGCTCAGCCAGGAGTGACGGGCGATTTTCTGTGTTGACCGCACCAGCGAGGATGTTTCCTGAAACGCTGACCAGTTCAGCTCTTACCGGGGCTGGAGAATAAAGCAGGAAAATGGCGAGAAGAACCCCTGAGGCCAGAGCCATGGCGTCGCGTTGGAACGAAGTGAAACCAACGGCCTGCGGTGGTCTGGCATCTTTTTTGAGAACATTGATGCGCCCGGCCGAGGTATTATGGGCTATTTTGCTTTCTTCAAGCGCCATCATGGTCTTTCGATGAAGTTCTTCGAGAGTTTTTATACGTAGAGCGAGAGTTTCGCCAGTGTCTTCATTGCCGTCCCCATTGACTGGTTTGTTTCTGGCCTGTTTAGCCAGTTCTGACTTTACCTGCTCGAGCTTTTCGCGATCGCTGGCAATTTCTGCCGAGAGGGCTACATACTCAGAGTTTGACTTGCTCTTTTGAATGCGAGTGCGAGATTTCTTCAGACTTCCCTCAAGCTCTTTTATTCTGTTTTGACAGGCAATTACACGTGGGTGCTTTTCCTTGTAGCTCTTGAACAGTTCGGCCAGCTCGTTGCGCTCAGCGCTCAGCTGACTGTTAAGTTTGCGATATGCTGGTGTTTCCTCTTCCTGATAATAAAAGACTTCTTTCGGTACAGTCTGTAATCGGCGACCATTGACGTCTATTTTTTCTTCGAGCTGGTGCGCGAGATTTTCGAGAACCAGAGTGCTGTCATCTACCTTTGCGACTGAGATGCTTTTCTGGGCGACAATCTCCTGTTTGATTTCGTTTATACTGGTTTCAAGATGTGTCAGTTTCTTTTTGAGCGCCTTTATCTCAAATTCCTGCGCTTCGGAATTATAACCAAGAAAGTGTTCTGACAGAACATCGATGATAGCATTGCCAAGTTCTTTGAGAAGAACCGGGTTTTCGTGACGTACTGTAAGCATGACCAGTCCCGGACCATGATCGACCAGCGAGATTACGTCATCACGTCTGATCTCTGTTTCATTGAGCCCGCTTTTTTGAGCTATCTGGGCAATAACCGCTTTCTGAGCGAGCAGCCCCTGCATCGATGCGGCGATGCTGACATCGTGGCCGGCTTCTGTCGTCATGACGCGCAAAAGCGATTCGCTCTGATAAACAGTCGGAATGTAACGGTTTAAAAATACCGCAAAAACAACTGACAGCCCAATAATTACGGTTGCCCAACCTGCATTTTTTCGAAAACTTCTGATAATGCCTTCAATCAGGCTCTCCTGAACCATTGCTGCCGCCTCCTGAAAAAACTGTCCGATTATATCTTTAGCTTCTCAAGTAATCGGCAGCCTACAGGAAATGTCTTAGCAGAATCTGGCTTGCAGGTCAGGCTTTAGTAAAAGCGTTAACGGTTTCGGCAACGTAACGAATCTGTTCTTCGCTGAGTTCCGGATAAATTGGCAGCGCTATAGTTGTCTCTGCCGCTCGTTCCGATTCAGGGAAGTCGCCCTGATGATATCCGAGACTGGCGAAGCATTTCTGCTGATGCAGCGAGAGCGGGTAATAGACTGAGCAGCCGATTTCTTTTTCTCCGAGATGTGCCTTGAGCGCATCACGATTTTCAACTCGAATGACATACTGGTTGTAAATATGAAAACGGCCGGGTTTCTCGACAGGAGTTACCACGTTTTTGTTTTCGGCAAAAAGTTTGTTGTAAAGGCTTGCATTGCGCCGGCGACCTTCGGTCCAGCCTGCCAGTAACGGCAGCTTGACTGAAATTACCGCCGCCTGAAGCGCGTCGATTCTGGCGTTGAGGCCGACTTCCTGATGATGATATTGCACCTGGCCGCCATGCACGCGCAGGCCTTTGAGGCGTTCCTGCAGGGCGCTGTTGCTGGTCGAGCACAGCCCGCCATCGCCGAAGCAGCCAAGATTTTTGCTCGGGAAAAAGCTGAAACAACCGACATCGCCGAAAGCTCCTGCCTGAATGCCATCATACTTCGAGCCGATGGCCTGACATGCATCTTCAATGACCTTGATATTGTGCTTTTTGGCAACTTCCATCAGAGGTTTCATATCAACACACTGGCCGAACAGATGAACTGGCATGATGGCTTTGGTCTTCGGTGTGATGGCTTTTTCGATCTGATCTACCCGCATAAGGTAGGTGTCGGGCTCGATATCGACAAAACGGGCGACCGCACCGACCCGGGCGATTGAACCGGCTGTCGCGAAGAAAGTGTATGGAGTGGTGATAACTTCATCACCGCTGCCGATATCGAGAGCCATAAGAGCCAGCAACAGAGCATCAGTGCCGGATGAGCAACCGAGCGCATGCTTTGTGCCTATATATTGAGACATTTCCTGTTCGAGTTTATCTACGCGCGGCCCGAGTATGAATGCCTGCTTCTCTATGATATCAAGAATTTCGGGTATTACTTTGTCTTTTATTTGAGCATACTGGGGTTTGAGATCGAGAAGAGGAACCTTCATTAAATGCCTCCGCGTTGCATTGATAGAATTTGTGAAATAAATAACACTGCAGAGATTAGCACCATACACCCGCCCGCGTCAAACAATTTGCAAAACCTCAGGATCTGTTTTTATTCAGCGCTGGAATCAAATGTTAGAGCTATATGCATTTTTGCTAGAGAGAGTTTTGTAGAATATCTATCTTTTCTTCGAGCGTGAGCTGAAATGGGTTGGTTTTTGCGTTGCTTTTTGAAGCAATGAGCTCCAGGTGAGTGGCAGAAATGCCGTAATCGCCCAGTCTGCCGGGCTTCAGCTGTCTTGTCCAATTTTCTAAAATCTCACACAACTTTTCTGCTCCTGTATTTGCATCTGAGTATTCTTCTCCATTCATGAGGCCGGCCATGCGATTGACTTTTTCCAGAGTTTTGCGGCCCTGTTGTGATTTCAATGCTGTCGCAATATTCTTTCGGGTTGCCGGCGCAAGCAGAATGCCACATATAACTCCGTGCGGAATTCGAAACAAACCGCCGATGACAGACGCGAATCCATGCACGATTCCGAGACCGGCATTGGCAAGCACCATACCAGAAAGAAGCGAAGCGTAGCACATGGCTTCTTTGGCCTTTAGAAGACTTGCAAACTCCTGTTCAGCGAGTTTCGGCTGCAGCAGGAATTCGCAGATGCGCGATTCGGAAACGGCAGCCGAGCATGCTGTAATTATGTTTTCTGCTGCGCGCAGCATGCCATCGACAGCCAAAGAATCTGACAGAGGGGAAGCAAGTGGTGAAAGATAGCCTTCGAAAAGCTGGGTAAAAGCATCCAGGCCGCATGCTGATGCAACTCTGGGCGGACAGGCCAGATTAAGTACCGGGTCGATTATTGCAAGATCTGGAACAAGACCTTCATGCCGCAGCGATTTTTTGAAGCCGGTTTCGGAGTTGCATGAGCTCAGTACCGCATTCTTTGTGGCTTCGCTCCCGGTTCCGGCTGTAGTTGGAAGTGCGATGAAAGGAACTCTGGTGCCGTCATGCTGAAGATGTCCGACCCCTTCCAGATAATCCTTAACTCTGTGTTTTTTGCCTATCATTGCCGAGATTGCCTTGCCAGCATCGATGACGCTGCCACCGCCGATGGCAATAACTGCTTTTGCAGATTCGGGCGAGAACTCACCTGCAATTTGATCGATTGTCTCGGGAGAAGGTTCGCCGTTTATCGCTCGATGGCTTGTCTCGATGCCATGCTGGTTCAGCGAAGACAACACCAGATTCAGTATTCCTGAGTTTTGCAGATACGAAGTCCCGGTGATGAGCAGTATTCTTTTCCCATAAGTTAGAGCCTTTGCAGGCAAATGCATGGTCTTGCCCCTGCCAAAAATGATGGCCGGGATACGGCTGAAGGAAAAGTCGCTCATTATGATCGCCACTGGCCGATTTGAGCGGGGGCAACGACATTGTATCTGTAGCCCTGTCGCGACACAGCCATCCAATCGGCTACGGTATCGCGCCACTTAATATAATGCGCGCTACTTTTATGGGCGCTGGCGGCTTCGTCAGATAAATAAACCTCGTAGAGCATGAATTCTTCTGGCTTTTCTTTGCTTTGCAGAAAGTCGAATCGCAGGTTTCCTGGCTCTTTAAGCGATTCTCTGTGATTTTCCAGCGTGGCCTGTATGAAAGGCTCGATAAATTCTGGTTTTACAACGATTTTTACGCATGTAAGGTTGATCATGTTCTTCTCCACTTTCAGTTGATAACGGCTTCTGGTAAAGACCTTCATTCAAAAAAAAATGCGAAAATATTCTCCAGACGCTCGATGAGTATTGGTTTGGTTACAAAATCGGTCATGCCCGCAGCAAGACACTTTTCCTGTTCTTCCGTCGTCGCTCCCGCAGTCAGAGCAATAATCGGGGTGTGCCGGCCGGATGTAGCTTCCTGTAGCCTGATTGCTTTGGTGGCTTCAAGGCCGTCAAGTTCGGGCATCTGAACGTCCATGAAAATTATATCGGGACTGTGTTTCTGCCAAAACTGCACCGCATCGATACCATTTCTGGCCGAAATAATAACGGCTTCGGGAGCAATTTTTCTGATCATCGATTCGATCAGAATCATATTCATTTCTATGTCTTCGGCAATCAATACCGTGATTGCCAGCTGTCTGCCATGAGTTTGCATCGAATCTCGGAGGTCCGTCTTAACCCGCTGTTTTAGCTGGTTACTGGTGTCATGCCTGTTGCTGTCTGCATGCTGTAGAACACTTAACAGGTGGTATTTCTGAACCGGCTTGGTAAGGTGAAAATTTATTCCGATCTCGTTGCAGCGAGAATATAGACTGCTGTCGTCAGAGGACGAATGCAAAAGGATTATAGGCATCTCATGACCAGTAGATACTGCTGCATCGCGGATCTGCTTGATGGTTGTGATGCCGTCAAGGTCGGGCATATGGTAATCGCAGATCAACAGATCAAAAGGTTGTTCGGTTCTGATCGCAGAAAGCGATGATGTCGCATCTTGTGCGAGAACACAGGTTAAGCCCCACTCCGACAGCATATGTTGAAGAATCATGCGGTTGCTTTCGTTGTCATCTACAATCAGACATCTTCTCAGCCTTGCAAATCCGTTAAAATCAAGCTTGCCGCCATATTCAACGCCTGTTACAAAATTAAATGAGAAAACAGAGCCAACGCCAACGTTGCTGTCGATTTTAATTGAACTCTTCATTTTCTGGGCGATCAGCTGAGAAATGATGAGACCGAGTCCAGTGCCTCCGAATTTTCTTGTCGTGGAGCTGTCGCCTTGAGAAAAAGCCTTGAATAGCTTGATTTTCTGTTCCTCCGGAATACCAATGCCAGTGTCGCGCACCGAGATAAAGAAATGACCATGGGTGGCGTCAACTGACTGATAGTCGATCTTGAGTTCAATTTCGCCGTGATGGGTAAATTTGACGGCATTGCTCAACAGATTGGTGATGATCTGCTTGAGCCGCAGCGGATCGACAACTGCAAATCTCGGCATATCCGGGGAAATATTAAGCAACAGTTCTATGTCTTTCGCTGATACAGAGGGTTTGATCAAGCCTACGCAGTTTTCCATCAGTTCATGCATATCTGTGCGGATTTGCTCAAGATGCATCATGCCGGATTCAATTTTTGAAAAATCGAGAATGTCATTGATGATGCCTAAAAGCGTATGGGCGGCAATACTTATGTTTTGAAGATATTGTGCCTGGAGCTGGTTCGTTGGCGTAACCATGAGAAGCTCGGTAAAGCCAATAACACCGTTAAGCGGTGTGCGTATTTCATGGCTCATGTTTGCCAGAAACTGGCTTTTAGCCTTACTGGCGGCTTCGGCGTCAGACTTGGCTCTCTGCAATTCTTCTTCTGCCTGTTTACGCCCGGTAATATCTTCGAGCGCAAGCAAAATTCCTGAGACCTCGCCGTTACTGTTAAACAGCGGTATTCTTGATGTATCCAGCCAGATCGTGAGGCCATCTGCATTCACGCGTTTTCTTTCCAGATGTATTTCTGCCTGCCGGCTTTCGATGACTCTTTCGTCGCAGCTTTTCTGGTATTCGGCCTCCTGAACATCAAGTAGATCGAAGTCTGTTTTGCCGGCAATTTCAGCCGGACTTTCCAGCCCTAAAAATCCTGCACCATTCTGGTTGCAGCCTATATAAACAAGGTCGCCGTTTTTCCAGAAAATATGCTGAGGAATGCTGTTCATAACAAGCTCGAGCATTTTCTGGGAATAGGAAAGCTGATACTCGGTTTTTTCGTTTTCAAGGCATGCCAGAGCCGAAATTGCCAGTTTGTTCATCAGCAACTGTAGTGACAGGCAGAGGCTTCTGGTAATTTCTGCACCACTCTTGTGAAGAATTAACATGCCAAAGTCAGGAAGGTTGAAGAACAGCAGACTCTTGCCTTCAAATGAGTGTGTAACAGGAAAATCAGCTTCTGATGTTTTCCATTTTTCCTGGCTTTCGGGAAACTGAAAGTCGCGCAGGTCGCTTTCAGGTGTTCCGGCGCGAGGTATGCAGCTGAATCTAGACCAGACAAGCCTGGGGCCGCCCTGGGCTCTGTCGCATTGTTGAGAAGATATGATCGACATTGGTCGCCAGATTTCAGCCGCAGAACAGTTAAGTGCCCGCATTATAGTAATCAGCGATTCTCTCAGCATTGGGCCAAGTTTAAGGGAGTTGCCTATTGCCAGCGAAATCTGATAGAGAATTTCAGTTTCTTGAAGATAGGGCATGCTTTGGGGCTGCTCAGTTTTGCTGAGAGTTCCTTTCGTCGTCGAAAATGCCAATCACAGTAGTCTTATTGAAAAATTCGAGATAATCCTGGCCGCTGTTGGCTATTTCTCCGAGGGTGAGCGCTCCGAACAGCTGATGCTTCCCGCCGGCAGCTTTGAGTTCCTCGCTGATACGGTCTTTGAGGAAAAGTACTCTGGAAATGCAATCGATGATCAGAGCGTTGCCAGAAACAGTGCTGCATCGGGTTGCCTGTTCTGCCAGTTGTCTGGCCTTTGTTGCCGCGTTGATAAGCGATTCGGGCCGGCCATGCAGCAGTCTTACAAAAGAGCCGGGCGGTATCTCACCAACGCAGACAAGGCCGTTGTTCTGATTTTTCATCAGCGGGTCTCTGACAATGACTTCTGTGTCAAGCCTGCTGATGCCGAATGGATAGCTTTTGGCGAGGTCGAAAAAATTGTCATCGGTGAAGCGCAGTCCACTGTGAGCTTCTACCAGCTCACGATAGACGTCGAAGGCTGGTCGCCAGTCAAGTGTTTGAAGCACGTTTCCCTCAGCCTGAGTAACTTTCATGCCCTCACTGATTGCTTCCCAGCCGTGAGCCACGCCAGTTCCGCATGAAAGCGCGAGTTTGGCAACTACCGCGACGTCCTGAAGCAGGCCGTCTGGTGTGATCAGGCATGGTTTTTGGCTGAAGGAGAGTGAGCCTGCTCCACCGCCGATGTAATTGCGCTGCAGTCCGAAGCAATAAAACATATCCTGAATGAGTGAAGATATTCTTCGACTCAGGCCATCTACGAAAACGATGAAGGTTTCGTCATTGCTGTGTTGTGGTTGCCCCCATTTGTCGCTGAAAGGTGCCAGCTGGTCTTCATAAAGGGCTTCTGGGTCGCTCAAGTTCCTGATGCAGACGATTTCCGGGGTTACGGGCATGGAAACAATTACGCTACCCAGCTCATGATTTTGACCGGAATGGATTATCTGCGGGAAAATTCCGCCAAAGATCGGAGTTTTGAGTTTCTTCAACAACGGATCAAGGTTTTCAGGAGTAAAGCCATTCGCATCTGCCGCCAGGATCATCAGGCCGGCTGGCTTTTCTTCTTTTAAAAGAATCTCAACGGCCTGAATCAGTCCTTCCGGGGATCCGGTTTTTTCAAAAACAGCTTTCATAAGCAATCCTCACTGCAAATCCGTCTTGGGGGGTATTTCTATGCTTTGTTTCAATAATTGTAGATTAGGCCCGGTCATATTGCAACAGACTGTATGATTTTATATTTGTTGCAGTGGATTGTTGGCATGGATAATGGTATAATCGCGCTCTATGAAATTCGTCGATGAAATAACAATTCAGGTGTCTTCGGGTAACGGTGGCAATGGGGTCGTGGCTTTTCGGCGCGAAAAGTTTGTGCCGATGGGCGGCCCTTCCGGCGGTGATGGTGGTCGCGGCGGCGACCTGATTTTTGAAGCCACCGACGATCTTACCACTCTCTACGAACTCAGTTTTGTGCGCGTTTACAAAGCTGAAAACGGTGAGCATGGCCGGCCCCGCGATATGATCGGGGCCAACGGCAAGAACCTGATTGTCAAAGTGCCGGTCGGCACTCTGGTATATGACCAGGAGAACGGTCAGCTGCTGTGCGATCTTGACCACAAGGGGCAGCAGGTGATAATTGCCCATGGCGGCCGTGGTGGACTTGGCAATGCCCGTTTTGCCTCTTCGGTAAGGCGCACGCCTCGCATTGCTGAGAAGGGCGAGCCTGGCAAGACCTTCAATCTGCGTCTTGAACTTAAACTGCTGGCAGATGTCGGTCTGGTCGGTCTGCCGAATGCCGGTAAATCAACATTTTTGCGGGCAGTAAGCAATGCCCGACCAAAAGTTGCAGATTATCCATTTACCACGCTGCACCCCAGTCTTGGCATAGTCAAGCCGGAAGGTTTGCCTTCTTTTTGTATGGCCGATATTCCAGGACTTATCGAAGGTGCACATGATGGAGCTGGCCTTGGTACGCAGTTTCTCAAGCATATCGAACGCACCAGAATTTTGCTGCATCTTGTCGATGTCAGCCAGCTCGACATGGAAAATATCACAGGCAATTATGATGTGATCATGTCAGAGTTGCACGAATTTTCAGAGGAACTCGCAGAGAAGCCGGTCGTTGTCGCCGCCAACAAAATGGATCTGCCAGATTCCCGCGAGCTTTTTCCAGAATTCAAAGATGAGCTTGAAAAGCGCGGCGTCAAGGTTTTTGCCGTTTCCGGCGCGACCCGCGAAGGCGTAGATGAGCTGCTGAAATACTTGTGTCAGCAGTTGCAGGAATTGCGGGAACCCGTGCAAATCGCTGCCAATGAAGATGAAAAACTCTATGAATATCTCGAAGCCTACCAGATTGAGATGGTTTCCGAGGGGCAGTGGCTGGTGACCGGGCCTGAGATCGAGCGTATGGTTGCCATGACTGATTTTACCAGTGATGAGGCCATTGCGATTTTTCGCCGCAAACTGAAAAAGCTTGGCTTTATCGATGATCTGGCGCAGCTGGAAGCCGGTGATGATGACGTCTTTTCGATTGGCGAAATGGAATTTGCCTACCGGGAGTTCTTTATTTGAGAACCGGTATTCTCGGGGGCAGTTTCAACCCGGTTCATAACCAGCACATTCAGATGGCTCTGGCTGCTCAGAAGCAGTTTGATCTCGAAGAGGTCTGGTTTATACCTGTCTTTCAGCCGGTTCATAAACCTGGAGATGCACTTCTCGAATATGATGCCAGGCGCGATCTGCTGCTGGCTGCTTTAAAAGAACACGCTGGCTTGCGCGTATGCGATATCGAGCGCGACCTTGGCGGCGCATCTTATACTGTCAGAACGGTTTCAGAGCTGCAGCAGCGCTATCGAGGACGTGAGTTTATCCTGGTAATCGGTGGTGATTCACTGGTCGAACTGCATTCGTGGCGTGAAGTAACCCGTCTCGCCGGGATGGTTGAGTTTATTGTTATCGAACGCCCCGGCTGCCGGCGTGCCTGCCAGGTGCCAGAAGCAATATTGCACTGGGCAGAATGCGAAGTCTCACCGGTTTCTGCTTCTCAGATTCGCGATAAGCTCGGTCGTCATGATTTTGCTGATCTTCATCTCCCGCCTGAAGTGCTTTTTAAAGTATTGCTGGGCGATTATTATGGCAGCCTTGGTGAGCCTTATGGCAGCTGGCTCGAAACTATTGCCGGGCAGCTGCGGCACTTGCCGGAAGGTATGATCGCCCACATCATGGCGGTGGCGGCGCTGGCTGTTAACTACGGTATGGAAGCCGGTCTTGATCCGAGAACCTGTATGCTCACCGGACTTTCACATGATTTATTCAGAATTGCCGATTCGGCAGAATTGTTTGCTTATGCCGAAGGTTGCGGAACTCAGCTCAGTGCCCTTGAACGCAAAAAGCCGATGCTGGCGCATGGTGCTGCTGCTGCCGGTTTCTTGCGCAAGCGGATTCCGGCAATAAATCCCGATATAGTCAATGCTGTCCGCTGGCACACTTTTCCGGCCGATGATGCGCCATTGCTTACAAAGGTTCTTGTTCTTGCCGACACACTTGAGCCTTCGCGTGGCATAGCTGAGCGCGACAACGTTCGGCAGGCGGAAATGTCGATCGAGCAGCGTTATCAAAGGGTTTTGGCGCTAAAGCGCAAATCAGCCGGCGGTCACTAATTAATACTGGAGTTTGCTGGTGGCCTTTGATAAGATAACACAGTCATGAATCATCTCTGCAAAAATCAAGGCAATCTGAGTCGCCGCCACCTGTTGCGTGCTGGCGGCCTGTTGTTTGAGCTCTCATTTGTCATATTGTCGCTTGTCTTTTTTGTCGGTGTTATCAACAAATGGCTTTTCAGCAGTATTTCGGCGCCGGCCGGTGCCAACTGGTCTGAGGTGCAGCTTTCAACCGGCAGTTATCGGCGAATCGGCAACATCAACGTGCTGGTTCTCGGCGTAGATTCGGTTGATGGCACACACCGTGCTGATACCATTTTCGTTCTGGGTATCAACCCGGCGAAGTCTCGCGTCAGCATGCTGTCGATTCCGCGCGATACCAGAGTTCTTATCAGCGGTCGCGCCCGCAAGATCAACGAAATTCTGCCAAGATATGGTCAGAATGTATTGCGTTCGCTGCTCGAAGATCTTCTTAATATCCAGATCAGCCGCTATGTCGAGGTTGATTTTCAGGGATTTATCAATGTAATAGACTCGATTGGCGGCGTCGAGCTGGATATTGAAAAACCTATGCATTACGATGACAACTGGGGCAAGGTGCACATTCATTTTGACCCTGGAAAACAGCGGCTCGACGGTCGGCAGGCGCTCAACTACGTGCGCTTTCGTGCCGATGCGGCAGCCGACCTTGGGCGCATAAAACGGCAACAGCAGTTTATCAAAGCACTGCTTGATATGGTTATGCAACCTGCAACGGTTGTCAAGCTGCCGCAGATTATCGGCGAAGCATATGACCATGTTAAGACCGACTTTTCACTGCCCGAATTGTTTACGCTGGTCAAAGGATTTGAAAGTTACCGGGTTAAGTTTCAGAATGCTTCGTTACCCGGTGAGGCGCGTTATATCGATAAGATCAGCTATTTTCTGCCGTATCGAGATAAAGCCATGGAAATAGGCGCCAGCCATTTTTCTGACCTGGCAGCGGTTGAACTGGTCGCCAGTTTTACTACCCCGGTTGAACCGGATATTGCCTCAGCCACGGAATCAATCAATGAAAACTGACCTGTTCGACTTTGTTCTGCCCGAGCGCCTGATTGCTCAGACACCGGCGGCCCGGCGTTCTGGTTCGCGTCTGCTGGTTTACGATCGTAGCAAAGATCGGCTGGAGCACCGTCAGTTCGCCGATATCGTCGAATATTTTTCTCCGGGCGACCTGCTGATAATAAACAGTTCGCGAGTTATTCCGGCCCGCATTTTCACATTGCCCGGCGAACATGGCGGCGGCGGTTACGAGATTCTGTTTGTCAGACAGCTCGAAAATCACAGCTTTGAAGCTATGGTTCGGCCGGGACGCAAGTTCCGACCCGGTCGTCAGCACCGACTGCCCGGCGGCCGTATCGTCGAGGTTGTTGACGTTCTCGAATCGGGTCTGCGGGTGTTAAGGGCGCAAGATGGCGAAGACATTCTCCCGATTTTTCGTGAGTTTGGCGAAATGCCGCTGCCACCCTATATAACCTCGCGCGAAAGCACTCCTGATCGTTATCAGACAGTGTATTCGTCGATCGAGGGCTCTATTGCCGCGCCAACCGCCGGGTTGCATTTTGACGACCAGGTTTTTGCGGCGCTGGCAAATAAGCAGGTAAAAGTGGCCGAAGTTATACTGCATGTCGGCCTGGGAACCTTCAAGCCGATCGAAGCCGACAGTATTGCCGAACATCGCATGCATGAAGAGGTGTTCTTCATTTCTGAAGAAACTGCTGCGCTGTTCAGACAGACGCGGCAGCTTGGAGGTCGCATCTGGGCCTGCGGCACCACCAGCGTGCGCACACTTGAATCGGCGATAAAAGCTGATGGAGAGCTGACGACTGGCTGGCAATCGACCGACTGTTTCATTACACCGGGTTATCAGTTTCGGGCCGTAGACTGCTTTATTACCAATTTTCATCTGCCACGCTCAACTCTGATCGTTCTGGTTGCAGCTTTCTGCGGCCGCGAAAAAGTTCTTGAACTATACCAGGAAGCCATAGCAAAGGAATACCGATTCTACAGTTTCGGTGACTCGATGTTACTACTATGAATAACACAGCATTTACCTTTACCCTCGAACACAAATCGCATGAATGCCGCGGGCGCGCCGGTCTGATCAATACCCGGCGCGGGCAGATCAAAACTCCAGTTTTTATGCCGGTTGGCACTGCCGGCACGGTCAAAACCCTTTGCCCGGATGAGCTGAGAACTGCCGGTGCCAGTATCATTCTCGGCAACACCTATCACCTCATGTTACGCCCGGGCACAAAGGTGCTCGATCATTTTGGCGGATTGCACAACATGATGGGCTGGGATCGCCCGATGCTCACCGACTCAGGTGGCTTTCAGGTGTTTTCTCTGAAAAAGCTCAATAAGATTACTGACGACGGCGTCGAGTTTTCGTCGCATATCGATGGTTCAAAACACTGGCTGACCCCTGAAGAATCGATGCGAATTCAGCGCTCGATCGGTTCTGAGATCATCATGGTTTTTGACGAGTGCTGCCCTTACCCGGCCGAAGAGAGCGTTGCCCGCAAGGCCATGGAGCGCTCGGTTGCCTGGGCGAAGCGCTGTCGGGCCGATCACACGCCGATGCGTAACGGTCAGGCATTGTTTGGCATCGTGCAGGGCTCTATGTTTCTGCCGCAGCGGCTCGAATCAATCGAGCGCACAGCCGAAATCGGGTTTGAAGGGCTGGCTATCGGCGGTCTCTCCGTGGGTGAGCCAAAGCCACTGATGATAGAGATTCTCGATGGTATGATGGGCAGTATGCCCGAGCATCTGCCGCGTTATCTGATGGGTGTCGGAACGCCAGAAGATTTGCTTATCGGCGTTGAACGTGGCATCGACATGTTCGACTGCGTGCATCCAACCCGCATCGCCCGGCACGCAACCGTCTTTACGCGCAACGGCCGCATCAGTCTGCTCAATGCCCGCTGGCAGCTTTCCGACCAGCCGATCGACGAGAGCTGTAACTGCTATGCCTGTCGCACCTTTTCGCGCGGATACCTGCGCCATCTCTTCAAGGCCCGCGAAATTCTCGGGCTGCGCATGGCAAGTTTGCATAATGTGACATTTATGGTTAACCTTATGGGTGAAATACGTCAGGCTTTGCTCGACGGTCGTTTTATGGCGTTTCGTGACGCCTTTCTGGCAAATTATCTCAGCAAGGAGATCTGATATGGCCTCTGAAGAAAAGAAAATCATGGATTCTGGAATTGCCGCCTTCCGGGCTGGCGAAGTCGATAAGGCCGAAGACATCTTTCGCGCTTTCATCAAGGACTTTCCCAGCAGCGGGCTGGCTGATAACGCCTGTTACAATCTCGCCAAGATCGCTCTGAGCAAGGGGCAGCAGCAGCGGGCTCTGAGCTGGTATGAGTATCTGCTCGACAATTACCCCGATACCGATGCGGCCTACTTCGGCAAGGACGAATACGTCGAACTTTGCCGCACAATGGGGAAAGGGCCGGCCGAGATTGCAGACGAATGCTACTTTAACGGGCGCAAGCTCATGGAAAAAGGCAAACTCGACGAGGCTGTCGCCGAATTCAACCGTCTGATCGAGCAGTATCCGGGCTGTGAATATGTCGATAACGCTCATTATCAGCTGGCTGCAATCTGCAAAAAACGCGGCGACAAAGAAGGCTGCAAGCGCCATGTCGAAATCATCATGACGCAGTATGCCGAAACCGATGCTGCTCTCTATGCCAGAAAGCTGCTTATCTGACAGTTTGTTTTTCTGACAGAAGGTAATAAAGTGCCGGCCGCAGGGCTTTGCTCCTGGCGGCCGGCTTATTTGTGGCAATAAAAAAAGGCCTGGCGGCATACCAGGCCTTTTTAAAGAGATTTTTCTAGTTCTTCAGCTGCACATTGTAGGTGAAGGCCGAGTTGCCGTCTTCCTGTACTTTGAAGTTCTCCGAGAGCGCCTGATAGTAACCTTCGCTCATGTTTACTGCGTAAACGTTGAGATCATACCCTGTGATTACGCTTGAGAAGTAGGCTTCGGCGCGATAGTTGACTGCAACCACATCGACGTAAGGCACAATGTCTTTGCCGCCCTGTCGCAGGAATACTCGTGCGGTCTGCCCGGGTTTGAATGTAGCCGGCTGACCATCTTTAGGCTCGGTGCTGGTGATAACTACGCGCAGGTCGCGGCGAATCGGTTCGACGTTGGCGAAGTCGATGTCGATGCCGGCAATGGTGCCGCCAGGCATATTGCTGGCCAGGCTGACAGCCTGATTGATGGTCTGCAGGTCGTAGCCTCTGACTTTGCATTTAACTGCAACGCTGCCCGCCGTTACCGGTATGTCGTCCATTTTATAGACTACTGAACCCTTGTAGGCGCCTTGCAGAGCGGTGTCGGTAAATGTCGCGACAACTTTTCCGGCTGCTTCGGCCCAGATTAATATATCTCTGTCTGCCGCGGGAAGATCAAGAACGTAGCCTGGCAGATTGCGCAGTGTTCCGGCAATGCTTACGCGCAGGGGTTCAACCTTGATTGTGCCAAGATTTGCTGCGGAAGCACCAATTGAAATGTAAGGAGCAGCGCCGCCGGCACCGGCTGCGTTGGCTGTGTTGTATTCATCATAGTTATTGGCAGTGATGGTGTAATGGTGATCGCCACCTTCAAGACCGCTCCAGCCAATATCTCTGAAATCAGCAGCGGTTTCGAAAAGCTTTGACTTGCGCTGATTGTAAGGGTAGGTCTGGGTTACAGTGAAGTTGGTCAACGGCCTGCCGGTGATCGAGTCGATCGGATAGCCCCTGAGAACGCCTTTAACCAGCTCCTGGGTTTTATTCATCTTGATAACCTGGGCGGTGACCGTTTCGCCGTTGGCAACATTTACAGTTGCTGCAACTACATTGGCGGTGTCGCTGCCGGTTGCATCAGGATGAACCAGTATGTAGCCATATTTCTCGACGTTGAGGCTCCAGGCTCCCTTAGTCAGGTCGGTCATGATGAAACTGCCGTCGCCACCCGTATAGGTGCTGGCATTTTCATGCGTGTCGCTGGTGCCTCTCACCAGAACTTCTGGTATGGGCTGATTAGTGCTGGCATTAATGACAAATCCTGTGATATTGCCACTCTTGATGCCGAGTGAACCCTTCTCGCAGCCAGTAAAAACGATACTGGCCAGCGAAAGAACTATCAGCAGCAGCCAACGTCCTTTTGCAGTCGTTTGTTGTCTTACCATGGTTGCCTCCATGAAAAATCTCGAAAATATCTCTGAAACCTTATCGGCTGTCTCGTTAACAAATTGAAGAGTTTTTGCATATTTTATTTTTTTGCGAATGCCGGAAGATTAAAGAAGAAAGTTTGCACTGAGGCACGGAGACGCAAAGAAGAGAAGGGAAATTAGAACATCCGCAGATTGCACAGATGTGCGCAGATTGAGAGAGCAATCTCTTTGACCATGAGATTGCTTCGTCGGGCTGACGCCCTCCTCGCAATGACGATAACACCCAGATTCAATGTTGACAAAGAACTATTCCTCTGTCACATAAGAGTTCAAGAATTCAATCTGAGTTATTCCCCTTATATCGGGCTCTCGGCGTGATCTCATTCGCTCCACTCTCGCCAGTCAAGAGTCTCTATAATAGCTATGGCTCTGTGTCAAAGTTGCCTGGCTCGAAATTTCGCTAATGAGGCCCGGCGCTTGACCTCCTGTCGCGCCGGTCATAATCGCCATCCTGGCGAAGAAAGCACGCCTGCGCCCTTGTATGATTTTTTTACCAAGGCGTGAATTCTTATATAAACGAGCATTGAACCTTGTCGCGAGGCCTGAAGACGGGTTTGCTTTTTCGTAAGCTTGTGAGCGAAGCGAATCGCTGGAGAAAAAGCATCCCGTCTGATGGCCGAAGCTTCTGGCTTAACAAAAATCAACGCGCTTTTGTATAAAAAACCGACTCTGTAACTCAAATGTGACTGAGGATTATGGCTAGATCCCGGGTTCTGTAAACAGCCTTGTTCGCTTAATCTGTGAAATCTGAGCAATCGGCGGATTGTTTTCTGCTTGCTTCCTGTTAAACGCATGAAAGTTTTTTTTGGTTAACTTTTCGTAAGCCTTAGCCGATTAAGTAGTGAAGCCGACTCTTTTAAGATTCCTGCTGGAGGCGTTAACATGATTAGAGAAAGGCGGAACCCGAAGCCGTTCGGGATCCTGGCAGCACTATTCATCGTGCTGATTGTAAGCCTGGTCGGGTGCGAAAAAGGCACTCTCGGGCTCAAAGGTGGTGGTATTTCGGGCAGTGTGCTTGACAGTCGCACCCTTGTCGGAATTGCCGGCGTAAGTGTAATTGCTACGACTGGCGAAGAGGGTGATGAAGACCGCGCTACCAAGTTCACCACCAGCGACAGCAACGGAAACTACTATTTAGGCAGTTTGCGGGCAGACGAATGGAGCCTCAGCTTTGACAAAGTTGGCTATGTGCCGTTGGGTGATACGGCTTCGGCAGCAGTAAATGTCGTAGTTGTCAACAATGAAACAAGTCATGTTCCATCGGTAAGAATGGAACAGACATATGAGAACCAGTATGTAACCATTACCGGTACTCTTAAAGATGCGGTCAATGGCACTCTGATCACCTATGGTAATGCACAGTTTGTCTTTGCAAATCAAACTTTCAATAATCGTCTGCCGACAGAACTGACCACCGGCTTCAGGATTCCCGCTCGTACTGATGATTTTAGAATGATTGTGTCTGTCAGCGGTT
Source organism: Candidatus Rifleibacterium amylolyticum (assembly GCA_009917695.1). Classification (GTDB taxonomy): domain Bacteria; phylum Muiribacteriota; class Ozemobacteria; order Ozemobacterales; family Ozemobacteraceae; genus Rifleibacterium; species Rifleibacterium amylolyticum. The sequence continues at coordinate 217,842 of JAACJG010000008.1, read as the reverse complement.
ATGAGACTGCTTCTGTTCTCTTCGAAGGTGGAGCTCTTTCTGATCGCGATCTTGGCACCATCATGCTGCAGCCGGAAACCTACTCTATCGTAGGGCGCTGGCAGGATGTGCCCGGCTGGGTCTTCCAGGCGAATCCGACCGCGAATATCTTTGCCTATGCCGGTAATCGCGCAGTTGCTACCGCTACGGCAACCATCAACGAACAGTCTTTCACTATTTCGGGCATCCCGAGAGGGGTCTCGGTCTCGATCGAGGCTGAAGTCAAAGGCTATCGCATGAATGGGCCAATAGTGGTCTATCCCTCTGGTGACTTTCAGGGGACCATCTACCAGACTTTTTCTCTCAAAAACAACTTTTCGCCGATCATGCGTGATGTTCGTGTCATCATTACTGGCGAGAACATCAGAACTAATGACTTTGTCGGTGCTTACTGTCAGGAAACTGGAACCAGATGGGCTCAGACCATTGTTACCAACCCGCCTGGCTGGACAATCGGCACACCTCGCGTAATCGATCTTGGTACCAATCAGGTTCCGACCGGATATGATTTGACCTTCGTTGGCTATATCGTTGGCGACGGCAAGTCTAACGACGATACCATTCGTGTGGATGACGACGGGGCAGAAGCTCAGATCGTAACAATACAGGTGAACTGATATGAATAACAATTCTTCTCAAGCGTTCGGGAGGTTTAGTAATATGCAGCTGAGATTCTGGGGAGGCTGGTTCCTGGCGATAGCCGGACTGGTCGTTATGCTGAGCATGGGTTGCGAAAAAGGCGCCCTTGGCGTCAAACCGGCAATGATTACCGGGCGTGTCGTCAGAGCCGACAATGACACCGTAGGCATTTCTGGCGCAACAGTCAGAGTCATGTCTAAAGAAGCTCAGGGAACTTCTGAACTCAAACAGGGTAAGAACTTTCTGAGTACTACAACCGATGCCAATGGCTACTTCGTGTTCGAGAACGTCATTCCTGACAACGTGCTGATCGAATATCAGAAGGGTCAGAACAAGGCGACTTACCCGAGCACTACTACCACCAGCGAAACCGAAGAAGGCAATACGGCTGAATCGGCCAAGCTTGAAGCCATATACGTCAAGAGTGGTGATGTGCTGAATCTTGGCTCGCTGCCGCTTATTGAGACAATGAAAAGCTTGCCGCCGACTGCGCTTATCAAGCTCGATCTCTATAGCACTTACAGCAGTGATGCCGGTTCTGTCGTAAAAGTTCAGGATCTTGATGAATTTTACGTAACTATCAATGGTGAGCCGCTACTTGACGCTCTTGGTAATGCTAAGCTTACCGCTGCAGCTTTGCGTCTTGGTGTCGAACGAGAATCTGCCGAAGAACTCGACATAGCCATCAGACATGCCGCCGACCAGCCTCTATATGAGCCGATTTTAACCGAAAATGCAACTTTAAGCGGCAGTGAATATTATGCCAAGGTTGTTCTCGTGCCAGTCAAATATAAGCTTCAGCTGAGATGGGTTAATGCCCCCAGTTATCTCAATGCTGCTCAGGCTAATATTATTGTCGAAACAACGGCAGCGCCTGCCCACGTATTATCGACCAGCAATCTTGCCGTTGCCAATGATGCGCTTCCTAACGTTGTTGAAGTCGCTGCTATTGATCTGCCGGTTAATCTGAGAATTCAGCTGCTGGGCTACGAAGACGAAGTGCTGAGAATAGGTTCTTCTCTGACCGCATTCGGTGGCACTGAAGGAAATTATCGCATTGACGTCGACTTTACCAGCGATAATGGTCAGACTGAATTTGATTATAACCCCAATATTCCCGCAGACAGCAAGGCTGGCATGTATGACAACATCATTTATCGCGATGTCGTATTTCATGTTTCGGGGCCCGATCTGGCAAATGGCGACACAGTGACTGCCAACATCTCTTTGCCTTATCAGAGCTTTGAAGTCAAAAATAACAATCCGGTTACGCTCTGGGATAACACTCAGACAACGCCTTCGATTCAGGCCGGGGTAACAGGAGAAGCTTTGATCAAATTCCATGCTGCAACAGGTTATGGCTTTGCACATCAGATAATCGTCGAGCCGCCTGCTGTTCCGGGTGCTTCTGCCTCCTACGTCATCAATACTGCTGATGAAGACGCAATTCCGGTGCCCGAAACTTCTGCTCCTGCTCTTTATACTATCAGCGTAGTTGCTGATAGACCCTAGAACAGATAACGTCTAAATAAAACCCGGCCGGTGATTCTATCACCGGCCGGGTTTTATTTTCAGGACTTAGAGCGTTGAGGTGCCGTTTTTGTATTCGACGCCAAGATGGGCGGCGATGGTGGCGGCCACGTCCCAGAAGCCCTGGCGGATTCCGAGGTCTTTGCCGGGCTTGCCCTTCTGGTATACCAGCAGCGGCACGGCTTCGCGGGTATGATCGGAGCCCTTGTAGGTCGGGTCGCAGCCGTGATCGGCAGTGATGATCAGCACATCGTCATCTTCAAGTTTGTTGATGAATTCGGCAAGCCAGGTGTCGAATTCCATGAGTGAAGCACGGTAACCATGTACATCGCGGCGATGGCCGTATTTCATGTCGGTATCGACGAGATTGGTGAAGATCAGGCCAGACTTGATTTTGTCGAGCGCTTCAAGTGTTTTCTGCATGCCATCTTCGTTGCTTTTGGTGGTTACATGCGGTTCTACGCCCTGACCGGCGAAAATGTCGTAGATTTTGCCAATGCCGTAGGTCGGGATGCCTTTGGCTTTAAGCACATCCAGAACTGTTTCTGAAGGTGTCAAACTGAAGTCGTGGCGGTTAGGGGTGCGAGTGTAATTACCGGAAGAACCAAGAAACGGGCGCGCAATGACGCGGGCTGCACCGAGTTCTGGCGGTTGCAGCATGTCGCGGGCAATCTGGCAGATGCGATACAGTTCAGGAACCGGAATTACTTCCTCGTGCGCAGCAACCTGAAAGACCGAGTCAGCCGAGGTGTAGACTATGGGTTTGCCGGTTTTAACGTGTTCGTCGCCAAGCTGGTTGATGATCTCGGTGCCGGAAGCCGGATAGTTGGCGAGAGTCTGGCGGCCAATGGCGGCTTCATATTTCTCGATAAAGTCCTTCGGAAAACCCTCGGGAAAAACTGGAAAAGCGAAATCCAGTTTCATGCCCATCATCTCCCAGTGACCGGTAGTGGTGTCCTTGCCAGGTGACAGTTCATACATCATACCGTAAGATGCGCTAGGCGAATCTGCCGGTGGCACACCTTCGATCGCGGTTATATTGCCGAGTCCCATGTTTTGCATGGTTGGCAGATCGATACCGCCAGTGGCCTTAGCTATGTTTGGGATAGTTGCGGCGCCGATATCGCCGTATTCGTGCTGATCAGGCATCGGCGCAATGCCGGCGCTGTCGAGTACTATGCATATTGCTCTCATATTTTTCTTTCCTTTTGCTTCGTGTGAGTTAAATGATTCTAAAAAAATATACAATTTCATCGATGCACATGCAAGTATTCATCTTACCCGTGCTCGTAATCGTAATCGCTATCGGGATCGGGTATCGAAATCGATAGCGATACCGAAACCCAATACCGACTGATTACCAATAATAAACGCGGGGTTCAACATGTTGAACCCCTACGCAAGATTAATTACAAAATGAATGTCAGCCGGTCAGGCGTTCCAGTTGCATGATCTTGGCAACGCGGTCGGCGTGGCGACCGGGGGCCGGAGCGGTTGCCAGCCAGAGATCGACGATCTGCTTCATGTAGCCGGTGCCGATTACCATACTGCCAAGGGTCAAAATATTGGCGTGATTGTGTTCGCGGCTGTTGCGGGCAGTATAAAGATCGTTGCAGCAGGCGGCACGAATGCCGGGAACCTTGTTGGCAGCCATGCATGAGCCGATTCCGGCGCCATCGATGACTATGCCAAGGCTCAGCGGATTTCTGGCGACCGAGGCAGCTACCAGATAGGCGATATCAGGGTAGTCGACTGGAGACGTCGAATAGGCACCCATATCTTCGACAACGTGTCCCTTTTCGATCAGATATTTTTTTAGCTCTTCTTTGTGTGGAAAACCGCCGTGATCGGCGCCGAGATAAATTCTTGGCATCAGATGAACTCCCTGAACAGCTCGGGGCGCGGCCTTGGAATGACGACATGATGAACGACGAGACCTTTGCCTTCGAGTGATTCGAGGCCGGCTTTTACTGCAGCTTCGACTGCGGCAACGTCACCGGTCATGGTGTAAAAGGCTTTGCCACCGATGGCCATGGCAATGCGCAGTTCGCACAGGTTTACGTCAGCGGCTTTGACCGAAGCATCGGCGGCAAGAATTGTTGAAACTATGTCGAAAGTTTCGATGACTCCGAGCGCACCGGTCTCGGTAATCTGATTGGTAGCGGTTATAGCTGGGTAAATCTGCGGGTGCAGGTTCGGAATGACGAGGTCGTTGACAAGATAGCCCTGACCGAGTTGAATACCGGCGGCAACGCTGGCTTCGACGGCTGCGACATCGCCCCAGACGAGGCAGATGAATTTGCCCGGGCAGACGGTGCGCGAGAGAACCAGCTCGACCGAAGCGGTCTTGAGCATGGCATCTGTCACCAGATAGCCGGTAGAAATGCTGGAAAGTTCAATCAGGCCGATGGCATTTCCGTGGATATTCATTTATCTTACCTCATTCTCTGACTATGACAATTGCCTGGTCGCTGACCGAAGCTATTTTGCCGCTTATCGACGCATGCAGTGCGGCTCCGAGTTTGCCCTCGGGTATCACTGCGATGAGTTGCCCGGCACCGACCCTGTCGCCAGCTTTGACAACCGGCACAGAAGGGGCGCCGATGTGCATTTTGAGCGGCAGGGTTACCTTGTCGAAATTTTTGTTTATCTGCTGCAGCGGTGCTTTGTGATCGTAGTCGAGCAGGGCGAGTTTTTTGATCAGGCGTTCGATGCTGACGCGGCGAACTGAACGCATCGGGTGAATCTGCGGTTCGCCCGGAAATTCTGCAAGTTTAACGCCTTTGCTGAGATGATACTTTTTTGAAAGCATGCACATCTCGCGGGGAGGCAGGTCTTCGGGGCATGAAAACAGTGAGCACAGGCCGCATTCGCTACAGAACACCGAGTCTACGGCATAGTTGCTTTCAGCGTAAGGTGCAAACTGAGCTGTGCGCATGGCCTTGTGCGGCCGTATCGGGTAACCGAGCAATGCGCGCGGGCAGAGTTCTGAGCAGTCGGTGCATTGATCACAGGCGGAGCGTGCTATCTGCGAATTTTTTTTGTCGCTGTTCGACATTTTTCTGATCAGAACGTGATCGGCCGGCAATGCGATCAGGCCGCCACAGGTTTTGCTGACAATAGCAGTATCCGGGTTATCGATGAGTTTGCCCATCATCGGGCCGCCGTCAATTACTTTCAGTCCGTCAAGTTTCTTGAGTCCGCTCAGTTCGAGAGCCTCGCGCACAGTAATGCCGATGGGCACTTCGATGGTGCAGGGGTGAGGGACCATCCCGGCAAGAGTGAGAAACTTGCTGATGAAAGGCTGGTTGCGTCCTATATTGAGCAGAGTTTCTACGTTCATAACGACGCAGCCGATATTGAGCGGAATGCCGCCATGCGGAATCAGTCTTCCGGTGGCTTCGTAGACCAGTTCGTATTCATCACCGGCCGGATAAAAGTCGCCAAGGGGCAGCATCTTTATGCGCGGATCCGGCAGATTTTTCGAGAGCCAGTTAAGCAGGTCGGCATATTTCTTTTTCATGCCGATATATCCGGTTTTGGCACCGGTTATATCGAGAACTCTGATCAGACCTTTGAAGAAATCTTCGCTGCAATGGCGCATGATCTCTTTATCTTTATGAAGCAGAGGCTCACATTCGGCGGCATTGACGATAACCGCATCGACGTTGCGGGCTGCCAGCTTGACGTGGGTCGGAAATCCGGCGCCACCGCAGCCGGTCAGGCCCAGTTGAGAGAAATCAACGTTTACCATTTATAACCTGTTTAATTAGACGATTCTGAAAGAATCGACGATCACGCAGCGCCGCAGACGGGTGAATGACCGAGCGGTTGTGATGCCTTCACCGGTCGGCGAGGCGATGGTCATGGTTGTGGTGCCTTCACCACCGAGACCGAGTCCGGCGTAGCTGGGTCCGTTCTTGACGAAGATACTGCAGTCACACATGCGTGCCATCTTGTGCAGATTGTCGATGTTTTTGCTGTGCATTACCGCGGTGTGGCGGTTGCCATGTTCGACCTTGACCGCAAGGTCGATGGCGGCGTGAACGTCGCGCACTCTGACCAGTGGAATGACCGGCATCAGGAGTTCTTCGACGACAAACGGATGATCGGGAGCTGTTTCGCAGAGGACGATGCGGGTTTCGGGCGGGATATTGACGCCGATTTCCTGCATGATCACCGAGGCGTTGCGTCCAACCAGTTTGCGATTGGGCATTCCCTTGGCATCGAGGCAGACTTTTTCGAGCTGAGCTATTTCGCGCGGCGAAGCTTCGTAGGCACCGCTGTTGCGCAGGTGCTTTTTGAGCTCGTCGGCGACCGACTCGACGACGATAATTTCTTTTTCGGCAATGCAGAGCACGTTGTTGTCGAGACTTGCGCCAGAAACTATGTCACGCGCGGCCTTTTTGAGATCGGCAGTTTCATCGACGACGGCGGGCGGATTGCCGGGGCCGGCTGCGACATACTTTTTGCGCGATTTCGAGGCGGCTTCAACGACGGCAGGGCCACCGGTAACGGCCAGAAGCCTGATTCCGGGGTGAGTCATGATTTTCTGGGCGTTTTCGATGCTGGCGCTGGCTACTGTTACCAGAACATTCTCCGGGCCGCCGGCTTCGACAATGGCGTCATTAAGCACGCTCATGGCGAACTGACTGCATTTCGCCGCCGCCGGATGCGGTGCAAAAACAACTGCGTTACCGGCTGAAACCATGCTGATAGAATTGTTTATAACTGTTGCCGTCGGGTTCGTAGACGGAGTGATGGCTCCGATGACGCCATAAGGTGCGCGTTCGGTCAGAGTCAGCCCATGATCGCCGCTGCAGGCCTCAGGAACGAGGTCTTCGACGCCGGGCGTTTTTTCGATGACGAGCTTGTTTTTTTGAATCTTGTCATCAACTCTGCCGTAGCCGGTTTCCTGATTAGCCAGTTTTGCCAGCTCTTCGACCTTTTCGAGCGCGCGTTTGCGCATATTGGCAATAATTGCTGCACGGGTTTTCAGCGGCAGGTCTACCAGCTGTTTCTGGGCGCGGGTAGCAGCAGCTACCGCATCATCGACCGAATCAAAAATACCTCTGCCTCTGCCGCTGGCGACAGATGGTGTCGGGAGAGTGCCGGTACCGATTTTCTTGAGCACTTCCGATACTATGAGTTGCAAATCTTCCCTTGAAACGCTCATCTTAATACTCCGGGTTCAATAAAGGCCCGGACGCCTCAGGAACGTTCTGAATCGAAGACCACCTGATCGACTATCGCACATACTGCGGCATCAACCGGTTTTTTGAGCGTGCGCTCGGTCAGACGTGCCGAGCTGCCGGCAACGACCAGAACTTTCTCTGAGGCGCCGGCTCCAACCGCGTCAGCGGCAACGACGTGATTTCCGGTCGGCTTCGCACCGGCGAGAGTCAATTCCTCGACTACAAGCAGTTTGAGACCGACAAGGCTTTCATCTTTGCGGGTACAGACAACTGTACCACATACGCGGCCAAGTATCATGGTGAAATCCTGTTCCTGCCGCTGCCTTCATCCGTGAATCGAGCGGCAGTATAGATGCTTACTTTTTGGAGCCAGTTACTTCGCGGATCGGGTAAATTTCGTCAAGGTTAGAATGGGGGCGAGGAATTACGTGAACGGCAATCAGCTCACCAAGCTTCTTGGCAGCAGCGGCGCCGGCGTCGGTGGCAGCTTTTACAGCAGCTACATCGCCTCTTACAAAAGCGGTGCAATAACCAGAACCGATTTTTTCCCAGCCGACCAGTTTAACGTTGGCGGCTTTTACCATAGCATCGCTGGCTTCGATGAGAGATGTTAATCCACGTGTTTCAATCATACCCAGGGCTTCCTGCATGACGACCTCCTGAAAATTTTCTTGAGAATAAAGTGATTATGCTACTATTTCGACCATGTCGCCGTTCTTGATGCCGGCGGCGTTGGCTTCATCCGTATCGAGATGGAAATCAAGAGCGAACTTGTCGCTGACGCGGACAAGAACGTTGTTGAAAATGACCGATTTGACACCGGAAGACTTGATAGAAATCCTGTCCATGTCTTTAAGACCGAATTTATCAGCTTCTACAGCGCTGATGTGCATGTGGCGGGCAGCGACGATAACGCCTTCCTTCATGGTTACTGCGCCGGCGGGGCCAACCAGAACGAGGCCGGGAGTGCCGGCGGTATTGCCGGAATCTCTTACAACCGGTTTAACTCCGAGTTTAAAGCAGTCGGTGGTAGAGACTTCAACCTGAGTTGCGGGGCGAACCGGGCCGAGAATGCGGCATTTTTCGATCGACCCCTTGGGCCCGACGAGCAGCACGGTTTCTTCTGCGGCATACTGACCTGGTTGTGACAGAGGTTTCATCTGTTTAAGCTCATAACCTTTGCCAAAAAGTGTTTCAAGATCGGCCTGCGATACATGCAGGTGGCGGTTGCTGACTCCACAGGGAATCGAGCCCGATTTAATTCTGCCGTGCAGGTCAATGTGCTTGAGGACTTCTGCTACAATTGTTTTTACCTGTTTTTCGTCCATCATTCCGGTTCAGTATCCTTTCCTTGAAGGGATTCGTTTTAACAGTTCTTTATTCAATAGTATTGCTGCCGGGCCTTCTGGCAGTTCGCCTGCACCAATCATGTCAGCGCTGTACAGTGGAGTCAGTGTTGCCCGTTGTGAACTTTCAGGGGCAATTATATCACAGACGCCCGAAGACGCAAGTGTAAAAGTCGAAAAAAGAGTCAGCCCATGTTCTTTTGCCTGACTAAGCAGGTTTGCGATGTGTTTTGGCTCGGTATATGGCATGCAGGCTGGTACGACAGCGCCGGCACAACGAAGGTCGGCAAGCATGGCGGCCGAGGTTTCGCCGGTATAGGCGCCATGGCTGGCCCAGTGAATGACCGGAGAAACGGTTTTGCCCTTGAGTGAAGGATATAGATCGTTAAATACCGGCAGATAGGCTGGATTTACCATGAACAACAGATCGGGGTATTTTGCGTTGAGGTCGAAAAGCTCTTCGTGTGTCTTTTTCAGGGCAGTTGCGGAAGTTGTTGCAACCGGCCAGATAAGCTGCAAAAAGGTGGCTGCCTCGCTGAAGTTCAGTGATTCCGCGACTTCAGCTGCCCACGCCGTAAGACGGCTGCCGGCCGGAATTTTTCTTATATTCTGCTTATGAAGGTGACGTATGTCGTCAGCGGTAAGCAGTCTGCCCGGGTTGCTGTTATCTTCAGCAAATCCATGGCTGGGAGAGCTGCTGTTAACATCTGTGACCAGCTGCTCAAGATTTTCGTAGAGCAGGTAGTCGATGCCGAGGGCGAGCATGTCGCTGCCCGGTCTCGTCATTTTATCGACGAGAAAGAAGACGCGTGCGCCTTTTGGTTGTGCGAGGAGTTGCCAGAGCGCATCAGAGGCATCGTCATCGCGAATGCCGAGGCTTACTTTGCGCAGTGTCCTGTCTATGCTCTTTGCATCGATGATGACAGCGCTGAGATTGGCAAAGCCTAGGTAGCGAAGAGATTCGAGACCGGTGAGCCGGCATTTTTCGAGTGCTGCTGATGTCAGCCTCTCTTGCAGGGCTTTGCGATCATCGGTAATGACAAGAATCTGGTTTCTGCTCATGCGCCCATAATAAACGCACTTTCAGCCAAAATCAACAGAAAGAATGTTTTTAAAACAAAAGTAGTGGCAGGTCGCGACCTGCCACTACGACGACGCAAATAAAAAACCGCCCGTGAGGGCGGTTTTTTGAACCCCGCAATTGCCGTGTAAAGGAGAAATTGAACCCACTGAAACAGCACGGTTGTCCGCCTGTTTAATCATCGAGGACTTCGTAGCGGCGTGTAATCCGCTCGTAAGTGTTTCTCAGAGATAAACAGAGACAGATTCCCTTTCAGATACAGGTGTCGGCTCAATTTGACCTGCACCATCACGCACAACGCAGGGAAAATTTGTCAAATAGCTTATACTCACAAAATAACAAATTCATGGGCACTTAGCAAGCCCAAACGCAAAAAATTTTTACAGAATCAGGAGGCAGGGGTGGGTCGGCGGTTCGACCTGCCACTACGGCGGCGGGCGGCACCTTTTTCTTTGCCGGTTTTTAGTGCCTGGCCGAGCTGGCTGAGAACGCCAAGTTCGAGGTGCTCTTCCTGCAGGGCGATGATCTCGTCTCGTATCATCGCTGCTTTTTCGAATTCCATACGACCGGCGGCAGCATTCATTTCGTTTTTCAGCGCATTGAGAAGCTCGGTAAGCTTTGCTTCGTCGATATCCTTGTGCTCGCGAACTTCTCTGGCGTCGCCCGGCAGAAACAGCGCTGGCAACTGCTTGACAATCGTCTGTGGGACTATGCCATTGTCGGTGTTGTATTTTTCCTGAATTGCACGGCGGCGGGCGGTCTCGTCGATACAGTATTTCATCGCGGGGCTGACACGGTCGCCAAACAGAATTACCTCACCATTGGCGTTGCGGGCAGCGCGGCCGCAGATCTGCATGAGTGACCAGGCTGAACGCAGAAAACCTTCTTTGTCGGCGTCGAGAATGGCTACCAGTGAAACCTCAGGCAGATCCAGACCCTCGCGTAGCAGATTTATGCCGACAAGAACCTTGATGTCGCCGGCGCGCAGGTCTCTGAGAATTTCTATGCGTTCAAGAGTATCAATCTCATCATGGAGATAACTCGATGGTATGTTGAGATCAGAGAGATAACCTGACAACTCCTGTGCCATTTTTTTGGTGAGAGTTGTCACCAGCACGCGCTCGTTGCGTTCGATACGCAGATTGATCTGGTCGATCAGATAGTCGATCTGACCGGCAGTTTTTCGTACCGTAATTCTGGGGTCAAGCAGACCAGTCGGCCTGATCAGCTGCTCGGCAACGCGGTCCTGTGAGGTTTCCAGCTCGTAGGGTCCCGGCGTGGCTGAAACGAAGAGCAGGGGGCGTTTGCGTGCGAGAAACTCTTCGAAGGTCAGGCAGCGGTTGTCCAGCGCTGAAGGCAGACGAAAGCCGTAGTCAACAAGCGTTTGCTTGCGGCTGCGGTCACCATGCGCCATGCCACGCAATTGTGGCACCGTCATGTGCGATTCGTCGAGTATTATCAGGCAGTCTTTCGGGACATAATCGACAAGAGTATCAGGTGGCTCGCCAGGCTGGCGACCGGTAAAAAGCCGAGAATAGTTTTCAATGCCCTTGCAGAAGCCGGTTTCGCGAAGCATTTCCATGTCGTAGCGACAGCGTTCATAAATGCGCTGAGCCTCGATCATTTTATGATTCTCTTCGAAGTATTTGACGCGTTCTTTCATCTCGGCTTCGATAGCCGCCAGAGCTTTTTCCATTTTTTCACTGGTAGTGACAAAATGCTGGGCCGGGAAAATCTCGACGGCTTCGAGTTTCTGGGTGACTTCTCCGGTGAGCGGGTCGAACTGCTCGATCTTGTCGATTTCATCGCCGAAGAACTTCACCCGCAGCGCCAGTTCGCTCGAAGCTGGAAAAATATCGATGGTTTCGCCACGCGCACGAAAGCGCGAGCGGTGAAAGTCCATGTCGTTACGTGAATATTGAATGTCGATGAGGTCTTTAACCAGCTTCTGTCGCGGCATTTCCTGGTTCACCTTGAGTGACACCCGCAGGTCGGCATAATCAGCCGGTGAGCCGAGGCCGAAGATGCAGCTCACCGAAGCGACGACAAGTACATCGCGCCGCGAAAACAACGAGGTTGTCGCCGAGTGTCTGAACCGGTCGATCTGTTCGTTGATCGCCGAGTCCTTTTCGATATAACTGTCTGTTGACGGAATATAGGCTTCAGGCTGATAGTAATCGTAATAGCTGACAAAATATTCGACGGCGTTTTCCGGAAAAAACTCCTTGAATTCGCTATATAGCTGCGCTGCCAGCGTCTTGTTGTGGGTAATCAGCAGAACCGGTTTCTGCACACGCTCGATGATGCTGGCCATGGTGAAGGTTTTGCCAGAACCGGTAACACCAAGCAGCGTCATGCGCTCGTTGCCCTGTTCGACCCAGCGGCTAAGCTTTTTTACTGCTTCAGGCTGGTCACCGCGCAGTTTAAATGGGCTGTTCAGCTTAAAATACTGGTTATCTTTCATCTTCATGCTTTAGCATGGTATAATATTGCTGATTTTACGTAAACAGTGAATTTTTTCAGGCAGGTTAATATGAAAATTTATGTCATAGCAGATATGGAAGGCGTCGGTGGAGTAGTCAGCCCATCGCAGACTGGTGGCGAGTCATGGCTGTATGAGGCCGCCCGCGTACAATACACCCGCGAGATCAAGGCTGTGTGTGAAGCAGCCATAAGTGCTGGTGCTGAAGAAATATACGTTAACGATTTTCACGGCAATGGCCTTAATCTGATGGCCGACACGTTACCACGTGAAGTCATGGTTATCAAGGGTGGATTCAGGCCAACTTCAGGCTATGATCTGCTGGACGAAACTTTCGCTGGCCTGGTTCTATTGGGTATTCATGCCAAAACCGGCAGTAACGGCAGCGTCATTCCGCATACCTATTCGAGCAAGCTCATGTTCGAAATTTTCGGACAGCCGGTCGGCGAATTCGACATTCTTTCTCTGGTCGCCGGTGAGAAAAAGGTTCCGGTAATACTCATCAGCGGAGATTCAAAAGCTCTTGAACAGGCCGGCACCAGTCTGCCATCGACTCCCGGAGTCATTACCAAGTATTCAATCGGCACGGAAGGCGCTCTTTGCATGCACCCAGACCGCGTATGCGAGCTGTTGCGCGACGAAATGAAGCGCGCCATGAAGCTTGTCGACAGTATTGAACCAGCGCAGATTTCTGGCGCTATTCAGCTTGGCGTAAAGGTTCTGGATGTGTGTCTGTCTTCGCGTCTTGAATGGATCCCAGGCTGTAAGCGAGTCGACAGCACAAGTTTCGAATTTACCTGTCGCAACATGAAAGAAGTTTTGAACCTGGTATACGGCTGCTCAACTTTGGTCGAAGCAAAGTTTTAGTTTTTTTCGATACCCAGGTGTTTTAGGCGGCGTTGCAGGGTTCGGCGTGAAATCGCGAGCGCGTCGGCAGTTTTCGACACATTGTTGTTGTGCTTTTTAAGCTGCTCGATCAGGATCTCTCGTTCGGCCGATTCCATAAGCGTCTCGTAGGTTCCGTTGCCGGCGGCTGCCTGTAGTGCGGTATGCCTTCCGGCCTGGTCAAGCATGACCGGTGGGAAATGTTCTGGCAGTATCTGCGCGTCCGCGAGAACTACCGCGCGTTTTAAGGCGTTTTCAAGTTCGCGGATGTTGCCCGGCCAGCTGTAATTTTTGATCAGCTGCCATGATTCCTTTGCTACTTCTGGTATCTCACACTTGTTCTGTTCGGCAAATTTTTTCAGGAAATGTTTCACCAGAAGCGGCAGGTCATCTTTGCGCTCGCGCAGCGGGGGCAGGGCGATAGTCATTTCGTTGACGCGGTAATAGAGGTCGTGACGAAAGCTTCCGTCTTTGGCCATCTCGAGAATGTCGCGGTTGGTGGCTGCTATGATGCGGCAGTTGGCCGACACTGGTTTCGTGCCGCCGACCCTGTAAAACTGCTTTTCCTGCAACACACGCAGCAGTTTAACCTGCGTTGGCAGTGATGTTTCAGTGATTTCATCGAGAAAAATAGTTCCCTGGTCGGCGATTTCGAAATAGCCTTTTTTCTGACTTTCGGCGCCGGTGAAGGCGCCCTTTTCATAGCCGAACAATTCGCTTTCGATAATGGTGTCTGGCAGGGCGCCGCAGTTAACCGGAATAAAGCTGTGTGAGGAGCGGTCGGATAATGAATGTATCGCATGTGCGACCAGCTCTTTGCCGGTGCCGCTTTCGCCCTGAATAAGGATCGACAGATTGCTGGCGCTGATTTTTTTTAGGCAGGCAAACATCGAGCGCATGGTTTCAGACCGGCCAACTATACCGTTGAAAGCGATTTCGCTGCCATCGTCGCTTTCACTTGCACCGGAATCTACCTTGCAGATACTAGCCGGAGAAATTTCGACGACGTATTTGCGCGAAATTCCGGCCAGCCAGGCAGGAAATATGTCGATAAGCTGTTGTATCTCATATTCGAAAAGCCGCATGCGACGGCCTTCCTGCCAGATCAGGCCGGCAATTTCTTCCTGGCGTATTTCCTGGAGGTTGTCGCCAACCTGATCGAGCAGTTTTTTGAGAATGAGCAGATAGGGGACGTAACGATCGGCAACCGGCGGGGCGGCGGCGTCTTCTATGCCAATGCTGTAAAGCACCCTTTGTCTCATTTCCGGCGGCATGGCGAGGCCGAAATTGACTTCGAGTTTGCTGGCTGTGTCTGACTTGAGGTGCTCGAACAGATAATCGACCTGTTTAAGCATGTCGGGTGAGAATCTGGCGAGGAATTCACCAGCCAGCCCGCGCAGTTGGTCGTTCTTATTCATTACTTCGCCGCTGGTTTCCGCAGATGATCGGGAATGTCAACCCGCAACTGTCTCAGGAAATGCATAAAGCTCTGGTCGCCCGGTCGTGCTTCGAGGGCTTTCAGATATGCGTCGCCGGCTTCTTTCTTTTTGCCGGTCTCGTTGTAGATCCGGCCTGCCCAGCCCCAGGCCTCGGCATTCATCGGGTTTGCTTCGACGGCTTCGAGAAGCATGGTAAGAGCACTTTCCATGTCTTTCTGCTGATAGAACAGGTAGGCCCACTTGCGCAGCGCTTCAGCGAGAAAAACTTTTGCTGAAGACTTTTTGGGACTGTCTGGAAATTTCTGGAGAAATTCGCGCCATGATTCAGCTTCGCGGGAATGGAATTCCATGCGGTTGAACAGCTTGGAGCGCTGATATATGAGTTTCTCTGACTGCTCGGGCTTTTTTTCGAGCAGATAAGCTATTTTCATGAGCTCTTTTTCGGTGACTGCGCGGTCTGACTGACCTAATTTGAGATCTTCGCGGGTCTGTTCGTCAATAGAGCCCAAAACCCTCATCTCAGCTAATGGAGCGTTGCATTTGCTGCAGTAATCGAGATTCGCCGGGTTCTCGGTGTCGCAGTCAAGGCACTTGTTGAGCGGAGTAAGGCAGTCTTTGCATCTGATGGCATCAGCTTCGTTTACCGCCTGACATTCGTTGCAGACATTTCGCTGTGCAAATGCCTGTGGCAATGTCGCGAACATGAGCAGAAATACAACCAGCAACTTGAGCCCGGAAACCTTAAAGTGCGCAGTAGTAATCATGATAGACTCCATCATTCAATGGTATAAGCTCTGCCGCTTCGAGGGCCCGGTCACTCAGCATGATGCGACCAGGTTTTTGTGCAGCGGCGGTTTTCAGGACCGACGGGATAATTTCTTTGTCACCTTTGAAGTTGCCTTGACGGAAGATGTGCCACTCTCTGCCGTCGTGGCAGGCCAGATAAGTATTGTCTTGCTGAAAAATCTCGAAAGTATCGGGCTTGCAGTGCCTGAAGACGCCGTAGTCGGCGCCCATGAACGCTTTCTGAACAATGTAATCTGGCGGCAATGGTGAGCCGAGAAACGGCTGTAGATTGAGCGCGGAAATTTCATCGGGGTGAAGCACCACTCGTTGCGCGCGAAGAATGCGGCCTGACTCCACCCCCGATATATCGGCGTAGCGATAAGAACGGTCGGGCTGCATTCCGATCATTGCCAGCTCTTCTTCGACCTTGATGTTGTCAGCAAAAATCAGTATTCCGGAGCATTCGCGTTTACGCGCCTGTTCACTCAGGCCTTCGAGCAGGAGCCTGACAACCTGAGGGAACCGGTAATTTTCATGAATGCGCCAGGCAATAGCGATGGCAGTATTGTCGATTGTCTTGACAAGATCAACGTGAGCGAATATCACCGTGCCGTAGGAAAGCACCCATGAAGAGCCCGGGCATCTGACCACGACTTTGCTGTGCATGCGGCTGGTTTCGGCGCGGTCGAACCACGAACCTTCGAGAACCTCAGCACAACAGTGCATGTCGGCGACACCTTCGGCGTCTTCCTCGTATGAGAAACTTCTGAATTTGAGACTGTTGAATATTTCCTGCATATTTATCTTTCTCGGCCAACATCTTAAACGATTTTTAGCTCTAAAAGTCAAGCGAATTACTGAGATTTGCTGAGGTTACGGTTGCAGTTGACGATTTGTTTAAACTGTAGTTATAATCAATTACTCTTTCCGTAGCGGGAGTAATAATGGTAAAGGTTTGCAAGAAGGTAGTAACTTCTTTTAAGATGCAGGTTAAGCGTCGCTATCTGATGCTTCTCAAAAAGGAAGTTGTCGAGAACGGTCTGAGACGGAGAAGAGGCGAGTGCTTGAGTTGTGGAGCCTGCTGTAAATCGTCTTTTCCATGCCCTTTTCTGTTCGAACAGGAAGGTCGGTTGCTTTGCAAAATTCATGAGAATAAGCCGGACGTCTGTAAGACTTATCCGTTCAACGAGGATGATATTTTTCCGCATACCAGAGAGACCTGCGGCTACTATTTCGTAGATGAAGACAACAGGCAGGAAGAAAAAACCGCAAACTCCTGAAAGCCAGATTTAACAGTTAAAACAAATCCCCGGGCGCAGTCCCGGGGATTTGCTGTCAGTGTTCTATTTGATCTTATGCAGCTTCATGAGGTTGGTGCTGCCTTTGACGCCGATGGGAACGCCAGCGACAATCACTATTATATCGTCAGCCTCAACAATTTTTCGTTCCTTAAGTGTTTTTTCGGCCATGGCCATCATTTCATCGGTGCTGTGCAGATCGTCGACCAGAATCGGGGTGACCCCCCAGCTCAAAGCCAGGCGCCTACAGGTTTCTATTTTGGGAGTAAGCGCTATCACCGGAGTGGGTGGGTGATATTTAGAGATATGCAAAGCTGTATTACCGCTGCGGGTAAATGGAATGATCGCGCGGGCTGAGGCGTCAAGTGCGGCTTCGCAGGCGGAATGTGCTACGATCTCTTCGATGTTTCTGCTGACTTCAGGCAGAATGTTGTTGAGGCGATCGTGCGTCTGGCAGTTGACTTTTTCGGCCTCGACAGCTATGGCGGCCATCATTTGGACGGCCTCCACCGGATTTCTGCCAACTGCGGTTTCTCCAGAAAGCATTACTGCATCTGAACCATCGACGATGGCATTAAAAACGTCTGTAGTCTCGGCACGCGTTGGACGCTGGTTCTCAATCATTGACTCAAGCATCTGGGTGGCGGTGATGACCGATTTGCCGCGTCGACTACAGCGCTGGAGAAGATGGCGCTGAATCGAAGGCACCTGCTGAATTGGCACTTCGACGCCGAGATCGCCGCGCGCTATCATTATGCCTTCGCACTCATCAAGGATTTTTTCGAGATCGTTGAGAGCTTCAGGTTTTTCTATTTTGGCAATGACTTTGATTGCTGCATCGCCTATCATTTTTTTGAGGTCTTTAACATCCTTACCACTTCTGACAAAGCTTAAGGCCACGAAGTCAAGATCGTTCTCGATCATGAACTTGAGATCAGCCCGGTCTTTTTCGGTGATGGTCTCGACCGAAAGTTTTATGCCAGGCATATTCAAACCTTTTTTGTCTTTGAGCAGGCCGCCGTCGAGAACCTCGAAATCGACGCAGTCTCCATTTATCGCTAAAGCCTTGAGACTGATATTGCCATCGTCGAGGAGAACGACGTTGCCGGGTTTGATGTCTTTGGTCAGGTGCGGATAAGACGTGCCTATGCCGCGGATAGTGCCAGGTTCATCAGGATTTTCACTGAGAAAAAACTTGTCGCCAGGCTTGAGCTCAACCGGGCCTTCGGCAAATCTGCCAACGCGAATTTTGGGACCGCAAAGATCACCAAGAATGGCAATGTATGCCCTGGTGTTTTCGGCAGCCTTTCTGATCGCCTGTATAACCTGTAGATGTCCTTCGTGGGCGCCATGTGAGAAATTAAGCCTGAATACGTTAGTTCCGGCCTTGATGAGCTTTTCTATGACTTCAGTGCTGGAAGATGCCGGGCCAAGGGTCGCGACTATCTTGGTTCTTTTGCCGATCATACAATACTCCTGTCGTAAATAAGATCCCTGTCTTAATCAACAGCAGCATACATGCTGCCGCCCATTCTTGCAAATAAGTTCGCAAAATTTATCTTCTCGTGCTCGGGCTCGTTTCGTAGTCGCAATCAACTTTATTTTTCATCTGATTCTTCAGGCTGAATCAAAAAAAATACTGTGAAGATCAACCGATTTTGTCGATAAGCATAGGGAAATAGAACAGAAACAGACCAGGAGGCACTAGATGAAAAAGCGCATCTATACTTGTTTTTTGATGCTCTTTCTGGCATATCCTGCTTTTTCCCTTTCATTTGACGCACTGCCGAACTATCAGGACGAAGGGACGAAGCTGTATGTCAGAGGAACCGGAAAACTACAGGAACAGAACTATACCGAGGCAATCAGCGATCTCATACGCGCGGTCAGATTGCGCCCGGATATAGCAGAAGCCTTTCATAATCTTGGTTTTGCCTATGAACGCACCGGCGATCTGCGCAATGCTGCGCGTGCTTACGAAAGAGCTTTACAGATCAAACCAAACTACCCGTCAGCACTCAATAACCTCGGTTATCTACTGGCAACTTCTGATACCGAGATCGAAAAGGCTGTAGCTCTTTGTCAGCGCGCTGTAGAACTGCAGCCCAACTCAGCCAGTTTTCAGGATTCTCTTGGCTGGGCTCTCTACAAGGCTGGTCGTCATCCCGAAGCTGCCCGCCATTTTTCCGCTGCTATAAAAATCGATCCAGCGTTCTTCAAGTCTCATTTCAACCTGGGTCTGGTAGAGTTTGCCAACAATAATCACGCTGCCGCCATAATTCATTTCAGAAACTGTCTACAGCTTAATTCAAGCTATCTGAAAGCCTATGTTTCGCTGGCCGACTGTTATGAAAAGGTCAATGACGACTCGCGAGCTCTGCATGTTTACCGACAGGCGCTTACCCGCGCTCCCGAGGGTGATCCGATCAAGCGCCATCTTGAGCGCAAGGTCAGAACTCTTACCGAAGAATCTAAAAAGCAGTATTTCAGCAGTGTCACCGGGCGTCAGGGCAGTTCTGCTCTTCAGGAATTCATGAGTCGTAAGAATCGCACCGGTGAACTGGGCGCGCGCATGAATACCGCTACCAGCCGGGTTGCCGTTAACAGCAATTATACGCCGGTCAGCGCTGTTTCTCAGCCTTCTCCTCTGTTTGCCTCACCAATGCCAACTCCTGTTGCAGCTGTTGCTCCAACCAATGTCGCCAACAGTTATTCGACAATTCAGCCCGGCTTTATCGCTGCGCAAAATGCTGCCGACAACGACAATCTGTCGCTCTCCTATTCGGCTTCTTCCGTGCACCTGATGTCAACTCCGCGCGAAATCACGGTTGATCAGGAACGTGAACTGGAGCGGAAATATTCATTGAGCAAATCCTATCTCGATCGCGGTCTGATCAAAGAGGCTGAAAAAGAACTCAACACCATTATCAGAAATGCTCCAGAATCTTCGATGGTGTCTCGACAATCGCGCAATCTTCTTCTCAGGGTCAAGAAGGAGTTAGAAGAGCAGAGCAGTCAGACAGCGCTTACCCATCGAGATATGGGCAAGGATTTCTTCAGATCAGGTCAGTATTCGATGGCTGAAGTTGAGTTCAGAAAAGCCCTCAGCATTGATCCTGAGAATGCTGAAGTCTGCAAGGACCTTGCCCTGCTTTACTACAATCAGAACAGGTATCAGGAGGCATTTGAGCAGAGCAAGAGGGCAATAGCTCTCAATCGCACTCTCAAGGAAGCCTATGTCGTTCTTGCCTCGCTCTATGCAAGAAAGGGTCGCCCCGATGACGCGATGAGAACCCTTCGCATGGTTAAAGAAGTTTCTACCCGGCGCGATGCTGTTGATGAGCTGGCTGAGAAGATGATGGCGTCACTGGGCAGCGAGTAACTCAATGAAGCTGTTTGAAGACGGAAAAATACTCATGGGCTTCTCTGATTCTGGCGATGGCGACCTGTCTCTCTATAACATGTCGGTGGAACAGGCTGAAAACGCCTGGAACAGTCTCGATGTCGTTAATAAGCACGGTTTGAAATCGCCGGCCTGGGCAATACAGGTGCATGGCAACAAAGTTTTGCCGGTCAGGGAATTCTCGGAAAAAGTAATCTCAGAGCAGGCTGATGCAGTTATAACCGATCTGGTAGACCAGCCGGCAGGTGTCTTTTCAGCCGATTGCCTGCCAATCTTGATTTACAGCGCCAGAGTATGTGCCGCCGTTCATGCCGGCTGGCGCAGCACACGGCAAAATATCGCAGCATCAGCTGTGCAGGCGTTTTCCAATGTCTATGGCGAAAGTGCCGACCGGCTTAAAGCTTATATTGGACCATGTATCGGCCAATGCTGTCTTGAGATGGGCGATGAGGTCTATGATGAATTTGTCGGTGAAGATTCGGAGTATGCCAGGTTTTTTTTGAGGCGCGGCAAATGGCATCTCGATCTGCGGGCTCTCAACCGGTTCCAGCTGGTGCGGGCCGGAGTCCGCTCAGAAAATATAACGGATTTCGATCGCTGCACTTTTTGTCATGCCGATGAATACTATTCATTTCGCCGGCAACGGCAACGAAATGGCAGCATGTTTTCTTTTATTGTTAATCGCAGCAGAAATTAAATGTTGTTTTTACCCTAATAACTTTTCGAACGTTTGACGATGACTAAAGAGAAATTTTGTCAGGTCAACCTGTAAAAGGAGAATGACTTATGTGGAAGAAGGTCGTGCCCAGAAAGACCGGGCGTAACATCATGGCAGTTGCCTTGCTGCTCATGCTGTTTACACTGTTCGGTTGCACTACCGGCGTCAAAAAAGATGCCGGTCTCACTGATTTCGAGGCTCCCGGCATACCGCAGAATGTAACTGCGATAGGTAAGGAAAGAGCCATACTGGTCAACTGGTCGGCCAACACCGAGCCGGATCTTGTCGGCTATCGTCTGTACAGGTCGAACAGCTCGGGCGGCCCGTTCACGCTCATCGCTACCATTGGCACCCAGCCGGCTCCGTCATATCTTGACAATGACCAGCAGAATGGCCTGGTGAACGATCAGTACTACTTTTATAAAATCTCGGCGTTCGACACGCAGGGTAAGGAATCTGATCTGTCACGTACCAATTCTATTCAGGCGCGCGCCGGCCTCCCGGCCGAAGAGCGGCCGCCCAGAGTCGTAAATATCAAGGCAAGAGCTTCTATGGAAGCAGTTTACGTCGCATGGGACAAAGTGACCACCAGCCACATAAAGGGTTATAATATTTACCGCGGCCTTTCGACCAGTGCCGGCGGCGTTCAGTGGGTTTCTTCGGTTCCTCAGGATACCCCGGGTTTTGTCGATACCTCGATCAGCAAATCTTCAGCTGAGCAGTATACTTATATCATCCGCACTTTCAACGAGAACTATACCGAGAGCGAGAACTCAGACCCCGTGCAGGTAACCCTGCGCTCGGGTGATGATACTATTCCGACCTCGCCCTATGGTCTTGCTGTAAGTATGGATACCGATCCGATAATCAGCTGGAACAAGCCGCAGGTCAATGAAGATGGCTCAAACATCTTTTCCGGTCAGAATCCGACGCTCGATATCGACTCTTATCTGATCTTCAGAGCGAATTCGAACGATGCGCTCTTCGCATTGATCGGCATTGTTGAAGATAATGGCACCGCCAATCTTACGCAGACCTTCAAAGATGTTAATGGAACTCCCTATAACCTCTTTGCAGTAAGAGCTCTCGATCGCAATGGCAATGTCAGCAAGATGAGCTCGATTACGACTCAGGCTTCTGATGCCGATATTCCTGCTGTGCCGCGCAATGTTAAGGCCTGGGCATCTACAGCCACTGAAGCAGGCATCAAGCTCGCGTGGGATTCGGCCAAGAATGCAGTCAGCTACAATGTCTATTTCTCAACCGTCGCCGATGGTGGTTATACCAAGATGCTCACCAGTCAGCCGCAGTGGAACGAAGCTTCTCCTTATGTAATCAATGCCTATCCGAGCTCATTCAATCAGAATCCTGACAAGAAGGGCCAGAAACTTGAGTTTGGCGTTCCTTACTTCTTCAAGGTTTCTTCGGTAAGCTCATCCGGCAAGGAAAGTGAACTCAGTCCATATGTTAAGGCGTATCCGGGCGGCATGTTCGTGGCGATTCTCGAGGGTGAGAACCCGAACTGGGAATTCGACGACGTGGCTAATGACGGTTTGAACCACTTCTATGTAGTTTACAGTTCCAAGGATTATACCAATATAGACTTCTATTCTGGTGCCGGAGCCGCTCTGCTGGTTCCATCAACCGTCGGCGTGCCAGGTTCTGGCGATCAGTTCCGCTATGGTTCTGGTAACCTGCTGTCATCTGACTACTTCCGTCTCCCTGCTCCATCTACCGGAGCATATCGCTATAATGTCTATGCATACTACTATCCGCATCCGTCTTCAGGTAACTGGAGGGTGTCGATAAGAGAAGATGGAATTCTCTCTTCGACGCTGCTGGAGAAAGACCTGAATGGCTATAATGCCATAGCCAAAGGCAGAGCTTCGATGGCGTTGGGACAGATTCAGATTAATGCCGGAGTTAGAGGCATTGATATTGATATGACGGCAATCAATGCCGGTTCTGGCGGCAACGCCATGGTATTCTTCGACTGTCTGGTGTTTGTGCGCGTTATGTAGACTGAAAACAAAAGCCGCCGCTCTGAAAAAGGGTTGGCGGCTTTTTTTTTCGCCAGGATATTTGCCTCTCTAATAATTTGAAAATGGAGTTTTGCGGTGCTATAATCTTAGCGCATTCAAAAAAATCAGCGGAGGCATTATGCATCTGAAAAAACAGCGCGTTGGCGCTTTGTTTATTTTTCTTCTCCTCTTCGGATTGTTTGTTCCCAACTGTTTTGCCCAGTCTCCAGAAGATGTTCTGGCTGAAGTCGGTGATGTTAAAATCACGCGTGCCGACTACGAAAAGGAACTGGCCACCTTCATCGCAATGGCCAACCCACAGGCTGCCGAACACTTTTCTACGCCTGAGGGACGTCAGGCATTTCTGACTCAGGTCGCCGAAATTCATGCCCTGCAGAAAAAAGCTGAACAGCAGGGCTTAAACAAGGGCGAAAAATACGAAAGCGCCTATCATGAAATGGCTGTGGCCAGACTGGCCGACGAATCAATGCAAGGTCTCGTCGCAGGTGCCGAAATAAGTGACAGTGAAGTCAGAGCGCACTATGACAAGAACAAAGCTACTTATGCAGAGCCGGTTCAGTATCATGTTTTTCAGATCGTCGTGAATACTGCCGAGAAAGCGGCTGAGATCAAGAAAAAACTGACGGATGGCGGTTCTTTTATCGAACTGGCTAAGGCCGAATCGGTTGACGAATACAAAAGCGCCGGTGGCGATAAGGGCTTTGTCAGCGTTACAGCACTCGAAGAACCCGTCGCAAAGGCCCTGGAATCTCTGAAAAAAGACGAAGTCTCTGCTCCGATAAAGCTCGATGAAGACCTGTTCATGCTGGTTAAATACATTGATCGAAAAGAAGCGAGTACTAAAGAATTCGATTCAGTATCTGCGCAGATCAAACGCGACCTGCTGAACGAAAAGCAGCGTGGTATATATGAAGCCGAAATCGACAAACTCAAAAAGGATCTGGCTTTTGAAATGAACCAGGCGGCGGCTGATTCCTTACGCAAAGAGTCGCTTTCCGACCAGGAGAAGCAGGCAGTTCTGTTCAAGATGACCGGTAAAGAAGTTAAGGTCGCGGAAATCGATGAAGAATTGCAGCAGATTCCGCCGTTTATCCGCCCTCAGATTCTCAAGGGTGAAGGGCTGGATGATTTTTTGAAGCAGTTCTATTCTCGTTATCTGGCTTTTGCCAATGTTGAAAAGAATTTTGCCGAGCTTTCGGCCAAATACCCCGAAGTCACCAGGGATGCTGCTCGCCGCACGGTTATTCGATTTCTGCTCGATGAGAAAATTGGCGCAATAACTCTCGAAGAGAGCGAAATAGCTGACTTTTATCAGAAGAATCTGGCTCAGTTCAAAACACCGGCTCAAATGCGCGCTCATCATATTCTGGTTAAAGAAGAAGCTGAAGCAAAAGATCTGCTTTCGGTTCTCGAAAAAGATCCCGCCAAGTTTTCCGATCTTGCCCGTGAGAAGTCAGTTTGCCCGTCTGGCAAGCAGGGCGGCGGTGACCTTGGCACTTTCGGCGAGGGTCAGATGGTAGGCGAATTTGACGAAGCCTGTAAAACCTCCGAAATCGGAAAAATTGTCGGGCCGGTTAAAACCGATTTTGGTTACCACATCATCCGGGTCGATGAACGCAAGCCAGAAGGTGTTATGACGCTGGATGAAGTGCGTGAGCAGATTCGTGCAAGGCTGATGCCTGAAAAACAGCGTGAAGTATTCACAAAACTGGTTGAAGAATTGAAAAAAGAGTTTAACGTTAAAGTATACCAGGAAAAACTTTAATTCATGCAAAAACAGTCCTCGGCAGCCGGTAATCTGCTGCCCACTAAATCTAATATCGACTCCCTCGGAGGAACCATGCCATATTTATACCACGTTATAACACTGGCTGCTGGTCTTCTCATCGGGTATTTCATTTCCAGTTACATGATTCGGAAAAGCAGCCAGAATGTTCTGGCCGCCGCCGAAATCCAGAAAAAGGAAATCCTTGATGAAGCCAGGGCCAACGCTCAGAAAGAATTGCAGAAAGCCCAGAAAAAGGCCAAAGAAATTCGCGACAAAGAACTGCAGGACAAAAAGAACGCCGAAAGAGAAGCAGCCAAGCGCCGGGCTGAGCTCGACAAACTCGAAGCTCACCTCACCAGTCGCATCGAAAAGGTTGATGCCCGTGCCGAAACTATCGAAAAGCGTGCTGACGGGCTGCGTGACAAGGAGAGCGAACTCGACAAACTTCGCCAGAACAGTCTCGAAATAATCGAGCAGCAGAAGAAGGAACTCGAGCGGGTTGCCGGTCTGACTCCTGAACAGGCTCGTGAACAGCTGATGAAGAAAATCGAAGATGAGCTGCAATACGATATTGCGCTCAAGGTCAACGAAGCCGAACAGAAGATCAAGAGCACAGCCGACAAGAAGTCGCGCGAAATCCTGGCAACTTCCATTCAGCGTTGCGCAACCGACCATACTATCGATCCTATAGTTACTGTCGTTGAACTGCCAAGCGAAGAGATGAAGGGCCGCATTATCGGTCGCGAAGGCCGAAACATCAGGGCGTTCGAAAACCTGACCGGTGTAGATGTCATCATCGATGATACTCCAGAAGCTGTCGTGCTTTCTTCGTTCGATCCGATCAAACGTGAAATTGCCAGAGTAACTCTCGAAAATCTCACGCTTGATGGTCGCATTCATCCGGCCAAGATCGAAGAGCTCTACGAAAAAGCCCAGAAAGAAGTACATCTGCGCATCAAGGAAGCTGGCGAACAAACCATGCTGGCACTTGGCATTCAGAGTATTCATCAGGAACTCGTCGAGATCGTCGGTCGCCTTAATTACCGAACTTCCTATGGTCAGAACGTTTTGCAGCACTCGATAGAAGTCGCCAATCTGGCAAGTAATCTGGCAGCCGAAATTGGCGCTGACATTCAGTTGGCACGCCGCGCCGGCCTGCTGCACGATATTGGCAAGGTTATCGAGAGCGACGAGGGTAATCATGCCAAGCTCGGCGCAGATTTTGCCCGCAAATACCAGGAATCTCCCAAAGTTGTTAATGCTATCGCCGCTCACCACGAAGACGTGCCTTTTGAAACGCCTGAAGCCGTTCTCATTGCTGCTGCCGATGCTATCTCGGCCTCTCGCCGTGGCGCCCGCAGCGAATCGCTTGAAGCTTACATCAAGCGCCTGGTTGACCTCGAAACCATTGCCAAAAGCTTTAAGGGTGTGTCTTCTGCCTACGCTATTCAGGCTGGTCGCGAGATTCGCGTCATGGTCAGCCCGGAAGAGGTTGACGACATTTCGGCCCCCAAAGTGTGCCGTGATATAGTCAAAAAGATCGAAAGCGACATGGAATATCCTGGTCAGGTCAAGGTTGTTCTGATTCGCGAAACCCGCAGCGTCGAAGTCGCACACTGACGAAATCGGCTGATTCATGCTGCCCCCGGGGCGATAGTTTCGGGGGCAGCTTTTTACTGATATGAAAATTCTATTTATTGGCGATATTTATGGCAAAACTGGTCGCGACACGCTCAAGCGGCAGTTACCAGCATTGCGACAGCGTTATACGCCTGACTGGATAATAGCTAACGGTGAAAACGTTACTGCCGGAAACGGGCTTTCTGAACGCCATGCGCGTTTTCTCAAAGAGTGTGGCGTTGACATAGTAACCACCGGCAATCACATTTTTTCGCGCATAGACTGGCCTGAGCTTCTACAGAAGCATGAGTATGTGCTGAGGCCGCACAACATGGTTTCAGAAACATCGGTCGGGACTGGCTGCCGCGTCTTTCGCGGCTCGTCCGGTTCTCTTGCTGTAATGAATCTTGCCGGTCGCGTTTTCATGGAAGCGGCCAGCTGTCCATTTGCTGCTTTTGACCGACTTTTTCGTGATATTCCAGCCGGAGTTCCTGTTTTTGTTGACTTTCATGCCGAAGCCACCTCTGAAAAGCTGGCTCTCTCATGGTACGTTAACGGTCGTGCCGCTGTTGTCGCATCGACCCACACGCATGTGCAGACGTCAGATGAAAGGATTCTGCCTGGTGGCAGGACCGCGGTCATAACCGATGCCGGCATGACCGGAGCCGTGAACGGAATTATCGGAGTCGACCGCGATACCGTTATTGGCCGGTTTATGACCGGTTACTCTGAAAAGTTTCTTTGTGCCGCTGGCCCTGGCAAAATTGAAGGAATCGTTGTCGAAGTCAGTGAAGAAGGCTTCGCGACTGACATAGAAAGATTCAGAGTGGTGGAAGAATCCTGATTTCAGGCTTTTTCAGCCATTTTAGCTACTTCAGCCAGAATCATGTCGAGATAAGATGATAGAAATTCTTCGCTCTGATAGCCGGCCAGCGCCTCGACGATTTCTCCCTGCGCGAACAGAATGGTCGTGGGCAGGGTTCTGGCGCAATAGCGGTCGGCCAGTTCGACATGAGCATCGACGTCTATTGTTTCGACAATTACCCGGCCCGAGTATTTTTCGGCAAGACTGTGAATTACCGGTTTCTGCAACAGGCATGGCCGGCACCATTCTGCCGTGAAAGTAATCATGGCGGTATTTTTCTTTTCCAGGATTTCCTGGTCGAAATTACTGTTGTCTAGCATTGTTTTATCCCGGTCGTGCTGTAATAAGAATTTGTCTGAACATGAAAGTTACTGTATAATACCAGACGTTCTGTGAAATTTCGACTGCTGATTCGGAGTTGTATTTGAATATTCTTCGACACATGGAGCAGATGCGCCGTTTGCTGACAGAACGCGGTGCCTGCGAAGTTCCGCAATACCCTGAGCCCCTGGCTCAGGTCTGGTACCATCCCGATCTCCTGCTGGCAGCCAGAAGCGGCGGCAAGGCAAACTGTTTCTGCTTTCAAACTCTCTGGCAGAGAGGAACCGGTGTCACAGCTGCCGGTTATAGTTGTATGCCAGCTCTCGTCTGGCTGATGGACTGTTCCGAAAAAGATTTCAGCGCGATAGTGGTAGATTTTATCAGTGATCTTCATTTTGCGCTTACCAACAGCCGTCAAGATTCTGGTTTCTCACTGGTAGCCGACAATGGCTGTTATAGATGCCGCAATGATCGCGGTTGCTGCTGGAAACTGCAATATAACGGCGTAAGCTGCGGAAATATCAGCCTTTTCTCGGAACTGGTTTTTCAGCCGCTTGAACGCTCGGCAGTCATGCTGGTGCTTGATCTGGCAAAACTGCCGCTGCTGCTGCACCAGAAAGATCCAGGGCAGCCGGTATTGTGGGCAGAAAAGTCTGCGGCCGGAGAATTGCTGGCGTTGCGTGCCTGGCAGCTCAAGTGCCCGGTCGCCAGCAGAGAAAACCTGTCCCAACGACAGGTTGATCCCGGTCTGGAGCTCTGTCGACTTGTTTCCGTTTTGAATGCAGAAACTCTGGTTGCCGAGCAGGATGAAGCGCAGCTCAAGCAGCTGTCGAAAAGCATCAACGATACTGTGAAGCAGCTGTTGTTAGAACGTTCTGAAAGCAAGGTGGCAGGCCGTGATGCTGGTAACTGAGCGCAAGACGGTTCTGCTGCTTTTGGTCACGCTCATGCTTGTCAATGTTTTTCCCGTCATGGCAAGCGACAAGAGCATGACAGCAGAGTCGCTGTTTGACATAATGGAGAAGCGCAGCGAAAAAATCAATGCCATGTCAGCTCGTGTTGAATTGAGCAACGAGCATGCGAGCAAGATCGTGACACTTTCGATAAAGAATCCTGACAAGTTTGCGATTGAATTCGATGATGGCAGTGTCATGGCGTTTTTTAACGGACAGAATCTGTGGATTTATGTAAAGGTGATCAATGAGGTCTTTTATCATTTTTCTGAATCACAGGGATTTATGGCCTCTTATACGAGCTGGTTCAGTCCTAAGAAAATATTCACCAGTCTGACCCGGAAAACGCTTTTTTCGCTGTTTGAAGTGTCACTGATCAAAAGTGAGGACAGAGGCGACTCTTTTACTTATTATTGGCTTAAATTTTTACCCAAAATGAAGAGCGTTTTTAAGACGGTGTTTGAGGTGGGACATTATCATATGATTTTTTCGACCAGCAGTTATCTGCCAGTCGAGGTCGTAGAGTTTGATGACAAAGGTAAGGAGAGGGGTCGTCTCAAGGTGATAGAATACAAGCTTAACGACCTTTTGCCCGACAGTTATTTCGATTACAAACCTCCGGAATCAGCAGCAATGGTTCCGATCACTGTTGTTCTCGCCCAGAAAATAGAAGAGTCGGCAAAAGCAATTGTCGAGCGGCTTAGAGAGGCCGCCGGCAAATTTACTGACAGCCTCTGGAATTGGAGTTTTTAAGGTGCCAGAATTCAGAAAAAAAATAGTCAGCAGAGAAATCGAAACCGGTATTCTCACCTGGTCAGCAGCTGAAGACGCACAGTTGCGTTCAGTGATCCCAGCTACGCTTGTTTTTGACCTGGTATATGAAGGTCAGGAATATGCGAATCTCTCAGTAGAATGGGATAAACGCGATCTGTTTATTGGTGAACCTCTTTCAACCGCAGTTGCCGATTCTGAAATTGTGTTGACCGGATCTCGTGAAAAAGGCGGGCTGGTTACCTGTCAGATTTTTGCACCACAGGATAAAATGGTCATTCGCAAGCGGCTTTCGCATCAGGAACACAATGGCCGCTATCTCAAATGGTTCGCTCGTGAAGACGAGCTTTATAGCCGCCTGTTTTCCAGCCGCGAAAGCTTTGCTATAGAAATAGCCGGCAAGCGCGCCAAGGGTCGGATGCCCGATTTTGAACGCCGCAAGTTGATGGTGGGAGAGTTGCTGCGCGGATTTTCGCCTGGTGATGACCTTCTGATTCACTGGCATCATGCCGGCAAAGATTCGGTTCTGGTAATTGAACACGAAGACAATTCTGCCCGCCCCGATGGTGCAACTCCATTGCGTGCTCTTGTTGCCAGACTGCTTTCGCGGCCTCTTGGCGAATTCAATGAAGGTGAAATCAAGGGACTGGTAGTTCTTCTTGAAGAGAATAAAAAACTCTGGGAAAGAATCGCCAATTTTCAGGAGGAGAACCGCCGACTCAAAGAACAGGTAAACATGCTTGAATCACTGTTTGAGCAGTTTACTTCCAACAGCTTTTTCAATTCAAAGAAGGAGTTCGAGTCATGGGTCGCCGAACATTCATCGTTGTTTGAAAAAGGCATGCGGGTGATTCATCGCAATTATACCGTTACCTGGCAGGGTGGACGCAAACGTCGCATCGACCTTCTCTGCCAGGATCGCAAAGGGGTGCTGATCGCGGTTCAGTCTTTGTTCAGTCCAGATCCGGGGCAGGTCAGCGAAGCTCTCGAACTGCTCGACTACCTGCGGGCAAACATCGGAGCTTTCGGCAGTGAGCTCACTGAGGGACAATACAAGGCTGTTGGCATTCGTGGCATGATCATCGCAAATTACGAAAAGACCGATCTGGTTGAGCAGTGTCTACAGAGGCAGGTTAAGCTTTGCCTGGTCAAGAGTGGTTGTCTCATAGACATACTGGAGTAGAATAAACGTTGAAAAACTCAAACGATAACTGGTTGAACGATCTGAGGAGAGAACGGCTGCAGAGCACCGCACGCAATCCTGGCGCAGCGGCTTTGATGTCTTTTTTTGTAATGGGTATGGGCCAGATCTATGCTGGCCATATTGACCGCGGAATTATGCTGATGGGTTTTCATTTCTCAGGTATCTTTTCGGCATACAGCCTTTACAGCAACGGCATTCTCTATGAAACCCTTTTTCCATATCTTGGCGCGCACCTTATCATAATGTTCAGCTATGTCGCGTCTGTGTTTTTTATTCTTCTATGGATCTACAACATCAAGGACGCATATTATCTTTCGTTGTTTGCCAGCTTTAGAGACTGGTTCGAAGTCGAGAGAGTGCTTCTGCCAATTCTCAAGGAACAGCCTGGCAGTCTTCTCACCGGCCCGTCAGCCGAACTGATAACTGAAGGCAGTGGCGACTACGACGAATCTCCCAAACCTTCACCGTCGCCTGTTTATGCCCGAGATTCTGTAGATAAAGCCGACTCGGCGGCAGATTCTTCTGTCGTTCCCGAGGCCGCAACGGCAGCGTCGGCATCTGTCGCGGCTGACGCTGAAGAGGCTGATGTTCTTGAATTTCGCATCGACCGCAAGACTCAGCCGAAAAAACTTGATAAGCGGCGTCAGGAAGAAAAATCTGAGACAGCACACGTTGTTTCAGGCCGGGATTTTGAGGCGATAAGTGCATATGGCAGTTCATGGCGACTTTACGCCGGCCTGATAGCGATTTTTATTCTGATAGGGGTCTGGTTCAACAATCGCCAGTCAGAAAAAATAACGACAACAGGAAGCGATTCGACTCTTTTTGCAGTTTCAGCCGAGATTGGCAATAAATCAGGCGTGATCGCCCAGCCCGGTTCGACCTCAAGTTCATTGTTAAGCGAGCCTGATTCCGCGACATCAGTCGTTGCAGGTATTGCCAGCTCAGAAGGCAGTATTAAGCCGGCTGTTTCTCTGGCGGCTTCAGCTGAGCCCCTTCCCGAATCCACTCCAACAGCAACTCAAGTCGTTACGACGGTTGATGAGCCGATTGTCAAAGCTCCCGAACCTCCTTTCCTGAAAGGGCTTGAACTCGCGCGTAATGGTGATCTGGCCGCCGCCGCCGCACTGTTCGAAGCAGATCTGCAGACTGCAGAGCCATCAGAAGACAGCTGGAAAATCGTTCTCAATACTTTTTATCGCACTGACAACAAGGTTGCTTATGAGATGAACCTGCGCCGTTACCTGAAAACGCATGGCAACGATTCGGCCGCATGGCTGAATCTGGGCAAGCTGTTGTATGACAGAAACGAGTTGGTACAGGCAGCGCAGGCCATAGCCGGCGGGCTCAAGGCAGATCCTGACAACGTCAGGGGTAATTTTCTGCTTGGTTCAATCTATAGTGACCTTAAGCTCTATGAAGATTCTGCTCTCTACCTGACCCGGGCAGTCAATCTTGAGCCATTGAATATTGAATTCAATCGGATGCTGGCGCGATCTCTAGCCGCCGCTGGCAAGACGCAGGAAGCCGTAAAATATTATCAGCGTGTCAGCAGTCTGGCTCCAGATGATAAAGAAGCCCGGCAGGCCATTGCCGCGGCCCGCCCTGAAATGGCCATGGCATTCAGCGCAGCTGATACTGATGATAATCAGGTTCTTGTTGTCATGGGCAAGACAGAGTCGAGGGTTGTCGAAAAGAATCGAGAAGACCCGCCGGTGCAGCAAACTGGCAAAGTTCTTTATACCAGTCCTGATGCTGAAAATGTTTCAGAAGTAGTTACGGATGATATTGAAACTGAGCCCGTTCAGTCGGTTGTAGTTGAAAAGACCCCTGTTGAGCCGGTAGCGACTGTTGTGCCAACACCCCAGGAGACTACAGTTGAACAGAATCCTGTGCCTGCTGTAGATGTGACCGAAGAAAAAGCGCTGGTGGCTGAGCCGATTCCGGTAGACACAAAAGTTGCCAAAAGCAGTGGTATTTCAGAACTTGAAGTCATGAAAAAAGAAGCAGAGCCTGATGTGAACGAGCTACGCGATACCGTTGCGGTTGCCGCTCCCGCGCGCAAGGTTGAAAATAAGCGCAACCGGATCGAAGAATTTCGCCAGAAGGGTTCTTATGAATTCTCACGTGGAAACTGGGAAGCGGCTTTGCCTCACTATCTGAATATTTTAAAAGAACAGAAGGATGCTCAGACCTATGATATAGTCGGTCTGATTTTTGAAAAGCTGTCAATGAGCCAGGATGCTTTCGATGCTGTCGAACATGCATACAAGATGGGTATGCGGGATTCGGCGACCCTTGCCAAACTCGGTCGTCTGGCAGAAGTTAACGGTGATTTCAAGAAGGGTGAATACTATCTTTATCACGCCCTTCAGAAAATACCGCATCGCGTAGACCTGCGCATCAGATACGCCCGCTGTCTCGAAGCCAACGGTCGTGAAGAAATAGCCTTGAGGGAACTCGAAAAAATTGTGCGCGCCAGTGGCGATTCTTACGCAGTCAGACGGCGTGCCGAGCTTGAAATGCAAAAGATCAGAAGCAGAAAACAGTAACAGCAACAGGAATAGTCAATGCCAGAATCATCACTAGATGCCCTTACACATGAACTTGAAGTCTTTCGTAATTCTCTGCAGCAATTGCAAAAAATTGTCGCTGAACAAAATTCCAAACAAAGCCGGCAGAGCAATTTGACGGCCAGTCTGGCAGATCTCGAAAACGTCATTATTTCAGCCTCTGCAACCATGCCTCCGCATGTTTCAGAAATGGCCAGATCCGCCTTTAAAAAGTTGCAGGCAGCTCTGGGCATATATGCCCAGCCCGAAGACGACGAGTTGCTTCAGGTCAGCACGCGCCTTAACATGCAGGGTAATTCTATTCTTCGTCGGGTATCGGCGCTTCTTCTGCTTATCAACTCACCTGCTAATGCCAACGGCATCATTCTTGCCCAGGAAGAAGAGCGCAAACGTATTTCTCGCGAGATTCATGATGGGCCGGCGCAGACGCTTGCGAGTCTGACGATGCGCATAGACTATTGCCTTGAACAGCCGGGACTGCCACAGCCTCTCGTAGATGAGCTGAAGGAACTTAAGGAATCTGTAATCAGAAGCCTCAAAGATATCAGGCGCTTTATTTTTGATCTGCGCCCGATGGCGCTGGATGATCTTGGGCTGTTGCCGACTCTCGAACAGTTCATCGGCGGCTTCAAAAACCGCACCGGAGTTCCAGTATATATAGACACTGATGGTGAGCGTGCATTTCTCGGCGGTGACAAAGAACTTGCGGTTTTTCGCGTAATCCAGGAAGCCACCAACAATGCTTTGCGCCATTCCAACCCGAATTCGGTCCATATCTTTTTAAAGTTCGATGCCCATAAGCAACGTCTTTCTGTTGTAATCAAAGATGATGGCAGCGGCTTTGATGTAGCTGAAACCAGAAGAGTTTATGGCAATCTTAAAAAACTCGGACTGATAAGCATGGAAGAACGAATCCGGCTGTCTGGCGGCGAATTCTCGATTGTGTCAGATTCTGGTTCCGGAACGGTAGTTTCATTCTGGGTGCCGCTGGGGTGAGCAGGTTAATGTTGTTGCCTTCGAGCCTGCAGGGTAAGTTCATACTTATCTTTTTTGCTCTGGTTATAGTAACCAACGGTCTTTTTGCTCTGGTAGCCTTTTCGCGCGAGAATATCTATACCGCCAATGATGCAGTTGACGCAGCCGTTTTTCTCGGCAGCATAATGCAGCGACCCGGCGTTGCCTATTTCGAAAGCGGTAATTCTGAGACCATGGATCGCATTTTTCGCTACCGCACCGGCATTTCGGCAAAACTCAAACTGACTTTATATGACGCCAACTGGTGGCGTCTATGGGGCGATGAAGCCCGTATCCCACCCGAGGGCTTTCCCGACATGAGTCTTGTGCGTGCCGGTGATGTTCTCAACGGCAGCGGTATTATTGATCGCGAGATGCTTTTTCCGCTTGGCGACGGTAAACGTATTCTGGGTATGGTCGGCATCGGCATTCCCCGGGTTGATCTGTTAAGAGTCAGGGCTACCGGCAGCGAGTTCATGCTGATACTGGTGCTGGGCTCAATTATCGGCGTTTCAGCCGCTATTCTGCTTTCGCGTTCATTGCTTGAACAGCTCGGGCATCTTACCGACAGTATCAACGCTTTTGGCAGGGGAGACTACTCCGTGCAGGTCTCTAATAATGGCAGTGGCGAAATCAGAGAACTGGCAGACTCTTTCAACATAATGGCCCTTAAGGTTCAGGAAACCTTTCGCGAAAATCTGCAGCGCAATAGAGTTATTGATGAAAAGCTTCAGGAGCTGTGGGAAATTTATGAGCTGACGCGCAATATGAGTCTGAGCGTTGAGTTTCGCGTGATTCTTGAGCAGTTTCTGGAAAAGGCGCAGACTCTTTCATTCAGCTGTTATGGCCGCATAATTCTACAGAATCGCTATAGTCAAAAGCTTGAGCCGGCAGTAAGCAGCGAAGCTTCACTACAGGTCGACCACCATGAAATTTACGAAAATGCTCTGAACACATGTTTTCTGGAAGCTGCTACGATTTCGACTGAAACAGATGGGTGTTCGCTGATCTTTGTTCCTCTGCTGACGGCAAGCCGGGTCAAGGGTGTTCTGTTTCTTGGCAAAAAGGATAGCCACGGCTATTCTGACGGGATTCGTCGGTTTCTTGAGACGATCGCGCCTGTCGCCGCATCGCTGATCGAAAACGCTTCCCTCTATGAAGAGCTGGCAAGCTGGAATCAGCACATGCAGAACATTCTGGCCAGTATCAGTTCTGGACTGTTCGCCATAGACCGAAAAGCCAATTTTATTATCAACAACGAGCGTCTGCTCAAGATAACAGGGACAGCGGGTCAGATAACTGCGGGTACAAGTCTCAGGGAATTCTGCGACAGTCTTCCCGATCGCGATTTCTCTGCCGTTTTCAAAGAAGCCGTTGAAAGTTATCTGAATGATATTTTTGCGGCCGAACAGAATAAATCACGCACCTGTCGGGAGTTGGAACTACAGACTCCTTCTGGGCGCCGCATCGTAGAAATCCTTTTGTCTCCACTTTACTCGAATTACGATGTTCGGGGTGCTCTTATCGTGATAAATGATATCAGTGAACAGAAAAATCGCGAGCAACAGATGATCGAAACTGAAAAATGGGCGGTGCTCGGTCGTCTCGCCGCTTCTGTAGCGCATGAAATTCGAAATCCTCTGGTGGCAATCAAGAGCCTTGTCGAGATTATCGGCGAAGAAGTGCAGGGAGACCTTAAAGAGCATGCTCGTGTCGTTCTTGGTGAAGTGCATCGGTTAAACCGTGTTGTCACCGAACTGCTCAGCATGGTTCGGCCTGAAATGGCGAATTTGCGCTCGTGCGACCTTAAGGATATAATCAATGAGCTTATGTTGTTGATTCGGCACGAAGCATCACGCAGCGGTGTAAAAATAAAA
This sequence comes from Candidatus Rifleibacterium amylolyticum, assembly GCA_009917695.1. GTDB lineage: Bacteria > Muiribacteriota > Ozemobacteria > Ozemobacterales > Ozemobacteraceae > Rifleibacterium > Rifleibacterium amylolyticum. The sequence goes on along the minus strand of JAACJG010000008.1, from coordinate 181,993 downwards.
GTCAGTTTCCCTGAAGTTCTTGGTAAAATCCATATTGATGCTGAAAAGATCAAGCAGGCCATACTCAACATTGTTCTGAATGCTATTCAATCTCTCAAGGACGGAGGAGAAATCGACATATCGCTCGCAGATACACCAGAGTTTCTTACGATAACGATTTCCAATAACGGTCCGGAGATTCCTGCTGAGCTGCGCGAAAGAATTTTTGAACCATTTTTTACGACAAAAACAAGTGGAACTGGTCTGGGCCTGGCAATTACCCGAAAAATTGTAGAATTGCATGGAGGCCGGATGGAACTGGAGTCCGGTGCTGACCTGACACTATTCAGAATAATATTGCCACACGGAGAAGCTCATGGTAAGGCCAATAGTTAAAAAAGGAAAAAAACCTTCGATTCTTCTTGTAGACGATGAAGCATCGGTATTATATACGCTTGAGGCGATTCTCAAGCCAGAAGGTTACCAGATTGTGCGCGCTTCTTCGGCCGAAGAGGCATATCAGCTGTTTCAGCTCGAATCGTTTGATCTTGTCATCACCGATCTGACCATGCCGGGCGAATCGGGCATGACATTGCTTGAAAAGCTTATTGCCGTTCGCCCTGACATTCTTGTTATCATGATTACCGCCTATGGTTCAGAGGCGGTTGCAGTCGAGGCAATGAAGCGCGGGGCCTACGATTATATGCCCAAGCCGTTTTCGAACGATGAACTGCGTTTAACGGTACGGCGGGCTCTTGAAAAAGTTTCTCTGCGCCTCGAAAATCAGCAGCTCAGACAGCAGCTGAATCAGCGCGAAGGTCTGGCGGCGCTTATCGGATCGAGCGAATGCATGCAGAACATTTACGACTTGATCGAGAGGGTTGGCCCAAACGACGTTACCGTGCTGATTACCGGGGAATCAGGTACCGGCAAGGAGCTGGTGGCCAACGCTATTCACAGCCACAGCCCCAGACGCAGCAATCCCTTCGTCAGAGTTAATTGTGCTGCGTTGCCCGAAAATCTCATCGAAAGTGAGCTTTTTGGCTATGAGCGTGGCGCTTTTACCGGAGCGGTCGGTCGGCGACTCGGCAAGTTCGAGATCGCTGATTCAGGCACGATTTTTCTCGATGAAATTGGTGAAATGAGCATGGCCACGCAGACAAAAATTCTGCGTATCCTTCAGGAACGCGAATTCGAGCGTATTGGCGGCAATCACACCATTCAGGTCGATACCAGAGTAATTACTGCAACCAATCGAGATCTGGTAAAAGGCATAGCCGACGGGGTTTTTCGCGAAGACCTTTATTATCGATTAAATGTCATAAATATCCATCTTCCGCCCTTGCGCGAGCGTCTTGGCGATATTCCCGCTCTGGTCGATTCTTTTGCCCGTAAGTATGCCGAAAAGCTTGGTCGCAAGTTCGAAAGCTTTTCTGATGGCTTTATGGGTCGCCTGGTGCAGTACAGCTGGCCGGGAAATGTGCGCGAATTGCAGAATCTGATTGAAAAGGTCATTATTCTCGAAGATGAAAATGTCTTTCAGAATGATTCAAATCGCTTTGCCATGCGCTCCCGGCTCGAAAACGAGAAGTTCATTGAAGAAGGCATGATGGCGATGAAATACAAAGAAGCCAAAGAGCTGCTTCTCAAGTCATTCGAGCGTAAGTATTTTGAAGGATTGCTCGAAAAGGCGGGTGGAAACATGTCTGAAGCGGCGAGAATAGCAGGTATGCACCGTAAAAATCTTTATCTGAAACTCAAGGAACTCGGTATCGAGTAATCTTGAAGCCTTAGGGCAAAGATTCAGCCTTGTGAATCGACGACTCTGAGGTTAAAGCTGCAGGTTGTTCCCTGGCCTTCGCGAGACTCTATATGCAGGCTCGTACCGTGCCCGACCAGTATTTTTTCACAGATTGCCAGTCCAAGGCCAAGTCCGCTGCTTGGGCGCGTGTCTGATTTGACGATCTGATAAAATGGCGTCTTGATCAATTCAAGCTTATCTGCCGCGATTCCACAGCCCTTGTCAACAACTTGAACCTTGATCAGCTGCGGCGAAAATCGAGAGGCTTCAACAGTAACCTCTGAACCGGTCGCTGAAAATTTGATAGAATTTTCTATCAGATTGCACATTACCCGGTGAATCAGCTCAGGATCTACAATAACTGCTGGCAGATCTTTTTCAAGCACCGTCTGTATTGTAATGTTGCGGTTATCGGCAATCGGTCGCATAGAGTCGACTGTTTCAGCTATCCGCTGGGGCAGTTTCTGGTGAACCAGATCGAACATCAGTTTGCCTGCTTCCATTCTTGCAAAATTGAGCATGGAAGAAATCATCGAGTTAAGGTGCGAAGCATTTTTGAGAGTAACCTGCAGAGCCTTAGTCTGTTTTTCTGTGAGAGGACCCATTTTTTCGCTGGCGATGAGGTCGAGATAGCCTTTGATAGATACCAGCGGGGTTTTAAGCTCATGACTGAGTGTGGCGAGAAACTCGGATTTGAGGCGATCGACCTCCTCCAGTTTCTTCAGATTACTGTCTTTCTCAGCTATTCTGGCAACGAGATCGTCGGCGATACTTGCAGTATGCCTGCTGTCAACTGCAGTAAGAGAGAAGAACGGATCTGCCTTCGAACTGCCTTCGAAATATCTGAATACGGTGATGTAGCTTTCTTTTTCGTTTCTGTCGTTAGCGAAATCAATATGAATAAACACCGGGTTTTGCGGCAGATTAGAAGATTTCTGCAGCTGTGTCAGAAGTGTCTTTCCTTCTGTTGTCTGCCACAATCTGGTTACGTCTGCTATTGAAGCTGGCTTTTGCTGACAATCTCCAAGGAATTTGTCGCGGAAGTTTTTGTTCATCAGAACAACGCTTAAGTTACCATCAAATATCGCTGTAGGAAAAATGGATTCTTCAAAATGAGCGCTGGTTAATGATTGCAGGATTTCCCTGTCTTTTTTTGGGGGGGCGGCTGATTTACCTGCAGTTATTGCGACAATCAGTATAAATAGCGCAATTGAAATTGCCAGGCCTTGCATCATTCATGCTCCCGTGGTTCCTGGGGCAGAGCATCCTTCTGTTCCAGGCTTTCGAGTTCATTTTGCATGCCCGTTTCCTGGTAAAACTGTTTGAGGCTTTCAAGGCGCTCGCTTTTTAGCTTCTGCCACTCAGGCGGGCATTGGCTCCAGGCGAGTTCCAACATTTCACGGGCTTCTGCCAGCTTTCCCAGTTTCCAGTAGAGGTTGCCAAGGCTGTGAACTATCATCAGAAAATCCGATTGCGGCGGTGCGCCACTGCGCTTGATGTTTTGATATGCTGATTCCAGAAGATTGGCAGCTCTGTCAAGATCGCTATTCTGAAGAGTCAGGATGAAGCCAACGGCATTCATCAGGCGTGTGTTTTGCGGGTCTTTTTCCAGCGCCTTTTCGAAAAGTTCGAGCGCCTCCTGCTGTTTCTGATTGCGCGAAAGAACCATACCCTGAAGGTACATGTAATCAATGTTTTCTCTAAGCTCGCTTTTGATCTGCTCCAGATATTCCTGGCACTTATCGTAGTTTCCCCGACTCGCCAGCAATGCCGCCAGATTCAGTCTGATGCGATCGATCGCGACAATCTCCTGATCATAAGGCGGAATCAGCTGCAAGCCTTCTTCAAAAATCTTTTCGGCCTCCATCTGTCTGCCTTCCATAAGCAATATGCGGCCGAGCAGATCGTATATTCTGGGAGACTGGTTCCATTGCAGGCTTTTAAGTGCATACTTATGAGCCTCGATGATCTGCTGGCGCTCAAATAAAATTCTGGCCAGCTCAAAATTGGTATTAAAAACATTGGGAACCATTGAGTCGAGGCGCCTCAGAATATCCTGTGTCTCATCCAGACGATTCTGCTGTTCCAGAGCCCTTGCCAGACCATAATGTGCTTTGAGAGATTGTGGGTTCGCCTGAATCGCAGCTTCAAAAGCTGTCTGGCTCTCAGAAAAATTCTGGCTTTGCAGCATTCTTTCACCAAGAGAGAGATTTACCTGTTCGCGATGGTAGGCGATCTGAAAATTGTAGGCCGTGAACACATACATGGCGGGCAGACAGATGAAAACAAGAGACAGAAATGAGAAGCGTCTTTTCCAGGCGACGTTGCGCAGACAGACTGAAAAATGCAGACTTAACAGCAGTGCTGCAAATACCATCAGAGGCAGAATTGAAAAGCTGTTGTTAAAAAGCCCGTTAAAGGCAAACGTCAGAAGCGCCGCCAGCGTCGTTTTGGCGAGGTTGGCAGGCCGTGTTGGCGCTGCACCGGCTGACATTGTGATAAAAAGGTTGTGCAGCCCGAATAAAATGATGGCCGCCGGAAAAGAATAGATGAGGGTTCCTGATCCAATCAGCCCGGACAGGTAGCATACAGGAGCTGCTGAAACAACTATCAGCACCGCTTTCCAGGAAAGGTGGCCATCGGCAAAGCCAAGACTGTCTTTCTCTGTTTCGGCATCCTGGCTTCGATTTATGGCATCTTCGAGTTGCTGATTTTTAAAACGCCGCCAGGTTCCGCAGCCATAAACGATGGCCAGAATACTGGCAAATCCAAAGAGTCCTGCGAAGCCAGTCTCGGCAAGTATGGTGACAGGCCACGAATGCGGATCATCATTATATTCTTTCAGACCCATTGCAGAGCCGGTTGGAGGGCGCTGCAGAGGCATGACGTAAGGGGTGGAGCCCGGACCCATGCCGAGAAGAGGATTTTTGAGGAATATTCCGTAACCCATCTGCCAGTTGATGATTCTGGTTATTACGGGAAAATCGCTGTGGGAAAACCTGGTAGATGTTTCCCATGGGTAGGTCGAGGTTGCATAGTAGACCAGGCCGTATGCTCCGGTTAAAACGATCGCAAGCAGCAGGCCCGAAATAAAGGCAGACCGGCGCAGCAGTTTTCCTGGTCTTACTTCCCAGAATGAGGTGGTCAGAAGAAATATACCGAAGCCGAGCGTGAGCAGGCTGCCGGCACGACCTGCCAGAACTACTGCTGATATCTGTAATGCGGTCATACTCCAGAATATCAGGCGGGTGAGCTTGTAACGATAAGCCTGGTTCATTGCCAGTCCCAGGCTGACGATAGAGGTCAGCGAGAGATATGCCGTAAAAAAATTGGGGTTGGAGAGAGTGCCTACCATAAGGTAAGGCGAAGACCAGCTTATTACATCATATCCGGCGGCTTGAATAAGCCCATAAACGGCCATCAGACATCCGCTCAGCGCAACCATTGCTGCAACGTTGAGATTGTCGCTTTCATGCCTGCTTAACCTCAGAAAACCAACAAGCACCATCAGACTGAGCCAGGTCAATGATGTGCGCAAACTTACGATAAAATTCGACATCAGTGTCGTGGCCGTAATGACTGCAAACAGCAGCAAAAATGATCTGGCGTAGGGAATCTGATTCTGGCGTGGTCTGAAAAATAAGAAAATTACCGACAGAAGACAGATGGATACTGCAGTTGCGGCATAGACTACCCAGCCATGAAAGAGAAAAGGATCATCGGAGTCTGGAGTTATCAGCCATGGCAGCACTGCAAGAAAAGCAGAGACAATTATCCCGCTTATTCTCAGCAGATTATTAAGTGAAGCTGGTAGCATGGCTAATCTGAGTAAAGCAGCGTTATTGGGATTTCGAGTCGGTCTCCATGCTTTAATGACAGTCTCTCGATACTGCCGGCATTTAGTTCCAGCGCGTATTGAGCCGGAAGTTCAGAACTATAGTGCTCCAGATCTCTTTCCGGCAGACCATAGCCGGGCTGCATGCCTTTGATCCAGCCATTGATTTCAAGGTTTTCCGTGAAAAATACGAGGTCAAGCGGGATTTTGGTATTTTTCATCCAGAATGACATGAAATGCGGCGATTCGTAGACAAATAACATGCCCTGATCGTCTGCCATCGAATCAAAAAACATCAGACCTTTGGCTTTTTCCTGATGGGTTCTCGCCAGCCAGATCCTGAGCGAATTGCCGCCCAGACGAGCATCGACTGTCTGAAGTATCTGAGCCGAGTTGTCAGAAGTATTTGCCGACGATTCGGCGAGGGCATCGCTGCGGCAGGCCACCAGAAACCCTGTCAGCAAAAGCAGAGCAGCCATAACCGCTTTGCAGAAAGATCCTTTTAATAATTCATTCAGTTTCACTGTAATCCGAGTTTTACGTTTATTTTGTCGAGAGCCCGTTCAATTTCTTCAGAAGTATCGAGATGCACGAGAGGTTCGATAAGCTTTTCTGCTTCAACAAATGAAACGCTGCGCACAATCTGTTTGACAGAGGGTATCAGAATCGAGTTCATCGAGAGTTCACGCAGGCCGAGGCCCAGCAGTAGAACAGTATAACGAATGTCGCCAGCAATCTCGCCGCACAGACTGACTTTGACGTTGTGCTGGCGGGCGACTTTTATAACATGAGCTATCAGCTGTATTACGGCCGGGTTAGCTGGCTGATAAAGATGCGAAACTTTTGAATTGGTGCGGTCAACTGCCAGAGTGTATTGCACCAGGTCATTGCTGCCGATCGCAAAAAAATCGACCTCTTTGGCGAATTTCTCGGCCAGCAGAGCCACCGACGGGATTTCGACCATGATTCCGATTTTGAGGTTTTCCGGGTTGGGCTCGCCGGCTTTTATAAGTTCCTCGTGCGCCTGATTGAGCAGCTGCTTTATCTTGCGCAGTTCTTCTATGTTCGAAATCATCGGGAAAAGTATTCCGACCTGGCCTGACTTTGCCAGCGCGGCCGCGCGAAGAATGGCGCGAATCTGAGTAATGAAGACTTCCTGGCAGTCGAGTGCCATTCTGACAGCTCTCCAGCCAAGTTCTGGGTTGCGTTCCATCGCGTTGCCCATCAGATGCGAAATCTTGTCGCCACCGATATCGATTGTTCTGATCGTTATGCTGGCGCCATTAATTTTGCTGATAACCTCTGAATATGCCTGAAAAAGCTCGTTCTCTGTTGGAAAAGAACGGCGTGTCAGATAGGCGAACTCAGTGCGATACAGGCCTATTCCATCTGCCCGATTGGCATTTACTGCGTCAAGGTCGCTTAACTGGCCGATATTGGCCTTGAGTGAAATCTGAACCCCATCGGTCGTTACCGATGGCTCAGAGAGGCTGGCCAGAATTTTCTGCTGACGCTGGCGAAAATTTTCGAGCTCGCCGGTATACTTGAGACGCAGATGTTCATCAGGGTTGATGATCAGCTGGCCGGTGCTGCCGTCGATAATAGCATAACTGCCGCTGTGGGCCTTCTGCATCAAATCTTTGACCTGAATCAGGGCGGGTATTCCGAGAGAGCGTGCCAGAATAGAAGCGTGTGAGGTTGGGGTGCCCTCTTCGATAGCGATGCCTTTGATGCGGTTGGGGTTGAAACCCACTATTTCGGATGGTGTGAGGTCTTCGGCCACGATGATGATACCATCATCATAATGCCTGTGTATGGGTGTCGAGGTTTTGCGTTTGCAGCAGTTTTTTAAAATGCGCTTACCGACGTCCATTATATCGATGGCCTTGCCCTGAAACTGCGGATCGGGCAGATTTCTGAAAAAATTGCTGTAATCTTTGATTACGCTGCCCACTACCGATTGTACATCATGCATCTGCTCGCGAATTCTTTTGGTAACTTCTTTTTGCAGATCGGGGTCGTCGATCAACGTCAGGTGCGCCTGAAAAATATTGGAGATTTCGAGGCTGCTCTTGATCTGCGGCAGTTCGAGCAGCTGGTTTATCTCGCTGCGCGATACTTCAATAGCGTTTTTAAAGCGTTCTATTTCAGGGTCGACTTCACTTGCAGGAATTGTACTGCTTTCGATGCTCTCAAGCTGGATGTGCCTGAGACAATGAATCTGCCCCAATGCATAGCCTGGGGAAATAGCCAGCCCTTTTAACATGAAAAAACCTTGAATTCAAAGTTACGACATCATATCATGATCTGATGTAAGCCGCAAGTTTTTTTAGTTATACAGCGCCCATTCACAGCACGTTTGAAGCACTGGAGGTAGTATGCGAATTCTGGTTTGTAACGATGATGGGATTAATGCTCCCGGTATCACCGCTCTCGCTGCCGAGCTCTGTAGTCTTGGTCAGGTTATCGTAGTCGCTCCCGATTCAGAGAGGAGCGCGGCCAGCAATTCGCTGACTCTTGCGCATCCGCTGCGTGTACGCGAGGTCACTTTTCCGGCCCCTGTGGAAAAGGCTTACGCCATTTCCGGTACTCCTGCTGACTGTGCCAAAATAGGGCTTTCTACTCTGTTGCCCGAGAAGCCGGATCTGGTCGTTTCAGGTATTAATTGCGGCCCTAACATGTGCGTCGATATATTTTATTCGGGAACGGTTGCCGCCGCCTTCGAAGGAGCTTTTAGAGGCATTCTTTCGGCGGCAGTGTCGCTCGACAGTTATTCCCCCAGAGCAGATTTTTCGGTGGCGGCAAAGTGGGCGGTACGCTGTCTGAGAATGCTTATTGATGCTGAAGTAGAGCCGGCAAGAGTTTACAACATCAATGTACCATGCATTCCAGAAAACGATGTTCGTGGCGTAAAATTGACGAGAACTGGTACGATCGATTATCGCGAAGAATACGATCATCGCCACGACCCGCATGGCAGGTCTTATTACTGGCTCAAGGGTAATCCAGAGATAATTGATCCGGCACCAGACTGCGATATAGTCGCGGTCAAGGCTGGCTATGTCTCGCTGACGCCATTGAAGGCTGATTTGACCGATTCGGCTCTTTTAGCAGCCCTCGCTGGAAAAATTCCTCTGCCGGAAAAATGACTGTCGAATTCAGCTGTAAGCGGCTCAGTCGGGCTTTGGCATTGTCACCTGTTTTCAGCGGGCACAGAATCAGCTGGGTGCAGGAGACGGTTTCTACCAACGATGATCTTAAACAAAGCTGGAGTCTGCCAGAGATAACTCCGCAGATCCGAATTGCAGGTTATCAGACAGCCGGTCGAGGCCAGTCGGGCCGCAGTTGGCATGCTGCTCCAGGGCAATCGTTGCTGTTCTCATTTTCTCTGACAGAGATACAGAGTTCATTTCCTCTGTCTATGATCGCCGGTCTCGCCTTGTACAATGCCATTCGGAGTCTGACAAAAAATGAAAAGGCTGGCTTATGGTTGAAATGGCCTAATGATGTCTGGCTCAATCGTGGCAAGCTGGCAGGTGTTTTGTGTGAAGGCTGTTCGATCAGCAGCCGGCAGAATTGGGTCGTTGGCGTAGGTATCAATCTTGTTCCTCTGCAGAACACAGAATTTACCGCTGCCAGTCTTAGTGAGATATCTGAGGGCTTAGATCCCGAAGAGGTTCTCTGTGAATTTTTCTCGAGCTTTGCAGGTCTATTGTTAGAAAGTGCTGACAGCCTTGTCGAAAGCTGGTCTAAGGCCGCTTCAGTTTTCTGGCAGACAAGATTTTCGTTTTCGTGCGGCGCCAGCCGGGAGTTTTGCGGACTGCCTCTTGCCATCACGGCTGATGGCTCGCTGTTGGTTGACTCAGGCGATAAAAAAAGTTGCCGACTCGTGTCGGCAACTCTTAAACCTCTTTTTTGATTATTATTTCTTTGAAACTGGGGTTTTTACGCGGTAACTGAATGACTGTCCGCCAGCTCGGCCAGAGACCTGTATGTAAGATTCGGGAGAGGGGTTCTTAAAGCTGTAGGCAAAAGCTTCGCCCATGGTTCTCAGGTTGCCGCCAAATTCCTCACCGCCATCGGCCATTTTGATGTTTACACTGTCAAATTCAACCTGCTTGCCGAGCACAATGTTGAAGATAATTTCGCTGTCGGCCGGCAAAGTAGTCGCAGTCTGTACCGGGTCTTCGGTAAAGTCGAATGACTGGTATATCTTATGAGCCTCTGAGCGAAGACCTATTGACAGAATGAAGCTGTCTTCTTCTACGGGTTCTTCTTCCTGGTCTTCTGTGGCAGCCGCAGCAGCCGAGCCGGAAGAGCTCTGGGCCTTGTTGCCGGCAGATGACGACATGCTCTGGGCTGAGGCATAGTCACCGTAATACTCGCTGCCTGCATTTGCCTTGTCGGGATCGGTGTTGCCTTCCTGGTTGCTGCCGGCCTGGTCGTCGCCGGGTCTGGAAGATCCTGCACCGTAGCTGCCATCAGCATGGCGTTCGCCACCGCTGGCGGCGTAGCCGGAACTGTCGCCAGTCGCGTATTCGCTGCCCTCGGCCGCGCCATAATTGTTGCCGGCATCAGTCGAACCGCCTTCGCCAGAGTATGTAGAATCGCCCTGTGAGCCTCCATGGCTGCCAGCTGAGCCGTTACCGGCACCAGTGTAGCCACTGTCATTGCCGTACTGACTGCTGTCGCTGTTGCCGGCTGTGGCATCGCCTTCGCCACTTGAGCTGCCGGCAGTGCCGGCTGCTCCACCAGATGAGTAGCTCTGAGCGCTGGATCCGCCCTGCGCCGAGGCGTTTGAGTAGCCAGCTGAGCCGGTATTTTCTGAAGAGTAGCCGGAGTCAGATGAGCCTGCTGCAGCGGACGAACCAGATGAGCCGGCGGAGCCACTGTAGCCGGCTGTTTGAGAACCGCCACCGGAAGCGTAGCCGGATGCCCCGGCGCCCGCTGCTCCGCCTGCTTCAGAGCCCGAGGAAGAGTCCGCGTCGGGATCAGAATACAAATCTGAGAGATCGACCTGCTGAGACTGGCTGTGAGTCGAATGAGAATACCCGCCCACGCTGCCTGACGAAGAAGTAGAAGATGAGGAACTCATCGATGATGAAGATGAGCCGTCGGATGATCTGCCGCCGCGCTGGTTGTCGATTGTTCTGCTGTCAAAATCTACTTTGGTGACAGGTATCTTGACCTGCATCAGCTTCTTTTTCTGGTTGCCGGGCTTATCTTTGTCGGTAACGTAAACGTTAGCGGAGTATGATCCTTCTGAGGGAACCCTGAACATGTGACGGTAGTTGCCCATTCGTGATGCTGTAACCGGATCGCGTTCGCCTTCTTCATCGACGATGACCAGCGATACGTCTTCCGGGTCAACGTCATCAGATACTTCGACTGCAATTTTCACGCGCGTATCTTCGGGGATTCTGAACTTTTCCAGGCCATAGTCACTGGCGCTTTCGTTGTCAGTATTACTGGCAAATACTTCTTCGCTGAAATCAGTCGGATGCTGAATAACAAGTCTGACTTTGGGAGGAGGAAGATTGGCCGGGGCTGGATCTATGCCGGGCGAGGTCGGCGCGGTTGCTGATTGTCCTGGTTTGTCAGGAGTGGCAGGAGTCGAAGAGCTGGATGAGCTTGACGAGCCGCTGCTGCCTGGAGTAGCCGCAGTTGAAGGTGAGCTGGAAGAAGAACCGGGTGTGCTGGAACCGCCTGGATTGCTGCTTGAGCCGGAAGACGGCTGGTTGTCGGGAACCTTTGCCACCTGAGTCGGTGCCGGTTCTTCGCTCGTGCTTGTGGGTTCATTGGCTGGAGTTGCCGGTTTTTCAGGTGCTTTGGCGGCGACCTGAGTTGTGGCGCTGTCTTCGCCCTGTGCTGCCGGGGTGGGGGTTGTAGCAGTCGGTTTGTCTTTTTTCTTGCCAGTGCCAAAATCGGCTTCGTTGTATGAGTCTGACAGAACATACTTGCCGCCGACGTATTTGACGCTCCACTGATAGCCGGCGCCACCGCCTGCGAATCCGGTGGAATTCGGACCGGCTGTATTGATCATGGTGTTTTTGAGGTTGTTAACGCTTGAATTTACCGCGTTTTCCATGCTGTCAGCCGCTTCGTTGTCAGAGCTTCTTTCGCCGCTGCTGCTGCCGGTTATCTTGGTAATATCGGGGTTGGCATTGTCGGCGCCGAGGTCTCTCTGCTGTTCTTCCCATTCTTCCTGGACGTTTTTCATGTGTTCGTCCATTTTCTGCTGGTATTCCTGGGCGCGTCTCTGGGCAGCTGCCTCAGCTTCCTTGAAGGAGTCAAACTCAATATCGGCAGCGCCTGCCGGACATTGTGCCGACAGCATAAGCAGTAAGATGACCAGGCCTGATAGCAGTTTTTTCATATTCAACTCCCTTGCACTCTCGGGTATAAACCTCTGAATTAATAATAGAACATTATTATGAAAAATGACAGCCCTGCCCGAACAGGAAAAGAAGCTAAATTTCGTTTCGGGGCGACGGAAACGGGCATCAGAACAAATATTTATTGAATAAATAAATTTTTTCCTATAGATTAATACGCAGAAGTGTACACTTTTGTTTCTGCAAATTTCTGTACATCATACATGTATGCCAGGAGTAGCAAGATGCCACAGGATTCAAAATTGATTGCTTGCAGGGTGTGTGGTCTGATAATGGTCAAACTGGCGCGCGACGTTTGTCCAAAGTGCTTTCAGGAAGAAGAACAGTTGTTTCAGAAAGTTAAGAACTTTCTGAAAGCTAATCCAGGAGCGACATTAGAAGAAGTGGCCAAACACGCCTCCTGCGATATAGATCATGTTGAAGCGCTGATTCGTTCCGGTCGCCTTGAAAGAGCCGGAGTCAAGCGGGTGGCTCATCCATGTCAGCTTTGTCAGGCAACGATTTACGACGGGGTTGTCTGTGCTGAATGTAAAAAGACATTGAAAGAGCAGGTTAAAATGCTCAGGGACAGCTCAAAACCTGAACAGAAATAGGTCTGTCTGCTGAAAGTCTTGTTTCAGATCAAGCTTGTCGTCTTCTGGGCGACGTTGTAGATAATTTCTTTGTCGCACATTCAGAATGTTGCATTGCCTCTGACTCTGTGCTAGACTTTCTTGGTTTAGAGACCCGGTGGGCGAATGGTGGTTCGTTCTGCTTTTCGCATGACAGGGCGCTTTTGTGGGGCGGTTGTCGGCTAAATGCTGTGACTGCGTGCTTTTTGTCAGCGCATGAATCTTATTGGTTTGATTTGGCGCTGTTTTGGGAGAGTTGCCTGAAACGTTATTCTGTATTGATTTTAGGGAGACGGTATGAATCTAGAAAGTAATGGGGAGATCAGTAACGAATTTTTCAAGAAATTGAATCAGCAGATTGTCCAGAAGGATAATCTGATAAAGTTGCTGCAGCTCCAGATCAGAAATCTCAAGACACAGCTGGAATCAGGTGGCACAGGTGGTGAAGGTGTTGAAGAGCTTAAACGGGCTCTCGAAGAGAAGTCCGAGGAAGCCGACCGCCTGCTGTCTGAACTGAATGGCCAGAAAGAACAGTTTGCAGCCCTTGAACAGCAGAAAAACGATCAGATCAAAACCCTGAGTCAATTGCTGGAAGAACAGCAGGTCGGCGGAGCCTCGACCGAAGTCATTGAAGATTCGCGGGTTCCAGAGCTGGAAATGCTTGTGTCAAGCCTGCGTGAAGAGCTCGAAGCTGAAAAGCAGGCGCGAATGGCGGCCGAGTCTTCATCAGGAGCCTCAGGCACTGACGAAACAGCCGCATTAAAAAGTGAAATTGAACAACTGCGGGCTGAGCTTGCCTCGGCATCTGGCAGCAGCGCTGAGATAGAAAGCCTCAAACAGGCTGTCGAAGTTGCCCGGGCTGAACTGGAACAGTCTAATGCAGCCATGCAGCAGATGTCAGCGCAGTTGCAGGCTGGTGGAGAAAACTCTTCGGCCGATGTTGTCGCTTACCAGAACAAGATTCAGGAGCTAGAGCAGGATGTCTTGAATCTTAAAAACCTTTTGGCTGAAAGATCTGAGGGCGACGGTATGACCGTCGATCAGCTTGAGCTTGAGCAGTTACGCGCAAAAGTTGCTGAGCTCGAAGCGGGCAGTATGCAGCCAGGCATCAATATCGATGAAATTGAGCGTCTGCGTCAGGATAGTTCGGAGCTGGCCGAAGCCAATGCAAAGCTGGCGGCGCTGCAAAAAGACGCTGACGCTTTTACCGAGACGGCCATGAAGGTGACTGTTCTTGAATCTGACTGTGCGCAGCTGAACGAAAAACTCGCAGCACTTGAGCTTGAGCGCGAAAAACTCGTAGCCGAGAACGAGACTTTGAAGGCTGGCGCCAGTGAAGCTTCGACCGAAGACGTCGGGGCATACAAGCTTGAAATTGTAAAACTGCGTGAGACTTTGCAGCAGCGCGAAGATGAGCTGGCCAGACTGCGCGTTTCTCTCGAATCTCGCCAGGATGAAAGCATGAATGATCCTGCTATTCGCGAAGAAGTCGAGCAGCTGACTCAGCAGGTTGCTGATCAGATGCTGGCTATTCAGAATTTTGAAGGCATTTTGAGCAAAACGCGTGAGCAGCTTGAGGCAAAGACTCTCGAAGTTGAAAACCTCAAGGCAAGATTGGGCGGAAATGAGGCCCCGGTCGAAGAAAAGGTCATCAAGGTCGAAGGCGACAGCGATATCGTTTCCAGCTTTATCGACTTTTTTGATGGACTCGATTCAGTCATTGCCAAAAATCCGGTGCCAGAACTTCAGATGCTGCACCAGAAGCTGCTCGATCGTCTGATCATACCCAACCAGATCAGCTATATGCCCGTTATCGCTGAGGCTTACGATTCGCAGAAACATTATGCTACCGACTATTTCCGCTCTGACAAATTCCCGGAAAGATGCATTGTTTTCGAAGTCGAAAAGGGTTATCTGAAGGGTGATTCGGTTATCAAAAAGTCCAAGGTTTGGGTAGTGCAGAATCTTTATGACTGTAATTCATGTCATGCGACCCAGAGCAACCCCGACAGCCGCTTCTGCCACATGTGTGGCGCCAAGATTACTGCTCCCAACGGATTGCCGGTTGACAGCCTGCCTGAATTCGAGCCGACGCCGATTACTTATCAGCGTTTTGCCGACAGTATGTTGCGTCATGGTGATTCCGACAAGGCAAGAGAATATCTGATGGCCGGTCTCGATCTTGACGGCAATTTCGCTCCGATCATGACCCGCCTTGCCGACATTCTGGCGCATGAGTCGAAGTTTGAAGAAGCTCTCGAGCTCCTGCAGAAGGCGAATACCATCAAGCCGGACGCCAAGACCAAGGAAATGATCCAGGCTATAGAAACCAAGCTGAATATCTTCAAGCAGGCTCAGAGTCTCAAGCTTGCCCCGGAAGAATTCGAAAAGCTGCTGAACCTGATTCAAAAGTAACACTCACCACAACAGGAACCAATTATGTCACAGAATTCCAGTTCTGAAGCTCTTCCTAAGGCTTATGATCCCGCGATAGTCGAAAATTCAATCTACCAGAAATGGGAAAGCAGCCGCTGTTTCGCAGCCAACCCCGACAGCGATCGCGAGAAATACTGTATTGTCATACCGCCGCCTAACGTTACCGGTATGCTGACCATGGGGCATGTTCTCAACAACACGCTGCAGGATATTCTTATCCGCCATCAGCGCATGCTTGGCCGCGAAACTCTCTGGCTGCCGGGCACCGACCATGCCGGCATCGCCACTCAGAACGTCGTCGAAAAGGCGCTCGCCAAAGAAAAGCTGTCGCGCCACGATCTCGGCCGAGAAAAGTTTCTCGACCGCGTCTGGAGCTGGAAAGAAAAATACGGCGGCATTATCCTCAGTCAGCTCAAAAAATTAGGCTGTTCATGCGACTGGGAACGCGAGCGCTTTACCATGGATGAAGGTCTCAGTCAGGCTGTGCAGCGCAGTTTCATCAAACTTTACCAGGATGGCCTGATCTACAAGGGCAAATACATCATCAACTGGTGCCCACGCTGCCGAACTGCTCTGTCAGACGAAGAGAAAATTCCCGAAGATACCAACGGCAGTCTCTGGTATATCAGATACCCGCGTAAAGACGGCAAGGGTCACGTTGTAGTTGCTACCACTCGCCCCGAAACCATGCTTGGCGATGTTGCCGTTGCCGTAAATCCTCATGATGAGCGCTATGCCGATCTTATCGGCAAGACTCTGATTCTGCCATTCGTAAATCGTGAAATACCAGTTCTTGTCGATGATTTCGTCGATAAGACCTTCGGCACCGGTGCCGTCAAGATTACGCCAGCGCATGATCCCAATGATTTCGAAATGGGACGCCGCCATAACCTTGATCAGGTAATAGTAATGGACGAGGGTGGGGTGATGAACGAGCTGGCCGGCAAGTTCAAGGGCATGGAACGTTTTGCTGCGCGCAAGGCGATTGTCGAGGAACTCGAAGAACTTGGTCTGCTCGAAAAGATCGAAGATCACCAGCTTGCCGTTGGCCATTGCGAGCGTTGCAAAACGGTAATCGAGCCATACCTCTCAGATCAGTGGTTCGTTAAAATGAAACCTCTGGCCGAAAAGGCTATTGAAGCGGTTAAGAGTGGCAAACTGCGCTTTACGCCAAACCGCTGGGTTGGCGTTTATCTGCACTGGATGGAAAACATAAGAGACTGGTGTATCAGTCGCCAGCTCTGGTGGGGGCATCGCATCCCGGCTTATACCTGCGGCTCCTGTCGGCATGTGATGGTTGCCTCAGATTGTCCCGACAAATGCGATAAATGTGGCGCCACTCAGGGTATCACTCAAGACGAAGACGTCCTTGATACCTGGTTCTCCTCCTGGCTCTGGCCCTTCTCGACCATGGGATGGCCCGAACAGACCGAAACTCTGCGCCGATTTTATCCGACTGACACTCTGGTTACCGGTCCCGACATCATCTTCTTCTGGGTCGCCAGAATGGTCATGGCCGGCTACTATTTCGTCGGTGAATGCCCGTTCCATGATGTGTACTTCACCAGTATCGTCAGAGACATGAAGGGGCGCAAGATGAGCAAATCGCTTGGCAACTCGCCCGACCCGCTCGAAATCATCGGCAAATATGGTGCCGATGCTCTTCGCTATACCGTCATATCTCTGGCCCCGGTTGGTCAGGATATCAGATTTGCTGAGAACAAGGTCGAAATTGGCCGCAACTTCGCCAACAAACTCTGGAACGCCTCGCGCTTCGTGATGATGAATCTTGAGGGTGCCAGCTGCTCGATCAAGGCCGGTCTGCCCGAAGCTTCGCGTCTCAGCCCTATCGACAACTGGATCGTTTCGCGCATGAACTACGCGATTGAACAGGTCAGTGCCAATCTCGCCGAAGGCCAGTTCCGCTTCAACGACGCGCTTAAAGTCGCCTACGAATTCATCTGGAACGACTTCTGTGACTGGTATATCGAAATGTGCAAGCCGGTGCTTTTCGGCAAAGATGCCGAGCGCAAAGCCCTGACCTTGCAGGTTCTCGTAAGTTGTCTCGACGGCGCTCTGCGCATTCTGCATCCATTCATGCCATTCGTCACCGAAGAAATCTGGCAGAAACTGCCGGGCAGCGAAGGCTTCCTCATGCAGGCCGCTTTCCCGGTGGCAGATGCTGCAAGAGTAAATGTTCCGCTCGAACAAGAAATCGGCGAGCTGATGGAGGCCGTGCGCGTAATCCGCAATCTGCGAGCCTCCGCTAATATTTCGCCTGCCAAAAAAGTTACGGTCAGAGTCGTTAAAAACGATAAAACCAGTGAAGCTTTCATCAATCACGCCGACATGATTCGCTCACTCGCCGGTGTCGAAAGCCTGAGTCTGGCCGATGGCAAGCCTTCCGGCCATCTCGTTGGCCTGATGGGTGCCTGCGAAGTATGTCTCGATCTCGCTGGTCTGATCGACGTTCCGGTCGAACTGGCGCGTGTCGATAACGAACTCGGAAAAATCGAAAAAGAAATGGCCAAAATCTCGGTCAAGCTCGAAAATGCTGATTTTGTCAGCAAAGCGCCGGCCGAAGTGGTCGACAAAATCCGCGAGGGCATCGATGCTTATCAGCAGCAGATAGCCAAACTCAAGGAATACCAGAAAGAACTCAGGAGCATCTGAAAGTGAAATTCAGCGCAACCCCTCAGGAACAGCTCGAAATCGTGGCAACTGGTGCGGCTGATATTGTCTCGCGTGACGAACTGCTCAAAAAATTCGAAAAGTCATATACCACCGGCAAGCCGCTGATAGTAAAGTTTGGCGCCGATCCTTCCGCGCCCGACATTCATCTCGGTCATACCGTGGTCATTCAGAAACTGCGCCAGTTTCAGATGCTTGGCCATCAGGTCGTCTTTCTGATCGGTGACTTCACCGGCCGCATCGGCGACCCGACCGGCAAGAAAAAGACCCGCCCGGCTCTTTGCGAAGAAGAAATCATGGCCAATGCCGAGACCTACAAAACGCAGATTGGCAAGATTCTTGACCTCGATAAGATACAGATTGTTTTTAACTCTGACTGGCTCGGCAACATGACTTTTGCTGATGTTCTCAAACTTTGTGGTCAGTATACAGTCGCCCGCATGCTCGAACGCGACGATTTTTCGAACAGGTTCAAGAATCAGATTCCGATAAGTGTCGTAGAATTCATGTATCCGCTCATGCAGGGCTATGATTCGGTCGCGCTCAAATCAGACGTAGAGCTTGGCGGTGTCGATCAGACCTTCAATCTGTTGGTGGGTCGCGAACTGCAGCGTTCTTATGGTCAGGCGCCACAGGTTACTTTGACCATGCCGATTCTCGAAGGTCTCGATGGCAAAGAGAAAATGTCGAAAAGTCTCGGCAACTACGTGGGAATCAATGAAGACCCCGGCCAGATTTATGGCAAGCTCATGTCGATTCCCGATGAATTGATGATGAAATACTATGAGCTGCTGACCAGCCTCGATCTGGCTGAGCTCAAGGCGATAAGAGACCGCATTTTACAGGAACCCAAAGCGATCAAGATGCGTCTGGCCCGTCAGATAACGGCACAGTATCACGGCGAAGAAGCTGGTGCCGTTGCCGAAGCCGAATTCGAAAAGATGTTCGGCAAAACTGGCGACGGCCTGCCTGACGAGATTGAAGAACTCGAATTACCGGTTCCGACCGGAGGTCTGCCGCTTATGCGGCTACTGACCCTTGGCGGTCTCGCCGAAAGCGGCGGCGAAGCAAGACGCCTGCTGCAGCAGGGCGGGATCAAGATTGACCAGGAAAAGGTCACAGACGGTCAGAAAATGTTTACGGCCGGCTCGTCATTCATTGTTCAAGCCGGCAAAAGAAAATTTAAAAAACTCACTCTCAGGCCCGAATAAAGGCCTGACCGCATAGAACCAAGGAGACAATATGTCACAGATGATTCAGCTTAAACTTCCTGATGGAAAAATCATTGAGCTGGAGTCAGGCGCAACCGTTCTGGATGCCGCCGCGAAAATAGGACCAGGGCTGGCTAAAGCCGCTCTGGCTGGTAAGATAAATGGCGAGGTCACTGACCTGCGCACTCCCGTTACCAGCTCTGCCGATCTCGAAATAATCACTTCGAAGTCGCCCGAAGCCAATGATGTCTGCCGCCATTCAATGGCGCACATTATGGCAGAAGCAGTGCTCAAGATGTTTCCCGATGCGCAGTTTGGCATCGGCCCTGCCATCGAAACCGGTTTTTACTACGACTTCAAACTGCCGCGCGCCTTGACCGTCGAAGATCTTGAAGCCATCGAAAAAGAGATGGAAGCAGGCATCAAGGCAAAATCGCCATTCGTCAGAAAAGAACTGAGTAAAGAAGAAGCGATA
This sequence comes from Candidatus Rifleibacterium amylolyticum, assembly GCA_009917695.1. Lineage (GTDB taxonomy): Bacteria > Muiribacteriota > Ozemobacteria > Ozemobacterales > Ozemobacteraceae > Rifleibacterium > Rifleibacterium amylolyticum. The sequence goes on along the minus strand of JAACJG010000008.1, from coordinate 162,559 downwards.
AAATACTTCAGCGAAACCAATCAGCCTTTCAAGGTCGAATTGATCAATGAGCTTGGTGATCAGACGATCACTACTTTCACGCATGGTGGTTTCACTGACCTCTGTCGTGGCCCGCACGTCCAGGATTCCGGGGCCGTTAAGCACTTTAAACTGCTCAGCGTTGCCGGCGCCTACTGGCGTGGCGACGAAAAGAGACCGATGCTGCAGCGAGTCTACGGCACCGCTTTTGCCAGCAAAGAAGAACTCAAAGAGCATCTTGAACGCCTGGAAGAAGCGAAAAAGCGAGATCATCGAAAGCTCGGCAAAGAACTCGACCTTTATTCGATTCACGAAGAAGTCGGGCCAGGTCTTGTTTTCTGGCATCCTAAGGGAGCCCGAATCAGACACATTATCGAATCCTTCTGGAAAGATCAGCATTATCGCAATGGCTACGAACTGATCAACACTCCTCATATCGGTCAGAAGTGGCTGTGGGAGACCAGCGGTCATCTCGATTTCTATAAAGAATCTATGTACAGCCCGATGGAAATTGACGAGGCCGATTACTTCATCAAGCCGATGAACTGCCCGTTCCATATCATGATCTACAAATCGCAGATGCGTTCGTATCGCGATCTGCCTCTGCGCTGGGCCGAACTCGGCACTGTCTACCGCTACGAGAAAAGCGGCGTTTTGCATGGCCTGATGCGCGTGCGCGGCTTCACTCAGGATGATGCTCACATCATCTGCACGCCTGAGCAGATTGAAGATGAAATTCGCGAAGTTCTGCGCTTCAGTCTTGGTATCTGGAAGGCTTTTGAATTCAAAGAAGTCAAGGCTTATCTCGCTACCCGCCCGGAAAAGGCTGTAGGCGAAGAATCGCGCTGGGCAACCGCCATAGATTCTTTACGCAAAGCCGTCGCGGCAGAAGGTCTCGAGTGCGAAGTCGATGACGGCGGCGGCGCTTTTTACGGACCGAAAATCGACCTCAAGGTCAAAGATGCAATCGGCCGTGAATGGCAGGTTACCACCATTCAGTTCGATTTCAATCTACCCGAACGTTTTGACATGACCTATGTGGGTGCTGATGGCCAGCGGCATCGCCCCTATATGGTTCACCGTGCTCTGCTTGGCTCGATCGAGCGCTTCTTCGGAGTCCTGATCGAGCATCACAGCGGCGCCATGCCGCTCTGGCTGGCACCGGTACAGGCGGTAGTCATACCGGTTACCGAAAAGCATCATGATTATGCGCGCAAGGTGATCGACAGCATGAAACGACACGATATCCGTGTTGAGCTCGATGACCGCAATGACAAGATCGGTTATCGTATTCGCAATGCGCAGTTGCAGAAGATTCCCTTTATGCTGATTCTCGGTGACAACGAGGCAGACGAAGGTAAAATCACCGTTCGCCTGCGCAATGGCGAGAATCTTACCGGAATTGCCCTCGCAGATTTCATCAGGGAGCAGGAATGGAAAAAACTGTCAATCTGAGTTTAAGAGACGTTGGCGACCTTATCTTTCGCATAACGCAGCGTTATCTTTTCCGCAAAAACGAGGACCTCGGCCTGGATGTAACACTTCAGGCCAGCCCTCTTCAGGAATCGATGGTGTTGCGTCTGCTCGATGAGACGCGTCTTCTGGTCAAGACGTTTCCGCACAAGAACTTTTCGAATGAGCTTGTTTATCGTATCGAGGTTTACAAAACACGCGAGGGCGACATGCGCGGTAACAAGATCGCCTTTCTCGAAGCTTCGCAGCATGATGGCGCGGTAGATGAGATTCACCGTTTCGTTCAGAGCTATCTGGCGCAGCTCGGTTTCTAATATCCATCTTAGGAGGGTTATATGCAGGCTGTAGTAGATTCAAAACATGGTGACTATTTCCGCTGTCTTCTCGAAAATGGCGATGTAATCAATGTTTACAAGAATGAATTGAGCGACGAGATCGGTATTGGTGACATCGTCAAAGTCAGTTTTGCCAAAGACAACGAAGCCAGCGCCAAACAGCAGGAGCTGATGAAATAGCCCTTTTCTGGAGGAAATTTTGCTAAAGAGGCTCACTCTTCTTTGTTTGTTGCTTGTTGTCTCCATTCCGGCCATTGGAGCCTCGGAGGACGAAGCTGTTCTCCTCAAGAAATCTCAGATTCTTGTTCAGAAAGCGCAGAGATTTGAGCAGAAGGGTGAAATCGAAGATGCTGTAGCGATTTACGAAGAGGCCTACAACACCTACCCCAAGAACGTCTTGCCTCTCATGCTCTGGGGTAAAGCTCTGGTCAAGGTAGGTATGTATGACCGGGCAGCTGAACTGCTCGGAGATATTCCAGTAGAAAAACTTCCGGCTGCCGGGCAGTCGGAAGTTCATCTTCTTATGGGTAGAATAGCAATTGCACGTGGCTCAGTTGAAGATGCTGCCTCGGCGTATTCGCGTTCGTTAAAGGCTTATGAAAAAAACGACGTTGCCAGAATCCGTCTGGCTATGGTCAATCAACTGTTGGGAATGAGCAGTCGCGCTGACGAGCTATTGCGCGATTATGATAATTTTGCCGGGCTTGCTCTGCCAGAGCTCCGTCTGGCGCTGATGATGGATCTGGAGCTGGGAAATTTCGGCCGAGCCATGCATACGAGCTCCGAGATTTCGCGTCTTTCCTCAGGATCCGGTGGCGACAGTGGTTTTATTTCGCAAATTCTCGTTTCAACTCCGGCAATTTTTCTTTCCTGTCTCCCTCTCGGCCTGAGTTATGTGCTCTGCGCACTTTATTTCGCGGTGCTTTTCAGTGGTCTGCTGTTTCTGGCGACAAGGCTGACCTCTCCTTCTGCCCTCTGGCACAATGTCATTTTCGTTATTCTTGGCGTCGTTTCTGTCGTCGTCGCTCAGGTGATGATGAAACGAGAATTTTACGTAGCGATCCTGCAGGATGAATTTTCGCTGTTCGATTCGGTCTGGATAATCCCCCGCATGCTTATTGGTGGGCACTTTATCGCTTTTGCCCTCTTTGCTGTTTTTCCCTCATTTTTATTGCTGCCGGAATCTCAAAAACCCAAACGCCATGAGCTTTTCGGCATCTGGTTTTTCTGCTGGTTTTTCATGGCATTTGTGCTGGTGTTTCAGAGTCGCATTGGTTTTGGCACAAGAATGGCACTTATGGCCGCAACTTTTGTTATGTCAGCGATCACGTCATTTTTTATGCCGCTTGGCCGCTTTGTAATTTTTAAAATAACTTCTCTGCTTGGTTATGGCGATCTTGCTTCGGTAAGCCATAATGATCTTCGTAACTCCAACGGTATAAGCTTTACTGACGCCAAAATACTCGAAACCAGGGCCTGGAAACTTATCGAGAATGATGATTACGAACAGGCTGTCCTGGCTTCCCGTAAAGTTCTGGGCAGCTATGATCGCCAGACTTTTCCAATGATGTGGAAAGCCTATATTTTTGCTCTTATTGCCCGTGAAGAATACCTGGAGGCTCAGCAGCAACTTGGTGAATTTCTTGAGGTTTTCAAAAAACACAATGCTTTAGAGTCCGGGCAATTGTATGAAGCTTTTCTCAAGGCGCGCAAGGGCGACTTTGGCGGCGCTCTAAAGTTGATCCGGGGACTGCCTGAACATAGAGTCAAGAGTTTTTCGCCTGATGAAACAGCTCTTTCGCTGTTGATTCTTGGTCGATGCGCACTCTCTTGTGGAGAAAACGTGCAGGCGCATATCGAACTGGTGAAGGCTTTTAACAGCGCAAGGATGCCACTGATCAAAGCTGAGGCCATGGTTGAGATTGCTGAGCTTGACTTTAATCTTAAGTCAAAAGACGCTCTCTTAAAGCTCAAAGATAAGATTTCTTCTCTGGCTGGTGGGCCGCTGGTGACTTCGTATAAAACCGTTATTTTATCGATAATGGCACAGTCAGAGAATAAAACCAGCGAAGCACTTGCTTTAGCAGAAAAGGCCTGTAGCGGCAAACTCAGAAATAGCCGGGCATTTGCCTGGTATGGCCATCTGCTTTGCCTGGCCGGGGAATTTGCCAGAGCTGAAGAGTTGCTGCCAAAAATGGCTCCTGACAGCCATGATGCCAACAGGTTGATGTCTGAGGTTACTTCTTCCTCTTGAATTTGTCGGCAATTCGTGCAAGAATTAAGTAGAAGTCTGCCGAAATGCAATTCCTTTACTCATAACTGCGGCGGCCTGCTGACTTGATCAAACGCTAGTGGTGCAAGATGGCCGATCTGATTTCCGATCAACCCAAAACCCTCAAGGACCGCCTGCCGGATATCCTCGGATTTCTTGGCAGTGTTGCGGTTATTGGCGTTGCTTACATGGTATTTACCGATAAGCTTCCCAAGAATCTTGGGGTGATTTTTTCTTATTTTTACATTCTTGCTATTGTTGGCGTACTCGGCGTTCTTGGCGAAAAAGCCGCGACCACGTTACTTTCGTTTTTTCTGCCCCTGTTGTTGGCGGCGGCTACGCTGGCGTTCAAATTCAAGCCACAGCAATACCCGATCGAAGACTGGTGGGAAGTATATTCCATTCTGGTGCTGTTCTCTGCGGGTTTTGTCGTGTTTCTTTTTTTCAGATACGAACAGGCAAAACTTTCGGGTGGTGGCAGATCAGGCAGTGGCGGTGGCGGTGGTGGCCCGCTTAAAACAAGAGTAGATCCGACGGCAGCAGCCAAATATCGCGAAGAACAAGAAAAGAAGAGCGCTGCCAAAGATAACACAATGGGTGATCTCGATAAAAAGGCTGGGGTCAAACCGGCTGAACCGAAGGCTGCAGATGCCAAGGCGGCAGCTGCCGGCGGCAAACCAGCGGCGCGCCCCGATGAGACAGCTGAAGAGCGCATGGAAAGAGAAATGCGCGAAATCAAGGATGAATTCAGCAAGCGTTCGATGCGCCTTGGAACTACGCTGATGCGTATTAAAAACCTGGCCAAAAGCCTTGATCGCGATCAGATATTCAACAACATCATCGAAATTATTACCAAAGGTCTCGATGCCACCAAAGTTCAGCTGTTGATCAATGACGATAAAGAAGGCAAATTCAGAATAGTTACTGCTGCCGGAATGAAGCCGAAAGATTACAAGGACCTCGAAATTCCACATGAGGAAACCTGTATGATAACTCATCTTCTTCATCAGAAGGTGAACGAAGTCACTGGCGGCGCCGGAGCTCTTGGGGTAAAAGAGTGCGAAATGGATCCGAAAACCAAGGGACTGGTCGGTCAGGGCACGGTAAAATCGATTTTGTGTGCGCCTATCTATGCCGAAGGCAAGATGTTTGCCGTAATCAATGTTGAGCAGATGGCTAATCCTGATTATACGCGTGACGACCAGAACCTGTTGTCAACCTGTGCAGATATCGCCGGCCTCGTTATGAAAAACGCCAAGTTGTATTCGGCCACCATGGCTGATCTGGTATCGGCGCAGAAATTGAGCGAAGACCAGCTCAAGAAAAACGAAGAACTCAAGGGCAGCCTTTCCCGTATCGTTTCGCCAAGCGTTGCCGAACTGATCATGTCGGATCCCTCTGGTCTCAAGCTTGGCGGCAGCAAGTGCGAAGTCACCATGTTTTTCTCCGACATTCGCGGTTTTACCAAAATGTCTGAAGGTATGGATCCAACCGACATAGTTGAACAGCTTAACGTCTATTTCACGCGTATGACAGATATTCTGATGGAACTGGACGGCACCCTCGACAAATATGTAGGCGACGAACTCATGGCATTGTTTGGCGCCCCGGTAGCGCGCGACGATGACCCGATTCGAGCTGTTCTTACCGGTGTTCACATGCTTGACGCTCTGCGAGAACTACAGGAAATGTGGAAAGAGCAGGGCAAACCAGTTATCAGCATTGGTATTGGTATCAATACCGGCATAGTTACGGCAGGTTATATGGGCAGTGAAAAGCAGCTTTCATACACGGTTATCGGCGATAACGTCAACCTGGCTGCGCGTGTTATGTCCGCGGCAAAACCGATGGAACTGTTTATAACCCGCTCGACCTATGAGAGAGTCGAGCCCTATTTTGAGATAACCCAGCGCGAATCGATAATGGTTAAGGGTAAATCTATGCCCATCGAGATCTTTCAAGTGACAGGAGTTAAGCCTGATGTCGATTTCAGCGAACTTCTGGGCAAGAGCATCGTTCATATCGCCTCTGGAATCGAGTCAGAAAAGCCTCAGCCCGCGCAGGAACCCGTGCCGGTAAAACCTCCTCCAGGCATGAAGGAAGAGGACATGAAGCAGAATATCAAGCTCGATCAGGTTAAGAAAATCGAATGTCAGAACTGCGGCCATGAAAACGATATGCAGGAAAAATTCTGCACAAAGTGTGGCATGCCGATCTTCTGATAATCACAAAATTTTAGTTGCATCCGTTTTTTTTTAGATTTAATATCAGACAGAGTGTACATAAAATCGGGGGAATGAGTCTTGAAACACAGCAGATTTATCATTATTTTAACTGCGATTATCCTTTTTTTTACAGCCCGCACTGATGCCGCGCTTTCTCTGGAAGCACGTGCCGCCATCGAAGAAATGCGGGCCAGGGTAAGCCAGAGCCTGCAGATCGAAGATAATGAATCGACTGACGGACAATATGTTCCTGGCCGCGAGTTGCAATCTGTACTGACGCGATACCGCACCAGTGTCTACGGAAAACCTGATGCCACCGATGATTCTTTGGCACATTGGCGGGTCTCCGTTCCACAATCAGAGCAATTCCCTGCTGATTATCAGCCTGGAGCCATGCTTGAAAAGGCGCTGACCAATTATAGAACCCAGAAAACTGTATTCACTCTTGTCAAGGTTATGAAAGCCAAAGAAGCGGCAGAAAATGACGTTAAGGGCTCAGAAGAGCCTGTGTCTGCCCCTGAAAACGATCATCCAAACGACAGGAAGGCGCAATTGCCTGAAACATCACACTCCAACAGCGAATCTATGACCGTGAGCTCTTCTGAGCTGCTTACTCAGAGTAAGGCAGCTCTTGAAAGCAGTGTCGAAAGCGCCCCGAAATCTTCTGGCAGTTATGCAAAGCCTTCAACCCCTTCTACCAACACCGAGACTTCGCTTGAATCTGCTTCTGAAAAAGGCTCTGAGCAGACCGAAGTTCAGAAGTATGAATTCAAAATGCCGCGCAATTATCGCATAATTGTAAAATAAGTTGTCTGTTTGACAGCAGCCACCCTTTCGGTTAAGCTTATCAGCAATGAGCAATAATCATGCTGTATTGAGCTGTTTTCCTGTCCGCTTTATTATGGTTCTGGTGCTGCTTGCAAGTGCGCTGGTTCCATCTTTGTCTGCGCAGAATCTTTCTCTGGCCAACAACATCTATAACCAGGGTATAGAACACTATGCCGACGGTGATTATCGCAGTGCGATAGATTACCTTGGCCAGATCGTTCAGATGATGCCCGAACACGATCAGGCAAGGTATTATCTTGCTTACAGTTATTCTCTGGTTGGCGAGCATGAAAAGGCACTTGAGCACGCCAGGGTGCTGGCTGCCAGGTATCCCGGGCACCGACTTTATCTTGATCTTATCGCTGAATTCAGCCAGCGCATGCTTGGTGAACAACAGCAGTCGGTTTTGCTGAATGAGTATTCATCGCAACCAGCAGAGCCCGAGTATAAAGTTTATACCCCGCCGGTAAGTCGTCCGCGCGAGATGCGTCGCAGCAAGTCGGCGCCCAGGCCGCTCACCCTTATCGAACGGATAGCAGAAATGATCGAAGATGAGCGTTACGACCAAGCTTCTGAAGAGCTGACAAAGCTGATAGCCGCTGAACCGGAAAACGCTGCGGCAAAATATTACCTTGGCATGCTTCATTTCAACCAGGGCGAATTTGCTGCTGCCACCGATCATTTCGAGGCCTCGCTAAAACTAAAACCCGACAATTTCGATGCCTGTTTTTTTGCCGGTTCAAGTTATCTCAATCGACAGATGCTTGCTCAGGCTGAAAAGCATTTCGAACAGGCTTTAAAGATAAAAGACGATGCTTTTGCCCGGATCAACCTGGCCGACATATACATCAGAACCAGCCGCCCAGGCGAATCTGAGCAGATGTACCAGTCGGTTATCAAGGCCAACCCTGATTATACAGAAGCAAAAGTTGGTCTGGCTCTGGTTAAGCTGGCCCAGGGATTGATTGAAGAATCGGCTGAGATTGTTAACAAGGTTTTGAGTGATAACCCTTCTAATACTCGCGCAAGATATGTCAGATCGCAGATTCTCATGGAGAATCGTCTGTATTCAGAAGCCCTTGCCGAAGCGCGGGCGGCATATGACGGTTCTCCCGGCAACCCTGAATACAGGCTGAACTACGCATTGGCAATGCTGCGCAATTTTCAGGTAGAACCGGCCATGCAGGAGGCTCAGCAGATTCTCGATGTCTGGCCAGATTTCGTCGAAGCAAGACTGGTTCTTGCCGAAGGAATGATCATGGCAGGAAACACCTCTGCCGCTGCCAGCCATATCGAGGCTGCCGCCGCTGTTGCACCGTCACCTCAGATCGATTATCTGCGAGCAACTATGGCGGCTGCAGCGGGTGACCACGAACAGGCAAAAACTCACTGGAAAAAGTATCTTGATGGCGCCGCCGGCCTGCCTTCAGCCCATCTGAAATATGCCATGTATCTCGAATCGGTCTCGGACAATGCCGGGGCGCTGAAGGCCTATGAGAAGATCGTAGAAAAATTTCCCGAATCTTCCCTCGCGGAAGGAATTCAGGCTGATATCACCAGATTGTCGCAGGCTGAGATTCTGCCAGCAGTTACACCCGGGCCGCCGATTCCAGGGTTGTGATGGAGCAAGTCTTCAGCAGATTGGCAGTGCCGGCAAAGATCCCGACGTTGTTGTTTTTTTTGTATCTGGTCTTCATTTTTCCATTCAGATTGCCCGCATGCGATAACACCCTGCTCGAGTTGATGACAGGTTCGAGCGCACAGGCGGAAATTAACGAAAAACTGCTGGTGATTTCGAGCAAAATGCAGGTGACCGCAACCCTGTCGCAGGCATTTAATCATGCTGCTGCCGAAAAATTACATCATGAGGCCATGGACAGCTGGCTTTATGTGGCTGCTCAGATTACTTCAAATCCGCCCGGACAGGCGGCTGAAGATGCCGGATTCAGTTCTCTGCTCGTGGATATATCACGTGACCTTGGTTTCGTTCGCCAGCAGATTGCAGCGCGTCAACTTGAAGACGTTCATGACCGGCTCGAAATATGTGTCAGTCGCATGTCTCTGCTGGCCGCCATGATCAACGGGAACCAGCGTATGAAGCAGTTTCTCGGCTTTGAAATACTTCTGCTGGGCTTGCGGCCTCTGCCGCTATTTTTCGAGCAGAGTCGCAACGCAATTGCCAATGCCGATTTTATAACAGCTCTGACTGGTCTGAATTTGCCGGAGACTGTCGACATAAAAGAAAAAGCTGCTTCGCTGGCGGATAATTTCAAGCGACTTAAAGAATCCGCCTCTGCTGACGGCGGGGCTTTCAGTCGGCAAACCCTTACCGCCTATCTCACGCTATACAATGAATTTTCTGCCATGAAAAAGTTATTGCTGGCAGAAAAGTATTTTGTTACACCGTAAAAATATTTTTCATTGCCGCATATTGTCTACCTTGTTAAGATGATAATAGGACGGGTGTAACTGTATATATATCAGAATTAGAGGTGCCAGCAGTGTCGAACCGAAACTTACTGGTGGTCGCGTTTTTGTTTTGTCTGCCGAGTATTTTGCTAGCCGGTGACCCGGTAATGCTTGATACCAGGCTGCTTTTTCTTGCTCATCCTTTGTTTGCTCAGTTCGATTACGCCACGAACCGCTTCCGCAATACCCCGTCAGAATATGTTGATGGTGGCCAGCGTGGCGTCGACGAGCTGGTTGCCGAAATTCAGAACATTGATAAATGGCTGTCGCAAGCTCCCCAGATACTGCGGGAAAGGCTGAAAGATGTTCCGCTGCCCGATCGTATGCTGGTCGAGCGCAACTTTCTTGCCGAAAAACGCGAAAAAGAGAAGCGTGTCGGCGAAATGAAGATGCGGGCATATATGGCCCGTCTGGTGCCCGGGCAACCTGGAGTTACTCCTGCCGCTTCGATCTACCCGCAGGTCAACCAGATTATGTCTGATGTCAGAGCCGTAATCAAGCAGCTGAAAGAGAGACGCCAGACTGAACTGGTCATCGATGTCTGCGACTTCCTGCCGGTTGCTGATCCACGCGGGTTGCGCTCAGAATTGCTGGTAAAGAACCTGCATGCCGGAATCTGGAAAAATGACAAACCCGATGCGCGAATACATGAGTGGCTGGCCGAAGCCAGCGAATTCTGGGCAGGGCAACTGGGTGTCGATGCGCAGATTTTTCCTGTTGGCGTTACCGACGTCAGACTTGAAGCCATAAAATTGCTCGAGGAGCGGACAAAGGGGCAGAATAAATGAAAACCAACCTGTTCTTAATTGTAATTGCAACAGTTATACTGAGCCTGTTTGCGCCTGCAATCGCTGATTGCCAAACAGAAGGCGGCTGGGCCAGCGTCGATACCAGAATTCTGCTGATGCTGCATCCTGATATGGCTGCTTTTGATTATTCCAATGGTCGGTTCTTTCGCGATAAAAAGCTTGATAAAGATATTAACAAAGTTGTCGCCGACCTCAAAAAGGCGCGTGAAGCAGGAGAAAAAGAATGTGCGCCTCTGCGTGAAAAGCAGAAGAAACTCATGCAGGACCGTTTTGCTCTGATGCAACAGAAGGCTCGAGCTCTACAGGTACTTGCTCCGGGTGATCTTGAAAGACTCGAACGTAACAAGATCGAACTTCAGACTGCATACAAGGAACTGGAGAGGCAGAGTCCGACCGATCGCAATTCAGAGAAAATTTACCGGGCCAGAAAGGCCGATATCATGCGACGACTCGAAGCCATTCAGCAACACCTGACCGACAGTGGCACGGAGAAACAGCGCCAGGCTCAGGCCGAAAAGTTGCAACAGCAGATTGATGAGCTGAACAGTTCGATAGCAGAAATTGCCGATCAGATCGTTAAAATCGAGGATAAGGCAATTACAGCAGTTTATCTGACTGGCGAAGAAACCGATGCCAGGCTGAAAAAGATCAAAGACGAAATTACTTCTCTGATTCAGCAGGCCGCCCAGGAGAGTAAAATTGCTGTAGTGATGGACTCGTCTTTCGCTATGCGTTCCCGGGTTCGCAAAGACAAGCTGGCAATGATTCCCGCTGTTGATGAAGCTCCGGATGTTGTTTCCGCCTCGCTTTTTCATTCATTTGCCAATCTGACCATCAACCCATATCTTGAGAAGAATCTCACCGGCCCTGACGGTTCTCCACTGCCGCCCGAACATCTTGTGGTCGGGCGTTCCCTGGGTATGCGCAGTAATTTGAAACAGTATCTTGAATTTCGCAACTACATGCCCGAGAAAGTAGCTGATTTTACCGGTGGCAGGCCTTTTCTGACCGGCGGCACCGACCTTACGCCCTGGGTGGCCCGCCAGCTTTTCGAGCGCTATAAAGTTCCAGAGCTCGTCAGGAATTCCTTTATGCAGGTGCTCAGAGAGTATCTGGACGTCGAAAAAGACCCGGTTCAACGTGAGAGAGAATACTGAAACCGTTCTGCTCTGAATGTCAGGAGGTAACGTATGAAAACGAACTTATCGAAGGTTCTTGCCGGCGTATTTGTGTTTCTGCTTATTGCAGGCGGCGGTTTTGCTGAAGAAATACGTCTGCACCCTTTTTATGAGCAGAATGGCGACTGTTATCTTCTGGTCGGCGAAGGCTCAGAGCGTGCGGTATGGGCTTTGAACAATCTCACCACAGGCATTTCGCAGAAACTGTATGATCCGTTCGAGGCTTACGGTCTTACAGCATCGCAGAAATGGAATTACACCTCGGAAGTAGCAGAGAAAGACCTTTTCACTTTTTCCGGGGTTGAAGGCGATCTGACTCCATTGACCGGCACCAAAGTGCAGCGTCGCATCATAATGTCTGCCACAACCAATATTTACGGATTCAATGAGGTTCCCCCGGCGACAGTGCATCGTTTTCACGGGCAGCCAAACGCCAGCCCGACCGGCCGCGGCAATCACCCCAGCGGCACCATCAGTGCTCTTTTCGGTGGTATAGATTACCCATGTAATCGAGTTCCTGAGGCCGTATCTGGTATGCCCGGCTATTACTGGTACCCGGTCGGGCAGGGCTTTTATCACGCTGCCGATGTAGTTGTCTGGAGTAACTGGACCTACGGCGGCGCTAACAGACGGCCTCTTAGCAACCCGCCGCCTGTGTCAGAACAGTATAACCAGAGAACAGATGGTTATCCCCCGACCAGAGGGCCGTGGGCCGCATGCTGTGCCGGTAACCGGCCTCAGAACGGCTGGATCCGCGGTGGCTGGGTTCGCCGCCTGATCCGCGAAAACCTTTTTGGTGCCTACCGCAATCTTAAACTTTTTCGATACCGCATCGATTCTGGCGCGACTTCGCCAACCCGCGTACGTGACGTTGCCAACGTTCTGGCACGAGTGACCGGCACCATGGATATGAACGGCGAATGCTGCGACGGTTGTATCGCACGTGTCGACGGCGCTGCCATGCCCGGAGTTCCAAGCCCGCATCTGTCTTGCGTATATTCAGCCATAGTGGATCGCACGTATCTTTATCGCCGCGATCAGGGCAGCACGCAGTTTACGCTTGACGGTGTGAATCTCAATGACCGTCTTGTCGGTGTCGGTTCCGACACGACCTGTAAATTTCTTGGCATCAGCTCGCGTAACGAAACTGGTAACTATGTCTATCTTCTCGGACTGAATCAGATAAACAACTGGCTGACAGCAGCCAATGCTCCGGCAGGCATGCTGTTGAACGAACTGTCAGACGTTGCTGTATCAGACCAGTGGTGGCAGACCGGTGGTATCGTATATGCTTATGATGCAACCAAGGGTACAGTATATCGTTTTGTGCGCAACGAGACCGGTGACAACGGCATTCCTACTGAAATTGACGTGCAAACCGACGGTATACTGCCCGACAAGATCGGTGCCGACGGCTTTGGCTCGCTGTACCTTATGCGAACCGAATACGAGCCGGCCAGTACTTCTGCATTTGTAGCAGGCACTCAGACCAGAAGCTATCTTTCTGATATTCTCGCCGGCGGTATTGAACGTTATCGTGCTGAATTCGAACAAAAGGTTTACAAGAGCGTTTTTGTGCGCGACTACTATACCGGTGCAATCAATCGTATTCCGGGCCGGGTTTTATTGGGAACGAACGTTTATTACCGTGATTTTTTTGCCAGCGATCCAGCTGATATCTCAACATGGGCGTGGGTCTCGCCCTATGGGCAGTTTGCTCCTATAGTCGATGCCAATGTGAAAACCGAACTGGGTGTTATCAATTCTCCGACGCCTCCGCGTCCTGGCAATCTTGACGCTCAGACCGACGTATGGGGCCCGCTTGTGCTTGGCGGCAGCGGCTTTTCAGACGCTGTGAAAGAACCTGATGGTTCGCTGCCTGATGATAATGATTACTGGTTCATGGTCGAAAATGCCCCATCTCCTGATGCCAACGAAGTTAACATAGGCAACGTCGGCGACAATCCTAACGGCGGGCCAGTCGGGCAGTTCCCAACTACTATTCAATTTTCCAGTGTCAAATTTTACTGGAAAATAGTTCAGACTCACAATCGTTTTGGCGAGACCGAACCAGCCACTATTCTCGATATGGAATCAGAAGGCTCCTCTGGCGACTATCTTCTGCTTTTCCCGCCCACCGCCGGTACTTTCAAAGTTGGCGTAAAGGTTATCTATCGTTATTACGACTATACCAAACTGCCGGTTGGAGCTCTGTCTAACCGCAAGGGCGATGTTCTCTATCCTCCGCTCGATCAGCCACCTCTGGTGGCAGCGGGCGACCCCGGCGAATCGGGTTATGCCTGGTCTGAGCCATTTACTATCAAAATCGTCACTCCTCCTGAAAATCCCGGTGATCGCGGCATAATTATGAGCGGTATCTGCGAAGATGGTTCGGTTGGCTCAGATATGCTGGTGAACTATCGTCCGGGCCCTCAGCATATTCTTGGCTTTGGCTGTGCCAATGCCGGCTGGGATAACAATACCTGTGGTCATGCTCAGTGTAATCCGGCCACTACGACTTTGCCGGTTCCCAGGTTTGTTATCGACGGCAAAAGCCTGGTGCCGCAACCGCCAGAGTATGACAAGACAACAGAAACCTGGAAGAAGGTATACTCAGATGACGCTGTTCACTGGAGTTTGCGCCTGCGCGAGTCGAACTACAATCTCTCCCGTGGCGTCGACCGAATCGCGTCAATGACGGCCACTGAACCGCCAAGACCCAATGATCCTGATCTCATTGAAGGAACGCTGGTCTGGGCCGGTGGCCCTTCGGTCACCTGGACTGCCGAGCTTTTGCGTGGCAGTGAGACCGTTGTCAACAAACAGCAGGTGACTTCTTCACCTCTGCTTAATCTTACGCAGCTGCGCTCGCTTTTCCCGGTTCCTTCAGAGCCTTCAAGTTACACGTTGAACGTTGAGTTTACACGGACTTATCGCTATGAGGTCTGGCAGGAAATCCCGCGCTATATTGATGGCGAGCTTGTCGGTAGTTTGCGCGTGCGCATACCACGCGCCGTTCACATGAAAATTACCGGCGGTGCTGAAATACTGGTTACCGATAATACTCCACCCGCTACCCATCTTTCTAATCCTGAAGGGGCAGACGCAGATGTGGTTGAAGCCTTTTTCGTCAGCAATCCGATACTTTACGGAACCACGGGTGAGCCCTTGTGGGCGACCGAGAACCCCAAGGCTGCAAATCCTTCAACGCTGATGTTTGTGGTTGCCGATAACAACCCGATGGCTAATCAAAACTTTGCCAACGGCGGCTATGACAGCTTTCATGCTTCTGTTGCCAGTGTTAAAGCGAGAACAAAAATTAATTTCAAATCCAGCAACCAGATTGCAACCTTTTCATATCAGACCCGCTTTGGTCTAATGCCGCCGCCTGTTGTAAAAGATGAGGTAGAGACCGAAGATATGAAAAAATTGCGCCGGCATTATACCACCGGATTTGGCGAGGCTTCTAAGGTTACAGCGGCACACGTGACTGGTGAAACACAGTTCAACACACTCACCGGCACCACCGGAAAATATTGCAAGGCGTTTTCTTATCGTGTTTATACGATCAATCTGAGTGATGTCGAGCACTTCTCAAAGGAGCTGGTAGACAGCGGCGGAACCTGGGATTATACCGGCGCCTGGAATCCGAACATGCACCCGGATCACGCTAATAACAGCAATGATTACCGCAGTCTGATGTATGGTCTGGGCTGGAACGAGGCCTGTTACGCTTCTCCTACCAATATTCTCATGGTTGAGCCACAGCAGGTTGGCCAGATTATCGTGCGTGACAACGATCGCCCGAACGTATTCATCGCAGCCCGTCATGACAAGAAGCCAGATCAGGCATACAGGTCGCCAAGCAATATCAAGGAAAACACACTGCCGGCGAAGTGGGTGCAGTATGCCAACGGCCTCATGCCGGGTGCTGCCAACAATGGCCCTGAATCCTGGGAGGCAGACGATATTTCGGTTGCCTTTGACAGTCGATTTAGAATGGTCGCCACAATGTCAGTTACCAATGTTCTGTTTCCTGAAGGCGACGATCTTGAAGTTGACGTGCCGGTCAGATTCGATCTGATAACAGCTGATAACGCCGGCGATGTGGCAACAGTCAGCTATAAGCTCTATGATGCCAACGATGTTCTTTTGTATGACAGTACTGATTCAGCTGCTCTGCAGTATATCTTCAGAGAGCCCGGAGAATACAAGATTCTCGCCGAAGTTGAGGACAACGCCGTGAGCTGGCCTGGTAATCCTGCGGTTTATCTACCGGATGGCGCCGGTGACCCGCTCGTGACCAATGAAAAGAACAAAAGAAAGGTGCAGGCTGTATTCAAGGTCGTTCCGACCCGTCTCGATTACAGGGTTATTGAACGACGCCGAACAGGACAATGAGCAACATTCGCAGAAACGCCGGAATAACTCTGACCGAGATAATGCTCTCATTTCTTATTCTTGTCGTCGCTGCCTTCTCGGCGGCTGGCGTAATCAGCTACGGTCATCGTGGCACCGTTGCTGATTTCCGCCAGGTCGAGTCTATTCAGATTCTGGTCGATCGCATGAACAAGCTGATGAATATGCCGTATAGGTCTCTTGATTCTTTTTTGACAGCAGCAGGAGGCAACGAATATACCTTCAACAATCCGATAGAAGGAGTTATTCTCGGCGACGAGGTGCAGATCGAAAAGCATACTTATCGTATCCATGCTACTCTGAAGCGCCAGAGAATTGTATTTGACTCGCTGATGGAGCTGTCTTTCCCCAATCTGGATTACAATCCCGCATCGCCTTCCACCTGGATTTTCAGAGATAGACCGGCAGAATCTTTTCCTGGCGGCAGCAACCCTTTCAAGATCATAAAAATCACGGTGACAGCAAAGCCGGTAGGTGGAATGACAGATGAGCGCGAATTTACTCTGGTCAGCTTTGTAGCCGACATGGAGAGTTAAATGCATACCAGGTCTGACAATTCAAGGCGGAACGGCATGGCACTGGTGATTGTGCTGGCTTTTTCTGCCATTCTGCTCGTCCTGGGAATCGTATATCTTCGCACGTTTTCTCAGACTACCCATGTTACCAGGCTGCAGATCGATCATTTACAGGCAGAATTCTTCGCCCGCGGCATTCAAAATATCGCACTGTTCAAGGTTAAGCGGTTTCCTGACTTTTTTCTGCGCTCCTATCGTTATCACGTTTACAAGAAACGGCGAGAATCTGGCGATACCAGTGTTCCTGAGCCAATCAGACCATTTGAAAGCATTTCGCCCTTTGAGAAGTTTACTGGCGTATACAGCGGTCGCACTAACGATATTCTTCATCATCTGTCGCCCGGGGATGACGCTGCCTGGGGTTTCACCGAGCCATTGAATATTGCAACCTGGTCGACGACCTTCAATCTCAGGTCGTCTGAGGACTTTAACCGAGCTTTTATTGAAATTGACGTTCATGTTCAGATGGCAGGCCGCGACAATGTCGGACATTATAAAATGAGCCTGGACGCGAGCCAGACTTCAGAACTATGATATGAAAGTCCAAATAATGAGAACAATTACTTATCGTTCTGCTGTTACCCTGGTCGAAATTCTTATTGCCACCAGTGTTTTTGCCTTGTTCATGCTCAGCGTTTTTGGTGTTTTCGAATACAGCAGGGCCAGTTTTGAGACCGGATCCTGGCGGATTCAGCGGCAAAAGCACGCACAGACTTTTCTGCTGCGGCTAAAAGACCTGCTTGAACGCAGCAATCATGCTTATGCCATTGCCCCGAATGGAGCCACGCAAAGAACGGCAGACAGGCCAATTGTAGTCAATCAGGCCTGGTTCAATAACCTTGCCAGTTCTACCAATAATGGCGTGCTTTATTTTTCGATAATTTCTCCTTATGTTCCCGAGCAGGTCGATCTTGGTCAGACTGAGCGCAAGGGTGTCTGGAAAGGCGTCGGCCTTGATTGTAAAGACCAGAAACTTAAAATGTATATGAACGGTAAGTGGGATGATATGCCGGCTCATACCCCCATAGACGTAGGTTCTCCCGATCTCGACAAATTTGAGTTCGGGCATACCGAAGGTGATTTTGCCATGACACTGGACGATGTCGCAGCAATCGGCGTTTTTGCCGTCGCGGCAACGCAGACTACCGATATTGGCCGCCCGGCGATCTTTCTTACGATCGAGCTGGTTATGGAAAACCCTCGATCCAGGCAGAAGGCCATGATTACCGAACGCATGACAGCTTCGATTGTTGATCGAAAACTCGATGAAATAAGGGTCTTTCCGACCGGAAGCTTTGCAATCCCATGAGATCATTTTTTATAATTCTTTTATCGATTTTGTTGTCAGCCAATCCTTTGTTCGCCTGTACGATGGAGCCCAGTGTCTGGCGAACTGTCGAAACACAAGATTTTGCCGGAGCTCCAGGTGTTTTTGCCCTCTCAGACGCCATGTATCAATTGCGCGAAAAGTTTCACACTGAGCTGTCTGCTTGTAACCTGCCAGTGTTACCGTTGACCTTCGTCGGTGCCTTTGACGGTGACGAGCAGAATATAATGGCTTCGCCAACCAGAGCTGTTCTTGAACAGTCGGTTGAGTTAATCTGGCGTGATGCTGCTATTTTGCCCGAGGCAGAGCTGGTTAGATCGGCACAGGACGTCGATGCTCTGATGAAGGCTGCAGAAAAAGCCGGCAAAAAATCTTACACGGCAATGATAATTGTTTCTGGCGCCCGCAGCAGTTATATCAATCAGATAGATCTTAATTTCTGGTTGTATCAGCTGTATCGTTGTGTGCTGCGCGAAGAACTCAAGGTGTTTCTGCGAGTGGCCGACGCTGAGGGCACTGCAATATTCATCGATGAAATAACGGTTTCGCCGACGATCATTGTTGATCCAATAATTTCTCCTGTTGGCGGCTATATCATAAGGTTCGAGAAAAATACTGCCTGCCCGCTTCTGCTTGATTTTGGGCCTCTTGTCGAGGGTGGTGAACATGTGCTGCGACAGAATGACGCATTTCGCCAGCCGTCACCGACCCCGCCTCTGCCGGAATTTCAGTTGGGTCCTGTTACCGACTGAGGTGCTGGCGCGGTAGATCTTGATTGAATGGAGTTTTTGATGGACATTGTTGGCATAAATGCTAGATCTGGGTTTGTCGTGGTTTTGCTGATAATGCTGGTTGCTGCTCCAGTTCATGCAGATCCCATGCATATTGCTGTGCGCAGTCTCGATCTCAAAATGTTCAACCGGCTTATCGAAACGCAACCTGATCTTACTGCCACCGATAGTTCTGGCATGACCGCGTTGCATTATGCCTGTTCTCTGGGAGCCGTTGAAATGGTAGAGGCCCTGCTGAAAAAGGGTGCCGTGGCCTCCCAGACTTGCAATGCCGGCAATAATGCCCTGCATTATGCCGTCAATATGGGCGCTCTTTGTCTCGATCCTGAACCACCAAGAAGTTCTGTTACCATCTGCCCGCTTACTGTTCCCGCCATGCTGGCTTCAGCTGGTGTAGACGTTAACCAGCAGAATGACAAGGGCGAAACCCCCTTGCATATCGCGGCCCGCAATGGTCTTGTCGGTGTGCTCGCCAATCTTCTGCTGGCCGGTGGCGACCCCAATATTCGCAACAAGGCGGGCGAAACTCCGTTGCATCTGGTTGGTGGACCACTTCCCCATATTACCGCTCAGGTTCTGCTGTTGCATGGCGCGGAGCTGGAGGCCGTGGCCGCAGATGGTACCAGGCCGATTGAGCGCGCAAAAGCACTGGGCAATCTGCTTTTGATAAACATGTTAGTGCAATTCGATGCCAAGAATAAGAAATAATGCAATTCTTCTACTTCTGCTTGTGGCAGTCGCCGGCAGTTATGCCAGATCTTTTGCCTGTGTGGGCAATTGTCCAGAAGGAACCTGCGGACTTGCTTCGGTCACTTTCGATATTCCAAGATCGGTTATTTCGCCGGATACTCTGGCTATTTTGCTGAAGTCTGGTGATGTTTGTCTGATCGAATGCCGAACTGCAGCGCAGAAGAGTGCTTTAAAGATTCCCGGCGCTCTGGTTGTTTGCGATGATGTGGTTATTGCCAGCATGACCGGTCAGCTGCCGGCGAAAGACCGGTTGATCATCATCTATAAAGGTGTCGAAGGTGGCGATATTGTAGAAATGATTGGAGAACTCCGCAAGCTAGGTTATATGAGCATTCTGGAGTTTCAGGCGGGCATTCCGGGCTGGCTTACTTATGGCTATAAAGTCGAAGGAGAGAGCGTGCCATAACCATTACCGGCTCAGTTTTCATGCTTGCCATATATAAATAAAAACGATACACTTAGCTGATGAACAACAACAGACGCGGAATTTTGCCAAGCTTTGTCTGGCCGATTGCCCTGGTGATGGCAACTCTGGCGCTTCTTCTGCTTGCTGTTCCAGAACCGCCCCGCGCCGAGGCTCCGATTCCCCCTCAACTCTATTCGTCGTCATTTCAGCTGATTGGCACCGGTAACCGGCTTGGAACCTATTATCCTGTCGGTAATGTCTTGTCAAAATGGATCAATTCACAGCTCGGCAGTGAGGGAGTTTTCAAACCCATTGAGACCAACGGTTCAATCGACAACGTGCGTCTGATAATTCAGGGCAAGGTCATGCTGGCAATGGCAGAGAGCCGCATCATCAAAGAAAACATGGCTGAAAACGCCTCTTCGCCCTTGCGCCTGGTATGGCCACTATGGAACGATGTCGTACATATTCTGCGCGCACCTGAACGCTTTGACCCAGGAGAGAGTTTTCCGGGGCAACTCAATGTCTTTCTTGGTCAGCTTAATTCTTCGACTCGCCGCACTTCGCTCGAAATCATCGACGCACTTGGCCTTTACCGACGCAAGACCAGCGCTGAGATCCCGATCGAGGCTGTGCTTAACTCGCTTGCCAATGGCAGTATCGGTTATGCCACCATCCAGGCCGGCATGCCCAATCGCACTGTCTCTGATGCAGTCAACTTTCATGGCTGTTCCCTGGTAAGCCTCAGCGATGCAGAGATCGAAAAAATCCTGCAGAAGGTTTCCACCTCCAGACGAGTCAACATTGCTGCCGGGTTTTATGGAGAATCTCAGCCAGAGATACACACTGTTGGGTTGCCAAATATGTTGGTAGCAAGTGTCGAAACTTCTGATGAAGCGGTAGGGCTTATCATCGACAGCATAGCCAAGGGCGCTTCTCATCTCAGATTGCATCATCAGGCAATTGGCAATATTCCTGTCGATCCTGAAGTCGCGCTAAAAATAATGCAGGAAGCTGGCGTACCAATACATCCGGGCACTCTGGCCTGGATCGAAAAAAATGCTAAGGGCAGGCATGCTGCCGTCGAAACCGGAGACGCTGCCGATGAATAAAAACGGTCAGATGAACAGCAACAACAACCGTGCCGGAATAGTGTTGTTCGTTGTGCTGGGTGGCATATTCATTCTGAGCATTCTCATCATGTCTTACAATCACCTGGTCCGCGGCAAATTCAACGAAAGTCGCGAACTGCTCAAGCATTTACGCGCGATGAAATGCGCCCAGTCAATAAGCCGCTATATCATCGGCCGGATGAAACTCGATCTTGTCGATCCGGGAACTGACTCCAACTCTTCCGGACAGATTCTCCGCGCGGCTTTCCGCGAAAACAGCGCTTCAGGTATCAGAGACAATATAATTGCCAACTGGTTTCCGCAGATCGGTATCAGCGATCTGCGCGCAGGACTTACCGGAAATCAGCCTTATGAAGTAAGCGTTCAGACAAATTTTGAGGTCAGCGATGTCAAATCGCTCGACGATGGCAAAGGCTTTTACCTGAGCTTCGAAAAATCGGGCAAAATCACGATCTCTGTATCAGTTCAGGTTGACAAGGCCGTCGAAACCTGGGAAGAGACCCGCCCATTCCGGGTTGTCATGCCGTTTCCGCTGCCGATAACCAAGTTCAATCTTTATCTGCGTGATGCTTCTGGCGGCGACGAAACCAAATTCAACACAGTTACCATCGCCACACCAGATACTGGCGAAGTTATCGCAAATTCGCCGCGTCCTCTGGTATTGATCAATGGTGAGCCAACCACCTCAAGCACACCCGAAGATGTCTGGAAAAAACGGGGCTGGGTTTATCTCGGCGGGGGTCCGCTGTTGTTGAATCGCGCAGCTGGAACTGGTGCTTACGGCCAGAATTTTCATTCGTATTTTCCCTCTGCCGACAAGCCGATTACGCTGATCTTTAATTTTGGCCCCTGGCCGGTTGGCACTCATCAGGTGTGCTTCAGCGTAGCGCGCTGGGGTTTTGCCGACACCGTTTACAGTGGCACACACGGCCAGTTATGGGAAAAGGTTCTGAAACGCGATTTTACCAGATACCCGCCAGCAACCGCCAAAAGCCGATGGGCCAGCACATGCCTGCATCTTTTTGGTGCCAGCGCCACTGATAACGGGGCTTCAATGATCAGTCACACCCGTGTGACCGGTGATGTCAAAGACCGTTTCCTCGAAATCTGTTATCTTGCCGACGCCTCGACAAAAGTTCCTGTCGGTGCCATGATTTCGATGGGTTCTAATGAGTATAGAGCGGCTACCAGCCAGGCTTCGAATATTGCCGGCATGTCGACTCTGTTTGTCGAAAACAAACTTGTTCATATGCCGAATGGCCCATCTGCGCTTGGGGTTCAGGATATGCATGAGCTCGAGCCGCTTTTCCTTTCGATTCCATGGTTGAGCACCGACGGCAGTCTTTGCTATTACACCATTATGAGCAAGGTCGATGACTGCTCTTATAACGAGATTTACGATATGATCGCGCAATATACTTCAACCAACCAGAAAATCGATATCCCGCCGAGTGACGCCGCACCGCTGACCAGCGAAAGGCTTTTCCTTGAAGAAATCAATGGAATAGACACCCGCAATATCGAGATCGACAAAATCGCTGATAGCGATGATACAACGCTGGGCATGGCCCGCCGCATCTGTTACGAAGTTAAGGTCGGCGCTGGTGAAGACGCATTTGCACTGCTCAAAGAGCACTTCTGTCATGACAATTCACTTCGTCTGAATCTTGGTAATGCCGTGCTCAAGGTCGTGACCGGCAACAATGCCGGTATGACGCTGGCGGATGGTCTTGGGCGGCACACCGGCGGCAATCTGATCGTTGACGGCCCGATCACGGTCGGAACCTTCGAGCAGGCTGATTCTGCCTTTGAACCACCCCTGATGATCACTGCCGAGAAGGGCGCAATCACTATCAAGAACAACGGGACAAACAGCACTCTGGCTTATCTGATGGCCCTCGACAAAACTGCTGGTGAAATCAGATATTCCAATCCCAACTCTCCGATAAATCTGGTTGGGGGCATAGCTGCCAACACGCTTAATCCGGCCAACATCGCCGGTGGCGGCAGTCTTACCTACAATATCAATCTCGACCCGGTCAACCCGGCGTTTACCAGTAAATATGTCGGCGTCGTAATCGGGCCGGCCGGAGGCGATATATGAGAAGGCGCGGCCTGAGTCTGCTCGAAATACTTATTGCCAGCGGCATAATGGTGGCGGCAATGGTGCCGCTATGGGGACTGATGGGCACGTCTCATAAACAGGTCACTTTGTCGGCAGATGAAATCAGGGTCAGTCAGCTGGCGGTCGAGATTCTCGAACAGATCGAAAATAAAGGCTGGTTTCCTGCTGATGGCAGCTATCCGGTCAAAGCCGAGAGTGGAAAGCTGATAAGCATTGGCAATGCGATAAAGGTCGAGGTGCAGGTCGGGAGTTTCCCCGAATATCTCGATCTGGATGGTAAAATCAGTGTCAAGCGGTATCCACCGGCTCCACGTGCTGAAACCGGCAAGATCATGTCGCTTGAGCTCAACTATAAAAGCAAGGAACAGGTTGGCGAAGAGATCAAAAATTATGAACTTTCGACTTTCGTAAGCGGGAACTGATTGTGAAAAGAGCTTTTACTTTTACCGAACTGGTGTTTGCCGTTGGTATAGTGGTGGTTATCGCTGGTGGCGTAATCATCGCGATGACACGCGGCGCTTCGAACGTTCATCGTGGCAGTTTTAACGCCGTTGCCGCGAATCAGGCCGCCTGGATCGTTTCAACGATGCGCAACGACATTGCGAGATCAGATAGCGAGCGCATCGTGCTGGTGCCTGAGAGTGGAAAGATCTGGAAAGGCACTACTGAATTCAAGGTGCAGACGCATGGTGGCAAGGTGGTCGATTACGCTGTCGAAGACCTGGCAACCGGCAAGGTATTTGTCAGGACTGAGTCGGGTGGCCGCAAACAAAGATTTGCCGCCGAGTATCTTGCCGATTTTTCTCTCGAATATGATGCTGGCAGCATGCTGGTGAACATGCTTTTCAAAGATCCTGCCGCTCAGGCCGTCGATTTTGAGTGGTCGGCACGTATTTATCCTCCTGCCCTGGTCGGGCCGGATCGTTTCTGGAAGCCATTGAGTGCAATAAATGCAACACCCTGATAAAAGAGCCGTAAACAGGCGCAGATTGATGTTTTTGCCGGCATTTCTGATGCTGGCTCTGGTGATATTGTCTGTTTCCGGGTGTTGTGGCGGTTACAGTTATGCCAAATACAAGAGCCAGGCAGAATATGCGCTGTCGAAGAAAAATTTCAAGAAAGCGCATGAGCTTTATTCGATGATCTTCAACCAGGAGAGCAAGCTCACCGAAGTTGATATGGAGAAGGTGACCTGGGCTTTTTACCGCCTGGGCGTGATTGCCGAGGTGACCGGCGATGTTCGCATGGCGCTTGGTTATTACTGGGGCGACAAAATAGATGAAGGCTATTATCAGGACAACACCAGACTAGCCTGGCTTGCGCAGCAGGGTTGGGACTGGCTTGACACCGGCAATCCGCCGCGCAGCATCGAGACCATACTCGATCTTGAAGAAAATGGGCGACCGCCTGACACTCTTACAGTAGAGCGCAAGAAAAAAGAAGTTGTGGTTTCGCGTGAGCCGGTTCGCTACGAAAAGCCGAACAGACGCAAGGACAATCGGCCACGGGCGACTTTTAACCGGTCACTTACTCCGCCCCCGGCTAATGCGAACGGGCCGTTCAAGGTGTTTCACTGATTACTTGCTTTGCACCTTGAAGCCGATTGGTTTGCTTTCTTCTCCGGGAGACTGTAAAAAGTTGGAAAGTCGCCCGAGCAGATTGCGCCTGGCCACTTCGAACAGGTAGTCGCAGAAGTCGTTGACTCCTTCATTGCTGTTGACGAATTCTTTTTCATCATCCATGCTGAAGCGGATTTTTGAGCCGGTCTTCTTGAATACCACCATAAAAGTGAAAAACTTTTCTTCGAGATCTTCGCCGTTGACATTAATGGCAAAACCTATGGCAGCAGTGCCGTTTTCGCCAAACTCGGTGTCGAGCGCATCGCCCTGAATCATCTGACTTTTGTAGACGAATCCGCTGCTGGGCGGGAACATGAATACCTTGGTTTCGACGCAGTTAAGACTTTCGATTATTGAATTGCGCAGCTCATGAACGAACTCATAACATTCGCGGCGATACTGATCGCACTCTGACACTCCGCGGTCATAAGCCTCGCACAGCTGTTTGTATCTGTTACGTCTGGGCATCATTTTCTCCTTGCATGGCTTTCTGTTGCCAATTATGTCACTGCCCGCCGATTTTAACAAGCCCTCAAATTGTTAATATGTGCAGAAAATTTGGCATTGCGGCTTTTTTTGGGTATAATTTAAAAATAACGGTGTACACAGACGGGTTGTTGAGGAGTGGCGCATGCCTGAAGTAAAGTCATGTCCTGATTGCGGAAAGCTCTATGTTAAGTTCGCGGGTCGCGTTTGCCCGGTCTGTCGCGCTGCCCGACAGCAACAGCTCAATGATGCGATTGGTCTGGTTAAGGCAAGGCCCGGGCTGCAGCTCAAAGAAGTTGGCCGAATCTGTGGCGTGTCCGAGAGAGTTCTGCTCGACTTTGCCGAAGAAGGCACGTTTCGACGACTCGATCTGTCGGTTTCTTATCCATGCCGGTTCTGTTCGACTCCGATAGATAATGGCAGCATCTGTTCTCGCTGCAACGATGAACTTGCCAGACACATTATCGATCTGCGCAGTAAGCTCGAACACGAAGAACACCCATGGCGGCAGGTGCAAACCAGCGGCCGCTATGCGACCCCTTTTGATCCAGTTCGCGATAATGATGCAGTCAGTCGCAAAGAAGCGCTCATGGAAGCTTTATCACAGCATTCAAAAGGTCGGAAATCAAGGCGTCGCACCGGAGTGATACGCTGATCAGATCAACGCATCGAGTTCAGCCGCCAGAATCGCATACTGCATGGCATATTTTTCTTTGTCAGCCTCTTCAGCAGTTTCGATAACCAGCGAAAGTTCGTGCATTTTTGCCTCAATTTCAGCCTTGCGCTGCAGTCTTTCCGGCGGCAGTTCAGTCTTTGCCGGGCCAGATAAAGGTGTGGTCGAGGCCTTGATCAGGCCAACATCACCGCCCGTTTTATCTGTGACCTGTAGAACCGGTTCGAATGAGTCTTTTAGCATGGCAACACCGGGCAAGCCTGGTGAAGATGGGGGAACGTCTTTTTTCAACCCCGTTTCCACCAGATCGGCCGCCAGAGTTTCCGGCTTTCTGCCTGACTGCAAAGCCTTTTCTTCGAGTCTGCGAATGGTTTCTTCGTTGAGCTCAATTGTCACCTGTTTTATTTCCATAACTCTAATTTAGCAGAACTCTCGGCAAAAAAGAACTAAAACAAATATGGCGCCTCTGCTGGCGTTGCGGTAAACTGTATAAGGGTTTGGGAGTCAGCTCTGACGAATTTTGCAGGTATTAACGCAGACATGCAGCATATTAAACAGGATCTTGCAACATCATGAAGGCTTCAGAAGACAGTTTAACGGCACTTAAAACTCTGAGAATGCGTTATCTTTTGTCTTATTCTTTGCTGCTGGCTTTGCGTTTCATGACTTTCTACAATTTCATCGCTGGTTTTCTCTTTCTGCTCCTGCGCCAGCTTCGCCTTGCCAGTATCGATTTCGTCGGCTTCAGCCTGGCAGGAATTCCGGTCTGCCTGCTGGTTGCTCTCGCCGTAGCCTTTCGCAGTCAGCTGGCTGACGAGCGTGCCATGGCACTGATCGACAGCCATAACGCGAGTGGTGGTATGTTGCTGGCCGAATTCGAAACTGGCGACCATTCCTGGAAAAATCGGCAGGGTTCACTGAAGTCTCCTCGACTGCAGCTCAAGCTGAACCGGCGACTGCCGGCTTTGCTGGTTTCACTGCTCTTCCTGGCGCTCAGTGTCGTTATTCCGGTTCGTCAGGCAACCGGAGACCGCGATCCGCGACTCGATCTCCAGGAAATGCAGCAGAACGCCATGGCTCAGGTTGAAGCTCTTGAAGAAGCCGGTCTGATCGATGAGAAGAAAGCAGATGAACTTAAAGAGACCATAGACCAGATTATCAGTGCTTCTGACCGCAATGACCCATCAAAGACTTTCGAAGCTTTCGATCAGCTTCAGGAAAAAATGCGCAAAGACAGTGCTGCTGGCGCCGAAAAAATGCTGTCAGAACAGGAAAACCTGCAGACTTTGCAAAGCCTGGCAGATCAGCTGAAAAACGCTGACAGCCAGGAAAAGATGAAGCAGGCTCTTGACGCTCTGCGTGATAAACTCGAAGAATGCGGCCTGGACGCTGCCAGCATGAAGCAGCCAGGTGGAGATTCGCTCGAAAATAAAATGCAGCAGGCCGGTGAAGGCGGCGAAGGATCAACAGAAGCTGCCGCTGAAGCAGCACAGCAATTGCAGGAATACATGCAGCAGCGTGCTGAAGAAATGCGCGCTGCCGCTGAAAAGCTGGTTAAGGCCCGCCTGCTCGATCGCAAAACCTACGAGAAGCTCAAGCAGGAAGGACGCCTGCGACCGGCTACCGAGGCCGACCTTGCTCCCGGTTCCGGTGCGGATCTGGTGATTGCACCGGCTGACGAAGGCGGTGACGCAAGCGGAGAGTCTGGTGACCAGCAGGGAGAGGGCGGTTCAGGTTCCGGTTCGCAGGATGGTCAGCCAGGGATAATGGTTGTAGACCCTCAATCTGGCAGCCCCAGCGGCCAGGCTGGTCGCGACGGTGGCACTGCCCCCCTGAATTTCAACCGTCAGAGCTCAGAACACAGTCTTAAATTCAAGGATGAGGCTCTGCCGACTCCTGCCTCAACCGATCTCGAAGATTCGGTGGCAATCGGCATGGCAATTTCGGCGCCGCAGATCGACACGGCAGAAGGGCAGGGCTCTTCAGGGCCGGTCGACTGGCAGAAATCAGACAAAAGCGGCGGTGAATCTGATGTAATCTTGCCTAAGCACCGTAGTGCCGTAAAAAGATATTTTGAAAGAAAAGTTCCAACCGAGCGGAGACAGAAATGAAACAGCAAACACTGGTATCTCAGTCTGAACTTGCAGCGGCCAGCGCCAAAGCTCACAAAATTCTCAAGGAACTCGACCGTATTCTTATTGGTCGTTCTGACCTGCATCGAATGGTGCTGATCGGCATATTAAGCCGCGGCCACATCCTGCTCGAAGGTCTGCCGGGAGTTGGCAAGACTGCTCTGATTCGAACGCTCGGCGAACTGCTCAGTCTGAAGTTCAGCCGGGTCCAGTTCACCCCCGATCTGATGCCTGGTGATATTCTCGGTGCCCACATTCTTCAGCAGAATCAGGCCGGCCAGCGCGAAATGGTTTTTCAGCCCGGCCCGATTTTTACCAACATTCTGCTGGCTGACGAAATCAACCGCGCTTCGCCCAAAACCCAGTCTGCTCTGCTCGAAGCTATGCAGGAAAGATCGGTGACGCTGCTCGGCACAACTCGCAAGCTGCCGTTGCCGTTTTTCGTGCTGGCCTCGCAGAACCCCATCGAACTCGAAGGCACTTATCCTTTGCCAGAAGCCCAGCTCGACCGTTTTGTCTTCAAACTCGAAGTCAAGTCTGCCGACGTTGAAACTTTACGTGAGATCATCTTTTCGCGCCGGCATGGTGAGCCGCCAACAGCTTCGTTCAATGTCTCGGCCGAAGAGCTCGAAAGCCTGTTCGATGTAATGAATAGAATATACCTTCCCGGCCCGGTTGCCGAATATATTGCGCGCCTGGTAAACGCAACCAGTCCGGGCTCTAAGGCTTCCAGTCGTCAGGTGCAGGAATTCGTGCAATATGGCGCTTCTCCGCGTGCTGCTATCGCGGTTGCCGAAACGGCGCGTGGCGTTGCATTACTGGCTGGCCGGCCTTCGGTCGGCTTCGAAGATGTTCGTGAAGTGCTGGTGCCGGCGCTCAATCATCGCGTTCTTCTCAACTACAAGGCAAGATTCGAGGGGCTTACCACAGCAACTCTGCTTGAAGAGATCGTCAAAACAGTTAAAGAGACCGACCTTGGTCTGGCAGACGAGCTGGTGGTGGAGGCAGCAGGCAAGTGATCAGACTGCGTCACATTTTATGTTTCTTTTTTGTTGTGTTATGGGCTGTTTCGAGCGTTCAGGCCCAGACAATAGATTACGATGGCGTTCGTATTACTGCCATGCCGGATCTTGAACCGAAGAGCTTTTTCGGTTACGCATTCTGCCGGGTAATAATAACTAACAGTTCCAACCGCGAGCGTGACGTCAGGCTTTCAATGCGCGCACAGTATTCGAGAACCCTCGAAGATGTTTCCCGCGGGTTCAAGATCGCAGCTGGCGAAGTTCGCGAAGAGTCTTTAATGATACCGATCATGGATTTCTACTCGTCGGGCATGCGGGTCGAACTCGATGGCGTGCCGCTGCGCGAACAGAGCTTGCATCGCGATTTTCGCTGTAACCGGGGTTATTACCATCGCAAGCAGATACTTGTCGATTCGCGGATTTCGCGCACTGATTTCGAAGCTGCTTTCGGGGGCTCCGGTGCAGGTAATTCTCTTAATGTCGAAATGAACCAGTTTGAGGGAAGCCTTGCTCAGCTTTATCAAAACTGGCTTGGTTACTCGCAGTTTCATATGCTGGTTTTCTATGCCGGCAGCATCAACGATATGCCAGATCCCGTGCGCCGGGCGGTTTTTGATTATGTTCGCGCCGGTGGCAGTCTTTTGACCATGGGCAGTATCGAGGTGCCTGATGATTTTGTGCAAATACCTCAGAACCGCGTTGATCAACCATTCAATCTGAAAGTTTACGAGGGTGGTTTCGGTCGATTGATCGAAGCTGAAGCTGATCTGATCAAGTCGATGTCGAGCCCTTCCGGTCTGGTATTTCCGAATTATCTCAGCGATGCGTTTGCCAGCTATGAATTCAGAGGCGATTCGCCGCTGCGCTTTGCCTATGAAGAGACCGAGACGCTCTCGACCCGCTGGTTAATGGTGATCGTTTATATATTTGCCTTTCTTATCGGCCCGGTTAACGTATTTGTGCTGCATCGTCTCGGGCGCAAGATTCTGGTGTTTCTTACCGTTCCGGTGGCCTCGGCAATCTGCTGCATGTTCATTTATGGCTATTACCTCGTTTTTGAGAGTTCGACGCTGCGGGTAAAACGGCAGGCGCTGACTTTGCTCGACGAGCGCAACAATCGGGCAGTGACTCTCGCCAATTACTCGCTGTTTTCGTCGTCTTCCCGCCCGGAAGGACTGCGCTTCGACAACCAGACCGAAGTCTACACCTATGGCAGCAATTACGGCAGAAATGCCGATGGCGGTCGCTTTATCGTGCTCGATGAAGATCAGCATCTGGCGACTGGCTGGATCAAGCCAAAAGTAGAGCGCAGCATGCATTTGCGCGCCCTGCAGACCAGACGTGAACGCGTCGGGTTGAGCTGGCAGGACGGCTATCTGCAACTGCTCAACGGCCTTGGTTCAGATATCGAAAGCATTACCCTGGCGGTGAGCGATGGCAGAATCTTTGTTGGATCTAATATCGGCGCCGGGCGCCAGGCTGTGCTGACAGCTACAGGCCGTTTCGCCGGGAAAAAGGCGGGCGCAATGGCGGAGACCTTCAATGGACCATGGTTCAAGCGATTGCGCGATTTTGACAAGTCGCCTGAGCGCTATCTTATGGCTGGAGGCTACATTGCCAAAATAAAGACCTCGCCATTTCTGGTGCAGGCGCTCGACAGTTCAGCCGAAAAGACAGAAGAGTCTTACGTTATAGGCATTCTCAAAGAGGAGGCGCAGCCATGATTTTAAGCGTCAAAAACCTCAGTAAGAATTTTGGCGATACTCATGCGGTAAAGCGCCTGAATTTTCAGCTTAATGGTGGCGATATTACCGGTTTCGTCGGCCCCAATGGCGCTGGTAAAACTACGACTCTACGCATGATGGCCAGCATCGAGGAACCGAGTGCCGGCAGTATCGAGCTCGATGGACATTCGATCGTCAGCCATCCTGAGATGGCGCGTGAGAAAATAGGGTTTGTACCTGACACTCTGCCGACGCAGGATGACATGACTGTATTCGAGTATATCGATTTTTTTGCCAGAGCTTACGCGATAAAACCGGCGCGGCGGCGCGGGCTGGTGCACGATCTGATGGAATTCACCAATCTCATTAATATTCGAGAAAAGCTGCTTTCTGCACTGTCGAAAGGTATGAAGCAAAGGGTGAGTATTGCCCGGGCTCTGATTCATGACCCGTCCTTTATTCTTATGGATGAGCCGGCAGCCGGTCTCGACCCGCGCGCCCGCATAGAACTGCGTGAACTGTTGCGCGTGCTGAGTCGTCAGGGCAAAGGTATTCTCATCAGTTCGCATATTCTCAGTGAGCTTTCCGAAATTTGCACTTCGACGCTGATCATCGAGCAGGGCGCCATGCTCAAGTTTGGTTCGATCGAGGAAATTACCGAAGCCGAAGTCTCGCATCGTCGCCTGATTATCAGGCCAGTTGGGAGCCTCGAAGAGTTTTCAAATTTCATGATTCTTCTGCCGGGTGTCGAGAATCTTGTGGTTAACGGCAAAAGTGTCGAGTTCGACTATGCTGGCAACGACGAAGAAGCTTTTGCACTGCTGAAAGAAATCGTGGCGGCCGACAGAAAGATTATCGAATTCCGGTTCCGCCAGCAGAATCTTGAGTCAGTATTCATGAACATTACCAGGGGTGAAGTACAATGACAGCCATAGCCAATATTCTTGACCGGCTCGACGGCTGGGTCAACCCGATCATCGTCAAGGAACTGCGCCAGATCGTGCGCGGCAAATTCTTCTGGGGCGTGCTCATTCTTTTTCTCGGTTTTCAGTGTGTCGTGCTCAGCCTGTCGTTGGCCGATCAACAAACACGCTACAGTAATGCCGGTCAGGAAACCCTGATGTTCCTTTACGGTGTGCTGTTTCTCGCCAGTTTCGCGATAATTCCGATCTATTCAGGCTTCAGGTTCTCGCGTGAACGCAACGAGGGCAGCGATGAGCTGCTTTTTATCACGACGATTACGCCGCAAACGATTATTCGAGGAAAGTTTGCTGCGGCATTTATTATTATATTGCTTATCAACAGTGCATTTGCACCCTTCATGTCGATGACTTTCTTTTTGAGTGGCGTCGATCTCTGGGCGACTTTTATTCTTATCGGACTTGGGTTGTTTGTCAGCGCCGCCGGTGCCATGTTTCAGATCTGTATTGGCAGTCTTTCACGTGAGGGCGGCAGTATGTATCTGTTTCGCGGAGCCGGACTGCTGTTTCAGGTTATCACTTTTTTCAGCCTGCTCGGTATGAGCAGCGAGATGATCAGATATGGTCTCGACCGCACCTTCAACTCTGGTTATCTATTTTCTTCGCTGGCGACTTTCGTCGTTTTCATGTCTCTGCTGATCTACATGCTTTATCATGCCGCCGCAGCTGTTGTGGCGCCGGCCGGTACCAACCGCATGCTGCCTGTGCGGGTTGCTTCGACCATACTCTGGTTGGTGACACTGCTGCTTTGCGCCTACTGGGCCGGCATCAGTGCGAGTTCTGAAATTTTCGTGGTATGGGGCTTTCTGTCGAGTTACGTGCTCAGCATGGCCTGTCTGATTGCAGTGTCTGAGCGGGATTATGTTACCGAACGGGTTGCCCGTGAGATACCGAAGGGCTTCTTCCGCGCCCGTGTGGCCTTCCTGTTTTTCAGTGGGGCTGCCGGTGGTCTGGCCTGGATTCTGGTAATGCAGATTCTCACCTTTGTCATCGCTCTTGTGGCAGCGGGCTTGCAGCCGAGCGGTTTCACTCATGGTCGCGGTATGATGAATGACTATATGCTTTATGCCGGCAGCTTTTACTGTTATATGCTGGGTTATGCTCTGTTGGCGTCTTTTATCCGACGCATATTCCTGTCAGAGCAGATAGATATCCGCAATACCTGGGTTGTGGCACTTCTTACCTGTGCCGTATTTTCGCTTGTGCCAATACTGGCTGGCGGAATCATCGGGCTTGACTCTGAAACCCTGCTGATCGCTAATCCGCTTTACGTAACAGCGGTGCGGCGCAGTGATTCGGTTCTGCTGTTTGCTGCTTTGCTGGCAATAATAAGTCTGATTGTCAACACCCCCTGGCTTTCTCGTCAGTTCAGAGACTATTACAAGGAAATGGATTACTGATCACAGTGCATAAGTTGATTAAAAGCAGCATAGAAGCCGCAGAGATCGCAGGTCAGCGTTTTTACCTGAACGTGTCTTCGCGGTTTTCCGGGCTGCAGGGTGGCAGCCGCTTTGGGCGCAATACCGGCAATTCTCTCGAATTCCTCGATCATCGAGAATACCAGCCCGGTGATGACATAAGACACATCGACTGGAACGCCATGGCGCGTTCCGATCGCCTGACCGTCAAGCTTTTTCGTGAAGAGATTTCGCCGCATCTCGATATTCTGATCGATGCTTCACTGTCAATGGCCGGCGAAACGTTTCATAAAGGCGCAGCAACCATGGCGCTGGCAGCAATGCTTCGGGTGGCAGCGCTAAATTCGGGTTACACTGTGAGCTGCTGGTTGCTCAAAGATCGCTGTCGCAAGGTTGAGGCGGCGACTCTGCCACTTAGCCAATGGCAGGGCGCTGATTTTGATTACAGTGGTAACGTCGGCGAAACCATCACCTCGTTTCCGCCCAGGCTGCGCACTAATGCAGTCCGCATACTGCTCAGCGACCTTTTCTGGAACCAGGAACCGGTGTCGGTGCTGCGACAGCTTTCTGATGGTGCTGCGCTGCTTACCGTTGTACAGGTCCTCGCCCGCGAAGATGTCGCTCCCGATTTTGCTGGTAACGTCAGGCTTATAGACTGCGAAACGGCCGAAGCAGTTGAGCTGATCGCCGATGAAAGCCTGATTGCCGAGTATTTACGCAACTTTACCCGGCATCAGGAATACTGGAAAAAGTGTTGCAGCAAGTATGGAGCGGTATTTACTCATTGTCTTGGAGAGCAGCTGCTCGGTGATTTCGTGCCGGTCGAACTGCTGAAAACCGAGATAATAATGACCAGGAGCTGATGATGCCGATATTCATGAGCCCTCTGGCTTTCTGGGGACTTCTGGCACTGGCAGCGGTCACAGCCATATATCTGTTTCGCCGCCAGTCGCGTAATATCAGGGTGTCATCGCTGATGTTCTGGAGCCATGTCAAGGTGCCGGCCGAGGGTGGGCGCAAAATTACCCGTCTGCAGATTCCGCTCGTGCTGGTGCTCGAATTGTTTATTCTGGTTCTGCTGGTTCTAGCTGCGGCTACCCCGCGTGCCGTTACCGGCGATCAGCTGGTGCCGGTTGCTCTGATTCTCGACGACTCGCTGTCAATGTCGGCCGGCAGCGGCGAAACTGCCCGCAGTCGGGCGCTGACGTGGCTCGACAAAAATATTCTGACGCGGAATTTTGTCAGGCTGACCATGATTCGGGCCGGGGTTGAACCAGAAATTATCGGCCGGTCAGATTTGAAAGCGGCCGAAGCATCGCATCTGATTGGAGGCTGGCGTTGCCGTTCGCCGTATTCCGATTTGAATGCTGCTCTCAGAAACGTTTCAGAAATATGCTCGCCTGATACCAGAGTGCTCGTCATTACTGACCGACCAACCCAACAGGTTCTCGCCGACAATATCAGCTGGCTGTCTTTTGGTCAGCCGCTCGCCAATATTGCCATAACTACAGCCAATCGCTATGCGCTCGGTGACGTAGACCGTTGCTTTTTTGAATTCGTAAACTTTGCGACGGCTCCGGCGCGGCTTCAGGCCGAAATAGTCAATGCCGGCAATGGAACCGTGCTCGAACGCCTTGACCTCGAACTTGCTGCGCGCTCACATCGACGTGTCCGTCTGTCGGTTAAAGACACAGAGGCAGAGATCAGAGCTCTGGTCAAAAACGATGGCATCGACTATGATAATCAGGCCTGGCTGTTGCCGGTGCGGCCAGAGCCGGTCAGGGTCGAACTTGCCAGCCTGTCGGCCAGGTTGCGCCCCCTGCTTGAGCGGACACTCACCAGCAGCGGGCTTGCTGCAGTAGTCGCTTCTGGCAGTCATCTCGCTTTTTTTGAAGGGGCAGGGGAGATAACCCCGGTTAGCGGCCGCTGGAATTTTGTCATCCATAATGCCACACAGCCTGTAACGGTGCGTGGCTCAGTCGCGGTAGACAAGAATCATCCATTGCTGGGCGGGTTGCCGAAAGTGCTGGCAGCCTGGGCATTTGATCGCAATTTCAGCGTTGCTGGTCAGCCTCTTATGTCGGTTGCCGGGGTGCCGCTGTTGATCGCGGCGGAAGATTCACATGGTGACCGCACTATTTTTCTGAATCTTACCGCTGATCGCTCAAATCTGCATGCTACAGCTGTCTGGCCGGTCTTTTTCTGGAACCTGCTCAACTGGCGGCAGCAGGCTAATCCAGGGCCAATTCAGTTCAACTACCGCAGCGGCATGGAAGTGAAAGTGAACCTGCCGACCGGTGTTAAAAACCTCAAGGTTATCTCGCCATCTGGTCGTGAAGCCGAAATACAGGTCTGGCGCCGCAACGCCGGGTTTATCGTCAGAGAGCCCGGCATTTATTCGCTTCAGGCCGGAGAAATGAACTGGAAAACTGCGGCGAATCTGAATTCTGTCGAAGAATCAGATTTGACAGGTCTACAGACCAGTCTGCCTGAGATCGAACTGGCTTCTGGTGATGCTTCCCGCTATTTTTCCGATGTGCGCTGGTGGTTTATCGTGCCGGCACTTCTGCTGCTGATTCTGCATCAGTGGCTGCTGCGACAGGGGAGGCCGGGCCATGTTTACTGAACCTCATTGGCTGTTACTGCTTTTTCCGGGCCTGTGGGCCGTTTTTGCCCTGCGTATGCGCTCGCGCAAGATCATGGCGCTGCGTATACTGGTTGTCATACTGGTAATTCTGGCACTGGCTGGCATGCAATTACGCCTGCCCGGCCGCGAAGGCATGCTGGTCGTCGTTGCCGACCGCAGTCTGTCGATGCCGGCCGACTCTGATACTCGTATTTCTGAAACTCTTTCGCTGCTGCGCCAGCAGATGCCAGGAAATGCGAAACTCGGGGTATTGTCCTTCGCTGATGAGGTCCGGGTGGAAATGCCGCCAGGTCGTGGCTCTTTTTCTGGTTTCAGTTCAACCATCAACCCGGAAGCCTCTAACCTCAGTGAAGCAATCGAGCGGGCGTTGTCTCTGGTTCCCGGCGATCTCGCAGCGCGACTGATTGTAGTTTCTGACGGCCTGTGGAGCGGTAAAGACCCGATTCCGGCTTCATTCAAAGCAGCTGCCCGCGGCGTTCCGATCGACTATCGCCTGCTCAGCCGTGATACCGCCAACGATCTGGCAATCAGCCGTTTTGAAGTGCCCGGGTTGCTTGAACCCGGCGAAAACTTCATGCTTGCTGCCGAGATATATGCCCCGATCGAACAGGTTGCCACGATCGAACTTCTTTGCGCTGGTAAGACAATAGCCAGCGTCAGTCGTCAGCTTCGTCGTGGCAGTAACAGCGTTACTTTTCGGCACAGCTCCGGCGAAGCTTCTGTGCTCAAATACGAGCTGCGGGTAACCGGCAGTCACGGCAAAGATCCTGTGCCAGAGAACAATATTGCCGCAGCTCTTGCCGAGGTGCGTGGCCGCATGCCACTTCTGCTGGTCAGCGAGAATCCCGATAATCCGCTGGCCGGTCTGCTCAAAAAACAGAATCAGCGTGTAGAAGTTATGAGCCCGATTGACATCAGCTGGAGTCTTGAGTTTCTTGCCGGCTACTCGGCGGTGATCATCGAAAATGTTTCGGCTAATCGCCTTGGCATGCATGGCATGCAGGTTCTTTCGGCCTGGGTTCGTCATCTTGGCGGAGGTCTGCTGCTCACCGGCGGTCGCAATTCTTATGGTAATGGCGGCTACTACCAGTCGGTGCTCGAACCGATTCTGCCGGTTTCGCTCGAACTGCGTTCTGAGCACCGCAAACTCGCGCTGGCACTGGTGCTGGTTCTCGACCGTTCCGGCAGTATGGCGGCACCGGCTCAGGGCGATCGCACCAAGATGGATCTCGCCAATATCGCGGCGGCTAACACAATAGATCTGTTGTCACCACTGGATGAATTCGGTTTGCTCGCTGTTGACACTGAACCGCATGTGATTACTGATCTACAGCCGCTTACCAACAAGGACGCGGTGCGCAACAAGGTTTTGCGGGTTGAGTCGATGGGTGGCGGAATATACGTAGAAGCTGGCTTGAGTAAAGCCTGCGAAATGCTGCTGACGTCGAAGGCAAAGACCAGGCATATCATTTTGTTTGCTGATGCTTCTGATTCGGAACAGCCCGGGCAATACTGGGTGCTGCTCGACAAGGCCGGCAGGGCGGGTATTACCTGCAGCGTCATCGGACTTGGCCGCGAGACTGATTCTGACGCCAACCTGCTTAAAAAGATCGCTGCCGAGGGCAAAGGACGTATTTTCTTTACCAACGACCCGGGCGAACTGCCCCGCCTTTTTACTCAAGATACCTTTGTCGCTGCGCGCAGCACCTTTCTCGATGAGCCGACCGGTGTCGAAACCAGCGAAGCCCTGGCGGTTTTTACCGGAAAACCACTGTCGTTGCGCTCGAGTGTCGGTGCCTACAATCTCTGCTATGCCCGCCCGGAAGCACAGATAGCCATGAAAACTATTGATGAGAACAGTGCGCCAATGATTGCCGGCTGGCAGCAGGGGCTTGGCCGGGTTGCCTGTTATATGGGCGTTATCGATGATACTCTCGGCCAGCCGTTTTTAAACAGTGCGGGCGCTTCTGAAATCCTTGTGGGTCTCTGTCTGTGGACAGCTGCAGATGAGCGACAGAGTATCGACAACATGCCGGTAACTCAGACGATAGTGAACGGGCAGTGGCAGGCGGTTCTGCATCTCGATCCCGAGCGTGAACGTGAGATTTTCAGGGAGAATCCGCAAATCACTGTATTACGCTCATTTGCCGGTCAGGAACCGGTAAGCGAAAATCTGACGATGAACTGGGACACCGCCGACTCGCTGTCGGCAAGTCTGCAACTACGTGGAAACGAAACTCTCGTCTCGATGGTCGAGGCCGGCAACAATCGCAGATTGCGCCTGTACCCGGTCTGCCTGCCATATTCTCAGGAATACCGACCGCAGCACCTCGAAGCTGGTTCGCAGGCGTTGCGTGAAATGGCTGCCATTACGGGTGGTGTCGAGCTTATCGATCTGTCGCAGGCCTGGCAGTCGATGCCGTCTACAGTGCAGTTTCGCAATATATCTGACTGGTTGCTGCTTTTTGCGCTGTTATTGATGTTTTTTGAAATCGCCGAACGCCGCACTGCGCTTTTGAGCATTCTGCTGGGTCGTCTGCAGCGTCAGGCAAAACAGCCTGCGCCTGCCGCCGCTTCAACCGGAAGCGACAACGTTGCGTGGCGTCCGCTTGCCGGGCCTGATAAAACAACGCCTGTCGAAGCTCAATCAGAGCCTCAGACAGACGTTGTTAAACCAGAATCAGGATTCGCCGGCGCCCTCAAAAAGGCGAAAAAGCAGGCCGATCGTCGCACCGGCAAGTAGCCGGATCAGTTGTTGTGCTGGCGATGCAGGGCTGGCGCTTCTTCGCTGTTGCCTTCGGCCATAATCATATCATCGCGACGTGAACTGTGGCTGATTACCGTTTCGTTTCTTTCTTCGCCGCTGTAGTAGCAGGTGAGAATCGAATCCATTTCTTCGCGGCCTTCGGCGATACGAACAGATTTTTCCCAGAGATCCTGGGTCAGCAGCGCCTGCAGGGGCTGTTCGACTCTGTTGATATATTTCATTGCCTTGATCAGCTGTTTATCCCAGACTTTGTGGTATCTGACCAGGTCGTCGGGGTATACGACTTTGCGGCGGGTTCCTTCGTCTTTGCCGCGGAATGGCTCTTCGACGTTAAGGTAACCGTAGTCGTCGGTCAGTTCTTCGCCCGGCTGAATATCGCGGATGGCGATTTCGTAGTCGTAAGGTGTAGTGAAGCAGTTTGAATGGAAACTGTGATTAACGTAGCGAGCGTTATCCCAGCAGAGAATGCTGTTGCCTTTGCTGTTTCTGAAACAATATTTAACCAGTATCTCTTTGTACATCGGAGCGAGCTGATTGAACTGATTAGGGGTGAACTCACGGTCAAGCTGGTCGAAGACCCAGGTGATAGTACCCTTCGGAATGAAGCGGGTTGCAACAAGACCATAGCCGATTTCATTATTGATAAAGCGCAGTTCAGTGTGGGGGTGAATCATAAAAAATCCTTTCGATTTTTTTAAGGAGATTTAGCTTGCCGGCAGAGAAATAATCAGCTGTGATTGCCTTGAGCAGTGAAGTTGGAGGTCATCGATCCTAAGGCGATTTTACTGCTGATTGTGTAGGCCTTCAATAACTCTAATGGGTGTTATTAGCGTGCCGTAGATTCCAATTGTCATTGGCTGGTTAAATTTATATCCAATCAATTTATATCATGTTATTTCGTGATAATTTGCTATAGGCTGTCAATCAGCGGTTTCACGGACCATCCTTTCGTTTTTTGGCCGACGGCGGCCATCTGCATGCAAAACAAGTTTTGCGCTGCCGTGCCGTCGGCATTCGCTCATAATAATGCATTCAGATGAGCCAGCTGCGCTGAGTGTACATATAAAAGGAAAATGCGGTGCCCCGTCGCTTAAGTGTTGATTATAATTTGTTTTTAGCGTCTGCTGTCGCTGGCTTGCTTGATTGATGCGCAATACAGATTCTCAGAATCAGATGGCCATAACTTTTGAAAAATATGGTAGATGAAAAATAATTCTGGCGATGCGATGAGATCCTTTTTCCTGGCTTTCCCCTGAGTCATTCAGCTCATATCAGATCGCTAAAACGAAGAGCCGGGGCGCAGAATACTCTGCGCCCCGGCTGAGAAGCTTATCGGATTAATTCGCTATCATCTGATCGATCCTGGCGGCGGCGGAACGGGGCCGTCGGGGGCATCGGGACCGTCAGGAGCATCGGGACCATCAGGAGCATCGGGACCATCAGGAGGTTCCTGATTCGACAACATAGGAATTGAAGCAAGAGTCGCAAGATGTTTGATGAATATTGCTTTTTGGGCTTCATCTTCTGGTGCGCCATTCAGGTTTGCGTAGTTAGTATTGATTTTGGCGACAACTGTTGCATACAGTTCGGCCTTGTGAGCAATGATTGCTTCCATTTCGAACTGCATTTGGCCCATTTCTGACTGTTGTATGAGTATTTCAGTCTTGGCTTCGTCCCATAGCTTTGCGAAAATTATTTCGCGGGCCTCGTCAAGAACCAAGAATGGATGCCCTTGACCGCCCATTTCCGGCGGAGCCCCGGCCAATGCCTGGTTGAAGAAGGTGGTGGCAGCTGCAATAAATCTTGTTCTGATCTCATTGATTTCTGTAGTCTTGTCGGTATACAGGCCGGCAAAATACTGAAGAGCCAGACCAAGGTTCTCAAGCTCACGATTCTGTTCCTGCGCTCCGCCATAATTTGTAAATCCAGCTGGCGGATTCTCCGGTACTGGCAGGTTATCCCAGATATCAGTTGTTGCTTCGTCAAGCGCATTAAAAGCATCTACTGGCAGGCCGAGTTCAGTTGCTTTTGCTTGCATGGCTTCGACAAATTTTTCTCGGTTTGCAAAACCAATGTAATCAGGGATTCTCGCCAGCTGAAAGCTGTAATCCATCAACTGCTGTATTTTTGCAGCGTAGGTGGAGAACTGGCCAATAGCTGTTTGAATTGCTGCATCGCGGGCCTTGAACTGGGTTGCCAGATCGGTCAAATCTGCTTTTGGCGTTCCATCAGCATTTACCATTTCTTTGATCTGAGCAGGCGTATAGATTGTCAGAACGTTGGCAATGTCAACATTCGGAATTCCGTAAGTGGGGTTGGCGCAGAGTCTTACAAATGCGGCCGGGCCAGCGTCGTCTGGATCGATAGGCGGCACGCTGACAGATGTTTCGGTAGTCGGATCAAATGGCACGACGCCTTCGATGGTTTCGTTGGTGTTGGTTATGGCCTGAAGAATGAAATTACGTCTCTGCTGAGCTGCCGTGGGCAGTGTAACGCTGAAGGTGTATTGGGCAGTGCCATCAGTAAAAGTGACATTGATGCCAGTAACTATTGGTACCAGATCTCCATTGTCATCCAGATAGTTGAAGGTTAC
Source organism: Candidatus Rifleibacterium amylolyticum (assembly GCA_009917695.1). Taxonomy (GTDB): domain Bacteria; phylum Muiribacteriota; class Ozemobacteria; order Ozemobacterales; family Ozemobacteraceae; genus Rifleibacterium; species Rifleibacterium amylolyticum. The sequence continues at coordinate 121,365 of JAACJG010000008.1, read as the reverse complement.
AGTTGCGCTTGTCGGAGCAGCCTGCGCACGCAGAGAATTGTCGCCTGCGGTTGTACTGATAGAGCCACTGATTGTAGTGGTGCCGCCTGTTGAATAAACATCGTCGTCATCGTCGTCGCCGAAAATGCCGCAGCCGGTGATGGCCATTGTGGCAATGAGTGCCAGGCCGAGCAGAAAAATAGAAATGCGGGATCTCATATTGTGGGAATCCTCCTAACTCTCTTGGGCCTTATACTACAATTTATGTTACAGCTGACCCATTTAAACTGAAAAAACTATACGGTGCGGTACCCTTAAGAGCAAAAGGCGAAAAAGATCTTTGGCAGTCTATTGCAATCGTATTATCTGCATTTACTTGATTTTTTGGCATTTTTCTGAGTAAATCGAGCGGTGCTATTCTGTAATACCCCAAAGCTGTAAATTTTTGAAACCTGTCATCAGGAATGACTTAACTGTTGCTGTTCCAGAAAAACGCTGCAGATGTGGATTCTGCGACTTCGCTTCGCTACGCGCAGGATGACCCAGATATACAGTCGTCATCCTATGAGTGCACTCGATGGTTGCGAGCGGAATAGCGATTTTTGACCGCAATTTGTCGTTGGTGTTATTGTCAGCTTGCATTAGAGGGTGGGGGAATGTATTTTATAGCTGTAATCCTTTAGGGAAGTCGAGAGTTTATGAGGAAAAATGTCGTATATCTTCTGATCTGTGTTTTTGTCATATCTTTTGCCGGGAATATTTTTGCCCAGGCCGCTGCGTCGAATGCTGACGCGCCATTGCTCAGTCATGGTGGGCTCGAACCGCCGCCACCTCCGCCGGGATATGCGGTAAGCCCGCCGCCGATGGCACCGTTTACCTCGGCTCCGCCGCCCCCGCCGCCACCGCTGCCTGCTACGCCTGATGTTCCTGAATCAGCAAAGTTCAACCAGGCCTGGGCTCCGGTCGAAACGCAGCGCGAAGAACGTGCTATTCCGGTTCTGGCTCCAGCAACAGCCAATCATGTCAAACGCATTATGCGTTCGCTTAGAACCTGTCGTACCCTTATCGAAAAGCCGGAAAGCCAGGAGCAGCTGCGGCGGCTTCTCAATACTGGTCGCATCGGCGCTGAAATGCTCGGCCTGGCCTATCGTTTTCCAGTTCCTTCGCGGTTCAGCGTCAGTCACAATGACCGGGTACTGCGTGACCGTTCGTTTGAAGCCTCTGAATACCGCAATTTCGGCGACTTCGATCTGCGCCTGAACGGTTGGGTTAAACCGATTCAGACAGCTGTTTATACCGATCTGGTTTTTGATGGCCGCAGTCGCCGGCGTGTGCATTTTCGCAGTCAGTTTACCCGCACCGGCCCAATGACTGGCTTCTTCTATGCCTACCACTGGGATGTCTACGGCAACTGCTGGAAAATTCAGGGCAGCCTGGAAAATATTTTCATGCGCGATGATGGTTTGCCATCAGGCGGCGAACTCAAAATATATGGCGCTGATCCGTCTGGTCGTGTGATGCAGCTGGCAGTCAGCTTCCCGATCAGGGTTCAGGGCGAACCGGAACCGGTAAAAGCAGACACCCGCCACCGTGAAGGGCAGCGGGTGAGCATAGGAAATCGTTAACATCGTCTATCAAGGGTTCGGGGAGGGCGGCCTTTTTACAGGCCGCCCTTCACACGCTAAATAATGTCTCGCATGTGCAAATCCCCCTCCCTGGATTTAAACCCTGCCTCTTATCTTCTTACAATCTTATAGCAAGCGATCTAGGGCGGGTTAACTCACAACTTCGGTCAGGCCTGGTTCTTCCAGAGGCCGTGAACGTTGCAATATTCACGAACCATAATCGGGGATTCGTTGATGCAGAATTCGGCTTCGGCCGGTTCACCGGGCTTGAGGAACTTCACGCACTTGCGGTTGCCGGCGATTACTTCGATCCATTCGATAAAATGCTTTTCTTCCATGGGGTGTGGCACGCTGCCAACCTTGACTTTGATGCCCTTGGCAGTCTTTTCGATTACCGGAACATGCTTCTCGATAGAAGAATCAGCGGTTTTTTCTTCCATCAGTTTCATTTCCATGCCACAGCATACCAGTGCCGGGGCGCCGGGGTGAACCACTTCAATTATATTGCCACAGATTTCGCATTTGAAAACATTGTGAAGCTTGGTCAAAACGCTGTCCTCCAATAATATTTGATTTAAAGATCAGCAACATTATAGTTAAACTGATTGCCGGGGTCAATCTATAAAACTCAGTTTGCTTTCCAAAACTTGTTAAATTACCCGGAAGTTTCTGGTATCATTAATATAATCACGGGGATACAGGAGTAGATAAAGTGAAAAAAGCTATTCTCATAATGTTTTTGCTGGCCTTGTGTGTTAACTCAGCAGCAGCAGGTGTTAAACAGCGCATTGTACTGCTTGATAATTCCATAATCATTGGCGAAATCGTCGAAATGAAAGACGGTATATATACTGTCAGCACAGAAACTGTTGGCGAAATAAAAGTTGCTGCCGACAAAATTCTTGAAATCAGCAAGCTCGATGCAGACAGACCAGCTACGAACAGACAGAATATCGACATAATCGATAATTCTAGGAAACCGGCGCGCAAGCCGTCCTCGCCGCCAAGGACAATGGGCGGTTCTGACGATCTCAAGGCGCAGCAGGAGCGCGCCAACGCCCAGGTTCAATCTATGGCCATGCAGGAAGACTTTCTCGACAACATGATGAATTTGAGCGGAAGTGAAAACATGATGGACGTCATGTCAGACCCTGAAGTAATGGAAGCCATAAGTCGTAATGACTATGAATTTCTAATGAACAATGAGAAAATGAAAAATCTCATGGAAAGCTCTGAAATCAGAGACCTTTTTGGCGAATAGAGCAAAGAGCAACAAAAAAACTGCGACGAAATCTTGCATATGTCAGTTATGCAGGATATATTATATTAGGATACTGAATCCGGTATTGCAAAATAAAGTTGTACTGGAAACTGCGGCAAGAGCAGGTTCCTGAGTCAGAGGGGTCGCCGGGACTACAACGATGCTTGGTGACGACACAAAATAGTTGATTCGGGCCGTGTTGCCCGTTGTGTCTGTGAGAGGTTTCTGCTGAAAACCAGTCCTGAAAAAAAGATTATGGGGTCAGGATATGAAATCATGTAAGGTTGGTTTTGTGACATTCTTTGTGGTTATTCTGTTAGCCGCCTTTGCCGGGCCCTTGTCGGCCAAGGCCGGCTTTAAGGCGCCTCCCGACGTGGGCGAGCGCTTTCTCGACATTCACACATTTCTTTTTAAAGTTGCTGCCAGAAATGGCTGGTCGTTGATTGTAAGCAGCGAGGTAAACTCACCGGTAAGAGAAGTGACCGGTTCTACAGTCGAAGAAGCTCTAAACAATTATCTCGAGACAACCAGATACCGCTGGCGGTTTTATGAGAATTGCCTTTATGTGGCACACGAAACTGATCTTGATTTGTTTTTCAGACAACTGGCAGAGCTCGAACTGACAATGCCCCGTGGCCAGGGCAGTGTCGGGTTCAACGGCAATTTCGTGCGCATAGACCTCGAAATGCTTTGCAACATGCTCAAAAGCATAAGCGGTGTCGAGATAAGATCTTCCAGCGATCTGCATCACAGCGTCATGATGCGGGCGGCTGATATGAGCTGGCAGCGGGTTTTGCTGGCTGTCGTCTATCTCAACCGTTTTCGTATGGATCGCACCGACTATTCAATCACAATTTTTCCTGCCGGCAGTTGAATAGTTAAAATTTGTCTGACTGTTGCCGATAGCTGAGACCATGAGAAGAGCTCTGATATCAGTTACCTTTCTGCTGGCTGTTACAATGCTGGTTGGTTTTACACGTCCGTATTCCGATCTGGCAGAATATAAGCGATTGCCTCAGGAAACGCGCATAAGCCGACTTCAGGCTGCCGCCGAAGATCTCTATCGTCGTCGCCGTTACGAAGATGCAATTGTCGTCTTCGACACTATTCTGGCGCTCGATGAAAGCGATCTCAAGGCCAAACTCTGGATTGCCAAGGCAAGAACCGAAATCAAGCGCGAACGTGATGAACTGAACAAGCAGGAGCGTTATCGTCGCTATGGTCAGCTTATTCCCAAGACCAAAGATCATCTGCTCGACGATAAGGAACTGGGCTATTTTGAAGTGCGTTATTCAGAGCCCAAGCCTTATGTGCCGCCGGTTCGCAAGATTCGTCCGCCTGCTTCAGAGGCCGAAATCAATGCTCAGAAACAAAAGGCCGAAAAATCAGGTGAAGCAGCTGACTACTTTGAGCTGGCCATGCTGCACTGGTCTAAAAAAGAAGCTGAGCCTGCTCTCAAGGCTTACTTTAAAGCGGTTTCGCTCGACAGCGAGGTTCTCGCTCAAGATGATGAACAGCTTCTGATGACAGTGTCGTCCGAAGTCGAAAAGCGAATCGACGGCGGCAAGGTTTCTGCGGGTGAATACCTCGACAGTGGCAAACTGCTGATGGTGCAGGGTGAACTTCGAAGAGCGGTAAATCACCTGGTTAAGGCCGCCGAACTCGACGCAAAGACACGTCAGGAGGCATCGGACATTCTGCTGACTCTGATCGAGTCGCCTCAGATTGAGCTGATAAGCGCACCACCAGATCTGCTCGGCTTCCGGCAGGCTTACGTTTTCGACAAGGATGCTGATACCGTTTATGTCAGGGTGACGCTGATTCCCAAAAAGCGTGGGCAGATAGTGCCGGTAGATATTACTATTCCGGCTGATGCCGTTGATAAGATCGAAGTTAAATCGAAAGATGCCGTGATGGCATTTGGCAAGCCCGGTGTTGACAATGCTTTGCGGATCTGGGCCGTTCTGCCGGAAAAAGAAGATGAATTCGCCGAATACGAGTTGCGGCTGGCGCTGAATATCGATCGCAAAATTCTTAACTATATTGAATTGTCGAATTACAGCCTGTCGCTGGATATGCCCGATAACTGGAGCTTTGTCATAGGTTCGGAATTCAATTTTTCAGAAAATATGCCAAAGGGCGAATATGAGAAGAATCTTGAGGGTGTGCAGATCAGTGGTTACCATCTGCCTGTATCGGAAGGGAAGGGCCCAACGCTTCTGTTGAGCGATTTCAAAGAACCGCTGCCGCGCCAGGTCGATATCTGGAAAATCATCGAAACCGGCGGTGAGGGAATCGTTTCAAACCTTTTCTGATGCCGATCTTTCCGGTTCAGCGGTTGTGCAGGGCTTCAAAATTATTGCGCCCGCCGGCCTTAGGCTGTATATCTGCCGGGCTCACCCACTCTTCAAAATCATCTTTGCTGTAACCCAGCATTTTCATGAGATAGTCGCGATAAGACAGGCTGCGTTCGAGCGGCGTGCCATTGCGTATATAGTAAATGCTGCTGCCAAGCTGGGCGAACCCGATTTTTTCTGGGTCTTTGAGTTTGCCCAGGAGCATCCAGTAGACTTCTCTGGCTTCGCCAATGAGTATCGTCTGCGACTTAAGGCCTGCTTTGGCCATTTTGTCTGAGAGATGGCCGGAGCCCAGTATGTGATAATCGCCATAGACTACGAGATAGCGCATGCCCGGAGCCTTTTTTGCGTGTTCGGCAATTGTTTTTGTAATAAAAGTATCGCGGTCGGCCAGGCTGTGATTGCCTTTCAGGCGCTCTACCAGCAGTATCGGTGTCTTAAGCTTTTTGGCAGCAGAGAGTATTTTTGAATAAGAGGCCCATGAAAATCCCCAGAGCTTGTCGAAACTGATCTTGCCACGCAGATCCTTTAAAGGAAGGCGGCCGGCCAGAAATTCGTCGACCTGATTCTGGTAGCTGATATCTATCCATTCGAGAACCAGAGTCAGCGGTTCTTTACTGGCTCGCATCATGCTCAGCACGGTCACTGTGTTGGTCTGTGCCTGACTGGTCGTGTGTTCGTCGCCCATGATAACGTAGCGGGCTGATGCCAGCGTTTTGGCGATCTGGGCATCAGAGGTCGGCCGCGGCGAAGTTTTGGGTATTGCAGCCAGATACGATTTTTTGTAAGTTTCGAGCTGCTTTGAGGTTTTCAGTTCGCCTTCCATTTCGGCGATCTGCTGGTGCAGCATTTTTTCGACGAGCAGCAGGCGGCTGAATTCGTCTTTGCCGATACCTGCTGCACTGGCCACGCTTGCAACGATCAATATCAGAATAATGGCCAGAAAAGAATATCTGTAAGTCGTATTCATTACTTCACTCATTTCTTTTAAAAAATTGGCTTAAGCCAGCCCATTTTGGATATCAGTTTAATTAACCACATTTTTTGCGGGTTTTCGACATCTGCGGGACCAAATTCAGCCGAATCTGCCGTAGCAAGCCGATATTCGACCGAAGTTCTGAGGTCGCTGATGATTTCATTGCGTAGTTCGCCAGCAAAGCCAGGTGCCTTGACCACAGCGACAACCTCTGAATTCACTTTTTCGCTGAGAAAATCGAAGTTGTAGGTGCCAACAATACCTATCTGAGAGTCGAATGCGAAGTTTTTGCCGTGCAGCTGGCCACGGTTTACCATTGCAAAAATGCGCATAGTCGGAATGTCGCGCAAAATGCTGCGCCAGTCACGATAAAGCATCGCTTCAGTCGGGAAACTGTCTGAAGTCTGGGGACTGTTGGTGTGAACCAGGATTGGCACACCACGCTTCGCGGCGCGCTTGAGAGCTGCTTCGGCTCTCGGAGTGAGTACGATATAGGGGTTCTGAATGATAATTTCGCTGCGGCTGCCGTCGATATATTTGACGATGTTTTCGGTTATATCATTGCGTGGGCCGGACATTGAGTTGCTGTCAACAATATGAACCGGAGCCTGATGCGATTTGTCTTCTGATCTGAAGTCGCGATAGCCGGTCATGTGTTTGTATTTGCCCAGCTGCTCGTTCAACTTTTTTATGAGCGACGATTGATCTTTGTTTTTGTCGGTAACGGCCAGGGCTCCGCGCTGATGCAGGGCAAGTTCCATTGCCTGCCAGCCGATTTCCAGCTGTTTGACGCGGTTTACGCCAAATATCGATTGTTCGACATCTATCGACTTCAGCAGTTCGAATTCTTCTTCGAATGCTTTTTTCAGCTGCGATGAAACCGCATGGCTTATTATCAGCACATCAGTGTCGCGCCATGCCTTTGCATCGTCAATCGGGTCGACGAGGTATTCGTCGGCAATGTTGCGGCCGCCGATGATTGAACTTGTTTCATCGGCAATCAGTATCTTGTCGTGATTGCTCGAAACGATTTTACGAATGTCGGTAAAAACGTTGAGCAGACTTGTTTGAATCGGGTTGTAAATCTTGACCTGGACGTTTGGAAATTTTGCGAGTTCCTCAAGATAGCCTTTGGCCATGAGCTTTATGCTCATCTTGTTGGAGCCGCGCATATCTACCATGATACGAATATTCAGTCCTTCGCGCGCCTTTTTGAGGCAAAGGCCGAGAAGACCGATGCCGAAGGCATCGTTTTCGATGATGAAATACTGAATGTCGAGACTTTTACGCGCTTCGCTGACGATTTTCCAGCGGGCATACCAGGATTCATAATTGTTGTAGATCAATCTGACCATCGCGTTGTCGTCGGCGATATCTCTGAGGTTGTATTGATACTCATCGAAAACGCCTTCGACGACAGGCACAAAAGGAGCCTGTGCTGCTTCAAAAGCGAGAAGAAAATCTTCCTGGTCGCTGCGGGCACGCGTGAATGCCAGAGATTTGGCCTGATAGGTCACGCCGCGCACGATCCTGACAGGAAATGCCAGCCAGCTGGTATTTTTATATTTGTCATAGGCTGCGTTCATCTCCTGGAATCTGGCGGCAACAGCCTGTTGCCATTGAACCTTGTATTCTTTGCCGCGAATGTAATTAAGACGCGTATTGGCCCATTGCACCAGTCTGTTGTCTTTTGCCTGGTCAGCGAGCTGGCTGAGCATCGCCACGGCTTTCTTGCGGTCGATGTTGAGACGGTCGAGAGCGCTGGCTATTTCATATTTGAGCGCATTTTTCTGGTTTTCGGTGAAACTCTGCTGTTGCATGAGCTTCTCCAGCGTGGCAATAAGCGCCTTTGCCTGAGTTGCTGATCTGGTGCTGGCGAGCGTTTTAACTATGGCGGCCAGCTGATTTGGCATACCATCTGCCGCCGGTGCTGAAGCGCCAACTGTTGCTGGCTGTTCATTTGAAGTGACCTGGCCTGTTTGCCCGGAAGTCTGTGCGATGGCGGTCGTATCTGCCGATGGCGCCAGCGGTCGTTGCAGGTTCAGGGTGTTTTCATAGGCCGCTTTGGCTCTGCGATATGCCGTGATGGCGTTGTCTATTTCAGCTTTTGAGGCTTTGTTGCTTACTGCTGATTGATACCGCTGATAGGCAGATACATATGCCAGGTAGGCAGCGTCGGTATCCTGCGCAAAACTATGGCTGAATGGTAGAAGCACGAGAGCCAGCAGCAGAAAGAGACCCGGAAAATATCGCTTTGTCATCATGTCTAACCTTTAACCATATGATGTACAATTGTAATGATTATTTGCCGGAGCGTCCAGCTGTGAAACCCGAAAAATCTGGTTATTTCCAGCGGGTCCAGCGGCTCCACCAGGGCACTTTTTCGTCAGCATAGCTGTCGCCGGCGAAATACATAATTACTATAGCGACCAGAAGAAAGACCAGGCCGATTAAAATTATTTCGAACACTCCCAGACTTGCGATACTCAAAGTTAACCTCTAATTTTGTGACAAACAGCTCAAAGCGCCTGTGCCGCAATCATTTCAGCAGCCCGTCTTCGCGCATGCCCTTTTTCAGATCATCGATTTTGTTCCAGTAGATGAGTGGAACCTTGAACTTTTCCAGCAGAAAATTACGAAATTCACGCAATGACTCGATTTTCTCGTTTCTCGCGGTTACTTCGTGAATGATGATTCCCTTTACCTGTGATGCGTCTTCTTTGTTTTCAACAAAGCTGCGATAAATAAAAGGGTCTTTTTCACCACTGTCACCGAACAGCAGCATTGGCTTTTTATTGTACTTTTCGAGAATGCGCTTGAGCCATCCGGTTTTGTGATGGTCATGGTCGCCGCTGGTCAGACTCTTTTTCAGAACCAGTGTCCCCGGTGGAAACTTGTTACGAATCAGAAACTTTTTGAGAGAGCGGCTGAGAAAGGCTGGTGAGCTGCTGAGGTAAACGAAGTGCGGTTTGCCCATGCCGGTGCTGCCTTCACCGATTTCGCGGTAAAAATCAGGAGTGCCACCAACTGCCTTGCGTTCATCGACGTCTTTGAACATCGAGTTGTATGCCATTTTAAGCCGGTTGGTAACCTCGGTTATCAGAATTGTGTCGTCTATGTCACTGACTATTATGAAATCAGCATTAGTTGGGAAGCTGAAATTTTCGCTATACAGGTTTTTGCTGTCGTGACTGACAGAAATGCTGAAGCTCGCCAGTGAGGCAACCTGGATAATTCCTGAGAACTCGCCGTCTTTTATCGCAACGGCGATCTTTTGATCGCCTGATTCTACGGTAACTTTGCCGCTGTTCAGCCACTTTGAGCGAAGCCCTGAGATTTTGGCGCGCAGACCGGTGCCTTCGGGCTTGTAGCTGTTGCTGACGATGACGCCTTCAAAGACAACCGAACTTTTGTCGAAAAGCGGAAAAACGCGCAGATCGAGCAGATCGACCGCCCAAAGCGAGGAAACCTGAAACATCAGCACACATATGATTAACAATTTTTTCATGATCAGATTGTACGTATAAAAGTGCCAACCCGCAACCCGCGTCGGTCGGTATGGAAGCTTCCGTTGGACTAGTCCTCTGCACATATTAATGTTGTTTAAAAACAGTCATTGCGAGGAGCGTAGCGACGAAGCGGTATGCCGAAGGCATAAGCCAGCTCTGAGCTAATCTCTCTGACCATGAGATTGCTTCGTCGGGCTGGCGCCCTTCTCGCAATGACGGTGCAGACACATACTCAATGTTGACAGAACACTAGCCAAGCCGCAGATTAAAAAGATTTCTTAAGAGGCAGAGCAGGCTTTGCATTATGGATTCTGCAACGAAAAAGGGCGTGTCATCCTGCGCGTAGTCGCAGGATCCAGAATTCTCACCTGGAACTATTGACTCAGAGTATGCCTCAGGCCGTCGCGGAGGTGCTGAGAATACTGCTGAGAGCCTGGTTGCTGGCTTCGTCGTCAGCTGAGGCTTCGGCCACATTGTCTTTGAACATCTGTACCAAAGCGTTTGTCCAGTGCTGGTAAAGTGTCAGGCCGGGATATGCGCGCGCTGAGAGAGTTGCTTTGGGCGGGCCAGACGGGATAGTGATTTCGGCGCGCGACTGGCCCAGTTCGACGATATAACGGTTGAGCAGCTCTGCCGCGCTGGCTGCTGTTTTTCTCTGAAATCTCACCGGATTTGGTGCGTTGAGCTGGCTGTCGCTCTCTTCTGCCAGTTTTGCCTCGAGTTTCAGGCGCGAAGCACCTTTGATGATTTCCTGCGTCACTTCGGCATACCATTCTCCCGGCAGGCCGGTGATCTGTTGAAAATCAGTGTTCTGCGAGAGGTGTACAAGCTGCTCCTGCCAGCGGTTCAAAACTGCCTGGGCGAATTTTACGCCTTTGCTCACCGGTGTTTTGGCTGGTTTTGCCGGAGCCGCCGCTGGCTCACTGTCAAAGGCAAAAATCGATTCTTCGAAAACAGGCGTGTCGCTTTGTGCCAGGCCACCGTTTTCGCTGCCATCTTCGTCGTCGCCCATCGGGTTGATCACCGCGTCAAAAAGCATGCCGATAGTCTTGTCGGATATTGAAAAACGATCGAGATCAAGGATCTGCGGCAAAGAATAGCGGGTTGCCATGACCCGGCCAAGGTTGACCAGAAGCTTTTTGGCTCGTTCTTCGGCGAGCCCGCGCGCCTTGCTGATGTCGTCGCCGATAAAGTATGGCTGCAGATGAGTTTTGAGCTCCGCTTCGATCTGCTTGAGATTGCTGCTGAGCTGGGCGACCTTGGTCGTATCTTCTATGCCGGCGCGCAGAGTTTTTATGAGATAAGGAATGCCAGGGTTGCCGGGTGTAGCCGCCTGCTGCCATGATTCGCCCGGGTTGCTGAAATACTTCTGAACGTGTTGATTGGCGAGATATTCATTTTTTATCTGATTGAGCTGCTCTTCATCGCGCACAAATTCCTGCCCGTCCTTGTCGCGGCCGAACACTGTCTGCTGTACATTGGGGTTGCGCACCCAGTAGCAGTTCTGAAAAGCCTTTCCAGGCTCCCACTCATCGACCCATTCACCGGCGCGACCGAGAAAATCGGCAAAATTGGTTTTTAGTCGACTGTCCCAGCGCACCGCCGGATCTTCGCCGCGCTTGCGCACGAGATCCATATCGAATTTGGTAAATATATTGAAGAGCAGTGGTTTCTTGCCTTTTCGTGCCGCTGCATCTTTGCCCTGACTCCATTCAACCCATTTATTTACCATATAAGGCAGTGATTTGGCTTCCTGAGGGCCGCCTTCCTGGCAGAGCAGCAGAGCGCTGACATCGCGATCATCAGAGTAGCGGTCGAACAGATACGCGACTTTGCCGCGCAGATAGACTTCGACGAGGGCTTCATGGTCTTTGCTGAGGCGGTTCTGGTCAAAAACCTGGGCTCTGGCGCGGGCGCCGGGAAAGTCGAGAATGTCGAGCTTCTGCACCAGTGCTTCCTCGCCCGGGTCCTGGACCTGCATGATCAGCTCGCTGGTCAGTGCGCAAAGCACCGCCGAATCCAGCGCCACCTCGCTGCCATTGCCCAGAACCACCGTGCATTTGCGATTGCCGACCTTGAGCAGCTGTGAAAGTCTCTGAACGTCGATAATGCTGTTCTCGCGCGGCAACAGTGCGTCATCGTAAATGCCGACGACTTCGCCACCCATGGCACCAAGCTCTTTGACCAGATGCCGGAAAAGTTCGGTAATCTTTGGGAACCGCCCCCAGAGCCATTCAAGATAGGTGATCTGCTGGTCGGCTGGCAGCGTGCGGATTTCTTCCTGCATTATGCCCCAGTAATTTATGTCTTCGAGCATGCGCAGAAACTGATTGTGAAAGTGGCGGCGCGCGTAATCCTGCAGATCCCAGACGTCGGCTTCACTGAGCAGGCTACTGGAAGAGGCTTTGCCGGCAAAGCTTCGGAAGGAATAGCGAACCTTCTGTAGCTCGTCAGCTGACGGCATGAAGTCTGACTGGCACTCGAAAAGAAAGCCGTTGAGGAAGATTTTGACGAGATCAGTTATGCTCAAAAGTCTTATATAAGCCGAACAGCCGTTAACCTGGCGATAGGGCCGGGTAGTGAAGCGAGTGACGATTGCCGTGCTTTCGCGGCCGCCGGCCGGATTTATCTCTTCGAGGTAGTCGCGGCTTTGCGGCACCTGGCGGGCCTGATTGAGAAGAACCATCGGAGTCGGTCTGGCGCCACGCACAAGTTCAGAAACCAGATATGATTTACCACACTGGCTTGCCCCGAAAACGCCGAGAGCGAGCGGGCGTCTGGCTGACTCGCCGATGCGTTTGACGGTTATCTGCTTTTCCTGAATGACTTTCTGCATGAATTTGCGGATCTGCGCGTCTTTCAGGTAGCTGCCGGCCCAGTCGGCGCTGCTCGCGAGCAGCCGTGCCAGCTGTTCTGACATGTTGATAACTTTCTGTTCTTCGGGGCGAAGCGGGTTCTGCTGCATCTCTGGACTCCTGTCGATGTTTCGGTGTTACTGGTTGCCTGATCCTGCCGGTGCGCTTTCAACTGGCTGCGGAGTTGTCGGAGCCGGTTGTGGTGCGGGCTGTGGCTGTGCCGGCCGGGTGTCGCTCGGTTGAGTTGAAGGCTGCACTGCCAGTGCCGGTTGTGGCGCAGCCTGTGGCTGTGCTGGCCTGTTGTCAGCTGGCTGAGCTGAAGGTTGCGCTGCCGGTGCCGGCTGATTGCTGCCAGCCGGAGTTGTCTGCGACATCTTATGGCCACAATGTGGGCAGGCGCCACCCTGCTGGCCGCCACCTCCACCGCCATTACTCCCGCCGGCGGGTGCTCCGCCTCCGCCACCAGAGCCTCCACCACCTGAGCCACCGCCGCCTCCGCCACCCATCATGCTGCCGGCGCCGCCCATCATACCCGGAGGTGGAAAGCCTGACTGACGTTTTGGCAAAAACAGCAGTAACAGGATGATTATGGCAAGAATGATGGCAAGCCATTTAACCCATTCGTATGCACCCAGGCCACATGCCATCAGGGGTTTGCTTTTGTTGAGTTCATCTTCTTCGAGCGGGTCTGCCGGCTTTTCTTCTTTTTTGTCCCTGGTCGGGGCAACATCAGCCTTCTTTTCTTCTTTAGTTGTGGCAGCAGCTGTTTTAGTCTCTTCCACTTCTTTCTTTGGCGCAGACCCCTGCGCCGGCTTGTCGCTGCTGAACAAGGCCGCTGCCGCCGCTGCCGTAGCCGCTGAGGCAGGTGCCGCGGGCGCAGGTTCTTCAATTTTTGGCGGCGCTTTGCGCTGGATTTCGGCCAGGAATTCATCCCAGCCGGCATATTTTACCTGCCCGGCAAAACGTCCGTCTTCGCTGAAATAGCCCCAGTGGACGAGCACCGGCTTGCCGGATACTACGAATATCTGACTGGCGTCAGGCGAAACCGCCACTGCTTTGAGATAGTCTGAATAATCTTTTTCCTTGCCGGTTTTACCCTGTTTGGCTTCGGCGTAGGTTTTGATTTTCTGTATATAAGCGGTCAGCAGAGCAGCTGTTTCGGTGCGCTGCACTTCTGTCAGATCGTTGAATTTAACTGCATTGCCGCTCAGTTCGGTTTCCCATTCGACCTCCTGTGCGCTGGCACTGTTGTTTCCCGGAAAAACCGGTCGCGCGAAAAGGTGCTTGAGCTCGCCATCAGGAGATATCTCATTGATGACCGCCTGGAGATGACCGTAGAACTGGTGAACTGGCTGATTGCGAAAGAAGCAGGCGCGAAAGCCGCGGGTAAGGGTTTTGGCCAATAGTCCCATTTTAGTTTCTCCTTGCTGATTGCAGGTCAGGTTATTACCAGAGCGGTTTTTACCACCTGATTGGAGCTTCGTGAAGTAACAAGAAAGCCATGCATTTCGCGAATGCTTTTGCCGGAAGGCATAGAGCCGAGTGCGCGTTCGTGATACTGCGGGTTGAAGGTTTCGCCTTCCATCTGAATAAACGAGCAGTTTTCCGAGACTTCAGACAGATAGCGGGCTGTCGTTTTGAGCAGGCGTTTGCGTTCGCCAAAGCTGACGCCGGAAAGCATCTGCAGGAAACGCTCGCCGAGAGTGATCAGCGCGAAAAGCTTCTGCTCGGGCGTGCCGTGGCGCAGGTTACTTTTGACAGGTAACAAAGAATTTGCCGCGCCCCACACCTTAATCAGAACCCGATTGTCGCTGATCGTTTTGAGTATTTCGCAGAACTGGTTTCTGGCTTCTATTTCGCATGTTTCTGTGAGGTTCAGACTTTCCCAGTGTGCTATCAGCTGCTGCTGCAAAGTGTTAGCCGGAATCGTTTCAGCCTTAACCGCTGTGGCCGCCGTGTTTGGCAGTGGCATCGGCGGCAGTTCGGTCTCAGGTGTTTTGACCGCTTCAGGCTGATTATCAGTCAGCAGGCGTCTGATTTTGCGCAGTTCATCATTGCTCAGTGGCGGTTCTTCAGTAGCCTGATCTTCTGCGCCAGGAAATGCCGGCAGCTCGCTGCTGGCTGGAGAATTGCTCTTCGGCTCAGGTTCGCCCACGGCCGGAAACGGAAACAGTTCGTTGCTTTCGCTCATTTACTTCTCCTCGTGCTGGCAGACATCAGAGATCGAAACTGCCGGTGTCGAGCCAGTACTGGTCGGTGATCATGGTGCGCAGGCGAAGATTGGCGGCACTGACTGAGACCTTGCTGCCCTTTTCATCTTTCAGGCCTGCTATTTTAAGGCATTCGCGGTGTTGCGGATCCTGTTGCAGTGAGATTTCGAACGGGCCGGCACTGCGCAGCTGGTCGCGTTCGAGCTGAACTTCCCAGATCGGGTTGACCATACAGACATCAGAGTCGATACGGCGAATGCCGAGCATTGCTGACTTGGCGGTCTGTAGAAGCGCGGGTTCATTACCAGGAGTCGGAAAGAGACAGCGGTCCAGCGTCATTACTTCGGGTGAGAAGGTGCCGATAAAGCATTCTCGCTGGCTGATCAGGCTGCGTTCGGTGCGCAGGCTCAGACCGTCGAGGTTGTTGAGCTTTTCGGCGAAAAGCCAGACAGCTGCGCCCATGACGCAGGTCGTTTTGGGGTCTGAAATCCCGCCGCCTTTCTGGGCGAAAGGATACCAGCTGCCGACTGAATAGCCCTTGAGGCCGATGATGCGGGCAGAGGGAACCGGCATCAGCTTGACCAGCATTTCTCTGATGATCGGCAACGAAGAAGGCTTGCCGCCGAGGATCAGGGTGTCGCAGTCAAACTGCGCGATGACTTCGGAGAAGATGCGCAGAATGTTTTCGAGAACATTGGCAATGACTGCGTTTACACGGGTGCGCGAGATTTCCCAGGGGATTTCTGGCAGTGTTATGTCGCAGCCGAAATCCTTTTTCATGCTCTCGGCAAAGAAGTCGAGCACGTTGCTGCCGGGCAGTCGGCGTGGGAAAAAGCGGTCGAAGCTGAGTTCCATGTCGGGGTCTTCACTGTCGAGTTCTGCAAATTCGAGGTGGCGATGCGCCATGGGAATCCAGATCTGACGGCAGAGCTCAGCCTTCATGTCGTGAAATCTCTTGTCGCGTCCGCCACGGCCAGGGCCGAAGAAGAGCTGGAATTCTTCCCAGGAGACATTTGGATTCTTCTGCTGTGCCCAGTTAAAAATGCGGCGCAGAATCAGCTTTTCGATAACCCGCTTGGCGACCTCGTCACCGGCGACCGAAAAGCCTTCAGAGAACAGCATGCGCTGCCGGATAATTGCTGGATCAGCCGGGTCCGGGGAGTATTCGGCGATCATCAGGTCGCTGGTGCCGCCGCCGATGTCAATGCTGGCGAGCCTGAAAGTCTGGCGCTTCTGTAGATCATCAACTGTGCGCGTGCGACCAGGTATCGTTACCGCTTCGGCCGCACTGCCGAGGAAGCGGTTTTTTATCTCACCCATCAGATAGGTAAGCTGTACGGCAGTCGCTTCATCGAAGTCCAGGTGCAGGGCGGGTTTCTGTTCCGCGTGGCGGCCAGTTGCGTGAAAATAGAGATCTATGGCTGACTTCACTCGAAGTCGGTAAAGATCGAGTTCTGGCTGCGACATACCACAGGGCGTGGTGATGACGATATTTTTGAGCTGGCGACCGGCAAGCCGATGACCACGAGATTTTCGGTAGCTGAACGAGTTTATCTGCGCGTAGGCGTGGCAGAGTATTTCGCTCATGAGAAAGGTCATAAGAGCGCCCGGCGGGTAGCAGGGTTCGAAAGGCGGTGTTGCCTGGTCGCCTTTGAATATACCGCTTTCATCGAGGTGTTTGAGAAAACTGGCGCTGATTTTTTTGCCGGTGCCTTCTTCGTTGAGATTGAAATACCACGGAAAATGTCGGATGTTGTCGTCCCACAGGTAGCGCTTCGGGCTTGACATGCCGGTATCACCGACGTCAGACGGTTCGAGTCTGGCAGCCTCGTTGCCGATACGCACAATGCTTGGCCAGACAAAGGTGTGGCCGTTCTGCGGTATTGCATTCTCGGGATCGTAAAACAGCGGAGGCTGAAATTTGAAGCTGGTCTCGAATGGCTCGGTATAAATATCGCCGGGTTGTTGCAGGTCTCTGATTTCGAGTTTGCAGCACTCGTCGAGGCTGACCGGGCGGCCTGGCGTCTGTTCGACGAGAATGCCGCAGGCTCGGCTGTTGCCAAGGTCAAGCACCAGGTTTACTTCGATTTCTTCGCCCTCGGGATGCATCATGGTTATTTCGGGCAGGGCTTCAGCCTGCTTGAGGCCGTCGATCAGCACGAAAAACGCTGCAAGTGAAATAGCATAGGGTGGCACCTGATCGCCGCCGGCGGCGGGTATGCCTTTGAGTGAAGTTTTGAGCCAGTTGAGCAGGGCGGGGGTCTGCCAGAATTTTTTCTGGCCCGGGTTGGCGATGAAAGGTACGCCAGTGTCTTCAGCAAACAGTCCGGCATCACTGCCTTCGTTCTGCAGGGCCGTGTCAACCGCGATTACCAGGCGTACAACATTTTCGTCAGGTTGCAGCGGTGAGCGATAGAGAAACAGGCGCGCCCAGTCGACGCTGCGACATGGCACATCGCTGTCGGCCGACTTCGGCAGACAGGGCAGGGGCAGCCATTTCCCAAGACACTGGTCGAGAACGTCGCCAAAACGCAGGGCGAGACCGCCGACATCGACGAGGGCCTGATCGCCCTGAGTGACGGCATTGCTGATCGCTTCACTGCCATATTGCAGACCGATCGCGCCGGCCGGCGACTGCAGCACTCTGAACTGCCAGTTTTTCTGGAGCAGCAGGTCAGAAAGCCTGATCTCGTATTCAGGAGCATAAAAATTTATGCCGGTTGAAACCAGAAATTCAATTTTCTCCATGCAGCCTGTTACCTTTCAACCGTGGTGGTAGCGGGAATCTGATTCTGTTCGCTTTTTTCGAGCGGCTTGGGCCAGTTCACCGCAGCCTTGATTGGCCAGTACATAACCAGCGCTGTCAGAATCAGCACCGGAAAAGCCATGAGATGCGCTATTACAAAGATTTCGATTATAACGACCGCACTCCAGATAAGCAGAGTCTGGTTTACCACACGTTCGCGTTCAGCCATTCATGTTCCTCCTGCCGGTTAACCCTCGAGAATTTCCTTGAGCAGTACCTGCGCCTCTTTATGACCCTGCTGCGCTGCCCGCTGCAACAGATTCTGTGCTTTCTCGAGGCTGAATTCAACGCCCATACCGCACTGGTAAAGGCTGCCAAGATGATACTGGGCCTCGGCATCGCCGCCTTCGGCCGCCAGTCGCAGCCAGTTGGCTGCAGTCGCAAAATCCTGCTTGATACCTACACCCTTCAGATAAATTATGCCAATGGCGCGCCGGGCTGGAATAGAGCCCTGTTTGGCGGCCTGGTTGAGTATGGCGAGAGCCTCAGGCACGTCTGGTTTGCCGGTATGGCCAGGAAGCAGTTGAACCGCCTGATTGTAGAGTGACTCGGCACTGCCGTAGTAAACCTTGCCGCTGGCAGCTGGGGCTGAGGCTGGCTTTGTCGGTGCCACTGTTCTGGTTGCCGGCCCTGAAGCAGGTTTTGCTTTCGCCGCTGCAGGCTGTGGTGTCGCTGGTTTCTGGGCCGGAATCGTTTTTTTCAGCGCCGGTGCCGCCGGATCAACCGAAGGGGTAGCCGGTTCTGTCTTTTCGTTTCCGTTTATCTCAGCTCTGACCGTTTTTCGGCGGGGTGGCGGTGCCGAAAACAGCGGTCGATCTGACTGAGTTTCGACTCTGATCATGCTGGCAGCCAGTCCGGCGCTGTTCTGAGGCGTCTCTTCGCGGAACCAGCTGGCAAAGACATGTACCGCGCCCGCTTCGTTCTGGCCGAAGATCAGCCCGAACCGGGATTTTGCCATGAGCTGAGCGTAGGCAGGTGGAGCCGCACTGATAGTAGTAGTTGCTGCCGGTGCTTTTGCTGGAGGGGTGGCGGTTGCAGCTGGTGCTGGTTTTGCTGGTGCCGATGCTCTTGCTGCCGGGCTTTCGAGTTTCAGCCCAAGCGAGAGCGCCCAGGTTTCGACGGCCCATACGGCGAGATCGTCTGTGAGCCCGTGCTTTTTTACCAGCGCTGATGAGAGATTTATTACAGAGCGTCCGCTTACCAGGCCGCTGCCGTCTTTTTGCAGTTCCCATGGCAGTCTTTCGGCCAGTCCGGCGGCGAGAGCAGGAATCTCCGGAAGGTTCTGCCATTCACCGAGTTTGTTGATTTCTCTGGTAAAGTTGTCGAGGCTCTGAAAGACGCTGGCATCCTTGCGCCCGATCAGCGTCATCAAGCCTTTTTTTATCGATTCGCGAGCAGCACTCATTCCTCTGACCCCGCCTCTGTTGATATTGAGAGAATATCAATTATCAGCAACGCCGTCAACAAAAAGGCGGACACCATAAACGGTGCCCGCGCTTTTAACTATGAGAGATTATGCGTAAGAGCCATCAGGCAAAGCCGCAGAATCTAATATATCAGGCAAACATGAGCGAATAGATAACTCCGATAACGCCTGCTACAGCAAGTCCCAGGACTATATTTTTCGGCATTTCGCCTTCTCTTTCCATGGCGACGCCGAACATGCCGAATACCAGCGGGTGAACCAGGAATGGCATGGCGAAAATGAACGGAATCAGACTGGCGGATTGGGCGCCAAACATGCCGCCCTGTGTCGCCGCAAACAGACCGAAGTGCGAAATAGCCGATGACTTGGCCATGCCGGCGTTAGAGATGTCCATGCCGCTAAGATGCAGCAGCACGAAACCACCGAAAACAGCGGTTATCTGCCAGCCGAATGAGAACTGCATGAGTCCTTTGACTTCCTCAGACTCTTTGCCCTGGGCGTTTTTGAGCGTTTTGAGTGACCAGGCGGTAATAGCTATGCCAATTATTGCCACTATCAGCGCCGGAACCAGCAGAAGCTGGCCACGTTGCACGCTTATCGCCAGAATTGTGAAGACAAAAATATGGCCGAAAAATGGCACGTTGATCATGATCGGAGCTCTGGCGGCGGCTTCTGAGCCCAGATCGCCAGCAGTACAGGCGCCGGTCAGACCGGAGTGCGACAGTGAACCGGCCATGCCGGGTGCCAGATTGCGCACATGATTAGCTTTGCCGAGAAAGATCAAAAGCGCGAGGCCACCGAACATCCAGAACAGCTGACCGAAAAAGCCGTAGGCCATGACCGGTGCCATGCCTTCGAGCTTGAATGCTTCGGCGATACGTGAACCGCCGATCATAAAGTTGGCGGCAAGAACGACCGGAATGCCGGCGAACAGAAGCGAACGGCCAGTTGGGCCCATAATCCATGACGAAAAGATTACACCGAGGCTCGCTGAGATGATCATGGCAAAAAAGATCTGAGGCAGTGCGATCACCGGTTTGATGAGAACGGCGATGTGATGCGACAGCACCAGAATGCCGACGATCATCAGCATTTCGTAAAGGCCTTTTCGAATATAAGCGCCCTTATTCTTTATCGTTGCCTTGTTATCGATGAGAATGACCGAGCCACAGACACCGACATAGGCTACCAACGGGTAAAAATGCGCGATTGGGTCGTTGGCGCCGCCGCCGAGAATCAGTTTAACTATTCCCTCAAGGCCAATAAGAATGAAGAAAGAGCGGATCAAAAAATACAGCTGCGTCCGGCGGGTGCCGAGAATGGTTTCTTCGCTCGAATAAACGACGATTTCGTCCAATTCAAGATGCTCGCCCTTGAATATCTTGCGCAATTCCTGGCCGCCGACAAAAAACGATACGACCAGCGCAACTATGGTTACTCGACTGATCAGCGCCAGCAGCGGAAACTCATTCAGGCCGGGCGTGCCGATTTCGCTCTTTACCAGGGCGTAGCCCATGGCCAGACCGAAAAGAACAATGATCAGTATCGGCGAATATCTGCTGCCGGCAACGACTGAACGCGAGATCAACACGATCGGAATAATGAGAAAAAGCGACATCCAGAACTGGTTCAAAAACTGAAGCCTGGTAATCTGTTCAACTAATTGTTCCACTACAAACTCTCCATGTGAAAAAAATTACAACGCTTTTTTGTATGCAAAAAATTGTAACTGTTTTAGTGTCTCTTTGCAACTGCAAATGCTCTCAAAATCTGTGTTATAAAAAAATACCGCCGGTCGGAAATTTCCGGCCGGCGGGCGTGCAGTTCAGTGTGATGTCAGGTTCGACGGCCGTTTTTTTCGAGGTTTTGTTTTGCCTGAAAAGCGAAGGTGGCGAGGTTGGTCTCGCGGTTGGGCATGATGCTGCCGTCGTAGATCATATCGACAAAAGGCGCTTTGCTGCGCATATGAACCTTGAGAATGGCACTGGCTATTGTCGAGGGCATACAGGTGAACGGCATCGAGTTGACTACGCCGTTGTAGCCGTCTTTGGCGAATGCCAGTGCGCCGCCTATGCTGAGAATTGCTTCGCCATTGATATGATTCGAGAATATCTCGGCGGTTTCTTTGAGAATGTGCTCGGTATGATGGTCAAAGCGGTTTTTGAGCAGACTGTTGAATGGTTGCGCGATGAAGCGGGCGACCAGGCGCTGATACTTGGCGGTAAGCCAGAATTTGGCAGCCTCGCCGATGTTACCCAGCGATTTCTGACGCCTGAATGCCTCGGTCGATTCTTCAATACCGGTATGAGTGGTGTATTCAACCCACTCGGCGACTGAGCTGGTATAGGTTTCGCAACCAAGATCCTCGAGGGTGCGCACGAGCTGCTGATTACTTTCCTTGTGGGTTCTGACAAAAATTTCGCCGACGATGCCGATCAACGGCTTCTGCTCGTCTGTCCGTTCGATGGCCGAGAAGGCGCGGGCAGCCTTTTTGGCGGCTTTGATCAGTTGCAGTCCACCACCGGCTTCGATGGCGGCGATACCGGCCTGCATGGCGTCTTCGAATACGCGGTCGGTTTTGCCTTTGATCTTTTCGTAAGGTCTGATGCGCCAGAGAGCCTTTTCGATCAGATCTGCATAGACAATGGACTGCCAGGCGAGTTTGCGGAACTCGATGGCCTGATCGTCGTTAAAGTAGCCACTGAAGCGATAGCTGTCTTCAGAACTCGGCGACAGAATCGGCACGTTAACATACTTATACTTGTCGAGCAGAATGCGATGCAGGCGGGTGTACTGACCAAAGCGGCAGGGGCCTTCTGTCTCGGGCATGAAGAAGGCGAGGCTGTCGTTGACGTTGGCGCCCTGGGCTATGTGACGGTCGATGACGTCGAACATGTCGCCAGTCGTAACGATACAAGGGAAGCACTCCTTCCCGGAAGTATGCTTTTTACCAAATTCGAGACCGGCATTCGTGTAGGTCGGCATAACTTCAGCCTTGCAGCCGAGATGGCGGAAGGCGGCGGCGAGACAGCGTGCGCCTTCGGCCATTTTTGGCAGATAGAGCGTGCGCTCGGTAAGCGGCGCCGTTGACTTGCGCGGCATGAAGTTGATTTCCTTCTCAGACAGAATGGTTATCTGAGTCTGGTTTTTGATCGCATCGATAAAGGCGAGCAGACGGGTTTCGACGCCGGCTCCGGCTGAGTGCTCGTCGAGTTCGAGTTCGAGATAGGGTCGGCGGGTGCGGTTCATTTCGTGGTTGAAGAAATGCAGCACGAATGAGTCGGGGCCGCATGAGAAGCTGGTCAGGTAGAGCCCGAACAAACGTTGGTCGCGGTTGATATACTTGGCGGCCTGCAGAATGCGGTTACCGAAGCCCCAATACATGTTGGGGTATTCTGATTCGATATCGATGCCGTTGAGGTCGATGAATTCCTGTGGAATAGCATGTATGCCAAGTCGGCTGAAAGTAGCGAATAGGTTGAGGTTGGTGCGCGAATCGTAGGCGCTGTAGGGGCGCCCGATAACGATGATAGCGCGGCGGTCGCCCAGATTTTTGAGAATCTCGGCGCCAACGCGTTTGATCTCGCGGTCGAACTGTTTGAGCACATCCATCGCGGCATCATAGGCTTTGTCGAATTCGCTGACATTGAAAGGCAGGCCGAGGCGTTTGAATTCGGCGGCAAAGTTGTGGCGCAGGTCAAGCTTGCCCTTTTTGAAGTAAACGGCGGGCTTGATCACCTTACGGGCATCGAGTCCGAGTGCGGCCATAAGCATGTAGGTGTTGGCTTCGACGTAGGGGCAGTAGAATGAGTTGTTGCCCTGATTCGCCTCCATTTCGATCAGCATTGGCATGAAAAGGTAGTCACACTTGTCTTTTAGAGTGGCAGCATGCCCGTGCGAAATTTTTACCGGGAAACAGGCTTCGCAGGTCATTGCAGCAATGCCGCGATCGACGATTTCGCTGCTGGTTTCAGGGCTGATGACAACCTCATAGCCGAGTCTGGTCATCAGGTGAACCCAGAAGAGTCCGAGTTGATGAAAGCCGAGTGCGCGCGGAATGCCGATGACCTTTTTGCCGCTCGCTGATTTGACCGGTTCTTCGCCGGCGACGCGGTAGAGGCCTTTCATGTGTTTGAAATATAGTTCCTGACGAACGCGGTTAAAGTCGGGCGCGCGTTTTTTCGCCTGCTGGCGTGACTCATACATGCCGCAGTCGCCGCCGTAGATGGCTTCGTCGTTGCCAACGCGATAAATCTGAAGTTTGCACTGGTTATGACAGTTGGCGTTGCGGTTACAGATTTCTTCTTCGTGTATGAATGGCTGATCTACGACCTGCCAGCCTCTGAAGCGGGTCTTGAACTGTTCGCCGGCCGCTGTGCGCTCTTTGATTTCGTCCATGGCGTGCAGCGCGGCGCCGATTCCGCCCATGACTTCGCGGTGCGGCAGAGTGATGATCGGTTTGCCAACGATCTTTTCGAAGGCGGCGACGACTGATTTATTGAGTGAGGGGCCGCCCTGAAAGCTGATGCGGTTGCCGATACGGCCGTCCTGCACGACACGGTTGAGATAGTTGTGAACTACCGCCTGAGATAGGCCGGCAAGCAGATCTTCAACAGCGCCGCCCATCTGCAGATACGACATCAGGTCAGATTCCATGTAAACGGTGCAGCGCTCGGTGAGCCGATATGGTGCTTTTGCGCGCATCGCCATGTCTTCATACTCGCCGGCGATATCTATGCCGAGCTTGTTGGCAGTTTCTTCAAGAAAGCTGCCGGTACCGGCGGCGCAGACTTTGTTCATTCTGAAATCGACGACGTAGCCGTTGCCAAGCGCGGTGTACTTGGCATCCTGGCCGCCGAGTTCGAAAATGGTGTCGATGGTTGGCTCAAAATGGGTAGTGCCACGCGCATGCGCAGTAACTTCGTTGACCACGTCGTCCGCGCCGACGAACAGGTTGGCGACCTCTCGGCCAGAGCCGGTGGTGCCGACGCCGATAACGTTGACGCGTTTTACATCGATGGTTTCGACGCAATTGCGCAGGGCCTTTTTGATGGCGATAACCGGCTGTCCTTCAGTCGGAATATAGCATTTGTAGACGATCCTGCCCTCAGGTGTGGTGAGAACCAGCTTGGTAGTGGTCGAACCAATGTCGTAGCCCATGTAGACGTCGATAACGTCTTTTCCTGCCGGCAGGCCGTCGGCTTTGCCGCATTCGGCAAATGGGTGCAGATCTATGCTGAGTGGCGCGGTGCGCACTGCGGCAAAGGCTTCAGAGGCCTTGAGCTGGTTAATCTGTTCGGCGGTAACGCGGCAGCCCTGATTGGCTGACATGGCGTTGAGGATGGCGCCGAGCGCGCCGACGCTGGTGTAGTGGTCGGGTACACTGATTTTGAGTCCAAGCACGCGCTCGAATGCCTTGCGCGCAAGCAGATTCGAGGCGTAACCACCGATGAAGGCAACTGGTTCGAGCAGTTTGCGATTGTTGATCAGAGTAGACTTGAAATTTTTGGCAACACCTTCGTGCAGTCCAGAAATGATATGTCTGATCGGAATACCTTTGTTCTGAAGGTGAATCATGTCTGACTTGGTGAAGACTGTGCAGCGGCAGGCGACACTGGCCGGGCAGTCAGATTTGCGGCCTTCTTCCATGAAACGCATGAGAATTGATTCCATACGCTTCTGCGGGTCGCTGATGCTGTTGAATTCTTCAACGTCAGAGAAAATGCGTTCGGCCTGCTGGTCGATAAAGCTGCCGGTGCCGGCGGCGCAGGCTTCGTTAAGTTTGAAATCTTCGAGAATGAAGCCTTTGTCGGAGGGCGACAGAACCAGCAGTGCTGAATCGTGGCCGCCGATCGAAATAGCCGAGCGGGCTTCGGGCAGCAGGGCATGCAGACCTCTGGTCTGGGCGGTGGTTTCGATTTCAAAGCTGGTTTTGAGTTCAGCTGCTATGGCTTTGCCGTGCGTGCCGGTAAAAGCGACACGTTCTATGTTGTCGCGGCCATATTTGTCTTCGATCTGGCTGAGAATGCGGGCGCAGAGCTCAAGCGTGCGGCCGAAATGTCGATGATAGGGCCATTCTTCGATCAGTCTGGCGCTGGCATCGCAAACTACTGTGTTGATGCTGACTGAGCCGATGTCAAACCCTATGTTGATTTTCTTGTTAGTCATAATACCTCCAGAACTCATTAAGGCGAGTCAGATATTATAACACTAATCTGTCGGCAGAGCAAAAACGCCCGGGCTTTTTTCCAGCGCGGGCGCTTCGGGGTTGTCTCGTTATTACCGGCTTCTTAAAAGACTTTTAAAGACCGTCTTTTTTATTCCAGTCATCCACGACGGGTGGCGCAATTTCTTTGGGAATGGCTGGCTTTTCTTCGTCAGCCTCGTCATATTCTTCTGTTCCCTCTGTTCTGGTTTCTGAGGCTGTCACTGTCGCTGTAGCAGGGTCTGAAAGAGTCTGTGCCGGGGCATCGGTGTCTGATGCGTTTTTGTTTTTCCAGAAATCTGGCGCACCAGGCGTTTTTGCTCCAGGAATCGAGATGTCGGTAGAGCTGTCTCCTGTGCTGCTTTTTGGCATCATTCTCATGTCACCATTATAGGCAAGCAGGAGTTCGCCTGAATTGGTGAGAAGTGGCTTCATAAAGTTGCTGCTGCCATGGGCGATCCATCGACTTGCTGACTTGTCGGTTTCGATGTAGCTGCCGAAAGTCGTGCGGGCAAAGAACGAATCTTTGTGGGTTACAAAAATGCCGTTGCGGTAAGGCAAAGCGTTATAAACATCTTCGAGGTTTCGTGTCCAGAATGATGAGCCATCGTCAACACTGAGGCATCTTAAGGCCTTTTTGTCGGCGATCAGAAGACGGTTGCCATAACGGGCGATACCGGTCAGGTTTGACTGCATGGTGGTTGTCCATGAACTGCCATCCATCAGAGACATGCATATCAGCCGCGAACCACCCGCTGCAAGCATTATCAGATGCTCGTTCAAAACCTGAAGTGATTTAAGACCTTTAACCGGGTGCTTGTACAGCAGTTTGCCGGTAAACTGGTCAACGATAAGCATTTCGCCTTCATTTGAGGCGAGCACGCAGATATTCTGAACGAAAAGAGGAGTATCGGCGGCTAATGGGCTGGTTGATGTCCAGAGAACTTCACCGGAATCCGCGTCGAGTGCAGTTGCCTTCCATTGCGGGTTTTTCAGGTCGGCGTAGCCATGCAGGCAAACAATGGTTTTATCGACGCCGTAATTTACCAGCGTATCAGTGAAAGTGTGATCCCAGACAGGCTCGCCGGTCTTACTGTCCAGGCAGAACAGCGAATCGGAGGTAGATTGAACGATGAGGTTCTCGCCTGACTTGATCGGAGGAATGCGGAAGGGTTCGATCGTTCCGCTTTCCCAGGCCAGTTTGAGGCCGGGCACAGAGAAGCCGCGAATCATGCGGGCGTAGTCGCCTACCACCACCAGATTCTCGAAGGCCAGTGGTTCGTATGGCAGATTGGGCAATTGTACTGATTGTGCAGTTGTATTGCCGTTTGCGTCTATCTCGTAAAGTTTGTATTCACGTTTGCCTTTATCGCCACCGATAAAAACAAACCGGTCGCCAACTGCGAGTGGATCTGAATAGATCTTTTCGCTGATACTGCGCTGCCAGATAGCTTGAGTTTCAGGTTGCGAACCCAGCAGGTGAAATGCCAGGATGCTGATGATAATCAGAATTACTCCGAGTAATCGGCTCGACATATTGCTTATTTCCTGCTCATTCCTGGGGTTTTATTGCTGCCAGAATCATTTCCAGGCAGCGATCCGGGCTAAGCCTGCTGGTGTTGAGCAGCAGGTGATACTGGTGCGGATCATTGATCTCTGCATCGAAGAAGTCGTAAATAAAGTTGGAAGCAGCAGCATCTTTGCCGCTTATCAGCTCTTCTGCCTTGTGCTGGTCAAGATTCTGCTCTTTCATCAGCCTTTCCAGGCGGTCTTTCATATCGGCTACGACGCGAACGTGGAAGGCGTTGGCATTACCCTTGAGTATCTGACTGGCACCACGGCCAAGAATGACCGCATTTTTCTGTTCAGCGATTTCTTTGATGACCTGGGTCAAAACATCGTAATAGTCTTTTTCCTGAAAAGTGTTGCGGGGATAAGTGGTGAACATCTCGGCGGAATCCCAGTCGAGGGGGCCAATGCCGAATGGGTGAAAAACCATGCCACCCTGGGCTATGCTTGACAAAGCTTCCTGAAAGAATACGCCGACACGGTTATAGCTGTTCTGGTCGAAATCTTCGAGTTGGTCTTTGTTTTTACCCATTTTCTCGGCGATTTCGTGAATAATTTGCTGATCGTAGCAGGTTCCACCAAGTGCTTCGGCAAGTTTGAGTGCTATATAAGTTCCTGAGGCGCCAACTTCGCGCGAAATGGTAATTATCGGCATCTTCCCCTCCTAAAATGTAAGCCTGCAGGTTCATATTAAGGCAAATAAAATTATCTGGCAACGAGTTACAAAAAATAAATAAAAAAGTTGTTAATCATTCTTGTAATTCCGCCGATGAATAATTTGTAGAAAACGCAAGGAGGAATAAACAATGGTTCACCCAGGGATGGTAGGCATTACGGAACTGATGATGGATGAGAATTTTCTTTGCTGGATGGAAGATCAGGCGGACGAATTGCTCGAGAACAAATCTACTTTTGAGATTTTCAAGCTTTATCAGTCAATACAGTAACAACAGGTTTCGAATAATAACAGATCGGGCGTTTTACCCGGTTTTTTCTTTTTAGCCGGTTTTCTGTTTTGCTTTTTGCATGAAATTTTTGAAGCCTGCACAGGCAGAACTACCATTCAGACCATTTATCTGATTGATGAATTCGCAATATACCTGCATTCTCTCAATAGTGCATTGCGATACCCGGTGTTCGAGCCGGCAGGCTTCCTGCTGGGCAAATTCTTCAGGAAAAGCCAGGATGTTTTCGAGAAAATCAGCCAGTATTCGATGATACCGGCTCAGTGCAGCAATTGTCTTTTCGCCTTCGCTGGTCAGAGTCACCGGACGGTATGACTGATAGTTGATCAGTCCCTTTTCGCTGAGGCGCTGTAGCGCGCTGGTGACCGAGGAGCGTTTGCAGCCCATGCGGTCGGCAAGGTCAGAAGTTCTTACGGCGCCATACTCTTTCTGCAGGTCGGCGATTTGCTCAAGATAGGATTCCAGGGCTCCTGAAACGCGGTCTTTCACGATCAGCCTCCTGAACAGTCAGATTTGCCACGAGATGGGCACGAACTACAGCTGGAACAAGACTTACAGCGGCTGCCACTTATAGTGACAATAAAGGTTCGCAGCAGATACCAGCCGGCTGCAAGCGCAACGGTGATTATGACCAGCCCTTCGAACCAGGCTAGGTTTGGGCTGGTTTGAAGTATTGCGCCGACTTTCAGGGTAACATAGCTGACTATATAGGCAATAGCAAAATAAACCAGCAGTGAGAGAACGGTAAATCGCATCGAACCGCTTTCGCGCCAGATTACGCCTAGAGTGGCTATGCATGGTATGTAGAGCAACGTAAACATCATAAAAACAAAAGCCGTCAAGGGTGTCATGCCAGTTTTTCGCATGGCGTCTCCGAGGTTGTCGGAGTAAGGAAGGTATAGCACCGAAAGAGTAGACACCACCGATTCTTTGGCGAGAAAGCCGGGAATCAGAGAAACCGTTTCACGCCAGCTGAAGCCGAGAGGTTCCATGACCGGGTGAATGAACTTGCCGAGCCTGGCCATATAACGACCTTCCATTTGCTCTATTTCACGCTGTCTGGTAAGCATTGCGATTTTCTCGGTCGTCTCGACGGTTGCTTCGTTACTGCGCAGGCGGGTAAGTTCGCTCTCATAATCAAAGCTGAGAGGCACTTCTCGCGGAAACACCGAGAGAACCCAGATTATTATCGCACCTGCCAGTATGACGGTTCCGGCTTTTTCTATAAAATGAGCCGCTTTTTCATACAGCATGTGGAAGACGCTGGAAGGAGTTGGCAGCCGATATGGCGGCATTTCGAGCAGAAATGGTGAATTTTCGGTAGTGCGGAAGAGCATGCTTGTCGTCTGACCAAGGAATATCAGCACCAGCAGGTTGACGAAGAAAAGGGTAAACATCCAGGTGCTGGGATTTTCAGGGAAAAATGTTCCGCAGAGCAATACCAGTACGGGCAGTCGGGCGGCACAGGTCACCAGGGGTATTAGAAGCATGGTTAGCAGCCGTTGAAAGCGGTTGTCGATAATTCGGGTTGCCAGCACAGCCGGCACATTGCAGCCGAGTCCCATTATCATGGGTATGAAAGCTCGGCCATGCAGGCCTATGCTGTTCATCATGCGGTCCATGATGAAGGCGGCGCGCGACATGTAGCCGGAGTCTTCGAGCAGTGCTATCCAGAAGAAGAGTATCAAAATGTTGGGTATGAAGATGATTACGCCGCCGACGCCGTTGATAATACCGCCGACCAGCAGTTCGCGGATCAGGCCTTCCTGCATGTTCACCTGAACAAAATCGCTGAGCCATTCTACCAGCGACTCCATCCAGCCCATAGGAATTTCGCCGACAGAGAAGGTTGTCCAGAAAACCCATGCCATCATCATTGCAAATACTGGCAGTCCGAGAAAACGATGAGTCAGCACGCGGTCGAGCTTTTCCTGCCAGGCTGGAATGTTTTTCCCCGGAACGATGGCGCAGGAAGCGATGAGGCTTTCTATGCGTCGATAGCGGTCGCTTGCCAGTTCGCAGGCCAGGTTAGTTGTTTTTACCGGATTATCACGACCTTCGCTTAGCTTTTTAGCGAGGTTTTGACGTATTTCGATGAGTTCAGGCACGACTTGTTCGGGTTGAAGCTTGATCAGATCGACCAGTGCGCCATAACGTTGAGCCGGCGTTGCTGAAATCCATTTGAGATTTTTGAGATTGAGAGCTTCTTCAGCAGCATCCAGCCAGACTTGCGGTAACGAGAGACAGCTGGTCGAGTCATCGATGCAGGTCAGCTCAGGCTTCCCGATGAATTCTACCAGGTTCTGCGTGCCTTCTCCGGTTCTGGCAACAGTCGGAAAGGGGGTAGTGCCGGTAAAAGTCGAAAATTTCTGGAGATCGATGCTGCCGCCGGCGCGGGTGAATGAGTCGAAACAGTTAAGGCTGACGACAGGTCTTATGCCGAGTTCGATCAATTGCGTGGTCAGAAAAAGATTGCGCTCAAAATTAGCAATATCGACAACGTTGACGATACAACCGGTCACTGCCTCATCTATTGTTTTGAGAACGACTTCTTCTTCTGGCGTGGCGGGGGTCAGCGAGTAAGTTCCCGGCAGGTCGCATATGGTCAGATTTGCGGTTTCAGTCTTGGCAGTGCCTTCGAGTTTTTGTACGGTGACGCCAGGCCAGTTGCCAACTCGGCGTCTTTCGCCAGTTACAGCATTAAAAAGGCTGGTTTTGCCAGAATTGGGATTGCCGAGAAGAAAAACGTTACGTTGAATTTTATTTGTCATCCGGCTTGATCTCGACATCTATAAGCGCCGATTCTGAGCGGCGCAGGCCAACCTGGTATCCCCGGATTTCAAAAGTGGTGGGATCTCCCATTGGAGCTCTTTTGACCGCTCTAATCGGTGTACCTGGAACGAAGCCCATGTCGAGAAGTCTTTGCGATGTTGGCGATAATGCGTCGATGTCTCGAATGGTGGCTGTGCTGCCCTCTGGCAGCTCTGATAGATTGACTGTGGTTCTGACCATTGTATCCGCCTTGTCGAAATTAGATATGTCTAACATTTTTAGTTTAGTCTAATTTTGACGGAAAGTCAAGAATTGTTGCGCAGAAAAAAAGCCCGGATACTTTCTCAGTACCGGGCAGCCAGTTAAATCGGTGTTACTTATCTGCGCGTGAAGCAGAAATGGCGCGCTCGCTGGCCCAGCTTTTGATGAATTTGATCTGCTCGGACATGGTGCGCGAAAGCGGAACTGTACT
This sequence comes from Candidatus Rifleibacterium amylolyticum, assembly GCA_009917695.1. Classification (GTDB taxonomy): domain Bacteria; phylum Muiribacteriota; class Ozemobacteria; order Ozemobacterales; family Ozemobacteraceae; genus Rifleibacterium; species Rifleibacterium amylolyticum. The sequence goes on along the minus strand of JAACJG010000008.1, from coordinate 90,378 downwards.
ACGGATGATAGTGTACAGGTCATCCTGGGTCAGCGCGGTGTCGCGATGAAAGGCTTCGATGGTAGCCGCTTCCACCACATGTTCGATCTCGGCGCCGTTCCAGAATTCGGTGGCAACGCTCAGCAACGGCAGATCAAAGTCTTCGATTCTGTTGCCGCGGCGGGTGAGATGAACGCGAAAGATTGCTTCGCGCTCGCTGTCGTTGGGTAGATCGACAAAGAAAACCTGGTCGAAGCGGCCTTTGCGGATGATTTCGGCGGGCAGCAGGTCGATGCGGTTGGCGGTTGCCGCGACAAAGACGCCGGCTGATTTTTCCTGCATCCAGGTGAGGAAGGCCGAAAATATGTGGGAGCCGGTGCCACCGTCTTTAGCGGTGTTGCTGCTGATGCCGCCTTCGATTTCGTCGATCCAGAGTATTGCCGGCGCGACTGATTCTATGCTTTTTATTGCGCGGTGAAAAGTGCCCTCAGGGGTGCCGTAGTTGCCCGAATAAACCTTGTTCATGTCGAGTCTGAAAAGAGGCAGTCCCCATAGCGAGCTTATTGCCTTAACCGACAGCGATTTTCCGCAACCAGAAATTCCCATCATCAGAAGGCCGCGTGGTGGGTTCAAACCTGCTTTTGCGGCTTCCGGGGTGAAGAGTTTTCTTCTTTTTACCAGCCATTCTTTGAGGTTTTCAAGGCCGCCGACGTCAGACAGAGATTCTATGCTTCGTACATATTCGAGAACTCCGTCCTTGCGCGCCAGTTGCTCTTTTTCGTCCTGTAATACTGATAAAATCTCGCTGTCTATGGTTTTGCGACCCCACAGAGCCTTGTTGAGAGAATAGCGGATTTCGGCGGCAGTAAAGCCTTTCAGCGATATTATTGCCTGATTCAGGTCTTCGGCGGTAAGGCTGTTGACAGAGCCTCGTCTGACCGCTGCCTGAAGCTGTTCGTCAAGAATACTCGAGATTTCTACCGGCTCGGGCAACTTGTAGTCGATTAGAATAACATCCTTGCGCAATTCGCCGGGTATAAGAAAACTCGATCCGGTAAGCATGAGAAAACGGCTTTGCCCGCGAAAGCTGTAGTGGATATTGCGCAGGCGCCTTTGGATATCGGGGTTGTCAAGTAATGCGCTGAGATCTTTGAAGATAAAAAAACCGGCACGATCATGCATCTGAACTTTTTCAAGCGCTTCGACGGCTGTGCAGGCGGTGGTTTCTCCACTTGTGCTGTCAGTCAGACCTGATTGAAGATCCCAGGTGAGAAAGCTGCCCTTGCCCTGAAATGCGCTGGCGAAAAAACCTTGCAGAGTCGCGATGGTGGCGTCTTCTTCCCAGGTTTCTATTGCTATTATGGGGTAGCCGCCGGTCAGTGCTTCTTTGAGAGATCTGATATCCTGTTTGCGCGTAACGCTCATGGTCGCAGCGAGTTCACCAGCTGTTCAAGCGTTGCGTCGAAGAGAGTGTTTTCGTTCTCCTGCAGTGAGCACCAGCTTTCCTTGAACAGCTGGGTTTCGAAAAGATCGCAATATCCATAGGTGTTGCTGGCAAAATGTTTGTCTAAAACTGTGTTTTGAGCGACTATTTCGTTTTCCGGGAAGCAGATTTCCATTTCGTTCATACTGCAGATTCCTTTTCGCTTATTCAGATCTTAATCTGATTATAAACCAAATTACCTGTTCATCAAGTAAAAACTGATTTGCCCCGACTATTGGCAGTGGAATTTTACATTGATTCGTTGTATTTTATGCGTGTATAAACGTGAAAATCAGTGGGAGCAGCTATGAAAAAATCATTGAAAAAGATCGTAGACGGAATTCTCAAGTCGATCAATGAAGACCAGAAGGAAGTGCAGCATTTTGACAACAGCCCTTTGCCTGACAAGGAAAAAATTTATCAGCTGATCAGTGATATCTTCATAATCCTTTATCCTGGTTACTTTGGACATTCTGAAATGTCGTTCGAAACGATCAATATGCGAATAGGCTATCGAGTCGCCAGGATTTACGAAGAACTCAGACCACAGGTTTTGCGCGAACTCATTCATGGCTGTAAACGTGGCCCCGAGCATTGCGGGCAATGCGAGCGCGCCTCTGAAATGATGGTAATGTCATTTCTTGAGAACATTCCGGCCCTGCGCGCTGCACTCGACCTTGACGTCAAAGCTGCCTTCGTTAATGACCCCGCTGCGGTAAACTATGACGAGATTATTTTCAGCTATCCAGGTCTTGAGGCTGTCAGCGTTTATCGGGTAGCGCACTTTTTTTACAGCAGTGGTCTGCGCCTGATCCCGCGCATTATGACTGAATGGGCGCATTCACGCACCGGTGTTGACATACATCCTGGCGCTCAGATCGGCAGGAGCTTTTTCATTGACCATGGTACCGGCGTGGTTATCGGTGAGACATCAGTAATCGGAGATAATGTAACTCTTTACCAGGGCGTTACTCTTGGAGCGCTCAATTTTCCGAGAGATAAGAAAGGCCAGGTTATCAGGCGGGCGCGTCGGCATCCGACCATAGGTAACTCTGTCGTGATCTATGCGGGAGCGACAATATTAGGTGGTGAAACTTTTATCGGTGAAAATTCGGTCATCGGCGGCAATGTCTGGCTGACAGAATCGGTGCCCCCCAACACCAGAGTGACGCTGGGAAACGCCGACCTGAAAATCAGTTCGCGAAAACCACTGCCTGAAGTGCATAAGACGGGCAGGCAGGGTAGATAAAAAAGTGTCTTTTATCGCTAAACAAAAGCTGACCTCTTCCCGATTAGATAGCCTGAATTGTCTATCAGAAACGGGGACGCATTATGAACGCTCGACCGCAATCTCTCGGCAGAATGCTGCTCTGGTGTCTTTTCGCATTGGCAGTTACCGGCTGCCGTCAGGCCCCTTCCGAAAGTCCGAAATACTATCAGCGCGAACTTGAGCAGATGCGACGCGATGAACTTCTCAAGGCAAAGCAGATGGAACCAGCTATCAAGGACTGGTATCCGTGGCGCGGCAAGCCGCCTTATCGCCCGCAGCCCGATCTTTCGCAGCGTATCAGCATGCGCGAGCAGGAAATCAAGTATGAGATTGATTATCTTAACGAAGTTGTAAGAGGTAAGAAGAAAGTTCGAGTAAGGTTTCGAGATTGAATATGTTTATCAGTAAGGAAAAAAGAGCATTCTGGCTTTTTCTGCTGTGGGTGCTCGTTTTGCCTGTTATTCATCAGCCTGGCCTGGCTCAGGATGATGACATGTTCATTGTCGAAGACTCAGCTGATCCCGCAGCAGACGCTGAACCCGCCGATGCCGCCGAACAGGAAGAGGGCGCTCAATCTGGAGAAGGCGGTCAGTCAGAAGAGGGCGAGACGGCAGATGGCCCGCTTCCAGACGAGGGCGGCCCCGTCGATGAAGGCGAAAATGAGGTATTAGACGAATCTGGTGCTGGCGAAGTCGTGGAAGACGGGGGAGTAGTTGAAGAGGGCGAAGAAGGCGGCGAGGGTGAAGATCTGCACCCTGAGTTACCCGCCCTGAGCGCGGATCCCCAGGAGCTTCTCGCCAAGGTCAATGGCCCGGCCAGTGCCGGCAAACATCAGGATGTTATCGCCATTCTTCAGGAGCATGAGGATGCCGTGGGCGAGCTCCCTGAGCTGCTAACAATTTACATCGAGGCTCAGCTGGCCTCAGACAAGACGGACTGGAATCAGGTCAACCGCCTGGCACGCCAGCTTTCCAGCAAGGACCCGGAAAGTGCTCTGGCTGATTATGCTCAGGGAATGTATTACGTGAACGCGAAAAAGCCGGATCTTGGCCGGGCGATGACTTTTCTCGGCAAGGCCAGATCGGCTAAAAAACCATATCCGGCAGCGACCACAGCCTATTATATGGTTCTTGCGCGCAGATTTGGCCTGATTGCTCTGGCGCTGATCGCTTTGCCGATAGTATTCGTCGCCAAAAAAATCAAGGCTAAAAAGGCCGCCGCCGCGGCACTGAGTCTGGATGAACTTCCAGATCAGAAGGGTGCAGCCAAAGAAGCCGGTACTGCTGAAAAAGAGGCTGAAAAAACCGAAGGTGACGGTGCTGGGGCGGCAGAAGATAAGAAAGCGCAACCCAAAAAGAAAGCTAAAGCAAAGACGAAAGCAGCCAAAGAAAAGACCGCTGACATTGAAGCAAAGGCAAATGAGCCAGAAGCTGAAGAAAGCAGCGATGAAGATGCTGAAGAAAAACAGCCGGTGGAAAAGCCAGCAGGGCCTGCTCCGGTAGCTGCGTCAGCAGTTGCTCCCTCGGCTGCTCAGCCAGCGGCCACGCCAGCAGTGGCTCCAGTTGCCCCGACAGTGCCTCTCACTGCTCCGCCAGCCGCAGCGAGTTATCAGACTATCACGGCTAAACATCAGGCCGAAATTGAGCAGTTGCGTGAATTGATTCGGCCCGGCCGGCGCGCGCCGGTTCAGGCTGATCCGGAGCTGGACTCACTCTGGAGTGAGCTGAGCCGCAAGGCCATGCAGGGAAAGATCTCGCCGCAGGCCCGCCGAGAAGAGCCTCCTGTCGGCGGTTACCGAACTGCTGCCCGACCGTCGGCCCCTGCAGCATCGCCCTCATATCAAGAGCCGATGGCGCCGGACGTAGATTTTAACGTCAGCATGGATCTCTCAGAAGAGTCTCTCAAAGATGATCTTACCGTTAAACTGAAGATGATGGCGATTACCGATGCGGAGCTGCGCGATATGTTCGCTCAGAAAAACCCGAAGCATATACCGCATCTGATCGAATATGTTTTGACCAAGCCTGAGCCGGTTCGTCTGGCTTTTGTAGCCAGAGAACTGGGGAATTATGCTGATCCGGCAGTTATCGATGTTCTGGCCGGACTACTTTACCATGACGATCAGAGAGTGGCTCTGGCCGCAATCCAGGGGCTGGAACAGACCAAAAAAGTTCCGGCAATTCCACATTTATGTCCGTTTTTGCGCTCGGAAATACCGCTGCTGGCGCAGGCAGCCCGCACAGCTCTCAACAACTTCGGCCCGGTAAAAATCATGCAGGCCTTCCATAACCTTCCACAAAACAGCGATGCGCGCGTCAGATCGGCCGGGGTTTTCGTGCTTTCACGCATGAAAGGCGCTCAGGTTGAAGAAATTCTCAAGCAGATGCTTAATGACGATTCGCTCGATATCAGGTGCGATGTCATTCTTGCCATGTCGTACCAGAAGAACCCGGTTTATCTCGATGCGTTGCGGGAATTTTTCAGAATCGCGGCAGATAGAGATAAAGCGTTGGCGCGCAAGGCTATCGTATATTTACAGGGCTTTGTTAGCCACAGAAAATAAGCTCTAAATACGGTTCTGAATGCAGATTATGGTGATATCATCCCGCCATGGCACGCTCATCGCAATTGCTTCCAGGCGTTTGAGTATTTCTTCGGCGGGATTACGCGGGTCTGCTTTCAGGCTATCCCAGACGATTTCCATGAATCTTTCCTGACCGAGTTTTTCGCCATTCTGATCGAGCAGATTAATTGCACCATCTGAGTAAAGTATGGTGGTTCGCTTGTCGAGGCTGATCACTTTTTTGTTGAATTTGCTTTCGCCGCTGATTCCCAAAGGTGATGAAGGCATGCTGACGAAGGTTTTTTCTTCAGGCTGGGTTGAGATGCTGATGGGATAGGATTGTCCGGCATTCGAACACAGCATCTGGTCGTTGGTCGAATCGATCATGCCGATGAGGCATGTGGTCATATGACCTTTCTGGTAATAGGGCATGAAAATTTCGTTGAGCTTTTTCAGAATTGTGTCTGGCCCGAACGGGAAACTGGGTGAAAGAAGAGTAAAAGATGTTTTGAGCATGGCGGTCAGATATGCGGCTGAGATATCATTGCCTGAAACTTCAGCCAGCATTACCGCGTAAGCTCCCTGCTTGAGCGGGAAATAGTCGAAAAAGTCGCTGAGGATTATTCTGGAGTTCGAGTTGGCGGTTGTAATCAGATAACTGCCGCAGCGGAACTCAAGCTCGGGGTAGAGTTGCTTTCGAATTTTTTCGGAAATGGTAAGCTTTTTGAGAATAGCAGCAGATTCATTAAAAGCCCGGGCAATAACACCGAATTCGTTTTCTGAGCGAACAGGTATGCGATGCTCGTAATTCCTTTTTGCAAGGGCCTTTACGCCGATCATGATGTCGCTTATTGGTAATATCAGAAGTCTGGTTAACAGTCTTGCAAGTGCCAGACCCATGATCAACAGAACGGCAAAAATTATGACAATTATGTTCAGGCGCTTGTGATAAGCTTCGTTGAGTCGGTCTAACGGAGAAATCTTGATAAGAAGGTAATGTTTGAGATATGAGCCACGCAGAACGCTGACCAGGCTTTCACGGCCATCTATCATCATCTGCTGCGTGAATGTCTTAAAATCATTATCACTGCGTCTGATTATCGCTTCGAAATTCTTGAATTCAAGAACTGATGGAAAGTTGGCGGCATACTGGTGCGTCGAAACTGCCCTGATGTCTTCTTCAGGAAATATCCGGTTAAGAATATCGCGTCTTGAGCGCAGATCGCTGAACAGACTCTCAAAATACTGTCTCTGGAAGTTTATCAGATCGACCAGCATGGCAAATGCATACCAGGCCTCGCCTTCCGTCCCAGGCAGAACATCGAGATAGCCAAGGAATATCTCTGACATCCCCTGAATATTGGTGAATTTGCCGATGTTGGTGCGGGCAGACTGAAAGAGTGACTGGGTATTTGACTCGATGATGGTGTCGATTACAAGACTGGAACTTGAGCGTTTAAGCGGTTGTATTATGTTGTTTGACTGGTTGTAGTAATCCATCGCCGCCATGGCAGTGCTGTTGAAGAGTTTGATGAAAGCTCCATGGCCTTCTCCTCTTTCTGGTTCCTCTGCCAGTCCATCTGTGGTGCCGTTACTGAAAAGAGCTTTTATGTGGCGCTCTGAAATAGCGGCCTGACGGTATTTCCAGCTGTCGAGAATTTTCTGGCGCTGCTGGTTTGATTGCTTGAAGTGTCGGCGGACTTCTGCCGTCATCAGGTCGTTTGAATAGATCAATTCTGAAGTCGAAGAAACCATGTGGATGCTGTCAGCTTCGAAACTGTCATATTTTGCTTTAAGCATCGCGCTCAGGCGGTCTTTGTCGTCGATATGCTTTCTTAAATTTTCGCTGAAATTTCTGAAATCGAGGAGCTTGGCGGTGATAAAGCGCGAGAATCCGGCGTCTATGTCGGCCAGACGCCGATAGTTTGACTGCTTTTCTCCCAGAATCATCGAATGCTTGAGTTCGCGCAGATATTGGACTATGAGAAAACTGGAGCCTGCGATCGGCAATGCGTAACAGAGTGCAAACAACCCGATCAGGCGTTGTCTCATGTTGTGTTGAAAACGAACGTTTAACACGACTATGCGGTAAGTGAGCCGGATAAACAGTCCGCTACAGACCAAAAACAACAGCAGACAGATGCTGATCAGTAACCATGGGTGCTCTGGCGCTGTGAAGGCTCCGACCAGCAGAGTGCTCGGGTTCAGGCGTTTAATCGAAATGAGTTTTCCGGCAAGAGCGAAAGAGCTGGTTGGATATTGCAGATAATAATCGACAAGCCTTTCCTGATCGAGGTCGGCCAGAATTTCGGGGAGGTTTGCGCTTTGCTCGCCTATATAGCCGAAATGTACCGGGTCAGCAGCATTGACCGTTGTGTCGAGAATATTACCTATATCCATTTTGTTGTAATGAATAAATACGAGAATCCCGGCGACAGAACGTCCGCGAATTGCCCGGTCGAAGTCGAAGTAACAAAGCGAGTAGCGATCGGGGTTGCCAAGCTCGATTACGCGGTCGCGCTGCTCTCTGGCTCTGGTAAGCATCAGATCAGGGGCTGGAAAAAGCTTGCCGGCCTGACTCAGCTGCTCCGGCGAAATGCTGGTGTTTTCATAGCCGGCGTTGATGAGTTTAAAGAAAACCTCATGTTCTTCGCGGGCGCCTCTGATCGGAAAAACTGCTCCCTCGCCGTTGAACAGATAGACTTCCATCATCTGCTTCGGCCACTGTCGATCGAAGTCTGCTATGATTTTTTCGAGAATGTCGAGGCTGGGCGAAAGGCCTTTGAGCTGGCGAAAAAGCCCGTTCAGGCGCGGCTGGAAAAAGCGCGTCGGCGAGCTGTCATAGGCAAAGTTGTCGAGGCGCTGCTCGATGTTGTCGATTATCAAAGCGCTGCTGCGGGTGATTTTGTCGTCGAGAAACAGCTTGGCTCCGGTGAATAGAATCGCGGCAGGAATGCCCCATGTCAGAGCCACTATCAGGAGCCAGCGTGTAATCGTGCTTTTGCTGTGACCACTCATGAAGGTGTCTCCCGGTTTGCAGAAACGTGCGCTACAATAAGACTGGCAGTTTCTTTGAATTCTTTGCCGCAGCTTGCTTCTGCTTCTTTTTGCAGCGTTGGTCTGACTGGTTTGCCTTCACGCTGCTTAATTGCCAGTGATGGCAACAGGGTTTTCAGCTTTTCCTGGCAATTTTCGGTAAAGACTGGCGACAAGGCGATGGCAAGAGAGTCGTCGGATATCTGCGTCTCCTGTTTGCCGAAGTTGTAAAATTCTGAACTGCCGATTTCACAGGGTGGCAGATCGATAATGTCAACATTTCGTTCTTTGAGATTGCAGATGGCGAATTTTATGGCACCGCAGCCACTGTAACTCAGTAATTTCTCGTTCATGTCGAGTATCATCAGAAAGAAGTCACCAGTCAGCCTTCGGCGCAGATTTATTCTGAAATACTCTTCGAGATCTTTGAGTATCTGGAACGGCGAGCGAACGTTGAGTTCCTCTGAGATCAGTCTGACTGCCATTCTTGCCATAGACAGATTAAGAGACGCTTCGATACCGGACTGATCTGTGCGCATCAAAAAAGCAATGGCGAGATTTTCGTCGAGTCTGGCAAAGTGGTAGATTTCTTTTTCATCGCTGTTTCTGCTGATCTGAAAGCCGTCGAGAACCAGTTTCCCTATTATCATCGGCTCAGGGGGCAGAAGGTGACGCTTAATCGAGCGCCCTTCGTTGAACTCTCTGACCTTGAGAATCAGGTCGGTCAAGCCGGTAGAGATGCTTTCCAGCTCATTGGTTTCTGAGAAGGTCATTTCTTCGCTTCTTGAAAATTCGCTTTTCTGAAGGGCAGTCGCATTGGCGGCCAGCATAGAAATCGGCTGAATAAGGGTATTTGTGAGTATCAACCCGAGGAAGGTAATAAATATAAGTGCCAGCAGTGAGCCCAGAACAAAAATGCCTGAAAGCCTGCTTGCTTCATTACGGATTGGCTCAAAAGGCATTATCAGGAACAGATTGTAATTACGCAGGTTATGGCCGGGTATGGCTGCTACCAGAACTTCGACCCCATCTATTCTGCCATGTTTAAAAGAACTTACCTGGGTCTGGTTGATCAGATCCTGAAGTTTCCAGAGCGGCAGCTCGTTGGTCAGAGAATAGCGCGGGTAATATGCGTTGCGGTCAGCATGTTTTTTGGGAAAGGCAGCGAGGGTAAAGCCGGTTGAAGCCGCCAGTTTGCTGGCAGATACCGCGAGATAGCTCAGCTGCATTTTTCTCGGTTCGTGCACGATAAACAGGCAGCCAGAGGCGGTATCATTATCGTCTATGGTGAGATCGAGAAAGGTAAGTGTTTCATCGCCGTCAAAAGTAATGTTTTGCAGCGTCGAACGGTTTGCCAGAAGTCCTTCGACCGGTCGCGCGGTTACGGTAGTTACGCCCAGCGGGTCGTCTGTATATTTGTAAGCGGTCGTTCGAGAAGAATTGAAGGTTTTGATCAACTGCGAAGACACGCCTCCGATCAGGTTGGCGTATTTGCTCTCGATTGTATTGGTATTGCCGGTCGCGAAAGCATCGGGTGCCTTGAAGAGAAAGTTCCCGGCAGTGTCTGAGTAGCTGGCAAACGCAATATTGTCATCGGCTTGTGCGATGGCAAGCGGCTCAAGTATTTTTGCCGGCGGCTGCTGTGGGTTTTTGAGCTGCTGATTAAGATGGCGATATTGTCGGATGAGGTCGCCATATGAGGAGGTAAAGTTGCGATCGACTTTTTCGAGGATCTCAACGGCGCGATGCTTGTAGTCACCCACGAGTGAATTCTGCTTTTCATACTGATAAGCCAGTGTTCCTGTGAAGAGTATCAGAATGCCTGCAATGGCGGTAAAACCAAAAATCAGTGAGAACTGTAAGCCTGCCGACAGATCGAGGCGAACCAGGAATACTGTTTTCCACAGCATGAACAAAAGAAAAACCGGAATTGTCATGCGCAGCAAATTGAAATAATGAAGCAGCAGTGGCGGTGGCGGGCTGACGTGCCGCGAGCCGATGAGCCTGATTCCTTCTGGAGTGTCGTTGATTGCGACAAGTTCGTCATTGAGGCGAAAGCCTGATTTCATGCCCTCGGTAGCGAGGAGTTTTCTGCTTTCTTCACGAATCCTGAGGTTGCCGGTAACTCCGGTCTTATCGGGGTTATTGAGATCCATCCAGGCGAAAGTATAGTTTTCGCCTGCCAGCTGGCTGATCTTTCTTATCGCATTATCAGCCAGCTCATACCTTGATATTTCATCGGTATTGAGCCAGGCGATCAGGTGCCCTTCACCCATGTTCCCGGGCAGCCGCAATTCGAACCAGGCACCATATCTGCGCATGCCCAGACCTTGAAAACTGACCAGAGTTTCTGGACTGCGGGCGAGACTGTGCACTGTGGCCTGGTTGCCAGAGAAGGTCGAGGCAATGTTCTGTTCGCGTCGGGTAAGAGAACTGTCTGGCTCTTTGCGCAAACGCAGCAGAATCTGGATGTAATCTTCTGACATTTTGCGCTTACTGCTTTCGCCATCGGGCCATGCCAGCCTTACCCCGTTAGAATCGAAAAGAAACAGTTCGAGAATGTCTTTTTTTTCAGGCCGAGCGATATCTTCTGTCGAAGAGGCCCAGCGGAACGAGTCGCAGACTCTTCTCAGGGTTTCCTGAAAGTAGGTTTCAGGGTTGGCAAGTCGAGCCATGTGCGCAGTCATTTCGGCCATCTCGTCGAGATTCTGCTGTTCTTCGTCCCGGGCAAGGTTGTTCTGAACCATGTTGAGGGTCAGCCCTACGGTCAGAGTGGGAAGAATTATGAGCAGACAAAAGAAGACGAGGCTTCGGGCCGGCGAATACCAGCGCGATAAGATATTGGGAGTCTGCTGCCCGTTCGCTTTTTGCATATAGCTAGTCTAATGCAGAGCGCGAATAGTTTCAACCATTACGCAAAGTAAAAAACCCGTCAGGTGAACGGGTTTTTTAATTTAGATTCAATTATGATGATAGTCTGGCGTTATTTTCCGCTGGCTTTTGCCTGCTCGACCTGTTTTCTGGCAACAGCGAGCTTTTCTATCGCTGCGTTAACTTCTGCCTGACTGGCTTTGCCTGCCTGAGAAATTTTTATGTAGGCTTCGTAGGCAACTTGATAATTTGCCATTGCCTGTTGCAGACTTACAGCAGGAACGCTGCTGGTTGTATTGGCGGTTGGTCTCGGGGTTCTGCTGTTAGGAGAATAAACGCTTGTAGAAGCACCTGAGGCCGGGGAAGAAGCCGAAGAAGAGGTGGATGGTGCATTTCTGGCCGGCGATGTCGTTACATTGCCAGGAGAAGAAGCCCCGGAACTTTCGCTTTTATTGTATTTCTGGTTGTAGATTTTGCTGGCTGCTACGTATTCTTCCTGGAGCTTTACCAGCTCAGTCATGCGCATGCTGAGTTTGTTGGTGCCTTCCTGGGCCAGTTCGCCGATTGATTCAATCGAATTGCCAGAATTCTGGATTTTGTTGACTGTATTGCCAAGGTTCAGAATCGAATTGAGGTCGCCGCCGAGGATTCCTTTAATTTCGCTCTGTATGCCGAGCAGATCCTGCATCGATTCTTTTGCAGCAAAGTAATAGCCAGAGGCTTCAAATGCAATCTGGGCACACTTGAGCGGATACTGACCTTCGATTTTGCCAAGTTTATATTCGTCGCTGAGTCTGCCCCATTTAAAAAGATTGATCGGGTTTTCCTTAACCGCATCGAAAACGCGGTTCCAGCCATTCGCTCCGGCCAGGCTCATCAGGCGGTTTTCTGAAAAGGTTTTTACAACTATTTTCTTTTTTACGGTCTGAATTGTCTGCGTTTGATCGGCGAGTTCAGCAAAATATTTCATGCTCGGCTGGGCTTTTTTGTACATAGCCTCAGCTTTGGGCGCGAGATTGCTGAACTCGGTCACGACCTGGCTGATCGATCTGGCGATGTCGAGCAGTTTCGGAAAATTAGTTTTGAGATTTTTGTTTCTGATCGACTGGTAAACCTTGATCAGATTGCTTGCGCCCTCGGCGAACCTCTGAATGGACTTGCGTTCGCGGTACAGGGTTTTTACTTCACTCGTGATGTTCTTGGAGTGCTGCCTGATATTCGCCTGTTCAGAAACCCAGAGCTTGATATCTGAGAATACGCCGGCCTGTACATCAGACACTGTGAAAAGTATTGCGAACAACAGCAGACCTAACAGGGTCTTCAATTGCAAACTTCTTAACATAAACCCCTCCCGCAACGCGATTAAAACCGTACTTTAGATTGTAAGAATCAAAGAGCATGCTGTCAAGCCATACAGGCTAAATAAATTGCGGTTTTGACCAATTCCTTTCGCCTGTATCAGCATGCTGATTTATCTGTTACAATAAATATAGAGTGGCGGGGACAAATCCATGAACAATATGACAGGTCAGGCCGTACAAGACCGCTCTGTCAAAGAAAAACTCAGGGCGGAGTTTGTTCGCGCCGGTTGTTTTTTAGCCGATCTGGTTTGTTATTTTGACAACAACAGGGCAGAATTTTTCCCGGAATTTTTTTGCAGCAACCCATCTCTTGTTGGCTGTCCAGACGATCAGGAAAAGATGTTCGAATGGTTCATGTCGGTGCTGCATGTCGATGATCAGGCTGTTTTGCGTAATGTTATCAACAAAGTTCTCGATGGCAGTTCTGCCTGTGGTGAGATAAGGCTGGACAAAGGTCCAGGAGATTTTGCACTGTACCGCATCATCGGGCGTCCGGTTACCGCTGCGAACAACGAAGTCTGTGGCGGTATAATTGGTTTCAGCCACTGGGAGAGAGATAAAAGCAACCCGGTTGTCTCGCATTGTGAGACTTTGCTTGATTCTCTGCTGGTAAGCTATGTGGTGATCGATTGCCATGGCCATATCGAACTCTGTACAGATCGAGCTTCTCTTCTTCTCGGGGGAGCTCCTGCTGAGATGATCGGTCACAAGCTTTCTGAATATCTGGTCGGCGAAATAGATGAGATGTTAAAGACTGCCGGTTCAGGCCTGGTCGAAGCAGATTTTGCAGTGAAAAGTCCTGCCGGCAATTGCCGCTGGGTACAGGTCTGTATAGCCGAAATCAGTCGGGCACATGCTATGAATGGTTGTCGACTGGTGATTCTGCGCGATATATCCGAGCGCAAAGAGGTGGAGCTCCGCCTGGCTCAGTCTGAAGAGAAGTTCAGATCCCTGGCCGAGAATCTGCCTGGCGTTGTCTGTATAATCGCCGATGGCCGCATTCTTTATACAAATTCACATGCCGACAGTATACTCGGCTATGAAGCCAGCGAAATGCTGCGAGAAGAATTTGATTTCTCAAGTATTTTTAATCTCGCCGACCCTGGACATTTTCTTGTCAGCCTCGAGAGTGAACTTCTCGAACACGGAAGAGCAGACCGGGAAGTCAGTGTCTGCAAAAAGGATCACACACTGCTCAGGGCGCTTGTGTCATTGCAGTATATTCGTTATGACGATACAAAGGCCGTATTGTGTATTATCACCGATGTTACCAGCCTATATCAGACGATAGACAGCCTCGATGAAACAAAAAAACGTTATTGGGCGCTGTTTGAAGCATCTTCTGACGCGATTTTCATTGAAACGGTCGATGGCCGCATTTTTGACTGCAATTCATCATGTGAAAGAATCTACGGCTACACACGCGCTGAATTGTTGAGTAAATCTGCAAGCGATCTTGTGCCAGGTGATCTTTTGGGTATGCTCAAAGATCTTGAGACAGACCTCAAGGCCAAGCGTGGAAGCGAGCGCAGTGTTTGCCTTGAAGCACTGGGAATCCGCAAGGATGGCGGAATTTTTCCGACTGAAGTGACAATTAACCCGGTCAAACTTGAAGGGCTTGAATGTTTTCTGGTAACTGTGCGCGACATTTCAGCGCGGCGCGAGGCCGAAATAGCACGTCAGCGCTATGAAAAACAGCTGCTCCAGATCCAGAAGCTCGACAACCTTGGAATGATGGCTAATGGCCTGGCTAACGACTTCAATAACCTGCTTACCGGCATCATGGGCTATGCCGATCTGATGATGCGTGATTTCCAGGCAAATACAGGCGGTCGCGAAAAGGCTCGCCGCATAATAGATGCAGCCCGCCGGGCCGGCGAAATAATTCATCAGCTCATGTCGTATACCGGCAAGCTGCCGAGCATGTTTCAGACTGCATCTATTCCGCAGCTGATAAAGGAGATGCAGTCGCAGTTTTCTTCTATTGCCCCCGATAAGGTAACCTTCAGATATGATTTTGCGGCAGAGGGGCATCAGCTCAATGTCGATCCGCCCATGTTCAAACAGGCGCTTTTCTGCATAGTTCAGAACGCTGTCGAATCAATTCCTGACTCACGACCAGGCGTTATTGAAATCAGTGCCAGACGCGGAGACAGGACTTTTAATGGTCATGAGGTCGGCTATTTTGGGCCTCCGGTAACAGCTGGCAGTTATATATGTATAGGGGTTGCCGATAACGGTAGTGGTATTGATTCTTCTGATCTTTCGCGAATATTTGATCCGTTCTTCACCACCAAGTATTCTGGTCGCGGTCTCGGATTGTCTTCTGTACTCGGCATGCTTAAAAGTCATCGCGGCTCGGCTTTGGTCGAGAGCACGCCTGGCGAGGGAACAAGGTTTTCGCTGTTTTTACCATACGATATGCCGACAGCCATTGAGCAGCCGGTTGCTGAGACCGTTGCCGGGCCATCTCCTGGCAGGTTCAATGCTGGTACGGCACTTATCGTCGATGATGAAGAAAGCGTAAGAGATATTTTGTCTGAACTGCTGCATGAACTTGGTTATCAAACAGTTCTTGCTGAGAATGGCATTCGGGGACTTGAGCTGTTCAAGTCGATCAATGAATCTCTGGCTGTGGCTATTGTCGATCTCACCATGCCAGAAATGAGTGGAACTGAACTGGTACGCGAAATACGCTGGTTGAACCCTGAAATTCCGGTAATTCTCTGTACGGGCATGCTTTTTGACGACAAAAAACGCGAGCTTGAAAGGCTTGGAGTTGGGACTTTCCTCGAAAAGCCTTTTACCAAGAGTGACCTGGAGAAGGCGTTTGTGAAGATAAAGCTTAAAACCAGCATGAAATAGCTGTCGGCAAACAAAAAGCCGGCGTTTCGCATGTGCGAACGCCGGCTTTGCTGTTCTTCAGTTTATTTGTCGAATTCGAACGCAACTATGCGGCTGATGCACGATTCAAGTTCGATCGCACGCCACGGGAACAGGCCTATCCAGGTGCGCTTGTTGTTGAGCTTGTCGATTTCGCCACCGATGTTTTCGGCGTGAACTATGCCGAGTGGGAACATCTTGAGATGCATTACCTGATAATACTCTTCGGGCGGATAGTATTCATCCCAGGCTTTGCCATGGGTTTCTTTGAGCTTGGCTTCGGCCTTGGCAAAGAGTTTCGGGTGCCAGTCACGCAGAATAGTGTTCATCGGGTGGTCAGCTGAGCCGCAGTCAACGCCGATCCACTTGAACTTCATTTCCTGCGCCCATTTGTGGAAGTCAGCATCAGGGCCTGGATGTTTGACCATGTAGCGTACTTCGTCTGCCTGTGGCTGATCCCAGCCATATTTATGGTAACCGGTGTTGATTATGAGAATGTCACCTTTGCGGATATCGGCTTTCTTCATCAGCATATCAGGCGAATACAGCGAAAAGTCGCTGACTTCATCACTGATGTCGACGATTACTCCGTCGCCGCACCATTCTTCGAGCGGCACTTCACCGATTGTGCGGCCATTGGCGCAGAAGTGAATTTCGCCATCGATGTGGGTTCCCACGTGGTTGCTGGTCTTGATGATCTGGCCGTTGGCGCCCTGGCCCATGTGGGCTCCGGCGATGCGCTTGAAATATTGCACCTGCAGAGGCATATAGCTCGGCCACGGCGGGGTGTGAATGCTGAGTCTCTGAGTGAGATCGTACATTTTTACTTTGGTCATTTATTGTCTCCTTGTTTTCTTGTCTACAAAAATATTACTCATCCTTGCAGTATTTTTCAACATAAGCTTCGAGGGCGTCCTCGAAACACTTCAGCGGCGGGTTCACCAGCCCGGCACCGACCTGGCCGACCCCTGCCTTCTTGTGGGCGATGCCGGTATTGATCTGCGGCAGAACATTTTTTTCGCAGACCTTGAGCAGGTTGATGCCCAGCGGCGAGCCTCTGAATTCCATGTTTGGAATCTGAAATGCCTGTGATTCGCCATCGGTAATCTCATACATCTTGCGGGTAAAATTCATCGCATCGTTAACCGTGCCGCCGACGAATTTGACGATTGCTGGCGCAGCTGCCATCGAAAAGCCGCCCAGCCCACAGGTTTCGGTGATTGCACTGTCGCCGATGTCTGGATTGCAGTCTTCTTCGCTGAATCCCGGAAAAAGCAGACCTTTGACAATCTGAGCCTGGCCGGTGAACCAGCGTTCCTTGAGGCCTGCTATTCTGATGCCGAAGTCAGTGCCATTGCGGCACATGGTGGTGACTATGGTCGAACCCTCTATCCATTCTGCCGCCTGCAACATCATCTTTGCCGCCGGCATGCTGAGATTGAGGAAAAAGTGATCGTTCGAGTGCATGAACTCAAGCACGCGAGCCTTGTCGGTTTCGGGAAAGCTTGTCTTGACTATTGCCGGTGCGAGTTCTCTGATCAGCAGCGAAGTCGCCGCCTTGTTGCGATTGTGTACCTCATCGCCCATCTGCAGGGCCTGGGCAATCATGTTTTTCAAATTGATTTCTGGCGCCAACGGAATGGCTGCTTTGAGAACCGGTGCCAGAACCGTTTCCATCCATTTCAGACGGGTGATGACTTCTTCAGAGTAGGCGCCGTAACGCAATACTTTACCGAGGCCTTCATTAAGCGTGCAGAAAGTTTTGCGCCCGCCTTTCTGCTCTTCGAGGATCCAGACTGGCATGCTGGCGGTGCCGACTCCGGCCATCGGGCCGACGCCGTCGTGCTCGTGCCAGGGCGAGTATTCGATTTTGTCAGTGGCAGCAAGCTTTTCTGCTTCTTCCGGGGTATTGGCCAGGCCTTCGTAGATGAGCGCGCCCATAACGGCGCCGCGCAATGGGCCAGACATTCTTTCCCAGGTGATTGGCGGTCCGGCATGCAGAATCAGATTCTTTTTCATGCCCGGAACCACTTCGAGAGCGGTACCGATGCCTTTGAGAACTGGCTGTGAAGCCTGAATAGCTGCAATGGCGTTGGCGTTGGCCTGTTGAATGTCGATCAGCATTATCTGGCTCCTTTCGCGCTTTTAACTTTGCTCTGCCAGCTGGCAACCTTGTCGAGCAGTGCCTGAATCTTTTTGTTGCCACCTGCCGGCGGCCGCCAGTCGGTGTGTACTGTTTCGACGCCCTGTTTTCGCAGGTCTTCGGCAAAACTCGCAATTCCAAGATTTATTACTTTGACTTTTTTTCCGAAAAAATCTTTTAACATGGTTATTTGTTCCTTTCCAGGCAATGCCGGGCAAAACTGACCATCGCCACATTGGTTGGAAACACCTTGATGCCGGCGTCTTCAAGAATCTTCTGCTGTTGTGCGTAATTCTGCGGGTCTTCGCGGGTGCCGCAGATGCAGGCTGCCAGCAGAGGATTCCGCCCTGACTTTTTTCGACCCTCTTCGACGGCGGCGACCATTTCGCCTGCCATGTCAAGGTGCGAGCCATAACCGAGCACAACGTCGAAAATGATCAGCCCGGTTTCAGGGTCAGCGATTTCCTGAAGCATGCGTTCGGAACGGTAGGCCGGGTCGATCATCGGGTGTGCCTTGCCGCGGGTGAAGTTATCATCGCCGAGGTCGATTATGCAGTGACCACTGCTTTTGTATACATCAGGCATCTCTTTGCAGCCCTTGACCGGAGTGTTCGAGCTGATTTCGCCAATTACCGGCTGCAGCAGACGCTGCGCTTCGTCGCACAGGGTGCCGCCGGAATAGAGTCCGCGCAGATGCTTACCGGTCATTTTGCTGTCGGAAGCGGCCTCTTTTATCTGTTCTTCGCTCATTTCTGAATTGTGCTTTTTACCGGTGCTGAGATCGCAGGCCTTGATTGCAGCGTCTTCGAGATTGCTGGCAGCGATAAAACCCTGAGCCTCTATCGCTTTCGGGTCGGCGCCGATAAAATAGATCACTATTTTTTTGTCGATATTTTTAAGTTCGGCGTAAAGGGTTTTCAGAACCGATTCTGCTGGTGGTTTCGAAAGCATGACTATTACTTTCGTTGCCGGATCTTCGGCCAGTGCTCGGGTTGCCAGCAGCGTCATCTTTCCCCCGATTTTTTCGGAAAGATCGCGGCCGCCGACGCCGATAGCCTGGGTAATGCCGCAGCCCAGGCGGTGAATGGTGCTGGTGACTTCCTGCAGACCGGTGCCGGAAGCAGCTACTACGCCAATATCGCCGCTTCTGACCGCGTTGGCGAAGGCGAGGGGAGTGCCGTTGATTATGGCAGTGCCGCAGTCCGGGCCCATGACCAGCAGCTCTTTGCTTGCTCCGAGAGTTTTGAGCCTGAGTTCTTCTTCAATGCTGACGTTGTCAGAGAACAGCATGACATGACGACCGTTATTGAGTGCCTGTTCGGCTTCGCGGGCGGCATATTCGCCGGGCACCGAAATCACCACCATGTTGGCTTCGGGCAGGCGGCTGGCAGCTTCTTCCTGACTGCTCGGCGGTAGTTCGGCTGATCCAGAGGCCTGCTTGCGCGAGGCCAGGCGTTTTTCGACTTCGGCGATACCGGCGTCGGCAGTTTGCTTATCTGCTGCTTTGATGCAGATGATCAGATCATTTGGCGTGAGGCCGTCAAAAGAGCTCTGATACATGTCGAGGCGCTTGAGACTGTCGATGTTGTAATCGGTACACATGCCGACGACGGTGCTGTCGATGCCCGCAAGCTTCTTGACCTGCGAGCCGATCAGCATGAGCGTGACCGAATCGAAATACGTCTGTTTTTTTATGAGGTGGCTGATTACCATTCCAGACCTTGCTCCTTTATTCTACGGGTTTGGCGCGGTAGGCGGCGCCAGCGCTGCCAGTCTTTTTCCGGCTGAGATTACAGAAAATAATAGAACTATCTTGGCGGAATGGCAATATAAAATATGTATGCCCGGCCAGTCGTGGCGATTACGTTATCTGCTCGTCATTTTCTTCGTCGACGTAGTCAGGATAAAACTTTTTCATGCAGTCTGGACACATGCCATGACTGAATTCAGCATGTGAATGCGCTCTGACATATTCTTCAACCAGGCTCCACGAGCCTTTTTCGTCTTTTATTTTTTTGCATGACGTGCAGATGGGAACAATTCCGCGCAGCGTTCTGACTTCATCTATTGCTGCTGAAAGGTCGAGTTCGACCTTCTGAAAATTGAGGATGATCAGGCCGATTATGACTGTTATGTAGCCGCAGATAAAAACCATCAAGGTTACCCCGTGAAAGATCGAGGCAGTCATCAGATCGGGAATCGGAGCGCCACGGGCGGTCAATATCATTCGCAATACATTCCATGCTGAGAGTATGCTTAAGCTGCTGACCAAAAGGCTGTTTCGGTTTTTGACCAGAACTGGAACATGTTTAAATACAATGTAGCCGGAATAGCCGAAGAGAATCGCAAGAATAGCTGAAAGAGTTACTATGCGTGCATCTACCGATGGTATGTAATAGGTAAAGCAGGGAATTAAAACAATCGCTGCAGCTGACTGCGATATAAACAGCCACTTGTTGGGTCTCTGCCCGGTAAACCGTTCCAGGCCGTATGAGACAAAGCTGTTTCCGGAGACTATGAGCAGGTTGGCAACTACAATTGAAAAAAAATCGGGCAGCAGGTTGCGGGAGCCGACTAGTCCCATCGCTATGCTGATCAGAACCGAAGCAGTCGTCCACTGCATGAATCCGGCGTAGGTCTTGCGGGTGGCATAAACGTAAAGCATGCAGAAACAAAGAATTAGACCGATTATGCTCATTGCGACAGACAATGTTCTTATGTCGAGAGAATCGATCAACTTACTGTCTCCTTCTGGCAGGCTGTTCTGTCTAGTTTGCTGGTCATGATTTTCCAGCTTTTCTGTTCTCTTTCACTACCCATATCGCCGGTTTGCCTGGAAACAGTCGGGATACTAAGTTGCTTCATTTCGGCAGATACTGGATTCTGCTGATCTTGAAACCATAAGCATTCATGTACTTATCAGCAGTCAGAACCAGCTCTGCCTCTGAGCCTTCGATTACTTCGCTCCAGACTTCAGAAAAACTGCTGTTTATTTTTTCGATGGTACGTGCACTGTTGGGGCTGTTGATCGCCAGAACGTCACCATGATGGTCGATTTCGATGCGCTCGAAGAACAGTCGAAAACGGCGGGCCTGAGGGACTTCCACGATGGTGCTGGCTTGCTGGTCGTTCTTGTAAGGATGCAGTGATTCAATAACACGTTCTTCACTGACCCATTTGCTGAAATCATAAACGGGAAGCCTGCGCCCAGTCTTGTGCTGCAGCGAATTTGCGAGATTGAGTCGGCGGCCGTTTCTGACATAGCGCCCGAGTCCGGGAACTTCATCGCCGCCGTCGATCAGAATCTGCTTGACCTGCTGCCAGTTGAATTCAGGGTTCTGCGCCCAGACCATGGTTGCAGCTGCTGCCGCCATCGGGCAGGCCTGAGAGGTGCCGGAAAAAGAGCGATAACCATTTTTCGGCATCAGCGAAAAAATGTTGGCGCCAGGTGCGGCGATTTCGACCATCGATCCAAAGTTGGCGAACTGTGACCAGTCGGCATTGTCGGTGGCGCTTACCACCAGCTGATTTGGCAGGCCATAGCATGCCGGGTAGTCTTTTTCTTCAGGATTATCAAGGTCTTTGCGCGAGTTGCCTGAAGCACAGACAAACAGTGCGCCCTTTTCATGGGTGTAGCTGACGGCTTCATGCATCTCCTTAGTATAAGAAGGTGTTCCATAGCTGTTTGAGAGAACTCTGGCGCCATTGTCGACGGCATAACGAACCGCGCGCGCGATATCTTTGGCGTAGAGCGTCTGACCGAGACCGAAAATTTTTACGATCATGATCTTGAGGCGCGGATTCATCGCGGCAATACCGGTGCCATTGTTCATCTGCGCGCAGATTATGGCGCCGCAATGTGTGCCGTGATACTGGTCGTCCTGAATTATGCCGTTGTCTCTGACAAAGTTGTAACCGTGAACGTCATCGACATAACCGTTGCCATCGTCGTCGATACCATTGCTCTTTTTGTCGTTGCCGTCGGCATCAATGCCGCTTTCGCCCGGGTTGACCCAGAGAACCGAAGGGTCGATATCTTCATGATTGAGGTCGAGCCCTGAATCGAGAATGGCAAGAATGATTTCCTGCTTCGGATTCCATAGATTCCAGGCCTGGCGCATTGCGATATCGCAGCCGGCTTCGCCGATATTGCCCTTGTCATCGGCCTGACCAAGATTTTCAAGATGCCACTGCTTTGCAAAAAACGGGTCATTGGGAAACTGCCCGTCACGGCTTGTCGTTACATCGCTGCTGCGATATTCGCGCCCGGCGTCGAAGGGTTCAAAAGGCAGTATAGGTATTTCAGCAGCACCGGCCACCGTAGTCACCAGCACCATAATTATCAGCAGATATCGCATCGGTCGCACCTCAAAATCAGATATTCGATTATCATAGCATAAGCAGCCAGCTGCTGCAAAAATGAAAAAGCCCTGCATTGCTGCAGGGCTTTGCTCTGTGTGTAAATACTTATTCGTCTACCGGAACAGGCTTGCTTTCGACGAATTTGAAGGCGCCGTCGGTAAGTTTGTAGAAGTAGAAACCGGCAACTGGCTCGCCATCGGGTTCGGTAGAATAAATCATGCCGAGGGCCCGAACCACGTCATCAGAAAGAAACATCAGGTCTTCGCCGTTTTCCTGACGCATGTCAGAAACCAGGCAGTCGCGGGTAAGATCTGCTGCTGCGTGTATGAACGGCATCGGTTTAAAGGTTTTTGCTGCGGCATCGTAAGTAAAAACATAAAGCCCGCTGGCGTTCGGGCCATAAAAGGCTGCCGCCATAAGTTCGGGAACCTTGTCGCCGTTCAGGTCGCGCACTTTAAGGCTGACTGCTTCGCGGTCGATGACGAAAAGTTTTTCTTCACTGCCGAGAGTTTCTGAGCTGAATATCTGCTTGCCATCTGCGTCGAGAACCCGCAATGTGAGGTTCATATCATCGATGCGCTTTTCAACAGTAAGCTGTTGACCATCAAGTTCGAATTTTTCGGTTGCCAGAACCGGGTTTGCTTCTCCGGGCACAGCCAGGCCGGCAAACAGGCTGAGAGGCAGCAATACCATGGCGAAGATTGTGTAAATGACTTTTTTCATAATGATTCTCCTCAAAATAGATCAGTTGTTATACTGGTAAAAATTATTCGACTTCATAATGCTGATCAGCTTGTTCGCATATTGTGGGTCGGTAGCATAGCCGGCTTTCTGCAATTCGCGGGCAAACTGGTCAGGGTCGTTGCGAACGGCCATGCACTTTGCATAGCGGCTGGCGCCGGTCAGCAGTTTGCTGTGATCTTCGATCGATTCCTGCCATGAGTTGTATTTGCGGAACTTGCCCTGAACAGTTACCATGCGCCCATTGATGAATTCTTTGGTTGGCATTGTGATCGAGCCGGCCGGGCCTGTTCCTTTTATACCAAACAGGTTCTTGGCATCGCCAATGGCAGAGCCACCCCAGCCGGTTTCCAGAGCAGCCTGAGCCATGATGATCGATGCCGGAACTCCGCTCTTCTTGCTGGCTTCACGCGCAACCGGGCCGAACAGCTTGGCAAATTCGCTGGGAGCCAGTTTCCCGCCTTTGTAATTGGCAAGAGCTGCTTCTGCCTGACTTGCATTGGTATTGGTCGTATTTGTCGTATTGTTTGTCTGGGTGTTGTTGTTAGCGGTATTGGTATTAGCGTTATTCTGCCCGGCGATGTCTTCCTGGTTGGGATTGGTTACGTTAACATTGGCCTGATTGGTAGCGTTTGTTTCGGCAGCATTGTTGTTTGCAGCGTTTTGGTTGTTGTTGGCTGCTGTGTTGTTATTATTAAAGGCATTCTGAAAAGCACCCACCGCATCGCGTATGGCGGGCATAGCCTGCTGAACACCATTGGCGACATTCTGGATAACGTTGAGTATCTGCTGTGCATCGCAGCCAGTCATGAAAAACGACGCGCACATCATCAGAATCAGTGATAACATTTTGCATTTTTTCATAATATTTCTCCTGAAATCAATGAATGAATTCTACAACTAATACGCAAAGGTTAGAAACAAAATAACAAAAAAATATAATAGTTTAAGTTCCCTTATGGCAAAAGGATTTACGCGCTCAACTGATAGGTCGGTGCCCATGTGTGCGCCTTATACGCTGCTTCCAGCTGATCGGTCGTTTTTTCTACGGCCTTGCCAGATCTGGTTGCTTCTTCGGCAACTGCCATGGCTACAGATTTGCTGATTGCAAGTATGTTGGAAAAGTCTGGAAGAAGGCAGCAGCTTTCGCCGGTCGTTGATGTGAAGCGGGAAACCGCAGCGCTGGCGGCAAGCAACATGGAGTCAGTCAGTTGGCTGGCCTGAGAAATCAACATTCCCAGCCCGATTCCCGGAAAAACCAGAGCGTTGTTGCACTGTGAAACTCTTAGCTGTTCATTCTGCCAGATTACCGGGGCAAAGGGGCTGCCGGTGGCCATCAATGCCCGACCCTCAGTTGCCTTCAGTATGCGCTCAGGCGTGGCTTCTGCCTTTGAGGTCGGGTTTGACAGAGGCATAATGATAGGGTGCTGGCAGTTTTTTGCCATTTCGGCGAGAATATCATCAGTAAAGGCACCGGTTTGCGCAGAACAGCCAATAAGCACGGTTGGTTTGGCGTTCTTAACGACATCGTCCAGTTTTATGCTGTCTGGCTTGCTGTTGCTCCAGCCGTTCAAGTTTTCAGCCGCCACTGCATATGGCTTCTGAAACGGCATCAGGTTACGCGAATTTTCGGTTAACAGTCCGTCACGATCGATCATGTAAAAACGCTGGCGAACCTCGGCAGGAGCAACGCTTTCTGATTTCGCCAGTGCCAGGCTTATCTGGTCGGCTATGCCACAGCCGGCGGTTCCTGCTCCGAAGATGCAGAATCTGTGCTGCTCAGCCGGCAGACCGGAACGCGCGATTCCAGCCAGCACCGCGGCAAGAGCGACAGCGCCGGTGCCCTGAATATCATCATTAAAAGACTGATGCGTCGCACGATAGCGATCGAGCACGAGGCGGGCAGTATCTCTGCCAAAGTCTTCCCAGTGCAGAAACGACCTCGGAAAGCGCTTCTTGAATGCCTCGACAAATTCTTCAATGAAGGCAAAATACTTCTGTCCAGTGGCGCGTGGTCTTCTCAGTCCCAGATAAAGCGGGTCGGCGAGCAATTCTTCGTTGTTAGTGCCGACATCGAGCTGAATCGGCAGAGTGCGATGCGGGTTTATGCCGCCGCACAGCGTATAGACCATGAGTTTGCCGATAGCGATGTTCAGCCCGCCAATACCCCAGTCGCCGATACCCAGTATGCCTTCTCCGTCGGTTACCACTGCAATGTCAAGCTGATACGGATCGATCCGCGACAGTATGGAGTCGATGCGTCCGCAGTCGGCCAAAGAGATGACAAGCCCGTTCTGCTGCATGAAATTGTGGCTGAACTGTTTTACTGCGTCACCAATGGTGGGCGTGTAAACTATCGGCAGCATCTCTTCAAGATGCCTGCTGACAAGGAAATAGAACAGTGTCGTGTTAATCGAAAACAGCTGGTTGAGAAAAAGGTTTTTCTCGAGATCGCCCTCAATCCCCGAATACTGATGGTATGCTCTTGCCGCCTGTTCTGAGATGGTTTCGACGCGGGGTGGCAGCAGCCCGAGCAGGCCCAGGCGTTCTCGTTCTGTCCAGGAGAATGCTGTCCCCTTGTTCTGGTGAGGATCTGCCAGTAAAGATGGGCCGCCAGGTTTTTCTTTATGTTTTGTCTTATTCATGTTTCGAAAATTTCACTGTGTGCGATTTGAAATTCATACTTTAAATCATTGAAGAATCATACCTCAAAATCAGCCGTGTGCCGAATCTTTTCAGCAAAAATATCGTTCGTGTGTGTTAGAATCATTTTATGGGCAGTCGAAGACCAGAGTCAGCATTCCGCGCCATTAAAGTACTCATTCTGATTGTGCTTGTGGCGGGATTTGGCGTTTTCTGGCTCGGCAGATCGTCGAAGCTGACAGTTTCAGGCAAAAGCAGATTCGCGCGGACTGCGGCGCATCCAAAACACAGTCCGGCCCAGGAACCATTGAAAACCCTTCCTGATGTGGTTCTTCCGGCAGAAACGGATAATCTCGATGACCATGGTATTCCTATTCCAGCCGGAGCAATAAGAAGGCTGGGCAATGTTTTTCTCAAACACGGGCTTTCGATCAGCGCCCTGTTGTTTGTAAACGATGGTCGGATACTGCTATCATGCGGTGATGATAAAACAATTTCATGGTGGGATCCCGCCAGCGGCAGAGAAATTCGCCGCATTCCCTCCTGGGATCAAGTCTCACAGATGCTGCCATTGCCGGACAATGAGAGGTTTGTTGCCATTGAAAGTTACCGTCCGATCTTTCAGATAAGACGCATTTCTGACGGAAAACTGCTGCAGCGTTTGATAAGCGATGAGCTTTCCAGGCAAAAGAGGCTTTTTACCTGTTCACCCGATCTCGAATGGTATGCCACTACGGCGTCTGGAAGCGTTATACAACTGTGGAACGCTCAGTCCGGTCAGCCGGAGCAGAGGTTGTCCGGGTTGCCAGGACATGCTGCACAAATGGCATTTTCTGAAGACAGCATAAGCCTGAAGGCTGTTGACGGCGATGGCAACTATTGTCTCTGGAGTATGCCAGACTGGCAGATTGTAGCCTCTGGTTCAGCACAAGTGAAATTGGCCGGTAAAACTCGCTTTTATGGCGCCAACCGATTTGTGGTTTCGGCCGATGCTGAAAAAGTGGCTTATTGCCTGAACAACGAAGTGCGTGTGTGGGATTGTGCAACAGAGTCAGATCAGTTCAAGGCCTCAGTTGGCAGTAGCTACGTAACAGCCCTGAGTCTGAGCGCCGACGGCAGCAGACTGGCTGCTGGCAACAGTGCCGGATTTATCAGTGTCTGGCCGGTACATGGGCTTGTCGGCGAAGAGCCTCCTGCTGTACCTCAGAACGCGATACAGTCACTGGCGTTCTCCGAAGATGGTAGTCACTTGCTGAGTGTGGACAGCGACGGCAGGCTTGTGAATTGGTGCCTGAGAAGCGGCAGACAGGTGTCTGCATATTATGTTGCTTCTTCTCCGTTCATTATCAAAACTCTTGACCGCGAGCGAGCTTTGTTAGTCGCCAATGGAAAGTTCGTCATCTGGTCATTATCTTCAGAAACCGTTCTGGCAAAGATCGGCGAAAACCATTTTTCTGGTGGCTACACTCGTTGTCCGGCCGCTGTTTCCATGGATGGTCGAAAGGTCGCTTTGACGGCTCGAACGAAGGCAGAAGAAGGAGCTATGGCAAGCATGAACTTGTTGCAGGTCTGGGATGTCGAATCTTTACAGCAGATTGCCAGTTTCCCATGTCCTGAGCGATTAGCTGGTCTTGCTCTGTCTCCTGATGGAAGTTCGCTTGCCCTAACCACACTGGGCAAACCTGGTATGCGCTATGGCGAAGGACAGGAATTGATTGGTTACGATGTAATTTCTGGTAGCGAAAAGTTTAATATGCCGATTCCAACTAAAATGAACTACATCTCTCTCCCATCATATACTAGACGCGGAAGTCTGATGGTCACTGGAGGCTCTTACGAGAAAGCTGACGGGCGCGGCGGCGTGTCAGTGCAGGAGTCTGCTACGGGCGAGAAGATCGGGTTCTATTCCTGTCTGTCTGGATTTGTCGGGCAGGAGCGAATGAGCCCTGATGGCGTAATGTATGCTTCTACTGGTTGGGGGGATTTTTCAGTGGTTCATGTGGGACCCTGGCGCTCATGGAAAATCCGTGACTTGAAAGGCCATCGAGGCCGCGTGAGTGCCGTCGCTTTTTCGCCGGGCGGAAGATATCTGGCAACCGGTGGTCAGGATTCGACCATACTAATCTGGGATCTCCATCAGGCTGAATCTGCGCTGCCTCAATCACAAACACCTATGAGCGAAATTATCCACCCGGAGGCGCCGACGGGAATTCCGCCGATGCTGCACCTTTCTTTCGACGGTATCATCCATGCGGAACCTCTTGCTCAGACAAGTCTTTCGAAAGAGATTGCAGGCATGAAATTTGTTGCCGGCCGTAACGATAAGGCTCTGCGCCTTTTTTCGAACGATTCCTGGAAACTGGAGCTGCATGAAGGATGCGATGTGGTGCTGCCTGGCCAATGGACCGTCGAATTGTGGTTCCGGCTGATTCATGATCCGGTAGATCGCAAATTGGCGTATATTGAGGTATTTGAATGCGATTTGCTGAGTTTTGTCATTACTGCAGAAGGCAAAGCGATAGTATTTTATCGCTTTCCGAATCGGGGTGGGCATGGCAACGCTTTTCTTTTCAAAGGAAGCCCGCCGGCTTCGGGGCGCTGGCATCATCTTGCCATCGCCTGGGAAGGCGTCAAAGGGAAGTTGCGCGTTCATCTCGATGGCGCAACCGCATATGAGACGAGGCAAAATCTCGGGTCGGTTCTCGGGCCGCTCGGGTTTGGCCGCGGCGGTGGCAAGGGTGAGACATGCTCTGTCGATATTGATGATCTCAAAGTGTATTCTTATGCCCGCCGCCCGGAAGATATTGCCCGTGAATCCGGTTATATCGAAGATCCCAACCAGTGAAGCTATCTGTAGCTTCTTTTCGTAAAAAATCGGGGGCTGTAAGGCCCCCGAAATATTAAACGCAGTTACAGCAAGCGGCAGGGGATCAGTCGCCTGCAGACTTTTCTTTGTGGTCGGGATTTTCGTCGTATTTTTTCTCGATAGTCAGAATCTGGGCTTTAACCAGAAAGCCGAGAAAGCCGTCAGTGACGCTGTCTTGTGGCGGATTTGGCTGGTAGTGATAGAGCCACATTTTTGCCTTGATATGTTCTGGGAGAGTATTGAGATCGTCGTAATGTGCATGAACTCCTGATTTGAACGGCGCTGTCTCGCAGTCGTGCAGAATGAGGTCGCATTGTTCGTAGAATTTGCGCATCTGGTAAGGTGCGAACTGTGTATCAGTGGTCAGGAAGACTTTGTAGTCGCTGCCGATTTCCTGAATGATCAATCCGTAACTGTGTTGAATCTGCATGCCGCTGACGACGTGAACGGTCTGCACAGGAGTGAAGCGAATGTTTTCCCAGACGAACGAGTTGTTGATGCGGACCGGATGGCACTCGAAGTAGTCGGTCAGGTTGGCGATCTTGCCCTCGAGGGTTTCGAGACCGCCGCGCAGACTCTTGTTCCACAGGTCAGACATCAGTGACTGGATTCCGAACAGTTTTGGACGCTTGAAGCCTGGGTTGAAGTAGGTCACCAGAGCCAGCCACTCCATCGAGCCGATGTGGTCGGCATGCAGGTGCGAGATATAGACCCCGTCAATTTCTTTGCCGATATTGGAATTGTTTATGCCAAGCTCTTCGAGCGCGAACTGGGCATGGCTGCCGCAGTCGATCAACAGCTTTTTTCCTGAGCCAGCGATTACCAGAGCATTTGACTGATAGTAGTCACGTGTGGTGAAGGCACTGCCGACACCGATGAATTGAATCTTGTACATGATGGACTCCTTTCGAGAGTTGACTCATCTGTCGAACCTGGTAATAACGGTTCGACGCGCAATTAAGGAGCCGACATCATAGGTCTGACCGGTCGACTGCGTGCCATAAGCCCAGGCTGCCGGGTTGCCGGACTGGCGTGGACAGAGGCCGTGTTTGACCAGGACGAGTACGATATCGTCGCATAGCAGGCAGCTTTGTCGCTACCTTTTGCCAAAAATATAACAGCAATACGCATGCCAGATTGCTATGATTTGCAAAAGCCTGATTATTGCAGAATTTTGCTTTTGTTGGCCTGGCTGAATGCGTCGTTTTTGTCGCCACTGTCTGCCGATCAGATGCCAGATCTGTCTCTTTTCCTTAAAAAACACAGCTGCTGCAATCAGCAGCAGCTGTGTTATTTATTGTCAGGATTCAGGTGTTAAGCGAATATTTCTGGAATTCAGAGACCCTGTTCTGCGATCGAAAGCTGCGAGGTTTTATAGTCGAATTTCTTCATCTCGTTCTTAAGTATGCCTCTTTTGATGAGGAATTTGGGGACAGCGACCGGAACTGTTGCTCTGAGATTGTAAACCATGTTTGGCAGCCACCACATGTTCACCCTGCGATTGGCTTCCAGCACCCGGTTGAGCATTACCACGAGATTGTTGGTGCAGTTGTTGGTCACCGTATTGTAATACTCGCCTTCACGATTGATTGAAGCATACTTTACGCATTCTTCGACAAGTCTTTTCTTCTGGTCGTGCGTCAGAATAGTTGGATAGAGAATGATTTCCTCTTTGCGAACCTTGATTTCTTCCATGTAATCTTCGTATGAAGTCAGAATCCATGAAGATCCAAACATGTTTTTGAGTCCGTCGGTGAGTGAAAACTTCTGATCTACTCTTTGCCAGGCTTCGATGGTCAGTATCATTCCCTGTGATTGCTCGTTCTTTGCAGTTATAATTGCTCCAGGTTTAAAAGTGAAGATCATGAGCGCATGTGCGGCGATAAATTTGGGTTTGAAGGGCTTAAGACAAAAATACACGTTTTCAATAAGTTCGGGTTTGAGTTTAATCGTCCTGAATAAATGTTCTGCCAGACCGGGGTCGGCAAGGTTGTTCTGGCCGGGTTTCTGGCCCCAGCGTACGTTATCTATGGTCATTATGCCATTAGCATAAGAGACCATTTTAGCCGGGCGCTGCCTCTGTTTTAAAGGTGGCAGCACCACTTCTGTCGCATTTATCGGTTTCTTCTGAATCTTCTTAACTTTAAGCGTATTAAGAATGTCTGCCTGCCTGATCGAGCCCTCGATAACTACGTTTTGATTCTCGAATTTTGCCAGCTCTCTGCTGGAGAGGCCGGTGAGTCTGAAAACTCTGCCATCAACGGTAGTAAGCTTTCCATGGTTTTCCCATAGCGAGACTACACCTTCCAGTGTGTAATTGACCTGTGCGCTGGCTGTCAGAACCGCCAGTATGCTGAGAATTAGAACCAGAGCGGCCTGATGCCGGATTTGTTTAATTTGCAGCATGTTGGAACTCCTTAAAGTTATCATAATCTTTATGATATCAGATTCGTTTCAGCAATGTAATGTCTTGCAAAATCAGCCGCCCTGAGGCGGCTGATCAGCTGAAGATTTCGATGTTATCTCACTGGTACGACGCTTGTTGGCAGACGTGGCGGCGAAACGCGGGTTCGGATATATCCCCAGTTGCCGCTGAAGAGGCCGGCGAACAGTGCGCCGAGACCTATCGCTACAGGAGCTGCGATAATCGCGCCGACAGCAGAGCCGGTGTGATGGACGTTGTTATAGCTCTGATTGTCCTGATTGCTTGAGTTGCCCATGCCTTCAACCATGCGCATGGCGCAGCCGATATGACCCAGGGCTTCATTTCTGTTGTTCCAGAGGATTTCGCTTTTGGCCTTATCGATAACGCGGGTGATTTTGCGAACGTTGAATCTGGAACAGGCGTTTCTTTTGAGAAGTCGCTCTGCGTGGCTGAGAAACGGGCGGGCGTTCTGTATTTCAGTATAAAAACTGCCGCTGTTGACTATATTGTAAGCGGTATTGAGATCGGTATAAGCTCGATTTATTGCGTTGCAGCTGCCTTCACCTGCATAAACCTGGGTAAAACAAGAAAAAACGAAGGAACAGAGAAGAATAACTGAAAGAACTTTTGAGTATTTACGTTTCATTGTAGTCTCAAACTCCCTTAAATTTGATTTTGGCATCTTCTGAGCGGGGTTGCCGACCCGCCTGGCTGCTCTGATACCTCGTCATACTCTGTTCCTCATACTTCGCGTCAGCAAGCAGCGCGAACGTCAAAGCAAAAAGTGTGCCATCTAATTGGTATGATTGGGAGATGCTTTTTCTGAGCTCGTTTGCGTTGAGCTGTTCTGGTTTTTATTCTTTAAATTTTGTGCATTTGCAAAAAACCGATGAATTTTTATCAAACTTATGCAGATTTTTTAACACCTCCCGTCTTTTGCTTTTACCCTGTGGTTTTTTGTGAAGAGTCTGTTGTAAAATAACGCCATGAAAATATATGTTTGCATAAAACAGGTTCCTGATACGACAAAGGTTGATATCGACCCCGAAACCATGACGCTCAAGCGCAGTGGCATCGACAGCAAGATCAATCCATTCGACCTTTATGCCATTGAGACAGCAGTAAAGCTGAAGGAAAAACACCAGGCCAATATCTGCGCGATAAGTATGGGGCCGCAACAGACCGAGGCTGCCATTCGCGAGAGTTATATGCTCGGCGTTGACGACGGGGTGCTGCTGAGCGACCGCAATTTTGCCGGCGCCGACGTGTTGGCGACTGCCTATGCGCTGTCACAGGGAATTCTCTCGCTTGGTATGCCAGATCTGATTATCTGCGGTCAACAGACTACAGATGGCGATACTGCTCAGGTTGGCCCGGAAATTGCCGAGTTTCTCGATATTCCGCATGTCGCCTGGGTGCGTCGCATTATCGATTCTGATGAAAATGGCATAACTGTCGAAATGGACATGCCCGATACCATTGAGGTCGTGCGCATCAGTTACCCTTGCCTGATCACCGTCGAAAAGGGTGTTTTTCAGCCGCGACTGCCTTCGTTTAAACTCAAGATGGCCACCAGAGAACGCCAGGTCCGGCGACTCACCCTTGCCGACCTGCCCGACAGCGAACCCTTGCGCTATGGGCTCAAAGGCTCGCCGACTCAGGTTATCAGGGTGTTCCCGCCGCAGAATTCGTCGCAGCGTGAAACCTTGGATGATTCTCCGGAAGTTCTTTCTGAGAAGCTCTACACCAGACTTAATGAGCTGAAATTCTTATGAGCAGTATAAAAATTCTTCCAATTTCAGGTCAGAATATTGATGAATTGCTGGCGCTATGCCCGTTCAATGCGATCGAGAGATGTGGTGACGGCATCGATATCAATGCCGGTTGCCGCATGTGCCGTATCTGCCTCAAGCGTCGTCCCGACATCTTTGTATTGGCAGAAACTCAGCCATTAGCAAAGGTTAACAAAAATGACTGGCGGGGAATTGCGGTTTATATCGAACATTTCAATGGCGTGATTCACCCGGTGAGTTTCGAGCTGGTGGGCAAGGCGCGAGAGCTGGCAGGCAAAACCGGTCAGCCTGTGTTTTGTCTGCTGATCGGCGAACAGGTTAAGCCTCTTACTGCTGAAATCCTCGAATATGGCGTCGATAAGGTCTATGTTTATGACCGCTCCGAACTGAAACATTTCAAGATCGAGCCTTATACTGCGGTTTTTGAGGATTTTATCAAGCGCGTCAGACCTTCTGGTATTCTGGTCGGCGGCACCTCGCTTGGTCGTTCGCTCGCGCCGCGCGTGGCAGCCCGTTTTCGCACCGGCCTGACTGCCGACTGCACTATCCTAGATATAAACGAAAACACTGATATCGACCAGATCAGACCTGCTTACGGCGGCAACATTATGGCGCATATTCAGACGCCAAACCATCGTCCGCAGTTCGCAACGGTGCGTTACAAGATTTTCAATGCGCCGGCCCGGGCTAAGCCGACTGGAGCCGTAGAGTTCTGTGATATCGCGCCTGAACGGCTAAAATCAGCCATCGAAATACTTGAGATCAGGCCCAAAGAAAAAGTGCGTTCGATCGAAGACGCCGAAACCATAATTGTCGCGGGTAAGGGCATCAAAAAAGAAGCAGATCTGCAGATGATCTATGAACTTGCCGATGCTCTCGATGCCATGACTGCTGGCACCCGTCCACTGATCGAACAGGGCTGGTTTGACCCGCGTCTGCAGATTGGCCTGAGTGGCCGCACGGTAAAGCCTAAGCTGATCATTACCTGTGGAGTCTCTGGTTCTGTTCAGTTTGCTGCCGGTATGCAGGGCGCCGAAAACATTATTGCCATCAACAATGATCCAGGCGCCGCCATCTTTGGTATCGCGCATTCGGCCGTGGTCGGCGATCTCTATCAGATCGTTCCTGCTCTGCTTGGAAAAATTAAAAATGGGGCTTCGTCACCATGAATTATAAGTCGCTTTCCCAGGAAGACATTGATTACATCGCTTCGGTCTGCGGAAAAGAAAATCTTGTCGCTGGCGCCGCCATTCATGAAGATTTTAGTCATGATGAGCTTGGCGACCTGCATCAGGCGCCCGAGCTGCTGGTCAGCCCCGAAAATGCCCAGCAGATTTCAGCAATCCTAAAATATGCCAACGAAAAGCGCATTGCCGTGACGCCGCGAGGGCAGGGGACCGGCCTGGTTGGAGGTGCTGTCGCTGTGAACGGCGGCATCATGATCAGCACTGCCCGTATGAATAAGATCATCGAACTCGACCAGAACAATCTCACGCTGACAGTCGAGCCTGGTGTTCTGCTCATGGAAATAGCAGCATATGTCGAGCAGTTCGACCTTTTTTATCCGCCTGATCCAGGTGAAAAAAGCGCCTCGATCGGCGGCAATATCAGCACCAATGCCGGTGGCATGCGTGCGGTAAAATATGGTGTGACCCGCGATTATATTCGGGCTGTTGAAGTTGTGCTGCCGAACGGCGAAATTACCTGGTTTGGCGGCAAGATCGTCAAAAACAGTTCTGGCTACAGCCTTAAAGACCTTATCATTGGCTCAGAGGGAACTCTCGGTTTCGTTACCCGGGCAATACTGCGTCTGTTGCCAAAACCGGTCAAGGCAATCAGCCTGCTGGTGCCTTTTCCCAGTCTGGATCGGGCGATTGAAACAGTTCCGCTCATTATTCAGTCAAAGTCTGTGCCAACTGCAATTGAGTATATGGAACGCGCGGTTATCGAGAATTCAGAAGATTTTCTTGGTAAAAGGTTTCCAGATTCATCGGCAGATGCTTATCTGTTGCTGACTTTTGATGGTAATGCCCGCGAAGACATCGAGAAGGATTACGAAAAGGTCGCGCATATCTGCCTGGGGCAGGGTGCATTAGATATTCTGATCTCTGACACTCAGGAGCGTCAGGAGATGATCTGGTCGGCACGCGGGGCTTTTCTTGAGGCGATCAAGGCCTCGACGACAGAAATGGACGAATGTGACGTCGTCGTGCCGCGCAACCGGGTGGCTGAGTTCGTCAAGTTTACCCGGCAGATCGAGACTGAAGAATCAATCAGAATTCGCAGTTTTGGCCATGCTGGCGATGGTAATCTGCACGTTTATCTGCTGCGCGACGATCTCAGCCGTGAAGTTTATCGTGAGCGACTGCAAAAGAGTTTCGAACGACTGTATCGTAAGGCCGGCGAGCTGGGCGGGCAGGTTTCGGGTGAGCATGGCATCGGGTTCGCCAAACGGCCATATCTCGAAGAAATTGCTGGAGACGTTCAGTTGCAGTTGATGCGACAGATCAAGAAAGCGTTCGATCCCAACAATATTTTAAACCCGGGAAAAGTAATCTGAGCAAAAGTATAATTCCAGCCGCTGTCTGCACATTTTTGCTGACGGCGGCCTTGCTGGCCTGTATTCAACATTTTCTACCGCTGCCATTGTTGCTTTTTGAACGCTATTGGCCGGGTATGGGCTGGTGCCAGGTTTTGCTGATGGCACTATATGCTGCCTGGCTCTCAGGCAAATTCGCAGATCCGGCAGGTGCTGTAAAGTGGCGTCCGCAGATCTGGCGACTATTTTCGCTGGTATTTTTTGCCCAGCTTTTTCTTGGGCTTGCTGGTTTTGAAAAAATGCTGATGACAGGCAAGCTGCATTTGCCTGTTCCGGCGTTGATTGTCGCCGGCCCGATTTATCGGGGCAGTGATTTTTTTATGCCGATCTTGTTTACGGTTACTGCATTGCTGGTCGGCCCCGCCTGGTGCAGTCACCTCTGCTATATCGGAACATGGGACGACTGTTTCAGTAGACGTCGCAGTGAGCCAGTTCAGTTGCCTGGTTACGTGTCAATTATAAGATTCCTTCTGCTTGTTTTTGTAGTCGTGATGGCATTGCTGTTGCGCTATTTTGCCGTTGGATGGCTCGTGGCGATAAGTGCAGGTGCTTTGTTCGGGCTGGCAGGAATCGCGGTAATGGTGGTTCTGTCGCGCCGCCATGGCGCAATGATACATTGTACCTGTTATTGTCCTATGGGGCTCATTGGCAACTGGCTTGGGCGTCTCTCTATGTTCCGCGTCAAAATAGCTGATGGCTGCACAGAATGTAATTTATGCCGTAAAAGCTGTCGCTATAATGCTCTCAGCCCAGTCGACATAAAACTTCGCCGGCCCGGCTCAACCTGCACTTTGTGCGGCGACTGCATTGGCGCCTGCCATTCTGGTCAGATCGGTTACCGCCTGCCATTTTTGTCGTCACATTCAGCTCGAACGGTTTTTATTGTGATGATAATTTCACTGCACGCCATCTTTCTGGCAGTCGCCAGAATTTAAGTGCTATTTATTGCGTTTCGAAATGATTGAAATAATTATAATGCCACAATTGCTCTTTTAATAAACCCTTAATGCCGTTTTATAATATTTTACGTTAATTATTTTATTAAAATGCTTGCATTAAATAGTTGCTTGCTTTTACACTGAACTGCTGATTTTTAATAGCGTTTTATCAGGAGGAATGGATGCTTCAGGAATTTAATTATCTGGCTCCGAAGTCCAAAAACGAGCTCTATGCCCAGCTCAGGAAATATTCGGGCAAAGCAAGAATTCTGGCGGGCGGCACAGATATTCTTGTTGAATTGCACAATCAGTGGGTCGCTCCCGAATATCTCATAGATATTAAAAAAATTGGCGAATTTCAAGGTATCAGTTACGACGAAAAAGAAGGTCTTTCGATCGGCGCAACAACAGTTTGCATCGATTTAATAAAAGACAGAAATGTAAATAAACATTTCCCGCTGCTGGCTGATGCAGCACATCGTATTGGCTCACCACAGCTTCGCAATCGTGCTACCATCGGCGGTAATCTCTGCACTGCCTCCCCCTGTGCCGATATGGGCTGTTCGTTACTTGCTCTCAACGCCAGCGTAGAGATCGGCTCTGAAGATGGAACCCGGATTATTCCGCTTAAAGAATTTTTTACCGGCCCCAAAAAAACTCAGATCAAAAAGCATGAGATTCTGCAACGCATAATTGTGCCGACAGAAATGGCTGGCGCAAAGTTCGGTATGCATAAGCTCAAGCGAATAAAGGGACATGATATTGCGCTGGTCAGCGTAGCCATGGCGAGAACTGCAAAAGTTATACGGGTCGGCATTGGTTCCTGTGGTCCGACTCCGGTTGTGACCGAAGACCTGCCGCCGCGCGCTTCACTGCGTGCCGTTGTTAAGGCTGTCGAAAAAGTAGTTTCTCCGATAGATGATGTGCGGGCGTCAAAAGATTATCGACTGTTCATGACCCGACAATTCGTCGAAACCATCTATCCAGAACTCTTTAAGAGGAGCTGACACATGCAAATTAAATTAACCGTAAACGGAAAAAAATACCAGCGTGACGCCTCAGAAACAAAAAATCTGCTGCATTTTCTGCGCGAAGATCTTGGCCTCACCGGAACCAAAGAAGGCTGCGGCGCCGGCGAATGTGGTGCCTGCACCGTTATCATGAATGGAAGGACTGTGAACTCATGTCTGATTCTCGCAGTTGAAGCCGATGGCTGCGATCTACAGACAATCGAAGGCGAAGCAAAAGACGGCAATCTCTCTGAATTGCAACAGGCATTTCATAAGAATCACGCCGTTCAATGCGGTTTCTGCACGCCAGGTATGATAATGTCGGCGCGGGCACTGCTGCAAAAAACTGCGAAGCCGAGCGTCGAGCAGATAAAAGAGGCGATTGAGGGTAATTTCTGTCGCTGTACCGGATATCAGCAGATCATCGAGGCTGTTCAGGATGCTTCAGGTCAGCTCAAAAAGAAGGAGGGCCTCAGACGTGCTTGAAAATACCCCCCGCAAAGATCGCAGATATGTTGGAAAAGATGTTCCGAAAATTGATTCAATCGAGAAACTGACTGGCCAGGCTCTTTACACCGGTGATCTTGAGTTTGCCGGCATGTTGCATGGCAAGGTATTGCGCAGCCCTCATGCCAAAGCTAAAATACTGAAAATCGACACCACAAAGGCCCGGCAATTACCAGGTGTTCATGCGGTTTTAACCGGCCATGATCTCGACTATCGTGTCGGCCTTTATCTGGTTGACAAATATATTCTTGCCCGCGATACCATCAGACATTTTGGTGAGGCGGTCGCTGCTGTTGCCGCTGAGACCACGGCAATAGCTCAGAAGGCTGTCGATCTGATCGAAGTTGAATACGAAGTCATGACGCCATTTCTCGAACCCAAAAAGGTTTTCGATAAAGATGCGCCGCTCGTTCATCCCGATCTTGGCACTTACGACTACGTTCAGGCTGTATTCACTCCGGTGCCCGGCACTAACATCGCCAACCACACAAAATTGCGCAAAGGCGATGTCGGCAAGGCCTTCAAGAAGGCTGATTTCATAATTGAACGCGAATATACCAATCCCAACGTGCAGCATGTTCCCATGGAAACCCATATCGCTGTCGGAAAATGGGATGTCGGCGATCGCATAACCATTCACACATCGGCGCAGTCGCCCTTTACAGTGCGCAATCTGTTTGCCCATTCCTTTAAGATTCCACACTGCAATATCAGGGTTATTACACCCTATCTCGGTGGTGGATTCGGTGGCAAGGCCGGTATTCATCTTGAGCCTCTCTGCTGCTGCCTCTCAAAGGTCGCTGGTGGCCGGCCGGTTCGGATTCAGGCAACCCGCGAAGAAGAATTCAGCCTGCTGCCCTGTCGCTCTGGCCTGACCTACCACATCAAAACCGGCGTTAAGAAGAACGGCAAGATTGTTGCCCAGAAAATGACGATGTACTGGGACGCCGGCGCTTATGCTGATTATGCGGTTAACGTTACCCGCGCTTCCGGTTTCTCAGCTTCAGGCCCCTACGAGATTGAGAATGCCTGGGTCGATGCCTATACGGTTTATACGAATAAACCCTTTGGTACGGCTTATCGTGGCTTCGGCCATGTTGAGTTCAGCTGGGGCGTCGAACGCCATATGAATTATGTGGCTTCTCAGATTGGCATCGATCCGCTTGAATTCAGGCGCATCAACGCCCTCAAAGCCGGCTCGAAAACCATGACCGGCGAAGAGATCATGAAGAATACCGGCAATGTCACCAAGTGTATGGAAGCGGTAGCCGAGTCGATCAAGTATGGCAAACTTACCGCTGCTGAGGCTGCCCGCGAGAAGAAAACCGGGCGTCGCATCGGCAAATCGGTGGTTGCACTGCACAAGGCTCCGGCCATGCCTCCCTTTACCGGAACTGTAATGATTCTCAAACTCAATGAAGATGGCTCTGTTACCGGCAGCCATGCTCTCACCGATTATGGAATGGGCACCTATACTTCGCTTGCCCAGATCATTGCCGATGTTCTGCGTTGGCCGATCGAGCGAATCAGGCTGCCCATAGAAAACGATACCGATCGCGACCCATACGACTGGCAGACGGTTGCATCCAAGGGGCTGTTGCTTTCCGGCAACGCTGCCATTCTTGCCGCCAAAGACCTGCTCGACAAATGCTATGACGTGGCCGCTCAGGTTCTGCGCGCGCAAAAGTGCGATCTCGACCACGATGAAGACAAGGTATTCGTCAGACATCATCCCAAAAGTCACGTAACCTACAAGCAGATGGCTGTAGGTTATGCCTATCCCGATGGCAACGCAATATGTGGTCCTATCGTCGGTGTCGGTCGTTATATCGCGCAGGGTCTGACCAATCTCAACAAAGAAACCGGCCAGGGTAGTCCAGCTCTCGACTGGACATACGGCGCTCATGGTCTGGTTGTCGAGGTCGATCCGAAGACCGGAGAATATACAATAATTAAAGTTGCGTCGGCTTACGACGTCGGCTGTGTCATCAATGAGGCTTCAGTCCGCGGCCAGGCGATCGGTGGTATGCTTCAGGGTCTCGGCACTGCAATGTGTGAAGGTTATATCTACAACGACAAGGGGCAGTTGCTCAATCCGTCGTTTACCGATAACAAAATTCCGACAAGTCTTGATATTCCTGAAGAGATCGACTGTATTGCGATCGAAACTCCACAGATCGATGGCCCATTCGGTGCCCGTGGTGTTGGCGAACATTCGATGATCGCAGTTTGCGGCGCTCTCGGCAATGCGATCGAACAGGCGGTTGGCGCAGTACTGACCCACATGCCGATTCGCCAGGAAGACGTCTGGCGCGCACTGCGCAATAAAAAAACTCCCGGCAAAGTTGTTCGCCAGAGCAAAGCTGCGCGCACCGAAAAGATTGCCGATGCTGAAGTCGTTGCCAAACCACGCCGCGGCCGCCCGCCGAAAGCGGCAAAGTCTGCTGCAAAAACTCCCAAAAAGCGGGGCCGTCCGTCCAAGGCGGCCAGCGTCGCAGTAGAGTCGGCCAAACCCCGCCGCGGCCGCCCGCCGAAAGCGGCAAAGCCGGTTGACAACGCGCCGAAAAAGCGCGGTCGCCCGCCGAAAGCGGCAAAGCCTGCTGACAACGCCCCGAAAAAACGCGGTCGCCCACCGAAAGCTGCAAAACCGGTTGACAACGCCCCGAAAAAGCGAGGTCGCCCGCCAAAAGCGGCAAAGCCGGTTGACAAAACCCCGAAAAAACGCGGTCGCCCGCCGAAAGCGGCAAAGCCGGCTGACAACGCTACGAAAAAGCGCGGCCGCCCAGCCAAAGCGGCAAAACCGGCTGATAACGCGCCGAAAAAGCGCGGTCGCCCGCCAAAATCGGCGATAATCAACAAGTAAAGTATTATCGGTCCGCTCCAAAAAATAACACCCCGCTGGCATAACCCGCCAGCGGGCTTTTTTCAGCTCAGATGTGGAAACATTTTCTGGCTGTGCTGTTGTGTTGTCTCTGCTGGCATTTTTGCAGCAGATAAGTTATAAATTGACCATGCGAATTATAGCCAAAGTTTATGTCATTGTTTTTACGCTCGCAGTGCTGATAGCTGTTGCCGGGCATGAGCGGCGGTTTTTTGGCGTCGACCTGGCTGTTGCATCAAAAGAATCTGGGGCAAAATCTGCTTTCAGTATCGATGAGGCAAAAACTTATCTGCCAGCCGCGGCCTTGTTAAAACCTACCGGCGTTGATGAAACAGAGGTTTACAGCAATGAGGGGCGTTTGCTCGGCCGCATGGTGCATGTGCAGCCTCAGGCGCGACACATAATCGGCTATGGCTCATGGCTGCCTCTGGTTGTGGTTTTTGACCGCGATGAAAAGATCGCCGGCGTCATTCTTCAGGCGCATCAGGAAACTCCGGATTTTATCGAGCGGCTTGAGTCGCAGGGCTTTTTTGCGAGCTGGAATGGGCTGACTGCCAGCGAAGCAGTTGCTTTGCCTGTCGATGCAGTCTCGCGGGCAACGCTTACAACCCGTGCTGCTATCGACAGTATCAGGTTGCGTCTGGCCAGCTATGCGGCTGTTCAAGTTGAGCGCGCCAGGATCGATTATCTTGAAGTTGCCCGGTCGCTGGCTGGCTGGCTTTTTGTGCTGGTTTCGCTTTTAGCCTGCTATAACCGTTCCGGTCTGGCAAAATATCGAACTCTGATTTTGCTGGCGGCAGTCATAGTTCCAGGATTCATGCTCGGGCGTTTTGTTTCGCTCGAACTGCTGGTGAACTGGGCAGTAAACGGAATTCCCTTACAGGCTCATTTTTTCATGTTCTGCGTTTTGATTCTGGCACTTGGCCTGCCATTGTTCAGCAGCCGGGCCTGGTACTGTTCGTGGTATTGCCCATTTGGTGCCGCACAGGAACTGGCCGGCAAGCTCTGCCGTCGCAAGGTTGATGGCGGCGAAAAATTTGTCGCGGCGTCAAAACGGCTGCGACCTGCTGTTTTGATTATTACTGTATTTTTGCTTCTCGCCGGATACAAGTTCAAACTCAGTTTGATTGAGCCCTTTTCTGCCTTTTTGCTCAATTCAGCCGCAGTGCCAGTGCTTGTTCTGGCAGCAGTGTTTCTGGTTTTGTCATTGTTTATGCGCAGACCATGGTGTAACTGCTTTTGCCCAAGCGGCGTAATCGTCGAGAATCTGCGTTTCCCCGGAGTTTTCAACGACAAACAAACAGCCCCGCAGGAGAATGGAAAAATGAGATATGCAGAAGTTCTCAATTTGTTACTGGTTATCGTGATCATCATTCAGGTGCTTTCGCCTTCGCGAATGGTGCCGTCTGAGTCTGCGCCGCCAGCAAAAAGCGCACCGGTCACAGCAACGGCACCGCAGACTTCTGCCCTTGTGAGTGACGCTGCAGCAATGGATAATGCGGTGCTTAAGAATATTCACGAGCGCAAGAGCGTGCGCAATTTCACTGCCGCCGATGTCAGCGAAGAGCAACTGACGACACTGGTGAAGGCTGGCATGGCGGCTCCGACCGCACGCAACCGCCAGCCCTGGCAGTTCGTCGTGATTCGCGATAAAGCCCTTATGAAGGACCTTGCCGATAAGCTCCCTTATGCCAAAATGCTTGCCAGCGCTGCGGCAGCCATAACTGTCTGCGGCGACCTCGAAATTGCAAGAGCGGGCAACAGCGAAAACATGTGGATGCTCGACTGCTCTGCTGCAACCCAAAACATCCTGCTGGCGCTTGAAAGCATGGGACTTGGCGGTGTCTGGACCGCCTGCTATCCCTACGACGATCGAATGCAGACTGTCACAGCAGCACTGAAACTGCCAGAGCACATAGTTCCGCTCTGCGTTATTCCAATCGGCTATCCGACTGGAGTTGACAAGCCAAAAGACAAATGGAAGCCCGAACGCCTGCACTGGGACAAGTGGCAGACAAAGTGACCATTTCCTGGAAGATAGTGGCATAATCTGTGACAAAGGCATTTTGTGCTGGCTGATATATTATTTTAATTATAAAGGATGTGGTCGGGGATGGCTAATTTGATTCTTACCTGCGGGCCGGCCTGCGAAAATGATGATCTGCTGCTGAGAATGGCAGGCATTGCCACAGGTTTTCGACTCAATGTTGCTCATCTCAGTGTCGAAAAGCTTACTGTCTGGCTCGATCGTCTGCAGATCCTGCGCCGTCAAAGCGGTCGCAACTTTTCGATCGTTCTCGACCTGCAGGGTGCCAAAGTCAGAATTGGTCGATATCCAGCTGTTGCATCGCTGCCAGAGCAGGTAGTGCTGTTTCACGGCGTAGAATCTGAATGCATCGATCGCATTCCTGTGCCGGCTGAAAGCGTTTTTAAGCAAACTTCGCCTGGCGACCAGCTGGTTTTGAACGACCGCAAGGTGATTTTGCAGGTAATCAGCAAAACCGACGAAAGTTTACTGGCCAAAGTCGTTCAGAACGGAGCCTTGAGCTCAGGTAAAGGCCTCAATTCACCCGATCGCGTGTTTGAGCTGGCCCGGGCCACAGAGAATGATCGCCAGGCCATCGAATGCAGCCGCGCGCGTGCGAACGTCGCCTATGCCGTTTCTTTTATTGCTGACGGTAATGAAAGCGAAATATTCAGGCCGCTGGTCGGAGACAGCCACCTGATCGCCAAGATCGAGCAGCGCCAGGCCATGCTCAATCTGGCGCAGATAGATGCAAAGTTTGATGAACTCTGGCTCTGTCGTGGCGATCTCGGTGCCGAAGCCGGCCTTAAAGAGCTTGGAAGATTGCAGCAGCAGTTTGTTGCCGAATTGCCGGGCTTGCAAAAACCTGCTCTGATCGCAGGTGAAGTGCTCGGTTCGAT
Organism: Candidatus Rifleibacterium amylolyticum; assembly: GCA_009917695.1. GTDB lineage: Bacteria > Muiribacteriota > Ozemobacteria > Ozemobacterales > Ozemobacteraceae > Rifleibacterium > Rifleibacterium amylolyticum. The sequence goes on along the minus strand of JAACJG010000008.1, from coordinate 47,099 downwards.
GGTAGCAAGCGCTTTCCCGTCGCGGGCAGAGATCGTGCAGCTGTATGATTGCTGTCAGGCCGGATTTGCTGGACTGGTATTATCAGACGAAACCGCATGTGGTTCTCAGGTCGCAGCCGTAATCGACTTTCTCGAATACTGGTTCGATAAATGAAATGAATTTTCGTTATCGCGAAGAGATTGGCGCATATCTCACACTGCCTGTTTCCAGCAGTGTTTCGCATAAGTTTCAGACTTCATTCGCTGCGGTTATAGCAGATTTTATTATTCATTTCACCGCCGGCGAAGGAACAATGAACCCTCTCTCCATACTGGTTCCTGCCAGCCTGATTCAAGAGGCTCAGACAGGCTGGACGGTAGTGCTGCAATCTGACCGTCTCTTTCTTGGCCCCTTCATCTTGCCGGCTGGGGCTGATATCAGGCTGGTTGAGCACACCAATATTACTGACCATCAATTACTGAATGCGAATCTGTCTCGTATTAAACGAAGTATCAGCCTTTTTGGCAGGTCTTCGGCGGTATCGCATGCGATGGTGAATCACGAGCGGTCAGACGCTCCGCTGGCTGAAGCCATAAAACTGTTGAACACCGGATCAACAAACCTCAGCCTCTTTACTGCATTTGTCGGGATCGGTGAAGGGCTTACCCCTTCTTTCGATGATTTTCTTGCCGGAATGCTGTTTATTGATCGCTTTTATGGCTATAACAGGTTTGTTGTCGCTGAAAGCTTTTTCGAAATCGCTGCTGCACGCACAACCCGCCAGGCCTCGCAGCAGTATCGCTTTGCTGCCAATGGCCATTTTTCGCGCCAGTTCGAGCAGTTCGCAGCTGATATGGCGAAGAGGCAGATCGATAATTCAGAGTTGCTGCGACTTCTGGCGTGGGGGCACTCTTCCGGCACCGATATTTTGTGTGGCATCTGGTATTATTTATCGCGACAGGTTAATATAAACGGGTAATTACACGCAGGAAGGTATGGAATATGTATTGTCCGATTTGTAAGGGCGAATTTCGCGAAGGTTTTGACGAATGTGCCGGCTGTCAGGTTAATCTGGTAGCCGACCTTGATAATATTACCGAACAGGTGCGCGGCGAAATTAAGCTGTGCGTGGCCTGCGAAATCGAGGCTGAGCCTGATGTTAAACGCTGCCCGAGCTGCGGTATGAAGCTGATCAGAGCCGTTTTGCATGACGACACCTACGTCTTTCTTGAAAAGCCGCCTGAAGATGTCGCTGAAAGTGCTCTGATTCCTGACGTCGAAGAAGAGCTTATCAGTGAGCTCGAATACTACACCGAGATTCCTGATGACGAAGGTGTCGTATTGATAGAATCGGAAGACATTTCATTGCTGGTAAAAGTGCAGGAAATCCTGAATAAGCACGAAATCTGCTTCCAGTTCAGGCCGGCAACCGACGCGCCCGGAGCGCTTGGCGGCATATTCGGCGGCGGCAACATTCTCGACCGCAGTTTCCCCAAAGTAGTCGTCTATGCTGACGACGAAGCAGAAGCGATCAAACTGATCGCAACCAGCACTGAGCTGGCTCTCGGCGAAATCCCGCCTGAACTCATGGAATCCGAAGACGACGAAGAAAGCGACGAAGACTACGAAAACTACGAAGACGACAACGAAGATTCTGATGGTTATAAAAAGTCTTGAACCTGGTTATTTGGAGCTCTTGTAATGTTCTGCAAATTTGAGATTGGCTCAGAGCTGGCTTGTATCTTTGGCATTCAGTTCACTTGCTAAGACAAGATCGCTCTATAAATGTCATTGCGAGGAACGAAGTGACGAAGCAATCTCATAGAAATAGACTTTGCAAATAGCTCTTTTATGAATATTTTTGTTGAATATACTGATAAAAGGACGCAAACAATGACGATTAAAAAGAGTTTTGTATATCTTGCAATGGCGATTTTTTTGCTGGCTGTCAGCTCGTCGCTGCCGGCTGGCAGTTCTCTGATGGCTGCTGAAGGTTCTTTTCTCGATGAATCATTCCCTGATGGGCTTGTTAATGCCGATCAACAGGAATTTCCCATGGCCGAAATCGAAGGCAAAATCATTGGCCTCTATTTTTCGGCCAGCTGGTGCCGTGGTTGCGCCGCGTTTTCGCGCATACTCGTGCCATTTCATGAAAAGCATAAAGACGCCTTTGAAGTGATTCTGGTCGGCTTCGATAACAACAGCGCCGACATGCATGCTTACATGAAAGACTACGGCATGAGCTGGGCGGCGATACCTTACGAGAGTAGTGCCCGCCTCGCCATGAAAGAAAAATTCAACGTTACCGAAATCCCCCAGATGTTCATTCTTACCAGCAGCGGCCGCGTTCTTACTCTCGATGGCTACAAACAGGTACAGGTCATGGGCGACGAAGCCCTCGCGCACTGGCAAAAGCTCGCCGCCGCCGAATAAACCGGTTTTATGCCGGTAATTAGCTCGTATCGACCGAAATTGGCCTGCTTTTTCTTTCCTTTGTCTTTTACGGCATTTTTGACCGCCATAATAGCAGCTGTCTGGCTGGTTATAGGTGGCGGCCTCAACGCCATAATCATGCTGGCTGTATCTGTATCGGTAATGCTGGCTGTTGCCTGGGCCGGCCTGAGCCTCACCACGAGCTATGAATTCGATGCCGAAAATGCTCAGGTTGTCCACAGCATCAGTCTGGGAAGCCACCAGCGCAAAGCGCCACTATGTCGCTTCGACGAAGTGGCAGCTTTTACGGTAAAAGGCATCCACAACCGCGCGCGCGTACAAACCTGGTGGGAATACCAGGTCTGCATGCTGCTTAAATCAGGTCGCCTGCTCGCAATCGCCGAGCCCAGCCCAAAATCAGTATTCGAAAGCAATCGCCTCGCCGAAAAATTGGCAAAACTGGTTGGCTGTGAGTATTTTCCCGGTGAACATCAGAAAACCATCGAAGTTGCCCTGGCCGGCGAACACCCGGTTTTCGAATACCGCGACTGGAGCTGGGGCGACGTCGTCAGCGAATTTGGCCTGGCGACAATCGCCTCACTCATCTTCTTCGCCGCCATAGTCGCTTTCATCGTGGCTATGGTTGTAATCCTGAGCTAACCCTCAAACCTTGCGGTAACCGAGTAGAACGTCGGCGAGCTGACCGGTTGAGCCGTCTTCGCGCTCGAAACTGCCGTTGAGTATCAGAGAGTTGCCATCGATGTCGGCGTTTGCGCGCATGAAATTGAGGTTAAGCGCTTTGATGCCGAGCTCAGGTAATGTCTGCAATTCTTTTTTCTCAATTTTGCCATCACCATTGAGGTCGCGATAGAGCTTGAGCGCCTTGAATACCGGGTCAAGAAAGTTAATTTTGCTGTCGCCGTTACTGTCATATTTGGCCAGCTCGGCAAAGCCATGCTCAGCACCGTTCTGGTCGCCGAAAAGCTCGCTGCCGTTGTCGATAACCCCGTTGCCGTTTTTGTCATAAACCAGCATTGCGGTGTTGCCGCGAACCCAGGCCGTGCTGTCGAGCTTGCCATCGGCAGTAATATCAAACATCGCACCTTTGCCGGCTTCGGTAAGATTTATGCCTTCGCCTGAAAGATCAAGCACGAGCGGATCGACCTTTATTATTCCGAGATCTTCAAGACTTAAGCTGGTGCGGCCTTCTTCGGTTGTGGTCTGTTTGAACTTGAGCTCGAGCTGCATGCTGGTGCGGCGTTCCTGCACTGCAATCATCTGCGCCAGAGTCATTGGCTTACCATTGTCAGGCATCGCCTGACTGGCCGGGGCAGCTTCTACCTCTGGCGACTGCGCATTGACGCGCGCTTCGCTGCCATCTTCCGATACATCGGCTTTCGCCATTTTGAGCAGCTTGACGTAACGGGCTTTGAGGGTCTCGTATTCCTTGTCGTCCTTGCTGATCATTCGCAGCATCAGATCGAGGTCGCGCTCAAGCTTGACGTCGCCTTCAGGCCCTTCCGCAACCTGACTGGTCGTGAAGCTGAGCTTGACGTTGAGTTCAGCCTGCATCGAAGTCTGCTGCCTGAACTGGGTGATGGTCTGGCGCATCTCGTTCATCGGTGACAGTTCGAGCAGATCCTTTTCGATGCCTGATCTGGGTTTCGCTTTGCTCTCGCGCTGGAAAAACGCGTCGATCGCCTGCGAAAAGCGGTTGGCCCGCATGAATCGTTGTGAAAGCACAGACGCAGCAATAGCCATTTGTTACTCCTCCTTGAGTAAGTTGGGCACATCCGTATGTCTAAAAAAAACACTTCCCCTTATCTATATCGGCACGTCCCCCTTAAAAAGTTTAGTCTTTTAGTGAAAATGTATAATTTTTGCACAGTCAGGTGCGCGGCAGCTGAGTTGTGTTAGAATGGCTGAAATTTGAATTCTGGCGGGTTGGATGAGCAAGCCGAGCGTTGGTCAGAGCAATTTTGGCGGGTCAGACTGGCTTTTGCCGCTGGTTATACTGCCTCTCTATTTTGCTGTCTGGGGAAAATTCGGGCAGAAGTTCGCTGCTGCCGCCGGCCTGAGCGTTGCAACCGGTGTCGTCTGCTGGTTCGTGGCATTGCTGCAACAGCCGGCAGGCACTGATTTGAAGGCTGCTGATATACCCTTCTGCTGGTCGCTGTTTCTTCTTTTTCCGTTGTTCTGCCCGCTTGGCCTGCCTTTATGGATCATACCGCCGCTTCTCGTTCTTGCGTATCTTATCAGCATTACCAGTTTTGGCGGCTTTCGCCGGCATTTTTTCAACCCGGTCGCGGTTGCTGTAGTTCTGATGCTGGTTGGCTACGGCTATACCGCGAGCCTGAGTGCTTCTAAACCTATATTACCAGAAGGTGCCGGCTACCGCGCCTGGAGCGCCGGTGTGCCGCCGGCCCGCCCGCTCTGGTTCTACTACACAGCCGTTTCGACCGAAAAGCTTCTTGCCGCCTCGATGTCGGCAGATCTGCCGGCAATGCCGGGCAGCGTTTATACCTTGCTGATTCTTATACTGGCGCTTGTTATGGCACTGTTTTTTGGTCGCGGGCGTGCCTGGTTCATTACGCTGCTGCTGGCTGTGCCGGGTTTTACGGCTGTTGCCGCTAAGGGTGGTCTGGTATCTTTTTCACCGTTGCATCCTTTATTGCTGGGTCTCGGGCCTGCGCTCATGCTGATCGCAGTCGTCGATTACCATTCGCTGCCTGAACGCAACTCAGAGCAGATTGTTTACGGGCTGGTTTTTTCGGCGCTTCTGCTGGTTTTCAGTGTCAGATCGGTGAATCCGCTGGCGCCAGTTTATGCGCTTCTGCTGATGCAGGTTCTTTCGCCGCTTCTCTGCGATCTTCTGCTGCGGCAGAAAGGTGGTGCTCGATGACCGCCCGCCAACCCTCTTTCTTTATCGAGATCAAATTTATGCTCGGCCTGGCGACAGTCTGTGCCGTGCTGCTGCTGCTTACCCGTGCCGGTATCGGCAGTCGGGCCGATCAAAGTCTTGACGCAATCAGAGCCGCCGCCGCAATATGCCGGGTCGAGCTGCCACAGGAACCAGCAGAAGCCATCAAAGAATTCGAGCGCCAGTTCATTTTACGCAGTCGTGGGCGAATTCAGTTCTGGCAGAGCCGAAGCCGCTCTGATCTCTGGCTTTGCCAGGCGCGTGGCGCCGGCATGTGGGCAGAAATCGCGCTGTTGTTCGCTTACGATCGCACCCATCGCCGTATTGTAGGCATGCGTGTGCTCGAACAGAACGAAACCGCCGGGCTTGGCGACCGTATCGCCGAAGAAGACTTTTACAGCCAGTTCGACGAACTCGAGGCCGCGAACGGCATCGAAATGAAGGCGATAAGAATACACGGCAACCAGTTCGACGCAGTTTCGGGCGCGACGATAACCTCGCGTGCCGTCGAAACTCTGGTTAACCGTGCATTACGCCAGCTTGCCGAAATTCCGGCCGAAGTAGCAGACAGCCGCGGGGTGCGCCCATGAAGTATTTACGCATCCTCTGGGAAGGCCTGATCCCGAATAACCCGGTGTTTATACTGGCTTTGGGCCTTTGCTCAACTCTGGCCGTAACCCTCAAAGTCGAGAACGCCTTCTTCATGGCGGTAATGGTAGGTGTTACCACCATTGCCAGTTCGCTCGTCGTTGCCGCTGTGCGTTACCGTATTCCGTTCCGCTTTCGCTTGCTGTCGTACATGCTGATCATCGTTACCGTCGTCATCGCGATAGAACAGTCGCTGCGCGCGCTGTTCCCAGAAGTGGCACGGGCGCTTGGCCCCTATGTCGGGCTGATTGTAACCAACTGCGTGGTAATGGGCCGCCTCGAAGCTTTTGCCGCATCGCATCGGCCGCTCGAAGCCTTCTTCGATGCGCTCGGCGTCGCTCTTGGCTATGCCGCCGTTCTGCTGTCGATCGCTTCTATTCGCGAATTTCTCGGTAATGGCACACTCTGGGGCCTTAACGTAACTCCTGATTTTTATATTCCCTGTCGCGTTTTCAATTCTCCGCCAGGCGCCTTTATCGTTTTTGCGGCGCTGCTGGTACTTGTGAACTGGCTTAGAGCAGTAACCAGGAGGCAAAGCTGATGGAAGCTCTGCAATACCCGCTGCTTGCTCTGCTGTTCAGCGCCGTTATCAGCGAAAATGTCGCGCTCTATTATTTTCTGGGCATCTGTCCGCTCATCTCGATATCTTCAGATCTCAAGGCCTCTTTCAACATGGGCGTGGCAGTCAGCGCCGTCATGCTGATCACCACAGCTGCCAACTGGGCCGTCTACCATCTGCTTCTTCAGCCGCTCGCGCTCGAATACCTGCAGTTGCTGTTTTTCGTGTCGATTATCGCAGCGACTGTGCAGATGCTCGAACTCTTTCTCGACCGGTTTTTCCAAAGCATGTACGAAATGTTCGGCATTTTTCTGCCACTGATAACGGTTAATTGCGCGATTCTCGGCGTATCCCTGTTCGCGGTTCTCCGCGAATACTCACTCGTGCAGACGCTTGTTTTCGCTGCCGGCAGCGGCATGGGCTGGTGCCTGGTGATCTGCATCATCGCGTCACTGCGTCGCCGTATCGACTTTGCCGCCGTGCCGCCACACCTCGGTAAGACCGGCATCACCATGCTGGTGGCCGCTGTCATCGCTCTGGCTTTTTCCGGGCTGGGCGAACTGATGAGCGGAGGCCTGTGATGCAGATTCTCCTTGTCATACTTATCGTTAATGCTTTCGTTCTGATTCTCTGCGCTCTGGTTGCGGTTTCTGGCCATCTGCTGCGGCAGACCGGCGAGGCCGATATGAAGATCAATCAGCAGGAAGCCCGCAAAGTAGCCTGCGGTCAGGCATTGCTGCCTGCGCTCGCCGAAGCTTGCATTTATCTTCCGGCCGCCTGCGGTGGCAAAGGCACCTGCGGCCGCTGCGAAGTTAAAGTCGCCAGCGGCGGCAGTTCGGTCACCCCGATGGAAACGATTCTGCTCGCGCCCGAGCGGCTTCAGGCGCTGGCGCGCCTCGCCTGCCAGGTTAAGGTGCGTCAGAATATCGAGGTCGAGGTGCCGGCCGGGTTGCTGGCGGCAAAGCTCTTTTGTGCCCGCCTGGCCGCTGCGCGTATGGTCGCCGAAGATATCAAAACTCTTGAATTCGGCATTGAAGGCGATGATGAGTTGAATTTCAGCCCGGGGCAATACGTTCAGGTCTACTACCAGATGCCCTGGGAAAAGGTTATGCGCGCGTATTCAATCTCATCACCGGCCAGCGCGAAAAAGACTTTCTCGCTAGATATTCAGAGGGTTTCTGGCGGCATCGTCAGCAGCTATCTGCATCAGCTGCGGCCTGGCGACACAATCGAGGTCAGCGGCCCGTTCGGCGATATGTTTCTGCATGATGACCATATTAAAAGTCCGATAATTCTGGTTGCCGGCGGAGTCGGGCTGGCGCCTCTGCGCTCTATGCTTGAAATGTTGCGCGAAATCGACTTTCCGCAGCCGGTATGGCTGTTTCACGGCGCCCGCAGTCGCAAAAATCTTTATTGCGAAGAATACTTTCGCGAGCTGGCGCGCCAGCATGCCGCTTTCAGCTATCTGCCGGCGCTTTCCAACCCGATGCTCGAAGAAGGCTGGGTAGGCAGCCGCGGCATGATTCATGAGCTGCTCGAAAAACATGAAATTGAACTGGCTGCCATGGCGACAGCCTTTGTCTGCGGCCCGGGCCCGATGATGCAGGCTGTTGAAAAAGTACTTGTTGCCAAAGGCCTGCCCTCTGATAGAATACTGACTGACCCTTTCGACTTTGCCTGAAATTATGAGAATAAACTCGATATATCTGCTTAGAAGTATAATCAGCCTGTGTCTGCTGCTGGCGTTGGCGCTGGTGCTGCCGGCGCAGTCGATCACGACTACCACCGCGCAGACCTCTGATGAAACCGCACGCTGTCTGGCCTGTCATGCGCCCCGGCAGATCAAACTCGTCGAAACCTGGGAAACCAGCTCGCACGCGAAGAACGGGGTGGGGTGCTACGAATGTCACAAAGCTGATCCGAAAGATACAGCTGCAAAGAACGGGCACTTCAGCTTTTCCGTGCAGTTGCCGGTATCGCCGCGCACCTGCGCTGAATGCCACCCGGCCCAGTATGAATCTTTTGCGCAGTCGCGCCATGCCGAGGCTTTTGAGACGATTCGCGATGTGCCGCTGCGCACGCAGTCCCCGGCGCTGTTCGAACAGAGCTGCGCCATCTGTCACGGCAACGATCTGCGCATGCAGCGCGGCAAGGCGCTCGACAATACCTGGCCCAATCATGGCATCGGCCGCATAAATACCGACGGCAGCCGCGGCAACTGCGCTGCCTGCCACGGCCATCACGACGACTCGATGGCCCGCGCCCGCAGCCCCGAAACTTGCGGCAAATGCCATCATGGCGACGTCGGCCCGGCTTACGAAGCCTGGAAGGCATCGCGCCACGGCAACGACTGGCATCTTACCGCCGCGGCGACAGATCTCAATAAGTCCGATTTCAAGCCGGTAAACGAAGATCTCAAACGTCCCGACTGCTTTGTCTGTCATCTGGCGCCATCTACCGGAATCGCCTCGGCGACCCATAATCCGGGCGAACGCCTGTCGTGGCATCTTGCGACCATTCATAGCGAGCATCGCGAAGACTGGGGCGATAAGCGTCTCGCCATGCAGCAGAGCTGCCGCAACTGCCACGCCAGCACCCAGATCGACATGTTCTACCGGCGCTTCGACGCGAGTGTTCTCGAGTTCAACCGCCTTGCTTCCGAAGCCGCTTCCCTGAACAGCGACGGCAAAACTCACGCAAAAATAAAGGGTGCCGCTATGAAAGGCAAGATTGGCGCAGCCATGCTCAGCCCCCTGCATGTGCGAGATGCCGCCGAATACCTGATCGATGAAACGCAATCAGAAAAATGAGCTTTGCTGAATAATTTTTTTATATGACTGATTCAGAGCGACATTACACAAGAAAATCTCTTTTCTTTTATGCTTTTTTGACAGTAATGATTCTGCTGGTTATGCTTCATGTCGGGCATATATGGCTTATGATAAGGCAGTGGAATCATTTTTTCATCATCGATCCTGGTCTGCCTGCTGAATTCCATCATCCCTGGAAAAACCCGGCAATCATTGGATCCATGACGTTTCAGGTTGAACAAAATGGCAAAGTTACTGAACTCGACCTTGCGACTTTCGATTTTCGTAACTTTAATGAAAAGTTCGATGTTATTGACTACCGGTATACTATTAGTTCCATCCAGACCGATTTGCGTTTGTTGCCAGAGGAGCAGCAGGATACGGTTTACAAAATTCTTGCTGATGCCGGCCTGACAGATTTCGAAAAGGCGTTCCGGCAAAGATTTGTTCAAGAATCACAGGCAATTGTTGAGTCAGGGCAAACACCGATAGAAAAAATTCGCGCTCAGGTATTGAGAACCATAAATTCAGAGGAAGTTTGCTATCTGGCCAGAAATTTCGGCAAGTTAGCTTACACTCTGGCACACAAAGCTATGCGCGAAGGTGATCACGAATCTGCTCTCGGCATCATGTGCGGAATTTATGTCGTAGCTTTGCAGCTGGAAAATGGTAATCCAATCGCAGAAAGCTTTACCAGATCAGTTGCCGACAGCATAAGAATCATTGCCGGACACGGCATTCTCGAGATCGTCGATGATCTTGAGATGCCGCCGCAACAAATCAGCGACTGGGTCAAGAAGCTGCAGCGTCTGGCCTCAGACACACCAAGCCTGGCGGATTGTTTAACAAGGGAGGGCGTAAATAACGAAATCATTCAGGAAAACTGGCGTCGTCTTTACCCCTGTCTGCTCACGGAATCACTTGCCAGTCCTGGCAGCAGACGGTTTATCAATAAGCTGCGTGCTGAAAAAGTTGATATTGTCAGAATGCCATTCATCAAATCTTTGCCTGAGGTAAGATTACTCGATGCAAGATTGGAAGAATACAGAGATTATTACTGGCTGCGCACAAGTAAGCTGTTGCATCATCTGTTATATCCGGATGCGTATTTTATCAGAGGGTATGTCTACTATGAACAGTCTTTGATAAAGCTTACGGATGTGATTCAACTTGATTCAAAAGCAAAACAGCTGCTCAACCTTGCCATACTTTCTCTTCTGTTAAGATCGTGGCAGATCGAACATGGCGCATCCCCAGCTTCTTTGGGCGAGCTCGAGCTACTCAATGGCGCACCTTTGCCTGTCGAACCTGCTACTTCTATGCCCTTTCCTTATAATGCCTCGGCTACAAAAATCATAGAATTCGATGCCGGAGGAGGCATCCAGGGCGGTTCCTTCGGGCCTTTACCGGCACTGTGAAAAGGCAGGGCTACACTTTTCTGGCATAGTATCCGGCACCATGATAGCACAAAGATAAACGCCCGGGAAATATCTGTAAATATGATATAATGCCTTACTGCGACTCGGCCGAAAGATTATCAAATTCTCATGGATGAGATTGGGATGCCGATTCTCCGTAATTTCAGAATTGACTTTTTTTGTTTCTGTTGGAGGGAAAATGACCTTGCCCCTGTATATCATAATCGGCGCCGGACTTGTTTTTATCGTCTGGATATTCTATGCCGACATCAAAAAGGATATTCGCCGCAAGAAAATCATAAAAGAGCCTTTTCCTGCTCAGTTTGTTGAGATTCTCGAAAAACGCCTGCCTTTTTATTCAAGGCTAAACCTTGATTTGAAGGCTATGCTGCACGGTAAAATTCTGGTTTTTCTCGATGAAGTCAGATTTGAAGGCTGCGCCGGTCAGGAAATTACCGATGAAATAAAACTTACTATCAGCGGCCAGGCATCGCTTCTGCTTCTGAATGACGAAAGCTCCTTTTTCAATCTTTTAAAGGTGATTCTGGTTTATCCCAGTACCTATGTTGCCAAAAGCCAGCAACCAGACGGAACCGTCGAAGAATCTGTAAGACTGGGCGAGTCCTGGATGACCGGAGAAGTCATTCTGGCATGGGATGACGTTCTTCACGGCATAAAAAATACCAGTGATGGCCAGGACGTTGTTATTCACGAATTCGCGCATCAACTCGATCAGCAGTCAGGTGCCGGAAACGGCGCTCCAGTTTTGCATGGCTCAACTTCCTATGCCTCCTGGGCGAGAGTTCTGGGGCATGAATACAAAGAATTGAAGAAGCGAAAGCAAAATTTCAAAAAAACACTCATGGATAAATATGGTGCGACCAATCCGGCAGAATTCTTTGCCGTAGCGACCGAAACATTCTTTGAAAAGCCTGAGCAAATGCAGGAAAGGCACCCGGAACTTTTCGAAGAGCTCAAAAAATATTACCGCATCGATCCGCTGATTTTCGCTGATTGAAAATTATTGCAGAAGAAGCCTTGCTGAGATTGTAGTCGCTCTTGATACTGATCGTTCTCTGATCGCTCGATTGCCTATGAAATCTGCGTGTGATATAGTCTGTTAATAGAATCTTGATGTGGAGAGAAATTATGAAGATACGTTTTGTCTGGGTGTTGATGTTATGTGCGATTTTCATGGGCGGCATAGCTCAGGCTGTTGATCTTAAGGAAGCACAAAAGATAGAGAATGCAGTTGCCAGCTGCACTGCTGAAATTCGCGAGTTACTGCTGCCATTCGGAGCGAAGGCCGGATTTCCCGAAGTTCGCCCGCAGGGTCTCGAAAATGCCAGTTATCATGAGCTTTACAAAACGGCTGCCAGAAGATCTGCTGAAGGCAGCAGGGTAATGGCGGAATTCATAAATTCCAATAAATTACCAACCGGTGTTGAATTCAGCGCCAGATACTTTATGAAGCGGCTCGAGATCGCCTCACATGAATATGCTGACCAGTCAGGCAACGAAAAGGTTTTTGAGTTTCTCTGCAAAGACTTTGCCGCCGCTGCCGACAAAGGTTTTGCCGAACTGCGCTTGTGGACCGTTCCAGAAATGTTGCCACTCGACAACATCTGGCACAAACATATCCAGGAAGGCTTTGTTCCGGTAAAGGAAAAACTTGCACTGGTAAAAATGCCTTCGACAATTCAGCCGGATCAGGCCAGAGAAATCTGGAAGAATGCCGCTCAGGCCCTCAGTGAAGTCGGCAATGCCGCCGGAATTGCCTCCACCAAAGTTGGTGTCGGTGGCCTCATTGGCATGCCTGCCTGGCGCCTTCGTCTTTCTATCAAGTATTTCAAAGCGGCCTGCAAAGCTGCGGTAGTTGAAATGTGGAATTCCAGGTCATCCGATCCCGATGTCTGGCTCCAGGCCTGCAAAAAGCTGCGCCAAGACATCGAGATAATAAATACCGAAATCAATAATTTTCTGGCAATCAACGGTGGTAACCCTGCCGAAATCAAACCCGTTCTCTATATGGGCACAGCTGCAGCAAGATCTGAAAGCTCCGCCACTGAAATCGAAATCAAGGCCAGCGCTTCTGACAAGGGCTTTGAGCTGGAAATCGGCATGAACAGCCTTAAGATTACAGGAATTGCCGATGGTCCTGAACCGGCTTACGACATCATGGGAATGCAGGTTGGCGATTACGCCCGAAGCGTGCGGTTCACTCTCGATATCGACAAGGCACCGACAACCGATGCCTTTGGCAATACCAACTACAGCAAGAAAAATCGCCGTATTTTCACGGTCATGACCTCAAAAGGCGCGACTGCCGAGCAGGTAGCCAGAGCTCTGGCTAAAAAAGTGAATGATGCCCGTGATTTCAGAGCTCAGGTGCAGGTTGAGTCTCCCGAAGACGCACTACTGACCTTCAGCCACCGCTAAAACTTCAGCTTTTACAAGCAAAAAGCGGCCTGCCAATGAAACTGGCAGGCCGTTTCACTTTCCATACGACATCTTGATTTTCCCGCCCCATCAATTATCGGCCTGGCCAATTTTTGCTTGCCAGCACTGAGAATTCGTCACGGCAAACGCAAACTTGCTTTTAAATCTATGTAAGTTTTGATCGGGATTGTTCTTTAATGAACTTGTATCTTGCTGCAGATATCATTGCCATGACTATTTGCGCAGTAATCTCCGTTGCAGATGGTTGGAATGAGGTGCAACTGTTTGCTCTTAATCGCCAGAACAGGTCTTTCTTATAACTGCAATTCCGAAACTGCTCGACACATTATCGATCGAAGGTTGTCTGATAACAATTGACGCAAAGCAAACTCGGCGGTCCGATTCTGCAAGCTTTCGAAGGGCGCAGCGTACGGGTATTTACCGCTGCCGGCAAGGTTGTCGACTTCATCTTCATTGACGGTGGGCGTTTATGATTTTGCCTGTGCCGGGCTTTTTTAGCCGTCGTCTTGGTATAAAGACATCAGCATTCTCGCCGAAGTAATCCTGACTAAAATTTAAAAGCCCCTGTGATTATAAGGGGCGTCAGGACACAGTTGTGACAGCCGAATATGGCGCAATGGTTATCGACAGAGACGCTTTTCGGTTTCGATAAAGCTGGTGCGCATGAAGTGCCAAAGCCCAAGTGTAACTGTCACTATTCTTGAGCAGCACCTCCAGTAGTTCATCAGCTTCTATCGGTCTGGCGAATAACCTGTCTGACCATGTGTACACCTAAAAGTGCGGCAACCAGATAGCCGGCGACACCTAGAACCAGTTGCGCAGGAACTCCCATTATCAGGTAATCAATCTTCGAGAACGTGATAAACATGGCGGAGCTCAGGACTAGCGCGGCAACAATGATCGCCGCAATTATTTTACCGATCAGTCTCTCGACTTGCATCATAGTACTGCCATGTTCTACTGTTTCTACCCGTAAAGTCAGCTTGCTGTGCTGCATCAAGGCTAATATTTCAGAAGCCTGTTCGGGCAGATCGCCCATGATATCCGCAGCTTCGCTCAGTCGGCGCCAAAGAAGCTTGCCGACCCGCGCGGGAGTGTTGCGCATGATCATGAGGCGCTTCAAGTGTGGGGTTATGGCAGTTTCGATATTCATATCGGGGTTTAGATTACGCGCCACACTTTCAACTGTCAGCAGGGCTTTTCCCATCAGATAACAGTCGGGGGGAATTTTTATCTTATGTCGGCGTGCACCGTTGAAGAGATCCTGAATAATTTCTGAGAGACATATTTCGGAAATCGGTATACCGATGATTTTATGCATGATTTCGGAAACGTTCACATTAAAAAGCGCACGGTTGATCGGCTCGTCATGAATACCCATCGCCTGAAGTGCGCGTGCCGCCGCATCAATGTCGTTTTCGACAAGCGCGACGATTAGATCGGCCAGGCGAAAGCGCAGCCCCTCGTCAAGGTGCCCCACCATGCCGAGATCAAGAAAGGCTATCTTCCCTCCTTCTAGAGCGTAAATATTGCCTGGATGCGGATCAGCGTGAAAGAACCCGTGCTCGAACACCATTGTCAGCACCGAGTCAATGGCAACATCGGCAAGTTTGCGCGGGTCGATGCCGAGAGACGCTGATTCTGTGATGCGGACGCCACGAATTCTCTGCATCGTAAAGACCAGGCGGGTCGAGAATTCCGGATACGCGGCCGGAACTACGACCCGTGGATTCTCTTCAAAGGCCGCTTTGAAACGCCGCGCATTTCGCATCTCGTTTGTGTAATCAAGTTCTCGACTCACGGCGCGCTGAAACTGTTCAATTATGCCAACCGGATCGATCGCACGCAGCTCTGGAATACGGTTTTCGAGCTGACGCGCGACCATCAGCATCAGGCTGATATCACTTTCGATAAGGCTTCTGACGCCAGGCCGTTGTACCTTGATCACGACATCTGTCCCCTGGTGGAGTTGCGCAGCATAGACTTGACCGATGGAGGCCGTTCCCAGAGGAGTTACATCGAAAGAGGCGAAAGCATCTTCGAGTTTTTTTCCAAGTTCCACTTCGATCAGGTTTTTCGCCTCAGGAAAAGCGAAAGCCGGAACGTTGTCCTGAAGATGCTGGAGCTCAATCATGATTTCGTCACTAGCCAGATCAGGCCTTGTACTGAGAATCTGACCGAGTTTAATGAACGTTGGGCCGAGATCTTGGAACACAAGCCTGATGCGCTCTGCAACAGTTATCAAAGATGTTTTGCCCTCGTCCAGGCCAGCAAACCGGAAGGATGAAATCAACCGGCCAAGCGCAGAGTCGCTGTGTTTTAGTTCCATTACGAGGTGACCGAACCCATGTCTGACCAGGACACTCAAAATTTCCTGAAATCGTTTGAAGTCGCGGATGTAATGAACCGGATTCGGCAAGCCCGTAATTTCGTATGTCACACTTAATCCTCCTGCACATCAGACGTTCAACAGGGTACATGTTTCGAAACAACAAGCATCATTTCTACATAATACAATATTTTTTCAGGCACAATCTCTTGGATAAAAGTGGCTTTATTCATTTGAAGAATACCTTCTTCATGTTTAATTTTCGCTTCGGCTATAAGACTGTGCCAAAGTTTCCCGGTAGCGATTCTGTATGAAATTTTGTATGCATTCTTTCCTCATATTTTTCTATTGGAATCGGGTTTCGCTCAGGTTACAAATTTTACCAGTTGCGAACCAGGTTCCCTTTATCCAGGTAATCTTGGTAGGTAGTCTGCATGATGGCCTGACTCAGCCGTACATCATCATTGGTGATCTGGGGGGCCCGGTAAAGGAAGCGTTGTGAGATATTATCAAATGCCACATATCCTCTTTCGTTCACCAGTGTGAATGCATCGTTATAAAAGAATTCAGCGAATTGTCCAGATGAATCTGACAGCAGGTTCTGGCTAAAGCAGAAATCATTGGCATTTACACCAAGTTGTTCCAGCAAAGTTCTCGCCAGATCTTGTTGGGAGCCTATCTTGGAAATGACCGACCCGGCTGTTTTCAGCGCACCTCCAAGAAAGAGCATGGGTATATGAAATTTTTCAGGCTTGAATCGCTGAATATTACCCAAAATAGGGGAACCGTGGTCAGCAATAATAACAATTAATGTGTCCTTGTACCAAGGTTCTTTTTTAAGCTTTTCAACAAAAGATTCTACCACCTGATCGGTATAGGATAGAGAATTTTTGAATTTAGATTCGATGTCTGGACCTGGTATATTAGCTTTCATAGGCACTTCAAAGGGTTCATGACTGCTGAGAGTTAAGATTACGCTAAAAAATGGCTGATGCTCTTTCTTCAGATCAACCAGGGCCATTTCGAAGACGGTATGGTCATGGGCTCCCCATTTGGATTTGGAAAGTTCACGACTAAAGTTTTTGCGGTCAATAATCCGGTCAAAGCCCCCAAAACTCAGATATGTCTTCATATTATCGAATTCAATCTCGCCGCCATAATAAAAAGAGGTGCAGTATCCGCTTTCTTTCAAACTTGAACTTATCGTTGGCAGTTGAGAAGCTTTTTTTGTGGATTCAATGATTGGTAACTTTGGCTGAGCCGGATATCCGCTGAGCACACCAGTTAGCCCTTTGCTGGTGCGATCCCCTGTGGAGTAAATGCGGGAAAAAAGCAAGCCCTCCTGGGCAAGACGGTTGAAGCCAGGGGTGATGCCAGGTGTTCCGCCCACCGCTTCGACAGCCGTTCCGGTCAGGCTTTCCCAAATTATTAGAACAACATTTGGAGTGTTTGTTTGGATAATTTTCGGAAATTGATTTTCTCCATTCTGAGAATAGGTGTTGGCAACTATTTTTCTTGCTTCGGCCAGCGTAAAATATTGATACGGATTTTCAGTATTGTAAGCTCTTTTATAGAGAGAGGCAAAAAACAACCAGTGTTCATTGACTGCTGCCTGGTTGGCGAAATCGTTATTAGAAAAGCAGGCGAAGCTGGCATTCAACGGAATTTGCTGGATACCACCTCGCGCGGCTACCAACATTAATGCTGAGGCCGTAATGCCAAGTGGAATGTTTCCAAGACCTATCGAGGGCATCTTCTTAAAAGGGACTTTTACATACTTCACATATATCCAGCTGAATAAGACAACTACTGTTGTAAAAATTCCCATCAGAAGGACCAGAGGGGAGGAACAAGATGAAGCAAAAGCTTCATTAGGAGAAGCCAGGTAGCGAAGAGCGGTGGCATCCATGTGGCAACCCCAGATATGAAAAATCTCAAGATCGGTAATTGAAATAGCGGACAAAGCAATCGTGAAGAAAAAAGCGTGGAAAAAAATTCCTGCTGCAATTAGTCGGTCAGATAAAAGATTGGCAAGTAGAACCAGTAAAAGAGGGACACATGAAAGATAGCTGGCCACGGAAAGGTCCATGCGAAGACCGTGAAAAAATAATCCTGGCAGAAGGGGATATGGTATCTGGGTAAATAAATTGAAATGATAGCCAAGAAAAATTAATCGGTAAATCAGGCCAAATCCAATCCAAAAGAGGTAATTGCGAAATAAAAATAGTATTCTGGCATTCATGAAGATTGCTCTCCAATTCTGGACAAGTTCGTGCCTAATAATATCGTATGGTGAGCGGCGGGTTGTCTGGCTCCCGGATAAAGGTTACTTCCGCTGCCTCTACTATTGGCTGACGGTGAGAGCTAAACGTAAAGGTTCTGTTATTAAACAGCTTCTCAACCGCGATGATTTTTCCTTTTACATAAATCCTGGTGGAATAAACGCTGATTCGCGCATCGACAGGGAGAGCTTGTGGAAAAACTATTCCAAATACGAAGTTCATGTTATTTTCGGCTTTTATTGCTCGATTCGAGTTTGCGAAATACCTGACATTTCTGTGCTTCGTATCAGAAAAAACAAAATATCCTTCCCATTCTACGGCTTGACCAACATAGCGAGGATTATCAGCGACGTCCTCAACCGAAGTGTTATTGAATGCTGCATGGGCTGCAATTTCTCGACGCTCGGCGATTCTCTGTTCTTCGCTTTTAAAAGGGATTGTTGTGTCAGCCTGAAGCGGTGATATTGCCAAAAAAACAATAAGGAGAGTAAAAAACGTGAGCTTAGTTAGACTCATTTTTTACTTCTCCAAGTTTCAGTGCCTGCCTAAGAAAATTGGTATTGAGAATCGAAGGGTTTTGGTCGGTAAGGTAGAGTTCATCGAACTTGTGCAGCAGCAGCAGTATTTCGACTAGACGTTCACGCTCATCGTAATAGGCCTTGATAGCGGTCTGAGAAGAACTGGTAAGCAGGCGCTGTGCATCGATAAGTTCAATGATCGAAGATGTGCCTTCCTGATAACGCGTAAAGACGATACGCATGTTCTCGTAGCTCTGTTCGGCCATTTTTTCGGCAAAGCTGATGCGTGAAAGAGCCTCGTTATAATCTGCAACAGCTTTTTCGAGAATCGCTTTCTTGCTGTTGGAAAGGTCGCGCACTCTTAATTTGACTATCTCTTCGGCTTTCTGCGCCATACGCACGGCGTTTTCGATGTCGTTGCCATTGTAAACCGGCGTTGTCAGAATGAAAGTTGCGGCAAAGTCCTTGGTGTTTTCTACCGGGCCGATTTCGCGGCCATAGTTGTAAGAAACGTCAAGGCTCAGGGTCGGCAAATTGGCACTTCGTGCTGATCTTACGGTTTTTTGCAGAATAGTCTGGTCGGTTCTGGCAATGTTGATGTCGTTGTCTATCTTAAACAGCTCTGGCAGGAGTGTTTCGCTGGTGAAGCTGGCAGTCGCGAACTTGAGACTTCGCGCTAGTTCGAGTTCGATCACTGCGGGATCCTGAATGTCGAGAATGTCTGCCAGATCGTATTTGAGGTCTTCAAAACTGTTTCTAGTCCTTAGCAGCTCGGTATTCGAATTGAGCTGTTCGACCTCTATTCTCAGAACATCATTATGTAATACCAGCCCGAGGTCTTCGTTGAGCTTGGCAACCTTCATCAGAGCAGCGATCAACATGAGGTCGGTTTCATGAATTTTGATTAGTTCCTGGTCGCGAACCAACTTGAAGTAGATGCGGCTCAGGCTGCGCAGAACGTTGATTTTCTGGTTATTCTTGTATGTTTTTTTGATATCGGTTAGCAGCCGCGTGATTTCTTTCTGTATGGCAGGAATTCTGCCGAGCCCCGGGTAGCTCTGGGTAAGCTTGAGCGAGTAGATCAACGTTTTATCAATGCTGGCCGGGCTTTTTTTCTGGTAATAATCCTTGAAATCCTTGCTGGTTCTGTTGATGATAAGATTTACATCGGGAATCAGCGCATTATCTGATCTTTTCTGGTCAATGAAGCTTTGCTCAATCTCAAGATCATAAATTTTCAGGATGAGGTTTCGCTCGAGCGCCTTGTTGATCAAGCTGGCAAGAGTGCCAGCCTGTGCGGCCGAAGCAGCAACAATGATTGATACAGTTACCATTAAAATTCTAGCTGTGAGTGATGATATTGTTCTCATGGGCTGACTGCTCCATTGATTAAGATGTCCGCGGCGTTTTCTACATCTTGAGAAGAACCATTGTAGTTCGGTAAGGTGTGTTTCCCGCGCATCATGCTTGAGACACTTCTTCGCTGCTGCTGTTAAATCAGCAGCAGTGGTTTTTTAGACTACATTTTTCTGCGGAATTTTCAGCCTTTTTGGCTGTAGTGTAGTCGAGCGTGTCCTTTATCGTTATAAATTTCTCTGTATCTTCGGTTGGAATTTTTATTCCGAAGTGTTCTTCTAACTCCATCAACAGTTCAGTGATGTCAAGACTGTCGGCACCAAGATCTGTCAGGCTTGTTTCGATTGTGACTTCCTTTTCATCGACCTGTAAGAGGTCTGCCACAATTTTTTTTATTTTTTCAAAATCGTTGTCCACTTGATAATTCCTCCTGAAATTGCGATTATGACAGTGTGTTGCTGCGTTGCCAGCAAAATTGAAGGAGAGACAGTGTCAATAATGGCTCATTGTGTCTATTCAAAAAGCTGCTGCCATGGTATGTTTGAGAACGTCAGGCTCAATTGTGCTCAATCAAATCTCATGCGAATGCGTTTTATCCAGGTTGGCAAATTTTGTTCTTTCGAGTAATGCAATTCTCTTTTCAAGCTTTCTTATGTCTTCTTTTCTTGCAACATCAAATGTTTTGAGAATTCTAATGATCACAGTCTCAACTTTTAAATCCATGTTGTTTTTTTCACGCTCGGATAGCTCTTCCAGATAACTGACAAGTTCTTTTCCTTCTATTTCTGATAAATGCCCCTGTTTGATAAGATCTTTGCCAAATCTCTCTATTTTCTCTTTGGTTAAAGACGCCAGGCCGATACCAGTTAAAATGCCCTTTTTCAATAATTCGATCATAGTTTTCTCCTTTTAAAGCTATCTTGTCTCCGGCTCAATCGCTCGGGTAGTAGCCAGATTTTTCACAACGTTGTAATCAGCAGTCTTCGTGTTAAATCGCCAGCGCCTGGGGGGGTATCATGCCTGATCAGCCTTATCCCGCAGAAAGAGGCTGAAGACAATTGGCACCAGAAACATCGAAATGACCGCTGAAGAAAGGATGCCGCCAGCAGAAGCGATACCTATGTCTGTTCGTAGTTCTGAGCCGATGCCGCTGCCAAAGGCCATTGGCAGCATACCAAGAACTGCGGCCAACGTGATCATCATTACCGGGCGCAAGCTGGTGCCACAGGCCTGCACCAGTGCCTGCCTTTTCGGCAGCGAGCCTTCTGCGACCAGATAGTTATATTCTTCAAGCATCAGAATCGCGTTGTTAACAACGATACCAATCAGCATGACGCCGCCCATGATGACGAAAATCGAAATGGAATAACCGGTAAGATATAATGCCCAGAGCATGCCGATCAGCATTGGTGGCACCGCCAGCAGAATAATGGCGGGCATCATGAATGATTCCATAATTGCCGCAAGAGTTAGCAATACCAGCACTACGGAGATCCCGGCGGCCTCAGCAAGGTTCATCTGCGCATCGTGCATCATTTCAACCTGGCCCCTCGCATTAAATTCGTAGCCGACCGGCATTGCCTTTTTGGCAAAGTCGTTGACGTAATTCATGGCTTTACCCATCGGCAGGCTTGCTGACAGGTAAGACTCGAATTTGGAAATACGCTGCTTATCTTTGCGGAGAATCTGAATTGGTGCGATAACCTGGTCAAGCTGGCCAAAGTTGGTTAAAGCGATCTGCTTGCCATCTTTGCCGGCAAAACTGAATTCTTTAACCTGCTCTGAACCTTCATTCTCGGCAAACTTAACCACTATGTCATAGTTACGATCACCTTTTTTGAAGGTTGCTGCTTTTAACCCCTCAACATTGCCCCTTAGCGCCGTACCCAGATTAACCGCAGCCATCTGCGATTCGCTTAGAACATTGCGCTTGGGAATAACTTTGATTTTCCTTTTGCCGGCGCGCACTGTAGTATCCATTGAAGTAAAACCGACAATGTTCTCGGCTTCGCTCTTTACAGTGGTAGCAATCTGATCGAGGATATTGAGATTTTCGCCACTGAACTCAACCTGTAATGGGGCATCACTGCCACCTGCCGGGCTCGGAATGCTGATTGTGACAATTGCATCGGTAAAAGTACTGAAAGTTGCTTTCGTTTTCGCAAGAAATTCATCAATAGAAATACTTCGTTGGTCTTTGTCGGCTATTCTGAGCTTGACCTCTGCGA
Organism: Candidatus Rifleibacterium amylolyticum; assembly: GCA_009917695.1. Taxonomy (GTDB): domain Bacteria; phylum Muiribacteriota; class Ozemobacteria; order Ozemobacterales; family Ozemobacteraceae; genus Rifleibacterium; species Rifleibacterium amylolyticum. The sequence goes on along the minus strand of JAACJG010000008.1, from coordinate 25,158 downwards.
GATAAACCCCCTCTGAAGAACGCCCAAAACTGCCATCTACCTTGCCAATACCACTGAGAACCGAGCTGACATCGGGCAGGGTTCTGGCTAGCCTTGCCGCCTCGAGAGTGCGCAATCGCGTTTGTTCCAGGCTATAACTGGTCGGAAATTCAAGTTTGATGGTGATGTTACCCATGTCTGCCGTAGGCATGAAACCGCCACCAATAAGCGGAGCCAGCGACAGCGCCTGCGCCATCAGCAGAACAAATGCAATGATAAAGAGTGCGCTGGTGCCCATGCTGTTTTGCGCCATGGTTATCAGATCCATATACCGCTGGGTCACCCAGCTAAGGCCCTTGTTGAAGCCTGTTTCCAGTTTCTTCAACAGTCCTGATTCGCTTGTGTCCTTTTTTAACAGAATCGAACTGAGCAGCGGGATGATAGTAAAGGAAAGGAACAGCGAGACCGCTGTCATAATCAACATTGTAGTGGCAAGAGGCTTTAGAAACATGCCAACCATGCTGCCCATATTGGCGATAGGGAAAAGCACGACAATGTTGGTGCCACTGCTGGCTAAAACTGGCACTGTTGAGGCGCTGGTGCCCTCGATTGCCGCTTTTTTAGCATCGCCGGTCTCGGCGAATCTTTTCATTATGGCTTCTAATACGACCAGCGAGTTGGTTACGAGAATACCAACCGAAAGACCAATCGAAATCAGGGTTGACAGGTTAAGCGTGTAGTTCAGATACTGCATGAAAAAAAAGCCGATGATGATGTTCAGAGGCATGGTTATGCCAGCAATCAGCAGAATCTTAAAGTTGTAAAGAAATAGAAAGAGAATAAGGGCGGTCAGCAGAATCCCTTGAAAAATATTATCCCAGGCGCTGCTGGCATTTGCCTGAATAAATCTGGCATCGTCGGAGACCCAGTTCAGTTTCCAGCCGGCCGGCAAAGTCGCAGAAATTCTGGCGATGGAATTCTGTAAATTTTCTACGGTGGCAACAGCATTGGCATCGCTGCGTTTAACAATTTTGATCGCGATGCATGGCTCATTTTCAAAAAAAGCGATCTGTCTTAGGTCAGCCGTCGCCATTTTAATTTCAGCTATGTCTTTGAGAAAAATTATTCTTCCGTCGCTTTTGTTGCTGATTTCAAGCTCTTTGAGGTTACCGATATGCGAAACATCGCCGCTGAATTCAACGCTTATCTCAGTGCCAAGCTCTTTGATGCGCCCAACTGGAATTGTCTTGATTGCTGAGTTGACTGTGTTGACCACATCCAGGGTTGACAGGCCTCTGGCGGCAAGCTTTTCGCGGTCAATCAGAATTTGAACTTCACGTTTTGCGCCACCGATTAATTCTGCATCAGCAACACCACCAACGACAGTAAGTTTGTCTCTTAAGTAATTGTCGGCATAGTCATAAAGCTCTTCGATCGTGGTTGGCCCGGTAAGCGCCAGGTTGGCGATGGGTTTGGAGTTGATATCGAACTTCAAGACCTTTGGATCTTCAGCATCCTCGGGCATCTCTGCCTTGGCCAGATCAAGTTTTTCGCGCACGTCTGTGGCTGCGACATCGACATCAGTACCGAGATTGAATTCGAGAAGAGTCTGGCAGGCGTTTTCCATGCAGGTTGAGCTTATGTGTTTAAGCCCTTCGAGAGTCATCATCCGGTCTTCAATTCTTTTGGCGATATCGGTCTCGATCTGCTCAGGACTTGCGCCAGGAAATACCGTGACCACCGTGATATACGGAATATCGACTTTGGGCATCAACTCAAGGCCCATCTTGAAAAACGAGTAGATACCCAGGAGGGTGAGCCCTATCAGCAGGGCAGACATGGCAACGGGGCGTTTAACTGATGCTGTGGCTAAAAACATTGTCTGCTCCTATTCGATTACGGTTACCGGTAAGTTGTCCTTAAGCATGAATTGGCCCTCGGTTATGACTGTGCTGCCAATGAGGAGTTCTGGTTCTTTTATTTCTGTGAAGCCCTCAAACTCTTCGCTTTTTTTTACAGTTAACTTGTGGGCGATACCGTTTTCGCAGGTGAAGATGGCGCATTCATCGCCGTTATCGACTAACGCTCTGGTCGGCACGGTTATAGCAGACTGCTCGTTAATCAGAAGCTTCATTTGTAATGATTGCCCGGGTTTTAGGTTGCGAGTGCCTGCTTCAACCAGACACTTGATTTCGAAAATGTGCATTTTCGTATCAATGACCGGACTTACATAGGTTACTTTCAGCTTTGGCGAAAGGACTTCGCCGTATAAAGTCAGCTCAGCTTCGGTTTTATCCTGAATGATGCTTGAGCTGTATTCAGCCGGAATAAAAGCGCTGATCAGCAACTTTTCGGTGTTGTCAATCTTGAACGCTGGCTTGCCTGGTTGTCCCATTTCGCCAATTTCGATATGTTTTTCGCTGATATAGCCATCTATGGGGGCAATCACGATTGAGTCGGCCAGATCTTTTTCGGTCATCTGCAGGTTGATAACCGCCTGTTTTGCCTCTGCCTGTCCGAGTTCGAGAATTGCTTTCTTGAGTTCGACTTCAGCGACTGCTGAAAGGTATTCGGCTTCGTGGTTGTCAAAGCTTTCCTGCGTTATGGCCTGTTTTTCGAGCAAAGATTTGTGACGTGCGTAACTTTTTGATTTTTTGTCGAGATCGATCTGTGCTTTGCGCAGCAGGGCTTTTCGCTCTTTTTCTACAGCCAGAACAATGGAAATATTCTGGCGCGCATTATCTACTTTTTGTTGCAGTTTGAGGTTATCGATTTCGAACAGGCGGGTTTTGCCTTTTTCAACGCGACTGCCTTCATCGACAAACAGTTTTTCGACCACTCCTGAAATTTTTGGGGCAACAAAAGCACTCTGGTAAGATTCTACCTTGCCATATACATTTATAGTCTTAAGAAACTGTCTTCTGGTCACCGGCGATAGTTTAACCGGCACCTTGCTTTGCGAAGATGCATTGTGCTGTGCATCTTCTCCGCTTTTCTCAAGCCCGGCATTGGCGGTATGTATCCGCGCGAACGATACCAGTCCGAGAAGACAGATAAAGGCCAATAGAGCTATCCATAGTGATTTTCCTGATTGTGAGTGCATCTTTTGCCATCCTTAAGTCGATTTATAATGAAGTTGAATTTGTTGTAGATAACCAATGTGGTAGTGTGCTGATCAGCGATCGTGGGCTGGACAGTCTCGACTTTTCATTGCGTTTTGCCCTTGGAGAAACTATTTCCAGTAAAACAATACAAACATGATATAAGCATAAACCGTGCCAGACGTTGGGTGTCGTTGAAATGCGCTAACAATAAACGTTTCGCGTGAACCAGGATTGCTTCTATTTTATTTGATAGTTTATTCCTGTTGAATATGATAGAATATGTCTAATATGATAGTTTGGCGAGTTTAGCATATGAGGTTAGATTATTTTGAAAAATGCTAGTGCCGAAGAATTTTTTCGTGAAGTAGCCTTGGGAATTCATAGCAGTCTCGACGTTGGCGAGGCTATTAAAGCTGCTTTTAACTATATGCGCGATTTCATTCCTATGGATATGATGGGTATGTATCTTGTTGCCGACGTTGATGACGGTGGAGTCAAAATTTTTTCAGTGGCCAGGTATGGTCAACGCCTTATCAACGAGCCAGACAACATCAGAGAGCCGATAATGTGGCTTAACAGCAAAGAAGTCAGCGAACTGGAGACTTTTGAGAAGAGTCAGCAAAGGCCAATTACCATTGATAACTTTGGCAAATTTCCACTGCCGTTGCTGAAGATCTTTGCCAATATCGAACGTTACTCGATGGTAAAAATGGAAATAGGTTCCGGCGGCTATCGCAGCTGTTCGCTGGTGGTCGCCAAAGAGGGCAGGAATGTCTATCAGCAGCGCCATGTTGATTTGCTGCTCTCGGTAAGGGAACCGTTTTCCATCGCCATGAGCAATGCAATCAGATATCTGGAATTGTTGCAGCTCAAAGAAGGTTTGGTTGACGAAAATCAGGCCATGAAGACCGATCTGGAGAGAGTTGGTGGAGATCTGGTTGTCGGAGCAGATTTTGGCCTGCGCCGGGTGATGGAAATGGTCAAGACTGTCGCCCGGACTTCTAGTCCTGTTCTGCTGCTTGGGGAAACCGGTACCGGAAAAGAAGTAATTGCGAAAAATATTCATCAAACCAGCCCTCGCCGTGATGGCCCCTTTGTTAAAATGCAGTGTGGCGCCATGCCTGAGTCGTTGCTTGACAGCGAGCTTTTCGGTCATGAAAGAGGCGCATTTACTGGTGCTGTTTCAGTTAAGAAGGGGCGTTTCGAACGTGCCAATAATGGCACAATTTTTCTTGATGAAATTGGTGAATTAAGTCTGGAGGCCCAGGTAAAGTTGCTCAGAGTACTTCAGGAAAAGGAATATGAGCGGGTCGGCGGGCAGCATACGCTTAAAGTTAATGTGCGGGTTATTGCCGCGACCCATCGTAATCTTCTTGAAATGGTGCGTGCCGGCAAGTTTCGCGAAGATCTCTGGTTCCGGCTTAATGTTTTTCCTATCGAATTGCCGCCGCTCAGACAAAGAAAAGAAGACATTCTGCCGCTGGTGCAATATTTTATGGTGCGCAAATCGCGAGAGCTGAACCTGCCGATCAGCCAAAGCCTGGCTCAAGGAACTCTTGACCGCCTGCGGCAGTATGACTGGCCTGGCAACGTCAGAGAATTGCAAAACGTTGTTGAACGTGGTCTGATAATCTGTAATGGCCAGCCAATGGAAATCCCTGCCAGCTATTTCCCCGGTAGGGCTGTCACCGCGCCATCTTCAGTAGCGAGGATGGATACCCTGGAAAGTATCGTCAGAGCTCATCTGAGCCAGGTTCTTGCCGCGACCAGAGGCCGAATTGAAGGCCCCGGCGGTGCCGCCGAAATCCTCGCTCTCAATCCCAGCACCTTGCGCGGCAAACTGCGTAAATACGGGATCCCCTTCGGGCACAAGATGTAAAACGTCGGTTTGGCAGAGAAATTGAATCAGCCCTCCTGTCACTTCTTCATTCTTTTTCCGCAACATCTTTGGCATCAGTTATCAGTTCTGCCGCTTCATTGTGAATAGAGGCATTTATCGCTTCCTGATCGAGGTCGTCACCATCTTCTGTTGAATCTGCCCTTGCAATTCTGGGCAGACGCATGCAGCCGTAGCCCAGGAGTGAGACTTTATCCCCGTTTCTGGGGTTTGCACGATATGTCATCTTGTCATCGGGAACAGGGCCTGCGTTAGGATTGCTGACAACGTTTTGCTTTACACCGCACCCACTCAACGGTATTAAAGTCGAATTTAGTAGCGATGGCCACTTGCCCTTTGAAAGGCTCAAGAGCTTCGCCAACCAGCTCTTCGTTAGTGAACGGGCCATAGACTTTAGCGGTATCGAAAAAGGTTACGCCCCTTTCAACTGCCGATCGAACCAGAGCTATCATTTCATTTTTATCGCCAGGCTCGCCCAGAGAAAAATTCAAGCCCATACAGCCAAAGCCAAGGGCTGATTCTTCAAGACCGGTTTTTCCAAGAATTCTTTTTTTCATTTTCGTCCTCCTTTAGCTGTGATTCATCTCATCAACGTTTTCGCTTTATCTAACTAAAGAATATGTGATAAGGGCTAAAAGCTGTTAGAACGATCCTGCTGAATTATTGCCTGATAATCCAAAGATTGTTAAATTTTATAAACCTTACCCATGAAAGTGTTAAAATATGGTTGGAAGAGCTTTAAGCGCTGCAATTGTAAAAGGAGCCTGACCATGACCGCGCAGAGCCCTTTGGAATCTCTCAAAAAAAGCATTGTCAAATGGACTACAGATGTAAACAAATTTGAAACTCCAATTGCTGGCCTGTCACTGTTTACAGCAAAAGCACCAAGCCCCAGAGCAGGTGGTCTTTATGACCTTAGCATATGCATGGTTGTTCAGGGCGCAAAAAAGGTAATGCTTGGCAATGACACCCTGGTTTACGATGCAGAGCATTACCTGTTCACATCGGTCGATCTGCCAACAATTGTTCAGATAATCGAAGCAAGTCCCGAAAAACCTTATCTTGGGCTGAAACTGGCTCTTGATCTACGCGAACTTTCGCAGCTGATGGTAGACAGCAATCTTCCCTCCCCCGGCGGCAAAAAGATCAGCAGAGGAATGGCCACCGGCAAGCTGACAACTCCGCTGTTGAATTCCTTTAAAAGATTGGTAGACCTTCTTGATACACCTGATGACATACCCATTCTTGCGCCATTGATTAAAAGGGAAATATGTTATCGCCTGCTGGTCGGCGAAGAAGGTGGTTACTTGAGACAGATCGCAGCATCTGGAAGTCCTGGCCGTCAGATTGCCCAGGCGATTACCTGGCTGAGAAAAAATTATTCTCAGCCGCTACGAATTGAAGAACTGGCAACTCTGGTAAACATGAGCAAGTCTGCATTTCATAATCATTTTCGCGAGCTTACGGCGATGAGTCCCCTGCAATATCAAAAGGCTCTCAGATTAAACGAAGCGCGCCGACTTATGCTTGCTGAAAGCGCAGACGCTTCTACAGCCGCATTTAATGTTGGTTACGAAAGCACGTCTCAATTCAGTCGAGAATACAGTCGCCATTTTGGCGCGCCGCCGCTGCGAGATATCATGGCGCTACGTGAGAAATCGCTTAACTCTTGATAAGACGGCTTGCCAATATGCGATTTTATGCTTAATCTGTTATTGAATTATACAAAACTGAAGAAAAAGCATTTCGACTGAGCAACCGACCCAGAATATAAATTATTCAGTGAGTTCTTATATAGCAGGATTTAACAAGAAAGCAGGATGAAAATGACCAGCAAAACACAGAGCAAAGAAGAACGAATTGTCAGCATCTTACGCGAATTGTCAGAAATTTATTCGCCGACCGGTTTTACCGCCGAGGTTCTGGCGTATGTCGCGAAAATCGCTAAAAAGGCCGGAATCAACAGCAGATATACCAATAAGGGCGCCTTGCTGGTCGGGAATCACGCCCGGCCTGAAATGGCTGTTGCCGGGCATATTGATACTCTGGGTCTCATGGTAAAAAAGATCCGCCCTGACGGTAATCTGAGTTTTACCAAGCTTGGCGGCCCGATTCTGCAAGCTTTCGAAGGGCGCAGCGTGCGGGTTTTCACCGCTGGCGGCAAGGTTGTTTCGGGCACTCTGATTCTCAACAACCCGGCCGCGCACGTTAACAATAAAGCTTCAGAAGCGCCGCGAACCGACGAAACCATGCATGTCAGGCTCGATGCCGAAGTCAGTAAAGCCCTGGATACCGAGAAACTTGGCATTCAGGTCGGCGACTTCATCGCTTTCGATGCAGGCTTTGAATACACTGATACCGGCTTTATCAAGAGCCATTTTCTTGACGACAAGGCCGGCTGCGCAGCGATGATCGATGCATTCCTGACACTTGGCGCTGCCGCGCTCAAGAAGATTCCGGTGATGTTTTTCTTTTCGAATTACGAAGAAGTCGGGCACGGCGCCTGTGCCGGCATCCCTGACTCGGTAAAGGAGCTGCTGGTCGTCGATATGGGCGTTGTCGGCGACGGCGTGACCGGCAACGAGCAGTCGGTTTCGATCTGCGTCAAAGATTCGAGCGGCCCCTACGATTATCAGCTGCGCCTGCGCCTGGCCGAGCTTGCGCGGAAGAACAAGCTGCCCTACAAACTCGATGTATTTCCCTATTATGGCTCAGACGGCTCGGCCGCCTTGCGCGCCGGCTACGACATCCGGGTCGGCCTGATCGGCCCCGGCGTCTCGGCTTCGCACGGCAACGAACGCACTCACCTCAAAGGCCTCAAAGCCACCCGCGACCTCATTCTGGCCTACCTTAAGTAATTCAGATTGTGTTAAACGCTCTTCACACTTACTAAAAATTCATTACAAGGGCGTAGGCAGGTTTCTCATTCGCGTAAGCTTGTGACGAGCATGCCTGCCATCCAGCAGGCAAGCGAGGAATCGCTGAAGCGAATGAGGGCAAGCCATCCGCATCTCTAACGACTGAAGCCGTAAGAGCTGCCTAATTCTGCCGAAAGCCCGGCTTAAGCAGCGTTTCCTGGATTGAAATCTTGTGCTTTTATGTGACAGAGGATTGATCTGTGTCCGGTATAGCTTCTGACCTGATTTTGATCGTTCTTGGCGGGCTGTTCGGCGGCCTGCTGGCACGCGCCGTCAAGCAGCCTCTGGTGATCGGCTATATTTTTGTTGGTATTCTTGCCAGCCCGCATACCGGTTTTATAACGGTTTCGCAGGTCGCCAATATCGAGCATCTCGCTGATATTGGCGCTTCACTTCTGCTCTTCTCGCTGGGCATGGAATTCTCATTGCGTGAATTGCGGCCAATCTGGCGAATCGCGGTGATCGGCACGGCGATTCAGGTGGCGATCACTTTTGCCTACGGCACAGCGACGGCATGGTATCTCAACTGGAACCTGCTCGCCGCTTTGTGGTTCGGCGGTTCAGTCGTGTCATCGAGTTCGGCGCTGATACTGTGAACGCTTAAATCGCGCAACCTCAAGGGCACACTTTCCGGTCGCGTCATGATGGGTGTTTCGATTGCCCAGGATCTTCTGCTGATACCAATTCTAATTTTGCTGGTAAGCCTCAGCCGTGGCAATCTCAGCATCTCAGCGATGCTGCTGCCCCTGGCCAGCTCAACCCTTTTTCTGGCTTTGATCTGGGTGTTCGCCGTGCGCCTTATTCCATGGCTGTTGCAGCTGATCGCATTATTGCGTTCGCAGGAACTCTTCATGCTCGCAACCATTTCTATCGGTCTCGGCGTCGGCTTTCTGTCTTCGCTTTTCGGCTTGCCGACGGCTTACGGCGCATTTCTTGCCGGTCTCGTGCTCAGCGAATCTGCCTTCGGGAAAAAGGCGATGTCTGAGATGGTGCCTTTGCGCGACCTTTTTGGGCTGCTGTTTTTCGCGTCAATCGGCATGCTTTGTTCACCATCGTTCATAATGGAAAACCTCGCGATCACCATTTTGCTGGTTGCTTTGTTTGCCGGCGGCAAAGGGCTTATTCTGGCGCTGGTCGCACATGGATTCGGTTACCGCCGCATCGTGCCGCTGGCACTTATGCTTGGTATGGTGCCCATTTCTGAGATCGCGTTCGTTCTTGCCCGTAACGCGCTGGCGCTCTCTGCTATAAACGATTACGAATATCAGGTAATGCTGAATGTGGTTATTGTTTCGATGCTGGTCGGGCCTCTGATCGCGGCTCTTGCCAGCCCGATTTACAGCTGGCTGCGGCGATATTTTCCTGAAACCGAAGTTGAAGCGCTCAATCTGCCCGACACCGACCCCGAAAACCACGTTGTTATCAGCGGTGGCGGCAGCATCGGTGTTTATCTCGCTCAGGAACTAAAACAGCAAAACATTTTCAGCGTGATTATCGAGCCGGTTTACAAGAACTTTTTGAGCCTGGCCGGGCAGGACGTTTCAGCGATTTTCGGGGAACCCGAGAAAGCCGAAATGCTTGGTCTTGCTCGCATTGCAAACGCCAGACTTCTGATCATCGATGATTCAAACCAGGTGAATGCCGATCAGGTGATTGCCGAAGCCAGAAATCAGCGCCCGGAACTGAAAATAGTGCTGTTGGCTGCTTCTGGCCGGTCTGTCGTTCATGAAGGCGTGCAGGTTATCGAATATGAACGCCAGATTGCCGCCGAAGTCGCAAGACGGGCGGTTGGTGAATGGGGCGTTCTGGCGCCTTGAGCGGCATATAAACTGCGATCAGGCTGGAACCAGCCAGGCAAGCATCAGGCCGACGATTACCGCCAGACCGAGCGAAATCGCGACCAGTTTCCCGAACTCGCGGCTGCCTGTCATCATCGAGATGCCTGCTTTGACAACCGCATTCGAAACCACGGCAATGGTTATCGCCAGCACACCTGGGCCACCGGCAAGACCGCCGGCCTTAGTCTGCTCGGCGACCGACATGGTGATCGCATCGACATCGGCAAGTCCAGAAAGCGCGGCTGCCAGATACATGCCGGCGTTACCCAGCTGGTCGCGGGCAATACGCGAAATCAGCAGAATGGCGACGAAGAAGGCGGCAAACTTGAGGGCAGGGCCGAGCGAAAACGGGTTGCTCAGCTTGACCTGGCCCTCACGCTCGGTTACTTCAGTAACCTTGTCGCGCGAAGCCAGTGACCACAGCCAGGCCGAAGCGATTATCGCCACCATAGCCATGCCGCCGATCGACCAGGCAAGCTGTCGGGCCAGGGCCTGGTCGAGGATTAACACCATCACCAGCACGCGCAGAAATGAAGTGGCATTGGCTACTACTGTCGAAAATGCGCAGATTGCTTTGAGCCGCGGCGATTTTGCCGACTCCTCAGCCATGGCGGCGGTCACGGCTGTTGACGAGGTCAGGCCGCCGAGCAGGCCGGTCAGGCCAAGCCCCTTTTGCGCACCGAGAAATCTGGTGAGAAAATAGCCGACAAAGCTGATGCCAGAGATCAATACGACGAGCAGCCCGACTTTGGCCGGGTTCACTGCATTGTAGGGGTCGAGCGTTCTGTTCGGCAGCAGTGGCAGAACGATCAGTATCAGCACAAGAAATTTAAGCGTATCGGTGACTTCGATACGTCGCATCTTTTTTGTCGTCTCGCGTGTTATGTGCTTCGAGCTGAGAATGCCGGTCAGAATTACTGCCAGCATGGCAGCCGCTTCCGGGTGTGACCGGCAAAGAGTGCCGAGAATGGCGGTTCCTATTGCTGCAGCTTCTGTGGTCATACCAGGATTACGCACCAGTGTGTGCCGATACAACATTAGAACCAGGCCGATGAGACCTGCCAGAATTACCGGGCCGGAAAAAGGCAGGCTTTCATTGGCCATCGCTGCGGTGAAGCCTACCAGAGAAAAGATCGCGTAGGTTCTGACTCCGCTGATTTCATTGGCATTGTCATTGGCAGGATCATCTTGAACTACAGGCGGCGTAGTCGGCGGCGATGACGGTTCGTTGAAAACGCTGCGTTCGAGTCCGACCAGAACGCCGATTCCGAGAGCATAAGCAGCTTGCATCATCAGTTCGGTAGTCAGTGCCAAGTCAGTAATCCTTTCCGTCGCAGGTTTATCTGCTGTAACTCTTTATCTGTCCGCCAGACTATCAGAAGCCATCTGGCCTGTCAAACCGCTGCTCTCTGTGCCAGCATAAACGCTTTCATTGATAACTGTATAAATAAAGCCAGCTAAAACACACGGTTAGCAGAATCTACTAAGGGCGCAGGCGGGTTTCTCATGAGCGAAAACTTCGAGCCAGGCAGATTTGACGCAAAGCCATAGCTATTCACAACAAGTCTTCGCCTGGGGAGAGTTGTAGCGAATGAGATTCCGCCGAGAGCCCGGGTGAGAGATTTAAAGCCTGGTTAATTTCCTGAGAGAACAGGCAAAATTGAAATTTTAATGCGATGCCCTGCTCTCGATGAGAGTCATAGAACTTCGTATTTTGCAGGCTTGCCTTTATCTGGTTTTGTGCTTAATCTGTCAACGAGATGACAGGGTTATTAATGCGCTGTCGCAATGAATGGGAAAAAATGAATAAACTGAGTCCGCAGCAGGCGCTCGAAAAATACTGGGGATACCGCAAATTCAGGCCTTTGCAGCAGCAGGCGGTCGAGGCCGTGCTTGCCGGGCATGACGCTCTTGTCGTGATGCCGACCGGTGGCGGTAAGAGCCTGTGTTACCAATTGCCGGCGGCCTGCGGAATCGGTCTGGTGCTGGTGGTTTCGCCTCTGATCGCGTTGATGGACGACCAGGTAGCGGCCGCTAATGAAATCGGGCTGAAGGCTGGCGCTCTGCACTCTCAAGGCGGCGATGCCGAACGGCGCCGGGTTTTTGCCGAACTCAACCGCGGCGCTCTGCATTTGCTCTATGTCAGCCCGGAACGCCTGGTTGCCGGCGGTCTTCTTGATATCATCAGGCCTTACCTTGGCCTGTTTGCCGTTGACGAAGCGCATTGTGTGTCCCACTGGGGTCATGAATTCCGGCCTGAATATCGCCAGCTCGGGCCACTTTTCGCCGGCTTCGACGGCGTGCCGCGCATTGCGCTCACGGCCACTGCAACCCCGCAGGTTCAGCAGGATATCATCGCGCAACTCGGTTTGCGGCGGCCGGCCGAGCTGATCGGGCACCCTGACCGTCCGAATCTCATTTACCGTTCGTTTCCGAGGTATGATCAGGGGCAACAGGTTCTCGAAGCGATCAGGCAGCACCGCGGCGAGGGCGGCATCGTCTATGCCCAGACGCGCAAAGAAGTCGATCGTCTCGTCAAAACACTTGCCCGCGCCGGCATTTCCTGTGCGCCTTATCATGCCGGGCTCAGCGCTCAGCAGCGCGCAAAGGCTCAGGACGACTTCGTTCACGAGCGCCTCGACGTAATAGTTGCAACTATTGCCTTTGGCATGGGCATTGACCGTTCGAACGTGCGCTATGTAATTCATGCCAACACACCACGTTCGATCGAGCATTACCAGCAGGAATCAGGCCGCGCCGGCCGCGATGGCGAACCGGCCGACTGCATACTGTTCTTTTCGGTCGGAGACCTGGTTACCCATAAGCTGCTGTCTTTCCGCGAAGAAGGCATTTCACCGGAACGGCGGCGCGTTATCGAGCGCCAGCTCAGCGAAATCGGGCGTTACGCCATATCACCGGTCTGCCGGCATAGATTGCTTGCAGAGCATTTTGGTAAACCGTACCCGGTCGAAGCACAGGCAGGCACACGCGAGATCGACTGTGGCGCCTGCGATGTCTGTCTTGGCGAAACCGCAGCATTACCCGAAGTAGAGGCCAGATTGACCGCGCAGAAGATTATCAGCGCGGTATATCGCACAGAAGGACGGTTCGGCGCAGTCTATGTAACCAGGCTTCTGCTCGGCAATGATGACGAGCGTATCATGGCCAACGGCCACGACAGCCTTAAGGTTTTCGGTCTGCTGAAGGGCACGCCGGAAAAGGCGGTGCGCGCCTGGATTGACCAACTTATTGTGCAGGGGCATCTGGCTGTAACCCAGGGAGAATATCCTTTGTTGCAGGTGACGAAGTCCGGTATCGATGTCTGTAAAGGCACTGAAACAGTTCGTCTCGGCCACCCGGTCATCAGGGCAACAAAAAAGAAAAGCCGCAAAACGGCAGCAGAATTGCCGACCGGGCCCGAAGAAACTCTGTTCGCCAATCTGCGCCGTCTGCGTCTGCTGCTGGCCCGCAAACTTTCATTGCCGCCATACATGATTTTTGCCGATTCAGTGCTTGTTTCGATGTCAGTTCTCAAGCCAGCCGATGCTGCGGCATTGCGTGAAATCAAAGGCGTTGGCGACAACAAGCGCGACCGCTACGGCAAAGCTTTTCTCGCAGTTATTGCCGGCGCTGACCCAGAAAGCATCGCCGACAACTTCCCAGCATAACGCGGAAAGAATAAGGTAAACTTTTGCCGGGGTTGGCAGTAATATTGGTATGTTATTTAAGATTATCTGCTGCACGTGCGCGGGCTGTATTGGCCGCACAGAAGGAGAGAGTCGATGAAACCGCTCAGAGTCATTTTTTGTGTGTTGTTGTTGCTTGCCTGCTCGCTACCTTATGGCGACAGCCTGCTGGCACAGTCTGCCGATGACGTGTTCGGCGGCCAGCCGGTAAATATAAAAGATGAGGGTGATACCTCGGCAGCGCAGAGCGCGGCTGTTTCTGAATCAGGTTCAGGCAAGGGCGGTCGCACCGGCACTGTCGTCGTTTCGCCATCGCTCAACGTGCGCACCGGCCCCTGGGGCGAGATTATCGGCTCGCTTTACAATGGCAACAAGGTCGAAATTCTGGGTTCGAGCGGCGACTGGTATCAGATCAGCTTCGGCGGCAAAACCGCTTACGTTCATTCTGATTATGTCGTAGATGGTGGTTCTGCGAGCTCGTCACAGACTACTTCGGGCACGGTAAACGCTTACCCCGGTCTCAATATCAGAACCTCGCCCTGGGGCAGCATTATCGGCAGCTTCAGCAATGGCGCGAAAATCAGCATTGTCGGGCGCGAAGGCGATTGGTATAAGGTCGGCTATGGCGGCAGCATCGCCTACGTTCACTCTGACTATGTTGTAACCGGTTCCAGCAGTTCGACGCCTGCTCCATCGACCTCCACCGGCGTTGTCAACGCTGACCCTGCGCTCAACGTGCGCACCGGCCCCTGGGGCACCATCATCGGCAGCCTCGGCAACGGCAGCCGCGTTACCATACTCGGGCGCGAAGGCGACTGGTATCGGGTCAGCTACAACGGCCAGACCGCTTACTGCCATGCCAGCTATATCAGCACCGGCTCTTCGAGCACTCCGGCGCCGACCACACCAACTGCGCCGCCGACAACCGGCGCCGGCGGCAAGACTGTTCTCAACGTGCCGCAACAGTGCCAGGGCGCTGTCAACTGTCCGGTCCCATGGTCAGCCTGCGGCCCGACTTCGCTGGGTATGGCACTGGCCTACCATGGCAAAGGCAGCGCCGGAGCACTGGCCGCCGATCTCTGGTATAAATGCAGCACCACCGGCTCAGCCGGAACCTCGCACGCCGGCATGCTCGCCGGAGCCCGCGCTTACGGCTTCCCGAACGCAAAATGGAGCTACAGCGTTGGCTTGTCATGGGTCAAAGAACAGATCCGTGCCGGCAAGCCGGTCATCGCCAATGTCTACAACCATTACGTCGTCATCACCGGCATCGACGACAACGGCAACATCTACTACAACGATCCGGCCAAATGGTCGGTGCTGCAGGTTAAATCATACGACGCCTTCTCAGCCTGGTGGAACGGCGGCGGCTGCTATCACGCGGCCATGACACTGCAATAAGTTCGGAGATAATCAAACAATGAAGACTACATTTATGCTTCTGGCTGTTATGCTTGTTGTACATATGTGCGCTGCCAGCTTGTCTGCAGCTCCTGTCGCAGGGAAGGATGCCGGCGTGTTCGTGCCGGGCCGGTTCATGTCTCTGGCGGGCGCGCCAGATGGGTCGGTTTATCTGCTTTCAGACAAGCACCAGCTTGTCTGTGTAAAGGCTGATGGCAGTCAGAATACTATCGAACTGCCGCGTATCATTGAATCTAAGCCGACCGACCGCCTCTGTGATCTCTCGATAAATGGTAATTCGGTTGCGTTGTGCGGGTTTGCCTTTCCGGTGTTGTTTGTGCTCGATCTGCAGAAGCCGACCGAATTCAGCATAGTTCGCGCTTCTGACCAGGAAGCGGCTTCGCTGCGCCTGCTCAACGTCAGCTGCGACAACGACGGTTGGCGGGTTCGCGATGCCGAAGGCTATGTTTTTAAGCTCAAACACGAACAACCGCTGCGCCGATTGCCTGCTTTTTCGGTTCTAGAAGCCGATGAAAACGGTAAGGCGATTATTATGCCAGCGCCTCGCAGCGAGAATGACCCGCTGCTGACCGGCCGCGTGCAAAAAGAAGACGGCCGTTTGCTCTGGGCTGCTCCGTCGCCAGCCGCGCCCCGCCGGGTCATGTCTGTCGATTTTCTCGGTGTCGACAACCTTGGTCGCTACAACTTCGTGGTCATGACCAGCAGCGGCGAACTTGATTCTGAATTCACCCTGTATGCGGTTCGCCGTGGCAAAGTGGTCGCATCGACTCCTCTGACTGGCCCGGCCGGGCTCGAAATGCAGCGTTTCTGCCGTCTTTCACCCGACGGTTCGATCATCTACGCCGAGGCCGCACCAGATAACAAAGAAGGCATAATACTCAAACGCCTCAGACTGGCAGAAAACTGATCAGCTGGTGATAATTGGCTTGTTGACTGCTACCTGCAAGCGTTTTTTCAGCTTTTCCCATGGATGGAAGAAGCGGTAATACAGTGCGGCCGAAACGAGATAGCAGGCAAAGGCTATATAGAGTGAAGTATCGTAGCCGTAATCTCTGATTATACCGCCCGAAAAGAACATGGCGGTGGCCCATGCCAGGTTCCATGACATGCTCTCAGCTGCCGAAGCGCGGGCGCGATGTTGTTGTGGCACTATCTCCATGGTGGTTTCCTGACGCATCGGTGTACACATATTCATGAACGCGCCTCTGAATATGAAACACAGCGAACAGAGCCAGAGCTCATGCTGCCAGGCCATCAGCAGCATGAACGGAAGCGAGCACAGCTGCGATACTGCAACACCTTTGATCAGACCTATGCGTTTGGCAAGAAAGGGTGAGCTGATCGATCCCAGTGCCGTGCCGAACTGACCCATAGCGAAAACCATGCCGATCTGCGGAATCGAAGCGCCGACCCAGTCGCGAAAATACAGATTGAAATAAGGAACGATCATGCCGGCGCCAAAGCCGATAAGCGCATTACACAAGCTGAAACGGGCGATCAGCTTCCATGGGTTGCTGGCGCCGGTCTGTTCAGAATTTTCGTGCGACTCAGCTGTTACAGGCCTTTCGCTTTTTACTCTGCCTGACATTCCCTGTGCTGGAATCAGTGCGATAAAAGTAAAAAAGACTCCTATCCACAGCGAATATTGCAGCCGGTCTGCTTCAAGATTTGCCAGTGCCGGGTTCAGCCAGGCGAAAAGCCTTGGCAGCCAGCCGGCAATGAACCCGGCCAGAATACTGGTAACCCACATCAGTGTGAAGCTGACGCTGAAAATATAGGGGCGCTGGCGGCGCCGGCTGTTTTCCTGCAGGTAGGGTTGAACCGAGACCATCATGGCGCCGTTGCCGCTGCCAGAGAGCAATACGGCTGCGATCAGGTAGTTGAGCTCGCGCGAACTGGCGAGGGTTGACAGGCCTGAACCAAGAAGAACCAGGCCCAGCAGATAGGTCGTGCGTCTTGTCGTGCGGTCGGCCAGGATTCCCATCGGTATCGACGCAATAGCCGCACACAGAGATTGAAACGCGAGAAGGCGCCCGATCATTTCTTCTGAAAAGCCGATAGAGCGAAGATAAAGATTGAGCAGGACCGAAAAAACACCCATGCCGATGCCAAACAGAGCCTGTGCGGCAAAAAGCCTTCGCACCGAAGCGGGGAAGGTTCGCATCATCAGCAGCATCTGGTTCATAATCGGCTCCGGCTCAGTTAAACAACAAAAACCCAACCCGATTTTGCTCTACCGCCGCTTTAAAGTCAAGCCTGCCTTAGATTTCCTGCAATTTTTCGCCGCTGGCGATGCTTGCGAGCATTTCGCAGTCGAGGATTTCGATACGATTAGCGCTGACCTTAATGGCGCCGACATCCTGCAGCTTTTTGAAAGTGCGGCTGAGTGTGGCTGGAATTGTGCCAATCCGTGATGCCAGCGCGCTTTTGCTCAAGTCGAGTTCGACGACACAACTGCTGGCATTATCGCAGTTTCTGACCAGATATTTGGCGAGTCGGGCAGTGACATCTTTGAGCGAGAGGTCATCGATAAGCTCGACAAACTGGCGCAGGCGGCGAGAGAGTATTGCGAGCATGTTCAAAAAGATTTCTGGCTGCCGACGGCCGAGTTCAACAAAGCGATCTCGCGAAAAATAGATTAGGCGTGATTTTTTAACGGCAGATGCGCAGGCAGGGTAGGCAGTTCCCTGAAAAACAGGCACTTCACCGACAATCTCACCGGGACCGAACTGATGAATGACCTGTTCGCGCCCGTCGCCGCCAATGCGATACACCTTTACTGCGCCGCTGCAGATAAGATAAAAGCCGGTGGCTTCCTGATGCTGCATGAACAGGGTTTCGCTCCCGGTCAGTGTCCTTTCGACCGCTATTTCTGCAAGCGCCTCCAGAAAAGGCAGCTTCATTTCGCGCAGAAGCTCGCTTTTACTGAGGCTTTCAAGTATATGCCGATTCATCTGGCCCCCGAAAAATAATTTTTAAAAAATAATTCGTTATTTGACTTAAGTCAAAGCTTAAAGGTCGTATTTCGACCATAATAATAATGTAAGAAACGAAAAAAACAAAGGAGCAAAACCGATGGCCACAAGAAAAATCATCAGCATCAACGAAGATCTCTGCAACGGCTGCGGCAACTGCATAACCGGATGCGCCGAAGGCGCCCTGCAGCTGGTTAATGGCAAGGCAAAGCTGGTCAAGGAAACCTACTGTGATGGTTTTGGTGACTGTATCGGAACCTGCCCGACCGGCGCTCTCAAGATTATCGAAAAAGAAGCAGATGAATTCGATTTCGACCGCACGATCGAACATGTCGAACAGATCCGCGGAGCAGCTGGCACTGAAGCCATGCGCGAAGCTCACAAACAGCACGAAGCTAAAATATCAGCAGCAGCGCCGCGCCAGGGTGGCTGCCCCGGAACCCGTATGCGCATGATGAAGCAGGAACAGCAGCAGGCCAAAGCTGTTGCCGAAGGCGCCATGCCTGTCGTCATGAAGTCGGAAATCTCGCAGTGGCCGCTGCAGCTGCATCTGTTACAACCCCAGGCGCCATTCCTTAAAGACCGCGAACTTGTTGTTCTTTCGACCTGTTCGCCGGTAACCAGTCCTGATGTGCAGTGGCGCTACATCAGAGGGCGCTCGGTCGCTATCGCCTGCCCAAAGCTCGATCGCACCGAAGGCTACGTCGAGAAACTCGCAGAAATTTTCACTTCGAACAATATTCCGCGCGTAATCATACTCCGTATGGAAGTTCCCTGCTGCGGCGGACTGACTGCAATGGTCAAGGCGGCGCTCGAGCTTGGTAAACCGCAAAACATGGTGGTTGACGAAGTCGTGATGAGTCTCGAAGGCGAAATAACCAGAACCAACAGAATCTACTGACAAAACAAGGAGGCTTTGCTAAAATGACTCAGGTATGGAAAACAGAAGAAGTTATAAACTTTGCTGATTCGGTGTCTTTTTCAGATGGATCGATTGTAAGTAAAACGCTGACCGACAAACCAGCCGGCAGCCTGACGCTTTTCGCCATTGCGAAAGGTCAGGGGATCAGTGAACACAAGTCACCGTTCGACGCAACGGTGCAGGTGATCGAGGGTGAGGGTGAGTTTCAGGTGGGAAGCAACAAGTACATGGTGCGTGCAGGCGAAGGCCTGATCATGCCGGCCAACGTGCCGCATGCGGTTCTGCCCGGCAGCGCCTTCAAGATGCTTCTGATCATGATCCGCTCAAAGAATGAGTGAAAAGAGGTCATTGCGAGGAGCGCAGCGATTTGACCAGGGATGGTCTTATGCCGCGATAGCCATGATGGCGGTAGCGGCCGAAGCAATCTTTTCGTTAGTAAAATTACCGTTTGGACTTAAGATTTACTGAGAAATCCAGTTTAACAGGCAACAATTTTAAAATTTAACTATATTTAAGGAGAATCTGAAATGGGTATGTTTTGTTATCAGTGTCAGGAAACCGCGGCGTGCAAGGGTTGTTCGATCAAGGGCGTATGTGGCAAACAGCCGGATACCGCCAACCTGCAGGATCTTTTGATTTTCGTGCTCAAGGGCATTGGCGAGCTGGGTGAACGTGCTGCCGAAAAGAACCTGCTGACCGATGATATTGGCGAATTCATCTGTGCTTCTCTGTTCACAACTATCACCAACGCCAACTTCGACGATGAACGCTTCTATGCGCAGATCGACCGTGCCATAACTGTCAGAG
The DNA here is from genome assembly GCA_009917695.1 of Candidatus Rifleibacterium amylolyticum. Lineage (GTDB taxonomy): Bacteria > Muiribacteriota > Ozemobacteria > Ozemobacterales > Ozemobacteraceae > Rifleibacterium > Rifleibacterium amylolyticum. The sequence goes on along the minus strand of JAACJG010000008.1, from coordinate 5,610 downwards.
ACGAATTTAAGAACAAGCTTACTGCCGCCGGTGTCAAGGTTGATGGCCTGTCTGAAGCCACCACCTGGAGACCAGCTGCTAAAGCCGACTATCTGGCCAAAGCCGAAAAGGTTGGCGTTCTCGCTACCGAAAACGTCGATGTCAGATCGCTGCGCGAACTGCTGATCTACGGCCTCAAAGGTATCGCAGCCTATGCCGATCACGCTTTCGTTCTTGGTTATCGCGATGAAAACATCTTCAAATTCATGGTCAAAGCTCTTGCTTCTACCACGAAGAATCTCAGCGTAGATCAGATGGTCGCTCTGGTCATGGAAGCCGGTCAGAATGCAGTTACTACCATGGCTCTTCTCGACAAGGCCAACACCACTACCTACGGTCATCCCGAAATAACCAAAGTTAAGATCGATGTCGGCAATCGCCCTGGCATTCTGGTTTCAGGCCACGATCTTAAAGATTTCAAAGAACTGCTCGAGCAGAGCAAGGACGCCGGAATCGACATCTACACCCACAGCGAAATGCTGCCGGCCAATTACTATCCTGAATTCAAGAAATACAAGCATTTCTACGGCAACTACGGCAACGCCTGGTGGAAGCAGGATACCGAATTTGCCTCTTTCAATGGCCCGATTCTGATGACCACCAACTGCATCACTCCGGTTAAAGATGCTTACAAAAACAGAATTTATACCACTGGTAATGCTGGTTACCCCGGCGTGAAACACATTCCTGACCGCAAAGAAGGCGGCACCAAAGACTTCTCTGCGATTATCGCGCAGGCTAAAACCTGCCAGCCACCGACACAGATCGAAACCGGCGAAATCGTCGGCGGCTTCGCTCATAACCAGGTTCTTGCTCTGGCCGACAAAGTCATCGCGGCTGTTAAGAGCGGTGCCATCAAAAGATTCGTGGTAATGGCAGGCTGCGACGGTCGCCAAAAGACCCGCCAGTATTTCACCGATGTCGCTGAGAATCTGCCCGAAGGCACCATCATTCTCACTGCCGGCTGCGCCAAATATCGCTACAACAAGCTGCAGCTCGGTGATATCGGCGGTATCCCCCGCGTTCTCGATGCCGGCCAGTGCAACGACAGCTATTCTCTCGCTGTCATAGCTCTCAAGCTCAAAGAAGTTTTTGGTCTCAACGACATCAACGAGCTGCCGCTCTCGTTCGACATCGCCTGGTATGAGCAGAAAGCCGTAGCTGTTCTTCTCGCCCTGCTGTATCTCGGCGTTAAGAACATCCGCCTCGGGCCGACACTGCCGGCGTTCCTGTCAGAAAATGTCGCCAAGGTTCTGGTTGAAAAGTTCAACATCAAGCCGACCGGCGAAGTTAAGAACGACATCGAAGCCATGATGGCCGCCAGCTGATAAAGCACCCCGAACACTCATAACGCAAAAACCTGTGGGCAACCGCCCACAGGTTTTTTGTCTCCAACTCAGGAGTTAATAGTCTCGTGAACGATCTGGCTCAAGGTAAGTATGCGAAAAGGCTTGTGAATAAACGACTTCACGCCTGCCGCCTTAAGTGGTTCGAGATCCTCGTCGCGAACAAACCCCGATGCAATGACTACTTTAAGATCAGGTTTAATCTTCTTCATCGCGGCAAAGCACTCCTTGCCGTTCATTACAGGCATTACCATGTCGAGAATGACCAGATCGATTTCTGAATGCTTTTCACTGAAGATCGCCTCTGCCTGGCTGCCGTTTTCGGCTGTCATAACCCTGTAGCCAAGATCTGTGAGCATGGCTTCGGTATTGCTTCTGATGACCTCTTCGTCGTCAACGACGAGAATCGTTCCGTTGCCGCGCAGCGGCGCCTGTTCTTCGTTCTCGTATTCGGCAGCACTTTCGGTAGACACCGGTATAAGCACGTGCAGACTGGTGCCGGTACCGACTTCACTGTAGGCATTGATTGCGCCTCCGTGTTGCTGTACTATGCCGAATACGGCTGCCAGACCAAGGCCGGTACCCTTGCCAACAGACTTGGTGGTGAAAAAAGGCTCAAAGATATGCGGCAGCATCTCGCGCGGTATGCCGCAGCCGGTATCTTTGATCTCGACTTCAGCATAGGCGCCAGGCGTGATTCTGAACTGCGAAGAGCGGCAGTAATAGGCATCGAGCTCGACGACTCGGGTGCTGACGTAAATGGTGCCGCCTTCGGGCATTGCCTGAGCGGCATTGATGAGAATGTTCAAAAAGGCGCTCTGTAGATGTGAAAAGTCGCCGACCACGGGTAGTTCTCTGGCTGAAAAGCTGGTTTCGATTTTAATGCGGCGATCGACCGTTCGTTTGAGCAGGGAAATCGCATCTCTGACCGGCTGTTGAATGTCGATTGCGGCATAATTGACCGGCTGTTTGCGGGCGAAGGATAGCAGCTTGGAGTTGAGACTGGCAGCGCGTTCGGCCGTGTCTATGATCATATGCCAGAGTTTGTCTGCTTCCGGGCTTTCTTTAAGCCACTTTCCCAGCAATTCTGCCGCACCGATTATACCGCCGAGCATATTGTTGAAATCGTGCGCAACGCCTCCGGCCAGCTGGCCGATCGCATCCATTTTCTGCGATTGTCGCAGCTGTTCCTGTATCGCCTGTTCTTCGGTGACATCACGAAAAACCAGAACTACGCCGATTATATCACCGCTGTCATTTCTGATTGGCGCTCCCGAGTCGGCTATCAGATATTCTTTGCCATCGCGGGCAATCAGCAAAGAGTTTTTCGCAAGAGCAACCACTTCACCAGTAGCTAAAACCTGGCTCACCGGGCTTTCCAGTGTTTCTCTTGTTTTTGCGTTAACTATGCGAAATACGGCGGGAAGTGATTGCCCCTCTGCTTCTGCTGATTCCCAGCCAGTTAGTCGCTCTGCTACCGGGTTCATGCGTGTGATCATGCCCTGGGTGTCGGTCGCAATTACCGCGTCACCGATCGAATTCAAAGTGACACGCAGGTTTTCTTCGTTGTGTTTGAGCGCTTCTTCAGCCTGTCTGCGCTCTGAAATATCGACAGAAGCTGTCAGTATTGATTTCTGTCCATTCCAGTCGATCGTCTTGCTCGAAAAAAGAAGATGATGCTTTTTGCCATTGATGCTGACTGCCAACTCCCCTGATGTGATGACTCCAGATCTTATGATTTCCTTTTGAACCTGGTTGAATTGATCTGAGTCAGCGAAGCGCTCGAATGAAGATATAGGTTTGCCAATTATTTCTTTGGGAGTTTTCCCGACCAGCTCGCAGAAATGCTGATTTGCCATTATGTAACGCCCACTGAGATCTGTTATGATACAGGGAAACGGTGCCAGCTCGAAAAGCTCTTCGAAGCACTGCAGGCTTTTTTGCAGCTGTTCCTGAGTTCTTTTCAACTCACCGACGTCGTAGAGGGTGCCGAGTATTTTGTCTTCGATAATGCTGGCACCGATGAGAACATTTTTAACTTCACCGCTCCTGCAGGTTACGTTGAATTCCTGAGGGGCGATTACGTTGTTGGTAGCAAGAGCATGTTCTATTGCCAGTGGCCATCTCGTCTGCCCGATCTTTCGGTATTCTTCATCAGGATAGGCCAGCGGCCACCAGTCATCGAGAGACTTGATCTCATCGTTGGTGTAGCCGAAAGTATCGACAAAAGACTTGTTTACGCAGATGTTCTGCCAGTTCCGATCCATTTCCATAAGTGGCAGCGGCGCATGCATGAAAAGCGAGCGGAACCTTGTCTCGCTGTTTGCCAACTTTTTGTGAGCCTCTTCGAGACTGCTGATCTTTTCGTTGAGACTGCGCTTGAGAAATATCGAGATCAGCGCCAGTCCGAGCATGAGTGCCAGAACGAAAGTTGCAGCGATTTTTAGATTTCTCATGGTTTCAGGAGAAATGCCCTGTTCGGTTTTAAGCGTGATCCACTTGCCATTTACAGCTGCTAGTTCTTCGGGCGCAATGTTGTCGAGAGCCTTTTGAATAGAACTGAACAGCAGTGGATACTTCCTGCTGACGGCAATGCGCCATTCAAAAATATAATCCGTGATTCCGGCCACCTTCAGGTTGCTGATGCCGTGTTGACTGATATAATAAGATGCTACTGCCAGATTCTCGATAAAGGCGTCTACCTGCCCGAAAGCCACGCTGCGAAGTCCTTCGGATACATCTTTGACTAGCACTATATTAATGCCATTGTTCTGGAAACTTCGCATATAGCTTTCGGTCGCGAATCCAGAAACGACTGCAACCTTTTTGCCTGCGAGGTCTTTGATGGTCAGCCCGGAGCCAAGGTTTTGTGCGCCGATAATAACCACCGGAGCCCTGGCATAAGAGGTAGTGAAAAATGCATATTGCGAGCGTTCGGGATTTTCGATGATCGTAGGCGCGACGGCGCATTTGCCTGCTTCCAGAGCCTTGAGATGTGCGTTCCAGTCGGCTGATTTGATCTTTTTGAAATTGTGCCCGAGTTTCTTTTCGACCAGCGCAATAACATCTGCGCCAAGCCCGACAAACTTATCGTCTTCGTCAGCATACTCGATCGGCGGGTAGCTGTCGTTGAACCAGAGCGTCAGTTTGCCCGGGTTCTGGCTGAGCCATTGTTTTTCTTCTTCGGTCAGAGTTGTCAGCTCGCTGCTTCCGCCTGCTGCTGTCAGCTGAGACAAAGAAATCGTAATCAACACAAACAACAAAATCAGGCACCACACGGCACCCGGCTTTTTGTCCGCAGCAGCAAACCTCGAAGCTTGATCCAATCGTATTTCCTGTTTGAAATACTTCCTGAGTATGTCTTTTGTTGCGTAGAAGTATTGTTTGTACAGATTCTAGCAGAGATTGCTGAAAAGACCTATCAGAATTTTGTCGAAGTTCAGCGTTCTGGCCGGTATGAGTTGTATCTGGCACAGAAAAAACTCCCGGAGGCATGCCCCTGGGAGTCTCTGTCTGTTGTGATGTTCAGGGATTTTCGCTGAGAATGATCCCGGCATAATACGGATAATTCGGCTTTATGCTGGCCCATTCTACGCTGCTGTATACCCAGTGATCGAAGTAATCGAAGTTTATGGTTGCTGGGTAGACATCCTGGCTGGAAATTTCAATGCTGTCCATGAATCCAGAGCCAGGGTTCCCCCAGACAAACTGCATTTTGGTTTCGTCGAAGGCCTTATTGTTGTAGCGGTCGATAAAGCCGTTAAACCCGACATTGTTAAACGACGCGCCTACTTTTCCCCGCGAGTTTTCGAATTCGTAAGACGCCCCAAGCAGAACTCTGGTGTCAAGATCAGGATTTATCGCAACAAAGGTGCCATCGATAGGAACATAGGGCGCAATGTATTCTACTGGTCCATCGTTGGTATCTACGCTGGTCTCAACTACTGTTCCGTCGATATCGGTCTGTCTGTAGTAAGCAGTGCCATTCATCGGCAAATTGAATATTATGCGCATGTATTTCATTTTGCCGATCTTTTCGGCGAAAAGGTCGCCATACCAGCCGCCCTTGGTCTGCCAGCCTTTTTCTTTGTAGGAATCCATATGAATTCGGTTAAGACCGAAACCTCTTTCTGAAGTGAATTTATGAGAATAATCGAGAAAAATACTGATGTTTGCGGGAAAATGGAATCTGTTTGTCAAGAACCTGCCTTGTACTTTTCCCGGA
>JAACJG010000007.1 GCA_009917695.1 Candidatus Rifleibacterium amylolyticum | reverse complement strand
CAGAATCAGTTCGAACCACATAATAACAAGGATGATTGAAGAAATAACGGCAGTTGAGGGGCCGGTGAGCCTTTCACAGGTGTCCAGAAAGGTATGCAGCCAATTTAACATAAGTCGGGCAACTCAGCGTATTACGAACCGTGTTCTAACTCTGGCAAAGCAGTCGAAAGTTCACATCGACAAGCGTCACCAACAGATTTATTTCTGGTGCAGCCCAGCTCAGATAGATGATTTTTTGATTTACCGCCAGCATACGGCAGAGAGCAAGCGCAAACCGGAAGACATCTGCCCTGATGAGCTGGCAAACGCAGCTCTTGCAGTATTGAAGGCCAACATAAGTATGACTGAAGATGACCTTGTCAAGCATACCGCTCAATGCTTCGGTTTCTCAAGAGTGGGACAAAATGTTGCCAATGCTGTTCAGGCAGGATTAAGTCATTTGTATTCCACTAGAGGGGTCGAAAACGTCAACGGCAAAGTTTCATTATCGTAGCAAGCAAATTGATAGGCAATATAGGGCAGGTTACTAATCGATATTTATTATGCTCATGTCAATTGCGTCCAGTTTGTCACAAACATCTTTTATGTTATAGACGCCCATATTTGAAATTTCATTGATTGAATCTCTGACACCGTCAATTGTGTCTTCGATAGACGCAAGTTGTGATACAACATCTCCGATGTCATGGCCAGACGGGCCGCTTACTCGAACAATCGATTGTTCTATACTTTCAAGGTGATCTCTAATTTCGTGCATACAATCCATCTTGTCAGAAATCGTATCTAATTTGTCTGCAATCACATCGAGTTTATCAACAAGGGTTTGAAATACTTCTACAAAATCATTCATTTAACATATCCTCCTCAAAACAAAAAAACGATTTTACATCCCTATAGCTCTAAAAAGCTATATGGAGGGCTTTCTTGAAATACTTTGCCGTTGAGCAGTTTGCCGCTTTTCTTTTTGTTGGTGCCGCCCCATTGTTTGAAAAAGAATGGAATATCGTGGTGATGAGCTTGCTTTTGCAGCGACTCGACCCATTCTTGGCGGATCGGGCGGGCGCCGGGGCCGGATTCACCGCCGACAATGATCCAGTTCATGCCGCGAAGGTCGGGCTTTATGATCTCTGACAGAAGCGGTTCGAATGAGATGAATCTGACGGCAGCGCCAACTTTGCGCAGATCGGCGATGCGGTACTGATTGTCGTTGTCTTCGACGGTTACGCCCATCCAGATATTTTTCGACCAGTGCAGCTGCCCGGCAAGTTCAGCCAGCCGACCGCTGCGTTTGGTCAGCACCTGAAACACGTGCTGCGGGCTGGCGTTCATTGATGTGAACACTTTCTGTATGAATTCCAGCGGCACTTCTTCATGAAACAGATCACTCATCGAATTGACAAAAATCTGCCGCGGTGCCCGCAGCGTCTTCGGGAAGTCGAGCAGATCTTCGTGCAGAGTAACCGCAAACTCGTTGATATAGCGCTTACTGCCCATCAGGTGTAACCGCTTCGCCATGCGTTCGGCATAGCAATTCTTGCACCCGGCACTGATTTTAGTGCACCCCGTCACCGGGTTCCAGGTAACCTGTGTCCATTCTATCGTGCTCTTGCCGGCCATATTGTTCTCTTTCATTCAGACTTTTCGTCGAATTATATACTAAGCCAGCACGATTTGGTAGCGTGGCACGGAATGAATTTTTGTTGCCTGATCGTTGACTTTACCTACTCTTTTGATCAGATTCTGTCTTTCAAGTTCTTTTGCCATGTGAACAAAAAGTTTGGGTAAGCAACGCCTTTTAAGGGCAAACTTAAGACCCGATATGTTGTCAGAAATATCTCCGCTTAGAATTTTGGCCCTTAGCTCTCGCTTTACAAGCTCAATTTTATTAGAGTTTTCGGGATCGTAGAATAATGTGCCTTTTTGATAATCGCCATACTTATTGTCATTCGATTCGCCGGCAAGTTCATCGTGTGCCCAGCAGACTTTGAGAAATTTTTCCATCCCGTATGTGTGGCCTGTTCCGAAAATCAGGCCGTAGTAGTTGGCTCCCTTTCTAATTGTGAAGTGGTGTAGGTAAAATTCCTGCTCATTACCGATAAGTTGTGCAAAATAGTCTGCAATTAGGCCATGTTTATCAACTGGTTTAGCATTATCGAAATCGATTTTTGATGTGTCGATGTATTTTTTTGTGTAGGGATGATCTTTGAAACGGGCGATGAAAGATGAGGCAATGAAGAATATAAAGTCGGTAGATGGCGATCTGGCAAGCTCTTTGAACACAGTTTCATCTACCTGGCTGAAACCAAACTGATCAAGAAGAACAAATTTTCCAAAATCTTCACAAGCTAGTTTCTGTTTCAGAATTTCACTGCTAAAACAGTCTTTAAAGTCTAAATCACGCACAAATACGTTTTCTTCCAGCTTAAAAAGGCACTCAGACTTCTGGCACTCACTTTTGTGACAGCAGGAAAGATATCTTTGAATGTTTTCTTTAAGTGACTCTGATTCATTTTTGTCATTGAAACCAAATATGATTGCCTTCTTTGAGCTGGGGTTACAATACTGCTTTCTCTCGCCCTTAGCTTCATTCAACAAGATCAATGGGCTGCCGTGATTGCCATTACAGTCCTGGCCCGGTCCAGCAAAAAAATCATAAACAAAAATCTTACTTATTTTGGGATTATGGACAAATACTGGCAGCCATTCGCGGAAGCATTCTCTAAATATGTCGAGTTTAAGCATGGTTGCCTCGTCGAATGGCTTGTTATGAAACTTTTCTACCATTATCCTCTCCTCTTTTCAGATTGTTATGCGAAGAAAAGCAATAATACAAACATGCGCTCTCTAAACTTCTAAACTGACTTACTCAGAAGTTTGCCGCAAAAGGCTTTGGCGAGGTTGCGGGCGAGCAGTTCGGCAAAGAGTCTGATTTTGCTGAGCGCGTAAACCGGTTCGCTCAGGCAGAATTTTTCGGCGTTGATTGCCTGAGCATGCAGGCTTGCATCGATTTTTTCGAGAAAGCTGAAATTAGGTGAACTGACTCCCACTGTAGAACCTGCCTGATTGCTGTGTTGCTGATACTATACAAAAGTTCTGCGAACAGCGCAACGAAATTGCTTGCAGGAAAGCGGCGGTGGGTATAATATCGCCACTGGCCGATGAGGGAAGCGAGTGCGAGTCTCGCGCGAGTCCGTCGCCGTAACCGGGGACAAATGCCCAGCCGTGGTCACTGTCGAAGAGATGGGAAGACCGGGCATGCGAATGATCCGGAAGCCGGAATACCTCAAAGTCCTGTCAGAACCTGGTTCTGACAAAATTTCAGTGAGGTGGCGATGACCCATGCTCAAAAAACTCTTTCTTGTTCCAATTTTTGTTTCTCTTTTTCCGTGGCATTCTGCAATTGCGCAGACCGCTCGGCCGGCCGACCAGGTGCAATACGACCTCGGCACCATCGAAGTCGCAGCCCCGGCCTGGAACCACCCCGACGCCATTACCGGCAAGCCAACAGATGATCTGTTTTTCGAGGTATTGCCGGCGACCGGCAAAACTACTCTGTCTGAAGCTCTCGATGGCCAGCTGGGACTGCACCTGCGCAGCAGCGGTGGGCCTGGCGCTGTGGCCGGAATGAGCTCGGGCGGGCTTTCTGGTAATAAAGTGCTCGTCGTGAAAGACGGTCTGCCAGTCAACGACCCCTTTACCGGAACCCCTGATATCGGCGATTTTTCGACGCTGCAGTTCGAGACTGCCGAGTTCTGGCAGGGCAACCGGGCAACCCTGTGGGGAAGCAGCAGTATCGGCGGCACACTGCGCCTGACCAGCCGGTTTCCTGATTCCGGCCGCGTTCGCGTCTGGACCGATGGACATGGCGGTCACGGCCATGCCGTTGAAGCAAGTATAAATCCAGGATCTGCCAAAGTTGGCGTTCGCCTCAGTCGTTTCGCTACGCCGGGCATATCTGCTGCTGCCGAGGAAAACGGCAACACTGAGCGCGATGCTTTTGCTCTCGATAACGCGTATCTGGCGATGGAAGCACCGATGAGGCGAGACTGGCAGCTTCAGATGAGTTCAGAGTTCAACCGCAGCCGAACCGACCTCGACGGTTTCGATTTTGTGAGTGGCTTGCCGGTTGACAGTCTGACATTCAGACAGAAAAAGATTGGCAGCCAGTTCAATACCGGTCTGATAAAAACCTTTGCCGATGGAGAAATGCGACTGACGCATGCCTTTGGCCATACTTCCTTTACCGGGATCGACGAAGACAATCCCTTCAATGAATATGGCCTCGAAACCAGTCGGCAGCGCCAGGCCGTCAGTCGCAGTCTGGTGCGCAACCGGCAGAACTGGATGTTTGAGGTTTCACGTAGCGAGGTCAGAGCCGAAAACGCTGGTCTGTTCTCGGTGCGCGAGACCGATGCTGCCGGTCTGCTTGCCTGCGAAAGTAAAATCGGCGCTGCTACTATACTGAATGCCGTTTTTCGCAACGACAAACCACAGGATCAAAGCGCTGTAGAAACCGGCAATATCGCTCTGCAGCACAAGGTTGGTGTGTTTGACGTCGGTGCGGCCTGGGGCAAATCATTTAGAATGCCGGCTCTGAACGAACGCTTTTACCCCGCTTATGGCGACCCCGAGCTTGGGCCCGAGTTCTCGTCTTCGGCAGCCCTGTCGGTTGCCGGCGGTGCTGGCCGGTTCGGGCGTCTTGAGGTGAGCGCAACGCAATACTACGTTTCAAACCTGATCGGAACGACAGCGACGACTGACCCGGCCTATACCTGGGGAATCAAAGCTGCGAATCTCGAGCGGGCCAGAATCACTTCGCATCAGATTTCGTTGTCAGAGCTTAAATTAGCCGGTTTCAGTATAGCTGCCGATTTTATGCTGCTCGATCGCGCCAGATTAGAAAACACCAGAACCCAGATTCCGGGAATCGCGGCCCGGCAGGCAACCGCTGTTGTCGAGCGCAAAATCGGACCGACTACCTGGACCTGCCGCGGTCAGTGGTGGGGTTCAGTCTGGGAGAACGCCGAAAACACGCGCAGTGCGCCCGCCAGTCATGATATTTCGCTGTTTTTGCGGCATAACTTCAAAGAGTGCTCGTTCGAAGCCGGATTGCTGAATCTGACTGATGCCTCACAACAACGCGTAGTTGGCTATACCAGGCCCGGCCGGCGCCTGACCCTGGCTCTCGAAGCTCTGTTTTAATCTGACCTTTACCTGTCTGACAACGGGCAATAAAAGATTACGGCGCTGAACCTGTTCTATTCGGGATACCAAAGTATAAATAATACTTGACGTTACCCGCTACTTTGTGTTACAAAGTAGATGTAGATAACTAGTATTAAAATTCCTAAAGGGTTGTATACCAATGGAAACCGGAATCGAACAAAAAAGCAAGCAACTACGCAAAGGCATACTCGAACTGGCGATTCTGACCATTCTTTCGCAAAACGAAGGCTATGGTTACAACATTGTCGAAACTCTTAAGCAATGTGACATTCAAATAGCAGAAGGAACGGTTTATCCGATTCTTTCACGGCTGAAGAACGAAGGAGCGATTTCATATCGCTGGGAAGAGTCGCTCAAGGGCCCGCCTAGAAAGTATTATTTTCTGACTGAACAAGGAATCGAGCTGTTGAGAGTTCTCAAGGATGAATGGCTTCAGCTCAACCACAGTCTCAATCAAATAATGGGAGTACACGGCAAATGAAAAACACCCTGAACAGTTTCGAAATGACCCCCGAGGCGAAACGCGCCCTGAGCGATTTTTTTGCACAGTTACGCCTGCGCGCCGACAAATGTGCAATTGCAACTGACGTTTGTGAAGATCTGGTCGCTTCTCTTGACGAACATATCAGTTGTGCTCTGCGAGACTGTTGCGATCGCAGACGAGTTGAAGTCGTAGATGCTCAGAGCATGCTTGAGGTTCTGCTCGCGCTGGGTACGCCTGACGAGCTTGTTGAGGCGCTCGACACACCGAAGTCTTCTACAGCCATTGCGCCTGCAGAAAATGTGGATTCAAACGATTCGACCGGCAAAATACCGCATCATGATTATGCCTTTCCGCGCTATCGAGTACTAAAAAGGTCTAGCAAAGATCGTTGGCTAATGGGCGTCTGTGGTGGTTTTGCTGAATACTGGGGCGTCTCATCGTTGTTGCTGCGCATTTTAATGCTGTTTTCGGGAATCGGCGTATTTGCCTACATAATAATCGGACTGCTGATGCCTCCCGACGACTACCCCGAGCGGGCCGCTCCGGCCCAGGCCAGTTCAGTATTCAGTACAATTCAGGCGGCTCTGAAAGGTATTTTCGTAATCTTTATGTTTGTCGTTCTTTATATGCCGATGAGCGCGGCCCTGCTCAGTGTCGCCTTTGCCGGATTCTGCAAGATTCTCAGCGGGCTCGGCATTGCCGGCTGGCAGTCCAATGACCTCTGGTTTTACTTTGCAACCGGAATCCCGGGCTATCTTGTCGGGCTGTCCGCTCTGCTGACAGGTCTTGGCTTCTTTGCCCTGTTGACGCAGTATTTCGCCACGACCTTTTTCAACCGCAGTCTGCTGAACATAAATACGAGAAGACTGGCTACCGGGCTTGCTGTAACAGGACTTATCGTGCTTGCCGGTTTCTGGCTGGCAACGAATTCACTTCGCGACCATCTGGTCAGTGACAGTCACACTCATACCTTTGCCGCCAGCAGTGTGCGCGCTATCAATCTATCTTTTCCGGGCAGCCAGATGCCTTTCTATCGAAAAGCTGTGCAACTTGTCGGAGAAGCAGGCATCGACGACATCAAAATTGAAGTTACCAGAAGAGTGGGCGGTAGAAATGAAAATCAGGCCAATGCCAATCTGGAAAGCCTCAGTTATCTTTGTGAAATCAGCGATGACGGCAAGCTCAAACTTGGTGGCGACATCGATAAACCGGCCTGGAGTCTTTATCCCTTTCCCGATATAAGCTTTCTGATCAGAGTTCCTGAACAGCAGCTGCTTAAAATCGAATGTGATCAGCGCTCAGGTGTCAATTGTGACCTTGATATCAGCGGGGTGTCAGGGCCAATCAATGCTGATCTGCAGTCTGGAAAAGTAAGACTCGATTCGATCTCTTCGCCGGAAATTTCTGTTAAAACGCAGGTCGGCGACATAGATGCGCGGAAAATCAGCGCTGGCAGTTTTGCGGTCAGCAGCAACGTCGGTAAGATAAGGTGCGATGGGGTCAACGCAACAAATGCCAGAATAAAGTCAGATGTTGGTGCAATCAGAGTAGAGAATTTTACCGGTGAAGAGCTTAATATAAGCAGCGAAGTTGGCACGATCAGGCTGGAAAAGTTTTCGGCACAGAAAACCTCAGTTGAAACAAGGACTGGCTCGATCAATCTTAAGGCAGACTCATTAAAGCCCATGTCGGTGGTCAATCTCAAATCAGATGTTGGCTCGGTTAAAGCCGATCTGCCGGCCGACAGCAACCCGGTTTTTACTACCAGAAGCGGTATTGGCAGAATTCAGAATGCTTTCAAAAGCGCAGCAACTGCGTCTGATTCGCCTCAGATCAACATTATAACCAATGTTGGCAGCATCAGGGTTAATAAGATGACTGGAAAAGATTCAGCGGCAGAAAAAGAGCCGATTCAGCCGGCAGAGGCGGATGAGTAGACGATTCGCAGGGCGACAACTCTCTGATTGCTTCTTTGCTGGATTTCAAATTATTTTTTGCCGCAGAAAAGCAATTTTGAGAGATCGCCCGCTACCGTTGTACCATTCTGGTGCGAAACAGCTCTGATATTGCATTTAAGAACATAGTTTGCTATAACTATATCTATAAGAAATATTCACGACATTGAGAGTTCCACCAGTTAAATTTTCTGATAGATATTGCCTCTCAGACAGGCATGTTTTCAGAATCCACCAATTGAACAACCAAACAGCCATGTCCTGCTTGATAATTCAGCGCGGATAGGCTCACAGCATATCTTTTGACTTTCTCTGGCCAGTTCTGAGGGCCATTTAAGCTCATCTGCCATGCTTGTGCGCATTCTGTCTTCTAATCTTTTCGAGATGTAAGGGAAAGAATTATGAGTAGAAAAATTTTGCTGGTTGATGACAATTTGTTTAATCGGAAATACATTCGTGACTTGCTGGCAATAACCGGCCTCGAAGTCATCGAAGCCAGGAATTGCCAACATGGCGTGGAAATGGCAATCAGTCATCATCCTGGTCTGATACTTCTGGCAGCAGGCATGTTATGTTCGGATGCCAGCAAGGCTTTTGCAGATCTGCAAAAATTTCCGTCAACCAGTAAAATTCCAGTTCTTTCGGTTACCTCGCAGGACGAGGAAGACCTCTCATGGTCTTACGCGACAACAGCCAGACTGCATAAGCAACCGGTTCCGATCAAAGCCCTCGTTGAAAAGATCAGGCCCTATGTAAATGCCGCCCGATCTATGATTAACAGAACTATGATCTGAAAAGAACAGATAGAACAAGTTCAGAGGATCAGCAGAAATTTTAGTGGCTTCGGCTATCGAAGCCACTTTTTCTTTCTTACAAAGCAGTGCTGTTGTAGAACACCACGAATAGCTATTATAGCCAGTGCTTGCTGTGAGAGAACGGTTTCTGTTGCTGCGGACCGGTAAATTCTGACTGGATGTTGTAGAATGCAGAAGTTGTGTGTTTTATGAAATCATGATTGACTTTGTGGCATTGGCTAATTATACTGAATTTGGCAAATGCCAAAAAAGCGAAAGGAAGATATTATGGTCAGACCGAGATTGCGGCGGCGAGTTGCCGGAGAATTCGGAGCGACTTTTTTCAAGCCGGCCGGAATTCCAGTGCGTGAGCTTGAAACTGTCAACCTCACTTTCGATGAACTCGAAGCCATCAGATTGACCGACCTTGAAGGGCTTTATCAGGCAGATGCGGCCGAGCAGATGAATGTTTCGCGCCAGACCCTCGGCAATATAGTGAATTCGGCGCACAAAAAGATCGCAGAGGCCTTGATCAAGGGAATGGCTATCAAAATCGAAGGTGGCACCGTTGAATACATGCACAATCTCTACTATTGCCCGGCCTGCGAAAGCACTTTCCAGTCAGACGATAGCGAAGAGAGCTGTCCCGACTGCAACAGTGACAAGATCGAGCCGGCCGAAGTGCCGGGTGTGCAGCGGCATCGCCACCAACGGGGAAAAAAAGGAGTTTGATGATGAAGTATGTGATTTCGGTTAAGGAACAGAGCCTCGATGCCAGAGTCGATTCGCGGTTTGGGCGTGCCCAGATGTTCGCACTGTACGACAGTAAAACCGGTGAATGCAGCTGGCACCCGAATACTCAGAATTTTCAGGCAGCTCAGGGCGCCGGAATTCAGACGGCGCAAAACGTGGTAAACCTCGGCGCCGAGGCCGTTATTTCCGGCCATTGCGGGCCCAAGGCATATCGTGTGCTCGAAGCCGCCGGTGTCAGGATTTATTCTATCGAAGGCAATCTGACGATCAAAGAAGCGGTTCAGATGATCGAATCTGGCAAAATCAAAGCAATGGAAGGTGCCGACGTTGAAGGACACTGGGTCTGAGTCGTTGAAAGTAGTTGTCTGCAGCGGCAAGGGTGGCACCGGAAAAACCACTCTGGCGCTCAGTCTCGCCTGGACACTCGGCCATGCCGAAGAGTTCAGCATGCCGGTCAGACTGCTTGACTGCGATGTCGAAGAGCCCAACTGCCACCTGTTTCTACGCGGCAATTATGCTGAGCAGATTCCGGTATTGGCAGAAAAGCCGGTGTTCGATATGCAACTCTGTATCGGTTGCGGGCGCTGCGCCAACAAGTGCCGTTATAATGCTATCGCCGTGGTTAAAGGTAAGCCGCTGGTTTTTAACGATCTTTGTCATTCATGCGGCGTATGCGGCGCTGTTTGCCCACATGACGCGATAACTCTAAAACCTGAGCCGATTGGTGAAGTGTTGGTAGATGGCAGTCACCGGCCGTTCAGTTTCATGTTTGGCCGTCTGCAAATTGGCGAGTCGCAAAGCCCTATGGTAATTGGCAAAATGCTCGAACATGTTTTATCGACGGGGCTCAATATTATCGATGGCCCGCCAGGAACAGCCTGCAATACGGTAAAGGCGATCGGTGCCGCCGACAAAGTCATACTGGTTACCGAACCGACGCCTTTCGGTGCCAACGATCTTGCGCTTGCGCTCGATCTTTGCGCGCAGCTGCACAAACCCTGCGGTATCGTGATCAATCGCTCAGACAACAACGATGGGCTTATCGAAGCGCTTGCCGAAGAATACCAGGTTCCGGTCATTGGCAAGATCCCTTTTAAACGCGAATATGCGCGCGCCTGTTCCGACGGTCTGATTCTTACGGCAGAATATCCTGAATTACGTGCCGAGGTTATTGGCAGTTTTTCGCGCCTGTTGAGCGCCGCGGCGGTTCCGGCAGTTGTTGCTGCCGATAAGATAGAGCATGACGAATGTCGTATTGATTCGGGGTCTGCCGCCGACAGAAAATCTGACGATTATCAGGAACTGACTGTCCTGAGCGGTAAGGGCGGCACCGGAAAAACAACGGTAACCGGCGCTCTGATAGCTCTGTCTGATAGCCTGGTTGCCGCTGATTGTGATGTCGATGCTGCCAATCTTCGGCTGCTGATGAACGATCGCGTGCTTTATACCGAGCGCGCCTGTCTGGGCAGCGAAGCGGTGATCGAGCAGCGAAAATGCATCAAATGCGGAAAATGCTTTGAGCAGTGTCGCTTTGCTGCCATAGATTTTGATGCAGCGGCCGGAACTTATCGCGTAAATGAGCTCAACTGCGAAGGTTGTGGACTTTGCGTCGAAATCTGTCCGGCTAAAGCCATCAGCGAAAAGCGTGCCGAAACCGGCAACCTGATGCTTTCCGAATCGGCGCGCGGTCGGCTGGTGCATGCGAAACTGGCTCCTGCCGCAGAAAATTCCGGCAAGCTGGTTTCCATGGTACGCAGTCTGGCTTTTGCCATCGCAGATCAGCAGCAGAAAGAGTGGTTGCTGGTAGATGGGCCGCCCGGTACCGCCTGCCCGGCGATAGCTTCTGTCACCGGTTCCGATCGCGTCATGCTGGTGACCGAACCGACGATTGCGGCAGTGCACGATCTGGAAAGAATTATCAAGCTTGTGCGCCATTTCGGTATCAAGCCTGAAATAGTCATTAACAAAGCTGATATCAACCCGACCTACGCCCGCAAGATCAGAGATCTCGCCGATACTGCCGGCTATCGTATTCTCGGCGAAATTCCATTCGATGAAACTGTCAAGGAAGCCATAAAAGCAGGTGTTCCCATTGTTGATTTCAATGAAGGCCCGGCTTCGCAGGCTGTCAAAAATATCTGGAACAGAATCAAGGAGACACGAAAGTGAAAATAGCTATTCCGACCGTAGAAGGAAAACTCTGCACTCATTTTGGCCACTGCCAGCAGTTCTGCATTATCGATACCGATGATTCCAAAAAGATCGTCGGCAAACAGATGCTGACGCCGCCGCCGCATGAACCCGGTGTTCTGCCGCGCTGGCTGGCTGAACAGAAAGTCACTCACATTCTCGCTGGTGGCATGGGTGTCAGGGCGCAGGAACTTTTCGCCCAGAACAAAATCACCGTCATTACCGGCGTTCAGGGCCAACACACCCCTGAAGATGCAATAACCGCTTATCTGCAAGGCACCTTGCAGACTGGCGCCAATGCCTGCTCGCACTAAGCTTTGAAAGCTGCGTAGCCTCTCTCGGATTTCACAGCGCAGCTGTTCCTTTTGCCGCCCGGTCAGAACGTTTGTGCCCGGGCGGCTTTATTATTGCGAAGAAACTGAGAACATCCGCAGATTTCACCGATTTTACCGATGGCAAGTTCTTTGCCGTCATTGCGAGGAGCGTAGCGACGAGGCGGTATGCCGAAGGCATAAGCCAGCTCTGAGCTAATCTTCCTGTCTGTGAGATTGCTTCCTGCTTCGGCTATGCCTCGCAGTCGCAATGACAGACGCCCATATTCAAGCTTGACAGAGGACTAGCTTACTGTACGCATGAATTTGGCTTCGGCGCTGGCGAGAAGGCGGCCATCGCTGCTCAACTCAGCCTTCAACACATAGAGCGGGTTGCAGGCTTTTTCTACCCAGGCGCGCAGACCCAGCAGGGCGCGGCAAGGCACCGGCAACACAAATTTTACGTTCATCTCACCGGTTACCGCCTCGATGGCCTGGCTGAACAAACAGTGAGTCATGGCCGCGTCGAGCAAAGCGCAGATTACGCCACCGTGTACGATGCCCTGGTATCCCTGCAGCATGTCGTGCGCCTGAAAGCTGGCATGCACGATCTGCTGATCGTCAGCGGCAAAGTGCAGGTGCATTGACAGCGGGTTTTTGCTGCCGCAAAGAAGGCAGCCAGCATGTGAGCTGGCTGCCATCACGGGTTTCAGATTATTGCCGTTTTGAGTTTGCATCTGTTGGCAGAAACCTGATCAGGATTTCTGTTCCTTGTCGGTGTCGGCCTTGTCAAGTCGACTGCTGAGTTCTGCTACCTGCTCGCGCAGAGTTTCGACCATGTTGTAGAGTTCGTCTATTTCTGTGCCTGGCGCATTGCCTGCTGGTGCGTTGTTCTGCGCGAAGAAGCGATTGCGCATCCGCATGCCCATTCCACGCTCTCCACCAGCGCTGAAGCCCTGTCCGCCGAAACCGCGTCGGCCCATTCCCCGCCCTCTGCTGCCTCGCATCGGCTGTGCCGTTGTTTCCTGCGTCGGGCAATTGCCTGTTCCCCAGCCCGTTCTGGGACCCTGTCCATCAGGTCCGGTTCTGTCAAATCCTGGCATGATAAGCTCCTTTCTCTGGTCTAAACCAGACTTGCCTCAATTTACAAACGAGATGAATTTCTGTTGCTGTGCGGCAACAGTTTTACCCATTACTTCTGCTACGGTCCCACCAAACATTTTGCCGAGAAGTCCGGCATTCATCGTCGAGAGATACACTTTGCCGTCGTTTTTCTGGTATACGCTGATTGTGCATGGCATGAATACAGAGATTTTTTTGTTGGCATCATCATCGAGAATTTTGTGAGCATGTCCGGCCTGGCAGAGATTGATCAGGCGGATAGGCGGCAGGTCATAGCCGCCATGTTTTTTGACTGAAGCCGACAGGTCAGAAACTCCTGAAACTGTCCATCCTTCGCTGATCGCCGCCGCCTTTACACGCTCTACAGTTTCTTCGATCGTGTAGGGACTCTGGTATTCCTTTATCATCATTCCCGGCATCAGCAGGAAGACTGCCGACAACGCCAATACTGCTCCAAATATTGCGCCGATTGCTGCTGTGATTGTTGGTTTCATTTTCCACCTCCAGTAAGTAATATAAAATATTACCGGCGCAAAAGCAAGAAGTATTTTTGGCTTATGCCAATTTGAGTTGACCTGGCGATAAATTTGTAATATGATGTGAACTGTAGTTAATGGCTGGTTAGAGAGAACAAGACTGAGGTTTGATTGCTGATGAAGAAAACTACCGCGAACACTTTCAGAACAGTCGGTGTCCTTCAGATTGTTCTGCTCGTTTTGTGGGTAATATCTTATCCTTTGCACCTGGCCTTTGATTGCTCCGATACTCAACATTCAGCCGCTTCTCATTGTAGCAGTAGTGAAGCTTCATGTTGCGGAAAGTCATCTTTTTCGCAGCCATGCCATTATGATTTCTCTCTAGGCGAGGTCAGCCCAGACTCGCCATGTAATATCTGCGATTTTGCATGGCAACTGGCTTCAAGCAGCCTTTCTTCGGTGTTTTCAATTCACGTCGTCGATGCATCTGTTTTGCAGCAGCCGGTCTGCGTCCAGTGTCCGACGACACCCGGTTTTCTGCTTTATTATTCGCGCGGGCCGCCGCCTGAAATGATTGGATAAATTGTTTTTTACGCTGCATTTTAGCGTGCAATAAATCATTTCAGAGGAATTCACATGAAAACTGAACGTTTTTTTCTTTGCCTTTTGCTTGTATTTTATGTCGTAAACTTACCCGTCCTGGCTGCAGCAGATAATGTCTCAGAGCTTGAAGCCAGGCTCGCAGCCCTTGAAAACAGATTTATCGAGATGCAGTCGGATTATAAGCAACAGATTGCATCTCTTACTGCTCAGATCGATCTTCTCGAGGGAAAAGCGCCCGTCGCTGTCGCCAGCCCGGCAGATCAGCAGACCACTGTCGCGGCGTCACCAGTCGATGAATCCGACAGTGAACTGCTGACATTGCGCCAGGCTGCCGCTGCCGAAAGTCGATCGGCCGAAGCGGCTTTGCCGGCGAAAACCAGCGATGAAGAGCGCAGATTCATTGCCGGCGATCTCAGCCGTCAGGCTGAAAACCCGGAAATCAGTATAGTCGGCGACTTCGTCTATCGCCTGCAGAGCATCGATAACCAGCGCCAGAACTCAGATGCCACCATGCGCAATCTCGGAGTTCATTACGAAACCTATCTTGACCCCTACACCAAATTTAAGGGCGCCGTGCCGGTTAAAGAAGACATTTCAAATATAGGTGAAGCTTATATAACCCGTTATGGTCTGACTCCTAACCTCAACTTCACCATAGGTAAATTCAGGCAGCAGTTCGGCATAGTTCAACGTTGGCATATGGCCGGTCTCGATCAGAACGAGTTCCCGCTGGCGATGCGGCGCGTGCTCGGCGATGGCGGCCTCTGTCAGAACGGTATTTCCCTCGACTGGCAGCTTGGTTCGTCAGGCAGAACAACGCATGAGCTGACCATGCAACTTACCGAATCAACCAATCAGCGCCTGTTTGCCGGGAATACCAGAGGCATGCCCTCATTGTTGCTGCACTTTAAAGCCTTCAGAGATGTCGATGCCGATACTTACCGTGAGCTTGGTCTTACCGCTCTGGCCGGCGTTAACGATCAGTGGTCGGTCAACCGTGCCGGCGTCGTCGCGCAGATCGATGAAACCCGCCCTGTTTACGGTTTAGGACTCGATTTTACCCATCTCTGGGAGCCGACCGACAACATGCGCTATCGAAATTTCATGTGGCGAACCGAGTTTTACGGTGTCAGAAAAGAAATTCTGCGGCCGGATAACGGGGATCGCGGCAGCGTTACCGCCTGGGGTGGCTACACCAATCTTCACTGGAAGCTTGATCGTCAGCTCGAGTCTGGTTTGCGTATCGATTACTTTGAGCCCGACAGCCAGAAATACGCTGCAGTGCCAGGTCTTGCCCTTGCGCCCCTGGCAGTCGTTGCCGACAGCCCGAATGAATGGCAGTTCTGCCCCTATCTGACCTGGAACCAGAGCCCATGGGTTAAATACCGGCTCGAATTCAACTATAAGTCTGGCAATAATATGGGCCCGGATGAGCGCCGTCTGATGCTGCAGTGTATCTGGTCGGCCGGCCCTCATAAACACGATCGCTACTGATTTTCAGGAGAAAACCATGAAAAATTATACGATATCACTATTCGCGCTGTTTGTATTTGTGCTGGTTTCTGTAACTGCCTTTGCGCAGCCGCTAAAAGTAGTCACGACTCTGACCGATTACGCCTGGCTGACCAGCAGAATTGGCGGTGAACTGGTCGAGGTCAAGGCGATAGTCGAAGGCGATCAGGACGCCCACTTTATCAGGCCCAGGCCTTCTTTCGTCGAAATTCTGCGCAATGCCGACATGCTCATTGCAACTGGACTGGATCTCGAAATGTGGCTGCCTTCAGCAGTAGACAAATCGGGTAATCACAAGATCAGAAGTGGTGAAATCGGTTATGTAGCCGCGGCCACCGGCATGAATCTCAAGGACAAACCGGTTGCTTATTCACACATCGAAGGCGGGCTGCATCTTTACGGTAATCCGCATGTCACCGTGAGTTCGATGAACGTCATTCAGGCAATTGATAACATAAGAATCGGTCTGAGCCGCAACCTGCCGGCGCATGCGCAGAAGTTCAAGTCGAATGCCGATTCGATGGTTGCAGAAGTCTGCCGCAACCTTTACGGAGAAGAACTGATAAAGATTCTTGGCCAGGAAACCCTCTTAGATCTTCACAAAACCGGTAAGCTCATGAATTTTCTTGCCGAAAAGAAATTCAAGGGCAAGCCTCTTGCCGACTTTGCCGGCGGCTGGCTGCGCAAACTCTGGCCGCTGCGCGGCACCCGCATCGTTTCTTATCACAAGAACTGGCTGTATCTGTTTGATGAATTTGAACTGGCAGAAGGTGGATTCATCGAGCCCAAACCGGGTATTCCGCCTTCCCCGAGACACCTCGCCAGCCTCAAGGAAACGATGAAAAAGCAGAATATCAAAATAGTCATTTCGGCTGACTACTTTGATGAAAAAACGGTCAGGCAGGTGGCCAACGATACCGGTGCCGTTGCCGTGATGTTGCCATATTACGTCAACGGCCGTCCCGGCATCGACTCATGGATCAAACTCATGGATTTCTGGGTCGAGCAGATTGCGGCCGCTGCGCAAAAAGCCGGTCTGACCGGGGATGTGCCTGATGGCCAGTGAAGAATTCATAATCAGCTGTCGCAACCTTTCTGTCGGTTATGGCGAAGAAGCGGTGCTCAGCGAAGTGAATCTGCAGATCAGACCCGGATCATTTCTGCCATTTGTCGGGCCCAACGGCGTCGGCAAAACGACTCTGCTGCGCACCATTCTCGGCTTTCTGCCGTCTCTGGCCGGCGAGCTGCTGCATCCTTTCGACCGCCGGCCTCCCGGCTACGTGCCACAGGTGTCGACGCTCGACCGGCTTTATCCCGTAACTGCCCGCGAAGTCGTCTGTATGGGTCTTTACCCGCGGCTTGGCCTGTGGAAAAAGCCTGACTCGGCCATGAATGCCGAAGTAGATGGCTATCTCGAACGCTTCAATCTTTCGCACCATGCGCATCGGCCGCTAGAAGAGCTTTCTGGTGGAATGCGCCAGAAGATAATGATTGCGCGGGCGCTGGTGAGCGGTGCCGATGTGCTGATCATGGATGAGCCGGCCGCCGGCCTCGATGAGCAGTCTGAATTCGATCTGGTGCGGTTGTTGCATCAGCTGGCAAAACAGGATGGCAAGACGGTTTTGTTTGCGCAGCACAGCATCGAGCCGGTAATCGGCCTGGCTGAAGACGTTTGCCATTTTTCGCCGGGTCGAATTCATCTTACGCCACTCCTGGAATTCCTTGACCAGCGCAATCTCTTTTTAAAGCAGGAGTCACAAAATGTTTGTCATTGATAACGTCTCGGCTGTAATCAGTGTCTACGGCGGGGCTTTGCCGATCGCATTTCTGATGGCCATTACCTTTGCAATCTTCGGGATTTTCGTAGTTCTCAAGCGTATGGTTTTTATCGGCGTCACTCTTTCAGAAGTAGCGGCTTGTGGTGTTGCATTTGCGCTCATTCACGAGCTGCCTCCGTTTATGGGGGCAGCCCTGTTCTGCCTGGTGGTAGTGGCTATTCTCGCTTATCCTTACGAACTGTCAAAACTTCCGCGTGACACAGTTCTTGGCACTATCTTCATCTTCGCTTCGGGTATGGCGATTCTGCTGGTTGCCGGCAGTGGTTTCGGTCTCGAAAAGGTAAAGGCGATCCTTTATGGCAACCTGCTTTTCGCTTCGACAGGCGATGTGGCGACGATCTGTGCGGTGATGATTCCGGCGCTGCTGGCGTTGCTGATCTTTTTCAGGCCGATATTATATTCGTTTCTCGACCGTGAATCAGCGCTCTCTCTGGGAATAAATGTCTGGCGTTACGAACTGCTGTTCTTCATTTTTCTGGGCCTGACCGTAGCGGCAGCTTCGCGCATTGCCGGGGTGATGCTGGTATTCTGTTATCTCGTCGTGCCGTCGGCCACCGCGCTGCTGCTGTCGCGCAACATGGTGCCGGGAATCCTGCTGGCCTGCTTTTTTGCGCTGTTCACCACCATGCTTGGTGTCATGACCTCATATCAGGCTGATTTACCACCAAATCAGCTGATTGCTGTAATTTCATGCTGCTTCTTTGTGTTCGCGATGATTCATAATCACATCAGAAACCGCTGGTCACAGGCGCGGGCGGCGATAGTGTCGGTAACCCTTTCGCTGCTTCTGGTCTGGGGTCTTTCAACTCTGACGGTAACTGGCGAAACCGCGTCGCCCGCGTTGCCACCAGCCTCTCAGTCAGCTTTATCTGAAATCTCAGAACCAGCGGCCAGTTCTTCAGCGCAGGTTCTGCTGACTGAAGAAAACTGCGAGCTGCCGCATGACTGGCCAACCATCGTCGCCGACGTCGAAAAAATTGCCACACAGAGCCCGGCTGAAGCCGCTGAAAAAGCGCGCGAAGCTTTGAAGTTGAACCCACCTCTGTTCTTCGCCGAGCATTTGAACGAAATAATTGCACAGCACGCTGAATAGCCAGTCTAACTGAATTCTTACCTGCAATTGAACAGATGTATTGGCAGTCAGCAGCCTTGATAGTAGAATTGATCGCGAAAATACTGTAAGGATGTAAGCCTGATGAATGTAGTCTCTGCTGGAAAAGTGCTGGCCGTGTGTATTTCTGAGAAGACCGGCACCGCCAAGCGATCGGTCGCGCAGTGCCGGTTTATTGACGGTCGTGGCATCGAGGGCGACGGGCACATCGACACGATTCGCCCGGTCAGTCTGCTGATGAGCGAAGATATCGAAGCCTTCAACGCAGCGCACGAAATCAAGGCTGCTCCCGGCGACTTCGCCGAAAACGTCGTCACCGCCGGCATCGATCTGCGCAAAGCCGCAGTCGGCGACCAGATCAAAATCGGCGATGCCCTGCTCGAAGTCTGCCAGATCGGCAAAGAAGTGCTGCCGCAGCACTACTCATTTCACGGTAATCGCCTGCTGCCAACCCTCGGCGTCTTCTGCCGCGTCCTTATCGACGGCTCGACTCGACCCGATGACCAGATCGAACTGCATAAATAACAAGCCCTTATTTGTTCAGGCCATTTTTTGAAAATTTACTTGGTATTCTCTGGCATAATGATATAATCCCTGTATTAGAAAATAATACCATTGTTTTTGTGCTCGATGTTGGTGCCGGTT
The DNA here is from genome assembly GCA_009917695.1 of Candidatus Rifleibacterium amylolyticum. GTDB lineage: Bacteria > Muiribacteriota > Ozemobacteria > Ozemobacterales > Ozemobacteraceae > Rifleibacterium > Rifleibacterium amylolyticum. The sequence goes on along the minus strand of JAACJG010000007.1, from coordinate 208,901 downwards.
TTGTCGCTGGCTCTGGCCATGGCATGAGAAAGGGACAGAAAATGACAAGAATAGTAGTGATAGGTGGTTCGGCAGCCGGTCCCAAGGCCGCTGCGCGTGCGCGTCGTCTCGACGAAAAGGCTGAGATCACGATTATCCAGAAGTCTCCAGATCTCTCGATGGCTTCATGTGGGTATCCCTATTATGTTGGTGGTTTTTTTGATGACCGCAATCAGCTGCTGTGCAGCCCGACCGGAGTTGTGCGTGATTCAAAATTCTTTCTTGCCGCCAAGGGAATCACCGCGCGCACCTCGACCGAAGCCATTTCGATCGATCGCGCAAACAAGCTGGTTAAGGTAAAAGATCTCACCAGTCAGCACATCGAAGATCTTCCTTATGACAAACTGATTCTTGCGAATGGCGCGCGGCCACGTATGCCACAGGTTCCCGGTCTCGGTCTCGATGGTATAACCACTCTGCAGAGCATGCAGGACGCTGACTATCTGCGAAAAATCGCTGACGAGAAAAAGATCAAAAAGGCTGTGGTAATCGGTGGCGGTCTTATCGGTATCGAGACCTGCGAGGCTTTGCATCTTGCCGGCATCGAAATTACCATTGTCGAAATGTTGCCGCAGCTGCTTTCTTTTCTTGACCCGGAAATGGCCAAGCTGGTCGAAAACCATGTTCGCAGCAAGAATGCCAACGTCATCGGCAACAACGGACTTGCTGAATTTCTCGGTAAAGACGGCAAACTGGTTGGCGTAAAATTGCAGAACGGCGCAGAGATCGACTGTCAGTTGGCTGTTGTCGCCATCGGCGTTATTCCCAACAGCGATCTGGCTGCTTCTGCCGGCCTTGAGACCGGAAAAACCGGGGGCGTCATCGTAAACAACTATATGCAGACTTCTGATCCCGATATTTACGCGATTGGTGACTGCATTGAAACTGTCAACCGCATTACCGGTCAGAAAGTGCATGCGCCTTATGGCGATCTTGCCAACCTGCAGGGTCGCATTGCCGGTGAAAATGCTATTGTCGGCAATGTAAAAGAATACCCCGGCACCATTCAAACCGGTATCTGCAAGGTGTTTGACTATTCAGCCGGTTCGACCGGCCTTTCTGAACGCAATGCCCGCCGCGCCGGTATAGAAGATTTCGAGACAGTTATCAACGCAAGCCCGGACAAACCCGGGTTCATGAAAGGTCTGCTGCTGGTCAGCAAGCTTGTTGTAGATCGCAAAACCCGCAAGATTCTCGGAGCTCAGTGCGTTGGCCCTGGCGATGTTTCAAAGCAGATCGCCGAATGGGCAGTTGCAATTATGGGTGGTTTAACTGTCGAAGATTATTGCAATGCTGATCTTCCCTATGCGCCGCCGTTCTCACTGGCTATCGATCACTCGATTGCCACGGCACACCTCATGCAGAACAAACTAGACGGACTGATGGCCGGCATTTCTGCTGAAGAGCTGAAGCATCTTATCGATACCGGCAGTATTCCTACAATCCTTGATGTACGGGCCTCAGACGAATACGAAGTAATGCGTCTGGGTATAGGCGAAAAGCTGATTCCGCTCGGTGCTTTGCGCAAGCGTCTCAACGAGATGCCTGCCGATAAAAATGCGCCAATTATCTGCTACTGCAAGATTTCGCTCAGAGGCTACGAAGCGGCGCGTGTTCTGGTTGGCAACGGTTACACCAACGTCAGGGTTCTTGAAGGCGGTATCATGGCCTGGCCTTATCCGCGAGAAAAATAAGTGATTTAAGGCTGCAGCGGGCATTGGCTCTCAGTGTCTGCTGCAGCTTTGTTTTAGCTTGACGGCAGGGTGATCTGCTGGTAACTCTTATAGAGAAGGCTGCTGAAATAATGCTGAAACGACCTCTCAAAATCAGTTTTCTCGTCGATGACAACCCGGGACCCGGTTGTCAGGCCGAACACGGGCTATCAATTTTTGTCGATGCCGATGTGAAAATTCTTTTTGACGCTGGTCAGAGTCGCCTGTTTCTGGAAAACGCCAGCCAGCTTGGTGTCGATCCCACCTCAGCCGAATATCTGGTGCTCAGCCATGGCCACTACGATCATGGCAACGGTTTTGCTCACATGAACGGCAAGCGTCTGGTCTGTCATCCTGACTGCTTTACCCGTCGCTATCGGGCCGAAAAGTCTGCATACATAGGTCTCAAATTCGACCAGGCCGCTGCGGAAAAAGACTTTGATCTGATATTGCTGGATAAACCATTTAAGATCTCAGAATCCGTGACTTTTCTCGGTGAGATTCCGCGCACAAATGACTTTGAGGCAAAACAGACAACCTTCGTTCTCGAAAACGGTCAGCCAGATTACGTCAACGATGATTCGGCACTGGTTATCGATACTGCCGCAGGTTTAATCATCATTGCTGGCTGTAGCCATGCTGGTATTTGTAATATTGTCGAATACGCCAGGAAAATTACTGGAAAAACAAGGATTGCAGCAGTTGTTGGCGGTTTCCACCTCAAAGAGGGAAGCGCGGTCATTCAGCCAACGATAGATTACCTGAAATCAGCTGATATCGGGCTGCTTATGCCGTGTCACTGTGTTGATGCCAGTGTGATAATGTTGTTCAACAGCATTTTTCACTGCGAAGCTGCATTCTCGGGCAAAATCAAAGAATTCTGACACCGCAGCGTTTGTTGTCAGCGCAAATAAAGGAATAGCCAATGAAAATGACACTCGACTGTATTCCCTGTTTCATCAGACAGGCGCTTGACGCTGCCAGAATGGTTTCTGATGATCCCTCAGTTCATGCAAAAATTCTCAACGAAGTGCTGCAATGGGCCTGCAGCGTAGACCTGCAGCAGCCGGCACCGGTGATCGGTCAGCGTATCCATCGCCGCCTGCGCCAGATCGTTGGGGTTGACGACCCTTATCGATCTGCCAAAGACCATCAGAATCGTATGGCGTTGGCCATGTTGCCCGATCTGAGAAGACGTATCGAATCTGCTTCCGATCCTTTTGATATGGCCATGCGCACGGCCATTGCCGGCAACGTCATCGATCTTGGTGTGCCCGGCTCGGTAACTGAAGAGAGTATTCGCATCAGCATCGAAAAATGTCTTTCAGAACCACTGATCGGCGATCCCGCCCAATTCTGGTCAGCTGTCGAAAAGGCAAAAAAGATACTTTACATCACTGATAATGCCGGAGAAATAGTTTTTGACCGCCTGCTGATCGAAAAACTCGGCCCCTCACGGGTAACTGTGGCGGTGCGCGGCGCGCCGGCAATCAACGATGCCACCATGGCCGATGCCGTCGCAGCCGGTCTCGACCAGATCGTCGAAGTAATCGATAACGGTTCAGACGCCCCGGGCACGCTTCTTTCCGAATGCAGTTCAGAATTTCGTCAGCGTTTTAATGAGGCTGATCTGATCGTTGCAAAAGGCCAGGGCAACTTCGAAACCCTCAGCGACGAACCCGGCAACATCTATTTTCTGTTCAAAGTCAAATGCCGTGTTGTCTCAGAACATGCACAAATAGAACTGGGTTCACACGTTGTAGTCAGCCGCGACCTCTACGCCACCGCCTGCCCACTTTAAGCAGTCATTGCGAGGAGTTCTGCGTAGCTTTAGCGAAGCAGAACGACGCGGCAATCTCACTGTAATTATCGGAAAAAGAGCAGAAACCGCAGATCACAATGATTGACGCGGACTTATTGCATTTTTGGGGGCAAGTATCATTACATGGATTCTGCGACTTTTCCTCAGGCTGGTTTTACATCGAATTCTTCGACCCAGCCATGGCCGCTTTCGTCGATCCAGCGTAGTTCTTCGTTGCGTACCAGTTTGACTTTGGCGGGAACCATCAACTCCGGGTATTTTTCGGCGACATGCCGGTTCGTCGGTTCGCCGCGCTTGCCAGGCACGCACAGCCAGTCGGTATAAACTTTTCTGGTCTGTGTCCGGTCGAGAATATTGGCGAGCCAGGTGCCGTAAGTGTGCGTGCCATACCAGTTGCGCGACCAGACATACTCGACCGCGATGCCGTATTCGAGCAGAATGTCGGCGACAAATGATTCATTCTCGCACAGGCAGTAAATCAGGGTCAGCGTTTTTTCTGAGTTCCAGACACGCAGTTTGTATTCAAAACACTTACCGCTGAAATCGCGATTGTCGCAGATGCGGTTCGGCTTGTCGATCTGCGGCAATTCTCTGAATGAGATTACTTCGAGGTTGTCGTGCATGCCGCAGTCTTCCGGTTCGAGGTCGCTGCCGGCTGAAAATTCCTGGTAAAAATTAACATCTGTGTGAATATACAGGTCAGGCTCACTCTGTAACTGGTTTTTTTCAGACGGTTCTACTGGTGGCGGCTGCACGCCTTCGACTCTCTCGCTCCAGAGCTTGCGGCCCGAGCCGAAGTAATCGAGATTGCTCAGATCGGTGCCCGAAGACGGGTAATAACAGATGCTGCGATATTTTTTCAGTTCACAGGCCAGATATTCTCTGCCGTTCATACGCTTTTTTTCCTTTCGGCATGCCTGATAATAATAGCAGATGCAGTTATGAGGTAGTAGAATAATCTGCAAAGATTGCAGGCGGATTAAACATTATACTTCTTGCGTTTGTGGCATATGCCATATATTATTGCATTCGCAGCAAATGAGCAAGCCTGTTTTGTAATAAATCAAACGGAGGCTGACATGAAAGTACTGATTATCTTCAACCATGCGCCCTATGACGGAACCGACGTGACCTGGAACGGTCTGCGCCTCGTCGGCCAGCTGCAGGCTACTGGACATGAAGTCAGAGTGTTTCTGATGAACGACTCGGTCGATATGGCCCGCGATATCTGCAAGCCACCTGCCGGTTACGATCAGGATCTTTCCCAGATGCTCAAGGATCTGATCGCTAAAGGCGTTGCCGTTAAAGTTTGTGGCACCTGCATGGCGCGTTGCGGCATTCACAAAAACGTGCCCTATTTCGCCGGCGCCGAAAAATCGACGATGGCAGCCCTTGCCGAATGGGTCGTCGACAGTCAGCAGATATTAACTTTTTGAAATAACTGGTTGGTTGACTATATTACGGATTTCGTTTATAAAAATCGTAATATGATTCCTAATCTGCAACGCGAAATACTTTTGAGCTTTTTTAAAGTTCATATTCTGCACCATGCGTCAGAAGAGCCGGTTTACGGCCAGTCGATCATGCAGGAACTGCGAAGGCATGGTTACGAAGTAAGCCCCGGCACGCTTTATCCGATTCTGAAACGTATGGAAGCGCGCGGCTGGCTGGTTGCCAGTGATTCTGACCGGACTTCGAGCAAGGACAGGCTCGAATACACTTTGTCTGCTGAAGGTAGAAAAGTGCTCGCCGATTTGCGCACAAAGGTCGCCGAGCTTTACGAAGAAGTGTGCTTGAACAAGTGAAGTCAAACCAGGCGCAGCAGGTAGCCGGCGAGTGAGCCCCATAAAACCAGCAAGGCGGCGTTAAGCTTTTTCCAGCGGTAATTCATGGCGAAGGCCACTGCTGCGATGACCAGCAGCCGCCAGTCTTTCGCGAAACCATAGCCAAGTTCGATAACCACTGCGGCCATAAGACCGACAGAAACCACGTTTACTGCATCGAGAAATCGCGATACAGCGGGCGAGCGGCGCAGATAGGGCAAGACCGGATTCAGCAGCAGCACAAAGAAAAATGAAGGAAGAAAAATGCCAAGGGTCGCAGCAGCTGCGCCCTCGATGCCGGCAATCTGATAGCCGATAAAAGTTGCGGTCGAAAGAACCGGGCCGGGCGTAAACTGGCCAATGGCGATAGAATCCATGAGCACCTGAGAGGTCAGCCAGCCGAGCTTGTGTACCAGCTCATCGTTGAGAAAGGCGACCAGAACGTAGCCACTGCCGAAGAGAACGGCACCGATCTTGAGAAATACCAGAAACAGATGGGTTGTGCTTACGGCTATTGTCGGAAGCGTTGCAGCACCGCCGACGCCGAGAACCACCGGCGCAACCTGCATGAGAGTGGTGCCCGTCGCTTTTGGCCGCGAAAGGTTGACTGCGCCGATAAGACCTAGGCCGAGAATTACTGCAACCGCCGGCAGGCCGAGCAGCGAAAGAATTATGGCGATCAGACCCAGGCCGGCAAGCTTGCGGCTGCTGACAGCCTTGCGTCCGAGAGTGATGACAGCGTTGCAGATTATGACGAGAACTGCCGCTTTGATGCCAAAAAAGAAGGGTTCGACATTCGGCAGTGCGCCATATTGCGCATAGAACCAGGCAAGCAGGCCGGTCAGAAAAACGGCAGGAAAGATGAAGCAGATGCCGGCCAGCAGCAGACCAGGGGTTCCGGCGCGAATATAGCCGCAATGAATCGCCATTTCGGTTGAATTGGGCCCCGGAATCAGGTTGGTAACTCCGACCAGATCGAGAAACTGCTGTTCGCTCATCCATTGTCGGCGCTGCACGACTTCTTCCTGCATCATGGCGATGTGTGCTGCCGGGCCGCCGAAAGCAAGTATCCCGAGCCGGGCAAACACTGTTGCGGTTTCATACAGCTTCTGGGCTTTGCTCATGTTTTTGATTTCCATTTGGCGAGTTATTTACGAAAAACATAAACGAAAACCGTGTATAAGTCAAATCGCTTTTGTTGTGATGCTTTTGACGAAGCTTGTCATTAATGCTAACAATAGCTGAAAGAATGAAGCCAGACGGGCAGGGAGTCGTTGTTGTTCATTGAATTTTTCGGTAAAGCTATCTTCAGCCTGGTAGTTACGATTTTTGTGATTCATCGTGCTGCCTGCGTCGGGGCGACTGCGGATGTCGTGCATACGCCGCTTTCGCGACTGAAGGTGCCGGTTATTCTTGCTCTGGCTTTCTTTTTTGTCATGCTGCTGGCATCACAGACCGGGCTGCTGGTGGCGGCAATGTCGTTTGATCCATCGTTGCCGGCCTGGGTAATCGTATTCACCGGCAAACTGCTGTTACTGAGTTTTATGGCCGGGCGACTCTATCGTCATCCTGTGCCCGGCCTGGCAATGATCAGGCATTTGCTGCTTATAACTCTTTTTCTGCTGACAACTCTTGTCGAAACGGTGTTGATACTGCCGGCCGCCTGGTTTGTCGGCGAACCGCGGCACGACAGCAACGGCGTGATTTTGCAGACGTTGCAGACAACCTGTATTCCCTCATCTCTGGCGACTATTTGCGCTCTTTATGGTGAGCCTGTCAGCGAACATGAAGCGACCCGCCGTGTTAAAACACTGCTGATTGGCTCGCTGGTTGGGCATTCTGTCGCAGGCTGCCGCAATCTTGGATTTCCTCAGGCCGCTTACAGCAGCAGGAATTTTAGCGAAATCCTCGATGAAAACATGCCTTTCATAATAACCACTTCAGTCGGTATCGCCCGTGTCGAGCACGCAATCGGGGTGATCGGCAGCCGTGACAACAGGCTTTTTCTCGCTGACCCTTTGCAGGGACTGGTTGAGATAAGCATCGAAGATTTTTTGAGACGCTGGCGTGGTCAGATAATAAGGCTGGGCCCTCGCGACAATGCAGCAAAACAGCCACTGCTCAGCGATTTCTCGCCGAATGTCATTTTGTCGCGTTAAAGCAATTGCTATAAACGGCTAAGACCAATCAGTTCACGGCATTGGGTATTTGCCGGGCTCTACTATGTAGCGTTCAAAGGTGCCGCGCACCTGACCTGGCATGACCGGGCCGAGATCACCATTGTCGCCATCTTCGTAATTTTCGCCGACTCTGGTGTAATTGCCTTCGTCAAGAAGTTTGAACTCGGCAAAGCCAGTTACTCTTACTGAAGTTTTGAATGGGTAGCTGGCGATGTAAGCCTCTCCTTCCGGGCTGTCAGTAGCCTTAAGATCGTAAATGGTGGTCGCGGTAGCGGTGGGAAAGTTGTTGTCGTTGACTTCCTCAGGAACCTCGGTGATCGGAACTATGACCTTTTTCGGCGATTCTTCCTTGTCCAGCAGGCGATAGGCCACCGCTGTAGCAGTCGGTTCCTTTGCATTGCCGTTTTCCGGCAGAATCATCTGGCCATACTCAACTGGCGCGCTGTATCCATATTTGAAGTTATCGAGATACTGGGATTCATTGTCAGATACGTTGTCTGGGTCGATGCGACCATAGCTGATCTTGAGCTCGCCAGATGCGTTGTCAACTGCATATTCGCTGCCCATATAAGTGCCTGTTACAGTTGCATTATTTCCTGATCCACCAACTATTGATAAGCGGAAATTTAGAAAACCAATAATTGTTACCATGCTACTCTGACCTTTTGGGAAGCTTGGTACCACTGGTATTCTAATGTCAAGCATGTCATGCTCTATACGGTATTCAACCCCGTCACGGGTGGGTCCGGCCATGTTTCCGGTTTCAGGCCAGAGCTCATCGCCGATTTTCAGGCCGGGGAATTTGTTTTTGTTCAAACCGTATTTAATCCAGCCCTCGTAATTGTCTGCGTAAGTTCTCCCGTCATTAGGATCAACATATTCTTTGCCGCTTGCGCCGCCCCCATGTCCGTCGTCAAAAGCGCTGTCTACGTCAAGCGCGCCGAAGTTTCCGTTAAGACCTTGTCCTGCGTCAGTAAGCTGGCCACTGCCATACTTGATCGTGTAAATCGAACCAATGACGAAGCCAAAGTCCTTTTTGTCGTTGATGTCCTTAGGAATAACTCCCCAGGGTGCGTCGCCAGGCTGTGGTATTTCAGTTTCACCTAGTTTAATAATGTATTCTTTGCCAACGGTGAATGTTTCGTTGGGAGCGAAAGGCTCGAATCGATACTTGGTCGGGCTGACATCTCTGGTAATTCCGTGTGGAATGCCGAGTGGAATAATTGTACCGAGATCTCCGAGATTTTCACGGCCGGAATCTACTTCTTTCGATCTGATATCCATGACCTGTGCGAAGAAGAGTCCTACATCTTTTTTTGACCTGACGAGCAGCTGATTGTCGTTGGGAAAAATTACTTCAAGGTCGGTGAGTTCTTCGTCGGTGTAGCCGTTTGACTTGATAACGTCACGTACGTGCTGGATTATCTGCGTCTTGTGCTCTTCGGTCAGAATCGGATTTCCGCCGCTCTTGATCTGTGTCATTCGGTCGAATCCGGCTTTCCATCCGGCATTTACTGCAGTCTGAAGTCGTGCCTGCTCAAGATAGAGGTAGCCTATATCTGTTACCAGTGCAGTAACAGCCAGCAAAACGACGCCGAAGGCGGCAGTCATGAACATTACGGAACCAGAGCGTTTTTTGAAATAATATGTAATTGTCATGTCAGGCTCCCTACCAGCTATTTTTTGCTATTTAAGCCAAAAGCTACTCTTTTTCTTCGGTTACCGAGGACGAGATAACTATAGTTCCATCGCCGTTAGAACCACCTAATATTGATCCCATGAATGGCGTAATCAGTTTGAGATTGTAGGTGGCCGAGATTGTTACATTCTGGGTGCCCGTTCCGACGCCTTCGAAGGTAACGTCATAATCGGCTTCTGCCATTGTTGGAGATCGGTATTTCCAGAATTCGTCATGAACCCCATAGACGTCGTCCTGCTGACCAAGTGGCGTGTGAGTTTCAGGAGTATACAGGTTTCTGGCGATGAGCGGGCTGAGCCTTTTTGCAGCGAGTCTTGCCGCCTTGGTGCACTGAAAATTCAGCGTCGACCAGCTGTGCAGAGCCCGGCCAAAGTCAAAAATGCCGACAATCACGAATATGAAGATCGGCAATACCAGAGCCATCTCGACTACGGCCTGACCGCGTGATTTTGCATGTGTTTTCATATTTACTCAATTTACATTTTGCTGTAGATATGCTGAGGAATTTTGTAAGAAGCGAGCGCAGACAGATTTATCGAAGGAGATCCTTTGACACCGGACAACATTGCCTGATAAAAAGGAGTATAGGTGGGCGATTCATAGCCGAGACCTATGCGTATAACTGTTCCGCCGCTTTCCAATGCTACCAGCTCAATGTTGGGATCGGCAAACTTGCCCTGCCACCACCCCGGCTTTTTGCCCGTAATGTAATTTGTGATAGCGGTAGTTTCAGTTATCTGCTTGTCTGCAGCCCACTGAGCAGAGTCATTCGCGATCTGCTGCAGGGTAAGGGCATTGTACATGGCAAAACCAAAATCAATAATGCCGCCGACGATTATAAGAAGAAAAAACGGGAAAACCAATGCCATTTCAACAATGGCCTGACCTTTTTTTCTGCGCATATGTCATCTCCTGTATGTTCTCTACTGTATGTACAAGCAAAAATTGTTCCATATTATACCCCGCTATTTATCAGATAATATATATGTTTGGGGTAATTTAGCCTCGGGGAATTGTGTGGCATAAATGCCGCTGTTTGTTTCCCAAAATGCGTCGAATCTCAGGTTTTTCGAAAAAATGCCGATATTTAAAGTAGATAGGGATAATTGTCAAAATCCGGTCATGGATGACATCAGGAAAAAACCTTATGTACGCCATAGGCAATGTTTCTGATCGTGCTTCTTTCTACGGGTATCAGCGCACCAATAAAGCGCCGGAAGCTGATTTCTCAGTCGTGTCAGGCGAGAATCCAGAACAGATCAAACAGGAACCCTCAATCTCAACGGGTGTGAGGCAGTTGACCTCAGTAGACAGGGCAGTCCAAAAAGATCTTGAAAACGAATTCGGCATTAAGCCCTGGCAGCCTGGCGATAGCTTGCAGGATCATCTACAGGCCAGTTCGTTGTTATGGGGCGCTGGAACTACCAATTCTGGAACTATCGAAGAAAATGCCGACAAAGCTCTTGTCATATTTCAAAAGCATCTTCAGCGATTCATGCTGTCTGAAGATATCCAAACCGACCCTGCTATCGAGCTGGATGTGGGTTATGACGGAAAAGTTGTTCTGAGAGATGATCACCCCGATCGCGAAAAAATCGAAAATTTTATCAACCAGAATTCTGAGATTCGTAACCTTTATGTCGGGGTAGTCAGTGCCAAAAACCTTGTTGCCATAGGTAAAGAGTCGGCAAAATTCCAGCAGCGTTATGCAGTCGATCCGCAAGCGGCCGTGAGCGAGTTCGCCCACTTGTTTTCGGGCAGATATCAATATAACAGCAGTCTCAAAATCAGCAAAGATGGCTGGCAGATGACTACCCAGCCATCCTTTCGTATTTCCTGACAACAAAAGGCCAGAATGCTCGCCATGGTTATGTACACACCATGACGATGAGGGTTACGTCGTCGCCGGCAACGGCTTGCCCAAGCCACTTCTGGTAACTTGTCATAACGTTGTGGTAATAAATGGTCGCATTTTTGTCGTAACAGGCGAGAAACAGATCGAACAGTCCCTGATAACCAAGCTCTGTGCCGATTTCATTGCGGGATTCAACCATGCCATCCGTATATAAAATTATGGCCTGGCCCGGGTTGATTGTCAGGTTGAGATTGCTGTAAACGCTCTTTTTGAAGCCACCAAGAACCGCACCGGCATGCTTAATTTCGTTGACGGTTTTTGTGGTCGGGTCGATCAGGGCAGGAGAGCAGCCACCGGCATTACTGTAGACGAGGCTGCGATCTATTTTGTTTACCAGAAGATATTGAAAAGTCATGACCTTGCGTTGAACCCGGTTTTTGATCGAAAAGACGATTTGATGCAGGCGTCCAAGCACTGAGGCCGGATCTCTGGCAATGTCGTTGCTACAGATCACTCCAGCTTTCGCCATCGCCATGATCAGCGAGGCACCAACCCCATGCCCGGCCACGTCGCCCAGTAGAAGCGCGAAGTTCATTTCATCAATCGGAAAATAGTCGAAATAATCGCCGCCAAGCTCGATCATTGGCAGACTTTTCCCGAATATGCTGAAACCTTCAACATTGAAGGGCTGGTTTGGCAGAAGCCTGGCTTGAACGATACTGGCGATTTTAAGCTCGTCAAACTCCCCGATACTGTTATTGAAAATCTTTGCCATTTCTGAGAATTCATCACCTTCACTGTCCGGCAGGCGGAAGGTTGAATCGCGATTTTCCAGAGCGCGAGCGGCCTGGTGTAAACGCTTAACCGGCATCAGAAGATTGAGATGCAGAATGACTATCATAAAAAACACCAGCGATATGCCCAGAACCGTTGGGTATATAAGCTCCTTAGCCTCACCGCTTATCTTGGCATCGATACGTTCGACCGGATAAAGGACACAGAATCTGATACTGTTGGTGGTGCTTCCCTTCAGACCGACAAACAGATGGCTGCTGTTGTTGAATTCGACGATTTCAGGTTCTGGTAAAGGAAAGTCGGCGGTTTTTGTGAAAAGCCGGTTAACATCAGGGTATTGTTCCAGAGGTTTTTGTTCGTTCAGCAGTGTCTGTCCATACGCCACATAAAAAATAAAGCCCCATGGGTTTCTGATTGCGCCATGCAGATGCCTGGCAATGTAGCTTTCCTGAAGCAGATCAGAATGTATCGACATGAACAGAAAATGGTCGAAATATGCGCTGGTCAGCAGTTGGAAGGACTCAACGAACAGAGTCAATTTACGACTGCCCCAGCCGGCATTTACCAGTTTTCCTTCCTCTGATAAGAGGTCGTGTACAATTTGTTCAAAAGGTTTTTGAAACACGGTTTCGAGTAAATAGGCGATTTCGGGCGGAATGTCTTCATGCGCTGTCGAATTGAGTGTGGCAAGATGACGTTTGCCGAGATGACTGATAATATCTTTGTCGCTAGGATGCATATCGTGTGTTATCAGGCTGTATTCAGCCTTTGCTTCGCTTGAATCTCTGAGCACCCTGCCCGCAAGGATGAGCATGCTGGAATAGGCTTTATCAAGCCGTTCTCTGAAAAGCAGCCGAATGTCATTACTGGAAGTCTTGTCGCTCAGCATATCGGGGACTCTGTGCATGCTCTGGCGCATCATTCTGGCATATCTGGAGTGTTCGAGCTCGAGGTTGCGGTCGATATTCAGTGCAAACTGCGCCATCTGCTGATTTACTTCGCGAATCAGAGCCGTTTTCTTGTTGGCAAAATAGTTTATGGCAACCGAGCCAAGAATGGTGAGGGGAATACCCGCCGCGACAGCCATCAGTATTCCTGTCTGCACGAGTAAAGGCAGATTTTCTATTCTGGCCGGAAACCAGCCGTTTCGCTGCAAAAATAATATGAAAAAGATCAGCAGCAGCAGCCCAGCGACGACAATTCTACCCGGGCGCATCTGTTTGTCTGAAAGTTGGTAAGTGATGAGAACCCATGAGTTTATACCAGTTTGCGCTCTACTGAAGAGTTTGTTTTCATATTCGATGAATTCATGCGCCGGCTGTTGCAACAGTTTTTGATAAGCAATACGTGACGTTGCAGAGTGCCGGTCGAAGTCCTGTTCGCTTTCAGAAAAGCTTTCAAATTGCGTTTTTTCAGGATCGAGTGTGCTTATAAAGGCTTTCAGACCGGTCTTCTTTTGTAGTTCCTTTGTGGAAATTCTCACTACAGCCATCAGCAGGCTGTTTTTCGCCAGCCAGCAGCGATAGAGGTCTTTCTCAAAATCGTTTTGATAAAGAATGTTACAGGAATTAAATTCTGGGTTATCTGTGGTTGGAACGAAGAGATTGCGCCCCATGACAGGTCGTAATCTATCGACAGCTTCATAGTATTTTGGCGAAACAGCAGTTGTCATGGCAGTCTGCAGCGATATGCCAGCTTCATCCCATTTTGTGCGTTCTGCCGGGTCTAGGATAAAATTATCGCTGACCAGTCGAGAATGCTTGTCGTATACGGCAAATACTACTTCTGACTGATAACGGCTGAGAAATTCCTTCAGTCGGTCTGCGAATTGCAGAGGTGATTCAGCCTCGGAGAACCAGGTCTTCAGCTGGTTGACCCAGAACTTCTGCTGGTCGGCGTGCAGCTGAAGATCGTTTCTGATTCCGGTCAGTTCTCGAGCTGCACTGCTGATTTCTATTTTTTTGCGATTTTCGGCAAAGTACTTCAAGCCTTCGTTGATCCCTGCTGCAGGAATCAAAAGAAGCGTCAGTATAAGATAAAACTGTACAAAAATGCTTTTCTGTTTCATTGAAAACTCAACACAATCATGGTGCAGTCATCCTGAAGTTGTGCTGACAGACTTTCAAGTCTCTGGAAAATGTTGGCAATATGGCTATCTGAGGTCTGTCCGGCTGTCGCTGAGATTATTTTTGCAAGGCCGTCAAAGCCGATCTGTTGGCCGCTTTTGTCCTGACACTCGACAAATCCATCGGTAAACAGAAACAGCCTGTCGCCTGGTTGCAACATAAATTCCGACGCCTGATAGTGAATTTTTGCGTCGAATCCGGGTGGCAAAGCATTTATCTCTGAAAGAATTCTGGTTTCGCCAGTATTTTGCCTGAAGATAATCGGATAGCAATGCCCGGCATTTATGGCACGACCGCTACCGCTTGTGCTATCAAGCTCTATGCAGAGTGCAGTCATGTAATCTTTGCTGCCATGCCGGCGGAGGTTTCCAAAAACCTGATTTACCTGCTGCATGAGTTTCTCGGCAGTCAGGCCAAGATGGTTTTCATGAATCAAAATCGACTTGGCCATGGCCATACTCAAGGCAGCCGGAATCCCATGCCCGGTTGCATCTCCAATGAACAGCAGAACTTTGCTGCTGCCGAGAGGAATCATGTCGTAATAATCGCCGCCGAGATTTGTCATAATTCTGGTTTTTGCAACGATCTGGCAGCGATTGCTGGTAAGGGCGTTTTCGGGGAGCAGGCTTTCCTGGACTATTCTAGCTACTTCGAGTTCCTGAAGAGTTTCGAGTGAATGATTGAAAGCTGTCATGAGTTCGCCAAATTCATTGTGGCAGACAATTTCAAGGCGCTTGTGAAAATCTCTTTTCGCGATAGCATCGATCCCGGTTTTGAGCTCGTGTAACGGTCTGAACAGCCATTTTCTGAGAAGGTAAAGCGTTGCCATGGCAAGCAGGCATAGAGACAATACCAGAGCCTTGGCCCGGTTGATGATAATTTCTCGCTGTTTTTTTACCTTCTCCAAGGGTAGAAAGGCCGCCAGTATCATGCGGTTCAGCTGTCTTCCGGGCATTGCTACAGCAATGTGTTCTTTTCCATTGAGACTAAGCCGATCTACTTGAGTTATCTTACGGTTAACCGACATTTTCAGAAGGTTTATTAAACGCGGCTGGCTGGTATTCGGTGCCAGGAAAAGATCTTCTCCAGTTCTACAATAGGCGGCTATCTGCAGGTCGCCGTTTTCTGCCAAATCATGCAGGCAGTAATTTTCTATATGATCGCGCTGCAATTCATGCAGGCGCCAGGAAACGACTGACAGCAGCATAGCGTCTCTGCACTTCCCCTTTGGCTGCAAAAGTCGGTAATAGTTGCCCATTTCGAAGTCGCCGATACCGAAATAGGAGATGTCATTCTGATGTTCGTAAATTCCGGTGTAAAACAGCATGTCGAAAATGCTGGTCGTGGGGCCTTTGTCTGCGATATATCCTGAAATCAGGGTTTTGAGGGCATTGCTGGCCGCTGAACACATTGGTGCTCTGTCACGGGTAATTCTTCTGGAAATTCCCAGCAGGTAATCTGTGCCGTGTTTGTCTGTAATCATCACTTCGCCAGGGTTCGCGACAGGTATGAGATTATCGAAAAATCTTCGCAACGACTCTTTTTGTTGAAGTGTTTCCGGGTGATGCTCAATATTGGCGATAAGATAGCTGGTTAAAGCGTTTGCGCGCTTTTTGAGAAACCATTCATAATTACCATCAAGCTTTTCGATTGCATGACAGGCTTCATTTTTAAGATCGTTCATCATTTCTGTCTCGGTCTGACGAACGTATTCCATGGTCTGGGTAAAAATGACCAGAATGGGAAGAATGACTGCAAATGCGAAGAACGCCGATATTTTGAGCTTTACTGTCATTGAAAAAGGGTGCTTAAGCTGGTAGACAAAAAGCACAAAGCACAAAACAAAAAGGTATTTGACGACAGTAGCGGTAAATGCCGCTTTGATAACTGCCGGGTCGGTCTGCGTATTGTGTCGGAACAGAGCGAATCCACGCCAATACTGGTTTAAGAAACGACACGAAATCGCTTGCCAGGCATTGTCGGATTCTTCAGGAGCAATGTTCATTTCTTCATGACTGGCCAGGGCCATGGTGACTTTTGCTGCAAGTTCTTTTGCCAGCACAGGTATGAAGCTGTTCTGGTCAGGAGGATAACTGGAAAAGCCGGCGATAGTTTCAGAATTGCTACGGTTAAGCCTGCTGGTTATCCAGCGCAGACCTGTGTCGCCTCTGATGAAATCACGGCTTATATAGACCAGCAGTTTCAGGTTGCCGCCGTGACCATGCCAAAGATGAAACCGGTTCTTGTTGCCAGAAGCCAGAAGCGATCGTCCATATCTGTTTTTGTGCAATGGCATGGTCAAATGGTCTGGCTTGATAAGATCTCCGAGAAGCGGTTTGAGCCTGTTGAAACGGGTTGAGAAGTCTGGTATCGCCGCATATTCTTTATTGCGCTTGAAAGCGTCACTGACGTTGGAAAGCAGCTCGATCGCCTGGCGATACATATATGAATAGCTTGTTTCGTCAGAGATTGTCGGCAGTAGATTGCCGGCTTTGTCGGCAACTATGAAGGTAAAAGCCCCGGGAAAGCTGTTTTTAAGTTTGCGAATTTCAGATTTGAGCTTGTTTTGAGGATCGGTGGCATTGTCGAGTTCAGAGCAAAGAGAACGAAGAATGAAGTGTGCGAATCTGTCATTTTCAGAAAAGAATTCGAGTTGATCGAGCAATTCCTGCTTTTTTTGTTCCGCCTGCTGCTTTCTTGCAGATGCCTCAATATCGATAATCCCATCAATTCCACGAAAAATGATGAGACCTGGCAGGACAAAAAAGCATATAAAACCAAGCAGCAGATTCAGAATTTTGAGCTGCTGGCCCTTTTGATTCCTGAGAAGCACTTTCAACATCGATATTGCTACCTGTTGTCCAAGGTTATTGAAACATTCATACGTATCAGACCTGGTATCGGTAACAAATAATTCGATGCTGGTTTCTTATCCAGGAATCTCTTTCAGTCTTTTTTGCGCACATGCTGTTCCGTTATGCTATGGCAAAATACCCTGCCTGATTTGAGGATAGCCATGTCTGGTGATTAATATGTGCAATGTCAGAGCACTTTGCCGCAACAGAAGTTGTTGCTTTCGGCAATTAAGACTGTTGATGTAGATCGATTACAGGCGGCTTCCCGTCCGATCGAAAATATAACACGTGCCCGGCTAAAACTCCACTGACTTAGCCTGCTGCTCATAATCTGGTTAAAAGTAATACTGGCAGCGCATTTCGATGCGGTCGGAACTCAATTTCTGGCCATATTCGCTGTTATGGTTGCCGAGGTTAGTGGTCAGGCGCAGCGTGAAGATGTAGTTGGTCAGGCCGGTGTAGCTTACTTCGACCGTATTTGAATGGCTTTTATCAGCTAGATTGACAACCGAAAAGAAGGCGCCGTTCATGTACAGATGCCCGAACAGTTCAGGTTTTGACGCCTTGAAATAGAGATAATCGCGCATCGCGAACTGGCGATTGATGTACTGCGTGTAATTCTGCGCGGCCTGGCGCATCGCCGCTTTGTTGCCGGTTGCCAGCGCGAGGTCGGCGGCGGCGTAGTGGTTTTCCATCTCTGACTGGTGCAGGCCGCCGCCATTGTGCAGGTATTCGAGAATGTAGGTAATATCGCGGTGGTCGAGATAGCGGGTGCCGGCGAGAAAGCTGGTCTGTGCCTGCTGGTCGGCCATTGCGCTGCCGTTCGGTTTGATCTGCCAGCCACGCTGTTCGCGTTCGTAAGCGAGCTCGGCGTGAATCTCATGGTTGCTGCTCAGATTTTTGCTGAAATCGGCGCCGATCTTATGGTTGCCTGCCGTGCCGGCCATCAGGTAGAGATCGACATCGGTGTCGCCGAGCAGCATGTAATACTGCGAAATAAAGTTCAGGCTGTCGTTCTCGCTGAAATCATCGTTGAGGCCTTTGGTAACCGGCAACAAAGCCATGGTCAGCGTTGTGTTCGACAGATGACCCGACAGGTTGCGGGTAAACTGGGTGAACAGCATGCTGTAGCCGGCCAACGCGAGATCGATGTCGTTGAGATCTTTCTGGCGGCCGCCGAAATTGACCGGGTTCCAGGCGTAGCCTTTGCCCCATTTGAAGGTCTTTTTGCCGATTCCGGCCTGCAGGTCGTTGTTGATGTCGAAACGCAGCCAGGCTTCGTTTAAAACCTGCGTATCGCGTGTCTGGTCGAGAAAACGACTGGCCGTCAGCAACCCGTCAAAAAGCAGGGTCGAGTTGTCGCCGGCTTTATAGCTGCCGTAAGTGGCGGCCATCAGCGTTGTGTTATTCTGATGACGGCGCCAGCCTTTATCGGCGAGAGTCAGGCGATACTGCCGGCTGTCTTTTTCGAGATAGCTGAAGCCGGGGCGCAGATCGAGCCGGTAATTGATTTCGAGCCGTTTTGGCGCAAAAGCTCCGACGTCGAATGAATAATCATCAGCCGAAGCCACGGCAGCCGACAGAAGCAGGCAGAAAGTCAGCAATAACGCATGATAATGCTTCACCGCAACTCCTGGTATTTTGCCATGTTGTTGATGTTGAACAGCGATTCGTCAAGCTGAACGCGCTTCATCTGCGAGTAAATCATGATCGACTTCGCACCTTTGAACAGTGGGCTGTCGGTTTCGACCACCGACGGGCGCCTGAAACCTTCTTCAAACTCGATGATGTTCTTGAAATGCAGAGATTTTACCAGCATGCCGCTCGATGTGTAGCAGTCGATGCGTTCGGGAGTATAAGTCTCGGTATCGGCCACGACAATGAGCTTTTCGTAGGCAACGGCACCGGTTTTGGCCTTGAGCTCGAGCTCGTATTTGCCGTCTGCGAGCTTGATGTCGATGCAGTCATACTCATCAGAATAATCGAGACCCATGATGTCGGCGTTGTTAAAAAGCCCGCCGGTAACCGACTGCAGACTGGTGATGCGCACGGGTTTTTTGACGTTTGGTATGTAGAGCCACATGTTGTCGCCAATGCGCAGAGTGGCGCGGCCGACTTCGGTTTTTGGCGCCAGAAAAGAGCCAAGCACCTTGTCGGCGCCGAGTTTGCCGACATACATGACGAATTCTTTCTTAATGCCCTTGGTGTCGATGTTTACGATCTTTTTGTAAGAAACGTAAGACTCAGGATTCAGCGACCGGTCAATTTTTTCGAGCGCCTCAGCCTTGTCGGGAAGCGAGCCGCCGGCAGTCTCTGCCGGAACGGCGTTGTCTGCGCCGGTGCTGATTTTCTCTGTAGACGATGAAACGGCTGTTGCAGTGTCTGCACTGCCGTCTTTTGCCGCAGAGACATCAGCTGTTTCAGCCTGTGTCAGACCGGTCATGCCGAGCAAAACTACGATTGTCAGCAGAATCAGACTTTTATTGAATACTGTTTTAAACATATTGTCTCCTTTATCTCAATTGCGCAGCGCTTCGACCGGGTCGAGCTGCGATGCTTTGTATGCCGGTTCTACGGCCCCGAGCAGGGTGACCAGAATTACGATGAAGGTGGTCGCCAGCATTGTTGACAATGAAATCTGCGGCGCCAGCAGAATGTTGTCACTCTGCCCGAAGCTGATCGTCATTTCTGCCGCCTTAACCGCATACACCAGCACCAGGCCGGTTATATTGCCGACTGCCACGCCGGCTATTCCCAGAAACAGGCCTTCAAAGATGAACAGGCTCATAATCGACGAGGGCATGGTGCCGATCGCAGCGATGGTACCGATTTCTTTGGTTCGCTCGTAGACAGCCATCAGCATGACGTTCATGATGCTGATCAATACTATTGTCACCAGAATGACCTGAATGAAAATAGTCATCAGATCGATCATGTTGGCGATGTTGTTGAACGGACTCAGCGCTTTCCAGGGGTGGACTTCGAAGACCGGTTTGCCTTTGTCGTCTTTGATGCCCTCGAGAGCTGTCTGCAGCTTTTTCATGACCGGAGTAAGGGTCTCGGCATCTTTGAGGCGGATGGCGACTTCGCTGACCTGCAGGCTTTCCATGCGCAGAAGTTCGCGCGCGTCGTCGATGTGAATGTAGCCATATTTGCCGCTCGGGCCGACTGTGGTTTCGACTATGCCGCTGACGACGAGAGACGTGCCGTTGACCGAACCATCGACGTTGGTAGCGATGACGACTGCTTCAGAGGCGATGCCAAGTTCGAGACCGCGCGCGACTAGGTTCGGCAGCAGAATCTGGCCCTTTTCGAGAAATTTGCCCTCGGTGATGCGACCGGGCAGCAGCGGCGTTACCAGCTGCTCAGAAGCCGGGTCAATAGCCGAAAGCTTGATGTTGGTTGTGTCGGCGTAATTGCTCAGCAGTGTAGCGAGCAGAATGCGCAGGGTATAGCCCTCTATTTC
Organism: Candidatus Rifleibacterium amylolyticum; assembly: GCA_009917695.1. Classification (GTDB taxonomy): domain Bacteria; phylum Muiribacteriota; class Ozemobacteria; order Ozemobacterales; family Ozemobacteraceae; genus Rifleibacterium; species Rifleibacterium amylolyticum. Next base: position 188,529 of record JAACJG010000007.1, on the reverse strand, counting down.
CCTGATTTCTCCGAGCACCTTTTTGAGCTGGTCGATGTGTTTTTCTTCGATGACCAGGTTCAGCGGCATGGTATCGAGCGATTCAACGTAGCCGCTGCGATGAATCTGCAGGTGCCCGAGCATCGAGTCGGTGATCTGGCTGATCATCATGTTCTTGAACGAGCCGGCCAGTGCCGTGAAAAGTATGACTGCAACGACACCAAAGGCGATGATCGAAACGGTAAGGCCGGTGCGGCGTTTCTGCCGGTAGAGATTACGGAAGGCGATTCTGGCGGTTTCCATCAGTTTTTACCTCCGTGGCCCATGGTGTTTTCAGCAGTCGGCGTTTGCAGCTGACCGTCTTCGAGTACGTAGATGATATCGGCATGGCTGACCACGCGTGGATCGTGCGTCGAAAAGATAAAGCTGGTACCAAGCTGATTCTTGAGCTCTTTCATCAGGTCGATAATTCGGGTTGAAGTTGCCTTGTCGAGGTTGGCCGTCGGTTCGTCGGCGAGCACCAGTTTTGGTGCGGTCGATAACGCCCTGGCAATCGCGACGCGTTGCTTCTGTCCGCCCGAAATCTGATTCGGAAATTTATCGGCCTGCTCGGCGATGCCAACCTGTTCGAGCAGTTTGGTCACGATTTTGCTGCGCTCGGCGGCCGGCGTCGGTTTTACCATGAGCAGCGGGTATTCGACATTTTCTCTGACGGTCAGCACCGGAATCAGGTTGAAATCCTGAAAAATGATGCCGATGTTATGCCCGCGAAAATTGGCGCGTTGCCTTATATTCAGCTGGTTTACGTGTTGCCCGGCGACGACGAGTTCGCCGCTGGTCTGCACATCGAGACTGCCGATAAGATTGAGCAGCGTAGTCTTGCCGCTGCCGGAAGGCCCGGTAAAACTGACGAACTGCCCCGGGTTTATCTCGAAGCTTACTCCCCGCAGTGCTCTTACTTCGATCTCTCCTGCCTGGTAGATCTTGACCAGGTTTTTGGCCACGACAAGTGGTTCCATGTATTCACCTCAGCTTCTAGTATGGGTAAATGCTAACACAAAATAACACCGCGAAAAAGACTGAAATCGTGCTCAGCGTAGCGAAGCCTGTAATCGGTGCGGCGTCTCAGATGCTGTTTTGGCAAAGACCGGGTGTTGCGCCGCAAATTCGATGCTGGTGGGGGTCAGCAGGCTTGCGATTTTTGCGCGAAGTAGTAGACGTCGTTGTTGCGGTGAGTGGCGGTAATCTGCTCTGAGCGCGTAAGCATGCCGAGGTATTTTGAAACTTCGTTGAGGTGCATGCCGAAAACTTCAGAAATCTGGCTGGCGGTGCAGGGGCGCCGTTGCAGCATTTCGAGAATGGCCTGCTCGTTTACCTTTACTTCGCCGCCTTTGGCGGCGCGATACTCGGCGATAATTTCGGCGGCTGGTTCGAAAATTGTGGCCAGCTCGCGCAGTTTGTTTTCGGGCACGGCGCGGGCAGATTCTTCGGCGGGCGGGCGCACGCAGGTGTTCAGCTGTACACGGTCTGGCCTGATCTGTTTGACCAGTGTCGCAATTTTAGCGACTTCAGCTGGAGTGGTATTGATGCCGTCGAGCATGAAGACTTCGATCCACAGCTGGCCTTTGAATTCGTCTCTGAACTGCTTTTCACCGTCGATAAGCTGTTCAAATCGATAGCCCGGCGCCGGCCGGTTGATGGTTTCGAGAGATTGCTGATCCCAGGCGCTCAATGAAATCTTGACTATGTCGGCCATGGCTGCCGCTTTGCGGACTTCCGGCAGATAGAGCATGCTGCCGTTGGTGAGAACCGCGACCGGTATCTTTGTTCTCGCCTTGATAAACCAGAGTATTTCGCCAAATCCGGCGTGCAAGGTCGGTTCGCCCGAGCCGGCCAGAGTTATCTGGTCAGCTTTGCCGTCGTTTTCCAGCCAGTGCTCAATTTCTGCGAGAGTTTCAGCGACATCGACATAGTTTTTGCGTTCGAGCGTGTGTCTGGTCGTATGCCCGAGCTGGCAGAAAATGCAGTCGTAACTGCAGGTTTTGAACGGCGTCAGGTCGATGCCGAGCGAGCGCCCGAAGCGCCGCGACGGCACCGGCCCGAACAGATGTTTATATGATCTGGTCATGACAGCTGCTTGTTTTTATCGACCGGTCTGGCGGTCAATACCGGTATTTTATCACTGTCGGCCTTGTTTGCCAGATATAATTTGCGGCCAATCACAGGTATGAGTGTTGATGCAATAAATCCGACAATCGTCAGCCAGTTGTTGATGATCAGCTCAAGCACGAATCCTGAAAGCCCTGATCCGGGGCGACAGCGATATCTTCGTCTCTGCCCGCCACCGCCTCCAGCTCCATAAGGCCCGGTTCCATCACGGTTTGGCATAATGCTCTCCTGAGATTACCTATTCGCAATACTTGTATTATAAAATAACACCGCTTCTGCGGCAAGCATCAATTTTATGCTTCATCTGGCTGAAGCCGTAAGAACTGCGGATGGCTTGCCATCTTTCGCTACATATCCCCCAGGCGAAGCTTATTGTAGAAAGCTATGGCTTTGCGTCAAAACTGCCTGGTTCGGCCGAGTTGTTCTATCCTGCGCAGATTGGCATAACCAAATGCCTGTGCAGAAAGTTTTGGCTCATGATTCCGGCGTTGTTAGGACTGAGCACTGTTTGGCAAGCAGTCGAAAAAGAAGTTCAACGTAAAAGGCTGCTCGCCGATCGACAAACAGCGAAAAGCCACAGACCAAATCTGCCATCTTATCTGCTCGACTTTCTCTCCGAACTGCCAAAAATTTTTTTGCCTCAGATAAGCAATCTTGAAATATTCATAACCTGTTATTCCATCATCCAATGCAAAACGGTACTGCCATTGCGTTTAATGACTACTATCTGCTATAAATATATCAATACCAAATAATCACGACATTGAGAGACTTTTCAGTTAAATTCTCTGTTATATACTGCCTTACAGGCAAACATATCTTCAGAGTCCCCCAATTGAACAATAAAACAGCTGCGCCCGGCTGATTCTTTCAGCGAGGTCTGGCTGTTTGTCCTGCTCTGTAAGACCTTTTCTGTCTTCAAATCTTTTCGAGATGTAAGGGAAGAATCATGGGTAGAAAAATATTGCTGGTTGATGACAATGTGTTTAACAGAAAGTTCATTCGAGATTTACTGGCCATTACAGGCCTCGAGGTCATCGAAGCCAGGAGTTGCCGGCAGGGTGTGGAAATGGCCATCAGCCAACATCCCGGCCTAATACTTCTGGCGTCTGGCCTGGCCGGTCGGCAGGAAAGCGCAGATTTTGCAACTTTGCAAAAGGTTCCGTCAACCAGCATGATACCCGTTCTTTCTGTTACTTCTCGTGACCAAGAGGACCCCCCGGAACCGTATGTCGCAACTATCAGGTCGTTGCATCGACCAATACCCATTCAGGCACTGGTAAACAGAATCAGCCTTTATGTAAATGCCGTCAGACCAATGGTTAATCGAACTGTCATCTGACAGACTGCAAATAAAACTGAGAGGATTGCTTAATATGAAAATGGATCACATTGAACTGCTCTGGGAATCTCTTTCACAGTTTGAAAAAGACAAGCTTACTTTTGCCGACTTTCTCGATCGGCTTGGCAAATCCCTGGAAACAGCCACTGTTGTCGAAGCAAAGCTTATTGGCGAAACAACCAGAGAACTTGACTTTGCCTTAACAAAATCTGCCAGCAGAACCGGAAAAGTCAGAAAAATCATCTCCAGACTGAAAACAAATCTGGTTACACAACTGAAAGCAAAGGCAGCCTGACAACAATAGAATTGATGCCAGTCGCATCACAACTTCTTGTCGGGTTCGATGTGAACAAGCACATCGACAATATCGGGCCCTTCTTGGATCAGTCGCCTTTTAGCACAGCCAGCTATCTTGTGACCTTCTTCTACCGTTAGTTTGCCGTTCACCTGAATATGAAGATTCACATAAAAGCCCGAGCCATGAAATCTTGAGCGAACGGCATGCACCGACACGACACCTTCAACCTGCAAAACTATTTTTTCGATAGCCAGCAGGGCTTTCTCATCTGCTCCACTATCAGCAAGCTCTTTCAATGATGGTAAACATATTACGTAAGCTGCCTGAATTATAAATCCTGAAACAGCCAGAGTCGCAACCGGATCCATAAAAGCCCATTTAGGGTCGAACATTGCCAGACTTATGGCAATAGCTACCGGAATCGAAGAAAAGCTGTCACTGCGATGATGCCAGGCCGAGCACAAAACCGATAAGAACCGAGATCATTGCTTCTATGCGGCGATGACCATAAGGATGATCGATATCTTCGTCTCTGCCCGCCGCCGCCTCCATCGCCATAAGGCCCGGTTCCATCACGGTTTGGCATATTGATTCTCCTTGTGAGTTAGAGCGTCTGTTATGATGCTGTCGATCAAGAGAACTCGCATTCTATATGCCGGGCAGCATGTTTTTCCAGACAGATTACATTTTTTTCAAGGCTTCTTCGGCTGCCATTACGATCGGGTTGGCGGCCGGATAGAAAGTTTGCCAGGGCTGGGCGGAATAGCTCAGTTCCGCGAGATCAGACAGGTGCATTTTGTGCTGCAGTGCCAGACTGATAACGTCGATTCGCTCGGCAACTGCTTCCGGGCCAATGATCTGGCCGCCGAGCAGCCGGCCGGTTCTGGCGTAAGCCACCAGTTTTACCTGAACTTTTTTAGCTCCAGGCATTATCGGAAAGCGCGAAGTTGTCTGGCCAAAGCCGCAGACTGTCGAGAAGCCACGGGTTTTGGCAAAACTCTCGGTGAAGCCGGTTCCGCCGACCCGCAAGTCGCCGACACAGGTTGCGGCACCATTGATAAAGCCCTTGTAAGTGGCTTCCTTGCCGAGCAGGTTGCGGGCAGCCACTTTTGCCATAGGCACCGCGTTGGTTGCGAGTTTTCCGCCCAGAGGCTGGCCATCGATCGAGCTTTTGAAGTGCACGCAGTCGCCAGCGGCGTAAACATCGGGAACATTGGTCTGCATGCGGTCATTGACTACTATACCATCTTTGACGATTTCGATGGCGCTGCCGCGAAACAGCTCTAATTCAGGCTTTACACCGGCAGAGACAATTACGAAATCTTTGCCGGCATTGAGTTTGATGCTGCTGCCGTTGGCTAGAATAACCTCGCTGACTGACTCTTTGCCGGCAAACTCCTGAAGTGTGGCTGAACCCTGCCATTTGATACCGCTGGCTGCTAACTTTTCGGCGACTATCTCGCCGAATTCAGTGTCGAGCATGGTTGATAAGGGGTGCGCAGCCATGTCGACAAGGTGGGTTTCGATGCCGAGTGCCTGCATCGCCTGGGCCTGTTCAATGCCGATGGCGCCGGCACCGATAACCACGACCCTTGTCGCATTTTCAGCGGCGGTTTTTATGATTTCGGTATCTTTTGCCGTCTTTACCGTGAAAATATTCTTGAGATTATGTCCGGGAACGGCCGGCACAAAAGGCACTGCGCCGGTTGCGATGATCAGTTTGCCGTATTCTATCTGCCGGCCATCAGCAAGGGTGACGAGATGACCTGCAAGATCAACCTTGCTGGCTGCAATCTTGAGTAACTGCGCACCGGTTTCGGTGATGAGTTCGTCTTTCTTTGCGATCGCACCAGGTTCGATCAGACCTTCGATTACGTAAGGTATTGCACAATAAATGACCGAGAAATCTTCGGGTCTGAGAACTGTAACCGAAGCCTCGGGTTTGCCTGCGCGAAGCATTCTGCATGCCTGGATTCCAACCGGGCCGCCGCCTATGATCAGAAAATCGGATCTTGTAGTGTTCATTACGTTCTCCATTGATAGATATTGCTATTCACCGGGCTGTCTTGTCTTTGAACTGGTTCAGGGCAGCCTTGATGCATTTCAGACAGGACTTTGTGCTACCGGCTTCAGCAAAATCTATCTGTCTGTATGATAAAATATTACCGGCCGGTTGTGTAGAAATTTTTTTGCTTATGCCGGCCGGACAAGTCAGATTTCCTTCGGCCGGCAAAGCTCACTGTGCTTTGGCTTTGGGAGCCTTGTTGGCTTCTTTGGGCTCCAAATAGGAGCTAAGTTCTTTAAATCCGCCTTTAAGCACACTTACGTTGCTGAATCCGACATCCCGCAATGCCATTAGAACAGCCGCCGACCGCATTCCGGAAGAACAGACGAGAATGATTTGCTTGTCGGTCGGCAACTTTTTGAGATTTTCCTTTTTGAACAGCTGATCGAGCGGAATCTTCATGCTGTCCGGCAGGCTCAACGTGAAGATGGAGGTTTCAGCCGGGGTTCGTATATCTACTGCGAAGAACTGTTTTCCAGATTTATATTCTTCAACGAAAGCTTCGGGCGACACGATGTTGAGAGCTTTTCCGACTTCTTCGCCCTTGATGTTGTCGAACATTTTTTCGTATTTTCTGGCAATAGAGTCATCATAAGCATAAGAGCCTGTAGCTATGATCGCGAAAGAGAAAACGATGAGTAATTTGAACAGATTTGTCATTTTAATTGTGTTTCCTTGAATTGAGAATTGTTAAGACATTTGAACGACAGAAACAGCTTGTTTTTCAGGCAGCAGTCTGAAAACCATGCTGTATGCGGCCGGCAGAAACAAGAGTACCAGCAGCAGCGAATAGAGCAGGCCTCCGATAACCGCTATTGCCATGGTTACCAGCATGTCACCTCCTTCTCCAAGATTCAATGCCAGCGGCACCAGGCCGAGGACAGTGGTAAGTTGTGTCATCAAAATCGGTCTGATGCGAGTGGGAGCAGCTGTAGAAATGGCTTCATCGGGAGTCATTCCCCTGGCTCTCTGCTCTTCGGCCATCGACAGGAGCACGACGCCCTGCGAGATTACACCGCCCATCATTACCAGAATGCCGATCTGAACGGTTACGCCGACGGCATGTCCGGTAAGAAAAAGGGCGATCATGGCGCCGGGCAAGGTCAGCGGCACGTTGAGCAGAATCAAAAACGGCAGAACGAATGACTCGAATTGAATCGCCAGTACCGTGTAGGCGAAAACGAATGCAAATCCAAGAATCAGTCCCATAACCCGTCGCCCCTCAGCCATAAAGCGAGCTTCACCACCCATCGAAAAGGTCACTCCGGGAGGTTTGGGCAGTTCCATGGCGGCTTTTTCAGCACGCTCCAGCGCTTCGCCGGTGCTGATGCCACTGGCATCGGCGCGCACAATGACGCGCATGATCTGGTCTTCACGCGAGATTTCGACCGGGCCGACGGCACGTTTTACCTCGGCAACGTCGCGAACAAAGATCGGCTCATCGTTTCTTGTGTCGAGAAGAAGATTTTCAAGATCGGATTTGCTGTTGAGCGTGATTTCGGGCACCATGACACGAATGGGGTAGTAATCATTGCCTACGGCAAACTGAGTGCTGACTATTCCCTGTACAAGCGATCGCAGTGTGTTGGCGATAAGCTGCACGTTCAGGCCATACGCCGAGACTTTGGCACGGTCTATGTAGATGCGGTATTCCGGTTTAGTCATGTCCATCGACAGATTCACTCCGGAAAGTCCCTGAGTCTGTCGCATTTTTCCCGCAAGTTTTTCGGCAAATTCATAAATGGTTATGCCATCGGGGCCTTTTACATTCACTTCGATGTCCTGTTCTCCGACTTTGCGCAGACCTTTGATCGGCATTGCTTTGACCGGCATCTTAACGCCCGGCACCATCGCCTGAATTTTCCCTACGACAGGTCTGATCTTTTCGATAAAAGCTGTGGTTGAAATGTTACGTTGCGATCTCGGGACAAGTTGAATGTTGAGATTCCCTTCGTGTCCGACTTCAAGTGTGTACAATCCGAAGACGCGGCCACCGGAAAGACGGAACATGCTTTTGATCTCGGGCATGCCCGAGAGTTTGTCTTCGACCAGTCCGAGAACGCGCTCTACTTCTTCAACTGAAGTGCCACTTGGGCTGACCAGCTTGACCATGACCCGCCCGTCATCGAGTTTGGGTAAAAATTCACTGCCGAGATTGAAATATAGCGCAATGCTGACGGTGAGTATGAGAAATGCTGCGCCAATGACGGTGGTTCTGAACTTCAGGCTGGTAGCAAGAAGGTTGCGATAGATTATAATGCCGGCTTCAATGAATTTGTTAAATGCTCTTACCACCAGGTTGCCTCTGGCTTCAGTGTTCTCGTTGCGCAGAAGTCTGTCGGTGAGCAGCGGAGTAAGAGTTACTGCCACAATCAGCGATATGACTACTATGCCACCTACGATCAGAATGAGTTCTTTGAAGAGCAGAGCTGCCATTCCCGGTACAAATACAAATGGCAGGAAGATTGCCAGAAAAGTCAGAGTCGATGTGAATATGGCAGAGCCAACTTCTTCGGTTCCTCTCGCGGCAAAATCTTTTGCACCTTCTGCTTTGAGTCGGGTAATGTTTTCGAGTACCACGATAGAGTTGTCGAGAATTACACCCAAAGCGACTACCAGACCTCCGAGTGAGAACACATTGATCGAAAAGTCGGCAGCTTTCATCATCGCAAAGTTTATGATCAGCGTAACCGGCAGAGCGGCAATCATTACCAGAACATGCCGCCATTTACCAAGGAAGAGATAGACTACCAGAATTACCAGCAGTGCGGCTATGATCGCCGAATCTCTGACACTGTTGACCGCCCCCATAACATAAGTGCTTTCATCTTCTATGTAGGCGAATTCGACTCCTTCGGGCAGGTCCTTTTGCAGCTCCTGCATCCTCTGTTTGAGAGCTGTTGCGACAGTTACCGCGTTCGCTGCATATTGCTTGAGCACTTTAAGTTCGACGCATGGCTGACCGTTGTATCTGGTGCTGATACGCATTTCCTTGTTGGCGTCGGTGACTGTTGCTACATCTTTGAGATAGACTTCCTGATCGTTTTGTCCACGGGCGACAACGATATTTTCAATTTCAGCCAGACTTTCAAATTCACCCATGGTGCGGGCAATGATTTCGCGTGACTCAACCGTGACTCTGCCGGCAAAGGTTTCGAGATTCTCTTCCTGGAGTATTCTGGAAATCTTGATGGGTGAAACTTTGTAGGCCTGTAATCGCCTGGGGTCAAGATGAATGCGGATTTCGCGTTCGAGCCCACCGACTACTTCAGCACCGGCGCAGCCTTCGACCGAAGTCAGCCGGTCTACCAGCCAGGTGTCTACCCAGTCTCGCAGAAATACCAGATCATGTTTCTGTGAATACAACATGATTTCGATGACCGGCAGCTGCGAGGGGTCTGCCTTGATAACTACCGGTGGTTCCATGGTTGGCGGCAGTTTTTTGTTGACGCGACCCATGGCGGCTACTACGTCTTGAAAAGCGGTTTCGACGCTCAGTCCGTAAGTAAAGTTGATCAATAACGTGTACATGCCTTCTATGCTTGAAGATTCGAGATAGTCGAGGCCATCTACTGTTGCAATGACTTCTTCAAGCGGGTCTGCGACGTTGGCTTCGATGTCGTCGGCGGTGGCGCCGCGCCACCAGGCATGAATCTTGACCATCGGGTAAGTGATACTGGGCAGGTAATTGACATTTAACAGGGTAAGACTGAAAAGCCCGGTTATCAGCAGTGAGATTACCAGCACCGTTACCGATACCGGCTTTTTTAAAGACAGTTCGGTGATTTTCATCGCATATCACCTGCCTGAGTAGTCGTTTTTATTGGATTCTCACTGACTCCGGGTGTCGAAGTTATTATCGTTACCTCCATTTTGTCCTTGAGACTGCGACTTCCTTCCGTCACTACCTTTTCGCCACCACTCAAGCCTTCAAGAACCTGTATCATCTTCTGCTGTTCTATACCGGTAGTGATTTTTTTCTGAACGGCCCGGCCATCGGCAACTATAAATGCTATTTTTTCGCCTCTTGGCGTTGATAAAACCGCTTCGTCGGGGATTACCACGGTGTCATTTTCAGTTCTCAACTTCGCTTTGATGCGGGCGAACATGCCCGGCAGCAGTTCGAGCGACTGGTCGGCCTCAATTCTTGCTTCAATCAGCCTGGTTCTGGTGCTTTTTTCAAGATCTGCGAAAACCCTCTTGACCGACGCTGTAAAGGTCTGGCCGGGGTAAGCATCGAGCGAAACCTCTATCTGGTGGCCGACAGCCACTCTGGCTGCATAGATTTCGGGCACGGCAAACCTTACGATCAGAGAATCTGGATCGATCAAGTCGATCAGGGGAGCTCTTGGTGTGGCAAGATCGCCTGTTCTGATGTGGGTTTTGGTGACGATCCCAGAAAATGGCGCCAGTAGCAGGCATTCTTCGTATTTTGCCTTAGCCATGGCAGCTTTTACTTCTGCTTCATCGACCAGTGCCTTTTGTACGGCAATCTCGGTTCTGGTCGGGCCGGCTTTGAGCATTGCCAGACGTTCTTTTGCGGCGGCAAGATCGGTTTTGGCCTTAACGAAACTGACTCTCGATTTCTCTTCCATTTCAGCCGGCAGTGCGCCAGAGCTGACGAGTGAAGATATGCGCTCATGATCTTTTTCTGCGAATAACAGAGCATCTTCACGCTGGCTTACAAGTTCTTTCGCTTGAGCAATTTCTTCGCGGCGCGTACCGGCAACCAGATCGGCCAGTTTGGCTTTTGCGACGGCCAGATTCGCTTCTGCCACCAGCATTTCCTGCTGATAAAGCGGTCGATCGATTTCGACCAGTTTTTCTCCTTTGCTTACTCGATCGCCTTCGCGCCATGGGCAGAATTTTACCGGGCCTTCAGCAGTCGATCGTATGGTGACCGAGTTATCTGCTATCAGGCTGCCGGTGGTTGTAAACTCTTCGGTAATTGATGAAATCCTGGCTTCAACAACCTTTACAGCGGCTGCTTTGTTTTTTGCAGCTGGCGTCTGGCCGATGACAACCGGACAGTTTTTCCAGAAAGGAAGCAAGAACACAACCATAAATGCTACGATTTTTTTCATTGTCTGACTCCTGTGGCCATGTGATATGCGGCCAGCGCGATTCTAAATTCCGCTTTGGCTCTGAAATTGTTTGTTTGTGCGTCAAGAAGTGCGTTCTGGGCATCCAGCACGTCGAGTATCGAACCTTTGCCGTGTTGATACTTTTCACGCTCGATGCGAAAGGATTCATCTGCCTGTTCAACTGCTTTTTCTGAGACTTCTTCGCGGGCACTTGCCGAGTTGAGATTTGAAATTGCCGTTTCGACGTCGAGCCTTATTTTGAGAACAAGTTTGCGTAAAGACTCCTCCTGAGCCTTTAAAATAGCCTGTTCGCGGCGAATGTTGGCGCTGATCATTCCTCCATCGAAGATTGGCATGCTGGCCATCAGATAAACTTCGCCGACCTCTTCTGACCCCAGATCTCTTCTGCCTGGCCAGCGATTGCCATAGGATGCGCGCAACGCTACTTCCGGCTGGCGTTCAGATCTTGCGGCAAAGAGCATTTTTCTTTGTGCGTCGAGCCTGAGCTTGAGCGACTGGTAATCTTGCCGATTGTGTAGAGCAGTTTCATAGGCATTGTTGAAGTTTTGCGGCATATCTGAAATTTCGAGGTCTCCAGAGACTGCGATATCCTGTGCAAGATTCATTTCGCCCATCAGATTTAAAAGCTGGCAATAAAGCACTCTGAGTGCATTTTCTTCTCTTATCAGCCTCTGGTGGAGCTCGGCAATTCTTACTTCCGTTCGCAGCAAATCTACTTTTGCCGCTTTTTTGGCTGAGAATAGATCGTTAACCCGCTTCTGGTGCTCGAGCAGTGTTTGATGTGAGAAGCGTAACGACCCAATGATTTCTTTCTGGCCCAGTATGTTGTAAAACACAGTTGTAACCAGATAAGTCAGTTCGTCTCTGGTAAATTCCAGGATTTTATTCTGAGAATTTGCCTTCAATCTGGCAGCTTGAGCCTTTTTTTCGAGCCGTTTGCCGGTGTGGATCGGGTAACTCAGCCCAAGATCGGCTGAAAAGACGTCGTTTTCGAAAGGCAACGGGTCGCCGACTCTTCTGGCCTTGATTATCGACTGAGGATCAATCGAATGAAGGTAACCTGCGCTCAATTTAAGTGCGGGTTGCAGCTTGCTGCGGGCCACGTCGGAGTCTGCATCAGCAGCTTCGCTCTCCCATGAAGCCCTGCCGATGTCGGGATTATTCTTCATCGCCGCTTCAAGGCATTCTTGAAGCGTGTAAGAGCGTAAGGGTAACTGCTGACTACCGCTGGAAATGCCATTGGCGCTGGCTTTGTGCAACGAAAAATTTAAAAGTGTCGTTGTGAGGATTAATAAAATCAGTTTTGTTCTATTCATGGTGATATTCCTGTAAATGTCTCAGTCCCTTGTCTATAGAAGTTCGAAATTTAAATCTTAGAGGCTCTGCTTATGCCGTTTTTTGACGTGCCGGGTCAGCTCTGATGGCTTCAGCCATAGAGATACGGATAGTTTATGGACTCAATGCTCCAGCGGTCAGCCTCTTCAGGCCTTTAACTGCAGGAGACTCTGAGTGTTATTTGTCATTGCGAGCGAAGCGAAGCAATCCTTCTGCCAATAGGATTGCCGCGTCGGGCTGACGCCCTCCTCGAAATGACATGTCATACCCATATTTAAGCATGACAGAAGGCTAGTCTCTTGCCAGCGAGCACATGCCGGTCGAGCAGCTTGAGACGGCTTCCTTTTTCGCCTGCGAGAACGTGCAGAACTGTTTTTCGAGACCCTCCGCCCCGCATTTCGGGCACTTGGGCGCAGCTTCCGAAATCGTTCTGGCGAAATGATCGAACATATGCGAGCACTTTGGGCATTTGTAAGCATAAACTGGCATCTTTGGCCTCCTTAAATTTTTTCGAGTCCGAGCTTCTTTGCATAACTGGCCAGACATTTGCCACAATCTTTTTCATGCCCGGCCTGTGAAATGTAGTCTTTATACTCTTTCAGCGGCCCGGAATCGTTATGCCACTTTTCCTTGAAAAAAGTCATGAAGCAGACAAATTTGCGCAGTACTGGCGGTTCCATGAAATGCTCCATGGAATCCGCTGTTTTTTCGGCCTGGTCAGCAGAAAGCTGTATGAAGCTGGTAAGAAAATCTTTGATCGCAGCGTTGCGTAGACGTAACTGTTGAGCTCGCTTCAGGCCATCTGGAGTAAGCGTGATCGGTTCGTAGGGCTGATAAGTAATCAGATTTTTGCCGGCAAGAAGTTTTAGCGCCGCCGTAACGGTAGACTTGGCAACCTGCAGCATTTCAACGATGTCTTTTGAGCGCGCAACTTTTTTGCTCTTTTCAAGATCGTAAATGGTTACCAGGTAGTCTTCGGCAGCCATCGAAAGCTGTTCATTCATGTCTATTATCCTTAAGGTTTTATTGCTCGAATAATGTTTTATCTATAAAACATTATCGTATTTGCGTCGACTTGTCAATAGGTTTGTATTACAAAGTAATTCCTGGTCGTTGTGCGGGCAATCATGGGCTTTTGCCGCTAAGGCGCTTTCATTAGAGCTATCTGGTGCGAGAAATGTTGGTTTGTACTGGCTGAAAGACTTTGGGCAAAACAAAACCGCCGCCACGATTGGGGCGTGGCGGCGTGGACGGATTATATCAGCTGATCGGAGTCATCTGCTCGCGATCAGAGGCTTTTGTAAACAAACCACCAGTCGTAGCTGTCTTTTTCGCCTTTGCGTTTCATGGCTGTATCCATATCCTTGGCGGGAGGTACAATGACCTTGTCTTTGAGCAGTTCGTTGTTTGGCCAGTTTTCGGGCATGGCGACCTTGTTGGCATCGGCAACCTGCATGGCCTTGAGGGCGCGCAGCACTTCATCGACCTGGCGGCCGATTTCCTGCGGGTAATAGATGATCAGGCGGATGATGCCATTCGGATCCATGATGAATACGGCACGAACGGTGTTGGCGCCTTTGCCGGGATGCAGCATGCCAAGTTTCTTGGCGATGTTGCCGGTGTCGTCGGCGATAATCGGGAATGGAATCTTAACGTTGAGCTTTTCCTCGATCCATTCTACCCACTTAATGTGTGAGAAGACCTGATCGATCGAAAGGCCGACGAGTTCAGCGTTGAGCTTTTTGAATTCGGCTTCGCGTTTGGCGAATGCCACGAATTCAGTCGTGCAGACGGGGGTAAAATCGCCGGGGTGGCTGAACAATACTATCCATTTGCCGCTGTAATCTTTTGGGAAGCTCTTCATTCCGTGTGTTGTCTGAATGGTGAATTCAGGCATTCTGTCGCCGAGCAGGGGCATACCAGTTTGAACGTTATCCATTTGTTAATTCCTCCGGGTAAAAATTTTTGAGTTACGCAGCAACAATTGCAATCGTTGTGCCAACCCTTAGAGCCTCTCTGAGTCTAATTTTTTGTATAATGAACTGTTGATTATACCGAAATATCGGTGAATATTGCACCGATATTTCGTCTGCAACTATATTTCGGTTTTGTTGAGTCCGAGTCTTTTGATTTTGCTCTGCAAAGTCGTAGGCTTTACCTTCAAAAGAGCAGCTGCGCCGCTTTCGCCGTAGATCCTGCCACTGCACTGTTTTAAGGCTCGTATTATGATTTTGCCGGTTTCTGAGTCGAGGTCGGCGAGTGGCGTATTTTCATCTGGTTGTGTCGCCGAAAGCCGCACGGTCGGTTCCTCGAAGAATATGTGATCAGGCTTGACAGTGAGTCCGCGGCAGTTGATAAGTGCCCGTTCGATGGTATTCTGCAGTTCTCTTACATTGCCCTGCCAGCGGTTTTGCAGCAGTAGCTGCATGGCTGCCGTCGATACGGCAATCGGCTGTCGATAGCCAAAACGCGTACGCATCTGTTCGATAAAATGATGGGTCAGTAAAACGATGTCGTTTTGCCGTTCGCGTAAAGGCGGAACATCGATTGGAAATACGTTCAGGCGATAATAAAGGTCTTCGCGAAACTGCTGTTTGCGGATTTTTTCTTCGAGTCGCACGTTGGTGGCACTTATGATGCGAACATCGGCCCTGAGAGTTTTTTCGCCACCAAGGCGCTCGAAGGTGCCCTGTTGAATTGCTCTGAGCAGTTTGGGCTGAGTTTCGAGCGGCAGATCGCCAAGCTCGTCGAGAAACAGAGTGCCGCCATCTGCGAGTTCGAAGCGCCCCTTGCGGGATGAAACTGCGCCGGTAAAGGCACCTTTTTCGTGGCCGAAAAGTTCGCTTTCAGCGAGATTATGATTCAGTGCCGAGCAGTTGAGGGTTATAAAAGGCTTGTCGGCGCGCCCCGACAGCGCATGTAGCGCTTTGGCTACCTGTTCTTTACCGGTGCCGGTTTCGCCAAGGATCATGACATGCGAGTCTGTCGGCGCAACCAGTCTGATTTTTTCGAGCACCAGCTTCCAGCGAGGCGAGTTCCCGATCAGGCCGCCGACGACTCTTGCCATCTCTGAGACATAGGCATTTCTTTCATAAAGCAATGCGGCTTTTTCCTGCATCAGGCTTTCTGTGTGCAATGATTGCGCCAGAGCGATTGCCAATAGTTGTGAAAGAATGCCGGCGATTTTAACGCGCTCGGGCGTGAACAGATCGCACTGACTGTGGTCGAGAGTCATCAGGCCGATCACTTCTCCACCAGCTTTCAGGGGTGTCAGCATGCAGGAATGGCCAATCGGCAGATCGATTATGCCTTCGTAAGTATCGTGGTGGTCAGGGTTTTCTGTGTCTCTTATCAGGGCTACCTCACCGCGTTTCAGTGCCGCTCTGATATCCGGGTGATCGTCGATTGTCATTACGCGGTTTACCAGATTGCCGGTACATAGGCGGCCACTGCAAAAGCGAATCTGCAGCGCATTGTCGTTTTCTAGGCTCATGATGACGGCAAGTTCGAAAGGAATGACTTCCTGAATGGCGTCTAGGACGATAGCCATGGCTTTTTCCGGGTTCAGGTTCAGAGACATTTCACTGGCAAACATATCATACCATGGTATTGGCGAAGCGCAGGTGTTTTTTGAGCAGGCGGGTGCCGCCGCCTTCTGAAACAATCATTTTGACCTTGTCCTGGTCTTTGACATAAGAGCCGCTGAGCTGGGTTATGCGAGTGCCGGCGAAGGCCTCGGGGCACATCGGGGTCGAGGGGCCAAGGATAAGGGCGGCACGGTTGCGCTTCAAGGCTGCAGCCAGACTGTCAAAAGTGCCGTTGATAATGCTGGTGGCGGTAATGATGGCGATGTCGCACTCTTCCAGCGCTCTGAAACCCATAACCGGAGTTATTACATCAGGTTTGTCGGGGTCGAGCTCGACGACTTCAAAGCGGCAGCCGGTCGCTTTTATAGAAGGCACAACCGGCGCAAAATAGCCGATCATGACAACATGGTCGCCAGACTGGATCTTGAGCAGAGAAGTCGCTTCGCCCTCAGTAAAAAGGCGTTCTTTGCGGGAGTTCAGGGCGTTGAATACGGCGAGTCCCGCGGTTCGTTCGAGCGGATTATCGCTGTTCAGCCAGCTGAGTATCTTTTCGGCTGATTGCCCGGCTATCTGGCCGGCCGCCTCAAGATGTGTACATGAGCAGGTTTTCTGATCCGGCGTCCAGGCCAGGCCCATGCGCCCGTCGCTGAGTTCGACGCAGCTGTAGCCAAGGCCGAAGCGCAACTCCTTAACTGTCTGCCCATCTACCCACGGCATTGCACAATCAATCAGCTTCTGATGAATTCCCATTCGACTCTCCTTGATCAAAAATTGTTATTTTGTATTTCTTTATAACACTTTTTCAGCGCAGTGTATAATTTATCTGCATTTCGATGCGACTGGTGCTGTTCCAGCCTTCGGGCGGACTGGCAAACCTTTGTGAAGCGACCAGCTTCAAAGCAGCTTCGGCGAGTTCTGGCGGTGCTTTGCCGACTATCGTTGCGTCGCGGGCACGGCCCTCTTTGCTGATGGAAAAGGCGATCGTGACTTTGCCGGTAATTCCACGCCGGCGTGCCCGGTCGGGATATTTTTTGCCGCGTTCGAGCTGACGGTAAATTTTCTGTAGATAGCCGCTGAAATCTTGTGTCGGAGCTGGAACCGCCACCGGCGCAGCTGGTGCTGCGGCAACGGCTGGTTTGCTGGCGACTGGTTGATTGACCGGTGCTGGCGTCGCAATGATCGGTTGAGCAATCGATTGTGGCCGAGATTCTATCAGCGGCGCCTTGGCCACTGGTTTAACTGTTGGTCTGGGTTCCCTGATCCGGGGCTGGGGCTTGATTTTTTGCGGCTTTACCTTTTCTAGGACTGGTTTTGATTCAATAACCGGTTCGGGTTCAACCACTTTCTGCTCGATAACCGGCTCTGGCTCTATAACTGGTTCAATGACTGGCTCAGGTGCGGAGATCGGAACAGGTTCGACAACTGCTTGAACAACTTGCGGCTCTGGTTTAACCAGCTGTTGGGCCGGTTCTACAGCCGGAACTGCTTCTTCCGGCGGCGGAGGTATTACTGTTTTTGACAGGCTGATAAGGCGAAGAACCGGCGGCTGCATGTCATCGCAGGAAGTGCAGATATGCCATAAAAAGCTGATGAGAACCATATGCAGAAGCAGACCAGCGACAAGCGAAAACGGCCAGAGCAGGTTCTCGCGAAACTGTGCAAATCGTTCGGTCATGGCTCTGCTTTTTCTGTTTTTTCAGTAATCCCGCCAAAGGCTACGCTGCCGATACCGGCCAGGCGCAGGCGATCGAGCAGTTCGATGGCGACCCCGGCCGGTGCCCGGTGATGCGCGACGATTACGAAACTGCTCTCAGGCGGCATGCTGGCAAGCTTTTTCGCGAAAGCCGGCTTCCAGTCGGTCGGCAGTGTCTCGTTGTTCCAGCTGACTTCGCCATTTTCCGTGATCTCGATTCGCTGTGCCGTGCTCGAAATATTCTGCACTTCTGATTCGAGTTTGGGAAGATCGACCGGAACCTGCACGACAAAGCTCTGAGTCAGAATATAAAAAATCAGCAGCGTGAAAATAATGTCTGAGCAGGTCGTCAGGTCGAGGGCAAAGGTTTCGCGGTTATTTCTCCGGCTGAGGCGCATCGGTAACTCCCGGCAGGCTGCCCGTGGTCTTTTCGAGTTCGTTGATTACGAGCAGTTCAAGATGTCGCAGATGGCGGCGCGAAAGGGCTTCGATACAATAGGTCAGGCCCCAGGCGATAATAGCAAGTATCAGTCCGTACACAGTGGTGAAGAGTGCCTCATGAATGCCGCCGGCGAGGTCAGCTGGCGTGACTGTGCCAAGTTGCGAAACAGTGTTGAATACCCTGACCATACCGGTTACTGTGCCAAGAAAACCCATCAGGGTGCTGATCTGGGCCATAAAGCGCATGGCTGGCACCCTTCTGGTCAGGCAGTCTTCCATACGTGAAAAGCAGAGTTCAATTGACTCAAGAATGGTGAGTCCGGCAAAGCCAGTTTGATGACGGGCCAGCGCAATTGCTTTTTTTGCCCACATCGGAGCGCCGGCACAGGCGTAGAGATCTGATTTGAGGCTCCAGATGCCGAGCCAGATTATTTGATAGATGCCAAGCACGAAGATCATGACGCCAAGTACGGTCAGGGGGTACATAACCGGGCCGCCGGCATCGATGAAAGCTATAAAATTATTAAGCATGCGCATGCTTTTCCTTTGGCATCTCAAAGAATCAGTTAATACTTAACACTACTTTGTAAACTATTTTTATGCTAAACTGGTTTATCAGTACTGTCAATTAAAATACTGCCCGCAAATAGCTAGTTATTTGCATATGCCAAAAAAAGACTTGCATTAGAGCGCTAAAAGGAATTATTCTGACGCTTGTGGGGCAAATGCGCCGAAGGAGGAATCATGTCACTGATACTTGAAGCCGTAAAGGCCACGATCCCGGCCGAGTTTTACGAACTGCCACTGCAGAAGGTTTCGACCTTCGCCTTCATAACTACGGCCAAATCGAAACGACTTGGTATCAGCATGACTCTCAGCGATGAGCGGGTTTTCGAATACAAAGTTCATCTGCCGGTTTCACACATGGGCGAAGTTGAAACGCTGGGATTGGCAAAGGTTTTGAGCTGGACTGATTCATTACAGGGAATAGAGCGGTCGTTTGCGATAGCCGCGCTTAACAGCGCCCTGCCGCTCGACGGCAAAAAGTATTTTACCGGAAATGCCCTCGAACTGGCGGCACAGCTTGGTGTTGGCAAGCGCGTGGCCGTGGTCGGACATTTCCCACATACTGAGCGCATTAAAGAAGTTGCCTCGGCTTTTCATATTATCGAGAAGCGCCCGCAGGAAGGCGATCTGCATGCCGGCGAAGCGGTAAAGATTATTCCGCAGGCTGATGTCGTCGCCATGACCGGGGTTACCTGCCTCAACGATACCATCGAGGGTCTGCTCGCGCTCAAGAAACCTGGTGCAAAAATCATCGTAGTCGGCCCGTCGGTGCCTATGAGTTCGGCACTATTCGACTTCGGCGTCGATGTTATCGGCGGAGCCTGGGTTGAAGACGAAAACGAAGTTTATGCCAAAGCCGGCCAGGGCGGCGCGCCGCGCCATATGAACGGTTTGCGCTGCGTGCTTTATCCTAAAGATCCCGAAATACTGCAGGGATTCGAAGAAGTATCGCCTCCCCGCTGATTCGTGTCAGGGCTTGATCGGGCGCAAGTCTTCTTTCCCGGTCAGACTGGCGATAGTTGTAGCCAACAGTTCGATTACTGCCTCGATGTCTTTCATCGAGGCCATTTCAATCGGTGAATGCATATAGCGCAGCGGCAGCGAAACTAGTGCGACCGGTACACCGATTCCGGTGAACATTATTTTGTCGGCATCGGTGTGCGTGCGTGCCGGGGTAAGTTCGAGCTGATAGGGTATCTTGTGTTTCTTTGCAGCTTTTTCGAGCAGCTCGTTGACGCGGCGGTTAACCGGGCTGCCGACCGACAGCGCTGGCCCCTTCCCCAGCAACACTTCTGAAGGATTCTGCGCATCTTCGCCGGGCGTGTCGGTGTTGTAGGTGACATCGCAGGCGATTGCCATATCTGGCTGTACAAGCGCCCCGGCGCTGTGAGCGCCGCGCATGTTAGTTTCTTCGCCCGTAGTGCTGGCGGCGAAGACGCCGATTTTCAGCTTCTGCCGGCTCAGCTTTCTTAAAACTTCAGCGACTATGAATGAGCCAGTCTTGTTGTCGAGTCCCTTGCAGACGAGCTTGTCGTTGTTGAAGATCTCGGGTTCGCTCTGATATAGAATATAATCGCCGACTCGCACGTATTTTTCGATTTCTTTTTTGTTGCTGAAGCCACAGTCGATAAAGTAGTCTTCGCACTTTGGCTTTGCCGGGGCGTCTGCGTCTGATTTTCGGTTGAAGCCGATGACGCCGCCGATTTTGCCGCCATATCCGAGAATGTCGACCTTGAGACCCGGGAGTAATGCTGATTTTATGCCGCCAGCGTTGGTGAAGTAGATGAAGCCGCGCTCATCGATGCGCTTGACTATCATCGCGATTTCGTCGCTGTGTCCGGCGAGGAGAACCCTGAATTCGGCTTCAGGATTAAGCATGCCTATGGCCGTGCCTGAATGGTCGGTGTCGACCTGGGCAAATCTTTTGACGTAATCTAGCCATATACGCTGATGGGCGCTTTCATTACCTGAAGGTGATGGGGCGCGTAGCAGGCTGCTTAGAAAATCTCTGGCGGCTTTATCCATAGTAGTCTCCAATCTGTTTCAATGCGTTAAAATAGGTTCACGCTCAAGTGTTTACCACTTATCCGGGCTCTCGGCGGAATCTCATTCGCTACAACTCTCCCCAGGCGAAGATATACGGTAAAAAGCCATGGCTTAGCGTCAAAATTGCCTGGCTCGAAGTTTCCGCTCATGAGAAACCCGCCTGCGCCCTTAATCTGCTGAATTAAGGGGCTTATTAAGCGGATTAACTTATGTGATTATCAACAATATATCAGCCTATCGGTTATATTCTGCTGATTATTGACAGTTTGGCAGAAGGTTGCTGTTGAGCGGGCAAAAAAAAATCCGGGGGTTACCCGGACCTGAAAAATAAGGAGGCAAACAAATCCAAAAACCCTTTCGAGCGAAAGTGAAGTTTTGTTTAGTACTGATTTTTTGCCAATAACAGACAATCACAGACAATGGCAAACCTGGCAAAACCGCTGAATATCGAAAAGGGCGATGATGTACAAGAAAAATTTTCAAAATTTTTTACTTTTGCGCGGATTATGGTAAAATCCAGAAAGATTCCGATCAGGGAGCTGAAAATGGCAGCACTTGCTTATACCATAACAGAAGAAAAAGGGTTTCCGATTGTGCGGTTTCAGAATTACTGCACCAACGAAACGCTTGAGGGGCTTGCGACAAAAGTAGGTAATCTTTGCGACAAGGACAAAAGTCGCCTGATTTTTGATTTTACCAGTTGCGAAGTCATAAACAGTCTTGGCATGGCCGCTTTGCTCGAAACTCTGATGATAGTTCAGGATTACGAAGGTAGTGTAATTATTTCCGGCCTGAATGCGATTCAGCAGAAGTTTTTCGGACTTACCGGCGTATTTTCATTGTCTACCCAGGCCGAAAATATCGATAAGGCCTTCGAACTGCTAGAGTCAGCCCAGGCCTGAGTTTAAGACGTTCTGCCGCAGCAATTTCTCGAATAGCGACTTTCGCTCATTCAGCTGATTCCTTACGCAAACTGCTTTGCTGGTTGACCATGAATGAGCAGGTGTAAAGATTCAGTTATGAGTGGAATCATTATTGTGAGTCCCTGAAGGGATCCGCATCTCTAACGGCTGAAGCCGTAAGAGATGCCTAACCCTGTCGAGAGCACGGGTAAGCAAGGCATATCTTATAACCGCAATCTACGCAATATAGGCAATCCCACCTAAGACTGAATCTTTACGAACAGGTCTATTTGCCGGCGTAACGAACCACTTCAAGAAAAAAATCACAAAGTTTGACATATGTGCTTGATTTAATTATAATAATCGCATGTTAATATCCGATTTGTTGACGAGAACAGTGAAAAACTTCTGGATAGACCGTATGACCGGTCTGCCCTTGGTGATGATGAGTTTTAAGCTTGAACTGCGGAGTTGTGTGTTGCCTGTTTGAGATGAGCATGAACCTGCAGCAGTGCAGCAGTGCAGAAGTGGAGAAGTAGTATAGATGCTTGGACAAACCAGTATTCATGTGATACGAGCCCTGATCTGGCTGGCAGCGCAGCCTTCCGACAAATATGTCGGGGCCGGGGCAATTGCAGCTGCCATAGAGGCGCCGCAGAATTATCTGGGCAAGCTCCTGCAGCAGTTTTGTGCTGTCGGGTTGCTCGAATCGCAGCGGGGCGCCGGCGGTGGCGTTCGTCTGGCGCTGCCTGCCGACAAGATTACACTGCTGCAGATAGTCGATCCGATCGAGCATCTCAGCCAGCGTCGCAACTGCTTCATGGGGCAGCTTTGCTGTGGCCCCCAGCCCTGTGCCTATCACAGGCAATGGATGAAGCTGCATTCCGACTATGTAAAATTTCTGGAATCGGTTACCTTGGCCGGCCTGGCCCAACAGAACGCCGGCCTGATGCCAAAGAGTAAAAATAAGTCTGTCGGGAGGGAAAAGTAATGCAACTCCAGTTGAATGCTGTCGATGTCTTTAAAGCCGCGGTCATGCTCGAAGAGCGTGCGGCTAGATTTTATACCACCGCTGCCGCCAAGGCTTCTGGTCAGCCGCGCCAGCTGCTTTTGCAGTTATCAGAAATGGAAACCGGCCATGCCCGGCAGTTCAAGCTGGTGCTGGATGAACTTGCTGCCAACGCGCGTGGAGCTGATGAGCCGGAAGAAGGTGTCGATGATTTTCTGCAGGCACTGACCGGCGACCGTGTCATCACGCGAGACTGCCAGATCGGAGAAGGCGACGGCTACGAAACGATCCTCGAAAAGGCCATGCAGATCGAGAAGAATTCGGTGTTTTTCTACACCGCGGTCAAGGAAATCATGCAGGAAAAAATGGCAGCCGGTGCTGTCGATAGAATCATTCAGGAAGAAGTCACTCATTTCAGAATGCTCAGTGACACGCTCCGCAGCTGGCGTAACCAGGGAGGCGCCCGATGAGCGAATCGTTCAGACTCTCAGCCGAACAATTTGCGCAGTTGTTCGAGCAGCTGAGCACTGCATATCTGCTGGCCGGGCCGAAACGCATTGCTGGTGCCGGGCGCTTTTCCGGCACAGATCTGGTGCGCTACGCTTTTTTGAAGTCAGCTGATGAGCTTGAACTGCACGAGAAAAGCTGGTTTTCGCCAAAAGAACTGGTTTTTCCGCCGGACGAAACTTTATTTTATTTCAACGGTCAGCAGTTTACCGAAGCAACTCTGCCCGACGATCACGAAATCATCGTTTTTCTGCGGCCATGTGATATCAATGGTATCGACAGGCTCGACCGCATGTTCCTCGAAAATGCTGGAGTGGTAGACCCTTATTACAAGCGGCGCCGCGAGCGGCTGCATTATTTTATGATCGAGTGTCGAGAATCTTTCGAAAACTGCTTTTGCGTCTCGATGCAGGCCAACCGCACTTCAGACTATGAAGTCGCCCTGCGTTTTGAAGAAAACTCAGTTCAGGTCGAAGTGTGTGGGCAAAAGTTTGTCGATCTATTTGCCCGGGCCGGTGAAAAGGCCGAATTCAAGCCTGAATTCGTCAGCGAAAACCCGGTCAGAGTCGAGCTGCCAACCGAAGAAACCATGCCACCAGAAATCTTTAACGACAAATTCTGGGATGAATACGACAGCCGCTGCATTGCCTGCGGGCGTTGCAATACTTCCTGTGTCACCTGCAGCTGTTTTACCACCACCGATCTATTTTACGGCGACAGCAGGCAGTGTGGCGAGAGACGGCGGGTCTGGGACGGCTGTCACCTCGATGGCTTCTGTGACATGGCGGGTGGCCACACTTTTCGCAAGGACAAGGGTGAGCGCATGCGTTTCAAGACTTTTCATAAAATTTATGATTTCAGAAAGCGCTTTGGCGTTGACATGTGCGTCGGCTGCGGCCGTTGCGACGATGTCTGCCCCGAATACATCTCGTTCTCGAATTGCATCAACAAGCTCAGCGCCAAACTGAAGGGAGGCCTGTGATGAGCGACAGAAATCCATATCTGCCTTCGCCGGTAAAAATCATCGGCCTGCGTCAGGAAACCGACTGCGAATTTACGCTGACCGTAGCGGCTGAGCGCGCAATTACGCCGGGGCAGTTCTTTCAGGTCTCTCTGCCACGAATTGGTGAAGCGCCGATCTCGGTGAGCAACTGCGGCCCTGACTGGATAGAGTTCACGATCCGTGCCGTCGGCAGGTTGACCAATGCCGTTCAGGGCCTGCGGCCCGGTGACAATCTCTTTATCAGAGGTCCTTATGGCACCGGGTTTCCGATCGACCGTTTCAGGCAGCAGCGCCTGGTGATCGTCGCCGGCGGTTCGGGTGTCGCGCCGGTTCGCCCTCTGATTGACCGCGTTGTACGCGGCGAATTGCCGGTAAAGAGCCTTGATCTGATCGTCGGTTTCAAGAATCGCAGCAGCATTCTGTTTTCTGACGATCTTGCCGCCTGGAAAGAAAAGAGCCGGCTGGTGCTGACGATCGATAAGCCAGAAGAGGGCTGGAATGGTGAAACTGGTCTGGTAACCGAACATATCAAAAAGATGCAGTTCACTGATTTCGACGATCTGCAGGTTGTCGTCGTCGGGCCGCCGGTCATGATGAAGTTCGCTACGGCAGAGTTCAGATTGCTCAAGGTGCCGTCCGAACGCATCTGGGTCTCGTTTGAACGCCTTATGTCATGTGGACTTGGTAAATGCGGTCATTGCAAGATCGATTATACCTATGTGTGTGTAGATGGGCCGGTGCTGAATTACAGCCATGCTGCCGGCCTCATTGACTGAGAGGTGCCACCATGTCACTCGATCTGAATCGAAAAAAAGTTACTAAAAATGCTTACCGTATCACGAAGCGCCGCAATTATTCGGCGATCAGAATCAGGGTTCCCGGCGGGCACCTCGATGCTTCTCTGATCTCTACCATCGCCGCAATAGCTGAAAAATTCGGCGATGGCACCATGCACATCACAACCCGCCAGGGTTTCGAGATTCCCAATATACCATTCGAACGGATATCGGAAGTGAATGCCGCTCTTGCTCCAGTTATCGACAAACTGCAGGTAAAAAACGGTGTTGTCATCGAAACGGTCGGTGCCGGTTATCCCGGCGCCGGCATGCGCAACATCTCGGCCTGTATCGGCAGTCGCGTCTGCCCATTTGCGAATGCCGACACGACTGCGCTGGCGCAGCGACTCGAGGGCGAACTTTTTCCGAACGATTTTCATGTAAAAATTGCGGTAACCGGTTGCCCGAATGACTGTATAAAGGCTCACATGCAGGATTTTGGCATAATCTCCATCTGCGAGCCGGTGTACAGCTATGATGACTGCATTGGCTGCGAGGCCTGTGTTAAGGCATGTTCGCGCAAGGTGACCGGCGCGTTGTCGATGCGCGATGGCAAAGTTTATCGCGATGAGCGCCGATGTATAGGTTGTGGTGAGTGTGTACTGGCCTGCCCGACGGCAGCCTGGACTCGCCGGCCCGGCAATCTCTACCGGTTGCTCATCATGGGGCGAACAGGCAAGAAGAATCCGCGTCTGGCCATGCCGTTTCTTGACCGGGTCAGCGAAGATGTCGTATGTCAGGTGATCAGGAACACTATCGCTTACATCGATCGTCACATTCTTCGCTGTCTGCCGAAAGAGCATATCGGTTACATAGTTGACAGAACCGGCCTGGAAGTGTTCAAGCAGGAAGTGCTGGCTGGTATCAGTTTCAATAAGGGTGCGCGCGTGGCAAAAACCATGCAGTGGCCTGGTTACCATACTCTAAACGACGCTAACTTCAAGCTAATCAAAGAGTCTTAGCGGGGTTTTCTTAAGAACTGAGTGGTTGAGCATACCAGCTGCGATCTGGCTGGCGTGCGGTTTCTGGCGGTTGAAATATGGCGGTCTGGCGACAGCCGGATAATCTGAAAATTTATATAGTGAGGCAAAATATGCATCAGGAAACTCTCTTAAAAATGACGAATCTGGCGGTTGCCAAACGTGATCTGCTCGCTGGCGGGCGTCTGCGCTATTTCGTACTGGCCATGCTGGCCGGTTTTTATGTGGGCCTCGGCATCATTCTGATATTGACCATCGGTGGTCAGCTTGGCGATGATCCGATCAGAAAGACGCTCATGGGCGTCAGTTTCGGGATTGCCCTCAGTCTGGTCATCATGGCTGGTTCTGAGCTCTTTACCGGTAATAACATGATCATGGCTGCCGGCAGTCTTGCCGGCAGGGTAACCTGGTCTGATACCGCCAGAATATGGCTCTGGTCATGGTTCGGCAACTGGGCCGGCAGCATACTTGTTTCTTTGCTTTTCTACTGGTCGGGGCAGGCTTCCGGCGCAACTGGTGCTTTTGCCGGTGTGGTTTCGGCCAGCAAGATGACAGGAACGTTTCAGCACCTTTTTTTTCAGGGCTTTTTGTGCAACATTCTGGTCTGTCTCGCGGTATTGTGCGGTCTGAAACTTAAAGAAGAGACTGCCCGGCTGATCATGATCTGGTGGTGTCTGTTCGCATTCATTACCAGTGGTTTCGAGCATAGTATCGCCAACATGACCGTTTTGACAATAGGCCTGCTGGCTGCTCCCGGCGCTGATGTCACCCTGGCCGGCTATTTTTACAATCTTGGCGTGGTCGGTCTCGGCAATCTGATCGGCGGCGCTCTGATTCTTGGCGGTGGCTACTGGCTCGCCGGCCGCCCGTCAGCCGGTGCGCAGGAACCCGAATCCGCCTCTGCATGACTTGATGAGCGGCTCATAATCCGTTTACTTTTCCAGAGAACCCAATCACGATATCAATGTTCGTGCTACCTCAACATTTCTGCCGAAAATGCATAAGTGTTTCACTTAGTGGAAAGTATGTTCCGGGTTTTGATGGGTGAGGGGGTCAGCCGGTGGAATCTCCTTCCCAGTTTATCTTTCTGGTTGCAAACATTACTATTGCCAGAGTTACAAACAGGCCAAGTGAGCCAAGCAGAAGGGCGTAATCCTGATTTACCAGCACCACATGGAGGTATGCATAGAGCAGCGTCAGAACAAAAGCCACGATCAGTGCGCGCACAAATGATGCCAGTACACTCACGCAGTAGCCTGAAACAAGCAGTATGATCATTGCTGAGGCCACCAGATACGCAGTGTCGAAGCCAAGGTGTTCCGCCAGCGAAAGCTCCAGAAGATAAAACAGGCATACTGCTGCGCCGACAAAAAGATAATGCATCGGATGAACACCGATTTTCGCACTTATCTCGAACAGCCAGAGTACCGCAAAAAGCAGCACCAGGAAGAGAATCGCATATTTAACGCTTCTTTGTGCCATTCTGTATTCATCAATAGCTACATGCAGATTTACACCAAAAGCTGTTGCATCGATCTGATCTTCAATACCCTGACCGGTAACCCATTTTTCCGGATAGTTTCTTCCCAGAAAAGGTATCTGCCATTCGGCCTGAAAACCTTTGGCCGTGATTTCTCTGTCTTTTGGAAGCCACTGCCCCTTAAAGCTTGGATCAGGCCAGTTGCCGGAAAGCGCCACCCTGGTGTCACGACCGAATGGCGCAAAAAACAGACCATCGCTGCCCTGAAGATCAAGTGAGAAAGAAAACTGGTTTGAGTCATTGAATACGCTCTCGTTAAGAGGAACGTGGATTCCCGGGAAATTTCCGGCAGATTCTCCTGAACCTGGCTGAAACTCAAGATTGAAATCGTTCCATTTGAGGTAGGTTCGGCTTACGACAGCCCGGACGTCTGATACTCGAAAAACAAGATGACAGTTGTTCCATTGAATATCGGAAGGATCGGCAGCCCAGGTGGAGAGATCCGGCTTGGAAAAGCCTCCGCTGAACTTAAGCTCGGCGCGGTAAAGGGGAACCTTGTATATGCCCCGGTATCTGACTTCAGTGGTTTGTTTGCCCATAACATCGAGGCTCTCGGGAAGAAACCAGGCATAGCGGGTCGTCTTTCTCGCAACGACCTTGCCGTCTTTATCTGTTTCACTCCAGTGATAATCATAAGGCACCACGATCCATGGGCCTATCAGTTTCTGGTTGTAACCCCAGCTTGAAGTTACTTCCTGGACAACCTCATCGCGTGAGTAGCGACGTTCCGAAATTACTCCATCAATGAGCACAACCGGCATCATCAGTATAAAGACAAGAACGCCCAGGACAGCAACCTTCGTCAGGGGCATTTTAAAAAAAGCGTTTATCTGTTGCCCAATCTCATTTGCCATGTCAAACATCCTTAATTCACAACTTTGGAGCCGTAACCGTCATGAATTGTAACTTCTTCAGTCAGTAAATTCAACTCGTGGATTGAAGCCTCATCTGATGGATCGCAGAAAAACCTTTTTCAAGATGATTGTTTGCTTTTGTCTGTATTTGCAGTAGCATAGAGTGCAGGTTATAATGTTTCGGATGTACTCCAACGGAACTTACCAGACAAAAGTATTGAAGGCATTACAGAAAACAGTCGAATGCTTGATCTTGAACAGTTAAAAAGAGAGTTGACCGCGCCGGTCAAGACGGTGAAGCTGCAGGCAATTGAGTCTGCGCTTAAAGATACGGCGAGTTCTGAGCTTCTGGCTTTGCTGGAAGAATGCCTTCTGGTCGAGCAGGATGCCGAGTGCCAGCTGCTGCTTCAGCATGCCATCGATCAGAATCAGCTCAAAATTTTTGATGCGAAGGAACCGGCGTTTCCGATCGATCAGATAATTCAGATGTTTCCTGCCTCAACGCTGCAGGAACAGCTGAATTTGATCGCTTCGATCAAGGTCAAAGATATCAAAGACTCGCGGCCGGAAGTAACACTGCCGAAACTGCTGACAGTTACTCAAAATCCGGTCGTTGCTTCGACTGTTGTCAGAAAATTTCGCCGGTTCTGGCCTGAGGAGCTGCTGCCGTATCTCGAAAAGAACATTTTTTCAAAATGCAAAAGCCTGCAGCTGGCCTGTATTAAAACACTGGTTCAGCTGTTTCCACAGAGTCTCAAGACCCGTCTTGCACAGATAGTACATATCAACGATCCGGTAATCCGCTCGCTGGCTATCTGGAGCATGGGCAGGCATTTCCCTGAGCTGGCTGCTGATTTTATGAACGACTGTCTGGAAAAAGGCGATCATTACAATCGCCTTACTGCCCTGCAGATCTGTTCTACGATTGATTTTTCGCTGATCAAGCAGAGCCTGCTCAATCTGATAACGGTCGAGACCAATGCCGAGATTTTTAAGCTGGCCTGTACCGTGCTTCTTAATAACCCCGATCGTGAAGTTCCTTTCATTCTGCTTGGCATTATCGCCAGAACCACGCAGGTAAAAGCAGATTTCCTCAGGAAATTTCTGGTCAGTTATTGTACAAATCTTGAATTGTCCGGCCAGTGTGACGATTTTGCTGCTTACAAAAAGCAGCTCAACGATCATTCAAGACGCCTGCAGGCGCAAACACTGGTTTACAACCTTCTGGTCTCATACGATACCGAAACCCCCGGTGAGCAGGAAGCCATTCTAAGGCATCTTCGCTATAACATAAGCGACCCTGATATTCGCGTTGCCGTTGAGTCTTTCATTGCCAAATGTCAGAATCACGTGCTCCGGGAGCATTTGATCGAACTTCTTGCCAAAACCGTTGAAGTGAAGACGTCGGCGGCGCCGGCTGAGCCAGACAGCATTGTCGAACCGGCAAAAGAACTGCGGGCAGCGGCGCCTGAAGAATCAGTGGAAGCCCCCGCCGAAACTTCGGCCGGTTTGCCTGATCTGCCCGGCCAGGCTACTTCCACAACCGATCGTGAGGCTATGCAGATTAAAGAGCTGGCTCGTGCCAGGTTCCGGCGCACGCCTGAAATGAAAGCGGTTGTCAAAGAGGTACTCGACAACCCGGCTTCTTCAGATGCACTGGTTCACGCCGCTCTCAAGGCAGCTGTCTATGTAGAATTGCCTGGCTATACAGAGCGGGCTGAAAAGCACCTGCAGCTGGATTCTGACGCCTATGTTGCCGCCGGTCTCGAATATCTGGCCAGGTTCGACTGGGATAAATTCCACGTGCTGGTAAACCGCCACATCAACACTGAATCGATTCTGATCAGAAATGTTCTGATCAGCGCCACCAGCAAGACCGCTCCAGAATACGCCAGGTTTTTGATCAAACACCAGCTCGAAAGCCGTGATCGGGCAAAGCGCACGCACGGGCTCGAAGCAACCGTTCAGATGGATTTTTCTTACATTTTCCCTGATCTCGTAACTTTTCTGGAGCGCGAACAGGAAGTCGGTCTCATCGATTCCTGTATCGCAATTTTTCTGGCCAATCCCAAACTCGATTCTCTGTGCGCTTTTATCGATCTTGAGGCAAAGCGGCCTGAGCTCAAAAAGACATTTGCGGAGGCGCGCCAGAAACTGCATGATCTGCTGATTTCATCGGGAATCGCCAATGAAAAGGATATAGAATCATTCGTCGCGCGGAAAGCCAGCGAGAATGCCGCGCGCAAAGCCTCGATGGAACAGGCTAAAGAACTGGTAAAGATCAAGAATTCTCTCAAATGGAAGGCTGCAACCGAACAGGTCGATGTTATCGACTGGCAGCGCCCAGCTCTTTACGTTCTCGGTGCCATGGCTGGTATGGCTATGCTTTTTATGCTGTTTGGCGGGTCTGAGCCGATAAAACCACGCCCTCCAGCTGGTAAGGCTGCGGAAACAGAAGTAGCCAGCCGCTCGGCTATTCCACGCGATGATATTGCTCCTCCGATCGTTGACCCACTGCCTGGTCTGCCAAAGCCAGGAGATCAGATACTGATGCAGTTGCAGAAATATTATGAAGGCAATCAGACATGGCTCGCTCAGGAAGAAAGCGGCCGGCATCTGCTCGTCGTTTTGCCTGAACCTGAGACTTTTATCGAGACCGAGTTCATTGGCGTCGAGGTAGACGAGGCCAGGTACACTGCGGACGGGCAGCTGGTGATTTTTGCCAGATAACCGGCGGCTTGTCTGAAAGAGAAATTAGTGAAAACCTTTTTTTCTGCACTGAGTATTATAGTTGAGAAAGCATCGACAGTTGATTGACGGGAAGAGAAATTGCGTAAAGGAGAGACGTGATGAGACGAAATAAATTTTTGCTCTGTCTTGCTCTTGTGCTTATCGGCGGTTCGGTTCTGGCGATGAATTTTAATGAAACTCTGAGAAATCATCAACCATCTGAGCAACCGCGCTCGCTCTGGACCTCATGGTTTTCTGGTTCAAGAGCTGACGAAAAGGCTCCTGAAAGCGCAACGGCGACTTTGCCGAACGGCAAGGCCTACGTTCGGGTGTCAACCTCACTCAACATCAGAACCGGCCCCTGGGGTCAGATTGTCGGCGGCTTTTCCAACAACGACGAAGTTAACATCATCGGTAAGGAAGGCGATTGGTACAAGATTTCTCATAATGGCCAGACCCGCTATATTCATTCGCGCTACGTAGCAGGCTCGCCTGGCAGTGCTTCTTCAGGCTCAAGCAGCTCAAGTGGCAGCGCTGTAAGCGTTGACAGTGCACCTGGCTCAAGTGTTGCCTCAAAAGTGGTCAATGCTGCCCGCGATCTGGTTACCAGATACAGCACTCCGAGATCTTTCCCTTACGATCCGCTTACAAATGGCGGTTCGCTCGGTTGCGCTCAGGTCGCCACGACCGCTCTTATGAACGCAGGCGTCAATACCGGTATTCAGCTCGGTGTTCTTGCGACTATCCCCAAACTTAAAGCTCTTGGCTGGCAGGAAGTGAATGTTCCTCCCTACCGCGCTGGCGACGTTATTACCTGGAAAACCTATGACCGCACCGGCGACGGCGTCAAAGACAATGATACTCACATTGGCATTATCCTCGAAAGCGGCAACAGCGTTCAGGCGATGAGCAACTCGTCATCACGCAAGGTGCCGGCGATTCATTCCGCTACCTACGCACCGGTCTGCCGCGTATTGCGCAAAGTCTGATCGATATTAGATAAGGATACAAGTTCATGAGATCTACACGAATCTGGTTTGTATTGTTACTTTGTGTCTGTACTGTTGCGGCTTCTGCTCAAATCAGCCTTGAATACGGTGAAGGGGCTGGCAAGGTCAATTATTTCAACGAAAAGAATCATCCAGGCGAAGAAGAGCCGTATCCGGTCGGACCTCTTGCCTTCCGTCTCGATGGTGAGCATATCTGGGTTGCTGACAGCATTGGCGCCAAAATGCTCAAGCTCGACCGCAGTTCGAAGCTTGTCGCCGAATTTGCCGTGGTCGCTTCACCGGCTGAATGTCTGATCGAAGACTTCGCGCTGGTAAAAGACGATACTGGCGCAACTAAATCTCTGTGGATCATCGATGGCATCAATAAAAAGCTGGTGCATTTCGATGTCTCTGGCAAACAGCTGGGGGAAATAGTAAATGAGGCGCTGGTGCAGCCATTCAGAGTCGAGAGCGGTCGAACCGGCCACCTCTTTGTTGCTGATAAAGGTGCTCAGGAAATAATGCTGTTCGATGCCGCCGGTAAGCTGGTAACCAAAACCAACTGGGAGTGGTCTGGCTTTGCTGTCGCCGGCGAGGCTGATACGTTGTTTCGTCTGTTCTTTGAACAGGAAAGCAAAAAACTGATGCTGGTCGTTCAGAAAATCACCGGCGAAATCGCCGGTGAAGTCGAACTTGAACTGCCTGAGCATATGAACCCTGAGCTCTGGTGGGCTGATGAGGCCGCGGCAGAATGTGTTATCACCTATACTCCGGCCACCGGCTTTGACGGTAAATTCGTCATTGTGCGTGTGGGTTTCGATGGCAAGGTCAAAGCCAGCGGCGAGATTACTCCTCCTTACGTCATGAACCGCTTCATCGATCGTCAGGATGCTGAAGATGTCTGGCTTGGCGTGGCCAATTTCGGTGAAGCACCGCAGGGCAGCTTTAAGGTTGAGCCCTTCAAATTGCCCTGAAGGCTCTGTCGGTAGTTACTGGTTAGTGTCTGGCCTTCGTCCTGGTGGACGAAGGCCGGTTTTTCTGGCTGGCAATCTCGTGACAGGCATCTGCCTGATGGTATATATTGGGGAAAATGCAGATAATCGTGGCAATAAAAAAACGACGCGGAAGCGTTGCTGTAATGGTCGGCGGCATAGTTCTGGCGCTGCTGGTTTTTTTTGGCGCCTTTATCAAGTATTCGAGCAGTCGGCAATATGCCACCAAAAGGCTGAATCGTATTCTGCTCGCCCGTGAGTTCTCGGCTGCCCTGGCCAACCTGGCCTGCCATCATCTCCAGGAAAAAGAAATTCACAACCTTTCCGGAAAGCTGGTTAAAAGTCTGGAGAAGCCGATCTCGGCGATGAGCGGGAGCAGCAGCGACAAGATTGTCTTCACTCCTTTTATTTCTCAGCTGGTCAGAAGACTGGAGGCCGCGAACAGCGAACTTAACGAAATCAGCTGGCAGGTCAACTGGGAAGTAAAAAAGGATGATTTTAAGTCGATTAACTCAGCATATCCACGTGAAAAGGCTGGTTTGATAAGAATTCCAATCGTGGTTGAATATCTGGCTCCCGCCTCACGTGAAAAAATCACCGAAGAGTATCTGTATACAATCAAAATCAAGGTGGTAGCCAACCTGATACCGGTGCTGTCGAAATTCACGCTCTATGTAAAAGACGCCCGGAGCGGAAGAGACGAAGAACGCTTCAACCTGGTAGTTAACGATGAAAACGGCAAACTTCTCGAAACTGCATATCGCCCCTGGGTGCTTAAAAACTCCAATAACAGTAGTTTCCCTGAAAATTTTGCCGATTTTGTTAAATCTTCCCGCGGCCTCGTATACATGGGCGGAGGAAGAGTCAACCTTGGCATTGCGCGCGGATGGAGCGACGGCCCCTACGGAGAAGGTTTTCATCTTCTTGGTGAAGGTCGTCGCGACGGTTTCTACAAGATTGGCGAACTCGGACCGATGTCGCTGTTGAACTGTGAAACCGGGCTGTGTAAAACCGATTACAATAATGCCGATTCTGTTTCCTGGTATGATCTCATCAAAAGTGGCTATGCCGACATGTCGGCGAAGGCGTCGCTGTTCAAGCTTTTTGGCACCGATCAGGAGCGTTCGCCTACGATTGTTTTTGGTAACCTCGCTGCCCGCACAATATGCGGCAAGGCTTACCGGGAAAGCCACGAGAACTTTGGCCCTCTGCCCTATACTTATGATGATGGCCAGTATGAAGATTATAAAAGCGCTGGTGGCGAAGATTTTGATATAAGCTATTTCATCAACAACTATGCTGACCAGAACAATGGCGCCGCGCTCAGCCGCAGTCAGTATAACCGCGATTATGCCAGCTGTCTGATCGAGGTGCCTTATAACCGCGCACTGGGCTATATTTTAACCAATTACAATAATGCCTGGCCTCTTGATTCCGGAAGAATCCCGCCATCTGATCCGTTGCATGACTTTATCAGCGGCAAGGCTGTTGAAAAAGGTCTTACCGAAAAAATACCGCCACCATTTTCCACGATCTACGATGAGATTCAGCATTTGTCGGCAATGAAGGCCATGCTTAACCAGATCAGGATTCCTGGCGATCGAGGAATGGCCGATGTCGTTCTGCCACGGGGAGAAAAACTGGTTGCGCTGTTACAGAAGCGCGGTTATCTCGCAGACGACAAAAAACTGGATCTTAACGGCTGGCTTCATATCAGTGCGCCAGCCGGAAAAATAGTCATAGACGAATCTCTGCGCCTGATCAGCCATGGCGGCATTGTTCTCGAAGAGGGTGATATCGAGGTCAGAAACAGTGTCAAGGCTGATGGCGGCCGGTTTTTGCTGAACCTTGTCGCTAAAAAAGGCAATATAATTATCGACAGCAGCGTCAATGGTGAGCTCGATGTCGGCTTGACTGCCGCCGGTGATGGCTCTGATATTGGTCAGGTAAAGTTCGCCGGAAATGGCAGTTCTGCACCAGTCACCATAAAGGGCAATGTCGCGATGCAGAGAATAGCGGCCGGAACGGTTGCCGGCGCCTGTTCGCGTGGCGTTAACATAGTCTATGCCGAAGAACTGGCGGCACTACCACGGCAGGCGGCCGAATCAGGATCAGAGCAACCGCTGCTCATGTTCAGTCTCGAATTTCCGAGGTTACTTGACTGATGACAAACCAGATTAAACAAGACCATGGCTTTTCTTTTGTCGAGATTCTTTTTGCGGTAGCCTGTCTGAGCATACTTCTCGTGCCTGTCTTCAAGATGCTTGGTCAGGGAACAACCGGGGTTTCGCGCAATCGCAACGAAATTCTGGCGCAGCAGCACGCATCAAACATCATGTCATACGCTTTTTTCCTTCCCTACGATCATGAATTTCTCAAAGTCAGCCCGCCGCGTGACACTGGTTCGTTTGAGGCTGTGCTTGGCAATAATCGCTTCGATCTGGGTATGCCGGAAGATCAGTTTCGTCGCACTGTCGCCATCAGCGAAGTCAAACCACCCGCCTGGAAGCACGCTTATAAGATCGTTACTGTGGTTGTGCGCTGGCAGGAGGCTAACGGTCTCAATCGTAATGTAAAACTGGCAGGACTGATATCAAGATGAACATTATAAAGACAGCGCGAAGAGGTATAACCCTGGCTGAACTGGCGATTGGCCTGATAATCGTCAGTATTATATTTGTCGCTGTTTTTAATATTTTCAGTGTTGGGCTGCGCGGCTCAAATAAAGGCATGGCGCATCTTACCATCATGGAAGGTGCCGCAATACTGCTTTCGCAGATAGAGTACGATCTGCTGCGGGCGTCGCTGATCAAAGACCCTTCTGCCGGCTCTTCAGACAAGGATGCTCGCTGGGAGATACTTATCGATGATTCTTCCGACAAGGGTATCATCATGTACAACCTGCTTGACAATGGCATCGAGCGCACAGTGGATGTGGCCGGCAAACAGCATAAATATATTTACTGTCGTGGGCTGGAAGTCGGGCTTAAATTCCAGCATGTTACCTTGCCTGATCCGGCAACCGCTCAGCAGAAAGTCGGCATGTGGGTAGAGCTTTCGTTGAAG
Source organism: Candidatus Rifleibacterium amylolyticum (assembly GCA_009917695.1). GTDB lineage: Bacteria > Muiribacteriota > Ozemobacteria > Ozemobacterales > Ozemobacteraceae > Rifleibacterium > Rifleibacterium amylolyticum. The sequence goes on along the minus strand of JAACJG010000007.1, from coordinate 152,494 downwards.
GCGCCCGAAAAATTCGGCACAGAAGAAAAGTTCAGCATGAAGCGGCTGATAATCTGCAAAAACATCCTCGACCCGATCTAATCAATTCCTCAGGCGCATTCGCGGTAGGCGAAATGAAAGTAGATCACTTCAAGCGCCTTTTTTATGGCCTGGTTGATCGGAAGCATTTCGTTGCCGAGACCTGGCTCGATGGCGCTGAGTTTGCGGTAATGATTGACAATTATTGGCATTTTGCCGCCCTGCGCCAGATATTCCGCGACATTCTGTATCAGCTGCGGGTTGTTTTGTTTCAACGGCTTGCAGGCGGCAAAAAGCGGTCGGCCGTTTTTGTCAGTGGTCGCAGCAAATCCGAACAGCCGGCAGATCATGCCGCGCGAAGGGTATATGCGGCAGCCCCATTCCCCTTCACTGAAACGCGCAAACAGGCAGATTCTGCTGTCATGGCGGTCAAGCTCGTCGAACCACTGATCGAGCAGTCCGACCCGCCAGGCGTGCCAGGCAAAAGGTAAAAACTCGGCGGGCGAAGCGGTTATGTCTTCATAGCTGCAGCATCTGGCGCAGTGCTGCAGACAGGCAAGGCCAGTATGGCTTTTGCACAGCTTAACCTCTTTGTCGGCAGCTTTCTGTAACGATTCAATTTTTTGTATTCTATGGTATAGCGACAGCATCGATTTGTGTTAAAATTACCATTATCAGCAGATTTGACGTCTAATTCAGGCAGGTATTATCCGCCCGGGGATAAATCTTGTCAAAACCGATTCAGAGCGTTTTAAGCTGATTTTTTGGCAAATCTGTCGGGTTCGGTTATAATTCTATCTGTCACTCTGGAGGTCGAATGGAATTAGCCAATATTGCTGTGGTATTGAAGCAGAATGAGCTGCTTGTTGCTGAATTGTATCGGGTTTGTAAAAAACTGTTTCCTGATTACTCTCGCGAATTTGAAGCTCTCGCGCTTGAAGAAGAGGGACATGCTGCAATTATCGACAGTCTGATCGAAGAAATCGCCGAAAAGCCTGAAGAATGGAGTCCCGGCAAAGTCAGCCTGCAGACCCTCCGATTGATACATGATCAACTCAAAAATACGCTGGCAGAAGTCAGATCAGGAAGCTGTTCTTCCCGGTATGCTCTGACCGCCCTGCGCAGTTTCGAACAGAGCATGTGTGAACGTTCGGCTGAACGTGCTCTGGTAACCGAAGTTCCTGAATACAAGCATTTGCTCGCTCTTTTCGCAGAGGGTTTTGACAATCATCTGCGCTGTCTGCAGGACCTTGAGAAAAAGATTTTTCCGGGCAAAGATCTTTTTGATTCTCTGTAAAATTGTTTGTACCAATGGGAGATCACATGAAACGGGAACCATACGACAGCTGGGAAGAAAAATTCATTGCCCTGTGTGAAGAGCAGCTCGAAGAAGAACCTTTTTACCCCTACGAGCATCTCTGGCGCAAAAACCTCAATGTAAAACAGGCTTTTGCTGCCTATCTCGAAGAAAATCCCGATTACGCCGAGAAGTTTCAGGAACTCAACGAATCGACGCCGAGCGCGGCAGAGAGTGCCGAGTTTCTGGCCCTGGCAAAAAAGCTTGAGGAACAGAAGAAAAAGAAAGAACTCGAAAGCCGTATCGAAGAAAAGATGAGCAAGTTCTGCCCCGAGTGCGCCAGGGTTATGAACCCCAAAGGTATCTGCAAATGCGGTTACCGCCGCCCCTCAAAAAAATCCGGTCGCAGCCGGGATTACTAGTGCTTTGTCAACATTGAATCTTGGTGTTATCCGTCATTGCGAGCGAAGCGAAGCAATCTTACAGACAGAAGGATTAGCTCAGAGCTGGCTTATGCCTGCGGCATACCGCTTCGTCGCTACGCTCCTCGCAATGACCTCAATCTATGCGCTCTTATGTGACTAAGGGTTAACCTTCGTCGTCGGGTTCGGGCTCGTTTTCTTTGTTTTTAAGCAGTTCTTCCTGTAATTTTTCGCGGGCAATCCGATGTTTTTCTTCGCGCATTTCCTCGAATCTCCGCTTTTCTTCGGCCTTGATCGCCCTTGCAACATCGGCAGGAGAGTAACCGATGTGCTGTGCCAGCAAAGTCAGCTCGCGTTCTTCGATCGGCGAAAGCTTGCCGTCAGAAAGCGCCATCCTGGCGGCTGCCAGCAGTAGAGCCCACGACTCGCGATTGTCAGCCGGGGCGGGTATATAAACGAGCCCGGCCTTCAGCGAGTTGATGATAGCCAGTACCTGGATTTCCGAGATGTCATAACACTGGGCGATCTTGTTGAGTAGTTTCATTTCGTCTGGCTCGGTCTTGCCGTCTGCCAGCAGAATCTGAGCCATTATGGTAACTATGTCGCGCGCTGACCTTGTTGCACCGTCTTCCTCAAAGTCTTTTTCTACCGTGGTTTTTTTCGCGACCACTTCCTGATAGGTCGGATCGCTTTCGCTGGTAATTCTTTCGAGAATCCAGCTGTTGCTGCCTTCATTGAGAACCGTATTGCAGTAATTGCATGAGACGGCATATGTCGAACTCAGCGGTCCACCGCAACCCGGGCAATGAGCGCTGCTCAAGGTGTTGTTCTGGTTGGTTTTAACGCCATGCCGCCGGCCGAGAATGTATATTTCGCGGCTGACCTGGCTCATTCTGCGCTTGTCTATGATGCGGCCGTGTTTATCGACAGTAACCGGAACTCCACTCCAGATCACCAGAACAAAAATACTGTCCCAGTGTTTCGTAATTCTGAAGCCTTTTAGAGATACCGATCCAAGTGTGACGCTTTCCATGTAGCTGTAGCCACGCTCAATGCTCTGCACCTGGTAATGCTCACAAAAAGCTTCGGTAGCAAATCTCTGCATAGGTTCAGCCGACTGGCTGCGTTCGCTCAGTCTTGTCATCCAGAAAATCACGCCGGACCGGTCTTCGATCTGCTGAATGTTGAAATCAATGTCGATGGTCTTCATGGTGTTCCAGTCAGGGATCAGGCCGGGCTCGCTGTATTCCCATTCGCAGGCCTGGGTAATTTTTGCCAGAACCCAGTCGTAATAGCCAGATCTGATGTAAGAACCACAGGTGCTGCAGACAGTCGCCTGCCCGATCTGAATCGGTGCGCTGCAGTTCGGACAAGAGCCTTCGACCAGGCCGGGTTTTTGCAGGGTCTTTGCCGATGGGCGTCTGATCAGGGTCCAGTATTCCGAGAATTTGCGGCTCTCTTCGTTGGATGCCAGGGTTTCGCCGGTTTTGAGATCTATCGCCGAATCGGCCGAAGAGGCGCGAATAAAAACATGAATGACGTCAAAGTTATTGTCGCAGTTTACCTGGGCGATGCGCAGGTCATAAACCGTCATTTTGCTGTGCCGGTAGCGCAGACCCATCGCTTTCTGGTTGTCTACCTGGCATCTAAGCTGTTCGTAAAGAGCGTCTGAAACAACGGCCTGAATGGTCTCGAGCTTCTGGTCATACCAGGCATTCTGCAACTTCCAGAACAGTTTTTCGACGCGCTTGATAAAGGCATCAGCGGCAAAATAAGCGTCGCGCCTCTTTATGTCGGTAAGAGCCTGTGACATTACGCGGGCATTCTGCATCTGCAGCAGTTCGAGATCGAGAACGCTGTCGCTGCCGAGGTGCCGGCGTGGTGCTTCACCAGAGAACTCTTGCCACATTTCCATGATACGATCGGGGAACGCTTCGATTTCTGGTTTGATCATATCCCACCAGTCGTCGGGTTTTTCCCGGTTCTGTCGCATCTGTTCTTTTTGAGAAGAACTTAACTGAAGCTTGACCTCGTTACTGTCGCGGCTGTATCTGGTCTGTACTGTATTGCTGAGCCTGATTGCCAGAATCTGACAGGTTGGCAGCAATAAAACCAGTATTGCCGGGCGTCCGAGAATGCTCCAGCTCAACCAGACCAGAGCTGCGCTGATTATACCGAGATGCAGGCAGCCAATGCGCCGTTTCTGCCATAGCACCGCCGGCATGAAGAACAGCGCCAACATCACCGGTGCTTCAAACGGAGCGATGAATAGATAAAAGAAACAGAACAGCAGCGAACTGCCATAAACAACGGCAATAGCGGCGGTAAATGCTTCGATGCGAATGCACATTGTCACCACGGCAAAAGTCAGGATGAGATAAACGACATCTGCGGTCGCCATATCCTTACCGGATGCGTCAGGAATCCACCATGCCAGAAAACCCGCAATAGCCAGCATGGCAGCGACCAGCCCGAGAAATCTCTCTTTGGTAATTTCCATCCTTCTGAGTGTAATGCACCTCACCACACAATAGCAAATCTGATGCTTCGCAATTCTTTCGCGAAAGAACAGAAACCGCAAATTACACCGATTCCCACAGATTTCTTTTATTGGGGGTGAGCATGCCTACGCTCATTCTCTTTTTTAGGCTTCGGCGAGCGCCGGTCGTCGTCATCCTGCGCGAAGTCGCAGGATCCATGCCTGGTTTCTCAGCCTGAATTGCCTGTTGTTTTGTTTGTTGTAACGACTGACAAGGTGTATAATCTGTTTTGTAGGTAAGCCGCTCCTCATGGGGCGGCAGATTTGTTTCAAGTTAACTGGAGGAAACATTCTGATGAAAAAGTATTGTGTTTATTATCTGGCACTTCTGCTCGTTCTTGGTCTCTCTTCTGCTCTTATGGCACAGGATGCACCTGCTGCTGACAGCGGCACTGCGATAAGTGAAGAAGCTGGCGATGCTGCTGCCGCCCCGGTTCCAGCTAAAGAAGAAAAGAAGGACTTCAAAGGTAAGGGCAAGCTCGAACAGGTCGAAAACACTGGTGTTATCAAGGTAATTCCGGCTGACGCCTCCAAAAAGCAGAAATATGCCACTATTATTCTTGTTTGCGGCGACAAAGAATACAAGCTGCTCCCTGGCTATGACAAAGCAGCCTTCGCTGAACTCGAAAAGATGGCCGGGCAGACGGTTACCGTTAAAGGCGGCCTGATGCCGGCTACCGATAAATACCCGATGCCCGCGATCAAAGTCGATGAAATCCCCGGTGTCAGCAAAACCGGCGATGGCAAATTACATGGCGAGCCCACAGAAAAAGGCAAAGCCAGAGAAAAGAAGTAATCTATCCCTGCTTTCGGCGAAAATAACTTAAAATCCCTGGAGTGGTAATTTTGCCTGCAAAACTGCCACTCCAGGCACAAAATTTATTGGTTCTGAAAACTTTTTTTCTGTAGAGGGCTTTGCCGATCAACGGTAGATTATCAGGCCGGCGAGGCCGGAGGCGATGATAAGTTTCATCGGGTGAATGCGGTAAAGGCAGGCGACGAAGACCGTTGCGAAGATGAGGCCACTGGTTTTGTCGATAAAGTTGTAGGAATTTACCAGCGAGATGGCGGCCGCTGCAATCAAACCGAGAATCCCAGGTCGCAGCGTCGAAAATGCCATCTCAACATACTGGTTCTTGCGAAACTTCAGATAGAATCTTGATATAATGAGCATGATCAGCAGTGGCGGCAGGGTTACTCCGAGTGTTGCCAGCATAGAGCCCCAGATGTTACCACTTACCGTATAGCCGACGTAGGTGGCCATGTTTATGGCTACCGGCCCTGGAGTTATCTGCGAGATGGCCACTATGTCAGTAAAGTCTACCATGTTCAGCCACTGATGGTGCGCTCCGACAACTTCATGCTGAATCAGCGGCAGCATGGCATAGCCGCCGCCAAAGCCGAACAGGCCAATTTTAAAGAAGCTGAAGAACAGCTCAAGATACAGTTGCATCTGGTTTTTCTCCACGTTTCTTTTGCAGCATACCGCCGAAAAGACCGATAAGTGAGGCGGCTACCACCAATATTGCCGGTGAAATTCCGGCAAACGCTATTGCTGCTGCAATCAACGCAGTTAGCGGAACGCCCCACCATCTGATTTTGATGGCTTTGCCAAGTGCGTAAAGTGGCGCAGCGATTAGCGCTACGACCGCTGGCCGCACTCCCTTGAAAAAACATTCGACATAATGGTTCTCACGAAAGCCGACAAGATACATGGCGATGATGAGAATAATGAGAAATGACGGCAGTGTCATGCCGAGGCAGGCGGCAAGACTGCCGGCGATGCCGCGGTGTTTGTAACCGACAAAAACGGCCGCATTGATTGCCATCGGGCCGGGCGCGGTCTGCGCCAGCGCCAGCAGTTCGATGAATTCACGGTTGTCTACCCACTGGCGTTTCTCGACGACTTCACACTGAATCAGCGGCAGCATGGCGTAACCGCCGCCGAGAGTGAACATTCCTATTCTGAAAAAAGACAGAAAAATCTGCCAGAGTTCTCGCATTGCTGTATCCTACGTGCATTGAATCGGTCTGCTGGCCAAGTATAACATCTTTCTCCAGCTCTTCAAACCTCAAAATCAGATGTGTTTGCCGGTTTGCGAATTCTTTGCGGCAGAGGGTACAGTCTGCTATACTGCCGGGCATATATGGAGGAAAATATGCTGAGAAAATGCGTGACTTTATTTCTGTTTCTGGGGCTGAGCATGTCGCTTGCGGCAGACTCTCTTGACATTATTGAGCTCGACGAAAATTTGAAACCAGTGGCGACAGCCTCACCAGCTCTCGATCTACAAAATGTCTGTCTTGACGACGTGGTTGCACTGGCTTTGCAGAACAACCGAGCGGTTAAGTCTTCTCAATTCAATATTAGAAAGGCGCGCGGTCAGGTTGATCAGGCGCGTTCAATCGGTGGTCTGAAGTTCTCGGGCAACATGACCCAGACCAGGATCAAAGACGTGCCATCGGCTAACTTTGGCGGTCAGACCATCGAAATGGGCCGTAATGACATACAAAAGATCTGGGGCGAGCTCACGCAGCCAGTCTATCTTGGAGAAAAGGACCGGGCCGCCGTCAACTCGGCGCGCCTTGGCAGGCTGATTGCCGAGTCTGCCCACACTCTTACTCAACAGCAGATAATCATGGCTGCCAGCCTGAGTTATTACTCATGGCTCTATGCGCGTGAAGTCGAAGACGTCGGTAAAATGGATCGCGACCTCGCGCAGGCGCATTTCGACCTTGTCCAAAAAAGATACGAAGCCGAGCAGACTTCCAAGTATGAAGTGCTCAGGGCTGAAGTAAGACTGGCGCAGAATCGCAGCGCCTATATCAAGGACTGTAACGATACCGAACTGGCACGGCTCAATCTGCTCAAACTGCTGTCACTGTCACTGGATATGACCGTTGATACCGCCTGCCGTCTCGAAGTCGAAAGCATCGACCCGAATCTCGAAGAAGACGTCGCCATGGCAGAAGAGAGACGCGAAGATCTGCTGATAAAAAGGCGTGAATGCAGGATCGCCGATGAGCAGATCAGAGCCGCCCGCGGCGAGAAAAAACTCACTGCTGCGCTGTTTGCGCAATATGGCACAGAGAATCCTTCTTCGTATGCAGACATGGGAAAAGTCGAGCGTAAATCTTACTGGTTGGCCGGCTTGTCACTCAATCTGCCGATCATGGATGCCGGTTTCAGCCGCGGCAAAGTCAGCGAAGCCCGCGCGGTCAGATCGCAGAGCGAGAATGAATATCTCGATGCTGTCGAACAGGCGCATCTTGAGATTCACCAGGCTTATCTGACACTGAAAAGCTCGGAAGAAATCGTGGCGGCCCAGAAAGAAAACCTCAAACAGGCTGAAGAAACGATGCGACTCGCTAACGTACGATACGAAAACGGTCTGTTCACTCAGGTCGATCTGTTCGACGCCGAAACTGCCTACTCAAATACCCGTCTGCAATATCTACAGGCGGTTTTCTTTCACCACCAGGCACGGCTTTCATATCTGCTCGCCACTGGCCGGCTTGGCCGCGACCGCTTAGGCTGAAACGGAGCTATTTATGACCACCTGCCGGTTTTCTGTGTCTGCAAAGTTGTTTGTATTTGCTGCGGTTTTTATTCTTACCTCTCAGCTTGCGCCGGCACAGGAAGCCAGTCGTGCCATACCTGTGTTTGCCACGAAGGTAACTACTGGCACCATCAATCGACGTATCGATACTTCGGCCGATGTTCTGCCCCTGCTTGGCGTTTCAGTTCATCCTGAGGCCGCCGGTCGAATCGTCGAAATCTACGTCGATGTCGGGTCGCAGGTGAAAAAAGATCAGGAACTCGCCAAGATAAACGACGACGTGCAGCGGGCTCAGTTCGCTCAGGCAGAAGCAGCGGTGACTGTGGCTAAAGCTTCAATCGAGCTGCAGAAGGTTATGTTTGAGAGTGCACAGTCAGCTCTGCTCGCGGCAAAAGCCGGTGTCGAAGCTGCCAGTTCCCAGCAGAAAAATCTGGCGCAGACCCGTACCCGTCTCGAAAAGTTGCTGAAAGAAGGCGCGGTATCGCGGCAGCAGTTCGACGATCTGATGGCTCAGTATGATTCTGCCAATGCCCGTCTGGTTGCCGCCAACACCGACGTCAGCCGTGCCAATGACGCTGTGATGTCGGCAAAAATGACGATTGGCGTGCGGCGGGCCGAGCTTGTGCAGGCCGAAGCCAATCTCAATGCGATTCGGGTTGCGCTCGAAAATACCATGGTTCGCGCACCTTTCGATGGTGTCGTCGTCGCCCGGCATGCTGATACCGGTGCCATGGCCAACCCGGCCACCCCCCTTTTCAGGGTTGAGCAGATCAACCCGGTCAGAATCATCGCATCGGTGATAGAAAAGGATATCGACCTGATCAAGTCAGGCAAAACGCCGGTAATAATCAACCTCGATGCAATAAACGAAGCCTACGAGGCGGTTGCCGATCTGGTATATCCTTCAATCGATGCAGTAAGCAAAACCGGTCGCGTCGAAATTATTCTCAAAAACCCCGAAAACCGCATTCGCAGTGGCATGTTTGCGCGTCTCAGCTTTCTTCTCAATACCAGCGTCGATGTTCCCATCGTGGCGCGCGATTCGCTGATTCGCCACAATGGCCAGCATTTTGTCTATGTCATCGAGAATGACCGGGCCGTGCGGCGTCAGGTCGAGATCGGCATCGTCGATGAAGCGCGTGTCGAGATCCTTTCGGGTCTCAAGGCAGGCGAACAGATCATTGCGCGTGGTCTCGAGTTCGTGCGCGAAGGCAGCCAGGTAAAGATCGTCGAAAGTGAAAGTGAACGATGAAACTCTCAGAATTTGGCGTCAGATGGCCGGTTACGACCAGCATGATCTTCATCGCCTGCGTCATTCTCGGCGGCTTCGCCTATACCCGCGTCGGCATCGATCTGATGCCCGATATGAATATTCCGGTAATCTCGGTCATTACATCCTATACTGGTGCCGGGCCTGAAGAAATCGAGACGCGCATCACCGAAGTCATCGAAGAGCGCGTCGCGACCGTGCAGAACGTCGATAAGGTAACTTCTTCGTCGATGGAAGGCGTTTCGATGATAACGGTGAGGTTCAACTGGGATACCGACCTCTCGGAAGCAGCCAACGACATTCGCGAGCGCATCGACCTGATTCGCAAATATCTGCCTGACGGGGCCGATGACCCGGTGATCCTCAAGTTCGACATGAGCGCGATTCCGGTCATGGTTCTCTGCGTAACCGCCAATGAGAGCTGGGAAAAGCTCGACCGTATCGTCGATAAGAAGATCACTGATGCGCTCAAACGTCTGCCCGGAGTCGCCACCGCTATTTCGCAGGGAGGCCTGCGCCGCACCATAAGGGTCAAACTCGACCGCGAACGTCTAAAAGCCACCGGAGTCAGCGGCCAGCAGGTCGTGCAGATGCTGCATGCTCAGAACCTCAGCAACCCCGGCGGCAACATCAGGTCAGGGGTTGTCGATTTTCTGATCAGAACTCCGGCTGAATTCACCACCGTTGAAGAAATTGGTGAACTGGTCGTCTCGAACAGCCAGGGAATCATCAGACTCAAGGATATAGCTGAAATCGAAGATGGTTTTGCCGAAAAGTCTGATGAATTGTCGATGAATGGCCGGCCCGCCATTGCTGTAATCGTTCAGAAGCAGTCAGGCGGCAATACTTTTGCCGTTTCGCAGGCGGTCAGGGGCGCCCTGCCAGAAATCAAGGCGCAGCTGCCTTCTGATGTCGAAATCATCGAATTTTTTGATTCGTCCAATTTTATCATGAGTACGGTCAACAACCTGCGAAATGCCCTGATGTTCGGCGGTATCGGCGTTTTTCTCGTGATTTTGTTTTTCATCAGAGATATGCGCGCCAGTCTGATCGTTTCGACGACAGTGCCGACTTCACTGATCATAACCTTTTTGCTCATGTACCTGAACGGTTATACGATCAATCAGATTTCGCTGTCGAGCCTTGCCATCGCACTGGGCATGGTTGTCGACAATGCCATCGTCATTCTCGACAATATCAAACGCTATCTCGATCGCGAGGTAAACCCGCGCGAAAGTGCGATCTGGGGCGCTGCTGAAATGGGTACGGCTGTTGTCGCCTCGACAATGACTACGGTAGCTATTTTTCTGCCAATCATCTTCACCAGCGGTATCACCAAGATCATGTTCGGTCAGCTGGCCACTATCGTTACCATGGCGCTGATTGCCTCGCTTTTTTCTTCGCTGCTGCTGACGCCGATGCTTTGCTCAAAGTTTTTAAAACATGGCGCCGCGGCGAAAAACGGTTTCTTTGAACGTATCGGCGGCACATTCGACCGGGTCGAAAGGCTTTACGGCCTGTTTCTGCGCAAGGCTCTGCGCAACCGCAAAAAAGTTCTCGCTACGCTGGTCGCGATTTTTGTCTTTTCACTGGCGCTGATTCCGCTGGTTGGCGTCGAATACATGCCACAGCAGGATCAGGGCTTCCTGTTCATGGAAGTCGAACTGCCGACTGGCACCCGCTATGAGGAAACCACCCGCGTATGTCAGCAGATTGGCGAGGTTATCCGCGCCAACACGCCCGAACTCAAATCATACATTATCACCACCGGCGTCACTGAAGACGTCGAAAACATGATGTTCAGCCCCAAGAAGGCTTCGAATTATGGCAAGATCGAAATGACGCTGTTGTCAAAAAATCAGCGCCAGGCCGGCGCCAAAGAGATTATCAGCCGGCTGCGCCCGATTCTCGACAAGATTCCCGGCACCATTATCAGGTTCACCACAACTGACCCAATCGGCGAAATGATCGTGGGCAGCAGTGCCGACTTTTCGGTCGATATCTACGGGCATGATCTGGCGCAGGGTGTTGAATATGCCAACAAGATGGTAAAGGCTCTCTCGCAGATCGAAAATCTCAAGGACCTAGAAATCAGTCAGAAGCTGGCGCGCCCTGAGATGCAGGTCAAGGTCAATCGCGAAAAAACTTCGGCGCTTGGCCTCAATGTAAGCGATGTGGCGCGCGGTGTTGAGCTTTATTTCAGGGGCGATCGCACAGCCAAGTTTCGTGAGGGTGGCGAAGAATATGATATCGAAGTGCGTCTGCGCCCTGAAGATCGTGTCGAAATTTCTGATCTCGATCAGGTCAATATTCTGGCGCCGAACCGCCAGTCAGTGAGGTTGAGCAATCTCGCGACCCTCGAACAGGAACTCGGCCCGATTCGCATCGAACGCAGCGAACAGCAACGCTATATCAAGGTTACCGGTCAGGTGTTCGGTACCGACCCCGGCACTGTCATCAAGCGCGCCGGCAAAATTCTCGAAGAACTGCCGGTTCCGCCGGGCTTCAGCTGGGCTTTCAGCGGTAACGAAAAAGAGCGTATCGATTCATTTCTTTTGCTGATGCAGGCGGCCGTACTGGGTATGATTCTTGTTTATATGGTCATGGCCTCGCAGTTTGAATCGCTGCTGGCTCCTTTCATCATATTCTTGAGCATTCCATTCGGCTTCATGGGCGCGATTCAGTTACTCGCCATAACCGGCAACCGCATCTCGGTAGTCTCATTGCTTGGCTTTATCATTCTGATCGGTATCGTCGTAAATAACGGTATTGTGTTGATCAGTTACATCAACATGCTGATACGGCGCGGTATCAGGATTAACCGCGCTTTGATCGAAGCCGGGAAAAGCCGCCTGCGACCGGTTCTTTCGACATCATCGACAACGGCTATCGGCATGCTGCCAATGGCTCTTTCGACCGGCGATGGCTCTGAGGTCTGGGTGCCGATCGGATTCAGTGTCATCGGAGGACTGTTCGTGTCTACGATCATGACGCTGGTATTGATGCCGGTTCTCTATAGTCTGTTGCAGCGCTGGCTGGTGCCGGCAGAGTTGCGGGGTGAAGAATGAACATGGAATTCGTAATGCTGATCTGCAGCGCCACTTTACAGGAAGAACTCGAACAGCTTTTTCGCAAGCATAAGATTTCGGCGTTTTCGCAGATTCCGACGGTCTATGGTTCAGGTGCCGGCGGCGGCACCGGTCTCGATACTGAGGTCTGGCCGGGCATGAACATGATGTACATTCTCGCGTTGCCCGACGATAAATACGCAATTGTCAAAGGCTGGGTGAGCGAATACCGTTCGCACAAACCCCGCGAAGGCGTTAAGCTGTTCACCCTCGCCCTCAAGGAAATGCTGTAACAATCGGGTTGCTTTTTGGCGGGTATTTTGTATTGTTGTTATCAGAAGACAGATTAACCAGGAGGAAAAATGGCCGCACAGCGTTCTCTCGAAATCATCAGACAAGCCCTGCTTCTGGAGAAGCGTGGCAAAACCTTTTACAGCAAAGTTGCCGAACACACACAGCACTCGGCCGTGCGCGAGTTCTTCAGCACTATGGCCGCTGAAGAGCAGGAACATATCGATCTGTTGCTCAAACATTACAAGTCACTCAAAGAGGCTGGCAGTTTTGTCGCCGATGTCAGCGAAGATCCGCTAAAAACTGCATCAGAAGTAGTTAATAGTGAGATTATCGAACAGATAACCGGTGCTGACTATGAGTCGGCAGCTATTTCAGCGGCAATACACATGGAAGAGCGTGCGATCAAGGTCTACTCTGAACGCGCTGAATCAGCTACTGATGAAGAAGAAAAGAAGCTCTACGCCTGGCTTGCCGGTTGGGAGCGCAGCCACCTGCATCAGTTGCTCGAAATCGACCGAATCGTGACCGAGCGTATCTGGGCCGATAACAATTTCTGGCCTTTCTAGCCCTGTTGGACTCATTCAGGCATCTCGATGGTGCTTGCCATATAGCTTTGGCCGCCGCTTACAGTCGGCGGTTTTATTTTTTGACCGTAAACGGTTTTTGCATTAGAATCTAGCATTACAGATATTGATAACTTTCAGTCACAGCAACAGGATTAGATATAAATGATACGCGCGGGGTACAACTTTTTGCCGGGTAATTTCCGGATTGTTATTTGTCTGCTGGCGATTTTTCTGGCAGCGACTGCTGTGTGGGCAGATTCTGCAAAGGCTGGCGCAAGTCTCGACAAGGTCGTTCTCAGGCTCAAGTGGCTGCACCAGTTTCAGTTTGCCGGTTATTACGCTGCCATCGAAAAGGGCTATTATCGCGAGGCCGGTCTTGAGCTGGAAATAGTTGAGGATAACCCTGAAGAAGAGTCGGTAAAGACAGTCATTTCGGGGCGTGCCCATTTTGGCATCGGCGGTGCGGAACTGCTGCTGCACAGATCGCGTGGTGAGCCGGTTGTGGTGCTGGCTGCTATTTACCAGCATTCTCCTCTGGCATTCCTGGTTCCTGCGACAAGCGATATTACCAATGTTCATCAGCTTGCCGGTCGTCGGGTCATGCTCGAAAAACACTCAGCCGAGCTGCTGGCTTATCTGCGAGCAGAAGGCCTGAAAATGGAAGATCTCGAAATTTTGCCGCACACATACGGTGTAAATGAGCTGATCGCAGGCAAAGCGGACGCTATTTCGGCATATCTTTCGGATGAGCCGTTCAATTTTGTCGAACATAACCTCGAATACCGTGTATTCACGCCGCAGTCCAGCGGTATCGATTTCTACGGCGATGTGCTGTTTACTTCTGAGGAGCAGGTCGTAAAATATCCTGAAAGGGTTGCGGCATTCGTAAAAGCAACCAAAAAAGGCTGGCAGTATGCCATGGATCATCCACAAGAGATTGTGGATCTTATTTTCAACCGCTATTCGCAGCGCCACAGCCGCGCGCATCTTTTGTTCGAAGCCGAGAAGTCCAAGGCGCTGATTGGTCGGGATGTTGTTGAAATCGGCTACATGAATCCCGGCCGCTGGCGACATATTGCTGAAAAGTACAATGAGCTGGGAATGCTGCCTGCTGACGTCAGTCTCGAAGGCTTTATCTACTCACCAGAAAGTGACAATGACCTTTTCTGGCGTCGTGTTGTACAGGTGGCTGAGATCGTAATTGCGTTTCTGCTGTTGCTGTTCGTGATCAGGATGATTCGCTCGCATTTCAACCTTGAAGAGCTTTATCGTAAAAATCGTGTAGCCAATCACCGACTTAAGAAGAGCCGAAAGCGAATATCAATGCTTCTTGGCAGTATGCCTGGAATGGCCTATAAATACGAAATCGGCAATAGATGGACGCTGAGATACGCCAGTCGCGGCTGCCGAAAACTGACAGGTTACAAGCCCGAAGATCTTATCAACAATTTTCGCACTGACTATGCCAGTCTTATTGTTCCCGAAGATCTGGCGCGAATAAGACCGGCATTCTTGAATGCAATTGAAACCGGCAAGCCTTATAATCTGACCTATCGCATTATCGATGCCGCCGGCCAGCAAAAATGGGTATGGGATCAGGGTAGCCCGTCGGGCAACGCAAAAACAGGTGATAAAACGCGCCGGCTGGAAGGCTTTATCACTGATATTACTGAATCCAAGAACCTCGAAGTCGAGAATCAGAAGATAATAGCCGATCTGCAGCAGGCGCTCGGCGAAATCAAGGTGCTGCGCGGCATTATTCCAATATGCTCATCATGCAAAAAGATTCGCGACGACAAGGGTCTATGGAATCAGGTTGAGCAGTATCTCAAAGAACATACTGATTCGGAGTTTTCGCACGGTATCTGCCCTGAGTGCGCCGCAAAGATCTACCCCAGAAAAAATCTCTAGTCCTCTGTCACATATGAGTCATAGGATTCATTGTCATTGCGAGGAGGGCGTCAGCCCGACGTGGCAATCCCATGGACAAAGAGATTGCTTCGCTTCGCTCGCAATGACAGTGAATTCTTGCGCGACAAAGAACTAGACGGTTAGCGGGGGTTGATGATCGGGGCGAGCTTGCCGTCACCGAAAAGCTTTTCGAGTTCGAGCGGATCAATATTGTTGGCTGTGTCTTCTTCAGCGGTTGAAGCATATTGCTTGCCGGCCTCGATGATGACCTGGTGTCCCGGCTTTTTACTGAAACCTACTTTGCCTTCTTCAACCGACACGATTGTCTCTTTGTCACTGACGTCGATGCGCAGAGTCGTGCCAAGAACCGTTGCCATGCCTGATGGCGTGTGAATTTTGAGTTCCTTGTTCTGTGGTGAAATCTTGTAAATGGCGATGCCATTCATCTGGCGCAGATCTTTTTCGCTGAAGTTGCGAACTTCAAGATAGGTATTGCTGCTTAACACGATGCGGCTGTTGTCGGTCAGCTGTATCTCAGCTTTGGCATCATCTGAGGTTCTGATTGAATCTCCGGTAAAAACCTGCTGTTGTACAGCTGCCGCAGCAAAAGCCTCAGCACTGGCTGGTTTGACGTCAACCTTGCCCTCAACCCCGGCCAGCTTGCCGATTGGTTCTGACTTGGCTCCACAGCCAACCAGCAGACAAATTCCCACCATCAGACAGAACGATGCAAAAACATTGATTTTACTTTTCATTTTTTTCCTCTTTGTTCAGGTCGATTATTACCAGCGTAACATCGTCTTCAAATGTACGCCCCTGCGAATGTGAGCGCAGGCACTCGATCAGCGAAGCGGCATCTTCTTCCAGGCTGTTTTGCGCCGGCAGATCTGCCACCAGCTTGTAGAAAGAATCGTAGCCAAACATCTGATTCTTCCAGTTTACACCTTCTATTATACCGTCCGAATAGATAAAAAGTTTTGAGTTTTTTGGAATATCCACTTCGGTAGTTGTAAATGGGCGGGGCTTTTTTGATAAACCGAGTGGCAGGCTGGGCAGCGGAATTTCATTGGCAGCGTCGCCATCTTTAAGTACCGGGGGAAGGTGCCCGGCGGAAATCAGCTGTAGTCTGCTGGTTGTCGGGTTGATGATGCCTGCCACTGCCGACATCATGCGGCGTTTGCGCGTCATGTTATAAATTGTCAGGCTTATTTCCTGTAAGAGCCGCTGAAGATCGAAGTCTTCGCGTTCAGCTTCGAGCAGCACCACGGTTTTGGCAACAGTAGTGATCATGCTGGCCGAAAGGCCGTGCCCGGTTACGTCTCCGAGAATAAAGAAAACGCGGCCATCTTTGAGTTTGAAAAAGTCGTAGTAGTCGCCGCCGGCATCTTTATACGGAATACAGGTGCCGTAACAGGTTATGCCGCGCTCATCGACAAGCTTTTCTGCAGGAAAGAAATTCTTTTGAATGGTTCCACAGAATTCTCCTTCCAGCAACTGCTCGCGGACCTCTGAAATCTCAAGAAAACGCAGAAAAAGAAAGATGACAAATGCGGTAAGGCTGTACCCGGCCCAGGTCAATACTACTGGCGGGTGTTCCAGCGGCAGAAACGAATAGATAAACAGAAAAACCGGCATCAACAGCCACAAAATGAACATCTGGCGCTGATTGTTCTTTATGAAATCGGTAAAAATAAAAATCGCAATAACAATACCGATCAGATAATAAAACAGACGCTACCAGAGTCCGTTGTTAAGCAGCTGAAAGCGGCCGCTGGCCAGTGTTGCAAACGCGTTGCAGATGATTTCCGGGCCGGTAATAAGACCGAAAGGCGTCTGGTGGTAGTCATGCAGAACCGGAGCCGTCGCGCCAATCACCACGACGCGATCTTTGAGAAATTCAAAATTACGCTCATCGTCCAGCAGGTCCTGTATGCCGAGCTGACCAATCAAAGCATCAGTCGAAGAAAAATCGATCAGCGCGACGGCCTTTTTATAGGCAGAAACCCTTTCGGCATGGTTAAGTGGTTGTCCGAGAAAATCTAAAATTTCCCAGGCAATGTGGTTTTCGTCGGCCCGGTGATCGCTCAGTATGAACGAACGAACTCTGCCATCTTCATCTATGGGTTGCCAGGCCAGGCCGTAGAATGAAGCATTCTTGCGCAGCAGAGGATGTGGCGGTACGGTCTTGAGCTGTGGCCCGAGTTTGGTTACCAGCTCTTCGTAGAGCGCTACCAGACCAATGTTTTTGCTTTCTTTTATTGCTTCGGCAAAGACAAGCAGCTCAGCCTCTTTCTCGGCTTTAGCTTCTGATTCAGTCATGTTCTCAGGCGTCTGAAAAAAGACGTCAAAAATGATCGCCCTCGGCTGCCCTTCTTCGTTTATGCGGCGCAGCAGCTGGGCCCAGTATGACTGTGGCCAGGGCCACTTGTACGGGGCCTTAACTAACGTATCGTTGTCGATCGAGACCAGCAGCATGTCGTAGGGAATCTGCGGACGCAGATAAGATGCGCTGAATCTGATTTTGAGATCTTTCAGGCCATTATCGAGCGGCGCTGTCAGGTTGGTCGAATAGATAAAAGCCGCCGACAGCAGCGACCATAGCAATGCCGCCGTGATAAAGTCCCGCCGTGGCAGTATCATGCGCAGGCGCTTGAACTTGATGGTCAGATCGGTAAAAGGGTACATTTGCCGGCTTTCGCAGAATATTTCTCAAAGACTGGCACTTTGTCACATCTTATGACAGGTATTTAACCGTGAAACATCCGCTTATGCCGGGCTCTCGGCGGAATCTCATTCGCTACAACTCTCACCAGCCGATGATATATTGTGAATAGCTATAGCTTTGTGTCAAAGCTGCCTGGCTCGAAGTTTTCGCTCATGAGAAACCCGCCTGCGCCCTTGTTACACTTGCCTGACGTGAGTCCGTACTGGTTAATCAACCCGGCTATCAAATGTGGCAGAGGACCGATGTTCAGTATAGCAATATATGCTGCCTCAGTCAAAAAAGGTTTTGAAACAGCGTAGGGGTTCAACATGTTGAACCCCTACGAGAATTGGCGTCAATAAGTGTAATAAGCGGATTATTTTCAGGCCAGCTTTTCGATGGTTGCGATGGCTTCTTTGATCTTGGCTTCGCGGCCTTCTTCTGTGTTGGCATCCATCGGCTGGCCGCTGATGAAAGTTACATCGGTCAGACCGGCCCATCCGAGAACGGTTTTGAGATAGGGTGTGATCTGATCGTAGGGTTCGGCCGGAGTACCGGGAGTGTAGTCACCACCTCGGGTCGAGACGACGTAAACCTTGCGGCCTGCTGCCAGTCCGACCGGGCCATTCTCGGTGTATTTGAACATGAAGCCTGGCTGCCAGACGATATCGATGTAGTGTTTGAGTTTATACGGAATACCGAAGTTCCACATCGGCGTGCTGATAACGATGATGTCAGCCGCCAGAAAGCGCGCGATATGAGCCTTGATTTCTTTCCATGCGTCGACTGCATCGCCCGAAAGTTCCTGGCCACTCATCAGCATATATTTGCCTTTGACGCGAGTTATGTTCATTTCTGGCAGTTTTTCAGTGAAGACATCGAGAGTATCGAGGGCGATTTCGCCATGTATCTTCTTGAGCTTCGCGATCAGCTCACCGGCTATTCTGAGAGTGCGCGACTGCGCGCCTCTGGGACTTGCTGTGATGTGTAATACCTTTTTCATGTTTCTCTCCTCATTGTTTATTATTTTTTCCGAGTTTGCGGCAGAGCTTTCCGAGAAGAATCTGTTCTTCAGGGCTGAGCACCGCCATGCGTTTCGTGATGTTTTCGGCATGCCGCGGAAACAGATGTTCTATAAGTCTTCTGCCTTTGTCGGTAAGATCGATCCAGTAGAATCGCCTGTCTTCGCTGCGCTTTTCCTTGCTCACCAGACCCTGTTTGACCAGATTATCTATTACCAGTGTAATGTTCCCGCCACTTTTCAGCAACTTTTTGGCGATCTGGTTCTGGTTAAGAGTTCCAAGGTGCAGCAGTGCTTCGAGAATACCAAACTGGCTTTCACTCAAGCCTTCGGCAAAAACGCTTTTGTGAACCTCTGTATTAACCGATTCGGTTGCGCGCAGCAGCTTGATAAAGCAGTCGAGTGCCCGCTGCTGCTCACTTTCGCCGTTGTAATGACTTCCCATAACTTTTGCTCCATTAAACATATAATAGTTTAATATTAAAGTATCTTATTGTCAAAGGTTGTCAAGCACATAATCGCATAGATTTTCGCACCGAGACACAGAGTCGCGAAGAAGGAGGAGAAGGAGAACTGGAACCACAGATTGCGCCGATTGGCGCCGATTTTTGTTTAGTTAAGCAGGCCTGATATCACAGGATTTTCTGCTACGTCTTCATGCTCGTGCTCGTGCTCGCCTGCCCTGCGTAGCCTTGGCGTAGCAGGGTAATCGTAATCGATTTTCGCACAAAGACACGAAGTCGCAAAGAAGAAGAGAAGAGCATCCGCAGATTACGCCGATGACGCCGATTGTCATTTTTAGCAGGCCTGATATCACAGGATTTTCTGCTACGTCTTCATGCTCGTGCTCGTGCTCGTGCTCGCCTGCCCTGCGTAGCCTTGGCGTAGCAGGGTAATCGTAATCGATTTTCGCACAAAGACACAGAGCCGAGAAGAAGAAGAAGAAGAAGAAGAGAAACCGCAGATTGCGCCGATGGCGCCGATTTTAATTTTTTGAGCAGGCCTTTTATCAACAGGTTTTCTGCTTCTTTCATATCTTTCTTAGCGCCTTAGTGGCTTTGTGAGAGACCTCTTCTCTTTCTTCTAAGTCTTCCAGCTTTCTTAGTGACTTAGTGTCTTAGTGCGAAATCTCTTTCTTTCTTCTTTGGTCTGCGATCTGCGTAATCATGATCATCTGCGAAATCTGTGTTTGGCCTGCTGATCTTCTTGTCTGGCCTGCTGATTGTCTGAAACAGGCTAAAAAAAAGACAGCCCGGGAAAATTTATCCCCGAGCCCGGAAAGTCTGCGCGGTTAATGAGGCCGCGCAGAGGCAAGGAAAGGAATCAAGCCTTGACGCGTTCCACTGCCATCGCAACGCCCATGCCGCCACCCACGCAGAGTGTAGCAAGGCCTTTGCTGGTATTGGAGCGTGCCATTTCATACAACAGTGTTACCAGAATACGGGCTCCGGAAGCACCGATTGGATGACCGAGTGCAATAGCGCCACCGTTGACGTTTGTTTTGGCCGGGTCGAGCCCGAGCTGGCGGATCACGCCGAGTGACTGTACCGCGAAAGCTTCGTTGGCTTCGACGCGGTCGAGATCACTTACTTTCCAGCCGGCCTTTTCGAGGGCCTTCTGGGTGGCTGATACCGGGCCAAGTCCCATTCTTGAGGGATTCAACGCAGTGGTCGCATGAGAAACTATTTTTGCGAGAGGTTTAAGATTGTGCTTTTTAACGAATTCACCTGAGGCGACGACAATGGCGGCGGCGCCGTCATTGATGCCCGAAGCGTTGCCGGCAGTCACGCTGCCATCTTTTTTGAAGGCGGGTTTGAGTTTGCTCAGGGTTTCGAAGGTGGTTCCGACTCTGAAGTGCTCATCTTTTTTGAATACGATCGGGTCGCCCTTGCGCTGCGGAATTTCGACCGGCACGATTTCGGCGTCGAACTTGCCGGCTTCCCAGGCTTCGGCAACACGTTTCTGGCTTTCAGCCGCGAATTTGTCCATTTCTTCACGGGTGATCTTGAGTTCATCTGCCAGCCATTCAGCCGTCATGCCCATGTGCTCGCCCGAAAATACGTCAGTCAGACCATCGAGAACCATCGAGTCTTTGAAGCTTACATCGCCTAGAGCGGTACCGTTGCGCAGATTGGCAACGTGCGGCGCCGTGCTCATGCTTTCCATGCCGCCAGCGACGATACACTGGGCTTCGCCGGCCTTGATCGCATCGACGGCGAGAGCTATGGTTTTGAGACCGGAACCACAAAGCTGGTTGATCGCCCAGGCCGGAACGCTTTCTGGAATACCGGCACCGAGAGCGGCCTGGCGGCCGGGGCCCTGGCCCTGTCCGGCCATGAGGACGTTGCCCAGCATAACTTCATCGACCTGTTCGGGTTTGACGCCGGCGCGGGTCAATGCTTCTTTTATGGCGATGCTGCCGAGTTTGTGAGCGGGTATGGCTTTGAGGGTGCCCATGAGAGCGCCGATGGCAGTTCTGGCTGCGCCTACGATGAATACTTCAGTCATTTCTTCTTAGCTCCTGTTCTTAATTGTTCTGGCCTGGTCAAAAATTCTCTGACCAGCGTGTATGTATGAACTCTGACCGGGTGCGCGGCAATCAGCGACACATGCCCGGCCGGGATGACGTGGTAATCGAGCCGGCCCTGCTTTGCGGCCTTGCATTCATGAATGGCGAAAGCCGCCTTCTCGGTGAAAACATGGTCGTCGCGGGCTACCAGACTCAAAATCGGGACATCGATGTCTTTAAAATCGACCTTGCGTCCACCAACCATGTATTCGCCCTTGTAAAAGGCGTTTTCCTGATACATGGTGCTGATAAGTTCGGTATAAGCCTGCTTGGTGAAGTCGACGTTATCGCTGCCCCAGATGTCGAGGGCTTCCCAGATCTCTTTGAAGCCTGGCATTTCGAAGTTTTCGAGCAGACGGCGATATTTGGCGAGCTGGTTCTTCGGGTCGAGCAGCGGAAACGAGGCATGAAAGAAATGTGCCGGCACCAGCCCCTGAAAGGCCGCAGTCAGCTTGTCGACGTCGAAGCCTTCGGTCGCTGTCCATTGGGCGAGCAGCCCCGAGTCAGCGAGATCGAGCGGCGCCGTCAGCAGAAACAGTGTGCTGAGATCGTTTCTCAGCTCAGGATGCGCCGCATACATGGTGGCCATCATGCCGCCGATACATTGCCCGGCGAGCTGGATTCTGGCCTTTCCCGTGATTTTTTTGACCTGGCGAACGGCTCTCTTGACCCATTTGCTGACATAGTGATCAAAGCCATAATTGCCCATACCGGCATCAGGATCACCCCAATCTATGAGAAAAACATCGAGCCCGGCGAGCTTCATCTGCTCGATCAGCGAGTGTCCGGGCAGCAGGTCGAGGATATAGTTGCGATTGATCAGCGAGGGAATTATCAGAACCGGGTCGTAATCTGAGGCGAACTCGGTACCGCAGCGGTAGAGAGTCCAGCACCCCTGTCGGAACACCTGCACCTTCGGGGTGGGTTCCATGCCCAGTCGATGGCGGTCAGACTCGGTGTAACTCTTGGTTACCGAGCGCGACAGCATTTCACGGTAAGCTTCCGGAATTTCCTGCGTGGCTTTCACAGCTTCCTGCTCCTGCATTAGAATTTATTTCTTCTGCTTTCTTGCTTTGGCATCTCTTGCCGGCGCGGCTGCTTCCGGCTTCTCGGCGGCGGGTGCCGCTTTTGCTGCCGGTTTTGCCTGCTGCGCATCGACGTAGTCTTCGAAGCGCTCGGTCAGGTCGATCAGGCGCTCTTCGATGTCGGTAAGCTTCTGCAGAACCTTGACGATTTCTGTGCGTGAGGGCAGGTTCATGGCGGCCATCTGCTCGTCGAGAGCCTTAGAGTAAAAGGCCTTGCCGGTCATGGTGGCGGCAATCGACTTTGACATTTCGCTGATGAACTTTTCGTTGTGAACCAGCTTTTCGAGGTGGTCACCCATAAGTTTTTCCCAGTTTTCTGCCCATTGCTTCATAATATCTTCGCCCATTGTAAACATTGTCGGTCTCCTTTTCAATTCATAAGAAAATCTATGGCACTGCGGCAGGCGTCTTTGCTGTTTCTGCCGGTAGTAATCCCGATATGGCCCGAGGGAATGGTGACTTCGCTGACTGGCGCTTTATCGGAGGCTGGCAGCACGGTCGTGCTCAGCGGCGCGATATGGTCTTTTCCAGCATTCAAGATCAGGGTTTTCGCGCGGCGGGCGGCCGGATCGACCTGACGACCCTCGGCAGTCATCAGACGGCCCTGTGTCAGCAGGTTTTTCTGATAGAGATCAGTGATCAATTCGTAGTAAGCCTTGGCCGGAAAGCTGACCGGGTCGGCGATCCAGCGCTCCATGGCGTTGTAGAGCTTGATGAAACTTTTGCTTTCGAACTTGTTGTGAAACATTTTTGTCTTCTGGTAGAGGCCCATCGGCTGCACGAACTGAAACGAGAATGCCAGCAGCCAGCCTGGCATTTTGCTCATACTAGCAGAAAACTCTTCGATCGGGAAATGTTCTGCATAGGTGGCGAAGATGCCGGCGTCTTTGAAGTCGATCGGTGCTGTCAGCAGCACGAGGTGATCGACGAGGTCGGGTTCAAGGCAGCTGAAGGCGTAAGCCATGGTGCCGCCGATACAGTAGCCGAGGAGGTCTACGCTCTTGATTCCGTGTTCGCGGCAGATCTGGCGGATAGCGCGTTTGATCGAGCGGTGATAATAATGGCTGAGCGGCAGGTGGCCGACTTCTTCGTCAGGGTAGCCCCAGTCGATGAGGTAGGTCGGGCGCTGCTGTGCGAATTCTCTGATAAAACTGGTTTCTTCGGTAACATCGAGAATGTACCACCGGTTGATCAGCGACGGAATGATGAGCAGCGGGGTGCCGGTGACGCCTTCCGGGCTTTTGAAGCGCAGCAGTGAAACGTTGCCGGCTGTGTAAACTTCTTCACGTGGCGTGACGCCGCGCGGGTAGGTGTCGAGTTCGCCGGCGGTTTTGCGCATGACGTGCTCGGTGATTGCGTCGAGATGCTGAACCAGGGTATCCATGTTTCCAATCATTTATTGTGACCTTTCTTGAAGGTATAGATCTTGAGAATCTCGCACTAAGCCGCTAAGACACGAAGAAACGCCAATTTATATCGGCCGATTATTTTCTGTCTTCTATCAGCACAATTCTTCTTTGTGGCTCTGTATCTTTGTGCGAGGTTTTTTTCAGTGTTCGGGCTGCCTTGCGGCAGCCCGAACGGTTCGGCAACATTGCCGGTCAATATAGTGGCTTAGAGTTTCAAGCCGCCATCTACTCCGATTACCTGCCCGGTGATGTATGAGCTCTCGTCGCTGGCCAGGAAGAGATAGGTCTTGGCGATTTCTTCCGGCTGGCCGAGGCGCTGCATCGGGGTCTTTTCTTCGAGCATCTTGATTACTTTTTCGGGAACGGTAGCGAGCATTTCGGTCCAGGTGTAGCCGGGAGCTACCGCGTTAACGCGTACGCCCTTGCGGCCGAGTTCGCGGGCCCAGGTGTAGGTCATGCCGATGACGCCGGCTTTGGCAGCTGAATAGTTGGTCTGGCCGAAGTTGCCCTGCACGCCGACGATAGAAGAGGTGTTGACGATCGAGCCTTTGCCGGCGGCGGTCATTTTAGCGGCTACAGCTTTGCTCATCAGGAATACGCCTTTGAGGTTAACATTGATGACGCGGTCGAAAGCTTCTTCGGTCATCTTGGGAAGAGTCGCATCAGAAGTGATGCCGGCGTTGTTTACCAGACAGTCGATTTTGCCATGTTCGCTGTGAATTTCTTCGACGACTTTTTCGACTTCGGCGGCGTTAGAAACGTCGAGCTTTTTGCCGACGATTTTGCCGGTGGCGCCGTCGGCGAGCTTAACGTCTTTGAGTGCGTTGAGAGCCTTTTCGCTGACGTCGAGAGCGTAAACGGTGGCGCCTTCTTCGGCGAACATCTGGGCGGCCTTGAGGCCGATGCCGGCGGCTCCGCCGGTAATCAGAGCGATTTTGCCATTCATTCTGTTCATGTTGATCTCCTGTCGGTTTCGGGCCTGTTCGGCTCCGGTAATGTTATTGGTAAAGTATTCTTAAATTGCTGGCGCGAACTTTTGGCGTTCTTTGCCGGGTTGCCACCCGCTGAAAATTCGGGGTGTTTTTGCGTTGCGGTAAAGGCAGGGGGGCTGTCTCAGCGGGCATGTCTGCCGGAGAGACAGCCCCCTTAGCGAGCTGTCGTCAATTACTTGCCGGCTTCCTTGGTCTTGGGGGTCAGGTTCTTGATGGTTTCTTCGTAAACCTGCTGATAGCGGGCGTTGAACTTTTCGATGTTTTCGCGATAGAGGGTTCTGAGTTCGTCATTTGAGCTGACGGTGTTGTTCCACATTTCGTGCATGAATTCGACGTTGCGATTCATGTGGTCGAAGAACAGTTCCATGTTTTTCTTGGTGTAGCCGCTGTTCTGATCCATGGTGGCGCGCCAGAATTTGTTCATTACCTGGAAGTTGTCCTTCATCATCTGAGTGTACTCGTTAGTAAATTCCATCCACTTATTCATTTTAAAAACTCCTTAAAAATTTTTGATTTCGAACTTTTGTTTTAACTTATTGCTGCGTTGCAATATTAGTATCGTCGATTTGCTGCAAAGTGTCAAGGGTTTTTTTAAAATATTTTTCAAACGGAATGGCGTGCGCTGATGGTGAGCGTTTTGTTGTTTTGCGTTTGCGTAAAAAACCTCGCCGGCTCACGCAGAACGACTATAAAAACGTCATCCTGCGCGGAGTCGCAGGATCTCATTGAACAGGAATTGCTCGTAACCGATTCTCTCACAAAGACACAGAGCCGCAAAGAAGAAGAAGAAGAAGAAGAAGAAGAAGAAGAAGAGTAACCGCAGATAACGCAGATTGCCGCCGATTAGAAATCTGGGGAGACTGCCGCCATGAGAAAGCTGGAGCTGAAGCGGGCCTGATGCTGTGCGGGCTTGTGACAGATAACTTCGCCATCGCTATCGGGTTCGCTATCGGTATCGATTATTCTCATTTTAAATGGCCTTCATTGCCTTAAAACTCTTTTCAAATCTGCGAAAATTGGTGCAATCTGCGGTTCCGGCCTGCTCTTAGTGTCTTCGTGCGGGGCTTTTATGTGCTTTGCAGCAAAAAACCGCGGGTTTTGCTTTTGCAGCAAACCCGCGGTTCAATATTGTTTACCACTCGTAGTAGCGGTATTTGCCTTCGAGCGACTGCGCGCGATTCGGCGATACCAGAATGGTTGCGCCGGTATAGGGTGAAGGCCGATTCTGATTGCTGGTTGCTCTTTCGAGTTGAATTCCGTCAAAGTATACAGACTGTGACGCGGTCGGATACTCTGTAGTGTTTTGCAGCACCATATAAGTATTTGAAGCGATTGTTGTATCTGGACCGGTGAAGCTGAAATAGACGCGGTGCCAGGTCATTGGCGGGTTGCTGGTGCGATTGCTCATTACGACTCCGCTGTTGATCGTGCCTGAAGCGGTGATAGAACCATCGCTTTCTATAAGTATACCGCGCCAGGTTTCGTTGCCGTCGCCATCTATCTCGAGCAGGCTGATTGATGCAGAGGCAATCGGGTCGAGGCTGACCCATGCTGACATTATCCAGGTCGCTCCCGGTGGTGTCCAGGTCAGGGTTGCTATTTCCTGATAAGCACTGCCAGAAGCCATGCTGGGGCCAGTTGTACCTGCCACTACTTCGCACATCAATAAAAATGCGTCGCTGGCGGTTGTGTAAACGGTGTCGTAGAGATATTGTGTTCCCATGTAGGTTCCCAACGGTTGCGCCGGGTCACATGGACCTATCTGAACGGTCGAAGTAGCTATTTCACCAATTGTCAGGCTGATATCGGGAGAGCTGAAAACGATCTGGGCCGCGGCTATACTGTCGCCTCCATTGTATAATGTCATGTTGTTCCAGATCAGATTGGTGAGATCGACATTGCCAGTGTTCTGGTAAGAGACTTCATACACGCCGGTAGAGCCACCCTGATCAAGGGTTCCGGCGTCTAGTGGCAGGGTTGGACTTACCGCCAGAATGTCTAGAGCTCCGATCCCTCCTATTGTCACCTTTATCTGAAAGGTGTCAGAAGCTTCAAAGCCGTCAGCTATGCCATTGCCGTTATCATCTTCGAAAGCCGTGTATGTACCTATATAGACCCCCTGAGGCCATGAGGCCATGTCAAGTGTCAGGCTGGCTATGCAGTCGCTTTTCGTACTGCCGGCGCCGACGGTAAAATTCACTGGTAGGAAGTCGAGGCAGGTCGAAGGAATAATATCTGCTCCTTTGGTCAGGGGTGATATTTCGCCCCAGGTTCCATATGAAAGTGTAATGGTTGTATCGTTTTTGACCCAGAAAGTCTTGTTGTGGGGGCCGACAGAAGTAATTGTGCCCAGGTCTACCAGCGGTTCGACCGAAAGCAATTTCTGCCCAACCGTCAGGTTCAGGGTGAATGTTGCCGCTGGTTCTCCGGCATCCCAGCTGCCGTTGGCATTGTCGTCTACGTAGATGACCTGATCGCCAGAATACGGGTAGCTGGTCTGCCCGACAGGGACTTCAACATTTATCGAGGCAGTTATCATAGTGCCGGTAGCCAATCCTCCGATGATCGGATCGGGGTTCATGGTAATAGTTGCGAGGGGATTTGGTCCTGGTGCAACCGGATCAAGTGGAACTGCATGCAGACGGATGTTGTCTGCTATATCGATGTTGCCGTCATTGTAGATGGAAATCGATGCCGAGCCTGTCTGCCCGGCCGGTACAAATCCCATTTCTGTCGGGTTCGATTCGACCCTCAAAACACGTTTAGAGAGCACTTCAATCTCGAGTGTCGCAGTGTCGCTGGCTTCGAGTGGTCCGACCGCCCCGTCGCTGTTGTCATCATTCCATACGAGAAGGGTGGCGGTGTAGGTGCCGGCATTGGTGCCGGGAGGCACATCGACCGACCAGTAGGCTGACTTTGTCTGGCCGCTGTTCATCGCATCAAATACAGTTGGGCTGAAGTTGCAGGCAGTGGCAGTAATTATATTGCCACCACTGACCAGATTACTGGCAGCGCTGGCAGTTGCCTTAACAAGTAGCAGTTTGCCGGTATTTTTAACTTCGAAAAAGGCGCTGTCGGATGTGCTTCCTGGGTCTGCTGCGGTTATGGTGATCGGGTCGGTGAGAATTTCAAGAGATTTCCCGCCTACCTGGCAAAGAACAGTAAAAGTGTCGGTTGGATCACTGGCCACGCCCTGAACATCGCTAAGTGCGCCGGGAGTTCCCGAGTAGCTCCCGTCAGGTTGAGTAGTGTCTATTGTTATCGATCCTACGGCGTCATAAAGTTGGCCGACAGTTAGGGTGAACGGTGTGGGGATTGGCTGGAATTCATACCAGGACTGAGCAAGAACGTTTGCAAAGACGTCTTCGACCAGATCTACTTTCTGCCATTGCAGGTCTATAAGATCAACGCTTCCGATGTTTTTGATCTGGAAGCTGATGCTGGCAACTTCTCCAGGCGTTCTTCCACCGAAGTCGATGGTGCCGGCTAGAACCTGAATGGCGCGGAATTCATTTACGTGCACATGCATGATGAAATTGAACGAGGGCTCGCCTGTATCTAATTCGTCGTTGCCGTTAAGGTCTTCATACATGGTCTGGCCACCGGAATAATCGCCGGCCGGCACGCCTGCTGCAACGTAAAGCGACATGGTCGCCGCTTCTGTCGTGTTTGAAGCGACTATTGCCGGGAGCTCGGGAATAATGTTTTCACCAGGTATCACGCCGGAGCCGCCATCGGTCAGATCAGCTTTTGCCAACTTGAGCTTGGTAAGATCGAGGTCGCCTGTGTTTTCTATTGTTATTGGTACATCAGTAATCGTGTAGGTGGGGGTGCCATTGCCCATGTCGAGAGGAGCGGGAGATACAACGAGATCCATGTCACCGATGCCGACTCGGACCTGGAACGTATCGCTGGCCTCAAGAGCAACGTTGTCTTCGTATAAGCGCCAGCTGGTTATATAAACGCCTGGGGGTTCGAAATCCCATACCTGAGCTGAAACGCTGGCGAGAAGAATTCCGTCGGTTGCCAAAGCCTCGGGCCCGGCAGGAAGTATCGTCATGGAAGTATTAGCACTGAGACCAGCGTTGTTAAGCATTTCAAACTTCAGGACGCTTAGATCAACATTGCCGAGATTGAGCGCAGAAACCGTCTGAGAAGAGGTCGTCGAACCCTGTGGCCAGTTACCGAGGTCTATGAGAGTTTCGTTTACATCAACGATTTCAGTGTCTGATACATATACTTCGACGGTAAAGGATGCATAAGGCTCTTCTGCGTCGCGGGCATCATTATCAAGATAATAATCGTCGAAAACATCCATCGACACAGTATATGTGCCGGTTAGCTGGTTATAAGGAATATCAAGCGAAAATGATGCTGCTTCGGAGCTGGAAACGGCTATGCCAAAGCCATTTGGCGGTGAAAATGTCATATAGCCCCGATGAATGTAATCGCTCTCATTTGTATGTATAAGGTGCGAGGCTCTCCAGGTTAAGTCGGAAAGAGCTACGTTACCTGAGTTCACGACAGAGCTAGGCCCGACCCATTTTTTTTCGCCCACCTTAATTTCGCCAAAGCTTATGGTTGCCGATGCGAGAGCTACCTTTCTTTGTGCAATGACTATCGAATTCGATATGTCCGAACCTGAAGTGGCAACTCCGCTGTTGAGGTCGGTGCCGGTGAATGTGGCAATCATGCTGTAGCTGGCTGGACTAAGGCCGGTTATCGTCTGAGCACGGTAATACCAGGTGAAGGTCGCCGGGTTGCCCGGCATGATGTCTGCCGATGTCGGAACTGGGCCGGAAAGGTAAGTTAGCGAACCTGCAGATCCATCGGTTGCTTCTGGCAGAGTTGGAGTAACTGTAGCTATAGTCGAGCCATCGGCCGCGGGATTTTGTACAAATAGCGTTACGGTAACAGTTGCGCCGACCTCTACAGAGGGTTCTGGCGATAAAAGCAGCTCGCCAGAGAGTGAGCTTGGCTGCTGGTTTTCAAAGTAAAGCCTTCCGATCAGTCCTTCATCAGTATAATTGCCAGGTCCCTGAAACTTGAGATCTCTAAGGTCTACTCTCCATGTGTGATATTTGGTATCGCCTGCGGCAGTGGTGTTGAAATCAAGAATTACGACATTACCAGTGCCTTCTGCCGGGGCTCCCCATATATATGCGGCGGCCTGCGTTTCGGCATCGCCGACGTCATCATAAACGGCTATTCGGTAAAAATCATTTGCGACAGGAACGGTAAATCTGCAGTAAATTTGCTGGCCCTTATTGAATGCATATTGCTCTGGAGAATAGGAGGAGCTTCTGGACAATACCCCTTCGACACTCAATATGGTCCAATCGCCGGTTCCACTCGCCGGTGCGGAGACAATCGATGTCGGGTTGTTGGCATCGTAGCCTCTGACGGTTGCGCTTATTGTTCGCGCACCGGATATCGCAGCAGGGTCTATATCGACATTAAAACGTATATCAAGATAACCACCGCCCGGAATCAATGTTCCGGTTGCAGGTGAAACTACTGATTCGCTGTGGCCTCCGGTTGGGTTGTAGGTAAGACTGGCCGCGTCGAATATCGCGTCGGCCTGTCCGCTGTTGCTTACCCTTATATCGACTATGAGGTCTTCCTGACCGGGAGATACATTGCTGTAGACTTCGGACAATGAAGTTATGGTAAGATTTGGTGGTGTTTGAACAACGCAGATGTTACTTGGGCTTGTGGCAGACCATATCAGGGGGTCGATGACGAGGTTGTCGTCAAAGCCAAATGCTGCACATTGCAGATAAAGGTCTCCGATGGCAGTTGCCTCCCAGTATAGTTGATATGATTTGCTCGACTCCCCGGCGATATTCTGGCGAACTGGGCTTGGTCCACTTACCCATGCAGCATTGCCTGTTGAATCCGGTAGAACGAGGGTCATGGTTGCGAGCTCAACATCGACCGCTGTCGCACTGCCGATGTTGTTTACCGTGACAGTTGCGATAAAAGTCTGGCCAAGGCTGACGCTGTCGGGCAGGGTGATACTGTGAGTCAAGCTTGCCGGATTGCCGATTTCGAAATAATTCTCGGCAAGAACTATTGAGTCGAAAACTCTGGTGCAGGTTACCCGCCAGGTCCCGGTTTTAGTGAAATTTTGCGTTAATTCATCATCGAACTCTCCGACATCGCTTGTTGTGATCGCAGGATTTGAGTAGTCGACCTGTATTCCGTCCGGATCATACCAGCGCATTCGATGTTCTTTGAGTGGCATCAGATTTTCAGCGCGGGCATAAACTGTGTAGGTGCCAACATTGAAGGAATCTTTCGGAATAAATTTGGCGGCATCCTTATAAGTGTTTACGAAGCCGGCCACGATTGTCCATTCGCCTTTGAACAAACCTCCGTCGCTGTTTATTGAAGGAATCAGCAGGTTGGAGTCACGAAATCTTACCCAGGCATCTATAATTGCAGTTCCGGTTGCTGAAGAAGGATCGACTTCGAGCAGGTAGCGCACAGAGGTCGCCTGACCAGCGTAGACCTGTATTGGCAAAGTTGTTTGTGGCACAATATTTATATAGGTTCCCCAGCTGAATTTAAGGTCGGTGCTATCCCATAGGGCAGCAGCATTGTCGTCGCCCTCATTTTCGACCAGGACATCTACCGGAACTCCTGTCTGCCCCAGATAGACAGTCGTGGGCGTTGTGACACTGAGAACCTTCAGCTTGGCCGGAGATCTTATCAGCCAGGAGTGTGTAATATCGGCGGCAGTGTCGAAGAGGTCCTGCCCCGTAACAGTATGAGTGCCTGTGGCTGTTGCATCTACAATGTCTGTGTCTGGAGTGCTGGAAGCAAGAACATCAACAGAGAAAGTGACATTGAGGGTGCCGCCGTTTTTAGGAATCGTCGTGCCAATTGCCGGATTTGTGCGGGTCCAGTTATACTGGCCAACAGCTGGAATTTTGAAGGTAAGACTGGCGCCGCCGAACGATATGTCAGATGGACCTGGATTCATAAGCGTTACGGTGACAGGAACGCCGCCCTGACCTTGAGTTACCGATGTTTTAGGACTGGTGACCTGAGTGATTTCGATGCGGGTTCGACGATATAAACAGGATACGCTTTTGGGAGATTCCTGCCCGCGTTGATCAACGTCTGCAATGCAGTAGTATAAATCGTTATCGGCAGGATTATGTTCATAATATTCATTGGTGGTAGTGTCTACCAGAGTCCAGGGATCGTTCCCGGTCGTGCTCGAATAGATTTTGTAGTAATCAAGTGCATAGACTCCGCCGGCCGGCGTCGAACTTTGATTCCAGGTCAGGTAGGCATTTCCGGCAGCATTCTCTACGATTGCAAGTCCGTGTGGGCTGATGTTACAATGCATCTGGTCAAACCAGTGATAATCGTAATTATACCTTACTGGGCCCCCATTATCTGGAGAGGTCATAAACATTACCCAGTTCAGTCGTATCGTGTAGGTTTCGGCACCTGATAATAATGCTGTCCAGGTGGCAGGACGATTTGGGCCTGTAAAAGCGACAGCATTAAGACCCGAATAGTTGGCTTGTCTAAATAGCGAATCAACCAGGGTTCCATCAGAATTCTTGTAAAGACCACCTGTAGCAGAAATTGTCCAGGTTCGGTTGTTATCAGCCATTGTTACCTGATAGTAGTCAGAAACACAAACTTCTATATTGGCAGCTGATGCAACTGAAAAGGTCTGATAGCATTCCGCTTCCATCGAGCCATCTACTTTTGGGCCTCTTATTGCTCTCAGCATTGCTCTAACACTACCGCCGCCGACGGCGCCGTCATAACCGCAGCTTGTCTGATCGTAGCCTCCTGTGTTGGTAACAGAAGGATTCCAGTCATTGGCATTGCCGGTGAACGTTGGGTTTATCGTTTGTTCGAGCGCGTTGGCAGAAAATGGCAGCAGGAGAATTGCGAGCGCCAGAAAAACGATGGTGCTGCAGAAATTTTGTTTTAGACCTGGTTTGAGGCCGAATAATTTTTTCATAGCTTTTCTCCTGCTTGTTCTTCGGGAGCATCTGGTGATGCCATAACCGCCTTGAGGCGGTTTTTCCTGAAGCTGAGTATCAACCTGATGGTAAATATGTAGCCGAGAAGCATAAGAAGCCGCATGCCGTAAAGCCAGGTGTAGTCATCGACAGCCTGGCCGCTCAGGGCAGATTCGTGAAGTTTTTCAAGGCGGGCGTCATTATGCAGTTCGGCCATTGCCAGCGAGAGTTCTCGTAGCTCGGTGTCGAGCGGAAAGCGGTCAAGGTAGCGTCTTAACTGCTTTTGCGCTCTTTGATACGGAAGCATGGTTATCAGCACCATTAGTTCATCGCGTGTCAGAGCTCGATTTTTTAACGAAGCCGTGAATTGCTGCGGGTTTCTTTCGGCGTTCCAGTCAGGTGGCGAAGCTGGCACCGCCCGATCGCCAGCTCCTGCTTTATCCCAGAGTTTATCGGCGATCAGATCGTCGCCTTTCTTTCCAGCTCGTCTGGCCTTCTCAATGAGCTGCAGGGCCTGACGCGAAGGAACAGGCGAGGTTGGCACGGCTGATTTTGCATCGGCAGGCAGTGTTGTCAATGCCAGCAGCAACAGGATGATGCAAAAACAAGATGAGAGATGCCATGCTCCAAGGTTTCGGGTGATTGTACAGACATTTGTCGTAATAATTAATGGTGCCTGGTTCATCAGTCACCTCTTCCTGATGCAGTACCTTGAAGTATCTCAATTTTACGTTGCAGTTTCTGACATTCCTGAGTAAGGCGGGCGCATTCGGGGCATGTGGAAATCTGAGGTTTGCGCCGACCCGCTTCAATGTTGTCTTTGAAATCCTGTGTTGCCCTCCAGCCCTGCCATAGAAGGAGCGCCAGCAGCAGTGGCAGTGTCAACAGGCGAATAAACAGACCCCAGAGCGAATAACCGGTGTGTTCGGTCGAATTTGCAAAGAGGCTGGTCGGCAATTCCTGGCCGGGAGTCAGCCAGGGCGGGCGGGCCAGTCGCGGCTCGAGTTCGCTGGCCTGACGCCACCATTCTTCGGCTTCGACGGGGCGGTGTGCTTCGTAAGCCCGCACAGACTTTGTCAGCAGGTTCGCTATGGTAGTGTCTGTATCTGCAAAGATGGCAGGGTGGATGGCGATAAATAAGAATAAAGCGAACAACAGGCAATACATATTGCAGCTGAAAATGGCTTGAGCTTTGAACTGACGGTAGGGCTTCGCTGGCCGGGGAGCTTGCAGCAAAAAATTGGCGTGTTGCAGCGAATAGCTCGCTTTTGCCGCAACAAACCCCAATAGTACCGGGTTTTGCCCGATACAGGCGATCTCTGTAAAATTTTTATTCACCCTGTCTAATTCTAACAAAAATAACGGGTTTGATCTATCTAATTGTACAAGTTCCAGTATCTAACTCATCTGGAGTCTTTCTGGATTCTGCGGCTCCGCTTTGTTTCGCGCAGGATGACGGCGAAAAAAAGCGTTTGCGACTGAGGTCGCAAACGCTTTTAAACTAAGCTGTTTATTTAATTACAGGTTTTTTCGCCCCTTGAACATATAAATAAGTATGCCGACCGGGCCGGTCAGTAGAGTGAACAGAGCCCAGATCAGGCGGTGTCTCGAACAGCGATTGTCCTGGGCGATAAAGCCTACCGCAATCGTCTGAAACAGAAATGCAAAAATGGTATAGGCTGCCAGAAGCGCTGGAAAGAATCCCATGGGTGTTCTCCTTTTCTTTTACCTGCCGAACAGGCTCTTGATACCGTTGCCAATAGCTTTGGCCACCGACGAAGATGCGTTGCCAACCTGATTTACCAGCCAGCCGCCAGCCTGGAGAACTGAGCCGCCAGCTACCGCCGCGCCGCCCAGTATCGTGTTACCGACGCCGCCCTGGTTCATGCGGTCTCTGCCCCAGCTGGCCATACTGCTGCCAAACACACTCGGTATGCGTGAAGACATGCTGATAACTGTGCCGGGTAGACCAAGAATCAGCTTTGAGGCTCCGCCGGCTACTTGTCCCCAGTCACGGTTGCTCCAGCCGGCGACGACTTCGTTGACACCAGCAGCCATATTGTCTTCAGTCGCCGTCGCGAATGGCGTGCCGCTCGAGTTGCCGTTGATGTCGATCATCAGATTCTTATAGCCGAGCATCTTGCCAAGAAAGGTGTTGCCAAGAGGCTTCTGCCAGGCTTTACTGAACTCGTCAATATCCATTTCATGGCCGGAACGGGTGCCCCAGTATGAGTCGCGCATTCGCACCGAAGTTATTTTGCCTGACTCATCGCGGGTATAACCGTAAATATTGACCCAGTGAGGCGTGCCATCGCCTGAATCAACGAGCACGATAACCGGTTTGCCGTCATCGATCTTCTTTACGATGTCTTCTATCGAGCAATTGTGGCGTTGCTGTGCTTTAACACCATTTTTGTTGAGGTAATCGACTATGATCGGCGGCGAAGTGAAAATACCGCGAGGATTGGTCGCCTTGTAGATATCCTGCGCCTCTTTGTCGATGCCGAGTCCCTTAAAGACTGATGTCATGGCGAATTGACCGCAATAATTGTCGCCATCTATCGAGATCTTTTCATCTTCGTAACCAGGCAGAATCTTGCTGTTCTTGTCCTGTTCCTCGGGTGCGCTTGCTACCGGTTCATCTGTAGCTGCCTCTTCTTCTTCGGTCGGAAGAACCGGTGTCAGTTCAGTTGCAGACTCATCTGCCGGCTCGACGACGATTTCGTCATCAGCTACCACTGCTTCAGAAGATTCTTGTGGCTCGGCCGCTGCAGGTTCCTCCTGTTCGGTTGCCTTCGGAATCATAATCGTGCTGTCCTCGTCGAATGGCCCGGCGAATCCGGTCGCTGAAAGGGTTAAGCTGACAGTAACAACGAAGACGACCAGAATAAACGTGAATAAATTCAAAGACTTCTTCATAGAATACCTCTTTCAAGAAGCTGATTAATTCTAACAGTCCAAACTGGTGAACCGCCAGAGGATAAAGATTTAACAGATATACCAATACTACCGCAATCTTATCAAAAAGTTTAATTTTTTATATTCAGTCGATATTGAACAGATCGCTGCTTGGTGGTTTACCTGATTCGTGCCCTGAAACACTGGCGGCAGAGCCGCGGCGGGTCTTGTATTCAACGCCTGGTGGTGGCGGCGAATCGGTAAAGTGCATGACTCCGTTGGCATCTTTCCATTGGTAAATCGTGCCGGGGCGATGGACAACCGGTGGCGAAACCGTTGTCGGCGGATTCACTGTCGGGGTGCTGCCAGAACCTGTCTGGTTGCCGCGACTGGATAGATAGCGTTCGACATTCGACGACTGCCCCAGAATTGCACGCATCTGCGCGGCAGTGAGATTGCCGAAGGTTTCTCTATCGAGAATCTGCGCAGCGGTAAAGGCGTGCTGCGGGTAATCTTTGACGAAATTCTTCAGAAAAGCAGCCATGCGGTTGTCGCGGTTGTTGTGCTTCGAAAATGAGTCGAGAACAAGCTTTTCGCCATCTGGAAGCTCTCTGGCAAGCCTCGTAAAAATCAGGGCGTTGATCGCTTCTACGTGCAGAAAATCTTCGCCGGAAATCTGGCCGCCAGCGATCGGGTAGGTGTCGTAGCCACCCTCGGGCTTTTCGATTTTAACCGTCTGCAGGCTGTTTCTCGTGTAATTTTCTTCCTGTGGGAAAAAGAGCGCCTTGATGAAATTGGCGAAACCCTCTGCAAAAGAGGCTTTGGGCGCAGTTTTTTCATTAAAGTAGTGGTTGTCGTCGAACCCGTAGCCATCGTGCTCAATAGCAGTCAGGTCGAGAGCATGCCCGAACTCGTGGGCGTAGGTGCCTTTCATCTGCTCGGCCGCATTGGGGCCATAGCCGATGCAGTTCGCGCCACTGATGCGCATTTCAGAGTGAACGTTGTAGGCCCCGTTTTCGTATCGGTATACTTTGGCATTCTGAGGCCAGAAATCATCTCTGATTTTTGGGTAACGCCCGGTGTCTTCGTAACCTGTGATGTCCATCAGGTCTACCTTTATGCTGCCCTTGCCACCAGGGTAGCGCGGCTTCAGCTCGTTGAATTTCTGGTGTGAAGAAAACCGGTAGGTTTCGAGCAGACCGCGTTGCAGGTCGGTCAGACGGCTTTCGTCACCGCCCATCAGCTGCAGCAGGTGCGCTTCATCGCGCACCTGAACCGATCTTACCAGGTAGGCGTTGCGACCATCTGCCGATTCAACCAGGGTTTCGTTGCTGCCGGTCGCCCGCATCAGTTCCTGAACCGGCCCGTAGCGGGTGATAACCGAATAGGTAGTGCTCTGCGTAACTGCCGCAAACAGGCTGCCGGCAAAGATGCAGAAAAAGAGGGCAACAAAAAGTTCAAGATGGCGATGCTGTCTCATTCTCATTTTTTACTCCCGGCCTGGTCGGCAAAAAAACGTACCGCCTCAGAATACTTCGCTTTCTTCTGCGCGTTGCTGCTGGCGATTTCCTGAATTTTTAGGCGCTCAAAATGATCGGGGTATTTCCCGGTGTCGCCGGCGACCGCGATAACGGCCTCGTAATCAGGCAGATACTTCACCCCGATCTTTACCCAGGACCCGATTTCATCTGGTTGCTGGCCGGTTCTGGTGGCAAGAACCCGTATTTTTCTCGCCGAACCAGGTTTGAGCTCTTTGAGGGTGCGCAGATTGGTCAGAACCTTGAGGTCTTTGGAACTGTCGAAGTAAATCTCAAGATCGCTGAGATTACCGAGTGCGCTCTCAAGAATCACCGAGAGCTGGAGTCTGCCGTTGCTGTCGAACCGTGAGTCACTCACCAGCAGCGAAAGATTCGGCGGCAGCTGATAGCTGAACTGGCCTGCCGGCGGCCGGGCCGATGTTGCGGTGGCGATCATCGACAACATAATAAGCAGTAGAAACACTCCTGTGGACTGAATCTTCATGAGAATCTCTCCTGTTTTCGCAAATCTGCGGCAATCGGCGCAATCTGTGGATAGACTGCTCTTCTTGATCAGCTGCCGGATTTTACCTTGGCTTCGAGATCGCGCAGGCGTTTGAGAATTTCGGCCATGGTTTCGTCGCTGCCTTCGGGTTCTGGTTCTGGGGAAGGCTTTTGCGGCTTTTCTTCTTTTGCCGGCTGCTGTGCCATGAAGGGATTGAATGGTGACTGCATCCAGGGGTTCTGGAACGGCATGGTCGGCATCTGGGGCATCTGAGGCATGCCGGGCATGGTTGGCATGTTGAACTTGCCTTCCTGAAAATTCTTGTAGACGTCCATCATCCAGGGGAAAAACTTCTGAAAGAATCCTTCGATCGCGTCAGGCGGCGATTGTAGAATCATCTGATAAAAGGTGAGCGGCAGCAGGTCGTAGCGCTCTTCGAGCAGAACCTGCATGAGAATGTATTTGGTAATGTCTTTGCCGGTGCTTTTTTCGACGACCTTTACCCGGTCACCGCGCTGCAAAAAATCGCGGATTTCTGAAAGCGAAACGTAGCGGGCTTCTTCGACGCAGTAGAGGCGGCGGTTATCGTATTTCTTTATCAGTATTTCTTTCACTCAGAACCTCGGCTATGTGATTGAGCGCTGCGGGAATAATGGTCAGACCGACATGGTGCGTGTCGAATACTTTGACACTGCCAAGCCGGGCGCCTCTTGCCCGCAGACCCTTCGTCCAGGTCGCACTTTTCAGGAAAAGCACGCCGTCGCTGTCGCCGGCAAATTCTCCTACCGGCAGTTCCAGCCAGCCAAACTTGACCGTGTCGATCGTTTGCTTGGTACCGGCGAGAACATGACAGGTGATCGAAGGATCGACACCCTTTTCGTTGAGCAATCTTATCACATCGCCGCCTTCCTGTATAGCACGGTCGATGCCGTCTGATACCAGAAGGGTCGAAACACCGCCATTATAAAGAACGGAACGGGTATAGTTCGCGTCAGGAGTGCCACTCTGGCTGTTGAAGCCGATGCCATCCTTCACCCAGTTGTGCAGCATCTGAAACTGTCCGGGAAACAGCTTGTTATGGTGATAATTATCGACGAACATTCCCTGCCAGAGCATTGACTCGGGGCCGAGCGGGGCAGCCAGATTCTGCTGTTTCACGGTGAAATTGTAGGCATAGTATCTGAAGGCAGTATCTATGCCCTTCAGCGGTGACGCCACGAATACGATGTTGCGAATGTCGTGACGGAACGGAGTAAGCCATTTGAATTCGTGCGTACTGGCACCGAGATCGGAAGCATAGATTCTGACCGACATCGCACCTTTGCTGTGGCAGACGACATCAACCTTGTCAGCACCGGTAACCGATTTTATGCGGCTGATAGCGTTGGCAAGCTGCTGTGCCTGCAGAAAATTGCAGCCGTGCGGGTGCGAATAGGTAATGGCGAAAACGGCAAAACCCTTTTTTACGAGAAACTGCATCATGCCAGGTTTTTCGATGTTGCCGTCTTCGGGCAGGTCAAAAGTCCAGGGGTGGCAGAAGCCGCGGCAGGCATTGTCGCCGGCGCCATGTACAAGCAGAACCGGAGTCTTATTGCGAGAACGGCTCCAGTTCGGGGCAAAATGCAGCAGAAAGTTGCGTGAATGTGGCTTGTTGGTATTGAAAGCCTTTTGAATGATGCGATGATTCTGACGACTTTTGAGATGAAAATTTTCGGTTACGAAATGTGGGTCGTCGTCTTCGAGCAGTTCGATGCGTTCCCAGGGGTTTGAATCACGCCCGCTCAGGTCGCTGACGACCTTAACTTCAGCATTTGCCGGCAGCTGGCCGACAAAGGCGAGAAGCAACAGGCAGCAGAAAAGGGTTTTTATAAAATCAGATGTCAGAAAACAGGTTCTGCGCATTATTTTCACTACTCTATACACCTTGCCTTGACAGGAATTATATTCTTATCAATCTACTGGTGATCGGCTGCTCTGCGAGATAATAGCTAATGAATACGGGTCAGAACAGACAAAGCCTGCCAGATCACTCCTGCATGAATAATTCTACCCGAAAATTTCCATATTTCCAAGGGGCCTGTCTCAGTTTTTTGTATATTTTTTTTGCAGAGCGGTACATCGAGCCGTTCTCATGCTTCTCGTTCTCGCGAGTGGTCTGGCAGCATTGAATCTGGTGTTATGCGTCATTGCGAGGAGGGCGTCAGCCCGACGCGGCAATCTCATCGACAGAGAGATTGCTTCGTCGCTACGCTCCTCGCAATGACCGTTTTGAGCTTGCAATTCAACCTTCGGCATACTGCTTACCCGGGCTCTCGGCATAAGCGGAGACTCAAAGATTCAATTCTTGAACTTTTATGCGACAGTGGATTAGTAATTCAAAAGTTACTTTTGTGAGTTATGGTAGTATGATGATGATATGAACGACGAAAAGAACAACGGGCAGTGCGAAATACCGCCGGAACTCGGGCAGAAACTGCAGGACATCAAAGATCGCTGCGCGCCACCGGCCCGTATCAGTCACAACGCTTTCTATATCATGCTTTTTCTGGCTTCGTTGTTCGTTTATATGTCGCATTCACTGGTAACCGACGGCGTTGACTGGGATGCAATGCGCTACAGTCACGGTCTGCTGCCACTCAATGTTCTGATGATGCGTAATGCCGTTGTTCCAGGGGCATTGCCTTTTTTCGCAGGCTTTTTTTACCTGCTGTCGTTCAAATTCAAGTCACTGCGTTCACCGGTTTTCCTGGCCTGGTTTGCGCTGGTACTGTTTGGTCTGTCCGCTGCATATATCTGGACATCGGCGCTGTTTTCGTTTCATCTGCTAAGTATCAGATAAGTTTACCGCACAATTTTTTCTAAATCTCTTGCCAAACGCAAAAAACAGGCGTAAAAGTGCTGCATGCTCGCTAATTACTGGCAGATGCCTTTGCAGGAACAAACCATGCAGCAGTTTATTATCGCAATCACCCTGATAACGGTCGGAGGTATTCTGGCGTTTATCACCAGAAAGAACCGGGATGTCAGCACCATAGTCGGTGCCGGCTCAGCCATAATCGGCTCACTCATTGCAGCTGTACCTGTGGCCAGAGTGCTGTTCAGTTCTGCCGAACTGCCCCTGCTGCTGCTCAACCTGCCTCTGGGTGAGGCCACTCTCAAGCTCGATGCTGTATCGGCGTTCTTCAGTCTGCCGATACTCGCGCTTTTTCCCGCTGTAGCCTTATACAACGCGGCCTGTTCAAAACACGACAGACACACGCACGATAACTGCTGGCTGCTTTTGAACATGCTGGCGGCTGCCATGTTGTTGCTGCTGGCTTCAGCCAATGCCTTGACTTTTCTGATCGCCTGGGAACTGATGTCAGTCGCTGCATTCTTTCTCATTGTCTGGCGTGATGAAATCGCGTCTGCGCGCAGTGCCGCCTGGCAGTTCCTCATTGCCAGCCACGTCGGAACTGCTGCGCTTATGCTGTTGTTCGCACTTCTGTCTGTCCAAAGCGGCAGTCTTGAATTCGCCCGCTTTGCAGCCATGTATATGCCTGCCGGATTCGAGACCACAGCATTTTTGCTGGCAGTTTTCGGCTTTGGTGTCAAGGTTGGTCTGTTGCCATTACACGTCTGGTTGCCTGATTCATATACTTTTGCCGATGCGCCGGTGTCGGCAATATTGTCTGGGGCCATGAGCAAAATGGGCTTTTATGGTCTGCTGCGGGTGCTGATGCTGCTGCCGTTGCCGCGTGAATCATGGGGCTGGCTGCTGGTCGTAGGCGGTCTGTTGACCGGCATTTTTGCATTGATCATGGCACTGGCACAGTCAGATATCAAGAAAGTCGTTTCATACAGCAGCATGGAAAATGCTGGCATTATTCTTATGGCGATCGGATGTTCGCTTCTGGCGATGAGCTGGAAACAGCCAGAAATCGCCGGTATAGCAATGGCTGGCGCTCTTCTGCATATACTTAACCATGCTGTCTGTAAAGGGCTGTTATTCATGGGAACCGGCGCAATCTACTGGGGAACCGGTACGCGACGCCTCGAGCTGATGGGAGGTCTTGCTGGTAAAATGCCCTTTACTGCGGTGTGTTTTGCGCTGGCATCAGTGGCGATAGCAGGTTTGCCGCCTTTCAACAGTTTTATCAGCGAATTCATTATTTTTATTGCCGGTTTGAAGGCAGCAATTTCGAATGATCCACAGGCACTGTTGCTGGCTGCTGCCATGCTGAGCGGTCTTGCTCTTATTGGCGGCCTTGCTGCTGCCACTTTTGCCAGAACTTTCGGCCTGGTTTTCCTGGGTGCTGCGCGTCATGATAAAAAGCACGAGATGCAGGATATTTCGCCGGCGTTGCGGTTACCCTTCATCTTTCTGCTTATCTGCATGGGCGCTCTGATCGTTGCTGCTCCCTGGTTGTTGTCGCCCATCATGCGGGTTTCATGGCTGATAATGGCTCGTCAGACCGGTTTTGCCCTTGTCGATCTGTCTGAAGCTGCTTTGTGGCAGCCGGTTGGTCTGGTGGTAGCTTTTTCGCTGACTATGATCGTACTGGTTCTTGCTGGCTGGCAGCTGCGCCGTAAATTTTTCAGCGCTGGCGAACGCAGCGACCGCCCGACCTGGGATTGCGGTTATGCCGCTCCCGATGCGCGTATGCAGTATACCTCGTCATCCTTTTCACAGACGATAGTCGATATCTTTTCGCCTGTCGTCAGGCCTTACAAACATGGTGAGAAAGTTTCCGGTCTGTTTCCGCAACATGCCAGTTTCAGAACCGATACGCCCGACTCGCTGCTGCGCTATCTGTTTGTCCCGCTGTTCGGTCTGATCGATCGCATTCTCCTGCCTTTGCGCGGTCTGCAGCACGGTCGTCTCCATCTCTATATCTGTTATGTCGCGATCACCCTGCTTGCGCTGCTGGTCTGGAAAGTGGTGGCAATATGATAAATCCTTCATCAATTCTTATATGTCTGCTAATGATAGTTCTTTCGCCTCTGCTGCCAGGCATCATCAACAAGACCAAGGCCTTTTTCGGCGGTCGTCAGGGGCCACCGGTGCTGCAGCTTTATTTCGATATCGCCAAACTGCTGCGCAAATCTTCGGTTTACAGCGAAACGACGACAGCCGTTACCCGCATCGCGCCATTTGTCATTCTATTCTCGGCTCTGTCAGCAGCTCTGCTCGTTCCTGTCGCATTTAGAAGCGCGGGAATTTCGTTCACCGGCGACATCATCCTTCTCGCCTATCTGCTCGGTATCGGGCGCTTTTTCATGGTGCTGGCAGCTCTCGATACCGGTTCCGCATTCGAGGGAATGGGCGCCGCCCGCGAAGTGCTTTATAGCGCACTGGCCGAGCCAGCCCTGTTCTGCGGCCTGCTGGTACTGATCAACGAGACTTCTCAGACGAGCCTTTCGGCAATCTACGAAAAGCTGACGGCCGAGTGCTGGTGGCAGAATCCGATGACATTTCTGCTCATCGCTGTCAGCTGGATGATAGTGCTGCTTGTAGAAAACGCGCGCATTCCGATCGATGACCCGAACACCCATCTCGAACTGACAATGATTCACGAAGTCATGATACTTGACTACAGCAGTAAGGATCTCGCTCTTATCGAATTTGCCGGTGCTGTCAAGCTGGCAGTTTTCAGCAGCCTGCTGGTTGGCCTCGTTTTCAGCGGAAACGAGCTGGGTCTGCCGCTGCAATTGCTGGCTTTTGCCGCGGCAATGACATTGGTTGCCATCATTGTCGGGGTAGTTGAATCGACTATTGCCAGGTTTCGATTGCTGCATGTTCCCAAATTTATTGTCGGGTCTGGAGCGCTGGCGATTATCGCGCTCATTCTCAAGCTGTCAGGAAATTAACCTATGAACGGTATAGCTACACTACTCGCGATTTCATGTATGTTGCTGCTCGGTTCCAGCCGGCTTCTCGTATCAATACGTATGGTCGCCTTTCAGGGCGTTCTGCTTGGTCTGCTGCCCCTTTTTGTCGCCGGATCCGGCCATATCGGCGCGGCAGCCCTTATTCTTTCTATTACCAATATCGGTCTCAAAAGCATCCTTTTGCCCTGGCTGCTAACCAAAGCCCTGTTTGAATCCGGGGCCCGCCGCGAGATCGAACCATTCATCGGCTTCGGAACTTCGATCCTGTCGGGTGTCGTTCTACTGGCCGTTTCTGGCTATATTGTCAAACGTCTGCAGACCACTGCTGAGATAAGCTCTTCGATTACGCTGATTGCTGGCTTTTTTATGGTCTTTTCGGGTCTGTTTCTGCTGATTACCAGGCGCAAAGCGCTGACCCAGACTCTCGGTTTTCTCGTTCTCGAAAATGGCGTTTTTACAACCGGACTCAGCCTCGGCAGCGAATTTTCGGTTTATGTCGAACTCGGTATTCTGCTCGACGTTTTTGTTGGCATTTTCTTGATGGGTATCATGTTGTTCCACATCGACCGTGAGTTCGATCATCTCGATGTCGATCGTTTCAA
Source organism: Candidatus Rifleibacterium amylolyticum (assembly GCA_009917695.1). GTDB lineage: Bacteria > Muiribacteriota > Ozemobacteria > Ozemobacterales > Ozemobacteraceae > Rifleibacterium > Rifleibacterium amylolyticum. The sequence continues at coordinate 108,382 of JAACJG010000007.1, read as the reverse complement.
CGAACTTTCCGATCTGGCTGTCGATATTGCCAGCAATGAGGAGGCCGGCGAATGATTACTGCTTATGCTCTCATCATTCTGCCGGTTATTACCGGCGTCATATCTCTGTTTATCAGTTCGGAACGCGTGCGCCGAAATCTTCTGATAATTGTTGCCTTCATTCATCTTTTTATGAGCATTCTGCTCTGCAATGGTTCAGCCGGTGAACTCAACGGCATCTGGATCGGGCTAGATGCGCTCAGTCGTTTGTTTCTGGTTATTACCAGTCTGCTTTTTACCGGTTCGGCAACCTATTCGATGGTTTATCTCGACAAGCATCCGCATTTCAACGGACCTGCCATAGCCGGTCTGCGTATGCCGGGAAACAGCAACGCCATTTTTGCAGCCTGTATGCAGCTTTTTCTGTCAGCCATGAGCCTGGCGATCTTAAGCACACATTTTGGTCTGCAGTGGATCGGCATTGAAGCTACAACCCTGGCGAGCACGCCGCTGATCTATTATCACCGTAACCGGCGCTCGCTCGAAGCCGCCTGGAAATATATGATTATCTGTTCGGTCGGCATCGCGCTGGCTCTGATGGGTGTGTTCTTTCTCGCCATGGCTACCTCTTCTCATGTTCATCAGTTTACGCCAGCCGGTCTCTCGCTCTTCTCAGGCTATCTCAAGGTCGAGTGGCTCAAGGTGGCGTTCATTTTCTTTCTGGTCGGCTATGGCACCAAGATGGGGCTGGCGCCGATGCACACCTGGCTGCCTGACGCCCACAGCGAAGCCCCTTCGCCGGTGTCAGCCATGCTCTCGGGTGCGCTGCTCAATTGCGCTTTTCTTGGTATTCTACGAATATACCAGGTTTGTGTAGCCGTGCCCGGTGCCGCAGTATTCGCCAATGAACTGCTGATCATCTTTGGCCTGCTGTCTCTCGCCGTGTCGGGCATCTTTATTCTGCATCAGCCTGATTACAAGAGAATGCTTGCCTATTCGAGCGTAGAACACATGGGTATTCTGGCTCTTGGCGTCGGCCTTGGCGGTTCGGCCATAGCAGCTGCCATGTTGCATGCCGCTGGTCACTCACTGGTCAAGGCATCGTTGTTTCTGCTTTCTGGAAATGTCCTCGCGGTTTATGCCAGTAAGAAGGTCGAAGACGTAAAAGCTCTGCTCAAAGCCATGCCGCTCACTGGCGCGCTGTGGCTCGCCGGCTTTTTTGCGATCACCGGTACACCACCATTCACCACTTTCAACAGCGAATTTGCCATTGTAAGAGTTGCTCTGCAGTCAGGCAGCTGGAAAGTTGCGACCTTGTATCTGCTTTTTCTGCTGCTGGTTTTCATCGGTATGCTGACGATATTCATGCACATGTGCTTTGGCAAAAAAGGCGAGCAGGAAGTCGATGGCACTGCCGGTGAATCATTCTGGCAGATATTACCGCCTGTGGTCTTTTTGACGACGGCTCTGCTGCTTGGCTTGTATCTGCCTGATTTTGTGCGCAACACCATCGATGGTGCCGCACTGCTGCTGGGAGGTAAAGCCCTGTGAAAAAGCATGCAAAGATAAAAAATACCGATGCCGTTAAGTTTGCCGAAATACAGATTGTCGACAACCAGCAGTTCAGAAATGATCTTGCCAGTTTGATAGCCGGTAACGGCAGGCTATCTGCCCTGTTCTTGCTGCCGCGTGACGGGCAGAATCTTATGCTGGCTGCTGTCAGCGACGATTTTGACGCCACCATTAAACTGTTTGCGACGCCCTGCCAGAAAGAGTTCGCCTCGCTGACTTCCGATATTCCGCAGGCACACTGGTTCGAACGCGAAATCAACGAGCTGCACGGTGTCGAATTTCCGGGACATCCATGGCTCAAGCCGATAAGATTCGTCGCGAAAGATGACGGCAAATCAGAGGTTATACCCGGAGTGACCAGTTATTTTGAAGTGAGTGGCGAAGAGATTCATGAGGTTGCGGTTGGCCCGGTTCATGCAGGTGTCATCGAGCCCGGGCACTTTCGCTTTCAATGCCACGGCGAAAAGGTATTGCATCTCGAAATAGAACTCGGGTACCAGCATCGCGGTATCGAACGCGCCCTTATGCGCAATCAGCCGCATCAGAACCTTCGCCTGATTGAGGTTGCAGCTGGCGACAGCACGATAGCCCATACCACTGCCCATGCCATGTTGCTCGAATCACTGCAAGGCCTTAAGATCGACAGGAATGCTGAACTGGTAAGAGGTATTGCTCTCGAACTCGAGCGCATGGCCAACCATACCGGTGATCTCGGCGCACTCGCCGGGGATGTCGGCTTTTTACCGACTTCTTCTTACTGCGGCCGCATTCGTGGCGATATTCTCAACACTACCGCCGTTCTCTGCGGCAATCGTTTTGGCCGCGGCCTGATCCGGCCAGGTGGTGTCGGCCATGCTGTCGATAAAGCGCTGGTTTCGACACTGCTTGAACGTCTCGCTCTGATCGAAGCCGACCTTAAATCAGCAATAGGCTTGATCTGGAACACTCCGTCGGTTATTTCGCGCTTTGAAGAGACAGGCTGTGTCAGCAGGGAAGATGCCCTTGCTATTGGTATGGTTGGCCCAGCCGGCCGCGCCAGCGGCCTGTCGGTCGATGTCAGGTGCTCGCACCCCTTTGGTGCTTATAAGCAGCACAAGCCAGAACTACCAGTTGGCAGAAGTGGCGACGTGTTCTGGCGTGCCCGCATTCGCTGGCTCGAACTCAAGGAGTCGATACGGCTGATAAGGGCCATGCTTGCAGAAATCGACAATGCTATGGCAGCTCCGACTTGTTCTGCGCCGGCAGCAGCCGATTCGATCGCTGTTGCCTTGACTGAGGGCTGGCGGGGTGAGGTTTGTCATGTCGCTGTTACCGACAATTCAGGTGGTCTGGCAGCTTACAAGATCGTCGATCCATCGTTTCATAACTGGTATGGTCTTGCGCTGGCGCTGCGAAACCAGGAAATTTCGGACTTTCCGCTGTGCAACAAGAGCTTCAACCTCTCTTATTGCGGGCACGATCTATAGAGGTAGTTACCATGTTTCATATTCTCAAAGCCAGATTACATCAACAGTATCGCACATACCCGTTTCCCGAAAAAGCTCCCGTTCTCTCACCACGCTATGTCGGTCGACCGCAGATCAAAACCAGCGGCTGTGTTGCCAACTGTGCTGCCTGTGCCAAAGTCTGTCCTTCTGGCGCTATTTCACGCAGCAGCGAAGGCCGCCCGGTCATCGACCTTGGGCGCTGCCTGTTCTGCCGCTCCTGTGAAACCGCCTGTCCATCAGGTCTCATCCGCTTTTCAACTGAGTTCTCGATGCCGGCTTCCAGTCGCGAAGATCTCATTGTCAACAGCGAAAGCTACAATACCGCACGCGCGCTGCCAGAAGAATTCAGAAAACTTTTCGGGAGTTCGCTCAAGCTCAGACAGGTGAGTGCCGGAGGCTGTAACGCCTGCGAAGCCGACTGCAACGTATTGACAACGCCCGCATTCGATCTGGCGCGATTTGGCATACAGTTCGTCGCCTCGCCACGACATGCCGACGGCCTGCTGGTTACCGGTCCGGTAACTCAGAACATGAAACTGGCACTGCTGAAAACCTATGATGCATTACCGTCGCCAAAAATAGTAATAGCTACTGGCGCCTGCGCCATATCAGGCGGGATTTTTCGAGACAATGCCGAGGTAAACAATGGAATCGGTGACATTATTCCGGTAGACCTCTATATTCCAGGCTGCCCGCCCAACCCCTGGACTATCCTCGACGGCATGCTCCGCCTCATGGGCCGCATCTGAGGTTTTTTTGTAATTCTGTCGGGGAGCTGGTACAATGTCGAGCAGGGGGTAATCATGCTTGTAAATTATCGTGGCAGATTCGTTTCTGCGCTTCTTTTATCGCTGTTTCTGGCAACTTTTTCTGCAACGCTCGATGCTCAGACTGACTCCGGGCAGATTTTTGGTCCGCCGCTTCCGGTTGCTTCGCAGTCAGAATCGCCGGCAGAAACATCACTGTCAGGTATTGTGGTCAAGGCTGAAACTCTCAAGGAAGATTTTGCCGCGCTTGAAAAGAAGATCGCCGATTTAAAGAATCTGGAAAAACCTTCAGCAGAACTGACGGGAATCAGAACCCGCATTGCCGACATTAAAACCAGGCTTAACGAGACCAAGGGCGCTGGCAGCTATGGATTTGAACAGATTTCCCAGTTGCGTAGCGATGCCCGTGCCATACTCGAAGCTATCAGTCGCGAATCACAACTTGCCAGCGAAAAGCTGGAAAAGGCGGCAGCACTCAAACAGAGCTGGAAAGCCCAGGAAGCAAGCTGGGCAGAAAGCAAAGTAGCGCTGGCTGATAATACCAGCGGCTCGGTAAAGACAATTTTTAATGAAGCTGAAAGGCACATACGTCAGGCTCTTAAAAGTATGACTGATCTCGAGACACCGTTAGTCGGCTTCCAGCAGCAGGTGCTTGAAATGCAGCGTGAAGCTCAGGCACTGGGCAGCGAACTCGATGAACTTCTGGTTGTTATGCGCAAAGATCTGTTTCGCAAGTCACGTCCGGCGATGCTCACACCGACCTTTTTCCGGCAGTTTAATTCATCGGTCTGGGAAGAATTCTGGCTTGGCCTGGCAACACTGGAACTGCCAAAGGCAGGCTTTTATTCAACCTACGGCTGGATATTTGTATTGCAGCTGATCATATTTGCCGTTGCCGTGTATTTTTTCAAAACTATAAAGAACCGCAAACTCGAACAGCTCAAACTCGATTTTATTCTTCAGCGCTACATTTCAGCCAGTGTGTTGCTCGGAATTCTGCTGCCCATCCCACTGTTTGACGACAAGCCTCGCCTGGTAAGCCTTGTCTTCGCCGGTATCGTAGCAATCAGCGGGGCCCGACTGGTGGCCGGTATTATCGAAAGGCCCTGGCGCCGGCGACTGATTTATATGATCGTCGCTCTCTACCTGCTGGTGCAGTTTTTTAATTTCATCTCACTGCCGATAACCCTGATGAGAACTTTTATTGCAGCAGTAGGTCTGGCTGGCGCCATGTTTTGCCGTTGGCGGGCCATGGTCAACAAAGATGACAACACCACACTGCTTTACAATAGCGGCGTAAAAATCGGTGGAGCAACAATGCTGCTGGTTTTTCTCACGCAGGTCGCCGGCTATGTCGCGCTGTCGAATCATCTTTTCGATGTTCTGATCAAGACTGTTTTTCTCGGACTGATCGCGTGGATGATCGATCTGGTCGCGCATGGTGCCATCGAAATGTTGTTTGAGAGCGAAATCATAAGAAAAAGCAAGCTCGTCGATAAACATTACAAGCTGTTTATAAAGCGTTCAGAATTGATTGTTGATGTTCTTGTCGTGTTTATGGCCGTTTCGAATATGCTCTATGTATGGGGACTTTTTGACAATGCTTCGCATGCCGCTGTCGCGATTCTCGCACTGGGCTTCAGTTTTCAGGGTTTGAAAATAACGATAGGACTTCTGGTTTCAGCGGTCGTAGCTCTTTATATCGCTCTGTTCGCTTCCTGGATGATTCAGACTATTCTTAACGAAGAAGTCTATCCGCGTAAAAAGGTTGACCGCGGCGTTGGCATATCGATCAATCGCTTGATTTCTTATGCTTTTGTCGTTGTCGGTATCTCGATGGCTTTTTCGACACTGGGCATTGGCATGCAGAACCTGACGGTGATCATCGGTGCTCTCGGTGTTGGTATCGGTTTTGGTTTGCAGAACATTGTAAATAACTTCGCCAGTGGTCTGATTCTGCTTTTTGAAAGGTCGATCAAAGTCGGCGATGTCGTGCAGGTCAACGGTGAATGGGGTTTGATCAAGAATCTCGGTTTGCGCGCTACAGTTGTCGAGACCTTCGACCGCTCTGAAATGATAGTGCCAAACAGCGATCTCGTTTCTGCAACTGTGACCAACTGGACATTGACAGACCGCCAGGTGCGCCTGATCGTGCCAGTGGGCGTTGCTTACGGCTCTGATGTAGATCTGGTAACCAGGATTCTCAATCAGATCGCTCAGGACAATCCGGTTATCATGAAATTTCCGGCCCCCTCTGTTTTGTTTCTCAATTTTGGCGCCAGTTCGCTCGACTTCGAATTACGTTGCTGGGTCGCTGACATTGATAACCGGTTGACCATCAAAAACGAAATCAATCGCGAAATAGACCGCCTGTTCCGTGAACATAACATCGAAATTCCTTTCTCACAGCACGATCTGCACATTCGCAGTATCGACGTGCCGGCAAAAGCTGCTTTGTCAGAAGTGAAAAATTCTGCGACAGTTCTGCCGACAACCGCGCCCGGGAGCTAGTTCGATGTCGATGCAGTTTCAGGAGAATTGCTGAATGACTGCGCTGATGTGGTTCCGCCGCGATCTGCGGGTGAGCGATAACCGTGCTTTGTATCAGGCTACTGCTGCCGGCGGCGGCGTTGTTGCGGTCGCTCTTATTACTCCATTGCAATGGCAGAAGCAGAACGAATCACCGGCAAAGCTCAGTTTCTGGCTGGCCTGCCTGCAGGAACTGGCCGGGCGTCTGGCAGAACTTGGCATAAAACTGCATGTCGAAGAGGTGCCTGATAATGCCGATATACCCGAGTTCATGCAGCAATTTGCCCGCGCCCGCAAATGTGATGCGCTGTATTTTAATCGAGAATACGAGTATTACGAGCAGCAACGCGACGAAACTGTAAAAAGAGTCATGCAGGCCCAGAAGATCAGAACTTTCGATTTTGCTGATCGCCTGCTTATTGAGCCGGGACGTCTGCTCACCGGTTCTGGCGGATATTACACAGTATTCACGCCATTCAAAAAATCCTGGCTCGGCCTGCTGTCGAGGGCAGATCTTGAGCCGCTCCCACTGCCGGCGCCGGTAGCCGCGGCATTGCCGACACCTGAACTGCCTGTTGCCGAAATCAGCAGTAGGCTTGGCCTGCCTGGTTGGCCCAGTGACCTGTGGCCGGCCGGAGAGACAGCTGCGCAAAAGCGGCTTGCTGAATTTGCCGGCGGCGCCCTTGAGACATACCATGAATTGCGCGATTTGCCGGCAGTTGACGGCACCAGTCGTCTCTCGCCCTGGCTGGCCTGCGGGGCGATTTCGCCCCGTCAATGTCTGGCGGTGGTCATACGCGACAATAAAAAATTGCCGGCAGCGGGCAGCGGTGGCGAAGCCTGGCTGAACGAGCTGGTCTGGCGTGATTTTTATACGCATGTTGTTGTCGGGTTTCCGCGTGTGAGTCGTTCACAGCCGTTTCAAAAGAAGACGGCCGGTTTGCAGTGGCGCTATGACGAATGTGACCTGAAGGCCTGGCAGAGCGGCCTGACCGGCTACCCGATCGTCGATGCCGCGATGCGGCAGCTCAAGCAGACGGGCTGGATGCACAACCGTCTGCGCATGGTTGCGGCAATGTTTTTGAGCAAGCATCTGCTGATCGACTGGCGGCTTGGTGAAAAGTATTTTATGCAGAACCTGCTCGATGGCGATCTCGCGGCCAATAACGGTGGCTGGCAGTGGTCGGCTTCGACCGGCACAGATGCGGTGCCATATTTCAGGATCTTCAATCCATTCACTCAGAGTCAGCGTTTTGATGCAGACGGCGGCTTTATCAGGCGTTACTGTCCTGAACTTGAGCCGGTCAGCGCAGTGGCGCTGCATGACCCGAAGAAACTGGCTGCTGAAATTGCAAAGAAAAAAATCAGCTATCCGGCACCGGTTGTCGATCATAAGTTAGCAAGAGAACGCGCGTTGGCAGCATTCAAGAATTTGTAACAGGATTGCACTGGAGGAACCGATGCTCGAACGATTATTTAAACTCAAAGAAAACCAGACCGACATCAGAACCGAGATTCTGGCTGGTATAACCACCTTTTTGACCATGGCCTACATACTGGCGGTCAATCCGATGATTCTCGAAAATGCCGGAATGCCCTTCGCTGGCGTACTGACAGCGACCATTCTGGTGGCTGCCTTATCGAGTATCCTGATGGGGCTTGTCGCCAATCTGCCATTTGCGTTGGCGCCTGGTATGGGCATCAACGCGTTTTTCACCTTCAGTATGGTAATCGGTATGAAGATGCCGTGGCAGACAGCGTTGGGAGCTGTTTTTATTTCTGGAATCATCTTTCTGCTGATGACCGTTTTTAAGCTGCGCGAAGCCATTGTACGCGCGATTCCGCATTGTGTCAGACTCGGGGTTGCCGCCGGTATCGGGCTGTTTCTCTGCCTGCTGGCGCTGAAATCAGCCGGCTTTATCGTTGCCAACCCGGCCACGCTTGTCGGTTTTGGCGGATTCAACGCGCAGATCGCCATTTTTCTAACAGGTCTGGCTTTTACCATTTTGCTGGAACACCGCAAAATTCATGGCAGTCTGCTGCTCGGCATAATTTTTACGACAATTCTGTCACTGGCGCACGGTCGACTTTGGTCAGGCGAAGCTTTTGTCAAGGTTCCTGAAGCCTTTACCGGCACACCGGATTTTACATCGGTATTTTTACATCTCGATATCAGGGGTGCGTTGAACATCGGTATCGCCGGTGCCGTGTTTACATTGCTTTTTACCGATCTGTTCGACTCGATTTCAACTTTCCTTGGTGTCGCTTCAGTCGCCAACATGGTCGATGAGAACGGCGAACCGCGCAACTTTCAGAAGGCGCTCTTCGTCGATGCCATCTCGACTACTCTTTCGGGACTGGTTGGCAGCAGTTCCGGCACAACCTATGTCGAAAGCGCCGCCGGCGTCGAACAGGGTGGCCGTACCGGTCTTACTGCACTGGTCACCGGTTTTTTGTTTCTGCCGTTTCTCTGGTTTTCGCCAATGTTGCAGATGATTCCAGCCTGCGCTGTCGCTCCGGCTCTGCTGTTGGTCGGCTTTTTCATGCTGCGCGCGATCTCGGGCATCGACTGGAAAGATTACGAAACCGGTCTACCGGCTTTTATTGCGCTGATATTGATTCCGTTTACCTTTTCAATCAGCCAGGGTATCAGCTGGAGCCTGATTCTGTTCGTGCTGCTGCGTGTTTTCAGCGGCAAAATCAGACAGGTCGAACTCATGCAGTGGATAGTAGCCGCCTTCGCCGCCCTTGCCCTTTATCTGTCGTGATTAACTGATCACTCGATTCGTCAGCCATCTTCATTGAAATGATGTTAATATCGGGCTCTCGGCGGAATTAGGCAGCTCTTACGGCTTCAGCCGTTAGAGATGCGGATGGCTTGCCCTCATTCGCTACAACTCTCACCAGACGTGAGTATTGTTGTATAGCTATAGCTCTGCGTCAAAGTTGCCTGGCTCGAAGTTTCCGCGCCTGAGAAACCCGCCTGCGCCCTTCCTGTTGTTGTGTTTCAACAACAGGCATTTAAACTCCAGTTGCATTTGAGTCAGATGGACTGCACCTATTTTTTGCACCAGTAGACTATGGCGGGGGGGACGTTGCCCCAGACGACCGGACTGACTTTTACTTCGGAAAAGTGCTGTTTGAGCTTGCTGCGGAACCTGATGCCGGAAGGCAGAACCAGGCCGTGCAGGTAGGCGAAGGTTGAAAAGACGCCGCCTTTGCGTAAGCCTGCCTGGGTCTCGTAAAGGATTTCGTCCTGCAGGCTTTCTGGAAACGCTGCCCAGGGCAGGCCGCTGATCACCGCGTCGGCGTGTTTGACGCCGAACTGGCGCAGGTATTTCCTGACCTCGGCGGCAGAATCCTGAAAAATCGGGATTTCGGGAACCTGAGCACAGGCGATACGGTTCATGTGCTCGTTGAGTTCGAGGCCGAAAAATATGGTGCGGTTCGGGTGCAGGTGTTTGAGGATCTGACGCGTGAAGGCGCCGGTGCCGGGACCGTATTCAACAATGACGCGAGCACGTTCGAAGTTGATCTGCTCGATCATACGGCTTGCCAGCTTGCTCGAACTCGGCGCGATCGCCCCGATTGTACGGGGTTCGCGCACGAACTGTTTAACAAAATGCCAGCTGCTCACAGACTCAACCACCTGTAAAAATTTATTTTACGATTATAAACCTCTTTACCCGAAATGCCAATTCTCTTTCGTATTTGTCTGGCGGTGGTGTGTTAGAATGACGGGAATGAATCGGGAGGTTGAGATATGCTGCCTTTTGTCAAAAAGGGAATCGCGGAATCGAAGGCCGGCAACCCGCAGGGAACCATAGTCAATTTTGCGCCTGACCGGTCGGGGCAGACTGTTGTCGAGTTCTTCAACTACGATCAGGTGCGCTGCTCTGAGGGCAAGGTCATCGAGCCGGCAGAACTGGCTGAAATAAAGCAGTTCGAAGGTATCAGCTGGTTGTGTTTTTTCGGACTCGGTGATGTCGAAATGCTGCGCCAGACCGCCGAAACCTATGGTATCAACCCGTTGTCGGTCGAAGACATTCTCAATCCCGATCACCGACCGAAACTCGAAGTATTCGACAGTTATCTGCTGATTATCGTCAAAATGATCGATATCAGCGAAGATGGTCGTCTGACCAGTGAGCAGGTCAGTTTCGTCGTTGGCGAAAACTATGTGTTGACCTTTCAGGAACGGCCCGGCGACGTTTTCGATCCGATTCGTGAACGATTGCGCAAAAATGTCGGACGAGTTCGCGGCATGGCTTCAGATTATCTGGCGCTCTCGCTTATCGACGTGGTTATTGACAACTATTTCGTTGTGCTCGAATCTCTTGCGGCAGCGCTTGAAGAACTTGAACTTATATTGCTCAAGACTCCCGACGAGTTCGAAGGGCGTGATGTACACGAGCTCAAGATGCAGTTGTTTTATATGCGTAAGATCAGCTGGCCTCTGCGCGAAATCGCATCCGCACTGCTGCGCACCGAATCGCCTCTGCTGCGCCCGGAAAGCCGTATCTATTTCCGCGACATTTACGACCACACCGTGCATGTTCTCGAAACGTCTGAAACGTTGCGCGAAGTGTCGATCGGCGTTTACGACCTCTATATATCGAACATCAGCATGCGCATGAACGAAATCATGCGCACGCTGACGATTATAGCGACGATATTTATTCCGCTTACCTTTATTGCCGGCGTCTACGGCATGAACTTTGAAAACATGCCCGAACTCAAATGGGCATGGGGATACTATGGCACACTGGTGCTGATGATTCTCGTCGCTCTCGGCATGCTGTCCTGGTTTCGCCGCCGCCGCTGGCTGTGATACAGCTTACTTTTTGTTGCGTTTGACGAACTCGTCGATGAAGAACGAGGCGACGTGCTCGGCAAACTTGCCCGGGCCGAAACCGGCGTCGTAGCCGAGTTCTTTTGCCAGGTCGTTGTTGATGCGCGGGCCGCCGGCGATGAGAATCACCTTGTCACGCAGGCGGGCAGCTTCCAGCAATTCGACGAGCTCGACCAGATTGGTAACATGCACGTCTTTTTGAGTAACGGTCTGCGAAACCAGCAATACATCTGCCTTGAGTTCGGTGGCTCGTTTAACGAATTCTTCGTTGGCGACCTGGCTGCCGAGGTTGTAAGCCTCGATCATTTCGTAACGTTCGAGGCCGTAGTGGCCGGCGTAGCCTTTCATATTCATGATGGCATCGATGCCGACCGTGTGTGCGTCAGTGCCGGTGCTGGCGCCGACCACGACAAGCTTACGGCCGATGTTCTGCTTGATGAATTCATCGACGCCGTGCATGTCGAGGACATCGCTGTCGATGGTGCTGACCTTGATCGTCGTCACGTCAACAGTATGCGACAGGTTGCCGTAAACTACGAAGAAGCTGAATTCATTGTCGAGGGCTTCGTGATGGGCGACCAGTACATCGGTCAGGCCCATTTTGACGCCGAGCTGGCGCGCGGCTTCGATGGCGCGCTCATTGGCGGCCAGCGGCAGAGTGAAGCTGAGCTGAACCTTGCCATCGTTCATCGTGTCGCCATAAGGTTTTACTTTGGTGAGATCGAGTGTCTGACAGAAATCTCTGGCTTTCATCGAATACAATCCGCTGCTCATGCTTTACCTCCCTGCTGCATCAGTTCAATGAACGGGTTGAAATAGCCATCCTGTTTGGTGGCGACGCCGTCGAGACCCTTGCCGCCATTCAGCGGGCGTTTGACGCCGGCGAACCGGCCCATTTCAAGGGTTTTGAACAGGCCGTCCTTTCGGATGCCTTCGAGCATGGTGGCGGCTTCGCGCAGCACCTGATCTGCCCGTTTCGCCATAATACCGTCGGACTTGAATTCAATTTCATCGCCGAGATCGGCCATGGTGCGGTAAATGTAGCTGGCATTCTCGATCGACAGGGCGCGGTCAGACATCAGCGGGGTGTGAATCGCTTCGGTCAACATGCCGAGCAGATGCACCTTTTGATTGGTCATGATGGTGACCATGTTGAACAGGGTGTCCTGTACATGGCCTTTGAAAATGTTGCCGGTCTTGAACTTGGTCGGTGGCATATATTTGAGCGGCGCTTTTGGAAAGATTTCGCGCGCCATCTGCGCCTGAGCTAGTTCGTAAAGAAAACCATTCTTGAGATCTGGCGTGATTTCGAAAGCGTGACCAAGACCCTGCTGTTCTTCAGGAACCCCTGACATCAGCGCAAACTGCTCGTTGATCAGCTGCGAGGCCAGCACAGTGTGGGCTTCTTCGACCGCGTCGGCGGTGGTCAGATAGTTGTCTTCACCTGTGTTGATGATGACTCCGGCAAAGCCGTTGATCATGCGCGAAAAATACTGGTCGATCATGGTGCGCTGCATGTTGATATCGCGGAAAAGTATGCCGTAAAGCGCGTCGTTGAGCATCATGTCGAGACGTTCAAGCGCACCCATGGCAGCGATTTCGGGCATGCACAGGCCCGAGCAGTAGTTGCACAGGCGAATATAGCGGCCGAGTTTTTCTGAGGTTTCGTCGAGTGCGGCCCGCATCAGCCGGAAGTTTTCCTGAGTGGCGTAGGTACCGCCAAAACCTTCGGTAGTGGCACCGTATGGAACGAAGTCAAGCAGGCTCTGACCGGTTGTTCTGATGACGGCGATGACGTCGGCACCCTGTGCTGCGGCAGCCTTTGCCTGGGTTATGTCTTCATAAATATTGCCGGTGGCGACGATTACATAGATGTAAGGGCCCTGTTTGTCACCGAAACGGCCAAGATATTCTTCGCGCTTTTCACGGTTGGTCTTGATGCGCGCAATGGTCTGGCGCGCAACGGTATCGACTTTGGCCCTGATCTCGAACATATCGGCCATCTTGAGTTTGGTGATATCGAGTTCACCTGCTGCTACTGCTTCAGCGATCTGCTGCGGTGTCTTGCCGGTCTGTATCATGGCATTGCCGAGATAGACCGACAGTCCAAGGCCCAGTCCGCCGGCATTTTTAATGCTGTCTACTATCAGGTTGGGTAGCGGTACTTCATAGGCATCGACACCGTCGATACCAAGAAGTCGGGCGCAGGTGCGTTCGATGGTGACGCTGGTGTGCTGCAGAATGAACTTTTGCGTGTCTTCTGCGATGGCACGAGCGGCCTGCCGGGCTTTGTCTACTGTGGCAAAATCAAGATTCAGCTTGCTTTTCATCGTCTTCCCTTACTTGCTGTAAATATTTTGTGGCACAATTATAACGCTAAAACAGCAAAAGTGCAGCCATTTTAAAGCTGCCGGCATGAACAGACTGTAAGATCGCCATCTATAGCGGGGCCGCCGACTTGAGTCTGTGAACTCTATCTGGTGGCCCAGTCTATAAGTGGTTTGGCGCGCCATGGCAACGACATCTGATTCGTGCGGCGCAGCTCAGTATGGAAATTTTCGAGCTCCTGGAATTTCTTCTGATCAGGTGCGCGGCCAACTATGCCTCTGAGAGCCTGAATGCTGACCTGATGCCATGAGTTGATCAATTTTATGAACTTTTCCGGAGTCAATGATTCGAGTTTGCTGATGTCTTTTTTGCCCATTTTCAGAAAAGGTTTCTGATACTCCGGTCTGATGGCTCGGGCGAGGTTCTGAATGCCACTCGAAACACAGTTGGCACCCAGTACATTATACTTTTGAAAAACAAGATGATCTGAAATATCAGGGTTTTCGGCCCGGAGAGCGCGAATATAGGTCATTGCTGCAAGTCGCGCCGTTTCTTCAGCGTGCGCGAGAAAGAACATGCCCAGATCAACTTTCTTTGTGTTGACCAGATGTCGATATTCTTTTTTTACTGGTGCTTTGCTTTCGTAGAATTCGATCGAATAGGCGCGCATCTGAATCAGCTGAAAACCGGTCACGCCCTGAACGCTGAAATCCTTTTCCGGCCCGGTTCCCATCAGGAGTCCTCTGGTCTGTTTGCGCTCGCCCTTTTGATTGGTAAGGGTCACAGCTTCATTGAAATGAAAAAGAGTGCCGAAATGAAAGACCCCCGGTGCAATCGGAATATTCATGATTTCTGCGCTTTTCAGCTGACTGACAGGAAAACGGCCTGTCCATAGCTCGTTATTGTCGTGAATATTGCTGAAGATTACAGTGTCTTTGCCTTCGGCCCGCGCAACGGTTGGTATGCGATCCTTTTTGGGAAAAACCAGCCTGCGCGCATAATTGTTCTGAAGTATCTCGATTCGCAGATCCTGCGCTATTTCATCGGCCCACTCGGCAAAACTGTTGGCCTGAACAGAACATGCCATCAGCAAAAACGTTAATACGAGCGCAGCTAACGTCTTTAATTTCATTTGTATTGTACCTCTTTAATATGAGTATCTGATAATTATACTCTCTGAAAGCATTAGCGCAAGACTCCTAGACCGGCCTGCGTCTTATCGGCATGGTCATGCAGCGGCAACCGCCACCGCCTCGCGACAGTTCAGAGCCGTCAATGGTGATGACGCAGCGATTATAATTTTTCAGATCGACTTTTTTTTCGGCGACGTCAGTGGCGTCGATGATAGTAAACCCCTTGCGGTCGAGTTCCTCGATCGTGTTGATGTTGCGGCGATAGCCGATGATTTTGCCCGGCGCGATCGCAAAAAAGTTGGCGCCACTGTGCCATTGCTCACGTTCCTGCGTCCACAGATCGGCGCTGCCGCCGCAACTGATGGTTTCGAATTCGATGCCAAGCCTGGCGAGCGCAGTCAGCAGGTTGTGCTCTTCCCTGATCTCGGCGACTTCTCCACCGGCAATCGCAATGTGAACGGTTCGGTACATGTTGGGGTGCAGAACGACCGGTTCGTAAATCATGCAGATATTGCGGTCGAGCTGGGTGAACACCATGTCGAGATGAATGAATGACTCGGGCTGGTGCGGCAGTTCCTGCACGATTATATGCTTGCTCTGCCCGTTCTGGCAGAAATAGTCGATAAGGAAATCGACGGCCTGGGGCGTGGTGCGCGCGCCGATGCCGATCACCAGAACGTTTTCGGCGACAACCAGAACATCGCCGCCTTCGATTCTGGCCCCGGCAAATTCTCTGCTGTCAGGAATATTGATAGTACGCGTGGCGAACATCGGATGAAAGTCGAAGATAGCTTCCATGATCATGGCTTCGCGGGTGCGCACCTTGTTGGCCATGCTTGCGATGAGAACCTGATTGTCGATGGTGATTGCCGAGTCTCTGGTGAAGAAAAAATTGTGCAGAGGTTTGAGAGCATAGCGCTCATGACTGAGGAAACGGCTGAGATTGTTCTTTTGTAAAAGCACTCCTTCGATGAGACAGCGGGCCAGTTCTTTGTCGTTCATGTCGAGCAGTCGCTGCTGCACCTCGCCGGCAGCTTCATTGGCGCATACTCTTTCGACAAGACTCTGCTTTACCTTGCTGTTCTGCAAAGTTCTTTCGAGCAGACTGCGGATTTGAAACACCTCGCCAACCTGGGCGAGAGCGCCCTGAAGTTGCTTGTATTCGCAGTTGGCGACCGAAAGATTGAGAATGTCACTGTAGAGTGCGCGTTCAACATTCATCGGGGTCATGTTTTCGATCTCGAGGCCGGGTGTGTGAAGAATCACGCCTTCGAGTTCGCCAATTTCGGAAGTTACAGAAATATTGAATTTTGTCTGAGCTGTGTTCATGCTTTTTTCCCAGTGTGGCTGTATAGTTTATTGAGTAGTTTGAGGAATCGCGGGTCGGCATCGAGCAGGGTGGCTATATGCAGAGCATCGTGCGGAACCTCGCTTTGACCATCGAGTTTGCGCAGGCGGTAATCCATGCTGGCGCATAGATTGTCGATAAGGGCGCGCATATCACCTGAAACTGGTTTGAGCTGTCCCTTGTTTTTAAGGCCAATCACCTGGTAGCAGGCAGCGTCCGGCAGATCGATGCCGTCGTAATGGGTGGCAATGATACCGTGCCAGCCGGTCTGTTGTAGAAACTCACCGAGAGCCTGAACGAAGCGACGACCCTCATACGGGTTGGTCGAGCGCGCAAACTCATCGAATACAGCAAGTCCGCACCCATGCGGTGTCAGCTCGGAGAGTTCCTTGAGCTGTATAACTTCGGCGCCAAAGCTGCTGAGGCCTGAAGTCTGATCCTGGCCGTCGCCGGCGATGTGACAGATGCAATCGAACAACGGCATACTGAATTTGCTGGCGAATGCATAAAAGCCGAGTCTGACCAGCTCGGCATTGCTGGCGATGGTCATCAGAGCGACGCTTTTGCCGCCCATATTCGCGCCGGTTATCAGAGTTGTTCCTTTGATGACGTCAAGTGTAACTGGCGTGAATTCCTTGTTCTGGGCCTTTAGAATCTCAAGAATCTCAGGATTTATTGCGTCGACGGCCTTGAGTTCGGCGCCGTTTTCAAGCAGTTGTGGGCGGCATGACGGCCAGCGTAGTGCAGCATCTGCTTTTGCCAGCAGCAGTTCGAAGTGGCCGAGCGTTTCCATGCTGCGATTCATTTGTGGCAGCCAGTTGCGCAGCTGAGTGCCGAGATTGCTTCTTACCCGAAATTCCAGTTCCTTTTCGCAGCGAACCATTTCGCTGCGCTGTTTTCTCAGCATTTCGCTGGTTGTTGCATCAGTTGCCGAGAGAATGCGACTTTCAAGTTGACGCTTTTCGTTGCGGATCTCTTTGAGTTCAGGCAGATAACTGTCGTGCAGGTGAAATGTCGATATTATCATTTCATCTGGATTCAGCAACTTAACTACTGGTTGCAGATCGTCGAAGACCAGACTCAAATTCAGGCTGGAACCCTTAATCAGAGCCGTCAGATTACAGAAATGTATGGCGAAAAGCTTGATCTCAAAGAGTTCGACCTCGTCAGGAACTCTTTCTTCCTGCAGGTTGAGCACTGATCCGGCAATATTGCGCAACTGCCGGAAAATAGCCTGAGCCTGCTGTGCAAACTGAGATTCCCGGCGGCAGAAATCTATCAGCGCGGCGAGTTCGTCAAAAGTTTGTTCGAGCAGGCCGCGATGCTGTGAATTTGCCGGTCGCAGAGCTCTTAAGGCTTTGCGCCCATAGGGCGAGCTCAGGTTCAGATTGGCAAGAACCCATTGGGTAGCGGACGTCTCAGGTTTGTATATTTGCAGACTGGTCATGGCTGATTATCTGCAATTATATCGAAAACTTCGACAGAAAGCACGGTTTTAAGCTTCTGGCGGAGAGTGGCACTGTCCAGACTGAATCCATCGGGTGATTTCGGATTTACTGTGACTGCAAGCAGGTTTACCGGGCGGAGAACAGCGAGTTCAGCCCCCCGTCTTTTGAGTTCTGCGCACTGTGCCGGGCTGAGAAGAAATCTGGTGCCATCGGCAGCGATCAGCTTCAGGCCGTGCAGCGAGCGGCTGCGTTCGAGAACTCGCTGAATCAGCCGGGCAGTTATCGCTCCGATAAAAAATATGCGTTGCGTTTTGTGGTCGGTAATCAGGTCAGCCGCGCTGTCGTCGAGGCTGCTGGCGCTGGCAATAATCTGGTTGTTGCTGTCGACGATAAAGCAGTCAATAACCTGCCCTGCGCCAAAGGTTTTGTCGTTATCTTCTTCTGTAAGTCGCAGAGCCTGTAAAATACTTTCGGGTACCTTGCCTTCAGCTGGCAGGGTAAGCATTCCGGCAATATGCGCGGTGTGTTCGACGATGGCATCGGGATCGGGTGAGTAAGAGGCACCGGTCGCCAATATACAGCCGTCGGCAGTACTGACGGCTGCACTCGATCTGCGGGCAGCCGCGCCGTCGATGATGATACGTCCGGCTTTTTTATCCTGCAGCATGCGGGTAAGGCGTGTCATCTGCCCGGTTGTCGATGGACCGGCGATGAGTGCATAGCCATCGCTCAGTGCGCGAACAATAACGACCTCGCCGAGTGGTGTGTAAAATCCTGTAAAACAAAGAAGTTCGCGGGTAAAGTCACATTGGCCGAGTAGATCGACGGCCGTGGCAACAAGTGTGCCACGGCCGACGTATACGGACGGTTTGTCAGTTCCGGTGACCTGGTCGATGTCTTCGCCGTCGTAACCAATCGAAGTTATCGCCAGATCAGTCTGGCGGTCGGCTGCGAGCAGGTGGTTGAGCACTGTGGTTTTGCCGGCGTTTTTTTCAGTACCTATTATCGCCAGGCATCTACAGTCCGCCACCAGTCTGCTCAGGCTGACCGTCATGTTTCAGCCTTTTTTGCTGCGCTGTTTACGTTTGAGTCCCGCTGGTTCGAGAGAGATCTTGCCCTGGTGCAAACCGGCAATGCCTTCGATTTCGACGTTGCCTTTCTGACAGGCTTCGCAGGTGCAGCTTGGCCGGTAACCATCAGGCTCGTTGTAGCAGGTAATGACGCCTTCGTAGTTGCGCAGAATGGTCTTTTCGTAGCCGCTCGAAATCAGGTAGTTGGGCATGACCGGAATCTTACCGCCCCCGCCCGGCGCGTCGACAACGTAGGTCGGTACGCAAAAGCCGCTGGTGTGGCCGCGCAGGGCTTCGATTATCTCGATGCCCTTGGCGACCGGCGTGCGGAAATGCGACAGACCATAGGAGAGGTCGCACTGATAGATGTAATACGGGCGGACCCTGATTTTAGCGAGTTCGTGTACCAGCTTTTTCATGACATGCACGCAGTCATTGACCCCGGCAAGAAGCACCGACTGATTGCCGATCGGAATACCTGCCATGCTGATCAGATCACAGGCGCGGGCGGCGTCAGTGGTGATTTCTCTGGGGTGATTGTAATGCGTGTTGAGCCAGATCGGGTGATACTTTTTGAGCATATCGCAAAGCTCTGTGGTTATGCGTTGCGGCATTACCACCGGCGTTCGCGTGCCGATGCGAATCACTTCGACATGCGGAATCGCGCGCAGCTTCTGGAGTATGCCTTCGAGTTTGCCGTCGGCCAGCAGCAGCGGGTCGCCGCCGGAGACGACAATGTCGCGCACCTGCGGGTGTTTTGCAATGTATTCGATTGCCTTGTCGATATTGTTGGCGGGCATCGCCGTGTCTTTCTGACCGGCGAAGCGCCGTCTCGTGCAATGTCGGCAGTACATCGAACACTGGTCGGTCACCAGTAGAAGTACACGGTCGGGGTAGCGATGAGTCAGTCCGGGAACCGGCGAATCTCCATCTTCATGCAGCGGATCTTCGAGATCGGCTGGCGATTTGTAGAGTTCGTAGCCGGTTGGAATCGCCTGTTTGCGCACCGGATCGTTCGGGTTGTCCGGATCGATGAGAGTCAGGTAATAAGGAGTGATCGCCATGCGCAGCGTTGCAAGGCAATCTTTGATTCCTTCAATTTCCTTGCCGGTGAGCTTGATATACTTGCTGAGCTCCTCGACGGTTTCGATACGGTTTTTTACCTGCCATTTCCAGTCGTTCCAGTCAGCATCACTGACTTCCGGAAACAATTTGCGGCGACGTTGCAGGTGTTCATCCCTGGTGTATTTGCTGTTCAAAGCAGGTTCCTTTCTCTGCCGGGCGCGTATTTACCTCAGCAGAACATTTCTTCGAAAAGCTTGCGCAGTTCAGGACTTTCGCGCATAAGCTGCAGAGCTATTGCGGCGTGGCCCTTTGAGTAACCGTTGCCGATGATCATGTTGACATCTTTGCCAACGCCTTCGGCGCCAAGAGCGGCCTGGGTGAAGCTGGTGGCCATGCTGAAGAAATACACAGTTCCACCGTCTCTGCACGACAGAATGCTTGCCATTTCGGTGTTGGGAATATTGACGCAGTTGATGACCAGATCAGCCAGCTTGCCGTCAGTGTGTTCCATGATCTTGTTATACATTTCAACGGCATTGGTAGCGTCAGCCGGGAAATAGACATCAGCGAGGTTCAGGCTTTTTGCACGCTCTGTGCTCTTGGGGCTGCCGCCGACGCAGATGATCTTGCCGGTAACGCCGGCGCGCTTTTTGGCTTCATACAGGCAGAGCATGCCTGATTTACCGCCGCCACCGATAACGACAACAGTGTCACCGGGTTTTACCAGTTTGGCTGCCTGAGCGGGGGCGCCGGCCACGTCGAGAACCGAGAGGGCAAGGGTTTCGGGCATGTCTTTGGGAAGAACGGCATAGATGCCGCTTTCGAACAGAATGGCCTGGCCCTTGATGTCAACCTGGTCGATGTCGGGTCTGACTTCGAGAATTTCTTCGATGACCAGCGGGGTCAGCGAGAGCGAAACGAGTGTGGCGATCTTGTCGCCAACCTTGAGGTCGGTTTTGCCTTTGAGAGCCGGGCCGATTTCTTTAACGGTGCCAATCAGCATGCCGCCTGAACCGGTAACCGGGTTTTTATGTTTGCCCTGTTTGGCGACAAGGCCTTTCATGATTTTCTTGATTTCTTCGATATCGCCGTTGGCCTGCTTCTCGATCTGGGTGAAGCTGGCAGAATCGACGTTGAGGGTCTGTACGTCAATGAGGACTTCATTGTCGTAGATTTCCATGGTGTTGTCGATTTTGTCTGCGGGCTGCGGCAGCACGCCTTTGGGTTCGATAACTCGGTGCGTTCCGTAGGGGCAACCTTTTTTCACGATCATTTCTCCTTGCGTATTAAATAAAAGTTAGTGTGAACTTTTTCTGACTGACAATATACCAATGGTACAAAAGAAAATAAAGCTTTATGCGTTACAATTCCATGGTTTTGAGGTTGTCGGCGACGATGAAATCGGCGGCGGTATTGGCTCTGATTTCATCGACGCTGCTGTCCTTGTTGACTTCGATCAGCGCCAGGCCGCCGGGCGTTACCCTGAAGACGGCGAGTTCGGTGACGATCATGTTGACCACATGCTTGGCGGTAAGCGGCAGACTGCACTTCTTCAAGATCTTGGGCTTGCCGCGTTCGGTATGCAGAGTCGAAACTATGACATTTTTGGCACCGACGACGAGATCCATGGCGCCGCCCATTCCGGGAACTTTTTTGCCGGGAATGATCCAGCTGGCGAGACTGCCTTCCTGATCGACTTCAAGAGCGCCAAGAACGGTATATTCTACGTGTTTGCCGCGAATCAGGGCGAAAGACATGGCGGTGTCAAAGTAGCAGCCATAAGGCAATACAGTAACCAGCGCGCCACCGGCATTGGTGATGTCGGGGTTTTCATGGCCTGGCTGGGGAGCCGGGCCCATACCGATAATGCCATTTTCCGATTGAAAAATAACGTTGATGCCGGCTGGAATATGGTTGGCTACAAGAGTTGGCAGGCCAATGCCGAGGTTGACCAGCTGGTTATCTTTGAATTCGCGGGCAATGCGCTTCGCTATGATGGTTTTGGCGAGGTTGATATCTTCTATCATTTTTCTTCTCCCTGCTCTCAGCGTTTTTCCGACACGAAAATGTGGTTAACCAGCGGCGACGGAGTCATTACCAGTTCCGGCTGAATTTCGCCGATTTCCACAAGTTTCTGAGCCTCGACGACAACCGTGTCGGCGGCCATGGCCATGATCGGGTTGAAGTTGCGGGTCGTCGCGTTATAGACAACATTGCCGGCTTTGTCGACGATACTGCCGCCGATCAGTGCCAGTTCGGCCCGCAAAGGCAGTTCGAGCAGGTAGTCGACTCCTTCTACGGTCATTTTCTGTTTGCCTTCTTCGACGATCGTACCGACGCCGGTAGGGGTGAGAACGCCACCAAGGCCGGCGCCGGCGCAGCGAATACGCTCGACCAGCGTTCCCTGCGGAACGAGATCGACCTTGATCGAGCCTTCGACCATCTGTTTGCCGGTTTCGACGTTGGTGCCAATGTGCGAAGTGATAACATGAGAAACCTGCCGGGCAGCGATAAGACGGCCAAGGCCCTTGTCGGCAAAAGCCGTGTCGTTGCAGATAATCGTCAGGTTCTTAACCCCTTTTTCGAGGATTATATCGACGAGAGTTTCAGGCGTTCCACAGGCGAGAAAACCGCCGATCATGATGGTCATGTCGTCTTTGAGCAGATCTGAAAAACCTTTTCTGTCTATTAACTTATGAAACATCTGTCAAACCTTTCTGGTAATTTGGCTGAGACTGTCAGCGGGCTTTGAGTCCCAGGATTTCACGGGCTTCGGCTGGAGTAGCGATTTCGCGGCCGAGTTCTTTGGCAATGCGCACGGCTTTGGCTACGAGTTCTCCGTTTGATTTTGCCTGGACTCCTTTGGCGAGATAGGTGTTATCTTCAAAACCGACGCGCACGTGGCCGCCGGCAACGATCGAGGCGGCAGCCATCTGAAATGCTGCCCGGCCCATGCCGGAAACAGTGAAGGTGCTGCCAGCAGGAATGCTGCCCTGCATGAACACGAGGTCGCGCATGGTGGCGCTGATGCCACCGGTAACACCGAGGACGAAGTTGAAGTGCATCGGCGCTTTGATATAGCCTTTTGCCTGCAGCCTTATTGCGGTATCGATCATGCCTTTATCGAAGACTTCAACTTCGGGTTTGACGCCGAGTTCGATCATCTTCTGGCCAAAAGCGATGATGGTGTTCTCAGAATTGACGAAGATGTCGTCTTTGCCGAAATTCACGGTGCCACAGTCGAGAGTAGCCATTTCCGGCAGCAGGGTTACGGGCTGCAGGCGCTCTTCATTCGACATGCCGACCGCGCCGCCAGTCGACGGCTGAATGATGACGTCGGGGCAACACTTGCGTATGGCATCCATCGCCAGTTTAAAACGGGCGGCGCTCTGAGTCGGGGTTCCGTCATCTTCGCGCACGTGCAGGTGGATGATTGAGGCACCGGCATCGGCGGCAGATTTGGCTTCGCGAGCTATTTCCTCGATCGTATAAGGAACAGCCGGATTGTTTTCCTTGGTCACTTCGGCGCCGCATATGGCGGCGGTAATGATGAGTTTAGACATGATTCACTCCTCAGTATTTTTTCTGATCGATGAAGGAAAGGGCCTGATCAATGGCTTCGAGTGTGTATTTGAGGTCTTCGTCGGTATGGCGATAGCAGATGTAGCCGTGATGATATGGCTGCAGAAAGACTTTGCGTCTGATCAGCTGAGTGTAAAAGTCTTTGCGCATTTCCTTATAGGTTTTGTCAGCATTTTTCTTGAAAGTGACGAAAGGCATCTGCGGCACCGGCGAAAGCTCGGTTTCGACCTTATGCTTCGCGGTGATTTTTGCGAGTTCGGCATTGAACCATTCGCCCTTCTTTTTGATAACATCAAGAACCTTGTCGCGTTCGAGCAGCTCGAGTGTCTTGAGTGCCGCCGCGAATTCAACGCTGTTCGGGAAGAAGGTCGATGAAACGAAAACTTCCTTTTCGATCTTTTTCATGAACTGGGCTTTGCCGACACAGGCGCTGATCGGGTAGCCATTCGCCATTGCCTTGCCAAAAGCAGCCAGGTCGGGGGTGACATTGAACAGGGTCTGGGCCCCGCCCATATCGACTCTGAAGCCAGTGCGGATCTCATCGAATATCAGAACCGCGCCGTATTTGTCAGCGAGGCTTCTGACGCCTTCGAGAAAACCGGGTTTGGGATATTCACACTGTTCGGCAAGTGGGTGACCGATCGGAGTGACAATGATGCCGGCAACATCGCTGCCGTGCTTCTTGAGCAGATCTTCGAGCTGGTCGAGGTGATTGTAATGAAATTCAAGAACGTCTTCGTAGAGCTTGGCAGGAATGCCGCCCTTGACTTCGACACACCAGTCGTGCCAGCCGTGGTAGCCGCAGCGGATGATCTTGCTGCGTCCGGTATAACCACGGGCAACTCTGGTCGCCAGCGTAGTTGCGTCAGAACCGGTTTTTACAAAAACCGCCATTTCAGCACATTTTATCAGTGATCTGATTTTGTCGGCGAGGCGGTTCTGGATCGACTGAGTGAGCGAAAAACAAAAGCCTTTCGACTTGATCTGTTCGATCGCAGCGTTGTCGATTTCTTCTTCGCGATGACCGATGATGATCGGGCCGTAGGCGCATAGATAATCGAGATATTCATTGCCATCGATATCGGTTATGCGGCCGCCTTTGCCATGTTCGAAATAAATCGGGTATTCACCTTCGACAAAATTGTAAGGCCTTCTTATTCCGAGCACGCCACCAGGGGTGCAGGTTTTGCCGTGCTCAAATTCTTTCATGCTTTTACTCAGATTAAGTTTCGGTGCGTCGTACATTTTTCATTCCTCCTGAAATCTGCTTTGCAAAAAGCTGTGCTGTGGTTTATCTCTTCCAGCCATTGCGGCCGGTTGATTGCGCAATACAGAAGCGACTAGGTGTCTGGTTGTTGCCTGAGAAGCCGGAGTGGAGTTGAAAATACCGGGGCGATGTACAGATCGTCTATTGCCGGCGCAACCGGCCTGGCAGCTTGTCTGCTGCAGCCTGCAGGGGTGAACCTGCCAGGCGTCGAAGCTTTGATACTGCTGAAATTGACGCTTAACAATTCAATCACTCCAGAACAGGATATCTTTATAGTGGCAAGTCTAACATATTAACCAGAGAACTTCCGCAAAAAAAAACCGCCCCGGCAACGGGGCGGTTTTTTTACATTTCAGTTTATTCTTCTTCTGTGGGCTCTTCTTCAGTTTCTTCGTCGGTATTTTTTTCTTCGACTTCACCAGAGCCTTCTTCGGGTTCTGTTGTTTCTTCTTCGACTTCTTCTTCAGGTTCGGGTTCGGGCTCAGGTTCACTATAAGTCGATCCTGAACTGCCTGACTGTTTAATTCTCGACCAGGTTTCGGCGGTTATGTCCTTGCCGTTGACGGAACCTTCGATTTTTACTTCATTGTTTTCATACTGCTGGGCTATCGCCTGCCCGTTCTCGTCCATAACCAGGTTGTAGACCACCTGACCGCCGGAATTGTCTCGATCGTTGGTTTCGATGACAGCGCTGACTATAGCTCTGCTTGCATCGCGGGTCACGGTAACAAGGCCAGATATCGTTGCGGCCAAGAGCGTATTAGAGATACCAATAGAAATCACCAGACAAATGAACACCACCAGCGTCTTTTTCATGTCTTACCCCTTTCGCACTTCTCAGTACGAATATACATCAAAATCATCAAGCTTGTCATTTTCATCGTCAAAATTTTCGCGACGAATTTTTTTAGGCTTTTTTGCCTTACTCTTGTAGCTGGTATCTTCGTATTCGTCAAAATCGTCCTTCAGTTTTTTAGGACCAGACTTAAATGGCTTGTTACTCTTCACGGTACAATGATCTCCTCTGTCAGCTTTTGTTGAACTTCAGCCGTTCAGTATCCGCATCAGCGGACGTACTAACCTGACTATACCTTGACAGATGCCATATAAAAAATCCGGTGTCAAACGCTGTTAGAGACGTTTGCAAAGAAATAATAGAGAATTTTAGTGATTTTTGATTTTCCTGCCGGAAAAAACGCACGAAGCTTGCGCAAGCACGAATTCAGGCGAATTTTTGAATTGTTTTGATGTACAGGGCGTTTTTTATGGGCGATTTGCGACAAAAACAGCTCTTGCCGGTGCTGGATGCCCTTCGATTGTGAGGTTGTTGTTCTTATCAAGGCACATTTCCAGGGACTCGCCCGGCATCCATTCGGTACAGCGCTGTTCTTCAACTGTAGTCTTGCAGAGATCGACCATTCTGGCATCTGCAAATCCGGCTTTGGCAAGCCATGTCAGCATTGCTTCTGCTGATGGAATAAACCAGACATTGTTCATTCTGGCGTAGCGATCAGGCGGAACCAGCACAGTATTCTGGTCGCCATCGATCACCAGTGTTTCTAATACCAGTTCACCGCCCTGCCGCAGCAGCATGCGCAGGCTTCGCAGAAAATCGAAGGGCGAGCGCCGGTGATAAAAGACTCCCATAGAAAACACCGTATCGAAGCATTGCATTTCTTCAGGGAGCTGTTCGAAGCCGATTGGCAGTAAAAATGCCCGGTCTTGCCGGCAGTAGCGGTTCACGGCTGTGAACTGCGCCAGAAACAGCAGCGACGGGTCGATGCCAACAGCGATTCTGGCTCCGGCTCCAGCCATGCGCATAAGATAGTAACCGTTGCCGCACCCGACATCGAGTATGATGCGGTTGTGCAGGTCAGCGATGTGCGGGGCAACTCTTGCCCATTTGAGGTCAGAGCGCCATTCGCTGTCGATTCTGACGCCATGCAGGTTGAACGGGCCCTTGCGCCAGGGTTTCAGTCGCAGCAGGGCGGTTTTGAGAAGGATGAATTCCGGACTGTCTGCAGACAAAGGGTTTCCGGCGGTAACTTCGGCCTGGTCGAGATTGCAGAGTGCGTCAGGCAAGTCGGGGAGTTCTTGAAGCGCTGCCAGCCATGCTGCCAGGTTGCCGTCTCGTTTTGTCAGCGCCTGCTCGATTGCGGCAGTGAACTGCGATTGCCATTTTCCAAGACCGGCGCGGGCAAGGGCGGCATAGAATGACGCAAAATCAAAGTTATTGCTCATTTTATCGCCAGCATCGACATGAAATTGAAGCACTGAAACCAGACGTCAGCGCTTTTAAACCCGGCTCTGATCAAGCGGTCACGGTGTTCGCGGATGGTCTCGGGAATCAGTACCTTTTCGAGCGCAGCGCGTTTCTGACTGATCTCAAGTTCGCTGTAACCGTTGGCCTTTTTGAATGCGTGGTAGACTTCGATCAGCAGTTCGTTAACGTCGGGGTCGGCAAACTGAACCTTTTCTGACAGAATCAGAATGCCATCTGGCAGCATGCCGGCATGGATACGGTCGAGAAGTGCGCAACGTCTGGCCGGTTCGACGAACTGTAGAGTAAAATTCATCACTACGACAGAAGCTTCGACAATATCGCTGTTAAGAATGTCTTCGCAAATGTAGTCTATTTTTGCCGGCGCTTTGCTATTTTGCGGCTGTTGCCGGCATTTTTCGATCATAGCCGGGGAATTGTCTATTGCGATAATCTGGCAGGATTCAGCTTTGAGACCTTTCTGCATGGCCTGTGCACTGGCACCCAGTGAGCAGCCAAGATCGTAGAGGCGTGAGCCGCTCTGGGCGAACTGGCTGGTCAGTGTTTCGATCATGCCGATGATCGCCGGATACCCCGGAATCGAGCGCAGCAGCATGTCAGGAAAGACTGCTGCTACCTTTTCGTCAAAAACGAAGTCCTGCGGTTTACTTATGGTTTCTGCAAATATTCGATCTTTGTTTGAATTATTCATTGGCTGATGCTTTGTATTTATTCCGGTGTGGCAGAGATTAGAAGCCGCCGCCCGTGCGACGGGGCGGGGTGTATGGCGTGGCGATGCCACCGCTGCCGCTACTGCCGCTGCTGCCGGTATGGCTGCTGCCACCGCTGCCGGATGAAGTGCCGGAAGAACCGGAACTTGAAGAGCCAGGGTTGGAACTGCTGCTGCCGGATGAACCGCCAGGATTACTACTGTTGCCGCCTGAGTTGCTGCCTGATGTGTTGGCCTGACCGCCGGCGCTGCCGGGGCCACCAGAAGTCCCTATGCCGGTGCCGCCGGCGCCGGGATTGTTGCCAGTGCCATCGGCGGTATTGGCACCGCCATCAGCGCCGCCTGGCTGGTCGGTCGCCGTGTTGTCGGTGGCGCTGCCTGAACTGCCGGTGCCTGGGGCGCCGCTGGTTTCATTAGCATTGCCGCCGGCTTCACCACCTCCGCCTGGCTTGCAGACTTCACATTCGCAGGTTGGCTTGTTATGAGCAAGAAAGCCGTTTGCGAAGAATGTCCGGCCGGGTTCGACCCATGACAGGTTATATACCTTAATATTGCAGAGGGTAGTGCTTAAGGCTACAATTTTGTGCCAGTTGCCGTCAGCACCGAAGACTTCAGCTCCTGTTCGCAGTTTTTCGGTCGCCATCTTGTAATGTTTCATGGTAAAGCCCGGGTCTATCGATGCCCAGCCCGCCTTTGTGTAAAGCGGATGCTCGTCGGTTAACTGCAGAGTTTTTCCATCGGCAAAGGTAATAGTGCTTAGATGGTCACGTTCGGGTGATTCAAGAGCCAGCACTTCGCCACTGATGATAGTTTTGCTGGCTTCGTCGAATGCAGCTACCCTGTCGCCGACAGTGACTTTTTCTATCGCTTTGGTCGAGCCGTCAGCCATCAATACCGGCGTGCCAGCAGCAAAACAGCAGGTTGTACATTTTCGTGTCGTTTCATCTCCACTGTTTTCAGGTGGTGGCGGGTCTTCACGCCATGAATAGCTGCCTTCGGTCGGATCGACTCCGGGTGAACCGGGAGTCGAGTTCCAGGTGCCGCCGGTATCGATTTCGATTGGTTTGCGAATGTTGCTGAACTGGCTGTTTACCGGTTCTACTTCGTTTCCGCCATGGCTGCTGCCTGTTTCGTTACTGGTCGGAGCGATTTCGGCTACCCGGTAACTTTTTTCGCCACCATCGGGCGGGCCGCCGGCCGGCTCAAAGTCACGACCACCGCCAACAGGTGCGGGAATCTGTTTCTTCTGACCGTTGCTGTGGGTCCAGGTTGGTTCGCCGGGAGGTACGCCCGGCGTCCCGGGGTTCCAGACCCAGGTGCCGCCCGGGCGGGCGCTGGGAGGTTCAGGCGCTGGCTTGGGCAGAGGCCAGTCGATGTGCTCGACTGTTCTGACTTCTTCGCGCGGGCTTTGTGAGCCGCTGTCGTCGTAATATTTGCGCAGAAACGACATCAGATCGCCCATCTTGATTGAGAATCCCGATTCGGGATCGACAAATGTATAGTCTTTGGTGAACTTTTCGACGGTTACTCTTACCTTTTTATCGGGCTTAACAATCTCGATCGAATTTTCGGTTTCTCGGAAAACGGCCGGAGAGTTCTCAAAATCGCCTTCTTCGATATCGACGTAGCGTGAGGCATCAGGCAGTTGGGAAAGGCTTTGAATGAATTCCTCAGGGCTGACGTTGAACTGCGGTTTAAGCAGCTTGATGAACTCGCTCTGCTTCATTTTTGGCTCATAATAGCGCGGATCTATTCTGGGTTTGGTGTTGAGCAGAAAGGTCAGGTTCAGGTCGCGCAGCCAGTTTACAAGATCTGCTGGCGGTTGTGTGGTGCGCGGGTGATCGAGCTCGAGATAGGTTTTGTCGAGAGATTTTTCCTTGCGTTCCCAGGTTCCGCCGGGAACGGTAAAATTCTGGATCATGTAGGCGAGAAAGGCATTTTCGGCACGATATCGCGTTGTGTTGTTGATGTCGGCAGGAAGCTTGCTCAGCAGGTTTTCGGCGCTGATTTTTGCGTCGAGCTTATTGCTGCCCAGGTTAGCCAGGGCACTCTCAAGAGCCGTATGCGAAACGAAATTCTGCAAAAAGGCATCAGAAAGCCCGCTGATATACTGGGATAGGGCGTAGCGATCATTGCGGTTGAGAATGTTGAGACCACGCCAGACCCTGGGATCAATCTTGGTGACTCTGACCATTTTCTTCAGCGTCCGACTGTCGACGACACCGCCAGCGGCCATTATCGGGCGGCTCAGCACAGCAAAAGTATCGCCTGCCCGACAGGTTTGCCCCTCGGCCAGTTTTATCTCAGTTACTTTGCCGTTTGTCTGTGGCCGCAGTGGAATTTCGCTGCCAGGATCACCTGCTGGTGTCAGTGTCGCCAGAACGCTGTTTATATCGACGCTCTGATTGGCTGCCGTGTTGACTTTTTTAACGATAAATTCGCTGACATCATTTCCATTAACCATCGCAGAGGTAACGCGCACAGCGGTTGCGCGCGGAGATCCATATTCAGGGCTCTCATATTCGGAAGCATTGGTCGATTTGCTGTTGAGTGCGGGTTCGGGTGAAATAATATAACGCCCGTAGACAAGAGCCTTCGAGCCTTCGAATTCGCCAAGAGCATAGACATTGATATGGTGCAGATACCACAGGCGTTGCATGCCTCTGACATTGCTGCCGGGCACAGCGTTGGCGACGTCTTCGCAGACAATGGTTACCTTGCCTTCATCAGAGCCGAAGGGATAGAGCTCTTTGACACCATGCGTTGGATGAACGCCGATGACTTTTTCGTAGGGCTGAAATTCTTTTTGATACCAGCGTTCTTTGCGCAGCTCGCTCTCAGCCCAGTCTATGCCGGACAGGGCAAGCAGTTCAGCTTTGCGAACTGCGCTGATTGCCTTGACGTGCTTCATTTCACTTGAAGAGTAACGCAGCAGACTGCTTACCGCGACAAAAAAGACCGATCCAAGTATTACAGCGACCATAATCGCCGAGCCATGTCTTTTCATATCAGCACCCCCCTCAAAATACGTTCATGAGCGCGATTCTATTGCTTACTGCAAACTCGCGCTGCTCAGCTTCAAAACAGAGTTTATATTCAATTACTGAATTGCCGTGCCTTCTGGCGGCAAATTCTTTGATGCTGTTGCCCAGCAATCTTGCGTTAGAAAGATAAGAGCCCAGAATTTCGTCGTAATTGAGCACCATCAGCTGATCCTTTTCGTTGACGAAAATTATCTGGGTCTGATTGATCGAATTGCGATAAATGATCTGAGAATGCCATTCCCCCGCATCTGAGCCGGTGGGGCGCGGTGGATAAAGAATGGCAGAACCGAATTTTATTTCAGATGCGATTTCCTGATCGACACGGCGGACGTCGTGGTACGAATCGAGTCGGTTCATGGTGGTGCTCGCCCGGCGCGAATAAGAAAACACCGGAATGATAAAAAGCAGAACCAGACTCAATACCGCAATTGCCACAAGTATCTCGATAATAGTAAAGCCTTTTGCTGTTTTATGCATGGTTGTTCCTTAAATCCCTGGTCTGGTCTTCAGGCGCGAAAGTTCGAAACTGTGCGGCCTTTTGTAATCTGCGTCATGATTTCCCCATCTGAAGACGATGCGCATTGTATAGAGATCACCTTCGAGCGAGATATAAGATGTTGCCTGCAGATTACGCAGCATCTCGATATCCGAAAAATAATCATCGTTGAACAGCAGTGTGACATCGTTTTCGCCAAGATCAGCGGCGGGAAGTTCGCCAAGATAGTTGATGCGGCGCTCAAGGTCGTTGAGATACCAGTTGCAGGCGTTCATCGCTACCGTGGCACCGCGCAGCAGGTTGTGCGAATCAGTCGCGGTCGGCGCCAGTGCCCGTACCGTATAACCGAAAAGCAGAAAGAAGATGATCATGCCTATCATCGCTTCGAGCAGAGAGAAGCCTTTTCGGCATCTCCGGTATTGCACCATGGCATTTTTTTTATCTGTAGTGACGAACATTGAGGTCTGCACCCTGTAATGAGAACCGGTATTCAACAATGACGACCGGGCCTCTGATATTAGTCTCACAATAATGATACTACATATATAGACGAGTGTACGGTTGTTTTTGTTGCGAAATAAAAGGCTGCCGAGGCGGTAATTTCAGCAGCCAGTTAGAAACAGCCTTCGCAGCTCTTCAGCTATTTTGTCTTTTGTAGCCAGTAGTCGTTTATCAGGCAGCCGTGGTCTGAATAGCCGAGGTCGAAGCCGACGACTTTGCTGACGCCAAAACGCCACGGACCTTTGATGAAGTGATAATCAATCTTGACATCAGGTTTGTTTTTGAAGGTGGTATTGAGATTGCTGGTTGTGTCTTTCATTTTTTGAGACAACCACTTCATTCGTTCTGAACCTGGGCGTGAATTGAAGTCACCAAGCAGAATTACCGGCTCGGCGCTGGCTTCTACCATTTTCCAGATGTCTTCTATCTGTTTTGTCGATTCATCGGCTTTGAGACTGAGATGAGCGACCAGAACCCTGATTTTGCCTGGTTTGCCGAGATCGATCACGGCTTCGAGACAACCTCTTTGTTCATGCTTTTCATCTGAACGGTACAACTTGTGATTTGTGTGCGATACGATCGGGTATTTTGAGACAATTGCATTGCCCTGAGTGGCTAGCAGCAGGCCTTTTCTGACATTCTGGGCGTAGACATGATGATAGCCGAGATATTTGGCAATGAATTTTGGCTGATTCTTAAAAAGAACGCGCAGGTCACCCTTGGAAATCTCGGTAAAGCCGACGATGTCGATGCGGTTGTTTCTGATCAGCTGCGCGATTCCCTTAAGCTTCGAGGGTTTGCCGATTTCGTTGAGTCCACCTGTCTCTTCGCCGCGGGCGTGAGCAATGTTGTAGCCGGCAACTCTGATGCGAAAGCCGGGAATCTTTTTGATTACTGGTTTGGCCTCGAACTCCGCGACGGTTTCGCTGCCTTTTTCCAACTGCAGTGGCGCGTCTGTGAACGGCGCCGTCAGGGCGGGAGTCTGCCAGATCGTTATAACAGTCAGCAGAGATAAAAGAAGATGCAGAAACTTCATGATGTGCTCCTTGCCGGGCGAACTTCAACTCATATTATACCTGTTTCTCAGACAAAAGTTTTATCTGACAAAAAGGCCGGCGGCGAATCATCGCCGCCGGCCCCCTGTAAATTTGATCAATCGCCGTTTTTGACGGGTTTGCGCATGGCAAAATAGGCAAGGGTCGAGCAGAGAAGCAGAAATGCGATTACGCCTTTGCCCTGACTGCCTGGCGCTTCGCCACCGGTGCTGATTTTGCCGTCGGCATCAGAGATGTAGACCTGTTCCCATTTGCCGATTTCGATGGTTTCTTCGACAACATTGCCGTTCAGGTTTGCTTTGAGGGTTATAGTCTGGGTCTTTGCCTTTTGCAGCTGATCGTTGTAACCTGCTATCTCAGCATTTTTAGCATCGATTGCCGCCTGGTCTGGCGGAGTAGCTGCCTGTAGCAGACGCAGAGCTGTTTTTGCCTGAGAGATTTTTTCGACTATGTCGTCTGTTGCCGGATAAATCGAGGGCGACACATTATGGTAGCGCCCTGACAATGGTTGGCCGTTGATTTCGATGTTACTGAGCTGCTTCGAAGCTATGTGAATCCCAGGTTTGTTGATACCTTCCAGCAAGCCGGGACTGTTTTCGGCAATGCCCATGAGCACCATTATCATGACACCGGTAAGGGCTGCGCCGGCGATCAGGCCTGATGAATAAAGAACACCGGTTTCGCGTTTTTCTTCGAGGTCGGGGTCGCTTTTGCGCCGTTCAAGGATCCAGCGGATAATGCCGCCGGCCATTATCGGAACCGACAACGAGAGGGGCAGATAGAGACCAACCGCGAAGGCCAGTGAATTGATGCCAAGCAGTTCGACTCCAAGAGCAATGAACATGCCGCTGATGACGAGGTTCCATGGCAGGTTGCCGCCGATGACGCCATCAACTACGAGTTTCATCAGATTTGCCTGGGGCGCCGGCAGTTCGCCGGTAGTAATGGCATCTTTGAGCAGATACATGACAAAGCCCATGGTAAGACCTGACGAAATGACGCCGATGAATTCGCCAATCTGCTGATATCTTGGAGTAGAACCGATCAAGAAGCCGGTTTTAAGATCCTGTGAGGTGTCGCCGGCGATTGCGGCGGCGATGCAGACGAATGCCCCAACAGTAAGAACGGCAATCTTGACGTTGGGCATTCCGGCCATGCCGGCAAGTATGAAAATAATGCAGGTCAGCAGCAGCGTGGCGATAGTCATACCCGAGATCGGGTTCGACGATGAGCCAAGCAGGCCGACGATGCGTGAAGACACGGTTACAAAGAAGAAGCCGAAGACTACGATCAGAATTCCCGCGATAGCAGACATTCCGAATGAATGGAATATCGTCATGTTGAGAAAGATCGTGGCAGCCAGCGCAAGCACCAGAGAACCGCCGATAACGACTCCCATCGACAGATCCTGATCTGTTCTGGCAGTTGTTTCACCGTCGTCTTTTCTGCCAAGATGTGACAGGCCAGCTTTGAAACTCGAAATAATTACCGGAATCGATTTTATCAGCGAAAAAATGCCGGCAAAAGCAACGCCGCCGGCACCGATATAGCGGATATAGCGAGACCAGATCGAGCCAGGGCCCATATCTTTGATGAGACTGCTCAGTTCGGGGTAAATCGGGGTTGTACAGTGTTCTCCGAACAGGCAGATCAAGGGAATCAGCACGAGCCAGCCGACAATGCCTCCGCTCAGCATGATTGCCGAAATCTGTGGCCCGATGATATAACCGACGCCGAGCAGTTCGGGAGTTACTTCGGCGCCGATTTCAGCTCCCTTGAAGCCGGGGATATGAGTTGCCGGTTCTTTGCTCCACAGTCCGAAAAGGCGGTTGTGCATGAGAGCCTGATAAAGGGCGCCGATACCCATTCCCTGAAACAGAGTTTTTGCTTTTGAGATATCACCCTGGCCGGCGACGAGAACTTCGGCGCAGGCAGTTCCTTCTGGATAAGGGAGCTTGCCATGTTCCTGTACGATCAGGTAACGGCGCAGCGGAATCATGAAAAGCACGCCGATAGCACCGCCGACAATGGCGATGACCGTAATTTCAAGCTTGGAGGGTTCGAGACCCCAGATAAAAAATGCCGGAATGGTGAATATGACACCGGCGGCCAGCGATTCGCCAGCGGAGCCGACGGTTTGTACTATATTGGTTTCGAGAATAGTGCCCTGACGGAAAAATATGCGGAAAATCGCGACCGCCATGACCGCAGCAGGTATCGAAGCGGAAACGGTCAAGCCGACCTTAAGGCCGAGATAGGCATTGGCCGCGCCGAAAACCGATCCGATGATGACGCCGATGATAACCGCTTTGAGCGTGAATTCCAGCGGAGTTTCGCTGGCGGGGACAAAACTTGGGTAATCCTTGCCGTCGACCGCCTCATAGGCTTTTGGTGACAGCCTGTCTTTCTGACTCATATTATCTCCTCTGATTGACTTAGGCGTAAAATACCACATACAGCCCTGTCATGCCAGAGTAGAATTTGGCGGCGATATCTGCTAAAGTAGGCCATGTTTTGAATTTGAGCTGATTAAGAAGGAAGTGACAGTGTCGGTATTTGATGAAATTCGTTCTTCTTGCAGGTATCTCGCCGAACAAGCTGAATTTGTCAGCATCGATCAGGATTTTCTGGACGAATATGCCCGCCAGTTGCCGATCGAGGTTGCACTGAATCCGGTGATGGAAACAGAAAACCATTTTTGTGGAGATGCCGAGCAGACTCTGGCTTATTTTATAACTCTCGACAGCATCAATTTTGGCTCGGGTTATTTTGATTCGTTAAGACTCGATAAGGATAAAACCGGGTATTTTACTGTTGCATCGCGTCTCAAAGCCGAATCGATAAGACTGGGCGGTTTTTCGGCGGCCTGGTTGTGTAATGTTGATGTGGCTGCGTGTTGCCGAATTTTCGAACAGAATCTCGCTGACCCGCTGCCAGGTGAGTTGATGCGATTGTTTGCCGAGGCACTCAATCAGCTGGGCAGGCTTCTTGAAGATCAGTATGATGGCAGTTTCACTTCTTTTATTGAAACTGCCGGTTTTTCGGCTGCCAGTCTAGTTGAGCAACTGCTGGCAATGCCTTTTTACCGCGATGTTTTTGAAATTGCCGGCAGGAAAATCAGTCTGCTCAAACGTGCCCAGATCACTGCTTCCGATCTTCATATCGCTTTTTCGGGCCAGGGGTATGGCCGATTCGATGATATTGCCGAATTAACCATATTTGCTGACAATCTCGTGCCGCACGTGCTGTTGACCGATGGTCTGATTAAATACCGTTCGGATCTGCTGCAGGCGATATCTGCCGGGCAACCGCTGATCTCCGGCTCACGCGCCGAGGTCGAAATCAGAGCCTGCACTGTCCACGCGGTCGAGCTGTTGCGCCAGGTTTATGCCGCTGCCGGCGTCAGGGTTAATTCGCAGGGTCTCGATTATCTTCTGTGGAACCGCGGACAGGAGAGAAAATACCGGCAGTCGCCAACTCACATTACCCGCTGTGTTTATTATTGATTGCCGGCTTTTACCATTGCATCGGCAGATCCTGCTGAGCGCGGGCCGCTTCGATTAGAGCCCTGAAGATCTTGTCGGTGTGCGCAGGATCAGCATCTTTCATGCTTTCGGGGTGCCATTGAACGAAGAGGCCGAAAGCCCCGTCATTGCGTTCGATGGCCTCAATTATGCCGTCGCTGCTGCGCGCAGTTGGAGAAAAGCCTTCGCCCAGCCGGCCAACGGCCTGATGATGGCGGGAAATTACCCTGGTTGTGCGCGTCTGCAAAACTTTTTCGATAAGACTGCCCGGTGCCAGAGCGACATGATGGAAATTGGTGTACATCTGACCGTCTCGATGGCTGACTTTTTTGCTGACCAGCTCAGGAATATCCTGTATCAGAGTGCCACCGCGGCAGACATTGCTGAATTGCATGCCCAGGCAGATGCCAAGCACTGGTTTGTTCGAATCGAGAAAGGCTTTGATAAAACGTCGTTCGAATTCGAAGCGGGTGGTTTCCATCACTTTGGTGGTAGCATGCGGCGTCTGATTGTAGAATTCAGGCGGAATGTCCGGACCTCCCGAAAGCACAGCGCCATCAAGCATTCTGACGTATGTTTCTAATGTTTTTTCGTCAGTGGTCGGGGCAAGAATGACAGCTATGCCGCCGTTGCGCTGTATAGCTGCAACGTAGTCATTGTTGAGTTGTATAAGGTTATTGCTGAATGACGGGGTGATGCCTATCAGTGGTTTGTTTTCTTTGCCTGATAAAGGTGTCGCCAACAGGACTAACGTCAGTATTACATGCAGAAACAGCCTTTTCATGTTGTTTTCCTCACAATTTATAAATTTCAGCGACAAGGTAACACAAAACTGCTTGCAATTTTAAACATAAACGATAGATTTTCGGGTCATAACAGTTAATGGATTGGTGTGAACGTGACTCAGGAATACCGACCTCTGATTCTTATCGTTGATGATGCTCCTGCAAGCATAAAAGTTATTGCCAATATTCTTGACGGCAATGGCTATCGTCTGGCGCTTGCAGAAAGCGGTGCTGATGCGCTCAGCTTCAGTGCTGAGAGAGCTCCTGACTTGATACTCCTCGATATAGTCATGCCCGACATGGATGGTTTCGAAGTCTGCAGAAAGCTCAAAGAATCAGATAATACTGCTTCGATTCCGGTGATCTTTCTGACCGGGCATGCAGACAGCAGTTCTGTGACGAGGAGTTATGATCTCGGAGGTGTTGACTACATCACCAAGCCTTTTAATGCCGCCGAAATCAAGGCAAAAGTCAAAACCCATCTCGAGCTGGTCAGGCTGAAAAAAAATCCCGGCAACGGCAAGTCTTAGCAGTTCATCTGACAACAACACGTGAACCCTGATACAGTCCAAGTTCATGCAGTCTTTGTTCAAGACGACGTTGAAAGCCGGCTTCGTCAATGCCTGAGAATATCGGAGCCACTAACTGGTCGGGCGGAACCCGGTTGAGAAATCTTTCCAGGTAGATGGCGGGTGACAGATGAGTGATGAACTCGCATACTCTCTCAATGTATTCTTCGAGAGTGTATAGCGGATAATGCCCGGGATTTTCAGCATAGAGTGCGGCGAGCCGTGAACCTTTGACTATCTGGAGATGGTGCAGTTTTACCATGTCTGCGCCTGAATCTGAAACTATTTGCGCCGCTCTGATCATGTGATCATGGTGCTCCCCAGGCAGGCCGCTGATCAGGTGTGTGCTCACCGGAATTCCGGCTGCCCGCAGCCGGGCTATCGCCTGCAGGGCAGCAGTGCTGTCGTGACACCTGTTTATTGCCGCGAGCACTCCGTCGTCAAAAGACTCGACACCAAGCTCGATTCTGATGCAGGTTTTCTCTGACAGCTGTTGTAACAGCGCTATAATGCTGGCGTCGACACAGTCCGGCCGTGTTGCTATAATCAGGCCCACGATGTTTTCGCAGTTGATCGCTTCGAGATATTTCCGCCTTAGAACATTCAGAGGAGCATAAGTGCAGGAATATGACTGAAAATAAGCAAAAAAACTGGTGCAGCCATAGCGTCTGGCATAATAATTGCGGCCCCGGCATAGTTGTTCGCTGATTGAAAGCTGAGAGTCACTGTAAAAAGGTGAAAAACTCGGATTGCTGCAATACAGGCACCCCTGATCAGACAACTTCCCATCACGATTTGGGCAGGAAAAGCCTGCATCTATGGGTATTTTTTGAACACGCTCACCAAAGCGCCCTTTAATCCAGCTGCTGGCCCGATTGAACAGCGGGTTCATTCAGAACTTGAATACCAGATGGTCGTTGCAGTGGTGCATCGAGTTCAGCAGACTTTCTATGCTGCGCAGCAGATCGAGCAGCAGTATGCTTTCGAGCGGGTCGTGCTCGCCCTTCTTTATGCGGTCAATCAGATTGCTGCGGGCCGCGCGCTGTAACATTGACTGGCTGTAAATCTGGTGATGCATTTCTTCAGCCTGCTTTTCGCCTGGTTTCAGGTCGGAATACAGCAGTCTGAATATTTCAGATATTCGGTTGATACAGATGTGCATCTCTTCGCGTGAGTCAACGGTAAGTTTCTTGCCGCTTTCGGCATTTTCTACCATCAGCGCCATCATTTTGCTGATCTGCGAGGAAATGATTTCGAGGTCTTTGCTGAGATAAAGAATTCGCGTGGTCTGCCGGCTGAGAACCTCTGAAAGATCTTTCTGGGCCAGGGCAATGAGAAACTGATTGAGTTCGCGAGTGATCTGATCGCGCTGGCGATGTAGTGATGCGAGGTTTGAAGATGCTGCCGCGATTTCTTCAATATCGCTGTCAGGGTTATCGAGAAGGCTGTTAACCTTGTCGAATTTTTTCCCGACAATCGCAAATGCCAGTTTTAGATGCTCTTCGGCCTGAGCTATAGCAATTGCCGGAGTTGCCAGAAATCTCTTGTCAAGATTATTGATGCTGTCAGCCTCTTCGCCATGCATCGGAACCAGACGCATGACCATGGCCTTGAGAAAACCGGTCAGCGGCAAAAAGAGCAGGCCGTTGGCTATATTGAAAATTGTGTGCGCGTTAGCGACCTGCCTTACTGGATCAGCCGAAGTTTTCATCATCAGGTTACAATATAGTTCAAGTACTGGCAGAACGATGAGGGTGCCGAACACGTTGAAAAGCGTGTGGGCAAGTGCCGCCCGGCGAGCATTGCGTGATGCGCCAATCGACGCGAGCGTCGCGGTTATACAGGTGCCTATATTGTCACCGAGAATGATCGGAACAGCAGCCATGAGAGCGGTGAATGGATCAGTTCCAAAGGCTCCGGTCCCCATAAGACTCATGGTCAGACCAACAGTGGCCGAACTGCTTTGTACTATCAGCGTTACCAGCAGGCCAGCCATAACGCCGAGAATGCGATGCTGTGACAGAGAGATGAAAATGGTTTTGAACGTCTCATGGTCTCGGTAAACCTTTATTGCATCACCCATGAATTTCATGCCGAGAAAGAGCAGTGCGAATCCGAGCATGGTTTCGCCCCAGGAACGATTGGTGCGGGTTTTGCTGAAAAGTATCATGGCACTGCCAACTGCCAGTATTGGCCAGGCAAGATCAGTCAGATTGAAGGCGATAAGTTGAGCGGTGACTGTAGTGCCGATGTTAGCGCCGAGAATAATGCCTATCGCCTGTTGAAGGTTCATTAAACCGGCGTTGACAAAACCTACGGTCATGACTGTGGTCGCTGAACTGCTCTGGATAAGGGCTGTTACTCCCAGTCCGGTCAACATGCCTGTTAGCGGATTCCTCGTCAGTGCCGAGATAATGCTTTTAAGGCGACTGCCTGCGATCAGTTGCAGGCTGTCACTCATCAGATTCATGCCGTAGATGAACATGCCAAGACCGCCGAAAAATACGGAAAAGGTGTCACGTGCTGTTTTGCCAAAATAGAAATGCAGATAAAAAAAGGCTGCTGCAAACAAGGTCAGCAGCAGCCGTTTGGTATAAAGTTTAACAGTTCGTTTAAATGTTTTGTCGAGCATCATCATCTCCGATCAAAAATTGCACAGTTAATATTCGACAGGTCACTGTAGCAAAAACTGTTCCAGAACTAAACTGTTTTTTTGCCAGTCTGTCGGAGAATGATGAGATCCTGCGAAATCTCAAAAATTTGCGCTTTGAGAATAGCCAGGCGCTGTAATACCTTGGCAAGTTCTGAATTTTTACATTGCTCTTCGAGTTCACGCGCCATTTCGAATGTGTTTCTGGCGCCGAGCATGCCGACAAGACCCTTGATAGAATGAATCACTTCACGCAGTTTTGCCGAATCTCGGTTTTGTTCACATTCGGCAAGCTCCTGAAGAAGTTCTACCGATCGACGTTCA
Organism: Candidatus Rifleibacterium amylolyticum; assembly: GCA_009917695.1. Classification (GTDB taxonomy): domain Bacteria; phylum Muiribacteriota; class Ozemobacteria; order Ozemobacterales; family Ozemobacteraceae; genus Rifleibacterium; species Rifleibacterium amylolyticum. The sequence goes on along the minus strand of JAACJG010000007.1, from coordinate 68,017 downwards.
AAGATTTCACTTATTTTGAGTATGTTTTCTGGCTTCTTGAGAATTCTTATCTCGAGCTCTGCCAGGTCTATCTGCTTTAACCTGGGCCTTTCGTCAGCGAGTTCGGAAGGCTGACCGACCGGAGAATGATCTGTGGCAGCGGGCTGTGCCGCTGAACAGTCGGTGTATTGGCTGACGATCTGCAGCATATCTTTAGGAAAATAAGGTTTGACCAGATATGAGTTGGCGCCTGCCTGAAGGGCCTCCTGCTTTTCTTCGTCAGAGATGAAGGCGCTTATTGCGATGATCGGCATGTTTGCAGACGGCAGGTTACTCTGGCGAATCATCCTGGTCAGTGACAGGCCGTCAAGTTCTGGCATCTGAATGTCTAACAGGGCAACATCGAACCTGCCGGTTTTTAACAGCTCATGAGCTTCTTTGCCATTTTTAGCATATTCATGTGTTCCGCCAAATTTTTCGATTATGGAACCGGCTAGAAACAGGTTGATTTCATTGTCATCGGCAATCAGAAAGTGTAGTGGCCGGTTATTGCGTATCAGCCTGGTCAGCGTGCCGGGTGTTTCTGCTGGTATTTGTGCTCCATCTATGCGCTTAAAGGGGATTTCTACGACAAATGTCGAACCGCTGTCGTCGGTTTTTTCAAGATAAAGGTGTCCTGCCAGCAGGTCGGTGATCTGCCGGCATATCGCCAGGCCAAGCCCTGCCCCTTTGGCGGCACGTCTGGTATACTGATTGTTATAGGTAAATGGCTCAAACAGGTGCTCTCTTACTTCCTGCGAGATTCCACAACCGGTGTCGAATACTTTGATCTCAAGAATTTCTCGATCAGCATCTGTTCTGGTCTTAGCCTGCAGCCCGATTTCACCTTTTTCAGTGAATTTTAAAGCGTTGCTGAGAAGATTCAGAAGGATCTGACGAATTCTGACCGCATCAGAAACAATCTGTTCCGGCAGTTCGGGGGCAAGGTTGAAACTGACTCTGACTCTTGTGTCTTTTGCTTCAAACTCGAAGAGCTGCCGCAATTCCTGTAAAAGTTGAATAAGATTGAATCCGGATGGTCTGATGCTGAATTTTCCCGATTCAATCCGTGAAAGATCGAGAATGTCATTAACCAGTTCAAGTAAAGACCGGCTTGAAGACCTGGTAAGTTCGAGCAGTCGGGCTTGTTCTTTAGATTGGCACATGGTCAGAGCCATTTCGGTAAGCCCGATTATTGCGGCCATTGGCGTGCGAATTTCGTGGCTGGCATTGGCAAAAAAGCGCGACTTAAGCTTGTTCGCTTCTTCTGCTGCATTCTTGGCCTGGCGCAGATCGAGTTCTATCTGCTTTTGGGCGGTGATATCATGCAGCAGAATAATTATTGCCTTCTGATAGTTGAAAGTTATCGGGGCGCCGGTAACTTCAGCCGTGAATTCTTCTCCATTGTTTCTGACAAAAGCTCTCTGATGTTTGAAAAGCTTTTCGCTGCGGTCGTGCCAGATGTTGCTGATATTTCTGCGGTTTTTCGGTAACAGCGAAAGATAGCTGGCACCGGTAACTTCTCCGATAAGACCGAACTGGCGTTTCATGCTGTGATTAGCTTCGAGGATCGCAAGGTCGGTAGCTGAGATAATCAGCATACTGTCGGGAGCATGGTAAAACACGGTTTGAAAGCGTTCCTGGGCAACTTCGTAGTCTTCACGAGATCTGATACTGATAACGGTAGAGTTGAGAATCAATATCAGTGTTAGAGAAACCAGAGTCAGCGTAATCATCAGCCAGATCGTGTCGGTATTGTCGTTATTGCCGGCTGCGAGCATAACTACACGCCAGCCTTCTTTGTTGAGCCGGGCCACGGCATGGGCCCGATACACTATCAACTTGCCGCCAGCTTCTGGCGCGGTGGTGGCATGGTTGTGTGGCTGTTCAGAAAGGCAGTGAATGTAATTTCGTTGTTCGAATTTTTTGTCGCTGCCAATAAACACAACACCATTTTCGTTCACTATCATGGCAGGGTGATACAATTTGAGCAGTTGTGCAAGATCGTCAAGGTTGCGTTTGACCGCGCAGATTCCCAGAAATTTCTTGTCTTCTGGTTTGATGACGGGGTGAACTGAATAAAATCCCAGCTGGCCGGTGACTTTGCCATAATCGATCATGTCGCTGCTCTTACCAGCAGCGCCTTGCTTAAAATAGTCGCGAAAAGAGACATCGAAGCCGACCATCGGATCTTCTTCATTAGATGAGATGATGATTTTGCCGCTGTTATCCGTCAAAAAACACATCCCGTCTGGATTGTCAGGAGCTATTGCAGCCAGATAACGCTTTATCAACTCATGGTTGTTCGGGTTGGGGTCTTCCAGATACTGCCGTATTCCTGGTGCTACCGCTATGACTGCAGAATAGTTGGCAGCCATAAGCATTCTGTGGTTGATGAGCTGTGCCAGGCCTTCGATTGCCTGTGAAAGCGCGGTCTCTCTCTGAAATCTTGCCTGCTTCTCGATGCGGTTGCCAACTATCGCGCCGGCAATCAGCAGCAGTACAATTCCGGCAAGAAAAAGCAGGTGGCTGGATAAGCCAAGATCGCCGCGCAGGCTGTGCCAGTGAAGCTTCTCTCTGATGTGACGGGCCAGCATGGCCAATACAGTCAGGACAATCAGGAATAGAGATGGCAGCAGCATCTTCCAGTTGCTTAGCGGAACTCCCGTTGTCGTGGTCGGGTCAGAGATCTGCTGCTGTAGAGCATACAGGGTAAAGCTGTTGGTCAGATAACCAATCATTGCCAGCACAAAGCAGCTTCGAGCAATAGTGATAACCTCACGCGGCAGATTTCTGGCCGCCCGCAGACCGGTGCCGGAGACCAGAATTCCGACTGTTATCATTATCAGATTTCGCAGGAATAACGCATGGCCGCTAAAACAGAAGGAGTAAAGCAGAGCTGCAAAAAAGGGAACATGCAGGGAATAAGCGCTTGCAGAAACTTCTTTGCCCCATTCCCGGCGCAGATATTCTAGATAAAAGTGCAGGCTGAGAATAACAAAACCGGTTTCGAGAGCGACTATAGGTAAGGCTGCTTTGAGCACAGCCAGCGCGGCCAGCACTCTGGCTATACCGGTTGAAAAAAGCCCGGCTGCCAGCCATCTGATGTTGAAACGCTGAGTAAGCTCGCGGTCGAAACCTTGCATTACGGCTGCCAGCGTTATCAACAATACGCCGTTGGCAAAAACGTAATAGCCCGAGCTGAAGAAACTTGAATAAAATGTTTCCGGCATGTCAGCAGCTTCTCAGATCAGAAAAGCTGGAATCCCGTTCGCTTTTTGATAGCCACAACGAATGCGGCCGCGGATGATAGCAGACAACCTGCCCCGAGAATCAAAAAAAGCAGGCCGAGAGCTCCCAGTGCGGCGCCGGCAAATGCGTAAAAATAGTTTTCCCACTTTTTCATGATAGTCTCCTTGTACAAGATTCTATTCCATTATTGCGTTGCAAGACAATCTTTATATTAAATTTGTTTACCGGACTGGCACAGTCGGCGTGCAAGAAAATTACCGCTATAGGTTGCATCATTGTTGTTAATCTGTGTATCTTGTGCTACCTGTCCATTGTGACAACTGGAGGTATTAATGGAATTTGGAAGCAACGGAAGTGTTGAAGACGCCGTGGTGAACGGCGGCAATCAATTTAATCCGCCTTCTCAGGGAAACCTGGTAAAGGCAATAATCGGTCTGGTATTGTTTGTTTTCATCGTTGGTGGTGTTCTAAGTGCTTTTTACAAGGTAGATACCGAAGAGATGGCGGTAATTCTGCGACTGGGTAAATATGCCGGAACTGCCGGGCCAGGCCTTCAGGTCAAGCTGCCGTTCGGTATCGACAAGGTTTTTCTGGTAAAAACCGAACGCATCATGAAAGAAGAATTTGGCTTTCGCAGCATGATCGACAGCGGCCGAACTACTTACAAGAAAAAGGATTTTGCCGAAGAATCTCTCATTCTGACTGGTGACCTCAATGTCAGTGATCTTGAATGGATAGTGCAGTTCAAGATCGAGGACCCTTTCAAATTTCTCTTCAACATCAGTGACCCGGTTAATACGATCAGAGATATTTCTGAAGCAGTGACCCGCAAGATCGTTGGCGATGCCAATGTTTCAGATGTTCTGACCACCGAGCGCGCCGTGCTTGCTCAGAAGATACAGGATGAACTCCAGAAGGTTCTCAACAGTTACGAAATGGGAGTGCGCATCATCACCTGCAAGTTTCAGGATGTTAATCCGCCGGAAAAGGTTAAAGCCGCTTTTAATGGCGTCAACGAGGCTGAGCAGCAGAAAGAAAGTCTGATTCAGCAGGCCCGTGAAGAATACAACAAAGAGGTGCCACGTGCCCGTGGTCAGGCCAAACAGATGATTCAGGAAGCTGAAGGTTATGCGCTCGAACGGGTAAATCGTGCTCAGGGTGAGGTTGCCCGCTTTCTGGCTCTGCTCGATGAGTATAAAAAGTTCCCTGAAGTAACCCGCAAGAGACTTTATCTTGAGACTCTCGAAAAAATCATGCCACGCATAAAAGATGCGATTGTACTCGATGGTCAGGATGGCAAAAATCCGGTTTTGCCAATTCTACCATTGCAGTCTATCGAGGGGGTGGCCAGATGAAAAAGATTATTGCAGCAGTTATACTTTTGTTGATTATAGCAGGGTTTGCCGGCAGCGTGTTCGTCATACATGAAGGCGAACAGGCGATTGTTACCAGGTTTGGCAAGCCGGTCGGTGATGTTCGTTACGCCGGTCTGAATTTCAAAATTCCGCTGATCGAAGATGTTTATCGCTTCGAAAAGCGTATTCTCAAATGGGATGGTGACCCCAATCAGATTACCACGCGCGAAAAGAAGTTCATCTGGGTCGATGCCACCGCCCGCTGGCGCATTGTCGATCCGCTGGTGTTTTTTCGTACGGTTGCTACGATCAGAGGCGCTCAGAGCCGTCTCGACGACATAATCGATTCGGTGATCCGTGATGCTGTCTCGGGTAACTATCTTGTCGATCTTGTGCGCGGGCCAACTTATGTTGCACCTTCAGATGGCAGTGCTGAAGAAGTTCTCGACCCGACCAACCGGCGCACCCGTGAACAGATTCTCGACGACATTCTGCAGAAGGCGCGTGCCAGCACGCCTGAGTATGGTATCGAATTGATCGATGTGCAGATCAAGCGCCTCAATTACATAGATTCAGTTCTCGAAAAGGTTTATGAGCGCATGAACTCTGAACGCAACAAAGTGGCGGCCGAATACCGTTCAGAGGGTGAAGGCAACAAGGCCGAAATTCTCGGCGAGAAGGAAAAAGAGCTAAAGCGCATCAATTCTGAGGCTTTCAAAACATCGCTGGAGATCAAGGGCAAGGCTGATGCCGAAGCGGCTCAGATTTATGCGGCCGCCTACAGTCGCGATCCTGAATTCTACGCCTTTTGCCGTAGTCTTGAAACATTGGAAAAGTCGATTGGAAACAACAGCAAAATCCTGCTTTCGACAGAATCTGAACTGTTCAAGTATCTGAAAAATTCACAGTTCAGCCAACCATGATCAAATAGCAATCAGCGCCCCGTTACCGTTTTATCTGGTAACGGGGCGTTTTTTATTCGAGGCTGATCTGGTTCAGGCTGCGATGCAGTATGCGCTCGGCAATATTTTGTGGCCGGAAGAGAGCTTTCAGGGTTGAATAGGCTTTGCGGGCCCGTTCATGGCTGCCGCAGGTGAAGATGTCGATCTGCACAGACCGGTGCTCGGGCCATGTGTGCAGGGTTATATGCGATTCTTCCAGTAGCGCTGCTGCTGTATAGCCACTTGGAGAAAACTGGTGTGACCTGATAAGAATGCAGCTGAGTTCTGACTCTTTTACGGTTCTGGTGAGCACTTCTTCGCCTTTTACGCTGCTTTCAAGCAGTTCAGAAGGGCAGCCGGCGAAGTCGGCAATGATATGTATCGCCTCAGGCATATTCGCATTCAGTTGACTCACAGTGCCCATTTATCCCAGCCTTCTTCGTAATATGATTTTACCACATGCGTATCGATAGTATTGATCTCGGTATCGACATGGTCAATATCAGGCGGAAAGACGTTCATGGTTTTTACAAATTCACTGCTTACAAAGCGCGAAGGCACGTTGATACTGATGGAGTGCCAGTCTATTGGAGTGTTCGAGGCCATGACAAAGCCCCAGCTGCCAAACGATGGTATGTAGCAGCCGTATGCTTCGGTGTCGAGAACCGCGGTGTCGGATGCTGATTCGCTTATGCGCAAAGGATTTTCGACCGCTGCCAGTGTGTTGTGAATGCACCAGAAGGCTTTATGCGAGTAGAGGGGCGAAGTGGCCTGAGTGACAATCTTGCCGCCATGTGCCAGCTGATGCGCGAGCAGGCGGTAGAATGTGCGTGAGTAAAGTCGGCTGAGGGTAAGATCATCGGGGTCTGGCAGATCGATAATGATTACATCGTAAAGCTCGCTGTGCTTTTCCAGATATTTCCAGGCGTCTTCGTTAACTATTCTGGTTTTTGGATTACGCATCGAATCACAGTTGAGATTACGCATCAGTTGATTGTTGCGGGCGAATCCGGTAATTGCCGGGTCGATGTCGACGATCAGGAGTTTTTCGACATCGGGGAATTTTAGAATTTCGCGGGCGGCCAGACCATCACCGCCGCCGATAACCAGAATGTTGCGGCGCGAATGGGCAGCAGCCATGGCCGGCAGCACCAGGGCTTCGTGGTAACGGTATTCATCCTGACTGCTGAACTGTATGCTGCCATTGATGAACATGCGAATATCGTTACGGGTTCTGGTCACGACAACCCTCTGATACGGGCTGTTAACGGTATAGATGATTTCGTCCTGATAAAGAGTATCTTCGGCATAGGTTGAAATCCGCCCGGCAAAGGCAAAACAGGTGCCCAGCAACAGCATGCTCGAAACTGCCAGTGCAATCAGCCCTTGTCTGGCCACGATGCGTTCTCTGAATACGTATATGGCAGCGCTTGCTACCGCAACATTCATGGTGCCGAAAGCCAGGCTGGTTCGAATCAAGCCAAGATGAGGCACAAGCACGATCGGAAACAGAAGCGAAGCGAACAGCGCCCCGGCATAGTCTGCGGTCATCACGTTCGACAATACTATTTTAAGCGTATTGTGCTCTTTGACGATACGCAGGATTATCGGCAGCTCAAGGCCGACGAGAGTACCGATGGCAACTGAAACCAGAATCAGAATCGGCGTGTAATTCTCGATGTGGGTGAAAGCGAAAAACAGAATGATCGAGCTCATGCCGCCGACAACCCCCGTTAGCAGCTCGACGAGAATGAACCAGTCATGCAGTTTTCGGCTGATGAAGCGGGAAATGAAGGAGCCCAACCCCATCGAGCTTACGAAGATGCCGATTACCAATGAAAACTGGTAAACCGAGTCGCCGACGAGGTAACTTGAAATGGTGCCGGCGAGCAGCTGGTAAACCAGCGCGCAGACAGATATCAGAAATACCGCGAATAAAAGAAATACCTGCAATTTTGCTTACCAGTCTATTTCGAAAGTGTGGTTTTTTCAGTGCATGGCCGAAGCAATGATGATCGAAAGGCCAAGCATGACCGCACCAATTATGATGCCGAGAGAAGTATTCTGGTCTATTTCGATTTCTTTGCGCACAGAAAAGGGCGATACTTTGCAGATGATCCAGAAGGCGATCAGATACATGACAAGGCCAATAATCGAATAAACGATGGTCGAAAGTATCGGTCCGGTAGAGAGTTCACTTAAAGCTGATTTGGGATCCATTATTTCTGTCTCCAGTTGTTATGATTCATTTGCCATGCATGAAGCCGCGGTGGGTGCCGCGCATGCTGACACTGCGTTCGCGCAGGTTCTTGTCGGCGTTGACCTGAGGTGGTTCGTAGAACCCCTCGGGACGCATGAAATCGGTGGCTATTGCCAGCACCGTAATAGTACTGAAAACAGCCGCAAAGAGCAGTGCAAGTTTATTCATCAGTCGTCATCCTCATCTTCTCCCCAGCGCTTTTTTTCGAAGCGATAGACGCGCACGAAATAAGGAGCTGCCAGGAGCAGTGAAATAAAAAACCAGGCAAGGGTGTGATGCCCGAGGCGCACACCTTTGCGAATTTCTATACTGACACTTCTCAACGAGAAGTTGGGATCGGGATTGTTGGTCTCGCCGCGGTTACCTTCGCCTTCGATATCAATTTTGTAATTTCCAGCCTCGGGTACTCTGAAATAAACAGTTTCTTCTCGGGAACCCTCAGACCAGCTTTCGCCGCCTTCAACCCCGTGATAATAAGATACTTCGGCCGGCATTGCGCAGAATTCTTCTGTTTCGGCTGCATTTAGAACCCTGAGATCGAAGAAAGCCCAGGCATTGTCGAGATGGTTGGCACGAATCGTAGCGCTGTAAAGGGCTCCGGGTGAATCTATAACGAATTCGCTGGTAGTGCCACTGTCTTTGAAGACCTCGTCGCCGAGATTGTCGCTGGCAACGTAGGCGCCGCTCGAAGTCACCATAAAATACATCAGCAGAGCGAGAAAAGAAGCAATCAGAGAGCCGTGCGCCATTGATTTATAAAGCGGCGAGCAGTTGAAAGGCTGACAGGCAAAAACCGTAGATGGGCTGATGCACTCGATTTTGAAGGCTTCACTGATTTCTTTGTGGCTGATGTATTCACCCCAGAAATACTCAATTTCAGAAGCTCGCGATTCGATCGAATAGAGGCAGGGCGGGCAGATGGCGTCAAGATATCTGATCGTTTCATTCTGTTTTGCCTGCCAGGTCAATTCGCCCTCGACATAGGTCAGCTTTGCCGCAGCACATTCGAAGACCTTGAAGCTGTGACCGCGCACTTCGAATTTTGATTTAAGCGGCATGACGATTTCGACATCGGTTTCAGGCAGGTCTTTGACCTCGTGCATCAAAACCCAGTGCCCGTCTTCATAGCATAGATAAACGTAGCCATGCGTGTACGAAAACATAAGATATTCGAGCCAGCGGTAAACTTCGCCATCTTCACGCTGCTCATACTGCAACACGCCGATGACGGTAAATTCGACATTCTTGAGTTTGCCGCGGGCGCCGATCGCAAGCGGCATAAACGGGCGCTTCTGATTGATAAAACGGTGCAGTACCGCAAACTCATTTTTGCTGTCAAGACAGGCTCCGCAATACTGACAGACGATAGTTCTGACATTATGACCACCGCGGATAGATATGGCTCCGCCGCATTGTGTGCATTTAAGGCTTTTCAGCCGGGCTGGTGTTGAGTTCGAAGGCTTCATCCGGTTCATGCCCTGGTTATGTCGAAGGGGTCGATCCAGACTCCCTTGTAGCAGTCGATTGCGTCATTCTGATATTCGATGGTGAATGACAGGCGTTTGGGCCCGAGCAGATCGACATAATTGTAGGTCTCGTTCGGGGCAATTTTGAACGGCAGTTCGCCTTCGGCGCCAACCATAGTGCAGCTGTTCTTTTCAATAACCTTCATTTTGATCCGGTTTATAATTAGACTGCCGCCGACCTTGAGTTCGTCAAACGATGGAACCTTGACGCCCTTTTGCACCAGCGCTTCAATGGCGATTTCGCCTTCGTCAACTGAGACCCAGCTTTCTTTGCCATTGTCACTTCTGACAAACCATTCGTCCCACCAGCCATCACCGTAATCGTAACGAACCCGCCCGACCGGAGTGAACTTCCAGTCTTTGTGACGAAAGGTGTGGTGCAGCTCAAAAATGCTGGGAAAATCGGTAAGTATAGCTGATTTGCCAACGTCTTCGAGCCGGCCGGAATTGAGCAGGTGGGTTGAGTTACAGGCGGGACAGACTAGCATCTGTGGCGATCGCGTCATCTGATTGATAACGTTGCCGCAGGAAGGGCAGGTAAGACTGACCGGCATTATCTGGCTCCCCTCGTCAATTTTGTATTCATTGTATAACTAAAATTCAGGCGGTGTCCAGTAAACGAACACCGCCTGAATTAAGTCAGAACGAGTGGAAATTCAGCAGGAAATCTTTGCTTTGCTCCGCATTCATGCGGTGATTGCTGGTCAAAAAGCCAGCCCGTTCGAATTTGCCGAGAAAATAGACGATCATTTTTTTCCACCAGGGCCAGTCGTGGTTGACATCATAGCCCCAGAGGTCAAGCATGACTGGAACTCCGGCGTTGCGAAGGTTGTTGCACATGGTTATGGCTTCGCCGTTCCATTCTTCCCAGGCGCCCTGGCCGCTGCAGACGATCAGCAGGTTCTGCAGCAGCTGTTTTTTTGCTTTGTCGCTCATGGCAGAACTGTAATACATGGGGTTGTGCGCATAAATGTCGTCGCTTTTGTGGCCGCCGACTGCGAAATCTATGTTATAGCATCCGCTCAGGGCAATGCCGGAATCAAATACATCAGGATGGCGCAGCGCGAAGTTGGCGGCATGATAGGCGCCAAAACTGCAACCATGCGTGAGAATACTGGCGCCGGCGTGGCCATCTTCGATAATGTGCGGAACTATCTCATTTCTGATGGCCCAGTCGTAGTCGTTTGCACGTCTGGCGCGGTCGGCCGGTGGCTGATTTGAGAACCAGCTCTGGTGGTCCATGCTGTCAACGCAGTAGACATGGATTTTGCCATCGAGAATGAATGGCGCGATAGTATCGATCATACCGAAATTTTCGTAGTCAAAGAAGCGACCCTCCTGAGAGGGAAAGACCATTACCGGCTTGCCGGAGGTTCCGTATACGAGCATTTCCATGGGTTGTCCGAGGGCTTTGCTCGGAATCTGCCGATATTCGCGATTCATTCAGGCCTCCCAGGTGATGTCTTTGATAATTTCCATGAGTTCGTTGAGATCAGCTGATCGTGCAAGATAGCCCCAGTGGCCCATGACCGTGTACTCAATCGGGTTCATTGGCTGGCTATGTGCGATTTTGTGGTTCCATTTGATGTAGAGCTGATCGTGTGAGTAGCGATAGGCGCGGTTATGCTTGCGGCCGACGAAGGCGCAGTGATAGCGGCGTGTGTAATCGCGTTTTGATTCTTTGCCGGCCATGATTGCTGCCCACCAGTCATACACATCGATGTCGCTCGAAAAATTGAACATGTGGGTGGTCAGTCCGCCCGGCGGTCGCATGTTGATTTCAAGTGCCATCAAAGACTTGTCGGGTTTTCTGAAGAACTCGATATGAAAGAATTTTTCTCTGACGCCAGCGGTTTTAACGATCTGGCGGCCGTATTTTTCGAGGTCGGGTGCTATTTCGCGATAGTTGTAATACCAGACATTTTCATCCTGCACGACGACCTTGTGGATGTCGTTGCTGAATTTATGAGAGGTATAAAAGACTATGTTGCCCTTCTGATCTGTAAGGCCGTCGAATGAAATGAGTTCGCCTTCGACGAAATCTTCAATAAAGTAGTCGTAGCCCTGTTTGATATTGAAAAACTTTTGCAGGTCGTCATCGCTTCTGATGGTATAGGTATCGGCAGCGCCAACTCCGATGTCCGGTTTGATGAAGGCAGGGAATTTGCCGTTGATGAATTTGCGGCACTGTTCGATGCTCTTCACTACTTCACCCCTGGCGCAGGGTACCTGAGCTCGGGTAAAAAGGTCTTTCATTTTCGATTTGCGCTTGATGAACTGCAGTTCTGCCGGTTTGGGGCCGGTAATGTCGAATTCTTCACGCAGTACAGCTTCGAGTTCGATCCAGGGTTCGAGGTGTGATTCGACACGATCGACCCGGCCGATATGGTCGTTGAAAAAACCGCAACCTTGCTTGACCTGATCGTAATTTTCGAGTCTGTCAACCTTGTAATGGCCGCTCATGGCGTTGCGCAACCTGGGGTCGAGCGCTTCGTCAGGGACATCAGAGATACCGAACACCTTAACTCCGTGTCTGGCGAGAGATTCAACGAACTGTGAATAATGTGCGGGATAATGGGGCGAAAGATATAGCAGATTCATCAGTAATTCTCCGACTTGTCAGTTAATTGAATATTTATACACGATTTTACCGCTAACTGTGAAGAAATTAACTCAGAATTTCAGGGTTTATTTTGTTTTTTCATGCGAAAGGGTTACGTTATGCGGAAAAAATAGGTTATAATTCATTATTATGTACGCCCTGTCAGCACCTGGTAAGGAGAATGGAATATGAGAAAGCGCTTACTGGCTATATTGATGGTGATGTTCTACATTGCGACACTTATGCCGCTTTGGAGTGCAACCACCAGCACAGCTACAACAACCAAGAAGAAGAAACCGACAACCACTACAACCAAACCGGCGCCAAAAAAGAAGCCAGCGACTGCGGCCACTAAGCCGGCGACTAAAAAGAAGCCTGCGGCCAAAAAGAAATCGGCAACTCGCACGACTGCTGCTGCGAGTACAAAGGTCGATGCAGCATCGCAGAAGGCTTTGATCGGCGAAATAGCCATGCTGCGCGAAGTCTGGCTGCGCAAGATCACCCTCGAGTATCTTGGTGACAAGCGCTCCGAAGCTTTCTTTGCCAGCCTGATCGCAGATTTCCCCAAGCGCCTGCAGCGCAATTTTATCGAGAACATCACCGGTGACTACAAGGCCGAATTTATGGCCAACTACGCGGCCAAAGCCGAAGACGTGTCTGACAAGGCTCTGACGATGATGGGCGACAAGCCCGCGCTCGACGGTCTGCTTGGCAAGGTCATCAAGGAATCTGGATTCCCGCTCGATCTGGCCTACATGGATCTGGTCAAGAAACTGGTAGAACGCCGCAAGTTTCAGGCTAATAATAAAGAGGCCGGAGCTGACAAGCTGGCAGAATACTGGCAGTCTGTATACACCACCATGAAGGCTAACGCCAGGAAATCGCGCTATGAGGCTGTTGCAGCTATTTATAAAGATGTTGCCGTCAGCGAATTTCCAATTTCATGGTATGACGATGCTCAGTATGCAGTAGCTTTCGAGACCGAGGGCGGTCAGCCGGCTGCAGTAGGCCCGCAGGGTCGCAAGCCCTGGACTATTCTCGCTTATATCTGCTCTGACAACGATCTCGAACGTTTCGGCCTGCAGGATGTAAACGAAATGGAACAGGTCGGCAGCAGCGACAAGGTCAATATCGTCGCTCAGATCGACCGCATGAAAGAGGGCAACCAGGGCGCGACAATTTCTGATGGCAACTGGACCGGCACTCGTCGCTATTATGTGACCAAAGATGCTGACATGAACAAAATCGGCAGTCAGATGGTCGGCAATCTCGGCGAACAGGATATGGGTGACAAAAGAACCCTGGCTGAATTTCTTAAATGGGGTGTAAAGACCTATCCGGCTGACAACGTTCTGGTAGTTGTCTGGAATCATGGCGCCGGCTGGCTTGGCGTGGCACACGACCAGTCTTCAGACAGAATGCTGAGCATGACCGACGTTTCATGGGCTCTGCGCGAAGGCCAGAAAGAACTTTCAAAAGTTAACGGCAAGGCTTCTAAGTTTGCCATTGTCGATTTTGATGCCTGTCTGATGGGAACCATCGAAGTGGCTTACGAACTGTCTGACTGTGCCGATTTTCTCGTTGCATCTGAAGAAAATGAGCCCGGCCGCGGCATGCCCTATGCGGATTATCTTGCTCCCCTGATCAAGAATCCGGCTCTGAGTGCACGTGAATTTACCAAGCGCATGGTTGGCACCTATGTTTATTCTTATGCCAAGGGCGGCTCTGCCACCAACCAGTTCGTTATGGGCTCGCCGGTTACCAAATCAGCGACTGACCTTGGCAAACTGCCAGCTCTTGTTAAAAAATTCGATGCACTTGGCAAGGCTCTGCTTGCCAATCACGAGCTTTATGCTGATCTGCTGGTCAGTGACAGTGGCAAGTTCGCTTCGATCAAGCGCTATTCTGACGATTCTCTGGTCGATCTGGTGGACTTCGCTCACAAGCTCGCTCAGGTTCCTGAGATCCCCTCAAATGTTCGCGAAATCTGTATAGATATCATCAAGACAGTCGGCTACCCGGTAGAAAACAGCAAGCTGGCACAGCCGGTGATCATTACCAGTGAACAGCCCGGCGTCGTGGTCTGGGGTTACAACAACTGGCGCATGCCGCCGAAGTCACTCTGGCCGTCAGGTACCCGCGTTTTCAATTCACGTCTGGCCATGACGCCGATGCGTGAACTTGAAGGCGGCGGTTATTACGTAAAAATAGGCCCCTTCCAGCCAGTAGAAGACGAAGCGCTCGAAAAGGTCGTTTTTGTAGACGAAATCAACTATCAGGTTGTTCTCAAAGACGGCACTTCTCTTGATAAACGACGCATCAAACAGGGTAAGGAATACCTCATCGTATCGAAATTTCCTGAGAGCTCGCCGATGGTTATCGAAGGTCACACTCAGGGAATGGGTGACAGCCACGGACTGAGCCTGTATTTCCCGCAGGCACACAACTTCCGGAATACTTACAAGGCTCTCAAATTCGCCAAAGACACAAGCTGGGACGAATTTCTCGAAAAGACACCGGTTTTCAAGCGTAATGCTGATGTTCTGTTGTGCGGCCAGATGGTCGAAGATATGATGACTCTGCCGCTGATCGCCCAGGCTCTGAAAGCTAACGATGTGAAGTTCCAGATCCTCTGGGATCCTTCGGTTTTCGGCTTTGAATTCAAGTCGATTCTGCAGCAGTTTGCCGACAAGGGCATGGTCATTACCGACAGCGTCAGCGCCAGCAGCATGGGCCAGCTGGCGCCGAGTTCAGACGACCTCAAAGATTATCTGAACCATGGCGGTCGCCTGATGATTGCAGCGCAGTCGTTTGGCAAGTCTAACCTGCATCGCAGCCTGCTCAAAGATTATTTCAAGTTTACTTTCGTAGCTGAAGAAAAAGACTTTGACGAAATGATCTGCAAAGGCAAAAATGAATTCAAATTCGAGCTCAATGGCAGTGAATCTGCTAAGACAGCTGAAGATGTAACGATCATGAAGGTTGGCGGCAGCGGCAAACTGTTCGTTACCATGCCAGACGGTCGTGGCGCCGCCATTTACATCTCTGATTCTGCAGCGAATGGCAAAAATTACGCGGGTATCTACCTCGGCTTCAGATATGAGGCAGTGGGCGATACAGCAGCACGCAATCAATTGATGGGCGAAATTCTCGATCGCCTGCTTCCGCAAAGGCATCAGCTCAGCCTGTTCTAATCCAGGCGCATTCTTAATCGCTCGCTCCGGCCGGTTCCTGTCTCAGGAACCGGCTTTTTCACGGGCTGTAATGTCAATGATTGTGAAAACTGGTAATTCTATATGAGACTATGCTATAAATGTACTGCTGAACAGGTGGAGGAAAGTATTGGATAATCAACAACTCGTAATAAGTGATAGAAATGGTCTGCCGGTATTCAGCTTTGTTGGGCATTGCAAAGCAGAGGGTATTGAAAGTCTCTCTGAACAGCTGAGGCAGATGTCAGAAACCGGTAAGAAAAAGTATATCTTTGACTTTTCTTCGTGCAAGCTGATCAACAGCCCGGCCATGGGCGAACTGCTCGATGCGATCCTGCTGGTTGACCGCGATTTTGAAGGCCACGTGGTCGTCTGCGGACTCGATTCGCTCAAAGAAACTCTTTTTACCATTTCCGGCATCATTCCAATCGCCCAGGAAGCCAGGGACATCGATTCTGCCGCCAGCCTGCTGATGAATCTTCAGGATTAATTTATTTTTGTTACTTTTTTTCAGCCGGCCACGTAATGCTGTATGAAAGAGTTTTATTCGTCATTATCTGAGGAGGAAATTATGAAACAGCTTAGAAAGTTATCCGTGCTGATGCTTCTGGTTGCCTCGTTTTTCATGACCGGTTGCGATGCCCAGCAGATTCTCGATGTCATTCAGAAGGTCGCTACTGGTGTTCAGCAGGCAATGCCAGCGATAAGAGATGTTGTCAACACCTTTAACGGAGTCGTTAATAACACCGATCAGGCAGGTGCAAATAACAACGCGACCGGGACTGCGAACATAGAAAATACCATTGGTAACCTCGCCAATATTTTTACTACCAACCCCAATGCTGAAAATATAGCCGGCGCCCAGAACACAGCTGCCGCAGCAACCCAGGCCGCCGCCGGTGGCACTGCCATGGGTTCCCGCGTTGCCAGCAGTATCAAGGCTCTTGTCGGCAGCACGAGATTCAGAGGCGCCGAAGTTGATGGTGGCAATCTTGCCTGTGCTCAGGTTGTATCGACAGCCCTCAGAGATGCCGGCGTTCTCAGCCGGGTAAGCCTCAACTGTGACCAGGTTGTTTCTGATCTGCGCGCAGTTGGCTGGCAGCGTGTGAGTGTTCCTCCCTATCAGGAAGGCGACGTTGTGACCTGGACTACCAGTCGTGGTCCCGGCCGGCACATTGGTATCATCGTTAAGCAGGGCAGCAGCTTCAAGGCGATTTCGAACAGCTCTTCTCAGCGCACCCCGCGTGTACATGAAATCAACTATATGCCGATAACCCAGGTACTCAGAAAAGTATGACAAGAGGAGTTTCTATGAGCAGAGTAATTGTGGCAGTTGCAGCAATGATGATGATTCTGGCCCCAGCTTTCAGCTGGGAGCTTTCTTTTGGAACAGAGGCCGGCAAGGTCGGCATCAAGGCTCCGGTCAGCGCTGAAGACTTTCCGGTCGGCCCGGCTTCTTATCGTGTAGTTGGCGATAATCTGTGGGTTCTCGATTCGGCCAATGGAAAAGTTCTCTGTTTTGATTCTTCGAGCAAGCTGGTAAAAGAAGTTGCTATTCCATCACTGCCCAAAGAATGGGTTCTCGATGACTTTGCGCTGCAGTTTTCTGATTCAGATGCAACCGAGCCGACGGCAATCATAGTTGTCGATCTCATGGAGCGACTTGTCATCAAATTTGGCATGGATGGTAAGGAAATTCTCAAGATCAAGCCTGACAATCTCATTCAGCTCGATGAAATCGAAATCGACAGCAACGGACAGTTTTATGTGGGCGACTATGCCAATTCGATAATAGGCGTGTTTGCTGCTGATGGCAGACAGCTGCATCAGGTAAGCTGGCAGTGCTCAGGTTTTGCGGTCGATCGCGAAAACAACCTGCACATCATTCACTTTGAAGATAAAGTAGGCCATTTTCACGTAAAGCTGAGCAATGGCGGCACTACTGAAGTATCGCGCAGCGAACTTGGTCTGCTTGAAATGCAGAATCCGCGGATCTGGCATGTAAACGCTAAAGGCGAGTATCTGGTTTCGTACATTCCGCCCTCAGGCGAGACCAACAGCCAGGTACTTTACACCTACAGCTCTACTGGTGAGATTCTCAAGCGTGCGAATTTTAACAGTCCTTATTACATCAAGCGCTATCTGTTCGCCGGAAACGAAGCAGCCTGGCTGGTCGATGCTGATTACATGAAAGCCCCCGGTTTGCCAATAAAATTCAAGCAACTCTGACGATTTGACGAAACCTGGCCCGGTTGCCCGATTCGCTCGGTGCAACCGGGTTTTTCTATGGTGCCGATCTGTGGTGATTAATGATATACTGAATGAGGTTGAGCGAGCTTTGCTCCCGATTCCCGGTTTATGAAAGGTAGAGAGTTCATGACAAAGTTTTTGCATCGTATTTTGCTGTTAACCATCTGTGTGTTGATGCTGGCAGCCATTCCCGCTGCCGATGCTCAGATCAGGGTCGATACCGACCGCAGCATGCAGGCCGACATTCACGTGCGCCCGCCCAAACTCAATCAGGTTGAATTCAGCGCCTCAGACCAGGATTTTACCGGTCTGTATATGGAAAACGCTGATCTCATGCTCGAACGCGGCAAGCCGGCATTGCCGATGTTGACCGGTATGGTGATGATCGCGCGCGATCAGAAGCCGCTTCTTGAAATCATCAACAGCAAATACACCGAGATTACTCTCAAGCAGCCGGTTGTGCCATCGCGTGGTGCTATTCTGCGCAATGTTGACCCGGCGACTGTGCCTTTTGAAAAAGGCGCCATTTATAATAAGAATGCCTGGTTCCCGGCAGACAAAGATATCGTAAGCATCTCGCAGCCCTTCATTTTCAGAGAAGCGCGCGGTGTAAGAGTTAATGTTACTCCGGTGCAGTATAACCCGGTAACCAACAAACTTCGCGTATATAGCGCCATTCACGCCAAAGTCAGATACGAAGGGACTGGTGGCGCCAACGTGAACCGCGGTCGTTCTGAATTTTCGCGGGCCTTTGTGCCAATATATCAGAAAGCTTTTCTCAACTATGCATCGATACCGCATCGACTCTCTTCGGTAGACGAAAATGGGCGTCTGATCATTATCGCTGCCGATCCACTCAAAGCTGCTGCCAAAGCGCTGGCAGAATGGAAGCAGAAGTGTGGAATCAGAACCCTTCTGGTCAGCGCCAGTGAGATCGGTGGTGCCAACGCAGAAAGTATCAAGGCTTTCCTGCAGGAGCAATTTGACGAAGCCGGTTTTACCAATGTAATTCTTGTCGGTGATGCCGAGCAGATTCCGACCAATAAGGGCGAAAACGAAAAAGCTGATTCTGATCCGGTTTATGTTAAGCTGGCCGGTGACGATCATGTGCCCGATGCGATTATCAGCCGCATTTCGGCAGCAACTCCCGAAAAGGTTTCTTATCAGATCGCCAAAATAATAAATTACGAACAGTATCCGAGTCAGGATGCAGAAGCCGACTGGTATGGCCGTGCGCTTGGAATCGCCAGCAGTGAAGGCAATCCGCCTGATTTTGAACGGGTAGAAGAACTGCGCCAGGCTCTGCTGGCTTCGCGCTTCAGTGAAGTCGATTCAGCTTATGATCCGAAGGCTTCTTCGGGTGGCGGCGGTTACGACGGTTACCCATATCCGGGTGGTGGCTACCCCGGTTCTTTCCCGGGCATGCCCGGCGGACATCCGCATTTTCCGATGCAGCCGATGCCGTTTTCAGTTGCCGCCGACCGTGATTCAGGCAGTCGTTCGTCGCTCAAAGACAAGGTTTTTACCTCAGTTAATCGCGGAGTGTCGCTGATCAACTATATGGGGCATGGTTCTACCACTGCCTGGTCAACCACAGATTTCAATTGCGCTGATTGCGAAAAACTCGAGAACAGCCTGAAGCTGCCGGTCATCATCAGTGTTGCCTGCGTAAATGGCAACTTTGTCGGTAAAGACAGCTTCTGTGAAGCCTGGATGAATGCCGGCACGATCGAGAATCCACGCGGTGCTGTGGCGATTTTTGGTTCGACCACCAATCAGTCGTGGGTGCCGCCGATAAAGGTCCAGGCCGCTATCGTCAGCGATTTCATCATCAATGACACTTATAAAACCGTTGGCGGTCTGATGACCAACGGTATTATCAAGGGCCTCGAGATCTACGGCGTCGAGCCAAAAGGCGAGGGCGTCAAGATGATGGAGCAGTGGCACATTTTTGGTGATGGCACCACGATGATCAGAACCCGCAAACCCGAAAAGATCAGCATCGAAGTGAGAAGCGAGTCGATTCCCGGCGAGAGTCAGGCTATCGTCAAGGTTCTCGACAGCAAGGGCAGCCCGGTCAAAGATGCCAGAGTGACCTGTTACACCAGGAATCTCACTCAGATGTCTTCGGTCAGATCGAACGCAGAGGGCGTTGCCCGTGTAAACATTGGCGTAAAAAAAGGTGCAGAAGCTTATCTGTCTGTGGTCGGTGCCGATCTGTTACCGATCGTCGATCAGAAGATCAGATTCTGATTAACCGGGCTTTTTGTCTGGTTTTGTAAAAATCGCAGGGGCTCAGCGGGCTGAGCCCCTGCTGTTTTTAAGCCTGGTATACAAGAATGATAAGAGTGAGGTCATCCTGGGCTTCGCCGCCGGCGAGCCAGCGCAGGTATTCTTCGTATACGGCGTGGTAGTAGGCCGCGGCATCGGCGTGGTAATGGTCGAGCAGCCATTGTTTGAAGCGATCGAAGCCGATTTCGTCGCCGTTGGGGTTTTTGCTTTCGATGATACCGTCGGTGTAGAGCACCAGCGCCTGCCCTGGTTGCATCTGCAGTTCGGCCTCAGAAAACCTGGGGTTTTTCAGGCCACCGAGAACCGGGCCGGAAAGCGTGATTTCAGTGACCACAGCGGCATCAGAGCTGACAAGCATGGGCGAGCAGCCGCCGGCGTTGGAATATTTCCCGGCGCCACTCTCTTTATCGAAGCAGAGATACTGAAATGTCATGACCTTGCGCTGTTTTCTGCTTCTGGTGGTTGAGATCAGGCGGTGCAGATTGTTGATTATCTGCAGCGGCTGATCATGAAAGTCTTTGCAGCAAACGACAGCAGCTTTAGCCATGGCCATGATCAGCGAGGCGCCGACGCCATGCCCGGCGACATCGCCGAGCAGAACGGCGAAGCGGTTGTCGTCGATACTGAAATAATCGTAGTAATCGCCGCCAAGATCGGCCATTGGTATGCTGCGGCCAAAGACATCGAAACGACCGGAATCGATGGTGTGAGCCGGCATCAGGCGACTTTGCACTATGCTGGCGAGCGAAAGCTCTTCGAGTTCGGCGATACTGCGATTGAAAATGCGGCCCATTTCGCCGAATTCGTCGTGGCCAAGGTCAGGCAGCTTGAACGCGAAATCGCGCTTTTCGACAGCTTCGGCGGCCGTCTGCAGATGCGCCACCGGCACGGTAAAACTGTGGGCAAACAACAGAGTGAGGCTGATAAGAATGACTAGAGCCGCCAATGCAGAGTAGACAATGAACTGGCGTTCTTTTTCGATAGCTTTTTCGATCGCTGAAACTGGGTACATTGCCAGAAGGCTGAAATTGTTGAGCAGGTTCCCCTGATAGCCTGAAAATACCCACTCTTCGCCGGCATAACTACAGCGTTGTGGTTCGGGCGAAGGGTGAGTGCTGACGCGATTGAATATGGTGCGCAGTTCGGGGTAATGTCTGTTATCAAAGTCGAGTGGGAAGATATTGTATCGGTCGTATAGAAAAACGCTGAGACCGGCTTCGTTGCGACGCAAATTATCGGTTTGCCGAATTGCAAAATTGCGGCTGATTTCATCGGGATTGAAGCCAGCGGTGAAGAAGAAGTCGGCAGTTTTAGAGTCCTGTATCGATATCAGGTCGATAAACACCGGAAAATTCGATGAGCCCCAGCCCATCGGCTCAACATTGCCGGTCAGCATTATGAGTTCATGCACTATTTCTGTCAGATTTTTCTGGTAGAACATCTCGGTAAGCAGTTCTATCTCAGCATAACGCTCGGGATTAACCTGAATGTCGTTGACGAAATTCAGATAGTAAGATCCGATGTCGTTGACCAGTTTGAGTTCTATCGGCAACTGTCTGCGGTGGAACTCAAGATTTTCATAATTGTAGAATGAGCCGTCGCGGTAGACTCCTGTGTGAGCAATCAGGTAGTGCGAGGAACTGGCGGCTGCACGAAACTCACTTCTGCTTCTGTGCAGCTGTTGAAAAGTCTTTGTCAGTATATCGCTTTCTGGTGCTCCTTTTTTGTAGAGCTCTTTGAATGTTTTGACCGCGTTCTCCGACATGCGTTTAATATGCGAAAGCTCTCCCGAACTACGCAGGTCGATAGCCTGTATAAATTCTATGCATGATTGATAGGCTGATCTGATGAGATGTTCGCGTTGTTGTTCAAGATGTTCGAGGGCGCCGAGAGCAAGAACAAGCAGTGGAATTCCTGAACAGATAAACAGTAGAACCAGCAGTTGCAGTCTGATCGAGATATTGCCGGGATCGAGAATTCCGGGTTTTGACCTGAGTGTGATAATCAGAGTGAACAGGGTAAACAGTGCGATCAGCAGAGTATTTCTGCCACTGTTGCTGCTGTAACCCGATAGCTCGAGCATGTTGGCGACATAGTCGTTCGGGCCAATACGGGCTACTGCAACGACTGTTTTTCCATACTGTAAAACTTCACGGCCAGTTCTGATGAAATCATGACAGGCGGCTTTGATAACAGTGGCGTGTTTTTGGGGCAGTGTGCCAGGTTGTGTAACATTTATGTGATAAAGGTCGGTTCTGGCATGCTGCGAGTTGTTTGCCAGAAGTTTAAGGCGGTGGTCTCTGGTGATTGTTTCAGGCTTGAACAATACAATAGCGCCGAATTTCGAGTAGAATCCGCCATCATTGAGCCAGACCAGCGGAAATCGCCGGCTTGCGTCAGGACGGATCAGGTGAGGATCGTTCGCACTTCTGGCGCGGTTGAAATGCTCTGCCAGGTAGTGTGGTCCCAGCAGTTTTCTGACACGGCTTTCGAGAAACAGCCTTTCCTGCGAGGGTGACATTCCTTGTGCTTTTTTTGCGTCATCGAGAAGGTTCTCCCAGTCTTTGAACTGGTCAGGCTTGAGAAAGTTTGACAGCATGATCTGTTTTTTATTTTTCCAGATGATGTAATTGAGCTCTTCTCCAGTGCTTCTGGCGAGCTTTTCGATGCGCCCGGCCATGTCCTGCTGATCCAGGCTTTGCTTTAATTCTTCGTTAAGAGTCGCGCACCAGAACGTCTCGATTTTGCGGTAATACCTCAGCTGGTTGAACGGAGCCATCAATTTTGCTCTGGCAGTTTCGAGCAGGAGCGAATTGTTCTGCTGCTCGAAATAATTCATCGCGAAATAGAGCAGTATCATCGGCGCCAGAAAAAGGCTGACGATCAGAAACAGCAGTTCTCTGCCTTTCGTTCGAACGGTTTCAGCAGCCATTATTTTCTCCAAATTTTATCAGGAGCAGCGTCATGTCGTCGGCGCGCTCCTCTTCCCAATTTTCGATGGTTGCATACATTTGCCTGGAGAAGATTGCAAGGTCGTTGTTGCAACAGTTCAGCAAGGCCTGCTCAAACCGCGCAAAGCCAAAAGGAATGCCACCCTTTGCCGTGCTTTCGACCCAGCTGTCGGTATAGAGAACCATAAAGTCGCCGGGTTCCATTTTGCCATGCAAAGGTTGGGCCTCGAACTCTTCTCTGAAGCCGAAGTAGAGGCCGCTGCATTTCTGCAGTTCTGCCTTTTCTGCCGCCTTTCTGATAAGTATCGGCGGGCAGTGACCGGCGTTGACAAGGCTGTATTCACCGGTTCTGCTATTAATGAAAAAAGACAGTCCCGACATGTAATCTTTGGAACCGGATTTTCGCATCTGATAAATTACATCGTTCATAGTATGCATCAGATGTGTCTGATCGGGCTCGGTAAGGTTCTCGAAAATCATTGCTGAGCGCGCCATTGCCATGACGAGCGCAGATGAAATACCGTGTCCTGAAACATCGCCGATAAACACTCCGCTTATCTCAGGGTTTACGGCAAAATAGTCGTAATAATCGCCGCCGATATGTGACATCTGGATCAGCGTTGCCAGCAGTTCCAGCTGGTTTTGGCGGTATTCGCGGCCGGGTAGAATATTTTCCTGAACAATACGCGCAACTTCCAGTTCGCTGAGGTTCTCAAGGGTATGATCAAGAGCCCGGCTGAGCTGGCCAAACTCGTTGTTCCCGGTGTGCTGGAGGCGGTATCTGAAGTTACGCTGCCCGATCGCTTCGATCGCCTCTTTGAACTGTTTAAGAGGTTCGAGCAGGCGTTGTCGCATCATGATTATGCCGCCGCCGCAGAAGAATAGAAAAAGCATTGCCAGAACGGCAAACCTTTGATAATGCTGCTGCATTTCTTTGTCTATCTGTTGAAGCGGAATTCGAATGCCAAGGCAGGACTTGTTCAGATGATTGCCGCGCATTGCCGCAGCTGTGTAGTTACTTTCTAAATCAGAAACTTCACTGCTTCTGACTATCAGGAGCGAAGATGCTTTATGCAACAGGTCGCCGAATTGCCGGCCCGGTCTTGTTTTAGTTTTGAGAAAAAGATCGCTTTCGGGAAAATGCGCGGTCATTAAAGGTTTTGCATGCATTGTCAGTTCGAGGTATTTTCTTTGCAGGTCTTCTGTTCGCCAGAACAGAAAAAACATGCCTGAGAGCCTGTATTGCTCGGGGCGGCCGGTGCTGCCAAAAAAGGCGTATGTTTCATGTGAGCCGACAGAGAAGTTTGAGATGAATTGCGAGCGGTAGCCAAAGTCGATGGCAACCGGCCGTGAAATTTTAGACAGAGAGAAGTTAAAGGTATTGGATTTATTGAGAAATTCGAGAGTATCCTTACTGACCTGACTGATCGCAGCCGGGTCGGGAAATGGCATGTTATCTTCGGTGCCGATGTGGTTGCGGCCGTTTGTGTCAAAAAGCATCATGCTGCCCGGTTCAAACTCTCGGCCGAGCTTTGCTCGCAGTTGAGCAATACTGTTTTTCTGCTGCTCCAGGGGCAGGTCTTTGTCTATATGGTTTTGCAGGAGCTTTCTGATTTTTTCGGCGCTGCTGGCGAGATAATCGACAAAACCATCGTCGATCTGGCGCAGTTGCTCTAGTCCGTGCGACTGCCCGGCATAGATGAGTTCATGGCGTTTCTGCTGTAGATAATCCGCGCCAATGATAAAAATGATAAGAAGTGGTATGCCGCCGGCATAGAGAAAGAGCGCAGAAAGCTTGATCTGTGCGGGAACATGGGTGATCTGGTGTTTTTTTGACGCCAGCCATGCGAGAAAGA
Organism: Candidatus Rifleibacterium amylolyticum; assembly: GCA_009917695.1. Lineage (GTDB taxonomy): Bacteria > Muiribacteriota > Ozemobacteria > Ozemobacterales > Ozemobacteraceae > Rifleibacterium > Rifleibacterium amylolyticum. Next base: position 43,502 of record JAACJG010000007.1, on the reverse strand, counting down.
TGAGAATCCCGAGCAATAACAGAAGCTGGATAGCCAGTTCCATCTTACGCTGCGCCACATCGGGCAGCATCTGTTCGGGCAGGTAGCAGAACGCTCTGATATCGGGGTTTATATAACGGTATGATAGCAGCTTGCCTTTGTGACGAAGCAGATTGCCGGGATAGAGATTCTCGAAGCGGCTGACGGCAATCGCAATATCAGCCGGTTCAGCTTCTTTATCAGGCAGAAAAATGGTTTCAGGATCGATCGGATATCTGGTGAATCCTGCCTGCAATGCAGGATTATCGGCTTGCAGTCTTTTAATTGCATATTTCAGTCCTGGGTTGCCGACAAAAAAGTCGCTGTGAATGAAGGCCAGCATGGTTATGCGTTGGTCGACAGCATACCAGAACTGGTTTTTTTTACCAGAAGCCTCTGCAATTATGGTGCTGGCCTTGCGTTCTGATTGTAACGGGCGTTGCAGCCAATTTTGGGAGACAATTCTGCCGATATAATGGCGCACCAGTTTGAGGCGACGATCGATGCCGGCGATCTTTTCGGGTGCGCCGGGATAATAGCGGCGGCAGTTTTCGGCGAGATCGTGCAGCAGTTTATAGACTTCGCGAAGAATATAGGCGAAGGCGGTTTCGTCGGTAGCTTCTCTGATTATGCTGCCGCTTTCATCCCAGACTATGAAAAAGAACATGCCGGGATGCTGCTGCTTCAGCTGCTGTAGCTGGTTATGCAGTTCCGCCTTTGGGGTGTCGCTGTTTAAAGCTTTCTGAAAAGTATCTTTAAGAAGCAGGTGAGCAAAATGACTGTCGCTGCTGTATTTTTCAAGAGTATTCAGAGCGCTGTCGAGCTGTTTTCCAGCCCGATCGAGATTTTTCTCATATTGAATCTGCAACACCCGACTCAGCGCAGCGTCGATGAGAAACAGCGGAAAAAGAGCAAAACAGATGAACAGCGCAAGGCCGGTAAATACCGGAAAGCGCTTCTGTAACGTCTGTTTTTGCGCTATCATCTATCTGCGCTCCTGAATAGTGTTCCGGCAGTCTCGCTTATAATGAAACTGGCTGTTTCGTGAGTTTCAGCAACTTACGAAACAGCCAGATGCAGATATCAAGACTTTATACCGAGAGTTTGAAGCCAACCATCGCCAGCGGCGGAATGTCGATCAGAATCGACTGGTCACGGTAGTGCCAGCCGTGTTTTTCTGTCCAGCGGCCGCCGTAGTTGCCGATGTTCGAGCCAAAATACATTTCGGAGTCGGAGTTGAGAATTTCTTTGTAATAGCCTTCGCGCGGCACGCCCAGACGGTAATCCGTGCGCGGTACCGGTGTAAAGTTGGCAACGAAGACCATCAGATCGTCAGGGTTGTCGCCTTTGCGAACCCAGCTGATCATGCTGCTTGCGCTGTCGTCGAAATTGATCCATTCAAAGCCGGTGTAATCGCAGTCTTTCTGGTGCAGACAGGGTTCATTGCGGTAAAGATGATTGAGATGCGCGAGCAGTCTTTGCAGGCCCATGTGTGAATCATACTCGAGCAGGTGCCAGTCTACGCTCTGATTGCTGTTCCATTCGTTCCACTGCCCGAAATCGCTGCCCTGAAACAGCAGCTTTTTGCCCGGCATCGCCCACATCATGCAGAAGAGCAGGCGCATATTGGCGAATTTCTGCCAGAAATCGCCGGGCATCTTGTTGATCAGGTTGCCCTTTCCATGCACTACTTCATCATGTGACAGCACGTAGATGAAATTTTCGTGGAAGGCGTAAATCAGCGGGAAAGTCAGGTTGTTGTGATGGAACTTGCGGTAAATCGGGTCTTTCTGGAAGTATGCCAATGTGTCGTTCATCCAGCCCATGTTCCACTTGAAGGTGAAGCCGAGACCGTCTTCGCTGCAGGGCTTGGAAACTCCCGGCCAGGCTGTCGATTCTTCGGCGACGTTCATGACGCCAGGGTGTTTGATCTGACAGATGCTGTTGAGATACTTGAGAAATTCGATAGCTTCGATGTTTTCGCGGCCGCCATAGCGGTTGGGAATCCATTCACCGTCTTTGCGTGAGTAGTCGAGATAGAGCATCGAGGCGACAGCGTCAACGCGCAGGCCATCGATGTGATACTTTTCCATCCAGAACAGGGCGCTGCTGATCAGAAAGTTTTTGACTTCGTTACGGCCGAAGTTGAAGATCAGCGTCGACCAGTCTTTGTGTTCGCCCTGACGCGGGTCAGCATGTTCGTAAAGCGCGGTGCCGTCGAACTGTGCCAGACCATGCGCGTCTTTGGGAAAATGCGCCGGTACCCAGTCGAGCAGCACGCCGATTCCCTGCTGATGCATGTAATCGACGAAATACATGAAATCTTTCGGGCTGCCAAAACGGCTGGTCGGAGCAAAATAGCCGGTTACCTGATAACCCCACGACATGTCGAGAGGATGTTCGGTAATTGGCATCAGTTCAATATGGGTGTAGCCGACTTTTTTGACGTAGTCGGCAATGATCGGTGCGAGTTCACGATAGGTCATGAAGCGGTTTCCCTCTTGGGGATTGCGCATGAACGAGCCCAGATGGCATTCGTATATTGAGACCGGCTCACGTTTCCAGTCGCGGTGCGGGCGATGCTGCATCCAGTCTTTATCGGTCCAGTCATAGCCTTCCAGGTCGTAGATTTTGCTGGCGGTTTTCGGGCGCACTTCGGCGTAAAATGCGAATGGGTCGATTTTTTCGAGCAGATGGCCTGCTGTAGTCTTTACTTCGAACTTATAGTTCTGACCAACACTGAGACCGGGCACGAAAATTTCCCAGACGCCGGAATTGCCGAGCGAGCGCATGACATGACGTCGGCCATCCCAGCAGTTGAAGTCGCCGATGACACTGACGCGGCGGGCGTTTGGCGCCCAGACGCAGAAGGAGATGCCGCCGAGCTTGTCTTCGAAATAATCCATGTATCTGATGTGTGCACCCATTTTTTCGTAGAGTTCGTGATGGTTGCCTTCGTTGAACAGATACTGGTCGGTTTCGCCGATGCTGGGCGTAAAAGCGTATGAATCATAGAATTCAGCGCTGGCGCCATTCTGATAATGACTTTTGATACGATAAGCAAAGACTTTGTCGCGTTCAGCAATTACGGCCTCGAAAAAACCGGCGTCATGCAGCTTGTTTGCGGTAAACGCCTGACCATTGCTGATGTCGATGATTTCTACCTTCTCTGCATCTGGCAGAAAAGCTCTGACGGTAACACACTTTTTACCCTTCAAGTCGGCGAGATGAGCGCCAAGAATCTGAAAGGGATCGTGATGATCTGTTCTGATAATAGACTCGATGGCGTCTTTGTTGATGATCTGGTTCATGCGCTGCTCCTGATTAGTTTAGGCTCTGAAGATCAGAGCAGGTTGGCCTTGATCTGGTTCTCCAGTTCGGCTTCGGGAACGACGCCAATCGTGGTATGTACCGCTTTACCGTCTTTGAAAAAGATGATTGTCGGTATTGTCGAAACATTGAATTTGGCTGCGATATCAGGGCTGTCATCGACATTGACCTTGGCAATCTTGACTTTGCCGGCCAGTTTGGCAGAAAGACTGTCGATAATCGGCGTCATCATGCGGCATGGCCCACACCAGGGTGCCCAGAAATCTACCACGGCCCCGCCTTTATAATCAGCGATCTCGGTTTGAAAGCTGCTGCTGTTAAGTTCCATCGCCATAATAATAGCCTCCTGTTAAGGTGTAATAACCAGAAAAGAATACACTCTTTAAACCGATATTACAACTTCTTAGTGTACGGGCGGAACTGATCTGGCAGGCTGTAAGGTTGCAGGTCTTCAGGCTGCAGCATGGGTTCGAACAGCATCGGCGCGTTTATGCACGAACCGCTTCGTCTGACCCGGCTGCGCAACCATTGCCAGGAAAGGTGTTCAGGGGCGTAGATACATATCTCTGCTTCATCCGGGCGTGGATAACTTATCAGCAGCAGTATCCCGGCATCATCATACATGCTGCCCGGTGCCGGCTGTTCGATGAAAAATCTTTTATTGTCATTGTCATAGCCTGCGTCGAGCTCTTCAAGATATTCGGTGCTCTGTGCAAGAATTTTTTGCAGATCGAGCTGTGCAAAACTTTCGATAAGCATCTGTCTGGTTCTGAAGATCCTGACGCTTTGATTACAATTGTTTTCGAGATGCTGCCACGCCGATGCAGTCACCATAAAACCTGCTAAAAGAAGAAACCCCATATAACTTTTCATGCTGACCTCCTGGTTCTGATTTTGTTTCACCAGTTAGATCAGCCGAAAAACCATTTGGGGAAATTATTTTTTTACAATACTTCGGTCAGCGTTTTTTCAGGAAAACTCGGAGTCTGTCGCCGGTTTTCTGTAGATACCAGCCGCTGCCAGAAGGCGGTCGCAGCCTGCGGAGTTTGGCTGAGGGCAGGTAGCCGCGCATTGCCAGATCGTCGATATCGATAAAGCCTTCAGCCAGTTCTAAGCCGCTGCTTTCGAGCAGCTCGCGCAGCTCTTCTCCTGCCGGGTCAGCAGCTGCCGACTCGGCTTTTTTAGATGCGGCAAGGCGTGGCGGCGTGGCAGCAGGCGGTGGTGCAAATCTCGATGTTGCTGCCGGGCTGACTGCCTTAACGGCGGCGCGTTCCCTCTCCGGCGCCAGCGCCAGCTGCATATCAGCTTCTGAGGCGGCGGGCTGGTCGGCAAGAGTCGCCGCGCCGGCATCTTTGTCAGCCATGAAAGCATCGTCGCTGCTGTCGAGAGTGAAGGTGATAGCGCCGGGTATGCGTTCTTCATTATCAGCCCTTTCAGCTCTTGTGTCGATCTGCTCAAGAACCGGCGCACTTTTCTTCAAGCCATCGGGCAGAACCTGCCGTCTTTCTTTCGGTGCCATTGCCATCTGCATGGTGGCCGGCTCCGTAGATTCTTCTTCGAGAGTCTGTAAACTCTTGTTTTCTGATTTTGCCAGCAGCAGTTTTTCATCGCTGGCCGGTGCCGGAACTTCCTGACGCTGACCGGAAGCGATAGTAGCCGGCTGACTTACCGGCGCTGTCTGTGGCTGGCGCAGAATCAGTACTGCTGCCAGAAACCCGGTAAAGCCTGCTGCAAAAGCCACTTTAAAGGGGAAGCCCTGAAGTGAAAGGAGCAGGCGGTCAAACCAGCCATCGGCTTGCGAAGGCTCGTTATGCATATTGGTCCGGGACATCTGTTCTGCCTGAATTGCCATGATTTTTGCTGCAAGATCGGGCGGCGCAGCTTCGCTGGCAATACCGGCAAAGCCCTGGCGAAGTTTCTCTTCGAATGCCAGTTTTGCCCGGCAGTCAGAGCAGCTTTTAAGATGCGCGGCAGCCTCAGGTGTCTGGCTGAATACAGCCAGATTTTCGGCTTCTCCAATCAGGTTTTTAAATTCATTGCAGTTCATAGGCCTTGTTCAACCCTTTTTATCTGCATTTTCTCGCAGAGCATGGCGTCGAGTTTGAGGCGAGCCTGTCGCACCCGCGTTTTAGCTGTGCCCAGCGGCATTTCCATCACTTCGGCCAGTTCTGGAATGCTCAGCCCGGCCAGATATACCAGACATACAGTCATACGGCTGTCTTCGTCGAGAAGTTCGAGACACTCATCGATCATGGCTTTCATCTGCGCATGTTCGATCGCGTTGATGACTTCTTCTTCGACCGGCATCGACTGGTCAGCTACTTCAGGCAGATTTTCTGACAGGACTTCGCGGTGCCCTGACTTTCGCCACTCGTCGATAAGCAGGTTGCGGGCGATTCTGAATATCCAGCTTTTCAACGACCCACCGCTGAATGCTTCGCGGCTTTTGAAGATCCGCAGAAAGACTTCCTGAGTTTTGTCAGCTGCCATTTCGACGTTTCTGGTATTTCTGAGAAAGAACTGATAAACCGGCCCGCCGAACAATCCGTAAAGCTGCTGCCACGCCGACTGGTCGCCGCGCCGGGCATCTTTCCAGAGTTCTTCAGGTGTTATCGTCATAATTAGAAACGGGTCGCTCAGGTCGAGGATTTAGTTATTTTTTGAAAGTTTTGATAATTTCTTTGCGCAACGAACCTGCCCCGCTCTTGTGAATCTTGAAGAAATGCTGGTGCGGTTGTATGCACGGGCGTACCTGGTAAAGCAGCAGATGGCCGGCATAGGCAGTGACCACTACCACCAGGTCGCAGCGCCCGACTATTTCAGCGGTACGGGCCTGACTGATGGTGTGATAGCCTTCATACCATTCGTAGTCTTCGTTATCGACACCGGCTTCTTTAAGAATAGGCCAGTAATGGTCGCGCCCGACGCCGCCGAAAATCGCGACACGCTTGCCGACCATGAGGTTCTCTACCGAGTAGGCGCTTTCGTCTGGAATAGCGTGCAACTGCTGGAGCTTGCGCGTCAGCTCCTGGTTTTCTTCGTCGAGTTTGCGCATGTCGCTGCGCAGTTCGGCTTCTTCTTCGAGAGTTTCCTGCAGCTCTTTTTCGGCAGCATTGACCTTCGCCTCAGCGGCTCTGATCTGCTTTTGAACCTCAGCCGGGTCAAGCCGGTCGAGTTTCTGTTTCAGTTCGTCGTTGCTGTTTTTGAGTGCGCGCGCCTCGCCCAGTGCCTGGTCTTTTTCGACGTTCAGGCTGTTGATGCGCCGGCGCAGTTCATCGCTTTCATCGCGCAGCTCTTCGATCTTCTCCTGCATTTCTTCTTTGGTCAGTTCGAAGTCCTTGAGTGAAATCGCCGGGCGGGTCTGATGATAGCGTTTCAATACAAAATGATGATGTGTGTACACTTCGAGAATGTCTTTGAGGTAGTCTTCGTAGGCATCCTGCTTTTCAACTTCCGGCGGAAACTCTTCCTGGATATCCTGAATCATCAGCTTGAGCAGCTTCTTGGCATCGCGGTAGGCCTTGTCGAGATCATCGTAGAAATCGGGCCGAACCAGGTGCAGATCTTTGGTCTGACTGAAGAACCACTCAAGATGTTTGAAAGTATCGGCTTCGAGCAGCGCCCAGGCTTTGACCACATCGTGCTGATGTATTTCATAGCGCAGTTCGCCAACAATCTTGTCTAGTGCCTCCCGGCGCTCGCTTTCGCTGCCGGGCAAATCCTCTTCGATGCTTTCGCGGCAGACAACTTCAAGCTGTTTAATCAGCTTTTTGTAGGACTGGTATTCTTCGCTGTCAAGGAAAAGCGCTGCCAGAAAGCTTTTGCGCTTTAAAAAGTGGCGCGAGAAAACACGCTTTTCGCCGCCGATATTGACTTCGTATTTTGAGTTGCGTTTGGCCTGAACCTTTACCTTCTGGGTCGATGGCTCAGCTGCGGCTTCTCTGGCCTTGCGCATGCGATTGATCTTGTCTTCGATCATTTCATTGACCAGACGTGTCTGAACCGGGCCGCTGAGCATTATGTCGAGCAGGTCGCCAACAAAAAGAGCAAACGAACGCCCCGATTTGTCATAAATGCGGGCGAATTCCTTATGAATATTCCAATGCCGGTCATCACCGCTCTCTTTCCCGGCTTCTGGGGTGGTTTCGGCTTTTTTGCCAACCTTGCCGGCTACTTCGCTGAACTTGTCCTTGCCGCCTTTGCCCGGGGAAAATCCGGCCAGTTTTTCGAGTTCGTCGAGGCCTTTCTGATTGCGTGACATGATAAGATCATCGAGCGGATTAATCATAAGTTCTTTCCTGCGTTTTTATTCTGAAAATAACATCAGGCGACCTGGTTGCCGCCACGTTTCTGTGCCTGTTTAAGCGCTTTCTCTGCCACTTTCAGCAGATCGCCTGGCTTGCCGGTGTTCTTAGAACTGCTGGCGATGCCAAAGCTGCCACTGACCTGTATACTGCGACTGCCTGCTCTGATTCTGGTCGAACTCAAAGTGCTGCGCAATTTGTTGGCTACTATCTGGGCGCCGGCAAAGGGAGTCTCTGGCAGCAGCATGGCAAAAGAATCCGGGCCAGTGCGCGCAACCAGATCGTTTATACGCATGGCATTTTTAAAAATGCGGCCGACTTCCTTGAGTATGCGGTCGCCATTGTTGGCGCCATGCGTTTCGTTCAGAGCTGAAAAATGGTCGATATCCATCAGTATCAGCGAAATATCTTTCTGATGTCGTTGAGCCCGACAGAATTCTTCGGCCAGCCGTTTCAAAAAGAGATTTTGATTGGCGATGCCGGTGATCGGGTCGCTGGTGGCATGATGGAACATGCGGGTGCGGCTGATTGCTACGCCGGCCTGGGCGGCAAAAACCTTGAGCAGCTGGTCGGTGCGCGCGGTCAATATGTTGCCGGTGTGCTTGGTATCGATATAAAGCACGCCGGTATTGGTCGCTCCCTCTTTGAGTGGAACTACGGCAACCGAGACAATGCCGGCATCTTCAGGGCTTTTGCCGCGTCTTCCAGGCTGCTTGAATTTTACTGAAGGGCCGATCAATGATTCGCCGTTCTCGAAACAACGGCTGACCAGACCGGCGGTGGCCTGCATGTCACTGGTTATTTCTGCCTGAGAAAAGTTATGCATGGCTACGGTTTCGAGGCGACTCAGCTCTTCGTTGAACAGCATGATCATCGCGCGTTCACCACCGGTTACCGCCAGTGCCATTTCGAGGGTAAAATCGAGCAGACGCGGAAAACTGCTGATCGAATTGAGCGCATAAGTTACTTCGAGCACGGCTGAAAGCTCTTTTATGCGACTGACAAGTTCGCCTTCGGCAGAGCTCAATGCCGCATAATGCTGGCGCGGAATCTTGCTGCGCATCTGGTTGAAACATTGTCTGACGAAGTTTTCGTTGCTGTTGAGGAAAAACGGGAAAATTCTTTCGCCACTCACCGGCTGAATTGCTTCACCGGCCTCTATCTGCAGATGAATGAAAACGTCGTCGGTCAGTTCGAGAAAAGCACCTGGTTTGATTGTGGTTATAAAACCAGGCTGCAGCCGGGTCTGATTGACCAGAATGCCAAATGGGCTCTGTAGATCCTGCAGGGTCAGATGACCGTCACTGTTATAGCGCAGCTGAAGGTGATTACGTGCGATTCCCATCTTGTTGAGCTGAATATCGCAGTCGTTGCCGGTGCCGATTTTGATGCCATTGCCATGCAGGCTCGGGCTGCCTTCATAGAGTATCTTGCCGCTCTTGTCGGTTATTACGATTTTCATTTCCGGGTCCTGATATGGTGATTCGGTTCCAGGGCATCAGTATACTTTAAATCACAAGATTTTGCAGCCCGCTGCTGTAAAATTGATGAGTCAGTTATAGCAGATAACGACCAGAGTCAGGTCGTCCTGCGCTTCCATACCGGCTATGTGTTGCTGGTAGCCCTCGCAGATTTTATTGTAAACCGTTTCCGGGTCGTGGTCTGCACTCTTTTCGACCAGACTGGCGAAGTTCTGATAGCCGAATTCTACGCCCTCGCGGTTTCTGGCCTCGATGATGCCGTCGGTGTAAAACACCATCATGTCGCCAGAATTGAATTCAATCTCGAGTTGTTGCAGTTTTGACTTTTTGAAAGAACCGAGGGCGGCGCCTGCAAGTGTAATCTCTCTGGCTTTTCCCTGCTGGCAGAATATCGGTGAACAGCCCCCGGCATTCGAATAAGTAACCTTGCCGGTTGTACAGTCAGCCGTCAGGTATTGAAAAGTCATGATTTTTTTCTGCTTGCGGGTTTTAGAACTGTAAATGAGGTCGTGCAGGCGTTCAAGCAGCTTTACTGGCGATTTAAGCTGATCTCGACATTTAACTATGCCGGCTTTTGCCATGGCCATGATCAGGGCGGCGCCAACTCCGTGGCCGGCGACATCGCCAAGAAGCGCCGCCGCATGATTTTCATCGACAACGAAATAGTCGAAGTAATCACCGCCAAGTTCAGCCATGGCAAGGCTTTTGCCGTAAATATGAAAGCAGCCGTGCCGCAGAGCGCCAGCCGGAAACAGGCTTTCCTGAACGATTCTGGCAACAGCGAGCTCTTCGAGTCCTGCCATGACGTTGTCAAAAATCACCGCAGTTTCGCCGAATTCATCTTTGCCCAGATCGCCTACTCGATGGCTGAATTCACGTTTTTCTATGGCCAGAGCCGCTTCCTGCAAGCTGTTGAGCGGATTCAGGAAACTGCGCGAAAGAATCTGAACGAGCCAGGCGGCCAGAATGATGCAGAACACAGATAACAGAACCAGATCGGTTCTTTGTCCGGCGATCATGCGGTCGAGTCGATCGAGCGGGTAGAGTCCGAGAATTTTGTAACGCGACAGATGTTTGCCGTTGAAGCCGAGAACCATGTATTCCTGGCCATCGAGCTCAAGGGTCTCGATTTCTTCGTTTGGCTGGTCACTCAGCCGCTTGAAATAGTTCTGGAGTTCAATTGGAACCTGAGACTTTTCTGGATAAAATTGGTTACCGAGCTGATAACTTACTATGATCTTGAGACCAAGAGGGTTACGGTTGACTTCATTGATGGTTTTTCGTAAATACTCACGTTGAATGTTTGGACCGCTCCAGATCATCAGAGCCATGAAATCTATCTTTTCGTCGACACTCGCCGATAGAAAATTTAACAGCGACAGGTTAAGGGTTGCACCGAATCCCCATGGACTCAAGCCTCCCATTGCCTTGATGAATGAATGAGTAAGTTCGTCAAATGATTTTTGCATTACCGACTCAAAAAGCAGTTCGAGGCGTTCAGATTCCTTAGTGCTGCGTGGCGTGCCATTGAGTTCGCCCATTATTCGTTTGCCAATAATGTTGGCGATCTGGGCGTTTTGTGTTTCACTGCGCCTCTTTTTTTCTTTGTGTGATACTGTTTCTTTGCTGCTGTGTTCCTGCTGTTCAAGGGTTTCGCTGAGATGTTCGATGCCATTATAGGAGCCTGCCTTTGTCGAGGCGCTGGCAATTATGTAGAAGTTTTCGGCAAGCAGTTCGCGACAAACCATGGCTACCTTATGATTGCTTTCTGCATCGAGCTCACGGCCATGCATGGCTTTTATCCATTCATCAAGATACTTTTTGGTGCCATACTCCAGTTTGCTCCACAGCGATTGTATGCGCTCATCATAATTTTGCAGCAGCACCAGCGCACGCCGGTGGGTTTCCTTGAGACTGGCATTGTATTTCTGGGCGTAGTGTTCACGGGCAAAGATCGACAGTGCCATGAAGGGTATCGCACAGGCAAAAAAGAAAATGAAGGCTATGCGCGGTCTTATCGAAAGTGATCCCGGTTTTTCGGCTATGGTAATGCGCCAGGAATAGATCAGGAAGGGTAGCATGAATAAAGCAAAAAGGCTGGCAGCCGAGAGAGGATAAATAACTCGCTCCTGCCTGCTGTATTTTTTTGCCATGCTGGAAAAGACACGTAAATCCGTGTTTAGAAAGGCAGATGACAGCAGCATATTTTCTGATTCGAGCACGCTGTCTGCTCCATGTTCAAGCTGTTTCAGCTTTGTCAGAAGGTTTTCCGGGCTGGCGACCGGCTGTGTTGACCAGAAACCGGTAACGTCGGCGTCGGGTTTGAACAGTCCGAACAGCTGTGGGCGTTTGCTGGAGAAGTCTGCAAGGAGCCTTTTGATTGCCTTGTCTGATTTGAGTATTGCCGGATCGAAGAAAATCAGATAGACACGGTTCTCGTAAGAATTAGCCCAGATAAGCGGCCTTCGCAGAGCACTGTCAATGACGCAGAGGGCATAGTTTTTCGGGTTTGCGCAGTCGCCGAGCATGTTTCTGACATATTGTGGGCCGAGAACTCTGCGAACCAGAGCGAGGTCTGTTATTTTCTTTGTCTTATTACGCAGATTGTTTTCGCCAGCATAACAGGACTGCGAAATTTCGGTAAAGACTTCCTGCCAGTCAGGGCTTTGCGGCTCGGCCGATATGTCGTGTGCAATGCTTTTGCCGGTTGAGTCCCAGATCATGTATGAAATACAGTTGTCAAAATACTTTTTCTCGCTGTTAAGCCAGTCGATGACAATGCTGTCGGTTGCCTGATTGCTCGAAAAGTCACGCAACTGCTCGTCGAGATTTTTTGCAAGGTAACTTCCGATATTGACGCCGCGGCTGGTTTCTTTAAGAGCCTGCTGCAGCTTGATTTTGAGCTCGTTTATGAGTTCCTGTTCGACTAACTGGCAATAACGATCAACAGCGGTAAAAATAAGCATCGCCGGAATTCCGACGAAACAGATGGCCATCAGCAGCCAGGCTAGAAATTTTCGGCCGGTGCCCATTCTGCTTTGTTGCTTCATCGCTGCCTCTCTTCTAACTTTCTGGGTAAACGACTACAATCATCGTGCAGTCGTCGCCGCCGTTTTTGCCGGACCAGTCAAGATATTCCTGATAAAGCGCATGATAATATCTTTCCGAATTGTTCTGGTAGTTCTGCAGGGCAGCCTGTGCCAGTCGATCATGACCAAAAGTTTCGCCAGCTTCATTCTGCCTTTCACTGATTCCGTCAGTGTACAAAATCAGCGCCTGGCCTGGCTGCAACGAGACTGAATGTTTGCTGTAATCTGGTGATTCATCAACTCCCAGTGGTTTGCTGGCTGTTTCCAGATATCTGAACTGGCTGCTTTTACTGTCGATAAGCAGTGGGAAACAATGTCCGGCATTGTAAATGTCAACACTGGCAGTCGTTTTGTCGAGCAGCAGATATTGAAATGTCATCATGCGTCTGCGCTGACCGTCTTTAAAGCTGTAAAGTATTTTATGCAGTTCTTCGACAAATTTTGCGCCGTCTAGCATCTCGTCGTTGCTCGCCATTTTAACGCCGGCCTTGGCCATCGCCATGATCAGGGCTGCTGCAATTCCCTGCCCGGCCACATCGCCAATCATTATACTTATGCGGTTGTCGTCGATTTCGATAAAGTCATAATAGTCGCCGGCCAGAGTTGTTGACGCCACGCTTCTGCCGAAAATATCAAAAGGCATGAAAGCTGGCTGTTTTTCCGGAAAAAGGCTCTCTTGAACGACTTTGGCAATTTCAAGTTCGCCAAGTCCTTCGATCATGCGGTTCATGACCTGCCCAAGATGGCCGAATTCATCTTTGTCGGCAATCTCTATGCGGTATCGATAATCATGAACGCTTATCGCTGTTGCTGCGGTGCTTAATGACCTTATTGGTTCGAGGAACTGACGAGCTACCGCCAGTGCAATGATGATGGTCAGAATTATACTCAACGTCGCGCCGGCGAGCATGTGTCCGGTAATTTCGGCGATCTCTGCATCGATTTCGCTGGTCGGATAGACGATGGCAAAACATGTTTTATTCATGTTTTTTCCGCGCCATCCCGTTACCAGATGGGCCTTTCCGGCAAATTGAAGGCTGCTGTAGGTATTGCCGCTGGTATGTGCAGCATCGCGAAGAAAGCTGGCAAGTTCACTGCCGGTTTCGCTGGCGTCTGGAAAAATCTGTCGGCTGTCGTCAGTTCTGGCATAGGCGCCGGCCATAAGATTTCTGCGCGGTAATCGGCAAAAATACTGGTCGAGGAAGATTTTCTGAAACTCTTCTTCATCCCACAATAAGAGTAAAAAGTAATTGCTGACGTATTCACTTTGATTGCCAAGAATACTCCAGTAGCTGATTTTCGTGCTGTCGCCTATGCTCATTGGCCAGATCTTGTTACTGTCTCGAATAGAGTTGCGCACAAAATCCGTGTGCTCGGGGTCGGCGATTTTCGTCAGAACATCAGATTTGTCAGCAGTGACGATAATTCTGTTATGAAACTTGAGAATTGCATCTGCCAGTCTTTTTACGTAAGACGTCGAATGACTGACGTTTTTGCCATCTGTACTGATGGCAAAGTGCAGGACGCCATTGCGATCTACCAGAAATGCCTCGGAAGGCTTGTAGTCGATGACTGCGCTTTTGATTTGCTTTATCTGGCTGGGGGTGAGCATATTGCTGCCGGATTCGGCATTGCTGCGCGCAATTATTGCATTCAACTGGCGCGCATAGTTTTCTCTTTGAACTACGAATCTGCTGTCGAGTTCGCGCAGCAGGCGCGCAGATTCGAGCTGAAATTCATTGCGCAGCGCAACTTTGCGATTTTGCAGATAATCATAGGATATGGCGCCAAGAACGGTCAGTGGAGCAATGTTGGCATATACAAAAAGCAGCAGAAGCTTCCATCTGATCGAGAAAAACGCCTGCCGCACTTTGAAATTGAAGTAAAGCAGCAGGCCGGTCAGCAGATACAAAACAATCGCCTGGATAGTAATTCTGAGGCGAATTGTTTCGGGGGAATATATTTCGTGATTTTTTAGTTTCAGCGCAAATATGCGTGTGTTCGGGTTCAGCATCTGCACTACTATTTGTGCGTTGGCAGTTTCGATTGTCGGTTCTGATGAGTTTTCGTATTTGGCAAGAGCCAGAACCACTTCGTTGGTGATATGGAAGTTTTTGATCAGATAAGGATTGGCAAGATCGTGTAAAGAAGCAAATCCGATACAGATGTCTTCGTCATTCTGGTTTGCCGCCCTGACAAGACTGGTTATCCCGCGGTTGTCATTTATGGCATCCCATGCGATGAAACATAGCATACTGATTTTATCATCGGTATGATACCAGAAGTATGGACGTGATTTTCCGTAGTCAGAAAGGATCAGCGAAGACTGGTCGTCGGCGAGGTACGGTTGTGAAAGAGTTTCGGGGATAAATATTCGCCCGAGGAAGTGTTTTATCAGATTGATGTTGTCTTTTATGACGGCGAGCTTTTTGATTTCTTCCGAGTCGCCAGAAGCGATGTGAGCGGTGACTTCTCTGAGGACGTGGTAAAGCCTGTTGATAACAAAACGAAAGCGTTTTTCGTCGGTAAGTTTTTCGACAACTTTTCCGGCGTTGTTCCAGACGATGAATTCAAAACGCTGTGGATGTCTCTGTTTGAGCCGGGCTATGGCTTTTTCCAGGTAAGTGACCGGATCTGGCTGCTGCCTGGCAATATCGAACAGCCTTTGCAGCATCAGGTGGTAATATAGCCGTTCGTCTTTGTAAGGCATCAGCAGTTTCAGACGGTCAGACAGTTGCTGAAAGACCTCATGCCGGTGATTTTCGAGTCTTAGTGCGAGCAGACTGCCGAGACTGGCATTGAATACAAAAAAGGGGAAGACAAAAAAGCAAAACACCAGCCCGGTGTATTGCAGAAACATGCCGATGCGGCTGTTTTTCTGTGTGCGCAAGAGCCCTCCCGGGAGACCCGGCCTCACAGATATGATAATTGCATTACCGCATAAACAGCAAGTACTGATTGAATTTATTCAGGCGGCAATTTGACAGAGCTGATTGGCCTGGTTCAGTTCAAATCTGAGAAGCTGCAGGCGTGTCAGCTTGTGTTTAATCGAATGCAGGTTCAACTGTGTCGATCCGGCACGGTTTTCTGCGGTTTCGAGCATGGCTTTGAGCGGGTCGATGCAGACTATCAGCTCGTTTTCGAGCTGGTCGATCTGCAGCTGCAACAGTTGGTAATTGAGGCTGGCGGTTTCGGCGATAAGACCGGTTAAGGTGAGTTGCTTTTCAGTCATATCTGCTTATCCTTAGTGCCGAGCGTGAGCGCAAAATCGAGCTGAAGCCGTATTTTGCCCGGATGATCTGGAGAACATCGTTGAGTCCGCGTCGGTATTCCGGCAGCAGCGAGTCAAAAAGATCGGGCGTAAAAGCGCCTGGTTGCAGTGAGCTGAGATGCACGCCGACGAGTCTGACCTTGATACCTGGTTTGATGGTGCGGTTAAAAAGAGCGACTGCCGCCTGAAAAATATCGCGGTCATCATTGGTGCGGTTGATTTTGACCGAATGCCCATCGCTGGAAAAATTGGCAAAGCGCAGTCTGACACTGACACAACCGCAGGTTAACTGCTCGCTGCGCAAACGATACACGGTCTTTTCGACCAGGTGCGACAGGTAGTTCAGCAGCAAAGAGCGCGAACCGGTATTTTCCGGCAGAGTGACACTGTGTGATATGCTTTTGCGGACAGGCTTGTTTTCAGCAGAAATCACGCAGGTTTCGCCTAAGCCTTGAGCGCAGTTGAAGATATATTCGCCAACTTTGCCCATGGCCGCCTGCCATGCGGTCAGCGGAATGCGAAGAATATCGGTAACTTCGTAGACACCCATTGAATTGAGCACCGGTACGGTGCGTTTGCCGATACCGGGAATTTCGTCGAGCGGCAGATGCGATACGAATGCCTTTTCTTCGCCTGGCAGTATTTCGAGAATCCCGGTGGGTTTGCCCAGGCTCGAAGCGATTTTGCTCATGAGTTTGTTGGTGCCGAAACCAATGGTGGTTGGCAGGCCGGGGTCGCGGGCGATTTCTTTGACGATACGCTCGGCAATCGCCAGATTGGTTGGATAAATGCGGTCGCAACCGGTGAAATCAAGATAGAATTCATCGATCGAAGCAGGTTCGACCAGCGGGCAGAATTCGCGCAGACGCTCGTGCACGGCGTTCGAAAGTTCAATGATGTTGCCGGGGGTCGGCAGCCAGACGAGGTCGGGGCATTTCTGGCGGGCTATCCAGAGAGGAGTGCCCGCTTTAATGCCGAACTTGCGGGCTTCGTATGAAGCCGAGCAGACTATGGCAAAACTGCCGGTGCTGCCAACCGCAACCGGTTTGCCGCGAAACTCGGGGTGTACCTTGAGAGCGGCTTCGACGAAAAAAGCATCGAGATCTATACAGGCGATGCGCCTACGCATGGCTTTAACCTCAGTGACGGCGATATTTGCGCAGTACTCCAATTACTATGCCCTTGATGGTTACGTCGCGGTTTTCGATGATTATCGGTGGCATGGCCGGGTTGGAAGGTTGCAGGCGAACCCGGTTGCCCTCACGATAAATGCGTTTGAGAGTCACTTCTTCGTTTTCGATGCAGGCGATGACCATGTCGCCGTTGTTGGCAGTATTGCGCTTCTCGACTATAACCAGATCACCGTCCTTGATTGCCTCATCGATCATCGATTCGCCGCGTACCTCGAGAACGAAGGTTTCGCCTTTGCCAATCATCGATTCGGGCAGATTGACAGTTTCGGGAATCTCGTTGATCTGAATCGGCTGCCCGGCGGTAACCCGGCCGAGCATCGGCACTTCGACACTGCTGCTGACACTCACCGTTTGTGGTTTTACCGACAGGCCACGTGACCGCCGCGGCAGGGTGTCGATGTGTCCCTTGTCGACGAGAATCTTGAGATGTTTGTGGACAGTGGCGGTTGATGCCAGACCGAGGCCGTCGCAGATCTCAGCGATAGTGGGGGCGTAACCCCATTCGGCAAAAAAACGGCGAACAAAATCAAGAACGCTGCGCTGTTTTGGCGTTAGTGGATCTGGTGTCATAATCGGCCTCCATTCGGATTTCCTGTTAACTTAATCATAGGCGAATAAAAGGCGAATGTCAAGCGAAAAAAATGCGAACAACGAAAGACTCAAGAAGCGTGGCTGATTATTTTGCTTATGCCGGGCTCTCGGCGGAATCTCATTCGCTACAACTCTCACCAGCCGAGAGTTTTGTTGAATAGCTATGGCTCTGCGTCAAAAGTGCCTGGTTCGAAGTTTCCGCGCCTGAGAAACCCGCCTGCGCCCTTGTCAGCTTTTTTAACAAGCAAGCTGAGAATGCACTTATACCGGGCTCTCGGCGGAATGGCGGATGGTGACGATGAGGGTCAGATCGTCCTGGGCATCGGTGCCGCCGATGTGGCTGATATAGGCGCTGTAAATGTTCTGATAGAAAATCTGCGGGTCTGTGTCGTAGCTGGCCTGAAGTATTTTTTTGAAGCCATCGTAACCGATTTCGCCGCCGGCGGGAGAACGTGCTTCGATGATGCCGTCGGTGTAAAAGACGATTGCATCGCCGTCGCCGAATTCAACAGGGCACTCATTGTATTTTGCCCGGGTAAAAGCTCCTAGTGCCGGCCCGGTCAGGGTAACTTCGTTGACTGATCTGTCTGTGGCTCTGATCATGACCGGTGAGCAGCCGCCGGCATTTGAATACAGGCCGCGACCGCTTTGTGAGTCGAGATAGAGATACTGGAAAGTCATGATTCTTTTCTGGTTGCTGCCCTTTGAGGCCATAATCATGCGATGCAGCGCCATCATCAGTTCTGCCGGTCTGTCCAGCAGGTGTGTCGAACTGAGAATTCCGGCTTTGGCCATGGCCATGATCAGAGCCGCTCCAACTCCGTGTCCGGCTACGTCGCCGGCCAGAACGGCAAAATTTTGCTCATCGATGGCAAAAAAGTCGAAGTAATCGCCACCCAGCTCGCTCATGCTGATGCTTTTTCCAAAGGTGACAAAATTGCCGTGCGCAAAGCCTGGTGGCGGAAAAAGGCTGTCCTGAACGATTCTGGCAACTTCGAGTTCGCTGAAGCCGACCATTATTTCATTGAATATACCGGCGATTTCGCCAAATTCGTCTTTGCCGACGCCGCGAATACGATGGCTGAATTCGCGGTTTTCGATGGCGAGTGCGCCGCTGCGTAATGCGTGCAGAGGCTCAATGAAACTTTTGGCGAGGATCTGCGCGAGACTTGCCGCCAGAATGATACAGAACAGAACAAAGAGAAGCAGCTGGGTCTGCTGCTGGTCGATGACCCGGTCAATATTACGCAGCGGGTAGAGCGCCATAACCTGAAAGAGTCTGACATTACTGCCATTGAAGCCCACTGCAATATAATCTTCTCCGGCGAAGCTGATCTGTTCGATTTCTTCTGTCGGGCGGGCACCGAGACGGCTGGCGAACTTGCGCAGATCTGCAGCCTGATTGTCAATTTCCGGCAGATAAGAGTCGCTGAAGCGGTTGCGAACAATCAGCCTGTAGCCATGTGGGTTGCGGTTGACAAGAGGGACTGCCTTGTTGATAAATCGCGTTTGTGAGAATATCGGGCGCCAGAATATCATTACAGCGTAATCGACGATGCCCGGTCTATTGACCGAGAGCAGTTTCATCAGCGACAGATCGTTGAGGCGGCCAAAGCCCCAGTGGTTGATCGAGCCAAGGTTGCCGATGACGGTGTTGGTCATTTCCAGCATGGTCTGCTGCAGCAGTGATTCGGCGATGATTTCTAGTTTACTGAGGATCGGGCCTGAGATTTCGACGCGGTTCAGATCGCTCATGACCTTTTTGCCAACCAGATTGGCGGTTATGATGTCGCTCTCGACAACTGTAGTGATTTCACGTTTTATCTTGCTTTTTTCGCGATCGATGCTGGCTGAATCGAGGTTGCCCTTGAGCACGAAAACCTCGCCCCGGTCGATCACCTGTTTGCTGTCGCTGGCGACAACATAGTAATTGCTGACAGTAAAGGATGCGAGCAACTGATTTATCTGTATTGCGATTTTATCATTAACCCCGCCGCTTTTCTTGATTCCGTCGGCCCATTGGTCGAGCAGGCGGTCGAGCGATACTGCATCGTTGTCAAGAAATGAGAGAAAACGCCGGTCGAAGCTGAGGATCATGTCGGTTGCGCTCTGATGGGCTTCGGCAATCATGGTGCGACGCATCTGCAGGTTGTGTTCGTGCGAGACCACGATCATTGCCAGCAGCGGAATGCCGCAGGCGAAGAAAAACAGAAAAGCAAGCCTGGTTTTTATTCTGGCCCGGCCCGGCCGCCCGGCAACCATGGTGTTCCAGGTGTAGACCAGAAACGGCAGCATCAATGTCAGATAGCATGCTGCCGCCAGCAGTGAGCGCCAGAAAATAGCCGGGCTGTCGTATTTCTTTGCCGCCAGCGCAAAAATTCGTTTGCCGGGGGCGAGAAAGATATAGCCGAGGTAATGCTGTGGCAGTTCGAGAAAGTTGCGCGATTCGTTCTCGCATTTCGCAAAAGTCTGGAAATCCAGCAGCTCTCCTTTGATCTCGCCGCTTTTCCAGAGAATTTGCGGTCGTTGCTGTTCGACACTGACAATTCCCAGATGCAACCGGCTGCTGTCAGCAAATTTCTGTAGAGTATGTGTCAGGCCTGTCATCTGCCTGAGCTTTTCAAGGTCGTAGCGTATGACTACAGCTATTGTCGAAATGAAATACCTGGTTATCGGCGGCCGTTCGAAAGAGCTGTCGAGCCAGGCCAGTGAATAGCGCTCTGGGTCATTCTGACCGGCCATCATCGCATGAATCAGCTGTGGCCCGAGAATGTCGCGCACCCTGGCAACATCGTGTTCGTGTCGTTCGTAGCCAACCTGAAAGCCTGGCAGAGCGCTGAAATACCAGAAGACGTGCCGCCAGTCATCTGTGCTGTAGCGGTCGGTGAAAGTTTTAGCCAGTTCCCTGCCGTCGCGCGACCAGGCGATGAATTCAAATGAGCCGGGAAACTGACTCTGAACGCTTTTCAGCCATGCCAGTATGCTGTCTGCCTGAGTCTTTTCGCGTTCAAAAGTGCTGAATTGTTCGAAAAAAAGGCGACTCCAGAAAACTTCCTGATCCACGGTTTCGGCGGCTTCGTTGGCGGCGCGTTGCAATTGTGCTTTAACGGCAAGTTTCAATTCATCTTCACTGACCGTGTAAAAGCGGTGAACCGCAAAAAATACCAGTGCCGCCGGGACACCGGTCAGACAAAGAGCGGCCAGCAGCCAGCGCAGAAGCCGGCCGGTGCGCGAAGTCAGGCTGTTGTTTTCAGGTTTCATGTTCATGTTGTCGGTTGATCACTATCAGTGTCAGGTCATCGTCAGCTGAAACTATCCACTGAGTGTAGGCTTCATAGATATGACGGTAGTAAACTTCTGGATCAGCGTCGTATGCGGTAACGAGAAGATCCCGCAATCTTTCGTAGCCAAAGCCCTCGCCTTCGGCATTGCTGGCTTCGGCGATGCCGTCGGTATAAAGCACCAGTGATTCGCCTTTGTCGATGACAAATTCGTAGTTGAGATGCTTGGGCTTTCTTCCGATTCCCAGAGGGGTGGCAACGTGCTCTATGTATTCAGCTGTAGCTGTCTTCGGCTTGACAACCACCGGAAAACAGTGCCCGGCATTGGCAAATCTGAAAACACCAGTATTCAGATTGAAGACAAAATATTGCAGGGTCATCATTCGCTTGAGTTTTTCGTTCTTGATAGCAAAAAAGATCTGATGCAGGCGCTTTACCATGGCCGCCGGGTCTCTCTTTTCTTCATCAGAAGCCATAAGAACTCCGGCCTTGGCCATGGCCATCATCAGCCCGGCTGATACGCCATGACCGGCAACGTCACCAATGACCACGCCCCAGTTCTCGGCATCGATTGCGAAGCAGTCATAGTAGTCGCCTCCGAGAGTCGTCATGACTACACTTTTTCCGTAGAGTGTGAATGGCCCGGCTTTAAAATGATTGCCGGGCAGGAGATTTTCCTGAACGATACGCGCTACTTCCAGCTCGCCGAGGCCTTCGATAACCCGGTTAAAAACACTGCCGAGGTGCCCGAATTCGTCTTCGTCGCCAGCCGGAATACGATGGCTGAAGCGGCGGGCTCCGATAGCCATGGTTCCTTCACCCAGCAGATGTATTGGTTTAAGAAACTGCGTAGACAGAGCCTGCCCGATAACAATTGTCAGAAGCAGACTGACCAGGGCTCCTGCCACCATTCCGAGGCGTATTCGATCGACACGTTTTTCGATCGTGGCTTGTGGGCAGACAAAAGCCAGCATCATGTGGTCAAGATTGCGGCCACGGGCGCATGCAAAAATTTTTGTCTCTCCTGCATGGTTGAAACTTCCCGAATGACTGTCGCGAAAGCCTGAAGCTCTGACGAATTCTTTATTGATTGCCGGTGGAATGGTGTTCCTCTCTGGCCAGCTTCTTCCAGCATCGGTTCTTTGTGCGATAAACTGAGCATTTAGCGGGTTCTTTTGGGCACTGGCAAAATACTGTTCGATATAGTGCTCCTGAAAACGGTCGTTGTCCCAGATGATCATGAGAATGTGCGTGTTACGGTAGTTTCTGCGGTCGCCAAAAATGTACCAGTAACTGATTTTACTGAGATTACCAAGATTTACCGTGGTGATGCGACCGGCGAGGCGATATGAATCTCTGATGAATTCGGCGTTGTCAGGCGAAAGCAACGCGCTGAAAATATCGGATTTGCTGCGGCTGATCAGTATGCCATTGTTGAATTTTAGAATCGCTTCGCCCAGTTGCGCGATAAAACTCGCACTCTTTCTGCCGTCTTTCGTTACTCTGTGTTCCTTGAAAGTCAGATCGCCACGGGTGTCGATGAGATAGGCTTCGACTGCCTTGAATGGCCTGATAAAATCTTTGATTTCTTCGATTTTACTGGCTGAGAATTTTTCTGATTCCGGCAGTTGATTTATTTTTGCGAAATAATCATTGAGTTTGCCGGCAATATCAGTTTTTATCTGAGAATAGCGCATGTCAAAACCGCGTATCTGTCTCAGGAGATCGGCCTGAAGCTCATTGCGCAGCGAGACCCTCATGTTGCTGAGATAATCCTGCGCGATGAATGCCAGTATCGATAGTGGCGCCAGGTTGGCCAGTATGAATAATCCGGTGAGTTTCCATCTGATCGAAATGAAAGAAACGCGATAAGTGAGATGGAAATAGAGAAGAATATGAAAGATAACCAGCAATGTGGCAATCACCGTAAAACGCTGCTCTACAAGAATTTGCCGTGACCAGACCGATGGCTTTTTTTCGACCATCGAAAAACTTCTGACTCCGGGTTGGGCTACATCGATTACGATCAGCAGGCGGTCGTTTTCGAAAACCTGGTCAGAAAGATTCTCGAACTCGGCCAGAGCGCGCGACAGGTCTGGCAGATACTGGTTTGGCAGTGGCGTAACCGGACTGGCAATATCTGGACTCAGTGTGTAGCCATTGATAAAATCAGGATTCTGTCGGTTCAAGACTTCGATTATGCGCATCAGTCCGTTATGTTGTTTCAGCATTCTGTCGCTGATAAAGCATAAAAAACTGATTTTTTCGCCGATCTGATACCAGACAGAATTGAAGCTGCTGCCGAAGTCGGTCAACACTGGCCCGGCCTTTTTTCCGGCAAGATAAGGTAGGTTGAGATGTTCGGGCAGAAAAATTTTGCCCAGATACCTTCTGATAAGTGCCAGATTATCCTGTACCAAAGACAGTTCTTTGATATTGGTCTGTCGGTCGTTGGTCATGCTGACAGCCACTTCTGCCAGCACTGCATAAAGCCTGGTCAGTATGTAGTTGAACCCTTTGCGGTCGGTCAGCGCCTGAATAACCTGGCCGTCGGCATTCCAGACAATGAATTCAAAATCTCCGGGATAGCGTTGTTTGAGATTCTCGATATTATGGCGCAGATGTTCTTGAGGATTTGCCGCTGCCTGGGTGTCGTCAAAAATCTTTTTGAGGAGCAGATGGAGATACTGCGAACGACTGCTGTATTGTTCGATCTGTTCAAGGTTTCTGCGCATGGTGTTGAGACTGTTTTGTCTGATAACACCGGTTTTAACCAGATGCAGGTGATCGAGTCCCGAATAAATTATGTATAACGGAAAGATCAGAAAGCAGAAAATATAAATCAGCCGGGTCGGAATTTTGCTGACTCCGCCACTATGATCAAGCTGTTTCATGCTCAGACTCTGGCTTTTGCTGTTGCTTTCCGGTAAAGACCAGTATGACCATGGTGAGGTCGTCTTGTGCCCCTTCGCCTTTGAGGTGATCCATATAGCCCTGATAAATGTTGTTGTAGAAAATTTCAGCGTCTTCGTTCCAGCTGGCGGCAAGAAGCTTTTTCAGATTGTCGTAGCCCATTTCTTCGCCGCTGCTGTTGCGAGCTTCAACGATACCGTCGGTATAAAACACAATTGCATCTCCGGGCTCGAACACAATTTCGATTTCAGAATAATTAGCCTTCTTAAACGCTCCAAGCGCGGCTCCGGCCAGGGTAAGTTCTTCGACTTCATTGCGTTCTCGGCGAATTATCATCGGTGAGCAGGCGCCGGCGTTTGCATATATGCCACAGCCTGTCTGCGAGTTGACGCAAAGATACTGAAAGGTCATGACTTTCTTCTGCTTTTTGGTCTTGGACGCATAGATAAGGCTGTGCAGACGTTCTATCAGAGCCAGAGGCTTATCGAGCAGTTCGTCAGACTGAATGATCCCGGCTTTGGCCATGGCCATGATCAGAGCTGCACCGACGCCGTGTCCGGCAACATCGCCAAGCAGAACGCTGAACCGGTCATCGGCTACCTGTATGTGGTCAAAATAATCGCCGCCAAGTTCGCCCATCGCAATGCTGCGGCCATAAAGACTGAAACAGCCGGTTTCGATCTGCTGCTGTGGCAGGAGCTGTTCCTGAATGGCGCCGGCAACCGAGAGCTCTTCGAGGTCGATCATGACATGGTTGAATATGCCGCCCATCGAACCGAATTCGTCACGGCCAAGGTCGGGCAGACGATGTTTGAAATTCTTGCTTTCAATAGCTTTGGCGCCGGTTGTCAAGAGCTGCAACGGCACCAGAAAACTCTGGCTGAGAACCTGCGAAAGAACCAGAGTCATCAGCAGGCTGAGCAGAGCGAATGTTATCAGCTGCGTTTTCTGATGGCCGATGACTTTGTCGATGTTTTCAAGCGGATACAGGCCGATCAGCTTGTATTCTTTGATGAATTTGCCTTCAAACCCCATGGCCAGATATTCAACGCCGTCAAAGGTCAGAAACTTGATTTCGTCGCCTGGATAGGTGGTGAGAGTGCCGGCGAACTGTCTGATGTTATGGTCCTGGTAAGCTTCGTTTGGAACCGAAAAGCGGTTGCTGTGCACGGCGATTATGCGCAGGCCAAGCTTGTTGCGATTCGCCTGAGGAATATAATTTTTGAGAAAATCGAATTGAAAAGTCAGTCGACGAATTGTTGCGATAAAGAAGTAGTCAGCTGTGCCTGAATTCTTGAGGCTGAAGGTGTCAAGAATAGATGGATGTATATTGCGGCCGAAGCCCCAGTCGATAAAGTTGCCACGATTTCGCAGCATATCAAAAATGAAATTCACCATAGGCTTCTGAGTTACTGATTCGAGGAGCATTTCGATTTCTGTAGCAGTCTTGTCAGAAATTTTCGAGCCATTTATCTTGTCGAGAAAGAATTGTCCTACCTTGCTGGTGTATTCCCTTTGTTTAAGGCCCTGATCATTTTTCCGGTCGTAGCCGGGTGGATATATCCCTCGTTTGTCATCAATTATGCCGTCTTCTGTCCCGATCACGTTGCTGCGGCTGGCGATCAACACAACTTTCCAGTCAGCATTTTTAGAAAGTTTTCCGGCAAAATCCTTGATTAACTCGTTGTTCAGCGGTTGGGTGGCAAGTTCGTCGAGCAGTCCATCTGTCGCGGTCTTTTTGGATGCCAGAGCTTTGGCGTATTCAATTTCGATTTTTTCGTCGAAGTCCTGCACGAACTGTATGCCCTTGCCATGCATTTCGCGCAGCAGGTTGTCACGTTTCTGATCGAGGTAGTCATTACCGATGAAAAACAGGACGATCAAAGGCAGACCGTTGGCGAAGAAAAACAGAAAACGCAGTTTCCAGCGCAGAGAAAGATTGTCGGGTCTGTCGCCGACAATAAGACCATGTGAATATCTGCCAAAGGCAAGTGCAAATATAATAAAAGCCAGAGTCGCAAGCGTTGCCGGCAGAGTCAGGTTGCCGCCGCCAAGATGACTTTTTTCAAGGTAGCCGATCAGGGTGGTGCGGTGGTTGATGAATTTTGGAAATACTATCAGGTCTTCGGTTTCGATCTGCGACATCTTTCCGGTTTCATGTTGTTTATAGGCGATTTCGAGCTGACTGCGAAGATCTTCGCTGACTTTCGCGTGGCGAAAACTGTTCTTTTCGGCTATGGAAAATCGGTAAAGCGCTTGTGAACTGTGGCTGAATTCTTCGGCCTGGTTCCACAGACCATCGCTTGAATCAAGACTTTCAGGTTTGATCAGAAACAGAATCTGAAAGCCTGATATGACTCCTGTCCAGAGCATCGGTTTTTTAAAACAGCTGTCGGGATAAACCAGGTGCGGCTCTTCCGGGTCGCGGCTTTTTTCGAGATGCAGCAGGTTCAACTGTGGCCCCAGTATTCTTCCACTGGCCAGAAACGCCTCTTCGCTCACTCTGGCGTTGTTGCTGATGTAAAACTTGCTGATCAGATCCATTGTCAGCAGCCAGTCATGCTTGTTTTCCATGACAAAAGAGCAACTGGCGATTCCTTTGTCGAGCTCATACAATACATATTCGAATCCAAACTTCTGTTTTGTCTGCACGAGTTTTTGTTCCAGTTCTTTCTGTATTTCGCTCTTGGTCAGCTTTTTTTCAGCATTATTTTTGAACATGCCGGCTGTGAATGTCAGATTGAGGTAATTGCAGAAAAAGGCCTCGTTGTTGGCGAACTGCTGAAGATTCTGGTAGAAGCCTCTGATCTTTTCGCTGTGCTGTTGCAGCTCGTTCTGGCGATTCTGTGAGGCTGTATAAAAGAAACCCAGAGCAACGAGAAATCCTGGCAGTGCTACGAAGCAAAGCATGAGCAGTGACCAGTAGAAAAATTTATTGAACCATGACTGACGGCTCATGCTTTTGCCTCTTTCCCGGCAAATCTTATCAGTACCAGGGTGATGTCATCGTCGGCCTTGGTTGACCATTTCAGATAAGCAGCAAAGATACGGTTATAATAGGTTTCAAGGTCACTGCTGTATTCGTTTTTCAAGATAGCGGTAAACCTGTCAAAACCCATTTCTTTGCCTTCATTGTTCTGTGCTTCGATTATGCCGTCAGTATAAAGAAGCACTATATCACCGTCGTTGAGTTGATTCGCGAGGTCTTCATACTTTGCTCTTCTCGACACGCCCAGCGGCGAGCCAATGGCTTGAAGCAGGCTGACTTCCTGCCCTTCCTTGCCGATAATTGCCGGAAAACAGTGACCGGCGTTGGAAAAGAGGTATTCGCCTGTCAGCGAATCGATGCAGAAATACTGGCAGGTCATCATGCGCCTGATTTTGCTGCTTTTTATGCGAAAGATGACCTTGTGCAGAGATGTCAGCAGCTGCGAGGGTAACGATGTCTTGTCGCCGGCGATAAGAACTGAAGCCTTGGCCATTGCCATCAGCAGCGCGGCAGGAACGCCATGCCCGGCGACATCTCCCATCAAAATGCCGACATGCTGCTGATTGACCGTGAAAAAGTCATAATAATCGCCGCCCAGTCGGCTCATGGTAACGCTGCGGCCATATACTTCTATATTGTTCTGTACAAGGTTTTCGAGCGGAAACAGGTTTTCCTGAACAACTTTGGCGACTTCAAGGTCTTCAAGGCTCTCGATGGCGTTGTTGAAAACGGAGCCGAGGTGTCCGAACTCGTCTTGCGAGGCGATCTGCAGGCGATATCTGAAGTCCTGTCGTCCGATAGCCTGAACACCTTCTTCCAGCTGCTTAACCGGTTGCATAAACTGGGCAGATAGAAGCTTTCCGATGCCAATGGTAAGAGCGAGGCTGAGCAGTGCAAACACGATAAGTCGCATGCGCAGGGTATCGATCTGCTGATTGATGGTAGCGAGCGGATATAACCCGACGATGGCAATATGGTTGAGCTGTCTTCCTATTGTGGCAAAAGCGGCGTATTCTATGCCGGCCATCTGTATCTTATCGCTTCTTATCATCTGAAGGCCGAATGCCTGCCTGAAAAGGTTGAATATCTCGCGGTCAGGCTGTTTGTCTTCAGGATAAGTCACTCCGTTGTTATCGACAATCGCAAAGCACTTGATGTTGCCGGCATTGTTGTTGAGATCCTCTATCGTCTTTTTAACGTAAGATTCCTGTAAAACAGAGTGTAGCCAGGAGACCACAAGAATATTGGTAAACTTTCTCTGTTCGGAATTGCCGAAAATATTCCAGTAGTATTGCCGACCTTCAGCGCCCATCTGTTCAGGGTTGATTTTGCGGATGCGGCGCAAAAACTGGTGGAACACAACTTTTTTGGTGCCGAGAAAGTCTGCGGCCGAATCGCGCCGGCTCAATTGTACATCTTTGAATATCGAGGGATCTGAATATGAGGCAATATTTATGTATTCGAGCAGGTTTCGGCCCATGTTGGCGAAAAAATTGCCGGAGCGGTTGGCACCGGGATAGCCTGACTGGAATCTGCCGGATTCATTGATTAAAACAAAATCATAAGGTCTGGTAGCATTTATCCAGTCTACAAGTTTTTCGTGTTCGTCAAGTTTTATTGACTGCCCTGTGCTCTGTCGGTTGATTTCATCTACGAAGGCATTGATATGCTCTGCATATTCGGCTTTGATCAGTTCGTAGCGGGAATCGAAATCTCTGAGCAGCGCTGCGGTTTTTTCGTGTGCCTGGTCGATGAGAAGGCGTCTGGTCTGCTGCAGATACTCATAACCGAGAAACCCTAGAATAATCAGGGGCAGCCCGTTGGCGTATATAAAAAGTATTGCCAGTTTGTATCTGATTGAAATCAGGCCGGAAATCTTGAAAAACGAATAAAGCCCGGCGGCAATGAGCAGAATCAGTAAGACCGCACCCGTCATTATCTGGCCGCGGGCCAGGCGGGGGACGATAACCCGGCCTTCTTTCTCGACCAGGCTGAAACCCATGATCGATTGCGATACCATTCGTGCCAGAATCAGGTAATTTTCGGTTTCGAGTCTGGGTTCGGCAAAGTGTTGAAACTTTTTGAGCTCGATGAGAACCTCTTCAGAATGACTCAGTTCGCTGCCGGTAAACATGACATTGGCGCTGGTCAATTCGATGATTCCAATTTTGAAGCTGGGGTCTGAAGCCTTGTTTATGCCGGTTACCAGTTTTTCCAGATAATCGGCCGATCCCACTGCCTGCCGGCTTATCTGTGCAAACATTCCGACTTTTTTGCCAATCTGAAACCAGAAGTTCGCCCGATCCTGATCCGACGAAGCTATGATGCATTCGCCCAGACTGGCCCGCAACATCGGCAGATTCATGTATTCAGGAACCAGAAAAGCGCCAAGGTAACTGCGCAATATGTTCATCTTGCCACGATTCTCAATGATTGGCAGGAGTTCTGGTTTGCCCGGGTAATTTTCTGTGCTGTCGATGGTAATTTCTTTAAAAGCTTCGTAGAGAGACCTGACGATATAGCGGTAGCCCTTTTCATCGGTCAGTTCATCGATGATTTCTCCCCTGTCGTTCCAGACAATGAATCTGAAAGTGCCGGGATTACGCTGTTTCAGCTGATTAAGTGCATTTTTCAAATAGGCCGCCGGCTGCGGTTGTAATTCTGCCAGTTCAAAAACCCTCTTCAGCAGAGCATGGTAATAGTGGCGGCTGTTGCGGTATTGCAGAAGCTTTTCGAGATTCTGTTCGAGAGCTCGATAAAGCTCCTGTTTTTGAAGATTCTGCCGGGTTTCCAGCAGGCTTTCGAGGCCGACGTCGAGCAGAAACAGCGGGAAAAATACGAAAAACAGAACAACTCCACTCCAGAAGGCGATTGGCCATCTGTGCTGAAGCGGCAGTTGTGTGTCTGAGCTCATCTATCGATGCCGGTCATTGCAAGCCGGTTTCCTGTCGCAAGAATTAAATCTGCCTAAGGATACCGCAAAGCGCTGCTTTTGGCAAAAACAGTGTTAATTGAAAACGACGATGATGAGAGTGGTGTCATCCTGAAGCTCACGATTGCCTGTTCGCATGCGGTGAGCCGCCATAAGCCGGTCAAAAAATGTCTGCGGATCGGGGTGAAAGTTTTCTACAGCCATTATTTTGAAATTTTCGAGGCCGATCATCTGACTGCGAATATCAAGAGCTTTAATCAGGCCGTCGGTATAAAGCAGCAAAGTTTCACCGTTGCCGAAGGTGAGCTTTCGACTGGTGAATTGCGGTTTTTTTAATGCTCCAAGTCGCGGCCCGGGCAGTGATATCTCGCTGATTGTCTTTTGATCATGGCTGATCAACAGAGGTGGCCAGCTGCCGGCATTGCTGTAAACAGCCTGGCACGAGTTGACATCGATATTGAAGAACTGGAATGACATGGTTTTGAGCTGATGCTGTCCGGTAGCGGCTATCAGCTGGTGCATGCGCATCAGCAGTTCGGCCGGGGCATTGTGCAGATTTTCGAGCTTCATTATTGCGGCCTTGGCCATCGCCATTATCAGAGCTGCCCCGGCACCATGGCCGCTGACGTCGCCGGTGAGCAGGCAGAGGTGGTCATCAGCGCTGATAAAACAGTCGTAGTAGTCGCCGCCAAGATCGCCGCGCGAAAAACTGCGGGCGTAAATGCGGCAGCCTTCGGGTTCAGGAAGTTTGCCCGGCAACAGGTGTTCCTGCACCGCTCCGGCAACCTTAAGTTCTTCAAAATCAACCATGGTTGTGTTAAAAACCCTCGCCATTTCGCCAAACTCATCGCGGCCAAGCTCGGGCAGACGCTTGTCGAAATTGCGCAGCTGAATAGCTTCGGCCCCTTCCGCCAGAATCTTGAGCGGATAGAGAAAACTGTAAGACAGCAGCTGCCCGAGAAGCATAGCGAGCAGCAGTGACATGAACCCGAAGCTGATCAGTCGCTTCTTTTCGTGGTAGATCTTGTCTTTGATCAGCTGAGCCGGGTAGAGGCCGAAAAGATTGAAATAACTCATATATTTGCCGCGAAAGCCCATGATCAGGTAGTCCTGGTGGTTGATGGTTATGAACTGGCGTGGTGGCACCGGTCTGTGCGTAAATTTTCTGGCATATTCGCGCAAAGCTATATTTCCGGCGAAGTCTGCCGGAAAAGAGAGTGAAGAATCTTCGTTGATCATACCCAGTTGCAGATGATCTATATTACGACTGGCATTGAGAAACTGCCGTCGGGCATAAGTGTGCTCGAGAACTTCGGCGTTCCAGGTTGCCATCAGCAGAAAGTCATACTTTTTGCCGGTATGCAGCGAAATCAGTTCGACCAGCGCGCGGCTGCGGCTGGTGCCAAGCCCCATCATGGTGATCTGGCCGTTTGCCTGAAGAAACTCATTCTGCACTTCGAGCAGCGATTTCTGCATTATCGATTCGGCGATCATTTCGATTTCGGTCGCTGTTCGCGCATCTATCGTGTCGCCATTGAGGGTCGAAAGAATGAAGCGCAACAGCGCGGTAAAGGCCTCGGCTTCTTCGTCTTTCTTTTTTCTGGTACGTTCGCTGATTCGCTCGCTGGTGATTTCGATGCGTTTGTTATTGATGTAGGCAGCGGTTATCGTGCCGGTAAACCTGGTTTCACTGGCCACCATGAACATGCGCAGGTCGTGGCGATCTGCAAGATCAGCGGTTGCTTTGTCGGCGAAGATTTTATAGGGCTCAACCGCAATCGGCTGGTTTCGGCAGGCCTCTTTCAACTCCTCCAGGGCGTGGCTTATCTGAAAGATCTGACGGGCTTCTTCTGATTTGAAGCGTTCGTCAAAGTTTTTGAGAAATTTTGTGCCCTGCGCATGTATTTCGTCGAACATCGCATACTGTTTTTGCGCAAGATAATCGTAACCGACAAAAAACAGCATGGAAAGTGGCAGGCCGCTCGAATAAGCAAACAGCAGCAACAGCTTGCGTGATATCGAGAAGCGCATGCCATTGCCGGCATTTTTCCAGCCTATCCAGAGGTAGGGTGCGAGCAGCAGAATAAGCATGATTGTGAACGGAATGTTATTGCTGCCGGCCGCCAGCGAGTCTTTTCTGACGGCTGCAAAAAGCGTCAGGTCATCGTCGATAATTCGCATGAAATAGTGCGCCTGCGGCGTGACAAGTTTTAATCCGTTTTTGAGGCTGTGCTGACGCAAAACCGCGCTGGCCGTTTCGCGGTCCGGTATTGAGTCAGTGCTCGTGATCTGGTCTTTTCGGGCAAATCCCAGAATGAATGGCGCCTCGGTCTGATGCAGATGCTGCATGTAATAGCGCAGACCGTTGTCAGAAGTGCTTATAGCCGCCTGTTCGACCAGAATGACCAGTGTGATGCCTCTGAAGCTTGCGATCCAGCAGCGCGGTTTTTTGCCCGAACTGTCAGTCGCCATCAGCAGGTTGTTGCTTTCAGAGATGTTTTCGCTGAGATCTTCGATTACCAGCTGCGGGCCAAAAATTTTTCTGAGATTGATCACTTCGTAGTCAGAGGGTTCGTAATGCTTGCCTCTTGGCGCAAATACAGCGCTTATTGTCTGAATGGCTGTTCGCCAGTCTCCCTCGATGCTCTTCGGGTCGATTGAGCCGGCAAGCAGATGGTTTGAGGCATCCCACAGCAGATAATCAAAGTTTCCGGCAAGTCGCTGATGGTAGTCTTTGATCACTTCTGCCGGATTGGCGGCGAGCATCTCGATAAATGCGCGGCGAAAGGTTCGCGCCATGAACTCCTCGCTGTTGGAGTGGGTGGCAAAGCTGGCCAGGGTTTCTTCGACCTTCTGTTCAACCGAAAGCAGGCTGTCTTCATATCTGAGCTGGTCGATGTGACTCATTCCGGCATAAAATACCAACACTGGAATCAGTATAAATACAAAGGTCTGCACCATCCAGACTGCGAGGTTTTTAAGATTAGCGTTCACTTTAATCTGTTGCCTCCGCAGAAAACCTTATCAGGACAATGGTTATATCGTCTTCGATCTTGTCAGACCAGGCCAGGTTAGCCTGATACAGGTTTTGATAATACTGCTGAATGTCGGCGTGCCAGGCCTGGCGAGCCAGTTCGAGCAGACGTTCGGGACCATATTCATTCCCTTGAGCATTTCTCGCTTCCAGCATGCCGTCGCTGTAGAGAATCAGTGAGTCGCCGGGTTCGATGGCAAGGTCGCTGTTGCTGTAGCGGGCCCGTCGCGAGATGCCGACCGGCGAGCCCACTATTTCGGCAAAAGTCGAGGTTCGGCCTGATTCAGAGACAATTATCGGGTAACAATGTCCGGCGTTGGCAAAGCGGCATGCTCCGGTGTGATCGTCGATCACCAGATATTGACAGGTCATCATGCGCTTGAAGTTGTCGCTCTTGAGCTTGAACAATACATCATGCAGCGAAGTCAGCAGGCGCGAAGGATCGCTGAGGCTTTCTCTGTCTATCGTCACTATTGCCTTGGCCATTGCCATGATAAGCGCTGCCGGAATGCCGTGTCCGGCGACATCGCCCATGAAAACGCCGGTAAGTCCGGCTGCTGGCCGGCAGTAATCAAAGTAATCGCCTCCCATTTTGGTCATCGAAACACTGCGGGCAAAAACTTCGATGCGGTCGCTTTTATAATAAGCCTCCGGCAGCAGAGTTGCCTGAACGATCTTGCCGATTTCAAGTTCGTGCATGCCGGCCATGGTTGAATTGAAAACTCTGCCGAGATCGCCGAATTCATCAGCACTTTCAATCTTGTTGCGAAATCCGAAATTGCGTGCTCCGATCTGCTTTACCGCTTCAGCCAGCTGTCTGACCGGTCTGATAAACTGCCGGCTCAATGCCAGGGCAACTCCAGACACGATTGCAAGACTGATCAGGCCGAACCACAACAGCTGTATCTGAGCTTTTCTGACAGCCCGTTCTATTTCATCGGCCTCGATGACGATGCCCAGAGACATGTTGTCGAGCTGGCGGCCGGCCAGAGCAGTAACTATATAGCGTTTTCCCTTGTAATATAAAGCATTTTCGCGGGCAGACTGCAGGTTGAAGCCTTTCTGCAAAACCGGCCTGAGGCTGGTATCTGCAATCTGATGATTTCCCACCAGATTGCCGCTGTGTTGCGACATGCAGACGAGCTGAATCTTTTTTCGATCAGCGCTCGTCATTTCTTCGGCCAGATGTCGGGCATAGGCTTCCTGTACTCGGTTGTGCAGCCATGACAGCATCAGCATCGAATGAAATGACCCCTTGCTTTTATCACCGAAAAATCTGAAAAAGCACATTCTGTTTTCAGTTCCGAATGACAGTTTTTCGAGGCGGTCTGCTACATGCATCATCGATCGGAAGAGGGTCATGCCATCGCGCGAGAGAGACTCAGTCGACAACTCGAGGTATTTGGCCGCGCCCACGCCCCGGGCTGGTTTGTTGTCTATCTCAGGTTTGCGATTCATATACTGAAGTGCGTAAGCCGAGAAAATCTTCATCATGCTCTGCGACTGAGCTTTTCGAGCTCTGCGAAAGGCAAGCAGCACTTCGCCATCGCTGCCGTAGACGTAGGCTTCTTCTGCACTCAGCTGTTCAATTATTGATTTGAAATAGGGAATATCATTGCTGTCAGGCAACCGGTTGGTTACCTCAGCCGAATAAGAAGCCATCAGCGTGCGGGTGCGTTCGGTCAGAACATTCTGAAATCTGCGATAGCCGGCGTCTACTTCTTCGAGCAGGCGCTCGTGGTCGCGATGTGCTGAGTGCAGCAGCGACCCCTCAAGTTGCTGAAGATATTCATGCCCGATGGTGCCAAGAATCAGCAGTGGCAGACCATTGGCATAAAGAAAAAGCAACGCGATGCGCGTTCTGATTGAAAAGGTCAGCCTCTTCAGGCGCAGGCTGTAGCAGTAGAATACAAACAGGATCACCACCGCTGCCACGGCCAGTCTGGCGAAAAGCTTTGCTTTGATCCGATCGGGATAACCGTGTTGCAGCCGGCTTCGATCTATCTGGCAGTAGCCGCGCAGATATGGGTCGAGGAGTTTGAAGGCGATCAGATGATCCTTGAGCTGGCGATGCGGGAGCGATGCGTTTTCAAACTTGCCGAGTTCGAGCAGCAGCTCATTGGCAAAATTGTTGTCGGATGATGGTTCTGGCAGGTTGCGCAGGTCGATGAAGGCGGTAATGATATTGTCGTTGCCCTGGTTCAACTGATCGATGGCGTTCTGTACGCCAATGTGGCGGTGCTGCTCAAGCGGATTGGCCGCGCAGAAGACAGTGAAATCGGAACGCGCATCGAACCAGAACAGAGGAAACCGCTGCGGAGCATCAGAGAGAATCATGCGCCCGTGCGCGCCCATTTGAAAGGGGTAACGCAGATGCGATGGCACGAGAAAGCGTCCGAGATAGGCTCTGAACATGTTTATACGCTTTTCGACAACTGGCAGAAGCTCAGGAAAACCCGGATACTCGCTGCGGCAATGTTCGGCAATTTCACCGAAAAAGCTGTAGAGATTGCTGACGATATAGCGGTAGCTTTTTTCGTCGGTCAGGGCATCGACAGTCTTGCCGTTGTTATCCCAGACGATGAACTTGAAAAGACCTGGATATCGAGATTTCAGCTCTTTGATGCTGAGCTCGAGGCTGTGTAATGGCTGTTCATGACCGGCCGCCCGTTCGACATGCTTTTTCAGAAGCTTGTGCAGAAAGTAAGAAATATCGACATTCTGGCTGAGAAAATCGAGCCGGCTGTCCATCTCGGCGAATATCTGCTGCTGCTCTTTTTCGCTGCGCAGACGCAGCATGTTATCGACCAGCAGATCGAGCAGAAACAATGGTACCAGCACGAAACAGACCAACCCGCCGATCCAGGTAAGTGCCCGGTACCTGCTGAAAATATTTCTTTCCTGCCTCTCGCCCATTTGTCTATTTTATCATATCCTTCTTCTCTCTTCGTAATCGTAATCGTTATCGCAGGGCAAACGTAAACTTGTCGTAGAATTGACGCCTGTTTTAAACCCGTCATTGCGAGGAGTTCTGCTCAGCAGAACGACGAAGCAATCTCATTGTTCATGGCAACAGCCTGTTTAAAACAGTGAGATTGCTTCGTCGCTTACGCTCCTCGCAATGACAACATTCACGCTGTTAGCAGCATCGGATCATGGAAAAGTAGGCGTTTGCCCTTATCGTTATCGCAGATTCGCAATAAAGACATGGATTCTGCGGCTCCGCGCAGAATGACATTGCATTCAGCAAAAAAGACCGCCGGGTGACCGGCGGTCTTTTTAAAACTTCATCTGCAGAGATCAGTAATTTTCAACCCATACTTCGAAATGTTCGCGGCCATGATCGCAGACCGGGCATTTCGGCGGAGCTTCGAGGCTTTCGAGAACGTGTCCGCAGTTGTTGCACTTCCAGTAAACCTTGCCGTTTTTCTTGAAAACAGTGTGTTCCTGAACGTTCTTGTGCAGCTTGCGATAGCGGGCTTCGTGCTTTTCTTCGACCTTGGCGACATTTTTGAAGACGGCGGCGATATCAGCAAAACCTTCTTCTTCAGCAGTTTTGGCAAAGCCCTGGTAAAGGTCTGACCACTCTTCTTTTTCGCCGTCAGCGGCATACTGCAGGTTCTTGAGGGTGTCGGCATAGGCTACCGGATAACCGGCGTTGTTGATGACGACAACTTCGCCGTCCATGCCATACTTGAGCAGCTGCTTCATGAACACCTTGGCATGTTCCTTTTCGTTCTCGGCAGTTTCGATAAAGATGTCAGCGATCTGCAGAAAACCTTCTTTTTTGGCTACCGATGCGTAATAGGTGTAGCGGGTGCGGGCCTGGCATTCACCGGCAAAAGCCTTCATCAGATTTTCGGCGGTCTTTGTGCCTTTTAACTGTTTGCTCATTACGTTTCCTCCTGGAGATTTAGTGTTGTTATAGACAGAAGCCTGTTCAGCTTCTGGGACTTCCCTGAATGATCTGGCCGGCTTTGAGGCCGGAAACCACTTCGCGCATGCCGTTGCCGGCATCTATGCTTCTGATCTGTCTTCGCAGCAGTCTGCCGTTGATAACCTCGACTACCGATTCGAGCTGACCGGTTCTGATTATAGCAGATTCCGGAATAATTATGACCTTTTTCTCAGACTTCAGCGGAATCTGGATTGTACCGAACATTCCCGGAATCAGGCCGCCTGAATTCTCGATGCAGACTTTGACGAGAAAGGTGCGGCTGTGTGGATCGACCGAGGGAACTATCTCTCTGACCGTACCTTTGTAACTGCTGCCGAGAGCAGGCACTTCGTATTCTACCTGCGAGTCTATGGCAACTTCTTTTACCAGTGATTCGCGCACCGGAACTTCGAGCAGCAGGGTTGTCGGGTCGAAGAGTCTGAGCATAACCGTGGCCGGATTGCCGAGATCGCCCGGATCAGCCAGTCTTTCGCCGACAACTGCATCGATCGGGCTGTTGAGGGTGGCATAGCCGAGCCCGGCCTGTGCCTGCCTGATGCCCTGTGACATTGCGGCAGCATTGGCGGCAGCTCCTGAGCGCTGCTGGTTAGCCTGCTGCAGGCCGGCTTCGGCCTGTTTGTGGGCGGTTATTGCCTGGTCGTAATCGCGGCGCGAGATTGCATTTTTTTCGAACAGTGACTTGTTTCGTTCGAGGTCTTTGGCGGCCAGATCGAGCACGGCACGGGCAGCTTTGACCTGCTCGTCGGCGGCGGCCACAGCGGCATTGGCAGCTCGCAGCTGATCCTGGCTCGCCGCGACGCCGGCGCTGAGATCCTGGGCGTCGAGAACCGCCAGCACGTCGCCGGCTTTAACCCGGTCGCCGCTGCGCACTTTGATTTCAGTTATGCGTGCGACGATGCGCGGCATGATGTCGATTTCGTTACGGCTTCGAACCGTGCCGATTGCCCGGTAATAATCGGGTCGACTGGTTTCGGCGATATTGAGTGTTTCGCCGATGTTCTGCGGCTTTTCCAGATTGATGCCGGGCAGAATCTGGCCGGTGGCAAAGAAGCCACCCTGAAAAAGCATCAAAAACAGCAGGGCTCCGACTCCGGCGACTGGCCCGATAAATTTGCCGAATCTGGCGTTAGAAGCAGGTTTGGTCTGAGTTTCGCTCATGATTTTTTCTCCTGGTCGTTATTCGCAGCAACAGACTCGTTGCCAGTCTGGCTGAAATAGTAAATGGTCGGAACAACAAGCATGGTGAACGCGGTGCTGGCGAGCAGGCCAAAGATCAATGCCCAGGCCAGCCCCGAAAAGATCGGGTCGAGAGTGATCGGCCAGGCGCCCAGCAGAGTGGTTGCCGCAGTCAGCATGATCGGCCGGAAGCGCACCGCCCCGCTTTCGAGTATGGCGTCTTTAAGAGTCATGCCCTGCTTTACCGCTTCCTGAATGAATTCGATGAGAACGACACTGTTTCTGATGACGATGCCGCCGAGCGCGATCATGCCGATCATACCAGTAGCAGTGAAGAATATCGGGTCAGGGTAGCCGCCGACAACGTCGGCCGCCAGCAGATTGAGCAGGTAGAAGCCTGGTGCGATGCCGATGATGGTGAGTGGAATCGCCGACATTACCAGCAACGGCATGATGAAGTTGTTCATCTGTACCGCCAGCAGCAGGTAAATGCCGATCAGCGCGATACCGAAGGCGATGCCGAGGTCGCGGAAGACGCGCACGGTTATTTCCCATTCGCCTTCGCCGGCCCATTCTGCTGTGATTCCGGCTGGCAGCGGGTTTTCGCGCAGGCGCTGGTGCATGTCGAAAATGATCTCGGCCGGCGGTCGGCCGACGCATTCGGCGGTGACGAATACTACCGGCCGCAGGTTCTTGTGCTGAATGACCTGCTCTTCTTTTTCGATTTTGAATTCGCCGAGTTCGCCGAGTGCTACGAGTTTGCCCGAGCGGTCGCGCAGAGTTATTTCGCTGAGGCGGTTGAGATTGTTGCGTTCGGCCAGCGGCAGTCTTATTCTGATCAGCACCGGCTCGCGTTCGTTGGCGACGTGAGCGACCCCGGCGACATTGCCTCTGAGCGCCTGTGTCAGCGCCTGCTGCAGCGACATGGCCGAGAGGCCGTGCATGGCGATTTTTTGCACGTCGGGAGTAAAGACGATGCGATCGTGCTCGCTTTCGTTCATGTTGTCGATCTGCGCGATATGCACGCTGTCTTCTTCTTTGAGCTGCTTCTGCAGGAATTCGGCGCCGGCGATAATTTCGTCGTAGCTGCGGTCTTCGTCACCGTAGACTTCGACGGTGAGCGTCGAGAAAACCGGCGGGCCCGGCGGCAGTTCGACTATACTGACCACGGCATTGTATTTTTCGGCGATGGCAGTCAGGTCGTTACGCAGGCGCAGGGCGATGGCATGACTCTGCTGCTTGCGTTTGTGTTTGCCGGCGAGATTGATGCGGATATCTGCATTGTTGTGGTTTCGTCTGAGATTGTAGTGGCGCACCAGACCGTTGAAGTCGATCGGCGCCGGTATGCCGACATAAGACTGCACGCTTTTTACTTCGTTGACCCGCGCGAGATACTTTTCGAATTCGCGCACGGCCCGGTCGGTGAGCTCTAACGAGGAGCCTTCCGGCATATCGACGATCAGCTGCAGCTCGTCTTTATTGTCGAAAGGCAGCATCTTGAGCGGCACTTTCCGAAACAGCATCAGCAGTCCGGAAGCGCCGAGCATGACGA
Source organism: Candidatus Rifleibacterium amylolyticum (assembly GCA_009917695.1). Taxonomy (GTDB): domain Bacteria; phylum Muiribacteriota; class Ozemobacteria; order Ozemobacterales; family Ozemobacteraceae; genus Rifleibacterium; species Rifleibacterium amylolyticum. The sequence goes on along the minus strand of JAACJG010000007.1, from coordinate 4,390 downwards.
AAATAGCGATCAGCAGCAGAATAGCGTTGCGCTTCTTGAGAAAAGGCGAAATCAACCAGCGGTAGAAACGTCTGATCCAGGGCGGCACGCCGTCATCGCTGGTGGTTTCATCGCTTTTTACCCCCTGCAGAAGTTTGTAGCCAACCCAGGGCACGAAGGTCAGTGCGCAGACGGTTGAGAAGGTTACGGTCAGCGGCACGTTGATCGCCATCGGGCCCATGTAGGGGCCCATCATGCCGGTGATGAAGAACATCGGCGTAAACGACACGATGATGGCGAGTGTCGACATGATGACCGGTATGATGACTTCCATGACTGCGGTGACTGTGGCTTTTTCGGGCGGTTCCTTGCCCATCTGCAGGTGGCGCTGAATGTTGTCGACGTTGGTGATCGGGTCATCGACGACGAGGCCGAGGCTGAGAATCAGCGCGAACAGCGTGACGCGATTGATGGTGTAACCGGCGATGAGATTGATGAACAGGGCCAGTGCGAAGCTGACCGGCACCGACAGGCCGACGACCACGGCGGCGCGCCATCCCATGGTGAAGGCCATCAGGCCGACAACGGTCAGAATGGCGAACAGCATGCTCGACAGCAGTTCGTTGACTTTTTCGTTGGCGGTTTCGCCGTAATTGCGGCTGACGATCATGTCGACTTCGGGTGGAATTACTTTGCCCTTGAGCTTTTCGGCTTCGGCGATGATTTCGCGGGCGACATCGACGGCGTTCGTTCCTTTTTTCTTGCTGAAGGAAAGAGTGACGGCCGGGTGACGTTCGCCTGAATTATCGCGGTTTGCCGCATCGCCCCAGGTCGAGTGGTGATACCAGTCGGGTTCGTTAACCGTATCGAGAACCTGGGCTACGTCTTCGATGTAGACAGCGCGTCCTTCGTTCGATCTGATCGGAATTCTCGCGATCTCAGACGCTGATTTGATCGAGTTGCCGGCGAGAATGCGCATGCTGTTGTCGCCTTCGATAATGCGTCCGCTGTCGGCAGTATAGTTGTTGCCGGCAATTGCCATGAATATATCGGTGAAACAGATGCCGAGAGCCTGCATACGGGTCTGGTCGGCTTCGATTCTGAACTCGCGCCGATAGCCGCCATGAATTTCTGATCTGAATACATTGCGCACTCCGGCGAGGCGGGCTTCGGCTTCTTCCGCGATGCGGCGCAGTTCTGACGGGCTGGTTTCCGGCGATGTCAGGGTGAGGGTTACGATCGGCACGTCATCTATTTCAACTGGTTTGACTATCCAGTTCTGCACGCCCGGTGGCACTATGTCCCTGTTGCCGTCGATTTTGTCGCGGATCTTGACCATGGCGCGGTCGCGATCCTGCCCGACATAAAAGCGAACTGTGACCATCGACTGGTCGCGTCGGCTCATCGAGTAAACGTGCTCGACGCCATCGATCTGCCACATCAGTTTTTCGAGTGGTCGCGTGACCAGTTCTTCTACTTCCCGCGGCGAATGGCCAGGAAAAACGACATAGATATCGACCATCGGCACGACGATCTGTGGCTCTTCTTCGCGTGGAGTCATGAAAATCGCCATGCTTCCGGCGATAACGGCGAACACTATCAGCAGAATCGACAGCGGCCCGGTCAGAAATGCTCTGACGGTGCCGGCGATAAAGCCCTGGGGTTCGTTGGCTGTATCATTGCTCATATCTTGTTTAAACCCTCACTGTGTAAGACTACGAATTTTGTATCATAAAATAATACCGATTTCAATAAGTGCGATTAGATTAAGTAGCGATCAGCATTTTACCGCACATGTCAGAAAAATCAAAACCAGCGCTGACAAATCAGCTAAGCTGTAAACTGGTTTGAAGTGATTGGGTTTATGCTTGTCGCCGGAGGTATCTGCGTTTCGCCAGCCCGTTTCGCGGTTGCCGCAGACAGTGATTATCAGCTGGTTGAACTAAAATATTTTCGTGCTTTGAAAAATATTTTATTTTACCTATTACGCCGGCGATGCGGGTAGCCGATAATAGTTCAAGAAGTTTTCTGATCAGCTCAGGGTTGTGTAACCGGCAGCTTTTCATTATACTTTTGCAATGCTGAAGTCCTGACGCGATATCATTCCACTACACAGCATTGATGCTCTGAAATGTTAATAAGGTTTTCAAACCAATTATTTTTTGATTCCAGGAGGAATTATGGCGATTTCCAAGTCCAAGTCCAAGGCTGATGAAACCAAGAAAAAGACTGCTGCTAAGGCTGCTCCGGCTAAGAAGGCCGCGGTAAAAAAGGCTCCGGCCAAAAAAGTTGCTGCCAAACCGGCGGTTAAAAAGGCTGCTCCGGCCAAGAAAGCTGCAGTAAAAAAGGCTCCCGTCAAAAAAGCTGCTGCCGCCAAGGTCGTCAAGAAAGCTGCTCCGGCAAAAAAAGCTCCAGTAAAAAAAGCTGCAGTCAAGAAGGCTCCGGTAAAAAAGGCTGCTGTTAAAAAAGCTGCTCCGGCCAAGAAAGCTGCCGTAAAGAAAGCACCTGCCAAAAAAGCTGCGGTCAAAAAGGCTCCGGTAAAAAAGGCTGCTGTTAAAAAAGCTCCGGCCAAGAAAGCCGCTCCCGCCAAAAAAGCTGCGGTAAAGAAAGCGCCCGTAAAAAAAGCTGCTGCCAAACCCGCCGTTAAAAAGGCTGCTGTCAAGAAAGCTGCTCCGGCCAAAAAAGCTGCATCAGCTCCTGCCAAAAAGATCATCAAGATTGGCATCAAGTAGTAACACAAAGTAGCGATACTCTCGCTGCATCGCCCTGCCGGGCATCTGCCGGCGGGGCGATGTGCTTTTCAGCAGGTGTTGGTGTAAAATATTGCCAGGATTGAAACGGGAGGTCATAGCATGACGCCACGACAGGTAGTTGAATCATTCTGGGAAAGCATGCGGACAAACGATTTTTATGCAGCCGGCCGCTGGCTGGCTGATGATTTTGTCTGTCACTGGCCGCAGTCTGGCGAAGTGATCTGTGGTCGCGACAACTTTGCCGAGCTCAACAGTCATTACCCGGCGAAGGGTTTGTGGCGTTTCGAGCTGGTAAGTATGGTATGTGAAGGTGATGCTGTCGTCACCGATGTTCTGGTAACAGACGGTGATGTTAAGGCGCGGGCGATTACTTTTCATACTGTTGCCGATGGCCTGATCAAAAAGCAGGTTGAGTTCTGGCCCGACGATTTTGCTGCGCCCGCCTGGCGTCGGCAGTGGGTGAAACTTCTTTCTGACGTGGAAAAAGTTGTGCGGTTTGCTGATTTTTCGGAGCTTTGCACGCGTGCTCGTGCAGTTCTTAATCCTCGTAAACTGAGTGAATTTGCCGAAGCAGGTGGTGTTGGTGCTGCACTATTGACTGCCGATGGCAATATCTATACCGGCGTATGTATCGACACTGCTTCCTCGATGGGTTTCTGTGCCGAGCATGCCGCCGCTGCTGCCATGATAACAGCAGGCGAGAGCCAGGTTGTCAGATTGGTTGCCGTCAACTGGGATGGCAAGGTAATGCCGCCCTGCGGCCGCTGCCGTGAATTCATCAGCCAGCTGCATTCTGCCAACTCTGGTGCCGAAGTGCTGGTTGCCGAGGGCTGCACTGTCTCTCTTGGCGAACTTCTTCCGCACGACTGGAAAAGTGGTAGGAGCTGATTCCGGTTGTTGTCATTCGAGTGGCGTCAGCGTTATTTCTTGCTTTGCGCGAATTTCCAGACGGTTCGGATGAGTAGAGAACCGCCTGTGGGTTACGAAAGTTATAAACAAACAAACGCAGGATATAATGGTAGACGGTGTCTGTGAGCCTTTTCGGGCGCGGGTTCGATTCCCGCCGCCTCCATTCTGCGTCGCTCATCCTGGCCGAAGGCCAGGTGAGCTATGCAGAATGCCCTGCGAAGTTACTCGAAGCCCGTAAGGGCTGAGAAGAACGAAGCAGGGCTTTCTCATTTTAGAAACACATCTAAAGAGGATCAGAGCATGAAGACGGTTTATTTATTGGAATCTGTTTCTCATCCAGGCAAGAGATACGTTGGCATAACCACAAATCTTGAGCAACGACTTGTAGAGCACAATGCCGGCAAATCACCGCATACTTCAAGATTCAGGCCATGGAACTGTGCTGTCTCAATAACCTTTTCCGATGATTGCAAAGCCGAAGCCTTTGAGGAGTATCTCAAACATGGTTCCGGGCACGCTTTTGCCAAACTGTAAATGGTAATGTAAATTCCCTGCGATCGCGGAAGGGTAAATTCCCTGTGAAGTCGGAAGTTGGTTTTCCCTGTTGTGGCGGAACCATTTACTGACAGAGAAAAAAATTTCCTTTAAGGTGTCGGCATAGGCGCCGCCCTTAAAGGAAACACAAATGATTAAACTAATTATGTATCAACAGGTAAAAAAATACAAGGATGCTGGTTGTACCTGGAGGG
>JAACJG010000006.1 GCA_009917695.1 Candidatus Rifleibacterium amylolyticum | reverse complement strand
TAATGCCTGGTTTCGCTTTCGCAAAACCAGGCACCGGGCAAACCGCTACCGCAATTATCGCGCCGGCATCGTGCCGTCACGATAATTGCATTGGTCGCTGTCTGATAATGCAGCAATTATCAGACTTATATAATTAAGGTGGCATGACAGATCGGTATCAGACTTGGTTATAAAACCGAGGGCTAGCGTTGGTCGTCATGCCTATTTAATTATGAGCCCGAACAGTTGCTGGGGCGAGAGCCCGCATTTGTAAGGCAGGGCCAGAAAGAGGTTCTAGTATGACTTCTGATGTGTATGTGGGAATCGATGTTGCAAAGGATACGATGTTTGTGGCGATTCTTCCAACTGGAGAAACATGGGAAGAGCGCATCACGGAAGATGGTTTGAAGCGGCTGGTTGCCAAGCTCAGACCGATAACTCCTCAACTGGTGGTTATGGAAGCTACCGGCGGTTATGAGGCACCCATCTTTGAAGTTCTCTGGAAACACAATATCCCGGTTGCGGTTGTAAACCCTCGCCTGGTGCGGTCGTTTGCCAAAGCTCTCGGTCGCCTGGCTAAAACCGACAAGATTGACGCAACCGTGATAGCCCGGTTTGGAGAAGCAGTCAAGCCTAAACCGAAGGTTCGTAATGATCAGCAGGAAAAGATACTCGGTGATCTGGTTGCCAGGCGCAGACAAATCCTGCGAATGATCGTCGCAGAAGGCAACAGAAAGAAAAGAGCCGTTGGAGAAGTGCAGAAATTGATCGAGAAGCATATTAAATGGCTAAACAAGGCTCTGGAAGAGATCGAAAAAAAGCTGGAAGCCTATATTAGCAAAACCGTGGAATGGCGCGAGCGAAATGAAATTCTGCAAAGCGTGCCAGGAATCGGCAAGATCGTAGCATATTCGTTAATGGCCGAGCTTCCGGAGCTGGGAAAGTTGAATCGCAAGCAGATTGCTGCTTTGGTCGGCGTCGCGCCTCTGAATCGAGACAGCGGCAACATGAAAGGAAAACGAAGCTGTTGGGGCGGTAGAGCAAGTATAAGAACAGCTCTTTATATGGCAACCGTAGTCGCTATGAGGTTCAATAAAACCATTAAGGCTTTTTACGAGCGACTTTGTCAGAATGGAAAGCACAAAAAAGTAGCCATAACAGCCTGTATCAGAAAGCTATTATGCGTCTTGAATGCAATGATGAAAAACCATATCCGCTGGGGGGAATTTAAACCGGCAGAAACATAACAATATTGTGTCGCGCCCCAGCTGCAGAGACTGCTCCTGTGTGCACGCCTCTAAGAATTGGATGGCCTGGTTGCCTTCGCCCACCGCCCGCAAGCTCCGGCGAAGAGGCTGAAAACCGCAGGGTAACCGCGGCGCAAAAACCGCGCCAGTTGGGCCCCTCCCCGGCCCTCCCAACTGTCACGCTTTTTGCTGATGCCGCTTGCCGCCTAATAGGGCCCATTAGGCGGACATTACCCTGCCAGCCTCTTCGCCTCCGGCACTCCCTCGCATCCCGAGCCGTAAACGGTCGGGCGCTCACTCGGCTTCCGCATAACAAAGTTTATGCGGAAACTTGCGGGCTAGTCTGTGCTTCTTTGCAGCTTTCTGCCCTGTCGCCCTTCGATGACAATAAATGACAAATCATCGCAAAATCGTTGTCCTCTAAGACAGTTACTTTCCCTTTTAAGCCAGCTCTTGTCACGGCATGCGACCAGCGTCCTGTCGAGCTGGCCAGGGCTTCGGCAGCTCCGCCGCCTCGCACCTGCCCAGCTCCCGGAAAGCCCTTGCGGGCTTTCCGCAGGTGCAACAATGCCCGACCGCTGCGGCCGAGTTGTCATGTATTGTCATCCTCCAGTTCACCCAACCACCAACGCCACCGATCGCCAGTCGCCGCGCAGTCCGGACATTGGGTCGCATGCCGAAAACGTTCCTAAACAAGTTGGTTCTGACCAAATGGCGTAATCCCTCCCGCCGCTACAGAACTGAAAGGCATTTTACAGGTTGACTTTCTTAGGTTCTATTGCCTACAATCCTCATTGAAAGTTAAACATGTGAGAGGGAAAGAGATGAAAACTTCGTTTCCTGTATCTGCAAAAAAAGCAATTATGTTAGTTGCTTTAATGCTTGTCATAATTGTTTTCACAGCCTGTGATAAAAACATCAACGGAATGTTCAGCGGCAGTTCTGGAAATATTGCCCCCTCAACGAGGGAAGGCACCATCCTGACAAAAGAAGAAGCCGACAAGATGCTGGCAACTGATCTAGACATCGACGGCGACGGTAGTATTGCCACAAATTCTTATTGGCTTACTTCTCAGATGTTTCCAGCAGCAAACAAGAGTATTAAAGCCTCTGTCAGAGCTAGTTCATCGCCTAATGGAAAAACAATTCTGTTTTTCACAAGACTGAACAATCAATGGATAAACTTCACTTCTGACCTGCGTCTGGCCCTTGAAAATGAAGGCTACGAAGTTCTTGTTCAAAATAACGACCAACCTCTGCAGGATCTTTCAGACATTGATGTTCTGGCTATTATAGATAGTCTTGGCACTCCGTTTGTCAGCCCAAATGACAGACCCCTTTCATTGCAGGATAAAACGAAAATTCTTAATTTTATTGCCTCTGGCAAAGGCTTTTTTTTCTCAGGTGACTGGGTTTTTTCTGAACTCTCAAAATATAATGACATCGCTGGAATGTTCGGTGCGACCTTATCACCTAACGTGATTGATTACATACCTGTTTATGAAAATGGTTACGTTTCTCCATATTTTCTTCCTTATGATTGGAATGCTTATGTCTTTGACTTCATAAATTTTTATCAAACATACCCTTCCCAGCCGATTTTTAAGAGGGCACCGCTTTATGGCTACTCTTCCTTTTCCAACGCTGATCATGCCATATTTAAAAACGTTAATCAGGTGCTATTGCTTGGCTCCAGTCATATACGCCCAAAAAATTTCCAAATTGAGGCAGGGATAAAAACTCACCCAACCACTAGCCGTCCCCGTGATTATCCTATTACTCCAGAAGGTTACCCTTTGATTGTTGCCAAAAATTACGGTGCTGGTCGTGTTGTTCTTAGTTGCGACAGTAACTGCTTTGCAAACGACGGTTTTGCAAAATCTAACCTGGCTGGCACCGATAACAAAGTTTTTGCAATGAATGTATTCAACTGGCTGGCCAAGGTTTCAGTGCTTGAAGGTGATCTGACAATATTAAATCCCCACAATAACGACGTTTTCGACTTTGGCCAATCAATAAATTTCATAGGTTCTCAAACCGGTAATATTACAAACATTGAATGGGTCAGCAGTATTGACGGTGTTTTTTCGGCTAACACGTTATCTGTCACAAAATCAAATCTTTCACCAGGAACTCACACGATCATCTTGCAAGGAATTATTGGCGGGTTACCCGCTTCAATAAGATCAAGCGCTCGATCACAAATTCGCGCAGCAGCGGTTGGAGACCCAGTGTCGGATTCAATAACAATTACAGTCAAGGAAGCTCAAATCGACGAAATCAGGCTTAAATTTACAGACACTGGACTTATCGTTCCCGACCCATTAAAAATTAGTTCGCTGAAAGCGATACTTTCTTTCAAGGCAATAGGCTATTTGGCAGGCGCTGAAATTGGGCCGATAAATGTAACATGGTCATTGGAAAACGGTGACGTGTCCCCAGGGAGCATTAGAGCAGGTCTTTTAAACGAAATGAATTCGAACGTTGGTAAGATTGCGGTCTTCTCTGGCTCAGTGGGCACATCCTCAACCATTATTAACAGTGAAGTTGCCACTTATGTTTCATTTTTGTCTGGCGACATTTCAGTCAAAGCAACCTATCCAAACGGCGTTTCAAAGGTAATTTCCATACAACAAAAACAACCGACTGTTTATCTCAATATGAAGTATGTTCAAGGTATCTCTCCGTTATCTGCCGTTTCGTTATGGGTTGATAAGGCAAAAACAATTTGGGGTCAAGAAAATCTCTTAGTAATCAAAGAATATAGTCCGCTTTCAACAGTTGGAAACACAGAATTCCCATCGCTCCCGCAAGAGCAAAGCAGCGAGTATCTGTTTTCACAATTAGCCCCTTCACAAGCGCCAAGCTTTTTAAACCCCCTTGTCGGAGATGTTATTGCAGACAATTTTTACTCGGTTGGCTTCGAAGAGCACGTAGTCCCCCGCCAATCTGAGGAGCTGTTCAAAAGCCGCGTTATCGGCGAAAAATTGATTAATGTGTTTATTTCTAAAGCTCATTATTCTGCGTTTAAGCCAGAAATAGAGCCAGAACCAGTTGAAATAAAAGATTTGAGTGGGGCAGCGATTAGTTCTGTTCGGTATTACAGCAGAGGAACAGGCCAAAAAATCAACGATAAAACCGAATCAGGTATTGTCATCACCAATATTTCCGAATTACCGGGCGATATCCCGGATACGGACAGGAGGCTCTTGGCCCATGAGCTTGGCCATATTCTTCTTCAAACTGGTGACGATCATGTTCTTACTTCCCCACCAAACGTCATGAATGATTTTGCTGCAGGCGAAAACATTCTACCAAGCCAGATAAAGATTATTTACGACTATGACAAAAAAAAGAATCCAGATTCGTTTTTCATTGTAGAGGAATAACATGAGTAAAATCCGGTTTTATGTATTAATTCCATTATTGGCAGTTGTTCTTTGTTCAAATTCCGCGCTTGCTCGCTTTCAAACGACAGAAGATTTGATTTATGGATTGGCTTATGCGGATGAAAAAAAGTCAATACAAATGGTTGATGACTTTGCTGTTGCAAATCCTCAGATGACGAAAGAAATACTCCTTTTGCAAAATCCACGATATGCTTTTCAAAACAGGGCAAAGAAAAACGCCTTTAATTGTTTTAAAAGAAGTAGTTATAGAGGCATCGTAACCCGGGAAGAATTTTTTGATATCGCATTTACATTGATTGCCAATATTGACATGTATCACAGCCCTCTACACAAGGAAGAAGCTCTGGCCTGGTACCGTGGCGGGTTGGCATATTATGGCTTTAACCCACAAATCAAAGTCAAAACCTATCAAGATTTAATTGCCCTGTTTGATAACGTTTTTGGGATTTTAACTTCCATGGAAAAAAGTGGTTTGATTGTCAACTCTGGTTTAACGAATAGTTTGCTTGTAAAATTACGGGGCGCAAAAGATGCTATTGAAAAACACAAGGAAAAAGGAGTTAATCAGGCAATCAACAAAATTGAAGCCTCAATCAATGAGGCAAATGCTCAAAATGGCAAACATTTTAAACCTGATGGTTGCTCAGTTTTTATAAAATACTGCTCAAATCTAATTGACCAAATTAAAGTCACCGATTTCTGATCAGGCTTTCGCAGGTCGCGGCAATGCCACGGCTCACGCGACTCCATGTCATTTAATGTCATCCAAGCTGACCAGACTTTGCCTGGTCAGTTCCCGCCATGACCCGTGGGCATTGAACGCAGGCTTTATTCTTCCTCGATCCAGGCAACCGGTAACTCCCCGGCGCTTCCTGCCCGCCGCCCCCTAAAGGGGGCTCCCAAAAAAAGCTCAGAAAACAAATTTGTTATAAATAACCGGCAGTGTTATGATGATCTGGTAATAAAAACAAGAGGAACTGAGAATGATGTTACCAAACTTGAGAGTCCATGCTGCTTTTCTGACCATTCTGCTGGTGTTTTGCTATTTTATAGGTCTAGCCGCAACAGCCGACACAAACAGCCTCCCTGAATCCGTTGTTGAGCTGATATCCGGCAAAACCACTGATTTTACCGGCGTTGCAAATCAGATTCCAGAACGCCAGCTCCCAACTGCTCTTGCCGCAGCTAAACTACTCAAATTCCGCGCTTTGCACGGTGAAACCAGTCTCAGCAGCAACGAAGCCGAGGCTTTTGAAACGATTCTTCTCGACCGAATGTCTACAGCCCGGCAGGTTGCTTTCTCTCAAAACGAAACCTGTCGCAAAAAGGTCGAACAGCACGAAATCATGTTCGATGGCCAAAAGCTACTTGTCCCCACGCATTTCGTTGCAGATACTGCTCTTGCAATTATCGACCGTCGCCCGAAAGGCGAAGCCGGTAGCCTGTTTCCAGATTTCAGCATCGAGGTTTTCTCTCAAAGCCTGTTAACAGAAATCACACTGGCCATAAATGGCCAGACGGTTAACACCAAAAACATTCTGATAAAGCAGAGCGAAAATGCATTCGAACTCTCTTATCGAACTCCCGCCATGCCAGAAAGTCTCCTGTCGATTGGCACCCATACCGCTGAGATAACTATCAGGAACCAGTCTGGCGAGACAACAAAACAAGAGTGGCTTTTTACCGTTGGCGTGCATGACACTTCAACCCTGCCATTAACTGCTGACGCGGTAATAATATCAGAGTTAGATTTACCGCTTGAAAAGATTCTACCTGGCGCAAAAGCCTTTGGACAGCTAACTGTGGTGGTTTATCAGAATGCAGCTGGCACCAGGTTCACCGAATACAGGTTCACAACAGCAACTGGCCAGACCATTACCAGTCAGAACCTGGCATTTATCGCCAGAAAGATAACTGCAGGTCGTGATGATATTGATAAATTAAGCTTTTCTCCGCAGACTCACTATGCTTTTGCAGGAAACTTGTTGAACTTTTCATATACCTATTCTGGGTCCGGAGATGTAATTTCTGAAAAGTGGCTGGTCAGCTCCGGTGGGCATTCGACCACGGAACCGGTTATCACAATGAATGGTGGTGCCGTTGCCGAATGCACCATCACGGTTGAAAAGAAATCTACTAACAGCGCCGGCGAAGAGGTTGTATACCAATATGATGTTGTTGGCATCAAATACGTCAGCCAGGTGAAATTCAGGAAGCTAGATATTTACTCTCCCGATCCGCACCTCCAACATGTGGCTTCATGCTCATTCGCTATCGAAAATACCGTGATAAGCAATGTCAGCGATGTTGCTCTTGTCGAAGGTGAGCAATACACCGTCAGCTTCGACAAAACAGAGGGAAGCAGTAACGCGGGGGTATTGACGGTAGATAAACTGAGCTGGCATATTCACGCCTCTGAGGGCTCGCCGAAAATCGAAAATCCGAGCGCCACATCTACACGGCTTATTTCCAATACACCAGGGTATGCAGAGCTGGTGCTGAATATTGAGCTGATATGGCAGGAAGCCGGTGAAACATACACTTCAGCCTTAAAACCTTCTGTCTCTGCCTTGTTCGCCAATTATCCCATTACAGCCAAAGCAGAATTCAGCAAGTATCCACCGGGCATTATATGCCTGACCAGCCGTCATATCGAACTAAAGTCTTTTGAGTTCAGCATTAAAGACCAGAAACGACTCATTGCCAACCCTGGGGATTGTGAGCTTGCAAACCCGATATTGATCTGCCAATCGTCTATCTGGCCAGCATCCGCACCTATTATGATCAACAAAGTGCTGCCTATGCTGAGCCATGGCAGCAAAAAAGAGTGGCTTGAAGAGGTTTCACCCTTTACTTTTCAGACGCCAGAAGCCGAGGAAAATGTAAATGAACTCCCCCTGTGTCTGGGTGGTCATTTCCAGGCTGCCGGCTACTTCACAGATAAAGTGATTATCTCCGATTTGCCTTCTGTGCCAATATTCAGCTGGGATGACGATCTTTTAAGCTTGAATTTAGTTCCGGCTGGCCCGGTAACGACCTATGAAGGCGCAGTAACTACATTTTCCGCTGTAGTTGAACCTTCACCGGAAATGGGCAGCGGAATCCTTTCTGCGACAGCTAATACGCTTGATTTGCTTGACGGTTACAAGGTTGCCGCCGTTGGAGGCATTGCCTGGTTTGAAGCACCGCTTGACTTTGATGGTGACTGGAAAAATAAAGCTGCATCGGGGCAGGATTACTCACATGTTTTCAATCCAGACTTCGGCCCGGGCAGTTATACGATGAACTGTACCGCTGTAATGAAAATGCAGGAATCAGATACAGCTGACAGCTTTATAATTTCGGCAGAAAACAAGGCGCCTGTCGATTTTTTACCTGGTTTGCGAATATTCTCGCCGATTAACGAGCTGGCTTATCCGGTTAATGTCTCTCTGAAAGTTAAAACAAGCTTCGACAAAGAAACAGAAATCTGGGAAAAGATCAAATGGCGCTTGAATGGCAAAGAATACCACCATGGTTTAGACGAAGCTCCATTTTTCATAGACCTCAACCGCACCGGGAAGTGGTCTTTGCAGGCTGAACTCACGATCAAGAACCCGGTAACAGATGAAGATATGCTTCTCAAAGACCAGGTTGATTTTATCGTGAACCCGGTTGAAATCAACCTTACCCCGGCCCGAAAAGTGTTTGATCTCAGCACACAGAAATCGCAGGAGTTCTCTCTTAACATTACTCTCAACGGCAAAAAGGTCGAAAACCCTGGCAAACCGGTCGAATGGAGCGATGACGGGCTTAAGGCCATAGTAGACCCGATTGAATGGTTTTCTGCCACAGCCCCGAATGGTTGCGCAGCCGTCAACCATGACGAAGACAATCCCACAGCCAGAGTTGATTTTGTCGACGCAGGTGCAGCGACAATATTGGCAACGGTCACGGTTCGCCTGATCGATGGTGAAGAATATTTCCGGCGCCGTCATAAAGGGTTCGAAGATGAATTCGAAGAGCCCATATTTACTTTCCCTGCCGTCAGAGCCGATGTCTGGGCTGTGCTAAAACCTTCGAATGTGGAAATAACAGAAGGGTTTTTCCCTGAAAAAGGGCTTGGGAACGCCCACAGAACGTTTGAGCTAAAGAAGATGACGTTTTATTTGGGGCAGGATAAATATGTATGGTCTGTTGGTGCTGGCATTCAACCCGCAATCAATCTCAACCCGGCCGTTCCTTTCAGTTTGAGCACCATAGGGCCGAGTGCTCAGATACGACTTTCCTGGCAAGGCCCCACCAATCAAGAAGGCTTAGAGCCGCTCTTCCAGCCACTCCTGCCCATTGGAGCCTATTCGATCCAGTTGGATGGATTTCTTACCTTCGATAGAGATGAAATCCCGTTGGTGAGCAAAGAAGTCACAGGCAAGGCTGAAGACTTCTTGAAAATGGTGAAAGTCTCCGTGGATCCGGCGACGTTCTCTATTTGGATTGGTCAGGAACGCGAACTGACTTTCAAACTAGAATCGCTTACAGAAACTCTTCCACCAGGGGAGCCTCCGCCAGAGGATTTATCGACCCGAATCACAGTTCAGGATGGGAATTTCACGGCGGAAATAGAATCAGTTCTATGGGATAAGGATGGCCAGACGATCGGCACGGGGAACCCGTTTGCCTACTTAGCCAAAAATAAGAGCATCGAGCCCATAACTGCCTACGGGAAAATCCGAGTTCAGGAAAACAAAGTTGCGCCAATTGCTGAATACTCCAGCTATGACGCGATGGCAAAAACGCTCCCAGACCTGGGAAGGCTGATTGCCGAGCCTGGAAAGGGTGATGTTCTCCCGGCCTCATATCCAATCCTCCTTCTAACTGCAAATGGTGTTCCTGATCCGGAAACGGTGATTTGGTATTTCCACGGTCAGGAGGTTGGCAAAGGTCCCAAGGTGGTCGTGCCGGCGGAACTGGTAGCTCCGGGTTCTCACGTAATCAAGGCCGAGCATCCTGGCTTGAAATGCGTGGAAGTTCGAACCGTCAAAATCTTCCCATGGGAAGTCAGGATCCTTCCCCCGAGGCAGGTCTACCTTTGGGAGGGCCAGCCGATTCCGGTAAATGTGTCCGTCGAAGCAACCACCAATGGGAAATCTGTGGTTTCCGGGTCTGTCCTCAAGGTCGATGAGGCCACGGTGACGGTTTCTTCCCTCAAAATCGAACATGCTGCGGACCCACCCGAAACGGTTGATTTTCCGGGCCTCTCTGCGCCGGGCTCGAAACAATGCATCTTCAAAAAGCCAGGCGCATTCGGGTTGAAGGCGGGGATTATTTTTTCCGTCAAGCAAAAGACCCGAGAGGAAGGAATCTATGCGCCTGATCCTACAACCTCCCTCCTCGGCGCCCTGGAAGCCAAAGCAGAATACTCCTTCGCGTTTGAGCCGAAGCATGCAATTGTCGGATGCCAAAGAGTCTTTTCAGTCGGCTCAGTTACCGTAAAGATCCAGGACCACCCCGATACTGTGATCGACCAACAGATCCCGCAGCCAATTGAACCGGCGATGGAGATAGTCAAACCTCTTTTCGAGAACCAGAAAGGGATTTTCTGGGTTGAATTTTCACATAAGAAATCTGTAACACCTCCAAGGCAAGAAGTTCCAGGGGGAATTGATTGGCAACCCGTTTTTTTCGAAAATATGGAAACAAAAAAAGTCGAATGGAAACCTCTCCTTAAGCTTGACGATGATTCCTACTTTTCCCTTTCCAAAACAGAAAGAGAAATTACTCCAAAAAAACTTTCAGATTGTATCTCAACAGAGATTTTCCCTGGTAAGACCAAGCTTCTTCTTGGTGAGCCTACTGATTTGAGTCTCAAATTTGGCGAGGCTGGGAGTTCGCCGGAAAGTCAATCCGATATTTTCCTGTTTAATAAGGAGTTCAAAGTAACTTTGGAACCTAACAGTGTTGATTGGTTCGCTAATGGCCAGGAGCTTTCTGGCAAGACACCCAACATATCGTTCTCAAGAACCACAATTTCCGATTTTCAAATAAGTGCCACGCCAACCTTTGTAATTGAACCAGTAGAGGGTGAAATCTTTGGAGCAAAACAGAAACTTGATGTTAATGGCCCTGAGCTAAATGTTTCTGGAAACCTGAAGCTCTTTGCTAATGGAGTTGCCCTGGATGAGGCCAAACTGTATCAAGGGCAACGTGTAATTCTCGAGCCAAAAATGCTGGGCTTCCAGGCTCATGAATTCCCGTTACCAAAATATTCTTGGAAGATTGAAGACCCTGCGTTGTATGGGTTGCATGTTTCGCTTACCCAGGGCAATGGTGAAGTAGTCCCAGCAACTGTCGAAGATGGGAGGCCGGTCGAACTCCTCTTGTATTCATATGATTCAGCAAAAAGAAGTAAAACGGTTGTTCTTTCATTCCCCCCCGAGACAGGTTTCGATCCTGTTGGCTTCCAAGTGCCCTTTTCAGGCCCGACTTGGCTAGCCTATCATCACTCCCAAGCCGAACCAAATTTATGGGATGCTTATGACGCCGAGGGGAGATTTTGGAAAGTTGGCTATCAGGGTAGCTTTGATGGTCCTTTTGTGGGCCACCAAGGTTTCCTATCAGCAAAAAATGAAACCGAAGTCACTTTTACATTCTTGTGTGCTCAGTTCATGAGGTCCTTCACTACAAGGGAATTATCCGGTGGTATGCTTCAATCCGTTGACATCCCAGAATTTTGGCTGGACAACGGTTATCCCTATAAGGACCCAAATTTCCCATTGAAAGTCACTCTGTCTCCTGGTAAATCAGTGCTTAAGATCAATCTTGACCAGGACATTCCAAACGAACCAGTTTGCGGACCAACTGGCCATATAGTGGACGCCGTAAAATACAACGCCAAGAATAGTTTTATCACTTTCATTTTGGTTAAGCCAGAGATTGAGGGAGGGGATTTGGTTCCCGTCTTCGTCTATGAGTGGGGGTGGGGAATAAATGCATTTAGGAAGGCTGATGGAACCTGGGAGAAAGTCCTTGCATCCCTTTCCCCAAAAACGCCAATTATGGAAGACCAAGTCTCAGGAATTCCGCTCGATCACATTCAAACGGTTTATCCCCAATTCCAGTTTGGATTCCCAAGCTGGAAAAACAAATTAATCTTTGGCTCTGGAGAAGACTATCCATGGGAAAGCAAGTGAAGTTCAGAGTAATTCTCGGCCTCATCATCGTGACGTTATCAACTGGCATTCTTTCAGCTCAAAATCTTTCCTTTCAAGTGAAGCTGGAAGGGGATAGGATCGTTTTAAAGGTAATTAATGCCGAGGGCAGGCCAATAAGAATCCCCTGGTTAAAACGGCGGGGGGTAGCTTTTTTAATTTCCACAGTGGCTGGAAAGCTCCTACCTGATAAGCGCTGGCAAATACTTTCAGCAAGGGATCGTTCCAGTGGGGCGGGCAATTTTTTTCACTACTGGGAGGATCACAGACCCACTGAATTCGGATGGATTTCAGCAGATCTAACGGAATTCGATGTCCCCGAAGAAATTCGAAGTCAAAAGCGTTCCATTCTTTTCTTAACGGTAATTGTCAATTCGCCTCATGGGTCTAAAAGGTTCCTCCTTCAGACACAGAACTACATTCTTGAGGCTAATGGGGTTACAAGATCCTTAAGACAAGGAAACAGGGATGAAGTTCCAAAAAGTGTGTTGGCGACTTTTGAAACTGAAAAAATGAAAATCTCTTCCGAGGAAAAAAATCCAAATTTGGGTTACTGGTAAAGCACTCCCAACTTGTAAAACCCGAGGTAGGTTGCAAAAAAGGGCCTATTCGTCAGCATCATTTTTTTCACAAGGCTGAAACTGATTGTAACCCGTCGAAAGAAACTTTGTTGCATGAGGGAGCCAAGGTTTTCTTATTCAATTCTCTTCGCAAAGGCGAGCCGATGCCTGTTATTGTGCCGGATCTAAGCTTCTTGCCACCTGAGCTTGCAGAAATACTTCGGTCTATAAATATCGATGGGGTAACCGTTTCGACAGAATTTTTTCCCGGCTATAAATTTGAGAAGCACGAGATGGAAAAGGCTATTGACAAATTTCGGCCGGATATCAGATCGTATCAGTCATCGCAAAACCGTTATTTTGCTTGGGAAATTTGTGTTTCACACGAAATAGAAGTCGGAAAAAGAGAGCATTTCACCAACAACTCAGTTCAATATATTGAGTTGCGGCCAGTTTCTTTGTCTTCATCGCGCTATACCTTTTATCTTGAGTCTCTGAATGGATTCGATCTTGTAAGTAACTGCTCAGAATTTTATTCTTTGTTTTTCCAGCGCTATAAAAATGAACTTAACTCTGCATTTTTAGAGACGCTTACAAATTCGCATCAGCAAAAATTGAAGGCAGAAGCTTTGGAAGGAGCTAGAGCGCAGGCACGGGCTGAATTGAAGCAGGCCTGTCATCCTTTAAGAATTGCGGGAGTCGTTGAAAGTTATGCTGATCGCTTCAAGTTGACTGAAAAAATGAGACAGAGGGAAACTTTGACGCTTTTGGCCGATGATTCTGAGCAAAACATAGAGCACGAACCAAAAGTTATTCCTTATGATTATGTCGAGTTCAGCAAATTTGGTAAGGCCGATTATCTGTCGATCAGAATAAATCAGAAGTATTTTCTGGCTTCGCCTATAAGGCTGTTTTCCGGTCTGATTAAAGGCTTGTCGAAGTGCTTTGAACTGACAGCTTTGTTGAATCCAGAAGGGAAAGTTGTTGGTTTCGAATTGGATATAGGCTCAAACACATCTGATCAAAGACTCAAAGAACAGATTCTTTTGGCAAACGAGTCTTCCGCTGGAGCTGTAAATGTGATCGACATATTAGGGCGCCGCAGTCAGAATGATCGCGCATACTGTATGGCTCTGTCTGATACCGGCGATGAGTTTTTTGTGAGCAGCTATCAGCGGTTGCTTTTCGAGCTCCTGAAGCTTTTAAAAAGGGTCTTCAAGTGCTCAATCCTGCTGGGAAAAAACCAGAAAGGTTACGATGCCGTGACCGGTTTGCGCTTGCATGAAGTTAACTGCCCAAAAGAGATTAACCGGCAGATAATAGAATTCTGTGCCAGTGTGTTGGAAGAATTGATGAAATAGGAACTGATATGACAGAAACTGGCAACAATATGAATGCTCAAAAAATAAGGCCTAATGAAGAGTTAAGTCTTAACTATTATGTTGTTGCGTTTCTTGATTTACTTGGCCAGAAAGAAAAGCTGATAAATCTTGAGAAAAAAGTAAAGAATGTTAAGGGATTGGCACTAGAAGCGATTCTGCCGGAAATTAAAGAGTCTTTTGGTGTAACAGAAGGCTTTAAGCAAGCGTTTGAAAACTATTTTGATAAGTTCAATCGTGCCGGGCCACCACCTTTTCCGCTTTCTCCCGATTTGGAAGAGACTTATTATCGGTTGACGAAAAGAAATGTCTCGTTTACCAGATTTTCTGATTCAATAGTTATCTATCAATCTATTTCCA
This sequence comes from Candidatus Rifleibacterium amylolyticum, assembly GCA_009917695.1. Lineage (GTDB taxonomy): Bacteria > Muiribacteriota > Ozemobacteria > Ozemobacterales > Ozemobacteraceae > Rifleibacterium > Rifleibacterium amylolyticum. The sequence continues at coordinate 329,542 of JAACJG010000006.1, read as the reverse complement.
CGCAGGCAAACAGAACCCCGTTTACTTCTTTGCTTGGCATTCTATCAAGCGTTGCTATTGTGTCTCTCATTCACTTGGCTGCGGGCTTACCCTTTAGAGGTGGGATAGATGTCGGTCTGGGCATGGAGATAGATGGTTATTTTTATGGGCCAGGTCTTTTTCGAGCACATGATCTGGAATCCACAAAGGCAGAATTTCCGAGAGTGGTTGTTGGAGATACCTTGATAGATTTCATTAACAACGGAATGAGTATCAATGGTAGTTCTTTGGAAGATCAGGTTAACAATTTGTTTGCCTCTACCTCCAAAAAGCTGATTGAAAGAGACCGACAGAATTGTTTTTTTATTGATCAATTTGCTCTTGAAATGGCTACCCAGACCGAAATTGATCAGCTAAACGAGCTCTATTGCAAAGCTTATGCCTATATTAAGGACTCAATTCGTCACTTCGAGGCTAAGTCAAACAAAAAACTCCTTGATCGCTACAGGGAGCTGGAGAAGTATTTTCGTAAGAATATGAAAATTCGCAAGCTCCTTTAGGTTTGTTCGCATTTTAAGGGTGGGAACTTACAAATGGATTGCTTGGAATTTTAGATTTTTGTGTCTCAAAATGATAGAAAAATGAGAGGGAAGTTTGTTTGGCGTTAATAAATTTATTACAAATTGTCTTGTCTCTTAAAAAAGAAGCTATTTGATAGACAAATGGGTTTGATCTTAATTTGTTAACACCAAACTATTTTGTTTGTCAAAATAGTTGAAAATTTAGCATCTATGATGATAGTCTTGAAAATATTCTGTGTTTTGACAGACAAAACCTCTATGAATTGATCGTCAAATTGTATGTCAAGGTAAGGACACTCATGCAAAGAAGCTTAGAAAATGCAGTAAGCTACCATTACGGTAAATTCCCTCCGCAAGTATTAGACTACAGTAAATTTATTGCCGCTATCATAAAGGCAACGGATGCAATCGCTCGCTATGATCAAATGCTAAAAAATATGCATAACAGCGAACTTTTGCTCGCTCCTTTACGAAATCGAGAAGCTGTAATTTCCTCCAGAATGGAAGGAACTGTCAGCACGATGGACGAAATTCTCAAATATGAGGCAGATTATCCTGTGGATACTGCTGATGCTGCTCATGTAAGATCTGAGGTAATTGAAACAATTTTATATCAAAGGGCGCTAAAAGCCGCTCAAAAAGCCATTGAAGACGGTTATCCTCTTTCTCTGTCACTCATCAAAGGGATTCATCAGAGACTGCTGTCTTTGGGGCGGGGTGCTTCAAAGTCACCTGGGCAATTAAAAACAGAACAAAACTTTCTGGCAGACAAAGGAAAAAAGTCTATTCTATTTATTCCAATCAGCCCAGAAAAGCTTCAAGATGGATTGGACTTACTATTCGATTATATTGAGAATGCCAAGCATCCGGATTTGCTGAAAGCGGCAATAACTCATGTCGAATTTGAGGCTTTGCATCCTTTTAAAGATGGAAACGGAAGAATTGGGCGGATGCTTATAACTCTAATGCTCTGGTCATCAGGTGTAATATCAGCTCCATACTTTTATCTAAGTGAGTTTTTGGAAGACAACAAAGATTTGTATATTGATACCATGCGGAATGTTTCAGAAAACAACGATTGGGAAGGCTGGTGTCTATTATTTCTAGAAGCTATTGAGCAGCAGGCAAAAAGAAATCTTGCAGTTGCAGAGAATGTCAGATTGCTCTATGAGGAAATGAAGCGGACGTTTGCTGAGATTTTGTCTTCAAAGTGGAGTTTAAATGCTCTAGACTTTGTATTTACAAATCCTGTGTTTAGAAATAATAAGTTTACAACTCACGCTGGAATACCTTCTGCAAGTGCTGCAAGGTTCACAAGAATAATGCTTGATAAAAACATTATCGTAACGGTTGAGGAGGCTTCTGGGAGAAGACCTGCTATGTATTCTTTTGAACCGCTTATGAATTTGGTTCGGGTTTAAAATTATGGGGATATAACCGACGCCCGCAAATGGGGTAAAAATAAAAGCGGGGGTAACTATGGGGGTAACTCGAAATATTGGTCTTGTCTGAATTCTTTGTAAGACGGGTTTTTGTGGGTCTTGTGTGACCTGAAGGCTCAGCTGACCATCTGGCGACATTTTTCGGTCAGGCAGTATTTCTGCAGGCGGCTGTTGGGTTTGTCGGGAATTGTGTATTCGACAACACCTGTTTTCAGCATTTGCGCCATCAGATCATTAAGATAACGATTTGGGCGGCTTTTTCCAAGTCTGGCAGCAATTTTGCTCTTGCCGAGTGGCTCATTCACCAGCATTTTCAGAATAGTCTGAGCCATTTTTGACTCTACCCATGACTCTACCCCTGACTCTGCCCCTGACTCAGGCCTCGTTGCAACTTGTGCCGGGTCGGTGATTTTGACAATTGTCGGGCGCTCTGGGTAAGTGGTTGTGTCGGGGGTATCTGATGATGATTCTGAAGATGTCGTCTTCGATCAGCTCAGGATCAGCACCGCCGTAAGCTTTGCCATGAAGTGATCTGATCAAAAAAGAATCGCAGTTGTTGATTATGTATTTTCTTGATAGAATTACCTATAGAAGTTTATAAATATAGGTAATTTTATCATGAAGAAGCGGCCAGGCAAAAAATACAACGGTGGCGACAAGGCAATAGAGATTATTCGCCAGCTTGGCGGCACTTTTCGCACTGCAGAAGCCATTAAGGCTGGCGTTCACCCACAAACTCTGTATGCTCTTCTACATGCCGGCACAATCGAAAGGCTGTCGCGTGGGGTCTATAAACTTGCAGATACTGAACAAGTGTCTCACCCAGACCTGGTTATCGTTGCAACGAGAATTCCTCAGGCTGTGATCTGTCTGGTTTCAGCCCTGGCATTTCATGAGATGACAAGCCAGATTCCACATGAGGTTTCGTTTGCTATTGCCAAAGGCGCAGAAACACCCAGAATAGATTTTCCACCAATATCGGTTCATCGTTTTTCAGGCGAAGCTCTTACCGCAGGAATTCAGAATCATGAAGTCGATGGCGTCACTATCAGAATTTTTTGCCCCGAAAAGACAATAGCAGACTGTTTCAAGTTTCGTAACAAGATCGGCATGGATATTGCCCTTGAAGCTCTGAAGCTTTATAAGGCGAGAAAAGGATTTAACTCGTCTGAGCTTATCAAGTTTGCAAGAATATGCCGGGTTGAAAATATAATGCGGCCGTATCTTGAGGCTATGATATGAGTTCAGCCCAGAAGAACATCTGCGCATCTGTGCGAGCTCGCCTGCTCAATATTGCCAGGAAAGAGAATCGCCCTTTCGGTGAATTACTGCAGTATTACGCGATGGAACGCTTTCTTTATCGTCTTTCGGTTTCCAGGCATTCTGACAGATTTATTCTGAAGGGCGCACTGATGCTGCGAGCCTGGCAGTCTCCTGTTATTCGCCCCACAATGAATATAGACATGCTGGGGCGAACAAGCCGATCTGAGCAGGATATTATCAGACAGATTCAGGAAATTCTTGGCACTGACGTTGCCCCTGATGGTCTCGTTTTTCAGCAGGACAGTATCAAGACGGAGCCGATAACTGAAGATTCTGACTATGCTGGTTTGCGCATCAGATTCTGCGGAGTTCTGGACTCAGCAAGAGTAAATATTCAGATTGATGTCGGCTTTGGGGATGCGTTATATCCCGAACCAGAAAGGCTGAGCCTGCCAACGGTATTGGACGACAAACCTCCTATTCTTCTTTGCTACAGCAGAGAAAGCGCAATTGCCGAAAAGTTTGAGGCCATGATCAAGCTTGGTTTTCTTAACAGCCGCATGAAAGATTTTTACGATATCTGACTTTTGTCGCAGCAATTCCAGTTTATTGGCAAACAGTTGGCTGAAGCCGTGAGACTCACTTTTGAGCGCCGCAATACCATGTTTCCTGAGGAACCTGATATTTTTATCGCAGCTTTTGCTGAACAAAAGCAGCCACAATGGTCTGCCTTCAGAAAAAGGCTGCAACAGGAACATCTTCCGTTATCATTTGCTGTGATCATATCTGATCTGAGGCAATTTCTTTTACCTTTGATAGAAGCGGTTTTTGCCAGTGGTGAGATGCCGGGTATCTGGAATAAGACGAAGGGATGGGGTGATGTTAATGCTGCCTGACGCCTGGCAAGATGATCAAAGCTTGAAAAAGGTGCCTCTTGGCTTCGTTACGTTCATGATGCAATGTGACGGATATTCAATTTGTGCAGATGCATATTTAGTGTCGTGAATGGTTGGAGACTCGAAAAAGTTTGGCGAGAGGCGAAAATTTTGACCGTGGTATTGCACCGTGGTGACTTGTTCGATTCCGAAAACTGCGCTCAGCTATAGAAGCTGATAGCAGGCTTTAATTAAATAGTGACCCTTGCTGGTGGACTCAAATAGAATAATCGCTTCAGCAGGTAATAGCCAATGGGGTCTTGTTCTTTTTTGCAAAAAGGCTATAATTGGGTCTTGGAAACCAACTGAATTCAGACTTTGAAGCCACATAACTTATGACTAAAACGTTTCCCGGCCATCTGCGAATTCCTGCTGTCGTCTTTATCATATATTGCGCAGTTTTTTCCTACAATTATCTTCTCGGTGTCGATCTGATGGAAGCGCGCAACTTTGTGACAGCCAGAGAAATGGTAGAATATGGCAACTGGCTTGTTCCGACCATGAATGGTGAATTGCGCATTACCAAGCCACCTCTTCCGACCTGGCTTGTGGCGCTGAGCATGAAAGTCGTCAGCAGTGACGCCAACCTTGCGGCTAACCGCTTCGCAACTGGGCTGGCTGCTCTGATTCTTCTTGCCTTTTTCTACAGGTTCGCCCTTGTCTACACAGGTTGTCGGGAAACTTCGCTGGTTGCAGCGCTGGTGCTGGCGACGAGCTATATGTATATGTACATGAGCCGGCGCGGAAACTGGGATATGACCAGTCACACTTTTATAATGGGCGCCATATTCATGCTTTACCAGGCAACCGGACAAAACAGCAGGCAGAATGTTTATCTGATCGGAGCAGGCATTTGTACTGGCCTGTCATTTATGAGTAAAGGTCCGGTTTCTATTTACATTCTACTTTTGCCTTTTTTGTTCAGCGAAATGCTGAGTGGTGAGAGGGTAAGATATTTTGTGCACTGGCGAATGCTGGTAATCGCAATACTTGTAGCGCTTCTGCTCGGAATGGCCTGGCCTGCTTATCTCTATTACGTATGCCCGGATGATCTCGCAAGAATAGTCGCTACCGAAACAGCGTCATGGACAAACCGGCACTTAAAGCCTTTCTACTGGTATCTTCAGTTCCCGGCAATGTCGGGAATATGGATTTTGTTTTTTCTGCCAGCGCTGTATCTGTCTCACAGCAAAAGAATTCTGGCCAGCAACTTTCCGACGCGAAAAGTCATCGGCTGGCTCTTTCTTTCTTTGCTTCTTCTTTCGCTGATTCCCGAGAAAAAAGATCGCTATCTGCTGCCTGTGACAATTCCGATGGCTCTGTTAACAGGGGCTTATATGACCAGCTTGATCAAGTCGGCAGGCAGGGCCGGGAGATCTTTTTTCGAAAGGCATCTGTTGACCTTTTCTACCTGGTTTTTCACGGCTTTATCGACAGCTGGTATGGCAACAGGTCTATATTGCTCGGTCAAATTTGATTTGAATGCCTATTCAGTGCTGATCACCCTTGCCAGTGCTCTCATGCTGGTCAGTTACATCAGAATGCTCTATAGACGCGAAACCCCGGAAATTCTCTATTGCATACTTGCCTTCGCTTTGGTTACGCAGTCGGGCGCATGCCTTACTGAAAAGCTGATCAAGCCAGATGATTACATGGAAATTTTGCAGTTGCGCAACCGCCCGCAGCTGCTGGCGAATGACTTTTATGCCGAATATCCTGAATTAAAGGCGGTCTGGGCTCTCGGTAAAAGGATTTACCAGTGGAATCCAGATTCCTTGCAGAGTTTGCATGAAGGCAGGCAGATTGTGCTGGTCAGCAGAAGCGATGTTATGCCTTCATTTCCCGGTCTGGATAAAACGAAATTCGATATTCAGCCTGATGACGACAATAAGCTTCAACACTGGCAGCTGTATCTGATTTCTAAAAAGCTTCAGAGCTCACATTGAGAAATCAGTTAATCCTCAGGGAGCAGGAGTCAGGCCGGCTTTTTCGAGGTTTTTGAGATAGAGCTGACGTCTGGCGACATAGGCCTTGCGATTGGTTCCGTAGGGCACGTATTCGGAAACGCGGAAGCCGCTTTGTGCCAGATTCAGCTTGGTCTGATCAGCCAGGCCTTTTAAAAAACCGAAACAAACCTGTGACCGTTCAGTGATGGCTGTTTTCATCTGTTCGATCAGAACCGGGTCGTGGGTTCCGACGTCGAAAGGTTGGCCAGCTGCGAGCAGCGTCTTGAAACATGAGAAAAAGCGGCTCTGTATCTCGGCAAAGTCATCAGTATCGCCGCGATAAGCGCCTTTGACCAGGCGTATCTTCAGCCCTGCTGCTCGCGCCCGGCTGATATCAGCGTCAGTACGATCGAGATAGGCCTGCAGGGCAAGAACAAGATTGAAGCCCAATGCTGAGAATTGGCAGGCCATTGCAACTGTAGCCTCGACCGTAGGAGTGCCTTCGATATCGATTTCGATCAGATTGTCGTTGTATTGAGCCAGTTCGAGCAGGTTTTGCAGATTCTTTTCGGCCAGCGCAGCGTCGAAATTCAAGCCGAGCGCCGAAAGCTTGATGGCGATGGCTGTCTTGCGGTTGGCGGGCGGCAGTGCCAGCAGACAGTTTCGATAACTTGCCAGATTGTCTGCGGCCTGGGCGGGGGTTTTTGCATATTCCCCCAGCGCATCGAGGGCGACTGAAATTCCCTGCTGGTTGCGAAAATCAAGCCATTGCAAGGCTTCTTCGATACCGGGTAAAGCCCAGCGGTCATCTTTCTGGTCTGTCATCGGCGTAAAGTTCTCCAATATCGTGGATATAGTACTATAGCATGAAATGTAAATTTTGCCGGCGCATTGGCGTGATGTCAGATATTGCAGGAATTCAGCTGAAATTAAAGCGGGCCCGCCTTTGGCAGGCAGGCCCGAGTTAGAGCGGAAGCAATTCTGCTGTCAGATATGGTTGAGTTCGGCGGCGAGGGTCTGGTAACTGCTTGAATCGGGGTTGTTGACCTGATTGTGAGTTACGTTGTCTTTGACTGATTCGATAACATCGTTAAGGGCAGCGCGCTTTTCTGGTGCGAGCTTCTGCAGACTGGCTCTGAACTGGCTGTAGGCTTCACCGGGCTGGCCATTGTTTGCTTCGATTTCTGCGATCAGTTTGCTGGTGAGGCCATCGGCGACAAGCTCGCGCTGATCGAGCTTGCTTTCGTATTCTTCAGAGCTGGCATTATTGGTGAGCGCATCTGTTCTTGCGCTGTCGAGCTCGGGGGCCTGCATTACCAGAAACTGAACCGATGCCTCTACGGTCATATCGGCCGGATCGTTGCTGGTAGCTGCTTCTGCGCTGGCGTCGGCATAAGTGGTGTTGCCGGTTTCTTCGGTTTCAGGGGTCTGTGGCACTTCGGCAACCGGTTCTTCTCTGGCGGGTTCCTGGGGAAGGGGCTCTTCGGCGGGAATATCGGTCGGCAAACTTTCTGCCGGTTCTTCGCTTTTGCCAGAATCTTTGATGTAGCCTGATGCTACTACGGTGCCCTTTTTGCCGTTGTCGCCGTGGCAGCAGTCTTCGTCACAGCAGCCTTCAGCTACACAACCGATAGCGGCGCCAACAACACCGCCGATAGCAGCGCCGGCCAGCATGCCGAGTGGGCCGCCGCAGGCGCCGTGTATGGCACCGATAACTGCTCCGGTAACGGCTGAAGTGCCAGTTGTCGAAGTGAGAGCACCCATGGTAATTCCGCCAATAATGGCGCCGGCGGTGAAGCCTGCCAGAGCGCCAACCGGGCCCCCGGTAACGCAGCCAACTACGGCGCCAATGACTCCGCCGGTGATGGCAGAGGCGGTAACTGCAACGGCGCGGCCGATTTTCGCGAGAGCTCTGAACAGGCCAGCTTCAGCAGGTGGCGTCGCGGCCAGGAAAAATATCGAAAACAGCATGCTGAAAGCCAGCAACAGTGAGAGGTGATTCTTTCTTGCGATGGTAAAAGTCATTTCGTTCCTCCAGATTTCAAGCAACATATAGGTAACCTCGCTTACGCAAAAGGCGTGCCATATTGTTTCCGCCTTATCTGAAGCTTGTCGAAGCGATTCGATTGGCAAAAACTGGAGAAAAATTGTCAATTCATCGATGAAAATTGATCTGTTGCTGAAAGACTCGATTTCGGCTATGCTGACTCTATAATCAGGAATGGGAGCGAAGATGAAGGGCAAATCAGTTCTGGCTGTTGATGGCCAAACGCCTGGCAAGATAAAGCTTGATCTTAAAACGCCGCTGGAAAGCTTTTTCTTTACTGCCGCTTTCTACAGCCTGGTTATTTTTCTGGGCGGGTGCTACGGCTGGATGAAAGACGGCATGACAATAGTAACAAAGTTGATGTTGCCGGCAGGTGCTGTCTGTAGTGCCGTTTTTGTCACTCTTTACAATTTCACCGACAACTATTATGTGCTCGATGTTGATGAAAAGTGCCTGTTTTATCACTTTGAATTTCTGGGTTATGAAACCGAAAGAGCAATGCTGACTTTTTCGCAGGTGCATGCTTTGACGGTCACTTCTATGCAGCAGGTCATCGGAAAGAAGCTCGTATGGACATATCAGACCGTGCTGGTAGATAATAGCGGTGAGGTAAATGGATTGAGTGATATGAAATCAGGTTCACTTGAGGAAAACAAAGCTCTGGCAAGAAAGATTGCCGATATAATCGGTGTTGCCTACGTTGAGCCACTGTCAGAAATGGTTGCTGAACCTGTGCGCGGCCTGAACATGAGGTTTTCCTTTGAATTTCGTGAGTTCGATATCATGGACAGGCTTTGGAGTGTTTTTCTCAGCTACTTACAGGCATTTGCTTTTATGGGCTGCATCTATCTTCTGGTAAAGTATGGAAGTCCGTATGTTCCCAGGTGACGGGCGGAGTTCATCAGGCTTTTCATTCTGACTGCCAGCAGATCCTTGTTGCCCAGTTCTCGGCGGCGTGGTAGATGAGGTCGACGGCGGGGTCTTTGACGTCGGGGTAGGTTCTGGAATTGGCAAGATTGGCTGCCAGTCTCTTTTTCAGTTCACCGTATGATTTGGCGTAACTGGGATGCGCGCGGAGAAAATCGCGAAACAGCAGCGGGTAGCGTTGGTTGGCGCGCCCGGCGATGCGAACATGCGTGTTGGTTGGTCTTTGACTGGTCGGCGCCTTGAAGAACCACTTCTGCCATTCATGCGGTTTGTCGCTCATGCCGGCCGGGATGTGGTCGCTGGTGGCAATTTCTGAGCGGGTGTAGCCCATGGCAGTCATTGCCGCAAGCAGCTGTTCGTTGAGTTCGCTGACGGTAATCTGAATGTCTATGACGTCTTTGGCAGCCAGCCCTGGCACAGAAGTAGAGCCAATGTGGTCGATGCGCAGAGCCAGATTGCCAAGACCGTTCTGCAGTTGTGCTGCAATTTCTTTAAATTCACCGGGCCAGCCTGGGTTATATTCGACGATGCGGCGTTTACTGCCCTGCCAGTGAGTAGAATGATCGGAGCAGACTTCGACAGCAAGCTGCAGCGCGCGGGTGATATCGGCGAGTGGCATGCCGGGCCCTTCATTGCCAGGCATTTCGGGAGTGGCCGGAACGTGGATGAAGCCGCCAAGCATTTTGGGGTAGCGGTTGGCAATAAGATGCAGCAGGCGAAACATAACGTTGTTGCAGACGTAGGTTCCGGCTGAGTCAGAAATAGCCGCGGGCAGGCCGGCCTCGCTTATTTTTTCGCAGATAGCGCGAGCTGGCAGGCAGCTGAAGTAGGCGTCAGGCGCCGCGTAGTCGATTCTGCGCTCGATCGGGTGAAAGCCATCGTTGTCTGGAATTCGCGCATCATCGATATTTATGGCGACGCGCTCAACCGTGATGCTGGTTCTTCTGGCGGCAAGACCGGTGCAGATGACCAGGTCGGGGCGACAGGTGTCGATGGCCTCTTCCAGCCTGGCGAAAGCGTTTTTAAAAGAGACCGGGAGCAGCAGTCGCGTCAGCTGACAGGCGCCAACACGTTCTGGCAGAGCGTTGACCGCCAGCCATGAGGGGTTGATGCTGTCGCTGTCGAACGGTTCAAAACCTGTGATGATGGCTGTGTTCATGTAGACAGCCTATCATTTTACAGCGCTGAGAGCAAATCATTCAGACGGGGTACAGGCGCGGGCAAGATTTTTAAAATTTTTGAAACATTATTTGGTGTTTTCATCGTAACAGATTTAGAATAGGTACAGGAACTGTAGATCTGATTCTGAGAAATATGGAGGACATCTTATGAAATTCTGGAACAGGTTCTGGTTTGTTGTCGCAGTGATGATGGTCTGTGCTTCAGTCTGGCCGGTTTATGGTCAGGACGCAGCAGCAACCGAAGAAGAAGCACCGGCTCTGCCTGAGAGCGTCGATATGTCTCTGGGAGCTGTCAACAGTGAGTTTGCCATGCCTGAAGGTTTTAGAGGGCAGGAAACTGACGAGGGAGATCTGCGCTGGCTTGAAGACGTCGGCATTCTGATGGCAGAAAACTCAGATCTTTATAACATTGACGCCAACGCGATTGCAGAAAGTGCCAGTTTTGAAGGTCCTCCGAACATCAACTGGGAAATCAAGAAAGAAGACGAGAACGGCAACCTGAACACCGAAAGTTCAGAAAATACCAATCTTGCTTCAAATCCCTGTAATATCACCGATCCTGGTTATTATCAGGTTCACAACGGTGGCGCCAGACAGGTTTCGACTGCCGGTGGTGCCGAGGGTGAAGCCGTAGGCGGAACCGATGAAGAAGCCGGCGGCGAAGCCGGTGGTTCAGCAACTGCCAGCACTGGTGCTGAAGGCGATGAAGGCGGCGCGGCCTCCGGTCAGACAAGCACTGTCACTGCTCAGCAGCGTGTGGGTATTCAGGTTTATGACTGCACCGCTCCCGATGTCTGGATCGCTTTCCAGGAAGGCGCTGGTAACGTCAATATGGCAGCTTCTGAAGAAGCTCTCAAGGCTCAGATGGTTGGCAAGATCATCGAAAACCTCGGTAAGCCTTTCTCTACCGACGCCAAAGATTTCGAAGATGCCAGCTATATCTTTATCGAAGAAGGTAAAGACGACGAACGCAACAGCATCCCCTGGGAAAAGACCGCCAGACTTTCAATTGCCGGCACTCTGTTCAATGAACGTGGCGCCCCCAAATATGAAAGCGGCAAGCTGAGCTCACAGATCGACAAGAAGGAATACACCAACCATGTCAGCGTCATTGGTGGCGAAGACAAGAGCTTGAAGGGCGTATTCGTCCGCCGCAATGTTCCTTTCATCATCGCAGCTGTTTCGACTGACAACGGCAACAAGCGTGCTTCAGCCGGAGAAGTCGAAGTCAGAATCGTCGATGCCAATGACAAAGAAGTCGAAAGAGACGGCGACGCTTATCTGTTCCGTGTTCCCAATTATCCCCGCTCAGAATACAAAGACCAGCCGGATTACTATTTCACCACTCAGGCAGCCGACAAGGATGGCAATCTGACCACTATCAGAATGCCTCTTTACATCGTTAACACCCAGGCTGCATTTGAAGGTGGCAGAAATCAGTAATCACGTTCTGGAGAAGAATAAAGCATGAAAACTCGTTCTATCTTTGTAGTCGTCGCAATTATTGTCAGTATGGCGGGTGTCGGGGTTCTATATGCTCAGGATGACGCCACCAAAAAGGAGAATCCGCCCTGGCTTGAAGGCATAAACATGCCCCCGCACCCGGAAGACCTCAGCCCGGTTCTGCCGCTGAAAATTTTCATGGAAAACGGTGAGGTCATTCCGGCGACCCTGACCGAAGATGTTCCGATCACTCTGGTGGCTGATACCGCCATTTTCGATGCAGAACCTCCGGCCGAATACAATGGCACCGAGATTCCCAATGCCAAATGGTCTCGCAACGCGGCAGTTTCGTGGTTCTTCATCGACTGGGAGAAAAACAAGAACGTTGCAGCTTCTTCAACCCAGCAGATGGCGCTTAATCAGATGGTAGTTACGCCGCTCAATCCCACCGGAAAAGGTGCTATTACCTGTCATATCGGTCGCAAGATTCGTTATACAGATCCGGTGACCGGCAAGACGAGGGGTACCTTTGCCAACGCCAGTGTCGGGCATGAAGCTCGGGTTATCGATATTACACCTCCGACCTGCGGCCTTGAAATTATGGTTGAAGGCGGTCGGTCCGGCACTTTCTGGGTCGCAGAAAATCCGCCCAACAAGTATCCTCTGCCCAAGATGGCCGATGTTTACTTCAGCGGTGCTCTGGTCAACGAAGCCGACCCTGGCGCGATAACCACGGTGCAGGGAGTCGAACTCGGTGTTGCCATGGTGGTAAAGCCAGAACAGGCGGCGTTGAATGTGCCGGCCGGTTCGGTGCTGAAGATCAAGGTTAATGGCGAAGACAACTACAAGCTCGATACTGCGAAGCTCAAATACGGTATCTGCAAAAACTCCAGTGGTGAGCCGATTCCGGTAAGTGCGATCAATGCCTCTGAAATAGCACTGGCTGAACTCGAGCTGCCAGAAGATCCCTATCTGTATGTTGATGCTTCTGATGTAAGCGGGAACCGTCAGGTTCTCTACGTGCCGCTGAAGATCAGATAAGCGCAGGTTCGTCAGCACAGAAGCACAGAATAAGGCTGCTCCGACGACGGAGCAGCCTTTCTGCATTTCGCGGCTGCTTTGTCTTTGACAGCGCTGAACGGGATAAATATGTTATACTGCGCACTGACGCGGCTTGTCCGCGAATCATGATTGCCGAGGGCTGAAACTCTGATGAACGAGGCTGGCCGCCGACAACAGAGGCTGATATCGTCATTTACCGCCATGGGAAAAGGCGGCAGCATAGCTGCTGCTGTTTCAGGCGGTGTCGATTCGGTAGCGATGCTTCTGCTGCTGGCTCATTACTGTCGCATGAACAGGTTGCGTCTCTGCGTTTTTCATGTTGACCACGCTTTACGTGAAGACTCTGAAGCTGACCGACACTGGGTCGAAGAACTGTCGGGGCGTCTCGGACTTGCCTTTTTCTGGCGCCGGGCGACAGATGCCGATAAAATCGGCAGCGCCCGTCCGGGAAGTGAAGCCTGGGCAAGAAACTTTCGCTACAGCTGCTTTGCGCAGATGCTCGAAGAATCAGGCGCAGAAATCGTGGCAACTGGTCACACTGCCGATGATCAGGCTGAGACGCTTCTTATGCGCATGCTGCGAGGCTGCGGCGTTGCCGGCGCCGGCGGCATCAGAAGCCGTCGCCGCCTGGCGGTCAATGGCCGGCCGCTGTGGTTGTGGCGGCCGCTGTTGAATATCGAACGGCATGAGCTGCTGCAGTATCTTGCCGCGGCCGGCCAGAAATGGCGGGAAGACGAAACCAACAACAGCGAAGTTTATTTTCGCAACATGGTCAGGCATCGAATCATGCCGGTAATGAAAAGCGCAGCACCGACTGGCGCCCGGCACTTTTCAGAACTGGCAGAAGAGATACAGCAGCTGCATACTATGGTAATGCGGCTGGCCCGGCTGTTTCTGAAACGTCACCAGGATACGAAATGCCTCGATGTAACACGAGTGCCGCCAGCTTTTTTGCGGCGCGAAGTGATCAGACTATGGTTGATCGAAGCCGGGTTGGGAGAAAACGCAAACCGCAGATTGATCGGGCAGATTGATGAATTGTGGCGAAAAAAAGGTGGCGGTCGCAGGGTTTTGTGCGGCAGTATGGTTTTCAGCCGGCGCCAGAACAGGCTTATTCTGACTGAGAGTAGCTTGTGAAATTTATCTGATCGGGATGATTAATATTGGCGACTGCCGAAAATGTTTGGTTCAGCTGATTGCCTGTTATACTGCCTTTGAACGTCCAGTTCCCATCAGCCGCAGCTGCTCCATGCAATTTGAGCACAACTCCCGGCATGATTTCTTTTTTAATGCTTTGTTCTGGTAGCGATGGGTTGAAATGTGCTCTCTGCAGCTGCATGATAATGGCAGATTCGGTCTGATAATCTGCGTTGATCAGCGAAATTGCCGGAACTATGGCTGAGCTGTGCAGTCCGCTGAGAAAAACCGCGATGAGAACGACGAAAAGCGATAAGACTGCGGCCATGACAAGGTGAGATATTGCCCCGCGGCGAGATTCGTTCAAGACGCACCTCCTCGCAGCGCAAAAGACGTAAAGAAAGGCAGCTGCATGCTGTCTTCAGGAAGCAGTGTTACCAGCAGAAGGTTTTTGAGCTCGGGGTGAAGTCTGAAAGAGACCTTTTCAAGCTTGTTGATGATCAGCTGCCCTTTGTCGCTGTCATCGAATCGATACAGAGCCTTGTCGATCAGGCGGTAAACTGCCGTCGGCTTTTCATTGGCTCCGATTATCGCTACGCCGTTTTCAATCATTTCGAAGCGGCGGCCGATGCGGGTGTCCTGGCGCATGTTCTGTAATACCAGATTGTAGCCAAGAGTGACGTCGTGATCGATACGCTGTTCTATCTGTCGCGAAAGATGAAACTGTAGAATGGCAAGGCCGGTGGCAACCATTACTGTGATGAAAGCAAGAGTAATGATGCCATCGAATGACAGTTCACCGCGTCGTCGCTTCATCAAAATTCTTCTCCGTTGTCGCTGTCGCTGTTGTCGGTCTGAGGCAGCAGTCGCTCAAAGAATACCCGCATTTTACGGCCCTCGTTCAGATAAGAAATATAAACTATCACTTTATACAGAGCGCCTTCGAGATAGTAGGTATCGATCTGGCATTTAAACTGCTTGAGATGCCAGAATAGCTGGTTAGGGTCGTTTTCGGTGATGTTTTCGCCATCGACCCCGATGTTTCTGAAGTAGTGACTTACTGGAGCAACCGAGTCCGAAGACTGTACAACCGGTTCTGCTTCGCTCATGAATGGTAAAAAGGCTGGGTTGACACTCTTGCGTGCAACTATGGTCTCGATTACATGGTGGGCCAGAAGGGTTGCCAGATATTCTGTCTGGGTTTTCTGGCGCGGCGCCTGTGAGATTCGAAAAATATAAACGAGCGGATACATCGACACCGACAAAATTGCCAGAGCCAGAAGCAGTTCAAGAATATTGGCCGGCTGTTTGTGCTTGCTTTGTGGTGCAGCTGAGTCGATATGGTTTTCCATGGCAAGATTATAGCACGTGATGCATTGTCGTTCGCAAAAAATTTGCCGATTTGCAACTTGCCTGTCAAATTTGTGAGGTATTTTGCCGATGAAGTTCGCAGGAATGATAGCTCAGGAAGGAGCAGGGTATGGTTAAAAAATTTCAGTTTCTGCTGGCGCTGGTTTTGAGTCTGTCGCTGCTTACAGCGGTAGGCTGTGGCACCAAAAGTACTTTGCGTGGAACACTGGTTGGAACGGTAGTCGATTCGCAGACTGGCATCGGAATTGCCGGCGCTACGGTCATGACTTCGCCGACCACGGCATCGGTAATCACAGATATCAACGGCAATTTTACTATTGCTGATGTTCAGCCTGGCGTTTATACGGTAACAGCCCATGCGACCGATTTTAATTCAAATTCGCTGACGGTAACGGTTGACAGCGGTCTGTCGGCGACCACACATCTCGTGCTGGTTTCGATGGGCGGAAGCTTTTCGCGTAACATTCTGCCGATTCTGAATGTCAACTGCGCGATAGTTGGCTGCCACAACGATGGCGCTGCTGCCGGCGGTCTCAGACTGAACAGTTATGCCAATCTTATGCGTGGTTCGCGCTATGGCGCAGTGGTGTTTCCTTATGACGCTCAGAGCAGCAAGCTGGTCAAGCGCATAAAAGGTACTGAAACGCCAAGAATGCCCAAGGACCGGCCCTCGCTGTCGACTTCCGATCAGGGTTTGATCGTCAACTGGATCAATGGTGGAGCAAGAAACAACTGAGTTGTTTAATGAATACGAGGAGATATCTATGAAAAATTACAGGCTGGGAACTCTCATTGCAGGAGCTCTGGTGGTCGGCGGAACGATGTTCGTTTCTTCGACGTTTGCCGGTACCGAAAACAACGCCGCTTTGACCGTGATCAGGCACAACAAGCCTGTAACTTCTATTAAAAGAGTGGTGGATCATGCTGCTCCGGTTCACTCGGCCGGTGTGGTAGACAGCAAAGTTGTTCTTGTCGCTCCTCCTTCTGAATTACCGGTGAACGCAGCCACAACCATGACTGCTTCAGCAAATATGGTCGCATCTACCAAGGCATTTGCGCCGCCCGCACAGACAGCTAATCTGTCTGCTGCCTCAACCAGAACAACCAAAGCGGCAGCTCCCGCCAGACCGGCAGTCGCAGCAAAGGCCGCCAGTGCAAAAAAAGCCGAAAACACAGCAAAGGTTGCTTCGGCACAGGCTCCAGCTCAGAAAACTGAACCCAAAAACCTGTTTACGCTCGTAAGAATGCTCAACTATTCTCCGCACCCTCTCGATGAAGATCTGCTCAGGCAGGCGCCGCTGAATCTCAATGGCAATAACTACTGGTTCAGCGTCAAATACGACGAAGACTGGAAAGTCATCAATGACGAAGAAGCCTACATGAAAGGCATCAGCTTCGAAATCTCGGTGATGGAAAACAATCAGAAAGTGCGTTCGCTGAAAACCCCCAAGGTGGCCATCAATCCGGCCAGCATCAAAAAAGGTCAGGTTCTTGGTATCGCTGAAGTGGCACCCTATAAGTTTACAATTTCGGTAGAAGAATTCACTAAGACCAAAAAGGGCATTTCTGAACTGGTTTTCAAACTCGACCTGCTTGGCTGATTGAATTGATTTTCAGCCAAAGCTGAAACGCAGGAGAACTTCCTTTGGATAACAATACTGTATTAGGTACACTGCTTGGATTCATTCTGATCGCAATCGGGATCAAGATGGGCGGCAGTTTGAGTGCCTTCATTAACATTCCCTCCGTATTCATCGTATTTGGTGGCGGGCTCTCGGCCATGGCAGTTGCATACAGCTATGAACGCATGCGTGCGGCTCTTAATATGATCAAGTTCTGCTACATGGCTCCAAAGGAATACAACTACATGAAGCTGATCAGCAGCATTCTGCTGACTGCCGACGTTGCGCGCAAAGAGGGGATTCTCGCTCTCGATTCGCGTATTGCAGAGATTGAAGAGCCATTCTTTGCGCGTGGCCTTCAGATGGTTGTTGACGGCGTCGATGTCAAGATCATTCAGGATATTCTCGATACTGAACTCGAATCACGCGCGACCAGGCACGGCGATGTCAAGGCAGCGCTCGATTTTCTGTCATCGGTTATTCCAGCTTTCGGTATGATCGGTACAATCATGGGGCTGGTCGGTCTGCTGGGCAATCTCGATGACCCGACTTCAATCGGCCCGAACATGGCGGTAGCTCTTATCACAACGTTCTACGGTGCTGTCGCCGCCAATCTGTTGTTTATTCCCTATGGCAAAAAGGCTGAAGAGCGCAGCGTCGCCGAACAGATGTATGGCGAAATCATAGCCCGCGGCTGCATGTTGATCGCTGGCGGCATACATCCTCGCATTATTCAGGAGCGCCTGCTGGCCTTTATGTCTGACCAGTCGCGAGTGCAGTTCAACGAGCTCCATCTCTCAGAAGAACTCGGCCAGGGCGGTTAATGAAAAAGAGAAAGTCTGAAGAAATTTCGGCGCCATTATGGTTTGTATCTTATGCAGACCTGGTGACGAACATGCTCTGCTTTTTCGTCATGCTGTTCGCTTTCTCATCGCTTGACTCCCCCAAAAAGCGTCAGAAAAGCGAATCGCGTGACGAAAAGTTTCATGCTGTATTCAGCATCAATGCGGCGCAGGGTTCGAGCCAGTGGCTTACTCATGGCGGCAAAGGAATTCTTCTGACTCCGGCCTCACGCAAAAGCGAAATTCCGCATCTGGTCAAGAAGGTTAAGAACCAGTTGCGCAAGACGCCGGCAGCTGATCGTATGCTGGTAATGGCATCTGACCAGATGGTTAAAATTGAAATTCCTTCAAACGTGCTTTTTGAGAGCGGCAGCGCTGAAATGCGCCAGGGTGCCGAAGATGTTCTGACCTCTCTGGTGCCGGTTCTCAGTACAATTGACAATCATATTCGTATAGACGGTCACACAGATGATCAGCCGACGCGTAGCGGAACCTACCCCTCCAACTGGGAACTTTCGACCGCGCGCGCCTGTTCGGTTGTACGCTTTTTTGTCGATAAAATGATGCAGGATCCTGAGCGTTTCTCGGCACAGGGTTACGGAGAATTCCGGCCAAAAGTGCCTAATACCAGTGCTGAAAATCGTGAAATCAATCGACGGGTCGAGATCATCGTGTTATCGACCAAGAAAAAAGTGGTTCGCGATTTTACCTGGGAATAAGCCTTTAAGGGGTTCCGGCAAAGGCCTTTTGTTTTGCATCGGCTAACAGCTCCCGGGCATTTTCTATCTCAGTATCGCTGAATCCCTGAATTTCAGGCGCTGCCAGCAATGGGCCGAGCATATCTACCACCTGTCGATAGCGTTTCATGTGAAACGCTGATCTGGCACGGCCCAGTAAAAAACGCCGGTTGGTCGGCTCTGAAGCCAGCAATTGTGAATAAAACAGGTAGGCTTTGTGAAAATTTCCTTCGCTGAAAGCCTTATCGGCAATTTCCTGAACCGGTTGCGTCGTAAATATGCTGTCTGTCGAAGGATGTGGCATGGGCAGGGCGACTTCGGCCGTTGCCAGCGCCGGATCTATCACGCGCCCTGATGTGTGGGTAAATCCCGGGCCGAAGTAACCCCTTTTATAGAAACCGGCGGTTTCGTATTTGTTGCTGTCAGGTGGTTGCAATGGCACCGGCTCGAGTGAACCGCTGCGATACTCAATTTCGCGCAGCAGGTTGGTATACTCAACTACCAGCGGATGCCGTGCCTGTCTGGCATGTGCTTTGGTCAAATGCCGCTTTGCCGACAAATAGTCGCCATGGTTGAAGGCGCTGATGCCGGCAATGAGAAGTGCCTGAAAATCATCCGGAAAAAAACGCAGATAATTATCGGCTGCGCGGGCGGCATCCTGATAACGTCCGGCCTGATAAAGCCGTTCGGCCTCGCGCAACTGCGGCTGAAGCTCCTGGCCGTTGAGACAGATAACGGCCAGAACCAGCGCTGCTGCCAGCGGAACTATGAAAAAATGCGATCGCCGCATTGATGTTATTCCTCAGATGGATCTTTGACCTTGTTCCAGTCGATGTCTTCGTCAATCACCACCGGCTCGAAAGGCTCTTCTGAATTCGGGTTTGGTTCACCCAGCGGTCGATCCAGGCCTTCCTGCTGATCGGGGGTGAGCTGCACTGGTTGCCCGGCTCCCGGACCGCTCTGGTGCTCGATATCCCACGAGTCACCCTTGAGATAGTCATCGGGCGGCTCGTAGTCTTCCTGGCTGGTAACATGCTGATACGCCTGATTGGCCGTTACCAGAAAAATCGCCAGCAATATGAACACGACGCCCCATTTCCAGGTTTCGCTTCCGTTCTGCATTTGTGTCTCCTCAGTGTTAAGCTGCTAATTGCCGTTCTCAGCAACTGGAAAATTCATGATCAACGTGCCTTTGACTATTCCATCGCTTTTCAGCAGCAGATCCATCGACCTGACTGCGTTTACCGGCATGTTTTTACCGGCATCGCTGAGGAACTTACCAAAAGAACGATAAGTCGAGGTGAAGGTCATCTTGACCGGAATAACCTCGACGCCAGGCCATTCTTCATCGTCATCTGCCGCCAAACCGACCGGCATGCCCTGATCGTCGAGTTGTGGCATTTCTTCAGGGCTGCCAGGCGATTGAGCCGGGCTGTCGGAATAACTGTCGCTTTCGGCAGGCTTTACCCTGAATGACGGCAGCATTGCGTAGGAATTGAGCCGCAGGCTTTTGCCGCCAAGGTCGAGAGTCGAGCGCAGCAGCGATGCTTCCTGACCGGCGATCAGCAGTTTGTTGCTGCGTAACGGCACATCTGCGTTCTTTACACGCTCCTTTAACTTCTCGTATTCGGCGTCGATCTCTGTCTGAGTGGTCCTATACTGTTCGAGTTCTCCTTCAGACTGCTCCAGCTGCCTCTGAACGTCAGCCAGCAGGAAAATGCGACCGACGAAAAATACTACGATGAGAACGATGAGAAGCGCCGCCATATTGGCTCCTATGTTTTTCATGGCAATTCTCCTCTGATAAGAAATTCCAGGCCAGAAGCTTTTGTCTTTCGGCTGTCTATGCCTTTGTAGCGCTTAATTACACGCTTTTCGCTCAGCGTTCCGGCAAACTGGCTGAGCTCTTCGTTGCTGGCTGCGGTTCCTTTTATAATTATAATCTTACCGATGAGTCCTTCGCCGGTTGCATCTGAATCGCCGACATCATCAGCGAGGCTGCTGGCAAACTCGTTTCTGGGGGTGGTCTCACCATATTCCCCTGTTTCTCCAGTGTCACCAGGCATCTGCATGTCTACATTCTCAAATCCTATGTTTTCGGCTTCGGCATCAGCGCGGATGAGAATTTCATCGATCTTGAGGCCTTCCGGGCGTGCCTGTGCCATGACAAACAGCAGTTGATCGACGCTGAGTCGATTCTGTATTACCGGCAGAAGAGCCTTGCGCGCTGCCGGGCTGAGTTTTATCGCAGTGTCGAGCGAAGCGCGCAGGCGATTGGCTTTGATCGTTACTGCTTCGACACCCATTCGGGCTGAATCTTTCTGTTTTTCGGTTTCCTGAAGACGTTGTTGCAGACTACCGCGCCAGACGAAAAGCACAAGCACGATCAGCAGCAACCCGCCGATGCCGATCCAGAGTGGCAGAAGTTTCGCCAGTTCCTGGATGCGCTTGTCGCGTTTTTTGTTTTTGAGACACTCGCTCAGGTTCATGCTGGCCGACTGCTCTGACAGACTGGCGAGAATAGCGCCAATTGACGGAATGAAAGGCAGAAGCCGCCGCTGCTTCTCTTCAGCTGGAGAATTGTCGGTGATTTCCGGGAGTATCGGGCTGATGTCGATGCCGCCTGAAGTATCGACGATATTAACCCGTGAAGGATTGAAGTAGCTGCGTGAAAAGGGCAGGGCACCAGGCAGGGCTGCGCCGCCGCCCATGAAGAAAAGACTGTCGATCTGGTTGAGTTTGCTGATGGCGCGGAAATAATCGAAGCTGAATCTGATCTTCTGCGCGAACATCTCAAGCTCGCTGTCGGTGGGGGGGACGGTCATTTCACTCATTCCCGATGGTATGAAACGGTAAAAACGCAGTTCACCAGCTGCGAAAATCTGCAGGTGCGTGCCGCTGTAACCGAAGTTTACAATCGACATTGCCGGCAGACCGGAAATATCGACAATCTCCTTGAGTGCATCAGCCGCAAAAACTTCGCCGTAAGAGCTGTCGAGTTTGATACCGGCCGATTCGAACATATCGGTGAACCTCTCGAGCAGCCGCTGTGGTATTACCGACAGAGCCACCATGTAAGGGTTCTTGCGAATGATCTTGTAGGCAAAAGCATAGGGCTCTTCGCGAAAGTTGGGAGATAGCAGTTTCTTGGCTTCCCAGTTGAGAATCTTGTCGATCTGATCGGCCTGCACCTGGCTCGGCAGCTCAATAATCTTTACCTGCAGTTCGCGGTTTGAATAGAGAGCCGCCACATGTCGGCATTCCTTCAAAGGCAGGCGTTCGGTCAGATTTAAAAGTGATGCGATAACATGCTGACGATACTCGTCTTCGCCGGGAAATTCGGAAACCGGCTTGAGCGGCTCGTCTTCGAGCGAAGCCAGACGTTTGCCGGTATCGGTAACCTCTATTATTACCGCTTTTATTGCGGCTGTTCCTATGTCAAATGCTGCATATAAGCCTTTGTTGCTGGTGCTCTTCATGTGGCCTCCACTAACTTTCCGATACCGTTGCGCCCGTGCAAATTTTTGATTCCGCTGCGTTTAAGCTTTCTGCTGGCAAGTTCTCGATTGCCTTCGAAGAGATTGGCCGACACCAGCAGATCTATCAAACCGTTGACTTTGACCGCTTCAACGTTGATTACCAGGCGTCGGCGACTGTTGATGACAGAACTGTAGTTCATGGTGAATGGCGCATATTTTTGGCGAAGGTGCGCCAGACCGCGTTCGAGACCGCCATCGGCGGCATGAAACAGCTGGGTTTCTATCGCTTCTGAGCGCCCGAGATCGAGCGCGGTTTTACTTATCTCATAACTTGTGGTTACCAGCAAAAAGATAACTGTGCTGATGAGAAATGTCAGATAAAGACTGAATCCACGCCTGTTCATGCCGACCTCCCCCTGAAGCAGAACAGCCTGGTCGCGGACTCACCGGGGTCGGCTTTCTGGTTTCTATTGCGGTCGTCAAAGTAATCGAGAGTGATGAACCAGGTGTTGTCATTGTGCTCACGCATTTTGAGCTTTGCGATGTGCAGGCCGGCCGGTAGTCTTACCGCATTGGCAAGGTTCTCAGCCGAGATGTTGTCGAAGTCTGAATGAATAATTCTGTCGCGCAGCCACAATCTGACTTCGGTAAGTCCTGCCCGCCGCTGCCAGCCGCGCGATATTTCTGAGTAGCGCATCTGGCTCCAGTCAAACATCTGGAGCAGGGCAGTGATGGTCAGGCCCATGATCAGCATGACCACTGTTATTTCGAGGAGCGAAAAGCCTTTGCGTAAGATCATTTTTTGGCTCCTGCTGTGGGAACGTAGATGAACGATTCAAGCTGAAAGAGACGGTCGCCATTGCTGACCGAGCAGATCAGGCGCACGGAATCTTCCTTGTCGATATCGGCCATTACGCTTGCAATCTTCCAGCCAGGTTTAAGGCGAAAGCGGCTTTTCATCGATCCAGCTGCCGGTTTGATGTGGCCCTGCAGCAATTCTGATTTGAGCAGTTCGATTTCGCGTTCGGCGAGAAATGCCGCTTCAGATTCAAAGCTGGCAAACATGTCGAGCTGTGCTGCCGTATCAAAGCCGGAGAACATGATGACCACCGAGCCTGACAGTACCAGCAGGGTAATGAGAATTTCGAGCAGAGAAAAGCCGCGACGATTGCCGACGCTTGCGTGTTTTTCTGCTCGTGCGTGTCTCTGCATTTAAAGACCTACTGTTATTGAGCTGGAGTGACCACCCGGCAGCGTTACCGGCAGTTGCAGGTGATTGATCGGCCGGTCATTCAGCATGAAGATGCCGTTGTTATCGACCGAAAGGTTGTTAAAAAGCTTGTTTGCTGTCTGAACATCGACTTCATTGATTCTCTGGCGAAGATTGTATGACTGATCAGTGCCGAGAATGCCATTTTCATAGATGAATTTGACTGGTGTTCGGCGCAAAACGGCCCGGTGTCGGCAGGCCGCAAAAAAACTGGTGAGTTCATCGGTGCGGGTGCGCAGCTGCGAATCGCGGGTGACGCCGGAATACACAGAAAGGCCGGTGCCAAAAAGAACGCCCATGACCAGAACTACGATCAATACTTCGATCAGGGTGAAGCCAGAAACTCTGCTCCGGTGACTGAACCGACTGCGGTGGTGGAGACTCGATCCCGGAGTTGCATTGTTTGCTGAGTTTTTGGCCAGGCAGCTTGTGCTTTTAGCCATTCAGCTTACCAGTAATGGTGAGCGCTGTCCTTTGAACCGTCCGGGCCCATCTGGCCGTTCATGCCGATCCAGCGGGTGCCTAGCCTGAGGGCGCATACGACGCCGCGGCCGCCCATTTTTCCGGTCGATCCGATGATCCACAGGCCGGTGTTGTCCGTGTTGTAAAAACGGTAGCTTGAGCCGTTCCAGGTGTAGCCCCAGCGATTGGCTGCTTCAGGGCAGATGAACAGCTTGGTGTCCTTGGCGATATCGTTGAGCTGCAGAAGTGCATTTGAATACTTCCAGCGCATGTTGCCTGATCGATCGACCCATGACCAGCGATTCTTACCTGAATCAAGCTCGAAGTTCTTGGCTTCCCAGAGGGAGATAAGGCTTTCGACGCCCTTCTGATTCGACAGGCATGATTTAGCGCGGGCAATGGAGGCGATACTCTGATATCTCGGAATGGCAATGGCAACGAGAATGCCTATTACCAGCACAACGATCAATAACTCGACAAGTGAAAAACCTTTTTTTCGCATAGAGCCTCCACGAAGATTTTGCGACAAACGATTGCAGTCTTTGTTACTTTATCTCACAGTTTTAATTATGTCAAACAATGGAAGGTACATTGCCATGGTTAAAGTTACCACGAAAATCGAAAGAAAGATTACCATGGCCGGTTGCAGAAGTGAAACGATAGTTTCGATCGCGGTTTCGAGATCACGCTCGTAAATGATGCCGGCTTTTTCCAGCATGTCGCCAGTGTTGCCGCCGCGCTCGCCAACATCGGTCATCAGAATGATGCTTTCGGGAAACAGGTCGCGATGCTTGCTGATCGCCTGAGTCAGCGATTCACCGCGGCTGACTGCTTCGCGGATGCCGTTGAGGGCTTCTTTGTAAATGACGTTGCCAAGGGCTTTCTCTACTGCCTGTAATGAGGTGAGAATCGGCACTCCGCATTTCAGCAGGGTGCCCAGAATACGCGCGAACAGCGAAAGTTCCATCTGCTTGAACATCGCGCTGATCAGCGGAATACTTATCATGGTTTTCGATATCAGGCGCGAGCCGGTTGCCGAACTGCGCATCATGAAAAAACCGAATACCAGCAGAGCCATAAAGCTTCCGATCAATATCGAATTGCCGGTCAGCAGGTCAGAAGCAAACAGAACCATTCTGGTCGGTAAAGGCAACATATCGCCGCTGACCTGTATTTTTTCGATAAATACCGGAAAAACGTAGGCGAGCAGAGCCCAGGCCACCAGAATCGTAAACACCAGCAGTATGGTCGGATAAATCATCGACTTGATGATCTTGGCGCGCAGACGGTACATGGCGTCATTGATATTGGCGTAGCGCTCGAGAATCTCGCCGAGAATACCACCAATCTCACCAACTTCTACCATTGTTATGAAAAGGTTCGAAAACACCTTGCGGTGAGCCTTGAGCGCTTCTGAAAATGATTTGCCAGATTCGATCTTTTCGCGAAGGTCTTTTAAAAGTTCACGCAGCGGCCCCTTGGGCGTCTGACGATAGAGTGCGTGCAGGCTCATGATCAACGGACATCCTGCATTGATAAGACTCGAAAGCTGCAGCAGAAAAAAATTCATTTTACGCGCCGGAATTCTGAGCTCAGCTTTGCCGGTTGCTACCAGAGTCTGTAGAGGTGCTGAAGCGATTTCGAGAACGAAATAGTTGCGATCAGCCAGCCAGGTGCCAACTTCTTCAGGGGTTGCGGCTTCCATGAAGCCTTCCATGGTTTTGCCGTTCAGGTCGAGGGCTTTGTATGCAAATCTTCTGTTCACCCGATCTTACCTGTTTTGCTGCTGGTTACCCGGCGAATCTCTTCGCCACGGGTGAGTCGCATGACTTCTTCGAGCGTGGTAACGCCTTTGACTGCCTTGATGATACCATCAACGCGCATGGTGCGCATGCCGGCAGCTATCGATGCATGTCTGATATCGCGTGCCGAAACTGATTTGAGAATCAGACTGTGAATTTCTTCATTGATGGTCATGATCTCATGAATAGCTGTTCGCCCTGAATAGCCGGTGCGTCGACAGGTCAGACAGCCCTTGCCGCTGAACAGTTCGGCATCGGTATAGCCATGCTCTGTCAGCAGTTCAAGCGCCTCGCCGGTCGGCTTGTAAGACGTGCGACAAGATGGGCAGATTTTGCGGACAAGGCGCTGGCCACCGACGCCGATAACGGCTGACGCAACCAGATACGGCTCGACACCCATTTCGATCAGGCGCGTAACGGCTGAAGCGGCATCGTTGGTATGCAGGGTCGAAAAAACAAGATGACCGGTCAGGGCAGATTCAATGGCGATCTGGGCGGTTTCAAAGTCGCGGATTTCGCCGATGAGAATGACGTTGGGGTCCTGAC
Organism: Candidatus Rifleibacterium amylolyticum; assembly: GCA_009917695.1. Lineage (GTDB taxonomy): Bacteria > Muiribacteriota > Ozemobacteria > Ozemobacterales > Ozemobacteraceae > Rifleibacterium > Rifleibacterium amylolyticum. The sequence continues at coordinate 303,468 of JAACJG010000006.1, read as the reverse complement.
GCAGAATCGAGCGCAGTGTGCGCGCGAAGGTCAGGCCGATTTCGGGTCGCACCTGCACCTGGTTTATGCTTGGTATCAGGTATTCGACCGGATCTTCGACCGTGGTGATATTGATCTGGCCATTTCTGATGAAGTTGATAGCGGCGTATAGAGTAGAGGTCTTGCCCGAACCGGTTGGACCAGTCATCAGAAAGATGCCGTTCGGCGATGAAGAAAGGGTCTTGAAGAGTTCGAGCAGATCGTTGTCGAAGCCGACCTGATCGAGAGTGAGCTGCATGCGGCTCTTGTCGAGAATACGAATGACGATCTTTTCGCCATATACTGTTGGCAACGATGAAACGCGCAGATCGATGCTCTTGTTCTGTACTTTGACCTTGATGCGACCGTCCTGCGGCAGGCGTTTCTCCGAGATATCCATCTGCGCCATAATCTTGAGACGTGAGAGGAGTTCGCTCTGAATCGTCTTGGGTGCCTTCATCAGCTCGTTGAGAATACCGTCGATGCGGTATCTGACTCTGATAATTTCTTCGTCAGGCTCGATATGAATATCACTGGCGCGGTCGTTGATTGCCTGCTGAATAATGGTGTTGACCAGATTGATGATCGGCACGCTCTGCTCTTCGCCGCCGAGTTCAAAGGTCGTAAAGAAACTCTCGTCGAGGGTAACCTCAGAACTGCGTTCGGCTGCGATATTATCGACAGCGTTCTGCAGACTGTCGCTGGTGCCGTAATAATGCCTGATCGCGGCTTCGACCTGCGATTCAGGACTGATGGCGACCTCAAGTTCATAACCGGTCTGGTAATGAATTTCGTCGATGATGAAAACGTCGAGAGGGTCAGCCATGCTGATCTGCAAAAGGTTGCCGGTGAGCTGAACCGGCAGCAGATTATGACTGCGCACTATGCCTTCGGGAATCGTCGTGAGCACTTCGGGCGGCACGGTCAGCTCGTTGAGATTAAGATAAGGTATATTCATCTGGCGCGCCAGCGTGGTGGCAATGCTGTCTTCATTGGTCATGCCGGTTTCGACAAGAACCTTGCCGAGGCGTTTGCCAAGCACTTTTTGCTTGCCAAGGGCTTCCTGGAGCTGTTCAGAGGTGATCAGACCGGCTTCGACCAGAATGTCGCCAAGGCGTTTGCGTTGCTGAGGGGCTGGTTTAGCGCACATTACAATTCACTTATCTTTTCCAGAAACATTTTCTGGCGGTTTCGTAGCTGGGATTTATCTCGAGCGCACGCCTGAAAGCCATCATCGCCTCGTTCTTAAGCCCCTTGGCTTCGAGTGCCTGGCCAAGTTTGTAGTAGCCATCGGCGAACCCCGGAAATTTCTGGATATAACGGCGCAGCTGCCTGATCAGTTCTTCGACAAGTTCGTTGCTGTCAAGCAATACCGAGGTTTCGTAGCTGTACATTTCAGCTTCATTTGCCTGATATTCGGCAAAAAACAGGGCAATTACCTTTTTATATTCGTTCAAAGCCTCTTCGATACGGCCAAGTGCTTCAAGAATATGGGCGCGCTCATTGAGGGCCTCACGATACTTCGGATTGATTCTGATTGCCTCAAGCAGTTCTTCATTGGCTTTGTCTAGCTGGTTGAGGCTGCGATAGGCGAGTGCCCGATAAAAATGCGCGTCAGGCCACTGGTGACGACTCAGAACCTGAGAGAAAGCTTCGATGGCTTCCTGATATTGACCGGCATTTAAAAGTGCCTTGCCAAGATTGTTCCAGTATTCGGCGCTTTCGCTGGCTTCGATACACTTTTTATAGTGAGCTATGGCTTCGTTGAATTGACCGAGACGGGCCAGGCCGTTTGCCAGGCTGCATCTGAGCAGATGATTGTCGGGTTCCTGCTCCAGTTTTCTGCGGTTTTCCTGGACAGCCTCTTCAAGTAGTCCTTCACTGTAATAAGAGCTCTTGGTCTCGGGAACTGTCATTAATTATCCTTGCCGGTTTTGAGTTTAAGCTCGGTGACTGGCTTGTCGGTGCTTTCGCCGGTTCCTTCGCTGACCGTGCCGAGAACTGGCTGTGGGCTGCCGGGAACTGGCGGCAGAGTTGGCGCTATGACGTGGGCCGGTGCCTCATCTTTTTTCGCTGCCGGCTCTTTTGCTGACTCTGAAGGGGCAGGAGCGGCTGAAGTCGCTGCCGGCTTTTCCCAGTTGCGGTATTCTTCTTCCGGGCCTGAGGGAGAGTAATACTGAAGAAACTTGACGACATCGGTCGAATCGTTGAGATATTCATGAAACGACTTGGCCGGTATATGGGCTGTGCTGTTCGGGCCAAGAACCTTGATTTCATCGCCGATGCGCAGGGTCAGGTTGCCTTCGAGAACGTAGATTATCTCGGTCACGTAAACGTGGCGATGACTGGTGATATGTGCACCAGGGAGATAGGTCAGGTGAACGAGCGAAGAAATCGATGGGCCCACCTTTGCCGGGTCAGCCAGTATTTTGGCGCCGATGCGCTTGTCGGGAGACGTGTGGTAAGCAGCATCTTCGAAAGCGAAGAAGTGATTGGAGGAAGCGGTTTTGCCGGCGGCTTTTTCTGCGGAGAATGAAATTGCAGGACACGTCAACATTACAGCTATCAGTATGGATCCTAAGTTTGTGAACAGGTTAGTTGGTTTTTTCATGTGCAGATTTTAGCCTGAATACAGAGGCTTGTCAAGGCAAGTTTAATTGACCTCTGCAACCAGTTTGATTGACTTTACATTCTCTATGGGGTACTATTATGAGAACTATATCGTGGTTACAGGAAATTTGCTTTGCTCAGAAACACCAGATGGCTGCTCATCCTGAATGTCATGGCAGTCGTTCTCTGCTGTACTGGTTGCTGTACAAAAACAGGCCCGCGGCCCATCCGAAACATTTTTCCTGAGAACCCTGTGAAGTCCGTCAGCCGGGTTGGCTCTCAAACTGAAGTCCAGAATAGCGGAGAAGCATCGGTGCTTGTCGATCCACAACTGCCTGAACGTGAAAAGGACCGGCGAACCCAGGAGCTTTATCGTCGTCTCGAACTCTCGTTTGAAATGTTCCAGAAAGAGAATTTTGATGGGGCCCTGCGCGAGGTCGAACGCGTGCAGATGGAAATCAATGAAGACCCCTACCTCGAAATGCAAACCTGGTATCTTTCTGCTATGATCTATCACAAAACGGCAAAACCGAGCCGAAGAGGTAGGGCGATGCGAAAAATGCTCGAATTAATGGAAACCCTGCAAAAAGACCCGCGCTTTCGTCAGTCTTTCGAAGAAGGTGCGATGAGTCAGCAGGTAATTGACATGGCTCTCACTCAAGGGGAGGGAAAGTATGCCGAATAAGAGCGGATCGATCTTTCTTCTTACCCTGACCTGTATGACCGTTCTTTTCATTCTTGGCTTTTCTCTGACATTTTTTACTGGTTCAGAAGATTACTCTTCTGCCATGTCGTATGAATCAGAAGTCGCTTTTAATCTGGCCGAAGCGGCCGTCGAAGAATTTGTCGCGCGTCTCAAGAACTCTCTCAATCACGACGACGATAATAACCAGCTTTACAAGGTTCTTCGTTCGCACACTGTCGATGTCAGCCAGGAAATACCCCTGGAAGCGAGCCAGGTAGCCAAATTAACGGCATATACGCGAGAAACCGCGCGACAGATATACGGCATACAGTTTGGCCGGGGTCTCGTTGAATCAAAGGATTTTCTCGTCGATGCCGTGATCAAGCTTCAGCACATCAACGCTGTCGAAGCCGCGAATGGCGAGCAGGTGCTTTATAAGATCAAGCAGGATAAGAAAGAAAAGCAGGGTGAGCTCGAAGTCAGGGCAAAAGTCACCTATCGCGGGCATACCGCAAAGGTTTCGCTTAAATTTCTGATCAGAGTTGTTAAAACCTTTGTGCCACCTTTCAACTATTTTACACTTTATGTTAAAGATGGCAGCGTTTACGGCGGTTCGCACTTCAATCACCATGAATCTGCCAGCGGCCTGCAGGAAGGTATCAAGCGTGACGACAACAAGCCGTCGGTTGGTCTGCTGCGACTTGATCATGGCTGGAACGCAATCCGCAAAGATTTTAACGCCCTCAACAACGCCAGCAGCTGGGAGACCGATCTTGCCCAGTTTGGTAACAAAGCTCTGACACCGCCAGGTCGGGTATACCTCGGCCAGGATCTCAACAGCCTTTTACAGGCCGGCCCCGCGGTTATAGTACGCTCTACCAACGGTGCCAAGCTTTTGTTTGGTTCCAACGTCGATCCGAACGATCGCAATGCCCGGCAGGTTAACGGCCAGGAGAACTTCTATCTGCGTTTCGATGTGCCGTGGCACGGCATGAAAGATTACGTCAAGGACTTCATGGAACTCCAGGGGCAGAAGAAGACTAAAGACGGCATTCTCTGGACAACCGGCTGGAACAACAAACACAAAATCAGACTTTTTAACGTTGGTTCGGGCAAAGAACTTATTGAGCCGCTGACCGACGGGCCACCTTCTTTTATCAACTGTTTTCAATCTTACAAGACCCACACCGGTGAGCTGATCAACCAGACGCCGGGTGCGCCAAATTCAAGCGAAGCAATGATGAAGGCTCGTCTGATGCCGCCGCTTGACCGAAGCGGACTCGATATTTTCGGTAATATGCCGCCTATTGGCGGTTCACGACTGGCCCCGGATTCTCCGGCTGATGCCACCAGGCTTTCGCCGACATTGGTTTATGGGCCGGCCATGCGTCAGTATTTCAGGGCAGTGCAGATTCACCCCGATGGCGGTGAACCCTTCGAGTTGCCGTTTATTGCAACCGCAGGTCCGATCGTGGCTTCTCTCAACATAAAAGGAGACACCGAACTGAATGCTACTCAGGCGAGAGATCTTTTTGTTCTGGCAGGAGTTTCGACCGAGTTTGCCGAAAAGATCTATCAGAACTGGGACAAGCTGCCTGATGGTCTTAAAGAGCTCGATAAATACGGCAACTTTATGAGCGACTCAGGGGTCGAGCTTTATAATCGCGGTCTCAGCAACTTTTTGCAGCGCACCCGCGGCGAAACCAAAGAATACAAAGGCCCTCTCGAAGACGCACTCGGCGGCTTCCTCGAAAACTTTCCGTATCCATACGATCAGATTCCGAAAGGCATGGATCAGGTCATCAAAAACAGTCCTATGCTCGAATTCTATGAGGGCGCGCTGTGGCATGCCCTGCCCGACGCCTATAGTTCGTATCTGCTTGATTTCTACTTTATCCCACGTAGCACCGAAGATTTTTTCCGCGGACGCACTACTGTTGCTATCGGCGGCACTTCTTATGACCGCTTTGAATTCAAATACATCAATGAAGTCGCGGCATATCGCAGTGGCGCCAACAATCAGGTTCTTGAACTTAACGGCATTCTCGCTTTGAACGACTCAGAGCCGCTTGGCCTGAGAAATCTGCGTTTCCGCGGGCACAGTATTATTTATTCCAGCCCGATGATGGGTGGCGGTAAGGTGCTGATTGAAGGCGATCTGGTCGGTGTCGATACTGATGTAAACAATTTCTCTTCATCTATCGGTAATGATATGATTACGATTATCGCGCCGCAGATTGTTATCAGAACTACGAATGCCCAGGCCAGTCGCTGTTATGTCGAAGCGAACCTTATTTCGGTTTCTGAGCCGCTGCAGGTGATTGGCGATAAACCGGTAACCATAAAAGGCTCGGTCGTTACGCCATATTTGAATCTTGAAGAACATTTTGCAACGCCTGGTGAGAATGTTATAGTTTATAACGCACTCAACGGCATCTGGCGAAATGCCATGCCGCAACTGATGGATCAGCAGTATGTCGCCAAGATAGTTACCGGCGGCGTTGGCAAGTTTGACTGGAAGTACGAGCGCGAGTGATGAACAGATCAAGAGTAAATAGTGGCTTCTCTCTGGTGGAAATACTCATAGTCATTATGATGATTACCGCCGGAATTCTGCCGATTTACTCGCTGATGCAATCTGGTCAGAAGCGTATTGTGCGCGCAGATACCCGAACCATGGCGACGCTTTTTGGGACTTCGGCAATAGAACTTGCCAGAACTCTCGGTTACGATAAGGCGCAAAAGCTGCAAAACGATGAAGAATACATGGAACTGGTTAAGACCGCCGACAAAAACGGTTTTGAGATGCATTTTGAGCCGACTTTGCAGCCGGTTATGCCACTGCCAAAAAATGCCAAGCCACTTTATCTGTTGCGCATCAAGATTACCGTAGTTTCAAAGCATCGCACGGCAAGTGATGACGTGCCGGTTCTGACTTTTGTTTCACTGCTTACCGACCCGAGGTATAATTTCTATTGATGAGAATGTTCAGGCGTAAAAGAACTACCGGTACGACGATCATCGAGCTGATATTTGCAGTTGGACTGTTTGTGCTGCTTTCTACCTCTCTGTATCAGATTCTTCGCATGGTCAGAACCTCTTTTACACAATCCCGCAATCGACTCGACATTCTTCAGACAACGCGAATCATCATGTCGGGTATTCGCAACGAGTTGCGTAACGCTCATGACAAGCCCGTGGTTTATGAAGATATTCTTCAGATTCCGCTTTCGCCAACTGAAACCGTGCTTTATCATTTCGATCCCGAGACTCGTCGTCTGGCCAGAGATAAAAAAGGTGCGCTTTCAGAACCCAATCCGCATCCGAGCCAGATGCGCCCGTTCCTTTTCAACGACGGACAGATTCTTGAATTTACCTACGACTCGAGCTATCGTGACTCCAATGCTTTTGTCGAATCTGAGCTGGCACTGAACTCCAAGGTCTGGTTCAAAGTTTCGATGAAGATTCTTTACACCGAAAAATTCGATCGGCTTGCTGAAGATGAAAAAGCTAAGATTCTTGAAAATCCAGATGAGGATCCCCGGGTTAAGTCTTTTTTCATGATGATCACCCCGCGCAAGGTCAACTGGCTGCTCCAGGCCACTCAGTAGTTACCCCTCGTTGTATTGCTTTCACACCCTTCTCTAATCATTCATCCGAACAATTATTCGCGCGCAGCGAAACGGTGCTCGTAATCGTCATCAAAAAACAAAAACCCGTCACTGCGAGACGGGCCAGCCCGACGAAGCAGTCCCAATGCTCAAAGAGATCGCCGCGTCGCTTCGCTCCTCGCGATGACAAAATAAAATGCTATATAGCAACCATATTGACTGATAAACGAGCAATAAAAAACCACCACCAGACATCAGTCGGGTGGTGGTTTTGCGTTTCAGCAGTTTACTGAGGATCTTTGCCGGTCAGTTTTTTGTAGTCTTCGAGGGCTTTCAGATAAGCCTTATGAGTTTCGCTGATGTTCTTTGAATTGCTTTCGCGGGTTGCACTGATATATGCCTGGTAGGCATTGCGATAAGCAGCATCGGCCTTTCTGATTTCTTCGGTGCTGGGTGCTATGGTTACCGATCCGCCATTGCTGACACTTGAAGTTACCGGCAGCGGAGCTGGAGCAGCGTTGTCAAGAGATACGGGAACTTCAGGTGAGAGGGCTACGCCTGAAGTCGTGGCCGGTGCCGAACCTCCGGTCATGAACAGTATGCCACCGGTGGCTTCGCGGTCTGCTTTGTGCAGAAGAGCCATTGCGGTTTTGCCGAGAAAGCCGCCGATCAGGGCGCCGGCAACATAACCGACCGGGCCGAAAGAAGAGAGCGCCATAACACCTGCGGCTGCGCCACCAAGTGCTGCCAGATTACTCAGACTGCCAGTTGCGTAGCCAGTGACTATTCCACCGACTATCCAGCCGGCAATACCACCGGCAATCATGCCCAGTGGCGGAACGAAGCCGGCACACAGTGACGCACCGGCTACTGCGCCAGCGATCTTGCCAAGAACTTTGGCATATGGGCGTGCCGCGTTGAGTATGCTGCCGAGAATTCCGGCTTCTGCCGTAGCCGGCACGATGAGAATGGCGAATATGAACGAAGCTAGTAAGAACAGATTGAACTGTCGATTTTTAACGAGTTGATAAACCATAATAAACAACCTCCCTTGAACATCTTTTGTAAGTATAAGAAAAACTTGCATGCTCCGCAATGTACAGGAAGAAAATGTTACCGGGGTTTTGCTTATTTAGGTCTGAACAGCATTCCCTGTAAGGATTTTTCGCTGTCGCTGTTGTCGAATTCCAGAATTACCAGGTAGCGTTGGCGGCGGCGAATGGCGTCGATCTGTTCATCTTTGAAAACCCAGCCTTCACCTTCACTCTCGCGCCCGACAATGCGGCCGGTGCCCAAAAGATGCAGCTCTGGCAGCGTGACCAGGTACATGTTAGCGCTTACCACCCAGTCTTCGGCGCGGTTGGCGTAGGCCTCTGCTGTCAGGCTGCCGGGTTCGCGTTCTACTTCTTCGTCGGCATCCTGTTCTTTAAGATTTCTCGATCTCACCGGTTTTTTTGCGCGCTTGACCACGCCTCTTTTATGAGTAAGCTCGAGCGCCCAGGGTTTGCCGGTAATACTTTTGATAAAGCTTTGTCCCTCATGATCGACGCGGCGTTGCGAAAATTTTTCATCAGCATCCATGACATATCTCGCCAGAAGATATCCTACTCTCTCAGACTGTAGAGGAGTCAATGAGCTGCTTTCGGTAAGCGCCACCATTTCTTCGAGCAGGTCGTCTGTTATTGTTGCGCCCGAATACAGCATGGCTTCTACCAGCATGATTCTGGTCGAAATTCGGTTGCTGCTCGACATCAGACCACGATTGTTCAGTTGTTCCAGCAGTTCAACGGTTTCGGCAAAACGACCTCGGTAAAATCGGGTTACTGCTTCGTAAAACCTGTTGTCGCCAGGCATGAGGCGTGGATAAAGGTGGGCGGCAGTTGAATATTGCTCTTTGGAAAATGGGCCCTTGAGCTTTTTCAGCATGGCTGCAACAATGCGGGCTTCCATTTTATAGCGGTCTTCGCGTCTGATCTCGGCAAGACGGTCGAATACCCCTTCCAGCAGCCACAGCGCTTCGTCAACTTGTGGATAATCCTGAGGAACAATGATTTTGAACTTTTCGAGAACCTCTGCGGCTTCTTCGTATCGACCCATCATTGCCAGAGTCAGGCCGCGCATGTGGTTCCAGGCGGCATCCTGTATGTCGACGGTTCCTGGCGCCGGAGTGGTTGCGGCAAAACTGTATTCGCTGAGCAGTGCGTAGGCTTCGGCCTGCTGGCCGCCTAATGCCAGCACTTCTATCAGCCGCATTCGCACTTCGCGTTCTGTCTGGTCGCGACCAAACAGACGAAAATCAGCTTTGAATGCCGGGGCCTGGCCAAGGCAGCGCCGCAGCGAGGTAACCGCTTCGTTGAGACTCTCTTTCCTTTCGCGGCTGTGTTGCGTCAGCATTTTCTGGGTCAGATAAAGGCCTCTGACAAAGTTCAGATCAGCCTGTAAAGCATTGGTTTTGAACTGAGCATTGCATGAGCGCAGCCACTTGTTGGCAATACGCAGGGTTTCTTTAACATCTTTGGTATTAACCACAAAAAACGGTTCGGCGCGGTTGGCGACATATTCGCCCTTCATCAGCGCAGTCTGGTATAGTTTGCGCGCCTTCAGAGTATTGGCCAGCACCAGATACATGCGTGACTTGTCGATGATGTCCGATTTTTTGGCGTCCTTTTCGGCATTTTCGAGGATTCTGATGATTTCATCGAGGTCGCGAATTTCGTAATTGCGTTCATCTATGGTTTCGAGGCTTTCTTTGGCCGAATAAAAGTACTGTTCGGGAGTAATGGTCAAAAGCCCTTTCTGGCCGGCGGAACAACCGGCAAGAACACTGGCCAGCCAGGAGATTGTAGATATGTATACCAGTACAGACAACAGCCTTCTGGCAGAAGATAAAAATGCCATGGGATTCCTCGTTAGAAGTTTTTGAGTTTGATTGAGACGCGGCCTTTGTTATAAGCGGTATCGCGAGGTTTGTCAAAGAAAACGATGAAGTTCTGCTCGATGAGCTTATCAACAAGTTCTTCGATCTTGCTGAATCTGAAGCGGTCATCATCAAACTTGGGCCCGAGCTCGATAAACTTGTTGTCTTCGATGAAAAACAGATATTGTATGGTTGAGAAGATACCTTCAGGAGCATCGCGGTTCTTGTCGAGGTAGAGATTGACCACATCGACTTTGGGAATACGTGTCGTATCTTTGCCAAGCTCTTCAGCTTTATGTTGCAGCTGCTGATATAATTCTTTGGTGTCGCCCCAGTCCTTTGCCTGGATCATGGCACAGTCAAGGTCGTATTCGAGGTCGCCGCTGCCCTTGCAGTGATACATTGTCGGTCTTTCTGAGTCAGGCGTCGCATCGATCATACAACCTTCTTTTGACAGTGAACTGATAGTCATGATCGGGTTGTTGAGCTCGATGCTGAGCCCTTTGAGCTCGGTCGAAATTTCTTCGACCTTGAATTTTTCGTCCATGTAATTGCGCGACAGTGGCATTTTCTGGATATAATCGACGAAGATCATGATGTTTTCGGTATTGAAATCCTGCATGGCATTGTATGCATAAGACCTTATACGATCGACTGTGTCTTCTTTGGTCGCTTCGATGATGTAGAAATAATCCATATATTCCTGCATCTTTTTCCAGCCACCCATGAACTTGGCGTCAGAGATCATGTCTGATCTGATTTTTTTGCGCTGCAGCGTGTCTGGATTGAGGCGGCTTTCTTTGGCGAGCAGACGGTAGGTCAGATTTTTCTTGGTCTGTTCGTAAGTAAAGAAAAGTACCGGAATCTTGTTGATCGTTGCCACCCTGGTAGCCAGTTCCAGGGTAAAAGTCGTTTTACCTCGCCGTGGCGCGCCGGCGATAGCATACATAAAGCCTTTTCTGAAACCTGATATTGCCATGTTCAAGTAGTGCATCGGCTCGAAGGAGTAACCGATTATTTCGATTTCGCCGACCTGCTCGCGATTTTCGATGTCGCCGATGATATCGCGCATTTCTTCCTTGACCAGGTTGATGCGCTTGGTTGTGCGCGCTTTCTGAATATTGCGCACATCCTGAATGATCTTGTTGGTAAAAGTCTCTATGTTCTCATTAGCGTGATCGGCCGGCTTTTCGATGAATTCGGAAATATTGTGCGATACTTCCTTTAGTTTGCGTTTGAGGGCCTGCTCTTTCATCAGTTCAAGAAAGTGAAGGGCGCGGTCGAGTTCGGGCGGTGGCTCGGCTACAATTTTTTCTATCATCGCCTGAACCGAATTATCCCAGAGGTTGAGCTGGCGCAGCTTGTTTTTGAGCACTATACGGTCGAGACTGCTGAGCTCAGGGCTTTCTTCGCGCAGCGAGAGAACGCTCTGATAGATAGCGCGGGTGAAGCGCGTCGAAAACAGGCCGGCCATCAGGCCTTTCCCTTTAAGGCTGTCAAGAATGAATGAGTCTTTCATTATGCCGGCCAGAACTGCAATTTCAAGTTCTTCGTCACCGTAGCCGGTCATATCTGAACTGTAGACTTCACGTTGTATCTGCTGCTGTTCCTCGGAAGGAGCTGCTGGCGTGTCGGCCGGTCTTTCGACATTGAGAGCCGGGCGCCGACTCGGTGCTGGGCTTGCAGCTGGTTGTGACAAAACTGGCGGCCTTGCTGCCGCCGGCTTTGGCATGGCTGGTGCCGGAACTGGTTCTGGCTCAGGTGCTGGCTCAGGTGCTGGTGGTTCTGTCACCTGTTGTGCCGGAGGGGTCTGGTCATATGCCTGAACAGGCGGCTGTTCCTGGGTTGTGCCACTGAAATCGAGATTTGTAAAGTTGAGGGGTTCTTCCCTCTCGTGATCTTCGTTAGAAGATGTCGGTGGTTCTGAAGGGAGCGCTGATGAAGGTTGTCGCGACGCTCCCGACAGAGAAAACGCCTCTGCCGGTTTATTGGGCGGGGGCGGCGCTGCTGCTGGCCTGGGTATGGCTTTGGGTGGTGTTAACGGGGATGCTGCTGAGGGTTGCGGCGGCGCTCCTGCGGAAGAAGCTGGTCGTATCGGAGGCGGAGACGTTGGCGATCCGCGCAGACTGTTGAGCGAGAATCCTCCTGTCCCAGGGCGTTGCCCTGCCGCAGGGGGTGGTGCAGGTGTCTGACCTGACTGCTGTCGTTGAATCCTGGCACAGTCTACGCAGATATAACCTTCGTCTATTTCTTTGTTGCAGATATTGCAGTTTGCCACTCGCAGCCTCCGATATTGCAGTTATTCAATATTACAGGATACCCGCCCGTGCCGACGAATTCAAGTAACTTGCCGGGAAAACCGAAAAAAAATGCCGCGTTCGATTAGTTATGCCGATTTGAAGCTGATTTCTTGACAAGCTCAAGGCAACAAAGTATTATGCCGATACTTTGTATAGATTATTCCGAGAAGGAGCCTATGAACAGATCCACCTTCAGCCTGATAAAGTCACTATTCCTGTGTTTTCTCGTTTTTGTATGCCTCACGGCCGGGGCATATGAAAGCAATGTCATTACCGGCGTTAAAGTTGAAGGCAATCGTCTGATCGAAGAAAAGATCATTCTGTTGAATCTTTCTATCAAAGCTGGCGATAAGCTCGAGCCTGATAAAATCCAGGAAGACATCGCACGCATCGGTGAAATGGGCTATTTCTCGTATGTCGGCGCTGAAATCAGGCCCGGTGAAGCAGGCCGCGAAGTTGTCTTCAAGGTCGAAGAAAACGCCATCGTCGGCGAAATCGAAATCAAAGGTGTTACCAAGGTTTCTGAGTCTGTTCTGACTTCAGCCATGGAAAGCAAAATAGGTTCGGTATTCAACAGTAAACTCCTGACTCAGGATATACAGCACGTTAATGAAGCTCTCGGTCGCGAAGGTTATCTTTTTTCAAAGGTTTCCGATGCCTACGTTCAGGACCAGGGCCGCAAGATCAACATCGAAATCGTTGAAGGCGTTCTGGTCGATATCAAGATTGAAGGCCTTAAAAAGACCAAAGAAAAGGTCGTGCGCCGTGAGCTCACGGTAAAACCTGGCGAAATATACGATAACAAAAAGATTGTGCGCGACCTGCAGCGCCTCTATAATCTGGGCTTCTTCGAAGAAGTTCGCCGCGATCATCTGCCTGGCAAAACGCCAGAAGAAGTAGTGCTGGTTATTCACGTCGTTGAACAGAAGACCGGTCGTGCCGGTGTCGGTGCCGGTTATTCTTCTCTCAACGGTCTGGTAGGCTTTGTAAACCTCTCTCAGAACAATTTTCAGGGTGAAGGCAAACGTGTTTATCTCAAGACCGAGTTCGGCGGCATCGAAACTTATGAACTGGGATATTTCGATCCCTGGCTCAATAACAAACCACAGAGTTTTGGCATTGACCTGTATAATACCGAATATACCCGCAATCTTTATGCTGGCGGCAACGAACTCACCGAATACGACGAAAAACGCACCGGTGGAGCTATTACCCTCGGCCGTCGTCTTAACGCGGATCTCGATCTGTCTTTCAGATTTCGCGACGAAGACATCAGGCTTTCTCCCAAAGATCCTTCAGTTGCTCCGGCGGCCGGTCTGCTGAACGGCCGTATTCAGACGCTGGCTGCAATTCTTGCCAAAGATACCAGAGACAACCGTTTCCGGCCAACTACCGGCGTGCATGATACCTTCTGGGCAGAGACTACCGGTGGTTTTCTCAAGGGCGAAAATCAGTATACCAAGTATATGCTGGCACTACGCCGCTATATGGCTATCAGCAAGAACCGCAAGACTGTCTTTGCCGTGCAGAGTGTTGCCGGTCAGACTACAATTGGTGAAGGCTTCGTTCCAGTCTACGACATGTTCTCTGTCGGTGGCAGCAGCACTATTCGTGGGTATGAAGAGCGCGAATTCCTCGGCACCAAAGTTTTCTATACCAACTTTGAACTGCGTCAGAATTTTGCCAGAAACTTTGATCTGGTCGCTTTCTATGACATAGGCAGCGCCTGGGGAACTGACTACAACCGCAGAAGCCTTGACTACGATCTTAAAGGCGGCTACGGCCTCGGCATCCGCCTGCAAACTCCGCTTGGCCCGGTTGCTCTTGATTATGGTAAGGCCAACGATCGTGATTCGGGCAATACTTACATCAACTTTGGTTCATCGTTCTAATCACATATAAAACTCCAGTACGGAGCTAAGAAAATAAGGAGACTCGATCCCGATGAAAAAACATTTATTGAAACTTTGTCTTGCAGCAGGTCTTGTTGCCAGCCCGATGGTGGCCTTCGCCTTTGAATTCGGCGTTGTCGATGCCGGCCAGATCTTCAACAAATACAGCGAAACCCAGAAGACCAAAAAGGTTCTCGAAGGTCAGAAAGAAAAGCTGCAGAAGGAACTCGAAAGCCGCAAGGGCGAAGTGCAGAAGCTTGACGACGAATATTTGAGCACTGCCAAGCGCATGCAGGAACTCAGAGACGCTAAGAAGGATAAAGAAGCTCAGGCTCTCGAACCCAAACTGAAAGACATTCGCCAACAGCTGGCTCAGAAACAGAGCGAACTGCAGAAGTTTTTTGAAGATTCGCAAAAAGCTTTGTATGAAATGGAAGAAAAAGAAATGGGCACTCTCTCAAAGAATCTTGACGAGAGAGTCGATACCGTTATCAAGCAGGTCGCTCAGAAACATAAGATCAAAGCGGTCTTTGAAAAGCGCTTTTTCTATTATGGCGAAGAAAGCATTGTAAAAGACATTACCGAAGAAGTGCTGCAGGCTCTCAATACTGCTACACCAGCTAAAGCCCCGACTAAGGCACCGGCCAAGGGTAAATAAGTATATTACGGCGGGCAGGCGGTTTTGCCTGCCCGCATAATAATTAGATCTGTCGCCACTGGCAGTCTGGTAATATGATACAGAAGCAGCAAAGTCGCACAATCAGCCTGCATGATCTCGCCCGCCTTGCCGAAGGTCGGGTGGTTGGCGATGGCAGCGTTCTGTTGAGCGGAGTTGCTTCTGCTCACGATGCCGGGCCTGGCCAGCTCACTTTTCTATCCGGGGCTAAAAATTACGCTGCCTACCTTGAACTGCTTAAAAATTCAAAGGCAGCAGCTGTTATTGCTCCAGAAGACGCTCCAGAACTTGGTTTGCCTTCATTACGTCTGAAAAATCCCTATTTTGGTCTGGTCAAAGCCCTGAACTTTTTCTTTCCGTTCGAAAGGCCCGACTATTCGCTTCACCCGACAGCGTTCGTCAGTGAGCATGCCGAGGTTGATTCTACGGCGAGCGTAGGGCCGCAGGCCGTTGTCGAAGAGGGCGCCATTGTTGAAGCTGGAGCGGTTATCAGCGCTCATGCTTATATCGGTCGTAATGCGCGTATTGGCCAAAACACGCTTGTTCACCCGGGTGTCCGAATCCTGGCCGACTGCATTGTTGGCAACAATTGCATAATCCATGCAAACGCCGTTATTGGCAGTGATGGTTTTGGTTTTACGCCGCATCAGGGTCGCCAGTTGAAGGTTCCTCAGGTCGGTAATGTAGTTGTTGAGGATGACGTTGAAATAGGCGCCTGTGTCACTGTCGACCGTGGTGCTCTTGTCTCTACCGTTATCGGAGCTGGTACCAAAATTGATAACATGGTGCATATCGCCCATAATGTTCAGATTGGCAAAAACTGTGTGATTGTTGCGCAGGTGGGTATTTCGGGCAGTACCATTCTTGAGGATGAAGTTACTCTTGCCGGTCAGGTTGGCACCGTTGGCCATGTCCGGGTTGGCAAAGGAACTACTGTCGCAGCGCGTGGCGTGGTAACCTCAGATGTAGCCCCCGGCAGTTTTGTTTCGGGTTTTCCGCTCAAACCGCACAGCGAAGAACGCAAAATACTTGCGTCTCTGCGAAAACTGCCCGATCTCATCAAAAAGGTGCGTGAGCTCGAAAAGATGCTTGAAGGGAATGAGAATAAATGACTTTTTGTAGAACTCTCAAACTGATGGTAATACTGATTCTGGCAACCTTTGCGGTTTCACCGGTTTCAGCAGCCGACAGCGTAAGGCGTTCCCGATACATGGGCACTGCGATTTTTTCAATGCCAACCGGTTATGCCAGATCGGCAACCAACTATATCAACGATGACAGCCATTCTGCTTTCATGCTTTCGCAGGCAATGTTTGGCGATCTCGTCGAACTGTCGGTTCTGAAGCATCTTAATGGCGAATTCAAGGGCGAAAACCCGATCAGCGTTAAAATCAAGTTGCTTGAAGAAGCTGAAATGCTGCCAAGCATTGTTTATGGCGCTTCTGACCTTGCTACGACACTGGGCTCAAAGATTTTTTACTTCGCGGCTTCGAAATCTATAGAAACCTTCGGGGTGCATCTACATGGCGGCTTTTACAAAGAGCCGGTAACCACCGATCGCAAATTCTTTTACGGTGTCGAAAAAATGGTCTTCCCGCTGATTACTCTGAGTGCCGAGCGCGTCGATGAGATAAATACTTTTGGTGTTAAACTCAGCCCTTATCCCGGCGTCAGCCTCGAAATCGGTCAGCGCGACGCCAAAGAAGAAATCTACAACATCAACTATTTTCGCTCCTTTTAATCAATGACTCAAGCCAATCGACAATTTACCCTGGCAGGCAGTTGCAGCTGTGAAGGTCTTGGCCTGCATACCGGCAAACCGGCAAACATGCAGTTCATCCCGGCACCTGCAGGCAGCGGCATTGTCTTTATAAGAACAGACCTAGAAGGAACTCCCAGCATCAGGCCAATTCTGGATAATGTCGTCGCTACCAACCGCGGCACCATTATCAGCGAGAATGGTGCTTCAGTACATACTGTAGAACATGTTCTGTCTGCTTTGCGTGGCTGTGGAGTCGATAATCTGGAAATCAGACTTTCGAGCGAAGAGCCGCCCGTGCTTGATGGCAGCGCTGCAAGTTTTGTCAAAATGATTGAAGAAGCTGGCCTGATGGCTCAGGAAGCAGATAGAGATTATTGCTCGTTTAATGAGATTCTCAGCCTTGCTGAAGGCGACAAGTCGATGTCGTATCTGCCTTCTGAACGCTTCGAAGTGACTTACCATCTGGCCTATGCCGACAATCTGGTAGCTCCTCGCCATCTTCATATCGAAATCAGCCCGGAAATATTTAAAAATCGCATCTGTCGCGCGCGCACCTTTGGTTTCGAACGTGAGTTCGACATGCTTAAACAGAATAATCTGGCACGTGGCGGCAGTCTCGAAAACGCCGTTGTCATTGATAATCATGGAAAAGTCGTTAATCCAGAAGGTCTGCGTGATGAAGACGAACTCATTCTTCACAAGATACTCGACCTGGTCGGAGATTTTTCGTTGATCGGTCGTCCGCTACGCGGCCATATCATTGCTGAAAAAACCGGCCACAGTTTTAACGTGAAATTTGCTAAAATGCTGAGGGCAAAGTATGCTGAGTCTCAGCAGCGAAAGGAAAACAAGATGATGTACATTGAAGAAGTCAAGGCGATTCTGCCGCATCGCTATCCTTTTCTGCTTGTCGACAGAATCCTGTCAATGGTTCCCGGCGAATCGATTGTCGGTATTAAAAACGTCACTGCCAACGAAGAATTTTTCAACGGGCACTTTCCTCATAAACCGGTCATGCCCGGCGTGTTGATCGTAGAGGCCATGGCACAGGTTGCCGGTGTTCTGTTTTTGTCGCAGCCAGAACATAAAGGCAAGGTTCCCTTCTTTTGTGGTATAGATAAAGTAAGATTCCGCCGGCCAGTCGTTCCTGGAGACCGGCTTGAGTTTCATATCAAGGTCCTCAAGGTGCGGGGCAATACCGGCAAGGTTGAAGCTGAGGCCCGCGTTGATGGCGAGCTGGTCACCGGTGGCGAGCTCATGTTCCAGATCGTCTGACCTTGAGCAAGGAGTAGATAAATGCCTGTTCATTCAACAGCTATAGTTCATTCGAGTGCCAGACTCCACCCGACCGTCAACGTCGGACCATTTGCCAGAATTGGTGAACACGTCGAAATTGGCGCCAATACCACAGTCGGTTCAAGCGCAGTTATCGAGGGTTACACGACCATTGGTGAAGATAACGTCATTCACCCGTCGGTTATAATCGGCGCCCCTCCCCAGGATCTCAAATACAAGGGCGAGAAGACTTTCGTTAAAATCGGTAATGGCAATCATTTCCGCGAATTCACCACCGTTCACCTCGCCGAAGGCGAAGGCAATTCAACTGTTATCGGTGATGGCAACCTGTTTATGGCGTATGTTCATATTGCCCACAACTGCAAGGTCGGCAGCTTCAACATCATGTCGAACTGCACTACACTTGCCGGGCACGTTGAGATCGGTAATCGCGCCGTTCTTGGCGGTTTCACCGGTATTCACCAGTTCTGCAAGGTCGGCAGCATGGTAATGATCGGCGGTATGAGCAAGATCGTCAAAGATGTTCCTCCATTTATAAAGATTGACGGGAACCCTGCCCGCGTAGTCGGCCTGAATGCCGTAGGTCTGCGCCGCAATAATGTCTCAAAAGAGTCGTTGGCCAGCATCAAGGAATTGTACAAAGTCTTTTTCCGCTCAGAAATGAACGTTTCGCAGGTTCTGGCGAAGTGGGACGAACTGCTCGACGCAGAAGACGAAAACGTTAAACTCTTCTACGATTTCATCAAGAATTCCAAACGCGGCGTTTACAAGCGCACACGTCGCAGCAACATCAGCGAAGAATAACACCAGACCAGACGATTTTCAGGGGCCGGCCCGCAAAGGTTGCCGGCCCCTCGCTTTTTCAGTCAGGTTTGCTTATTGACTTTGATTGGTGGGCGGGCTAGAATAATTTGTAGAATTTAGCTAAATGAACCTGCCTGTTCGGTCGATATTCACCCATGGAGGCGTCCTCCGTCAGTTAAAGACACACCAGGGGGAAGACGTTCAGGGAGTAGGAGGAACCATGAAGGTTTCCAGTGATGTAAACATAACAAGAATCTATCAGGACCAGGTGAAAAAAGCCAAGGCAGATAAGCCTGACGGCGAATTCAGCAAGATGATGCAGGATTCGACCGGTAAGACAGAAGGCCCGGCCCGCAGTTTTCATCCACCCAGCGGTATCAACCCGAACAATCCGATATTGTCGGGTAAGCCGGTAGCCCAGGCTGACCCGGTCGATACCATCAAGTTCGCTGCCGAAGTTGTTGCCAGCGAACCAGAAGTAAGAGCCGACAGGGTAGACCGCATTAAGAAGCTTTTCGATGCCGGACAGTATAACGTTTCTCCCGAAGCGGTAGCTGAAAAGCTGTTTGCCAGCGGAGCTGTCACCAAATCCTGGGAAGGCTGAGACCCCCTTTGAAACAAGCGATTGAAGAGCTCAAAGCCATCCTGGCTGAAGAGCTTACCATCTATCAGAAGCTGCTTAGCTTTGCCCGCGACAAAAAAAAGCTGCTGCTCGAGAAGTTTTCGACCGATCTGCAGACGATAGTCACCCAGGAAGAACTCCTGGTGCAGAGGCTGATCGATCTTGAGCAGATGCGCCGCGAACATGTCGCTAATATCGCCGGCAGCGAAGACGCCAATCTCGATGCTGCCGTCGAAAAGATTGCAGATGCTGACAGCAAGTCTGATCTGTGGCTTCTTGGCAATCAGCTGCGTGATGTGATGGGCGAAATCAAGGGTGTCAACGACGAAAACCAGAAACTGCTCGAACAGGCGCTTGAACTTACGCAGTACTCGATCAAATTGATCACCAGAGTGCCAGGCGGAGTGACCTACGGCCCCGGCGGCAAACAGCCGCCAAAGCCAACCGGCCCCAAACTCGTAGACCGCAAAGCCTGACTTAAAAAAGCTAAGATGAGTTCGCCGAGATTCCTTTGCCATTGAATCGTTGAACATGAGTTCAATAAACCTTGAAAGGGCGCAGGCAGGGATCTCATAAGCGAAAACTTCGAGCCAGGCAGTATTGACGCAAGGCCATAGCTTTTCATAATTAGTTTTCGCCTGGTGAGAGTTGTAGCGTTGAGACCCTGCCGAGAGCCCGGGTCTAGACTAAAACAGTAAAAATCTTCGTAGCGGCAGAACGCATTTAATGCGCTTCTGCTGTTACGGAGATTTTTTGTACTAATTTTACTTCAGTAAATCGCCGATAAAGATAATAGGGGAAAATATATATTCCCGATGGCACATATAAAAACGCCATCAAAATAAGGAGGCCGGCGATGGCTGGAACGTTTTTTGGTCTGAACATCGGTAAAAGTGGCATTTTCACGCAACGCAAGGCGATGGAAGTCACTTCGCACAACATTGCCAACGCCAATACCGAAGGCTACTCGCGCCAGAAGGCCGTATTGGAAGCCAGCAGACCATACATGATTACCAGCATGTATACTCCGGTTGTGCCTGGTCAGGTTGGTACCGGGGCCACTGTTGCCCAGATTCAGCAGTTCCGCGACGAATTCATCGACGCCAAGATTACCAAAGAGACCACAACGCTCGAATGGAAATCGACAGCCGACAGTCTGATGAAACAGATCGAGGCGATCGTCAACGAACCTGGCACCGCGACCGTGCGTGATCAGCTCGATAAATACTGGGCCGCCTGGGAAGATCTCGCTAACGATGCTTCAAATACCGCTTTGCGCCGCAATCTGGTCGAAGAAACCGAGACCCTGGTTTCATTGTTTCAAGAGGTAGACGATCAGCTGCGACGTCTGCAGGGATCTCCAACCTGGTGCTCGCAGGCCAGCATTGAAAGCCAGATTCGCGACACTGTTGGTGAGGTGAACGAACTCGCGCATAGAATTGCCGGGCTCAATGAGCAGATCGGTCGCTCTGAGTCGAACGTAAATGTCGCCAACGACCTGCGCGATCAGCGCCAGAAGGCGTTAGAAGATCTGGCAAAGCTGGTCAACGTAACCTTTCATTATGATGAAAAAGACTTTTTGAATGTCAACTGCGGAACGCATACTCTGGTTCAGAATATCTACGCACATGATCTGAATATCACGGTAAAGAATGGTGAAACATTCAGCACCGTCAGCGGCAGTGAGAGATACCCGGAGTTTTCAGACAATGTCGAAGTTGCTTCGGCCGCTCTGACTCATACTGATGAACAGCGCAATATTACGATTACAGTAGGGCAGATCGCTCAGGCGCATGAACAGTATTCGTTTCTCACTTTCCATCCGCTCAATGGCCCGCTGTCAGACTTTGGTATAACCAGCGGCAGCTTTGTCGTCAATGGTCGTGAGTTTTTTATCGATGCTGACAACACCAATATGCAGGATCTTGCTGGTATGCTCGATGAGGCCAATATCAACGTCGAAGCGTATATCAATGAATCAGGTCAGATAGTTCTCAAATCTTCGCAGACAGGCAAAGATTACGAGATCAAGACGTCAGACGGTACCAGTAACCTGTTTACCGTTCTCAATCTTCAGGATAACAAAGTGGCGCAGGATGCCATGTTCAGTATCAATGGACGGGCCTATGCTTCTTCAAAGAATACTGTTTCTGACGCTCTCGATGGCGTCACTATTTTGCTGCGCGGTGAAGGCGTCGCCAACCTTGACCTGCGCCCGGTCGTTACTTCGGGTAAGCTCAAAGGTCTTCTTGAAGTGCGCGATGGCGCCTTGCAACAGGCGATAGATGACCTCAACAAGCTCGCTTATACCATCGCTGTCGAGACCAACCAGGTGCATCGCACTGGTTACGGCATGGATGGCGTTTCTGGCCGCAACTTCTTCAAGCCGCTCGAATACCTCGATACCAATGACCCTTATAAAAACGCTATTCAGAATCTGGCTATCGAAGATTACATCAAGGCCGATCTCAATACTATAGCTGCTGCCGGCGGCACCATCGAAAACCCGACCGATCGTATACGAACTTATAACGGCGATGGTGATGGTTCTAACGCTATCAAGATCGCTCAGCTCAAATACACTAATTTTTTCAATGACGGCAAGTCATCCTTCAACGACTTTTACAATCAGCTGGTTACCGACATTGCGGCACAAAGCAAACGCTACGAGACCGAAGCTGATTACAGCAAAAGTCTGCTCAGCCAGCTCGACGCCAAGCGCCAGGAGCTTTCCGGCGTTTCTCTCGATGAAGAGCTGGCTAATCTGATTCGCTTTCAGCATGCTTATAACGCTGCTGCCAAGGTTATTACAGTCGTCGATGAAATGCTTGACAAAGTCATCAATGGAATGATCTGACGGCGCTAAGGTCGGGCAGACTCTCACAAAACAGATCCTGAAAGAAAGACAAGGCAAATAAGGAGACAGGTGATATGCGGATAACCAACCAGTGGATTATCAACTCGTTCGTCAATCAGGTTAACCGTAACAGCACGTCGCTTAACGAAATGCAGACCAGAATCAGTTCTGGCAACAAGTATATCAGGGCCTCAGAAAGCCCGGTAGACAATGCCCTGATTATGCAGAACAAGGTTGAGATCAACGAAAATACTCAGTTCGTTCGCAATATCGACCATGTTACCGACTGGTACAACAATACCGATGGCGCGCTTTCTACCATAGAAAGCGCAATTCAGCGCGTGCGTGAACTCGCCGTGCAGGGAGCCAACGATACTCTCGTGCAGGCTGACCGCGATGCCATCGCTACTGAAATCAATGAACTCATTCTGCATATGGTCGACGTCGCGAACACCAACATTGGCGGCGAATACATTTTTGCCGGACATAAGGTTGATTCGCCGCCGTTCAATGCTCTCACCGGTCAGGATGGCAATTTCAACAAAGACATGGTGACCTATTCTCTTGGCGATCAGCGTGCTGATGCCAATCTCAACAATATAATGAGCGTTCTTTATGGCGGCAGCGACAAGCGTCTGACCTCGGAAATCGAACGCGGAACCGTTCTGCAAAAGAGTATCACCGGTCTTGAGCTTTTTTTCGGTGATAACCCGGTCAGTCCGACTCCTGGTTTTACCTATACCATGCCGCCGCTTGAAGAAAGCTTGCCTCTGAAGATGATGAACATGGGCAACGGCGTTCAGGAAGGCTCGATCATCATTACAGACCAGAATGGCGTCGAACACAAGATCGACCTGTCGACCGCTCATCGTCTTGATGACGTTATCGGTATGATCAATGCCACTCGCTCATTCGAGGCTGGTATCGAAGAAGTGCCTTCTGATACGGCTGTGGCGCTTGGAATCAACCGCAATGCCGGTTTTTCAAGCCTTCTTGTTGGACTTTCAGACCCGAAAATGTTGTCGGAGTTTACCAGTCTCACCGATCTTAACAACGGCCTCGGGGTCCCTGCCGGTTACCTCAATATCAATACCCGCGACGGCAAGAACTATCGCGTCGATATCAGTGGTGCAACCACAGTTGGCGACGTCGTTGCCCAGCTTAATGCAGTAAACGGTGGGGCAGCGCTTGAAGCCAAGTTCGACATGGTTCACAAACGGATCGAAATCAAAGATATTACTGGCGGCGCCGGTGAATTTGCCATTACCTCTACGCGCACCCAGCTTTATATTAAAGACCTGCCACCGCATACGGCAAGCGATCTTGGTATCGCGCGCAGTGTCGGCGCAGGCAATCAGATCATATCGACTTATGACCCGGTTATGGAATCGGAAACCACGCCGCTTTCGATGCTGAATGGCGGCAAGGGCATCGAACCGGGTTATATAGATATTTTCACTCATGACGGCAGCACGGTAAGAGTCGATCTGACCAGCGTGCAGTCGCCCCTCGATGTGATCTCAGCGGTCAATGCCCAGGCAGTAACCGACGGTGTCGATATCGTAGCCAGTTTTGATGTCGACAGCAATCGTATGGTTATCACCGATAATACCGTTGGCCTGGCCGATTTCAGAATCGAAGAAGTATACGGAACAGATCCGATCGCTGTGCGCGAAATGACTACTCTTACCCGCAGTCTGGGCCTTCTCAAGTCTTCTCAGGGCAACACCGTGGTCGGCAATACGCTGATCAGCTCGGGTCCGCCGATTGACGAGACGACACTGCTGACCGATCTGGTGCCACCACCTGAACGTGGTTTTATGGTAATCCGTGGTGCAGATAAAGAACCGGTAAAGATCGATCTGACCGGCGCCAATACAATTCAGGATGTTATCGACGGCATCAATGGCAGCGGCAAGTTTACGGCGGCCTGGGATGCCACGGCAAAGCGTCTGATCGTAACCGATCCGTCGGCTACCGGCGGTAATTTCGGACTGGTTGTCGAGGAGCTGGTTAATACCGGCCGCGATCTTGGCTTTATTACCGGCACCAGCAATCATGTTTCTGATGTTATAACCGGTGCTCCCATCCATGTTAAGTCTCTGCCAACACTTGTCGGTTCTGTCGATCTCGACCCGGCACTGACACCCGAAACTGATCTACAGTCATTGAACTCAACCAGATTGTCAAATCCCGGGGTTAATCTCGGTTATATTCGCATTACCGACAAAGCCGGGCGTTTCGCTGCTATAGATCTTCGCGGCAGCAAAACCATCGACGACATTCTTACCAAAATCAACAATCCGGCCAATGGCATATATGTCGAAGCTCGTATCAGCGCGGATGGTAAAGGTCTCGAAATCGTCGATAAAAACCACGGAGCTGCCGGCAAGCTCGAAATCATCGATATCGACAGCACTTCAGCTGCCGACCTGGGCATTCTTGGCCGCACGGTCGATCATGTGCTGATAGGCAAAGACGTTGATCCGGCCATCAGTCTGAATACATCTGTAAGTGCCTTGAATGGCGGGGCAGGTGTTCCGCTTGGCAAAGTCTACGTACAGAGCGGCAGTTACTCTGGAGAAATTGATCTTACCGGCGTGACAACTGTGGGCGAGATGCTTGATAAACTGTCGAATACCGACAACAACTTCAATATGCAGGCCTGGATATCAGAAGACGGCAAACGCATCAATATCACCAATACCAATGGTGATCCTTATATCAAGGTTCGTGACGCTGGCGGCAAAAGCCCCAATACCGCCTCTTCCCTCGGGCTTGGCAATACTCCCTCGATCTTCACGACCCTCATGGATCTGCGCGACAATCTGCTGCGCAACGACGCGAAGGCGATTTCCGAAGAAAGCATCAAAAAAATAGATGAAGACCTTAAAAGGGTGCTTAACCTGCATGCAGAGGTCGGCAGCAAGACAAATCGGGCGGCCGCTGCCAGAGAAAAACAGGAAACTATTACTTTAAACCTAAAGAAAATGCTCTCATCTGTCGAAAATATAGATATGTCAGAAGCCATCATCAAGATGACCGAGTATGAAACCGCCTATCAGGCGGCTTTGCAGGTAGGCTCGCGAATTATGCAGATGTCACTGCTGGATTTCCTAGGATAAGTAAGGAACGACCTAAGGTATGAAGATTTCGACCTCCAGATTCGGAAAAATTGAAATTTGCAAAGATGAGATCATCACCTTTGAAGAGGGCCTGCTTGGCTTTGGGGATTACCACCAGTATGTCATTCTCAATGCTGATGATGGAAGTCCTTTCCGCTGGTTGCAATGCGTAGATGACGGAAATCTGGCATTTGTAATCATTGAGCCTCTGAGCTTCATGTTCGAGTATGACATTGAAATCTCAGATGCAGATGCTGGTTTTATCAGTCTTGAACGCGCAGAAGATGCGGTTCTCTACGTGATAGTAACGATTCCGGCCAATCCCAGCGATATGACAGCCAACCTGCAGGGACCGCTGGTTATCAACGCTGCCAATCGCAAAGGCCGCCAGATCATTTCAAGCAATGCCAGACATTCAGTCAAGGCTCGCATTCTCGATGAAATGGAAAAACGCGCCGCCAAGCTCAAGGAAGTCCAGGAGTCTCTCGAGTCTGATCCCAAAGGGGAGGACGAGAGCTGATGCTTGTACTGACAAGAAAAATAAACGAAAAGATCATCATCGGCGATGACGTTGAGATCGTTCTGGTTGATATCGGTAAGGATCAGGTGAAAATTGGTATCAATGCACCTCGAAGCGTTAAGGTGCATCGCTGGGAAGTTTACGAAGAAATCCAGAAGGAAAATCGCGAAGCCGCTAAGATTACGTCTCTTGATCCGCTCAAGAGCCTGCCTCAGGATATTCTTAAAAATTTCGGAAAAAAAGATAATAAAGCAAAAAAGCAATAAAATGCGAGAAAAACGGAGAATAAGGAAGAAAAATGGCTTTGATTGTCGGAAACAAGGTTAATGTTTGTTGACTTCAGTTTCCGATGAATAATGTAGATGGGGAAAAAAATAAGCTTCGAAGCTAAAAACGGATTGAACCCCCCAACAGTCATGGAGGCAAACCTATGGCCCTGCGTATTAATTCAAATGTAACGGCTCTAAACGCTCACAGTAACCTGGTTAAGAATGACAACAGGTTGTCGAGTTCAATCGAGCGACTGTCCTCAGGCTTGAGAATCAACCGCGCGTCTGATGACGCCGCCGGTCTGACCATCTCTGAGAAGCTGCGCACGCAGGTGCGTGGTATCACCCGGGCCAGAATGAATGTTCAGGACGGAATCAGTCTCATTCAGACGGCAGAAGGAGCTCTCAATGAGATTCACAGCATGCTGCAGCGTATGCGTGAACTGGCTCTGCAGTCGGGCAATGACACTCTTACCACTACCGACCGTCTTGAGATTCAGAAAGAAATCGCCCAGCTCAAAGAAGACATCAACAGAATTTCTTACGGTACTGAATTCAATACCAGAAAACTGCTTGATGGCTCGGGCACCGCTGTAATTTCCAGCAGCGACCCGAAGAATCTTGACGGCGTAGTTGTCGGCGAAGTTCTTACCTTTTCTGACTTTTCAGTCGTAGTCTGGCCGAAATCGGAATACATTCCCGGTATCGGCTATAAAACCTATTCAGGAACTCCCGAACATCAGCGCTCAGCTATTTTCGTGACTACTGACGGCGAGATTGCAACTTCTTCGACAACCCTTGCTTCACTTGCCAATTTCTACGACAAGAACAATCATTTTATTCTTGACCTGCCCCAGACTCTTTTTCTCCAGGGCGATAACAGCCAGGGCGAAATCGTCGTCAGCAAAGACCTTACTCTTGGTCAGTTGACCGAAAGAATTCAGGCGGCGATGACCCTTGACCAGCTTGGCAAAGGCCTCGATTTCGAAGGTTCTCAGGCTTTCATCAGCGACAGCGGTGACGACAACGGTCAGATCACTGTTATTTCAGGTCGCAACGGCGAACTTGGCCGCATCAATTTCACCGGCGAAGAATCGCTGGTTAAAGCGCTTGGATTCCAGGCTGTAATTCCTGCCGAAGATCCGGTTTATTCTATCGCCGTCACCAATCTCGGTGTTCCGTTTGGCGAGCGCAATACTCTTACCACGCAGATTGCCGGTCATCGCGCCATGGGTCTCATCGAAGGCATCGATCTGATGTTTGAACCGCCTCAGTCGGCCAATGCCGTTACCAAGGCTGCGGTTCTGGGCATCTCAATTCCCAGCGCTATTACTTTTGATATCGACGACTCGGTTTCGTCTACTCTAACAGTGCCGATTAATATTGGCTCTGGTGTTTACAGTATGCAGCAGGTCGCTTCGATCATTAACACAGAACTGCGTGCTGCAAGCAGTATGGTAACTGTAAGAGTCAACGATCAATATGCTCTCGAATTCACTACTTTGAATACCGGTTCGGCAGCATACGTTTCCATTACCAATGCAACTACCAATCCTCTGGGGGTTTCCAACGGCCGATATACTGGCACTGGTGGCAATCCAGGTGTTGCAACTGGTTACGATATTATCGATGCTTTCGACTTTTCTCAGGCTGGAACTTCCATTGAGTTCTCAATCGCAGACAGACATGACGTTTTGGGCAGTTCTACAATAATCCGACTTACGGGTAATTACACTGCTGGTGGCCTGAATTCGCTGGTTGAGGCTATCAATCTCCAGATCGGTGCAAATGGCCTTCTCGTAACCGCAGAAGCCAAAAATGGCGTGCTTGCCTTCAGATCACTTGAAACAGGTGTTGAATCGAACTTTGACATCTTTGATACAGGCGGTGGTGCTCTCGGCATTGCAGCAGGTTTAAAGGTGCATCAGCAAACTACGATAAGCGGTTTCGACGGCAATTCAGCTGTGCAGAATTTCGCTTATGATCAGCCCTCGGCTCGATTTGGTTATGTCGTTTTTGACCACACAGCTACTGGCGGTGTCGATAATCTGTCGTTCTATATTGCCGACCTTGATGGTAATGGCATGTCGATTGCCTTCCCGGCTGGTTCTGCCGGCACTTCATTCCGGTCTATCACGGAAATTGCCAACCAGATCAATGCTCAGGCCAGTTTGCAGGGGGTTAAGGTTAACGCCGAAATTTTGACGGCAACTCAGACCATCAGAATGTTTTCGACGATTCCAGGCAGAGATGGGCGCATAGTATTCGCCGAACTCGGCAGTCCCGATTCTACGAACACACTTAAATCTATATTTGATGTCGATCCGGTGGCATATCAGAACGGCAGTGGCAACTATGCCTATACGATGCATGTCAAGGATACTCAGATTCAGTTCCAGATTGGGCCGAATCAGGGTCATACGGCGGTGTCGAATATCATACGCACTGACTGTAAGGCGCTTGGTATAGAAGACCTCGATCTGACTACGGTCAAATCGTCTGAAATAGCAATAGGTCTTATCGATAAAGCCCTGCAGCGCATATCTTCTGAACGCGCCAAACTGGGTGCCATCGAAAACCGCATGAACTACACTCTCAACAGCTTGAGTGTAGCATTGCAGAACATGACAGCCTCTGAATCACGTATCAGAGACGTCGATATGGCCGCCGAAGTTATCGAAATGACCTCGTCGCAGATTCTGCAGCAGGCCAGCAACGCCATGGTCGGTCAGGCCAACGTCTCCGCCCAGGCTGTTCTCGATCTCCTCAGATAATCGTTTAAAATTTACATAGGTTTGCACCAGGCTGCCCCACCGGGCAGCCTTTTCTTTTACAATCGTAATCGGTATCGGTATCGAAATTACTATCGTTCTTCTGCCGTCGCAGTCGAGTCAGAAAATACCATCCGCAGATAACGCAGATGCCCGCAGATTTATTCTACGCAAAGTCGCGCTGAAGCTCAGCGAAGGCGGGCGAAGTCGCAGAATTCATCTCTCTGTTTGTAGTATCTATCGTAGGGGTTCAACATGTTGAACCCCGGCATATTCGTTATTTTCGTGAGCTCTCAAAAAAAGAATCGCGGCAATCCGCGGTTTCTGCTGTTATTTTCCGGGTCTCATTTTGTTGCGAATAGTTTTGCTGAGACGAAAAGTTGCGCGCAACTTGTGGTCGTGCTTTGGCTGAAATGCTGATTGTTAGAGGGTTTTATGTTTTGGCACGCAGCTTGCTCTATGGTAGTTAACTATTTCACAAGGAGATAAAAACATGAGTACAACTGTAGAAAAACTTGATTCAAAAAACTTTTCCGGATTCGTCGAAAAAGGCACGGCGCTTGTCGATTTCTGGGCGCCCTGGTGTGGTCCTTGCCAGATGCAGTTGCCGATTCTCGACAATGTTGCCAAGAAAGTTGGCGAGACCGTAAAGGTCGGTAAACTCAACGTTGAAGAAGCCGGCGATATTGCAGCCAAATTCAGTATTTTCAGCATCCCGACGTTGATCGTCTTTAAAGAAGGTCAGCCGGTGAAGGTGTTTCAGGGTGTGCAGCGCGAGGAAACTCTTGTCGCAGCCGTATCGTAACGGAGAAAAACCATGAAAATACTCATAATAGGTGGTGTGGCCGGTGGCGCCAGCGCGGCAGCGCGGGCGCGCCGACTCGATGAAAAAGCTGAAATCATTCTTTTTGAACGGGGTGAACATATATCTTTCGCCAACTGCGGTCTGCCGTATCACATCGGCGGGGTTATTCCTGAGCGCGAAAGCTTGCTGGTAACTACTCCAGAAGTCATGTATGAGAAATTCGCCATAGATGTGCGTGTTCGGAATGAAGTAGTCAAAATCGAACGCGACAAGAAACAGGTGTTGGTGAAAGATCTCAAAACCGGCCAGGATTACGTCGAGACATACGATTACCTGATCTTGAGCCCGGGAGCGGCGGCTATTAAACCTCCGATATCAGGTATCGATCTGCCGGGTATCTTTTCTTTGCGTAATCTCGAAGACATGGATCGCATTAAGTCTGCAGTTAAAGGCAAGGCTTCGGCGGTTGTCGTAGGTGGCGGTTATATCGGTCTCGAAATGACCGAATCACTGCGCCATCTTGGTCTCGAAGTAACTCTGGTTGAACTGGCGAACCAGGTCATGGGCCCGGCCGATCCTGAAATGGCAACTATGCTGCATACTGAGATCAAGATGAACTCAGTTAATCTGAGACTTGGGCAATCCGTTACCAGCTTTACTGCCAATGACGACAAAATAAGGGTTATCCTGAGTTCTGGTGATAAGATAGATACCGATGCTGTGATCATGGCTATTGGTGTCCGCCCTGAAAATGGCCTGGCAAAGGATGCCGGTATTGAAGTCGGTGTAACCGGCGGCATCAAAGTTAATTCGTTCATGCAGACAAGTGACGAATCTGTATATGCTGTCGGCGATGCAGTCGAAGTCAAAGATCTGATGACCGGCAAACCGGCGTTGATTCCGCTGGCCGGCCCTGCCAACCGTCAGGGGCGTATCGCGGTTGACAACATTTTCGGCCTCAAGCGCGAATATCGCGACACTCAAGGTTCGGCTGTCTGCAAGGTGTTTGACCTGACCTTCGCGATGACCGGATTGAGCGAAAAACAGGCCGTTAAAAACGCGATCCGATACGATAAGGTCTATGTTCACCCGGCCAACCATGCTTCTTATTACCCTGGAGCTACATCTATCAGTCTGAAGATGATTTATGATCCTGATACCGGCCGCGTTCTCGGTGCTCAGGCAGTTGGGCTTGACGGTGTCGAAAAGCGCATTGACGTTATGGCGGTAGCTATTCGTGCCGGCATGACTGTATATGATCTCGAAGAAATGGAACTCTGTTACGCGCCGCCTTATGGCTCAGCCAAAGATCCGGTTAATTATGCCGGTTTCGTAGCCGCCAACCTGTTGCGTGGTCACGGTGAGCATTTCCATGCTAACGAAGTATCAACGCTCAAGCCAGATCAGAAATTGCTGGATGTCAGGACACTCGAGGAAGTCCAGGCGGGCATGATACCTGGCGCAGTACATATTCCATTGCATGAGCTGCGCCAGAAAATAAGCGAATTGTCGCCCGACAGGGAGTACATGGTCTATTGTCAGGCTGGTTTGCGCGGTTATCTGGCTTACCGCATACTCAAACAGCGTGGCTTCCGCGCCAGCAATCTAGATGGTGGGTATAAGACCTACTGCATGTTCAATCAGACTGCGGTATATGATAAGTCGAGCATGAGCGACGACGCCGGCAGCGAATCAGAAATTGCCAATGATGCTGCTGTTGCTGGCGACGTTAATATTGTGAGAACTCTCGATGTTTCCGGATTGCAGTGCCCAGGACCAATCTCGCAACTGCGCAAGGCAATCGATACGATAGACAAGGGGCAGGCTGTTGAGGTTCTTTCAACCGATCCGGGCTTTGCTGCCGATGTGCCGGCCTGGTGCCGCTCGACCGGTCACCAGTCGGTCAGTGTCGAAAAGGTCGCCGGCGGCAAATACCGGGCGGTTGTGCGCAAGCTTGGGCAACAGAGCTGTACGGCCATTACGACCTGCCAGAAGCAGATGTCGAACGTTATCTTCAGCAACGATTTCGACAAGGCCATGGCGGCTTTGATTATCGCGAATGGCGCGGTGGCGGCCGGTTACAAGGTAACCCTGTTCTTCACCTTTTGGGGTCTCAGTCTGTTAAGACGTGAACCTGATAAGCCGGTGAAGAAAGATATGATGGAAAAAATGTTCGGAATGATGCTGCCGAAAGGCGTTGATGGCCTGAAGCTCTCAAAAATGAACATGGGTGGCATGGGCACTGTCATGATGCATCATGTAATGGCCAGCAAAAATGTTGCGACCCTTAAAGAGCTTCTGCAGCAGGCCATCGAGAATGGTGTCAAAATGGTAGCCTGCTCGATGAGTATGGATGTCATGGGCATCAAGGAAAGCGAATTGATCGATGGAGTCGAGCTTGGTGGTGTCGCCATGTATATCGATGAACTGTCAAAGAGCAACGCCGGCTTATTTATCTGATCTGATCACGATCTAAAGCAAGAAATCACAGGAAGCAGAATATATGTTTTCTGTGATTTTTTTTGTTTCAAAAAAAACGTAAAAAGTATAAATCAGGCATTTTGATCTAAAAACTGTAGAAAAACGAAGAATAATGAGAAAAAATTGACTTAACTTTCCAGAATCGCGCGAAAGAATGTGTGGCATATTGTCGATAATCCTAATAGATAGGCAAAAGTGTGCCTTGTCGAAAATAAAGAGAAAGGAGGCTAAAGATTTTTAAGAACGAAAGATAGGGCCTGAAATTTAAGGAGTTCAGCACAAGACACGGAAGGGGGACATGCCTGACCATTTAGTTAACGGTTTCCTAAGTGCAGGATGCACAATTTAAACTTTGATTCATGGAGGAATCATTATGAGTCTCAAAATCAATCAGAATGTGCTTTCAATCAGCACCTATGGTGCTATAAGTCAGACTTCTGCGCGACTGGAAAAGTCGATTCAGAAGCTTAGTTCGGGTCTGCGTATCAACAGCGCTGCTGATGATGCCGCCGGCCTTGCAATCAGCGAAAAAATGCGCCGTCAGATTCGTGGCCTGAGTCGAGCTGTGCTCAACGCTCAGGATGGCATTTCGATGGTGCAAACCGCTGAAGGAGCGCTGGGTGAGTCGCACAGCATATTGCAGAGAATGCGTGAACTGGCGATTCAGGCATCTAACGATACTCTTACCAGCAATGACCGTCTCGAGATTCAGAAAGAGGTGAATCAGCTCAGGCTCGATCTCGACCGCATCGCGAAAAACACCGAGTTCAATACGAAAAAGCTGCTCGATGGCAGTCAGAGTGCTTTGATCAGCGCCAGTTCAAATTCGGTGTCGGGTCTGGTTAATGGCAGTGCCAGCGGCGCAGGTGGCAGCTATGATGTGTCACTCGAACTGCTGCGCGGTGGTATTGCTGAAATGCAGCGTTCGCAGATCTTTTCGCTCAAAGATGCGACCGGACTGGCGGATGGCGGTACGCAGCTTCAGAGTATTGCCCAGTTCTACGATGCTAATGGCGTATTCGTTCTTTCAACGCCGCAGGCAGTAACACTTACCGGAAACGGTAAAACTGCCAGTGTTAACATTGATGGTCAGATGACGCTTGACAACCTGGCGGCGGCTCTTCAGAACGCCATGGTCAGCAAAAGTGGACTCGATATACAGAATTCGCGGGTTGCTACAGTTAATACTGTTCAGAGCCAGGTTGCCGGCCTGGGCGGCTATCTACAGGTCATCTCTGGCAGCATCGGTGAAGCAGGCAGCGTGTCGTTTTCTGCCGACCAGAAGGTTCTCGATTCCATGGGGCTGAATATCAGCCGGGAAGCGGTAGAAAATCGTGTGGCTGTAGAGCTTCGTGATGGCTTCGGAAATGTTCGCACCGTGAACGTCGAAGGAGCGACCGCATCATCTCTGCTCAACGGCGTAGACTTGGAATTCACATCGCAGGCGGCTCAGATAGCGGGAACCCAAGGTCTCGAACAGGGTTTGCGAATTACCGCTGCCGCTTCGCAGTTCATCATCAGCGCAGGAAGCCTGACGGTTACAGTCGAAATCGGTATCGGGCTGTGGAGTATGGAAGCACTTGCCCGCCAGATCAACGATGAAATTGCTACCGCCAATGTCGTAGGTCTTGAAGCCTCAGTTGTCGAGGGTGAAATTAGAATCAGCTATGATAAGCCTGCA
Source organism: Candidatus Rifleibacterium amylolyticum (assembly GCA_009917695.1). Classification (GTDB taxonomy): domain Bacteria; phylum Muiribacteriota; class Ozemobacteria; order Ozemobacterales; family Ozemobacteraceae; genus Rifleibacterium; species Rifleibacterium amylolyticum. Next base: position 269,766 of record JAACJG010000006.1, on the reverse strand, counting down.
ACCGCTTCGATAACTATTGCCAGCACGATCAATATAAGTGGTGTCGCGGCACATGCTGCTCGTATCGGTCTGGTTGAGGGCACTTACAGTGGTTTCGTCGATGCCCGCAAAGACACCAGCTATGTCGAATGGGGCATGAGCATGTATGTTGCTACCGCCGCCGCCGCTGCTACGATGGCGTTCCAGGTTGGTGATGGCGTAACTGTGGCAACAGTTGTAATGACTATTGTAACTACGGTTACGGCAGCCGATATGACTTCATTCGTCGAGTTCCAGCGGCTTGTTCATGCTGAAATAGATACTAACACGGTAAATGTGAGGCTGGATCAGGTTGGTTCAGCACTTGCATTCACTTCTACTCTAGTCGGCAAACTTAACCAGAATAATATTGCTGCATTGAGCAGCATGGTAACTCTTGCCCTGGTGGGCACGAATGTGAGTGACGATGTTTTCCTGAACAAGCTGGGTGTAAGCGAAGGAACGGCAAAGGGGTCGGGCGATTCGAACTTCAAGATGTTCGTTGTCGATTCGTCGCCGCAGTTCCAGATTGGCGCCGATCAGGGCCAGAGTATGAATGTGGCTTTCAGTAATATGTCGTCTAAGGCACTCGGCGTTGCCAATATTGATCTCAGCACCGTCAAGAATGCTCAGAGCGCTGTGGCAAAGATCAACAAGGCTATCGACAAAGTGTCGGCCGAACGCTCCAAGATGGGTGCTTTCCAGAACCGACTCGAGTTCGCCATCAACAATCTGCGCAACACGCACAGCAACCTGGTATCTTCTGAATCCAGAATCAGAGATGCTGATATCGCCATGGAAATGATTGAATTCACCAGAAACCAGATCATTTCTCAGTCGGGCACTGCCATGCTGGCTCAGGCCAATATGGTTCCGCAGGGAGTCTTGCAGCTGCTCAGATAAACTGACTGTTTTATGGCTGACCGGCCTGGGGCCGGCAGCCATGAAACCTCCGGCTGATTTTAATCAGCCGTTGCGAAAAACCGCCAGATGTTCCGGCGGTTTTTTGCGCATTAGCTAAAAATAAAACAAAAGATGCCGTTAATTATTGCGGCAGAAAAATTATCAATTTCTGCCTGAAAATTATGGAGGTGATTGCTGATTCGTTTTCTGACAACTTAATCGCAGGCTAACTGTGAGCCAGTCGCGCAGGGACGCGCGAATTACCATGATTCAAGGAGGAATCAGCATGTCATTAAGAGTAAATCATAATATCCCGGCGGTAACTTCTTACCATCAGATGCTGGGAGTTTCGAACAGACTCGAAAAATCAGTTGAAAAACTGAGTTCTGGCTTGAGGATCAATCGTGCTGCCGATGACGCAGCGGGGTTGACGATAAGTGAAAAACTGCGGCGCCAGGTGCGCGGCCTCGCCCGTGCTACCATGAACGCCCAGGACGGAATCTCGATGATTCAGTCGGCCGAAGGTGCTCTCAACGAGACTCACAGTATCCTGCACCGCATGCGTGAGCTTGCCATTCAGGCTTCGAATGATACGCTCACCAGCCGTGACCGCCTTGAAATTCAGAAGGAGGTCGTACAGCTGCGTGACGACATCAACCGTATTGCTTTCAACACAGAATTCAATACCAAAAAGCTGCTCGATGGCAGTCAAAACGCGGCTGTAAGCACAAGCTCTGCCTATGCGCGCGGTCTGGTAACTGGTAATGTGCCGGAGGGCGGCGATTACCAGGTCAGTCTGGCGCTTTTGCAGGCGGGCTCGGCGCAGCTGCAGACTACGCATCTCTTTTCTCTGCGCGACAGCAACCATCTGGCGCAGGGCGATACCATGCTGCAAAGCATTGCGCAATTCTACGACGCCAATGGTGTCTTTGTGCTCGAAGAGCCACAGACAATAACTTTGCACGGCAATGCGCGCTCGGCCGAAGTGGTGATCGATGCCTATACCAGCCTCGATGAATTCGCATCGCGGTTGCAGAGTGCCATGCTCAGCAAAAAGGACGGCCTTGGGATCGATAATTCGGTGGTGAACGTCGTGGTAACTTCACAGACAATGCTTACCGGGCTTGGCGGTTATCTGGAGATCACTTCAGGTTACATAGGGGAAAAGGGCTGCGTGAGTATGGCGGGCGACGAAAGTCTGATGACTGCGCTTGGCATATCGACAGCGCGCGCGGCCAAAGACAATCTCGTCGAAGTGCAGCTTACCGACAAGGACAAGCAGACGAGAGTTACGCAGATTGACTGTGATCGAGCCTCAGGTCTGCTCAGCGGCATCGATGTACAGTTCGATTCGCAGGCAGCCCAGATTGCCGGTAGTCGCGGACTTGTTCAGGGTCTCTACTTTTCAGCGGCTGAGAGCTTTATGGTAGAAGCGGGGGGGCAGTTGATCGGGCTGGCAGTAGCCAGTGGTTACAGCACTCTCGAGGGTATTGCGCGCAGTTTAAACGAGCAGATCAGGTCGACGGCCGCCGGTTCTCTGCCAGGACTGTCTGCGCAGGTGGTAAATGGCGAAATCAGGCTGGCATATCAGCGGCCGGTATCGGTTTCTTATGCCTTTGGTAACAGTATCAAAATTTCTTATGCCGGACCATCTTCGGTTCTGGGTTTTCAGGATGGTTTGTACAGTGGATTTGTCGAAAGTGTAAAAGACACTGACAAGATGGCCTGGGGTTTCAGTCAGTATCAGCCTGGTATAGAAGTCAGCACTGCTGCTGTTCTCGAAGTAGGCGACGGTCAGAATTCAATCCTGGTTAACCTTTGTCAGTCGATTTCAGCTGATCCAGGTGTGGTAACTACTGCCGATATGATCAGTTTTGAAGAATTCAGGAATAAGGCTAACCAGGACTTTGCTGATGCCGGTGTAAATGTACGGGTAGATCAGGTCGAAGGTTCGATAATGTTCACTTCAACGCGTATCGGGCGCGATAACGTAGCTGCCGGCACGGCCTACTCCAGTATGGTGTCAATCAAAGCCGTTACGGTAACAGCGTTGAATGCAACGGCAACCGCTGCCGAAACCATGCTGCGGTACTTCGGCATGAGTGCCGGAACGAAAAGCGGGGTTGGCGACAGCAACTTTACCATGCATGTGCAGCAGAACGAAAATCAGTACCATATTGGTGCGAATCAGATGGAAGTGATGAAGGTTTCTTTTTCTGAAATGTCAGCTAAGGCTCTTGGCATTGATAATCTTGATATGACGACAGTCGAAGGGGCTGAACTGGCTATAGGAAAACTTAACAAGGCAATTGATCTTGTCTCAGCCGAACGCTCAAAGCTGGGTGCCTTTCAAAACCGTCTCGAACATGCGATAACCAATCTGCGCAATATGCATGTCAACAGTTCGGCATCAGAATCACGAATAAGAGATGCAGACATTGCATTGGAAATGATAGAATTTACCCGTAATCAGGTTGTCAGTCAGTCGGCCAATGCAATGCTCGCTCAGGCGAATACTAATGCCGCCGGAGTGCTGAGTCTTTTGAGGTGATATTTAAAGAAAATAGGCTAAATATTGTCATTATCAAATGAAATCGGCTTTTGATTGTGATATTTAGCCATAATTTCTGGAATAGCCCGGTAATCGTCAGGTAAATTATGTCGATAAATATAATAGGATATGGGGAAACTGTGTGTTTTTGGTTTAGGGATTTACATTTGCAAGGATGCAAATGCTTTATGGATTCAAGGAGGAATCTGATGCAGAAAGCTTTTGTGCTCAGCAATCTGGCTTCGGGGCAGCGGTATGGCGAATCGCCAGCCGGCCGGTCGCATTTTCCGACCAGTGATCGGGGCGGCCATTTTATATCATTTGTCAGGCCAGTTTCTGACTTCAATTCTGGAAATCTGGCCGAATGTCTTGCTCTACAGACATTTCGGCCGTTCGAATATTTCAACGAATTACTGAGTTTATGAAAGGAGGATGCTGAAATGGAAATCGGTAACATAAGACCAGTCCTGGATCCGACTCAGTCCACCCAGGGTAGCGTCGATAGAAGTGGAGAAGCAGGTAAAGTGGCGGAGCTTGATAGCAAGCAGCTCGAATCACCCAAGGAAAATCGCGAGAAAACACAGGAAGAACTTCAGGAAGCTGTCGATAAACTTAATAAGACAGCAGTGATTTTCGACAAATCGCTGCGCTTTCAGATTCATGATGCTACGCATAGAACGATGGTGTCGGTGGTGGATATTACCAAGGACAAGGTTATCCGCCAGATTCCGAACGAAGAAGTTCTCGATCTCGTTGCCAAGATGGAAGATTACATGGGTCTGATTTTCGATAAAAAAGCATAGATAAAGAAAATCAGATAGACTGATTCGCGTCAGGAGGCTTGATATGGTCAGCAGTGTAAATAGAAACTGGGTGGGCGGGCTCTCTTCAGGGCTCGACACCCAGTCTTTGATTGAGCAGATGCTCAAAGCCGAGAGCTTTACCAAATTCAACCTGCAGCGTAAGCGCAACACCATGGATTATCAGCGCACCATGCTTCAGGATATAAATCTCAAGCTTTTCGAGCTTCAGAACAAGGCTACTGACCTTACCTTCAGCCGCACCTTCAATACCAAGAAGGTAGACGCGAGTGACCCGCGTGTCGTCAATGCGACGGCAACAACTGCTGCTGCTATCGGCAGCTATACCATGCATGTTAAACAGGTGGCAACTTCGACTACCGTAGCATCGCAGGGCAAGCTGGCCGGAGCATTAGAACTTGGTTACAATTTGAAAAGTACCAGCAAACTGGGAGGTTCTTCGACGACCCTCGGAGCGCTTGGCATTACTCCGGGTAACCTCGAGGTGCGTGTTGTTGGCGGTGGTTCAGGCACTTACAATATTGCGACCGGTGCTACGGCCGATACTACAATCGACGGGTTGATAAACAACATCAATACCAGCATCAACAATAAACCAGAGCTCAAGGGCAAACTCAATGCGAGCTATGATGCACGCAACAACAGAGTGCGCTTCAATCTGCTCGACCCGAATCTGAGTGTTGAAGTTGTCGATGTCGCACCTTCTGGGATCATAAGCGGAATGTTCGACGCCGATGGACAAATAGATCTCGACAAGGATCTACCTGCCATCGAGTCTGGTCTGATGAATATAAGATCTGGTCTTGACACTACATTGGACGATCTTGGTATTACTCCGGGGTCTTTCTTCATCGAGCGCGCTGGAACTGGTTCGCCAGAATCTTTCGATATCAGTGGTCTGCCGGGCAGCACCAAAGTGGCTGATCTGATAAAATTTCTCAATGAGGATATAGATACCCGTGCGAGCCTTGTGAAGGGCGGTGTTCCTACCGGAAATCCGGATGATCGGCTGGTAGAATTTCGCTTCGACCAGGGCAGTGGTAAGCTTCAGATTGTGAACACTGATTCGGCCGACGGAAATTTTTTCAGTGTTACCGACAATACTTCCAACTTTACCGAAAAACTTTTTGGCGCAATGATGAAGGTTTCCGGGCTTGATAATGGCGAAAAACTTACCAATGAAACCTTTGCCCAGAGCATTACTGCTGGAACTTTTACCGTTGATGGCGTTCAGATTAATGTAAATCCTTCGATCGACACCCTGCAGGGTGTGCTTTCGCGTATAACTTCAATGACCAATCTGAACGCGACTTATGATTCAGCTACCGACCTGATAACTCTGACCCGCAAAGATGGCAGCACTGCTCCAATAGGTATGGGTTCTTCAACAGACACGAGTAATTTTCTCAGCGCGACCGGTCTGGTAGCAGGCAGTCAGGCTGCCGCCGCCAAACTGGCCAGTTCGGGCAATCTCGGGTTGTCGCTGGCTGATGCACGCACCAGCGATATTGCAACTGAATTCGGAGTTGGCGCCGGTACTTTGCAGGTTCTGGTTAACGGGCAGGCTACTGACATCAGTTATGACGGAACAGAAACTTTAAGTGAGATCATCGACAGAATCGCAGAGGTAGAAGGTGTTGCAAGTGCTTACTATGATGCAGCAACCGGCAAAGTTAACATAACCGGTACTGATAAGGGTACGGCTGCAACGCTTGAGATCAAAGATCTTGGCGCCGGTACGCTGGGCAGTGCCCTTGGCCTGGCCAATGGCCCGGTTAACGGCCTCGATACCGGTTCAAGTATTGTCAGTGCCCGGCCGATATCAGATGTTAAGACAGCTACGCCTTTTGCCAGTGCCGGTTTTGCCAGTGCTGTAACGGCCGGCAGTTTCAGTATCAATGGCGTGAAGTTCATGATCAACAGCACTTCGAGCATGACTCTCGACCAGGTTATCAGTGCGATCAACAATAACAGCCAGGTTGGGGTAAAGGCACATTACGACAAAACTAACGGTAAATTTGTACTGACCTCGACTGAAACCGGAAATCGCGCAATCGCGCTGGGCTCGCCAACTGACAGCAGCAATTTCCTTGCAGCAATGGGATTGCAGGGGGCAACGCAGAATGTCGGTAAAAATGCTATCTACAGCATAGACGGGGTGTTTGGAGGTGCCGATCAGGTCAGTCAGTCGAACACCATCAGCGACGTTGTCGAGGGCGTGAGCTTTAATATCTACGATGTTACCGGTGCCAGCGGCAGCGTAATCAATGTCGAAGCTGACACCGAAGTTGGTATGCAGGCGATAACTGACTTTATTGATGCCTACAATGAAATTACCCAGACGATATACGGAAAGTTGACCGAAGAGCGTAACTGGTCTCTAAGTGCTCTTACTGACGAAGAGAAGAGCGCTTTGTCGGATTCTGAGCTTGCTGCATATGAAGAGGCTTACAAGGTCGGGTTGCTCTCTGGTGACAGTACTTTGCGCAGTGTCAGATCGCAGATGCGCATGGTGATGTCTTCTGTCGTGCCTGGTGTCGACAGTTTCTTCGACAGTTTGTCGGATATTGGTATCACAACGGGTGCAGTCGGCTCAAACTACAAAGACACCATGGTCGGGACACTTACTATTTCAAGCAAAGAAAATCTGGAAGCTGCGCTCAAGGCGAATCCCGACAAGATTGCGGCCTTGTTCAACCAGGATGCGACTGACGTCAACAAAAGGGGCATAGCCCGCCGACTTAAAGATGTGCTCAATGAATTTACCCGATCAGACGGTATGCTGACCAAGCGGGTTGGGCGTTCTGGCGTCGCCAGTTCGAACAGCGAGATGGATAAGCAGATATCGCTGATCAACAGCCAGATCGCCAAACAGGAAGAGCGCCTGGCTTCGCGTGAAGAAGCTTTGCTCAAGCAGTTCGCAACTCTTGAAAGCGCTCTCAGTAATTATCAGTCACAGGCGACGGCATTTTCAAATCAGCTTGCACAGCTGACAGGAAACAAGTAGTCTAATTAAAACCAATACAACGAAGGTGCAACCTTGGAAATACTGCTGAATGACAACCGGCTTGATATCGAGGGCATTGGCCCTGAAGTGACAGTGCTCGAACTTTTAACAACGGTCGAGGAATCCCTCAAAGGAACTCAGGCAACCGTAATTGAAATCATTCTCGACGAAAAAAGTTATTCAGCCGACGATGTTTCTGAAATTTCAGCGCTCAAGGTAATGGACTACCAGAAGATAGAATTATTTACAGCAACTGCCCAGGATATGGTTCGCGCCGCCTTTGCCGATGGCGAAGCCGGGCTGCAGCATCTCGAAGAGCTGGCAGTCGAAGTCGCGTCTGAACTGCGGATTGGTAAGGTTAAAGAGGGCATGGACAGCTACCTTGAATTTGTTGATGGCATCGAATGGCTGGTAACCATGCTCAAGAATGCCGATCTCGCTTTTGCATCAAACATGGCAGAGTCATCTCTGGAAAGTGATCGACAGAGCCTTGTGCAGCGGCTTGGTGAACAGATGAACCAGGTTCAGATCGCCCAGGAGGCACAGGACTGGGTCGGTCTGGCGGATATTCTGGAGTATGAATTTCCTGAAATTTTGCAGGACAGCAAGGGTTTTATTAAAAGCATCCTTGCTGCCTGACAGGGGCTTCTATGAACGACACGTTCAATCGCAATCTATCGGTGTTGAAGCGCCATCCTGCAGCTTATCAGCTGGTAAAAGGATACGCGCCCCGCTTTACACCCGAAAAGTATCGTGTCGAAAATGCCCGTAACGGCCAGCCAACACTGGCTTTGCACGAAGATGGTGCCCGCCCGCTTTCTTATCACAGCCGTTATGACCCGCAGGCAGAAGCAAAAAAGCAGGTGGCGGCCAGTTACGAAGGCCAGAGTCATGTGTTGCTGCTCGGTTTCGGTTTGGGCTACACGGCAGAAGAGATTCTGTTGCAACTGAAGGTAATGGTTGGTGGGCCACAGCTTTTTGTAATCGAGCCCGATCCTGCTGTTTTTGTCGCGGCCATGCAGGCGCGCGATCTCAGCCGGCTTTTTACGGATCAGCGGGTTGCCCTCTGCATCGGAATGGGGCCTGATGAGATCGGCGATTTCTGGAATGTCAATCTTGACTGGTCAGTTCTCGAACGGCTGGCAATAATCGACCACCCGCCGGCGAAAGCTCGACATAACGCCTATTTTGAGCGTGTCGTCGAAAAAATCAGATATTTGTGCAATCGTTCCAAGGGTAATCTGGTAACGCTTATGCACTCAGGCTTTGAGTTTCATTCTAATTATTTTGCCAACCTGGCAGCCGGTTTTACTTTGCCAGGCATCGACAGACTTTTTGGCAGATTCAGTAATACGCCTGCGATCGTGGTTGCGGCAGGACCTTCGCTCGACCGCAACATGCACTATCTCAGGAATGTAAAGGGTAAGTTTCCAATCGTGGCTGTTGATACGGCTTTGCGTCAGCTGGTTGCCAACGGAATCAGACCGGATATTGTCTGTGCAGCCGATCCATCTTATGAAAATTCTCTCGATTTTGTCGGCGTGGAGAACGAGTCAGATGTGATTCTGGCTATCGAACCGATGACGCATCCTGATATATTCGAGAGTTTCAAAGGCCCCAAAATGCTTATGACATTTGGCGGTGGGCTGCACCCGGTTTTCAAAGACCTGCGCGAGCCAGTTGGAACTCTTATCTGCTGGGGTTCGATCGCGACAACCGTGTTCGATCTAGTGCGAAACATGGGTGCTGATCCGATAGTTTTTATCGGCCTCGACCTGTCTTTTGAAGACGGTCGACTGCATGCTCGCGGTTCTTATTCGGATGATCTGCTGTTTGAACGCATTCATTCATTTACTTCGATCGAGCATGAGTCTGCTGATTATATCAACACCAGAGGCCGCTATAAGCTTGTTCGCAGCGATGGCAAGGCGTTGTACACCGACGAAAACATGAAGCTTTACCGCGACTGGTTCGAAGATCAGTTCCGGCAGACTCCAGTTAAGATAATCAATGCCACCGAAGGTGGTGTCGTTGACAAATATGTTGATATAATGCCGCTGACAAGCGTCATTGCCAAATATGCTGACCGTGCCGCGCCAGTGCGCGAGATTCTTGACGAAGCGCTGCAAAGGCCGGTAAATGCCGATTGTAATGCATTGCGCGAGCGTCTTATGCATTACCGCAAACTTATCAGACGCAACGAAAGTGAAGCGCGGCGCGCCGTGTCGGTATGCCGAAAGCTTCTCAATGCCTATGCTGATATTGAGCCGGCCAGGCTGAGTGGCAAAGCCAGTGCCGAATATTACGATGTCATGAAGCTGCATGACGATATATGTATCGAAAAAGATCTGTTCGCATGGTTTTCGATACATCAGACCAAGTTTATGACCCGCCATACGATGGAGCTTAACAATTTGAAGGCTTCGCCGCGGGCAACTGTTGGTGAATGGATTAAGGAAATTTCTGGTTTCCTGGCAGCACTCGAGAGTTTTCACGAATATCAGATACCGCTTCTTGAAAAAGCAATAACCTCACTGGACAGGGCAGACAAATCAAAACAAAGTTTGAAGGGAGACCTGTCCCGATGAACACCAACCCATACAGCAAAAACACTGCCTACAAGAAAACCCAGGTCGAAACAGCTTCGCCTGAGGCGTTGATACTCATGCTCTATGATGGCGCCATCAAGTTCATGTGTCAGGCTGAAGTTGCCTTTGAAGAACAGAATATCGAGCAGATAAGCAATCTACTCTTGCGTATTCAGGCTATTTTCGCAGAGCTGATGACTGCACTCGACAAAGAAAAGGGTGGAGAAATCGCTGACAACCTTGAGCGGTTATACGTGTTCTTTCTAGAAAAACTTGGCGATGCCAATGTCAGAAAAGATCCTGCGCCCATGCTTGAGATCAAACCATTGGTGCAGAATCTTCGCAATACCTGGGAGCTGGCGATGCAGAAGCATCAAAATTCAGTGCAGGTGAATAATCCGCCGCGCCCAAGGCTCAACGTCGCTGTTTAAGCAGAAAGGCAGGTGATCGATTTGTCTGGAATCAGTGGAGTCAGTGGAACCGGAACTGCTGAACTGATGAAAGTTCTCGAAGAGAGCATGCAGGCCAACATGGACCTGGCAGAAAAGATCGTTAAACTGGCCAATTCCGCACAGGTGTCTGAAGCTGAGGCAACCGGACTCGGCAAAATGGTTGATCTTTACGCCTGATCCTGCTTCTGTTCTGATGTTTGAACAGCGAAGCGACCCTGAAAAGGGTCGCTTCGGTTTTTTGCCTGCTTCGCGAAGCAAGTCTTCAGGGCATCAGCACGCGGGTAAAAGTCAGAGCGATACTTTTCAGATGCTCGTATATTGTAGCGACTAGCTCTCTAATGCGCTCGATGGCTGCCTGATAAGAGGCTTGCTCCTCTGTGCTCATTTCCTGCTCTTCAGGAGAATTGTCTGAATCATCCTTTGCATCGATACCAGTATCTTTGCCTTCAGAACTTGTAGCATCAGATTCTTCCGATACATTTTCTGCTTCGAGTTCTGACTCATCGACGGTTTCTTCAGTTTCTGGTTCATCAGCTTCTTCTTCTGTGGTATCGAGCTCTTCTTCTTCGGGATCAGGCCTGTCTTCTTCGAGTTCTTTCGCTGGTTTGTGCCTGGCCTGCAGGTCTATAAGCAATGCCGGATGCTCACGCGGCACCAGACCCGGAATTTTTGTCGGCGCCATAAAATCATTTTTTGCCAGTTTATGGGTCTCTGGAGTCCAAGCCAGCCACATCAGTTCGCGATTGACATACTTCATGCCGATGCGCTTGAATAACTGTCCTGGCGACATGCGATGCGACTGGGCTTTCGGACGGGAGTCGTTCCAGTTGAGGTCGCCACCGACGATAACTGCCCAGCCTTCTTTGATGTCTTTTTTCCACTGGTCTTCGAGTCGGCTGAGCCCTTCACGTGTTACTTCCCAGCGATTTACCTGCCTTGCTTCGCCGCCAGGCTCCTGGATAACGGCATTCAGGTGTAATGAGTAAACTCTCGTTCTTATACCGGCGACTCTTGTCTTTATACAACTCCACCAGCGATCATGTGCGATACCGATACCAAGGTCAGGTGACACTTTGCCGCTGTCGCGACCCAGTAATGGAAGGCCGTCGCGTAATACCACCGCCACTTCACGACTGCCTCTACTGTCCATGCCAGCATTGAAAACGCGCCCGGCCGGTCGCAGATGCGGCGCCATGCTGACTGCCTCGCTGATCAATGACAGGTCTGGCTCCAGATCGGCCAGCCATTCTCCGTAAGCTTCTTTTTGATGATTTCCGCCTGAGTGGGCATTTGATACGACAATTCTGGCGATCTTCAACTCGTCGTCGCTGTTGTGATTTTTGTTTTTATCTTTTTTTTCATCGTTCTTATTTGAGATTCCGGGTTTGAATGTTCGCGTGTGCTTTTTGAGATATTTGCCTGATTTTACTTCCATGGTTCTGACTGTGGCGCCTTTTGGCGACAGTCTGACAACCTGAATCCATGAACTGTGAATCTGCGAGGGCGGTACATGAATCACGTTGACGTTGCCAGCTTTATTGGCTGGGCAGTTAAAATATCTTTGTGCCGGTGTAATGTGAAGATGTCCGGAAAACCACAGATATACCTGGGGATTTTCTCTGAGCAGACGGCGAATTCTGGCGGATGGCTGAACATTGGCCTGTAGAGGCGGCATAGTTTTTTTATCAGCGTAGCTGCCAGCCAGCGGAGCGTGACTGAAGATTATGGTTGGCAGCTCCCTGTTGTCTTTCAAGGTTTTGCGAAGAAACACCCAGGCCTCGTCTGACGGCATCGAGCACGGAATGGCTGATAAAGCGTCGTTTGGTAGAAAGACGAGCAGGTGTCCGCCAGCTTTCTTCACATAGTAAAGTGATTTGAGGCCAAGTGTCTTTTTGAACAGCTGGTGTTTGGCTTTTTTTTCGGCTGGAGTTCCACGTTTTTTCTCGCCGTTGATCAGGTAGTCCTTGTATAGAATGTCGTGATTGCCGGGAACGGCATAGATCGGAACCGAAAGCGCTTTCAGACCCTGGGCAAGAACATCGTATTCAGCATGGGTGCCGAGTTTGCTGACAAGATCGCCAACAATGGCGACGCCGTAAACATCATCGAGCTGATTGACTCTGGCAAAGGCTTTTTTCAGCATGGGCAGGCTTTCCGGTCGCGCGTGCAGATCAGCCATCACTGCCAGAGTGCATGGCCTGTCGGCAAGCGCATCTGACTTGACCGCCAATTTGGCATTTTTCTTGTCAGAGTCTTTTGACGAGCTTTCTGATAATTTGAACGTAGCTTCGCCGGAAAAGGGGTTGGCCGCTCGTGCTACACATGTTGTCAGCAGAAGAACAGCGAGAAACAGCAATGTTGTATATCTGCTCATCAAGATTCTCCAGGAAGGATTGTTCAACCCTTAATATACTATACTCAACTATGAAAAGTTTTTCACATCAGCGCAAGGCTCGGTTTTCTGCCAAAGTTGGCTTTGCATAGCCTGCATCATTTTGTTATAGTAAATTACCTTAATTCACGCATTTCTTCGGGGGGGCAGTCATCAGCACGGGCATTATTTTCTATGTTGACGGGTTAAAAAACCTGTACCGACGTCATGTCGACCTTGCCAGACCGGTAAATAACGGTATGACGGCCCTGCAGATCCTTCACAACAGGTTCAAAGATCGTGGCATTATTTCCGGGTTCGCGTTGGCGGTGCCTGACCGTAACGAGTATGCCGAGCTTGTCGAACAGGCGAAAGCGCTTGGCATAAGACCAGTGTTGTTTCCGGCTGAAAGAGTGCTCGAAAAACCGGTTTCGCTGCAACAGCAGCGTTGGGGTCTCGAGGATGACAGTGGCAATGATACGCTGATCGGGGCTGCTTTAGCACTTGCTCAGGAACAGACGGGCTGGAAAACCCTGGTTTTGGTCCCTTTGCCCAATTTACTGGTCGAAGCAGCCGAGATCTATGGCAGCCTTGAACTATATAGAAGGGAAGCTTTCGATGCCTGTTTCGCTGAAGAGCGGGTGTCGGGCGGTGGCTGGGCCATTTTCAGTGATGAGCTTCTGATCGGATTGATGCGCAGTCACGAAGATCTCATGTGGGCTCGTGGCGGCATGGCCTGGGCATTACGCAAACCGCTTTATCCTTTCAAAATCGGAGCCTGGCACTGCCCACGAGTCAGAGCTCGGCTCAACGTTGATCTCAGGCTGAATTCAGAGCGAATGCAGTCTGTCTATGCTGCAACTGGCAGTGCAGAATTTGTTTCCAGCAGTTTTTCCTATGAAAAATGGCTGGCTGAATCTGGCTGGGAAGCTGTTTACTGCGATTATGGGCCGCAGACAATCAAACTTGAACCAACTAATGAATGCTCGGGCAGCTGTTTTAATTGCCCGCACAACAGCATGCAGCGGGCAGTAACCCGAATGCCCCCGGCCACCTTCAACCGGCTGGTCGGAGAATATTCTGATGGCGATGATGTGCGCTGGGTGATCTCGGGCATGGGTGAACCATTGCTTTACTCAGATCTCACAGATCTGCTGCGCCGGCTTGGCAATTTTCAGGTTTCATTACACACTTCTTTACAGAAGCTGCCTGAAAACTCTGATTTTCCGTGGAGTACGCTGGATCATCTCCGAATCAGCACAGATGCTTTGGCCAGAGAAGGCTTCGACCTGGTCAGACCGGGCTGTAATTGGGAAAACATCGAAAAATTTCTCGCTTTTGCGCGCGAGCGTAAAAAGGCTATGCCCGACAAATTCCCGGAAGTAGGCATAACAATGCTTCGACACAGTCAGACCGAGCATCAGCAGTTGGCTTTTTTGCGCTACTGGAAGCAGGTAACCAGCCCGGTTTTCCGTGAAAATTTCTTTCGCTGGCCTCTCGATCTTCCACCCGAGCCGGTTCAATGGTATCAGATACTCGGTGAGGCAGAGTATGGTCGCCCGGGCTCCCGCACTTCAAAAGTTGATTTTACGCCGGTTAAACGCCGCCCATGTCGTCACGCTCTTCTTGCGGCAACAGTATTGTCTGATGGCAGCGTTACCATCTGTCCCTTTGATTTTGAGGGTCGCCATGCTTATGGTCATCTTAACGATCAGTCTCTGCACGATATCTGGAACTCGCCGGCTGCGAAAGAGTTCAGAAAACGACATCTTCAGCTTCAGATTGCCGACGTTCAGCCCTGTGCTGAATGTCGAGACTGGTATCATCCTCTATAACCAGCAGGAGTTTTTATGGAAAAGCTGACAAAGTGTGTTCCCTGTAGTTCTGATCTGCCACCTCTTGATCCGGCGAAATGCAAAGAGTATCTTGGCGATCTCCCGGACTGGGAGCTCGAAGACGATGCTCGTGCCATAGTCAGAAAGTTCAGTTTCAAAAACTTCGTTCAAGCTATGGAATTTGCGACGAAGGTCGGCAGTCTGGCTGAAGAAATGGGGCATCACCCGGTTCTTACCATTGGCTGGGGCTTTTGCCGGGTTCGCTTTAAGACCTCAAAAATCAACGGTCTGCATGCCAACGATTTCGTCATGGCCGGCCTTGTCGATAAACTGCCGCACTGATCCTGCAATAAAAAAGGTCTCACTTTGGGTGAGACCTTTTAAAGAGACTTAATTACGATTTTATCAGCCGTTGCAGCCCTTTTTGCCAGAGGTTTTGCAACATTTGCCTGTTTTGTTGCCGCATTTTTTGCCGCCGCAGCAGTTGTCAGCTTTTTTGCTGTCTCTTATGCAGTGGCCAACTTCTTTGCACATGGCGCTGCCACAGCAGTCGGTTTTGGCAAATTTGCAGCCGTTTTTGCACTGTTCACCGCATACATGCCGGCCCCAGCACTTTTTGCTGGCTTTTTTGTAGCTGCCGCAGCTAGAGTCAGTGCATTTTTTGCCGGTTACCTTACAGCACTCTTTTCCTTTGTCACAGGGTTTTAATGCACTTTTTGCCGCCTTTTTGGAACTTTCACAACCGGGATCTGTGCATTCTTTGCCGGTTACCTGGCAGCAATCTTTGCCCTTGCTGCAGGGTTTCTTATTTGCTTTGTTGCACTTGGCCTTTTTAACTTTGCAGTCTTTAACCTTGCAGTCGCCACATTTGCCGGAGCAGCCTTCCTGGCATTTTTTGCAGGACTTTTTCCAGTGTTTCTTCTGCTTCTTTTTGCCTTTGCAATCGCCGTCTTTGCATTTGCTGCCCCAGGCTTTTTCCTGTGTTTCGGGCTTTGCTTCATCGACTTTGGGGGCTTCCTGCTGCTGGGATACATCGACCAGATAGTTGTCCCATTTGGCTTTCTGGGCGGCGAAATCTGCTTTGAGTGTTTCTAGAACTGCCTTGTCGTCTGCTGTCGGGTTCTCTTTGGTAACCAGGCTCAGAATCTGCTGCCGAATTATCTGCATCTGCCCGAGATGATCGAGCCAGGCGTCGTTATCGACGGATCTTACACCTTCTGCAAAAGCAGGTACAGCAAAACAGAGTCCGAGAAGAATAACCAGTAGTCGTTTCATACTTCCTCCTGTGAATTGAATATGCTGTATTGTAACTTGGCGGGAAGTCTGAATGCAAAAGGTATTTCTTTGTGTTATCGAGTTCCTTCGCGGTAACTTGTAAAATTCATTTCACCGCGGGTTATCTTGATCTCTTTCAGGTTGAGTTTAAAAGGAAACTTGTCGAGGTTGAGAACTGGATTTATCTTTTTGACAATCATGCCAACGAATGATCTGGGCATGGTCATGCGATTTACTTTCATGCGACTGGCGTAAAAGTGTATCTCTCTGCCGTCTTTTACCGAGAGTTTGCCGGTTGCCCAGAAATCTACTCTTACCATCCCATATTTGGTGATTCCAGAAAGCTCCATGACGTCAGGCAGAAGTTTTATTCTGGGGTCGCTGACCTTGATTGACTTGCTTTTGGCGTCGAGAAAGCTGTTCATATCGCTTTCTTTAATGATCACATCCATGTTGATATTTTTCATCGACACTGGGTCGATTTTGTCTTCTTCGAGTAGTTTTTTTGTGTCGAGCTGCACGTCTTCGAACTCGATGTCAGCCTGATGCAGATAAAGTTTTTCGACCTGCCCGCGCGAAGTCTTAACTACAACCTTTTTGAAGCGGCCTTCTGTACAGTCTTTGTCGCCCGGCTCGTTATAAGGCGTAATTTCTATGGTCAGGGTTGCCGGATTATCAAGAAGTTTGTTCATGGCTGAAGTAAGTTTTTCATGAATGATTCCTGGGTTTTCGGCAATTTTTGCGGTTATGGCAGGGTCTGGCTGGTAGTCATTTGTTTCTGCCAGCGTGCCAATACCGGGCAGAAGCAGAAATACTGTCACAAACGTGACCAACAGTTTTTTCAGGTATGGTTTTAGTTGTATTTTCATTATGTCCCGCCAGAATCGGTTTGATCTATAAGCTGCTCATCAGTTGCCTGAAGTGACTTCAAGGAGTTCATCCATGCCTTCCACAGAGTCATGCCTTCGTAGCCTTGCAGTTTGTCATAAAAAGTCAGTTTCATCAATGCTGGATCACGCAAAGTTCTTTCGCTGGTGCTTACCAGATATTGCCTGTCTGACCTGCAAGGTTGCCCGGAGATTTTAAGTGTGCTGATGCGACCGGCAAACCAGGTAACTTCACATCCGGCAACGGCAGTCGGTTCCGTGTCAGAATCTTTCACCAGTGCAGCTGCGAGCTCGAACAACTCCTTTCCAGACAATCTGAAACTGTGTATTCGATCGTTCTCCATACTTGCGAAAATATGTCCAGTACATATTACATTGTCAACCATATGTTGCATTTGAGGAACCCGCAAAAAGGTCACATCACTGTTGCATACTTGTCTGATCAGCCTGGCATGCTGCTTGTCTGCAAACCGGAAGGCGGATGTAGACGCCTGAAAAGAAGGTCGAATAACCCGAAGCGGTTTAACTGCAATGGCTTTGCACTTTTTTTCTGCCTGCTGGAAAAGCTCTTCTCCTTTGCGTCCGCTGATTTTGCTGAAGGCGAGTTGGCGCACCGTCAGGCGTGGCCAGCCATTGTTGCGTCTGAAAATATTGATCTGAGGCAGACTCCTGTGTCCATCGGCGATTGTAAGAAACCACAGATTATCATTCTGTTGCGCCATTGTCGTTGAATACAACGCAGGAGTATTGGCTGTCGCAACCTGAATTATCAGATGCCAGCCCGGCATGTTTTTCAGCTCTGCTGCCAGCTGCTCAATCTCATACTGTCCGAGATAGACGGTTGAAATGGTAATGTCGGTATCAGTCAGGTCAGGTGCCAGTCGGCGCAGACTTCGTTTCGGATTCTCTGCTGCAAAGTTGCCCCAGTTGCTTAATGGCAGGCTGCGACAGTATTCAGCACTGATGAAGTTGAAATACCAGATACGCTGGTTGCCGGTCTTGAGACAGGCAAAAGGTGCAAAAATCATTTGATTGTCGATGGTTTCGTGGTTTGTCCAGACGTGTTGTCTGATTTCTTTGCTCAAGCCAGAGTCGGCAAACATTTCGAGGTCGTCGGGGCTGATACCTCTGACGTCAGGATGGCAGTGACCGATGAGTTCCCGTTCGAGTTCGCCGCGAAACAGGTAGTTAAAGGGTGAATAAATATTTGAATCGTTGCCGGGGGCAATGACCAGGCTGTCTTTGTCTTTGAGCCTTTTGAACGAAGCAACCTGTTCGGTGATGCGCCAGCAGAGATCTGGTTTTATTTTGAGATCGCGGTCGATGCTGGCCAGGTTGCCGCCAAGGTTGCCGGGCAGCAGAATCTGCAATGGCCTGAATACTTCGGCATAGCAGATCCCGGCGGTAACAACGAAAAGCAACATGATTGCAGCAATTCGCATGGCTTTGTTTGCTTCAGTCATTGATGCGTTTAACAATGTAAAAACCTGCCAGGGCAAAAATAATGTTCTGCGCCCATGCTGCCAGCATCGGCGGAATATGCCCTGATTTGCCGAGTGCAGAAAAAATGCTCATCAGAACGTAATAGAAGAAAATAATCAAAATTGACACACCAAAGCCGATGAACGCTCCGCTGCGGTTATTGGTGAGGCCGAAGCTGGCGCCGATTATCGCAAAAAAGAAACTGGCGAATGGCAGAGATGTTTTCATGGCCAGGCCGACGCGCATTTCGGTTGTATCCATGAATTGCGCCCGCTCGTAGGCTTCGATACGGTCTTTGAGCTCGCTATAACTCATTTCTGTCGGCTTCTTGCTTTGCCGGGCAAAATCTTCGGGAGTCTCTTCGATGGTGTCGATGCGAATCTCGGTGATGCTTTCCGGTGCCGGCACCGCGTTTTGTGTGTAATCCTGAACAACCGCATGTTTGAGAATCCACGCATCGCCGTTCCAGTCAGCTGTGGCCGCCGATATTCTTTTGGTGAGAACTCCACTGTTGTCATAATATTCGAGCAGCACCTTTTCCATCTGGCCGCGCTTTTCATAAACTTTTCTGGCATAGGCAAAGGCGCCGTCAGATGTTCGCATGATCGAGTTCTCAGAAGCCTCGGGCTCGATCAGTCGCATGATTTCCTGGCGTCTGATGTTGCGTGCCCGTTCGTTACTGCCTGGCACAACGAGTTCGTTAAAGATGAAGCTGATAATGGTTATCATTAGAGCAAAAATGATGACGGGGACAAGGATTCGGAAGAAATTGGTGCCGCCGGCTCTCAGAGCTGTTGTTTCGGAATCTTTTGACATACGGCCGAAGACAAGCAGGTTGGCGAGCAACACTGACATGGGGAAGGTGAAGATCATGTCCTGCGGCAGACGATTGAGAAACCAGCGCCCCATGACGCTGAGTCCGACGTTTTCGTTAACTATGCTTTGTAGAGCCGACATCAGCGGGTCAATGGCGATGATGGTGACGAACAGAAAAAAGCCGAAGAGAAACGGCCCAATCAGCTGGGTAAAAATGTAACGATCCAATATTCTGATCATGGTGCGGTGATTAACTCGTACAGCTTGAATTTTTTAGCTCAGATGGTATTATGACTTTCAATTTATCATATTTCAACTGCAAAAGAGAAAGGAAGCAGAAAAATGAAAATAGCAATGATCGGTACAGGTTACGTCGGGTTGGTCAGCGGAACCTGTTTCGCTGAATCAGGAAACGATGTTATCTGTGTTGATACCGACGTTAAAAAGATAGAGGATCTCAAGAACGGTATCATACCGATTTATGAACCCGGTCTCGAGGGTCTGGTCAAGCGCAACGTCGAAGAAGAGCGTCTGACTTTTACCACCAGCCTTGAAGAGGCTGTGTCTAAATGTCTGCTGCTCTTTATAGCCGTAGGAACCCCGCCTGGTGAAGACGGTTCGGCTGACCTGCAGCATGTAATAGCTGTTGCGCGTGGTATCGGGCGCAGCATGACTGAATACAAGATTATTGTCGACAAGTCTACCGTTCCGGTTGGAACCGGCGAAAAGGTTAAGGCAGTTATCAAAGAAGAACTCGCGAAACGCGGCGAAAATATTCCCTTCGATGTCGTCAGCAATCCTGAATTTTTGAAAGAAGGCAATGCCATAGATGACTTCATGAAGCCTGACCGGGTGGTTATCGGCTGTGACGACGTGCGCACCGGCGAACTGATGAAAGAACTCTATTCACCGTTTGTCAGAACCGGCAAACCGATTCTGGTAATGGATATTGCTTCGGCTGAAATGACAAAGTATGCTGCCAATGCGATGCTGGCTACCAAAATATCGTTCATGAATGATATCGCCAATCTCTGCGAAATTCTTGGGGTTGATATCTCGCAGGTTCGCCAGGGTATTGGTTCAGACTCTCGAATTGGCTATCCATTCATATTCCCGGGTGCCGGCTATGGTGGTTCATGCTTTCCCAAAGATGTTCAGGCGCTGGTTCGAACTGCTTCGCAGAACTCTTATAAGCTCGAAATCCTCGAGGCGGTCGAAGCGGTTAATTATCGTCAGAAAAAGGTGCTTTTCAGTAAGGTCGTGCGCCGCTTTGGCGAAGATCTCAAGGGAAAAACCATAGCGGTATGGGGTCTTGCTTTCAAGCCGAATACCGATGACATGCGCGAAGCTCCATCGATTGTGCTGATCGAGCAACTTCTGGCGGCCGGCGCAAAAGTAAGAGCTTATGACCCGGAAGCGGTCAAAGAGGCTCGCAAGATTTTTGCCGAACGGATCAGCTATGGCAAAAAGTCTTATGATATTCTCGAAGGTGCTGATGCGCTGGTAATTGTGACCGAATGGAATGAATTCAGGCGCCCCGATCTCGACAAGGTCAAAAGTCTGCTCAAAAATCCGATCATACTTGACGGCCGCAACCTGTTTGAGCCAAAAAAGATGCAGGAGCTCGGGTTTGATTATGAAGGAATCGGGAGAAGGCTATGAAATTAATTTTGCCAGTCGCCGGAAAAGGCACCAGGTTAAGACCTCATACTTTTACCAAGCCTAAATCGTTAGTGCGTGTGGCTGGCAAAACCGTGCTGCAGCACGTCATCGATGGTCTGAAAAAACTGAAAATCGATGAATTTATCATTATAACTGATGAGAATGGTTCGGTAATACAGCGCTATGTCGAAAAGCATTATCCGAATCTGAATGCTGTTTACATTCAGCAGACAGAACTGCTTGGGCCGGCTCACGCGGTTTCTCTCGCTTCACCACGCATTCAGGCGGGTGACGACGTTCTGGTGGTATTCAACGATACTTTGTTTGTAACAGACCTGACCCGCATTCCCAAGCTCTGTGATGGTCTTGATGGTCTGATTTATTCGAAAGAAGTCGAAGACTATCAGCGTTTTGGCGTCAATGTCATGCGTGACAACATCATCGTCGATATGGTCGAAAAGCCAGATAGTCCGGTAAGCAAACTGGCGCAGGTCGGCCTTTACTATCTCAAGGATGGCCGAAGTTTTATGGACTATATCGCGCGTGCCATTCGTGAGAATCTGCGAGTGAAGGGTGAATTCTATCTGCCCGAAGTTTTCAAGCTGATGATCAAAGATGGCAAACAGCTGGGTGCGCCTGAGATCGAAGAATGGCTCGATTGTGGCAAGCCAGAAACTCTTCTCTATACTAACCGCTTTCTGCTCGAACGGGCCAGCGGTAATCATGTTTGCATCGAGGGCTGTGTGATAATTCCGCCGGTTTCAATTCATCCGAGTGCAGAAGTGAAACACAGCGTAATCGGGCCTTATGTTTCGATTGCCAAGAACTGCCGCATACACGATTCAATAATTAAAGATTCGGTAATCAACCCGAATTCAATACTTCGCAGCACGGTTCTTGAAAAGTCACTGATCGGAGACTCGGTAGAACTCACCGGCCAGTTTCAACGCATGAATATCGGCGACAACAGCATTATCGATCTTAGTGCCAGGACATTGCTGAATCAATAATCTGTTTCAGCGGTCATTTAATATCGAGGGAGAAAAGGCATGCTGAACGGCAAAAGCATTCTCGTCACCGGCGGCACCGGTTCTTTTGGCAAGGCTTTTGTCAAAAGAGCTCTGGAAGAATTTGATCCGCGCAAGATAATCGTTTATTCGCGTGATGAATTCAAGCAGTATCAGATGTCACAGATGTTCGCTTCAGATCGCCTGAGATTCTTTCTAGGCGACGTTCGCGATGAAAAAAGGCTTTACCGTGCTCTTTGCGGAGTCGATCTGGTAATTCACGCGGCCGCCATAAAGCAGGTTCCGGCCTCTGAATACAACCCGTTTGAAGCGGTACAGACCAACATCATGGGTGCGCAGAATCTTATCAACGCCTCGTTGGAAGCTGGCGTGCAGAAGGTGGTGGCCTTGAGCACCGATAAGGCCTGTAATCCGGTCAATCTTTATGGTGCCACCAAACTGTGTTCTGATAAGCTTTTCATCGCTGCCAATGCCTATTCTGGTAAAATGGTGACGAGATTCGCAGTGGTTCGCTATGGCAATGTTATCGGCAGTCGTGGCAGCGTTGTGCCATTGTTTCAGAAACTTGCAGAAACCGGCGAACTACCTATAACGGATGAACGCATGACCAGATTCTGGATCACGCTGCCGCAGGCAGTCAAGTTTGTCGTCGATTCGTTCAACATTATGACTGGCGGTGAGCTTTATATTCCCAAGATTCCCAGTATGCGTCTAACTGATCTGGCACAGGCGATTGCGCCAGGTTGCCGCTATAGCATAATTGGTGTGCGCCCAGGCGAGAAACTGCACGAAATGATGATTTCCCGTGATGATTCGCGCAATCTTTATGAATATGGCGACCGCTATATCAAGTTGCCAGATTTCCCTTTCTGGAAAGTCGTTTTGCCGGAAGGTGCCACTGCAGTGCCTGAGGGCTTCGAATACTCGAGCGACAGCAACAGCCAGTGGCTGGATGTCGAAGGCCTCAAAAATCTGTTGAAGCAGAAGGGCGTGGTTGAATGAAGTTCATTCCTTACGGGCGCCAGGATGTCAGCCGGGAAGATATCGAAGCGGTAGTTGCTGTATTAAAATCTGATTATCTGACTCAGGGTCCGGCTATTGAGAGCTTTGAAAAGGCGGTATGCCTCGAAGCTGGCGCCAGTCATGCCATTGCCTGCAGTAATGGCACGGCCGCCCTGCATCTTGCCTGTCTGGCTGCTGATCTGCAGGCTGGCGATATGGCGGTAACTTCTGCGATAACCTTTGTTGCCAGCGCCAACTGTGCGCGCTATGTCGGGGCTGAGGTCAGATTCGCCGACATCGACCCGGAGACTCTTACTATATCGCCGCTCTCATGCCGCCGCATTCTTGAAAAGGCTCAATCCGAAGGCAGGCCGGTAAAAGTCGTGGTGACTGTAGATTTTGCCGGGCACCCATGCGATATGCAGGCCTTTGCGCAGTTAAAAAAAGAGTTTGGCTTTGTCTGGATACAGGATGCCTGCCATTCAATCGGTGCAACCTGGGAAGACAGCCAGGGCATTCGCTGGAAAGTCGGAGAATGGCCTTCGCCTGATATGACAGTTTTGAGTTTTCACCCGGTCAAGCATATTACTACCGGCGAAGGCGGTATGATTCTGACGCATGACGACAGACTGGCTCACAGGCTTAGGCTGTTACGCACGCATGGTATCACGCGTGATCCGGCTGAATTCGAAAACAAATCTGAAGCGTTAGCGGCTGATGGCAGTGTAAATCCATGGTATTACGAGATGCAGCAGCTTGGTTTCAATTATCGCCTGACCGACATTCAGGCAGCTCTTGGCGAATCGCAACTGCATCGACTGGCTGCGGGCATAGTGCGTCGTCGTGAAATTGTCGCGGCCTACGAAGCCCGTCTTGGCAGACACCCGCATATTGCTTTCCCAAAGGTGGCTGATGGTGTCTGGCATGCGTATCATCTGGCAGTGGCTCTTATCGATTTTGACTCTGCCGGTAAAAGCCGGGCAGCGGTGATGAATCATCTCAGAGAAGCCGGTATTGGCACACAGGTGCATTATATTCCGGTGCCGCTCATGCCGTTTTACGCGGCAGCGTCGGATTCGGCGGACTATCCGAGCGCTCTGGTTTATTATCGCAAAGCCTTGTCGCTGCCATGTTTTCCGCAGCTGACCGATGCCGACGTCGCGCGAATCTGTTCAGTTCTCGAGGTAGCTCTGGCTTGAACAGCGTAAAGAATCAGATCGTAATTCAGGGGCGTATGAGTTCGACCCGGTTGCCAGGTAAAACGCTGATGGATTTAGCTGGTCGGCCGGTAATCGAGCATGTGGTTCGGCGCTGCCGGGCCGCGCTTACGGTTGATCGCGTGGTTGTGGCTCTGCCTGACGCAACTGTCGATGACAGTCTTTATCATTGGTGTGTCGCTAATGATGTGCCATGTGTCAGAGGAAGCACCGAAGATGTCCTTTCGCGCTATATCAAGGCGCTCAACGCTTTTCCATGTGTGAATATGGTGCGAATTACCGCCGACTGTCCATTGGTCGATCCGGGGTTGCTTGATTCGCTTCTTTATATGCACACAAGCATGCAGAATGACTATACTTCGAATGTCGGGCCACCCGATTTTCCAAAGGGCTTCGATATAGAAGTCGTCAGAGCAGAGGTTTTGCGACATATTGATTCTATTGCAGAGTTACAAACTCATCGCGAACATGTGACTCTTTATATAAGAGAGCGCCCGGGCGAATTCAAGTCTGCCAGCATGTCGTTCGCTCTTGAAATGCCCGATGTCAGGCTGACTCTCGACCGACCTGAAGACTATCAGGCGTTGCAGAAGATTTTTGACGGACTGGTCATTCACAAGCCACTCTGCTCGATTTATGAAATCCTGGCGTATTTGCATGAACACCCCGAAATACTGGCAATCAATTCAGCTGGCGTGCAATTTAATCTGCCAGCAGGTTTGTGTGGGGGCAGCAGTCTGTTATGCCGATAGGATTGAATCGCAGAGGACTTGCTCCCAGCAAAACTGCAGTATTTAGAGTTGATGCCGGGCCTGGTATTGGCATGGGACATTTTATGCGTTGCCGCACGCTCGCACTGGAACTTGTCAAGCGCAAATGGGTCGTGTTTTTTGTTGGCTCCGGCATGGCTAAAGAACTTTCTGGTAATGATAAGCGACGAGTTAATCAGATCATCAACCTGATCGAATTCGGGCCGTTCAAGACCGCAGCCGAAGATTCGCGAGCTCTTCTTGACATGTTGACGCGTGAATTCGAGCTGCGGATCGATTGCCTGGTCATCGACACTTACTTTTACAATCGCGAAGACTATGCTTTTTTGCAGCGATTTGGCCGACAAAGGCTGCCGATTATGGTTATCGATGATCTTGCCAGCCGCGATACGCCAGCTCAGGCTGTGTTGAACCCAAATCCGCTGTTTTCAAGCGAGCCCTACGAGCGCCAGAAGATCCCCTCTATCATGTGTGGAGAAGAATATACGTTGATCAGGCCTGAAGTCGTTGCTTTGCGCGATCGGCCATACAGCGATGAAGGGCTGATAATGATAACTCTGGGTGGCGGTGATGTGGTTGAGCCAATGATGAGAGTTTTGTCGGCAGTGCCCGATGGCCTCGCCAATAGAATCTGCGTGTCGGTTTCGGCTAACTGTCCGTTAGATGCAATCAACGACTGGATCAGTCACGACTCGACAAGACGTTTTCTCAATACCGACAGCCACCGTTTTCCTGAACTGCTTGCCAGCAGTGCCTTTGCCATAACCGGAGGTGGTACGACGCTATGGGAAACATACTGTCTTGGCGTGCCGAACCTTTGTCTGGTCTGGGTCGATAATCAGAGACAGACCTCGGTCGTGATCAGGCAGCAGGCAACCAGCTTTCTCGTCGATTTTGCTGAACAGATCAATCAGGGATTGCAGTCAGAGCTGTTTGGACGTGGTATCGGCTTGCTCAAGAGCGGCGTTGAGCCTGACAGTGAAGTTCGCCGGCGCGAGCTTCAGAACCAGAGTGCCAGTGATGTCATCCGGCGTGAAAATACAAGTTTTCTTGTCGATAATCAGGCTGGTGCAGGCAACGAGTTTGTCAGCGGGATACTGAAAGAGTTTCGCAATATGCCGGAACAGTGGCAGGAAATGATGCGGCGGCAGCGCGCGCTTATCGATGGCGGTGGTGCTGCGCGTTGTGCCGATATGTTGGACAAACTGACATGGCAGCAGGTCGATCTGCTGCCATCAGACTGGAGAAAAGACTTTGAAAATTGGTCAGCGTGAAATAGGGCATGAACAAAGTTGTTTTATCATAGCCGAAGCCGGCAGTAATCATAACCGCGACTTCGAAAATGCGAAAAAACTCATAGATGTTGCAGTTGAAGCCGGTGCCGATGCTGTGAAGTTCCAGATTTTTTCGGCCGAGGCAATCTATTCGAAGAAAACGCCTATGGCAAGCTATCTCAAAGACAAAAAACTGGTTAAAGATGGCGAATCACTTTGGAACATTATCAAGCGCATCGAGATTCCACGGCAGTGGACTCCGGATCTCATGGCATACTGTCAGCAGAAAGGCATCATTTTTCTTTCGACTCCTTTTGATCTCAATGCTGTCGATGAGCTTGAGGCTGCTGGTGTAGAGGCTTACAAGGTGGCGAGCTTCGAAATTACTCATCTGCCAATGCTCAAAAAGATTTCTGCTACCGGCAAGCCGATTATTCTGTCAACCGGCATGGCCAGCCTTGAAGACATCGAGATCGCTCTTGCTGCCATACGATCAGGCGGCAGCAGTGAGGTTGCGCTTTTGCACTGTGCCATTGCTTATCCGCCGAAATTCGAAGACATCAACCTGCGGGCAATGGATACCATGCGTCAGGCTTTTGGACTGCCAGTCGGCTTTTCTGATCATACTATGGGCCATGTTACAGATGTGGCAGCCGTAGCGCGTGGGGCCTGTATCATAGAAAAACATTTTACTCTGTCGCGACAGCAGGAAGGCCCGGATCACCCTTTCTCACTCGAACCTGGCGAGCTCAAGGCAATGGTCGAAGCGATCAGGCAGACCGAAAAACTTCTTGGTTCGCCGCTCAAACAGCACACGGCAGCTGAAAACGAATTGTATCGTATTGCCCGACGCAGTCTGGTAGCAGCGGTAAATATTCCGTCCGGAACAGTCATTACAGAAGATATGCTGGCGGTAAAGCGGCCCGGTTTCGGGATTCCGGTAAGACATATGGAAATCGTCATCGGCCGTGCAGCCCGTTGTGACATCGAAGAGGATGATATTCTGACATGGGAAATGATTTGAAGCTGCGACGATGGCAGGAAAGCGACTGCCGCAGAATCTACGACTGGCGGGTAGATCCTGATGTCATGCGCTGGTGTATCGATCAGCGCATGTTTCCTTACGATGATCATAAGCGCTGGTTTTTCGGGTTTCTCGCAGATTCAAATCGATATGGCTTTATTCTCGAAGACGCCGGTGAAGCAGTTGCGCAGATTCGTTTCGATCCGGCAGAACTGCCCGGATGTTATCGTATTTCGCTCGCGGCTGCGCCTGGCAAAACTGGCAAGGGTTATGGCAGCAGCATTTTGCGGCTTGCCTGTCAGAGCGAAGAGATTCGCGACTGCGCAACTCTGCTGGTGGCAGAGACTTTGACTGACAATCTGCCATCGCAGAAAATATTTGTGAGAAATGGTTTTTTCAATGCTGGCCATGGTCGCAGTCATGGCGCCAATTTTATCTGCTGGTTGCTGCCACTGGCTGTTGTGCATCAGCCAGTGTTATTGCAGTTTCTGGCTGAGCCGACATGGCTGGAAGATATCGAGCGAATGCTGTCGGCAACCGGACTGGCTTTGGCTGGCGATGCAACAGCCCGCGTCAAGATTTTTATGGGTACCGCCGTGAGTGATGAAGAGCTTTATTCAAGTGTGCTCCTTCATCTGAATATTGGCGAAAGCGCTCTGCTTGATCTCGCTCTTCGTTTCCCGGCCGATCTCAAGCTGCCGGTGGAATTCTACAACCCGCTGCTGGCTGTGGCTCAGATAGCCGCTTCCCTTCTATATCTTCAGCAGAACTGATGAAACTTCAGTCGGTAGCCGATATGATATATGATTGAAACTAATTAAGCAGTAAGGATATGTGCCTAACATGAAGTCTAATTTTTATTCACGCAACATGAAGATTCTGCGAAAGCGCATGCCCGTGCTCGAAAAGGCGCTCGAACTGAGCCGTGGCTCGGATTTTGAATACATTGTGGAGCCGGCGAAGAATGGCGATATGACTCTTGCAATCAAGCAGGATGATAAAGTGTATCAGATTCACAGCCGATATGACCCACGTCGCGAGGCTAAACAGCAGGTTCTTGGTAAAAAGCTGGTCAACCCCAAGATTCTTGTCGTTCTTGGTCTGGGGCTTGGTTATCACGTGCAGGCCTGTCTTGAAGAGCTTAAGGATAGCAATCTTTTTATTGTCGTCATCGAGAAGGATGTCGAGGCTTTTCGGGCGGCGATGACCAACGTCGATATGAGCGACCTTCTGAATTCAGAAAAGATCAGGTGGGTAATCGGAGTGCCTGAAGAAGAGGGCTATGCCGTATTGCACGATATGGTCAAGCAGGCCGGCGTCACCTTGCAGTTGTTTCTTAAGACGTTGCAGATATTCGATCATCCGGTGCTCGACAAGGTGCATGGCGATTATCACCGGCACATGCTCAAGTGCTTCCGTGAAGCGGCACATGCAATCATCTTCAATTATGGAAACTGCCCTCAGGACTCGATGATCGGTGTTGAGAACATCATGAAGAATCTGGCGACAATCATCAGAAACCCTGGCGTTAAAGACCTTTACGGGGCTTTCAAGGGTCGGCCGGGCATAATTGTTTCGACCGGGCCATCGCTCGATAAGAACATAGATGAGCTGAAAAATGCTCTCGGCAGTGCGGTGGTAATAGCCGCGGACTCTGCTCTCAGGATCTTGCATAAGCATGACATAACGCCGCATGCAGCAGTCAGCCTCGAGCGCATCATGCATGTCGCCACAATGTTTGGCGAGCTGCCCGAAGATTATAAAGAGAAAATCTGGCTGGCGGCGACGCCAGTTATTCGCAAAGAAGCGTATGATGCCTGGTCAGGGCCGACCTTCATGATATATCGAGCTTTTGCCCATTTCGACTGGTTGAATATGCCGAAGGGAACATTGCTGGTAGGCCCGTCATGTTCGAATATGGCTTTCAAAGTGCTCGAGGCGATGGGTTGCGATCCGATAATTCTGGTAGGTCAGGACTGCTCGTTCAAGAGTGCCGAAAAAACGCATGCGGACGATGCCCCGGCAGTAACCAATCTTAAACTCAAGGAAAAGGATCTTATCAAGGTCAAGGGAAATTACCAGGATTTTGTCTTCACCAACCAGATTTATGATATGTTCCGCCGCGGCTTTGTAACCGATCTGGCAACCTATAGAGGAACCTGTATCAATGCTACCGAGGGCGGCGCCTACATCGAAGGAACTGTGTTGATGACATTGCGCGAGGCTATCGAAAAATACTGCCAGAAGACTTTTGATGCCCATGCGATTATCAAGCAGCATCTAAAATACCCGCAGGAAAGCGATATTCGCAGAGAATGGCGCAACTTCAGGCAGACGATGATCGATACGCGCAAAGAAGTTGAAGGCGTTATCGAATACTGTGACAAAGGTACTGCGCTTGTTGAAGATTTTGAGCGGCGGCTGGAAGAAGAGGGTTACAAGGCGATCGAAGATTTTCTCGAGCGATTTCCCGAAAAGGACCTCGACAAGATTCATGCTGAGATGACCCGCGCCCGGAGTGACATCATCACCTTTGGCAAATACTTTAATCTCTATCTCATGCATATAGTGCAGATGATCATTGTCAAATTCGAAATGGATTTCAATGAACTGCCAACGCTGTGCCAGGATAAGAAACGTTGCAAGCTTCAAGCTGTGAAGCTTATGAAACGCTGGTTCCCGACGATTGGCGACGTGTGCCGGCTTTCTTTAAAGCTGCTTGTCGATGCTTTTGATGACCTTGAAAAGGAATTTGGTCATCTGTTGACGTAAGACTGATTGCGGTCAGACGAATTGTGATATAATGCGCGCATGCACAGCCGCAGATATGTCAACTACCGACTGGGCGGTGACGAGTGGGTGCCGCGTTTTATCAACAGCCTCGATCAGAAGAGCTGTAACCAGTGCTGTACCTGCGTCAGGCTTTGTCCGGCGCAGGTTTTCAGACGCACGGTCAAAGGCAGCGTTGAGCCGGTAAATCGCAATAACTGTATTGGCTGTACAGTTTGTGAACGGCAGTGTCCGACCAGAGCAATAACTTGTGTCGCACCGGTAGATGCCGAAACTCCTGAAAAAAGAAAAGGAAAAGCAGATGATTGAACTTAGTGGTAATGATCTTAATCTCGAAAAAGTCTGGCGTATCGCCCAAGGCGAGGAAGTCGAAATTTCTGCCGCTGCCATGGACAGAGTAAAGGCCTCACGCGCCATAGTCGAAAAGCTCATCGTTGATGACCGGGTTGTCTACGGCATTACCACAGGATTCGGTCATTTATGTAATACCCGTATCAATCATGCAGATCTTGAAAGACTGCAGACTAACCTGGTTCGCAGTCATGCAACCGGTGTAGGTGAACCCTTTGCCCGTGATGCTGTGCGCGCCATGATTGCGGTTCGTATAAATTCGCTTCTGCATGGCGTCAGTGGTGTTCGGCCAGAACTCATACTGGCACTTGTCGATCTTCTCAATAAAGATGTCGTTCCGTGGGTGCCACAACAGGGTTCCGTCGGTTGCTCAGGCGATCTGGCGCCGCTTTCGCATATCATGCTGGTTCTCATGGGTGAAGGAGAAGTGCTTGGCGGCGAATGCTGCCAGCGTCATCCGGCTCTGCCAGCTCTCGAAAAAGCCGGTTTAAAACCGCTGCAGCTGCAGGCTAAAGAAGGTCTGGCGCTGATAAATGGAACTTCGGTAATGACCGGTGTGCTCGCTCTGGCGCTTTATCGTTCGTTGCACGTTTCGAAGTCAGCAGACATCATTGCCAGCATGACCCTCGAAATGGTCAAAGGCTCTACCAGTCCGTTCGATCCTGATTTTATCGCTTTGCGACCATATCCGGGCATGAAGCAGGTTGCCGCCAACGTACTTTCATGCGTGCGCGATTCAGAAGTGCGCGCCAGTCATATTGGCTGCACCAAGGTGCAGGATGCCTACAGTCTGCGCTGCATTCCGCAGGTGCATGGCGCCACGCGCGAAAACCTCAACCATCTGGTTGACCAGGTAACCATCGAGCTCAATGCGGTTACCGACAACCCGATTATTCTAAACGACAACAAAATTATCTCTGGCGGCCATTTTCATGGGCAGCCGATGGCTTTTGCCGGCGATTTCCTTGGCATCGTCGTTGCCGAACTCGCCAATATCAGTGAGCGCCGTATCGATCGCCTGCTTAACCCGCTTATTAACGAGACCAAGCCGTTTTTGTCGGTAGACCCCGGTGTTAACTCAGGCCTGATGATCATTCAATATACCGCAGCTTCGCTCGTCAGCGAGAACAAGATTCTGGCGCACCCGGCCTCGGTAGACTCAATTCCGACCTCAGCCTACCAGGAAGACCACGTCAGCATGGGCACCATTGCCGCCCGCAAGGCTGGTAAAATTCTCGAACACACCGCCCAGGTTCTGGCAATAGAATGGCTGAGCGCCGCGCAGGCTTATGAATTTGTTTCTCCACTTAAGCTTGGAAAAGGCAGCGCCGCGGCTTATGAGCTGTTGCGACAACACGTGCCGGCTCTCGGCGAAGATCGCATACTGGCTCCAGATCTGAGAGTGGCTAAAGATCTTCTCTGGGAAAGCCGTCTGCTCGATTATGTCAGCAAAGCTGTCGATATCGTTTAAGGAGTGCATGACATGTCTGCATCTGCCAAAGTCAATGCTGATTTTATAATTCATAACCTTGCTTCTGCTGTTCTGTTTCCTGAACCCTATCGTGGTCAGGGCACAAAGCCGGGCTGGCGCACAGAAGAGCTCAAAAATGCCAGTATTGCCGCTCGAGAAGGAGTTGTCGTCTGGGTCGGGCCATCGGCAAAACTCAGCGATGAGGTGCAGATAGATGCTTCTGCTCGTTTTTTTAACGGTTGCGGGCTAACCGCCGTGCCGGGTTTTGTCGATTCGCATACGCATCTGGTTTATGCCGGCGATCGCAGTGATGAATTTGAAATGCGCGTTCAAGGCCGCCCTTATCTCGATATTCTCGCCGCTGGTGGCGGCATTTTGCGCACTACTGAAGCAATTCGCAATCTGCCGGAAGAGCTGATTTTTGTCGAAGCCCTCGAACGGGTCGAGCAGATCATGCAGACCGGCGTGACCACGGTTGAGATAAAAACCGGTTATGGTCTCGATCTTGAAAATGAGCTGAAGATGCTGCGCGTTATCGACCGTCTGCGTGACGAATCGATGATTCGCATCATACCGACTTTTATGGGCGCTCATGCGATACCGGCCGACCGGCGGTCTGACCCCGAAGCATTTGTCGATGAGATATGTAACGTCTGGATACCTGAAGTCGCCCGCCAGGAACTTGCGATTTTCAACGATGTTTTCACCGAGAGCAAAGCGTTTTCGGTAGAGCAGTCGCGGCGCATACTTAAAGCTGGTATCGAACATGGTTTGCGTGCCAAAATTCATGCTGACGAGGTTAATGTTCTTGGTGGCGTCGATCTGGCTGTCGAGCTGGGTGCCGTCAGTGCCGATCACCTGTTGATGACTGGCGACGAAGGTATCGCAAAACTCAAAGACAGTGGCGTAATACCTACAGTTCTGCCGGGTACTTCAACCTATCTGATGGAATCGCACCATGCACCCGCCCGCAAGATGATCGAAGCCGGTCTGCCGCTGGCAATAGCTTCAGATCATAATCCTGGCAGTTGTCAGTTTTTGGGTGCTACAATTGTTCAGGCTCTTGCCATGCTGCAGTTGCGACTGAGTGCTTCTGAGGCTCTTGTTGCCGGTACTTTGCACTCAGCCCACGCACTTGGTCTTGGCGATCAGGTCGGCGCCATAGAAGCCGGCCGTCGCATGGATCTGGCTCTGTTCGCTGGCGATTCGTTCCGACAGATTGGTTATCAGGCAGGCAGCAGCCGGGTTGAAGCTCTGATTGTCGGTGGCGTAGTGGTAATAGACCGAGTGTGAATCACAGTAAAAGCAAGGGAGTCAAAGCATGATTCTGGTATTGGATCCTGGAATGGAAGAAAAGCTGCAGCAGGAGCTATGCCTTAAGCTACAGAAAAAAGGTTTCTATACCAGGCTGGTCAGCCAGTATGGCCAACTTGTGCTTTCGATAGACGGGCCTGGTGAGGAAGACTGTGCCCGTGAGCTGAGTGGCGCTAATGGGGTTGTTGAGATTATTCCGGGCCGGTATTCGTATTATCTGGCTTCGCGGCGTTGTCATCGAAAAAACTCACTGGTGCGGGCCGGTCAGCCGGGTGTTAATGAAGTGGTTTTCGGTGGCGATGAAGCGGTGATGATCGGTGGCCCCTGCGCTGTCGAAACCGAAGAGAGCGCAATCAGTATTGCCAGAAAGATCAGAGAGACCGGTTGTCGCGTGTTTCGCGGCATGATTTTCAAACCACGCTCATCTCCATACTCTTTTCAGGGCCTTGGCCGCGCTGGAATAGGCATTCTCGACAAGATTAGAGCAGAAACAGGTCTGTTAATTCTTACTGAGGTGCGCGATCAGCTGGAAGCCGAAATAGTGGCTGATCATGCTGATATTATCCAGGTTGGCACCCGCAATATGAGCAACTTTCAGCTGTTGCGACATCTTGGGCAGATTCCGCGCCCGATATTGCTGAAACGCGGCATGGGATCAAGCATCGAAGAACTTCTATGCGCAGCCGAGTATCTTCTTGCACATGGCAATACCGACGTAATTTTGTGTGAACGCGGCATCAGAACTTTTGAGCACTTTACCAGATTCAGTCTCGATATCGGTGCGGTACCTGCTCTGAAGGAACTTTCGCATCTGCCGGTAATAGTTGACCCAAGCCATGCAAGTGGTCGCAGCAGTCTGGTAGAACCGCTGGCTCTGGCTGCTCTGGCGGCTGGTGCTGATGGTCTGATGCTTGAGGTTCACCAGCAGCCTGAGGCGGCGTTCTCTGATGGAGCGCAATCTATCAGCCCTGAAGCTTTTGGCCGGGTTATAGAACGTGGCCGCAAGGTCACTGCAGCTCTGGGCAGAGCTCTGGTCTGAAGTTACTGACGACCCAGAATAGCATCGCGTCGCTTTTTTATCTCAAGCTCGGCCATCGTTATATAATCGCGGGCAACGACCAGGTTCGGTGCTTTTTCCAGTGCGGTTTGCCATATCTCTATGGCTTCGCGGTATTTTTTCTGCTCGAACAGATTCATGCCCTGATCGATCATCAAATCACTGTTTTCAGGGTTGGCCGTAACTGCCTGAACAAAATATTGCTCTGCTTCATTCTGGCGACCCAGGCGCCGGTAAAAGTCGGCGAGATGAATTGAAGCGCTGGCCGGTGCTATCTCGTATGCTGTGAGCATGAATTTCAGACCCTCTTCACTGTCGCCCATTGCGACTTTAATTTCACCCTGCGCTATAAGTGCATCGTGATTTTCTGGAAAACGTTCTGTAGTTTCAGCGTAAACTTTCTGAGCTTCTTCAAGCCGGTTGAGCTGAATCAGAATATTTCCCAGAGCGATTCTGAAGCGTGGTGTTTCCGGAGATCTGGTAACCAGCCATTCAGCTAGCATCAGAGACTGGTTAAAAAGTTTACCGGTGAATAATCTTTCGAGCATAGTGTCGGCGGCTTTTTTGTTAAAATCAAGTTCGAGACTTTTGATAAAGCTGTTAACGGCTTTATCGGGCATGTTGATTGCCAGCTGTGCGTTGCCGAGGTCGAAATAAGCGTTGGCCGGGTTTAGATGAGCTCCGGCGCAGCCTTCCATTATCGCTACGAAGGTTTTGAGGTCATTGCTGCTTTTGGCAGCATTGGCACGGTGAAACAGTATGCTGTTATGGGTTTCCTTCGCTCCCAGAGCCATCGCCAGAATGATGACGACAGCAAGCATCCCCGCCGGAACTCTGGTTTCTTTGGCTTTGCTGCTGATAAATTCAAAGCCTTTGTTGTAGTCAAGGTTTCGAGCAGTCAGTAGAAATACTGAGATGGCGAGCAGGCCTTTAAGCAGAGAGCTGGCATCATTCATATCATGCCGAAAATACATGCCGACTATCAGTGTGACGATAACGGCTGCTTCAAGAGTGCTGATACGCCGGCTCTGCCAGGTTTGAATGAGCAGAAACCCGGTAATAAAACCCAGCGACAATGAAATATTGCCGCCGAGATCAAATCCGAACAGAACAAGAATAACAACGGCAAATCCAGCCTGAAGCCATGAAATAGAATTGCTTAAAGCTGCCGGCGGAACTATTTGCGGGCCGTCTTTGTGAAATTCATTTTTGCGCAGCGAAGTCTGCAAAACACCATGCGGGCAGGCGCCGATGCAGATATGGCACTTGATGCATTCCTGGTTTTTTACATGGCCAAGCTGTTTGACTTCTTCAGCGACCATCAGGCCCATCGGGCATGCATCTGTGCATTCATTGCTGCAGCTGGCACATGCTTTCGTTTGTCTGACTTTGTGTGGAGCCAATTTCTCAAACCAGCTGAACCAGAGTCGAAACGTGCAAATGCATCTACAGAAGGCTCTTTCTCCAAAAAGAAAAACCAGAATGAAGCCGCTGGCCAGCGTGGTCATACAAATCAACATGATCGAACGAGGAACGCCAGACCAGACCGGCGTTGCCGAAGGGTTGAACGACAGTTCTGTGGGAAAGCCTGAGTAGATCCAGTAGAGCACTACCTGGGCAATGATTATCAGAAACCATATCCAGGGAATAATTTTTGAGTTGAGCTGTGCCATTAATGGCTTTATGCCCAAACGGCGCATTATGCCGGCAGCAAGATCCTGGGTGATTCCCCAGTGACATAGCCAGCCGCAGAAAAGGCCGCCAAAAAGCATGGCATGCACAAATACAATGATTGTAAAAATGGTGCCGGCAGTTACAACGCCATTGCGCAGGGTCCCGAAAAACTCACCGAAACCTAGATGTCCGACCCCTTCATAGCCCCAGTGGTGCCAAAGCGCAGTGTGCAGAAAAAAAAGAACATAGACCAGCATTAGCAGCCAGTTGCGGTATTTCGCCCAGAACATTGTTTCCTCACTGTAAGACTGTGTTTTTGAAATCGCAAAATTTTTATATACAGTCACTATATAACAACAATCTGTGCATAACAATAATTAGTGAACATTGAGCATTGTCTTGCTGAGATGCCTCGCTCAGAGCACCTTTATAAGGGCGAGTGCGCTTAAGGAAATTTTCCCTTGCTAATGTCTCTTCTCTATATAAATTTGCTGTACTGAAGCCGACAGATATGATAGGATTTTTTATCTTGATGTGCCTTCTGCCAGAGAGAGAATCTTGTTAAATATGAATTTTTGAGGAGCACCTATGTCGATAGTCATCGGAATGTCTACAACCCAGATTGCAGCCCTGACCACTCAGCAGATCAAGGATCTTGGTACTGCAGATTTTAAAGCGATGACGCCGACACAGATTGCGGCTTTGAATTCCGACCAGATTGACGCCATAGAGACACGTGATCTTGTCATACTCAGCAGTGGCCAAATTCAGGCTTTGCAGCTTTACAACAATCAGGGCCTGCTGAATACACAGGTTCAGGCTCTCACACCATTACAGATGAAAGCCCTGACAAGTGAACAGCTTGCCACATTCGGTACCGATGACTTTGCTGCAATATCAACTACTCAGATCAAATCGATAGATGCGCAGGATTTAACCTACCTTTCAGCCACGCTGACCGCTGTTTTTTCGCCGGAACAGTTTCAGGCGATGACTAATCAGCAGATTGCCCAGCTCACCAATGACCAGATTATAAGTCTTGATACCAGTCAATTTGCAGCTTTGACTTCAGCGCAGATTTCAGCCCTGACAACCAATCAGATCAAGGCATTGACTGATACTCAGATCGAAAACCTTTCTACCGACCAGGTTAAAGGACTCACTGCCACTCAGATCAAAGCTCTTGATACCGATCAGGTTTCCAAAATAGAGCCGGGAGATCTTGCCAAATTTTCGGCTACACAGCTTGCAGCTTTTACGTCCACTCAGATACCGGCACTGACATCTGATCAGATCAACGCTCTGTCGACGACTCAGATAAGGGCTCTGACGACAGCCCAGCTGGCGGCGATGGATACTGACCAGCTTTCGAACTTTGCATCTGATGACATGCAGGCGCTGACCAACACTCAGCTGTCCAAGCTGAGCACGACACAGATCGCCAGCTTGACGACAGATCAGATGCAGGCTTTGACCTCAGCACAGATCCCGGCGCTTACTACCAGTCAGATTTCCAATCTGACCAGCGATCAGGTGGCCGGTCTGACAACCAGTCAGGTTAAGGCGCTGACCGCCGCGCAGATCAAGGCTTTCACACCGACCCAGCTCGACGTGTTCGAAACCGAAGACTTCGAACAGCTGACTTCGGCGCAGATTGCTGCGATGACCACAGCTCAGATCGCCAGCCTGTCAACCGACCAGATCGCTGACCTGACCACGACTCAGGCCAAGGGCCTGACTGCACTTCAGATCAAGGCCCTGTCTACCGATCAGGTTGCTGAGATCGAACCTGCTGATCTGGCGCAGTTCTCGGCCGCACAGATCGCAGCTTTCACCAGCACTCAGATACCGGCACTGACATCTGATCAGATCAACGCTCTGTCGACGACTCAGATCAGGGCTCTGACGACAGCCCAGCTGGCGGCAATGGATACTGACCAGCTTTCGAACTTTGCATCTGATGACATGCAGGCGCTGACCAACACTCAGCTGTCCAAGCTGAGCACGACACAGATCGCCAGCTTGACGACAGATCAGATGCAGGCTTTGATACTTCTCAGATTCCAGCGTCATTGACCATCCAGATTTCCAATCTGACCAGTGATCAGGTGCCGGTCTGGACAACCAGCCAGGTTAAGGCGCTGACCGCCGCGCAGATCAAGGCTTTCACACCGACCCAGCTCGACGTGTTCGAAACCGAAGACTTCGAACAGCTGACTTCGGCGCAGATTGCTGCGATGACCACAGCTCAGATCGCCAGCCTGTCAACCGACCAGATCGCTGATCTGACCACGACTCAGGCCAAAGCGCTGACGGCAATTCAGATCAAAGCTCTGTCTACTGATCAGGTTGCTGAAATTGAAGCAGTAGATATTCAGCAGTTTACTGCGACACAGATCGCGGCTTTCACTACTACTCAGATTCCAGCTTTGACATCGGACCAGATAAATGCTCTGTCTGCAACTCAGATCAAGGCTCTCACAACTGCTCAGATAACGTCACTTAGCAATGCGCAGATTGATAACTTCACATCTGACGATATTCAGGCGTTGACCAACGTTCAGATATCGAAGCTTACTACGACCCAGATCACAGGGTTGTCGACCGATCAGATAGCAGCTTTGACTACATCTCAAATCAGTGCACTGACTCCCGATCAGGTGGCTGTTATGACGACAGATCAGATTCAGGCACTCAACTTTGCCTGACCTGGCTTGACTATCAGAAATTAAAACTGCCTCAGGCTGGTTTTTATGCCAGTCTGAGGTTTTTTATGAACGGGTCGGCAGCGGTTGCCAGGCAGCTGTAGACCTCTAAACGCTGCTGTTTTGCAGTATCTGGTTCCAGATATGTTTGTTTGGGCCGGTTTGCGACTTCAGCTGTGTTATGACTGAATCAGCAATTGAAAATCTGCCGATTTTTCTGGAAGCAAGAAACAGCCTTCTTTCAATGGCTATGCTGTGATTTTCGTTGTTGATGATATTTTGAAGACCGGCAATCGGGTCTGCTACAAAGTATGATGAATAGCTTTGCCGACATTCGACGAACTCTGCAAGCGTGCCAATAACCCATTTACCAACTTCATCAACGATTTCTTCGCAGAAAAGACTTTGCCTGGGAGGAATGAATGGCCAGCCTGGCATTGGTGCAGTTTTATAGGCTGCTGATACCTGTCTGCAGAGATTGACGGAATCGAGGCGGCGATTCTGAAGATGTAACAGATGAATTTTCAGAAGCCAGAGAGAGTAATGGGCTCCATCAGGATTTTCAATGAATTTATCAAGCAGAGTTTCGGCTGTATGAAGCAGCGATACTCTTGCCGCTGCTGGTAAGGTTTTGTCATGAGCTTTGATGATTGCTGAAAGGGCGGTAAGATAGTCATCGGGAACGTCAGAAAGAACGGACAACCATTGCTGTGCGCACTTCATGCCATAAGGATAGCATTTGATGATAGCCTGCCAGTCATTATTGGAAAAATATTTGTGCGGTTCTATTTTTGCCACATCCTGTTTTCGGGCAAGCAGTCCACGTAAGTTCATTTCTGCTGCCGTATCAGATTTGCAGGCAAACAGGTTGAGAATATCGCCCTGAGACGAGTTATCATATTTAACCAGTATGTTAAGATCGACGAGCAGGCGGTAAATGTCGTATCCAAGCTCATTCAGAGCCTGTATCAAACCATGGTTAACCTTGCTGCCATGTTTGAGTTCAAACATTATGAGGGGTGACTGTCTGCTAAAGAAGTCCTGGCCGCCGCGTAGAATATTGATCTCTTCGCCCTCGGCATCGAGTTTAACGAAGTTTAACAGCTGATTTATGGAATTACTTTTAATATATTCGTCAATAGTAGTCAGGCTTATTTTTTCTCGACAGGTGTGAGCGGCGTGTAGAGAGTTGAGTTCACTGTTCAGTGATGTTGCTATATCGGCTGTGCCATTGTGGTTCGACAGGCCGGCATGTACCCAGGTTACTTTTTTTGAGAAGCCATTCAGTTCTATGCTTTTTGCAAGCATTCTTCCGGGCGCAACGGTAGGCTCAAATGCCCATACATGACCAGAATCGAGTTTGGACGCGATGCTGAGAGCATAAACGCCATGATTTGCGCCTATATCGAAGACATTCATCTCAGGTGTTACAAATTGTCTGACAAAAGCGATTTCGTCTTCCATCCAATCTTCCTGTTCGAGCAGGATGTAGCTGGTCATCTGTGCAATGTTTGGCTGGACACAGACCCTGACTCCGTCGCTTATATTGATCTGCCAGAATGATTCATTCTGCTTTTCTGCTCTGTGCCTGCCTGATTTTTTACCAGCCTTGCGGAAATTGTCTGCATTGTCTGCAACGACAATATGATCAGGTGCCAGTCCCTGCTGACAGCGCTTCCACATTGCCGTGAAGGCGGCTTCAAGATTATGGCAGTAGAGACTGGTGTCGAATAGTGGCGTATTCAGCAGGTTCTTTTTGAGTTTTTTTCTGATCTTGTCGAGAGCTTTTTTGTCGGTGGCAAGTTTGAGCGCAAGCTGTTCGTAATCAGCCAGTGTTGTGGTTATGAGTTCTGGCATTCCTGCTGTCTCCAGCAGACCAGAGGCGACTCGGCCTGCAAAAGCTTTGCCGCGACAGGTTACTATCGGCAGACCCGCACGCAGGACATCGCTGGCGGTTGAATGAGCGTTGCAGGGGAATGTGTCGAGGAAAAGGTCGGCCATGCGGTAGCGCGCCAGGTGGTCTTCTATGTGCGGAACTCTTGTGGCAAAGATAATGCGCGAAGGCTCTATTCCTCTTTCTGCTGCTTCAGCAAGCAGGTTGTTTTGAGCGGATTCGTTGAGTTTCATCAGCCAGAGAACGCTTTGGGGTACCTGTTTTAACAGGCGCATCCAGATATCGAAAACTGACGGATTGATCTTGTAATCATGATTGAATGAACAGAAAACGAAGCCTTTGTCTGGCAAGCCATAAACCTGGCGGGGCGGAGTTGTGGCAGCAATTTGTAGCGTAGAATCTGTTGGCAGATAAGTGTCGGGCAGATAAACAATTTTTTCGCTGTAACAATTGCGGTATTCTTCAGGAATAATATGGCGGTCGGCGATTATATAATCGTGATAGCTGGTTCCCATTGTGCTGGAATAGCCCAGATAATTGATTTGAACCGGTGCAGGTCGCCAGGCAAAAATGTCTGGGCGTGAGTCAGCAGTAAATCCGGCAAGATCGATCAGTATATCAACCTCTTTTTTGCGCAGCATTTTTGCAATGTCATACGAAGTCATCTGGCGGACATCGATAAATTCATCGAAGGCTGCGATCATTCTCTGGCGCTGCTGACTGTTGTCGTCTATTCCCAGCGATACGGCAATTGTTTCGAATTTGTTACGATCATGTTGCTCAAAGACTCTGGCAATCAGGTGTCCGACCGGATGTTCTCTAAAATCAGGCGAGACATAGGCGATTTTGATTTTCGCGTGATGATACTTTTCGCCCTGCCACAATGGTTGATGAGGCGGGCAGAAATGCTCGGCGAATATGCTGGCGCACTGCAGATGATCTTTTGGTTCAGGTGCGATTGCTGTAAATGCCATAGACTTGCAGACGCGCTTTTTTGCGCGAACTCCATCGATAATATGCTGTTGCAGCGTCTCCAGATTTTTCCAGTCACAGGCGTGTAATTTGGCGAAACAAAGCAGTCCTGCGGCATACTGATAATCGGGAGATATGGCAAGCAATCTTTCGAAAGTCTGAATTGCGAGGTCATTCATTTTAAAATCTGTGAGAATAATGCCGCGATTACATAAAGCCTTATCGTTGTCAGGGTCGAGCTTGAGCAGGTCTTCGTAATTGAGCAGTGCGTCTTTGTGACGTTTCATATCGACCAGAACTGTTCCCCGGTTCATCAGAGCTTCAATATATGAAGGGTCGAGTTCGAGAGCCCGATCATAGCTGGTAAGAGCTCTGTCGAGTTGCTTTTGTGCCTGTAGTGTTGTGCCAAGATTGAACCATAAGGGTGGAAAATCGGGTTTGATTGCTATTGCGCGCTCGAAACAGGCAATTGCCCCTGCCAGATTCTTGCGCGAATGCTCGATTCCTCCAAGTGAAAACAAAGCTGGAACGCTGTTCGGGTTTTCTGCGAGGATTTCGAGAAATGCTTTCTCAGCTTCGGCGATTCTGTTTTCCTGCTGTAATTCGATTGCTTTCAGCAGTTTATGCGATTTATCACTGCCATTAGCGGGATTTGAAGGCTTCAGTGGCTGCTGAGTTTTTTTGAAAGTAGCAATCAGCTTTTTCAGGTCACTGGCATCATGGTAGCTCGGATCCAGGATTAGCGCTTTATCGAGGCTTGCCATTGCATCCTGAAATTTACCCAGTCGAGCCTGAGTG
Organism: Candidatus Rifleibacterium amylolyticum; assembly: GCA_009917695.1. GTDB lineage: Bacteria > Muiribacteriota > Ozemobacteria > Ozemobacterales > Ozemobacteraceae > Rifleibacterium > Rifleibacterium amylolyticum. Next base: position 227,757 of record JAACJG010000006.1, on the reverse strand, counting down.
AGTCCAAGATTATGCCATAGTGGTGGAAAATCTGATTTGACGGACTTTGCCTGTTCAAAATATTTGAGGGCAGCAGTAAAGTTTTCCCTTTGATAGGCTTCAACTCCCGATGTATAGAAGGCGACAAAATTTTTCGGGATGTCGGTTGGTGTTGTCTTAGCTGCTGCTTCATTTTCTGATGGAATGCTGGTAATTCGGCCCAGGTAGGCTTGCGCAAGGCCGCTTTTTTCGTGGCGATCGTATTCCTGCAACAGAATCAGGGCAAGGTCGAAAGAATGATACACCTCGTGCAGAATAATCGCCATTTTCAGCAGTTGATAAGGCTTTAAACGATCGAGTCGAGTAAAGTCCCTGACGAAAATAACATCAGACCACAGATGCTGTAGCCCGAGGTTGATGTTTCCATTCATTATGATGGGTTTGAATGCACGAGTGCCAAAGCCCATGGTTCGATGAACTACAAAGCCCTGACTTCTGAGAAACATCTCGAGTTCTGAAAACAGTGGCTGATTTTTATACAGAGGCAGCCATTCTGCCTCAGTCTGGATGACCAGAACGTCTTTAAGGACTCTGTTTCTGGCTCCATTAAGAGCCTGCAATTCGGCGCCCTGAACGTCTATCTTGATGTAATCGACTGGAAAGTTAAGTTCTTCTATATCATCGAGACGTCTGGTATCGACCATTTCTTCTGATACGATTCCGACGAGTTCGCCAAGATTCTGGAACATGTTGAGCAGTTGCGTGTTTGGTTCATAAAGTGATCCGGTCATCGGGCTGGTCGTGTGATAAAATTTTTGTCGGGTTCCATCTCCGATGAAATAAGGCAGAAAATGGGTGTCAGCGCTCTGGTTAAGACTGTTAAGACGCTGACATTCTTCAAGAACCGGTTCAAATCCAGTGACTTTTGCGTAACCTCGCTCGAGAAGAACCCGGTATTCAGCAGGAGAACCATCAATGAGCATAGCGCCTATATCAAGAATGCCTATTTTAGCGGGCTTCTGAGAATCTGCTACAAAATTATCAAGCATATCCAGTAGTGAAAACATGGGTTCTCCTCAATTATCGACAGATAATATCTCTATACCTTTGTCACACAAGAGTTCAAGATTCTTTGAACATGCAATTCAAGTTTGACAGAGGACTAGTTTTATAGCTTTATCTGAGAGTAAGTTGTGGCATCTGTGTTTGCATTATACTGGTGTTGTATCCGTCAGTCCATATCATTGCCCAAAAAATCCTGTCGTGAAGAGCCAGAAAAGATAGACGAAACCAGACAGAGCCAGATCTTCATTTTTGGCCTTCCTTGCCGTGAGAAAATCATTATAATATGTACATAGTTTGTCGGATGAGGTGTTTCAGTGAAAAGAAAAACTCTGATAATACTGGTTCTGATTATGACGGCGGCTTCATTACCGGCGACAGCCGGTGAATTCAAGCAGTGGCTCAAGTCACAGTATGAAGCGACGCATTATCAGCAGGATACGTTTGCTCTCGAAGATCCGAAAGGCGACGCTTTTTTGATTCGAAAGCTCGATCAGGTGCCAATGAAGTTGTTGCAGGCACTGGTGAAGAGTTCTTATCCCCAGGCAGAAATTCAGAAAGAGAAAGAACTCAAAGCCCTCGAAGAAGGCAAAAAAGAGGAAGCTGGTTTCAAAATTGGCAAAACAGTTCCGATAGATGTAGATCGTCTGATCAACAAGTGCCGGGAGATAATTTTGCGCTATTACCCGCACATCACTCCGACACTGGGTGAAGAACACCGCTGGTCGCCAGAGGCGAAGCGTTATCTGCTATACGGTTTCTGGCATCGTCTTGGTCGCCATGTTTTCCGCAAACAGAAAGAATTTCCCAGTCCGTTGTTTTTGCGCTCCAAATTGTTTTTGCTGCTTGCCTGTGGCTGGACTTCGCGCTATGCGGTTACCGGGCAGGAGAAGGCTTTAACCGAGCGGATCATGCGGTATCCTGACGGAAAGCTGCAACTGCATCACATGTTTATGGAAAGCTACGTTCTCAACCGCGGCAATATTTATCTGACAATGCTGACGGCTGAGAATGTTCTCGCCGGCGACCCTTATCGCGTCGATCGCGAGAATGACCCGATTCAGAAAAAGCTTGCTTATCTGCGTCACGACACCGTGCAGATGGGAGATAACTACGGCGCCTGGTATCACTTTTTTGGTATCGGAATGTATGCGATAGTCAGAACTGGCATGGTAAGCCGCTCAGTTGCGGAAATCGAGAGCCTGGGTTCGCTTTTTCTTGAAGGTGCCGACAAACAGGAAGATTATATAAACCGCTATGGTGCAATATTTGGCAAGAAGTTCAGAAAGATGCTCAAGGATGCAACCTGGCAAAAACCGCTGATGCTGGATGAGCGCACTGATTATATGTTGCCCAACCCGGCACTGGTAAAAGACGGCAAAGCCGCGGAAGCAAAAGAAAAGCTCTGACTGCACAGCGCCGAAGCAATCCCACAGGCAATGAGATTGCTTCAGGGCTTCGCCCTTCGCAATGACGATTTTTGACCGAAAAGCGCTGATCACGAAGATTCAAATAGTACAAGAGGCTGTTTCAGACAATGAACAGCCTCTTGCCTTATGGTTTTACTGTCGGGTTAAACGGCAGCCAGCAGGGTGATAGAGACGCCGTAGTAAATCAACAGAGCGAAGATGTCGTTGGAAGAGGTTACAAATGGTCCGGAAGCTACAGCCGGATCGATATTGAGGCGGCTGAAGAGTATCGGTATGAATGCTCCGAACATGGCGGCGAAGGTCATTGCACCCATCATGGCAAGACCAACCGTCAGCGCCAGATATGTTGATGAAAAGCTGAGAGGACTGGCTTCGCCACTTCTGATGAGGTATTCGGCCCAGAGGCCTACGATCAGGCCACAGGCCAGCCCCATGATTGCGCCGGCTGTAATCTCTCGCATCAAACGTTTAAACAGATCAGAACCAGAAAACGAGTTGAGCGCCATACCGCGGATCACCAGAGTTGAAGACTGGATGCCGGTATTGCCGCCCATCGCCATAACCACCGGCACGAAGAATACGAGCGCTATGACATCTTTGAATTCTGCCATGAAGTATTTGAGAATTGTGCTTGAGATAAAACCGGTGCCGAGGGTTATCAACAGCCATGGCAATCGAGCCCGGCAGGCCTGCAACGGCGAGTTATAGCTGAGTTCTTCGTCGGTCGTTCCGGCGAATTTAAAAAGGTCTTCTGTGGCCTCTTCTTCCATGACGTCCATTACGTCATCGACGGTGACAACGCCGAGAATCTGCTGATCGTCGTTAACAACCGGAATCGCCATATAGTCGTATTTGCTGATCAGGTTGGCGACTTCTTCCTGGGGCGTGTTGGCATAGACATAGACGAGATCATCGTCCATCACCTCTGTTACAGGCGCGGCCGGATTGGCAGAAAGCAGGTCTCTTATCGATACCACGCCTTTAAGGCGCTCCTGGCTGTCGATTACGTATAGATAGTAGATGATCTCGATGTCGGCAGCGACCAGTCGCAGGTGGGAAAAAGCGTGCGCGACCGTGAAGTCTTCGAAGATCGCTGCGTATTCGGTGGTCATGATACCACCGGCGGTGTATTCGTCGTGTTCGAGCAGTTTTCTTACATCGCTGGCCTCATCGAGATCCATGTGCGCAAGAATAGCCCTGGCACGATCCTGATCCATTTCCTGAAGAAGGTCGGCCGCCTCGTCCGGATCCATTTCCTCGATGATTTCAGAAGCTGTCTCAGTATCGAGTTTTTCGATGATCTGCTGCTGAGTTTCGACATCAGCTTCGGCGAGTGTTTCGGCGGCAAGGTCTTCATCTAGGTTTTCGATAATCGAGATCTGCTCTGATTCGTCGAGATCTTCGAGCATCTCTGCCAGATCGGCCGGATGCAGGTTTTGAAAGTTGTCGCTGGTAGAATCAGGAGTCAGGGCTTCGAATTCTTCACCAAAGCCGATTATCTTGTCTCATTCGATGATTTCGCCGCTGCTGCTCATGCCGAAGCGTTCAAGGATTCCACCGAGAAGTCCGTCAAGCTTCAGACGTCGCAACGCAGCGCGAAAGCTGATGTCGATGCCATTTACCCAGATTTCTCCGCTTTCGTCGAACAGGATTTCAAGATCGTTTATCTGAACGGTTCGGACGTTAATCGTATCGATGACCGATTTGTCCCAGAGCTGAGTTGCGGTTGGCTTGCTGAAATCTGACGGCAGCAGCGGCAGATCATTGATCGGTGTGCTCAGCACAAAGCTGGCTGGAGCGAATTCCTTGAAGCATTTGCGGGCAGCAAGTCGCTGGCAGTTTCTGTTGAAATCGAATATTACTGCCTGATCGAAACAGGGCCAGTTTTTGCGGAGGGTCAGGGTAAAATCAGTTATCTGTCCGCACTGGCGACCAGCTTCGTTATGAACCGGCGAGTTGAGGAGCGCCGAAAGATGGTATTTGCCTGTTTTTACGTTCATGATCGTCGATATCCTGATTCATCTTGAGCGCTCCTTCCTGTTTTTTGATGTTGAGATAATACTCTTTAAAGCAGCCGATTGCCATCTTTTTTTGCCGCGCCCGGCACCCTGCTTATCAACAGGTTGACCAGAACGTTGAATACGAATAGACTGAAACGATAAGGAAAGACTAATTGAAGGAGTAGAGAAATGCCTGATCATTCATGGTTTGCTGGCTGGGTAGAACGCAAGGAAAAGTATGCCCGTACTGACGAGAAGTTCCTTTCGGCCGACCGTTTTGGCTCGATTGGTGTTGGTATCGGTCTGCCTTCCATTGTACAGAAGTCTACATTCAGCTTTCGCAATGTAAAGGATGGTGCTGATCGTTTTCTCGGTGTTTCCAAGAGTGGAGAGAAGCCCTTTGCCAGAATTTATACGCGACTTGGCAATCCGACTACCGAATATCTTGAAAAGGCACTGTTTCAGCTTGACTGTCAGCACATAATCGATGCTGCTCTTGCTGCTGACGAGCGCAGGCCAACAATTGCATCACTGGTATGTTCATCTGGAATGGGTGCGATCTCATGCACGACACTGGCACTGGTAAAGAGCGGTGACGAAATAATCAGTGGCAGTGTGTATGGTTGTACTGACAGTTTTTTCAGAACCCTGGAAAAATTCAATATCAAAACGCATTTCATCGATACAGCTGATACTGAGCTGGTCAAAAAGACACTCGAAGAAAATCCGAAAGTTGCCATGGTGTTTCTTGAAACGCCCGATAACCCGACTTTGCGTCTTTCTGATATCGAAGCAATCAGCAAACTTACGCAACCACGCGGAATTCCGTTGATTGTTGACAATACTTTTGCTACGCCATATTTACAGCAACCTTTCAGGCTCGGTGCTGACATAGTGATTCAGAGCCTCACCAAATACGTAAACGGTCATTCGACATGTGTTGCCGGCGTGGTAATCGGGCCTTATGAATTCATGAGCGATCACCTGTTTCATATTTACAAAGATTTCGGGCCAACGCCCAGTCCGTTCGATTCGTGGTTGAACAGTCAGGGGCTGCAGACACTGCATCTGCGCATGGAAAGAGCTTGTGAATCGGCACTTGAGCTTGCCCGCCGCCTCGAAGGGCACCCCAAAGTCGAGCATGTTCATTACCCTGGTTTGTCGTCACATCCTCATTACGAGCTGGCAAAGAGACAGATGCGCCTGTTTGGCGGCATGATTGCACTTGAGCTCAAAGATGGTTATACGCCGGGTTGCCGATTGATGGATTATTTTGCTTCTTATACTACGCCGGGTGAACTGGCAGTCAGTCTGGGCAGCGCTGTTACCTACTTTCAGCACCCGGCCTCGATGACACATGCTGCGGTACCTGAGGCCGATCGCCTCAAACGTGGTATTACAGAAGGTCTGGTGCGCATATCGGTTGGGCTGGAAGGCGTTGAAACTCTCTGGAACGCCATAGAAGAAGGTCTCAGCCTGGCATATAAATAAGATCCGCCAATAAAAAATCCCCGCTGCCAGATCCTGGCAGCGGGGATTTTTGCTGAGCTCAGTCTTTCATGTATGGGTAACCGTATTCTGTCGGTGGCATGTAGTTTTCTTTGATGGCGCGTGGCGATGTCCAGCGGATGAGGTTGAGCAGGCAACCGGCTTTGTCGTTGGTGCCCGAGCCGCGGGCGCCGCCGAATGGCTGCATGCCGACAACAGCGCCAGAGCATTTGTCGTTAATGTAGAAATTGCCAGCCGCATATTTGAGCATTTCGCAGGCCTTGAGAACGGCCAGGCGATCGCGTGCGAACACTGCGCCCGTAAGAGCGTAAGGTGAGGTCTGGTCGCACAGCTGCAAGGTTTCTTCGTATTTACTGTCTTCGTAAACATAGATGGTTACTACCGGCCCGAAGATTTCTTCGCGCATGGTCAGCGCATTCGGGTCGGTGGTTTCGATAACGGTCGGCTCGATGAAATAGCCCTTTGATTTGTCACCTTTGCCGCCGGCCAGAATCTTGCAGGACTTGTCGGCTTTGGCCTTTTCGATATAACCCATGATCGAGTCGAAAGAGTTCTCGTCGATAACGGCATTGACGAAGTTTTTGTAATCACGAACATCGCCCATTTTTATATCGGCAATGATGTTGAGAATTCGGTTCTTAAGGTCGGGCCATTTTGATGCCGGCGCATAAACGCGTGAGCAGGCGGAACACTTTTGCCCCTGGAACTCAAAACCGCCTCTGACAACGCCGACGGCTGCCGCTTCGATATCGGCTGACTCATGAATGAAGATAAAGTCTTTGCCGCCGGTTTCGCCGACGATTTTTGGGTAAGAACGATAATTGGCGAGGTTTTGTGAAATGCTGTTCCAGAGAGAGTTGAATGTCCAGGTCGAGCCGGTGAAGTGTATGCCGGCAAGGCGCGGGTCGGCAAATACAGCGCCGCCGATGGTTGCGCCCGAACCTGGCAGAAAGTTGATTACGCCATCGGGCAGGCCGGCTTCGCGGTATACCTGCATCAGGTAATAATTCGATAGAATTGCTGTAGTAGCAGGTTTCCAGACAACTACATTGCCCATGATCACTGGTGACATACTGAGATTTGAAGCGATAGCTGTGAAGTTGAACGGCGAAATGGCGAAGACGAAGCCTTCGAGTGGGCGGTATTCGAGGCGGTTCATCTGACTGACATCTGAGTTTGGCTGTTCTGAATAAATCTGCGTCATAAAACTGGCGTTGAATCGCAAAAAATCAATGGTTTCACAGGCCGAGTCGATTTCGGCCTGATAGATGTTCTTGCCCTGGCCCAACATGGTGGCTGCGTTGATTTTATAGCGATACTTTTCGGCGATCAGCCGGGCAATTTTCATGGCGATGGCGGCGCGATCCTGCCAGGGCACGTTTTCCCAGACCTTCTGTGCCTTGCAGGCGGCATCGATAGCCATTTTGACTTCTTTTTCAGTAGCCATGTGATAGCGGGCGAGCACCTGTTTATGGTCGCAGGGGTTTCTGAATTCGCCTGTCTTGCCGGTTTTAATTTCTTTTCCGTCGATAATCAGCGGAATTTCGATGACATTTTCTGATTGCCTCTGGAGTTCTGCGGTCAGCAGTTTCTCTTCTTTAGAACCTTTAAGGTAACCGTAAATTGGTTCGTTGGCAGGGGCAGCCATTTTAAAAATCGCGTTATTCATCATTCCCTCCACAGATTTGATTGTTGCTAAAACTACTGCATCAATACAGTACAAGTCAAATTATCTGAGTTTCCCGGTTAAAACCTGATTCTGAGCCATGTCAAGCGTGGCTTTCAACTCTGGAAAGTAGATGCGCCGGGCTCGTCGCTGACCGATCTCAGTGTAAGGCTGTCCATCAGGGCAGACAAGAATCGAGACATCAGCTTCTTTGCCCTTGAAAAGCTCATTGAACTTATTGGCGAATTGTACAAAATTATTGGGGCGCGGGTCGGGCGGAAAAACTCGGAAACATTCGTTCATACCGACCAGCTTGTTGGGTTTGGCAAAATCGATCTCACAGAGAACCGGCGCCCGCAAACTGTTGAATTTGCCTGACACCAGTTTGACCTCGAGTGCGATGGTACCACTGGCAAAATCTGGCAGCAGATCGGGCTCGACATATTTGATGCCATGCTTTGCCAGCCATTCTTCCCAGCTGAGTTTCCATTTCGAAAAATAGATGTCCCGCACAAGATAGCGGGAGTTTTGCATCACTTCAAGACCATTGGCGTAGCGGTGCAGAACGAATTCACAGGGTTGCCCGTCGAGTTCACCGATCATTTTGGGCGTCAGCCAGCCCGGCTGCTCTGGCGGCAATATGATAAGCTCGGGTTTCTGCCCTTCGACGTTGGCACCGCTTATTACACCGTCTTCACGGATCAAACCCATGCGTCCGCTGGCCCAGCGCAAGGGGTCGATCTGTACAATCTCGGTTTCATAGGGTCGATTTTTGAGCTCGGCGATGCGTCGCGCGATTTCTTCCTGCTGTTTGCGGATGCGTGGGGGGATAACTCCCTTGGGCAGCACATCATAAATAGTGGTGACGCGCATGGTCGAAAGATTGCGCGGCGATTCAGGTTTCTTGTCTTTTTTTTCTTTATCTTCCTTTTCCTGCTTATCGAGTTCGGCCATACGGGTAGTTATATGGTCGCTGTAGAGAACGCCACGCAGCAGTTCCTTATCTTCATAGGCAGGTGTCCGGCTGACGGTGAATCTGTAGCCGGCGCGGCGCAGATAGGCGGTATAGGTCATTTTGAGGTCTTTAAGAAAGACGTCCGAGGCGTAATACATGCCATTCTCTTTTTTCGGTCGGCCAAGCCCGTCATGATAAAGCTGGAAAACCGCATTTTGCGTGGGAATGCCTTCGCTGACTGTCTGCTTTAGCATCTGCTGGTCAATGTCGTCTTCGAACTCGATTTTGGGGAGGCAGACGCGTTCAAGTTTGTCATCAATTTTTGCCTGGATGACCTGGAATGAACTGATGCCTTGCCAGATGCCGTTGGTCGCTATGGTCGGGCCAAGCTGCGACATTGCGGCAGCATAAATACCCAATGGGAAAATTATGGCCAGGATTATTCTCAGATAGTTTTTTCGTGTTTTCATGGCAACTCCGCCTTACGATTTTTTAAGAGTATACCAGAAGATTGCTGCACAAATAAATCGAATTGAGGTGCGGCATGTGGTATCTTGCATAAATATTGAAACTTTGTAAATTAGGTAGCATGTCTGAAAAAAGTGACCTGACAAGTTATCAGAAGGCCTGGCAGATACAGGTTCCTGGCCTTCGCCTGGTCGAATTTACCAGCGATCATAGCAGCTTTGTTGTTTACGACAAAGACAGCGAGCTGCGCTTGTTCAACCACAGCGGTAAGGAACTCTGGCACCGCAAAACCGGCTATGATCTTGTCAGTATTGCTCTGTCTGACACGCTTGAAGTGCTTGGAATAGACAGCGATAAACATTCGGTGCTTTTTGGTCAGGAAGGCGCGACGCTCTGGCGAAAGAGGCCGTTTCCGGCGGTAATGGGCCGCATCAGCGCCAGTGGCGAGATATTCAGTTTTGTCACGACCGATCCGGCCATAATTGGAACAGACAGAAGCCTGCGGGTCAAATGGGCGTATCGCAACCTGATGAAACGCCCATCCGATCTGGCTATCTCCAGTGGTGGCGAGTGCGTGGCATTTCCATGCGCAGATGACCGCGGAGAAGGTCTGGGAGCTGTAAATCAGTCTGGCAGACCACTCGATGCATTCATGGGCCTCGATCGTATCGTCTCGATTTCACTGAGCAGTGATGGCAATGTTGCCTTGGCTTTATCGGTTCGTGGGCATATATTCTGTATGAATCTGCAACGCGGTTCCGGCATCTGGAAAGGCGCGTTCGGCAGCGATCTGGCCGGGGTCTCATACGCATCAAAAAGTGGCGAATCGTTAGCCTACAGTGCCGGCGGCCAGCTGGTGAAGCTCGATCATAACGGTCTTCCGGTCTGGGAACATTACATGCCCGATCGTTTGCTGAAAGCATGCATTACTGACGATGGCTCCGCCATTTTCTATGCGACAGAACGTGGCGAAATTGGCATGCTTGGCCAGAATCTCGGACAGACCAGCAACTGCCTGGTCTTCAAGGAGACGATTGCCAAAGCGGTTCCGGCAACGGTTAAATCATCTTTCATGAAGGTCTGGAACATCGACCTGGTTGGCAGCGCTGAGCAGCAGTCGCGTGTATACACCTGGAAAGGGCAGGATGGAGTTGAATACTGCCTTGTCTGGGATGGCGGCGAAAAACTTTTTTGTATCAACGATCTTGGCGAAGAGGTCTGGAATTACAGATTGTCAGGTACCCGGGTCAACGATCTCGCCGTATCTTCAGAAGCTGATATGGCGATAGTTGTTACGTCTTCCGGTGTAATTGGTTTCGATTTGTCCGGGTGCGAAATATTCAAGTTCTTTGGCCAGTTCAAGCGGGCTCATCTTTTTGCTGACGCTGCCATGGTATTGCTCGACAGTCTTGGCAAATGCAAATATTATCTGTCTTCAGATCACTTTTCGCATCAGATCGACATCGATGCCCGCATTACCAGCTTCAGTGTCGTTTGTGACAAGCTGCTGCTGCGTTCCGAAAAAGCTCTTTTTCTGCTGAATTCAGAGGGTAATGTCGAAAAGCAGATTGAGTTCGAAAACACCATCAGTTGCTGTAATTTGAGTTCAAATGGTGAATTCGTTCTATTCGGCGACAACGCCGGCCAGGTTATCATCTACAACCTTGAGCTTGAAGTTATTTTTTCTTATCAGCTTGGCGGTTTAATTTCACTGGTTGAATACAATCGCGAGTTCGAAACGCTTTTTGTCGCCGGCGAAGATGAAGATGTCATCGTTTTGAACCGGCGCCGCGGCGAAATGTTCAAGGTTTCACTGACTGGTAGACCAGCTTTGATGACAGCTCATGAAGCCGGCGTGCTGGTCGGAACCGATCTCGATCAGCTTGGCTTGATCAGCACAGAGGGACAGATTCTGGCGCGCTACACATCACCGCACAAGCTTAAAAAAATGCTGCCATGTCATCGTAAAATGAGCATGATTGTGCTGGCAGACGAAGCCCTTACCTGTATTGCAGCGGTCACGTCATCGGGAACCGGCAAGGGCACAGAATGAGCGAATATCGGTTTTTCAGTCCCGATCCTCAGGACTGGCACATTCTCAGGCAGATAGCTGATATCGATGCGCAGGCTTTCGGCAGCGATGGCATATCAGTATTCAATTTATCGCAGTTTACCCGCAGTGGAGCTGTTTTTTGCCTGCTCGACGGCGACTGTGTCCTGGCCGAAACCGTTTTATTGCGCAACCTGCACGATAACGGCGCTGTTGTCTTTGGTTTTGCCGTTGACACTTCGCGGCATGGCCAGGGTCTCGGAGCCATTATGATACAGCATCTTGTAAAAACCGCCCGTGCTGCTGGTCTGGCTTATCTTGAACTGACGGTAAACCCGGACAATATCGCGGCAAAAAAGCTTTATCTCGAAAAGGCAGGCTTTTACAAGAAGGCAGAATTATCAGATCACCCGCAGAAGGGCGAACCGCGCTGGCTGTTACGACTCGATCTGCAAAGCGACAAAGTTGGACAGTGAGGAAAAGATGAACGACCAGACCGCCGTAGATACCGACAATTTCTGGACAAAAATCGAAGCCGCTCTCGGCGGTCGTGAAAAAAGCCTGGCATGGTTGCTGGTGCTGATCTGTCTATTTTATATACCGGTCAAAATCACAAGCTATGGCTGGATGCCGCAGGATGACGCTCTCAGACATGCTGCCCATGGTGTAAACGAGAAGACATGGGGTGAGGTAATTCTGGTCAGGCCTGAGTTTGATGTTGATCACAACCCGGGCTGGCACAGTATTTTGCGCTTCCTGCACCGATCATTCGATCTGAATCAGGACGACCTTCTGCTTCTTTCGATTATCGGTCTATATCTGTTGTTCAATATTACCGGAGCGATACTCTCGCCCCGGCCACTGGCATGGGTCGCCGCGCTGGCTGTTCTGGCTGTTTCTGATCTGGCTGCGACCTATCGCGTGATAATAGGCCGACCATATCTGGTTTCATGCAGTGTCGCACTCATCCTTCTCGCTCTCTGGACGCGCCAGAAGCTGGATCTGAAATCGTGGCGACCCTGGGTCGCCTCTATCGCAGTATTAACGCTTGCCGTATGGATTCATGGCAGCTGGTATCTTTTTCTGCTGATGCCGCTGGCTTTCTTTCTGGCCGGGCAGGGGCGCCGGGCCGGCGCTTTAGTCGTTTGTCTCGTCGCTGCTACTCTCCTGGGTGCGCTGATGTCGGGTCATCCTCTCGATTTCCTGCGCTTTCATGTTCAGGCTCCACTTGAAATTTTCAGTGAAATGCGGGTTAACCGCCAGCTGGTAAGCGAATTCCAGCCTGGCAATACAGTGGTGGTTCTCGTGCTGTTCTGTGCGGTCATAGCGATTCTTTTGCAGAGAAAAGGCCGCTTCAAGCTGGCTGACCTGGCCACGGACCCTGTTTTTATGCTGGCTGTAACCGGCTGGTTGCTCGGCATAATGGTTAACCGTTTCTGGGGTGAATGGGGTCGTGTTGCTATCACTTTTTGGCTGGCATTGCGCATTTCTGATCTTATCGATATGTCGGCTTCGCTGCGCCTGCCTCGGGTGCGCTATTGTCTGGCGCTTTTTGTCTGCGTGGCACTGGTATTTTTAAGCACGCATGATGAGCGCGGCAGATATTCTGAAAGGGTTATGGATGAAGCCATACATTTCAATGACCCGCGCCTTGCCGACTGGGTTCCGCGACCTGACAGCCTTATATACAGCAATACCATGCTGGTTTTTTATATGCATTATTTTGCCTACCCGCATGCCACCTGGAAATATGTGGTTGGTTTCGAGTCTTCACTGATGCCTGAAGATGATCTGCAGGTTCTGCGCAATCTGCATTACAATTACAGCTATGGCAAAGAGTTCGCGCCCTGGGTTAAAAAGATGCGCCCGCAGGATCGCCTGATCACGCGCTCACTTATTCCTGGAGTCGATGGAATCGAATGGATCCAGGCCTCGCGCAATTTCTACATTGGCAAGCTCAAACCTTCGCTTGCGAATGCCAGCGCTCCGACAACACTATCGGCGCCGCCCGCCGTTAACGCTTCTGAATCGCTGGCGTTGCCTGAGTCTGAGCAAAAGCTGGAGCAAGAAGGCCAGTGCAGTCATGAAGGGCCGTGCACTCATGACTGATTGAGGTGTTGTGGCATTTGTGTGTCTGCATGCGGCAAAAGCCGCATTTACAGGAGTGCTGAGCAGCATTCTTAAAACTTCTTTACCTTGCGTTAAAGCTGGGTAACTGGTATGATTAATGTACTCAGATTCGTGTAAGGAAGCTGATTTTATGAGAAACAAAAAGAACCGCAAGTCGGGTATCGCCCTGTTTTTTACTATATGTACAATTGCTGTGATCAGCATTATAGTTTACGGCATGATCTATTTCATGCGCGGCGAAGTCTATCTGTCAGAGAACTACGTCGATGCAACGGTTTCGTTGCTGCTGGCCGAAGCCGGCGTCGAAGAAACTCTGTTTACTGTTAAAAGTCAGATGAACACGCCTGAAAATCCCTTTTACAACCTGATAACCAAACAGGATGAAGGAAGTGTCGATATCGACCTGTCGCGACTATCATCCGGAAACAGCTCGGTAGCGCCCTTGGTGCAGGGCGGTTCGGTCAAGGCCAGATTGACCTGGCAGCTTGACCGCAAAGCTTTCGAAGATCTTGTCGCTCAGGGAGTTCCACGTGAAATAGCTCGTCAGGGCATTATTACCATAAACTCTCTCGGCTCGTTTCAGCGCACCCGCAAGCAGGTCGAGGTCAAGAAGACTCTCAAGGCCATGCTGATCAAAGGGCCTCTGAATGCTAATGCCGTTGGCATGGTGGCGCCGAGTCACGGCCTCTACCTGAATCGCTCACGACACGATTCATTCAAGATCGAAACCTTCGACTTCTGGGATCCATGGGGCTTTATAGTCAAAGGCGGCAAGGTCTACATGAAAGAAGGCGTTAAGATCGATCTGCCAAAGTGGCTGATGCTCACGAAGATGCGCAACGAGCTCGATCATCCCTGGCTTGACATGGGTATTGGCTGGACCGGCTGGAACGGCGGCGGCGATTTCAGTGAAACTCAGCTTGAATTCAGCGATGACCCGATTACCCGTCAGTATTACAAATGGCAGGGCCTCTTTTCCTGGCCATGGTGGGAAAAATCGAGCGGAGAGCTGTATCATTCGCAGACCCGCAAGGTCGAAGAGTATGACGACAAGCAGATAAACCTTTATCCGGCCGAAGTCTATCGCCGGCTGGCGAATCGCCTGATCGATCCTGATCAAAAACCCTCGCACGGTCAGTATTTTACCGATATTAACTTCCAGGAAGCCTTTGGCCGAAACGAAGTCAACTATCGTAACGTCATTCCTCTCTATGGTTGGGGCGACTGGCGCGATGTGTCGAATAAATTCAGCCGTTATTTTGGCAATCCTACCAAGGCGCACGATACCAGCCGTGCCGTTGAAATCAATGGTCTCACCTATATCAAAGGCGATGTGTTTCTTGAAGGCTGGGTAAAAGGAAAAGGCCTGCTGGTCGTCGAAGGCAATATCTATGTCGGCGGTGATGTGCTGACTTTGCCAGATGATTCAGGGCTCGATTCCTGTGTCGGGGTAATTGCGCTGCGCGACAAATCACGAGATACCTCGAGCGAAAATCCGACAACCGGCAAGATCATTTATAAGCCTCATCATGACAGTGACTGGTCAAAATTTGGAATTACCCACCCGTTCAGAAACCTCAGTCCGCGACTCGAAGGCAGCTTTCATGCCGAAGGTGGCCTCGAGCTCGATACCGACTCATCAATGCGCAAGCTGACCAACATGGACATAGTCGGAAATCTTTCGGTAGATCACTTTGATCGCCGCAAAATGCCTAATGATATAAGAGTTACCTATTACAACTGGCAGGAAGTTCTCGAAAGATCCAGTTACGACTACACAGTCGATAAGAAGATTGATTACACGAGTCTTTATGAACTTGCTATTCAGAAAGAGCTTCTGAGCTGGCGTGAGGTTGAAGCCACGCTTTGAAGCATCTGTCTTTTCTATTTCGGTCAATACTGCCGGCCAGTCTTTTTGGCCGGCTGTTTTTATCGGTTCTGATGGTGGCTGTGCTTGTTTTGGCACTTATCTGGGGTTGGTTCTATCAGCGCTTTTACCAGTCGCTCGATCGTGAGGCTGACCAGCGTTTACAGCGTATCGCCGATGCCCTGAGAATAGAGATCTCTGAAGCTGAAGACGCTGAAGACAGATATTCTCGGGTTATGCAGAGTTTCTGGCAGCTCGAAAAGAGCGGCGGACTGATACAGAATATGTATCTTCTCGATATGTCGGCTGAACCGCCGGCTTTCATTGCCTCGCATTCCCTGCCGGGTAACCGGGCTTTATCAATGTTGCCGCCGACGGCAGAAGAGGCTGAAGATCTTGCTTTTGACTATATCAACGAACTTGACCGCGGCGAGATGGTATTCCCAGATCCTTATGCCTACGGCATATCGCGGCGTTTCAAGATTGTGCTTTGTCCTGTTCTCGATGAGCTCGGAATGCTCGCAAGCGTTATCGGCATTGAAGCAGATATGGAATATCTCAAGCTGGTCAGCGATTTCAGAAGGCTGCTTGCCGAAACTGTTCTGGCGGCGCTGATTCTCAGCCTTCTGGTTGCCTGGCTGCTTGCCCGCAGTTTTTCGCGCAAAATTACCCATCTCAACCAGAGTCTCGAAGCGGTAGAACTCGAGCAGTGCCCGAAACATCAACCGATGGGCGTTAACGAGCTCGATCTGCTCGGGCGCGGCATCGAAAAGCTGTCGCATGAAATTGCGCGCCAGCGCCTGCAGGTGCAACGTCTTTATGAACAAAAGCTCGATGAGCTGGCTTTCACCGGTGGAGCTATCGCGCACGAAATACGCAACCCGCTATCGGCAATCGAAATGCATTTTGGCCTGCTCAAGCGCCAGCTGACCGGACTTGCCGGAACTCAGGCGGATGCCGCCGCGACCGCTCTTGCTGAAATAAGCGGGCAGCTCGCTCATCTTCGCACTCTGATCGAGAATTATCTGACGTATTCACGAAAGGTTCAGCCAAAAAGTCAGCGCGTTGATCTTAAAGAGTTTTTCGACCGTCTGCTGACCTCACGTCGTGCGGTTTTAACTGATTTTGCCTGCGAAATAGATTTTGGCAGCGTAACACATGCCTGGTTTGACCCAACTTTGCTGCAGCAGGTTTTTGAAAACCTCATCAACAATTCGGTTCAGGCGGCTGCCGGCAAACCGTTGCAGTTGAAAATTGCAATCGAGCTGCATGGCTCGCAGCTTACCATCAGGTTTGCCGACAATGGCCCGGGCATTGCCGCGGACCTGCGTGAAAAGCTTTTTACGCCATTCGTCAGCGGTCGCGAAGGTGGCAGCGGTTTTGGCCTGGCACTGATCAGAAAACTTGTCGAAGCACATGGCGGCGAAATAAGTTATATTGGTGACGAAGGCGGCGGCGCCATATTTTTGATCGAGGTTGCTCAGCATGAAGATTCTGGTGGTCGATGACAACGCTTCTCTGGCAAGAGGTCTTAAAACCTTTTTAATCGGCGAGGGACATCAGGCTGAGATCGCGCATACTGTAAAGAGTGGTCTCGAACAGTTGGCGGCACATGATTTTGACCTGATCATTACCGATCTGCGTCTTCCCGACGGCGAAGGCCTGCAGATTATGGAAAAGGCGCGTGATGGCAGCAGTGAGCCGATGCCTGAGGTTATTCTGATGACGGCTTTTGGTTCAGTAGAGTCAGCGGTTAAAGCGATGCAGCTGGGTGCTTCTGATTATCTGACCAAGCCGGTTTCGCTCGAAGAGTTTTCTTTTCGCATCAAAAAAATTGAAAAGATCAGGCAGCTTGGTAGTGAGAATGTGCGCCTTGAGCGTCGCTGCGAAAGCCTGTTCGTCGCAGCCGGTTTTGACCGGGCTCTCGATGATATTGCTGGCACAAGCCCGGAAATTGCCGAGATTAAGCAGATGATCGCAAAGGTGGCTGCTTACCCGACCACTGTGCTGATTACCGGCGAAACCGGTGTTGGCAAAGAAGTTGCCGCCAAGGCAATTCATAATTTATCGCCGCGGCAGAATGCGCCATTTGTTAGAGTAAACTGCGCCTCGATTCCTGAAACGCTATTTGAGTCTGAGTTGTTCGGGCACGAAAAAGGTGCTTTTACTGATGCCAGACAACGCCGTATTGGTAGTTTTGAAGCGGCTGACGGCGGCACGGTTTTTCTCGATGAGGTAGGGGAAGTTCCTATTGCTATGCAGGCAAAGCTTTTGCGGGTATTGCAGGAGAAAGAAATTACCCGGCTCGGCAATTCTAAGCCGGTAGACGTCGATGTCCGCATTATTGCAGCAACTAATCGGAACCTCAGCGAAATGGTCTCTGCCGGGCACTTTCGTGAAGATCTGCTGTATCGGCTCAGTGTCGTTAACATTCATCTGCCGCCTTTGCGGCAGAGAAGAGGCGATTTGCCGATTCTCTGTCGAACTTTGTTGAAAAGGATAGGTGATGAACTTGCTCGGCCTGAACTTAAGTTGAGCCAGGCCGCGCTCGAAATCTTGCAGAAACAGGACTGGCCAGGCAACATCCGGCAGCTCAAAAATGCGCTTGAACGCGCAGTGGTAATGTCTGAAGGCAGTATTCTTGAACCGGCTGATTTTCTTATTGCTGATTCGATAGCTGATCATGGCAGATTACGCGAAGAGTCCTTAACCACGTCTGTTGATAGCGGTGCCGGCCTTAATGCTGCGCTTGAGAATCTTGAAAAACAATTGATTCTGGCGGCGCTCAGCGAAAGTGCCGGAGTAAAAAGCCGGGCCGCAGAAATCCTTAAGATTCCGCGAACCCAGCTTTTGTATCGAATGAAGAAACTTGCTATTGGCGAGGACTGAAAGCGCTCAGATCGCCATAAGCTTCTGATAGGTTGCTTCGATTTTTTCTTTTGCTTCTTTTTCGAGTTTTTCCGCTTCGCTTTTGACTTCGCTGATTGCATTTTCGAGAGCGGTTTTTACTCTGTCGCGGTCAGCTTCCGGCAGTTGTTCTATGCGTTTGAGAACATTGCTGCGCACATTTTCGATGCGCTCAAACACTTGGGTTTTTCGCTGTTCTAAATTCTTTTTAAATTCATTGTAGCGCGTGGTGACCTTTTCTTTGCGTTCTTTAAGCTGCTCTTCGCTCATGGTCGGCTTTTCAGTTCCGGCTTTTTCGGTTGGCTTTTCGCTTCTGGCTTTTTCCATACGGGCAGAGAGCTGGTCTATTCTTTCTCCGAATTTGGCAAGGCGTTCGTTGAGCTTGGTGTTGCGCAAAGCGATGTTTTCGAGAATGCCGGCCTTGCGTTCTTCGATGTTTTTGATCATCTGCTCGGCGTTGACTTCGCGACCCATTTTGCCGACCCGTTCACGTTTTGCTTTGGGCGCGCCTTCTGTCTGTGCGAACACTGGTGAAACAACGCTGATTGCCAATACTATTGCGAGAGTTGTAAGAAACTTTTTCATGATTTCCTCCTGTTAATTTGAACCTGACAATCATACTGCAAAGCGCGTGCCACATTTCTTGTATGCTTTTTATGAGCGAGTTCGCTCGTGTTGTTTGTTGCGAGAGCTTTTGTATCAGCCTGTTTCTGCTTGTGAGGCGGCTGTGGTGCTTTTTAAATTTGAGTTTTAGTGAGTTCGGGCAAGCTTGTCAGCTCAATTTCGTCAAAAAATTGACGCTTCAAAATCTGACACCGCGTCAAATTTTTGACGCTTTTCAGTCATTTTTTATCTCAAGGGTTGTCAGGCATTGGTGACCGTTGTGGTAGAGGACTTTAATTATTGCCAGTAGAATTCCGAGCAGGGCGCCCAGTAAAGCAAAAACCAGACGCCTGGGATGCGATGGTTTGTCTGGAGCAATGGCGGCATCGATGATCATGAAGGAAACAGCTTCTTTTTCTTCTTGAATTCTGGCGCTGGTGAGCTGGCTTTGCAGGTGCATGCAGGTCTGTTCAGCCAGGGCAACTTCGCGGCGCAGACGCTGATGTTCCATTCTGAGGCGGGGCGCTTCGGCTAATCCATGGTTAAGTCCTGTTCTTGCGTCACCGATACTTGAACTGCCGGTTATTATCAACCCCTCCTGTTCGCCTTTCAGCTCGTTAAGAGTGTCTTTTAATGCTGCAATTTCATTGGCGCGCTTTTTGGTCATGGGGTTTTCGGGCGATGACTGTAGAGCCTGAAGCTCGATTTCCTTTTTGAGCAGGCGGGCTTCTATTTGCGCTACCAGGCCAACAGTGGCAGCAGTCTGGCTGTCGAGCAGAATTATGCCATGTTTTTCCTGAAAGCTTCTTAAGGCATCTTCTGCCTTGCTCAAACCGGCCGCGTAAAAGTCATACTGTTCTTTGATAAACCTGGTGTTGCGCTGTGCCATGTCGAACTCCGGACTGTTGACGAAAGACGCAACCAGATTCATGTAGGTGTTGGCAATATTGGCTGCCATTGTGGCATTGCTCAGTTCAATCCTAAGTTTAAAAGGATCATCTCTATGAGTGGAATGCTTGATGCTGAGACACTGACCGAGTTCATTCGCGTAATTTTCGAGTGTCGGTTTTTTTGGATTGAGAAGAGACTTCACTTCTGGCAAGGCTTCTAATACAAGCATGGCAGTCGATCGGCTCTTTAAAAATACGCCCAGCGGCTTTGATCCGACCGGCAAAAAGGCAACTTCAGCGGTATAAAGGTTGGTAAACAAAAAGCTGACAAAGATCGCCAGAATGCCTGAAATTACGGCATATTTTGCCAGCAGGGCGCGATGGCTGATTATTTGCCACAGCAGCACATCGAGATTTATTTTAAAAAGCCGGGGCGGTGCTTTGCCCTCAACGTTTTGATCGTCTGACATTGGCTACCTCGAAATACATTTTTTCATAACATCTGGCAACTGCCGGCAGGCTGAACATCTGCACAATTCTTTTCTGTGCCTGCATTCCCATTTCTGCAAGCTCTGCGGAAGTTTTCTGGAGCATCTGCAGCATTCCCTGCGCCAGAGGTTCATGCTCATCCGGCGGAACAATTATACCAGTATTGCCAACAATATGCGCGGAATCGCCGACATTGGTTGCAACGCATGGAATACCGGCAGCCATCGCTTCGCCGATTACGTTGGCGAAGGCTTCTGATGAAGATGAAGAAACGAGAAAATTGAGATCGGCAAGAATCCAGTCGATCTCAGCCTGATTTCCCAGCAGGTGGCAGCAGTTTGCCAGCCCTGCTGCATCGATTACAGAGACAAGGGAGTGGTTGTTTTTTTCGACTCCGGCGCCGCACAGCACAAACTCGGCCTGAGAAAACTGCTTTTTAACAAGCGCCGCAGCTTTGATAAAGCAGTTATGGTCTTTGGCGGGAACATAACGACCTATCATGCCAATAAGTATGGCAGATTGATTGACGCCAAGATGGGCGCGCAGTTTTCCCCGCAGCGAAGAAATGTCCTTTATTGTAAAACCATTAGGAATGATCTGTACGCGATCGGCGGCATAGCCGGTTTTAATGTGCAGTTTGGCTGAGGCGGTCGAACAGGCGATGATACGCTGAGGTATCAAGTGCGAGAGCCATGCGGTAATTTTTGCCAGAAGCACGGTTCGCGCTTTGTCGCCTTTGAAGCTGCCATGTCTGATACTGAAAATGACTGGAAATGTGCCGGCCAGTCTGGTGGCCAGTCCGCCGATGATGTCTGAAATATACATCCAGGTATGCACGAGATCTGGATTTATCTTCTTTATCAGCTTTGCGAGGCGGCAAATGTCGGTTAGAGTCAGGCGATTGCGCGCCATGTTGAGGCTGACAATTCTGGCGCCGGTTGCTTTTATTCTGTGCTGTAGTGATTCTGGCGGCAGTAGAGATATGACAACATGATTGATGATTTTTGGATCTGTCGTCTCAATCAGCTTGCACAGCGTCATTTCGGCGCCGCCGATTTCGAGACTGCCAATAATGTGCAGACAGAGCAATCGTCGATTGCGTGGTTCAGAACGACCGGTCATGATGTTATTCTGCTCTCTCGCCTGACATCAGGATCTCCAGCTTTCATACCAGCTTTGAAACATGAGGATGTTCCAGAGCATGCGTTCACAACTTTGTTTGCCATGCTGATGATCATACCAGATTTTTGCTGTCAGATTATGATTTAACAAGCCTTCTCGCTGAAGCCTTTGCTTATCGAGCAGGTCAGCGCCCCATTCTTTCAATTCGTTGCGCAGCCAGGCTGCCATTGGTACGGCAAAACCTTTTTTAGGGCGTTTCAACAATGATTCAGGCAGATATTTGCACAACAGGCGGCGCAGAAGTATTTTGCCGGTAGCACCTTGAATCTTGTGATTTACTGGCAAATGCATGGCAAAATTTACAACATTCTGATCGAGAAACGGCAATCTTGTCTCAAGACTTGCACCCATGGCGGCTCTGTCGACTTTTGTCAGAATGTCGTCGGGCAGATAAGTTTTTAAATCACAATACATCATCCTGGCGAAGTGCGAAGGCTGCTTTTTATCAGCATTGAGCCGGTCAAAAAGTGTTTCCGGTTCGCGGGGCGAATCGCTCAACAACGCTGACGGTCTGTTGGTGTGAGACACCAGAGTTTTGTACAAAGTGGCAAAATCAGCTGAGGGCAGAAGCTCAAGCATTTTGACTATCTGCCGCGCGGTTTGCGGACCACCGGGCAAAGTCGTATTTGCCAGCAGCTGTCTGAGTTTTGGCCGATCGATAGCTGTCGTCAGCAGCTGACGCCATGACAACGGCAGAATACTTAACAGCTGATATAATTTCTCAGCCTGAAAATAGCGCTCGTATCCGCCAAAAAGTTCATCGCCGCCATCTCCGGTCAGAGCTACTGTTGTCTTTTGTCGTGCCAGACGACAGAGCAGCAGGCTTGGAATCTGCGAGGCATCAGCAAATGGCTCTGAGTAAAACCTGCTCAGGTCAGGTATGATATCAAGTGCCATTCGCGGTGTCAGCAGAAACTCGTGATGGTCTGTTTTAAGCTGGTCGGCGACCTGTCGGGCAAAATTTGCCTCATTATAGCTCTCTTCTGAAAAGGCGATTGTGTAAGTCTTTACCGGCTCTGGAGCCAGATTTTGCATGATAGCCGTTACCAGCGATGAGTCGATGCCCCCAGATAAAAACACGCCAAGCGGAACATCTGCGACCATCTGCATCGATATGGCTCTGGTCAGAAGCTGTTCAAGCTCATTCTCATTCTCGGCCAGCGATGCCTGCGTGCTGGCGCTGGAATTGTCGTTACCCCCGGTTGTCAGTTGCCAATATGGTTTTGCCACAATTCTGGAAACTGCGCCAGAATGTATATCTGCTGCCCTGATGTTGATAAGATGCCCGGGCTCAAGTTTATAAACATTTTTTAAAATCGACCAGGGCGCCGGAATGTAGTTATGACGGAAATAGAGCAGCAGCGCTTCATTATCGATCTGCCAGCTGTTGCGTGTAAAAGCTTTAAAGCAGCTCAATTCTGAGGCAAATACCAGGCCTTCCTGGCAGAGCCCATAATAAAGTGGCTTCTGCCCCATGTTGTCGCGCGCCAGAGTCAATTCTTTTTCTTTTTGATCCCATAAAGCCAGAGCGAACATGCCAGAAATCATTTTAATCGCAGCGACTGCACCATAGAGCTCGATGGCAAGTAATAGAATTTCTGTGTCTGAATGCCCTTTGCGAATCGGCTCAATCTGAGAATCAGCGATGATTCGCCGGTTAATGTCAGCAAAATTATAGATTTCGCCGTTCAGAATCAGTACATATCGTCCTGAAGGAGAGATCATCGGCTGATTTCCGGCCGGGCTGAGATCGAGAACGGCCAGCCGGCGATGAGCAAGTGCCAGACCTGTCTCGGGCTTAACCCAAATTCCATCAGCATCAGGCCCGCGATGTCTGATTTTTTCTGACATCCTGCGCACTCTGTCTGCTAACAGGTCGGCACTTGATTTATGGTTTCTTTCAATGAAGCCGCATATCCCGCACATTTACTGTTTCCATTTATAGTCTGACATCTGCTTTTGACCGACACATTATACCCTTAACCGCGTATTTCATAGCTGACCAGCAATGAAACATGAAGAGGCATATCTCAAACTTCTTCAGCCTTCCGACTGCGTATATAAAATGAATTTTTGCCAGCCTGCGATTAACACCGTATGTATAAATACCTTTGGTCAACATATCAAACGCGCGAAACAGAAACAGGCTTTTCTCGAGCATTTCAGCCGGCGGCAGCCTGCCTTTTTTGGTAATTCCATCATCGTGCTGCCTGTAAACAGCCATTGGTTCAGGCATGAAATAGCCAGGACCTGACAATGAGAGAATAATCTCGAGAGCGATATCGCCGCTTCGACAGGCCAGCATCCAGTCATAGAGGTGAAATGCATCAGTTTTGAAGGTAAGGCTGGGGGTGGGAATGAAATGACCACGTAAAATGTCTCTGGTGGTGAAATGACCGCTGACAAACTTTTCGTATGCCTTTTTTACTGCCGCGCAGTTTTGCGTCTCATTCAGAATTGTTACCGGGTGGCAAACCATCGAATATTCAGGGTTCTCCTGTAAAAAGTCGATCTGGGTTTGCAGCTTATGCGGATTAGTCCAGTAATCATCACCTTCGCATACTGCAGCGTACTTTGTTGTAACCGAATCAATCGTTCTGAAAAAATTCTCGATAACACCGAGATTTTTTTCATTTTTGATCAGCTTGATCACTCGTGGATATAAGCGGCAGTATTCGTCAACGATGGCCAAAGTGTTGTCGCTGCTGCAATCCTCGGCAATTACAATGCTGAAGGCAAAATCAGTTTCCTGCGCCAGAAAGCTTTCTATGGCATCGCGAATAAAGCGTTCATGGTTGTAGGTTATGCAAACGACGCTTACCAGTGGCTGTGTGCTGTTCTGCCACTTTTTTGTCAGTTCGCTTTCAGGTCGGGCCATTGGTCATTTTCCTTTTACAGGCATACATCAGCAGTTGTTCCCGGCAAAACCTTGAAGTTAAAGCGCCGGTTAGAAAAAGCACGGTAAATATGATTGCAGAGGCTGATAAACATTGTAATCTTGAGAATTTGACAAAATCAGGCAACA
Organism: Candidatus Rifleibacterium amylolyticum; assembly: GCA_009917695.1. Classification (GTDB taxonomy): domain Bacteria; phylum Muiribacteriota; class Ozemobacteria; order Ozemobacterales; family Ozemobacteraceae; genus Rifleibacterium; species Rifleibacterium amylolyticum. Next base: position 203,545 of record JAACJG010000006.1, on the reverse strand, counting down.
GATATTGCAGCCCGGCAAGAACTGCAGAGCTGGTAAAAACTACCGGCAGAACATCTTCTTTCAACCACCTGCCATGCAACCCCGGAACGAATTTCTGGTGAATATACCATGTCCAGCAGACAAATGTTATCAGTTGCAACAGAGACCATAGTTTTCCGGTTCCGATGGCGCCGTATCTGACTGCTACAAAAGACACTGCCGGCAACCATAAAATTGCGGCAGCAATGTGAAATCTGAGGTGGTATTTGAGCTGGCCGCAGGCAAATTGCAGGTAATATTGAAATGCCAGCAGATTCAAAATTCCATTGCCAAGTGCATACCATCGCAAGATCGGGCTGGCTGCTGCGGCCAGGTCCTGACGACCTGTCCAGGCATAAACAACCGGTTCAGAATAAACCACCAGAGTCCCGGTTATTGCCGTTGTTAAGACAACTACGCATTGAGTGGCCTGGCGATAGAGTTGAATCATTTCCTGATTACGATTTTGTGAAAACAGGCTGGTCATTCTCGGCATAATTACACGGCTTACCGGCTCGCTGAAAAGGCCGACGACAAAGGCGGCTGTGATAGCCAGATTATAGACGGCAAAATCACTCAACAATAAGGTGCTCGATAAGACAAATCTGTCTGCCTGGGTAATCAGCAGCCATAAGCCGGAAGTCACTGCGATACTGCCGGCAAACAGGCCGACGCCTTTCAGGGCTGCCCAGGAAAATTTTGCAGTCCGGCCAGTGTCTGGCAGGTTACTGTGAAAGTAGACAATGATAGTTATGACTTCAATAACCGCAAGAATTACCTGATACATGAAAAACACGGGCAGAGATGCGCCTGCCGTCTCAAACACCAGAATGACGCCAAAAGTTCGCATCGTAGCTGATATAACAGTGAATGCACTTAGCCATACGTGCTTTTCCATGCCGGTCAAACCGCCGCGATACAATGATAAGACCCAGCGCAGAGGCACTGTTATGCCCATCAATAAAAGCGACTGCCAGATTATCTCAACAGATATGGCTTCCTTTTTCAGCCAGAACATGGCAACCCATCGGCTTGAAAAAATCATGAAGACCGAAACGACAAAGGCAATGGCAAAGTAAAAATACTCGAGGCTTTTTGTCAGATTTTTGAACGCTTCGACGCTGACACTGTCTGATTTTTGTCTGGCTGCTTCACGCGATAGAGTTGGCGTCAGGCCGAGGTCAAACATGCGCAGCCATTGCTGCAGCAGTGTAAAGAAACCAACCAGTCCATAGGCTTCGGCACCGAGATAACTGATGTAAAACGGTATTACTAGAATATTGGCAATGGTCAGATAAAAAGAACCCAGGCAATTTGCAGCAGTATTCTTTTTAAGACTCATTCACTCTTATCTTTGCCTGGAATGCTGTTTCAGGAGACACTCTCGTTCGAGCTCGAGCAGCGCTTTTGACCGGGTTTTGATTTTTTTGGCCGGAGTGCCACAAAAAATCGACCATTCCTCGCAATCTGAAAGCACCAGAGAATTGGCCAATACGGCCGCGCCTTCATGCAGCGTTACTTTGGGAACAATAACACAATGCGAACCCACGCTCACATAATCTTTGAGAATGACTTTGCCGGCTTTATATCCGGGTTTGAAATCTCTCGAATACCAGGGATTGACCAATGATTCGCCGGAAAAATCGTCACATTCAGAAAATATTGCTGTGAATGGAGAAATCGAACAGCCGTGCCCAATTGCAATGCCTGATCCGGCATACATCGCAACAAACGCTGACACATGGACAAAGCTGTCGATTGTCAGTCCGCTGCCTCCAGAGAGCATGCAGAAGTCGTCGATGCGAACATTGTCGGCAATAAAAATCCTTTCGGGGCTATAGAAGCTGGCTTTTCTGCTGATTTTGACGTTTTTGCCCAGGCTGCCAAAACCGATAAGAGAAAGCTCTTCAGGTGAACAAAAGGAATTCATGCTCAGATATCTCCTCTGCATAATGCTGAATCAACTTAACAGCTTTTGCCATGGTATAACAATGCTTTCAAAAAGCGTTCTGGTTAATTATCTCTACAATCCTTTGCTGCTGCTCAATTGCAAGTTCAGAAAAAATCGGCAGACACAGAATGCGGCTGGCAATATCTTCAGAAACAGGCATGGATGAAAGATTTCCGGTGAACGCCAGCGTATTCAGTGATGGGTAAAAGTAGCGCCGGGGAAAGATATTACTGGCGGTTAAAGCGCTTTGCGCTTTTTTTAGAGCAGCTTCACAAGGAAAAAGCACAGGGGCATAGTGAAAATTCTGATTGCTGTTGTCATTCCATTGCTGCCACAAAAGTCTGGTTGACAGGTTGTTTTTGTAGTATTCCCAGACTTTTCGTCTTGAATTTTCAATAGCAGGCATGTCGTCCAGAATGCAAAGCCCCATGGCTGCCTGAAATTCGTTCATCTTGCAGTTGATGCCGATACATTCTATTGTTTCCGGGCCAGTAATACCAAAATTGATCATCAGTCTGATTTGTTTGGCCAGATCATCGTCTGAGGTGACGATTGCTCCTCCCTCAATCGTGTGAAACATCTTGGTCGCGTGAAAGCTTAAGATCGATGCCTGCCCTCGATTTAACACCGATTCACCTTTGTAATTAACACCAAAGGCATGGGCACCATCATAAATAACCTTCAGAGAGTGCTTTTGCGCAATTCGATCGATTTTCTCAATCTCGCACGGGTTGCCAAACACATGTACCGGCACAATAGCCGAGCAGTCTGAGGTAATTTGATCGCTGATCTTGTCGGTATCGATGTTCCAGCTTGCAGCATTTATATCGGCAAAGACCGGTCTCAGGCCTTCCCAGAGCAACGAACTGGTGGTGGCGATAAAGCTGAAGGGTGTTGTGATGACGCTGCCCTTTATAGCCATCGCCTTATAAAGAACCTGTAAAGCCAATGTGCCATTAGCGACCAGAATCAGATTCTTGACGCCAAGATAGTCTTTAAGGCGCGCTTCAAGTTCCTGACAGAACCGACTGTTGTTGGTTACCCATGCGCTTTCATAGATTTTGTCGATGTAACCATCCAGCTTCTGCCTGTCTGGAAGATAGGTTCTGGTAACATTGATCGTCATCGGGCTCTCTCACTTCCAGCCTCGGTTTTGACTTTCCGAGAAGCCGGCAGTTGCTGTTCTGTCTGAAAATACAACTGTATGCAGATTGCCGACAGTAATAAAGATTGTACCGACCATTGATTTCTGGTCAGCAGGGCCATTTCTTTGCTGTTCAGAAGCAGGGCAGACACGAATACCAGTAAACTCATCAGCGTTATCTCCTGGCTGTAAAATCGGCAGCGCCAGGTCTGAAGCAAGGCCAGGATATAAGGCGCGACCATTAATAAGCTGCCAAGCAGGCCAACAGCAAAGATGGTTTTGACCCAGCCAACATCAGATTGCACACTTTCGAAGTCGCCGTGATTAAGATTAGATGAACCAAAGAAGACTTCCAGCCAGCTGTCTGGCAGAAAAAACATTTCAGATATGTTTTCAACAGTAGGACCATAGAGCTGCAGGGCTGCGAAAATTTCCTGCGCATGATTGAGCGAATATTCGGCAAACTTTTGTGGCAGATAACCGATACTCGACCAGACCAGCAGGCAGATGACAAGTATCACAAGAACATTGGTCATCAGTTTGCCTGCGAGTTTCGCCGGCGAGTGATCGGCAGTTTTTAAGAGTAAGAGTCCAATCAGATAGACCGGAACAAAGAACAGGCTCATCATCAGCCCGCTGCGCCCGCTTATCAAAATTGATAATACCAGGAGCGGCGCACCTGTGATAGACAGGATCTTACCGATAAGGGTCTGACAGCCGCCGGCAACGACAGGTAACATCAGCAATCCCAGCATTTGTAGAACAGAAGTTTGCGATAAGCCGTAGGTAAGACCGCATATACGCAGACCATCGAGAAATGGGCTGGCCAGATTAACATAGTCGTGCGCACTGGTAGCCTGATAAATCATCTCACGAAAAGGAGTTGAATAAAACATTGCCAGCATAATGCCGGCGTGCGCAACCAGTGCCAGATAAATATCACGAATGACACGATTAAAAAAGCTTCTGCCAAAGCGTTCGTAATAAATTCCGGCAAGCGACATGGCTCCCAGAAAGTTTATCAGAGCTCGCAATGACCGCATCGCTACCTGTACATCGAGCGCGCCATGCAATAAGACAATGACCAGCGAATAGATGCTGAGAATGCCAAGGCAGATAATAACCTGGATGCTGACACGATCTGCATAAACATAACCATGAAAAAAGCTGTATAAAATAAGAACCGCTGAAATGAACAGAATAATGTCGGCTATTGGCGTTACTTTCCAGCCAAAAATGAACAAAAACGTAGTCAGCGCAAGCAGTACAGACTTAAGCATCGCCACTCCAGACAGATTGAGCTTGTGTCATATTACTGCAAGAAGCAGCTATTAACAAGCAGATACGGCAGGTTTCAGGGTCAGATGAGACGGCGGATGACGATGGCGGCGGCCAGCATGAGAAGAGCCTGTAACATTACTGAAGTGCCGGCCTGCTTCCAGGATTTGGCGCTGGCACAATGCGGGCACTCCTCGCCATGTTCGTGCTGATGAGCATGATCTTCATGTTCGCCATGATCATGCTGGTGATCGTGCGAGTGTTGATGCTGGACCGTTACGTGGTGCTGAACCGGCTGCTTTGAATGATCGTGTCCGCAGTCGCTGATTTCTGAAAAGGGTTTGTCGGCAGCACCGGCTGACATTGCTGTCTGATGCTGCGGGCAGTCTTCTGCCAGCAGGCTTGGCGCCCCGAAACCTCTGGCATAAAGCGCGAGATAGTATAAGCTGGCAGGGTCGATCAGCCAGAAACGGTATGCGGCTGAAGCTCCATATGGCGGTTTGATCGTGCTGACCTGAAAAAGTGCCGTGTATTCGGGCGTCAACAGATCATCCGGAAAATCGGGCAGGGCAGTTTCCTTCTGTTGCAGCATGGTAAAATAGTGCCCGAGAAAGCTTTCCTTCCGGTCTTCAGAGACCTTCTGCCAGGTTGCCAGGGCTTCCTGCTTTTTGCCAATATCTGACAAAAAGCGGCTTTTCATGACATAGTAATTTTGCAGATTGGCAAAATCGTCCTGCATTTCAGGAGTCAGGCGGTGCTCATTTTTCAGATAGGATTGTATCGCGGCATTAAGGTAGTTAACCGCGATTTCGCGATTCTTTTCTACTTCGGCATGTGAAGCGAAAGATGGCTTTTTCACGAAACCGTAGCAGTATGCTGCTGCACCGTAAAGCTTGTGCAGGTCAGGCGAATTCCTGTTTGCGCGAATACCGCGATGAAGCAGTCTTATGGCATCTTTGAAGCGGTTGAGATAAAGGGCGAGATTATGGCTCATAACCGCATACATTTCCATGTTGGTTGGTTCAAGAATAACCGAAAGCTCAAGCAACGACATTATCTCTGTGTTTCCGGCAAAACTGCCGGCGACGAAATTCTGCTTTACCTTCTTGGTCGGGCCTATGTGCATGTACTCGTCAGCAGTGATTCTGAAAATTCCGGCTACGAAGCCTTTAATTTGCGTCGGAATTGTCTGCAAAACAATATCTGTAAAGTCGGCCACCTGTACGTCAGGATAATAATAGTTCCAGTAGCGCGATTTGATATATTGCTGGGCTGAAAGTGCCATTGCCAACAGCAAAATTGCACTGAGAACCGACAATCTCGCCGTACCCCGTGACGATTTTTTCAGCTGCCTGCTCATAGGTCTCTGCGCTTCAATATTGCGCCACCAACGGCAAGATAGAAGAAAATCGCGGTAAAGGTGTAAAACGCCAGAATCAGAAGAGCTGAAGTCTGGGCCGGAATCTCATGCATTACCATTATTCGCGTTTCGTAAAGCGAAAAATCAGGCAGAATTATCCCGGTCAGGTCGAGCAGAAAGGCGACTATGGTATTTCCGCTCTGCTCAGCCAGCATTCTGAAAATATCGAGACCATGCCCGATTACGTAGATCAGAACGCTGAGGCTGACTGTGATGATCTTTGATGTGCAGGCAGCGAGCAGCATTACTATCGATACCAGCAGTGACTGCTTGAGGAATATTATCAGGCCTGCTACCGGAATCTCGTTAAACCAGGCCCCGGTGCGCAATTTTATGATCATTACCAGCAGGCCGGCCAGAAAAAGGTGGAGACAGAACAGCGTGGCGACTATGCCGAAGAAACGCCCGATCATGTAGGTATGGCGGCTTGGCATGCGGGTAAAGATAAAATATACCGTACGTTTTTCAATGTCGGGTATGATCTGGTCGAGTGAGAAGAACAATACGACAAGCAGGCCGAGGGTTGAAATCAGAGTCAGTCCGGCATCTGAAACCAGCCTGGTCTGGAAGCCGAGTTGATAAACGTCTACTGTCCAGGCTGCTGCCGCAAAGGGCAGGGCCAGCAGAAAAACTCCTAGAAACAGCCGGTTACGCAGTGCTTCAATAAATGCATACCAGGCTATGGCGGTTATACATGAAATTCGCGATCTGATTGCTGAGAAGTTCATATCAGGCAGTTGCTGCCGCTGGCACAGAGTTTTTGTTGTCGTAATCCTGAATGATTTTTACAAAACGCTCTTCGCCGTTTTTATGTTCGGGGCAGAACTCATCAACCCTCCCTTCATACAAAATATGGCCCTTGTGAATGATTGCAATTTTGTCACATATCTCGGTGATGTCGGAGATAATATGGGTGCTGAAAAAAACTGTTTTTCCTGCCTGTTTGAGTTCCTTGAGAATGTCCTTGATCAGCCGGCGACCGAGCGGATCGAGACCACTGGCGGGTTCGTCGAGAATATAAAGCGCCGGGTCGTGCAGCATGGCGCAGGCTATGCCCAGCCTCTGCTGCATGCCTTTAGAAAAGGCGCCAACTCTTTTGTGGCGGTCGTCGTAAAGTCCGACTTTGTCGAGTATCTGCTTCTTACGGGATTCTTCGGCATTGACGTTGAGCAGTTTGCCTGAAAAATCAACGATTTCGCTGGCGGTGAGCGTTTCGTAAAAGACCGGCTTCTCCGGGCAGAATCCGATATTGTTAAAAGCAGCCGCATCGATTGGAGCCCCAAAAAGCTCGATCGAACCAGAGTCCGGTTGAATCAGGCCAAGTGCTGCCTTGATCGAGGTGGTTTTGCCGGCGCCGTTCAACCCGGCGAAACCGTATATCTGGCCGGCGCAAAGAGTCAGGCTGACGTTGTCGATAGCGGCCCGCCGGCCCTGCGCTTCTTTTGACGAACCCGGGGCAGGCGCGTAACTCTTGGAGACATTCTTGAGCTCTAAAACTGTCTGCGTCATAAACATCACCAACTATTGTCACAAAGTATTACCTCATAATTAGCACTGCTGTTCCATATTGTCAACCGACATGAGCGTGCTTGCAGCATTGCCCGGAATGAACCTGGCATTTGCTGTTAAATACAAGGTGCAGAGTGCCGATAGTATTTCCAGGTAAGATGTTTTTCGGGGGGGCATAACATTAGAAGAAATCTAAGACAACTGCTGCTGTTGCTGATCATCGGCCAGATTTTTCTGGTGGGTGCTGTTATGCAGACCGAACAGGTTGTTTATAATGATGTCGAGGAATGGGACGAAGAAAACACTCGCCAGCTCGATATGCGTGGGCCTTCCGGCACGGGAAAAGATGCTGTTCTCGATCAGCTTGAAGAAGACCAGATGCCGGAACCGGAGAGTGCTCCGGAAGACACGGTTATTCAGCCGGAAGTTCTTTCGGTAAAGTTCAGAAGCGAAGAGGCATTTGAAGTTGTTGAGTTTGAGTTCTCGCAAAATGTGAGAGTGCTCAGGCGTTCACAAGGCGGCAAGCTTTTGCGAATGCGGATAATGCCAGGATTGCGCAAGATGAACCCGGAGTTTATCGAGCAGCTTCAGCAGAAGTTCAACAAGTTTTCTCTGCATCAGACCAATAAGTATTCAGAAATGGTGTTCTCGGCCCGCGGTCGTATTGGTGAACCTTATACGGCTTCCGAGACTTCTGGAATATTCAGGGTTTGTGTGCCATATCAGCTTGAAAAAGCGAAGTTTGCGTTAACGGTTGGAGAAAAGGTCGTCGATGGTGTCACCTATTACCGTGATCGAGCCAAAACCGGCGCTGGTTGTTCAGATGTGCATATTCTCAGGGTCGAACCTTTTTCGACTCTGACCAGGATATTTCCTGTACTTGCACATGAGGGTATCGCTCAGAAAGAAACTTTGTCGTCAATGGCCAAACGTTATGAAGCCATTGCCGGAATCAATGGTGCGTACTTCACACCACGTGGTGATCCGATCGGTACTCTGATCATTAATCGACGTCTCATAAGCTCTCCTCTCTATAAGCGATCTGTGTTCGGAGTAAGTGAAGACGATACTCTCATATTCGGTAATCCTGATTTTACCGGTATTCTTCGCAGCGGCACCCTGTCTGTAGCCATCGACGCGGTTAATCAGCCGCGCCGCGGCGAACAGCTCGTTGTCTATACGCCAGAATATGCGCGCAGTACCTTGACGCCTGAGCGTGGTGTCGAAATCGTACTGGTTAAGGGTAAGATCGTGGGCATACATGCCAATGATGCTTTGATTCCGCCTGATGGAGTTGTCGTCTCAGCCGGCGGGGAAAAAGCTGAACTGCTCAAGTCGCTCAAACTCGGGCAGACGGTAACTCTCGATTACTCGATCGACAAGCCCTGGGATACGATCAGACACGCGGTATGTGGTGGGCCTCGTCTGGTGAGTGATGGCCGCAAAGACATCAACGGTCGCGCAGAAAAATTCGACAACTCGATCATCAATGGCCGGCATCCGCGAACCGCGGTAGCGCTTACCTTTGACGGCGATCTTTTGATGATAGTTGTTGACGGCAGATCAAAGCGAAACTCAGGAATGAAACTTGACGAGCTGGCAGATTATCTTAGACTTCTCGGTGCCAGACACGCGATAAACCTTGATGGTGGCGGCTCATCTTCTATGATAGTCAAAGGCCGCACTGTTAACTCGCCTTCAGATGGTAATGAACGCCGGATTTCCAACGGCATTCTTATAACCAGCCGTTGAAAAATTACATTCAGAACAATATTCTGACAAATTGCTGTTGCCCGTCTTTATGTTAGGCTGTATCATGCCGATACATTACCGACCAGGTGTTTTTTGACACTCTGGCTGATGTTGTTTTTTGGTCATTACCATCTCTATGGCCGGGTTATCTGAAGGTAGCTGACGAATGTGCAAGGTTGAAGGGTTCTGGTGTACAAATGAAGCTCGCTGTGAAATGTGCTGAAAAAAGTTTGAACAGACAGCTTTTGCTGCTTCTGCTGCTGCTCGTTTTTGTCAGTTGTCAGTCTTTTGCCGACAACACTGACATTCTGCGCCTTAAAGACATCAAGGTTGGCATGCGAGGCATCGGCAAAACAGTGGTGCAGGGTCGCCGCATCGAGACTTTCGAAGTCGAAGTGCTCGGTATCCTTTCCAACAACAAGGTTAACGAAAATCTGCTGATCAATGGCAAGTCGATTCTGGTAAAGGTCAGCGGCGATGTAATTCGTCGTGCTGGCGGGATTGCCGCCGGTATGAGTGGCAGTCCGGTATATATTGACAACAAGCTGGCTGGTGGCATAAGTTCGGGCTGGATCATGACCGATCACACGGTTGGTCTGGTCACGCCGATCGAAGAAATGCTCGAAATCTGGAGTTATCCTGAACTTGCCTGTCTGCCCGCCGGTCCCCGCCACTGGCAACTTGCTGAGCCGGTAACTCTTGGCGAAAGAACTTTTTCGGCTGTATGGGAAATTGCCTGCGATCAGCCTGCGAGCGTGATAAAACCCGCTGCTGATGAACTTGTTGTGCGTCAGGCTGCTGCCGAAGTCTATGTCGATGGTCTGCAGGCGCGTGCTGCCGAAGTTCTCAAAAGCAGGATGAAACGGGGAAACATAAAAATCGCTCAGAAGGATTTGCCGGCCAAAACCAGTGATGTTCCTGACGAAAAGATGGAACCGGCAAGTTATGAGCCGGGCTCTTCTATTGGTATTCAACTTGCGCGTGGCGATATAAACATTACTACTCTCGGCACACTTACGCATCGCAGCGATCATCGCGTTCTTGCTCTTGCCCATCCTTTCATGAAGAAAGGCGGGGTTTCATTTCTGATGACGGGCGCTTACATCCATCATTCTTTCTCCAGCGTCGAAATGCCGTTTAAGATCGGTGTGCCTACCGAAATGCTCGGCATCATAACCCAGGACCGCGAAAAGGGTGTCAGTGGAGAAATCGGGCGTTTCCCCGAAATGGTGCCCGTGCAGATCGATGTGCTTGACAAGAACCTTCAGGTAACGCGCAGTATCAACTATCAGATTGTTCGAGACCCCTCTGTTTTTACCATGGTACTCGAATCCACTCTCGTTCAGGCTCTCGAAGGCGTTATCGACCGTGCTGGCGCCGGCACTGCTCTGATGGGGATTTCTCTCGACTGCGCCAACACTTCAGGTGAGCAATACAGTTTCAGACGCGAGAACATGTTTTATTCACGCTCTGATATAGTGCAGTCACTTATTGCTGAAGTCAGTAGTCTGATCGAGATGGTTACCGAAAGCGACATCGAAGAAGTCATGCCGACACGGCTGCTGCTCAAAATTGAGGTCGAAAAGCGGCGTCGGACGCTTTCAATAGAAAAGGTTGAGATTAAGAACGCTCAGGTTGCCGGCGGTGGGGTGCTCGATGTCGAGATAACCCTGCGCCCGTTCCGCGAAGAAAAATTCATTCGAAAGGTCAAGATTCCGATTCCTCAGGATATCGGTAAGGAAAATCTGATCTTGTCGGTTTTTGGTCTGAATATGCGGGTCGATGACGCTGACGGCGGAGCTGAACCAAGAGATAGCCGCGTCTCGCGTGATTCGCGCAGTGAAGACAGCCAGCCCGCAGACTTTGACTCGGTTATCCGCAGCTGGGCAAGTTCGCCAAAAAATTCAGACCTGCTGTTCCAGCTTACAGTCGAAGGCGATGAAATGAAGAAGATCAAACTCAATGGCAAGGATCTCGAGATCCAGCCAACCAATCTGGTGGTCACCGGAAGGGTAGACACAACCCTTACTCTTAGCGAAGAATAGCCAGGCAGAATGAAATGATAAGTTATCTGGAAAAGATGGTTAAGGATACGCTGGATGCAGTCGGTAACGTCAGCATCCTGTTTCTGCAGACGATTTACTGGACATTTCACAACCTCAGAACCGGTCGTTTTGCTTTTGGCAATCTGATCGAGCAGATGTCGCGCATAGGTGTCGATTCGCTGCTGATGGTAGCCATTACCGGGGTTTCAACCGGAGCGGTTCTGGTCGTACAGATCGGATATCAGTTCGCTCAGATGGGCGCCCAGAGTTATGTTGGCGGTGTTGTTGCGCTTTCAATGGCACGTGAACTAGCTCCGATTCTGACTTCTATCGTTGTCGCCGGTCGTGTTGGCAGTGCCATTGCCGCCGAACTCGGCACCATGAAGATTACTGAGCAGATAGACGCTCTCGAAACCATGGCTACCAACCCGGTCGAATATCTGGTTGTGCCAAGGTTCTGGGGCTGCACCATAATGCTTTTCATGCTGACGATTTTTACCAATGTCGTTGGTATGATCGGCGGTTCTATCGTTGCGGTCAATCAGATCGGGCTGACGCTGATTTCCTTCAAAGACTCGATTCTGCACATGTTGCAGATTCAGGATCTGATGGGTGGTCTGATCAAGGCAACCGTTTTTGGCAGTATTATCGGGGTTATCGGTTGTTACAAAGGCTTTACAACTGAGGGTGGCGCCGAAGGCGTCGGTCAGAGCACTACCAGCGCGGTTGTCGTTTCGATCATGCTGATTCTTGCGGTCAACTACTTTTTGACCGTCGGTATCAACAATTTCTGCGTGGCTTATCTGCAATGATTATTGTATCAAACGTCCATAAAAGCTTCGGCCCGAAAAAGGTTCTCAAAGGTGTGAACCTCAAAATTTACGATGGTGAATCACTTGTCATCCTCGGGCCTTCCGGCTGCGGCAAAAGTGTGCTGCTGAAGAACATAATCGGTCTTATGAAGCCCGACAGCGGTCAGGTAATTATTGACGGCGAAGACATCACCCGCTTCGATCAGAAACGCCTCGATGCGCTGCGTATGCGCATGGGCATGTTGTTTCAATCGGCGGCTCTTTTCGATTCACTCAACGTCGAAGAGAACATCGCTTTCGGTCTGCGTCGTCACACCAAGTTATCGAACCGCGCCATTCATCACCTCGTCTCAGAAAAACTCGAGCTGGTGGGTTTGCCAGGCACAAATTATCTGATGCCTTCAGAGCTTTCAGGCGGCATGCGCAAACGTGTCGGGCTTGCCCGCGCCATCGCCATGGAGCCCGAAATCATACTTTATGACGAGCCGACGACAGGCCTCGATCCGATAATGACCTCGGCGATAGATGAGCTGCATCTCAGTCTCAAAGAGCGCCTTGGTGTGACCTCGATCGTTGTTACCCATGACCTTAAATCCGCTTATCGCGTCTGCGACCGTATAGCCCTGCATTACGGCGGCCAGATCGTCGAAATCGGAACCCGTGAAGAAATTATCAACTCACCCAACCCAGTTGTGCAGCAGTTTATACGTGGCGAGGCCCAGGGCCCGATGACGCTGCTGTAGAAACACAGGAGAAGCGAATGAAATCGACAACCAAAGTTGGAATTATGACTCTGATAGCAGTTGCACTGCTTTCATATATGGTGTTTGTCATCGGAGATCTCAGTTTCACCGAGCAGGGCTATGAATTCATTGTCAGCTTTTATTCTGTCAACGGGCTGAGTAAAGGTTCTACCGTGTCGATGTCCGGCGTCAAGATCGGTAAGGTCACCAGCATCGAAATTCGCGACGACCAGGTTTACGTACGCGTTTACATTCAAGATAAAAATATGCGCATCAGGCGTAAAAGCACTTTTACTATTTCAACCGCCGGTCTGATGGGGGAAAAGTTTGTCGAAATCATGCCGACGCGCGATTACTCTTCGCCTTACGTCGTTAATGGCGACATCGTCCCTGGCACTGACCCGACCCGCATGGATGAACTTTTCGAACAGGGTAACGTGCTGATTCAAAAGCTGCAGGAACTCACGGCTTCTGCCAAGGATATCATCGGCGACCCCGAACTCAAGGAAAACACCCGCATAATGTTCAGAAACGCCAGAAATGCTTCCGACAAGATGAACGACATCATCAGCTCGGTGCAGAAACGTTCTGACAGCATAGTTGAAAGTCTCGATAACATTCTCAAGCGTGTCGATGACGAAATCATCAAGAACCGCGACGATATTCGCGCGGTGGTTGCCAACTTCAGGCTGCTCAGTGACCGTCTCTCAAGTATGACGGAAGATTCGCGCACCGATATTCGCGAGATTGTCGGCAACGTTCGCAGCGCTACTGACAAGCTTGACAGCATGATCGAAGAACTCAATCGCAACAACAAGATGACCGACGACCTGCGCAACATGATCGATTCGCTCAAGGATGCTTCCGATAACGCGCGCGTCATCACTCAGGAAGTTAAGGAAATCGTTGCCGATAAAGAAATTCGCAAGAAAATCAATACCGGTCTCGACGACGCCCACAAGCTCGCTCAGGCTGTTGACAAGGTTTTCCTCAATATCCGTCAGACCCGCATCGACTTCAAATATCTGCTCAGATATCATGATGATACCGAATCCTTCTTCTCCGATCTTACTGTCGATCTCTATCCGAGCGATAAGACCTTCTATCGTTTCGGTGTCGAAGATATCGGCGGCGCCGACGCCTTCAGTCTCATGGTGGCTCGCAGCGCTGACACCAACTTCGTCAAGCGCGGCGGTATCATCAGTTCTAAGGTTGGTCTTGGCTTTGACTATTATCTTGCTGATGTCATACAGCTTACTGCTGACTTTATCGATACTACCGATTCTGAGATCAGACTCAAGGCTGGCTATCTGATGACTGAGAACATCAGGTTCGAACTGCGAATCGACGATGCCATGGATAAGAGGGATGTGAACTTCGGCATTGAATATAAATTCTAACTTCTCAGTAAAATACATGCACGTGCGTGACGTGGTGTTGCAAAAGCCACGTGTGCTGCTGGTGACAACTGGCGGCACCATCACCATGCTGCGTGGAGCCAATGGCAGCCTTTATCCATGCGAAGACGCCGGCAAGCTTCTCGAACGCATACCTGAACTCAACACTCTGGCCGAAATAGATATTCTGCCACTGACCAGCGTTGATTCAAGTGACATTACGCCGACTGTCTGGCTGACGATAGCGCGCGCCATATTTCAACGCATAAAAGAATACGATGGCTTTGTGGTGACGCATGGCACCGATACTCTTTGCTATACAGCTTCTGCGCTATCGTTCATGTTGCAGGAACTCAGCAAACCCGTGATTATAACCGGTTCGCAGGTGCCGCTTGAAGAAATCGGTTCAGATGGGCGTGCCAACCTCATCAATGCGGTGCGCGTCGCTATTTCAGATCTGGCAGAAGTGGCTGTTGTCTTTGGTTCTTTGATCATCAGGGGCACTCGCGCTAAAAAAACATCTGTATTCGACATGCAGGCCTTTATTTCGGTTAACGACGTGCCTCTTGGCACAATCGGCCTGGCGATAAAGTTCAGCAGTTTCGCAAAGACCCGCAGTCGTCGCAAGCCTCTGCTGCGCACTTCCCTCAATGAAAACGTGGCGCTCATCCCGGTTTATCCCGGCATGAAGCCCGAAATCATCGAGTATATCGCAGGCTGTCATGATGGCATAGTGCTTGAAGGCTATGGAGCCGGGAATATCCCGACTGGCGAGAAGTCATTGATTCCGTCTATCAGTGCGGCAGTCGATCGGAATGTACCGGTCGTAGTCTGCACTCAGTGTATTGTCGGTTCGACCGAGATGGAACTTTACCAGGTGGGTCGGGCTGCGCTTGAAGCCGGCGCGATTCCGGCAATGGATATGACCCCGGAAGCGACCCTGGTCAAGCTGATGTGGGTGCTGGGGCAGACAGACGACATGGGTTCGATCGACTCAATGATGCAGAAGTGCTTTGTTGGCGAACTTCACGAGGTCAGCTGAATTTGAAAACATGCCCGGAATGTCATAAGCCGGTTACGGTATCGCTGCTTTACTGTACTACCTGCGGTGCCGATCTCAGTCAGCCGGCAAAAGCGAAGCGTGAGCGCATTCTGCTCGTGCTGACTCCATTTTTTCTGATACTTCTGGCAATAGCCCTCAGCGTAGAAGCCGGAATTATTGACGCTGTCGATAATGGCATGGCTTTTGGTGGCGGCCTGGCCATGATCTATTTGTTTTCAGCGCTGGTTTTCTGGCTGTTCGCAAAAGTCTTCAAGCTGCCGGCTCTGGCTCAGAGTTTCTGGCAGGCCGGTCTTGTTTCGACGGTAAACTTTGTTGTTTCTGTTTTGCTGGCATTCCAGCTTGGCGAGCTGTTCGGCAACGATACCATCATGGCCGTCGGCCCGGTTCAATACCATTTTGCCGTTCTCGAAACGCTGGCGGTGATTTATCTGCCGGTTTTTTTGGTCGGTATGCTCGCGGTTTCAGCGCGGGCTCGTATAAGCAGATTTCCGGAAAGTGCACCAAGTCCTCTGTTCAAAGTTTTTTACCGTTACGCACTCGTCTTTATTCCTGTTTTCATGGCTCTGCTGGTGTTTGTTGTTGATGCCGCCCAGCCGGCACCCAGACAGGCCATGGTTCGGGCGCGGGTGTTGTATGAATTGCAGGCGGCTGATCTTGCCCTGCAGGTCGTCGATGAGGCACTTGCCAGCGATGAGACATTTGCGCCGCTGCATTATCTCAAGGGTATAACCATTCTCGATTACCCTGTCGAAAAATACACGAGCGAGGATGCAGTCCGGCATCTGGAGCGCGCGAATGAGCTGCAGCCAAAAGTTCCGGCCCGGCTCTATCGTCTGAGTATGGCTTATGATCGTGAAAAGAATGGGGCGGGGGCCATTGCCACCGCCATCGAGGCTACCGGCCTGCTGCCGGAGGATGCTTTTCTCTGGCAATATCTTGGCGATCTCAACATGAAATACAAGCGCGGGCCGGCGTCGGTTTCTGCCTATAAAAAGGCTCTCGAACTGACCCCGAATGATCCGCTTCTGCTGAACAACCTGGCCTATACCATGCTGGAGCTCGAAATGGAAATGCCGCAGGCGCTTGAAATGGCGCGAATGTCAGTAGAGCTGATGCCGGATCGGGTTTTTAATCTTGATACGCTGGCCTGGGCTTATTACAAGAATGCACAATATCCAGAGGCGCTCGAAATCATGAATGCAATTTTTGCCGGGCGCACTGAAATCACGCCAGAAATCGATTTTCATTATGCCAGCATTCTTCATGCTATGGGTATGCTCAACAGCCCGCTCGAAACCTTCGACAAACTGCTGGCCCGACCAGAGGTTGCCGCTGATCATCATCTCTTTCAACAGGTATATCAGGCACGGGTGGCCGCTGAAAAAGCGGCTGCCGAAAAGCAGCAGCAGACAATCGCCACTGCCACAGAAGATGTTGGTTCGACAGAATCTTTGCCAGAGCTTAACAAAGATGAGATAACTGCCGATAAAACGCCTGAACAGGCAGAGCCTGACTCATCGCCCATCAATCCACCGGGAGAAGCACTCGATGAAGATTAACGAACTGAGAATCGTTGTCTGCGCTTCGCTCGTTGCCTTTCTTCTGGTTATGGGAATGCCGGCCGAGACTCTGGCCGTTCTGCATATCGATACCAGTTACAGTGGAAAATTCCGAAATATGCCTGGTTATGGCAAAATCATCGCCGATCTGCCATTCGTTTATCAGGAAGCTTTTCAAAGAATCGAGCGTTCTCTTGGGATTCCGGCGCGGGAGCAGATGTATGTGGTGGTGATGTTTTCTGACCACCTGACCTACAAAGGCTTCAGATTGCGCGGCAAACGCCAGTCGATTCGCACGGCCAACCGCACTGTCATTCATTACATTCATCTCGACCTCGATTTTCTCATCAACGGTCAGGCAACCCTGCTCGAAGAGATGACACACGAAATGACCCACGCGATAATGGCAGATATCATGGGTTTGCGCGAATACGACAGTCTGCCGATGTGGATCAAGGAAGGTACTGCTGTGCACGCAGCCGATCAGGGGCAGGCGCGCATTCGTGCGCTCACCCGGCGCGGCTTCGATATAAACGCCATTGGTGGTGAAGACGAAAACATCGAAGGTAACCCGATTTCGCTCGAAAAATACGTCGAAAACTATCTTAAGATAAGGTTTTTGTTGAAAACTTTCGGCAGCAGCGCTCTGCATCGCTTTGTTAAACGGCTTATGCAGTCGGGAAACGTCAGGCAGGAGCTGGCGGTATGCTTTAACGGGCTGACCGAAGAGGTTATGAACCAGTATGCGCAGGATTTCGTCAAAGCGACTCTGCTCGATAACGCTCGCCCGGTCGCCTCACAGGAAAACCTGCAACGCGGCGTCAGATTTTTCGATGAAGGCGAATACCTTTCGGCCCGGCTTGCGCTGACTGATGCACTTTATGGCGGGCTCAACGATAATGAATTTCAGACCGCCGCCTATCTTCTGGCTGAATGTTATATTCAGGAGCGCAACCCGCAGGGCGCCCTCAATCTGCTCAAACAGTTCAAGCCTGATCCCCGCAACATTCCGGTCGATCGCTACGAATTTTTGAGCGCTTATTCAGAATATGCCATGGGTCTGGTTACCAATGCCTATTTCGGTTTCAAGAAGGCCTTTGAAACTTCCAATAACCAGGCAGTGCGTGAAGGGGCTCTGTATTACATCATCAGAATCCTCATCGAACTCGGCAACCGCGCCGAAGCCGATCGCGTCATGGCCATGCTGCGCGAGCAGTTTCCCAACAGCAATTACCTGATTCTCGCCAACCGCGTTATTTCATCGCAATAAAACTATTCTCGCTGCCCGAGAACATTGCGGATCTTTGTCGCGAACGCACTTGCGGTAAAGGGCTTTTCGATAAAGTTAATCTCGTTGGGCAAAATACCGTGATGCTCGATAACCCCGGTCGTATAACCTGAAACAAAAATGCATTTGATCTGTGGGTGCAGCTCCATGATTTTTTGCTGCAACTCTTTTCCATTCATGCCAGGCATTATTACATCAGTTATCAGAAGATCAATTTGTTCAGGATATTCTGCCGCAATGCTCAATGCAACTGTCGGATCGCTGGTAAACAGCAGTTTGTAGCCAAGTCGCTCCAACAGAAGCTTTTCATAATTCAGAATCTGTATTTCGTCCTCTACCAGCAGAATGGTTTCTGAGCCGGTTAAATCGGCCAATGTAACAGCAGCACTGCTGTTGTCACTCTTACTTTCATCTTTGGCGCGTGGTAAATAGATTTTAAAGGTTGTTCCAATACCATATTCGCTGTAGGCCTTTATGCTGCCTTCATTCTGGCCTATGATACCATAGACTGTAGCAAGCCCCAGTCCGGTTCCTTTTCCCACTTCCTTGGTGGTAAAAAATGGTTCGAAAATACGCTCAAGTACTTCGGGTTTCATGCCGCAACCAGTATCGCTGACCGACAAGACTATATACTCGCCTTCCTCTATTCCTCCCAATTCTTTGCTCATCTCTTTGTCTATCTCTATGTTGCAGGTCTCGATGACTAGAGCGCCGACGTTTTCTATAGCATCGCGAGCGTTAATAGCCAGATTGGCGAGCACCTGGTCGAGCTGCGAGGGGTCCATTTCAATCTTCCAGACACCGGCGCCCGGTTTCCATATCAGCTTAATGTTTTCACCGATCATGCGGCGCAACATTTTAAGCATGCCTTCGATTACTTCATTGATGTTCAGCAATTTTGGGCTATAAAGCTGTTTGCGCGCAAATGCCAGAAGTTTTTTTGTCAGCTCGGCCGATCTTACTGCTGCCTTTTTTATCTCGGCCAGGCTGGCTGCAAGCTCGGAATTGGGATTTTTTACATTCTCCTCAATCGCAAACTCTGTTTCACCGAGGATCACCTGCAGCATGTTGTTAAAATCATGTGCCACGCCTCCGGCAAGAGCGCCGATAGATTCCATTTTCTGGGCATGTGCCAGTTGCATCATCAGATTTTCACGTTCAGCTCTGGCTCTTACGCGTTCTTCGATATTATGAACAAAGCTGAGAGCGCAATCTTTTCCGGCGAATGTTATGGGAACGGCCGAAACCTCAACACGAACCTCGCTTCTATCAAGTCGAAACATGACTTTTTCAGTAGACTTTACAGGCAGCTTTTCAACCAGCAGCTTTTCCAGTTGCGCTTTCATAGTTGTGTGCTCTTCTGGAGGAATCAGATCCAAGACTGGTGTTGCTAATAGCTGATTCTGGCTGCTCGCGCCAAACAAGGCTATGGCAGCGGCGTTGGCATAGAAATAGCGGTCGCCGGTGTGAACAAGAATCGCATCAGGAGCTCCTTCAATCAGCGAACGAAAAAGAGTTTCACTCTCTGCCAGTCTCTGCTCATACTGAATACGCTCAGAAACATCGAGACAGTGGCCAATATAACCGATGAAATCACCGTGGCTGTTGAATCTTGGGCTGCCGTCATCCTGAATCCAGCGATACTCACCGTCATGGCGTCTGATGCGGTATACCATGCTGAACTTTTCGCGCCGGTCAAATGCCTGGCAGTAAGTGTCAACGCACTTTTGCAGATCATCAGGGTGAACTCCTTCAGCCCAGCCCATACCCATTTCCTGTTCGAGCGTTCGCCCGGTAAAATCAAGCCAGATCTGATTGAAATAATTGCATAGTTTATCAAGGCCTGATGTCCAGATCAGTGCCTGACCTGAATTGGCCAGCGTGCGAAAATGTGATTCATTCTCGCGCAGGGCCTCTTCAGACTTCATTCGCTCGGTGATATCGTTATTGACAACGATGGCACCCTGCACCTTTCCGGTTTCATCAGTAATCGGCGTTACATAATTCAGTATTATCTTTTTACTGCCGTCAAAGCAGTCAATTTCGAGCATCTCGTCGAGCGTGGTCTTTTTGTCTTTTATCGCATGCGCCAGTGCCCAGTCGTCTGCGGCTATTTCTTCTCCTGACGGCAGTCGGTGGGCTTTGAAGACGCCGTAATTCTCGATGCCAACTTTCGGTTCAGAACCCCAGATTGCGACTCCAGCCTTGTTGCCACGTTCCAGCCTGCCTTCAGCATCAGCAAACCAGAGCCCGACCGGCAATATGTCAAAGACGTTCTGAAGCGTTTTTTCGCGCTGCTTTAAAGAATCGAATAAATGCTTGCGCATGGTAATGTCACGCAGACTGGCAAGATATATGACCTTGCCGTGCCACAAAAATTCGCTGGCACGCATTTCGACATGGCGCATTTCAGCTTTGCAGGGCAAGATAAGCTCGACGGCCTCATTTATCGCGGGAATGCCAAAAATGGACCCGATGAGTTCGGGCTTGCGGTCGGCAAACATGTCGACTGCCGCAGGGTTGGCATAAATCACCCTGCCCTTTTGATTGATTGCGATCAGGCCATCAACTGATCTCTCTATCAGGCTGTGAAGCAGTTCATGATCCTTCAGGACATCTGCAGAAACAGATTTGTCTGCCATATCTTCCTCAGGAATGAGATCCGGGTTTGACATCCAGACCGACCAGAACCTTTTCTTTATCAGAAAAATCACCTATTATCTTGCGCAGTGGTGGGGGAAGCTTGCGCACGAGAGTAGGCACCGCAAAAATCTGTTCACCGTCTTCAAGAGTCGGGCTTTCGACCAGATCAATGATTTCCAGAGAATAGCTGTTGGCCAGGTGCTCTTCGCAGATTGCCTGAAGGTTTGCCAGAGCTCTTCTGGCAGTAGGAGTCATGCCTGCGATGTAAAGTTTTAGAATCCATTTTTCATCGGTTGGCTGATTCATGCGATTTGCTCCTGTGTTAAAGAACGAAGGCTGAAGCCATTTTCAGACATTACCAGTTCACAGATTTCATGCGAATGTTCCATGCCGCGTGACTTTACGACGTAAATCTCGCGGTGTCTTGAATTGCCGACCAGTTTGAGATCGAGCGCGATCCAGGTATCTACCATCGAAGAGACCTGTGTCTCTGTTTCATCCGGTCTGCCTGAGCCGGGTGTGAGTGCGGTGAACAGCATGGTTATGCCACGACTTTTCAGATGATCGATAATCCTTGTCAGCATCGACTTTACCTCGTCGTTGCTGCCGACTGTAATAAAGTTGGTAATCGGGTCGATAACCACACATGATGGTTGAAAAGCTTCTATAGCAGCGGTTATCTCAAAAAGATGTTCTTCGAGACCGCGATAATTAGGTCTGAATGCCTGAATCTTGACAGAGCCCTGCTCCAGTAGTTCAGTCAGTTCTATACCGACAGAGCGCATGTTGCGTGTAAGCTGCTGCTCTGATTCTTCGAGTGAGAAATATATGCATTTCTCGCCACGCAGACCGGCGGCGCAGGCGAAGGCGCAGGCCAGAGAACTCTTGCCGGTGCCGGCTTTCCCTGACAATAGAATGCTGCTGCCTCGATAATAGCCGTTTCCTCCGCAAAGCCTGTTCAAATCTTCGATGCCCGAGCTGACCCAGTTTGATTCAGCTGCAAAATCGAGTTTTAATGAAGTGATAGGCAACACAGAAAAGCCCTGGGAATTTATCAGGCATGGATATTCATCTTTTCCATGACTGGAGCCTCGATACTTAACTATTCGCAAACGCCGTTTAGAAATCTGCTCACATATTCGATGATCGAGCAATATCACGCAATCAGATGCATAAGCTTCGAAACCATATTTGGTAAGAGAATCGGTTCCGCGCTCTCCCGTTATGATAGTGGTTATTCCATTGCTTTTCAGCCAGCGCAGGAGGCGAGAAAATTCACGCCTAAGAATATCTTTTCGGGTAAGAACAGAAAAGATTGCATCCAGCGAGTCAATGACGAGCCGTTTGATATGCATGGTCTTTATGTCATGCTCTATATGCGCAATCAGTCCATCGAGCGAAAAACTGCCAGCTTCAATGATTTCTGCGGCAGCAAGATCTATTTGCGTAACTTTCAGCAGTCGCTTTCCAATCAATGCTTTGAGATCGCTGCCATAACAATTTAAGTTGTCGATAAGACTCTGCTCTTCTTCTTCGAATGAAATAAACAAGCCAGCTTCAGCAAAGTTTTCAGCTCCGCGCACGAGAAATTCCATGCCAAGAACGGTTTTTCCGCAGCCTGGTTCACCATATATAAGCGTTGTGCGTCCTTTTGGCAGGCCACCTTCGGTGATTTCATCGAGTCCGGCAATACCGGTAGGGGTTTTGGGAAAGCAGGGTGGCTGAGACTTATTTTTAAGTGGCGCCATAAAAAATCCTTTTCGCAAAAAATAAAAACCACTTTTCGCCAATTGTAGTAGGTCATGCTAACACACTAATAGCGAATTGTAAAAAGTCAGAGAGCATGTGTGTGGTGCAGCATTGTTGAGTATGGCTCGACTTTTCAGGCTCTTTTCTGAGCGCTCAGCCGACTGCAGTGGGCGCTTTCATGTTCGTTGACAGGCGCGTGCACGGCGTGTTACCTTACTCTGCCCTGATGACGCCAAATTCTGCATGCAAAGGAAAAGAGTATGAAAGCCAAAATTCAGGAAGCCGCTGATTTTATCAATAAAAAGGCCCCGGTTAAACCTACCGTAGCGTTGGTGCTCGGTTCCGGGCTCGGCAAGTTCGCCGACTCGCTCAAAAACGCGGTTGCCATTCCTTACGAAGAGATCCCGCATTTTCCGGTTTCGACGGTCAAGGGCCATGCCGGCAAACTCGTCATCGGCGAAGCCGGCGGCAAACAGGTCGTCGCCATGCAGGGCCGCTTTCATTACTACGAAGGCTATTCGATGCAGGAAATCACTTTTCCGATGCGCGTCATGATGGCGCTCGGCGCCGTCGACCTTATTATTACCAATGCTTCTGGCGGTCTCAACCGCAATTTCAAGGTTGGCGACCTCATGATCATGACCGACCATATGAACCACATGGGCGACAATCCGCTGATTGGCATCAACGACGATGAAGTTGGCCCACGCTTTCCACCGATGCAGGGTGTTTATACGCCTGAACTGGTCAATGAAGCCATGAAAATCGGTCGTCACATCGGCGCGCCGGTTGAACGCGGCGTTTACGTGGCCGTCAGTGGCCCCAATTACGAAACTGCCGCTGAACTGCGCGCTTTCAGAATTCTCGGCGCCGATGCCGTTGGCATGTCGACGGTTCCTGAAGTCATTGTCGCCGTTCATGGCGGCATCAAGAGAATTCTCGGTATCAGCTGCATAACTGACATGGCGACTGGTGAAGGGCATGAAGAGGTCAATCACGAAGACGTCATCGCCGCCGCAGCGGCTGCGCAACCGTACTTTTTGAAGCTGATCGAAAAGATGCTCGAAAGGCTCTGATTCTAAATGCTCGACCGCCTCGAAACCGTATACGCAAATTTCAAGGAACTGACTGACAAGCTCTCGAATCCCAAGGTTATTGGCAACCAGTCAGAGTTTCAGCGCCTCGCTAAGAGGCGGGCTGAGCTCGAACCGGTAGTCGAGGCTTATCATCGCTATGCTGACCTGCTCAAGCGTCTCGACGGCGCGAAGCAGATGCTGGCCGGCGAAAAAGACCCCGAAATCATCGAGATGGCCGAACTCGAAATCGCCGAGCTCGAACCCGCAATAGAAAAGCTCGAAAAAGAGATCAAACTGCTGCTGGTGCCTAAAGACGCCGACGACAGCAAAAACACGATTTTCGAAATCCGTGCCGGCACCGGCGGCGAAGAGGCCGCGTTGTTCGCTGCCGTTCTCTATCGCATGTATTCACGCTATGCCGAACGCCAGGGCTGGAAATGCGAACTCATGAGCATGAGCGAAACCGGCATCGGCGGCATAAAAGAGGTCGTTTTCTCGGTGCAGGGCAATGGCGCCTTTGGTCGCCTCAAATTCGAGAGTGGCGTACATCGCGTGCAGCGCGTGCCGCAGACTGAAGCCTCTGGCCGTGTACATACTTCGGCAGCTACGGTTGCCGTTCTGCCTGAAGCCGAAGATGTCGATGTCCGCGTCGATGAAAGTGAACTGCGCTTCGACGTTTTCAGATCATCCGGGCCTGGCGGTCAGAGCGTTAACACCACCGATTCAGCTGTGCGCGTAACCCATCTGCCGACCGGCATCGTCGTCAGCTGTCAGGACGAAAAGAGCCAGCACAAAAACAAAGCCAAGGCTCTGCGTATTCTCATGGCCCGCCTGCTCGACAACGCCCGCCAGCAGGCCGACGCCGCCCGCGCCGATCACCGCCGCAGCCAGGTCGGCAGCGGCGACCGCTCAGAGCGCATCCGCACCTACAACTTCCCGCAGCAGCGTCTTACCGATCACCGCATCGGACTGACTCTATACCGTCTCACCGAAATCGTCGACGGCGACCTCGAAGAGATCATCTCAGCCCTCATCGAAGCCGACAACCTGCGCAAGCTCGCCGAAGACGAATCCCACATTTAATCGTCACTTTCGGGCTGTTGCTCTGCTTGTTGCTGGTTTTTCTGCATGAAGTCGGAAGAAAACCCGGAAAGTCCTTCGAGGAAAACTTCCCATTTCTTGTTGCAAGGAACCAGAAGAATAGCGTCGCCGTGTCTTTGTATGAATACTTTATCGCCGGAAAGCTGCAATTCTCCTGGCAGACGAACGCACTGCGAGCCCCTGTGTGTAAATATTTTGGCTGTTCTCATGTTTGATCTCCATGTTAAATCTACCATGATTCGATGTATTCGAGAAGTTGCAGCTGAATATTTGTGAGCATCAAGGTATAATCGCTTCATGGAAACTGTAAAACAGGTGATGGGTAAGGCGCGGGGGCGGCTCGAAGAGGCAGGCATCGAAGATGCCGCGTTCAACGTTAACTGCATGGCGGCGGCTATACTTGGCGTCGATATCGGGCAGTTGCCGCTGCATTGGCAGGAAATGGCCGGCGCCGATTTTGTCGGGCGCCTCGATGAGATGGTGCGCCGACGTTGTGCGCATGAGCCGCTGCAGTATATTCTGCGCAGCTGGAGCTTTCTCGATATGACTCTGGTGACCCGGCCGGGTGCGTTGATTCCGCGGCCCGAAACCGAAGAGGTGTTTATGGCGGCCGCAAAGGCAATCGAAGAGTCGCTCAGCGCCGGTCGAATACCGTACAGCTTCAGATTCGCCGACGTCGGGACCGGCACCGGGGCTCTTGGACTGGCCATGGCCCGTCGCTTTGCTCAGGCCCGCGGACTGCTTATCGATATTTCAGAAGCAGCTCTTGAAATTGCCGCCGAAAATCTCTCTGTATACAAAGACCTGTACAAAAGAATCGACGTTGTACGGTCAAATCTTCTCGAAGCGGTACAGCCGGCAAGCCAGCATGTGATAATTTCGAATCCGCCTTATGTAAACCGCGGCGATATCGCCGCGCTGATGCCCGAGGTGAGCGAGCATGAGCCTCTGCTTGCGCTCGACGGCGGTACATCGGGGCTCAATCTGATTGAGCTTCTGATTGTACAGGCTGCCGAAAAATTATTGCCCGCCGGCCTGCTTATTTTCGAACACGGTCACGGTCAGCGCGCTGCGATAAAAGAACTCATCGGCAAAGACTGGTCTTCATGGCAGGTCGGCGATGACCTGAGCGGCCGCGAACGCTATTTTATTCTCACCAGATAAGCTTGCCTGTTATCTAAATCGCTTGTATTTTTGTTTGTTTTAAGCTACAATAATGAAAAGAATATGTATAAAGTTCAGCATTACCTTCTGGAAAACGGATTAGATCCATTTGAAAAATGGGTGAACGGGCTAAAAGATACTAAGACCAGGGCAAAAATCAATGTAAAGATTGACCGGCTTTCGCTGGGCAATTTCAGCAGTTGCAGGCCTGTTGGAGAAGGCGTAGCTGAACTGAAGATCGATTATGGACCGGGTTATCGAGTATATTACGGCCAGTCCGGCAAGTATGTAATTTTATTGCTTTGTGGTGGTGATAAAAACACCCAGCAGAATGACATTGTTATTGCGAAACAGTACTGGGCTGATTTTAAAAGGAGATCTTCGCTATGACAGGTAAACTGACAAACGATCATCAGAAAAGTCTTCTTGAAACGCTAAAAGACTCAAAAGAAGCGGCTGCTTATCTCAACGCCGCTCTTGAAGAAGGTGATAACGAGCTCTTTCTTTTGGCGCTTAAAAATGTTGTTAAGGCCTGGGGCGTAACTAAAATTGCCAAAAAAGCGCATTTAAACCGTGAAAACCTATACAAAATGCTTTCTGAAAAGGGCAATCCGGAATTCACCAGTCTTTGGGCAATACTGAGTTCGATAGGCCTTAAGATCTCCATTGATGCAACTTCCTGAATGAAACGAATAGATATATTGCAACTGTTGGCTGATCAGGCACTTCTGTCGCAGTTGTACAGCGATCTCGATGCCGGCGCGGTTGCGATAATACCGACCGACACATTGTACGGCTTCGCAGTCGCGGCACATCTGCCGGATGCCGTGGCGCGTATTTACGCGATCAAGAATCGCGATGCCCGCAAACCGCTGATTCTGTTCTTGAACGCAATAGAACAGCTCACGCAGAACGGTTTCGACGTTTCGTCAGAACTTCTGGCGACCCTGCAGCAGCACTGGCCTGGCGCGCTGACGGCAATTTTAAATAAACCTGAAAATCAGCATTTCTGCGCGTTCACCTTTGACACGCTTGGCGTGCGCATTCCGGCGCACCAGCAGCTGCTGCAGCTGCTTGCCGGCTATCAACACAAACTGTTGACCACCAGCGCAAACCGCTCAGGCGAGCCTTCAGACTGCGACCCTGATAAGCTGGCCGCCGACTTCGCCGGCGAAATCGACTGGCTCATCGACGGCGGCGTGCTCAAACCCTCGCTGCCTTCCACAGTAGCCGATTTCACCGTCACCCCCCCGCTGATACTCCGCCAGGGAGCAATCAAAATTTAGCATAAAGAGCTCATCCATCTGTGTTGAACGGGGGATCTGTGTCATTTTTCGCGGCTGTTCTTTGTTTAAAATAGTTTGCGGAATCTTTTCGACAGGATGTAATATAAATTAGTTGCAGATAATAATAAGTCTCTTTTTCATAGAATTAGGCAGAAATACAAGAACAGGATCTTACTCTTATGGAAACCGATCTTCGGCCGACCGTTCTCGTAGTTGACGATACCCCGGAAAACCTTGCTCTCATGAGCTTTATTCTGAAGAGCAAATACCATGTTAAAGTTGCCGCCAGCGGTCAGAAAGCCCTTGAGATCGCTGTATCGGAATCTCCTCCTGATCTTATTCTTCTTGACATAATGATGCCTGGAATGGATGGGTATGAAGTAATCAGGCGTCTGAAGGGTGAACCGCGGACAAAAGACATACCAGTCATCTTTCTGACAGCAATGACTGATGAGGACAATGAAGAAGCCGGTCTCAAGCTTGGAGCAGTAGATTATATTACCAAGCCGATCAATCCACTTATCGTCATGTTGCGGGTTGAGGCCCATGTGTTGCTGAAAAGAGCCCGTGATTTTTTGTGCGACAAAAATGAGTATCTCGAAAAAGAAGTGCAGAGGCGTACTCATGAGATAGTGGTGGTTCAGGACGTTACCATCATGGCGCTGGCATCTCTGGCGGAGACGCGTGATAACGAAACCGGCAATCATATCAAGCGCACGCAGCTTTATGTGCGTGAGCTGGCGCTGCAGCTCCAGAATCATCCACGTTTCAAAGATTATTTGACTGACGAATGCGTGCAGCTGCTGGCGAAATCGGCTCCGCTTCACGATATTGGCAAGGTCGGCATTCCTGACCACATTCTTCTCAAGCCGGGAAAATTCACGCCCGAAGAATTCGAGATCATGAAGCGCCATACGACTCTTGGGCGCGATGCTATTGTTGCCGCAGAAAGCCGTCTGGGCATCTCTGATTCGTTTTTGCATATCGCCAGAGAAATCGCCTATTCGCATCAGGAAAAGTGGGATGGCAGTGGTTACCCACAGGGCCTTTCCGGCGACAATATTCCGATTTCTGCGCGTCTGATGGCTGTCGCTGACGTTTTCGATGCATTGATCAGCAGAAGGGTTTACAAGCCGCCTTTCTCTCTGGAAAAGGCGCTGTCGATCATTAAAGAGAGCAGCGGCAGCCACTTTGACCCCGATATGGTCGAGGCGTTTCTGCAGATCACCGACAAATGCCTGGCAATCGCGCAGCAGTTCGCTGATTCAGAAAGCGAAGTCGAGGCCAAAGCCGGTATTGAATCTCTCAAGCATTAACCACAAAGAGTTAGACAGACATCTGATCTGCCCGATTTTTCAGTAAGTTGATTAAGAATCAGCTCCTGTTTCGAGGCCGACCAGAGTGATGTCGTCCTGGGGGGGCAGGGGAGCGCCATAAGTGTCGTTGTCGGCAATGACGGCGTTGGTCTGTTTTTGCAGAGGTTGCTGATTTTCGCGGGCCAGTGATTCCATTAGCAGCTTTTCGCCGAAGAAGCCGCCGTCCTGACTGCGGCGTTCGGTAATTCCGTCTGAATAGAGATATATTCTATCTCCTGGTTTAAGCTCTATCTGCTGCTCGTCTACCAGTTCCGCCTGATCTAGGCCGACAAAAGGCCCGCCACCTTTGAGCAGAATCGGCGCCTCACCATTGCGCAACAGTATCGGATCTGGGTGCCCGGCATTTATCCATCTCATCTGGCGACACTCATGGTCTATTTCGAGGTAGATCATGCTGAAATACAGATTGAACCGTTCGAGCGGAAACTCCTGTTCGAGTTTTGCCAGCAGCTGAGGCATGATAGAAGCCTTCAGGTCGTCGTTTTCAAAACCATCGATGGTCTGCCTGATATATTGAGTAGCTGCGATTCCCAGCATTGCCGAGGCCATGCCGTGCCCTGAGACATCGAGCAGGTAGGCCGCCAGACTGCCACCTCTTTTGATGAAAATATTGAAGTAGTCGCCGCCGATTTTTTCGCAGGGCCTGAAATGCCAGGCTGCGCTTACGTCGCCATACTTTCTGGCAGTTGGCAGAAATCGATGTTGCAGCCAGGCCGCAGTTTTTAAACCCTGCTGCAGCTCATCATGCTGCTTTTTTATCTGCTTCAACAGTTCCTGAATCTGACCGGCCATGCCACTGACTTCACTGAGGCCGGTCGTACTTTTGTCGCCAATGACTTCACCCCAGCAGGTATATCCTTCGCCTTGTCGGAAAACGATCAGGCGGCAGGGGCGATTGCTCATGGCGAGCCGTGCCAGCAGAGAGCCAGTTTCGCCGGCGGCGGCAATATCGGCAATGGTCAGTCTGCTTGCGCCGGTTGCTGCCGGTAGAAATATTTCTTCCACCAGATTACCGACCGGCATTTCGGGAACGGCAAGAATTTTGCGCAGACTTTCGCTGCACGCTTCAATAACGCCGCTTTTCGAGACTCCCAGGCAGAACACTCTTTCAGAGAGCTTAAGCGTTTTCTGCAGGCCTTCTGGCAGCGAGCTGATGAAATTATCTGCTTCAACCAACTGCCCATCTCCTGGTCATGGTGATTGCCTCGTCGAGGTTCGTGATGACGTTAATGCCATCGAGACATGTCGCTGCTTCGGGAAACAGCCTGAATACTATACCACTGACAATGATCTTGATCTGCTTCAGCTCAACGTCATTCTTGAACGCTTCTTCTATACGTTTTACATGATGCAGATTATATGGCATGGCAACTGAGATGCCGATGAATCTCGGTTTTACCCGTCGCGCCAGATGAGTCAGGTCAGATATGGGCATGTTGGCACCGAGATAAATTACTTCCCAGCCATCTGTCTCAAAAACATGTGCTGCCATGCGGGCACCGAGATCGTGCTGTTCATTCGTTGCCGCAGTTATGATCGCTTTGCCACGCTTGCCGGCTGTTGCAGCTGTTTTTGCCTGCAGATTGGCAACGACGGACTGGGCGACGGCAGTAGCCATATGCTCGTCGGCAACCGAAATTTCACCGCGTGACCAGCGGGCGCCAACCTCATACATGGCCGGCTGCATGGTTGTGTTGTAAAATCTTCTCAGGCCATCTTCCGATCTGGTGCTCTGTAGTGCGAGGTTGACAGCGCCTGGCAAATCTTTTTCAAGAATGCTGTTGAGAAATGTCGCTGCAGACTCAGGCAGCTCTGCATCGTTGGTGACTGGAAGATTGCTCAACTCACTTACGGCTGTGTCGTGTTGACTCAACATCCAGTCATAAACCGGCACGATTTCTTGAGCGAGTTCCTTTGGGATCTCATTTATGACAGCCTGTTTCCAGGCCGCGAGGGCGACGGGAAAATACTCGAAAGAAAATCCGTGCTGATGGTAGGTCAGATAAATCCAGGGAATCACTGAAGCCAGCAACCGAAAGGCATTGAGATGGAGAACCGTGGTAATGAACTGAACGTGATTCTGATGATTATTCTGCATCAGTTCGATATTGGTCTTGCTGCCGATAAGCCTGGCCAGATCTTGGCGTGCGGCCATCGCCAGGTTGACGCTTTCGGCGAGCAGGCCTTTTCTGGAATTGTAGGCTTCTGCCGACCGTCGCGAGACCTGAGGCAAACCAGTCAGAGATTCTAATAGTTTTTGCATATTCATGCTTGAATCTAACACAGCTGAAACTGCTATGCAAAGACATTGTGGGCGTGTGATTTACAGATCGTGAATGATACTATGAACCCTTTTGGCGAGTTCTGTCATGGTAAAGGGTTTGTGAAGGAAGTTGGTTCCCTTTTCGAGTATGCCCTGGCGGGTGATGATCTCGGCATCGTAACCTGACATGAAAAGGGTTTTCAGATTCGGTATGATTTCCTGCAGCTTTTGAGAAAGGTCGCGACCACTCATTCTGGGCATGATAACGTCGGTAAGCAAGAGATCGATCTGGGTGGCATTATCTTTTGCAAGCTGAATTGACTTTTCCGGGTTCGAAGCTGTTAAAACTTTGTAGCCAAGCTGTTCAAGTTTGATCCTGGTTATTGCAAGCAGGGCGGGTTCGTCTTCTACTATCAATATAGTCTCGCCTTTGCCGTGTGGAACCTTTTGTGGCGCTGTTTTTGCCTGTACATCGCCGGCTTCTTTACAGCAGGGTAGATAGATGTCAAAAATCGCGCCTTTACCCGGAGAGCTCGTGATATCTATGAAACCGTGATTTTGGTTGACTATGCCATAAACGGTCGGCAGACCGAGTCCGGTTCCTTTGCCCGGGGCTTTGGTCGTAAAAAATGGCTCGAACAGCTGAGTCATCGTTTTTTTATCTATGCCGCAGCCATTGTCTTTTACTGAAAGTTTGATGAATTCACCCTGAACAAAATTTGGCTTCAGAAAGCAGGTTGCCGGTTCTATGACTACAATATCGGCTTGAATGACGATTTCACCGACACCACTTATGGCATCGCGCGCATTGACGCAAAGATTTGCCAGAATCTGGTCGATCTGCGATGGGTCCATCTTTACGATACATTTGCCTTTTCCTGGTTTCCAGACGAGATCTATGTTTTCGCCGATAAGACGCCTGAGCATTTTCAGCATGCCCTCGACCGTTGCATTCAGGTCGAGAATTTGTGGCGAAATCGTCTGTTTGCTGGCGAAAGCCAGGAGTTGCCTGGTTATGTCTTTCGAACGGTTCGCCGCGCTGAGTATTTCTCCAAGACATGAATGAACGGTTTTGCTGTCAGGCAATTTTTCTATCGCCATTTCGGCGTAACCCAGAATGACTCCGAGCATATTGTTGTAATCGTGCGCTACACCTCCGGCCAGTCGGCCGACTGATTCGAGCTTTTGTACCTGCAAAAACTGCCTGGTGAGCTTGACTCTCTCGCTTATATCGAGCCCGATTTCTATGGCGCCGATAATATTTCCATCTGAATCTCGCACCGGTGTAGAGCGAATGTCCCAGTGCCGCAGGTTGTCTTCGTTCTCCTGGTCGCTGCCGGTAACAATTTCGCCCTGATTTTTGGCTCCAGTTTTCATTGTCTCTATTCCGGGGCAGCCGACACATGGCTTTGGCAATCCCCAGGCGGCATGACATTTTTTACCGATAATCTCATGCGCCGCTTTGCCTGTGGCATCTGCGAATGCCTTGTTATGCCATATCACCTTGAACTCATTATCGTGAAAAAGCGCCAGCATGGGGGCATTGCGCAGAAGCTCCTCCTGAAAACGAACCTGTTCTTCACTGGTTTTTAAAGCCTCTTCTGCGAGTTTGCGCTTGGTAATGTCGCGGCCGACGCCAATAATTTCTTTGACCTGCCCATTTTCGTCAAGTATCGCTGTATCAAGCCAGGCAAGCCATACCCAGCCTTTTGACGTCATTGCCCGTTGTTCCATATAGGCGGTGTGTGGCGGTATCGCGAGCGGTTTCATCGCCTCTGTTGTTTTTGCCTGGTCATCTTCGTGAACCAGCGGCATGAACTGCTGGCCAAGCAGTTCACCTTCAGTTTTTCCGAATAAGCGGCAATAAGATGGGCTTACGAACAAAAAGCGGCCTTCGGTATCAACTTTAACTACCAGATCTGTCTGGTTTTCGACGAGAATGCGATATTTCTCTTCGCTTCGGCGCAACTCGTTTTCTATCTGTTTGCGTTCGCTGATATCCTGAAAAGAGCCTTCAACCTTGACTATATTGCCGTATTCGTCGCGAACCGCCTGCCCGGTTGTTCGCACCCAGAGCCTCCTGCCCTGGCCGGTGATGACTTCCATTTCTTCATCATAGGGAACGCCTTTGACAGCACAGTCTTCAAAAACTTTTCTGATTTTATCGCGCCATTCAGGCGCATAAAAGCTTATGCCTTCACTGACATCAGGAGAATACCCGGCCGGCATATCATGAATCGCTGCAACCTCATCCGACCAGGTGGCTTTTGCAGTTGCGACATCTACGCTCCAGCCGCCAAAATGAGCGACGCGCCCGGCGGTTTCGAGCAGATTTTTGCTGGCCTGCAGACGCAGTTCCGCTCTTCGGCGTTCGGTAATGTCGACACCAAGACAGGTTACATCACTGATATCGCCATTCAGCGACTTGGTAATCACATTTGACCAGCTGATAATGAGACGTTTGCCGTCGCGTGTGATAATCTCATTCTCATGGGTCGAATGCCCGAAAGCGTTCTCTTTTTTCATGCTCGAAAGAAACACCTGGCGAATCTCGTCGCGTATCTCTTCGGGTATGAAGTTTTCTATCCAGTCTTTGCCGATGACCTCTTCGCGCGACCAGCCGGTCAGGTTGAGAAAATGCTTGTTGGCGAAGGTAATTCTGCCTCTGGTGTCGAGGCTGATGCCAATCTGCGGGGTGTTGACGAGAATGTTGCGCCACTTTCTTTCGCTTTGTTGCAGCGCCCTGGTTCTTTTCTTTACCAGCTCATTCAGCTGTTCTTTTTCGAGACGCAGGTTCTTTTCTGCTTTGCAGGCCCGTAGTAAAAGCTCTATCTGGAGTGCGAGAAGGCTGATGTCTACATTGGCTGGCAATATAATCATATTGCTCAAGTTTTGCTTTTCGTTGCTTAGTTGAGCGTCTGGCTTATCAGAGATAACGATTGTAGGTATGTTGCTGGTTCTGGAGTCGGCGAGAAGTTTTTGGCAGAATTCTTTGACTGTGGTGTATGGAACATCTGCGGCAAAAATTATCAGGTCGGGAATTTCTTTTTTGATCCTGTCAAGCCAGTCATTCTCGGGTTCTGCATTAAGAAACCGGGCGTCTGGCAACTTTGCTGCCAGTTTCTCGGCCAGATCTGCCTGACTGGCATTGGCTTGGCCTGTCAGAAGAACCTTTGTCATAAGTGTACCCTCTTCAATGTGCATGAGGCGATGTCTGATCTGTCTATTGTGGCTTGAATGCGGAAAGCCTGGATCTCGCCATTGTCCTGTAAATCCCTACTATAAATTATATCATTTTTTTATGCTGTAGATATTGAAATAATGATTCACAGCTGGCGCATTTTCATTCATGTTTGCCGGGAATGTTGATTTGAGTTTTATTGATGTATTAACCCCGTCGATTCTGCTATAATGAATGTGAGGGATTAAACAGCAGGAGTGGATAGAGGGCATGGATACTGATAACAAAGCGACAAACACTTCAACGAAGAATTCTTTGCAACAGCAGAAAAAAGACGAGGGCCTGGTCGAAGCAATTGATAAAGTTGCAGACAGCAGACAGGGTTTGCTGGCAGAGCTGGAACGTCTGCAGAAGACCGAAATGGTCGGACGGCTGGCGGGGAGTGTTGCTGATGATTTGAGCAACATGCTCAGTGTGATTCTTGGACATGCCGAAATAGCCTTGAGCTGGATCGACTCATCACATCATCTTTATGAAAACCTGCAGGAAATCTACAAAGCGGCCGAGCAATCGAGCGATCTGGTCAGGCAGCTGCTGGTATTTGCCCGTCGTCAGCCGGTCACCGCGAAGATCCAGGATCTCGATGCGACAATAAGTAACATGATGCCGCTGCTGCAACATCTGGTTCGCGACAATATCGAGCTGATCTGGAAACCGGCACGAAAGCAATGCCTGAGTAATGCTGATACGGTGCAGATCAGTCAGATCATTTCCAACCTGTGCCTGTATGCCTGTGAATCGATAGCAGGCTCTGGCAGCATCTGTATAAGCCTCGATTCAGCTTCGATCAGCCAGGCCGACTGTGGGGCCTCTGGCGAAAAATCGCCCGGCGATTATGTATTGATAAAAGTTGCCGATACTGGCTCCGGCATGGACGAAAAGCAACTGGCTGGCCTGTTCAAGCCTGGTCAGGCTAAGGCTAAAGCTGCCGATCGCAGCCTGTTGATCTGCCATGAAATTGTCAGGCAGAATGGCGGTTTTATCTCGGTTATCAGCACGCCTGGCAAGGGCAGTGAATTTTGTGTTTATCTGCCGCGCCATCAGGAAACCGCTTCCGGCAATAGCGGAGCTCGACAGAAAAGCCAGCCTGGCAGTGATTGCCAGACCATTCTTCTGGTCGATGATGATGTTGCAATGCTGGGAATGACCCGCAAAATGCTGCAGGGCGCCGGTTATAACGTTATCTCGGTTGAGAGGCCGACAGAAGCCATAAACCTGGTCAAGACGAATCCGGCCAGAATCGATCTGTTATTGACCGACCTGGTCATGCCGGAAATGAACGGTCGCACTCTGGCAAAGCAGATAGCTGAGCTGCGATCTGAAATTGAATGTCTTTATATGTCGGGCTATGGCGAAAAGATTGTTTCACATCACGGATTAATGGACCAAAATGTTAATTTTATCGCCAAGCCTTTTACCAAAAGCGAACTGCTTGCCGCTATCATCAGGATCCTTGCCCAAAAGGGCGACCTGGCAGGTAAAGCTCCAGATTGAAATTATTGATACAGATGTTTTTTTTTCAGCACCAGAACCAGACAAAACATTATGAAATGAAAGCAAGCAGGTTTTTGCTGCTCTTTTTGCTGGTTTTCGTATTAAATTTGCATGCGGTTGTCGACGCCGCGACTACAGCCGCTGGCAATACCACGCATTTGCTTTCTGGCTGCGAGCAGGATTACCCACCTTTCTGTATGGTTCACTCGGATGGCCATGCTGATGGTTTTTCGGTGGAACTTATGAGAAGTGCTCTGGCCCGTATGGATTGCGAGGTTTCGTTCGCTACCGGTACCTGGGAATACGTGCGCGGACTTTTAGAAAACGGCGAAATTCAGGCTCTGCCAATGGTTGGCAGAACGCCTGAACGTGAGGCTCGGTTTGATTTTTCGGTGCCCTATCTGACCATGTATGGCGCAATAGTGGTGCGTCAGGACACCACCGATATCGTGAATATCAACGATCTGCGCGGCCGCCGGGTTGCGGTGATGCGTGGT
This sequence comes from Candidatus Rifleibacterium amylolyticum, assembly GCA_009917695.1. Taxonomy (GTDB): domain Bacteria; phylum Muiribacteriota; class Ozemobacteria; order Ozemobacterales; family Ozemobacteraceae; genus Rifleibacterium; species Rifleibacterium amylolyticum. The sequence goes on along the minus strand of JAACJG010000006.1, from coordinate 167,676 downwards.
GATAATGCAGAAGAGTTTTTACGACGCACTGAGCGTGGGATTCAAATAATTACCGAAGCGACATTCGTCGATGCCTTTAAAAAACTTGCTGCCGGTGAATGTGATGCTGTAGTTATACAACGCCTGGTTGCTCTGCGTCTTTTGCAGGAGACCCGCATCGATAACCTCAAGGTTATCGACAAGCCGATTGTCGGTTTTCGTCAGGATTTCTGCTTTGCTGTCAAAAAGGGTGACAGTAAAACGCTTGCCATTCTTAATGAAGGTCTGGCACTGCTGATGGCTGATGGCACCTTTCGTCAGCTGCACGCCAAGTGGTTCGCCAGTCTTGAGATTCCCTCATCACGTCGTATTATCGTTGGTGGTGATGCTTATTATCCTCCTTATGACTATATTGATGAAAATGGGCAACCGGCGGGTATGGTGGTTGAGATTACGCGTGCAGCAGCTCAGGCTGTTGGCCTCGATGTCGATATCAGGCTGGGCAACTGGTCAGATGTCCGTTCTGATCTTGAGCAGGGCAGAATCGACTCTGTCATGGGTATGATCTACTCTCCGGCGCGCGATCGTAAATTTGACTTTTCACCGCCTCATGTAAATTGCGAATATGTAATCGCCTATCGATGTAACTACACGAGAAAAGTCGAAGATCTCAACGATCTGACCGGTGCCAGAGTCACTGTTATTCAAAGTGATGTAATGCATGAGTTTGTGCTCGAAAAAAAGATCGCTGCCGAGATTAACGTCGTTGATAACTTTGATACAGCTGTCGAAAGTTTGGCGGCAGGTCATACGGACTTTGTTTTGATTCCGAGGATGGTGGCGCTGTTTCTGATCAAAGATAAGAAGCTGGCTGATATTGAATTGACCAGCCGACCGGTATTCTCGTCGGAGTTTTGCTTTGCCTTTGCCGAAGGCAACAAGGCTCTGCTGGCCAAATTTGCCGAGGGCCTGAAGGCTATCGAGGTCTCTGGTGAATACCGCAAAATTCATGAAAAATGGCTGGGTATACTGGGCGATGGCGAAAGCGATCTGAAAGTATTTCTTCGATATCTTGTTGTAGCCACATTTCCTTTGCTGGTTGTGCTTCTGCTTGTTTTCGGCTGGTCATGGACACTTCGCCGTCAGGTAGCACGCAAAACTATTGAGCTGAAGCAGAGTGAAGCACAGTTTCGCTCGTTGATCGAAAGCGCCCCCACCGGAATCATGGTTCTTGATGAAGGAAAAATTGTCTATCTCAATGACGAGGCCTGCCGTATCATGGGCGTCACCACTTCTGATCCGGCTTTGAACCGGCTGGCTACCGATTATCTTGCCGCCTCGTCGCAGGAGAAATACAAGAAAGTCATGGCGACTTACGCTGACGACTCAAGCAAAATGCCTGTCTTTGAACTTGAAATCGTGCGCGACGACGGCAGCAAAATGCCGGTCGATATAACAGTTTCGACAATCAAGTATCATGGCAAAGACTGCAAACTGGTATTCATTTTCGATATCACTGCCAGAAAAGCTTCCGAAGCTGAGCTCGACCGGCTGACCGCAGCAGTGGAACAGGTTGGTGAGCTTATTCTGATCACCGATACCAATGCGGTAATTCAATATGCCAACCCGGCGCTTGAAAGCATGACTGGTTACAACCGGGCAGAGGTTATTGGCAAGAGAGCCAGCATTTTCAAAAGCGGCCAGCATGATGAAAATTTTTATCGTGAGCTCTGGCAGACCATAAGCAGTGGACAGACCTGGAACGGCACAATGGTAAATCGCTGTAAGGACGGCTCGCTGATGTATGAAGAAGCGACCATTTCGCCGATATTCAATGAATCGAAGATTGTCAGCTATGTGGCGGTAAAGCACGACATCACCGAAAAAATACGATTGAACGAGCAGCTGCAGCAGGCTCAGAAAATGGAGTCCATCGGTCAGCTTGCCGGTGGCGTGGCACATGACTACAACAATATGCTTGGGGTTATACTTGGATATACCGAAATGGTCATGGAAAGCATAGATGACAAAAGTTCGCAGATGTATGAGTATCTCACCGAGATTTTCAAGGCGGCGACGCGGTCAGCTGATATAACCGGGCAGCTGCTTGCCTTTGCCAGAAAGCAGACGATTGCTCCGATCGTCCTCGATCTGAACGAAGCGATAAGCAGCCATTTAAAGATGCTGAGGCGCCTGCTTTCTGAAGATGCAGAACTTGCATGGGTTCCTTGTCATGGTGCATTACTGGTAAAACTCGATCCGGTTCAGATCGGGCAGGTTCTCGCCAACCTCTGTGTCAATGCCCGCGATGCCATGGCTGGCAATGGTAATATTCTCATCGAAACGTCTTCGGCCGAATTCGATGAAGAGTATTGTGAGACCCACCCTGGATTTGTGCAGGGTCGCTATGCGATGCTGGCGGTAAGCGACAACGGTTGTGGCATGGATGCCGAAACCAGAGAGAAAATTTTCGAACCGTTTTTTACGACAAAAGGTATTGGCAAAGGCACTGGCCTTGGTCTGGCGACAGTTTTCGGTATAGTCAAGCAGAATCATGGTTTCATCAATGTTTACAGCGAGCTGAACAAAGGCACTACTATCAAGATCTATATTCCCTGGCATGAAAGTGAAGAAGTGATGCCGAGCACGAAGAAGTCTGCCGATCAGGCAGTCGTAAGTGGTGAGACTGTGCTGGTAGTCGAAGATGACCCGGCTATTCTGCGAATGACCAGTAAGTTGCTGATGCGGGCAGGATACAGGGTGCTCGCGGCAAACAGTCCGCTGGAAGCCATCACAATTGCCGAAACAGCCGCGGCAAAAATAGATCTTTTGCTGACCGATGTGGTCATGCCAGGCATGAACGGCCGGGAGTTGTACGAAAAGATCGTTTCAGTATACCCGGGGCTGCGTTGTCTTTATATGTCGGGCTACACGGCCAATGTAATTGCCCAGCAGGGAATTCTCAAAGAAGGCATAGACTTCATCGCCAAGCCTTTCACCAATCTCGACCTGCTGAACGCGATCGGTCAGATACTCAACCGGAGTTCTCAGCCTGATGTGGGTTGAATATAGAGTTCACTGTCTGCGAGAGATCTTCTATAGAAAAGGGTTTTTGTAGAAATCTGGCGCCGTTTTCGAGCAGATTCTGGCTGATTACCAGGCTGGTAGTGTAACCAGATATATACAATACCGGCAGCTCAGGCAGCCTGGCTCTGATTTTATCTGCGAGTTCGTGTCCGTTCATTTCAGGCATGACGACATCGGTGATGAGAAGGCTCAGCTCCTGACTCTGTTGTTCTGCTATTTCAAGAGCCTTGCAGGGTGATCCGGCTGCTATGACCTTGTAACCAAGTCGCTCGAGCATCATCTTGATCATTTTCATCAGTGCCGGCTCATCTTCAACCAGCATTATCGTTTCTTTGTTGCCAGTTGTCGGCGGTAGTTCAGGCTGCCATTGCGGTGATGCTTCATGATGTCGACGGGGCAGGTAAATTTTTACACTGGTGCCAAGATCAGCTTCACTGTAGACGTTGATGAATCCATGGTTTTGTTTGACTATGCCATATACCGTCGGCAGACCCATACCAACGCCAACGGTTGCGTCTTTTGTGGTGAAGAAAGGTTCGAAGATGTTGTCGAGCAGTTCGCTTTCGATGCCGCGACCATTATCGCCAACCGCCAGCATTACGTATTCGCCGGCAATGAACCCCTGGTGTTCGAAGCAATATTCGTTGTCGAGAACAACATTGGCGGTTTCGATGATGACTTTGCCATTTCCGGTAATAGCTTCACGGGCATTCGAGCAGAGACAGATGAGTATCTGATCGATTTGCAGCGGATCGATCTTGATCTGCCACAGGTCTGCCTTTGGCTGCCAGACAAGCTCGATGCTTTCGTCGAGCATCTGGCGGAGATTGGGTAAGATGCCATCGACAATCTGGTTGAGTTCGACGACGACTGGTCTGATGTTCTGTCGACGGGCAAAAGAGAGCAGTTGTCTGGTAACTTCACGTGATCTTTTGCCGGCGGCAAGAATTTCGTTGAGGCCGTCAACGATATCATTTTCATTGCTGTGGCTTTCGAGCAGCATTTCAGTATGACCGATGATGACGCCGAGCATGTTGTTGAAGTCGTGTGCGATACCACCGGCCAATCTGGCGACTGATTCCATCTTGTGGGCCATTCGCTGACGGCTTTCGCTGTATATACGGCTGGTAATATCGAGAATGAAGCCGTCGAGAACCTTGTCGTCGCCAGAACATGCGGCACAACCTTTTTCCCAGACCCAGCGGGTCTCGCCATTGCGTTTGATGATACGGTATTCCAGCACGAATGAGCTTTGCTGACTGATTGCGCTTTGAATGGTTTGCCAGACCCTGTCTTTATCATCAGGATGTATCAGGTCGCCATAGGCGGCGATTTTGCTGTTGATAAGTTCATCGGCAGTATACCCGGTGATGTCGAGGCAGCCTTCACTGATGAATTGCATGCGGTAGTCGAGCTGGTTGGTGCAGCGATAAGCCATGCCGGGAAGATTCTGCAGCAGGTTGGCGTAAAGAGAGCTGTATTCAACGCTATCAGCAGCCATAGAATGTTCCTGAACAACCATAAATATTGCAGGCTCTACAGCTGTACTGCTTTTTCTGGTGCGAACCGTCCATACAGCTGACCTGATTCTACTTTACCTGTTTTATAAGACTTATTGAATGAAATGTCAATCAGACAGATTGTGGACAGTAATTCTCGGGCAATAATCGTCATTGCGAAGGGCAAAGCCCTGGAGCGGTATGCCGAAGGCATAAGCCAGCTCTGAGCTAATCCCATTGTTAATAGGATTGCTTCGCTGCGCTCGCAATGACAAAAAATACAAACTCTTTGCACCCAGTCTTTATTGATGGCAGTTTAACTACTCAGCGAGAATTGCTGAATTGTGGAGCCATTCTGGGTATATTGTTGTGGTCTTAAGTGTGTGTTATCATATTGATAATTTGCCGATGCGGTTATGATGGGAGTGATCGTGCAGGATTCAGACGAGAGAAAGACGATTCTGATCGTTGATGACATAGTCGATAACATACAGGTTTTGCGAAGTATACTGGCTTCACATTATCGCACCAGAATTGCGACGTCGGGTGACAAAGCTCTGGCATTGGCTGATTGCCAGGAGCCGCCAGATCTGATTCTTCTCGATGTGATGATGCCGGGTATCGATGGCTACGAAGTTTGCCGTGAATTGAAAAGGCGGGCGAATACCAGAAATGTTCCGGTTATCTTCGTCACAGCTCTCGAAGATGCCAGCGACGAAGAGAGAGGGTTCGATGCCGGCGCCGTCGACTACATAACTAAGCCAGTTGTTCCTGCGATCGTTCTGGCACGGGTAGCAACCCATCTGGCTCTGCAGCAGGCTCTTAAAGATCTCGAAAAACAGAACTGCGTGCTCAGCGAAAACGTCAGACTGCGCGAACAGGTCGAGCGTATCACGCGACATGACCTTAAAACGCCGTTGACAGCCTTTATTGGTATTCCTGCTCTGCTCAAGAATCGTGCCGATCTGCCGGCAGACGTCATCGACAGCGTGCGCATGCTCGAAAAGTCAGGCATGAAAATGCTCGACATGATCAATCGGTCGATGGATCTCTATAAAATAGAGTCGGGAACTTACCGCTTTCGGCCGGTTCCGGTCGAACTCGTCAAAACGGTTTCTCAGATTGAATTCGAGCTGTCGGGGCTGATCAATGCAAAGTCGATCAAACTTATGACATACGTCGATGGTGAAGAAGCCTCGGCTGACAGCAGATTTTATCTCGATGGCGACGAAACTCTCTGCTATTCGATGCTGGCTAATATCATCAAAAATTCGGTCGAAGCCAGTCCCGACCACGGATTGGTGAAGGTGAGCTTTTGCGAGCGGCCGCAGTTGCGCATCACCCTGAACAATGCCGGAGTGATTCCACTCGAGATTCGCGACAAGTTTCTGCAAAAGTTCGTATCGCATGGCAAAATGGGAGGAACCGGTCTGGGCGGTTATTCTGCCCGGATTATGGCCGAAGCTATGGGTGGCACCATGAGCTTTACTTCAGACGACATCACTGGCACAACAATAGTTATCGACTTTGCGAAAGATGCACGGGTAAAAACCGGTGAGAGAGATTTCAGCCACCTCAGAACTCTTATCGTCGAAAACAACCAGATGCTGCTGTTTACAATCTCTGAAACGTTGCGGAGTATCGGACTGCATCGCATAGAGGCTCTTGCCGACAGTGAAGCGTTGTTGCCATTCCTGGACAGTAAACCGCCGGCTCAGCTGATCATAATTGACTGGCAGCCTGCTGCCGGCTCATGCCGCGGTCTGATCGAGAAGGTCCACGCCAGCGATGACTGGCGAAAGGTTCCGCTGCTGATTATAGCTCCTGAGAGCATGTCTGAAGAGTGCAGTCATCTGGATGAATCAGATGCGGTGCTTTTTGTCAGCAAGCCTTTCTCGCCTGACATACTGGCGAAAAAGGTTGAAGGAATCATAGAGCGCATGTTACAACTAGCGTCAGGGGGTGATGCGGATGACTCAGCCAGAGCGTAAAATGAGAGTACTGATTGTGGAGGACGACGAAGCTTCGCGCCAGTTCATGACAACACTGGTGCGTGATGAAGGCTACGAGGTTGAAGCTGCGGCCAATGGCGCCGATGGCCTGAAGGCTTTTGAAAACTTCAAGCCAGATCTGGTTTTTTCTGATATTTCGATGCCGGTAATGGACGGGCTGGAAATGCTCGAAAAGATACGCAAACAGTCTAACGACGTGATAGTTGTCATGACCACGGCATTTGGAACGGCTGAATACACACTGAAAGCCTTGCGCCTGCGCGCTAACGATTTTCTGGTAAAACCGGTAATGCCGCAGGATGTCGTGGCCAATCTGAAAAAATATCAGGATGTTTTTGCCACACGTTCGGTCGAGCGGCAAGTTTTTGGCATGATTCTGCACCGCGAACTGACTCTACAACTGGGAAATCAGCCAGCCATAGTCAGTCGTGTCGTCGATCGTCTGATGCAGGAAACAGAGGGGCGTATTCCGCCGTCAGAGCGGCTGAACATTCATCTTGGTTTGTTGGAAATCATCATGAATGCTATCGAGCACGGCAACCTCGGAATTACCTATCATGAAAAAAGCGAAGCACTCGAAAGCAGCTCTGAAGTCTGGCCGAATCTGGTTAAACAACGCATGGCAGATTCGCCTTATCGCGATCGCAGTGTTCTGATACAGTTTCAGATGGATGGCGAATGCTGCGAGTGGACGATTACCGATGAAGGCGAGGGGTTCAACTGGGAGGAAGTTCCCGACCCCAACGATCCGGAAAATCTGCTTGCAGCGAATGGTCGTGGCATAATGCTGGCCCGTCTGAGCTTCGACGAGCTGACCTATCTTGGCAATGGCAACCAGGTGATTTTGCGCAAGAACCTGCCACCACTCTGATCCGGTCTCGCTAAAGCTTTATCTGTCTGGCTGTTGCCGCATTCTGTAAATGCAGCAGGGCCTGGTCAAAATCGTAACCGCTCAGCGCTGCTCGCAGCTTGTCAATCGCCTCCTGACCAAGAAGTTTTGTCAGCGCAGTCTCATGCAGAGTCAGGTAGTCTTCTGATTCTCCATCACTTTGTGACAGCAGGTGATGCAGGTGTTTGAGCAGGCGTCCGCTGCTGGTCGTGTCAGTGGGTGACACTTCTGCCTGCTGCGGTTTTCGAGTTTCGCTTTTGCCATGTTTCGTCGTGGCTTTGTTGTCCTGAATTTCACCAGCGGTTTTGGCGAAAATTTCTTCGCAACTGATGAGCAGTTCTTCTAATTCAGCTTTTGCAGCGTCCAGTTTTATTGCCTTTTCAAGGGCCGCCGCAGCGTTTTGCAGAGGCAGAGCGCCGATATTGCCAGCAATTCCTTTCAGTGTGTGCGAAACTCTCTGGGCCGTACTGCGGTCGCTTTCGCGCAGAGCCTGGCGTATTGCGGCGATTGCATTGGCCTGCCCTTCGCAGAATTTTTGCAGCAGATTGCTGTAAAGGCGCTGGTTGCCGGCAACCCGGCGCAGTCCGGTTTTTCTGTCAAGCAGTGGCTTCTGGTTGGAAGCTGATGCGGCAGATTTAGCATCCTGTTTATACCAGTTGGCAAGGAGTCTGAAGAGCAGCAGCGGGTCGATCGGCTTGCTGATATGCCCATTCATGCCTTCTTCGAAACAGAGATTTTTTTCTTCTTCGAGCGCATGGGCGGTAAGGGCGATTATCGGTATTGTCTTGAAACGCTGGTCTTTTCTGAGTTCAAGTGTCGCCTGATGTCCGTCCATCACCGGCATCTGGATATCCATGAGAATCAGATCGTATGGCAACGGGTCTGGCGCTGATCTGAGCAATTCAAGCGCCATTTTGCCGTTGCCGGCGACAGTGACCGTAATGCCTACCGATTGCAGCAGTTCGCTTGCGATCTGTTGATTGAGGTCGTTGTCTTCTACCAGCAAAATGCGCATGCCGCGTAAAGTTTTTGCGGGGTCGCCGGTTTTGCTGTCGGATGCTGGCACGGGAACCGGAGAGCCAAAGGCTTTGGCAAGAGATGCCCAGAGATTGGACGGCGTGACCGGCTTGGGCAAAAAGGCCTGAACGCCAGCAAGTTCAGCCTGATCTCTGACATCTTCGATTTCGAAAGCCGTGACCATGATGATTGCCGGTTTTGCTGACTTTGTCGGCATAGTCTCGATCTGCTTGATGATTTCAACGCCGTCGCCACCCGGCAGGCGCCAGTCCATGAAGACAATTTTGAACGGATCGTCGGCATCGACCCGCATGATTGCGTTGAGGGCTTCGGCTCCATTGCCGCAGACTTCAACGCGCATTCCGGCGGCATCGAGCTGTTCTTTGAGAATCTGGCGATCTACCGGACTGTCATCGACTACCAGCACGTGCAGGCCTTCGATCGAAACAGTCATGGCTTTGGGCGAAGTGGCTTCAGCAATTCGACACCAGACTTCGAAGCTGAATGTGCTGCCCTTGCCTGGTCTGGAAGTAACGTCTATTTTGCCGTCGAGCATTTCAGCAAGACGCTTTGACAGTGCGAGGCCGATGCCAGTGCCGGAAAACTGCCGCGTCGATGAATCGTCTATCTGTTGAAATGGCTGAAACATCTGGGTAAGCTGAGTTTCGTTGAGACCGATGCCGGTGTCATAAACCTCAAAACGCAGTTTTACCTGCTCCAGATTACGTTCCTTAGCACTTACGTTAAGTCTGATCTGTCCCTTTTCCGTGAATTTTACGGCATTGGCGAGCAGCTGATGCAATATCTGACCTATTCTTGCCTGGTCGCCATAAAGGTTGAGGGGCAGTTCTCTGTCGACCTGCGTCGTAAAATCAAGGCCTTTGTTGCGTGCCTTCATTGAGAATTCGTTGCTCTGCTTACTGATAAGTTCGGCGATATTGAACATGCTGTTGCGCACCTTCATATTACCATCGCCAAGCTTCGAAAAGTCGAGGATGTTGTTGATGATTTCCAGCAGCGAAAAGCCGGCCTGCTGTATTTTTTCGATGTAATCCTTCTGTTTGTCGGTAAGTTCGGTTTTCAGGCAGAGATGCGACATGCCGATGACTGCATTCATAGGCGTGCGTATTTCGTGTGACATGTTGGCGAGAAAGACATTTTTGACCCTTGTGGCTTCTTCAAGTCTCTGTAGAGTTGATTCCAGTTCACCGCTCTTTTGTGCAAGTTCAGAGTTGGTTTGGAGCAACTGGTCGCGTTGTTCCTGAATTTCTTTCTGGCTGATAAAAATCTGCCTGGCCTGGTCTGCGAGTTCGATCGTCTGTTTCTGACTCTCCTGCAGCAGAGCGCGTGTGTGTTGATTGCGCTCGATGATCTGAAGGTTAAGGGCCAGCAGCGGCAGTATTTCTGCGAGCAGTTCGTAGTGGTGGCTCTCAAGAGGGTTAATCGCTGCGAATTCGAGAACAGCCAGCACTTCGCCATGCGGGGCGACGACAGGTGCCATGACGAGTTGTGCCGGTATGCCCTCAGCGATGCCTGATGAAATAGCAAGGTTGCCATGTTGGATGCCGGAAAAGATTTTTATAGTTTTATCAGCAGCGCATTGCCCGATCAACCCTTCATTTATGCGAAATGATCTGGTTTGTTTGCTGTCAGTCGCCAGGGCATAGCCGCCTGTCTGCACAAAGGCGATTTCATGCGGATTGTAAGTGTAAAATGCCGCTACCTGAGCATTCAATGCCGGCGCCAGTTTTTGCAGCAGAGTAGCAGTGAACTCGTTGATTTCTTCGCTCTGCTGAATTTCCTGACTGATCTTTTGCAGCTGTGACCTGACCCATGCGGTCTGCTGCTGGGCGCAGGCCGTTTTCTGCAGTTCTTTAACCGCATGCGCCATCTTGCCCAGTTCATCATTTCGATTCTGTTCGGGTATCTCAACCTTCAAGTCAGACGAGGCCAGGCGGGTAATGGCCCGGGTCAGGTTGAGAATCGGCACGAAAAGGCTGAAGCGCATGAATCTGGCAATCATTATGGTGCCGATGCTGACCATTATGATTGCTATAAGCAGCACTACCTTACCCTGATAATAGACCTGACCTGAACTTTCATGAGCAATTCTGGCCTGGCGCTCGCTGGCTTTTCTCAGCTGATTGAGCGAGTCGAGCACTTCACGAAAAGCTGAGGCAGCAGTAGTTCGCATATATTCCTGTGCTTCCTGCATATTGCCCTGAATCGCCAGCTTAACCGTAACATCGATTTCGAGAAGATAATTTTCGGCCTGTGACTCGAAATCATCGTAGAGATGACTGTTGTCTGATGAGAATACATACTTTTCGTAAACACTGCAGGCCTGGAGAAACTCATGACGGTTGAGCACAAGCAGCTGCTCTGCCTTCAGTATATCTTCGCGGTTCTGGCTTAGAACCAGACTGGCAAGTATTGAACGCTGGTCTGCCAGCAGTCTGTGGAGATCGTTAAGTCTGGCAAATCCTGCCACTTCACTGTGCAGGCCACTGGTGATGGTTTCGAGCTGATAAATGAGTCTGAGAGAGAAAAAACCGAGGCCGCAAAACAGGACAAAAAGGAACGCGAAGGGAATATAGAGTTTCCAGGTCAATGAAAGTCCGGTAGAAAGGTGATTTTTCATGGCTTTTCTCGCAAGATGGACTGCAGCAGATGAAGAGCTTCGTCAAAGTCGTAGCTGCGGATCGCTTCTTCCAGTTCTGCGAAAGTTTCTGGCAAAGCCTCCTGAAGAAGCCTTTCGTTCTGCTCGATCAGGCTGATTGCCTCTGAATCGTTTTCGGCAAGCAGTTCCTGCAACTTCAGTAAAATATCGTGATATCCGGTTTGTTCTGCGCCGGTCTGCACTTCAGTAATCGCTGTGCCAGCCGGTTCCGGCATCAGTCTGGAGATTTCTTTTCGTGCGAAATCTATTGCTCTGGCGACGTTTTCGATCAATTCTGTCTGTTGTGCTGACTCTACACCACTTTTACATGATTGTTCCAATTTTTCGGCGAGGCTTTGCACCGATGTTGCGCCAATGTTGCCGGCTCCGCTTTTTAACGAATGGGCGTAACGGGTTGCTTCTTCGAGATTGGCGCAAGCCCGGTATTTTTCGGTGAAGTTTTCGTAACTGTTGTAAAAGCCTGTCAGCAGACGCATATACAGCTCAGTATTATTCAACAGATTGGCAATAGCTCGCTCAGTTTCGATGCCGGCAAGTTTACTGAATTCTTCTGCAGGCTTCACCGGTGCCGCTTCTGATAATTCCTTCCCGGGTTGTTCTCTTGGGCTGATCCAGCGTGAAAGAGTGTTGAACAGATTGCTGACTTCGACAGGCTTGGCGATGTGATCGTTCATTCCTGCATCCAGCGCCTTTTCGCGGTCGCCCTGCATTGCATTGGCGGTCATGGCGATTACGGGCAGATATTCAAAGCCCGGCATTTTTCTGAGTTCCCGTGTGGCACTGTAGCCATCTAGAACTGGCATCTGGCAGTCCATGAGAACGCCGTCAAATTTTTGCCCGGCTGAGAGTATGTCGAGAGCTTCCTGACCGTTCCTGGCGAGCGTGACCTTCATTCCTGCCTGAGTCAGCAGCTCTATTGCCAGATCCTGATTCATTTCGTTATCTTCAACCAGCAAAATTCTGGCTCCGATCGTTGCTGCGAGCGGTCCGGCAGCGCTCAGCTCCGCTTCAGGTGCAGAGCCGGCCTGGTAATACAGACCGAGAGATTCGAGTATAGTCGTCTGCAAATTAAGTGGAAACAATGGCCTGCCCAATATCCTGACATGATTGATGCCCAGCATTTCGGCAGAATGCAGAAGCTTGGTCAACTGATATGCGCCCGCCACAATTATGATGGGAACCGTTGCGAATTCAGAATTTCTTATTCGCGTCGCACATTCAATACAGCCGGTACTCTGTGTGTCAGCGCAGTTAATAAAAACATCGGGAATTTTTCCCTCGGTTGCCAGCGAAATCAGCTTTTCTGGCAACTTCTGGCAGGATTCGACACTGTCGAAATACATGCCGTAATGTTTGAGGTAGCGCTCGACAATCGGGCGTTCGCGCTCATTCATGGCCATCAGCAGAGCACGTTTGCCGGCGAGAAGTCGCTTCGATGGGCGTGGCCTGTCGTAACGGTGTTGCAGCTTGAACTGGGCGGTGAAGTGAAAGGTGGAACCCTTGCCCAGCTTGCTTTCGAGCCAGATTTTGCCCTGCATGCCTTCGACAAGGTTTTTCGAGATCACAAGACCGAGGCCGGAGCCACCCGACTGCCGCGTTGCCGAGCCATCGAGCTGCGAGAACGGTGAGAAAAGCTTGCTCTGCTCAGATTCAGCGATGCCGGAGCCGGTGTCCTGGACCCAGAAATGCAGTTCACAGTCGCTGTTTCTGACTGAGCTGGTCTCGATTCCGATGACAATTAAACCTGAGTCAGTAAACTTTATGGCGTTATTGCCAAGATTGGTGAGAACCTGATTGAGTCTGAGAGGGTCTCCGATCAGCCCGACCGGGATTTCAGGAGCGATATCAAAGATCAGTTCTATGCCTTTTTCTTCTGCCTTCAGACTGGTGACTATGGCAAAGTTGTTCAGCACGTCTTCGAGCCAGAAACTGGTTTCATCGATCAGCATTTTGCCGGCTTCAATTTTGGAAAAATCGAGAACGTCGTTGATGATGCCAAGCAGGTTTTGCGCGGCAATGTTGACTTTTTCGATGTAACCGCGTTGTTGTTGCGTCAGATCAGTTTGCAGGGCAAGCTGCGACATACCGATAATCGCATTCATCGGTGTGCGTATTTCGTGTGACATATTGGCGAGAAAAGTTGACTTGATCTGAGCGGCGGTTTCGGCCTCTTGCTTTGCTTTGGCCAGAGCGGTTTCGGTTTTTTTCTGCTCGTCAATATCAATGTGAAAACCGATCAGACGGGTTCCTTTGCCATCAGCATCGCGTTTTACACACTTGCCGGTAGTCATTATCCATTTCCAGCCACCAGACCTGGTCTGCATACGGAACTCTGAGCGATAAATAGAAGTAATGCCTGCCAGATGATCCTGCGCATCTTTCCAGACTCGCGGAAAATCATCCGGGTGCACCAGTTTGGCCCAGCGTTGAAAACCATCGGGATAGATCTTTTCCAGTTCTCCCGGCAGATAGCCGAGCATTTCATACCAGATCTGGTTGGTGGAAAACTTAGGTGGTTCTGCCTGCCAGTCCCACAGGCCGAGCCATGCCCCATTGATGGCAAGATCTAGTCTCTGTTGACTATCTTTGAGAGCTTTTTCGCTGAGAACCTGCTCGGTGATATCCTGGGCCACGCCGTCTAATTCTACCGGATTGCCATCGTCGTCTCTGATCAGATTAGCGGTGGCGCGGATCCAGACTATTTGTCCGTCGGCCGGGCGGCGATATGGAAAAACTGTGTCATATCGCTGTTCATGCTGGTGAATGGCTCCCTCAAGGCTTTTTTGTGCTTTGCTGGCAGCTTCGGGATCTATCGACCTGATATTGGCCAGCCAGTCAGTGATTGAATAGCGCCAGCCTGGTGCAGGAGGCTCGCCAAGAATGGCGGCGGAGCGTTCATTTGCTATATAATAATCAGGATCATCCAATTTGAGATGCCAGTAGCCGGCATGCGCCAGCTCGAACGCACGGTCGCAAAGTGCGAGGGTGCGGTTGAGCAGTTTTTCGTTTTCGATTTTTGCATTAAGTTGTTGCAGGCGATAATTTCTGTCGGCTTTTCTGGTAAGTAGTCTGGTAATTTCGAGAATCAAATTACCGGTTTTTATAAGATCCTGCTGCGACATTACCTTAACATCGGCCAGACACTTTTTATACTCTTCGGGGTCAGCCCCTATTTTTCTGGCGTATTCCAGCAGTTGTTCATCGCTGGTCTCAGGGTCTCTGACCTGTCCGGCCTTCCATAGCGCGATGGGCCTGTCGTCCAGAGTAATAGAGGCTATCAGGTGCCATCTGCCACAGGTTTCGCATTTTATGGTGGTATTATCTGTCGGCAAGTTGTTTTCTGCCGGGCGGAGCATCATACAATTTTTGCGCCCGACTGGCGTTTCGAGGATAATCTTCGAGCATAGCGAACAAAAATGGCTTGGTCTGGTAATTGGGGTGCCGTCTGGCGCGGTGATCAGACAGGCAAAGCCAAAAGTTTCGGCGATAACATCCTGAAGCTTTTGTATTTCTTCGAGGTCGAAGAGATCGGTAAAGTCTGGTTTTTTGTCTGCCGGGGTAATATTCTGTTGACTCATATCTGATTCTGGGCTCTCGAGCAGATGTACAGGCTTATATCGGGAATATCCATCTGAACTGGCGTAAATCTGGCGAAAGAATATGAATCTTTAACCGACTGCATTGTGTTTTCGGTGACCAGAAGACTCATGGGCGGAGTTACGTTTTTGGTCTGCAACGCCATTCGTACGTCTTCGCCGAAAATGTCGTAGCTGTAGCGCCTGCGGCCAACAATGCTGCCGATAACGCTGCCGGTATGTATGCCGATTCGCACCTGCCAGCCTTTGCTGCAATATTGCTGGCTAAGGTTGAAGAAATTCATGAAGTCGGTCGCCGTCTGCATGATTATGCTGGCGTGATTGATATTTGCTACCGGAATGCCGCAGGCAGCAATGTGAGTGTAATTAATCGCGTTGATACGTTCAGCGCCACGCCTCACGAGCAGACCGTCGAGAACCGTGAAAAGATCGGTGATTTCAGCGATAGTCTGTTCGATTGACGCACTAACGTTAGTCGGTGGCAATAATTCGGTTATCATCAGGGTTACCGGGTCGAAAAGTTCGGGGTTGCTGAAGCCGCGAAATTTGATGTCCTGAATTATTCGGCGTGGAAAGATGTTTTCGAGCAGCTGGTCGACCATGCGCTTTTCTTTTTGTAATTGCAGATGTGTTTGTACACGCGACCGGATGACGGCGGGGTGAAAAGGCTTGCTGATATAGTCGGTCGCACCGATTTCGAAGCCCGCGAACTCGTTGGTAGAATCGTTGTTACCGGTGATGAAGATGATCGGGATCTGTACGGTGTCAGCATCGGTTTTCAAAATGCGGCATACTTCGAAACCACTCATTTCTGGCATCATGACATCGAGCAGAATGAGGTCCGGCTGGGGTTTCCGTCGGGCAATCTCGATGGCCTTGCTGCCTTTGGTGGCAGCCTTGATCTGGTATTCCCGGCCGAGCAGATTGCGGATTATCTCAATATTCTCCGGCATGTCATCGACAGCCAGAATACACTGTTTATCCTCTTTCCAGAGTTTGAGAGGCGAAACTTCCTGCTTTTCAGATCCTTCGGATATACCCAGGTTTTCAGAAGCCATTTCCATATTTTACCTGCTGTATTTGATGCTCTACGGTGTTCAAAGCCTAAAGTATTATAGCGGTTTTATGTGTACATTCCAAGGAATGTTTCAATCTTCATGTAAAGATTCATTATTAGGTGGGATTGCCTATATTGCGTAGAGTTATAGCAACAAGCTATGCCTTGTTACCCGTGCTTTCTACAGGGTTAGGCAGCTTTACGGCTTCGGCCGTTAGAGATGCGGATCCCTTTAGGGACTCAACGCTACAACTCTCACCAGACGCAATCTATGGTAAATAGCCATGGCTTTGCGTCAATACTGCCTGGCTCGGCAGAGCTGCTCTATCCTTCGCAGCTCTGCATAAGCACCTCCCTGTGCAAAAAGTTTTCGCTTATGAGATCCCTGTCTGCGCATTCACAATAATGATTCCACTCGTAACTGAATCTTTAAAGCTTCATGCCTGATGGATTTATGGTCAAGGGTCGGAGAAGAGGGCCTGCTGGGTTTCGATATCCCAGCGGGTGTCGGTGCGCAGCATTTTTGCCGCTTTGAATCGGGCCAGCGCTGATCTGGCTACGCTGTTCCAGGTCATGAGATCAAGCGGGCCATTGTAATAGCCTTTTTTCTCAAGTTGTTCGAGAGTTTTGCGGATGTCGTCAGGATCTTGCAGGTTCAGCAGGCCTTCGCTGCGTTGATGGTGTGTCCTTTCGCCATCAGAATCATCATCTTCAGAAGTGGTTTCGTTATTTTTCTTCCAGTCATCGGGCTTGAGAATTTTGCTCAGGCGATCGAGCTGATCGATTGCATCGCCGGCCAGTGAATCAGACAACAGTTGTGCTTCTGAAGCAACCTGATCTTTTAGTTCCTGGTCGAACTCGGCATTATCGCTGCGCTTGTGCCATTCTTCCCAGAGTCGGTAGAGCAGCTCTTTTTCTGCTTCAGAGAGTTCTATGCCTTCAAGATGCTCCAGGCGTTGCTTTTGAAAAATGACGTAGCGTACTTCGTTGAGAGTAAGTTTTCGGCCGAGAGGCTGGGGCGGCGGTTTGCTTTCATCGAGGCCAGCGCGGTTGAAAACCTGCAGGCTTATACTGGCGAGCTCATCGCCTGATTTTTGCGGGATTGTGCCTGTTGGATCGGATGGCAGCAATGTAGTGGTCGTAGTTGTTACAGGTTGTTCAACGCCTTGCAATTTAAACGCTTCAGCGAGCCGGTCGATGGCAAATGCGCCGAGAATAATCGCAGTCAGAAGCAGCAGACAGCCCCAAGGCAACTCTTTGTCTTTTTTTACCGCTTTGGCGCGCAGCATGACGAGGTTGCTTTTTTCGTGCCCGGCTGTGACCATGGGCATGAGACGGTCGATGTACATTGCCATGGTCGCCGTGTCGCCTGTCATCGAGGCCTTGTCGATCCTGTTCCAGTAATGATTGCGCTTGAAAAATCTCATGCTGTTATCAAGTTCGACAGCCAGCTGTTCGCCTGGTGCCGGGGATTTAAGTGACAACAGGCTGCGCAATATGCCATAAGCCTCATTGTAAGATTTGTCGACGTTGTTGAGCTGCCATGCCAGTTGATGCATCAGCAGCCATGGAACATCTCTGTGCTCACTTTCGGCAGCACCGGCAGCTACGGCTACAAATGCCGCGAAGAGAGAGCCGGCCAGTCCGACGCACTCTTCTCTGAACTGGCGCATGTCGATTTCATGAGCCAGTTTCTGCAGATCAGCGAGCGCCATGCGGTAACAGTCTTCGAATCGCTTCATGCTTTCGCTGTCGATTTTTTTGAAAAGGCTCAGATCTATTCCTTCGACCTTGATCTGAGACGGCGACTGAGCGAAATGCTGTTCTGGAAAAGTCAGCAGCATCGCCCGGAATACCTGGTCTGATTGTCGCTTCAGGCCTTTCTTTTCGAGAAAGGTCATGAGTTTGTAGAGTTCTTCAGCCAGTCGTGCCTCGTCTTTGCCCTTGTCGGGGTAGACTTCTTCATCCCAGCTGGTCAATGATTCAGCCAGCATGGCATAGGAGCGGTCATCGGTCGATGCCGCATAAGCCGCCATTATCGCGGCGTCAACCTGATCTATGTATTTGCTTTCTGCCCGCATGGTTCAACAGTCCGTGGTGCTTGCATCGTGAATCGCTCTTTCCTAATTCTAGCATATATCCGGCGAAATCGCCGGAAAGCCTGTCATACCAAACCATCAGCTATCATTGGAATGGTCTGAAGGCTTCATACTGCTGATGTCCTGGTTGGCAGGCAGCTCAAAACCGAAACAGCTGCCCCTGTTCCATTCGCTTTCGACCCAGATTTTGCCTTTAAGCAGATCGATAAGGCGCTTACAGATGGAAAGCCCCAGTCCTGTTCCATCGAAACGGCGGCTGAGCTGGTTTTCTATCTGAGAGAAGGGTTTGAACAACGTATCTATGTCTTCTTTCCTGATGCCTATGCCGGTATCGCTGATTTCTACAATTATCCGGTCATCTTTCCGGGTTGCAGACAAGGTAACCTTGCCTTTTTCGGTAAATTTTACGGCATTGGACAGCAGATTCATCATGATCTGTTCAATTCTTCTCTGGTCGCTTACTATCATGCCAGACCCGAGTGAAAGCTTAACTGCAAGTTCAAGCTGCTTTTCGGCAAGCATTGGCGAAAAAGTTTTGACTACCTTTTCTATTGAAGTTTTGAGATCGAATGGTTCTATGCTCAACTGTAGCTGTCGTGCTTCTATTTTGGAAAGGTCGAGAACGTCGTTGATCAAAGAGAGCAGGTGATTTGCGCTTTTGCTGATCATCGCCAGCTGTTTCTGCTGTTCATCGTTTAAAGGCCCGGCGAGGTTCTGCCGCAGAATACCGGTGAAACCGATAATAGAATTGAGCGGCGTGCGCAGTTCATGCGACATGGTGGCAAGAAAGGCTGATTTGAGGCGGTCAGCCGATCTCGCCTCTTCAAGAGCGTCTTGAAGCGCATGAGTGCGCATCTCGACCGTCTTTTCTAGGCTTTCATTCGCCTCGCGCAATAGTCGTTCTGCCTGTCTGCGTTCGGCTTCCTTCTTTTCGAGCTCAGAAAAGGTTGTTCTGATCAATTTGAATGTGCTGTCGAGCATCAGATAAAGCAGTGTGGCGGTGACGGCAATAAAAGCATAGCCTTTGTATACGCTGAGGGTTACGATCATATTTTTGTCTTTGATCAGCAGGCCGAGCAGGTGGTCTGATAGAGTAATATATAGGCCGGCCAGGACAGCATAAGACCCTACTATGAAAATTGCTCGATGGTGAAGATTCAGTGGCAGACCAGCTTCAGGCTGGTCTGCTAATGTTCCGGTGTTTATTCTGGCTGCATCATTGCTCATTGTGTCTGCCAATATCAGCTTCTGATCAATCTGTAGAAATCCTCATCATCTCGTTGTCAGTGTAGATTGTTTAGATTACATAGTCAAGTGTACAATAGAGCCGGTCTTTGCTCTTATATCGGCTTTTTCTGCAAATATCAGGGTTACCGGTATTGGCTAAATATCTGCTGATAAATTTTTTGCTCTATGTTACAATGTGGCAGCCCGATTATAGGGTAGATGCTTATGAAAAAAATCACACTGCAGGTCAAGTTTACCGCTCTGATGCTGGTTATGGTTCTCATACCGGTTCTGGCGGCGAACTATATTTTTCAACGCGCTCAGGGCGCCATGAAAGCGCGAACGGTCATAACCGGAACTCGTAATGTCGCTTTGCAACTGAAAAGCGCTGGCGATATTCCTGTGCTTGAAGATATTCAAAAGATGGAGCTTTCTGAGTTTCAGGCCCCAGAAGGTGAACCGCAGCTGACCACTGAACAACTCGAAGCTGAAAAAAAGCGACTCCTCGATGAGGCCTCCAGCCGTGTCGAAATTGCAGCATTTGAGGCCGGCATTTTGTCAGAGTATCTCGAGAGCAGGTTCGCCGATCTCGAAAATCTTGATAATGGCCTGCGCGACCTCGAAACAGCCGCTCAGATGTTTTATACGGGTTCGCTGATTTTTGGCGGTGTGTCGCTGGTGCTGTTCTGGTTTTTCATGAACAAGGTTTCGGCGCCGATCAAAGATGTTGTCGAACGCCTCAAGGTCTTTCAAAACGAAAGCTCAGATACCAGCCAGGTTGACATGCTCGAAGCGGCCATTCACTTCGATACCTTTCTGGTGACGGCGCGAACGATTCTACAGGAATCCTATTCCATTGCGCAGGAACTGAACCGCAAACTCGAACCCTTAACCGCGATGCCGGTTTTTTCTGATGAAAACGTGCGCCAGTTCTTTACCGATGTCCAGGAAATCTCACGCAGTTCGAACTATATCGCCAATACGCTCGATTCAACCACAGCTCATATTCAGGAAGTCTCGGGCTCGGCGCAGACCATCGCCAGTCGTTCGCATCAGGCGGCCACCGACAGCGCCGAGACTGCTGCGATTGCGGGTGAGGGTAAGAACGCGGTGAGCGAGACCATCGACACCATGGAACAGATCAAAGACGAAGTTCTCGGTCTCGAAGACGTTATCGAGAATCTTAACTCAGCCGGTAAACAGATCGGCGAAATCGTCAACACCATCACCAACATCGCGCACCAGACCAACCTGCTGGCTCTAAATGCCGCCATTGAAGCGGCCCGCGCCGGGGAACACGGCCAGGGTTTCACGGTTGTTGCCGGTGAAGTGCGCAAACTCGCTGAAGAATCTGGTGAAGCGGCAGAAGACATCGGCAAAAAGATCAAGGAAATGTTGCTCAAGACCGGTAAAGCGGTCGAAACCATCAATCGCGGCGCTTCGAAGGTTATCGATGGCGTTAATATCGCCAACGTGGCCGGTAACAACCTCGACAAGATCGTCAGCTCGGTTCTCAACGTCAACAAGATGATTCAGGATATAAGTACCGCATCGACCGAGCAGTCACAGAACATCGACTCGCTGCGCGGCAGCATAGAAAGCATCAGCGGCGCGACCAAGATCACTTCAGAAGGCACGCGCCGTGTCGCTTCGGCAGTTAACGAACAGTTGTCGCATATCAGGCAGTATATGAGCATAACCAAAGAACTTTTGACTCTGGTTCAGCTCATGGGCGACATGCTCGACAAGTTCAACCTCAACAGCTGACACTGAGCTGATCGAAGCTAATTCAAGTTATCCGCAAATTGCGCCGATCGTCGCAGATTATTTGCAGGTTGAGCCAGCAATTTTCAGTGAATTGTAAAGCCAGCTCTGAGCTAATCTTTCTGTCTGTGAGATTGCTTCCTGCTTCGGCTGCGCCTCGCAGTCGCAATGACAGATAACACCCAGATTTGATGTTGACGAGCTTTTCGTAATGACGATTCTGATCGAGAATTGCTGAGACATGCAAAGATTGTTCAGATCTTTGCAGAAGGCTGCCGATGTATTGTCAGAAGGGGAAAAAAATGACTGCAAAATCCTTGTTTGCCTGTGGTTTATCGGAACTTAAAAAAGTGCTGGCTGAGGCTGGAATGCCTGCGTTCAGGGCCGGTCAGATTCATGACTGGATTTTCAGAAAGTTCGTTTTTTCGTTCGACGAAATGACGAATATTTCTGTTGCCGACCGCGCCATGCTCAAGGAGGCGTTTCCCAGGATTCTGCCGCCAGTTCATCGTTTTCTCAAAGACAGCGATGGCACCTGTAAGGTCGTGCTCAAGCTGTCTGACGAAGCTTTGATCGAAGCAGTCGCGATCCCTGATGAAGATTCTATGACTTTCTGCCTATCGACTCAGGTCGGATGTCCGGTTGGATGCCTCTTCTGCCGCACCGGCGAATCAGGGTTCACCCGCAATCTGACCGCCGAAGAGATTCTTCTGCAGGTAATGGTGCTGGTTAAACGCACTGGTGTTAAGCCGACAAATATCGTATTTATGGGAATGGGCGAGCCCTTTTACAATCGCCGCGCCCTGTTTGAGGCAATCGACATGCTGACTGATCCGCAGGGGCTGGCTATGGCAACCCGCCGTATCACCATTTCCACTTCTGGCGTTATCGAGGGCATCATGGAGCTCATTGACCGGCCCGGCGAAGTTAATCTCGCGGTATCCCTGCATGTCGCCGACGACAACGGTCGCAATACGCTGGTTCCCATCAACAAGCGCTATCCGCTCGGACGGCTGAAAGAGGCAATTGGCACCTACTGTGACCGTACCGGTCGGCGCGTAACTCTCGAAATGGTTCTTCTGCACAACATCAACGATCAGTATAACGATGCTCTCAACCTGGTAAATTTTTGCGAAGGGCTGATCGTGCATGTAAATATAGTTCGATTCAATCACTTTCCCGGAGCTAAGTATCAGCCGGCTTCGGCGCAGAACGAAAAAGAGTTTCGGCGCGTTCTTAAAAAGGCCGGCATTGCGGTAACAGTTCGAAAATCCCGCGGGCAGGAGATACTTGCGGCCTGCGGACAGCTGGCAGGAAAAGAAAATGTCTAAGAAAAGCGGCGAATCCTGTATTTCAATTCTGTTGAAGATGACGATACTAATTCTGATTCTGGTAATTGTTGTAGTTGCCGGTATTTTCTTCGCTTACCAGAAACTCAACGATTTCTTCAATCGCGGCGGCACCGTAATCGTGCCAGATTTTCGTGGCCGTCACATCGCTGAAATCTATAAGAGCCAGCCGGAAGGCGTAGAAATAGTTCGTCGCGACGAGAAATACGATGACCGCCAGCCAAAAGATCATGTAATAGCTCAGTTTCCTGAACCTGGTACCGTGGTTAAACCCGGCAAGAAAGTGCTTCTTTCCATTTCACTGGGCCTGCAGAAGGTAAATGTGCCAGATCTGGTAGGTGCAAACATGCGCGAAGTCGATATGGCGCTGATGAATTCGCAGCTTTCGATTGGCGATCGCGCTTACGTCTTTTCAGATAAGATCGCGCCAGACCGCATTGTCGGCCAGTCGCCACTGCCATCAGAAGAGTATGGCGTCAACAAAGATGTTGATCTGTTGATCAGTCTTGGGCGCCGGCCTGAATCATATCCTCTGCCCAGTCTGGTCGGAATATCCCTGGATGAGGGTAAAAACCGGCTGAAGGCATGGGGTTTCAACTTCGGGCGAATTTTTTCCAAGCCTGACGCCAACCGCCCGAAATTTCAGATTATCTCGACCAGTCCAGCGCCTTATACGACAGTACGCAAGGGCGATGTCATCAGTTTTCTGGTTTCTTCGGGTGATGACCCTGGTACGGCCGGTGCTGAAGATCTCAGGCGCTTCGAAGTCTATGCCGGCGCAGTCGCGCAACCGATCGTCAACAAGCCGACGCCGGCCCCTTCCCAGAATCAGGTGGTCGAACCGCCCAAGATTCTCATCGCCGGTGAAAATGTGACAGTGCCCCAGCCGGTGACCCCGCCGCGCGTCATTCAGAGCGCCGCCGAGCGCGAGTTGAGCTTTGTCATGCCCGACGGCTTCATGCCGAAAGAGGTCAAGTTCATTCATATTACCGATACCGGCCGGCAGCAGATTTATGCCGGGGCGCACAAACCGCTCGAACTTGTTAAGGTTAAGGTGCCTCTCGTGCCGAATAGTAAAGTACAGATATATATAAACGACGTTCCTATCGAAGAAAGAAGAGTCGAGCCATAACTGGCAAGTCATTCAGGAGGCAGAAATGATCGGAGAAGTAATTAACGGAAAGTACAGAGTAGAAGCTGCTTTCTCTGAAAGTCACATGTACGAAATCTTTACCGCAACCGAGCTGGAAACCGGCACAACCGTGGTAATGAAGATTTTAAAAGAGGAAATGGCCTGCAATACAGAGCGCGTCAAGGGATTCAGCGATGAGATCAGGTCTTTCGCCAGCCTTTCACACCCGCTGATCGCCGAAGTGCTCGATGTGGACATGTATGGCGACCAGCCCTATGTCGTTTCGCAGCTGGTCAGAGGTGACGACCTCTACAACATCATCAGAAATGAAGCTCTCAATTTTGCTGAATGCTGCCGGATAATTCAGGATCTTGCTACGGTTCTGCAGCATGCCGCCGATCAGAATATTGAATGCCGGACAATCAAGCTGTCTAACGTGTTGCGCGGTAAAGATGGCAAGATCACGGTGCTGTCATTCACTCATCCGCGTCTTAAGCTTGCCAGCCGCAGTCAGCGTTCGACCACCTCGGGTATTCACTCTGACCTGTTTTTTCTCGGGGGCACCTTTTATGAAATGCTGACTGGAGAATCGCTGATTCGGCGTCGTGGTGGCGTTAACGAGCTGTGGGACATGAAGCTTGAACAGCGCCTGCGCATCAGGCATGCCGATCTTGCGCCAGAGCAACTGACCAGGGTTGTAGATTTTGTGCGCCAGACCTTGACCCGTGATATGAAGGCGCGCTTCAACAGCCACGAAGAATTTCTCAAAGCGCTGGCCGATCTCTCAGGTATAGCCCGCAGCAACAGTATTCGCAGCAAGTCCCGCCAGCTTTCGATGGCTTCTCAGGTAGTCGATGCTCTCAACGGCCGCATGTCGAATGTTAATATGAATATGCCTGCCAGCATTGAAAAATCGTCGCCACGGGTAATGACCGCTGCTCAAGCTCAGCTCCAAGGTTACGATCAGGCCGAAAGTGAAATTGTGGCTGGCTTTGCCCAACCCGCGATCGAGGGCAACCTGGCGTTGGTTGTCGACAACTCTGGCAAAGACATTCCAGCTGAAGGTGCCAATGAAGTTGACCCGGTTTCGTCGCGTAAATCGAAGCGGCCGCACCTGCGCCTGCTCAAACCGAATCATGATCAGGAAGGCAATCGTGCCGAAGTGTGGCAGGGCGCAGAAGAAGCTCACTGGCTGCGCAACCCGGTAATTTTCATGGGACTTTGTCTGGTTGTGATGGTAATGCTGATTCTGTTCTGGTGACATAATGACCAGAAAAATACTTCTTGCTCCCTCGATTCTCTCCGCCGATTTTTCGCGCATGGCAGAAGAGCTCAAAACTGTTGAAGATTCAGGCGCCGACTGGGTGCATGTCGATGTCATGGACGGGCATTTCGTGCCGAACCTGACCTTTGGTCCGCCGCTGATCAAGGCTTATCGAAAGCACACCCGTCTGCCATTTGATGTGCATCTGATGATCGAAACCCCGGAGCGCTGGCTCGAAGCCTGGCGCGATGCCGGGGCTGACCGCATAACTTTTCATATCGAGGCCTGCCGGCATGCGCATCGTTATCTGACCGCTATTCGTGAAATGGGCCTTGCTTCAGGTATAACACTCAATCCGCAGACGCCATTGTGCGCGGTCGAGCATGTTCTCGAAGAGTGCGATCAGGTTTTGCTGATGACGGTTAACCCGGGCTTTGGCGGTCAGAAATTCATCGAGCCGCTTATTGATAAAATCAGGCGGCTGCGTGCAATGATCGATGAGCGCGGCCTTAAGACGCAGATTCAGGTTGATGGTGGCATCAGTTTGCAGAATGCGCAAAGAATTAGCGCGGCAGGTGCCGATATATTAGTTATGGGCTCAGCATTTTTTGCGGCCGAAGACAAAAAGCGTCTGGCGCGGGAAGTGCACAGCCTGTAAATATAAGGCTCCTGGTCGATTCGTTGAAGATCGAGAAATTCGATTACGATTACGATTACGAGCACGAAAAGATAGAGGCAGGCAAACATGTTGCAACGTCCCGGAGACATGAACGGGCTGCTTGATCAGCTCGAAGAAAAGAGCCGGCAGAATCCGGCCGATATCGATCTGCTTCAGAGACTTTCACGACTCTATATGCGTAACGGCAACAATACCGAAGCCGAAGCTGTAATCGAGAAAATTCTAAAAATCGTTCCTGACAATGCGCCGGTAATGGTAGAACTGGCAGACTGCCAGATTCGCCGCGGTGCTTATGAAGACGCGACATACAACATTGAACGCGCTCTCGAGCTGCGCCCCGGAATGCCATCGGCCTTTATTGCCATGGCCCGTCTGTATGAAGCCCAGGGTAATGTCGAGAAGCAGGTTTCTTTTATGATGCGCGCTGCCAATGCCGCGCCCGATAAGTCTGAAATCAGGCTTCTGCTGGCTGAAACGCTCAAGCGCTACGGTGATGTCAGCGGCGCCATGGCCCAATACAAGTTGATTCTCGAAACCTGGCCCGATCTTGAAGCAGCTCTCTTTTCGCTGGGCACGCTACAGCTCAGGCAGAACGATGTCGCGGCCGCCGCCGGCTGCTTTCGCAAAATTATCGCCGGTAACCCAAGTGCTTTCGATGCGCATTTCAACCTGGCCAGCTGCTATTTCAGGCAGCGCAAATATCGCATGGCAGCCGGGCATTTTCGCGTGTCACAGCGTCAGCCAGATCTTGCTCAACGTTCGATGTATCTAATGGCACAGTGCTATTTCAAACAGCATGAATATGATCATGCCATTGTTTCGCTCGAGAAACTGCTTGAGCTGGACGAGAACAATGTTTCTTACCTCAAGAGTCTGGCGGAAGCATACGAAGCCGCCGAAGAGCCGGACATGGCCCGTGATGTTTATCGCAGACTGGTTGCGGTTGCGCCGGAAAGACCTGAATTTATCGTGCGCATGGCTTCTCTGATGATCGAACTGGGTGAACACGAAAAGGCTGAAAAAGCTCTAGATCAGCTGTTCAGGCTGCATCCCGGCCATGTCGAAGGTCATCGCATTCTCGGTGATCTTTATGCCGGCCGCGGCGATTATCGCAGTGCAATCGAAGAATATCGTCGCACTCTCATGATCAATGAGAACAATGCAAAGGTTTTTAACGCTCTTGCCAGGGTTTACAACGCTCTTGGCAATGCCGAAGAAGAACAGCAGGCGCTTAAACGCGCGGTCGATCTTGGTTACGAAAGCCCGCAGGCTTTACTGCGACTTGGGCAGCTCGAACGCCAGCTAAGCTTGCCCGACAGTCTCAGTCGCTTCCGCCGTATTACCGAGCTGGTTCCAGATTCAAACTGCGCCCGCGAAGCCGAATATTTTATCCGCCACAAAGCCGCCTAGTTCTCTGTCTCATAAGAGTTTAAGAATGTAATGTCATTGCGAGGAGGGCGTCAGCCCGACGCGGCAATCCTGTTAGCAGAAGGATTGCTTCGCTTCGCTCGCAATGACAAATAACGCCCTGATTCAAATGTGACAGATGACTGGAGACAAGGCTCGCACAAAGCTACATTGGGGCGATGGCGTAGATGATAGCGGTTATCTGCAGGCCGAAGAAGAGCAGGTGTCCAACTGACCGGGTGCGTTCGTATCTGTTCAGAAGCGCTGCCAGCAATACAGGAATCGCAGTCAGCAGCGAAAAGCGTTGCAGCAGGCTGTAGATCGCGATAAAGCTCAGGCAGCCCCAGGCAAAGTCATTGGTTCGCTCATTGCGAAAACTGGCCAGCAGGGCGGCAACTGCCGCAATAACCGGAATTGCCAATACCCGCCGATCGACGAACGGGCAGACGCCGAGCGGAAAATTCAGATAAACATAAAAGATCACCGCCCAGGCAAAGGGATTGGGCGATTGCACCTCGTTGCGAACGAACAGCACGCTGGCAACGAACCAGATGGCGGTGCGCCCGGCCAGAACGATAAAGGGCAGCCCCAGGCCGGCTTTTAGATAACTGAAGCCGAGAATCATGGCCATGCAGGCCTCGACAACCGGATACTGCCAGGCGATCCGGGTCTGGCAGTAGCGACAGCGACCACGCAGGGTCAGCCAGCTCAACACCGGTATCAGGTCGATGGCGTGCAGTTGATGATTGCATTTCGGGCAGGCCGAAGGTGGAAATATCACCGATTTTCCGCTGGCCATGCGCAGTATTACGACATTGCTGAAACTGCCAAGCAGACTGCCGAAGATAAAAAAGAACGGCGTCAGGAGTAATTGTAGTGCTTCTTTTTCTGCCATGCTTTATGTTTAGCTCTATTTCACTGTAGTTTCAATATAATTACAATATCATTTCTGCTATATTTTTGTATCGGTATCGGTATCGGTATCGGTATCGGTATAATTTCGTAATCGTAATCGTAATCGTAATCGTAAAAATTGTCATCCTGCGCGTAGTCGCAGGATCCAGAATGTTCATGAATTCTGTGAATTCGCTTATTGCGCCGGGCATGACAGAAAATAATGTCGACGCGAGCGATCCGCCGGGCATAAAAAAAGAGCGGCTTGCGCCGCTCAATTTTTTAACAATCAGACGTTGGCCAGATCAGGCGCCGTCAAGGTTCTTCGGATTTTCCGGGCTACCGTGAACAGAGCATTCTACGATGCCTTCTTTGATCAGGTTGGAACCAGTGATGGCACAGTTAGCTTCGGCCGGTACGATCTTCGATTTGAGATACTTACCATTGATGAGAGAGGTTTCTTCTGCGTCACCATAAGAATCCATCATGGCGTTGGTGTCCATGTTGTACATTTCGATGGCACCCATGATAACTCTCTGGTTAGCGAAGCACGCTTTCTGACGTGCCTGTTGACGTGCTTTGCGGAAGTTAGGAATCGCAATAGCAGCCAGAATACCGATAATGGCGATAACGATCATAAGTTCGATCAACGTGAAGCCCTTGCGAGATCTCATAATAAGAACTCCTTTCATAAAAGAAAATAAATTTAGGAACCTCGGTCAACTTAAGCGTACCTAAAAAAGCTGCTTTTGTCAATGCAACTTTGTCAGGCGCTCTTAAGCATTCTTTCAAGTTCTTTCGGGTGCATGGTGTGAACCATTGCTTCTTCAAGAGTGATGTCGCCGCGCAGATAAAGGTCTCTGAGCGACATTTCGAAGGTCATCATGCCGTCTTCGTGGCTGGTCTGCATAACTGTGTACAGACCTGAGATCTTCTGTTCCCGGATACAGTTGGCGACGGCCGGGTTGCCGATCAGAATTTCGTTGCAGACGACGCGGCCTTTTCCGCTGGCTACCGGCAACAACTGCTGGGCAACAACCGCACGCAGAACGAACGACAGCTGAGAGCGGATCTGCGACTGCTGATGTGGCGGGAACATGTCGATGATGCGGTTGATAGTCTGAGCAGCGTCAGTGGTGTGCAGAGTGCCGAAGACAAGGTGGCCGGTTTCGGCCATGGTGCAGGCGGCGCCGACGGTTTCGAGGTCGCGCATTTCGCCTACCAGAATGACATCGGGGTCTTCGCGCAGAACTCGGCGCAGTGCTTCGGCGAATGACTTGGTATCAATGTGCAGTTCGCGCTGGTTGATGACCGAGCGTTTGTGGTAATGCAGGTATTCGATCGGGTCTTCGATCGTCATGATGTGGCAGCGTCTGGATTCGTTGATGATGTTGATCAGACAGGCCAGCGAAGTTGATTTGCCTGAACCGGTTGGGCCGGTAAACAGCACCAGGCCCTTGCGCATGCGCGTAAAATCGCGCAATTTTTCCGGCAGTCGCAGTTCTTCAAGAGACGGAATCTTGGTCGGAATAATTCGGAAGGCGGCGCCGATACAACCGCGTTGTTTGTAGACGTTAACGCGGAAGCGTCCGAAGCCATGTACCGAGTATGACATGTCGAGTTCAAAATTCTCTTCAAACTCTTTCTGTTGCTCGGCGGTCAGCATGTTATATATCAATGATCTTGTGTCCATGGGGGTCAGGACGTCGAGGTCGGTCTGGATAAGCTCGCCGTCGACACGGATTACCGGCGGGGTACCCACGGTAATGTGAAGGTCTGATGCCCCATTTTCAATGACCAGATTCAACAAATCGTTCAGGACAAACATTTCCGCACTCCTTAATGGATCTTTTTTTTATTTTCTTCGCAAGTCGGTAAAAACAACACTCCCTCGCCTGCCGGGGCAGCGGGGGAGTGAAGATTCGATTCTGTAGAGAGACAACTGCATCGACTCAGTGCTCGCCCATGGTGACGCGAACGACTTCTTCGAGAGATGTCATGCCGATCAGAGCTTTGCGCAGAGCTGATTCGCGCAGTGACAACATGCCTTCTTCAATGGCCTGGCGCCTGATGTCATCGGTCGAGCCGCCGTTGAGAATGATGTCGCGCAGGCGTTCAGACATCATCATGACTTCGTATACGCCGACGCGGCCACGGCTGCCTGAGTTGCCGCACGATTCGCAGCCTTTGCCCTTGTAGAACATCATGTTCTTTTCGTTGATATGAGGCAGGTCGAGGCGGCGCAGCAGTTCTGGCGTGATACCGAACTGACCGATCTGTTCGGCGCGCGGTTTGATTTCGAATTTGCAGTCTTTGCAGATTTTGCGGACAAGTCGCTGGGCCTGAACCAGAATTACCGAGGTGGTAACCATGAACGGTTCGATACCCATGTTGACGATACGGCCGATGGTGCCGGGCGCGTCGTTTGTATGCAGGGTAGAGAGAACAAGGTGGCCGGTCATCGACGCTTTGATCGCGATTTCTGCCGTTTCAAAGTCGCGAATCTCGCCGACCATGATTACATCGGGGTCCTGGCGCAGGAACGAGCGCAGCGCGGCGGCGAAGGTCAGGCCGATTTCGGGTTTGCACTGAACCTGATTAACGCCGTGCAACATGTATTCGACCGGATCTTCGGCGGTCATGACGTTGGTATCGATCGAGTTAACCGAAGTCAGTGCCGAATAAAGTGTTGTGGTTTTGCCCGACCCGGTAGGGCCGGTAACCAGAATGATGCCGTATGGCGATGCAACGCCTGATTTGAAGCGTTCAAGGGTTTTCGGCTCGAAACCAAGATCTTCGAGGTTGACCTTGAGCGAGGTCTGGTCGAGAATACGCATAACGATCTTCTCGCCCCAGATAACCGGCAGAACCGAGACGCGCAGATCGATCATACGGTTGGAAACCTTGATCTTGATGCGGCCGTCCTGCGGCAGACGCTTTTCGGCGATGTTCAGCGACGACATGATTTTGATACGCGAAGTGATGGCGGCCGTCGCTTTTTTCGGCGGCTGCATGGCGGTATACATCATGCCGTCCTGGCGGTATCTGATGCGCAGTTCTTTTTCGAAGGGCTCGATATGAATATCGGAAACACCGTTCTGAACTGCCTGCGAAATAACGAGGTTACACAGTCTGATGATCGGCGCGTCGTTTTCGCCGAGTTCGCCGAGGCCGTCGAGGTCTTCGTCGTCAGAGTGGCCGATATCTTCGAGGTCGTCCATCAGTTTGTCCTGCTGCGCTACGGCACCGTAGGCATCCTGCAGGGCTTTGTTGATATCGGTATGAGTCGCGACGACGGGCTTGACCATGAGGGCGGTCATCAGCTGAATATCGTCGATCGCGATGATGTTGAGCGGATCGACCATGGCCACGGTGAGCTTGTTTCCGACCTTATTGATCGGAATCAGCATGTGGCGCTTGGCAATATGTTCAGGAACCAGCTTGGCGATGACCGGATCGATGAGGTAGTTCGAAAGGTCGATGAAAGGAATGCGCAGCTGCTTTGACAGGATCTGAACGATGTCCTGTTCGGTGACCAGATGCATTTCGACGAGAACTGCGCCGAGACGCTTGCCGCTCTTTTTTTGCAGAGCGAGTGCCTGTTGCAGCTGTTCTTCGTTGATCAGGCCTTCCTGAATGAGGGCGTCACCAAGTCGCAGCTTCTTGGAAAGAATCGAGGTAGCCGCCGCAGATTTGGGTGCGGATGCCTGGCCTGGAGGTGGCCCTCCAGCCGATGATGCGGCCGGTGCTCCAGCGGGGGGTAATCCGTCTGGTGCCCCTGGTGCGGCAGGAGGAGTTTGATTCATTTCTGCAGTTCCTTCCTTATTTCTTTACCAGAAATAATGCCTCAATTTACCTTGCTAAGGCAAGTAACTTCGAGGTTACCCGCCAAAAATGCACCTTCTAATCAACTGCTCGGGCGCTGTCTGCCCGGTCAACAGCCTGAAAGATTCGAGTCCCTGTTCGAGCAGCAGCTCCCGGCCATCTATCACATTACAGCCTTTTTGCCGGGCCGTCGCCACCAACCTGGACGTTGGTGCATAATTAAAATCGACATAAAACTTGTTTTTGCTGAGAAATTCTTTGAGTTCTGCAACAAAATCATCTTTATGCCACCCCAGTGGGGTCGCGTTGATTATTATATCAGATTCTTCTATTGCTTGCGCAAAGTTTTTCTCATGCCATGCCAGTCTTTTTATACTATCTGAGGGTTCTGAGTCAATAGCGTCAGAGAAACTTCGGGCGATCTGGAAAACACGAGCGCCGCTGAGCAGTAATGCCTGGCTGGCTGCTGCTGCCGCGCCGCCGCTTCCCATTACCAGACCGGTTTGTGGCCGACCCAACCTTTCGAGAATTCTCAAAAAACCGGTAGCGTCAGTGTTCCAGCCTTCAATAGGACCGTCTTCGCAGAATTTCATGCAGTTGACCGCTTTGATTCCGTCAGCCGGGCTGTACAGCGTATCGCAAAATGACGCCGCCGCATGTTTGTGGGGGCTGGTAACGTTTATGCCTTTTACACCCAGAGCTTTGAGACCGGTAATTGCCTCAGCCAGATCGGCGCGGCATACACGAAAGGGTACATAGGTTGCGTTGATTCCGCAGAATGCCAGAGCCCGGTTCCAGAAAACCGGGCTGAAAGAATGGCTCACCGGATCGCCGATAATGCCAAAAACCTGGCTGGCTCCGTCTATTTCAAGGCTCAGGGCGCTGTTCAACCGAAGCTTTTTACTGCTTCTTCTTCGGTTTCGAATACGTCGAAAACCTTGTCGAGGCGTGAGCGCTCGAGCAGTTCCATGACGGTGGGCGACAGATTGATGAGCTTGAGGTCGCCATTGCTCTTCTTCAGTTTTTTGAGGGCTGAAGCGAAAACGCCTAGACCCATGCTGTTGAGGTAGTTTGCTTCCTGAAGGTCGATGACGAGCTTTTTCTTGCCGTCGTTGATTACCTGATCGATTTTTTCTTTGAACTGATCGACGGTTTCGGTGCCGATCTCGCCGCGAATGACTATGAGTGTCACATCGCTGCCTTTGGCTCTGACATCTATTTTAACTTCCATAACAACCCTCCCGGAAACTTAACGATAATTTCGACCCTAAAACTAACTCATCTTTCTCTTATATGCAAGAGAAAGACGAGTTAAAAAGAAAAGGGGAATCCAGTTTGGGTTTTACACTAGAACTTTTTCGAGGCGGAAATCCTGTGGGCATCGCCGAGAGTTTCGTCGGCGTATGAATAGTCGAACCGCCAGGTATCGAGTTTGAAGCTGGCGCCGAGGGTCAGGTCGCCGTCTTTGCTGCCGAGACGCAGGGCGGCATAGTCTTTCATCCACCATTCAGCACCGGCGAAAAGCTTGGCATCCATATCTTCGACCTTGTTGATGTCGGCGGCCAGAGTGAGGTCTTTGCGTGCCTTGTAGGCAACGCCGAAGGTGGTGGTAACCGGAACGTCGTCTTTATGACCCGATGCGGTATCCCAATCGAGGGTTTCGCCGATGTCGCGGATCGACAGGCCAAGAGTTGTCTTTTCGCAGGCTTCGTAAAGGAAGCCGAAATCGAGACCCCAGCTGCTGGCCGAGTTGGTGAACAGTTCGTGTTTGAGATACTTGACGTTCACACCACCGTAAAGCTTGTCAGACAGTTTGCGGGCATAAGAACCGAAAGTGTTCTTTTCGGTGTCTTTGAAATAGCTGAAGATCCAGACGTTTTCGCCAGCTTTGTAAGTGCCGTCAGATCTTGTGGCAGGTTCGTCTCCGCTGGCCAGAGGAGTTCCATCCCAGTTGGTGGTCGCTGTTCTGGTTTCGGGAATGCCATCGACGCCGAATGTCATGTGTGAAAGGGCGACGACGCCATTTTTTTTGCCGCTCTTGTTTTTGAGAACATGAGCGTAGTTGAAGAAGTTGTATTCGCGATCCATGGTCAGGTCGGCGTGCATGAAAGAAGCTTCCGACTCTTCGAGTCGGGCAAGGCCGGCCGGGTTCCAGAATGCGGCAGTTGAATCATCGGCGAGTGCAGTGAAGGCGCTGCCCATACCGAGTGCTCTGGCGCCAACGCCCATCTTGAGGTAGGCTCCAGCCTGACCTGCAGATTCGGCAAAGGCGGTGCTCATGGTTCCTACGCTGAGAGCAGCCAGGAAGAGCGTCTTTAAAACCTTTTTCATATTGTTTCCCCTTACGAGTCGATAGAACTGGTTATCAACCTATTCGGCAACTTTGTTGCATTTATGAACGATATTTTCAAAAAAACTTAAATACCTGTTAACCCCATATCCTGGAGTGTCTTGTGAATCTGAGCAACAGCACTGTCGTTCGAACTGTCTTCTGACCTGGCGATATTGATCTGCGACCTGGCCTTGTCGTCGTCACCAACGCCGCCCCGCCAGAAGTAGCAGAAAGCCAGCATGGCATGAGCTTCGGCATTGCTGATTCCAATTGGATGCGTAGAAGTGAAACGATAGGCCGTGTTGTTCAGACCAACTGCTTCGAGCAGCTGAATCGCCTGGGTGATTCCGGCATTCTGACCGCGCTGAATCAGGGCTGCGGCGAGGCCGATACGCGCTTCGTTATCTGAGGCTGAAGCCTGAGTGAACGACGAATAGCCAGATTCGACTCCTGACGACTTGGTCAGCGACCAGCCGAGGCCGTTATATGCCTGAACTTTCTGAGTTTCAGTTATGTTGGTGATAGTCAGCACCTGATTGAACTTGTTAATCGCGCTGCTGAAAGCGCCATAACGGAAGTCTTCCCAGGCTGATGCAAGCAATGAATCGGGATCGGTTTCGCCGATTCCCCCGCCACCACCGCCGCCGCCTCCGCCACCTGTTCCTGGAGTCGGAATTTCGGGTGGAATGGTGTAACGGCCGCTGCCGCCCCCACCACCGCAGCCGCTGGCGAGGAAGAATATAACTGCAATGGTCAGCACCACTATCGATTTTCTGTTCATCTTGCTATCTCCATCATCTCGTGCTCGTGCTCGTTCTCGTAATCGTAATCGTTGTCGTTGCGGGCGCGTCTCGACGCGCCCCCTACGGGATCATCATCGTAATACCGCGATCTTGTGCGTGTATTTGGTCTTTTTGTTCCAGTTATCAGGGTCTCTTACCGTGATGCGGGCGAAATAGACGCCGTTGGCCACGGCTTTGCCGCCGGTAGCGCGCAGATCCCACAATACTTCCTGAACGTGTGTGTTGCCCTGCTTGGTGCTGCCGCGCAGACTGAGGTTGCGCTGGTCGGCGACCTTGTGGCCGGCAACGTCGTAGATATTGACTTCGACTTCGTTCCAGTCGATATCGTTGCGGTTCGTGCTGATGCGCATGTTGGCGCGGTTGCGGGCCGGGTTCGGATACTGAACGACATCGTAGATGTTCAGCGGGGGCTGTGCTACGAAACGCAGTGCCGGAGTTACTGTCATGTTGCCGGCTTTGTCGGCGATGCGCAGGCTGATTTCGTGTTCGCCGCCGATAAGGTCTTCGACCGGCACGAAGTTGGCAGTTATGCCACTCTTGTCGATCATCAGCGGCTGCATTTTCCCGTCGAGGACAGCCCAGGCTGAATCACGATCAAGGCCGGAAGCGAGCTCTTCA
This sequence comes from Candidatus Rifleibacterium amylolyticum, assembly GCA_009917695.1. Lineage (GTDB taxonomy): Bacteria > Muiribacteriota > Ozemobacteria > Ozemobacterales > Ozemobacteraceae > Rifleibacterium > Rifleibacterium amylolyticum. The sequence goes on along the minus strand of JAACJG010000006.1, from coordinate 132,467 downwards.
AGCTGCCAGCTGAAGGTCGGGCGTGCTTCGCGTATCGGCTCGTCGCCAATCTCGGTTGTCATGTTAGCACGGGGTGCCAGCACGTCCTTCATCATGGCGTAGGTTCCGCCACTGGTTTCTTCGAAGCTGGCGACGCCTTCGCTTACCGCAAAGACAACTGGTTTCCAGCCGCTCGCAACGCTGCGATACAGGCCTATGCCATTGCCGATCTGGCTTTCTTCAAGTTTGAGACTCATTCTGACCGGCTTGATAATGCGCCCGGCCGGAACATTGAGGCTGTAAGCACTGCCAACCGGCGTCAGCTCGATCGAATTGCCGCTGCTGCTGCCGCTGAGGCTGCTGCCGCGTAGAGTCGAACGCTGCTCGGCACTGAGGTCAGCCATGATGCTCGGCACGATCGAAGGCAGAGTGGTGTCTTCACCAACTCTGGCGAGTTGCTCGCTCAGAATGGTAACCACTGAATTGCTCTTGAGACTGCCAGGTTCAAACACCGCTTCGAAGTTCTCATCAACCGACTTCACCGAAGCCCTGACCGAAGAGTTCACATAGGCAGTCGAGAAACTCATGTTGGCAGTTCCAAGATTGGTCGATATGTCGCGGCCAGTTACCTTTATCGTTGCTACACCGGGATAGTTTGAGTCAAGATGTGCACCACCGATGAACATGCGACTGGTCGGGCCAGAATTCAGTATCAGTGATACCGCGGTTCCACCGCTCTGGGTGATCGTCGCGGTCGGTGCGCCCGACAGGTCTTCGTTTGATTTGACCACGACGCTTATGTCGTATTCATTAGCTGGGCTGCTGAATGCGCTGATGGTAAGAACTGGCGGCGTAATATCCTGACCCTGGAAGGTTACCCTTGCGATGCTTGAATCACTCGGGTTGCCGAACAGGTCTTTAACTCCGCTGGCTACCAGCGTATAGTTTTTCGTTTCAACTATGTCGTCGAAACAGGTTATGGTTACTGATTTGAGGTCTGAGCGCAGAACAACTTTTTCAATCGCAATAGTATCAGTGCCACTGGTCAGAGTATAATTGCCGTTGCTCTGAGCTGTTGTTGCTTCAATCTGCTCGTCAAACACCAGGTTGAACTGCTTTTGTGAGCTGAGACCATCATAAGTGATGCTGTCGATTCTTGGCCCCTGAGTGTCGGCAGTGAAGTCTGCGGTATTATTACCGGCCGCGATGCCTTCACCATCAGCACTTTTGTATCCCACGGCTACAGTCAAAGTATACTGAGTGTCGTGAGTGAGAACCTGGTTAAGTGGCAGAGTCGCACTGTTGCTGGCAAAGGTTATGGGAGAACCTACGCCAATTCCAGCCGGAGAAGCCGGGCTGAGTGTGTAATTGGTTGCCAGGCCACCATCGTTCTGATCGACATCGTGGCTGAAGTTGACTCTGATTTTCTGGCGATCGACCTGAGTAACGCCGGTAACCTTGAAGATTGAGTTTACCACAGTAATTTCAACCGGATTTATGTCGGCAACGTTGCCGGCGAGGTCTGTCACTGTTGCTGTATATATACCATCAGCAACGGGCTGTAGATCACTGTCTTGCCCGTTCCAGAGGGCTATGAAGGGCGAACTTCCACCCTCAAGAACTATTTCTCGTATAAGAGTAGAACCGGTAGTTATCTTAATCAGCGCGGTTCCTGATGAGACTGTTGGGTCGGTTGTTGATACTGCGAATCTGAGCAGGCCTGTGCCTACTCTCGGGTTGAAGCGAGTTACAGCTGCCAGGGTGTCGTCGCGCAAAGTTGCGATAGCGTCGATGACAGGCGCGGTCGGGTCGATAACCAGTGTGGATGTTGCTTTGCCGTTGGCACCGAGCGCTGTGCCAAGGTTACCGGCAAGATCGACGAGTGCGACCATGTATTCGCTTTCCGGCAGCAGTCCGGAAGGAACTTCGGTATTTCTGCCATCAAAGCTGATTGTGTAGCCGCCGCCGGTGAGTGCTGACAACGGATAGGTTTCGGTTGGAATACCAGGGCTGGTAAGTCTCATTTTGAGAGCCTGGCCGCTGGAAGGTCCGAATACATCTACTTTGGCGAAAGAACTGACCTGAGGGCTGAAGTATGCTTTGCCGTTGAAGGTCTTAACATTCGAGAAACGCCATGAAGACACTTCGGGAGCGCGCCCATCATAAGTGATGTTGCCGCGGTTACTGCCTTCATTGCCGGCATCATCGTAAACCCGCATCACGTAAGTGGTTGGTCCGGTCATTCCGATCGGAACACCGTTCAATGTCCCATCCCAGGTTGCTTTGCCTTCGAGGCCGGTTACGGTTATCGGCATGCTGGCCAGAGAGGCCTCGCCCTGGAATAAGTGCAGCCACAGACTGCTGGCGACAGGTGCCAGCTGGAAGTTAACTGTAATAGTAGCAACGTAAGGATCGACATAGGGGCTGAATGGGGCGTCAGTCAGGTCTCCAGTCGGCGAACTGAATTTAGCAGTCGTAGACTGATAAGTCGTTACGCGATAGGAAAGAATGTTCGGACCCTTTGAGCGAATCTGCAGCTGACTGCCGAGCTGAACATCGTTATTGCCACGGTTGCCAGCCTCATCGAAACCGCCTGATACGTAGTAAGTATAGGTGCCCTGTTGAGTGTTGGCATCGAAGTTAGCCGAGTTGGTGAACTGGGCTGTGGTCGAGCTTATCCACTTCGAGAAAACGAATGACATGACTGAGTTGCTGGCATCACCAAGTCTCAGCTGAGGTTGCCATGAGCTGCCAATCTGTTTGTCCATCGGTTCGCTGAATACCAGGTCGAAAGTCTGGCCGCCTGCAGGTGTAATACCTATGGTTCCGGTCGGTATTACATAGAGTGGGTCAGGAATCTTGCTGTCGAGCACCATGGTGTAGCTGCCATTTTTGAAACCATTGACCGAGTTGTCCTTATCCAGAAGGTTATAGGACAGAGACGCAGTGTCAGTGAACAGTATGTTCTGGCTGCCGCTGTAAACATCAGAGAAGTTGCTTACTTTTACCATACAGGGTTTGCGCTGTACGGCAGTGTTGGTCAGGTCGCTGTTGTTGGTGAAGCGCGCTACTGTGCGAATTACGCCGCCCTGATCATGGTCGAGCCAGGCAACGAACTGTGCGGTGTCTTTGGGCAGAGCCGGGTCGTCCTGTGTGAACAGTTCGAGTTTGGGCTCTTTGGTGCGGTCTATCGGAATGTAAACGTCTGCCGACAGTGTTGCTGTTTCGAAGGCAACTTCGTAGAACAGATTGCCCACGGGCTGTCCTTTGAAAAGCTGGATCTGTTGATCTGCCAGCGATTTGGCCGGTGAGATCGCTACCGTCTGAATTCTCGGATTTGCAATTCCTGCCGGGAAGGTGATTACGCCGATAGGTGCTGCTTCGTTGCCCTGTGCCGGATATCTGATGTTGGAATTGCCCCAGAGATCTTTGAAAGCACCTGAATTACAGGCGATGAAGAATTTGCTGGTGCCCCAGCTCAGCATGGTTTTGAGAGCTTCGGCGGTCAGCGGGATATGGACAGTGTTTGACGCATAATCAGTGTTGAGCGCCTTGTATTGGCTGTAGTCAACCATAGTCAGGCTGAGCGGGATAGACCGGCCTGACAGATCACCTTTCTCATGGAGGTATATCATAGACATATCCATAGGCAGATCGCGGCTAAGCTCGATAGTCTCGGCCAGATTCTTGTAAGGATCCTGGTAAAGTCTGGCCCGGCGCTCAGGATTGTTCTGGAAGCTGATCTGCAGCAGAGGTGTCGCGCTCGAGAGGTCCAAAGCTGTTGCTCTGACAGAGAACTGGGTGTTGAGAGGAATCAGAGTTGAGGGCGTAGCGTTCTGATAGGTGATCGGATTGATACGATTGCCTTCGAAGTCTCTGATCAACGGCGCCGGATCGAGCGGATCGGGCGGTTCAAATTCATCGCCGTTAATCTGCATATGGAACTGGGAGCCGGTTCTCGTATAGTTGAGTGCGATCCAGTCCTGCGCTTCCTGCGAAAGGCGAATACATACTGTTCTGATGCTTGTTTTGGCAATGTTTATCGTGTCTGATGCCGCTGTAGTAATGAATCTGTAGCGATTGCCGTAGTGATCTTCCGGATTTGAACGACTGCGCCAGATAGCCAGATTATACAGTGTTATCTCATCGATTGAATTGACATCCATGTCTTTGTCAAAATCAAGGTAGAGAGAATCCTTTTCTGAAGGAGTATTGGCGTTATATCTTGCTCGCACCAGGTTCGGTCTGGTTGTGTAAGTCTGGATAATATTAACCGGGAAGGTAGCAATGGCTCTCGGCAAAGGCTTCAGCCAGTTCCCCGCAGTGTCGAGGCCTAAAGGCTGGTTAAGCAGGCTTGGGAAGTTTGGAGCTTCGCCTGTAGGTGTGTCATGAGCGATCGAGATATACAGATTTCCGGCACCCCAGTCGGCGATAACGCTCTTTGTATATGAAGACAGCTGGATGTTGATCGTAGATGTATCCATATTTTCCCAGATTCCATCTTCTACCGGGTCGAGCGAAACTGCTGACATGGGAACCCTGGAGTCGTCATGATCGATTGTGCTGCCAAGTCTGACGTATGCAAGTCTGCTCTGGAAATCAAGAGGTCTGATCGCCTCGGAGAAGTCGAGAGTGAGCACTCTGCCGTCGTATCTGGCCATCCTGAGCTCAGGTCGGGTCGTATCTACGCTGACCAGGTGATCGACGTATGTTTTGTTCCCGCTGGGGTCTCTTACATAGAGTCTTACCGTATAAGTTGCGTAATCGATAGTGAACGTTGCCAGTTCGTAAGGAATACTGGTCGAGGCAACGTTGCCGGTTATATTGTCGAGCTTGTAGGTCGTGGTGCCAAGGATGTTGGTAAAGTCGAGATAGGCCATGCCAAGTCCGGTCAGGTCGGTAGCTCCGCTGGCAATGGTTGCAACTGCACCAATACCATCCGAGTTGTAATTATCGCCAAATCCCTGCTGATAACCATCCCCGATGTTGGCAACGTAGCTCGCCAGGTTATTGTCTTTGACATAAACCTGTGAACTTGTAATAACTGGAGGACTGTTGTCGATAGTGAACGTTGCATTTGTGAGATTCGATGCTGCAAGGTTATCGGCATCATCACTTGCAAACACTCTGTAGCGCACAGTTGCCTTATCCATACCCGGCCAGCCGGTAACGGTAGCAGTGGCGACTCGGAACTGGGTTTCCCAGAAATTTGTTCCAGAAATGTTATAGAGAGGTTCTTGAGTGATCTGAGTGATGCCATCAGGCATCATCAGCTGAAAGGTCGAAGAACCGGGGTCGGGAAATTTTTCGATTTCAGCTCTTACATAGAGCAGGTCGTCGATATTTATGGCGTTGGAGGCAAGGTTGTCGTTATTTTCATCAAGAACGCCAAATACAACACTCTTGACAAATGGCACTTGAGTATCGATACCGAAAGGATTGTCCGGGTCACAGATGATCGTCGATGATGCCAGAACGATTGAGCTGGTATCAGGATGCAGAACCTTCACGCCAAAGGTGGCTATGCTGGTATCAACGTTACCGGCCGAGACCGTATAAGATGAAATGTAGACATAATTACCTGGACCGCTTATTGGCGCAGGCTGATAAGCCAATGGAGTCCAGTAGGTTTTCATGTTGCCGTCATAATAGGCCGAGGATGAGTCATCCACCGGGCTGTTTATGATGCTTCTGATGTCTGCCAGAACGGTTGCCGGCGGGGTATTGTTGGTGTTGTACAGAGAGGTCAGAACACAGGTCAGAGTAACGGTATCACCTGGGTTGGCGATATTATTGGGACTGTTGAGAGGAACCGAGTCTGAACTCAGGTCGGCTCTGGTCTGAGGAAATCCAGTAAACACAGGAGTCTTGGAGAGAAACCGGATCTGGTTGGTATATGCATAAGCCATGTTACCTGATTCATCGTAAGCGAGAACGGTGAGTGATGCGAGTGTTCCGAGTCCTTCGGGGACTGTCCAGTCGTAGGTGTATTCGTTCCCGCCAAAAGCATTTGGCGGGAAAAGGGTGGGACTGGGTGGAGTCATACCGTTTTCGAGATAAAGATTGGTGAAGTCGATCATCGGCAGAATGCCGTCGTGATTGGTCAACCTCACTTTGATCTGAATGACATCGCCAAGGTTGGCTTCGCCGAGCCGGCCATTATCGACAACAAATGAGATCGGGTAAATCTCGATTTTAGGCGGCCGGTTATCTACTGTTACGGAATTCGAAGTGTTTGCGACAACTTCGTTGCCATTTACGTCGGTAAGAGTGACAGACATCTGCACTGCTTCACGGTTAGTGGTGCCAACGATCGGCATATAGATGCCGGTGCCCTTCCAGCCGCTTGCATTTGCAACATAAGGAACTGAGCTGGCGTTGTCACTGTAACCGAGCGGTGTCAGGTCGGCAGTGAGAGTGCCCATGTCACCGGGGTTGCCCTGAATCATGACCTCAAGGCGCACCTGGTCGGTGGCGACACTTGGATAAGTTGTGTAAACACCATCGAGATCGACAATTGTGTTGCCGTTGTTGTCAAAAATCTGGGAACTGGTGATCGAGGTGATTACCAGAGGTTTGTTATCGACAAAGAGTTGCTCGGTACTGGCAATACCTCTATTACCTGCATTGTCAGTAATCTGTACGGTAAATGTCGTGCTGGCGCCATCAGTAGTACCGGTAACAACTGTGTGTGTGTAACCATAAAGACCGTCACCGGCAATGCCGTCGTTGTTGGCGCCGTCATCAAGCAGTTGTTGAGCAGAACTGCCTCCGATTGCGGTAAGGTTGACTGTTGGCACGCCACCATCGAGCCGTCCAAGGTCTACTTTGGCGAGAATACTCACCTTGTCGCCAATATTTACTACGCCCTGTTTTCCTTTGAGATCCTGGAATGTTGCTGAGGCGTATTCGATAAATGGGGGTCGGCAGTCGACCTCGAAAGGTGACGAAAGTGAGTTCATGACGTTCCCGGCCTTATCGACAACCGATGCTCTGAAAATGTAGCTTGGATTCTCTGTAGCCGATTCAAGGCAGTCATGAATCAGATAGTAACGGCGTAAAACGGCGTCATAGCTCATGACATAGGAACTTGCTCCACCAACCAGTGATAGGTCGATAGTGCAGGTGCCGGCATCAGGCTCGTCTACCGGTACGATAAATTCAAGACGATCACCAATGTTTACTACTCCTGACTTATTGAGGTCAGTTAGCCAGTTTACGGCCATCGGCCCTACGTCACATGGCTTGTTGTCGATTTTAACCTTTATGGTGCCAGGTCTGCTGTTGCCAGCATTATCAGTGGCAGCAAAGGTGAAATAATATTCATTGTTGAGAGTTCCGGCCGGGACATCGGTGGTATAGCTGTAGGAAGCTATGCCGTCATAGACCATATCAACAGCTGTAGCTTCGCCGAATTCGCTCAAATTAAGCTTAACAGTTTCGCCGTCATGCACTGACGCTGATGAACTGGCAAGTTGAACTCTGAAGGTGATACGGTCATTAACTCTGACATATGGATGAGTAACTGTGAGAACCGGGTCTGATATGTAAGATGACCCAATAACGAGTGGTGGTTCATTGTCGACCATGACAGGGCTTGATATTGCCTGTACCATGTTGCCGGCATCATCCATTGCGTAAACGGTGAAGGCGACGTTCTGATCGTAAGGAAAGCCTGCTGTCGGGTCGCCGACAACGTGGTCGAGACGGTATGTGGTGCCGCTATATGGGGCCAGGGTGCTGCTGGCTGTGCCGCCAACTCTCTCGAAGTTTACCCAGACGCTGCCGTTGTCAATGTTTGTCACACTGGCAGAAACTGCCATCTGGTCACCGTGTCTGATAATCTGATTCGGTCTGGAAACATTCTGAATCTGAGCCCCACTGAGTGTGGGCGGGTTATTATCAACATAAACTATTGGCAAAATTACCTGGCTTATCGTATTGCCGGCAGTATCCTTAGCCGTGATAGTAAAGGCGCGCGGCATGGTATTTTCTGAAGTATATTGAATTATGTTGTAGACCAGTTCAAATGTCGTTGTTGCCGAATTGTTGAAAGGGATTATCTGATTGGCAACACCACCAATAGCGCTCAGATCGACAGTGATGAGAACATCGTTCATTACGCTCGACATATTGCCGTAGAAATGAAGCTGGTCGTTGATTATGGCAATGTTATCACCAATGATGCCACCATTTTCGATCATGCTAACACCCATTGGCAGGGCAAATTCAGGAGGAATATTGTCGAGAGCGAGTGGGTTGGAAGTGCGCGGGTTGCTTGGGTTGCCAGCGTCATCAGTCGCTCTTACTTCAAAGGTTACGAAATTGCTTTGCAGATCCGGCACGTCGGCAAGGTAGTAGTCATACTGATAAACGGCCTCGGAACCTGGAGTGTTGCCTGATACCCGGATCATTGTAATGCCGGTGGCGAAGAGAGTCGGGTGATACATTATGACTTTATCGTAGTCATAATTGCTGATTACCGCCTGAATTCGTATGGTGTCGCCTGAGGTTACCCAGGTTTTGCCGGTAGTCATGTTTACTGCTGTAACTGACTGAATTTCAGGTTCAACTGTGTCATAGGAGACAGAGAGATCCCAGCTGCGGCTGTTTCCTGCATCATCTGTTGCAGCAACGCTGATTGGCGTAGCTGTGCCTTCGCGGTTCAGCGGAAAAGTCAGGCTTAGGCGATATACCGGGGCTGAATCTGGGCCGCCAACTCTTGACATGATATGGCTGGCGCCAAGTCCGATATTGGTGAGATTAGCTCTTGGCACATCGCTGTCAAAAGAAGTGCTCATCTCCATGTCGATCTGCAGGTTGTCGCCAACTTTGTAAACACCACTGAGTCCGGTTGCTCCGGTGGTAGATGGGCCATAAAGTGAGTTGGGCCTTCGGTTGTCGACCAGCAGGCTGCCACCTATGCGAACTCCGCCTTCATCGGCGAACTGGAATGTCTGTACGGTATTGTTTTCTATACTGCCCGGAGAAACAGTAAGAAATGCTGAATAGAAGTCGCCTGCTATGTTTACCAGAGGGAAATATGGGTTTCCGAATGAGCTCAGGTTGACATAGGGATACTGGCTTGGATCAGCAGTGGTTGAACGGCATGAAAATGTAATGGTATCGCCGATTCCGGCGATGCCGTCACCGTTGAGATCTGAAGACAGTACGGCTGTCTGGTTGGTAATGGCAGCCTGGCCTGCTCCTGCTGACAACAGGAGCAGCAGCAGAATAAATACGCTCCTGATCAGGATTTTCTTCGATCCAGTGTTTGCCTTTTTTAACATCATAGCAATGGTTCCTCCGGGTGGAACTGATAGTTTTCGACTAGTCAGATAGTTCATCGGCAATTCCTGACGAAAACCGGAGTAAAAAAAATGATCTGAGCGTATCGGGCTAAAATGTGTGGCCGGCAGATCGATTGTTCGACCTGCCGGCCTATCCCTTTTTCCCAGTCAATGTGGGAACATCAATTCATCATATGCCAGTCAGACCTGCTGCTTTGAGAGTGTTATAAATCTGTGCGACAGAAGAAGTTTCTGATGAATCTTCAGTTCTGGCTCTTATGATTAGTCTGCGCGCTTCGTCAGCATCTCCTGCGTTGCCACGCCAGAAGTGAGCATAGGAAAGCATGGCACGCGCTTCGGCCGTACTGACTCCAATCGACTGATGTTCGAGGGTCAGCGTATAGGATTCGTCGTCAAGACCAATATCTTTGAGAATTGTAACCGCCTGAGCAATGCCACTTTGTGTGCTTTGTTGAATCAGACCCAGAGCGTAGCCGAGCAGCGATTCCTTGAGATCGCCGGCTTGAATGAAGTCAGACATGCCGGAGAGTGTGTTGTAGTATTTGACCCTGGACCAGCCACGACCATTGAAGGCCTGCTGGCGTTGAGCAACAGTCGCACGCGTGTCATTGAGCGCGTCTTCAAAATGAAGCATCGCACCGCCCCAGTTACCTGCTGTCATTTCTGCCCAGCCTTTATTGAGTTTCTCGTTAACTGTAAGTTCGGTATCTGTTCCAGTGCCAGTTCCAGTGCCAGTGCCTGTTCCCGTCCCCGTTCCTGTTCCGGTTCCGGTGCCGGTGCCGATAATGATGACCGGTCCGGCTGGATTTTCTCCAGGCAGTGTCTGGCGACCAGTTCCGCCACCTCCACCGCCGCAGCCAATTACCAGGCTGACGCCGACGATGAAGATTACAAATGCAGTTTTAACAAGGTTTTTCGTGATCAGTTTATACATTTTTTACCTCAATACTGCCAGTTTGAAATTGCGTTTGGTCTTGATCGATGGATTATCCGGGTCTCTTACTACAATACGGGCAAAGTAGACGCCATTGGCGACAGGCTTGCCTTCACTGTTGCGCAGATCCCATGGGATATCGTAAAGGTAACGCTGGCCAACCACATTTTCTTTGACGGCCTTGATGTAATCAAGGTTGTCGACTTTATGACCGGCAACATCGTAGATGGTCACCGTTACCAGGTCGCTGGTCAGATCGTTCCGGTTCGCGCTTATTCTGATGAACATGCGGCGGTTAGCCGGGTTGGGGTATTGAACGATCTGGCTGATGCTCAGCGGCATTACGATCTGGAACCTGGTAGCAGCCATCAGACCGGTATTACCAGTGCGGTCAGCAGCCTTGATCACGAGATCGTGGTCGCCGGCCACCAGGTCGGCGATTGGTGTGAACACGAAGTTGCCGTTGCTGTCGACCTGAACCGGCTGTCCCGGCCCGCCGTCGATGCGGGCGATGACTGTTCTGGGGTCGATACCCGAACCGGCTTCTTCGACACGACCTCTGAATTCAGGTCTGGCAGTGCGGAACGGTTCGCTCAATTCCATGTCAGCAGCAAGGTTCAGGCGCGGCGCCGCGATATCGCGCATGATCGCGAAGATCTGCGATGAGCCGGTTCGGGCAGTGAATGCCCCTTCCTTGTCACGGCTGGCGGTTACGAAGTTCCAGCTGTCGCCGACCTGGTTAAACAGTGCTATACCGGTGGTCGAAGTAGCTACATTGCTCAAGAGATTTACGTTAAATCCGTTGTTGACCTTGCTCTTGAGAATACCGATTTCGTAAGCATCAGATACAGGAATCAGCTCAACGTGGTTGGGCAGAACGGTGTCTGTTGCTGCGCTGCCGCGCAGAGAACCCATGGCTGCTCTTAGTTGCCGTTGCAGAGAAGTTCTGATTGCGCCGCCGGTAGATTCTGACTTTTCGAGTTTGTGTTGCAGAATCTTGACGGTCGCATCCGATTTCAGACTTTGCTCGCTGAAATTGAGTGCCAGCATGCTGTCAGCCGACATTACAATAGATGCTCTCGTCGATGAGACGTAGGCTACCGTGAAGGTGTTTGTTCCATAACCGGTGTTGCCGGCGACATCCTGTGCCTCAGCACTCAGAGTTCCATTGCCGGCGTAAGAAGGACTGAGACTGACGCCGATCATATAGGATTTTGGTTCGGCACCCTGTTGCATGACCGTGGTGATAACTGGCGCATTGCTTTGAGCCACGCTGAGGTTCGGTGCGCTCTTCAGCGTTTCGTTACTGGTTACGACAACAATTATATCGTTTTCGTTAGCCGGGTTGGAGAACGCCGATACGGTAAGAACGGGTGGTGTCAGATCGCGGCCTTTGAAGGCGAGCGAAGAACTGGTGGCGTTGCCGTAATTGTCGACTATGTTGTTTGCAGTTATGGTGTAGTCGGCATTTTCGATCAGTGCCGGGTCGGCTGTGAGAACGACACTGCGCAGATCAGACTGAGTGGTGGCCAGTACTATACTCATAGCACCACTGGCACTGGTAAGTGTGTAGTTCGCTTTATCGCCGGCTGAAGCTGCGGTATAGTTCTCGTCAAATTCTACTCTGAATTCCTGCTGGCCGGTAAGACCATGGAAGCTGACGCCAGTGATAACAGGTCCTCGACCATCTGCTACCAGGACGGCAGTGCTTGCTGTCTCAGAGATTCCAGAGCCGAATACGCTCTTGATTGTGTTGGTGGCAACTGTGAATACGTAGGAAGTATCATGAGTAAATGCCGGGTTGACGTTAAAGGTGATCGCCCTTTCCTGGTCGCGGACAAGGCCGCTGATGGCGAGAGCCGGCACCGAAGTGATCGGTGTGCCGCCAAACGTCGTGTCGTCTATGTCATGATTGAACCACATTCGAGCCGAAGTAGCAGAAACCTGCTCGATAGTCGAGACTCTGAACGGTGTGGTTCGAGCGAATACAGTAATCGAGTTGATTGTCGGGTTTCCGGCGTAGTCAGTGGCTCTTAAAGTGTAATAACCGTCAAGCACGAGATCACCGTCACTGTTGGTGCCATCCCATGTAGCAGTGAAACTGCCGACACTGTCTGTGAGTGGCAGGCGATTGACTCTGACACCAGTGTTATCGAGAACTTCTATCCAGTAAACTCCTGTCGCAACAAGAGTTTCAGCCGATACTGCCGTAATATCGAGATTGCCGGCGGCCGGTGCAAAAGAGGTTACGTTGTTGCCGGCAACTTTTGTGCTGTATGTTGCTACTATCGGCGCCAGGGTGTCGATTACCACTTCGAAGTCGATAGGCAGACCGTCAGAAGCCAGGAATGCGATATTTCCGGCGCGGTCAACCATGTCGAGTGCGTAGGTGGCATCCGGTAACGTAGCATAGTTTCCGAGATTGTTCGGGCGGCTGTAAAGGCCTTCAAAGTTGGTAGACCACTGATTTGTACCTGCGCTGGTCAGCTCAAAGGTATCTGTCGAATTACTTCCGCGAATACGAAGTCTGGGTGCCTCGCTTTCAGCTGTGTTGAACCTGGTGGTGATATAGCGGTGGCGGGCAGGATTGAAGTAAACCGAACTGGTGGCCAGTTCGCCGCCGGTAATGGTGAGAAGCTGTACTGACGGAGAGGCATTATCCATGCGCCATGGCAGGCTTTCGAGCGAGAAGTCGCCGTTATCATCTGCAATCCGCATGGTATATGTCGTTGCCAGGGTTGGAGTCGGACTGGCGGCATCCGACCAGGTGAAGCTCGCTATCATTCCGTTAAGAACCAGAGGATAAGATGCTACTGTTGTGTTATCCTGCATGAAATGCAGATGTATTGGTTCTGCATCCGGTGCCGCTGCCAGTTCAATGGTTATGGTTGCAGCATTTGGCCAGACATCGACGCTGAATGGCTGATTGGTCAGCATTTCCAGGCCACTGGCAAGGGTTTCGCTTGCTGTCGTCTGCTGGTAGGAGACAGTGCTCCACGATGCAATGATCGGGCCGCGAGACTGAACAACCATGGTGCCTGCGTTGTTGGTGTCGAGTTTGTTGCCGGTAAGATCCCAGGCAATGACGCGACAGTCGTAATCACCCTGTGGCAGGGCGTTGCTGATTGTGGCAGTGTTTACGAACTGTGCAGTATCTGATGCGATCCAGCCTTTGAAGGTGCAGGCGATCTGGGCGGTTGTGGTGGCTATCACAAGTGCCGGTGTTGCAGAAGACAGTTCATTCATGTGCTCGTTGAACTGCACAGTGAAGGTGGCACCGCCGGCAGTTGCACTTACGACTGGCAATGTTGTCGACGTTGTTGCGGTCAGAACTACCGGTGCTGTGCGGTCGACGACAAACATGGTAATCGAAGCTGTGCCTGTGGCAAAGTTGCCGGCCATATCGGCAGCAGTGATTACATAATGACCTTCGGCGAGGCTGGCAGCACTGGCGACCGAAATCGAGTAAGTGCTGATACCGGTGGTAAGATTGGTATACATGTTCCATGTATAAGGCAGTGCAGTAGTAGTCGCTATTGCCAGAACGAGAGAATCAGTTGCTGCTGAGGCGCTGGTTTCGAACCTGACATTGAGAGCGCCGTGCAGTTGTTCGTTGTAATAAAGCGGGCTGCTTATGGCATTCGAGACAGTGCTTATTGCGGCAGTAGCCACTTCGGGGCGAATGCTGTCATAGACTATTGGCAAGGTGTAGGTCGCACTGATGTTGCCAATGTTGTCGATAAGCCTGAAGCTGTATGATTCAGTGGCACCCGCGGGAGGATTCCCGAGAGCGCTGGAGTTCAGCGTAAAGCTGCTGATGCCACCGACGGCTCCAGGAACCACAGCTTCCGATGCGAGGACGTTGGCACTGTTGTAAATGCGTATCAGATGTGGCTCCTGATACGGATGACCTGCGGCGGTTCGATAACTGAGAGTTAATGTGGCAATATCCGGACCGGCAGCATAAGCTTCGAATGACAGCGGTCGATTTATGAATGCCTGGGTCCCGTAAAGAGCTGTCTGATTGCTGACAACCTGGAAAGCGGTAAGATCGGGTTCTTCGGTGAACAATACAACTGTGAACGAACCCATTGCAGGGACAGCGTTGGTGTTGCCGGCGTAGTCGAGCGCGCCGCTTACCTGATAACTGTAAGTTCCTGGGGCGAATGACTTGTCAATTGCGACAGTGTTGGTGAATTCGCAGGTAGTAGAGCTGATCCAGCTGGTAGCACGCATGGTGATCGTGCCGCTGTCAGAGGCAAGAGTCAGAGTCGGTGACGCAGCGGAAGTGTTCATACCTGAATCAAATGTGAGTCTGAACACACCTGTGTTGGTGGCAACGACGCCGGTGCTCGTCGAAGGCAGACCACCGATCATGACAACAGCCGAAGCAAGTTGTGGAGGCACAGTATCTATCATCACTATAGAGGTTGAGGCTGTGCCATCCGCGATATTACCTGCCGTATCCACGCCCGTAACCATATATGGACCATCAACGATTGCAGCAGCGTTGCTGAGCGACGACCAGAGGGCATTGTGATTCGTAAGTCCCGGTGTCATATCGGCTACATGTGTTGCAATACCGTTGAAGACGAGCAGCCGCATCACATCAGGATTGATGGTAGTTATGTTGAAGTTTGCATCGCCTGCAGCAGGTGAATAGTAGAGAACAGTGACGGGAGCATATTCGGTATCTGTAGCAATACCGGAGCCTGTCGTCATGGCAATGGCGGTGTTGATAGTCGGGGTGGCAGTATCGTATCTGAATGTGAAAGAGGGAGAATAATCGCCGCCGGAATCACGAACGCGCAGAGTGTAATTGGCATCCTGCGGGTGAATGCCCGCCCATGACCAGGATGCGTTTGTCGGTTCGAAAGGTATTATGGATGGAGTGGGCAGAGGCAGGCCGGTATAACTGCCGACTTCTGTTGATCCTGAAGAGACTATCAGGTCGTAAGTGTCGAAAGTCGTGCCGATAAAGTCGATGCGGATTGTGGCCGAGCCTGGAGCTGTATAAAACGGATTATAGCCGAGATTGGTTTGCGGAGTGGTGCCATAGATATGGCTCTGATTGGTATAGGTAGTAATATTTACATAAGGGCCGGCGGTATAGACTTCGATGGTCTTAGTCTGGTCGCTGGCAGGGGTTCTTGTGTTGAAAGCCAGATCTCTTCCGCCGGTCATGGTGAATTGATACTGGCCTGTTTCAAGAGCAGAAGTTATGTCGCCGATATTTTCGTAAATGGCAGTTGATGCTACGGCAGGATTTACCCAGCCGACAAAGCGCCAGTTGATGGTTGAAGCATTTCTTGTGAGCACCAGTGTTGGTTCCTGGGCCGGATCTGCGTCCATTGGTTCAGAGAAGGTCACAACCAGTCTCGTTTCAGAGGCGAGACATTTGCCTATGTAATAAGGACCGGGCTGTCCAACTGAATATTCTGGAACAATAGACAGAAGCACTGGGGCAGATGCGTCGGCGTAAACTTTGCGGGTTGCCAGACCTGTGCCGATATTGCCGGCGAGATCGACAACGGTAAAGGTGTATGGGCCGTCGGCATAGGTGCTGCCGGTGGCGAGAAAGTAATTGCCCGGGGTGCCGCTGTCATTCAACAGCTGGGTTGAAGTTGCAGCGCCATTGAAAACTGCGAGACGGAGCGTATCGGTTGTTACTGCTTCAAAATTGAGAAGCAGATCGCCAGAGAGTGGATTGTAGTATGTGTATTCGGCAGTTGTTGAACCTACCCCCAGGCCGCTGATGTCAAAGACAGTCATGTCTGGTGCCAGGCCATCATAAACCATGTCAAGGACTTTGTCGGTGCGGTTGTTGAGAGAGTCTCTGATTCTCACAGCAAAATCTACCGGGCCAACCGTCGTGGCGGCGATATTCGCTATTGTTGCAGTGGCTAGGTTCCCGCTCATGGCGCTTAGCGCGACTTCTCCCTGAACGACATTGCTGATCGGGTCATAGATCTGGAGAAAGTGTGGCGGATTCTGTATTGGCACGGCATCATAGGTTACGCTGAATACAGCGCTGCCGCCGGCCAGGTATTTGCTCCAGGGTTCATTTATAAGCTCTGCCGTAGAGATTGTGGTCTGAACTGTGCGCAGAACAACATTGCCGGCGCTGACTTCTGGCGCATAGGTGCGGACCTGCACAGGAAAAGCTGTTGCGCCGGTAGTTGTCATGATATTGCCTGCAATATCGGTGCCGCCGGTAACCTGATAATACCAGGTGCCATTGGGCAGGGTAGAGGTAAAGGCTGAATCATTAGTGAACTCGGCAGTAGCTGAAGCAGACCAGGAAGAGAAGGTAAACGTCATGGTCTGGGTTGAGGTGGCAAGCGTGAGAGTTGGAATGATCGCCTGATTCATATCTTCGTCGAAGTTTACGCGGAATATTGAACCGGCTGGAATTTTGCCAATGTAATCGTTCGGTATGATCTGATTGACCATTACCACTGGCTTCTGCGTGTCAAGAATGATTCCAGCAGAAGCCGCGTCGGTAAACCCTTCGACTGCTCCGTCGTTTTTAGTGTTAAGGTCGTAAGCATAGGATGCGGTCAGGTCTTTGCTGTTGCCAAAAATGTCGGTTACGCCATAAATGTTGACGACAGCAGGAACACTCTGCAGGTTAGTTGGCAGCGCTGCGGTGTTCTGGTAGCGGAAAACGCCACGCAGTCTGCCATCGACAGTTCGTTCTGTGTAGTTGACGAAGGTTCCTGAGGCAACCCAGGTGTTGCCGGCATCCTGTAAGAAAATGCCAGCTTTGGGTGTGGTCTGCCATTGCAACGGCAACGGTATGCCATCTATGTCAGGCGGGAACACTTCAACTTCAAATATCAGTTCACCCGCGAGTTTGGCGCTGACCGGCGGCTTGTCGCTCATGGATACGGCCGCCAGAGTGGCACTGGCCGCGGGAGTTCCGGTAGCCACCTGCATCGCGCCTGGGAAACTTGACGGCAGATAGGCAAGATTTGAGTTGCCCCACAGGTTGGTGAAGGCGCCAGCCTGAATCGTCATTTCCCAGATCGGGCTTGGGTTTGCCTGATAGAGTGCAAGGATGTTTACCAGATCATCGTCAGTAAGTTTAAGGGTTACGGTTGTGCTGGCAAAAAGTTGATTAGTTGTAGTAGCAAGTGGCTCAAATTCCAGAACCTGCGTGCTGCCGCTGTTGCTTTCGTGAAGAATTATCTTGCCATGAAAGCTGGTAACACGATTGTTGAATGTAGGAGTCGGCTCGATAAGATAGGGCACTGTCTCGTTGTTATTGTAAGGGCTGTTCGACAGCAGCAGCAGGTCGCTGGCCGAAAGAACCAGACTGCGTTCTCCTATGCTTAACTTAGGATCATCCGGTGGCCCACGGAACGCAAAGTTCGACACGGGGCGGTTGTCAACGCCTGGAAGTGGAGAGGTCGGATCGATGTGAGTGACCGGTTTACCAAGAAAGTCAATGACAAAGGGCCTGAGTGTGTTTCTGCAGGCAAAATAGAGTTTCTGACTGGTATTGTTGGTAAGCTTTTTGGCTACCCAGCGGCGCCCTGTTTCGCACAAAGTGATACGAAGATGGGTTGGACTCTGCCATGCGAATGTATCAGAAGCCTGGGCGGTACTCGAGGCCTGAAACACATAACCCAGGTTGTAATCTACATTGGTTGCAAAAGTTCCACTGGTGTCAGTTGCCAGCAGCAGGACTGCAGCAGTTGCCGCCAGGCTGTCCTGATCCATGTTCTTGCTGAACAGCAGATCAATATTAACTGAGTTCGGCCAGTTCTGTTCTACCGTAAAATGGGTTATGCGCGCAGGTTCACGCCATGACGAATCGGTGATCGTAATCGGGAAGTATTCTACAGGTCGCAGTTCATTGCCCCACATGTCAGTCACAGCCGAAGTTGCGGTATTGGTGACCTTGAGGTAAATCGGTGTGGATGCCCAGCCGGCCATCGTTCTGAGATGGCTGATATCAAGTTCAAGCTGAAAGCTTGACCAGTCGAGAATTTCGTTCGGAGCAGTAGCATTGAAGGTAAGGCTTGCCGGCGCGCCAAGAGTAGAGCTGCCGATAATCTGCCAGTTCTCGACAACAAAGGAGTTATTGTCAAAATTTTCGGAAAGTGCCACCGAAAGAATTTCGCCATCGAACTCTGCGCTGACGAGTGTTGGTGCTATGTTGTCGATGAACACGCGTTCGGAGGTGTAGGTTGCATTGCCGGCTTGATCCATCGCATACAACCATACTCTTCTTGAAACACCATCTTCGATTGGTGGCAGGCGATTAACAGTATAACCCGAAATGGTAACCGCACTGCTGCTGTTATCTGTTTTCAAATCAACTGTGCCAGTTCCGAATTCTCTGAAGTCAAGCCAGGCCTTGTGAATGACGAGATCGTCGGCAAAGGTAATCGATGCAATAAGGCCATCGCCAGTCGTGCTGCTGGCCAGATTGTAGATGAGTACATCTGTGCTGGTGGTCGCCAGATAATAGTTGGGAGAGAGGTTAATGCCTGATGTGAGAGCAGTCGGCATTATGTTTCTTACGACAAAATCAGGGCAGGTGGTATAAGCCGTCGAAGTTATGTTGCTGACGTTATCAACAGCTCTGACTCTATAGATTAAATTGCCGGCAACTACTGGCCAGCTGGTTACGGTATTCGTAGCAATTGTAATCAGGCCTTCGTGTCGATTTCTTGTGCTGTTATAGGTGAGGGTGGCTGAGGCATAATCGACTTCCAGGCCCACTGCACCGGTCGCCAGATTTCCGGTAAGCACTGCATCCTGATAATAGGTAGCGCTTGCCCAGATCATCACAACATCGTCCGGGCCGGCGAATCCAGGGTTCACTACGCCATTGTCCTGCCAGAGAGTTAATCCGAAATTGCTGATGGTAACCGGTCTGCAATCAATTTCGCTGAACAGCTGCGAATTCGATGTTGTGACATTTCCGGAGGCATCTGTAATTGTAGCGGTAAATCTGACGTTAGTGTATTCAGTCGTGGTTGCCAGGCTGGTAACGTTGGCAACCCAGAGCGAACCAGTAGCGTAGGTGTCAGTATTGGTTATCTGGTATACAGCGTTGTCGATACCGATCATTCTCAGGTCAACAGTTACACTGTCACTGGCAATAGTTGTGTCAGTCGCAAGGCGCAAAGTAAAGGTAAGATTTTCGCCGGCTCTTATTATTCCGGCCTGACTGTTTCCAGAAACTGTTAGAGCTGTTGCCACCTGTGGTGCCGAACTATCTACCGTTAACAGGTTTGTTGTGTCGGTTGCATAGTTCAAGTCATTATCCCTGGCGGTGATAATCCAGGCGGTATCGGTTCCGTTGCTGGTTCCGGCGCTTATTGTTGCGGTGTATTCATAACGGTTGACGCCACCGATACTGGAAATCAATGTCATTGCCTGAGCACTGCTCAATCCGAGGCTGTCAAGATCGATCACCGGCGCGGTATTTTCATTGTTTTTGATATCAGCCCGGAAAAGTATGCTGTCACCTATCTTGGCGCTGGATCCACCACCAACTACATTCGCGGTAGGGGAAGCATTGAATGTGGGCGGCCAGTTATCGACTCGCCGCATCGCTGATTGGCTGAGCGTACGGTTTCCGGAGATATCTTTGATTGTCGTCTGGAAACGGTAACTTGCAAGATCGATATTTTGTGGCAAGGTGTTGTCAAATTCATATGTGTATGCGCCTAGGCCGGCATCATAGGTCATTGCTTCAGCAGTTCCGAGGCCGAAGTTACTCAGATCAATAGTTGCACTGGCATGTGGCGTGCTTACCGGATCAGCTTCCGCGGGAACAGGTTGAGTGAGAGTTACAGTCAATTTTACATGTTTGTTGAGATTGATAATGCTGATGTCGGTATCGTTCCTGTCCAGCTGGTAGGTTACATCAACGTCAAAATTGCTGACTTTAACTGGCCGGTTGTCTATCGGCACAGAAACATCATATGTGTCGGCGTTCCCGGCGTCATCTGTGGCAGTAACCCTGAACTGAACTGTCTGGCGATTGAGAAGACCTTCAGGAACATCTCCATTGAGGTTGTATTCATACCATCCATCGTCTAAGGGAAATGCAGGATTTGTGGACTGCCACATATTCTCTGCGTTTCCCTGACCAAGATTCAGCATGTTGATGGTGACTGTTATTGGGTCGCTGGCGACCTGAGCGTAAAAGCTTATTGAATCACCGATTCTCACATACCCGAGTGCATCGGTGGGATATTGATTGTGGACGGACGTGTAGGTGGCTGTGAGAATCTGCGGTGCATCGTTGTCGATCATTAGTTGGCCCGTATAGCCATCTACAATGTGTCCGACATATGATCCGCTGTCAACCGTGTCGTTCGCGTATACACGCAGTGCTACATATTCATCTACAATTGGGTCCAGCGCCAGTGAGGTGCTGGCAGGTGGCAGGGTCCAGGTTCTTCTGTATACATTGCTGCCAACAGGTAATAGCTGGTATGGCGGGGCTATGCCAAGGCGCGACAGATCGACTGACGCCGAACCGCTTTCAATATCTGTTACGGTGCACTGAACTGTAAACTGGTCGCCAGCTCTGATAATATTGGGGTTAACAGGATTGCTGCTTGTCAGCTGCATGTTGCTTAATACAGGCGGCTTGTTATCTATTCTTATCTGAGGTGCGGTAGACTGTGCCACAAGATTGCCTGCGGCATCTCGAACAGATATGGTGAATTCGTAGCCAAGGATGTCTTCAAGATTACCCTGCGGAACTGTGTAATATGCCCGGTAATTGTTGGACATACCGACGCGGGTCATAGGATACTGCGCGGACGCGCCAATTTCTGAGAGGTCGATACTGGCGGTAAGAGTGTCTGGATTTATGTCAATGGATACCGATGCGATAAATTCGAGTCGGCAGGTAGTGGTTGCTGTATTTGTAGGAGAAAGGGTACCTTCTGGTAACCAGACCCTGGCTGTCGGGTTCAATACATTAGGAGCATCGAGATCTATCGATATATATCTTGGTACTGTTATAACATTGCCGTCATCGTCGGTAAACGTAAATGTGAACAGCAGGCTCGGACTCTTCAGATCAGCGTCTCTCAAAGTAACATCAATCTGCCAGACCGCTGGATTCCCCAATCCACTCGAACTGATCAGCGGCATTGGGAATGCAGGGTTGAGCGCTGGGACCGAGGTGGCGAGGCCGTTAAGATCTGCGCAAAAAACCGTTACTGTTTCGTTGTCATAAGCTGTTACTGCTGCAGTTATCCTTAGAACATCACCCGGAAGAGCTGTTGGGTTGCCTGATTGTATTACGACAGATGTATTACCAAAATCAACCGTAGGAACTCCCGAATCTACTATCACGTTTGCTGTCAAATAGCCTACTGCCGCATGCCCGAGCATCGGATCGTTTAGGGTTATTGTCAGTGGACCTGTATAATTGATCCCGGCCGGGATCGGGTCTGACAACACCCTGAAGACATTTCCTCCAACATATGGCATCGGTGTCGCAGCATTGCCGCCTATAGGTGTTAAGTTTACCGTACAGATGGTTCCTCCGAGGGGGTCGGTCTGGTATCTGTTATCAGTAATCTGTATTCGCAGCCTTTCTCCAAGTCGAGCTCTGTTGGTTAGTGTTACGTCATTTATCGCGCTCGCTCCTGTGCCTTCAACTTGAGCCAGATCAAATGTTGGAGCCGCAGTAACCGTATTGTTAAAGATTTCATCATCTGCTCGACAGTAAATAGTTATATTTCTGGGAATATAGTTAACAGCCTGATTCCAGTTTGTCAGAGTGATATCTACTCTAAAATTGCCGCCGCCCTGGTCTGCCATAGCTGTGTTGGCTATTCCAATCTGGCTGAGATCAACGGTAGGCGCTATTACCCATGCTGTTGCCGGTGCAACGAATACGGCTGTGCAGGAAACGCGAATGGTGTCACCACGGTTAATGTATCCATTGCCATCGACGTCGTTAAGAAGTTGAATGACGCCATTCGACAGGTTCGATACCGCAAGTGCCGGACATTGCGGATAGAGGTTGAATATCAGTATTAAAGCGAAGAACAGCAGACTCGATCGCTTCATTTTATCTCCTCGGATTCAGCCCTGGTGCCCGGTCACAGCGATGCCGGCAGGGAACATTTTCGCAGATCAGATAATTAGTCCTTCTGTATATCGGCGCTCGTCAGCAGATTGCTTAGACACAAAAAAGTCGCAAGATTGCACAGATTTTCCGATTGAACGCAAAGAACCGATTTGCAGCTGGAGAGATCAATTCGGATGATATATAATGAGAAACATCAGGTGAGGAGAATATAATGCCTCCAAAAATTCGAGAACTGATTAGTGAGCTTGAACGAGCTGGTTTTGTTGATCTTGGCGGCAAGAGGAGTCATAGAAACTTTGTTCACGCCGACTTATCGGAACCAGTAACGATCTCGGGCAAGCCGTCGGACGATGCAAAGTTTTATCAGATCAAAGCGGTTAAGCTTGCTCTCAAGGAGATTAAAAAATGAAAGACAGCGCTCGGTATGTAAAAATCGTTGAGTGGTCAAATGAAGACCAGTGCTATGTCGGGAGCGCGCCCGGTTTGATTTTAGGCGGCTGTCATGGTGATGATGAGAGAGCGGTCTTTGCCGAACTCTGCCAGATCGTCGAAGAGGCTGTTGAACTGTATAAAGCTGACGGTAAAAAACTGCCGCCACCGACAGCCGGAAAAGACATCGCCTCGCACCTCCTTAAAGTGGCATGAATACAGCTATGAAAGAAAAGAACCGGTTTTTTGCAGAGGTGGAAGCTGTCGATTCCAGACTGTTGCAGGCCAGTGCGGCCGGGAACAGTTATTCGCTGCGCGAACGCACGGCTGAGCGGCTGGTGCTGTTTTCGCTGGGCGGCAGCATGATCAATATAGTGAACAAAGAAATTGGCTGTGGGCCTGATTTTATCGTGTGCAGTGAACTGCCGACTCTCGATCAGCCACTGCCGGAAGATGGCTGGAAGTTTGCCGAAAACTGTTTGAAGATTCCGTTTCTGACACAGCTCAAGCTGGCAGGCGCACGCACTTACGACTCAACTGAGCGTTTTGCCGTCAGAGATTTTCCCGGACACATGAAAAGTCTGATCAACAGGCAGATACGTAAAACAAAAAACATGGAGTTAAGCGAGCTTGAAGGCCGTCTCAAGCGGCTGTCAGAGACTATTCAGAAACATCTGATAGAACTCTCTGAGTTGCCGCTGATCAGCGTTGTCGGCTTCGGCAGCGGCACGCCGTCTTCGGGTGATGCGGCGTTGTGTGGGTTGCTGTTGACTGCGCGCAATATGTCGCTCGGGCGAAGGTTTCGGGTGGGCTGGTACAAGCGGCTTACCGTAGAATTGAAGCGCTTTTTGCACCGCACCGGCCTGCATGGCAGAAACTGGCTCAGCTACGCCATCGAAGGCCGCATGACTGAGCTCCAGCAGCATTTTTTCCATGCCATGCTGCGCGATTTCGAATGTTCAGATGAAATCGTCGTAAAAAAAGTAGCCGCTGATCGGCTGGTCAACGGCACTGCGTTTTTGATGGGAGTTAATGCCGCCCTCGATATGGTTCAGGCCGGCTTCTTCAACCCCTGAAAAGTATTAGTTCCGGTGAGATTGCCGCGGTATCCGCCGGATGCCGCGCAATGACCGTTTAAGCTGCGTTTGGGTGGTAGAGGGGGTTGAGGGTTGAAGTGGTCTGGAAAAAGATATCGTCGGCTGAGCGCAGGCGCGGAATAGCCTGCTGTTTGTTGAGCGGGTCGAGTTCGTGATTTTTCTGATCGGCGATCATTTTGTCGAAGTCATTGAGGAATTTTTCGAGTTCGCCGGTGCTTTTGCCGGTGGCGGCCGGATGAGCGAGAACCTGCTGCTTGAGCGCGCCGATTTCTTCGGGTGAGAAGCGGTTGCTGACGTTTTTCATGAAGGCCTTGTTTTCGTCGGTCATACCCTGATTCATGATGCGGCCGGCGATAACCGTTGCGGCAAAGGCAATCTGACTGTCTCTGGGCATCGAGTCGGTCATGTTCCAGAAGCGGCTGACCAGGTCATCTTTTTTGAACGCTTTGTCGCGCAGTCTCTTCTCATCTGCTTCGAAGCTGATGCGGGTTTCGGCGCGGGCATTGGCTTTGTTGCCGGTCAGTGGACGATAGAGTTCCTGGTTGATAGTTCCGATATTCATTTTGTCGCCTCCATGCAATTATTTTCTTCGTTAATTATCGGCAGAATGCCCGGCATGGTTTAGAGAAAAAAGCAGGCGAAGAAGAAGAAAAGAGTTATCCGCAGATGGCGCAGATTACACAGATAATTATCGCGAAGAGAAGAGAAAGAAGGAAAGAAGGAAAGAAACGATCCCGATCCCGATTCCGATACCGACAACGACAACGATAACGAATAACGGCAGGGGCACGTGTGACGTGCCCGAATCGACAACGATTGGCTGCACGAAAAAACCGGCCCTGTCGTTGCAGGGCCGGCTGTGGAATCTGGTCTGAATTAATTGTTCAGGATGCGGGCGGCGGTGTCGGTGTAATTGAGTTTGTGCTGTTCGCCGGAAACGAGATGTTTTAGCGAAAGCACCTTTTCGGCTGCTTCACTGGCACCCATGATGGCGACCCAGGTGGCGCCGATGCTTTCGGCATAAGCGATCTGCTTGCCGAGTTTCGGTGTTTCCGGGTAGATTTCGACTTTGACGCCATGCTGGCGCAGACTGTTGGCTGCTTCGATGACGGCGCTGTCAGCGACATCATCGAAATGACAGATCACGATATCTGGCCCGCAGGAAATCTGGCCGAAGAGTCCTTTTTCTTCAAGCACCAGCAGCAGGCGTTCGAAGCCAATTGAGAAGCCTACGGCCGGAATCTCACTGCCTTTGAACATGCCGATCAGGCCGTCATAGCGGCCGCCGCCACCAAGACTGCCGGAAAAATCAGATGAACGAATCTCAAAAATCGGGCCGGTATAATAACCGAGACCACGGGCAAGAGAGGCGTCGATACAGTAATGCCCGGCTGCTTTTGAGCTGTCGAGCAAACTGGTGAGGGTTTCGAGCTGGGCAATGGCAGTGATGGCCTCGCTATTATCGGAGAGAGCCTGTTTCAGACGCTGTAATTCGCCGGCTTCATCGAGGCCGCATGGACGCTGAATCAGTTCGAGCAGGGCGCGCGACTGAGCCGCGCTGATCCCGCGTTGTTCGAGCTCCTTTTCGACGCCTTCGATGCCGATCTTGTCGAGCTTGTCGACGGCCACCAGCGTCAGCGCCTCGTTTTCGAGAGCGATGCCAGCAGCTTTGATCAGGCATTTCAGAAGTTGACGGTGGTTGAGGTGGATTTCGAAGTTGCTGAAACCAAGATTTAACAATACTTCTGATACGGCTGAGCAGACTTCTGCTTCAGCAATCAGCGATTTACTGCCGGTGATATCGACGTCGCACTGCCAGAATTCACGAAAGCGGCCGCGACCGGGTCGGTCAGCGCGCCAGACCGGTTGGATCTGGTAGCGTTTGAAAAATTTCGGTAATTCGGGGTTGTTGGCAATGAGCCGCGCCAGTGGCACGGTCAGATCGTAACGCAGCCCAAGGTCGGCCAGGTCTTTTTCGCCGACTTCAGGGGTTTCGAGTGCGCGGGCAAGTTTGTCGCGGCGGTGCAGGATTCTGAACAGGAGCTGGTCGCCTTCATCGCCGTATTTGCCGAGCAGTGTCGAAAGATTTTCGATCGAGGGTGTCTCGACCGGTACGAACCCGTATTTTTCGTAGGTCTGTTGAATGGTCTCGATGACATAACGCCGCCGGGCCAGTTCGGCCGGCAGAAAGTCACGCATTCCGCTGGGCGGTTTGGTTGAGATCGCCATGCTGTTTTCTCAGCGCCCGCGCAGCAGGCTGGCTCCTTCGCGGCGCTGCCGGTCTGGAGTTCCGATAATGGCGCCTTTCATGGCTTCGATAGTCTGATAAGTTCCGTCGATTCCGATATTGAACTGGTTCTGAGAAGTATTCATGGTATTGCTCCTGAAAATAATTTTCTCAATACATATCGGAACAAATCACCATATCGCTTAATCCCCTATGCATATTGCCATATTATCGTGCTCGCCTGCCCTGCGTAGCTTTAGCGAAGCAGGGTAATCGTAATCGTTGTCGTTATCGAATTTCGCACAAAGCCACAGAGACGCGAAGAAGAAGAAAAAACATCCGCAGATTGCGCCGATAATTTTTTAGAAATTTGAGCTGGCTATGAAGATGGATCCCGCGACTGCGCTTTGCTTCGCGCAGGATGACGCGATTGTGTGCTCGAAATGTTTCATGATTTGATGCGGGCGATCAGGGGTTTGAGTTTGCGGGCGGCGGCAATGGTGGCGAGGCCGGTGGCGGCTGCAAGTGCGAGGGGTTGCCAGAGTTTGAAAGACCAGGCGCGGTTGTAGTGCTCGAAAAGTTCTATTTCGTGCGGGATACCGGCGGTCAGATCGGTCTGGTCGAGTCTGAGCAGAATAGCGCTGCAATCATCACCATCGTAAACGGAGGTTGTCTGTTGTTCAAAAGTAGCAAAACCATCGTCGTCGGCTGCAGCGAGCATGCCGTTGAGCGCGGGCTGCAGCTGTTGCGAGCTTAATGCTGCCGCTGCACCTTCTGATACAAGAAGAAGCGAAGTGTCGGCGGTGACAGGTATAGCGAACTCGCGCTGTTCGAGCCAGTTTTGTTCTGGAAGGGCCGAAAGCAGGCGGCAGGCGCCGGTAGTAAAAACGGCGGCAATACCACGGTTGATCCAGGTGGCGGCGATGTCGCAGCGGCTGCTGCCGGCGAGTTCGGCTGGCGTTGCAGCTATTGCCAGATCGTAAGCTTCTTGCAGGCGGTGCAGGTTCTCATCGCTGCCGGTTACTGGCGCGATCTCGCGCAGGCGCTGGCGGATGGCGTTGGCAGTATACTCTGCCAGAGCCTTTCCCGCTATGCCATGGCCGTCGGCGATGATGGCAAGGCGCAGATCAGAGTCGATCAGCAGGTGATCCTGGTTGTCGTCTCTGATGCTGCCGGTCTGCGAGAAAGACTGGATCTGCATGTCAGATTCCGGCGGGAGCCTTATGGTCGAGCATGCGGGTGTGGGCGGCGACCAGTTGCTGCACCTTTTCGACGACGTCGAGCAGGCCTTTTGAGCGCAGGCCGGCGATCAGTGCATCGACAAAGACGAGTTTGACCTTGGGGTGGGTTGGCTCGACGTAGCCGGCGCCGCGGTCATCGCCGAGAATCCAGTAGGTCAGGCGGTCGCAGTAGGGCACCCAGTTCGAGAAGTCGCTGAAATCAGAGTAGGCGCTGAGTTTTGGAATGACGATCTGCGGCACATACTCGATCTGGTTGGCGGCATTGATGTAGATGCGCTCGTTCTCGGGCACTATTGGCGCAATCTTGAGATTGGGCAGAGTGACCTTGAAGCGGGCTTTGCCGAAATGGTTGATCGCGATTTTTTCGGCGATGGTTTCCCATCTGGCGTTGATTTCGCGCACTTCGTGGGCGTAGTTGAACAGCGCCTTCTGGAAGATCTCGTTGGTTTTGAGCACTTCGATGCAGTTTTCGAGTGCCATGAAATGCGAATGGTTGAAAAGGCTGCCGAGCATCTGGCCGAGGCCGTTGTTGATGAAATGACGGCGGGTAAGATGCTGCGCTGCTTTTTCGGGTGTGATGTGCAGGCGATCGTTAATAAGCCATTCGGTTGCCTGACGGGCGGTTTCCATGGCTTCGGGCGATTTCCAGAGATCGGACTGTTCGTTGAACTGCCAGGGTTTGAAGCGTTCCGGGTAGGCGTTTTCGATCACCTGCGCGAGATTCTGGTTGAACAGGTCGAGCAGTTTGGAAAGCCCATTGGTATGGAATTCACGTATTGAGATGCGCTTGGGTATTTCTTCAACCGGCATGCCGAGACGTTCTTCGATGAGCCAGCGGGTGGCACTGGCAGCGACTTCGAGACGGTCTTCCTGGAACCAGATCAGAGGCTCTTCTTCGGCGAACTGCCAGGGCTTGAATACGTTAGGATAAAGGTTGTTAACCAGCTGAAAGCATGAGTCATTGAACTTTTCGAGCAAAGCGCCGAGGTTGTTCTCTTTGAATATGGCGCGGCTGAGCATTACCGGCAGATCGCCACGACTGCAGCCAAGTTTCTCGGTCATCAGCCATTCGAGGGCTTCTCTGGCACAGGACATAATGTCGCGATTTTCCAGCCACTGTTCAGTTTCGCCAAACTGCCAGGCTTTGAATTTGCCGGGCGCAGCAAGTTCGATCATGGCAGTGCGACTGCGGTTTGCCCACAGATAAATCTGTTCGAGGCCAGCATCGATGATGAACTGCTCGTTGAAGTATTCTGGCAGTTCTTCGGGTTTCTGAATCTTGTGGCGCAGCTTTTCGAGTGCAGCTTTTATGGCGAGAGAGGCCCATATTGGTGCCTGGGTTTCGTCTTCAAAAATGCAACCGGGAATTTCGCCATGCTTTTCAAAGATCATGCCGATAACATCGGCTATATCGGCTTCGCTCATTTCGGCTGGTGTTTTGCCAAAGTAGCGGCTGAAACCATCGACCGTTCGCTCGAGGTTGCGCATCTGCATGAGTTCGCGCACCTGTAGAACCGGCAGATGCAACTTCTCTGCGAGTTTATCGTCGCTCAGAAAAAGATACTC
Source organism: Candidatus Rifleibacterium amylolyticum (assembly GCA_009917695.1). Lineage (GTDB taxonomy): Bacteria > Muiribacteriota > Ozemobacteria > Ozemobacterales > Ozemobacteraceae > Rifleibacterium > Rifleibacterium amylolyticum. The sequence continues at coordinate 103,604 of JAACJG010000006.1, read as the reverse complement.
TTTTTCGAGCGCAGTGATGATGGTTTTGATGACCGGGTCGTTAAGGTCGATGGCCGGGCGCTTCTGTTGAGAGGGTTGTGGCATGCCGGCCGGAGCCTGCATGGTGTTGGGCTGCATCGCCGCTGACATCGGCTGCATCTGTACGGGCATGATGATATTAGAGCCGCCCTGCGCTCCAAGAAGGCCTGAGAGCGGAATTCGCTTTTCTTCTTCATCAGAAGGAGTTACGTAGACGACTTCTTCGAGTGTCGATTCTCCGGCAATTGCCAGATCTATTGCCATTTCACGCAGGGTGCGCATGCCTTCGAGGCGGGCAACGCGCTTGATTGCCATTTCGGTGCCGCCTTCCATGATTACGTCTTTCATTGAGGCCGTAATAACCATGGTTTCGTAGACACCGGTGCGGCCGAGGGTTCCGGTCTGGTTGCATTCCCGACAACCGACTCCTTTGTAAAACTTGGTGCCAATGAGCTTGCCCGGGTTGAGGTTGAGGCGCTGCATGATGCTTTGCGACGGTCGATATTCTGTCTTGCAGTGCGGGCAGTTGCGGTGCAGAAGCTTCTGGGCGACGGCAACCCGCATGGCGGCTGTCACCAGATAGGCAGGCACGCCCATGTTGATGAGTCGGTTGATGCTGGCCGGCGCGTTATTGGTGTGCAGGGTAGACAACACTTTGTGGCCGGTCAGAGAGGCTCTGAAGGCAATTTCGGCAGTTTCAAGATCGCGGATTTCGCCGACGAGAATGATGTCGGGATCCTGACGCAGGGCGGTGCGCAGGCCGCTGGCGAAGTCGAGGCCGATTTTGTCGTTTATCTGAACCTGAGTTATGCCTGGTATGCGATATTCGACCGGGTTTTCAATTGTAAAAATATTTATCTCAGTGCTGGAAAAGTATTTGAGCATGCCGAACAGTGTTGTGGTTTTACCGGCGCCGGTCGGGCCGGTAACCAGGATCAGACCATACGGCTCGTCGAGTGCAGACTTGAGGCGCGCGAGATCTTCCGGGAAGAAGCCGATATTGTCGAGATCGAACTTTGATTCACGCTGGAGAAGGCGCAGCACCGCCTTTTCGCCGAGCAGGCTGGGCACTGTGCTGACACGGAAGTCGATTTCCTTGTCCTGCATTTTTACTTTGAGTCGACCGTCCTGGGGAAGGCGGCGTTCGGCGATGTCGAGGTGTGAGAGAATTTTTATGCGGCTGATCAATGGTGCGATAAGACTTTTGGGGCCGGTCATCGCATCATGCAGCATGCCATCGACTCTGAAGCGCACCAGCAGTATGTCTTCGCGCGGCTCGACATGAATGTCAGATGCGCGCTTGAGAATGGCCTGTTTGAAAATGGCATTGAGAAACTGCACGACAGCGCCCTGCTCAGAAGTTTTGCGCACGACCTCGATGCCCGAATCGGCCGCTTCCTGAAGCTCGCTGCGCGACTCGTCGCCGGCGACTGAAAAGCCTTCCCATGAATAGAGCTGTCGTATGGCAAGCTCTATCTGATTTTTTGGCGCAATCAGGACTTCGAGCTTGCATTGGGTAAGAAAAGCGACCATGTCGGTAGCCATGATGTCGAAAGGGTCGGCCATGACAACGGTCAGTCGGTTGCCTTCGCGCTTGTAGGGGATCATCTTATACTGCTTGGCCTGATATTCAGGGATCAGCTGGAGAATCTTGGCATCGACCTTGATGTTGGTCAGATCGACGACTGAGATGCCGAGAAAGTCAGCCCAGAGCTCAAGAATCTGGCGTTCGGAAAGGAAACCAAGTCTGACAATGATGTTTTCGAGTCTTTCAAGAGTCTGAGCCTGAATGATTCGTGCCTTTTCGAGCTGATCTTCGCTCAGCAGGCCTTTTTGCACCATCAGACTTTCGACAGTTTGTTTGGTAGTTGCAGTGGTATTCATGGTTTTCTCCGGCTCTTATCTGACTTCGACGCGAAAAGAGCGCCGTTCGATCGATCTGGTGGCGTCCTGAGTGTCGTGATAGGCGTATAAGTGAAATTCGACATGGCCAACCCGCATCGGGTGCATTGTAAAAATGGTCTTGTCGGCGGTTCTGTTTACGGAATGAACGGCAATACGATTGTCGTTGTAGACATAATCGATCTGCCAGTCAAGTTCGCGTTTTCCAGAATATCTGGGCAACTCTATGTCGAAGAACTGATTGAGACGGGTCTCAATCAGTAGTTGTGGCTTGATTTCAGGCGGCAGCAGTCTTATCTTGCAGTCATTTGAAACCAGATGGCGTGGCGCAATCATGACCATTCCCTGTGCCCGGTAAATGCCGTGGGGAAGCGGTTCGCCGTTGCGATCTACAGTCAGCCAGCTGAGCTGCTCAGAGCGGGTTTCGCCGCGCTTAAGGGGAATCGTGTGTGGAGCGTCTGCCCATTCGTAGCCCTGCGACCATCTGAATATCTGTGTTCTGCCATGATAGGTGGCGAGATCCCATTGTTGCCCGGTCGGGTAATGGATGTTGACGGTGTGGTTGGTGCGATTGCGAATTGTAATGGTGAATGTTGCGATTGTTCCAGATATGAGTTCGAGTTTTTCCGGGGTAATGGTAATTTTCAGATCGGCCGGGTTGACGAATTCCCATTGGCGGTAGTCTTTTGCGTGCAATGGGCATTGCGCGATCAGTAAAACAAGAATCACAGTCAACAGGTGTTGGTATTTCATAGACAAGATGATACAACACCTGCATCAGTCTGCAAAGCATTTGGTTATTTTTGCCTGTGATAGCGAGCGCAGATCAGTCAGATTACGACGATAATTTTCTGAAAAAAAACAAAAATGCACAAAGAAAGCCTCCTGATAATCTGCGGCAATCATGTAATCTGCGGATAAAATCTATCTGGTTGAAAGCCTGTTTCGATACCGATACCGACCACGACCACGATACCGATTCTGATAGTGATACCAATATCGAAGCGGGCGGAGGGGCATTGACACAATTCGGAAGCATTCTTATAATTGAAAGGTAATTGTACCGTTTGATCTGAAAGTCTCTTTGTTTGAAGAGCGGAGGGAATAAATATGAAGCTGTTTGACACAAAAGCGTTGCGAAGAATCTCGCTGCTGACGGTGGTCATGTTCGTGCTGTCCACTTTCGGCGCCTACGCCCAGGCCCCGGAAGTCACTATTCCGGTTTCTAACACCCAGCCGGTGGACATTTCGATACTCAACAACGTTCTGCCAGAACTTAACAATCTGCAGAGCAACCTGAGAACTGCTCAGAGCACTCTGGTGAGTCTCGAAAAAGTTTCGGCGCCCCTTTACGACAAGATCGCGCCCAGCAATATGCAGGCGATGAGCATTGGCGAACGTCTCAAGGCTATTCTTGGCAATGCCAAAGCACTGCTTGGCAATACTCTTAATACTTCCGGTCAGCAGGCAAAGGCAGCCATCGCGGCTGGCGCTTCTCCGACCACGCTTTCTTATGACCAGCAGCTGGCTTATGGCGTTGAGCAGCTCGGCGTGCAGGCAAGCAAGATTCAGTCGAATGGCAAATTTGGCCCGGCTCTTGACAAGATCAAGGCTATTCTGGCCACAGTCAAGAATGCCATGCAGAACATCATTACTGCTATTCGCGCCAAGATCTTTGCGGTAGGCCAGAAAGTTGGTCTGATCAGCAAGGATAAAACCTTCGAAAACGGTAAAGTTAAAGATGCCGAGGGAAGTGGCGACAAGCTCATGCTCGACGCTTCTGAAGGCGTGCAGTATGCCGATACTTTTTCGGGCAAAATGGCCAAGGGCGTCAGTGAAGGAACCCAGGCTGCCAAAACATCCCTCAAGAACAGTTTTTCATTCAGTAACCTCGCTATTACCACTACCGTAGCCGTTGGTACCAATCTGGCTATCGACATGATACACGGCAATAAGCCTTCGTTCTCAAAGGCTGTTAAGTCTGTAGCTTCTCTTGAATTCGCCGGAAACGTAGTTGGATCGGCTCTCGGCGCCGCTGGTGGTCAGTTTACTGCTACTCTGGTTAAGACTTTCGTTCCCGGCCCGATCGGCGCGCTCGTCGGCTCGGTAATTCCGATAATGTTTGCCTCTGCTTCCGGTCAGATGGGTTCCAACCTGATCAGCGGCATCAAGAACGGCGAATTCTCTGTCGCCAAAGCTTTTAAGGCAATCGACAAGGTTGACCTCGTTGGTTCATCGGTCGGTTCTGCAATAGGTATGGCTCTGGGTGCTCCGATACCGGTAATTGGTCCGATAATCGGTGGTATCGTCGGCGGTTTCCTCGGCAGCAAAGTAGCTAAGATGATCGCCGGTTTCACCAAGGGTGGCAAGATCACCAATATCTTTGGCAAAGGCAGCCAGGTGTCCGAGCGGACAACCAGCAATGTTGGCTTCCCGGTTTCCATCGGTTCGGTCGCGGGCACTGGCCGCGGCACCGGTCCGGCAGTAATGGGAAGCGTTTCGGCAGACTCAGCGCCGGTTACGGTAAGCGCTTCGCCCGAGCGCCTTGTCGAAGTCGAAAAGAAATACTACGACACCTATCTCCAGTACAACCGCATGGTTGAAGCCAACGACCAGGACGGCGCCAAGAAGGTGTTTGAGCAGCTCAAGAAATATTCTGACGAATACACCGCACTGAAAAAGCAGCTCAAAGCCGAATAATCGCGCAAGCAAAGCCGGGGCGGTTCTATGTGTGGAATTGCCCCGGCTTTTTGTGTACATATAGTCTTGACGCGGGTTTAAAAGAGTAGTATCATACTGCGATCTTTTTGTTACGAGCTGTTTTTCGAGGTATTGTCGTGAATATACTTGTGCTCGGTTCCGGAGCCAGAGAGCATTCTATGATTCATGCGCTGGCGCGCTCTCCGTCGGTACATCAGATAGTTGCCTGCCCCGGCAATGTCGGCATGAGTGGCATCAATATCTGTCGCCGCGTCCCATTTAAAGATAATTCAGAACTGGTTCGCTTCTGCAAAGATAAGATTGAACTGGCTGTTGTCGGTTCTTCAAAGTTTGTCGAAGATGGTACCGTTGATGCTCTTGTTCTGGCGGGCATTCCGGTAATCGGGCCCGCCGAAGACGCCGGTCGAATCGAAACCAGCAAGGCATTTGCCGCCAAATTCATGGCGCGCCATCATATTCCTTCACCGCGCACTCATATTGTGGTCAATCAAGATGAAATCGCCGCCGCCTTTGCTGCCGACAAAGACATTCGCGTAGTGAAGTGCGATGGCTTTTCACACGGCCTTGGTGTGACTGTCGCTGACAATCTCGAAGAGGCGCAGTCTGCGGCTCTGAAATTTCTCAAACAGCACGGAGCTCCTCTGATACTGCAGGAACGACTGGAGGGAGTCGAGTGCTCTTATACCATTCTTACCGATGGTCAGCAGTGGGTTTCGTTCAGTTCGTGCCGTGATTACAAGCGGGCGGAAGACGGCGAGACCGGTCCGACTACTGGCGGTATGGGTGCTGTCAGCCCTTCGCCAGACCTTACTTCAGAACTCGATCAAACCATTATCGAAACCATAGTTAAGCCTGTGGTTAACGGAATGAAGACCGATAATCTGCTTTATCGTGGTTTCATGTCGATTCAGCTGATGTTGACGGCTCAGGGCCCGCGCGTACTCGAATTTAACGCACGTCTTGGTGATCCTGAGACTCAGAGCATTCTTACCCGGTTTCGTGGTGATCTCGCCGGTTTGTTAAAAGACTGTGCCATGGGTTGTCTCAGTTCGGTCGGCTCAGAAGTTGCTTTTGGTCGGCATGCCGCGGTTTCTGTAGTTATCGCGCGCGAAGGCTACCCCGAGAATGAGGCTTCTGACCCGGTAGTCAGAGGCTTTGACAAAGTTGTCGATTCGACGGTGTTTTTCTCGAACTGCCGAAGATCTGAGGACTCCGAAGATTATCGTTTTCGCAGTGGACGCCTGATCAGCGTTACGGCTGTCGGCGAGACTCTCGACGAAGCGCGCGAAAAGTGTTACAAAGACATTGCGCGTCTCGAGCTCGCCCGCGTCAAATACCGCCGCGACATCGGCCTGATAAGCCAGTAAAAAAAACTCCCGCCAGGCGCAAGGCCAGGCGGGAGTTTTCTTAAGACTCAGATAATCTTTTTGAGGAAAGACAGCTTGGAGATGAACTTGAGCAGCCAGAAGTTCTTGCCCGGCAGATCGTCAGGGCCTTTGATAGACTCTATTTCGCCGGTTGAGCTGTAGCCGACCTGGTATTCGTCAGAGATCGCGATGTCATCGAAAATGCCGCTGCGCAGCTGTTCTGCAAATTCTTTCGATTTAATCGCGGCTACTACTTCTGAATTTACCTCTTCGCTCAGATAGTCGAGGTTGTAGGTGCCTACTACGCCGATTTTGTGGTCGAATACCCAGTTCTTTGCGTGCAGCTTGTTGGCGCCCTTGTAAACGAAGATGCGAATATTGGGTATTTCGGCGAAGATGCGTTTCCAGTCAGCGTAAAACATGGCCTGGGTCGCCAGACTGTCGGTAGAAGCCGGGCTGTTGGTGTGCATTCTTATCGGAATACCACGTTTGCCGGCACGTTTTAGGGCGTTGAACATGCGTTCGGTGAGGACGACGTATGGGTTCTGGATTACAATCTCGCTCTGACAACCATCGATGTAACGGATAACCTGATCGGTGATGTCGTTACGTGGGCCTTTGATCGAATGCTTGTCGATGATTTTCACTGGTGCGATTACCGAATTGGCGAACGGGTCGAATCCGGTATAGGCGCGCAGATTGTCGTAGCCAGACATTTCCTTGAGGAAATCGGCTGAGGCTTTGAGATACTTTTTATTGGCATCGCGCGGCATGACGAAACGCTCGTTGTTGATGTGGGTGTTCATCACATCAAAGCCTGCTTTAAGGTAGTCTGACATGATATCGACATTGCCCCAGAGCTCTTTGGCAATCGAGTAACTGACCGGTTTTGAGAACTCTTCGTCGAAAGCGTAATCGAGCTGTTCAGCTATCTCGTGGCTCTTGATGATTACGTCGCAGTCACGATAGGCGCCCGGGTGGTCGGCGGGTTCGAGGAAGTAATCCATAGAAACGTTGCGGCCACCGATGATTGCATATTCTTCATCGACAACGATAATTTTGTCGTGGTTGGAGGCGATAAGTTTGCGTGGGTCTTTGAAGACCATCAGCAGGTTGCTGTGAACTGGATTGAAAGTCTTAACTTCGACATTGGGGTATTCAGTCAGTTCCTGCAGAAGATCCTGGCCAAGAAGCTTGCGGGTCAGCTTTTTGGTGCCGCGGGCGTCGAGCAGAAGCCTGATCTTGAGACCATCTCTAGCTTTCTGGAGAAGTACGCCAAGCATGGAATAGCCGAAAATATCCTTGTCCATGATGAAATACTGTACATCGATCGACTGGCGAGCTTCGTTAAGAACCTTCCAGCGTGTATACCATGCCTCAGAATTGCTGTAGACAAGCCTTACTTCGGCATTATCATCGCTGCTGTTGTTGACCGCCTTGAAACGGTCGAAGGTAATTTCCACCGGCGGTGCAAATCTTGCTCCGAGCTCTTCATACCAGATCTGGAACTTGCCATAATCGTTCTGGGTTTTGTCGAAGCTGAACTGCTTGCCGGCATAGCCGATCCAGCGGGTGACCTTTACCGGAAAGGCGAGCCATGAAGTGTTCAGATATTTTGAATAACTTTCACGTGAAGTTTCGTATTTGCTGTTAAGTGCCTGTTTCCACTGGTCATACTGTTTTGTGGCATTGAGAAAGCGGATGCGTTCTTTTGCCAGTGCGGCAAGACGCGAGTGCGGATTGGTGCGGCCAATCTGATTGAGTACTTTCTCGGCCGATGCAGCATCTTCTTTAAGAAGTTCATAAGCTTTGGCCAGTTCATAGCGGGCAAGGTCAGCATACTGTGAATTGCTGTTCGAATCGATAAAGGTTGACAGCAGTTTCATTGCCTAGTCAGGGCTTTTGCGGCCAGGTTCTGACCAGAGCTGGTCAAGAATTCTCTGCAGGCCGGTCGGGAGTTTTGCTCTGGTGGCTGCCGAATATTCAGTATCTGCCGCGTTAACAGCAGCAGTTACCCGGGTAGCAGTCGAGCCGCTCGAGGTCGGCTGCGTCTGAACGTCAGCAGGTTCTACCGCGGTCTGAGTTTTTTGCCGGTTGTAAGAATTCTCGTAAGCGGCTTTGGCATTTTGATAGGTTTCGAGCAGCTCGAGAATTTCGCTGGCCGGCTTCTTTTCGTTGACGGCATTGCGATAGGCCTGATAGGTAGATACATAGTTCTCGTAGTCAGACCGTGCATCGGCTGACAACGGGGTGTTTCCTGTAATTAAAAACAGGTTGAGCAAAAGCATCAGACAAAGCAGCTTTTTCATAACAACAGCCTCCAGTTTAACCTTAACGGTACAATTATACTGATCTGAGGCTATTGTGTGAAGCTTTGTCTGAATTTTTTTGTGCCGGGGTGATTATCCGCAGATGTCGCAGATTTGCGCAGATCAAAGACGGAATTACTGATTGTCAGGATTGGAGGCGGGAAGTTTTTTGCTGCTGAAGGTGAAGCTCAGGACGAGAATAATGAAAGCGGCAATTATAGGCAATATCCCCATGCGTGCCAGAAACGGACCCTGGTAAAAGAACACTTTGGCGCGGCCGGGGCGCTCCTGCGTAAGGCGCACGAGGTAGGTGCCCTTGCCGACGTTGCGGATATTGAAAGTCTGCCACTTGGCCGGGTTTGGCATAAGTGTGGGCGGATAATGGCGCAGAGCAAAGCGATTCTGAAAAACCATGTGTCCATCAGGGGAGAGGACTTCGATGTCGCCACCGAAATCGCCAACTTCTGACTTGAGGTCGATCTTGATTGAATCAAAGCCATCAGCGGTAACAGAGATTTCTGTCGTTGCCGGCATGTTATAGCCTTCTTCGGCGGTTACTCCTAGAGTGCCTTCGCCAATCGGGTTGTCAAGGTAGGCCTGATCGATGATTAAGCCGCCGACCACCATGAGAATGGTCAGTGCAAAAGTCGAGGCAAGTTTGCGCAGCCAGGTGCCAATAAAGAAATGCATGATCACAGCCTCCTGTATAATAATTAATAATCATTGTCGCGTAACCGTATGCGTAGGGGCAGGTCGCGACCTGCCCCTACGCGCGCCCCCTACGCTACGGCGGGGCGGTCGTCGCGGATAACGATTTTGACGTGCGATCCGTCGGCGATGCTGCCGCCAATGATAGCACGTGCCAGCAGAGTTTCAATCTCCTTTTGCAATAATCGTTTGAGCGGGCGGGCGCCGTATACCGGGCTATAACCGCGGTCAATCAGCCATTCTCGCGTATCGTTGCCAATTTCGAGAGTTATACGGCGTTCGTCGAGACGTTTCTGAATCGCTGCTATCTGCAGGTCGATAATTTTGTTGAGTTCTTCACGCTGCAGTGGCGTGAACAGAATAATGTCGTCGATGCGGTTGTAGAACTCAGGCTTGAAGAACATCTTAATCTCAGCCAGAACCTTGTTGCGGGTGCCGTCAGAAATTTCGCCGCTGTCACCGATTTCGCCAATCAGCGTCTGGGCGCCGATATTGCTGGTCATGATGACGACGACATTGCGAAAATCGACGGTGCGGCCCTGTGAGTCGGTCAGGCGGCCATCATCAAGAATCTGCAGCAGGATGTTGAATACATCGTTATGTGCTTTTTCTATTTCGTCAAAAAGCACTACCGAATAGGGTTTGCGCCGCACCGCTTCGGTCAGCTGGCCACCTTCGTCGTAGCCGACGTAACCCGGGGGCGCCCCGATCAGGCGCGAAACCGAGTGTTTTTCCATGTATTCACTCATGTCGATGCGCACGATGTTTTCTTCAGTGTCGAACAGCGACTCTGCGAGAGTTTTGGCCAGTTCGGTCTTGCCGACGCCGGTCGGGCCAAGAAAAATAAACGAGCCAATGGGTCGATTCGGGTCTTTGATGCCGGCGCGTGAGCGAATAACCGCGTCGGTAACCAGATTTACCGCTTCATTCTGGCCAATGACGCGTTTATGCAGGTGCTCGTCGAGATGCAGAAGTTTCTCTTTTTCGCCTTCCATCAGGCGGGTGACCGGTATGCCGGTCCATTTGCTTACAATATCGGCGATTTCTTCTTCGGTAACTTCTTCGCGCACGAGTTTGCCGGTGCTCTGTTTCTGTTTGAGCTCTTCTTCCATTTCTTTGAGTTGTTTCATGGCATCGGGCAGGCGGCCGTGTTTGAGCTCAGCGGCGCGATTCAGGTCGTAGGCGCGCTCGGCTTCGGCGATTTCCTGATGCATCTTTTCGATCATTTCACGCTGTGTCTGCACGCGCTTGATGACGCCGCGTTCGCTTTCCCACTGGGCTTTCATCGAGTCGCCGCGGTGGCGCAGGTCAGCCAGTTCCTTGCGCAGAGCTTCGAGGCGCGTCAGGCTGGCTTCATCTTTTTCCTTAACCAGAGCAGCTTCTTCGATTTCAAGCTGCATCATGCGGCGCATGACTTCGTCGAGCTCGGCCGGCATCGATTCAATATCGGTGCGGATCATGGCGCAGGCTTCATCGACAAGGTCTATCGCTTTGTCGGGAAGGAAGCGGTCGGAAATATAGCGATGCGACAGAGTCGCTGCCGCAACGAGCGAGCGGTCCTGAATACGCACGCCATGAAACACTTCGAAACGCTCTTTGAGACCACGCAGTATCGAAATGGTGTCGGCAACATCGGGCTGTTCAACAAGCACCGGCTGGAAGCGACGCTCAAGGGCAGCGTCTTTTTCGATGTGTTTGCGATATTCGTCGAGGGTGGTGGCGCCGATACAGTGCAGTTCACCGCGTGCCAGCATGGGCTTGAGCATGTTGCCGGCGTCCATCGAACCTTCGGCCCGACCGGCGCCGACAATGGTATGCAGTTCGTCGATGAACATCAGAATGCGGCCGTCGCTGCTTTTTATCTCGGCAAGAACCGCCTTGAGGCGCTCTTCGAATTCGCCTCTGAATTTGGCGCCGGCGATCAGGGCACCCATGTCGAGTGCGAATACGGTCTTATCACGCAGGCTTTCAGGTACGTCTCCCTGAAGAATACGCTGCGCCAGACCTTCAGCAATAGCGGTTTTGCCAACGCCAGGTTCGCCGATGAGCACCGGGTTGTTTTTGGTTTTACGGGTAAGTATGCGGATAACGCGGCGAATTTCGGCATCGCGGCCGATGACCGGGTCGAGTTTGCCGGCCCGCGCCATGGCGACAAGGTCGCGACCATACTTTTCGAGAGCTTCATAAGTCTGTTCGGGATTAGCCGAAGTGACGCGCTGATTGCCGCGTACCGCAGTAAGCGCCTGTAAAAACTGGTCACGCGTCAGGTTGAGTTCGGCGAACATTTTGCCGACAGCGGTAGAAGAGCTTTCGATCATGGCGAGCACAAGATGTTCGACCGAGAGATACTCGTCTTTGAGAGCTTTCATCTCTTCTTCGGCCTTAACCAGAACTTTCGACAGTTCGCTGCTGACATAGAATTTGTCAGGAGTCATACCTGGCCCTGAGACTCTGGGAAGCTTGGAGACAAGGCTGTTTACACGATCTCTGACCGTTTTGATCGGAATATTGATGTTATTGAGCAGGCGTGGAACCATTCCGGCGTCGTCGATAAGCAGGGCCGAAAGAAGGTGCTCGGTGGTGATTTCCTGGTGACCGTGCTGAATAGCGTTATTCTGCGCAGCCTGCAGCGCTTCCTGTGACTTTTGTGTCATTCTGTTGATGTCCATTTTTCACCTCTTAGGTCGTTGTACATTATTATTCGTTGATATAAAAAGCAATATGTGTGCCAGAGTGGTGTGTTGATCTGAATATGAGATTGTCACAAGAGTTGTGGAAAACGACAGATCGTTGGCAAAACGCTTGAGCGTCGCAGCAACGTCGCAATTTATATTTTTGCTGCGACATTACTGACGCAAGAGCATCCTGCGAAAACTTGAAAGAATTAAGGACTTTTTTTCGGAACGTCGTTCGCCTGAAGTACAAAATATATTTGTAGAGGAGGCAGTCGATCTATGCATGTTGACTTCGCATACAGTATTTTATACTTTATCACTAACTGGATACTATTATTGCAATGTTTTTGCTGCAACTAGTCTTAGAATAATACAGGGTCTTTGGCAGACAAAAGAGGAATCATGCGGATAAACCACGACAATATAGCTCGCCTGAGTTCTTTAATGGCGATTTTGTTTGCGCTGTTTGGTTTGTTGAGCTACCTGCCTGGTTTTAAGATTCTTGGCAGCCTTAGTGAAGATTATATTCCAATGGCTCCAAGCACCTCAGTCTGCTTTTTAATTCTTGGTCTGACTTTGCTTTGTCTGGGGAAGAATTATTCAAGCCGATTATTTAAGTGGTCTGTCATTGCCGGCACTGCTTTTGTGTTTATTTTTGGGTTGCTGTGTTTGCTCGGTGCCTGGTTAAACATGGATCTAAATTTTGAAAACAGACTGGTTCCTTCGGCAGGCAGATTTAATGACGTGCCCGTTGCCAGAATGGCACCAGTTACCGGTTTTGTGTTTTCCCTTATTGCCGCCTCAATTTTCATACAGGTTCTTAAGCATTTTGCTGGTCTGAAAAGCAAGTTCGCATTGAATTTAAAGGGTTTTCTCGGTTTATCCTCTTTTTTTGCAGGCAGTGTATTTGTACTTGCCTATTTATACGGTCGACCGCTTTTGTATCAGCAGAAAACTATTCCTATGGCTTTGACAACTGCGTTGGCATTCGTCTTTCTGTCTCTCTCGGCTCTGCTAAAAGAAAAAGATGACTTGCCGCTGTCGCTGCTGACTGGCACATCGACGCGCAGTTACCTTTTGCGTTTTCTTTTTCCCTTCGCTGTGTTGAGTATCGTATTGAGTGATCTTATAACACTCTATTTTGCCCGGATTACGCAGATAAATCCTGCTCTGGTATCTGGAATTCTTGCTTGTGTGAGTGTCGCGATATCTCTATTCGTAGCGACTCTTATTGCTCAACACGTTGGTGGAGAGATCGACCAGTCGCGGTCAGAAATCAAGAGAAGCAATGAGTTGTTGAAAGTCAGCGAAGAGAAGCTGTTGACGACTCTTAATTCTATTGGCGACGCAGTAATTGCAACAGACACTGAACAAAAAGTTGTGCTCATGAACCCAATTGCTGAAAAGCTGACCGGCTGGGCACTGGCAGAGGCTCTTGGACGTAATATATCAGAAATTTTTGTCATAGTTAACGCCAAAACAAGAAAGCCGGCACAAATTCCGATTGAAAAAGTATTAGCGGTCGGCGCGATTGTTGGGCTGGCCAATCATACGGTTCTAGTTTCCAGAGATGGCAAAGAGTATCAGATTGCAGATTCTGCAGCGCCAATAAAAGATCCGAATGGAGGGATAACTGGTGTTGTCATGGTCTTTCACGATGTTACCGCACAATACCTCATGCAGGAAGAATTTCATAAAGTTGAGCGACTCAAGAGTATCGGCATACTTGCTGGCGGCATTGCTCATGATTTTAACAATATTCTGACGGGAATCTATGGTAACATCGCTCTGGCAAGAGAGGCTATTTGCGCGGATCATCCGGCGATAAAAGCACTTGCAGAGTCGGAGCTTTCTCTTGAAAGGGCCGTGAGTCTGACCAGGCAGCTGCTAACTTTTTCTACAGGCGGCAGCCCGGTCAAGGAGCACGTAAGTCTTGGCAGCCTGATTAAAGAAGTTGCCAGCTTCGATCTTGCTGGCAGTAATGTAAAACTGGTGCTTGACTGCCCGCCTGATCTGCAAATGGCTGATGTTGACCGGGGACAGATTCAGCAGGTATTTTCCAATCTTACGGTGAATGCCAAAGAGGCTATGCCATCAGGTGGTCACTTGTATATAGGTCTTGAACCGATTGAAGTTGCTGCAGATGAAGAATCGCGCCTCAGTCAGGGGAAATACATAAAGATAATCGTGCGGGACGAAGGGTGTGGTATTCCGCCAGAATTGCATCAGCGTATTTTTGATCCATATTTCAGCACTAAAAAGACTGGTAACGGTCTGGGGCTTGCTACAGTCTTTTCCATCATTAAACGGCACGGTGGCGATATTAAGCTGGAGTCACTGGTTGGATCTGGAACGACTTTCACTTTGTATCTGCCGGCAACGGAAGTGGCAGAGGATTCTGTTGTTAAGGCTTCTCAGCCAGCAGGCTTTGACGAAGACTTCAAACCCAGAATACTGGTAATGGATGATGAGGAGGCGATTCGCAAACTGGTTATCCGAGCACTTGGTCGCTTGGGATGTGAAGTTACAGCTGTTGCCGATGGAAAGGCCGCCGTTGAGACATATCAGAGAGAATTTGCGAACGGTCAGCCATTTGATGCGATAATCCTCGATCTAACCGTGCCTGGAGGGCTTGGGGGCGCAGCAGCAATAGGTGAAATTCTCAGTATCGATCCTGATGCAGTGGCAATAGTATCAAGCGGCTATGCTGAAGACCCGATCATGGCAGACTATGAAAAACATGGTTTCAAGGGAATCGTCTGCAAACCCTACAGTCTGAATACTTTGCACACAGTTCTTCATTCTGTTATAAGACGTCGCTGACCAGAAACCGTCGCAATCGCCCTTAATGTTGTCTCATTATAGACTGGCGATGGTCTGGGTGAGCTCTTCGGCAGGAGCGGCGAGTTCGTCTTTGAGTCCGGCTTCCTGGCTGATGTTCTGGAAAGCTTCGCTGAGGCAGATCTGCTGCTCAGGCGTTGCCAGATATGTTGCCAGTAAAAGCGCAGAGAGAAGTATGGAACGTGCGAGTTCAGGGTCGAGCGGGCGGGCGCTTTCGCTGGCGTAGTTGGCCAGAATCAGTTCTATGCGTCTTTGCCATTCTTCCTTTGCCACAGGTTTTAGCGAGACAAGCTGTAAAATGCCGGCAGCAGCAGCGCTGTTACTGCTGAGAGCCGGGTGCAGTATGGCGGTAACGCGGGCGGTTTCCTCAACCAGAAAGACGTGCTGGGCAAGTTTTGCTTCCATCTTCTGTTGAATATTGGCTAGCTTTTCGCTTGTAATTGCCAGTTCCTCACCAAATTTTGCGAACATTTCGCGTTCGGCATCGGCGGAGCCGTCGCAGAGCGCGAGTCCCCAGCAACCCGAGAGAATCTGCTCTTTTTCTTTATCATTGAGACGCATACTGGGCTCAAGCTTCTGATACCCCTCGGGCGACTCGATCGCAGCGAGCCACTGCTGTTTCTCTTCGGTGGGGGCTGGTATGAATTCGATAATGGAGCGGAGGCTGGCGAGTTCTTCAGGCGAAATGACGCCATCAGCGTTTTCCATGCGCAGCAGATAATGCAGAAATGTGCGATAGAAGCGCGCGTCTTTGCCGGCTTTAAAGATGTTGTATATGCTCTCGGTAATAAAATAGCTGCCGATAGCTCCCAGGGCAGCGCCAGGTACAATCCAGAAGAAGCCGGTGTAAATGCCAAGCCAGTATAAAACTGCGGCGGGAGCTGCTTTTAGCGCGGCTCTGCCTTTTTTCTGGCCTTCTGAAGGCTGGTTGCCGATGTTGTTTGCTTCGAGAGCGAGCGCCTGGCAGCGCTGTGGCAGTTTATCCGCCCAGCCTGTGTTTCCGGCTTCGCTGAGAATCCATCTGATCATGCCGGAAGTAAAATACTGGCGGCGCTTTTCGCTGGTAATCTCAGGGGCATTCTGTTGGTCGGTCGTCTGCTGAACTTCGCTCATGCTGTCACCCTCCGTCTTGCTTTCTCTAATAGTCAGACTAACTGTAAATGCCAAATAAATCAATGTCTAAGGCTTCAGGTTTGTGGCGTTATTCTTGCGTATCATGTAATCGACCTGGCGGTAGGATTCCATATATTCTTCGCTTGACGGGTCGAGGGAAACGGCGGTGCGAAAATATTCGCGTGCGGCGCGCAGGTTTTTATTGCCAAGTTCCTTGTTGCCGAGTGTATAGAAGGACTTAGCCTGCTTTTTATTCTGCGGGGTAACCTTGTCTTTGAGTTCGCTGGCGTGACTTTTGCCTTTTTCGACGTCAGACCAGTTGACAACTACTTTTGTCGGTTGCTGCTGTGACGGTTCTTTTCGAATCATGCTCAAACCGGCCAGCAATATCAGGATAACGACACCAGCCGCGAGAAGAAATTTGGTATTTCGAGGGTTCGGGCTTGCAGGTGGTGATGACTGCGGCTTGATTTTGGCAGTTGCCGCAAAATTTTGATCGGTAGTCTTGTTTGAGGCGAGCGCAGGCTGAGGCTTTACTTCGGCATTTGCAGTGCTTGGTTGTTCGATAGATGGCAGCTTCGATGGTGCGGGCTTGTGTTTTGGCTCTGGTTCTGAAGTTGTAACCGGTTCGCGCGGTCTGTCGCTGGTAGGTCTGGGAGTAAACTTTGGACGAGGTGGTTCAGGCTGGCGGGTGGGCTCTTTTGGTATAGGTGTTCCAGCCTCTTCAGGTGTTTTTCTGGATTCTTTTTCTTCTGCAGCGATAGCTGGTAATGGCAGGTCTGAATACATGATTCTAATCGAATCCATTTCCATTTCGAGCAGGCCGACGAGTTGCCGAAAAGGCGAATTGCGGTTTTTGGCACACAACATCCCCGATTTGTCTTCGGGCATTTCCTCTTCCAGGGTTTCGATGATTTCCCTGGTGATATCCTCTAATTTTTTCAAGTCTGTTTTGTCCATTGTACCAACCGACAACCATTGTTATTTTATCTAGTCCCAATTATAATACATAGATGAGAATATTATAATAAAAAGTTTTATAAATGGTTTCAAGGTTGGTGGTGTGATTAAAAAATGATTATAAAGTTGCCGGCTGACACAGGCCGGTTGGTTGCGCGAGGATTTTGCGAGGAGTGTTTGTGGGAAATGCCAATGCAGCAGTAGGATTGAAGTCGCTTAGAAGCGCCTGTTTTTATGGATCTTTTATAATGGTCCTGGTGTTTTCTCTTTATCTCGACAGCACCGATGTTCCGGCTTTTGATCATTCACTGGCGGTTTCTGATATTGCGCCGGCAATGGAGCCTGAAAATGCTGCATGAATATAAGCGTCGCTTCTTTCTGCTAACCCTTGTGTTCGCTCTGTTGATGGTCGCGTTCCCCGGCCCTCTTAAGGCTGCCTCGTTCAAGATAAGCAATCTGGCGGACTTTACCGCGCCAGGAGCTGCTTTCAGCGAAGTGGTAGCTTCCGATACCTCTGGCGTTGGTGCTGATTTTCTAAGGTTGCGCAACACTAATCCGGGCGAAGATGACGGCATTCCTGCGCTCAAGTTCGGCGGCCGAGGAGTTTGGGCTCGGAAACGATCGATCGTTCTCGACATCCCGAACGATATTCATCACGATGGAACTACCAATCTTGGAAAAGTCAGGCGATATGCAGAGAAGTGTGAGTTTGAGATCGATGTTATAGGTAATGCGAAAGATGACTGGTCAGATTTGCGTTTGACTGATTGGACGGGAGCACAGGTTCCTTTTCGTCTGCTCGATTATGAAAGACCCACAGATAACCCCGGCACCCCGGTCAGGTTGCTGTTTGAAGCTGATGCTGATCCTGCGGTTCCGGTAGCGAACAATACCTATTATCTATATTATGCAAACGACGACGCTGTCAGTGTTGAAGATACTACTCTCAGTCGTTTTTACATCCTCAACCATGATTTCGAAGATGGGCTCAACAGTTGGGGACTTTCTCCTAATGGTACTGGCACTGGCATTCAGTCGGCCGATGGATTTGGTAATCTTGTTGCCGATCCTCACGGGACTTATCCTACCTTGGCCATTGAAACCGGAATATCGATTATTCCATCCGGTTACTCTGGTTTTAACAGCAACGCATGTCTATCAATGGGTTTTCCAGAAAACGTCGCAGTCGGTGCCTATGCTGTCGGTTCATGGCGGGCATACCAGCAGACAATAACCGTACCTTCGACTGGAACATTCATTTTGTATGCACAACGGCGTTTTAATTCTGCTTCTTTCAACACCGGGTGGGCAACGCTGATGTTTATCAAGGCCGCCGCCGTCGGTCGCGATCGCCGCTATGACGTTGCTGCCGGCTTTTCTGACTGGATGGAATCGACAGTAGATTTTACGATTAACACTCCAACGAGATCGGCAATTGTCGGTCTGGGCATGCAAACTCGTTCTGTGGCAGGTCAGCCGACTATTCGTGAACGTCGCAGCCAGGTTGACTGGATTGAGATCAAGCCAAAGTACCCGCTGGAAGTGACCTTAAGTGATGAGGCTTTTGCAGGCTACGAACAGACAGGTATTTATGAATCGGTTGAATTCGATACCGGTGTTGCCAACCCCGTATTTGATTCTCTGACCTGGTCAGCAAATACTACGGCGCCAGGCACCTCGGTCTCATTTCAGACCAGAACGGCAGATGTCTCTGGCGGGCCATACAGCGCCTGGAGCGATCCTATTACTATCAATGGCAGCGGCATTGCTACTCCTGCCAGGTATTTACAGGTGCGGGCCATTCTTTCGACATCCGATCCGGCTTTTACGCCGATTTTGAACGAAATCGAAATTTTTTACAGCCTTCCGGTCGCAGATTTCAGGGTAGATGCTCCTGCCAGCGCCGGTGCCGGAGAATATTTTGATTTCAGGGTAACTGCTGTAGATCAAAATAATGCCACTGTCACGGCTTTCGTCGGCAATGTCAACCTTTCAGCCAGTTCTCTTAACGTTGAATTCCCACGCGCCAGCCATAATTTTACCGGTTTTGACAATGGAACCACAGTTTTTCAGGCGCGTAATCCAGTTACCGAAGCATTTACGATCACCGCTACTTCGGGAGCGATTTCTTCAGATTCGCTGCCGGTTCAGACTAATTCGGCTCCAACGGTTTCTCTCGCTCTGACAGGCTTTCCGGCTTCAATTACCGCCGGCGATCTTTTTTCCGGGCAGATCATTGCTCACGACCGCTATGGCAATACCGATACCAGCAACAACGAGCAGATCATCATTCAGACAACCGATCTGGCACCTGCTTCATTTCCGGTTTCTGTCAATCTTGTTGCCGGCGTCGGCAATCTGAACGACTGTTCTTTCTTTACCGCCCCCATTCAGACTATCACGGTTACCGAGGCATCGAGCGGAATCTCTACTCACACCGATGTGCTGGTGAATGCCGGCGCTGCTACCATGCTGCGTCTAAGCGCTGAACCAGACCAGTATCAGAACGTGGAATTCAATCTCGAGATTGCTGCAGTGGATGATTATGGTAATCCTGATGTCACGATAAATACTGCTGCCACCTTAACTTCATCACTTGGCACAGTAGCAACGCCGAGTCTCGATATTGTGGCAGGACTGTGTTTGCACCCGACGACCCTTGATACGGCCGGCAATCTTACAGTCTCTGGCCTGACTGCTACGGCATTGTCGGGAAATGTCGGATTGACGGTTCACCCGGAGGCTCCGCCAACGCTGAACAGATTTCTTATCGATGCCGGGTATGATCAGCTGGCCGGGGTTCCCTTTACTTTGACTATCGAAGCCCGCGATAACTCAGAGCAGGTTTTGACCTCATATGATGGCGCGTGCAGAATTATTCCCAACGTAGGTGAATCCTCGCCGGCAATGACGACCGGATACAAATTCCTCGATGGCTTTCTGGCTATTCCGATTTCTTTATCGACAGCCGACAGCAATGTAGTTCTGCGTGTCGAAGACGTCAAAGATAACTCAAAGATCGGCCTGCTGTTTCTCAACGTTAAGCCGGCTGGCCTGGCTGAATTCGAGATCGACACACCGCCGGTTGCCGATGCCGGCGCTACTTTCACATTCGAGGTCAGGGCGCGCGATAATCAGGGCAATCTGCTGACCAACTACACCGGAACAGTCGTGATTTCTCATACCGCAACTGGCGGTGATGTCAGTATTCCGGGCATTTATACCTTTCTCGATACTGATGCGGGTGTCAAAACTTTTTCTGGTATAAACGGAGCCAGGTTTACCAAGGCCGAAAACATCAGTATTCAGGTCGAAGACTCAGGCAAAGTCGGAGTTTCGGAGTTCGTAACTATCCTGGCAGATGCAGCTGATCCAGTTGTGGAATTGAGGCCGGATGTTCTGTCTGTAGACCTGGGAACCTCGCTTTCGTTCAATCTTTATCTTAAAGACAGGTTCGACAATGCTCTGGAAGGATTCACGGGCAGCGTGAATTTTACTTATTCAGATCCTACGGTGTCTGGTCCTGCCAATTATACGTTTCAGGATTTTGAAAATGGTTTCAAGAGATTTCTGCTGGAAGTAACCCCGGCGAATCTTGGAGATTTCACTATAACTGCGAGCGAAACCGTTTCTGGCAACGGTGATACCACAGATGTCATAACTGTAGTCAGTGGCGAAACGATCAACTTTGCTCTGTCGCCTTCTACAATCAGCCTGCCTGCCGGCCTGGCCTTCTCTTTTGATGTTACCGCATCTAATTCGGCAGGTGATCTCAACGAACAGTACAATGGCGGCATAAGGTTTACGACTCTTGATTCCAGGGCAGTCATTCCGCAGGATTCTACACTGGTTAACGGCCAGGGAACTTTTTCAGCAACCTATTATACAGCCGGGTCATATCAGCTTTCAGTATTTGATATAAATTCTCCCGGAATCAGTGGAAACATGAATGTAACCGTTCAGGCTTCGGCGCCGAGAAGGTTGCAGCTCGAGCTGTCGACATATTCGACAGTCGCAGGAACTGCTGTTAATTACACGCTCCAGGTTGTTGATGCTTATGGAAATCCTGCCAGTTTTACCGGCAACGTTTCGTTGTCATCTACAGACAACAAAGCAACTTCGACGCCATCGCCTCAGGTGGTAGTTTTCGCCAATCAGTCGATGCGTAACGGTTCATGGACTTTTACCACCGCTGGCACTCAAAAGCTGCGGGCCACGGTGGCCGGCCTGACTGCAGCCGACAGTCTGCCGATCAAAGTCAATGCCGGCCCGGCCGATCGTATCACCGGCGATTTTCCGGTATTCGCTTCCAGCGAATTGACAACTCCTTTCATTGTCAGAGTAGTTGATGTCTACGATAATCCGACACCGGCCTTTACCAATGCAGTAAATGTCAGCTCAGTTGGGACTTACAAAACCTTTTCCGCTGCCGATCATACTTTTTCGCCGGCTGACAAGGGCACGCACGTCTATTATCTGCGTTGGGATCTTGGCAATCCAAACGAGCTCCCGACCTATCCGCCTCAGGATATAACGGTAACCTTCACCCCGGATCCTCCGGGGTCGATTCCAGGCGGTCCGGTCAGTCACACTCTGCGGGTCGATAACCCACGCTCAACAACGCCCGAGTTTCCCTTCCTGCGTAGCTGGTTGTCGTTGCCAGACCGTCAGGTTGTTGCTTCAGAGCCTTTCAGATTGACCTACCAGGCTTTGTCTCTTCGCGAAACAGCTTTTTCCATCAGTTCTGTAGTCGATATCAGCGTTTCTGACGGAAGTATAGCGGTGTCGCGTGATGGTGTAACTTATGGCAGTTCGATTACTCTGACCAGCGAATCAGAGGTCACTTTCTGGGCGATAGTAACGCGCACGGGATTTTTATCGGTTGTGGCGACGCCGAGGCTGGCACCGGCTTTTACCGGGTCGGTCGGCTTTCTGTCGCATCCTGGACCGGTAGCCAGAATAACGCTGCAGGCAGATACGCCGCAAAAAGCCGGTGAAAGATTTCCCTGGACTCTCGAATGGTGGGATGCATGCGACAATTATGCCCGTAAAGCTGTTGAAGCCATTACCATGTCGGCCGCTGCCATTGGATTGAGTGATCTTGATCCACAACAGTTGCTGCTCTCAGGGCACGATGGAAAATTCAATCAATTGGAAAACCGGCAGTGGCTGACCGACGATTTTATTGTCTCCTCAGCTACGAGTAATCTAAAAGTTGATTATGAGAAGCGTGAGATTTCGATCAAAGGTCTCTATGACGAAGATTTTTCGCAAGCTCTGACAATGGATCCAGCCGGTAACTGGAAGACACTTCGCTTCGGGCTTGATGGCAACGGTGGTGTAATGAAAAAAGTCGTTCAATACACTGCTGTTGGAAACCATTCATTTACGCCACCAGCCGGAGTAGTTTCAGTCGATTACCTTGTAGTTGCAGGTGGCGGTGGCGGTGGTGGCGCATGGTATGGCGGTGGTGGTGGCGCTGGTGGCATGAGAACCGGTACTATGGCAGTCATTCCCGGAATACCAGTAGCAATTACCGTTGGTGACGGCGGTGCTGGCTCCACTGGTGGTGGAAATCCTCCAGTTGGGAGTGATGGTCAGAACTCAAGTTTGGGTGTCATTGTTGCAACCGGCGGCGGTGGCGGTGGCTCAGGCGGTGCCGGGGCTACTGTCGGCAAGAATGGCAGTAACGGCGGTTCCGGTGGCGGCGGTGGTGGCGGCAATGGTACGGCAGGAACTGGAGGCACAGGGATTGCGGGCCAGGGAAGGAATGGCGGCAATGGAAGAGCAAACAACACTGCTAACAGAAGAGCTGGCGGTGGTGGCGGTGGTGCTGGCGCAGATGGTGCGGCATCGCCTGGAAACGGTGATGGTGGCAATGGTGGCGCTGGCCTGCAAAGCAACATAACCGGGAGTAATCTCTGGTATGCCGGTGGCGGTGGCGGAGCTGGTGGTGATATTCTTGGCACTGGCGGTGCCGGCGGTGGCGGTGGTGGAAGTAAAACCGGCAATGGAGGAAATGGCGCTGCAAATACCGGTGGCGGCGGTGGTGGTTCTTCCGGGAATGACTCCTATCAGGGTGGCAATGGTGGCTCTGGTGTGGTTATCGTAAGCTATGACACACCTCTTCCAGACCCTACCTTCGAAGTTCAGAACGGCCAGCTTATGTTCTGGACAATAGGTGACGGGAGTATTTCCAATCATCTTTGCGACACTTCAACTCTTAACTCCCGCTGGCAGGAAAATGCAGACGACAGCTATTATCTGCTGTATTTCGACTGGCCGGCCAATGATATTTTTGCTTTCAATTCTACTTTGACCATCAGGCGCATGTGGTTCGACACCGCTCTCGACTTTTCGCTCTGCCATGCCGGCATAATGATGCGAGATGACAGCCATGCAACCAGACCGCGCTTCGTGTCAGCCATGCTCAGGCGAGTGGACGATTCGTATGCCAACAACCGTGATATTGGTGTCTTTTCAGCGCAGGCTGTTTATCGTAATGCTCCCAACAACATCAGATATCGTCGAAAGTTTGGAACCAGCCCTTCGACGGTTACTACACATCCATTGGCTGTAGGTATCTGGCGAGATGCAAATGCTGGCGCAAACCCGGGTCGGTTCCGCCCGATGGCCTGTCACGATGGGCAAAGCTGGCGGGAGTTGAGCGGTTCGAATGGCAGTGCCCCTGATCCGCAACCTGATGTTGCAGCTACCGTTTATACCAAACTTGGCATCAGTGTCGGCGCCAACAGTACTACGAGGCCGGGCATGGCCTGGATAGATGATTTCAGGGTCAATCGCTATCCGCAGAATGCGAGTTTTACATCAGTGGTTTATGATATCGGCACTTCGGCGGTGACTTTGACCAATCCGATAAGGATAGCTGCCAACTTCAATACCGGCAACGTCAGGTTTTACATGCGGGGCAGCAACAATGCTGCAACGATCGGCGGCATGGCCTGGACACAACTGGCGCTGACTCCAGCCGGAGCTCAGTATACAGCTATTCCGCCGGCGGCACTTAACCGTCGCTACATTCAATATGCTCTGCTGCTTGATGCACACGTAATCGGCACCAACGGCGGGCAGACCTTTTATGATGCGACGCCCTATGTGCGCAGTGTGCAGATCGATTATACCCCGGGAACGCAGGGCGCGATGTTTGCCGAGCGCAATGTCGAGCCGCCGGCGACCATTATTGCCTCTTATTCGCCGACCATTACGGCCGAAACGCAGGTTGAGATTCTTGGCGGCGTTGTGGCTTCTCTGGCTATCGATGTGCCGGCTTCGGTTACAGCGGGAGTGCCTTTTACCATCTCGGTCCGGGCGCTAGATGCATTTGGTAATATAGCCGACGACTACGATGATACCTGGTCTTTTACAACCTCTGACGTTGCTCCGTTTCCTGGTTCCGTGCCTGGTGACTATACGGTGATTCCTGCCGCTGACGCTGGGCAACACACTTTTTATAACGCTTCAGTTCTTTTCAATGGACCGACCAGCACGATAACGGTAACTGACGGCACTTTGGCGACGACTTCCGTGCCCATCATCGTTAATCCTGGCAGAATCGGGGCTTTTGCTCTTTTCGCGCTGTCGCCGCAACCGGCCGGTACTCTTTTCCCATTGTCGATCACGGCGCTCGACGTTTACAACAATGTCAAGACCGATTACAGTGGAATAATGACCTTTACCGACAACCGCAGCGGTGGTACGGCTGCGTATAACCCGACTTCTTTGCCGGTGGCAAGCTGGTCAGTCGGGTTGGCGACACTGACGCCGGGTGTTTCGTTTACCAAGGCAGAAATTATCAACGTGACCGGGCAGAGCAGTTACCGCAGTGGAGTCAGTAACCCGATAGAGATCAGTAACGCTCCGCCCGCTACTTTGTTGATAAGCGTTTCTACGGTTTCGCCCGATTCCGGCATTCCTTTCTCGGTGACCTTGAAGGTGCTCGACATTTATGGAAACATCGCGCAAAATTATCTTGGAACTGTTCATTTTTCATGTAATGACGCACATCCCGCCGTGGCGCTGCCGGCAGATTACGCCTTCATTGGAGCCGATGCCGGACAAAAGACTTTTACTTCTGAGTTTACTCTGATAACGCCAGGCCCGGTAAATTTGCAGGTTGTCGATACTGTGAATGCGACGATGACGCATCAGTTTCCGTTGACGGTGCTGCCCGGTCCGGCGAAGAGGTTTGAGTTGAGCTGTAGTGATATTCAGACGGCCGGCGTGCCTTTCAATCTTATCGTTAAAGTTTATGATGATTATGGCAATCTCAAGACCAACTTCAGCGAGACGATCAACCTGCTCAGCTCTTTTACTTCGATTCTGCCGGTCAGTGCCGGAGGTTTTTCGAATGGGCAGCTGTTGATTCCGTCGGTTGAGCTGAATGAAGTCGGTGTAATGCCGGCTACCAAAAAGATAACGGCTGTATTTGGTTCGGTGGTTGGTGATAAGGATGTCACTCTGTGGCCGTCTTCGGCGGATTTTGAACGTTTCGATCTCGAGACGATTCCGGCAGAGCCGACGGTCGGCGATGCTTTCAAGCTGGTTATCAAGGCAGTCGGCCCTGACGGTAACGTTTTTACCGGGTATGATAATGCCGGTGTTTATCTGACCGCCAGCAATAGTGCAGGTTTGGCTGTAGTCCCGCCGATGATGCCAGAAGAAGCCAACAGTTTTACCATTGGTGTAAAAGAGCTTTATGCCCGTAACTGGGAGGCCGGCGAAATAACGATCTGGGCTACAAATAAAGGCCCCCCCCTGCCAGTGCGAGTTGGTTCTTTGACGGTCAACTTTTTGCCGACCAACCTGTCGCACTTCAAGGTTGTGCCCGGCACTTCTACGGTTGATCCGTTTCCCGACAATTATTACCAGACTGTCAATGGCTCATTCCCTGTGTTTCTCACAGCTTATGATACTATTGGCAATATCAAGACGGATTACACGGGAACGGTTCAGATAACGCATAATGGCACCGGAACGCTCTCGGTAACGACAGCGACATTTGTCGATGGCGTAGCAACCATCACCGCGACGGCGTATGACGACTATGGTAGAATCAGGCTGACGGCGCGCGACAGCGTTCTCGACCGCTCGGGAACTTCTGGTAATCTTTATTTCTTCGGCCCGTTGGCGCGCTTCGACATTGCCTGTGGCTACCATCAGACCGATGAAACTGCTTTCCTGACAGAATTGACCGCAATAGACATTTATGATCAGGAAAAGAAAAACTACAATCGACTGACAGCTACGCAGCGACTTTCCTGGGATATTGGCCCTCTGACAGATGTTACTTTGACGCCGGCGCTTCTGCCACTGACCTGGGATGAAGCTAAAAATTATGTTTGGCTTACCGTCGATCGACCAGCGCTCGGGGCAGATGTCGGCACCTTTACCTTTAATGTGCGCGACAACGTGGAGCCTTCGAAAACAGGCACTGCAACGGTGAATATTCATAAATCAAGCGCGTTGCCGGCGGTAGGGCTGATGATAGAAGCTTTTTCGCCGCAGCAGTCGACAAAGCCGTTTCCGATGGCGGTTAAGGCGGTAGACGTCAACAACGCTGTGGTCAAGACCTGGAGCGGCGACACCACCCTGAGTATTGTCTCATCGCTCGGTGACACGGAAACCATTTATCCTTCAGTAATTTCGGCTGCGAGTTTTGTTGATGGTGCCTACGCCACGACAACGGCGCGTATCGATGTTCCGGCAACCTATACAGTTACTGCGGTTTCTGGAGCATTTATCGGAGTTTTCGATCCATTATATGTTAGTCCCGGGCCGGTCAGTGAAATCAAGCTGACGGTGCCGCCATATGCTCCGCTCAACTCGCCCTTTACCATTTCGATAGCCGCCTTGACTGCCGACGGCAATGTCAAGAGCGACTATATACCAGAAGGCCCGATACAGCTCAAGCTTAATGCTACCTCAACCGGATATCTTGGCGTGCAGTTTATCAATCCTGAAGACTTCTCGGGCGGCGTGGCTACGATCAACAACCAGACCTACAATAAGAGCCAGACGATCTGGATAACCGCTATCGAGAACGTTGACAATCTCAAGACAACTTCCGGGCCGATTCTGGTCTTCGGTCCCCCGGTGCGCCTGGTTGTTCAGCCGCAGCCTGATGCCAGTGCGAATTTTTACTGGAACTCCTGGTTTCAGTTGCGAGTGAATGTTCTTGATGTCAATGGCTATCCGGTAGCGAATTTTAGTGGTGACATCGACTTTTCAGTGGTGCCTGGAACCGCGCCAACGGCGACTGATCCGACTATTCTGCCGGGTTTCGAAACTCAGTTTTTCGAAGAAGACAGTATGGGCAGCAAACTGTTTTATCTCAAGGTTCTTTATTCGACTGCGGTTTCGCCGATCAATCTGAGGCTTGAAGCTGAAAACACTGCAAATGCGCTTGCAGATGTCACTGGCGACATGAAATTTCTTAAAGAGAGCGTTTTTGATTCGTTCGAAATCGTATCGCCAGCTGCCGGCGCGTCTGTTCCCAAAAACAGGCCGTTCCCGTTCAGAGTAAGGGCCGTAGATAACTTTGGTAATCCCTATTCGCTGGTAGCCTCATATCCAACCTTGTCTGCCGAGATACTCGACCCTCCGGGACTGACTATGTTCAGCGCCAGTCCAACCAGTCCGCTTGAATTCATAGGCACCTCTGAGCTGTTGCTGCAGGGAAATGTAGACTATGCCGAGAGCTCTACCGCTACCGTGCGCTTTACCGTGACGCCTGAAGATATGAGTCCGGCCGGTGACATGGTAGATTTTTCGATTATCGAAGGCTACAACATCAAGGATTCTGTATATCAGGAAATTGCTACCACGACATTCGCCGATGCTGGTCGCTACATTCTTTCGGGATTTGTCAGTCCCGGTACTGGTTCGGCAGATATCAAGTTTACGCTGATAGATTCGGTAGGGGAACCGGTAGAATCTTATGGCGTGCGTATCGCTTCTAGTGGGGTGTGCACATCGATCGGGCCAGTTGTGTCATTCGGCTGCAGCAATCCAATGCATGGCGGCAACAACCTCTCCGATCACGACGTCTGGTATCGGGTTTATGCCGTTTTTGATTACCAGTTCGTGCCGGCGCTTGCCAGTGAAACCATTCTGCATCTGCAAAATTCGACGCCAGACGGATATCCCGCTTCTGCCTCGGTATTGTTCGATGGAATTCAGTTCGAGAGAACGAAAGATCCAGACCAGCGGCGTCCGACATCGTTCTCCCCGAAAGGATGGCAGCTGCATTCTCCGACAAAGCAGCGGTCATTATCAGGAGAGTATCTGTATTACGAACAGTGATCCTGACTACTTCAGTTGAAATGCCTTTGCCAGCCTGGCTGCAAAGTCTTTGAAATCATTGAGATTCCGGTTGCCTTGCGCGGTAAAGGGGTTTTCTTCGCCTTTTTCGATAGCCTGCTGAATCTGGGCTGTAAGCTCGCGGGCAGCGAGAGCGGCTTTGCGGCCGACAACAACCAGATCGGCGTTTCCCTGCCAGTTGGGCGGAAGCGGCTTGTTCAAAAGGGAATCGACGGACTCATACAAAGCCGGAGCGTAAGCCTGGCTCCAGCGCATGCCTTTGAAGTCGATGAGATTGCGGATATGGTATTGCCAGCTCTCGTCATCAGATACTTCATTACGACTGATAAGCACGTTGTAGGCGTTAAGGCGCTGGCTTATGCTGTCAGCATTCAGGCGGCTTCTGAGATAGTTTTTGAAGTGTGCGAAAAACGGGCCTGCGACGAGAAGAGTCTCGGGATCACCGCGATCATAGGAATAACTCTCGAACAGTTTGAATTCAGAAGGATGAGAAGCTATCTGTGCGGCAATTTCGTCGAGAACCTTTTTGTTCTCAGCGTTTTTTACGAAATAGTCGAGAGTTTCCGCCTGTTCTTTTGAATTGCGGCTGCCCGGCGAGGTCATCAGATCGACAAGGTAGAATCTGGTTTCGTCGATCGTTTCGCCACGTTTTTGCAGAAGATAGCGGGCATTGCGCCGTAATACGTGAAAATCTTCGCCAGGATGATAAAGCGCTCCGGTGAGCTTTTCGGCAAAATGGTCGAAGCAGTGCTGACCGATGAAATCGCGAATCTCGGTATAACCGTCATCGGGTGCCACTTTATCGAGAAACCAGGCAAATTCACTCAATACCTCAGGGTTTGCGGCGAAGCTGGCCGGGTCGGTCAAAGCTGCCTGATGCATATATCTCATCGTATGAGTCCAGTTGTAGCCTTTATTGCTGTAAAATCTGGCAATGGCGAACAGAACATCGCTTCTGTTATTGCTGCGCTTTGCGAGGTTGGTCAGCAGATTGTCGGCTTCGTCACGCGATCTCTGCCTGGCTAAAAGATCGGCTTGTGCAAGCGCCAGCTCGATTTCACAGTCGATCAGACTGTTATCCAGAGTTGAAAACGCTGCGCGGGTTTCTTTGACGAACTGGTCGAGTTCAGCAAGGTTTTCTGCCGTTTTTTCAACTATGGTGAGGCGCTGGGTGATGTGGCTGTTGACAGCCTGTTTGAGCAGATCGGTCATTTGATTGTCAGCAGGTTGAATCTGCGCCGCTTTTTTCAGACTTTCGATGGTGCCGCGGTAATCTCTGGCAGAAAAGGCCTCGCGCGCCAGGCGCAGATGCCTGTCGTGGTCGCTTTCTCTGAAGATAAAGTATGCCAGCGCCAGCAGAATCGCGAAACCGACGAAATAGAGCGGTATGGCAGATCGCGGCTTCGCCGTTGGCAGAACGGTTTCGGCAAGCATGTCTCTAATTTTGGCAAGCTGATTCTGCACTGTTTTTGCGTAGAATTCGCTGTTTTCGTCGCGCACGACGCGGTATACCCTGACTGCTTCAGGGATGCCTTTAAGACGGTATTCGCCGATCAGGCTGGTTGGTACTTCCTGGCGGTTCATCGCCAGATAGGTAGACTCGGAAAACCAGATTTCATTGGCGTCGGTAAGAGCCTCGATGCGGGCTGCGACGTTAACCGGTTCGCCATAGACATCGCCGTCGCGCAAGATCACTTCGCCGGTGTTCATGGCGATTCTGATCTCGATTTTTTCGGCATCGGAGACCGAAGCGTTGAACTCCTTGAGTTTTTCCTGCATCATTATGGCGCAAAGCACTGCATTGGTCGGGCTGGCAAAAGTCAGCAGAAAGGCGTCGCCGATGGTTTTTACCAGCACTCCATCGTAATTTTTTGCCAGCGGCAGCAGCAGTTCTTCGTGTTTCTGCAGCAATCGGCTGACTGCTTCGCGATCGCTGTGTGAAGTTCTCTCGGTAAAACCCTTGATGTCAGTGAAAACAATGGTCAGAACGCGTGTTTCTTCCATGCCGGCCCGCCTGTTTAAAAATATGCCCGTCAATCGGCATGATAATAGCAAAGCCTTTCTAAATACAAATTCTTACGTAAAATAAAGATTTGTCTCAAAAGCAGCGCTTGCCTTCTTTTTTGATGCAGCTACGGTTACAGCGGTAGCAGATTTCGTTGGCGAGATAACCGCCGGCAAAATATTCGCGAAAGTTTGTCAAAGTGGTCTCAGCGATGTTGCGCAAGGCTTCGCCGGTAAAAAAGGCCTGATGCGAAGTCACCAGCACGTTCGGGAAGGTCAGCAGGCGCGCCAGCACATCGTCGGCGATCAATTCCGTCGACTTGTCCTCGAAAAAGTAATCGCTTTCTTCTTCGTAGACATCGAGTCCGGCGCTGCCGATACGACCCGATTTGAGGCCATCGATAAGCGCAACCGTGTCGATCAGCTTGCCGCGACCAGTATTGATTATCATTACACCGGGTTTCATCATCTCAATTGCCGTGCGGTTAATGAGATGGGTGGTGTCTGGAGTCAGCGGACAATGGAGTGAGACAATATCAGAAGCGGAGTAAAGTTCAGCGAGCGCAACATAGCGCAGGCCGAAGCTTTCTGCCCAGCTCTGATCGGGATGTGGGTCATATGCCAGTATTTTCATGCCGAAGCCTTTTAAAATGGCGATCAGGCATCTCGCTATTTTCCCGGTGCCGATTATGCCGGCTGTTTTGCCGAACATGTCGAAGCCGAGCAACCCGTTGATGGAAAAATTGCCTTCGCGGGTGCGCAGATAGGCCTTATGCGTCTTGCGGTTGAGCGTCAGCATCATGGCTACAGCATGTTCGGCTACGGCGTAAGGTGAGTATGCCGGCACACGCACTACGTGTATCTTCTCAAAGGCAGCCTTGAAATCGACGTTATTGTAGCCTGCGCAGCGCAGCCCGATAATTTCTACTCCGTTCTGAAAAAGGCTTTCGACAACCCTGGCATTGATGTCATCGTTTACGAACGCACAGACTCCGGCGTGGCCGGCGGCCAGATTGCATGTCTGTTCGTTGAGTTTCGCGTCAAAATAGCTGATTTCGAAACCATAGTCGCGGTTGATTTCCGCAAAAGACTTCTGGTCATAAGGCTTAGCATCAAAAAATGCGATTTTCCTGTTCATTAGCGTTGCCTCCAATGTATTGTCACAATGTATTACAGGTAAAATATATACTTTACTGCTGCGAATGCAATTTTTACCGCATACTGTACTTGACAGGCTGTCAGAGGTGAGTTTATACCCTTACAGGTGTACTGATATTCTTGACGCAGGAGAAATAAAAATGGCGCAGCGAGGTATTCGCGAATATCACGGAAAGAGAATGCTGGCAAGGCATCTTGACAGTTTCATCAAGCAGGGAGTCGGTTATGAAGGCCACATCGTGCTGGTCGATGAAAACACCGACTGGAAAAAGCTCGAAAAAGAAAACCCATGGCTGAAAAAGGAAAAGCTGGTGGCCAAGCCTGACCAGCTTTTTGGCAAGCGTGGCAAACACGGCCTGGTTCTGGTTAACAAGAACCTCGCCGAAACCCGCAAGTGGATCGAAGAACGCCTCGGCAAAAAGCAGGTAGTGAACGGCATCGAAGGTACGCTGACGCATTTTATCATCGAGCTCTGTGTCGCTCATGAAGCCGAGTATTATGCCGCCATCAAATCAGCGGCCGAATGTGATTATATATATTTTTCGCTCGAGGGCGGCATCAACGTCGAAGAAAACTGGGATAAAGTCGTTACCATCAAGGTTCCGGTTCTTGGTGGTATCGAAGAAGTCGCAGCCGAAGTCGACAAGGCAATGCCAGCCGAGCTTGGCAAAAATCGAGAGCTGGTCGCCAACTTTCTACGCGGTCTCTATCGCTATTTTGCCGCCATGCATTTCGCTTATCTCGAAATCAATCCTTTCGCCATCGCCGGCAAAAAGATCGTTCCGCTCGATATGGTCGCCAAACTCGACGATACCGCTGAGTTTCTGTGCGCCGACATGTGGGGCAGCGATATCGAATTCCCGGCTGCTTTCGGGCAGAATCTCAGTCCCGAAGAAATCAAAATTCGTGAGCTCGACGCTCTTTCAGGCGCTTCTCTCAAACTGACTTTGCTCAATCCTGATGGCATCATCTGGAACATGGTGGCCGGCGGCGGCGCGTCAGTTATCTACGCTGACACGGTCTGCGACCTTGGTTTCGCCAAAGAACTCGCGATGTATGGTGAGTATTCTGGCAATCCCAGCACCAGCCTGACTTATGAATACGCCAAAGTCGTGCTCGATCTGATGACACGTAAGTCTGATAAGAAAAAGCGACCGAAAACCCTCATTCTTGGCGGTGGTATCGCGAACTTTACCGACGTGGCAAAGACTTTTACCGGCATCATCAAAGCTCTCAACGAGTATGGTGACAAGCTCAAAAAGGTCAACGCCCGCATTTTCGTGCGCCGGGGCGGCCCCAACTACCAGGAAGGCCTCGCCAACCTCAAGGCTGCTGCCGAAAAGCTTGGCGTGCCGATCGAAGTGCATGGCCCCGAATACCACATGACCCGCGTCGTATCAGACGCCCTCAAATTCTGAGAGCACAAGGAAGGAACCACACAATGAGTCGTCCAGATTATCTTCTGTTTGATAGAAACACCAGGGCGCTGATTTATGGCCTGCAGACGAAAGCCGTGCAGCGCATGCTCGATTTTGACTACTGCTGCCGCCGCGATACCCCTTCGGTCGGCGCGATGATCGACCCGGGCAAAAATGGCTCAGAAAAAATGTTCTGGGGCAAAAAAGAGATTTTCATTCCAGTCTATGGCGATATAAAATCGGCGCTGATGGCCAATCCCGACATAGATGTCTTCATCAACTTCGCATCATTTCGCAGCGCTTACGATACCACTCTTGAAGCCATGGCCTTCGACCAGATCAGGACTCTGGTCGTAATCGCTGAGGGCATACCCGAACGTCAGGCCCGTCACATGCGCGCGGTTTCGCAGCAGCGTGGCAAGGTCATCATCGGGCCGGCCACTGTCGGCGGCATCACTGCCGGTGCTTTCAAGGTCGCCAACACCGGCGGAACCATCGAAAGCATCATCGAGTCGAAACTGCATCGCCCGGGTTCAGTCGGCTTCGTCAGCAAGTCTGGCGGGATGTCGAACGAAGCTTACAACATTGTAGCCCTCAACACTGACGGCCTGTATGAAGGTGTGGCAATCGGTGGCGATGCCTATGCCGGCTCGACCCTGCTCGAACACCTGCTGCGCTTCGAAGCCAACCCGGCCATCAAGATGCTGGTCTGTCTTGGCGAAGTCGGCGGTGAAGAAGAGTGGAGCATCGTCGAAGCGGTTAAGAGCAAAAAGATTACCAAGCCACTGGTCATGTGGGTTACCGGCACTTCGATCAAATACATGCCCAAAGGCATTCAGTTCGGTCATGCCGGCGCCAAGGCCGATGCCACCCGAGAAACCGCCGAAGCCAAGAATGCCGCTCT
Organism: Candidatus Rifleibacterium amylolyticum; assembly: GCA_009917695.1. GTDB lineage: Bacteria > Muiribacteriota > Ozemobacteria > Ozemobacterales > Ozemobacteraceae > Rifleibacterium > Rifleibacterium amylolyticum. Next base: position 70,166 of record JAACJG010000006.1, on the reverse strand, counting down.
TAAAGAAGCCGGCGTTGTTGTGCCGCAGTCTTTCGATGACTACGACAAGGCGATAAAGGAAACTTATCAGAAGCTTGTTAAGAAGGGCGTTATCAAGCCGGCCGCCGACGTCGAGCCGCCAGTAATTCCGATGGATTACGCGGAAGCGGTCGCGCGCAATCTGGTGCGCAAGCCGACCAACTTCACCTGCACTATTTCCGATGACTCGAAAGACGAACTGCTCTATGCCGGGCACAAGATCAGCACAATTATCGGTGAAGGCTATTCGGTTGGCGAAACCATTGGTCTGCTCTGGTTCAAGGAACGCCTGCCACGCTGGGCTGCCGACTTTATGGAAATGGTGCTCAAGCTTTGCGCCGACCATGGCCCCGCTGTTTCAGGCGCACACAATACTATCGTTACGGCGCGTGCCGGTCGCGATCTGATGAGCGCCGTCGCTTCGGGCATTCTGACTATAGGGCCGCGTTTCGGTGGTGCCGTTGCCGGTGCGGCACTGATGTTCAAGGCCGCTGTCGATGAAGGTCAGACTCCGCAGCAGTTCATATCGGTCATGAAGAAGAAGAATATCAAGATTCAGGGTATCGGTCACCGCATCAAAAGCCTTAAAAATCCTGACATGCGTGTTGTACTGCTCAAAGAATATGCGCGCAAGAGTTTTCCGAAGACCCGTCTGCTCGATTACGCTCTCGAAGTCGAACAGCTCACCACTGCCAAGAAAGATACGCTCATTCTCAACGTCGATGGCGCGATCGGCGTGTTGTCGGTCGATATGATGTACGGCCTCGGCTGGGATGAAGAAAGAATTCAGTCGGTCGTCGACAGCGGCGGGCTCAACGGATTGTTTCTGCTCGGGCGTACAATCGGCATGATAGGCCATTATATGGATCAAAACCGCCAGAAAGCCGGTCTCTATCGCCATCCATGGGATGACATTCTTTACGATCTGCCGTCAGGAAAGTAATCTGTAATCAGCCGCATACGCTAAAAAACTGCCTCAACGATTTTTGAGGCAGTTTTTTTGCTGCATTTTTCTCTTTTACTGTGTATAATCTAAATAGAGATATATGAAGCGTTGTGTTCTCTCGTTCTTTCAAACAGTTGCAGCTTCTCGTTAAAACAACATTAAAGAGACACAAATATGGATAGACGGTTGGTTCTGGTTCTGCTTTTCGCTATAGTTGCATTTTCTGGTGCACCTTCAATGGCAAGAATGCAGATCGGTGTTGCGCAAAATCGTTCGGGAATCGATATTCAGGTTACCGAACTGATGATTCACGCCATGCGGGCACGTGACATGGGTGATATGAACAGCGCTGAGCTTTTCTGGATTCAGGCGCGCGCATATCGCCCGACTTTGCCAAGGCCGGCCTGGCTTGATCAACCTCCGCCCAGGCAGGTCGACTACCTTCCACCTCCCCAGGACGAACTTCTGACCAGAATCGCCAGTATGCCTTATAGCGAGGCAAAACTTCTGCTCGAGAAGAAACTCGAGAGTGATCCAGCCAATGCAGAGGTTCGCAGGCTGTATCTCGAACTGGCAGAAGCGAATTCGGATTCAGCCGAAATGACTCGCCATCGCAGTGTACTCAGCTCAGATTCGACGGATCTGTTCAAGATTGTTAAATATCTGCTTCTGACGTTTCTTATACTTGCTTTTGCCTGGCAGGCATATCGCCTGTACTGCGACCTGCGTAATATCTGACTGTTTTTCGGGAGAAACCGCCATGCGCCGAAAATTTGATTTTATCAGATCTGTAGTATTGTTGATCTGTTTACTGCTTATCGCCAACAGCTCAGAAGCTCTCAATCAGTTGACCAATTCACATTTCACAACAGATTCATCTGGCTGGCAGCGCTCCAGAAGAGAAAATACCTACAATCCTCCGGCTCCGCCCTCTGCTATAGATGTGAATATGACGAACTGGGATCAGAGTGGATACTCTGGAGGCAGCTACCAGGTCCGACTCCTTGGGACCGCCAATAATCGGGATGCTAACGCAGTGCTTTCACAGAGTTTTGATACTCCTGCCGTGCCGATTAACGTCAGACTTCGCTTTGATCACATAGATACTGCCATCGATGACAGACACTGGGTATATCTTTCTGTTAGATATTACGTTCCAGCGGATTACCCCAATGAAGCCATAGCAAGTGATCCATTTATAGATCTCGGCGCCAATCACCCGGCATGGACCAGTAACACCTATGATATTTCTGCTGTCCTGAATCCTTCAACATCCTATCTTTACCGAGTTTACTGGCTTTACAGATCTGATAATGGCTCAACCTGCGAATCATACGTCGATAATCTGCGGGTTGATTTCAGTCCGACCGGTCTGACGGGTGGCATTAACGGCACCTCGAACGAACTTTCCTGGAATGTAAGTACTACGCCCGCAAGCGATGTCAACCTGCGAGGAACCAATCCTTATAGAATATACTGGGGAACTACCTCTGGCTCTTACCCCAATTCTTCATTGGTCACTACCAACAGTTTTTCGCACATACCACCGGCAGGCAGCGTCGTTTATTATGCGGTTACCGACTTCGATGGTGGTGACGTCGAATCGCCATATTCGGTCGAATGGCCGATAGTGCGCCAGACGGTCAATGATGGAAGCGGACTCGATGTTGATACAATAATTACTGTGACCGATATCGATATGAACTGGGCGCATGTCGCAGTTACCGGATTCACCAGAACCGGATATCAGGTCGCACTTGGCTCCACGCCAGGTGGCAGTGATGTTTCCGGCTGGGTTAATCTTGCTGCTGCTGCAACAGGCCACACCTTCACCGGAGTTTCGTTGACCAGCGGCAATACCTATTACACTTCTGTCAGAATGGTGACCGACCGGGGAACTTTGAACTATTCGGCCAGTGATGGCTTTGTTTATTTGAAAATGGACATACGTGACGGCAGTGGTGTCGACGTCGATTTTACCGGGTCTTTAAACGATGTCGACATGAACTGGGACGTTCTTGGCATTCCTGTTTCGAGCTATTCAGTCGCACTCGGAACCAGTGCTGGCGCTTCAGATGTCGTTGGCTGGACTAATGTTAACACATCAACCAGTTACAGTTTCACTGGTTTGAGTCTGAGCAGTGGTGCTTCTTATTACTGTAGTGTTAAGGCCTTCGACCCGTCGCTGGCCGAAATCGCCGTATTTTCGAGCGATGGTTTTGTGCCTATTGTCAATACTACTCTCACTGTCAGAGATGGACCGGTAGCCGGTTCTGATATAGACTATTCGTTTTCGCAGAATTCTATCGATATAAACTGGGATGATGCGACAGGACTGGCGGTCTTGCGCTATGAAGCGGCCCTGGGCACTACTCCAGGCGCAACCAACATCGTTGGCTGGACCGACATGGGAGCGATCACCAGTGGAAATCTTTCTGGATTCACTCTCACAGATGGGCAGACTTATTATGCTTCGGTAAGAATAGTTCATGCTGTGGCAGGTGCGTTGCCAGCTTATTCAAGTGACGGGTTTTCTTATGTTCAGTTTGAAGTTCGGGATGGTACAGCGGAAGATATAGATAATTCTATTTTGCCAGACACCATTCAAGGGAACTGGGATGCAGTATCTATACCTTTTTTGCGTTACGAAGCGGCGGTAGGTACTACTCCAGGTGGAACAAACATCGTCGGCTGGACAAACGTGGGCACTTCGACAGGTCATTCATTTTCGGGGCTGCCTCTGGTTGGTGGCACCATGTATTATGTTACGGTGAGAATTGTCGATACCGGCGGTGTTCCCCTGGATCCGGTGTCCAGCGATGGTGCCATAACGACCATTGTTACCGGTATTACTGTTCGAGATGGCTTGCAGTTCGACGTAGAACATTCGTTCTTTGAAAACAGAGCAGAGTTGAACTGGGATCATCCAAATGCGTCGGTCATTCGTTACGAAGTTGCAGTCGGCACCAGCAAGTTCGGCAACAACATATACGACTGGACCAGTGTCGGACACGCAAAAAGTGCGTCTGTGACCGGCATCTCACTTGCGAGTGGGACGAGATATTTCGCGTCGGTGCGAGGTATCAACAACTTTGGCAACGTCGATGCGATAGGTGCTTCTGATGGCTTTGTTGCGCGACGGGACGCAGTATTAACAGATACCGCTTCGCAGAGCTATTTTCATAATGCCAGAGTTCTGCGTATGATAGACACGACGACAGATGCCAACTCGATTCGGCCAAAACTGTTTTCGAACAGTGGCGGCCGAACCTGGGCTCGATATGTGACCGTTACCATAACCGAGCCGGATGTTACCGAACGTTTCAATGCGCCATGCCGCATTCAACTGGCCGGGCTTGCCAACGTAGTCGCAAATGCCATAAGAGTCGCAGATGATTGTGGCAACGAGATTGGCAGATTTGTGCTTGCTACGACAACAACCACTATGGATATAGCTTTTCTGGTAAACATGTTGCGTGGTGAGACGAAGACCTATTATATCTATTGGGATAACGGTTCGGCGACCAATCCCGGCAACTATGGGTTCACCAACGCAGCAACGGCCAACTGCAGCACCCAATGGACACCATATTATTCAAGAAAAGATTTTGACCCGGGTATTGAAGTTACGCCACTGGCTTTTAACTACGGCTATACCGCCAATGTTCACTTTGAACGCAACACAAACTACACCTATTACAGGGATGATGCCAGAAGCGATGCCTTTAATCTTCCCTGGTCCTTCTACTTTTATGGTATTGATTATCAAAACAACTGGCGCGTGAATACCAATGGCCTTTTGTACAGAACTTCAACGAACTATGGCGATTACTCAAACTCATGGGCGGAATTCATTGGTACCAGATGGGGCCAGCTTATCGCACCGCTCTGGATCGACCTGAAATACAACAATGCCAACTATCCGCAAAACCCCGGAGTGTTCAGAGATGATCTTGCAGGACCTGCGAGAATAGCTTTTACCTGGCGAACCAATCGTTATACTTCGAATGATGATATTTATATCTTTCAGGCTGTTTTATACAGCTCGAGTGATATTGCCATGCGTTACGACTATCTGAGTAAACTTGGAGTAATCGGTCCCGGTGGCACAGACCAACCGGTAAATACGGTCGATACAGTAGGCTTGTCTAATAACGACAGCACAAGATACATGACCAATACTCCTCTCATTGTCGGTATCGGCAAGACTCCATCAGCTTTTTACCAGTGTGCAGATGCTTTCAGAGGCTACGTTGTCGGCACTCCGGTCAGTGGAACTCCGATTGAAGTTGCACATATAGAATCCATGATTTTTGACTCGCGTGCTGCTAACCCGATATGGCAGAGAATAGAATATGACTGCAACGTTCCGGCCGGAAATCAGCTGGTTATCTCAACCAGAAGCGGCTCTACGCCTCTGCCGGAAATGGGCGGCTGGACAGGTTGGGTGGCGACCACAACGGTCACAACCAGTGGAAACACACCTTTAAACAGCACTGATCGCTATATTCAATATCGTGTCGGATTCGAAAGAACTAATCATGCAGCAGCGCTTGCGCAACTTAACGAAGTGCGCTTCGTACATGGCGGAATATCGATTGAAGAAGTAAGAGCAGATACTCCTGATGGCGTGACCCAGGGACAGACTGGAATTCCGGTTGAAATCACGATTCGTAACTTTTATACGGCAACAGCCACGGTTAACGTCGCTTCATTGTCTTTCTCTCTCGGAAGCTATACTCAGAATCTTGTCACCTCATTGACTCCTCCTCTGGAAATATCTCCGGGAGGCACAATCACAGCAACGTTCACGGTCGATGTCGCAATTGACTCTCCGACAGGAACAGCCACGGTTGATGCTTTTGCTTCTGCCACTTCAGGTATTTACACCTTCGAAGACAAAGATGCACAGACACCACATGAGTGGCTGGTAAGAAGCCGCGCGAACCTGAGCATACTTAAGGTTGAGACGATTCCAACCTTTGTTAACAAAGGGCAGGCTGATATTCTGGTCAATATGTTGATCGCCAATCTTGGTGAAACGCCGTATTATTTTCAGGGTGCCAGTCTGACTTTCTCTCTGGGAGATTATGAACCTCAAACGGGTTCTCTGACGAGCCTGCTGATTGATTCGGTGGTGATACCGCCGCCTGTTGCAACTGATTCTGTTGAAATAGCGCCGTTAAGTGAATTCACTGCAATATTTGCGGTCAAAGTTTCAGCGACGAGCGATTCTGGCTTCGTTGCTGTCATCAGCGGCACCGCTTCGGGTACCGACAAATTTTCCGGGCTCAACACCGATGATTCAAGCTCTGATGTAACTGATTCCTGGACAATACAGAATCCCGGTTCTCTGGTTCTCGAAGAGGTTATCGCCTCAGATACGGTGTATCGTGGCCAGACCAATACCCCGGTATTTTTAAGAGTTTCAAATATGGGCGAAGCTACGGCAATATGGGAGTATTCAGACCTGCTGGTTCCGCCATATTTTGCGACCGGAACCTATGATGCCTGTTACAGTATCACGCCATTTTCGATCACGCTTCCCGGTTACATGGAGACTACGGCCCGATACGGTATCGATATTTCGCCGACTACTGCAACCTGCACCGATTCTGTTAATGCCAACATATATGGTTCAGACGAAAATACCGGTGGCCCTCTGAAGTGGGATACCGGCGCGCTTATACCAGCCACCTGGACGATTAGAGCTGAAAAGCTCAACACCTTCAAAGATCCGGCATACGCTTTTCCATCAGCAAGCTTTAACCGGCCCACGGTTGGAAACATAACAGTTTACGCGCGCGGTGAAAATGTTAATCCTTATGCAGAATACGTGTTCCGCTGGCTGGATCCCTCGAACAATACTGTGCTGGTATCGCCGCCGCTGACCGCAGACGCCTCTGGAACCATGTATCACCAGTTCGATATTGCTCCGGCATCTCCCTACGGTGACTATAAAGTGCGCATTACCAACCCGACCAATACGATCATAGCCGTCGAGAATCTTTTTGAAGTAACTTCTCCTGCGGTTTTGAGCGGTATGTTCGAGTTGCCGGCGCAGGTTTCTGTCGGACAGTCATTTGTCGGTTCGATGACTTTCGTTAATACTGGTGGCGCAAAGCTTGAGAGTGGTTATGCAAGTCCGCTTGATCTGAACACTGCTTTACTGGCAAGTCTCGATGCCGGGCCAGCCCCGGCGGTCATCGATGTTGATGGTGACGGTCAGGCAACGGCCACATACGATTTTACCGCGCTGGCACCGGGCAACTTTTCGGCTTCGGCAACAGTTTATGGTTTTGACGCCAGTGATGGTACTTTTTTGACCAGTGCAGCATTTCTCAGCAACACATGTTTGATTCAGACCCAGCCTTCTTTATCTGTTGATTCGATTACGGCTGTGCCGACAGTCGTCTATCTCAACCAGAATAATCTAAGGATAGAGGTTGTGATTCGCAACAGCGGCCAGGCAACAGCTGTGCTCGAAGCCGCCAGCCTGTCTTTCGACATTGGCGGATACTCTCAGAGCGTTTTATCACCTGCATTTCCTTATGATCTTGCTGGTGGCGGCACAACCGTCACTATCATTTATGATATATCGGTAAACCAGGATTCTCCGACCGGGCTCGACACATTTACTTCGAATCTGCTCTGGTATGATAAAAACTGGCCGGAGAGCGGAGGGTATCTGACTGGTGGGCCGCCCCAGGACACCTGGACAATCCAGCCTCAGGGCATCTGGTTGTCGCGAAATTTGACTTACACACCTCTGCAATCTGATTTCAATGTTCTGCAAACAGTTTATATAAGAGGCTACGGCTTCGATGCCTTATCTACTCCTTATCGAATCAGGTTATACAGCAGTGAAATTCCACAGGCCGGCACCACTCCAACCGGTTGGTTGAATATCTCGCCAGAGCTTGCTGCTGATGCAAATGGATATATCGACCATCTTTATACACTCCCGGCCGGAGCGGCTCTTGCCACCTGGACTGTGCTCATTTCAGACGGCGGAACCGCTGCTGGTGGCGCGAAAAGGGCGATACAGTATTTTCGCGTTCAGCTTCCTGGAAATCTCGTTGCATCGCTGACCATTTCTCCTACAGAAGTGTTTGTCGGTGAGAATTTTACCGTCACCATGCTGGCTTCGAACACAGTAGCAAGCGGTTCGACTATCAGTAACGCTTCTCCTTCGCTGCTGGTTCCATCTGCAGCTGCGATTGGCAGCGCGACTCTTATTTCAGGGCCAACTCCGGCAAGCGCAACTGTTGCTGCCGGCAAAGCATCGCAATATGTCTGGACATACCGTGCAGACACAAATACCGGGCTTGTTGGCAGCTATTCATTGACGGTCAATCCGGCTTATTATGCGGCCGGTTACGATCTCAACACCGGTAATCTGGTTACATCGAACAAGTCAGTGTCGAATCGTCTGATCATCTACTCCCGCGACCTTGCGCTGGCTTCTGCGACGCTTGATTTTGGCGTCATGGAATGCGGTGACAGCAAGATGGTCGGTCCGACTCAAATTCAAAACCTTGGTAATTATCCGCTTGATTTCGTAAAGTGGATAACCACAGACCTGAACGGGCCCGGTATGATAAAGATCAGCAAGGCAAATCTGAGCATGAGCCCGGGGGTAATCGGAGGAATCGCGGCTGGGGCGACCAGAGACGCTACGGCAACGCTGTTCATTCCTTATAACAAGGAAGCGAACGATTATATCGCAACCATGTCGGTATATCAGGATCTCAATGGTAATAATATCTTTGACCTTGGCGAACTTTATGACTTTTTTGCAGTCAAAGTTACCGTGCCGCCGTGCAAGAGAGTGTTCGCTGCGCAGGAAATCGTTGATCTCGGTGACTGGGCCGTAGGTAAAAACACATTGGCAAAGCCAGTAAACATTTTCAGTGGTGGAAATCTGGCTTTGGACAACGTAAAAATAATGGCTCTACCCGGAGCTACAAATACTTTTGCCATCAATGTGACTCCTGGTGTTTATGGCCCGATGGGTATGACAGAAAGCTTCGTTGCAAGCGTCTCGGCTACCAATGTCGCCAATGAAGGCTTCTATATCGCGACCTGGACTGTCTGGGATGACTGGCACAACGTTGGCACCGTCGATGCCGACGAAGCCAGTGACACTTTCCAGGTTCATATCAGAGTCGGCACTATCGACTACTCGCTGGTTCCCGGCCTTATAGATGCTGGCACTATAGAACCCTCGGAGGTTAAGACCGGTTTCGGACTGACTCTGAACAACCTCGGTACTCTCCCGTTAACAAAACTCAAATTCGACCCGCAACCTCTGATAAATGCCACATTCGACGTAATCGGTTCAGAGAGCATCGCTGTCGATGGGTCGTTACCCACTTCAATAGCCATCGGTGGCAACGCGGCAATCGGCCTGGTAATATTCGCGCCAGCCGGCATGGCCGTCGGCACTTATTCTGCCCTGCAGTATTTTTATTATGATGACGATCTCGATGGAAAATGGGATGTCGATGAATACCGAAATTCTTTTACCCTGCAGGTAGAGGTGCTGCCGGTTGCCAAAGTGCAGGTATTGTCTCCAACTGTGGGTCTCGGTGGCATTTCGCGCGGCACATCAAAAAAGGTAAGCTTCAACTGCCGCAACACGGGTAACGTGACTTTGACCGACATGAGATGGGAAAAAGTTTTACTGCAGGCTGCTACCGATACCATTCCCGCCGGTAATGCCAGCTTCCCGCCTTCTGAATTGTTTACAGCCGCACCTGGTGCGTTTTTTACCCGCGAAATCGAGGTAACTGTTCCTCCGGCAGCAACCTATGGCGTATACAACAGTGTTCCAGGCCATTTCTGGTTGTATGCCGACATGACGCTACCTGCTGGTCGAAACCCGACTGATGCGCAGTCCAACTTCATGGTCAGCTGCGAAGTTGGCGATTTGAAGGTTGATATCGATGAAGCCATTTTGAATTCAAGTGGTGGCCCCAATGCATTGTCCAGTTCTGTCATCTTCAACGTAAGGAATATTGGCTCTCTCAACCTGGCCAGTCTCAAAGCGACAGCGACTGTTCTGATTCCAAGCTTACCGGGGCCCATCAATATTCCTGCTACGAGTAATGTGATTACCTCTGCCAATATCGGAGCACTCAACGTCGGGCAGTTCAAGCAGTCGACATGGCGGGTGAGTGTGCCGCCAAACGCTTCTGCGGCTACTTATATCGGCACTCTCATCGTATGGGAAGACTCGAATGGAAATGGCATCAATGAAAGTGCCGAAGCTTCTACCACTGTACAGCTTGAGCTGACAGTTACTTCGACAAGGGCTGTCGATGTGACGACCCCTCTGCTTGATCTTCAATATGTCGGTCGCAACAGTTCGAAAAGCGGAAATTTTGAAATAAGAAATGTTGGCAACATGCCTTTGAGCAATCTTCTTTCGATCAAGGCGCCGCTTGTTTTTGGCGCTTTCAGCATTCCGGTTGGTAATGTAACCCTGTTGCTGCCGGCAAACAATCTTGCAGTCGGCGCCTCGATGGTGGCCACGGCGACTGTTACCATCGGCCCGGTTCAGGGTTCTTATACCTACAATGGCACCCAGGCTATTTTTGAAGATCATCTGGCGCCTCTTGGTTCTTATACTGCCGGAGAAGCTTCTGATACTTTTGTTCTGCGCGTAACTGTCGGAGACAAAGGGCTCTACGTGACCAATCCGGCTAATCCGCCTCTTGATTTCGGCGCGCGCAATGTAAATGCCAATTATTCTCAGGCGGTTACCGTCTACAACAGCAATCCGGTGCCGCTGCCAAACGTTCGCTGGCAGATCTTGAGCCCGCTGACCGGTAGTACTTATACATTTCCGGTGGCCAGTCTGTCTTTTACTCCAGCAGGAGAGCAGTCGATCGCAGCCACCCCGGCCAATTACTCCTGGAATGCGAATCTGAGTATCGGGCCGCTGGTTCCTCCCGGCAATTATATTGCAACTGCAGTGTTTTACGATGATGAAATCGATAACAACGTCGTCGATAACGCTGAAGCCTCTGCCACCTTCAATGTTCTGCTGAGTGTGAATGCGACTCATTCGTTGATGATCGTCGATTCGGTATTACATACTGAGCTCAATATCGTGGACTTTGGTCAGATCGCACAGGGGGAAGCGAAAGCGCTCGATGTAACCTTCAAAAATACCGGCAACGTAACCTTGAGCAACTATTCATGGGTTTTCAGCGCAATCAATCATATTTCCTTGCCCACTCAGATAGATGCGGCTCAGCTCGCCTACGATCTTGCCTCTCCGGTGACACCGGGTGACTATGGCACGATAACGGTCACTCTTACAATTCCGCCCGGCCAGACGGTTGGAAATTATGGCCCGACAGCTGGTCAGACGCTGTTTGCCAGTACCCCGGCGGCAGCTTCAGATGGTTGCGAATTTCAGTGTGAAGTGACTCCTTCTAGTAGCTCTTTCTTTGCCATGCTGCCAGGATCAGCTTATCAGACGGTCGCTACCAGCACGTTCTCACAGCCTGCTCCTGACAATCTGTTCTTCCTTTCGGCCTGGGTCTGCCCCGGAAGCGGCAGTGCCGATCTTTCGCTCATACAATATGATGAGGACGGTCAGTCGGTAGCTACGGCAGGAATACGAGTAAATGCTGATGGAACTTTGGCGGTGTTTGAAACCGCCCCGATACTTGAAGTGAATCATCATGGTCTGGCTTACAGCCTTCCCATAAATATAGATGGAGAGTCGTTCAAGTATTACCGTGTATTCATGAGCTTCGAACTTGAATATAACCCGGCTGTAGCCAGTCATGTTGCGATCGTGCTGCAGAACAGCAGTGTGGATTCTCCCCGTTCCGTCTGGTTCGACGGCATTCAGCTCGAAAAGGCCTTTTCTGGTCAGACACGACCTACCGCTTTTGGCGACATTTTCAAGATTCACTCTCCGAATCTTAATCGTGCTTTGGATGGGCGCCTGCAATATTATGAATGGTAATTGAAACTTGAACTGCCTGTTCGCCGCCGAAGTTTTCATAAAGAACTTCGGCGGCGCTACGTTTGCCGGGTCTTTGTGTTTAATTGTAAATAAGCCTGCTACTGGACAAGTATCGGATTTCCAATTATGCTTAGCTGGTAGAGGAAAAAGTTGTACCTATGAGGATTGCAGGAGCCATAATCGTCCTGGTTATGATCGGTGCGCTGGCATTTTATGCAATTTATGGACGCGCCGGTTCAGATGTTCCTGCCAAACTGAGCGTTGAAAGTCTATTTGACGCTGTTGGCCTGAAACTCGACGAAAATATCTACAGAGATATGAAGTCATACCGTGAGATTCACGCGGCGCAGGGCTTTATGGCACTTTATCGCGAATGCTACGGAATAGCACTTGATGCGAATAAGTTTGATTTTGCCAGGCAGTTTGCTGCAGTGAGCACTATTCTTGTCATCAGTGAATATGAGCTTGATTCAGATGCCTTGCGAACAAGTTCGCAGCGGCTGTTTATCAACTTTTGCCGATTGAGTCTTGTCGATAAAATATCGGCGGTGCAGATAAACGAGCTGATAGTTGCGCATCGCCTGTTTGACGATAATGCAGAGACTGTCGCGCTCTGGAACGAATATCTCAATCACGTCTGGAACCGCCAGGTTCGCCCACGAATCAGGCGATACGGCACTCTCGACGAGTATGATCGCAAGTTCATCGCGTTACGTGAAAATTTTGCTGCCGAGGCTTCGGCTTTACTGAACCGCCACGGTCGTAGCCTGAATTAGGGTTTTATATCTTGTATTTTTTCAGGCCGACGCTGAAGAGCTGATTCATTTCTGGACTGAAGCCGCCATCTGCCATGTGAATGGTGATGTTGGGAAGCGGCTGATGTTTGCCGTTGAAGAAACGCTCGACTTCGAGAAGCGCCAGATGCGACTTTTCACCCTCTTTGGGCAGTACGAACTGCAGGCGTTTGAGCCCGAAGTTGCAGGGTTTGAAGTATTCTAGCACTTCGTAAAAGCGCGAACTTGGAATAATGAAACAGAAGCGCCCCCCGTATGGCAGCAGATAGCTTGCCGCTTCAACAAAGTCCTTGAGTGTACCGTTCAATTCGTGGCGGGCGCTGGCGCGGCCCGGGCGGGTTGGCAGTCGGCCGCTGCCCGCCTGAAAATATGGCGGGTTCGACACGACCAGATCGCAGGTTTCCGGCAGTATATGAGCCGGAATATCGCGCACGTCGAGACGTTCGAAGCTGATATCGGTAAAATGCTTGTTGAGCTGGCAGTTGCGCTGCGACAATTCGACGAGGTCTTCCTGTAGTTCGTAGCCCGTCATAAGCAGCCCGGAATGACGATATTTGATGAGAAACGCCAGGATTCCGCTGCCGGCACCGAGGTCGGCGGCAGTGTGCATGTCGGGGCTGAACTTGACAAAGCTGGCGAGCAGAAGGGTGTCGATGGCGAAGGCGGTGCCATCGATTTTCTGAATCAGCTTCAGATCGGTGCCCGGTATGGTGTCGAGGCGTTCATCGACGTCGATAAAAGGTTGTTCCATAGCAGGCAAGCTTATAACACCAGAGGCAAATCTGCAACCGCAAGTTCCTGCTATTTTTAAATATCATGCATCTGCTTCCCGGGGGCTGAAAAAATCTGGTAAAATGACTTAAATGGATTTTGAAAGGATCTTTTATGATGGTTGACGATATCAACGTAGCAAGACCAGTAATGTTGTACAGGTGGTTTGGCCTTCTGCTGACGATAATTTTGGTGAGTTCTTCTCCGGTATTGACGCAGACGCTCGAGCAGCCGATCCGCTTTACGGTGATGCATACAAATGACTTTCATTCTCAGCTTGGCGGTCTCGGGCCTGATCTGCTGTTTACGCCGCAGGCCAATGACGATGACCCGGTAAGAGGGCACGCAGCCAGACTGATGACGGCTATTCAAAGTGTCAGGGCTAACCGAATTCGCAATGCCCGCCCGGTTTTATTGCTCGATGCCGGCGACATGCTTTTTGGCAGCCTGTTTCACATGCTTGGTCCTTGTGCTGATTCAGAGCATGCTCCTGAGTATCGTTTTTATCACGAAGCCGGTTATGACGCAATTGGCCTCGGGAATCATGATTTCGATGCCGAAGAAGATGGTCTGGCCCGCGCACTGACCAAGGCAAAGAAGGCCGGCTATGCCCTGCCTTTTGTTACCTCAAATCTCAGCTTCAGCCGAAATGGAAGCGTCGACAACCCTCTGCGGCAATTTGTCAGACCTGGTGGCGAGCCGTTGAGAGAGCCGGCGTTTCATGATTTTCAGATTCGCAAGTTTCCGGGTGGCGCCGATCAGCCGCCGATCATGGTTGGCATTCTTGGCCTGGTTGGCCCGAACGCCGCACAATTGTCTACTACAACCAGAAAATCTGCACAGTTTGCCGGTTTTGATGACAAGGCAGTAAAGGTTGACGAGAAGGCTTTTCATGCACTGGTGCAAGCCCGGGTCGATCTGCTGCGCAAAACGCAAAAGTGCCATATTGTCATAGCTCTGCTGCATGGCGGCACCCCGGAAGACGAGAAACTGGCCAGAGAAGTAAAAGGCATCGACCTGATAATAGCCGGTCATACGCACCAGGCTTATGTAAAGAGGGTGGGCTCGACTATTATCGCACAGGCGGGCCATGGCGGTGCCAACCTTGGCGTGCTCGATCTCGAGTATGACGGTCGCAGCCTCAGGCTGCTCAATCCGCAGAGTTCTCTTATCGCCATAGATGACAGCATTCCGGCTGAAGCAGATGTGATTGCCTGGCTGAAAAAGACCAGCCGCGAGGTTGACCGGCTGATCAGACAGACCGGGTTTGCCGCCGGCGACCCAATCTGCATGGTAACGCGTGATCGACGCAAGGCGAGCTTTCCGGCGAATGACGCTGCTGTATATACGGTTTCCAACCTGCTCAGGGCGGTTAACCGTCGTCTTGTCAATCCTGTCGATATATATTTCACCACCTATGGTCTGGTTCGCTCAGAATATCTCACTGTCGATGGTCGGCCGACAATGTATGCATTTTCAGACATCTTCAGGTTTTCGCCGCTTGGCTTTGCCGCAGATGGCACTCCTGGCGCTCCTGTTGTTGTCTTCTCGCTATCGCGGGCGCAAACCAGACTTCTGCTCGAAATTCTGACCTGGCAGAGCAAAAAGTTTCCGGTTTACGAACCGGTGGTGTCGAGTAATCTTCGCTACAGCGTGAACAAGAATGGCGTTCCGCTGGCCGGCAAGGTTTCTGATCTTGTACTTGATGGCCAGTCTTTTCTGAAATGGCCAAAGCGTGTTCGTATCGCTACTACGCTTTTCTGTGCCGAAAACCTGCTCAAAATAAACAAGCTTACCAAGGGCGTTATTCGCATTACTCCATGCGACGATGCCGGTCAGCCGATCACAAAATTCGCCGATTCAGGTCTGCCGCGCGAGCATGTATTGCTTGCCGATGAGCTACGCCGGGTGCAGCAGGGCGGTGTTGTCGATCCAGCTGAAATGCCCTGATTCAGACCGGGGCTGTTGATATTTTGCGTTGAGGGGTGGCGGGTGTCGGTTTAATATGTATAATTACAAAACAGTGTACGAAGATAAGGTAATAAGATAATGAAAAATCGTAAATCTGGTTTGTTTGCTGTTGTTACACTGATGCTGTGGTTTTGTGCATCGGCTTTTGCGGTGACTCCTGAATTTGCCACGCTGCATCGTGACAAGATACAGCCCACGCATGATATCGTACTGAAGAAGATATTATTTGTCTGTGGACAGATAAATGCCCTGTATCACGGCACCAACGACATGGTTGCCGCGCTTCAGCTGGCCAAAAACAGCAATATCAGCGCTGAGATGCTGTCGGCGCAGTTGCTTGCGGTTAAGATCGGGTTGATCGAAAAGCCGGCGCTCATCAGGCATATAGCCAGAGAAATTGAGTTCTGTGAAGTTTATCCCGGGTTCCCGCTCGGGTTCGACGATTCCCCGGAAGGCCCGGAAAAAATCAGCGTCGAGTTTTATAAAATGGCTGATCACATCGAGAACCTGCAGATCAATCATAAGCTCAGTGACTTGCCGGCTTTGCGAAAAGAGGCTCAGAGAGTGGTTTTTGAACTGTTCTGGACCGACAGCGAAAAAATGCGCACCCTCGCTTCTGACATGCTGAACTTTTTACGCATGGTGCTCAAAGAAGACATTCCATTTCACATTTTCGGCAAACCCATTCACCGCTGATGTTTAAAATTCGAGGTTGAAGCTGGCGGTGTAGCGGCGGTCTTCCTTTTCACCAGGGCGCTGGCCGAGTTCTTCGCCGTAGGTGGCGGCCTGAACACTCATGTCATACCATTTGACGCTGAAACCCGCGGTCGGGTAGCCGCCCCGTAGGCCACCGAGAAGGTGTATTCCCTCAGCCAGTTCTACCTGCATGCCAAGGCGCAGTTTGGTCAGCGCCGTGCGGTCGTCACCGTTTTCCCAGTAGTCGGCGGCGAGTATGAGCTTTTTGTTGCGCTCAGGTGGGCCGGTCAAGGGCTTGATCGAGGTTCCGACAGCGAACTGGCGTTCGAGAGTGCCAGCTTCTTCACTGTAATCTGTGCTTAAAACATTACCGACAAACAGGCCGAGCGAGGTCTGCCATGGGTTGTTGAGCTGCCAGAGCGCGCCAAGGTCGAAGTCGAGCGTCGCGCCAGAGCGGTCGGTATCTTTTAAAATGCCAGGAGTGAGGGCGGCAAAGTCTCTGGCATAAAAGCTCTGTTCGGTCATTTTACGGGTTGCTACTTTCATGGTAGCGCCCCACCAGCCGATGGTGCGATCTTTAAAAAGCATCTGTGGCTCGTTGAAGCCGCGGGCAATTGAGCCGCTCAGAACGGCGTCCTGATATACTTCTGATTTAACTACCGGGTTGGCCGGGTTTTTGACTGAAAAACGCTCGGAGTCGTGGTAATAGGCTGCCATGCCAAAGCCGGTTGCGCCCATGTAATAAGACATGGCCGACCAGGCCTGATATCCTGTCTCGCCCATGATCGCCATGAGATTGCTGAAATTGGCGGCACGACTGGCGGCGGTGTCGTCATCGCTGAGATTGTTTATCTTGCCATTAACTTTGCTGTAGTCTTGGTTCTGCTTGATCAACGCATTGATGACCGAATAGGAGCTTTTCTGCTGAAGCCCGAGTCCGGCCGGGTTGGTGAACAGCGCCTGGTGGTCGTCGGCAATAGCTACGCTGGTGCCGCCCATGCCCATGGTGCGGGCGCTTTCATAGATGAAATTTTTGTCGGCCTGCGCTGGCGCGGCAGCAAGTAAACCACTGAGCAACATTGACAACGCGATTATTCTTCGTTTAAAACGGTTTTGCATCAGTTGGCTCCGTCCAGGCTCAACAGTTCAGCCTTAAAGTTGGCTTCTGAGGCATCGAACCAGGCATTTGCCTGTTGCAGTATCGTGGCAAAGTTGCCGACCGCCAGTATTGTGCTGCGGTTCGCCGGCGTGTAAGTGCCGGTGTAATTAACTCCCAGAATGGGTGAAACTGTCTGCCATTCGCTGCCTCTTCCATCGAGAGCGAGCGTCAGTTCGATAAAGGCACGTTCGAGCGAATAAGCTGAAGTTGTATCGGTAAGGCGACGGTAAAGCTGTTGCCAGGTCAGGGTTTTCTCGTCGTTGGTGTCGAAATCGATCTGATCTGGGGTGTCGAGCTTTTTGCTGAGGTTGGTGTCGTATTTGGCGAGCAGACGGCGGGCAGCGGCGAGAGTCGCCATCAGGCTGCGGAAAAGGCGGTCGTCGTTTCCCGGTTGCGTTATTCTGTCCATGTCGGCGATGGCCTGTTCAAGGAGTTCTGAGTCGGTAATTGTCAGCGCTGCCTTGAAGATTAAAGTGTTGGGAGTAGATGCGTCATTTTGCAGGATATTGAGCACGTTGAACATGTTGAAGCCGGCAAGCCCGGCGAGAGCCCCGGCGCGGCCACGCCAGACGTCTTCGTCGGCGCCATGCTCCTTTATCAGGCTGTCGTAAAGTTCGCGCGCTTTGGCATAGTTCGCTGCTGCAAGTTCTAGCCTTGCTTCGCCAGCTTTGGCCGAGAAGTCGCTGTCGTTGAGATTGCGATCGAAACCTTCGAAGGCATTGCAGCCACTGATCAGCAGACTTGCTGTCAGCAGCAGAGCGAGAAGGCGGTATTGATTGAGCATAAGGACTCCGCTAAGATATACAATTTCAGGCATCTATTCGACACATTTCGCAGTATTCCGAATTTTTTTCGCAAACAATTTTGTCATGCCATGTTAAATTAGCGGGAACTATGAACGGGCTCAGATTGGAAAATTTAAGTTTTCTCGGGCGTGGCCCCTATACTTTTGCGGTCGAGCCGGGGCAGGTGCTTGGTCTGCACGGAGCTTCCGGCGCGGGCAAGTCTCTGTTGCTGCGTGCTATCGCCGATCTTGAGCCGCATGAAGGCCATTTGTGTCTCGGTCAGACTGCCTGCAATGAAATCAGTGGCCCGCACTGGCGTCGTCAGGTTGCCTATCTGCCGGCAGAAAGTTTCTGGTGGCATGAACGGGTCGGCCAGCATTTCAAGGTGCCGCCCGCAGCCTCGTGGCTGCAACAGTTAGGATTTACCAGCGAAGTCATGGACTGGGAAATAAACCGCCTGTCGACCGGCGAAAAACAGAGGCTTGCCATTTTTCGCCTGTTACAGAACCGGCCCAAAGCGCTGCTGCTCGACGAACCGACGGCCAGCCTCGATCAGGGCAGTATCAGTCGGGTAGAAAACTTCATTTTAGACTATCTCAAAGAGAATTCGGCGCCGGCTATCTGGGTGAGTCATGACCCGGTGCAACTCAAGAGGGTTGCTTCCCGCCGCTTTGAAATTCTCGTCGGCGGCGAAATGCGGGAGCTGGCATGAACGTAATTCCACTTGGTGCATTCGAACTTTCGCTGGCAAGTCTGCTTGTGCTTCTGCTCGCATTTCTGAGCTTCTGGCACCGTCTCGAAATCGAGCGTCCTTTGCTGATTGCGGCTTTAAGAACGGCGGTTCAGCTGTCACTTATTGGTCTGGTACTCAACGTTGTGTTCAGCACAGTCAATTTTTATCTGGTCGTGCTGATCTGGTCACTGATGCTGGCCGCAGCCGGCTGGGAAGTCATGTCGCGGCAGAAGGTGCGGGTAAAGGGCCCGGCACGTTTTCTTATCGGCACCAGCTCAATGCTGGTTTCTTCGTTTTCGATAATGGTGCTGACGTTGACGCTGGTAATCAAGGTAGAACCATGGTACAGCCCGCGTTATGCTATTCCAATTCTTGGCATGCTGCTTGGTAACACAATGAATGGGGTGGCGCTGGCGATGAATGCTTTTTCGAATCTGGCCTGGACACGCTGGCAGATGATCGAGCAACGCCTGGCTCTGGGGCAGACCTCGGTTGAGGCGATCGAAGACATCTGGCGCGAAAGTGTGCGTACCGGGCTGATTCCTATTATCAATTCGATGGCAGCAGCAGGTCTGGTAAGTTTGCCGGGTATGATGACCGGTCAGATTCTGGCTGGCAATACGGCTGGCGAGGCGGTGCGTTATCAGATTCTCATCATGTTTATGATCTCGTCAGGAACCGGATTCGGTGTTATACTGAGCCTCTGGCTGATGCGCCGCAAGATGTTCGATGCGCGTGAGCGCCTGCGTCTGCGTGAGAGCTTTTATCGCATCGAGCCGGTCGGAAGTAAAAAATGACCTTTTGAGGAGAATTTGTGATGAAGGCTGGTTTCGTTCAGTTTACTCCTGAGTTGATGAATCTCGATGTCACTCTCAACCGCCTGGCAAAGCTGCTTAAAGAAGCTCCTCCGGCAGATTTGCTGGTTTTGCCGGAGCTGAGTAATTCAGGTTACAACTTCCCGACCCGCAACGATGCATTTGACGCCGCCGAAGAAATTGACAACAGCCGCTTTATTACTTTACTGCACGACCATTGTCGCCGCACTAATTCTTATGTGGCCTCAGGTTTTAACGAACGCGAAGGCTTTAAACTTTTCAACTCTGCAGTTCTAATCGGCCCAGGCGGTCTTGTCGGCAAATATCGCAAGATTCATCTGTTCTACAACGAGAAAGATATATTCTCGGCAGGCGACGTCGGGGTGCCGGTATTCGATACGCCGATCGGCAAAATCGCCATGCTCGTCTGTTTTGACTGGATGTTTCCGGAAGTCTGGCGAATCGCCATGCTTAAAGGTGCTGACATTCTGTGTCATTGTTCAGCTCTTGTACTGCCTGGTTTTGCGCAGCGCTCGGTGCCGATTCATGCATTGATCAACCATTTTTATGTAATCACCGCCAATCGCACCGGTACGGAACATGGCCTCACATTTACAGGTATGTCGACGATCGCCGACCCTAAGGGTGAGGTGATTTATCAGGCCGGTGCCGAAACGACCGAGTGCAAGGTGTTCGACTTCGACCTTGAAAAGGCGCGCGACAAGCTTATGACGCCACGCAACAATATTGTGATTGACCGCCGCCCGGAAACGTATCATGAGCTTCTGACGCTATAACGACCATGTTGTCATTATGAACCGGCAATCCTCGGTGAACTGTAACCCAGCATCAATAGAGAACATGATATTGACAGCAATTCTCGGTGAGGCGTAAGACCATCATCAACAGAGATCACGATGCTGGGGTCTGGCTTTTTTCGTCATCATGCGCGAAGCGAAGCGCAGTCGCAGGATCCGGAGAGGCCGCTGATAATTATGGATTTTGCGACTGCGCCTGAAGGCTTGTGCGGAATAAAGATTGATTTTGACCGGAAACTGCTATTTTGTTGTTCATCGCTTTACAGGCGGGTGGGTTTATAATATGTTTTGAACAGTTAAAAAACACAGGAGGTAATCATTTACATGAAAAAATTCAGTCTCTTTCTGGTCGCAGTATTGTTTTTCTGTTTTGGAATAGTTACGCCAGGCTGCAGTAAGAATGCCAGCGGTGATGCGCCTGAAGTTACTGCCGGCACCTGGATCAACACCGACAGCTTCAAACTTTCTGATCACAAAGACAAAATCGTAATCGTAGAATTCTGGGCAACCTGGTGCCCGCCTTGCCGCACCAGCATTCCGCATCTCAAAACTTTGTACAATGAATACAAAGACAAGGGTGTCGTTCTCGTATCTCTGAGCCAGGAGCCCGCCGACACCATCAATGAATTCAATAAAAAGGCTGGAATGAACTGGATTATCGGTGCTGAGAGTTCTGCTGGTTCGGCTTATGGTGTAACCGGAATTCCGGCTGCTTTTATCGTAGTAGATGGCAAAATCGTCTGGAATGGCCATCCAATGGCCGGTCTCGATGCCAAAGTTAAAGAGCTGGTAGAAGCCAGAGGTGGCTCGGCAGCTGCCCCAACCGCCACCAAAGAACCTGTTGCTGAGCCGAAATCGGCAGTTGAGCCTGCCGCAGCTGCCGAACCTGTCACATCTGCAGAACCGACTCCAGCCGCAGAACCGGCAAAAGAAGAAGCGATTATTCCCGCTGGAGACCCTGATGCTACTGTTGATGCACCTGTTGCTCCTGAAGCTACCTCTGCCCCAGTGAAAGAAGAGACAGAAAATGAGGAGCAGACTTCGCAGGAAACAACAGTAGACGACGCAACCACCGAAGATACGGCCCCACAGTCTGATCCGACTGCTGTTAAAGAAGAAAGCGAGAAGAGCCTGGGGGAGTGATGAATAAGTCAGAACTCAAAGTTGGCGATAAGGCACCAGCATTCGCTTTGCATGATAAAGGCGGCAAAGCGGTTGCCCTCAAGGATTTCGCTGGTGGCAAACTGCTCGTCTACTTCTATCCCAAGGCGTCGACGCCTGGTTGCACAACGCAGGCCTGCAGCATACGTGATGCCTTTGCCGATCTCAAAGACCTTGGCGTGGCCGTTGTCGGTATCAGCCCTGATCAGCCGGCGGCGCTCAAGAAGTTTGCTGAAAAGTATTCGTTGAACTTCACTCTGCTGGCCGATCCCGACAAAAAAACTGCGGCCGATTACTTTGTGCTTGGCGAAAAGACGATGTTTGGCAAAAAATCGGTCGGTATCATTCGCTCTTCTTTCCTGGTGGGCGAAGACGGTAAGATATTACAGGTCTGGTACAAGGTTAAACCTGAGCAGACTGTCCCATTTGCCGTTGATTTTGTTAAGGGGCTTGAACACTGATCTAATTGATAAAAACGGAGTTTCCGTTTGTGGCGGTGGCCATGAACGGAAATTCTTTTTTTTGGCGGCATTGCAAAAATGCCGATAATATGAAAAAGTAAGAAATAGCAGAGAGTGCGCGATGAAAAAACAGGAAATAGAATTCAAGGTTCTCGATATCATTGAACGCCTCGAAAAAGGCCAGCCGATCGAAGACGATACGGTTGAGCTCAAGGCGGAATGGCCGCGCGACCATTTTCGGGCAGCGCGTCGTATTGCAGCACATGCCAATGCTGCCCGCGGTGAGCCGATCATGTGGTTGATCGGCATCGACGAAAAAAAAGGCGTGGTCGGCGCTGATTTCGAAGAACTTTCGATCTGGTTTGCCAAGGTGCGTTCGCGCTTTGACCAGCTGCTTGCGCCAAATCTAATCAGCCTTTCGGTGCCCTATAATGGCAAAACTGTGGTTGCGCTTGTCTTTGAAACCGAGCGCAGCCCTTTCGTCATCAGAATTCCTGACAGTACCGGTATCATAACTCACGAAGTTCCCTGGCGTGAAGCCAATTCAACCCGTTCGGCACGACGCTCTGATCTGATAAAGCTGCTTTACCCGACTCAGAAGAAACCGAGTCTCGAGATTATCGATGGCAAAGTCGAGTTGCAGCGAGCTATTGCCGGAATAAGTCAGTCAGGCGCTTATCAATGGAATCTCAGTATGAAAGTATATGTCGTGACATACTCTTCAGATACGCTGGTGATTCCTTTTCATCGCTGTGAGATTCTTTTTCGACCGCAGGGCCGGCCTGATGAAAAGAAGTTCGAGAACATCAGAATAGCTCCACCGACCTCATATTCGACCCGTGGGCTCAAGGAAAAATCGCAATCTTTGACGGTCAACAGCACTGAGCATGAGGTTCTTATCGACAAGGCCGGAATGACTTATCTGACCGCAGAATATTTTACTGATGAAAAGCCGGGTTCGCCGCTTTTTGGCGAAATCGAAGTTAAGGGCTGGCTGCGTGCGCATCATTCGGCCGAACCGGTGAATTTTGAAGCTATTTTTGAACTGCAGCGCCGCGAGAGTGAAGACTCAGACCGCATGCTCGGGGAATGGCGCTTTATCAGGCGCGAGGGCGAAGCGGACTGAGTCGCTGCCACAACCGTTATTCTGCGCAACCTGTTTTTCGCAGCCTGAACTAAGAAGAAAGTCGCAGGGTACATCCACTCGGTCGCTCTCTGCGCCCCTCTTGTACGGCTCGCGCCGATTGTCGTTAAGTTTTTGCTCGAAAATTGCTGGTTGCAAAAATTGAATAAAAACGGCAGATATGTTATTCTATGACTAGAAAAACTATGAATTCTGCGTAATTTCTTGGTATTTTCAAGAAAATCACCATATTTTAAGAAATTGCCTGGTCTGGAGCAACAGTGTACAGCAAAGAAAAAGTTGAACAGATGTTTCTGGCATTTCCGCCTTTGCATAAAATTCTGCTGGAAGCGCCTGATTACGAGAGTGCGCGCGACAAATTTCTGGCCAAATCCCGCCGGTTTATTGAAGCAAATGCGGATGAAGCGCTGAAATTAAGTGGACTGCAGGTGGCTTTGCGGCTTTCATGTCTCAGGGCATTTCGGCAGTTTTTCACGCGGCGCAGTGCTCATTTGACCGGTTTTGACATGGTTAAGGTCCTTTACGATCTGGCGCATGAGAACTGGCAAAGTTTGCCACCTGATCTTTCAGATGCTTTTCTCGAAGACGTTCATCGTATACTCTCTGGAATGGCCGGCAAAGCCGGTATTTATGGCGATGAGGTGAAGATTCGAAAAACCGGTCGTGAGGCAGGAATCGCGCGATCGCGTTATCTGAATCGCTTGTGTGCAAAGATTGATGAGTCGATGAAGCGTTATCAATGCGGTCTTGACTCTGGAGTCATTGAGAAGCGCAACGAAAACCGACAGCGCATAATCAGCTTTTTCGGCTGTAGTGAGGCTGAATTTGATGACTACCACTGGCAACTCAAGCATATTGTCAGAGATTCAGCGATGCTTGAGAAGCTGGTAGAACTGACTCCGGAAGAAAAACTGGCAATTGACCGGGCCCGCGCAGCAAGACTGCCCTTTGGTATCACGCCTTATTATGTTTCTTTGTTCGACTATCGAAGCGGAGGGTTGGTCGACATGTCGGTGAGGGCTCAGGTCATTCCGCCGATGAGTTATGTCGATGGGATTCTGGCGCGTCGCGATCAGCCTGTTTGCGATCTTGATTTCATGCGCGAGACCGATACGTCGCCGATCGATCTGATCACCCGGCGTTATCCACACATTGTGGTGTTCAAGCCCTATAATACGTGCAGCCAGATCTGTGTTTACTGTCAGCGTAACTGGGAGATAGACGATGTTTATTCTCCCGGTGCCATGGCCTCGAAAGAAAAGCTGGATGCCGCCATAGACTGGATAGCTGCGAACCCGGCGGTTAACGAGGTGCTGGTAACCGGTGGCGATCCGCTGGTGATGACAGATGCCAATATCAGGTATGTGCTCGAAGGCCTGGCTAAGATTGAAACTGTGTGGCGTATTCGCATCGGTTCGCGCACGCCAGTGGCATTGCCGCAGCGCATAACCGACGAACTTGCGGACATGATCGCCTCTTTCCAGCAGCCTGGCCGGCGCGAGATAGTTATAGTTACGCATTTCGAGCACTGTTTTGAAATCACCCCGCAGGCGATGGAAGCAATACAGAAGTTCAGGCGACGAGGCCTTTACTGCTACAACCAGGCTGTATTCACGATTCAGAATTGTCGCCGCTACGAGGTGAACGCTCTTCGCCGCTGGCTGCGCCAGATTGGTGTTGAGCCATATTATACCTTCAACGCCAAAGGCAAGCAGGAGACTGATTTCTACCGGGTGCCGCTGGCGCGGCTGCAACAGGAGGCGAGGGAAGAGGCGCGCCTGCTGCCAGGCATGGCGAGAACTGACGAGCCCGTTTTTAATGTGCCGGGGCTCGGCAAGAACTATCTGCGAGCTGAGCAGAATCATCTGCTGCTGACGATTCTGCCAGATGGGCGACGAATCTACGAGTTTCACCCATGGGAAAAGTACATCAGCAACATTCCTTCTTATATTCACACGGATCTTGCGCTGTACGACTATCTGAAAAAGCTCGAAACACTCGGTGAAAACCCCGAAGATTACAAGAGTATTTACTATTACTTCTGAGTCTCAGCAACGATCCCGATACCGAACCCGAACCCGATCCCGATACCGAACCCGATCCCGAACCCGATACTGATACCGAACCCGATACCGATATCGATGCGAAGTCTGCAGAATGCGGGTAATGCAAGGGCTTTTCTGTGGGTGGAAATTCTGGTATAATCAAATATACACCCTCCAGGGAGCATGAATAATGAGAAGTTTTTGCAAAGACGCCTCGCTCTGGCTTGTTCTGGCATTGTTTTGTGTGTTCGCAGTCCTGGCGCCGGTTATGGCAGATCCACCGCCGCGGGTTGCCAACGGTGTAATGTTGCAGGGCTTCGGCTGGAACAGTCAGGCTCGTGGCACTCCGAGCAAATGGTACCGACTGATCGAACAGCGAGCCGAGAGCATTAAGGCACTAGGCGCAGATTTCGTCTGGTTTCCGCCGGTTTCCCGCTCAGTCAGCCCGCAGGGCTATCTCCCTGGTGATTATTACGATCTCGGTGACTCTGACAACCCGACTTTTTATGGTAATCAGGCACAGCTGGAAGCTGCGTTGAAAGCTCTTAATGCTCAAGGAGTTCTTCCTGTTGCTGACATAGTGGTTAACCATCGTTGTGCCGGAAAACAAGATAACAACGGCATCTGGAACATCTATCACTTCGCATCCGGCAAGGCAAAATGGGAACAGTGGGCGGTCTGCCGCGGCCAATACGGCGGCACCGGCAACAATGACACCGGTGAGGGCTATCACGCTGCGCCCGATCTCGACCATACCAATGACAAAGTCAGAGAAGACATAGCCGAATGGATGAACTGGCTCAAGAAGCTGGGTTTCAAGGCGTGGCGTTACGATTATTCCAAGGGTTACGCCAGTAAATATGCGGGCTACTACGATGAAAAGACCAGCCCTGCCTTTTCAGTTGGCGAAGTCTGGACTAATATGTCATTTCAGGGTTCACATCTGAACCCCAACCAGGATGGACATCGCAAAGAGCTTTGTAACTGGCTTGACGGCAATCCCAGCAAGGTCGCCTGCCTGTTTGATTTTACTACCAAAGGAATTTTGCAGGTTGCCGTTCATGGTGAATACTGGCGTTTGCGTGATAAAGATGGCAAACCGACCGGCCTTATCGGGTGGTGGCCGTCACGTGCGGTTACTTTTATCGACAACCATGATACTGGCTCGCAGCAGAGCCACTGGCCTTTCCCTGACAAAAAAGTCATGCAGGGTTATGCTTATATTCTTACGCATCCCGGTATCCCATGTGTGTTCTGGGAGCACGTCTACGACTGGAATCTTTATGCCCAGATCCAGAAGCTGATCGCTGTTCGCAAGCAGAACAAGATCAACAGCAGCAGCAAAGTCGAAATAATCAAGGCCGAAGACGGCCTCTATGCAGCGATCATCGACAACAAGGTCGCGGTAAAACTTGGCGGCAAAGACTGGGCACCCGACGCTTCTTTAAAGCTGGCCGCCAGCGGCGACCAGTATGCCGTCTGGGCCAAAACCGTGCCGACCAGAGTTCGACGTCGCCGCTGAAGCATATTTAACCGCAAATTACGCGGATTTTCTCAGATTAACCCGACCGACCGGCAGAATCGATTTGCCGGTCGGTTGTTATTAACAGAACCATTTGCGAGTCCGAATAAGCACTTTGATATCCATTTCGATTACGACAACGATTACGAGCACGAGCACGAGAACGAGCACGAGCACGGGTAAACAAGATTGGCAGCAAAGTGCTTTACAAAGATTTTTTAATGGGCTATATAGGCGGTAACAGCTCGAATTGCCAAAGAATAATGGCTTTTTCATCAAAACACAGATTAAGGAATGAATATGAAAAAGATCGTCGAATGTGTTCCCAACTTTTCTGAAGGCCGTGATCAGTCTATCATCGACGCTATTTCGGCAGCGATCCGCGGTGTCAAAGGTGTGACCCTGCTCGATGTCGATCCAGGAAAATCAACTAATCGCACGGTTTATACCTTCGTCGGCGATCCCGAAACTATTATTGAAGGCGCACTGGCTGCGGCCAGAGTTGCCAAAGAGCTCATCGATATGACAGTGCAGACTGGCGAACACCCGCGCATGGGCGCGATGGATGTCTGCCCGTTCGTGCCGGTTGCCAACGTCAGCATGGAAGAATGCGTCGAGATCTCGAAAAAGTTCGCAGAACGTGCAGCTGCCGAGCTTGCAGTGCCGTTCTATCTTTACGAATATTCACAGGATAAAGAATATCGCAAAAAACTGCCGCAGATACGTAAGGGCGAGTATGAAGCGCTGCCCGAAAAGATCGTTCAGCCTGAATGGAAACCTGATTACGGCCCGGCGAAATTCGTGCCGCGCTGGGGCGCAACTGTCACCGGCGCCCGCTTTTTTCTGGTTGCCTACAATGTAAATATTCTCGGCACCAGCAATCAGGCACACCGCATCGCTCTCGACCTGCGTGAAGCTGGCCGTGGCCCGAACGAACCCGGCCGCTTTAAAGAACTCAAGGGCCTTGGCTGGTATGTTGATGAGTACAACATGGCGCAGTGCTCATTCAATCTCAACAATTTCAACATTACCGCCCCGCACGAAGTGTTTGAAGCGACAAAAGAAGAAGCTGCCAAAATTGGCGTCGGCGTTGCCGGTTCTGAGCTGGTAGGTCTGATTCCGCTCGAAGCTATGCTCAAGGCTGCTGAATACTATATTCAGCGCGAAAATCTTTTTATTCTCGACGAAGACCAGAAGATCAAGCTGGTAATCGATAGACTCGGCCTCAACTCGGTTTCGCAGTTCAAGCCGGCTGAGCGCATAATTGAATATATTATTCGCGAAGAACCCAACGAACCGCTTGCCAACATGAGTACGCGCAAGTTTATCGAGGCAGTTAATGCCAGAACTTCGGCGCCTGGCGGCGGCAGTGCTTCTGCGGCAATTGCTGCTGTCGGCGCCGGTCTTGGCGCAATGGTCGCCAAACTGACCTATGGCGTGCGCAAATTCGAGCATCTCGAAAGTCAGCTGCGCAAAATCATTCCAGGGCTGCATGAAACTGCTCTTGGTTTGATCCCGATGATCGATGCTGATACCAATGCCTTCAACGACTATGTCGAAGCCATGCGTCTGCCACAGGGCACTGACGCAGAAAAGAAACATCGTGCCGAGCAGATGGAACTTGGCTTGAAAAAAGCGATTGAAGTTCCTTTACAGACAATGCGCATCGGCGACAAGGCCTGGGAAAACATGCTGGAAGCCGCAAAAATTGGCAATATCGCCTCTAAATCAGACGTTCAGGTTGGCGCCCGGGCTCTTGAAGTTGGCATCTGGGGTGCATATCAGAATGTCATGATCAACGTCAGCGGCATCAAAGACAGCAAATTCGTCAGTGAAAAGACTGCTGAAGCTGCTAAGCTCAAAGACCGCGCGGCAAAATTCTGCGCCGAAATTCTCGAAGTTCTCGACAACCGCAAAGATTAGTGCTTTGTCACAAATGTATGTTTAAAAATCGTCATTGCGAGGAGCGTAGCGACGAAGCAATCATTCTGTCATTGAGATTGCTTCGCTTCGCTCGCAATGACAAATAACAACCAGATTGACCACTAGGGTTGCAGCTGTTTGAGGATGGCGAGATGGCTGTCTATCCGGTTTATTTTCAGCTGGAACTTAAGACCCCAGTAATGGAAAAGGTTAAACAGCATAAGAAGGGCCAGACAGACTATTGTAGCGATGAAAAGCCGCTTTTTCGGGTTTTCGTTGAGACTTTTTGGCGGAAACCAGGTGTTGAGCTTCAGTATCATGATGGTCATGACTGATACTATTGCAAAAATGGCCATTTCGAATCTGGTCTGACGGCTGGCCATGTCTGCTATCAGCTGTGGCAGCCTGAGGCCTTCTTCTCCGAGTTTGTTGATCAGTCCGAACGTCATTGACAGCTCATTTTGCGTAATCTGGTGAATGATTATGGCGCCTATGGCAAAGAACCAGGCATAGACCGTCTGCGGCGGCGCCTTTTCGATCTTGCCAAGGCGGTTGAGCTGCTGGTTGTTCCAGGTCAGCCAGAGGCCCATCAGGGTCGGCAGAACCATGAGCCGTGTGTTGCCCCAGGCCAGAGAACTGATAAAGCCCATTGAAAGTGCTGTTTTCTGGATGCTGGTGCGAGTTTTTTCGTGCGAAAGCAGTGTAACTGCTGAGATTATCAGAAAGAACAGTGATAAAAGTCTTTTGTGGCCTGGGTCGGCCAGTGTCAGCAGAGCTACTCCGAGACCAAGAAAGAACGCGAGCAGTATCAGGTCTCGTTTTGGGTCTGGCTTTTCGAGGTCTTCCTTTTGCAGCATTTCTGCGAACTCTTTTTCGTCAGAAGTGGGCGGCATGATGTCGAGCGTTTTCAGGCGAACTGTCGCGTATCTCGAATGCTGGGCTATTGGCAGCAGTTCGGCAAGATTCGAGGGGCGCAGAATCCTGAGCAGATAGACGCCAGAGTCTTGTAAAGCTATGCTATGACTCTTTATCATTTCGGCAATATGGCTTTCGGCAAGCCTGGGCGCATATTTATGCAGACCCTTTACCGCATTGGCGCGGATGCGGTTATCTGAAGAAGTGGCAAAGTCGATGAGTTTGTCTTCGAGTTCTGGTCGTTCGTATTCACACAGCGATTCGAGGGCGTTGGCGACAATGCGCGGATCTTCGTTTTCGAGAAAATCTTCGAGGACATCAGGGATGCGCGGGTCGTCAATTCTGCTGATACAGCGCACGAGATAAGAAACTTTGTATTCGTCTTTTTCTTCGAGCAGATATTCGAGAAGAGGAGTCGCAAGCGATCTGTCACCACTTTCGGTCAGTCTTTCCATCGCCTCAAAGACGACGTAGCGGCTCCCCAGGCGCATTTTGTGCAGCAAAATCTGCTGTGTTGTCAGCTGTTCGCCTTCTTTGAGCTCGAGCTTAAAAGCCTTTTCTTCCTGTGAAGCAGTTTCGATTTCAGGAAAGCACTCGAAAAAGTGATTGCGGGCTTTGCGGGCAAAATAGCGAATCTGGGTGTCGTGATGCACTACCGACTCGACGATCAAAGGCATCAGTTGCCTGGCGAAGTCGAGATTTAACGAGCTCTGCTGGCACAAAAAATCGAGAGCAAGCAACCTTTCATCGGCTCTTTCTGACTTGAGTGAGCCGACAAGAAGTTCCTGCCAGTTCTGGGGTATTGAGTTAGTGCTGCTCATAATATTGCTGGCCTTAAAGTATACATTATCGGCCAGAAAAATGCGAAACAAATTGCGGCCACGACTCAACGGCAGTATGCTTTGTGATATTATAGCCTGGTGCAGCCACGCTGCCAATTTATGCTAAGGTGTCCGAAATGAACCAGAATCCGCTAGTATCTGCCAAAAACATCCTGGATATCGAAATCAAAGCCTTACAGAAAGCCGCAGAAAATCTCGGTGACGAGCTGGTGAAAGCAGTCGATCTGATATTGACCAGCCCCGGTCGCCTTATTGTCAGCGGAATGGGCAAGTCCGGCCTGGTCGGCAAAAAGATATCTTCTACCCTTTCGAGTACCGGTACTGCTTCGTTTTTTCTGCACCCGGCCGAGGCTCTGCATGGCGATCTGGGCATGATCAGAGAGCGCGATGTCGCTCTGCTTCTCTCTAATTCTGGCGAGACCGAGGAAATGGTGAGGCTGATTCCTTTTCTGCGCCGGGTTGGCGCCGGCATTATCGCCATGGTCGGCAACACTGATTCAACCATGGCACGCATGTCTGATGTCGTTATCAATGCCGGTGTCGAGCGCGAGGCCTGCCCGATGAACCTGGCACCAACCAGTTCAACTACGGTTGCTATGGCCCTGGGCGACGCTCTCGCCGGCGCTCTCGTTGAGGCGCGCGGCTTTAAAGAAAAAGATTTTGCGCGACTGCACCCTTCCGGCAGTCTCGGTCGTCGTTTCCTTATTGTTCGCGATCTGATGCACGCCGGCACAGAAGTGCCGAAGGTGTCACCCGAAACCATTCTGCGCAGTGCCATTGTACAAATGTCGCGCGGCGGCTTTGGTGCGCTGGTCGTCTGCGCATCTGATGAAAGCCTGCTTGGGGTCTTTACTGATGGTGACCTGCGCCGTTTCTTCGAGCGCAGCGACAGCTGCAACCTCGATGTGCCGATAAGTCGAGTTATGACTGCCAACCCGCGCCATACTTTTCCCGACCGCCTCGCCATGGAAGCGCTCAAAAGCATGGAAGACAAATCAATTACGTCACTGCCGGTCGTCGAAAACAACAAGGTCGTCGGCTTTCTGCATCTGCACGATATTCTGCGTGCCCGCCTGGTTTAGTTTGTCCGGCTCTTACAGTTAATCAGCTAAATTATTATAATTGTACCATCATGAACAGAATTAAATTGATTATGCTGGTCTGGTTGATGCTGCTGACACTGTCGGCGCCGGCTGAGGCGTCGGTATTTTCTGATGCACTTGCGAAGGCGCGCTCGGTTATGCAGAGTGCTTTTCAACTGAGTTTTCTGCACAAGCTGCCAGTCGTTTTCTACAAAGAGAGCTTCGACCGCATGTTCGAGCATACTAATCGCAGTATCGATGAGATGAATCTCAAATACGGCGATCGCACGATCACCCGCGACCAGTTTCAGGATGACAAGGCCGCACATATCAAAAAGTCGGCTGAGCTTGCACTGCATATTAAAAGTCTTATCGGCTCTGCTCATCTGGCCTACGGCATTACCATGGTGGTCGGCCTGATCAAGGAAGCCATCGACGGCTCGTTCTTAAACCCCGGCGGCTCGCGCAGCAAAGAAGATGTGATCGCCGATCATATCGGCGCCCGGGCCGTATTTGGCGAAAAGAAATTCAACGAGTCACTCAACAAACACCTCGGAAAACTTATCAAACCTGAGCCTGCTGCCCCGGCGAACGGGCAGACTGGTGAATCTGCCGCTTTTGCCGGCGACCAGAGCGCGGCCACACAATCGGTAGAACAGCAGGTAAACCCCTTTTCGCAAGAAGGTTCGCAGATCGGCGGCAATTCTTCGGCCAACGCCCGCCAGCAACTGATCAAACGCTATTACGAAGCTGTCGAAAAAGGTGATACCGCTGCTGCCCGCTCGATTAGCGCCGAACTCAAAGCATTACCCTGATAAATGTGTCACTGCGAGGAGACTTTTGTCTCCGAAGCAGTCTTATTGTGCAGTGAGACCGCCACGGCATCTTTCAGATGCCTCGCGATGACCTTGGCTGAAGAAAAAAAAGCGCCGGTCGGCAAGACCGGCGTTTTTTCATGCAATGATTATTTGGGGCCGAGGGTCGCTACCATTACGGCTTTAATTGTGTGCAGGCGGTTTTCGGCCTGGTCGAAGACCTTCGAGAATTTGCTTTCGAAGACTTCTTCGGTGACTTCCATGGCGCCAACTTCTTTTGAAACGGTAGTTTCATTGTTGTGGAAAGCCGGCAGACAGTGCAGGAAGAGTGGTTTTTCCTTGCCGGTCATTTTGACCATTTTCATGTTGACCTGATATGGTGTCAGCAGCTTGATGCGTGCGGCCATCTGCGCTTCTTCACCCATGCTGGCCCAGACGTCGGTGTAAAGAACATCAGCGCCTTTAACGCCTTTGGCAACGTCATCAGTGATGGTGATTTTGCCGCCGGTTTCTTTGGCGATGGCTTCGACTTCTTTTACCAGACCCTTCTCGGGGAACAATGACTTCGGCGATACGATGCGGCAGTCCATGCCCATTTTGGCGCAGCCGATCATCAGCGAATTGGCCATGTTGTTGCGGCCGTCGCCGACGTATGCAAAAGAGATGCCCTTGAGAGTGCCGAAATATTCTTCGATGGTGAGAAGGTCGGCAAGAATCTGGGTCGGGTGATACTGGTCGGTAAGGCCATTCCAGACTGGTACACCAGCGTATTTTGCCAGTTCTTCGACTGTTTCGTGTTTAAAACCGCGAAACTGAATTCCGTCAAACATGCGGCCGAGAACGCGGGCAGTGTCTTTAACTGTTTCTTTTTTGCCGAGCTGAATGTCGTCTTTGCCAAGATATTCAGGGTGGGCGCCTTCGTCAACAGCGGCCACGACAAAAGCACATCTGGTGCGGGTAGATGGTTTTTCGAAAATCAGCGCGATGCTCTTGCCTTCAAGGTTTCTTGGTTTGATGCCGGCATATTTGAGTTTTTTGAGATCAGCCGACAGGTTAAGCAGATAGCGGATTTCTTCGGGGGTAAAATCCTTGAGAGTCAGAAAATTGCGACCAATAAGATTCATTGCCATATCAACATCATCCTTTCCGGGAATATGTACGTCTACCGCCAATATTGATAGCACTGAACCTGCATTATTGCAAGCTTTATCAAGTACCGGCGAAGGCACCGTGGCAGAGCACAGAAAAGCCGCAGTCTTCGCAGGCGCTGCCTGATACCGGGCGCCAGACGGTTTCTCTGCGTATTGCGGCTACCGTGGCTTCGATATCGGCTTCGAAAGAAGGCAGGTCTGGTTCGATTTCGACGACTTTTACTTCATCATAAGTCAGATAAGCGATAAAGGAACGGGAAAAGCTCAGGCAGCCGAGCTCACCGAGAACGCCGCGGCTGGCGGCGATGCGATATAGTGCAAGCTGGTCGCTGTAGCCGGCATGCGCTTCGACCGAATATTTGCGGGTCTTGAAGTCAATAATGCTGACTTCGTTGTCGCCGCGGTCGACGCGGTCGGCAAAGCCGCGCACAAAGAAAGGTCGCCCGTTTCCTTCGAATTTTACGTTAACTTCGGCTTCGATCTGCCATGGTTCGCTTTTGCCCAGCGGCGAAGCCGTGTAATTCAACACGATGCCGCGCGCGATAATGGCGGCCTCACGCCCGGCTTCGCCGTAACATGGAATGAGAGTGTCGAGAATACCGAGAACCCGGTTTCGATCTGATTCGGGGTTGTCAGAGAGGTGCCCGCCCTGTGCATGATAAAGTCTGATACATTCATGAACCAGCGTGCCCAGCGTGCCGTAAAAACTTGGCTGGCGCTCGTGAAAAGAGGTTACGTGCCGGCTGGTAAAAAGGTAGCGGCGCGGGCAGGTTTTGAACAGTCTGATATCCTGTAGCGAAAAGATTTCCTGGCTGCTGCTTTCCTGAATCCGGGTGGTTGGGATCTGGCTCAGAAAGGCGCTGATATGTCTTATACTGCTTTCAAGTTCGCCAGGGTCAGGCGGCGGTGGGGCTTCAACCGTAACGGTTTCAACTTCGTTTCTACCGTAAGCGAGCCAGTGATCGAGCAGACATCGCCATTCTGGCAGTGCATTACACAGCCCGAGTTCGGGGTTTTCCTCGATAAGTCGCCGCACTTCGTGCAGTGGTTCTGCCGGCGAGTTTTCCTTTTCAGGCGGGAGGCTTAGCTCTTCGCTTCCGGTCACGATAAGTATGTCTTCGGCGCGCGTAAAAGCCACATATAGTTTGCGGCGGTCTTCGTCTTCTGATGCCTGACGGTCTTCATCGAGATACTTTTCGAGAATCGGCGGTGCTCCCTTGCGCCCGGGTTGCGACGGGTCGTTGACCATCAGGCCATATTCGCGATCGAAGTAGATGCGGGTGGTGGCCCGGTAATGGCGGCGTTTCAAGAACGGACAGATGACCACCGGGAACTCGAGGCCTTTTGACTTGTGAATCGTCATGATCTTGAGGGCATCGCCTTCTTCGAGACCGAGACCGGCTTCGTCTTCGTCAATATCCGAGGTCAGAATGCGTTCGATATAGCTCAAAAAGTCGCGCAGCGAAGTAAAAATGCCATTCTGCTCGAAATTCCTGACGATGCCAAGAAACTTGGCCAGGTTGTTTTCCATGCGCCGACGTTTCAGTTCAGAGCTTTGTGCGGCAGCGTATTCATAAAAGCCGGCCTGTTCGAGAATAAAATGGCAGAGGTCGAGCAGTCCCGGGCGGGTCGCGCGTTCTTTGAGCAATACGAAAAGCTCACGTAACTGTCTGGCGCGCAGTGGCAACAGTTCAGGCGTCTGCGCCAGAAGATGTGGCAGCAGAGCGGTTTTTTCATTGCGTCCTGCCATGGCGAATTCAGCCAGTTGATTGTCATTTAACCCATAAAGCGGGCCGCTCAGAATCTTGATTACGGCGTGGTCGTCTTCGGGTTGCACGAGCAGTCTGAGAAAGGCGAGGATCTCTTCGATCTCGCTGCGCGCATAAAAACTGAATCCGCCCGACATGATGTAGGGAATCTGCCGTATTGCCAGCGCGTCTTCGAATTGGCGCGGCAGATTGCTTATGCTGCTGACAATTATTGCGATGTCGCCATAGCGCAAGGCTCTGTCAATCCCGGCTTTTCGGTCGGTGATTCGCATGCCTGATCCCGCCATGTTGCAGATCATTTCGGCCAGTTCGGCGCAGACCTCACTGTCACTGGCGTCTTGAGGGTGTAACAGGCAGTTGACTGGATGTTTCCGGGGTGAAACACCGCGTTGCGCGGTTTGCGGCGCAGACATTCTGCCGGTATTGCCACCCAGTTCGAGAAACTTGTCGGCAAGTGTCAGAATTTCACGATATGACCTGAAATTGTCGCTGAGAATGATGTCCTGGTCGCTGTCGAAGTTGCGAAATGTCTCGATGTTGGCGCCCTGAAAGCGGTAAATGCTTTGCTTTTCATCGCCAACTACCGTTATATGGCTTTCCCGGTCACGACAGAAAAGGTTGACTATATCAAGCTGATCGGGGTTGTTGTCCTGAAATTCGTCAATGAGAAAAACCCGGCGATCAGGCAATGAACCGGATTTGCGCATGTCTTTGATAAGGTCGCGGCTGCGAATAAGTATCTCGTCGAAGTCGAGCAGACCGCGGCGTTTGAGTTCTTCAAGATAGCAGTTGTAAAAATGAAACAGCCATTCAAGACAGTTCTTTTCGAGGGTAGCCGCCTCGACGCTGCGGGCAGCGATGAGATTTTTAGCAAGCTGATAAAAATCGCCGGGTTTAAGCAGATAGCGCCTTACTTTACCGAGAGCAGCAGGGAACTCATTGATCAGCTTCATGGCCACATTAGCGCCGAGCCCCTGAGGGCTGTCGATGATCCGCTCACCGAACATTTCGGCAAATTTATCGACGAGTTCACGCATGATCAGCTGTCGATTGTTCTCGGCAATAACGGTGTCAGAGCGATCAAGTCCGGCTCCAAATGGGTCCTGTCGCAAAACCCGGCTGAGAAAGGCATGAAAGGTCGAGACTTCCATGTCGCGCAACAGTGCCGGGTCGAGCTTGCGGCGCTCGACGAGGCGAGCCTTCATCTCAGCCGCCGCCTTCTGCGTATAGGTTATGGCGACGAGTTCATCGGCTCTGATACCGCTGTCCAGAAGACCGGCAATGCGGCGGGTAAGCACTTCGGTTTTGCCAGAACCGGCTCCGGCTGCGATACGCAGGCGCCCTTTGCCCGGCCAGGTCACAGCTTTGCTCTGTTCCTCGGTAAGTCCCAGAATGAGAGGGTTTTCAGAGCTGTTCACGCATGGCCTCCTGCTGGCGGATCTGATCGAGGCGCTCCTGACAGAAAGCGAAAAACTCACATTTTGGTTTGCGGTTAAGGTCAAGGTGCAGGCAGGATCGGGCTTCAGGCTGTGGTGAAGGACGGCAGTCGAAAACACGCTGCTGTCTGATCTCATCGAGAACGCCCTTGATCTGAAGCGAGAAGCGTTCGAGTTCGGCATCGCCGACAGCCTGCCCATAAGACGGGCCGCAGCCATAGTTGAGAGCAGCCGAGCGCAAAAAGCCTGCCTGCATACCCTTAGAGTTGATCTTATAGGCATCTTCGCCAATATACAACAGTGCGGCTGAGGCATTTTGCCAGCCCATTTCGCGGCAGGCCAGCAGATAAAGCGGCATCTGGATTTCCTGCGGCAGACCCTCGGTAACGAAAGAACGGGCAAAAACCTTTTCTGAATTCAAGGTCTGGCTGCTCGTTTTGTAATCAACGACCTGAACTGAATTATCATTAAGCTTTATCAGGCGGTCAAGGCGCCCGATGAAGGTGAAGCCATGCAGGTTGAATCTGAATGCGTACTCAACTCCAATAGTGCCGCGCGGCGGCAATTGTTCAAGCTGAAATATGGCATGCCGGTAAACCGGCAGAGCGTTTTGCATTTCTGAAGCCTCAAGATGGCGCTGAAAAAAATCAAGACTGTCGAGCAGTGGCTTTGCGTTTTCCTGATAGAGGCGTTTGAGGTCCTCGTCATCAGGTAGTTTGCCTTTCTCCCAGACACTGCCGGGCTCGTGCAGTTTTTCGAGGCAGGCGTGAAAGGCGTTGCCGATGACAAAATACGGCTGTTTCACCTGCATGGGATCTTTTATCTTGAGTATGTTCAAAAAGAAGAAGCGGCGCGGGCAGTCGATATAGTTGGTCAATGAGCTTGCCGAAAAGACAAATTTTTCTGGCAGGTTGATGCCATTGATTCTGGCCGCAGCAAAGTCACGCGGTCTGATACCGTGCAGTGAAACCTCCGGCGGGATTAGCGGTTCAAGCTCTGCCAGCACCGGTTCAAGGGCGGCGAGAGCCTGCTGGTCAAGGCGACTTAGGCGGGTTCTGAATTCTGCCGGAGTCAGCGGCCTCTCTTCGGCAACCACTGTTTCTACTGGCACTCCGGTTTCTTTCAAAAAGGGCGCGGGAAGCGCCTGATCGCTGCCGAGGCGCTGTGGCCAGGTCAGTATAGCGCCTTCTTTGGCGCGCGTCAGCGCAACAAAAAACAATCGGCGCTCCTCTTCGAGATGGTCTTCGTGACTGATCGGGTAGGGGTTGAAAAAACTGACCGGCCGGTTGCTCTGGTTGAAGGTCTGTCGCAGGGCTTCAAGAGCCGATGTGCTGACCAGCAGATTTTCGCGCAGGTTGACTGGAAACTGTCCTTCACATAGTCCGCAGACAAAAACGATTGGAAACTCGAGCCCCTTAGACTGGTGAACCGTCATTATTCTGACGCCTTCACCCCTGGTTTCGCTGCTTTCTTCAAGGGTTGAGGCATAGTAGGTCAACCATTCGTCGAATTCCGGCATCAGATCAGCGACTCCTGGATGACGACCATGCTGAGCCTGAAACATTTCGCAATAATCAGAAATCATGCCGCGAAAATGCAAGACATTGCGGGCCGCTTCCGATGCCGGGTCCTTGAGTAGGTTGCTTACTACCAGCAGCAGGCGGGCAAAAACGACTTTAAGAGGTTCATTGCCGCAGTTTTCGAGTATTCGCACGGTTTCGGCAAATGAAACTGCTTTAACCAGCGTCTCTTCATCTGCTTCCGGGATTTCTTCGGACTGCCCACTGGTGAGCTTGTCAAAAAAGTCTTTGATCGTGAAGGTCGGTTTAAGCAGAGCAAAGACTGCCTGAACCCATAAGGGTCTGATGTCGAACACGGTTGAGGCAAAAGCGCGCTGCAGCGCTTCGCATTGCTCTGAGCCTGTTGTTGAGGCAACTTTCAAAAGTGATGCGAGAGCGATGACTTCTTCAGATCGGAAAAATTTCATGTCGCCGGCGATGGCGAATGGTATGTGCAGAGCCTGCAGGCACTCGGCGACAAGATCTATCTGGTAGTTGTTGCGCACCAGTATGGCGATTTCAGAAGGCTTATATAGACGGCTTTCTCCATAAATAAGCAGCGCGGCAATTTTTCTGCCGATCAGACGGGCTTCTTCGAGCTCGTCGCGAACCTTGAAAACTTTAACGAACCCGGATTCTTTGCTGCAGGCTTCAAGTCGGCCATCGGTTTCTGCTTTTTCGCGCCAGTTAAGGTTGGCGGCAGCGGTGATGATGCTGCTGCCAGAGCGATAATTGAGTGACAGCGGAAAGACCTTTGCCTGATACTTCTTCTTGAACGGCCCGCTGGCGGTCATCATGCCGGGGTCAGCGCCGCGAAAACGGTAGATGCTCTGGCGCGGATCACCGATTACTGCAGTTTTTACCGAATCGTCATCGCCTTTGAGCAGAGACAGCAGCAGAAACTGGGCCGGGTCGGTATCCTGAAACTCATCGACGAGAATGACCTTGAATTTTTTGCGGTAAAGTTCGGCTGTCTGCCGGTTCTGCATAACCTTGATGGTCAGGCTGATGAGATCGCGAAAGTCGAGATAGCCTGTCTGGTCACGTTCTTTTTCGTAGAGTCTGAACAGATTGAGCAGTTCGCGCATGCGCGCCTGGGCGCGTGTTGTCAGCTTCGTGCAACTGGCAATGGTTTTGGCGAATTCGTCTGGTTCGACGAGGTTTGATTTGAGCAGAGAGATAAAGGTCAACACTTCCTGTTGAAAACCGCGGCGGTTGATAACCTTGCCAAATTCGGCAAAGGCTTCTGGCTGCTGGCGACGGCAGATGCCGCTCATCAGAAGTGCTTCCTTGAAGCCGGTCAGCAGTTTGAAGTCGGGTTTGATTTTGACGAGGTGATATTGTTCGCGCAAAACGCGGGCACAGAAAGAGTGAAAGGTCGATATCCAGCACTGGTCAAAGCTGTGCGGGTAGTATTCGAGTACACGTGAACGCAGTTCGAGCGCTGCTTTGTCAGAAAATGTCAGCGCCAGAATTTCTTTCAGACGCACATCTTTGTGCAGCAGATCGCCGATTAATACAGAAATGGTGCGGGTTTTGCCAGTGCCCGGCCCGGCGATGACCAGAGAAGTCTTGCTGAATTTCTTTATTATTGCGCTTTGCTGGTCGTTGAGTTTTTTCAGGTCATCGTTCAGGCTCATTGTAACGTTCCCGGATAAACCAGATCCAGATCAGCAGAGCCGGTGATAAGGTAAAGCAGTGTGTGATGAATTATGTCAGATACGAAAAGGCTCATGCCGACAACGAAAATGACATCTGCAGCCCGATGCTTTCTGACTCTAGCGAAAAGCAGCAGCATAAGCAGAATGATACCGGCATAGCCGTGATGAAATCTGATGCCCATTGTCAGTTTTCCTACGGTTGAAGCTGTATGCCTGGTAGATTCGAGACCAAGGCCGAACCTGAAAAACAGGGTAATCGCTTCGATTGCAAAGGTCAGCAGAATCGTCGCTGTCAGGCGTTTGTTGCAAAACTTGCAGACGCTTTCAAACATGCAGCTGGCTCCCCTGGAATTCATTCAAAGATAAACGGTTTACCGACGTTTTTATGAATGCATAGTTTAACATATACAAGAGCTCATTGATCAATTCAATTTCTGAAGCTCGTCCTAGCAGCCAGACATGGATCCTGCGACTGCGTGCAGGATGACGATTACACCACTTCTTAATGCTTGATTAACTCAGCGCTCGACGAAGATTTCGACTTCGCCGGCGGCATCGCCGTCACTGATAGCGCTGATACGGTAAACTCCAGGCGACAACGGCCAGTAAGCTTCGTATGGCGGTGCGGTGCGAATGAATTCCTGACCGTTAATCAGCCAGATGACTTCAGGAACGGGACCGCCTGGTAACGCCCGCAGAAGTGCATAGTTTTCGTGCCCTTCGGCCATGACGTAGCGGTCTCCGTCGTGTGGCGAGACGATTTTGATGCCGCCATAAACTGTGCCGGGTGGAGCTGATTTGAGAATCAGCGGGCCGCTGCTGAATGCTGGTTCGCTGTGTGCTTTTTCAAGCCCGAACAGCTGATAAGGGTCGCTGATGCTTATGTCGCCTGTTAGTTTAAAAGGATC
This sequence comes from Candidatus Rifleibacterium amylolyticum, assembly GCA_009917695.1. Taxonomy (GTDB): domain Bacteria; phylum Muiribacteriota; class Ozemobacteria; order Ozemobacterales; family Ozemobacteraceae; genus Rifleibacterium; species Rifleibacterium amylolyticum. The sequence continues at coordinate 29,279 of JAACJG010000006.1, read as the reverse complement.
ATGATCTAGATGCCGCCGTCGGTTTTTAATCCAGCTGGCGTAATCGGCAGGCAGCTCGTGCTGGTCGCTCGACCCGCTGTGAAAAGTGCAGATATCAGGGTCGCGGCTTAGTTCAGAAAAAAGATCATAGCCAGATTGTGGGCAGAATTCTGAAACCGCCTGACCTGAAGTCGAACACACCCTTATCTTTCTAATGCCTTTGGGTGGTTTTATCTGCCCATTATTGCGATAATCTTCGAGAAAGTCGATGAGGTTTTTGTAGATGGGTCCGCAGGCAGTGGCGCCAGACAGGGCGCGGGTCGGCGTGCCGTTGAAGTTGCCGACCCAGATAGCGATAACAAACTCTGAATTTACCGCCATCAGCCAGCAATCACGATAATCTGTGCTGGTTCCGGTCTTGATGGCAACTGGCCGCTTTGATTTGAAGAACGAGGGGTTGCCAAAGGTAAACAACCTTGCGGTCGGGTCGGCAAGTATATCGTAAATCAGATATGAAGACTGCGGCGAGAGAATTTGCCTGCTTTCCTGAGTCTGCCCCGGGAAAAACCTGAGTGATCGCAAGCTGCCGCCATTGCTCAGAACCGCATAGGCACGCACCAGGTCGAGCATTCGTATTTCAGGATTTCCAATTGCCAGCCCGAGCCCAAAGAAGTCTGCCGCACCCGGTCGTGGCAGCAGCAGTTCAAGTTCGACCAGCAGCGAAAAGACAGATTTGACGCCGAGCTGGTTGATCATTTTGATCGCGGCAGTGTTAAGACTGTTGCCAAGAGCTGTGCGGATGCTTACCGGGCCATAAGAACGGCGGTCGGCATTGTAGGGAACATATTCACCCTGCGGCGTTTTGAAAGTCTGCATGGTATCTGGCAGAACGTAAGAAGGGTAGTAGCCGTATTCGAGTGCCAGAGCATAGAGAAAGGGTTTAAGAACCGAGCCGCCCGATCGTCTGGCGATGCAGGCATTGTTGTAGCCGTTGGCAAGAGGCCCGAACTCGGCTGATCCGGTCATGGCAAGAATGTCGAGGGTGCGCGCATCGACAATCATGGCGGCCAGCTGGGTTGCGCCGCTTTTGAACAGGCGCGGCAGATGCGATCTGGTTGTAGAATAGAGAAAGTTTTGCAGGTCGAGGTCAATTGTTGTTGGCTGCAGTCCGACAGGGTTGCCGAAAAGAGATGAGGCCAGTTCACAGAAGTGAGGAGCATGGAAGGGCAATTTGCGGCGATATGTTGGAATATGCGCTTTTATTGCATTCTTATACTGGGCTTCGCTGCATTTGCCAGTTTTCAGCATCTGAGCAAGAACCCAGTCGCGGCGTTTGCGCAGCTGAGCATTGCCGCGGGCCGAGAAAGGATCGAAACGGCCGGGCGCCTGAATCGCCGCGGCAAGAGTGGCACTTTCTGCCAGATTCAGCATGGAAGGCGACTTGCCGAACAGCAGTTGCGCCGCAAGATGAATGCCTCTGACGTTGCCGAACATCGAGACGGCGTTGAGATAGTATTCGAGTATCAAATCTTTACTGGTGTTCTGTTCGAGGCGCAGTGCCATCAGCAATTCTTCAATTTTGCTGGTGATATTGCGTGGTGCCGGTGGCCTGATTACCCGCATGAGCTGCTGCGATATGGTCGATGCCCCTGAAACGATGCGCCTATGAACCAGGTTCTGCCATGCTGCCCGCATGATAGCCGGCAGGTCGAAACCGGGGTGTGAGTAAAAATTGCGGTCTTCAGCGATCAAAACTGCATCGATCAGCTCGGTCGAATGGCTGGCCAGGCCGGTATAGACCGATAGATCGCCCTGCTCATCTGAGTAAACCCTCATAATACGGCCATTTCGATCAGCCAGCGCGCCGCCGCTGCCAAAGCGCGCAGCCAGGTAATGCTGGGGGTCTTCACTGATAATTGGCAGTATATAGCCGCGCAAAAGCCAAAGCAGCACTATTGCAACAAGCATTGCAGCAACAGGTAACAGCAGTCTTTTACAGCGTCGCAACATCTAATTCAATCCTGTATTTAAAACTCATTCGGGCTCTCGGCGGGATCTCAACGCTCCAGCGATTCGCCTCCTCTGCTTCTCGATTGCTGGAGCCTTTGAGGCAAAAGTGCTCGGCTCACAAGCTTGCGCTTATGAGATCCCCGCCTACGCCCTTTGTTTATCATTACTATATGTTAATTGCAAACACCTTTGGGCTCTCGGCGTGATGGCAGCAATAAAGAAGGCCGACAGCCGTTGCGGGCTGCCGGCCGACAGATGCTTGCGTCGATTTACTGAGCCGGCAGCACGGTGATGGTTTGGGGCACCGACATGCCGTAATACTCAGGGTTATACATCAGGCCGATCTGACTCGGTTTCATCTTGAAGGTTCCTTCGCAGACTGCCCGCAGATAATAAACCAGTCGGAAACGTCCTGACCATGCACGATCTTTGAAGGCCAGCAGGCGATCATTGCGCAGCTCACGATGATCGGCATAGAAGGTATAGGCCCCGAATTCCCAGTCACAGTAATACTCTTCGTTTGCCATATCGGCATCAGAAGGTATATTGTCGTTCTTGAGATCTGGATTGATGGCGATAAACCCTGCCGGAATCGGGTCTTCGACGGCAAGATGGTTGAGTCTGGCACCATACCAGGTTTCTTTGCCGAAGTCATCTTCGAATTCTACTGTGGCTTTGATTATATCGCCTACGCGAATATCTTTGCTGCCGCTGAGGTTTTCGAATTTCTTCTCGATTGAGAAACCCTTATTTACAGCTTCAGTACGCTCGGTTTCGTCAGGATAGCTGTATTCAAGGCTGTAGCTCAGCAGGATTTTGCCCGGCCCCTCGATGGTTATTCCTTCGGGACTGAGCAGCACTTCTTTGCTGATCTCGCGGGTGATCCCAAACTGGCCGCTGTTTAGTGTTTCCTTACCATCGGCAGTAATCAGAACGAAATCGACATTATTGGCAAACTCTGTGTTACGCGACTTGAAATACTCCGCCAGCGCGAACAGAGCCAGACCGGTATCGGCAGTCGAATTCCAGTATCCGTTATTTCCCAGACTGTTGAGCAGTCTGCCTGAAAGATCGTCAGCCATTTTGTCGTTGCCTTTGAGAGTCAGGCAGGTCAACAGCAGCAGGGCGTTGTGTCTGGTTGGCGTATATTGCCAGCCATAGGAAATGTCTCTTTCGGCCGGTTCGAGTTTATTCAGCCTTGCCTGAAGCTCTGCGATCGGAGTCTGTCCGTTGAGCGCTTCTGCCCAGAGCATCAGCGGTGCCGCCTCTTTACCTGCTTTTTCAAAGCGTTTTTTGAGAGTATCCATATCGGCAGCTGATATCTTGCTGTTCATGGCGAGGTTGACCACAGCCATAGCCAGAATGCCGTCAGAGAAACGGTCATCGTTGTTGTTCTTGAACAGGCACTGGCGAATAAAATCGACTCCTGCCTGCAACCTGTCTTCATCGACGGCATAACCTGACTTTTTGGCGATGGTCATGGCAAACACGGCATACTGAGTTCCCCACCAGGATTCAGAATACTGTGATGTCCAGTAAGAGAAGCCGCCAGAAGCTCTCTGCATCTTCATCAGTTTGTTGAAGCCGCCTTCCAGGAATTTGTCTATATCGACCAGACTGTAGCCGGGCAGGCGGCCTTCCATGACGAGATTGCGCATGCCGGCCAGCGGAATGATGCCCGAGCTCACCTGTTCGAGACAGCCGTATGGATAGCGCATCAGATAGCGTAGAGCTGGTGCCAGCCTTGGCCATGGCGTGGTTGATATGTTCAGTCGCCCATTAACGGTGCCTTTGATGTCAGCCTGACTCATGCTGGCAAGATATTTTGGCATATCAGGTTTGATCTGCTGTGTGCCGGTAAAGTGACCAGAGAGATTGCGGTTGATGATAGTGGCTGCCGGGTTTACTGGCAGAGTGCGGCTGATCGAATCAGACAGGCCATTGAATGAACCGGACAGCACCAGTTTGGCTTCACCGGCACCGTTGTCGGCTTCGAGAGTGAGTTTGCTGACAGAATTGGTAAAAGGTTCGAGGTTGACACTGTTTTTGCCCGGACTTGCGGCCAGATTGGCGGCTTCGATCACAGAGACTTCTGCCTGGCCACTCTGATTACCTTTGTTGCTGACTGATACGGGTAGAGTAGCTTTGTCGCCGGCAGTCATAAATCTTGGCAGAGCAGGTTCAAGATAGAACTCGCGGCTGACTTTGAGTTGCCGATCTTTCGAATTGAAGGCAGTGCCGCGATCGAGGGCAACGGCATAGATGCGATAAGATGTCATGCTGTCGGGCAGCTTGAATTCTATTTCACAGCGGCCATTTGCATCGGTGCGCAGGCCGGCGTTCCAGTAGGCAACCGGTCTGAAATCCTTGCGCGAATCAAGATCAGAAGCTATGGCTCCGGCGCCGCCGTCGCCGCCGGTGAGTGCCCGGGTAGAAATCAGCCGGAAGAGATCCTGACTGATCAGTGAAGTGCGCAGATCGCCGGTAAAAACGCTGAGTGGCAGCAGAAAGTCATTGAGTGAGTTCAGACTGGGTGTCACATAACCGGTCAGCGAAAGTATGGCTTCGTCAACAACGCAGACTGCCATTTCAACATCGGCCGGTTTGCCATTGCGATCAGTCACGACAAAGCTTATCTTCTGCTGGTCGCCGGGTCCTGCTTTGAGTTCGCCGGTCTGCTCTGGAGCTATGGCTACAGATATATTGTCGACGCTGTTCTGGACCTTGATATTGGTGTAACCATAATAGGCGCGCGGAAAATTGCTGTCGACGTCACTGACATACAGCGGGAATTCACCTCGTGTTGCCGGTGCGATAAGCCCAATGTAGACGTTGGGTCTGGCTGCTTCGGTAAGCGTTTCGATGAATTCACCCTGCGCCTTGTCGAGTTTAACGACTCTGGCATTGATGATGCCGTCTGATTCTTTGGTGAGAAGGGCATATTCGCATATTCTCGGCAGCGAATAGCGGATTTTGATCTTGTCATTAACTGCTGCCACATCACGGTCAGGCATCAGGAAAATCTCGTTTTCGCTGCGCATACGGTCGCGTCCAGCATAATCTTCGAAGCTTGAATAGGAATAATCGACATAGAAGCTCATGGCGGCCTTTGCTTCTTCATTGCCGGTGCCGTAAGTGGCGAGCAGCATGTAATCGCCGCCTTCGGCAAGTATCAGGTCGAAGGTCGCCATACCATCTTTTATGCTCTGTTTCGCGTTGTGACTGCGCGTCCAGCCGCTGGTCCAGCTGTAATAGATGCCACCGTCGCTATTGCGCTTCTGAATGTAAAAATAGCGTTTGCGCATGATTTCGAGCTGAATCTCACCGCGTTCGAGTTTTTGCCCGTTTTTGTCAATAGCGATGATCTGCACCGGGAACTCTTCGCCCTGGGCAAGAGTTGAAGGCAGTCTGGCGATACCTACGCGATATACCGGATCTGGAGAAAAACGGCTTACAGCAGTTGAGGGCCGGGCATCGACATCGAGAACAGTGGCAGAGATTTCGATGCTGTTGAGGCCGTTCAGCACAGAATTTGAAATGGGCAGGGCTATTGCCAGTTCGCCATCTTTGCTGAGAACTGAGTTGCCAGATTCGATCAGCTCTTTCTGTGTGTCATTGTTTCCGAAGTGGTAAAGGTTGAATCCGGCCGGAGAAGAGGTGCGCTCGGTCAGGTGTGCTGTCCATTGCACTTTTGCATGGCGAACGGGTCCACCGCTGTAGTAGTTTCCCTTGATTTTGCAGACAAGATATTCCTGCTCGCTGTCTTTACCAACTATGTGGCGCACAGTGCGTTTTTCGCGATTCATTTCGAGAGTCACAAAGTGGCGCGGCGGTTCAAATTCCTGCACCTGAAAGCTGGTCTGGCATACCATTACAGTGCTGTCATCATTGCTGCCAGATTTTGCAGCAGTCTGCGGTGCGCGGCCCATGAGGTTGTCCCAGGCAGGATCGCGCTTGTCGTCTTTAACTTCAGACTTGTCGGAATCTCTGGTGACTTTGATGTTGTACTGGCCAAGCGGCTGATAGGATTTTATTACAACCGAACCTGAGCAGGTGCCGAATTCGTTGAGTTCGTGCTCTTCTTCGTAAATCGTTTCTGAACGAGAAGTTTTAATGCTCACGGTCACTTTCATGCCGGCCGGAGCGATAATGTTGTTGTCACTGTATTCGCGGACAGTGGTTTTCCAGAATACGGTTTCACCTGGCCGATAGACGCCGCGTTCAGTAAATATGTTGCCGTTGGCAGAGAGCTGCCCGCGCATATCGGGGCTGGCCTGACCAATTGCCGAAGGATAGATGCGGTTTGTTGTCAACTTGATAAAGCAGCTGTCGGAAGGGGTTGCTGCTGCTGCGATAATCTGGTCGCAGATTTGCAGCTTTGCCCGGCTTACCTTAGGATTGTCGTTATCAAGCGATATGTTCGGATATTCGGTGTTTTGATCAATTCTGATAATGCCGTCGCGATCGGTTTTGCCTGCCATGATCGAGAGGCCGTTGCGATCGAGCAGCATGATCGAGGCTTCGGCAACCGGCCGACCGGTTTCGACCGAAGTTACCCAGAGAAGCAGATCATTGCGTCCGAATTTATAGGTAATTGCCAGGTCGGTAACCTGAAACAGTCTGGTTACCCGCTGGCCGTCTTCAACATCTATTTCGCCGGCTCTGACGATAACCGAACCACCTTTTTCTGGCTCTGAGCGGTAGTCGAGCGGCAGCGAAAAGAAGTGCTCGCGGTCGGGGTTTTCAGTTCCGAGAAAGGCTTTGCCCTCAGACGAAAAATCAGGTGTCAGAAAGTTCTTGAGAGTGTCGGCAACTTGTGGGTCCGCGATCTGCTTGAGTGCTTCGTGCTGTTTGACAAAGCTGACCATCAGACTGTCAAGCTCGGCTGCGGCACTGCCGATCTTTATGCTTTCGCTCCAGGCAAGGCGCATTGCATCTGAATCCTGTGGCCTTTTTTCTTCGGCTTCGGCAAAAGCGGTGATTGAATCCAGGGCCGGGCCGAAGAAAGCTGGCACTTTGGTGAGCTGGCACTTGAAGTTGCCGACTCTGGTAAAGCTGAGGGGAACCAGCTGGCGACTTTTCAGCTCGATTACCGAGCGATCGACCGCAAATGATATCTGCGGCTGTGGCCCGACGGCAGTGAACTCCTGTGAGGCGTTGGCGAGGACCTGCTTTTCGCCTTCGACGCTGCCGCCAATGATCTGAAGAGTATATTTTCTGCCGGTAACAAATTTGCCGACAACACGATAGCGGTTGCGGTCGCTGTGATAGCGCCGGCTGACTTTGAAATATCCGATTGGCGGCGTAATTTTTACGTGTCGCGCCAGTTTGTAGTCTTTAACATTGTCATCGAGATCGAAATAGACGCCTTTGTCGTCAGAGCTGTCGAAGAAGGGCTCAAGAAAAGACATGGTAACAGCATCGGTGCTTGAGAAATTGATTGTTGTGCTGTTGCCTATGACCTCTTTGCTTTCTGCCGCGATTATGCCTTTGGCGACAGTTATTTCCCAGGTGCCGGTGGCAGGATTCTTTTCGGCCGGCCCGATAATGAATACTTTGCGCTCGGGCGGCAACGACTTTTTCTGCTCTTCGGCATCGAAAGTGGTGGCATTGACTACCTTGATTCTGCTGTTCTTCCCATTCTGTCGGCAGGATATTCGTTTTGAGATTTCCAGAATAGATACTGGACGGTTGAATTCCAGCTTCAGGCGCCAGTTTGCTGGCTGTACAGTCCCGGAAGTTGAAAAACTGTGGATGAAGCTGAATGCTTCTGCGGCCATGCCGGTTGAGCAGAGCAGAAGAAGACAGCATAGAACCGAAAAACAGCTGAAAAAGGCGTTTCTGGTCATTTGTTTACCTCTCGATAAATTTGTTACCATTCTAGCGCAAAAAATGAGATTTTTCATCTTTCTTGCAGTGTCCGGTTGTTTCCGCTAAGATATACACAGACAAAACCGGAGGAACCAAAATGAGACATATTCTGCTAGGATTGTTGCTGGTTGCGGTTGTGTTTTTTGGAGGCAGTGCTGATGCTCAGCAGATTTTGCCGGTGCCCGTTGACAGCACAGACCTGATCACTCCGGTCAACGCTCAACCACTGCCAATAGAGTCGGTTGCCCGCCGCCGCGGTCTTCTTCTCGGAGAACCTTCGCGTAATCTCATCATATTTGCCAGCACGGGTATAACTGGAGCATCAGCCGCACTGTATGAAGCCTGGGTTCCACGTCGCCGCATTCATAGCCAGTGGCAGGGCCTCGAAACAATCTATCCTTCGATGACCCGCCCGGCGAAGGGTTCTTCTGTGAGCCTGCTTCAGTTGTTCAGTCGCATGGGGCGACGGCTTGGCATGGTGTCTGACGAAAACTTCATTCTGCCTGGCTTTATACAGGCAGAACCGTCTCAGCAGACTGTCGATCTGAGCAATTATCATCTTGCCTTGAGTTTTTCGAGTCAAAAAGAACCTGAAGAGCGCGCTTTTCTGATAAATTCGGCATCAGGCAGCGGTTTGCCTTCAGCTCTTACTTTTGCCGAGCTGGAAAGGCTTTTTACCAGTAAAAGTGCGCGAATCGCCGGCTGCTTTTATGGCCCGGTAAAATCTTCAGCCAGCTCAGCTGCTCGCGAACCGGGATTTGCCGAGCTCGTATCATCAGCGGTAAGCCGCCTTGCCGTTGCGCCTGAGGGATTTTTTCTGACCGTTAATTATCGCTCAGTAGCAGATGCCCGCAACAAAAACCTGTTCTGGCAGATGCTCGAGCACAAGAAGATTCAGGATAACATTTTGCAGCAGCTGGTCACTTTTGTTCACGGCCGCAAGGATACTCTGCTGCTGGTAGTGGATGAACCAGAATCAGGCAGCTGGTCAATCGGGCCAGACTTTGCCCCGGCCGCATTCGTTGCTGATCTCAAAAAGATCCCTGATGTGATGCAGGCCATCGCCGAGAAACCGGCGGATTCGGCAGCTGTTTTGGGTCGTTACTACGATGGTATTTCGTTTCCAGTTGATGATATTCTTGGCGCTCTTGCCGCCGGAGATGTTGAAAAGGCCGAGAGTCTGATCGAGCATGGTCTCAATCGTGCCCATCAGGTCAGCTTTGCCAGTCACGTAACCGAACTTGCCAACTCTGGCATGACCGTGTTTTCTCTTGGCAGAAATGCTGAAATGTTTTTTGGCCTGAGCTCATTCGAAGATTTTCATCGCCGTCTGCTCAGCTGTGTGAGCATGCCGGGAGAATGATTAACAGATGTGAACAGGAGGCGTAATCAGAATGCAGCAGTTCGTTTCTCTATATCAGGCCGATATGGAAGGCGGCGAAACCCGCAGTGATCTGGTTCGGGTGCCTGAGTTCGTAAAATCATGCCCGGATGGCGCTTTTCGCAGTCTTTATTTCAGTGCCGAACAGGGCAACGCTCTGTATGGTCCGATGGTTATTGTCTTTGCTGTGCGCAAAGCCCGCGATCTGTTGTTCGAAGGCTGCGACTATGCCGGCGTAGAAATTCAGCTCGAAATTGGTGGTCGCCGCCTGCCGCAGCTTCCTGCCGCCAGTGAACTCCAGCGCTTGATCGCTGCTGAAGACTGCCTGATATTGATCAACGGTAATCAGTATAAGCCGGCAACCGAAGTTCTCGGCTTTCAGCAGGTTTATGATGACACGGTCAAATGCATCGAAGCTTTGAAGCGTCTTGGAATTCCTCAGGAGACCATGGCTATTTATGCAACTCCCGAAGAAATCAGTCTGGAAATACATGCTGGAGTTCTTGGTCTTGAGGGCGGCGACGATCTCGACCAGAACTATTATCGCCTGCTCGGAGCCGTTGGTGATATCAGAAATACCGACGGCCGTGCTACTAAAACTTCTCTGAGAACTGTTGTTGCCCAGTCATGCAGTAAAGATTACCGGGTGCTGTTGCCGGGCAGCAATCATCCGGCGTTGCACCGGCCAAGGGTTGGTGTCGGAGCCTCACATTTTGCTTACGGTATAGCTGCCTTTTCTGATTTTTGCAGCAAGAAGCGCACGCCCCAGGAAAGCATTCAGGAGACACTCAACTGGGTTAAATTCGTACAGACGCCATTGCCGCCAGTGCCGGGACTTGCCGACAAGATCAGGCAGATGCCATTGCCGTCTTGGCCCGGAGTTGCCAGAAAAGGGGCAAAGCCATCTGGCAGTCAAATGAAAGCAGTTGGAGTAAAGGCTGCAAGTGGTCGATTTCAGCCGCTTAAATCAGAGATTGCTGAGAGTCTCGTCTGGTTAAAAGAGCAGCCAAAGGTTTTGCCATCGATTTCAGCCGGTCTCAACAAATCGCTGGGTGGCGGCTGGACCGCGGGTGGGTTGCATGTTATAACCGGGCCGCGTGAAAGCGGTAAGGGCAGTCTGCTGATGCAGCAGGCACTGCATGCTCAGAATAGTGTGTCGGTTCTCTATGTTTCGTATGAGCATGGTCTGCGTGAATTTGCGGCAAGGGCTGCAGCCTTGACAGGGGTTGTGAATCTATCTGACATGCTGACGCAATTGCAGTCGAGCGCCAGTGTCGAACAGGCACGAAAAGTATATGGTGCCGCCATCGAAAAGTTCGCAGACGGTCTCAGTGAAAATCTGGTCTTTTCTGGCATCGATGCTAACCGTGGCGAGTTTGCAGTTGCTGATCTGCAGCAGCTGGCAGATATGCTGCCTGGTGACGGAGATCGTCTGATCGTTGTCGAGTCGGTAAGCGAAAGCTCGTTGAATGAAGATTTTGCCGGAAATATGCGGGCTTTGCGCGATCTTGCCGGTAATGGCCGTACAACTGTGATAGTGTCAGTTCACTCAGATATCAGGTGCGGCAAAAGACCGCATTTCATTGAAGAAGAAGATCTGAGTCTGTTGGCGCGTTATCAGCGCTTCTGCGATTCACTGCTGGTAATGCTCTCGGAAAAGGTCAATCTGCGCCGGTTCGTCGGACTGCTCAAGGGGCAGATCGATGCACAGCTGGTAGGCAGTCTCGAACAACGTGCCCTGCAGCTGGCTGGCGGTAAGAGACTGAAGACCGATACTTATTCTTTGTTGCGGCTATTGCATAGTCGCAATGGCCGCCGTGACCTGCTGCTGTATCTTTATCAGCCTGATTTTGTCAGGTTTTTTGAACTGGCATCTACTGTTATGAGCAGGAGTTAAATATGGCAGAGAACGAGCTGATCAGAATTCGTCTGCTGGTGCGGGGACGGGTTCAGGGCGTCGGCTTCAGGCGTTTTGTCTGGCGCGTTGCCCGGGCACTGCCCATTGGCGGTTGGGTTAAAAACAACCCTGACGGTAGTGTCGAAATAGAGGCCCGTGGCTCAATGGGTCATATAGGGCACTTTATTTCAGATGTCAGAGAAGGATCTTTTCTGTCGCGAGTAGATGAAATAGAAGAATTGCAGCGCGAAAGGCTGAATTCACCACCTGAAGCCATTTTTGACATCAGGTGATTTTTTTTAAAGGGCGACTTGGACTGAAGTTGTAAGGATTGTCAGTTGAGAAAGGTTCTCTTATCGATTTTAGCGAGAGCCTTTTTGATAGCTTCTTTGACTCTGAAGTCCGGGTCGTCTTTATGTATCAACAGAAGTCTGACCGCTTCGGAAGTAGCTACCTCAGCCAATTTGTTCGCAGCATTTATGCGCACGTCGGGGTCGGGAGATTTCAGCTCCTGCGCGTATTTATCTTCGCTGGGTTTGCCAAAACATCCGCCGATCATAATGGATGCCACCAGAAACAACAACAGCAGCTTTTTCATGATATTCCTCCATTTCCTCATTTAAGGAACTGCATTAAGTATAGCGCTTTCGAGTGACTCAGCGCCAGTTTCTTTTTTGAGAAGCAGCATGTAGCGCTCGAGCAGGCGCTGCATGTCTTCTTCTGAAGTGATGTTGCCAGAACTGTAAACGATGACGGCAATGTCTGTCGTTTCTTCAAAAACTTTGGTAGCCTGTGAATCTTTAACCGGACTGCCGATGGCAGCGTTATCTCCGCCATGTCTGGCGACCACCAGAAGTTTTTTCAGTGACAGAATCTGTCCCTCGCGGTTGAATACATAAGATTCATCGTCGAAGCCTACGCGCAGACAGAGTTCGTATCCTGATTTGTCGAGGTCGAAAGTGCTGACCGGCAGATGAGTTATCAGTGAGAGATGGTTGTTGATATCGACGACATTGTTGATGAAATTGAAGCCGCCACGGTTTTGCAGATCTTTGAACAAAAATTCAGAAGCTGGCCGACTGCGCCCGGAAGGGTGAAAGCCGAAAGTTTTCAGCAGACTTCTGATGCCTTTCTGCATGTGATCGGGGTAAATGCAGTCGGGCGAGAGAAATCTTCTGATGTCAGAATTTATACGTTCGCGATATTCAGGTGACGAAGGTTTTACGGTGACGCCGCGGGCTTCTATCAGGCCGGCACGCAGACTGGAAGGCGGCAGCGATATGACAAGACTGGTTTTCATGTAGTAATGTGTTCCCTGTAGCAGTATGCACTTTTTGTAACTTTGCACTACAAAGATAACACAAGAGTCAGTATTTTACAGCTGTCAGCCGAAGATCAGGCAGCGCAGTTCCTCTGCATTGGCAGGCGTTCAAGAATCTGATGGCAGATGGCGTTAATGTCGCGTGCTCCCATGACCAGCACCAGATCTCCATTGCAGGCTTCACTGGCGATTCGGCGCACAATTTCTTCGCGGCTGCCGGTATACCAGGCGTTTTTAAAACGTTGCCGCACTGAGTTAACGATTTCTTCAGAGCTTATGTCACGACTTACCGTGCCGCCGCCATAATAGATATCGTCGATAAAGAGGAATTCATCGCTGTCCAGCCGGCTGAAGACATCGATCAGGTCGTCGCGGGTAAAGCTTGTCGGCCCGAAGCCATGTGGCTGATAGACAATGAAACGGCGTTTTGACGCCTTGCGTGCGGTAGCGATAGCTGCCGCTATTTCAGCCGGGTTGTGGGCAAAATCATCGATTACTGTTACGCCGGCGGCGACTCCGACCTTCTCGTAGCGTCTTTTCATGCCTGGGAAAGCGCGCAGTGCTTCGGCAATGTCAGCAAGGGCGATGCCGCAGATGCTGGCGGTCGCAATTGCTGCCAGGGTATTGAGTATGTTGTGTTCACCGGGCATATTTATAGTGAACCTGACGCCTTTGACCTCGAAACTGGCAGAGTCATTGTCGATTGCTATGCTTTCTGCTCGCCAGTCAGCGTTTTCAGAAAAACCATAGGTTTGAACCGGGTCGTCACAGGATCTGGCAAGCTGCATTGCCTGTTCGTTTTCGCAACATACCAGCCTGAATCCGGTGGTGTGCTCGAAAAAGGTGCCGAACAGTTCCTGCAGTTCAGGCAGGCTTTTGTGATCGCGTGAAATGTTGGTGACAAGAGAGAGCCAGGGTCGGTATTTAACTATCGATCCGTCTGATTCGTCTGCTTCGATGACGAAATGCGGCCCGATTCCTCTGAAGGCATTAGTATCAAGACCTGCAATGATGCCGCCGACGGCACAGGAGGGCTCTTGTCCGCAGTATTTGAGAACCCAGGCCACCAGGCCGGTTGTTGTGGTTTTACCGGCAGTGCCGCCGATGGCTATGCCCATCTTTTCGTTGAACATCATGGCAAGCAGGTCAGAACGCATTATCTGCTGGATTCCGAGTCGCTCTGCGGCGATGATGTCAGGCACCTGATTTTCGACCGCAGTTGATTTGACGACTTTGAATTCATTGGATTTGAGGCCGGTTTCCTGCATGAACTGCTGTGGTCCGTTGCCATCCTGCAGATACAGTTTGACTCCGATTTCCCGCAGACGACGGCAGTAATCACCGTCGAGATTGCGATCAGAACCGGCTACCTGAAAGCCTGCGTTGTGCAGTATTTTGGCGAGGCCGCTCATCCCCATGCCGCCGATTCCAACAAAAAAAGCATTCATGCGTTTGCCTCCAGAAATAGTTAACATAACTATCGTCAAAAAAGGCTCAGCGCATTAACGCGCGCTCATGGCTCAGTTGTGAAGGTGAAATTGCGGGAAATGCTGCGGGCAGATTCAAGATTGTAGCGGCTGGCTACCACTCTGAAATGATAGGTTGTTGCCGGCAGAAGATTGTAGAGTTGTATGCGATGCCGCTTTTTAAGCTCGGTTGTGGCATAGCTTGAATAGCCGTAAAGTTCGTTATTGCCGAATTCTACGTAACCGTCTGACTCAATATCGGTTTCCCACTCGATTGTCGCCGAAGTCGAATAGACAAGCGGCACTGCAACTGAGACAACCTGAGGAATCGGCACTATATCGGTGTCAAGAACGGTAACTGTCATGTTATTGTCGACCTGAACGTCGCGCCGGATCAGCGTGACAGTGCCATCGGCAGCCTGCATATAGAGATTGTAGAGACCGCCAGCCACCCGGGCCGAAAAGCGGCCTTCGCTGTCGACAGGAATAGAGACTTCGGAGTCGCCATTGCTGGCAAGAATCTGCATGTTGGCTGCTGCTCTGAACTGGCCTGAAATGACGCCGCTGCCGTCGGCAGAGTCGCCGTGGCTGGAAAGACAGCCCTGTAATGATGCGACGACGAGCAGAGCCAGGAACATTGCCGTTATAACTGTTTGAGGTCTGGTTTTGTACATCAGAATTGTTCTCCTGCCGGCTTTACGGTGACTCTGGTCGCCGTAAGTTCGCCATAACCATTCTTGTGAAAACGCAGATCGTAGGTGCCGGGATTCATGTTGTAAATCACGTATTCACCCATAGAATCTGTAGTTGTATGATAATTCGTGTTGCGAACGGTTACGCTGACCCCCGAAACTGGGCGTTTGGTGCGTTCATCAGTGATCCTGCCACGAACAATACCCTGACGCAGATCGACGGCCACTTTCAGGCGATTAAAGAACATGCCGGCAGTTTTTGAATACAGTCGCATTTCGCCATCTTCGGGGCGCAGTGTGATTACTTCACTGCCGCGATCCTCGTATCTGAAATTCCAGTCAGCGGTAAGAGCTGACATGCGGTAATTGAGATGAACAATGGTGTTGCCGCCGCTGATTTCGAATCTGAAAGGATGCAGGGTCAGTCTGACGTCACGATAGCGGCGCAGAGTGTCCTCTGCCATATTGATGAAGTCGAACCAGGTGTTGCCCTGCCAGTCACGGTAATCACGCGATATACAGTTGCGCAGCCAGATCTGGTCGCGCCGACTGAAGGCATCGCTGAGATTTTTGCAGAACTGTCGGGCCTTGGACTCTCTTATCTTTTTATTCTCAAGAGCCAGGCCTGCCTTGAAAATGCTTATGCGGCGGTCGAGCGAATCTACAGCCTGTATGCTGAGCAGAACATCGGGCATCGAAGGCGGCGCGAAGTTGACCTCATGGTAGCCGTCGCGGCCTTCGCGAATGGCGTAGACGAGATCTTTGCCCAGATACAGTTCAAAGCGGTCTTCTGGTTTGGGATAAGGTGTGATTTTGAGTTGCAGATGCAGGCTGGCCGGAATGCGACCATCTTTAGTACTGACAATGTAAAAGCCGTTTTGATCCTGTCCCATGCTGCTGAGAAAATTGCCGTTAACACGAACTGAGTCGACCTGGTAATCGACTTCGCGGCTTACCCGTCGATGTATACTGTCGAATCGGTTAAGCCAGCTTTTAAAGCGCCTGAACGATTCGTATTCTGACTGAGGATCGAACATTACCAGAGGTATTGCACTGCCATCGCTATTGATTTCGAGACTGTAGCTTTCGGGAATCATAGTCGGTTCTGCGTTTCCGGTAAGTCTGAACGCTGCCTGACCTTTTACCGCTCTGATGACGTCGTGTTCAGGGTTGCTGATAAAGCTGCTTTCGCCATGGTTAACCATAAGCACACCATGCCGGCCAACTATTTCGATAAGACCCGAGTCGCGAGCTGACAGCATTATTTCGGCACGGTGCAGCTGTAGTGAAAGCTGCGGGACAGACTGAGGCTGCATTGCAATTCTAATGCCTGAGGAAGGCTTTACCATGATCATATTATCGGCGGCCCAGGCCAGTATCATATAACCATGCGAGCCGGTGCGTATCGAGTCGTTATGACGGAGGCTCTGGCCCTGTTCAATCGGCAGCCAGCCGGCATCATGCATACTGCGATGAAAGCATGGACCATCGACCATCATAACCGTCAGCTGATCTTTGACAAAGCTGTGCCCGGCAAGTGTGTTTGGCATGACACCTCGGGCTCCGGCATGCAGTGCAGAGCTCAGGCCGATGAAGGCACAGACCAGAACCAGAATTGATGTGAGTTTTTTCATATTCATCAGAATGCCTTCAGATAGCGTAATCGCGCAGTGTAATCGTTGACTTCGCCATTGTCGTTTTCATAGCTGCTGCGATTGCCTTCGAGATCGAGAATCAGGCGGGCAGTGGCACTGTATTCGCGTGTCAGCGAAAGATTCAGGCGGTCGTGATTCGAACTTACCGTTATCGGATCTACGTTTTCGCGCAGATAGTCGAGACTGATCAGAATGTTGTCATGAAAGCGTGAGCTGCCGCCAAAGCCGATCCAGGTGGTTTGATCCATGCCGCCGGCTCTTTTATAGCTGAGTTTTTCGAGAGAGTATGAGCTGTATACTTTTTGCAGCTTGCTGTATTCCCAGGTAAGAGTGAAGTCGTAGCGCTGTATATCGCGATCGTTGAGAACGTTGATGTCATCTTTGTCGATAGTCTGCGTCAGACCAAGGTAGTAGGCAAATTCGCCGGCCCGCTGGTTCATCTCGACCCAGAGCAGATCCCGGTAACGATCCATGAACCCTTTGGCTTCAGAATATTCGTGCAGAGGCTGGTAATAGAAATCGACACGCAAATCTTTGTAATATTCGCTCGGGCGAACCGTTACCTGAAGTTCAGGTTGTTCGCGGTAAATGGTCGAACGCTGGTAATTAGCCAGATTGTCGCGAGCAATACGCTGACTCAGCCGGGTACTGACATAACGGTTGAGCTCGTAGTAAAATCGCGCAAAATAAGCGCGTTCATCGCGGGGAGTCATGCCCAGCGGAGAAATGAAGCTGGTATCTCCCTGTTCGAAACCGGCTTCGACATTATAGTTTTCACGTTCGTAGCCAGTTTTGAACCGGTAAGCATCACCTTTCTGCTCACCCGGGCCATCGCGTTTGTCAAAATTGGTGTCGCTTTGCGCAATCTCAGCATTTACGAAGATGTTTTCGGTAGGGCGCATATCGATATCGACCGAATAGACGCGGTTGGTCATACTCGGCAGTTCATCAGACGCCGCCGCGTTGTCGCGGCCGTCTTCAGTGCCGACCACATTCAGACCAACCTTCAACGAATTGTCACGGGCATGCTCGAGTCTGAGTCCGGCAATATAGCGAGGGTTGTCGAGATCTTCGCGTTCATTGGCATAATAGCCAGTGAAACCGCTGACGCTGGTATAATCGAATTTTTGCACGCCATAAAAGCCAAGGACGCTCTGGGTCATCGAATACTCTGACATCTCAGGGAAAGAATGCCCGAGTACCAGCCGTGACCTGCGTGTGCGCGAATCGACGCTGGCCTGATTAACCAGAAAGCCATGACGATAAGGTCGCCGGTCGTTACTGTAAGTGGTATCGAGAATTACTTCGAGCGAGTCGCCGTTCTGTCTGGTCGAAAACATCTCGTAACGATAGTTGGTCTCATAAAATTCGCCCTGATCACGTGAAGAGAGGTGCTCATCACCATCGACTCTGGTTACATAAAAACTCGAATCAGTATAAAGATTGGAGCTGAATACCCGTTTTTCTTCCCATTCGTTGAGGTCGTAGCGGTCGGGTTCACGGCGATCGAGAACTGGTATGCTCATTGCCGGTGCCGGCGGTCGCATCTCCGAGGCTGGCACGAACATCTCACGATGCGGATTGGTGACCGCACCAAAGCGCGGGTCAGATGCAGTGGTAACGCCAGTGTCAACGGCAATGACCGGTTTTTCTGGTGGAGGTTGCAGCTCTGGGATTGCCAGCGGATTGAAGTAGCCTGCATCCGCCGATGACGACGAATCCGGACGTTCCCTGTTGTCGGCGTAACGTCCGGTTCTCTCTTTGCTTATGCCGGCGGTAAATCCGCTTCCGGTTAAGAGCAGAAAAACCGCCAGAAGCAGTAGATGTTTTCTGGCGGAATATTTCATTATGTGCGAATTTTGTTCAAGGACACTTTCCTGTAACTAGTTGAGGTAGGTAAGAGGGTTCTGGGTTTTGCCATTCTTTCTTATTTCAAAGTGCAGGTGATTGCCGGTTGCAACGCCGGTAGCGCCGACCTTGGCGATCAACTGTCCGGCTCTGACGTTCTGGCCCTTTTTAACCAGAATGCTGCTGCAGTGTGCGTATCGAGTAGACATTCCATTGGCATGGCTTACGATCACCAGGTTGCCATAGCCAGAGCGACGGCCAGCGTAGATAACCTTACCGCTCTGAACGGCTGCAATCGGAGTGCCTTTCGGTGCTGCTATATCAATACCAGCGTGGAAAAGGCGTTTGCGGTATACCGGGTGCTTGCGCCAACCGTATTTGTCTGACAGCCGACCACGAACCGGCATTTTCCAGGAGGCGCGCACTGCTTTGCTGCTCTGTGCAACATTATATCGACCCTGAGTTGGAACCTTAAGGATCTGACCAGCCATGACCACAGTATTGCTCATGTTATTTTCTGCAACAATCGCGCTGATTGTAGTCTGGTATTTTCTGGCGATAAGCGAGAGCGATTCACCTGATCTGACCTTGTGGCTTACCAGGGTAACTTTCTTTTCGGGAGTTGTCTTTTCGGTTTTGACCAGACGATAAAGTTTTTTGTTCGGAGAAACCTTGATTTCCTGGCCGACTTTAACCATGGTGCCGTTCATCTCATTGTCCTGCTGAATCTGGGCTACAGTTGTATTGTAGCGGTGTGCGATCTTGAGCAGGCTGTCACCTTTGGCTACAGTATAGGTAACTGACTTCTGCGCATCTTCATCTGTTGCAGCAGCTTTTGCTGCCGTTTCTTTGTCGGTATTTACAGGTGTTTCAACCTTTTGGGGTTCGGCCTTCGTAACAGCAGTTTCGGCTGCGGGTTTTACGCTGCTGACCACTTTGCTGGCGACTACCGGAGGAGATTTGAGAAGATCTTTTTCGCTGAATTCAATATTAGTTTTGATGGCAGGTGCCTTGGCCATCTGTAGCTTTTCGATGCCTATCATTTCCAGCTTCTTTTCAGGAACCAGCTGAACTTTGTTTTCTCTGATCATTTCGAGCTTTTCCGGGGCTTTTGCTGACAGACTGTCTTCCTTGACCATTTTGAGATCTGATTTAACGCCCTTAATCGGAATTCTGATCTGCTGGTCGGCCATCAACATGTGTGACTTGAGGTTGTTTTCTTCGATCAGAGATTTGAGAGGGATTCTGAAGCGACTGGCAATCTTCGAGAGAGAGTCGCCAGGGCGCACAGTGTATAGCATTTCGCTGGCCGGGAGAGGAACTTTGAGCGTCTGTCCGGTCTTGATGACGTGTTTGTCTTCGAGCTGGTTGGCCTTTTTAATAAGGTCTGCGGCTGAACCGAACTGCGCGGCTATGTTGTAGAGTGAATCGCCGGCCTGAACAGAATATTCGATATAACGTTCGAAACCGTCTTTTTCACCGGCCGCAGCTACGAATTCAGCTGATACAGAACGGGTTTTCGCTTCCTCAGCTGCATTTTTTACCGGCACGGCTTCTTTTGCCGGAACGCTGGCAACGACAGCAGCGACAGCAGGTGTGGATCTTTTTGTGCTGCTGATTTTGACAGAAACGGCATTGCTGGCTTCAGCGGTTTTGAAGCTTTCGATAAATGCATTGTTCTGAAATGGGCTTTCGATGCTGAATGCCGTTTCGCTTTCGTGGTTGATGAATTTGTCGATAGCGATGGCAGAAGTTTCGAGAGCCACAATGGCCAACAGTATCAGAACCGAATAATGTCTTGCCCTAAGATTATTCCACACGTTGCGCTCCTTGCAGTTCCGGCGTTTCGGAAATTTTGGTTTGTCAGGAACCCGTCCATGAATTCCTTCGTTATGCCGTAGTAAATGAATCGACATCCGGGCAGCGATTGTTTAGCAGTAAAAAAAATATCTTTGGCAATGGACGCCGGCCGTAAAGTTGTGCTATTGTTTTTTTCGAAACATGCATACACACAGGGAGTCATGATCTGTGAGCAAACGACCACCAGAATTGACGTGGCAGGACAAAGCCATTCTCGTTGCCATACCAATAGTTGTTTTCACCATTTTTATCCTGGCCAATTATTTCAGCCAGGATCTTACCGTAGCAGCTGCTTTTGAACAGAAACTGCCAGAAGCAGAAGTACGCGACGGCGGCAATATTGTGCAGGTTTATCCGCAGGTAGCAACCGATTCCGTCAGTTGTCGCATTAAAACCCGCGACAATCTGGCCGAATTTGATTTTACCTATAATATAACTGGTTCAGAAACGATCAGATTTGATGTCGGTCGTCTCGTGCAGTTCTATGGACAGTATATATATGATCATCGCGGCGGCCATGTTTACGCTCCCTATAAGGGCAAAAGCGGGCGCATGACTGGCTGGGCGATTTACGAAAATCAGCGCTATACTGCGAAGGGCGACGAAGACAACCAGCTCTGAGCCGTCACGGCCCCGAAACTATTTCAATGCCGACCTGAGCCAGGCCGGCTATTTTCATGCCAAGCTCATCGGCGGCTTTTTCTGAAAGATCGATTATGCGCCCTTCGACGAATGGTCCGCGATCGTTGATGCGCACTCTGACCTTGCGCCCGTTTTCGAGGTTGTATACCTGAACCCAGGTATCAAAAGGCAGTTCTTTGTGGGCTGCGGTCATGGCGTTGCGGTCGAAACGTTCTCCGGAAGCAGTTGGGCTTCCCTGATACTCGGCACCATACCATGAGGCGATGCCGGTCTGAAAATAGCTGGTATCAGCGGTTGTCGGGTTTTTGCTGCTGCTGCTTTCGCATCCGGCAGTCATCAACGCCAGTAACAGTATTGGTAAAAATTTGCAGAGACGTTTTTTCATGTTATCCAACTCGGCAAAGAACGTCTGTTTTTTTACCTCCCGCTGCCATTCTTTGGATAATGATTCATAGATTGATTCGCTTTCTGAGGCGATGGGCTTTATTCAGGATGGCAACTGTGAATGAGCTTTTGTAGAAATCAGCTGTCGTATTACATTGACAAAAAAACAGGCAGTTAGTAAGATAAACACAGTCTTCAAGATATTTGCCCCTCAGGAGGGTTTGAGCATTGAGCCAGCGTAAGAATTATTTTATTGCTAAAGACATGCAGAGCAGATTTGCCGGAACAATTCTGCTTCTGACCTTTCTGGTTGCGGTTATTACGGCCTGCAACATATACGTACTTGGTTCTTATTTTGTGAACACCACCAAAACAGTGGGCGAAGTGCGCAGTCTGACGATGGTTCTACAGGATTTCGTTTCTGAATTCTGGCCACGTCTGGTTGTACTGATTTTTGTTAATGTGATAATCGTATTCATTGTCAGCGTCATGTATTCACACCAGACTGCCGGCCCGGCCTATAAGCTCGAACAGAGTATAAAGCGCATCAGCGAGGGTGACCTCACTTTTGAAGTCAGCCTGCGCCGTAACGATAATCTCAAAGAGCTGGCGGCGGCGCTGAACGATCTGCTGAAGAAGTTCAGAGTGACTCTGGCCAAAGCCAAAACCCTTTCAGATGACATCGCTGTTAAGCTCGACAGCCTCGAAAGCGATGACAAATTCAAGAAGCTTGCCGCGAATGCTACCGAGTTGAGCGAATTGATCAAACAGTTCAAGATTGAAGGTGCTGACAGTGGCGCTGCAACTGTTGTAATCGAACTCGATGAGGGTGCTGAAGAAGTAAAACACACCTGAAAAACAGGGTGGCAAACAAAACCGGTCATCGCGTAAGCGGTGACCGGTTTTGTTTTAGATAAAAAACGCGGCGCTGCCATGCTCAGCAGCGCCGCGCTTGAAAATAGCTGAATATCAGCTTGTCATCAGTGCTTCCTTGATGCGGCTGAGTCGGCCGCGCAGACGCAATATCGCCTTGGTATGCAGTTGAGAAACGCGTGAGTCTGAGACTCCGAGGATTTTTCCGATTTCTTTGGAAGTGAGTTCTTCGTAGTAATACAGGGTGATTACCATGCGTTCGCGGTCAGAAAGCTTGGAAATAGCGTCGGCCAGAATCTTTTTGGCCTCTGCCTCTTCGATTTTGGTCTGGGGATTATCGCTTTTCTGGTCTTCGATGAAGTCGAAGCGGGAAGAGCCTTCTTCGTCGTCATAAAAGATTTCGTCGAGCGAGAGCAGCAGAGACTTTTTGGTTTCGTCAAAAAGTTTGTGCAGTTCTGAGATGTCGATGTTGAGATATTCGGCGACTTCTTCATCGCGTGCATCACGCCCGAGTTTGCCTTCGAGTTTGGCATAAGCCTTTTCGAGTTTGCGGGCTTTCTGGCGAATCGATCTGGGCGTCCAGTCAAGAACGCGCAGTTCATCGAATATTGCTCCGCGAATACGGGTCTTGGCGTAGGTTTTGAATTTGACGTTGCGGTCAGAATCATACTTGTCGATGGCATCGATCAGACCAAGGATTCCATAGCTGACGAGGTCGTCGAATTCGACGTTGCTGGGCAGATTGACCGCAATGCGGCCGGCCACGTATTTAACGAATGATGCATATTTCATGATCAGTGCGTCTTTTATGCGCTGGTCATGATTGGTTTTGTACTGTTCCCAGAGGTTCTGGTCCTCTTCGTCCTGAAGGCGGGCCTTCAGCTTTGGATCAGTAATTTCCTGCGATTCGTTTCCTACCAGAAGTTCTTTGTTCACATCATCCCTCCGTGTCTGGCTGCCTTATGAAACCGCGGCAGAATCACCATGCGAGGTCATTGTACTGTTGTAAGACCTTGCTTTTGCGTTCTGTCCGGATTCATCGGTAGGGGTGCCATAATTTTCCGGTCTGTGCCTGGTGTTGTTGTCATCGAGAAGATCACCGAGCTCAGCCTGCAGTTCGGTGTCTTCGAGCATCATTTCCTGTTTGAGTTTTTCGGTTTCCTTTTCGGTTGAGCCTGGCAGCAGCAGGACTTCGAGAAAGCTGCCGAGAATCGTGCCAAGTGTGCCAAAAATGAAAAATATCACGCAACCGCGATAGATCATTGTGCCTGAGTTGACATTGCCCATTACCGCAAGCAGCACGACGATGCCGGTTACGGTAACAGCCATGAACAAACCCATGAGCAATGATAATCTGGTCATTTACAGTTCTCTTGTCTCTTCGCCAAGTATCGAAAGCCTTATAAGGCCGGATTCGAGATCAAATTCAATCGAACGTCCGCGCTTCCCGCCTGTATCTTCGGCGATAATCGGGAACCCCATTTTTTTAAGAGCCTTTTTTACAGCCGCAGTGTTATCGCGGCCTATATTGTTTTCGAAATCTTCGGTTGGCGGAAACATTTCTGAGCCGCCGACGATTTTTGCGTGCAGGTTCGCTTTGAATACGCCATCTTCAGACTTTATGGCATCATAAAGAGCTGGAATTGCAGTGTCAGCAAACTTGTTGGGGTTCAGGCGCTCTTTATCGATGCCGCTGGAGTCTGGCAGCATGACATGGGCAACGCCGCCGACTCTGCTTTTGGTGTCATACAGCGAAACAATCACGCAGGAGCCGATGCCGTATACCGCCAGAGTAGCGGGACTTCTGGCTACCTTCAACTCGCCCATGCCGACCGGAATAACGACAGACATGTCTTAGATTACTCCGATCTTCTGCAATAACAGAGTTAAAGACTTGGGCTCGGGCAGCAGAAAGATGTGTATCCGCAAGTCTTCTTCGCTTTCGATGAACGAGGTTTCAATCATCAGAACCTTGTCGCTGACCGCTGTCATGTCGGCAACCACACTGTCGATCATGGCTCCAGCCATGTCATAGGTCATCGATGGCAGCGAGTTGAGCATCGGCGTCTGGGTAAGAGATGAGAGCGCATTCAGAAAAGCGCCGGCCAGAATGTTGCCGACTTCACGCATGCAGGAACCTTCAAGTTCCGACATGTTGAGCGGATCTTCAATTTCGCAGCCGGGTATCAGGGTCTGAAGTAATTTTATTGACGTTTTTTCCGGGATCAGCAGGAGAAAACGCCCGGAGATTTCGCCGAGAACCTTCAAAAATATGCCCATTACACGGGTGCCCGGGCCACCCAGCAAAGAAGGAATATCTTTGAAGTCAAGAATGGTAGCGCTTGGCACTGCCATGTCGATTTTGCGGTTTAGAAATTGCGCCAGCGCGCTGGCGGCATTGCCAGAACCGATGTTGCCGACCTCTCTGAGAGCGTCGAGCTGTATTTTGGTCAGGGTGGTAACATCTTCCATCAGCAACCTCATTCAGTTACAAATCAGTGCCATTATAAAGCAGCCTTATTGATAATGCAATAGCTGCATTTTCATCATTCAATCATCAGAAGTTTCGGGGTGTAGAAAATCAACGCCGTTGTAGCGGGTCATTGCTTTGTTGCCCATGCCAAGAAGCCAGAGAGCTGCCATCTCAGGCAATTCGGCGAGAACCAGGCGAAATACAGCCATTTCTTCTGGGGTCACTGTTCCGAGGACATGTGATACCAGCTTGTTGTGAGGAACAGTTTCATCGCCTGCCGGTTGCCCGACTCCTATGCGCAGCCGCCAGAAGTTGCGGCCGATATGACTGATGATTGATTTCAGGCCATTATGCCCGCCATCGCTGCCGCAGGCCCGCATTCTTATCCGGCCGGCCGGCAGATTGATGTCGTCGAGTATCACCAGCAGTTCTTCTGGTGGAATGCTGTTTTCGAGCATCAGTCCGGCAACAGCTTCGCCGGAAAGATTCATATAAGTCAGCGGCTTGGCCAGAATGTGCTGCTGCCCGTGCAGCAGTAAATGACCGGTAAGCGCCTGATGCTGACGAATGTTCAGATCGACTCTGAATTTGGCGGCAATCGCATCGGCGGCCCAGAAGCCGGCGTTGTGTCTGGTGTTTTCGTATTCTCTTCCGGGATTTCCCAGTCCTGCAATGATCATAGACTGTTTTTTTACCAGAGTCACTGGTGAAAGTCAACGCTGATGGCACTGATAAAGCCTTTACCGGCTAAAATTTGACATATCCATGCCAGCGCGGGTATAATCCGCCAAACCTGAGGTATTTTCAATTTTTAACAAGGTTTGAAATATGGAAGCAAAATCAAAAGTCCTGCTGATCATTCTCGATGGCTTTGGCATTTCAGAAGCCACTGAAGGCAACGCTGTTCATGCGGCTAATCCTGAATTCATCAACAAGCTCTTCGAAGAACGCCCATTTACACGTCTTGGCGCCTCAGGGCTGGATGTCGGTCTTCCCGAAGGCCAGATGGGCAATTCTGAAGTAGGCCATCTCAACATAGGTGCCGGGCGCATCGTCTATCAGGACATCACCCGCATCAATCTCGCTATTGAAGACGGCTCATTTTTCGAAAACAAAACCATGCTCGAAGCTTTCGCTCGCCTCAAACAGTCGGGCAAGGCGCTGCATCTCTACGGACTGGTTTCCGACGGTGGCGTTCACAGCCACATCAATCATATCAGTGCTATTCTGAAGCTGGCGAAAGACCAGGGACTCACCCGGGTTTTCATTCATGCTTTCACCGATGGCCGCGATACTTCGCCGACCAGTGGTGTACATTTTATCAGAGATCTGGTTGAACGCACCCGTGAAATCGGGGTTGGACAAATCGCCACCATTTCGGGTCGTTATTACGCCATGGACCGCGACAATCGCTGGGAAAGAGTGGAAAAGGCTTATCTGGCCCTCGTGCATGGCGTCGGTAACCGCGCCACTGATCCGGTTCTTGCCATGGAAGCTTCTTACAAGGTCAACGTGACCGACGAATTCGTCATACCGGTGGTAATCGAAGCCAACGGCGACCCGGTTGCGACCATAGACGAAGGCGACACCATTCTTGCCTTCAATTTCAGAGCCGACCGCATGCGCCAGATCAGCAAGGTCTTTACTCAGCCTGAATTCGAAGAGTTCAAGCGCAAAGACATGCGGGTAGACTATCTCAGCTTCACTCATTATTCTGACGAATTCAAGTTTCCGGTCATATTCGCCCCGCAGCGCCTCGACAACGTTCTCGGTTCCATTCTGGCTGATAACAAAATTCCGCAGCTGCGACTGGCCGAGACCGAAAAATACGCGCATGTCACCTATTTCACTAATGGCGGTTATGAGCCTCCCTTCTCGCTCGAAGACAGACACATGATACCAAGCCCAAAGGTTAAGACCTACGATCTCAAACCCGAGATGTCGGCGTTTGAAGTTGGCGAATATCTTGTTGATAAGTTGAGAAGCGAAAAATACGGTTTCATTATGGTTAATTTTGCCAACTGCGACATGGTTGGTCATACCGGTATAATGGAAGCGGCCATGAAAGCTGTCAGCACCGTCGACTGCGTGCTGTCGAAGGCGATCCCGGTCGCTTACGAAAAGGGTTACGACTGTATTATCACCGCTGACCACGGCAATGCCGAGCAGATGGTTGATAACGAAACCGGCGAGGCTTTTACCGAACACACGGTTAACCCTGTACCATGCTGCATTCTTTCCAGATCATCTTACGAACTCAGGCCCGAAGGGCGCCTTTGCGACATTGCACCTACGGTGCTCGAACTTCTTGGTATCGAAAAACCGGCAGCCATGACCGGCCTGTCACTGATTTCCCGAAAAAAATAATACGACGATGAACTCATCTCAAACTCCCCGAAAGGGCTATCTTTTCATTGTTTCCGGACCTTCCGGGGTCGGCAAGACAGTCTTGTGCAATGCTATCGTCAGCAAATTTGCGCCAGACGTCGTCTATTCGATCTCGACCACTTCGCGCGCACCACGTGGTGGCGAAACCAACGGTCAGGAATACTTTTTCTGCACGGCCGAAGAGTTTGAAAAGGCAATAGAACGTGAAGAATTTGCCGAATGGGCATTTGTACACGGCAACTATTATGGAACTCCCCGCCGTTTTCTCGTCGACAATCTCGAAGCCGGTCGCCATGTGATCTTGAATATCGATGTGCAGGGAGCCATGAAGATTCGCGAGAAGTTTCCTGAATCTATCATGATCTTTATTCTGCCGCCAACTTTCGACGAACTCGAAAGCCGCATTCGCAAGCGCAACATGGACAGCGAACATTCCCTCAGGCACCGCCTCGAAAATGCCCGCAAAGAGCTGGATTATCGCGACCAGTATCGATATGCTGTGATTAACGACGATCTTGACGCCGCTATTGGTGAATTGACCAATATTTTTGCCGAACATGTACAGAATCGTCAGGCTGAACAACCCGCAACCAAATAATTTGCGCGTCCTGCCATTGACACCTTGCCAGGCCATTCTTATAATTTAGGAAACTTCGGTAATTCGACCTTTTGTGGTCAAGGAGGCTTTATACGATGAACTGCACCAAGCTGTGCTTCCTGTTTGTATGTTTTATCATGTGCTTTACTTCTGCCTGGGCTGAAAACAGCAAGCTGGTGGCTCTCGATGCCAAGCTTGAAATAATCAGCGGTCAGGTGAAGCTGACCCGTGTTGGCAGCGCCAGAACAGATGTCATTACGCAATCTGTCGATTTGTATGCTGGTGACCTGCTTGAAACCCTGAGAGAGTCAAAGGCTACTCTGGTCTATGCCGACGGTACGCTCATGCGCATCAAAGAACGCACGCTCGTCGAAGTTCAGCCGCTCAGCATAAAGGTTTTCAAGGGCAAGACCTGGTATAAATTCACCAAGCGTGGAACTGAATTCAAGATCGAAACTCCGACTCTCGTCGCAGGTATCAGAGGTACTGAATTTGAGATAGCCGTTGGCTCACGCAAGCGCACTTCTCTGTCGGTCACCGAAGGAGCTGTTGCTGCCCGCAGTCGCAAGACAAACCGCGGCCTGGTCGTTCGCTCTGGTTTTGCTACTCATTGCGACCCCGAATCTGATATGGCCAGACCCTATAAATTCAATGTCGATCTCAAAAAAGCTGAATGGGCCGACGCTGAATGGGAACCCAGGGTCGATGAAGACGACATTTATCGCCTGTTCCTGCGCTATCAGAATCTGAAATATGAATTTGGCGAAGGCGATGCCCGCACCCAGGATGCCTTCAAACAGATGGAAGCCCTCAAAAGCAAAATGAATAAACAGTAATCAGTCTCTGAAATACTGAGTATTAAAAAAGAGTCGCCTCGTTCAGAGGCGACTCTTTTTTTGCATTTGTTGAAAAATCTATCAGGCGCCATCACCCTCGATTTCGTCCCAGGTCGCATAAATAAGACAGCTGGCCTCAACATGAACTTTGTTGCCGTTGCCATCTTTCAATAAAAAGGTCATTCTTGCGTTAACCGGCGAAATATCGGCCCTGGTGAGCTCAAGCAAAGTATATAATCTGGTTGTATAAGGACTCATTGGAACTTCTACCGCTTCACCGGGAGTAATTTTCAAGCTGTAAGGTGTTTCTGGAACTGCGACAGCAGGAATGGCCTCGCCAAGTCTGGTCGTATAATGAATCGAGAAGGAAACCAGATCAGCTGGTATCTGAGAATCAGAATTCAGGCTGATAACAGTTGATGGCAGCGTGACTTTTGTCTCTGTTCCAGTTGTTTCCTCGCTGCCTTCTGCTGCGGTCGTTTCAGTTACTGTTGCACGTAATTTGTCTGGCGTCACAGATACTACGGTAAAATGAGCCTCGGGGAACAGCGCCTTTTGTATACAGCCGGACTGGCTTGCTGCCAGAACAAGCATGAGCGAAAAAAAGATGATTTTTTTTGCAAGTTTCATTACTGCTAATCATCGGCTGATAAACGGTTGTGGCTTACTTAATTTTTGCAGGGTGACTCGAATTTCATCTTGAAGGCTTCAAGGAAGACGGCATGCCGACACCGGAAGCAGTGGCATCAGGCGAATATACAGCCGTTTAAGCCTCTAAGCAGTTGCAGCTGCTAACACCGCCCGGCGGCTGCGAGTGAGGGGCAAGATGAACGGGGGGTCGGATCGCTCAGGAAAAGCAAAGCCCACGCCAAAAAGCCGCCATCCCTGTCGCTTTTCTTCATGTCCTTTGCGCCTTAGGTTCCACCGGCTCCGGCTCGCACCCTTTAGGGTGTGCCGGCTAATAGCCGCATTAGACGGACACCGCCCCGCGCCTGCCCCTCACTCTTGGGCTGAAGCCTCCGCTGATCAAAGATGCAGCGGAACCGCCGGGCTGGCTGGGTGCTGTGCGTAAGTTGGTCGGGCTAACAATGAAATGAAAAGCTGG
>JAACJG010000005.1 GCA_009917695.1 Candidatus Rifleibacterium amylolyticum | reverse complement strand
AATCTGGGTGTTATCGTCATTGCGAGGAGGGCGTCAGCCCGACGAAGCAATCTCATGGTCAAAGAGATTGCTTCGTCGCTACGCTCCTCGCAATGACTGTTTTTAAACCTATATTCTTATGTGACAGAGGATTGGCAAAAAGGATGCAGGAATCGGATGAGCTGAATAAAAAAAGCTGCTGACGAGCAGCAGCCTTTTTTTCAGTTAGAAGTTTGAATCAATATTTCGAATATCTGTCGCCTCTGTCACCTCTGTCGCCTCTGTCACCGCCACGGTAGCCGCCGCGATCTCCACGGTCACTTCTCTCACGCTTTTCTTTCGGGCGTGCCTGATTGACCTTGATATTGCGACCGTTCATGTCTGATTCATTGAGAGCCTGAATCGCTTCTTCAGCCGAAGAGTCGTCAGACATTTCAACAAAGCCGAAGCCCTTTGATCTGCCGGTATCACGATCTTTGATGATGCTTGCAGAGGTTACTTCACCATATTGTCCAAACATGGTTCTAAGCTGTTCTTCGGTCGCGCTGTAGGGAAGGTTGCCAACATAGATATTCATTCAGAAAAATCCTTAAAAACATTGATCCAGGGTGGTTTTACCAGAGCCGCCGATGAAGCCGAACCACACCGCAAAATTCTTCACCAGCGCCAGACTCGCCGAGTCTGTACGAGTTTATTTTAATCCCGGGGCCATTAAATGTCAATGTTTGCTTGCAGGCTTATATTATCCTGGTGGTTGCAAATTGTCGTAACCGTGCCGATAATATGTTTGCCGGAGAAGTAGATTCTGCTTTTCTGCATGTTTTGCACAACTAAAAGCTTCTATGATAGATAATTCTCAAAAAAAACGGGTTGCATTTCTTCCTTACAAGGGCATTGATCAGCGCTCTTTTCTACAGAGGCGCAAACTGGCGGTCAAGGCTGCATTAGTCGGTGCCTTTTCTGGAATGGTCGCGGTCGCGTTTCGCATGGGCCTCAAACAGGCCGAAGCTTTGCGGCAATTTTTGCTGAATAATTACACAGGCCGGGCCGTAATCGTGCCTGCGCTGGTATTCGTTGTCATTCTGTGTTTTGTTGTCTGGCTGGTGAAGAGATATGCCCCCGAGGCTTCTGGTAGCGGTATTCCTCACCTTAAGGGCATTCTTGAGGAAGGCTCAGAGTTTCGTGCTTTGCCGGTACTTGCCGTAAAGTTTTTCGGTGGGATACTTGGTATTGGTTCAGGTCTCGCACTTGGCCGCGAGGGGCCGACAGTGCAGATGGGCGGCGCGGTCGGTGCACTTTTCGCCAGATTTTTTTCGGTGAATCCCTCTGAAACTCGTTTGCTGATTTGTGCTGGTGCCGGGTCTGGCTTGTCCGCCGCCTTCAATGCGCCTTTTGCCGGGCTGCTTTTCGTTCTCGAAGAGCTTCAGCACAGACTCGACCGCTTCAGTGTGGTAGTGGCATTTTCGGCTACTATTTCTGCCAATATTGTTTGCCGACTTGTTTTTGGCGCTGCGCCCATATTTATTCTGCAACAGATTTCACGTCCGGAACTTAGTCTGATCCTCTGGTGTCTGCTGTTCGGCGTGTTTGTCGGCTTTGCTGGTCTGGCTTTCAATCTTCTGCTTTTGCGTTCGCTCAGAGTATTCGCGCCACATCGTTATCTGTTGGCAGCTGTTCTAGGCCTGGTTTTCGGCGCAATCGGACTGTATTATCCAGAATTACTGGGTATGGGGCACGAGCTCAACGAAGAGATAATCGCCTCACAGTTGTCATTCAGGCTGCTCCTGTTGTTTTTCTTTGCCAGGTTTGCCATGACCATTTTGAGTTACAATACCGGTGCGCCTGGTGGCATTTTTGCCCCATTGCTTCTGCTTGGCATGTTAGCCGGCGCCATCTTTCATCATTTTGTCGCCTGGTTTCAGCCGGGGCAGTTCGATCTCGGGGTTTTTCTCGTTCTCGGTATGGGAGGAATGTTTTCTGCCATTGTGCGCAGTCCTTTGACGGGCATCATACTCATTCTCGAAATGACCAGCGAGTTTTCACTTCTGCTGCCTCTTATGACGGTAACCATTCTGGCGTATGCCGTGCCGGAGTTTGCCAATAATCGCCCGGTTTATGACGCTCTTCTCGACCATGACCGGTTGAAAAAGATTGAGAAAGCCAGAGAGGCAAATGAACACGCAGAACTGCGCACTCTAAGCTGATTCGCCTCACCGGTATCAGCTTTCTCTGCGTGAATTCGTCAGCAATTGCCAGTTGATTCCTCAGATGTTCGAATGTAGAATAATCATTTGAGTGTGCCTGTAAAATAGTTTTTTCAAGAGGGCAAGACATGAGAATATTCCTGAGCAAAATTTTTCTGCCGGTTCTGATTGCATTTGTTTTTACAGTCGGAATCGCTTGTGCCGGTGAAATACACGACGCCTGCCAGGTTGGTGACCTCGATAAGGTGAAACAGATACTCAAAGAAGACCCTGAGCAGCTTCAGGCAGTAACCCCCGAGGGGAAATCGCCTCTGCATATGGCTACCGGCTGGGGTCGCAAAGAGATCGTCATTTTTCTGCTCAAGGAAGGCGCAGATATAAATGCACTAAATATGCAGGGTGGTACTCCGCTGCATGTTGCTGCTTCCCGTAATCAACCGGAATGTGCCACGGTATTGCTCGATAATGGCGCAGATATAGAGTCTGTAAGAACAGAAGGGTCAGTTACGCCGCTTGCAATAGCTGTTTTTAAAAACAATCTTGCAGTCGCCGAACTTTTTCTCAGTCGTGGAGCGGATCTCAATGCCCGGGTGATGAATGGCGTCACCATTCTGATGGCGTCTGAACGTCGCGCTTCGCCTGCCATGAAAGAACTCATCAGTCGATATAATAAGTAAACACACGCAAACGAGATTGATATCTCATTATGAACGAAGAATTCGACGCGCTGTCACGTAACCTGCCCTGTGTCAAATGCCGAGTCAGAATGTCGACGCTGAAAAGCTTCGATGGCGTGGTTATTGACCGTTGTCCAGAATGCTATGGCACCTGGTATGATGGTGGCGAGCTCGAACAGGCTCTGGGCGATGCCTTTAACTACCAGGCCCTGATGGGTATCGTCAGCATGCGTCTCTCTGAATACATCTGTCCATGCTGCAAGATGTCGATGCGCGCTCTTGTTTTTAAATTTCAGACCGGCGAACTGGTGATCGACAATTGCCCGGTTTGTCGCGGTTTCTGGCTGGATGGCGGCGAACTCGATTCGGTAAGAGATCTGGTCGCGGCAATTAAAGATGGCGCGACTCCGGTCAAAGTCGGCTTTACGTCGGCGCGTCCGGTAAGTCGAAATGCTGGTGCCTTTTCTTTGAATGACCGCCCGCTTCTCAAGAATTCAGCGTTGGAGCACTATCGCAGTGTAGATTATGAAACTGGTTCTGAGATAAGTCAGATCGAAACCTCTTCATATCTGTTTGCAGCCTTGACATCTCTGCCGATAGAAGTATTCAATCCGGTCAGAGCGCCAGCTTTCGGGCTTTATCTGCTGATAATACTCAATATTGTCGTCTTTCTGCATACCGGCAATCTGCGGACAGCCGAATTTATGACCTTTATGAGAGAGTTTGGCATGGTTCCGACCGATGTTCTTGCCGGTAAACTGTATTCTTTGTTTACTTCACTGTTTTTACACAGCAGTTTCTGGCATCTTTTCGCCAATATGTATGTGCTTTATGTCTTTGGTGACAATGTTTATGACCTTTTTAACGATCATGGCGAGTCAAAAGGCCCGAGTTTTTTTCTGCTTTTTTATATAATTGTCGGCGTTTTTTCGAGCATAGTTCACATTGCACTAACCGCGTTTAACCCGGCTATGGCAGCGATACCCGTTGTCGGAGCGAGCGGCGCTGTGAGCGGGGTCATGGCTGCATATTGGCGTGCATTTCCAAGAACTCGACTTTACCAGATTATTTTCTGGTATCCCTTTAAAATCCCGATATGGCTTTACCTCGGTTTCTGGATTTTGATGAATATCGCCATCGGCCTGGCTGCCGGTTCAGGTGCGCGCATCTCTTGGCAGGCTCATATCGGCGGCTTTGTTGCCGGCTATTTTCTGATTCCGCATTTTCTGCCTTTCCGCCTTGACAGGCTACAGTCGCCGGAAAAGCGCCAGCAGCTCTAGATCTATCACTGTTTATCGCAGGTCCAGGCACTCCATCAGGCCGGTAACCGGTATTTCTAGCCATTCCGGCCGATTGTTCAATTCATAGCTGAATTCATACAGAGCTTTTTCGAGACAGAACAATGACAGAATTCTGTTGAACAAATCGCGGTTTTCTGGAACCGACGGGCAGCCAGCTACAGTTTCAAGATAACCCTGCAAAAATCTGGCCCGGGCCGCCTTTTCCCATTCACGGGTGTATATGCTCATCACTGCGTACGCTTCCGGCTTTTCCTGTTTAACTTTGCGTCTGGCCGTTTCGGCGGCATAGCTGAGTGAACGAACAACACCGGCGACATCGCGAATCGGGCAATGCTTGGCAAGCCTCTCTGAGAGCGGTCTTGCTGGTTCGCCCTCGAAGTCGATCATGACAAAATCATTGGCCACGAGCAGAATCTGGCCGAGGTGTAAATCACCATGATGCCTGGTTTTCAACAGGGTTATGTCGAATGGCAGCATTGCCCGCATCTTTTTAACCATGAGAGCGGGGTGTGCTGTCATGCGTTCAATAAGAGGCTGCAATTCTTCAGAAAAACTCTGGCTTCTTTCGGCAAGTTGCTCAAGAGTCGCCAGCATAGAGCTTTCCATCTTGTCGGCCCATTCCTGAATATCTTTTTCGACAATGGCTTCTGGCTTAAAATCAGGGTCATCGCTATCTTCAGCCAGAATACAGTGCATGCGGCCGATACGCTGGCCGAGAGTCTGCATGCGGCTCAGATAGAGCTCGTGCACTCCTTCTGACTCTGAAAGTTCGCCAGGTTGCCCAACCGGGGCCTCGATTAGACATGAGTCGATGAAGCGTTCGAGATAATTCAGCGTAAAACTCCAGCAGTCGTTCTGATTGTCAATGTATTCCTGCAGGATTCCCAATGTGGTTGAATTGCCGTCGTTATGCACAAGTTCAATCGCGCCAGCCACCCTTGCGATATTGCGAAAATTGGCAGCAGTAAGGTGCTTGCCCATCTGCAGCTCTGGACTCGGGCCGCTTTGTATATTCCGATAGACTTTGAATATATACTTTTCGGCAAAGAACACAGATGTGTGGCTCTGCTCTATAATCGGGCGTCTGACGGCAAAATCGACATCGACAAAGTCATCGAGCAGCCCGGTTCCGGTAAAGTAAAGCACTGATTCGGGCAGCTTGATCCGGTGGTTATCTTTCATGCAGCTAAGGACGGCATGGCAGAATTCATCGCTGCCCATAGCATCGACAAGATAGCCGACCTCATTCTGCTGGCGGGTCTTGCCAAAGACCCAGGCCGGTTTTATGGCGCCATCGCCGGCCTTGTTCTCCCAGATCAGCTGACTCGGGAAAAAATACTGCTGTTTAGTGCCGTCTGCGAATCTGGCCGAGAAAATGTTTATCAGCAGATCGTGGCAGCCTGGCAGGTCTATGGGTTCGAGTATTTCGCTGTTGAACTCCTGAAGTTCACGACCCTTGCCGGCAAACCAGCGTTTGCGCAGACAATACTGTTCGGTTGCTTCCTGCAGCATTCTTTCGCGGCGTTTGTCTGCCAGCAGTCTGTTCATGTCTGGCAGCTGACTGCTGCCGGCACTGGCACGAAATACTATGACCGAGAGTTCCGGCATGGTTGAAGCATCGGTTTTCTGCCAGGCTGGGCCGCTGGCCTTGCTTGACAGCTCGAACCAGTAGAAGCCGTAGCCAGAAAGGCTTAGCTGGTAAGGTTCTTCGCCGATCGTTGGGAATGCATGTCTGCCGAGCATCTCGACTGGTGTGTAGCCCTTGAATCTAGCGAGTTCTATCTGAACCGGCTGAGCTGAGCGTGCCAGATTGGCGACACAGAGAATATGCGAGTCGGCATGCGACCTGAGATAGACCAGTATGCTGCGGTTGGCAGGTTTGATGAATTCGATGCTGCCCTCGCCAAACGCCTGGTAGTGGCGGCGAACACCAATTATACGTTTCATCCAGTTCAGTAATGAAGACGGGTTCTTGCTTTGCGACTCGACATTGACTGCCTGATATCCGGCCACGGCCTCCATCACGGGCGGCAGAAAAAGTCTTTCCGGATCGCTGCTCGAAAAGCCGCCGTTGCGATCTGGTGTCCATTGCATGGGTGTGCGCACACCGTTGCGGTCACCGAGAAAAAGGTTGTCGCCCATTCCGATCTCGTCACCGTAATAGAGAACCGGTGACCCCGGCATCGACAGCAGCAGAGCGTTCAACAGCTCGATTTTGGCGCGGTTATACTCAAGCAGCGGACTGAGGCGGCGGCGAATACCGACGTTTATGCGCGCGCGCGGGTCATTGGCGTAGGTTTCGTACATATAATCGCGCTCTTTGCTGGTAACCATTTCGAGCGTCAATTCGTCGTGATTACGCAGAAAAATCGCCCACTGGCAGTTGTCAGGAATTTCTGGCGTCTGCTTCATAATTTCTACGACAGGAAATCGGTCTTCGAGCGCAAGCGCCATATAGATACGTGGCATCAGCGGGAAGTGGAACGACATGTGGCACTCGTCGCCTTCGCCAAAATATTCGGCGGCATCTTCCGGCCACTGGTTCGCCTCAGCCAGGAATATACGGTTCTGATAGCGTTTGTCGAGTTCTTTGCGAAAAAGCTTGATGATCTCGTGTGTCTCTGGCAGGTTTTCGCAGTTGGTGCCTTCACGCTCGCACAGGTAGGGAATCGCGTCGAGTCGCAGGCCATCGACGCCCATGTCCAGCCAGAAGCGCATGACTCCGATGAGTTTTTTGACAACCTGAGGATTGTGAAAATTGAGATCGGGTTGATGCGAAAAAAACCTGTGCCAGTAATAGGCTTTAGCTACCGGGTCCCATGACCAGTTAGAGGTTTCGGTGTCGGTAAAAATGATGCGGGCGTCTTTGAAACGGTTGTCGTCATCGTTCCACACGTAGTAATTGCGCTTGCTCGATCCTTTGGGAGCGCGGCGGGATTCTTGAAACCAGGGGTGCGTATCGGAAGTATGATTGATGACCAGCTCAATTATCACACGCAGGTTACGCCGATGTGCTTCGCGCAGAAAGTGGCGAAAGTCGTTGAGGGTGCCGTAACTGGGGTGAACGTCAAGATAGTTTGAGATGTCATAGCCATCATCACGGAAGGGGGAGGGGTAGAAGGGGAGCAGCCAGATGGTGTTAACGCCAAGGCTTTGAATGTAATCGAGTTTTTGTGTCAGTCCGGGAAAATCGCCAATACCATCGCCGTTACTGTCGTAAAAGGCTTTTACATGCACTTCATAAATAATGGCGTTTTTGTGCCACTGCTGATTATCTTTGTCCATGACTGTTGTTGCAGATTTTTTCATAACGGCTCCTTGGAATTTCCTTCGATGATGGCAGCCCGGTGCGATCAATCGGTCAACAAGACTGCCGCACAACCCGGCAAAAGCGTGAGAATGTCGTCATCTACAGTTACCGGACGGTTCTGTAAAAGAATCTGAGCTCTTGCCAGAGCGAAGTCGGCAAAGCTGACGCTTTTGTTGCCAGTGTTGGTCAGCAGCTTGATCTGCCCGGCATCGTAGAGATAAAGATTTTTGCAGTTTCTGACGGGTTTGAAAGAGCATCGCATTTTTCTAATTTCATTAAGATACTTCTGGCGAAGTTTGATCAGATTTTTGTACCACGCGATCATTTCGCTGGGCTTGTCCTCATTTGTTTCAGACCATTTGAGAAGGCTGCGGCGAAACGTCGTTGCGGCCTGCGGATCAGGGACTCTTTTGCCGAGAAAGGCGTAGTCGCGTCGGCGCCCTTCTCTGACGGCCTTTGCCAGCGCGGCATCGACATGGTCGGTAAAATACAGAAACGGCGTGCTGGCGGCCCATTCTTCTCCCTGAAACAGCATCGGAACGAACGGCGACAGCAGCATGAGAGCCGCGGCGATCTGGCAGTTATAGTGACTGGTAAGGTGACAGAGCCTTTCGCCGTTGCCTCGGTTGCCGACCTGATCGTGAGTCTGCGTCGAGACGATAAAGCGCTCTGGCGACAGGTGTTTTGCCGCTCGGCCGTGCCGTCGTTTCCGGTAGGTGGAGTAGCAGCCATTGCAGATGAAGTAGTCTTCAAGGCATTTGTCGATGTCGGCGGTGCCGGCGAAATCAACATAATAACCCTGCTGTTCGCCGGTCAGCATGACATGCAGGGCATGATGAAAATCATCGAGCCATTGTGCTGCCAGGCCATAGCCGCCTCGATCAGGTTCTTCAAGGATCCGCGGGTCATTCAGGCTGCTCTCGGCAATAAGGCAGTATGAGCGCCCGGTTTCGGCAGAAAGCAGGTTAACCTTTTCCTGAAGTTCTTCAAGAATATGTGTGGCAGAAAAGTCGAAAATGGCATGTACTGCGTCAAGGCGTAAACCATCAAAATGAAACTCTTTAAGCCACATGAGAGCATTGTCTATCACGAATTCACGCACCTGGTCACTGTGAGCGCTGTCGAAGTTGACCGCATCACCCCATGGCGTGTGGTAACGTTGAGAAAAGTAATGGCCGTAAAGCCCGAGATAATTGCCGTCTGGCCCGAGATGATTGTATACAACGTCGAGAATAACTGCCAGGCCGCGTTGGTGACAGGTATCGACAAGCTGTTTGAGGTCGGAGGGAGTGCCGTATGCAGCATGCGGCGCATAGAGTGCAACGCCATCATAGCCCCAGCCGCGCCGGCCGGGAAACGCGGCGACCGGTAAAAGTTCAAGGTGGGTGACGCCAAGTTGCAGCAGATGATCGAGTTTTTCGATAATGCCGGTGAAAGTGCCCTGTGGGCTGAAAGTACCGGTATGCAGTTCGTATATTATGGCGTCTTTAAGCGGGGGAGCCTGCCATT
Source organism: Candidatus Rifleibacterium amylolyticum (assembly GCA_009917695.1). Classification (GTDB taxonomy): domain Bacteria; phylum Muiribacteriota; class Ozemobacteria; order Ozemobacterales; family Ozemobacteraceae; genus Rifleibacterium; species Rifleibacterium amylolyticum. The sequence continues at coordinate 237,357 of JAACJG010000005.1, read as the reverse complement.
TCTGGTCGTGCCAGGCAAAAGCTTCCTGCCATATTTGTGATCGACCATGCACGCCATCTGGCTGAAAACGCGAGGCCGGGTCAGGGAAAGGGCCGCGGCCATCGATCTTATAGCTATAAAGAATCGGATTTTTGAGGTCTTTCAGCTCTATGTGCCAGAATCCATTTTTATCGGCAGACATGCGGTGTTCACGATTATCGACGCATAAACTCATTTTGCGGGCTTTGGGAGCCCATATTCTGAATTCTGTCATGCTTTTACTCCTCGATCTGTTGCAGATCTGCGATTACAGCTACCGGAAAATTTTTCAGCAGATCCTTGATTTTGTTTACACCTTTTTTGAGTATCTGACCGGTAAAGACATTTTGCCAGCGCCCTTCAGGCAGAGAGATTCGCGTGGCGTTCCAGCGATTTCCATGGCTGAAATGGCGGCGTGGAACTACCGTTATTACAGAAGTTCCGCGCATGAAGGCAATTATGTCATCGTGATGAGTTCCCGCTACCTCTATGGGCTGATAACTGTCGGGTTGATTGAAGGCTGGCTCATTTTGCCGCAATTTCAACAGAGTTTTGATGATGAAAATTTTCGGCAGACCCTGGTGCAGTTCATTCATGATTTCACGACAGCTTTTACCATCCAGTTGTGCGAGAAGCTCATGATGGTGTACCAGGTCGACTTCGCGCCTGTTGTCAGGGTCGGTCAGGCTGTTGTTCCAGATTTCGCAGCCCTGGTAAATGTCGGGAAATCCCGGGGCGGTCAGTCGGAGCGTCAGCTGTGTCAGCGAATTTATCCAGCCTGGCTCGGCCAGTTCGCCAGCAAAATCGGCTATGGAACTGATGAATTCTTCATTTTCATAAATTTTGCCGATGAATTCGGTGAGAGCTGTTTCGAATTTCTGGTCTGGATTTGACCAGTTCGAGTGAATCTTGCCTTCTCGTACCGCTTTTTGCATGTATTGGGTTATACGCTCTTTTTCTATCGGCCAGGTTCCGACCAGAGTCTGGTAGAGCAGGTATTCAGTATTGGCATCAGGGGCTGCGCCACTGCGAAATTTTGCATTTGTTTTCTGCCACTGGTTTACTACCTTTTTCCAGTGGTCCGGCAACTCACTGAGCAGGGCAAGCCGCGCTCGCACATCTTCGCTGCGCTTGGTGTCATGTGTCGAACCGGTCAGCATTGTCAGCGGCCAGTTTTTTGAAATATACTGACACCATTCATGAAAACGTCTGACTGTGGTGACTGGCGCTGCCGGGCTGCCGCCGACTTCATTGGCGCCGGAAAGCGGGTTATAGTTGTAAAATACTGTATCTTCAAGACTTTTTGCCATGACCGGGCCGGTGAATTGCTGAAAACGTCTTATAAACAGGCTCTCTTCGTTTCCGCGCAGTTTTAACAGCAAAACATCAGCAATAAAATCAAAAATGTAATCGCCGGATTCCGGTTGGGTAGCACGGGCCCGGTCGATGGCAGCCTTGATGGTGGCTTTATCGGACTCTGAGATATATCCAGATTCAGGCTCTATATAAGTTCGGTAGATGTCGAATCCGGTCGTCACTTCTACCAGAGCTTCATATAGCTGCTGATGGGCGAAGTCACGATAGCGCCGATGTTTTTCGCAGATCTTGGTCAGATCATCGGCCAGTCGGTTGATTTCGCTGCCGAGCAACTTTTTAATCACCTGTTTCTTTGCTCGATAAGCCATGTTTTGAAAGTCATGTTTTTCGCCGACAAATTCGTGCCAGATATGCAGCAGCTTTTCATGGCCGGTTGGATCTATCTGCAGGCCATCGACCAGATTGAGAAAATCGTAACCGGTGGTGCCAGAAACCGGCCATTTGGCATTGAGCGGTTCATTGTGTTCGAGGATTTTTTCGACGACGATCAGTGTTTCCGGACATACTTTGCGCAGTCGCGCCAGATATTCTTCTGGTGCGAACAGACCATCGGGGTGATCGATACGAAAGCCATCGATGCTGCCTGATTTTGCCAGATCTATTACCAGTTTGTGTGAATCGCAGAAGGTTCGATCGTCTTCCATTCGCAGACCGACCAGTGAGTTGATGTTAAAAAATCTGCGATAGCCGACCTGGTAATGCGAAAGTTTCCAGAAGGCCAGCTTGTAATTCTGGCGTCCAATAACGATGTCAAGCTGGTCATGATTCTGGTTGACCGCTGTAACTGCTTTGTTGACTGCTTCATCAAAGCCGGTGACTTCTTTGCACATCGTCGCCATCATTTCAAAAAGCACCGCTTTGTCGCGTTGCCGCCGCTGAATGCGCTCGATATCGCGCGATGACGCGTGTGGCAGTGATTGCAGCGCGCCGGCGAGATAGCCGATTTCTTCGATACCGCTCTCTTTATAGGCAAGCTCGAGAATGATCGACAGCGATCTGGGTGCCAGCGGGAAAACATTTTCGAAGTAATGCAGGGTGAATCTGCCCATACTGTGCTCAATCTTGAGTTCTTCTGCTTCGAGAACAATGCCATAATGGTTGCCAAGAACCGGCAGCAATATAAGGTTCGAATGATGGTCTGATTCACAATGCCAGTCAACGTCAAAATAGCGGGCGAACTGGCTTGAAGGGCCGTTTTCGAGAACGTCCCACCACCAGGGGTTCTCGGGGCAGCGCACAGCCATATGATTTGGCACTATATCGAGAATAATGCTCATCTTGCGCTCAGACAAAAGTTTCGCCAGTCGCTCAAAGCTGTAGCTGCCGCCCAGTTCGCTGTTGATATGTGTGTGATCGACAACATCATAGCCATGCATGCTGCCCGGCGCTGCCTGAAGACAGGGAGAAAGATAAAGATGGCTGATGCCGAGCTGTTGCAGGTAATCAAGATGTTCTGCCAGCATGGCAAAATTGAAGCGCGAATGCATCTGCAGCCGGTAGCTGGCTCGCGGGTAATACTTCATGAGCAGCCTCCTGACAAAAAATATCCTCTTGTTCAGTTATTTTCGCATTTTATGCTATGCCGGTTCAAGAAAAATTCCCTGCTCCTGTTGTCGCCTCAAGGCAGTTTCCTGACCCCGGCCAGTTCGCAGATGACCTTGAAGTGGTCTTCTGATAAGGGCTGAACCGAGAGGCGCGAACCCTTTTGTGCTACCATGATGCCTTTCAGGCGTGGTTCTTCCTTGATCTGCTGTAAAGGCAGGGTCTCGGCGAATCTGGCCACAAAAGCGACATCGACCATATACCACAACGGTTTTTCAGAGGTACTGCGGGCGTCAAAATACTTGTGATCTGGTTTGAAGGCAAAATGGTCTGGATATCCGGCTTTGACTATTTTCATGACGCCAGCTACGCCAGATGGTTCTGCGTTCGAATGATAGAAAAGCGCCATGTCGCCTGCTTTCATGGTGTCGCGCATGAAGTTGCGGGCCTGATAATTACGCACGCCTTCCCAGCTGGTGGTTTTGTCGCGTTGCAGATCAGCGATCGAATAAGCTGTGGGCTCACATTTCATCAGCCAGTATGCCATGGTCGGCCTCCGTTTTTCGATATTATACCATAGCATGGCAAGCAATCTGGTATAATCATCCTGCTATGAAATATCGTCTCGAACTCAATTCAGAAGTGCCAGAACGATTTGCCGGCGAATCGCTTATCGATTCGCTGGTACGTCGTTTTACTTACCAGAACCGGCTTTTCTGGCTGGAAAAGATCGCCGCCGGTCAGGTGCGAGTCAGCGGTCAGGTCACTGATCCGGAGCGTATACTGGTAAGTGGCGACATTGTTCAGTTCGCTATCGATGATTTTACCGAGCCCGATCTCGATACCGCATATCAGAAGATTTTTGAAAACGAAAACCTGATTCTGGTAAGCAAACCTGCCGATCTGCCAGTGCACAGCAATCGCCGCTTTTTTCATCAGACAATGACTTCGCTTTTGCGGCGCGATGAAAATCTGCCGGAGCTGAACCCAATGCACCGGCTCGATCGCGAGACCAGTGGTCTGATGCTTTATCAGAAAAAGCCTTTTTCGTCGCGTTCGTTGCGGCGCGAACCCGGCCGCATTATTGTCGCCAAATTCTATCTGGCGCTGGTGATCGGGAAATTCGCGCATGAATCTCTGACCGTCGATGCGCCGTTGCGCGAGGCCGCCTGCCCGCCGGTATATTACAAAATGATAGTAGCACAGGATGGTAGTCAGGCTCGCACTCATTTCGACCGTATCGCTTGCAGCGACGATACCAGTCTTCTGCTGGCGCGGCTCGAAACTGGCCGCAAGCATCAGATTCGGGCGCATCTTGCTCATATCGGGCACCCGGTTATTGGTGACAAGCTCTATGCAAATGACGGCAGGTGCTTTTTGAAGCGCTGTAACGACGAAATGACGCCGGAAGATCTTGCAGAAATCGGTGCGCCGCACCATCTCCTGCATGCCTGGTCACTGGTTTTGCAGCTTCCAGAAGAAGGGCGTCAGGTATTTTTTTCTGACAGTTTTTCTGAAAGCTGGCGATCCCGCCTGAAAGAATTCACCACCTGGAGGGACAAGGCTGTCCAGGTGGTGAATGGTTTCAGCTGAGGTTTAACTTTATCAGCAGTTGGTCAGATGCTGAGCTCAAGAGTGTTGAAACGGTGCTTGGGCAGATAGTTGTGTTCGGGGCGTTTCTCTGGATTGCTGCGGTTGATGAATGAGAAGATCAGCATGCTGAGAGCCAGACCATAGTAAATGCAGGCTATTGCAATCGCATTGCTGGCAAGAAAACCGCCTGGGTCTGCGCTGGAGATGTAGGAAAGAACTGCGCCGAGCGCCACGCCGGTCATCGCCAGATACCATGCTGTTCTGCGTGAGGGAGTTCTGATGGTTTCGCTGTTGTTGCGAGGTCTTCTGGCAATAAGCAGAAGGCCGTAGGAACCCATGGCAATAACTGCCGGGAGTGGGACTTCACGTGCACTGTTGAGCTGCTGAATGGGGACAAGGAACAATATGATTGCGGTGAAGAGTAGAAGACCCTCAATATAGTTGGTTGTTCTCATGTCGATGTCCTCCTGATCGGTCCTGGCAGAGTTGAAACAATGCACGCTATTATTTTAGCAATATCTGTGCCATCACCTAAAATGCTCTGGGAGCGTGCTTTAGCGGTTAAATGAAGTTTGTTGAAGGGGGAATTATTCCCTTTCTGTTCGGGAAAAATTCCTGCCGACAACTCTTTTGTTTGTTATTGCGGCATGATGCTTTTTTGGTTAAGATGGCAGGACGGTTTGGATCTGCCGGTTCGTCGGCCTGAATATACATGCCAGTAGAGGAGTAAGTATGAGTATTTCAGATAAATTGCGTGAGAATCAATTGTTCAGTGAGTTTACTGGAGATGAGCTTGAGTTGCTGGCCACATTCATGGAAGAGGCGAGTTTTGATGAGGGGCAACCCATATTCAGTGAACAATCGCCAACCACCGCTGTTTACTTTATTCTAAGCGGCAGAGTGACTATTTATCGCGCTCTGGTTGGCGCTTCGAATTTTATCACTATTCTCGAAAAGAACGATATTTTTGGCGAGATCGCATTTGTTGATCAGCAATACCGGTCTGCCAGCGCTAACGCTCTCGATGCAACCACTGTTGCAATGTTTGAATACAGTCATTTTGATATTATCCAGAATCAGAGCCCTTTGCTGGGCATAAAGCTTCTCAAAGCGATTATTCGCGAGATAACCCGCAAGTTCAGGGCGGTTAATTCCAACATCGATCTCAAATCGTCAGAACAGACAATCAACGATCTCATTATCGGTCGTCAGAAGGTCAAAATAACAACCGACTCGGCAGAATATATATGTATCATCATGTATGCCGATAAATCTGGTACAAATCCTCTGGTCAAGATAGATCTGTCTGGACAGACCATACTTATTCCATTCAGTCAGATACGCACCATCTGTCTTCCCAATAAATACGGCAAATTCTAGTGCTGTGTAGCATAAGTTTGCGTTAAAACAGTCGTTGCGGGGAGCGTAGCGAATCAATTGAGCAACCCAAATGATTCGGCAGCCTCCTCAGGGTTATCAGCCAACTTCCAGCGCCAGCACGTAGTCATCCATATAAAAGCCATTGCCGATATCGGTTACAATGGCTTTTTCGTTTTTAAACCCGAGCCGCTCATAAGCGGCCAGCGAATCGCTGTTGTTTTTGTTTATGGTCAGAGAAATGCGGTTGAGGCAGTTGTCAGCGGCAACATTTTTGATGAAGTCTATGGCGTTTTTGGCCAGGCCGAGTCGGCGGCTTTGTCTGGTCACGTAAAGTTTGCTGAGAAAAACTTCTTCGGGCCTTATCTGTATGGCAAAATAGCCGGCCGGACGTTGATCGGTATAGAGAAGGTAGTAAATCAGTTCATTTCTGTCGATCTGAGCTCTTACTGCTTCCGGGCTCTGAAAGTTTTCGAGCATGTAAGCGACCTGTTCAGCGCCAATTATTGGAGTGTAGTGTTCGCGCCATATTTGATCGGCGAGCGCAGCTACTGATTCTATCTGCGAATTAGTAACAACTCTGACAATTTCTATCATTATGTGACCTCTCGTAAGATTTTGTTTGTGATGTTTTAACTCTTTAAGTGTCTCATGTCAAATTTTGTCTGCTGATTTTTTGCGATGATTTCTGCCGGATTTTCAACACGTCAGTTTATGTTGAGCCGGAAAAAGCGTCTTAGAGATGATTTGAGTGTTGGCATGGGTTTTGCTCTAAGCAGCGCACCATATCAAAAAATTATCAGGAGAAGACAAATGTATAAATATGCCAGGTATTTGCTCGTAGCTTTGATGGTTGCCATGCTGGTTCCAGCTTTTGCTTTCGATGCTGCCAATTTATCTAAAGCCATGGACAGAGCTGCCCATTCAGGCGAAATGCTCAACCTGCTGATGCACCCCGGTATGCCCAAGCCCTGGACTAACCCAAGCTATATGACCTATACCAACATGCTGTCTGACGCCTGGAAAACCATTGACCGCGAAATCGGCTCGATCGAAAGCAAAGAAGAAATCACCAAGGCCCGCAATGTAGTAGAACTCTACAAAACCCTCAAAGGTACCTACAGAGACCTCGGCTATCAGGTAGAAATCTCTCTCGAAAAGCGCATCAAGTTCCTTGAAGTTCATAATAGCTGATTAAAACATACTAAACAACCCCGCAGATGGCTCATTGCCACTGCGGTTTTTTTTCGTCAATTCCAGCCCGTTCATTCCCCGCGAGCCATTTCAGCTATATTGGCCACCCTGAGAAGCCAGAACAGCTACGCCAAAGCGCGTTTGCGTCACCTTTAATTCGCGGATTACAGGGAAAACAATACCTACCGAGTGCGATGCAAACAGCGAAGCATATACCCACTTGCCAATATTGTCATCAGGCTCAAAAAATGCATAAACAGCATATCCGGCCAGCGCTGGCACAGCAAAAGTCAGCAGACTTAACCAGCCTACTGCACGCTTTTCCGCCATCATTATGCGAAGATCTACTTCCATCCCGGCTAAGGCCATCAGAAAAATCAAACCCAGCAACCCCAACGCATCCAGCACCAGATAAATCTGCTGAGTAGGATAACCGCGCCCAAGAAACATATTCAGGCTACGAATAACATCTAATGCATTTGGCCCGATAACTATGCCAACAAGCATTATCGAAACAACTACCGGAATATGCCATCGCTTTAGCAATTGTGGCACAATAGATACCAGCAACATAAGGAGCAGAAATATAATTAAAAATGTAAGGCCGGCCATATATCCCCCTTTGTGTAAGAATCTTGTGATTTTGGGGGCTGAAACGCTTTTATTTCAATGTTTCAGCGATTAACTACTCAACACAGTTCCTTTACACTATGTGGCATCTTTTGTGAAGGCGCAAATACTTATGCAACACGGCTCATAAACGGAATCATCTCGTAAGTCCAGCTGTTGAAGATGTTTTTACAGGTTTCATTTTCACTTTTAATCTGCTAAAATGTTTTACCGTGCTTGCGGCGAAAGGATACCAAATGTCAGCACCCAATCCACTGCTGAAAACAACATGCCCTATAATTCCGTATTCTCAGATTTTCTGGACCTTTTTCCGCATCGGCGCACTTACTCTTGGCGGTGGCCTGGCGATGGCAACCGTAATCAGGCACGAACTTGTTTTCAACTGCAAATGGGTTAAAGACGAAGATTTTATGAGTGAAATGTCCACCGCGACTCTTATCCCTGGTGCCATAGCCGTTAACATTGCCTATATGCAGGGCAGAAGGTTGCGCGGTTCGGCAGGTTCATTAATGGCTGTCGCCGGGACGGTTTTTCCTTCATTTCTCATTATTCTTCTGATCGCCTTGTTTGCTATGCCATATTTTGATAACCCTCGCGTTGCGACCTTCTTGCACGGTTGCGCCGTAGCCGTAGCCGGCCAGATAGCATTTTCTGGCTTTATTTTTGCCCGCAGAAGCCTGCATAATCTTTCCAGTTACCTGCTTTGCGGTTTTGGGATTTTTCTGGTCAGCCATGTATGCCTGCATCCCGTTTGGGCCGTTATCAGCTCGGGCTTCCTTGGTTATTTTATCTTTACTGCTCGCGACCTTAAAGCAGCGAAAAGTCAGAAAAATGGCACAACACCATGATCAATAGCTGTTTTCAACTGATTAAAAGTTTTGTGCTGGTTGGTCTTGGTGCTTACGGCGGCGGCCTCGTAACGATCCCACTGATCCAGCATGAAATTGTTGCGGTGCAGGGCTGGTTATCATTAAATGAACTGGCTTCCCTGCTGGCTATTGCACAGATGACTCCGGGCCCGATAGCCATTAATGCAGCAACTTTTGTAGGTTTTCGCATTGCCAGTTTCAGCGGCGCGCTTGTCGCAACTCTTGCCGTTGTTTTGCCTTCTGTCAGCCTCATGGCTTTAGTAACGCCATTTATTGATCGAATCAAACATAATCAACACGTAAAAAAAGTCCAGGAAGGCTTCAAAATCGGTGTCCTCAGCTTGATTATTTTTGCCTCCTGGTCCTATGGCTCAGTAGTATTGCTAAATGTTTATGACCTGCTGCTTGCATTCGCCGCATTTGTGGCACTGGTTAAATTTGAAGGAAAACTACATCCGGTAGTAATAACTCTGGCATGTGGCCTGCTTAGCCTCATCTTTTTGTAATTACATGCCCCGGGCATCGACGGGTGCCTCCGCAGGGGGGGGGCGCCGCGGATGGCAAGCAGCCGACTCTCTCAAAATCACCACCGGAACCCTTCGCAACTGGGACCCAGAGGCCGCATAAAACCCCGCCGCGTTGGCAGACAGATTTACGCAAAGCCATGGCTATTCGCAATATATCTGCGCATGGTGAGAGTCGTTCAGCCAACGCTTTCGAGCAGTTTCGTCAGCACGGAAGTGGCTGGCCCCTGAAGAAAAACATCGGTCACGCTTTCGGTGAAGCGTGAGGGGCTGGTGTTTATCTCGATTATGCTGGCGCCGTTCTGGCTGGCAGCTGCGGGAATCATGCAGGCCGGCATAACTTCGCCGGTCGTTCCGATTACTATGAAGACGTCTGAAAGCTCGGCTTCTTTGAATGAAAGCGAGCAGGCAGGCTCCGGGATGCCTTCGCCGAAAAATATGAAATCGGGCTTGAGTCTTCCAATCGTGCAGTTAGGGCATTCGGGGGGCAAATGCTTGAGGTCGATGTCTTTGGCTGCAAAGCTTTTTCGGCAGTCCAGGCACAGCATGCGGCTGGCTGTGCCGTGAAACTCAAGCACATTTTTGCTGCCGGCTTCCTGATGCAGGTTGTCGATGTTCTGGGTTATCACAGTTTTGACAATGTTTCTGTTCTCGAGTTCGGCGATTGCTTTATGGGCTGCATTAGGTCTGGCCTTGCCGAAAAAATCATAAAAAATTTCTTTGATAAGTGCCCATGATTCCTTGTTGTGCTCGTGAAAGTAGCCAATCTCGATGAATTTTGGATCATACTGGTTCCAGAGGCCGCCCTGTCCGCGAAATGGCGGAATTCCACTTTCCACCGAAATGCCAGCGCCGGTAAAGGCACACACACGCTTTGCCGATCTGATCAGTTCTGCTGCTTTATTGTACATATTTGTCTCCTGGTCGTGATATTATACATTATCGCCGCTGTTCGGTCGAATCTGCCTGATGGTGTGGCGTGATATTTGAGGAGACCAGAAATGAATATTCGTTCTTTGTTTTCATGCCTGCTGGCGGTTCTGCTTTGCGCCAACGTGGCGATGGCAGATGGCCTTGCTGTGCCAGTTGATGATCGATCTGCGATAGAAGAAAATTTGCCGGCCCGAGGAGAAACCGTTGTGACTGATGAAAAGACAACCGTATTCAAAAGTGCTGACTGGCATAAGAACAAATGGCAGAATTCTCCAGCTATAATTGAAATTACCGAAGCTTATATAAATCTGCTGTTCAACCGCCCCGAAATTGTTTTTGGTTTGCGGCGCGGCATACGTTTTGACTGGCAGGATACGCATGAATACACAGACGGCAAGGTTGTTACAACTTATCATTTCAGGCGTACGGCAGAGGGTAAGGCTCTTATCGAGTATCGAAGTGTTCTGCTCGAAGACTCTACTCAGATTGCCAGCGGCAGTTTCGAGATTGAGCCGCGTCCCTGACGCCATTTTTTGCGCATTTGAAACATACAGAAAGGGCTGTCTCAGATACTTGGAGACAGCCCTTTGTTTGTTGTCAGGGTAGTCGGTCAGCGCAGAAAATCGCCGTCTGTGCCAATTTTGCCTGGGCCGTTGAGCACGTAAATGCCGGCGGAGCAACCTTTAACACTGAAGCTGAGGTTGCCGGATGTAACATTTATGGTGTTGCCGGTAACCGCATCGCGATAAAGCCCGTTGCGAACACCGGTAACGCTGATCTGCTGATCGCCGCCACCAGCCAGTCCGACGACGACGTAGCTCTGGCCATTGTTGTAGTCGCGTACGAAGCTCATGCCCGAACCCCATTCGCCGACTTTGCTCATTGGCGCTTTTTGTAAAGCGGGAATCGAGCGGCGGATCTGGTTGAGTCGTTTGATGTGACGATACAGCGCGTGCTGTTTTGTCTTTTTTATGCCGCTGCTTTCGAGATGATCGCCGAAATAGGCTCTGCCTGTCGAGTCGATCGTGTCGTTGTTGCCGCAGATATCCTGGGGAGCTCCACGCATGAAGGCAATTTCTTCGCCGTAATACAGGCATGGTATGCCTCTTATCGTCCACAGCATGTTGTAAGCAACGGCTGCCATCCAGTCATCGCCCTGAAAACGGTATTTGAAATCGTTGTCGGGGCCGACATCATGGTTCTGTAAAAAGGTCACCAGGCTGGTGGCGTCGCCATAGATCCAGTCGTTGGCGAGCACGCCACCAATGCCGTTGAATACGCCACGGCTGAGGTTATCACGGAATGTCGAGAACAACGAGAAGTCGAGCACAGAAAAACCTGAATTGCCTCCGGAATTTGGGTTGCGCGGGTCATCGCCGAGTCTGGTGTACCACCAGGGTCTGATGTCTGACGGGCCGTTGTCACCACCGAGATCGCCCCAGCCATGCCCTTTTACCAGATTTTCGCCGAATACGAAAATGCCTGGCTTGTGCTTCTTCCAGGTGTTTACGTAGCTGAGCAGATCGCTGCGCTCAACATGTTTCACCGTGTCGAGGCGTATGGCATCGACGCCCATATCGAGATACTTGCAGATGGCTGAATTCAGATAATCTCTGACGTTCTGTCGACCGGTGGCGAGGTCCAGGCAGTCGCCGGCCATGTGCTTGGTCTGCAGCGAATGCGGGCTTTCCCAGTCGCCACCTGACATGAAACCATTCTGATGATACCATTCGGGGTCGAGCTTGTTGACATCGGTGCCGAAAAAGCGCTCGGGACTGATATCTGTAGTCGGCACCGTTTTGCCGGTGACCGGGTCGAGCAGGGGTTCTACGCCCTGCGGGTCGGATTTGAGTCTGGCTTTGAACCATGCCGGCGCTACCGGATTGTCGTTATCCATGCGGAAAGGCTCTTTGTAATTGCCGAGATTGTCGGTGTAAGGCCATTCTGGCGTTACACCAGCCTTGCGGAAATACTTGATCGGCAGGCGGTTGATCCAGACTTTGCCGCGAATGCCATAGTTGCATGAATGGTTGATGACAACATCCTGAATTACTTTGATGCCGCGGTTATGACACTCTCTGATAAGATCTTTGTAGGTGGCGCCCGGTGATTCGAGGCGCGGGTCAATGCGGGTCCAGTCGTAGGCATGGTAGCCGTGGTAATCAAGGCCACTGCGGTTTTCGACCGGTGGTGTAATCCAGACTGCGGTAAAACCGAGGTCTTTTATGTAGTCCAGTTTGGCAATCAGCCCCTTGAAGTCACCACGCCAGTGTGGGTCACCTTTTTTGATGCGGTCTCGGCAGTAAAAATTGTTTTCGGTGTCGCCATCATAGAATCTTGTAGTGATCAGGAAATAAATGGTTTCTTCTCTGAAATCTTTGCCGGTGGGGGTTTCAGGCGGTGCCGGCGGAGTCGGAGGTTCAGGCGGTACTGGCGGTTGTTCATGCAGCTTGTTCAGGCTGAATTCGCCTTTTTCAGGGGAAAATACGAATTCATACCAGCCTGAGCTCTCGATAGAAGCCTTGATATTGCCTGCTTCTTTTATTGCTTTGCCCATCTGGGGGAGGGTCGCAGAGATTTCATCATTTCCCCAGTTTTCTTTCCAGTTGCCGTTAGCGGTGAACTTGTATTCGGCCAGGCCGGCATGTAGAAAAATACTGGTTTTCCAGAGGCCTTCCTCCAGCTTCATTTCGCCAGCTTTTCCGGCGGGTGACCAGTTATTGAAGCTGCCGGCAACGTTGATTTTCTGCCAGGCCCCAGCATTGGCCGCAATCGCCGTTAACAGCAGCAGAAAGAAGGTTAACAGTCTGAACTTCTTCATTATCTTACTCCCAAATCATGCATTCTAATGCTGTGACCGCCAGACTCCGGTAAAATCAGAGCCTGTCAGATTGTGACAGGGATTTATAGCACTTTCTGAGAGATTTTTACAAATTTTGCCTGTGTAAATTTTGTAACGCTACAGACGCAATTCCTCAGCCAATCTGGAACTCTAACTGCCGGTAGAGTCGGGCAGTGTTTGTGCACGGGTTGAGGTTTTCTGATCGCACGCATCAATTATTAGGCGCTGTTTTGTCGATTCTGAATCTGTTGCCGCCGTGCATAATTTGGCGAATCATGTGAAAAAGCTGATAACAGGTAACAATTTGTCGCGAAAACAACGGGCGCCATGGTTTTAACCCTGGCGCCCGCGCTATTGTGCGTTGTTAGAGCTTACTTGAAAAGTTCGGCGGCTTCGCCGTAGGTTGTGTAGAGCTTTTTGACCCAGTTCCGGTAAGCCTGAACGTTGTCGTCGGTCATGCCAAAGACTTTTTTGAGACGGTTGATTACCTGGTCTTCTTCGACAGAAAAATCACCGTCACAGGCAGAAAGGCCGATAAGTTCGAGCATTACTGCCACACGAGAAATTTTGTCAGGAAAAAATGCCTGCAATACCTCGTCTGATGCGTTGCAGATCATTTCGGGCTGGCCCATTTCCCCGCTCAGAGCCGAAATCATGGCGATTTCATGGTCGGTGATGCGTTTGTCGGCTTCAATCAGGTCTTTGGCCAGTCCAAGAAAAAGCTTCTGCTGGTTTTCGTTGAGATCTTTCAAAAACATCCGTGGGCCTCCCGAAAATTGGTTTCTGTCGAAACCAGCCTAACAACTTTTTGGCAAAATTTCAATTATTTGATTTTGTCTGGGCAAAAGAGTTGCGTTCACCGCAATTTTGCATAATATAATGAGATTGCAGCAGGGTAAAATGGCCTTGTCGCGTATATGGTTGGATCGAGGGGTCAGCATGGGCGAACTGATAATTGTATCGATAATTGGTGGCGTTGTTGTTGCGCCTTTGGTTTTTCTGGTATGGACAATCAGCAGCATTTACAGTCTGAAAAAGCAGACTCAGTATCATGAAACCGAGCTTGAAGCCATGCAGGAGCGTATCGTCAGGCTGCAGTCAGCGCTCCGTCGTCAGGAAAGCGCCGGCCGGGCAACAGCTGAGACGCGTCCGCCTCATCCTGATGCTGCTTCTCAGCCATATCGTCCGGCCCGGGAAGAGGTAACCAGTTCAGGCGGTTATGGCATGCAAACTGGAACCTCACCAGGGCAGACTGTTGCAGCAGCGCATCTGCCATCAGCAGAGGCTTATCCGCCGTCGGTTGATCTATCTGCCTCAGCCGGTCTGATTTCAGCTCCAGCGGTTTTATCTGGCGATCAGGACTTTGCTGACGATCAGGAGATCCCGGAAGGCTTTATGCCGGATGATCAGCAGCAGGCGAACGCATTTTTTGAGCGATTAGCGCATGAGCCTGTAGTTTCTCCCATACGCCCGGTGTCTCAGGCGCGTGTTTCGCGAGATTCAGCAAATTTTCGGCCGGAGCGCGCGAATATACCGCCAGCTGCCGACTGGAGCAGCATGGATTTTGAGTCGCTGATCGGCGGCAATCTGATGAACAAGGCCGGCGCGTTTTTGCTGGTCATTGGCCTTGCGTTATTTCTCAACTACAGCTTTGCTTCTCTCGGGCCATGGGCCAAGCTTGCATCTGGCGCCGTTTTTTCTGTTCTTCTGCTGGCCTGGGGTGTTTTTCTCGAATACCGTAATGGCGGCAATCTCATGTCGATCGGCCTTATCGGTGGCGGTTGGGCCTGTCTTTATCTGACGGCGTTCGCAGCGCACGGAGTCACAGCTACAAAGGTTATTGAATCGCCAGTGGCAGGAATGAGCTTGCTGATACTGGTGGCGGCTGGCATGATCATACATTCGCTGCGGTATCGATCGGAAATAGCAACCGGCCTTGCTTTCATTTTTGCCTTTGCGTCGTTGTTCGTTGCAGAAGTGTCTCTATTCAGCGAAGTCGCTGCCGTCATCATGGCCATCGGTATGCTCGGCATTTCATGGTATTTCGAATGGCATCAGCTGGCTGCATCCGGCCTGATTCTGACCTACGGTTCGATGCTGGCGCGCCTGCACTGGAACGCACCGCCACCTTCTCTGGGGCCGATCGAGCGCATGATGTTCACACAGTCTCTGCTGACCGTGCTCTGGACTACGTATGAGCTGGTCGGCATGAGTTTTATGCGGCGCAACCCGGCCAGCGAAGAAGTTACGCGTTTTCTTTTTCCGATGAACTTTTTTGCTTACCTGATTGCATCTCTATTAACCTGGCCGATGGTCAAGGAAACTCCGGTATATTATCTGGCTGGCCTGATCATGACGCAGTATATTCTGATCGGTCTGGCGCGCGGTATCTGGTGCAGCAATCCGGGTGAGGCCGCCGTCGAAAAATCCCGCTTCTTTATGGGCTCCTGCGAAGACAGTCTGGTAATCGCCGCTGGCGCTCTGTGTTATGGGATCTGGTATCTTTTGCCTGCCCCGGTTGTCGTTATCGGCTGGGCGGTAACCGGTCTTATTCTCATCGAAATTGCTTATCGACTGCCCTGGCAGCTGATGCGATTCATCGGGCATCTCATCGTAACTCTGGCTTTTTTCAGGGTTTTTATCGCTAATCTTGATATTGCCGGAACCTCTGGCGGTATCTCGCATCGTGTGCTGACTGTCGTTCCGGTAATTTTCATGATGCTGCATCTTTATTTTCGCGCTGATACTGAATTGAGCTGGGAAGCCTCGCCAACCGGCGGTACCCGCCAGTTTGCGCCGGCCTATTCATATTTTGCCGTGGTACTGGCTGGCGTGCTTTTCAGATTCGAATTCGGACCTGGCCTGACGCCGCCTGCTCTGGCCGTGGCGGCTGTCATCATGAGTGGTCTGGGGCAGAAATTCAAAAACTGGCATTTCAGACGGCAGGGCCTTTATCTGGCGCTGATTGGCATTGGTTACGGTCTTGCAAATGACTGGCGTTGTGACAGTATCAATCCCGTGCTGGCAAGTCCATGGACAATCGGTATCGTTACGGTCGCCTGTCTGTACGCCTGTCGCTGGCTGTCAGGACGGGATGACATGCCTGAGCCCAACTCTCTGCTTGCCGGCATGGATTCAATTCGTCCGCACGCGTTTTCCCTGGCCGGTTCTATCGGTCTTGCCTTTTTGCTTTATGTGCAGGTTTCCGGCGGGTATTTGACGCTGGCCTGGTCACTGCTGGGCATGGGACTGCTGGCGGCCGGATTTGCCTGCAAAGACAGGTTGTTGAGGTTTTCCGGGCTTGGACTGGTTTTGCTCTGTATCGTCAAAGTATTTCTCTATGATGCGCGTGAGCTCGAAGCGCCGCTGCGCATACTTGCCTTCATGGCTCTGGGTGCTACGATGATCGCAATTTCCTGGGCCTACACCAGATATAAGGACAAAATTGAGGAGCTGCTCAAATGAAGCCGGTTTATTCGCTGATCGTCGTAATGCTGATGCTCATTGTCGGCGGCATAATCGTCATGCAGGGCGACCCGGAAGAGAAGGTCGGGTTGACGGGCGTCATGGAACTGGTTGGCGACGCTCAGAGAACTGCTTTGAAGCCGGCCATGATGGCGACGAGAGTATCACCTGCCGAAGAGATGGAGCTGGGTAACCGTCTGGCCGGATACATGTCTTTTGGCAGTGTCAGTAGTTCAGATTCAGAGGAATTAAAAGCAATTGAACTTTATGTAAAGAGGCTGGGGCGCTCGCTTCTTGGCTCTATCAGCCGTAAAGAGATAAACTATGAGTTTCACCTTATCGATTCCGGGATGGTAAATGCCTTTGCTCTGCCGGGTGGGCAGATATTTGTGTTCAAGGGACTTGTTGATTTTGTCGAGTCAGAAGCTGAGCTTGCATCTATTCTTGGCCATGAAATAACACACGTGGATGCCCGTCACTGCATCGAGTCGTTTCAGGCCGAGATGGCAGCTGAAAAGATCGCCGGCTCGGTTCTTGGCAATGATCGCTGGCTGGCCGGCATGGCCATGCGTTATGCCAGTCGCATAATTCAGGGCGGTTACCGCCAGTTTCAGGAGTTCGAAGCCGATGCGCGTGGTCTCAAGTTCGCCGTCGATGCCGGTTATGACCCATCTGCTGCCGAAATGGTCATGCAGCGACTTGGCATGGCTTACGGCGGTGAAAGTAAGCCTGAAAAAGCTTCTGATCCGGTTGCCGAGTTGAAGATTGCGGTTAAAAGTGCTGCCGGCAGCTACTTTCGTTCGCACCCTCCGACTGTCGACCGCGTAGAAAGGCTGCGCCGTCAGGCTTCCCAGCATACCGGCAAGAAAAAATTCTATGTTGGCAAAGAAAATCTCAAACAACGCCTGACGCGATCTCAGAAAGAAATTCCCGAAGAATTCAAGGCGGCTCGATAAACCCTGTTCTGCGCTGCTTTTACTGTTGCAGTTGCACTGTATGTTTTTGTGTTATACTTGAGGTGTAGATACTTTTCCGGTTCTGGAATTGTGCCCCCTGGCAACCCGGCATCAGAAAAATACCACTTAAGTCGCAGATCACAAGGAGATCAACATGGAAGGCAAAACCGGAACCAGAGTCGTTATCGCGGGCATTTACAAGTGCAAAGAGCACCCCGAAGCCACCAAAACCTACGCCAAGGGCACAGTTTTTCTGCCCTGCGGCCGCGCCGGCAGTCACGGCACCACCTGGGTTCTGGTTCGCAAAACCGGCTGACTCTGCCGGCCAGTTCTCAGGCAATCAGTTCAAAAAGCCAGTCGAATAGCCGTTACAGCGCAGGCTGTGTGAATGCGCCCCAGTTCTGATGATTCTGCTATTCTGGGTGGCTTACCTGTCTTCAGCTATCTCGGACTGATTCTCTTTGCGGCTGAGGAATTTTCTTGCGGCGAGCAGAATCACGAAAGATATCGAGCACAATAGAATGTCGGTAACGGTAAGATCAGGTTTCATTGTCTTGCGGGCGACAACGAATGCGAGTAGTTCGAGCACGGCCTCCAGTTCATGCGTCAGCAGTGTTCGGATGAGCTCCAGGCAGATTACCAGCAGAAGTATACGATTGATAAGGTCGTAAAGCGAATCGACCTGCGCCCAGTCTTCTGTTCCTACCATTCGCAGCGATGCATAAAAAAACACCGCCATACCCATAAGAATCGAAATTGCAAGAACCCGCTCTGACCAGAGGGTGACACGGCGCAGAATATCTGACACTTTGGCAACTCTTGGCATTTTATTCCCTTCCATACAGTTAGAGTGCCCGATTCCTTTGTCTATGTTTAATGTAAAAAATGTAACGGCTCGGAGGGCGTTTGTCAAACAGTAGTTTTTATCGACAGCAAAAGATTGACAATTGTTGTCATTGCTGACACATCTTCTTGACTGACTTGTTATTCAATCATATACTCGTGCAAAGCATTGGTTGTTGAAGTGAAGAGGTGTACTGATGGATTCTCTGGTAGAAGCCTTTCTCAAATCGCCGCATGAAGAAGACCGCAAGAAGGCTGTAGGTGCTCTGGCGCGCACTGCTGACCGCGAAGCGGTGATCGCATTGCAGCAGCTGGCCGAAATCGACGAAAGTCTTGAAATTCGTTTTTATGCCAGAAAAGCGCTTGCCATGGTTAAGAGCATGCGCCGAATCAGGTCAGATGATCCTCTTCTCAAGCTGATTCCAGAAAAACTCGACGAAGAAACTTTTCAGAGTTTCAGCGATGAAGAGAAGTGTCAGCTGTTAAAAGCTCTTATTGGTCAGAATCGTTCTGACACCCTCGGATGTCTTTTATCATTGCTGAAGACAGAGCAAAACCCCCACGTTATTGCAACGCTGGTAATCGCTATTGGCACCTTTGGCAGCGTTGCAGAATGCCGTTTCCTTATTCCCTGCCTTGCGCATCGAGATGCGCGGGTGCGCGCCAACACGATTGAAGCGCTTGAGTTGATCGGTAATCTCAAGCTGTTTGCCTACATTTTTCCTTTGCTCGAAGACCCGGACAATCGTGTGCGCGCCAATGCCGCCCGCAGCCTCAAAAGTATCGAGCCTTTTACCAGTTTTCGTCTGTTGCAGGCCATGATCTCATCTGGTAAGGTCGCCTTCCAGGCATCTGCCATTTATGTGCTGCGTTGTTTTGAATCTGACGCTAGCGCCGCTCTGGTCGCGCCTTTTCTTGATAGTCCGCATGAAGAATTGCGTTCCCGCTCAGAACAGACCTTGCGCCTGCTCGCCGATAAGGGGATCGCGCGCGCTGTCGAACTTGTCGAAAATATTCGACATTCAGAGCCCGTAGCTGAGTCTCCTGCCGATGCGGAGCAGAGCCATGGACTCGATGCTGATTCTTTACTGGCAGAGGTTGCAGGCCACCCCGACCCGGTTCAGGATATCTATTATCGGCTCAAACAGGCTTTTGTCATTGCTGATCCACGGCAACGGCTTGAAGAAATCGAAAAAGAGAGTGTACACCTTGGAGAGAAGGCGGTTGAGCCGCTTGTAGAGTTTCTTGGGCAGGAATCAGATCCGATGGTCGTCGGCAAGATATACATTCTGCTTGGCCGTCTCTATGATGTAAGAGCCGTTCCCAGCTTGCTTGAAGGGCTTGCCAGCCAGGATAACCGTTGCCGGGCCAATGCGGTTGAGGCAATCGGAATGCTGGGCGACCCCGAAAGTTTGAATTATCTGATTCCATTTCTTGATGATCCGCATAACCGGGTTCGCGGTAATTCCATATTGGCTTTGCGTGCCGCTGACGGCATCGACATCAAGGCTTCGATTCTGAGTCTGGTCGAGCACCCTGAAGAGTATTATCAGCGTACAGCTGTATATGTGCTGGCTGAGCTGCAGCGCCCGGAATATTTTCCGATTTTGCAGAGAATGACACGGGCGGTTTTTCCGGTGGTAAGAAAAAATGCCCACACAGCAATAAACGCTCTTATCAAAGCGGGTTTCAATGTTAAAGACGAGAATGGTGAGGAAGGGACAGCTTCGGGATCTGAGCCGGAATTTGCCGACCAGATAATCGGCATGATCGGAGGTCCGCCAGGCGGTCGCGTCAGGCCATCTGCTCCGGCACGTCGTTTTGTTGCCTCAATGTCAGCAGCGGAAGGCTCGGCGCCGGGCTGGACTGTCGGGCAGCTTGCTGGCGCCATTGTAGTGCTGGTGCTGTTGGCTTCAGGTGCGGCAGTTTCAGGCAAAATGTATTTGCGTTACCGATCCGAGCAGGCGGCAAAAGCTGTAGCCATCGAATCCGCTCTGGTGCGGGTGAAGCCGGCAATGGAACAGGGCCGGACGATAGCGGAAGAGATCAATCCAACTCTGGAAGAGGCTGACAAAGTTCTGGCAGCAGTTGCCAGAGATTCAGAGCAGGCGCTTGCCGCTCAGAAAAAACTTGCCCGTATGCAGGAAGAAGTGAGTGAAGCTTCAGAGCTTGTGAGCAATCTGGTTCAGGCTTTTGCCGCGTTTGAAAAGACACAGAAGGTTGTCGGCGAACACAGTCAGCGGCTTGTCGCGGTAGTGAATGCCGTCAAGCAGGCGCCATCAGATCAGATTCACCCTTATACCGGTCGCGTCGATCCCGAAAGTCTCAAGGCAGAGCTTGGCGCTCTTGCTGCGTTGCGCGAAGATCTCGCCCGCAGTTGCTCTTTTGCTGCAAAGTTGCCATCGGCAATACCCCGCGCTCGCAACGATCTTCCGAAAAAAGATGACATAACTGCAGAGCAGGGTCGATTTAAAAAACTTGCTGACATTCTTGCCGTTTTCGAAAAGCCGGTTGCGGCTCTGACCAGTCTTGAAAAAGACATTCTGAATCGGGTCGAAGCAATTGAACAGGCGGAAAACGAGCTTGTCCGTGCAAATCCAAGACATGAGCAACTGGCAGGTATTTCTGAACTCAAGGATTCGCTCTATGCCGGGCGAAATCGTGTGCTGAAGACGCATGAAGCCATGACAGAAAAATTACGCGATACCGAAAAACTAATAGCCGCCGGCGATGTGACACCTTTGCTGGCTGGTCTTGAGGCAGTCGTGCCTGAGCTGGAAAATGCTTCGAAGACCGCAGATCTTCTGGTGGAACTTCCCAGTATGCTCGAACAGTCTCTTGGCAGCCTGGTCAGGCTTATGGCTATTCTGCATCAGAAGGCTTTTGCAGAGAAAGTCAGTGTTGGCATGGAAGCAGATTTCACCACCAAATGGGATTCGGTTGTTAACAAGGAAAGGGCAAGGGTTGCCGAGCTGTATACTGCTGCTCATCCCGGCGGCAGAATGACCGCAGAGGGCTTGGCAGCTTATGAAAAAGTTGATATTGCAGATATCAGTGATGAGTTACAGGCTCTTTCAACGCTGGTGAACAATGCCAGCACCTATCTCAGCAATGCCGGGGCCTTTCTGAGTAATGTCTCATCCAGTCAGCAGCAGTGATTTTGTTGCCAGCTTTGCTGCGAGCCACCCGTTGAGCGGGGGAGGTGTCCGTGTCGATAGATAATTCAATCAGTTCTTTGTTGAGATCGCCGCATGAGCAGGATCGGAAAAAGGCGGTCGCCATGCTTTGCCGCCGCCCGGATCGCGCTGCCATAATTGCCTTGCAGCAGACCGCCGAAATCGATGAAAGCATGGAAATCCGCTTCTACGCCAGAAAAGCGTTAGCTGCGGCTAAGAATGCGCGCCGACCTAAGACTGAGAATCCATTGTTGATGCTGCTTCCAGAAATACTTGATACCGCGACTTTTCTGCGCTTCGATGATGACGAAAAAGTTACGCTGATCAAGGCTTTGATCGAGCAGAACCGAACGAGCTCGCTACCATGTTTTCTTGAACTTCTGCCAATAGAACAGAATACAAGAGTTCTGGCGGCGATGATAATGGCAGTTGGCGCATTTGGCAGTTCGGCTGAAAGTCGTGTTCTGATTCCATTTCTGCAGCACAAAGACGCGCGGGTGCGGGCAAACAGCATTGAGGCGCTCGAATTACTGGGAAATCTCAAGCTTTTCGCCTACATTTTCCCATTGCTCGAAGATACTGACAATCGAGTGCGCGCCAATGCCGCCAGAAGTCTGCGCAGCATAGAGCCCTTTACCAGTTTTCGTCTGCTGCAGGCCATGATTTCTTCTGGTCGCACGCCGTTTCAGGCATCGGCAGTGCATGTTTTGCAGCATTTCATCTCAGACGCCAGCGTCGCGCTGGTCGCCCCTTTTCTCGACAGTCCGCAGGAAGATCTGCGCCGCCGGGCCGCGCAGACAATTCGCAAGCTCGCAGAAAAAGGCGTTGCCCGTGCAGTTGAACTGGCTGCCACCCTTCCGCCACCAGAAGAAGAGGTAGCCGGGGAAAGCGAATTCAGCGAACTCGATACGCAGGCCTGTTCTGTCGAAGAGTGCATTGCCCGTCTCGAGCAGGCTTTCGCGATTCCTGATTCGCGCAAGCGCCTAGAAGAAATTGAGAAAGAATGCCTGCAACTGGGCGACAAGTCGGTGCTGCCGCTGCTGAAATATCTCGACCGCGAGACCGACCCCCTGGTTATTGGCAAAATCTACATTCTGCTTGGTCGCCTGTATGACGAACGCGCGCTGCCCTGTCTGATGCAAGGTTTGCGCAGCCAGGATGACAGATGCCGCGCTAATGCCGTTGAAGCGGTGGGTATGCTGGGTGAAACAAAAAGTCTGATGCAGCTCGTACCTTTTCTCAAGGACCCGCACAACCGTGTTCGAGGCAATGCTATTCTGGCTTTGCGTACAATTAAAGAAGTCAACATCGAACAGCCTCTCGCGACTCTTGTCGACAGCAGCGAGGAACTTTATCAGCGCACGGCGGTCTACGTGCTGGCAGAGCTGCAGCGGGTCGAACTTTTTCCGCTGTTGCAGAAACTGTTGCATTCTTCATTTGCTACCGTTCGTAAAAATGCCATGACTGCGGTAACTGCCCTCGAAAAGGCCGGTTACAGCTTTAAAAGGGAAGAAGCCGCAGTTGTTTTCGGCGAAGCCGAATCTCCACAAGCCATCAATATTCCCAACAATGAAAGCGCTGTTTCTGAAGCCGATAAGCCGCAGATAGCCGGAGAATCATTGCTTCTCGAATCGCCTGAACTCGAGCCGGCGGTATTCAAACCGGTGCCAGACATACATGCCCCAGCCTCGGCCGTTCAAGCCGGGGGCAGGTCTTCTTCATGGTCGGGCTATTTTGTGGCAGTCGCTCTGATTGCTCTGGTGGTGGCGGTCATCATCATGGTCAGAGTCTCTATCGATGTCAGCGGCGACCGTACAGCCAAAGAACTATTGTTGTCAGCTGCCATGGTGCATGCTCAGGATGTTAATGACAAGGGACTTGAAGTTGTCGCAGGAATTTCGCTGCTTGAAAAACAGTCGTCAGTCGTGCAACAACAGATAGAGCAACTGGCTGCGGGCGCTTTATCGGCGCAAAAAATTCTCGACCGCCTGAGCGATGCCATGGTCGCAGCTGATGAATCTGCAGCTGAAGTGCAGAGGGCCTACCAGATTCTCGATCAGGCCGAAGATGTCATTTCCGGTCATTGTCGCGAATTTGCCCGAATAGTTGATGAGGCGCGTCGTCGTCTGCCTGAGAAACAGCATCCTTTCACTGGCCTTTATGATACAGCCAGAACAGTTACGGAACTGACATCCATGGCCCGAATCAAGGATGATCTGCAAACAGTTTCCAGCGCTATCGAAAAGTTGCCGCAGACGGTTAAGCGCGCTCAAAACGGCTTGCCCGATGAATCTCTGTTTGCCAGAGAATTTGAGAAATTTGCCAGACTCGGCAGTTCCCTGCCAGAAGCAGAATTGATGCTCAAGACCATTGACGAACGTATCGCCGTTGTCGTCAAGGAATCGGCCAAAACATCTGAAGTGATGCAGACTCTGATCAAGGTCAGCCCAGGTCATGAAATGGTGACAAAACTCGAAGACATGAACCGCTCGCTTGAAATTGGCCAGCAACGGTTGAAAAGTTGTCACGAGTCTCTTGCTGTCGTCGTCGGACAAGCCTTAAACATTGCGCCCGAAACGGAAGAAAAGGTTTTGCTAGAAACTTTGCAGCGGGTATCAGTTGAAATCCAGCGTTCAGAAAAGGTGTTGCGCGAACTGCCTGAGATTCCCGCTCTACTTGCGAAAGCTCAGGCGAGAATAGTCAGGGTTTTTGCGATACTGCACCAGAAAGTGTTTGTCGAAACTGTGCGTCTCGGCCTCGCTGCCGATTCTTCGACCAACTGGGATGCAGCCGTAAGTCGCGAAGCCCGCAAAATCGCTGACCTTTATGCCCGGGCGCATGCGCTGAATGACAAGATAACTTCAGAAAACGCTCTTTATTTCCCTGATATAGAGATTATGACCATCGACGAAGAGTTGCAGGCTGCCGCTGCCAGCTCTGCTGCAGCCACTCTCCATCTTGCCAATGCCACGGCATTTTACGAAGAAGCTGTTGAAAACTCTCAGCCACAGACGACTTCTCCTGCTAAAAAGAATTGATCAGTCGTGTTTGGTGGTGTATAGTAGTGTGGTAGCTTACTGCTGAGGATCACAGATGAACAGATTAAAATTGCTGATTTTGTCTCTGCTGGTTTTTATTGCCACGTCGAATGCTGCTATCGCCGGGTTTCCCTGCGAGGTTGTCGATTGCCACGGTCGTAAGATCGTGCTCGAAAATGCGCCAGAACGTATAGTCATAGCCGGTCGTGCTGGTTTTATGATTACCAATGCGGCATTTTTCTTTAAAACCGCGCCGGCCAAGCTTATTTCCTACAGTAAATCATTGAAGCTGGTAAATAATGACCGTTTTTATCAGATGGTCGATCCTGGCTTTGCCACCCGCATTTTTAACGATTTCGAGACCGGTATCGAAGAGCTCGCCGCCATGAAGCCCGATATTATACTGTTGCGCGATTTCGAGCGGCAGAAATACGAGCGCAGCCTCGACCAGCTTGGCATCAGGTGTGCATTTTTCAGTCTCGAAGACCCGACAAAATATCCTGCCGAAATCGAGACTCTCAGCAGCATTTTCGCTGAACCCGCCCGCGGCGTCGAGATTGCCGGATTTTACCGGGCCTGGCAGCAGAAAATCGTCGATCGTCTCAAAGATGCCGGCAAAAAAGAGCTGCCGCGCGTGCTGCATCTGTATCATTCGAGTAAGGGTGGGGCAGTTTCATTCAACGTAGCACCGGCACATTGGGCACAAACCTGGCTGGTAGAACAGGCCGGCGGCATAGCAGTCTGGAAAGAAGCCGGCATCGGCAATGGCTGGCAGCAGATCGGTTTCGATCAGATCGCTGCCTGGCAGCCTGAATTTGTCACTCTCGTTGCTTATGGCGGCGATGTTTCGAAGGCAAAGCAGCAGCTGCTCGAAGACCCGCTCTGGGCTGAAATGACAGCGGTAAAACAGCATAAGCTGTTTGCTTTTCCTGAAGATTTCGTCAGCTGGGATCAGCCCGATTCGCGCTGGATTCTTGGCCTGTGCTGGCTCGCTGCCATTCTGCATCCTGAGATTCCAGAGCTGAAAAGCGATATGCACGAGCTGCACCGCAGTTTCTTTGCTTTGTATGGGTTGAATGCAGATCAGATAAGTGACATAGCGGTTCGCGGAGATTATTTTTGACGTCATTTCAGACCGATTCTAATCCGGTACGGCGCGCCCGTCTTCTCTTTATTGGACTGGCGGCGCTTCTGCTGCTGGTCTTTTTCCTGTCGCTGCTGGCCGGTCGTTATCCCAGCCCTGGATTGCTCAGCATCGAGCAGGTTCAAAACGATCAGATGGCCCACAACATAGTTTTTCGCATGCGTCTGCCGCGCGCTTTGCTCGCTGTTGCGGTTGGCATGAGCCTGGCGGCTGCCGGCACCGTCATGCAGATGATTTTTGGCAACCCCCTCGTCGACCCCGGCTTTCTCGGGGTATCACAGGGTGCCGCTTTTGGTGCCGGTCTCAGCATTGTGTTTCTGGGCAACTCGCCGTGGATGATTCAGGCCTCGGCCGCATTTTTTGCCTGCCTTGGTCTTTTAATCTCGTATTTCGTCGCGTGGAAGATTCGCTACGGTTCCTGGGTACTACGCCTGATTCTGGCCGGGATCTGCGTTTCGGCGATCTTTACCTCGCTTCTTGGTATTACCAAATACGCGGCAGATCCGACTACACAACTGGCAGAGCTGACTTTCTGGCTGCTTGGCGGTCTCTCGGCTATCACCTGGCAGGAAGTTAAAATCGTTGTGCCGCTCGTTCTGCTCTGTCTAACGGGGCTGATGCTGTTTCGCTGGCGCCTCAACATTCTTGCTCTCAAAGACTCTACCGCATTTTCGCTGGGTGCCTCGACCACCCGCGAACGTGCTTTTATTCTTGCGCTGGCAGTTATCGCTACCGCCGCGGTAACCGCTGTCAGCGGCCTGATTGCCTGGGTCGGTCTGATAATGCCGCATCTGGCGCGACGCCTGTTCGGTGCCGACGCTCGCTTTGCTCTGCCTGGAAGTATGTTGCTTGGCGCTCTGTCGGTGCTGATCTGTGACAGCCTGAGCCGCGTTCCTTTTGCCGCTGAGATTCCTCTTGGCATCGTGACCTCACTGTTCGGCGCCTTGTTCTTTATGGCACTGATGATGAGCGGTTCGGTCGGAGTTAAAAAATGAGCGAAGCAATTCTTGAATTCAACAGCCTGAGTTTTGCTTATCAGAAAGGCTCGCCGCTGGTGCTCGAAGGGTTTTCGATGCAGATCGGTCGCGGCGGTGTCGTTGCGGTTCTCGGCCCGAACGGCACCGGCAAGACCACCATGCTCATGCTCGCTCTCGGCTGGCTCTCGCCTGATGCCGGTCAGGTAAAGCTGCTCGGGCGCTCTCTCGATGATTATAGCCGCCGCGAACTGGGGCAAATTGTCAGCCTGGTTCCACAGTTTGAACCGACTTTTTTCGATTTCAGCCTGCTCGATTTTGCGTTGCTCGGCCGTGCGCCCTATCTTGGCAGTTTTTCGATGCCATCGGCCGAAGATTACGAAATTGCCCGACAGGCTCTGAGCAAAGTCGGCATGGTCGAAAAAGCTACGCGCTCGGTCATGAATATCAGTGGTGGCGAACACCAGCTCGTGCTGCTGGCACGTTCGCTCGCTCAGCAGACTGAGCTGCTGCTGCTCGATGAGCCGACTTCCCATCTCGATATTAAAAACAAATCACGCCTGCTCGCCATCTTGCGCGAACTCGTCAGCGAAGGCAAAACCATAATTTTTACCACGCACGAGCCTGATGTTGCCGCGATGATCGCTACTTCGGTGGTCATGGTCAAAGGGGGCAGGGTGCTGCACGCCGGCCCGGTCGCCGAGGTGATGACCGGCGCCAATCTCACCGAGGTTTACGACACCCGCATCGAAGCCGGTGAATACGCCTCACGCCACGTTTTCTTCTGGGACTGATATTCCCTCTTGAGGCAGAGGGCGGTTTGGTGTATAGTCTGCAGGTCACACCTGAATATGAAACCCAGATCATCTGAATATACAGCACATTACATCGAGTGCAAGAAGAAATTCTCTGCGCTGACCGAGTCAGAGCAGCTCATGGTCGAGCTTCTGGCGTTTTATTATACCAGAACCAGCGCTGCCGATCTCGCGCGCATGCTCAGGCAGCTTTTCGCCAACACCGGCAACAATTATACCTTTACAACACAGGTAGTAATGAACATCTTCGGTGGTCTGGCGCAGAAGGGGTTCGTCATTATCGATGGTGAAGCGATCAGCTGTCACGACGAATATCTCGAAGTCGCCTGTCGAAACGCAGTTTTGCGCAAGCATGTCATGCCGATTCTCAACGCCATCAAGGGGGTGCTCAAGTCCAGCTATTTCGCACCCGGGCAGCCGGTCTCGATGCAGTATTATTCTGAGATGCGCCGCCTGCGCCTTGATCTGTTCAGCGGCAGTATTTTCATGCTGCCCGAGCACGTGTCGGGCCGAGCCGTCGACCCTGATGATGCGCTTCTTGGCATGCCGCTTTTCTGTGCCGCCATGTTCCCGTTCGAAGCTGACTGGTTCGAAGGTCTGCCGGTAATCTGCCAGACCAGCATCTTTCGTACGGCCATGCAGTTTACCAGGGCTTATTTTTGCAATTTCAGCGAACTGGTTGAATATTTTTCTGACCGGCGCTGGCTCAAATCAGATGCTTTCTGGCGTTTCGGGGCATTGCCGATGGCAGAATATCAGCTTCTCAAGGGTGACTTCGAACTGGCTCTGCTCTATGCCGAAATGTCACAGGAACCAGAAGCCGGCGCAATTATCGCTACCGTCGAACTGTTGCAGGGAAACAGGGCTGGTGCTCTCGATCTTTTTGCCCGGGCGATACGTGCCAATCGCAAGTCACATGGCCGTAACGGTGGTTGTTTTGATCATCTTGGCGATTTTTTCTATCTCGTCGCGCTGCTTGCCGAAAACACCCCGGCCAGCACTAAAAAGGCCGAGGATCTGGTGGTTATCGCAAATCGTTCGAACAGCTTTCTGCCAGGGCTGAATCAGTTGATGACACATCTGCAGCGTTTCCGAACAGGCTCAGTTGAGGCTTTTGTCAGTTTTGAACAGGCCCTCGGAACTTATCAGACTCCACTAGCAATATGGCTCGCAGCATTTGCCTTCAGTTGGGTTAATGGCCTCGATCATCAGTTGTTGCCGACAATCCGCGCTGTCTCTGAGATCGCCGGACCGGAAGGGCTGAGTCTGCCTTATTGTGAATTTCTGCGGCTTCGCAGCGATCTTGGCGAAAAGCTGTCTGCTGGCGAACGCCGCCTGCTCGGCGAATGGCTTAAGACCGGTTGCGTTCAAATATCACGTCTGCTCGAAGCGCGCGCGCAATGGCAGATAGTGCTTGATTCATTGAAAAATGTTCTGGTTCCTGATATTGGCGGCGATGAATCTGAGCGTATGTTGACCTGGAGCGTTTCTTATCTGCTTGTCGGCAGCGAAATCGACACTTTTATCATCGAACCGCGCGAGAAGATTCGACTCAAGTCCGGGCGCTGGTCGGCTGGCAAGGTTCTCGATATCAATATTTTCAATCGTGAGAATCCAGATTTCCCAGAGTATTTTACGACACATGACCGCCGTCTGGTCAGGCATTTCATCCATCACCGGGCCAGAACGCTGACTTACCATGAACGGGGTTTTAATGAAGCTCTGCTCATGCTGGCCGGTCACCCGCAGATTTATGACATAAAAAGTCGCGATCGAGTTCAGATCGAAGTTGGCGAGCCAATGCTGGTTGTCGGTGAGAACGACGGACTTTATGAAATGCGCTTTCAACCGGAATATGCCGGCAGCGAAATAATTGTCGTCGAAGAATCTGCCGGTTTTTTACGCGTTTACAGTTTCAGCGAGCTACAGATTAAGACAGCCAGGCTGTTGCAGGCTTCCAGTCATTTTCCGGGCGAGGCAAAAGAGCAGCTGGCGGCAGCAGTGACAGCACTTTCGCGGCGTATGCCGGTGCATTCCAATATCGAAGGCGCGGAAAACCTTACCTCGGTTGAGACTGTGCCATGCTGCGAAGACCTGTTTTTGCAGCTGCAACCGCTTGGAGATGGTCTTTCTCTCAAGGTCAGGGTTCGTCCGTTCGGCAGCTTCGGCCCCGCCATGTTGCCGGCTCAAGGAATGCACGATGTCTACACCCGCCAGGATGAGCGAAAACTGCATGCGACGCGAGATTTCGCCAGAGAAGCGCAGAGTCTCGATGTGCTTGTCGGGCAGGTTCCTATGCTTGCGGGCATGAACAGCGAAAATCCTGAGGTCGTATTCGCAGATCCCGAACAGGCTCTGGAACTTCTATTGCAGTTGAATGATATTGCGGGCATCGTCATCGAATGGCCTGAAAAAGCCAGTATAAAGCGGGTGCGAACTGTTTCTTTCGACCGCCTGCGCATGCGCATCGAAGGCTCTCAGAACTGGTTCGCTCTCGATGGACAGCTGGCAGTTGATGAGGATGAGGTTGTCGATCTGCAAAAACTGCTGCAGCTGTATTCAGCTGGTGGCAGCCGTTTTGTGCAGATTGGCGAGGGCGAATATATCGCTTTGACCGAGGATTTCAGACGCCGCTTGAATGATATTTACAGCTTCAGCGAGAGTCAGCACGGGCAATTGCGCGTTCATCAACTGGCGATTCCGGCCCTTGAAGATGCACTTGCCGATCAGCCCAACATCGTATTCGATGAGCGCTGGCGCAAGGTTCTGCAGCGGCTGAAAAATGCCGACAAGCTTGAATTTTCAGTGCCTACAACACTTACTGCTGATCTGCGCGAATATCAGATTGAGGCTTTTCGCTGGCTCTGTCGAATGGACTATCTCGGAATGGGCGCCTGTCTGGCCGATGATATGGGTCTGGGCAAGACTGTCGAAGCACTGGCATTGCTGGTGCACAAGGCGGCGAAGGGGCCGACCCTTGTCGTCGCGCCGACTTCGGTTTGCATGAACTGGTTCGAAGAGGCGCATCGTTTTGCGCCGACACTAAACCCTGTCATTTTTGCCCAGTCGCAGCGCCGCGAAACCCTGGCCGCTCTCGGCGCCTTTGATCTGGTAATCTGCAGTTACGGCATCATGCAGCGCGAAATCGAGATGCTTTCAGAAATAAAATGGGAAACAGTCATTCTCGACGAGGCGCAGGCCATCAAAAACATGGCCACAGTGCGGTCGAAGGCGGCCATGGCGTTGCAGGGTAACTTCCGGCTGATTATGACCGGAACGCCGATTGAAAACCATCTGGGCGAACTCTGGAACCTTTTTCGCTTCATCAACCCCGGCCTGCTCGGCTCGGTAGAAAGCTTCAATGCGCGTTTTGCCAATCCGATTCAGAGCGGCGGTGACAAATTCGTGCAGCGCCAGCTCAAACGCCTGTTGCAGCCTTTTGTAATGCGGCGCACCAAAAATCAGGTGCTGCAGGACCTGCCGCCGCGCACCGAAATCATGCTGCGTGTCGAGCTCAGCAAAGACGAAACAGCTCTGTATGAAAGCATGCGTCGCCAGGCGGTCAGCCGTCTGTCAGATATCGAAGCCGGTGCCGGCCAGAAACATATCATGATTCTCGCCGAGCTGATGAAACTGCGCCGACTCTGCTGCAATCCTTCTCTTGTTGCGCCAGAACTCGATATTGCCAGCTCCAAGCTTTCGCTTTTCGAGTCGATCGTCGATGAGCTTCTCGAAAATCGCCATAAAGCCCTGGTGTTCAGCCAGTTTGTCGATCACCTGACCATTGTCAGAGAGCTGCTCGACAAAAAAGGCATAAAATACCAGTATCTCGATGGTTCAACGCCTGCGCGCACCCGCACCCGCTCGATCAAAGATTTTCAGGCCGGCGAGGGCGATCTTTTCCTGATAAGTCTAAAGGCCGGCGGACTTGGGCTCAACCTGACCGCTGCTGATTACGTGATTCATCTTGACCCCTGGTGGAACCCGGCAGTCGAAGACCAGGCCTCAGACCGCGCACACCGCATCGGCCAGCAGCGCCCGGTCACCATTTACCGCCTGATCACCAGCGGAACCATCGAAGAAAAGATCGTCGCGCTGCACCACAAAAAGCGCGAACTTGCCGACAGCCTGCTCGAAGGCACAGAAATGGCCGGCCGCGTCACCACCGCCGAACTTCTCGCACTGCTCCGGGAAACTTCCCTGAGCTGATCTCTAAATCTTCAAGCGCAAAATCCGCAGATTCCACAGATTTCACCGATGATAAGGCAAGGATGGTACTTTTAGGTTATCAATTCTTGGCCAAAAACCGTTAGTTTTTTGCTGATAAGGGCGTGTTTTGCGTGAAGAATTATACATAGGGCGCAGGCAGGCATCCCAAAAGCGTAAACTTCGAGCCAGGCACTATTGACTCAAAGCCACTTCTATAAACCGGAGCTTTCGCCTGGGGAGAGTTGAAGCGTTGGGATCCTGCCGAGAGCCCGGATATGCAATGCATGCTTGATATAATAACTTATTCAGCTTTTCGATAGAACCGGATGGGCATAAAGATCGCAAAGGTCGTATATTTGCTTAATAATACTTAAGGAAACACAGCTTTTTTTTTGCGGCTGACTTTGCGATAATTGAACAGTGTGAAGTCGAATATTCTACCTGTGTGAAAAGAGGTTTCTGATATGAAAAGAATGCTTCTGATGCTGGGTCTTTTG
Organism: Candidatus Rifleibacterium amylolyticum; assembly: GCA_009917695.1. Lineage (GTDB taxonomy): Bacteria > Muiribacteriota > Ozemobacteria > Ozemobacterales > Ozemobacteraceae > Rifleibacterium > Rifleibacterium amylolyticum. Next base: position 205,341 of record JAACJG010000005.1, on the reverse strand, counting down.
TTGTTCTGTATTGCTGCGCCGTCGTTTGCAGCGTTCTGTCATCATTGTGGCAAACAGCTGCCTGATGCTGCCAATTTCTGCCCGGCCTGCGGAACCGCCGCCGCTGGTTCGTTCGAGAGCGCGCCGCCGGCACCTGCCCCGGCAAAGCCGAGTGCTCCGCCGCCAGCCACAACGGCAAATGCGCCGGTCATGATCAGCGCACCAGTTATCGTTCAGCCGGTGACGCCGGTAACTATAAGCCAGCCGACAGCTTATCCGGTTGAGATTTCTCTTGTCGATTACGATGCTGTCAACCAGATGGAGCTTCTGCTGACCAATACCAGCTATGACGTTGCCAGCCGCGAGGCGATCAAACTACGCCGTCAGCACAATGAACGCATGTATGCCGTGTCAGCCCGCTATGCCGCCTATGGCAACTATCAGCGCCGCATTCACGATCTGCATGTGCAGAAATTCGATGCTCTCGAAGCCTATCTCGAAGCCTGGAAGGGCGCCGAAAAAGGCCCTGATCGGGCACGGTCTCTGGCTGAAAAAGACCGCGCACTTTTCATGCTTGCCCAGATAAACGAAGCGATAGATGCTTTGCTCAGTGGCGGTGGTACCCTTTCTTCTATCGCCGAATCGGAAGAAATCGAGCGGCGCATGAAGCGCACCACCGTGAATTACGTGGTTACGGCACCATACCTGCTGGTCGATAACCAACGCCTGAACCGCAATGAACCGATCTGGGTTATCGATGTCGTTTCTGGCTCCGCCAAGGTTCTGCACATGGGCCGCGGTCGTTCATCTCAGCCGATTTGCGGCTGGGTTTCGGTCTACGACCTCGAAAGACGCAGCAATTGGCGCTCTGACCCGGTTTTTTTCTATTCTTCAGCGCCTGAACAGCCGCCGACTACAACTGTAATTTATCGTGAGCCTGAGCCCAAAGTCATCATCATCGCCGGCAAAAAACGCTATCCCTACCGTCACCGCCCATGGCCGTTCCCCCCGCGCTACCCGCACGATCGCCGCGACAAACAAGACAAATACGACAAACATGATAAACATGATAAACATGATAAACAAGACAAGCATGATAAACGCGATGACCGACGCGGTCCCTACAAACACCACAGCTACGTCGTCATCGACCCCGAATTCTGGTAAGCCAGAATAAAATCTGAAATAAGAGGAGCCGCTTCATTTTTTTGAAGCGGCTCTATCATTTGTTTTCGGTCATTTTGCGCGCAGCTGAGCGTAGTCCTCTGCCAAGCTTGAATATTGGTTTGATCTGTCATTGCGAGCGCAGCGAAGCAATCTCACAGAAAGAGGATTGCTTCGTCGCTCCGCTCCTCGCAATGACGATTTTTAAACATACATTCAACTTCGACAGATCAGTCGGGTGCGTCAGTCGGCCTGGTGGCTGGAAGCCTGAACTTCGAGATAGAGCAGGGCTTCGCCTTCGTAGAAGGGTAGCATGGCCCAGGTATTTCGTGCTATCTGCAGGCCGGTATTGTATTTACGGGTGGTTTTTATCTGCTTGCTGTTGATGATTGAGGTGCCAAAGACGCTTATTTCAAGGTTAAGACGAAGCAGTTCGGGTTTTTCCGTATCGTTGAATTTGCACCCAATCGAGAAATCAATCGACTCTTTGGGTTGCTCCTTTTGTTCGCCGGTAAAATTATCGACTTCGATTCTGGCATTTTTTCCGGGAAGAGTTATCAATGCTGGAGCAGAGATTATCCGGGCTACCTTCGCGCGTTCCTGCTCGCTGAGAGCTGCGAAAGCCTTGAGATCGTGTTTGCTGTCGTCATTCATTCGCCACACGCGAAATGACAACTTGTGCGCGCGGTCTTTCAGATCGAGGTTTTCGATAAAGCTGATATACTCTCTTACCGCTTCTGGCGGGCCTTCGAACAGCAGTTCGTTGCTTTTTGCACTCACGGTTACCCCGCTGGGAAGCTCAGGCAAAGCTGCCGGAGCCTTCTTCGCATCGCCAAAACCTGCCGGCGCATTACTGCCATCAGGTATGGCCGCGCCGGCCTCCAGCAATTTGAGAGCCCTTGTCGGCGAAATCGCAGTAAGCTTGTAAAGGCGCTTGACGTAGTTTTCATCAGCGGCGCTGCCGGGCAGCAGCACGTAAACGCCGTTTCTGTTTTCCTGACGCAGGTCGGCAATAGTGCATATTGTTTCTATTGCCTGAGCAACGGTTGCGTCGATGAGGCGCAGTGAGATCTTGATTCCGTTGAGAGAATTGTGCACGACTATGTTTTCTCCCGACTGCTTGGCAATCAGCTTTACAATCTGGCCAAGCTCGACATCGTTAAAGTCCAGAGAAATCTTCTTCTGCATGCCGTCTTCTTTTTTTGCCGAACGTTCCTGCAGAATCCTGCTGAGCTTTTCGACTATTTCCTTTTCTTCCGGGCTCTGAGCATCATTTTGCAGCTGCGTCAGAAGCTGAGTGGCGTTTTCCTTGTCGTTGATCGCCTGCAGGCAGGTCAGATGAAAGCGCGCTCTGGCTGAAACTGCCGCATCATTACTTTCACTGTATGTCTTGAGAGTCTGTTCGATTTTTGCATCCGGTCCGGTCAGCCAGAGTCGGGAAATGGCCGCTTCAAGTTCATTCTCCTGGGCGAAGACGAACGGCAACGACAGGGTCAGTGACAGCAGAAACATGGTTACGATCAATTTTTTCATATCGAATCTCCTTTTTTTATTTCGCTGTCATCAATATCTGATATTGCTGTTGCAAACCAATGTCACTTTTGTAACAGCTTTGTAACAGTTCATGTTTTAAGTTTGTAACCAAAACCGCGCACGGTCAGAAGAGTTTCCGGCTCATTTCCGGCCTCGATCTTTTTGCGCAGGCGCCCGATATGCACATCGACTGCCCGGCTGTCTTCGAGGTCACTGATCCCCCAGACATGCTCGATTATCTGCTCGCGGCTGAGCACCTGATTCGGGTTTTTCCATAAAAGCTCGAGCATCTGCCATTCTGTCGTGGTCAGTCCGATCTGCCGGTCGTTACAGCTGGCCGTGCGGGCCGCGAAGTCGATGCTGAGCCGGCCGATCTGCGGCAGGGCAGGGGCTTCGCCCTCATTGCCGGCCCGGCGTAATACCGCTCTGATCCTTGCTATCAGCTCTCTGATGCGGAAGGGCTTGGTCACGTAGTCATCAGCGCCGGCGTCGAGAGCCTTTATTATGTCGATTTCACGGTCGCGGATGGTGCAGATGATGACTGGCAGGTTCATGCCCGCATCACGTTGTTGTTTGAGCCATTCGGCGCCGTTGCCGTCCGGCAGGTTTAAATCGAGAAGCAGCATGTCAGGCTGTTCGCGTCGCAGCATTTCTTCGCCAGCCTTCAGAGCTCCTGCCGCTACCGGTGTGAATCCGTCGAATTCAAGGTTGTCGCAGAGCAGTTCGCGTATCACCTGCTCGTCTTCAATTACCAGAATCTTGCTCATCCGCTATCCTCCAGGTGGTCACCATCCAGATTCCACCGCCTTCACGCCGGCTGGCATAGAGTTGTCCGCCATGCGTCTGCATGATCTGTCTGACCAGAAACAGGCCGGTGCCGCTGCCACCGCGCTCCGGGCTATATGGCAGACTGTTTTTGAGCAGGTCGAGCTTGTCGCTGTCTATGGTTACCGGGAAATTGCTGCCACGGTCGCCAACCATAAGCGCGATTTCTGCGCAGCCGTTAACTTGCGTTCGACAGGTGCGCAAAACCAGCTGTTTGCCAGCTGCAGCATGCCTGATCACATTTTCCAGCAGATTGATCATTATGCGCTCGAACATGTCCGGGTCGGCGATTATCTCGTCTTTTGTCTGGTAGTCTTCGATGATTTCCCAGTCCGGCATACGCGTTCGGAAGCGTTGCAGCAGGCTGTTCAGTGTTTCTTGCAGTGAAATGCTTGTGGGGGCTGCGCCGGCCGTCTTTTTTCGCAGTCGCACTGAAAGCAGCAGACGGTCAAAAAGCTCAGCCGCTTTTTGTGTTTCTGTCTGCAGCTGGTTCAGATAACGGTTGCACTGCTCTTCATCTCGATAGCGTTTGAGTGCCAGCGTCTCGGCAAGAAAGCTGACTGTCGTTATCGGAGTTTTGAGATCGTGCGCGGTCTGTCGAAAAAATTGCTCCTCTTCGTCGAGCAGACGCGCCTTTTGCAGCGTCTGCCATTCATGCAGTGCGAAGATGAAAAGTCCGGCGATACCGAGTGAAGTCAGCAGAAGCAGCAGCAGAAAGCCGCCGGGAATCCTGGCGGTTGTTTCCGGCAGCAGTATTTTCAGCCCCCGGGTGCCTGCCAGAGCATGCGCGGCAGCTGTCAGACCTCCAGATGCCGGCCTGGGGACATCGGCAAAGCCGTTCTCGGCAAGTCGCTGCTGCAGGGCATTGATTACCAGCCCGGCCGGAAACGCGTAGAGCCCGTCTTTGTGTTCAATAATCAGAACATCATGATCTTTTTCGCCATACCATCGGGTTTCGACATTTTCTGAATATGACAGCTTGTAGCAGTTGAACAGAAAAAGCAGCCAGGACTGGAGATCTGCCGGCAGCGGCCGGGAAATCCATTCTTGCGGCTGCGTCGGCACGGCAACCGGTGCCGGCAGATGGCGCAGGCGTGTGAGCCACTGTCTGGCTGCTTCCGGGTTGTTTTCATGCAGAAACGATTCGGCAACTTTCAATGCGGCAGCACATTTAAGCGTCATGCCGCTTTCGAGCAGGTAATCAAAATTCGATTCGAGTATCTGGGCTGCTGCCTGGCGCATTTCAAAGTAGCTGCCGTTTTTGAAAAATTCGTTGATCAGCAGGTTCTGCCAGAACTGTTTTTCTTCGCTGCTGCTGTTGAGTTCGGCATCGATGAGAATTGCCTGACGCTGATCCGGCAGAAACGCGATCTGCATGAAAATTTCGCGCGCCTTGCTGCTGTCAGGCACCCGCAGCAGCGGGAAAGCTGGCCTGGCAATCGGCATCGGAACCGCGCTTCCCGGCACCGGCGCATTTGCCAGCCGGCTGAAGAAATCGCTGCTGATGCGGTCGATGCGGCCAAGTTTTTCGCTGCGGTTCTGGCCCGACAGCACCTGATCCTGAAAAATCAGGCTCTGGTATGAGATAAAAAACAGCAGGACGAACGAGACCAGTATCAGCGCGAGGCTGATCGTGAATCTGTGGCTGGTATTGGTCGTTGTCGGCATGAAAACAGGTTATCACCATCATTGGTCTCAGACAAGGCGAATTCTGAAGGATCAATCTTGATCGGCAAAGGATTCGGCGCGGCCGATCACCCAGGCGCCATCTTCGACTCTGAGGCCGTAGCCGTTGGCGATGACAATGGCGGCAAATGCGTCAGAAAGCGGCACGTCTGAGAGATTAACCCATATGTGCCCGCGTACCGGGTGGCTCTCGCGATATTCAGCACCCGCCTGAGCAGCGAGCTCACGCAATATTTCTCTGATGTCCCTATCGTCAGCCCTGACGTCAATTCGCAGTCCTTCTGCCGCCGAAAGCCGCTGCCGATATTCATGAGCGGCTTTTGGCAGAAAGTCGGTATAATCGTCAGGCCCATTGTATCTACGAAATGCATTGAAGGGCATCTCATAATACACCACGACTTCGCCAACGGAACATGAAAGGAGCTTCTGATCTTCAGCCACCCGCGCCAGCAGCCCTGCACCAGATTCATTTTCGCAGCTGACGCTGACTTTTTTTCTGACTGATTTCTCGACAAGGGCATCGGTACTCGCCTGATCTGCGCAAAGCCTTATAAATTCACGAAAATCGAGGTCAGAAAAATTCATGGTGACCAGGCCGGCGGCAGTGCTTTCGAGTTCCTGTGCACAGACCGGAACTGCGTTTTGAAGAACTGCCAGAGCGAGTGCAAAAATGGCTGCTTTAATTGTTTTCACCTTATGTTGCTCCCTGAATCAGTCGAATTAAGCTGATTTTACCACCTGGTCGACAAAAAACAAAACCAGAAGTCCTGTCTCACAGAATTATCAGCTGCAGCAGTTGGCTTTTGTTATTTTCTCACAGTTTGGAATTTTTATTCGCAAGGGTGTATCATGAGCTTACAAAATCTGTTCTCAGGGAGTGGTCTATGAAAGGCTCGACCTTTTTAATGCTGGCTTTTCTGGCGTTTTGCAGTGCTTTATCGCTATCGGGAGAGTCGATGAGTAAAGAGGGAAATCTGGCTCTGATGCCTATGTACGGTGGAGTCGAGAAGACCGAATCCCAGCTCGCTCTTGACGCCAAATTTGTAAGTGAAGTCACGGCGGCGGTAGGAACAAGGGAAAAGGGTTCGGCCGAGTTCAACAAAATGGGCTGGAAAGCCTTTCTGGTCGAAAGAAACCCGGATACCGCCATGATGCGCTTTAATCAGGCCTGGCTGCTGAATCCTGACAACCACGATGTCCTTTGGGGATTTGGCGTTGTTTCAGGTGCCAGGGGCAACACTGCTGATTCTGTGAAGTTTTTGCGCCAGGCTTCTGAAAAACTTGGCGATAACGCAATGTTACTGACCGATCTTGGCTTCTCGCTGACGATATTTGCTGGTGAGTCGGCTGATGCCGACAGCTCAGGCAAGCTTCTCGAAGAAGCCTTTGTCTGCTTCACCAGGGCAGAAAAGATCAAGCCTGATTACGAGCCGCTGTATTCGAACTGGGCTGCCGCGCTTTTTATAAACAAGGATTATGCCGGAGCCTGGCAGAAAATCATCAAAGCAGAAGAGCTCGGCGGAAAAACGGTAAGCCCGGCGCTGATCAAGGATCTCGAGGCGAAAATGCCGAGGCCGTAAATTTAGTTCGCTGCGGGGGGGTACATGATGGCCGCTGTTGTTACTTCTGGTAATCTCAGGCTTAGGTTGCTGGTCGCCTGTTTTTTTATGCTGACAGTCGGTCGGCTTTTCGCTGCTGACGCCAGTCAGGTCATGTTGCGTTACAGCCTCGAACAACTTGAAGCGGTGACGGCTTCAGCGACGATAACGGCTCCGGCCGGATCGGTAACGCCAGATGAGCCACCGCCTCCCCGTCGGGGTGATGGCGAAGAGGCGCTCAAACAGCTGTTGCAGCTGGCCGGCAAAAAAGAGCGCAAAATCATCGAGAGGATCCTCGAAATTGGCGAACAGACAGGCAAAATCAAGGTCGCCAAGATTACAGAAAAACTTTCGCGCATCAATGTGCCGGCTGTTGTCGAACTTTATCGTGATGTAAAGACTCTCAAATTCACAAAGCTGGATGCTGCGCGCATTCAAAGGATTCAGACCCGGCTTGGCGAAATCGATGCAACGCTGGCGGGAAAAGGCTTGAGCAGCCGTGAGGCCGGCGACCTCGCATTCTTTGCCGGCATGGCGCGCGACCGTCTTGCCGCTCAGGCGGCAGACCGCCGCGAAAAAGAGCGACTGCGCCGCGAAGCCGCCGCGAGTTATGAACAGAGCGTCGATAAGCTTGCCGGAGAACGCGACCAGGCCAGCCGCGAAAAGATCGCTGATGCCAGCGAACGTATTGTCGGTCTGAATTATGAATTCGGCAATCTGCTGCCACTGGCTCCTGTCAAAGGAAATGGCAGGGTTCTTATGACTTCTGATTATGGCATGCGCGTACACCCGGTTTCTAAGGTGCGGCGCTTTCACGCCGGAGTCGATCTTGCCGGCTGGAAGTGCGACGGCTGGCCGGTTGTGGCGATCGGTCCTGGTCGTGTCATCAGCAGCGGCTGGGACGGCGGTTACGGCTATGCTGTAGTTGTCTCGCACAATCTCGATGACCGAAATCTTTTCACCCGCTACGCCCATCTGCGCAAAGCCGGCCGTCCAGGCGTCGGTGCTGTGGTGAAGCCCGGCGACAGGGTGGGGCTCTGCAACAATACCGGGGTGTCGACCGGCTCGCATCTGCATTTTGAAATTCGCAGAAATTCAGACAGCGGCCCTTCCACTGATCCCAAGCCTTATCTGCCCACGATTGAGAAACTGAAATGAGGTTTCTGAATATGAGTAAAATGCCAGTCTCAGAAGTGTGCCATTACAACAGCTTTATCGGACAGCTTGAATCTGTCTGCAGTTTGCTTCTATCCATCCGGCGGTTTGCCCGCTCATTCGGTATTGCATTGTTTGCCGGTCTTTGTTGTTTTGCCTTTGCCACGGTCGCCGGTGCCCAGACTCTCGACCCGGCTGCGCCGCCAACCGGTGACATTGATTATGTCGAAATACAGCGTCGCATAGCCGAAATGTTGCCTGAGCGCCCTGACCTGCTCAAGTTTTCGCGGGTATGTCTGTTTCCTTACGCTGAATGGCCGGCTGGTATCAGCTCAGCTGCACGCGAAGGGCAGCAGGCTTTCGAAGGTTATTCGCTCAAAACAGACAGCAATCAGATCTATCTGCTCGACAAGGCCGGCCGCAGTATCTTTTCTTATGATCTGCGCCAGAACAGGCAGGTGCTGTTGGCCGCTGACCGCGAACAGAAGCATCTGCAGCTGGATGATTTCGCGCTGCTGCGTGATAATACTCTTGCAATAGCCGACAACTCGCGTACTGCACTTGTGTTTTTTGTGAACAACAAGTTTCGTAACAAGGTAGATTTCGACGGTGAACGCATGTTTTTCAGGTATATCAGTTTTATCGAGTCCGACCGCCTCGGCATGAATCTCGCAGTGTGCGACAGCGGCCGCAACCGTTCGTTCGTGTTCGAGCGTGCCGGCACCTTGCAATGGGAGGCCGAAGGCCTGTGCGAGCCGGTCTTTTTCGGTAACTCGCTGATACGCATCGAAAACCGTGAAAATGGCCTGTTGATCAACAGCTTCAGCTCAATCGGCAGCGAAACTGTTCGCCTGTATGAATACAACTGTGAGCCCGGCAATATCGTTCTCGACTCCTGGGCGGCCGGAACCTTTTCCGGGCAGCTGGCTGTCGTGGTTTACGAAGGCCGTGGTGACGAAGACCACCCCGATTATGCCCGCCTGCTGCTGATAAAAGATGCTGCCGTAACTGTTCACCGTTTTGTGCCGGATCTTGACATCAGGCTCAAACTGCAGACTCCCTACCGTCTGCTGCTGACCCGGGCCGGCATCCAGCTCGTCACCGCCCGCCTTGTCGCCGAAGGGCTAGAAATCGTCGCCGCCCCGCTTCCCCGTTGATCACCCGCCGAGAGCCCGGAGGCGCAGAAATTATCAGGTTGCATAAGCTTGCTCGCTTTTTCGAGATACTACTATTTGGATTTTTGAATGGGAGGTCTGAATGTATCGTCTAGTAGCTGTTCTGACTGTTCTGTTTGCTGTCGTCTGTTGTTCCACACCTTTGCCGGCGCAGGTTGTGCAGACCGGAGTGCGCATGCTGCATTATCCGATCGGCGCTGACTCGCATTTTCTCATCAGGGTCGTGCAGCCCGACAACGATGACCACTACTGGTATTACCGTTCGCGGCCGGTCAGAATCAAAGACCAGCGCAAGGGCGAGTCGATCTCTTCTTATGTCCATTATAACTGGCAGTCAGACAGGATGCATTATGAAGTTTTCGCCTGGGGAAAGCTCGCCGGCAAAGGCGATGCGCTTAAAGGTCGCTTTCAGATCGCATCTGCCGACAAACTGCGTGACCTCGCTGTCGATGAAATCAGCGAGAATCAGCTGGCCCGGCTGATTTGCGCTGGAGCCGAAACCGGCCGCGTCCTTACCGGTATTCCGGCTTATAAGAACTGGGCGCAGCTTTCGCAGAATGAACTACAGAGATGGCAGCCGTTACTGGCCTATCTTGGATCAGACAACTCGCGCCGCTTTACCCGAGGTGGAGGTCGTAATCTCGATCTCTACAGCGTCTTCACCGGAATCAGCGCGATCCGCGAAACTTTGCAGACTGATGTCGAGCTTGGCGGCAGAGCTCCGCAGATAGACCGTTTCTGTGCAGCGAACCTGCGCGTAATTCAAGGCGCCGTCGAAATGTACAACATGGATCACGCAACCATGATGGATGAACTCGATATCGACAAGCTGGTCGAGGGCGGGTATCTCAAAACAAAGGTTGTCTGTAACTCTGGGTCTGATTACTACGGCAGAAATCTGACGAAGAATGGCATGATTCGCTGCCCTGTGCATGGTGACATCGAGAATCCGACGCCAGATGTCGATCAAAAGGCTGCCCCAGGCAAGCTGGTCGAGGTTTCCACGCTCGAAGGCCCCAAAGCGCCTTCGCATCCATGGCGAAAAATGATCAAAAATCCTCAGCTTGCACTGCCGCAGGCGTATTCGCTGGTTCCAGCCGACTGCGCCTTTGCACATTTTCCTTCTTATACTGCATTTCGCAAGGCTTTCGACTTTTTCGACGAATGGGCGGCCGCTTTTGGCACTCTTTCCGGCGGCGAATCGGGCAATTCGAATTTCAGCATCGAGAAGCGCATCAAAGATCAGCTGCTGCTCAAGACCGATATGCTGACAAAGCTGTTTGCCGATCTGGCGTTGAGTGATATCGTCTTTGTTGCCGAAGACCCCTTTATTTTCGAAGGAAGCGCGATTGCCGTGCTCCTCAAGATCAGCAACGAGACGCTGTTGCGCGAAAAGCTGGCGATGACTGCCGCCGAGTTCTGTCGCGAGAACCCTTCTATTAAAGAAAACACGACGGTTATCGGCGGCCGGCAGGTGCAGGCTTTTACCTCGCCGGATTTCAGGTTTCGCTCTTATCGCATTACTGAAAAAGGGCATCAGATCATCTGTAATTCACCGGTTCTGCTGGCGAAGATCATTGCGGTCATCGATGGCAAGGCGCCGCCGCTGACCGAATACCTCGACCTGCACTACTTCTACGAGCATATCGAAAAGAATTTTGCCGGCCCCGGCCGCATTTTTACCTTTCTTTCCGATGCTTTTATTCGTAAGTTGATCGGCCCGGCTTACAAAATTGCGACCAAACGCCGTCTTGAATGTATGCGCAATACTCTGTTGCAGTCACACGAAATACTGGTCTCAGGGAAACTGGGCGCCGGTGCTGAGTGCCCCGAAGGAGGCGCCTACGAGTATGTCGATGGCGAGATTCGCTGCCCGCACCATCGCTCATTCGGGCGCCTGACGCCGATCAGCGAGCTGCTGCCAACCGGTGTGACCAGCGAGGAAGCCGGCAGTTATAAGCAGTTTGTCGCTCAGTACAACCAGTATTTTTCGCAGTTTTTCGACCCGATAGGCTTTGTTTTTACCACCGAACCTGAATTTCGCGGCCGTCTGCTGATCATGCCCCTGGTCGAGAATGGCGTGTACAGTGAGTTGCAGAAGAACGTGCGCCACCAGGCGATGAAACCGGCGCCGCAGCTGAAAACCTGCATTATGAAATTCGGCGCCAACCTCAAGGCTGAAACTCTGCCGGTGCCGGGGCACTGGCACAGCCCGCAGCTCAGCCGACGTGCCGAGCTGATACGCAAATGGTTTACCGGCTGCTTATGGGCACAGATCGCCGATCATCCGCTGCTGTTCCAGTGGGATTCAAACCTGATGGCGCGTGGCATTCTCGGCTCTCTCAGTGGTGGGCGTGCCGCTGACTTTGCTGCTCTGAGTCCGTTTTTGATGAGCTTTTTCTCGCCGGTTATGGTTGCTCTCGAATTGACTGATGCCGAACACTACCAGTCGATCATCGACTTTATACAGATGGAAATCGATTCAGCCCGCAGCATGCGCGGAGGCTTTGTAAGCCCCGAGTTCAGTCTGTCGCGTCTCGAAGAAAATGGTGTCGAAATGTATGTCCTCTCTTTTGATCTGTTCGCCATTCGCAAAACCTACTATCTGACCTGTCGTGACGGCTTTCTGCTGGTAGCCAGTAAAAAAGAACTGTTCTATGAACTTGAAAACCCGGAGGAGCGCGAAAAGGGTGCTTTTACCGGCAATTTCAACCTGGTTCTCTACCCGAAAAACATCAGGCTGATGCGTCCCGACCTGCTCGAAATCCGCGCTCGTTCACAGCGCGAAGCCTGTCTCGAAAATCTCAAAAACATTCACTTCGTTTCCAGCTTTCGGCCTGACCAGTTCAAAAGCAGTTACCAGATAGTCTACGGCGCCGCGCCCAATTGCCCGGCTGGTGGCAAATATTCAAACGAACTGCCGGTGTCCTGTACCGTGCATGGCACTATCTCGGGTGGAGCTCTCAAGCCGGTTCCCGATTTCTTCAAAGGAGTTGGCGCCATCTCGATTCAAAGCTTCATCGACCCCGAAGGCTTTCAGAGCGAGGTTCGCTTTTTCCCCGAATAAGCTGCTCTCAGACTGAGAAAAGGGGGCTGCTTCATGTAATGTGAAGCAGCCCCTTTTGCCTTAATTATGGTTAACGAGATTTAATAGATGATTATGTAGAGATAGTGTGCGGCAATACCGGCGAGAAGGCCGCCGATAGTGTGCGAGAGCAGTGCCTTCGAAGTCAGTTCGCGGTATTTTAGTGCGTCAAGCATCGCGGTGTGCGTACTGAGATAACCGCTCCAGCACATGCCCATGGCGGTAAAGACGGCTATTTCGTTGCCGGTGATAACACCATGGGTGATAAAGGTGCTGATCAGCGACAGGGCGGCTCCTACCGCGCCGAGACTGGTTATTGGAAAAGCGATCAGCTCGGGTGTCTTAAAGCCGAACAGCAGTCGGAACAGCCAGTCGAACTTTCCGGCCAGCCACGGCAGTACTGGCACCCCTTCGTAGGCAAGGCCCTGATATCCGGCTGCTGGATCGCTGGGGCCGAAAGTGAAGAGCATGACCATCGAACTGATCACGAGAACGCCGGGAATAATTGCCAGGCCAAGATCGACGCCCTGTTTGCCGCCATCGAGAACCGAGTTGAGAAAGCGCAGAAAGATATTGCCCTTAGATTTGAACGAAATATCTTCGACGATGCCTTCTTCGCCAGTCGCCTCTGGCTCAGGTTCTTCACACAACACTGGTTTTACCAGGCGCTGCATGATGCGTGTGGAAACGATCGCTCCTATGGTGGCTCCGGCAAGACCGACAAAGGCCGCGCCGATAAAGCCTTTGCCGATCATGAAGGTCATGACGATCAGGCCCATGCCAAATGCCGTGCCGAAATTGGTTAACGACACCAGCTCATATTTTTTGAAATAGCCGCGAAAGTTGCGGTCGTTCGCCAGACTGATGATTGCAGGGTTATCTGAGAAAAACGTCATGAGCCCGCCGAGCGCCGCGACTCCCGGCAGGTTGAACAAAGGTCGCATCAGCGGTGCCAACAGCATTTCCAGCACGCGGATGACGCCGAACTCGATCATCAGCTTGCCAAGCGCTCCGGCCAGAACGGTGATTCCCATAATATAGAAAACGGTGTTCATCAGCAGGTCATGTGCGGTTTTCATGATGCTGTTGAGCATGTTCGACATGCCCATGGTATGCCCGACCGCTCCAAAGATGCCGCCAAAAAGCAGCAGAAATACGAGACCTTCGATTTTGCGCCAGGCGAGTTTGCGCCGTGCTTTGATGAGCCTTTTCTGAAAACTGTTCATGCTGTGACCTTTCGCTGACTGAATACTGTGAATGTGGGGTGCTCAGGTGGTCTGAAAATAGCACAAACCTTCGCTGACCACAAGTCAGGCGACAGCTGTTATCAGTGGCTGCAGATTATTCGGCGAGCAGCAGCCAGAGCCGGCCGTAATGGTGAAGGTCGCCGGCGTTATCACCGGCTTCGCGGCCCTGCCCGTGATAGAGGTCGATGTGGCCGGGGCCTTTGATGGCGCCGCCGGTATCGTGCGCGAAGAGAATGTCGTAGCGGTGGCCGGTCAGCCCGCGGTGCTCATCGAGCACCGGAATCTCAGCCAGCAGACAGGCACCATACGGAATGCAAGAGCGGTCGACGGCGATCGAGTGCATCGCGGTCAGCGGTACTCCGGCTCCGCCTGTGGTCGCGGCCGGTCGCCATTCAAAAAATGTGTAGGATGGGTTATTGTTGAGTGTTGGCACCAGCTGCTCAGGATGCGCGGAAAACCATGCGCGGATTGTTCTAAGCGAGATTTTTTCGGCTGGTATTGAGCCATTGGCGACCAGCATCTTGCCGACGCTGCGGTAGGGATGCCCATTGGCTCCGGCAAAGCCGATATGTCTGATATTGCCGTCGCCGAAATCGAGCACTCCAGATCCCTGCACCGACAAAAAGAAATTGTCGAGCAGGCTGTCAGTGTATGCCAGTTCGAGGCCGCGTCCGGCCAGAGCCTTGTCGTGGTCGATCTCTTTTCGCGTCGGCATTCTGCCGAGCTTCGGCATGCCGTAAATCGGGTATTTAAAAACATCATCACGCTTGCTGCGCGCGGCCAGACGTGGCGTGAAATAGCCGGTGAAATGTACATTGCCGCGTCCATCTTCGCCCTCGATTTGATGGAAGGCGAGTTGCTGCAAAGCTTCTGTCTGGTTGTACATCGAAAAATGGCCGATTATTTCAGCGGCTTTTATGAGCTGCTCGCCGGTGACCTGCAGATTGCCGGCTGCAAAAGACTTGTCGGCAGCGATGCGTGAAACGTAGCGGGCGTTTCGCTGCGCCGCTTCCCGCAGCCCGGGCGTAACCCGCAGTTCGCCGTAAGCAGGCGCGCCTTTAATATACATTTGCGAAAACTCGACACCGGGTACCTTTCCGTTGTTGTCGAACTCATAACCATGCCCGAGCGGCGCCGGCACGCTTTGCGCACTGGCGTAATGCGCCAGCATCAGCATCTGAATGGCAATCAGCAGAATTTTCGTCATGTTCCCCCCCCTGATATTACATCAACAAATCATACTAACACACTATCTATATTGGTAATTTAATGCTTGAGTCTGTTTTGCAGAATCTGGTATAGAATGAATTCAGAGGTGATTACATGGAATTTAACTGGGATGAGCTGCCACAGATTAAAACGCCAAGGCTTTGTTTAAGAAAGTTGACAGCATCTGATCGTCAGGAAATTTTTGCAGTTTACGGAAACCCGGAAGTTATGGCTTTTACCGATGAGGAGCCTTTTAATGACAGCGAAGTCGTCGATCAGATGCTTGCAAGTGTCGAAAAACTATTTTGTAGCCGCGAATCGCTTGAGTGGGGAATCGAAAGCGTTGCTGATGGCAGGATTATCGGAACCTGTGGCCTTCATTCATTCAACTGGTCAGAATTTAGTGCCGAAGCGGGCTGTATGCTGGCGCGTGAGTTCTGGGGCAAGGGTCTGATGCAGGAAGCATTGCTTCCCGTTTTTGTATTTGCTCGAACATCTTTGCATCTGAAAAAGGTTATAGCAGAAATAAGCGAAGGCAATTCCCGTTCGGAAAAGCTCTTTGCCAGAATGGGTTTTGTGTCGATCGGTCCCTGCAAATATGAATTGAAGCTATGATCGTTTATGGGAGTAGAGCATGGAAGATTTAAAAGATAGACTGTATAAACTGTATCCCGTGCTGAAAAAACTTGATAACACCAGAGTTCAGACACTTCTGCAGCGCTTGAAATTGGTCAGGTTGAAAGCAGATTCTCCCGTCTTTCATGAATTGCAGAGCTGCGAGGCTTTTCCTTTTTTGTTGTCCGGCTTTATCAGAGTTTTCAAACAGTCTCCAAATGGGCGCGAACTGTCTCTGTATGATTTTACTCCGGGCGACGTTTGTGTGGTAACTGCTGGTTGCCTTCTTGGTAATGAGCCTTACAACGCGATGGCAGTGGTCAAAGAGGATTCAGAGCTGTTGATGATGCCGGCTGTCGATTTTGAAGCCCTGCTGGGAATGAGAGCGTTTCGTGAATACATATTTTCGCTGTTTTCGAAGCGTATTCAGGAGTTGATTCTGCTCGTCGAAGCAGTAGCTTTCCAGAAGCTCGACCACCGACTTGCCCTGCTTCTTCTATCAAAGGGAAAATGCATCAAGGTCTCTCATCAGGAGCTGGCTGACCAGCTTGGCACGGTGCGAGAAATGGTTTCAAGATTATTGAAAAGCTTTACCGATTCAGGACTGGTAAGGCTTGGCCGCGGTCGTATAACCATCATCGATGAAGCTGGATTGAAAAATATTTCGGTTGAGTAAGGTTTGGTGACTTACATCACATACATTTGCTGCTGAATTCTGTAAAAATGACTCCAGCATAAATCTATAAGGAGTTTTATATGAGCGGCAGTGAAAAATCGGTAAACTTTCGAATTCGTCAGGCGGTTCCAGCTGACTATTCCGCACTTGGAAAGCTGACTGTAGAGGTCTACAAACAGCTCCCCGGTATGCCCTCTGAATCTGAACAGCGAGAATACTATGCTATGCTGGGTGATGTTGAGGGGCGTGCAACAAAGGATTTCACTGAAATACTGGTTGCTGTTAACGAAAACCAGAAGGTTCTAGGCGGAGTTACCTACATCAATGATATGCGTGGTTATGGTTCTGCCGAATTCAACAGTAACAATATGCGGGCGTCTGCAATCAGGCTGCTGGCTGTCAGTCCAGAAGCACGCGGCGCTGGAATTGGCAAAGCTCTGACTGGCGAATGTATACGTCGCGCCGTCGAGTCTGGTCATACAAGGGTATTTCTGCACACCACCAAAGCGATGAGCGTGGCCTGGGGAATGTATGAACGCCTTGGTTTCCGAAGACAACCTGAATTTGATTTCATGCAGGGTTCTTTGCAGGTGTATGGCTTTATTCTTGAACTGGACAGAAAGGAAGACTGAAATGGCTATAATGGTTGTCAGACTTGGAACTGAGCGATCAGAAGATGAAGGGATGAGAATAGGCACAGTGCGTCGCCCGCCGCGCGGGGTCACGAAAGATAGATATGCCCAGGAAAACTGGTTCGATGTCTGGTTGCCAGAACTGTCGCCTGAGCCTGAAACAATGAAGCTTGGCAAAGAAGCCGCAGATGAGAAGAGCTGGCTGAATTTTCAAAAAAAATTCACCGCTGAATTGAAGACGCCTGAAAAGCAGCATCTTTTGCAATTATTGGCGGGTTTCTCAAAGCAGACCAATTTTTCTATCGGTTGCTACTGCGAGGACGAAAGTCGATGTCATCGGTCAATTCTTGCGACAATGCTTGCGCAGCACGGCGCAGATATCAAGTAAAAAAGCTCATTTCGATAAAGCCAGTTCGACCATTGTCAGTACGGAGCGAGACAGTCAGAGTGTTTTATTCAACAAACTCGACGATCAGACTCAGAAATGCCGGATCAACACTACCGTAGCTGACGATGAAGACTTCGAGGTCGTGCTGGCGGTATCGCTTGGCCGCACGGCGGATCGCGTCGAGAATCCATTCTTTGTCATTGCCGAAGGCGCCGCCGCCAAGAGCAGTGAGGAAAAGGCGATTGCAGCCGGTCTGCTGTGCGTTGATTACTGCCGCGCAGAATGTCGCTTCGTAGGAAGCTTCGAGCACGAGACGGGCGAAGCTTTCCCAGTGGGGTGCGCTGATGCCAGAATAAGCGACTGGCAGCGCCGAGCAGTAAGCCTGCGAAACCAGATGGCCGGCATTGTTGAGTGTCACTTCGACCTGCGCGTGTACGCCGATGCGCAGCAATCCGCGCAGGCGATCGCGTTCAGCTTCACCGGCCGTTTGCAGGCGATTGTTGATTTCGTTGAGTGCCGCCTGGGTGGGCAGGGCGTAGCCGTTCTGCATTTTCCAGAGGCAGCTCTTCTCATTGCCAAGTTCGGCGCCGAGATCAGTCAGGCAGTCGATCTGGTTATCGGCGGTCTGACCGGTTCG
The DNA here is from genome assembly GCA_009917695.1 of Candidatus Rifleibacterium amylolyticum. Lineage (GTDB taxonomy): Bacteria > Muiribacteriota > Ozemobacteria > Ozemobacterales > Ozemobacteraceae > Rifleibacterium > Rifleibacterium amylolyticum. The sequence goes on along the minus strand of JAACJG010000005.1, from coordinate 187,737 downwards.
GCCATTGACTGGCACAAAATAGTTGCGATAAATCGTGCCGGCACCCGCCGAGATGGCGCAGGCCGGGCCCTGGGTGCGGTCGTGTTCGTAAATGCCGACGCCGCGCTCTGGCGTGATCTGCGGGCCGACCATTTCGAGCAGATTGAACTGCGAGGCGACCTGAAACAGCGCATTGGTGTTGGCCGGGTCTGTGTGCATGTGTTGTACATTGCCGACGATCGGCAGCATTTTCAGCCGACCGGTCGGACTGGCGACGGCAGTGACCTGCTGTCTCAGTTCAGCCAGCGATGGTGTCGTCAAAGTGCCGCAAACATAGCTCTTGCCGTTAACCAGCGATTTGAGACGATTGCCTTCGACAACCAGGTTTTTGCGCACCTGTTCAGGTGACTCTTCTTTAAATCCGGTAAGGGTTTCAAACCACGTCATGCTCTCAGACTCTCCAACTTTTATATTTGTTGTTCCGGTCGATAAATCAGTCTGCTCTGTCGCTTCAATTGCCGCCGGCAGCGCGAACAGAAACAGAAAGATACATATCGCAAGCAAATCGCTGATGGATTTCACTCTCTGAGCCTGTTTGCGGGTGGACGCTGAGCGTCCGACTGCTCTTCGTCGGGATCTTCATGCAACTCCGGTATGGGCGCGCGCAGAATGCTGTCGTCCATGACCGGCTTCGTTGCAGCATTTTCCCTGAGCTGCGTGAGTTCGGTTTTGAGCTTCTTCTGCTTTTCGATTTCGTCGAGGGTCTGGCAGTTCTGGAAATAGTTGACCAGCGAGGCCTCGAGCCGGCCGGTGTTGTGCTTCATACCTGCCAGCATGATCAGCGAGGTAAACAGGAATATCAGCGCTATCGGCAGCAGGGACATCAGGGCGGCTCCCTGGGCGAATGCCGAAATTGCCAGCGGAATAAGAATGAGCAGCGGCCAGCCGCCGACGAGAACTTTGGTGCTGGTTGGCATTTTCGAGTTGCCTGACCAGGTCACGTTGGTGCCGCCGCCTGGCGCCGGCGTGAACTCTATATGCGCATTTATTGCTTTTGCCTGCGGGTGGAAAACGGTGACCGGGCTGTTGCTGCCAGCGCTGATCGAGGGATGATCGATTTTGACCATGGCCATGCCTGGTCCGGTGTGGGTTTCGGTCATCAGAAAATGCTTTATGAATGCTTCACGCACTTCTTCCGGGCTGTCAGAGAGGTGAAATTTTTTGAACTGTTTTCTGGTGTCGCGAAGAGCCTGTTCAAGTATTTCCGGCTCGATACCGAGTCGAGTCGCCGCTGACTGCAGGTCTTCGAGCGCAAAATTGTCGTCAGGCTGCTTTTTCTGAAGGCTTTTAAGTTCGAGGGCTCTTTTTAATACCTGTTCGAATTCCTTGCGTTCCATGGCTGAATGCTCTCTTTACCGTAAAATTTTCAGTTCTGTTAGAAGATATCACAATATACTCATAAGTTGAAATGCAGTTATCTTCAAATTACACAGATTTTCGCAGATGAACGGCCGGCGCGAAAACAACTGGAACAAGGCAACCTGTTGATAAAGTTGCTGAAATTTTGCGTGGGCAGGAGTAAGATAGTTGAAAACTTTGCTGGGGTAGGGAAATGAGCGGTTCATTGTTATTGCTGGCTTCGCTTGGTCTGTTGATCGTTGCCTATGCGCTTTATGGACGTTGGGTGGCAAAAAAGTTCGGTGTAGACGATACACTGTTGACGCCGGCGCATCGTCTGCGTGATGATGTCGATTATGTGCCGGCGCGCGCGCCGGTTCTGCTCGGCCATCATTTTGCATCGATCGCCGGCGCGGCTCCGATTATCGGACCAGTGAGCGCCGCCGTATTCGGCTGGGTGCCGGTGATGTTGTGGCTGGTGCTTGGTGGCATCTTTTTCGGCGCCATGCATGATTTTGCCGCACTTTTCGTGTCGGTGCGCAACGATGGGCGCTCGATTGGCGAAGTAATCAAGAAGCATGTCGGCAGTCGCGGCAGCATTCTTTTTCTGCTGTTCACCTGGTTCACACTTGCGCTCGTCATTGCCGCCTTCGCAATTATTGTTGCCAAGACTTTCGCTACAGTGCCGGCGGCGGCGAGTTCTTCGCTGATGTTCATCGCGCTGGCGATAGTATTTGGCATCGCGCTGAACCGCTTCAAAATGTCTCTGGCCCCAGCTTCGGTTGTCGGTGTAACTTTGCTGCTGGTCATGGTCTGGCTGGGACAGGTTTTTCCGGTAAACATTTCTGAATCAATCTGGATCTATATTCTGCTTGTCTATATTTATGTCGCTTCGGTGGCGCCGGTTTGGCTTCTGCTCCAGCCGCGTGACTATCTCAATTCTTTTCTGCTCTACATTCTTCTGTTCGCTGGCTTCATCGGGATGCTGTTCTACAACCCCAAGATCGTCGCTCCGGCGTTTACCTCATTCAAGGCGGAGTCACTCGGCTATCTGTTTCCTATGCTGTTTGTAACCGTAGCCTGTGGCGCGATCAGCGGTTTTCATTCGTTGGTTGCCTCCGGTACAACCGCGAAGCAGCTCAACCGCGAAAGCGATGCGCGCCCGGTCGCTTTTGGCGGCATGCTGATCGAAACTTTTCTTGCCATTCTGGCGCTTTTGACTGCGGCCATGCTCAGTAGCGAAAGCTATCTGGCTGACCTCGCAGCAAAAGGCCCGGTCGGTGTTTTTTCGAACGGTATGGCTCAGGCAATCAATGCGATACCCGGGTTCAAATTCGACCCGGCAGTACTGGTAAGCTTCGTTTCGCTTGTCGTTTCGGCTTTTGCCTTGACCAGCCTCGATACCGCTACTCGCCTTGGCCGCTTCGCTTTTCAGGAACTTGCTGAATTTATGCCTGACAAGCCGCGCGCAATCTGCCGAAACAAACACGTTGCCACCATGCTGGCAATTCTGCCGGGCGCAATTCTGATGTTCACCGGCCAATGGAAGGCGATCTGGCCTCTGTTCGGTTCGGCCAACCAGTTACTGGCTTCAATTGCGCTGCTCAGCATCACCGTATGGTATTTCCATTCTTTTTATAAAAAGCCGCTGTTTATAATGGTTCCCATGGTTGCGATGTTTCTTGTTACCTGTTGCGCGCTGGTCAACGTCATTGTCGATAACATTGGCAAGCAGGGCTATATGATGGCCGGCCTCAGCGGCATTCTGCTGCTGCTCGCCATTTTTCTGGCCTGTGAAGCTGTCGGCATCCTGCGTCAGAGTCACCCCGAAGCTTCCACCGGCTGACTTTTAGCAGTTATTTGTGTTCGGTAAACTGAAACAGAGGTGTAAAAATGTCTGATAATTTGCATGCTAAGGGGAAAAATCTCCGTCGGTTCCTGGCGGCTGGCCTGCTTTTGCTGCTGACAACGGCGGTTGCAGCTTTGCCAACCGGGCCGCGTCAGATCGCGCAGTTCGAGCGTGAGACGCTGCGCTGTGCCCGCGAGGTTTTCAAACAGCCCGGGCAGTATGTCGGCAATGAGTATGTCGTTGAGCTCAACAATCAGCCGATCCGCGAAACCATTATCAGGCGCGCTAAAATCTCGTTTGCCGGCATCAGACAGGCTGATCTCGAAAAGTTCAAGAACGGCGATTTCGATTTCGCCGGCCTGCAAAATGCCACCAATATTGAAGTTGCCGCCTTTATCGAAGCCGCTGCGGTTAATGAGCTGGTGCGCCGCGAAATCAGCCGCATTTCAGCGAAGCGGCGCATTTTTGCTGATGTCGCCATCGAGTTTGCGGCCGGGCAGGTCAGGGTTACCGGTAAGATCGACATGAAAAAGGTGCCCGGAAACCCGCTCAGCTTCCTGCCCCAGGAAATGTCACCCTTCGACGTCACTCTCAGTGTTAGAACCGAAGGCGGCCAGATTATGCTAGACATCATCGCCGGTCAGATGAACTCGCAGCCGTTTACGCCTGAGCTCAACCGGGTGTTTCTCGACTGGCTCAACCCGCTGTGGGACTTCGCGGCGCTGCCATACCAGGCTGCGCTCGACCAGCTGCATATCACCCCTTCCGGCGTCGAATTCAGCGGTCGCCTCTTCTGGTAGGCAATTACAAGGTGAGTGCTGCAGCTGCTTTTCAGGATCAGACCCTGCAAAATCTCTGGCTCTATCTTCCCACCGCTTATGATCTGGAGCGGGAACTCTGCCGTATGGAGTTGCGTGCGCTTTTTCCTGAAGAATGGGAATGGGAAGCGGCTGGTTTTGGTCGCCTGGCTGAAAATGCCACAGTAGAAGTTCCGGTTGCGTTTCTGAGTCAGCGGGACATCACTGTTGATCGCAGTCCCTATCTGAGACAGAGAATACATATCTGGAAACGGGCCGCCAGTCCGCAGGCTCTCTCAGCCTGGCTTGTTGAGCAGAAAACTGATCTTGATGGATTCAAGTTCGTCTATCTGAAGCATCCGGGAATAGATCTGCAATATTCAGAGTGGGTCAGTATATCCAGAAGCCTGGGTGAAGCCATTCAGGGCACGCCCGACATGAAAAGCCCCCGCTGGGAACTGGCTTTTCTGCCTTTTCAGGGCGAGTGGTTTCTGGGGCTGTATCAGCGAAGCCGCATTCAATGGAGAACCCACAACCTGAAACCCATGAACAACAGTCATTCGTTGAAAACTGCCATAGCTCGCAGTATGGTGAATCTTGCGGTTGGGCCAGATCTGACCAAATCTTTCGTCGATCCGTGTTGTGGTGTTGGAACTGTGGTGATCGCCGCACTCGGCCTTGGACTGGATGTTAAGGGGTTTGACATCAACCGCCTGGTGGCATGCCAGGCCATGGATAACCTGAAAGCCATGGGCTGGCCTCCGGTGGTTTCCATCGGCGACGTGCATCAGCTGGAAGGGCATTGGGATGCCGCAGTTCTCGATCTTCCCTATGGGCTTTTTACTCCAGTTAAGCCGGGGCAGGTTGAAGCCCTGATCCGCCGGGCCCGGCAAATAGCGCGCAGGGTCGTCTTTCTGGCCTTTGAAGACCTGAGAGCAGTGATCGAGGCAGCTGAATTCCGCATTGTAGACCATTGCCTGGTAACCCGTGGCCGCTTAATTCGCCATGTTTATCTGTGTGTGTAGTAATGTTTCTAATCGGCTCTCATTCTGCGCAAGGAAAAGCCTTCTGGGACTCTGTCATGAATGAATATTGGTTGCATTTGTCATTGCGAGCGAAGCGAAGCAATCCTTCTGACAATAGGATTGCCGCGTCGGGCTGACGCCCTCCTCGCAATGACGATAACACCCAGATTCAATGTTGACAAAGGACTAGTATGGTCGAAGGTTTTATGGTTAATGCACAAAGTTTCGACTATAATCTGAGCTTTTTCATGAAGCTCATCTTTATCGATGATTTTTGCGCGCTGCTTCCAATAGGCTTTCCAATTCCTTGATCCGCTCCTGATACATGATGACGTTGATCTGATCGTAATAGTCACCTTCCCAGTCGGGGCGCTCGATATATTCTTGCAGACTGTCGCGCGCCTCATCGATTCGCGGCACCAGAAAACTCTCAAAACTTTTATCGACAACCGGCACAAGCGCCCGAAAGACAAAGTCACCGTCCTGTGCCGAATTTCTAACCATATCTGCCAGCAGCTCTTTTTGTAAAATGTTCAGCGGTTGGCTGATATGTTCGCCAAAGACCCGGCGCGCCATTTCCACATGCCCCTCTTCGGAAGGGTATTTCAGACCCCATGGAAATCCCATCAGATAAAGCTCGTAGGTCGCCCGCGGATCCTGGAATCTTTTCAGGCGTTCGGCAAAATCGGGCAACCGCGGTCTGTTGCTCTCATTGCGGACAACTCGCAGCCATTCGCTCAGCTCGTCATTTATATAATCAGGATAATCACAGCATTCCTTAACTCTGTCAAAAAAACGAGTTGAACTTGAAAAACTCAAAGAAGCAGACATCCGCCCAAGCCATGCCTGGGCTGCGGCTGACATGTTAACCATAAGCCCCTCCGGTGTTCAATTTTATTACAGGCAAGGAAGTTCGTTGAAACAATCCGAATGTTTAACCGGCTGTCGCAGTTTCAGTCCAGCCTGTGATGGGGCATGACGCTGAATATGCAAGTAGCAGGTTATCGCAAAATGTGGTTCTTTAGCTCAGTCGACGGTGATGGATTTGCTGACGTTTTTGGGGACGTCGGGGTGAACGCCGTGGTCGGCGATTTCGAGGCGGTTCATGAATTCCATTTTTTTCAGGCTCATTTTGAGGGCGAGCATCTGCAGCACGACGGTGATCGAGAATATCGGCAGGATTTTCGAGTCGGTGCGCGGAATCGTAATGTAGCCGTGTTTGTAGGGGTAGGTCATCGAAGGCGCTACCGAAACGGCTTCGCGCAGGTCGTTGTTGTCTTCGGCGATCAGGTAGACATTGGCGCCACGGATCTTGTGCGTATTGATCTGCGAAATGGTCAGATTGATGTCGCGTTTGCGCGGCGTCGTGATGAAAATCAGCGGGTAATTGTCATACAGGCTTTTGAAAACATCGAAGTGTCTGAACACCTCGTCGAAGACTTGACGCTCTTCGACGCTCAGATAAGTCGGCTGCAGATCCTTGAAGGCATATTCGCTGATTGCCTTGAACATGCGCAGCACGCCGCGCGGCTTGAGCGGTTCACCCTTCTTGTTCTCGAGCACGAAATTAAGCACTTCTTCGAGGCGCTTCATCAGCTCGGCCACCGAATCGAGCCCGAAAATCGAATTCAGGCCAAGAATGGTATTGGGCCCGTGCTTGAATTCGGAGCCTTCAAAACCTTCGGTGTGGTTAAGCACTATTTCACGAATTTTCAGCGCACCCTCTTTGGCAATACCCAGAATGCGCGTCGCGAGAATGTGCATGCTCGGCTTGAGATAGAGCTGCTGCGCCACCATTTTGGTTTCCTGCTGCGTAGTTTTGAGGGTCAGATCGATGAGGCCAGGGATCTTTTTCATTTCTTCGCGATGAAAGCTGGCGGGAAGCCCATCACCGATTCTGGCGTCGCCCGCTTCTTCGAGGCGTGATTTGACTTCGAGTGCGAGGCCATAAAGCACCAGCAGCTGGTTCAAAAAGCTCTTGGTCGCGGGCACTGCGATTTCGGGGCCGCAGAACAAAGGTACGTAGAGATGTGACTTTTCCAGCGCCAGTGTCGAATTGGTGTTGTTCAGAATACAGATGCGCCTGACGCCCGGGTAGATCTCTTCGAGAAAGCTGAAAACATCGATCAGATCTTTCGTCTCGCCACTCTGGCTGATGCCGATGACGACGTCATTCGCACCGAGCGAGCGTGTGCACTGTGCCCGAAATTCGCCGGGCAGCAGCGGCGTTACCGAAATGCCGGCGATTTCGTTGAAGAACAGCGGCGCCGTTTTGGCGGCATGAAAAGAGGTGCCGCAGGCAAGTATGTAAATCGAATCGCCGTTTTTACGAGCCTTGACAATGATATCGACGAATTCGCGCATGCGCTCTTCGAGCAGTCTGATGTTTTCGAACTCAAAAATACCATCGATGAGCCTGAGCAGAACCTGATCGCAGCGGTCGCCGCCGATTTCGTCGAGTGCACGGCGCACATCTTCGAGCAGTGAAGCAAAGCCCGATTCGAGCTCGAGCGAAGCGCCGCAGCCGGCAAATTGACTGCACAGGCCAGCCAGTTTCGCTACCGGCGCTGATTCGAACAGTTCACCGACACGCCTGACGAACTCTTCATGTTCGGTGACCAGTGCCAGCTGCTGCAGGCCTTCGCTGATATCGACATAGCATTCGGCGTGAGTTTCGACATTGTCGCGCAGCAGCTTGATGACGCCATTCCCGCCTGAAAGCAGGCTGATCAACTTGGCGGTGTTTCTGCTCTGGCTGTAAATTTCCTGTTCCATGAAGTAACGATATGGATGCTGCAGCTTCGTTTCCTCGACCTTGAGCAGACTACGCTGATAGCTGTGTTCAAGCTGCTTGCCATCTCGGATGTCATATAATGCAAAATTTCCGCTGTCAAAGATCGCGAACTGCTTTTCCTTGATTGGAACCAGTACCTTGGTCAGCTGCAGAACCGAGGCCAGATCAGATGAAGCGAGATAAAAATCTTCGAGCTCAGGAGTGTGCCCTTTGCCGATATACAGGCTGCTGCCAGCCTTGATAGCAACAGTGCGGCGCGCTACCGGATCAACGATGATCGCTGCAAACGAACCGGTAGTCTTTTGAAATGCCTTGACAACTGCGTTTTTGAGGGCTTCGTAGCGATCATCCAGGTTGGCTTCGTCCTTAAATCTGAGTTCTTCGGCGAAAAAATGCTCGACCGTGTGCACGACCATTTCGCCGTCATTATCGCTGACGACCTTGTGTCCCTGCGAGACAAGCCATTCCTTGAGCTGGCTGCAGTTGGTAATATTGCCGTTATGGGCGCCATAAACGTGAGTGTGGCATTTAACTTCGTGTGGCTGTGCGTTGTCGCGGGTGACCGCACCAAAAGTGGCCCAGCGCACCTGTCCGCAAAAGATCTGGCCGATGAGTTTGTCGATGCCAAGATCGTAGACGACCTTGCTGGGGGCGCCGACATCTTTTTTAAGAGTGATTTCGCCAGACTCAGTCTGAATCACCGCTCCGGTCGAGTCGTAGCCGCGATATTCGAGCGCCCGTAACAGGTTACAGGCGGTCTGCCCCATTTTTTCAGAGTCTTTTGCGAGAATGAGCCCTATTACACCACACATGAGATTATTCCTTTCGCTGCTGCACCAAAGTCAGAATGCGCTGTTTTTTATGAGGTATAATAGCACACTTTTGCAGAATTTTTCCGCAGATCTCGCAGATTGCACAGATTGAGGAAGACAAAGACAAAGACAAATAAGACTAAGACAAATAAGACTAAGACAAATAAGACTAAGACAAGGACAAAGGCATCGATAGCGATACCAAACCCGAAGACGAAGACGAAGACGAAGACATCGATCCCGATAACGATCCCGATAACGATCCTGATAGCGATTAAGACAGGGAAGGAGACATCGAAACCGATTCCGATCCAGATTGGGAAATAAGAAAATAAAATGAATTTGATAACGGAGCTGATTTTCGGTAGAATGAGAATAGTATAGAAATAGTGAATGGCTGGTTCGGATCTGGTATGAGATAATGCAGACGGATCAGCGGTCTGGAGAGGCCTGTTGAACAGAGTTGGCAAGCTGGTGCGACTTTTTTTCATTTCCGTATTTTTCTGCTGTCTTCTGTACCCTGCAGCAGCCGGCCAGAAGGTCAGAGTCGGCGTGTATCACAACACGCCCAAGGTCGGCATCGATGAGCATGGCGAACCCTGCGGCATTTTTGTCGATGTCATTAAATATATCGCCAGAGCCGAAAACTGGGACCTGGAGTTTGTCAGTGGCAACTGGAAAGAAGGCCTCGACCGACTTGAAGCCGGCGAGATAGACCTGATGCCCGATGTCGCCTATACGGCTGATCGCGCCAAACATTTTTCTTTTCATGAAATTCCGGTGCTTTCTTCGTGGTTTCAGGTTTACGCTCATCCAGGCAGCGGCATCAAGACACTGCTCGATCTTGACGGCAAAAAGGTGGTCGTTCTCGAAAGCTCGGTTCAACAAAAGAGTTTTGAGGCTCTCGCCCGGAGCTTTCATATTAAGATCGATCTGCTCGGCGTGCCTGATTATCAGACGGTATTTCAGAAAGTAAAAGATCGCGAGGCCGATGCTGCCGTTACCAATCAGTTCTTTGGCAGCATGCACGCCAGAAAATACGGTCTCGAAGATACCGCAATTATATTCAGTCCGTCAGCCCTGCATTTCGCCACGGCAAAGCGTCGCAACCTGAATCTTCTTGAAAAAATCGATCAACATCTGAAGCTTCTCAAAGAGGACCCCCAGTCTGAATATTATCAGTCGCTCAAGCTCTGGACCTCTGACACTGTCAGTTTTCAGATTCCCAGGGAGATAAAAATAATCGCCATGGTGTTGCTGGGCTTGCTTTTTATGAGCATTCTCGGCAGTCTGATGCTGAAACATCAGGTCAATTTGCGTACCGCAGAACTACAGCAAAGCCATGCGGAACTTGAGAAGCGGGTGCTTGATCGCACAGCTGAGCTGGCGGCGGCTATGGAACGGGCCGAGGCGGCCGACCGCATTAAATCTGCCTTTCTCGCAAGCATGTCGCATGAATTGCGTACTCCGCTCAATTCAATCATCGGCTTTACCGGCATACTGCTGCAGGGACTGGCGGGTCCGCTCAACGATGAGCAGCGCAAACAGCTGGGTATGGTACAGAAGAGCTCCCGTCATCTGCTTTCGCTTATTAATGATGTTCTCGATATTTCTAAGATCGAAGCCGGCCAGCTCGAACTGGCAAAAACGACCTTTGAGCTGCGCTCTTCGCTCGAAAAGATACTGATGTTGCTGAATCCAATGGCAAAGGACAAAGGACTCGAACTGCGCTCGCAGATTGCCGATGACGTCGGCGAGGTGACGACTGACCAGAGAAGATTAGAACAGATAATTATAAATCTTATGAATAACTCGGTTAAATTTACGGAAAAGGGCTATGTCAGCCTGTCATGCCGACTCGAAGCCGGTAATTGTCTGATCGAAGTCTCCGATTCTGGTATTGGTATGGAAGAATCGGCGCTGAAAACTATTTTCGAGCCTTTTCGCCAGATCGACTCAGGGCTGGCGCGAAAGCATGAGGGCACCGGTCTTGGTCTGTCGATCTGTCGAAAACTGCTTGAAATGATGGGCGGAAGCATTGACGTAAAAAGCCGGCCGGGGCAGGGCAGCACCTTTTATGTTTCTTTCCCGGTAAATGAGGAGTCAGACAATGGCAAAAACACTGCTGATAATTGAAGACAACGAACAGAATTTCTATATGATGCGTTTCCTGCTCGAAAAGAAGGGATTCAAGGTGCTTGGCGCTGAAAATGGCCGACTTGGCGTACAGATGGCGATCGAGCATATTCCCGACGCTATTCTGCTCGATATTCAGCTGCCGGAAATGGATGGTTATGCTGTCGCCGCTGAGCTGAAGAAGCATCCTGAGCTTGACCAGGTGCCGATTATTGCGGTAACCTCTTATGCAATGGTCGGCGACCGCGAACATATTCTGGCCGCCGGCGCCACAGGTTACATAGAAAAGCCGATAAATCCTGACACCTTTGTCGATGAAATCTCGCAGTTTTTAGGCCAGTAGATCTTTAGAGAGGTATTCAATGCACATTCTCATAGTAGATGACCGGGAAGACAATCTGTATTTTCTCAAGGCACTGCTTGGTGGTAACGGTCACACTGTTAATGCCTGCGCCAACGGTGAAGATGCTCTGACATACCTGCAGAAAGAAAAAGTTGATCTGATAATAAGCGATATTCTCATGCCGGTAATGGACGGTTTTCAGCTGTGTCGTAAAATAAAGGCAGATCCGAAGACCGCTTCCATACCTTTGATTTTCTACACAGCAACCTACACTGGCGAACAGGACGAGGAACTGGCCATGAAAGTCGGTGCCAGCCGCTTTGTCGTCAAGCCATGTGAGCCTGAACTGATGATCAAGACCATAAACGAAGTCTTCGCAGAGGCGCATAACGGTCAGACCGCCAAAACTGCTCAGCCGGTCAGCGAAGAAGAGGTTTTCAAGCTTTATAGTGAGAGACTGGTGCGCAAACTCGAACAGAAGATGCTGCAACTCGAAAAAGAAGTCGCTGCACGCAAGGAGACCGAAAAGGTTCTGGCCAGCAGTGAACGACGCTATCGCCAGCTCTACAACAGTATTCGAGATGCCATTCTGGTGACCGATACCAGTCGCCATATCACCGACTGGAACCCGGCTTTCGAAAGGATGTTCGGTCATGTTGACAATGCCATGCTTGGGCAGAGCACCCGCATGATCTATGAATCAGACGAAGACTACGAGAACATGGGAAAGGTGCTCGAGGGGTTGTATGATGCGCAGAGTTCTTTGCAGCAGCTGAATTTCAAACGCGCTGACGGCAGTGTGTTCACTGGTGAATCCAGCGTATTTTGCCTGCGCAGTGACGAGGATGAGCTGCTTGGCTATATCTGCGTGGTCAGAGACATCACCGAGCGCCTCGAGTCTGAAAAACATAACAGATTACTCGAAGAACAGCTTCAGCACAGCCAGAAAATGGAGTCTCTCGGTCGCCTTGCCGGCGGCATCGCGCACGATTTCAATAATCTGCTGTCGGTCATACTGGGCTATTCCGAGATCATGGTTTCGCACAACCATATCGATAGCAAACAACAGGATTTTGCCAACGAAATCTATCAGGCTGGTTTGCGTGCTCGCGGCCTGACCAGGCAACTGCTTGCCTTCAGTCGCAAGCAGGTTCTCGAAATGCACCATCTCGACGCGAATACAGTTGTAGCGGGCTTCAAAAATCTGATGGCGCGCATGATCGGCGAAGACATCAAACTTGAGGTTCAGTTGTCAGAGAAACCTCTTACCATAATTGCAGATATTGGCCAGATTGAACAGGTGCTGATGAATCTGGCCGTAAATGCGCGCGATGCCATGCCTGGTGGTGGCAACATCAGCATCGGTATATCACAGGTCGATTTCGACGACACCTGCGCCAGGCAGGTTCCTGACCTGGTTCCAGGCTCATACGTTCTGATATCGTTTCGCGACAGCGGTCAGGGCATCGATAAACAGACGCTTTCGCATATTTTCGAACCATTTTTTACGACCAAAGGGCGCGAACACGGAACCGGCCTGGGATTAGCAACTTCATATGGTATAGTAAAACAGCACGGAGGCTCGATCTGGGCCTATAGCGAGCCTGGCAGCGGCACTATTTTTCATATATATCTGCCTTTGAGCAATGAAGAGGCGCTGTCTGTCAGCGAATCGCCGTCAGAACCACAACCCGCTTTTGCCGCGACAATAATGGTGGTTGAAGATGACAAGGCTGTTCTCGGACTGGTCTGCGAAGTTCTCAGTCGCTCCGGCTATTTTGTCATCGAGAGCTCGAATCCGATAGAAGCGGTTGAGCGGGCGGCTGCGTTCAAAGATCCCATTCATCTTATCATTTCCGACCTCGTAATGCCTGAAATGCGGGGGCCAGAGGTTTGTGCCAAGGTTCGCGATCTGCACCCCGAAACAGCAGTGATCTATATGTCGGGATACCCGGAGCATGGTCTGACTGGTAAGAACAAGAGGGTTGGCAACTTTCTGTTTCTACAGAAGCCGGTAACGGTTAAGACGCTTTTAAACACATGTCGGCAGGCTTTGCAGGGCTCCGAGCGCAGTCGCAATCTCGCCAGGTAGTTCTCGCTTGCGCTTCGGCAGTTGGGCGAATAAAATGTTCTGAATATGACATCGCACAAGGACGTTAAGGAGATACAATGAAAGTATTAGCGGTCAATGGGAGCCCAAGAGCCAATGGTAATACGGCATTGCTCATCGATACCATGTTTGCCGAACTTCACGAGGAAGGCATCGAGACCGAAGTGGTCAATCTTGGGGGGAACTCGGTTCGCGGTTGTCTGGCATGTCGGCAGTGTTTCGAGAATAAAAACGGCCGGTGCACGATCGAGACCGACATGATCAACAAGGTTATCGCGAAGATGGCTGAGGCTGATGGTATCGTCATTGGCTCTCCTACTTATTTTGCCAACGTCACGACCGAAGTCAAGGCTTTGATCGATCGTGCCGGTTATGTCGGCATCGCCAACGGGCACATGTTCAAGCGAAAAGTTGGCGCCGCAGTTGTCGCCGTGCGTCGTGCCGGTTCCTGCAATGTTTTCGATGCGATCAACAAATTCTTTTTCATTCAACAGATGATCGTGCCCGGTTCAGTTTACTGGAACCTCGGTGTCGGTCGCACTGAGGGGCAGGTCAGTGAAGACGAAGAAGGCCTCAACACCATGCGCATTCTTGGCAAAAACATGGCCTGGCTGCTCAAGAAGATTAAAGAATAAACGACTCCTCTGTCAAAGTTGAATACATGTTTAAAAACTGTCATTGCGAGGAGTGAAGCGACGAAGCAATCTCACGGCAGAAGGATTGCTTCCTGCTTCGGCTATGCCTCGCAGTCGCAATGACAAATACAGCCCATATTCAATCGTGACGGAGGACTATTTGGTTTTGAGGCTGTAACTGCCGTCCCAGTTCTCTGGTGGCGGGGTCAGCTTGAACTGGCGGCAGCGCTCGATATACATTTCGGCCGGGCCATCGCCGGGGCAGAGTTTCAGAACACTTTCGAACGACTCGATGGCTTTGTCCCAGCTGCGGGCGAGATATTCATCGAGAGCGCTTTTATAAAAGGGCTCTGCTTCAAGCCAGGCCGCGCTTTCGTCGCGGCGGTAACCTCTTACTTCAAAAACCTCGATCGGCTTGAGCTTGCCTTTGACCGCGAGATAATCGAGAAAGCGGGTGCTGACAAGATTGCGGTCAATCTGTTTGTGCACCGAATCAGAGACCATGATATAGGTGCCGTATGCTTTGTTGGCGCCTTCCAGACGTGATGCCAGGTTAACGCCGTCACCGAGGCAGGTAAAATTCATCTGTATTTCGCTGCCGATAAAGCCGACCATGCAGACGGCTGCATTGATGCCGGCCCTGACTTCGACCTTCGGCAGACCGCGTTTCAGCCACTTTTCGCGTAGTTCAGCCAGCTTGACCTGCATGGCAATTGCGCATTCGGTTGCGCGTTGTGCATGGTCGGGCTGTGGGCGGGGATGGTTCCAGAAGCCCATGATCGCGTCACCAATATACTTGTCGAGAGTGCCGCCAAATTTGAAGAGAATGCGCGTCATTTCGTCAAGATATTCGTTCATCAGCTCGGTCAGCTGTTCAGGTTCGAGTTTTTCTGAGATCGTGGTGAAGCCGGCAAGATCGGTGAAGATGACACTGAGTTCTTTTTTTACGCTGCCGGTCTTGAGCCCGCCGGGCGTACGCAATATTTCGTCAACGACTGCAGCTGAGATGAAACGGCCGAAAGTCTGGCGGGTCTGGCGCTCCTGCTGGCGCGCGATCGCCCAGGCGATATAACCCCTGACCACGCCGAAACTGCCGATGATCAGCAGTGGGTAAAAGAACGGCAACAACAGCTGATTTAAGAAAAAATGAGTGGCGGTAATAAGCCAGATACCTGCTGAGCCCAGGACACAGCCGCCGCCGCGGATCGCTCCGAACTTTATGAATATGTGATTCAGCAGCCAGAGCAGCGGCAACAGCAGAAGAAACTGAATAACCGGCCAGAAGTCCGGCATAGAGTCAGAATGGAAAAATACCGCCCGCAGGAAACTCTGGCGTTTAAGGGCAGAAAACAGAGTTGCGTGCAGGTTTACCCCTGGTATGTTGCCGATACTTAAATCCATGAATTTGATCGGAGTGACGACAAAGTCCTGGTCGTCAGCCTGAGATGTGCCTATAAACACAGTGTCGGCAGTTATGTCGTTGCTTAGCCAGAAGCTGCGGGCATCGTCCTGCTCAAGCAGAACCAGATAGCGTCCTGGTTCAATCGTGGCCGGAGTGCCGGCAACCAGACGATAATTTTTGCCGGTTTCGCCCAGAAGAGTTATGTTGATAACGGCTGAATCATTGCATGCAAAACTAACGCCGACAACAGCTGAGGCGGCCAGCGACAATTCTGGCAGCGACTCAACATTCGAAGTTACACCCGGCATGATTGCCAGATCCGAGGTTTTTTGACCTGCTGTGCCAGTCTGTGAGAAAATTGCCAGGCGTGCATCGAGTGATGTCGGTAATCCTTCGAGTATCAGCTGGTTTTTGCCTGGTTCCAGGCGATGCTCATGAAAAAAAGTCTGCAACCACTGACTCTCTACCGGCAGCAGAGCAACCACCTGTTCAGCCGCTGGCTTGCCGTCTTCATATAGGATGTTGCCGTCGATAAAGGTCACGCTCTGATTTTCGTCGAGTCCGATCAGTTCATAGCCGGCTGGAATCTGTGACAGCGCGATGTGACCGTTTTTATCTGATTTTAACAGAACTACCGGTTCGCCAAAGACTACTGCTTTCCCGGTCAGTTCTGGAGTTTTGACGATTTCTACACGGTTTTCTGTTGTCGGAAATATGAGATCAGGCAGTTCCCGGGTCTCACCCCTGCCGAGACTGCTGCGCAAAGTGCCTTTCACAAAGCCTGTCTGCGTTGCACTGCTGGAATATACAATGAAGTCACCCGCTGGCAGAAGGGAAAGGCTGAATCGGCCATCGCTGCCGGTCTCTGTTTGCTGCCATGAGCCTGTTTCAAGAGAAAGCACAAGAACGCTGGCGCTGGCGACGGGTCTGTTGTCGGCAAAGGTGACGCGCCCTGACAGAGTCGAACTGCCGGTAGCAAGGGTGGGGGCTTTTATCGCGAAAGAGGCGTCTTCTCTTATGTCGAGCAGAAGCTTGTGGGTGAGGTACGGCGAAGAGCGGTCGGCATCGGTTTCGAGCAGAGTTCCCATCGAACGGGCAGGAATTCCATCCCCTTTTAGAGGCGGCGATTGTTTGGAAAAATAAGGGCGCAAGCATGGGCGCTCGTATGAGCCGAAAAGAGGAAGTGGCTGATCAGGCATATTCAGCCAGGAACGTTCGCCAGGTTTTTCGACTGCTATGGTTCTGGCGAGCTTTTCCAGCTCATCCGCCATTTCGGGTCTGACAGTTTTAAGAATTCTCGCAATCAGAACAGTTTCGAGCCTGCGGGTGGCCTGGTCAAGTCCGGCGTGACCGGTGCTTCTCCAGGTGAACGGTGCATTTTGCATGGTTTCTGTGAGCAGGTTTTCGGCAGAAACATGGTCGATTGCTGCGGCCTTTTCGCTTATCTGAATTCGTTGCCCGGCGACAAGATTGCTTATCCAGGCGGCATAGCCAAGAGTTGGCACGAATTCTTCACTGTCAGCCGGGTGATAGGCGAGCGGCAGATATCTTACCGTTGCGTCGAGGTCAGAAACAATATTGATCAGGCCGTTAGCAGCGGCATTACGAGCAATCGGTTTATGTAACTGTTTGGGCCATGGCGGGCGCAGCGCGCCACTGTCAGCTATATCGACCTGTTCGAAAGTCTGTCTGCCGCGACCGATGTAACGCTGGGCCAGAACAGGCAAAGGCAGCGATGCGAGCGCCGCACCGAACCTGGCGTCTGCTTCGGTGGTTGCCGGGTCTTCGTAAAGAAAATCCATTGCAACAACCGATACGCCTGAACGGTTAAGCAGTTCGAGCAGCTCGGCAAAATCACTGCGATCAGGGTCACGACCGAATCTCTGCGAAAAAGTTTCGTCTTTGTTGATTATGAGCACCGGATGCTCGGGAATTTGCGGTCTTCCCAGCCCGGCACGCAGAGTGGGGGAGACGCTGAAGAGAAAGTCTGAAAACATGAAATCGAGCCATTCCATGCTCTGTCTGACAGCAGGGTGAAAGGCCAGCAGACAGAGAAAGAGTGGCACCAGCAGAGCGAGTCTGCCGTGTTCCGAAATCTGTTTGCTGCCCGGCTCGGCTTTGCGGGTCACATTATTACCAGAATTTTTTGATTTTTATCTTGTTGAGAACTTTTTTGCCAAGCTCTTTTTTCTTTTCGTTCGACTGTTTGTCGTGTCTGGCTTTTTCTTCACTCAGGCGCTTCGCAACATTGAACTGATATGAAGAAAGATCACTTTCGATCGCGCCGGGCGCGGCTTTTGCCCAGTTTCCCTGGCCTGTTTCTGTGTTGTATACGAATGCCATTTCCTGGTCTGGTACTCTGAAATGTTCCAGATTTCCAGGGATTCGGCCATAAAGTTCGCCCTTGAGAACCTTTATGGTTGTTACCAGATCCTTGCCCGAAGCGTAATAACTGGCAAGAAATTCTATGTCGGTGTCAGCGTTTTTGAACCTGTGCACGCGAATCATTGCGTTGCCTTCAGTCAGCTGCAGGCCCTCTGCAATTGGCTCAAATTTTGCCAGGCGTGAACCTGTGCTGGCTTTGCAGGAGGCGAAGACTTTTTCCCCGAGATACAATTCTTTGTATCTGTTTTCAGAAACTGTGAATCCACGGGTCTCACGGTGAAAATTCGAAAAATCCGCCTGGTAGCCCGGCCCAAATGCTTCTTTGACTTCCATGCCTTCTCTGATGATTTCACCAACTCTGCCGGCTTTGTCTAACGCTCCAACCGCTTTCTGTATTCTGTCATCGAGTCCGCTGAAAATACTGGTTAAACGGTTTGCTCCCAGACTGCTGTTGAAATTCCCCAGGCCAGAGAAACCGGAAAGATTGCCAATAGTAGCGTCGAGATTGAGCAGATTGGCGACGCTGCTGCCGAAATTCTGGGTCAGCAGGTTTGCCGGATTGAATTTGCGCAGGGGCGTGAACCCGGAACTGAACATCTGATCGATTTTCATCAGCGGAGAACTCAGGGCTGCGATACCTTCGCCAGCCTTTAAACTTCTACGCTGGCCGGTTCCGCGATGGGTAAGTTCGACTTCACCCTTATAAACGTTGACGTTGGTCGCTCCTGCAGTAACAACACCAATTTGCAGGGCTGGGGTTTCGATCATACTGACGAAGTTATCGACTATATCGAGTTCGAACAGGGTGCCTTTAACGCCGGCAATGACATCGGCGGTCTGCACCTGAAAGTTGCTGCCGGTAACGACCTTGAACAGAATTGTACCCTGCTGCGCGCTCAGTTGCTTCACTGCTTCCTGACCGAGGACCTGAGGCACTTCAAATATGCTTTGCTCTTTGACGCCAAGAATACAGGTGTCTTTGAGAGCCATTTCGGCAGCGCTTTTTTCATAGGTGCGAACCTTGTCGCCACCGTCGAGGCGTTTCATCGCGCCGGCCAGCTTGAGGTTGCTGTGCAGCTTTTTGAAAACTGCATCAACGGTTTTTTTTACCTCGACCCGCCCTTTGGCGTCAGTTATTTCAGTGGCCGAGAGATCCACGGCCTGCGCAGGCAGGCTAAACAGCAGGGTAACTATTACAAGTATCGAAATAAATACAGATTTGTTGCGGGTTTTCATGTTGCGCTCCTCTATATACCTGTCTGTCAGTCGCAGGTTTGCTGTGCAGTTTATAACACCACCCGTTCACAAGTCAACAGCTGCTGTCATCAACTATAGGTTGAAGCGCCTGAACAAAGAAAACGAACAGCGTCAAATAATAATGCAGTCCGGGGGTTGACGCTTTGCCTTCTGATAAATAGAATTAATCATACTGTTTAAAATATGAGGTACCCTTGTGAGATGTAAACAACACCTGCTGGTTCTCGTGATATGTCTGCTGTTTCAGGCCTCATTCGCAGGCCAGGCCCAGGCTCTTGATCTCGGGAAAGTGCTCGGCGAAGTCGGTGGTGCGCTTAATCGCGTCAGCGCCACAGTTAACCGCACTTTTGGTGGGGTAAACGAAGACAACCAGGCGGTGCTCGAACAGTCGCGCGCGCAGGCTCCAGCGACCAATGCCTTCCTCGGCAAATGGGAAGAGTCGTGGGAAGTCTCAATGGGCGAGAAGACGCATGAATCGCTCAAGAAAGACCCGGGTTTTTCGAGCGACAAGGCGATGCTCAACCGTCTTGGTACGGTTGCCCGTAAGCTGATCAAGCAGGTTGAAAGAAAAGATCTTACCTGGCGCTTTGCCGTGCTCAATACTGACGAAGTCAATGCGTTCGCTGCTCCCGGCGGGTACATATACGTAACTAAGGGACTGCTGAAAATGTGTCAGTCCGATCACGAACTGGCCGGTGTCGTTGCTCATGAAATGGGGCATATCGACAAAAAACACAGTGTTAAACAGGCCGAAAAATCAGGCCTGATGACTGCTCTGGTCATAGGCATGGGCCTCTACAAGAAAACGCAGAAGGCAGCGCCGTTTGCTGCGATTGCAGCTTATTTTGCCAATCTCAAGTTTTCGCGCGACGATGAGTTCGAAGCTGATGCCTGTGCGGTAAAATACATGCACGCTTCCGGTTACAACCCGAACGGACTGCTGACATTCTTCGAAAAGATCAACAAAGACAGCAAGGCCTCAAAGGTTACCAAATATTTCTCAACTCACCCACCGACAACCGATCGCATCAACGCTGTAAAAAAGCAGATTGCCAAACTTCCTGGTCAGATTACTTCATCCGGGCAGCGCGAACAGGCTCCGTTGGCGCCGACTTCTCCAGCTGCTACAAACACCTCTAACTCTGGTTCAAGTTCAACCACCTGGCATACCTCTTCGCAAGGCACCAGCAATACTGGCTCGACCAGTCAGACATCAACTGCCAGACCGACTTCTCAGCAGATTCAGGCCGCTTACGAAGCCTATCTTTATCACCAGCAGGTTTACCAGTATAAAGTACAGCAGCAGGCGCCGATGAACGAAATCATGGCTGCCTTCAACAATTACCAGAAAGCAAAAGAGCATTACATGGCTCTGCGCAAGGCCGCCGGCATGTAAGTCTGATAATCAAAATTTCGCAAAGCCCGCCCCGCATCGATATGCGGGGCAGTTTTTTTTGCCGGAATATGCTCGCACAAAGCCACAAAGACACAAAGAGAATTGCCGGGAAAAATGGTCATTGCGAGGAGGGCACCAGCCCGACGAAGCGGTATGCCGTAGGCATAAGCCAGCTCTGAGCTAATCCTTCTGTCTGTGAGATTGCTTCGCTGCGCTCGCAATGACAGATCAAGCCAATGCTCAAGCTTTACAGAGGTCTAGATTCTGAAAAAACAGGGGGTACTTTCAGGATTTGACAGAGAGGTGTAGAATGAGAGAAATTCAAATTGAACATCAAACAACGGTCTTGATAAGGAGCTGCCATGCATAAACTGACGAAACTTCTGCTGATACTGGTGATTCTGTTGTCTACGACCGGCGCGTCGGCGAAAAACCGGGCGCAGGTTCTCAAATCTGACACCCTGGGTGCGGTGTACATAAATGCCGGCAGAATATTCAACCTCTATCTGGGTCAGGCGCGCGAGCTGCTCAAGCCTGAAAATGCTGAAGAGCTCGAAAAAATCGAAGCGCAGATGCGTCAGCATTTTCCTGGCAAATTCAGCTTTGCCAGTTTCTTCAAGAAACTTGTAGACTTTGCTGATACCGCTGTTTTCTTGCCTGATGGCGCCTTGTGGCTGTCGATTGACGAAGAACTGCTCCCGGCAATGAGTATTTCGGCCAGAATAAAACCGGGAGAGCTGCTCGCTAAAGTACGTGATCGCCTGGCAAAGGCCGGCCTGAATCCGCTAAGCGAAACGGCTGAGCTGGTTGAATATCGTGTTCCAACACCAGCTTTCAATCTGAGCCTGAAGATGACGCAGGATAGCATCACTCTTCTGGCAGTAGCATCGGGGAGTGCCGGAATCAGCGAGCGCTGGCGCTCATTGGCTGATGACGCTGACAGCAAAAATACTCTGATTGCAGCTGAAGTCGATATTGAAAGAATTAAGAACTGGCTCGATGAGAAGGCGCAAAGCGGCAAGCGTGCCGAGTCTAACGCCTGTCTCGCGAATTTTAAAGTTCTCAGCTCAGCCATGCAGTTATACAAGGTTGACAAGGGTGTCGAGATGAAAGAATTCGACCACGCCGCACTCAGGGCTGGTGGCTATCTTGCCGAAGATCTGCGTTGTCCGCAGAGTGGTATTTACAGCCTTAACGCCGACAAAGAACTCAGCTGTTCGATTCATGGCAGCCTCAGCCAGCCGGTCTGGTCGAAAAATATACCGCGCGTCGATGCCGCTAACTATCTGAAACCATTCGACAGCCTGCGAATACTTGTTGATTCAGACAGTGCCGAATTCAAAACCAGGATCAACGACAAGAATCTGCTCGAACAATGGGTGGCGATCGGCAAACAGCAGATGCAGGCAGTTCGTCACATGGCGGCCAACCAGATGGGGCAGATGCCAGAAGAAGCAAAGCAGCAGGGGTTGAAATTGCTCGATTCGATCAAGGTTTCGGCCGACGGTGACTGGCTGAAGGTCAATATCGAAGGGCTCGAAGAAAAAACCGTGATTTCCGGAATTACCGGTATAACCGGTGCTGCTGCCGCTATTGCCGCGCCGCATCTTGAAAAACTTCGCGATATGATCAGACGCAACGTCCGCGGTCAGCCCGGCAATGCCGCCGCTGTCGAGGTCAAAAGAACGGCAACCGAATGCGAAGCCGTGCGCAAGTCTCTTTATCGAGTGCTCGAAAGTCTGCTGGTCGAAGAAGATAAGCTTCCCGAATCTTTCGGACTCGATTATTTAAAAGAGAAAGGTCTGATTAAAGAAATTCCAGATTGCCCTGCCGGCGGCCGATACGAACTCAGGCGCAACGGTATCGACTACGAGATCAGATGCACTGTGCACGACAGATAACGAATCGGGTAAACCAACAGTTTCTTTCTCTTGCTGGAACCGGGGTCTCTCATGTTATAATCAGCCCAGATGACAGAGCAAGGAGAGAAAATGATGAAGGTTCTTTATTTTACTAACGAGTATCCCCCGCTTGTTTACGGTGGCGCCGGTGTTCACATCGAATACCTTTCACAAGAGGTTGCGCGCCTGGCCGAAGTAGAAGTGCGCTGTTACGGCGATCAGAAGCTGAGCCGCGGTTCTCTCAAAGCGACCGGTTTTGAGCCTTCGGCGTCTTACCCGAACCTTAATCGCGGCCTGCAGTCAGTTTTTAAGACGATCGACCGCGACCTCAAGATGGTGGGGGAAGGCGTCGATGCAGATGTGGTGCACTGCCATACCTGGTATACGCACATGGCCGGCATCTGGGCCAAATTGAATTTCGGTGTTCCGCTGGTTATAACGACCCATTCGCTGGAGCCGCTGCGCCCCTGGAAGCGTGAGCAGCTGCACGGCGGTTATGATTTTTCTCTCTGGGTCGAAAAAATGGCGATCGAAATGGCTGATGCGGTAATCGCAGTCAGTCAAGGCACCCGCGCCGATATCAAAGGCCTGTTCAACGTTGCCGACGATCGCCTCAAGGTCATCTACAACGGTATCGACACTGACGAATTCAAAAAAACCGAGTCAACCGAGCATCTCAAGCGCTTTGGCTTTGAACCGGCGATTCCCTATCTGCTGTTTGTCGGCCGCATAACCCGCCAGAAAGGCATTATCCATCTGGTTAATGCCATCAAATATCTGAATCCCGATATTCCGGTCGTGCTGGCCGCCGGTGCTGCAGATACGCCTGAGATCGAAAAAGAAATGACCGAAGGCGTTAAAGCAGCCTCGCAGAATCGCAGCAACATTCACTGGATCCGCGAAATGGTCGATCGAAAAACCCTGATCGAACTTTATTCGCATGCCGGCGTTTTCTGCTGTCCCTCAATATATGAGCCTTTCGGTATAATCAATCTCGAAGCGATGGCCTGCGGTACTCCGGTAGTGGCAAGTGCGGTGGGCGGAATTCCAGAAGTAGTGGTCGATAATGTAACCGGCAAACTTGTTTCACTCGAACAGATGAATGAATCGCCATTCGAAGCGCTAAAACCAGATGTCTTTGCGCGTGACCTCGCCAATGAAATCAACAAACTCATGGCCGACCCGCAGAAACGCAAAAGCATGGCTGAAGCCGGCCGCCGCCGCGTCGAAGAAACCTTCAGCTGGAAATCAATCGCCGCACAGACCGTCGATCTTTACAAGTCACTGATCAAGGGGAAATAACATGACGAGAAACCGCAAACGCATACTGATCGAAAACGTCAGGCCAACGGTCGATGCCGGTCTCTACCCACTAAAACGCGAGGCTGGCGATGATGTCCCGGTAGTCGCCGATATTTTCCGTGATGGCCATGACAAAATCGCCGTCTGGGTTGAATACCGCCACCAGAAGAAGAAAAACTGGAACAAGGTCGAAATGCATTGTAGCAATCCCGGCCTCGATCTTTGGGAAACCAGCTTCAAAGTCGATCAGATCGGAATTTATGAATACAAGATAGTCGCTTATTGCGAAGACTATGGCAGCTGGATCTCTGATACGCGCAAAAAAGTTGAGGCGGCGACAGACTTTTCTTCTGACCTTCTCGAAGGTATCGCCAAGGCCAGAACTTACGGCTCATGGCTGACGCCGGCCGGTCGCGACCTGCTCAGGAAGGCATTGGCAAAAGCTGATAAAGAGAGTGATGATCTGCAAAAATGGCATATTCTCAGCCAGGATCGACTTGTCGAACTGCTGGCCCAGCATCCTGACCCTGCCAGTCGTGTCGAAAGTCAGACCTTTTGCCTGCAGGTCGATCGCGTACGGGCGCGTTTTGCCGCCTGGTATGAGTGCTTTCCGCGGTCATGTGGCTTTGAGCCCGGCAAACATGGCACTTTTAAAGATGTTATTAAACGACTGCCACATATTGCCGCGATGGGCTTCGATGTTCTCTACTTTCCACCGATTCACCCGGTCGGATTCAGCAAACGCAAAGGCCCGAACAACAGCCTGACCTGTGCACCCGGTGATCCCGGTTGTCCATACTCTATCGGCAATCATCTGGGTGGCCATGATGCAATAGAACCAGCACTCGGCAACTTCGATGACTTTGCCGAGCTGGTCGAAGCGGCAGCGAGATATGGTATCGAAATCGCGCTTGATTTTGCCATCAACTGCTCGCCCGATCATCCTTATCTCAAACAGCATCCAGACTGGTTCAGCAAGCGACCTGACGGCACCATCAAGTTTGCCGAGAACCCGCCCAAAAAATACGAAGATATCTACCCGATCAACTTTGAATCAGCCGATTACAAAAACATCTGGAAGGAGATGCTGCGCATCTTTCTTTTCTGGGCCCGCCGCGGCGTCAAGATTTTCAGGGTAGACAATCCGCATACCAAACCCTTTGCCTTCTGGCATTGGGTTATTGCTGAAGTGCAGAAAAAATATCCAGATGTAATCTTTCTCTCAGAAGCCTTCACCCGGCCGAAAGTCATGAAAGCCCTGGCTAAGCTCGGATTTACCCAGTCTTACAGTTATTTCACCTGGCGCAACACCCGCGCAGAGCTGATTGAATACTTCTCTGAGCTGACCACACCACCTGAATCGGATTTTTATCGCGCCAATCTGTTCACCAATACGCCCGATATTTTCCCGACTTTTCTTCAGGGCGGTGGGCGACCGGCCTACAAGATCAGAGCCGTGCTTGCCGCTACTTTATCGACTGTGTATGGCATCTTTCAAGGATTTGAACTTTGTGAGGGCATTCCCGTGCCCGGCAAAGAAGAATACATGCATAGCGACAAATATGAGATCAGAACCCGTGACTGGAAAGCTGCCGGCAACATCTGCGATCTTATTACCAGGCTCAATCAGATCCGCCGCGAGCATCCGGCATTGCAGGAATACGATAACCTCAAGTTCTTCGAAGCCGACAACGATCGCATCCTTTTCTACGGCAAATCCTGCGGAGACGACCATATTCTGGTAGTGGTCAATCTCGATCCTTTCATAAGACATTCGTCTTTCGTCCATATTCCGCTTGACCACTATGGACTGACTCCTGAACAGGGATACCAGATGCATGATCTGCTGACCGACCGGCGTTTCCTCTGGTATGGTTCAAAGAACTATGTTGAGCTCGACCCGAATAACGAGCCCGCGCACGTATTCGTTCTGAGAAAATAACTGTTAGCAACGCATCTCTGGTAAGTTGCCTGCCAGGCCGATAAATTACCGGTCTGGCAGGTTTTATAAAATGAAGACAGATCAAATTACAATCAGACGGCTGTTTCTTGGCAATGCCAATGCTTATGTCGTCATATCAGGCAACGAGGCTGCAATAATCGATGGCGGTCTCGGCTCTCGGCCACAGAGATTTGTCGATGCCTTGTCTGCTGGCGAAGGTGAAATTAGAGTCCGCTACATCGCGGTTACGCACGCGCATTATGATCATGTCGGCAGTATTCGAGCTCTCAAACAGAAGTTTCCTGACGCAGCCATAGTTGCTCATCAGATCGAAGCCGACAATTTGAGGGAAGGTGCCAGTCCGGTGCCGCGCGGTACAATGTGGTTTTCCCGACCAGTTTCATGGCTTGGCTGCTGGCTGTTTCACAACTGCATAAGATTCGCCGGCATCGCAGTCGATCTTGAGATTGGCGACAGGCTTGAATGCAGACTGGGAGGCAGTGAACTTGAATTTTTTCATACCCCCGGACACACCTCAGGGTCGCTGTGCGTGCGTGTCGGCCGGGAGGCGGTTTTTGTCGGCGACAGCGTGTTTCATGTTTTGCCCGGCTGCTTTTTTCCGCCTTTTGCCGATCAGCCTGATCTTATCGTTGCCAGCTGGCAGCGTATTGCGGCAACCGGTGTAAGAATGCTCTATCCTGGCCACGGACGACCGGTTCTGCTTAAGAAATTTGTTGCCGGCAATGGCAGGTTTAATCAGCCAACCTGGTAGTTTTCGGCGGCACGCCAGAGATACCAGCTGGCTATCGATCGATAAGGTTTCCATACTTCGGCCTGGCGCAGCAGTTCTGCCGGAGTTGGCAAATCCCGGCTGCGCCTGATCGCTGCCAGGCCTTTGCGTAGACCGTAGTCATCGGCAGCCATGACGTCGGCACGGCCGAGTTTGAAGATTAAAAGCATTTCTACGGTCCAGCGCCCGATGCCACGAATATGGGTCAGGCGGTTGATAATTTCGGTATTCGACATCATGCGCATCTGATCGTGGTCTGGCAAACCACCGGAAACGGCAAAATTCGCGAGATCCTTGATGGCCAGCACCTTATTCTGTGACAGCCCGGCCGAACGCAGTTCGTTTTCGCCGGCTCTGATGATGTCAAGAGCACTGACTTCACTTTTGCCTGAAAACAGGGCGAGAACGCGGCGGTAGATCGTTGCCGCTGCCTTGCCGGTGAGCTGCTGGTAAACTATTGCTTCGAGCAGCGCCTGAAAAATCGAGGTGTCGGGATTGAATTCAAGATTAAAACGAGGGGCCACTTTTATCAACTCTGCGAGATCGGCATCGCCCCGGCTGAGATGGTTCAGAACGTCATCCAGGTTGCAGTCGCTTATCAGCAGCGGCGGTCTGAGCCGCCATACCGGCTTTTCTTCAATAACATGGCCTTCGAGTGCAAGCATCTGTGCCTTGAGGCGAACGCCGCCACCGGCCGAAAAGCCGCCGAGGCGACCGTCGGCATTGACGATACGATGACAGGGTATCAACAGTGGAACCGGATTTTTGCCGGCGGCCAGACCGATGGCACGTGCCGCTGCAGCCTTACCGCAGGCTCTGGCCAGTTCCTGATATGAGACGGTTGTGCCGGCTGGTACTTGACACAGTTGTTCATATACTGTCTGACAAAAAGGCGTGCATTCGGTCAGGTCGATACTGGTGCCTTTAAAACTGTACGGATGGCCGGCAAAATATTGCTGGATCTGTTTTATGGCCTTGTTGACGGGCAAAGATGGTTCTGTCTCGCAGCAGTCAGCAAAACTCACGGCTATTCGCTGTTCAAGACTGGTCTGTGATGATTCTGGTAGCAGCAGCGCGATAATGCCGCTCGGCTTCCAGGCTATTGCGGCGGGGCCGAAGGCGGTCGCAAAGATGCTGTAAGATCGAGATTCATTCTGATTTTTTTTCATCTTCTGGGGTTTGATCATGGCATGATTTATTTTTGAGGCAGATTTCGCAACGGGCGTCGCTACAGAAGAGACAGTTGAAGCAATCTTTGCATGGGTGCTTCTTCAGCGCACATTCTGGCGGCCTGAAAGCATTCAGGCGCTTGTATACATCTTCTTCGCCTTCTACAGGATCTTCACGCTTTTCGTTTTTGCGATTTTCGACCATTTTTTCGCTCCGTTGCTATATTGATAATATGCCCCGGCAGCAGAAAAAAACAAGGGTCAGGATTTTTTCTCGAACTGCGGTCGCAGAAATTCTTCGAAGCGGGCAAACCAGTCTTCGATATCCGGGTTGCGCTTGCCGCCCTGTTTAACCGAAGTTATGTAACTTGCTCTTGCCTGATCTATTGCCTGCAGCATCTGCTGTTCAGGGCTTGTCTGCCGGGCAGGTGTGTCTGGCGGTCGCGTTGCCTCAGGCTCAGCCTTAGTGCTTTGTGCTCTCTGGTCAGGTTCTACCCATGCCGGCGGTACTGGCGGCATAGCCGGCGTTTTCTGTTCACCCGGCAGCATGTCGGCAGGCAGAAGCCCGGTGAGATCGGGGAGACCGTTGTCAGCAGGAGGACTGGCAGGTTCTGGCACAAATTCTTCTGTTGCCCGATCGTTTTTCGGCAGAGCTGATTTTCCGACAGAATCGAGTGCTGGCATTGGGGGCAGCTGTGGTTCGACCGAATTGGCTGATTCGGTTGGCCCGCCTTCCTTTATGCCGGCTTCCTGCATATACTGTGCCGCCATTTCTGCCATTTCATCAGCGTTGCTGCTATCTTTAATGGCGTAGACGTGTAACGGCTCATTTTTGCCTTTGACCTGATGCAAACCCATGTCAGCGCAGGGTATACGACCGGAGAGCTTGTCCATGGTGGTTTCGGTGATAAATATGCGACCAGGCTTTGCCAGGGTTTCCATACGGGCGGCTATATTAACCGCTTCGCCAAACACGTCTTCATTTTTAACAAAAACCGTGCCTGTATTGATGCCGATTCTGATGAATATTTTCTCTTTGCTCCGCTTGTTGAAAGCGAAAAGCTCGGCCTGCATTTCTCTGGCAGCATTACAGGCTTTCATCGCTTCATCAAAGCGAATCATCAGGGCGTCGCCAATTTTTTTGATCAGGGTTCCATCGTATTTCTTGAAAATCGGCACCAGCAGCTTGTCATGCACGGCAAGCAGGGTCATGGTGTCGAGCAGCTGCTTCTGTGAAGCCTTTGATGAAAAGCCGACAATGTCGGTAAACATTACGGTCTTTTCTGATGTGAATTTCTTCATCAGCTGCTCATCGAACTTGTCAGCCTGCCCGTCGTCGGCGAGCCTCTTGGCCAGAAGCAGTTCGACATTAGCGTCGGAAAATTTCTCAAGTTCCATTTTCTGCAGGCGCGATTTGCGAAAAATATACTCACTGTTCTTGACCGCCCGGGCTTTGAACAGCATGTCGAGCTTTTTCAGCTCTTTTTCAAAGTCGCGGTCGATAAATTCTTCCTGGGCTTCGATTGCCTCGATTGTCTTCTCGCGAATCATATTGCTGGCTTCGTGAGCGTCTTCAGCGAACATGTGCGGGAGTCTGAAGATATCCTGTGGCGTCTCAATCTCAACACTGACGGTGCCGGCCTCATTCAAAGTCTGTACGCTTTGAACCTGTTGCAGATAGAAACCGAGAATCGCTGCCTGCGAGGTTCTCAGTTCATCGCGCAAAAACAGCAGGCAGCGTTTGCTGGTCAATATCGCCAGCAGGTAGATCGGTCGGTCAGTTTTCGAAAACATCTGCTCAAGCGCCGGAGAAATCTGGCCCGGGTTGAGAATTCGACTGAGATTTACCAGGGTGGTTGCTGCATTGCTGTCGAGCGAACGCTGACAATCTCTAAATGGCTGCAGGCCTTCGTTATACAGACATATCCAGCATTTTTCTATTTTTTCATCTTTGCGAATGACTGACTGAACAAGTTGTTGGGTGTCTTCACGCAAAGTGTTGAGTATTCTGGCTGTTGTCGGGAAGGGCCCATCCCATTCCTGCATCATATCGAATCTCTTCTGCCGTTTTTGCAGGTTCTGGGCGAGCAGACTGGGCACCATATCAGGGATTTTGTTGAGAACCGGGCCGAAGCCAATGCTTTCGCTGAAATATTCGGCGATCTTTTTTTTCAGCTCTGATGAACTGATTTTTCCGAAATCGATATACCAGCTCTGCTTATTGAAATTGCTGGCTGCCATTTTTGCCGCCATGACGATCTGCATGTCTTCATCGAGCATTGCGTGCAGCGCAAGATAATAGTCAGATTTCTCTTTCATTTCGCTCTTTCTTATATTTATCAGAGCGTTTATCTTGTTCTGTCTTGTCATTCCGTTGAATACGGAAAACTTTACACCCATCTTCCCCTCCGGTTTACCGACAAAAAATGCTGAATTGTCTTCTGCTTATGATAAAATGTTTTTTAAGGATTAACAAGCAGTTATGCATGGCATGCAAAAAATACCGTGAATTCAGGCTGGCAGGAAATGTATATGATAGCTCGCAAATTTCGACTGCTGCTGATGGCTTTTTTTCTGGTGCTTCTTACGGTGGTTACAGCAACAGGCCGTCCGGAAGCTGACGACAGCCTCTGGGCCGAAGCCGAGTTCGCGGTCGAATCGGGCAACCGTGCCGAGTCATTACGTTTGTTGCGGCTTTGCGTTCTCGGCAGGTTGCATTTGCCTGAAAGCGAACTCTTGCTGCGGCAGACGCTGGCGTCAGAGACTGCTGCCATTCGTTCTGACCGCCCGATAAGTGAGTTGTCTCAGTCGGAGCTGCTGGAATTTCACAAAGTGCAGAATGAAATATGCGGCCTTGGTGTTGCCGCTGCCGACGACTGGCTGCTGCTTATGCAAGCCAGTATGGCGCTTCCCGGTTCTCAGAATCTGGTAGTGTCGGGCCAGGCGTTTCTCGATGCGGTACAGCGCGGGTTGCCGGTAGCGATAGACAATGACTGGCGAAGTATTCTTGAAAAGCTTGATTCTGAACTGGTTCGTGACGAACAGGTTCTCTATCGCCTTCAGATTGCCCGGATATTTGCCGGTCTGGAACCTGAGTCAAAAGACAGACGGCAGAAACTGGCCGATGCCCGGCTGGTTGCTGATGCCAAGGCCGTAAAGATTCTCCGGTTTGCTGAGGTCGAAATGGCACTTGGCAATCTTGCCTCAGCCAGAGCTTCTCTCGATCAGGTGCGCAGTTTTGACCCCAAATATTCTGGTCTGGCTGAAATGTATCTGCAGCTCGAAAAAGCTGAGCGTATCGACAAGATTCTGGTGCAGGCCAATGACGCCCTGGTCAGCAAGAATTTCGATGAGGCAAAGCGCAGGGCAGATGAAGTTTTCAGCCTCGATCCGAACAATTTCTTTGCCCGCCGCATAGTAGAGCAGGTTGAAGAATCTCGACAACGCCCAGTTGGTGCGGCTATGACCGAGGCTGACCGCATTCAGCTGAAAATTCGCCGACTCGAGGCCGATCTGCGTGCAGCTGAGAAAGAAGAAGATCTGCTGAGAATAAGTGCTTGTCTGCGCGAAATACTCATGCTCAAAAACGATCCTGCCTACGCACTCAAACTGGCAGAGGTCGATGAAGAAATCGCTTTTTCGCGCCTCAAGTCAGAAGAGCGTTTTGCTGAGGCCGAAATCCTTTTCAGAAAAGGCGAATACACAAAACTCCGGCTCTTTCTGAATCGTAATCCTGGCCTGATGAATTCACTCGAAAAAATGTTGCAGATATGGGAAATGCGACTGATGGCCAATTTTGCGACCGGTCAACTTGAGCCTGCGCGTCTGCGTGAATCTGCGCTCGAAATCAACCGCCGGGCCGGCCGCAGTTTTTATGCAAGCTACGTGCTGATGAGGCTTGATATCGCCGACAACAAATTCAGCGATGCCCGCGTTCACTACAAGATTGCCGCAGAACTCAAGCCTGGCGACGTCAGTCTGCGCTGGCCCGGGCTGTTGCTATGGGCGCATGGTGATGGTCGCCCGGTCGCGGTGATAGTTCTCATCGTTATTTTTCTGCTGTTGATTAAACTGATAGTGCCTTTCTTTTCCTGGTTCGAATCGACTTACTGGTGGCGGATATCGCTGATTGCCAAGGTGTTTCCTTCGCTGGCCATAGGCTCTCTCGAAAGCTGCTTCGGCACCGTAAAAGAACGCAGTGAACGTATAACTCTGTTCACTCTGCTCATGCAAAGCTGCTATCGTGTCGGCAAATACGATAAGGCGTCTCTTTATGCGGAAAATCTGATCGAACTGGTTCCCGGCAGCGCTGCCGCTCTTGAAATGAGGGGCAAGATCAAAAACCGAAACGCTAAATCTGTGAGCAGTCCGGAAAAGGAGACAAAACCTGATGCCGCCCCAGAAAACGAGGTGCCGGTAGAAGAGCGCCGCGTTATCGAGTCTGGCCTGATATCACAGGAGGAAACTGACACAGAGGCCCAGCCAGAAGGTGTTTACCAGGAACCCGACAGTTTTTCAGATGTCACCAGCGAGCACTCAGAGTGCGCAGCAGATTTTGCTGAACCCGAGGTTTTTTCTGAACCTCAAGTTTTTGAGGAGCCCGGTCCAGTTGAAGAAACTGAAGTTGTCGAAGAGCCTGAGCAGCCGTTAGAGCCTGAATATCAGGCGGAGTCTGCGGCACCGCAACTATTTGAGTATGCTGAAGACGAGCCAGTTCAGCCGGGGAACATGCCGGCGCCAGAACCATCACAACCTCTGGCTGAGCCTGAAACCGCCAAAGATAAGGAGAAAGAAATGATCTGGTACGATGACGAAGAAGAACAAAAGCGAAAGACAGAGGGCGTTGCCGAAGTCATGGTTGATCTGTTCAACGCTTTTCTTACAGACAAACCCGCTGAACCAGTCAGTAATTCTGTTGTGGCGCCTCCCGACAGTCTGGTAAGGCAGGAGTTGTTTGCTGAGCTCGATTCTATTGAGTCGCCCGCACCGGTTTCTGCAGCCTGGTTACAATGTAATGGCGACGCGCAGCGTGGCAGGTTGTTCAAGGATCTCGATCAGGAAAGGTAGCGCGATGGGACGGCGACGAATTGCCCGTTTCGTCAAGACGGGCGAATATCAGATGACCAGACACGCTTACGATCAGATGATGGCGCGAGATATCTTTATCAGACAGGTTGAAGACGCTATTCTGAACGGGCGGGTAGCCCGCCGCTGGTCTGAGCGTGACGGCGAAAAACTGGCCATAATCGGTGAGCGATTCAACGGTGATTTTATAAAAGTTGTAGTTAAAGACACAGAAATCCCCAAGGTTATAACGGTATGTTACCCCTATGAAGAACTCGATTAAATCTCTGATTGCAGCAGTGCTGCTGGTTAATCTACTTCTTGCCGGAGCTTCGTCGGCATTTGCCATTACGCTGAGCGAGCGTGAAGTCAGGCTGATGAACGGCATCAGTATATTTCTCGAACGTAAACCGGAAGGGCCGGCATTGCGGCCAATCGAGACTGCCATGAAAAGCTCGAATCCGGCTCTTCGCGGGCTGGCGGCGCTGATTCTGTTCAGGCATTACGGAGATGCTTTTCGCTCGCAGCTTTTGCGCAATTTTACCCTGAATCAGTCGGTCGAGCGTTTTGTCGCCGATAAAAAAACACTGGTGAAAATCGAGAATGTCGACAGACTGCTGGCCGGCTATCAGCCGCTGCTCGAAAAATTCAAAGATGAGCGGGTTCGCCAGCTTTTTCTCTTTTATCATTTTCGCCACAAGCAGGTATATATGCTGGGAGCTTCTGAAGAAAGATTGTCGCTCGCTGCTTTTTATCGAGTCGGGCTTTTTGAGCAGATTCTTGGCGCAAGTCATGATGTAATCGCTCTTGCATCAGCGGCCGACCGTTGAGCGTTTATTTTCGAATCTGCTGCCGGCAATATGCGTTGTTATAAATATTGAACGAACCATTTACGTTTGCGGGAGGGGTTTTATGAAAAGAATTCTGGTCATCATGCTGTTTGTTTTTCTGGCTGCGTCTTTGTCTGCGCAGGTTCCGGTCATTCAGGTCAAAAATGCCGGGGAAGAGCCGGTCAGATTGGCAGATCTTGCCATGCGCGTGCGCATTTTCGGGCATCTGGCCGAATCTACCATGACCATGAAATTCTATAACCCGAATTCACGAGTGCTCGAAGGCGAGCTTGAGTTTCCGATGCCTGAAGGCGCGGTTGTGTCGGGCTATGCGCTCGACGTTAACGGCGATCTCGTCGAAGGCGTCGCCGTCGAAAAACAGAAAGCCCGCGAAATATTCGAGACCGAAGTGCGCAAGGGTGTTGACCCCGGGCTGGTCGAGAAGGTCAAGGGTAACAATTTCAAGACCAGGGTATACCCGCTTAACCCGCGAGGTTACCGAACTGTGCAGGTCACTTATCTTACTGAACTGGCTATCGATGACGCGAGCGCTCGCTATCGTGTGCCGCTGCAGTTGAGCCGGGCTACTGAACACTTCAATCTGCGTGTTGAAGTTCTCAGCACGGATCAGCAGCCGAAGATCAAGATCGAAGGTTTGCAGCCGTCAGATTTCAGTCGCATGCAGTCAGGCTGGTTCAGCGAGGTTGCAGCCAACGGTCAGGAAATAAAATCGGAACTGCTCGTCGATGTGCCGTTGCCTGAGACCGGTTCGGTATTTGTCGAGAAGTCGGCCGACGGCCAGTATTATTTCAGCGTGCAGGGGGTTATAGCCCGCCGTGGCGCCAGCCCTGCCAAACCAGCCGAACGTATCGTCGTGCTCTATGATGCTTCAGGCTCTGCGGCAAAGCGCGATCTCGCCAGCGAAAAGAAATTTGTGTCGTCACTTCTGGCTTCAGAACGTGTTGCCGACAAGGTCGAAGTAGAATTCATCGAATTTCGCAACAAACCCGGTAAGCCCGTTCCATTTTCGCTGACTCGCGGCGATGCAAAGGCCCTGCTTGCTCATATCGATTCAATAAGGTTCGATGGCGGCACCTCTTTTGCCGGTCTTGGCGAAAGCGTAAAAAAGCCTGACTTTTATCTGCTTATCTCAGACGGTCTAAATACTTTTGGTCGCGCTGTGGTGCCGGCGCTTAACGCTCCGGTTTATGCGCTCGCCAGCAGCGATGGCGCTGATTATGGTTTTCTTCAAACCCTCTGCCGCAAAACCGGCGGTGCCCTGCTGAATCTGAAAAATGTCGATATCGATCGCGCAGTAAAACTGGTTGGTGCTGAGTTTTTCGGGCTGGTCAACCGCAAGGCCGGCGCCGGACTTGAAGAAATTTATCCGGCCGGAGTGGTGCCGGTGCATCCGCATTTCATGCTGGCGGGCACTCTCGAAAAGGACGAATCTGAACTGCTGTTGCAGTTCGGCGCTCACGATGCCGACAAGATTGACCGCAAGTTTACCATCAAAAAGAGCGATGCCGTGAACGGCGAATTTTTGCGGCGCTTCTGGGCCGGGCGCAAAATTGATGAGCTGATGGCGCAGAAAGATAAAAATCGCAGTGAAATTGTTTCTCTGAGTAAGAAACATTCGATAGTAAATGAATTTACTTCACTGCTGGTGCTCGAAACAATCGACCAGTATCTTGAACATCGTGTGGTGCCGCCTGCTTCGAAGCCTGAATGGCGCAAACAGTATTTTGACGTGCTCGAAAAAGAAGATGCCGCTCTGGCAAAGACCCGCGACGATAAACTGATAACAGTCATCGCCATGTGGGAAGAACGTCTGCGCTGGTGGAACACCGATTTCAGCAAGGCTGAAGTCACTAGCCCGGAAAAGAAAAATAGAATGGCACCCGGCTCCAGTCTGGGTGCTCCGCGCTCACGCAATGGCGACAGCGACGACTTGATGCGGCAGGCGCCCGCACCAATGCAGGAATCTGTTGAAGGTTTTGAAAGCGATGCCGGTGGCGCTGATGAAGAGATGAGTGTGCAGTCAGCCATGGACATGGCACCGGCGCCATCGATTGCGAGAGAGTCATCGAAAGCCATGGATAAAGAAGACAGTTCGACTTCCCGACCGGTCAATCCCGGTGTTGCCATCAAGCCCTGGCAACCCGATACGCCTTATGTAAAGAAGATCAAAGCGGCAAAAGATCCGTATTCAGCCTATCTCGACGAGAAAGCCGAATATCTCATGTCGCCGGCCTATTATCTTGACTGTGCCGATGTGTTTATCGCACTCAAGCAGAACGATACTGCGCTGCAGGTACTTTCGAATATCGCCGAACTCGAACTGGAAAACCCGGCGCTGATGCGAATTCTGGCGCACCGTCTGGCGCAGATCGACGAACTGGCGATAAGTGCCGCGATATTTGAAGAAGTTCTTGAAATGCGGCGCGAAGAGCCGCAGTCATATCGCGATCTCGCCCTCGTTCTCGGCCGGATGGGCGAATACGTGCGTGCAGTCGAGCTGCTCTACGAAGTAGTTCTCAAAAGCTGGGACGGCCGTTTCCCTGAAATAGAAGTCATCGCGCTCGAAGAAATGAACAACCTGATTGTTCAGGGCAAACGCAGGGGCATTAAGGACTTCAAGGTCGATGAGCGTCTGGTTAAGCCGATCGACGTCGATCTGCGCATCGTCATGACCTGGGATGCCGATATGACCGACATGGACCTCTGGGTAATGGAGCCGAGTGGCGAAAAGGCATTCTACAGCTATCCGCGTACCCAGATCGGCGGTCTCGTATCGCGCGACTTCACGCAGGGCTACGGCCCCGAAGAATACATGATCAAAAAGGCCCGCCACGGCATGTATGAGGTTAAGACCAACTTCTATGGCAGCCGCTCGCAGAAGGTGGCTGGCGCCGTTACTCTGCAGGTCGATCTCTTTACCAACTTCGGTCGTGAGAACGAAAAGCGGCGTTCGGTTACTTTGCGTCTGACCGAAAACAAGGAGACCTTCACGGTTGCTGATATCGAGTTTTGAGCTTGTCGCTGTCATGGTTTTAAGGTAGAATCAGCCGGTAAATCAACTCACGAAAGAGGGCTTATGGCTGAAAAATATATCTTTACCATGCTCGGGCTCAACAAGTTCTATGGCACCCGCCAGGTTCTCAAAGACATCAATCTGTGCTTCTATCCCGGCGCCAAAATTGGCATCGTCGGTGCCAATGGCGCCGGTAAGAGCACGGTGCTGCGCATCATGGCCGGCATCGACAAGGAATTCCGTGGCCAGGCCGAACTCTGCCGCGGTTATCGCGTCGGTTTCGTGCCGCAGGAACCGCAGCTCGAAAACGGCAAAACCGTGCGCGCCAATATCGAGGCGGCCTTTGCCGACACGCTGGCACTGATCAAGGAATACGAAGATATTTCGGCCGCGATGGGCGATATGGATCCCGATGCCATGGATAAAGCCATGGAAAAAATGGCCGAACTGCAGGACAAAATCGACGCCTGCGGCGGCTGGGAACTCGATACCCGCCTCAATGTGGCAGCCAACGCGCTGGTATTGCCGCCAGACGATATGATCGTCGATAACCTTTCGGGCGGTGAAAAGCGCCGCGTCGCGCTCTGCCGCGCCCTGCTCGAACAGCCAGACCTGCTGCTGCTCGACGAACCCACCAACCATCTCGACGCTCAGACCGTTGCCTGGCTTGAAAACTACCTCAAGGATTACCCCGGCACCGTCATCATATCGACGCACGACCGATATTTCCTCGATAACATTACCAAATGGATCCTCGAACTCGAAGACGGTTACGGCATACCCTTCGAAGGTAATTACAGCTCATGGCTGGCCCAGAAGCTCGAGATTCTGGCCGCCTCTGAAAAGAAAGAGTCGGCCCGCCGCCGCTCGCTCGAGCGCGAGCTCAAGTGGATCCGCATGAATACAGGCGATCGCCGCGAACTGCATCGCGACCGCATCGCGCATTTCGAGAATCTGGTTTCGCGCGAGAGCAGCAGCGAACGTGGCGACGAAACCGTCATCCAGATCGCACCGGCAGAGCATCTTGGGGATCTGGTCGTTGATTTCAAAGGCGTCAGCAAAGGTTACGATGGCAGCAAGCTTCTTGATGATACCAGTTTCTCGCTGCCGCGCGGCGCGGTAGTCGGCATAATCGGGCCGAATGGCGCCGGCAAAACCACGATGTTTCGTATGATCGCCGGCAACGAGAAGCCTGACAACGGAGAAATCGTCGTTGGCCCGACGGTCAAGCTGGCCTGGGTCGATCAGCACCGCGATACCCTGAATTCTGAAAACACCGTGTTTGATGAAATCAGCGAAGGTCGTGACGAAGTGCAGTTTGGCAAGAGCAAAATACCTTCGCGGGCTTACTGCGGCCGTTTTGGCTTTAAGGGATCCGATCAGCAGAAGAAGGTTGGCGAGCTTTCGGGTGGTGAACGCAACCGTCTGCACCTGGCCAAGATTGTTAAATCAGGTGGCAACCTGCTGATGCTAGACGAACCGACCAACGACCTCGATGTCGGCACCCTGCGCCTGCTTGAAGACGCCATCAGCGACTTTGCCGGCTGCGCACTGGTGATCAGCCACGACCGCTTCTTCCTCAACCGCATCTGCACGCATCTGCTGGTATTCGAGGGCAACGCCAAAGTAAGCTGGTTCGAAGGAAACTTTGAAGATTACGAAAGCATGTATCTTAAAAAGCTGGGGGCAGCCGCTAATGAGGGGCGCCGTGCCCGCTTCCGCCGCTTCTCTTTGTAAAAGTTATTACTGAAAAAATAAACCCGGGCCTGCATTCACTGCGGGCCCGGGCTTTTTATCGGTGTGTCATTTCACGGTAATGCGGTAGTTGAAATACTTCATGTAGGTTGTCGATACCAGATACATCATGTAAAAGCTGATGAACAGCCACTGATTGTTGCTGTCGAGAAAGGCTTTGCCATTGAGCAGACCAGAAGTCTGCAGCACGAAAAGTGTAATCAGGCCGTAGCCGGTGATGTGCAGCAGAAAGCTTTTGCGTTGTTCAAAATACATGGTCGGGTCGCTGTGTTCGCAGATGAAGGTGATCAGCAGCTGATAAGCATAATACAGTCCGGCGCTGCCGGCAACCAGGGCATTGATTATGCGCAGCGGCGTCAGTGTTGCCAGATCAGGTTTGAGCAATACCTGGCTCATGTAGAATGACACGAAGAGCAGAAATGGATAGGCAACATACCAGAGATTGAGGTAGAGAAATAAGTTCCAGAGGCCTTCGAAGAAGCCGGTAACTGCAAGCCATATCAGGGTAAGGTCAGAAACCCCCTCCTGTTTTTTCGCTTGCCTGGTTTGCTTCTCTGGCCGCCCGTAAATCGTTGTGTAGCCGGAGTTTGTTGCCACAGCGGACTCGAGCTGGAGATTCAGGCCGAACTGTTCTTCGTTACCATTGCTATCCAGGGCTGATTCAAGTGTAGCAGACATGATAAAACCACCTGTAATTAGTGTCTCAGCCAAAAATGAACGCAAAGATGCTGAGCTACTATATACATCGGCAGTTTTGTGTCTTTTCCGAAGATCCTTCTCGTCAGAACGAACAATCCGCAGATTTCGCGGATGCCGCAGATTTTTTACTCTATTTCGTTCTCGTGCGCGTAATCGTAATCGATTCTCGCACTAAGACACAGAGACACAAAGGAGAAGAGGCTCACGCAGAGACGCTGAGGCGCGGAGAAGAGCGAGAAAGATAAGAAGAAAAGTATAATCAGAAGAGAAGAATTTTTTCCTCAGATTTCGCAGATTGCACAGATTTTTGAGGCGAGTTGAGCAGGCCGAAGATGGATTCTGCGACTCCGCTTCGCTACGCGCAGAATGTCAGGATCTAGCGGTCAGCGTGGTTTGCTTACCCGCGCATTAAAATGTCTGAACAGGGTTACAGAAGAAATGTAGAGAATGTAAAAAACTACGAATAATCTTATGTTTTCGGAATTTTCAAAAGTTTCGACATTCAACATATTAGAGTTGTAAAGAACAAAACCCATATAAAGTGCATAAAATCCCAGGCGGGGGAAAAAGAATCTCTTTTCGTCCTCATATACCTGGGGCGCGGTATGCTCGTTTATAAAGGTCGCCAGCATGTAATAGGCATAATATACGCCGGCGCCGATGGTGATCAGCATATTGAGCAATTCGATGGGTGAAAGAGAATCGAATTTCATCTGCAGGTATTTCTGAGCCATGTGAAAACTGGTGAAGAA
The DNA here is from genome assembly GCA_009917695.1 of Candidatus Rifleibacterium amylolyticum. Taxonomy (GTDB): domain Bacteria; phylum Muiribacteriota; class Ozemobacteria; order Ozemobacterales; family Ozemobacteraceae; genus Rifleibacterium; species Rifleibacterium amylolyticum. The sequence goes on along the minus strand of JAACJG010000005.1, from coordinate 148,181 downwards.
CAGAAAAGGGTATGCCAGATACCAGATAATTATGTACAGTATAAGGTCGCGGGTTGAATGAACGAGCCCTACTGTTGCGTCTTTCAGCAGTTCGCTGACTTTTTCGCCTTCTGCAACTGGTTCTTTCCCCTCGGTGGCTTCTTCGTTCTCGACCGGTTCTGGTTCCTTCTTCCTGTATTCGCTCAGGTCGGGCTTAACGTTAAAACCAAAACTGTTTCGTCTCCCGTTGTTTTCCATATTTTTATCTGCCTGTTTTAAATTGATCCACAGGCTAAGTATATCAGTACATAGACTTTTTTCAAGTCAGACTCAACAGACTGTAATAATTGGCGGTAAGCAGACAATTGCTCTCATAATGACATTACAGGCCTGTGTTATCGTTCATCGCTCCGCGATGACGGGCCTGAACGAAAATCGTGCGGGCAGAATGTGGCATTTGTTACCTGACGGGTTTTCTGGTATCTTGGCGGCAATAGCAGAAGGAGTGGCAAATGAGTGATATTGGTCTGCAGGGTAGAATCGAGCTTGCCGAATGGAAGCGCCGCGAGCATTTTGAGCACTTTCGCAGCCTTGACAACCCGTTCTGGAGCCTGGTTGTCGATGTCGATTGTACCGCAGCGGCCGCAGCCGCGAAAAGTCGTGGGAACTCCTTCTTTCTGCTCTATCTGCATGCATCTCTCAATGCTGCTAATGCTGTGCCTGAATTTGGCTGGCGCATAATCGGCGACGAAGTTCACTGTTACGGCCCGTTGCATGCGTCGGCAACGATAATGCGTGATGATGAGACTTTCGGTTGCTGCTTTATCGAATACCTGCCTGATTTCAGGGAATTTGCCGCCAATGCTCAGCGCCAGATCGAGCTGGTCAAGGCACGCCCTGGCATGTGCCTCGAAAATGATGTTCGCAACGACCAGATTTATTATTCGAGCCTGCCATGGCTCAAGTTTTCCGCGCTTACTTTCGCCTGCAATTATAAAAACGAAAGTGTGCCCAAAATTATCTTCGGTCAGGCATCATTAAAAGACGGCAGAAAAATGATGCCGGTCGCTCTGCAGGTACACCATGCTCTGATCGACGGGATGCAGGTCGCGAGATACTTCGATATTTTTCAGAAATCTCTCGACAACTGTTAGTCTTCGGCGAGAACTATTATTCTATCCCATTCTCCAAAGGTTATCGTCTCTGATTTCAGCGGGTTGATTATTATGCCGAACAGGTTTTCGCGGGTTTGCGGGACTGATTTGAGATGGTAGCCGATCGCGGTTTCACCTCTGGCCCGCGCCGCTGCGAGCACCGTGTAAAAGTTGACTTCAGTTCCGGGCTTTATGTAGTTGGAAGCCAGCTTCAGGTAGATTTCTGAGCCGTCGGCATCGAAGAGATCCTTGAATATAGTGTTCAGATGCTTGTTCTGTGATATCTGGGTGACGACCAGACTGATAAAATGATTGCTGACAATGTAATCGTCTGCCTGAGAAACCTCTATCAGCGCGCGGTTGCGTTGATCGAGCATTTCGCTGACGATGCTCATCGGGTATTCAAGCTTGCGCGTGATGTCGCGCAGATGCAGCAGAGTTATCATCGAGACTGAATCTGCTTCCTGAGGCTCAAGGCGGTCAGAATAACTGAGTATGATGATATGTTTGAAGTTGGTTACCTCGATTTCATCGAGCACTTCGCGACTTGTCGTGTCGGCCAGCATACAGCTGACCCGCTGATGCTTGAGGTTGCGGCAGTTCTGAGCAATCAGTCGCTCGGAATCAGATTCACTCGAAATCAGCAAAACCGTTGAACCGGGAGCTACGTAATTGTCGAGTTCGTTGATGATTGCCGGCGCACGCCAGTTCCAGCCAAGAATCAATGTCGTCTCGGGTGTCGGCTCGGCTTCGGGAATATTGGCAATAGCTGATTGGTTGACCGAATCTCGTGCAGGCGGGCTGAGCCTGATTGTGTCAAAATTTTCCGAAATGGCAATAATCTGGTCGTTGGCGCCAAAAACCTGATCCATGGGCGGGTTAAGCATGGGTTCGCCCTTTTCCGGCATGATGCCGATCACTGCCGAATCAATGTAACGGTCTAGAATTTCGCCATAGGTGCGCCCGGCCAGTGATGGCTCGGCCTGAAAATATATTTCGTCACCATCGTAACCGAGCAGTTCTGAGTAGACTATCGACAGGCCTGATTGCCGGCAGGTCTGAGCGATAAGACGTGAGATCATATCTGAAATCTGCACCAGCTCGACTTCATTTTTGCCAACCATTGCGGTTACGTCCATATTGCGGGGATCGTGAATCTGCGCAGTAATATGGTAAGGTTCGCGGCGCCGGTCCTTGCCCTGAACAATGGCAAGAATGATTTTCAGTGTGGTTGCGTCAGGGTTTTCACCTTCGGGTGGCAGGATGATTATCGAGCGACTCGTCTGCGGGCTGACAATCGCCAGATCGTCGATGTCAATAGGGTTCCCGCTGCGGCAGACTATTTTGGTATTATGCCGTCTGCCGACTTTTTCATGCAGTTCGTCTTCCATCTCAACCTTGTCGCGATCGGCGAGAATGACAATACATGGGTCTTTGCGATGCTCGTTCGAGATGATCAGCTCCTTCACCATGGTAAAAATCTGTGGTGACCAGCCAAGAATAAGCGTATGCCCGCTTTCAACGACGACCGAGCGGCCTTTGCGCAACTCGCTGAGCTTGGTTTCAATGGCGTTGTTGACTACGCCGATCAGGGTGCTGATGATAGATATGCCGCTGAGAGTGACCAGCAGCATGATGATACGGAAGCCCCAGCCCTGGTCAGCCCCCATGGTTCCCGGGTCGAGAGTTCGCAGCAGACTGGCCCAGAGAGCTTCACCAAAAGTGAAATGTTCGTCGTCAGGAGGGCCCCAGCCACCGGCGATAACCACTGTCGCCGCTCCAATAATGACAATGAGCGAAATTATGCCAAGACCTGAAGTCAGTGCAATGAAGCCGCGCGCCATAAAATTGTCGAATGCATATCTGATGCGGTTGATCAGGCTGAATTTGTGCATTAGGTTGTACCATCCCGGCAGAATCTGTCGTTATCTAATGCCAGAATATACTATTGCAGCTATCTTTTCAAACGAACAAAATGCCTCTAATCATCGGTGCCTGAAGCAAGGCGGTCGAGACTGTCGTTGAGCAGCTGGCGGTCTTCGTTGCTGACCGCTTCTTCGAGTCTGACGAAGGGGCCGGGTGCATCGCCCATGATTTTGCGTATGATCTGCAGCAGTGCCTCGATTTCGCGCTCGCCCCATAGCGCTCCCTTCTCGTAATCGAGCGCAATGGCGTTGTCGAGGATGAAGACGCCAAGTTCGTGAACTATGCCGGGTTCATGTTTGAGATTACGTAGCATGAAGTGAAAAGGACTGGCTTTTTGTTCGCAGACAAGTCTTGCTGCGTTTTCTACTTCATCGATGCCCATCTCACAGCCGGTTTCGCGATTGAAAAAGCGCGGTGAGCCGACGACGAAGCCGGCAATCTGGCGAATGAAGAGGTAAGCATTGCTGACCTGGTTGGCAGAAAGCCCGCAGATGCAGATCTCGGGGAAACTGCCATCGTCGACGTCGAATATGTGGTGAACTTGGTTCCAGAGCCAGCCCATGCCATTATTATCGGCACAGACAACAGGGCTGATTAAACAATGTTTATCTCTTCGTAGTCGCTTATGCCAAACAGCCCGGTGACGGGTTCGACAAGATGCGATCTGATGGCTATGACCAGTTGTGCCGGTTGATTCTGCAAAAGTCGGCAGAGCATGTTGTAAAAACCCTGCTGCATCAACTCCAGTGGCCCGATTTCGTCGAGATAGAAACGCTGACAGCCACTTCTGATGGCAGATCTGGCTATTTCATCTGCAAACTCAAAACCTTCGGCGCAGAAACTGAATTTTTTTGCGAGAAAGGCGACTTCGTTCCAGTCTTGCGGGAAATGCCCTGGTTTGCGAATGAATCGGCAGCGCGCGCCCGTTGTCAGGTGTTCGAGATCGTAGCCGGTATGCTCACCTTTGCTGAAAACCTTGCGGCAGACGAAGCCATCGGCGCCGTTGTGACGCTTGAAGTCTTCTGCCATCCAGCTGGTTTTGCCGGCATTGATCTCGCCACGGACTATATAAATCATGGTTGCAGCTGCTCGATCCACTTTTTTGTGGCGGCGGCAAAGCCCTGTTCATCGTTTGCCGGCGCCGGCAGGAACTGTTTAATCAGGTCAGGCGCTGCATTGGCAACAACATAAGAAGTTCCCGTCCATTCAAGCATGGCCAGGTCGTTAAAATCGTTGCCAATGCTCATGGTCCGTTCGCGCTCGATGTTCAGACTTTGGCAGAGCAGCTCTGCCGCGGTTCCCTTTGAGGCGCCCGGTGGAAAAACTTCGATCCATGTGTGACGGTCATCGATTGGTGAAGTGGTTCTGATAATGCTCAGATGTGCGAAACGCTGCTGCAGCTGCTCGATGATTTCACGGGCATCGAGACTGATTGCGAGAAGCTGGGATGCTTCTTCGATTTCGAGATAATCGCCCTGGCTGGCAAACTCAGCCCAGAATTCAAGACGCGCCTGAAGGTCAGAAGTCGGTCTGGGCGAGGCATACCAGTGAAAGCGATGCGTCTCGGGAATCGGCTGATGAATAGAAAAATCGAGCTGGCAGTCGATAAAAAAATTGGCGACCGCGTGTATATCGGTTTTTGCCAATGCCCGTTTATGAATGATGCGGCTGTCGGCATAGTGACAAATGCCGGCCCCGGTCGAAAATATCAGATAGTCGAAGGGCAGGTTGCTGCCAATTACCATGCGGGCCGAATGAAGACTGCGGCCAGTGGCTGCTACTCTGACTATGCCCATTTCGCCAAGGGCATGCAGAGTCGCAAGGTTGTCGGCGCCGATGCTGCGATCGGAGCTGAGAAAAGTGCCGTCGAGGTCGGTAAGAACCATGGCGGGACGCATCAGTTTACTCCTGTTCGAGCAGTTCGAAACTGCTTGGTCTGAATGGCGCACTCAGATTTGGCAGCACTCTTTCGAGAAAGATGCCACCGCGTGGGTCGTGGGCATGGCCATAAGTTGCTCTAACCGCAGTAGAAATAAATTGCACAGCGCGGTCGAGTGCCATCGGCAGACTGTCGCCCTGCATCAGGCAGCCGGTGAGAACACTGGTAAAGGCATCGCCGGTGCCAGGGTAGTTGGCCGGAACGTAGTCGCACTGGACCTTCCAGGTGCGGCGGTCACGCTGGTTGTAGGCATAGACAAAGGTCTGCTTCTTTTTGTCTGATTTATGGACGTTGGTGATGATGACTATTTTCGGTCCAACGCCGCTGAGTGATTTCAGAAGATTTTTCAGGGCAGCTTCATCCAGCTTTTCATTGTATTCAAGGTCGAGCAGAGCACAGGCTTCGGTCAGGTTAGGGGTTATGATGTCAGCGCGCGCTATCAACCGCTTCATCTGACTGACCATGTCGGGTGTCATTGAGTCGTAAAGGCGACCGTCATCGCCGAGAACCGGGTCGATAATAACCAGTTGTTCCGGGCGCCAGAAATGTTCGATAAAATTTTCGACGATTTCGATCTGCCGATGCGAGCCGAGAAAACCACTGTAAATGGCATTGAACTCGAGATTCAGCGATTTCCAGTGTTCGATGAAATCGCGCATGTGATCGGTGAGATCAACCAGCTTGAATCCGGAAAATTCGGTGTTCGAAGAGAGAACCGCCGTTGGCAGTGGGCAGACCTGAAAGCCCATTGCCGAAAGAATCGGTATGATAGCCGTAAGAGAGACCTTGCCGTAGCCTGAAAGGTCATGAATAGCGGCGATGCGTTTGATCGGCGTGAACATCAGCTCAACGAGATCGCGGCAACCGGGCAGTTTTTCGCTGCTTCGTCGGCTTTGGCTTCGTTTTCCGGGGCAACCGGCTTTTGAATGACGGTCGCCTTGCCATCGTTGAGTTTGAAGACTTCCGGGCAGATCATTTCGCACTGGCCGCAGCCGATGCAGATATCATGGTCGACAAATGCTTTCATGTTTGTATCTCCGTTTATTATCTTTATCTCATTATTCTACCGCAAAAGCGCAGAAAAATTAATAACGAATTTCCGCTCGGCAAAATAAAAGCCGCTGCCTGACGGCAACGGCTTTTTATTGCGATAAGCGCTTTCAGTCCAAAGTGTGAATAACCATGCCCGAGCGCAGCTTGGGCTCGAACCAGGTTGATTTGGGCGGCATTACCTCGCCGCTGTCGGCGATTTTCATGAGCTGCTCGATCGAAGTCGGGAACATCGAGAAAGACACCACGAATTTGCCGTTATCTACTATTTTTTCGAGTTCCTTGATTCCTCTGATGCCGCCGATGAAGTCGATGCGCTTGTCGGTGCGCGGATCACCGATGCCAAGAATCGGGGCGAGCAGATTATTCTGCATGATCGAAACGTCGAGGCTGGCAACCGGGTCTTTGCTGTCAAATGAGCCGGGTTTGGCGGTGAGTTTATACCAGGTACCCTTGAGATACATGCCGAAAGTGTTCGCCGCGGTCGGCTTTTTGTAATCCTGTTTTTCGACGGTAAACTTTTCTTCGACCTTCTTGATGAATTCAGCTTCGCTCAGGCCGTTCAGATCATGCACGGCGCGGTTGTAATCCATTATCATCAGATGATTGTGCGGAAAAACTACCGACATGAAGAAATTGTATTCTTCATTTCCGGTATGATTCGGATTCTTCTCGCTGCGCACTTTGGCTATGCGCGCGGCTGCCTGGGTGCGATGATGGCCGTCGGCAACATAAAGTGCCGGGATTCTGGCGAATTCAGCTGTGATTTTTTTAGCCCATTCGGCATCTTTGACTACCCAGAGAACGTGGCCAATTCCGTCTTCAGAGGTAAAATCGACTTCGGGTTTCGTTTTAACGATTTCATCGATAAGGGTGTTGATGCTGTCGCGTGCCGGGTAAGTCAGAAAAACCGGGCCGGCGTTGCAGTTGGTCAGATCGACGTGTTTGAGTCGGTCTTCTTCTTTGTCTTTACGGGTGAATTCGTGGCGCTTGATTTTGCCATCCCAGTATTCTTGGGCGCTGCAGCAGCACATCAGGCCGATCTGCGAACGACCATTCATCACCTGCTTGTAGATGTAAAAATAGTCACCGGCGTCGCGAACCAGCCAGCCCTTGTCCTGAAACATTTTGAAATTGGCGACGGCTTTGTCATAAACCTGCTGATCGTAAAGGTTTATGCCGGGGTCGAGGTCGATTTCAGGCTTGTTGATGTGAAGAAATGACTGCGGATTGTCTTTCGCCAGTTCGCGAGCTTCTTCTGAATTGAGCACGTCATAGGGAAACGATGCAACTTTTGCTGCGATGTCTTTGGGTGGCCTGAGCCCCTTGAATGGTCGAACTATTGCCATATTCCTTCTCCTTGTGCGGTGATATCTCAATTGCCTGCATGCTAGCAACCCCCATTAAAACTGTCAACCCCGAACCTGATCATTCCGCGAAGATCTATTTTTAAGAGCGGTCAGTTCAGAATTGATAACCTGCTGAACATCAAGCTTCGAGTAGCCAAGCTGCATACCAAGGTTCATGATGGCATCTTTCTCATCGGCGCTGAGTTCTTCATCGGCGAATGCCATTCTGGCAGCGTCACGAATCAGTCTTTTCGCGGCCGGTGACTGTGCTTCCGGCACCGGAACAAAGACCTGTCCGTTGCGCACGGCGTCGAGTATGCCTTGCAGAGACTCTTCAGACATTGAATATCTGGCTGCGATGGTCTTGATCATCGCCATCTCTTTTTCATCGACTTTTCCGTCGGCCATTAATATCTGCGCCGTTGTGGTGATTACGTCGTTGGCTGAAGAAACTTCGGTAGACACCTGCATATCGGCGGGATCGGCAACTTTAGTCTTTGCGGTCTTTGCAGCGTTAGATTCCATCAGATTACTGTATTCGGGCTCCTTTTCTTTAATGACACGGCACAGCAACCATTCGCTGCCGTCGTTCACCAGCGAGCCACAGAAAGAACAGGTAGATTCAAAGGAAGAGGCCAGCGGGCCGCCGCAATTGGCACAGTGAACGCTGCTGAGGCTGTTGTTGATTCTGGTCGATGCTTTATGCGGTCTTGACAATACCAGAACGTCACGAAGCGGCCGTTTGGCTGCAGTCGATTTTTTGTTGGCAAACACCGCGTTCCAGATGATCAACACGTAGCAGAAATCGAGATCCTTCCCGAGGCTGATTCCCTTTATCGAAGCAGAATCGAAGGCCGCCGCCTCTAGCGAAGAAAACCTGCCGAAACTGTCGTTCTCGATTTCGTAAGCCAGCGCTTTGCAGTATTCTTCGGTGGCAAAGCGTCGTAAGCCATTGATGTTTTTCGATGTTTCAGCGCTCCGCAGCAGCCAGAAAATGCTGGTGCTGCGATCTTCGATCTGCTGTGCCGAAAAGTTCGGATCGGTCTGAATAATTTCCTGCCAGCCTGGCAAAGAAGCAGGTTCAGAATAGACCCAGGCGCTGGCCGGAGTGATTTTGGTCAGAACCCAGTCGTATTCGCCAGATCTGATGAATGAAGAGCAGTTCGGGCAGACAGTTGCCTGCCCAATTGTGATCGGGGTGCCGCAGTTCGGACACTGGCCTTCCAGCAGGCCAGGGCAGTCACGGGTTTTTGCCGAGGGCTTGCGAATGAAGCTCCAATACTCGCAGATGACGTTTTCTTTGAGTATTTTTTTCTTGTCAGCTTTGATATCTTCGGCGATCAGGTCTTTTTCAGACGGGCCGGCTTCGTAATCGCGTGAAACGGCTCTGGCGAACAGATGCAGAACATCGAAGTTGTTGTCGAGATTAACCTGGGCAATCTGCAGATCATTGATCAACAGCTCAACCGAAATGAATCTGGTCTTATATTTGCCGGCTTCGCTCACCCTGTATTTGAATTGCGCATAGAGAGCATCCGAGACGAGATGCTCGATCTCTCCAATATTGCCAGTGTACATGGCATTGTAAATTTTGCTGAATACAGTGTTCGCACGCTTGAGAAATTTGTCATAAGAAAACATGCCGTCACGGCGTTTGATCTTCGACAGCGATTCAGAAAGCATGGCCGGCGACTGCAGCTGCAAAAAGGCGGTATCATGTATGCTGTTGCGGTCTGCCCTCTCGATCTTGCGGACTTCAACGTCTTCGAGGTTCATATCATAGTTTGCATCGACGAAAAACTTGATATTAAGCAGGAAATACCACCACTTTAGATGGCTTTCGCGCTCTTTTTCATCCATAACCTTATTGTCATCTGGAAAAAGAAATGCCAGAGCGCTGGCAGGCCCGTTACTCATTGCGACTCCGAGAAGAAGTGAGAGCATATAGGCGGCAGGTGTTACCAGAAGCAGATACAATGGTCTTTCCCAGCGCACCATCGCGTTGAACGAAGCCAGCAATATGAAAACCAGTATGTTGTTGCCATTGAGCACCTTTGAATGCCATAAAAAGAGCATGACAAAGAGTATGACAAAATTCAGATGTGCCCACACAGACAAGGTAAATAAGCTGAAGACAAAGTAGGTGATTGACAAGACATACTCGAAATAGAGCGAGCGAACCATCGCATGCTGTTTGCCAGAAAGCATTCTGACCAGCCGCGAGATCAGAAAAGTGACGACGAAAAAAGCAATTTCGACCCAGAAGATGTTTATGCCGCCATTCGCCAGCTTAGGTGTCGCCAGCTTAAGAGCGACTGCGGAGAATATGCATAATGTAACAATAAGAGCCAGTTGCATAACTTTTGCAAACATATCTTCTCACCCTCTTTCCCTTTTTGTCACCTTATCACAAAACCACGCTTTTTAAAAACAACCGATCCAGCCAGTAATCCTCGGCCAAAAACAAAATCCAAAAACTCCGTGCCCTGGACGTGAAGTTGTCAAATCTGTATCTCATTTCGGCGAAAAAAGCTGTGTCTGCTTTGAGTCATCTCATTTCCTCTCAGTGCAACGTCTATACAGAACCTGAAAAAAATCCCGGCTGGTCAGATAGGAATTCTACCGCCACAAAAGTTGAAAATCGCAAAAAATTACCGTGGCAATCGTCAGTTACCAATCAATTTGTGTCATAATAAATCTTGCCACTGATAATGATATTCTGTATCTGGTCTCATGAACTCAGGCAGAATGCGCATAAGGTCAGTTGCTAATGCTGAATTCAGTATCTTCATGATACTTAACCATTAGAAGGGCGCCTGAAAGGCAGAGGCAAATTGAAGATCTTTCAGGGTTAGACCTGATGAACGGAGGAAGCTAAAATGACCGAAAAACCGTTGATTTCTTATGACGTTGGTCAGAAAGCGCGAACCATCGGAAACGCTCTTCCGACAATACTTTCACGCAGTCTGGTCTATGCTGCCCTCCTGATCGCCTGTCTGCTTTTCGGGAGTATCGGGCAGGCCCAGGTCAAGGATCATCGGCTCGATTTTGATCTTTTCAACGCGGTCTGGGGAAAGAATAGAGCACGAGTACAAGAACTTCTGCTCCAGGGAGCCGATCCGAATTACAGCGATGGTTTGCTGATTCTGATCTCAATAAGAAATGCCACCGATTCGGAAATCCTTGAGCTTCTACTGCAACACGGCGGTAAAACGAACAATTCCTGCAAATATGGTGGCTGGCCTTTCCTGGCCTGGGCTGTGACAAACGGAGATGTTCGTAAGGTATCTTCCCTACTTGAGGCAAAGGCTGACCCTGACTTCTTCGCAGGCAATCACCACCTGTCGCCTTATCATGTCACCCTTATCGAAAACGAATTTCCGATGATCGAACTGCTCCGGTCTTACGGTGCTTCTCTGACCCCGATCCTGAAGAACGAACATGTCTCATTCGATTTCGGGCGACAGATCGACGATATTCTGGAGATTCGCCAGACCCTGATCAAAAACTATCATCACGACTCCACCCCCTTCTGGAATCGACAGATCACTACTCAGGAAATCGAAAGACGACTGGCCGGGACGCTTATTCTAACAAAACTCCTTGATGAATCAACCATGAAGTCGGTTGATCCGAACCAACGCCAGAAACAGCTTCAGGACAATCTCACTCGATCGCTGAACTCTGTTGATGTTGAGATGGCCGAATTATTTCTTTCTCTGGGAGCGCATCTCGATGCCTCGCAAACTATTCTCCTGAATAGGGACTTCTTCTTGTCCGGCCAGGCTCAAGAGGAAAAAATCAGATTTGCTGAATTCAGCAAGTTACTCGATTTCCTCGCCGCACGAGGCCTTTCTGTCGATATTACCAGCGAAGACGACTATTCGAAAAAAGCCACCCTTCTTCTTCAACTTACCGAGTTGCGTGCCGGGAGTTCGCTGGTGGAGATGCTTATCCAACGGGGCGCGACGGTCACGGCAACCGATAAGGACGGAAACACACCCCTCCATCATGCCGCCGATCATTGCAATACCGCACATATCAAACTTCTTCTCACGGCTGGAGCAGAGCCAAATGCGAAAAACCGGGCTGGTGAGACTCCAATGGACAAAGTCCTTTCTGCAATCCAGATTGACTCGGCACGTTCAGAAGCTCGAAAACTCCTTGAAGAGAATGGCGCTCACACCGCTTTTCATGTCGGCAGTCTGAGTCTTACTTATCCTGTCGTCGTTTTCATTATCGCGTCTGTCTGCGGCTTATTCGCCCTGGGACTGTCCGTCAAGGGCAAACCTGGAAACGCATGGAGTGCAGCCGGAGTCAGCCTTGCCGGCTTTTCCTGGTGGGCATATATCAGTACTTCAAGGTATGCATTTCCCTATGGGATTTCCATGGGCCTCGACCGGTTCCTCGTGCTCTACGGCTTCTCGCTGATTGCGACCATCATTGGGTGGAACCACAAGGAAAATTCTCTACGGGGAGTTGGGTGTCTGCTGGTGTTTCTGCCCTTTCTGTTTGCGGTCATTTTGCCTATCCTGCTTCTTGTCATATTTGTTCTCGCAGGCGGCAGCATGAGGCAGTAGAGTTCCAATCTGCATTGAAAACAGGGATACTCTTCAAGTAACATAAGCTATGTTGATCCCTCCGGAGATGAAATCATGAGGAAACCGCTCCGGCATTGGTTGACGATTACTCGCACCAGCTGATTGATAGCCTGGTTTTTTGTTATTTCAGATTGAGCGAAGTTCGTTGAATGCACATTGTCAAAGGAGTTACACATATGGATATGAGGAAATTTTATAACATCACACATCGGGAACACATTCTCTGCAACCCGATGAGCACAGAGAAACTTGAACAGCTTATCGCTCTTCTGCTTCTCAAACCTGGCGCACGCGTGCTCGATATCGCGACTGGAAAGGGCGAGTTTCTCATCAGGCTTGCTGAGCGCTATCGACAAATTTCCGGCACAGGAGTCGATCTTTCCCCTTACTTTATTGCTGATGTCCGCAGGAACCATCAAGAGCGTGTTCCAGATGTCCGGCTCCAATTCCTGGAGATGGACGGTGCAAAATATGTTCCAGAGGCCCCTGAAAGTTTTGATCTGGTGGCCTGCATCGGAGCGAGCTGGATATACGGCGGGCATCGCGGGACGTTGAAGGCGTTACAGAAAATGGCAACTCCGGAAAGCTGGATCGTTGTGGGCGAGCCATACTGGCGGCAAGAGCCGGAACAGGGATATTTAGATGCACTTGGAATGAAACAAAGCGACTTCAGCACGCATTACCAGAACATGGAAGCCGGGCGAGAATTTGGACTGGAGGCTCTCTACACGCTCGTCAGCAACCAGGATGACTGGGACAGATACGAAGGACTGACCTGGTATGCTGCAGAAACCTGGGCGAGCGGTAACCAGGATGACCCTGATATCGAGGCCGTATTGAAAAAAGTGCGCGCGGAAAAGGCAGCGTATCTGCGATGGGGACGAGAAACGATGGGATGGGCGATTTATGTCTTCAAAAAAGGTGCAATCTGCACAAATCTATGAAAAATCGGAGAATAAAAGCGGGAGCCGATGAGATTTTTTTCTCTTCGGCTCCCGGGTTGTAGCAGGACTGCAGGCTTTGGCTGAAACTCTCGTATCAGCGGCCCCGGTTATCAGGAGGGTGCCCGTTCAGGGAGCCCTCGTTTCTGCGATCAGACATGCCATGATTGTTGTTTTCTTTAGCACTGTCGATAAGCCAGCGCTGAAAGAATACCAGTATGCTGAGGTCCATCATAACACTCCTCCTTTCATAAAAATTCGAACGACAACATAATGCATTAAACGTGCCATGTTTTAAACTCGGCTTGCAGCGCGGCTTATCTGGATTAAGTAATTTTGCGGTGGTGTACAGGGCAATTAGCCTGTGCAATTTTTGCGCAGGCTTTTTTGAATTGACGCTGCGCTCTCCTGTTAGGTATATTCTGAGGCATTAAAGTTGAAAAAAGGGAAGGAAAGATTTTAATGACTCCTCATCTTAAGCTCGCAGAAGGCAGTATTTCACCTTATGTTCTCGTCTGTGGCGATCCGGCACGTGCCGAAAGTATCGCAAAGCTCTGTGAAAAATACGAAGAACTTGCTTATAACCGTGAGTATCGCACATTTCTCGGCACTTACAACGGCCAGAAGATTACTATCACCTCGCACGGCGTAGGTTCAGCCGGCGCTTCCATCTGCTTTGAAGAACTGATCAAGATAGGTGCAAAAGTCATCGTCAGAGTTGGCACCTGCGGCAGCTTGCAGGACAACCTCGGTCAGGGTGACCATATCATTGCAACCGGAGCCGTGCGTGAAGATGGCGTCACGCCATTGCTGGTGCCGGTCGGTTACCCGGCAATCTCAGATGCTGAAGTCTGTCTTGCCATCGAAAAGGCCTGCAAAGACCTGAAGGCACCTTATCAGCGCGGTATCATGCTGACCAGCGATCTTTTCTATCCCGGAGTTCTGCCTTCTTCACTCGAACTTTACAGTAAGGCGGGAGTACCCGGAGTCGAAATGGAATGCTCGGCTCTTTTCGTTATTGCTTCACTGCGCAAAATTCGTGCTGGCGCTATCGCCACCATAGATGGCAACCCGCTGAAGTGGGACGAAGGCAACTACGATCCGCATGGCGAAAAAGTTACTCTCGGCAAAAAGCGCATGCTGCAGATTGGTCTCGAAGCAATGTCAGCCATGAGTGCCGCTGGTCTCTGAGCCGGTAACATCAACAACTGTACGGCAGTTCGACCGCATTTGCCTGAGAGGCAGATGTCTGGTTGAACTGTTGTTACGTTAAGTGTATAATCGACAGGCAGTGACTGCCAGAAGCGACCAAAGACGAAGCACAAGACAGTACGCGGATATTTTGAGGGTTCTATGAATCTTAGCTGGTGGGTCGGACAAACTGATTACGTCTTGCTTTGACAAGGCTTTGTGTTAGTTTTTCTTGCTGCGGCCGTTCTGAGAATTTCATGGATAGATGATTCAAGCCGGCTTCAATGGAAATGGCTGGCGGCTTTTGCTTTTTTGCAGGGCTTTAACGAATGGCACAAGATGTTAGAAAACTATCAAACCGGTGTCATTTCCTGTAACGCACCTCTGCTGGCCACTTTGACTCTCTCGTTCGTCATGCTTCTTGAATTTGCGCTGCGTTACTTTTTCCCAGTATTCAGCAACCCGAAAGGTTTGTTGCTGCGTGCCCTGTTCATTGGAAGCACCGCAGTGGCAATGGCAACAGAGTTATACTGTCCTCAGACATCCGTCAGATTATGCCTTGGATTTTCTTCAGCAGTGCTCTCGGCCTGGATTTTCTGGCGTGAGACCAGTAGCTTCCACAGCCTGGCCAGGCGGGGACTGCAGATCACTGCCGGTGCCTTTTTTGCCTATGCCATTTTTTCAGGACTTATCGGCCCGGAAAGCAGTTGCTGGCCGGCGGCATCTCTTAACGAAGAACTTTGGTTGAACACTTTCGGTTTTCCCGTTCTGATCATGCGTGGCGCCGCCATTCTTACTGCACTCGCCGGAATCTGGGTGTTTGGCCGGGCAATAAGCCAGAAGCTTGTACATGACATCATATTTCGCCGCCTGATTTTTCCAGTTCTTCTGCCCGTGCTTCTGGTCGGAGGATGGCTGGCCACCGATTGGAACAGTGGCTATGCCGACAGAGCCTTTCGCCAGGAAATGCTTCGTCTGGCGGTCAGCATTGCGCAAACGATAAATCCTGAACGGGTCAGACTACTTGACTTTTCGCTCGCTGACCGTTCGAATCCGGCGTTTCAAAGATTGGCCCGTCAGCTGACTGCTTTTGGAACCAGAAAGTCTGGCCTTAAGGGCATTTACACGATGAATTTGCGTGACGGGAAACTGCTGTTTGGCCCGGAAAATTATGCCGAGGATGATCCCGCTGCGTCACCGCCAGGGACTGTTTATCTTAAGCCAGATCCTGCTATTTACAAGGTATTTGAAGATGGCAGACCTGTCGAAGTTGGACCTTTCAATGATGAATATGGTACCTTCGTATCTGCGTTCGCTCCGGTTATAGATGTCAAGACCGGCGAGGTTGCCATGGTCGTGGGCATTGACGTGCTGGCCGAAGACTGGCGTTGCCTGCTTGCCAGAGCAAGATTCCAGATCATCTGTGCCATTTTTCTTCTGGTGATGATCACCATGCTCGGCTTTCTTTTTATTCAATGGCGTGAAGACAATACAGCATCGAGGGAGCAGGGGTGGTGGTCGCGTCATCTGGAAACGGTTTTTACCGGCTTTTATGGAGTATTGATAAGCGTCGTCGTGATGGGCTTCGTGTTTGAAGCCGATTCGCAGAAAAGCCGGCAGGAGTTTCGCTGGATAGCAGATGTTAAAAACCAGTTGATTGGCGAAACTTTTCGCCAGATCAGACGCGACCTTGAGAGTCTGGCGCGATTTTCTACCAATAGCGGGTCTTATAAGAGTTTTCCTGAATTTGAAAACTTCGTCGATCCACTTACCCGTTCAACAGCCGCCCAGGCCTGGATCTGGATGCCTGCTCTCGCAACCAGTGAGTTGCCGCAGTTCAAAGATTTCATGGCAACACAAGGCTTCCCGGATTTTTCGCTGCACTCTATTGACCGCTCCGGGAAGAGGCAGCAAACAGGGCTGCGCGACAGATATTTTCCATTTGCATACGTTTCGCCATTTGCCAGAAATAAAGAGCTGATTGGCTTTGACCCGTCTGTAGACGAGTTGCGTGAAAGCCGCATTTTTTCGAGCAGCGAAAACACCAGGCTGGTTTCTGCATCAGTTCTTAAGAACTTGCCTGGAAGTCTGAAACAGCGGTTGCCTGGCATGCTGGTAGCTCAACCGGTGTTTATCCCAGAAACCGGCAAATTGAGCGGTTTCGTTGCCTGTATTCTATGGCAGCAGCTGATTCTGGAGCGTTTGATCCTCGGCAGTTCGATGCATACAGACGATGTGGTCATCGAGATGATCGATCTTAATGTCGGAAATGACACTTTGCAGGCGATTCATCCGTTGTCGCTGATGGAAGATGGGCGGACTTTTTTGCCTGCTCATGAATTCAGCATTACTTACCCGCTGTTTATTTTTGGGCGCAGTATCTGCGTAAACATTCATCCTGGGCGTGCTTTTCTTGCCGGTCGTCGAATCTGGGCCAACACCGCGTCAGCAGGTCTTATCTGTCTAGTTGTCAGCGCGTTGCTGACTTCGTTCATCGGCTTTCTTAAAAATCGTCAACATGACCTTGAAATACTGGTTCAGGAAAGGTCAAAAGAGCTGGCAGAGCGCGAAAAAGACCTGTTTATTACGCTTAACTCGATTGGCGATGCTGTTATTGCCACCGACGAGAATGGTCTGGTAACAAGAATGAATCCGGTGGCAGAGCAGTTAACCGGGTGGCCACTGCCGGAGGCAGTCGGTACAAAGGTGCGCGACATTTTCAGGATTTATCAGTACAGTACACGCGAAATTATTCCCTGTCCGATTGCTGAAGTGCTAAATACCGGACAGACGATAGAACTGGGCAACGACACAACTCTGTGCGCAAGAGATGGCAGCGAACGCCAGATTGCCGACAGTGCCGCGCCAATTCGCGATGAAGAAGGTAATATTCGCGGTGCCGTTCTGATCTTTCACGATGTTAGCGAACAGTATCGCATCAAGGAGGTTTTGCGTGAGAGCGAAGAGCAGCTCAAAACCCTGATGGTCAATATTCCTGGCATCACCTATCGATGCGCATACGATCGAGACTGGACTATGGCTTTCATAAGCGACGAAGTTGAGCGTATGACCGGATTTCCAGCTGGCGACTTCATCAAAAATGCCGTCAGAACCTTTGCCAGCATAATTCATCCGGATGATAGCGAACGTGTTGCCAAAGAGGTCGAGGAGAGCATCAGAAGCAGAACCTTTTTTGAGATCGAATATCGTGTGAAGAAGTCGGATGGCGATTATATATGGCTCTATGACAAGGGCAAGGGAATTTTCGATCGCAAAGGCGGTTTAAAGTGGCTGGATGGTGTCATGATCAATATTACCGACCGTAAAAATGCGGCAGATGAGCTGACGGCAGCGGTTGCCAAGCTTGAGGCCGCCAACGAAGAGCTTCAGGTTGTCAGCAGGCAGGCGGCAGAGCTGGCTCGCCAGGCTGAGCAGGCGAACACTGCCAAAAGCGAATTCCTTGCCAATATGAGTCATGAGATACGCACGCCGATGAATGGCATTATCGGCATGAGCAGTCTACTGCTTGAGACCAGCCTCAATCAGGAGCAGAAACAATATGCCGATGTGGTTAAAAACAGCTGTGAAAACCTGCTGGCGCTGGTTAACGACATTCTCGACTTTTCCAAGATCGAGGCCGGTAAGCTGAGTCTCGAAAACATCAATTTCGACCTGCGTACTTCACTTGAAGATGCTTTTGGAATGATGGCAATCAAGGCACACGAGAAAAAAATTGAACTTGCCTGTGTTGTAGCGCCAGAAGTGCCTTCGTTGTTACACGGTGATCCCGGTCGCCTGCGTCAGATTATTCTCAATCTCGTCGGCAATGCAATCAAGTTTACCGACAAGGGCGAAGTAACACTCTCTGTCCAACTGGCTTCAGAAAAAGAGCATGAAGTGGTTCTGCATTTTGTCGTCAAAGATACCGGTATTGGCATCGCACCAGAACACATTTCCAGGCTGTTCAGTGCCTTTACTCAGGTAGACGGATCAACCACCAGAAAATATGGCGGTACCGGTCTTGGACTGGCCATTTCCCGCCAGCTGGTCGAGCTGATGAACGGAGATATCGGTGTAACCAGTAAGCCTGGTGTCGGTTCTGAATTCTGGTTTACTGCGACGTTCGCGCGCCAGGCCGACGAAAATATTCCAGAATCATTGCCAATGGCTGATATCACTGGCATCAGGATTCTTGTCGTCGATGATCATGCGGTTAATCGTCTGCTGGTCGCAAATCTGCTGAGATCCTGGAAATGTAGATTTTCTGAGGCTGCCGATGGTCCGACCGCTCTTGAAATGATGGAAAAGGCTGAAGTGGAGGGCGACCCGTATTATGTGGCATTGCTTGATATGTTGATGCCGGCCATGGATGGGCGCGACCTCTGTTTGAAAATCAAGGAGAATCCAAAGCTGGCGGCAACCCATCTGGTGTTGCTAACCTCTCTGGGCCAGCGTGGCGATGCCGACTGGATTCAGAAGGCTGGGTTTGCCGGGTATTTGACCAAGCCTTTGCGGCAGTCGCAGCTGCACGACTGCCTGGCCATGATTGTCGGTATGACTGAGAGTAATCAATCTGACATGCGCGGTGAGCTGATTACGCGCCATCGCGTGCTCGAGGCGCATCGGCGCAACGTCAGAATTCTGCTGGTCGAAGACAACATTACTAATCAGGAAGTGGCGCTGATTACCCTCAAAAAGCTCGGCTATCGAGCCGATCTTGCCACCAATGGCGTAGAAGCGATCAGATTGCTGTCGGAGCGCAATTACAGTCTTGTTCTCATGGACTGTCAAATGCCGGAAATGGACGGTTTCGAAGCGACTGAAGCCATCAGATCCGGGCGAAGCAGGGTTCTCAATCCGGCTGTTCCTATAATAGCCATGACTGCGAACGCCATGCAGGGCGACCGAGAGCGCTGCCTTGCCGCAGGTATGAATGATTACATCGCCAAGCCGGTGCAGCCGCATGAGCTTCTGGATAAGCTCAGTCAGTGGTTGTATCGTTCTTCGGATTCAAGCCATATTACTGCTGTTGTGGCACCGCAAAAGCAGAAATACGACATAAAAACATCACCTGAGCCTGAGATTTTCTGTGAAGAAGAGCTTTTTACCAGGCTGATGAACGATGAAAATCTGCTGCGACGCATAATACAAGCTTTCAATTCTGATACCCCGGCGCATCTGATTGAATTGAGCGATGCCATTACGACAGGAGACTTCGTGCTGGCACGCCGTCTGGCTCACAACATCAAGGGCTCGGCCGCCAACATATCGGCTCCGGCGCTGCGCAAGGCTGCTTATGAACTGGAAATTGCGATCAGGGATGAAAGGCGTGACAGCCTCGCTGAGCTTATGCTAGTTGTTGAAAAGCAGATGGCGAATCTGTTACAGATAATGCGGGATCGTGGTTATCTCTGATTCGCCAGTCGGCAGCGCAGGAACTGGTCGTCAAGAGCCCTTTTCATTGGCATGACAAGATGCTTTTCCCGGCGCCCCTTCATCTGTTGCATGATATTGAATCCGGCAGCAGAAAATATTCGGTCTGCCTGTTCAATAAGGCTGTCGGCCGGGTAACAATTATAGTGTGCAACGGTTTTTGGCAGAAATTCGGGTTTTTTGCCAGGGCTTACCATGGCGAAGTTGGGAGACAATTCTTCAACCTCAGCGGTCTGACAGGCAAACTGCCAGAGCTGTTCGAGCTCATCAACGCTGCCCGAGTGTACAATCAGCCAGCAGTTATCAGGCAATTCACTAAAACAAGATTTTTCATCTACCGGTCGTGAATTGTAGGGCAACGTCAGTTCTTCGACCGGTGCCTCAAGTGTTTGCAGCCATTTCTGCTGTTCATGACCGAGCTGCTCGATGCGGTATATTTTTGTGAATACCGGCAAAGCTCCGCTCAGTCTGCTCTGATAAGCTGACAGGTCGAGAATACGTGCCAGATAAATGCACTTAATGCTTTTCAACGCTGGCATATCACAGAGCTCGCCGAGGATCCCGCCGGGAAAAGCATCTATGATCAGCGTGTCGGGACGACAACATTCTATCGCGTTGCTGACCCATGTTCTGAAACTGTCGAGGTCTATGCTGTCAGCTTCGTCGGGAATCATTATCGGCCCGCCATCTGGCTTGATCATGCCTGAACGTACAAGTCCGCAGTTGGTCAGCAGCGCCGGTTTGAGTGTAAAATGGCGGCAGAAAATGGCAAACCTGGTTATGTGCCCGAGTCCACCGCCCATGCAGTAGTAAGCTGTCGTCATTGCCCCATGCGTAGAAGTTCAGAAATGATAACAACGCGGTGTTTGAGTGGAATGTGGCTGAACATGATGACACCGGGAGCGGCCGAGGCTTTCAGGTCTTTACTGACGAGAATTTCTTTGTTGGCAGCGTCTTTAACCTTGAGTTTGCCGTTATCTGCATAAAACTTGACGTTGCCGATCTCTTCACCTGAGGCATTGCGGATCTCTGATTTGTCGGCCGATTTGCTCTTGATTTCCCATGAATTGTTGCCGTCTTCGTTGTCGCTGATTTTGATTTTTCCATCTTTTATGCGCACTTTCCACAGCAGCTTTTCGCTTTCGTCTACAATTTTGAAGCTGTCTGGCTCAAGTTTTACTTCAGCTACCTGCACTTTTTCTTCGGCGCCAGCAGCAGATTCTTTGTATTTCCAGCGGTTTTCGGCGCCCGAACGGGCCTTGATGACTGCGCTGATGCCCTCATGTTTGATCTCGATCTTGTCGTGGTCAGCGTAGCGTTTGATAACGATGGCATCTGAACCATCTTCAGCCTTGAATTTTATGCGTGCAGTATAAGAGTCGCCGGCTTCGGCCTGGTTTTCTGAAACAGCCGCAGCCTGGCCTGAGTTCAAACTCTGGTTCTGTATTTGTGCCGGTGGTTGTTCGCCGCCACAGCCGATCATAAAAGCAACTGCAAGCAGGCAGAGTATTATTGTCATTACGCCAGGTCTTTTCATCGTTATACAAGAGCTCATTGAACATTTCTCCTTCTATAGCTCCGGTCTTCAGCCGGTTTGCATTTTTGCGGTTATTGAGGATTTAAACTGTTGAACAATTCGAGATACCTGCTGGTCTCGCAGGCAGAGTTGAAGTTCTCGGTAATATGTTTTTTCAGCGCTTCACCGGTTTCGGTTCGTTCTTCCGGCTTGAGTCCGGCAGCGTGCCACAGGGCTTCGCGGCAGTTTTCAGAGTTGCCCGGCCAGAAGGTCAGGGCATGCTGACTTTGCTTGAGCACTTCGTTGATGCCGCCGGTGCGGGCGGCAATAACCGGGATTCCCAATGCACCGGCTTCGAGCAGTACGTTCGGCATACCGTCATAATGCGAGGGCAGGGCGACAAAGTCGCAGGCAGGGTACCAGCGCAACAACTCGAAGCGGTCAAGGAAAGGCATCTGTATTATGGCGAGCTTTTCAGCGCGGGCGTCAAGCCATTCCTGCACCTGTGTCTCGACATCGCCGATCAACAGGAATCGGAAGCGGTCGTGCAGGCCGGCACGCACGACGTTTTCGAGAAAAAAGGTGACGCCTTTTTTTTCTTTGAGCTGGCCAATAATGCCGATAAGCAAGCGGTCGTCGCCGGCATGCTGCTGACGCCATTCTGCGGCGGCCTGATAATCGCTGCCGTCACAACGCCAGCCTGTATTGTCGATGCCATTGGCGATTACTTGCAGCTTCGCTTCTGGATAGAGCTTCGCCACTTTTTTATACAGGTCGCCGCTCAGAACGCAGGTCACATCTGAGGCTTTCAGCGCATCTGCAAGCATTGCCCGCCGCTGCGGCATGAAAACGCCGAGATCGAAGTCATTACCGCGTAGCATGGTGACCGCTCTGGTGCCGAGCCAGGATTTGAAGACCGGCAGCGCGAGTATCGGCAGATAACCGCCGAAGGCTACCACGCAATCATATTGCCGGCGTCCGCCAGGATCTTCCAGATAATTGAAAAGGCAGTTCAGGACATGTCCGGGATTATCACTGGCTGGAGCAAGTATCAGTCGACCATTTTGCTGCTGTACCGACTTGATATGCTGCCCACAGGAATTTAAGGAAACGACATCGATATTGGTGCCGGCCTGGCGTAGATTGCTGACAATGCGGTCACACGCCTGCGCCATGCCGCCCCGGCGTGGCGGGTAGTTTTCGGTCAGCCAGAGAATATGCATGCCTGATCAGCTGTCGAAGACGTTGGCTTCAGGATCAGGAGCTTCTGCATCCATGTCGTCGATTTCGGCTGAAGGCTCGAAAACTCTGATGTCGTTCTCACCAAAATGTGAGCCCTGCAGGTCTGATGTATGCCCCACATACCAGGGCCGGTAGCTCGAATAGTAGTTGTGGCGATAGCCGTAGCACCAGACATCGTCGTAATAATAATCGTCATTGTAGCGGTCGCGACTGGCTGTGTTCGCCTTGTTCTGCGGCGATTGCTGCATGGTTTTGCCAAGGCAGTCAAGACAAACCGGTTCATTGCTGCCTGGTTTTATGCGCAGATGGTCGTTGCAGAAAGCTTTGCCGCACGTACAGCAGCTCTGATGCGCCGGATGGTCGCAATCGCGCAGAAAGAAGAATCCTCTTTTCATATTGCAATTTTCCATGTTCAGCTTCCTTTCTCTGCGGCAGGCTGCACGCTCATGAAGATTTTGCCGAGTAACGCCAGGCAGCGTTGCGGATCGACGTGGGCATCGACATCCTGGGTTTTGATTTTGTCGCGCAGGCAGATAAGCTGGCGATTATCGCCATCTTTGTATTTAAGGCCGTCACCAAGCACGCTGAGCTCATTTTCGCCTGCCACTGCATATTTTTTGTGTTTCAATGCGAGGCCGGCCATAATCTCGTGTTTCACCTTGTATTTGGTCTTGCTCTTGATTTTGCCGCTGCTGCCTTTATAGGTTTTGTCGAGTCGCGTAACCTGGTCGTCGACATTGAGTATCAGCTTCGAGCCATCGACGAGTTGTCCGGTCAGTTTGAACCAGGGGTCGTCGTAGATTCGTGTCGTCACTTTGGGGTAAGAAAACCAGCCCGGATCGTCTTTGCGCGTATCTTTGAGCTTGCTGTCGAGCGTTTTCCCGCGCAGATCGAGGTCGAGGCTGACTTTTGTGCCGGCTTCCATGTCCTGGCCGATCAGATTGACGACCGGCACGACAAATTCGCGCAGATTATTGTGAATATCAATTTTGCCCAGTCGCCAGCGAATAATGATGCCAACGAAAGTCAGCAGCACCATCAGCAGTTCGACGGCGATAATTATCGAATAATCTTCGGCCAGAGCAGCTGTGGCAAAGATGCCTAGAAATGACAGTATTCCGAAAAGTATCACGTAATTGAGCAGTTGTGCTCTGGCTTCGTCACAAGTCTTATCGAAAACCGCCATGGGTTTGAAGAATTTCACCAGTTCGTCAGGGGTTTTAACGAACTTCTTTTGTGCATTGCTGATGAAAGACTTCTGCTCATCGCTCAGCGCCTTGTATTGCGAAAACGCGCCAAAAAATTTCATAGCTCACCTCTCGTCTGTTTGTTCCATGATAACACAAATTCTTTTTCTCGTAATCGTTGTCGTAATCGTAATCGTAATCGCACTTATTTATCCTCGCACAAAGACACAAAGACACAAAAACAAAAACAAAAACAAAGAAGAAGAAGAAGAAGAAGAAAGAGAGCATCCGCAGATTGCGCCGATGACCGCAGATTTGTTCTGAAGAAGGAGAGAATCTCGATAGCGATCCCGAAGCCGATTGCGATAGCAAAACCGTACAATCGTGCTCGTGCTCTCAATCGTTCTCGCAATCGTTCTCGCAATCGTTTTAATTTATCCTCGCACAAAGACGCAGAGACACTAAGTCGGGAGACTGGCTATAGAGTTAACCGCACTCTCTTAATCGTCATCATGCGCGATGTCACAGGATCCAGAATTCGTTGAAGTCGTGGATTCTGCGACTCCGCTTCGCTCCGCGCAGAATGACGCCATGTGCTTTTCGTGCTCGTTATCGTAACTAAAACGAAGCTTAACAGCTTTTCATCGATCTTGTCTCCAGGTCATGTCGTCTAAGGACAGCTTAACCCTTCCGATCAATCTGTGAAATCGGCGGATAACTCTTCATCTTCAGATTGCGACTGCGCTTCGCTTCGCGCTGTATAACGGGTGTGCTGGTTTGGCGAATTCTTACAATGCCTGGTAGATTGTCGTAAGTGCACGCGTCGAAATTTGCCAGGTCAGCTCGGCACTGAATTTTTCTCTGGCGCTGGCGCCGATACTGGCGCGCTGTTCGGGGTGGGCAAGCAGAATGCGTATTGCACGAGCGAGTTCTGAAGGTCGGTCGGGCCTTACCAGCCAGCCGGTTTTGCCATGTTCGAGCAGTTCGCGGACTACCGGCAGGTCAGAAGCGATAACCGGCGTGCCCGTCGCCATCGATTCGACGATTTTGAGAGGGCAGCAGCCCTGTACCAGATTGCGTGAGCACTCAACCAGCGGAGCCAGCGAGATTGTCGCTCCGACCAGCCATTGCATGACTGTTGTCTGTGGAACTTTCAGATGCCAGATTACCTGTGAGTCGATATTTAGACGGATTGCCAGCTTCTGCAGATATTTGAGGCGCGGTTTGCTGCCGGAAGCACACATTACCAGCTTCAGCTCAGGCATGTCGCGCAGAAAGGTCATGGCTTTGAACAACACTTCAATGCCCTGCCAGCTTTGTACAGCACCCTGGTATAACAGGTATTGCGCTGGCGCGTCGGGTGGGCGACTTATCTGTGCCAGATCGACCGGTTGCGCGCCATTACGGATCACTGTAATTTTGCCGGCATCAGCACCCAGCTCGATCAGACAATTCTTGATAATCTGCGACGGGCAGACGATGTGGTCGGCCTGCTGCCAGCATCGGCGCTCGAGTTCGCGTATCCGTTCGCAGGTTCTCGTGGTAACCGCCGGGTAGCGCGCCGGCAGTTCGATCGAAGGCAGGGCGTTGACTTCGTATACTGTTTTGTATGCGCGGTTTTCGACAGAGAGTAGTGGCATTCCGCCCCATGGGTCGCGAAAATGTGCGATTTTTACGTCGTTTTTCAGCATTTCGGCGTGTGTCTGCACGAAATCGCCGAACTGCATCGCCCGTTTCAGGTAATTCTGTTCATCTGATACCAGGCGCCTTATCTGGGTCGTTCCCTCGATCTGCCATGCCGGCAAACCTTCTTCGCCAAGCACCAGCAGCAATCCACTGCCGGTGTGCGCAAACAGCGTCTGCGCAAACTCGCGAATATGCACCGCCGCCCCCTTTGGCGCCGGGTATGTATCGAACGCAACATATACACTCTTCGGCTTCATATCCATCTTCTAATCGTTGTCGTAATCGTTACTAAAACGAAGCTTAACTGCTTCATCGATCTAGTCCTCTGTCACATAAGAGTTCAAGAATTCAATCTGAGAGTCTCTGCTTTTGCCGGGCTTTCGGCGGAATCTCATTCGCTACAACTCTCACCAGACGCAAGTATTGTTTAATAGCTATAGCTATGCGTCAAAGTTGCCTGGCTCGAAGTTTCCGCGCCTGAGAAACCCGCCTGCGCCCTTGTATGATTTTTCACCAGGCGTGAATTCTACCAATCTACCTCATAATTCAAATGTGACAGAGGACTAGTCTCCAGGTCATGTCGTCTACGGCCTGCTTAACCCTTTCGATCAATCTGCGAAATCTGCGGATAACTCTTCATCTCTGGATTCTGCGACTTCGCTTCGCGCAGAATGACCTCTTGCGTTTTTCGTGCTCGATCCCGATCCCGATCCCGATAGCGATTTTGAGGGTATCATGCTTTTGCGTCCTGTTCGGGCTTTTTGAGGATTTCGTAGAGGGCGAAGGTGTCTTTAAGCAGCTGCGACCACTTTTCCGGTTCGATGATAATGCTGCGTGTAATCAACAGCCGGTTGCCGCTGCCTTCGACCCTGGTTTCGGTGTTGGCGAACTTCATGAAAGCGCTGCGCACACGCGCTGTGAAAAAACTGCGGGTTTCTTCGGCCTTTTCCCCCTGTAGAACAAATGCTGCTGAGAATTTTTTGTCGTCGGCAAAATTGATATCCTGGCCGCCGAGCATGGCGCCGATAGCGTCGGCAACCTTCATTTCGCGGCGCAGCATGAAATGCGGTAATGCCAGTTCGGGGTCTTCGATGACGCAGATCGTTTGTGGGCGGTGCATGCGATTGTTAGATCTTTTGCCGTAAATCACGTCGTATTCTCCCATCAGCACTTTGACCCCGTTACGAGTGCCATCTATCACGTTGTTGAACTGGTGGTCGTCGCCATCGCAGTACAGTGAGAATTCTTTGAGAAACACGATACTCTTCTCGTCGCGCCTATTATAGGTGAACCCCATTGGTTCGGCCATCGCTTTGATCGTGTCTATGCGCTTCTTTTCTGAATAAAAAAGCCAGGCGAAAGCACCCAATACCGAAATAGCGACAAAACCGAAAGCGATGCCCTCCATGTTATCCATGAGCCAGTTCATTGTTACCTCTTTTCTGATTTCAAGTGGGTCTGGCAATTTTTACCAGTATAAGCTCATGCTTATATAAAAACAATCTTGCAGTCAATGCTGGTTTTGTCGGGTAAATTGCAGTATCATTGGCAGCTGAAATTCGACTGACCGGAGACCCGACCACATGGCACTCGTATCACTGCAGAACGTCAGCCTCTCGTTCGGCGGCGCGCCGCTGTTCGAGAACCTCAACCTGCAGATAGAAAAGAATCAGAGCATCTGTCTGCTCGGCCGCAACGGCGCCGGCAAGACTTCTTTGATGCGCACCATCGCCGGCGAAGTAAAGCCAGACACCGGTTCGGTGCAGGTGTCGCAGGGCGTGCGCGTTTCCTATTTTGCCCAGAAAATTCCCGATAATCTTTCGGGAAGCGTGTTTTCGCTGATCGCTGCCGGGCTGGGTCGTAGCGGCGAGCTGCTGGTGCGCTATCACGAACTCGAAAAGACATGCAGTCCCGATAATCATGACGCAGTCGCCCAGATCGAGCGACTGCGTCACCAGATCGAAGAAGCAGACGCCTGGAACTGCCTCGACGAGATCGGTCGCGTCACTTCGCGGCTCGATATCGAGAGCGACTGGATCTATGAAAACCTGTCGGGCGGCCAGAAGCGTCGGGTTCTGCTGGCGGCGGCGCTGGTTTCGAAGCCTGATGTGCTGCTGCTCGACGAACCGACCAACCATCTCGATATCGAAACGGTCGCCTGGCTAGAAGAGTTTTTGCAGCGCATCGGCATTACCATATTGTTCGTGACGCACGACCGCATGCTGCTGCGCCGGCTTTCCAACCGCATCATCGAACTAGACCGCGGGTGTCTTTACGACTGGTCATGCGGTTACGATATTTTCCTGCAGCGCAAGGAAGAACTGCTGGCAGCCGAAGCCAAAGACTGGGAACGCTTCGACAAAAAACTGGCCCAGGAAGAAGTCTGGATCAGGCGCGGCATCAAGGCGCGACGCACCCGCAACGAAGGCCGTGTGCGCGCACTCAAGAAGATGCGCGAAGAGCGCCGGCAGCGCCGCCAGCACGTCGGCCGCGTCAATATGCAGCTTGCCATGAGCCAGGATTCCGGGCGCGATGTTCTCGAAGCACGGAATATCAGCTTTGCCTGGCCAGATCGCCAGATCCTGCGCGACTTTTCGCTCAAGGTCACGCGTGGCGACAAGATCGGTGTAATCGGGCCGAACGGCTGCGGCAAAACCACTCTGATAAAGCTGTTGCTCGGCCAGCTGAGGGCGCAGTCTGGCGAAGTCGTTTATGGCACCAACCTTGAAGTGCTCTATTACGACCAGATGCGTGAGCAGCTCGATGAAAGCCGCACCGTCTGGGAAAACGTAGCACCGGCCGGTGATACCGTCGAAATCGACGGGCGCAGTGTACACATTATCGGTTATCTGCAGAATTTTCTGTTCACGCCAGACCGCGCCAAAACTAAGGTTAGCGTGCTTTCTGGTGGTGAGCGCAACCGTGTACTGCTCGCGAAATTATTCGCACAACCTGCCAACCTGCTGGTGCTCGATGAGCCGACCAACGACCTTGACGTAGAAACTCTCGAACTGCTCGAAGAAATGCTCGTCGATTTTCCCGGTACCGTCCTGCTGATCTGCCATGACCGCACTTTTCTCAACAATGTTGTGTCGAGCACTATAGTGTTCGCCGAAAACGGCGAAGTGCGCGAAATTGTCGGCGGCTACGACGACTGGCTGGCCGACCGCGCCCTGCGCGAAGAAGAGGCGCGCAAAAAGCCGGCCGCCGCCCGCCCGGCACCGCGCAGCGAAGAGCCGGCAAAACGCCCGGCAAAGCTGAGCTTCAAAGAAAAGCAGGATCTGCAGCAGCTTCCCGGCCTGATCGAGCAGAAAGAACTCGAAATCAGCCAGATCGAGCAGAAGCTGTCTGATCCCGAATTTTACAAAACCGGTGGCGCCGCCGCCGATCTCGCTGCCCGCCTCAACCAGCTCGAAGAAGAACTTCTGACCGACATGCAACGCTGGGAAGACCTGCAAACCCGCCACGACCAGCAGTAAGTTTGCGGATAACTCTTCATTGACTCCCGCAGACCTGTAATTTCTCATGTCAGATCTATGAAGGTTAAGCATATCTATCTTTTTGCCGATAGTTGGGGTGCTGCCGGATGGGCAGAAATCTGTGTTAACCGGAAAACTGTATGCCATTTGAAATCAAGGATAAGCTTGTCATTGCTGTTGCTTCGAGCGCGCTTTTCGATCTGAGTGAGTCGGACCGCGTTTTCAGGGAAAAAGGTTGCGAAGCCTATCACCGTTACCAACGCCAGAAGCAGAATGTGCCGCTCAAGCAGGGCGTGGCTTTTCCTTTTGTCAGACGGCTTTTGAATATCAACAAGCGCTTCACCGGCCGTCAGCTGATCGAAGTCGTGCTGCTGTCGAAGAACGACCCCGATACCGGGTTGCGCGTGTTCAACTCGATTCAGCATTACGGCCTCGAAATCATTCGTGCCGGCTTTCTCAATGACAAATCGCCGATCAAGTATATTCCGGCTTTCAACGCCGCGCTGTTTCTGTCGGCCAACGCTGCTGACGTTAAAGAAGCTATTACTGCCGGCTTTCCCGCTGGAACCGTTCTCGGCACGGGTCATGCAGACGATTTAGATGACGACGAACTGCGCATCGCCTTCGATTTCGATGGCGTTATCGTCAACGACGAGGCCGAAAAGGTCTTTCAAACAACTCATGATATCGACCAGTTTCACGAGTCAGAAGCGCGCAAAGCGGCTTTGCCAATGGACCCCGGCCCTCTGTTCAAGCTGTTCCGGCAATTGTCATTTTTTCAAAAGTTTGATCGCCTGCAGGAGCGCCGTAACAAGAACTACAAACGCTTTTTGCGCATCTCGATCGTCACTGCCCGCAGTGTCCCGGCACATGAGCGTGCGATCAACACCTTGCGCAAATGGAAAATCTTTGTCGATGAAGCTTTCTTTCTCGGCGGCATAGAAAAAAGGCGCATCCTTGAAGTGATGCACCCTCATATTTTCTTCGACGACCAGATGGTTCATCTCAAGTCGTCTTCAGGTAAGCACATACCGTCGGTTCACATTCCCTTCGGCATCACTAACCTGGGCTGAAGCTCGTTATTGTATCATCCGGTTTTTTCATGCTCTTTTCACAAGAAATGCTTTCAAAATCGGGCTCTCGGCGGGATCTCATTCGCTACAACTCTCCCTGGACGAAGGCTCATTTGTAAAGCTATGGCTTTGCGTCAATATTGCCAGGCTCGGCCGAGTTGCTCTATCCTGCGCAGATCGGCATAAGCACATCCCTGTGCAAAAGTTTTCGCTTATGAGATCCCTGTCTGCGCACTCACAATAATTATTCCACCCGTAACTGAATCTTTTTTTACTGGCAATAATTCTTGCGTTCGGCTTAATTAGATTTTAATATGTTTTCTGTATTTTATATAGATTGAGTACGATTGTTGGTGAGAGACGAGTTCAGATTTGAGGCGTTGTTCCCTGTCAGGATGTCGTTTAATCAGCAATCCAACACGGTAACACTGACACAGGAGCGAATGATGCCTGACTCAACAAAACCAACGATCATGATCGTTGACGATACGCCCGAAAACCTCCAGCTGCTGCGCGAAATGTTCGATAATGCTGAATACCGCGTAGTGGCATTTCCCTCAGGAAAGCTTGCTCTTGCTGCTGCGTGCAAAAATCCACCAGATATAATTCTGCTGGATATCAACATGCCTGAAATGGACGGATTCGAGGTTTGTCGGCAACTCAAGACTGATGAGGTTCTTAAAGATATACCAGTTATATTCGTCAGTGCTCTCAGCGAAACGCAGGACAAAGTTCGGGCTTTCACTGCCGGTGGTGTCAATTATGTCACAAAACCCTTTCAGTTCGAAGAAGTGCGCGCCCGCGTCAGGACTCATCTCGATCTCTGCCGGGCCCGTCGTGAGCTGAAGAGGCAGAACGATATTCTGCATGAGAATTTGAGGCTGCGCGAGCTTGTCGACCAGATTTCGCGGCATGACCTGAAAAGCCCGCTGACAGTATTTCTCAATATTCCAGAAATGTTATTGGAAGAAGAAAATCTTCTGCCTGATCAGAAAGAACTTTTGCAGCTGCTTAGCAACTCGGGTCGTCGCATGTCAGAGATGATCAGGCGTTCTCTTGATCTGATAAAGATG
The DNA here is from genome assembly GCA_009917695.1 of Candidatus Rifleibacterium amylolyticum. GTDB lineage: Bacteria > Muiribacteriota > Ozemobacteria > Ozemobacterales > Ozemobacteraceae > Rifleibacterium > Rifleibacterium amylolyticum. Next base: position 117,362 of record JAACJG010000005.1, on the reverse strand, counting down.
GAGAAAGGGATTTACGAGTTCGTAGCAGTTCCAGTCGATTTTTTGAAGGTCGTTCGACAGGTCTTCTTTGAACTGGATGGCCTGATGTCGCAGAAGAAACTTCATCTTGAGTTACAACTGGATGGGCGTCTGGCGTCTGATACGGAAGCTTTGAACATACCGGGAGAAGAATTCGTTTTTCATTCGATGCTCGCCAATTTGATCAGAAATGCGATTGAAGCCTCGCCAGAGGGCGGAAAGATAACGATCAGTCTGGTTTCGCAGCCGGAATTTTCGCTTTCTATACACAATTTTGGCGCAATACCAGAGAATATCAGAGACAGGTTCTTCGAAAGATATGTAACGAGCGGCAAAGAACGAGGAACCGGGCTGGGAGTCTTTTCTGCCCGTCTGATGGCAAAAACCATGGGTGGAGATCTTTCATTCGTTACTGATGTGGTCGCGGGCACCACTCTGACTTTTGTTTTGCCGCAGAATCAGAAACAGAAAATTGAAATGTCGCGGAGGTTCGAGCAATGAGAGTAATGATTGTCGAAGATGATGCAGCAGTCAGAACTATTATTGTGCGCGCGGTAAAAAGCTGTGGCTATGAAACTGCCTCGGCGGCAGATGGGGCTGAAGGGTTGCGGTTGTTTGGGACTTTTCAGCCGGATATAGTGCTGACCGATATTCAGATGCCGAACATGGACGGCCTGGAAATGCTCGAGCGAATTCGCCGTAAAGATTCAGATTCGCTGGTGATAATCATTTCCTCGCTCGATTCACCACAGTACACTTTAAAAGCGTTGCGACTTAAGGCTAATGATTATCTGGTCAAACCTGTCATGCACAAAGATATAGTCGAACTGCTCGACAAATATAAAAATATACTTGCCAGCAGAACGAAGGCCAGAGAAGTAGTGGGCCTGATAAGCCGCCGTGAACTGACAATGGAAGTAGGCAATCAGCTCGACCTGGTCGGCAAGATCGCAGACCGTCTGATGCTCGAAACTGAGCAGGCTTTTCTGCCGGCAGACCGCCTCGGAATTCATCTCGGGCTGGTAGAGATAATTACCAATGCAATCGAACACGGCAACCTGGCGATAACCTACGATGAAAAATCTGAAGCACTGGACGCTGGCGGCAATGAGTGGCGAACTCTTATCGATCGTCGGAGCAGCGACCCTGCATTCGCTTCCAGACGCGTGACAATCGAATTCACTATGAATCGAAATCATTGTGAATGGCTGATATCTGATGAAGGAGCCGGTTTCAATTTTAACGACATTCCGGATCCCAATGATCCTGAGAATCTTCTGGCTTCGCACGGACGCGGAATCATGCTGAGCAGACTTCAGTTCGATGAATTTGAGTATCTTGATAAAGGAAACCGGGTTCGGCTGCTTAAGAAGGTTGCTGCTGTGGTAGCAAAATGAGCGAAAAAACAGTAAAAACAGTTTCTGATGTAGTCGAGGACCTGCTGAAATTGCGTGTAGCGCCAACCCGTGGTCGAAAGGCGCTGCCATACGTGACTCTGGTCATTCTGATCGTAATTTCCCTGATTTCCTGGCAGCACTTCGAAGAGCATGCAAGAGCAAGACAAAAATTGCAGTTTGATGAACATGTAAGCAGTATGTTCAGAAAGATTCGGGAGCGTTTGTCTGGATATGAGATGATCATGAGGGGTGGCGCCGGCCTCTTCATGTCATCAACTCAGGTGACTCGAGAAGAATGGCAGAAATACGTATTGTATCGCCAGATACAGGAGCTTTTTCCTGGAATTCTGTCGATAGGTATCGCCAGGTTGGTGCGTAATGCTGATTTAATACAACATCAGCAGGAGATAAGGGCTGAGGGGGTTGCCGATTATGCAGTTCATCCCACTGGTGAGCGAGCTGAATACTGCCCTCTGGTTTATCTTGAGCCGCGTAATGATGACAGCGAATCTGTTTTTGGGTATGACCTGCTATCGGAGCCAGCTCGCCGAGATACTCTTGAAAGAGCCCGGGTTCAAGGAACGAGTGCCATGTCAGAAAAAATTATTCTCAAGCACTCTTCCGGTAAATACAGTGGCCCGGGCTTTCTTTTGTGTTTGCCCATTTATGCTTCCACCGACTCATTAGCAACAGATAATAAAAGAACTTCGGCTCTGTGGGGCTATGTGGTCTCTGCTTTTTATGTTGAAGATCTTATGAAGGAAATAATTACAGACAGCGTTCATAAAATCGAATTCAAAATTTTTGATGGTTCTGAGCTTGATTCAGCAAGATTGATGTATGCCAGCCATGCTTATAGCGAAGAATGTAAAAATTCGATGTTTGTCGATAGTAAGAATCTTGAGCTGTATGGCCGCAACTGGACTCTTTTTTTTCACACTACTCCTGATTTTGAGGCGCAGGTGGATGACAGGGTGCCAGGCACCCTGTTTGCCGGCTTACTAGTTATAAGTTTATTGATCTTTCTTTTTCTCAAAATGCTCGAAGGTACCGGTGAAAGAGCCCTGGCCTTCGCCCGCGATTTGACCGGTGAGCTTGAGAACGAGAAAGCCTGGCTGAATGCAGTTATCAATACTGCGATAGATGCTATAATCGCCATGGATCCGGACGGTAAGGTTTTGATCTGGAATTCATCGGCAGTTCAACTCTTTGGCTATTCATCTGAAGAGGCACTGGGCAAGGAACTCAACCGACTTATCTTCCCACCGCGCTTTTACGATGAGGCAGCCAGCGGGCTGAAATCGTTGCAGCAGGAGGATGCTTCTCAAATACATGGTATGACCAGAGAATTCATAGCCATGCGCAAAGATGGCCAGGAATTTCCCGTCGAAGTTTCGATTTCTGCCCAAAACCCGCTTGATGACATAGGAATTGTCACGGTTATCAGAGATATTACAGAGAGAAAAAATGTTCAGGCAAAGATAGCAGCCGAGCGCCAGCGGTTTTATCTCGTGCTCGAGACTCTGCCGGCTTTTGTCGCTCTTATCGGGCACGATCATTCTCTTTACTATGTCAACCGCAAGTTTCGCGAACGCTTTGGCGATCCGGCCGGGAAGCTCTGGCAAGAGGCGGTTTTCGGCAGCAAAACACCTTGTGCAGAATGCAAAACCATGGAGGTTTTCAATGCCGGTTCACCGGAATTCTGGGAGATGAAAGCTCCAGATGGGCGTATTTATCAGATTCACGATTATCCCTACACTGATACTGATGGCTCGAATCTGGTTTTACAGCTCGGTCTCGATATTACCGATCAGAAACAGATAGAAGGCGAGCGCATCGCCCGCAAGGCTGCTGAAGCGGCCAATCAGCAGAAGAGTCTGTTTCTGTCGAACATGAGTCATGAGATTCGTACACCGATGAATGCCATTCTCGGTTTTGCTCAGATACTCGAACGCGACCCCGGTCTCTCTCCCAGGCAACTAGAGCAGATCAGAAGCATAAATCGCAGCGGTTATCATCTGCTTGGTCTGATCAACGACATTCTCGACATGTCCAAAATCGAAGCCGGAATGAGCGTGTTGAAGCCAAAAGTGTTCAGTCTTTGTGACCTTCTCGATGATCTTGCCATGATGTTTCAATCACGAGCCGAAGGCAAGAACATTCAGTTCGTGGTGGAGCGTGATGAGAGTGTTCCGGACTACGTTCTGGCAGACGAAAACAAAGTCAGGCAGGTTCTGATCAATCTTCTCGGCAACGCCATCAAATTTACTGAGGTTGGCGGTGTTTCGATGCGGGTTAGAGCAACACGACCCGAATTACCGTCAACAGAAAAGCCCGAAACCTTGCAGCTCACAGTAGAAATTGAGGACAGTGGGCCAGGAATTTCCGATGCTGAACTCGCCCGAATCTTTACTCCTTTCAACCAGGGAGAAGCGGGGGCTAATGCCGGCGGCACCGGTCTTGGTCTGGCTATCAGCCGCCGTCTTGCTGAAATGATGAATGGCAGCATCACAGTTACGACGCAGGTAGGGCATGGCAGTTGTTTCCGTTTCGACATGCTGCTCGAGCGCTCGGGAAAAGAACATAAGGAAGGAAGAGCTGAGCAGCGAACAGTCACAGGTCTGGCAGAGGGTAGTGCCCATAACCGTATTCTGGTGGTCGATGATCAGCCGAATAATCGCGAGCTTTTATGTGCCCTGCTGAAGCCTCTTGGCTTCGAAATACGCGAAGCGACAAATGGCGCAGAGGCTCTAAAAATATTCGAAGAGTGGTCTCCGCATGCCGTGCTCATGGATATGCGAATGCCGGTCATGGATGGTTATGAAGCGACCAGACGTATAAAGGCCTCTGAAAAGGGTCGGGATACGCCGGTAATAGCAGTAACTGCCAGCGCATTTAAAGATTCAGAAGACCTTGTGCGCGCAACCGGAGTTTCGGCTTATCTGCGCAAGCCGTTTCGGCCAGAAGAGCTATGGGATGCCCTCGGAGAATGTCTTGGTCTTCACTATCAGTATGCTGACGCAAAGCCAGTTATAAGTAAAAAGCCTGCTCGAGTTAATGTACATGAAATCGATGCTGCGCGGATTGCAGCGCTTCCTGACGATATACTCAAGGCAATGCGCCAGTCGGTTGAAGAAGGTGACATGACACAATTTCTTGCTCTGCTCGACAGAGTCGATAAACTTGATGCAGAGTCTGCCAGGATTTTACGTTTTCTGGCTGACCGCTACGACTATCTGAGGCTGGCGGCTCTGCTTGCAAAGGGAGGAAAAGACGATGCCTGACATCAGGAACTCAACCATAATGGTGGTTGATGATAACCCAGAGAACCTCAAGCTGTTACAAATGATGCTGCAAGCTCAGGCTTATCGGGTCGTGACATTTCCCGGCGGGGCATTAGCATTGCAGGCAGCAGAAAAATACCCGCCAGATCTCATATTACTAGACATCAATATGCCTGAAATGGACGGTTTTGAGGTTTGTCGGCGGCTTAAAGCCGCTGCTGCTTTAAAAGATATCCCAGTGCTGTTTCTCAGCGCTTTGGATGGTTCTGCTGACAAAGTCGAAGCCTTCGCTGTGGGTGGGCAGGACTACGTAACCAAGCCCTTTCAGATAGAGGAGCTGCAGGCGAGAGTCAGCACTCATCTTAAGATGCGAAAGATGCAGCAGGAAATGCAGAAGCATAACCTGCATCTTCGTGAACTTGTCGAAGAGCAGGTTCGCGAAATATCTGATTCTCAGCTGGCAACGATTCTGGCTTTGTCAAAACTGTCAGAATGTCGCGATGAAGAAACCGGGCACCACATTGAGCGTACCCGGGCCTTCTGCGAAATTCTTGCTGCAGCTATGCGCAGTAATGCACGAGATGCCGGCGTCATCGACGATGCTTTCATCGAGCAGATTGGGCGAGCCGCGCCTCTGCACGATGTCGGCAAGGTCGGAATTCCCGATGCGATTCTTCTCAAGCCCGGCCCGCTCACCCCTGATGAGTTCAAAATCATGAAAACTCATACGACGATCGGTGCCGATGCGTTAAAGACTGTTGCCGACAGATATCCGAAGAACTATTTTCTCAACATGGGCGTGTGTATAGCGCGATCTCATCACGAGCGCTGGGATGGCACCGGCTATCCTGATGGTCTGGTCAGCGAGGCAATTCCTCTGGCGGCACGAATAATGACCATGGCCGACGTCTACGATGCTCTGCGTTCGCGGCGCCCATACAAAGAGCCTTTCTCTCATGAGCAGGCGTGCCGAATTATTCTAGAAGGCGACAGCCGCATCAGGCCGGAGCACTTCGATCCAATGGTTCTCGAAGCGTTCAAAAGTGTCGAAGCCGAATTCAACCGAGTTCGTCAGCAGCTTGCCGACGATGAGCAGTGAGCGGTTCTGTCACTGATTCAGCCAGGCATAGAATTTGACAGAGATAAAGAAGTCTCAGCAGACTGCTTCAGCCTGCTGAGGCTTTCATTCAAGCCTGGCCAATAACACCGGTGTTTGATCGCAACTCGCCGATCAGTATTTAACCGAGCAGCCGTAGGATCTGGTTATTGGCACCGAAACCGGCTTGAGTGCTTTCGCTTCGTCGAGAGCCTGCTGCACGTAATTTTTGGCGGTTTTGATGTCTGCGACGTTTGTGCTCGATTTGTCATCGATCGCGCCCATGTAGATCAGCGAACCATTCGGGTCGATCACGAACATTTCGGGCGTGGTTTTGGCCATGTAGAGCTGGCCGACCTTGCCGTCGGGGTCGAGAAGAATCGCTGTTGGCGATGATTTGCGCTCGGCTGCCAGTTCCTTCCATTTTGCCGGCGGGAAATTGCCCTGTTTGCCTTCTGCTGATGAGTTGATGGTCAGCCAGATCACGCCTTCAGCGACGTTTTTGTCCTGCAGCGCCTGCATGTTGCCGCTAGAATAGTGCTTTTTGACGAAAGGGCAGTCGTAGTTCGTCCATTCAAGCACGACGTATTTGCCCTTGAATGAAGCGAGCTCGACCGGTTTGCCATCGAGATCATTGAGAGTAAAATTCGGGGCAGCCTCGCCGAGAACCGGGCCGGTCGGCGCTGCCGCTTCTTCGGCGGTGAGACCATGGTGAACGAAAAGGGCCAGAACAATCACGAGTGTCAGATAAATATACTTCATATTTGTCTCCTTTGATTTTTTTTAACTTATTCAAAAATTTATTCCAACTCTATATTTCTTACCCGGGCTCTCGGCGGGATTAGGCAGATCTTACGGCTTCAGTCGTTAGATCTGCGGATCCCTTTAGGGGCTCAACGCTTCAGGATTGGCTCAGAGCTGGCCTTTGCCTTTGGCAAACCGCCTCATCTGCTTCTCGATTGCTGAAGTCTTTGAGTCAAAAGTGCTCGGCTCACAAGCTTACGCTTTTGAGAAACCCGCCTACGCCCTTTGTTTATCACTACTCATAGTATAATGCACTTCTCCTGTGTAGTTTCACTTCTTATGCCATTCGGTATCGACTATTATGCTGCGGGGCTGGTCTGAGATAACTTCGTTCAGAACGATGACGCCGCGCAGTCTTTCGTCGGGCGGCAGGCCGGTTCGTTGCATGTCTACCCGGATTGTGCCTTCATCGATGCTGGTTTTGATGCTGCCGTGCCGGAAGACACCCTGTTGCGCCGGAAAGAACGTCAGAGCGTCGGCATTCTGCAGTGAAACGCTGGCTGGCGGTTCTATGATCAGCTTGGCAGAGCGATTATCGTAGATGGCTGAGAATTTCCAGTCGGGGGATGTTTCTGGCAACAGATATTTTGCATTGGCAAATAATGGGTCGGCTGAGGAAGGGGATGCCGTTTGAGCCACCGGCAGTTCGATTTCGACGCTGGCGCTCTGGCTGATGCAGATTTCGTCACATACCAGCCATTCGATGTCAGCGCCTATTTTTACGACTGTGCCGGGTTCGAGATTGGCTGGAACACTTACTTCGTGTGCCAGCAGCAGCTCGCCTTCGTGTCCGAACGTGGCGAACGGCGGTTTGTCGAAACGCTGTGGCGCCGGCCATTCAGGTTTGCCGACTGAGAAGCTTTCGGGCAGTCGCCAGCTGATCTGTGGCTCAGTGCCTGAATCGCCGGGGTTCAGCCAGTAGACGTGCCAGCCCTCGCGCATTTTAAAGAATACACCAAGGTTGAATGATGAACCGGGAACTATAGATGTGGTATCTGCGACCAGAGAAGCCTCTGACGGCTCTTCTTCTGCTGCTTCTGGTGCGTATATCAGCGCCACTGTTTCGTTGCCAGCATCTCCGGCAGTTTTTACCCGGTCGATGCGGTTGATCAGTTCTTCAGCGCTGACGAAGCCAACGACCCGTTCCTGACGGACTTCCTGGCCGTTCTTGTCGAGAAAGACAATGGTGGGGACTCCCACAATGCGGTATTTTTCGCGCACAGCCTTCGATTCGGGCGAGTCGTAATTTGACAGATCGACCTTGAAGCGCTTGAGCTGGCCCATCGCCTCGATGGCAGTGCGTTCTGTAAATGTCATGCGATCAAGCTCAAGACAGGGTATACACCAGCTGGCCGAAAAGTAGATGGCGGCCGGGCCTGATTCTATTGGCTGCCCGGTATACTTGTCCCAGTTGATCGAAGGCACATGGCCGGCCTGATAGAAAAGAGCCGAACCAACAATCAGTGCCGCGCCGGTTAAGCGTTTGAACCAGGTGAACAGGTATGAGCTGGTCTGAGTTTTGTCGACAAAACCGAGGTAAATGCCACCCAGGGACATGGTCAGAGGAATCAGTATGAATGTCAGAGACGGCTCAGCAGCTAGCGACAGGTAGAAGCATCCGACAGCGACGAGTACTGTTCCAAGCAGCTTCTTGACCCAGTTCATCCAGGCGCCCGAGCGCGGAAGCTTTTGCAGCAGACCGGTGAATGTGCCAAGTATCAGATACGGGAAACCGAGGCCGAGACTGAGCACGAAGAACACGAGAAAGCCGAACAACGGCTCGCCGCGGTGGCCGACCAGCGTCAGCAGGCCGATGACCGGCGGGCCGACGCAGGGGGCCGCGAAGATGCCGACGAAGAGACCTGAGAGCCAGGTGCCGAAGAGGCTGGCCGAGCGCTGCCCGCCGAGGCGGCTGAGCAGAGATGAGGGCATCTGCAGTTCGTAGAAACCGAACATGCTGAGTGACAGCACAAAGAACAGCAGACTGACGAGCAGCAGCACGACCGGCGACTGCAGAATGCTGCCGAACAGGCCGCCGGTTAACGCGGCGAACAGGCCGAGTATGCTGTACATTGTCGAGATGCCGAGTACATAAGAGAGCGCACGCAAAAAGACCAGGCCGCTGCGGCTCTCGCTCTGTTGGCCGAAGATCGAGACGGTGATTGCCAGCATCGGATATACACAGGGCGTCAGGTTGAGCGCGAGCCCGATCAGGAATATGCCGACAAAAGTCAGCAACAGGCTTTCGTTAAGACTGGCAGCCAGCCCTGCCGCTTCGCCGGTCAGCGCTTCTTCGCCATAGCCTGGTGCGGCAATGAAAATCACAAGAACTATCGCCAGCGCTATGCCAGCGAATTTAAGCAGAAGTTTTATCTGACTCGATTTTAGTATCATTATCGGCCTCAGTTCTCCAGGGGTTGCAGGGTTAACTTAAGAGCGGCGGGGCAACCTCTTGTAGTTCATATATTTCTCTTTTTTTACTAATATGTTAAAAAAATAGTTTAATGTCAAACTGTTTTTTGTTGTGCCAGGGCAGGCGCATTAAACTCATAGATTCAGGGTCTGCGACCGGAATGGCAGAAACTAATTTCGTCGTTCCCGCGCGCGCGGAAATCCGGCTCAGTTGCAGTCTAAAGTGTGTTAGTGCGCTTGCCCCTAAGTTATGCCTGCTGTTATGAATTTTGATCGCATGATTTCCAACTGTTATGATAAGTGACAAAAGAGTTGAAATGATTTCTCAAATATCTGCGATAATTCTATTATCTGCGGACGACTCTTCAGGAGAGTGCAACTGATAACTTCTGTATCTTATTGTTTCATAGTATTGTGAATACCGGAGTCGTTAAATTCGTGCTGCTGATTCAAGCTGTTACGCAAGAAAGGAATTGCCATGGCAACATTGGAAAAGGCCATCGCGCTTGCCGCCGAAGCGCATGCCGGGCAGGTCGACAAAGCCGGTCAGCCCTACATTCTTCACCCTCTTCGCGTCATGTTCAGGCTGCAGGATCCGCAGCAGCAGATCGCAGCCGTGCTGCATGACATTGTCGAAGACACTTCGGTAACGCTCGAAACCCTTTCACAGCAAGGCTTTTCGCCGACCGTGATCGCGGCGGTCGATGCGCTTACCAAGCGCAAGGGCGAAACCAGAATTGACGCCGCCCGCCGCGCGGCTGCCAATCGGATTGCGCTTGCGGTAAAGCTCGCCGACAATGCCGAAAACATGGATCTTTCGCGCATTGCTTCGCCGACTCAAAAAGATTATGCACGAATCGAAGAATATCGCAAAGTGCGCGAAATCCTTCTGGCCGCCGACAAAGATGGTGCTGGCGACAATGCTGTTCTGAAAAGCATTGCCGTGGCTGTCGTCGTTCGTGACCGAAAGGTGCTGGTACAGCACAGATACCGGGCGTCGGCCGGGATGGTATTTGAGTTTCCCTGCGGATCGGTAGATGAGGGCGAGACTTTCGAAGTGGCTGCGATGCGCGAGCTGCGCGAAGAGACTGGTTTAACCGGCTGCAAGAGCGTTTCTACTGTGTGTGGCGAAAGTCGGGATGGGCGCAGGATTGGCTATGTCATTCTAAGCAGCGACTCTGAGCAGTCTCCGCGAATGGTAAATCCAGCACGAAAGCAGACCTTCTACTGGTTTGCATTCTCTGATGTTCCGGTGGATGAATTTCCTGCGGCCGATCAGGATTTTATCCGCTCAGAACTGAAAAAATACCTGTCATAATTGAAGATTAAGGACTTCGAAGAACAGGCTGCGCTGTGTGACTGCTTTTGTAGGTAGTCAGCGGCTTCTGCTCTTTAAAACGAGGAGTATTTACGGATTTTCGTCGTTATCAGGCTGATCTACGATGGTAGCGTTTTCGATTTCGGCTTCGGACGGGCGCGCCGGTTCGTCATATTGTCGCGGACCGGCTGGATCTGGCCGGGTTGAACTGCCTGAAGTGTAGACCTTGAACTGCCCGGTGTCGATTCCTGTCTTGAAGCGCTTCACCAGACGCTTTGCGACGAAGTTGCGGATGGCCGGAACAATTATGAGAAAGCCCAGGGTGTCTGTTATGAAGCCTGGCACGCAAAGCAGCACGCCAACTATCAGCAGCAGCAGGCCTTCGACCGCCTCATCAGCCGGCAGTGCGCCCCCTTCCAGCGTCTGCCGGATGCGAACCAGAGTCTGCATGCCCTGCTGTCTGACGAAGTAGCCGCCGACGATGCCGGTAAACACGCAGCAGGCCATGGTGAACAGCAGGCTGGTGTGCTGCGCGACGAGCAGCAGAAGATAGACTTCGCTGACCGAAAAAAATGTCACCAGCAGAAAAAATTGAAATATGCAGCCCATGGATTCAGACTATTGCAAGTAAGTACCTTAATGCAAGCAGGTTGATTTATTTTTCGACTGCATCAAAGTATGCAGGCAGATATCACTCTTTTCCGCAGATTGCGCGGATATACGCAGATTAAAGCAAGCTCTCATCGGCGTCATCGGTGCAATCTACGGATGCCCTCCTGCTGTGTCTGCTTTTCTTCGCGTTCAATCGGCAGGTGTCGCATTGTACAATTTATGATATTTTGTACACAAAGAAAAATAAGGCAGTGATCATGAAGATTTACGAACTGGCGATGAAGGTTGTGCTGGCAGTTTCGCTGGCGATTTTTGCGATAACAGGATGCCAGCCTCCAGCAAAGAACGACCTGGCGCGCAAGATGATCAACATCTGGCTCGACGCCAACCCGCGCGAACTCGAATTCTTTCGCGAAATTGGCGGTCGTATCGAAAAGGAAATGCCTGGCGTCACCCTGAACTGGAAAGTCGCAAGGCTCAACGACCTCAAACCAGAATTTCTCGGTAACGCCGAACGTGCTGCTTCACCCGACATCATTCTGCTGGTAAACGACTGGATCGGCGAACTGTCACGCCAGAAGCTTTTGCTGCCTATTACAGCCAGTTTAACGCATATATTGCCGACCATGCTCGATGGCGTAAAAGTAGAAGGGCAGGTTCATGCCGTGCCCTGGAGCTTCGAGTCGCTGGCCTTCTTTTATAACACCGACCTGGTCGCCACACCGCCGCGCAGCTTCAACGAACTTGTCACTCTCGGCGGGGTGCTGGCTACCGGCAGTCTGCACCCTTTTATGTACGAAAACAAGAATTTCTATTATCATGCCGCGTTGTTTTTCGGCTTTGGCGCCGATATTTTCGCTGCCGATGGTCATATAAACCTGCAGTCAGCGGCGCATGAAGAGTCGCTGAACTTTGCGCGTGACCTGCATACACGCTGGAAACTGCTGCCGGCAAAGGCGAATTATCCGGCGATGATCAATCTGTTTGGCCGTAGCAAAGTTCCGATGATCATTACCGGCCCCTGGTCTCTTCCAGAAATCGAGCGAAGCCCGGTAAACTTCGCAGTTACCGCGATTCCTGACATCGATGATGGGCGACCGGCACGTCCTTTCATCGGCATCAAGGCTTTCGCTATCAACTCCCACACATCGCATCGTGATGAGGCACTCAAAGTCGTCGAAATGCTCTGTTCAAAGCAGGTGCAGACACTGGCTGCGCAGCGCATCGGTCTGTTGCCATGCTGTGATATCGCGCCAGATCAACTGACTCTCTACCAGCGCGGCTTTCTCGCCGGCGCCAGACATGGCGTGCCGCTTCCGCCCGGCGAAAGTATGAAGTTCGTCTGGCAGGAAACCAACTGGATTCTCAACGAAATATTCACAAATCAGCAGCGACCGATCAGCGAAATCCTCGCCGAAGCGCAGGGGCGCATCGAACAGCTGGAGGGTCGCCGATGAAGCGTAAACTCGCCCTGCTTTTTCTGATTGTGGTTGTTGTGCCGATGTTCTTGGCGATCTACACGACTTCCCGGCTGGTGACCAGCCATCTGACCGATATGCTGCAGAAGCGCGCGCGTGACAGTCTGGCGGTGGCGCATAACTTTTTCCTCGATACGCTAGACGAAATGGCGTTGAAGGTGCAGATTCTGGCGCAGAGCAAGGATATCCGCGAGGCAGTGCGCAGCGGTGATATAGTTGAGCTGATCGACCGCGTTCATCTCGCCAACCGTCATCTCAAACTGAATGCCTACGATGCCGTAACTGAGATTTACGGGCGCGATGCCACTCTGCTTGCCGGCGAACCCTGCACGCGCTACCCGCTCTGCCCGCCCGCTGTCGTTGCGGAGGTTCTGCAGGGTAAAATCATGAGCTTTCGCGAAATCGTCAATGGCCATCTGCGCATCTGCTCGGCCGCCCCGATGTATCACGAGAACGCGGCCGGCCCGATCGGCGTGGTTGTCATCTCGCTGTTTTCAACGCATCAGTTCGCCGAGGAAATCAAAAAAATCATCGGCACCGATCTGATCTTTTTCGGATTCGTCGACGAGCGCTGCCTGCTGTTCGGCTCGACTTTCAGGGAAGCGGGCGAGCTACTGCCGGTCGAGATCTGCGCGGCCGAGTCAAGGCAGCCGGCTTTTGACAAGACCCTTGCCGGCCGTGGCTATTTGTTTCAGACCATGCCGCTCGAAGCTCAGAATGGTCGTCTGTTTATCGCCACCGCGGTTGAAAAGGCGCTGGTCAGCGAAATGATCGTTCTGCTGGGTGACAACCTGATACAAATCGGTGTAGCGGCGATTCTTTTTGCAATTCTGCTGGCGCTGCTGTTTTCGCGTACCCTGACCCGGCCGATCAATTCGCTGGTCGCGTCGGCCCAGGCGATCGGTGCCGGTGATTTCGAGAGCCGCATCGGCGTTGAGTCGCATGATGAATTCGCTTTTCTCGGCAAGACTATGGACGACATGCGCTGCGAAATCAAGAGCACGGTGGATAAGTTGAAAGCTGCCAAGATCAAGCTTGACAGGCAGGTTTTTGATCTGTCATTGCGCAATCTGATCAACCAGGCCATCATCTATCAGAAAGAAAGCGATCTGATCAAGGGTATTCTCGAAATTTTGCGCGAAACGATTCAGGTCAGGATTGCCGCCATGTTCATGTTCGACCCGATAAGCGAACGTATGACCCTCACCACGCTCGACGCCGCACCTGAAGCTGGTGACCGTTCAGCTGTCGCACAGCTCGAAACTGGCTGCGGCTTTGCCGGGAAAGCTGTAAAGAGTTCAGGGGCGATTGTCTGCAACAATCTTGCTAAAGAGCCGGCGGCATCGCTCGCTGTTGAGCCGGCCTGGGTGCAGACCGGCAAGAATCTTCTGGCGTTGCCGCTGTCGGGTGACAAGGGCATCCTCGGGGTTCTCTATCTTGTCGATCATCCGCAGGGCTTTGTTGATGATGATGTCGAGCTGCTGTCAGACATTTCTATTCAGATCGCGATTGCCATACAAAAGGCACAGCTGCATCAGCTGGCGATCACCGATGGTCTGACCGGCCTCTATATTCATCGCTATTTCCAGCTGCGCCTCGATGCCGCGATCGCCAAAGCGAAACGCCGCGAAGAGCCGGTGTCGCTTATTCTCTTTGATGTCGACCATTTCAAGAAGTTCAACGACACCTGGGGCCATCAGATTGGCGACCGCGTGCTGAAAAAGGTCGCCGAAATCACCGCTGCTACCGTGCGCGAAGGCATCGACCTGCCCGCCCGCTATGGCGGCGAAGAGTTCACCGTGATCATGCCCAACACGCCGCTGGAAGGCGCCGTGCACCTGGCCGAACGCATCCGCACCAATGTCGAGCAGACAATTCTGATGCACGAAGACAAGCCGATCAGCGTCACTATCAGCCTTGGCTGCGCCACTTTCCCCGACCACGCCGCCGACAAGGAAGCTCTGATCAAAACCGCCGACGAAGCCCTCTACCGCTCCAAGCAGGCCGGCCGCAACCGCACCACTCCAGCCGGCTGACGCGCAGCAGACCTCGCAGAACTTTTCCGCCGATTACACAGATGACCGCAGATTATTTTTGAGGCTTAACCGCGCATCGAAACCTGGGTTCTGCGACTTCGCTTTGCTACGCGCAGTCGCAGGATTCATGCCTGTTTCTCACTGCGAATAAATGCTTTTCATCTGCGTAATCGGTGTAATCTGCGGATGTTTTTCGCTTCTTGACAATTTCTTCATTTTAGAATACTTTTGAAGCATAGGAGAATGAAAATGACTAAAACCATAACGATCAGGCTCGATGATAAAATCTATGAGCTGATAAAGACTGCGGCTCAGGGTGAACTTAGAACTATCTCAAATTTTATTGAATATGCTGCCCTGAAGTATCTGACAGACGAGAATTCAGTTTCTGATCTGGAATTGCAGGAAATTTTGAGCGACGAAAATCTGCTGAAATCTTTTGAAAATGCCGAAGCCGATATCAAAAAGGGTAGATACAAAATTGTCTGACAGATTCAAGATCGCTGAAACAGAAACCTTCTCGAAGCTTATTGCACAAAACAATAATTTGAGCAGGATTTACAAAAAGATCACTGACTATGTCTACCCGATACTGAGGCAGAATCCATTCTTTGGCCCCAACATAAAGCGCCTGAAAGGCGAGCTGTCTGACTATCACCGCTATCGCATCGGCGACTACAGACTTTTCTATAAAGTAGACAACGAAAAGGTCATCGTATTCATAATAAATCTGGCGCCACGGAAATCAGCTTATAAATAGCCCTGTGCTTTATTCAAGGCAGCACTTTTTGTATTTTTTGCCGCTGCCGCAGGGGCAGGGGTCATTGCGGCCGGTGCCGGGGTATTTTTCGGTCGAGGACTGAACCTGTTGAGGTTCAAATTCATCGAGATCCTCATCTTCGTCCAGATAGTCTTCGTCCAGATAGTCTTCGTTCAAATCATCTTCATCAAAATCATCTTCATCCGAATCGTCATCGTCCCAATAGCCATCGTAATCGTCAAAGGCTTCATCTTCCGACTCACTGAACATTGCCCAGTCTGAAAGCTCTTCATGGATATTTTCGATCGGTTGCCGACGAGGACTGTCTTTTTTTTCGTTTTCGTTTTGCCTGGTTTTCTGGTCTTTTTCGAAATTTTCAAGGCCCACCCAGTCAGTATCGACAAGCTTATTTTCGAAGAGACCACGTATTTCTTCATGCAGTTCCGGGCAGTAAAAATCGCTGCATTCGCAGATAAATCCGGCAAAAAACACCTGGTTTTTATGGCGCCGGCAGTCTCGGATAATTTCGCGTGCGCTTTCGAGCAGTTGCTCCCGCGTGATTTTTTCCCTGAAAAACAGACTGACCAGACCGCCGAAAGCATTCATGCGTACATATTTATCAACACCGTCGTTCTTTATGAAATCTAAGATTTTTCTGAGGTTGCCATTCCAGGTCGAAACGATGAATCTGCCAATTTCGTGTAAAATGTCGTTCCAGATTATATCGACTTCTTTATCGACAAAGGCATCGATGATCAGCTCGAAGGATTCTGTGTCGCGCCAAAACGAAAGTAGATAGACCGCAAACAGATGGCCCATGTAATCTTCTTCTTTAATGAAAAAGTCGGGTTCATCGATGACACGCTGCATTATCGCCCGCATCTGCGGAAGATATATTTCTTTGTCGGCAATTATTTCGTTGAGGGCCTGCTCAGGGTAGGGTTTCCAATCCCATTCTATTTTCTGTATGGGCGACTGTTGTGTGTCGTTCATTGCTGCCATCCTTTGCTGAGGCTCGACTTCACTCGTCAGTCTGCGAATTTCCTTACGATAACAGACGAAATTCTATCATGTCGGTCTGCACAATGTAAGACCTGACATAATTATTCATAGTCCGCCGGAAATCAGCCGGCCAGTTAAGAGTTATCCGCCGATTTCGCAGATACCCGCAGATTAAAGATAAGCAGGCCGTTTGGGTGATTACACAGATGACCGCAGATTTCTTTTTAAGAAATTTGCTGTCAACAGTGATTTCTGTGTAGGGGTTCAACATGTTGAACCCCTACGTTGTGATACGCGTAGAATGACCAAAACGGGGCAACAATAAGCGCATCCTGCGCGCAGTCGCAGGATCCATGCCTGCTTTTTATTTAGAATTGCAGTTTTCATCGGCGCAATCTGTGGATTTTCTTCAGCTGTTTTACTCTGTAACAGCTTATCAGATGCTGGGAATATACATTCAGGTTGATTTGATTGTTAAAAAGAGTTGTTTTTCTAAAACAATGACATCAAAATTGGGTTGTATTTCTAAATCAGAGATTTTCGAACTCTTCTCTGGAGATTTCGGCCTGCCTCAGAATCCTCTGTAAAAGATCGCGGCCGATTTCGCCGCGATGAGGATTGGGAAGGGTCAGCGACAGATCGCCACGTAACATAAACTGGTGCTTCCCGCCAGAAAAAGGGCCTTCAAATCCGGCTTTTCTGAGAGCTTTGATCAGATTCTCACGAGATATTGGTTTGAATGGCGGCATCAGGCGGCGAGGTCTTTGATGATCTGGATTTTCAGGCCATCGACCGTAGGCAGTTCAAGATGCTGATAGATGCGGAAGAGCACCCATTCTTCAAGAACTTCTGCAAGCTTATTCCTGCAGTCCTCGAGGTTTGCCGCCGAGGCGTAGACTCCCTTAAAACCGGGTATTTCAGCATAAAAAGACTCTTCATCGTCAATCATTTCGTATTTTGCATGCTTCAGGGCGGCCTCAAGATATCTGTTCAGCACGATAAGTTTTCTCCAAGTAAGTTTTATTTGATTATAACATTCCTGTAATAATTGTGCGAAATCCGTGGCCGTTTTTCAGCGATTCCCGGCAAATCACAATTCGCCTGCGCCGAAGCGCCAGCGTAGGCGGATGAGCGAAGGCGGGCGCAGTCGCAGGATCCAAGCCTGACTTTTTGCCGCGAATTGCTGCTTCTTATCTGCGTAATCGAGCAATCTGTGGATGTCCTCAAGATTTCTCCGGTGCTGGCGAAGGGTGCGGGTTTTTCTTTACCTGGTGGGCGCGGCGTGTTATTCTGCTGACTGTCGTGCGTTGTCGCATGGAATCAGATATACACGAGGTGTGATATGAAGACTTTGATTGAACCTTTCAAAATCAAGATGGTCGAGCCGATTCGCCAGACTACCGAAAAACAGCGCGTGCAGCTGCTGAAAGAGGCTTTTTACAACCCGTTTCTGATCAAGGCTGACAACGTTCTGCTCGATTTTCTCACCGACAGCGGAACCGGTGCCATGAGCGACAAACAGTGGGCTGCCATGATAACCGGCGATGAAGCCTATGCCGGCAGCAAGAGCTTTTACAATTTCGAAAGCACTGTGCAGAAGATCACCGGTTTCAAGCACGTGATTCCTACTCATCAGGGTCGCGCCGCCGAAAAGATTCTGTTCACAACCGCCCTCAAAAAGGGCGATTGCGTTCCCAATAATACGCATTTCGACACGACTCGCGCCAATGTCGAGTATCAGGGCGCCGAAGCCGTCGATCTCGTCATTCCCGAAGGCAAACAGCCGGCTCTGATACACCCGTTCAAGGGCAACATCGACCTGGCCAAACTCGAAGAATTTCTCAAAAAGAACCACAAAAAGGTGCCGCTCGGTATGATGACCGTCACCAACAATTCGGGCGGCGGCCAGCCGGTTTCGATGGAAAACATCAAGGCCGCCGCGAAGATTTACAAAAAATACAAGGTGCCGTTCTTCATCGACGCCTGCCGCTTTGCCGAGAACGCCTATTTCATCAAGATTCGCGAGAAGGGCTACGAGAAGAAGACGCCGCTCGAAATCGCGCAGGAAATGTTTTCTTATGCCGACGGCTGCACAATGAGCGCCAAAAAAGACGGTATGGTCAATATCGGCGGCTTCCTCGCCATGAACGACGGCGATCTCGCCGCCAGCTGCCGCAATCTGCTGATTCTCACCGAAGGCTTTCCGAGCTACGGCGGGCTGGCCGGCCGCGACCTCGATGCGCTTGCCGTTGGTCTGATGGAAGCGCTTGACGAAGACTATCTGCGCTATCGCGTGCGCACTGCCGAATACATGGGCGAGCGCCTGCTCGCAGCCGGAATCGGCATCATCCGCCCGACCGGCGGTCACGCGGTGTACATAGATGCGAAGTCGGTTTATCCGCACATCCCGGCCGAACAGTATCCGGGACAGGTGCTCTGCTGTGAACTCTATCGCACCGGCGGCATTCGCGGCGTCGAAATCGGCACCGTCATGTTCGGCAAAAAAGACAAGAAGACCGGCAAGGAAATTCCGGCAGCGATGGAACTCGTGCGCCTCGCTTTTCCGCGTCGCGTCTACACTCAGAGCCATTTCGACTACGCCGTCGAAGCGATTATCGAAACCTATCAGCAGCGCAAAAAGGCGAAAGGCCTCAAAATCGTCTGGGAAGCTCCTTTCCTGCGCCATTTCACCGCCCGCTTCGCACCGGTAAAGTAATCCTGAAACTATAGCTCTGCCCTGCCGTGGTAGATTCGGCAGGGCAGTTTTTGTAGTAATTTAAAGGAATGCATTTTGTTCAGATTTAGAGGTGATTATGGATCGGGCTGCGAGACAGGTCAGAATTAAAGAGCTCGAAAAAGAGCTGGCCTACAAGGAATCCCAGTTCTGGGAAGACTCGCCTTATCACGACATGAAAATCGGCATGATCAAACGCGAACTCGCCGAACTCAAAGCCGAAGACGAAAAAGACCGCAGCTGAGCAAATGCCGATTCTGGCTGCGCTTTTCCCGCAAAGGTCTGCAGGTAAATGTGGAAAGATTATTTCTACATGTCCAGCAGAAAACGCCAGGCAGGAACCACGTCGATTTTACCGGAATCTACCAGTATCTGTTCTTCTTCGTTACGCGTAACGATGAGGCCTTGTGATAGTTTCAGCTCGATCATGGCTTCTGTCAGGGCGGCAGTTTCGCGTTTGCGGGTCTGCTGGTCGGCGATTGATTCACAGACTTGAATGAGCCCGCGAGATGACCCCTTTCGCCCGTAGATGAAATCAACCTCGCGCCCCGCCCTGGTTTTGTAGTAAAAGATGTCTGGCGTGACCCGGCGCAGCGCGCTGAATACAAGGTTTTCCAGAAGATGGCCTGAGTTGACCAGAATGCCTGAACTGATCGACGTTACCAGCGCGTGGTCGATGCAGTAAATTTTCTTGGGGTTCGCATTGGCCCTGGACAGAGATGCATCAAAGATGCGAACAGTAAACAAAATATAGGCGTCTTCAAACCATTCCAGATAGTCGGATACGGCTGATTTTGGAACCCTGTGACCGAGGGATTTCAGATAGCCTGTCAGGTTGTTGATTGAATACAGAGAGCCTGTGTTGTCGACCAGCCAATGCGCCAGATCAGTGACCGCCCTGGGGTGAGGGATATCATGGCGTTCAACCAGGTCGCGGAACAGCATTGCGTTGAAATACTCCTGATGTATCTTTATCCGCATCATTTTTTCAAGGCCTGCAACTTCAGGAAAACCGCCGGTTTCCCAGAATTCTTCGAACGCCTTCTGGATTGTCAGACGTGTTTTGGTCGAGAGCGAACCGTCGCTCTTTATCTTTTTGCAGTCGAGAAATTCCCGGAATGAAAAGGGGAATATCTCCCAGGATAGTGCCCTGCCGCGCATCTGGGTTGCGATCTCACGTGAGAGCATCTGAGCCGACGAACCGGTTATATACACCTCGCACTTTTCTGTCCGCATCAGACGGTCTACGAATGGCTCCCAGCCCGGCACAACCTGTATTTCATCAAAAAAACAGTATATTTTCTCGGCGTTTTTCTTCTCAGGATAGAGCGAGAAATAGGCTTCCATAATCACGCTCAAATTATCATGTTGCAATCCGTGCAGACGATCATCGAAAAAATTGAGATAGAGAATGTTCTGACTGGCAACCCCAGCTTTTTGCAGCTTTTTCATAAGCTGGAACATGAAAGTCGATTTGCCGCTGCGACGTACCCCGATGCAAACTGTGGCCTTGCCGGGTACGGGCGTAACAGCGAGCCGTCTGGGTACGCTGTTTGGCAGATCAAGCTCCTGAAAATCCAGGATCACTTCTTTAAGCATGTCGATCATGAAGAAGCCTCCGGCTTTTAATTTTACCGATTAATGCAATAACTGGTAATAATTATTACCAATTATTGCCAAAAGTGGCAAGAAAAATTACTGGTTCTGGTTAAGATTGATGTTAAACAGAACTATTGCAATCATTGCATCAGCGATCAGAAAAAGCATTTATTCGATTCTACCGACATAGCCCGGAGAAGCGACAAACAGGCTGATTTCGAAGACACGCGAGGCAGTGGCGAGTTTGCCAGTTCTCATATGTCGTCTTCTGAGATTTTGTGGTGTTTGCGGATGAACAGAATGAGCAGGCCGATGCCGATCAGAACCATGAAAGTCGCGCCGACCAGAGACGGTTCGACCAGGGTCTCGCTGGTATCCAGAGGGTTGACGCGGGCGGTCAGGCCGTCGCGCTGGTAGCTGACCAGCGTTGCCTGGCGCTGCTTTTCGATCTCATCCGGAGTTGGCTCGGCACTGCCAAAACGGCTCGAGCGCACAAAGCTTCCGGAAATCGGCTTCCCCTCATAAGATCCGTCAAAGTGCAGCCTGACGTCGATTGACCAGGTTTTTTCGCCGGTTTCTGAATCCTCGTCATAGCTGCTGCCGGCATCGGAACCGCCGATGACGATGGGCACCTCGGGCCAGTCAAGTGCCTGCCAGTTCTTGTAGAACATCTGCACGCCAAAGCCTATAAACAGCAGCGGAAACATCAGCAGAAGAAATTTGGAGATCAGGAGCATGCAGCCGCCGTTCCGGCCCAATCTGGCCGCTTTGTCTGCGTTTACGGCTTGTGACCTTTGGCGGTTGGTTTGATTGCCATTGCTGTCTTGTCGCGGTGACCGGGCTGATTTTATGCTGTCTTTTTGCATGAGATGACCCTATCCCTTAGTGCTGCCGCCGGTGATGCCGGCGACATAGGCGCGCTGCGCCAGCATGAAGACGATGAGCGAGGGAAGGGCGGTAACGACGCCGCCTGCCAGAAGCATGCCCCAGCTGCCAAAATGCTGCGACGTCAAAGAAACCAGCGCGACCGGCAGCGTGAACATCGGTTCGTCCTGCATGATTACCAGCGGGTAAAGGAACTGATCCCAGGTGTAGATGAAACTGGTGACCGCCAGACTCGCCAGTATCGGGCGACACAGCGGCAGAGCGATATGTGTGAACAATTCAAAGTCGCTGCAGCCATCAGTTCTGGCGGCATCGAAAATTTCGTCGGGCAGGTCACGCATGAACTGGCGCACCGCAAAAATTCCGAACGCATGCGCGCATCCCGGTAATATCAGGCCGGCGAACGAATTGAGCAGGCCAAGTGATTTGACTATTATGAAAACCGGTATCATGATGACCTGACCGGGCACCATCATCGCCAGTATCAGCATGGTGAACAGACGGTCGCGCCCCGGAAAAACCATGCGTGCAAAGGCGAAGGCCGCCAGCGAATTGAGCAGCAGTGACAGAAAAGTGTAGCCGAAGGCATGAATCATACTGTTCATGGTGAAGCGGGCGATGTCGCCGACACCCATCAGCTGCCGGAAAGACTCTAGCGACCAGTTCTGCGGCAGATAGCGAGAACCTTCTACATTGGCCATTGGCGAGGGTGCCAGCGCCTCGGCCGACATGAAGATGAACGGCAGCATGGTTATCGCCAGCGTACAGATGAGAAAACTGAAAAACAGCATTTCTTTAAGCAGGCGGTTTCGGGTGTGTGTATTCATTGTCCGTTCTCCGCTCAGCTTAGTTTCTGGCGGAAATGTCTCTGCCAGAGGTTGAAGATAAAGAAAAAGACAAAGAGAACCGTGATTACCGACGAGGCATAACCCAGCTGAAACGAGCCAAAGGCACGATTATACGAAAACAGCAGCAGCGACATGGTCGCGTCTTTCGGCCCGCCGCCGGTCAGAACGTAGGGCTCGATGAAAAACTGAATATTGGCGACGACTATGCCAACGGCAACCGCAAACAGCGTGCCGCGAAGGCCGGGCAGGGTGACATGGCGAAATTCATGCCAGCGACTGCCACCATCGATACGCACGGCCTCGTAAAGCTCGCGGTTGATCAGCTCAAGTCCGGCCAGAATGATCAGCATGCTCAGCCCGTAACTGCGCCAGACCGAAAAGATGATCAGCGAAGGCAGCGCCAGATCGGGATCGCCCAGCCAGTTTAGCGGGCCGATTCCGAGCCAGTTGATCGCGAGGTTGAGCGGGCTTTGTTGACAGTAGAGCCAGCGCCAGGTCACCGCCGACGCTACCATGGTAATGACCGAAGGCAGAAACAGACCAGTGGCCAGCAGAGTTCGCTGCCAGCCGCGAAAGCGGCTTATCGCCAGAGCCAGCGTCAATGCGATCAGCAGGTTGGCAGGCACGCCGACCAGCAGATAAATCAGGGTGTTATTTACGCTTTTCCAGAAGATTTCGTCCTGGTAAAGGCGCAGATAATTGCCGGATCCTGTAAACAGCGCGCGGGTCGGATCGGTTATATTGGCGGCTCCGAGATCGGTGAAACTGGCGGCAAACGCCACGCAGAGTGGCAGCAGACGGAATATCAACATGACCGTCATGGCCGGAACCAGAAAGAGGGCAACGGTTCGCAGGGGTGTGCTGGTAAGCACTTTTAGCGGCTGTCGCCGACCAATGCCTTGCAAGATGTAAGCAGATAGCAGAACAACCGGGAAGAGCGTAAGCGCCACCCAGTAAACCCCACCGGTTGTCGGTTTCCCGGAAGCATCTCGCTCGGCGATCACTTCTGCCATGACCGTGCTCATCTTTCTGACAAAGTCCTTAACGTCATCGTCGCTTTCCATGAAAGCGTCATACTGGCGATAGAAGCGATCCCAGAAGATGCTCCATTCGCGATCCGCCGGCGGCAGCCGGGTGTCTTCCAGCTGATCGCGAAATACCTGCATGACCGGGTCGTTGATCAGCTGCGGTGTTTCCATGGCCCGGCGGTTTGCCGGAATATCGTTCGAAATCTCATACCAGTCTGTCTGAATATCGGGCCGGCCGAGAAAGTGAATGAAGCGGCGGCCGATTTCCTTGTGCCTTGATTCTTTGAATTGCACGAGGTTGGAGCCGCCAATAAACGAAGTTCGCCTCTTGTTTTTCGGCATCGGCGCCATGCCCCAGGCATTCTTGAGCCGATGCTGGTTCTTTTTCAGATCGGCGGCCATCCAGGGGCCTGATATTGCTACCTCGTAACGACCCTGATCGAATTCAGTTATGTAATCGATGCCTGAATCATGCGGCTTGCCGAGAAAGCCGGCCTGGCGCATGCTGCGCTCATAGCTGATTGCTTCAGCCATTTTTGCGGCATCGAATGCCGGATATCCGGCCTGAAGAGGCATGAAGTCGCCGCCGGCCTGCCAGTAGAACATTTCGAAGGTGAATCCCTGCAAACTGCAAAAATAGCCAATTTCGTCGCCGGCCGCAAGCTTTGCCGCCGTTACTTGCTGGCCAAGCTTGAAATATTCTTCCCATGTCTGCGGAAACTGCTGCCAGCCAAAGCGGTCGAGATATTCACGTCTGAAATAAACCACCCTGGTATCGACATACCAGGGCATGCCGAAATACAGGCCGTCATAAGTGCAGGTTTTGAGCGATTCACTGAAAAAATCTTCCGCCCGCAGGTCGCCTGAATCGAACATCGGTTGCAGGCTTTCGAGCGCGCCCATGGCGTAAAAATCGCGCATCATGGTTGTGCCCAGCTGGCAGACATCAGGCGGAGCGCCACCGAGAAATGCGGTTACCAGCTTCTCATACGAGCCACCCCACGAAAGCGCCTGAATCCGCACTTTGACGCCAGGGTTTTCGTATTCGAACCGTCGCGCCATTTTGGGCAGCTTCTCAGCTTCGCCGCCCATGCACCAGACGCGCAGAGTTATGTCTTCCGCCATTCCAGCATGGCAAATCAGCAGCATTATCAGCAGAAACGCGCAACGCACGATTTTTATCAGCCGCAATTTTTGCAGAGAATTTGTCATTGCGAAGGGCAAAGCCCTGAAGCAATCTTTCTGATCATGAGATTGCCCTGTCGGTAAGCTCCTTGTCATGCCAAAACTATACAATCTTCGATCCTTCGCTCGTGCAGGGTTTAAAAGGCTTCAGGAATTGCTGTTTGCTGCTGCAATTCTCTTATCTGTGTATAACTCTGCAAATGAGCCTGTGCGAATATCATGAAAAGTCATTACCAGCTGGCCCCGCCGCCACCACCGGACGAGCGCCCACCCCCGCTATAACTGCGCGAACTGCTTGAACTTGAGCTCGAACTTCGCGTTTTTCTCGGAATCGTGTAGGTGCTGACCCGGTGATATCCGCAATGGTCGCAGTGCTCGGTTTTTTCGCCAAGACCCGACGAGTAATAGGTCGCGTAATGCAGCGTTCTGGTGTGCACGTTCATATATTTGTTGCAGCGCGGACAGATGTGGGAAAACATCCAGAGAAAGCTGATCAGCGAAATGCCGCCGCTGCCCGAAGCCACCTGATCGAGCGTGTTGTCGGCAATGTTGAAAGCCTTGCTCGCGACAAAAGCTATTATGAAACCTGACAGCAGCATGAGTATGATGAACAGCCATGGGCTCATCAGCAGTGTGCCTTTGCTGAAAGTCATGTAGTAATAGAATATGCCGCCGGCGATCCACAATGCCATGCATCCGTAGAGAACAAAGCGTAACACCGGGCTGTTGAACGGACTGCTGTAACCAGAAGAGCCGCTGTAAGAAGATCTGGAAGTCCCGGCGCTGCTCCCGGATGAGCCTGAACTGCCGCTGCCAGAGCTTGTTGAGCTGTTCCGGTAATTATTGCTGACCTGGCTTGAAGTGCTCTGGCTGTGGCCGGGGAGCGCTTCGCCCGGTGAAGAGCTGCCGGACGATCCTTTGGCTTCTTCGAAGCGCCTGATTTCGGCCGCAACCTCGCGAGTCGCCATGAAGACGCCCTGTGCCGGTCGGCCGGCACGCATTTCCGGCACGACATAGTTACTCAGCAGGCTTGTGCAGAAAGATTCACTGAACTTGTGTTTATATCTGGTGCCTGGTTTGATCTCGACACGGCGGTCATCGATGGCGAACATGATCAGCATGCCGTTATCGACGCCGGCCTGGCCAAGCCCCCAGTGGTTGAACACCTTCAATGCATAATCGCTGGCATTGACACCATCGGTCGAACTAATGATAAGAACCGCCAGTTCGCTCTTGAAGTCACGATAAAGCAGCTGGCTCATGCGTTTGACTTCGAGCGCCATCTGATCGTCAAGCAGGCCCATTTCATCGTTGAGCGGAACCCGTCGAACCGGCATGCTGCGTGCCAGGCAGCTGCTGCCGGCAAGCGTCAGTATCATGAAAGCGAGAACACCGTATAAAAGCGCGTTAGTTCGCAGTTTCATTGGCTTTCTCCTCGCTCACGCCATGCTCGATAATGCGTGCCAGTATGTCGAGCGAATGATAAAGGCCGTTGTCGTAATCGCTCTTTTTAAAGAACGGCACGGCATGATGCTCGAGAACGCCTGCGGCTTCGTCGTCGGTGATGTATTTTTCGAGCACGTTGCCGACTTCGACTTCGATGCGGCGTTCGGCCAGCGACAGCAGAACCAGCACGCCGAGATGCCCTTCGCCACCAATTTGCCAGCGGTTGAACAGCCAGAACACGAATTCGCGCGGCGAGCGCGGCGCTGCTGATTCGAGCGTAACCAGGCAGCAATCCATACCGGTTTGCTCGCAGAAATTATGTAGCCGCTCTTTGATGCGACCGCTGCCGTCTTCACTCAAAGCGCCGGCCCAGTCGTTGATCAGGCCGTCGCGCTCTGCCGGTATCGTCAGAACCTTGTCGAATTCGTGTATGTCGAATCCGCAGCTCTCACAGACCGGAGTATCGTCATTCAAAAAACCTTCGCAATTTGGGCATTTCATAACCGGTTTCCTCTATTCAAAAGCTCATTGCTGCTATTTCATCATAAGCCTCGGCCATCAACCGGGCTGCCGGCACGTATCCTGCTACCGGGTGTTCATGCAGTTGCCCATACAGCGTACAATGTGTACCGAGCTTAGTCAACCCTCTGACAAAAGTCATCATGCGCGACCTGTTCTTCGAAGCCTTGGCGAAGAAGAAAGTCGCAGGATCCAGAATTGCAGCAAAGACATGGATTCTGCGACTACGCTCTGCTCTGCTCAGAATGACTGTCTGCCGTAGCCTGGACTTGACTTCAGCAGCCTTTGAGTTGTTTTTTGATTTTTAGCACCTCGCGCACCATTTTGCCGAAGCCGCGCTCGGCCCGACGCTTTTCGTTGATTTTTTTCTCGAATCTGGCAGATTCGCGCAGAAGTTTTTTGTAGCTGCTCAGAGTCTCATAATCGAGCTCTCCGCGCTCTATTGCCTCGATTACCGCACAACCGGGTTCATCGACATGACGACAATCGGTGAAACGGCATTTCAGAGCGACCTCTTCGATAAAGGCAAAGGCTTCGCCGATGCCGCTGCTGGCATCTGACATGGCTATTTCACGCATGCCGGGCGTGTCGAGCAGCAGCATGCCTGATGGCAGCAGATGCAGGTGCCGACTGGTCGTGGTGTGGCGACCGCGCAGGTTCGCTTCGCTGATTTCTGAGGTAGTGATCAGCTCTTCGCCGGCAAAGTAGTTGATCAGCGAAGATTTGCCGACGCCTGATGAACCGACGAAACAGCAGGTCTGGCCCGGCGCCACGGCGGCTTTGAGCAGATCGAGTCCCTGACCGGTTACCAGGCTGGTAGCGATGACTTCAACGCCGGGGTGTCTTTTGTATAGCTGGTTTTGCTGAGATTTCCAGGTGTCTTCGTCGGTCAGATCGCATTTGTTGAGCAGAACAGCTGGAAGAGCGCCACTGTCAAGAATCAAAGCGAGGTAGCGGTCGACTCGGTTGATGCTGAAATCACGATCGACCGCGATCACGATGAAGACCAGGTCAACGTTGGCGGCGATGATCTGAACGTCGGCCTGGGTACTGGTAGACTTGGCCAGCACGGCCGAGCGGCACAGGCTGGTGCGTCGTGGAAACACTTCTTCGATTACTGCGCTGTGCGCATCGGGTTTTGAGATGACGACCCAGTCGCCGACTGCCGGCAGATCATGCCGGTTTTCTGCGTTGAAGCGCATTTTGCCGGTCATCGAGCCGCGACAGACACCACTGCTGGTTTGCAGCAGGTAGATCTCATGCGAGTCAGAGAGAACTCGCGCGACATTTTCCATTTTTATCTCGTTTTCGCTGCGGTATTGCTCCTGAAAGAAGCCGAAACCGTAGTTTTTAAGTTCACAATGCATTTGTTGATTGTTCCTGTTTTGATTTGGTCGGGGGTGTCTCATGTCAGTCAGAGGGCTGGCAGAACACCGGGAACGTCGCGGTGCATGAAATACAATATCAGGTGCAGCATAACAGCTTAAGGGTCTGTTTTGAGCATTCTCTCATACAACCGGAAGACGCACGGAAACGGGCTGTTAAAAAATCAGCTTCTGTTAATTCCTGCAGTCATAAATTTGTACCTCCCGGTGTCGAGGCTGGTCGCGAGTCATATATCGCAACTAATACTAGATCATATTCACAATCCCGCGATTTGTCAATAGTCCAAAAGCAAAAATCAAACTCAGAGGATGTTGCCACCATAAGAACTATGGTAAAATTACTGAAGAAGATAAAAATTGAGGTGTGGTTATGAGTGGAAGTGTAGAGGTAGAAAAGCTTCAGAAACTGGCGGAAAAGGGCGATGCGTTGGCGCAGACCCTGCTCGGTGCCGTGTGCGCCAAGGGAGTCGGCGGAAAACAGGATTTTCAGCAGGCTCTCAAATGGTATCGCATGGCTGCCGGTCAGGGAGATGCCGTTGCTCAGTTCAATATCGGCATGATGTATTATAACGGCGAAGGCGTTTTGCAGGATTATAAAGAGGCCTTGAGCTGGTTCCGTCTTGCTGCTGAGCGTGGTTATTCAATCGCCCAGCTCCGACTCGGCAACATGTATCACAATGGCCGTGGCGCCGAAATAGACCTCACTGAAGCCGCCGTATGGTATGGCAAGGCCGCCGAAAATGGCGAAGAAAAAGCACAATTTGCGCTGGCTCAAATGCATGAGAAGGGGGAGGGCGTTAAGAAGAACGCCGGTCTTGCCGCGCAGAGATACCGCGAGGCAGCCCGGCAGGG
Source organism: Candidatus Rifleibacterium amylolyticum (assembly GCA_009917695.1). Lineage (GTDB taxonomy): Bacteria > Muiribacteriota > Ozemobacteria > Ozemobacterales > Ozemobacteraceae > Rifleibacterium > Rifleibacterium amylolyticum. The sequence goes on along the minus strand of JAACJG010000005.1, from coordinate 88,664 downwards.
CAATGTTGCGGCGCAGATGCGACTTTCCGAAATGTTGAGCAGCGGCGAAGGTGTTAAAAAGGATGAAGTCGAAGCTCTGAAATGGTTGCAGATGGCGGCTGAGCATGGAAATATCACCGCCTGGCAGCATCTTGGCAATATGTACGCCAAAGGCGAAGGAGTTAAGCAGAATCATTGTGAGGCGGCAAAATGCTACCAGATCGCTGCCCGCAAGGGAGATGCGCTCTCTCAGTTCATGCTTGCGAGCTTTTGTGCCAAAGGTTTGGGCGTAGAACACGACCCGGTTCAGGCGCATGCCTGGTTCAATCTTGCTGCGTCGCAAGGCTTCAGAATGGGTGAAATACTTGCTTCCCGCTGCCGCGACGAACTTGCTCAGTCAATGAAGTTCGACAGGATCCAGCAGGCCCAGGAATTGGCAAAAGACTTACAGAAAGAGATAGACGCCAGCAGATCAGCCAGTTCTGCCTGATTTCAGCCTGAAGCTGCCGGCCGCCTGTCTGGGATCAGCCCATTAACCCTGGCTTGGCTCTTTTATGCAGGTTATTAACGGTTCATCCAGGTGATGGTGAGCTGTAATACTGTGGCGAAGCTGACCCATAGCAGGTAGGGGATGTTCACGACCGCTACCCAGCGCAGGTGCTTCCAGGCTGTAAGAAGGCTCCAGATGAGCGTAGCCAGAATAAACAGTATGTCGATAGCCGCCAGCAGGTTGTTTTTCAGGCCGAATTGCAGTGGCGTGAAAGCGAAGTTGAAGACGAGGTTGAGCGCGAATGGCAAGGCCAGCTTCGGCGGCACCTGTCGGCGCCAGGCTCGATAAAATACGGTACCGAACGAAATCGCGATAACAGTGTAAAGCACTGACCAGACCGGCCCAAACACCCATGCTGGCGGCGACCAGCTCGGCTTTATCAACTGCGAATACCAGTTATATGCAGGACTTGCCATCAGTAGACTCCTTTACTAGTGCTTTGGCAATATTGAGCGTGTAGTTTGACGTCATTGCGAGGAGGGCGTCAGCCCGACGAAGCAATCTCACAGACAGAGGGATTGCTTCCTGCTTCGGCTATGCCTCGCAGTCGCAATGACAGATTAAACCCATATTGAATCTGGGCATGTCATCAGTCTTCGACGCCGGCGTAGCGGCTCAATATTTTCATGAAGGCTGTCGCGATGATGAGAACCGGGGCGACGAATATCGTCAGCGAATAGAGAATAAAGTAAGTGACGCCGAGCAGGTCGCCGACCCCTCCTGAAGTGGTGCCGCTGATAAAGCTCGTGTATTCGCGCAGGCCGAGCAGATGCAGCAGAGCAAATACGGCTATTATCAGCAGGCCGCGTGACAGAAAACCCCAGCCGGAAAAGAGTTTGGCCTTGAACGGATTGAACTTGCTGTTACTCATCTGCAGGCCTGCCTTTCATGATTTTATCCCAGGCCGGACCGAGTGCCATCGAATAGAGCAGCACGGCATCGCCGACGGTATTGCTGGCGCAGTATCTGACCCCGAGTGAGTCATAAACCGGGAAAGCGCCGAGTTCGAGTGAACGGTAGAGCGCTGCGAGATATTCGCGGTCGCCAAAGGTTGAGGCACCGACGAAGGCCAGACCGGTCGAGCCGGCCGACAGGTTCAGCAGCGGAATGATCGGGCCCGAATCGACGTCGTCGTGTCCGGTTCCGCCCGGCCATTCGTAGGCGTAACCAAAATAGCCCATGCTGGTTCTCAAATGCTTTGTGGCGAGCTTGTACTGCTCGGCGGCAAATTCAGGATCGAGCAGTTTGAGGCAGTGCGCGACCAGCCAGATCGTGCTGCCTTCCGGGCCATCTGATATCCGTTTGCCCTCGAAATCAAATGAAGAGACGAGCAGGCCGGTTTCTTTGTCGATCAGATTTGCTTTGGCGCTTGCCAGCCAGCGCGTGAAGAATTCAGAGTGATCGGTGCCGTCAAGGTAGTCGCCGACCTTGATCGAAGCCAGCGCGATGCTGTTGCAGAACAGCCATGATTCATCAGGGTAGCTTTCGGCACAGAGCACCGGACTTTTTTGCATGCGCTCGAGCATGATGTCGATGCGATCACGGTGCAGCTTTTTGTATTCGGGCTTTTCTTCGAGCAGGCGGCGCAGGCCGAGCATCAGGGCGATTTCACCATCGATGAAGATCGAGCGTTCCGGCTGCAGTTTGAATTCAGATATGCGCGAATAGGGCATAAGAAAAAAATGAATGCCGTGCTGTTCTTCGAGTTTGATCGTCTCGTCGATGATGCTGTCCATGACCGGCAATACTGTTGCGGTCAGCGAAGGGTCGCGCAGTCCCATGTTCGCCAGCGACCACACGAAAAAGCAACGCGCCATGAAGTCCCATTCGGCATTGCGCGAGCGCATCTTTTCGAGTTTGAGCTTGCGCAGTTCCGGGTCGGTCCAGAGCCTTATGTGGCGACCGGCTATTGCCATGGCCTTGGGCGGCGCCTTGGCGCCCGCTATGTAATTGCCTGCGGGCTGATCGAAAAAACGGTGTGCGTTAGGCAGCCAGATAGCGGCTGCCAGCAGCAGCGAAGTGATTCCCCGGCAGACCCGGCAGCTGAAGAATTTTTTTAACATATCAATTCTCGACAACTCCTCAATTTCACACAAAAGCTCATTTCTATCAAAAGCTTCGGCCTTCAGCCGGGATGCTTTTTCTTCAGCGATTCGCTTCGCTCACAAGCTTACGAAAAAGCAAACCCGTCTTCAGGCCTCGCCGTAGTCCAAAGTTTTGATCCAGTAACATTCTATCAAAAGCTTCGGCTTTCTGAAGGAATGCTTCTTTTTCAGAATGCCATCATCAGCAGTGCGAGGCCGGCAGCACCGAAGACGGCCCAGCCGAGGGTGAGAAAGTTCATCTCGCGCTGGCCTTCGCCAACGAGCGCCTCTTCGGTTTTGAGCGAGATGAAAAACGTCTTGTCTTTCGCCGGAGACCCACCAATGAAGGGGCCTTTGCTGCCGACAAAAAGTTCGCCAATCAAATAGGCCTTGCGGTTTGCCGGCAGTATCTGCTCTTCTTTGATTACCGCAATTATTTTTGAGCCGCAGGGTTCGAACATGCTGCCGAAAAAGCCGGTGCTGTCGCCACCGCCGACCGGCTCGATGGTCTTGTGCACGACCATGCCGTCGACTTCGGCGCCTTCGGGATCAATTGGAATGCGGCCGGTTTCATCTTCAATAAAGAATCTGCGGTCGCTTTTGCTTTCAGAGAAAGTTTCGACGTAGGTACGCACACTTTTGCCGCGCGAGCCGGAAGACTGCGTGACTTCGCGTATTTTGTTCTTTTCGGTGGAATGGTAATAGACGCAGTCTTTGTTGGCATAGGGTGATTTGAGCAGTTCGTCTTCGCCAACCAGCTTGCCTTTTACTTCAACGACGTTGCCGGCGTTCTTTTTCGCGTTGAGCAGAGTGCCGATTTTTGAGGTCGGCGTCGCAATTATATCGATAATCTTTTTGCGCAGCACATACCAGCGATAAAACAGGTAAACGCCTATTGCAAGCACGCAGAGGCCGGCAATCAGAAGTTCAGGTTTCTCCATCCCGTCAATCCACTTCCTGGTTATGATTAAGTATCACAGCTCTATCGTTGAGATTAAAGCTCTGCTCAGGCATTGTCAATACCTGGTTGTTTTTGCAGCAGATTAATCATTTTGCAGGAAATGAGCTGACGCTGATTGCAGCCAGAGAAGCTGATTGCGAGAGATATTCAATCCTGCTCTGATATCATGCTCTGGCCCGTTTTAATGAAATCCTCATCGAGTCTGTCCTCGAAGAAAACGAAGACCAGCATGCCTGCGAGCAAAACTGTTGCTAGGCTGAGGTTGATACCAGTGTAGAAAGAATTTGTCGTGTCTGCCAGCCAGCCGCCGATTGCCGGCCCGGTCAGAGCTGCCAGGCCATAGCCGAGAAAGCAGACTGGATAAAGTCTGGCGAAAAGTTTTACCCCGAAATACTCGACGATAGTGGAGGCAAAAATGACGAAGCAGCCGCCAAAGCCAGCCCCGATCATCGGCGTAATCTGCATCATGAGATTTTGTGATCCGTGTGCGTGCAACAACAGCATCAAACTCATGAAGAAGAATGAAAAATTGAGCAGTATTGTTATCTTGGAACCTAGCCGATCATGAACCTGGCCCCAGAAGATTCGCCCGAGAATGTTTCCCATTGCAAACAGCGAAATAGTTATGGTGGCAGAATGCGGGTCGAGTCCAAAGTCGAGCATCATTGGCTTCAGATTGCCAACGATCAGAAGCCCCGCAAAAGTTCCGGCGAACATTCCGATAAAGACAAGAAGGAACTGGCGCTTTTGCAGATGTTCGCGCAGCGGCTGCTGATCATCTTGCGCGGCTTGGTCGTGTTCTGAATTCGGCTCGACGATAAACATGCTGCTGAAAAAGGCGAGAGCACCCATCGCAATGCCAATGATTCTGAATACTTCGAATACACCAAAGTTCAAATCGACGATCAGATACTCGCTGAATGAACTGAGAATAATGGCGCCACCTCCGAAGCCGGCTACGGCGACTCCGGTGACCAGACCCTTGTTGTTGGGGAACCACTTCATGCCGGTAGATAGCGGGCAGACATAGCCAAAGCCGATACCGGTGCCAATGACGAGGCTGTAACTGAGAACCATCAGAATAAAATTACCAGCAGTGAAAGAAGCCAGCAGGTAACCACAGGCGAAAAGAAGTGATCCGATCATTGCTGTCAGTCTTGGCCCGTGTTTCTGCAAAAAATGCCCCGCGGGCATTGTCGTCACCGCGAAGGTGGCGATGGTCAGGCCGAAGATCGCTCCACATTCTCCACGTGAGAGATTGGCAGCTTCAATCAATTGCGGAACAAAGGCGCTCCAGGCATAAATTCCACCCAGCACAGCCTGCAATACCACGCCGGCAGCCAGGACAATCCACTTTTCGGTTGAGCCATTCTGAAATTCTGTATTTGCTTCGATCAATGTTTACTCCTCTGTAAAGTCCGGAATCAAAAGGTTGATCAATTCTGAAATCGTTTTGCCCGATTCGATCGGGTGCCGCAGGTGCCGGTCGTAATTGATGTGATAGCGGTTGCAGCGCCCGTCTTTTTGATGGCTTATGTAACCGGCTTCGGTCAGCTCGGCAATGATGCGCTGAACGGCGCGCTCGGTAATCAAAACCCGCTCCGCGATTTCCCGCATGCGAATGCCCGGATTCTGAGCAAGACAGAGCAGCACATGTGAATGATTGGTTAAAAAAGTCCAGCTGGCGGGGTTGAATTCTTGTCTGTTCATGTGTTTTTCCTTAGAAACTTAAGACGCGAATATAAATACACGAAAATATCTTCGTATGTCAAGAATATTGTTGGCGGTTGATTATCAGACTCCGGCGAAGTATTCTAGAGAAGCTGTTTGTGATGGCATGAGACAGTGTATTCTTTTTGATGGAGTCTGCTGATTTGCCCGGTTATTGCCGGTGGCAGCAGTGTGTAGGCAATCGATGACGGGTATCAGAGCCAAAGTTCTGCTGGTGATTGCGGCAATAACTGTCGCGATTATGTTGCTGAAAAGTCCACGCCCGGCGGCGCCGCTGTTCGAGAGCCGCCTGATGATGGATACGATAATTTCGCTCAGGGCATACCCGCCGGTTGCCAGAGAGCAGATTGATGGCGCTTTTGCTGAGTTCGCCAGCGTCGAGAACATGGCTTCTTTTCATCTCGAAGGATCAGAGCTGAGTGTGTTAAACCGCACGGGCACTCTGGCTGAGACTTCTTCCCTGACGCCGCTGCTGCGTATTGCCGTCGATTATTATACAAAAACAGATGGCTATTTCGATGTGTCTTTTGCGAGTCTGCAGAAGGCCTACGGCTTTTATTCGGGGGAAGGGCGCCTGCCGGCCGAGGATGAGCTGACTGAGCTGCTGCGCGATCGCTGCGGGCTCAGCCAGGTTTTTCGGCAAAGCGCCGACGGATTTGAGCTGGCTTCAGGCAGTCTGCTCGACCTTGGCGGTATTGCCGGTGGCTATGCCATCGAAAAGGCGGCACGCGTGCTGCGGGAATCTGGCTGTAGCGGCTTTCTGATTGACGATGCCGGAGACATCTGGGTCGAGGGCGGCAAGCCAGATGACAGTCCCTGGCGTATTGCAGTGCGCGACCCGCGTGACAACGGAACTCTTGCGCTGGTCGAGACACGTAAGCCCCTGGCAATATCGACGTCTGGCGATTACGAACGTTTTATCACAGTTGACGGCAAACGTTACGGCCACATTATGAATCCGCACAACGGCCGGCCGGTCGATTACTATTCGTCGGTAACGATAATCGCCAGTGAGCCGGTGGCGGCCGATGCTTTAAGCACGGCAGTTTTTGCGATGCCACCGGAAATCGCCTTCAAATGGGTTGAAGAACGCAATCTGGCCGCACTCTTTCTGACTGCAACCGGTACAATTCATCTGAGCAGTGCCGGCCGGCTTTATTTCAGCCAGGTTAAGACGCAATGAATGATAATCTTCCGCCGATTTTTGCCGGAAAGCATGACTGGCTGATACTGCTGGTGCTGCTGGTCGTGTCATTACTCGCCTGGGCTGTTCATAACTATGGCAGTAGCAAAGGTTTCAGCGGCGCCTGCCGCGTAAGAATCCTGACCGAGCCACCGCAGGAAATATTGTTCAGCGGGCCGCAGGCACAGCCGGTCGAAGTTCGCGGACGAACCGGGCCGGCAGTGATAGAGTGGGGGAGCGACAGAAGAATTCGTATTTCATCTTCGTCGTGCCCCTGCAAGACCTGTGTCAATATGGGCTGGACCAACAGTTCAAGCTTGATTTGTGTGCCTAATGGTGTTGTCGTCGAGCCGATGATTACTGGCGACCAGCAGATAGACGCGGTAACGAGATAATGATAGACCAGCAGCAACAGACAACAGGTCATGCCGGCAACCTGATGGCCGGAACTACCGGCCGACTGGCGCTCACTGCGGTGCTCGTCGCTTCAGCTGCTGCCCTGCAGGTTGTCGAGTCGCCGCTGCCGCGCTTTTTGCCATGGCTCAAGCCCGGCCTAGCCAATGCCATGACGCTTTATGCGCTTTTGCGACTTTCAGCATCGGCGGCAATGAGCGTGGCCGTGCTGAGAACCTCGATCGCAGCTCTTTTTATGGGCAGCCTGCTGTCACCGGTTCATCTCATATCATTCGCCGGGGCAACCAGTGCGGCTGCCAGCATGACCATTCTGCGCCGGCTTTTTCCCGCCGCCGGACTGGCGACTTTAAGCGTTTCTGGTGCATTGGTTAATAATTTTGCGCAACTTGCCGTAGTACAGTTCATGTTCGCTTCAAATATGTCGATATGGTTACACCTGGCACTGATGATCTGGGTGGCGTTGCCTTCCGGGCTCATCGTCGCCAAAGTTACCCAGGAACTGTTAAGGAGAACACCCTGATGTCGCACAACCTGCCGCCAATCTATCTTGCCTCGAAATCGCCCCGCCGCCGCGAAATTCTCGCCGGCCTCGGCATAGATTTTGAAGTTATCGAGTCGCCTTACGAAGAAAAGCAAGCTGACATCGCTGACATGACGCCAGAACAGGCAGCCTCCAAACTGGCCGGGCTAAAAGCCTTTCATGCCTCGGGCACTTTGCGCAAGGGTCTGGTAATTGGCGCCGACACCATTGTTGTTCAAGGTGACAGTATTCTGGGGAAGCCGCGCGACCGCGATCATGCGGCCGAAATGCTGTTTTCGCTGTCGGGGCGTCGGCATCGTGTGATAACCGGCGTGTCGGTCGTCGATGCCGAGGGTTTTCGCACCTTCAGCTGCGCCGAGGTAACACATGTGTTTTTTCGTGAACTCTCGCGCAAAGATGTCGATATGTATTTAGATACCAGTGAGCCTTATGACAAAGCTGGGTCTTATGGCATTCAGGGTCACGCAGCGCTGTTTGTCGAGAGGGTCGAAGGCTGTTATTTCAATGTGGTGGGTTTTCCAATCGTGGCATTCAGAGGGCTGATGCAGCAGCTTGGCTACGATATTCTGGATTTTATCAAAAGGTGAAAAATGCGGGTAGCGATTTATCCTGGTAGTTTCGATCCGTTCACCAACGGGCATCTTGATATTCTACAGCGCGCTTCTGTGCTGTTTGACCACATTATTGTCGGGGTGCTCGTGCACCCTGCCAAAAAATGTCTGTTTTCACCTGAAGAACGGGTTGAAATGATCAGCGAGGTGGTCAAAGAGAACGAGAATATAAGGGTTATTCATTTCAATGGTCTGCTCGTCGATTTCTGCCGAAGTGCCGGGGCCTGCGCCATCATCAGAGGGTTGCGCGCCGTTTCTGACTACGAATACGAAATGCAGATGTTTTCGGTAAACCATCAGCTTTCGCCTGATACCGAAACGGTTTTTCTCATGTCATCGCCGAAATTTTCGTTTCTGAGTTCGAGTATCGCCAAGGAAGTCGCGCGCTACGGTGGCCAGATCGAAGATCTTCTGCCGCCCAACATTGCCGAACTCATCCGCCACAAATTCGCCTGAATTCTAAAAACAGAAGCACCGGCTGGGTTGGCCGGTGCTTTTTGTTATGCAGATTATTTGTTGGGGTCGTAGAATGGCGACATGTCACGCAGTCGTTGGATGATCGGCGGCACGGCGGCGAGGGTGTAATCGATCTCTTCTTCGGTGGTATAGCGCGAAAGCGAGAAGCGCACCGAGCCGTGTGCGTAGGTGAAGGGGACTTCCATGGCCATCAGAACATGCGATGGTTCAAGGCTGCCGCTGGTGCAGGCCGAGCCAGAACTGGCGGCGATGCCGGCGGCACTGAGATGCAGCAGAATCGCTTCGCCTTCGATGAATTCAAAGCCGATGTTGGTGGTGTTGGGCAGTCGCCAGCGCGGGTTGCCGTTGATATAGGTGTGCTTTATCTGTGACATCAGGCCACTTTCGAGCTTGTCGCGGAGTTTGCGAACCTGATTGTTTTCTTCGAAAATGCCGTTCATTGCTTCTTCGCAGGCTTTGCCAAAGCCAATGATATAGGGCACGTTTTCGGTGCCGGCGCGGCGGCCGTGTTCCTGGTGGCCTCCGATCATGAATGGCGATATGCGGGTGCCTTTGCGGATGTAGAGGGCGCCAATGCCTTTTGGCGTGTGAAGTTTGTGGCCTGAGATCGACAGCAGATCGACTGGCAGCTTCTTCAGGTCGAGAGGAATCTTGCCGGCCGCCTGCACCGCGTCGGTATGAAAGACTACGCCTTTTTCGCGTGCAATCGCGCCAATTTCATCGATCGGAAAAAGGGTGCCAGTTTCGTTATTGGCTGCCATCACGGATAGAAGAGCCGTGTCCGGGGTAAGCTCTGCCCTGAGTTCGTCAAGATTGAGGTCTCCCTGTTTGTTGACGCCGAGTTCGGTAACATGGTAGCCCTTGCGCTTGGCAAGAAAACGGAAAACATTGAGTACGGCCGGGTGTTCGACTTTGGTCGTAACTATATGCTTTTTTTCGGGGTTTGCTTCGAGCGTGCCGCGAATCGCGTGGTTATCAGATTCTGTACCGCATGAAGTGAAAACTATTTCTTCGGGTGATGCATTGAGAAGCGCGGCTACCTGCTCGCGGGCACGGGTGACATGTTCTGCCACCCTGCCGCCAAATGAATGCATCGAACTCGGGTTGCCATACAGTTCTCCAAAAAACGGAAGCATAGCCTCGACTACTGCTGGCGACACTCTACAGGTCGCGTTGTTGTCGAGATACACCTGTCTTGGTTCTGTCATTTTGTCGCCTCGATGATATTGATTTCACTATCGACTTCGCGGCGCAGGGTTTCTCTGACGATGTTCTGCAGCGTCGCCTTGGCGCCGGGGCAGCCGGCACAGGCGCCGCGCAGCTTGACATAAACGTCATAGCCGTCGATGTCGACAAGTTCAATGTCGCCGCCGTCCTGGCGAAGCATTGGAGCTATTTTGACTGCGATAGTTTCGGTTATCAGTTTGATTCTTTGAAGGTTGGTCATGCGTGGTTTCTCTTCGGGTTCTGGTTTCGCTTCCGGGCCGTTGATGTCGGCGAGAATTCGTTTGATGTCGGGAACACAGCCGCCGCAGCCGCCGCCGGCCTTGGTGTAGTGAGTGACTTCCTCGACCGTTTTCAGTTTGTTCTCGGTGATCACTTCACGTAGTTTGTGTTCATCGACCCAGAAGCATTTGCAGATTACCTGGGCGTCGGCGTGTTCTTCGACCTTGACTCCACGGTAATTGGCAAGAGCAGCTTCGAGTGCCTCGCGGCCCATGACCGAGCAGTGCATCTTCTGTTCAGGCAGCCCACCGAGGAAACGGGCGATATCGTCGTTGGTAATCTTTTCTGCTTCTTCGAGTGGCATGCCTTTGATAAGCTCCGTAAGTGCTGAAGCACTGGCAATGGCACTGGCGCAACCGAATGTCTGAAAACGGGCGTCTTCGATCTTCCCGGTTTCCTTGTTAATCTTTAGGTAAAGCTTTAGTGCGTCACCGCAGGCGAGAGAGCCTACTTCGCCTACGCCATCAGCATTTTCGATCTTGCCGACGTTTCTGGGGTTTGAAAAGTGGTCCATTACTGATTTTGTATAATCCCACATGTCTGTTTACCTGCCTGCATCATGAGTTGCCGCTTTGCTGTGGCATATCCGGCGGTGAACCGCCGGGTCACTAATAATATAACTAAACCCTCAGATAGTTCAATACTATTTTAGTAGCAAATCTGAGCAGGTACTCTAATATGACCTGCGTGAGATCTCTTATCGGTCATCCGCAAGTGTACCGGGTGTAGAGAATTTTTTTAAGGCGCCGCGAGAAGCTCAGATCTAAACGCGGTTTGAGGCATACTTGACAATGTTTTAAAATACAGTTATAAATATTGCACTCTTGAACCAAACCTAAAAAAGAGAGAGAAAATTGATGGTAAATGAATCAAAGAGACGAAAATCGCTGATAGCTTTGCTATGCTTCTCGGTTTTTGTCAGTTCTACGGTTTTTGCGGTTCCATTTCGAAGCGTAAGGTCGGTCGGTCTGCTGGCCGGTATGGAAGCTCCACCTGACCTCGAGCAGGAGAGATCTTCAGATTGCTTTTTTGGCACTCTCGACCCGGGAGCATCAGAAAAGGGAGCAGTCAAGACTTATGCTGTTAAGGTCGTAAAGCGTGATACTGGCGTTTATTCGCCAAAGAGTGGTAAGAGCGTTGCCGGAGCAGTCGATAATGCTGGTCCGCATAATATGCTCATGCCAGTCATGGGCAGAATAAGTTCTCTGTTTGGAAATCGTCGTCACCCAACTTCGAAAATTGTCAGATTTCATTCTGGAATCGATATCGTTGCGCGCAAGGGTACTCCTATAGCGAGCAGCAAATCTGGTAAGGTTTCGTTTACCGGCTGGCGCCGTGGATATGGCCTGGTCGTTATAGTTGATCATGGCGATGATCTGCAGACTGTTTATGCCCACTGCTCAAAAGTGGCGGTCAAGGCTGGTCAAACTGTTAATGCCGGTCAGCGTATAGCCTATGTTGGCAGCACCGGGGTTGCGACTGGCTCTCACCTGCATTTTGAAGTTCGTCGCAATGGCAACGTGCGCAATCCGTTCCGCTATCTCAGCAATTGAAATTGAAATAAAAGTGCCGGCAGGTTATAAGCCTGCCGGCGCTTTTTTTTGTACGGCATTATGCCGGGTGGCTTCATATACAGATCTTTTGCTGAAATGAGACGCCGCCAGAAAAGGGATGCTTAACCTTTTCGGCGGCGCCAGGTTTAAAGAACAGGGTAAGGGTTTGTTTTTATTTGCCTGAAGGCGGCAACTTAACCCATACCTGAAGTTTCGACTTTTCGTCGATCCTGACCATCACGTAGTCTTGATATTTTGTTTGAGACTGAGTCTGCATAAATATTAACCATGTTGATAAAATTCAGTGTAACCGTGTATAAACAAAGCAAAATCTGTGCCAGTTCTTTGAAAAGGCTTGTGTACATAGCTTTTTTAGCGGCCTGCCGTCGGGGAAGGCAGGGTTTGCGGGACTCTGCGATGCTTTGCGGGTTGGTGAAATTTCAGCACTGGTCGGCAAAACTGCCGAAAAGTGGGCATGTACAACACGCGCGGCTGTGCAAAAAATTCACTTTTTTGCTCAAAAATTGAACAGCAGGGTGTTTGTGAGCTACTCGAGTCCGGGAATGTCGATATCTTCAGACCGGTATCTTGGTCCTGTCCGTCTTTCCCGGGTTTGAAAATGCATGATCAGTGCGATGATGTTGCCCGCCAGGCCCATGAGCAGCCACAAGAGGCCCTGGTCGAAGTAGCTTTCGCCACCTACCACTATGAAAAATGAAAAGCTGTCTTTGGAAACCTTTTCAAAAAGTTGCGCTTGCTCGTAAACTATCGATGACACTCCATAGCGATGTGACGGCTGGTCGCTCTCGGTCAGCGCAGCAATAACTTCGTTCCTCGACAGAGTTCCGGCGTCTGGTCGGATATGAAGATGATACTGGGTAGAAGTAATGCCTGGTGAAGTTGTGCGTTTGACTACGATCCCGCTGAATTCTCTCCCCAGTGAGCGATAAGCTGAGATCAACATGCTGCAGCTGAGCATCAGCAAAATGAGTGCGAAAATTCTGGTTTTAATTTTGCCTGAACGGTCTCGGATGGGATTTATCAAGATCGACTCCGTATGAGGTTGTTTGAGTCAGTCCCGGTTCTTGAGTTCCGGGATGCAACTAAGTTTTTCTATTGCAAGTTTAACCGGCAAATTCAACAAAATAAAGTAAATTCATAAAAAATAATGAAATTTCTGTCGGTACTCTTACGGTTAATTAAACTATATGTTATATTATACTAGTAAGTTTAACTCTGGAGGACTTCAGATGAAAAAGTTAATTATTGCGCTTCTGGCCGTTCTTGTATTTGCCAGTGCTCCGGTAATGGCCGGTGGTGGCAGCTATGGTAATTACGGTTCAACTCAGATAGATGCGAACGATCACGCTGTTATCGCCATGCTGTGGATGGTCATGTCTGACCTCCAGATGTGCCGGCAGTCCATGAATAATTCTGTCATGGACAACGTTTCTGCGATCGGGCACCTGAATAATGCTCAGTCAGCACTTAAGAAATCTGAAATTGATCCTGCTTATTACACTCTTATCGGAGAAATCGACAAGCGTATCAGCAAGATCAAGTTCTATCTGGTCATGAACGAGCGCCGGGCTGCGGCTGAGCGTCTCCATCAGCTCACCATGGTCATCAGAAGTGTAATCGGTGGTGGCAACCTTCCAAATACTGGCAACTACGGTGGCTACAACGGTTACAATCCCGGCAATACCGGCTACAATCCTGGATACGGCAATGTTAATCCGTCCGGCGGCGTTCCGGTTCGCCCCGAAGTTCCGGTTAATGGCCAGTTTTCACCGAACCCGATGCCGACTCTTCCTTCAGGGGTCGTTCCGGTTCGCTGAGCGATACTGAGTAAGTTTTTTTAACGGCGGCGGTATTTACCGCCGCTTTTTCATTTATGCCACAGCCGATAGTCATTACAGGATTCATGGGAGCCGGAAAAAGCACGGCGGCTTCGCAGCTGGCAGCTGAAAATGGCTGGCAGCTGGTTTGTCTCGACCGCACCATTGAAAAAAGCTGTGGTCGGTCGGTTGCAGAAATTTTTGCCGATATTGGAGAAGCCGGCTTTCGGCAGATCGAGAGTCGTTTGCTGAAGCAGGTTCTGGCTGACAGCGACGAGCCAACCATAATAGATGCCGGCGGTGGTGTGGTGCTACTTGAGCAGAACAGGCTTATGCTCAAACAGGCTTGCGTAGTTTTTCTCGACACCTGCTTTAAGGAGCTTCTGCGGCGCATTAAAGACACCGGCGAAGTGCGCCCGTTGTTGGCCGGCCTGGATGAAGAGGGAATCAGACAGCTGTGGGAAGCACGTCGGCAAATATATGTAAATACCGCCGATTTTGTGGTAAAAGATATGGCTGAACTGAGCGCGCTTTGCAGCAGAATCGTACAAGAGGTTAAAGCAAAATGAAAGAACATAACAATCAGCAGATCGCTGAAGAATATCTCAGGCTGGTCGATATAATGCGGCGGCTGCGCAGTCCGCAAGGCTGCTCGTGGGATCGCAAACAGACCATGGAAAGTCTCGCTGAAAACGTGGTAGAAGAAGCAAATGAGGTTGTCGAAGCCATTCACAGCAAGGATTCTCTGCACATCTGCGAAGAGCTTGGCGATCTGTTGATGATGATTGTATTTCAGACCCAGATTGCCGCTGAAGAAGGCAAGTTCGATCTCGCTGACGTGGCGCGGGGCATCTGCAGCAAGCTGATCAACCGGCATCCGCATGTGTTCGGTGCTCATGAAAATGCCATAGAACCTGACAAAGTCATGGAAATGTGGGGAGAAATCAAGAAAAAGGAAAAGCTTGACCGCAGTCGCATAAGCAATCGCATGCGCGCGGCCATGGAATTCCCTTCGGCCCTTTCCGGAGCAGAAAAGGTGCAGTCAGAAGCGGCGGCGATCGGGTTTGATTTTGCTGATGCCAGGGCGGCCCTGGCTAAAATTCATGAAGAAGCCTCAGAAATCGACAAGGCATTGAGCGACGGAACCCCGGAAGAAATCGAAGAAGAACTGGGCGATCTGCTGTTTTCGGTTCTCAATGTGTCGCGACTGGCAAATATCAGCGCAGAAAAGAGCCTGCGTAAAGCTACTGCCAAGTTTGTCGAGCGTTTTGCGCAGATCGAGCCTCTGGTCGAAGCTGACGGCGGTTTTTCCGGCAAAAGTCTCGAAGAGCTTGACCGCTACTGGGATAAGATCAAAGAAAACAAATAATGCCTGAAAATGGATTCTGCGGCTCGCGCAGAATGAGAGATAAAGTGTTTATTTAAGGCTTTCTTTGAGTCTGACCATCTGTTGGCGGCGTTCGGGGTCTCTTTCGACTTCGAGCCCCATGTTGAGCTGCTGCAGGGCGCCACGGTTGTCGCCATTCTTGAGGTCGATCTGAGCCAGCACCAGTCTTGCTTCGCCATTGTTCGGATTTGTTTTGAGCGCGCCTTCGGCGTGGCTTTTCGCCTGTGAAAAATCCTGGTTGCGAAGATAGAGATCGGCTGAAATAGAGAGCGTCTGGCTGTTGTTGGGGTTGATCTTGAGCGCGCGATCGATGTAGCTGCGTGCCTCAGAAAGATTATCTTCATGGATGAGGATTTTTGCCATCGAATAATTAGGCTCAAGAATATTCGGGTTGAGGCGGATGGCGCTGTCGAGAAACCGCTTGGCATCTGCGATATGGCCCATTCTTGCGAGTTTGAGTCCAGCGGCATACTGCAGGCGCAGGTCGTTCGGATTCATCATGGCCTTGCGTTTGATCAGGTCAGCCTCAGTTTCGTCTTCGATTTCGGTTTTTACCGTCATTTCCTGCATTCTCGCGGCATTCTCAAGTTCTTTCTGGCGCTGCAGTTCGCGCACGTGGTTCTGATACCGTACGTCCTGCATTTCGAGCAGGTCGCATTCGCGCAGAACGCGGCGGGCGTCATCTTCGTATTCAGTTCCTTTTACCGCTTCGGTTAAATGAATAATCTGTTCACGCGCGATTTTATAATCACCATTCACATAATTCATGAAGGCGGTCAGGAATTTTTTATCGAGCTCTGAGCCCTTGCTCTTGATTTGTCGCTCAACCGCCTGCATGGCACCTTTGTCGTCACGGCCAAGGAGTATTCTGTCCATGGTGAGCGCTGACCTGAGAAATCTGTAGGCAAGAAGAATTTTTCCCTCATTCTTTGCGTCAATGGCAGCTTCGAAGAAGATGTGGGGCAGTAGCGGGTTGAGGCGGTGGTATTTTTCGAGTTCCTTCAGAGCCTGCTCGATGTTTTTCTGGCGCTTGAGAATGCGATAGCTGTAATAATAGGGGGTCGAGTTCGCTGGATTGAGCTTTATGCAGCGCTGGAAACGCTTGAGCGCCTCGTCAAAATTGCCGGTATCGAAATATATTGTACCCAGCCAGAAATTGTAGTCGAAGTTCTCGAGCTGGTGAACGTCGCCTGCCTTTATCAGAGTCGGCAGGTCGCGGGTATGCCCAAGATGTCTGAACAGTTTGATTAGAGCGACATAACCCTCGGGTGAATCCGGGTATTTTTTTATCAGTTCGTAATTGTATTTGAGAGTCTGCCTGGGATCGTTTTCGAATGCCGAGGTGCGGGCAAGACCTTCATAGACGGCTCGTTCCATGCGCGGCGGAAGTTTGGCTGAGCGCAGATCTTCATAGAGCATTCTCGCTACAGTAACGCGGCCGGTTATCTCATAAAGGTATACAAGCGAATAACCGACTTCTGGAATCTTTCTCTGCTCGAGAGCTTTTTCAAAAGCGACTATGCCTGGGTCAAAGCGCTTGACTCCAGAATAGCCAAAGCCGAGAAGTCGCTGAATTTCGAAATCAGCAGAGTTCCTGTGTGGTTCGAGCAGCTTGACTACTTGTTCGAAATCACTTTTTTCGAGAGCAGCCTGCGCTGACTTTATTACCTCTTCCGGGCTTTTGACCGGTTCTGTGACTTTTGCCGGTTCAGGTTGAACCTTGGTGCCTTTTTTCGGCGGAGCAAAAGGATTGAACAGGAAAACGCCGAGCGCCAGAACAACAACCAGTAAAATAATCGGTAATTTAAGTCCGTCCATGTTGAGCAATATAACATAGAGGTTAACGGGCAAACAACGTTAAGACTAAAATTATTTACGTCTCTGGTCGATTAGTGATTGAAAAAGTAATTTCAGGAGCCTGAACATGAATGAAGAAAACAGCAACCAGGAATCAGTTAATGGTCAGCAGCCGGCAACGCATCTGCCAACCTGCGATGTCTCGATAGATATTGGCCAGATTCTTGCTGCCAACCAGGCCCTGCTGAAAAACATGGCCCGCCGTATGGAGCAGCTTGAGAACAAACTGACCGGCATGGAGAAAGCATTCAGCGATCAGGCAAGACTGCTGACCGTCGAGCGCAAAGCTGTACTGATGCTGGCGGCACCGGCTCGCGAAGTAAAACCATGGGAACCGCCGGCCGACGAAAAACTCGACAAAAGCTATTTTGCCAGATTCTCTCTATACGACAGGTTGTTCAGACCCTGGAAAATGCGCCGCAATCACAACTGAAAATCAGTTGCCGTCGCTGCCCTCGTCATCTACTACTACGACTTCTTTTACTTCGTCGAGGTTGAGAGTGCCATTTTGAAAAGCGATATAGTGCTTGCAGGTTTCGCATTTTGAATTGTTGTTGAAGATTTCCCAGCAGTATGTCATCGTGATGTCTCCTGTATTCAGGCCGCTTTGGCCATATCATCGTAAGTAAGGCAACCAAGAAGGTCTTCACGCGCATCGTCATCAAGATCGAATGCTTTGACCAGTTCGTATTTGAGCGAAGGGTCCAGCCACACCGCGCGAGTCCAGGCACGCAGGGCCTGATCGATCAGACCGCTGGTAGCGAGCACGACCCCAAGGTTATACTGTGCCTGGCTGTTATTGGGCCAGCAGGCCAGAGAACTCTGATAAGCAGCGATCGCGTCACTGGTTTTTCCTTCCAGTTCCAGCTGTAATGCTTGTTCGAACAGTTTTTGTGCCTGGTTTCTTGCCCAGAATTTTTCATTTTGCATACTGAAAAATTATCGGCAAAATGATCGCCATACATTACAGTGTCACATAATAACACAAAACGACAATTTTTTAAAGGGGCGGTAGTAGCGAAATTTTAATCTGGAGGCTTGCAAAATTGTGAGATTCAGTCTGTAATACAGGGGAAAAATTTTTGCAGGAGTCATACAATGATAAGAAAATTTGGCAGGCTGTCGCCGCAGGTTCCAGAATCCTGTTTTATTGCTGACGGAGTAGAGCTGATCGGCGATATCAAACTTGGTGAAAACGTCAATGTCTGGTATGGCACTGTTATCCGCGCCGATATAAATCGCATAGAAATTGGCAGCGACACTAACATTCAGGATGGCAGCGTTATTCATGTCGATACTGCCGGCGCTGAAACGGATTCTGGTGCAGTATTGATCGGTAACAATGTTACAGTCGGGCACAAGGCTCTTCTGCATGCCTGTCGAATTGGTGATAACTGCCTTATCGGGATGGGTGCAATAATTCTGTCTGGAGCTGAAATCGGCGAAGGTTGTATTGTTGCGGCCGGCAGCGTCGTGCGTGAAAACGAAAAGATCCCGGCCGGGTCACTGGTAGCTGGACTGCCGGGTAAAATCAAGGGGCAGGTCTCACCAGAGTGGCGCGAAAAAATAGTTGTATCGGCGAGACGTTATGTTGAACTCGGCCGGCAACACAAAGAGCTCATAGCTTGAGCAGCTTTATCGCGTTTTCTGGATAAGCCGGGCAGAAAACAGCGCAGGCCCCGCAACCGGTGCAGGCGCCAGCGTCTATCTTCGGTGGTTGCGCCTTGTCAGGGTATGAAATTGCACCAGCCAGTTCATCGCATTTTTCGCGGCAGGTCTGGCAGGGTTCACCTTTGCGGCGCAGGCATTCATCAGCCAGCACTACAGCGGTTGCAATTTTTTTGAGTGCTGCGACATTATGCAGAGACAGCGCACCGGAAGGGCAGGCTTTGACGCATGGGAAATCGCTGCAGAAACGGCAGTATGACTCGCCTGTGCGCAGGGCCGGCGTCCCTTCGTCGAACTGATTGGCTTTAAATACTGGCTTCAATGCGAAAAAAGGGCATGCCTTGATGCAGGCGCCACAGCGTCGGCACTTTTCCAGAAACTGCTGCTCCGCTGGCGCACCTGGTGGGCGAATCAGCTCGGGGAAACTGCTGGCAATTTCCTCGAGCTCATCGGGAAAAGCCGAGTGTATGCCATCGAGCAGATCAAGCAGGTAGCTTTTGAAGAAGCCGGCGCGATCAGTTTTCAATCAGTTTTTCGGGGTAGTGTAGGAGCCCCATTTGATCGGCATGGCGCCATAGGTCAGGCCACCACCGAAACCGACGAACATGATGTTGTCGTTTTCCTTGATGCGGCCTTCTTTGAGGGCATCGTGCAGTGCAAGTGGAATCGAGGCGGCTACGGTATTGCCGTAGCGATCGATGTTTACATAGAATTTGTCGATGGGGCAGTTGAATCTTTTGGCTGCCGATTCGAGAATTCTTATATTTGCCTGATGCGGAATGATGAGAGCTATGTCGTCAAGAGTCATGTTGTTGCGTTTCAGCAGCTCATCGATGATGTCGCCGACGATTTTGGTCGAGAATTTGAACACTTCCTTGCCGTTGATTTTGAGGTAGTGCTCGCGGTTTCTGATCATCTCTTCGGTCGGGCGCCTGGCTGAGCCGCCAGCTTCGATCATGATGTATTCGCCACCGCTGCCGATGGCTCCGAGAATATTGTCGAAGATTCCCTGATCGCCTTTGGCCGGCGAGTATACGGTGGCACCTACTCCGTCGCCAAAGAGAACGCAGGTGTTGCGGTCGGTGAAGTCGAGAATTCTTGTGGTGATGTCGCCGCCAACAACGAGAACATGATCATATACAGAGGTTGCAATGAATTGTGCCGCTATTGAAGAAGCGTAGACGAAGCCGGTGCAGGCAGCCTGCAGATCAAAGGCGCCGGCTTTGGTGCAGCCAAGCTTGTTCTGAAGCAGGCATGCGGTTGCAGGCACCTGATAGTCCGGCGTGAAGGTGGCATAAATGATGAGATCTATGTCAAGCGGTGTCAGGCCGGCATTTTCTATGGCCTGACGTGCGGCCGGGATTGAAAGCTCAAGCAGAGTCTGCTCATCAGGAATCTGGCGTCTTTCGCGAATTCCTGTGCGGGTTATTATCCATTCGTCTGTGGTATCGACGATTTTTTCGAGATCCTGGTTTGTGAGTACCTTGTCGGGGAGGCTGATGCCAGTGCCGGAAACAACGGCTTTTCTTAACGCTTTCATGTGACTCCTTAAAAGGTTAATGCTGCCGCATAATACTTTATGATATCTGCCAAGTCAAGTTTCGCTGATTTGTCGATCTGCTTTGTTCTGTAACAATTTGCTGAGTATTGAATAAAATGTTGGACTATTTTATGGCACAGGCCTATAATAAAAATGTTTTGAGCCAATGTACACAACAGCCTCTGCAACCAGCCGGGCACAACCCGCTGCTTAGACAATATAAAAATCAACACATGGCAGAAAATAAAATCTTGTAACATTTGGCGGTATTACTACGTATTGTTCATTGAAGGACGTTAAAGCCAGTGTTTGGCAGTCGCCCGGCAGTGACATGAGGAATTTCAATCAACGGAGGGAACTATGAAAAAATTTGGAGTGTTCTTGGTTGTGTTTGCTGTTTTCTTTTCTTTTGCGGTGGTAATCTCTGCCCAGGAAGAAAACACAGATGACGCGGCTGCTGACGAAGCTACCGAACAGGCAGTAGAAATTCCCGGCAGCGTCGATATGACGCTCGAAATGAAGCCCGACAAGTTCGTGATGCCCGCTAACTTCCGCGGTGGCGATCCTGACAGGGGCCTTGTTAATGCTCTTGAAGACGTTTTCTACGAACAGCATGAACATTCTATTCTTTACAAGGAAGACGCCGGTGAAGTTGCCGAAGGCGCTTCTTTTGAAGGCGACCCCAACATCACCTGGGACACCAAAGTAAAAGACGCCGATGGTAATTTCCAGACCGTGTCATCAGTTAACACCAATATGGCTGGTAACGGCGGTAAATTTTTCGCTCCTGGTGAATACCAGATCGGTAACGGCGGCGCCAGACAGGTCGGCGGCGGTGAAGGTGCCGAAGACGTTGCGACTGGCAATGAAGGTGATGAAGATGGCGGAGCAGCTGGTGGCAATCAGACCGATGAAGCTCTCGTCGGTGAAAATGGCGAAACCGCTGAAGGCGGCGCCAAGACCGTTACTGCCAATCAGGCCATGGGCGTTCTCGTGCATGACGTAACTGCCCCCGATATTTGGATCGCTTTCCAGGAAGGCGCCGGTAATATCGATATGGCAGCTACCGAGCAGGAACTCAAGAACAAGATGGTCGAAAAAATCGTTGCCAATCTTGGTCGCCCCTTCTCACAGAAGGCTGAAGAATATGAAGACGCCAGCTACGTATTCGTAGATGAAGGCACTTCAGATGAGCGCAACCTCGAGCCCTGGAAGAAAACTGCTCGTCTTTCGGTTGCCGGTGCTCTTTTTAACGATCGCGGCGCTCCGAAGTTCGAAACCAAGACTGTTGAATCAAAGACCCTAAGCGAAGAAAACATGACCCGCCAGATCCACGTTGCCGGTGGCGAAGACGAAGCTCTCAAGGGCGTTTTCGTAAGACGCAATGTGCCTTTCATCTTCGCTGCCATGTCAGTAGATAACGGCAATAACCGCGGCTCTACTGCCGAAGTTGCCTGCCGCATCGAAACCGCTGATGGCAAAGAAGTTGAAAAAGACGGCAAAGCTTACCTGTTCCGCGTTCCCAACTATCCTCGCGAAGAATACAAAGATCAGCCCGAATATTTCTTCGTTTCCAAGGCCATGGACAAGTCAGGCAACCTGACTACCGTAAGAATGCCCCTTTACATCGTTAACATTCAGGCTGCCTTTGAAGGTGGCAGAAATCAGTAAGCAGGGGTAGTTTGCAGAATTATGAAAAAAATTAAAGCAGCAGTATTTGCAGCAGTTGTGATGTTCGGTTCGATGGTCAGTGCTCAGGAGCCCCCTCAGGGGGCTCCTGTCGACCTCGAAAAGACGCCCTGGCTAAAGGGAGTAGAGCTCAGTCCTTACCCGACCGACCTTACCCCGACTTTGCCATTGGCTATTTACCTTGAGAATGGCGAAGCTGTTCCAGCAACCGTTACCGAAGATGTTCCACTGGTTCTGGTTGCAGACACCGCCATTTTTGACAATGATCCGCCAACGCATGCCAATGACCAGGAAATTCCCAACCCGAGATGGGATGCCGCGGCAGCCGTGTCATGGTATTTCATCGACTGGGAAAAGAACCAGAACTTCAATGCTTCGACCACTCCGGGCCTGGCAGCGAATCAGATGATAGTGATTCCGACAACTCCGACCGGCAAAGGAGCCATCACCTGTCACATGGCGAGAAGACTTCGCTATGATGCGCCAGAACCTGGCCGCAGCAAGGTTTCTTATGCCAACTCAAGCGTCGGCCGAGATGTCAGGGTTCTTGACATCACACCGCCTCTCTGTGGCCTCGAAATCTCAGTTGAGAAGGGCAAAAGTGGCTCGTTCTGGCCGGTCGAATTCCCACCCGACAAATATCCGTTGCCCAAAACGGCCAATGTATATTTTTCCGGCGGTCTATTTGACGCAGTTGACAAGGAAATTGTCGTCGAAGGCCTTGAGCTTGGCGCTAACATGGTCGTGGCAGCAGAGCAGGTTGCCGTAAAGGTAGCTCCCGATGCAAAGCTTTCCATCAGAGTTATCGGTGGCGACAACTATAAGCTCGACAATGCGAAACTCAAATATGGTATCTGCAATGCCGGTGGCGGTGAACCGATACCAGTAGGCCCGATCAATGAAGAAACAATCGATCTGGCAAATCTTGAGTTGCCTGAAAAACCTTACATCTTCGTCGATGCTACCGATACTACCGGTAACCGACAGATACTTTTCGTTCCTCTCTCAGTAACTGAAAAGTAAGATCTAGAGCTGAGTCGCCAGGGAGGACACCCCCCTGGCGATTTTTTTTAGCACCTTGTACAAGTTTATGTTATCTTTAAGTTAGAGAGTTAACAAAAATGACTAAACTTCTAAGAAAAACCGGCATCACTTTTGTCGAGGTTTGCCTGGCATTCCTTATTCTTGGGCTTGTTGTCCTGCCGGTTTTTCAATTTCTGACCGGATCGGTAAAAGAAACCGAACGCTTCTACACCGAGACAATAGCTATATCCCGCGCCAAGTTCATCATGGATTCCCTGATGTTTCAGATGCCATGGCAGGCAATTGGTGCCGGAAATCCGTGCTCATTTGAAGACCGGAAAG
This sequence comes from Candidatus Rifleibacterium amylolyticum, assembly GCA_009917695.1. Classification (GTDB taxonomy): domain Bacteria; phylum Muiribacteriota; class Ozemobacteria; order Ozemobacterales; family Ozemobacteraceae; genus Rifleibacterium; species Rifleibacterium amylolyticum. The sequence continues at coordinate 65,730 of JAACJG010000005.1, read as the reverse complement.
GCGTAGCTGGCATAAAGCAGTTCATCAGCAGATCTGTGCCACAGATGTTTGGTGAAGGCTGTGAAACAAGCGATCCTGAGGTGTTCAAGGGCGACGGTCTCTACACCTGCCGCAAGGGCTTTAAGTTCAGGGCGCGCGTAAAAGTCGTAGACCTCGACCAGGATTCCTCTGGTGCGCCAATTCAGTTCACCATGCAGTTGCCCGGCAAACCGACACAGTATTTTAAAATCAAAGATCTTGTCCCCAAAGACAGCTATGGCAAATTCAATCTTATGAAAAAAATAGTTGTGCAGGTAAAATGGTCGAATATCAAAAACCTTGATCCCAACGAAGATACGCGGGCGAACAGCGTTTTTCTGGTTGGCTTCAAATCTGATCTGGAAGGTTGAAAATGCGTAAAAAATCAGGCATAGCAGTTGTATTGGTTCTTTTCTTTGCCTTTTCAATTGCGACTATATTTTTCTTCATGGCGCATTCAAACACCAACCTGGCGTATCAGAACAAACAAACGCTCTATCAGATGCAGGCCTATTATCTTGCGCACTCAGGCATGCAGCACGCAAAGCTCAAAATCCGCCTGCTTCCCAAAGAATTATACGAGTTTTTCAAGGCGGGTGGCAGCGGCAACCCGCTTGATGATGTTGATTCAACAATTCATATTCAGCTGGCAATGGGGGCTTTCAAAACGCAACAGGAGGCCTACGATCTTTTCGAAGAAGGTAAAGCTCCCGATGAAGGTTTTCCCTATGCCGGCAATTACCGTGTCGAGAGTATTGAGTTGACCGGTTCGCATAAGAGCATGAAAATGATTCAGGACGGCTATCGCGTTGTCGTGAAGTCAGAATCAGACAACGGATACAATAAGAAGAGTACTGACGAAATGACTGAAGAAATGATCGTCTCAAGATTCACGGGAGGTATATGATGACCTGTCGCATTGTTAATCATCATTCCCGTGGTGTTACTCTTATCGAAACAATGCTGGCAGTTATTCTGCTGAGCCTGCTGTTTGGCGCTGCCAACAGCGTTTTAAGCTATTCACGCCGCGAGACCGAGAAAGGATTCTGGATCCAACAGGCGATAACTCAGTTGCGCAACGGCACGCGGGCAATTACCGACATGCTCAAGAAGACTTCTTATCCGACAACTATCGTGCGAGACAGCGGCGGTAATGAGACTGTCACCTCATTCAAAGAGAAGCGCGAATATGATATCAGCGGCCGTCTGCGCAAAATGGAAATAAATGACAGCAAATCCTTCGACATGCACACTATAAGCGACGGAAACATGATCAGGCCAACTTTTCAGGAACAGACTATCATGTATTTTCCTGCCTGTGAACCCGAGAAAGATCTTGATACCGGATATACTGCCGGAGTTCTCAACTGGGTTGAACTCGTGCTCAGACCTGGCCCGGACTATTCCACCAGCGGTCTTGGCTCGTTGTTCATCGTTGAACGCGAAAAAAGTTACGACACCAGAGGCTCTACTGATCGGGTATACGGCTTGACCGATGAGTTCGACAGATCGATGGGGGTAACGCGTTCTCGTGAGATAATCAGCGATGTTAATGCCGTTGAGGTTAACACTTTTGAAATCGAAGAACTTCGCGGTCTGGTTGTTACCAAAGATGGCGATAAATACCCGGTAACCAACAAGAGAATTCTGGTTTCAGTTAATATTACCGTCAGCCACCCCAAAGACAATAAAATCTGGTTGAGCGACCAGTGTTCGGTAATCAATAACGTACAGGTCGTTAAATTCGCCGGTGGCGAATATCTTGAGCTGCTTCAGGTATATTCATCCGGCTCAGGCGGATCAGCGCTGGTAAAATACAACAGCAACGAGCTGTCTGTTTCGGTTGGCAGTTCAATCGGAACGTATCGAGTCACTGCCATTTATCCCGATTCGATTGGAATGAAAGAACCCGGTTCAGAGGTTGAACGCCTCCTGGTAAAGCGCCCGGACTGACAAAGTTCTTTGCGACAAATCCCCCTGTTTAACTTTTTTTGAGTTCTGGCGTCTATTTTTTGATGCCTGACAAAAAAATCCTTACAAAATTGACCGGCTCTTACGATAGATAGTGCAAATTTACTTCGCAGGAAAGGGCCGATGAAAGAAAAAAGATACTCTATCGATCAGATTCAGAAGATCATTGATATTAGCCCGTCAGAGATACAAAAGCTGATCAGGCAGAACAGCCATTACCTGAATGTTGATCGCGAAGATCGCGGCAATGGCAAAAAAGAAGTGTTCCTCGATGAAGTATCGTTTCGGCGGCTTCTGTTCATAAGTCAGCTTGAAAAGGGCGGAACCTTGAGTTCGTTTGCCGCCTGCGAACTGATCAAAACGCCCGAGCTTAAAGATGTTGATCAGCCTGAAAACGCCTGTGAGAGACTGCTCACCGCCTTCGACGCCGTTTCAGCTGAAGCAGAGACTCTGCAGGTTCAGCTGCGTGCCCTGATGCTCAAATACGATCACCTCGTCAAAGAGCTCAACATTTCTCAGGCCAAAAACATTACGCTTGAAAAAGAACTCAGCACCCTGCGTAATCGTGAGCTGGCTCTGATGAGCCATCTACGGCAGAGTGCCGAGAACGACGAGGAAGACCTCGACGATCAGCTGGTAAATTAACTTCAGGCCGCGCTTGGTGAGCTGCTGCCCGCCAGTTTGTCCTTGATTTTGCGAAGAAGCAGGGACACTGTTTCCATGTGTGCCGCCGGATCGAGCCTGGCTGCTGCTTCTGCGTGTTTCTGCGAATTTTCGAACTCCCCGGTTTCAAACAGGGCGTTGGCGAGATTGAAATGGGCGAGAGCGTAATTTTCATCGGCCTTTACAGCTTTTTTATACCAGGTTGCGGCTTTGCCAAAACTGCGCAAAGTAGCATAAGCAACGCCAATGTTATTCATCACTTCAACGTTGTCTGGCTTGAACTGCAGAGCTTTGCGCCAGTAATTGACCGCACGCTTGAGGCGTCCTTCGTCGCGGGCGATCTGGCCAAGATTGAAATAGATTTCTGAATCTTCGGGAGCGAATTTCAGGGCTTTTTTCCAGTAACGCCTGGCGTGGAAAAGATTCCCCTGGAGATAGTGAGCCAGCGCATAATTATAGAGCAGGTCGACGTTTTCCGGGAATTTGCGCAGCCCGTCGTGCCAGATTTTTTTGGCTTTGCCGAGAAAACCTGTGTAGGCATAGGTGTTGCCATAAAGTCTTATGGCAAGCGGATCATTGGGGTTGCCGGCAAGGTATTCCTTGAGCATCGGGCGAGCCTCTTCATAGTTCCCGTTTTCCAGAATTTTCTGGATTCGGCCCAGGTCTTGTGTTACTTCTCCCATATAGTATCCTTTCCAGGTTAATTACATTGGTTAATCGAAAGTCATACCGAAAATATAACCGCTCAACGCGCTGAAAACAACTACAAGTGCCAGATATGTCGCCGATTTTCTGGCCCCGGCTATGGGCACCAAAGCTATTATGCTGGGCAAACTTACCGCTGGAGCCGATAACAGCAGCGTCATCGCCGGCCCTGCATGCATACCGAAATCTTTTAATGTCGATACGATTGTCACACCGACTATGGTACCAAAGTACATCATACTTCCCAGTACCGATGCAACAAAATTTCCACTAAAATCGTTGCTGTCAAAAAATTTCATGAAATTGACCAGCGGGAAAGCAGCGGCAAGAAGGCCACAGAGAAAGATGCCGCCCACTACCTTCGGAAAAATAATCCAGAACAGATCGTAAGACTTGCGCAGCCACAATTTGATTTCGTATTTTTCAAACCATTTCCATGAGATAACAGACAGAATGATAACCTGGGCCAGCAGCATCAGTAATCTCGGCATCAGGTCACCGGTAATTCCTATTTTTGCTGCTCCGCCATAGATAACAGGATCGAATACCCCGGTGGCTGTGACCATTATCAGTACCAGCATGACAAAGAAAATCAGCAGCTGACCGTCGGTTCGCTCGCTTTCTTCTTCCATCATGATCATTGAAGGCGCTTCAGCCGGTTGTTCTGCTTCTCCACAGATGAGTCTAACGCCAAGGCCGATGGCCATGGCGCTGACCATTACCAGCAGCGCCCGCCAGGCAAAAAATTTAGTTCCCAGCAGTGTGTAGGTATATGACAGTGCTATCAAATTGACCGCGGGTGAAGCCATGAGAAAGGTAAATGCCGGGCCGACTCCGGCACCCTGCTGCATTATACCGGTAAAAATCGGTATGACTCCGCATGAACAGACAGTTAATATGCCGCCTGAAAATGCTGCGACCGGGTAAGCGATAAGCGGGTTGGCTTTAGCTCCCATCAGTCTGGTGATTCGCTGCTTGTCGAGAAAGACCGCGATCGCGCCGGCAATAAAGAAGGCCGGCAGCATGCCCGAAATCAGGTGTGTACCAAGAAATTTGCCGACTTCTACCAGTCCCGGCCAGATCCAGGTGTCTCTGAGAGGCTCTAAGAGTGCGATAAACGATGTCGTTAAATACTGTAACATGGTTATACCTGTCTGTTAACGCGTTTTGCTGTCAACTGGCGAGTTCTCTCTTTATCCAGCCTTCAACTTTTTCTTTAATGACTGGTTTACCCATCGAATAAATTTTGTTGCCAAGTGCAACGACTGGAGTTGAAACCACGCCAAACTCCTTGACTTCAGGGGTTCCGTTGACAAGAATCCGGCACTCGACCTGATTTTTGTAACGTTCTGCGATTTCACTTACGATCTGTTCAGTTTCGTCGCAGGTGTGGCATTTGGCAGAACTTTTTATCACTGTGACTTTCAGCATGCTGTTTCCTTTCAGTTTTTCAGGCCGGGGAACCATTCCTGCAGCAGTATGCGCGAGCGCATCTCTTCGAAGACGATTTTGAGTCGCTGTTGCTTGCTGTCCAGCGCCGGCAGGTTCGCTTCTGCGTCGATTGCGGCGGCAAGTTCTTCTATCAGTTTGCCAGCTTCATCACTGCCGGTGCTGTCATCGCCTTTGAGAAGCGGCCTGAAACTTTCAAGATTGCCGGCGATTTCTCTGGTCATGCTGGCAGCGGCGGCATGATCGTTATTAAGCAGAGCCCTTTCGAGACTGGTAAGATTGGCCGAAGTCGCAATAAACAACTGTTTCTCATCGCTCACACCAAAGGCTTCAAAGAACATACCTATTTTACTGTTGAGTTCGAGAATGCGGTCATGCGCGTCGGTAAAACGTTTTTCGTTGACCAGTTTTCTGATCTCACCAATGCTGCGTGCTGTTTCACTGGTTTTGGCCGCCCAGCGCAGGTCGTTTCTGGCTTCTGGTGGCGGGCTGGTCATGTATTTCTTTGAAAATTCGAGCCAGGATTCCATGACTTTGGTGAGTTCGCCTTCGTAATCAGTTTTTTCCATGGCTTTTAGAGCCAGGCCCAGCGCGGTTAAATCTGTAGTGAAGTTTCTGATTACGCGAGAAAACTCACTGCCTGGATTTTGCGCGGTGAGCAGCATGACCAGAGTGTCGTCGCATGCTGGTGCCGGCAGAGCGAAAATAATGGCAAGACACAAGGCGATTATAATATAAGCGAGCATTGAATGTTGTCGCGAGGCCGAAGCTTCTGGCTTAACAAAAATCAAGGCGCTTTTGTATAAATGGGTGATGTGCATTTTCAGCCTTTCAGCAGCCAGCATTTTACGGCGCTTCCGGCTGGCAGACTATCTGAGCTGGCTGGGTGCAGGAACAGGACGTCGGCACCGGCCAGGCTCGACAACATGTGCGATTCTTGCGATTCCAGAGGTTCAACCATTGAACAGCCATTCTGCTCTATTATTCTGCCGCGTTTGAAGAAGTCGCGCCGCGAGTCGTTATGGCTGGGGCGGGCAAGCGGCAGATCGAATTTAAGTCGATCAGGAAGAAGCCCGAGAGCTTTTCTGACAAATGGCCTTACCAGCAACTCAAAAGTGACAGCGGTCGAGGTCTGGTTGCCCGGCAGACCGAATACCGGTTTGTCTTTATACATGCCGAAGAATACCGGTTTGCCTGGTTTCATTTTGATGCCATAAAAAACCGGCTCAATGCCGAGTCTGGCAAATACCTGCTTGAAAGGGTCTTTGCGACCCATCGAGATGCCGCCACTGGTCACAATGATGTCAGCAGCTGCCGCAGCTTTGTTGAAAAGCTCAAAAGCGTGATCGCCAACATCCTTGGCTATACCGATTTCGAGTGGAAGCGCGCCGGCTTCTTCTGCCTGCGCATGTAATACCGCGCAGTTCGAATTGCGCACCTGCCATGGCAAAGGTTTTTCCCATTGCATGAGAACTTCATCGCCAGAAGTCAGTATGGCGACTGTTGGCTTTTTAACAACATTTACGACGACCTGTCCGGCTGTAGACAGCTGTCCGATAACGAAAGGTGTAATCAGGGTGCCGGCAGCTATCATTTTGTCGCCGGTCTTAAGTTCTGAAGCGCGCGGCCTCACGTAATTTCCAGATTTTACCGGGGCTGAAAAGGTTATCTGACTGCCATTGTCATTGGCTTTTACCTCTTCGACCGGAACAACGCAGTCGGCTCCCTGCGGTAACATGCCGCCGGTTGCGATATAGGCGCAGCTACCGTCCGGGATCTGTTCGATGCGATGACCGGCATCAACTCCGGCGACTGTCGCCAGGGTTATCGGAGCGGCTTCTGAAGCATTCGCAAGCAGTTGTGAACGCAGGCAGTAACCATCCATGGCCGAAATATCGGCGCCGGGATAATCTATGTCGGCGGTTACGTCGCTGGCAAGGGTGCGTCCTCTGGCATATCTGAGTTCGACCATTTCGGCCGGCAATTTAAGGCGGTTTGCACACTCGAGCACCAGAGCGTGGGCCCTGTCAAAAGAAACGGGTTTCATATCTGGCGGTTTATTCATGTATGAATTTTAGCACAGCCAGGGTTGCCAGTCCAGGCGTTTCATAGCGTCAATATGCTGTCAGTTCGCTGTCGCGCTGGAAAAATCAAGCTCGACGACGATCGGTGCCGACCTTGTGTTGATAAGCTTTTCGAAACCCTCATCCTTTCCCGAAAAACTTCTGCTGCTGAAAACGCTGACGTCACCACTTAGATTTATCGGCATCTGGCGCTCATTGCTGGTTAATAAAACTCTGCCGCCCGGTTTGAGGGCTGGCATCAGCTCGTCGAGAGCAACCTCGACCGGGAGTACTGGCGAGAAAGGGCCTATTCGGTCAGTGTTGATCTGATGACTCTTGAGTGCGGTCGCCAGCTTCTCTGGCAGCGAAATGTAGCCTGAGATTCTTTTCGCTGCCCGCAGAATCCCGTTTTCCCAGGTGGCTTTCAGTTCGGGGCTGCTCTGGCAGAACTCATGAAATTCGCTTAATGGTGCCAGCAGCCCTTCAAGCTTTTCAAGTTCGGCGTCGCGCTCGGCATCACTCATATATTGCAGGCGAAGAGATCGGATCTCAGCTTCGCCGATAAGGTACGCGATATTGGCACGTTCGAGCATCAACGAACCGATCAGACTGCCGAGCAGTCGTCTGGGATGATGCCAGATGCGCAGGTTCGAAAATTTGTAGCGACTCAGTTGAATCTCATCTTTTACCAGAAAGAACCGTCTTCCTGGTTTGTGTCGGGCATCAGAACTGAGCAGGCGCGCCGGCGACTCCCGGATAATACTGAGATCGGCTGCAGGTGGAATTTCTGGTTCTATTGTCTGTTCCAGTTCAGATTTGATAAGGCTGATTTTGACTTTTCCGGCCTGGTTGTCAGCGAAAAAGCCTTTGCTGGCAAGGGCTCTGGCCGCCTGCAAAGTGCTGCCGCCATCGCCAAGAAATCGGTCGGCTGCCTTAAAAAACAGGTTTATCGGGTTCTGCTGTTCGCCGGCGCGATAAAAAGTCTGCTCGCATATCTTGAGGCCATTCTGGTCGAGATACCATAACTTGAGTTTTATCGGAATATCTTCCAGCAACGGTGATTTAAAGCTCAAGGAGACACGGCCTGATTCTATCTGGAGATCTGATGTGTAGTGAATCCTGCCGTTCTGCCATACTTCAATCTGGCGCCAGAGCGAGCCCGGGCAGTGGTAACTGAGAAATACCGTGCTTTTTTCAAGATTTACTTCGTCGAAGATCACAGGTTGATCGATTTCTTCAAGTGATCTGGCGAAATAGTACTGTTGTGGTTCGGTTATCTTCATATCTGGTTCAATAAGTCTGGCAAGCGGGTTGATGTCGCGGTTCTGTATTGTCATCGCCCGTTTGCGCCGCTTTTCGCTCATGCTCTTAATATTGAGATGCAGGACAACTTTTTCACGCCCATGCGACAGTTCACATTTGTATATGCCGCCCGCAGCATTGTTGTTTATGTGAGTAGTAAACACCGCCATTCCGTCGATATCGCTGTGAATCACCCGGTTTACCGTCTGTTGGCCGGCGGGCGTCAAAAGCTTCGCTCTAACCGGTGTTTTGAACAGGCCTTTGCCGGATTTGCGGCACAGAGTGGCTATTCTTATGCTGAGCCAGCTGCCGGCATAGACAATCTCTGGCGGCGGCATGACCACCAGGGTTGTATCTCTGCCCGTCGGTGCCGGGCCGCGAAAAATCGGCTGGCCGGATTCCTTGTTTCGGATTTCTAGTATAGCCTGCGGTGGCAGAGCGATGTCGGGAATGTTAAAACTGGCAGTATAAGCACCTTCAGAGATGAACTTCGCTTCACTTTTGATTGTTAACGGCCTTTGGGTCGGAAACACCAGACTGGCGGCGAGTCTGCTGGTATTGTCCGGTACCGGTACTTTACCATGCGGGTTGAGAAGATAAATGGCGAAGTCCTGGCGGCTGCCGGCCAGCATGGCGCTGTCGGCCGAAACGGCCACAAAAATGGTTTTGTCGACTTCCTGCGCTGGTGGCGCGGTGTAGAACAGCAGGGTCAGACCAAAGATTATAGCGACCAGCAGAGCGGTTTTGAGGAAGTTGTACATGTTCGAAAGTTAGCATTACACGGGCAACTTGTCAATCTGAGGCTTGCCGCTATTTATTGTTTGCTGAAACCGTGTTATAAATAGCTTGTGGAAAACGAATGTATCACGGTTACCATAGATCGAATCACGTTCTGCAATGAGCAGAGCGGTTATTACGTGCTCAGAGCATCGTCGCGCCAGTATCCGCAGGGAGTGACTGTCGTCGGCAATTTCGGCTATATTCAGCCGGGTGAAGAGGTGCGGGTGTACGGCACCTGGGCCTGCCACCCGAATTTCGGTATGCAGTTTCAGGCGATGAAATTCACGCTGCTCAAGCCCGCTACCCTGAAAGGTATCGAAAAATATCTGGGATCAGGTCTGATAAAGGGAATCGGGCCGGCGACAGCCCGGCGCCTGGTCGAGACTTTCGGCCTCGATACGCTTGAAATTATTGAAAAAGAGCCAGAAAAACTGGCGGAATGCCCGGGGATCGGTCCTTCAAAAGCTGACAGGATAAGCAGCGGCTGGTTTTTGCAGCGCTCTATACAGGATATAATGATATTTTTACAGGGGCACGGCATTTCTCCTGCTTTCGCGGTGCGCATATACAAAAAATATGATCGCGAAGCCGTGCGCAGGATTTCTGAAAATCCCTACATTCTTGCGCATGAAGTCACTGGCATGGGCTTTAAAAAGGCAGATGCCATTGCCGCCGAATTTGGCATTACCGGCAACGATGCGCGCCGGCTCAAAGCCGGGATTCTTTACGTTCTGAGCAACGCGGCGAATGACGGACACCTTTTTCTGCGTGAAGAGGAATTGCTGAAAGTCGCGCTTGAGGCTCTGGCTGTCGATGATGTGGCTGATGTCGAGAAGGCCGTGACCGCCCTGGTTGCTGAAAAGAAGCTGGTAAAACGGGAATTCAGGCAGCAGAACCTCTATTATCTACCGGCCGGATTTCGCTCTGAAGAGGGTAGTGCCGCTCTCGTCATGTCTTTGCTGAAAAACCGGCAGGAAGTGGCCAGAGAAAAGATAATGGCCGCGCTCGATCTGGCGTTTGCCGGGCATGGTCTGCAGCTCAGCGAAATTCAGCAGCTGGCCGTAGAAAACTCTCTCAGCCAGGGTTTTTTGATAATTACCGGGGGGCCGGGCACCGGCAAAACTACCACCCTTAAAGCCGTTGTAAGTGCGCATCGAGCCATGGGGCGGCGCGTAATGCTCGCCAGTCCGACCGGGCGTGCTGCCAAGAGGCTTTCAGAAGTGTCTGGATTCAACGCTCAGACAATTCATCGCCTGCTCGAATTTTCGCCACAGGAAAAAGCCTTCAAGCGCAATCAAAAACAGCCGCTGGAATGTGATACTCTGGTTGTCGATGAGGCTTCGATGATCGACATGCAGCTTTTTTTCAGTCTGTTGCAGGCTGTCCCACCGAAAGCTTCACTGATTCTGGTGGGGGATGCCGATCAATTGCCGTCAGTTGGCGCTGGTCTGGTGCTCAATGAGCTTATAAAATCCGAAAAAGTGCCGGTAGTTAAGCTCAACCTGATTTTCCGGCAGGCCGAAACCTCGAATATCATCAAAAATGCACATCTGATTAATCATGGGCAGATGCCGGTACTGACCGTACCAGATGGGCAAAGCCAGTCCGACTGTTATTATGTGGCGGCCGAAGAGCCTGACAAGCTGATTGGACTGCTGAAAAATGTAGTTCAGAAAAGCCTGCCGGGCAAATTTGGTTACGATCCGGTCAACGATATACAGGTTCTGACCCCGATGAACCGGGGAAAACTGGGTGCGACAAATCTTAATGCCGTTTTGCAGGAGGCTTTGAATCCACCAGCTCCCGACAAGAGTGAAATGGAGCATCTAAACCGGGTATTCCGGGTTGGCGACAAGGTAATTCAGTTGCGCAACAATTACGACCTTGAGGTTTTCAACGGTGATATCGGCCTGATAAAAGATATTCAACCAGAAGACCAGGAAGCTCTGATAGAATTCCCACAGGGGGAAGTCACTTTTCAGACCTCTGATTTTCTCGATCTCGCACATGCCTATGCGGTAACCGTACATAAGTCGCAGGGCAGCGAATATCCTGCTGTAGTAATGATTGCGTCAACCCAGCACTTCATGATGCTGCAGAGGAATCTTTTCTATACTGGCCTGACAAGGGCGCGCCAGATCATGGTTTTTATCGGTTCCCGCAAAGCGATAGCTCTGGCCGTTAAAAATAACCGGCCCAAAATGCGAAACACCGTTCTTGCCGTGTTGTTGCAGAATATGGCTGACTGAATTGCCGGCTTTGACAAAAATAATATTAATTTGCGAAAAAAAACTTGTGATTGTCTTGACGCTTTGCCCGGCCGTCATTAAACTTAAATTAAATCTTCAAGGTACATTATCTCTGATGATAACAGGGGGTTCGATATGATACGCCGTTACGAACTGAAAGTGACGCTCTGCATTGTTCTATCGCTTCTCATGCTGGTTGACTTCACCATCTTCAACCCATCTCCGGTTCATGCTCTCGATAAGAAGAGCGTGCTTATCGGTGCAGGTGTTGGCGTGGCCGCCGGCGTTGGAATTACTCTTGCCGCTCCCGCAATCGGCGCAGCCGTTGCTGGTGCTGGTGGCATCGGAGCCGCAGTCGTTGGTGGCGCAGCCGCTACCGCCGGTGGCATCGTTGGTGCAATAGCCGCTTTTGGTGGTGCCATAGCTTCTGCTATCGGAGCAGTTGGTGGTTTTATTGCCGGTATCTTTGCCAGCCCGCTGTTCATACCTGCTCTGATTATCGTTGGCGCAGCTGTCGCCGGTTATTTCCTCTACAAACGCTATAAAGCCAAAAAGGGTGGCAACGCTGCCTCTGGCCCAGACTCAGAAGTCCTTCCCGGCAGTGACGAGATCTACGTAACTCCTGGTGATTATCAGATTTCTGGTGTGGTACCTGGTGGTGATGCTGTTGGCCCGGTAAGTGTCGGCAATGATCCTGTGATCTCTATCGGTGGCGATGCGGTTGCAATTTCTGATGAGCCGCCGAGCGTAAGCATACCGGCTCAGGCTCCGACCTCAACTGTTACCGAGCCTGCCGTTACCGGCGTGCCGACTACCAGCGATGGCCTGAAGGCCGCTCACGACAGATACATCGCAGCCTACCAGAAATATACTACTCTTGTTACCAACAGTGGCGGGGCTTCTCCGGCTGATGTTCAGCGCGCACTTGCAGAATATCGTGAAGCTTATAACGATTACAACAATCTCAAAGCTTCTGGCGCCAAGTAACCCCCTGATTTAAAGATCGCTGAAAACCACCCGCAAGGGTGGTTTTTTTATTGGCTGGAATATCGTATGGAAGGCATGAAGACTGGATTCTGCGCCTCCGCTTCGCTTCGCGCAGAATGACGAAGAGGGCGCAACAAAATGGGGATTCATCATGCCCGTGCTGGGGTCAGGCTGGCTGTGAGGCCTGGGTTTCAGGCTTTTTCAATCTGAAAAAGGTGATTACCGTGTCGCCGAAGACTCTCTCATCGAGCAGGCGGTATTCAGGCATGGCTTCGAGTCCGAGCACGTCTTTTTTCTGGCGTTCGATGATGAAAAGAGTGTCGGGACTGAACATCGGGCATTCAGGTATATATTTGAGAATAGGCTCGAGCAGACCCTTGAGATACGGAGGATCGATAAACACAACGTCGAAGTGCTCGAGTTCGTGCTTTTGTAGAAACTTTAGGCAATCGGTCGTAAAAACTTCGCCGCGGTCTTTGAGTCGTGTGAGTTCCAGATTTTCTCTTATGGTGCCGGTACATTCGCGCGAAGCATCGACAAAGGCGGCATAACTTGCGCCCCGGCTGAGCGCTTCGATACCAAGATTGCCTGAGCCGGCAAACAGATCGAGAATACGCGACTCTGGCACAAATTCGGCGATCATGTTGAAGGTTGAGCCCTTAACTTTGTCCATTGCCGGCCTGGTCTTGCCACCGCCGGGCATTTTGAGGTGGCGTCCCTTGGCACTGCCGGTGATTACTCGCATTTTATCCGCCTTCCATAAATGTTTTGTAGCTTTCGCCAAATGACTTCTGCATCTGTGCCATGAACCAGTCCTTAACCTCGCCGGGCTCGCCGGTCAAAATCTCAAATGCTCTTCGACGAGCGTTTTCAATCAATTTCTGGCCGATGCGATGTGAAAAACAGGGGTGCGAAAGTCCACTCTGTCTTGTCCCGACAAGATCGCCGGGGCCACGCAGGCGCAGATCTTCGAGCGAAAGCTCAAAGCCGTCGCTGGTTGAAGCAAGAACTTTCAACCGCTCAGATTCTTCGGCGACATGTGAGACCAGAATGCACATCGAGGCATGCATGCCACGACCTACGCGGCCGCGCAGCTGATGTAGCTGTGAAAGCCCAAAACAGTCAGCATTTTCGATGATCATCAGCGTCGCATTGGGGTTATCGACGCCAACTTCTACAACTGTCGTGGCAATAACCATGTCGATGCTGCCCTGTTTGAAAGCCTGCATGATCTGTTCTTTTTCATCCCAGCTCTGCTGGCCGGTCAAACAGGCTATTCTTGCTTCGGGTAACAGGTCTGACATGCGGTCTGCTGCTTCTTCAACCGATGTCCAGTCTTTTTTGTCAGAAAGTTCGATGAGCGGACATACCAGATACACCTGCTGATTTTTCTGCAGCGCCTGGCTGATGTGAGGTATTGTCTGGGCAAAACTGGTGCTGAGAGATGTTGTTACTGGTTGTCGTCCTGGTGGCAGTTCTGAAATTGTGCTGGTATCCATATCGCCGAAAATGGTTAGAGAAAGGGTGCGCGGAATTGGCGTCGCCGATAACAGCAGCTGGTGCGGGTTGCTGCCCTTGCGCACGAACTGGCGCCGATGGTTGACGCCAAATCTCTGCTGCTCATCGATGATGCAGAGTCCGAGGCTGGCAAATTCCATGTTTTCTTGAAAAAGAGCATGTGTCCCGAATACAAAATTCACTTCGCCCCTGCTGATCGCCTGGTTGAGTTTTTTTCGCTCAGAGCTCTTCTGGCTGCCGGTCAAAATGCAGGCACGACTGGCAAACTGTGGAAAAAAGCGGTTGAAGCTGTAAAGATGCTGGCGCGCAAGAATTTCGGTCGGCGCCATGAAGGCGCATTGTCCGGCCGAGTCTATCTTGTCGCGGTAATGCAGCATCGACAAAAATGCTACCAACGTTTTGCCGGAACCGACGTCACCCTGAACAAGCCTGTTCATCGGCGGCTTGCCTCTGGTATGCGCCTGCATGTCGTAGATGATTTCACCAAGACATTGCTTTTGCGCTGCTGTCAGCGAAAAGGGCAGGGGATGTTCGGAATCGGCAGCCTCGGCCTGGCTGGCATCTGGCAGGCTGAGAACACCGGTAAGGGCCTCGCGACGTTTGAGAACGCCAATCTGGAAAAGCACCTGATCGAAGAATGCCAGCGTGTGCCTGGCTTTGCCTGTCGCTTCTGGCGAAGCCGGGCGGTGAATCTGTTCGAGAGCCTCACATATGGCTTTGAACGACGATTCTCTTATGGCAGAGGGCAGCGAGGCATCCCAGTCGATGCGGGAGAGTATTCCGGCGATGAGCTTGCGCAGCGAAAGCGGTGAAATACTGGCTTCTGAAAGTCGTGAGCTTGAAGAATAAACCGGAGTAAGTCTGTTATCGCCAGCTGGCTCAGAGTTTGCATCGACCGGTTCGATTTCGGGGTTCGACAGGGCAAGCTGATTCTTGACCCGGCTGACCGCACCAAAAAGCCAGTAACTTTTGCCGGTTATCAGCTGTCTGGTCAGATAGACGCGGTTGAACCACTTTGCGCTGATCTTGCCGGTAGCGTCAGAAAATTCAGCATTGATGACTGTCAATCCTCGTCTGACATGGTAAGATTTCAGCGAATCCAGGCGCAGACAGGCAAGCGATTCACTGCCCTCAGTCAGTTGCGCCACTGGTTTTGCCGAGCGACGATCCTGGTATCGCGCCGGATAGATACGAAGCAGGTCGATGATCTGCTCGACTCCGCACTGGCGAAGGGCCTCAGCTTTTTTGGGTCCGATTCCTCGGATTTTGCTCAGCGGGTCATCAAGTGTCAGTCGGCTGGTGGTCAACAATTCAGGCTGTCACTCTTTGGCAAAATAAAGCTGTTTCATGACCATGAAATCTTCGCACATGTAGGCGAGATCCCAGCCGTTACGGCCGGCTTCATCAAGCAGCTCTCCAAGTCTTTCAAGGTAGTCGTCACCCTTGAGTCGGGTGAGATCGAGAGTTTTATAATTCCAGCGCTGCGGCGATTTTTCCAGGGTCATTTTGCTGTCTCCTCTGCGGATTTGGCGTTTTTCGGAATTGAATTGAGATAGAGATAGGCTTTAAGCATCTGACGCAGTGCCAGTTCCTGCTGTGGAGCCTGCGCGCATGCTCTCAAAGTCAGATCCATGGCGCTGAAGGCCTGCTGTGTCTGACCGGTGAAATTGAAACAGTAGGCAAGCAACAGATTTGATTCGACATCGACCGGTGAGATATCGACGGCTTTGAGCAGAACTTCGATGGCAGCCTGGTAGTTGCCGAGCTGTATATGCAGTGTCGCCAGCTTCTGGTAGATAACCGGGTTGCGCGGTGACAGGGCGGCTGCGTGGCTGAGCAGGCGAACGCTTTCGCTGTATTTTCCGGCAATCTGGTAGATCTGGCCTAGAATCAGGTAGGCTCCGAGAATTTTCGGATAGAGTTTGAGAGCGCGGGCCAGATGCTTTACAGCTTCGTCGTATTTGCGGGCGTAGTAGAATATCGTGCCCAGGTTGAAATGGGCCTTGACCAGGTTTGGGTTGATCTTCAGGGCGGCCTGATAACTTTCTACCGCTTCGGCATTTTTTTTCTGCAGGAAATAGAGGTTGGCAATGCCGAGCAGAGCCTTGAGATGCGTTGGTGATTTCTGCAGAATCTGCGCGAATACCTTTTCGGCAGCCGGGTAGTTGCGTGCGGCCATAAACCGGTTGGCAACTTCTATATCTTCATTAAAACTGCTGTCGGGAAGTATCTGGGTGTTTATCGGCTGTGGCGCGGCAGGCGTGCCAGTTGTATCGGCGTTGTCGGCAGCTGGTTCAAGAATCTCGAGAACAGGTTCCATGGGCGGTGGCAGGTTTACTTCGACTTCTTCGCTGTCCTGGGCTTTCGCCTGCGGTTCTTCGGGCGCCTGCTCAGTTACTGCCGGTTGTTCGTCCCGAGCCGCTGTTTCTCTGACATTTTCTGTTTCGGCTGCTACCAGACTGTTGATGGTGTCAGGGTTATCGATGAGCTCAGTGACAATGAGGTTTGTGCGTGAACTTAGGGCCTCTGACTGGCTGATTTCTTTGCCAATTTCGCCCAGAACAAAGGTTGCCGATTGAATAAGGCGTTTGTCGGTGCTGTTGAAAAGTTCTCTGAGGCGATCCACCACTTCATATTCGCCCCAGACCCAGAGGGTTCTGATTGCTGTGCTTTTGACCCTGTTATCTTCATGTTTCAAAAGGCTTTTAAGAGTTGCGACCAGTGTGGGTTCTGATTTGGGTGAGAGTTTGACCAGAGCGTCTATCGTATTCGACACGACGCGCGGGTCTTCGCTTTTCAGGTAGCCCTGAATAACCGGAATCATGGCAGGTTTGCCCGACTGACCAATACATGAAATCAGGGTTGCCTGCACGATAAAATTTTCTTCGTGTTTGAGCTTGTCTTTGAGAAGGTCGGCAGCGGCAGCACCGGCACAACGATTTACCGCAAGAACGGCCTCGACCCTGACATCGAAGTTGGGGTCGTCAAGCAGAGGTTTTACATGCGTCAGCGCATCTTTTGCCTCGATCTTGCGCATGGCATTAGTCGCATTTCGTCGCACATCGGGGTCTTCGTCCTTGAGGGAGCGCGCGAGCTCACGCACGAAGCGAGCATCTTTGATTTCGCCGATAGCATAGGCGGCCGAGGCACGATACCACTTGTCCTTGTGCTCCAGCATCTGACGCAGGGTTTCTGATACGTCGAAATCTCCGTATTTCCAGATGGCTTTGGCGACGTTGGCACGCACGCGGTTGCTGGGATCTTCGAGATAAGGCTGAATAATGCCGACAATCGAACCTGACTTGATACTTTCGATGGCTTCGATAGCATTGGCTCTGACGCGAGGATCTTCGTCGCGCAGTGCTGCCTGAAACACCGGCATCAGCTTGTCTGAAGACATCAGGCCAAGTGCCATGATTATCGAAGCTCTGATTCGTGGGCTTTTTTCCTGGGCCAGCAATTTTTTGAGCAGAGAAATTGCCCGCCAGTTCTTGATCTTGCCGACGGCAAGAATCGCGCTGATGATAGCGTCTTCTTCGAAAAAGATCTGGCTGGTCGCCTCCTCCAGGGCTGGGTCAGGGGTTACGCCGACACTGGCTTCTGAATAGGCTTGCAGGGCATCCATCAGGATGTCGAGTGCTTCCGGGTTTTCCAGCATGCCCAGAGCCTGGGCGGCATGAAAGCGAACTTCCTGCTGTGAGTCGTTCAGGGCATTGATCAGCAGGCCAACGGCTTTATGATTATCGATATTGCCGAGTGCCAGAGCCATGAAGTCCTGAATGTTATCACTTTCATAGGTTTCGAGCAGAAAATCTGTAGCCTTTTCGCCCTTGAATTTTGACAGGGCTATGGCTGATTCGCGCCTCTGTTCGTATTCTCCGGTCAGAAAAAGGTGTAAGAGACGTGCGATAAGCGGTCTGATATTGTTTAAAACAGCTTCGTATGCTGGCATGTGAGTACCCCGACGCGTCTGTGAATTCCTCTGCATATTATCAGAAACTTCATTTTTTTTAAATAAGCAATTAAATTCGATTGTTAAGATCGCAGGCGATGAGTATAATACTCGCATGGCAGACGAAAAAAGCTTGTACCGATTGTTAAAACTTACTTTTGATGAGGGCGCATCTGATCTGCACCTGAAGATCGGAAAGGCGCCAGCAATAAGAGTTGACGGCCATATCAGGCATGTCGAGGGGTTTCGTTTCAATCGCCGCGACTTCGATAAAATCATCGAGGTTCTTCTGACCCCTGACCAGGAAGACCAGTTCAGAAAGAGTCACGAAATCGATTTTGCTTATACTCTTGAAGGAGTGTGTCGTTTCAGAGTTAATCTCTATAACGATCTCAACGGCTTTGGCGCCGTTTTTCGCGTCATTCCGTATCGTGTCATGGATTTCGACGAAATCGGCCTGCCGCTGGCAGCACGACGTCTGATCGAACAGCCTAATGGTCTGATCCTGATTACCGGCCCGACTGGCGCTGGCAAGACCTCGACCATGGCCAGTTACCTGAACTACGTCAACCGCATTGCCCGACGCCATGTCGTGACGCTCGAAGATCCTATCGAATACCAGTTCGATGACAATCTGAGCATTTTTAACCAGCGTCAGGTCGGTATCGACTGTCTGAGTTTCTATGAGGGCCTGTTAACAGTTCTTCGCCAGGATCCGGATATTATTGTCGTTGGCGAAATGCGCGAACCCGAAACGATCTCTCTTACACTGAACGCGGCAGAGACCGGCAAACTCGTCATTGCCACACTGCACACAAGCTCTGCAGTGAGCACGGCTGAGCGCATCGTCAATGTTTTTCCAGAATCGCGGCATCATCAGATTCTCTTACAGCTTTCCATGGTTCTGCGTGGCGTCGTATCGCAGACCCTGCTGCCCAAGCCTGATGGTGGCCGTATAGCGGCATTTGAGGTGCTGATAAACACCTCAGCCGTCCGGTCTCTTATTGCCGATGGCAAGATTCACATGCTGCCGTCTTATCTCGAAACCGGCACCGAATACGGTATGACGACCATGGAAATGTCGCTGGCGCAGCTGGTAAAAGACCGGGTAGTCAAGCTCGAAGATGCCATGGCCGCGGCTCCGAACCCGGCCGTGCTGCGCAAGATTCTGCATGAACCGCCGGTTTGACAAGTTGATATGGGGGCCAGATGCTGAGAATACATGACTTTTTTGAAACCGCAATAGAACGCCAGGCGTCTGATTTGCACCTGAAGACCGGCTCTCCGCCAGTTATAAGGGTGGGCGGTCGACTCATTACTTTGCCGCATGAGCCGCTGGCATATCAGGAAATGCCAGCTCTTTTTCTGCCGCTGATGGATGTAAGAGCGCAAAGCGATCTGCGTTCGCAGTTCGAGACAAATTTCATGATCCGCTACAAAAACCGCTGGCGCGTACGTGTTTGTATTTTTAAGCAGCGCGGCTGTCTTTCAGGAGCTTTTCGTTTTATACCGACATCGGTGCCTTCGATCGACTCGCTTGGCTTGCCGCAGACGCTCAAAGACATAGCAGCCCGCCCACGTGGCCTTTTTCTGGTAACCGGGCCGGCCAACTCCGGCAAAACTCATACGCTTGCCGCCATTGTCAACGAAATCAACCGCATTTCGCACCGGCATGTCATAACTATCGAAGATCCTATTGAATTTGTCTATCGCGAGCGCAAATCGATCTTTACCCAGCGCGAAATCGGCGTTACCGCCAGTAACTATCATTGCGCCCTGATGAACGCTCTACGTGAAGATCCCGACGTAATACTGGTCGGCGAAATGCGTGATACCGAGACGATAGAGATGGTTTTGACCGCAGCTGAAACAGGCCATCTCGTTCTTTCGACGCTGCATACAGTTGGCGCTGTGCAGACAATCGACCGCATCATCAATGTTTTTCCGGGGCACCGCCACGAAGAAATTCGTACTCAGCTGTCGATGTCGCTGATCGGCATTATTTCACAGATTTTGTTGCCGAGCCTGCATAAGCGTGAGCGTGTCATGGCCCATGAATTGATGATTATGAATTCAGCCATGCGTAATCTTATTCGCGAAAAGAAGACGAATCAGCTTAAGTCAGCCTTGATGCTGGCTCGCAAAGAAGGCTGCAAAACCCTCAGAGATTCGCTTAACGAGATTCTCAAAGATGAAAGAGTCGATGGCAGACTGGTGACCAATATCATGAAGGAGATTGTTGAATGACGGCCTATCACGAGATCGAATCCTTCAGATACGTTAAGGCGGCCCGCCGGCTGTTGCGGCCTGCCACTGCCCGCCTTGAAGAGCTTCTTCAGGCCGATATTTCTGACGAACTGCGTTTTGAAACCCTGCTCGGACTTGGTAAAATTGGCGATATCGAGTCGCTTGGCCCTCTGACCCGCGCTTTTGATACCTATTCTGACTGCATCGAGCCAATCACCGCTCTCGGCCATTTTAAAAGCAGCAGCCCGGTAGCCCGCCTGATCGAGCGTCTTCAGAACCCCGATGCTCAACATAAAGAAGAGATTGTTCGCGTACTCGGCGAAATCGGCGACCCGATGGCTGCCCGCCCGCTCATGGAACTGTTGCATGATGAAGATCGTATGGTGCGCTATTATTCTGCCCGTGCGCTTTTTAAAATGGGCGGTCGCGATGTAGTGCAGAGCCTGTGTGGGTTGCTCAACGACCCTGACGAGTGGATCGTAATCAATGTGCTTGAGATTCTTTCACAGCTCAAAGATCCTGAAGCGGTTCCCGCTCTTGTCGGTCAGTTCGAAATCGCGCGCGATTCAAGGCTTAAGGCGATAATCATCTCTTCGCTGGCGACATTCGCCGAAGCACGGTTGCTCAAAACATTCGAGAGCGGCCTCGATTCTTTTGACCCCAGAATTCAGGCCAATTCGGTCGAGGCGATTTCCTGCCTCAAGATCCCTGCGCTCGAAATGAAGCGCAAACTTAAGAAATTTTACGGGCACCCCAACAACCGGGTTCGCGCCAATGTTTGCATCGCTCTGGCAACTGCCGATGCCGAGGCTGTCGGCGAAGAACTCAAAGCGATGATGAAGAGCGCTGATGCGGCAACCCGCCGCTCGGCGGCATACGTGCTGGCGCGCATCAATCTTGGGCACCGCGAGGCATACATTCACGAACTCCTGCTCGATGAATATTTTGGCGTGCGAAAAATGGCCCTCAAGGCTGCATTGTCGCTTGAAAGCGGTGTCGGCGTTCGTGAGATCAGGCCACTGTTGAGCGACGAAAATCAGTGGGTGCGCAAAGAAGCTGTTGAATGCGCAACCCGTATCGAAGACTTTCCTGATCAGGATATTCTCGATCTGCTGAAAAAGGAAGAATGCGCTCCGGTCGTCAGATGTGCTCTGGAATATGTGGTTTCGCGCAACATTAAAGAGTCTGTCAGCACCATTTTCGATCGTATCAAAAAGGAACCCGAAGAAGAAATGCCCTGGCTGATTGCAGCACTTGGTCATCTTGGCGCCCGCGAAGAACTGATAAAGATCAAGAAAAGCCTCGGCGCGGTTCGGGCGGAGGTCTTTTCTGAGTATTATCAGGCGCTTTTATTGAACGGAGAACTCCCGGTGTTTGAAGAGATTGCATCGGCTCTGCAGGAAAAGAAGCGCGAAAACGAACTCATGGTCTGGGTGCGCATTGCCGGTAACATCGGTTCTTTTGTCCAGCAGACTGATAAATTTTCGCATACTCTTCTCAAGACCCTGAAAGAAGAAGTCGAGCGTGATATGCAGGGTGTGGCGACTCTCGATGCTCCGAGTGTGGCTCCAGATTATTCGGCTATACTCGAAAAAGCCATTGAATTGATGGGCAGCAGTGATTATGCAAAAGCCCGCGAGTTGCTCGAACAAATAACCGAGTCTCAGCCAGACAATATAGAAGCGCGCTACCAGCTGGCTCTGTGCTTTTATAATCTTGGCGAAATGAAGAAGGCATCAGCACTTCTGGCGAAAATCATCGACGATGAACCATCTCACACAAATGCCGCCGTTCTGCTCGGTCAGATTTATTTTCGCAAGAAAGACTGGGATAAGCTGGCCGCATGTTACGAAAGAGTTCAGCAGTATGTCAGCGCTGATGACAAAAAGAATCTGATCCGCATTTATGGTGCTCTGGGCCTGGCATATTTCAACCAGAAAAAATACGCGCAGGCTATCACCGCTCTCAGTCGTGGTCTTCAGGCCAATCCTCGCGATCTTTCATCTTCCTATCATCTGGCTTTGTGCTATTATGCCCTTGAAGATACCGACAAAGCGCGAACCATTCTCGAGGGACTGCGTAAAACCCTGCCGGCGGACAGTCAGGTGCTCAAGAACGTTCTTGAACTATTGCAGCGCATCTAATACGCTTCGTGAACAAATCATGAAAACCTGCCGATTAAACAGCAAATATCTTTTAAAGAGGTCTGAATAATGACGGAATTGTTGAAAATTTGCCAGATGGTCAAGGTTAAAGGCGCTTCTGACCTGCATTTTTTTCCTGACCAGCCGATTTTTTATCGTTTGCACGGCGCTATTGAAAAACTCGAAGGCATAATGCTCAATGAAGACCAGATCAAAAAAATCATTCTCGAAACCAGCACACCCAAGGCTCGCGAGATTCTCGGACGGCAGCGCCAGGTAACTTATGCCGAAGAAGTTGCCGGAGTGGGGCGCCTGCGTTTTTCGGTTTTTCTCGATAAAGGCAAGTTTGCCATTGCCATACGTTTTATCAGTGAGAAATTTTTTGAACTCGAAGACCTCGGTTTTGGCGAAGGAGTGCGCAAGATAATCGCACAGCCATCAGGAATGATTCTGGTCGGCAGTCCGTCTGGTGAAGGCAAAACCTCGACCATCGCAGCTCTGCTCAATTTTATCAACCGTCATTTCGAAAAAAGCATTTTCACGATTGAAAATCCGGTTGAATACGTGTTCAAAGACGATAAAAGCGCGTTCATTCAGCGCAGTATTCCAGTCGATATCAGCAACTTCTACAATGGCCTGTGCGAAGCCTATCGCGTCGATCCCGATGTTGTCGTGTCTGACTCTATCAACTACCCCGATGCCATGGATCAGGCCCTGACCCTTTGTGAATCCGGTTGTATGGTTATTGGCTCAACCGAAGGCGGCGACTGTCAGCAGATCGTCGATCGCCTTATCAGTTGCCGCGAACACGCCAGCCGTGAAGCGCTGCGGGCACGAATCGCTTCTCAGCTTAAAATGATTATCAGCCAGCGTCTGGTGACCCGAGAAGACCAGAACGGGCGCATCGCCATATTTGACATTCTCATCAATACACCACAGATGAAGGCATTGATTCGCAATAACAACATGGCAATGTTCAGGTCTCTCCAGAGCCAGGGCGAAATCGCCGGTATGAAAACTTTCGATTCCCAGCTTGCTAACCTTGTGCGCAAGCGCGTTGTCAGCCAGAAGAGCGCCGCCGAGTATGCGATAGACAAGGCGCGCATTTCGGCCAGCCAGGCATAAGGAGGGCAGTCATGGATATCAAGCGACTCATCGAAAACGTCAAGAATGCTGGTGGCACCGAGCTGCATCTCAAGGTCTCTTCGCGCCCGCTCATGCGCAAAAACAAGTTTTTGCGGCACATGGAGTTTCCGCCCGTTCAGGAAGCCGACATGGATGATCTGCTGAAAGCTCTGCTGAGCAGCGAAGATGTTGATAAATTCAAGAAAACCAGCTCGTTTGAGGCCAATTTTTTTGGCAAGCCGCCATGTAACTATCGCCTGACCCTTTTTCATTCGCAGCAGAAGCCGGTAGCACTGATCAAGATCATCGACAGCCGTATTCCGACTCTCGAAGACATCAAATTTCCCGAAGCACTGATTCCCTTTCTCGATGCGAAAAAGGGCATTTTCATCGTGGCCGGCCCGGCCCGTTCAGGTATTTCGACTTCGCTTGCCAGTATGGTCGAACGCATGAACCAGCGCCATTCCCGCCATATTCTCATTATCGAAGATCCGATCGAATTCAATTTCGAGCAGAAGCGCTGCCGCATTTCTCAGCGCCAGTTCCGCAAGGATATTTTCGTGATCGATCAGGGCATCAACTTCGCCAAGCGCATGGATGTCGATGTGCTGGTGATCGGCGACCTCAAGCACGAGATTCCATTCAGAAGTATCATAGAATACGTTGCCGGCGGCCATTTCGTCGTGCTCAGCATGCAGACACTCGGCATAGTCAATACACTCGAAAAGTTCATTTTCTCTTTTGCCGAAAATGACCGCGAGTTTGTCTGTCAGGTGCTCGCCGAAAACCTGCAGGGTGTCGTGTCGCAGGCGCTGATTGCAGATCAGGTCGGCAAACGCATTGTGCCGGTACACGAGACTCTGGTCATCAACAGCACCGTGATGAGCATAATTCAGAAGGGCAAAGTTTCTCAGATCGAGCCCAATATCGCCAGTGCCGGGCCCGGCAGTCAGCTGTTTGCGCAATCGGTTCAGAAGTTGTATCTTAAAAATGAACTCGACCGCGTTGCCGGTGAGAATTTTCTCGATTTCTACCGGGGTACCAGGGGGTAAGTGATGATTCGGGCTCTGCGCAGTAATCGCCAGGCTTTTACCTTGATCGAAATGAGCGTTGTCGTAGCTATTATCGGGCTGCTCTACGTTACCGTCGTGCCGATGTACGGCCGCACGATTCAGCGCAGCAAAGAAACCGCGCTGAAAAAAGACCTCTACGTCTTTCGCACCACGCTCAACGACTATTACAAAGATCATGAAAGGTGGCCGGAGAGCCTTGATACACTGGTCACTCAAGGATACATCCGCAGTATTCCGCCCGATCCTTTTACCGAAAAGACCGATACCTGGGTGACTGTACCTTCACAGCCTGGTAACAACGATGTTTATGATGTCAAGTCGGGTGCTGAAGGCCAGAATCTCGATGGAATAAGCTATGCCGACTTTTGAGCCGCGCCGGCTGAGCGAGAAAGCCGGCGTTTCCCTGCTTATTCTCACTGTTTCGGTGCTTTTGCTTGCGATCAGCCTTTCAGTTGCTATTCCGCGTGCCGATCTCGAAGTGCGCCGTGGCAAAGAAGACCAGCTGCGTTTTGTTCTCGGTGAATTCCGGCGGGCGATCAGCAAGTTTGAGCGCTGTCACAACCGCCTGCCGTCTGGCCCCGAAGAACTGCTGCGCGACAGTCTCGGTAATCGTTTTCTGCGCCGCGCATACCCTGATCCCTTTACCGGTAAGTTCGACTGGGTTTTTGCCAGAGACGACCAGAACCGGCTGCTGGTCCATTCTGCCAGCGAAGAACTCAGCATCAGCGGCGCCCGTTACAGCGATTTTCGCTGAACTTCTCTCTTATCTTCTCTGCTGGCGCAGAAACCAGGCTATGCCGTCACTGGTTAATACTTCTTAAAGTTAAACCTCTTTTATCATGTAAAGATAATGATATATTTTGATAGTAGAGGGTATTTCTCATAAGGAGGCAGTCATGAAAAAGCTGTTGCCGGTAATGGTTCTGTTATTGCTTTGCATGGCAGTTCCGGCTTTTGCCATGTACTGTAACAAGTGTGGGAAATAAATTCCGGATAACTCGAATTTTTGCAACTGGTGCGGAAATGCCCTTTCTGCAACAGTTAAGAGTTCTGGTGAAACCGGCGTTATAACTGAAAAAGACTGTACATTGGCTGACTATCATTATATCAGCCAGCTGGAACAGGTGGTTAACGCCGGCAATTACGAAAATGCCAGTCGTGAGGCCCGAAGACTGCGGCCAGAGCACGATCGACGTATTGTCGAGGCCACGAATCAGTATTCGAGCTACAGTCTTTATGGTCGTAAGCTGCATGATCTGCATGTAAAAAAATTCAATGCGCTCGAAAACTATCTCGATGCCTGGCGTGACCAGGAGCGAAGTATCAACCGTGCTTCGGCGCGTGCTGCCATGGCCAGGGCGCAATACGTTCTCTCTGGAACCAATGAGGCAATCGACGCTTTGCTGACCGGTGCCGGCAGCTTTGCTTCGATAGCTAAGGCCGAAGAAATCGAAAAACGTGTGCAGAAGAACTCGTACACTCATCGTGTGACTTCAAAATATCTGTTGGTCGATAATCATCGCCTCAAGACGAACGAACCTCTGTGGGTAATCGAAGTCGCCGCCGGACATGCCATGGTTCTGCACATGGGCAGTGGCGGCTCATCATCGCCGATTTCCGGCTGGGTATCGATCTCTGATCTCGAAAAACGCTCGACCTGGCGTTATGATTCCTCGCTGTATCCGCAGTCTCCAGGTACAGTCGTTTATAAAAAGCTGCCATCGCCGCCGGTCAGAGTGATCATTGTCGATGATTCATATTATCGCTGGCGTTTCAGCATGTTTTCGGGCTGGCCACACTATCGTTCGCACAGGTCTCATCGCCCGACCCGCCACCGCTCGCCGCCATTTTCCCGCCCTCACAAAAGACCGCCGCGTCGTCGCTGAAGGCTTCAGAATCGTGCGGTCCGCTGTTAGCCAGGGTTTGCAAGAGCAGTTCGGTGATCGTTTGCTCATTTTGCTGGAAATGATCGGGCAAATGCGATAGCATAGACTCATGGCACGTCGTAAACATAACCCGAAGCAGTCTCAAACAGACATAAAAGACAGCTGGGGAGAACAGAAAACAACCGATTCTTTTGCCGGCAAGACGGTGAGAAGACAATCTGGAGCGGTTTCGCAGACTGCTTCAGAAGGTTTATCGTCTGCCAATGCTGAAAAGCTTCTGACTTCGGTTCAGAACGACGAAAAGGCTGCCAGATCTTCTTTTGCCCGCTGGTTCGAAGATCTGCCGGAATACCGCGTTGCGTTTGCCAAAGAGGAAGAAACATTATCTTCGCTCAACTTCAGTTTACAGAAAAAGCTGGGCGAAGGTGGCATGGGCGTTGTTTATTCCGGAGTGCAGAAGTCAATCGGGCGCGAGATCGCTATCAAGTTTCTCAAAAAGGAATTTCTTACCGAGAAAGATGCCGCCCAGCGCTTTATACTGGAAGGCCAGATAACCGGCAGACTCGATCACCCGAACATTTTGCCAATTTTCGATCTGGGTCGCAGTCAGAACGGCGATCTTTTTATCGCCATGCAGAAGATCTCGGGAAAGCGCTGGGATCAAGTCTTCTCGCAAAAGCGACCAAAAGAAAATCTCGAAATTTTTCTGCGGGCCTGTGATGCCATTGCTTACGCACACAGCCGTGGTGTCATTCATCGAGATCTCAAGCCTGAGAACGTCATGCTCGGAGAGTTCGGCGAGATAATCATTACCGACTGGGGCCTTGCTTTATCGCTCAAACAAGAAGAGGGCTCTTGTGTCGAGCAGACGCAGGCGGGAACGCCGGCCTACATGGCGCCAGAGGTTGCCTGCTGTGATTTAGCTTCAGTAGATGAAAGAACAGATATTTACCTGCTCGGCGCAACTCTCTTTGAAGTCTGGACAGGCAAGGCTCCGCACACTGGCAAAGATGTCTATGCCTGCCTTGAAGCCGCCGCCAGAAACATCATACAGCCCGTAGACAAGGCTGACGAAATCGTCGAAATTGCACGTAAGGCAATGGCGACAAACCCGGCCGATCGCTATTCCTCAGTTATAGAACTGCAGAAAGCGGTACAGGAATATCTGCTGCATTCAGAAAGCCTGGGACTCACCAGATCGGCACGAGTAGAGTTCGAAAAGCCGGGCAACAGTTACTCAGATCTTTCTCGTGCCCTCGCGCTGTTTGAAGAAGCTCTGAAACTCTGGAGCGAAAATCTCGAAGCCCGCAAAGGGGTTCTGCAGACGCGCCTGCGTTTTGCCGCCGCCGCGCTTGCCCGGCGTGATCTCAACCTGGGTGAGTCTTTGCTTCTACCTGACTGCCCTGAGCATCAGGAAGTGCTTGCCAGAATTCGTCAGGCGCAGGCCGAAAGAAAAAATCGCATACGCCGCCTGCAGGTTGTCAGCTTCGTATTCATGGGCTTCGCCATTGCAGTGTTCTTTATCATTCTCAATATAAAATCAAGACTGGAAACCGAGCGCGATCTTGCGATGACCTCATTCAAAGCCCTGAACCTCGAAAAAACATCGTTGCTTGCCGGGCACGACGCCGTCATGAATGAACTGACCGCGCTTAAAGCTGAAAAAGACCAGCTGCTCAGACCCTTTTTTCAACCTCTTCAGCCCCGCTAGTCGTCTGTCAACATTGAATCTGCGAGTTATCTGTCATTGCGAGCTAAGCGAAGCAATCTCATGGTCAGAGAGATTAGCTCAGAGCTGGCTTATGCCTTCGGCATACCGCTTCGTCGCTGCGCTCCTCGCAATGACTGTTTTTAAACACATGTTCAAATTTGACAAAGCACTAGTCGTCTGCAAATTAAGGGCGCCGGCGGGTTTCTCAGGCGCGGAAACTTCGAACCAGGCAACTTTGACGCAGAGCTATAGCTATACAACAATACTAACGTCTGGTGAGAGTTGTAGCGAATGAGGGCAAGCCATCCGCATCTCTTACGGCTGAAGCCGTAAGAGCTGCCTAATTCCGCCGAGAGCCCGGGTAAGCAGTATACCGAAGGTTGAATTTGTAGTATTAAAGCCTCAATATGGGGCGTAGGCAGGTTTAAGGTAACGCCTGTCAAAGCTCGCTGGCGGCAGACAAATCGGCTGGACTTGCCTGACTGCCAGCCTCTACACAATGATATGCGAATCTGACGATTTTGAGAATTTGCTCTGCCGTAAAGTATGCATTTATGTCGGCATCAGGAATGTTGGCATACCTTTTCATTCTGGTTTCTGCAAAGTCATCAGGATTTTGAACGCTGTCGCCTGATTCGTATACTTTCGATACGCGGCAGGCTTCTGGAAACTGCTCTGCCAGCTCGGTGCCGGGATAAATCGAAACCGGAAAGAAACTGCATTCGCCCATTCCAAGCTGGCTGAGCTCGACGGCAAAATTTATCGTCTCAAGCATTTCCTGAGGAGTTTCATCAGGAAAGCCGATCATGAAAAAGCCTTTGCAGAAAACGCCGAAATGCTTAAGTAACTTAACCGAAGCCTTCACCCGTTCAAGATCGAGATATTTCTTAAGCTTTTTCTGTCGCAGCTGGTTGCCGGTTTCAATTCCGATGGCCACATAAATACAGCCGCTCGCAGCCAGACCGGCAACATCTTCTTCTGTAAGGTGGTCGGCCCGGCCAATACAACAGTATTTAGCACTCATTGTGCTTATCCCGGCGAAAAAGTCTTTTAACCAGGCTTTGTCAGAAAAAAAGGAATCATCCATGAAGCCAAAATGTGCTGTCGGGTAGCGTTTTCGCTGAAAAGCGATTTCCTCCAGCAGCCTGGCGACCGATTGCCGACGCATTCCTCCAGGCCACAGAACTGGTGTTGCACAGAAAGCACAGCGGGCGTGACAGCCGCGAGATGTGGTGAGAAAAAGCCAGTCAGACATGTCTATCGAAGAGTGATACGCGAAGTATTTTTTTATGTTGATCAGGTTAAAATCGACAAAGGGAATTTTATCGAGATCGGCAATCGGCGAGCGTTCAGCTGTAAAAACTTTTTGCTCGCCGTTTCTGAAGGCCAGCCCGGCAATATTAGCAAGGTATGAATAGTCTGGTTTTTCATGACGATGAAGTGACATGTCGCTTTTTAAGAGCTCTTCAAGGGTGATCTCACCCTCGCCAATTACGCAGAAATCTATCTCTGAATAGCTCAGCAGACTTTCTGCCGATGTCGTTGCCAGTGGTCCGCCGGCGACAAGCCAGATATGTGGCTGCTCGCGACGTATTGCCGCGCAGAGTTCGAGTGCGGTATTGCGGGTCGCCTGATAAAATGGGATTCCAACGAATCTCGGTTGCAGTTCAGAAACTTTTTGTAAAATTTGTGGCAGGCTCAGCTCTTCGATGACGGCATCGAGAACCTGCGCCTCGACTCCGGCAGCATTAAGCCAGCTGGCCAGATAGAGAAGATTCAACGGTTGCTTCATGTCGGGCCGCAGCTCGCGGTTCCATAGCAGAGGCGGCGAGACGAGAAGTATGCCAGGGGAACTCATTATAAGCTGGCCAGATGCTTCTGACAGCCGCTCCAGAAATCGAGTCTTCTGTCGAGATTGGCTTTGAGATAATCGCTCAGATGCATCCGGTTCTTCAGACTGAGTTCAAGCAGCTTTTTTACCAGTTGCACACGCTCTTCGAGACTTTGCTCGATACGCTGCTCACAGCGCTTTTTCCAGAGTTCTTCGCGGGCAATTTGCAGGGCTGATGTTATCGAATCATGCCGCCGGTAAAGGTAATGCTCGACCAGTTTCAGATACAAAGAATAAGTGGTTTCCGGATCATCATGTGGCCGGTTGACCCAGAAGTCCCATGGCGAATCCGCATCGATTCTTGCAAACAGTGCAGTGTAGAGGTCTTCGCCCATGTCGGGAAAATTAGCGAGAATGCGCAGCAATGTGCTTAAAAGGGGAGGCTCCCAGAAGTAGGGATCTGATTTGTCGAGCGTCATCAGGTATTCATGCAGGGTGTTGGGCAGATGGCATACCGGCTGAAACTCCACTCTGAATCTCTTGCCGTTGCTCCATTCTTTTAGAGTCCTGATCGTATCGATGCAGTCCTGATATGCTTCTGATTCTGTCAGCAGTGGGCCTTTGATCAGCACATAGCCTTTGGCGATGGCACCTTTGTCGCGAATGATGTCGAGGCTGTTTCTGACGTCTTCCACCCGATCCGGCTTGTTATACAGCGATCTGACCAGGGGATTGGTGGTTTCGATGCCAAGCGTGATTTCGAGTTCGGTGTCGCCAAGGCGCTTCACTGCCCGGCCAAGGTAGTCAGTGGCTTTATTATCCTTAACGATATCGAGGCCATTGGTTTCGACTACCAGTTTTTGCATGCCAAGCTCGACTGCCATGGCAAAAATGGCTTCTCTGGCTTCGGGAGAAATTTCGTTATCGTTGAAAAAGAAGCCGTCATTATAAACGTGCAGTGACTTTATCGGGCTGTCCAGTGCTGCGTTGAACTTTTCCACATGCTTTCGGATAACGGCAAACTGGGCAAAGAACTCACGATCTTCTATTTTTCTGCTCAGACGCGAATTTTTTGTTCCGCACATTGTGCAGCCACCGGTTTTAATCGACCACTCGCAACCGGCATTATTCAAATAGGCAACCGCGCGATAAATTGGCTCACCGCGATAATGATCGAAATATAGATTTACGCTTCTGGGTTCGTTTGGATCTGCATTGTCGAATCGAATGTTTTGTACTGCAGCGGTTGATACCATATTCTGTTCTCCTGTATACTTCTGCTGTCACTGGTTGCTGGTCGTTCTGGTCAGAATGTTTTTCAGCTCTTCCACGTTCAAATGTTCTGATTTATCGACTTTCTGCCAGGCAAGTGTAACTATTTCTGCCATCTGACCTTGTGTCATAAGATCATTATAGCGGCTGTTAAGCAAATTTGGGTTATCTATTGCAAGCCCGTCCCTGATTATTTCAGGCATGTGGGCATCCAGGGCGCAGTTGAAAGTATTTTGCGGAAACTGCTTCGCCAGCTCTGTGCCCGGATACAACGTTACCGGGAAGATGCTGAAATAGGTCATGCCCATTTTGCGCAGTTCTACTGCCAGATTTATTGTTTCAACGATTTCTTCGGGTGTTTCATCAGGAAATCCGAGCATGAAAAAACACTTGGTTTTAATATTAAAGTCAGCCAGGCTGCGCATCGTTTCAAACATTCTGGCAAAATCAAGATTTTTGCGAAGCGTCTTCTGCCTTTCTGAACAGCCGGTTTCGACGCCGAACGCTATGTATGTCATGCCGGCTGTTGCCAGCTTTTCAATATATTCACGGTTAAGATGATCGGCTCTGCCAATGCATTGAAATCTGATGTTCATCGGCCTGACAAGCTCAAGAAAACTGTCGAGCCAGCGTCGGTCAGAAAAAAAAGAATCGTCGCAGAAGCCAATTTCGGCGTTCGGAAAGAGATTTAACTGATGCTTTATTTCTTCAACCATTCGCCCGGGCGAATAGCGTCTGACCGCGCCAGGCCACAGAACCGGAGTGCAGCAGTATGTACAGCGATAAAAACAGCCTCGCGAAGTGTTCATAAAAATTGTTTCGGGAATTCCGGCCTGTTTTTGCAGCGCGAAATATTTATTGTTGTCTACTGGCGAATAATCGACGAAGGGAAGCTGGTCGAGATCGGCAATCGGTGCGCGGCGCCGATTCACTTTTACAGCTTCTTCATGTTGATAAGCCAGACCGTCAATATTGCAGTAGTCATCTCTGTCATAAATCGCATTGAGCAGTTCATGAAGGGTTTCTTCGCCTTCGCCGCAGACCCCGAAGTCAAAGCCGATTTCGCCAAGCATTCTTTCGGGCTCCATGGTCAGGCATGGACCGCCGGCAATCAGCCTGATTTCAGGAGTGGCCTTGCGAATGCCCGCAACAATGGCCGCTGCATTCGCCAGCGAAGCATAATAGAGGGGCATGCCGACCGCAATCGGCATGCCCTCGATAACTTTTTGAATGGCATCCTGCACGGAAGAGGCCTCATACAGCTCAACAGCGAGACCCTTCGAGCGAAGATACGAATAAAGACAGAGCAGATTTAACGGCGGCTGAAAACTTTGTCGCAGATGCTGCTCACAATGCAGCGGCGGCGAAATCAACAGCAGTTTTTTCTCCATTATTCATGCTCTGCTTAACAACGAGAAGATTATTCGGCGGTGCGAACAGCAGCAGCGCGACCGTATTTTGAGCGATCGTCAAAATATGACCAGCGGATGTCCTGAAAATAAAAGCTGAAATACCAGGCAGAATGAGCATCTCTGGCTTCGGCCCAGATAAAGTCCATGCCAATAGGGCTTTTCTGGCCCATCTCGGCATAAAGCTTGATCAGGTCTACTTTGGTCGGCGCACGCCAGTTATCACCGAGACTCTTGATCCACTCCTGCGTCTGATTCCAGTCGAGGTCGGTGGCGCCAACCTTCCATTCAAGGCCACAGGCTTTAAAAACGGTTCCGGTCGGGTCGGCGGGCGGCTGAGCGGCGTCAGCAGCAAATGCGCTGCCAGAAAAAAGAGACACGATCAAAAACACACTAAGAAACAAACCCCAGAAATTTTTCATCTCAATCTCCCTGTAGACAGTATATCTGGTGTACCAGACAAGTCGATGTTACGTTTTCAGTCTGGCAAAGTCAATAATTTACAGATCTGTAAAAAGCCTGTATTGTTGGAATGCCAATATGAAAGCAGATCTGCCAACACTCCTTTGTGAACGCCCGCTCAGCGTAGCCCGGCTCGGTGCGGCCTGTTTTGCTGAAATGGAAGCATACATGCTGCCTCAATCATCTGCTGAGCCGGTGTATGTCAACTATGAGCTTTTCGGCCTGTCACCAGACAACGTGCGTGAGCGAAGCGAACTCAAACAGGCGGTCAAAACCGGCCTGATGCTCACTCTTGACCGATCCAGAGCTGATGACAGCAAGCCGCCGATAAAAGTAGCAGTCGATCGGCAGGCTGACCCGATGAATATGTCTCTTAACGGCAACCTCGGGTCCGGTCGTGCCGTTTATTTTGGCCGCTGCTTCAATCTCAAGGGCATTGGCCGGACTGTTCTGGCAACATCGACCGACCCCAATCATTCTAACGGAAATCTTGATCTGGTAAGTGCATTATGGGAGGCAATCTGCGCCAATGTGCTTAACACAAATCTTAAGACAGGTTCAGCCACGGTTCTGGCGGTTATCGATACGAAGCAGCAGATTCGGGTGCCCTGGCGAGAAGGCCTTTATCCTGGTGGTTTTATCATAAGAATCGATCAAAATGGCGAGCTCGATCGCCCCACACACCTGTTTTACCTTAACGAAAATGTTGCAGCCGAAAAGCTCAGAGAATTTACGGAGAACCTTGCCAGACAGGATGCGGAAAAATTCATCGAACGTATTCTGCACGGCTGCTGGTCTGCCGGAAATGTTTCCATCGGCGGACACATGATTGACTATGATACGGTTTTTGCGTTGCGCAGCCGTGCGCCACAGTGGTCATACCGCCCGAACTGGCTGAGTAACTTTTTTGGTATTGAGGGTGATGGCCAGAAAAAGTTGCTCAAGGCAATGATCAACCACCCGATAAACCGCGAAAAGCTCAGTATCAAAGAGGTTTATCGTATTTTCGATGAAACCAGAGCGCAGCATCTTCAGGCCAGGTTTTATGATCTCATTGGTCTTGATTCTGAGAGGCCTTTTGTCAGCCGCCGGCTCAGCCAGGATGAATTTATCGAAATGACCAGAATTTTCGAAGAGCTCTCGATGAAAATGTCGGCGAATTTCAAAGCGACGGCGCCATGGGATGAGGAAAACCCGTCTCTGCATATTTTCGATTTTTCGAACTTCTTCAGATATGCCCCGCTATTGTTTGATATCGATGCTCTGAGCGATCAGAAGGCTGTCGGGTTAATCCGCAACCCTGCCGCCAGGCTCTGCCAGAGTAAAGTTGCCGGCATGCCCGAGAATTTGCAGGAGAAGATGAGGAAAAAGTATGTGGTTTCTTCGCAGGAAGAACTGCAAAAGCTTGATCTGAAGGCTTTACGATTTATTACGCTTTATAAAACACTGCTCGAAGAATATCGCGCCAGCGCACCCGAGAGCTGGAACAAGCTTATTCTCAAAGCTTTTGTCGTAAATGAAGAGCGCACTTACATGAATTGCCGCCCCGGCAACGATGTTCTTGTCGCTCTGGTGCAGAACCTTCAACAGGGCGTGTTCAAGCCTGAAGAATTTTCTTTGAGAATACAAACCTTGATAATGGCGTGCGACAGAACCATGAAGAAGCGTATGTGCGGCAGCTGTTTAAGCAACATCAGGCTCTATATGGATGGCTTCTCGGCATTGATGCCTGGCGATAATGCAATGTTCAAGCCTGTTCTGGCGTTGTTTAACGACAGGCCCGGTGCCGAAGATTTGTCAGATAAGGTGCGGGTTGAGTATGAAAATCGCCCGCATCGATGTACAATCGAAAGCAGCGGCGAGATTACCTGCATTATCGGTCCGGAATTTCCTTTTAATCGATTGTACAATCTTGCTCCTGATTCATTGAGGTTTTTTGATGGAGCACGGGAACTGATACTGACCGAAATTTCTCGAGCAAAACCACTTTCTGAATAATCTTCAGCTGTTGGCGGGCCTGGCAGTTGTATGGCTATTGCCCGCTGTTGGTAGTGGGGGCGACGTTCATCAGATCTGAGGCATCAGTGCTCGTCGGTGGCGTGGCAGCTTCAGTGGCTTCAGTTGCGGCTTTGGCTGTTGCCTCGGGAGTTTCCTTCGGATCCTGTGGATTCTCGGCATCCTTTTTCATCATTGCTTTGCCGATCTTTTCCCACTGTTTCTGCAAGGCATCGAAAGCGGAAGCCACTGCCGGAATTTTGCGCAGCAGCGATACGGCGGCATTGCCAACGACGCCGCCGACGATGCCGCCGACCAGCATCCCGACTACCGGAATGGGAATAAGAGCCTGTCCGACCATTGAACCGACGACGCTGCCGGTAGTCTGCCCGATAAATGAAGGCATGTCGATACTGGCGAGCGCTTTGCCGAGAATTTGTTTTTTGGTGAGTTCTTCGCCTGATTTCATGGCTTCGGCCGCTTCATAACCGACGGCTCCACCAAAAGCCTGAAAGGCTGAGGCAAAGGTCGAGCCGACAATCATGCCAAAAGGCGGGCAGATTCCGGCAGAAGCATACTGCAGCCCGGTTGCCAGCACTTCCGAGCCGCCGCCGAGTCCAGCCTGCACCAGAAAAGGCTTGCCGCTGAGCTCTTCGCCGACTTTTCCCAGGTCTATCGGCCGGCCAGCCTTGACGTCTTCAATTATCTGTTGAACCAGAACCTTGCCGGCATAGGTCTTGTAGTCATAGTTCAGCATCGTTTCGATGGCGCCCGGTTCTTCTTTTGCCGGGGCCGTCTGCGCCCAGAGCGCCATCGGGCCAACGATAAGCTGCAAAATAAGAATCCAGATCAGGCCGCGAAACATTTTTCTATTCATATTCAGGTTCTCCTGAGAGACTATTTAATGCTGTTTTAAAGATCGCTGTCTTACATTTTAGCAGAGATGATATCTGATTGTGAATCTTCAGAAAAAATTTTCTCAGGCGGTACAAAGAGAAGATATTCACATCGGTGAATTATCGTGGTATATAAATCAGGCATGAAATACAAGATACTGCTTATAAACCCAAATGAAACTGCCTTGAAGAAAGAACTGCACGATCTCAGCGCCCGTGCCATGAATGTTGTTGGTGCAACCAATGTTGAAGATGCGTGCCGGTTGCTGAAAGAAGACGGGCTCATTCATGCGGTGCTGACCGAATGGGAAGTGCCGGTTACGCATGATGGCGAGTTCGTGCTCAAGGGCGCGGAGCTTTTTGCTGAATTTCTCATGCTGCGCTCAGAGGTAAATCTGTTTCTCTATTCGAGTCAGGCCAACCTGCCTTATCGCAATACCGGCGGCGAGCTCAACGGTTATTTCTACAAAAAAGAGCATGACTACGACGATATCGTGCGCAAGGTTCGTTCTGAAGTTATCAACAGCAAAAATCGTGCGCCCTTTTTTGAAAAACTGGTCGAATATGCGAAAAAGGCCAAGGATTCGTGGCACACGCCTGGCCACGCATCGGGCTATTCTTTAAAGAACAGCATCTGGGCGCGGGACATGTATGAGTTTTTTGGGCCGAATCTTTTTCGGGCTGACATTTCTGTATCGGTGCCGATGCTCGACTCGCTTCTGCATCCGACCGGGGTGATCAAAGAAGCGCAGGAAATGGCTTCCTGGGCTTTTGGCTCGCGCTTTACCTTTTTCTCGACCAACGGCACCAGCACCTCCAATAAGATCGTGCTGCAGACCCTGTTAAAGCCGGGCGACGCTATTCTCGTCGATCGCAACTGCCACAAATCGGTGAACTACGGCATTATTCTTGCCGGCGCCGAACCTATCTACCTTTCCCCGTCAATTAATGCGAAATATGGCATTTTCGGGCCGGTTCCCAAGAAAACTATTATCAGCACCATGGACAAAGCGATTGCCGCAGGCAGAAAGCTTAAAGCCCTGATTCTGACCAACTGCACTTATGATGGTCTGATTTATGACATCGCCGATATCGTCAGACAGGCGCACAAGCGCGGGGTTAAGGTGATTGTCGATGAAGCCTGGTATGGCTATGCCACTTTTCACCCGCATTTTTACCCGAGCGCCATGGATGCCGGCGCTGATTATGCGACCCAGTCCACCCACAAGACCATGAGCGCTTTCAGTCAGGCCTCGATGATTCATGTTAAAGACCCTGATTTCGAAGATGTCAGAGATCTTTTCATGGAAAATTTTCAGATGCATACCAGCACCTCGCCGCAGTATCCGATGATCGCGTCGCTCGATATGGCGCGTAAACAGATGGTCATGGAAGGCTACAGCCTGCTCTGCAACTGCATCGAGCTTTCGCAGATGCTGAAAGACAATATCAACTCGCTCGAAAAATTCAAGGTTCTTGAGCTCGCCGATCTTATTTCAGACGAGGTCGCGAAGGACCGCATCAGGCTCGATCCGACCAAGCTGACGATCGACGTTTCCGCTACCGGCCTGACCGGCAAGGAAGTCGAGCG
The DNA here is from genome assembly GCA_009917695.1 of Candidatus Rifleibacterium amylolyticum. GTDB lineage: Bacteria > Muiribacteriota > Ozemobacteria > Ozemobacterales > Ozemobacteraceae > Rifleibacterium > Rifleibacterium amylolyticum. The sequence continues at coordinate 28,431 of JAACJG010000005.1, read as the reverse complement.
CTATCTGCTCGAAAAACATAACATTCAGATCGAAAAAACGACCTACAACACGCTCACCATACTGATTACCATTGGTGCTACCCAGTCAAAGCTCAATCGCCTCTATCTTGCCCTCGAAAACATCGAAAAAATGTCGACTTCGCGCAAGAACAAGGCCAAGCCCTCAGAAAATTCGGTTTTTCTCAAGCTCTCGCAGATCCGCATCACTCCGCGATTTGCCTATTATTCAGATGGCGAATTTATTCCGCTGCGGGAAGCGGCCAACCGTATCGCTGCCAGTTCGGTCACCCCTTACCCGCCCGGCATTCCTGTGCTGGTGCCCGGCCAGCTGATAACTTCCGAGATCGTCGAGGCTCTTTCGCGCTATCGCGATTACCAGATCGAAATCCACGGCCTCAGTGAAGGCTGCGTCAAAGTTTTAACCGCCGAAGAAGAAGAGACCCTTACCAGCTACGGTTACGCCATCACTGATCTGTGAATGGCTGCTCTTGCCGGCGGATTTTTGGCAAAAATTGTATTGTAATTTAAAGCGCCGATAACAGCTGTATTAATCGGCAGCAAAACTTAAGGAGGATCGGATGCGAATCCGTTATTCACTTTTGGTCGCAGTTTTTCTATGTCAGACGGGTGTTCTTTTTTCCGGATCGATGTTTCGCGATGCTTTGCGCGTTGCTGAAAGAAGTGTTAAGAAAGTGGCCAGAAAAGTTGCCGATGCAAAAATGCCTGCCCCGGCCGATCTGATCAAAAATGGCTGTTACGTCAATTTGAAGGCCAGCAATGGCAAATATTTGAGTTTCGACAAGTCTGGCAATGTTAAAGCCGTAGCTGCTGCGGCAAAAGACTGGGAAAAAATCAGAGTAATTGAACTTGGCAAAAATCGGGTAGCTTTCTTTGGAGTGCATGGAAATTATGCCTCAGCCAGACTGGATGTAAATGGTGCGCCTTTGCAAACTGCAAATCGCATGCTCGGCTGGGAACAATTTGAAGTAACCATCAACAAAGACAACACAATCAGTCTTAAAGGTGCCAATGACAGGTATCTCACAATTAATCCCAGCGGTGATACCGTCTTTGCCGCTAATGTAATAGATGCCTGGGAGAAAATTAAAATCATGCCGGCCGCAGCGAACACGCAGCGGACTTTGTCTGATGGCAGTGTCGTCGGAATATTGTCAGGGCAGGGTGGTAAGTATTTTTCGGTAAGTCAGGACAAAGATTGCAAAATCAGCGCGGACTCTGCCAAAGCCGGAATCTGGGAACGCTTTCGTCTTGTCACCAATGACGGCATAAACTTTGGTTTTAAGTCAGATAACGGCAAATGGCTTACTGTTGACAGTAATTCTGAGCTACAGGCTTCAGCAGATAGCTGGGGCGGGCTTGAGACATTTCAAATCTACGATGGTGAAGGCGAAGTAGTTTATCTCAGAACCGCTGATGGCAGATTTGTCAGAATGAAAGGTGCTTTGCCGACTGCTGACAGCGAGGTGCCCGTGGCACTGGTTCTTAAAATACTTCCGGATAAAGATGAGCTGAGTTTTGTTCCCATTGTCGCAAAAGGCGGCTTGCGTTGCGGTTATGTCAGCGATTATACCACCGAATGGAACAGCGCCAATCTCGGCGTCGACAGCGAAATTTCAATTTATCGGCCGAAACTGCCAAAAGGCTGGGTGTTTGTTGGTGACGCAGTTTCCTTCGGCAAAAGCTCACCGACCTATTCAACCATGATTATATGTGATGAACCAGGCGGTGACAGGCTGGCAAAACCGGTTAAATACGAAGAAATCTGGAATAACAAAAAATCGAACAAAGGGCAGAAAGTCTCGATATGGCTGCCGGTTCCGCCCGAGGGCTATGTCAGTCTGGGATTTGTTGTAACCCGCGACTTCAAGAAGCCGGAAACGGTGCCGTCAATTAAAGATTTTCGTTGTGTACACAAGAGCCACGTGCGCTCGGGCCGTTCAACCAGGCCAATCTGGAACGACAAGGGCTCAGGGGCCGAAAAACCGCTCTCTCTGTTTGTGGTAGCTCGCGAGAGCGACGACGAATTTGGGTTTCCGGCCGGTACTTTTCTTGCCGGCTGGTATAATGACGCTTCGATTGGCGGCGCCGGCGGCGGCGGTCACACTGAGCTTTCGCCTGGTGATGACTGGTATCTGGCTGGAATAAAGGGCCGCTCCGGCTCGGTTCTCGATGCAATAACTCCTGTTTACAGAAGTTTTTCTGATCCAAAAAAGACAAAAGATGGTGCAAGCAACGGTGGCAGCGGTGGCAAAGATTTTTCATTTATCGCCAGGCCCGGATATGCCGTATCAGGTCTCACCGGCAACTCAGGTGCGCTTGTCGACAGCCTGAGGGTCCAATTCATGAAATTTAACGGTCGGCGCCTTGATCCAAAAACAATGTATGAAAGCGCTCTTACCGGCGGCCGCGGTGGCGGGCCCTATACTCTTGGTGGTTTTGAGAGCGTTTTTCAGGGTCTGGAAGTGCGCAGCGGCGGCAATATCGATGCCATTAATCTGGTGCCTTTGCCTATGGTTGAGCCCTGGGTAATAGCCGGAAAAAGTATAGAAGATGTTCGCAAAGAAATAATCGATGGCGTTACCGCTCTGTATCTTGAAAAAAACCGCGAAGAAATAATGAAAGAAGCCAGAAGCGACTTTTTAAAGGGCAACAGCGGACTGGCTGAACCGTCATCGACAACAGCCAGAGGTGGCGATCCCTTTGTGCTTCCGACTGTTCCCGACCTCGGTCTGGGCAAGCTGGATCTGGTTAAACAGATTGCGTCTGGGTGTCCGGTTGTCAGCAGCACAGCACCGGTAAAAAAGATCGAAGAAACGACTAAAACGCTGCATTCTGAATTTGACAAAGTTGCCAGCAAAGTCAGCAAGGAGCTGTTGCAATATGCTGAGCTGGTAACGAAATTTCTTGGCCTTGAAAACCCGCGTTTCGAAGTAAATACTGAATACCTGGTATTGCTTGCTGATCTCAGAATCAAGATCAGCGGCGATCTGGTGCTCAAGTTCGATCTGGCTGTTGATATTCCATTAAAAGATACGAAAAGCAAAGGTGTGCTGTTGCGCGCCTTGATTAAGGGAGAATGGAAGAACCCGCTGGGTATTTCCGGCCTGACGTTCAAAAAAATAGGTTTTGGCGGCAATATCGCTTTTGATGCCAAAAAGCCCGATAAGCTGGCGCCGGTGCTGTATGTCTCGGGCGAGATGAGCATCGGCTTGAATGGCGATGTCAGGATGCTTGCTGCCTACGACCCAGCCAAACCTGGTCTTGCCGGCATGAAGGGCGAGCTTGGCGAGGTTTCCTGGGGTGAAATTTTCAAGATAGCTGATTTCTTCTGCAAAAATGCGACTGGCAAATCTTTGCCTGCTCTGCCGGCAAATGCGTTTCCGTTTAATTCGATCAAGGTCGAAAACGCCGGTTTCATGGTGGCAAAAGAGACGGTTGAGAATCTCGATCTCGAAACTGGCACCCGTTTGAGCGGCGATATTTTCATTTTTTCCAATTCGCTCGGAAAGCTGGAGGTATTGTTCTCACCAGATGGTAAGACCACGGCCAGGGCCAACATGACGGAGCAGAAGATTGGGCCGTTAACACTGTCGGCGCCGCTTGTTGGCAAAGATTCGAAGGGCGGCCCGGTTCTGGTTATCGAGCACAGCAGCGCTGGTAACAGCTGTTCAATCATTGCCAGTGTAAAAATTGCCGGTAACAGTCTCGATTATCTGCAGAATCTGGGTAAATCGTCTCAGGTCACGCTGTCTGGTAATCTGGCAGGCGTGCTGCCGGTTACTTTGCTTGGCAAAGGTGAACTTAAGGCAAAGAGTTTTCTGCCTCCGTCTGATCTGTCGATGTCGGGCTTTGTCGATACCGGCTTTTTGAATGCGCTGCAGACCAGAGTTATCGGTGAAGTTAAAAAAATGCCGGGACTTGGTGATCTGGCCTCGGCCTTCAGTCGCACGCTGGTGACAATCGAAAGTGCTGAAGTAAAGGGTTGGTCACTCGCTGAAATAGCAGCGGGTAAAAATATTCCCGGCTTAACTGTCAAGCTCAAAATAGCCGGCAAAAGCACTGAGCTGAGTTTAACCAATCTGAAATTGTCGTCAGAGCTGATCAGCGATATTGCCGTAAAAATAGCAGAAAAGGTCGCAGCCGAAACTGGTTCTCTGGCCAAAAAATTCGCTGAAGCCCTGGCAGGAGTGGTAACGAATTATACCAATACTGCTGTCGGTATTGGGGAAGAGATAGCAGAAGCAGGTGTAAAGACATATGAGGAGACGACGGCTCTGGTGACTTCAGCGGTTGTAGAGATCAACAACTTTGGTAAAGATGCCGGAGAAAAATTGAAGAATTTTGGCGAAAAAGCCCTGACGGGGGCCAGCGCGCTGGCTAACTCGGTTGGCGGAGCAATCAAAAAGTTCTTCAAGTGGTGATTATTCTCAACCTGCATGTCGGTCAGTAACCCCAGCTGGCGTTCCTGGCCGGCGTGCGGTTGATCTCATCACGATGTTTTGAGCGGTGGTGAGGATTTCTAATCGCATCCGAGACTTTTTTTGATTCTTTTCTTCGCCTGCTGCCAGTTGGAGGCTGTGATCTTGCCTTCATCACAGGCTTTCTGACGGTCTTTTAAAACCGAATCGTGCCATTCTGGCGAATCGATGTTGCCTTCTCTGCAAATGTCATCCCACAGGGTTTCAAGCAGTTGAAGTTTTTGCGCCAGAGTAAAAGTTGACAGGTTCAGATCTAGTTTTCATGCGATTTCCCTTGCTGACATGCTATGCCCGGTAAGCGTACAAAACGCATCTAACCAAAATATAAATGCAGTCGAGTTAAGAAGCAAGTTTGCTGGGTTGTGGGCTAAAATTTACATGCGAAGAGCAAAACCCTGAATCAATCATTTGTGATAATGACGTTGGTATCATGACTGACGAATAGTATTCAGAACTATGCTGTAAGAAATTCTTTCCTGCTCGAGGCGTAGAGATGGGGCGCAGGTGCCGGTGAGAAGATCCTGGTAGAGCGCAGATTCGGTGGCATCCAACCTTGGCAGTTCCCGGGCGGTCTGTTTAGGTTCGAAACCCCAGAACTGGCGGTGGGACAGCAGGGTATCGCGATTCATCAGCATCGATTTAGTCTGAGAAAAATAGCTGCGCATCTGGTCGAGCATCGCAAAGCCGTGTGTGTCGATGTCGCCCCAGTAGATGATATTGAGTTGCTTCAGCCAGTCGATTCCAGACAGTCGGTCAAGCCCGTAACCCAGGCCGAAAATCACTATGGCACCGGCAACCTCTGGAAAAACCAGCCCGTTGATTTCATTTTCCGTTACAAAAACCTTTTGCAGCGGCAATTGCAGCCGCGCAAACTCGTCTATTCTAATCTGCAGGTCGGTCAATCCTGCTATCGCCATGCTGGCATCGAGAATCCTGAAGCGAACCTGCACCGGCCTGGTGTAGAAACCATAGCGGGCCTCAAAACCCGAAACGCCTCGTGCGCCGGCATTTATCGACTCTGGCGGCAAAACAGTATCGAGCAGCTCGCTCAGCACTTTTCTGTGAGTTTCGATAAATTTGGTATCTATGCCGGGCAGGTCGAGCTGGCGCAGGTAGATTTCTGGTTTCGGGTGCGCCAGCAGCCAGCTGCAGACAGACAGAAGTCTTGACCAGTTTTCGCTGTTCTCGATTACCGTGAACGGATTCGCGGCAAGCCATTCGCGCAATTCTGCAAAAAGAGAAAGAACCTGGCGGCAGGCGCTCTCGAACTTCTTAAAAGACGTCTCGCATTTTATGTACCTGAGCAGCGCCGGCAGGTCGGCAACCTGTACTGCAACAGGAATCTGGTTGCGGCCTACCACCCGATTCACGACTTCCTGATATTCCAGGGTTATGCCGGCCTGGCCCTGGCCCGGCAGTTCGTTTACGAGAGTTTCTGCCCAGATTCTTACCTCAGCAAAATTTTCGTTGAGCTTGCTGCCTGATGGGTGTTTGAGACTGATGCGCAGCGGAAAAAGATCTTCGCCAGTCAGATATGCCCGCAAGAACCGGCCTTTTTCCCAGTCTTTCTGGAGTCGAGCCTTAACCTCACAAATGCTTGTCCAGTTCGTCATCTGGCCCGGGCCTCACGTTCTTCGCGATATTCAGCAATGGTCAGATTGCGCAGCATCGATTCACGGCTGTCGTTGCCATAAACAAAGCCGACACTTTCGACGTAGGGCTCGATTATGTGAATTTTCTGCAAAGGTGTCACTACCAGCAGCTGCAGGTTCATTTGTCTGAACAGCTCGAGGCCATAGCGGGTCGATTCTTCAGAACCGCGGCTAAAAGCCTCGTCGATAACCACGAAGCGAAAGCTGCGTGAACGCACGACGCCGCGTTCGAGCCCGAACTGATAAGCCAGGCTTGCCGCAAGAACGGTGTAGGCCAGCTTTTCTTTCTGGCCGCCCGATTTGCCGCCAGAGTCGGTATAATGCTCATATTCGGTGTTATCCTCGTTCCAGCGCTCTGAAGCCGCAAAAACGAACCAGTTGCGAACGTCGGTTACCTTGCGTCGCCAGCGCAGATCTGAATCTGCCAGGCCTTCGCGCCCTCTGAAACGTTCAATAATAGCTTTGACGCGCATGAACTTGCCTTCGGCGTAGTGCTCATCTTCATTTCCGGTGAGAGTTCCCTCGGTGCAGGCGCGCAGTTCCTGTTTGAAGTCCCTGATATCGGCGTCAGGAGCCTGCTGATCTTCGAGTCTGATGTAACGACCCGGGTTGTATTCAATCTGCGCCAGCGAATGATTGATTTTGCCGATACGCTCTTTGATATTCTGACATTCGAGATTCAGCTGGGTGTTAAAATTGGCGATTTCATTGATGGTATTTTCGTTCAGCAGTTTCTTGAAACGCTCTTCAAAAGCGGGCAACGAGTCTTCGACCAGTTTACGCAAAATCTCGCGGTATTCACCGGCAGCTTCGACCCGTGCATCGAATTCCTGGGTTTCTACCGGGTAATCACGGCGGTAATCCTGCATCAGCTGCACGATCTGCTCTTCAACTGTTTTGAGGCGGCGGGCATCGCTGTCGATGCGGCTCTGCAGATGCTCGCGCAAGGCGCCTTCAAAGCTTTCGCAATTGCGCAGGGTCAGGGTTTCGCCGGGTTTCAGTTCTTCACATAACTGCCCGATTCTCGCGCAAAGTTCGGGGCGCTCCTGCTGGGGCACCGCTTCGACAATCGCCGAGGTATCTTCAATTTTCTGTTTGTTGATACTCTGTCTTTCTTCGCTCTTCGAACGGGTATTGCTGGCTGCGTCGAGCTTATCCTGATTGCTGGCGATTTTCCCTTCGGTCTCCTGCAGTTTGATGGAAAGCTGCTTGAGAGTGTCTGACGATTCTTCAAGCTGCTGACGTTCTTTGTCGAGGTCGGCAATTTCACGGGCGATCTGTTGCCAGTCGATATCTGAAAAGTGCTCGTAGACAAGCATGCTTTCATAAGCACTTTTAGTGTTCTGATTGTTGATTCTCTCTTTTTGCAAAGCCGCCAACGAAGAGGATATTGCATCGATCTTCGTGTTAACACGCTTCAGATCAGCTGCCAGTGCCCTGATCTTCGCTTCGTTGCTCCAGCCCAGCACGTAGCGTGAACGATCGGCAATACTGTGGCGGTCGTCTTTTTCGTGGCGTTGACCACCGCTTTTGCTCTGGCCGTTACGGGTGATTGCCTGGTGCTCACGCCTGAACCGCTCGATGTTTTCGCAGCAGGCATAGTCAAAGCGCCTGCCGAGTTCTCTTTCCAGCCAGCCATAAAATTCTGAGTCAGCCTTGATTTCGAGCTTTTTCACCAGAGAATCAGGGTGCAGCTCACTGGCAACACCGACAGCCTCTTCTTTGACCCTGAAATACACGATGCGCCCGTGCAGATCGGTCTTGTCGACCCATTCGGCCACCTTTGCATAGAGCTTGTCCGGCACCAGCAAAGAAAGCCCGAAGTTGTGCAGCAGCCTCTCGATGGCTCCTTCCCAGGCCTTTTCGCTTTCTCTGACCTGAATCAGTTCGCCGACGAATGGCAGCTGCGTCTCTTCGATTGCAAGCGAGCTGCATAGAGCATTGCGAATCGAAATCTGTAAACCGGGAATATTGCTGCGCCGCCTTTTGAGCGACTCGATTTCTTCGCTCAGGTTTTTATGCTCTGCCTGGTGCTTGCGTAAATCAATAGTCTGGTCGGTGAACCTGGTCTGCAGTTCTTCGTCGCGTTTGCGGCATGCCGGCAGCAGCTCATCGATACGACGACGGTTGGCCAGAAAGCTGTCGAGGTTGTCGGGTATTTCAAAGCCTGCCAGGCGGGCAAAGCGGCCATAGGCGTCGGCTTTTTTCCGTGTCATTTCTTTTGCCAGATTTTTTTCGCTGACCAGCGCTTTGAGGCGCTCGATGCGGTCGCCGCCTTTAGTCGCAATCTGTTGTTTCAGGTCATCTCTGTCGCCCTGCAGCCTGCCGCCAATGGTTTTGAGGCTTTCGATTTTTTCGCCCAGTTCGGCAATCTGAGTCTGCAGGCTTTGTTCTTCAATCTGCAGCATTTCCAACTTTTTTAAAGCAAAGAAACTTCGCAGCTGCTCGCGGTTCTGGCGCATCGCAGTGATGCGCTGGTTGATCGATTCCTGGCGGTCACAGCTGGCAGCTATTATCGTAAGTTTTTCGATCTGGCTTCTGGCTTTGAGAACTGTTTCATGTGCGCGGTTGAGGTCATCGTAATGATGCATAAGCTGTTCGATTTTCGCGCTGACATCGAATTCCTGAAGCATGTGCTCACGCACGAATCCGGTCAGATTGCCAACCTATTTCATCGAAACCGTCTGATTGAAAAGCTCGAGTGCCTGATCGCTGCCGATGCCGAACAGGCGTTTGAACTCACCGCTGTAACCGGCAAAACTATCATGAATTGCGGCTTTACAGCTGCTTTTGAGCCTCTTTTTCAAGCTGCCCAGTTCATTGCCAAAATTTGCGAAATGCTCTTTGAGCGTCAGATCATGGGGAGCTACCACATAAAACCTGTCGGGCTGACCTGTCGTTTCACGGCAACAGAAAACCTGAGCCAGAGTGATCGTCTGACTGAATCCTGAATTTTCGAAAACCCCTAGAATAACCGAGTAACTGTTGTTGTCGCGCAATGCCACCGGCTTCGATGACAACCCGGTATCGCTTCTTTCGGATTTGTAATAACCAAGAACGTAGGTTCGCAGGGTGCGCTCGCTTTTATCGGCTCCGGTAGCCTTGTTGTAGGTAATGCGGGCCGGCGGCACCAGCAGGGTGGTAATGGCATCGATCAAAGTCGACTTGCCCGAGCCGATGTCGCCGGTAACCAGAATGTTCCGGCCTTCAGGATTGAGCGACCAGACATGGTTATGAAAAGTGCCCCAGTTGTAAAGTTCGAGCCTTTTCAGCCTGAAACCGGCAATTTCATCAGAAGCGGCAAATTCAAGAGTTGGCTGGGAATTCATCATTCGCCCTCTTTCTGCGCTTCGTCCGGCGTTATGCTCGCCTGATACTCGCGCAGCCGCTGGTCAAATTCATTGAGCCACTGTGCATCGACAAAAGCCCTGATGATACGGCATACTTCAATCTGCTGATCGTTGCCTTTAAGTTTTCTGACGAAACCAAGTTCGGCAACCTTGTTGATATGCGTGCCGATCTGGTCAAAAAAACGTGCATCATTCGCATTGGCCGGAAAAAAAGTGCGGCACATTTCGACAATCTCTTCGACTGGCAGAATCAGACGGGTTTCGCCGCCAAAAGCATCGTGCTCGGCCAGCCGGCGGCGCAGCAGAGCAATCAGCAGGCTGACCGGGTAAGAAAGCTGTCTTCTGGTAACCAGTCTTGGCAGGGCTTCTTGCCCTTCGACCGGCGCCAGCTGGCGCAGCCAGGCGTATCCTTCTGAATCGTCGAGCATCAGTTCGAGGCCCATTACTTCAAGATACTCGCGCGCGCGCATCTGCAGGTCGGTCAGAGCCTGCCAGAGGCCCTGGTCTTCGTCGCGATAGACAATGCCCTTTAGCAGGGCTATGATCACCCCTGGAAACATGTCGTTTGGCTGGTTGCTGTTTTCACTCATGCTGTTACCTGTTGAAGATGATACGTGGAATTCTGGCGCAGCGCCACTTTTCAGGGGCTTCTTGCCATTAGATCGTTTCGTGACGATCTTCGTCAAAAACGGTTCTGTCATCCGTGCCGGCAATGACCAGATAGGCTATCAGCTCGCTCAGCCCCTGCTGTAAAGGGTAGCGGTCGATAATCGCGGCGAGGGTAGTCTGTGTTTCCTGCTGCAGTAATCGGCGGATCTGGCTGCGCAGAAGATCTTTATCGACGATTATCTGATCGAAAAGTGCAGCTGTGTCGATGTCTGATCCGTCGCCGAGCTGAATCACTGACGCAAGGCGCGGCTTGATCGCCGGTTTGAAAAGAGGCCTTTCCATCGGCATATCTATTGCGGCAGCGCCCGGCTCATCGATGCACATGAAGGCTTTGTCGGTGGGTGGTTGATCATGAAGTTTAACCGCTAGCTGAGGTTTGCCCAGAAAGTTAATATGAAAAGCCGCAAAAGTAAACAGAAACCGGGCGTTTTATCGACTGGCCGGCGCGCTTTTGCTTTCATCGCGGAACCAGTCCCATAACCCTCATCTGTAAGTGCTTTATATTGAAACTTTGATGGCTACTTTTCATTTTTTTCGTCTTTCATCAGTTCTGCTTCAAATGCCTCGATAGATGGTAGACTTGATTTCAATTCATCAGGAAGTGATTGAGTCAACTGATATTCTGAAACGCCCATAGGTTTGCTGATGTCACTGAGTGCGTATTCTACGACCACTTCATCTTTACCCTTGCAAAGCAGAATCCCTATAGTGGGTTCATCCAGTCGGATTTAATCTGCATATCCACCGCTTTGAGATAGAAGTTGAGTTTTCCGGCAAATTCCGGTTCAAAATCGACGGTTATCAGTTCTACTACTACATAGCAATGCATTTTTACATGATAAAAAAGTAGATCTATGTAAAAATCCTTTTGACCGACTTTAATGGGAATCTGTCTGCCCATATAGGCGAAACCGGCGCCAAGTTCGACCAGGAAGTGAGCTATGTGGTCTATCAGAGCCTTTACCAGCTACTTTTCATGATAGTCTTCGCTGAATGTTAAAAAATCAAAAACATACGGATCTTTGATGAGCTCGTGGGCAAGTTCTGATTGTGTTTCTGGCAGTGTTCTGGCGAAGTTGTTTATTGCTTTGCCGCTTCGTTCATAAAGGCCGCTCTCGATCTGATGTATGAGAACAGCTCTGCTCCAGCCGTTAGCAATGATTCTTTGCACATAGAAGAGCGCTTTGTCAATGTTTTGGCATTTCTGCACAATAACAACATTGTGCCACCATGGTATTTGAAACAATTCTGTAACTATCTTTTTTAAAGCAGCATCAAACTGAGGATCAGGTGAATGCTTCTTTGCGCTCCTTTCGGAAACCTTTAATTGCGAAGCAGGCTGCTTCGCAATTGAAATTTTTGCATAATAAAAGAGATACCATCGCCTGATGTGTTCAAGATTTCTCTGCGAAAAACCATCTACGTCAGGAAATTCAGTCCTCAGGTCGATGCTCAGCTGTTTAAGAAAACCACTACCCCAGGCAACAATTTTCTGTTTTTCAACAATAGCCGCGCCAAGCTCCCAGTAAAATTCCAGTAACGCAGAATTAACGCTGACAGCAGCTTTAAGCTGCGCTTGACGAAACCTCTGTTTCAGCCCCAGAAGCCAGCTTTTATATTCTGTGGCTGAACTCAATTCAGATTTTGATTTCATAGCCAGATATTTCCTGCCATCTGCGACTTCGCGTATGCTGGATTGAATCGCCCCGCAGCGTGGCGCGTTATGCGGTCGATAATAACGCAATCGGGATAACATGGCAAAGGCATTTCAGTGGTCAGTTGAAAGGTCTACGGCCTGTTTTCTGGGGTGCTGAGGATTTCTACTCGCACCAAAGATTTTTTTGATTGTTTTCTTCGCCAGTTGCCAGTCAGATGCTTCGATTTAACTTTCATTACAGGCCTTTTGACGGTCTTTCAAAACAGAACCGTGCCATTCTGGCGAATCGATGTTGCCTTCTCTGCAAATCTGAAAGGTGAACTCGTTGTATGCGGCGACGACTTCGAAGCCGAGCTTGCGATAACAGGCTATGGCGGCGGCGTTGTCGGATTTTACATTCAGGCCGATATTCAGGCCTTCTGCGAGCAGTGACCGGCATAGCTCAGCCGTGACCTGGGCACAGTAACCCTTGCCGCGGCACTGCGGAAGCGTCGTAATATTGCCGAGCGCGGCCGCCCGGTAATGCGGCGAATAGACATGCACGCCGGCGATGCTTACCAGTCGCCCGTTTTCTCTAACTCCGAAATATTGATTCGTTGCCAGCATTCTCGGGTCGAACCAGTTGCCGGGATAGCTTTCATTGTAAAGCGCGGCCACCTCAGCAAGATCAGGCTCGCCGAGGCGCTCGACCTGCGCATCGCCTTTTCCCGCCAGTGACTTCGTATCAGTCAGCGCCATTTTGAAGTGCTCGCCACCAGGCTCAGAAGAGTAAGCTTCGTGCAGGACACTTTCCAGGCCCGGGCTCAAATGCGCGTAAAACCGCGCAGGAAGAATATGCCTGATGGCACGCAGCAGAGCGGCCGTAGCGTTAGCATCATCTGCCAGCGCAAGCAGAGTCGGCAACGCCGAGCCGGTGTAAAGCAGCGCTATCGCGTCAAGGCCTTGGTCGCTTTCAGAGCCATACCAGGTCGTGTGCGGCCAGAAGCGGTCATCGAGATCGCCGATTTCATACAGGTGCAGATGCGGATTCTGCCTCAGGAATGCTTCAATCTGTGCCCGTTCATGCAGACTGATATGTGTCATCGATTTTACTCCAGATAGCGCTATTCGTCGTGCCAGTTTACCGGTGTCGTTGTGCCGTTCTGCCAGTCTTCTTTGAGGATGGCGTAAGTTATGGCGTCGAAGCGCGCGCCTGTTGAATCTGGCCAGCATTTGCGGTAGTGCGCCTCTTTAACCCAGCCACAGGCGCGAAAAACCTTGCGCATCGGCAGATTGTCGACTCTCGTGTGCCCTTCGATGCGCAGCTTGTCGGTGTGCGTAAAAACGTATTCGGCCAGCCAGTTTACAATCTGCGGGCCCAGCCTGCGGTTGCGCTGGTCTGCCCTGAGCCTCAGATCAAAAATCGGCGTATCGTCGGTAAGCTCGTGCAGCGCTACCAGGCCGACAGGCTCGCTCATGTCCGGGCAGTAAACCCAGAACGTTTTATTGTCTTCGCCTGCAAAATCGCCGTTGGCAATCCATTTTTGCACTTTTTCGAGGTCAGGCCGGGAAGAACCATGAAAAGGCCATTCCTCACTTGAAATCCATTGCGCCAGCTTTTCTGCGTCTGCCGGCCTGTATTCGACGAAATTCAACTCTGTTTTCATATCTGTTCTCTGATGAATAATATTGATAAGTTCAGCATAATGTCCCGAATGTCACTAAGTAAAGCCGAAAGTTTATGCAAATCGTGCTCGTGCCCGGTATTCGTAATCGTTATCGATAAAGTTGTCAATTTTCGATTGCGATTACCGCTTTGCTGACTAAGAGCACCGCTTCGCTGAGCACGAATATAAAGAGGCAATTAAAATATCTTCTTATCTTAGCGCCATTCCATAATGTCCCGCAAAGATCAATATACAGAGTATGCAGCGTTCTGTCCATCTCTGCAGGATTTCTGGTTCAGCAGCTGCCGCAGAAAGTTTGTATTTCCGTTGGTTTCAAGAACCGAATATCGGGGCTGGTTACGGGCTATGCCCTGGGTAGCAGCGTCGACAGCAGCGCGCGTAGTGTGGGCAATGTGTATGGTTTTTGCAGGCAGCTTACCAGGCCCTTTCCGGCGAATCGTGACGCGACATCTTTTTCGGAATAGCCACTGGCAATTACTACACGCACATTCGGGTCGATTTGCCGAAGTTCTCGAAAGGTTTCTTCACCGTCCATATGTGGCATGGTCAAATCGAGCAGGACAAGGGCGATGTCAGCCATCCGTTCGCGATAGATCTCAACAGCCTGTCGACCATCCTCCGCCGTCAGAACTTCTAGTCCCAGTCGCTGCAACTGCATCGAACTGATTACGCGAATCGTCTCCTCGTCGTCAACGAGAAGTACAGTGCCTGATCCACGCCAGACGCTGTTCTCACAACTCGTGTGGTTTTCTTCTTCGGCCATTTCGACAGCGGGAAACATCACCTTGAACGCCGAACCCTTTCCGTGCTCGCTATAGACCCGCAGTGCTCCTTTATGAGCATTGATAATGCCCATGACAGCCGATAGTCCCAGGCCGCGTCCGGTGAACTTGGTCGTGAAGAATGGCTCAAAGATGCGCTCGACAGTCTTTCTGTCCATTCCACAACCTGTGTCGGATACCTCGATATAGACATAGGTTCCCGGCTTGCCGGGCGCGACGATGTAACCATTGGCAAGATACTGTTCGGAGCAATTCATCGCGCCGGTGGAAATGGTAATTACGCCGCTTCGCTCGCCGATAGCATCTGAAGCGTTAATTACCAGATTCATCAGAATCTGACGGAGCTGCCCGGGGTCACCGTGGATGCAGGGAAGATTCTTGGCAAGGTGCAAATTCAGAATCGCTTTTTTGGAGATACATGTCTTGAGCATGTGCAGCGTTTCTTCGATAAGTTTTCCCAGAGACAGGTTCTGTTGATCAACTTTTCCCTTTCCAGCGTAGGAAAGCATCTGTCCACACAGATCTGCTGCACGTCTGGATGCCTGAATGATTTCGGTAAGACTGTCCCTGGCTGGAGAGAGCGGAGACAGCTCGTCGAGGGCGAGATCCGCGTGCCCCATGATCGCCATAAGGATGTTGTTAAAGTCGTGAGCTATGCCACCTGCAAGTACTCCCAGGCTTTCGAGTCTTTGTGCCTGGTGGAGGCGGGTTTCGAATTCCCTGTGCTCATTCTCAATTTGTTTACGCCCTGTGATGTTGCTGACCTGATGAACGAAACCAAGTGGCGTTTCAGCAGAGCCAATGACCGGGTCAACCGTCACTTCATACCACTGACTGCTAATCTGCAATTCCATGGATTCGCGCCGGAGCGTCTGCTTCGCGCGAACAATTGGGCATTCCGGAATCGGCCCATGACTGCCATGAACGATTTCCCAGCAGTGGCAACCAATAATTTCCTGCGGATCCCTTTTGAGCATTCTCTGCGTTGCTTCATTGGCAATCATAATCCGCATGTCACTATCCATGAGCCATATGGCGCTATCTATGGCATTAAACGTTGTTTGCCATTTGATCGCAGCTTCCCGCAACGCTTCTTCCATCTGCTTGCGCACGGTGATGTTCTCGAAGGCAATGCCGACCATATTGCCGGGCAAAGGAAACGCTTTGACTACAAATGATGCCTGCAAAACCCGTTCGTCGCCATAGATAAGGTCATCGAAAGAGATCGCGTTCTGAGTGCGCACCACTTCGGCGTAACGTTGGGGTATTCCCTGTGCCCGGAGACCGGGGAAATTCTCGTCGAGTGTTTTGCCGACCACATCTTCGGGGCCGAGGCCGGTCAAGGCTTTCACTGCCGGGTTGGCGTAAACCATACGTAGAGTTCGGTCGTCAGAAGTGTCTTCCAGGTGATATAGATACAGACCGACAGGAATATTTTCTGTGATCAACTGAGCCTTGCGGGCCTCAATTTCAGATTGCTTTCGTCCGGTGATGTCAGTATGAATCCCGACCAGAACAACGATGCGGCCGGCCTGATCCTTGCTAGCATACGCACGCAAAAGAATGGTCAGGATTCTCCTATCTCTTGAATACATCTGTGTCTCGCCTGTCCACGTTCCGCCGGCCATGACTGCCTGGAAAACCTCCCGCCCGACGGTCGGATCGACAAATGCTGTATCCTGAGGGTTTTCACCAACTTCCCCGAACATTTCATCGTATGCCTTGTTCTGGTAGAAATGTTTCCCATCCGGTGTTGCCATTCCAATCGCGTCAGATGAGTTTTCAACCGATTCCTTGAACAGAAATAGGTCTTCTTCAATTTGCCTGCTGTTTATACTCTTCGTTTGTTCATTCTGCAGCTTTTGCATTAATGAATGTATCCTCTCCGATCTTGATCGCTTTCCCTTATATCGGGTTGCGCATGACAAGTAAGCTTTTCTGCTGAAACCAGCTTTGTAGCTGGCGGGCAGATCCTCTAAGACATTTGTGCAACGATGTGATTGTACCAATCATCTTCTTATAAAGTATCGCATCCCGCAACAAATTGTCCATAGCTTTTTCCAAAGGTTATATTATTGACAATCGGCGTTTAAAGATTAGAATGACTGCATGATTACACGTATATATCGCTATAAGATTCGTGAGGGTTGTGAAGGGAAGTATCTGCGGCTGCAGGAGCGGGTGTTGGCGTTGTACCATCGACTGGCCGAGGTCGATGTGCTGTTTTTGCGAGACGAAAAAGATGCGACGCGACGCAGCGAAGTGATCAGGTTTCTCGGAATCGATCCGGCTGAAGACAGCAGGCGGATTGATGCTGATCCTTCGATCATGCAGCTTTTCGCCGAGTTCAAGTCTGAGATTCTCGACCCGCAGAACCCGAAGATAGAAGAGGAAAACTGCGTGAGCGAAGGTCTGTCGGCTGCCGGCAAGCTGCATCATGTCGAGATTTACTGCTCTGATCTCAAAAAAACGGCAGAGTTCTGGGGCTGGTTTCTGGCGGAACTCGGCTATCATGAGCTGCAGAGATGGCCTTCCGGAATCAGTTTCATACTTGCCGACACCTATCTGGTTTTCGTGCAGACCGACGAAAAGCATCTCGTCACGCCATTTCACCGCTGCCGTCCCGGTCTCAACCACCTCGCCTTTCATGCCGCAAGCCGGCGCCAGGTCGATGAAATCACCGAAAAATTGCGCGAACGCGGCGCCGTGATTCTCTATGCCGAGCGCCACCCGCATGCCGGCGGTCCCGATTCTTACGCGGTGTTCTTCGAAGACCCCGAGCGCATAAAGGTCGAACTTACCGCATCAGGTGAACAATGATGAGCGTGGTCGACTACTGTTAAGATCCGGAGAATGTGCTCCAGAGACCTAAATAGTGAGTTTTTTTCAATTGAGAGCCCGAACGGGCGAAATTTTGGTATAATTTGCCAATAAAGTTTCAGCAGGAGCGATTTATGTTTAGAGACGCAAGGTTCTTTCGCAGGGTGGGCGTTCTTTTTGTTGCTGGTCTGGTGGCGACTGGAGGAATGTTTGGTGGAGTCGAGGCGCGGGTCAGGCAGCCTGCTTCTGCCAGCGATATAGAGAGCATAAGGTTTTTGAGCCCTAACAACATACCGGTCAAGGTTCTCGTTGTTTATTCGCCCAATCAGCAGAATCAGAATTTTGTGCTTTCGCTCATAAATATTGTTGCCCGTATGCACGAAAAGGGCATGGTAAAGCAGGAAGACGCTTTCAAGGTGCATGTCATTCCTGGCTGGGAAATGCAGGAAAAGGACTATGCTTTTATCAACGAAAAGATTGGTGCTGAAAGGGTCAAGCGCTTTGTAGAATTCAATAAGGCCTACAACACACGAGATATGTGGATGCAGGACTGGGGCGAAGTTGGCGTCGTAACCGTAAAGGGCGAGCGCAAG
This sequence comes from Candidatus Rifleibacterium amylolyticum, assembly GCA_009917695.1. Taxonomy (GTDB): domain Bacteria; phylum Muiribacteriota; class Ozemobacteria; order Ozemobacterales; family Ozemobacteraceae; genus Rifleibacterium; species Rifleibacterium amylolyticum. Next base: position 10,742 of record JAACJG010000005.1, on the reverse strand, counting down.
CCGCAGACGGTAGTTTTCGACTCGAACCGTGGTCGTGATAACGCTGAACTGCCAGGGATTCTGGCAAATTTCTGGAGCTGTTATCTTCTCAAGAACCCGTCTACCAGAAATTCCGGTGGCGATTACGGCGGTAACATCGAAGTGACTCCTGATAATGTTCTGCTGATAGGCAACACGTCAACCCCGGAACTTCGAAGCTTCCTCGAAGCGCATGGCTACAAAAACCGCATGGCTGTCCTCGAAACCGACTGGCTGCATGTCGGTCATGTCGATGAATATATCTCAGTTTGTCCGAATCCCAAGGCTTTGCGAGGCTATACTCTGATCAAGGCCAACCCCAGACTGGCATTGCGTCTGGTAAAAGACACCCCTGACTCCGAACTCAGGGCAATTCCACAAAAGGAATATCGCGATGCCATGCTGGCGGTAAAAAAGTGTCTGGTCGAGGCTGAAAAGAAGCGTGCTGAAGCACTCAAGCTGGATGCCCCGGCCCGTCGTCGCCGCACCCGCTCTTTTGGCGAAGCAGTCCTTGAGTATCTCGAAAGTTCAGAAGAGCTGCTGGCCAGCTCAGATTCCGGAACAGACCTCACTTACGGCCATGAAATCGCAAAGAGCGATGTCGAAAAATTTATCGAGCTCAACCTCACTCTGGCCAAGCTGATTGACAGCAACGTTAAAAGCGCCTGCGACAAGATTTCTGAAGTAAGAAAAGATTCTGGCAAGCCTCATTCTGTTTTGTCCTTTCCGGCGCTTTTTCGCAGAATGCATGGAAACAAGCACATTGCCTATCTGCCAGGCAGCGTCAATCAGCTGATTCTCAATAATCAGCTCATCGTGCCCGATCCCAAGGTTCGTGCCATGCGCCTGCATATCAGCAAAACTGCTGCCAAAGTCGGGTTGCATGCCAATTTTATCGACTCGCTGCCTTACCACAATCTTCAGGGCCAGCTGCATTGCGGCACCAATGTCTTCAGACACCCCAACAAGTATTTCGTTCAGCCCAGATAAACCCTGTTTAAAAGACATCCCTGCAAAAATCGCCGCGCCGCTGCGGCGATTTTTATTTTGCGCATGTCGTCGTGCTCGTGTTACAAAGGGTAAGGTCACGCACGCTTCGTGTACAGAGCATTTTGAATTAAGGCAGGAGGCCAGAAGTGTCGCATAACAGAGTCATTGCTCCATACAACCAGTGGGAACCAGCCATCAGCGCAGACGAAGTCTTTCGCACCAGTGTCAATTTCATGTTTTTGTCGACAGATGGCAGGGGCAGTCTATACTGGGTCGAGCTGCGCCCGGCGGAAAAGGGGCGCTGTGTGCTGATGATGCGAACGCCGGCCGGTGCTGTGCGTGAGTTACTGCCGCCACCGTTTTCGGCACGCTCGCGCGTAATGGAATATGGCGGAAAGCCTTATGTGGCAGGCCATGGCCGCATCGTTTTCAGCAACTTCGTCGATCAGCGTCTGTATGTGATGCCTCTTAACGAGACCTGCGGGCCGCGCCCGCTGACGCCAGAACGCAGCGCTGATGACCGCCTGCTCAAGTTTATGCAGCCTGAGTTCTCGCCCGATGGCCGCTGGCTGCTGGCTGCCTGCGAACTTGAAAACGGCAGTGAAGAACCACAGAACGCCGTATGTGTCCTTGATCTTGAGCTCGAAGGCATTCAGGAACCTGTGATTATTGCTTCTGGCGCGGATTTTTACAGGTCGCCGATGTTTGCGCCTGACGGCAGAAGCGTGGCCTGGCTTGAATGGAACCACCCATACATGCCCTGGGATTCAACGGTTCTCAAAGTCGCGCCATTCCACGAAGGGCGGCTCGAAAATGGTGCTGTACAGCATGTTGCTGGCTCAAACAGCGTTGCGATCAATGATTTCGTTTTTAGCCCGACCGGCGACCTCAGATTTCTCATGGACATCAAAGGCTCAGCCCCGGATTCAGCCGAAAACTTTTTCAATCTCTACGAGTGGCACGCTGGTGCGGTGCGCCAGATAACCGCTGAAACCCGCGAAATTTCGATGCTGGCACAATCAGACAGCAGGCTGGCTGTCATGTTGCATGATAGAGGACTGCCCGGTCTGGCGACAGTCAATCTCGAGACCGGAACTCTTAATGAAATCAAGACTCCGTTTGCAGCTGTGACCAGACCGGTTTTACTGGCCGACAGCATTGTTACTATCGGAACTCCGCCTGACAGCCCGACACAACTGGCTCTGATCAACCCGGTCGGGGCTGTCGAGGTCGTCAGGCAGGCCGCTGAAGCTGATATGCACGCCGACGATGTCAGCAGTGCCCGGCTGATATCGTTTCCGACCGAAGATGGTGATACCTGCTATGGTTATTACTATGCACCGAAAAATCGGCGTTATCAGGCCCCGGAAGGCGAACTGCCGCCGGTGCGAGTGCTGGTGCATGGCGGGCCGACCGGGATGACCAGGCCGGGCTTCTCGCGTGAAAACGCGTTCTGGACATCGCAGGGCTACGCGATATTTGACGTGAACTATCGGGGTTCTACCGGCTTTGGTCGCGCTTATCGCGATGCGTTGCTCGGCCAGTGGGGGGTGCTCGAAATCAACGATGTCCGTGACGGCTTAAAGTATCTGCGCGAACAGGGCCTGATCGGTGACAAGGCAGTGGTGTCCGGCGGCAGCGCCGGCGGCTACACAGTACAGCGGCTGCTGACCTTTTTTCCTGATATGTTCGCTGCCGGCGCCAGTCATTTCGGTATCGGCAATCTGGTTACTCTGCAGAACCTGACGCACAAGTTCGAATCACGCTATCTTGAGGGCCTGCTCGGCGGCCCGATGACGACGCATCGCGCCGTCTTCGAAGAGCGCTCACCGATCAACCATCTCGACCAGCTGAAGAGCCCGATGATCATCTTTCAAGGCTCAGAAGACAAAGTCGTGCCGCCCGAGAACTCTCGCGAAATGGCAATGATTCTGGCGCGCAAACAGATTATGCACGAATATCATGAATACAAGGGCGAGGCACACGGCTTTCGCCAGAAAGAAAACCTCGTCGACTCGCTGAACAGAGAAGCCGGCTTCTTTCGAAAAGTCCTTCAAAGCTTGAGCTCGAAGACTGTTGAATTTCTGGCAGGTAGTGATAGATGATTCTGACGTCGAAATTATGTGTAATGAGCTGCTTTCAGAAGCTATTAAAAATTGGGGAGAAACAAATGTATAAATCTTCAGGACCTGCATTCTTAGTTTTTGCATTGTTGATGTGCTCTATCATGTTTTCAGCTCCGGCCAGAGTGCATGCTGAATCCGTTCTTTCGCACGATGAGCAGCTGGAATTGCTCGAACTTGCTTTTGCCGATTTCAATGAGAAACCGGAGATGGTTCTGGAAGAATTGAAAGAACTTGCTGAGCGTGACGGTGGCGCGGCTTATTACGCACTCGGGCTTATTTACTCCACAGGCCAAGTCGTCACGAAAAGTGAAGCGGATGCCTTTTCTTACTTCATGAAGAGTGCTGAGAAGGGATACGCTCCCGGGCAACACGCCGTAGGCTACTACTATTTTAAAGGCGACGTGTGTAAACGTGATGTAAATATGGCTGCCGAATGGTTTGAAAAGGCTGCCCAGCAGAGCCATGCCGGTGCTGCTGTGATGTTGGCTTATATCATCGATACGCAGAAAGAATACAATAAAGATCAGGGTGGTTCGGTTAAGTGGAATGAAATAGCAGCTAAGCAGGGTTTGCTTGACGCCCAGTATTCGCTGGCAGTTGCATATGCTCTGGGAAAAGGCGTTAAAGAAGATCGTATCGAAGCTTACAAATGGTATCTGCTTGCCAGTAAGGCTGATGAGCCACAGGACGAAGACTTGAAAGCCAATGTTGAACGAGTGGTAAAGGTCCTTGATGTGACTCTAACTGCAGAGCAGAAAAAGGTGGCACAGAGTCTGGCTGATGAATTTGTTCCAGCCAGAAACTTCGAGAAGTATACGGAGTCTGCGTTGGCTATCATGAGCGCACTTAGATAAAAACTGGTTTTTTAAGCCTCCTGCTTGACAAGCGCGCTGCTCGTCGATGATAATCGCGCTGGCAGAAAAGACTTGCAGCGTTATCAGTTGAGGTGGTGCATGACCGATTACCGTAAAGATACTCCGCAGTGGCTTGACGAGGCAATTTTTTACCAGATCATGCCGGACCGTTTTGCGCGTGAAGGCAGCGTTCAAAACGAACCGGAACTGGTGAAATGGGAGGCTCGGCCTGGCAGCAGCGGCCGCGGTGGCAGCGAGTTCTATGGCGGCAACCTCAAAGGAATATGTGCACGCCTTGATCACATAAAGTCTCTCGGCTGCAATGCCATTCTGTTGACGCCGATTAACCGGGCGCCTTCATACCATCGCTACGATACAACAGATTTCTGCCAGCTCGATCCGCTGCTCGGCGACTGGCAGGATCTCGAACGTCTGGTCGGCGCGGCGCATGAGCGCGGCATCAGACTGGTCTGCGATATAGCTCTCAACCATGTTTCAAACGAACACCCCTGGTTTCAGGCTGCGCGAAATAACCCGCAGAGCAGAGAGCGAAGCTGGTTCAAGTTCGCCGCGGATGGCAGCTATCAGTGCTGGTGGGGCTATCACACCCTGCCCGAACTAGAGCTCGATAACCTTGATGTGCAGCAGAAACTTTTTCTCGGTCGTGACAGCGTTCTTTCTTTCTGGCTGGACAAGGGTTTCGACGGCATCAGACTCGACTGTGCCAACGATCTGACTCTTGACACCTGCGAAAAGATAGTTGCCGCAATCAGGCCTCGTCACCCGCAGGCGGCCATAATCGGCGAACTCTGCACTTATTCGGTGCCCTGGTTGCGTGTTCTCGATGCCACCCAGAGCTATTTTTTCACCGATTCTCTGAAGGCTCTCAAATCAGGCAGTATCACGACCCGTCAGTGTCTGGACAACATGCAGATCGCCTATTCGTCGGGAGCGCACCGGCAGTTTCAGATGCTTTCGTCACATGATATTCCGAGAATTCACAGCGAGTGGGGCAGGGCTCCGGCATTTCTGCGTGCCGCCCGCCGTCTGCAGTTTACCATGCCGGGCATCCCGATGCTCTATTATGGCGAGGAACTGGCAATGCGCGGCCGACATGACCCCGAAAACCGGGCAACACCAGACTGGCAGCTTCTAAAGAAGCCAAATATTGCTGAAGAAATCAAAGAGCTGCAAAAGCTGGCGGCTCTCAGACGTAATTCGCCCGAGCTGATAAGAGGCAGTTGGCAGCCTGTTTTTACAGATGGTTACCCTGACCTTTTCGCGTTTTTTCGTGCCGATCATGCAAACCCGCACCATCTGACCCTGGTAACCTGGAACAACAGCCGCAAAAAAATTCAGCCGACGATCACTGTGCCATGGGGTTGGCTGTTTTCGCAGCTGCAGATCGAGGAAGTCTTCACCGGCCGCCGGGTAACGACCATCGCTGGACTTGTCACCCCGACGCTGGATGCGCATGAATGTGCGATCTGGCAGGTCAGAGACGACAGCAAACGCAATTATTCATTCTTCAAAAACCGGAAAAGATAACGATGAATCGCCTCAGCCGCTTTTCCGGGCCAATTCTGGCAGAGCTGCTGCTGAATTTTGTCGTCAGTCTGCTGCTGTTCAGGCTGCTGGGTCGCATCGCAGATTCCGCCTCAGGCGCAGTTGGCTCGGTCAACAGCCTGTTTGGCCTGTTTCATATGTTTTTTCTTGGATTGTCTCAGGCCGGTGGCATAGTAATCGCAAATGCCTGCGGGCGCAGTAATCCGCAGCTGGCCGCCCGGCAGCGCGGACTGCTGCTGCTGATTTTTCTGGCGGCAATTTCGGCAGTTCTGCTGCTGGTTTCTGGTGGCCGTAACTTTTTGCTGACGCAGGTCATGGGCCTTACTGGCAATGCTGCCGACTATGCTGCCAGCTTCTGCCGTATCGCACAGTGGTCGCTCGCGACCCAGGCGCTGGCCCAGTTCATGACAGCAGTTTTTCGCAGTTTGGGCAACAGCATGCTGCCGTTTCTGATAGCCCTTCTCAACAACAGTGTTACGCTGGCGCTGCTCTGGCTGCTGCCCAATTATTCCGCGGCGTTGAATATCAGCAGTATCGAATGGATCGCGCTATGCCAGCTGTCTGCCAACCTTCTGGCGCTGTTCATCTCATTCTTACTGTTTTTCTTCCACATGCGCGCTCCGATCGAGTTGCCAGACCGCAGCCGCTTCTCATCTGCAGAGCTGAAAGCCATTCTTGTTCTGGCCGGCGTCGTTGTGCTCGAACCAGTATCATACAATCTTGCTCAGGTCGTGCTCAGCCGCTTTTACGCAGAGATTGGGGAAGTGGCGCTGGCCGCGCGAGCTTATGCCGGAACGCTCGCCTCTGTCCCATCTCTGCTCGGCATCGCGCTGGGGTGGGGTGCCCAGATCAGGGTCAGTTATCTGCTTGGCGCCGGGCAGGAAGCAGAGGCTCGCCAGGAAGTTCTGCGCAGCTGTCGCCTGACTGTCGTGCTTGCTCCGCTGTTTTCACTGCTGATCTATCTCAATGCCGGTTCTCTGCTGTCCATGTTTACTGGCGATCCGGTGGTGACAGCAGCTTCGACTCTGTTGCTCGGCTGTTTCATTCTGCTCGAAATTGGCAGAAGCTGCAACACCACAATCGCGCCGGCGCTAAAGGCCCGCGGTGAAGCCGGCTATGTCGCGCGCACGGCTTTTGTTGTAATGCTGCCGGTCTGCCTGCCGATCGCCTGGCTCGCCAGTTTTCCGCTCGGGTTCGGAATTCTCGGGCTTGGGTTGACAGCCGCTCTTGACGAAATGCTGCGGGGCTGGCTCAATCTAAAACGTTGGCAAAAGTAAAACTTTCGCCACTTTCAGCAGTATTATCTGGTTGAATGCAGACAATAGCATTTTTACCGCATTGTTGGCTGGTTTTAAAACTATTGTGGTAAGGTCGGCTGTCAATTATAATTGTACTTTACGAGTTATTAAGGCGAGGGGGCATTTATGATGAATTCAAATAGCGGTTCTATCAAGCGGCTGCTGGTGATATCCATGCTGGCGGCGCTTCCGGTAACAGCATCAGCTCAGAGCACGAGCGACGCTCGTCAGCTCGATAAAGCAGAAATTCGTCAGATAACCAGGGAACTGCAGTCGGTCTCAGGCGAACTCGATGCACTGCTGGCCATGAATGCAGGCGGTGAAGCCAGTTCTGTCGCCGAAGTCACTGTGGTCAAGGGCGACTGTCTGAGCGCTCTGGCAAAAAAACATCTTGGCAGCGCCTCACGCTGGCCCGAACTGGTTAAATGGAACCAGGATCGTTACCCGTCTCTGCTTAAAAACCCCGACCTGATACATATAGGATGGAAACTCAGAATGGCGCCTCCCTCAGCTGCCAAACCAAATACTAATGCTGCTCAGAGCACAACTCCTGCCACATCTGCAACTTCTGGTTCTTCGACCACTGCGGCAACCAGTTCCGGTAATGCTGCGCCACCAGCTGCAACAAATACAGATGAGCCGGTTATTACCATACCGTCTTCTACGCCGCCGACAACCGGATCAACCACACCTCCAGCGGTTGCAACAACTCCACAGGAGCCTGAAACCAAGCCCTGGCAATCTCTCAATCCTGATTTCCGCTATGGCAGTTCGATGACTCATCGCGCTGTGCCCGACGGAGTCCCGATAATCAAGAGTGACAGTCGCGTATTGCACATCGGTGACTCGCATACCTGCGGCACTTATGGCAAAGCTATCGATGCCTGTATGCGCGAGAGTGGCGCCACTGTAAGCACTTACGGCGTGTCTGGTTCGTCGCCGTCATGGTGGTTTAACGGTACTGTTGGTAAAAGTGGCTATTTCGCCAAAGATGAGAGTGGAAAAGTCGATCAGCCGGCTGACTGGCGCACGCCTCGTGCCACACCGAAACTGGTCGATCTGATCAAAGAGAAAAAGCCGACCGTGCTCGTCGTGTCTCTTGGGGCCAACCTTATTGGGGGCAGCAATGCCGCTATTCAAGGTCAGGTAAAGAGTATATGTGAAGTCGCCAAACAGAATGGCACTCAGCTGGTCTGGGTTGGCCCTCCTGATGGACGAAGTAAATCTTCTTCTGATCAGACAAGGCTCTATCTGAACCTCAAAACAGCTGTAGATATGTACGGTGGCACTTTCATCGATTCGCGCCCGTTCACTGAATATCCGGCTACCGGCGGTGACGGCGTACATTACGGCGGCAGCGAGGGAAACAAGATCGCCAATGACTGGGCAAAATCAACATATAAAGTAATTCAAGGTGAGAAGCCATGACCTCAAATGAGGCAGGCGCAAAGCACCGATGGAAGTTTTTCTGTTACGGTGGAAACGATCAGGTAAGCATCGAAACAACAGAAGACCTGCTGGCACTCGAAAAGCTCGATCCCAAACTCTGGGCGGTGCTAAGCTGCCCGACCAGCAATGTCGAGTTCGATGCACGGACCTTTGAGTTTCTTGACACCGACAAAGATAAGCGCATCAAAATAGCCGAAGTCGTTGCTGCGGTGAAGTGGATCAGCGGCATATTAAAAACACCGGCAGACCTGCTGAAGGGCGAACAGGCGCTGCCTCTTGCCTCAATAAATACTGCGAATCCTGAAGGAGAAAAGCTTCTTGCTCTTGCCCGCCAGATTCTCAGTAATCTTGGCAAAAAAGATGCGCCTGCAATTACGATTGAAGATCTCTCTGATACTAAAAAGATTTTTGCCGCGACTGCATTCAACGGCGATGGAGTGATAACCGAAGATGCTTCTTCTGAAGAATCCATAAAGATTTTTATAAAAGACATCTCAGCCTGTGTCGGAGCCGCCGAAGATCGAAGCGGCAAGCCAGGCGTTTCTGAAGCTCTGCTTGATAAATTTATGGCCGCCGTCACAAGTTATCTAGAATGGCAGAAGAAAGCAGCTGATAACGCAGAAAGCGTTCTTTTCAATGCTGAAGCCACCCATGCTCAGGCGCAAAGCTTTGTTGCCGTCAAAGCCAAGATCGATGACTATTTTATGCGCTGCCAGCTCTCAGCCTTTGATGCTAACTTTGCTGCCAGTGGGCAGCAGCTGGAAAAAGAGTATCTCGCTCTGTTAAAACGGAATCTGGCTAAAGATGCGCCAGAGTTGCGTGATTTTCCGCTGGCCATGGTCTCGGCCGAAAACAGTCTGCCTTTGACCGAACGTATGAACCCGGCCTGGAATGCCGAAATCGCGTCATTTCATGATCAGGTCGTTGTCAAACTGATTGGCGATGTAAAAAGATTGAGCGAAAGCGACTGGATGACGATCAAGGCTAAATTTGCGCCTTACGAAGCCTGGCTGTCTGAAAAGTCTGGTAGTGAGGTTGAAAAACTTGGAACAGCCAGGCTAAAGGAAGTAATTTCATCAGACCTGGCGACAAAGCTGCGCGCTCTGATTCAGAAGGATCTTGCTCTCGAGCCTCAGTTCAAGGAAATGGAGAACCTTGAAAAGCTGGTAAGATACTACCGTTTTCTTCGCAAGCTCCTGAATAATTATGTTTCGTTCAGAGATTTTTATGATGTTAAGACAAATGCAATCTTTCAGATTGGTACACTGTTCATGGACAGCCGCAGCTGTACGCTTTGCGTAAAGGTTGACGATGTCGCGAAACACAGCGCTATGGCCAATTCATGTTATACCTACCTGGTTTACTGTGATTGCGTTAGACAGTCTACCTGTGAGAAGATGACCATTGCTGCCGCTTTCACCGATGGCGATTCAGAGCAGCTGATGCCCGGTCGCAATGGCCTTTTTATCGACCACAAAGGCAACTACTGGGATGCTACAATAGTTAAGATCATCGATCATCCGATCAGCATCAGGCAGGCTTTCTGGACTCCTTATCGGCGTCTCGGCAAGTTCGTGCACGATCAGATCGAAAAATACGCAAGCTCAAAGGACAAAGCAATAACAGACTCGATGACTACTGGTGTTGCCAGCGCCGGAGCCAAAGTGGAAGCAGCTTCGACTGCTGCTGCCAAAGCGCCGCCGCCAACTCCTTTTGATGTTGGCAAATTTGCCGGTATCTTTGCTGCAATCGGCCTGGCTCTTGCCGCCATCGGTTCTGCGCTTGCCTCGGTCGTATCAGGATTTATGAGTCTTACCTGGTGGCAGATGCCACTGGCGATTATCGGCATACTTCTGCTGGTCTCGGGGCCGTCGATGATTCTGGCAGCACTGCGTCTTCGCCAGCGCAATCTTGGTGCCGTGCTGGATGCCGGCGGCTGGGCCGTGAATACACGGGCGCACATCAATATGAAGTTCGGTAAGACGCTGACCCGAATGGCCGAATTGCCGGCCGGCTCGATCAAATCGCTCGATGACCCATACTACGAGCAAAAAACGCCATGGCGCTTATATTTGATTATCGCCATTATAGCCTTATTGCTGATCGGCATTCTGGCCAAACCAGCAAATCGCATCCGAGTTGGCAATTGGGTAAAGCGCCTGACCAGGTGCCCGGTTGCAGATCCTGCCAGGGCAAAGAAGGATAAAAAGGCCGACAATGCCGAGAAAGCCGCCAGAAAAGATGCCGCCACGCCTGTGCCGGTTGTATCGCCGCCGACCCCGGACGCCCCCATCTCCGGAACAAACTAGTCCTCTGTCAACATTGAATCTGGGTGTTATCGTCATTGCGAGGAGGGCGTCAGCCCGACGAAGCAATCTCATGGTCAAAGAGATTGCTTCGTCGCTACGCTCCTCGCAATGACTGTTTTTAAACCTATATTC
>JAACJG010000004.1 GCA_009917695.1 Candidatus Rifleibacterium amylolyticum | reverse complement strand
TGTTGCGAATAAACTTCTTCGGCAGGCAAGGGCGCTGGCCAGGAAAGGAGAGTCTTTCACTGAAAATTATAAGGAAATTAGCCTGTGTAGAGCAAAAACGACTTGACTTTTAACACAGCACATTCTGCGCGAAGCAAAGCGAAGTCGCAGAATCCACTTTCTGGTATCAGGTAAATCTCTGAGAATATCTGTGCCGGTCACCCGGATGCTTTCATCCTGGTGCGCAGGTTATCACCACTTCCTGTGGGCGGCAGTTTAATCTGCGGATTCCGAAGTTTGTCCGAGAATTGCTGGCCTGGCAGTCACAAAGGTTAGACGGATATTGTGAAAACGGTAAAAAAAGAAAATGGCTGGTGGCTTTATATCATCGAGTGTGCCGATGCGAGCCTGTATACCGGCATTACCAATAATCTCGAACAGCGGCTGGAGAAGCACAATGCCGGCACGGCCTCGCGCTACACCCGCGCGCGCACGCCGGTGCGGCTGGTTTATCGCGAGGCACACCCCGACCGTTCGAGTGCGAGCCGGCGCGAGAATGAGGTCAAGCGGCTGACGCGCGAAGAGAAGCTGGCGTTGATTCTTGCTGGCAGCCGGCGGGTGAAGAAAAAGCAGACGACTTGATTTTCGAGACCCGATAGCGAGACACGATCCCGAGACCCGAACCCTAGACCCGATAGCGATATACCAGATAGCGATATCGAGACCCGATCCCGATAGCGAGACCCGATTTTAGAGCTTTTGGCGCGCTCAGTGGCGGTCGTCGACAAGCTAATAATTTGCTCCGGTGGCAACAGGTTTAATCGGAGTCGGGATCGCTATCGGTATCGGTATCGTATTCTGCGCTCTCTTCTCTTACCACATACCCTCTTTTACCCAACCGGCTCAGCATGGCTGCCATTCAATCCAGATCTCTCTTTCGTTCAAGACTGACAATCTCTAAAAGAGCCCCCCGGCGACAAGGACGTCTTGAATCGCAGCGCACTCTAACGCTGAACCACGGGCTATCTCAAAATATCTTCGACGATCCGGTTCGGTCGTTTTGCCATTGCCCTCTGCTATATTGAGCGGAATAGATTGGCTGGCACGAAGCCATTGATCACGGGCATGTCTATACGCGCCATCCAATTTTTCAACCTGTTCAAATACCCATGCAACGTAAACAATCGCAAGTCGATAAACATCAAGTTTTTCGTGTCCCAAAGCCATTTGACGATCCTGATATTGATTTTAGATCCCGATCCCGATCCCGAACCCGATCCCGATCCCGAGACCCGATAGCGATTTTAGAAGAGATCAGTGCGCTCAGTGGCGGTCGTCGATGATGGGTTTCAGTTTGCCGGTGCGTTCGTTGCGGGGGATGCGGCCGGGTTTGAACCATTCGATGCTGATGGTCATCCAGTTGTCTTTGAGCGATTCGGCGATTTTGTAACTGCCTTTTTTGAGGGCGGCGACGATTTTGTCGTCGGGCAGGGGCTGTTCGGCTTCGAGGCGCAGCAGCAGGTGGTCTTTACCGGCGACGTTTTGCGCAACGACCTGGAAAGACTGGCTCACCGGCAGGCCCTGGAGTCCGGCGGCGACATCGACGGGCATGAGGTTGATACCACCGATAACAAGCAGGTCATCGCAGCGACCGAGAAGCTCGAACGAGCGGCCGGAGAAGCCGCAACGACAGGTCGTTGCGGCCTGCCACCGGCCGAGGTCACCGGTGCGATAGCGCACCACCGGCATCAGCACGCGCGTCAGGTTGGTGACGACCAGTTCGCCGGCGGCAGTCGGGTCAGCCTGCGGCTGGCCCGTCTCCGGCTCCAGAATCTCGACGTAGCTGTGGTCATCACAAACATGATGAACCGAACCCTCGAGATACTGACACTGCCAGCCCACCGGGCCGGTATCGACACAGGCGTAGCCCGCCGACCGAATGAGCTCGGCCCCTACCGCCTTCTGCAGAAACTCGCGTGTCTGCGGGCGCAGATGCTCTCCGGCATACAGAATCTTCTCGATTTTAATCGGAAGTTTGCGCTTTGCGATCTCTTCGGCAAGATTGATGATGATCGAGGGCAGACCGACCACCGCATTGACATTGAACAGCCTGATGTATTTAAGTATATTCTCGATATCTGAGCCGCCACCTATCGGCAGCTGCAGACAACCGATATTTTCGAGCGCACGGCCCGAAACATTGAAACTTGTCCACAGATTGCCGGCAATGAACAGGTTAGCCACACGATCTTCGCGACTGATACCGGCATTCTTGAAAATTTCGGCGAGCAGATCGGTCGATAATCTGTATTCATCGTTCGAATAAAGCGTGAACTTCGGCTCACCGGTGGTGCCGCCAGAAGCATAAATATAGGCATCGGTCATCGGCCCGGTCAGAATGTCTGACGAAGCCGGCGGCGAATGCTTATAAAATGTTGCCCGGTCAAGCAGCGGCAGTCGCATAAAATGCTCAAAATCACAGCCACCAGCCTTATCAAGAATACCGCGATAATAAGGTGCAGCATAAATCTGCGATAACAGGCGCTCTACCCGACTTTCAGGTGTCGCGCGATATTCGGTGCCGACCCACTCGACCAACTGCCTGAGCAGAAAGATGCCGTCATGCGGCGCGCCATCGTGCCCTTCACTCATGCCGCCGATTTCGGTAATTCTCTTGGCGCCGAGCTCGAAAAAGCTTTCGCCAAGCTGCTGTGCCGTTTCGGGCATACAATACAGCCCGACCGTCTGCAGATAGGCTGACAACGGTCTAACCTGTTCGATCAGCTGTTCACAGCTCTTTACCGTTTTAAAAAACAGGGTGCGGTTAAGGCACGACACCTTGAACACCGGATCGTCTTCGAGTACCAATGAAAAACTGAACTCTTCCGGACACATCAGGCGCCCCTCGCCGCGCGCCTGCATCATGCGCGCGATTTCACGCACCTTGCGGATCTCAACCTTCTCGTCAAAACTCAGATCGCCAACCGGCAGCTCTTCTGACAGCGACACCATTTCGTCGTATAACGCTTCCATCAGAGCGTGTGTCTGTGCGGCCGCGCCAACCACATAAACGACATGCGGCGACGAACAGGCCTGTTGATCCCATAGCGACAGGTCTTTGGCGAGCCCGGCGACCAGGTATGGCGAAACTTCTTTTTTGATGCGCGAACCCTCTACCACAGCCAGCGAATAGCGTGGCCCGTTTTCGATGAGTTTTGTCGAAGCGCCGATACGCGCCTTCACCGAAAGCAGCGCATCATGACCGCCCCAGAAAATAACTGTCAGCGGTGCATTCAACAATGGCGTTTCGATTGTCTCATCGCCGCCCTTCCAGAGCACTGCTGCCTGGTTTGGCCAGATGATGCCGGCCGGGTCATGTTCTTTGATGCTCTCGATAAAAAGTCCCGGAAAAACAGTATCGACACGGCTCATCTTAAGAATATTGACGTTTTTTGTTATAATCCCGCTGATCAGGCTGTCAACCGCACCAACAAAGACGTTGCCGGCGGTCAGATGCAACAGCACACCACGCGGCAGCGCGTGCAGCCGGTAATCGAGATGCGGCCGCTCCTGCCCGGCATCGAGCACCGACAGATTGCCGAACTCGCCTTTCAGCCTCTTTTCGAGATTCTCGCGGCGACAGATGGCACTGATGGCATTGAAACCCTGCTCGATCATCTGCGCGCTGAAGCTGGTCAGCCCAGGCAGAATCTTTTCGGCCTGGCGGCGCAGGTGATAATCAGGGTCGGCCCATGCCCGCGAGACATCGTCGAGCACATCTAGAATACACTCTATGTCGGGGTGAGCCACTACTGCGGCACGTTCGCGGGCTTCTTCCAGCAGTTCGCCGGCAGTCTCGGCAGTGAGCCAGTTCTGTTCGCGCAGTTGTCCGAATATGTATAATTTCTGCTTTTTCATATATGCACCATCACTTGAGAAGGTCGAGCGCTGTCATGGCGCAGCCCTTATGCTTGTTGAGTCCGGCCCGGCCAACGATTCTGAAAGTCTTGCCCGGCCGCCCGCAGGGGCAGTTGCCCTCGATAATCGCCCGGTCAGTCGTCAGCAGAGAAATCGACGGATAACTCGACAAATAGGGCGTCATCAGATACAACAGCCCTTCTTTGCCATCACCAACCGGCTTGAATGTTTCGGGATCGACCGTGAGTGCGCGCGCATAAATCGGCACGTGCAGCCGCCCAGCCTCGCAATCGACGTAAGGAATTCCATGCTCAACCATACCGAAGAGATCGCGCAGATTCTGGCGCGGTATTCCCAGCACCCTTTCGACGCGGTCTTTGAAGAAATCCTTGCTGACTTCCTGGTCTTTGTGCATCTTCCAGCCGCCGCCGGTGATGATGTATGAATCTTTGCCGAAGTTGAGAGTTATGCCGGCTTCTTCGAGGCGGTTGCAGACCTGCCATAAATAAGCCGGAAAGCCGAGTATGCGCACCGGCTCTGGCCTTTTGCCAAATGCGATAAGCTTTTTCACAGTAGAGTCGAGATCGAACTCGAAATCACCGATCGATTCTTTCCATTTAATCGCGTAATACACCGATCGTTTGCCAGTCAGACCGGTCAGCCCCTTGTCGGAAAAGGCCGTGCCGACATTGCCAGCTACTTTCTGGTCGTAGGTGAAGCAGAGATAGTTGACCTTCTGTTCGTGATTCACCATGCCAAGTGAATCGAAAATATTGTTCAGAATCCGCATGATGCGGCGATATGAGCGGTGATCTAGAATAATCGCGCTCTTGCGCCCACCAGTGCCGGAAGAGGTCAATTCTATCTTGACCTGGCTTTCTGGAACTGAAGCCAGTCGAAACTCTTTAAAAATCGTCACCAGCAAAGGCGGAATCTCTTCCGGTGCATAATCCCGGGTAAAATCGGTCAATCCGCATACTTCGAGAAAAGCCCGATAATCCGGGCAACGCGCGGCATGCCAGCGCAACGCCTCGTTCATCGCCTGATCGAAAAGCCGGTCGGTTTCGCGACTGTGCGCAAACGCGCGGTTGATATCAAACAGCTGACCACAACGCTCAAAAGGTTTTGCCTCAGCCAATTCTCCACTCCTCGTCAAAATCTGGCTGGCAGCGAACCAGCAGGTTATACCAGCATTTCATGAAAGCATCTAAAAAACGTCGATTGTTATCGACCAGGTGAAGATCCATAAAATCAAGATGCTCAAAAGAGCGCGAAAACACGAAAAAGTCTTCTCGATAACCACTCTCATTCATGCGCATGGCCGGGAAATAGGCACATGGCAGAAACTTGGCATCGAGCGCAACTCTTTGCATCTCAGGTTTGAAAGCATTTACCAGCATTTCGATATAACGCATGCCTGATTTTGCCGCAGCTTCGCAAAACCACATCAGCGCGTTACGCACGTCTTTACCGACATAACGATAGCCGACAATTACGCCGTTTCCATCGACGCGGTTGAGATTGACGAATACGTCAGTACTGCCATCTTTCGAGCTGTACAACATGTTCGGCTCGGTGAACGGAAAAAAGACCTTCTGCATAAGATCTTTATCCTGATAATAATCAAATTTGCGTGATACTTCCGATTCATCTTCATTGAGTTCGAATTCGAGCATGGGGCCCATCTTGCGCGGATCCTGTTCGTCGAGAACGACTTCTTCGGGATCTTCCAGCTTCAGTTCCTCTTGCGCAATATGATAAAACTCATGCAGTTCCTGCAGTAATGGCGGCGCCTTGCGGCGGTAGCCCAGGCAGTTCTGACTGAAATAAACTTCCAGTCCGTGCGTTTCAAATGACTCGATCTTTCGCACATTCGGAAATATACCGAGTGAGATAAACCCCATGTGTTCGAGAATCACCTGCGGAGCAAAACTTACCGTGCGGGTTGTCGCATAAATTACATCGCAGACACGCGTTTTTTCAGTCAGCAGTTTGAGCCCGTGCCTGGTCATGGTACGCATCAGATCCTGACCGCGAAACTCATTGAGAACAGCGGCAGCGTAGACCTTGCCAATCTTGTTGACCGGGTCAACCGCAAAAATCACGGATCCGACCAGGCGACCATCAATTTTGGCGAGAATCCACAGATACCCCGGGTCTTCAACCTTGCGGGCAATAATTGCCGGGTCAGAGACTTCAGGCAACGGGTATTTGCCCTTATATACAGCGATATAGTGGTCTATGATCGCCTGTGTATCCTCTCGGGTGGCATTAACAAAATCGACCACCCTCTTATCCTGCAGTTTAAGCTGCATCTGCCGTCCTTTCACGCATTAAATAAGTGATTTTCAGCAAACGCCAGTATAACTGCAGCTGCCGCTTAAGTCAATAGCTCTTGCTACGCCCGATAGCCATAAAAGCCCGCAATTCTCGGTGAATCATTAAAACGCACAGGGGGCACACACATTCTGTGAGCTCCTGTAACTTCGAGCAAAATGACTCATACTCGCGAATACCCGTCCTGTTGAGCGTCTTAACAGAACCCATGTCAATAAATTAAACAGATAAAGAATCTGTACATAGCCAGACGATAACAACCTGTTTAAATGTCGATAAACTCGTCCTGAAATTTTCTGCTGCTCTGAATCCGATCAGACAACACACCCGCATGTTTTGAAACAATGACCAGAAGACCAGCTCAAACCGCGTTGACTAAGCATTTGTGCGGTGCTAGCCTGAATCTGGCGATTGTACAGAGATAGCACCTGCCGATTCTCAAGGAGCCGACAGGAATATGTGATTGAGGTTCATTCAAGGAGTTAATCATGCGAAAGTTGTTGCTGGTTTTGTGCTTTCTTTCTTTTTCCTGCCTGCTGCAGGCACAAAGTATAGACCCTGCTTATATCAAAACATTCGGGCGCGGCGTCATACTGGCCTCTAATAAAGGCTTTCCCGCTTACACAAAGTACGACCCGACTCAGATAAAGTTCAAAGATGGCAAGAGCTTGATCAAGCCTTCTGAGGGCATCTCTCTTGACCTTCGATTCATCACACCTGCTGATAGTGATGTCGGAAGTCTTTTCGCAAAACTCAGAGCTGAACAGCCAGAAAATGCCAAACACAGTAATGGCGAAAATCTTGTTTTCTGGGATTTCTGGGTCTCGCACGATTCTAACGGCAAGCAGATGTTCAGCGCTGACAAGCCATGGCCGACCAGCACCAAAGACGTTCCCAAATGGAACAAGCAGGCATACACCTGGTTAGGTTATCCTGATGACCCGACAACATCAGGTGCCACCTGGGATAATCTCAGTTCAGAATTTTCTGAATGGCTGAGAAACGCCAAACCGGGCTGGAAAATCTGGGTCAGCGTGTCTTACGGTTTCAAATACCAGTCGAATGCCGGCGCCGTCGAAAACAAGTGGAACCCCGACAAAAAGATATTCGAGCAGGTAGTATCTACCGGCGTTCTCGGCTTCGCCAAATCCGAGCCAATAGTAGCCGGAACCATCGAAATCGAATGACTTTGATAGAGTTACAGAAAATAAATTTTTACAGGGAGTAATCATGAAAAAACTGTTGTTGAATTGCCTGCTTTGTTGTTTTATCACCTGTCTGCTGACCCTCACACCGGCTATAGGTGCCGAAGGTCTGCAGGCTGTAATAAAGACTACCACCGGAAACACTATCACTGTGACCTCGATTGCGCCTGACGGCCGTATCGAATTTACGCCAGAGGGCGGCAAAAAAGTACAGATTTTGTTCAAAGATATTACCAGTATCGAATCTAACTCAGAGACACGTGAATCAACCGTCACCACACATGATGGCAAAGTTCATAAAATGATGCGCGCCAACATCTTTGTCGGTTACAGTGCCTATATGAGTTTCACTGGAACCGACCAGAATGGCGAAGACGCCAACGGCACTATTACCGGTTCTGATATCGTTTCGATGGTCTTCAGCAAAGCAGCTGCTGCGCCAGCCCAGCCAGAACCACAGGCAACCGGCAGCGATGAAGCTGAACCGGCCCAGGCTGTCAGTATGCCCACGGCTGACCCGACTGCCAGACCCAAGGTTCCTTCCAAGCGCCTGCCAACTGGTAACCTCGACTATTGCTACGAACAGGTTAATGAATTTAACAAACAGATCGATGGTTTCATCGACAAATACAACAGGTTCAAAGCAGAAGAAAAGCTTTATGAGCCGTGCAAAGCCCGAGGCGGCGTAGAGTCATTTAATCTGCTGGCAATACAGATCGAAGTTCAGCTGTTGTTAAGTGATATGATCGGTTATTACTACAGCGCCCTTCTCGATGGCTGGGAAACCACGGATCCTGATGTGACCCCACTACATGCCGGAATTGGCAATGCCATCAAAAAGGCAGCACAGGTAGAATACTGGACCTGCATCAACCCAGCCGAAAAACTCGATGCCGCACGTCCTGATTTCTTCAAAAACTGGGACAAAATACGCCTGCTCGCCTTCGAAGCCATGATTCAGACCACAAAAATGAACAACGCTCAGCAGGGCCAGGAGCTGATGGAAACCGCCAAAAGCCGCGTAGCAAGCGCCGAGAAGTATTTCGCCGATGAAGGCGCCCAGCCGCACCCCGCACTGCTTCGCCTCAAAGCCGAAGTAGAACGGCTCGAAAAGGAGTGTGAAGCCGGCTTCAAATCTGCTGGGAACGCCAAAGACGAGGCTTATGCCGCATGGGAAGCTCTGAACGCTGAGAAAGAGCGGCTCAATAACATAATGTATGAAATCGAAAACGGACAAATTCATCCGAATGATTTTGCCAGCTTCATAGAAAAGCTTGAGAAGTTCGAAAAAGCCGATTCTGCTGCCATGCGCGAAAAAATCGAGATGCTGGGCAAAACCTGTGGCACCGATCTTTATCAACTTGAATCCGCGATGGAAAAGCTTCTTGGCAAAAATCCGTCAGGCTGGGACTGGAGCGCCAATGTCAAGTATTTTGACAAGATCATCAAAGCAATTACGCCGTTGCGCAAAGATCTCGGCGATGCAATTGCTGCTCAGGCTAACCAGGAGCTGAACGGAATCAGTTCCTACGCCGATGATATCAGAGCTGACAAGTTCGAAGAGCTTAAGGACCTGGTTAAACTTGGCCTGCGCTACGATCCGCACAATACCGATCTTATCGATCTGACCAGCAAGGTCGAAGAGGCAGCCACAAGCGATGCAGCAGCTCTTACCAAACAGATTGCCGAACGCCAGTGGCCTGGTGACCACAAAGGCTTTTCCGGCCCCGGCACCCCGGCCGAACTCAATCAGGCAGCGCTCGACTACTTCAACTCAACCTGCAAACCGACCGAAAAAGCGCTCAAGTCCTGCATCGTCGAGTCTGACTGGTATTGCTTCAAGCGCAACATCTTCGGCCAGCCAATTCAGTGGGCACTGACCTTCTGGGTAGCAGTCGACGTCGAAGGCGAAACCAGCGACGATATCGTCTACGCCTGGAGCATCTCGTTTCTGACCGAAGAAAATGTCGGGGTTGAAAAGGCTCCACCGTTCAAATGGGCCGCTTTCAACTTCAAGCAGAAAATGAAACGCGCCAACGTACCCGGCCTCAAATAAATTCCCACGCCAACAAAGAGGGCAGCTTCAAACCGAAGCCTGCCCTCTTTGTTTTTACTGACAAAGCCGCGAAGTCTTAACAAAAAATTGCAGTGAAAGATGAAGTCGTTTATAATTGCCGCAATTTACACAGTTGTGCACGGGAGGCCAGTATGCATCAGGAGATTCGGATTGTCGACGACGGCATCATTGCAGAAGGAGTAAAACTGCCGCTCGGCAAAGCACTCATACTCGGGCTGCAGCACGCGTTTACCATGTTCGGCGCCACGGTTCTGGTTCCGCTGATAACTGGCCTTGACGTCTCGGTTGCGCTTTTTATGGCCGGCGTCGGCACCCTCGTCTTTCATCTGGTCACCGGCGGCAGAGTCCCGGTCTTTCTCGGGTCATCATTCGCTTTTATCGCACCGCTGGCGGCTGTAACCGGCGCCTTCGGCACTGACGCCTTTAAACCTGAAATGATGCCCTTCGCTCTCGGCGGCTGCTTCGTCGCCGGTTTAACCTATCTGGTTCTCGCAGCCCTGGTCTATGCTTACGGCTATCAGAAAGTAGTGTCTTTCTTTCCGCCGGTCGTGACCGGCCCGATCATCATGGTCATCGGCCTGAAGCTGGCGCCAGTCGCGATCAATATGGCCAGCACCGGCTGGCTGCTTGCTATTATAAGCTTCACAATCGTAACCTGTGTCAGCATTTTCGCACGGGGATTTCTCAAAGTTCTGCCGGTTCTCTGCGGCCTGATTGGCGGCTACCTGGCGGCAATACTCATGGGCAAAGTCGATTTCAGTCACATTATTAACGGTGGCTGGATGGCCTGCCCCGGCTTTATCATGGCAAAATTCGACCCGCAGATCATCATGCTGGTTGCACCCGTTGCCATTGCAACAATGGTCGAACACATCGGCGACGTGCTGGCCATCAGCGAAACCGTTAAAAAGCGCTTTATCGAAGAACCTGGTCTGCACCGCACCCTGATCGGCGACGGCCTCGCCACTGCCCTTTCGACTCTTTTCGGCGGCCCGCCCAATACCACCTATTCAGAAAACACCGGAGTTATCGCACTGACCAAAGTGCACAACCCGCTGGTAATGAGAATAGCTGCCCTTTTCGCCATTCTCATGGGCATAGTTCCAAAGCTTGGCTGCATCATTTCTACCATTCCATCAGCAGTTGTCGGCGGCATTTCGATCATACTCTTCGGCATGATCGCAGCAATCGGCGCGCGCAGCCTGATCGAAAACCATATAGATCTCAGTCAGTCACGCAATCTGATCATAGTTGCCGTCATTCTCGTGCTCGGCCTCGGCGGCGCCGCAGTGCCCGTCGAAATCAGTTCGATCAGCTTCAAGGTCGAAGGCATGGCTCTGGCTGCCATAATCGGCATAATCCTCAACAAACTCCTGCCCGAAACCACCGTCAGCAAATAGAGAATTGCTCTATTCACAGGCCAGCAATGAATATTCAAGATTCAACTGGCTCTTTGAGTTTTGCCAGCCCAGTTTTTCAGCTGCGATTGGAAAATGCTGGCGATAAATCGGACAGAACCTGCCGGTCTTCGCCGAGATGGTTGTCGGAGCAGGCAAATATGATTATCAAGGGTTCACTGCCACTGCGCACCAGCTGATGCGCGAAACCTTCCGGTACACTGAACACGTCACCGGCCTTTACCGGCAGCGAATCGCAGCGAACCGCCCGGCATGAAGCGCCGGATCCTTCTACCGGTGCACTAAGCATTACCCCGCTGCCACGAACAATTTCGTAAATCTCATGACCTTCAAAATGCACATGACAGGCGACCCTGTCGCTGATTTCAGCCACATGCAGCCGCCATGAACTGTCACCGCCGAGCTCGGCATGCCTTATCTTCGCCACCAGGTCAGGCTTTGCTTTTTCCAGCGCCTCGCGCCAGACGTTCTGAGCAATACCAAAGCCATGTGCAGCTGACAGCAGTTTTATCTTTTCTGTTGCATTCTCAACCCCTGTTTCTGAAGCCATCATATCCCCCTGAAAAATTCAAATTATACAAAAGCACGTTGATTACTGTTAAGCCAGAAGCTTCGGCCATCAGACGGGATGCTTTTTATGCTGCATCTGTCCTGCCATCAAACCGGCGGCGACGCCGGCGGCACAGCATTACGCAGGTTTTCGGCGCTGTCTTCCGGAACCGAACTGTTGATGTACATGCCGGTGCCAAGCTCGAAACCAGCTGCCTTCGAGATTCTCGGCACAATGGCGAGATACCAGTGAAAATACGGCAGATCCGCTTCCTGCGGCGAAAGCGATCTGATGACAAAATTGAAAGACGGGTTCTTGAGCGCCGTATAGAGCTTGCCGAGCACCTTTACCAGCAGAGTGCCCAGATCATCCATCGCCGCCGGACTGATTGTCGAGAAGCAGGCCGAGTGCACCTTTGGAAAAATCCAGACATGATAGGGCGACAACGACGCAAATGGAATAAACGCGATAAAGTGCGCGGTCTCGGCGACCAGACGTTTCTGCCCGGCAACCTCTTCCTCGATAGTTCGACAGAACAGGCACTGCCCGCTTTCGCGATACGACCGCTCAGCCAGTTCGATGCGCTGCACGACCTGACCGGGAACAACCGGCGTGCCGACCACCTGCGAATGCGGATGTTCGAGAGACGTACCGGCTTCGGGACCATGGTTCTTGTAAAGAATTACGTGTTTTACCCGCTTGTCTTCATAAAAAGCATTGAATCGGTTGAGATAAACCGAGAACAGGTCAGCGGTCTCCTGCGGGCTGTAAAACGCCATAAAACGGTTGTGCTTCGGCGACTCGATGATAACCTCGTGCCGCCCCACCCCGTTGATGGTTCGCTGACCATGGTTCAGTGCGATCGGCTCTCCCTTGAAGGAAAGCGCAGAAAATTTGTTGCGCACCGTTCGGATACGCCAGCCTCCACGATCATCTGAGATGCGAAATTCTTCATCAGGCGATGCACTTTCGTTTCCGGCACAGAACGGACATGTCTCGACATAAGCCGGAATATTCGCCGCAGCAGTCGCATCTTTAAAATTCATCGGGCGTTTCGACCGCTCGACCGCTATTATCACCCAGTCGCCAGTAATCGAATTATAGCGAATTTCTGACATCTTTTTCCTCCCAGCTCCATCTCTTTACAGCTGTTAGCTGATTCTATTCCAAACCCGTCATTTAGTCAAAAAACGTGCTAGAATCAATGCAACAGGAGGTACAATCAAAGTGAGAAGATTGTTATTCGCAATTGCTGTCGCGTTACTTGCGGCATCCACAACCCTGATGGCTTCTGAGCCTGCGCCAGCCCCGGCATGTTGTAGCGCAGATAGCATGGACAACGCTTCTGAAACATCAGAATTGTCGCCAGTTCCCAAACAAAAGGAGAATGTCAGGGTGAAATTCGTAATCAAAAAGCTGTCGGTTCCTCACTGCAAAAGAGGGCCGGAACGCTGCGAACTGTGTCGAAACAACTCCGAACCGCGCTGGTGCCTGCTCGATGTCGATCCGCCCGACAAGGAAATGCTGCAGCGCCCGGTTATCGAGCTCGTAGTCGATGGCGAACGCCATTTCCTTGTCTATGATGTTATAAAGAGCTTCGCCTCAGAAGAAGAAGCCCGCCAGTTTTTGAAAACAAGCGAACTTGCCGACATGCACTTCGACGATCAGCTCTGACAAACAGACGCTATGAATTGAAACTTCGCGTGATTGCAGAGGTTGAATTATTGGCAAGCCGGCAATATACTGATTTTGATACCGCAGTAAACACATACAATTCATCACGCGACAGTCAGGGAGGGGAAAAACACGATGCCAGGCAAATTGTCAGAGCTGAAAGGCAAAGAAAAAGTCAAATTTCTCAAGGCGAAATACCGCGAATTACAGCTGATACATCGCCTCGACCGGGTTACCGACAAATATCGGGTTCTCGACAAACTGATCTACAAATCGCTAAAAATACTTGTCAGCTTCTTCAATTGTGAAATTGGCGCGTTTCTCCAAGGTCAGAACCTGTCATCCACGCAGACTGATGAAAACGCCGGCTTTGTTTTTGCCTCAGGCGTAAACGAACATCCTGAAAATACGAAGATTGAAGTTAAAAAGCTGTTGCGTGAATTTCTGCTCGAGCCCAAAGGCGGTCTCATTCAGAACTTCGCAGATCCTGATTCAGAACATAGTGAGATAAAAAATTTCATCATCGTACCGATGATCCTCAGAAACGACATCGAAGGCGCCTTTCTGCTCGCCAACAGATCTGAGCCCTTCGGCGAAAAAGACGTGGTTTCACTCAAAAGCGCTTGCGCCCAGCTCGACAATGCAGTCGAATTCTGCCGCTATGTCAGCGATCACAAAGAGGCCAGTCTAAGTCTTACCAGACAAAAACGTGA
This sequence comes from Candidatus Rifleibacterium amylolyticum, assembly GCA_009917695.1. Classification (GTDB taxonomy): domain Bacteria; phylum Muiribacteriota; class Ozemobacteria; order Ozemobacterales; family Ozemobacteraceae; genus Rifleibacterium; species Rifleibacterium amylolyticum. The sequence goes on along the minus strand of JAACJG010000004.1, from coordinate 520,068 downwards.
ACTGGAAATCCTTTACGCGATGAGCCTGAGCCTCAACCACGGTTACGACCTCGACACCCTGCTGCGCAAAATTCTTGAAAACGTCATGGCTCTGCTCAAGATAGATCGCGCATCGGTCATGAAATACGATGCAAAGACCGACAATCTGCAGACTATCGCGGTGCTTGGCGAAAAGCAGAACTGCCGCCTGGCCCGACTGAATATGGGCAAAGGCATCGCCGGACTCGTTCTCGCATCCGGCAAACCAATCTTTGCGCCACTCGGTAGCGAAGACCGCCGATTTCTGCCATTTGCCGACAGCGGCATCAAGGTCAAAAAAATCTACTCCTTTGCCTGCATCCCTCTGGTCGCCAAAGACAACGTGATCGGCGTCATCAACTTCTCGATGTTGTCACCGAAAAAATCGATTCGGCCAAACAGTCTCGACACGCTTTCGGTCGCCGCTAACATGATTTCTCTGGCCTTCCAGCGCCAGGAATTCTATCAGATGTCGATCAAAGATGAACTGACCGGCCTGTATGCCTTCAGACATTTCAAAGAGCGATTGGCGGAAGAATGCATGCGCAGCCGGCGCTATAAAATGTCTTTCAGCCTGATCATTTTCGATCTTGACCACTTCAAGAGCGTGAACGACAACTATGGACATCCATTCGGCAACGTCGTCCTCAAGGAAGTATCAGCCATCCTGATTCAGAACATCAGAGTTGGAGTCGACATGCCGGCACGCTTCGGCGGCGAAGAACTCGTCGTCGTTCTGCCCCATACCGAAGCCCCTGGTGCCGAAATAGTCGCCGGACGCATTCGCAAACAGGTTGAAAGCCTGGCACTGAAAGCTAATGATCAGCCGGTCAAGATTACCATCAGCGGCGGCATCGCCTGTTTCCCGACACATGCCGACGACGGCGAAACTCTGCTGAAAAAAGCAGACGAAGCGCTTTACGCCGCTAAAGAGCAGGGCAGAAACCGCATCATTACCGCCACAGCAGGTTGAGATAACAAATTTCTCAATGGTTGCCCGAAAACGTCGGTGACCAGCGCAGCAACAGCATGTATGCTGCACCCCGGCTGAGCGGACTGTTCCATTTGGCCTGCGAAGCCGGCCATTGCGGCACGAATGATCCACGTTGTCGAAAACTCTCAACTGCCTCATCCGGCGGCAATTCGAGAATTACCTGGCCTTTATCGGCACTGGCCTGGCGTTCGACACATAAAAGAACCTTGCAGGCCATTCCCAGATTCATCTTGTCCTGCGCGGCGCAGAAATCGTACAGCCATCTTCGGTCTGGCTTGTGAAGGTCGGAAGCAAGATGAGCCAGGCGGTTCGCAAAAGCTTTTCCCGAAATAGCCTGATCGAGAAAATATTCATTGCCATACCCGCCTGAAATCTGGCCGCGACGGCGCATGAATTTAAGCCCCGGATAAGCCCAGTGCTCGATAATAGCCGGCGACCGGGCTGGATTCGCAGTAATGTTCACACCCTGCTGCGTCAGCTGACGATGCAATTCATCTACAACAGCAGAATCAGAAGCTACGCAGTCAATGGTGATGCCACGCTGCAAACTTATGGCAGCGACAACTCCGGCCGCCTGTCCTGCCGCCATGCCGACCGGAATCGTGCGCGCGCTGCTCTGGGCAAGAGAATCAAAACCGGCGCTGCGACCGACCACCATCAGATTGGTAAAACCGACTGGAATCAAACTGCGCAGCGGAACGGCATACTGCTCAGGCTTGCCGGTGACATCGCCATGGTGCTCGGGCACCTGCGCCTGAATATCGAGCGGATAAGAGCCAAAACCGACGCGATCGGCAAAATCACGGTTTTCCAGCACATCATCAACGCTTAGCCTATACTGCGCAACAATCTGTCGTGAAGTGCGAACATAGAGTTCAGGCGCAGTGCCGGCTATACTGGCCACAGCCATGCCTGCGATATTCTTTTGCAGAAAAGCCAGCAACGAAGGCAGCTCAGCTTCAGCAAGCCGCCTTGCTTCGCGACGCGACTGCAGGTCAAGACCGTCAATGCCAAATACCAGCAGAGCATTAACCAGAACGCTGCCATCGTTCTGACGCCCGAGATTGAGGCCGCGAATGCGCACCCGCGAGGTCGAAGCAGCATACTTCTTGAGCGTATCACCAAATCCCCATATACTGCGCCGGGTGCCGCCAAGCAAACCGTCTGGATCGCTGCTGCCGCCGAGCGCCGCGCACATTTTCTGCCAGTCGGCATCAGAAATATTGTTCAGGCGAAAAACCAGTGTCGTCGCCATATTACGAACAGAACCCCAGACGTCTTCGCCATAAGCCTTGCAGCCGGCGCCAGCCGCGACAGCCAGATCGGCGTCCTGCGTTGCATCTATACAAAACCCGGCCCTTATCTTTATCGCAGGCCGGTCAGCAAAATGAATCTCGATTCCAGATAAGGTGGTCGGCGACTTGACCCGAGCAAGAGGTGGCGGCTTGTGTGCCAGCAGATGACTGGGCAATTCACCAGCATCTGGCTGCAAAGTCTGCCCGGGCTTATAAAGCAGCATTGTCTGGGAGCCAACTACCGGCAGCACAGTCAAGACATCTCTGATTACCGAAAGTTTCTGCTCGCGTGCTGTCAGCCGGTCGAAAAGCTGCTCCATCAGGTCGACATCGAACGAATTGTCATCGAGTTCACGATAAACTTCGGTAAAAATGCCACCATTGAGCGGTCGGCGCTGGCGATCGAGGTTCATATCGATGGTATTCAGCCAACCACGCGTCATCAGACCGCCCAAAGCCGGCCTGGTGTCGACGAGAAGAGTGCGAGCACCTGCGCGCGCAGCGGCAATCGCCGCGGCTATTCCCTCAGGATCGCCACCAACAACGATTACATCATACGAAGCCTGCTGCCCGGCAAAGTTATGATCTGCCACCTGAGCATTAACCGACAAAGCAGACAGAATGAGAAACGCCAGATTGACAAGCAATCTTGAATGTTTAGCTGCTACCGCCGACACGGCTTTTCTCAGGACTATCCGCGATATCTGCTTAAATGCCGGCAATTTCTGCGATCCAGTTTCTTGCTGATACAAGATCGTAAAAAAGTGCAAATTCTATCTTCTCGCGAATCGAAAAGCCCGCGAGACGCCGCTCCAGCTCCATCGGCTTCGGCCGGCTTTCATCCATAACCAGCGCGACCCGGTGTCCGATATGACTGCGAAATGTTGTCAGCAGTTCAGCAAAAACTGATACCTCACCAAGATCGCGATGCCGCAAAGAAGTGCGCGCATCGATCAGCACCGAATACTTTGCCGAGTCCTCGACACCCGCAAACGCTGCCCGAAAAGCGGCTTCGGCCTCTTCAAGGCTATTCTGGCCGGCGAGCACAAAAATGGCAACATCGCCTTCGATTGTATGAGTAACCGCCATATCCCCTCCTGCTGTCGAAATCCTATCATTATCCCATGGCAAATTCAAGCAGCATTGAAGAGATTGAACAGTCAGAACGTTGAAATAGAAAGTGCCGGCATCGTTCCTGGCAGCGGTCAGGGAACGATGGTTATCCTGCTGGCTACGATAAGACCGCCTGCTCTTACGACCAGAGCGACCTTATCGCCTGATTTCAAAGCAAGCGAAGTTTCCATCATCTGGCCGTTACGAATTTCGACTTTCTGCCAGGCATCATTGATCTGAACATAACCGAAACCATTAAAACGTATGGCTCCGATTTTTCCCCAGTCTTCATCAGCGCTTATGTCATGTATAATTTCGCCGTTGGCAATATAATTATTGTTACCACCGCGGCGCAGGGAGAAGTCGACCTTGAACACCGGAAGAAATGCTTTAATACATTCGGTACAATTATATATCGCCAGCGGAATCAGGACTTTGGCCTGACTTTCAGCCATGTCAGGCATTACGTTGTAATGAGGGTTTTTGCGACCATAACGATCGTTGTCATTTAATACTTTCGAAAAGGGCGACCCGGTCTCTTTTGCCAACGGAACCCAGCCAACCGTTTCGAAATAAGCCGAATAAATGCCGGCATTATGCTGCAGGCGGCTCAACTGTGGCGCGGGATACGGTCGCTTGCCATTGCGTGGAAATTTCCAGGTCTCATAGTCAAAAATCGTGTCATTGCTGAAGAAATGAGCGTTGGTAAAAGCCGCCAGTTTTTTCATCAGTTCTGGCAGTTCAAGGCCTTCTTCCACTTCAAATTCTGGCACCGGCCTGAACTCTGGGCTTTTATGGCGCGCGCCAATGATCTTCTTTATCATGTCTGCCTTGACGTTCTTCTCGATCGGCTCATACATCGAATGGCTGTCACCACGGGTATGCGCCGGCTGAGCCATATCTGCCATCAGATGCATGGTTTCGCCAAGAGCTCGAAAAGCCTTACCGAACATCTGACTGCGGTTAAGCTTGCCAAACAGGGCGGTATTGTTTTCCATGGCCGCTTTGTAGGCGATTTTACCCTGCATCCAGCTGTGATCGTTCTCTTCGTGCTCAAATGCCCAGGTAACCGCATCGATCTGCGGACGCAACAGTTTGGGTTGCAATTTTATCTTGCGATCTTTGAACCCGAATTCAAAATTTGGGTTCCAGTCATCGGCCCGATACTGCAATGACTTGAAAAATGCTTCTTCAGAAGCATAATTACTCTTTTTCTTCTTAATGAAAGAACGGTGCTGCCATGTCAGGTAATGAGGCTCGTAAACCGGATCGTAGAAATGCCTGAACCCCATGTTGATTTCGGGCATATCAGCATCAAAACCGCCGCGCTCAAGCCAGCCTGAGAGATTGTGGCTGGCACTTACGGTTTTGGCAACGGCTCCACTTTCGAACTTCGGCGCTTTGCCAAAGGTGAACCCCTGATAACTCGTAGCGTTATCGACGGCCATGCTGGTGAAGCGCTCTTTATAATGCCCCGCCTGCAGTCTTGTAACAAAATGTTCGAACGCAAGCTGATTTATCGTGGGGTGCGCTTCAGTGCAGTCCCAGGCAAAGACTGGAATGCTTATGCCAAGAACAAGCAGAACTGCAATCAGTCTGATTTTCCAAATTTCACACACAGGACACCTCGCATGACAGAGTCTATTTATTCATTATAATGAGAATTCCATAAAGAGCAAACTTTCGCAGACAATTGCCCGATCAAAGAACCAGCGCTTCGATATCTTCTGGCAGAAGTCGGCAAACTATGATATAAACGCCTGATACCTGATTCGGAGTAAAAATTTGACTGCGGGAAAAACCTTGAACGGATATCTGTGCGCGAACGGCTGGGAGGCGACTCTCTGCCGGGAGTTGGCGACCGCCGGAGTCGGCAAGCATTTTTATTCGCCTGCGGCAGGCCTGGTGGTCGGAGAGTCACCCGCTTCCGGGCTCAGATACGAACCGATTTTTGCGAGACAATGGCTGCCGAACTGCAGTGCGGTTAAAGGCGCATCGCTGACTGATCTTATTCAGGCGCTGGGCGAGTCACTCGACCCGATTCTCGACAGTAATCCGCTGCCCTGGACCCTGCACTGCTGTACACCTGACTTTTACAGCGAAGACTCGACGCATTACGAATTCATGAGCGGGCGCGCGGCGCTGCTGCACGAAAAATTCATGCAGCGCATGGCAAAATACCGCAAGCGCACTCTCGAAAAATACCAGCCCTGGGAAAGCATCGACGAAAAGCGGCCCTGCCTTGTCGTCCAGGCCATTCTTACCGGCACTGATCAGCTCTGGGTCAGCGCTGCGAAAAGATTCAAAACAGAAATGGGCCGTTTCGTGCCATTCATGCGCAGTCTGACACCAGGTTCGATTCCGCATGATTCGCAGGCCCCCTGCCGCTCTTATTACAAACTCGAAGAAGCCTGGCAGCAATCTGGTGTTTCAGCACGCAAAGGTGATGTCTGCATCGACCTCGGCGCCGCCCCCGGCGGCTGGACCTGGGCGGCACTCAAGCGTGGCGCGCGCGTTATCGCAGTAGACTTCGCCGATCTCAAACCACACGTCGAAAGCCACCCGCGCTGCGAGCATTCGCTCGACAACGGCTACGCTTTTATGCCGACCAGGCCTGTCGACTGGATGTTCTGCGACATGATCGTCAGGCCTCTGGCCACCCTCGGTCTGCTCGACCGCTGGCTCGAACAGAAGGCCTGCCACAAATTCGTTGTAAATGTTAAGTTCCGCGGCAAGGAACCCGAAACGATTCTGGCTGCCATCGAAGAACTCAGGCAGAAACACCAGCTGTCGCGTCTCATCATCAAGCATCTTTACTACGACCGCAACGAAATCACCCTTATCGGCAGCCTCTGACAATCCGACCAATAAACTCCTGCGCAGTCCATGAACCTGTCATCGCAAAGAGTCTGAAAAATTGCCTTTGAGATATCGCAAAGCCTCACATCTGTCTTTAATGACTGCATGCACAATTCTATATGCCGACAGCACTAGAGAAAAGCATCAGACCATTACATTTACTAATGATATCAAGACCATTGCTATCTCGAAATATTGCATGATAGCAAGTTAGAAAATCGCAAACTTCCTCCCAAATTTGCCGCCATCGCCCAAAAGCTGGTATGCTAGCCAGAACCATAGAATAACTTGTTATCTGCAAAAAAAACATGGAATTGCTCAAAAACAAAATTTGATCTACAATGAGGGGGTACAAGGAGACTTCTATGACAGCAGCAACTACCAAATTGGCGGACAAGTTACTTTCTTTGCCGTGCGAAGATCGGATTTACTTGGTTGATAAGCTTTTAAAAAGCCTTAATGCACCCAGCAAAGAAGAAGTTGACAAGGCATGGGCGGAAGAATCAGAACGAAGAATTGATGAGCTTGAATCCGGAAAAGTTCAGACAATTCCAGGTGAACAGGTTTTTCGAGAGATTAGAAAGCGACTCAAAAAGTGAACTTTGTTTTTCATACATCGGCACGCGAAGAATTAAACAGAGCCGTTGATTATTATGAGGAATGTGAAGCCGGCCTTGGCTACGATTTTCTAGAAGAAGTGTATGCGGCAATAAAACGAATTCAAGCTTATCCAGAGGCTTGGACTAAGTTTTCCTCCCGCACTCGCCGTTGTTTGACACATCGTTTCCCTTTCAGCGTTGTTTACCTTACTAAAGAAAATGAGATCACGATCATTGCTGTTGCTCATTCTCATCAGAAACCTTATTACTGGAAACAACGACTGACAGAAGATGAATCAAAGAATAAAGCCAAGAATAAAAATAGAAAAAGCAGATAACGAAGAAGGATAGATCGTGCGTAGCCACGATCTTATCCAGTTGTTGAACCAGCCCGGGCGATAAATTGCGGAGCCGGCTATAAGAAAATATATCGGTAAAAGTGTGCCCTGAAAAAGCTGCCGATCGAGTTAAAAATTGACGGCGATGTCGAAAAATGGCTTTTTTTGCTGCACATAATCAGGTGAAATCTGTCAGTTTTGCGGCTTTTGCGTCTCTGAAATGGGCCTGTTATACTGCAACGCTATAAACCGTCGGAAAACTGCAACAACAGATAAAATCCGGTTGCTGCCAGTCAGAATTCTTTAATTGTGCAGATGCAAAGGCACAGCAGGTGGCGATCTTGAGCTGGCGGGGCAGCGAAATCCTTTCATCGCCATGGCGCTGCCGCAGTCCGGGCATTTAAATGCCGGGCGCGCTGGAAGCTCGGTTTGAGCAGGTCTGGCGCGCAACAGCAACTGAATGAGTGCCAGCAACCTGCGGGAATTACCGTGCAGAAAACCATAATCACGCACCCGGCGCTTGAATTCAGAAAAAGCCTTGTCGCTCCAGCGCACCTTGAATTTCTTGAACACAAAGCCCAGAAATTCAGTGCCATTTGTCGGGCCAACTCGGCTCTTTTCATCGTTCACCGTCAATTTCAGACGGCGCTCAAGGAAACGGCGAATGCTTGCGCCTACCCTATCCCCGGCGCGGCGGCATTTAACGAAAACGATGAAGTCATCAGCATATCTCACGAATCTGAGGCCACGCTTTTCCAGCTGCTTGTCAAAATCATCGAGCATGATATTTGCCTGCAATGATGACAGCGGACCGCCCTGAGGAACACCTCTGACTGTTTTTTGAAATCGGCCTTTTATCTGCACACCAGCGCGAAGAAATTTACCGATAAGGCTCAGAACTCTTTTGTCGCGAACTTTTCTGGCTATTCGACACGTCAGAACGTCATGTTCAACTGTATCGAAGAATTTTGCCAGATCTGTATCGACAGCAGTTCGATAACCATCTCTGATATATTCTTTCGCCTTTCTGACAGCGTCATGAGCCGATCTGCCCGGACGAAACCCGTAACTGGTCTCTGAGAAACCCGGATCGAAGATAGGCATGAGAATCTGGCATATAGCCTGCTGTATCAGCCGGTCAAGAACACATGGAATTCCCAGCGGGCGAGTTCCGCCAGTGGCCTTTGGAATATCAACCCTTTTTACAGGTAATGGGTTGTAACTGCCTGCCAGAATGGATTTACGAATACCACTCCACTGAGGTCGGAACTGGTCTGGAAACTGGTCGATGGAAACATTATCCACTCCCGGTGCGCCCTTATTGGCTTTCACCCGTTCCCAGGCGGTTCTTACATTCTCAGTTGACAGTATTCGTTCCAGCAGGTGAAGATTTGGATCAGGCGATCTGTTGACACGCCTTATAATCGCTCCTCCGTTCGGATTCTTCGCGTTATAAGAGCTCATCGGTGCCCTCCCCGAGTTCATGTTTGGCCCTTCGCTTTTGGCAAACTACTATGGCCTCTGCTGACTCCTCTCTGATCACCACGGATGTTGCCACCAGCGGCGCTGCTTTATCAAGCTGCATGTCAAAGAGGTCTCCCCGGATAAGAACGTGAACTTTCGCCACACAACCGCAGCATTTACCATATCCAGTGAAGTCTGAGCTTCGTTTTGTTGTGCAAACTTGCTCCCGGACTTGGCCTTGTATGCTGTTTCTGTTCGTCAGCTCATGGCTTTGCACTCCGGCTTCCTTCTGACAGAGCTTCACAGCTCCGCCATTGCCTTCGGCTAGTATTGTATGATAAATATTCATCATATGACTTCCAATACGGAGGACTTGACCACCAGAGTGATCTCACCTCATAAGTTCACGCCCATGCCGGGCGTACACAATCGCGTCGACACGGAAAAACACGCTTGCTAACGAAAGTTTGTATTGCAAACTGGCATTTGTTAGAATGATTGAAGAGAAGGGAGGACAAATGACTTCATCAACCTACAATTTGATTATGAAACAACTTGAACATCTTCCTGAAGAAATGCAGCAGAAAGTTTTGAAATATGTTAAGAGTCTGCAGAAAACGGGACTTAAAGGCGTTCCCGGTAGTTCAATCACGAAATTTGCCGGATGTATTTCTGCTGAAGACCTTGAACTAATGAAAAAAGAGATTGAATCAGGGTGTGAGAAAATAGACGGTGATGAGTGGTAAATATTTATTAGACACAAACATCGTAATTGCGTTGTTCCAAGGCGAACAGCCGATTTTAGACAAAATAACCCAGTTCAAAAGCGTTTTTACTCCCAGAATTGGTAAGCCCATTCCAGAAAACGATATCTGGATTGCAGCAACAGCCATGCAATACAACTTAACATTGATAACCCGTGATTCTCATTTCAACTATGTCTCTGGACTATCATTCGAAATGATTGAAGAGGCATAATCGGGCCGTGGCCGGATAATGAATCTTCACTCACAGATCTTTTACGCAGATCAACTCCATTTTTGTAAGCCAGATGTTTGATATTCCGATTTGAATAGCCTTGGTTCTGGCGCTGTGCCATGGGCCTTTGCGACTGATTCCTGCAAATATTGCAGATTTCTGACTGATGCCCAGTTTTCTCAGCTCTCTGATTCGAGTCCGCGGTTTCTTCCATTGTTTCCAGATACTTGTTTGGACTTGGGCAACTGACGTCGCTTTGTGATGTCACACGGGGAGGAACGAGAACGCCGGACCGGTGCGTTTGAAAATGGCGTCCTACTTAGAGGCCAGCCATCTTTCAAAGTTTTTCTGCAGTCTGGCAGGCTCCTGTTTAAGCAATGCTTTCATCCAAGCGCCATCACTGTATTTATGTGCCTTTTTATAAAGGTTCTCGACTGCCGGAAGTCCCATGGTTTCTTTCAGAAAAGCTATAAAACAGGCGGCAACCGGGTAGCTGACATTGCAGTCATAATCCTCCCAGTTCATTTCAAGGTCGAACAGGGTGGGCATACTGTTGTTCTGCATAAATTGTTTTGCCCAGAATACATGAGGCTTGGAATTCCAATTCAAGGCGGTAAACTCGGCGCAGCCTTCATCGATCAGATTACCAGGGTATATCGGTGACCACGTTTTCGCAAGGAGAACATGGGTGACTTCGTGCGCGCCAATTGCACCTATAACCTTATCGGAATAAACTGCGTAAACACAGGGAAGAAGATGGTCGGCAAAGCCCATGCCGCGCGAACCCGTGAGCGCTTCCATCTGGTCTTCATCGTTAAACAGATAGAAAGCTATTCTAGTTGCACATTCCAGCCCTAGTCTTTCTTTGATTCGAGCCAGCGCTTTTTCCTGAAAGTTGAAAAGCCAGCCTTTATCTAGCTTTGCCAGGTTATCGTTCGGAAAAAAGAACTGATAATGCCTGCTTCTTACGGTCTGAAATACTGGTCTGTCATGTTTGACAACACTGTTTTCAACCACATGCTGTCGTGCCGTTTCCTGAGACATGTCAATAGAACCAGCGTAGAGAGGCCCGAAAATGTCGGATATGAGGAAATCATGCTTCATCGCCAGTCTGAACATTGGTTTTCGAATCTCGGGATAGTCTTTGTTGGAAATACATAGAAGGGCGTAGCGATTGCCACCCTTCTTGCTCTGACCGCAGTATACCCCCGCAACAACGGCCAACCCTGGGTGTCGGACGCTTTGAAATGTCTGGCTGCCAATTCTAAATTCAGACTTTGAAACGCTGAAATCATCGATAAGATTGATATAATCGGTCATAATATGATTGTTGCCAGGATTGCCAAGGATGACCACTCCGGTTGTGTCGCTTATTTTGTCTGCCGCCAGCGATGAAGGCAGAACCAGCCCGTTACCATAGCTTAACTGCTCGGCATAGGTTTTCCACGCCTTAATTAACTCTGGAGACAGGTTCTTGTCGGGGTAAACAAACGCTCGGTTATTGCTGTTGATTACAAGATTGACAAAGGTTACGTCAGCTGAACACAGGCTACAGACCAAAATAAAGATCAGACCTGACAACAAAATGCGCACTTTCATATAGCCTCCATCTGTGTGATTAGGAAATTGCTTTTTCGGTGTTTGGCATGACTTGCCCGATTCAAATGTAACTTTACCCTTTTTCAATAGAAATGGAAAGATCGAGCATTAACAACTTGCCAGGGAAAATAGAACGTTAATGATTTTGTCTGCACTTTTTGTTACCATGCTTCTGATGCTCTATTTCTGAAAGTGTTGAAAGAGAGTATCAGGGAGTGTTTGTATGAGCTTTTATCGTCTTGTATGCTTCTAAAGTTTCCATATCAGTAGAAGGAGAAGTATGAGTAAAAGAGTAATTATTTGCATCATGGGCCTGATCTATTCGTATTTTTCAGGGGCTGTTTTGGCAAATTCCTCAATCAGGGTTAGTTCGGACTCAAATTCGTTTTCTCTATTTCTTACCGATATTTCTAACCACAAACCCTTTCTAGAAATCAGGCGTTTGCCAAAAGCGCCCAATCTTCAGGTGACAATTCCTCCACGAGCTAATGATTTAAGACGTTTTCCATTTTTTCTGTCAGTTGACTCCAATCTAAACGGAAAATCAGACCTGGAATTTTCTCCGAAGGGACTTTCTTTTTTGGAGAAAGGACTCGTTGGCTTTCAGGTAAATTCTTCTTCACCTGCCACAGCAAAGTCTGAAATGCCCTATTTCGACCGCATTGAACTTCAGATTCATGATAGTCTACAAAAGGATTCTCATCTGCAGGTTCATGGGTATAAAATTGATTTAATTGTCATTCGAAGGATAGATGACGGCAACCTTCAAATTACCGTCAGAAACAAGTTCTTCCGCACGGAAAAAGACAGGGTTTTTGAAACCTTGTTTCGCTGGTGATTTCCTCTGTAGATTTCCGAATATTTTTTCTGCATTAACTGTTTATCAAGACACGATATTCCATTGTTTAACCCATGGAAAACCGAATGAATTGATTAATGAAGACCATCGAACAAATACGTCGCCGCGGAAAATGAGGCCGGATAACGTGTCTTGCGAAGCAAGCCCCGCGCCCGGCTGGCCATTTCCGGTTACGACAAGCGTTATGTGACAACCAGAGCTTATGAGTGACTTCGAATCAAGTGATGCTGGCTGCTATTCACCATCAGAGTCGCCAGGCCTTTGTCCATTCAGCGAGTCGGTCAGGATAAAGCTCTCTGAAAAGGCTGTCGAAATCGGCAAACTCAGGATTGGGGTTTTTCGCAAAAACGTCATTTATCAGCGCCTGCAGCTGCTCATGACCGATCTTTTCGCCGATTCGGTAAAGCGCCAGCGAACCCTGATAATAAGCTCTGATATAGTTCACCTGCTCTTCACTGAACGGCTTGCCGGGAATCGCATCCTGTGGAATCATTTTATCAAGGTATTCAGTAAATTTGAGCAGCGGAATCACCTGATCGACTCCCTCACCGCGCACGGCGCACATGCCGAGATACTGAGGTATTCCTTCAGTCATCCAGCCGTCGGAGCCGGTAAATCTGACGCCAAACCAGAAATGCGAGAGCTCATGTGCAAGCACCATCTTCCGGAACTGCAAGCCGTCGTCGGCTGTGATCCCGAGGCCGGCCATTCCGCTCAGATCGACTTTCCCGCCGAGAGCAGATCGTGACAGCAGAATCAGGTTGCCGCACGGACTGCCGTTAATCTCACCCTTCGCTTCGCCGCGGCGGATAACACCGATTCGCACAAGGTTGAAACCAGGGTTTCCGAACAGAGCAGACCATTTTTCCATGGTGTTTTCGAGAAACAGCATGTATTCTTCATCTGCCGAAAAGTTCTCAGGAAACACGTATTCAAAGGTAAAGTTCTTTGTTTTTCTAATGATCGGCTCCTGGAATCTGGCAATCTGAAACTGTATGCCGATCGCCGAAGACAGTTCTCTGTTGAATGTAATCGCCTTATAGCCGGCAGGAAGATCGAATCTGATCTGGTAAAACGCTGCCTTGTCGGTAATGATTTCGGGATTCGGCGGAAAGTTGTTCAGACAGTAAATTTCGTCGTCAGAAGCGGCACTTTTCGGCGGGCGCAATGCCGACACTCCGGCAAAGTCGATCTGCCATGATGCCTCCCGGCAACCTTCGGGTCTGTAGATCGTTCCGTCTTTATCGGGAGTCTGCTCGACGTTGCCGACCGAAAAGGTAAACTTCTGCCAGGGAATATCAGCGAAGGCGATGCGATCAACATCAGCCGGAATCCGCACCGAACCTTTCACGGCAAACCTGACGAGCGTCATGCTCACGGGCCGGATCAGCAGGTCGTAATGCGGCGCGAAATTTCCGCAGATTTCGCCGGCGATCAGACAGTTTGTCGCGGCCAGAATAAACAAAGCCATTGCCATCAAGCTGTTTTTGTTCATATCAGTTGCTCCTGAAAATTAATTACATCTGTAAGCCCGATAATGATACATGCCAAAATCAGCCCGGGCAAGAATCTGGTGGCTGATCAGCAAAAAAATACCGCATATCCGGCAAATCCTTTGAGTTTTACAGGTATCGAAAGAAAAATTATTACTGAAAAAAATTTTTACAGGGCTTGTACCTTTGGCGGGGTTGTGCTAATCTTGGCACATCCCAAAAAACACCCCACCCCCCCGGAGCCCAAATGGTGCCACTAAACGAGCTGATAGAGCGCTATCTCGAGTCACTCGCCAAAGAGCGCAGAATGTCGCCCAATACCGTGCGCGGCTATCGCAGCGACCTCGAATTTTTCCGACTCTGGCTTGAACAGCAGGGGTTAAACCATGCCGAAGAACTCGAAAACCTCAATCACACGCAGCTGCGCTCATTCTGGGCCGACCGGCGTGGCAAAGGGCTTTCAGCACAGAGCATGCGCCGCGGCCAGTCGGCTTTGCGCGGGCTTTTTAAGTTCGCCCGCCGCCAGAAACTGATCGAAAACAACACCGCCGCAACCATGGATTCACCTAAGCGCCAGCTGCCACTGCCACGCGCCCTGACCCAGGAAGACATCAACCTGCTGCTCAACGCGCCAGACGGTCAGACGCTCAACGGCCTGCGTGACCGCGCCATTCTTGAAGTGCTTTATGGCAGCGGGCTGCGCGTTTCCGAGACGGCGGGCCTTACCACCGACGCACTCGACCTCGAAAACCAGCAGGCACGCGTAACCGGCAAAGGCAGCAAAGAACGAATCGTGCCGATGACACCGCTGTCGTGTCAGGCTGTTCACGCCTATCTTCAGATGCGCAACGGCCAGATGCCCGACCAGAAACAAAACCGCAGCCTGTTTCTCAATAAATTCGGTACGGCGCTGAGCGTGCGCTCGATTGCGCGCATGATCGACAAATACTCGCGCCAGCTCGCGATGATGCTCAACATCACGCCGCATCAGTTCAGGCACAGTTTCGCCACCCATCTTCTCAACAACGGCGCCGACATCAGAGCCGTGCAGGAAATGCTCGGCCACGAAAGTCTGGCAACAACACAGATTTACACGAGAATCAGCAAAGAGCGCCTGATGCAGACCTATCGGCTCTCGCACCCCAGAGCAGGAGACAAGCATGACATATAGAGGAACCACCATTCTGGCAGTCCTTAAAGACAATATTCTGGCCGTTGCCGGTGATGGCCAGGTTACTCTCGGCGAGCAGATCATCAAAGCAAAGGCGGTCAAAATCAGACGCCTGAGCTCTTACCCCATCATCGGCGGCTTTGCCGGCCATACCGCCGACGCCTTCACCCTTTTCGAGCGCTTCGAAACCAAACTCGATTCGGCTTCGGGAAACATGACCCGCGCAGCCGTCGAGCTTGCCCGCGACTGGCGCCTCGACAAGGCTCTGCGTCAACTGCAGGCCATGCTGCTCGTCGGCAACTCTGACAAGATTCTGGTACTGTCGGGACAGGGCGATGTGCTCGAACCCGACGAACCGATTGCCGCTATCGGCTCAGGCGCATCAATTGCCACAGCAGCTGCGAAAGCACTTTTCCGTAACACGCAATTTTCAGCTGTAGATATTGTCAAAAACGCCATGGCGATAACCGCCGAACAGTGCATCTACACCAACAATCAGATCGTCGTGGAGGTTCTCGAAAAATGAGCGAACAACAGCGCGAATTGACGCCACAACAGATCGTCGATGAGCTCGATCGCTATGTAATCGGCCAGCACAAAGCCAAACGCGCGGTCGCGATTTCACTGCGCAACCGCTATCGCCGCCGCCAGCTCAGCCGTGAACTGCGCGAAGATATCAGACCAAAGAATCTTCTGTTGATCGGCCCGACCGGGGTCGGCAAAACCGAAATTGCCCGCCGAATCGCCAATATTTCAGGCATTCCGTTTGTAAAAGTCGAGGCGACCAAGTTTACTGAAGTCGGTTATGTCGGTCGCGACGTCGATTCGATGGTGCGCGATCTCGTCGAAGTCAGCATGAGTCTTTTGCGTTCGCAGAAAATCGAACAGGTGGGGCCGAAAGCACGCGAACGCGCTCACGAAAAACTGCTCGACATAATCTACCCGGAAGGCCGTCGCTACCACCCTCTCAGCGGTTACGAAAAAAGCTCAGGTGATCCTGGCAATCTGCCGATAGATATTGAAGAGACTGATTCTGTATCGGCAAAACGCCAGCAGCTGTCGGAAGAATTACGAAAAGGCGAACTCGACGAAAAGGAGGTAGAAATCGACGTGAACGAACAGGCAACGCCCGTAGTCGAAGTTTTCTCCTCCCAGACCGGCTTTGAAGAAATGGGCATCAACATGCAGGGCCTGCAAAGCATGCTCGGCAATATGCTGCCCAGTCGTCAGCGCCGCCGCCGCGTCAAGGTCAGCGAAGCCCGTGAAATCATGTTCCAGGAAGAAATGCACCACCTCATCGACCAGGAAGAGCTTCAGAAAGAAGCTCTCTGCCTGGCTCAGGAAAGCGGTGTGATCTTTCTCGACGAAATCGACAAGATCGCTTCTTCATTCACGAGCAAAAGCGGTCCCGACGTATCGCGCGAAGGTGTGCAGCGCGACCTGCTGCCACTGGTCGAAGGCACCAGTGTGATGACCAAGTATGGCATAGTCAAGACCGACCACATACTTTTCTTCGCCGCCGGCGCCTTCAATGTCAGCAAGCCTTCCGATCTGATTCCCGAGCTGCAGGGCCGCTTCCCGGTAAGGGTCGAATTCGATGCACTCAAGGTCGAAGATTTCAAACGCATTCTCGTCGAACCGCAAAACGCGTTGACCAGGCAATATCGGGCACTGCTCGAAGTCGATGGCCTCGAAGTTGAATTCACGACAGAAGCCATCGAAGCCATCGCACGTTTCGCTTTTCAGGCCAACGCCGATTACGAAAACATCGGAGCCCGCCGCCTGCACACCATCATGGAACAGTTGATGGAGGAAGCAGCTTTCGATGCACCGCAAAAGCTGAGCGGCAGTTATGTAATCGACGAAACTCGCGTTGAAAAGGCAATTGCGCCTCTGCTCAAAGACCACGACCTGGCAAGATTCATTCTCTAATCTGATTTTCAGGGAGACTCGAAATGTTCGAAAGATTGACCGGAACCGCAACCTTCAATCTTCTCGCCAAAGGGCTTGAAGTATCGTCGGTTCGGCACAAGGTGATTTCAAACAACATTGCCAACGTCAACACCCCGCTTTTCAAGCGCCAGATCGTAACCTTCGAAGATGAAATGGCAAAGGTATTCGACGGTAAAATCGATCTGGTCGGCAAGCGCGAACACAACGGGCATATTCCGATCGGCGAGATCAACTACCACGATGTCGGCCCGACCACGATCAAAGACCGCATTCACGTCATGCGCAACGACAAGAACAACGTCGATATCGATGTTGAAATGAGCGATCTGGCAAAAAACACCATGACTTATCAGATTCATGCCACACGCCTGGCTGCAATGTTCGCAGGTCTCAATGATGTCATCACCAGAGGAGGTAGAGCCTGATGGGTATGTTCAGAGCAATTGATACTTCCGCTTCCGGCCTGACCGCCGAACGTCTGCGCATGGATGTCATCTCGAACAATATCGCCAACGTCAACACCACCCGCACGCAGGATGGCGAACCGTTTCGACGCAAGATGGTGATTTTCGAATCACGCAATCCGCGTGGCAGCTGGTGGTTTCAGGATCGCCAGAAACCACAGGTGCCCGGCACCGGCGTCAGAGTCAATGCAATCATGGAAGATATGGCTCCTTTCAAGATGGAGTATGATCCGAATCATCCAGATGCCGATTCTGAAGGCTATGTTCGCCGCCCCAACATCAATATAGTGCACGAAATGGTGGACATGATCACTGCCACCCGTGCATACGAAGCCAACGTGACCTGCATCAACTCGGCAAAAGACATTACCAATGCCGCGCTGAATATCGGAGGAAGAGGTTAATTAAGCGATGAGAATAGCAGAACGTAATCCATGGGTAGATATCAACACCAAGCCAGAAAGACCGCAGACCAATGCCAAAGAGCAGTGGGGCATCTTTCTCGACAAGTTTCAGACCGCTATTGACGAGGTTGATACCCTTGGCAAGCAATCTGAAAAACTCACTCAGGATGCCGTTCTCGGTCGTGTAGATAATCTGCACGATGTTATGATAGCCGCTGAAAAAGCCAAGACAGCGATGAATCTGACGCTTGAAGTCAGAGGCAAAGTACTCGAGGCATACAAAGAAATCATGCGAATGAATTTTTAAATTTTAGGTCTTTACAGATTGTTTCTGACGTACTATAAATATCTTGAATAAACTTCCAGAAGCCAGAAAAGCATACATTAAAAACAGGGCACACCAGGGAGTAGGGAGTAGCAGACGATGACCGATTTTCTCAGGCAATTATGGGAACCGATTGCAAAATTGCCCAGAAGCCAGCAGATAGCGCTGGCAGCTATTGTAGTGATAGTTGTACTGGGTATCGCAACCGCCTCGATGTGGGGCACACAAAAAGAGTTCATACCGCTCTTTGAAGAAAAGCTCAAGCTTGAAGATGCCGGCAAAGTCGTGGCCAAGCTTCAGGAGCTGAATGTAGAATACAAGCTCGGTGCCGATTCTACCGACATTCGTGTTCCTGTGCCGGAAAAGTCATATATTCTTCTGCAACTCGCCCAGGAAAAGACGCTGCCACAGGCAAAAGCCGGCTGGCAGACGCTTATCGATCAGCGCTCGATGTTCACCGGTACCACCCAGCAGGAATTCGACCTTAATTATGTTCGCGGCCTGCAGACCGAACTTGAAGAAACTCTCGTACGCATGGGCCCGATCGAAGAAGCCAGCGTCAGCATAGTTAAACCCAAAAAAGAAGTATTCAAGGAAGACCAGAAAGAGCCTTCAGCGAGCATTCTGCTCAAACTGCGCCCAGGCGCAGAAGTTAATCAGGATCAGGTTCGCGCTATTCGCGACTGGGTATGTTCTGCCGTCGAAGGGCTAAACCCTGACAAGATCAGAATCGCCGACACCGAAGCCCGCGATCTGACCAGAATTATCGAAGACGAAGAAGCGATGACCCTTGACAAGGTTCAGACCGCGCAGATGAAATACACCCGCAACCGCGAAAATCACCTGCGCTCAGAGCTGCAGAGCCTGCTCGAAAGCACTTTTGGCTACGGCAAGGCTATAGTCAGAGTAAGACTCGATGTCGATTTCGACCAGAAAGAAGCGGTCAGCGACGTTGTAATTCCGCCGGTAGAAGGCATGAATTCTGGACTGAAGCTCTCTGAAAAGCTCGAAGAAGAAGAATACAAGGGTCGTGATCTCGTCGAAGACGGCGAACCCGGCGTAAACTCGAATCTGCCCCCGGGGGCACCAGCCTATCCCGGCACCGAGAACTCGACCTGGAACGAGTATAAACGTAACGCCGCGATTACCAACTACGAATTCACCAGATCAAAAGAAAAATTTGTTAAAGAACAGGGCACTATCCGCCGTCTGACCGTATCGGTCGTTCTCAACGACGATCCGGCTTCGGTAGGATATCTTGAAGAAAAAATCACCGAAATCGCCAAAACCACGGTCGGTTTCGACAAGGAGCGCGGCGACAAACTGGCGCTGATGGTTTTGCCATTCCGCAATGACGAACTGGATCGTGCCAAAGCTGCCTTTGAGCTGAAGAAACAGCAGGAGAAACAGATGTTCATGATCGTTGTTGGCCTACTAATGTCATTCCCGATATTCCTCGGCCTGATATATATATTTGTCAGGGTATCGAGAGCCAGGGCACTTGCCAGGGAACAGCAGCGGCTCGCCGAAGCGGCTGCCGAAGCCGAAGCACTTAGACTCGCCCGAGACAATGCATCGTTGCGCCAGAACGAGCAGAAATGGCAGGATTGGGAGAGGAGGTTCAAGGATATCAAGAATTTCTTCCCGGAAATCAGTGATCTTGAAGAAAAGAAGCGCAAGGTTCAGGATCTGCGCCATCAGGCTTATCAATACGCCATGAACAATGACGGCCTGCCGCCAGATTTTGAAGAAATGACTCCCGAAGAGCAGTTCATCTATCGCGAAGTCTTCCAGAAAAAGGACAACGGCACTCTCGAAGAAGGCTTCAAGAGACTCGATACCATCATCAAAGAACGCGACCGCCAGAGAGAAGAAGAACTCGCCCGGCTCAACGAGCAGGCAAACGCCCGCGAGCTTCTCGAAAAACGTGTCAGAGATCTGGTCAGCAGCAAGCCCGAAGACGCAGTACAGGTATTGCGCCTGTGGCTGAGCAAATAACAGGAGTCGCGGTGTGAACAAGGAAAAGGAAGAAGAACTGCCTCCGATCAAGATCGAGGATCTGCCGATTCTTGATATTCCCGGCCGCGCCAAGGCCGCTATTCTGCTGATTTTTCTCGGCCCGGAAACCAGCGGTGCCATTCTACAATCGCTTTCAGATGCTGAGATTGAAACGCTGACCATCGAAATTGCCAAGCAGCGCAAAATCTCGACCGAAGACAAGCTGGCCGTTCTGTTTGAATTCGAACAACAGATGATGGCGCGCAAGTTTTACGCCGAGGGTGGTCTTGAATACGCAAAGCATCTGCTCGAACAGACAATCGGCCCGGGCAAGGCTCTCGAAATTCTTGCCAAAATGGGTACTTCTCTGCAGATACAGCCATTCGAAGCGGCACGTACTGCTGACCCGACCCAGCTTGCCACATTGATACAGAACGAGCACCCGCAGACTGTCGCATTGATTCTCGCCTATCTGCAGCCCGAAAAATCAGCGGTCATACTGCAGTCGATGACACCTGACACCCAGGTCGAAATCGCCAAACGCCTCGCCCTGATGGATCGCACCAGTCCCGACATCACCCGCGAAGTCGAGAATTATCTTGAAGAGCGACTGTCATCGATCATCGGCCAGGATTTCACCAGCGTCGGCGGTATCGATTCTCTTATTGGCGTATTGAACGCAGTCGAGCGCGCAGTTGAGAAGAACATTATCGAGACCATGGAAGTTCAGGAACCAAGCCTGGCCGAAGAAGTCAAAAAGCGCCTGTTCGTATTCGAAGACGTGGTGCTTATCGACGACCGCAGCCTGCAGCGCCTGATGAAGGAAATCGACATGAAGGATCTCTCGGTATCGCTCAAGGGCGTCACCGACGAAGTCAAGGAAAAGTTCTACAAGAACATGTCGAAACGCGCAGCAGAAATGCTCAAAGAAGAAATGGCATACATGGGACCGGTGCGCATGCGCGACGTGGATCAGGCTCAGCAGCGTATCGTTGCAATCGTGAAGAAGCTCGAGGCCAGAGGCGAAGTAGTAATCTCACGCCCGGGCGAGGAGGAACTGATTGGCTAAGACTCAACTTGGAACCAGCACCGGCCTGGAAATACTTGCAAACATACTGCGGCACTGCGATGCCAAAACCAACCGCCATATTCTCGGCGGGCTGCAAAAGGATCTGCCGCAGGTTGTGCTTGAACTGCGCCGTCACATACTGTTGTTCGACGATCTTGCCTACGCTGATCCACGCGGACTTCAGAGACTGCTTAAGCTCATCCGCATCCGCGATCTCGCAGTTTCGCTGCAGGGTGCGCCGGCGGCTGTTCTAAAAAACATTGCTGCCAACATGTCACAGCGTGCGCTCAACGATCTCAAGGAAGAAATCACCAGACAGGGGCGGGCGCGCGAAAGCGAAGTAGATGCCGCCAGAGATCGCATCATGGCGGTTGTGGCCGAGCTGATGACCGGCAGAGAACTGTTTATCAACCGCCCAAACGATGACCTGGTATACTAAGGAAACCTGAAAACATGGGTAAAATCTTCAAGGCAAATCAGATAAAAATCGAGAAGGAAAAACCGGTTTTTATCGATCATCGCCAGAAAATCGCCAAACCGGAAGAAGATCTGCCACCGGCAGAAGATGCATTTGCAGTTGAAACCTTTCGTGCCCTGTCACCAGAGCATCTCGCCGGGTCGGGTGAAAAAATCATCACAAAACCGCAAAAATCCTCGGAAGAAGACCAGAGCAACGCTCCGGAAACTACTCAATCTGCCAGGCCTGCTGCTGAACCACAATCATTTCTCTCGCCGGCGGCCAAGAAAGCTCGGCATGCAGCAGCTCTCGAAGCAATAAAAATCAGGGAACTCGAGCTCGAAGCGCTTGAAGAAGAGCTGCGCAACTGGGAAGAAGAGCTTAAAGGCAAAGAAAGCAACCTGACCGCACAGGAACAGGAATTCAGTCAGAATGCGCTCAAAAAACGTCAGGAAGCCGATGCCGAGGCTGCCAGAGCGGTAAAGACCGCCAGAGAGACAGCAAACACAATAGTCGAAACGGCCAAAGCTGAAGCAGAAGCGATCAAAAAAGCGGCAAAACTTGAAGTAGACTCTGTTCGCGACAAGGCCTACAAAGAAGGCTATGCGATGGGCGAAGAAAAAGGTATTTCGGCTGGCGAAAAGCAGGGTCTGCACGAGGCTTCGCTTGACTGGCAAAACCTGATGCAGGAAAGCGAAGCGCTGATAAATGAGCTCCAGACCAGTCGTATGGGCATTCTCAAGGCATCTGAAGAAGAGATGCTGAAGCTCGTCATCGCCTTTGCCCGCACCGTAATAAAGGTAGAGCCGGTAGCACAACCCGAAATTATACTCAAAAACATCGATCAGGCTTTGAACCGGGTTTCTGAAGTCGATAAAATCGTCATGCGCATCAACATCAAGGACAAGTCGATGTGTCAGGCGCACAAAGATCAGTTCATGGCCCGGCTCGGCTCGGTCAGCGAACTGCGCATCATCGAAGATCCCACCCTCTCCCCGGGTGGAATTAAAATCGAGACCGGCGTTGGCACAATTGATGCCACCATCGAATCACAGGCCCGTGAACTTGAGCGTGCGCTACTTGGCAAGCTCAGAAAGAAACTCGCTGACACATGAGCGAAATTCCATTTGCCGACTACACATCTACCCTGATGAACACTGACCCAATAAGGGTCAATGGCAAGGTCACCCAGGTCGTCGGCCTGCTTATCGAAGCAACCGGCCCACAAAACCCGGTTGGTGACCTCTGCCACATAATTACGCCAGCGGGCCCCCTGCCCTGCGAAATCGTCGGATTCAGACGCGGCAGCGTGCTGCTCATGCCGCTCGTTCACACAGAAGGCATAAGACAAGGCAGCGAAGTCATACCGACCGGAACCCCACTGACGGCGCCGGCAGGCGAAGAACTGCTTGGGCGTGTGCTCAACGGACTTGGGCATCCCACCGATGATAAAGGCGATCTGTCTCCTGAAATCGCCAGAGTACCAATAAACAGAGAGCCTCCCAACCCCCTCACCCGCAAGCGTATCCTGACAGCACTGCCAACCGGCGTCAGAGTCATCGACAGCCTGCTCACTATCGGCAGCGGTCAGAGAATGGGTATTTTTGCAGGCTCTGGCGTTGGCAAAAGTACTCTCATGGGCATGGTCTGCCGAAGTTCACAGGCTGATATCAATGTGGTAGCGCTCATCGGTGAACGAGGTCGCGAAGTGCGTGAATTTCTCGAAAAAGATCTCGGGGAAGAAGGCCTGCGCCGTTCGATAGTAGTAGTTGCCACCTCCGAGCAGCCGGCGCTGGTGCGCGTCAAAGCCGCCTTCACGGCAACCGCTATCGCCGAATATTTTCGCGATCGCGACAAAAGAGTTATGCTGATGATGGACTCGGTAACCCGCTTTGCCCTGGCTCAGCGCGAAATTGGTCTTGCCGTTGGCGAACCACCTACCACCAGAGGCTACACTCCATCAGTCTTTTCGCTTTTACCAAAACTGCTTGAACGAGCCGGAACCGCAAGAAAAGGCTCGATTACCGGCATTTACACTGTACTGGTCGAAGGCGGCGACATGGATGAACCGGTAGCCGATGCAGTACGCGGTATTCTCGACGGACACCTGGTTCTCAGCCGCGACCTGGCTCATCAGAACATCTACCCGGCCGTCGATATTCTCGGCAGCATTTCGCGACTTATGCCTGAAATCTGCGCCAAGTCACACTTTGACATGGCAGGCAGACTTCGCAACATCTATTCGACTTACGTTAAAAATGCAGACGCAATCAGCCTTGGCGCCTACAAAACCGGTTCAGATCCGAAAATCGATGAAGCTATTCAAAAGGAACCCTTGATCGAGTCTCTTATCAGACAGGGCATCAACGAGGCGATTCCATTCGAAAAAAGTATCGAGGCTTTGAGTAAAATTGTCGGTCAGGGCGGCTGATAATGGCTTTTGTCTTCCGTTTCCAGCAGATTCTGGAAATCTGTATTCATGAAGAGAATGAGGTAAAAACCAGATTAGCCATGAAAGACGGCCAGATCAATGCAGTCAAAGCCGAAATCAGCAAATTCAAAGATGAATATGCTCAGGCCCTCGAGCAGAAAGCTCTCGATCTGCAGGCTGGAGAAATGATGCGGGTGCAGATGTATCCGGCCTATCTCACTCGTTTACAAAGAGCCTGGGAATACCAGGAAGAAGAACTCGAACGTCTCGAAAAACAGCGGCAGAAAATCTTCGATGAGCTGATGATCAAGCGCCGCAACCGCATGACCTACGAAAAGATGCGGGAAAAAGATGAAGCGGCCTACAAAAAAGAAATGCTCAAAAAAGAACAGAAAAGACTCGATGAATACGGAAACCGCCTGAAAAGGTCAGCAGGAGACGACGACGATGCTTGAAAACATGAATCGCATACTTGAACGCATCGACGGCCTCAATCAAAGCTTTAAGGGCATGGCTCAGAGACGCGGACGCAGACAGCAACAGACTTTTGCCGCCGCCATGATCGAAGCCACCAAAACTCCGGTATCGCAAGGCATAAACGCCTCGCCTGCCAGCAATCCTGCGACAACAGCCATTGCCAATGATCTTAGAGCCGACGTCGAAAAGCTTGTTGAAAAATATTCAAAAGAGCACAATCTCAGCGTTCAACTGGTTAAACAGCTGATTGCAGTAGCCTCAGGCAACAATCCGCAGGCAGTCGACCAGCAGGGCAATCTTGGACTCATGCAGGTCAAACCCGAAATTTTCAGCCAACTCGGCTTTCAGAACCCCTTCGATCCTGAACAAAACATAAAGGCCGGCACGACCCATCTTGCCGACATGCTCAAACGCAACGGCGGCAATATTTCTAACGCACTGGCTGCTTATAGCAGTGATCCGGCGACTGTCAAAAGATTCGGCGGAATTCCACCCTTTCAATCGACACAGAATTTTGTCAGTCAGGTCTTGAGCGGACTTGGCGAAGACAAGAAGAAGGAATAAGGAAACTTTTCGATGCCAGAAAAAAAAGAAACTCAGGCAGTTGAACCGATAATACCAGCACCAGCGGCCAAAACAGCCCCTTCAGACAAGCAGGAAAGTTCAAAAGAAGAACGCAAGCCTTCTAAAATATTCCTGGCTCTGAGCCGGCTGATGTACATGTTTCTGCTCGCGTCACTCGGTGTGGCACTTTTTCTTTCTGCACTGACTCTCGATTTTCTCAACATATATACTTTCCGACACCGCATACCTGAAGAATGGCGAAAAACCTGGCCATTCGAGCCATATTTCGATTTCGTGCAACTGCACCAGCTGCCGGAAGAAGAGCGCTACCAGCAACTCATGCTGCAGGAACAGGAGCGCTTCAATCGCCTGATCACCCAGGGAAGCCGCGATCTTGAAGCTCGTGCCAAAGCGCTTGAAGATTCTTATCGCGGACTCATCCGCTCGCAAAAAGAGCAATATACACGGGAAATGGAAGAGTTACGCAAGCTGCGCGAGGAACTGGCACTTGAACAAAAGAAGTTCGCAGATGAAAAGGCCGACCTGGACAAGCGAAAAGCCGCTATCGACGAACTTTCCAACCGACTCGCTTCCGAAACGCTCAATCTTGAGTCCAGCCTGATCCGCTTCATGGAGCAGGAAAACCGCCTCGATCAGGTCAGAAGCATTGCTGCCCAGATGGAGCCCAAGGCGCTGTCAACGATTTTCGACGAAGTTCCCGATGATAAGCTGATTTACGAGATCCTTTCCGGCCTCAACCCTCAGCATTCAGGCAAAGTGCTCGGCTTCATGGATCCCGAAAAAGCCGGCAAGATTATGAAAATAGGGCAGCAACCCCTTGCTTTACCTACTCCGGGGCCATCCCGAACCTATGTTCCGCCAAGCCTGCAAAATCTTATTGATGACACTCAGGCAAATTTACGCTGATCTTCTTGTCAGATAGATAAAAACGCTATAGCATAGGGCCATGCAGAATAATTTTTTCAATCCATTTACGCATGGCTTTTTCAGATGTGCCGCTGCCACTCCGCTGGTCAGCCTGGCGCGCCCCATGCAGAACGCCTCGGCTCAGATCGTCATGCTCAGACAATGCCACGAAAAGCACGTTGGCGTAGTAGTGTTTCCTGAACTCAGCCTGAGCGGTTACTCGCTTCAGGATCTTTTTCACCAGCAAAGCCTGCTCGATGAATGCGAAACGGCGTTGCTGTCACTGCTGCAGGCAAGCTCCTCCTATAGCCCATTAGTGATTACCGGTCTGCCGCTTATGCTCTCAGGACGCCTTTACAACTGCGCCGCATTGCTGCAAGGTGGCAAACTTCTTGGACTGGTTCCCAAGACCTATCTCCCCAATTATGCCGAATTTTACGAAAAACGTCAGTTTTCATCAGCAAAAGAGCTTCAACACCAGTTCATCCATATCTGCAATCAGACAGTCGCAATTGGCAGCGACCTGCTTTTCAGATGCCGTGAAAACCCTGACGCCACAATAGCGGTTGAAATCTGCGAAGACCTCTGGGCCCCGGTAACACCTTCCAGCTGGCTGGCAATGGCCGGAGCAACTATAGTCTGCAACCCTTCAGCCAGCAGTGCGATAATCGGCAAACCCGAATATCGTCAACTTATGGTCAGATCGACTTCGGCCCGCCTGCTCAGCGCCTATGTCTACAGTGGCGCCGGCCAGGGCGAGTCGACAACCGATCTCGCCTGGGACGGGCACGCGCTCATCGGTGAAAACGGCACTATCCTTGAAGAAAGTGAACGCTTCAGTTCTTCAGGATCAATTATCATTTCTGATATCGATGTCGAAAAATTACAGCTCGAGCGCATGCGTAACAGCAGTTTCAAAGACTGCGCGCACGAGTACTCAGCTGACATCAGAAAATTCAGAACGCTTGAATTTACCTGCCCGGCGATCAATAAAGAAGTCCCCCTGGTCCGCAGCATTGCCAGATTTCCGTTCGTCCCTGACGCAGCGACTCTACGACTGCAACGCTGCCAGGAAGTCCTCAACATTCAAATTCAAGGCCTGGCGACACGCCTGCAGAGCAGTGGCATTCAAAAGCTGGTAATCGGGGTTTCCGGCGGACTCGACTCTACTCTGGCACTCATCGTTGCGTGTAAGGCGCTCGACCGCCTCGGCCTGCCGCGCAGCAACCTGATCGCCTGCACCATGCCAGGTTATGCGACTTCCGACAGCACCAGATCGAGTGCGCACGATCTGATGAAGGCACTCGGCGCAAGTGCCCGCGAAATCGACATTAAACCATCGTGCATGCAGATGTTCAAAGACATCGGACACCCCTTCGCGCAGGGAGAAAAGGTTTATGACATAACTTTCGAAAACGTGCAGGCCGGCGAAAGAACATCGCACCTGTTCAGACTCGCTAACGCCAACGGCGCTCTGGTAGTCGGAACCGGCGATCTCAGCGAACTCGCGCTTGGCTGGTGCACCTATGGAGTTGGCGATCACATGTCGCACTACAATCCCAACGCTTCGGTTCCCAAAACTCTGGTGCGCTACCTGATCAACTGGTTCATCGACAACAATGAATTCGGAGACAAAGCCGCAAAAACCCTTCGCGCAATAGTAGAAAGCCAGATTTCGCCCGAACTGGTTCCTGGCGAGAGTCACGATACGCCGGCACAAATGACAGAAGAGGCGGTGGGCCCTTATGAATTACAGGATTTCAATCTTTACTATCTGTTGCGCTATGGGTTCAGACCGTCTAAAGTCGCTTATCTCAGCTGGTGTGCCTGGGCACACGGCGAGAAGCGCTATGATTTTGCCACTATAAAAAAGTGGCTCGAAGTCTTCATTAAAAGATTTTTTGGCCAGTCACAATTCAAACGCAGCTGCGTACCTGACGCTCCCAAGGTCGGATCTGGCGGTGCCCTTTCGCCGCGCGGTGACTGGCGGGCGCCAAGTGATGCATCTGCCGAAACCTGGCTTGATCAGCTGAAAAACAACACCCCATAATGCCTGTTGGCATATCTGTTTTTTTTTGTTAAAATTAGAACAGATTTGGAGAGGATCTGCACTCAAACGTTCTATACGTGCTGTTTTGCTGTCCCTGACGGGGCGCATCATTGGCAGACAGCTCGTTGCTATTGGCCCTCACTGAAAAGTTCGCTTTTCAGTAGACCTTGCAAAAGGTCGAGTAACCCAACAATATCCCTTTAGAGCTGCTCAGAAGGCAGCTCATTTTTTTGTCAAAATTCTGAAATCAGGGTATCTGTGCAACCATGCCGTTGATCTCACGGGCTTCTTCATGCACACGGCGAGTTGCCATCTGAACTCTTCGCCTGAGAGCTTCGTATTTTTCCTGGCGCTGAGCTCTTTCCATATCAAGCTGCTTTGCAGCATCTGCCAGATCTGAAGTTAAAGGAATGGCGTTTTCTTTGACGGGTGTCGGCTCAACCGCGGCATCAGCAACTTCAATGCTTCCGCTTAAGCCTTCAACAGAAGATGATTCTGTCGACCTGCTCCTGGAAAAATCTTCATCGTGAAATAGAACGGTCACAGCAACATCTTTGCGTGACTCAAAATTTTCGACGAGTTCTTCAAACTTAACTTCTACCGATTCTCTTTCTTCGATCAGAGGAGCCTTTTTAGGCTCAGCCCGAATCCGCTCCAGCTGGTAGTTCTGCAATCTGTTTCGCAAGGCGTTTATACGCTCATGCATTTCCCGGTTACCGGTTCTCTGTGCTTCGACATCGCCGGCAGAGGCAAATATCAGACCGGCCAGTAAAAAAGTAATACCGTAGCTGCGCATTGTTAACCTCCGGAACTCTTGTGCTCTTTCAGGAGTTATCGGCACCTCACAGCGCAGAGTTGAGAAAATTATCCGCCGCTGCCGTATGCTCCCGGCTGGCCATTGTTGTCAGACGCCGCGACCAGAGGCGAATCAGATTTGAGATGATAATCAAATTCGCTGCCAACACCCCCGACAAAAGCAGGATCAGCATTGATAACTGGTGCGCCAAGCTGATCGCAGTTACGCGTAGCCTGAAGAAAACCGTAAATATTGTTATAAACATAGCTGCGCCCGAGAGTCTTTTCTTCGATGCCATAGC
Organism: Candidatus Rifleibacterium amylolyticum; assembly: GCA_009917695.1. Classification (GTDB taxonomy): domain Bacteria; phylum Muiribacteriota; class Ozemobacteria; order Ozemobacterales; family Ozemobacteraceae; genus Rifleibacterium; species Rifleibacterium amylolyticum. Next base: position 491,072 of record JAACJG010000004.1, on the reverse strand, counting down.
CACTGCCCGGCATCTGAAGATTTACCACAATGCAGTTTCTGATTGTCTGCACATCGGCGCCATCAACGAGAATTCCATTGACAGCGTCGATGGTCAGATACTGGTAGTCACCGCTGCAACTGCCAATCGACAAGCCTGTCTGCAACGAATGCAGGACGCCATTACGAAAACGTGGTGAGGAGCGATCGACGACTCTCGCCGCGACTTCACGCACATTTCTAACATCAAGAACAGACAACGAAAAATTACTGTTGCCCGCAAGACTGATACCGGTGCGGCCACCACGAATCCGCAGATTTTCCAGATTGCAGTTCCACGTGCTTTCAGCTGAGAAAGCATAATCACAATCTTCAATATTAAGGTTCAACAGCGAGGTTCCGCTGGCACCCTGCAATACAATGCCGCTCTCACAGTAGCGCGCAGTTACATCAGACAATTCGTAATCGCCAGCATAGATGGTCAAGCCCTTTTCCGCGCCAGAAATTACGAGATGCGTCAGCACGCTTCTATTCTGAATACCGGCAGGTACCATGCGAATGCCGTCCCAGTCTGCTTTACCGGCTAGCGCCGCCGCAGAAATCATTCTGATCGGCGAACTCTCGTCACCGGCCGCCACCAGCGAACCTTCCACAATAAGTTCGCAAATATCAGGGCGATAGCCGGTTCTGCCTTCGTCAACACTGCTGAACCGAAGAGTTACGCCAGGTTCTATTGTCAAAGTTCGACCAGCCGGAATAATCAGATCGCCGTTGATAGAAATCGGGCTCCAGCTTGCTTTCCAGGTCAGATCTTCAGTAATTTTGCCGGCAGGCACAATGTTGATGGTTGCCGACATTGAGGACACATTGCCATCGAGATCAACCGACTGCACAGCATAGCTGTAGAAACGCCCTGGCACTGTGTTATCATCAGTATAACTGCGCTCTGAAGCAAAGAGCATGTTTTCATCCTGAATCAGTGCCATGCTCTCGCCGCTCTGGGCGCGATATACGCGAAAACCCTCCAGAGGGTCGATGCCATCGTATTGCCAGCTCAAGACAGGCCCACTGCTTCCCTGCGCTACCTTGAAACCGGTTACAACATCGGGAGATCCGGCAAGATCGCCATAAGGAACGGTTTTGAAAGAACCCTGGCTCGAAATGAATCTTCTGCCATCAGCGGTCAGGCCCTCAGCCTCGAATATATATTCAGTACCGGGGAAAAGCCCGCTGAGAACTATCTGATGCTGCGAGAGCGTCTGCGTTGGCTGCGTCTGCACCCGGGCACTATGCTTCTCCCGCCATCCAAGCCAGACAGACATCGGCTCACGACAGCTTACCTCGATAACGGCATCTGAACCGCTGCGGCGGGCCAGAGTAAAACTGATCATGTCATCGAGCGGCTCAAGTTTGAAATCGATGCCTTCCTGCACCAGACCATAGCCGAGCTCGATTGTTTTAGAGGCGGTGAAGTAACCGGCACGCTCAACACTGAGGCGATGGGTTCCGACATCGAGAGAAGTAAAGGAGTAGCGCCCCTTTTCATCTGTCGCTGCACTGAACAACGATCGGTGCGAAGTCACCACCGCCCCGGCGATCAGATGACCGTTCTGATCGGTTATGATACCCGAAACGGCGCCGCGCTGAGTACCCATCTTGTTCTCACAACCGGCCACCAGCAAAGAGGTCAGCAGCAATAAAGCCGCCAATAGCCTCTGTCGACAGCTTAACAGCCATGAAACACTTTTAAACAGTTTTCTCATGCCTTACAACCTCGAGTTGCCGTATCTGCCCATTTCTGAGCCGAACCGGTCCTGCAGGCGCAAGGTCGAATCGGGCGCCAGATTATAATCGAACGGATTACCGCCAACGAATTTCGGATCCGTCTGCACCCCGCCATCACCGGCGGCACAACCCTGATAAGCCGTTGTATAGCCATAAACGTTGTTGAAGACGTAATCAGGCGTCAGTATCGAACTGTTGCTGATGCCGACAACACCTTTCTGTGCACGATTGACAATAATGTTATTCTCGATAGTTATATCGCCCTGCTCTACCAGAATGCCGTTCTGAGCATCGATGGTACAATGATCGATAAAGTTTTCGCGGCCGGTCAGAGTGTTTTCGATCTTCATTGCGGTGCCAACATCAGCAACCAGCAGAACATTGTAAATCTTTGACTTGCCAAAAATGCCAGAGATACCAGTTTTGAGACACATAATCGATGTATCGCGCACCATCAGCTGATCGTCAGCATAGTCGGTGAAATTTTCGATGGCGCTGGTAACCTCTGAGAAATCTGCACCGTCAACAATTACACGCCGGCATTTATTAACCTTCAGCGCAGTACCGGTAATTTCTGAAAACTTACAGTCATTCAGCTCGAGCGTATCGCGCAATCCAGACAATGACATGCCATTTTCACAATAGCTTATCGCCAGTCCTGAAATCTGAATGCGTTCGGCGACAACCGTCAAAGCATACCCGCTGCAGCCAAACATCTGGGTATTAACCATTTCCGACACACCGGTCTGACTCGAAACAATCCTGAAACCGGCCCAGTGATCACGCCGACCTGAACCCTGTAACGGGCCAAATTTAACCGGCTTTTCCAAACTGCCCTGCAACGAGATGCGACCATGCACCTGAATCTCAATGCGATCTTCATCGAGACCGGCTTTAAATGCATCTGATTCTGCGATAAGAAACTCGACGCCCGCTTCAACCGAAAAGTTGATTCCGGCTGTTATCACGAGATCCGAATATATCGATACAGGCGAATCGGTCGCGCGAATTGTCACATCGCGATTGATAATACCCGGAACAAATACGGTTTCTGAAACGGTTTTTTCAGATTCAGCGCCAAAAGCGTTAACTGCTGTAACGGCATAGCGGCAGAAAGTTCCGGCTTCAGCATTGATATCAGCGAAGACCGATTCATCGAGACTTATCGTTGTATCGTTGATACGCTGCCATTCATTATCATTGACCAGGCGGTAAATGTTGTAGCCATTGGCTGAATTGCCGGTGCTGGCTGCTTCCCACTCAACTTCAACGACGCCGAGGGAAACAAGAGGTCGCAGTTTTGCAGTAAGCGGCTGAACCGGCCGATCAGCGCTGTCGGTTCTGAACGGAAAATCGTATGAATAGTGACTTACCGACTCATCGTCAATGTATTGAACTCTGAAATGATAGACCGTCTCCGGCTCAAGATCGGTCAAGATAACTGCATGCTGCTCGGCCGGCCGTTCTTCTCGATATATTGTGCCATAACTCATGGTTTTTCCATATTCGATGTTGCAGGCCACGCTGCGATAGGTATTCCAGGTTATGCGTACGCTGGTCGATGCCACATCGGCAACCTGAATGTTAAAAATTCGATGCGGCGCATTGGCACGATCGAGCCTGATGTATTCGATTACTGTTGCATCGTCTGATTTGATCTCTACCTGGCGCTCTTCAAGAGCGTAATCATTATGCATTATCACGATATTATTAAGGCCAGCAGGCAGTTCAGACAAATAAAAGCTGCCATCGATACCGCTGTAAACCTTTTCCTGCTCGGCAAATATCGAAAACACAACTGCATTCACCACGGCGTTGCCGTCGGCATCTATGACCCGACTGCTCAAACTGCCGGTCTGAGACTGTCTGAGACCGCAACCAGACAACAGCGACAGTAACAGCAGCATGCCTGCGGCAACACCTGTCAGCAGCAGTTTTTTGCGTTCACTAAGGCACATTCTCAGCTCCAACTGTTTCACCATCGTAACCCTGGCCGAACAGACCACTGCCAGTGGAAGGCACATAACTGAAATTCAGATTAGGGAATTCCTGAAACGGATCGCCGCCCTGCAAAGCCGGCCCGCTGGCCTGCGACAAGCCAACATCGGCTGAAGCAGCGAGATAGGTGCCATCAGAATTGGCATACTTGGCGGTCTGAGTTGTCACGTTCCATACCGCATTGTTTTGAATGGTTACCGTCTTGCTGGCAGTGGCGAAATTATAGGGAACATCGCCGGTATAAAGCACTCCGATTCCATTACGCGACTTATCGACCAGCATGAGATTGCTTCTGATAACCGCCTGCGCCGTGTCTCTTATCTCTATACCGATATTGGCATGCAAAGTATTTCGCCTGATTTCGTCGTTTCCGCGGCAGATCAAGCCGGTGCCGGTCGATCCCCACCCGACTGTATTGTATCTGACAACAGAAGTAACGCCGGTATTACCAACGTCGAGACCGCTTACACCCGAAAAGCCAATCTTATTGCTTTCGATCTTCGCGTATTTGTTATCGCGGCAGACAATGCCATATACGCAGCGAACGACCTGGTTGCCGGTAAGAGTGACATTTACGTTGTTATCCTGTATCAGCAGCCCTGAAGCGCAACTGTCGAAATAGTTATTCTCGATCAGCAGATCAGTGCGGGATGAGCTACTTCTGGCTCCAGCAACCCGGCAGTTGATAAAACGTGATGCAGTAATCTGAGGCAGGCCTGATAGACCATCGAGACCGTATTCGGCAAACGACAGATGCAGGCCTTTGATCAGGCTGGCGCCGAGATCGGCTGCGACATCGAATATGACTCCCTGCCAGTCTCCGGCGGCAGGTGCGCCGCTGCCGGAAGTCATAACAACCGGCTGGTCAGCAGTTCCCTGAATCATCAGAGTTCCTTGAACTCTCAATTCTACGAGATCGTCTTCAGATTCAGCGTCCCACTGTTCAGCAGAAGAAACATTAACCGTTACTCCCTTGTCGATAACCAGACTGACGCCGGGGGCTACCGTCAGGTCGCCGGTCAAATAATAGGGCGAGTCCTGAGCTTTCCAGACAGCATTGATCGACATTACACCCGGAAGCAAAAATGATGTTACCTGAGAAGGCGAAGATTCTTCGCCGGTTCCGGCGATACTGGTTACCCGGTAATAGTATTTGATTCCCGGATATACCTCGTTGTCAGAATAGCTGTTCTGATTTACCGTACCGACAAGAGTGAACGGCCCCTGCGAAGATTCGGCTCGATACACATTGTATCCGGAAAAATCTGCGCCTGTAGCCGCGTTCCAGTCCAGCTTGATAATATTGGAGCTGGCAGTCTTGCTGCTGATCAGATTGGTCGGAGCTTCCGGGCGCATGGTATATGGCGTGTTAAAGGTTTTCAGATCGGACTCTAAAACTCTGCCATTCTCATCGGTAGCCATGCATTTGAGACGGTATGTGCTCGCCGGCACAAGTCCGGTCAGGTTGTACTGATGTGTATAGACAGCTTCGGTATCACTGAATGTCGATTCTTCAAGCAATGCACTGCGACCATACTTCACATAGCCGACAGCTCTCGCTCTCGTGTAAAAAGTTACCATCGCTGAAGTAGAAGTTATCGAACCGATCTGCACGTCGAAGATATCGCCAGCAGAAGCCATGGCAAAAACAATGTTTTCAACTGTCTCGCCGTTTATTACATCAACGGTAATTTTCTGTGTCTGATAATTTTCACGGCTTGCAGTAAGTTCTGTCGTCTGCACCGGCAATGATTCCAACATCCACTTGCCGTAAATGTCAGACATGGTCGAGCCTTCAGGGCATGAAACCTTTACTCCGCTCAGCGGGTCACCATAAGAATTGGTAACAATGCCCGAAACACCGCCACGCCCGGTTGATTCTGAGTTCATACAACCAGCGTGAGCGAGAATTACAACAAACAGCAAAAGCGTCAGTATATATCTGATTTTTTTCATTCACTCATAGTTCTCGGAAAAAATCGTCAGAATCATTAGAAACAAAAGGTTGAAAGAAAAACAAAAATGGAGTTACATTTTTCTGGCAAATAGGCTAATGTGAACAAAAGAACTTGAGGGAACCTCAGGAAAGGAAAGTGTAGATGAAAAAGATTTCGCTCAGAGCCGAAGAAATGCAGGCTTCTCCAATCCGCAAACTTATCCCTTATGCCGTAGCGGCCAGAAAAAAAGGTGTAACTGTCTACCCGCTCAACATCGGGCAGCCTGACATACCGACACCGCAGCCGATCAGAGACGCCATCAGGAATTTTGACCAGGAAGTTCTCGCTTACAGTCCCTCTCAGGGCGAAGACTTTCTTGTCGAAGCTTTCTCGGGATATTACCGGCAGAACCGCATTGAACTTGCCCCGGAAGACATTATCGTCACGACCGGCGGCAGTGAAGCGATCTTTTTCGCCTTTCTCTCTATCTGTGATCCGGGCGACGAAATAATAGTATTCGAGCCATTTTATACAAATTACAACGGCATGGCTCTTGAGACTGGCATCAACCTCAAGGCTATCACCACTTATGCTGAAGATGGCTTTCAACTGCCAAGCGTCGAAACCATCGAAAAGGCCGTTACCCCAAAAACACGCGGCATCCTGATCTGCAACCCCAACAATCCAACGGGCACGGTTTATTCGGCCAAAGCTCTCGAAGACCTGGCCTTTATTGCGAAAAAGCACAAACTGTATGTCATTGCTGACGAAGTCTATCGTGAATTCACTTATGACGGACTGCATCACACCTCGATCCTGCAGATCGAAGGCATGGATCAGCATGCAATTCTTATCGACAGTATTTCAAAGCGCTACTCAGCCTGCGGTGCGCGTATCGGTGTAGTTGCCAGCCGCAACAAGGCTGTTATGGGCGCCTGCATGAAGTTTGCTCAGGCCAGACTCAGTTCGCCCACTGTTGAGCAATGGGGCGCCCGCGCCGGCATGCTCATGGACCCCTCGTATTTTGCACCAATTCTTGAAGAATACCAGCGCCGGCGCGACACGGTCATGGCCGGTCTTGCCAAAGCTCCCGGAGTCGTTTGCGAAGTGCCAACCGGCGCCTTTTACGTTATTGCCAAGCTGCCGATCAAAAATGCCGAGCGTTTTGCCCAGTGGCTGCTTACTGATTTCACGCATGAAAACAGTACAGTGCTGGTTGCCCCGGCAGCAGGCTTTTATGTAACTCCGGGCCTGGGTTTCAATGAAATCCGTATCAGCTATGTTCTCGAGGTCGAAAAGCTCGAAAAAGCGATGACCGCGCTTGCAGTCGCGATAAATCAGTTCAAGAAGCTTGAAGAAAGCGAATCTGGCAAAGAAAAGGCTGCTGCGGCCAATGCATGATGCCCAGACCATTCCGGTCGTATATGTTCAACTCGAAGACCGGCCCGGTGTAAGCATACCATTACAGGCAACCACAGGGTCTGCTGGCTACGACCTTTGCGCCAGCCAGCAGATCCTGCTTAAAGCCGGCAGTTTTGCCAAAGTTCCCACCGGTCTGCGTATATCGATGCCGAACGGAATCGAGTGCCAGGTACGACCGCGCTCAGGCCTGGCCGCCAAACATGGCGTGACGGTTTTGAACGCGCCAGGCACCATAGACAGCGATTATCGTGGTGAAGTATGTGCTATTCTCATCAACCACGGGCAGGATGATTTTTTAATCGAGCCCGGCATGCGCATTGCGCAGCTTGTATTTGCGCGGGTAACCACTGTAGATTTTGTTAAAACAGATTCTCTTGAGACATCAGGTCGAGGCGAAGGTGGCTTCGGCTCAACCGGAACCAGATAAAAGCGAGGAATAACATGAAGCGTAAAAAGGTTGCAGTTATTGGCTGTTGTGGCAAAATGGGGCAGGTAGTCTGCCGATACCTGCTTTCCCATAACGATTACGAGCTTGCCGCAGGCATAGACAGCACCAGAACCGGTGACGATCTCGGCGCGGTATTAGGACTGGGCACCACTGGAATTCAGGTTTCAGGCAATCTGCAAACGACTCTTTCTGACGCAAAAATTGATATAGCCATCGATTTCACTGTACCAGACGCAGTAGTAGCAAATACTGCGATCTGCCTGCAGGCAAAGATTCCGGTTCTTATTGGAACGACCGGGATAAATCAGGAAGACCAGATCAAGCTCGACAACCTTGCCCGCAAAATGAATACGGCTGTCATGATTGTTCCCAACTTTGCCATAGGTGCGATACTGATGATGGATTTCGCCCGCAAAGCGGCAAAATACATGAAGAATGTCGAAATCATCGAAATGCACCATCCGCAGAAGCTGGACAAACCTTCTGGTACAGCAATAAGAACCCGGCAGCACATTCTTGACGAGCTTGGCATTAAAGACGAATCAACGGCTGAACAGGTACCGATACATTCAGTCCGCCTGCCCGGGCTGGTAGCCCATCAGACCGTGATATTCGGCGACATCGGACAGACACTTACCATCAGACACGACTCACTCAATCGCGATTCTTTTATGCCGGGCATCGGCATAGCACTGTCACAGATGTATTCATTTACCGGGCTTAAAGTCGGGCTCGAAATCTGACATCTCTGTTTTGCGCTGTTGCAGGCGATTACAGCGTGAGCTGAAAAAAGATCTCAAAAAAACTCTTCGGCTGGTCGATAGTTCCTGAAGAACAAAACAAATTCGACAAGGAGCTCAAACATGATTCTGCCGAAAACCCCGCTGTACCAGGCAAAAACCGATGCCGAATTCCGCATCAGAATGATTCAGCATATCAAATCAGCGTATAAAGACATACTCGGCAAAGATGCCAACCTGCTTGATCTGCCCAACGGCCTTGACATCGTTCAGGCAAAGATTCAGCAGCGCCTGTATGATATCAGTCGTGGCGAAATCAATCTGCTTCGCGACGAAGGCAACGAACAGCTGGCAGCCTGACAAATTTCGGGATAATAATTCTCCCCCGTTCTGAGATTGGCCCCGAAGCCGTATACTATGCGGTTTCGGGGTTTTCTCACTTGTCGGCCAGCTCTTCAAATGGCGATAAATCTTCGATTTCGCCGTGCCGTGTTGTGTTAAAAATCTTTCGCCAAAGCTCGCCGGCCCAGAGCACGATTGAAGTGCCTGCAATTATGATCATCCAGGTGGCTAACGACAGAGGTTCGGTTCTGAACATGGTGCTGCCATACTGGACGATCAGGAATTGAACTATCACTATGGCCGGTAAAATCACGATAAAGCCATGGTTTTCGCCAAGCCGCCTGAAGGCAGAATGACTGAAACCAAGTGCGCGCGCATTGAACATGTTCCAGACCTGGAGCATGACAAAAGTCGTGAAAAACACGGAAAGTTCTTTGACATCAACGGTGCCATCGCTCTGAAAATATTTGAGAAACGCGATAAGAAAAAGATAAAACAACGCGCCAACACCCAATATATGACGATACATTGGCGCCGATACGATAAAATCTTCTGCTCTTCTGGGCAGGCGCGCCATTACCTTCCAGTGTGGTGGTTCAGTAGCAAGTGCCAGCGCGGCAAAGGTATCCATTATCAGATTAACCCAAAGCATCTGCACCACGGTCAGCGGCATTTTTATGCCGATGAATGGGCCGGTAAGGGCAACAGCCAGCGCCACAACATTGATGGTAAGCTGGAACATGATAAAGCGCTGGATGTTGTCGTAAAGCGAACGCCCCCACATAATGCCTTTGACGACACTGGGAAACGAGTCGTCGAGCAGAATGATATCGCTGGCTTCCTTGGCGACAGAAGTGCCCGTCTTGCCCATGGCAAGCCCGACATTGGCATGATTTAGCGCCGGCGCATCGTTCGTGCCATCGCCGGTGACCGCAACAACTTCGCCGCTCTGCTGCAGAAGCCTTACCATCTTGAGCTTGTCTGCCGGGCGGGCGCGCGACAGAATTTTGATGTCGAGAGCTCTGGCAGCGGCCTCAGAATCAGATAGAGCCTGAAAATCATAACCGGTCATGTGAATTTTCTCAGCATTCTCTCCAGGCTCGACCAGACCGGCCTGTCGGGCTATTTCCCAGGCGGTATTCGAGTTGTCGCCGGTAATAATTTTAACTTTTACGCCAGCGCGGCGGCAAAGGTTCAGTGCGAGCGGCACTTCCGGCCTGATCGGATCGGCGATGGCAACAAACCCAAGCCAGACCAGATTACGGGCAACACCGTCTATATCACCAACCGGCTTGTGCTCGATGCCACGGCGAAAGGCAAAGCCAAGTGTGCGCATACCACGTGCCTGACTCTGTTTAAGCTCTAGCGCAATCTTTTCGCTGAAATGATTTATTGCCTGCAATCCTTTATCAGTGAGAATTTCGCTACAGCGGCTCAAAATCAGCTCAGGCGCGCCCTTTACATACAGAATCTTCTCGCCGCCGGCACCGGACAAACCGTATGAGCCCATCATCTTGCGCTCAGTCGAAAATGTCCATTGCATTTCGAGCGCGAAATCCTGGCGAAGCTGGAGATAATCAACACCCTGCTCTTCCAGCCACATCAGAGTTGCGCCTTCGGTAGGATTACCAAGAACCCCGGTGACCTTTTCGTCTTTACGACTCAGATTAGCAGTACTATTGGCAGCCATCGACTCTGCCACAATTTTTTCGACCGAGGTTGCAAGCCCAGGCTTAAGGACGCCAGAAGTGAGAGCAGGAAAAAAAACAGCATTCATGACCATTCGGTTCTGAGTCAGAGTTCCGGTTTTATCTGAGCAGATCACGGTTGCTGCCCCAATGGTTTCGCAGGCATGCATGCGCCGAACCAGGTTGTTGGCAGCTGTCATCTTGCGCATGCTATAGGCCAGGCTCAAGGTTACGCTCATCGGCAAACCTTCCGGAACTGCCACGACTATTATGGTAACGGCAATCATGAAAAATTTGAGAAAGTCACTTACTGCCATGGCTGTGAGCCATCCAGAAGGGTTTTCTGGCAAAAAACCACTCAATACACCAGTGATGGTGCATAGAACGAAGAAAAGTAACCCGGCAACGGCGACCTTAAGCCAGGCTTTCAGACCACCAGCTTCGATGATTTTTGGCAGACGCAGCTCGCGCCCGGCAAGTTCAAAGCCGTCTGCGAGAATCGGCATCCAGACTTTTGCCAGGCCAATCACGGCGCTGATGAACAGAATCAGCGAAAAGCCCCATTGTTCAGCGCTCAGCATCAGATCGCCTGACCTGTAATCTCTAAATACCAAAGCAATAAAGGTTAAAAAAGCGATAGAAAAACCGACTACACCAATCAGTTTGCTCAACCTGTCGAGCTGTCGATTGAGGGGCGTTGGTTCGTCACTATCTTCACTGGCTGCTTTGGCTGCTTTACCGATTTCGGTTGCATCGCCGACAGCTGTAACTTCGATTACACCGTGACCATCGTAGACCATGGTACTGCGCAATACGAAGTCGGGAGGATAAGCATTATCTTCGCTGTCCGAAGACTCTTCGCCAGTGAGCACCCGCTTGGTTACCGGCATAGATTCGCCGGTAAGCCGCGCCTCATCTATCTGCAGCGATACGGCTTCGAGCACTCTGCCATCGGCCGGCACTTCATCTCCGGCTTCAAGCAGAACAATATCGCCATAAACCAGATCTTTGATGGGAACAGTAGTAAAAGCGCCATCGCGGATAACTTTAATCGGAGCTTCATCAGAAACCTGATTAAGAATATCAAACTCTTTGGCAGCCTTGTATTCATTGAGAAAGGCCAGAGTTGTAGCCAGCAGAATCGCGATGACAATTCCAATTCCTTCAAAATGCTCGCCATTGATAAAGCCGACACCTATTGCAATAAACGCGGCAATCATGAGGATCCTGATTATCGGATCATCGAATTTTTCGAGCAGAAGACGCCACCAGGGCTCCCTTTCGGCTGGCGTGAGAATATTAGAACCATATTTACTACGATTTTCAGTTACCTGCGCGGTATTCAGACCTTTGTGCGAGGTAGCTGTGTTGTGCTGCAAATTTGCCATCAGTTAACTCCAGTGTTGTATGCGAGGCCGTTAATTATAGCTCTTTATGCTGATAACTTCAAACATTTCAACAGCAGATGTCTTGCCTTTGACCGAAGTCTCTGCCAGTTGTTCGACTTCAACCAGATCGCTCACCATTTCAAGGGTTGACCGACTGATAATAACGTGCGTATGGCGCCCAAGCTTGCTCATGCCTTCAAGACGCGAAGCTACATTTACCGTGTCACCGATTACGGTTCTGTCCATACGTCCGGGAGAACCGATATTACCTGCAATAACTTCGCCCGAATTAATACCGACTCCGATCATTATCGGGAAAAGGCCGCGCGCCGCCCGGTCGGCATTAAAATCAGCGAGAGCACGCATCATATTGAGAGCGCACCTGACAGCATTAAGAGCTTGCATACGTGGCTCAGAATCGCCATCAGCCGCGATAAACAGCGCCATGATCGCATCTCCAATAAATTTGTCGATGTCGCCGCCATGTTCCTCGACAACTGCATTCATTACGGCGAAATAATCATTGAGCAGACTCACCACCACTTCCGCCGGATTCGACTCTGAAATTGTCGTAAAGCTGCGGATATCCGAAAACAGAACAGTCGCCGGTACTTTTTTCCCGCCCATATAAGCGTCTTCGCCACTTTCAACCGCTTTAACTGCCGACTTGGAAAGATAGCGGGTCATCCTTTCGCGTTCATCCAGACCATGCGTCATTGAATTGAATGATTCAGCAAGCTCGACAAGCTCGTCCTGCCCTGGCATTTCAAGAAGTGTTCGATAGTCACCACTTTCTACCCGTTCGACGCCCTGCTGTAAGAGATGCACAGGTTCAATCAAGGATCGGGCCATTACTCTTGCCAGAATGTAACCGATCAGCAGAGACACGAGAAAGGATACTATTATGAAAATCCGCAATTGCGATAACGAGTAATCGATCTCAGAATAATCATGCAGAGCCACCACAGAATGCATGTCAAGATTGGAAGGTCGGAAACTGTAAAAGAGACACTTTCTGCCAGAATTTTGCAGTTCTATTCTATCTTTGACTGCAACTCCCGAAAATCTTGTCGATTCTGAAAGGCGGCCAACCCTTATTGTTTCTTCATTCAGAACCAGATAATCAAACCAGGGGGCAGATATATTTGCCGGCCTGAAGTAACTGTCACCAGAAGAGATGTTTGATCCAAAAAACAATTGAACGCGGTTCCTGTATTTCGCTTCATTTTCATGATTGTCGATCATCAGACGCATGAGCATTCGCTCAAAATTAGCATCTTTGAGCACTACGACAATGATATAGGATTCGTCGCTATGCGGGGGCGAGAACTCACCGACGAAAAAGCATATTCGGCGATTGGAAAACCTGAACTCAAAAGCCTTGTTTTCACGATATTTCAGTATGCTCTGTATCGCCTCAACACTCACGCCGCCCGAAGCCTCGATGAACAGATCTACCATGCCGAGATCAGACGCCTTTCCGCGCAGCTTGAGATTCCCGGTATAGCGAAGTTTGATCTTGGCAAGCGCCTGCACCAGAGCAATGATATCGGTGCCGGTACTTCTATCAAGAGCCACGTTGAAGATCATCTCAGAACTTGAATCAAGCATGTAAACCGCGGTAAGATCAGCTCGATCAGCATATTCGCCGATTATGCTTCGAGCCTGTCCGGGCTCAACCGGGCGACCCCGGTCATCCAATTCAAGCTTCATCAGCCGCGATCCAAGCTCATTACCAAGTGTTTCGACGTAATGAAATGCATAGTCGGTATTTTCTTCGATATTCTTTTTAAGGCCCTCAAGCGTCTGAAAAGCCTCCTGCTCATATATGCGCTGGCGATCCTTGAGCAGCTCACCCCCAAGATGAAAAAGAACCGCACTGGGCAGGGCCATGGCCAGAACAAAGAGAGCGACAATCTGCCAGCGTATGCTCAAAGCCATACCCTGGTTTTTGCGACAGGAAAGTACGACAATAATCGGCAAAATCAGTGCAATTGAGACCAATAGAATCAGCATGAAAATGCTGCGGCGGTAATGGGCATCGACCTCTCTGGCGGATCTGGCAGTAACCAGCATTACACTGCCGGGAACTCGTTTTATAGAGACTATTATGCCCCGATGCTCGTGTATGCCATTCGGCCTGTTATACAGCCATCTTGCCCAGTATTCCTGATCCAGTGCCGAGAAGGGATAAGGAAGATAATACTGTCCTGGTTGAGGCGATATCAGCCAGCCAGGCTCGATACCGGCGGATTCCCATTCATGCCTCTTGCGCAATCTGATCATGTCAAAAGCAAAAGTTTTGCCGAGCTGCTCAAGATCTACAATTGCCAGAAATCCTCCGCCAGATTCATAGTTGTCTCTGAAACCATACACCTTGTTATTGTTCCAGTACATTGCAATACGCCGGCCAGAAGCGTCGGAAAACTCATAAACCTCGGCCGACGATCTGATAAACATGGTAATTTTATTCGTATCGAGAAAATTGCGGGCCAGCATCGGAATATTGTCGAGATACGACCTGTCTTCATTCTTGTCAGTTCTGGTCAACCTTTGCTTGAGCGCAACAACGACAAGCTTGTAAGCCCAGCGCGGTATAGTCTCGTCGCTTTCCGGCAGCAGATTGAATTGATTATCCCACCTGAGCAGCTTTATCCCCGGAATAAGTCGGCGAAGACGGCGTTCCATCTTTGCCAGAGCTTTGCGATGGGCTGCTTCCAGACCATTAAGGGCGTTTGCGGCAGCAACCGGCAACGGGATCTTACATAACCGGCGAAAATGACTTATATAATAAAGCCGCTCGGAAACCTGAGTGTAAGGAACGTCATAGCGGTTGATGATCTCGCGCAACTGAGTGTTTACATCGAGCTCGAGAGCTATTCTTGAAGCCAGACCATCGACCTGCTGGCCAATGTCGTTACGCACCATATCAGCCGTTGCATCAAAAGCGACGCTGGCCTGCTGAAACAATATACCCAGCGGGATTACCAGAAGAAGAAAAATGGCAATGGACCATTTCCAGAAAGGTAAAGGATCCAGCCGTATTTTTGCCGGCTCAGAGGCAGGCGAATGTGTCTGCTGTTGCAATCTTGAAGGTTCCGCTTTTAGAGTCGGCAGGACTGTTAAACCGCGCTCTGATTATACTATCAGCCTCAGATAAAGTCTCAAGATTTTTTGAAGATTTGCTAACAGTTCAATGAAATGTGTTAGCATGAGAGAAGATAATAAAGTTTATTCAGGTGAGACAAATTATGCCCAGACCACTTGCCAGGTTTATAAAAGAGATGAATACGGTAGAGATCGAGTCTCTGCTTGCACGCGAAGCACCGCTTTTTCTGCCGGTCGGAACAATCGAGGCGCATGGGCGGCATCTTCCCGTTGGCACCGATACTATCTGCGCTGAAAAGATAGCCGAAGAACTCAGCATAGACCTGCAGGGAGCAGTAGCACCCTCTTTTGAATACGGTCTTACCAATATGCTCGCACAAACCTCCCCCGCCAGTTTTTTCCCGGAAGAAATGTTTGAAAAATTTTTTGAACAGATTGTCGTAAATTTTTACAGGCAGGGCTTCAAAACCATAATTATCATAAACGGGCACGGAGGCAATTGTGATGCACTCAAACGTCTGGTGCGCCGTATAAGTCGTCGGCAACCGATAGCTATTTCGGTCATCCACTGGTGGATGTTGTCAGAAAAATTCGTTAAGCCAGTTTTCAATACCAGCCCCGGTGGCCATGCTGCAATCGAAGAAACATCAGTCATGCTGCATTTTTGCCCAACTCTTGTCGATCCTGACAATTATAACCCTGTTTCAGACGATCATGTGCCGGACGATGGCTTGCTGCTATATCCTCCGCCAGGTGAAGTTCTATTGCATCAGCCCGGAGAAGGGCAGCCGCTGTTCGATTGCGGCAAAGCTTCTGATTTTGTTAAACTGCTGCTGGCGGATCTCACTGCCAGATTACAGCACTGGCTGAATTCAATCAATCGGCTTCAGGGAGGACTCCGCCCGTGAATGACTTCGAGGCACCGACCTGGGTAAAGTATGCTGGCGACTTGTTTTTTCTCGCTCTGTTTCTGGTGTTTCTTTTCTTCGTCAAGCCGGCAGAGCAAAGCGAAGATGAATGGGACGACAACGAAGATGGCGCGGAAGCAGAACCCAACCCTCTTGAGAAAATGCTGGTCAGCGAAGATAATGAAGCCATCTCTGCGAATGAATCCGGAGAAGCCGAATCTGCTGATTCAGAAAAGCTTTAATCATTAAACCAGCAAAAAAAATACCCTGGCATCAAGCCAGGGAAGTCAGCTCCTGAATTCCAACCAACCTTCTGGGAACCCGTTTTGAGCTAAGTAAAAGCTATCACGAATAAAATCAGAGAGCTGAAAAAGAGAATTCATACATCTGCGAATTACTAGCAATAATTGTGCCACCAACAGAGAGATTTGGGACTGTCTGTAATATTCTGACATACCTGATTATAAGTAAATGTTGACTGGAAATTTTCGAGGTATAAAAACCACAGTGCAAAATATGACTGTCGAGAACAGAGGTAATTTTGCCTCAGATAAAATTTTCTGTTTCATTATCAGCAGCGAAGGTATATACTGAAAGCCTCTGAATCGCTGACCTGACAGCACAATAAAAGCGACAGTGCCGCACATTGTCTTCAGAGACACAAATGCCAGTATTTTTTCTGAAACACAAGGGCTGGTTAAGAATTCTTTTTAAACCGGCTGCGAAAGGTATATCTGCAATATATGGAAGAAACACAAGAATTACAACACGACACGCCAAAAGCCTTCATGGAAGTCCTTCCTCCGGCTAAGATCGAAGACTTCTGCATGGAATTACAGAACTCTGTAGCCAGCAGAGGCTGGAAAGAGCTGATGCCGGTACAGGCCGGAGTAGCGCCTTATCTGTTGGCGCGACGAGATGTCATCGTGCAGTCGCGCACCGGCAGTGGCAAGACCGCAGCCTTTCTGCTGCCCCTGCTCGAAAGGCTCAAAGGCAGCGAAAAGGCCTGCCAGGCCGTCATACTTATTCCCACCCGCGAACTTGCAGTTCAGGTATATAACGAATACAAGCTTCTCGCAGAAAACATTGATGTTTCAGCAGTAGCCGTGTATGGCGGCACATCTTACCGGCCACAACTCGAAGCTTTCAAAAACGGCACCCAGCTGGTGATAGCCACACCCGGCCGACTTCTCGACCATCTTATTCGTGGCACACTCTCGCTGAAAACCCTTAAATACCTGATTTTTGACGAAGCCGATGAAATGCTGTCAATGGGCTTCTATCGCGACATGGTACGCATTGGCGAATTCATGCCAAAAAGCAAGGTTGCAGCGATGTTCTCGGCTACAATGCCAGACAGCGTCAAGCGTCTGGCCGGACAATTTCTCCATAAGCCCGACTTTCTCTCATATTCCGGTGATGGCGTACATGTTTCAGAAATGGATCATATTTTTTACACAGTCGATCCCATGCACAAAGATCGGGCCATGATGAGAGTTTTCGAGGTTGAAGATCCTGACAACGCAATAATATTCTGCAATACCCGCAACGAAGTCGAATATGTCGCGGCTTTGTTGAAGAGGTTTGGCTACGATGCCGATCAGATCAGCGGTGATCTCAGTCAGGGAGCGCGCGAGACCGTTATGGGCAAACTCAAGAATAAGCAACTGCGTTTTCTTGTCGCTACCGATATTGCCGCCCGCGGCATCGACGTCAGCAATCTCGAGTATGTTTTCATCTATGACATGCACAAAGATACCGACCAGTATATTCACCGCGCCGGCCGAACAGCCAGAGCCGGTAACCGTGGCATCGCCATCAGCATGGTTTCGACCCTGGAAGCTGCCGATCTCAAAAAATTTGCGCGCCGGGCAGGCATATCATTGCTGGAAAAGCCTGTGCCAAGCGAAGAACAGGTGCGTGAGCGCCTCTCAGAGAAGCTGGTTGCACATCTCGAAGCCAACCTCAGAGACGCCTCCACCGCAGTCAAAGAACGCATGAAGCGCTACCAGGGATTATATCGCCAGCTGACCGAGCATGAACACGGCGAAGATCTCTTTCTACTGCTTCTCGACTCATTTCACCAGCAGCTCATAAAAGCAGGGCGTGGCATTGAGAATGTCGAACCAGCCAAAGCCCCGGCACAAAGATCGGGTCCGCCCAAGGAACGCCAACCGCGCCGCGGAGGTTTTTCTCGCACCCGGCGCAGATAAAAACAGTACAATAGCACGGCATCTATGCCTGAAACAGTTGAGCGCAAATTACTGTTGCTCTTTTAGGCAAAATGTTGTTTATATTTTTCTGAAAAGTTCTTTAAAACTGTAAATCACAAGTCATAAGGAGTTATAAGATATGGCAACAACCTACGAATTCAAAACAGAGGCACGACAACTTCTTGATCTGATGATTCACTCAGTTTACTCTCACAAGGAAATCTTCCTGCGTGAACTGATTTCGAACGCATCAGACGCGCTCGACAAGCTGAGATTCAACTCTCTCACCAACGAAAATCTGCGTTCTCTGGCAGAAGACCTGCACATAAGACTGACGCCTGATCAGGCCAATCGCACACTTACCATTTCTGACAATGGCATTGGCATGACACATGATGAAATTATCGATTACATCGGTACTATCGCAAAATCGGGCACTGGCGAATTTGCTGAGCTGCTCAAAAAGGCCAACGAAAAAAAAGAAGGGCTGCCTGAACTGATCGGTCAGTTTGGGGTCGGCTTTTATTCAAGCTTTATGGTAGCCGACAAAGTCGAACTGATAAGCCGCAAAGCCGGCGAAGAAAAGGCCTGGAAATGGTCGAGCAGCGGCGAGGGAAATTTCACCATAGAGGAAGCTAGCCGCGAAACGCAGGGAACCTGTGTAATTCTGCATCTCAAACCAGAGGACAGCGAAGATGAAGACTTTCAGGACTTTGTGCAGGAATGGGTTCTGCGGCAGGTTGTAAAGAAATATTCAGATTTCGTCGGATATCCGATAAGAATGAAAGTCGAAAGAACCCGCATCGAACGAGATGAAAACGGCAAACCCAAAGAAGGCGCCAAAGAAGAAACCCTGATCGAAGATGAAGTGCTCAATTCGATGAAGGCTATCTGGCTGCGCCCGGAAAAAGAAGTCAGCGAAGATGAATATCGCGAATTCTACAAACACATCAGCCATGACTGGAACGCGCCGTTAAAATGGATCAACTTCAAGGCTGAAGGCACCTCGAACGAATTCACCTCGCTGCTGTTTCTGCCCGAGAAACCAGGATTCGACCTGTTCATGCCGAACTCAAAACGTGGCATCAATCTCTACGTCAAGCGAGTTTTCATCATGAATGACTGCGAAGATCTTATCCCGGATTATCTGCGCTTTGTAAAGGGCGTTGTCGATTCTGAGAGTCTTTCTCTCAACATCTCGCGAGAAATTTTGCAGCACGACAGGCTTATTCAGACCATTCGCAAGAGTATTACCCGCAAGGTTCTCGACACTCTCAAGAAAATGCTCAACGAAGACCGCGAAAAGTACATTGCATTCTGGAAACACTTTGGCGCCGTAATCAAAGAAGGCCTGTTCAAAGAGCCGGGTAACAGCGAAAAGCTATTTGACTGCTGCCTGTTTCAGAGCACAGCCTCAAGTTCTGACTGGTTCACTCTCGGCGAATACATCGAACGCATGAAACCCGATCAGGACAAAATTTATTACCTGACCGGCGAAGCGCGCGAAGTTATCGAAAACAGCCCGCATCTTGAAGCATTCAGAGACAGAGGGTACGAAGTGCTGCTGATGACCGACCCGGTCGATGAAGTATGGGTGCAATACACTTCTGAATATAAAGAAAAGAAGATCAAGTCGGCCGCCCGCGGCAGCCTTGAGCTGGGCTCCGAAGAAGAACGCAAAAAGACCGAAGAAACCCTGAAAAACAAGGAACAGGAATGGAAATCGCTGCTTGAACTGATACAGAATAAGCTCGACAAGCACATCAAGGCGGTCAGACTCTCAGGTCGCATGAGCGCTTCGGCAGCCTGCCTGGTCAGCGAAGAAGGCGAAATGACCCCGCACCTTGAGACCCTGCTGCGCGCATCAGGCAAAGACGTGCCGCCGGTCAAGCGCACACTTGAACTGAATCCCGGGCACCCGTTGCTCGGCAAAATGCATGAACTGTTCGTTAAAGACAAAGAAAATCCGAAAATATCTGAGTATGCTGACCTGCTCTACGGGCAGGCTCTTCTCGCCGAAGGCGGTCAACTGCCTGATCCATCTGGCTTCAATCGCAAGGTCGCCGAACTGATGGCCAACGCTCTGTAAGAGATCGGGCCGGCCCCGCAGGTGGGCCGGCCTTTTGCTTACAAACCAACCAGGCTTCATGACAGACACTCCAGGAATCACAGAATGAATATACAACACAATGCTCCCACCGACACCATCTGCAAGATCCACTTCGATTTCAGCATCAAAACCGAGATTCCGAAAGGCGAAAACGTCTACATCACCGGGAACCTGCCCGAACTTGGCAGCTGGAACCCTGTAGGCCGCAAACTTGAGCTGCAAAAAGACGGAACCTGCTCGTTCGAAGTACCTGCGCGCAAAGGCAGCATAATTGAATACAAGATTACCCGCGGCAGCTGGAAAACACAGGGAATCTACGATAGCAATATCGTTCCACCAGACAATCTTGTCATTAAAGTGGGCAAAGAACGCAATATGCACGTTGAGATCGTAGGCTGGCTCGATCAGCGTCAGATCGACTCTGACCCGGTCATTGGCAGGCTGGTCGACAGCCCTGAGTTTGCCTGCCATGGACTTGCCCATAAAAGGCCGGTACAGGTGTGGCTGCCGGAAACATACGATGAATCAGGCGAACCAGCTGCTGTGATCTACATGCATGATGGCCAGAATCTCTTTGAACCAGGCAAAGCTTTTGCCGGCGTAGACTGGAAGGTCGATGAAACTGCCACCCGACTTATCAGGAGCGGCGAAATACCTGATTGCATAGTCGTCGGCATTCCGAATTCACCTGCCCGCATGCAGGAACTAAACCTTTTTACAAATGAAGGCAAGGCGTATGCTGAATTCATAGTGAATGAAGTCAAGCCATGGGTCGAGAAAAACTTCAACGTATCAAAACAGCCTGGTGATAATGCCGTCATCGGCTCATCCATGGGTGGCCTTATTTCTTTTCAGATGCTTTATGCTTACGAACACTGCTTTTCGCTGGCCGGCTGCCTTTCTACAGCTTTTCAGAAAACCAATGGCCAGATATTCAATCAGTTTTCACGCAACTGCTTCAAGCCACTTGAAGCCAGGCTTTATCTCGACGCCGGCGAGTTCGAACCACCAATAGCCAGAGCTTATTTCGACATGATGAAACTGCTGAAAGAAAACGGTTTCATTGAAGGCCACAATCTCATGGGCTATTATGAAGAAAAAGCCACACATTGCGAAGCTCGCTGGGCTGCCAGATTGCCGCTGGCGCTTAAATTTCTCTTCGGCAAAAAAATAATTTGACATTAAAACAATATCAATTAAAATGAGAATAAGGAATAGTCTATAATTCTATAAGGAGCAAATATGAAACGTACCATACTTATACTTTCTGTTCTTTTGATCAGCTTTTTTGCCGGCAACCTCGAAGCCGAAACCGGATGCAGCAGCTGCTCGAGTGTTGAATCATGCTCAGACGCATATACCAAAAAGGCCTGCCCTGACGACACCTGCGCCGATACAGAACACGAACACAAAGGCGAAAAGAAATCCGCAGTTGAGGCAGTAGAAGAGCCAGCCAAAGTTAATACTTCTGGTCTAAAGACCCTTATTGGCAGTGGTGTTCCCTTGACCATACTCGACGCCAGATCTGGCAAATATGATGATGGAAAGAGGATTCCAGGCGCCCTGTCGCTCAATGCAGAATCTAAACCTGAAGAGATCGCAAAAGTTCTGCCCAACAAGGATGCTTTAATCATCACTTACTGCTCGAATCTTCAGTGCCCGGCGAGTGACATGCTCTATAAGCATTTGAAATCTCTGGGATATTCTAACCTGCTGGAATACCCGGAAGGCATTCAGGGCTGGATAGAAGCTGGCAATCCGGTAAAATCCGCCAAGTAAATATCCGATACAATTGACAGGCGGCCTTTATGGTCGCCTGTTTTTTATTGGCAAAATTTTTAACGCGCAAACGACTTAGCTGATACTGTTAAACAGCAGATTTTACTTTTAAAATTTAGTGTTTAACAATATAATTGCTTATCTGTACACATTAAACATTGTCGGAGGCACACTTTGAATAAATATTACGTATCAGCTCTACTGTGCATCCTCACACTTCTGATCGTCGCCGGAAATGCCGCAATAATCACAACTGCCGATGATGCGAATATTTCAGCCGAACAGATCGAGTATGCTGACAACACATTAACTATTACCTCTGGCTCCGAGACGATACGTCTCGACCGCAGCAATATCAAAAACATCAGTTTTACTGCACAAAAAAGAACCAAAGAAGAGTTCACGACCGATAGTGCCGATCTTGCCGAAATTATGCCGAAAGCAATGGCAATGCTGGCCAGTTACCCAGATGCCCAATCACTTCTGGTTACTGAAGAAGGCAATTACCAGCATCGAAAGGATGGAACCAATCTTTCCCGTTATCGCTGCGTCACCTATCTTGCTCAGGACGAATCATTATGGGAAGCACAGGTATCACTGAGCTTCGACCCGAATCGTGAAACAATCCGAATTTTGCACGCCCGTTCTTACAGCCCTGACGGCACAGTTCACACCCTGTCACCGGATCAGATAAAAATTTCAAAAGGCACTTCCGGCAGTGTCTATTTCGATCAATACCAGGATCTCAGCTTCACCATTCCCGAAGCTACAGTCGGGGGACTGATAGACTATTGCTACGAAGTCGAAGAGTTCAACCCGTTTGACCGCAATCTTTTTCAGGGCCGCTTCTATTTTCAGGGCAGTCAACCAGTTGGAGAATCAATTCTGCGCGTAAGCGTTCCACACGAAAAGACGCTGCACTACATTACCAGCAACATAGCCTCTGGCAGTAATGAGCCAGAGAAAGCTGAAGCCGTCGATTCGATAATCTACACATGGAAATTTCTCGATCTGCCGCCAGTCATATCAGAGCCCTACATGCCGGCTTATCGCAATATTGTTCCGGCAGTTTATTACAGCCTGCACAAAAATTTCACCTACGTTCACGACAAGCTGCGACCAATGTTCGAGAAGCGTTTTCAGCTCACTGACATGGTCAAGGAAAAAGTTGACGAGCTGACCGAAGGAGCCGCCAACGTTCACGAAAAAATTGCGCGGTTGTATCAATTCTGCCAGAAGGAAATCAGATATATCTCTATAAAAGGGAATCTCGCCAGCAACCAGGTTGGGCACCCGGCTGAAGAAACCCTCAAAAATCGCTACGGCGACTGCACCGACAAAGGCATGCTGCTGGCCACCATGCTCAAACATATCGGCGTCGAAGCCTACCCTGTCGGCGTAAGAACCAACGACAGTGGGCGTGCTGTCAGAGATATCGCGATTTTCGACGACAATCACTGTATAACCGAAGTGCATCTTGACGGACGCATTTTCTACCTAGACTCGACCGCTACCGACTACCGTTATCCCTATTTCCGCTCTGACAACCATGAAGCGGTGGCCGACAACACCATGCTTGGTACGCTCAAGCCTGTGCCACTGCCGCCACCCGAAGACAATGCCGTTCACATCACCCGCAAAATCACACTTTCTGCCGATGGAACCACCAGAATCGACTTTGAGAGCACGCAAAACGGCTCTTCAGAAGCAAGTTTCAGAGGTTCTGCCAGAACTCTGAAGGCAGAAGAATACGAAAAGCAGATTCGTGAGCAGGTTGCCGCACTGACAGCTGATTACGTGCTCGAGCTGGCTACTCATACCGATCCGCTCGATTTCAACACTCAGTTCAAGGCCCAGTCAGTGTATACGCTCAATCGCTTTGCCACCAAGTCTGGCCGTTACATGATTTTTGCTATTCCATTTTTTGAGATGAGCTTTCCGGAAGTAAGTCTCGAAAAACGTCGCTATAACATTGAATACAACACTTCGCGGCTGCGCACCGACCAGGTAGAGATCAAAATACCGGCTGATTTTGGCGTTAAATACCTGCCACCGGCGCTGCGCATTCAGAGCCCATACGTTGAATTCGAAGTTATATACGATCAACAGGGCGATAACATCAACATCAAGCGCAAGCTTGCCTTTCCCCGCAGAATCGTGCCGGTTGCTGATTATCAGACTTACAAACAGGATCTCGAAAAAATCGCGCATGCCTCGAAACAGAAAATCTTCCTTGAAGAGAAAGCAGCAGAAGGAGTTGAGCCATGAACAAAATCTACAGACTGATCGCGTGTCTCCTTTTATGTTGCGCTTCTCTGGCATCCGCTGATGTCATCTATCTAAACGAAGGCGAAGAAGTGCTTGGCAAGCTTCATTCGATACAAGATGACAAAGTTACTCTGCTCGATCTTCAGAATGCCAGTCGAACAATAAATGTTGCCGAAATCGCCCACATTCTGATCTCAAAAATCCGCAAAGGTGATGAAATTAACGATGTCGCAAGCATAACCGACCCGGTTGCAGCAGGAATTGTAAACAATCTGCCAGATCCGACGCAATTTCCCGAAGCCGATTACGTCACTCTCTACCGGCTTTACGACTACGAATACATCAATGACAGCGAAGTAATCATCAAGGGCCGGGAAATCATACAGATTTTAAAAGAACCCGGGTTGGATGCGGCCAACCAAAGCATTTACTACTATGCTGACCGCGAAGAACTCGACCTCGAATACGCCCACACCTATTCGAAGAATGGCAAGGTTTATCACATCACCGATGACGCAATTTCTGATGAAAGCATGCGCTCTTCGACGCCTGAATATGCCAGGCTCAAGCGCCTGAAAATCGCCATGAAAAAAGTAGATATTGGCAGTATTGTCGATTATGCCTATACCAAGAAACTCAGGGATATTGGTCCACTCAAACCCTTTTTGATTCAGAATGTATTCGGTGAGCGTGAACCGATTCTGCATGAAGAGATTGCTGTAAGTTTTCCAGAAACACTCAAACTTAACAAGGAACTCAAACAGTGGCCAGCCGAAGGCGGCCCCAGATTCATCGAGAAAACTGAAAATGGCAGGATCTTGTGGAAATGGATATATGCGAATCCAAAAGGTTTCATACCCGAGCAGAATATGTTACCGACCGGTCGGATTTTTCCGCGCTGCGTGATTTATCAGCCTTATGACTGGAGCCTTGTTGCCGCCAGCCTTAGCGAAGAATATCAGAAGGCAAGACCATCAGAAGCTCTTTTACAGGAATTTATCGATAAGTCGAAGGTGAAAGACATTGCCGGGAATTACGCCCGGGTGGCACGCCTGTACGAGGCCATTAACAAAGACATTCGAGATCTCGGTATTGGCGCGGCTCAAATGGGTTCGCATATACCGGTATCTGCCAACGTAACCCTCACCAAGAAATACGGCAACACTCAGGCCAACCTCGCATTGCTGCACTTCGCGCTTGAGAAAATAGGCATTAAATCATACCCGGGGTTTGTAGCAAACCGCCGCGAAAATGTCATCTGCCGCGATCACCCGACTCTCGGCCTGGCCAATTTCTCGGTATTAAAAGTGGTAATTGATGGCAAAACTTTTTATACCGACGGCGGATCAGTGTATAGACCTTTTGCGACCTATTCAACCGGGGTTCAGGGCGCTGTAGCTGCTTTTCTCGACAGCAGCAACAACAGTTTCGCGTTTGCGGAAATGCCACGACAAACCCTTGACTGGAACAGGTTTGACCGCTCAGTATTCGTTAAAATTCTGAATGACGGCTCGATGGAAGTCAAAGAATCACTGCTTTATCGCGGGCCTTACGAAGAAGGAGTACGTGAACTCAAATCAATAAAAGAAAAGGAAAAACGTATTTACGCAGAACGCCGGGTAAAAAGGGTGCATCCACGTGCGTTACTGACGGGGTTTGGCCATTCTGACCTTAACGATCTCAACGGCCCGGCAGTCATGACCCTGAATTACACAATTCCCGAGGCTGCACAGCTGGCCTCAGACAAAATAATGACCTTTACCAATTTCTGGGTCAACTATCAGTCGAGCTCGGCAAGCCTTGCCAGTCGCACATTTCCAATGCAGTACTGGGCCAGCGAAGAAAATCAGCAGACAATTGTATTTGAGCTGCCTGAGGGGTTCAACTGGGTAAACTGGGGACGTCAGTATCAGCATACCTCACCTGATATCATCTTTTTCTCAAGTATCAATCAGAATGAAGACAAGCTGATATATGCCGACCGATTCACCATCTACAATGATGAATTCACGACCGACGAGGCCTATCAGAATTATCGCCAGTGCATTTTAACCATGAGCGAACTTGCCAACCAGTGGATCATCATCGAAAAATCTGAACCACAGAAGAATACAGAAACCCCGGAAACGGCAAGCAGCACACCGACGATTGATGAATCTATGCCAGATTCAGTGCCAGAGTCTTCTCCAGCTACCGATACGGTACCCGCATCCGGCTCTGCACCAGTTATGGACATGGAAACTTCAACTCAGGGCTGAGCTGACTTTTATCAGGTCAAGAATCTGACGGCGCTGCAAAGCGCCGTTTTTTTATGCTCAGCTTAGCGAACTCATCTGCCGATGTATTTTCTGAATTATGATAAAGAGAATACTGAAGGCAACAATTCTGCTCATCATGCTGTTTCCGGCAACTCTGCCGGCAACGATGGACTTTATCTTCGAAGAAAGCCTGTCGCAGTCGCTCACCCGAATGGAATCGCTGTATTCTTCAGGCAAATGGGATGAAGCCATGCATGTCGGACGTGGCATAATCAAGGATGCGCCCAAAGACCATCCAGCCGCGCGCCGGGCTCAGGATCTCATCATTCTGTCAATTGACGGCCGCAATAAAGAGATGCTTGCCAATGACAAGCGGGCAAAGCAGAAAAAGCAGCTTGACGCAGCACAGCAGTTGATAAGCGAAGGCAGCAAGCTGCTGGCTGATAAAGACTACCCGGGAGCTGCGGCAAAGCTGGGAAGAGCGGCACAGCTCAATGGCAGCGATGCCCAGGCGAATTTCCTCTTTGGCTATGCCAGTCTTAAAAGCGGCAAGAAGCGCGAAGCTTACAGTGCTCTGCAAAAATGCCTGGTGCTTAATCCTGGCCATGAAAGGGCTCTATTTCATATCGCCGGCCTCAGCTACGAACTCAACCACGGAAAAGAAGCCGAAGAGTATTCGACCAAGCTTATCGATACCATAGAAAAGAAGCTGACAGAACTCAAAGACGTATTTATTGCGCAGCGCAGTGAAGGCCTGAATGACAAAGCCATGGCTACGGCCAGACGCACAGCGGCATTACGCAATAATCTGGCTCAGGCCTATCATATGCACGGGGTGTTGACCCATAAACGCAAGGATTACAAAAGTGCCGCAAAATCATTTGAAAGCGCAACCAAGCTGAATCCGGCGCTGGCCGAGAACTGGTTCTATCTTGGCAGCAGTTTTTTGCATCTGAAAGTGTTTCACCAGGCCACTCTGGCTCTGGAACAGGCTGTATTGATGAAAGAAACCAGACTGCGCGATCTGGCAACCAATGCCGGCAAGCTTCTCGATGCCGGCAAAAGTGACGAGGCTGTCGCAGCAGAACTTGAAACCCGTAAACTCAAGGAAGATATTGCCAGAATGCTGTATTTGCTGGCGTTAGCCAATGGCAAAAAGAAAGAGACCAACGAAGCGATCAGCAATATAGATCGCGCACTTGAGCTCAAGCCTGATTTCATCGAAGGACGCTATACCCGCGCCATTCTACTCGCAGAAAAGAACCATCTCGAAGAAGCTCTCGAACAGATGCGCCAGGTGCTCAAAGACAGTCCTCCCAAAAGCGCTCAGGCAAAAAAAGCCATCAATACTATCACGCTGTTCATGGATCTGATTGCCAAGCGCGATAACCCTCAGGAATTCGAAGCGGCTCGGGCTCCAGCAAAAGCCATTGAAGTAGAACAGTATGTCAAAGATATGCCAGGTCTTGGCGGCAAACAGGCCGAAGTAAGTCTTGAGGTTGTATTCGAGCGAATGCGCGAAGTAAAGAGACTGGTCAATGTGCGCAATTACGCTGAAGCAGTGCGGCGTCTGCTTTATCTGCGGACTCAGCATCCGGACATCGCCGACATTCATGCAATTCTCGGCCATTGTTATATGGAGATGGGCCGCATCAACGATGCCGAGCCATGCTTTGAGCAGGCCATAGAACTAAATCCCAGACATGCAGAAGCGCTTAACAATCTGGCATACGTTCTTGCCAGCAAAGTTGAGAAACTCGACAAAGCACTCGATTACGCCAACCGGGCACTGGCTGAAGACAGCCTGAGAGCCGAATTCCATCATACCAAAGGCTGGGTGCTTTTTAAAACTGGCGAAGTCGCACAGTCGATAATCTGTTTTGACAAGGCCCTCGAAATCAAACCTGATTATCTGCTGGCACGCTATAACCTCGGTCTGGCGAACTATATAGCCCAGAATTTCACTGGTGCAATCGATGCATTCACCAGTGTACTGGCATTGGATCCGGCACACCACAAGGCCATGCTTTTCAAAGCAATAAGCCTGACCAGAGTAAGCAAGGCCGAAGAGGCGATTGCGACGCTGGAAGCTTTGCGCGGCAAGCTTGACGGCAAATCGGTTCTGGGAAGAGTTGTAACCGACCTGCATGCCCGCCTGAAGCTTGCACATGAGCGTAATGACGAACTACCAATTCCGCAGATAAAGTCGCCGGCACCAATCGAGCGACTTATGGCAGAAGCTGCCGAATTCAGAGCAAAAGGCCTGGTCACTCACGCCAAGGAAAAATATCTTGACTGCCAGCGCCTCGCTCCAGAGCGTTTTGAACCTCATTTTGAGCTGGGTGAAATGTATGCCGCAGCTGGGCTCAACGTTCCGGCGCTCAGTTCATGGGAACGCGCCGAAAAGCTTAACCCCGACTATTTTCCATTGCAGCTCAATATCGGCAAGATGCATCATAAACTTGGCCGACCGGCTCAGGCGCGCGAGCATTTTACCAGAGCTCAGGCTCTCAACGAAAAGGACCCAGAACCTAGATACTATCTCGGATTGATCTCTTATGAAGAACAGAAGTTCGAATCAGCCGAGAGCCATGCCCTGGCGGCGCTACGCCTGAAGCCCAACTTTTACAAGAGTATGGCCCTGCTCGGTATGTCGAGAATGCGACTTAATCGGCTCAGACCTGCCCGGGATATCTACGAAACTCTTTACGCAAAAGCGCCGGCTGATTCTTCTATTCGCCGGCACGCACGCAAGAAACTCTGGGAAATCACCAGAATGATGGCGCCAGCGCAGTTTCCGTCTGTAGAAGACGCGCTGGAAGTGAAAAAACAGATGGTCAAAAAGGCACGCGGCGGTGATGAAACACAGGAATTGAAACCGCTGCAGGCCGACGCAACCGCCTTGGCAGAATACGGCAAAAGCACCATGACTATCGACGACAAAGCCTGGGTGTTGAGCCAGCTCGAAAAGTTCGGCAAAATCTCGACCCCGACTCCGACAGCTCCTCTGCGTCGCGAAGTGACTGCCGAGACCATGACCAGCCGCGAAAAACAGTGGATGGTCAGAAGACTGCAGGGTTTTGGTTCGCAAAGCAACAAATACTCTCTACCGCCTGAAATGAAGGTGCAGAAATACTCTCTGAAAACCACTGAAAAGAAGCCAACGCGCCCGGCTGACAAGGCTGACGACATGATCAGGTCGGCACTGACAATGGCTGAAAAAGGTTTTATAAATGAAGCCGTCGATGAGCTCGAAAAAGCACGCAGCATTTCGCCTGATAATCTCGAAATTCTTTTGAACCTTGGTTTTATCCATACTATCCAGGGCAATTTCAAATCGGCTTTCGATTCATACGCTCAGGCGACCCTGAAGCACCCGCGCGAACCACTTGCTCATCTCGCCCTTGGCAATCTCTACTGGTTTGGCGGCCAGGCAGAAAAGGCTGTCGAGCAGTGGAAACTGATCAAAGGGCGCTTTAAACCTGACTCTGAGCTCAACCTGCTGTCCCGCTCCGAGGTCATCTGGCAGCGCATGCTGGAAATAGACCCGGTAGATGCTGATGCCCATTCAAACCTTGGCCTTGTCTATCTGTTTTCCGGCGAACTCAACAAGGCTCTGGCCGAGTTTCAGGCGGTTACCAGAATCGATGCCAGTCGCCGCGAGCACGACTTTTATCAGGCCCAGGTTCTGGTTCTGCTCTATCTGAACCGAAGCAACCGCAATCACCGCAGCGAAGCCAACAAGATTCTTGCCGGCCTGAGCGAGGGTTCTGAGCCATTCCCGCATGCTGAGAGGTTAAACACCTTTGTTAAAAGTCTTTGATATCAATCTGTTAACAAAAGCCAGGCACGCAATCGTTTTATTTCTGCTGAGCGCTTTTATGCTGGTTTCTGGCGGCAGCCTGATGGCTTTCGACTCGACCGGATATGAAATATATTCGATGGCCGACTACAGTCCGCCAGTAATTACCAGGGCAAGAACGCTGCTCAAGCCTTCACCACGCAACGCTATCAACAGTGAAGGCATGGGTGGTTTTTTTGTAGCCAACACCGCCGACCTTTTTGAACCCGAACAGATAATTCTGAGCTCGCGCTACAAGTACCATGAACTGACTTCCAGCCGAGGAATTGGGCTACATTCGAATGAAAGCGGTTCAGTCTCAACTTTCGAGTCATCTCTCACCTGGATCGGCAAGTGGGCAGAATGGGCTGTTACCGTGCCAATACATGACTGGGATCTCAATGCGACGAGAACCTTTGGCGGCTATGCCCGCAGCAACACAGGCATTGGCAACATGCGCCTGGGCTGGAAAGCCACTTATCTGCCTGACAAAAGCTATTACCGCTTTGCTTACGGCGCCATGACCACCATAACTACCGGCAACCCCGCCAACATGCTGCCAGCTGGTTCAAAAAGCAGCGATGAACTTAAGCTTTTTGGCTGCGTAACTACCAGCGAAACCGATCGCGCCACTGCCAATCTAGAGCTGGGTGCAGTTATCGATTCAGAGAGTGATGATAACAGGTTTCTCTACCGCATGGGCATGAGCTACGAAGCTCTTGAGCCGGTGTCGCTGATCGGCGAACTTGTGGGCGAGATTCTTGGCGGTGACGACAAAGATACCATGGATATGGTCCTGGGAATCAGAGTACAGCCAACTACTACCTGGACGCTGGAATTCGTTTACTATAAGAATCTGCGCACCTACCGGGATTACGGCTGGGACGAACAGCTACAGGCGGGCTACACTCTGCGCTGGTAAAATCAGCGTATGCGCCCTTTGAGTTCTTGAATCATCTCTCCTGATATTGCCCACTCACGCGAGTTTTCTGGAGATCGCTGCCGAACGGTCTCAAAACGTTGCAAAGCCATTTTACCGGCTTCCTGGTCGCCCTTGAGCAGCAGCATATCAGTATAGGCGTTGGCGCTCTTCATCAGCAGACGAAGATCGTCAGGGGCACTTTGCAGGCCGGTTTCGAGAACTGCAATGGCATCCTGAATTCTGCTTTCGCGACTCAACCTGTCGGCTTCATCGATAATCTGATCAACACTCATTCTTTTAAGTACAAAATCGCTCGCCCTTGGTTGTTCTGGTTCTGGAATATCGCTGGCAGAAGCAGTCTGAACAGCCAGCAACATTTCTTCGCGTTCTTTTTCTCTGGCTTCACGTTCAGCTTTTTCGGCTTCATGGCGCTCGATTATGCGGGTGGCCTCAGCCACATAAAGCTGATTGGCGTCTTTGCGATTACGGCTTGATTCCAGATATGTCTGCATGTCAGGCACAGCCAGCTCAAGATTGCCAGATATAAAAATCAGCAGACCTCGGTAGAAAATACCGTCTGACATACGATTCGGGCGTTCCTTGAGATGCTCTAGGCCACTGCGGATAAGACCGTTGTCAGGCTCTGCCAGAAGATCGCGTTCGGTAATAATGCAGCTGACGTAATATTCAATCGCCTTTTCGATATTGCCGGCTTCGAAGGCATCCATAGCCTGGTTAAAAATAGCGGCAGCAGGGCCTTTCCGGGCAGTTCGATACTGTCTGCGCGCCTCTTTTTCTTTTTTGATACGCTCGACTACTTTTTCAGAAATCTTTTCGGGTTCCTGATCGGGTTTGGCTACGGGGGTAACCTTGGTCGGAGCTGGCTTTGTGGTTGCCGCGGGCTGCGATTCGCTTTGTGAATATATGCGTGGCTGCCCGGTTTCTGAATCTACCAGATAGATCTGAGAATCAGCAAGTCCAGGCAGCGCCGGGACTGCTGCTTCTGCCGAGCTGCCCGAAAGCACGCGCAGACGTTCGAGAGCCTGAGTGAATGATGGATTAAGCGACAACGCCCGCCCATAACTTTCGCGGGCTTCCTGCATGCGCCCCATGGCTTCGTAGCAAAGCCCCATGTTATAGGGTACCCAATATGAATCCGGGTTAATTCTGGCAGCCTGCTGGTAACAGTGAATGCTGTCACGAAACTGACCGCTTTTGCGATAAAGAATGCCGAGGTTGTTATAGGCATGAAAATTATCAGGGTCAATTCGTAAAAGCACAAAATATGTCTCGACAGCCTTAACGAAATTATTGGCCAGACTGTATTCCATTGCCAGTTGTAGATGAGCCTCGATATCACGTGGGTTGTCAATCAGACGCTGCTGAAGCTTGTACATTCGTGCAGCAGCAGCGTCTTCGGCTGAAACCCCTGCGCTGGCAAGCAGAAACAAAAAAACCACCGCCAGCAGAAGGCTGCCGCCAGTGTTTCTAAGGAAACTCCTGTTCAGGGCGAAGTCAGATTCAGCGGGCTTCGACAAGAAATTTGATAGCAGTTTTTTCGTTTCCATCAATCTCGATCTTTGCAAAAGCTATCATCGTTAACAGCTCAATTCCTTTGGGTGCTACATATCCCCTGGTTACGGCTATCGATTTTACTGCCTGGTTTACTGCACCCGCTCCGACTGCGAGTAACTCAACCTGCTTGTCCTGTTCAAGAACCGCGGCAATGGCTCCTGCGACAGATTTGGGATTCGACGATGATGCGACTCTTAGTATTTCCATTTTGAGCCTCTCCTTTAATCTGAAATAACCCACAACCCCTTCACACTAAAATTATACTAGTAATGAACTGGTTTATGCAAACGCTTTAACACCGAAGCAGAGGAAAATCTGCAAATATTACAAAAGCAGGCAAAAAAAAGACTGCCGATGTATGCGGCAGTCTTTTTTTAAACACTTTTTTTATTCTGGTCGGCAGAACAGTATACTGGCGTTCTGACCACCAAAGCCGAATGAATTAACCAGGCCACCATCGATCTGCTTATTTTTGACTACGAGCGGTGCAAAATCGAGATCTTTCAATTCCTCATCAGGATTTTCAAGATTCATGGTCGGGTGAATAAAGCCGTTGCGTATCTGAACGATGGTCGCAACAGAACCAACTGCGCCGGCAGCGCCAAGCAGATGGCCAATCATCGACTTTGTAGCATTGATGGTTACATTTCCAATCTTGTCGCCAAAAACCCTTCTGACCGCCTTCATTTCAGCACCATCGCCAATAGGAGTGCTGGTTCCATGAGCATTTACATAGTTAACTCTGTCAACCGGAAAATTACTGAAATTGATCGCCTTCATCATCGCGCGATAGCCGCCCTCGCCTTCGGGGTGCGGTGCGGTCAGATGGTAAGCATCTGCTGTTGCGCCATAACCTTTGATTTCAGCCAGTACGGTTGCGCCACGACGGCGAGCGCTCTCTTCGCTTTCGATAACCAGAACGCCAGCGCCTTCGCCCATGACGAAGCCGTCACGGTCCCTGTCAAACGGACGCGACGCTTTTTCAGGCGCGTCATTGCGGGTTGACAGCGCCTTCATTTTGGCAAAACCGGCGACGGTAAGTGGTGTTATCGCAGATTCAGCGCCGCCGCAAACCATGATGTCGCACTCGTCGTGAACTATCTTGAGAAATGCTTCGCCGATTCCATGCAGGCCAGATGCGCAGGCAGAGACGACACAGTAATTCGGGCCGTTGAAGCCATATTCCATGGCGATACAGCCGGCCGAGATATTACAGATCATCATTGGCACCAGAAAAGGGCTTACGCGACCAGGGCCGTTGGCCAGACAGGTATCGTATTCGCCCTCGAAGGTGTGTATGCCGCCAATCCCGGTCGAAACAGTTACACCGACCCGGAACGGGTCATAATTCTTTTCTTTGAGACCAGCCTGCTCAACCGCCATGGCAGCCGCCGACATGGCAAACTGCGAATAACGGTCGTGACGGCGGATCTCTTTTTTGTTCTGCATGTAATCTTCAGGGTTGAAATCTTTTATTTCACCTGCAATCTGCACGGTATGTTTCGAGGCATCGAAACCTGCGATCGGACCTATGCCGTTTTTACCCTGCCTGAGGCCTTGAGTGAAGTTGTCGACACCGATACCGATCGGGGAAACAACCCCCAGCCCTGTGACAAAAACGCGTTTCATTAAAGCGGTCCTCCTGAATACTGTAAATTTCAGTCGCGGTAATCGAGACCGGAAAAGAACATGGTGAAGATATCCCTGACCGACATTATCTCTTTAATGCGGTAAACATGTTCACCGGCAAAGACCAGTCCCTTGTCGAGATTGCCGACGCGGGCCTCGATCAAAGCCTGAATAATGCAAAATCGCTGCGAGCACTTTTTGAGGCAGTTCATACATATCGACGGTTTCATCTCTTCACGCTGTGCCTTGTCGCTGAACGGAGTTGCGAGCGCATTTCCCCAGAGACCTACCGGGCTCATGATTCTGAAAACATCGCCTTTTTTGGCTTTGAGATAGGTGTCATGAAAAGCCTTGGCGACATTCGCCTCAAAACTGGCAGCAAAGCGGGTTCCAACTTGCACGCCGTCGGCATTCGTCCTGGTAAAAGCCTCAATAATGTCATTCTGGTCGATTACTCCACCGGCAAGAAGCACCGGGATGTTAACCGCGGCTTTGACTTCGGGGTAAATATCTCTGGCCAGGCGGTCGGTACCAAGATGCCCACCGGCCTCGCACCCTTCAACAACGACAGCCGCAGCGCCGAGTTTTTCAGCCAGCACAGCGACACGATCTCCTGAAACAATGGGAACAACCGGGATACCGTAATCTCGACCGATATCAAAGATATCGCGCGAAAAGCCGGCGCCAGCGACCAGCAAATCTATGCCGGCCTGGGCAGCTGTTTCCATGACTTCACGAAACTTTGAGGCAGCCACCATCGTGTTTATGCCGACGATGCCACCATTGGCAATACTTCTGGCGATTGCGATTTCGTTGCGCACCTCATCGAGGTCCATACCGGAACCAGCGATAAGACCTATGCCCCCTTCGCGGGCGACAGATCCTGCCAGTTTGCCGGTAGAAACCCTGATGGCCATGCCTCCCTGAATCAGGGGATATTTTGGCTGAAGATGTGCAATTTTTAGGCGTGGAAGTATTTTCACCTTAAGGCTCCAAAGCGGACAAAACCTGTCTGGTCAGACCAAACAGGTTTCAGAAACCGATATCAAGCGCCTTTTTTAGCGGTAATGTAATCCACTGCGTCTTTTACAGTTCTGAGCTTTTCGGCATCTTCGTCAGGAATTTCGATTTCGAAATGTTCTTCGAGATCCATGACCAGCTCGACGGTGTCAAGACTGTCGGCGCCGAGATCTTCGATAAAGCTGGCTTCGAGAACGACCTGTTTTTCATCGACCTGGAGCTTGTCTACTACGATTCTTTTGATTTCTTCAAAATAGTTACTCATTATAAAATTCCTCCTGAGAATTTAAAAACGGGTTTAGGACATTACCATGCCGCCATCAACGGTCAGCACCTGCCCTGTAATGTAAGATGCCTTGTCAGAGGCAAGAAAAACCACGGCGTTGGCAACGTCGCGGGGATTTCCGAACGTGTTCATTGGAATCTGGGCCAGCATCTGTTCTTTGACTTTGTCTGGCAATACAGCTGTCATGTCAGAGCTGATAAAACCAGGAGCTATTGCGTTGGCCCTGATGCCCTTGCGGCCGAATTCCTTGGCAAAACTCTTGGTAAAACCGATAAGCCCGGCTTTGCTGGCAGCATAATTGGCCTGACCGGCATTGCCCATGAGACCGATAACCGAAGAAATATTCACGATTGCGCCCTGCTTCTGTTTCAGCATCGGGCGCACAACAGCCTTGGACATTAGAAAGGCACCCTTGAGATTAATCTTGAGCACGAGATCCCAGGCAGCCTCATCCATGCGCATGATGAGCCCGTCACGGGTTATGCCGGCGTTGTTCACCAGAACGTCGATTCGCCCAAAAGCGTCAATTGTGGCGTTAGTGAGCTTCTCGGCATCTTCAGCCTTGGAAACGTCAGCGACACAGGCAGCTACGTTCATACCGGCATCGGTCAACTCTTTTTTAGCAGTTTCGAGGCCTGCTTCGTTTATATCAGAAAGCATTACGCGATAGCCGTTTTCGCAGAGCGTGCGGGCAATTTCAAAACCAATGCCGCGCGCAGAGCCTGTCACGACAGCTGTCGGCATTTCGTTGGTGTTAATAACTGGACTGTTCATGCCTACCTCATCGTTGTTTTATTAAGTGCAGGAGCCTGTTTTTTACTGCTTTTAAATGCTTTTGTCAAGCTGAAAATTCAGCGGCCGGAGTTGCCTGCAGCAAAGCGCCAAGGCTTTCCGGATCTGAGGCAAACTGCGTCGGTATACTGGCAGCTATTTTCTTGTTCAGCCCGGCCAGAACCTTGCCCGGACCAACTTCGACAAATTCGGTCACACCATGCTTGATCATGTTCAAAACGGCATCTTCGTAGCGAACCGAGCCAGTAATCTGCTGCAACAGCTTGTTTTTAAGTTCGGCTGCCGAAGTCGTCGGCATCGCATCGATGTTACAATAAACCGGCACTCTCGCATCAGCAAAAACAACGTTTTCAAGAGCTGTTGCCAGTTCATCACCAGCTTTCTGCATCAATGGTGAATGGAACGGACCAGAGACCTCTAGCGGCGTGACCTTGCGGGCTCCCTTCGCGACAGCGAGTTCACCTGCTCTTTTTACTGCTGCAGTCAGACCGGAAATTACAACCTGACCGGGGCAGTTAAAATTTGCCACGACGCAGACACCTTCAGATGATGCTTCCTGGCAGACACGTTCAACTTCGGCACGATCAAGCATCAGAATTGCGCTCATAGCTCCGGTTCCTGCTGGACAGGCCTTTTCCATGGCACGCGCCCGGGCATCGACAACCTTGATAAGATCATCAAAAGAAGCAACACCGGCGGCAAAAAGCGCATTATATTCGCCCAGGCTGTGACCGGCCGTCACGGCATATTCATAGCCGTTCAGGCGCAGCCATTCTGTGAGTATCGCCGAAGCGAGAAAAATTGCGGGCTGAGTATTGAAAGTTTTTTTGAGCTCTTCTTCAGGGCCATTAAAGCAAATCTGAGAGATCGGGCGTTCGAGCAGGGCATCAGCCTTTTCAGCCATCTCAGCTGCCCATGGGTATTTTTCGACCATGGCCTTCGCCATGCCTACCTTCTGCGAACCCTGTCCCGGAAATACCAGTGCTCTCATGTTAATTGCCTCCTGATCAGACGGCCTTTTGTGGCCGGAATTTATCCAGGCGTTCAAATACTGCGCAGTAGTCGGTCTCTATGCTTTTGAGATTGGTTATTCTGGTTTCTATCATGATGCAGAGGTCTCCCCTGGAGTGATCAGCCGCTAAATTATGCAGCCTGGCCTCAGCCTGCCGTTTTCAAGGGCGCGTCTTCGCCAGACATGCCTTCTTTTTCAACCTGGCTGTGAATGAGCCCGACAACTCCGGTGGAAGCATAGTTCGTCGCCAGCGTCAAAGCGTTAGCAATAACTGAAGCCTTTGACTTGCCGTGGCAGACTACCGAGACGCCATCAATGCCAAGCAAGGGAGCGGCGCTGTATTCAGGAGCATCAGGACTGTATTTTTTCAGTCCGGCCTTGAGTTGCAGCAGTTGTTCTGGAGCGATTTCTGCTGCCTTGGCAGCCTTGAACAACTGACCCTGAATCAGTTCCGAGAGGCTTTCACTGGCTTTGAGCAGCACGTTGCCGACAAAACCGTCGCAAACAACTACGTGCGCCTTGCCATAATAAAGATGGTCAGCCTCTACA
This sequence comes from Candidatus Rifleibacterium amylolyticum, assembly GCA_009917695.1. Classification (GTDB taxonomy): domain Bacteria; phylum Muiribacteriota; class Ozemobacteria; order Ozemobacterales; family Ozemobacteraceae; genus Rifleibacterium; species Rifleibacterium amylolyticum. The sequence continues at coordinate 453,076 of JAACJG010000004.1, read as the reverse complement.
TTGCCGATAAAATTAAGTGAGCTCTCTTTGAGAGAATCATAGACCAGCTTTGTCAGCTCATTGCCCTTCGATGCTTCTTCACCGATACTCAAGATGCCGACCTTTGGCTGTTTGATGCCACAAACGCGCTCATAATATGTTGAACCCATCTGGGCAAACTGGAAAAGATGGTTGGCACGACAATCTACGTTTGCACCAACATCGAGAAGCAGAACGCCATGACCTTCTGCCGAAGGCAACATTACGGCTATAGCAGGCCGCTCCACCCCGGGAATCCTTCCGATTTCGAGAAAGGAAGCGGCCATCTGAGCACCAGTGCTGCCGGCCGACAAAAGCGCATCGGCTTTGCCTTCGCGTACAAGACGAGCCGCCACCGCGATAGAGGCGTTCTTCTTTTTGCGAAGAGCCTGCATTGGCGCTTCTCCCATTTCGACGAAATCTGGCGTATCGCAGATTTCGCAGCCTTGCGGGAGCTGCGGCATAATTTCGCGAATGGCGGACTCTCTTCCGACCAGTATCAGTTCGGCGCTGCCGCCAGATTCCAGATACGATCGTGCTCCTGATACCAGTTCCTGCGGGGCGTAATCTCCGCCCATGACATCAACGGCGATTTTCATTCGCTATTTGGTTTCCGGTATCAATCTTTTTCGACGTCGAGAACTTTAACCTTCTTGCCGTAATAGCCACATGCCGGGCATACGTGATGAGGGCGCTTGGTTTCGAAGCACTGCGCGCACTTGGCCAGAGCTACTGGAGCTGCTTTGTAATGCGTTCTTCTTTTGCGACCTCTGAGTTTTGAAACTCTATTTTTCGGACAGGCACCCATTTTGACTTCCTCCGGGATTGAAATAAGTTTGACGAGTATAGCAGATATACCGGTCTGAGTCAATCTTTATAAACAATCTGGTAACGCCTCAGGGTACACCTGAAGACGGGCGATTTTGCAGGACTGCTGCTACAGAGGTCGCGAAGCCGGCATGCCGGCCTTGCGCGGGTATGCAGATGGAACCGGATGGCGCTTTAAAATCTTCACAAAATTACGCTCGTATGGCACCGCCGGCGGCATAAGTGAGAGGACTTCAATTTCAGAAGAAGCGACCCCAAAGGCACTGAAAGCTTTCGCCGCCTCCAGCATTTCCTGATCAAGTTTGGGCCCTTTGTAGAAGAAAGCATACCCACCGTTTCTTAACAATGGCAGAGTATATTCGAGCAAAATTCGCACAGCAGAAAGAGCGCGGCAGACAACCAGATCATGACGCTCTCTGAACGACTTTTCTCGACCAAGATCCTCGATGCGGGCATGCCTGGTCTGAACGTTTTTTATGCCGGCTTTTTCGGCCATGCGCGCGACAAAGTCTACCGACTTCTGACGCGAATCGACAGCGACAAAACTGCTTTGCGGCAGCGCAATTGCCAGAGGTAGACAAGGGAACCCGCCACCGGTGCCCAGGTCAAGAACAGTCCCGACTTTCCAGATATCCGCGGCAAGGCCGAGCGGAGCCAGGCTGTCGAGGAAATGTTTAACAGCAACCTCTTCCGGATCTGATATCTTTGACACGCTTTTATAAAGAGGATCCTGTTGCATAAGCTCAGAAAGCAGCTGTAACTGCTCCAGCTGCTGCCGGTTAATTGGCAGACCGAGTCTGGCCACATAAGGTTCGATTATCTTCAAAACATTATTATCACTCATTGCTTCAGCTCACTGTCTCGCTGCCGACGACGCAGAGTCAGCAGAATAAGAGTCATATCTGAGGCACGCACCCCTGGTATGGCAGCAAGAGCATCAACGGTAGCGGGCCTGACTGCAAGAATTTTCATGCGAGCCTCTTTGCACACAGCCTCAGGAAGTTCGTCAAAAAAACCCGCATCGATTTTGATCGAGCGCATCGATTCGATGAGCTCGAACTCTTTGTGCTGCTGAGCGAAATAACCGGAATACTTGATTCTGGCTTCAACCTCAAGAACAGCCAGACGGTCAAGACTTGCAATCTCGGGAAAAAGCGGCTTGAACATCGCCAGTTCAGCATCCGGATGTCGCAATAACTGCGCCGCCGTCACGCTACCGACCGGAAGCGGCAGAGCCCACTCCGGCAGACATTCACGGTAACTGCTTGCTTTGGCCGAATATGAATGCAACTTACTTTCGAGATCAGACAGGTTTTTCTGACGTTGATCTATCTTGCTGTAGCGGTTTTGCGAAAGAATGCCGTGCCTGAAACCGGTTTCTGCAAGGCGGTCTTCGGCATTACTCATACGTAGATTCAGCCGGAATGGCGAGCGCGAAGTAAAAATCCGGTATGGCTCGGTAATGCCAAGAGTAGTTATTTCCTGAACCATCAGCCCAAGATACGAGCTGTTGGCATCGAGAGTAAGCGGGGGCTGTTTCAGCACTGCTGCAGCGGCGTTGACGCCTGCCAGCAAACCCTGAGCAGCCGCTTCTTCATAACCTGAGGTGCCGTTAATCTGCCCGGCCAGAAAAAGATTTGCAATAGACTTTGACATCAGAGTCGGGTAAAGGTTGAGCGGATCGACGATATCGTATTCGATACCGTAACCGGGCCTGGTTATACAAGCTTTTTCGAGTCCTGGCAGCGTCTTCACATATGCTTCCTGCACTTCTTCAGGCAGACTGGTCGATAAACCCTGAAGGTATATCTCCCGCGAGAAAGCACCTTCGGGCTCAAGAAAAACCTTATGCGTTTCCTTGTCAGGAAATTTGTTGAGTTTGTCTTCTATAGATGGACAATAACGGGCGCCAGTTCCGGTTATTCTTCCTGCAATCAGCGCAGATCTGCCAAAATTGTCTTTGATGACTCGATGGGTCTCGGCGGTAGTTCTGGTGATATAACAGGGACGGGAGGGCAGGCTTATGCTTGAGTCTGACCACAACGAGAACGGAGGAGTATCTTCTTCATGATCCTGTCGTTCGAGGCTCGAAAAATCTATTGAAGCCGCATCAACCCGTGGCGGAGTACCAGTCTTAAAGCGCATGATCGGCAGTCCGACTTCGCTCAAAGTCTGACCAAGTGCATCGGCAGCCGGCTCTCCGGCACGGCCGGCGCTGAACTGCGTCTCGCCAACATGAATCAGACCACGCAAAAAAGTGCCGGGGGTAAGGATAACTGCCTGCGCCCGCCAGATTTCGCCTGCCATAGTCTTTACTCCGGCCAGGCGGTCGTTCTCAAAGTGAAGTTCAGACACCATCGACTGTAGAATTGCCAGTCCGGGTTGTGCAAGCACAGACCGCAGCATACGTCGGCTGTATGCTTCCTTGTCTGATTGAAAGCGATTTGCCTGAACGGCAATACCTTTGCGGGTGTTCAAACGGCGACGCTGTATGCTGGTTTCGTCGGCGACAATCGACATTTCCCCACCAAGCGCATCGATCTCGCGCACCAGCTGGCCTTTTCCCTGACCGCCAACAGAGGGGTTGCAGGGCATCGCCGCAACGGTATCGAGGTTGATGGTCAGCAGCAAAGTTGGTACACCAGCGCGGGCACAGGCAAGAGCAGCCTCACATCCGGCATGACCGGCTCCGACAACTATAACCTGAAAGTCTGGCGTCACTTCATCATGACCAGAGCTTTTTCAGCCATCGAGCGGACAGTTTCGTTCGAGTCTGAGGTAAGCTTTTCGAGAAGCGCTTTTGCATCCGGGGTTTTCTTTCGCGACAGTATTTTAACTGCGTTGATTCTGATGCTTTCGTCGGCGAGCGAAACGGCCTTGTTCAGCAGAATCATCTGATCGTCGCCAAGAATGAAGGCGATATCACGCGAACCGATCCTTTGTTCTTCGACGCTGTCAGAACAAAGTTTGGCATAAAGCTCAGCCGAGCGCGGCTTGGCAAAGTCTGGCATACCCGGAATAGATGGGCGCCTTGGCGGAGCCGGCGGAGAGGGCGGAATTGGTGGCAAAGCCGGCGCATCTGGCAAAGTCGGCTCGGCTACCGAAAGCGGTGGTTCCGGCGATAACGGTTGCGGCGGTGGCGCAGGCGGTGTCGGCGGCGTAACAGGTGTCGGTGGCTGTGGTGGCTTGGGTTGCGGCGAAGCAAACGGCGGCGTGACAGCTGCTGGAGTTGGTGGCGCCTCCGGCGGCGGGGCTATCTTTGGTTCAGCGGGCAAATCGGGCATTGCTGGCAGCGCCGGCGGGCATACTACCTGCTGAGGTTGCTGAGGTTGCTGCGGTTGCGGTGGCTGCGGTGGCTGCGGTGGTGTTGCCTGCTGTGGCTGCATACTGCCAAATGCGGCATTTGGTGTATATCTAATATCTTCGCGCACCGGAGTATTTTTTATCTTTTCAAAAAGTGTGTTGGCAACCTGTGCCACGACGGGATCAGGATCGCCAGTAGCAGCCTTGAGAACCTGACGGGCTGTGTTGTTGTTAATTCTGGCCAGTGCCTTGAGAACACTCAGTCTGATGCCCTGATTGGGATCTTTCAAAGCCGCCTTGAGCAAGGTCAAGGACGCCTGATCGCCAATTTCGCCAAGCGCAAATATTACGCTGTCACGCAACCAGACTTCTGAAGAAACCAGCATGCTGCGCAAGGTCATGAAAGCCTGCTGATAACCGTTCTTGACCAGATATTTGGCGGCATTGACCTTGACGCGATTTTCCGGGTCCTGCAGCAGTTGAATTATCTTCTGCTCACAGCCCTTGATATTCTGTTCTTCGATAACTTCGACGGTGTTGGCACGCACTCTGGCGTCCTGATCCTGCAGACAGGCGATCAGGGTTGCCACCCCGCCGGCACCACTGCTTCTCGCGTAAACCTTGACGAGACCTGATTTTACGATGACGTCCTTTTCCCGCAGCAAAATACGCTCAAGAGAAGGTACATGCATGGCGCGATTGCTTTCCATGATGATTTTGAGCATCAAAAAGCGGCGCTGCGAAGAATACTGATCTTCTCCCAGCATGTTGAGAATTTCAGGTGCAACACGGAAATCTTTAAGATTGAACAACGCCTGCAATGCCGTTAAAGCAACCTCTTCAATGCCGCTGCGGGCCATGGTTAACAGTTGGGTAGCATGCCCGGAAGGCCGGTTGCAGGCAAGTTCGTGAATATGCGCCAACATATCTGGAATATTGGTAATTTTTGCCAGATTCGGCAACGACGGATCTGGTGGATCATCGACAAAAGCTTCAGCTTCCGAATCTGCCTGATTGTCGGGAAAAGGCGGCGGAACCGGAGGAGCCGGCGGCGCTGGCGGAGTTGCGACAGCAACAGGTCGAGATGGAACCGGAGGCGCTGCCACGACAGGAGGCGGCAGAACTGGTTCGGCAGGCGAAGGCACCGGCTCTGCCGGACGGGGAGTGACTGGCGAAATCGGGGGTAATGCAACCGGCTGTTCTTGAAAATCATCATGCAAAGACGGAAGAACTGGCCCGGGTGGCATTTGTACGGGCTCCGGCTGAGAAAGAGTATCATCTGCATCCGGGTGATAAGCAAATGGTTCCGGTGTTGGTGGCACTCCGGCTTCTGGCTGCGCACTAAGACTTGCAACAGCCTGAGCCGCATGGCTGCTCACTTCCGCTTCAGGGTCGTTGATCACAACCTGTAGATGTTTGATCTTTTCCTGTGCAGGCATGTTGGGAATCTGCAAAAGCTGCTCAATAGATTTCATTCTGACTTCTGAAGAAATCGAGCGCAGATTCTGAATTATCAGTTCCTGCCTTTTTTTGTTAATCATTTAACACCTCGGGGTCACCGACCACCTCTTCTGAATCTTGCCGAAGTACTGTTAACAGAATAGCAAGATCTGAACGTGAAAGGCAATTTTTTCTTACCAGCTGATTAAGATCGTCGAACTGATCTGACAAAAGAAATTCCGCAATATGCGGTGACAACGAGGCAAGCCGTTCATCAACCTTTGCCAGTGGCAGTCTGATGCTTTCAAGAAATTTTGTCTGAGCTATCTTTTCTGATTCTCGCTCAAAATAACCGCGATATTTTATCTCAGTTTCGAGACTGTATATTTCGTCTGGCGCCATCAGCCAGTCATCCTTTTCATCAGCCAGAAGGGCTTTGACATCATTATACGAAATTCCTGGCCGTTGCAGTATTTCACAGCCTGAAACACGCTTTTTCAGATCACCGGTGCCTGAAGAAACCAGCTTTTCACGCATTTCTCCGCTAGGGAAAAGGCTCAGATCATTGAGACGGGCAAGTTCGTCTTCGATCCGCGTTGTCCATGCATTGATGCGTGAGAAACGCTCTTCGTCAACCATTCCAATCAGATAACCATCGCGCGTGAGGCGACGTTCAGCCGAATCATCACGCAAGGTCAGTCTGAATTCAGCGTGACCCGGCGTTATTCTATACGGCTCAGGCTTTTGCCAGATAGAAAGATCATCTACCAGCACACCCATATAACTGTTAGTTCGAGAAGGCCAGTATGAAGGTTGCCCTTTAATAGCCAGTGCGGCATTGATACCGGCAATCAGACCCTGCGCAGCGGCTTCTTCGTATCCTGAAGTGCCGTTGATCTGCCCGGCAGTGTAAAGACCTTTGAGAGCGCGGCTTTCCATGGTTTTGCGAATCAGTCCGGGAGCAAGGGCATCATATTCAATGGCATAACCATATCTCATTATTATTGCGTTTTCTAGACCCTTTACACTTCTCACAATTTCCTGCTGAGCGGCTGGAGGCATGCCGGTGGTAAGCCCCTGCAGATAAAGTTCCTGTGATTCCCAGCCTTCAGGCTCAACAAAAATCTGATGTTTTATCTGGTCAGGGAAGCGCATTATCTTGCGGTCGATCGACGGACAATGCTTTGGCCCGACGTTGGTTATGTTTTCCAGCATCAGCGGGCTTTCGCTCAAATTGCGCCTGACCGCGGCAACGGATTCTTCATCGGTAAAAGCCAGAAAGCAGGATATTTGCCGCTCATAGCGCCGCAGGCGGTTTTCCCATAAGAAGCCGCCAGAATCAGGGTCACCTGGCAGTTCACCCAGCTTGCTGAAATCTACCGAGCTCTTGAGAATGCGCGGCGGAGTTGCCGTCTGCAGGCGGCGCAGTGACACGCCGCATTTAACCAGAGATTCTGAAAGTCCCAGGGCCGGGCTCTGATTTTGAGGGCCGCCAGGCCAGGTAGCACGACCAAGAATTATACGACTGTTTAGATAAGTTCCAGAGGTTACGATCAGCCGCTCACATTCGAATTCCAAGCCGGTTTCCAGCTTGACACCCGATACGCGACCTTCCTTGACAAGTATTTCGGTGACATGTCCCTGGCGCAATGTGAGGTTAGGCGTGTTAAAAAGCGTTCGTGTCATGCGCTGACGGTAGAGGTATTTATCGGCCTGCGCACGACGAGATCGCACAGCCGGGCCCTTTGAAGTATTCAGCCATTTCATCTGAACGCAGGTTTCGTCGATACACGCTGCCATTTCGCCGCCAAGCGCGCCTATTTCTCTCACCAGATGACCTTTTCCCGGGCCGCCGATGCTTGGGTTACATGGCATCAAAGCAATCGTCGACAGGTTCATGGTCAACAGCAGAGTATCAGCGCCAAGTCGTGCGCTGGCCAGCGCGGCTTCGCAGCCGGCATGCCCGGCACCAACCACTATCACCTGATAATTTCTGACTTCTTTCATCTACTTACCAATACAGAACCGCTCAAACACCAGATCAAGCGTGTTTACATCAACAGTTTCACCATTAACCCGCCCAAGCTCACGCACTGCCTCTTCGAGGTCGATGGCGAGCATATCCTGATACATCCGGCCGGCTCCGGCACAAGCACGCTCAAGCGCGGTCAATGCCTTGTCAAGCGCAGCAGCCTGCTGTGCGCCGAGTAGAACCAGCTCTTCATATTCGCCCAGTCCACGATCTTCGATAATCCGGCGCAGCTCCTCGACCAGCCGATCCAGGCCTGACCCTTTAAGGGCTGAGACCACGATCTGCTCTTTGCCGTCAAAAAAGGCATCGGGCAGTTTCTGAGCGAGATCAGCCTTGTTGCGCAGCACCAGATAAGGCTTGCCAGACCGTTCAAGCTCAGCCATAACCAGTCTGTCATCTGCATCTGGCAAATCAGAGCCATCAAAAACGGCAATGAGAGCAAAAGCTTCCGCTACAGCACTGCGAGTGCGCTCAATACCTATCGCTTCGATCCGGTCTCCAGGCTGACGCAGCCCGGCGGTATCAATCAGTCTTATCGCGTAATTTCCAATTGTCAGGCTTTCTTCAAGAGTATCACGGGTGGTACCGGCAATTTCGGTTACAATAGCGCGATCGCGACCGAGCATGTAGTTCATAACGCTGGACTTGCCAGAATTCGGCCGCCCAAGCAGCGCAACCTTAAGTCCTGCAGCAACCATGCTGCCGTTGCGGGCATTTTCTGCAAAAATCTGCAGTTCTGCGAGAATTTTTTTGAGATCTCTGGCAAGAATATGTTCATCTATAGCTTCAATCGCATCTTCTGGGAAGTTGAGACTGGCTTCGAGCTGCACCAGATGATCGAGCAGACGTGACCTGATACGACTGACAAATTGCGAAGGCAGGCCATCGAGCTGATTAAGCGCCAGACGCGCCTGACTCATCGAGCCGGCTGAGAGCAGCTGCGAAACCGCTTCGACCTCAAGCAGGTCCATCTTTCCATTAAGAAATGCGCGGCGGGTAAACTCGCCAGCATCCGCGCTTCTGGCACCGTTGCGCAGAGCTATCTGCAACACCTTGCTGACGACAACCATATTGCCGTGCGTCGATATTTCGGCAAGATTCTCGCCAGTGTAAGAATGAGGTGCAACAAAGGTTGTCACCAGCACCTTGTCTGCGATAAATCCTGATTCCGGGTCGATTATCGAACCATAGTAGGCACAATGAGGCAGGGGGAAAGTTTTCTTTCCCCCTGTTTTGAAGATTCTTTTCAGGATTTCGAAGGCTGCCGGGCCACTCACCCTTATCAGACCGATAGCCGACCTGCCTGGCGGTGTCGCCACCGCAGCGATAGTATCGGTTCTGGCCTTAGACATCTTCCTCCATGAACATTGGAACCGAGCCGGAGCGTTCAAGCTTTTCTTCAGAAAAATCTGAATCGCCGTCGTCTTCTACCGGCTGCCAGTTGACATTCTGATTGCCTTTGCGCTTTTTCAGCGGAGAAATTACGACCCGACGCATCGGTTCTGTTCCCTTTGAAAAGGTTTCGATATCGGTGCGGTCTTTAAGTGCGAGATGAATGGTGCGGCGATCGAGAGTAGACATCGGCTCGAGTTCTACCTGTTTACGGGCGGAAAGAGCCTTGCGGCACATGCGATTAGCCAGCATGATCAGGTTGCGATAACGTTTTTCTCGATACCCCTGAACATCTAGAACAAGCTTGGTTCGATCATCGTTGCCTTTATTGAAAATAATGTTCATCAGATACTGCAATGAATCGAGCGTGCGACCACGCTTGCCGATGAGCTGAGAAACGTTCTCACCGGACGCTTCGATTACCCATGCTCCATCGCGCACGTAATCGACCATTTCGAGATCTTCAATACCAACATTGGCGGCAACGTCACGAATCAGCTCGAATATCTGTGCGTAACACGGATGTGCTTTTATCTCGGCATTGACTTCGAGGCGCGGACGCTCGGGAAGATTCATCGGTTCTTCGCCATCTCCATCCTGATAGCGCGGAGCCCCACGACCACGGCGACCGTCAGCGTTGCGATTACGGTTGCCGCCACGACGGGGAGGCCGACCGCTTTCGGAGCCTTCATGGCGAGGAGGGCGGGCATTGCCAGAGCCTTCGCGGCGAGGTTGTCTTACCGGCATTTCTTCATCATTTTCGCCAGCTTCATCATGTATCACCGGCGCTGAAACTGGCTCTCGCTTTTGCGGTGCCGGCGGTTTTTCACCGATAACGAAACGAATCTTGAATTCCTGTTTGCCAACGAATCCGAATAGTCCGCGAGCCGGCGCTGTGAGCACTTCAGCCGCAGTAATCACTTCGTTTTCGTTAAGTTCGCCGTTGGCGATTTCTCTAGCTTCCTGTTCTGTTTTAGCGGTAATCTCAATTGTTCTTGTAGTCAAGTTCATTCCTCCTTAAGGGCCGCCGACATACGGTTGGCCTGTAACTGCTGAATTAAGCCGAGTACGCTGCTGGCGAACCAGTAAACCAGCAAACCGGCAGGAAGCGACCAGGTGATGACGAACATAAACATCGGCATGAAAGCCATCATCTGCTGCTGTTGCGGATCTGTCGACATTTTTCCCTGCTGATAATACATCAGAGCAGCTATTGCGATCGGCAGAATCAAGAGCGGATCTCCCTTGGAAAGATCAGAGATCCATAAAAACGGAGTCTTGCGCAGCTCTACTGCAATTCTTATCGTGTTATAAAGGGCAATTAGAATGGGCAACTGCAGGAGCAAGGGCAGACAGCCGCCCAGCGGATTGACATTGTTCTTCTGATAAAGACGAAGCACTTCTTCGTTGAATTTCTGGGGGTTGTCCTTGTAGCGATCCTTGAGATCCTGAACCATTGGCTGAATTTTCTGCATCTGCGCCATTGATTTGGTCTGTTTGAGCGTCAGCGGATACAGAACAAGCCTGACTACTATGGTCAACAAAATAATAGCAAGACCGTAATTTGGCAGTAGCCCGTAGAAAAACTGAAGAACTCGCAACAGGATTGTGCTAAGAAAGCCATATTCAGAAACGTGATCGCGGTTAATTCGCGAAAGGTGATCGAGAAGCATCGGGCCGGCATAGATTTTGAAGTTAAAGGTTCGAGATTCTCTTGCACCGAGATTGAATGAAGGCAACAGACAGGTAATGACCTTGCCGCTCTGAGCCGATCTCTTCGGGTCTTCTGAGGTTACCTCAAAGGCACTTGCATTTATTCTGATCTGAGAGTCGCTCTCAAGCAGAACACAGAAATATTGATCTCGCAGCCCAATACCATTAAAGGCACCTGCTACCGCGCCGGCAGCGTTGAGCTTGGTAACGTCGCTGAATGCCTCGACTGCTCCGGGCTTCAGTCCGATCAACGAGGCCGGACCGAATGGGTCCATAAACAGGCCCGGGCCATAAGTCAGACTCAAAGCGCCGGAAAGTTCATCGCCAACCGCGACAAGCTGATCTTTGAGATTAGTCACCAGATACTCAATATTGAAATGATAACTGTTTGTGAAAATAGTGTAGCGCTTGACCAGAGTGAGGCTTTCAGCTTCAGATTTTTCTGCTGCCAGAAGCGAAATATTGGCAGTCGCTCTGATGACAACTCGGTCAACAGCCTGCTCTTCCAGCTCGATGTTAAAACCGGCAGGTTCCTGCATGCCCTTGAGATTACCTGTGAATGGCTTGAGCGATTCGGGCGGCAGCTTGTAGCCCATCTCCTGAATAGCCGGCGGATAAATGTTTTCTTCGAAGCTTCTGCCCTTGAGATAAAGAACTGACGGACTGCCGTTCCTGCTCGAAAAGATAACACGCAGCAAACTGGTCTCAACCGCTGCATCAGTAAAGCCATCGCCATCAAGATCTTCTATTTTGACAACCGGAGCCGTCAACGGATTTTCTGTCTGGGCATGCGAAGCAAAAGTAACGCAAGAAAGGAATAAAAAAACAAGCAGAGTCGCACGGAAGACACTTTCCGGCACTCTGCCTGTATTGAGTCCTGAACGTAAACTATAACTCTTAATTATCATCTATATTTATCTCCGGCAGGAATGTATGCTCTGACGATTTCAGGTTACCGGATCATCGCCACCTTTACCAAAAGGGTTGCATCGGCATATTCGCCAAGCCCCCATGAGAGAGCCCTTCAGGAAACCGTATCTTCTAATCGCCTCATAAGTGTAATGAGAACAGCTTGGCCTGAAGCGGCAGCAGTCACCAACAAAGGGCGAAAGAAATCTCTGGTAGAGTCTGATCATCCGCAGCCCCATGCGCGCAGGAAACGAGCATTCGCCGCTATCAGGACCACTTTCTGGCAACTGCGCCATATTACGCAGCCTGAACTACGGGGCGAATTCTGGCAACCTTGTCAAAGGCCCATTTAAAAGCAGCCTGCAGGGATGCAAAAGAAAATTGCGCACAAGGACGATTAACACAGATCACAATCTCTGCCGATTCTGGAAGAGAATTGCTGTGCCTGATGATCTCCCTGATACGCCTTCTCAGCTTATTGCGCAGAACTGCGTTACCGAAACGCCTGGGAATTGACAGACCAAACCGGAAAGCAACGCCAGCAGCTTTTCGCACACAAAAGCCCAGCCCATCCCGAAAGAAGCGCGTTCCCTCTTTGAAAACACGCTGAAATTCAGAGTGGGCTCTTAATGTTGCCCGGCCGCTGTCCTGGGGGTTACCCACTTACAGCGGTCAGACAGTCAGTCTTTTGCGTCCGCGCAGTCTGCGCCGTTTCAGAACATTGCGACCACTTACGGTCGACATTCTTTTTCTGAAGCCGTGGGTTTTTGCACGTTTGCGTTTATTAGGATTATAAGTAAAGCTCATGGTATATCTCCTGAGATTAGTGTCGAAGCAGAAGACATTCACTATAATACAACCCGCGCTGAAAGTCAACAGTCTGTTTAATGTACAGGGCGCATGAGGCGGAAGTTCGGTACAACCTGCCCTGGTAAAATTTTGAAAAAACAGCACTTTTGCAGTTCCCGGTCAGACCCTTATCAAATCAGCTGTGAATTCTGTTAAGCGCAGTGGATTTCGACAGCTCAGCAATCAATTCCCGTGCGACAGCAGATATTTCAGAGCGATTTGAAGTATTTGAAAAAGCAGTCAAATCGACAAGTTCTACCAGCCGATCAAGCTTCTCCCGTAGTTCTGAATCAATAACGCCCAATGAAAGCAGGCGTCGGTGATATTCTGCCGGAGTTTCCCATTCACATCTTTGCACAGAACAGCTGTCAGCCCAGTCAAAATACCAGTCAGGAATCCATCGACCAGGCCTGTTAATTCTGGCGATACGGTTTTTGCCAAAATATGCAAAGAGCACAATAACAACTATAAGCAACCACAACGCCGGGCTAAAAAGGTATGAACGCAAGGAGGCCAAATTTTCCGATAAGGCTTCGAGTATTCGACGAAAACCCAGTCCCTGCGCTTTATTGTCAAAGCTGTAAACATAGCTGAACCAGTAACCTTCATAAGCGTTCCACAGCGTCTGCAGCAATCTGCCGAAATCGCTTTCCGGTCCGGTAAGCATGACTGAAGGAGTAGGATCAAAAGGAACCCAGCCGGATCTGGGAAAGTAGACCTCTACCCAGGCGTGAGCATGCCCTTGTCTAATGGTATAGAAGCCGCCTATGTCATTCCATTCTCCCATGGAATAGCCGCCAACCGGACGCGCAGGCACTCCCATCGATCGCAAAATCAGCACCATGGCGCTGACATAATGCTCGCAACTTCCCTCTTTCGAACCAAAAAGAAAGTCCTCGACCGGATCAACTCCTGCCAGATCCTTTTGTATGAGGGAATACTCAAACTGACTGCGCAAAAATCTCATAACCCTTTCAACACGCCCAAGAACAGTCATCTCTTCAGTTACCATTGCTCTGGCAAGCGCCTGAACTCTTGGCGGAATGCCTTTTTCGTGAAGATAAGGAGAAGTCTCGTCGTCCAATTCGACCTCACTCAGGGGAGAATCCTCGGGTTCAAGCGGATCAAGCAGAACACTGGCAACATAACGGCGCGTTGTGCCGGGTCTGAATAAAAAGTAAAACGAAAGATCGTCTTCGTAAGCAATGAATGGCTGCGTAAACCTCATGTTTATTGCCCGGTCGGGCTGAAAAATCACCGGCGGGTCAAGGTTTTCAAGCACCAGCTCTATCTGATGAAGATCACGCGGGCTATAATGGCCACGATTCAGCCTCAGCTCACCCGAACTTTGCCGTAAATCAATATACCATCGGCGCTTAGTGCCCTTCTCCCATCTTCCGGCGTTGTACCAGGCAAAGGTGGCGCCACGCAGCAGCTTATTACCAATTCTTCGCAAAGCAGAAGGAGTTAAAGTCTTCTCTTCGAGGGGCTTCACCCGCATGATGACAGCAGGATTATCTTCGAGCAGACCAGGCTCACCAAGACGCATTGTATCGCTGAAGCCTTTGAGCTTGCGCCTGGACACCTCAGAAGCAATGCCAAAGCTGGTCGTTCTGGGAATCAGATAAAACATGACCAGCCACAAAAATCCGAAAATCAAAACCGAAACAATTGTTCCCACAGCGATTCTGTGCCAGCTTAGCGGGTTACGATTGCTCAACTTGATTGGCGACTTTGCCATTGCCTGATGTCTCAAAACAGTCAGACTGCGCAATACCAGGTAAAATGTGAGAACATAAGGTATCAGCACCAGCGGAAAAACAAAGTTAACATTCATAGCAGCAACCGCCAGTATGATCATCAGCGACAAGATAATCACTCCGTGAGCGGCCCTGAGACAATCAACCACAAGAAGCTGCAAGAACATCACCAGCCCGGCAAACTGCAGAAGCAGCACAACACCAGGAGTAGAACCGCCACGCCCGGCTATGGCCTGAAGCAATGCCAGAACGCTGCCAAGCTGCAACAGAAAACGGCCAACCGGCAAAGGGCGCGCAAAAATCGCAGCCAGCAGCATTGGCAACGCCAGAACCTCGATCAATCCTCGCAGATAACCGGTTGTCCACACCGCAGCATAGGCAACCGCTGCCAGTAAAACAAGAAGCCGAAAGAAACTTTTCGAAACAGGCATCGATCCATTTGTTTTGCTGAAAGCACCGATATTTCGACCATTAATTTCAAGAACCGGCAAGTGAATCATGGCGCAGTGCTCCGAAAAAGGTCGGCGAATCTCAGAATCTCCACATCGGCTTCAACAGGCTGCGGAAGCATGCCCGGGCGCAATTCGGCAAGCCAGTTTACCAGCAAAGGCATATCAAATACTACCGATAGCCACTGATATGACCCGGTCTTTCCCTGGGCCCAGACGAATGCATCGATGTCATGTTGTCGCAGACGAAAAACCAGACCAGCAACAATCTCCAGACAGTCCTCAAATTCCTGACCGTCAAGTCCAGACAAATCAAAGCAAAGCCTTTTACTGAGACCATAACTGACGGTTTTGATCAGCACCCACTCGGTAGATGAACGCGCAGAAATGCTCCAGTTAATGAGCATGGCATCTTCGCCCTCATGATATGGCTTCTGCATCCAGTAATCGCCCTCTTTGCCCGCCGCCAGTTGATCGAGGGCGCCTCCATCTTCTCTGTTAAAAACTTCAGGCACCCGGGCTGAAGGCCGGGGGCCTATACTCAGAGAAACAGCAGAGATTTCGCACGTGCAGATAAACAGATCAACTGGATAACCGGAAAAAACCCTGAAGCCACAGATCTTGTGACAACCGCGAAACTCGGCTGTCAGATCGGTCTTCAACATGATAAAACTACCAGCTGGAAGGAACTCGGCAAAATCATCTTCAAACCCGAGAAAAAACCTTGGTCTATCGGCAGAGTCCTGAATTCGACAGCGAATTGAATCTTTCTGCCCGGCAAAATAGAACTCTGGCAATAAAAGCTCGATATCAAGACCGCTTATATTACGCCAGCTGACTACCGCACTCCAGACTAGACAGGCAAAAAAACAGCTGCTCATAAGGTATAGCAGATTGTTTCCGGTATTCTGAGCAGCGAAAAGCAGAAAAATGCCAAGAATAAACAGAACCTTGCCCGACCTAGACAACCTGATTCTTGTTTTATGACTACTCAACCGGGACCCTCTGCAGGATTTCGCCGGTGAACCAGTCGTTGCGGGCTCCTTCTGCCGTCAATGAAGATACGCCACGCAAGCCAATTCTATGCGCCAGAACCTCGGGAGCCATTTCTTTGACCATATCTATAGTCACGTAATCTTTGCCCCTGAAATAGGCCAAGGCCTGAGAGGCATTCATAAGAGCAATGCTTCCTCTTGGGCTTACCGGAAGCTCAACACTTTCGTGACCGCGCACAGCACACACAATACGGCTTATGTATTTCATTACCACGTCTGACATTGGAAT
This sequence comes from Candidatus Rifleibacterium amylolyticum, assembly GCA_009917695.1. GTDB lineage: Bacteria > Muiribacteriota > Ozemobacteria > Ozemobacterales > Ozemobacteraceae > Rifleibacterium > Rifleibacterium amylolyticum. The sequence goes on along the minus strand of JAACJG010000004.1, from coordinate 437,099 downwards.
TGCCCTGACTTCTGCCTGGGCCATCGCCACCTGCTCAAGCGTCAAAAAACTCTCGCCGATCTTTTCCTGAGTTTTCCCGTGGTGTATTTTGAGAATCTCTACCTCTTCAATTTCAGAGGGGTATCCCAGAGAAATGCGCATCATGAAACGGTCGCGCTGCGATTCTGGCAGCGGATAGGTGCCATGAAATCCTTTTGGATTCTGGGTTGCAATAACCATGAATGGCCGCGCCAGATCGAAGTGATTTTTTTCTACGCTTACCGAGAAATCGTTCATCGCCTGCAAAAGTGCGCTTTGCGTCTTGGGTGGCGCACGATTTAGTTCGTCGGCCAACACAACGTTGGCAAAAATCGGCCCTTTGACGAATTCAAACTGTTCGATCTGTCGCCTGTATATTCGAGAACCGAGAATGTCAGATGGCAAAAGATCAGCAGTAAACTGAATACGACTGAACGCGCCGCCAATCGAGATAGCCAGAGCTGACGCCAGAGTGGTTTTACCGACTCCGGGCATATCTTCAAGCAGCAGATGTCCATCAGCCAGCAGACACACCAGCGTTTTCTCGATCTGTGCTGATTTCCCGACTATGACCTTCTGTAGCCGCGTAGAAAGTTTGTTGAATTCGCTTGAAAAAGTTAGTGTTGTCATTGCGTATTTTGATTTCGTGCGGTTGAGTGCATTTGAAATTGAAACCTTTTTTGATATTCTACCAGCATTTTAATAAATATGATAGTATGTTGCGGTCACTAACCTTAAATGCATCAAGGAAGGAAGGAAGGAACATATGCCTAAAAAAACTGATAAGACAAAAGGCACATCTGTTTTTAAAGTTGAATGCGCCTGGGACAAAATCAAAGACAACGAACTCAAACTTCTGGAAAAGCGTTGCAAAGACTACCTTGAATTTATCTCCCGCTGCAAAACTGAGCGCGGAACCATAGAATATGTCGAAAAGCTGGTCAGCAAACATGGCTTCAAGCCCCTTGCGCCACTCGGCACCGGCAAGAAACTGAAACCTGGCAGCAAGGTATATTTCATCAACAAAAATCGTGCAATGGGTCTGGCTGTTATAGGTAAACGACCCGTCAACGAAGGTTTCAGATACATTGCAGCTCATCTCGATGTTCCCAGAATTGACGTAAAAGCGCAGCCACTCTATGAAAAACATGGACTGGCACTATTCAAGACTCACTACTACGGTGGTATAAAAAAGTTCCAGTGGGCGGCAATTCCGCTCTCTCTGCACATTTTCGCGATAGACAAAAATGGCCGTAATCTCAACTTTGTTATTGGCGAAAAGGCTGGCGAACCTGTTTTCACTATAACAGACGTAGCCCCCCATATTGGCAAAAAGATTCAGTACGAACGCAAAACAGCAGAAGTACTGACCGGCGAAGAACTCAATATAGTGGTTGGTCATCGCCCGCGCCCGCTTGAAAAGAATCAGGAAGCCGAAACTCCCAACCGTGTAAAAAACGCTGTAATTGATTATATGGAAAAGAATTACAAGCTCACTGAAGAAGACATTGCCTGGGCCGAAATTCGAGCCGTTCCAGCCATGCCAGCCAGCGAAGTTGGCTTTGATCGCGCGATGATCGGCGGCTACGGCCACGACGACCGGGCCTGCGTCGGTGCAGCTCTGGCAGCAATAACTGAAATGGGCATACCCGAGCACACGGCAGCCGTTATGTTCTACGACAAAGAAGAGATCGGCTCGGCCGGACCCAATGGCGCTCAGTCCATGCTAACCACAGATTTCCTCAGCATGCTTACCGAAGCCACTTCTGGAGACAGTTCATTTGCAACCATCCGCAGCGCGATAAGCTCAACAATGGTTCTCTCTGCCGACACCAATGCCCCGATAGACCCCACTTTTGAAGGCGCCTACGATCCACTTAACTCCGGTGTGGTAGGCAAGGGCGTCTGGATCACAAAACATTCGGGTTCTGCCGGCAAATCAGGCAGCAGCGAAGCCGATATCGAATACCTCGCCTATATCAGACGTATGCTGAGCCGGGAAAGTATTCCATACCAGTTTGGCGAAATGGGCAAGGTTGATGAAGGCGGCGGCGGCACAGTAGCCTACCTGCTCGCGAATCTTAACATGCATGTAGTAGACATTTCCCTGCCTACTCTCAGTCTGCATTCACCCTTCGAGCTTATCTCGAAAATAGACTATCATTATTCGGTGAGCGCATACAAAGCCTTCATGCAGAACAGTTATCTGTAAAAGCAGTCGGGCCTGCACTATAATGCAGGCCCGACTTTTTAGAGAAGGAAGCAACCTTGGATCTGCCAGCTTTCGAAAAATTGCTCCAAAGCGGTAAACTCAGCTACCCGGTTTTGATTTTTGCCGGCCCCGAGAATTTTCTCAAGGAAAAGGCATTCTCAAGCATGGTACAAAGACTTGTGCCAGAAGAAGACCGCCGCGACAACGTCATCAGGAGTGGGAGCAGTGCAAAAGAACTGCCTGATATACTGCAGCAGATATTCAGCTTCACTTTCAATTCAAGCCCAAGATTGTTTCTGATACAGGACATAGATTCGGCCACTGCAAAACAACGCCGCGATTTTGTTGTCAAGCTTTCGCAGGGCGGAGTTCCTGCTGACACTTTTATAGTATTCATGCTGTCTGATTCGAGAACAGCAACTGAAGTTGCCGGCAAATTCCAGCAACAATCAGAACGGATCGACTTCTGGGCACCCTTCGCCAATCAACTGGGTGCCTGGATAAAGCGCCAGACCAATGAACTGGGCGCTGAAATAAGCAATGAGGCTGCTGATTTTTTGATTGAACTTGTCGGCAGCGACCTTGCAACACTGCATCAGGAAGTCAGCAAACTTGCCCTTGGTTCGCGAGGCAAAAAAATCGGTATCGCCGAAGTAAAAGCCGGAGTCGCCTATCTTCGCCAGGACAACGTGTTTGACTTTTTAGAAGCTTTCGGCCAGCGCAACCCGATAAGAGCACTTCGCTGCCTTGAAACCATGCTTAACAGTGGCGAAGCCGCTCAAAAAATATGGTTCATGCTATGCCGTCAGCTACGGGAATTCAAACTGATGCATTCATTGTTACGCGACCGACCAGATCTGTTTGAACCAGTATTTGCGACTTTGCGGCGTTACGCCCAGATCGCCGGCAAGTCTGATTTCAAAGCCAACCAGGAAAAAAAGAATCTGCTGGCGGAGATTCAGCAGATAGCTGGCAGCATGCCAGAAACTTTGGTAAAAGCAACTTCATTACAACAGGCCGGGAAACTTCGCAATCTTTATCTGGTTCTAAATTTCAGCCTGGCTGAGCTGTCTGCGGCAACGAGTAAAATCATCGAAACCGACCTGGCATTCAAATCTGGCATGGCAGACCCAGGCGCGTCACTGCAAAGATTTACAGCAGAATTTCTGGGATCAGCAAAGAACTGAATGCCAAAAACCGGGAACGCGCCGCTCGCGGCTTCATTCCCGGTCAATGGCTAATAAATTAACGTTAAGTAAATCGCCTGATCAGGCCTGCAATCTGTTGACAGCTTTCATGAGACGGCTGATTTTTCTGGCGGCTGTCTTGGGATGAATGTATTTATTAGAAGCTGCCTTGGCATATTTCTTGATTGCGGTTCTGGTAACTTCATTGACATCTGCAGCCTTGGTTTCGGCAGCAGTGATAACTCTCTTGCGAAGAGTTTTGAGCTCGGACTTTACAGATACCCGAAGAGTATGACGACGGGCAGCTTTTCTTGCGTTTTTAGCAGCTGACTTGGTATTAGCCATAACGTTCACCTTTCATAAATCAATATTGGAAATTTAATCTTACCATAATCGCACAATGATTTCAAGAGTTTTGCAGAATAAAATGTACCGCAGCAACGCCTGAATAATGACAGCAGCGATTACAAAGTCAGACAAATCGGTACAAATCTGAGAGACACCAGTTCTTGAAATAGGGAGAAGAAAAGAATATAATTCTAAAATCAAGACGTAGCAAGGCAGCGGAGTTATTTTTGAAAACAGCTTTTTTGAACGCACTGACTGAAGCCGAAGAGTTGCCGCGCTTCAGCGACCTTTCCAGCAGCGGCTTCGACCTTTTTCGAGATTTCAAAGAATATCGTGGTCTGGTGCTGCGACTTTACACCGGCAGCTCAGGTCAGCAATGGAAAGAGCTTCAATTGCACGAAGCTTCCAGGTTCTCCATCGACGAACTCTACGACCTGCGTGCCGAGACTCTGCCAGAGCGTCCAGAAGATCTGCTGGTGCGTGAACTTGGCGGCCAGAAGTATATCACTATTATAAGTCCATATATGGTCGATCAATCGCATTTTGGCGATCAACTGCTGATGATTTCCACAGAAACCAGGGCAAGCATCAGGGAATGGCATTTTTTTGCAGATCATCTGGCCGAAAAGATCTGTAGCAAGTTTCTGTTTCCATTGCATCTGGTCAGAAGCCAGATAGAAAGTTCCGATCGCCTGCTGGCTTTTCTGCACGAGACGCAGAAACTCCTCAACACCAGCAGACACGCTGACGCACTGCCTCCCGCCCCCGGCTATGAGCAAAGGCAGGCCCAAATCTGGTTTGACGAAGACAGTCCGATGCTGACCAGCTTTCTGCTGAAGCTTCAGCGGGCGTTTAACTTTCATACGGTTTTTGTGCTTCAACAAGCCGGGCCTGACGCTTACAATCAGATAACTGTCATGGCTGCCTGCGAAGACGAGCTCAGCAAAAATGAAATTGAAGAAATGATCGAAATCGCCATGCACCAGTACAAGATTGAAAAGCACGCGATAATCACCAGAGCTACTGTGGGTAGCGGGAATCTGGAATTCAACAGCCAGAATCTGTCGCCACTGGTCTTCGCCTGCCAGGCTGGCGGCCAGACTTACGGTCATCTCGGCTTTCTCTTGTCTGGCGACCACTTCAGACGCCACATCAGTCACCGGTCGAAACTCATGCCAACCCTGGCGAACCAGCTTGGTCTATATTTCAGTCATTATTATCAGTTGCGCAAAGAAGCCAGACATGGTCGTATTCTGCAGCAGATAAACCAGACCTGTAATACCATAATTTCTTCTGTCAATATCGATGCCATTCTTTACAAGCTGGTCGAAAGCCTGAATTACCTTTTCGGTCAATATTCAGGCGCAATACTTATGTTTTCTCGTGATACTTCAGAGTTGAGCCTTGCAGCTTATCTCGGCGGTCAGAAACCGGAAGAACTTGACATAAACGAGCTCATCAGAAACAAAGGCCCGGTAATAGATGCAATTACTGAGGGCTCCGCTTTTGACAATCGCAACGGGCACTATCCGCTGCCTATTCGCTACGTTCTTCCGCTGGCGACGACGCCGCAGGCGACTGCCATCAATACTGAGTTTCTGCCGCTGAGATCGCTGGGCGGCGTAATTCTTTTTGAATCCGCTCTCAACAAACCCCTGGCCGAAGAAGACCTGGCAGCCCTTATGCCGATTCTCCTTAATGGTATGAGCGCCGCACTTCAAGTAGCCAGCAATTATTCAGAAAAACTGGCTACCATCAATGCCCTTGAAGGCCTGATGGAAAAGCTCTCAGATTCAAACGCTCTTCTCGACGAAATGATCGTTATCATAAGGCGTCTGCTTAGAGTTAACCGAATTTCCTATCTCAAAGTAGACGAAAGCGGAAAATACCTTCAGATTGAAAAAGGATTCGGGCTCCCCCCCGGCATCATAGAAAAAACCAGAATCCCTATCGGCGAAGAAATATCAGGCTATGTTGCACAGCAGGGGCGCTCTTATCGTATCGACAACATTGAATCTGAAGGCATCTTTAAAAAACGTTCGATGGAGCATTATCTCAACCGCTCGCTTTTGTCGGTTCCTCTGGTAATACAGCGTGGTAGCGCCGGCAAGAAGGTTATCGGTGTCATCAATGTTAACAACAAAACCAACGGCCTGACTTTTACCGTGCAAGATCAGCAGTTGCTGGAGGCAATTGCTCACCTCGTCGTCACCGCACTCGAAAATGTCAGGTTGATGGAAGAGCGCCACGACAGAGACCTGCTTGAACGCCAGCTGAGTGACGCCCGTGACATACAGATGTCACTTATGCCAAAAAGTTTTTCTGACCTGCCTGAATCGATAGAAATGTTTGGCAGAAGCATACCGGCGCGCCAGATAGGTGGTGACTTTTTCGACATTCTCACCCTTGAAGACGGCAGACAACTCGCCGTGCTCGGAGATGTATCTGGCAAAGGCATGCCAGCAGCCATTTTGATGGTTGTCACCCGCATGATCATCAGACAGGTCGTCCAGGAGTGTTCAGACCCGGTAGCCATACTCGAGAAGGTCAACAGCAAACTGGCCCTGGAGCTTGATTCATATCACTTCGTAACCCTGCAACTGGTGGCGATAGACCCTGTCACCGGTGACAGCGAGATGTCATCGGCAGGTCATGGCCCCCTGATGGTTAAGCTTGCCGGCAATATCCGACTGGTAGAGACCAGAAGCGGCCCCCCTCTTGGCATACCTGCAGTAACGGGTTATGACAAGAATCCATTCACCATGACAGCCGGAGATGCTTTGATAATGTATACCGACGGCCTTTCTGAAGAAGGTGCCAAAGAAAAAAATATGTTCGGAAGTGAGCGAATTCAGGCTATTTTTGATGAATACTCAGGAAAAAGCGCCAGAGATATCGGCGAGGCGCTGATTTCTGCCGCGATGAAATGGCGAGGAACAGCTGAAGCTCATGACGACCTTACGGTGTTGACCCTCAAATTCAAAGGAAAAGCGTCTGCATGAACGAACACACACTTGATACAATTCTCGATTTTCATGCCCGTCTGGCCGAAAAAGCCGCCGAAACCAAAGATCTGCATAAACTTGTTGAATCGATTATCTCTGAAACTGTCAACTATATGAATGCGGCGTCTGGCTCGATAATGGTATACGACAAACAGAGCAACAGCCTCAAACTTTATGTTTCATCACATCATCCCGCTCATAAAACTCAGAAAAGCGGCCTGGTGGCCGAAATTCCCGTCAAAGAAGGTATCGCCGGCAGAGTGTTTGAAAGCGGCCGACCTATTGTCGTGGAAAACGCTGCACAAGCTGAGATCAAAGCAAAGCTGCGACGAAAGAACGACAGCGGTTCATTTTTGTCGATTCCTCTCAAAATCAATAAAAAGCTCATCGGAGTGATGAATCTTAATCGCCCCGCCAGTCAGAAGAGCTTTACCGATCTCGATCTCACCCGACTCAAAGCAGTCGACACCATGATTGCCAGCCTTATCGAGAAAGAGAGCCTGCTTGACGCAATCGAAGAAAACCGACGCGAAATCGCCGGCCTGTATGAAATCTCAAGTATTTTATCAGAGTCCAATGACTTTACCGGACGACTTGAAGAGTTTCTCAAAAAGCTTTCAGATGAGCTCGGACTGCAACGACTGGCAATCCTGAAAATCAAAAGAAATCTCGACCTGACCGTCAAATCAGATAAAGAAATTGAATTCGATATCCTGGCTGCCCACAATCTCAAGCCAACTCTACTGCAACAGATGTTCAAGTCGGTTTCAGCCCGCATGCAGATGCAGATTTCGCAGTCACAAGGCCTGTTTTCAACCGAATCTGAAGTATTGCGCCCTCCCACTCTTTCGTTTGAAGAGAAAGATGGCAACATCCATGAGCTCTTCTGTATTCCGCTGCTGGTAGAAGGACAACCTTCACACGTGCTTCTGGTAAGTCGTCGTTATCTCGAAGATGATTCTCGCCAGGCTGGCAAACACTATCGCTTTCTCTATCTGGTTTCACAGAACCTGAGCATGGCAATAGAACGCGAGAATATGATCAGACTTATCAGCGAAGACCAGGATATGCTTTACCGCACCAACCAGCGCAATCTTTATTTTCTTGAGATCAGTAAGGATCTGACCTCAACCCTGGATCCTTACACAATTCTTCAGAAAGCCTTCAACAATTTTAACAAGGTAATCGGCTTCACTACCATCTCTATTCTTTTGTTTGACGACATAGAGAACAGTTACCGCCTCATCGTGCAACCCGACGAACCAGTATCAGTGGGCTACCAGAAAAAGCTCACGCAGCAGATTTTCAACCTGTTCAGCGACTTCCCCTCTGACCCTCCGTTGTCCCAGGAAAACTTCTGCAAACCGATATTTTTCAAGCCTCAGACTCATCATGCCAAACCAGCAGCGGACTACAAACACACCTTGCACCTGCCAATAGTTATCGGTGATAAAGTGCGCGGCCTTATACACCTGGCACGCCGCCACAACGATCCTTTCAATCCCAGCGATCTCGACAGCACCTCACAGTTCACCGGTATCTTTATAACCAGCATCAAAAACGCACTTATACACAAGCGCACCGAAAAACTCGCTTTTACCGACCCATTGACCGAACTCTTCAACCACCGCTATTTCCAGGAAACTCTAAGCCATGAGTTCACACGCGCAAAACGTTATACAAAGCCACTATCGCTGATGCTCATCGACATCGACTTTTTTAAAAAGTTTAACGACACCTATGGGCACCTCGTTGGCGACAAGGTTTTGCGCCATGTTGCCGCAGTATTCAAAAATTCTGTGCGTGAACAGATCGATACAGTCGCCAGATATGGCGGGGAAGAATTCGCCGTTATTCTGCCAGAAACATCTATTGAGGGCGCGAGCAGATTTGCTGAACGTATTCGCGCGGCAGTTGAAGAATCGCGAGTCATCGACGAAAACCGAGAACTCGCCGTAACCCTGTCGATTGGAGTAGCCTGCACCAGTATTACCAGCTGCGAAAAACCTTCTGATCTTATCGAAGCTTCAGACCTCGCGCTTTACAAGGCAAAAGACACCGGTCGCAACCGGGTGACGACATTCAAGGAAAGCAGATTGAAGAATGCCTGAAAGAAAATCACGACCAGCTAACTCGACTGAACAAACTTTTGAACGCCTTTCGCGCCTTTCCGATCTTTCCATGGCTCTTTCATCTGGAGTTGATCTCGTTGAACTGCTGAAAAACATGGCCAAATCAGCAAGAGAAGCGATCAAGGCTGACGAAATCTATTTCATGCTGCTTGACCGCGAAACCTTCGAGCTCTGTTTTACTGCTTTCAGCGGCTCGAAACGTAAACGCCCAAATCAGATCAGATGCCTCGACCGCCGCACCATAATTAATTCTGAAGAAGAATTTGGTTTTGCACCTTGCTCGACTGAGTCCATGACCAGCGAAGAAGTGTTGAGCGCTGAAGCATTACTGCTTCGGAATGCCTTTTCATGCCGCCAGAGACTTTTGTATACCGGCGAAATGCACGATCCTCTTTTCAAAGACGCTCCCTTCAAGTCTGCCATGATAATTCCGCTCGCCACCAACACACAGTGCGTCGGTCTGATGGTAGTAGGCAACATCGGGCGCACCAAGGCATTCAACGTGAACGACCTTGAAGAAGCAACAGTTTACGCCAACCTGGCCGCCATGAAAATCGAACATAGCGGGCTGCTACAGGAACGTGAGAATCGCATTCGCGAGATGGAAAAACTGAATATACTCGCCAAAAGGTTCTCTTCTGTACAGACACTCGAAGGCCTGATCGGTCTGTCATTTGAATATCTGGCGCAGTTGATTGGTCATGATCTCGGAATCGTCTGTTTGTTCAAAGATGACGAAGAAACCCGCTACTTCATTTCACGTCTGCCACTTGCTCCGGCCAGCCTCGACAGTCTCACCGGGCACATCGACGATATCAGTCTTAAGATCCGCGGCAAACCGGCACGAATTACCCGCTGTCAACAGCTGTTCCTGCCTGGTCAGAACGCCATGAGCATGGACAAAGTGTTCAGACGTAAAATTCAGTCTTTCATGACTGTACCACTTACTGTCCAGGGCAAAAACATTGGCCTGATAAACCTGTCCGCAACGCGTCAGAAAGCCTTCAACCGCGAACATCTGCGTACCTTCACCACACTATCCAACCTGCTATCGACGGCTATCGAAAATGTGAAGATCAGACTTTACCTCGAACGCCGCATTGATGAAATCTCAGTTCTTTTCGAAATTTCGCAGTCGATCACCTCAACACTGGTACTCGACGAGGTTCTCGACTCAATCGTCAACTTTTCGATGGAAATGATGAACGCACTGCGCTGTGAACTGCGGCTGCTCGATTCGACCGGAGAACTCCTCGAAGTCAGAGCTTCACGTGGTTTATCAAAATCATTTTTGTCATCGACAGCAATAAAAATTGGCGAAGGCATCATCGGCAGCTGCTTTTCGCAACGCCTGCCAATTTCGGTGGTTGATGCCCGCAAGGATCCACGCACCAAATATACAAGTCTGGTGAAACGCGAAAAGCTGGCTGGTCTGCTGGCCGTACCAATCATGCAGCGAGGGCGACCTATTGGCGTAATTACCATTTACACCAGCAAACCTCGCGACTTTTCACAGGATGAAATAGATCTGCTGTCTACCTTTGCTTCTCAAGCCAGCATCGCTATCGAGAATGCTCAGCTGTATGCTGAAATGAAGCGGCAATACCTGTCAATGGTCATGGCACTGGCCGCAGCCATAGAAGCAAAAGACTCATATACACACGGCCACAGCACCAAGGTCATGGAATACGCGGTCAAAATTGGAACTGAGCTTGGCCTGACTGAAGAAGAACTCGAAACCGTTAGGTATGCCGGCTTGTTACACGATATCGGCAAAATCGGCATAAAGGATGTCATTTTGACCAAGCAGGAAAGGCTTACCAGCGAAGAAATAGAAGAACTGCAACGCCACCCTGAATACGGCGCCAGCATTATGGAACGCGTCGAAATACTGAAAGAAATTGCTCCTTTGACGCTTTATCACCACGAAAGATTCGATGGAACCGGTTATCCACTAGGCCTGAAGGGCGACCAGATCCCTCTTGGCGCCAGAATTCTTGCTGTTGCTGACACCTACGACGCGATGATTGCCGATCGCCCTTATCGCAAGGCTTTTCCATTCGAATTTGTCAGACAGGAAATGAAAAAAGCTGCCGGCAGCCAGCTCGATCCCGAGATCGTCAAGGTGTTTTTTGAAATACTCAAACGCGAAGGCATAGATAAATAGCGTCAGACCGCCATGAAAAACTGTCCTCATAAGCTTATCGTTTTTCCGCACAATGCTGATCTCGATCATCTGGGAGCAGCAAGGTGTCTGTTGCTTATGAATCCTGATGCAGCCATTCTGCACCCGGTACGATTTCACCAGAACACCTGGGATACAGCCCGGCGTCTTGACTGGTTTAAAACAGTAAAATTTGAGAATGTTGATTTTGCGGCACTTAAGACGGTTTACCTGGTCGGCATCACACATTTGAAGCAAAATCAGGAATTTATCGAAGCCATAGCAAAATTTTCGCCACGCGTTATTGTTATAAGCGACCGCTCAGCGACACTGCCGCTTGAGGTTGAAACCGAGTTTTGCGGCGCAATGAGCCTGACGGCATGGCTGGTTAACCGCTTGCGTGATCAACACCTGAAATTTTCGAACGAAGATATGCAGATGTTTCGACTTGCAGTCACCGAAAAAACCTGGGCTGGTCTTTCTGCCCGCGTTAAGCCTGAAGATCAGAAAGCAATAGCTTTTCTTGACCGTCAGACAATGCCGCCCGGCCGCATTGCCAATACTGTTGTTCTTGGCATGCACGAAGGGCAAACCGCTCTTTATCGGCAGATGCTGAAAAATATAGAAGATATTCAGCCGGGCTACTGGCCTGTTACTCTTGTCGCCGTCAAGGTCGGAAACCAGGTTCAAGACATTGAACCAGTCGTCGATGCAATATGGTCAGACACCTCACCGCCGGTTCTAATGCTCATTCTCACCTTTGGCAATTTTACCAGGGTGTGGTGCCGAAGCAGCATATCACAGATAGACTTTCGTCAAATATTCGCTGATTTCAGGCCAGCTCGATTACGTAACTGGGTTTATTTCAGCTTTTCTGGGGCCGGGCACGAGCAGAACCGCAGTCGGGTATTGCAGCATCTTGAACAAAACCTGCAGCCAGACCTCACCGCCGGCGACATCATGTCTGCTTCACCACAGTGTATCGACTGGCACGCAAGTGTACGAAACGCATTCGACACTATGCTCAAATTCAACATAATGTCACTCATCGTCATGCAGAAGGGCGAGTTTGCCGGCATCGTTACCCGCCGTGATCTCGACCGGGCTCTGCAGATGAATCTGCTCGACTCAGAAATAGGGCCGTATGTGCCAACCAGCGTTCCGATCGTCAGCCCGACCACGCCAGTGCGCGTTCTGAAGAATCTGATGGTTCGCTATAACCTGACCCGGCTGCCTGTACTCAACGGCACAGAAGTGGTCGGCATCATTACGACTCACGAACTTCTGCGTTCTTTGCCTGACTACCTGCCACTACCGCATGATTTTCTGCCGCTGGCCGAGCAGGTGAGTTTGCCAACATCAAGTGAACTGGAGAAACTGCTTAAGCTTCTGTTTTCTTTGCGCATTTACCACATACTCCAGCAGATAGGCCGCTTTGCCGGGCAACAGGGCGTGAATACTTTTGCTGTCGGTGGATTCGTACGCGACCTGCTGCTCGAGCGTCAGAATTTCGACATCGACATTGTAGTTATTGGTGATGCCATACCATTTGCGATTGAACTGAGCCGTGAATTTGCATGTGACTATAAGGTTTACGACCGTTTTCATACAGCCAGAATATACCTTGAGGATCTCAAAATCGATTTCAGTTCTGCCCGCATAGAACATTATTCTGACCCGGGAGCATTGCCACAGATTGAGTTCAGTGGCTTGTCAAACGATCTTTATCGACGTGATTTCACTATAAATACTCTGGCTCTGTCACTCAATCCCGAACATTTTCTTGAGTTGAAGGATTTTTTTGGAGGCTATAACGACCTGCTCAACCGACGCATACGAATTTTACATTCGTTCAGTTTTCTCGAAGACCCGACCCGACTGTTCAGGGCCATAAGATTCGCCGGACGTTTCAACTTTGCTCTTGAACAGGATACTCAGCGGGCCTTCGAACTTGCCATAAATCGAGAAGCCCCGGAAAAGCTTTCTTTAAAGCGCATCGGAGCAGAGATTTCGCGCTGTCTTAATGAAGAACGACCACAGCAGATTGTTGCTGACCTTTTTTCGGCCGGCCTGATGAAATATCTGAGCCCTGAAATGATCGACGCCGACATTTTGCCGGGAAGATTCAAGCTCATTCGCAGTCTGATAAAACGTTTCAAGCCTCTTGGTGAAGAAATCGACAGCGAAGCCATCTTCTGGACCGGTATTCTCTCGGTGATTAGAAATGACAACACCGAAAAGATTCTCGACGCTCTGGGAACGCCACACAATCGACGCAGACTTATTCTACAGGCTCTCGCCGCCATACAGACTGTTCCAACGGCTATTACAAAAATTGAAGAAACCGATGCCACTGCTCTGTATTATCTGCTGCATGAATTGTCGCTCGAAGCCATGCTTTCGGTCATGGCTTTCGCTCTCGACAAACGTAATGCCAGAAAAATTCTTCATTTCATCATGTTCTGGCGTAGTATAAAATGCGATATTTCAGGAAATGATCTTATCGCAGAAGGAATTAAGCCGGGTCCACACATGCGCAATATATTCAGTCGTATAATCGAACAAAAACTTAAAGGCTCGCGATTTACGCGAGAAGAGGAGCTGGCACTTGCCAAACAGCTATACCAGAATTTATAAATTCACACCGCCTGGCGGTATGCCGCCAGAATCTTTCAACCGCCTTCTGGTAATCGGCGGACTGATCGTCTTTCTTTTTGCCGTCAGCCTGGCTTTACAGTCCAGCGGCTCTCTTCTCGACTCTGCATTCTATTATATCTTTCTGGTGCCAATCATTCTCTTGTCGCTGACAATACATGAATACGCACATGCACTGATGGCCGACTTTCTTGGCGATCCGACCCCAAGACGCATGGGGCGTCTGAGCCTGAATCCTCTGCGTCACCTTGAACCATTCGGCACGATGTTATTGTTTTTTGCCGGCTTTGGCTGGGCAAAGCCGGTTGTCGTCGATCCAGCCAATTTTCGGATACCAAAGCGCGCAATGCTGTCAGTGGCCCTGGCAGGCCCTTTATCGAATCTGTTTCTGGCTGTTATTGGAGCGGCACTGCTCAAAGCTCTTGCAGCAAGCATAAGCGTTTTTGCATTATCGCCAACCACCATATTTCTGCTTTTGAAGTTCTGTCAAACTTTGATAATCATCAATCTCAGCCTGGCACTATTCAATCTGCTGCCCATCCCCCCACTCGACGGCTCCCGTATCACTTCATATTTTCTGCCAAACCGCTATCGCCTTCAATACAGACAGTTTGAGCAGATGGCTCCAATGCTGTTGCTCATCCTGTTCGCTGTAGGTGGACTGGGCGTAATACTGTCACCGGCAATAGGTTATTCTTTTAATCTTCTGAACGAACTCTTTGGCGACCCATACCGTGAGATCGGCATCTATCTGATGCGTTTCAAAGCAGGCGGTCTACAGTATTAATAGCAAAGTTTAACGCCCCCATTACCGGCCTTGGTCGTTGATGGGGGCGTTTTCTGGCTCTTTGAGATATCAGACGGTTGTGGCAGGCATAAGTGGATGCGGTGCTGCCGGACGGGCTGCAAGCTCGCGGTCAACCATAAACATACCGCCGGGGGCATTGCCGGTTAACTTGATCATATCGATAACACCCTGAGCGCTGGCTTCTTCTTCAACCTGCTCGGCAACAAACCAGTTGAGAAAGTTAACAGTAGAATGATCTTTGAGAGAAATGGCGAGATCAACAAGCTTGTTGATGCAGTCGGTAATGTGCTGCTCATGTTTGAGAGCCTCTTCAAACACCGACTTTGCGGACTTCCAGCTCTTTGGCGGCGACTGAAGAGCTTTTAATTCAGCTTTACCACCCTTCTCGGCGATGTAATTCATAAATTTGATTGCATGACTGAGCTCTTCAAGTGCCTGATTCCGCATCCAGTGATGCAGCCCCGGCATGCCCTCGCCGACACCATATTCTGCCATGGCAAGATAAAGATAGAACGAATACATTTCTTCATAAACCTGATGAACAAGTGCTGTTTCCATTTTCTTTGCTAACATGAAATTCCTCCTGGATTAAGTATTACACCCAAATGATACTATTTTAATGTCTTATAGACAACTTTTATTTTACAGCCAATCAGCTGTTGTCGTCTATCTCTTGAAATATCCGCAACAGACGGTCGCCGTGGTCAAAAGTGTGATGACGCAGAACTCGTTTGACCAGAGCACGCTCAAAGCCAAGGCGATGTAACAGACGAGCTCCAGCTATGCAGTGCTCGTTGCGGCCAAGAGGTAAAAAGACCCGGGCAACTTTCATGAAAACGCTGGATCTGATAATTGCTTTACCGATGTCATGCAGCAAAGCCATCTGCATCAATTCACGCCTCTCTTCATCGTTGATCTGGCGACTGGCTTTGACAGCCCGGTAGACCCTGAGAATATGCGCTTTTTCTGATTTTTTCAATGAGGCAAGATGCGCCTGAACAGTCGGCGGTAGATCGCTGACTGCCTCATGCCATGCGACACGATCAAGCCTCGGCAGAACTGTCTGCTTGAACTGCCATATACGGTATGCAACTCTTTTGAGCCACCAGACTATAAAATTGTCACAATCTGCCACAGACTGCCTCAGGCTTTTCTGCCAGCATAGCGACGCGGCCAGAGATTATTGAGCCGTTCGGCAGTCTGCTTTTCGCGTCCGTTATTGCCCGGTTCGTAAAATCGTAAATTTTCGAGACCCTCTGGAAAATAATTCTCGTCAACAAAATTGCCCTTGAAATCATGAGGATATTTGTATTCGTGACCGTAACCCAGTTCGCGCATAAGACCTGTAGGCGCGTTTCTGAGATGAAAAGGCACCGACGGCTCCTGTCCGTTTCTTATGGTCTGCTTAACCAGGCGTTCAGCTTTATACAAAGCGTTGCTCTTGGGCGCAGCAGCCAGATATACGGCCAGCTGCGCCAGACAGAGATGAGCTTCCGGCGGGCCGATATAATCGTAAGCCTGTGCTGTCGACATGGCAAGAGTAAGAGCGAAGGGATCGGCGATTCCAACATCTTCTGAGGCAAATCTGATCATACGGCGTAGAATGAAACGGCAGTCCTCACCACCCTCTATCATTCGATACAGCCAGTAAAGACTGGCATCAGGGTCTGAACCACGCATCGACTTATGCAGAGCTGAAATCAAGTTATAATGCTCTTCACCACCCTTGTCATACCTCAGCATTTTACTCTGAAAGGTTTCGGCTACAAGTTCAGAGCCAAAACCCGGAGCTTCTGGATTTTGCTGGCGGGCTACCTCACAGCAGGTTTCAAGCACATTTAAAGCTATTCGTGCGTCGCCTGCTGCCATGAGAGCAATTCGCTCGAGAGCGCTTTCTTCGATGGCGATTCTGGGCGCACGGCACAGATTTTTATCGGTGTCTACCGCACGCAACAATATGGTCAAGAGAGCTTCTACAGCAACAGGTTTGAGAACAAGCACCTGGCAGCGCGAAAGCAGTGCGGAAATAACTTCGAAGCTCGGGTTTTCAGTAGTGGCGCCGACAAACACGACGGCACCCGACTCTATATGAGGCAGCAAAGCATCCTGCTGCGCTTTGTTAAAGCGGTGAATCTCATCGACAAACAGCATGGTCTTTCGATTCAGTCGCCTTCTCAACTCATAAGCCTGGTCAAAAGCGGCTTTAAGATCCTTTACTCCAGAGGTGACTGCCGACAGCTGGATAAACTCAGCATCTGCATGCTTTGCTACCACGCGCGCCAATGTAGTTTTTCCACAGCCTGGAGGACCCCAGAAAATAATCGAACCGCTCAATCCGGCCTGCATAAGCATACGCAGTGGCTTGCCGGGTCCAAGAATGTGTTCCTGACCTAGGATATCTTCGATCTTATCAGGGCGCATACGATCAGCAAGAGGCTGATATGGTGCACTCTTTTTAAGATTGCCGCTCGCAAAATCAAAAAGATCAGTCATCACCGCTACCTTTTTCGTGATCTTCGCCAAATGAGCTGATACTGTCTGTGTCTGTTTCAGACTTTTTAACAAGCACTTCAATAACCCGCCAGGTATGGCGACGATAAGCCATTTCGACCTCTTTCGCCAGCTGACGCAAACCAGCTTCGGTCATTTCCATCTTTGGATAAACAAGCAACCGCCGAGTAGAAATAAAACCAGGGTTCTTGATCGGCAATCTTTCGCCTGCCCAGACAAGAAACTGCTGATTTGTAAGCAGCTCAGCGGCCGATGCCAGGTCAAGTCCACCTGATTCATTTCTGATGAACTCGGGCGCATGAGCTGTTTTGATAAAGCACTCTTCACAGGGTGCCAGGCCGCTCAGGTCCTTTATATCATCGACCCATAAGCGATCAGTGCCGGTCGCACATTCAAGGAAGGGGTCATGATAAACAAGACTGCCTTCCGCCATCCAGGCAATCGTATCGGCAGTCTTTTGTCTGAGCGGCTGTCGACTTGCCGGCATCTGCAAGTAGGTATCTTCGAATGAAACCGGGTTTTCGCCAGCTTCTTCGCGGCCAGAAAAAATTCCTGTAAGAATTCTTTCTGCCTGCGGCCTCTTAATCCTGCGCTGAGGGTGAGCAGGAAAAACAAGGCCTTCAGGCTTACCGAGAGGTTTTACGTTGCGCGCCCCTGATGCCAGCACGGGATCATTCGTAATAATGCTTCTGCCATCCTTGTCCTCGACCAGAAAAGTCTCACCCGCCCAGACACTACATATCGCCGACAGTACAATTGTCAGCACCATCACAATATTTTTAAGCTTCATGTTCATCTCCTGCATCTGCTACAGTGTAATAAATGCCGGCCATAAAATAAACCACTATCTTCAGCCGTTTCATCAGGCTGGACATTCCAGCAAAATCTGCTAACATATCGAATCTATGGATGCCATCGCCGACAACACTACAGCCCGATATTCTCAATCAAGGGAAAAGAACTGGGCAGACTATCTGCTCATTGCCGGGCTGATAATCTACGCATTCTCAAGTACATTTTCGATCGCGGCCAGCCAGATTGGTCTCGGCCTAGCACTTATCGCCTTTGTTGCCCTCTATCGAGATGGCAAAGCAAGCTTTAAGCCGACCTCTTTTTCCGGCCCCTACGCCTTTCTGGTTCTGTCCGCCATCATGGCGGTCTTTCGCGCCGAATATCATGTGCGGGCTCTGGTCGAGGTTAAAAGTTTTCTGGTGATATTTTCGTTCTATCTTGTTTACTGGCCCGATACAATATCAGAACAACGCACGCGCATTCTCAATATCTACCTGTTTTCAGCCGCTCTCATAGCGGCATTTAGTTGCGCCCATTCGTATATTTTCATGCGTCTGGGCGACCATGCCCAGGGCTTTTTTTCGACAAGTATAACTTTTGGAGAATGTCAGGCTCTGGCGACCCTGGCACTTATTCATAAGCTGGTAAACAGCAGGCATTCCTCTGGAACAAAACTTATGTGGCTGCTGGCTTTAACAGTAACAATGACTTCGTTGATTCTTTCGTTCACACGAGGGGCGTGGATGGGCTTTGCAGCTGGATTTGCCGTACTTTTCGTCGGATTCCCCCGCAGATTGCTGCCTATAGTGGCTGTGTCCATTCTGAGTTTTGCCATAGCACTTCATTTCAGCCCATATATGCGTGAGCGCATTTCGGGCTTTGATATCAGCAAGATTCTGACAACTGCAGATAAATCATTCAATCAGAATTTCGAATCGATAGCAATAATGTCAAGCTTCCACAGGCTGTACATCTGGCAACGTGGTTTCACAATACTAAAAGATAATCATGCCTTCGGTATTGGTGCCAAAAATATGAAGTATCACTATTACCGGCTCTCAACCGAATATGAGCGCGAAAACAATCTTGTCTGGAGCCATCAGCACAATAATTTCATGCAAATGCTCTTGAGTTATGGTTTTATCGGCCTTATTGCTTTTTTATACTTTATAATATCACTGGTCAAATTCACTATGACCGGAACTGGCAACTCACAATACGGTGCGCTTGCAATTTTCGTCTGCTTTTTGACATTTGGACTGACAGAGCACTCATGGGGAGACGAGGAAGTCATAATGATGACATTCTTTCTCACAGGATTGATGCTCTGTTCGACCGAAGAAAAAGTAAGTCAGGGCTGACGACAAGGTTCGACCGAGACGAGACAAATCGGAATTCCAGCAAAAAACACCAGAGAATTCATAAGCGTATCGCGATATAGATCACAAGTGAATGGCGGAAATACTGACCGCAAAATGGTTGCAAAAAGCAACACAAAAACCAGTGAGCAATAAATCGCCTGAAGCAGGCTGTTATGACGCAACCCGCCAGAGAACCAGCGGCGGTTATCAATCATCGCCAGCGAGGACAATATAAAAGCTGCCAGAAAGTAGGGCAGCCATGACGCGAACCAGCTGCTTGCGCTGCCAAGGTTGGTCAGAGCCCAAAAGTAAGGCAGACAGACAAGTATTTCGTCTGGAATCATGAATAGTTGTCTTCTCTGGCGCAATCTGAAAAAAATCAGAAACGCAATAAGTATCTGCTGCAATGTTGTGCCCGCCAGATTTGTGCGGCCTGGCAATGTCAGGATCGCAATAACCATAAACGCAAGCAGATACAGTCTTGAATACCATACTGCAGCGAACTTAACCAACAATTTCATTCTAATCCGGTAGTTTCCTGTTTAAATTTGCTCAAGCAATAAAAGCCCCAGGACAGAGAACGGTAAATCTTGCCACAATCACCGCCAAAATTCAACCATAACATTAGGGTGGACAGAGTTTTGGCTGCTTGATTCTCTGTGATATAATGTTCTCAGTATTTACCCGGAGGTGGCTTTGCGTGTTTTATCGAGCCGACTATTCTCATCCAGGTTTTAAAAACGTTTCCGAACATTTTTATCGTGAATTTGTCAGTCGAAACCCGGTTACGGCCAGCTGGATGGGCGATCATCAGTTCGACGGACTTCTGCCAGAAATCGGAGCCGATGCTGTCGAACGCACCATTTCGTTTTTGCGGGAAATGCGACACAACTTCTCATCTCTACCCGAAAACGAACTCAGTCTCGACGAGCGCATAGACCGGGAAGCGTTGCTACAGCTGATAGACCAGCAGCTGTTCTGGGACGACGATCTCAGCCGCTGGAAATTAGGTCGTGACCTTGCAATGAACATTGGAGATTCGATATTTCTTCTATTTGCCCGCGACTATGCACCGCTCACCGAAAGGGTACAAGCGATTGTCTCACGACTGCGGTCAGTTCCAACTTTCCTGATGGAGGGCAAAACGCTGTTTCAACAAGTGCCCGCGCTATGGGGCGAAATCTACCTTGACTCGGCACGAAATCTGCCGAGCTTCATCGATACAATCGAGAACTGTATAGGCAATCAAATACCAGCTGCTCTGCACACCGACTACAAAAGCGCAGCTTCTGAAGCAAAACGAGCCCTTGCCGAATTCGCCAACTGGCTAAAACACGCAATCATGCCAAAAGCCGGACACGATTGGTCATTGGGGCCAAATGGTTTTCAGGCCCTGCTTGCGGGCAAACAACTTGGACTTAACCAGACAGAACTTCTTGATCTTGGCAAAAGAGTTCTTCAGACCGCTAATGAGAAACTCGAAACTTTAAGCTGCCTCATTCTCGGTGTTGCCACGGGCTCTGCCACCGGAGCACGGGCTGAAGTCCAGAAAAAGATAAGAAACCATGCGCCAAAGAGTTTTGAACTTTCACTTGAATATTTCAGAGAAGCGCTGAGCCGCAGTCGTGCTTTCGTCGAAAGCAGCGGATTTGCAACTGTCCCTGAGCACGAAGAACTTGAAGTAATAGAGACTCCTGATTTCATGAGCCATCTTATTCCATTTTCGGCTTATATTGGCCCTGAAAAGACAGCTGGAACCCAGAAGGGAACCTATCTATTGACCCGCTCTCAATCAGGCGATTCGACTCGTTACAACTTCGCAGACATAATAAATTGTGCAATTCATGAAGGTTATCCGGGCCACCATCTACAACTGGCTGCCCAGAATCTCCATCCTGGTCGAATGCGCACTTTTTGCGAGAGCATTGAACTGATCGAAGGCTGGGCAAGTTATTGCCAGAACCAGGTGCGCGAACTGGGATTCGAGACATCTCCTGAAAGCCTCTTTGCCCACGCAACCGAAGAAGTTTTCAATGCTGCCAGACTGCTTACCGATGTGAACCTTCAAACACGCACCTGGAACTTCAATGAAGCTGTCAACTTTCTGATGGAACAGACAAAAATAGACAAAACTTCAGCCATGGCCGAAATCAAGAGACAAACTCAGTCACCGGGATCCCAGATAAGCAGTCTGGCCGGCGAATATCTGTTGCGGCAAACGAAACAGGAGCTGCAGCAGCAATTCAAAGGCGATTTCACCGATCGCAAATTTCACGATCTGGTGCTTTATCAGGGCAGCCTGCCCTTCTCCACCATACGTCACTATTTTCCAGAACTTATGAAAGCATCTATCAAACAACATCATCGAGGCTGAAATGACCTTTCGACAACAACTGTTCATACCCAACAAACGCGCATATATAACAGGTCTCAAGCGGCCGGCGGTAGAATGCATAATCTGCTCGATCATCAATGACGACCCGGCTGTGGCAAATCTTACTGTCTGGAAAAACTCAACCGTAGCCGCCTGCGCCAACCTGTATCCTTACAACGCTGGCCATCTGCTGCTTTTTCCGCTCAGACATATTAGAGACCCCAGAGAATTTACGGATGAAGAAGCACGACAGATGCATATTTTACTTTGCCATTCTCTCGAAAAACTCTCGACTGTCTATAATCCCGAAGGCTACAATATCGGCTATAACATTGGTGAAGCTTCGGGAGCCAGCATAGAACACCTTCACCAGCACATAGTGCCGCGGTATCCACGCGAACTTGGTTTTGTCGATATTACCGCCGGCGCCAAAATCATAATTGAAGATCCAAACGTTACGTTGTCAAGACTGCGAGAGGCTTTTGCCGACGTCAAGTTTTAAATAATAGCTGCTTCCCCCACAGGAATTCTGTGTTATAATTCTCACGATTTTACCTAAATGGAGGACACTTATGAGAATCGTCAGCGCAATTTTACTGGCAGCCGCACTTTTGATATCCTGCACTTCTTTCGCCACAGAAGGCGATCTTGAGTATCTTGGATATTCTCAGGAAATGATTGACGAAGCAGTTTCAATCAGCGGCATGACACCAGTTAAACAGGCAGAGCCCGCTTCAGAAATCGATGAAGCTACGCAGACACAGGAACAGTTGTACGAACTTGGCCGCACCAGATCGCTGGCCGCTAACATGCAGGATCGTTCTGAAGCGATTCGCGATGAAGTGTTGACATACTGGGAACACATGTCTCCAGAGGCAGCCCAGGCCGAACCTCTTAGCGACGAGCTAAAAGCAGAGCTGAATGCAAACATAAAAACCGCACTCGAGAACAACGGTTACAGCGTCACCCAGCTCGACTTACTTGATTTGCCTGAAGGCAGTCTGCATAATAAACTTCGCGTTGTGGTCAGAGTCTCAAAAGAACTGAAAACAAGAAACAGCTACCAGGAAATTCAGGGCAATCTGGCTGAGGTCAAGCAGATATGCACGAATGCAGCCACAATCGATGGATATAATTATCTGTCCGAACTCACAACATTTGTTGCAGAGAACCCCAAAAACAACTATTATTACGAAAAGACCATTCTAAAACCCTGATTTTAACCACATGAGCATGCTCGCCTCGCCCAGACAGACAACCAGAGTCATGGTATACGCCATGATCTGCACGCTGGTCACAGCCTTTGGCTCGATCGGCGCGGTTCTGGCCGGAAATGTTGCACCACAGTATTCTCTAATGGGCCTGTTTTTAGGCTCTGCACTGGGAGCATTCATTTCTGTTTATGAATCGACGATTATAGGCTGTATGGCGGGCATGTTCACCGGAATCCTTGTCGCTCCACTCGTGTTTTTCTTTATCGATTTTGAAACCGCATATCTGGTGGTTTTCATAATGGCACTTCTTGGCGCGATAATGGGTGAACCGCTGGCACTCTTCTGGCGCGAAGCCCATGAGACAGAACCCGAATTCAACGAAGAATCAGCTTCGACCGGAAAAGCAGAGGATAACTCACCGGAGCGTGAGCAGTGAGCGTTATCCGACTGATAATGTCTGAAAACAAACAGGCTTTCTCCGGTCATATTCCATCGTCTTCGATTTCTGCGGTTCTCTGGGCTATAGCGCAGGGAGTTGTAAACACCAGCACCTTCTGGGAAAAGGTTAAAGAAGTCGATCCCGGCCTTAAAGAGCATTTTTTAAGCAATCTCGACAATTCTCCACTGCTCGAAGGGCATGATGACGGCCTTCTGGTTATAAGCTGGGACCATCACTGCATCGAGTCTTTTCAGGCTTACCAGCCTGTGCGCCACATCGGCGAAGTGCTGCTGCATAACGGCAGGTTTCTTGAGATCGACAAAGAGCCGGTCGATTACTGCATAAGCAGCAACTGGAGCATTATTGATCATCACTTTGAGGAGAGCAGACACTGATAATGGTTAATTGTCAAAGTTGTGGCGCCGTTAACAATGAAGATTCACTGAGTTGTGTAGCATGTAACCGCACGCTGCAGGTAGTCTGCCCGCAATGCAGCTGCAGGAATCCTGTGTCAGCAGCAGTCTGCAATCAGTGTGGTCGAATTCTCGACGAAAAAAACGACCCCAGACTTTATCAGAAAAAAACTGGCGACCCGGTTGCAGAAATGTATGAAAAGCCGGTCAAAAATCCGTTTACATCATATTATCCCAAAGAAGCCTTTTTGAAAGTAATTCTTGGCGGCTTTATCTTTGCACTACTTTATATCAGCCAGATTCTAAGCGGGCATCCATTCATACTCCTGGCAATCGGGCTTATCAGCGGAATAATTGCCTTATGGGGGCTTGTCGAGATTACTTTCTGGGTAATCGAAGACAGCGACATAGAAGCGCCAGCACCCGAAAAACCGAGTGAAGTCTTTCCAGGCAGCTATTCAAAATCGCTTACACAGGCTGGGGAATCATTCGAAGAGCTTGAGCGCGAGCTTGAGAGAAGCGCTCAAACAGCTAAGGAAGAGCCCACCGAGACACCGACGGTTCCTGAAACAGTCTCTGAACTGGAAGCGACAGACAGTGAAACAGCCAAACCCCAGGAAAGCTCAAGAAAATACGAAACTCTCGCCGAGTTCCTTGCTGATGGTCTCGAAAAAGAAATTGCCTCAACCCGCGAAAAAGCAAAACGCTCGCCGGAAAACTATGCCATTCTTATGCGACTGGCGCAGCTGCATGAAGAACGTGGCGAGATCACGCTGGCTCTCGAAAGCCTTGAACAATGCATCAGATTCGAACCGGAAGTAGCCGAAATATACCTCTATCACGGTATTCTTCAGCGCCGGCACGGCAACAACGATGCCGCCAGAGCTTCTTTTGCAAAAGCGCTCGAACTTAACCGTTTTATGTCAAAGGCTTATTACCAGCTCGGCATTCTCGAACGCTCTCTCAATAACGTCACCGAGGCACGCAACCTTTTGCAGAAATGCATTCAGCTTTCGCCAGATGATCCCTATGCCCACTACCAGCTGGGCATGATCTATCGAGAACTGGGCGAAACCTCTCTGGCTCTCATGGAAATTAAACGCGCAACCATTCTGCATCCAACCGACTCTTACGGCCACAGCAAACTTGGCCAGCTTTATCAGCAGAACAAACAATATGACCTCGCGATTTCAGCTTATTCGCAAGCTCTCAGCCTTAAGCCCGAAGATCCCTTTGTTCTCGAACGACTCGGAGAGGTTCTCGCCTCAAAGGAAATGTATGAGCGGGCGGCCGAACTCTTTCAAGAAGCGCTGGCACACCAGTTTCATCCTCGTGTTGAAACGATGATCTCGCTTGGGCAGGTTCTACGCCGACTTGAAGATTACAGCGAAATCGAAATACTTATGAACGAAGTACTCCGACTCGAACCAGAAAACTGCGATGGAGCCTTTCTCAAGGCAATTGCGATGATCAAACAGAATCGCAGTGTCGAAGCCATTGCACTGCTTGAAAAGCTGACAGAAAATCCAGCCGCCAGTTACGAAGCCTGGCTTGAGCTCGGCAAACTGTATCAGGCCGACAAGCACCCCGACAAAGCAGTTTCAGCCTTTATCAGAGCATCAACCAGCGCTCCTGATCAGGCCGGTATCTGGAACAATATTGGCATACTTCTGTCTAACCAGAAGGCTTATGAAGAAGCCCTGAAAGCCTTCAAAAAAGCAGCCAGCTTCGACTATACCGATTCTCAGATAGCGAGTAATCTCAAGGCCGTGCAGAAGAAAATAGAAACCAACTGTCAACGCATTATTGATGCTCGCCGCGAAGGGCTCGAAAAAACTCCTGATGACCTCGAAGCTTATCTGGCCATGGGTCGGGCTTTTGAAACCATGGAACGAACAGATGAGGCAATGATGGCGTATCAACGCCTGCTCGCCATTAACCCCGAGTATGTACCCGGCTTGATGGCATATGCAGAACTCCTGCGCAAGCGGGGCAAGCTCAAAATGGCCATGCGCTGTTATCGCGAGATAATCAAGCTGCAACCAGAAAACGCCGATACTCATCTTTTCATGGTCCAGGCAAATCTGAACCTTGGCTTTCTCAACGAAGCTCTCCGTCATGCGGTTATTGCCCAGAAACTGGTTCCAGAAGACCCAAGAGTCCATTTTCTGCTCGGCAAAATCTACTTTGCCAAAGGCCTCGCCCCGAGAGCGCTTAAAGAATTCACGATTGTTGCCTCTTCAAATGCCGAACCTGATATGATCAGCTGGGCAGAACTTATGCGCCGCCGACTGGCAAGGACAAGTTGATGACTAAAAATAATGCAAGCGTTCAGCGTCCTGCTGACATCTCAATCATAAGAGCAGAAAAGATTCTGCTTATCATAACTGTTCTTTTTATTATGACTTTTCAGGCAGTAAATGCGCAGGAATTCGAGACCCCTGGCTCTGAATTCTCAGTCAGAGATCTGCTTGAAATTCAAAAGAGAACACCCAAGTCTGATACTTATTATCTTATGGCACTTTCAGAGGCCCGCAAGAACAATATCGAAGCCGCAGAAAAGGCGATAAAAACCGGACTGCAGATCAACCCGCGCAACACCCGTCTGATGAACCTGAAAGCAGCTCTTTTGGCACGCCAGGGACGATTGGCCGAAGCCCGTTCACTATTCATTACAGTATTGCAGCTCGACCCCGAAGATCGCTACGCCAGAACCTCGTTAGCCTCGGTCGAACGTAT
Source organism: Candidatus Rifleibacterium amylolyticum (assembly GCA_009917695.1). Lineage (GTDB taxonomy): Bacteria > Muiribacteriota > Ozemobacteria > Ozemobacterales > Ozemobacteraceae > Rifleibacterium > Rifleibacterium amylolyticum. The sequence goes on along the minus strand of JAACJG010000004.1, from coordinate 410,727 downwards.
TCTGCAGCCAGAACGTCGAGCATTGCCTGTTCTGACCCGCCAGAACACTCCGACAAAAGAAAATGCACCACAGGCTCCTGTTACACTCAAGCCTGCTCCTACCGAAAAAAAGGTTCTTGAAGCCAGCTATTTCGCTGAAATCAAAGACAAACAGGATTGTTACCACAGCATGTCGTCGATAAAACGTGCCCAAACAGCTTTCGTCAAAGCAAATCCGGCACGCAAAGACGAATTTTCTCTAACCACGCTTGTCTCTGAGAAACTGCTCACAGCTGTTCCAGTCTGCCCCAACGGCGGGTCCTACAGTTGGAAAACCGATGACGTTGCATGCAGCACGCATGGTACAAGCGCCGAGGCTGGGGCTGAAGTCTCAAATGTTTTCAATGAGTTCAACAATGGCATGCGTTCCAAACTCAGCCGCAACTACCTCGATGCCCTGAAATCGTTTGAGCAGGTGGTTATTCTTTACCCCCGCTGGGCAGAAGCTCATTTTCAACTCGCCGACACTCTGTTCAGACTTGGCGAAACCGATCCAGCAATCAATGCTCTGCGCAACTGCCTCAAATATGACTCTGATAATCTTGACGCACAACTGCTTCTCGCCAATCTATATTTCAAAAAGGGGCAGAAAGACGCCGCGCTTAAAATTCTCGACAGCGTTACTGAAAAACATCGCGGCACTGTCTACGGGCTTGCCGCCAGAAGCGTCGCTACATCGATCAGATCGGGCCGCAACTACTATCAGATTTTTCCGCCTAACTGAGAATGAAAAAGCCAATCAGAAAACTGGCGTTCATCTGCCATCCAACCCGCGAATCATTGCCACCGCTTTTGATCACTCTATTGAAGTGGTCTGAAGAAAACGGCATAATTGCCCGGCTTACCAAGAACATGGCAAAAAAAATCGGACGACCTGAGCTTGGCCTCGACGTCCGAGACATGGCGGCCGAAGTTGAGATGATAGTTGTATTGGGCGGCGACGGCTCGATATTACAGACTGCACGCACATTTGCAGTTGATGGTCTGCCAATTGCCGGTATAAACTTGGGACATCTGGGCTTTCTAACTCTCGAAGAGCCTAAAAATGCGATTAATACGCTTGAAAAACTTCGCGACGGAAACTTCAAGATCGAGAATCGCATGATGCTGCAGGCCATCGTCAAACGTGAGAATCGCAAGGTTTTCTGTGGTATCGCTCTTAACGATGTGGTTATACAAAAAGAACCTATGCTGCGCGTCATTAATATTAAAGTTTCGATTTCAGGCTGCGTAGTTAACACCTATCACGGAGATGGTCTGATTTTCTCTACCCCAACGGGTTCAACCGCGTACTCGCTATCTGCCGGTGGCCCGATTGTGCCGCCCTGGGTAAATGTAATCATTCTATGCCCGCTCAATTGCCATACACTCAGTGCCCGACCAGTTATCACCTCGGACCAGGAAACCCTCAAGGCCCTTCTCGACTGTCGCCATTCGAATGTAGATCTGGTTCTCGATGGTCAGGAAAGCTTTCAACTGCAGGACGGCGATGAGGTCGAAATTACGCGGGCCCAGGAACTCGGCCGCGTCGTCGTATTCAAATCACGAAACTTTTTTGAAGTCCTGCGCAAAAAGATGAAGTGGGGCTGATCACAGGAGAAAACATGAAATCTGTCAAAACATTGTTTTTGTACGCACTTTTACTCTTTGTCTGCTCACCAGCACTCGCGAACTTTGATCCCAATTTCAGTTTTTCTGCAAAAATCAGCGATCAGCAACAGGGAATAATTCTGATCGATATGCGCGTTTCACACGCGCACATGCTTTATCGCAATCAACTCAGTCTCAAAAGTTCGCAAGGCTCGCTCAAGATAGAGTGGCCGCCAGTTACAGAAAAGAAAGATCCATTCGGCGACGACATGGTCGAGATCTACCCTTCTGGCAGTCACCAGATCAAGGTACAGCTGGTCGCAGATGAACCGGTAAGCAGCTTCGAGCTTACTCTCGGCTACCAGGGCTGCACTGACTTGACCTGCTTCATGCCGACAAGCAAGAAGTTCAACCTCGCATTTAATCCGCCATTACAGCCGACAGCGGCAAAAGTAATCGCAACGGCACCGGCTGCCGCTGCTGATTCTGCTATAGAGATGCCAGGGAACGACTCTGTTGATTCGAAGCCGACCGCTGCGACAACCGGGCAGGCACCAGTACAGCTCGAAATGTCAAATGACACTGTCGATTTTTCGGCGGCACTCGCAAACAAGGGCATTTACTGGGTATTGCTGCTCGCCTTTGTGGGAGGTCTGCTGGTTAGTCTGACACCCTGTGTTTACCCCATGATTCCGATAACTCTGTCGATTATCGGCAGCCGTAACGAAAATGTAAGTTTTTCAAAAGGGCTGATGCTTTCAGTTACTTATGTTGCCGGTCTTTCGCTTACCTACGCCCTGCTTGGACTGGCGGCCGCCACCTTTGGCGCTCAAATTCGCAGTTTCATTCAGGGAAACCTTTTTCAAGGATTGATTGCAATCATCTTCTTTCTGCTCGCTCTCTCGATGTTCGATCTGATAATGATTCAGGCCCCGGCCGGTTTGCGTAACAAAATGAGCGGGATAAAAAAGACCGGGCCATTCGGCATTTTTGTCATGGGCATGATATCTGGACTCATGGCGTCGCCATGCGTAGCCGCACCCCTCGCCGGCATTCTCGCCTTTATTGCCGCAACTGGCAGCCAGATGCTGGGCTTTTTCATGCTGCTGCTTTTTGCCTGGGGCATGAGTGTACCTCTTCTGCTGATAGGCGCCTTCTCAGGCTCGATGAATTCTTTACCAAAAGCAGGCGAATGGATGAACCGGGTAAAGGAATTCTACGGCTTCCTGCTGCTGGCGGCCGCTCTCTATTTTGCCCGACCGGTTGTTGGCATTGCCTGGGCTGAACTTGGAACTGCCGCGTTACTCGCTACTTTCGCCGCCTTTCTTGGACTGTTCACCAGCATTCCAGAAAATGCCGGGATGCAGCCAAAAGTGTTGAAGAGCTTTGGAGTAGTCGCGATCGCAGTTGCCTGTGCCTTTGCCATAAGTGCAGCGTCACAGTGGGGCTGTTTGTGTCTGCCGCGAAGCAAAGCCGAAAAACAGGCTGACCAGGCCGATATATTCTGGCAACACGACCTGGAAAAAGCATTGTCTGAGTCCGCTAAAACCGGAAAACCCGTCTTTGTCGATTTCAGAGCCGACTGGTGCTCAGTCTGCAAAGATCTCGAAATGAATGTTTTTCCGCACCCACAGGTAAAACCACTTCTTCAGCGTGTGATTACAGTCAAAATCGATGCAACAGCACCAGACGACAAGATTAATGCAATTCTGCAACGCTATGGCATTTTCGGACTGCCGACTCTATTGTTTATCGGGCCTGACGGTAAAGAAATCAAGAATCTGCGGGTAGTCGGCTATATTTCGCCCGACCAGCTTGAAAAGAAAATCCGCACCGCTCTGTGACAGCAAGAGCCTCTAAAGGCCGGTAGGCAGATCGATAAAGGTAAAGGCGAGACCGAACTTTTTGGCGAGATGCTGGCCCAGTTCGCGGGCGCCGAAAACTTCAGTAGCATAGTGACCAGCCGAAATCATGTTAATCTGCCGATCTCGACAGGCGGCTACCGCCTGATGAATTATTTCGCCGGTCAGAATGGCATCGACTTCGCCGTTGTAAACCAGAGGATCGCTGACCGAGCTCCAGCCACCACCAGAAAGAATGCCCAGCGTCTGCACCTTTTTGCCGCCAAAATCAAGACTGGTAACGATCGGCCCGACAACTTTCTCTATGCGTTTTTTGAGTTCAGTCAGCGTAATCGCTGTTTTGAACCTGGCAAGAACTCCGACCGCGCTGCCGCGACTGCCGCCGAACGGAGCTATCACTTCTGCCTTGAGCAGTCTGGCCATAACCGCATTATTGCCAAATTCGGGGTGAGCATCGAGCGGTAGATGCATGGCATAAAGATTGAGGTTGGCTGCCAGCAGGTTCTTGAATATCTTCTGGTTTATACGGTCAAGTCGGCACCACTCGGCACCTTTCCAGAACAGGCCGTGGTGAACCAGAGCAAAATCTGCTTTCTGCCGGGCAGCTTCGACAAAAAATTCGTTGGTGGCATCGACTCCGGCAGCAATTTTGCTGACTTTGTCGCTGCCTTCAAACTGCAGCCCATTATATGAATAATCGGCAAAGTTAACTTCGGCAAAGACTTCTTCAAGATATTTTACAATGTCATTTCTTCTGGCCATACTTAGCCTTCCTTTCTATATCCAGCGGCAGTTCGGCAAAACCATGATCGAATCCATGCCTGCCACTTTCGTCTGCGACAAAGCGCCGTCGCTCATCAGTGCGGGCATCTTCTGCGAGAAAGATCAGTTTTTCAACTGACTGCAGAGAAACCAGTTGTTTCAACTTCGTCTCGCGATTCCAGCGGCGCACCTGGCGACCCTGGTGACCAAAATACAAGCCTTCTTCAACGACTCCCGAAATCAGCTGGTTTTGCCTGATTTCGTCATAAAAGCCCAGTGCATCATGCAATATGATCATTGCTGATGAGTTGAGGCGCCGCGACTCACGCGCCATATCTTCGACAAGGCGCCACATTTCGCTGCGATTGATCGGGCTGTTCGAAAGAACATCATAGCTGCCAACCTTTGCAAAAACCGCACCGGCGAAACCTTTCAACAGGTATTCGCGCAAACGCGCCTTAAGCAGCTCTCTGAAACTCTGCGAATAGAATACCGCGAGTTTCTTTCCTTCTGGCAGATAGCGACTGGCAATTACATAATCTTTATCTTTTATGTCAAGCGGTACCAGCCTGTGATCTTCGATCTGGCTGAAATTTAGCCAGGCCAGCGGCACAACGCCACGCCTGCGCATTTCCATAAGATCGTTGCGGCCCCAGTTGTCAGGCTCGAGAACAACATGGCCAGGCAGCAACTCGGCGCTGTCACTGCCATTATAAAACTGCCAGGCATCGGCCGGTAGACAACTAAAGATAAAAGTCAGCAGTATTATAGCCAGACAACTAATTTTCAAATTGCTACGCTCCCGGAAAAACTGATTCGAACACATTTCATCACCTGAATTTTGCTGAATTGTCATCGCTAACTTTGTCATTATCAAGTTTGCCGGCATTGACAAAGAGATTGCTTCGTCGCTACGCTCCTCGCAATGACAAATTGTATCTTATAAGTCAATATTGACATTTGCCTGGCTTCACCATTTTGAAATGCGGTAGGAGTTACTCAGATTAACCTTTAAATCAGGTTTTGACGAGACGAAATCTATACTGACCCTCGTGCGTTTGTCGCTGTTGAGATAGTCAAAGAGAATCTGGTCGCTGAGCAGGTTACCAAAATAGGCCCAATGCATATTCGACTGTAGAGTAGGATCAATTGGCACCCAGCCCTTACCCGGAAAGAACACCTCACACCAGGCGTGCCCGACCGAAGTATCGCTATTAATCAGCTCGGTCTTGATCAGAAAACCTGTCGCTATTCTCGCCGGAATAGCTTTTTTGAGGCACAAGGCAGCAAGAAGTCGAGCGAATTCAGTGCAATCACAGCGATCGGGATTGGCGAACGCCCATTCTACCGAATGATCTTCATAGTTTTCACTGTATTTCAAACCGCTGGCTACAGCTATTGTGGCATTCTGCACATAGTTTCCGGGTATCGTGGCAATCCGCCGAGACAATTCTTCCAGCATCGGAGAATCCAGGCTCAAAAGCGGGTCTTGAACAAGATGACGCATATCAGGTGTAGCAACGCTGCTGCTTTTCATACGACTTCCCAGTGAAGCCATGGTTCTGACACGATAAGTCAGGCGCAGGGCCAGTTCGGGCCTGAGAATATCACGTGGCACACTGAACTTGTATTTGCCTGAATCACTGATAAAAGAGGCTTCAAATGAACTTCCGCGCGAAACAAATTCACTGGCAACCAATTCGACCTGCTGATGTTCAGGCAGATTCGGAATCTGTCTGACAGAAAAATCAAGACGATCGAGCGCCGAAGGCATGCTTATTGCGGCATTCACTGTCTCGGTAAGCCTGAAGTCACCTGGTTCCAAAGAAAATAAAATACGCTCGAGACTCTGCCGGTTCAAAACTCCCGGAAATTGCTGCAAAACAGCTCGGCAATCATTTTCCAGGCCTTCCAGCTGACCAGCATAATAACGCGCCCGCACCCAGGCATCATGCGCAAAGCCTTTTTGGTCAACAGCACGCGCTGAGTTAAAAGCCCGGATGGCAGGATTGTAATCGCGGCGCTCCAGATACTGCAAACCCAGCATATACAAAGGATATGGATCATTGCCAGCATTGTGTGCATTGGCTTTGAGGGTCTCGAAGGCGTCATCCTTATATCCAGCCTGCTCAAAAGCCGAGGCCAGGGCCGTAGCCATGCTGACATCTCCAGGTTTAACCTTCAAAGCATGTTCTATATAAGGAATCGCCTTAACCGGATTTTTGAGATCGTTAAGATAAGCAAGACCTGCTATGTATGCAGCCTGAGCGTCGTTTTCAGTGAAAGCAAGCACAATGCGTGCAGTATTGATTACATCTTTCTCGCGCCCCTTACTGTTTTTGAGAGCAACCAGATAGTTACTCCAGAACCCCTTTTCACCTGGCACAAGACGACAGGCTTCAGCAAGCAACCTTGTTGCGCGGGCATAATCTTTGCCGTTCATCGCATCGAGAGCCTGATTATTGAGTTCGACACCGCGATTGTAGGTTTCAACCGGAGACTCGCTGCGATCGACATCTGGCAGAGGATATATCGAAACTGACTGCCAGCGAGGCGCAGGCGACTTCTGCGAAAAAAAGCGCGCCAGCGAAGCTTCGTCAGCCGAACTGGACGAGATCAATGCGCAAAATATCAATGTAATCAGAAAACGTGTCTTGATCATATCGCTGCTATCTTAACATCATAAATCTCTGCTAACAACTCAGCTCGCTGCAAAACTCTGTTTTGCCCGACTCAGATGTCGCTCTCATTCCAGCTCCTCGACCGGAATCTCCAGGCGTTCCAGCAGAATATTGCGCTCTTCAAGTGAGGGTTTGGCGAACACCACTTTTTTGCGAGAATACTTGAAGTAAGGAAAGAGCCCAAGAGCCTCAGTGCCATCGCGGGAAATCAAAATCACCTCACCAACAGGCAGGTCGAGAGCAGGTCTTTTTTCGAGCGGCAAAATCTTCGCCACGGGACCACTGAGATCAGCAAAAGGCTCTTTGGCACCCGGTGGAGCCTTCATTACCAGCAGATTATTAACCAGAGATTTTACTCCGCGCAATATCTCAGTTATGCCCTCGATAGCCTGGGGAATGCTTTCGTCGAGAGGCTCAACCGGTTCACGCAGATATTCTTTGAGCTCACGCATCATCATCAGAGGATTCGCATCCGAAGCATCACTCAGCACGCCTGCCAATGAAAACGTGAAAAAGACAGGGTTTCCGCGAGCCTGCTTCATCGACAGCACAAAATTATGCAGACAGCGCAAAGAAGTGGGACCGATCAGTTCGCCCTTGATACAGTCGACGATGCTGCGAGCCAATGCTTCTGACTCTGGCGCGAAAAACAGGCAGGACTGTAGATAACAGAGATTGAGAAATGCCGTAAGATTGTCGAGCACCTGACCGATCTGCATCAGTCTTGTCTTGTTGTCTGCCGGCACAAAAAGTTGAACAAAGGGATCTACCAGGAAAGAAGGATATATTGCGGCAATCTCGCGGGCTTCTGGCGGCAAAACCGGACGAGCGCCCGGAGCAGCTTGAGCGGTGGCACTTGCAGATTTTGCCCTGATGGGCTTGGCCTGAGCAGAAACATCTTCTGGAGCTGTTCTGACAGGCTGCGATGCCTTGCCAGCCGGCGGTGCCTGCGCCGGTGAGGGCGGCATCGGCGAGCTCGGCTTTGTCATGCCTGTGCTGTCTGTATCTGACTTTGATGAGGTAGTTTCCGCACTTTGAACTTGAGATTTATCGATCGCAACATCATGAGACTTTTCAGAATCTGCTGATGCAGCAACAGATGGTACTTGTTCAGCAACTCCAGAAGCGGGTAAAGTTGCTGTCCCGGAGACAGAGGCTTTCGCCTCAACTGCGACCGAAGATTCACCGCTGACCGATGGCATTGAATCTGGCGAACCAGCCACAGACGTGGTCTTTTCTACTGATTCTGCATGCTCCGGTTTGGCTGCAATATTAACTCCAATTTCCTTTACAGCGTTATCTTCGGTCACAGCAGGCATTGCCGGGGCTGTTTCATCTACGACCAGAATGTCTATATCATCACTTTCAGCGCTACTGGCTGCGACCGACAAATCAACATTCTCTGCCGTGCTTTCAGCCTGGCTGAACTGCTGCTGAGCTTTTTCAAAATCGATGGTTTTCGGGTCAAGAATGACAATTTCGTCTTCTTGAGCAACAGTCTTGCCGGCCGCAGGTTTGCCCGCATCAGCAACAGTTTGCGCAAGCACAGCTTCAAGTTCGTGTTCATCGACTTCAATATCATCGAGAGCCTTCGCCTGCTCTTCAAAACCAGATTTTGCTGCAAGCTCGGTATCTTCGGCGATAAGATCGTCGCCAACAGAAGCCGGCGGGGTCGAGATTTCAGCGCCGGGTTCAGCGTTGAATCTGTTTATTTCTCCGGCAAGTTCATCGAGATCTTCTGGTTTGACACTGGCGAGTTCGGCTGCCATAGCCTCTTCTTCTGCCTTGCGTTTTCTTTCTTCTTCGAGCTGCTGCTGGCGTTTCAGCTCCATCTGTTCTTTGAGAGACAGCTTTTTTTCGCCAGTTTCAGCTTCAGTGGCGTCACCTTCGCCTGCCTCTTCCCCACTTTCTTTTTCAGCGGCAGCAGCGGCCTCTGCTTCAGCTTTGCGCTTACTGATAAAAGGAATGGCATCGAGCTGTTTGAGTGCTTCGCGTGCTTTTTTGGCAATCAGCGGATGTTTGTGGTAAGACACCTTGGCAACGACTTTGCGCACGGCATTATTGATAATGAGAGGCAGAAATGGCGCGACATTATTAAGAACCCACTCGTCCGGCGAGCCAAGTGCGTAGTCAAGAATGATCGCCAGTTCATCGCCAGGCAGTTCTTTGATGACCATAAACGCGGTCTGCGAGACATAAGGATCAGGGTCAGTTATAAGATTGAGCACAAAAGCGAAATATGTCGGTCGACCGCTTTTTATCGCCTTCTGGCAAACAGCTGCGCGAATCTCGGGATCAGGATGAGTCAGGCAGGTCTCAATAAAATCCTGGGCTGCAGGCGGAATCGCATCGCCCATGGCTCCCAGCGCCGCCAGCAGCATCTGCGAACTACCGTGCGTTTCGAGATACTTCCACATATCTTCAGAAACACTGACGGCGCCGCCCTCTTTCTGCAGCAACTCGACGATCCTGCGTTCAAGCGATAAATCGCGAGGAAAATTCTCGAGCGTCAGACAAACCTGCACCATGAACACGGCCATCTCTTCGTTTTTTTCGAAGGTAGCCGCTTTTTTAAGCTCATCGAGCAGGTCATAGCGCCGGTCGAACAACAGTCGATAAACCGCCGCCCGCTTAACATCGCTCTTCGAGCTGTATAAATTTTCTACAAGTTCTCTGTCTAACAATTCACGCCTGCCATGTCTAATTTAGCTAAGGTTCATCGCCGCATCATTATAACAGCCTCAATCAGCATTTTTAAACCAAAAAAGCATTCATGAGTGCCCAGAGAACTTTAACAAAATCTTTGTCAACAATTTGAAACAGATTATTGGGCAGTTGTAAAATCTAACCGATTGATTTATGCTGCGCTCAAAATCTAGTAAAAGCAGTGACGAAAACTTTGAATCAATGCAAAATTTCCAGGCAGAAATTACCGGCAACGTTTTGGCTGCAACTTATCAAAGCGAAGTGACAGTATGACTTCCAGAAAAATTCTAATGGCCACAGGAATCTATCCTCCGGATATAGGTGGACCTGCGACAATGATCGAAGCCATGACGGTCGCTCTCTGTGATCATGGTTATTCATGTTCGGTATTGGCGTATGGCGATGCTGACGCAAAACTCAGAGCTGGCAGGCCAGATCGACAGTTCAATGTAACACGCATCAACAAGAACCGGCGTTCACCTCTGCGCCAGGCAATTTTTCTGGCGCAACTGCTACGCATGGCAAAAGGAGCAGACCTCCTGTATGCCACCGACACCTACAGCGTTGGCCTGTCGTGCCTGCTCGCGAAGAAACTGCTGAAAGTCCCATATATTCTGCGGTTCGCTGGAGACAGCGCCTGGGAGCTGGCATCTTCGACAGGTGAAGTTACTGATGATCTGGAAACTTTTCAAAAACGAAAATACGGTGCTGCAATCGAGGCAAGAAAACGGCTGCGTAAATCGATAATGTGCAATGCCGACCATGTAATAGCCGTAAGCGGATTCATGCAGCAAATAGCCGGGACTATCGGAGTGAAATCAACAAAATGTTCGCTGATCTACAACTCAGTGGATTTCCTGAATGAACCTTTGGCATCAACGGCTATAGCTCCGCTGATCGCCGAATTGCGACACAGATTGCCACCAGATGTCAAACTGGTTGGAACGGCATGTCGGCTTACAGCGTGGAAAGGCGTAGACATACTGATCAAAGCTGCCGCCATTCTGAAGACAACTCCGGCAAAAGTTCAGGTCGTGGTCATGGGTGATGGTCCGGAAAAAGACAATCTTTCAAAGCTGGCCAATGATTGTGGCATGCAGAATGAAGTACATTTTCTTGGGTGCATTCCGCAAGCAGATATGGCTGCCTATCTGCACTCACTCGATATTTTCGCATTGTGCTCTCTTTACGAAGGACTTTCGCACACCATTTTACAGGCCATGCAGGCCGGCACCCCTGTAATTGCCAGTAACATTGGCGGGAATCCGGAACTGATTACGCATGAAAAAACCGGACTTCTGGTGCCAGTACAGAATCCAGACAGTCTTGCCGAAGCAATCGCCAACCTTGCGAAGGCCCCTGAACAACGCAACAAACTTGCCAGCAACGCCCAGAATGAACTCGGACGCTACTCCTGGAACGCTGCGGTGAACTCGACCTGCCGGATTATCGAAACGGTTCTCTCATCTCGATAAATAAAGCAGCTTAGACAGCTTACAATCCGTATATCGGCTGAAGTTTCTGCCAGACCGTTTCCGGGCGGAATTCCTTCTGTATTCTCAACAAACCTGCTGTTCCGAGCTTTTTGCGAATTTCCGGCGAGCGCAATGCGGCAAATCTTTCGCTCAATGCAACAACATCGCCTGGTTCAAAAACATAGCCGGTTTCACCATCTACAACAATCTCTGGTATTGAACTGACGCGACTTGCAATAACCGGAACCTCTGCCGACATGGCCTCGACCAGAACCTGTCCAAAACCTTCATAATTAGACGTCAACGCGAATACATCGAAACTCTTCATAGCCAGAGGAATATCTTCTCTGAATCCTGCAAAAATGACTTCATTTTCGAGGCCGGCTTCGCGCACCTGATCTTTCAGGTCGTTTTCAAGTGGGCCGCGCCCAATGAGCATCAGTCTGGCATCGATGCCACCCGCTTTTTTGCGGAGAAAAGCTGCAAATCCAGCTATCAGCACATGCAGGGCCTTTTGTGGGACAAGTCGAGCTGCTGTGCCAATCAGCATCTGCTCGGGCGTTATGCCAAACTGCGCGCGCCATTGCCGTGTTTCCTGGGATGAGATCTTCTGATATGGCGCAGGATCGATGCCATAGTGTATCGTTTTAACCTTGCCAGGAGCCAGACCAAGGTCTTTGATACAGGTGTTCTGCCGCACTGCCTCGGAAATCGCTATTACACACGACGACCTTCGGGCGACCCACCCGCCAAGCAAACTGGCTTCAGGACCGGGATAAAATGGCTCGTCATTGTGTTTGGTAATGACAAAGGGAATGCGCGGAATTCCCGGCATCATCAGAGCAAAACGAAGATAAAGTTCTGCCGGTTGCAGATGAGCATGAACAATATCCGGCCGGCGTGAGTAGATCAGCTTGACGAGTCGAACCAGCGGAGTTATATCAGGATACCTTTCCAGACCAAGATCGATGACCTCGGCTCCGGCAGATCTCATGAATTCTGCCCAGTAATCGTTCTTTCGCCGTAAAAACGCTATCGTCACGCGATGACCGTCGTTTAGCTGTGCCTGCGCCAGATCGACTATATGTTTTTCGGCACCCCCGCGATCAAGGGTTGTAGCCACATGGAGTATGTTCATTGCAGTCTGTGAGCCTTATTCAAAAATTTATGCAGGTTGTTCTCTGGAACTTCACGGGCATATTCTGGCATAATCGCCGTCTCAAAACAAGATTTTTTGATTGAGTGAGCGCAAGATATCCCTTGCCAACGTTTCCAGCTAGGGTTATTCTTGCTTTTATCACTGGAATTGGGAAGTTACAAGTGCGCATACTGATGTTTTCCAACGATCCCGAAATTTGTGTTTGTCATGACGATTTACCGCCAGGGCATACTCGTCTTCGGCATCGCGATTATGTTGCAGAACTTCGCCGGCAGACCGGTATCGCAAGCAAACTGGCGGTTCTGGTTTCAGTCCCAGCTGGCAGCAATCTTCAGCCTCAGCATGAGGAAAGCGGGCTGTCGATAATTCCGATAGCGGCTCCTCACAGGCTTCTTGCTCCTTTATACTCGCTTTTGCCGGCGCTGCAGGCAGTTAAAAATTTCAAACCAGATCTGGTAACGGCTCAGAGCCCATGGGAATCTGGCCCAGTTGCCTTTCTTGCCGCAAAACTGAGCAGGGCAAAGCTGCTGCTACAACTGCATGCCGACATCGGAACGAGGGAATGGAATCAACAGAGCTCAGCATATCGTCTCCGGGCAATAATCGCTATGATTGTCTGCCGTGGAGCTGATAAAATCAGAGTTGTTTCAGAAAATATGAAAGTTCGCCTGGCAGAAGAGTGGCGGCTGTCCCCAGAGAAATTCATCGTTGTACCGGTACCGGTAAGTCTGCCGCCGCCGACGGAACTTTCTCGATCTTCAGCAAAGAACACTTTGCTGCCAGGCCTCGCTGATCATCCAACCGTTCTTTTCGTTGGCCGGCTTTATCCACCCAAGAACATCGATCTGTGGGTAGAAACGGCTGCAGCGATCGCCAGACAGCTGCCAGAAACCAGGTTTGTGATTGCCGGCGATGGCAGCGAAAAGGAGAAACTATTTGCACTTCTGGAACGCCACCACTTGCGTGAAAAAACCATTCTCACCGGTCATGTCAGCAGAGACAGGCTGCCTGACCTTTACAAATGCGGCGACGTCTTTCTTCTGACATCTTCGCACGAAGCCTTTGGCATGGTTGTTGTAGAATCATTACTGTCAAAAACTCCGGTTATCAGCACTGCGACTGGCGGACCTAAAGAAATTATCAGCGACGGCGTGACTGGCAGACTGATATCTTCCGGCAGGGCAGAAGACCTTGCAAAAGCTGTATTAGAATTGCTGCAAGATGCAAAAACCCGGGAAGAGATGGGTGCCAGAGGGCAGATCGCCATGCAGCAAAGATATTCTGCTGAAATCATTCGCGAAAAGCTGGTTACAGCCTGGCTGCAATCAGCCGGCTGAATATCAGGCAAACTGCCTGCATGTGAAATATCCTTGACTTGACCTGCATTTCCAACTAGAATTAGCGCCAGATCGCCTTTCGCCGCTTATCTTACGTTGTTCGAACAACTGCTTTCAGCAGGGGTGAAACCAATTGAAAAACGCCGTCATCAGGAATCTATGCTAAAAAATACCGACACAAAATATACTGCACGTGGTCTGGTCCACAAATTCTTGCCACCGCACAGGGTTTTTATGGATCTGCTTTCCGGGTTATCTCTGCTCAGGTCTTACTTTCACCGCACGCTTCCGTTGACGACACAGCGTTTGAGCGGCAAAATAATCGATCTGGGCGGTAAACATTCTAACAATTTCTATCATAAATTACTGCTCAACCATGACGCAGAGATTATTTGCACAGATATTAATGCAGCCCCGGGGGTTATCGCTGTAGACGTAGAAAAAGCGTTGCCATTTGCCGATGCGACATTTGACCATATTCTTGCTTTCTGGCTGTTTGAACATGTCTACGATATTTCAACGATAGCCGGAGAGGCTTACAGAGTATTAAAACCCGGGGGCAAATTGATAGTCAGTGTACCGTTTCAACACCAGTATCATGGCGACAACTCGCCCACAGGTTCATATGATGACTACTGGCGATTTACCCATACGTCATTGCTTAAATGGTGGGAAAGTGCGGGCTTTAAATGTGAATGCCTGTATGCACTTGGCGAAGGAATGATCTGTTCACACCTGGTAAGAACGATACAGTATCTGACCCCACCACAGCTGGGCATCCGAAAACTCTTCTCGGCTGCCGGGTATCTCTTCGGCACGGTATTAGAAAGAATCGCATCAATTCGTCCAGGCAATGAGCAGGGATGGAGCCAGAAAATCATGGCAGATGGCTATCTGGCGGTTTTCGTCAAGCCAGAATAATGAAACGATTCGTTTCCGACTCATCCTGGATTCTCGCGGCCACATTTCTCGACAAAGTCTGCAATCTGGTCATTCAGGCATATCTGGTGCGAAAGCTCGGCATCGATTCATACGGCGTTTACGCGGCAATGATTGCCCTCGGCCAATTAGCCTCGACATCTCTTGTCTGGCGAAGCGGTGAAATAGCAATTCAGGCTTTTGAGGAATCAGAGAGACTAAGTCATGCAGAACGCTCCAAAACCATGGCTTTTCTAATCGCTTACGACATCAGACTTCTTGGAGCAGGAGGTATGATACTGGCTCCGCTGCTCTGGGCAGCCGCGCCATGGTTCAATGTTGACCGCATGGTTTGGGTCTTGAGCGGCCTGTGCCTGGTAAATATCGGGCACGCAGCCATTCGCGGTATTCAGACAATTCAGAACCGCTTCTATCACCTGTCGCTGCACGCAATAGCTTCAACCATCTTTCAGACCATTCTGACCATCTGGCTGGCAACCAGATGGGGCGCCATTGGAGCTGTATATGGCCTGCTGATAAGCAATTTCGTTAAAACTCTTGTTGGTGCAGCGATCGAGAAGTATCTGGCTCACACTCCTTTCCCGTCGATTGCAGATGTCGTTGGCGAAACATTCAGCCCTTCACTGGCAGGCAGGGCAATAGGCTCCTGTAGATCGTCATTGTTGCGGGGCATTTTGCAGCAGATACTGGCTAACGGCGACACTCTCGCAATGAGTGTGGTCTCAAATTCAACCGCTGTCGGCCTTTACAAAGTAGCGAGAACAGGCGCCAGCGTCGCAGCAACGATAATATCTCCAATCATTTCGGTATTGCGCGGCAGAATTGTAACCGCCTGGGGCGAATTCAACGAACAAAGACTTAAAAAATTGATGTATTACACTATCATGCTGTGCGGTTCTGGCATGTTGTTAGGCCTGGTGTCTTCGCCAACCGCAGCCTATGTCATCGCCCCGCAAAACTTCAGCAATGAATTGCTGGTAGCCAGCATACTGATAGGCGTCAGCCTGGTTCTCTACCAGGGTTTCAATACAATTCATCTGATATTTGCCATTCTATCCCGTGATGACCGGAAATCCATCTGTCTACAGCTGATAGTCGCCGCGCTCCTGTTGGCAATGATTTCACTTACCGGGCACCTCGGGCTCAAACCAGTTGCATTGGCCACAACAATGGTATACCTTGCTGGCACCATCATCTTTGCGCGCTACAGTTACGCTTCAATCCTTTCCCATAAAAAGGAGAAATCGTTGTGAATGCTGAAACTCCCAGACCAATGACCTGGCGGGATTATTATTCGCTGGCAAAAAAGCACCGACGAGCGCCCTACATCGACTATTATCTCGGGAATCGTCGTGTCCTTGACGCCGGCTGTGGCGAAGGATTGATGCTGGCCAGATACAGCAACTGGCAAGGAATTGATATTGATCCTGAACTCGTCAGAAAGTGCCAGAGCAAAGGTTTTCAGGCTGAGGTAATGTCTGTTCTGAATATTCAGTTACCTGAATGCTCTTTTGATGGAGTGCATGCCGCACAAATGATAGAGCATTTTCCACCAGCCCAGGCTCTTACATTTCTTCAAGAAGCCTCAAAGATTCTGAAACCTGGCGGACTCCTGCTTTTGACTACACCAGGAATCAAAAGAGTCTGGAACACGTTTTCCCATATCCGTCCATATCCGCCGATATCATTGTATAAGCTGCTGAATGTGCCTACCGAAGGCTATCTGGGAAAAACCAGTTTGCCTCTTAAATTGCTGGCCAGCCACGCTACTCGGGCAGGCAATGGCCTGGCAGCAAGAATAACAGCCCTTCTCGACCCGATTTTACCAGCTTCAGACCCCGATGGATGGATAATAGTATGCGAAAAAATCTGACACCATGCCCACTGACCGAAATCCGGACAATATTGAATCAAAAACGCTCTGCAGGTGAAAAACATGAGTGAAAACAGCCAGGTCAGACCTCTCGTTTGGTGGAAATACTACATTCTTCTGATGCAAAAGAGGCGACTGCCATATATCGATTATTATCTTGGCAACCAGAAGATACTGGATATAGGTTGCGGCGAGGGTAAAATGCTTGAACGTTATAGCAACTGGCAGGGCATAGATATAAACTCTGATTTAGTCAACAAATGCCAGCAACGAAATTTGCCAGCTTCAGTCATGTCAGCGTTCGCCATGGATTACGCTGACAATACCTTTGATGGTATTCATTCTGCGATGCTGATCGAACATTTCTACCCCGCCGACGCCTTTAATTTTCTCAAGGAAGCCGCTCGCGTTGTACGTAAACATGGCATCATTCTTCTGACCACTCCTGGCGTTAAAAGAATCTGGAACACGTTTTCGCACATACGTCCTTATCCTCCGGCTGCGATCAAGAAAATCCTGACAATTGCCACCGAAGGATACATTGCGAAATCATCGCTGCCTCTGCAATTGCTTGCCGCACATGCCACCACATCCAGTCTGCTCGACCCGATATGGCAAAGAAGTGACCCTGATGGCTGGGTTATAGTTCTCTGCAAAAACAGCTGATAAAACAGTCTGATTCAGACCAATCGCATTAGCTGTGGCTTGACATGCCCAGGCTGATGACTTAATCTCTTCTGAGCTGTATAACCCGGAGAGTCCGGAAAATTGAATCAGGAAGAATACCTGTGGCCAATCTACTGCTTTTCAACATGAAAATGGACACTGATGACGGCGTACTCGGCTTCACTACTGATTGGGTAAACGAGCTGGCCGGCCATTTTGACAAGGTTTTTGTCATCACCCACACTTCCGGCAGAATACAGGTAAGAGAAAATGTCAGGGTGTTCAGCGTTGGACGAGAAAAAGGTTACAGTGAACTTCGTCGTGCGCTTGAATTCTACCGCCTCCTGCTGGGCGTTCTGAGACACCATCAGATCGACTACTGCTTCATTCACATGATTCAGATATTCGCGGTGATGGCCGCCCCTGTGCTCAAGTGCTACGGAATCCCCATGACCATGTGGTATGGGCACCAGGCAACACCATTTTCTCTGCATCTGGCGCACGCACTTGTCGATAAAGTAGTTACCAGCACAGAATCAGGCTTTCAGATTCCCAGCAATAAAAAGGTATGTGTCGGGCAGGGAATTACTGAAGCAAAATTCCCCTTTCGCCCGTTTCGAGAAAGGAATCAGCCGTATATGCTGGTAAACGTCTCGCGACTTTCACCCAGCAAAAACATCCATGCATTGATCGAAGCTGTTGCCTTATTCACACGCAGGCACGGCGATAACTCCATCAAACTTTATCTGATCGGTGATGCTCTGAACGCCCGCGATTGCTCATATAAAAACAGTCTTCAAGAGCAGGTGGCCCGACTTGGCATTTCGACCAACGTCGTTTTCTGCGGCTCAGTCGCTCACGCAAAGATCTGCGAATATCTGACTTCATGCGATCTGAGCACAAATCTTGCGCCGGCCGAAGGTTCAGTAGACAAGGCAGCGCTTGAGGCAATGGCCATTGGAATACCAGTAATTTTGCAAAACAGGTCATTCAGAGATATTTTCGCTGCAGCTGGCGTTCAGGCCGACAGATACATTGTACCTGACATTCAACCGGAAACCCTCGTCTCTTATTTTGAAAGACATCTCCTGGCAAACGCGGCACAGGATCATAAGCAACTTCTGGCGTTGTCGCAATACATCCATTGTCATCATGGATTAAAAGGCCTTGCCTCACGTATTGCGAAAGAAATCGTCGCGAAACCGCCAGTAAATTTATGATTCATTCGATGCTGGCTTGCCCTGAGCAATGGAAAACAGAGAACAGAAGAAAATGACAGAAAAACCTGCCAAAGTGAAACCAAGGCTGATGTTTTTTGCTACCGAAGACTGGTATTTCGCCATGCATTTTCTACATTTTGCTGTAGCCGCACAAAACAGTGGCTGGGAAGTCATTCTGGTCTGCAATACCGGGCAAAAAGGCGATTCAGCTTTGCAAGAAATCGAAGCGGCCGGAATCCACACGTTCCCGGTAAAACTTGCGCGCACATCTATCACTCCACTTGCTGACCTGAACGCCTTTATGAAAATATTCAGCATTATTCGAAAGTGGCAACCGCAGCTTATTCATGCTATTGCTCTTAAACCGATCATATTCAGCTCTGTTTATTCAGCGTTGAGCAATATTCCTGTAGTCAATATGATGACAGGCCTTGGCTTCGTTTTCACATCATCCTCTGTAAAGGCCAGGTTGCTACAACCTATTCTCATCCGGGCTTTGCGCCTGATATTCTCCAGCCGCAAGAGCCGATTGATCGTACTGAATACAGAGGATGCCATGTGGGCCGAAAACACGTTCAAACTTACTGACAGTCAGCTCTCGATACTTCCCGGAGTTGGCATTGATACCGAAAGATTCTGCCCGGGAACTCCTCAGAGCGAAATTTTCACTATAGCCTACGTTGGTAGAATGTTACGTGACAAAGGTCTTTATGAGCTGATCGAAAGTACTTCAATACTGAGACAAAAAGGCCTGGAATTCAAACTCCGTCTCGCCGGGGCTCCCGACCCATCCAACCCCGAGAGCATAGCTGAAATGGAAATCGCAGGCTGGCAGAGCAAGGGCTTATGCGATTATCTTGGGCATATTGCCGATATCCCACAGTTTTTAAGAGCGGCCGATATAATGGTTCTTCCATCATATCGAGAGGGTATGCCGACCTGCATACTCGAAGCGGCATCGTGCGGTCTTCCATGTATTGCCACAGACGTTCCCGGATGTCGCGAAGCTGTAACCAATGGGACTACAGGTCTGCTGGTCCCTGCCCGCAATCCCAGGGCACTGGCAGAGGCTATTCATAAACTTGCAAGCAACAGGGCTTATAGAATCAGGCTGGGAGCTCAGGCCCGCCAGGCAGTGCTCGAAAAATATTCCCGGCAGTTAGTACTTGCAAAGATGTTGAAAATATACGAGGATAGCAGGGATACTGCGGATAACCGCCACAAACCCGCGTAACAACAGAGGCTTAACTATGCCACAGACCAACATTTTGATTGAAGTGCCATTCCTGCTGGTTGTTGTCTGCATGCTGGTTACAATTGTTTCCAGCATTGGCTGTGGCTATATGCGGCGTGTTTCGATCAAGAAGTCAATATTTCTCGACATGCCAAACCAGCGCAGTCTCCATGAACAGCCAATGTCAAGAGCCGGCGGCGCACCCATGGCGCTGACCGCCATCGGCGCCATCGTTTTTTTAGGGCTTATCAGACCACATTTGATTCCGCACAAGTGGCTGCTTACAATCGGAATTGGCGGAAGCCTGGTCGCCTGGATTGGCTGGCTTGACGACAAATCTTCATTGTCAGCACAAAAACGCTTTATGGTGCATATAATTGCAGCAGTTTGGGCTGTTGTTCAGCTGATGCCAGAAGAGGTACCATTGCTGTATCGCTTTCTGGCAGGTTTTTGGGTGGCATGGTCTATTAACTTCTACAATTTTATGGATGGTATCGACGGTCTTGCTGGATCCGAAGCAGTCGTAATAGCACTCGGAGCCGGATACATTGCCGGCAGACTCGGCATGTTAAATAATCTTGCAATAACCTGGGTAATCGCCGCCGCGGCACTCGGCTTTTTGTTCTGGAACTGGCCACCGGCAAAGATCTTTATGGGCGATGCCGGCAGCGGCTTTTTGGGTTATGCCTTTGGCTGTCTTGCCATTGGTTCAGGAACTGGCTGGGCAGGAGGCTTCTACACTCACCTCGTATTAATGGCTCTATTCTGGGGTGACGCAGGGTTCACTCTGATAAAAAGAATTATTCGAGGAGAACGTTTTTGGGAAGCTCATAAACAGCATCTATATCAACAGGCTGTTCAAAAGGGTTACACCCATCATGAAGTGACTTTATTCTTTGTAACGATCAATATGATCTTATTCATTGCAGCTGCAATGATGGCGGGCATTGGCACAATGTGACGTTTCGGCCCCTATTCCGATAGCATCTTCTTAAGCTGTTGTTCCATATTGATGGTTGGCTGCCAGTTTGTTTCAGAGGCGAAGCGGCTTGAGTCTACCGGCAGTGAGCCTTCGAGGCGGGCGATTTTTACGGATAGCAGTGGAATTCTTGAGCTGAGTAGCCAGAGCCATCTTGGCAGAGATATGATGCGGCAGGCAGGGTTGAAGACAGCTGCTATGCGGGTTACCAGCTCGGTTGTCGAAATTTCCTCACCATCGCTGAGCAGATAGGTTTTGCCGGGCGTTGTTGCGCTGAGCATGGCGGTTTCGATCGCCGAAGCAAGATTGTCGATGGCAAGCAGGCTGCGGCGATTGGTCAGACCACCAAGCGGCAGAATGCCGAAATTTTTGACCAGTCTGACAAGACTCTCGAAGTTGCCTTTTACTCCAGGGCCGTAAATAAGCGGCGGGCGCAGAATCACCAGTTCCATACCGGTTTCTTCGCTGATCTTTTTGAGCTCGATTTCGGCCTTGAGCTTTGACTGTCCATAGGGTTCGAGAGGATTGCAGGGCGTGTTCTCGGTTAGCGCCATTTCGCAGGCGTCACTGATCATCGCTTTGATGCTGCTGACAAAGATAAAGCGCTTTACACCCTGCTTTGCGGCCTGGAGAGCCAGATTAACCGATCCTTCAAAATTCGTTTCGAAATAGAGATGATATGAATCCGGTTTCTCGCGCATCTGATGAGCGCGACCGGCCAGATGAACGACAGCATCGACACCTCTCAGCATGTCTTCCCAGAAGGTATAACGATCTATACGGGAAATCTGATGAAATTCAATGCGGTCGTCAGCGGGTCGCACCCGGCAAGGCGCAATAATCCGGTAGCCTCGCTGCAAAAACCAGGCAGCAATATTGCCGCCTGCAAAGCCAGAGGCTCCGGTCATTAAAATTGTTGGTTTCGCCGCCATTCCTATGTTTATCGACAAAAAGCAGCGTTTTCGAAGCTTTTTAGCGCAAAGATATCACCACTGACGCCGGCGAAAAAAGTGAAAAGGGGGCTCTGTCCAAAAAACCTTGAGACTGCTTCATCGACCAGGGTCTCCTCGCAGTGACAAGTTGGGCATTGCAACACTGGCAAAATCAGAAAAATGGTAAAAGTACTTACTTTCAGGCGGCCTGGGCGGTGGGAGTCGTTTTTGCCGGTGAAGGCGTTGTCGATGTTGCAGGAGCGGCTGCTGGAGTATCTGCCTTTTTAGCTGGGGCAGAAGATTCTGT
Source organism: Candidatus Rifleibacterium amylolyticum (assembly GCA_009917695.1). Taxonomy (GTDB): domain Bacteria; phylum Muiribacteriota; class Ozemobacteria; order Ozemobacterales; family Ozemobacteraceae; genus Rifleibacterium; species Rifleibacterium amylolyticum. The sequence goes on along the minus strand of JAACJG010000004.1, from coordinate 388,966 downwards.
AGCTGGCGTGGTCGTTGAATCTGGCTTGCTTTCAGGTTTGCTGACGCCGTTACCGTCTTTTTTTTTGGCTTCGAGGTAGCCGGAATCGCGGTAATCGGTTGAATAAAAACCAGATCCTTTAAAAATTACCGAACTAGCTGAAAGCAGCTTGGTGCCTTCCCCGCCACAATCCGGACAGTGCTGCGGATCTTTGCACGACATTGAATGAAAGGCATCAAATGTTGTATTACATTTTGTACATCTATAGCTGTAGGTTGGCATGAACCTTTCCTCCTGAGGGCACAAAAACAGTTAGCACTCGATTTATCAGAGTGCTAATAATTTATCATAACGCGGCGGCCTGATCAAGAAAATTATCACAGATGGTCAGCAGCTGTTTATGATCGCCGACACCAAGGTAGCTCTCACATACCAGCAGATTCAGCTGCTCATAAGTCTTCTGCCAATTATTGGTGCCGCCGTTAGTCGCATGTAACCGCTCTGCCAAATCTGAAATCTTTTGTTGAAGCGCGGCAGAACATTGCGGCAGCGGGATCTGACGCACCTGCGTAACAGTAATGTGAAAGCTGTGAAAATTCCCGCTGAACCAGGCATTTACCAGCAGACTGTTGAGTAACCCAATCAGGAACCATGCACTTAAATCTTCTGGCTTGGTAAGAATATAGGACAGCGAATTTTTCGGGAAAAAGCCTTCATTGTCATAAGCTGCTACCAGCCTGATCTTGAGGCGCTCATTGCGAATATTCTGATACAGAATTTTGGGCCCGGCAAAGACGGCTTCATCGCCAGCATAGGCCAGATGTGGTCCATAGTCGATATAATTACCTTCCCAGTTGATGGTGAATGGCTCGAGCTCACGTCCGCGCAAAACGCGCTTATATGCTGCAGATATCTTCTTGTCGCTGACGTAACGCGAAATCTTTCCATCACGCTTGAGAGCTTCCTGAATGCCGACACCCACCCGACAGTGACGGCCCAGCCGGCTGCAACTGTTCATCTCGGCAAAAACCTGCTGCAATTGCGGTGGCACTATTGCCTGACGCAGACCACTGCTTTCAACAAAGAGACTGGCGGGTGCATGAAAACACTGACTCCAGCCGTCTTTTTCGTTATACGACGTGTAAACACTTAACTGATTGCCATCAGGGGGCGACTCGGCATCGGCAACGAGAACGACCGGCAAAACACCTGGTGCCTGCACAAAAAACCTGGATGGCAAAAGCATAATGGCCCGAACATTATGCTCAGCAAAAATATGCCGTCTGATTTTGCTGCACTGGTGATTTACCAGATAGGTATGCGAAGTCAGCATAACCAGCCGACCACCCGGTCGCAAAGCCTTGAGGCTACCCTCAATAAAAAATGTATAGAGGTCTTTTTCACCCTCGCCTGTTTCATAAATCTCTGCCAGGCGCTGTTTAAAAGCTTCGTCAAGATTTACCCGGTATGGAGGATTGCCTATTATCACTGAGTAACAGCGATCAGGTGGATTCATCAGAAAATCGCTATGCTTGAGCACAGGCCAGCCACTGTTCGGGAAAGCGCATATCAGCCGGGTTAAGCAGATAAATAAAGCCTGCAGATCGATATCGAAGCCGTGCAGACGGCTTAAGAATTCTTCATTCTCATCTGCGGCCATCTGCGTAATCTGCGGATAAGTCTTGTTCTGGGCCAGTTTTCTTGCCATAGCCATTAAAAAACTGCCATCGCCGCAGGCCGGGTCGAGAATATCGCCTTCTGGTGCAAGATCGGCAATCTCAACCAGCCGTTCGGCCAAGGCTTCAGGGGTATAAAACTGTCCGGTGTTACGCTTACGTTTTTTTTCGCGAAGCTCCAGGTCTGGCACATCGCCATCTACGGCAGCTTTGAGAATAATTTCACAATCAATCAGTGAGGTAAAGATGTTCGCCAATTCAGCTGGAGCGCCGAGTCGGCGGAGCGTTTCAGCAGGCGACAGCGGATCGGATGAATCTTTAAGATGGATTCTGCGACTTTCTTCTTCGCCAAGGCTTCGAAGAACAGGTCGCGCAGAATGACAATGTGTTGTCTGGTATGCTTCTGCTATCCTGCTGTTAAACCACGAAAATAATGTGATCAATGAGAAACACCTGCATTATTTTGTAAAGTTGTTATAATCACGAAAACAGAGAGAAAACGATTCTTTCGATTACGATTACGAGCACGAGCACGAGCACGAGCATTGTGCTATTAATAACAGCGGAAACGAAGCCATTTTTCTTAATAAAGATTCTGCAATTATCATCTTATAAAGAATAGGGGTTCAACAGGTTGAACCCCTACGCGTTGTTACAGAAGTTAGAACAGATCAGGCGGCAGCCGGGGCGGCGTGCTTCGCTTCCTGTTCTTTGCGACGACGGATGAACTCGATCAGAAAGGCTGCGAACACGCCCAGAACGCCGGCGCTCAAACCAGCCAGAATAACCATGATTGAACGGCGTGGCTTTGATTTAAGTTCAGGAGCCCGTGCCACATCGATGACTTCGAACTGGCTGCCTTCTTCGGCTTCAGCTATTTTGGCCATTTCGTGCTGTTCGGTCAGAACACCAAACACTTTTTCTTTGACCTTTAGATTTCGCTGAAGGCGGGCGAATTCGAGAGCCAGCTGCGGCAATTGTGCGATTTCTTTTTCGGTTGAGCCTATTTCTTTTTCGAGAGCAGCTATTTTTGCTTCTTCGGAGACCTTCTGGCCTTCAATCTTCACCAGTTCAGGCACACTGCCGGATGACTTGAGCAGGCTTTCCTGCATCTGCAGAGACACACCGGCTCCAATTTTCTCGGCTTCGAGCCTGGCCAGCTTCTCGATCACAGTTGCAGCCTGTTTTTCAAGAGCAAACATCTGGTGTTTATCTTGAAAAGCCTTGAAGGTTTCTTCTGCCTGCTCAAGTTCTTTGCTGACTTTTTCGAGCTGCTGTTCGATAAACACACGTTTCTCTTTCTGCGGCCCACGGGCGAAGCTGCTGAGATAGTCTACATAAGCCATGGCAATCTCGGCAGAGACTTCCGGAGAGAGTGTTTCAGCCGATATAGTTATCAAGCCATCCTTGTCTTTATCAACCGACACAATCTTATCTACGATTTTGAGAATTTCATCATACTTGATATCTTCTTTGGGTTTCTCGCCGACAATCGCCGGATTGGTCGCCACACCAAAGCGCTTTATAATTCGATCGCTCATCGTGCGGCTCTTGAGATATACCATCAGATATTCGGCGCCACCGCCACCGCCACCAAGCCCCGGAATCATTCCTGCAAACGGCAGACTGCTGAGAGCACTGAGCTTGCTGTTCGAATGAACGAAAATCGTTGAGTTCGCCTTGAAGTAGTTGGGCAGGGTCAAACTGTACAGGGCGACCAGCACTGCTACCACAAAGGGCATGACGATGACAAGCTTCCAGTGTTTAACCAGAACTCTGAACAGTTCAAAAAGATCGATTTCATCTTCTTCGAGACCCATGAGAATCTCGCGTTTGATGAGTTCTTCCTTAACTTCCTTTTTTAGCTGTTCGGGATCGATATCTTTGAATTTTTCTGTCATTGTCTTATTCTTCGATTATTTCCACATTGGCACGCGGCAGAATCATTTTTTCACCTGCCGACAGTGTTTCGATTTCAACAACGCGAACTTTGGCTTCTGAAGGTATGATTACCGGCTTTTCAGGCAGCGAAACTACTTTGGCAACTTCACCAAAGTGAGGCTGGCGAATGATGCGCACCAGAGTGCCTACCGTCATACCAGTGTTGGCGGCATGTTTCTGATCGGCGATATTAGCATCTGCGAGCGGAATAACGACTTCGGGTCTGATAACACCGGCGCGAATCTGAGTTGCGCCATTGATCGAGGTTTTGCGGCCTTCGGCGTTCTTGAGCAGATCGAAGGTCTTTTTGGCCATATTGATCTTGCCGAAACCTTCGGTGACGACCAGAGTTATGCCTTTGTCTTCGGTTCCGGTGATGGCGACGCCAAGATCGTAACCGAGAAATTCTTTGAGATCGTGCGCATCATAACCACCGACGATAACACCTTTGACACCGAGTTCAACAGCACGGTCGAGCGCGGCAGCTGTTACCAGAGAGCCGCCGACAATGATCTTGCCTTTGTGCTCAAGCTTGATGTTGTCTTTGTCGAGAACGTCTGAAGGCGAATTAACCGCCATCTTGAGATCGCCGATGACTTCGGGCCCAATACCGAAAATGCCCTGAATAAAAGTCGCAGCGGTATTTACCTTAACGCCTTCTTCGGGGTATACGTCATCGATAACGCCATCAACATAGGCATGGACTTCGACCGGAATCGGCGGTTCACGCAGAATTGCCTGACCGGTTACGGTCGAAAGACTTTCGACTGTTCCCTTGATTGGCGAACGCACGAAAGTTTTGAAAAACCCGAAAAAACCCTGAGTTTCGGCAATGACATCATCTTTTTCGAGAAGGTCACCTTCTTTTTTCACGAGAAAATCAGTAATTTCGCGGGCTTCGCAGCCAAGCATGTTGGCTATATTAACCGGAAAAACGTTTCCCGGCAGATTGGTCGAGGCAACTACCGTTTCGGCAGTCACGCGATCGCCCTTCTTAACATGAACGTCGCCTTTGAGCGGCAGTCTTCTGTCTTTTTCGACTAGTGTTCTTGCAACGATTTTGAGACCTGGGGTATATGCACTGGCCATTGATTATTGTCCTTTCGCTTACAGACCAGGATAAAGATCCATGGCTTTGTACCAAGACTTAACCAGCTTAACGCGTTCGGCATTGTCTTTGGGGAAGGTGAACGGGCGACCGCGGGTGTCGAATATGACACCTACCACGCCGCCATGCACTTCGGCTTCGATTTCTTTGCCATCACCGGCACCCATATCGAAACCCCATTTCGGCTTGACAAAGACCCTGGCTGTTTCGCCGACCGGCAACGGAATTACGTTCAATTCGCCACCTTTGAGAGTCTTGCTGATCTTTTCACCGTTCTTTTTGGTGAGCGTGAAATCTAGCACAGCTTCGTTGTTCTTTACGGTGCCGGTTGGCGATACGCAGGTGCCCAGATAAATCAGGCAGTCGCGTTCGAAAACGCTCAGAGCCGCATCTTCATGAACTTTGGCGAGAACGCCGAGCTGCGGCATCATAAAGATCGAGTCAACAGTCAGCTGAGTAATACCTTCTGGCAGGAAAGCGTCGATCAGCATCATCGCCGTCTGCTGGCGTCGCGGCGCGTGCGAGAGAACACCGCCGGAGCCGATCAGCATGTTAAGATCCTTCAGATTGACCAGAGTCTGACCGGTCATCGACTGTTCGAATACGTCGCCGATAGTTCTTTCCTGCTGAATGCCCTTGAGGCCAACAGCCAGAGAGCGATGCTGATCGAACGAAAGCCGCAGAGCTTCGCGGGCGCAGGCCTGCTCGACCATCAACTCTTCAAGCAGCGACGGAATAGTAGTCGGGCGGATCATCTTGTTTTTTACGCGATTGCGCAGGTCATGCTCTTCCATTTCGAAGGGCACCCAGCGCATGATATTCTCGAGACCAGCTTCAGCAAAGACGTTGCTGATCGAATAACTCATGCCGTAGTTGGCAGAAACCGACTTGTTGTAAATACCGCTGAACACACTGAACACGTCGGTAGTCGCGCCACCGATGTCAGCACCAACAACGGTAATACCCATGCGTTTGCTGATCAACTGCATGATATCGCCAACCGCACCAGGCGTCGGCATGATGTCTTCGTCGGTGAGTTCCATCAGATGCGGGTAACCGGGGGCGTGGCTCATGACGTGCTCGAGAAACAGGTGCTGAATCTTCTGACGAGTCGGCATCAGGTTTTCTTTTTCGAGCGTCGGTCTGAGGTTATCAGTAATATCGAGCGCAACCTTGTCGGCGAGTCGCTCTTTAATGAGGTCCTGCGCCTGGTTGTTGCCGGCATAAAGAACCGGCAGCTCGTAACCAACGCCAAGACGGGCCTTTGGGTTGGCCGCGGCAATGATTTCGGCGAGTTCGACAACGTGCGAGGTGGTGCCGCCATCGACGCCGCCCGACAGCAGAATCATGTCGGGGCGCAGATGCCGGATACGCTGAATTTTCTGATAGGGAAGTCGCCCATCGTTGGTCGCGAGAACGTCCATGACGATTGCGCCGGCGCCGAGCGCCGCTCTTGTCGCAGATTCACCCGACATGGTCTTGACCACGCCGGTAACCATCATCTGCAGACCGCCGCCTGCCGAACTGGTCGAAACATAAAGATCGACACCCTTACCATCGGTGACCGGCTTGATAATTGCTCTGCCATCATCGGTCAGAATCTGGCGGCCGGCCAGTTCCTGAACTTCTGATACGGCATTGAGCACGCCCTGTGTAACGTCTTCGACTGGTGCTTCTACGGTTGTCGGCGCCTCACCGCGAACGATCAGGCGGAACACGCCGTCGCGCTTTTCGATAAGAATCGCTTTGGTAGTAGTGCTACCACAGTCCGTAGCCAGGATGCTTTGAATATCACCTTTGCTCACGTGATTCACCTTCCTTGTCTTCTGTTTTAGACTTTTCCAGGTCTTCGATGCTGACGATCAGGCGCTCGATCCGGCTGCGATCAGCCAGCAGCGCCTGAAACTTTTCCATCTTGACCGGGTCGATTATCATTTCGAGAATTGGGCCGAAAACGACCAGACTGCTGTATCCCAGAAAGGACAGCGGCTTGGCCATTTCGAGCGCCATGATGACCGGAACGCTCATGCGACGGGCGTAGACAGCCGTAGCAATAGCTGCGGTAAACTCGTCGAGTTCGGCGGCGGAAAATTTCTGTTCCTCCGTCGGCTCTTTCGGAATCGTCCACATTCCCATCGAATCAACGCTCCATTAGACTATCTTCAGCCATTCCGACAACAGAAACTGGAAACGGCCGATAAGCAGCGAAATACGACCCATGACGGTAGCGCCGAACGAAGCGCCGAAGCTGATCATCAAAAACCAGATGCCGACGCGGGCGACGTTGCCATAGACCGGACCACGATGCTCGGTGCTGAAAAAGAAGTAGAACAGGCACGAGATCGAGCCAATTACCAGCACGAGATTTGAGAAGCTCTGAAAGTAATCGCCGGCGACGACGATAGGTCTGATCGCCTTGGCAACCTGCGGAATCAGGAACTGCTGGGTTGAATAAACGATGGCCAGACCGGTCGATACGCCCATAACGAAGGCGACAGTGAAACGGCTGATCCATGAATATGAAGCAGAAAGCCTGAACAGCATGAGAATGCCGAGAAAGCCGGGTATCAGCAGAGAATATTCGGGCGGCGCACTGGCAGCCTGACCGGTCGCAAAGTATGCCGGCATGATTTTGGCCAGCAGGTTCGGCTTGAGAACCTGATGAAAAGAAATCAGCGAGAAATAGTAACCAGCTGAAACGCCGACGAACAGGTGTTCGGCAAAGCGATAGAACGGGTTATCCTTGATCAGAAAGCTGAAACAGCACAGGGTGATGAATGCACCAACCCAGATTGAAAGCGTAATTGTAGTCATGGTGTTATTCCCTCCTCAGGCCTTTTTCCGCTTGGCGGCTCTCTGCTCGGCAATAAACGCGATATTGCCCACGATGATGAACAGCATGATAACCAGATGTGCAATAGACTGCGGAGCCATGCCCTCGCGGCCTTTACCCATGTAATCGATCAGCTTTTCATACTCGGCAGCGCCGGGAAGTCCACCAGTCATGCCAACCAGCTGCCCGGTCTGCATATAGGTGATAAAACGCGGAATATTGACCGAAGTGCAGCCGGCCGCCATCGGGCGCTTATGATCGCCAGCCACGTTGATGAAAGATTCGATACCGCCGGTGCCGGCAGTAAAGCTGATGATGATGCCGACATCACTCATCGAGAATTTGCGACCATCGGGATTCTTGAAGATCGCCATTTCTTTGGTCGAGTTGCCATCGCGATCAGACGGATACGGGCCCATGAAATCAGTAACCAACGCCTTAACGTGAATGATCGCACCCGGTTTGTAACCGAGGTTAACGTAATCTTCGCCTTTGACCAGAGTTGGCTTGCATCCTGGCGCCAGTTTTCCGGCCGCCTTCATTTCATCGTAGGTGGACATATAGATCTTGGTCGCCTTATCGAGAGCTGCTTCAGCCATTTCGCCGCCAAGAGGCCAGTTGCCACCACACATCGGCTTAACGCCCCTTCTGAACATGTGGGCCAGAATGGCTATAGCAGAGGGCCCAAGTTCAGGCTCAGAGGCAGGGTCGTAATCGAACGACAGAAAGCAGCGTGTGCCTTCCGGGAGCTTTTCGACAAAGTCGTGCAGACCAGCTACCGATTTGCCCGGAAATACCGGAAAATCGAACTTGAAAATCATCGGCAGCACAACAGAAGCGGCTACGAACAAGAACACCCAGCGGCGGTCAAGGTTTTTGAGTTTGATGAAGAATTCCATATTTGTCTCCTTAGCCTTCGCCACCGAGGTGAGAGCGCTCTACCCCGAAGATGATCTTCATTGAAGCCGAAATGTAACCGAGCATGGCACCGACCAGAATTGCGCTCTGAGCGGCTGAACTCGGGTATGCCAGGATCCATTCCTTGATCATGGCAATGTCGAGATAGGGGCCGATGAGCGGAATATAAGAAAGCAGACGGCTGACCAGATTGCCGATCGGCACGTTGCCAAGCATAACGATAAAGGCCGCGCCCATGAGCAGACCGGCTTCTTTCGACTTAACCCTGAAAGCGCGAAACGATGCTGACGCTACAAAGAAAGCGAGCAGAGAGAACATCGTCGCCTGCGCGGCTTTGAAAACGCCCTGAAAAAGCACCTGCTGAACGCTGTTGATCCAGGCCATGAAAGTGCCCTTGAGGCGATAAACCGGCGCACGCTCAGGTGCCGGCACGGGCTGACCAGGTATCGGATCAGCGGTAACATCGACGACCGGATTCCCTTCTTCATCGACTGAAGAGCCGACAACGGTAACCAGACGGTCAGACATGCTGTTTTCAGCAAGCAGATAATACTTTTCGCCAACCTTGATGTCACGGTCGAACATTGGCCAGCTGCCTGAAAGGAAGCCGAGAATGGCCATGGTCAAAAAGCCGATGACCAGCGCCAGACTGTAACCCCAGCCGTCAACCTTGCGCGAAATCTTGTTGAGATTGATGCGCAACAGGCTGAACGCACCAAGCAGCATGGTGAAAGACATGATAACCTGAATCCACTTCGGGAAAGTATCTTCGAGAGCCTTAACCGAAGGCAGCGCCGGGCCGCTGAAAAAGGCGATTATCATGATAATCCCGGTAAAAAACGTAATTATAAGCGGTAATGTTCTTTTAATAAAAAGCATTTATGTCTACCTCACTTCAACAGTCGCATAAAGTTTTCGGCTAGCGTGGCGAATACGGTGCCAGCGCCATACTCGGTTTGCGCAATGGTTACCAGCAAGGTGCCGACGATCATCACCAGAATGATAAGCAGCTTGATGATATCCTGCCCTTTGAGAGAGCCGACTTCTTTTGGGTTTTTGGAAAGGTAGGCCGATGCCGCGAAGAGCTCTTCGCCGATCAGCGTGTAGTCGCAGGCTGCTACGAAGAACGGAATCTGCGAAGGTTCGGCAGTACCGGCGATCTGAATGGCGCCGACCGCGTTACCGGTTTCGGCGAGAATCAGTGATTCGGCGTAGAAAGTGCCGAGATAAAAGCAGGCGGCCGGCTTTTCGCGCATCATGATGCCGCCGACACCAGCGACATAACCAAACTGGTCATCAGTAAGGTAGTTGATGCGGTCGGGGCGGTAAGCGTCCGGGCGGCCCTTTTCGAGGTATGACTGTTTGACGATTTCCTGCGCAACCGACATGACGAAAGATCTGGTCATCGGCGCGAACAGCGGAGTATCGTATTCAGCTGTTTTCTTGGCGACGTGACCCATGATGGTAACGCCGGCAATGGTCTGAATGTCGTCCATATCCATGATGCCCGGAATGTAAAGAACGCCGCGACCCATTTCGGTAGCACGACCTACAGCGTCTTCGAGCGCCGACAGACCGCTGATGCGTCTGATGAACAGCTCTTTACCACGCTGGGCATGAAATGTGTAATAGCTGACAAAGGCCATCAAGGTAAGAATGACGACCAGAACGTTGGCGCGTTTCATGTCGAAATACTGCTGGCCAGCATCGACGACCGGTTCTTTCGCCGGTTCGGCAACTGCAACAGCAACTGAGGCAGCAGCAGGCTTTTCGGTTTCATCGACGGCCGGCTCGGCAACTGGCTTACTTACTTCGTCAGCGGCAACAGCGGCAGCGCCAGCGTCAGGCGCGACAGGGGTATCGGCAGTTTCCGTCTGCACAGTTTGTGCTGGTGAAGTAACAGGTTCAGTCTGGGTCTCGCTGATTTCAGGAAGCGATTGAGCTGCTGGTTGAGTCGCAGTAGCATCGCTGCTGCTCAGGGTTTCGCCGGCTTGTTCGTCGGCGGCAGCTGTTTCCGTGGTCGATGGTTGAACATCATCTGGTGCAACGCTATCGTCACCGATAACTTCTTCCGTGATCTCAGTCATCTCTGACTGAACAGCGGTGGCAGCCGGAACTTCATCCTGTTGTGCCACAAGAACCATAGTCGATACCAGACACAGGAAAAGCGCCAGAATGGGCAGCAGTTTCCTGGGCGGTCGCCAGACAACGCTCATGGAAAGACCTCCAAAACACAAATTTGCAATTACAAGCTATGGATTATAAACGAGCATCAACGGGAAGTCAACGAAAGCCGTACCCCAAACAGCAATGCCCGGTTAAAATAGTCATTGCGAGGGGCAAAGCCCTGAAGCAATCTCACAGACAATAAGATTGCTTCCTGCTTCGGATATACCTCGCAGTCGCAATGACAAAAAAGACACCATCTCAACATTCTAGCGCCTAGTTGGTGAAGGCTTGCCTGTTCGCCGAACATTACCTGCCCCCATAATCATACAAAAGCTCATTCAAAATTACTCAAAACGATGAGATTGCTTCGTCGCTATGCTCCTCGCAATGACAGGTTTAAGCGAAGTTTTCAATACCATTTTATATAGATTCGCTATTCACCTGCGAAATGGCAGGCTACCCGGTGCCCGGGCTTGATTTCTCGCAGCAGCGGCCGCTGCTGGCATTCTTTGCCCGCCTGCGGACAAACCGGACGGTAGCAGCAGCCGGCATTTGTTTCGACAAGTGCGGTCGCGGATATTGCATCGGGCAGGCGATCGCCTTCGCGCAAAAAAAGCGCGGCTTCAAGAAGGTGTCTGGTATAAGGGTGGCAGCCATCCTCGAGCAACTGATCTGCCGGCAATTCTTCTACCAGATTCCCGCGATACAGCAGTATTATTCGGTCAGAAATCTGCCGCACTACCGCGACGTCATGTGAAATAAAAAGCATCGCCAGGTTGCGCTCAGAACGCAGCCTTATCAGCAGTTCAAGAATCTGTGCCTGCACCGAAACGTCGAGAGCAGAAACCGCTTCGTCGGCGATCAGTAAAGCCGGATTAAGCATAAGAGCGCGACAGATGCCGATGCGCTGCCGCTGCCCACCGCTGAATTCAGAGGGGTAAAGATCGAGAGCGCCGGCATCTAGCCCGACGTCAGTCAGAGCACGCGCCAGATGAGTTTCGACGTTTTCCCTGGGCATCAGGCCGTGAATCTTAAGAGGCTCACTGATTATCTGTCGCACAGTCATACGTGGGTCAAGCGAACCAAATGGATCTTGAAAAACCATCTGCATATTGCGCAATACTGCCAGGCGCTCGCTACCTCTTACACCAAAAATTTCTCGACCACAAAGCTTGGCCGAACCGGAATCTGGCTCATAGATTCCCATAAGAACGCGAGCAAGAGTAGACTTGCCAGAACCACTTTCGCCAAGCAGACCAAGAGTTTCACCTCTGGCAATCGAAAAACTGACTTCGTGCAATGCGCGCAAAGTCTGAGGCGCAACGCCGCGCAACCGATCCAAAGCGCTCTGCACCATGCTCTTTTCCACACTGAAGCTGCGACTGAGCCCGCGGACATCAAGAACATGGGCTGATGTATGTTCAGCTTGATTGTGCCCTGTCATATCAGCACTTCTCCTGGTGCAATGGAAACAGGCAGCGCGCCTGCCACCCGGGTGCAATCTCGCGCGTTTTCGGACGCTGCTTATGGCATTCTTCACGAGCATAACGGCAGCGATCCGAATATACGCAACCTGCCGGCTTTTTATCGGGAGCCGGCAACGTACCGGCAATAGGAACCGGCAGCTTGCGCTCACTGACCAGACGTGGCAGTGCTGCGACCAGATCGGCAGTATAAGGATGGGCTGGCGATTCGAGCACCGCTCTGGTAGAACCACTTTCAACCAGACACCCGGCGTAAAAAACAGCAAGCTGATCTGAAACAGCTTTTATCACGCCAAGATCGTGACTGATAAAAATCATGCTGCGCTGTTCCTGTTCTATCTGCTGGCGTAACCTGGCCAGCAGCTGAACTTGTAGAGCCGCATCAATCGCGGTAGTTGGCTCATCTGCGATAATAAGCCCTGGTTCAAGCACCAGCGCCATGGCAATCATCGCCCGCTGGCGCATACCGCCGCTAAGTTGGTGAGGATAAGAATTCAGAAACTTATCGGGCTCCTTGAAGCCGGCCCTCTCAAGAGCCTGCATGACGCGTTTATCGGCATCTGCCCTGCTGGTTGCCGGGAAATGAGCGTAAACTGTTTCAACGATCTGATCATAAAGCGTCATCAATGGGTTCATCGCCGTCATCGGCTCCTGAAAAATAAAACCGATCTTACGACCACGCAGCTGCTGCAATTCTGATTCTCTGGCAGAAAGCATATCACAGCCTTCGAATTCTATCTTTCCCTGGCGCGAATGCACCGCGCCAGATGGCAACAAAGCAGCGATACTCATTGCCAGAACTGATTTTCCAGAGCCTGATTCACCGGCGACGCCAAGACAACATCCCTGGTTGAGCTGCAACGAAACATTTTCGAGCACAGGCAAAGTACGGCCATCGCTCCCCTTGAGCTGCAGTGAAAAATCGTCGATTCTAAGCAAGGCAGAACCGCCTTATAACTTCGAATTTTCTGGCCCGAAAAGCAGGCGCCAGTATGTGACATCGTTCCAGACTGTGTTCGAAGCAACAGAAGAACCGGCTTCGCCGTGATACATGCCGATGTCGTTAGGCTGCAGCAGAAATGCAACCGGCTTTTGATTTTCGAGATAACGCCCCACTGTTGCACGTGCCGCCTGCGTGTCCTCATCGACAAAAGCAGAATCAAGCTTCATCAGAGCTTGATCGAGCTCTTCATCGGCCACTCCGGCAAAATTAAGGCTGTCGAGAGCTGTCGGCGAAGAGTGCAAAAAGGCAACCCAGTTGCCGCCTGCCGGCAATTGATAGCTGAGCAAAGCCGTATCGAAATTGCCGTCTTTCAGACGTGAACCGACAAAATCGGCCCAGGATACGGCCTCAACCTTAGCCTTGATACCGACAGATCTGAGATCTTCAACTATTTTGTCGGCAATGACACGACGGGTCAGATTATCGTCATTAACCAGAATGCTTATTTCACAAGGCTTTCCGGCAAATTCGCGAATACCGTCATTATTACTGTCTTTTATACCAGCTTCTTCGAGGAGCTTAAGAGCACGCGCCAGTCGTTCTCCATAAGCTTCGGTTGGCGCCGTTCCGCTGGAGAGAGGGTTCTGATAAAGCAGGGTGGCATCAGCAGGAAACTGATTTTTGATCTTTGCTCTATCCACAATCAAATCGAGGGCCTGGCGAAAAGCGGGGTTATCAAGTGGCGAACGACGATTATTGAAAACCCACAACAATCTGGCCGAATTAGGATAACGCACCAGTCGAATGTTTTCGATCTTCATCAGCTCAAGCTGCTCAGCCAGCATCGAAGGCAAGTTAACCCAGTCGTAGAGCTGCGACCTGAAGTCGGTGATCAGCTGCTGGTAATTAAAACTGCTGCGAATCAAGACCTGAGGACGCGAAGCAACTCTCCCGTCGTAAAAATTCGGGTTCGCCTCAAGAAGGAGATAGGAGCCCATTTCGCGCTCTTTTACGCTGTAAGGCCCAAGACCAACCGGCTTTTCAATATAAGCAGCCCATGAATACGAGGCGGGGGCCTCCTGAGAAGCATCTTTATTGAATGCAGAAGGCAACGCAGGCTCACTGTATTCAAGCCCCCTCAACAAATGCGACGGCAGAATTCCCACGGTGAGAAGATCAAAATATCGGCGCGAGTCGCTGGCAAATACGATTCTGGTACGTTTGCCCTGACCGAACGAAGATATGCTGACAACACCTTTAACCAGCTCGGCATAAGGACTCTGCACTTTTTCATTCTGCATCTGCTGGAAGGTGAATTCGAGGTCACGCGGGTCAAAGTCGGTGCCGTCGTGCCATTTCAGATTGTTTTTCCAGACGGCTTCCATGATCAGAGTTCCGTCTTCGCCCTTGCTCAGCCAGTAAGAATCAAAGAGATAAGGTTCAAAACTTCCATCAGCCAGTTTACGAATCGGACTGGCATGCACAAAATTGCTGACCATTCGACTGTGATCGATATTCTGGTGCCCAATCGGGTTAAGTCCCATTGGGTCGCCATAAATGCCGATACGCACGACCTTGCCACTGCTGTCATTAAGCAGGGCGTTAATATTTTCGGGAAGAGGAGCGCTTTTCTGGCAACAACCACTGCTGAGCAGGGCAACGATGACAACAGCTAAAAATACAATTGAACGTGAATTATTCATGACTTTCCTTGTTTATCGGGGTTCGGCAGTTGCAGATGCCGGAACCGGCAAAGAATTTAACGTCGCAACAACAGGCATGGTAACTGGAAGCCCGTCCAGAACAACATTCGGCAACTGTGGCTGCGGAACACTGACTGGCTGCCCGTCGATGATGGCATTTGGCAACGACTGCGGCGACTGGGTCTGCGGTGCTTCAGCCGGCAGCCTGTTAATCTTTACCAGTGTATCTTCAGCCCATTTCTTTTGTTCTTCGCTCACTGTTCGCGCGACATGCAGGCGCTGCAGAATTGGCTGAGCCTGTTGGGCGTGGCCGCTGGACAGAAGACTTTTTACCATACCAATCTCGGCTTCGGTTACCGAGGCAATCAGAGACTGAGCATGCTGTTTGATTTCAGGAGGAGCGGCAGAGAGTGCTACGTCTTCCAGATGTGGACGAGCAAGATCCAGACGTTGTGATCTGATGTAGACGACGCCAAGATCACGTTTGAAGACTGCGTTTCCGGGGCTAAGATCGAGAGCCTTCTTGAGAGAAGCTTCGGCTCTCGCCTGATCGCCAAGATTAGAAGCGGCAATACCTATAATGTTGAGCATGGTCGGGTCACGGTCAGAGACCTGCGCAGAAACGCTTGCGGCATATTCCAAGGCGGCATCCCATTTCTGTTGCCCGGCTTTAATAACAGCCAATGACGCCTTTGCCTGTAACTCAAAACCATCGAAGTTGAGAGCCCGGGTCAGCCAGGTTTCAGCCTGATTCATCAACTCGATGCGCCGGTCTTCAGGAATTGGATAACGCGTGATGTCGAGCGCTATTTTTCCGCCATACATATAGTAGATCGAACGGGCTGTGCCACAGGTGAGATCAAGCCCCTGCGTGGCGTAGCGATATGCTTCCGGCAGGTTGTTGAGAAGATGATAATAGATGTGCATCTTGCGGAAAACTGCTGAATGATAGGTAGAGCGGGCATTGAAGTTGATGTTTTTAAAAGATTTGTCAGCATATTTGAGTGCCAGCTCATGGTCACCCTGCTGCTGATAAACCTGTGACAGCTTAAGATAAGGATCACCCGGAAGCGGGTCAAGCTCTATGGCGCGCAACAGCATAGACTTGGCAGCATTCTGAGCTTCAGCCTGGCTATGACGCATATACATGTCAGCATTTCTTACCAGTTCGTCAGCCTGCCAGCACCGCCATTCATAATAGGCGCCCAACAATGAAGCCGAAGCGGCTATTATAGCAAACAAGATGCCAATAACCGGCTGCACCGGCAACTGGCGACGTTCCAGCGGAGAGAGAAAAAAGTCTGTTTCGGTTAACACCGGTACCAGAGCAAGAAACAATACAGCGTAAACAGCTGTTTCGATGCGATGAAATGGGAAATCGGGCAGGGCTGCCAGCAACTGCGCCACCATTGCAGCAGCAATTCCGATCAGCAGAATATGGTCGCCATTCATCTGCCCGTCGGCTCGCGCGAAGATTTCCCGGCGCAAAGCCCCCTGAATACTTGCAAAAAATCTGAAAACAAGAAAACATAAGAGAATAAGACCGGTAATGCCAAGCTCGGCAATTACCTGGAGCCAGTCATTATGAGCCTGACGGAAAGTTACCGGTGTAAAGGTCTCTTTATTGGCATCACTGAAAGTTTCAGCTTCCTGATACGGGAAAAAATGCTTGAACGAACCAAATCCTCGGCCAAACAACCATCCACCCACTGATTTATTGAAACTCTGTATGGTTGCATACCAGACCCACATGCGTTCATAAGTGTTACTGGTAGTGCGGTCGAGTGTGAGAGTCCACTTTAACTTGTCAAGTACGCTGTCGGTGGTCATTGTCTTCAGTGAAACCATGAACAGCCCGGCAAAAATCAGAGCAACCGCTATCACAAAAAAACGGGCATGCCGCCGTATCAGCTTGCGGTTACGGTCGTTGAGCGCAATCATGATAACCATGTAAAAGATGCCGATACCTATACCTATTATCGCAGCTCGACAACGCGTTATATACATGCCATAAAGCATCCAGGCGTAAAGACCCATCGAGACGATCTTCATGGCCAGACTGCGATAGTAAAAGAAAAAGGCCAGCGGCAAAAATGCCGTGAACATCGCAAAGGTGCCAAGGTAGTTGCGGTTTCCAAAAGTTGAAACAACCGAGAACATCTGGCGCTTCGGGTCTGCCAGCTGCGGAAACAGCGGCAGATAAAAGCCATTCGGATCTATCTTGCCAGCCTCTACTTCGTCTCGCACAAATCTTACGAGATTCTGAGAGTCGAACTTGAAGTAGAAGTTGTAGGTTTCCATGATACCGATGCTCGAAGTTGCGATGCCGGTGAAAATGACGACCCATAAGATCAGTTCAACCTGCCAGCGACTGCGCACGACGTTAACGATCAGCGGAAACAGCAGCAGAATACTGAAAGTCCCACGCAGATCTCGCACGGCCGATGGCATATTATAGTTCCAGAGCACTGAAAAGGTGGCAAAGCCGAAAAACAAAGCCAACGGCAGATCCATGCTGGTTCTTGCCAACACAATCTTTCGGCGGGTAAACACTCTGGTGCAGTAAATACCGGCCAGCAGCACGATGGCCATTTTTGAGAAAAATTCTTTGGGCGTCAGAAAATTTTCAGTCGTAGCGCGGCTGTAAAGAAACGGCATGATCAGCACCACAAGCAGAATGCCGATGTAAACGATCCAGTCGGTCAGTGAAAGATCGGCGCGCGCTTCTTTCGGGCTTTTGCTGAAAGTTTGATGCAGGGTGTTCTCCAGCGGTTCGAGAAAAGTCGCAGCAGCAGAAACACCTGCCTGCGACCGCACAGAACCGGCCGCGTTGCGCACCTTATGCTTTGCCATTTAATTTGCCTTGATTATAACTTCGACTGCCGGAAATTCGCCAGCGCTTCCACAGGCTGCGCGCCCCGAATAATCCTTGATCCCTGTTCCTGAAGCGTTTGAAATAGAGATTCCAACCGTTGACGAACCTAAATTCAGTGCCGTAGCACTTGCGGTTGGCCCAAAAGGTATTAAAATCTCATTGGTATAATATCCAGGTATCTGCGCCACACTGGTTCCAACAAGCGCACCTATGGCGACATCTTCTGAAAACCAGAGATTACCGGAGTCAGACGAATTGGAATAGGTGAGAGGTGCAGTTCCAGTGCCATCAAGAAACCTGGAAAACTCAAGCCTGAGATAATCGTCCTGACTTATTTGTCGGTTGTTGTCTGAATCGACCCAGGTCGCCTTCTGTAATGTCAACGGAGGCTTGTAATCAACCGTTATGTTATCGCGATCAAGGCTGTGATCAGGACCAAGTGAACGCACCTGACCCTTAACCCAGTCGATCTCATAATCACGTCCCCAGGGGTCGCGCGGCAGATCCTGCAGATATTTGCCCAGCAGCACCCGCGGATCGCTTGCGATATAAAGGCGGTCTTCGAAGGTATCGTGCTTGATCAGCGCCTGCTTGATGATATCGAGCTCATGCTTGGCCTTGGTAAGACGTGTCTCCTTGACGTAGTCCTGATAGTATGGCAAAGCAACGCCCACCAGTATCGCGATGATGGTAACGACGATCAACAGTTCAATCAAAGAAAATGCTTGTCTATTCATGCGCCAAATAATATCACAGACCCCCACACCTAACAAGCCGTAAATTTTCCATCCAGCAGTTCCCGGACAAAAAGACAACCGTCATTGCGAAGGGCGAAAGCCCTGAAGCAATCTTATTGTCAGCAGGATTGCTTCGCTACGCTCGCAATGACGGTGAATTTTTCAGTTCTTTTGCGAAAAAAGATCAGGTCAGTTAATTGTGAAATAGTATGTAGATTCTGAAGTTAGAATCTTCTCGCCAACCTGAATGTAATAAATAACGACAGTATATTTGGTACCGGCAACAAGCCCGGTAGTGTCTACTGTAAGGTCGATCGAACCGTCATCCTTGAGAGTTGGAGCAAACCTGGCCTGAGGAACGGCCACGCCATTGACCTTAACATCATAAGTGCTATTAGTTTTGGCGGCAGTGATATCAGCATCAGCCAACTCAGTATTTGGGGCAACATTTATGATCACTTCATTGTTAACCGGAGCAAGCACGGTTGGATCTGCTGTAGCATCAGTTTCGAGCGCAACACCACCAGAAGTAACCGCACCAGCTGCCAGAACGTATTCGACGCCACCAGCGACATCCTGGTCGTTGATACTGACAGTTACGCCAGTTGCAGTGATCGCAATCTCCATTTTGGTAACCGAAGCGCTGCTGAAGAAAACGGCCGACTTGTCAGGAACCGCTGATCCCTTTTTGTAAAGAGAGGCGGTAATTTTGTTGCCGGCTTCGAGAAGGGCGTCTCTAACAGCACGTTCACTGTCACTGGTCAGCTGTTTGTAGAACACAGCTGCGTTAGCGTTACCAGAAACCGCTTCTTTAGCTTCAAGCACGACCTTATACGACCCAAAAGCCAGTTCAACTGCCCAGTCAGCATAAGCAAAAGCGCGTAAACTGGCTTTATCAAGACCGTCTACTGTCAGCTCAAGGCTTGCAGGGGTATAAACATCGTCATCACTGTCGCCGCCGAAGCAGCCAACCGCAAACGGAACCAGAGAAACCAAAAGAAACAAAACAAAAAGCTTTTTCATTCTAACCCATATCTCCTGTAGACAATTTGTAATCGAATAATTATCACAGCCAAATGCAAAGAGCAAGACTTTATTGTTCAACACAATAACATCTCAGACAAAAACAACCGTTATTCTGCGCGAGCGGTCAGGCGAACGCAGCATATTTCTCGCAAAACAAAACTCCCCTGCCAAGCAGGGGAGTCAGTAGTCCGATTAAATCAGATTAAATCAGGCGTTGGGCATTTTGAATGAGAATTCAGTTGCGTCGAGAAGCTTGCCATCAACAGCGATATACTTGATTTTTACAGTGTATGCTTTGCCAGCTACGCGTTCTGCAGCCGGGATGCTGATGGTGAAAGTGGTGCCAGCGTTGGCCTGGGTGATTGTGAAATCTTCATCAGTTACAGCAGTTCCGCTGACGGTTACACTGTATTCTGCGTCAGCAGTGGCATTTACAGAACCTGATACAGTTACCAGGAAATCGATATTGCCATTATTAACTACAACATCCTGAGTAGCAGAAACGGCTACGTTATTGTTAGTTACGCTGGTGATAGTGTAAAGGTTTTCTTCATCAACTACGGTCGGGGTCTTGGTAGTTGTGCCATCAGTTACCTGGACAACGCCAGTATCGCTTACGGTGACAGTTGTTACAGTGCCAGCCTGGGTAACGAAATACAGAGCGCCTGCTGAAGTGCCATCTGCTTTGAAGATTTCAACTTTTACAACGTTGCCGGCAGCTTCGAGTTCAGCTTTGAGAGCAGTATCAGCTGCTTCAAGAACTTTGCTGAAGGTCAACACGTTGCCAGTTTCGTCGGTGATTGGAAGCATAATTCCATTAACAGTTACATAATAACCGGCATAAGTTGTTGGAGCTGCGCCAAGAAGGCTGAAGCCACCAGCGGGAACAGTTACTTTAGCAGTCAGAACGGGCGGATAGGTGATAGCGTCATCATCGCCACCCCAAAGGCTGCAACCTACAGAAAAGGGAACGAGAGCTACGAGAAGAAACAGAACAAAAAGTTTTTTCATTAGAACCAAATCCTCCTATGGTGTTTGTGCAAAATGAAATTAGCATGGGAGTTTAGTTTCGTCAACTTTTTTTTAAAATATTTTTTCCGCTTCCCTCTCCAGGTACCGCTTTCCAAAGAAAACCCGCATAAACTGCACTTTGCAACATACTTCCTTTGTCATTGCGAGGAGGCACCAGCCGACGAAGCAATCTCACAGAATCGTCTCATACAAATCCTGCCAATCCGGATTAAACGCAGTAATCAATTCGACCTTACGCTTTCGAGACCCGCCTTTTAGCTGCTTCTCCCTCGTTATTGCATCTTTAACGTCTTTGAATTCTTCATAATAGACGAGCTTCACAATGTTATACCTTTTGGTAAAGCCGTCACACATTTTTTCTCTGTGCTGATAGACACGCTGTATAAGGTTGCCGGTAACTCCGGTATAAATAACGGAGTTACCATTGTTAGTCATCATATAGATGTAATACTGTTTATCCATGAGATTGCTTCGTCGCTTCGCTCCTCGCAATGACCGATTTAGCAGCTTCGTCGCTTCGCTCCTCGCAATGACAATATTAAAAGAGTGCGATGAAGCCCATGACACTCAATGCAATCAGTGGAAGAAGCAGAAAAGACCCCAGAAGCAGAAGTGCCGCGTATTCTTCCATGACCATGAACGAATCCATATGTACACGATCTTTGGGCAAAACAGAGTAACGCATCCCGGAAGGTACAAAGGCGCGCCAGAATGTACGACCGGTGTGATGAAAAAATATCGCCTGCGCCAGCATGAAACCGCCACAGAACAGCAGGGTTACCAGCACAAAACCAGCGAATTGCATGTCGCCACCTCATTTGTATCGATTTTTATCTATCTATCGACACAAACCGCATGGCATTAAAGGGTTTATCGTGCTCGTGCTCAGCGAAGCGGTAATCGTAATTCGTAATCGGGATTTTACCTGCTACTCATGAGGTTGCTTCGTCTTCTGCTTCGCTCTGCGAGCTACGCAGAATCCTCGCAATGACCGTTATGATGAGATTTCAGCATCTGACAGGTAGCAGGCGGGGTCTGGCATCCAGGGGTCGTCGTAGACACGGAAAGCGCGCACTCGCAGCGAACCACCGCACATTTTGCGGAACCGACAGGTTGCGCATTTGCCCTTGAGGAGCGGCAGGCGGTCTTTCAGGCCGGCCATCAGCGGGTCGGAAGTGTCCTGCCATATTTCTGAGAACGGGCGCTGTCTTACATTGCCAAAGGTTTTGTCCTGCCAGAACTGGTCTGGATGAACGTTGCCAGACCAGTCTATATCGGCAATACCAACTCCGGTCGAATAGGTGCCACCACCGTTCCATTCGAGCAGCTTGCGAACTTCTTCGGCGCGAGCAGGGTCTTCCTGCAGCAGCTTAAGATAGATATAGGGACCATCGACGTGGTTATCGACAGTAAGAATGTCGAGATCGACACCCGATTCAATGGCCTGACGGGTGCGACGACAGATAGTGTCGAGAGCCAGACGAGATTCTTCATGAGTCAGATCGTCTTCGCTCTTACCACGACCTGAATAGACAAGATGATAGAAGCATGCCCTCGGAATCTTCTCTTCGAGCAGAAAATCAAAGATTTTATCGAGATCGAGCACGTTCTGCCGGGTCAAAGTAAGGCGCAAGCCGACGCGCTGCCCGACCGCCACACATTTGCGAAAGCCGTTCATGGCGTTAATGAAGGCTCCTTCGACACCACGAAAATGATCGTTGGTCTCAGCGATTCCATCGAGCGAGATGCCGGCGTAAATGAAACCGGTATCTTTGATACGCTGAGCCATTCGTTCATCTATCAACGTACCGTTAGTCGACAATACGGGGCGCAGGCCCTTGCTAACCGCATAAGCTGCCAGCTCAAACAGATCAGGACGCATCAGCGGCTCACCGCCAGAAAACAGCAACGCCGGCACGCCAAAAGCAGCCAGATCGTCAATCAATCTCTGCCCTTCGGCAAAACTCAGCTCATCGGGCGCAAGGCTGTAGTCAGAATTTGTGTAACAGTGAATACATTTGAGATTGCAACGCTTCGAAACGTTCCAGACCACGACCGGGCGGCGTTCGGCCGCACTTTTTGCCACACCATGCCCCTTGAAATGATGAGAATGGCTGACCGCGCCACCGTGACTGGTGCCATAACGCAGCGGATCCCCCGTTGTAGAATGCCCCGCATATATTTTGCTTATATTGATCATATCTTACCCTTTCGGAAACGCACCTATTGTTTCACCAACTCATCGAATCCCGCATCACAATCGTGCTCGTGCTCCTAATCGTAATCCGTATCGGTATCGAGTTGCACTCTCTATCATAGAGATTGCTTCGTTGCCGCCGGCGCCTCGCAATGACCGTGCTGGCACATTCGTCGCTATGCTCCTCGCAATGACTCAAAGTATTTGCACATGGCATCGACCAGACCGGGGATGGTGTATTCGGTGGCTTCGAGCTTGAGGTTGAAGCCGAGGTCGCGGCAGGTCTGCGTTGTCACCGGCCCAATAGAAGCGGCCGGCACTGAAGCAGGGGCGATCTGACTACCGGTCATGACACGGGCGAAGCCTTCTGCGGTAGATGAACTGGTGAAAGTTACGAGATCTACCTGACCTGCCGCCAGCGCATTAATTGTGGCGTTGTTTTCAGCATCTACATATTCTGTATGATATACAGGAAAAACTTTGACATTGTGCCCAAGTTTGGCAAGAGCCTCAGGCAGCACCTCGCGGGCCTTTTCGGCACGCAGCAATGCTACGCCGGCAGACGGCAGCTTTTCGAAATATGGCAGCAATGCTTCGGCAACATAGCTTTCGGGCACAAAATCAGGGGTTATGCCACGTTTTACAAAGGCTTCAGCAGTCGCCGGGCCAATGCAGATCACTTTTTTTCCGCCGAGAAAGCGCAGGTCTCGGCCCTGTTTCTGCAATGCATTGATAAAGCCTTCTACACCGTTAACGGAGGTAAATACCAGATGTTCATAACTGTCGGATTCAGACATAAATTCACGAAATTCTTCACCTGGACCGTGTTGAACGATCTTAATCGTCGGGCATTCGATAACCTGAGCGCCGAGTTCACGCAATTGCGAACACAGCACACTGGCCTGATGGCGTGAACGCGTCACTACAATGGTTTTGCCGAACAACGGACGTTTTTCGAACCACTGCAGCTTTTCACGCAGAGCAACTACTTCGCCAACGACAGTTACCGCAGGAGGTTTTATTCCGGCAGTTTCGGCGATCTGTGCGATATCGGCCAGAGTTCCGCAGACGGTTTTCTGACCTGGGTAAGTTCCGTTCTGAATCATGGCAACCGGCGTCTGTGGACTGCGGCCACAATCGATAAGACTCTTCGCGATTACCGGCAGGTTCTTCACTCCCATCAGAAAGACGACAGTGCCTATCTTCGCCAGAGCCTGCCAGTCGATGTCTGTGCCTTCTTTTTCGGCCTCGTGCCCGGTGACAATGGCAAGACTGGCAGTATAGCCGCGTTGAGTGATCGGAATTCCGGCATAACAGGGAGCCGAAATCGCTGAAGTAACGCCTGGTACAACCTCAGAAGCAATCCCATGTTCAGCCAGATAAAGCATTTCTTCGCCGCCGCGGCCAAACACGAACGGATCACCGCCCTTAAGACGTACTACCAGTTTGTTTTCGCGAGCCTTCTGTACCAGCAGTTCGTTTATGCCATCCTGCGTAACCTTGTGATTGCCAGCGAACTTGCCGACGTCATAAAGTTCACAGCCTTCTTTGGCCATGGCAAGGAACTCGGCAGTTCCGAGCTGGTCGTGAATCAGCACATCGGCTGCCCGCACCAGTTCAACGCCACGCACGGTAATCAAGCCAGGATCGCCCGGCCCCGCCCCGACAAGATATACATTAGGTTTATTCATTTTGGTATCTCCGGTTGTTGCGTGCGGGCGCGTCTCAACGCGCCCCTACGGGATTGATCGTGTTCGATGCTTTTTTATATTCGGTGAGATTAGCCTCAGAGCTGGGCTTATGCCTTCGGCATACGCTTCGGCGCGAGCGCCTCGCAATGACATAATATGCGCTATTCATGCGAGGCTCCGATCAGATCCGCGGCGCCAGCGGCGAGCATTGCTTCGGCGGCGATGCGACCGATCTCAGAGGCCTGCGAGACTTTGCCGGCATGCACTTTGCGAATTACCTCAGTACCGCTGACAGAACCGATGAACGAATGCAACTTCAGCTCGTCACCTTCGACTTCGGCGTGAACGGCCATCGGCGTTGAACAACCACCCTGAAGCACTCCCAGAAAAGCACGTTCGGCTTCAGCCCGGGCGGCGGCGACCGGGTCGGCGAAGGTAGCGAAGACTGGCGTGAGAAGGGCAACATCTTCACTGCGGCATTGAATGGCGATTATCCCCTGCCCTGCCGGCGGCAGCATTTCTTCGATGGTAAAGTAGTGTCTGATGCGGTCATGCCAGCCGAAGCGATGAAAACCGGCGGCGGCAAGTATTATTGCATCGACTTCGTCATCTTCGAGTTTTTTCAGGCGAGTATCGAGATTGCCGCGAAAGTCGGAAAACTGCAGATCGTTACGCAGACTTCGCAGTTGCGCGCGGCGGCGCAGACTGGAAGTGCCGATCACGGCACCGGCCGGCAGCGATGCAAATGATTCGTATTTTACCGAAACAAAGCAGTCGCGTGCATCTTCGCGGCAGCCGGCCGCGAGAACTGCCAGACCAGCTGACATTGCATGCGGCATATCTTTAAGACTGTGAACAGCAACATCAATTCGCCGTTCGAGCAAAGCCTGTTCGATTTCCTTGATGAAAAGCCCCTGGCCACCTACTTTAAACAACGGCATATTTGTGATCTGGTCGCCAAGCGTTTTGATTATGACCTCTTCGAATTCACAATCTGGCACACAAGCCTGCGCAATGGCGACTGCATGTCTTGTCTGATGCAGTGCCAGTTTACTGCCGCGGGTGCCATATCTGATTTTCATTTATTCACCTGTTTTCCTTTTCTGCCCGGCCACGCTCAAAGGCGTCTGCGGCAGGCTGTCTTCAGCCAATCCCAGCGTTTCAGCGATCAGCCTGAGCTGTTCGCTGTCGGCAGAACCCTGCTTTTTAAGCGCCACGATCTGATTATGCAGCCATTTGGCAGTCAAAGAGCGCGAACACTGATCGAACGCCTGCTTATGTTCTTCGTTCAGATCCGGGTTTTGCGCAAAAAAACGTTCCATCTCAGTCTGGCGTATGGTTTCGGTCTGTTCGCGCAGACGATTGATCAAAGGCACCACAGTAAAAGCAGCAACCGAAGTCTGAAACTGCGAGGCCTCATATTGAACTATAGCGCGAGCTTTTTCGGCTTCGACATGGCGCTGCGACATGTTTTCGTTGACGACATTCTGCAGATCATCGACGTCGTAGAGAAACAGATTGGCAATATCCTGACAGTCTGCTTCAAAGTCTCGCGGCACAGCGATATCGACGATAAAAATCGGGCGCTCACTGCGCTTCTGCATGACCTTTTGCATCAGAGCGACACTGACAATAGCAGCGGGTGCCGAAGTCGATGAGATTACGATATCGCAGCGGCCAAGCAATTCTTCGAGCTGTTCGAACGGGCGCGATTCGCCGTCGAATTTTTCGGCGAGTTCCTGGGCGCTGGCTTCAGTGCGGTTGACGAAGAGCATTTTTTTGACGCCGTTTTCGCGCAGATGTACAGCCACCAGGCTGGCCATTTCACCGGCGCCGATAACGAGAGCAGTCGAAGCGCTCAGCGGGCCAAAGATACTGCGCGCCAGATCTACAGCGGTCGAAGCTATCGAAACGCGGTTCTGTGATATTCCGGTTTCGCTGCGTACCTTTTTGCCTACTTCAAGTGCCTTTTGGAACAGGCGATGCAGCTGCTTGCCGACAAAACCCTGTTCGGTCGAGTAGCGGTATGATTCTTTGACCTGGTGCAGAATCTGGTTTTCGCCGAGAATCATCGAATCAAGTCCGGCTGCCACCGCAAGCAGGTGTAAAACCGCATCTTCGCCGTCATGTCGATAAAAGTATTCAACAAGGTTATCATAATTGATGCCGTTGTGCGCCAGCAGTTCGACAAAGCTTCGCTGCGCTGCGGCAGCGTTGCCGGCATAATAAACTTCGACGCGATTGCAGGTATAAACAGGCACAGACTCCAGATTACAGCCGTCTGCCTGTGGAATCGGGACGCCACATAGATGCGCGAGTTTTTCACGAATCGCGACCGGTGCTGATTTATGGTTGAGCCCGAATACGATCAGAGACATGCCATTATCTCCTCACGCAGTTTGGCAGTGCCTTCACGCTCGATGCGCGCAATGGTCTCATCCGAAACCAGGCTCGCAATAAGTTCGCGGGTCTGCTCTTGACGCGCGTCTTTGATCGCAGGACGCAACTCGACGAGCAAAGTTGCCAGTTCGATCAAAGCAGGAGTCAGCAGACTATTTATCTTCAGGTTGATGTACTTTGCAATTTCTGGCACACCACCGGCCATGGTCGCGCAGGTAACCGGACCGCGCCGCAATACATTGCCACAAACAAAACTGCCTTCGGCAAAACTGTCGCAGCGGTTGCAGAGTATGCCGAGGTCAGCACACTCATCTGAAATCATTGCGTTCACGTCTGCATTATCAGTTGCGACGATAACCAGGCTATAATGAGTCGAAACGTCTTCGCTCTGCACTGGGCGCTCGATCAGATCTACACCTGCCAGATCATGAAATCCGGCAATTATCGAAGTCGCGATCACAGTAACCCGCGCGCCGGCGTCGAGCAGCTGTCTGGCGCGGCGTAATGCGACCTGGCCGGCACCGACAACCAGCACCGGCTTTGCTTCAAGATCGATAAATATTGGCATATATCTCATTTCGCTGCCTCCTGAACGGTTGGCTGCAGAGGCTTCCAGTGCAGTTCATTGTCAGGCAGAACGACCAGACCGATTGACAGCGCAAATCCGGTTACAGCAAGCACCGCGAGTCGATTTCCCGCCAGCTTGAACGGACGTCTGGCAACAATAAGAGCCAGATAAAACAGCAGCAGAAAGGCGGCAAAAATGTGTTTGCCACCGGGTGTAAACGCTGTGAAATGCTTGAGATTGCCATACAGACCGGCAGCGAGACCAACTGCAAAAACAATTGTGCCGGAAACGATGAGTTTGAAGGTCAGGTCATCTAGGCGCGCCAATGGCGGAAAGAAAAAGACGGCACGCAGGCGGTTCTTTTTTTTCAGACGACGCACGACAAAGAGGTAGGTCAGCGAGGATACGGCGGCGATCATAAAGAAGCACTCGCCGAGTATGGCCAGCAGCAGATGCAGCGCGAACCAGCCCTGAGCGAAATGGGCACCGGCGAGCTTGCCATCGACGAAGGTTGAGCATACCATGAATACGAAACTAACCGGCAGTGTGAAGATGCTGAAAAAGTTTTCTTTGAGCACCCTTTCGATTGCGGCAGTTGATAAAGAAAGACTGAGAGCGCCTACAACGAACAGAGTGCGATATTGCAGATGGCTTTCGCCGAGCGCGAAGATTTCGAGGGCGAGAATCAGGTTGCAGACCAGCCCGAGCCCAAACGACAGGTTGGCGTGCAAATGCATGGTGCGGCCGGCCACCCGTTCTTTAACGCGAAAGAAGGTTGCCAGCGCGTAAGCGAGCAAAGTTGAGACAAGCAGAACCTGCATGGTGCAGAAAGCTTAACACAATAATGCAACCAGTACCAGCCACAACTTCAAAAAATCGCCTTGACGAACAAGACGTAAAAGCGTACGCTTATTGCAGGAGATAATAAAATGACTGTTTTAAACGTTACTGATGCCCGCTCAAAGTTATATAGCCTGATCGATGAGACCAACAAATCGCATCGTCCGATCGTCATTACCGGAAAACGCGGCAACGCGGTACTGATTTCAGAAGAAGACTGGAATGCCATTGAAGAAACGCTCTACCTTCTTTCAATACCCGGCATGCGCGAGTCTATCAGAGAGGGCATGGCTCAAGATCTTGAAGAATGCGACGAGGGTCCCGACTGGTGAACTGGAGACTCGTATATACAAGACAGGCACAAAAGGATGCAAAAAAGCTTGCGGCATCAGGACTTAAAGAAAAAGCCTGCGAGTTACTTGAGATAATAAGCAAAGATCCTCTTCAAAACCCACCGCCCTTTGAGCGGCTGGTAGGAGATCTTACCGGCGCAATTTCGCGACGCATAAATCTGCAACATCGCCTGGTTTATCAGATATACCAGAAAGAGCGAACCATAAAAGTTCTCCGCCTCTGGACTCATTACGAGTAAGAACCTTGTTGCAATCGAACACCCCTCATGCGGTGCTGGCCGTACGGTGAGGTCGCAGGATCCAGATTCTTGGCGCATTTCTGGATCCTGCGACTCCGCTTCGTTTCGCGCAGGATGAATAGCAAAAATGCGATTACGAGAACGATTACGATTACCGCTTCGCTGAGCACGAAAAAACGGCAGCACTGAGTAATCTGCGGACTGGCTGTTTATTTTTCGAATTTGTAGCGGTGATCGTGGATCGAGAGGTTGCCGTTGAGGTGTCGAGTCGGCTGATGGCAGACGTTACAGTTGGTGCCCGGCGACTCTTCGGGGTGGTCATGCTTGTCGGTATGACAGGTCAGACAATACTGGTTGTGTGTAAGAAACTCTGCGGCATCCGGGGTTTTGACATTGCGAAAGTTCTGACAGTAATCGCAGGTCAAACCACTGGCGAGAAACAGGCGAGTCTGTAGAAATTCCCACTGGCGACGGCGGTCTTCGTAGGT
The DNA here is from genome assembly GCA_009917695.1 of Candidatus Rifleibacterium amylolyticum. Classification (GTDB taxonomy): domain Bacteria; phylum Muiribacteriota; class Ozemobacteria; order Ozemobacterales; family Ozemobacteraceae; genus Rifleibacterium; species Rifleibacterium amylolyticum. Next base: position 359,766 of record JAACJG010000004.1, on the reverse strand, counting down.
TTCGTCACCGGTGAAATTTTCGAATGACTGGCCGGGCTTGGGAGTCAGGCCTGAGAAAAATTTCGTCAGATCATCGCCGGGTCGATAACCCACCGGAAAATGATATTGCCCGCTGTTGTCGATGCCTGAAGTATGGCATGAAACGCAGATCATTTCCTGGCGTTCCGGAGTCAGTTTTTTGATCGACATGATGTATTCGGGCGAACCGGTGCGCACATGATTGACACCAGGACCATGACAGGCTTCGCAACCAACGCCTGCCTCGGCAAAACTGTCGTTTTCGGCAGAGAACCCGGTGGTATGACAACCGGCGCACTGCTTGAGCCAGAAACGTGAGCGCCAGCCATAATCGGTAACCGGCAGCCATTTCTTTTCGTGAATATCCCAGATTTTTGGCAGCACAACCAGAGTTCCGCTGGCTTCGGCAACGAAACGATGTACGTAATGCGAGCCAAGAACCCAGGCGATTTTTTCGCGCGGCACGCCAAGCTCTTCGACCGGAATTTCGGCCTGATTTTCGACATGGCGAAAGCGGCGGGTCATGCGGGCATGCGGCGTCAGCTTCCACTGGTCGTAGATATCAAGATGGCAGGCTTTGCAAGACTCAGAGCCGGCAAAATTGCGGTTATCGAAGGCTTTAGGGCTGTGCAGGCTGCCGCTGAAAACTTCGCTGCCTGGCGCGTGGCATTTGGCGCAGAGCTGCCCCTCATTGTTCGGATGATTGAGCAGAAATGTGCTGAAATCGTCTTTGATGGCCGGACTGATCGCCAGCGGCGCCCATGGTTCGGAGGCAAGTGCGGCGGCATGCGGCGAGTGACAGGTCAGGCAGCTCATATACATGCCTTCTTCGAGAGGAAGATCGGTGCCATTTTCGACCTTGATTCCGGTCGGGTGCAGAGTCATCGCTTCCATCGAGTGGCAGTTGATGCACCATTGTCCGGCGCCGCGTTTGAGACGGCGATCGACTGGCTGGCCGACTTCTGTTCCTGTTGCGGTTTCGGGCGGCATGTAATGGCAGACCATACAACCGGCTTCTTCTGCCAGTTTTTGATGGTCTTTACTCTGCATCTGCGCCAATGCAGTTGCAGGAAGCCCGATCTGCATTGCCAGAGCCAGGCAGAAAGCAGGTAATGCTTTGTTAATAAAGATTTCAGCTATTTTCATTACCGATTTCGATTTCGTTGAGTATGTCTTCTATCTGAGCAGCAATCTGTGAGGAGCTGAGCTGCTCCTGATCGATGGCGGTTCTCAATTTGCGTAATCTGATGAAGCGCTGCCGGTATTTGTCCTGTAACTCGTTAACGGCCTCGCACAGAACCTGCCCTTCGTCACCTTCGCGCAGACGCAACGAAGACTCAGCCAGCTTTCCTGAAGAAAGGCGGCGTAAATGACCGGCGACCTTGAACATTGGCCCGATAAGGCGATGCGAGATAAACACGGTGATAATCAGCAGAAAAACGGTAATCAGCAGAAAACTCAGGCTGTTGGTGACAATTATTGCGGGTTTGAGGATTTCCCAGGTCGAGCGCAGGCGGTTGTGCGCTGACAGAAAGCCTTCCTGTATGTTTTTGCTGGTGATCTGATAAAGAAAATAGCCATGCAATATTGACCCGACGAACACTACCAGAGACATAAACGCTACCAGCCGAATCTGGTATGACGGCAATATCAGATAGTGCTTTCTCGTATGCTTTTCCATCAAGAACTCCCTTATTGACTTGAATCTGTCGTATCAGCCCGTTGCACTGTCTGACAGCGCACCTGCAAAACAGGATTAACCCAGTAATCGACCGAGTTTCGCAACTCAATTATATACTTCATCAGACGGCGCCGACGCAACTCACGCAGCTGAAGTTCACGCTCAGCCTTTTCCTGCTGCGCCTGATCGATCTTTGGCCGGGCTGCAATCATATACAGATGAATGCCTGCTTCATCGGCAAAACCGCGAACAATTTTATCATCACCGGCTTCAAGCAGCTTTTCGAATACGCCGGGGGGAAAATCGCCAGCCGATTTCCAGCCAATATCGCCGCCGACGCCGCGATAGAGCGAAAGACTCCAGCTTGCGTTGAGATCGGCAAAGACTGCGCCTGCGTCGTGTTCGGCCAGCAACTGCTGAGCCGCCTCTTCACCTGCGACCAGAATGGTTTTTAGATGCAGCCGCTGAACAGGCGATGGAGCATTAACCTTGATTTCAGCCAGTTCGGCGGGGTGATAACTCGCCTCGCTAACTTCGCGGCGGGCGGCGGCGGCAAGCTCTTCTATCAGAAAAACGGCGCGAGACAAAGTTTCTTTGGCATCACCTTTGGCAACCGCCTGGTCAAAAATCGCGATCTTTCTTATAAAATCGGGGCGGCGGTCGAGACCAAGTCGGCGGCCACCCTCAGCATAGAGCAGAGTATCGAAAAACTCCGATGCAAAAGCAGCAGCATCTAGTTTTTTCGCTTTTACCCCTGAAATTGCCTGTATCTGATTGAGTTCTTCGAGTGTGATTGTGGTCTGACCAACCTTCATGGCGAGGTCTTTGCGACCAAGCAGGTAATCAAAATCAACATGCAAAAAGAACAGCATCAGCAGGAATGTCAAGCTCAGAAGCGCACCAATTACGGCAAATACCATGCGCCGGGAAACTAGAATCATGTGATGATCGTCGAGCAGAGTGATCTTTTCGAACATATTCAATGACCTTCACTACATTCGGTCGCTGATGCCGGTGGCTGCACCATGGCATCGTATCCGGCGAAAAAACCTTCGACATCGAGCGGGCCCTGACCAGACCAGGCGACCTTGCCCTCGGGGTCAACGATAAAAACTGAGGGTGTCATCACCACGCCCCACTTATCTGCCACTTCATAAGAATCTGAAGCAACCCGTTCCATTAACACATTATGCTTTAAATCGCGCAGACGACAGAAGTTTATCAGCGCTTTCTGCATTCTGGCTGTATCGAGCGACACAAAAAAAACTTTCGGCCCGCTCTCGCCATAATCAGCCAGACGAGCCTGCACGGCCGGCATCTCTTCAATGCAGGAATGGCAGAACAGCGACCAGAAGAAAACCATGTTCCAGGCACCGGGCACCGGAAATTCATGCTCAATATCATTTATGGCTGTAAGCGAACTGATCGGCGCCAACTGCCCTGGCGCCAGCAATTTGCTGCCAGAAGCTGATTCAGCCGCCGGCAGATCTGACGAAAAGCCAAAAACCTGCAGAAGCAATAACAGCAGGACCAGCAAGCTTCGATGCCTGGCCGTAAGACTCTGAATAATGCTGTCAAAGATGTGATTTGATGGCAAGCTCAATCTCCTTTTCGTTTTCTGGCGCATATCCGAGATGGTCATAAAGAACGGTGCCATGACGGTTAACCAGAACAGTTCGCGGCAGAACCGTGATATTGTAAGTCTTGATCAGCGTGCTCTGATCATCGATCGCCAGCATATAAGAAATCTGCTGCGGATATTTTTTGACGAAACGCTGAATTTTAGCAGGCGGATAGCCTGGCGGATGAATTCCTATTATCGTCATTTTATTCTTGAGTTCTTCATGAAGCCTTATTATAAAGGGGATCTCTTCAATACAGGTTCCACAGGTCACCGACCAGAACACCAGCAGCAGGGGTTTTTCGACAAACTGACCGGCAAGTCTGAACTTCTGCCCTGAGATATTCGAAAGTGTGACACCTTCGAGCGATGAAAGACTGCCCGGCTCAGAGTCGGGAATAAAGAGATAGATCAGCGGAAAACTGAATATCGCCAGCAGCAGCAGTATCATCTGGTTTCGGTTCATCATCTGCCACTATACAGCAAACCGCCACAAAAATTAACAAATTTTTGGCTCAGCCTGGCAGGATACCTCAAACACATGGATTCTGCGACTGCGCCCAGAATAACATGGATTGTGCGACTTCGCGCAGAATGAGAGTTTGATGCGCAGAACGACAGAGCGGCTTATTCCCAGGCAACTATGGTGCCGGCGAACTCATCACCCCATCGGCGGTTGCGCTCACCACTGTAGATGCGATATATCTCGTAACAGTTGGCAACAAAGGTGATCAGCATGAGTGGCATGACGATCAGAAGTGTGCCAACGATGCCGATGATCGGAATCATTGCAAACAGACTGCCGAGGGCAGAAACGACATAGGGCATTGCCAGAATGGCGTTGCGCTGAATCGACTGTTTGAGAGTAATGGGGTTGCCCTGCAAGTCGGTTACTCTAATATTCATCGCCTTCTTGCCAGGAGTCTGCCCATCGAGTTCGCCGAGCTTATATGGCATATCTCTGACCAGAACCACTACGGCTGCCGCCATAAAAACAAAAAAGCTGAACAGTGAAGAGAGAATATTCGGCAGAATGAATACCGAGATAAGAATCAGTATCGACGAAACCACGCCAACCAGCACCAGATCGATAAAAGCTGCCAGCAGACGTTTCTGAAGAATCTGGTCGAGATGAAACGAGACGCTGCCAGCTGCACCTGCGGCAACCTGACTCGCACTGCCTCCGGCGCTGCCAGTCTGGTTGCTGGCGTTTCCAGTCGCCTGATCGGTGCTTTTATTTTCAGCTTCAGACATCTTGTTAAATCCTCCGAAACATCGTAAATTTAAACCTGCTTGCGCCAGGCGGACGTCATGATTATACAATCAGTTTGCCTTTGCCACAATACCGGGCTGACGCGAAAAAATTCCGACACCGTCGAAATATCGCAAAAGCTTATTCTTTAGCCTATTCGACAGGAGATCAGCAATCAGTTATGAAAATCGGAATAATTTCTGATACCCATGCTGTAAACCCGGCCACCTGCTCTATACCTGAGTGGATAACCGAGGCATTTAAAGGAGTAAGCCTGATCGTGCATGCCGGCGATGTCGAAAGACCCGAATATATTCAGGCTCTTCAAGATATTGCGCCGGTCTGCGCCGTGCGCGGAAACTGCGATCACAGTATGCATACGCCCGAGTCAATCTCTGTCGATATCGGCTGTGGGCTGCTTACCGCCGCACATCGGGCCCCGGTCGCCCGTCAGGCGTTGTCGGCACAAAGCCGCGTCATGGTCTATGGTCACACACATATTTCGTTGATTCACGATGAAGGAAGCCTGCTGGTAATCAACCCTGGCAGCCCCACTCTGCCACGCGGCGGATTGCCCGCTTCAGTAGCGGTTCTAGAAGTCAGAGATAACGAACTTTTCGCAGAATTAAAGGTGCAGCCCTGACTTGCCGATAAAGAGAAAAGAGAAAAATATCATATCAAGGTGGCAACATGAAACGAATTCTCTTTTCGACGGCTTTTGTCTGTATCATGGCCATGGCAGCCAGTCTGCTGCTCAACACTCCGGCCGAAACCAACCCTTCCAGCTGTAAAGGTGTGTTTTCAGGATACCTGTCGTCGGAACCTTCCAACCTTGACCCTGCGCGTGGCGTCGATGTCAACGAAGCCAGCATTCAGGCCAAAGTATTCGACGGTCTCGTTCGCTATGACGAAAAAATGAAGCTGGTTGGCAATCTTGCCGAATCATGGACAGTTACGCCAGATGGCAAAGAGCTTGTATTCAAGCTAAAACAGAACGTGTTTTTTCATAATGGCCAGGCGTTGACTTCCAGCGATGTTGTATATTCTCTCGATCGCATTCTCGACCCGGCTGTAGGCTCACCCCGCACCTGGGTGCTCGAAAAAATCGAGGGCGCGGCCGAGCGTCTGCGCGGCGAAAGCAGTCGTGTTGCCGGCATTACCGCCATCGATGACTATACGGTTTCGATCAAACTCAGCGCACCGTTCGCTCCGTTCCTGAGTCTTCTCAGCATGCCAGCCTGCTACATTCTGCCGTCTGGCAACGCCCATGCAATCAGCGACCGAAGCTTTTTTGAAAAGCCCTTCGGCACCGGCCCGTTCAAAATCAGCGAACGTGTTCGCGACAGCCACATAAGACTCACAGCCAATACGGCATATCATGGACAAAAGCCCCGACTGGCCCGCATAGATATGCGTATCATACCCGAAAACATGAAGGCCGAAATGGAATTCGAAAGTGGCAACCTCGACATGTTGCAGCTTTATCCTGCCAACTACGAGCGGTTCAAATCTGATCCCGACTTTGCTGCCCGCATAACCGATGTTCCTTCTCTTAACGTCTTTTATATAGGCTTCAACAACCAGAGTGCCCCGTTCGACGATGTCAGAGTACGACGCGCTCTCAACATGCTGGTCGATCGTGAAAAAATCATCAAGGCAGTCTATCAGGGACGGGCTGTCGCCGCCAATGGCAGTATTCCCCCTGGCATAAGCGGTTACAGTGAGGGCAGCAACGGCCTCGAGTTCAACCCGGAAGAAGGCCGCCGCCTGCTTAAAGAGGCCGGCTACTCAAAAACAAACCCGCTCACCTTCGATCTCTACCAGCGCTCAGCCCAATCTGCCTTCGAAATCACGCGCCTGCTTCAGGGCGAACTCAAGAAGCACGGTGTTGTCATCAACCTCAAACCAATGGAATGGAGCGCCCTAAAAGACGCAGTAAGCAAAGGCGAAGCACCGGCATTTTACATGAGCTGGTTTGGCGATTATCCTGACGGCGAAAATTTTCTTTTCCCGGTTTTTCATTCGAGTAACTGGGGTTCGGGCGGCAATCGCGCCCGCTTCAAGAACGAAGAAATCGACAGCATGATCGAAGACTCCGTAAAAATACAGGATGCCGATCGCCGCTCAGAGGCCTACAGCCGCATCAACCGTAAGGTTGCCGAGCATGCTCCCTGGATCTACCTCTGGCATGCCAGCGAAAGTTACCTGACCAGCGAAAAAGTCAGCAACATGGATTTTTCGCCGATGTTCTTCTGCGACAACGCCTTAACCCTTTCTGTTAAAGAATAAATGCTCGAATTCACGCTCAGAAGACTTGCCGCCACCATACCAGTTCTTCTGGGCATACTGCTTATAGCATTTATCGTGCTCTATCTGATTCCTGGCGATCCCGCGCAGACAGTTGCCGGCCCTCGTGCCGATGCCGAAACGCTTGCGCGTATCGCCGAAGAAATGGGGCTGAATCAGCCTCTGCATCAGCGTTTCTTCTCATATCTCAAGCGAACGTTCAGCGGTGATCTGGGCAGTTCGGCCGTTTCAGGCAAACCAGTGCTCGAGTCGGTTGTCGAAAAGCTGCCATTCACACTTAAACTCGCTGCTATCGCCATGAGCTTTTCGATCATACTGGGAATTCTCGCCGGCATCATCAGCGCGATAACCCAGGGCCGCTGGCTCGACCGTGTCTGCACCTTCTTTTCGGTAGCCGGCATCAGCATACCGGTTTTTCTTTCGGGCCTGGTCTTTCTCTACGTCTTCGCTGTCCGGCTCAAATGGTTTCCTTCATCCGGCTTTGCCGCCGAAAACTCGCTGATGCCCTTCATACTGCCGGCTTTCACCCTGGGCATACGCTCAGCCGCTTTTCTGGCGCGCATTGTGCGCAGCAGCATGATAGAGGTGCTTAATCAGGACTTTATCAGAACCGCCCGCGCCAAAGGCCTCAGTCCGATGCGCATTCTGTTTCGACACGGCCTGGTCAATGCACTGATTCCGGTGATTACAGTCATCGGTCTGGATCTTTCAAGCTACCTCAACGGCTCAGTAATCGTCGAAACTATCTTCGACCTGCCAGGTATCGGTCGCTTCGCCATGGATGCAATTCTGCAACGGGACTACCCGGTAATTCAAGGCATAGTTCTGCTCGGCGCACTTGTTTTCATTCTGGTCAACCTGCTGGTCGATCTGCTCTACGCCTGGATCAACCCGAAAATTCGCGACGAAATGCTGGGGAAACTGGCACGATGAAAACTTTACTGCGCAATCTAACTCTGGCCGGCTGGCTCAGCTTTATCGGAATAGCACTGGTATTGCTGGTCGCCATATTCGCACCTCTGCTGGCTGCCAACGACCCGATGGAAACCGACCCGCTACGACGCCTCAGCCGCGAAGAAGGCTTTCCGCTCGGCTGTGATCAACTTGGGCAATGCGTCTATTCCCGCCTGATTTACGGCGCGCGGCTGTCGCTGATCATCGGCTTTTCGGCGCGCCTGTCTTCGTTGCTTATAGGTCTGGCAATAGGTCTGGCCGCCGGTTATGCCGGGGGCTGGCTCGACTGGTTTCTGATGCGTATCGTCGATATGTTTCTGGCATTTCCCAGTTTGTTGCTGGCAATCGCCGTCTCTATGGTAATGGGCAGCGGTATTAAGACAGTCATTTTCGCACTTGCTATCGTCGGCTGGGCAGAAATGGCACGCATAATCAGGTCAGCTGCGCTCGAACTGCGCTCAGCCGAGTATGTTCTGGCCGCGCGCACCTTGGGAGCAAGCCACCTGCGCATAGTGCTCACCCACATTCTGCCGAACTGTCTACCACTTATAACAGTTATATTCACAATGGGCATGGCAACTGCCGTGCTTTCAGAAGCCAGCTTGAGCTTTCTTGGTCTCGGCGTCGATCCCTCGCTGCCAACCTGGGGAGGCATGGTGGCTTCGGCCAAAGACTATATGCTGCGCCGCCCGGAACTGGTAGTCTACCCTGGTCTTTGCATAGCTTTTCTGGTAATCGTGTTCAATATCTTTGGCGACGAACTACGCGATATTCTCGATCCCTCACGCAAAGGAAACTGGTAACATGAGTAATCGACGCCCGGTAATCGGAATTGCCTACGCAGACTCTTCGGTACGCGACAATGAAATGCGCATCAGAACTTATGTTTCTCGCAAATACTTTCATGCTGTACAGATGGCCGGGGGCCTGCCGATTCTGCTGCCGGCACCGGCACGGCCGGGAGAGCTTTTTACTCAGACCGACCTGCAGAGCTTTATCGATCGTTACCTCGGCATGATCGACGGCCTGCTGCTGCCCGGCGGCGAAGACGTTCACCCACGTTATCAGGGCGAGGATCCAGCAACCGCACTGGATCTGGTCAATCCATTTCGTGATGAATTCGAACTTGGTCTTGCTAAAACAGCATACAGTCAGCATAAAATACCTGTGCTCGGCATCTGCCGTGGCTGCCAGGTTATCGCTATTGCGCTCGGCGGCAAAGTGCACCAGGATCTTTCAGGAATCGCCCAGATACAGCACTCGCAAAAGTCACCTCGATGGGCGGTTTCACATCAGATTAAGCTCGAAGGGCCTTCAAAACTGGCGAATATTGTCAAGCAGGCAAACAATGAGCTGTTCACCAATTCATTTCATCACCAGGCAATAAAAGAGGTGCCGCCAGGATTCAGCTGTGTTGCGCGCACAGGTGATGGCGTAATAGAAGCGATAGAGTGCGACAACGATCGCTTTTATACTGGTGTTCAGTGGCATCCAGAAGAAACATTTTCTGGCGACCTGCCAAGCCGCCAGCTGTTTACCGGCCTGATCGAAGCCGCAGCCCGACATGCTGTCGGCACCAGATTCAATTAACGCAGACTGCGCCCGACAACATCGATATCGATCTGGTTACGCAAATCAACCGGCTCTGAAATCGGATTGAAATTGCGCGTAAAGAACTGGGCTGAATTGTTTGCCGTAACCGCCATATCAGTCCAGGTCATAGTGGCCATCTTAATCTCATTGCCCGGCAGATCGACAACGACACGGTAGGTCTTGTGTGAGCTCAGATTGCCAGTCAGTGGCACACGAAAAGACAAGCCTTCGGCCGGCATATGAAGAATTTCGATCTTGCGCGAGCCAAGCGCCGCAATGCCTCTGTCATCAAAAACCTTAACATTGAGCGTGACAAGCCCAGGAGCATAGTCTTTCGGAAAAACCTTAAAAAATGCGTCGTTACCAGAAAGACTACAACCGACAATTTCAACGATCGATCTGTCGATCGTTTTAAAGCCGCTGGCTGCAACGACAAAAAGCAGAAAGACCAGTGTAACAAGACCCAGAACAGCTATTCGCCGCATACTATTCTCCCGATATCGTCTTCTACTTTATATATCGGCATTTCTGCAGCAAAACTTTAGCCCGTCAGAAATTGAACCAGCCTGATTTTGAAAAGTGAATGATGATAACGACAGCAACCGCCCAGATCACCAGATTTATCTGGAGCGGGCGGTCATGCATGACGACTTCAGAAGGGTTCTCGCCCTGATCCTGAATATGCATCAGATAAAGATAGCGCAAAATGCCATACAGAACCATCGGCACGGTGTAAACCAGCTTGTCGCTGCCAAATTTGGCAATGGTATCAGCGCTGACCGTATAAAACGAATAGGTCACAATAGCCATGGCTGCAAGAACCGAGGTCATCTGGTCGATAAACGAAAGCGAATACTGAGCAAGAATCCTGCGGTGCAAAACCGCATCGTCCTGATGATTGGCAATCTCCTGACGGCGCTTGGCAAGACCAAGAAACATCGCCAGCATCATTGTTGAGAGCACCAGCCAGTGCGAAATATATATGGTTGGTTCAAGCCCCTTGAGGGCGCCGACACCGGCGGTAGCTCGCAGCACAAAGCCGGTTGCGATGCACATTACATCGAGAATTACCATATTCTTGAGCTTGAAGCTGTAGGCCAGATTAAGCATGAAATAGGCCAGCGCCATCGAGAAAAAGAGCTGGGAAATGTGGTAAGCGGCAGCCAGACAGACCAGAAGAATTATTATCAGCGCCGCCTTGCCTTCAGTCAATGAGAGCTCGCCGGCAGCTATCGGACGCTTCGACTTCTGAGGATGCAGACGATCTTTTTCGACATCGGCAATGTCATTGAGCAGATACACGCTGCCTGATAATCCACAGAAAATCAGAAAGCCGGCAACCGAATAGAGCCAGGCAGACGGTTCGAACAAAAGTCCCTTTTCCGAAAACATCAATGCGGCAAACAGAATCAGGTTCTTGATCCATTGTTTTGGCCTGAGACTGGAAAAAACCGGCGCAATCATTCGCTGTCCTCTGCTGCAGTAATGTCTGACCCGGGCAGTATTCTAACAGCATCCCGCCAGCATGTAAACTTTTTGTATCATCGATCGGCAAGTCCCGTTCAATATCCAGTCCTCTGTCATATATGAATCCCAGAGCCAAAAGCGGACATTCTGCGCGGAGCGAAGCGAAGTCGCAGAATCCATATCTTGATTAATTCTCTGGATCCTGCGACTGCGCGCAGGATGACGGAAAACCGTAGCAATCAGCGTAATCAGCGGCTTCTGACTGTTTATGAGCAGATTTCACCTGGCAGCTTTCTAATCTCGTGGCAAGCAGACAGATATGTGGTAGAATTCGACTAACCGCGAACTTAATAAGCTTACCCATGCACAACCCCAACAGCGAAATACTTCTGATCAGCATAGAAAAGGAACCGGCAACAGGCGAATACTACAGCCTGCGCCGGTTTGGCGGGCGCTTCGCACCACTCGGCCTGCTTTGTCTGGCTGCAACCGCACCTGACCGCATTGCTGTAATAAACAGCAGCAACGGCACGCAACTGAGCGAATACCTGCAGGACTTCAGCAACCCTAAAGCCATAATCATTCAGGGTGGCGACAATCCCACAGACAAGATAAATGTCGACACTCTGTCAGAGCTTCGCGAACGCTTCCCGGGTGCACGCATCGGCATCAGCGACCCGGGAGGAGCCCATCGCGAACCTTTTGATTTTACCGTGACCAGAACCGGCAAAACCGCGGTTCTGCGGATACTGCGCGGCGAGATTCCCACCGGAATCTTTGATGAACTGCCGGGAGAACGCTTTGACACCCTCGACATACCCGAAGAACCCATGCTCGATGGAGATTATGAATCTCACCCGGAAAAATGGCTGGCCGGGCGCACGATAGAGGTTTTTCAGCCCTGGCTGGGTCTTCTTGATCGCTCAGAAAGTATATTCAGCTGGCCAGGAATCGACTGGGTCGCAAAATTAGTCAGCTGGCTCAATCTTTCGGGCTATAACGCCGTGCATTTTCGGCCCTCAGGACTTACTCCCACGAACCTGCACGAACTGCGGTCGGTCATGCTGAACCTCAACATGCCTTTCGCTGCCAGCTTCAAAATCCGCGAAGACCAGCATTTCACCAGAATCGGCGCGCCGCTGCGTCAGATATGGCTCTATCACCCTGCTCCCGAAACAGCTCACATATGCCTCGATCAGCTTGCGCGAATAAAGGCAGCAGATTGTCAGCCAGGATTACAATTAAACCGCAACAGCATAGGCACCGCGACTGAGCCTGATCTGCTGGCAACTGCCGAGCGCATCTGCCTCGACAACCTGCACTGCTGGGCGCTTTCCGACCTCAAAAGAGTGATGGCGAGATTCTGGCGCCGCCGCTTTTTCAGTCGCCTGGCCGGGTTACGAAGCGCCGGCGAACTGATAATGTTCATGAAAACATCTTATAATATACTTGATATCCTGCTTTCTTAAGAAAGGTGAAGGTGATGGAAGATGATACACGTAGTTAACGGGCCCAACCTGAATCTGCTCGGCAAACGCGAACCTGAAATTTATGGCACCCGAACGCTTAAAGAAATCTGCGAGGAACTTGAAGAAACCGCTTTCTGCAACAGCGCGCAGATCTGTTTTTTTCAGAGCAATCACGAAGGCGAAATCATTGACTATCTGCAAAAGCTCAAAAGAGAAGACTCGGTCATTCTCAATGCCGGCGGACTCGCGCATACCAGCGTAAGTCTGCGCGACTGTATTGCCGCGATCGACGCCGAGGTTGTCGAAGTACATATCTCAAACATCACAGCGCGCGAAACTTTTCGGCAGACTTCCCTTCTCAGCCCTGTCTGCAAGGGTGTAATCATGGGGCTTGGGACTGATGTCTATCGAGTTGCCCTCGAATGGCTTATCGAAAGGGAATAGAACTGAACAAGCCCGGCAAAAGCATAGAATTGCTGGCTCCGGCCGGCACCACTGCCTGTCTCAAAGCCGCCTGTCTGGCTGGCGCTGACGCTATTTACCTGGCCGGGCAGCGTTTTGGTGCTCGCGCTTTTGCCGGAAACTTCGACGAAAAGAGTCTGCGCTGGGCCAGAAGGGTAACTGAAGCGCTCGGTAAAAAGCTTTACATTACGCTCAATACAATAGTATTCGAGCATGAATTCAAGCTTCTCGAAGAGGCTCTCGATTTTTACGAAGTTCTCCAGCCTGACTCGCTGATCATCCAGGATCTCGGCGTTGCTGCACTGATAAAGCGGCGAAAAAGCAGAATACCCCTGCACCTCAGCACGCAGGGAGCCTGGTTTGGCCAGGGCGGCCGCAGCGAACTGGCCGATCTCAACATTTCACGAGTCATTCTGCCACGCGAGCTCAGTCATGCCGAAATACTCTCATTGCGAGAAGCTTATCCAGATCTTGAACTCGAAGTATTCGTGCATGGGGCAATGTGCTACAGTATTTCCGGACGCTGTTTCTGGAGCATAGCTCTCGGCAGCCGCTCAGGCAATCGCGGCACCTGTGCCCAGCCCTGCCGGCGCGAATATCAAGTAAACGGCAGACCCGAACAGACAACCTGCTGCTTCAGCCCCAAAGACCTGCGCCTTATCGAGCAGGTCACACAGCTGCAAAAATGCGGTGTCGTTTCGCTGAAAATCGAAGGCCGCATGAAGGGCCCTGAATATGTTTATCAGACAGTAAAATCTTATCGTGAAGCACTTGACCAGACGACCACCGCCAAACCCGCCGCGCTCGACGAAGTTTTTTCGCGTGCATCCGGCCCGGGCTTTTTCAAAGGGCCGGCGGACCCATCAGAATGGCACACAGGCAGCAACGTCGGGCGCGAAGGCGCTCTGGCAGCCACAGCCACCGGAAAAAGCAATGAAGGACTTGTCGAGCTAAAGCTTGTGCAGGAGCTTGCGCCAGGCGACGGCGTATTCTGGTTTATTCGTGGCGAAAAGCAGGGCAGCCGCATCACCTGGATAAAAACCGACCGCAAACGACCTGGCTATGCGATGGTCAGAGGCCTGCCCACCTCACTTAAAACCGGCACCGAAATTCGCCGATCATCACAGGGAAGCAGCCCTGAGTGGGAATCACAATGGAACCGCGACTGGGAGAGACGACCGATCGACCTGTTCTGGTCAGGACATGATGGCACCCCACTTGCTGTAGAAGCAGTCATCAACGACCACCCGCTGCGCCTGGAAACAGATGAGCCGCTGCAACTGGCCATGAACAAAGGTCTCGAAGACGGACCGCTCCAGGAAAAATTCAGCGTTCTCGGCGACCAGTTCAAAGCCGGCCGCCAGGTCACAGCGCGCCTTGACCGCGGCCTGCACATCAGTGGCAGCGCCCTCAAAAGGTTAAAGCGAAGTCTGGTCGAATACATCTGCAAACTCGAACAGCTGCCACCACCAAAAGAAAAAACCAGCATAGCCGGCATGCTCATTGCAGCAGGCGAAAACCGGCAGAACGATTACACCAGTCACTTTTCTGCTGAACAGCAACCGCAGATCAGATTGCGAGTCTGGAACCAGAGTTTCCCCTTTCTGCGTGACATACATCCCGATTGCTGGATTCTGCCATGGCAGGGCGACCAGGCGAGGGCTGACAAGGTAATCCACAGTAAAATCGCGTGGTGGCTGGCACCGGTACTTACCCGGCAACATTTCGACAAGCTTCTCGAACAGCTTAAATCGCTGGAAAGTGGTGAGTTCCTGTGTTTCGGCTGGGAAGCCTTCGACCTCGCCAGACTCTTGCCAAATCTCAAATTCTCGCTCGACTGGTGTTTCAACACCTGCAATCTCGCAGCAATCGATTATATCAGGGGGCGCGGCGTCGAGCCGGTACTCAGCCGGGAATGGAAAGATGAGCACATTCCAGAAAACCTGACCGCTTTCCGCAGTGGTTGTGCCTGGAACCCGCTGGTGTCATTCTCGCGCTTCACCAGCGATCTGCCACCCGGCAAAGTCGTGCAGAACTCTCATAACGACAAGTTCTTTCAGCTGCCGGTCGGCAACGGCGTCACCGCAACCTTCCTCGAAGATATACCCGCCTCGCTGACCCGCCATGGCAACGCTTCACTACAAATCGATATTGCAATTTCGCCACAGGAAAATCCGGTTCAGGTCGCCAAAGACCTGAACCGGATGCTGGCTGCTTTTAAAGCGGCTTAGAAGCCTTTTTCAACGAAACCGCGTGCCTGCGGTTTAACCGTAAGCACGGCACAGGGCGACTTACGGGCGATTTCATAGCTGGTACCACCAAGCCACGAATCGATGAAACCACTCTTACCATGGGCACCGATAATAATCAGGCTAACTTCATTTTCACGGGCATAATCGATGATGCTCTCATAAACCAGACCGCCCTGAACCTTTTTGATTATATCGAGATTATTGAACTCTTTGGGAACGAATTCTTCGAGCAGCTTCTTGTTCTGCTCTTCCCATTTATCGGAGGTATTGAGAGTATCACTCAGTGAACCTGGCTGTAAAACCTCTTCTTCGATAACGTTGAGCAGATGAATCTGCGCACCATATTCGCAGGCAAAAGTCGCGGCATAGCGCAAAGCCAGAGATGAACCTTCCGAAAAATCTACCGGTACAAGTATTTTGTTAATCTTGATCATTGAAGAACCTTCCCATTATTTTGTTTGCTGCCATTCTACATTCAGCCGGCAGCAAGGTCAAATTTATTTAATCCAGATCGGTGTACGGCCGGGAACCAGCACATTGATATCGAGTCCGTCGATGCGGCTGATGGCAACGCTGTCGCCTACCTGAAAAGCCACGTGCTTGTTGTCGGGAGACAGCGACGGGAAAAGGCCACCGACGTTGGGGCGCTGCAACTGCCTGGTCTCGATGTTCATGTATTCGAGCTCGTTGCTGCCATAGCGGTCGGTAAAATAGACCAGATACTTTTCGTCATTAGTGAAAACCGGAAAGGTTTCATTAACTTTTTTTGTATCGGTCAGCCTGATAATTCCCTGGGCGAGAGTTGAGATCAGATAAATGTCGTTGGTGCCGTCTTCTGCCAGTGCAGAAACCGCAATCCATTCGCCACCCGGCGCCCAGTCGGCCGCCGTGACTTTGAGTTTCTGTGAAATCTTGCTGGCGCGCTTGCGGTCGAGGCTGTAAACGAAGAGTTCAGCCTTGCCATCGCAGCTTGTATACAGAAAGAACTTGCCATCCGGCGAAAAATCTTCGATAGCAGCGCCGGTCAACACCTTCTTTATGCGATCACCAGTGCGATTCAGCAGATATATTTCTGATGTCATGTCGGGAGCTTTATTGGTAAAGCCTATCCAGCCTGATGCTTCGTTGTAACGAGGAAACATCATATTGTTAAAAGCCGGCGTCAGCCGCTTTTTGTCGCTACCATCGGGATTGATACTGGCCAGATAATGTGAATCCGCGGCAGCCGAATCAATATACAGAATTTTTCCAACTGGCGCCGAAGTCTCGGTCTGGGCCGACAGACTCGCTGCAATAACCAGCAGCATGAAAACTATAAAAACTGTCCTCTTCATATTTTCGCCTTTCGCATAAATAAAAATCGGGCAGGGGTCGTTACCCCTGCCCGCAGTATAAACCAAATATCTTTCGCGGCCAACTATATTTTAGCTGAACAGTTTGCTGATATTTTCAAGCTTTCCTATGTTGGTAGTAAGTTCCTTGTGATCGCTGTCAAGGTCTTTGAGTTCGCTCTTCAGTTTTGCTACTTCCTTGTAGTTGGCTGAATCGTAAACATCGAGCTTGGCAAGCTTGTCGGTAAATTCCTTGGCCTTGGCCCGATTAGCCTTCTCCTCGTCCTTGAGCTTGGCCGTCTCGGCCTTGGTTGCTTCAAGCGCCTTCTGCATTTTGCCCCAGGCTTCTTTGAGGCGGGCTTTATCCTGTTCGACACGGCGACCGGCACTCTGAATATTCTGGCCGATGAGGCCGAGGAAGAAGTTGGTGCGGTCTTTGTCGATCATCTTTTCGAAGTGCTGCTGCGAAGTCAGAAGCGTCTTCTGCAGGTCAACCAGATTATATGTCTGGAAGAAATCAAATGGGCTGGTGGAGCTCCAGAGCGGGCCCTTTTCGCGAACCAGCTTAAAACCGTCATTGATTGCCCGATAATATTCAGAAGACTTCATGTTCAGCTCGGGCATCTTGATCTCATTAAGAAACTTCTGATACTGCTCGTTGGCAGTCTTGGTAATTTCAGCTTCCGTTGCCGGCTTGGTTTCAGCGGCAGGTTTGGTTTCAGTAGTCGGCTTAGTTTCGGTAGCCGGTTTGGTCTCAGTGGCAGGCTTGGTTTCGGTAGCGGGCTTGGTTTCAGTTGCCGGTTTGGTTTCGGTAGCAGGCTTGGTTTCGGTAGCCGGCTTAGTTTCAGTTGCGGGCTTGGTTTCTTCGGGAGCTTTGGCAGTCTCGTCCTTTTTGCCAATACCACGCAGAGCATCGAGCCATCTCTGCCACCAGGCGCGGTCGTCAACTTTTTCATCTTTTTGGCTTTCGGCCTGAGCTGCGCTGTCCATTTTGGCAATTTCTTCGTTGGTCAGCGGTATGTTGTTGCTGCCGACAAGTTCAACTTTGCCGACGCGGTCGAGGCGATAAAAATAACCTTCGGGCGGGTTCATCGCCATCCATTCTTCGTCGGTCATGAACTTGTTATCGATCATGAATTTGATGGTTCCGGCATTGAGGTCGGCAATACGCTTGCCCTGAGCCAGAAGAGCACGGTTGGCTGAATCAAGAGCGTTCTGCAGTTTCGCAATTTTTTCCTTGATCGACCACTGCGGAATATTGGCTACATCAGCGGCAGCTGGGGCAGTACCAGGTTCGACCACCGGCTGACTGGCATTCGGAGTTTCCTGAGTTTCTGGTTTGGCTGGCGCTTCTTTTTCTACGGGAACTTTGAGATTCCAGCCGGCGTGAATCAGATCAGGATTTTTGAGCAGTGATGGGAAAGCATCTTTGTTAGCTTCGACGATTTCACGATAGCGGTTACCGTCGCCAAGCAACCTCTCAGCAATTTTCCAGAGGCTGTCACCGGCTTTAACAGAGTAGCCGACGACCTCGATTACCTTCTCGACCTTCTGTTCGACAGGCGCATCACTGTTGGCAAGTTTTTCAATTTCAGAGGCAACGGCGTTAACTTCTTTGGCCACTGCTTCGATCTCAGTGTTTACGTTGAACATAGCGCCGGCATTTGCGTCGTCACTCGCGAACAAAATGCCGCAACCAAGGACGAAAACAGAGAATAATAAAATAATTCCTTTGCGATTCATTGTTTCACCTCGCGAAAGTATTTGGGCATATTTACATTATACCCATATTACGTTCAGTACGGAAACTAAGTTTCAGATTTTTTTTGCAAAGGTACCCCAATTTTTTGAAACTTTATGGCCGGTATGATATTCTGGGTGGGAAAATTAAACAAAGCATGAGGAGAAAAACTATGTGGCCTAGATGGATCCGCGCGATGGCTACGATATGGGTAGCCTGGGACAGCAAACAACGCAAATCTCTCGACTGGTTCTGGGTGCTGGTCGTATTACTGCTTGGCCCTCTCATGCTGCCGCTTTATCTAACTGTTCGCCCACTTGTAAAAGGTGAAAGAAGGGTTGGCGGCTTCCTCTGGAATCTGTTCATCAGCCTCGAAAACTTCGCCACCTGGGTAATCGGCCTTGCAGCGACAGCCGTCTTTGTCGAAAACATAACAACCCCGCATGATCCAAATCTGCCCGAAGTCAGACGAGCAGAAATCAAGGCTGGCAGCCTTGCCGGTGTGGTCATTTTTATATTCCTGGTCGGGCTCGAGAAACTTGGCTTCGAATACTTTCGCCAGCATATCGAAAAGAATCTGACCAGAGCCTGACAGGCCAGCTATAATCAAATCCGGAGTCGGTCAATGCGATTTTTTACCGTTGCTCTCGTGTTCCTGCTGACTCTGCTGCCCCAGGCTAACGCCGCCGGAGAACTCAGGCGCGGCCCGGTTCAACCGGCCGAAGGCCCCGGAGGTACTCAATATCGTCATGAATCGATGACCTCCTGGGAACGCGGCATCAATCATGAGCGCTATCAGGTTTTCGAACCGGCCGGCCCGACGCTCGAAAAAGCAGGTCTGGTAATACTGCTGCACGACTGGCTGACCGAAGATCCAGAATACTACATGGGCCTGATCAGACACCTGTGCCGAAGCGGCAAGATCGTTCTGTTCCCACGTTTTCAGGGAACCGGCGCCATGGATGAAGACTACCACAGCAACATTGTCAGATCGATCAAGGACTTTTTATTGCAGGCCTTCAGCCGCAAGGGAGTTCAGGTAGACAACACCAGAGTGGCATTGATCGGGCATGGTGCCGGCGCAGTGCTTGCGGCCAACGTCGCCGCCTCAGCCGACTATTTTGGTCTGCCAGCGCCAACTTCGCTGTTGATAATTACCCCGCACCAGCGGTCACTAAAACTTCTCGATCTTACTGGAATAAGCCGCAAAGCAAAAATGGTTGTCATCAGCGGCGATCGAACAGACCCGGTCAACGATCAGCTGGCGCGCCAAATCTATTACGCTGCCAACCGTGTCAAATCGGACAACAAAATTTTCATCACCGTTTTATCAGACTTTTACGGCCAACCGCCACTCGTAGCTGATGAGCTCGCACCGCTGTCGCCGGAGCGCCCCATATACGAGCGACTGGTAGTGCGCCGCCGCCATGAATTCGTAAATACATTTCGTGAACGCCGGGTAGCCGGAACCCTTCGCACCCAGCACATCGACGCCTTCGACTGGTTTGCCATTTTCAGGGTTTTTGATGCGCTCGAAAACGCTCTAACAGGTCAGATCAGCCTCAATACGTTCAAAGACACCCCCGAACTGCGATTTATGGGCTACTGGAGTGACGGAAAAAAACTCAAGGGCCTTCTTGTAACCGATCGACCATAAAAGAGGCGAGCATGCGAACCCGAACATTAACAATAGTCACCATACTGATGTTCTTTATGCTGACTCTGGTCGGCTATTTTCATCAACGCCAGCTGCCAGGCTTTCCTGATGACCAGGCCTTATTGGAACTGGTGCAGCAACGCTCACCCGCCAGCTTCTGGTCAAAACTCGCCGCCATTACCGGCCGTAGTGAACTCGACAGCGCATTGATCTGGTCAGCATTGAACCGTTTCGAACATTTAACGCTGACGCATGACGACCGGGTAAGCCTGGATGCCGTTCGCGCCGCCCTTTATTTAAGACTGAAACACTACGCGCAGGCTGAAATTTCGCTGCGGCACGTAATCGCGACCAGCCGTTTCGCCAGCGAAACCAGCCAGAGTCTCGAAATGCTCAAAATATACTATGCCGAGACCGGTCGCGGAGTAGTTGCTTCAGGCGCTCCAGCCGCGCCACCAAAAGATCAGCCAGGCGCAATCATGTTTTTTACGGTGCTGTGGGTTTTGCTTTTGCTGTTTCCGGCCGCAGTCACCAATGTCGAGAAGCATAACTGGCTGGCCCGCTATTCTTCACGAGCCGATCGGCGCGGCCCATTCATAGCCTTTGTATATTCGCCGATGTGCAATGTTCTTATATCTATTTCAGCCATATTGCTGCTGTCGCTGCGTGTGGCCGAGCACCTCGAAATCCAGGCTACTTTCAGCTTCCTGTTCTTTCATCTGCTTTTAAGCTGGTTTTTCTGTCAGATTCCGCTGCACAGCATCGAAAGTCTGGTCAAGAAAAACAGTAACGGGCTGTTAAGCTATTGTTTCGAGCAGCTATCGTTGATGCTTGTCAGGCACCTCGCACTGATCTCAGCAACTCTTGCCCTTATCGTTCTGCATCTCATGGTTACCTGGCTGCCGATCTGGCCGATCACCCGCCCGGTTGGAGCGGCTGTTTCTCCTGTCGTCTTCTTTGCCTCGATTTATCTGATGCTGCAGCTCGTTCTTCCATGGCTGATGTTCAAACGCTATAGCGCCGGCGACCTGAATATCGACCTGCCACAAAAAATCTACACATCACGCGATGGTTATCGTCAGGGTATTGTCGAAATCGGCGCCCTGAGCTTTTCGGCGGCCTCAGTTATTTTTGGTGGCATGCAGAACCACTTGTCCGGCGAGAACCTTCGCCTGCTGCTTACAAGGAGTCGCCGCAAATTCGAGCACAATGCTGTCTTTAATGATTTTCTTCTGATTATCGCTTTTACCAGCGGTCTCTCAATTCTACCCGCCATCAGCCCGATATTCTGGGCCAGACTGTTCGGTTCAGGCCCGTATTTCATCGAGGCCCTGGCGCTGCTTTCAGGCGTAGCCTTCTGCGGCATTCTGCGACGCACGCTCGAACGCAGTCAACAGATGGAAATCGACACGACGTTTGCCGCCGAAAACCTGTCAGATCAGCTTTTACAGAGTCTCGAAATCATCAACAAGCTTAATTTTTTTCCTGAAAACATGCGCGAAGGCGAACGCAGTGAATTCGACCCGCTGACTCTCGACGAATCAAGAGTCAATCTGCGGGCCGCCACCGGCCTCTATCTGCCAGCGACTTCACGACCAGACGGATTGGTACTGGTATCACTCTGGCGTGGTCGCCTTGCCGTTGACTGGAAACTCGGCCGTGATGAGTCTGCCTTTTTGACTTCGCTCGATTACCAGGTAAACGCCAGTGACAGCGAAAGCGAGCTCTGCGCCCTGGCCGCACGCCACAATCGACTCGGTGCCGACTGCATCTATCTGGCACCGCAGCAGCAGCTGAAGGTAGTTTTCTGCAGTCAGAAATTCAGTGCCTTTACCGCCGAAACGCCCCTGCCGCAGGACAAGATATGCCAGATATGCAGTGAAGCCATGCTGAAAGCCTGCCAGTTCGGCCCCTATAAATGGGAAAGCACCCCGGAAGGGTGCATTTTTGCAGTAGATAACACGCCAGGAACGCGTGCAGTCGAATAAATGTTACGAAACCGTTGCCAGTGATTCCTGCTTATCGCGATAGCGTTCGAGTGCCAGATCAACCAGGCGGTCAACCAGCTGAGGATAGCTGATTCCGGTGGCTTCCCAGAGTTTTGGATACATGCTGATGCTGGTAAAACCAGGAATAGTGTTTATCTCGTTGATAATAATGCGATTAGTTCCACGCTCAAGAAAGAAATCGACACGAGCCATGCCGGCACAGTCAAGCGCACGATAGGCTTTGATAGCGAGCGCCCTGATCTCTTCGACAGTTTCAGCCGGCATATCAGCCGGAATTTTAAGTTCTGAACGATCGTCTACATATTTGGCATTATAATCATAGAACTCGTTGCAAGGCACGATTTCGCCTGGCAGCGATGCGATCGGGTCATCGTTACCAAGAACCGAAACCTCTATTTCGCGGCCATTCACATAAGATTCGATAAGAATTTTGCGGTCATATCGGGCAGCCAGATCAAGAGCATCTTTAAGAGCGGCACGGTTCTTCGCCTTGCTGATGCCGACCGAAGAACCCGAGTTGACGGGCTTTACAAAACAGGGGTAGCCAAGTTCAGATTCAATTTCTGTCATGGCCTTTTCAGGATCGGCGCGATAATGACTGCGCAAAATTTCTTTGAATGGAGCGATTTCTATGCCGGCTTCGCGAAACAGTCGCTTGGCGAAAGTTTTGTCCATGCCAACCGCCGAAGCAAGCACGCCGCAACCAACGTAGGGCATATCAGCGAGTTCGAGCATACCCTGAAGAGTACCGTCTTCGCCATAAGTTCCATGAATTATTGGAAACAGCACATCGAGCTGCACCTGGTTCTCGCTTTGCGGACGATCGATCAGCATCAAACCCTTGCTCGCCGGATCGCAGTTCAGGCTGGCCATTCCGCCTGAAGCGGAATTGAAGGGCAGGCAGCCGCGTGTTTCTGACTTTCCGTATTCGAGCAGTGCCTCTGGCTTAACGCCAACCATCCAGGCGCCCTGACGGGTAATACCGACAGGTATGACTTCGTATTTGTCAGGATTGAGCGCTTTCATGATCGATTTGGCCGAAACCAGCGATACTTCATGTTCGCCTGACCTGCCACCGAAAATAACGCCGACTCTGAGTTTGCCACCCGGAACTGAATTCATGTTGCACTCCTTGGTATGGTAGTCTGCAATAATTATCGGCAAAATTCAGCCCGGGTCTGAATATATGCTCAAGGGGTCTCAGAGTGTGCCTTATAAGCACCTTTGCCCAGCTGAACCGGCATCTGCCGGCGCAGGCTGTTTTTGGTCATTTTGCTCAGGCGTGGGTGGCTATTGCCGAGATCGTTGGGAGCACCAAAAAGATGCTTTGTCATCAGATACTGGTCGTTTTCGCTGAGCTTGGGGCCCGACACCAGTATGGCGTTGATTTCGACCGCAGAAATCTCTTCGGTCTGACCCGGATACTGGTTTGCCTCGATAGTCGAGGGGTAATAAAAGGAATAAGAGTTGACCAGTTTCTGCACAAGATCAGGCTCGACTGGTACCAGACTGACTTCAACCTTGCGCGCCAGCTCAACTATCGACGGGTTAGGCAGGCCACTGGTAAAGATAAAACCATCGATACGCCCTTCCTGCATCTCCTTCATCGCATCACCAGCGTTAAGATATTGATGATCGATCTGCTCCCATACTTTGGCAACAGTCAGAATCTGCTGAGCATTGTAGAAAGTTCCGCTGTCTTTGCTGCCGACTGCTATTTTGCGACCAACCAGGTCTGCCAGAGTCGTTATACCTGTTTCCTTGCGCACAACTATCTGCACGACTTCAGGAAACAACGTGGCAATGCCGGTAACATTAGTTATCTTCTGACCGTTAAACATGGCTTCGCCCTCAACCGCATAAAAAGCGATGTCATTCTGAACCAGAGCCATATCAACCTTGCCATCGCGCAACAGCTGGAGGTTTTCGACACTGCCGGCAGTTTCCATAATATTCAGCGTGACAGCCGGAAACGACTTTTTGAGTATCGATGCCAGAGCTTCGCCAATTGGGTAATAAACGCCTGATTTGGAGCCAGTCGCAATCGTATACTCATTGCGGCTCAAACTCGATCCACCACAGCCGGTGAGTCCGGCAATTATCAGTAAAGTCGGCAGAAGCGCCGCCAGCAGATAGAATTTTTTCATCATTTACCCCTTCCTGATACGAACTGAACAGATGATACCACATTATTCGCCAGCCCACAAAAACCCTGCCGCACATCAGCAATTCTCGGTCAAAATAAACAGTCATTCTGCGCGAGCCGTCAGGCGAAGTCGCAGAATCCACATTATATCGGCCTCTCTGGATCCTGCGACTGCGCTTCGCTCCGCGCAGGCTGACAAACAAAAAAGTCAAACCCCAAAATCGTTATCACTGTTGATGATGGCTTTACGCCTCACCGAGAATTGCTGCCGACTTAATCTTTACAACATTGCCAAGAATGTCAAATAATGGTATCTAAAATCGGGGTGAATAGTGCGGATCAGAAAGCTCAACGTCGTAACCGAATGTGGAATGCTGCTGGCAGCCGCTTTGGCGCTGGCAAACATCAAGCTGTTCCAGATGCCGAGCGGTGGCTCAGTGTCGCTCGGCGTGCTGCCCCTGTTGTTGCTTAGTGCCCGCCATGGTTTGTTGACCGGGTGCGCCAGCGGCTTTCTGCTTGGTCTGCTGATGCTGACAACCCGCCCTTTTATCGTGCATCCCGTGCAGTTTATTCTCGATTATCCTCTCGCCTATGCCGCTGTCGGCCTTGCCGGCATGATTGCATGGCAAAATCCCCTCAAAGCAGCAGCGGCGACAACGCTGGCAAACGTTATCCGTCTGCTACTACACGTTGTCGCCGGTGCAATTTTCTTTGTGACCGGTAAAGACACTTTTATGCAGGCTATTTTGGCCAGCTGCCTCTACAATCTCGGTCACATGCTCCCGGAAACCGCCATCTGCGTCATCATTGTCAGCTACATCGCCCGGAATCACCAAACTCTGTGCGCTAGACAGAACTGACGCCGATTACGGCAGGAAATGCTTAAGCTGCAGTTACTTTATCGCTGCCCAGACAGCGGGTGCAGATGTATCCACGAACGCGAGCGCCGTTGAGCATGACCCGTTTTTTCTGGAGGTTGATGCTCCAGCGTCTTTTTGTGCGATGATGAGAATGGCTGAGCTTAAAGCCAACCCTTGGTCCACGATTGCAAACCATACAAAGTCTTGACATATTCAAACCTCCAAGATCAAGCCGAAGTGAAAGATTATGATACCAGACATCCGCCAACTAATCAAGTGTAAAATTTAACTTTACTGTACACCATCCCCGCTCTCTCTTATCGGTATCGCTATCGGGTTCGGTATCGGTATCGGTTCTCTATCGGGTATCGATTTCTAAATCAATTCTCATTAAAAAATCTCCACCTTGCGCCGATAGGGCTGACAGCTGGAGGTGTTTCATGAAAACACAGAATCTCGCCAAACAATTGCTCTACGCAGCGCTTTGTGTGCTGGTGGCAACACTTATTGCCGGCTGCACAAGCGCTAATTCTATAAGTTCTCTCAATCCGGCAGCGGCCGATCCTGAATCAGAACTCAACATCGGCAGCACCGAAACAAAAACAAGCGGCGACCCGGTGCCGGTTGTCGTTATTTATGCCACACGCAACGTTGTTGGCCCTCAGGCAGAACTCAATCTGCGTGCCGAGGCAATCGATCCGGCGGGCGGCCAGGTCAATATAGCGTGGGAAGCCAGTGATGGCGACATCATCTCTACCGAAGGCAGCAATGCCGTCTGGAAAGCCCCCAGCCACACTTCGACCAACCTCATAACCTGCATCGCGACTGATGTTCGCGGTGGACAGGCCAAAGCCGAATATAGCGTAGATGTTGTTGGCAACAGCACTTATCGACTGACGATATATGCCGACCGCACTTCGATTCTTACCGGTCGTTTCAGCGCTGAACCAGGCAGCCCGGTAGTTCCGATTTCGGGTGCCAGAATCGAACTTGCCGCCATTGGTGAAGTTGGCGTCAGCGACGGAAGCGGCATGGTAGAGTTCAACATCGACCAGGCTCAGGCGCTGGCAACTTCTACTCTGGTTACGGTAAAATATCTCACCTGGGAAGTAAGCTATAACGCCTCTCTGCTTGTTGGAGACGGTCTGCGCATAATGGACGAACTGACCTTTTACCCGGGTTATAATGAAGTCAGCGTAGCTGTAGCAAGAGGCGATTCATTTCTGCTCAAACGAGGCATGATCGAGGTTACCGCCGTCGAAAACAGCGCCGGCGAAGTCAAGCCGATCGCCGAAGTTACGGTAGATGCAGGCGCAAGTCAGGCGGTATCGGGTAGCAGCGATGGACGTGCCATTCTCGGTTCGAATATAACCGGCAACGGCGAAACTACGATCAGACTCGCCCGTAATGGCTATCAAACCATCGAGGGCTACTACGTTCCGGTTTCGATTGACGGACTGACACTTGTGAATGCACGCCTGTCAAAAGCCGGCACCATTCCTGAACTGGATGCGGTAATTTCCTGGACCAGACCATATATGAATCAGACCGCTTTTCCGGTCTCGGGCCCATTTGAGATTGGTTTCGGCCAGGTGATGGAAAAGGCTTCGGTCTTCAACGACATCAACCTGATGATACAGAACAAAAGCGGAGCCGGCCTGATTGCTCTGAACGGCCCGATTATCGAGCAGCACTTTCGCATCGTCTGGAAGTCAGACACGGTTCTGCAGCTTTATCCACGCCAACCGCTCGCTGCCAGCACCCGCTACAGCATGACGATTTCGCGATGGAACGCGCGCGCTGCCGATGGCCGGATGCTGAAAACCTATGAAGGCCTTTACGGCGAGTTCACCACTGATGCCGACCCGAGCCCCAGCATTGTTTCGACCAGCCCGAAAAATGGCGATACCGATGTGGGCCGCTCTGGCCCCTTCGCCATTCGCTTCGACCGCAGCATGCAGCCAGATTCGCTCTATAATGATCTCGAAATTGAGATCACCAGCCTTGATTCAGGAGCAAAAATGGTTCTCGATGGCACTTCACTGCGCAGCAATTTCTCGGTCAGCTGGAAAGAAAACAACACTCTGCTTGAACTCGTGCCTTACCGCATGCTTAGAGCCGGCGGCTCATATCTGATAAGGTTGAATAAATGCCATCTCGTGTCAGAATCAGGCAAAGCAGTAAAAGACTTCACAGATCTCTGGGGTCAGTTCAAAACCGGGAGCATGTGAGCCTGATCAGCTGCGTCAATCTTTGATTCGGGCCAGTGAGCTGAAAAACTTGTACCAGAGGAACCCGACCAGAACAGAGATGACTGTTGCAGCAACGACATAGCCAATCGCTCCTTGCGCAGTCGTATTCTGAACAACCTTATCAATGCTTACAGCTGACGAAGAATCAGGTGATGAAGCAGGAGCTTCTTTTGGCGATTCGGCAATCTTCACGTCAGGTTTAATTTCTGGCGCAGCCTTCTTTGCCGCAACCGGCTCAACTTTCGGGCGACTCTCAGAAACCGGCTTTGTCGAGTATTTCACTGCCGAAGCGGCGCTACGCAGGGCAGAAGACGGCAACTCCTGTGTGTCTGGCGTGGGCGAAGACACTACCGGCGCTGCATAAGTTTTTACGCCGCCCGCCGTCTCTTTTTTAAAACTGATCAGATCAGCAAGATCGTCGCAAAAATCTTCCAGCTCAGGCCGCTGACTGTTGGCAAAACTAAGTCGCGTAACGTTCTGCGGGCTGCGTGCCGGCACAAAAGTAAGCACGACTTCATTCAAGCGCTGAAAATATTCGATCTCACGAATCTCGCGCCGTGACAACAGAGCAATAATAGGCTCCTTACCGATCTCACAGGTATGAAAAATAACCGATCCAGTGCTCAGAATCAGCCAGACCTGGCCCTTACTGGCTGTGCGCTCAGCGTCTGACCTGATCGCCTTGAGCACTTTCTCATCGGGAGCAAGATAAATACTAATATCGCTTTTGATTGCTTCTGGCAGGCTGAGGCTGGTTTGCGGCTGCATCGACTGTCACTCCTCAATCATCAAAATCATCGTCAAGTTCATCGTCTTCATCAAAATCAGTTAGCCCGCCCTCTTCGTCATCATCCGCCTGAGTCAGCTGCAGATCAGCCTGAAAGAGCAGATTCTGTATGTAACCACCAAAGTCTTCCGGGGCAAAAGCCTCGAATGGCAAACGAGTCTGAATGATCAGCATATCATGCAGTTCCGGTTCAGCTTCGTCGCCAGCAAAATCAACATCTTCACCTTCATCTATTATCAAAGGTTCTTCTTCTGCATCAGCAGCGACCGGGAACTTCATCACACTGAAATTGGCGCTTACCAGCCCGGCATTGCGCGCGAACAATTCGAGCAGCTCCTCGCGCGAAGCGCCGGTGATATCCTTGAGATTTATGCCTACTGTCACTGTCCGCACCTTCAAGCTTTCTTCGTTGTCATCAACGCTCAAATAGCCGCTGAAGGTGTCTTCAATAACGAACGTCCACAGTCGCCCGATCTCATCATCGTCGACCAGAACGCACTCGTAACTCGAGCACTCCTCGGTCATCACTTCCTCGATACGCACTGCAAAATCAGCTGGTTCCATAGCATCCCCCGCAGATTGAATAAACGCAATATAACATAAATCACCCGCGCCATGCCGCCGTTTTTTGCCAGACGGCAGAACCAGCATAGACAGCCAAAAGAACCCTTATCAGTACAGGTTTGAATAATATTTTGGGTCATACGAACCTCTGTGCTATAATCGCAACATGAAACCAGATACCATGCGAAAAATCGATGCAACTCTGGGCCCGCCCATCTGTGCCCTGCTCAGCCTGCGCCGCAAAATTCTCGACCGTTTCTGGCCCCGCCGCTTCGGCTCGCTCGCCGATGCTCCGATCGGCAAAATTCTCATGGTCAAGCCGGCGGAAATGGGCAGCACAGTTCTCATGTATGCGATGCTCAGGCGCGCCCGCGAAATCTGGCCGGACTGCGAATTTCACTTTCTCGTTTTCGCCGAGAATACAGCAGCAGTGGACATGCTTGGCCTGGTGCCAAAGGCGAACATTCATACCATTCGAACTTCGAATTTGTTCATCTTCGCCTGGGACGCACTGCACCGACTTGTTTCGCTCAACCTCGCCGAGTTCGATCTGGTCTTCGACCTCGAATTCTTTTCGCGCGCATCGGCTATTCTTGCCGAACTGACCGGAGCCAGTTCCAGTTGCGGTTTTAACCGATTTACCATGGAAGGCCTCTATAAAGGCTGCTTTTTTACACATCCGGTACAATATAACCCGCATATTCACACCGCCCAGACCTTTCTGTCGATGGTCGAAGCGGTGATTCAGCCGGCCGGGCAGATTCCTCTCAACAAAACCGCAGTAAAACCCCTCGACGAGCTCGAACTGGCGACTCTCAACACGACACCGGAAGAGCAGCAACAGGTCAGAGAGCAGCTTTATCGTGAAGCGCCAGATTGTCCGCGCGAGAACCGCCTGGTCATCATCAATGCCAACTCAAGTGAACTGGTGCCGCTGCGCCGCTGGCCACTCGAAAACTTCATCGAACTCGGCCGCCGCCTGCTCGAAAAGCCTGAGATAAGTATTGTCCTTACCGGCACCATGAATGAGAGGCCAGAGTCAGAACGCGTCGCCGCGGCTCTTGGCAACAGCCGCGTCATCAACATGGTCGGCAAAACTTCACTGCGCCAGCTGCTCGTGTTGTATTCAGTCTGTGACCTGATGATCACCAACGACAGCGGCCCTTCGCATTTTGCCTCGTTGACCGATCTGCCGGTCATAACCCTGTTTGGCCCAGAAACCCCGAGACTCTACGGCGCTCTCGGCAAAAACAAGGTCGCAATTTCGGCCGAACTCGCCTGCTCACCCTGTGTCAGCTCATACAACCACCGTGCCACCGCCTGCAACGACAACGCCTGCATGCGTGCCATCAGCGTCGATGATGTTTTCATCACCTGCCTCGACCTGTTGCGCCCATGAAACGATCTTACTAGTTCGCGTAATCCTGATCATTCTCGTAATCGAATTAAACTTTTACGGAGGAGAAAACCGATAATGACCAAAAAAGCGCTGGTATTCATGGCACCCGGCTTTGAAGAAATGGAACTGACCATAACTGTCGATATTCTCAGACGCGCCGGCATCGAAGCGCAAACTGTCACACTCGCTGCCGACAAAGCCGCCGTCAAAGGCTCGCGCAATATCAGCATGCTGCCAGATCTCTGCCTCGACGAGATCGCGGTCGAAAACTGCGATATCGCCATTCTGCCAGGCGGAATCGACGGCACCCGCAATCTCGGCGCTAATCAAAAGGTCATCGGCTTCATCCAGAAAATGCATGCAGCCGGAAAAAAAGTCGCGGCAATCTGCGCCGCACCTGCTGTGCTCGCCAAAGCCGGCCTGATCAATGGACGGCGCGCCACCTCACACCCGGCTGCAGCCGAACACATGGTCGGCGTCAATTATTGCGAAGACAGGGTAGTCATTGACGGCAACGTCACCACTTCGCGCGCAGCCGGAACCACCTTCGAGTTCGCTTTTGCGCTCGTCGAACAACTCCTTGGCGCCGATGCGGTAAAACAGGTCAACAAAGGCGTCCTCGCTCAGTTGTAAACTCAGCATGCGGCACAAAACGTAACCGTAAGCCTGCGCTAGCTAACCGTCACGAAGGCAAACCATCCTGCGCTAGCTAAACCGTCATTGCGCGAAGTCGCAGAATCTCACAGAATTTCAACAAAGCATATGGTTTCTGCAATTTCGCCTGACAGCTGCGCGTAAAATGGCAGGAGAACGATCGGCTCAGTGCCCGGCAGCGGGCATGTCATCCAGCGGAACGTATTTTTCGTTGAGCACCAGCTTGACGTATTTGGAGTTAAAACTGTCACTGACATATTCGTTAAGGCTGGCAGCAGCACGCGCAAGTTTCTCATAATCTGGCACTTTAACATCTTTTCCGCATAGAGAGCAGAAAAGCTCGCCAGACTTCATGAGAATGGTTTCGTGGCTGACCTTCATAACGTCCCGGCAGTTAGCGCACTCAACGGTAAAATAGAACACCAGTCGGTCAATTCTGTCGAGCATTGCTTATCTTCCTTTGATGCGTAAAGTTTCAGTCACCTGATAATATCACCACCGCCATTTTTTTGCCAGCATTCTGCACAACAGCCAGCAATTCTCGGTGAGGCGTAAAACCCGCAACAACAGGGATCACGATGTTGGAGCCTGGCTTTTTGTTCGTCATCCTGCGCGAAGCGAAGCGCAGTCGCAGGATCCAGAGAGGCCGCTAAAAAGATGGATTCTGCGACTGCGCCTGACGGCTCGCGCAGAATGACACTTGATTTTGACCGAGAATTGCTATTTGAACCACAAAAAATTTGAAGAAAGCAAAAAAAGAGTTTAGAATAAAGTGTTCTAAGCGGTTGATAAGTTCATATTCTCAAGGAGACCAGTTCAGTGAAAAGCTACCGACAGGAACTCTGGTTCGAAATCAAGGGCCGGCGCGGCCTGGTCAATATAACCCCCGAGGTTCAGCAGGCTGTTGCAGCCAGTGGTGTCCAGGAAGGTCTGGTGCTGGTTAACGCCATGCACATCACCGCCAGCGTTTTTATCAATGACGACGAAAGCGGACTGCACAATGATTTCGAAGTATGGCTCGAAAAGCTTGCGCCCGAGAAGCCATACTCGCAGTATAAGCACAATGGCAGCGAAGACAATGCTGATGCACATCTCAAGCGCACCATCATGGGTCGCGAAGTGGTCGTTGCAATAACTGCCGGAAAACTCGATTTTGGCCCATGGGAACAGATTTTCTACGGCGAATTCGACGGTAACCGGCGAAAACGTGTGCTGATCAAGGTTATTGGCGAATAGTTCATAATAGTTGTAATGAGTTTTCTTTCCGGGAGGAATGTAATGAGTGGTAAGAACCTGCCTGCATGGGCTATTTTAATGTTCTTTGCGCTGACCGCCATGGTTGGCTGTTCTGGAGGAGGCTCTTCTTCTGGGGCCGGCGTCAACACGTCGACACCTGAGTCAGCAGTTTATGAACTTCTCGCCGCCTGGCAGAGTTCACAGGCAGGCCTTGTCAGCAGTGAAACCGGAGAAGCCCTTGTCGAGCAGGAAACCACCGGCGAAGGCAATTACATATATTTCAAAGATATGAGCGGCGAAGAATGGCCCCTGCAGATCGATGAAATCCAATACCTCAGCAGCAGCAATGCCAGGGTTTATACCAGTTATCTGTCGACAAACCCGACACGCGGCAGTCTCAAGCTGATTTTCACCATGTTCAAAGATGTCACCGCCTGGTATCTCGACGACATCGAGATTACTGAACTGCCGATAGTTGTCGTTACTGAAACCGGGGTAAAAGGCGTAATTTCAGACGAAACCAGTGGCCTGCCAGTCAGCGGCGCTCTGATCGAGATTTACGATCAGGCTACCGGCACTTTCGCAGGCTCTACAACCACCGACGAAACCGGTTTTTACTCATTCACAAACATGATTCCCGGCACCTATTACATGGTCATCGAACGAGATGGTTACGATCCCAAAACTATTTCAGGCATAATAATCGGCTGAGTCCGCTTACAGGAGTTTTATCAAGATGTTAAGAAGATCCGCACTACTGTTAACCTGTCTTTTCGTTCTCTCTCTGGCCATCATCGGCTGCGGCGGCGGTGGCGGCGGCACAGCCAACCCGGCCGGCCCGACCGCTTCGAGCGTAGAAACCGCCAGCCTCAGCGGCACCGTGCTGTTCGACAGCGTTCCGCTGGCCAATGCCTCAGTATATCTTTACAAAAGCGAAAAAGCTCCAACCATTGGCATGACTCAGATGCCAGCCCTCAGAAGTTCCCTGATCGCCCAGCAGCTTATCAGTGATGGCGCATATTCAACCACGACCAATGGCGCCGGAGTCTACAGCTTTACCGATGTTCCGGTTGGTCAATATACCCTTATCGCCGTTAAAGACGAAAATCATCAGTTCGCCCAGACCGGCGTGTTGCTTGGTCAGGTGACTTCACTCGACGCACAGCTCACGCCAACCGGCAAGATCGGTGGGCGTGTCACCGCCATGATCGGAACCTCCGAGCAGGGTGCCGCCGCCGTTTTCGTATATGTTTCAGGCACTTCTTACATCGCGCTGACCGATGCTTCAGGCTATTTCGTCATCAACAACGTGCCGTCAAATGCGCTCGCAGACAGCACTGCCTATGAAGTCGCCGTAATGCCCGGCAAAGGCACCGCATCGCCAGTAACCGGAGTCGTCGTTAACCCGGGCGAAACCACCAACATAGGCACAATTTCTCTCTCGCAGCAGACTGAAGGCTACAAGGAAATTGCCGGCAAATTTGTCGCCGGCGCCGGAGCAACCAGCGCTGACATCGTCGATCAGTTCGTAATTCTTGCAGCCGAGGTCGATGGCGTTCTTATCGGAACTTCAACTGACAGCACCGGCAATTACAGTTTTTTCGTTAACCGCCTGGGAAGATATTATGTCATGCCAACAGAAGGTTTTCTCGATTTCGCACCAGCTTCACAAACTGTAACTGTAACGGCTCTCGACAACACAACCGAAAATCTTGCTGACTTCGTCTTATCACACATTCAGACAGGCGGCTCTGTAGTTGCAGGCAATGTTACCTGGCCGGCAATAACCGACTGGACTTTCACTGAAGGCGAAATAATAATAGAAGGAACAACTACCGCCGGCCCAACTTTTGTTGACCGCCGCATCATTTCGAATCAGTCGCCAGCGCCATTCCGCTTTGAAAATATTCCCCCCGGCTCATACGTTCTCAAAGCAAATCCGCTGCGCAATGGTTATACCGGCGCTACTGCCGCCTTTACGGTAACTCAGGGTGTAGACCTGACCGACCGCTCTCTGGTTACCACTTTTATAGCGCCGATAATCACTTCTACTCCGACCACCGTAGCAGCATCTCCAGATCAGCTTACAATTCCCGGCAACAATTTCGGAACAGTTGCCGCCAACCTTCTGGCATTCGTAAACGACAAGCCGGCAACCATCATCTCGATCAGCAATACATCTGTAGTGATAAACATCGCTCAGGTGCCACCCGGCGACAACATCGTTCAGCTGGTTAAAATCCTGCCCGAAGGCCGCCTGCCCGGCAACAAGAAACCCTTCACCCGCCCGGTACTGGCACCTCTTGCCGCCAGCTTCACCGGCTCCTCAACCGACACCTCGATCACCTACAACTGGCAGAATGCCCCCCACGTCACCGAAGTTCAGATCAGACTCCTGCTGGGTGCCGCCCAGGTAAGACCGCCGCAAAAAATTCTCGGCAACAGCTTTACCTACGACAAACTGCTGCCCGGCACCACTTACACGATCGAAGTCATCAGCACCTATCCCAATCTCCCGAACTCTACCCCCCAAACCTTCTCATTCGCCACCAAAGCTGATGGAATTAACAGCATACCTTCCGTGCAGCTCACAGGCGCCGGCATTGCAACAGGAACAATCTTCGGCTTCGAAGTTGTTGGCAACACCGCATATGTAGCATTTGACAACTCCGGACCGATTACAATTCAGTCCTTTGATCTGACAACAAATGCCCTGATTAATTCAAGCAGTGTAATGACAACAG
The DNA here is from genome assembly GCA_009917695.1 of Candidatus Rifleibacterium amylolyticum. GTDB lineage: Bacteria > Muiribacteriota > Ozemobacteria > Ozemobacterales > Ozemobacteraceae > Rifleibacterium > Rifleibacterium amylolyticum. The sequence continues at coordinate 325,310 of JAACJG010000004.1, read as the reverse complement.
ACTCTGATACATCAGCGCGCAGTCTAGCCGCAAACTCAAGTGGAGCATATCTGACCTATTCAACCCCTGCTGCGTCGCTTACAATATCTGCTTTCAGCAGCAGTCTCGGTGCGCCAACTTTCACCAAAGACATCGCGACTGATTTCTCCATTGCTGCGCCAGAAATGGCTAGAGTCAGAAGCCTGAACGACAGAATCTTCCTCGTTGTCAGATCAGGCACTCTCATAGCGCTTAGAGAGCTCAACTCGTCTTTAAGCGTCGTTAACTCAGGAAGCGTCACTGCCGGAGCGAATGCCTCAGGATATTCTACGGACATCGCCTACAGCCCTGTAATGAACAGTATTTATCTGGTTTATAATGACAGCACCTATTATGAAGTACGAGCATTCAACAACCTGGACATCACAATTGCCAATCCTCCAACTGTTGGGCAATTTTCTAGTTCCTCTCTTCTAGGATTTCATGCAGCAGGCAATCAGCTTTTCCTGGTATATGATATGTCAGGAACTCCTAACGCCTATGTTATGGATGCGAGAAGTGGTTACTCTAGCTTCCCAACGTCATACGTCAATTCCGGCATCGGATTTGACAAACAAAACCGAACATGGGCTTATAAAAGCCCATTAAGCCAACAACATTATCTACAACAGTTAGATTTTAACCTTAACATCCAGCAATCCCTTAAAGTATTCAACGGTTATTATCTAACCGTAGACCTGGCTCCTAAATTTGCAGCTTCAACCGGCATAATGTACATGTTGCATTTTAACGCCGCTAACCAGCTGGCGATTTACAAATACAACAGCAACTACTGATCTGATCTTACAAACACCCGCCCGGGAGCTTCCCCGGGCGGGTGTTTATTTTCTGCCGACAGACGAACGCTTACGCCTGCGTCTTGAATCGCCTTTCGTGGCCGAACATTGCAAAGCCTGAAAACGCTGCCTGCTCTTTCGGCAAGCTGGTCAGTGACGTGGTTTTCCGAAGGCCAGTGCCAGTTAGAGACAATTATGGAGAAAAAGCAGCCTGGCTGAAGACCGAAGCTTTAGACCGAAAAAAAATCAATGAGCTCTTAAATACTGTAAAAATCCCACACTGGCAAATTTGATGAAGATGACAAAAAGTCAGTGTTTATTGAACTTGTAATCAAGAATCGGAGTGCCGGCACCAAAACTGCCGGTCAGAGTCAGAGTGACTTTATCACCTTTTTTCAGCTTCTCTTCGAATACCATTTCATTTGGCGAATAATCGCCAGGTGAACGCTCAGACATTGACTCAGGCACCTCTGTTCCATCCAGTTTGAGTGGAGATGGATCACTGTCGTTTGCTCTTTCCCAGACAAGCCAATTACGCTTATTGCCGTCGCTGTCAATTTCTACCTGCAAGCGTGCCGGGCCAAAGGTAGAAAGCTTTGCCGTAACCACAACTGTACCGACACTCGGAGCCGTGAATTCGCGAGTGCCCTGGCCTGGCGCACCGCCTCCGCGGCCTAAGCCAATGACGTCATCCATGCTCGAATTCTTGCCAGAAAAGGATACCGTTCCTCCTTCAATAACGCGAACAAAGCCGGAAAATCCAGCCGCAATAAGCCGTGACATATCAGGACTTGTTCTCGACCTGACAAGAAAGTCACCCTTCAAGTTGTTGTCAATATAAACGCAACATCTGCCCGCTGCGGCATCATACTCAATTCTGACACAATGTTCGCCGCTAAAATCTCCTACTTCGGCCCAGTGATCTGTATTTCCACCAGGGTTGTGAATGTTCCCAACGCTCGCCTGTTCAAAAAAAACTTTTCGATTACCCAGCCTGAAACGACCCACCTCGAATAGATCAAGAGATTCATTGTTTTGTCCATCATAGATATACCGTTTTGCCGCCCAATGTCCGCATTTAGCACCAGAAAAAGTTCCATCGAACTCAGTTTTCCATGAGTTGCCTGCCGGAATATTCAATGAAAACACATCTCCAAGCTCAACTTTGATTTCATTAGCCACGACCAAGTTCATCGACAACACAAACATCATGAGCATTAACAATTTTTTCATCGCTCTAAACCCTCCAATGATTAAACTGATGGAAACAGTAAGCCGGTTTCTGCAGGAAAAAAGAACAGGGACTGAAATCATGACAAGTTTTCTTCCATACAATCGCTCAAAAAGAAGTCGATATCAACAACGATAAAAATCAAGCATTTGTCATTTCCATTTCACATGCTTATTCTCAGATCTCAAGCTGGCAATATGCGACAAACAATCTGAGTCCTTCTGAAAGGAAACAGCGCAATCGAGGACTTAAACAGTCTGTCTCGTTGTGTCAATCGAGCTCTGCGCAGGGTTTATGTAAATTGTCAATTGTTTTGCCAATCTGCATAAATCATAATTCTAAAATTGCTCAGCAATCCCAATCTCTCGTTGGCCTTCTGCATTTTACCTGCCCTTTCTTCCTTCATTTTAAATTCTTCGCAATCGGCGGACTATCTCCTCCCTCGGGGAGTCCTGCGGGGGCAGGCTGCTCTACTGGCTGAAGCCATAAGAGCAGCCGGTCTTTCTTCTTGTCTTTGCGGCTTTGTGCGGAGGCCGTCTGATTTTTCTGCAGGTGTTGACAAAAAGTATAATGAAGAGCAGAATGGAACTTGTATAAAACCGGCTACAGCTTATTCAATGAAGATTACAGCAGCTCCAGAGCCGTTTTTTGTCTTTTAGAAAAGAACAGTTGTACCGATCGACAGAGGAGACCTGAAAAATGTTTAAAAAACCCGTTATTGCGCTGTTTTGCCTGGTTACGTTGTCTTTGGCAATCATTGGATGCGGCGGGGGCGGCGGCGGAACCGGCAGCGCGAGCAATCCGGCAGGCCCGACGCTGACCAGCGGCGAGACCGCCAGTCTCAGCGGAACAGTATTGTTCGACAACACACCGACTCCCTTCGCTACAGTAAACCTCTACAAAAGCGAAAAGGCGCATACGGCCGGAATGGCGCAGATGCCTGCCCTGAAAGGTTCACTGCTGGCACAGCAGGCTATCGGCGATGGGGCCTGGTCAACCACCACGAACGGTGAAGGTGTCTACAACTTTACCGAAATTCCGGTCGGTGAATATACTTTGATCGCAATGCGCGACGAGAACCACCAGTTCGTGCAGACCGGCGTTCTGCTTGGCCAGGTGACCACACTCAACCCGCAATTGACACCCACCGGCAAGATCAGCGGCAAGGTTGCCCAGACCATTGGCGGCGTGACTCAGAATATTTCAGGTGCATTCGTCTACATTACCGGCACCTCCTACATCGCCCTGACCAACTCTGACGGCAATTTTACGATCAACAATGTGCCCTCTAATTCGACTTCGGGCGCGGCATACGAGATTCAGGTGATTTCAGCCTTCGGCGATGCTTCAGCCAAAACTGGTATCACTGTAAGACCGGGCGAGACGACAGACGTCGGGACTTTCGCACTGACAGCCAAAACTACGGCATATCAGACTCTCAGCGGCAGCCTGATAGCCGGAACCGGCGTTACTTCGAGCGAACTGGGCGGGATTTTTGTGATGCTGACACGTCAGGAAGACAACAGCCTGCTCGGCACCAATACCGACGCCAGCGGCAACTTTGCCTTCAGCGTCACCATGCCCGGCAACTATGTTGTTATGGCAGTCAACACCGATTATATTTTTGAACCAGGTTCAGTAAGGGTAACCTTGAACAGCCTCAGCAACAGCACGACCACAGTGGCAGGCATAACCCAGACGACTGCAAAAGACGGTTCGAACGTCAGCGGAACAGTAACCTGGGGCGCGCCCACTTCAGGCTGGACAATAACAGAAGGTGAGATCATTTTACAGAACCAGTCTGGAACTCCCTCTTTTGTCGCGCGCCGACCGGTTGGCGCTGTCTCTCCGGCCAACTTCAGTTTCACCAGGGTGCCACCTGGCAATTACACGATCAGAGTAGACCCTGCCATCAACGGCTATCAGAGCAGCGCTTTGAACGTAGCAGTAAGTTCAGGGGTTGACGTAACCGGCGCCAACCTGAGCGCGACATTCTTCGTTCCATATATCAGCACCACATCTATTACCGGAAACGTTCTCACCCTCAACGGTGGCCCTTTCCAGACAGCTGCACCACTCACCCAGGCTTCTGCCAACGGGATCAACCTCACAGCAACCGGTACTACAAGCTGGACAACCTCTGTCTGCAAATTCGACATCAGCAATCTGCCGCCCGGCAACTACTCGGTTATGGCCACCAACCTGTCCGGCACAACTAAAGTTAACAGCAATCAGAAAACCTTTACCAGAGGACTTTTGCCGCCAACGAATATTACCGCTGAATCTACAGACACCTCGATTACCTTCACATGGAATAACGCGCCATTTGTAAGCGAAGTCAGCGTAGAACTCTGGCAAGAGACCACACAGATAGTGCCGCCTCAGAATATTGCCGGCAGCAGCCATACATATAAAAACCTTAGGCCTGGAACAGAATACAGCATTACTGTCATCAGCCATTATCCGAATCAAACAATAACACCTATGGCACAATATTCTTTCAGTACCAAAAGTCAGGGATTGAACTTCATCAAAGCCAGAACCTTGCTGGCTGAGGCTGACATCCCCAGCAATGGGACCATCTTCGGCTTTGAAGTCTATAACAACAAAGCTTACATAGCGGCAACAGGCATGACTACTGGCGCACCAATCACATTGTTTGCAGTAGATTTGACAAATAATACTCACATATCGACAACGATTTCTGACGATGGAATGTCACCAACAGCAATTCATAGCCTGGCAGTGCACTCTGGCGGAATCTTTTTGACGCACGTGACGAGCGGTGAACCTATGTTGACCAAACTGGGCCTTAATCTTACGGGCGCTACATCTAAAAGCCTTGTCACTGATCCGGACGGATTCGGACTGGGAACTGTATCGACCGCGAGCGTCAGAAGCTTTGACAACAGGCTGTTTCTGGTTGCAAGATATGCCAGTACTTATGTCTGCATATATGAGCTGGATCCGGCAAACCTCGCAGTCAAGAACCCGGCTTTCAGCATGAACACGAACAAAAACTACGTCGATGCCGGCAAATCCGCCGAAATAGCTTATGACCGATCAACCAACGCTCTTTATCTGATATGTGTAGAGACACCCGGAGATGCGATTGATGTAACCGTCATAAGAGCCTTCACCAATGCAGATCTGAGCCTGTCGCCACCCATCATAGGAACACTGGAATTTAGTCAGCGGATATTGGGAGCTTCTGCGATAGATGGCAAGATAAACATAGCCGCTTACGGAGGTTCGCCTGCCTATTACAATGGTTACTCTGTCGACAGTTTAAGCGGATATCAGAGAGACCTTTCAAGCATACTCTGTCTCGACTACGATGCGCAAGGCAGAGTCTGGATCTGCACAGCACCTGGCGGCGACTATGATTACTTTCATCGGGTCGATCAGGGCTTGATTTTCATCCAATCGCTCCTCCATCCAGACTACGCTGCTCCTTTATACTCTCTGGCAGAAGATCTCACCAGAATACGTCTCGATAAAACAACCGGAATGATGTATATGCTGCATATGGCAGAAAACAACGATCTGGCAACCTATTATTACGACAGCAACTACTGACCAGACCACACCACACCCGCCGGGAGCAACTCCTGGCGGGTGTTTTTTGCCAAAATACAAACTCAAAACGACCTCAAGCCTTCTCGAGCTCGCCAGGCGCAATAAATCTCTCTTCTCATCAGCTATATCTGCTTTATCTTCGGATCATCTTCGGATATCTTCATCTTTCTTCGTGTCTCTGCGGCTTTGTGCGAGATCTTTTCGATCACGATTACGCGCACGCGCACGAAAATACCCTTATTTCATTCAGCGAAATCGGCGTAATCGGCGGATTATCCATCTGAATTCTCTACTGCGCCTCTGCGGCTCTGCGCGAGGTTTTTCTTAGTGTCTCTGCGGCTTTGTGCGAGATCGCCCGGCGGGTGTCAAAGAAATTGCTTTTTTTCGTGGTTTGGCTTAGATTGTTGCGTATGCTCAGGAATTTTACATTATTCAGAAGCACTCTATGGCTGATACTGGCTATCAGCCTGCTGGCACTGGCTGGGGCACAGGCCTGGAACCGTGATTACGTACTCGAACTGTCGATATTTACCGACCGCGGCGACAAGTTCGACATCTATGTCGATCTCACCGAGCGTGATTTCCGTAACCTGCGCAATGACACCAACAATGAGATTCAACCATATCTCATCGAAGCGAGACGCCAGTATGCCGAAGACATCGGCTATAAGAGCGTCATCTACGGCGAAGAGAATTATAAGATGGTAGCTGTAAAAAGCTACAGTTTTGTAATAAAAGACAAATCCAGCGGTAGAGTACTGCTGTCAAAATAGCATTCACGACATGACCAGCATCTGGAGGAGGCCATGAACCTTATAAATCGCAAACTTACATACTGGGTAGCGCTCAGCGCGTTCGTTCTGGTGGCAGGAAGCCTGTTCGCCCTGGTGAAATCACCGCCAGAAAGAGCGATTCTGCCGAATGGCCTGCGCGTCATCGTCGTCGAAGACCGTAGTCTGCCTGTCGCAGCCGCCGGGATCATCTTCAATACCCATCCCTATTATCTCAACAACTGCAACTCCGGCATTGGTCGCATTTATCGTTCTCTCATCGAATCGGCAGATTTCGCAGGCGAAACCCGTTTCGACTTCAATGCCCGTCTTGAATCGGTTGGAATAATCAACGAATTCGGCGGCGGTCAGGAAATGTTCTACGCCGCCTGTAACGGTAACGCAGAAAGCCTGGATACTATGCTTGATTCACTGCACAGTATCGCTTTTAAGCTCAAACCTACTGAAGCAGATTTCTCGCAGGCAAAAGATGAAGCGATACGTTTCGTCAGATCAGCAAAAAAATACCCTAAATCGACCGGCCTGATGGAAAGAATGATGTGGAAAGACCTCTATCAGGATGCCGCAATCGAATGCCATGGCCCAATCAGCGAAGAAAAACTGGCCGGAGCTGAGTTCAAAGACCTGAATGGCTTCATTTCCAGCATTTTTGTTCCAAACAACGCCGTGCTGGTGGTTATCGGTGACATCCAGGCAGTCGATGTATTCAAGACTGCCATGGAGAAATTCGGCAACCAGAAGGCTGCCATCGTCAGTGACGAAAAACCTCAAACCCATGCAAAAACTGGCGGGTCGCGCAAAGTCGAAAATATCGACTTTGCTGACATTGAAGAAACCGAAGTACTCATCGGTTTTGAAGCCCCGGGAATCTCCGACCCCGACATGGCTGCCGCGTCTCTCTGGCAGGCTTCTCTGTATGACATCAATAATTCCTGGCTCGAGTATTCAGTTCGCAAGGACTTTCCTGAACTCAAGAATCTCTTCGCCCGTTACATACCGGGGCGCGACAATGGCCTTTTTCTCATTGGCTTCAGCAGTCGCGAAGCAGACGTTAACCGCGCAACCAACTTTATTCTGTCTTCACTTGCAAATCTTTACATGACGCCGCCACACGGTGAAGAATTACGGCGAATGGTTGAAATGATGCAGCTCAAGACCCTTGAAAAAAGAGAATCACGGCTTGAACGCGTCTACGAACTTGGCTTCGCCGAGCTCATGGGCAACTACCGGATCAGCGAAGGTATCTCAGCTGCATTCAGCCGCGTCACACCTTCCGACATGAAGAATCTGGCACAGAAAATGTTCAGTTCTGACCGCTATGGCGTCAGAATCATCTACCCGCTCAAGTTTCAGAAGGCAGAAGATGTCCCGGTCAGAATGCAGACACTCGACAACGGTGCCCGCATCGTTGTGCGCAGTTTTGCCGGAAGCGAAGTCGTTGGTCTGTCGATTCTTTTCGGGGTCGATCTCTGTGTCGGCAACGAAGACGAGCAGAAACTCACCCGCATGGTTGCAGAAATGGTCTGCGACTATATCAACGACCGTGAGAACCGCCGTCTCAACACCCAGCTCGACGAAATTGGTGCGCGTCTCGAAGCGGTTTTCAATAACGAAAGTCTGATCATCTCGGCCCGCACCCAGAAGCAGAAACTGCCAGAACTGCTGGCTTTCCTGAAAAAGCTGCTGCAGAATCCTGAATTTTCTGAGAACTACTTCAACAAGGCCAAAGAGCGCATTCTGCAGCGAATCACCGACGACAAGGCCTCGGTCAACAATATAATTTACGGCAACATGGTTGATGGGCTCTACCCCGGCATGAACTTCTATGCGCCAGATCTTCTCGGCAGCGACATGGAAAAGATCAATTTCGACAGAATCAAAAAATTCTACAAAGAATGGGCTGTAGGCGCCAACATGTGCGTAGCCGCCGTCGGCAACTTCGACAGCGACCAGACTCTCAAACTCGTTTCAGAAACATTTGCTGCAGCACCCAAAGGAAAGAGTGCGATCAAGGCAACCTGCCCCACCTGGGTCGCCCAGCCTCTCGAAAAAATAGAAGTCAGAGAAGTCCAACTTCCGGCCAGCAGTGAGTATGCTTATATTGGCGTTGGATTCAGAATGAAGCCATTTCTTAACCTGAACAATCAGGATGAAATACGCACGACGTTCGGAGCTAATTCGGTGTTGAGCCACCTGCTGTTCGCCAGCAACAACGCACTGATCTCACAGGAACTCAAAAAAATCGATGCCCAGCGCGGCCTCTGGGGCGTATATCGCGCCAATCAACTGTTCTCAGTATTCGCTTTCTACGCGGCGGTTCCGGTCGAAAAGGTCGATGAAGCCCGCAAGACGATCGAGCGTGTTGTCGCTCAGATACCTGAGCTCAATGTGTCACGCGAAGATATTCAGGCCGCCGGTAAAAAACTCAAATCCTGGTTTAACCGGGCGCTCGAGCGCTCTGATGCCCAGGCCGCCACTCTTGCCGGCTTTCTCTGGAACGGCCTGAAAGTCGATTTTCTTGAAGAAATTCTTGGAGTCTACAGTCAGATAACCGTCGATGACGTTAAAAAGAGCGCCGGCAGTAATTTCAAAAATTATCTGCTGCTGATCGCTCGCCCCGAGAAATAAAACTGAAAATAAAAACCGTCAGAGCCATGTGGCTCTGACGGTTTTTTTATGACTGAATTCAGGTCAGATAGGTCTGCAGATTGACTGAGCGACGGGGGTTGCGCAGCTTGGCAAGCGCCTGCGACTCGATCTGGCGCACACGTTCTCGTGTAACGCCAAGCAACTTGCCAATCTCCTCAAGAGTGTACGAGCGCGTATCATGCAGACCAAATCGATGCATCAGAACGACACGTTCGCGGTCAGTGAGTGAATCCATGACCTTGGCAAGTTCGCCTTCAAGCGCCTTTTTTTCGGCCTCGGCCAGAGGGTCAGAATCGTTATCAGTGATCACGTCACGCAGAAAGAGATCTTCTTCGGGGTCTACGGGTGTGGTGTCCATGGAGACGACATTGGGGATGTCACGCATGAACTTGCGCAGATCTTTGCTTTTCATCATGGCGGCCTCGGCCAGCTCATCGATGGTCGGGCGACGATTGAGTTTTTTGATAAGAGTCTCTTCGACTTTTTTGATCTTGAGACCGGTGTGTACACGATTAAGCGGTAGACGAATCGGATTGCCGTGGCTTGAAACCATCTGTATCATAGCCTGGCGGATCCACCAGACGGCATAAGATATGAAGCGAACGTTCTTTTCGCAGTCAAATCTCTGGGCGGCACGCATGAGCCCCAGGTTGCCAACTGCAATCAGATCTTCGAACGGAACCTCATTGATGTGGCGATAACGTTTGGCGACGGCCACAACAAACCTGAGGTTGGCAAGAATCAGACGTGCCCGAGCACGCGAATTTCCTTCCTGAACCTGCCGGAGAAGAGCAATCTCTTCTTCTCTGGATAGAGGAGGGTGCTTCTTAAGATCTTTAAAGTAGCTCTTAAGTAACTGACTGTCGTTATCCCGATCGTTGTTATATATACTTGCCATATAGAATCTCCGTTTCTTTCTGGGGCTGCCGTGAGGTCATGTACACCGGCGTCGTCCTCCTGATCCCGCATGGTGTACGGCAACCCGGAATTTAATCGGAACAAGTTCTGAAATATTTAACGAATAAAAGTTTTTCTGGAGATTTTTCTCTCTGATCTCTCTCAAGTTTTTTAAAAACAACAAAACACCGCAATTTAGCGGCTCTCTCTGATCGTTCCGATTATTTTTTTCTCTCTTATTTATACTTTAACATAAAACTGTTTAATGCGCAAGTATTTCTTAAATATTTTTTTGTCTGGAATCGAAATGATCAGTCAGGTCAGCGAGAACACCAGAAATGCCACGGCGGGAGCTATAAAGCACCGGCAATGAATCACGGTTTACAGCTGCTACAAGCTCACGTAAAAGCGTATGCGAAATTTGTCTGACAATTACAACCACCAGATCTGGTCGACCCAGGCCGTTCTTCAACTCTCCCAGACTCCTGAAGCCGCTGAACCATTCGACACTGAGATTATATCTGGACAAAACTCTTTCGTATTCAGATCCGACATAGTCGCCGCCAAATATCATTACCCGCTGACCCGAAAAAGTCTTAGCAACCGACACCGCCTCCGATGGCAGCTGACAGCCACAAAAATCGCAGGTCTGCCCGGCAGCAGCTTCTCTCACCAAAGCCTCACCGCCGGCGAGTTCCTGACAGGCAGCATTTTTGCAGCTTCGATATATTTTTACATGCATACGCAGAGGCGCAAGAACTTCGTGATAGTCTGCCAGAAAAGTCATCTGCCCATCAGCCGAAATCTCGTATTCCACACCCTGCTGCCTTAAAAGCTCACCAAGGCGGGCAAGATTGAGCCGGCTAACTCGAAAAAAAGCGCGCAACTGCCTGATGTCTGCCGTTTTCTGAACCAGCGCCGGCCTGTCGTGCTGCGCCAGAACCTCAACCCGATAAATGCCGGCGCGTCTTTCGGCGAACTCAGGCAGCCATACAGCTCTGACCGGCAGGCCAATACTGGTTTCTGGAATTTCGACCATTACCTGATAACGTTGCGAATCTGCAACCAGATAGAGGTCACTCCCACAGACCTCGACGCATCCACAAATTTCACGGCGCGCATCAGCTTCGAGCGACTCGATAGCAACCGGCCGGTTTTCTCTGTTGAGTTGCAAAATGGCAAATTCTTCGCACACCAGCGAGGTTCGACTGACCAGAGATCCCTCAACAAATATCGCCCGGCCCGAAATCGACATGAAAAGCCAGCTGCGCTGCCCACAAGGTTCCTTGTGCGTGCTGATCAATTGACCGGCCAGACGCGGTCCGACTTGCGACATTGATTCAAGGTCAGTCAAACGCCGGCGCAAACCTTCAATCTGACGATCTTTGTCTGACTCAATCGCCTGTTTCGCGGTAAGTTCGCCTTTTTCAGCGTCAAGACGCCGTATGGTAGCCTCACGATTATCTACAGCACGCCGCAAGGCTTCGATCTCAGCCTCAAAAGCAGCAAGCTTCTCGGAATCATCAACGGCAGGTCGAATTTCTACAGCAACAGAGGCCTTTTTCAGCTGCTCTTCGGCATAAGCCAGCCGACTACGTAACCCGGCGGACTCATTTTCAAGCGATTGATTCGTGTACTCAGCCTTTTTGAGTCTGCCGACAAAGTCTTCGATCCGCCGGCTCTGGGCTGTAAGCTCGTTACGTTGCTGCTCAACCTGTTTTTTAAGCTGGCGATTCTCGACCTTGAAGCTCTCAAGAAGCTTTTCGAGCTCAGCAATCCTTGCTGCAAGATTGTTTCTGGCTGCCTCATCGCCAGCAGAGTCTTCAGTGGCAGCCGGTTTTACGTCTTCAATTGCCACATTCTCTGAGATAATAGAGAGAACGCGCTCATAAATCGGGCGGGCAGCCGGACGTGGATCAATCTGCGCAAGAATTCTTACCTTTGCCGGACTGCCAAACGCGCCTGAAAGCAGCTTAGATTCACTTTCGACATCCGTCGCCAGAGTTGGGAACTTCATTGTCTGAGGATTTTTTTCGACCCAGGTAAAAAGAATGATCTGGCGCAAGGCCCTGTCATTGCGTGAATAAGCCAACATCTCGCGAGCCAGCGCCGGCTTGTCGAGAACTCGATTTTTTTTGATAAAACGGGCGCAGCGCGCAAAAAGAGCCCGGTTCGGTTTAACCAAGCTGATCAGGTCGTTTTCAGAAGAATCGACGGCAACCAGTTCGAGAAAGGCGTAATCTTCAAGCAGCCGCTCAAAAACCGGCGCCCAGAAATCTTCAGCCATTGGCCATTCCCTTGAGCCGCTGCAAAATATTAAGAGCCTCGAGCGGCGTGATATTGTTGATATCGATACGACTCACCGCTTCGATCAGCTCATTTCCGGGCGAAAACAGACTGAGCTGCTGCGGTCTTTCCTGCGGCTTAAGACTGCGGGTTACCCGGCCTAGCTCGTCCTGTTCACTCTTTTCGAGCTCAAACAGAATTTCGCGGGCCCGGTCGATTACCGTCCCCGGCAAACCAGCCAGTCGCGCCACTTCTATACCATAAGACTTGCTGGCAGCGCCCTCGTGAATCTTATGCAGAAACACCATATCGCCTGTTTTCTCATCATGACTGACGCCAACGTTAAGGTTGAAAACACCGGGATGCACACTGTCGAGATCGGTAAGTTCGTGATAATGCGTCGCAAAAAGTGTGCGCGCCGATATGTGCAGACTGATATGTTCAAGAATAGCCCAGGCTAGAGAAAGACCATCGAAAGTCGAAGTGCCACGACCAATTTCGTCAAGAATCAGCAGGCTGCGGGCAGTTGCGCTCTTTAGAATCGCTGATGATTCCATCATTTCGACCATAAAGATCGACTGACCGCGCACCAGATTATCAGAAGCCCCTACCCGCGTAAAAATACGATCGACAATACCGATTTCTGCGCTCTCAGCTGGAACATAAGAACCGATCTGCGCCATCAGCACGATTAGAGCAGTCTGACGCAGATAAGTCGATTTACCGGCCATGTTGGGGCCGGTAATTATCGCCTGGCGCCGGCTTGAATCAAGCATAAGATCGTTGGGAGTAAACTCACCGCTACCGAGAAACTTTTCTACCACCGGATGCCGACCACCGATAACACGCAAAGTATCGTCATCGAGCATAAGCGGACGAGTATACTGATTTTCACAGGCCAGTTGAGCCAGCGAACAGAGAGTGTCTGCTTCAGCTACAGCGGCAGCATTGCGCTTAATACCGTCAATACTTTCCAGCATGCGGCTAATCAGATCTTCATAAATCTCTTTTTCGATTGCCACCGATTTGTCGCTGGCCGTGAATACACGGTTTTCGTAATCTTTCAGCTCAGCCGTGATAAAACGTTCACCGGTAGTAAGAGTCTGTTTGCGCACATAATTGTCAGGAGCCTGATCGGCCAGGCTTCTTGATATTTCAATAAAATAGCCAAACACACTGTTCTTTTTGACCTTGAGCGTCTTGATGCCGGTGCGCTGCTTTTCCTGTTCTTCAAAACGGCGAAGCCACTCGTCGCCATCTTTCAACAAACCACGCAATTCGTCAAGCTCAGGATTGATGCCGGCAGCGATGACGCCACCGTCAGCCAGCACTGCCGGCAGCTCTTCGAGCAGGTGACTGTCGATAAGATCGGTTAATTCATCGAGCGGCTGCATAGCTGCTGCCAGATCATTCAGGCCGGCAGACTGAAGCTGCCTTTGCAAATGAGGAACTCGCGCAAGACCGGCCGAAAGCGCCTGCAAATCGCGAGGATTTCGGCCGCCAAGAGTTATTTTGCTCAAGATTCTTTCCAGGTCAGGCGTACCTTTAAGCAATTCGCGAATTTCAGCAAGAGGCAATGGTTGCGCTACCAGCGCCTCGACCTGATTAAGTCGGCGCTCGATGGCCTCTTTGCTGACCAGCGGCTTGAGCAGCCATTTTTTGAGAGTTCGCGCACCCATGCTGGTGCGTGTACGATTGAGAACATCAAACAGAGTGCCGCCGGCAGCCTGCCTGCCATTGGCAAGAAGCTCAAGATTACTCAGGGTAGCTTCGTCGAGCACCATGCCGTCGCCCAGCCTGTAATCAACCGGGAGACTCAGATGCCTGAGCGAACAGCGCTGAGTATCGAGCAGATGATCGGCCAGAATGCCAAGAGTGCGCAGTTGCAGAGATGGCAAAGCGAGAAATCTGGCACGATGCTCGGAGGGATAAAGATTGCACAACATTTCTACCGAATCGGCCTCACTGATGCGCGAAGGGTGCACCTCAGCGCGCAGATGCTTCCATGGCGGAGCGACTGGGAGTTTATCAGCACTTTCAGCAAGCACCAGTATCTCTCTCGGCAGCAGGCGGGTAAACTCTTCCGGCAGCATCTGCATTTCGCTCTGATCGCCGGTGGTCAACATCACCTCACCAGTGCTGAGATCGACAGCAGCCAGACAAAAGCGTTCGGGAGTAGCAGCATAAGCAGCCAGGTAATTGTTCGACGTCTCTTCGAGCATATTCGGGTCAGCGACGGTACCAGGCGTAATGATGCGAACCACTTCTCGTTTAACCAGGCCTTTGGCCTTTTTCGGATCTTCGACCTGTTCGCAGATCGCGACGGTAAAACCCTTCTGAATCAGCTTGGCGATATAACCATCGATACTGTGATAGGGAACACCGGCAAGCGGAACCGGGTTGCCACTGCTCTTGCCGCGCGCGGTCAGAGTTATCTGAAGTTCCTGGGCGACGAGAACAGCGTCTTCAAAAAAGGTTTCGTAAAAGTCTCCACAGCGAAACAGCAGAATGGCTGTCGGATTCGCCGCCTTGATGTCTTTATACTGCTGCATCAACGGCGTCAGGCCGCTGTCATTAGCATTTTGCGTCTGTGTTGTCGGTTCCACTGTCATATCCTCTGTCAGTTATCGAAAAGGCGCAGCTGGTTCTGCGAAGGATTCTGTTCGGGCGGCTTCATACCAAAATATTCATAGGCCGCGCGGGTGGCGATACGGCCGCGGCTGGTGCGCGCGATAAAACCTATCTGAATTAAAAAGCTCTCATAGACATCGTAAATGGTATCTGCCTCTTCGCCAACCGATACGGCAAGCGTATCAAGGCTTACCGGGCCGCCGTCGAAACGTTTGAGCAGAATTTCGAGAATCTTGCGGTCGATGTAGTCAAGGCCCATGCTATCGACCTGCAACATACGCATGCCACTTTCGACGGTTTTGAGATCGACCGATTCCTGGCGCCCGACCTGGGCAACGTCACGCATGCGTTTGAACATTCTTATGGCGACACGCGGTGTCCCACGGGCGCGGCGGGCTATTTCACCGGCAGCTTCAGGTGTGACCGGGTATTGCAGCTTCTGCGAAACTGATTCGATCAGCACTTTCAGTTCATCGATGGTATAGTAATCGATACGGGAAACAACGCCAAATCTGGTGCGTAGAGGTGCCGAAACATCGCCCTCGCGGGTGGTCGCACCGATCAGCGTAAAAGGCTGCACTTTCATACGCAGGCTGCGGGCGGTCGGCCCCTTGCCGATCAGAACGTCGAAGTGGTAGTCTTCCATGGCCGGATATAGCACTTCTTCGACGTTTTTGCTGAGCCGGTGAATTTCATCGATAAACAACACGTCGCCCTGTCGCAAACCTGTCAGCAAAGCAGCGACATCGCCGGCTCGATTAAGCACCGGCCCGGAGGTAATGCGTATCTGCACACCCATTTCAGCAGCAATGACATTGGCAAGCGTGGTTTTGCCCAGACCGGGCGGGCCAAGCAGCAGAGTGTGATCGAGTGGTTCCTGACGCTCGCGGGCAGCCGCAATAAAAACCCGCAACTTCTCGACAATTGCTGACTGGCCGATGAATTCATTAAATTTGCGCGGTCTCAGGCTCGGCAGAAGAATTTCTTCATCACCCGGCAGCGGTGTGCGCGCCAGAATCGAGCCCTCTTCGCGTTCGTCGGGCAGAGCGAGTTCGTCTGCGTCGAACTCGACTATCTTCTGTCGTTCTTTCTTTTTCATGAATGCCATTATGAAGAGAACGAGCGAAGCACTGCTTCGATGGTCTCTTCGATGGTTGCATCAGCAGCCAGATCTTTTGCCACGCGCTTAAGGCTCTGGGCAATTTCTTTGCCGGTATAGCCAAGGTTTTCGAGAGCCTCGCGAACATCGGCCTCGAAAGGAATCGAAGTTGCGCTTTCAGCCTCCAGCGGTTGTGTCGCACCAATGCCAAGTTTAGCTATACCTTCCTTGAGTTCGACAACCAGACGCGAAGCCAATTTCGGGCCAACTCCCTTGAGTGCGGTAAGACGAGCCACGTCTTCAGATAGAATCATAGTGGCGAAAGCTTCGGGAGTGGTGGCTGACATGATATTGATGGCAAGCTTCGGCCCAACCTTGTTAACCTGGTTGAGTAACCGAAAAAGCTGGCGTTCGTCTTCGGCAGAAAAACCAAAGAGCTGCGGACCGTCTTCCTGGCGCCAGTGCAGGTGACAGAGAAGCTCAATTTCGCTGCCGACAGCACCCAGGCGACTGCTTGTCGTAAAGGGAACCAGAATTTCCAGGCCAAGGCCGTTGTATTCAACAACCACACGGTGCGGCTGCTTGCCGTGCAATCTGCCTTTAATAAATTCGATCATTGCATCACACCTGAACAATAGCCCCTGAGATAAAGCTGCCCGGGTGCAAACAAGCGACCCGGGCGAGCCTGCTGAGCCGGTTTATCTCAGGCGTTGAGCGCCATTTCCATATCTTCGTCGGAAATGTCGTAGTTGTAGTAGACATCCTGAACGTCGTCATGCTCTTCGAGAGCGTCAACCAGCTTGAGAACCTTGCTGACATCGGCGCCGGTAACTTTCACCGTCGTCTTGGGCAGACTGGTGATTTTGGCATCTTCGATCTTGAGTCCTTTTTCGTCAAGCACCTGGCGGACTGCATAGAATGAAGTCGGCTCTGACAGGATTTCGAAACCATCTTCGAGAACCTTGAGGTCTTCGGCTCCGGCTTCGAGAACGATGTCCATCAGAGTCTCTTCGCTGAGTCCGGGATTGCTTTCAGATGGCAGAAAAAAGTAACCGCGCGCTTCGAACATGAACGAAACGCAGCCGGGTACGCCCATATTGCCGCCGTTTTTGCTGTAAATCTTATTAACTTCAGCAACGGTGCGGTTGGTGTTGTCGGTGAGGCATCTGGCCATTACGGCAACGCCGCCGGGAGCATAACCTTCATAGGTAACTTCTTCGTAACTAACGCCTTCGAGTTCGCCAGTGCCTTTTTTGATGGCGCGCTCGATATTGTCTTTTGGCATATTCGCGTCTTTAGCAGACTGCAGGGCGGTTCGGAGCCTGGGGTTGGAGTTAGGGTCGCCGCCACCACTGCGTGCAGCAATGGTGATTTCCTTGATGATCTTGGTAAACTGGCGGCCTCTTACGGCATCAACTTTTGCCTTTACGTGTTTAACCTTGGCCCACTTATTATGACCTGACATTAAAACCCTCCTGAATTGGGAAGTGTTTTGCAAGTATACCACGACCTGCCTGCCGTACCAAGCCCCCAAATTACTTAGTCGGGAAAGCCCTGCTGTTTATCTTCTTTGTGGCTTTGTGGCTCTGTGAGATATCTTTGTGGTTTTGTGCGAGCCCTGCTCAGCCCTGGATAATGACGACGCCGCGGGCGGCAGCTTCTTCGCGGGCGATATCGGTAATCACGGCATTGGCCGGAACCCGTAATGGTTCAAGTAGATCAGCAGCTGCTATTATGTCATCACGTGTTATGAAAACCCGGGAGCCAGCGGGAGGCAATCCTCTGGCAACGGTTCGGGCGCGGACCAGCCGGGCAGCCAGCTCGGCAACATTGTCAGGCTTGAAACCACTGACGCTGCCGCCAGTGACAGTCTGCCAGTGCTGGCG
This sequence comes from Candidatus Rifleibacterium amylolyticum, assembly GCA_009917695.1. Taxonomy (GTDB): domain Bacteria; phylum Muiribacteriota; class Ozemobacteria; order Ozemobacterales; family Ozemobacteraceae; genus Rifleibacterium; species Rifleibacterium amylolyticum. Next base: position 307,446 of record JAACJG010000004.1, on the reverse strand, counting down.
ATATATACGCACAAGATGCGGGTTCATCGCCGAACTGTCGTCTGGCATAGAATCTTCGGCCAACAAAATCGGCCGGCCGAGCTGCGAATATTGCCATAAGAGTTCTGCGGGGAAAGAATCGCGCAGACCCAGGGCAAACTTGGCAAGCGTATTAAGGCTGAGCGGATTGACGATGAGAAGGTCGTAGGTGGTGAGTTTGAGCACAAGCCGCTCGATATCCGCCTGACAATAAACCGGGTAATCGCCGGCCAGACTGCGCAACCAGCCACGCTGCTGCGCCGAATGTGACAAGGCTATTTCCGGCTGAGCAAACAAGGGCGGCAAAGACGTTAATGCCTCATAAGGCTGCTGGCCATTTTCTGGCAGGCAACAGAGTATGAGAGGCTTTAAAACAACTTTGGTGTCGAGCGTTGCAGTTGTCATATTCGTCATAACAATACAACCACCTTTCGGCAAAGTCAATTGAACAATGAAGCCTCAGAACAATTCCCGGTCAAAACAAGCAATATTCTGCGCGTGATCGGGCCTCACAAAGACACAGACAGATGAAAAGAAGGAAGTTTTCGCACAAAGGCGCCAAGACACGAAGATAAGAGCAAAGAGAAAAGGCATAGCGGCATCCGCAGATTATACAGATTTCGCAGATTATAACTAAGGGGTCGTATAGGGCCGCAAAAGTAAATAAGCAGGCTTGCTTACCCTCAAAAAATCTGCGGCAATCCGCGCAATCGGTGGATAACTTCTCTAAATTCCTTTTCTCATTTTCTCTTTATCCTTCATATTCCTTTCTTTGTGTCTTTGCGGCTCTGTGCGAGCTTTTACTCACTAATCCGAGCAATCTGAGTAATTCGCGGATGTTTCTTATGGCTTATTAATTTGTGCGCAGTTGAGGCAATTCTAATTTAGAGGGGGCAGATATTATATTTTTTTTCAAATCTGAAACGCACAATTGACGGACTCTATGGTATAGTGCTACAAAAGATAGTGAAATTTACCAGCACGGGGAATAAATAATGAATTCAATCAAAGGCTCATGGGCAGCGTTGATAACTCCATTTACGAAAAACGACCAGATCGACTTTGCCGCACTCGAACGCCTGCTCGACATGCATCTCACAGCGAAAACCGATGGGCTGGTCATCTGCGGAACCACAGGTGAATCAGCCACTCTTAATTTCGACGAAAAGAAAGCTTTGATGAAGGCCGTAACCGCCAAAGTTGCCGGCAAAATTGCGATAATGTTCGGTACTGGCAGCAACGATACGCGAGCTACCTGTGAGCTTACGGAAAAGGCTGCCGATCTCGGTGCCGAATCGGTGCTGGTAGTTACGCCATACTACAACAAGCCGCCGCAGGAAGGGCTCAAGCGCCATTTCAAAGCCGTTGCTGCTTCCACCAGCCTGCCGGTGGTGCTATATAATGTTCCCGGGCGCACTGGCTGCAACATGCTGGCCGACACCACCCTGGAACTGGCCGAAGTAAGCAATATTGTCGCAGTAAAAGAAGCCTCCGGCAACCTCGAACAGGCTATGGAGATAATCCGGCGGGCACCGACCGGCTTCACCCTGCTTTCTGGCGAAGACGCGCTGAACCTGCCGATAATGGCCTGTGGAGGCGTCGGCACTATTTCAGTAACAGCCAACGTTGCCCCCAGAATGATGAAACAGTTCAATGACGCAGCGCTGAACGGCGACTGGAACACCGCCCGTGCTATTCACTTCAAGCTGCTCGAACTGCACCGGGGTCTGTTTGTCGAAACCAATCCGCTTCCCACCAAGGCAGCACTGGCAAACCGAGGCCTTATCAGTGATTTTGCTCGACTTCCTCTTTGCCAGCCTTCGGCCATTACGCTCGAACTGATGAAAAAAATTGCCACTGGCCTGGAGTAAGCATTGCAGCATTTACTGAACCTTCTGCTGACCATCTTCAGAGATATCTCGCTCGTAGACATCTTTGACATAGCGCTGGTCAGTTATGGCATTTACCGGGCTCTTCTTTTTATCGAAGGCACCCGGGCCTTCAACCTGCTCAAGGGGCTCGGCATCATCCTGGTGCTGCTGGTCATCACCAAAGATCTGGATTTCAACACCGTCAGCTGGGCTCTTTCTAACGCTCTGCCCACAGGTTTTCTGGCTCTGGTCGTCATTTTTCAGCCCGAACTGCGGCGAGCTCTTGAAGACATCGGCAAGGGCCGCTTTCTGAGCGAACAGGCAGGCAGCGAAGATTCGATTCCGGAAATGGCGGAAGAAGTCTGCAAAACCATCGAAGCCTGTGCCAAAAAGCGCATTGGTGCTCTGATTGTCTTTGAACAGGAAATCGGATTGAAAGATTTTATTGAAAATGGCGTTCAGCTCAACAGCAGCATCACATCCGAGCTTCTCAGCACTGTATTCATGCCATTTACGCCATTACATGACGGCGCCGTGATCATTCAGGGACAAAAAATAGCGGCAGCCAGCTGTTTTTTGCCGACAACCAGCAATCATAGCGAAGTAGCCAAAGAGCTTGGTTCGCGGCATCGTGCTGCTATCGGCATAACCGAACTCACTGACGCCCTGGTTTTTGTCGTCAGCGAAGAAACCGGACAGATCTCGAAGGCCAAAAGCGGCAAGCTGACCCGCGGTCTGACCATGGACCGCGTTCAGAAACTGGTAGCAGCAGCATTCACCCGGGTGAACCGGAGCAGCAGGAGGTTGTTTTCACGCAAATGAACAACCGCGTCTGGTTAAAAATATTGTCGATTTTACTGGGCATATTTGCCTGGATCTACGTTAATCTCGTGATTCCGCCGATGATTCGCCGCACTTTGCCGGCAGAAGTTGAATACCGCAATCTGCCCGAAATGGTTAAGATTGCTCCGGCAAAACCTACGGTTCAGGTACAGATGGAAGGAACCCGCCGCGATTTTATTCTTTCCAGCAACGGCAGAGTTCAGGTCACTGTCGACCTCTACAACGTCAGACCCGGCCGGGCGCAATTGCCGGTACGTGTTATTGCCGCTCCCGGTCTTACTGTGGTTTCGGTATCACCGCCGCAGATTCAGATCGAAGTCATTCCGCTGGCGCGCAAAAAATTCGACGTTAAAGTCGAAGTAACTGGTATGCCGGCCGATGGCTATCTCGCCGACGAACCACGATTCAGTCCCGGACAGGTTACTCTGGAAGGCCCAGAAAGCCTTATTAACCGTGTAAGCAACTGTGTAATCGAGGTCAATCTCGAACAGATCAAAAATTCGATAAGCGAGCAGCGCCCGGTTAAGGTCGTGCTTGAAGGTGGTCTTAGCAGTGAAGAGATCGCCGTCAGCCCTGCCAAAATCGACCTGGGAATTTTGGTCAAAGAAGGTGAGCCAAGCAAAACCGTAGCTCTGACCAAGCCAGTATTCATAAATAAGGCACCAGAGGGCAAAAAGCTTGCAAGCTTCACGCTTTCACCCGAATCAGTAGTCGTAAAAGGACCAACCCGGGCACTTGCAAACTTGAATGAAGTCAGCTTCAAGCCAATCGATCTTTCAATTCTCAATGATAATGCCTCGATGGCAGTGAAGCTGGAACTTCCCGATAAATTCAAGCTGATTTCAACAGAAACGCCTGTCCTCAACGTAATCATGGGCGACGAAAAAGTTACCAGAACTTTTGACGGCCTGACCTTCGAACTCAAAAAAACTTCGAATCAGCATGCATCGGTCTCGGTGTCATCATATTCGCTTGAGATCAAAGGCTTTTTGCAGGATATCGAAAAAGTTCGCGACGCGCAGCTGAAGATCGTTCTCGACATCGAGAAAATGAAGCCGGGAAACTACGAGAATATCGAACTGGGCGCCCCTCCTGGCCTGCCAGCTGATGTCAGCGTTAGAATAATGCCGGCGAGCGTAAGCATTCAGGTCTCCGAGCTGCCAGAAGAACCCGTTGAGGCGGCTTCTGCTTCACAACCGGTAGACAGCATACCGACCGCCAGCGGCAGTATGGTTCCGGCAACACATACTGTACAGCCCGATCAAAAATAAAGGACAAGCATGGAAAACAGCAGCAACCAGTATTACGTTGAATTATTCTCCGCTGCCTCCAGAGAAAAGAAACTCGACCTGCTCAATCGCATAAAGGCAAACCAGGATGAGAACATACTACAGTTTCTCGTTACCTGCCTGGCTGACGAGCACTGGATAGTGCGAAAAACGGCAGCCGAAATACTCAAAAGCTATGGTGATTCTGCCGTAACCGTTCTGTCAGGCGCACTGAATTCGTATAACCAGGATGTTCAGCACTGGTCCCTGCAGATACTCGGCGAAATTGGACAAAAAGGCCTGCCGGCAATTTTGCGGGCAATGAAGAGCACCAATAATGAAATACGCTATTTCGCCTGTACCGCCCTTGGCAATACGAGGTTGCCGCAGGGCGTCACCGTGCTGCTGCGCGCACTCGGCGACGAACGCTGGCGTGTGCGCAAATCGGCTTCTGATGCGCTGGTAAAATACGGTGAGGCGGTCATCGCTCCATTACAACAGGTACTCAAAGCAACAGAAGACGAAGACATAAGTTTCTGGGCAATCAAGACTCTCGGCAAACTCGGACCTAAAGCACAGCGTTTTCTGCTCGATGCATTGCGTAACGGCGACAAGCGTACCCGCTATGTCATTGCAGCAGCACTTGGCGAGTCTGGAGACAAAAGAGTAATCCGAGTTCTTATCGAATCACTGGCCGACCCCGACTGGACAATACGCAAGAGTGCTACCATGGCGCTCGCCGAAATCGGTGAGAATGCAGTAGAACCAATGCTCGAGTATCTGCGTGGCCCGAATGAAGACATTCGCGACGGTTGCCTGAGAGCCCTGGTAAAGAGCGGTAACAGTGGCCTGCAGAAGCTTTTCGACGAAGTTATAAAGATGGACGACAACCATCGCTTTCTTGTGCGCAAGTCTATTGTAAAGATAGGCTCGCGGGTAGTAGAGCCCCTGATGAGGCTTTTCAAGCTTGAAAACCCTGAAATTCTTGCCTTTGCTGCATCTACGCTCGGCGAAATCGGAAACCCAAGAGCTGTACCGGTATTGATAACCGGCCTGTCACACCCCGACTGGAACGTCAGACGCAGCAGTGCCTATGCCCTTACTGAAATTGGCGAACGCGGAGTCGATAAGATAGCCGAAGCGCTCAAAAGCCAGAATGACGACGTTCGCTACTGGGTAACCCGCATACTTGAGAGTATCGGCGAACCGGGAGTGCCATATCTCATTCGCGCCCTTAAAGATGCCAATCGCGAAATTCGCTATTTCTCGGCGCGAGCTCTTGGCTCTTCTTTCGACCCGACAGTAGCAAGATCATTGATCAACTCACTTGCCGACGAAGTCTGGAGCGTTCGCAAGGCCGCCGCCGAAAGCATCTGTCGCCTTGAAAACCTGCCGATCGAAGATGTTATCCGACATATTGCCAGCGATAACGAAGATATCCGCTACTGGACAGGCCAGATTATCAAAGACGTCGGGAAACGTTACCTGCCGCGCATAATCGAAGCGATGCGCAAGGGCGATGCTGAACTGCGCCTGTTCGCCTGCCAGGCTGCCGGCCTTATCGACGCCCCCGAACTTATCGAACCGCTTATTCTGGCGCTGCGCGATGACAGCGAGTGGGTGCGAACCTACGCCGCGATTTCTCTCGGAAAGACAGGTGATCAGCGCGCACTTATTCCGCTTATCAGAAGCTTTTCCGACCGCAACACCGACGTTCATCGCAGTGTAAAACAGGCTTTCGACAAGCTCGGCAGCCGTGTATTCGAAGAACTCATCAAATGCATCGAGGGCGATGACAACGAACTCCGCAGTAACGCTGCCAAAGCACTGGCAGAACTTAGAGAATCCCGCGGCATTGATCATATTATCATGCTGCTGGAAGATACCGATGAAAACGTCAGAGCGGCGGCCGCCGAATCTCTTGGAAATTTCCCCGGCATGAAAACCCGGGCGGTTCTTCAGGATTCTTTGTCTGACCAGTCTTTGAAGGTCAGAATTGCAGCGATAAAATCATTTGGCGTCATGAACAGTGAGGCCGATGCGCTCACACTGATGAACCACTCCAGCAAAGCCAAAGACCAACGTGAATCGCGCACTATCAAAAGAACCATGGCTGAAATGGCACAGGAAAACCCCGATCTGTTCATCAACCTTTTCAGCAACGAGCACAACTCAGTCAAAAGCCTGGCTCTCGAAGCACTCGTCGGTGCCGGGGTCGATTCTCTGGCACGCCTGACTCAGATCGCCGCGGACGCAAGCGACGATACTATTGTTTTCTGGTGCAAAAAGGCGATAAAGCAGATCAAAAGCCCCAAGGAGAGCATGTTCTATGGCTGAGGCCGGCCATTCAAATAAAAGTGCAGGGCAACAACGCCTCTGGCTTCAGCTGGCCAACATGAACTGGCTTGGTTCGACGATCAGAGCCGGGCTTCTTCAGGAATTCGGCAGCCCGCAACGCGCCTTTATCGCAAGCCGCGAAGAGCTTCTTAAAGTCAAGGGCTGGGATAACGTGCGCCTTGACCGCTTTCTCAAAACAGCCGCCAGAACCGAGCCAATCTGTGCCCCCGAACTGCTTGAACAAAAGCAGATTCGCATGATCTGCTTCGACGAAGAAGAATATCCGCAGTTGCTGCGTGAAATCCCCGATTCGCCGCCGGTTCTCTTCATCAAGGGAAGCATAAGTAACCCGTCGGCACCAGCAATAGCTATTGTTGGCGCGCGCAACGGCACCCAGATGGGCTACGACCTGGCACGAGACTTCGCCTTCAATCTGGCTCAGGCCGGCTTTACCATTGTCAGCGGACTTGCCCTCGGCATCGACACTCACGCCCACCGTGGCGCCGTCGAAGCCAATGCCACCACCATCGCCGTGCTGGCAAACGGGCCTGATGTAATTTATCCGCGTGGCAACCGCCGCATCCGCGATGCCATTCTCAAAAACGGCGCAATTATATCAGAATACCCGCCCGGCGTTGTTGCCAGGCCATGGCATTTTCCTATTCGTAACCGCATAATATCAGGAATGTGCCTCGCCACTCTGGTGGTAGAAGCCAGTGCGCGCAGCGGCTCGCTTATCACCGCCAGACTTGCGGCCGAGCAGAATCGTGAAGTTTTCGCCCTTCCCGGCATCAGCGGCAGCAGCACCTCCGAAGGCACGCTCAACCTCATTGAAGAAGGCGCGTTGCTGGTTACCAACCCCGACGAGATCATCGAACACTACGCCGAACTTTTACCTCAGAAAAAAAACCTTGAAAAAATTGATGAATTTGATGATCTTACTGATGAAGAAAAAAAATTACTTGCAGCTCTGGCCGGTGAACCTGTATCTATAGATAAATTGCTCGAATCGGGCTGGTCGCGCGACAGATTGTTTTCTTTACTTTTGCAGCTCGAAATGAGAGATTATCTGGTGAAAACTCAGGGAAACAGATATCAGACCAGAAATAAAGCATTGTTAAAAGGTAGGCTATGAACAACATTAAAAGCCCGTTAACAAACATAATGAAAATTATGAATATTGTTATCAAACGCATCGAGACCAGCGGAATCGATGAAAAGGACCCGATAGTCAGTAAACTGCTCGAAAAGGGTTACCGTTTAGATGACATAGACACCGCCATGAGCCTGGTTGCAATGCTTACCTCGCGCGTCGATCCGATAGTCAGAGTCAGCGAGCGCGAATGTTCTGCCGCTGGCGAGCCTCGCGGAATAAGACATCTGCATGCCAGCGAAGCCATGCGCCTCTCGCCCGAAGCGCAGCAGCTTATGCTCAAACTCGTCGAAGACGGCGTTATCTCGCAACTTCATTTTGAAAAGGCGCTTGAATACCTGATGAAAAATGACATGCGCCAGGTTTCAGCCAGCCGCATGGAACTCATCATATTGATGACCAAGCCTCTGGCCGAAATCGAAAACGAGCATTCGGACCTCGTGCCACACTCTATAGAATTGCACTGACAACATGAGTAAAAACCTGATCATAGTAGAATCACCCGGTAAAATAAAAACACTGTCAAAATTTTTGGGCAGGGAATTCATCGTCGAAGCGAGCAAGGGCCATGTCATCGACCTGCCGCCCTCACGCTTTGGTGTCAGTCCAGACAACGGTTTTGTGCCAGATTTTCATGTAGTCAAAGATCGCAAAGAAGTTATACTTCGCCTGCAAAAACTCGCGCGCAGTGTCGAGCGTGTCTACCTCGCCCCTGACCCTGACCGCGAAGGCGAAGCAATCAGCTGGCACCTCGCCAATGTGCTCAATATCGACCCGCTTTCAGAGTGCCGCATTACTTTCAACTCGATAACCCGCGAGGACGTTCTAAAATCACTTCAACACCCGCGACCAATCGACTTTCCACTGGTCAGCGCCCAGCAATCCCGGCGTATTCTTGACCGCCTCGTCGGCTATAAGTTGTCGCCACTGCTCTGGCAGAAAATCTGCCTCGGTCTTTCTGCCGGACGCGTGCAGTCGGTTGCCGTTGCCCTCATCTGCCAGCGCGAAAAAGAAATACTGGCATTCGTACCCGAAGAATTCTGGACAATAGACGCAGAACTCAAAACTTCTGCCAATCGCAAATTTCAGGTCAGACTGGTAAAGCAGTCGGGCAAGAAAACTACCGTTCCCGACAAGGAAAGTGCCGATACAATCATCGCAGCCATCAAGAAAGCCGATCTCACGGCCACCGCTGTAAACAGTCGTGAACGCAGACAGACCCCTCCTCCACCTTTCATTACCAGCACCTTGCAGGCAGAGGCAGCACAGAAGTTCTCTTTTACGCCACGCCGCACCATGTCTGTCGCTCAGAAGCTTTACGAAGGCGTCGAAATTGGCAAAGAAGGTCAGGTTGGTCTGATCACCTACATGCGAACCGACTCAGTGCGCATCGCCCCGGAAGGACTGGCCGAGCTCGACGAATACCTCAAAAGCAGTTACAGCAGTGAATATCTGCTGAAAGCACCACGCCATTTCAAGATGAAAAAAGGCGCGCAGGACGCCCACGAAGCTATCAGACCAACTTCGGTAATGCGCACTCCCGAAAAAATGGCCGCCTGGCTCAAACCAGAGCAACTGAAGCTTTATTCGCTCATCTGGAAGCGATACGTCGCTTCACAGATGGCCGAAGCACGTTACAAAGTTGTCACCATCGATGTCGATGTCGATGGCAACCTGCTGCAGGCAACCGGCACCACCATGGTATTTGATGGTTTCACCTCACTCTACGCGGTTTCGCGCGAAGAAGACGAGCCGGCCGAAATAGATACTGACGGCAAACAGAAGCTGCCGCCGGTTGAAGAAGGCGAAAAGCTGCATCTATGCAGCGTCGCTGGCGAACAGAATTTTACCACGCCACCACCACGCTATAGCGAATCATCTTTGATCAAAACCCTTGAAAAAGAAGGCATAGGCCGACCAAGCACCTACGCCACCATCGTCGATACCATTCAGCAGCGGCGCTACGTACATAAGACCGAAGGCCGGCTACAGCCTTCTGATTCAGCCTTCGTCGTCAACTACATTCTCGAAAAGTGCTTTGCCGACATCATCAACCCTGGCTTCACCGCCAGCATGGAAAGTTCTCTCGACCGGATTGAAGAGGGAGAAGTTGATTGGGTGCATGTATTAAGCGACTTCTACGAGCCATTTGTAAAAGACCTTAAAAAGGCCGAAGCCGAGATAGACCGCGTACAGATCGATTCTGACATTAACTGCGAAAAGTGCGGTCAGACAATGGTGGTCAGACTCGGTCGCAGCGGCAAGTTTCTTGCCTGTTCCGGTTATCCGACCTGCAAATCGACAATCAATATTCCCGAAGAGCTTCTGTTGTTCGCCAATGGCGTGCCAGCCGGTCCGATGGCGATGGCCGAGCTCTTAAGCCAGTTCGGCAGCGAAGAACGTGGCGAAGCCGAGCTCATCGACGAAAAATGCGACAAGTGCGGTTCGCCCATGCAGATCAGAACCGGCCGTTTCGGCCGCTTCATTGCCTGCACCAATTACCCTGAATGCAAGAATACCCGGCCTATAGTCAAAGACAGCGGCGTTGCCTGCCCAAAACCTGGATGCGGCGGCAGAATGCTTGAGAAGAAGTCAAAACGCGGCCGTATCTTTTACGGTTGTTCGAATTATCCCACATGCGATCTGACGACTTGGGCCATGCCTGCCGGCGAACTCTGCCCCGAATGCAGCGCTCCTCTGGTCTGGCACAGCACCAAAAAGTCAGGAAAATTCATCAAATGTTCTGGTAAGGGCTGCAAATACAAAGTAGTCCCGGAAAGCACCGAAAATGACGAGCAGGAAGAATAAAACCATTGGTGTAACTGTCCTGGGCGCTGGCCTGGCCGGCACCGAAGCTGTTTACCAGCTGATTCGCCGCCAGATTCCGGTACGCCTTGTCGAAATGCGCCCGAAGCATTCCACCGGCGCGCATACCAGCGATCAGTTCGCCGAACTGGTCTGCAGCAACTCTATCGGCAGCAACCTGCCCGACCGTGCCTCCGGCCTTCTCAAAGAAGAGTTGCGCCTGCTCGGCAGCTATATTATAGACGTAGCCTACAAATACCGGGTTCCGGCCGGCAATGCGCTTGCCGTCGATCGCGGCGCCTTTGCCCGCGAGATTACCCGCTATCTCAAGGGTCACACACTCATAGACTTCGTCAATGACGAAGCGACCGAGATTCCCGATGACGGCCTGGTAATAGTTGCGACAGGACCACTGACCTCACCAGCACTTCTGCAGAGCATCAAGAAAAGACTTGGCACCGCGCATCTCGAATTTTTTGACGCAATCGCGCCGCTGGTCTCAACCGAAAGCATCAACATGAAAGTTGCTTTCAAGGCTGACCGTTACGGCGAAGGTGAAAAAGGCGACTATATCAACTGCCCGATGAACAAAGAGCAGTATCTCGCTTTTGTCGATGCTCTGGTCAAAGCAGAGCGCATAGAGTTGTCGAAACTCGAAAAAGACGAACGCAAAAAGTATTTCAACGCCTGTCAGCCAGTCGAAATCATCGCCGAATCAGGTGTCGATTCACTGCGCTTCGGCCCGATGAAACCGGTCGGACTGACCGACCCGAACACCGGCAAGCGCCCCTACGCCGTCGTGCAGCTGCGCCAGGACAACCTGCTGGCAAGTCTCTACAACCTCGTCGGCTTTCAGACCAATCTTAAACACGCTGAACAGAAGCGGGTTTTCCGAATGATTCCGGGCCTCGAAAAAGCTGAATTCTTCAGGCTCGGCCAGATGCATCGCAATTCTTACATCAACGCCCCGAAACTGCTGACGCCAACACTGCAACTCAAAAAAGACTCACGTATCATGTTTGCCGGCCAGCTCTGCGGCGTCGAAGGCTATACAGAATCGGCCGCCACCGGCCTGGTCGCCGGTATGAATGCCGTGCGCATGCTGCAGGGCAAAGAACCGGTCGTCTTTCCGCCAGAAACCATGATTGGCTCGCTGCTGCATTATATCACCTTCGATGGCCACAAAGAATTTCACCCGATGAACGCCAATTTCGGCATCTTCAAGGGCGAAGCAGGCCTAAAGGGCGACCTGCGCAAAGAACAGATCATCAAAGCCGCGCGGCGCACCTTCAGAGAATTCTGCGACAGCCTCTAAGAAAAACTCGCACAAAACCATGTCATTCTGCGCGTAGCGAAGCGAAGTCGCAGAATCCATGTTTTAGTGTCATTCTGGATCCTGCGACTACGCGCAGGATGACAGCCTGATGCCATTCTGGGTTCTGCGAATGAGCGCAAGATGACTGTTTTAAGCCTGCAACCTGTTTGAGACCCCCGTACGCAAAACGGGCGGCCCTTTGTAGAGCCGCCCGCTTTTTGAAGAATTACGTCAGTTATCCAACCAGTTGGTCATACCGCTGCGGATGACACGAACAGAGTTGGTGCCAGGCTCCAGCAGAAACAGATCTTTGCCGGAGCAGCAGACACCGGTCGCACCAGAAAATGCACCATCAGCAGCAGTTCCACCAAAGCGCATGACAAAGGTGTTTTCTGTACCAGAAACATAGTAAACGCCAATCTTACCATCGCTTTCGAGGGTCAACAGATAATTGCCGCTGATGGCCATATCGACAGGGGCAGAGGCATTCACGACAACAGGATTACCGAGAGAATAATCAAGATATCTGACAACGCGGTTTGTCGTAGTATCGGCAACAAATACCTTGCCTACCAGATCTGAGCCCGCAAGAGTCCTGACTCTTGCCAGTCCGGTAAAATTATCACCGCCGGCTTCAGTTATCGTCTCTTCGAGAATCTCGCTGGCCGGATTGAACTTAACCAGTTGAGTTGCCCCGACGGTCAGATAACCGATAGTTTTGTCGCTGCCAAGATGAACCGCCACACTGGTCGAGTTGTTGATTCCGCCCAGGTCGTAAATCGTCGGCGAAGCCGGGTCGGAACATAGAAAGTGATTTCCCCCGTTAACAGCCAGAGCAAATACTTTGCTGTCATAAATAACCGCAGCGACAGCACTGTCGAACGAGGCGGTCGCGACGAGATCGTAAGTTTTATCTTCGTCGAGAAAAGCATTCACACCGTCAACGTAGTTATATTCAATTACCGCGCGACTTCCAGATGCCACTCCAGCCGAACTCTTAGTCAGATAGTATTTACTGCTGGGCGCCATGTGAATATACTGAAGATCGGAAGCCCCAGGTCCGAGGTTCAACACCCTGTTCTGCCACACATAGAAGTTAACACGGTAAGTGGCGCTGGCCTGATCTTCGAAATCGGGATAGAATGAGTCGTAAATTCGCACGGTAACGGTAGCAAGACCAAGCGGGAAAAGCTGCGTAACGGTAACGCCCGTTCCAAAAGGCACTTCTGTTGCACCATCCTGGAAAAACCACTTGATATTAGCGGCAGGAACCGAGCCGCTGGCTTCCTGATCAAATGTCGTCATCGTCATCGAAATGTTCATGGCAGAATCATTTGACATGAAGACCGGAACATTTTCAGGGGCAGTAGCATATTGATTTGTCAGATCCAGAGTCAGTGTGCCAACAGGCAGAGTGTTTACCAGAATCATTCTGCTGGTGCTCGAAGCCAGACCTGAGCGGGCATTTATGCCCTGGCAGGTTATCACATGCGAACCGGAAGAAAGATTCGAGTAAAACAGATCGTCGCCATCAGAGGCAACGCCGATGTGACCATTAATTGAAGAAGACCAGCTGGCGTTGAGGTAGTCTTCTTCGCCGGGGCTGTCAGTTACATCAGCATTGAAAGTGATTGGGGCGCCGAGATCATATCTGGTGCCTGAGGCTGGCAGGGTAATCGCAACGGTTGGGTTGGTATTAACACTGAAGCGATGCGACGTTGATGTGGTTTTGCCGGCCTGGTCAGAGCCGACGAGAGTAAGAACATGAGTTCCGGTCTTGGTGAATGAAGCCACGAAATTGGCTGAGCCTTCTTTGAGAGTATAGGTAGCCACAGCGCCATCATATAGCTTCCAGGTCATGCTCGCCGCCGGAAGCGCCAGTTTGGTTATATTGTCGATACCCGAACCGCTGATAGTGACATCCTCACCCAGCGCCACCGCATCAACAGTCGGACTGTCAATCTGAATCGTCGGGCCGGCGTTTTCAATTGTAATATTGATTGTGGCCGTCGCTCCAACGCCAATGCTGTCGATAGCGCAGACCTGTATCTGGTTGGATCCTTCGGTAAGGGAGCCGCCAGGCAGGACGTAGGGATTGCCTGTCTTTACGACTGAGCCCGGGAAAGTCCAGGTGAATGACGCGCTGGGAATAGTTCCTTCGGTATCGTTGGCGACAGCGGTAAAGGTAATGGGAGCCCCAATTGGCAGAGTAGCTCCGCCCGTCGGTGTCGTAATCGAAACGACCGGAGCAGAATTCACTCTGATACTGATCGAAGTGTCGGCTGAAACGTTGTATTTATCGACAGCCTGGAGTTTTACGACATAAGTTGCCGGAGTGGTTGGCAGGCTGTAGTCGAAATCAGCTGAACCCTGGCGAAACAGGCCGCCATTCAAGAACCAGGACATACCAGCACCGGTAAGCACGCCATCCTGCGGGTCTGTAGCGCTTCCGATAAAGTTCACAGTCTGACCAGGCAAAAATAGTTGACCAGCCAGTGGAGCAATAATCTGTGGCGTAAAAGGCGCGTCGTTCTCGATGTAACTGATGACGAAGTCACGGGTAGCAGTTGCCTGGCCACCTTTGCGGTCATCGACCGAAACTGTCACAGTCACTGTCTGAGTTGCATCGAGAGTCGGTGTTGTCCAGTATGTCGAAGACGCAGAAGTCGTAGAGAAGGATCCTTCGGCGCTCCATTTATAGTAAAGCATGTCGCCGTTGCTGTCGGTAGCGACAACAGAAAGCAGACCGGTAGAGCCCGTATAAATCGGTGTAGAAAGATCACTGCTTATAGCCGATAAAGTCGGAGCGATGTTCGGCTGGTAAATACCGGTGCCAACGATTATCTGCACACTTGACTGCGATTTAACCCCTTCGTTATCAGTAACGGTAAAGGTGATTGTCGCAACAGCGCTTTCTTTGGGGGCAGCCCAGGTTACCTTGAGGCCGCTGATGCTTCCGGAAAAGGTTCCGATACCGCCGGTTATTGCCCAGCTGTAGTTATCTTCGTCAAGCTGCTGATCGGGATCGCTGGCGGTCGCAGCGAGCGCAACCGGAGTTCCGGGAGATACTTCGTATTTGGACGCAGTGAGAGAACAGGTCGGCGGGCGATTGGTAGAAGAGGTATTTACGATAGTCTGTTCAATAAACGGGGGATTGTCAGTGAACTTGACTTCGATTTCGGTCGGCTGATAGCCAGGAACAGCTACTATTACAGGGGCAGTAACGTTTTCTGGCATAGCGGGAGTAGTATAGTAGCCATTGCTGTCAGTGTAGAACGCTTCACCCCAGAGGGTCATGCGACCATTGCGGACAGGGTTTCCCGAAGCATCTACAAGTCTTCCACTGGCACTGGCCGTAGCAGACTGCAGGGTCAGAGTTCCGGCCTGCACCGCCGGTTGTCTGTCTGATACGCTTACCGGCTCTGAAGAGCGCACCTTTACGGTGTAAGTAGCCATCATCTTCATTGCCACGAGATAGTGATTGCCGGCGGGAACACCTGACAGCAAAAAGCGACCGTCAGTATCGCTGAGAGTAGAATTCTGTTCGCGATAATTCTCGAGATACACTTCGACTCCGCCAAGATTACCAGAAGCACGAAGATCGGGGCTGATAACAGAGTCAGCACGCATTCCGGCCAGAGGAATGAGAGAAGTCACATTTCCGCTGATCTGAAGGGGCACACTGCTCGATGACGTGCCCCCACCGCCGCCACAGCCATAAAAAATCACTCCACTGAGAAGTGCACATACAAACAGGAAATAACTAAGACTGCGGCTTTTTTCTGCCATAGCGATTCAATCCCCCGGGTATAACTTTGAATGCTGCCATTATCAACTGAATCGCTCAGCGATGTCAACAGTCTACAGAAAAAAAGCCGTGCAATGTGTAGGGTTTTATTGAATATCTTGTTTAAAATTGTCATTGCGAGGAGCGTAGCGATTTGGGCATGGATGCCCTTATGCCGCGATAGCCAGGATGGCGGTAGCGGCCGAAGCAATCTCTCTGACTATGGGGTTAGCCTCAGAGCTGGGCTTATGCCTGCGGCATACCGCTTCGTTGGGCTGACGCCCTACTCGCAATGACAGACAACACCAGATTCAATTTTGACAAAGCAGTAGAGATAGTTAGAGAGAAAAAATTGAGAATACCGTGCTCTCGTGGTTGAAAAGTTCCTCGAACAGCACCCTGAAAAGATTCTGGTTAAGAAACCGGTGCAGTCTCTCAGATTTTTGCGAAAAACGCTCTTCTACCATGAGCATGGCTTTTTGCAGTGCCTCTTCATTGTCCGGCAGGCTTTCACAACTCATCTTGTAAACTGCCGCATAAAAAGGCAGCAGCGAGCAACCGGTCAAAAGGCTGTAAACGCCGGTTCGCACATTCGGATAGCCAACGAGATTGCCAGACACAAAAAGTTTTTGCATCAACTTAACCTGGCAGTCGGCAACCTGCTCGAGTGGGGGGTAGTTTGTCTGCAGCTCTGCCAGCTTGACCTTTCTGTCGGTGCCAGGAAGCTTGAAAGAACCTGCGCCAAGGCCAACCGAGGTAATGCCGGCCATGCTGTCGATCAGACCCGGAAAACCACGCTCGTGCTCGATAAAGGTAAGAAACATCCCGCGCACGACGCGCGCCTTGAAGGTATTTAGCGGCGGCTCCTGATGATCGTTTATCACCGGAAGTGAATCGACATGGATAACTTTCTGTTCAAACTTGAGGTCGATCGAATGTTTGAGCAGCCGAGTCAACAAAACCGCCTGCATGCCAGGCGATAAAGACTTCTCGATCCCCGCAGCAATACTGGCCTGAAAGATATGACAGAGCGACTCCAGCTCTAACAGCTCGATATTAAACTGTAGAGCCAACCTGACGCCTGCAGTACCGACGGCTGGCGCAACTGATTTTTCTTCCTGCATCTGCACCTCTTAAAATACCTTATCAGCCATCTATAATAACGAAAACCAACACTTTTGCAACCACAATTTTAGACATCGGCCGATTTATGGGCAAAACTGCGTCATTCTGCGCGGAGCGAAGCGGAGTCGCAGAATCCAGACTTCTTGTTGCTCAGTGAGATCCTGCGACTACGCGCAGGTTAACGAACAAAATTCAGGATGCAATAAAAAAGCGACCGGGGATTGCTCCGGCCGGTCGCTTTTGGGTAGCTTAAGATCAGACTTCGGCTTCGTCCTCGGTCTTGTATTCTTTGATAATCTGGTCGGTGACGTTGGCGGGAACTTCTTCATACGAGCTGAAAGTCATATTGAAGTCAGCACGTGACTGAGTCATCGACTTGAGATCGGTCGCATATTTATACATTTCTCCCAATGGAACCAGAGCTTTTACAATCTGAGTGCCCCCCTGGGGTTCCATGCCAAGTATGCGGCCGCGACGTGAGTTCAGGTCGCCGATGATGGCACCCATAAATTCATCAGGAACGGTAACCGCAACTTCATAGATCGGCTCGAGAATGATCGGACGGGCTTCGGCGATACCTTTTTTGAAAGCGAGTGTTGCCGCAAGTTTGAACGCCATTTCTGAAGAATCGACATCATGGTATGAACCAAAGTCGACGATCGCCTTGAAGCCGATGGTGAGGAAGCCGGCGAGAACGCCGCGCTTGCGGGCATCCTGCAGACCCTTTTCAATTGCCGGAATGAAGTTCTTGGGAATGACGCCGCCGACGATTTCATCGACGAATTCAAATTCTGCGCCCGGATTCGGTTCGAAACGAATCCAGCAGTCACCATACTGACCACGACCACCAGACTGTTTCTTGTGTTTACCCTGAACGCGTGATTTGCCCTTGATAGTTTCGCGATACGGAATTTTGGGCTTGGAAATATCAACATCAACGCCCCAGCGTGATTTCAGGCGACTGATGGCAACGTCAATGTGAGTGTCACCAAGACCAGAAAGCAGACCCTGACCGAGTTCGGGGTCGAATTTGTAAGAGAGAACGCCATCGTCAGCACACAGGGTGTTGAGGCCCGAGCCCATCTTTTCCTGGTCCTGTTTGGTGCGGGGATTTACTGCGAAAGTCAATTTGGGCTGCGGCAGTTCAGGAACTTTAACATGCAGCTGATTGCTCTTTTCGCAGAGCGTATGACCGTGAGTAGAGCTTTTCGGTTTGACCAGAACAACGATGTCGCCGGCTACAACCTTCTCAACGTCTACCTTGTTCTTGCCTCTGAGAGTCGAGAAAGAGCTGAAGCGTTCAGTATTGTCGGTAGTTGTGTTCAGATATTCAACGCCGGGATTGAAAGTGCCGCTGACTGCGCGCAAAAAGATCATATCGCCAGCCATTTCGTTGATCTTCTTGAAGATGAAACCGCAGACCGGGCCACTTGCATCGGCAGTAAGCTTGACTTCTTCATTGGTGCCGGCTTTAACCACCGGAAGAACGCGGCATTCTGCCGGAGACGGGCAGCAGTTGACGATAAAGTCGAGAACGTTCTCAGTGCCGATGCTCTTGAGAGACATACCGCTGATCAGAGGCTTGATTTCATTCTTCGCGATACCCTTGCGCAGTGCTCCGCGCAGTTCAGCTGCACTTATCTCAGCGCCTTCGAAGAATTTTTCCATCAGCTCTTCGTCACATTCTACGATAGATTCGACCATGGGCTCGCGCAGAGCCTTGGCATAGTCGAGCTGGTCAGCCGGAACATCTTTAACTTCGATTGCTTTGCCCTTGTCATCAGTGTAGGCATAGGCCTTCATGTCGATAAGATCGATGACGCCCTTGAGGTTTTCGAATGTGCCCCAGGGAACAATAACCGGTGTAATCTTGCTGTCAAAAGCTTTGAGCTGATCAAAAACCTTGTTGAGATTGATATTTTCTTTGTCAAGCTTGCTCAGGAAAACGATGCGCGGAGTCTGAGCAGCTTCGAGCAGAGCCCAGTTCTTTTCGGTGCCGACTTCGAGACCGGACTGCGCATTAACCGTAACGATCGCCATATCGATGGCGCCTGAAATCTTGTAAACTTCACCGAGAAAGTCGTCAAAACCCGGTGCGTCAAGAAGATTGATCTTGTGATCCTTGTATTCGATCGCTGCCAGCGAAGTGCCAACGGTGGCTTTGCGCTTGGTTTCTTCCGGGTCGTAGTTCATCACCGACGAATCATCATCGACCTTTCCTATGCGGGTGTTGGCACCAGTATGAAAAAGCATCGCCTCGGCAAGCGAGGTCTTGCCTGAGCCTCCGTGTCCGACCAGGCCAATGTTGCGAATCTTATCGGTGGTATAAAGTTTCATCATTTATCTCCTAAAATACTAACTGAACAGGTGTTTCCTGCAAATTATCTGGTATTTATACAGCAAATCCAAGAAAATTGCAACGCCTGACTGTACATAAAATATGGCAGATGAGATTGCCCACTTAGAAGGATGTTGGGCATTTGCCTCAGCAGTCGAATTTATAAGGAGGGCTTGAATTCAAGTTGCACTTTCTGGTACAAAGATTATCAACAGGAGAAATAAATGAAAAACTTCAAGTTGATGTTAAAGTTGATTGGGAAATTCAAAATCATGCTGGTGCTGGCATGCATGCTTGCTGCCACAATGCTGCCGGCGCAAACCTTCGATCGCCAGCTCGATGCCATCGCAAAACTTTACAGCGCAAAAAAATATGCTGAACTGCTCAAAAAAGTTGAATCACTCAAAGCCTCGCCGGAGCTAGAAGATCTCAAGCTTTTTGTGCAGGCTGAAGCCCTCAAAAACCTCGGTCGCAAGATTGAAGCGCTCAACCTCTACGGCATGGTCATAAGCCGCTATCCCGAAACTGAAGCCGCCTTGCAGAGTCGCATGCCACACTATCTGCTACAGCTCGAAACAGCCGATGAGAACACTGTTGCCCGGCTTGAAGCTGCCGGTCGCGAGATGCCAACCCCATGGTTGCGCGGCACCGCCCTCGAAAAACTTTCTGAACTCCCGTTTTTGAAACCCGGCCGCAAAAGCCGTATCGCCATACAGGCTCTGCGCGGATACCACTCAAACAAGGTCTTCTACCGAAGTGCTGCCGCATCGCAGCCGCTGCTCAAAAAAATTCTACTTAAACCTGATGAGTGGGCATTTGAAGACGACGAGTGGCTTGAAATCCTTCTATTAGCCAATTCCGAAGGCGTTATCGATGATTTTTTCAAAAAGAGTCACGGCCAGGCCAAACTGCTTGGTAAATGGGGTCAGCCGACAGTTGACCTGTTCAAAGCAGAAGCTTTGCGACAAAGCAACAAGCTGACACAGGCAATGCCGCTATATAATTCGGTTATTAACGCAAGAAAAGCAGCTCCTGCCGTCATGGCACTCGCTCATCAGCTGCGCGGCGACGCTTACCACTTCAGCAACAGTCATATACAGGCGATTGCAGACTATCGCGTAGCTCTCCAGACCCCTACTTTTCCGGTAAACGAAACGGCCGCCCTTTATCGAAAAATGCGTTCAGCCTATCAGACGGGAAATGACACGGAAACTCTTGAACTGCTTACCCGGCTCAGCAAAGTCGGTGATCTCGGCGCGCTGTTTCCGGTTCATATCTACGAAATGGGCCTGGAGCATTTCGACAATGGTCGCCTGGCCAAGTCTGTGCCTTATTTCATGTTTCTTGCCAGAACCTTTCCCGGCCATTATCGCGCCGACGATGCACTGGGGTATTCAATCCTCGCTCTTGGCGAGAAAAGCGACGAGGCACAAACCCTGCTCAAGCTGTTAAAAAGGAAATACCCCAACTCGTTCTTCATCACCTGGGTCGCACCGGCTTCACGCAACGACAAACTTCTGCTCAACGGCAAGGCTGCCGGAAAACTTGCCCCAACTTTGAAGAAGCGCTGCGATGCCATGAAAAAGATGTGGAAAACTGATTTTGCTGGTCTGGCGCGAGCCGAGGCAATCAGACTTACCGACCAGAACCCGGCAAACATAGCACTTTACAAGGCCATCATCGACATCGCCAGCGCGAACAATGATTATAACCAACTCACCGCCTTCGCCGAACGCCTGTTCCGTCAGGCCCTCGAAGCCGACCGCTCGCTCGACACCCTGCCAGAATGGGCCTGGAAAGCCATGTATCCCTTTGCTTACGAGACACAGGTGCGTGCCAATGCCAAAAAATTCGGCATCGACCCATTCTGGATACTGTCGATCATGCGTGAAGAAAGCCACTTCAACCCGCAGACTCTTTCGCGCAGCAACGCCCACAGCCTGATGCAGATTCTGCCATCGACCGGCAAGTGGATAGCCGGCAAACTCGGCGAAAAAGGCTATACCCAGAAAAAACTCTGGGAAGTCGACCTCAACATCAGATACGGCTCATGGTATCTCAAATTCCTCGCTGATATGTTCAAGGGCGACCTGTATCTCGCGTCATCAGCCTATAATGGCGGTCAGGGCAACGTTACCCGCAAGGTCGAGCAGGGCCCGCATGCCAACCTGCCAGTGCTCGACCGTCTCGATCGCATTCCACTGCCTGAAACCCGTGATTACTACAAAAAAGTCATGGGCAGCCACTGGAACTACACCCGCCTTTATAAGTAGACATGAGTCTCTGTTTGCCATTTTCCCGAAAGACAGCGCAGTGCTTTGTCAACATTGAACATGTGGTTTTCCGTCATTGCGAGCGAAGCGAAGCAATCCTATAGTCAAAGAGATTGCTTCGTCGCTACGCTCCTCGCAATGACTATTTTTAGCGTAAATTCAACTTTGACAAAAACGTAGGGGTTCAACATGTTGAACCCCTACAAATTTTATAAAATTCACAGCAGCCGGCTAAGAGCAGTAAATCAGGGCTTGCAGCGACGCCCGCGTCCCTTTTCCAGCCAGCTGTCGTCCTGCCAGGTTCTGTAGAGCGCAAAAATTGTCTTGCTCAACAAAAAGCCACTTCCAACCGAGAAACTCAGCAGGTAAAATATCTCTTTCGCCGTCTCACTCATGCTTACAACAGGTGAGTGTTATCACTCAGATAGGCTGAAACCGGCGAATTACTGGTTTTCTCAAGATCACTGAGCCATTTGATAACGCTGTCAGCGCGAAAGCGCACAGAGCGGCCGATTTTGACGGTCGGAAGACCCAGGTTTCTGAGAGTATAGATGGTATTGCGCTTGACCTTGAGAAATTCCATCAGCTCTGGAATGGTCATGAGGCTTTCTTTTTTCATGCTGCTTACCTCCGGATTGCTCGATAATCTGATTTTTCGTTATTTCTTTTATCGTCTTAATCCGGCTGAAATTTACGACAAAAAAAAATAAAAAAAAGCTAAACACTTTAATTTTTCTCGCCGATATGAATGTTGAAGTTCATGTAAGGTTCAACTTTAACTTAAAGCTGAGCTTTCGTGAATGGACAACCTAATCCCTAACTCCCTTTCAATGTGTCGCTCAAAACGGCACATTTTTTATTTTCCGCAGTTTCTCAACGCTCTCCCTACTCGTCTTCTGCGTCGTTGTCGGTATCGGTATCGGTATCGGTATCGCTATCGGTATCGATCTTTTTCTCTTTCTCTTTCTCTTTCTCTTTCTCTTTCTCTTTCTCTTTCTCTTTCTTCATCATCTTCTTCGCGGCTCCGCGCCTAAGCGCGAGTTTTTTCCCTCTTTCTTCTTCGCTCTCTTTATCGATGCTGAATCTGCAAAAAATACCGCAGTTGTGCCCTCTCATGTTTTATAGTTCAAAACGGTTGAAAATTAAGACTGGAGTGAAGTAGTATAGGATCCTATATACGGAGGGAATATGTATCAGCAGTTTTCAGCAACCACCGAAACTCGCGATCAGATCGAAATAATAAGACTCAAGGGCTACATCGAAGATACTGGCGGCACCATGCTCAAGCAGACCGTTCAGAGTGGCCTGGATGCCGGCTTCAGCCTCTTTGCACTTGACTGCACTGAAGTCGAACTCATCAGCAGTCCTGGTGTCGCCGCCCTTCTCGACATCGCTGGCATGATCGCCGACGACTTTGCCGGCCAGATCAGCGTCTGGGGCCTTGACAAGCACCATTCAACCGTTCTCGAAATGTCGGGTTTCTTTTTTATGGCCCACCAGGCCTCCAGCGAACAGGAAAGCCTCGACTTTCTTGCCGTAGGCTGATCCTCAGGAGGATTTATGTTCAGGAAAATTGCCGCCCTGCTTTGCGCCTGCCTGCTGCTTGCTGCGAACGCGATGCTCTGCGCCCAGGATCTGGTTCCGGTGTTGCTCGATCAGGGTCTCAAGCTCTATGCCGCGCGTGATTATCGCGGAGCCGCCGATTATCTCGGACAGGTCGTCGACATGGCAAAAGACCACGATCAGGCCAGATATTATCTCGCTTACAGCCTAGCCCTTTCCGGAAATCAGGAAAAAGCGCTCGAACACGCACGTGTGCTGACATCCCGGAATCCTGACCAGAAACAATATAGCGACCTGTTAAAGCAGCTCGAAGCTGAAATCGCCAAAGCTAACAGCCCGCAGGAGCAGAAATCAGCGCCGACCTCAGTTCCCAAAGAAGTAATGGTAACCTCGGCCGAGGCGCGAATAATGGTTAAGCCGAGAGTCAGCACGCAAACTTACGACATAAGACCAGAACGGCCCAAGACCCAGCTTGAGCTGGCCATCGACAAAATCGACGAAGGTGATAATGAAAGCGCCGAAAGAATGTTTCTCGAAATTCTCGCCAAAGAGCCGAACAACAGCGATGCACACCATTATATCGGCGTCATAAAGTTCAACGCCGGCCTGTTTCAGGAAGCCATAGGCAAATTCGAAGAGGCCATCAAAGCCAATCCGAAAAACTTTCAGAGCCTGTTTCTTCTTGGCGACTGTTATCGTGCGCTCGATGAATACGCCAAGGCCGAAGCGCAATTCCGCAAAGCACTGGAAGTCAAAGAAGACAGTTTTGCCATGCTCAATCTTGCCGATGTAATTTTCAGACAGAACCGCATAGACGAAGCTGAGAAGCTCTTTACCAGGGTTAATAAAAAAGATCCGCGCATCGATGATGCCCTGATCGGCCTGGCTCAAATCAAGCTCTATCGCGGCTTTACCGAAGAAGCGTCGAACATGATCAACGAAGTAATCGGCCGTGGCGCCGGCAACCCTGAAGCGCATTACATCAAATGCCAGATCCTCATGGAAAGCAAATACTTCGAGCAGGCCGCAGAAGAAGCCAACCGCGCCCTCACCATCATGCCCGGCAGCGTTAAATACCGCGCGGCTCTGGCTATGGCACTGGTAAGAAGTTACAGCATCACGCGCGGGCTCGAAGAAGCAGCCAACATCATTCGTGATCTTCCCGACAACATCGATGCCCGACTCGTGCTGGCTGAAGGGCTGGTAATGAGTGGCGCTTCCGGCGACGCCGAAGAACATCTGGTGGCTGTCGAAAAGCGAATGCCCCACCCGCTTGTCAGCAAACTGCGGGCGCTCATGGCAATACGCCGCGGCGAAATAGATTCAGCCAAAGACTTCTACCGACAGTATATGCAACGATCTCCTGGTCAGCCAGGCGTAGTGCTTGAATGTGCACAATATCTCGAAGGCAACGGCGAAAAAGCAGAAGCCATGCAGATTTACCGCGAGATTTCCGAGCAGTTCAAGGATTCTGCTTACGCCGAGCAGGCCTCTGAAGGATTTACCCGCCTCAACGAAGAAAAACGCAACAGCGAAATCAAGGAAGAACGCGAAAGTCGCGGCATACGGCCCGGCAAAATGAAGTTCTAGGTCGCCCCGAAAGGACACCCCCCAAAATGTGCGGTATAATCGGCTATATCGGCAGCAAGCCTGCCAACGAAGTAATATTTGACGGACTCACCCGACTTGAATATCGAGGCTACGACTCGGCCGGTATAGCCGTCGTCGATAAACACAAAATTCATGTGCGCAAAGACATCGGCAAACTTCGCAACATACGCAAACTGCTGCTGGACGAGTTCGAATCGACATCGAGCATCGGTATCGGTCACACACGCTGGGCTACACACGGACGACCGTCCGCTTTCAACGCCCATCCGCACGGGGATTGCCACGACAGCATAATGGTCGCCCACAACGGCATCATCGAAAATTTCATGAAGCTGCGCCGCGAACTCGCCGCCAGTGGCCATACCTTTAAATCCGAAACCGATTCCGAAGTGCTCGCGCATCTGATCGAAGCCAGTTATCAGGGCGATCTCAAGCAGGCAGTATTGCAGGCGGTCAAAAGCGTCGAGGGTGCCTACGCCATTGCTGTCATTCATAAAGATCATCCCGACAAAATCATCTGCGCCCGCAAAGAAAGCCCGCTCATCGTCGGTCTGGGCAAAGGCGAAAACTTCGTCGCCTCAGATGTAACCGCAATTCTGCAATACACCCGTCAGGTCGTCTATCTCGACAACTTCGAAGGTGCCGAAGTTTCCCGCGAAGGCATCAAGTTCTTCAATGCAGACGGCAATGATGTCGAAAAAAAATCAGTACAGATCGACTGGAACCCGGTCGCCGCCGAAAAAGGCGGGTTTTCTCACTTCATGCTCAAAGAAATATTCGAGCAGCCACAGGTTATTCGCAACACCATCGGCGGCCGCACTTCCGAAGAAGAAGGCAAAATCTATCTCGAAGAACTCAAACTTACCGGCCCCGACATTTACCGCACGCAGCGCATCGTCATGGTCGCCTGCGGCACCGCCTACTATGCCGGCTGCGTTGGTAAATACCTGCTCGAAAGCCTGGTGCGCATTCCGGTCGAGTGCGACCTTGCCAGCGAATTCAGATACCGCTCGCCTCTCGTCGATGCCAACACTCTGGTAATAGCAATCAGTCAGTCAGGGGAAACGGCCGACACGCTGGCTGCAGTCAAAGAAGCGCGCAAACGCGGTGCCAAAGTCCTCGGCATAGTCAATGCCAAGGAATCCTCGCTGACACGCGAAGTAGATGGCCTCGTCTACATTCACGCCGGCCCCGAAATCGGCGTTGCTTCGACCAAAGCCTATATCGCCATGCTGACGGCTCTGACTCTGCTTGCGCTTATGCTTGGCAAAATCCGCTCAGTGCTGACTCCCGAATATGTTCAGGAAAAAATACGCGAGCTCAAGATACTGCCACAACAGATCGAGCGCGTACTTGACCGCAAAGACGCAATTCGCGACATCGCTGCCACCTGCCTCGATGCCCGCAGCTTTTTGTATCTTGGCCGGGGCTTCAATTACCCGACCGCGCTCGAAGGCGCTCTAAAACTCAAGGAAATCAGCTATATTCACGCCGAAGCCTATGCCGCCGGCGAGATGAAACATGGCCCGATCGCGCTGATTGACCACGAAATGCCGGTCATGGCAATAGTTACCGAATCTGATGTCTACGACAAAACCATTTCGAACCTCAAAGAAGTACAGGCCCGCTCCGGGCGCCTGCTTGCCATCGCTACCGAAGGCGATCACGAAATCACCTCGCTGACCGAGCATGTCATCGAAGTCCCGCGCGTTTCTGACATTTTCTCGCCAATCATCAATGTCGTACCGTTGCAGCTGTTCGCCTACTACGTCGCCGACCTGCGCGGCCTCGATGTCGATCAACCACGCAATCTCGCCAAATCCGTCACCGTCGAATAAGAAGGAAAATCCACAGATACACCGATTTTCGCAGATCTGAAAGAAAGCTAAAACTTTTGCCAACATTGAATTATTACTTATTAATCAGTCATTGCGAGGAGCGCAGCGACGAAGCGTATGCCGAAGGCATAAGCCGCAGCTCTGAGGCTAACCTTTTTGAACATGAGATTGCTTCGTCGGTCTATCGACCTCCTCGCAATGACGCCGCTTCAGCACAAGCTCTCGCGAAGCGCGGCCTGCTCACTCTAATCTGAGTAATCAGCGTAATCTGCGGATAAATTGTCTTTATGAACATCATGATGTTATACAAAAGCGCGTTGATTTTTGTTAAGTCAGAGGCTTCGGCCATCAGACGGGATGCTTTTTCTCCAGCGATTCGCTTCGCTCACAAGCTTACGAAAAAGCAAACCCGTCTTCAGGCCTCGCAACAAAATTCAGTGCTCGTTTAAACATGAATACTGTAAACTCTTCTTTCTTCAAGTCTCTCTTCTTCGTGACTCTGTGGCTTAGTGAGAGTCTTTTCTGATCTGCGGATAAATTATGGAACAACTTTCATTAGATAACCTCGAATTTTCTAAAATACTGTCGATCATCTCTTCTTTCGCCGGTTCACGCGCGGCGAAAGAAAATATCCTTGCGCTCCAGCCGGCGACCGACCGCAACCAGATCGAAAGCTGGCTGTGCGAAATCGATGAATATCTCGAATATTCACAGACCGGCCTCAAAATTCACCCGGGCGGACTGCGCGACATTCGTGAAG
This sequence comes from Candidatus Rifleibacterium amylolyticum, assembly GCA_009917695.1. Taxonomy (GTDB): domain Bacteria; phylum Muiribacteriota; class Ozemobacteria; order Ozemobacterales; family Ozemobacteraceae; genus Rifleibacterium; species Rifleibacterium amylolyticum. The sequence continues at coordinate 280,541 of JAACJG010000004.1, read as the reverse complement.
TCCTTGAAATACTGCGTTCCGGCTCCACCGTTCTTGGCTCCGAAGACTTTTTAAAAGTCAAAGCCAATATCGAGGCTGCCGCTACCGTCAAAAAGTCGTTCGAAGCGCACTCCGGCGCGCTGGCCTTAAAGAAGGGCGGGCGCATGGCCGAACGCATAAAAAACATGCCCTCACTCGGCAGCCTGTTTCAGCGCATCGATGACTGCCTCGACGACCGCGGCCAGGTGCGCAGTGATGCCTCTCCAACGCTTGCTTCAATAAGACGCGAATATTCACAGATGGTCAGCAGCACCGAAAAGCAGCTGAGCGCCTTTCTCAGCCAGCATACCGACGATGTCCAGGATCACTACTTCACCCTGCGCAACGAGCGCTATGTTGTGCCAGTGCTGGCTTCGGCCCAGAGTCGTATTCAAGGTATAGTGCATGACCAGTCGGGCACCGGTCAGACACTGTTCATCGAGCCGCTCGCCTTTCTGCCCGCCAACAACCGCCTTGCGCAGTTGCGTCTTTCGGAGCGCGAAGAGATCAGGCGCATCTTCGCCAGCCTGACCGCGCTGCTCAACCAGTCGATCAACTCACTTGTCGAGCAATTCGAGACGCTTACCTGGCTCGACATGGTACGCGCGCGGGCCGAGTTTTCGGTCAAATATCAGGCAGAGAGGCCAGAGCCGACCGACAAACCTGACCTGCAGCTCAACCACGCCCGTCACCCGCTGATTCACCCGAACTGCGTTCCACTCGACATCAGGATGAACCCGCAGCAGCGCTGCATCATCATCACCGGCCCGAACGGGGGCGGCAAAACGGTTGCGCTCAAAACTGTCGGCATCAATGCCCTGCTGATGCAGACCGGCAACTATGTGCTCGCCGACCGCGATGCCAGAATTCCAGTTTTCACTCAGGTACTCTCAGACATAGGCGAGAGCCAGAGTATAGAAGATCATCTGTCGACCTTTACTGCACATTTAAAGCGGCTGAAGGAAATGGCCGACCACAGCGACAGCCGCTCGCTGATTCTCATCGACGAAATCTGCGTGGGCACCGACCCGGTCGAAGGCGGCGCGCTGGCCTCGGGTTTTCTCAAGGAGCTGAGCGGGCGCGGCGCCTTCTGCATAGTCACATCGCACTACGATTCACTCAAGCATGTGGCTTTCACCACGCCCGGCTTCATGAATGCCGCCATGGAATTCGACTACGAGACATTCAAACCCACATTTCGCTTTCAAATCGGAATCCCCGGCAAAAGCAACGCCCTCGCCATGGCGCGCGCTTTCGGCCTGCCCGAATCGATACTGGCAGATCTGGTACAGTCCTGCGCCGGTGAACGCCGCGACGAAAAAGGTCTGATCGAGGCGATAGAGCGCGAGCGCAACCGCGCCGAAGCGCTTCGCCGCACCTATGTCGAAAAGATCAACAGCATCCGCAGTCGCGAAAATGAGATCGACAAAACCCTCGAACAGCTGCGTGAATTCCGCAAAACCCGACGCGACAAGCTCACTGAAGAGTTCACTTCCGAATTGCGCCAGCGCTTGCGTGATATCGAAAGCACGATCAGCAGGCTGCGCCAGCTTGCAGAAAAGGCCGAACAGCCAGAACTGAAAGCCGAACTCGATGCGGCGCTGCAACAGGCCCGCAATCTGCATGGCCAGGCGCGTTCAACCATGAGCGAACTCGCCGAGGCCGGAGCCGAAGACCAGTCCTTTGCCAGCGCTGGCAACGCCAAACTGCCGCCAGCAGAACCAGAGCAGCTGGTTGCCGGCGCCCGCGTAATCTGGAACAAAAACCTGCACGCCGGTATAGTGCGCCGCCACGACCCCGAAAAAAATCGTGTCGAAGTCGAATTTGACGGCAAAGTTCTGCATCTGCCGGTCAATGAACTTTCGCCGGCCGCCACCAGCAAGAAGGCCGACAAACCTTCCGGCAGCGTCTATGCGGCGCGACCTCTCGTGCGCAGCGAAATCGATCTGCGCGGCATGCGGGTTGAAGAAGCCCTCGACGCTATCGACACCTATCTCAAGGTCGCGAGTGAATCAGACCTCGGCCGCGTCTTTCTGATTCATGGCAAAGGGACTGGAGCTCTTCACAAGGCTATCACAGACTTTCTCAAGAATTCGCCCTGGAAGAAAAAGTTCCGGCCCGGCCGCTACGGCGAAGGCGATCTCGGTGTCACTGTAGTCGTTTTCAAGGCCGAAGCCGACAAGGAAGAAGATCCGACCAGCCTCGACCCCGAGCGCCCCAGCCGCCGCCGCAAAGGCAGCAAAGGCCAATAAACAGCAAGGCATCCGCAGATTGCACCGATTACTCAGATAAAGGCAGAAAGGCTAGCACTTTGTCAAATTTGAACGTGTGTTTAAAAACAGTCATTGCGAGGAGCGTAGCGACGAAGCAATCCTATTAGCAGAAGGATTGCTTCCTGCTTCGGCTATGCCTCGCAGTCTCAATGACGGAGAGTGCTCACTAAATCTGCATATCGGGCCGAAGTTTTAACGAAAGCGGGCGAAGTCGCGGGGTCTCATTGAACGGCAAAAAACATGGATTCTGGGACTCTGCTGCACTCCGCGCAGAATGACCGAGGAGACGCACCATTGCCCGCGTGCCGCGCCGAAGCTCCTGCGCAGACTGACAGCCTCCCCCAAAAATCTGCGCCCATCTGCGCAATCTGCAGATGGCTCTTCTTTACCTTTCTTCGTGACTCTGTGTCTTTGTGAGAGAATCGATTACGATTACGCGCACGAGCACGAATTGACAGCGGCAGAATCTGCGGATAACTCTTCCTTTATTCTTTAACAACTAAAGTATTGTCGTAAAGTTCGGCAATAAGTTATAATGAGCTCGACAAGATTAAGATACGCTACAGGCAGGTCGCTAAACCATGGATAATTCCCTCAAGCTCGGGTTGTCGCAAAAGCTCACGCAGACACTCAAAATGACCCCCGAGATGCAGCTGGCAATTAAAATTCTGCAGCTCAACAGCCTTGAACTGAAAAACCAGATCATCGAGATTCTCGAAACCAACCCGGTCGTCGAGCTCGACGAAAAGAGCGCTCAGAACACTGAGGTTCCGCTCGAGAAGCTGGCTGAGCAGACAGATGGCGGCGCTGTTCCCTCGCGCGAATTCAAAGAAACCAGCCGCGACGATTTCGGCGTCGACTGGGCCAAATATATCGAAGATACCGAACATTCAGAGTTCAAAATTTCTTCAGGCGGCTACAACCGCGAAGAAGAGACCTCTTTCGAAAGTTTCGTCTCGAAAAAAAGCAATTTGCGCGAGCATCTGAGCGCGCAACTGCACGAAGTCAAGCTCAACGCCACCGAAATCAAGATCGGCGAATACCTGATCGGGCTGATCGACCGCAACGGCTATCTGCGCCACACTAACGAGCAGATCGCAGACCTGCTCAAGGTCGATGTCGAAGTCATCGACCGCGTGCGCAAAGCCATCCAGACCATGGACCCGGTTGGCGTCGGCGCGCTCGACCTGCGCGAATGCCTGATGCTTCAGGCCATAGAAGACGGTTACTGCGATGACGCTGTAACCACAATAATTTCAAGTCATCTCGAAGATCTCGCGCAAAATCGCATTCACAATATCGTCAAGGCAACCGGCATTGAACTCGAAGAAATTCAGGCGGCGGTAGAAATTATAAAAAGTTTCAATCCCAAGCCTGGCGCCAGTTTTCCGTCGGCGGGCGACGATATCTACGTTTCTCCCGAAGTGTTCGTCGAAAAGGTTGGCGATGAATACGTCGTCACCATGAACGAACGCGACCTGCCGCAGTTGCGCATCAACAACCTCTATAAAGAGGCGATCAAACACCGCGACAAAACCGAAAAAGAGACTTACGAATTCATCAGAAACAAACTGGAAGCGGCGCGCTCGTTCCTCAAATACGTTGATAAGCGCAAAGATACGATTTTGAGCGTTACCCGGGCAATCTGCGAAGTTCAGAAAGACTTTCTCGATTTCGGCATTCTACACCTCAAGCCCCTTACATTACAGGACGTCGCCCAGATGGCGGGAGTGCACGAATCGACTGTCAGCCGCGCCACCAGCGGCAAGTATGTGCAGACTCCGCGCGGCCTGTTCGAGCTCAAGTTCTTCTTTTCGGGGGCCGCCCGTACGCACAGCGGCGAAGACGTTTCGACTCTCGCAGTCAAAAAGCGCATCGACGATCTGGTCAAGCAGGAAAACCCGCGCAAGCCACTTTCCGACAGCCATATCGTCGACATGTTGAAAAAAGAAGGAATCACGCTGGCAAGGCGCACTGTCGCCAAGTATCGCATCGAACTCAACATTCCGAGTTCGTCTGCCCGCAAGCAACATTAAAAAAAATGTAATAAATTGCTAATTGTTTTGCAAAATGCTTCCGATGTTTTTTGCAGCCTAACAAAAATATGGAATTCTATGAGCAAAATTAAGTGGTTACTGTTGATAGTAGTCGGCCTGCTTGGCTCGACCGCTTTTGTCAACGCATCACCCGCCACCATAGGTGTTGGCGACAACATCAGCGTGTGGGTGAAGGGTGAACCTGAACTGTCGGTCGAACGCCAGGTCGGCAACGACGGCAGCGTGCTGCTTCCACTTATCGGTTCGGTTGGGGTAAACGGTCTTAAAACGGTCGATGCTGCCCGCCTGATCTCAGGAATGCTGGAAGACGGCTTTCTGCGCGATCCACTGGTGCAGGTCACCATTAAGAGCAAGGCCGCGGCAGCCCACAAAGCACCGACAAAAGTCAGTGCCAGGCCAATCACCAAGCCCGCTCCAGCCTCAGAACCGATGCCATCTCGCCAGCAGCTTGTCGAAATCGTTGACGAAACTTCACGAATCGGCATCGGTGGTGTAGCTATGATGCTGGGCAACCGCGTCTACCAGTCCAACCGTCTCGGGCAGATTATCATCGACGAGGCTGATGGAGAAACCGTACTCATGGCCGACGGCTACCAGACTCTTACTGGCAATCTCGGACAGTTGCTGCGCACCGGTCGTCGCATCTACCTGAAGCGTGTGCAGACTGCAGAAAGCATTACCTTTACCGTTATCGATGCCGCTACTCAGCGCCCGATTTCTAATGTCGAGGTCAGTCTCGAAGGCATGAAAATCAAAGCCAACCGCCAGGGCATCTTCAAGATTTCCCAGATCAGCAAAGAATTTGGCGAAATTACTCTTACTCGCCGCGGTTATCAGACACTGCGCCGGGTGGTTGATTATAAGGGTTCTGATACCCGCACGATCGAGATGGTGAAACAGGAAAGATGAGTGAATAGCCAATGAGCCGCAGAACATCAGGTTTTACACTGATGGAAATACTTATAGTGGTCGCGATTATAGCCGTCCTCGCCGGGGTCGGCTTGAATTATTATGGCGATTATATAGAAGACGCCCGTATCGCAACCGCCAGAACCAACCTGAAGGTAGTTCGCGATGCAATTTCTCGCTATTTTAGAGACCACATGGCCTACCCGACAACGCTTGAATCTTTACAGGGGCCTTATCTCCAGCAACCACCCACTTCTCTGCTGCTCGAACCGCTGGCCGGAAACGGCAAAATTCTGGTAGAAGTGGCTGATGACATCGAATATCCATCTGATGACTACCCGGTTTTTCAGGCGACATTGACTGAACTCATTGACTATGTTCCGGCGACCAACAAGCGCCAGATCAAAAACATCAGAATGAAGCACTACAATACCGAGATGAGCTGGTAAGGGGGAGTTAGTATTATGGCAGAAAACCAGAACGAAGAAGTAAGAGTCGAAGGGCCAGGAGACGAAAACCGTTCGATTATTTCTTACGTAAACCCCTTTTATGGTCATATCGGTCTTGGCGAAAAGCTGCTTTTCACCAAGTATTTTGCCACCCTGACCCGAGCCGGTATCTCGGTTCTGCGCTCGATGGGCACCCTGTCGCGCCAGATGAAAACCTGGCGCTTTCGCAAGGTTATCTGGGACACCAAAGTAGATGTAGAAGGCGGTATGCCGCTGCACGTCTGCTTTAAGCGCAACGAAGACATTTTTGGCCTGCTTTATTCGAATCTGATCAAGGTCGGCGAAGAATCCGGCCGCCTCTACAACGTTCTTGAACGTCTGAGCGCGTTGCTTGAACGTCAGATAGCCATTCGCCGCCGCGTCATCGGCGCCATGACTTACCCGCTGATCATATCTTTTGTCGCTCTGGGTGTCGTGCTGTTTCTGATGCTTTTCGTCATACCGCAGTTCGCCAACCTGTTTCAGCAGTTCGGCCAGGAGCTGCCCTGGATAACTCAGGTCGTCATTGACACCTCAAGCTTTCTCGGCAATAACGTACTCAACATTCTCGCGGCCGGACTGGCTTTTGTCGTGGTAATGTATCAGATCGGCCAGACCACGCGCGGGCACTATGCCTTCGACTGGATCAGGCTGCGCATACCCGTGTTCGGAACCCTTTCGCAGAAATATATTGTTGCACTGTATTCGCGCAACCTCGCGACTCTTTTTGAATCCGGCATCAACATCATCACTGCGATGAAAATCAGTAATGAAGCGATTGAGAACTACATTATCCGCGACTCACTTCAGGACGTAGTCAAGGAAGTTGAGGGCGGTATTCCGATTGCGCGCGCTCTTGCCAAGATCAATATCATGCCCGAACTATCGACACAGATGATCGAAGTCGGTGAAGAATCAGGTAATCTCGACGAAATGCTCGAAAAAGTCGCCGAGTTCTACGAAGACGAAATCAACTTTTTGATCGACCAGATCACCGCCCTGGTCGAACCGGCTTTCATTGTGGTAATCGGCGTCATCGTCGGCATCATCGTTCTCGCCATGTATCTGCCGATCTTCAGAATGGCCCGCGTCGTTACCGGTGGTTCCACTGCCGGCGGCGCCCTCCCCGGCGCGATGTAAGAATACGCGCGCAAAGCCTCAGAGCCACAAAGAAGCAGCCAAAACCCCAGCCGCAGATTTGCAGCCAAGTTCAAGCAGACCTCCTTTACCGTCATCCTGCGCGAAGTCGCAGGATCTCATTGAGCGGCAAGAAGCATGGATTCTGCGACTTCGCGTTGCTACGCGCAGAATGACATTGTTCCATTCATCTTTACCGTAACTGCGCGAAGTCACAGGATCCCTCTGAACAACAAACAAAAACTAAGGCCTGCTAACTCTCAAAAAAAATCTGTGCCATCTGTGTAATCTGCGGATAACTCTTCTGACTTTTCTTCTCCGCGCCGCAGCGTCTCTGCGTGAGATCTTTTGCCAACTCAAAGAACCTCAAACTCTCTTAGCGCCTCAAGCATGGCAAACCACGGCCTGCTTACCCTAAAATAATCTGTGCCATCGGTGTAATCTGCGGATAACTCTTCTGACTTCTCTTCTTAGCGCCTTTGTGTCTTTGTGCGAAATCTTCTTATCTTTCATGTATTTTTGAGAGGAAACTAAACTTTGCGATGCAAAGTGCCGACATTGATAGTGGGGATGTTCTTTCCTGATCAAGCATAAATTGAAGGAGCGGTTTATGAAGTTTAAAACTGCACGCGCAGCTGCATTCAGCGCAAAAATGGCGCTGGTATTGCTGCTGGTCACAGCTTTATGTACGCCGGGTTTTGCCTCGGAAAAACTTTCTGAGCTCAGACTCGGCACACAGGGAGCAAACGCAATCGTGCTGTTTCCTGACCACGAGACAAAAGAATTTGGTTTCGAAGTCGAAACACCACAGGTTATCCGGGTCGATTATTACGACTGGGAATATTCCGGCACCAGCACTATCATCCCCGCTCCTCATCCGCTGGTTAAATTTATGCGCATAAGCCAGGTAAGCAGCAGCCCTGACGTGGTCAGGGCCATTATCGTTCTTAACGAACCCACCAGAATCAAACCGGCGCGTGTCGGCAAAAGCCTGGTTCTGGAAGCCATACGCCCAGCCCGGCCGAGCGGGCAGACCAGTCATCTATACAGTGAGAGCACTGCCGGCATAACTGGCGCCACCACTGATTACGAATCGAAAACCGCACTCGATTCTCGCATCAGCCTGAGCTTCGACCAGGAAGACCTGATGACGATCCTCAATGCTCTGGCTGTAAAGTTCAATCTCAGGGTGTTTGCTGATGCCGGTGTAACTGGCAAGTTCAGTGTACATGCTCAGGACGTCACACTGCGCGAAGTGCTCAAGAATCTTCTTCTTCAAAGAAACTTCCAATATACTCTCAAGGGTAGAGATCTTACTGTCATCTCTCTCGGTACCGACAGCAGCAGAATGGCCCGTGAACTGTTGTTCCGCGACCTGAGCCTCAAAGATGCTCTACAGACGCTGTCTAAGATGATGAATGTCAACCTGATCATTCATGACAGTGTTGAAGACAAAAAAGTTAACTTCTATGTCGAGAACCTCAACCTCGATGAGCTGCTCGATCTTCTGATTCAAACAAATGATCTTGTGAAAAAACCACACAATGACAACACATTTGTGATTTTGGCACGCGAGAGCGCAAGCGACTTTGGCAACAAGCAGTTCCGCACGTTCAAGCTGGTCAACGCCGCGCCAGATGAGGTAGCAAACCTTATTAAAAGCAGCAAATCGCTCAGTGAAAAAATTAACACCGAGAATTTCTCGATCAATGAACGCATCAATACCTTGTCAGTATATGACACCGCCGAAAACCTCAACTTGATTGCCAAAATCATCGACAGTATCGATGAGAAGGTTAAACAGGCGGTCATCGAGGTTAAGCTCGTCGAAATCAACCGCAGCAGCCTGAAAGATCTTGGTATCAAGCAGGTCGACAGCCTCGGCAAAGCCAACTATGCAATAGACGTTGCCGACATCGGCCGACTGCCGACCAGCTACGCCCTTCCCGCCCGCCTCAGCTTCCTTGAAGAAACTGAAGGTGCCAAAGTGCTTGCCAGTCCAAAGATTCGCGCCGTCCACAAAAAACCGGCCCGCATATTCATCGGCCGCACTATTCCGGTACCATATTACGATTACGCAACCACCGCTTCAAGTCCCTACGCGGTTTATACTACCACCACCCAGTCGCTCAAGCGCTACAAGGATGTAGAAGTCGGCATCGAACTCAACGTCACGCCCGAAATCAGTCGTGACAATGAAATCAGCCTGGACCTCGTCACCGAGATCACCGACATCGATGGCGAACCGAACGAAGACGGCCAGTATCGCTTCGCTACCAAATCGACCAAGACCTATGTCCGCATCAAGGATGGCGAGACAATCGTGCTTGGCGGTCTGATCAGTCACACCAACCGCAATATCAAGAATTCTCCCGCCCTGCTCAACAAGATTCCGATGTTGCGCACGCTGCTTACCAACACCAAATCATCAGAAGAAGAGCGCGAGATGATCATGCTGGTAACTCCACGACTGGTTAACGTTGACGATACGGCTGAAGGCGAATACTACAGTGCCAGCAACTGACAAGGCCTGCTCAATGTCATTGCGAGGAGGCCATAGGCCGACGAAGCAATCTCACAAGCAGTGTGATACAATCTAGAGAATAACCAGCATGATGGATGAAATCTCAATAAAAGTCAGCAGACATAGTTGCAGAGCGGAAACTAGCCGATCTGCCGGCTTCACACTGATAGAACTGCTGGTCTCGCTTCTGATCATTTCGACGTTGATGATCTTCGCAATCAAAGAATACACGCGGCATATCGAAGCAGCACGCATCGGGCGGGCCCGAGCCGATATCGAAGAGTTGATCAAATCGATAAGACTGTTCAACATCAAAGAGAATCGAACTTTTGAAATAGCTACCTTTTCACCGCAACTGCTTGGCACTTTCGTCGGGAACTATCTCGAGAAAGAACCACCACGCGACCCCTGGGGAAACTATTACCGGCATGACGCCAATACCGGCATAGTTTTTTCCACTGGACCGGATGGAGTTGCTCAGGTTACTACTGTTGCAACCTGGACTGACGACGTCGTTTTATCTTACATGCCGGCGGCATTCTTCATAACACGGGCAGAACATGTAGATACCAACCTCAACAATCTGCTGGACTTTGGCGACTACATCGACGTACGACTGTCGCGGCCAGCGCAACTGATCAACCCTGTCGTGATTGACTTTGAAACGACAAACCCGGTCAAAGCGCTGGGCTCAGCGAAAATACAGGCCGGCGACACCCCATTCAACCTGAAAATCGAATTCGCGCCTCCCGATGGTCCAACCCTGGTACCCGGCGAAACCCGACTATATCCACGAGAATATATCGAAAGCATAGTGGATCTTTCGCCGAAACCTCAGCCATTACAGCGCCAGGAAGGTGTCATAATTGAAAAGAAAAAGCGCTGAGCCAAAATTTCCTCAGAACAATAAAACTTTATCTATTTTTACAGGGAAATTTTCCCAATTGAGGCAAAAAAACCTCGCGATTACTATGTCATTGCCCCCCTCCACCAATCCGTTTTCATTGTCATGAATCGTAGGGGCGTGTTGCGACGCTTCCCTTCGACACCAATAATACCAGGTACGGCTTTTGCGTAATAAAATAAAGAAATATTTATTTATCTTGAACGAAAGATTTTTTATAGGATTTTGAAAAACTGTGATAATAGTATTAGGAAGCTGCGCTTACAACAAGGAAGTTAAAAAAGATGCGTAAAAAGGGCTTTACACTGATTGAATTGCTGGTGGTGATAACTATTATCGCCATCCTTGTCGGCGCCGCCCTGCCCTACGTGCAGGGATACGTTGCGGAAAGCCGCATCAGCAAAGCCAAATCTGACCTTGAAGAAATCAGAAGAGCTCTGGCGATCTACGAAACTCGCGAAGGCGCCTATAATTCCGAAGACGTCAGCCTGCTGACCGGGCGTTATCTCAACGCCTCACCGATCGACCCATGGGGCAAGCCCTTTGTGGTGGCAACGGGCACCGGCATCGTTTTTTCAGCCGGCCCAGACCGCCTTGATTTCACCGCTGACGATATAGTCACCAATTACCAGCCGCCACTGGCACTTGTCAGCGTAAAATGGGTCGACGCCAATCAGTCAGGAGCAGTCGATACGCAAAATATTCCCGACTATCTGCAATTGTATTTTTCTCGCAAAATAGCCTCCAACAGTGACGCTGTAGATGATCTGGCCAACGCCCACACCTTTTTTGGCTGGTCGAGTCAGTATGATATTGCCACGGCAGTAGCTTGGACAGAATTGAAACTTGACAGTTCCGGTAATTTGATTATTATTCCTGTCGCAACCGGCGCAAAAGATGTATTCGGCCCCGGTAGTGACACTTTCTGGGTGGACAACGGCGATGGCATTCTCGACCTGGCTTCCGGCACCGGCAACAAGTGCATTGCCAGCCAGCCGATGACTATTATATCAGCAAGGTAATATATCCGAAGGAGATTGAGGAAGTTATGATAAAACGAGGCTTTACACTGATCGAACTGCTGGTGGTCATCACCATCCTGGCGATCCTGGCCGGCGCCGCTCTGCCCTACGTGCAGAACTACGTCGCCGAATCAAGAATCGCCAAAGCCAAAACCGACCTCGAAGAAATCGCCCGCGCCCTTGCAGTCTACGAGACTCGCGAAGGCGATTACACCAAAGGAACGGTTGCCGATCTCACCGGCCGCTACCTCAACAAAGCTCCCATTGATCCCTGGGGTCGTCCATATACGATCGCCACTGATTCGGGTCTTGTCATTTCTGGTGGCCCAGACCGATTGGTCACATCCACTGAAGACAACATACAGGTTCCTTACCAGCCGCCTCTCGCCTTAGTAAGTGCCAAATGGGTTGATAGAAACCAGTCTGGCGCGGTAGACATTCAAAATGCCAGCGACGCTATCCAGTTAACATTCAGCCGCATACTCGCGCCATCGACACAGGGTCTTTTTGATTCCAGCGCAAACAATTACTTCAGCATGCTCGGCACTACAACAGCCTTCGCAACACTATTTGAAGAGACCAGCGCAAAGATTGTAGCAAGCAAAACTGTAGTATATAATGTTCTGCTGGATAACGCCTTTGTCCCTGGTTCAGACAGCGTACAGATCAAATCTAATCACACCACACTACTGGACGCCGCCGGCAATCAATGCATAGGTAGCCAGCCAGTTCTCATCCTTCCCCAGTAATAGAGAGGTATGTTATGAAAAAAGGTTTCACACTTATAGAACTTCTTGTTGTAATCACTATCCTAGCAGTTCTAGCTGGGGCGGCACTGCCGTATGTCCAGAATTACGTTGAGGAATCGCGCATTGCTAAGGCAAAAACAGACCTCGAAGAAATAGCTCGCGCTCTGGCTGTATACGAAACACGGGAAGGCGAATACGTCAAAGGTGATGTAACAGACCTGACCGGCCGCTATCTTAATAAAGCTCCCATTGACCCATGGGGAAGACCCTATCTCATAGCTACAGATTCGGGGTTGGTAATTTCGGGCGGGCCAGACCGCGATACGGCAACCACAGAAGATAACATCCAGGGACCTTATCAGCCGCCATTGGCTCTTGTCAGTGCAAAGTGGGTAGATCGCAACCAGTCAGGTGCTGTTGATACACAAAATGCTTCTGACACTATTCAGCTTACGTTCAGTAGAAAACTCAGCAATCTCGAGGTTGATTTGAATAATAACGCCATTGACGGATATTTTGTCGTAAATGGCACAAGCACACTATTTTCCGGCCTGTTCGAAGATACTTCCCTCAAAATAGTTGCCAGCAGGACGTTGGTTTACAATGTACTGGTCGACAACGCTTTCGTGCCTGGCTCTGACAGTATTGAAATAGACTACACACACGCAACCTTAGCCGATATGGCAAACAATCTCTGTATCGCCAGTCAGCCTGTTGTGATTTTGCCACAATAGCCTCAAGGAGAAAGTATGAAAAAAGGCTTCACTCTTATCGAACTGCTGGTTGTAATCACAATTCTTGCCGTTCTTGCCGGCGCTGCCCTTCCATACGTTCAAAATTACGTTGAGGAATCGCGTATTGCAAAAGCAAAAACGGACCTTGAGGAAATTGCACGCGCTCTTGCAGTATACGAAACTCGCGAAGGCGAATATGTCAAAGGCGATGTAACTGATCTGACCGGACGCTATCTCAACAAAGCTCCTATAGACCCCTGGGGAAGACCATATCTCATTGCAACGGATTCTGGTTTAGTTATATCAGGAGGTCCAGACCGAGACACAACCACCACGGAAGACAACATACAAGGTCCATATCAACCACCGCTGGCGCTTGTCAGTGCCAAGTGGGTTGACCGGAACCAGTCTGGTGCAGTTGATACACAAAATGCTTCTGACACTATTCAGCTGACTTTCAGCAGAAAGCTAATCAATCTTGAAGCAGATTTGAATAATAACGCTATAGACGGGTATTTTGTCGTAAATGGCACCAGCACATTATTCTCTGGCCTGTTCGAAGAGACTTCCCTCAAAATGGTTGCCAGCCGGACACTTGTATACAGCGTACTGGTAGACAATGCATTCGTGCCTGGCTCTGACAGTATTGAAATTGATTACACCCATGCTACACTTGCAGATATGGCAGGGAATCTATGTATCGGCAGCCAGGCGGTTAGAATTCTGCCGCAGTGATTAAGTGGTACGGTTATTGCTAATATTTATTCGGGGTTGAAAATAAAAAAGAAATCTTTATATATTGTAAGGGTATTAGTCCGGGCAGGCGGTTTATCCTGCATAAGTTGATCTGGTTCTATAAGTTTGGGAATCAAAATTTTCAGGAGGGCATCAACATGCTAAGAAAAGGTTTTACACTCATTGAACTGTTGATCGTTATCACGATCATCGCGATCCTCGCGGGCGCCGCCATCCCGTATGTCTCTGACTACGTTGAAGATGCGCGTGTATCTAAGGTTCGAGCCGATCTGGATGAAATCAAGAACGCTCTTCTGCGTTATGAACTCGACACAGGTAAGCTCTGGACAGAACAAGATCTTACGAATCTCGTCGGCCCATACCTGAGCAAAACTCTTGCAGACCCGTGGGGTACACCTTATAAGATCTGCGCATCAGCCTCTGTTGTATTTTCATATGGTCCCGACCGCGCTACGGACTACACCCCACAGGCAAATACAGGAACGATAGCGGGAACCGCAGATGATATCGCAGTAGATTTTCGCGCACCAATGGCATTATCAAGGGTAACATATATCGACGCCAATAAAGATGGCTCGGTTTCATCCGGCGACCTTATGAAGGTTCGTTTCACCAGAGAACTGACTGATCCAACAACATTGACTGGAGCGGAGTTTGTGGTCGATACGAATGGTGCGCCTTCCACACTTACTTTCACGTCAGTCGCAGGCACTGATTTTCGCGAATGCATCTGGACAGTAACTGATTTCGGCGTAGCCACCTTCACTCCTGGACGCGATACTATCAGAGTATTGGAAACATCTACTAATGCGGTAGACCAAGCAGTATCACTACCATATAACGCCGTCGAAGCACCAACCGACGCGCCGCTTGGCAATAAATCAAAATTAAACCCTGTTGTAATTAAGGCACTGTAAACTTAGCAAACATTTCTGACGGTAGCAATACCGTCAGAAATGTTTTTAGGACTGAATAATGATGAATAAAAATGGTTTCACACTGATCGAACTGCTGATCGTCATTACCATTATTGCCATACTCGCTGGTGCTGTATTGCCTTACGTTCAGCAATATGTTGAAGATTCTAGAAATTCTAGAGCCAAGCAGGATCTCGATGAGATCAGAAACGCATTGATCCGCTTCGAAACTGATCAGAGCAGACCATATGATAAAACCGACACATCGGGTCTGGTTGGCCCCTACATGAACAAAGCGACAGCCGATCCTTGGGGCAGGCCATACGCCATATCACCAGCATCATCTACCTGTTATTCATTTGGACCAGACCGCATTCACAACACCGGTGACGAGGTAGTGGTCTATTTTCGACCTCCTCTAGCCATATCGAGAGCATTCTGGGAAGACGCCAACCGCTCACTGGTTGTCGATACCGGCGATAATCTTATTTTGCGCCTCACTCGACCCTTAGTCTCAGATGTAACAACGCTTACCCCCGCAGATTTTATTTTTTCCAATAATCCGCCCAACACATTTACCAGTGCGGCAACTTCAAGTTACGATATGACAGTTACGCTTGCAATGGACTTCGCTGGGAATCCGGCTTTTCAAACAGGCAGTGACACAATTTCAGCAAATGATCCTAACAATATACTTGATGGCGAAGGCGTTCAATGTATCGCCACTCAGGCAACTGTTATCAAATCACGCTGATAGAAATGCGCAAAGCATAGCTTTTTCTAATAGTTTCAGACAAATAACCAGCTGCACCTATATTACAAATATTGTATTTGCGGCAATGAAAATGCCGACAACGGCTGCAAACCCTTGATTGTGCTAATTGACGCAGATTTCGCCAACGATTTCAGATCAAAAACACTGTTCTAAACGCAACTGTCCAGTTAACGATGAGACTGCTTCATCGGCAGAACCTCCCCGCGAAGGCCATGGATGGGTGAGTATCAAAGGCGCAGCCCGGATTTCGTGCGCCGCGACCGAAGGCCATGGATGGCCGAGTGTCGGTGAGTCGCCTGGGGTTCGGGGGACATCTTACTTAATCACTGAAGGCAGTTGAATCTCTTCAGAACATTCAGCCCCCCGAATAACAGCAACCGCGGATTGCGCGAATCTCTCCCGCCTACGTTGCCTCTTCGGCGCGATCCTGGCGCAGATTGTTAACGAGTCTTTTTTATTTTCAGTGAAGCGGCAGAAAGCAAGTATTAGAAAGCCATTAGTAAAAGCGATATGGTTTATCGAACACGGCGAACAAACACCCAGACTGGTAACCGCATATCCTTTACCCATCCTCAAGGAGCTGAAAAGATGATCAAAGAGCTGGATATAGTTGCTCTGGCCGTAGATCTGCCCGAGCATGGCCTGTTGGCAGGAGATATCGGCGCAGAAGTTCTTGAACATGCCGGCAAAGGTTATGAGGTTGAATTCACGACACTGTCAGGCGAAACTCTGGCGGTTTTAACGCTTAAAGCTTCGCAACTAAGGGTCATTGGCCCAAAAGAGATTGCAAACGCCAGACTCGTAGCCTGAAAAAGTAACAGGTTACAGAATCTGACATCTGGGCTCGGGGGGACACCTTACTAAATGCTGGCAGCAGTTAGATCTCTTCAGAACATTCAGCCCCCCCGAATAACAGCAACCGCAGATTACTTTTTAAAACGGACTGACGGTTTTTTGGGCTTTCTGGTGGTTTTGTAGGGTGCGGCGGGTTCTTTTACGCTGTTGCCATCTGAAGCCTGTATTTTATCGAGGGCTTCGAGTGATAAACCAGTTGCTTTGCTCACGTCTACAATAGACTGACCCATTCGCAGCAGATTTTTCGCAACTTGTGCAATACCTTCTTCGCGACCTTCTTCACGGCCTTCTTCGCGGGCAGTGTCGATTGAATTCTTGAGGTCACGGTAAACCTTCAGGCTGTCTTCGTAGGCTCTGGCCTCTTCAGGAGTGAATTTGGCTATTTCGGCGGCGGCGAACAGTTTTCTGAAGATACGATCCTTGAGCTTTTCGGGGATATCGTGCAGGCGCTCAAGGTTTTTCAGTACATAGAGCCATTTGTCAAAGCGAGTTTCGAGTTCTTCGAGAGTTTTCTCGAATTTGGGCATTTCAAGGTATACAAAAGTCAGCTTGTCGTAGAAAACCTTGTAAGTTTCGATATCGGTGAGTTTGACGTCGTAACGATACTTCTCAGCATCGCATCTGTCTTCGTCGAAGACAAAGTCAAGAATCGCAACGGTATAGACAGCTTTCAGCTCGAAATCCCAATCGCCGACCTTTCCCTGCTCTGCGATCGGAAAAGTCGAATAATAAAGTGCGCGATCCTTGAAGAACTTCTGTTTTGACTTCTGTATCTCAACGATAAATTTCTCGCCCTGTTCATTCTCGCAGTAAAGGTCGTAAACGGCGCGGCGATCGGCTTCGGAGCGGCCGAGGTGCTCGTTTTTGAGGTAAGTCAGAGTTTTGATACGGCCCTGCTCTTTTTTGAGAAGCTGGTTGAGGAAGTCGATCAGCAGATCTTTGTTGTATTCTTCGCCAAACAGCTTTTTGAAGCCAAAGTCGGTAAAGGGATTGAGATAAATAGCCGGTTGCATTGAAATACCTCGCTATGCGCATTTCACAACAAAATTCAGTATGGTTCAGTATAATGCAAAGCCTGTATCCTGGCAATAAGTGCTGAAATCGTTGTCGAACAGTGAGATTAACCTCAGAGCTGCGGCTTTTTGGCCATGGATGGCCTTATACATTTGCGCCGCAGAAATGGCGCGCAAATTGGGTTCGGGGGACACCTTACTTCATTGCTGGCGGTAGTTAAGTCTCTTCATTGACATTCAGCCTCTCCGAATAATCAAACCGCTGATTGCGCGAATCTCCGCCTACGCTGGCGTTTCAGCACGATCCTGACGCCGATTTTGTGTCTGATAATTTGCATGATTGAATGTTTTATCAATCATGCTATACTTATATTAGAGAATTGTTTTGGTCTGGAGGTCACCATGAAAACGCTTACCCTGCGCCTGTCTGAAGAAACTCACCGGGAACTCAAGATCTTGTCGGCAACGACAGGAATCAGCATGTCTGAACTGCTTATGAAAGCTATTCAGATAATCACCCGACAGAAAGGCGTCAGAGAGACCTCATTTGCCGAAGCATACCAGCTGCTGCTAACGGCAGAGAGTTCCGAAAAACTGCGGCGTTATACGAAAAAACAGCTTGATGAATTCACTCGCGAAGATCAGATATGAAGGAAAAGCCCAGACTGTTTCTGGATGCCTGCATTCTGGTAACCGCCGCAAACTCTCCAGCCGGCGGCAGTGCGCGCCTGCTCGCAGTAGCTGCTGAAAAGAAAATTCTACTGCTGGCAACTGCCAAAATCCTTAACGAAGCGCAGAGCAATATCATCGACCTTCTCGGCCATGCTCTCTGGCAATGGTTTTTCAAAACACTCGAACCGCTCCCGCTGCTTCTGGTAGATAGCCCTAACAGCCAGGAAAATGAAACGTGGCAAAAATTTACACATGCTAAGGATACCCACGTTCTGGCCGGCGCCATAAAGGGCAAAGCCGATATTCTGATCTCACTCGACCGCAAACATATCCTGAACCCTGAAGTGCAGAAAAATTTTCCAATCCCGATAATGACTCCCGGCGAATCTCTACAGAAATACAAACTGATCAGTCCAAAGCCACAATAGTGCAAAATCGTTACTTCCTATGACTCGCGAACGATCCGACCAGTGACGGGCAGTAAACTTGCGCCTCTATGTCTCAGCAGCTCTGCGTGAAATCTTCCGGCATTATTGTGCGAAATTGTCGCATCGGCGGTTTGTCTTTTCAGCTCAAACCGGAGGCAGGTGAGCTGCGAAGTCGTCGAGACTGTTGGCGGTGGCTGCTGCAGCCGCCAGTTGCTGCAAAGCTGCAAGGACGCTGACCTCATCGATGCGCGCAAGAAGTTCGGCGGGCACTTCCCCAAAGCGCGAAACAAGAACAGTTTTGATAACGCCAGCAGCTCCTTCTCCCCTGCCTTCTGCTTTGCCTTCTATTTTGCCTTTTGCCAGGCCTTCTATCAGACCTTCTGTTTTGCCGAGAGAGTGGCCGCGAGCAACGCCTTTATCGTAGGCGGCACCGCGGATTAGAGCTATATCAAGTTCGCAGCGCTCGCGCTCTTCCATGCGGCGACGCATTTTTTCGTTGGCATTGAGTTGTCGGTGCTGGGCGATTGCCATGGCGTAAACCTCCTCGTCGAGATATGGCGGTATCTCTACTCCTATTTTACCGTAAATGTGAGAAAATTTCATCAGATCGAGCCACTTTTCAAATGGCGTGCGCAGAGAACGCGGCTTGTCACGGTTGAATTTGGTCAGGTCTATATAATGCAGCGACATGCTGTTATCAAGAACCAGCTGGCCGTTACGATTGCGCAGTTCGAATATTTCGTGAACCTGATCAGAGTTTTCGAACAGGTCGAAGTTCATGATCGAAATACTCGTCGCCGAGTTCAAAGCGGTGCAATTGTCGCCGGCGAAGATCTGACTCGAATAGAGCTTAGCCACATAATATGCGGTTCTGGCAATATAAGCCTCATGTTCGCAGGCCTGGGCCTCGATGTTATACCAGCGCCCCCGGCAGTCGCGGGCCTTAACATCTACAACCGTCAGCTTGTCTCTTCTGAAGCGCCGCATGTTGAACGGGTTGAGATAGTGCAACTCTTCGATGCGCCGGTCGTCTTCGAATCGCAGAATCGCGTTCAGCAGACTGATGGTAAGCTTTTCGTTGCCCTCGCGCCCGAATATCCACTGAAAGGCAAAGTCATTGAGTATCGAGTAGATCTTTGGCTCGACATCCTGGCCAATATAAGTTCCTGTCATATATTCTTCCTTCAAAATTCGGCATTCTGGAGCGGGCAAGCGGTGTTGCCATTGACACTCCATATGTTAATCAGCTGAAAAACGATTTGGGGAAAATATTTCTGCGTGATTTTTGCAGACTGCACCGTTTTACTGAATTGATCTTGCTTATGGCAGATGTTATAATTAATGTAGTTTGATAAAGGAAGAGCGAAATGGTAACAGGCTTGGAAGCTGTTTTAAAAGATGCGATGCAACTTGACCCGGTCGACCGGGCAGAGCTGTTGAACCGGCTGTTTTTCAGTTTCTCGTCGATATACGATGCGACATTTGAGAAAAAATGGAAGAAAGAAGTCAAGGACAGGGTTGCCGCCTATGATGCCGGAAAGATAACAGCGGATTCATCTGAAAATGTCTTCAAACGACTGGCAAAGCGATGAAAGTTCGCATCCTGTCGTGTGCTGAAGCTGAATTGGCAGCGGCAGTGGATTACTACAACGAACAATACCCGGGGCTCGGATACGATCTTGCCGCCGAAGCAAGGGAGTGTCTGAGAAGAATAGCGGCGTATCCTGATGCCTGGCCTCATTTTATAGAAACAACCAGAAGATGCCTGTTGAACAGGTTTCCTTACGCAATGATATATCGCCATACAGACAAAGAGATTGTCGTCTACGCATTCATGCATCTGAGACAAAATCCTCTGAAATGGCAAAAACTGGTCAAGACTGAAGATGATTAAAGAGCTGGATACAGTTGTTCTGGCCTTGCCCCTCTGCGCCTCTGCGTGAGGGTTTTCGGCTTTATTCTGCGGAGATCGGCTTAATCTGCGAATAACAAGGCTTTCTGAAACAGGTTGTGCTGGGGTCGTGACAAATTGGGGCTTATCTGATAGCATGCTCAGACATTAAATCAACAAAGAGGCATCAGCTTGAAAAAGATAGTTTTGTTTGTGGTATGTCTGGCAATAGGCCTGGTTGGGTCGGCAACGGCAGCAGAAATGTGGGAAATCGGTTCGCCGGCTGGCGCTGATATCGGGCAGAGCGTTAAGATCGGGCACGACCGCCTGCAACTGCATGTTCCCAAATCGTTCGAAGGCCGCACGGCCAATGAATGGCGCAATTTTATCAGCGTTGAAGGGTTCAAACGCGTGCGTTATACCCACAGTGAAAGCGATGTAGAGCTGCGTGGGTCAGCCACACGCTTCGATTTCGACTATACCCGCGATGTAATCGACGTTCAGGTTTATCGTTCGAAAGATCTCAAACCCGGCGCCAACAGCTGCATGGACTGCCACGGCAACGATTTTTCGCGAACTGCCGCGACCGTCGGCTATGCCAACGAAGAACTGACACCCAAACCTTACCGGCGCGGACTGGCGACCATATACCTTAACGAAGCCAGTTCCAACGCCTTCAAGGGTGAAATCAACCACTGGGTCAACCAGCATCTGATGGTTATGGCCAAAGCCAGCTTCGGCACTATCGAGCAGGGGCGCCATAAACTCGACGCCAAAAGCGCCAGCATCGGCCTGGCCGGCACCGTCTGGCACCGCATGACCTGGTCGGGCGAACTCAATCTGTCGAAAGCCGACACCTATTCTATGCGCAAAACCTTCATCGGCAAGCTCGGCTACCGACCGTTCAAGGGCTTCAAACTCAGCGTTGGCGGCGGTGCTTTTCTCGACGGCTACACGCAGTTCGGCACCGAAATGTCGCAGATGGGCCTGATGAGCATGAGCCTGCAGAAAGACACGCCGGGCCTGATGCCAAACCTTTTCAACAAGCTCAAAGACGACGAGTTTGGCTATTGGCACTTCACCGCCGAATACGAATACAAATTCTGAGAAGACAATCCACCGATTTCACCGATTGCCGCAGATTTGTAGAAAAGTTTGCTCAAGCATCGAAAATGGATTCTGCGACTTCGCTTCGCTGCGCGCAGAATGACTGCAAACAACACAACCATCGCACTACGCTTTGGTCGTAATCGCGGCTTCTGAAGTCAACGATTATGACGCCGATTACGAGAACGATTACGATTACCGCGCTGCTGAGCACGAAAAATCATACGAAATCTGCGGATAATGAATGGTTAAAGAAAGCCCCCGGCGAACTGGTGTCGCCGGGGGCTTTTATGTAAAGTCAGAGAATCAGTTGTTGGCCCAGAGAATGTGGCCGGTCAGCAGCGGGTGAACGAGATCGGCGTGTGACGGCAGCAGGCGCACGGCCAGGCCCATCTTGCCGCTGGTGGTAAGCGGAATACCACCCTTGAATTCGGCGATAGAACCTTCCTGCTTCACCAGTTTGAGATCGAGAATGTCGCCCTGGCGCACATCGTCTTCGCTCTTCATCTGGCCGTAGAAAACCTGAACCAGCACATCTGAAGCCTTGAGGCCGGCGAGATTGACGCGCGCCTTGACTTCGATGAGATCACCAACATGATGTTCCGGACTGCCATTGGCTTCGATGTGTTCGATTCTGATTGCCTTCCAGTTGCTGCGCACGTTGTCGAGCCAGGCGGCAAGTTCGCGGGCACGCTTGCGGTCGTTATCTGAAAGAGCACCGTAGCGTTTATCAGCCGGCACGTAGAAACGGTCATTGTATTCGGCAACCATACGGTTGGTATTGAACACCGGGTTGACCTTGCGCATGCAGTCTTTCATCATGGTGATCCAGCGCCGCGGCAGATGGTCGCTCGACAGGTCGTAAAAGGTCGGCGCAACTTCCTTTTCCAGCAGCTCATAAAGCGAGTTAGCTTCGATTTCGTCCTGATAGTCAGAATCGGCATACTCTTCGCGGGTGCCGATAGCCCAGCCGATACCGGGCTCATAAGCTTCATCCCACCAGCCATCGAGAATGGAAAGATTGAGAACGCCGTTAGCTGCTGCTTTCATACCTGAGGTGCCGCTGGCTTCCTGTGGGCGACGCGGGTTGTTGAGCCAGACATCGACTCCCTGCACGAGGTAACGCGCAACCACGACATCGTAGTCTTCAATAAAAACGATGTGGCGACGCAGACGCGGGTCATTGCTCTGTTTGACGATTTCCTTTATGAAGTTCTTGCCGGGTTCATCTTTGGGATGCGCTTTACCGGCAACAATAATCTGAATCGGCTTGTCTTTGTTGGTGAGAATTCTGATAAGGCGGTCAAGATCCTTGAACAGCAGTGTCGCGCGCTTGTAGGTGGCAAAGCGGCGGGCAAATCCTATGGTCAGAACTTCAGGATCAAGCACTTCGGCAGCCTGGGCGATTTCGGAAGGGGGCGCGTTGCGGTGGCGCAGCTGCTTTTCGAGGCGGCTGCGGGCAAAGGCAACGAGGCGCTCACGCCGGCGCTCATGCGTTCGCCAGAGTTCTTCCATCGGGATCATTTCTATTTTATCCCAGACTGTCTGATCACCGGGATTCATGACCCAGCGCGGCCCGAGATAACGATCGAACAGCGCCGACATTTCGGTAGAAACGTATGAATGTGTATGAACGCCGTTGGTAATCGACTTGATCGGGATTTCCTGGAAAGGCACCTGCGGATAGAGATTACCCCACATCTGGCGCGAAACCTTGCCGTGCAGCTTGCTGACGCCGTTTGCTTCGCCGCAGAGATTGAGCGCGCAGACGGCCATCGAGAATCCATCGCCTTTGGGCGTGTTGTTCTGCCAGCCAAGATCGAGAAATTCCTGCCAGCTGATGCCGAGCTTCGAGTAATACTGTGAGAAATATTTGTCCATCAGCTCACGGGTAAACACGTCGATACCGGCCGGAACCGGCGTATGCGTGGTAAAGACGTTACCGGAACGGGTCAGCTCAAGTGCTTCGCGGAAAGTCATCTGGTGGCGTTCCATGGCAACGGCTATGCGCTCGAGCGCCAGGAAAGCCGAGTGACCTTCGTTCATGTGATAGACGCAGGGGTGCAGATCGAGGGCGTGCAGAGCACGCAAACCGCCGATACCGAGCACTATTTCCTGCATGATGCGGGTTTCAGTATCGCCACCATAAAGCTCACGAGTAATCCAGCGATCGCCGGCTGAGTTCTCGGGAGTGTCGGTGTCGAGCAGATAAAGAGGCACGCGCCCGACCTGAAGCTTCCAGATCAGACAGTAGAGAGAACGACCGGGCAACTGCACGCTGATGCGCAGGTGCTTGCCGGAACTGTCTTTAACCGGTTCAATCGGCATATTGTGAAAATCGTTTTCGGGGTAGACTTCCTGCTGGTAGCCTCCGGCATTGAGCTTCTGCTGGAAGTAGCCAACGCGGTAAAGCATGCCGATACCGACGAGCGGAATACCGAGATCGGAAGCAGACTTGAGATGGTCGCCGGCGAGCATGCCGAGGCCGCCTGAATAGAGGCGTACACTTTCGGTCAGGCCGAATTCAGCAGAGTAATAGGCAACGACCGGTCGCTCGCGGTAGCCGTGGTTCTTGGCGAACCAGGTCTGGCGATCTTCCATGTAGGCTTTAAAATGTTCGT
The DNA here is from genome assembly GCA_009917695.1 of Candidatus Rifleibacterium amylolyticum. GTDB lineage: Bacteria > Muiribacteriota > Ozemobacteria > Ozemobacterales > Ozemobacteraceae > Rifleibacterium > Rifleibacterium amylolyticum. The sequence continues at coordinate 256,691 of JAACJG010000004.1, read as the reverse complement.
GAACGCGGGTAAGATTGGCAAGAAAGGCTTCGTCGCGCGATTTAGCTTCGAGACGTTCCTGCGAAATCGAGCCCAGCATCTTTACCGGGTTGTGGTAGGTTGTTTCCCATTCGACCGGGTCAAGTCGGCGCCACAGCGCTATTGCTTCAGGGTTCCAGCACCACCAGAGATTGTAGGCGAGCTCTTTGAGCGGAGCCAGAGATTCGGGCAGACTGGGAACCACGATAAATGTCCGGATTGGCTTCATTAGGGGACAGGCCTCCTGTATTCGTCATATGGAATGATGTGCCCTTTTATACCATCAGATCAGATAACACCGCAAGCACAATTTACCGCGCCAGCTCGACCGGTGCCCCCGGTCAAGCGCGTCTGTAGAAAGTTCAAGCCAGATTCGATGGCGAGAACAATTACGAACACGAGCACGAGAGAGAAGAACTCGCACAAAGCCGTAGAGACACAAAGAATGAAAGAAAGACATCCATCGATTACGCCGATTGCGCAAATGCAGGGCGAAAACAGCTCGCACTGAGCCTCGAAACAACAAAGACACTGAAATACCGACCATCCCTCACAAGAAACCTGCGTTATCTGCGAAATCTGCGGATCATTCGTTCTGGCGAGAACGATTAGGATTACGAGCACGATTTTGAGATTGATATGAGTTGGGTGATAAGATATAATGCGCGGTATGAAAAAACAGGTGAAAATTCTGCTGGCGATGGCACTTTTGTGCATTGCGTTGAGTGTAATGGCTGCTGAAATATCGTTTGAGCCAGGGAGCATGACTTTTCATATCCCTGAGGGCAAGCCAGATATAGTGATTACAGCCAACACCATGCTGGTCAAAGATGGTATTGCCACGCTTGAAGGCGATGTCAGAGCAACCCGCGAAGGCGACATACTGACCTGCAACCGGGCACTGGTCAGCAATTCGCCGCGCTGGCTGCTCGCCAGCCTGACCCCTCGCATTTATCGCCGCGAGACTATTCCCGAGCAGAAGCTGATCAGAGAAACCAATATCGAAGCGCGCAGCATCTTTTTCGACAGCGACAAGGGGCGCTTCAATGCTTCCGACAGCGTCAACGTCAAGATCGAAGAGCGCTCATGGGATCTCGCCACCTATTCGTGGGTCATCATAACTGCTGATGAGATGCTGGGTTTCCGCGACCAGAAACGACTTATATTCAGTGGCAACGTGCGCATCAAAGAAAAAGACAGTTACGGGCGCGGGCATCGACTCGACTACATACACGAAAGTTCGACCGCCATTCTTACCGGCGATGCCATGGTCGAGACACAGGAACTCAACCCCAAAACCGGCAAAATGGAAAAGCGCCGTCTCGAGGGTCAGAAGATCACCTACAACACCGAAACCAAAGAAGCGGTGTCAGAATAGCAGCAGGGCATCCAAAGATTACTCCGATTTCTCAGGTTAGAACGAAGAAAGTTCGCACTGAGCCGCAAAGACACTAAGAAAAAAGAGAGAATGAAAGAGAAAAAGGAAGTAAGACAAAAGGCAGAACGACATCCACAGATTACTCCGATTTCTCAGATTAGACGAGGCCACGCACAAAGCGACTGAGACACTATTAAAAGCCGTTAGAGAGAATTCGCATTCAATGAGAGCCTGCGACCGTGCGCAGGATTACGGTAAATCTGCGCATATCTGCGAGATATGTGGATGCGTATTCGGCGATTCTGTGTAATGTGGCAAAGATTCAGTTTCGGGTGGAATTATGATTGTGAGTGCGCAGACAGGGATCTCATAAGCGAAAACTTTTTGCACACGGATGTGCTTATGCCGAGCTGCGCAGGATAGAGCAGCTCGGCCGAGCCAGGCAATGTTGACGCAAAGCCATAGCTATTTACCATAGATTGCGTCTGGCGAGAGTTGTAGCGTTGAGGCTTTGCATACGCATCTCTAACGGCTGAAGCCGTAAGAGCTGCCTAACCCTGTCGAGAGCACGGGTAAGCAAACAATATCTTGTTGCTGCAAATCTACGCAACATAGGCAATCCAACTTAAGACTGAAGCTTTACGGAATGTGTTCGATGGAGTGTTGAAGCTTGGCGGGGAATAGGGTATAATTTTTTGCCCGTTGTCGAAGCATTAAACTTAGCAAGGAAACACAAGCCGTCAATTTATGGAATTAAATGTAAAATACCGCGACTACGTTCTCGATGAATTTCAGATTCAGTCAATCACCGAGATCGAAAACGGTCATTCGCTGGTTCTTTCGGCCCCGACCGGGTCAGGCAAGACTCTCGTAGCCGAGTATCTCATTGAAAAAGTTCTCAAAACCGATCAGCGCATCATTTACACGTCGCCGATCAAGGCGCTGTCGAACCAGAAATATCGTGATTTTTCGCGGCTCTACGGCGACAAGGTCGGCATTCTGACCGGCGACGTCGTCATCAATCGAGACGCCCAGGCTTTGATCGTCACCACCGAAGTCTACCGCAACATGGCAATCGAAGACCCCGAGGCCATTGCCGATGTATCATACGTAATCTTCGACGAGATTCACTATCTCGGTGACATCGAACGCGGCACCGTCTGGGAAGAATCGATTATCTTTTCGCCGAAGACCGTGCGGTTTCTTGCGCTTTCGGCGACTATTCCGAACTGCGACGAACTGGCGCGCTGGATCGAATCGGTCATCGACCACCAGGTCAAGGTTATCAGCCATAACCAGCGCGCAGTACCGCTGTCGTTTCTTTTCAACTACAACAAACAATTACTGACTTTCAAGGATCTGCGCAGCAAGCTGCGCGGCAAATCAGCGATGACCGAGGGTCCACGCGACCGCCGCGCCAAAAAGGAAGGCGATTTCAGACACTTCGATATCATCAGACAGCTGCGCAGTCAGGATCGCCTGCCCCTGCTCTATTTCGTATTTTCACGGGCGCTTGCCGACAAACTGGCACGTGATACCGCCCAGAAGCTCGACTTCACCTCACCTGAAGAAAAAGCACGCATCGAGGAAATGGTTGATAACTGCATCGAAAAATACCAGCTGCATAACCTCGAAACAGCACAGAATCTGCGCGAAGAACTGATACGCGGCGTTGGCAGACATCATGCCGGCCTGCTTCCGCAGCTCAAGGAACTCGTCGAGATACTGTTCGCCGAACGCACACTCAGAGTGCTTTTCGTAACCGAAACTTTCGCCGTCGGCGTTAACATGCCGGCCCGCAGCGTAGCTTACGATGCTCTCAAAAAATATGACGGACGCACCTTCCGCCCGATGAAGTCGCTTGAATTCACTCAGATTTCAGGGCGCGCCGGCCGGCGTGGTATCGACAAAACCGGCTGGGTGGTTGTTCCGCACCTGCCACGCGACCTGTCGCTGGAGGAACTGCAGACTCTCGTTTATGGCGACATCGAGCCGCTGCTGAGCCAGTTCGATCTGTCATTCAACAGTGTTCTGAACCTGTATTCTGGCCATAAATCCGACGAAGTTCGCATGATTCTCAAACGCAACTTTGCACAGTTTCAGGCAAACAAAATGCTGCCGGAACTGGCTGAGAAAGTCGCCAAGATTCGCTATGAGATCGAGCAGGTCATGCCGCGCTGCCCCGAAAAGAAAAACGACTTTGATGAATTCATGGTGTTCCAGAAAAAGATGCGAGAAAAGGTTGACACCATGCACCGCCAGCTCGACCAGATTCGTTACGGTATGCGTGGAAAGCGTAACCGCACCTATCAGGAAGATATTGAAAAGCAATTTTCGGCCCAGCACCAGGAAATGCTGGAACAGGAAAGAAATTTTATCTGTGGCCGCTGCCGCAGCAAGAACAAATGTGTTTCGCGTTATAATCAGGCTGCACGCCTGCGCAAAAAGCTAAATTACTGGCGCGGACTGCTTGAAGAGCAGGAAGAGCTGCAACTACCATTGTATGAGCGCAAACTCGAACTGTTGCGCCAACTTGGCTATATTGATGAAAAGGGCCTGCTCGCGCGCGGAGAACTCGCCAGCCGCATTCATACCGAAGAGATTGCTGTCACCGAACTCTATTTTGCCGGCTATTTTCATGAATGCAACGAGCACGAAATCAACGCGATCTGCCTGTCACTGGTTTACGAACACCGGCGGCGCGCCAGCAACAACGAAACACCACGCCCGGTAGCCAAACTGCCGGAAAAGCTGAAGAGTGCACGCGGCTTCGTCAATTCGCTGGCACGACAACATGCTTTTATCAAGCCCCTGGAAACGAGAATCTGCAATCTTATGCTGGCCTGGAGCCAGGGGTGTGCATTTGAAGATATGATGGCGATGGCCGACATCCCTGAAGGAGATCTGATCAGGGCCTTTCGTCAGGTTATCGATCTGATCAGGCAGATTCGCGATGCGGTTAAAGATCAGAGTCTGCGCGACAAACTGCTCAACTGCCTTACCTGCATCAACCGCGACATAGTTCTGGCAACTGAATTGAGAGACTGATGGAACCGATACGCAGCCAATCACCTGAACAAACTCTCGAGATCGCCGGGCAGCTGGCCCAACAGTATCCGAAAGCGCTGGTTCTTCTGCACGGCGGACTTGGTGCCGGCAAGACGCTGTTTGCCCGAGGATTTGCCCGCGGACTCAACATCGACGGCCATGTCTCGAGCCCTTCTTATACGCTGATGAACGAATACCGCAGCGGCGGCAGATCACTCTTTCACCTCGATCTCTACCGCGTCAACTGCTTCGAAGAGGTTATCGATATCGGTCTTTTCGAGATATTACAGACAGGTAATCCCTGCCTGGTGGAATGGGCCGAACGCGTCGCCGAACTCCAGAAAATGCCGCACCTCGAAGTCTGCATAGAACAACCAGATCCCGAGGCAGAATTCGATCGCCTGATCAGCTGGACCTGGAAGGAACCCTGAACAATGCGCTACCTGTTTTTAGATGCCTCAGAAAATGCCACCAACTGCCAGTATGGCGACGAAAGTAGTTTCTTCTGCCGGCGTTTCGACACTGACCGCAATCTTGGCGCCTGTGTCAGCAGAATCTGTGACGAAATGCTAAATCAGGCCGGCAGCTCTTTTGCAGAGCTCGACCGGCTCAGCATCTGCACCGGACCAGGCAGTCTGACCGGACTTCGCATAGCGGCAGCATTTTTCCGAACCCTCGCACTTATTGGCGATAAGCCAGTAAGCGGCATAGACATTTTCAAGTGGTCGTTAAAAACCCTGCAACTACAGGGTAAAAGCGGCAAAGTCATGCTGATACTGCCAACGCTCATCGACAAGGCTTTTGTCGTGGAAGCTGATGTTGATGCGCAAACATGTCAGTCACCAGAGTTACAGACACGCACCACCATCACTGGGCCGCATGCTTTCGCAATAAGATGCGATCTGCCGGGCCTGCTCCGGCTCGACCCGGAACCAGAAGCTCTGCACGAGCTCATCAAGAGCCAACCGGCTGCAGAAACATTCGAAGAGATTCTCGGAGTGCTGCCGATGTATGTTATTCCGTCGCAGGCTGAACGCAAACTTGAGGAAAAACCATGATAACACTCGGCATAGAATCATCATGTGACGACACTTCGATCGCCCTCGTCGAAAACGGCACCAGAGTCATCAGCAGCCTGGTTTCGTCTCAGATCGAGATACACCGGCGATTTGGCGGCGTTGTTCCCGAAGTCGCCTCGCGTAAACATCTCGAAGCCATTCTGCCACTTTTACGTGACTGCCTCGGGGAAGCCGGCTTGAAAATCAGCGACATAGATCAGATTGCGGCAACCGCCGGCCCCGGTCTGCTGGGCCCGCTTCTGGTCGGTCTTAGCACTGCCAAGGCACTCGCCTGGTATACAGGCAAACCGCTGGTTCCGGTCAATCATATTGAGGCGCACCTGACCGCCTCATTTCTTGCAGCCGGCCGCGCGCCTGAGTATCCCTTTCTCGGTCTTATCGTTTCAGGAGGTCATGCCAATCTCGTTCTGGCAGAAGGACCACGTCAATATCAGGTTCTTGGCCAGACACTCGACGATGCTCCGGGCGAGCTTTTCGACAAAGTTGCTCGCCACCTGCAGCTCGGCTATCCTGGCGGACCGATCATTCAGAAAACCGGCGAAAACGGTGACCCGAAAAGGTACCAGCTGCCCCGCCCGATGGCCGGCAAAGGCTATGTTTTCAGCTTCAGCGGGCTCAAAACCGCGGTTATGCGCATAGTCGCGCATGAAAAGGACGAACTCAACCTGCCCGACCTCTGCGCCAGTCTACAGCATGCGGTCAGCCAGACTTTTGTCGAAAAGGTCGGCATGGCACTCAAGGAAACCAGAGCTCGCAGACTGATTCTTGCGGGAGGCGTGGCCGCGAATGCGGTGCTGCGACGGGACATGCAGCAACTGGCTGACCGCTACCACGCCGAACTGCTGTTGCCGACTCTGCATTTGTGCACTGATAATGCAGCAATGATCGCGGCACACGGCTATTTCACAGCGCATCTCGCGCCAGCTGAAAGTCTGGCCGTCAATGCGGTAGCCAGCTGGGATATGGGTGCCCCACACAATTTCTGAGGAGACTGCATGACAACCGGAAAGATAAAAATCCTGTCTGAAGACATTATCTGCCGCATCGCTGCCGGCGAAGTGGTCGAACGGCCGGCCTCGGTGGTTAAGGAACTTATAGAAAACGCGATTGACGCCAAAGCCAGCCGCATCGAGATCGAGATTAAAGAGGGCGGCCAGAAACTCATCGAGATCACCGACAACGGTGAAGGCATGACCAGCCAGGATGCAGTGCTTGCTTTCACTCCGCATGCAACCAGCAAGCTCGTCGACGACGCCGAACTAGAAAACATTGCTTCGCTTGGCTTTCGCGGTGAAGCACTGCCAACTATTGCTTCGGTAGCCCGCGTCAGCCTGATCACCCGACATGAAAGCGAAACCGCCGCCACCCGCGTCACTCTCGACGGCGGGCGGGTAGCCAGCGTTGACAGCGACTCGTTTCCGCGTGGCACCCGCATACAGGTAAAAAACCTGTTCTACAACGTTCCGGCCCGACGCAAGTTTCTCAAGAGCGTCGCGGCTGAGATGGCGCAAATATCTGACATCGTCTGTCATTACATGATGGGCTACCCGGAAATTGCTTTCAAATTCACCAACAGCAACGTTCTTGTCGCCGCCACCAATGGCTCAGGCAACCTAAGTGATGCCATTCTTGCTGTTTACGGCCCCGAAGTCACCCGCGACCTGATCGCCCTCAAAGAACCGACGAGCATAGCGCAGGGCGGCATGTCGCTGCGCGGCTTCATTTCACCGCCAAACCAGCCGCGCAATGCGGCGCGTTACATGACCACGCTGGTCAATCGGCGCGTCGTTAAAACGAAACTACTTACACAGGCGATCAACAAGGCAATTTCGGCGTTTTTCCCGAAGGGGCGCTACCCTGTGCTGATTCTCGATCTGCGCGTACCGCCTGCTATGATCGATGTAAACGTGCATCCACAAAAAACTGAGATTCGCTTCAAAGATGAGCGCTGGGTCTTTTCGACAATCTGGGAAACCGTCCAGGCCAGCCTTTCAGGCCTGCGCATGGCTTCTGCGCCAGCGACGACAATGCAAAGTGGACTTGTCACTCCGGATCTGCCAGAATATGAAGCCGAAGCAACTACTGATACCGGCACGATAAAAGCCTCGCCGACTGCCGCCCCATCTATTTTTACACCCCCACCTGAAATGCAGCCAATCAGGACACCGGCCGGCAACGAAGAACGACTCTACGAAATCAGAGACATCAGCAGTGAGCGACTGGGACCACATTCAGCCGCGCCGGCAAGCGCATTCGAACCGGTGTCTACCCTAGAACACCCGCGTATTCTGGCGCAGCTGAAAAATTCATATCTGCTCGGCGAAGACGATAAAGGGCTGTTCATCATCGATCAGCACGCGGCACACGAACGTATTCTCTTCGACCAGTATACAGCGACTTATCGCGACATGCCGATAGCTGCACAGCCACTGCTGTTTCCGGTGCCACTCAAGCTTCTGCCTTCAGAGCGCATGGTGATCAAAGATCACCTCACCGAGCTCAAAGAACTTGGTTTCACGATACAGCAGGAAGACGACGGCCAGTATTATGCCACCGCGTTTCCGGTATCGGAAAAGCAGAACAACGATGGCGAAAGCCTGCAGGACGTTCTCGGACAGGTATTGAACGGCTGGGAAAGCCGCTCTATTCGTGAAATCAAAACTGACCTGCTCAAGATGATGGCGTGCAAAGCCGCGGTAAAAGCGGGCAACAAGCTTGACGAGTCTGAATGGAACAGCCTGCTTGAACAGCTGCTCAAAACCGAAAATCCCTTTACCTGTCCGCATGGTCGCCCGATCGTGATCAGGCTGACCACCCGCCAGATCGAAACCGGCTTTCTGCGCACTTAGTGCTTTGTCAAATTTGAACGTGTGTTTAAAAACAGTCATTGCGAGGAGCGTAGCGACGAAGCAATCCTATTAGTAGAAGGATTGCTTCGCTTCGCTCGCAATGACTTTGAACCGTGAACTCTTATGTGACCGTGGACTAGTCTTTGAGAATAGTGATTATAAAGACCTGCCTGCGCCCTTACTTTTACTGCTGAACTTGTTGAGAATTTAAGAGATTTAATCATGCAATGCAAATTTGATAGAGAATCAGCAACACGAAGCGCTGAGAAAATGCCCGTTATGGCGGTGCTGGGGCCGACGGCGTCAGGCAAGACCGGTCTGGCGCTTGAAATTGCCGCCAGGCACGGCTGTGAAATAGTCAACTGTGATTCGCGGCAGATTTACAGCGAAATGCTGATCGGAACTGCTCACCCGACTCAGTCTGAGATGGCGCAGGCGCCGCATCATCTCTTCAGCATAATAGCGCCAGACCGGTCGTTCAGTGCCGCCGAATATGCCGAATCGGCTGCGAAGACCATCAGACAGATATGGCAACGCGCAAAAATTCCACTGCTGGTCGGCGGCACTGGCTTTTATTATGATGCGCTCGCCGAAGGCCTCGGTGCTGCCGGCAATGACATTGAGCTGTCACAGCGCCTGCAGCAGGAATTGCAGACAAAAGGCCTCGCCGCTATGCTCGATCAGCTGCAAAGACTCGACCCTGCTGCTTCCAGCCAGATAGATGTCAATAATCCACGGCGCGTTCTGCGGGCAATAGAGATTGTAACGAACACCGGGCGGCCACTTGCTGAGAACAAACGCGTATCACCGCTGCCAGAAGCGCTATTTATGCCAGTAGTCGTAACTCGCCCGCGCGATGAACTTCACAAAGCAATTGGGCGGCGGGTTGACGAAATGATTGCAGCTGGGCTGGAAAACGAGGTACGCGGACTCATCGACAAATACGGCAGACAGGCGCCCGGCCTCAATTCTATTGGTTACAGTGAATGGTTCGATCTGCTCGACGGCAAGGCTGACCTAACGGCAACCCGCGAAGCAATCGTAATTCATACCCGGCAATATGCCAAGCGCCAGGAAACATGGCTGAGACGCCGGCCTGGCCCGCCGCTTTTCAACCTTGCCGACCCCGCACAACGCGCCACTGTCTTTAAGAATGTTGCTGAATTTAGCGCAGCCTTTGCGCTATAATTCTTTTATGTGCAGATAAGATTAAGAAATTTTCACGACTTTGCCGATTCTTAAAATGAATTGTGCAAATCTAGAATTTGCCGTGCGACTCTATATTCAACTGACTTGAGAACTGGAGGCCAAAATTGAAGGAGGCCACTGACCTTGGGATCGGAGCTGCCGTCAGACGTGAACTGGCTGGGCGGCGAGTCGATCTCGGCAAAATAAAATTTCCGGTAAATGCCGGGGTCGTCACCCTGCAGGGTGAACTTGCCTTTGTCGGCATCGAAAAAACCGTCGACGAAATCGCTATTGAGCTCAAATTCATTGAATCCAGTATCAGAAAGGTTGCCGGAGTCAAAGACCTCGTCTTTGAACTTGACAACTGGAGCAAAGGCGAAAGCGGCACCTGGGAATCATCTAATCAGCCGCAGGCATCAGCTTCAGGCACATCAGCCTCCAACATCGCCAGCGGCGATGGCCTCTATTGCGATGAATGCGACATGGTCATCAGATTCTGCCCCTGTTGCGGGAAACCGCTGGCCGCATCGGCAAAAGGCTCAGGCCGCCCGCGCCGCCCGATTCCGCCAGTCAAACCTATTATAAAACGAAAACCAATGGCCACGCCTTCCGCGCCTGCCAATATTGGTTTAAAGAAAGAACCGGCTCCAATACCGGCACCTGTTGCCGCTGCGCCACCAGTAATCTCAGCGCCGCAAGCCCCGGCGTTTCCGCCGACCGGCCAAGTTCAACCAATTCCTGCTACTCCGGCGCCAATTTCTCCGGCAATTCCGGCCGCGCCAGCAACTCCAGCCAGGCCGGTCACACCGGTAGCCCCAGTCGTTCCACAGCCAGCAACGACAAAGACGGCAATGCCGTCCAGCCCGGCGGCGCCAACGACAAAGCCTGCCCCCGCTGCACCTCCCATGCCGGCAGCTCCGGCCAGACCAGCTGAAAACATGGCTAAGCCAGCAGTTTCAGAACGACCTGTCCAGACACAGAATGAAGATGACAGTTCTCCGGCTTTCCCGGCGGCAAAACCTGCTGAAAAGCCGGCGATTACGCCTGCCAGGCCGGTTCATCCGGCTGCCGCGCCGCCAAAACCGGCTCCGGCTAAACCTGCTCCTGCGCCCAGGCCGGCTGCTCCACCGCCCCCCCCTGAAGCTGTCGATGAGAGCATGAATTTAGACAATCTCAATCTTGACCTGGATGCGCCAGCAGTGACCGCAACTGCGCCCACTCCAGCTGAATCAGGATCGCCGGCCGTGCCAACGCCTGATTTCATGAAGCAAGAGGGTCTCGGCGACGATCTGTTCGGCTCGTTGATCGATAATCTCAGCCAGTCAGGAAAAGAGACATCAGACGAAACACTTGCTCAGAATGCTGCCAATCAGTCATCTACGACAGCTGACGCGGGAGTGCCTGACATCAATCTCGATTCACTCGACAACTTTTCGGCGCCGGCAGAAGCCTCGCCAGAGCCGGAGTTGCCACTCGATGACCTTTCCGACCTGCTGCCGCCGATGAAACCAGCGCCGGCCGCGCCGAAGCAGCCTCCACAGCCAGCCGCCGCGCCGGCTGCCGATGAATTTGCCGACGACCTGGCCGACCTGCTGCCACCAATGAAGCCGGAAGCGAAACCGACGCAGCCAGCCAAACCGGCGCCAGCGCCCAGACCCGCCCCGGCAAAGCCAGCGCCGGCCAAAGAACCCGACCCCTTTGCCAGCCTTGACGACACGCCGTTGCCACCGATGAAACCGGCTGATGAAGCTACCGGCTTCGAAGACGACGATACTCCGCTGCCGCCGATGAAGCCGAAAACTTCGACCGGCAAAGAAAGCAAAGATCCATTTGCAGCGCTGTTCTCTGAGGCGGATCTTGGTCTCGGCACCGGCAGTCCTGGCGGAGAAGGCGGCAAAGACCCGTTTGCCAGTCTTGACCTTGATCTCGACGTTCTTGAGGTATTCCCGAGTGACGACCAGCCGGCCGCACCGGCAGCGCCAGCCAAACCGGCGGCAGGCGGCAAAAAGCCGGCAGCAGGGAAACCTGCCGCGCCAGTTGATGATAACCCGTTCAACCTCGACAACATTATCGATCTCGACAGCCCGGTCGAAGAGAAGCCCAAGGGCGGCAAAAAACCGGCCAAAGACCCATTCGATCTCGACGACTTCGATATTGGAAAATTCAAACTTTAAGCAGGAGTTCAGCTATGCAGTATTTGCACCCAATCTTCATGCTGGCTCTGCTTGCCGCCGTGATCCACATTCATCGCCTCGGCAAACAGGCACTGGCCATCAACCCCAAATCACCCGAAGCAGATCAGCACGATCTAATTCTTCAGCAGCACCTGAAGCTGAGCAAGCTGATCACCGGCCTGATCTTCGTCGGTCTTCTCGGCGGCATCTTCAGCCTGGTTCAGTTTCTGGGCGTAAAGGAAATCTTTCAGCGCACCTACGGGCACGGCTTTGCCGGCGCCATTCTTCTTGGCATACTGCTGGCTAACATGTTCGTCGGCAAGTCGATCAAGAACCCGAAGAAAGCGAAAGCTCAGGCAAACATCAGACGTTTTCACTTTTACCTCTTCTATTTCAGCCTGATTGTCGCTCTCTATTCAGTGATTTCAGGCGCCAGAGTATTGCTGCAGGGTCCGGCCAGTCTGTAACTGCTTCGCCATCATTTCACGCCTTTCTTTGCATTCGCAGGAAAGGCGTGTTACTTTTAGCTTAAATACTGCTTGTCTGTATACCATGGTAACAGGTGGTTACTATGACGAGCATAAGGAGTAATTATGAAGACCAGAACCAGACTGTCGGAACTGCTGATACTGAGCTTTGCGCTCTGCTGCATTTTTGCAGCCTCCGATCTATCTGCCGCTGTGCGCCGCAAAAAGATCCCGCTGGCGCCTGAACCGGTGCAGATATCAGAAGCTTTTTACGACAAAGCCTGGCGCGATTTTCAGATTGGCAATAAAAAGGAAAAAGCTGAAGTAATCAAGTCGCTGCGGGCAATAGTGCGTAAATCGCCAGAGGAGTTTATGGCGCACTATTATCTTGGCATCATGATCTCGCAGGAAGGCTCGCCCACCCAGGCTCTGCGCCATTTCGAAACTGCGCTGCTCGGCTTCCCCAAGTCAGCTGACATTCATGTGCGCATGGGTGAGCTGCTCGATGCCCGCAATAAATCTGACGAGGCGATAGAGCATTACGAAAGCGCACTTGCGCTCGAACCCGGCAACGGCAAAGCACTGTCACGCCTCGGTATGTATCAGCTCGAGCAGGGAAACCTTAAAGATGCCCGAGAAATGTTGACACAGGCCAGGCAGGCACAGCCCGACAATCCCGACGTGTTACGCGGTCTCGGCGCTGTGCTCATTGATCTCGATTCTGCCCGCGAAGCAATCGAGATTCTTGAGCAGGCCCTGCTCTTTGACCAGAAACATGCCGAAACGCACTGGCTGCTGGCCAGAGCTTACGAAAGCGTACAAAACGCCGATAAAGCCGCGGAACATTATGAAACTGCACGCAAACTCGGTCGCCGCGACCCGGAAATCAAAGAGCTCATAGGTTATGACCTCGCGCGTAATCTAGAAAAGAGTGGCAAAGTCGAAGAAGCAATTGCCGAATACAAAAAGGAGATTCGCAAGAACGCCGACCCGGCAACTGGCTATTTTGAGCTTGGCCGACTCTATGAAGACATGGGCCGCTATGACGAAGCGATCAAGTCTTACCTGCAGGCCTACAACATGAACAAGGATTTCGCTGAAGGCATTATGCGTTCTGCTGAAATCTATCTCAAAGGTGAAGATTTTGCCAATGCCGAAAACTTTCTCAACATGCTGCGGCGCGACCCCAAATTTGGCGATCAGGCACGCATGGAACTCGATGAAATCGAAGAGACCAAGAAACGCCTCGAATCACGCAAGCTTGAGATGAAGCTCATGGAATCAGGCAACACCGACGCTGACATCGAAGCAACTTACTACGAACTGATAGATCGCAACAAGGAGGATGCCGAAGCACTCGACGGTCTGCGGCGCTTCTATGAAGAGCGAGGTTACTATAATCAGGCGCTGGCCGTATTCAGAAAATATTACAAGGTTAATCCGGGCACTGCCTATGGCAAAGAAATGACCGAAAAAGAGCTCAAAGACAAATTTGCCCGCGACAACCTGGCTCTGTTCGGCACAAAGAAAGAAATCGACCCCAAATATTCGAGTGTCAGCGATGAAGAGCTCATGAACCTTGCTTATAACGGCGAAAACGACCGCCTGCGTGAAGTGGCGATCATGGCTCTTCTGACCCGCAAGGAATATAAGAAAGACCGCAAGCTCATCGAAGAGCTGATGGATTTTTACGAAGAGCGCGGGAACACGAGCGAAGCACTCAAATGCGTGACCAAACTCAAGCGCTACGGTTACTATACTGATAACGAAGCCAGCGCCAAGCGCGACCAGTTACGCGGGAAGTAACGAGAGCGACAGGATGTCGCGAACGCATGGTCGCCACAGGATGGTGCGCGGCCAGGCCAACGATTACGATTACGAGCACGAGTAATAACAAATGCCTTGATTTAGCTGATATTTTAGATAATATTTTGTCTTTATATTGTCGATAAGTGGTCTGAATTGGAATTTTCTATTCCTGCATACCTCTCGAAGGAGTGCTGATTATGAAACGCGGCTTCTCGCTCATTGAACTTCTGGTGGTGGTGGTCATCATCGCCATTCTCGTCGGTGTGGCAACCCCATACTACTCTGACTATGTCAAAGACAGCAAGCGCTCCAAAGCGTTGCAGGACCTCGACGCCCTTAAACAGGCTGTCGTATTGCACAATTCTCAGGAAGACCTGCCATACCTCGGCATTATTGGCACAGACACGGCAAACCCTCTTCCAACACTCGGAGAAAAAGACTTCAACGGGCTGATGGGCCGTTACCTCACCTTTATTCCGACTGATCCCTGGGGCAAGAACTATAAACTCGATCCCTATGCATGCTTTGTCTACAGCGAAGGTCCGAGCTCATCAAAAAGTGATGACATACGCGAATACTATGTCAAAGATCTTGCACTGAACAAGATCGAATGGGAAGACCTCGACAATGACAGAACGATAAGCGAAACTGACCTGTTGTATTTTCATTTCAACAAATCAGTTTATATTCAAGGTGATATCAGCGCCAATGATTTCATAATCTATGAAAACAACGAGGTTGCTACCGATCCAATTCCAGTACTTAACATGACATTTAAGCAGCCCCACCCGGCATGGTCGGAAACCCAGGCTACTGATACTGTATTCATCTGTGAAGTGCAGGCTGGAACTACCGTAAAACTCGGTGTTCATGCACTTGCTCTCAAAGACGAACTGAACGTGCTTCACAAATATCGTGAAGTAAAATACGACCGTGAAAACTCCGGCTTCAATTTGATCAGAACCGAAGTTGAATATGTTCCTACTGATGCGACCAAGCCATTGCGCTACGCAATTCGAACCAACCCGGTCAAAATCAAACCCAAATGATCTAATGTGCTTGAAGTTACCCGGGCAGTCGCATCTGCAACTGCCCGGGTTTTTATTTTTTAGTCATTATGCGCGGATAAACTCTTTCTTTACTTCCCGGCGGCGAGCTGCTTGAAGACGTGGGTGGCGGCTACTATGGTATGGTGGATATCGGCGTCGCTGTGGGCTGCCGAGAGGAAAGCGGCCTCGAACTGTGAGGGCGCGAGATAGACGCCTTCGGCGAGCATGCCACGAAACCAGCGGGCGAACAGAGCAGTATTGGAAGTTTTTGCTGTCGCGTAATCCACAACCGGCTGGTCGGTAAAAAACATGGTAAACATCGAGCCGAAACGGTTTGAGACGGCTTTGAAACCGGCAGTTGCGGCGGCGGCAGCGATGCCGGCCTCGAGTTTGCCAGCGCGAGCCAGCAGATGTTCGTAAAAATGCGGCTGTGACTTGATCTTTTTGAGAGTGGCAATACCGGCAGCTACAGCAACCGGGTTGCCAGCGAGAGTTCCGGCCTGATAGACCGGGCCATCGGGAGCGATATGCGCCATTATTTCAGCGCGGCCTCCGTAGATGGCCAGTGGCATACCGCCGCCAACGATCTTGCCGAGACAGGTCAGGTCGGGGCAAACTTCGGTGAGATTGCTGACACCGCCGAAACAGCTTCTGAAGCCGGTCATGACTTCGTCAAAAATCAACAGAGCGCCGTGCTCGCTGCACAGCTTGCGCAAAGCCGCGAGATAACCGTCAGCAGGGTTTACTACACCAATATTGCCACAGACCGGTTCAACAATGACGCCGGCGATCTGACCGGCATGCTTTTCGAAGCAGGCCTGTAAAGCTGCAATATTATTGAACGGCAAAACAAGAGTGCAGGCAGCGATACTCTCGGGAATGCCGGGGCAACCAGGTATGGCGAGAGTAGCTACGCCAGAACCGGCTGAAACCAGTAACGAATCAGCGTGTCCGTGGTAGGCGCCGTCAAATTTCACGATAAGTGGCCTGCCGGTAAAGCCTCGTGCCAGACGAACTGCTGACATGGTGGCTTCGGTACCTGAGTTGACCAGGCGCATTTTCTCGATAACCGGAAAAGCTTCGCGCACCAGATGAGCCAGTTCAGTCTCAGCTTCAGTAGGTGCACCGAAACTCAAACCCGAGGCGGCGGTACGGGTAACCGCAGCGATAACATCAGGGTCGGCATGGCCGAGAATCATTGGCCCCCACGAGCCAACATAATCAAGATATTCGCGCCCCTCGACATCAAAGATTCTGCTGCCGGAGGCTCTTTTGATAAAAAGTGGGCTGCCACCAACCGATTTGAAAGCACGAACCGGGCTGTTCACGCCACCGGGAAAAACTTTTTCGGCAGCCTTCAATGCTTCCGCATTCATTTTGCGTTTTCCTCGAAATAGCGCATCGAGGTTTTCTTGAGCTCTTTGACAGTGCGCAAAACCTTGTATTGCCCAAGCGAAAAGCGCTGAAAAATGTCGGCGATGATCTGCTCAAGCTCTTCTTCACTGCGTGCATGAATCATGGTGAAGAGATTATAAGGCCAGTTTGGCGGACATTCACGCTCGTAGCAATGCGAAATCTCACGCATTTCGGCCAGCGCGGTGCCGACTTCATCGACGCGATCTTCGGCCACCTGCCAGACAACCAGAGCATTCGCGGAATGGCCGAGATGACCCGGGCGCACTGCTGCTCCAATACGGCGAATCAGCCCTTCCTCGCGACTTCGCTTGATAATTTCGAGGACTTCTTCTTCACTACAGCCAACCTCGTTGGCAATGCGCTTGAACGGGCGAGTTTCCAGTTTAAAGCCATCCTGAAGTTCACACAGGATCTGTCGGGTTTTGTTATCCATGAGCAGCTCCTAGTCGAGGTCCACTTTTACTTTAAAAAATTTCTTTGACGGAAAAACCATGATTTCATCAATACCGGCGGCTTCTTTGATCGCCGAAAAAATTTCAGCGCGGCGTTCCAGAGACGGCGCAATCACGGTAAACCACATGTTGGGTTTGCCGTCACGCAGGTAATTATGGGTTATCTCTGAGAACTGATCGAGAACAGCAGCAACCTTGTCGACCTGCTCGGGAGCAACCTGTATTGCGGCCAGACAGCCCTGGTAACCGAGCTTACGACTGTCGAAAAACGGCCCGAGATAACGTATGGCTCCACCTTGAATCATCCGTGCAATTCTCGATATGACCGATACCTCGTCGAGCCAGAGTTTATCACCAATTACACGGTATGGCTCAGATTCGAGCGGGAAACTGCCCTGAAGCATCTGAATTATTTCGTGATCTTTTTCGTCCATCAGGTGTATCCTTTGCTTGATCTGTTATTTGTCAGTAATATCTGCAGGCCTGAAAGTGTACCAATGATACCGCGGTTTAACCTTCTTGACCAGCAGAATAGTTGCAATTTGGGTCAGACGCGAGAAAACTCCCATTAACAGCGTATGCGCGCGCCCGACAACCACCACAGACTCGATTGAACTTGCAGCGCCCGCAGATGCCGCTGAATTTTTCCGGAGTGCGCATATCACGCAGCTCAGCACTTTCGCGATATATCTGGCTCAGAGGTGTTTTGCGAATATTGCCGACCACGAGATCGAAATAGCCGCACGGCTTTACTTCACCACACCAGCTGACGAAGACAAAACCGCTGCCGGCCATACAGCTGCGCCCGCGGCTGCCGGGATCTTTGCCCATGCTGGCACGTATCTGCGCATATTGCGGAGCGCAGGTCACCTTTACCGGAATCGGCCAGTCGTCAGATTCTGCCGCAACGTATCTGAGCACCGCGTCGATCTGCGTCTGCCTGAGAGCGACCTCTGAACCGGCAGCAGCAGCACGACCCATCGGCACAATGAAAAACAGATGCCAGCTGGCAGCACCAAGTGAAACGACCCAGTCTTTGATTTTGGCCAACCGCTCATGGTTACCCGGCAGAACCGTTGTATTGATCTGAAATGACAGGCCATGCTTTTTTATTCGCGCGAAAGCCTGCAAAGCCTCTCGATAAGCGCCTTCAACCCGGACAAAATGGTCGTGATCGGTCTCAAGCTCTGAGTGCATGCTGAAGCTGAAATGTCTGATACCGGCAGCAGCCAGAGTAGTCAGACGCTCGTCGGTCAACAGCCGCCCGTCATTACAAGAAACGACCGGGCGATGACCAAGTTTAACCGCATGTTCGGCAATCTGTTCAAGATCTTCGCGCAGCAGCGGCTCTCCACCACTGAGAATAATAATCGATTTGCCGAGCTCAGCCGCTGAATCAAGCATCTGCATGGCCTCAGCGGTAGTCAGTTCATCTGGATCGCGCATATCGACGGCCGAGGCACGACAATGCGGGCAGGCCAGAGTGCAGGCGCGTGTGCTTTCCCAGGCGAGAACTCGAAGAAGTTGAGAATCTTGTTGTGCCGTAGCATGCGGATGCGGCATCAGCTTTTCGCCTCCTGCAGCCATTCAGCAACCTGCGGCGCAAAATAAGTCAAAATAAGGTCAGCCCCGGCGCGACGCATGGCATAAAGGCTTTCGAGCGCAACTGCGCGTTCGTTAACCCAGCCCTTTTCGGCGGCGGCCTTGATCATCGAATATTCACCAGAAACCTGGTAAACCGCGATCGGGCAGGGAAAATTGTCGCGCGCCAGCTTGACCATATCGAGATAAGCCAGGCCAGGCTTGACCATCAGAATATCTGCGCCCTCTTCGAGGTCAAGCTCAAACTCGACCATGGCATCGCGCGCGAAGCGAAAGTCCATCTGATAGCCGCTGCGATCGCCTTTTCCCGGCGCTGAGCCGGCCGCCTCGCGGAAGGGCCCGTAAAAAGCCGAGGCATACTTGGCCGAATAAGACATTATCGGCAGATCAACCAGGCCATTTGTATCGAGCAGATTTCTTATCGCGCCGATGCGGCCATCCATCATATCGGAAGGCGCCACCATATCAGCGCCAGCCTGCGCATGTGCCAGAGCCATGCGTGCAATCAGATCGATCGAACTGTCGTTATCAATACTGCCGTCGTCTTTGAGCATACCACAGTGGCCGTGGTCGGTGTATGCACACAGGCAGACGTCGGTTATCAGATACGCCTGCGGGCAGTGCTGGCGAATGTGGCGCAGAGCGCGACAGACAACGCTGTCTGCGTCGTAAGCCTGACTGCCGTGAGCATCTTTGGCAGATGGAACGCCAAAAAGAATGAATGCGATGACACCCTTGCGCATGGCCTCAGCAACAGGCTCATGCACGAGCGCAACCGGCCAGTGTTTCTGACCTGGCATCGCCGAAATTTCGTGGGGTTCAGCAATTTGATCGACGACAAAAAGCGGATAAATCAGGTTAGCGGGGGACAGGCTGACATCTCGGATCATACCGCGCAGGCGACTGTCTATACGCAGACGCCGCGGACGATGCACAGGGAAACTCATATTCTGCTCCGATGTTAATTTAGAGCAGTCTACACAGATTATCCGCCAGTTTCAAGCGCGATTCTCAGTCCTCAAAATTGAGTGTTTCACCTTCGAAACGCATCATGGGAATCAGGTCATCAGAGGATGAGCCGTAAGAGGCCGAATCGAATTTGAGCAGTTCGATTTCGGGTTCGCCGCTGGAATTGAGATTGTCGTAGCTGATCTGCATATCGCTTTCGGCAAAGCCGTTGTCTTCTGCTTCTTCGTCGCCTTCTTCTTCGCTTTCGAACCCGACCGAATCATCGTTGCGCGCCTGCAAACTGCTCTGTGAGATGTTTTCGCCGGAGCCGAAAAAGAAATCAGCGCCAAGTTCATTACTCAGAATATTAACTTCAGACTGCATCAGATCTGAGCTGCTGCCAAAACTTGCGCTTTCATCATAAAGCACCTGTTCGGTGACTCCGGCAGGAGGTGCAGCGAAATTGATGTCAGGACGAGCTATCTGAGTTTCTGCCGCTGTTTGCGTCTTGAGTGGCAAAAACGAACTCTGATCAGGAATTCGCGCCGTTAAAACCCGTTCTTCAGCTGGAGCGGCGGCTACATCTGTCTCTGCAGCATTTTTTCCGCCGAGCAAAAACAGCGGCAATTTCTCGCCGGCTGCTGATCTGGCACGCCGGGAAGCCATTTCTTCGCCACTTTCGACCTTAACTGCCGGCGGCATCGCGCCAGTTCCGGGACGGGCAGCTTTGGCCATTTCACTGCGCATTGAAGTCAGATCTTCTTTTGCCCGCAAAAACAGACCGCTGACCTGGTTACGTGCGTAGTTCGAAATCTGCGGCAAAGCTTTTTCCTGATTATCAGGGCTTTGATATTTGAGACTCTCGGCCGCCTTCGCAATAAATCCGGTAATCATGTGAGTAAACTGCTGAGAGGCGTTGCGCACCTGTGAATCGCCGATCTGAACGGTGTTGTCAACTCCTCTTACAAAGTTATCAAGTGTGTTGAGCTGCACGTAGATTTTTTCGCGTGAGGGCGTCGGCAGGTTGATCAGCGGAAACTGTTTGACCGCAAAATGATCTGAGAAGCGCAACGTTTCACGCACGATCTTCTTAACATTGTCGAGACCGGCACTTACCTGCTCGCTGCTGCTCTGAACGTTAAGCAACAATCCCTTGAAAGCCTCACTGTTCGACTGCGAAACACGCATAAGCTGCTTCGCCATCAACACCATCATGTCGAGCGCCGGCAAGGAAAGAGAGGGAATCAGCTCAAGAGTCTCATAAGATGTGCGGGCAAGTTGCGCTGTTCTTTCTGAGGCAACCAGATATTTTTTGACATAGAGCAGCTGGTTAACATTGGCCGACAGCACTTCATCGATAGCCCGATCGAGGTTGTCGAGCGTCTCCTGGCCAGGGGCGGTAACAATCCGGTTAACAGCCACCAGACCCTGCCGCACCTTGAGATTGACATCTCTGACTTCGCCGACAGCCATTGCGGTATTGCGAATATTCTCGCGAAAGATCTGAGTGGCAATGACAAAGAGTTTCTGTAGAATATCACGGGCAGAGTTGTCGTTATAGCGGCTGCTGATAGCCCGGCAGGCCTTTTCCAGACGTTCGCGCGACTGTTTCCAGTGGCTTGATGCGAATGTGAATGTGTCGAGATTGCCGCCAGTAAGTTGCTGCTGCTCTTGTGCAGGCATCTGGAGCTGCACGGATTCTGCCTGAGAACCACCTTGCCCGACGGACTCAGTTTTTCTTGAATTACGGGCAGAAGAGCTCTGAATAAGCCAGTCAAGAGCGCCGGCTTCGGCCGGAATTCCCGCCACAGCTGAGAATGCGGTACAGAGAAGGAATCTGCCGACCAGACGACGCGCGCGCTGAGATAGCGGCTGACCTGATTTTCTGCCAGTCGTCCCAATAGTCAATAATGCGGACATAATGCCTCCTGCTACAAACACCTTTTTTTAGATATATCGGCAGAGACAGCTATATTTTGCAGCCATGAGGGTGACTTTTTTGAAAAATCAGGTAATATAGACCTGCATACAAGTATCCGTGTGACATAGACATGCCTGAACGCAAGACCCCCTCTTGAGACGCAGGCGGCGATGTAATGCATCTGGCATAATTGGAGGAAACATGAAAAAGACTTTTCTGGCAGCTTTGTTTATGAGCTGTTTCGCTTTTGCTCTGGCCGCGATTGCACTTTTTTTGATTTATACCAGCACAGCTGAAGAAGTTCAGTCATTATGTGGTCAGCAGCAGCACATAAATCAACTGATCGACAAAGCCAGACTGAAACTGGCGCAAAGCCCCGATGACAAGAGTCTCGTTCTCGACCTGGAAAAGCTGAACATGGAGAGAGTTCTACTGCCACTCCCGTGGGCGCTGGAAATAGAGATGGTCGAAAACGGCCCGATCAGTTTTATATTGAGTGTTTTCGGGTCGGCCGAAGCGCGCAAAGAAAAACTGCGCAATCTGATACTGGATCAAGCTGCCAAAACGGATCTTGAAGGCTGCCCTGAAGAATTCAGGCGTCTGTTCAGAATATATGCAAGCCCCACCGGCTTTGGCAGCGAAAGCCTGCAGAACCTTCGCAATTTCGCAGAGAAACACGGCGGCAGCGATGAGTTTGGCCCGCCAGACGTGACCCAGTCAGAGTAGATTGCCCTGAAACACAAAAGCCACCAGGTTATGGTGGCTTCTGAACGGATCGGACGGGACTCGAACCCGCGGCCTCCGGCGTGACAGGCCGGCGTTCTAAACCGACTGAACTACCGATCCAGAATATCTATAAGGCATACCAGCAACTGGCAGGCCAGATGTGGGAAGGTTAATACCCTTCACAAAGGCGGCAATCGGATTCGAACCGATGAATAAAGGTTTTGCAGACCTTCGCCTTACCACTTGGCTATGCCGCCAGACAAAACAAATGGCCAGGGTCGGAATCGAACCAACGACACACGGATTTTCAGTCCGTTGCTCTACCGACTGAGCTACCTGGCCTTTTAAAATGAGAGCGGATCGGACGGGACTCGAACCCGCGGCCTCCGGCGTGACAGGCCGGCGTTCTAAACCGACTGAACTACCGATCCATGCTTTCGGTGGGCGCTGACGGGCTCGAACCGCCGACCACCTGGGTGTAAACCAGGAGCTCTTCCAACTGAGCTAAGCGCCCTTGTCACGTTGACGTCGTTCATTGTAACATCAACCATCCAGCCTGTCAACAAAAAATGTACGGTTTTTTATCAGAAAGTTACAACCTTCTGTACCTGGTTCATAGCTTCGAGCAGATCGAAGTGGTTAGCCAGCTTGCCAGCGCGCATCTCGCCCTTGATTCCAAGTTTTTCGAGAGCATGCCCGGCGACAAGAACTCTGACGCCAAGGCGCTCGATTTTGTTAATAGTGGCCAGCAAAGGACTGCCCTCGACGCAAGCCTTGACTGCATTGTTCCAGAACACCAGAGTGCGCGGCACCAGTTCACTCTCAGACAGAGTTACCAGAGTATCGCGGAACGAGGCTTTGCCAAGATCGTCATTTTCTCCGATGTACAATCGTGTAAACATCATGAGATAATTTGATATCTTTGCTGAAGGCACCCAGACGCGTTTTTCGAAATAGACGCCTTCGAAATAGCTGGGGTCGAATTCGGTTCGCTGACTCAGGGGCTGCTTCCTTATTGTGTAATTTTGCATATTATAACTTATTTGACCAACTTTGACCAGCCATCATGGCAAGCCGCAGCAATTCCCGGTCAAAATCAACCATCATTCTGTGCGAACCCGCTCTAAGCCCTGCGTAGCTTAAGCGAAGCAGGGGTCAGGCAAAGCAGTTGAATTCATCTTTTTCGCTTTTCTGAATCCTGCGACTGCGCTTGGCGCCGCGTAGAATGACGAACAAAAAGAACTTTTTTGCACTGGACAATAGTGTGAAAATAATTAAATATGGGAATGCTTGACACTCTATAGGCTCTATGCTAATGTCATGCTACGGGTTGTTTGCTGGCCCTGCCAAACCGGTACAGACAAAGCCCGCTGAGAACGAAATTGTAGACACCCTTCATGGATTCGCGAAAGGAGACTTGTTTAAATGTTGAAACGTATCTCGATTTTTCTGAGCGTCCTGCTTCTTGTATCGGTGGCTTTTACCGCCACAGCCCAGGAGAAGGTTCTCCTGCAGTATAACCCGGCCGCCGGCACTACTGCCAAATACAAGATGAATATCCGTGGCAACACCATTGTCACAGCCTATCAGAGAGCCCAGAGAACAAATCTCGAAACTGCCATGACCATTGAACAGAAGGTCACTGGTGTTGACAAAGACGGCAACGTCGATATGGCAACCACCATTCTCGATGGCACAATCACTGTAAATAACACTCCGACACAGCTCCCCAACATTGGCCAGATCATCAGCGTTAAAATGGCCAAAAATGGCGAAATCCTTTCCTCAACCGGCATGGATCAGCAGGGTGGCAACTTCAACCAGATGCAGATCAAATTCCCCAACAAGCCCGTAGGCGTTGGCGAAAGCTGGACTTCAAACATTCCGGCCAATCCGCAGCTCCCGATTCCGATGAACGTAAAATACACCGTTATGGGCTTCGAAAAAGTCGGCGGCGAAGATTGCGTTAAGCTGCAGTCAGAAGTATCAACCGCTCAGGGCGCAGCTGGCAGCATCAACCTCGATGTTAAAGCCAACGGCAACATCTGGTTCGCCTACAAAAAAGGCATCATGATCAAGAACGAAGTTACTTCCAACATGCTGATGGTCATGGAAAACGACCTGGGCGCCGGCAAGAAGGAAAAGATCGAAACTCGCATGAATCTCAGTCTCAACATGGGGTTGACTAAATAATAAAAGGTACCTTGACGCATCAGGATTCCATTCTTATAATCTTATACAAGATACAAGAAGGTCTTTGAAAAACCAAACGGAATCCAGTAATCAAGCGTATTTCGAACGCAAATTCGTTTGACGTTCGGTACAGAAAATTCGAAACTGGAGCTCCGCTTACCCGAGCGGAGCTTCTTTAATACCCGATACTTACCCGAGTATCAATGTTACCTACCTACCCATTATTTCAAATTTCGAAAGGAGGAAGGATCAAGTTTCTATTTGGTTCAGATCCTTACAGGAGGAAGTATTATGAGGTTGAAACGTAGTTTCATGAAAATGCTAGCGACAACCTTAGCCGTAGTCATGTTCCTCACGGCCTTCGGATCGGCAACTGCTCAGGCAAGCCTGTTCTCGAAGATCAAGGACTCGGTTAAGAACAATCCGGTCAAGACGGCTCTTGCTGGTGTTGCAGCGGTTGGTGGTGCAGTTCTTGCAGCCCCATACATTGCAAGCGCAGTAGGATTCGCATCTGGAACGGTTGCAGGCGTAGCTGGTGGAGCGACAGCAGCAGTAGCAGGCGCTGGAGCCGGTATTGCCGGTATCGGTGCTACTATCTGGGGCGGCATCTCAGCTGCAGGTGGATTTATTACAGGCGCTCTCGGTGCAATCGGTGGCGCAATCGGTAGTGTGTTTTCTGGTATCGCAGGTTTCATCGGTGGTATCATCGGCAGCCCGCTCTTCATCCCGGCCCTGTGTCTGGTTGGTGCAGCAGTTGTTGGTTACTTCCTGTGGAAACGCTACAAACGCCAGAATCAGACCATCGGCAACGGCAACAATCTGCCGTCAGTATCAGTTTCAGCTCCTTCGAGCGAAATCGTTGTCAGCCCGAACGTAGGCGCACCTGTTGCGACAGTGGCACCAGCGACAGAAATTCCGGTATCAGCACCAGTTGCTTCAACAGCTCCGGTAACGGCGTCAGTTGAAACTCCGGCAGAACCGGCTCCGTCAGCCAATGCCTCTACCGCACTGAAGAACGCTCACGCTGAATACATCAAGGCTTACAACAAGTACATCAACATGGTTACCAATATCGGTGGCAGTGAAAACCCCGATGAGGAACTCAGATCTAATCTGCTTCGCACCGATACTCAGAAAGCTCTCAATGATTATCGTGAAGCATACAACCGCTACGTAACTCTCCTTCGCCAGAGTAATTCGAAGTAGCTTACGTAAAAAAAAGCCCGGGTCTTCAGGACCCGGGCCTTTTTTTTTGCCATGTCGGCAGGCTCATACTCTCTCGAGATAAAACCCGTGCCAGTCTCCATCGGTAATTTCGCGGTTCAAGCGCCAGCCATTTTCGGCAAACGCCTTTCTGACAGAGGCGGCATTCGTCGCATTTACTCCGGAAAAGACACCCCAGGCACCGGGTCGCACCCATTTAGACATCAATGGCAGATATTCTATGATCACCGGCGAGGTGATGTTGGCTATAAGTCCCTCTGCCGGCAGAGCGGGAGAAAAGTCGGCAAGATCTGAACAGAGCATCTGCAGACGATCAGAGATTCCGTTCAGTGCCGCATTTTTGCGCATGTTTTCGACAGCCGCGCCTTCGATTTCAACCGCGATGCCGCCATTGGCACCACGTTTCATCATATAAAAAGCAAGAATACCGCTGCCGGCTCCAATATCAAGAAAATAGCTGCCGCCGATTTCTAGCAGCTCAAGCAATTGCAGACACAGACGCGTCGTCTCATGCGTGCCGGTTCCAAATGCCATACCCGGATCGATGAGAATCGTTATCCCATCGTCTTCGTCGGGCAAGGGCTCAGCCCATGGGGGCCTGATAACAATCGAACTGCCAACACAGATCGGCTTGAAATGTTCTTTAAAGCCGAGCATCCAGTCCTGGTTCTCTGCGTATTCTTCGCAGACAAGACAGGATGCAGACAGTCCAAAATCCTGCAACCATGCGGCTATCTCGCTTTCTATAGCGGCAGTGTCCTGTTCAATTGTGGAAGCGATAAAGCTGACGACGGTTTCGCCGGTCAGCACAAAATCAGTCTCGCCTTTTCCAACTGCATCGCGAATTTGTGGACTCGAAAAAGCAGATAGACCAAGCCTTTCAGCCAGGCCAAGAAGAGGTTCTTCGAAGTCGGTTGGAACTGTCAGGTTAAATCTTTTGAGCACAGATCATCCCTTTTTATTGATACGGGTAATGCGCCCCTCGATCTTTTCGATGAGCAGTTTGTCGTCGCCGGCAATCTTTTTAAGCTGCACGAGAACCTCTTTAGCACGAACCGGCTGGCCCATTGCCTCGAGCGCATCAGCCTTCCCGAGCATGGCAAATCGATCGTTCTCGTCAAATTCACTCAGCACCTGGTCGAATGTGCGCAAAGCACGGTCGTTGAGGCCAACATCGAGAAACATGCGGCCAAGAACGTTGATGGCATAGACGTCGTCAGGCTCAAAATTGAGGGCAAACATAAGATTGTAAATGGCATTGGGGAAATCGCGCTTTTCCTGATAAGCCTTGCCAAGGTTATAGTAAGCGAAAGCATAGTCTGGTTGAGCCTCTACCGCTTTGCGCAGATAGATTATGCCATCATCCAGGCGCCCCTGCAGCACCAGCAGCTTACCCATGTTACTAAGAACAAAAGCATCGTCGGGGCTCAGATTTACCGCCATGGCAAACTGCTCTTCGGCTTCGCTGTACATGCCTTTATCAAGATAGATCATGCCCAGGTTCTTGAGAATCGAAACCTTGTCGGCATCATACTGCAGGGCTGCGCTGAAATGTTCGCGCGCCGCTTCAACAGTTGAGGTTTCGAGGCAGATACGTCCGATATAATAGTGCGCTTCGCTGTTTTTGGCGTCAATTGCCAGCACCTGATTGAGGTGACCTTGAGCGGTAACGTATGACCCCTCTTCAATTGCGATGCGTCCCAGCAGAATCATCGCCGAAACATTGTTTGCCTCGCGCTTGAGAATCTCTTTGGAAAGACGCACAGCGGCGGCAGTATCGCCAATCTCGAACATGACCGTAGCAAGACTGACCTTGTTATACATGTCGTTCGGATTGCTCTGCAGCGTCTTTTCAAGAATTTCGATGCACTTTTCATAATCACGCTTCATGCGATAAGCAAGAGCGAGTGAATTAACGGCATAACGATCGGAAGGATTCATCTTAACGGTTTTTTCAAGCGTTTCGATGGCCTTGTCGATGTCGCCCTGCTCCAGATAAGTATTACCGAGCAGATAGTTGGTATACAGATCCTCTTTCTTCACTTCCAGGCATCCGGACAGCAACGCTTCAGCGCCGTTAAAATCGCCCTGTTCTTTGAGAACCATGGCCAGCTTGTTCATGGTATAGATGTCGTTCGGCTTGAGTTTCAGAGCTGTCTCCAGAAGATTTCTCGCATCTTCAAGACGGTTTTCCTTGAGAGCTTCGCTTCCTTTTGCATAGGCTTCCTGAAAATCCATGGCATGACTCCTTCTCTAGTCAGGCGCAGGCTTTGCGTCCTGCGAACCTTGTTCGACCGGCACATCGGCCAGACGGCGAATTTATACTTCTATGTCAAGATCGGCCTTCAAAGCTGTTAAAGAGGCGACGACCTGTCTGCGCACCATCGGATCCTTGTCTGAAAGGGCGCCGACAAGCGGTTCCACCCCTTGCGCCATGCCAAGTCGACCAAGCGCGTAGGCTGCCGATGCACGCATGGTGTTCTCAGGGTCTTTGATCATGCGTGACAGCAGCTCAAAAACCTTGAGATCGCCATATTTCCCGAGGGCAATAAGAATGTTCGCTTTTACCCGGTTGTCCTGTTCATCTACCAGCAGATTGAGAAATTCGTAAACTCTTTTGCCGCCGATTGCTTCGAGAGCTTCAACAGCATTGGCCTTTACTCGACGATCTTCAGAGCGCAACTTTTCGGTAAGAACAGCAATGTGACTCTCGTTGCCAACCTTACCCAATACTGCGATAGCTCTCGACAGAACCTTCGAATCATTCTCGGTATTAACCGCATTCTCAACAAAACTGCGCACCCGGTCGGGCGAAACGCGTTCGATTACGTCCATTACATGATAACGCACGTCGGCATCAGCATCTTTGAACCACTCAAACAGAGTCTCGGGCGAAACCTGTTCGGTCGAAGCCTTGAGAATGCGCAATATCATGATTTTGGTCCAGGAGGTGGCAGCAGGGAAAATGCTGACGAGTTCTGGCAGTTCTTTGAAACTGCCGACTACATAGGCATTCATGCGCCCCTGTTCGGTCGAGAGAACTTCGAGTTCGTCAAAATTAATCACGTCTTTGAGCAGAATATCGATCTCAAGACTTGCCAGCACTTCATCGCTGTCCTGGACTCGAGCCAGGGTTCTGAAATCGCCAAAGCCATCGCCGATCAACGTGGTGTTTTCATCTTTATCACCGGCCTGGCCGCGTACCATATCCATGGCATGCATGGTAAGCTTGGGCGAAAAGGGAAGATCCTGGCGGCGGCCAAGGTCACGGGCAGCGAGTCGGGCGGCATTAAGCGCTTTAAGCAAAGAATCATGGCGACTGGGGAAAGTAAAGAGCACGAGGACCCCGGAAGGGAAGAGTTGCATACTGACATTCTGCCCTGGCTGTACGATACGCCGCAGAATCGCATAACATTCCTGAACCCCGGAAAAGATGCGGCTTCCTTCGACCCTTGAGATAGACTCGTCGATACCACTGAAGTAAAGAAACAGCGATACTGCGAATAACTTTTCACCATTTTTTTCGTTACCGGAAAGTGCCTTGAGAGTTCTTTCGACAATGCTGCGACTGACATACTGTTGCAGGCCCTTGCCAACCAGATCTCTCTCCTTCATGCTCATGATCATGAAATTGAAGGCGTGCGCCAGCTGGCCAAATTCGTCATTGCGTTCAATATAGATGTTCTGACGCAAATCTCCGGCTGTTGCCTGCTCCATTGCCTGAATGAACCAGGAAATTTCTTTAGAGATGCGGCGTGAAATCAGATTCATCAAAAACATCATCAACACCAGCGCCAGCAAAAACAGCAGGGCAAGACGGTCGCGAATCATCGCCAGAGGTTCGTAGCGATTGCTGCTGCGCAAACTCACCTTGAGTGTGCCAACCCGCAAACGCCCATTCAACACCGGAATCATGGCTTCAAACATATCCTGCTCATCGAGCCTGAAAATGACGGGCTGGTCTGAATTGAGACTTTTCAGATAATTCTGGTCTTCAGCAGCAGTGCCACCAATTTTCGTCGGGTCAGAATGAAACACCACATGCTCATCACGAATCAGTGAAATTGAGGCAAATACGTCGTCAGAGGCAACTATGCGACTGGATTCACGCAGATCTTTGTCTTCTCCGGTGTCAATGAAACGCAGCGCTGATGGCACAAGCATCTTGGAAACATAGAGAGCGTGCCTGAGAAACGATTCACGCCAGTTTTGCTCATACCAGCTGTGCAGAGTTACCCGCGAAGCCATGAAAAGCAAAAGTATCAGCAGAGCTGCGCCACCGAGAAGCGTGTGCTGAAGGTTTGAAGCATGGTGCTTGCGAACGAACCAGTAAGCAGCCAGGCCAAGCAGTATGAGCGAGAACAACAGGGTATTACGAAAGCTTATCTGAGAAACTCGCTGTTCTTCAGCATCTCTGAAGAAACCAACCCGCAAAACCACCTTCTTGCCGTTGGCTGTAACCAGAGGTATTGCGGCCTCTATCAAAGAAGCTGTTCGCGAAGTGTCTTTGAACGGCACCAGCTTAAGATGCGGAGTCTTGAGAGCTTCCTCTTCGATTTTTTCTAGAACACCGACCGGCATCGAATAGTTTTCGGCGCGGGCCAGCAGGGCGCCGTCAGCCTGTTGAACCGCGGCATAGGCGATAGCCTCTTCCGCCAGAAGATTCGACAGGCGCGGCGACAAATCGAGACGACGGTCAAGAAGATCAATCACCTCGCGCGCCAGCATTTTAACCAGCATTACCCGCCGGTTATCAAAGCGCGATTCAACCTCTTCGACCTCTGCAACCGTGAAATAATAAGCAAAACTGCTTATAGCAAGCACAGTTATCATTATCAGTATGCGTTCAGGGAACCTGGAATCGCGCAAAAATTTCATGACTTGGCAGGTCCACCTTCGCTTTTGATCATGCGAACGAAATGCGCTGCTATTTCAGGGTCAAACTGCGAGCCGGCACAACGCTCGATTTCGGCAAGAGCCGCATCGATACTCATTGCCTTGCGATAAGGGCGGTCAGTGGTCATGGCGTCAAAAGTATCGACAACACTGACTATGCGGGCAAGCAACGGAATCTTTTCGCCACTCAATCCTTCCGGGTAGCCTTTTCCGTCATAGCGTTCGTGATGATAACGGATGATCGGCACGATCGATTCGAGAAACTCAACCTTGCCCATGATGCGCACACCCAGGTCAGGGTGTGACTTGATCACTTCAAATTCTTCGTCGTCAAGCCGGCCGGGCTTGTTGAGAATACCCTCATGAATGCCGATTTTACCGATGTCATGCAGCAAACCACCGAGCTTGATCTTCTCGACCTCCTCGGGCGCTACACCAAAATACTCGGCCAGTTTGATAGAAAGCTCAGTAACGCGTTCTGAGTGGCCGCGTGTATAGCTGTCTTTGGCATCGATAGCGCTGGTCAACGCCGAAAGAGTGTCGATATAAGCACGTTGCAGGTTCTTAAAGAGATCGGCGTTCTGTATGACAAAAGCCACCTGGCTGCCGAGAATCTTCAATAAATCCAGGTCTTCCGGGCGATAAGAAAAATTTCCGCGCTTGTTGGCGACCTGAATAACGCCCAGCAGACGATCGCGAGGTTTGAGCGGCAATACCAGAGTGTCTTTGAGAGTGATGCCGGCGACTTTTCCGACTTCACTATGACCGAAGTCACTTGCTGCAAGGTCGTTGAGAATATAATGCTTCTCTTCTGCGCGCACGCTTTGAATGATCTGTGTATAGCCATCAGGGCAGCTTTCGGCGAATTTGAGAGCCGTATCAGTCGCCTTGAGATAACTGTAATAAGGGCGCTCGTCTTTTTCGTGCAGCAGAAAAATGCAGGCGATATCGCTGTCAGTACCATCGCAGGCTATTGACAGAAATTTCTCTACAAGCGGCTGCAGCTCAATGTTTGATACGATCTCTTTACCGAGAATAAAAACATTACTCAATACCAGCAGACGCTTGAACATGCGCTCGTAAAGAATGGCGCTTTCAAGAGAGGCCGCTGCCTGAGCCGCCAGAATTGGCAAAATTTCACAAATATTGTCAGGCGCATCGGAAGTGAGTTTCAATCCGATAACCCCGAGCATGCGATGTCGGCGCACCAGTGGCAGCAGAATGAAGTCCTCGACAGTCAGCATTTCGGCCTCTGACTCCTGCCAACGCGGGTATTCCGCCTTGAACTGCTGACGGATTTTTTCCATCTTTTCTTCGAGAATTACGTTACTGATGCGAACATCAAGGTCAGAAGGGTCTTTACCCGCCAGCGAGAAGAACGAAGACTCAGCCTTACAAAGCACCAGTGCCTTTTTCAGTATCGCCTTGAGCAAAGAATCGAGTTCGATAAAAAACCCGGTCTCATCAAGAGTAAGCAACTCCTGAATCTGCCGCTTGAGCATGCTGTTCTCACGTTGCAGCGATTCTTTGCTGATACCGCTGCCGCCGGGATTTATCCATGATATGTCAAACATGTTTGCGATTCTACCATGATGTCGAGCTAAAGACAATCTTAACCGGCAATTCAACCGGCAAAAATGCCAGAAGTTTTACCTGCTGATCAATCGTGCCTGACGATTCGGCCATCGGTGGAAAGGCGGAGCGGAGCATCGGCACTGTTCCGGGCTACATACTCACTGACGACATCACGCTGCTGGCGGCCATACTGAACTTGTCGACCCTTGCGGAAAGGCGTAAAATTGTCGCCGCCGTCAGCCAGAAAGTTGTTGGTACAGACTGAGTAAGTTCGATCCGGGTCTACCGGCGCACCACCAATCATGAACGAATCAAGTACATTGCCTTCGGGGCGCAGAGAAAATTCATAACTGGCGCCGGCAACCTGTAAAAGACCACGCTGTAAACTGGCTGAAATGCGCAGAAGCTCTTCGATCTCGCTTCCGGTAAGCTGCATCGTCACCATCTGATTATCGAAAGGCATCATACTGAAAAGATCGCCGACCGAAAAATCGCCGGCCTGAATATTGTTCTGAATGCCGCCGCTGTTATGGAATGCTATATCACAACCGCTCTCTGCCAGCATCGCGTCGGTTATCATGTTGCCGATCGGGCACTCGCGATCCCATTGATGCTGGTAATCACCAGCAAATTCACCAATGTAGCGATCGCGCGCTTCACGATTCTCACGGGTGACGGCATCAACTACTCTTGCAACGTCAGGATCAGGGGTGATCTCGGCATGATTGACAGCCAGACGACGGCCCTTCCATGAAACTATGCGAACTGGCGGTGGAGTTATCTCAAGGTCGAGCACGTCTACTTCTTTTGACTGATTGTAACCGCTGACAGTTTTGATGACAATGCCGTCACGGCGAACTGCCGGCGGCGCATCTATATCAAAATCAACCATAACACAGATATCAGGCGCAGCCGAGGCTATCGGCCGCCACTCTTCTGCTCTTATGCGATCGCGGTTATATAGAGTCAACAGAACAACGAGATCAGCGCCTGATTTGCGCATGGCTTCGACCTGCAAACGCAGAGACTCTCCGGGATCGCCAAAGTCAAGCCCCTCGATATTACTGCGGGCAGTCAAAGTGGGAGTGGTAGGCGGCGTCAACCCGATAACGCCAATCTTAAGACCACCACCTGGATTGAAGAAAAGCCCAGGAGAAAGGTAATCAGGAACTCTTTCGCTGACAACCTCTGAAACATTTGAGCTGACGAATTTGAACTCCGCCTGCTCGGCAAGCTCAGCCAATCGGCGCTGGCCATAGGTGAACTCTATATTACCGACCAGCATGGCTTCGATGCCCATGGCATTCATGATCTTGATTATCGCGGCACCACGGGTGAAATAGGCATCAGCCGTACCAGAGATTTCGCTGCCAATCGAGAAAAGGTTATAAGGACTGCCTTCGAAAGACTTCACGGCTTCTTTGACCACAGCTGCAACACCAGCAGCTCCACCCATGCGTTTGCCCTGGTAAGGTTTGAACTTCGCCTTGAACGGGCGAATGCGCCCCTTGCTCATGCCCGTCAGCACAAGATGGTAGTGCCGATTCGGATTAGGGTACATAAGCCAGAGAACGGTAATTATAACCGACAGAATCGAAGCTGCCAGGAACAGCTGGCTCAAGCTGAGTTTATTTGTAGTTTGACTATTCATGCCGTCTTATTCTAGAGCTCAGGCAGACGCAAAGCAACGTTTTTTTTGCATAAAAAAACCGCCTCTTGCGAGGCGGTTTTTGCTGTCGGGATTTAGAATCCGTCGATTTCGCCAAGTCTCTTCTCGTATGCCGACTTTTTGTCTTCAGTTACGTGACCGGCGCCATGTTTCACGCTTTCTTTCACGCGATCGATAACGTCTTTGATCAGTCTGCGGCTGTCAGCATCGTAAGAACTCATCTTGTAGGTGAAGAATGAGAAGTATTCACCAGTTTCACCGTTGTTGCGATTGAGATCCCAGGCGATAACTTTTACCAGGAGGCTGGCATTGGCTTCGCGCAGGTCATAGGTGTTGTTGAGGCCTTCAGCGACATTCACTGAGTAACTCATTTCAGGATTGGCAGCTCTTCTGAATTCGGTGATCTCGCCAGACTGTCTTACCAGATCATTCATCAGCATACCCATGGTTCTGAGAGAGATTTCAGCCTGTTCGCTCTGACCAGCCTGTTCAGATTCTTCTGACTGTTCGCCCTGACCGGCCTGACCTGACTGACCAGCTTCTTCGCCGGGCTGTTCCTGACCGGGCTGCTCCTGACCAGGCTGTTCATCGCTGGGGTTGCCTTCGGCTTCATCGCCAGGCTGTTCATCACCAGGAAGTTCAGGAAGAACCGGATCTTCTGGGGCCGGAGTTTCAGGAGCCGGGGTTTCAGGAGCTGGTGCTTCGGGAGAGGCTTCAGAAGAATCACCGGGCACGCCAGTGTCGCCGTCTTCAGGAAGTTCTGGGAGAACCGGATCTTCAGGAGCTGGTGCTGGTGCTGGTTCTTCGGGAGCCGGAGTCGGAGCTGGTTCTTCGGGAATCGGAGCGGTGTCGCCGCCCTGACCAGGTTCATTGCCCTGACCGGGTTCGTTATCGATCGGAGGAAGGGGCTCGCCGCCCTGTCCGGGGTTATTGCCCTGACCAGGATTGTTGCCCTGACCAGGATTGTTGCCCTGTCCGGGATTGTTGCCCCAACCTGGCTTAACTACGATCTGATCGTGTTTGCGCCAGTGACCCTTGATCCATTTGCCATTTTTGTCATAATGACCGACAACCCACACACGCTTTTTGCAACCGGTCAGCTTATACTTGATTGCGACGCCGGTATCTTTTATAGCGTTGTTGATCTTGGCTCCGGCTACCTTGATAGCCTTGCCGGTTTTTACAGCAGCATTCTTGATTGCCTGGCCAGTTTTCTTGGCAGCAGTCTTGATTGCCTGACCGGTCTTCTTGGCAGCTTTTTTAACTGCCTTGGCAACCTTCTGAGTTGTTTTCTTGATGCATTTGCCAATCTTGGCAAAGAAACCCGGTTTGTGGTGGCAGCCAGAGTTTCCGTAACCCTTGCCAGCAAACACTTCAGCCGAGAACAACATACAGAAAACAGTTACAAGAGCTATCAGCCTTGCCCAGTTCTTAGACATACAGTCGCTCCCTCCGCATTGAATAATAATAAATAATAAAATCAGAACGCATTTAACTTACGCAAAACGCGTACCACAACAAAAAGTCTTTAATAAAGAGGGTTTTCGGAGAGCGCTGGCAAATATAAGCAAAAATTCAGCAGCGGTCTGCCTAAAATTAAGCGCGATTTTCAGACACCGAAGCTCTCTGAATACATCGCAATCTAAGCGACTTTCGCTCCGATTTATTCTGTCATTTCGGCAATGGCCTGTTCGGGTGTATCAAAACAGCCGGCATAGAGAAAAACGCCAACCATCTCAAGAACCCGCAGCGAAACATCATTGAGATTACAGAAGGCGAGATAGCCCTGACGGTCATCAACTATTTTTTCAGTTGTCGCCAGAATACCGGCAACTGCTGCGCTCTCAAGCATTGTCACACCTGAAAAATCGAACAGAAAATTCCGGCAGCCTTCGACAAGAAGAGCCTCAACCTTCGGCACCAGAGCCTCGGTGACTCCGGCCGCAAGATAACCACTGAACTCAACTATCGTGATTTTGCCCGAGCTCTTGAAGTTGAGGGTAAAATTCTTGTTATCCAATCAGCCTCCTGATTATCTGCGAAAAATGTTTTTCAAGTCCTTGCCAAGATCTTTGATCTTGTTCTCGATCTGCTTCTGCGGTGACGGCTTAGGAGCAGGCTGTACCGTTGCGGAAGCCGTTCCGGCAACAGGAGCCGTGGCCGTTGCTGTCTGCGCTGCAGGCTGTTTCTTGCCACCGAACAGACGGTCAAGAACCTTGCCGGCTTCTTTTTTCACCGCCGACTTCGCCCGACGCTCCGCCGCATCTTTGAGCATGCGGTCAAGCGGAATGCCAACCGAAGGCGACATGAACGAACCCTTGACTGTAACCGGGATTTCAACTGATGCTTCATCGCCAATGAGTTCTTTGAGAATGTTACTCTTCAAGGCTGTCTGGCGATTAAGTAGAAATCTCGCTTCACCATCGAGGGTTGTATCAAGACCAACCGACCCTACAAAAGTTACTCTGTCTTCACCTGCTTTGGCAAGCACATTGTTTGAACTAATTCTGCCGGCTGAAATTTTATAGTCGCCGGCAGCGTTGTCAATGGTTCCAGAAGCAAGTTGTGGAGCATTCAGCTTGTCAGCAATCTGCTTAATGAACGGAGGTGAATTGTAAGTGCCTTTTGGCATGGCAAGCTTTGCGTCGCCATTAAGCTCATTCAGTCCCAGAGTATTACCGCGACCGTTAAAGCTGCCGTTTAAGGCGCCTGTAAGCACGTTCGGGTATTTCGTGTTCTGTTTAAGAAATTCCTGAGTCAGCAGATTATCGATATTGCTGTTAAACTCAAATTTGATCGGTTCTGAAGCAAGAAAGACCTTGCCGCTGCCCGTAACTTTACCGCTGAAGATATTGAATTCAGCCGAGGTAATCGAAAACACCGACTCAGTGTAGGAAAAGCTGGTTGTCAGCTTCTGAAATGGAAACTTGAAAGTCTCACCCTTTTCAGCAACCTGGGCAGTCACCAGGCCGGCAGGAACCGAAGCGACGCCGGCAACCTTGATCTTTTCAAGCGGCCCGGTTATAGCGCCACTGCCGGTTCCTTTGCCATCAAAAACATAACCAGTATCTTTCAGGAAAAATCCGGCAGCATCAGTTGCGTCAAGCGGGCTGACAACAAATTTGAAATTACTGATGAGCTTACCCCAGTCAGTGAGTTCGCCGGTGATATTGGCCTTGGAAGTGCCCCAGCCGGCGCTTACTCCACTGGTGGTAAGTCCTTTGTTGCTGATTTTAATTGGGCCGGTGATGTTTTCTACCGGCCTGAACACTGCCGGGTGAAAAAACCTTACACCTTTGAGAGATGCGTCACCATTTATGTCAGGTTTTTCGAGCGAACCCTTGAGATTTACATTCAAATCTGACTTTCCGCTTAGTTCGAGTTCTTTGGGCATTTCCGGGTAGTTTCTGGCGACCATTGCTCTGATCTGCCCGAGGTCGGCTCCGGTTATGCCAAGGCTGGCATCAAAAACCGGCTTTTTGAAGTTTTGCAGAGTGCCGCTGATAGAAACCTTGCCGCCGAGAATTTCGGCAGCAACTTTGTCGAGAACAAGCTTGTCGAGATCGGCGCTGGCAGCGCCATTCAGCTTCGCCAGCACAAAACCGCGCTCAGACAGGTCGGCGTGAACATTTTTGAGTTCCAGGCGCCCCTTTGGCTTAATATCGCTGAGCTTACCGCCAACCTGCATCGCGAGAATCAGCTCACCTTTGAACTGCTCAGGTTTGATCGGTAACTTAAATAAACCGGCACCAATTTTGGCGAATTCATCGATATTGACATTGCCATCAGCCGAAAAATCGAGGCCGATGTCGGCGGCGTTGGTCATAACGCCCTTGAGCTTGACCAGTGCGCCAACGCCCTTTGCCTCAAGGCTCTCGACGTGAATTTTTCCTTTCGCATCACCCAGCCCTTCAAGGCGCACCTTTACCTTCTCAACAGTCGCCTGAGCCGAAGTCTGCTTTTCCTTGAGCGTTATACGGTCTGAAGCGAAAGTTCCATCAATTTTCGGGCCCTTGCTGTCATAGGCGAGATTGCCTTTGAAAGAGGCTTTTCCAGAAGGCGTGACTCTCTTTGCATCGTCGCTGAGATAGCCAGACACCATTTTCCAGATACTGTCAAAATTGGCATCGGCGCTGACTTCGCCAGAAAAGGCAAGCGGTTCGATTTTAAGACTGCCGCTGACCAGCTGTATCTGTGAGTCAGAGATTTTCGCCGAGAACCCAGAAAAACTTATTTTGTCATCATTATAACGGATCTGCCCACGTTCGAGCTGAACGGCTTCAGGCAGAGCTTTAGCGCTTATCGTTATCTTTTCTGTAACAACCTTCACATCTATTGTCGGCGCAGCATCGGCGTTAAGCACAACCGAGCCTTCTGCCGAAACAGAACCGTTTTTAAGCAACAGGCCATGTTCAGCCGGCACAAAATCTTTAACCATCGGCCAGAGCATATCGATCTGCAGGGGCGATAATTTGAACGTAGCATTGGCTTTGAGCGGAGAAACGCTGGCGACCTGAACTCCGACATCAGCTTTGATCCCAGGTTCTACAACAACCTGACCGCCGCTCACTTTTATCGAGCCGTCCTTTAAATTGTATTCAACGTCGGCCTTTGTGCTGGCTGATTTAACAAAAGCCAGATGCTTCTGATAATCCGCCGGCACGAGTTTTTTGAGTTCTTCGACATTTGCCACTGCGACCTTTAACGAAGCGCTGATATTGTCTGGCCATAAAATTCGGCCTTCGACCTGGGCAGCAGCAACTGAGATTACATCTATGTCAATATTGAAAGGAAGAGTACTCGACAACATCGATCGAGAGATTCCAGCACTCTTTAACATCATTTCATATGGCTTTTCAGCGGTCGCAGTCTTGACGCTGAATCTGAGATCGCTCATGCCGACGTTTCTAAAAGGCAGCTTGAGTGTCGCGAGATCCAGAGGTTTCTTCGCAGCAGAAGCCTGAGCCGGCTCTGAGCCTGGTTCTGCAGTTAGAAACTCAACCCTGGTTATCCCAGAAGCAACATCTATTGAATCAAGCACCAGCTCACCCTGCAGGGCGGCAAAAAAATCAGGGGTTACACTTAGATGTGCGATATTTGCATCAAGTTTCAGTTCAGCCGAATTGGTAGCAATCCTGATATCTCTGATAGTTATATTGGGAAACGACACCTCGATACCCGAGAAGTTTACTTCCATACCCGTCGCTGCGCTTATTTTCTCGCCGACGATTTTCTCAAGCTGGCTGTCGGTGGTAAGACGATGGTAGACATAATACAGGCCTATCGCCAGCGAAGCTCCCAGTAACAGCATAAAAACCAGCAGAACCTTAAGATAGAACATTACCCCGCGCGATTGTTTGACGGTCTTGACTGCGTTTTCTTCCATTGTATGCCTCCATAGGAAACCCTGCACCTGCATTGTGGTGCTACGTATATTTATGGTCTTACCATAACACAAATAGCTGCAGTCGTAAAATTTCGGCCTTAAATCTGCATTTATAAAGCACTTGTTGTCATCAACCGGGAGTCTGTTTTTGGCTCTCATGACTTGAGGATATTCTGACGAAAGATATTATGATGAGTTCTGACAGTATGAATAAACCGAAAAGATTCAAACCAGGCCGGCGCTATGGCAATACTTTCTATTCGCTGGTTCTGTTGTCAATGATGCTTATTTTTAACGGCTGCACAGGCAAAGGTGACATGCGGTTCAGCCCGCTGCCTGATGGAGAACACTTTACGCTGTCAGGTCAGATCAAACTGCCCGAAATTGTCGAAACCGATCTCGCGAGTTCTCTTCGCCCTGAACTGACTGCAATCACGGACTTTTCTGCGTTCAACGTAACCGCAGGTGGAGTAAGTTCCCGGCCAGACAAAACCGGGAGTTACTCGCTCAGTCGTGTTCCGTTTGCGGAAGACCTTGTGATCAGAGCAGAATCCGGAAAAATCGCCCTGCTCCGCCGAGTTTCGCCTGACGACCTCTATTACAGTGACCTGAGCAAGCTTGAACTGAATCTGCAGCTGACTGCTGAAGCACTGATCTGGCAGCAAGGCCTTGGCCTCGACAAGAACCTTACGGCAGCCGATATCAGAGCGCGCGAATACGAAACTCTGGTAAGTGATGTCGTAACAGCACTGAAACTTTGTCTGCAGCTTCCTGACACGGCAGTGCCGCAGACCGTTCTCGAACTGGCAGCCGTTAAAAATGCCGCCTCTACAGCAGCAAGCCAGATACTCGAGCGCGAAATCATGATAAAAGAGGCCAACAGTGTTTTACGACATATCCTTTTACGCGGGGACACAGAGCTTCTCAAGGTCTATATTTCGCCATCATTTTTGAATGACTGGGATACGACCTCAAACTGGAACGACGTCATCACTCATTTCACAGAACTTTTCAAGGATTTTACCTTCACCGAAGTCGGCTGGCAGATCAAAGACAGCGAATTTTTGCCGGAAAACATGGTGAGGGTGAGAACTGAGGCTAAAATCAAGCTCAAAAGCCTGCGCTCTGAAGAGATCGTTCGCGAAAAAACTTACCTTTTTGATGCAGTCTGGCGCAAAGAAGGCAACTTCTGGAAAGTTTACCGCAACATGCCTTATCGCGATACCCACCCGACCGAAGTGCATGCCGACAGCCAGTGGGGTGAAATCGCCGATGCTCATCGCGAACTACAGGCTGCCCTGGCAACTGAGAAGCTCGACATCGTCATGAGCCGCATATCGCAGAATTTTGGTAATGACTGGGATGTGAACAGCACCTATACTGATCTTGCCAGCTGCACACAATCCCGCTTCAATGCCATGGATGTAAAACTGGCCAACTACTCGATCGACTCGATCGATTTTTATGAGTCTGGCAAAGCCAAGGTCAGATGCAGTGCTCAGGTTCGCGTAATAAGCTTAATCCCGGGCATAGACATCGACTCGGGATCGATCAGGGCTGTGGTCGAATGGCGTCGCGAAGACGGTGTCTGGAAAATCTGGCGCAACCTGCCCTATCGCTTCACTCACCCGATCAACATCGAATAACTATTTCTTCTCGAGCAGCTGAATACGGCGGTTCACTTCCTGATTTTTGGGGGCCATCTGTTTGGCGCGATGCAGCAGGCTTATAACGCGTGGCGCATCTTTTGGATCCTTGAAGCTGTCGGCCAGACGCAGCAACACCTGTACATGTTCCGGTGCGTAGTCATCGAGAATGCGATTCTTTTTGAGAGTCTGACGGGCGCTGGCGACATCCATTGAATTGTATAGAGTCGGGAAGTTGCGGCTGATAAAAAAGAGCTCTTCTTCGACATCGTTTTCTCCGGGCGTGAACTCTTTGGCGACAAGCAGGCAGGCAAGCGCCACATCTGGCTGACGGCGTTCGAGCAGAATAAAAGCCAGACCGCGCAGTGCGCCGGCAAAATCTTCCGGATTGTCGGCCAGTTCGAGAGCCTTAGTATAAGCGACCTGAGCCATAAGAGGATTCGGGTTGGTATTGTTTCTCAACAGCATGTAACCGCGTTCACAATAAAAAGCAGAGCGCACAGGGTTCCAATAGACGGCACGCTGCATATTGGCGAGTGCGTCCTCATGCTTGCCTTCCTGAAAATCAAGCATTGCCAGCAGGTAAAAGCCGTCAGATATTGGCTGTTCAACCCACACAACTTCTTTTTTATTGCCCTGACGATTTTCGAGCAGACTGTAGAGTTCTTTTTCCATGAGAGAGTGAAAGCTCTTATACTCTTTGGTTTCATTAGAGCTGAACTTATCATGACCAAAGATCATCTGACCGGCAATTTCTCTGGCTTCTGCATAATTCCCGGCTTTCATTCTTTCCATAAAAACCATCATCATCTGATTGTTAAGCTTGATCGGATCGATCTTGCTGACATCAACGGTTCCGCTGGCAGATTTTTCAATGGCCGGGCTTGCTTTGGCAGGTTTCGCGGTCGAAGCTGGTGTTTGCGCGTACAGGCTGTTACCGGCCAGAAGAGCTATAACCAGGCATATTGACAGATATTTATTCATCATTGTTTTGTTTCCTTTTGCAGACATTTTTCAAGGCGTAATATACTGCTTACCCTCCAGATTTGCAACCCCGCCTCATTATGCGTCACAGGTTATGGCAGTGCTGAAAATTAGCAGAAAGACTGCCGAAAATTGGGCAGATTATTGGTCTGTCTTACAGAATTCGCGCTATCAGTCATTCTGTGAAATGGTACAAAAATTGCTTTGATTTCCACATCCTTAAACTTTTAAGAGGAAGGAAACAAGATATGTTGCGAAAGACCGCCCTGGTTTTGTTCTTAACACTCGTTTCTCTCTCAGCCTTCGCTTTTGATCAGGCTGATTTTAACAATTGTCTCGGGAATTATGCCGAAGCAATTTCTCAGGCCGCCTATCTCGCCAGCGAAAAGGCTGACAGTGCTGAGAAACAGGCATTCGAAGGCGCCGCAGACCGTGCTGACAAAGCCGAGAGATCGATCCGCGACATCATCAGCAACATAGAATCAACTGAAGATTTTACTGCTGCCCAGAGCACCCTCGCAACATTCGCAGCTGAGAGCGACCTGAACGCCCATACTGTTGCCAGAGTAGAAAAGCTTCTACAGCAGAGAGCCGGTTTTGTATCGGGCAGCGCAGCGATAGCCCCCGAAATCAACCTGAGCGTGAGCGGACGCGCCGCTGCCAATCCTGAAGTATTGATGAACCGCCGCCAGCGCCGCCTGGTAATGATCGATATTCCGGTGGTCGAAGCAGTCATCTCCTTCACCGACACCGATAAAAACAGACGTCTCGACAACCTCAAGAACATCTTCTCAAGACATAACTGCCGTATCCTTTCAGACAACAGCGACGACAGCAACGGCCTGACTCACACCTTTTATTTCTCAGGTCGCAAATTCGTGGTTGATGCAATTCTCGGCCACTTCGGTGGCGACCTCGTGCAGAACGATATGAAAGCCGTGGTAAGAATCACCACCGGCGGCTTCTGGTCTGGCAAAAAGTCAGTAGACTTCAAAATTGCCCCGAATTCTGGCAACAGTGTAATGGGCGAGCTTTCCTGGTATAAATCGGTGGTCGAAAAAGATCCGACCAGATACCTGGCAGAAAACCACTATAAAGAACTGGCCACACTCGGCACCATCGAAAACGTAGCCGGCGAAAAGAAACTGCAGCTCAAAAACGCTCTCGCCGAAATCTGGGTAATGTCGAAAAATGGCAGCCAGCGCAACGCCGTATACTTCAGCAAGGTCGATCTTGGTGACGTATATGTAGACGCACGCTGAGAGAGATGAAGGGAGAAAAACACATGAATATCAATAAAAATCTGATTTTAACTGGTATCTTTTCGGTAACCATGGCCATCAATCCTTTCATCGCCGGCGCTGCCGAAGAAAAGGACATCGAAGAGCTCGAAAAGAAGCTGATCAGCGTTGAAACTCAACTGCTCGAACCCGAACTCAGACTCGACAAACTCCAGCAGGAACGCTCGAAATATGATGGCGCCAGCGGCTGGTTCCAGGGCAGCAAAAAGAAAGCTCTCGACAAAGAAATTGAAAAAAATGAAGCGCTGGTCAGCGAAAAATACAGCGAAATGAAGTCGACGGCCCAGCAGGTTCAGAAAATGGTCTTCGATGTCGCCCATGCCTTTGAAAAGCATGGCAACTACGACAAGGCCATCGAATATTACCTCAAGGTCGAAAACCGCACAGATGAAGTGCGTGCCCGCATAGCTTCATGCTTCAAAGCCAAGAAAGATTATCACCAGGCAATCAAGTGGCTGCTCGAAATGAGCCGCACCGACAACAATCTGCTCGAAGTAGTAGATTGCTACAAACTCGACGGCAGCATGCGCGAAGCAGTCTACTGGCTCTTCGAAATCCTTACACCATGGGCTGGCAACTCAGCCGAGCTCGCCGCCCTCGATCTTATCGAGCAATACAACTACCCACAACGCCCCCAGGATTATCCTGACTTCTTCAAGCGCCTTTCCGATGTCTATCTGACCAAGGCTATCGACGCCTATGACA
Source organism: Candidatus Rifleibacterium amylolyticum (assembly GCA_009917695.1). GTDB lineage: Bacteria > Muiribacteriota > Ozemobacteria > Ozemobacterales > Ozemobacteraceae > Rifleibacterium > Rifleibacterium amylolyticum. The sequence continues at coordinate 212,988 of JAACJG010000004.1, read as the reverse complement.
GCAACTTCCTGCAGGCCAGCAAAGACTACCGCAAAGCCGTCGAACTGCTCTCTGAAGATCTCAACGAAACACCCCAACTCGTCAGCTTCTCAATTGTCGAGCGCCATCAGAATGACTATCGTGTCGCTCTTGAAATCCTCGACCGCCAGAGGGAAGCAGCCGAGCGCAACTTTGAAGACCGCGTGCGCCGCGCCAGAGACGACATAGAAAGAGCCGAAGACCGCCTGCGCCGCGCGCGCCACGACGCCGACCGCGACTACGAAAACCGCCTGCGCAATGCCGAGCACAACGTAAAGCGCGCCCAGGATCGCCTCAACGAGTTGTCCAAAGTGACTACCACTCCGCCCGAAGAAATCGAGCGCGCTAAACGCAACCTCGAAAATGCCAACCGCGAGCTGCAGGATATCAGACGCAATCGTGAGCGCATTATCAGAGACTACCTCAGACCTTACGAACATGAAGTGCGCTCGGCCCGCGACGACTACGACAGCCTGCTGTCGAACCGCACCAGAATCATCGAAGAATACATCGCGCCCTACAAGCGCAAAGTCGCTGAAGCCAAGAAGTCGCTCGACCGCATCAAAGCCATGCACGACGCCAACTTCAACCAGTAAAGCTTAACGCAGAACACCCCGTTACCAACCCGGTAGCGGGGTGTTTTTATCTTCGATTCCGCTAAAGGATACCGCATATACGGGCTCCGGCAGGGTCTCAACGCTACAACTCTCACCAGGCAGAGTAATGGTGATTAGTTATAGCTTTGCGTCAAAACTGCCTGGCTCAAAGTTTTCGCTTATGAGATCAGGCGGCGGGCTTGAGGTTGAACTTTTGCATGACCTCGTGCTTGGCGCCTTCTGGCGTGAGGGTGCTTTTAAAAAGCACAAAATCGGCAACCGGCCAGCTGCCCTTAAACTTTCGCAGTACTTTGCGGGCTGGTCTGTCGCCACGGGCGCGGGCCAGAGTAAGATGCGGTTTAACCTTTTTATTGTCGGCCAGATTGCCAAGCTTCTGGCGCAGACTATTAGCCAGGTCAAAAAATGGCTGGCCGCCATCGACCTTTGCATAAAGCACGCGCGGCTCACCCGACTCAGGAAAAATCTCAGTCTCAGAGATCGAAACATTGAACGCAGCTAGCTCTTCGGCTGCTTCTTCGCCGGCTTGAATAACCTTTGGCAGATCGCCGGGCGGAACTTCGCCCATAAATGCCAGTGTAATGTGAAGCTGCTGTGATCGCGAAGGTTTCCAGCTGCGGTCGAGGATTTCGCCGAATTTGGCGATTTCGTTGCGGGTTTCTTCGGGCACTTCGATTGCAAAAAATAGTCTGAGTGTCTCGTTCATCTTGCCTTTTCTTCCTTGAGCAGTTTGAAAAAACTCTGAAAAATACTTCGACAGATACGGTTCTTTACCATCTGGCGCGTGCCCGGCCAGTCGACCAGCTGCGACCATTCGAGAGACGGGCCGGCTACGGCTATCCAGGCTGTTCCCGGCATCTTGCCTTCAAGCGGGTCAGGGCCAGCGACACCGGTCGTAGCAAGAGCCCAGTCAGTCTTGAACATTTTGCGGGCTGCCTGCGCCATTGCCAGAACAACCGGCTCAGACACGGCGCCATGTTCTCTGATCAGCTCTTCGGCAACTCCGGCCTGAATCTTTATACTGTTGCTGTAAGCTGTCAGCGATCCAGCAAAACATGCACTGATACCAGGGCAGTCGGTGATTTCTGCTGCCAGTTCTCCGCCAGTGACAGACTCCATACAGGAAAAGGTTTGCCCGGCTTTCAGCAACAACTTCATGATAGCAGAAACCAGAGTTTCATCATCATAGCCAAATATCCATGGCGACAGAATAGCTTCAATTTCCATGATAACCGGATCAACTACTGCCCGTGCCTGCGCCATGGTTGGTGCCACAGCGGCCACCCTCACATCGACACCGCTGTTTCTTGCATAAGTGCCAATCCCAGGGCTTTCCAGACGGGTAAACTGGCTGATTCTTGCGGCGAGATCGGATTCGCCAATGCCTGAAGTATGAATGGTTCTATGATAGATATGCTGATCGGAAACCGGCAGACGCGGCTCGACCTGTTCGTGCCACATTTTCTTCAACTCATGCGGCGGCCCCGGCAGAGCTACTATTACTTTTTCAGCTAGACTGACATACCAGCCGGCAGCAGTGCCAACCGGGTTTGTCAGAGCGATGGCGTCTTTTATCAACCAGGCCTGTTTCTGGTTCCCGTCAGGCATTGACCGGCCGCGCGCTGCGAACATCAGACGCAAATTTTCGAGAAGAGCTTCATCGAGATAAGGTTCAGCCCCGGCAACCTGCGCAATGGCCTCGCGCGTCATATCGTCGTCGGTAGGGCCGAGACCGCCGCCTATGACCACAAGATCGGCCCGCTGCAGAGCCTCTTTTATGGCCGCGGTAAGGCGCACCATGTTATCGCCTACCGTCGACTTGCGATAGACGAAAATGCCACGATCCCGCATTTTCCCGGCAAGAAAAGCAGCATTGGTATCGATGATTTCGCCCAGCAACAATTCGGTGCCGACACTGATTATTTCTGCTACAAGAGTTTTATTCATGATATCCCGATTATAATTTGTCAGAGTTTACAAGTCCAGAGTTAATGCCCCTGATTATTCAGCGCAGGCCCATCCAGCGGGCGAGAAGGCCGACGAAGACAAAGACGAGGTAGACGAAGAAGGCGGCTTCGATGTAGTTTTTGCCGGTAGAGGGTGAGTCAGGCCGGTAATTGGTGTTGATTTTCCATTCGAGGAGCTGGCGGCGGTCTTCGTCGCCAAGGTTGTCGATGCCGGCACGATGTTCCCAGTGATGAAGGAGCTCATGCGTCAGGGTCCTGGAGATTTCGCGCCTGAAAGCCGGCATGCGATAATGCGGAAAAGCCTTGATGAATGAGCCGAAATAAAGAATCACGACCGGATTGCCAATGTGCCCTTGCGGCATGTAATGGCCGAGAACATAAAGTCCACGCATATATCTGCTGTAATTATGTACACTCTCTTCGATTATGAACTGAGAGACCCCTTCGCGAAAATGCTCAGGGATTTCGGCGAGCGCTTCTCTGAACAGTTTATCGAACTGGTTGAAACTGAGCATGGAAGCGCGCATATCTGGATCATTCAGATTCATGGCGTTATCTTAACAGATTATATGAGCTATGCAAAAAAATATTGCCTTGGCCGCCTGTTTCTGCTAAAATATTGCCGTTGTGACCCTTAAGCGAGGGTGGCGAAACTGGCAGACGCGCCAGACTTAGGATCTGGTGGTTAACACCGTGCGGGTTCAAGTCCCGCCCTTCGCACTCTCAAACCTCGCTGCTGATGTGGGATTCAGATTGCAAACCGTGGCATGACACGAGTCGTGACACGATGACAAAACTGAAGCGGTGGGGGTAAAATATGTCATGGCTTGCTGCCCGTAAACGTGCGGGCAAAAATCATCGCGTGGGAATATCGCTGGCAGGATCGAGGCCTTACTCGATCCAGATCGACCGGCACGAAAGACCTGGCGATTGCCGAAAAAATCCAGAAAAAATGGGATGCTGCCGTCACGCTCAACGGGCCGGCTGCGCTCGAAGAAAAAGCAACCTGCGATTTAACAATCGAGAGCCAGGTTAAACTTTACCTGGACAACAAGGCTGCCGAAATCAGGCAATCGACGCTGACGAGATACCGCCAACAGATCGAACACGTTCTCGAATTCTTCCGAAAACTGAAGATCCGGTTTTTCGACGAGTTGAATTCGTCGCTCATGAAACAGTATAAGATTGCCAGGACAGACGTAGGCGCAGCCCCGAAAACTGTTTTTGAGGAACTGGCCTTGCTGCGGGCAATTATTCGCTCCCTGGTTGAAGAAGAAGCTATTGACGCGGATTCGATTCGAGTCTGGCCGAAAATCAAGAAGATACCAGCTAAGCCAGAAACCCTGGACTGCTATTCCAATGAAGAAATGAGTGCTCGCTTGACTACTTCGAGAAGACTGACATGGAATTTTATGACGTTTTCCTGTTCGCGGCATATAGCGGTTGTCGTCTTGGCGAAATTAAACTACCGATGGCTGCAGATCTCAACCTGGCCGAGAGAACAGTAACGGTTTGCAACCAGAAGACTGCTCAAAACCGACTTAACGCCACCAATCAGATCAGAATTCCGGCGGTGCTGGTTGAAGATTATGGCGAGTGGCAGCCGGATCGCTCCCCGGTGCCTGGTCGTTTCCACAACTGAGAATTCTCGCTCACGATTGGTTCAGAATAAGCGTTGTGAGGGCATGTAATAAGCTCGGGATTCAATACAGCGGAGATAGAAATTTCTGCGCGGTTGTGATACCATAAGCATAAGTTGAGCCTAGACGCTCTACTTTGGAGTTGGCTAGTTAAGTTTGGCGACTGAGCGGCCTGCTCCACTTAAAACTTTATCTCGTTAACAGAAACCGTTTGTAGTTTCTTTTAATTTCGACATCTTTATACGCATCGAGTTTTCAATAAAAAGTCAACAGATTTTTTTCGAAAATTCGTAAACAATATGAAATCTTGTTGTGATATGGGTTTTATGAAAATATTGAAAGAGTTGTTGAAGAAAAAAGGATTCACGCAGCAAGCCTTGGCGGAGCTGATCGAGGTGCCGCAATCTACTCTTGCAAGCTGGATATCGGGAAAAGGCACACCCAAACACGATAACCTGGTAAAGCTATCGCAGGGTCTCGGAGTTTCTCCTGAAGAATTGCTTGGGCGTGAGAGGCCTGCGAATTTCGACGATATGACCGGCTGGGTAAAACTTCGAGTAATCAGCAAGGTTCCCGCCGACGTGCCGATCGAGGCGGTTGAAGAATATTCAGGCGAAATCGTTGTACCGCCAGAGCATGCCAGGCCCGGTTGCTTCGCGTTGGAAGTTCACGGCAACTCAATGGTTCCAAGAATCATGGACGGCGACGTGGTTGTGGTGACTCCATGCCCCGACCCTTACAATGGGCAGATAGTAGTCACCAGGATAAACAGTGACGGCGATGTTACGCTCAAAAAGTTCCAGCGCGACAACGGCGCAATACTACTCGTTCCAGAGAATCCGGAGTATCAAACCAGGCTCCTCACTCCGGACAGCAACATAAAAATACTCGGCAGCGTAATCGCGCTGCACAGAAGGCTTTAAAACATAACAAGGAGAGGATTAGTGAAAAACCGATCAGTATTGCTTAATGTTCTTTCCCAAAAACGAACTGTCATGGTCGCGTCTCTCTTGTTGTTGGCGATTTCGTCGTTTTCTGCAGAGATGCCGCCCGCATTAAAGGTTGACAATATAACAATTCCATATCCACTAGAAGGCTTCGTAGAACTGTTTTTAAAAAACAGCGATAATCCAAGATTTAAGCAAATAAATTTCGACAAAAGTTTAAGATTGTTTTTCATTCCAGATATCCACACCGAATCTTTTTTGTGGGAGAACGATTTTATTCCAAAAATAGGATTTAAGGCAACCGTTAAGCCCGCTCCGGGCAGTAATGACGAATTTTCTAGGTTTATTCAGAACCTGAACAAAGATTTTTCACAAGTCATTCCGAAAAACACATTAATCAACGACACCTGCCTGGGCAGAGTTTGTTCGATTCAAAATATATTCCCAATCGACACGGTTGTATCAGAATCGAGTGCGATTTGCCTCTGGCTTCTCGAGTATGAGATTCCGGATGAAACGACAAAAAATGTTATGTCAAAGAATTATTACTATGGGTCAAACACGATGCTTATCGGCAATAAAATGCTCACACTGTCTACATTCGTAGATCTCGCCACAGAGGTGAGTTCAAAAGACGTAATACTTCATCTCTCCGCGTGGGGAAACAAAACCGTAGAAGGAAATAAAAAGCCTTAACCATGAACGATAAATTTTATCAGGCGGCATTCGAAGAAATAGAGAACGGAATTACAAACAAGGGCTTGTGGGCTAAATGTTTTGCCGAGGCTGACGGCGACAAAAACAAGGCAGAGGCCAAATACGTTAAAGCCAGAGCCTCTCAACTTGAATCCCTAGCGGAGTCAGACTTAATCAAAAATAGCATAGGTGCGAAGCCTAAGTATCCGAAACGCAAAACTCCGGCGGGGCACTTACTGACGATCGCGTTGCTTCTCTCTCTCTTTCTGGGATTTCATTTTGCTTCGTGGGTCGTAAAAATGTGCGACGTTTTTGCCGACTGGAACAGCAGACCGATAGGCGAAATAATCTATCCGCAACAAGAAGGGCAACCGGGGTTTGATTCAGAGACAATCAAGAACAATTTGATCAAGCTGCAAAATTCTGATCGATGGTTAACTCTCCCAGATGATCAAAAAGAATACTTGAAGAGCGAGTTCGCAAAAGGGTACGCAATGGCGAAAAATAAAGAAGACTCAATAGACAAACAAAAGACGTCAGACCAAGGCCGCAAAATTTTAGCGGCAATTTTTCAATTTGCCTCTGTCGCGTTTCTTCTCGCTTTAATCGTGCGACTGAAAACAGGCTTTATTATAGGTTTTATTTTGCTCGCTATTCCCATTGTCGGATGGTCCATCCTCTTTTATCTCGAGTATAAACAACTCCAAAGCCCGATCCCCAAAGAAAACGAGCCATGAGTAGATTTGAGTTGTTTGATTCCCCCGGCCGCCACTTCGCCTTAACTTGGCAGTGTGCCCGACCGATAAGTAATATATCAGCTATGACAAAGAGGTATCCATGACCAAAGCGAAACAGGTAGATATGCGGGTAGTGAACCGCGAGGAACTGCTGGCATCTTATTCAAATCATCACTTGGTAACTTTCAACCCATACGAATTCACCTTGGAATTCAATCAGGTCGACGGCATTGTCGCCTCAGAAAGATTGCGCGCCGGCGGCGAGGATATTCCGATAACTACTGTAGCGAAAGTCGTGCTGTCACACAAAAGCATGGAAGAATTCGTCCAGACAGTCAATCGTGTCTACGCAGATTTTTTGAGGATCAATGCAAAATGATCACGCTTAAAACTTATGCGAGGAAAGAAGTTTATGGCACGCCGTCGGTCGCTCCGGTTGGAAAGAAATCTTCCAGTCGAAGCAATAAAGCTCCCTCCTGGCAAACAAAGATTTTTCGTGGTAATATTTCATTGACGCCGTTAAAAATCGAAAACACGGAAGGTTCGCTCTGGCCGGTGAAAACTGAATTTATAAACGAACTACATTTGAGGCGTGGCAAGGTTGATTTGAGCTGGCCGCTGCGCGTTGATACGGTTATTTCTGGCAACTATTTCATCACGAGCAATGAAGATCTTGACGTTCACAGTTATGGTGGCACTCAGGAAGAATCGCAACAGAACTTTTGTGAGATTTTCGAAGAGATGCTCGATCTGTACGTCGGATCCCGTATAGAAGAGTTGACCGGCGACGCGGTTCGCATCAAGGCGCTTTTCGACAGGATTATAAAACAGTAATGGCAACGGCGATTGACGTTATCAAAGAAAGCCTTTCAAAAAAAGGTTTCAGGCAGATTGAAGGCGGCAATCATAACAAGTGGTTTTTTTACCACAACGGCAAAAGAACGTGCGCCTATATTGTTTTTTCTCGATCTTCGAAAATGAAAGACTTCGACGACAGTCTTCTGGTTGCTGCCAAGCGCGAGTTGAAGCTCAAGACGAACGGCGAGGTCAGAGATCTTTGGAACTGTCCGATGAGCCAGGCTGATTTTATTGCCAGGCTAAAAGAATATGGCGTTCTTCAGGCGAATGAATAGAGAAGAAAACGGCAAATTAACGACGAATTTTCGGTGAACGAATGGCGAAACTGCGACACGATTTGTGACACGATTTTTATTGAAATTTATGCTTTTTTATGATAGCCTATAATCTGTGACCCACTGATGAGCAGCGGTTCGAAGCGCTCTGGGATTGACCCGTTTTCGGGCTCAAGTCCCGCCCTTCGCACTCCTCTTTATAAGGGCGTTTTGCGGGAGTAACTCAATGGTAGAGTCCCTGCCTTCCAAGCAGGTGGTTGCGGGTTCGAGTCCCGTCTCCCGCTTTGTTTTTGCCTTGTAAACCCATATTTTCAAGAGTAGGACAACAGAATGAGAGCTAACAGATTCTTTGTCGTCTTTTTTGTGTCTGTCTTAGTTCTTTCAAGCTTCGCTGTTTTTGCAGCAGATAATTCGGCAGTTCTGACCCAGGTCCAGGAGCTGATCAAGCAAAAAGATTATGCCGCGGCTAAAGGGCTTCTGGCACAAAGTCTCAAGACTGATAGAAATTCCTACAAACTCTGGCTGGCCCTTGGCTATGTTTACGAGGCCGACAACGATTACGAACAGGCTTTAAAAGCCTTTATGCGCGCCAGTGAGCTCCAGACAGGAATTGAAGGCCTGGCCACACGCATCAACCGCCTTCAGGAACTGGCGAAGTCTAATCCTAAGAAAAAAAATCGAAAGCAATGATGCCGATGCACAGAGCAGGGCGCGCAATCTCCTTATCAACGCTCGCTACAAGCATTCATTCAAAGATTATCTCGAAGCTTACCAACTTTTTATTCAGGCAGTCGAACTCGATCGCAGCATTCTTTCCCGCGATTACGGCTTCATAAATAATGGCCTCAAGTATTTTAACGAAAACGCCAATCAGCCAGAGATTCAGTTCTACCTTGGCGCATACAATTTTTATGCCGGCCTCTATCCGAAAGCCGACGAAATGCTTTCAGACTACCTGAGAGATTTCCCAGAAGGCAGACATTCTGAAACTGCCAGAAATCTGCTGAAGGAATGTCGCGATATCGTTGCCCAGACAAGAGCAGCAGAAGCGGCAGAAGCAGCAGCTCTTGCAGCAGCAGAAGCCGAAAAAGCGGCAGCAGACAAACCAACACCGGGCAATGGCACAGACCCGACAAATGCTGCTACAGACAGCGGCAAACCCTATGTCGTCGCGATTGCCGAACCTGAGTTCGAGCCCGTGCAGATCTATGAAGCCGACCCATCAGGCGATCCCCTCGATATAGTTGAAGCCAGAGCAAAGGTAAGCAAACTCATCAGCGAGTATGACAGAGAAACAGACGAAGAAAAGAAACACAGCATTCTCTGGCGTATCGGCGTCATTCAACAGCCATTTCCAGAGGTCATGGCCAAGTTCTCCAGCCTGATGGCAAATGGGAGTATAGAAACAGTATACGCAACTCTCGAAGCGCTTGACAAAATTGGTCTGCCCGGCGCAGAGGCCTGCGTAGCCGACCTCTATCGATTGCTCGACCACAACGACATTCGCATTTCTTACCGGGCCGTTCAGTCTTTCGGGCGTATGCCAATGCAGGCTGAAAAAATTGTCCCGAAATTGTTCAACCTCTACCAGACCGAGAAATATGCAATCAGAAAGAATCTTCTGGTAAGAACATTCAAAGCCTACGGAGAGAATGGCATCGCGGTTCTGGACGCGATGATCAAGGCGGCGGCAGGCCCCGACAAACGACCAATCGCTGAAGTTATCAGCATTCTCACCGGCCAGAATGTCGAAGAGATTATCAGCAACAGCTGACAGAAAGCATTTTTTTGAAACCGACAGGTGTTGCTGAAAAATTACAATCGCTTTTTTGTACACTCTTCGTGCACATGTACTGTAGTATTACATGAATCTGTATGCTATACTTAAGTATATGAGAACCCCGAAAAAGTCTGGATTTACTTTGGTGGAAATCCTGATCGCAGCAGCAGTACTTTCGCTGGTGCTGGTGATTGGCTACAAGGTCTTTGTCGGCTTCTCCAGATCCTTCCAGAAGGGCAACTGGTCTTTATCGACCCAGAACAAACTGCGCAATGCACTAACCTTTATCCGCGAAGAAATGCAGAAAGCGACCGCGTTGACAACAGTCAGTCTAGGTGGAACAGACATTACCGAAGCCGGATTTGAATTCAACCTGACTTCGGCAGAAGAACTCACCGGCAGCGGCGATATTGCCGACTGGTATATCTGTCTCCCATATGTAAGCGATCCAGCGGCAAACAGCCCCGGGGCGAAATTCAAGTGTACGCTCAAGCTCGAAAATGGCAGCATTGTTTATACAAAAGCCCTGGAAGATGGATCAGACCCACAGAACAAAGAGCAAACATACAGCAACAAAACAGTCATATCAGATGTGGCAAGCATAAAAATCAGGCTGGAAAACTTTGATCCTGACAACATATCAGCCGGCAGTCTGGTAACGCTTGAGGTTAGAGTGGAACACCCAGACAAGGCCAACTACGAATTTGCCCATGTCATAGCCGAGACAGGCGCAAAGATAGAGGTAAAGGTAAACAGATGATATGACAAAACGATGTAATTCCGGGGTAACGCTCACCGAGTTGATGATCGCGGTAGGCATTCTGGCATTCGTCGTTCTTCCCATCTTTGGTCTGTTACAATACACCAACCGCGGAACCCGCGAACAGGACGCGGAAGGAATCGCAGCCAACCTCGCCAAAGAAGAAATGAACCGCCTGATGTATGTAATCAGCCGCGACAACCTGCTCAGTGGAGCTGGAGCCGCCCAACCCTGGTCGTTTGGAGCTGATTACGAGTTCAAGGGCAACACCTTTTCCGGTGAGTATACAGTATATCCATTCTCAAGCACTGAGTTATCTTTCTCAATTCCCCAGTTCACCTTCCACGACCCCATGGGTTGTGCCGGCGGAAGCGGCCAGGAAAGCAATGTCGCCGCTACCATAGGTGCGCCAAAAAACATGACTATTGCCGAAGTCTTTCCAGATACCGCTGGAGAGTGCCGATTAGCCGATATAAAACTGCTGGTAAAATGGAAAGTGCCCAGCGGGGAGTATAATGAGACCAACCAGTTCGAACTGCTGGCAAGGAGGGCTTTCATTGACAAAGAGTAATCTGTGCAAACGCGACGGAATAGCTCTCCCGCTGGTGCTGGTTTTTGCTGTATGCATCATGGTATTCGCTTCTTCACTTGTATATTTCCGAAAAGAGTCAAAACAGCAGAATGTAACCAATTTTCATTTTCTTCAGGCCAACTTTCTGGCTCAGTCGGCGGTACAGATGATGTTGCTCAAGCTCAGCGCCTTCCCTCAGGAAGCCTGCGATGCCGGCGTGCTGTCGCTTGGTTACTGCCCGTTCAGAGGAATCATGGCCGGCAGTAATCTCGCACCCATCGCTGGAACAAGCCAGCAGAGCCTGATCGACTTTTATTCAGACTGCAACTCAGAAGACTTTGAATGGAAAGTGCCTGGCATTAACAAAGACGAATGGAAATTTTCGACAACGGATTTCAAAGTAATCAGCGCTTACACAAACCCGGACGAACGCCAGCTTATTATTTCTGCCCAGATTACAGCAATCGGCGAAGCAACCATGAGCCGTGGCGGTATGGGCCTGCGCAAAGAAGAAATGATCAAAACGGTTAAACTGACCAGAGAAAATTAGTCTTTGAGGAGGAACTCATGACTACGAGATATTATGCCCTGATATTGGCCTTTGTTTTAACTATTCCGAATCTTATGGCCTGCAGTCTGCCGGCAGAGCCCTGTGCGGCAATAGTACCAATCAACTCAGCCGGCAGCGGCATGAAAATGGTTCCCGATGGCACCAATAAGTTCTTCTATCTGGTGCCACAAGGCACAACTGCCGCCTTCAAAGTAGTCTGGGATCCCGCTGCCCATAATACCGGCAGCGGGCTGAAGACCGACAAATATGACTGGTGCACAAAAGCCGGCATAGCCAGGGAGCCTGGCACTGACTCGCCCGGCGGCTACGGCTATTTTCCAATTCAGTCCATGGCCGACTTTTTCTCGGTCCGAGGTAATCGCGGCAGCGTTCAGGAAGCTTTTTCACGCGAAATGGGCGTTTCTACCGCTGACGGCTTTATTCTTTCGGTCATGGGCCCCTACTCTATTCTCTCCAGTTTCGTAAAACCGGGTAACCAGGGAAGAATAACCACATTGGGCGGACAGTCGAACGAATATCCCGCTCCGGGCATTGCTGATGTGGTCGCAATGAGTGATGAACCTCTCACTGCGGCACAGGATGCCAATTACCCCTCATCAAGCTGGAACCGGACATTGGTGCCTGTTGATACTACTGATGATCCACGCAGAGAAAGAATCTATCTTCCTTCTGCCGGCGCCACACGCGGTGTTAAAATCGCCTTAGAAGGGCTGCTCATCGAAGGCATGGACATGGAAGTAACCCAGATCAGGCCTTCAGACTATAAAGCTTTCATCCGCACCGGAAACGAGGCTGCCAACATTGAAGTGCAGTCCAGCCCTCAGATAGTCTGGAGCGCTGACGGTTCTAACGGAACGCCTGGCCCCGATTTCAGCGTGACCTTCAATACACCGAGCTTCAATGGTAACAAAGACCAGTCAAAGATACGCCTCAAAGTATGGTCACCTGGTGCAGGATTCGAGATAAGCAACATTTTCTGGGCCTGGAAGGAAACCGTCTACGAAAAGAAATCCAGACGAGTTGTCACCCAGGCCGAAGTCCGCGACGCCAGTGGTACAGTCATCGTGCCAGAGCAGTCAGAAATGCGTGATTACTGGGAAGCACAAAGCCCGGTCAACTTGTGCAGTGAAGAGTTGCAGATCAAGTTGATAAAATCGGCAGCTGAAGCCGGTTCTACCGACTTCATCGTCTACGACGACAAGTCTCCGATAGCAGCAGACTTCAAGATCACCAGCGACACGAACTTCAAGCCTACCGGACCAACTTCACTTGATTTCAGCCTCAAGGTCCTCGATACCAACCCATATTTTGACAAGCTCTTCAGTCAGAGCATAGACGGCGTGGATCTCACTCAAAGCCTTGAAAAGCTCGATCTGAATGTCTTCTATTCTTATCCACACTACAAATATGAGGCGGCCGGCAATTTAACAATTGATGATCTGCGCAACACAGGCTATGGCACTGCTGACAAGCAGGATCTTGTCGCAGCCGGCAACCCTGAGTTCAAAAGTTTTACGCACGAGAGCGTCTGGCATTGGAAAAAGGCCGAAGTCTCTAATCTGGCAGTCGGTGCACCACAGATGCTGACTGGTGCCACAGGCCGGCGAGCTGGCGCTGTTTGCACGGTAACCGGCAAAATCAACATACAGCAACCCAGACCTTGGCATGAATGCAACGAGGGTGGCGGCAAAAGTGTATCCGATCCCAAATTCAAGGTTTTTGCGATAAGCGCTGATACCGCCGGCAAAAAGCTTGAAGATCACGATCCGATAAAAACCAGTGTAGGTGACAGCGCTGAACTTACTTCGGCTGAACCGAACGGCGGCGCCGACCCGGCGGCATGTCTGCCTGGCAGCGGCGGGTCGATTCCCGCGGGCGACACCCAAGGACAGGTCAGTGGCGGCGGTGTCGATGATTCGCGCTGGAGCAACGTCGAATACCTCAAGTCGAAAGACGAAGCCGGCCCGGAAATTCAGGTTATTGTCTTTGACACCAGAACCAACCGCTACCACATGTTCGGCACCAAGCAGAATGTTGCGGCCGGCTTCTCTGAATTCGGCGGTTCTGGACTCGACGACGATTATTCAACCGGTGATGTGCCGTATCTCGGCAAAGAAGCAGACATTACCAGCGCGCACCAGTTCAGCGATCTGGCAGACATCAACGGGTTGTTCGACAAATACCTGGTTGGCCCCAATGCAGTATCTACCATAGATGAAGACAGCCAGCACGGCTTTGTCTGCCAGCAGAACAACCGTCTGGTTTTCTATATCAGGGCTGTCGACAACATCAACAGCTACGAGACATCGAAACAGTTCGGCATATCGGCGCTCAGCTGCACGCTCTCGGAAAAGAATGGCGCTGTCGTGATAAATGACCCGCCGACTCCGGCCAACATGCTCAAACCGATCGAACACGTTTTCAGATTCGAAAACGTCGATGCTGGTGGCGGCATCAGCCCGGAATACTACCTGCAGGTAGTTGCTACCGACCATTCCAGCAACAGCCGTACATTCAAACTCAATATAGCAGTGCTTGGCAGAAAACTCGACATCAGAACGCTTGAAGAAAGACGCAAACGCGTAGACTGACCTTCTAAAAAGGTCTTCAAAGCCCCGATCAGACGATGCCTGACCGGGGTTTTTCTCGTTTAGAAACGGTCTTTACATTTGCTTTCATCTCGTTTATAATTATGTTTCCATGCGGCCCGGCATGGCGTTTTGTATTGTTGTGCAAATCAGAAATTCTCTCCTCAAGGAGTTATCGCATTATGTTGAAGACACAGGTTCAGGAACTGGAAGCCAACAGAGTCGCACTCACCGTCGAAGTAGAAACCGATAAAGTGAATGCTGCCTATGCCAGCTTTTATTCGCGCGCAGCCCGTTCGGTGAAGATTCCAGGCTTCAGACAGGGAAAAGTTCCCCGCTCCGTTCTGGTAAAATACATTGGCCCCGAATCAGTTAAGGAACAGATTGAAGAAGAACTGATTCAGGAAGTCTATCCACAGGCCATCAAAGAAACCAAACTGCATCCGGTAAGTCGCTTTGAGCTTGAAGAATCAAGCCTGGCCGAAGGCAAGCCTTTTGTGTTCAAGGCCGTGTTTGAAGTCAGACCAAAACTGGGTGAATTCAATTACAAAAACTATACCTCACAGGTACAGAGAGAAATCGTCGATGACGAAAGCGTCAACAAGGTGCTTGGCCAGGTGCGTGAGCAGCACAGTAAAACCGAACCGGTCGAAGGCGCTACGCTCGAGATTGGCGATTATTTTTCGGCCAGTATCGAAGTATCGCATGCCGGCGAAGTTGACAGCGAACTTTCTGACGAAAAAGCCGCTCACAAGATGGTCGAGAACGACAAACTCTTCGGCCCCTGTCTCGGCATGAAAGTCGGCGAAACCAGAACCTATCAGGTAACTGTCGATGGCGACGAAGAAAAGAACTCAAAGTATTACGGCAAAACGCTCGACTACAAAGTAACGCTCAGCCGCGTTTCCCGCCCCACCCTGCCTGAGCTCAACGATGAATTTGCCCGCACCCTCGGCGACTTTGACAGTCTCGAAGCCCTCAAGAGCAAAATTCGTGAAGATCTCGACGAACGTGCCAGATACGATGCCGAAGAGCGTGCCTTCGAAGGCATTCTCGACCAGATCATCGAAAACTATACCTTTGATGTACCTGAAGCTATGATTCAGAATACCATCGACTTTTTCATCGAAGGACTCGATCGTCGCTGGCGCCAGTTTGGCACCACAATTCAGGATTATCTGCGCAATTCCGGCAAGGATGTCAATGAATTCCGCGAAACCTTCCGGGAACGTGCTCTGCGCCAGACGCGAACCATGTTGATCGTCGATGCGATCGGTGACCGCGAAAACATTGAAGTCACCGATGCCGATTATCGTGAAGAAATTGAGAAGCGCGCCAAAGAATACAACATGCCCGTAGAGAAGCTGTTGAGCACGCTTTCAGAGTCTGATGGTGAAGAAAACGTAAGATTTTCGCTGCGAAGTCAAAAAATTCGCGATTTTTTGCTCAAAAATAACCAGATTAATTACGATATGGTTAAGGACGCTGATATCAACAAGGGGGAATCTGACGCATGACACTCGTACCTATAGTAATTGAACAAAGCAGTCGTGGCGAGCGTGCGTTTGATATCTATTCCCGTCTGCTCAAAGATCGCATTATTTTTCTGGGCGGCGGCATCGATGACAACATAGCAGATCTGGTTGTAGCCCAGCTTCTGTTCCTTGAATCAGAAGACCCCGAAAAAGATATCTCAATCTACATCAATAGTCCCGGTGGCGTTGTAACTGCCGGCATGGCTATCTACGACACCATGCAGTACATCAAACCTGATGTCAGCACCATCTGCATGGGTCAGGCGGCCAGTATGGGGGCGCTGCTGCTTGCAGCCGGCGCAAAGGGCAAGCGTTACGCCCTTCCCAACTCGCGTATCATGATTCACCAGCCTTTAGGCGGCGCCCAGGGCCAGGCCAGCGACATCGAAATTCAGGCACAGGAAATCCTGCGCATGAAGGACATGCTCAATGACATTCTGGCGCACCATACCGGCCAGCCGCTCAAGCGGGTCAAGCGTGATACCGACCGTGATTTTTTCATGTCTTCGAAGGAAGCCAAAGAATATGGCCTGATTGATGAAGTTGTGCAGCGCAAGGTAGTCGAAGCTAAATCCAACGAGGAGTAAGCATGCTTTCTAAGACCCCTCAATTCCGTTGTTCTTTCTGCGGAAAGAGCCAGGATCAGGTGCGCAAGCTGATCGCCGGCCCCGAGGTCTATATTTGCGACGAGTGTATCGGTCTTTGCAACGAGATCATCCTGGAAGAAATGGATGACGATGTTCCTCTCGCGCTTCAGAACGCTCTCAAGCCAAAAGAGATCGTTAAGACGCTCGATCAGTATGTGGTCGGTCAGGAACGCGCCAAGAAGATACTTTCTGTCGCCGTCTACAACCATTACAAGCGCATCTCGATCGAAGATTCGCTGTCACACCGCGATGACGTCGAAGTCCAGAAGTCTAACGTTCTATTGATCGGCCCAACCGGTTCCGGCAAAACACATATTGCCCAGACACTGGCCAAGCTTCTCAACGTGCCCTTCTGTATCGCTGACGCCACCACTCTCACCGAAGCCGGCTATGTCGGCGAGGATGTTGAGAGTATTCTGCTCAACCTGCTGCGTGCTGCCGATTACGACGTGCAGAAGGCTGAGCGCGGCATCGTCTATATCGACGAAATCGATAAAATCGCGCGTAAGAGCGAAAACGTCTCCATCACCCGCGACGTATCGGGCGAAGGGGTCCAGCAGGCTCTGCTCAAACTTCTCGAAGGCAAGATTGCCCATGTGCCACCGCAGGGTGGGCGCAAGCATCCGCACCAGGACTACATTCAGATCAATACCAAGAACATACTCTTTCTGCTCGGCGGCGCCTTTGAGGGTGTCGAAAAGCTCATCGAAGCCCGCTCTTCTACAAAAACCATGGGCTTCGGCTCAACCCCGGTTCTCAAAAGCGAAAGAAGGGTCGGCGATCTGTTGAAAGACATCATGCCGGAAGACCTGCTGCGCTTTGGCCTGATTCCTGAATTTATCGGCCGAGTGCCGGTAATGGCCACGTTCAACAATCTGCAGGTCGATGATCTCGTTAAGATCCTCACCGACCCCAAAGATGCGTTGATCAAGCAATACAGCCGTCTGATGCGCATGGAAGGCGTCGATCTCGAGATCACACCCAAAGCTCTGCATGCCATCGCCCGCAAGGCGATCGACCAGAACACTGGTGCCCGCGGTCTGCGCCGCATCATCGAAGAACTGATGCTCGACCTGATGTATGACATCCCGTCTGACAAAAACATCAGCAAGGTCATCATTCATGAGCGCTGTGTCGATAAGAAAGAGCCTTACCAGATCATCTGCAAAGTCGAAAGTCAGATTGCCTGATCGTAAAGTTTAACTACGTAACCAGCACAGGGGTTCATGCGAATCCCTGTGTTTTATTTTATTGAGGAGGAGACATGAGAAACAGCAGCAAGGCCGATATCGGCATCTTCAGCGGCAGCGGCATGTATGAACTGCCTGCTGACAAGATCGAAAAGGTTAAAATTTCGACGCCTTACGGCGCTCCCAGCGATGTTATCGATATCTGCACGATTGGCGACAAGCGGGTGGCTTTTCTGCCACGGCATGGCCGCAACCACAGTCTGCCACCACACAAGATCAATTATCGTGCCAATCTCTGGGCCATGAAAGAACTCGGTGTTGCGCGCATCATTTCGCCATGCGCGGTTGGCTCACTGCAGACCAATATCAAGCCCGGAGATTTTGTGGTAACCGACCAGTTTGTCGATCGCACCAGGGGTCGGTCCGACACTTTCGCCGACGGCCCTGATGTCATGCACATTTCAGCAGCCGAACCATATTGCCCGCAGCTGCGAAAAATCGCCGTCGAAGCAATAAAGGCAGAGGGCGGCCGCGTGCATGAAGCCGGCACGATCGTTGTCATCAACGGCCCGCGCTTTTCGAGCAAGGCTGAGAGCAAATGGTTCACCAGCATGGGCTGGCACACGGTCAACATGACACAGTATCCAGAAGTCGTGCTGGCTCAGGAACTCGGAATCTGCATAGTTAACGTGGCGATGATAACCGATTACGATGCCGGCCTGGTTGGCGATGTTCCTGAAGTAACCACCAAGGAAGTGGTAAAAATGTTTCAGCACAGCATCGGTACGCTGCACAAAATATTGATCCGCATGGTCAAAGAAGTTCCTGTTGCGCGCACCGACAAATGTCGCTGTCACCTCAAACCCGACGAGGCTTATTTCTTCTGACGAACTGAGTCAATATTCTGACCTAAATAATTGCAGGGGTTCAACATGTTGAACCCCTGCGTTATTTACGGACGTTAAATCAGTTGATTAATCGAGCGTTACCATCTTTTTGAGAGCCTGATAACGTTCTTCGATCAGTTCAGGTTTGAGCGCGAGATAAGAATCAAGGCTGAAGTTTTCGACAGTGATCGAGCCCATGGCCGCACCATAAAGCATGCTGCGCCGGAAACCATTTTCACTGTAATCGCCATGGCGAGCAAGGCTGCCCATAAAACCGCCACCGAACGAATCACCGGCACCGGTCGGGTCGGTTATATCGAGACATGGATAAGCCGGCACGAAGAAGCGTGCTTCTTTGGTAGCCGTCATGGCGCCAAGTTCGCCCATTTTGACGATTATGCGCTTCGGCCCCATCTGCAGCAGCTTGTGAACGGCAGGAGCGAACTTCTTTTCTTCGGCCAGCATCAGCGCTTCCTGAAAGTTGATGAAAAGAATATCAACCTTGGCAACTGCCTGTTTGAGCAGGTCGCGGGTCGTGTTGATCCAGAGATTCATGGTATCGAGAGCGATGATCTTTGGCTTATTGACCAGCTCAATAACCTTGAGCTGCAGCGCCGGGTGAATATTGCCAAGAAAGACCAGTTCGGCATTGCGATAGTCTTCTGGTAACTTTGGATCGAAAGATTCAAAGACATTGAGGCGGGTATCGTGCGTGGTAGCATCACCAAAATCTTCGCCGTAACTGCCGGCCCAATGGAAGGTTTCACCTTCTTTCTTGAGATCGAAACCGGCAAGATCAACGCCATGATTCTTCAAAAAATCTATATGTGAGGCTTCAAAGTCTTTGCCGGCAACGCCGACCAGACCAACATTGGTAAAGTAACTGGCAACCGTCGAAAAATACACGGCTGAGCCGCCGAGAGCGCGCTCGCGTTTTCCTTTGGGAGTCTGCAGTGAATCATAGGCTACAGAGCCTACCACGATCATCTTAACGCTCATTTATTCCTCCAGAAATGTGTTGTTACGAAGCCGGCACCGGTGCTGCAACCGCTGTTTCAGCAGTTTTCAGGCGCTGGCCATACAGCCCGGCGGTTTTGATTATAACATAAAACTGAACGAGCATCGCCAATTGAATTGAATAGTCGATCCAGGTTCCGTATGAATAAAAGCCCAGGCCTCCGATCAGTATTATCGAAGAAAGACCATCGCCAACCCTGAACACAACTGTATCAATAAACCCTTTACCCTGATATTTCGCCTCGCGATCCAGCGGGATATAGACAAGCTCACGTAATGCCCTTCCCGTTGAATAGTCGATGGCATAACGAATTATCACCACCCATGACGCCACTACCAGGCTTGGAGTGAACATGGTAAAAAAAGTGCCGACCACCTGAATCAGATTGAGCAGCAGAAGCCCGTAAACCGGGTTTGGCAGCAGCATCATCATACGGGTTACGAAAAACTGCGAAAAGAGCGAGACAATGTTGATTCGGCCATATATTCCGGCAATAAAAGCGGTCTTGCTGTTTACATCGGAACCGATTTCGAGTTCGATCAGGCGGTTGAGCTGTTGAAAAAACATAGTGCTCGAAAAGGTATATAGAAACATTTCGAGTGCCATGCAGATGAGAATAGGGTTTTTGCAAACCGACAGAAAGCCGTCCCATGGACGAGGCGGATGTGCGGGTTTTACCGGCTGGTTATCTGCTTCTGCAACGCCTTCCGGACGGTAGTGGTTTTTATGAATGTATTGCATGCACCATATCGAAGGATAAAGCAGCACTATCGCCAGAATGAAAAGATTGGAAGTGCCAACCTGTCTGACCAGCAGCGACGTCAGCGCACTGCCGACCAGACCGCCAACGAGTCCGCCGTAACCGATTATCGCATAGAGGCGACGCCCCTGATTAACCGTAAAAACATCATTCATGAAAGACCAGAACATGCTGACCGCCATCAGTGCGAAAAAATTAACCCACAGATAGTAGACGCCGATCATCATGATCTTTATGGAATCATAAATCATATCCATTGGATCCATCAATGTTGGCGGGTTCTTTTCAATCTTACTGTCAGCTGCGAGCTGTTCTGCCATCGGCTGACTTACGAAAGTATCCGCAGCTGAACCCGACACCGCGGAAGATTTTTCATTGATCGGAATGAATAGAGTGAATATCAGCCAGAATATCGCCAGACAGACGACAAAGAATCTGGTGATAAAAGGAATGAAAATATCGCGCTTGTATTTGCCCACTATCCAGCTATAGACAGCATTGGCAACAACAAGTGAAACCATCGAAAGAATATTGAGAATCGGAATGTTGTCAGAACCCAGCTCAAGTGCCAGACTGCCGCGAATTGGCTTGATGACATAATAAGAGCAGATGACAAAGAAAAAATAGGCAACCGAAACAAAGGTAATGCCGGCCTCTCCGCCCGGCGCCCTGTCATCTGCATGCAAAGCCATCTGTCCGCCCTCAGGTTCATATTTTTGGCGAATGGCGCCGCGCTTATTATAAGTGCTGACGGCAAAAAGTCAAACTTTATCGGCAGCTGCAGCCAGCAACCAGTCAACCGCTTCGCTCAGGCTGACAAAGGTCGGAACATTTTCGTAACCGGGTGCAGGTTGTGGTCTGATACATATTGGCCTGACTCCGGCATTTATGCCGATTTGAATGTCCTTGCGGCGATCGCCGATTACATACGAAGCCGCGAGATCGATGTCAAAATCTTTCTTTGCCTGCAGAATCATTCCCGGTTGCGGTTTGCGACATTCACATTCAGTAATGCCGTGCAACGGATATTCAGGATGATGAGGACAAAAGTAAATGGCATCGAGAGTAACGCTTTCGGCGGCCAGAAGATTCTGAAGTTTCTGATGAACCAGTTCCAGTTGTTGCGGACTGATCATTCCCCGGGAAATCCCAGACTGATTGGTGATAAGAATGAGCAGATAGCCAGCTTTTTTAAGTCTTGCCAATGCTTGTGGAACTCCGGGAAAAAGTTCGAAATCGGCAGGATCTGAAATGTAACCGGGATCAGGGTTCAGTGTGCCGTCACGGTCAAGAAAAATCGCTTTTCGCATCACAACCTCGTCGATAAATTTGTCATCTGCAATAACCATATCTTTTTGAAACAGCAGAAAAGACTTTTTGAGGAGTCAGAGAATTCATACATGAACGATGGCTGCAGATTTCGCGATGGCACTGCAGACAATCGAGACTTTCGTTGAAGAGAATCAGGTGTTTATCACCGCGCGGGTAAACCGGTTCCCGTGTTGTTGGTCCAAAAAGAGCAACCACAGGAACATCGACTGCCCAGGCGATATTCATCGGACCGGTATCACAGGTCAGAAAAAGATCAAGGCGGCTCAACAACGCGGCAAATTCATCGATACGCAGACTGTCATGAACAAAAGCCCGTTCTGGGCCGGCTTCATTCGCCAGGCTTTCGGCTGCCTCGCGCTCTCCCGGCCCCCAGGTAACGAGAACCGGCTGTTTTGTAGCATCATACCATAGCCGGATGAATTCAAGGAAATGCTCGCGAGGCCAGGCTTTTGCCGAATAAGTCGTATGCGGATTTATGCCAAGCAGAGGCGAAACTTGCCTGAATTGAGGGGAAATGGCGTTGTCGGCACGTTCGAGCAGCAACGGTGATGGTTTTACCTGAGGCGGCTTCAATTCACCGCTTACGCCAAAACTGGCAAAAAAATCAGCAAAAAGCTGCATCAGGTGGCAATTCGGGTTTGGCGCGCGATAAGTTCGACTGTAGACCCAGCGTCGCACCCGGTAATCAAAGCCATAGCGATGCTTTATGCCAGAAAGAGCAGTAACTATTGCTGTCGCCGGGTTGCTGAACAGGTCGAAAACGTAGTCGAAGCGATAACGGCGAATGCGCCGCGCAAGTTCGAGCAACTGGGCAAAACCTGCTCCGGGAGGCATTTCTATAACGCCGATGTTGAGTTCGGGCGGAATTATCTGGCCAAAGGGCCTTTGACAGAAAAATCCTATGGTCTCGTCGGGATTCTGTTCACGCAACATGCGCAAAACCGGCAGCAGATGTATTATATCGCCGAGTCCACGAAGCCGCATCACCAGTATTCCAGACATGAAACCTCCAGTTGCAGGCAATATAGCAGACACACCGGCAAATGTCGACAGTCAGTGATTCATGTCTTGAATTTTTGCGGGTTTGGCAATATACTTGGGCCAGTTATTGCATTCAGCCTGCAAGGGAGTTTGCTCGATGCCGATCAAGAAGGAACTGCTTGAAATACTTGCCTGCCCGGCCTGCCGCGGCAAGATCGTTCACGATGAAGAAAAAGATGTTCTGAACTGCTGTGAATGTCACAGATCATACCCGATCCGCGATGATATACCAGTCATGCTGGTTGAAGAAGCTACCATGCCAGGCGAAACGAAAAAGACCTGAAAACTGTGTTACAAATACACGCAACCCTTTCCAGCAAACACATGACCGGCGAAGCCTTCGCTCTACTGGCTGAATACGGCATGTTTCCAGAGCTGTATTTCAGCAGCCGGGATGTCGATAACATCAGCGAAGATTTTTTGGGCTTTCTCAAGCAACAGATAGATAGCTACAACTTTAGACCGAGTCTGCATGCCCCATTCATGGAACAGGACATCGGCTCAGTCAATGACGGTCTGCAGCAGCGCACTTATCGACGTTTGCAGAACACGCTCGATATGGCGGCCAGACTCGGCTCGCAACGAATCGTGATTCACCCCGGCTATGGCGACATGCCCGATGATGGCGAATTCATGCAGTGGCTCAAGCGTGCCGGCGGCTTGTTAAGGTCACTTTGTCAAAAAGCATGCGAGCTTGGCCTGCAGATCGCCTTTGAAAACATCTACGACTCGAATCCCGAACGGCTTTATCTGCTTCTCGATGCTGCCGAGTCAGAATGTGCCGGAATCTGTTTTGACACCGGTCACTACAACCTCTTTTCGCCACTGCCAATGCAGTCATGGTTTGGCCGGCTCGGTAAAAACATACTCGTGTGCCATATTCACGATAATGACAGATCTGGCGATCAGCATCTGGCCATTGGCGACGGCAGCCTCGACTACAATCCGCTTATAGAATGGTATAAACAGCTAGACACCGACAAAAAACCGGTGATGACACTTGAAGCGCTCAACCGCGCTGACGTGATAACATCAGTAACCCGCATCAAAGAATGGAACCTGTAAATCACCATACTACAAGACTATTCCTTGATCATTTAATAACCTTACAGCAGAAAACCGGCTCGGTGAGCCGGTTTTTTTTATATTCTATAAGCTGGTTTTGCGAGGTTTACTTGCCTTTGATAAGTGAGTTGTAAAGGTCGAGATTCTGCTTGTATTCGGCATAGGCCTTTTGAGCAGCGGCAGCGTTACCCTTCTGGGTGGCTTCCATGTATTGTTTGTAGGCGGCAAGATAGTTACTGTATGCAGTCTGAGAATCAACAACCTTGGGGGTCGTGATCTGAGGTGCTGCAGCGGCGCTGGTAGTCTTGCTGCCACTGGCCGGGCTTGCCACCGGAACAGTCGAAGTACCGGTCATTTTGGCCATGAAATCAGCTGCTTCGGCATTTTCTTTGGCAGCTGCTGCCGGGTCAATATCTGACTGCTTGAGCATTACGTTCTTTTTGCCAAAAAGTTTGGAAACTGCAGTAACCGCAAGGCGGGCAATCAAACCACCGCCAATAACGCCAACTGCCAGCATCGGGAAACCCATACCGATACAGAGAGCACCACCGGCAACTGCGCCGGCAACGGTAGCGAAGTTGGCAACGCTTGAAGTTGTCCAGTTGAGAACTTTTTTGCCGACGATGTAACCACCTATAGCACCAACAGCCATCCCGAGCGGTCCACCACCAAGGGCCATCCCGAGAGCACCGCCGCCAAGACCGGCTGCAATAGCGCCGACGTTAACGAAGATAGACTTGCCGATATCCTTGACCTTGCCGAGGATAGAAGCATGTGCCTGCCCCATGGGTGCAATGGCAAACCACAGTGAGAAGAGCATCGAAACGAGCAGCATCTTACTGATATTCTGCCGCTGGTCGTATGTCATGGTCATCATAGTAATGTCCTCCTGCTAACAAAACCAGTTGAGATCGAGTATGTTTTGATTATAAGAATCATGTCGGCAAGTCGCAAGGGCTGTACCCTGATTATTTTATCGCCTTGTACATCAGAAAATCTTTGATCTCTTTGAGCCTGGCGAGGTTGTCGGCCGTGAGAAGATCGCGGTTGAAGCGGGAATGAACCAGCTCGATGCCACTGTCCTGCAGGCTCATGGTCCAGATGCCGCCGGCAAAAGCGTCTTTACGCATGATTTCGGCTGCCTTGACCAGAGCGTTGTCAATACGTTTGACCATGCTGGCCGGAACCTTGCCAGGCGCGCTTCGGCTCTGGTCTGAATCAACGCCAATTACCAGGAAATTTCCACGGCGTGAAGCCTGAATAAGGCCGAGTCCACTGCGACCGGAAGCGTGATAAATCAGATCGGCACCCTCGTTTGCCATCTCAAGACCAAGATTGAAAGCCTTTTCCGGCATATCGAAGGCTTCCGGAGTGTTGCCGATATAGCGTGAAATTACTTTGCCTTCCGGCTTAACAAATTTAACGCCATTGATAAAGCCGCGCTCGAAACTTCCGATTACCGGTGATTCCATACCGCCAAGAAAGCCGACCACATTGCTGCGACTGGCCAGCGCCGCAAAAGCGCCGGCATAAAATGAACCCTGCTCTTCATCGAACAAAATCGACAAAACATTTGGCATGGTTACCACAGAGTCGATAAGCACCAGACGGCTTTCAGGAAAAGCCACAGCGATACGCCGAACGGCATCGTTGGCAAAAATGCCGACGGCGCAGACCATGTCCATATTTCGCTCACAGAAATAGCGCAATGCCGGCTCAATGCCACTTATGCTGCCGGGCTCGACAACTTCGACGATACAGTCTCCCTCTTTGCGCAATTGCATTATTCCCTGATAGGCAGCATCATTGAACGATTCATCACCAAGGCCGCCAATTGACAGAACAACACCAACTCGCAGAGTATCCGCAGATACCGGAGCAACGGCCAGAACAATCAACGCAACCAACAAAGCCAGGAACTTGATCTTCATTTTTCCTCCAGAATTTTTACCAGTCTTCTTTTGAGCCAACAAGCGGCTTGGTATCGAGAATTCCGAGATTTTTAAGCACTCTTTCAAGTGCTGCCAGAACTTCTGGCGAAAATTTACCCTTCTCACGTTTCATTTCGTCGAAGCTTTCCAGATAGGTGCGCTCTATCGCATAGGGTCGATAATGAGTCATTGCGTCAAAAGAGTCAGCAACTGCGATGATAAGAGAACCGAAAGGAATCTCTTCGTGTTTGAGGCCACGCGGATAACCTGAGCCGTCTACAGCTTCGTGATGACTCAATACGATTTCGGCGATCATTTCCATGCCGGGGATTTCTCTAATCATTGCAGAGCCGATCAGGGAATGCGCCTCAACCTTTTTGCGGTCTTCTTCGTCGAGTGGGCCAGCCAGCTCGAGCAATTCATCGGGTAAACCCACCTTGCCAATATCATGCAGAAGCGCAGCAATTTCGAGGTCTGCCAGCTCGCGCGGGGAAAGCCGCATCTCGCTGCCGATAGCAACACTCAGATGTCTTACTCGGTCCCAATGACCGATGTTTTCGCGCGACTGGTTTTCGAGAATCTTCATGGTCAGGCCAAGAAGGCATTCAAGCCTGACAAAATCAGACAGCATTTTAAGTGATTCTGCTGCTTTTTCGGGTAATTCCCAGGCAGCCATCTCAGGGGTAGCCGTGCTGGGTGCGCGCACACTGATAAGCCAGCTGGTACCATTGATCGAAACAGCCTTCCAGAAACGGCCGCCAAACCGGCTGACACCCGGACCAGCAAGATCATCAGGAAAATCAGTCGGCGGCAGACCTCCGTCAAGATCACGCCCGCGCCAGGTACCGCCCCAGGGGAACCATAGTTGCAGGTCACTGCCTATACCTTGCAGGTTTTCGTTCAAAATGCCGAGAGAAGTATTCCAGACTCCGGCAATGCAGCTGAGTTCCAGGGGTTTCATAGGTTTTCCCTTTCTTCAATGCCAGTTAGTTTTACTACTTTTCAGACAAGTCAGTATAACAGATTCACTCTCAAGGTAAAACCTTGGTAAAAACCTTTAATTTTGCTTTTCTTGACAGAGGAATCGGCCTGAGACTATACTTTGGCAAATTATCTCCAAACGGGAGTGTCTTTAAAATGAGTACAAACTACGAGAACAGGATTGCGCTGAACCCGGCTCTTATCGTTGGCCTGGGTGGGACAGGCAAAAAATCGCTGATCAACTTCAAAGAAACCTTTCTCAGCAGCCCGCAGATAAAGAAGGCCTTTCATCAGGCCGGCGGCAAAGAACCTGCGCTCCCGGATTTCATCGACCTTATGTGTATAGATACTGACATTTTCGATGCCAGTCAGTCAGAAGAAGAGGCAAAAACAGCCGCCAAACTGACCGAAAGCGAATATCATCAGATCAATATTCAGAATGCCGGGCAGATCACCGGCAATCTTGATTCAGACACCTACAACTATCTTTACGAATGGTTCCCGCAGAAGCTGAAGAATCACATCGGCCAGATCAGTCAAGGCGCCCATCAGTTCAGATTTACCGGTCGTTTTGGCATCTTTGTCGATGTTCAGAAGATCTTTCAGCAGATCAAGACAAAAATGAGCCGAATCATGGCCCGCAGCAACGTCAATCAGGATGACATCATAGTCCCGCTGACCAACAAGCAGGGGCAGATACTCACGCCTGAATTCTATATAGTCGGCTCGCTTTGCGGTGGTTCGGGGGCCGGCATGTTCATCGACATCGCCTATCTCATGAAAATGGCCTATTATCAGCTTTCTGGCGGGCGCGGCAAGCCCAGCATCGTCGGCATTATGCTGACCCCCGAAGCTTTCACCCAGATCGCCATCGACCCCAACGTCAATTCAACTGGTCGCCTCGAAGGCAACGGCTACGCTTCTCTTGTCGAAACCTTCTATTTCATGAACAAGGAACATTTTCCGCCTGGTCGCAGCGCAAAAGATATTATCAATCAGGATCGCCGCAACAAATTCATGGTTAATTTCGGCCCGGTCGGCAAAAGCAATGATGCAACGACATTTGGCGCTGTCTGCGAAGAAACACCTTTCGATCAGTGTTATCTTCTCGGCACCAGCAACCAGGACGACATTCCAACCTATTACGCTATCGCTTCTGAATTCATCTTCACCAAGCTGGCAACACAGCTGCGCCAGGCACAGAATTCGATGCTCGACAACGCTTCACAGATACTGGGTCAGCTGAGTTCAGATCTTGAAGGCAAGCAGCTCAAATGCTTCAGTTCAGCCGGTTTCAAGAGCTTCTATTACCCCCTCGATGTCATCAGAGATCTTTACACTTTCAAACTGTCAATGGATCTGACTTACTGGCTGCGCCTGTCAGTCGATCGCATTCTCATCGATTCGATGGTGCAGGAATTCGCCGAAAACAACCCAGGCAAGGTCGATCTGACGCCAGAAGCACTGTTTCTGATGACCAAAGAAGTCATCGATCGCAAACAGTACTGGGACAACCCGATGTTTCACACCATGCGCACCACCAGCAAGCAGCGCGAAGGCGAATCAGCATCGGCATTCATTCTGCGCCAGATCGATGAAATGAACCAGAATCGCGTCAAAAAAGACGAAATCAGATCAAAGGTCAAGGTCAGCTTTGAGCAGGCCGCGATAAAGACTGGCGAGCACCTGCTCGAAAAAGTCATCGAAATCATCAACAATCCCGATCTTGGCGCGCATATCGCAGTCGATTTCCTGACTGCCTTCGAAAAGTATCTGTCACGTTATCCACGCGAGATCCTTAATCGCAAGGTTCAGGAGATCAAAGTCAGACTTGACAAAGAACAGCGCGAATACCGGGAGATAAGCAACCGCCTCAAAGAAAAACTCAGCGGCTTTGCCGGTCTGGGCGGCAAGCTCATGGAACTCGGCACGGTTCTGCGCATGACCGACCTCAACGATGAGCGCGACAAGCTGCTTAAAGAGGCCAAAGAAGCAGTCGATATGGAATACGAAATGTTCTGCATCAACTGCGCCGAAGATTACCTGAGATTCCTCAGCGTTCAGAGTCAGTCGATCAAAAAGCAGGTCGAAGTATTCTCGGCCAAGCTCACACGAATTTCGAAAGACGGCATGATCGAGCGCCAGTATGAGCAGTGCCTCGACCGCATCAAGCCTTATTCAAAAGTTCAAAATTTCATCAGAACCTTTATCTTTGAAGATCGCGATATCGAGCCATTTTATAAATATCTGCTCGGTGACCTCTCGAATAACGATATCGAAGGCGACTTTCTGGTTAACATCAACCTCAAGGAAAACTGGGATAAATACACCAACCCAGAGAGCAGCTCGCTCGAAAAGGATATTGTCAAATACTGCCGGGGCATTATCGAGCGCCGTTTGTTTGGTGGCATCGAAGACTTCATACACTGGAAGGATTCAGTGCGCAAAGGCTTTAAAAAGAGCCTGGTCGAAAGTCTGATGAACCAGGCAACTCCGCTCATGACCCTCAATGACCGCGGCAACAACAGTCCGCAGCGCATGAATATTGTTACACTCGGCATCGCCAACGAAAACAGCAAGCTGTCAGAAGAAATCAAAGACGCATTGCGCAAGGGCGATATTGGCGTCACCGTCGCTCCGACCCGTAATCCTTATGAGATCAGCCTGTTGCAGACCCTGCATGGCATCGCACCTTACAACATCAGCGCCATTACGCAATGGCATAACCTGTACCGTCAGAACAACGCCAAGATTAACTGTCACGCAATTCTTACCAATGACGCCTACCCGGTTCTCTGGTCAAGTTATGGCCTGATTCCCGCCAAGAAGCTGGAAGAGCATTACATGGTCTATCTGCTGCTGCGCTACGAAATGTTTGCTGACGACAGCAATACCCGCCATGGCATCGAATACAACGATGAGCTTGTGCAGTTCGAGCTCTGGTATCAGCAGGATAAACCACAGCCGATCGGACGCACCATTACTCAGATGTTCGATTATCTCAAGAACAATACCATGGGCATTTACCTTATCAGAAGCGTCTACAGCGAATACTGGAAGACACTGCCCTTCCCGAAACAGCGCGAGATAGTAAGCAAATACCTGCCGGTCATGACCGAAAAGGTGAAAAAACTTGAAGATGCAATCGAAGATGAAATCAAGAAAAATCATGAAGTAAGCGCGTCAAGCGATGAACTGCTGTCGATAAAACGCGGCATACTCAAGATTTTGCAGGATTACAACGACCAGTTCGAACACATACTCAGTCAGCGCCCCGGCGGCGCTCTCGAAACTGACACTGCTGCTCAGTAATCACACAATCCTAATCGAATACGAGGCAAACTGATGGTCGAAGTTGCACCCGGAGGCGAAAGACTCAAAATTCCGGTCTGGAAGTATCTGCTTTTCATGTTTCTCATCGCCCTTCTGACCCTGGGCATTCTCTGGTATCTGCTCTCTTCAAATTACGGTGCCAGCAACAGTTATCTCGAAACTCTGCGGCGATACTTTTCGTTTCTAAGCACCTACCACCCTAAGATGCAGCCGGAAGACGACTTCGAGAATTCCCTGCGCATTCATTGCTTTGAGCGTGACGATGCGAAGAAATTCAGACTGTTTGTATCGGTCACTGACAAGGACGGCAGTCCGATGAAAGTGATCAATCCGAATGAAATCAGTATCAAGGTTACTGACAGCAGTGGCCAGAATCTCAGTGCAAGCATAATCAGAGTGAGGCCTCTGCACATGTATACCGAATGGGCTGCCCCGATAAGCTTCTCATCAGTCATGGACAATTCGGCCAGCATGTTCAAAAAAGATCTGACCGCAATAGAAACCAACTATTCGGAGCTTATCAACCAGATCAGCCTGCCGGTCACTGCGGCGGTAGTAAAGTTCAACACCAGCGTACATGACATTCTCGAACTATCGACTGATCGTCAGGAAATCATCGATGCCCTGCAGAAACGCGTCACCCTTGCGAACACGGCGCTTTTCGACGGCATCGACCGCGGTATAGAAAAGATCCAGTCACGGCCGCACCTGCGTTTTATAATTCTGACAACTGACGGAAATGACAACTCGTCGATGGCCACGCTTGATAGCGTAATCAAGCGCTGTCAGATGCACAATGTTCCGATTTTCGTGTTTGGTTTCGGCTGGCTCGATGTCACCAAGCTCAAGCAGCTTTCTGAAAGCACCGATGGATTTTACTCTTATGTGCCCGACAGCTCGAACCTCGACGACTGGTTCATAAAACTTGGGCAGATCATCAACAACGTACAGGTTGTCGAATTTACGGCAAGCAGCGACATGAACCAGCCGGGAACGGTCGAACTTGAGGTTCAGTCGGGCGGGCAGACTTTTAAAAGAATCCGAACCTGGAATTGATTTAGAGCGGCGGAGGCAACAAAGTGCGCAAGCAGTTTCTTAGTGCAGTTTTTCTGGTAATTTTACTATCAGCGACCTTATCAGGCGCGGCATCTGGTGAAGCAAATTTCGACTTCGGCCTTCCCCTCTTTGGATTTGAAGAAATTCGCTTCGAAAAAAGCAAACCCGCTGATTTCAACATTCACCTGCTCAAGAAGTACATCATGGAAAATGAAGGTTCGATGTTGCAGCAGCTGCACGGAATAAACCGCTGGTTCAGCCTGCTACGGCTTTCAGACGCTCCGCGCCGTGAAGAGCTGATCAAAAGCAGCAGCAACTTTTTTTCAAACGCCGGCAAAAAGACGGTAAGTGACAGCGAGAGACTGCGTGAGATCTTCTTTGCCGGGCTGCTGCTAAGCCAGGACAAAGATCCTGACCCTGCTAACAAAAATGATCAAAAATTTGAAGATCTGCTGATAGAAGCCGAAGAACAGCTGGCAGAAAACGGCGATTACTGGCTGATAAAGGGTATAATCTTTCATCTCCTGCGCAACCGTCCCAATGACTATTTCATGCCGATGAAACCCGAGGAAGATCTGAAAAGAGCGCTTGGGCTGATTCCGCGCACAGCCCATTATTACTACGTTCTCGGCCAGGCATTTCGCTTTCTCGGCAATATGGATACGGCGATGTTTTTATCGATCGCTTCATATGAACGAGCTGCCAGCCTCGATCCGCGCAATCATAAACTTCAGAACGCGCTGCTCGGCATCTATATGGGGCTGCACGAAAATTACCAGAGCTCGGGCAAACAGGAACCGTTCTGGCTCGAAGAAGCTGTTTACAAGAAAATACTTGCGATATCGCCGCATAACCCGCACGCACTCAACAATCTCGGATTTCTCTACGCCGAATATGGCGTTAACACGAAGCAGGCTCAGGAATTGTGTCAGAAAGCCGTCGACATCAACCCCGACAACCCTGGTTTTCGCGACAGTCTTGGCTGGGCAGCCTTTAAAAATCGTGATTACGAAAAGGCTGAAGAAGAGCTGAAAAAGTCTCTGTCGATCAAGAGAAACGTATACGAGCCGCATTATCATCTGGGAACCCTGTATTACGCTACCGGTCAACTAGAAAAAGCGGCTGAGC
This sequence comes from Candidatus Rifleibacterium amylolyticum, assembly GCA_009917695.1. Taxonomy (GTDB): domain Bacteria; phylum Muiribacteriota; class Ozemobacteria; order Ozemobacterales; family Ozemobacteraceae; genus Rifleibacterium; species Rifleibacterium amylolyticum. The sequence goes on along the minus strand of JAACJG010000004.1, from coordinate 181,062 downwards.
ATTACGAACAGGCGATTGCCATCAAGCCAGATGCGGTCGAAGCGTTGAATAATCTCGCCTATCTCTATACCGAACAGGGAAAAAAATTGCCTGAAGCGCTGGCAATGGCGAAGACAGCTGTCCGCATGGAGCCGCAAAACGCCTCTTACATAGATACCCTTGGCTGGGCTCATTACCGCATGGGAGAGCTTGACACCGCGCTGACTCTGCTGCTCAAAGCAGCACAGATAGCACCGGGACAGGGCGAGATATTGCTGCATATAGGTCGAGTATATCTCGATATGAACGAATTTGACCGGGCACTGACTTATTTAAAAGAAGCTTATAAGGCTGATCCAGGCTTGAACGATCCTGACAATTCGCTTTATGTCGCCATCAGACTGAAGTCATATCACCGGGCTCTTGCTGACTACCACGGTCTGTTCAAGGAAAACGCCGACAGAAACAAGATCAACAATATTCTCATGGGCATTGCCAGAATGTACCAGGAAGAAAAGCTCTACGACAAGGCAATTGAGGTGACAAAGCTCTGCTCTGAAATCAAGAGCGGCGAAAAATCGATCAAAGAACCTCTTTTCAGCAGCTATAAGTTTGAAGAACAGGAAAAGCCCAGAATAACAGTTGAGGCAACTGAAGAAGAACAGCTTATTCCTCAACAGGAAGAACAAAAAGCCAACGAAACATCGACCGAAGCCAGCCCGGCAACAGAGAGGCCGGCACAACCAGAAGAACAGCCGGCCACAGATACAGCCAAAATCTCGCCCTTTATGGGCTTGCCGAGAGCCAGCGGGCACCCGCTGTCGTTCTCTTTCGGGCCAGCGTTTTTTGTTTTCCTGCAGCAGTATGTACCGGCCATGTCTGCATTTGCCGATAAGTCGGTGGCTGTTTTCATAGAAAAGTTCAGACAACCGCGCCGCAATTCTGTTATCCGCATAGATTCTCAGAATACAAACGGACAAATCATGCTGACTTTGGCCTGCGATTTTGTCGAGCAGCTCAACGGAACCATAGAAACAGAAAAGGATAGCGTCACCGTAAAGGTTTCATTTGCCGGCAAGCCACGCATGTTCATGTGTGCAGTAGACAATTCGCTTTATATAAGCAGTCGACGTTTTACCGGCAAATCAGCCATAGACAACCTGAAACAGGTTTTGCCACTCGACAGGAACTGTTTTGCCGCCATTATGTATGACTGGCAAGCCATGCAGGTAATGCTGCCACAGATTCTGCGACCATTCATCGCTAATCCGTTCCGGCCATTTACACGCATTCAAACAAGATACACCTACGAAAACGGTGATCTCAATGAATTTTCCACTGTCACGACCGGCAAGGAAGAGGATGAAGCTTTTATGCGCCGGTTTGCCCGCAAACTCTTCGAATTCAAGATTTTCACCAAAGAAATCGGCATAGAAAGCACAATCAGAGTGCGTCATGACAAAGACATCATCTATATTTCAACTGATTTCGAAAAAGTAGACAAATTCATCACCAACCGATTGAGCAGAATCAACCCGATACTGATGCGCTTTCTTATGAGGTATCTTAACCACACCAGATGCTTTTTGAACCGCATGTTTTTCAGCATCGACCAGAAAGAGACATGCCCTGATGGCGGAATTATTGATTTTGACGCGCAAACTGGTATTGTCAGATGTTCATCTCATGTTCTTGCGCCGGCGATTCCTTTGTTTCTCGACGATGCAGATGCTTGTCGTTACAGTCGACAACGCCTGAGCAGGATTCTCGAAAAAAGCGAGGTAACAGACCTGACATCAGATGATCTGGTCAAGCTGGCCGGTGAACTGGGCATACCTGTATGCCCGGCCAAGGGAAACTGGACGCGCAAAAATGGTGAACCGATTAAGTGTTCGCACCATGAAAATTGATTGCTTTTTTCTCTAAAATGTTCTATTAACAATAAGAATCCATTCGGAGGTAAGAAAAATGCCTGCTATAAATATCCAGGATAATATTCTTCAGTATTTGAAAGACAAAAGGGAAGTCGTTAAGATTTTTTTGATGAAAGGCTTCCAGATTCAGGGTACCATTCTTGATTTTGATACCTTTGTGGTTTTGCTTGAGTCCGAAGGTAAAAAGCAGTTGATTTACAAGCACGCAGTATCGACCATTCAGTTGCCAGATAATTTTAATCTGCCCGGCTGATCGTAATTATCCAGGATAAGAAGGCCACCCCTTTGCGGGTGGACTTTTTCTTTGCCGTGCACAAAGATTACGCAGGCCAAATGTTCATTTTTTAAACAGCTGCGTGCACGCAGCTGTATAATTATTTATCAACAGAGGGTTTGCAAAGACGAAAATGAACAGATTTTGATAAATAAAGGCGTTTAAAAGTTGGCACGATAATTGCGTTATAAATATTAACACTGCACGACTTATTCGTCAGTTGTCTTCAATCATTCCTTTCCTTGATCAAGGCTACAGTAAGTGGCCTTTTTTTTTGCCCGTTTTATGATAATATCTCAGGGTCATCTTACCAATGTCGAACCATCGAAAAGGCTTAAAATGTATAAAATCAAAACATTGTCAGTCCTGCTGCTTCTGGCTATTTCTACTAGCGCAATCTACGCACGATCTGACATACCAGTATTCTGCTACCATCAGGTAGAGCCTTTCACCAGCAACAAGTTCTCCTTATCAACCGAGAAGTTTACGGCGCAACTGGAATATCTTCATCAGAGAGGTTACAAAAGCCTCAATTCTGACGAACTGCTGTCTGCTCTGGCACCTGATGCACTGCCAACCGACAAAGCAATGGTAATTACCTTTGATGATGGCTATCGGACCGTTTTCGATCACGCTTTTCCCATAATGCAGAAGTTCGGTTTCCGCGGCATGGTTTGTATTTATCCGGCGTTTATCGGTTCACGTCTGGCCATGAGCTGGGAACAACTGAAAAAACTTATAGATGCCGGCTGGAGCGTCGAATGCCACTCAATGACACATGCCAACCTGGCCAGCAAGTATGCCGATCCAGAACAGGAAACACTTTTTCTCAAACGCGAGATTCTGGATTCCCGCAGTATTATCGAAAAGCAGCTGGGCAATAAGGTCAGATTCATGGTCTGGCCTTACGGCGTTTACACTGACCGCACCCTCAAGCTGATCAAAGAATCCGGTTTCGCCGGCGCGATGACAGTTGACGGTGGCGCCAGCTACCGGGGTCTCTCGCCTTATCTGGTCAAACGTCAGGTTATTTATAACACTGACGATATGAACAAGTTTCTGATCAGATTCGGCATGCGCGCACTACCGCTTTCACAGCAGTATCCCGAACCAGGTCAGGTGGTCGAACAGCTGGCCACGTTCAGCTGCCGCCTTGATGGACTTGGAGACTACAGCCCTGACAAGTATGTTCTCAACGCCAAGATTACCGGCAAAAAAGCAGATTTCAGTTTTAACCCGGAGACTCGCGAGTTGAGAGCTTCGGTATCTTCGGCTTTCGCGCCCGGCAACTACTTTATCGATATATATCTGCGTGATAAAGCCACAGGGATAACAGCTCAAAACGGCTGGCTCTTCTCAATAGCGGGAAAAGGCGGAAAAAGCAGCTATTAAAGCTCTCAGAACTTGTCGTATTCCTTTTCCGAAATCATTTCTTCGGTAAAAGTAAGCAGATTGTGTACAGCCGGTGATTCAAAGGGTCTGAAGGGGTTGCTGGAAAGGTTGGTGCGATCCCAGAGACGGCGACGCAGAATGTTGGCGCCAGTATGTGCCCCTGATATGAAATACTTAGGTTCTTTGCTGGCCAGGCGTATCACACCGCCATAAACCCTCTGAATAATGAAGCCGGGCGGACGCATATATTGAGTGCTGCCGGCATTGCCGATTTCGTCATCAACCTTTTCTGGCGAGTTTCCGATGCTGAAGCGCGAGGCGCGGCGGGTAGAACTTACCAGCACAGCATTGATGGTAATCTCTGGCATGAAAAGGCCATCACTGGGATCTTTTCGCGCTTCTTCAAACAAACCCATCATCAACCCCATTGCACCGTTATAAGGATTAGGGGCGGCCTCTTCTTCTATTATGGCCTGATTCCAGGCCATTTCGAAAATGCGGTCCTGCTCTGGCATAGTGAGATCGCCGCCGTAGCGCACAGCGGCTTTAAAATACTCGATAATTTCATTGCGAACGTTCTCGTCATTGATGCCGAATCTCGGTCGGTCACCGCCGCCAGGGGTAAAGAACGCCAGAAGGTCTTCCATGTTGGCATCATACTGCCCGCCGCTGTTGACTTCTTTGTTGTTATAGAGCCAGGCTATCGTACCGTAGCGCGGAATAAAATTGCCATCGGTTCCAAGTTCACCCAGTCCTACAAGCGCTTTGCGGTTATCAGGGTTGAGCGGACAGAGAATATACTTGATCTCAGCCTCAATCTCAGGGGTTGATGGATGAAGGCTCCTGGCCAGGGCATAGAGGAAATAGGGTTTGATTTCGTTGCGGGCAAAAAGAGTTGGTCGCGACATATCGATCAGGACACGTCCTTCTGACATCAGCAGGGCGCCGATCTTGTGGCGATCTTTGCCGTTTTCGAGAGGGAATCTGTAATTGATGTAATCGTCGTTTTCGTAAAGCTGCGGTACCCGGGGATTCTGATTGAAATCACCACCAACAACAATATCTTCAGTGCAATATATCGTTATCGTTCGATCGGGGCAGCCCCAGACCCGCAGCGGAACTTCTGAATAAATCAGTATTCTATCGCCGCGCAATTTGCGAATTATCTCAGGATCATCGGAAGCCGTTGAGTAGTCGGCACCTTCACCGGTCTCGTCTTCTCCATCTTCTTCAGCGGAGCCTGCATCTTCTTCATCGTCATCATCTGGGCGTCCAGTTCTCTTGCTGGCCCCCTTCAAAACTCTGTAATCACCAAAATCAAGATCGACATACTGAGTACCACTGTCATAGGGATTGCGGTATTTGCCAAATTCAAGCATGCCTTTGGTTAGAGTCAGGCCGTAACTTTTTCGATAACGTTCAGCCGTAGCCTTTATGCGCTCACGCGGCAATCGAGAGAGTTTGATCGGATGTGCTCCGTTGGCACCGTCAAGAATAAAACCTTCGTGCGGATCGAATTTATCCATCTTGATCGAGTCGTTAGCCGATGACAGGTTCATAGTGCTGCCATCAGCGAACTCGATGCGGGTATCTTTAAGAGCTCTGATGAAGCCTGGAGATTCGATCTTCTCCATCTCGTAGAGCTGTGAGCCACGGCAGGCACCTCCGGCTGTGGTCATGGTTATCCAGTTATAGCCATAAAGTCGACCACGCCGAAGCTGGTTTTCGCGACCGGCAAAAGGTCCGAGAGCACCGATATCAAGCAGTTCACCATCGTAAAGGATGTTTTCGGTCGCAGGATAACGACGTTCGAGCAAGGCAGTGATCTTGCGACAGGTTTCTTCCTGAATACCCCAGCCAGCGCCAACTTTAACGACAATTTCAGCGCGGGTGTACATTTCGGCTTCCAGCAACGTTTTTGTTTTTGAGTTCTCGCGCGCGCTGAACATGGGCGCAACTTTGGCCTTGAATTCACCAAAATCAGAACCACCGTGATAAATGCCGGCTTTAACACCCTTCACATAAATTTTGCCGATATCACCGATAAGAGTCTCGCGGTTCTTTACTGGAGTATTCCAGAATTCATCACCCTTTTCGCGATAATAACGGTGCGTGCTGAAACCACGGTTTGCATTAAGCTCAGCGATAATACAGTTAAGAGCGGCTTCGCCGAGGGTAGAAGTTACGAAGCGGCGCACATCTTTCGACTGCAACTGCTGCTGGCCACTCTTGAAGGTGCCAAAAATCATGAAAAAGATCAGCAATATTCCGGCAAAAGCCAGAACAATAAGGTATCCAGAACCGCTGCGGCTGTAGTGAAGTGTTTTCATGGGTGTTTGAAAATCTCTTTTCCGCGCTTATAGAAGCTCGTATTCATGCTGATCGAATAGACATCTCCGGCTTCATCGCCTCTTCGGGTGCGCTCAAGCACCATATTGAGATGCACCAGGCTGTTGCCGGTGCCGGACTGGCTTATCGGCATCGGCAACACCAGAAAGTCTTCTTTGCCGCCGACATTTGCCGGCTTGAATGGCCGCCTGATCGTGCGATAAACGATGAGATCCCTGATGTTATCAACGATGGTCTGGCGCTGCGTCGTTTTTTCGCCTGACTTTTCTTCAATGGTTGCAGTTCGTATCAAACGATAACGTGGAATCGTCTGCGATTCGGGATTTTTTATCTTCTCGAGCTCATAGGTGATATCGCGTCTGAGTGAAACCTGACCGCCCAGCGGACTGTCAAAGGGAATGTAAGGGTCGAGATCGGAGCTCTGCAGATGCAGTATCACTCCCGGCCTGGTAGCCAGTTCGACAACCTTGTCAGAAAGAACCGGCGCCGGTTTAAGAATGTTTGTCGCCTCACGAATGTCATCACCCATAAAAGATATGATCTTGCGAAAACCTTCATTGACCTGTAAAAACTCGATAGACTGTGTCACCATTCGCGTCTGTGAGAAAAACAGGCGATAGGCAAACACCAGTATCAGCGCGGTAATAAAAACCACTATCAGCGCTTCGATGATGGTAAATCCACATCGATGCGAAGGTCTGCCTGATTCAGCTCGGTTAATGCGCTTACTCATTAGTCTCAATTCATGTCAGCAATGGTAGTGGTAACGACGAATGGGTCGTGGCGGCCGCCATCGAGAGGCTGCCAGTTAACCGTTACCTTGACCAGTTTGAGTCCAATCGGCCTGGTCTTGTCTTCGAGAGCCATGACATCGGTAATCTCAACGATGCGTTCGTATTTGATTCCGCCTGATTCAATTTCTGGAACAAATGGGTCATTTTCGCCGGACGAGCTGTTAAGGTCTGTTTCAACGCTGTCTTTACCGGCGTCTGCATCATCGAGAAGCTTGAATGGCGCGCTGCGCATAATTTCGATGGCCTGCTGCGCCAGCGCTACTGCCACGCTGTAATCTCGCAGACGTCTTGACTGGTTAATACCGCTCGAGAAAATTATACCAAGTGTGAATAGAATTGATAACAGCAGAATTGTAATCAGGAGCTCCGGCATTGTATAAGCACGCGCCCGGCGAGGGCTTTTCCCTGGTCTGGCAGGTCTGCTGAAAGCAAACATTTATACGACCTTCCCCTTACCGACAAAATTCTCTACAAAACTTTTGAGATTTGATTTTTAATAAGTTATCATTAAAGAAGTATCTGCGTAAACAGGCAAGGAGAATTGTCATGAAAAATTTCGTGCGAGCCGGCAACATTGTAGTATCTATAGTATTGATGCTGGCCTGTGCTACTGCGGCCATGGCCGGTCAGTGGATTCAGGTGGTTACCAGCGAAACCGGTTACGAGCTCATAAAGAAAGCGGGCTCTGGCAGCGAAACATTTTGTCAGCTGGGCGATGTTTTAATAATCAACTCAGGCGATGTTTTTAATGATCAGATTCTCAAAACTGATCCGGTGAATGTAATGCCGGTGCGGCCTGGCGAAAAACTTTATCTGATAACAACCAAAGATCCGGCAGTATTCAATATGGTTTTTCCGGGAACCCGCACAGTGTATCGTGACATGGGTTTCATCGTTCTTCTGGCCGGTGAGACTGCTGCCATGAACCTGATGTCAAAACAGACCGATTTCACCAAAGTCGAACTGCTGCCAGAAAACCAGGTTGTTCTCAGCAGACCGCTGACAACCGGAATTACCCGCATTAAAAGTGAAGATGCGCTGGCAAAGTTCGTCGACAAGCTAGACATGCCGGCCTTCATGCAGGATCTTACCGATCTAGTCAATCTTAAGACCAGATATTCCTATGTATCTCAGGGACAAAAAGCCGTAGACCACTGCGAAGAAGCTCTCAAAGAAATGGGCTACACCACCAGCCAGCAGCCCTATAACATTGGCAGCAGCCGCACAAACAATCTGATTGCCGAAATCAGAGGCAGCGACGAAGACAAATTTGGCCAGGTTTTGATTGTCGGGCACCTCGACAGCACCTCAGAATCACCGCGCACCAACGCTCCGGGCGCAGACGACAATGGCAGCGGCGCTGCCGGTGTCATGGCGCTGGCCAGACTTCTGCATGAATCAGGCATCAAGCCAGCCGCAACCGTAAAATTCATATTGTTTATGGGCGAAGAGCAAGGCCTGTATGGCTCAAAGGCTTATGTTAAAGCACTGAGCGCGACCGAGCGCCCGACCATAAAGGCGGTCTTCAATCTCGACATGATTGGCTTTGACGCTGTTGCGCCACTTTCCGTCATGATCGAAACCAGCTCATTCAACCGCCCCATGGTTGAAAAGATGCAGAAACTCGCGCTCGACTACGCTGACTTTACTATTCATACAAGCTTCAACGCCTGGGGCTCAGATCATGCGCCTTTCCTGCAGGCGAAAATACCGGCTGTACTGACTATTGAATCAGAGTTTTCCAGCAACCCCAATTATCACAAAACTACCGACCTGGTCGAAAGCATAAATCAGGATCTGTGTCTGCAGATATTGCGACTGAACGCTGCTGCCATGTATGCATATGCAATTGACGCCGGCCGCCTGAATTGAGAAACTGAGAATGCCATTCCAGATGTCACAACTCGAATCAATGCATAACAACAGCGCACCCGCCGACGGCACAAAAATTCTATCAGACACCGAAACCAGTATCAGCGAACTCAAGACGCTGGTGGCTAAATTCATCGCTGACCGCGACTGGCACAAGTATCATACTCCTAAGAACATCGCGGTTTCAGTGGTTCTTGAGGCTTCAGAGCTTCTTGAGCACTTTCAGTGGTCGCCACCGGCAAACGAAGAAATCGATGCGCACAAACGCCTTGAGATAGCCGAAGAAATGTGTGATGTAATCGCATATCTGCTCAGCCTGGCCAATGTTCTCGATATAGATATCTCCAGTTCGATGGTTGCCAAAATGCGCAAAAATTGTCAGAAATACCCGACCAGCGACTACAATGGCAACTGGAAAAAGCCGGAGCCACTCTGATAATATGAAAGAATTTTTGTGGGGCTGGATCTTCTGGGCGTCGGTAGTCTTTTGTGGACTTCTTTGCATCAGTCTTCTCGTCGCCTATACGCTTTATTCGACAGCGCCAATGAACAATTACACGCCGGTATTCGCGGCGGGTTTCGGCTTTGCGCTTGGATTTTTCGGCCTTGGAGCGGTAACTGTCTTCTTTTTTGATATTTTTTCGCGCAAAAACCTGATATTTCAGGAAGTCGAAAATGAGCTGTTCAACAAGGTAATAAGAGAGATGCCATTTTTCTTTTTTGCCCTGATGTACTTTTTCACGCTCTCAGTTTACATGGGAGTCTTTCTTCTAGTACTCACTTACATCAGAAACAGCTGCGCATGATGGTTAAACGTCATTATCTCAGATTTGTCGCCTTTCTGAAAAGTCTCGACATCTATCAGGTTCTCTCGATTCCAGTTCTTCTGCTGGTAATAATGTTTTCAGGCGATTTCAGAAATACCGACATCAGAATAGGCGTCATATTGCCTCTTACCGGCGCAGGCTCACTGCGTGCAGGAAGTCACCGCAATGGCCTGGAGCTGGCACTTAAGCACATCAACGCTCAGGGCGGCATCAACGGGCGCAAAATTCGCCTGGAAACCTGCGACAGCAAAGGCTCAGCTACCCTGGCAGCCGAACTTGCCAGAGATCTGATCTACGAAACTGAAGTCGTATCGCTTATCGGTGGATTGAGTCCGGCAGAGACCAGGGCGATTCAACAAGTTGCCGAAAACGCACAGGTTCCTTTTCTGACGGCTCTCTGTACCCATCATGAAATAACCGAAAACGGTTCTATTTTTACATTTCGCAGCATCACCGATGACAAAAGCCAGTTCGAAGCGCTGGCTGAGTTTTCAGCGCGCCGATTCAACTGCCGCAAGCCTGCTTTGATCTATGATTCTACTCTGTATGGAGAAGAAAGCGCTCACAAATATATGGAAATCTGCATAAAATTCGGGCAACAGGTTTGTGCTGCTGTTTCTTATCAGCCAGACAGTCTGAATTTTCGTAGACAGCTGCAGGTTATACAAGCTTCGAATCCTGATGCTCTGGTGCTCCTGACTCCGGCAGACACCGCTGCAATCATTACCCGCCAGGCCCGCGAAGCACGTTTCAACCACCCGATTCTAGGCGGAAACCATCTGTCATTACCAGAATATTCAACTATTTCCGGGGTATATGCCGAATCAGTTATTACTACAATGCCATTTAATCCCAGGTTGGGCGGACAAAGAGCAGATTATTTTCTGTCGGAGTATTATGACACCTATTCGTCGCAGGCAGACAGTTTTGCAGCACTCGGATACGAAGCGCTGATGCTCGAAGTGCTGGCTCTACGCGCCGGCGAAGCAAACCGGCTGGCAATCAGAAACAGTCTGGCTCAGCTGCACGGCTGGGAAAGTGTTGCAGGGTCTGGTGGCTTTGACAATCACGGCAACCAGGTCAGACCAGCCGAAATCGCTATTATTAAAGAACGTCAGAAAATACCAGTCAATCTGGAGGCGCTGTTTTGAGCGAAAATACCCAGAAAAACGGAAAAAATAACGGAGCCGGATTCTGGCTGCTGCTGTTTGGCGTCGCCCTGGCGTTCTATTTTATCAATGAATCCAAAAGATCGCCTGAGAACGTACGCGAAGAAAGCATCAGTCAAAGGTCTCCAGAACCTCCTGCAGCTACGGTGACCGATATCGCCCCAAGAAAAATAAGCGACAGTAACGATCCGTCAGCGACTCTGCGGATTCCTTTCAGCCGACCGGTAACAACTGCTGCCGTGAATGACCTGCTCGTCGATCCGGCAGGAACCCTCTGGGCTGCGACCGAAGCTGGCATAGTCTCGATCAGAAACGATCAGATTACGCACTACCGGCTTGCTGACGGCACTTTTCCATTTCCGCAGGCACAGTGCCTGGCACACGATGGCTCTCGCCTCTGGGCAGGCACTCTTTTCGGACTTTGTGTATTCAACGAAAACAAAAGGTTCGTTAGAGCAGAAGCCTCACAAGGGCTGCCATCGCAAATGATCTGGGACATGACCAGCGACGGAAAAACCTTGTGGGTCGGAACTCAAAGCGGTGCAGCATTTCTTGGCAAAGACGACAACTTCGTGGTAATCGATGAAGAGGGTTCCAACGGCGGCTTGCGTCAAAACTGGTGTCAACGGGTTTTTCGCGTGGAAAACTGGTTTGCAGCTTCACACGACAACGGCATCAGTCTGTGGAACACAAGCTTTCCTGCGGCCAACCCGGAATGGTGGAAAAACATCGACCATGCCAGGTCGGGTTTAACCAGGCCAGTTACAGACTTTGCCTTTGACGGCAAATATTTGTGGCTGAGCACGCCGCGGGGAGTGCTTCATCTGACAACCCCTGTCAGCAGATTTTTTTCAGATTTCATGCCGAATCTGGTCAGCTATTCCCGCGTGCATGGCCTGCCGGCCGACCGCATCAACAGTATGATTCATCACCGCGGCGCACTTTGGGTAGCCACCAACGAAGGCATTGCCCGCATCAAGAACGAGCATATCCAGCTGATTTCGCCAGAGTCAGGAAACTTCGCACGTCATATACGCAAGCTGACTGCCAGTGGCGACCTGCTCTGGCTCGGAACTGACAACGCTGTTCAATTTATAAATACTGCGATGGTAGACTGAAAATGCAAATCACAACCAGAATTGATGAATTGCGCCGACTGATACGCCATCATGAGCGCTGCTATTTCGTGCTGGCGGCTCCTGAAATTTCTGACCGCGAATTCGACCTGCTCATGGCCGAACTCCAGGACCTGGAACGCCAGCATCCTGAACTTATAACGCCGGATTCGCCAACTCAACGCGTCGGCGAAGCGGTCTCTTCTTTTAACACTGTCAAACACCGAGTTCCCATGATGAGCATAGAAAACTCATACTCCATCGCAGACATTTTCGAGTGGCTGCAACGACTTGAAAAAGCCGCCGGTACTGGTGTTTTTCCAGTAGTTTGTGAACTCAAGATAGATGGAGTCTCAGGCTCTTTCTGCTACCGCGACGGCCGTCTGCAGAATTGTGCTACGCGCGGAAATGGCACAGAAGGCGACTTGATTACCGAGAACGCGCGAACGATCAGATCACTGCCACTTACCATAGAAAGCGATCTCGACATGGATGTCAGAGGAGAAATTTACACTCCGAAGTCCATGCTGGATGTTCTCAATCAGCAACGATCCGCTAATGGCGAAGAGCCTTTCAAAAATTGCCGAAATCTCACTGCCGGCACGATAAAGTCGCTTGATCCTGCTGTGGCCGCTCAGCGCGGCTTACAGGTCATGGTATACGGCATTGCGCAGGCAACGGAGCTTGGCTTCAGCCATCACTCAGCCACCCTCGAATTTCTCGCAAAACAGGGCTTTAAGCTCAACCAGGCATGGAAACGCTGCCAGTCATATGAAGAAATAACAGATTTTATTGAAGAAATAGCAGCCCGCCGGAACAGTTTCGATTTTGACATCGATGGAATCGTCATTAAAATCGACAACCTTCTGCTGCAGGCGGAACTCGGCAGTACCAACAAAGCTCCGCGTTGGGCTATTGCCTACAAATACCCACAGGAAAGGGCGATGTCACGACTGCTCAGGGTTGAATGGCAAACCGGAAGATCGCAGCTCACTCCGGTAGCCCATATTGATCCGGTAGAGCTGGGCGGCACTACGGTATCGCGGGCATCTCTACATAACATAGATCAGATAAGAGAAAAAGATATCAGACTTGGCGATATGGTTACTGTAGAAAAAGCCGGTTATATCATTCCCTATATCGTTGCGCCGGCAGCAGATAAACGAGACGGAAGCGAGCAGACGATCGAACCCCCGACACACTGCCCATCCTGTCAGCAGCCTTTAAAAATAAGCCGCGACGAGAATTCAGCAACCCAGATACGCTGCGATAATCCCTCATGTCAGGGAGTTCTCGCCCGACGCATAATTCATTTCATAACACAGATCGAGATCGAAAACTTTGGGACACAACTGGTTGAGCAGCTTATCGAGAAAGAGCAGGTTCAGGGAGTCGAAGATATTCTAGCACTTAGCCGGCTACAACTCGCGGCACTCGAACGTATGGGCGAAAAATCAGCCGAAAAAATTGTTACGGGCATTGAAAATGCAGCCCATCAGCCTTTGGCAAAGCTCATTTCGGCGCTGGGCATAAATAATGTCGGAACTGTCGTCAGCGAGAAAATCGCAACCTGGTACAGACAGTCATTTTCCGCATTTCTTGAGGCTACCGAAACAGATCTGGTGCAAATCGACGGCATCAAAGAAAAGGTAGCCGGCAGTATCATCGAATTTTTGAAAAACCCTGACAACCACTCTCTGATCAACGCACTGAAAGCCTGGTGGAAAGGCCCTGACAGTGTGCAACTGGCCCAGATGAGCGCCGGCAGTCAACTCACCGGCAAAACTTTCGTGGTAACTGGCGAAGCCTCAATGCCCCGGCGACAAATCGAAGAACAGATCAAAAAATACGGCGGCAATGTCAAATCTTCGGTATCACCTAAAACCAGTTATCTTTTGATCGGGTCGCAGGAGAACGAATCTTTTGTATCAAACAAAAAGAGCCGCGCCATCGAGCTTAAAATCCCTATTATTGATGAATTCGAACTTGCCCGCATGCTGGAGATGAAAATTGAAAATGGTAAATTCACGGGCTGAAGTAAGTGAAGTTTTTGCCTCCATACAGGGCGAAGGACTTTTCCTTGGCTCCATGCAGCTGTTTATCCGCTTTGGGTCAGCGACACACGACTGCCGCAATAAAACTACGAATCATGACGAGATACCCAATCAGGATTTCTGGTTCAGAACATTGCCCGGCACCCGCAACAGCAGAGGAAAGAGTCCGGTAACGGCACATAAGCTGTATAAGGGCATTGTTAAATTTTTCCCGCTCGAGCAATTTTTCTGTATATCGATGATCGGCGAAGAACCATTACTGCACGCAGATTTTCTCGCAGATTTCCTTGCTCTTCTGAAACGGGATAACTTGAAAACCTTCGTCCAGACCTCAGTTCCGTCGGCAAAGGACTTTGCCAGAATCGTCGGCATGCTCGACTTTATATGTCTGAACATCGAGCTTCCGAAAAAAGAGAACGGGAAAGAGCTGACACGACTGGCATCGATAATCGAAATGACCAGTCCTGACTCGACATATCTGCGCCTGACCGTCGATGCTCATGAAAATCCTCATATACTGCTGGCACGCCTGGCCATGTTGCCAATAAGTCGCTACACGCTGATTTTACAACCCAAAATGACTGGACTCTCTCATATCAGCGACTGGGATACCGGAACCATTCTTGAATGGATAAACCTGTTCGCCCCATTGTTTGCCCATATCCGCTGGATACCACAAGTTCATAAACTGTTGCGCATTCCATAGATTTACGGTATTGTGTTAGAAATTATGCTAACGAATATATCGCTTGAGAAAACGGTGACATCATGGCTTTAAATGAAAAACTCTTTCTACCCAAAGATATTGTATGCCCCATCTGTGAAAAGGAATTTACCCGCTATCTTCTGCGTAAAAAACAATTCAGCCTTGATAAGCGCGATATAGATTACCGTCCAGTATATCTTGGCTCGATAAATCCGCGATATTTCAATGTCTGCGTCTGCCCGCACTGCTTTTTCTCGGCTGAAGACAAGTTTTTCTGCCCGCAGATGAACATCGAAGACATGCGACGCAAGCAACTTCTCGACAGCCACAAGTCACAATGGGAAGCAGCCAGCCGTGTTCGCGCTGCTTCAAGCGGCCAGCAGATCTGGAAAGATGTCGAAGCTGAAAAGCTGCGCGAACTCACTAACGCCAATATCACCATATTGCGCCAGATTTCGCCTCTTCTGCGTAAAGCCGCCGCCAGCATAATCGAAAAGGGCAAGCCTTATAATGAGCTCCAGAGAGACGGCGACCTCGAAGCCGCAATCAGATCCTGGGAGCTTGCAGCCATCTGCTTAAAAGCCAGACGCGCCAATCATCGTCTGCTCGGTTATACCTACCTGAACGGTGCCTGGACCGCCAGAGACGCCTTCGAAGGAACCACTGATCCCGCCCTTAAAGAGCGATTCAAGGCTTTTGAAGAAGCCTATCTCACCGAAGCAGTCGCGTTTCTGGAAATCACCAACAAGGCAACCGGCATAGACGACGCATTTATGCCCGATGGCACACGCATTCCCAAAGAAAACCTGCCACAGTCAAGAGTTTTTGAAATAATGTATATACTGGCCGGAGCAAATCGGTTGCTTGGCAAAATCGACGAAAGCAACCGCTTTCTCGAGCAGATCATCTATGGAAGCCAGAGTGCCCAGGGCATCATCCTCTGGTTTGTTAACCAGGCCAGAGAAATGCGCCAGGAAGCAACAACCCAGAAAAATCTACCAATTCCACAGGACGAACCAGATGAAGAAGATTACTGACCGTCATTTTCCGGTACGCGCAGGCGGAATCGCCCTTATATTGGTGATACTTCTGCTTGTGGCAGGGCTTATAGTCGCCGGAGTAATCTACAGTCAGGGAAGCAAAATGCAGCAACAGCAGGAAAAGCTGCTTGCCGATGGCTATCAGCTGTTCAATTCAGGCAGCCCTGAAAAGGCCTACCCGCTTTTCAAAGAGGCGCTGGCGACTTTCAACTCGTCGCTAAACTTTTATCGACGTTTTAATGCCGCCGAAAACCAGGTCACCCCTGATGAGATACATGAGATCGCGATCAGTGTGTCACTGGCTATTGCACACGAAAAGTTTTTCGACCTGAAAAGCGCAGACGAATGGGTGGCGCGGGCCGAGGAAGATCTCAAACATCTGCCGGAAGGCGAACGCAAGGCCGAACTTTCCGCGACAACGGCAACGGCACGGGAAGTCTCGAAGCTCTGCAAAACTTTTAACGATGGCGACTATGAACAGGCAATGAAAGATCTGCTTGAAGTCGAAAAAATATCTCAGCCATCCGACCAGGACTTCTTCATATTTGAAATCCGATTTTTGATTGCATGTGGCAAGGCTCTGAACGAGCCGGCCATTCTCAATCAGGCTCGCGAATTGTTGTTTTTTGCCACAACTGACGCAGGAATCGACAACGAAAAAACTCGCAGCCTCTGGGGTATTCTGACCAATTGACCGCCCGATACAATCCGCATCGAATCGAGAAGCAGGCAAAAAGATGGCCTGCTTCTTTTTCTACCGCCAGTCTTGATCAAGATATCAGGCAGCGTTGTAAAATGCTGTGGAACGAACTCGAACACGCCTGGATAGACCCGACTGGCTCAGTCCCGGTAATCGACAGGTCGCTGGTCGAGGAATACGGTATCGACGCCGCGAGAATCGCACATATTTGTGCCCAGGGAAGCGTGCCCGCGAGCTCCCTGCTCGAATCATCCTTCAAATGGCTGGCACGGCTCGACATGCAGTTCAACCAATGCGAGAGCAAATCGTTTTCGACTGCGCCGTGGCTTGAAGCGGCACTGCAGAGCTACGACCACATAATCGGACGCAGCAGGGCTTATTGCGGCTTTTCCCAGATACGCCGGGCGTTGCGCGAAGCTCCTCCGGGGCAAAACCTTAATCCGCTGCAAAAAAACCTGATCATCAGTGCGGTTTATCCTTACTGCCCGCTTTGGGCAAGATTCAATCTCACAGACGCATCTGGCATTCCCTTGGCAATGCCCTGGCTTATCCAGAATTTTAGCGAGTTTGCCTGTATAAGATTTGCTCTGCCTGGCGGCGGATGGCATTGGAAAGTCTTTGCAAGAGGCAGTTTCGACCAGGACCCCGTCGGTGAGCTGCTCAAAATCCGCTGGGTAAAAAAAGCCGCAGGAAACAGAACGGTAAACATTAAAAATCTTGCTGAAGGCCTGCAGATATGCTTTGCATGAGCCACCTCAACGCCAGACATTTTCGCATTCTCATCTGCATACCTTTATTACTTGGGGTCTGGTCGGCCATGACACCCCCCCGGGCGTTACATATTTCTGAAGTCTGGCCAGACGGGCCGGCAACTGTTGTAATCAGCCATGATGATACCAGCGAATATCAGCTGGCAGGCATTGCTGAGCATAACGAGAAGATCGCAGTCAACCGCGTCGTAATCAATATGGCCACCCATGAACAACTGATGTCCTGCCCGGGCATAGGCTCAAAAACCGCTGCGCTGATCATCAAAGAGCGTTCTTTCTCTGAGTTCTATGACTGGCGTGACCTGCATGACCGGGTAAAAGGAATGAGCAACACAAAAATTGAAAATCTCAAAGAAGCCGGAGTTAGATTGAATGCAAACGATCCGACTGATAACAGGTAAAAAAATGGCATGGCGCCACCAGACTTTTTCATTATAATTGACCATATGGGCTGAGTGTTGCCTCAGCAGTGAGTTATTTTGTCTTTTGTACATAATTATTACTGAAACTTTATTCACGTTCGAGCGTATATATTTATAGTCCAGACCGAAAGGTACAGGAGCGAAAGAGATGAAATACCGGAACATTATCTTCATGGCTCTGGCAGGCATTATGGTTGCCTGCATCGCCATAGCCGGCAATCCCTTTAACGTCGATCAGATTTCAATTGATGCTTCGGTCAGTCAGAGTGGTAACAGCGCAGCTGTTAACTCGGCCGATGCCGGCAGCAAGGCACCTTCGAGTCAAATTGGTTTTGTTAATGTACGCACCAGATTGAATGTCAGAACCAGACCCTGGGGCAAAATCATCGGCAAGCTTTATGACGGCGACAAGCTCAAGATCGTCGGCAAGGAAGGCAGCTGGTACAAAATCGAATACAACGGTGGCTATGCGTATGTTCACAGTAACTACGTCGAAGTCGGTGACGAACGAGCCGCTGTCAACAATCCAGGCAATTCAGGGTCTGTTGTTGGGCCGGTCGGCACACTCCCCGATGGCACCCTCGACCCCGCGCGCTTCGGCTACAACGCCAAAATGTTCAAATCGGTTTTTGATATTGTCGAAAAATTCTGCTCCAGCAACAAAGCTTACGTCTTTGGTGCCGGTCACAAATATACCTCTGGCTATGCCGAAAAAACTGACTGTTCAGGCTTTGTCGGACAATTCATTCAGAAAATGTCAGCTGCCGCTGGTGTCGCGCCAGTTTTTCCGAAAAACAGCTGGTATCCTTCGAGCCAGGTTTACAAGACTCAGCATACCAATAAAATCACCAGCAAGTTTCCACCGCCCAGTCCTCGTGATCTGATCAGGCCCGGCGATGTCTTTGTCATGAACCCCGGCAGCAGCGGCGTAGGGCATGTAGGCCTGTTCATGGGCTACACTCCGTCTGGCCAGCCAATCATAGCCCATTCCACCCCTACCAGAGTAAACAGTTCAACCAGAATAGCCGGAAAAGTTGGTTATTCCGGTGTGCGTATCGAAGTACTGCCAGCACGCTACGCTTCACGCTGGGCCGGCGTATATCGTGTCAAAAACATGGATACCATGCTTGACCGCCTCTCCAAAACCTGACATAATGAAGCTGCCGTAAGGCAACAGAAGTCAGAACGGAGATCAGAGCTGTTAACATGATTAGATTTTGTGTTTTTCTGCTGATAATGATCAGCAATATAACTTTTGCATTGAACCCCGAACCAGCCGACGCTAACTTCAGCAGTTGGCTGGTTTTTTCTCAGGGAAGCGGCGAAAAGCAGCTAATGTGGCTGAACGAAGAAGATGGCAGCATGCTCGACGGCCCTTTTCAGGGGCCCATGGCTTTTATCACCGACAAAAATGGCAATCTCTGGGTTGGCGACAGCCTTAACGCCCGCGTTCTTGCTTTTGACGACACTGGTCGCCAGGGTCGTGAATATGACCTGATAAATGCGGCAAAAGAAGCCGGACTGGCCTCTGATCCGCTGTTGATCGATCTGGTTGCCAGTATAAACGGCAAACTGCTGGCAGCTGATGCCTCCAACAATGCCATAATCGAAATAGACGTGCGCAGCGGCAAGGCACGCGCTTTCAGATCGCCACAGCCGGGGAATGCCCAGCACTGGTCGCAGATAAACCGCATTCACAGCGATGGTGAAGGCAAGATATACATCGAAGACGTTGCCCTGCGCCAGACTGTAATTCTTAGCCGCGATGGCAGGCCGCAAAAAACTCTGGCAGGACACATCGGACTGGCCATTGACGAGTCTTCGCGCATGTCACTGATATCAGCCAGTGACGGCGAATTTACCGAATGGCATATTCTGACGAGCGAAAAACCAGGGACAGAACTGACCAGACTGGCACGTCTAAACGCCGAGAATCCGATAGTATGGTGCTCTCTTATCGGCTATGACAGCCAGAAAAATCTGTATGTAGTTTATGACACATCCATGGCACGGCATTATATAGCCCTCGACCCGGAAGGAAGAATAGTCAAAAAGCGCACAACCGCGTTGCAAGACCCTGGTTACGACGTCAACCGCCCCGACTGGATAGACAAAAACGGCGCTATTTATACCCTGCAGGTAAAACATCCGGCACTGTCGATATTAAGACTTGATTGACCCTTTTTTTTCGATGACGAAGAATGTAGAATGCATTCTACATTATGGAAAAGTCAGGAAAATCCCGGGAAATATCGGTTCCGCAGCTTGAGATACTGCCATTGTTCACGGTGTTCTTTGTCATCGGCATTTCAGCTGCTGAAATGTTTGCCAGAGACACGGCATGGCTGTTCTTTACACTGACTGCTTTCGCAGTGATTCTGAGTCTCCCGGACTTTCTCCAACGATATCGCTGGCATTTCCTGATTACCGGGGCTCTCTGCGCTGGCGTGTTTTATTCACTGGTCAGAGTTCCGCCTGGTTATGAATTTGCTGAACTTTTCAAACTGGATGGAGTAAAAGGCCGTCTGACCGGAACTTTTCGCGGCGATTACCGGAGTTTACATACCGACTCAGCATCTTTTCGAATGGTTGACGCGGAATTTGAATTCGATGACCAGCTGGTTCGCATGCCCATTGCAATAGATTGCAGAATATCTGCCTGCGAATTTATACCAGAACCCGAACAAAGATATTCATGTTCCGGCAAGTTTTCGATCACCCAGATTGCACGGAATCCTGTTTTCAAAGGCAGCAACCTGCACCCCGAAAGCGGAATTCTCGCTCCCGGAAGATTCTTTGGCAAGCTCCAGCTTCAGATCAGAAACAGCCTCAAAATGGCTCTACCCAGAAGACACGCGGCGATCGTAACCGGTTTTATTCTTGGCGATACTTCAGGCATCAGTGTCGAAGACCGCCAGCTATTCAGAGAAACCGGCATCAGCCATCTTCTGGCGGTGTCAGGCCAGCATCTGATGGTACTCATAATGTTGCTTGCAGCCATTTTTCACTGGCTGAAAATACCACCTATATCACGCAGTCTGCTCACAGCAGCAATTCTTATCGCATATGCCATGACAACTTCTGGCAGCCCATCAATCTGGCGTGCGTTAGCCATGTATCTCTGCATTTCGGTAGTTCTTCACCTCGAAGCATCTCCTTCTCCAATCAGAGCTGTTTCACTGGCTGCTCTGCTCTTGCTGCTGTATGACCCGCAAAATATTGCCAATGCCGCGTTTTTATTGAGTTTTACTGCCGTGCTGGGCATTATATTTCTGCGTCGGCCTCTCGAAAATCTGTTCAAAACGCTTTTTTTCCCAAAAAATCTGTCGCGTTATCTGGCTGCTGCACTGGCGGCAAATATTGCGACCATACCCATGACTGCACTGCTTTTCGGCTCTGTCTCTCTTGTTGCATTACTGGTCAATCCCATGTTGCTGTGGGTTTTCGGCTATATTCTGCCAATTTCCTTTTTAATTGTCATTCTGGCGCCAGCTTTTCCATCACTGGCGCTGTTGCTGGCTCCTGCGCTGACTCTGCTGATAGATGGTATGCTTATGTTTCTTCAGAAGGCTGCAAGCCTGCCCGGTCACTTTTTTTACGCAGGAAATCTTTCAGGAATAAGCATCGCTTTTTTCTTCGCTCTATTTCTCTACACTATCAGCCTGCTGAACAATAGAGAACTCAGCCTGTCCGGGAATCTGACCAGCCTGCATCCTCAGGAAAAGCCTTCGACAGAGAGCTCTTTTCGCTTGAGAACGCCTGAGCTGACGACAGAGCCAACAAAACCAGCCCAGCCGGTTTCCAGCGAACCAGAGAAGCCTGTTCCACCCGATTACCGCATAAACAACCCCTTTCGCGACGAAAAGCTGATCAGAGCAATCGACGCCCTTCTTCTTGGCTGTCGACGCAGACCACTCAAGTCTTCAGCCGACAGAGGTTCTGATCTTCTGCCTTTATCTCTGCTCAGCATCGACATGCAGAATCTTTATCATCAACTCATAGATCTTGACGGAAGCCAGCTCCGAAAAGAGCCAGAGCGCCTGCTGCAGGCGCATATATATCTGCTGGCATTAGTTGGCAATGAAATTATCAACAGGGTCAGCAGTCACATCTTTCCATCACCGCAACCTGGCGATATCAGAGTGGATCATGTAGTGCGCGACCGCTATCTGGCCACATCGATTCTGGCTGACGCCATTTTGAATTCGCAGTTGCTGACAAGAGCCCATGACGAAAACTTTATGCTGCTGGTTTCACGCGCGCAATCGATCTATGGGCGCGCCCGCAATCAGCTCGAAAGAATCGTTGCCGGCAATTCTTCAGACGAAGCGCTCGAGCAGCATCTCTCTCTGCGCCGCGACCTCCTCAGCTGGTGTCGTGAATTTATCGAATTCGATATCGAAGCCAGGCGCAAAATCCAGAATGAACTGAGGCCTGAACAATAACCATGCACAAGATTCTCAAAGCATTGCTGTTTTTGACTCCCCTTATTCTGTTTATCTGGATAGACCAGTTGCATCAGCCTGCCAAAGAAATTGCAACGGCGGTTTTAATTGCTGTTGCAGGGTTTCTGGCAATATCATTCTGGCGTAGTTGCGTTAATGCAATGGCAGGAAAAGGCCAGGCAAAGAAGTCTGAATTCCTTTCATGTCTGGTAGCCGGCAACATTTTTCTGTTGCTGATCATTCTTGCCTGCTATGTTTACCCGCTGGGTGGCTATCTGGCGCGCCCTCTGCTCATGGAACATTCGACCGCTGACGCGCCGGCTATTCTGGTACTTGCTTCGGGCGCGACAAAGACAGGCGAGTTTCAGTTAAGCGGCATACAGAGAATCACACATGGCGTAAATCTTCTTAAAGCGGGACGAGCTCCACATCTCTACATAAGCACCGGATATTCAACAAGAACCGGCCACCTTGAATATGGCTGGGTTGCCAGCTATACCCAGCTGTTAAACCTTGACCCGGCCAGCTTTACCATATTTGTCAGCCCCGAGATCACGACAACATTTACTGAGGCCAGCTATGCCCGTAAAGCTCTGGCGGCAGACAATATAGATACAATTCTTCTGGTTACCAGCGGCGCCCACATTTACCGGAGTTTTTTGACGTTCAGTCAGGCTGGCTTTAACGTATTGCCGGCACCGGTTCATAATCGCACTAACATTTTTTACAGTTCCGAAAATTATCTGACCTCAATGCGCGCCGCTCTGCATGAGTGGTTAGGCCTGATTTATTACCGCCTGCGCAAAAGAATCTAAAATATTTTTTCCCCAAATCGTTTTTCGGCTGATTAACTATTGCGACCAGTTAAAAAGGTCAGCCTGAAATTTTGGAGGGAAAACAATGGTAAGTGTTAATCGTGTGATTCTGGCAGGCAATCTGGCAAGCGACCCACAGCTTAAAGAAACCAGCAACGGCAAAGCAATGACCGTGTTCCCGGTAGCGGTCAACAAGCAGTGGCGCTCGCAGGATGGCGAAAAACACAAAGAAACAGCCTATTTTCGTATCATAGTCTGGAATGGCACCGCCGAGACCTGTGCGCGTTACCTCAAAAAGGGCGGCGCTGTTCTTGTCGAAGGCCGTCTGCAAACGAGATGCTACAAGAATCGTGAAGGGCAGACCCAGTATATTACACAGGTTGTCGGCGATCAGGTGACCTTTCTCAATCGCTCTGGCAAAGAAAGCTCCCGCACTGAAGAAGAACCGGCAATAATGTAATCCTCTGAGCTTCGAAGATCTGCCGACAATTCGTTGCCGGCAGATCTGCCTGTTAAATTTCTCATTCAATTTTGAGCAAATAGGGTTATAATATGGCAGTTAAAAGCGGAGCTAACAAATAATGAAACCACAATACCGGCTCAAGCTGTTTGATTTTCTCAGCTGCCTTTCAGACATTCTCGACTGGATCAGCCCACTGCTCAATGACCATCATAAGCAGGTTGCCATGATTGCCATGCGCATTGCCGATATCATGGAACTGCCCGCGGCTGAGCAAAATGAAATCGTCTGCGCCGGAATTCTGCACGACATCGGCGCCATTTCGCTGGCAGAGCGGATGGAGACTCTAAGATTCGAATACACCACCGGACAGGCGCATGCTGAAATGGGCTATCACCTGATCAATATCTTTGCGCCGATGAGCGGGGCAGCAGAATTGATCAGATACCATCATGTCTACTGGAATAACGGAGAAGGTAGCACTTACAAAGGGCGGCCGGTGCCGATAGGAAGTAGAATTCTTCAGGTGGCAGACAGGGTTGCACTGCTGATAGATCGTAAGCGACCTGTTCTCAGTCAGTCAGAAGCAATTATCGAGAGAATTTCTGGAGTCGCAGGACACATGCTTGACCCGCTGGTGGTAGAGGCATTCGAAAAACTCGCTGAAATGGAATATTTCTGGCTCGACATTGTGTCGCCTCTTATCAACAAACAGCTGGAGGCAAACGTCAAACTCGATACAATCTGCATGTGCCAGTCTGAGCTCCTGTCGCTGGCAAGCCTGATCCGGCGCATGATCGATTTTCGCAGTCCGTTTACCGCTACTCACTCCAGCGGTGTCTCGGCAACCGCAGAGCATATAGCCGGTCTGGCAGGCATGAACGAATATGAGCGTTTTGAAATGAAAGTCGCCGGTTTTCTGCATGATCTTGGCAAACTGGCCATCCCAGCAGAGATTCTCGAAAAACCGGGTAAGCTGACTGACGACGAATTCAACCTGATGCGTGGGCACACCTTCTACACATACCGCGTCCTCGAGGCCATCAAAGATCTGGCCATTATCAACCAGTTTGGCTCATATCATCACGAAAGACTTGATGGCAGCGGGTATCCGTTCAGACTAAAACAGAATCAGCTGCCACTCGGTTCACGAGTAATGGCAGTAGCTGATGTGTTTACCGCCCTCACCGAAAACCGGCCTTACCGAAAGGGAATGTCCAATGAACAAACCCTGCTGATTCTCAGCAAAATGGCTGAGAACGGCAAGCTTGACCATGATATTGTCGAGCTTGTCAAAAAACATCATGAAGAGATAAACCAGGTACGCATAAAGGCCCAGGAAGAATCGCGCCAGGAATACCGCACCTTTCTCGAAAATATAGGCTAGCTGACTACTCCGGCAGACAGCACGGCAGAAGCGCATAGAGTTGCAGTGCCTGCAACAATTCCGACTCCTCTACCCACTCATCAACTTTGTGCGCCATTTCTTCATGACCCGGGCCAATGCCCAAAGTGGGAATGCCAGCCATACCGGCACTGTAAACGCCATCGGTAGAGAACGGCCAAATCTTGTTGGCCGGCCTGTGGCCTAGAATCAGACTTGCTGTTGTTTCGAGAATATTAAAAAATGGACTGGTAACAGGAGTTTCCCAAGCCGGGTGTTCTGAGCTCCATTCGCTTTCGCGACCTCGATAAGAGCGACCCCGATAGACAACCGGAATAATTTGTGCCTCTGGCCAGTTCGGGTCAGATTTCAGTTTTGCTGCGAGAGAAGCCAGGTTTTCTCCAAGAGCCAGACGGGCTGTAACATGAGCCATTGCCCGGTTCGGCACGAAACTCTTACTCTGCGGCCAGCTTTGAATAGAAGTTACCGTTGCCGTGGTGCGTTGCAAAACCTGGTCAGAGTCAGTGCCATACTGCTTGCGCTGAGCTTCATCCAATGCTTCGACCGCGAGTAATGCCCGCGCCAGTTTATAAGCTGCGCTGTCCCCGGTCTCTGGAACCGAAGTGTGCGCGCAGACTCCACTGGTTTCGATAAGACATTCGAGCTTTCCTCGTTGTCCTCTGGCAATCTGCATTTTAGAGGGTTCGCCCAGAATTACGTAATCAGGCTGAAGATCAAACTCATCGCAAAGATCCCTGAAGGCAAGGCCTTCGCCAGCCTCTTCCTCGGTGCAGAAGCATCCGAGAACCACCGCCTGAGAAGTGGCTGCATCAGCAATCTCTCGACTCAGAGTAAGAGACATGGCCATGGCCGCCAGAGCACCCTTCATGTCGCAGGTACCGCGACCATAGATGCGCCCGCCACGACGGTCAGCGGTAAATGGGTCAGATTGCCAATCTTCTGCATTATCAGCAGGCACGACATCCATATGCGCGTTGTAAGCCAGCAATTTTCGGCCGGCAGCACGGGCAATGGCAATCTCTGCGGCCAGCCACTGCCTTATCGAGGCTGTTTCCGAATCTGAAGGAGGGCTGGAACTGTTATTCGGCAGAAAAACGGCGAGAACACTGCCTCGCGCATCGACAAAACATGGAATCCCGGCACTTTTAAAAAAGTCAGTGAGTTGCCTGGCACAGCCTTCTTCCTGACCGCTGAGAGAACGGCATGCAATCAGACGGCTCAACAAGCTGATAAAATTCTCATATTCCCGGTCGCAAATGTTTTTTACCTTATCCAGCAGCCTTTCCCTGTTCATCTTCAACCTCCTGGGTACAACTCAAAATGCATGATACAGCAAAACGGCACAAAATACATGCTGCCAGATTCGGCGACTTCCGTCTTGAGCTGCGCAGAGTGGCGTGATAAAGTATCTGTATGCAGAAATTACAGCATAAATTTGCAGTATTGATAACACTTGGCTGGCTTTTAACCTGCGCATATCAAGCCCAGGCATGCAGCCTGGCCCTGCACGACTGGAAGCGGCTGTTTCATCTGCGCCTGCCTTTATCAGCTCCTCTCACGCCACTGGCAGAGCTCGACGCGATTCTCGACAAGTTTCCGCGCAACAGCCTCAAACAAATACTCTGGGTTGCCAACCACAATTTGTTCAGCTCATTTTCAATTGCACTCCTGCCGCTTCTGCCGAACTGGGAAGCGCATCTGCCATGGCAGACTCTGCCGACGACAGCATCGGTTGTCGAACTGGCGAAAGGAAGGCAGAACCAGTCTGAAATACCACTGATCATAGGCGCAGACCAAAATCAGCTGCAGATAGCACTATTTGTCGACAGCAATTCAAGTAACCGCTGCTTTCAGCTGGTGTTAATGCAAACTTCGAGAATTCGCTCGGTCTACGCCAGTCGCCAGACACCATGGGCACAGGAAAGCAGGGGCATGACGTGGGTCTCGCTGGTCTTTTATCAGCTGCCGCTGCCGGGCAGAATTCTCTCTCTCGCAGTTTTTCCAGTATATCAGACAAGAAGGGCTCTGATCGACAACCATGAATATGTCGAACAGCTTCTCGCCGAAAAGTTCCTTGCCACAAGGCCTGAACAGATTTTCGATCCCTACACCTTCGACTTTCCGGACTTACCTGAATAGATCATTTCGAAACCAGAGGCGCTTATGAGAAAACTCATCGTTTGCATATTGATCCTGGCGGGTAGCCATTCGCTTGCCGCGCAGAGCTATCGATCTTTCGACCTCGATGCTTTTATTGCAGAACATCCGACAGGTGCCAGTTATGACCCGATAACACGCTGTTTTTTGAACTCAACTGTAATACCAGACGAAATTGCATCTATCGGCCAGAAAATTATGGAAATAGAACAAAAATTGTCTGACCTGGCAGTATTACAGCGGGCCAATGCTGAAAAGCTTCTTGAAGCAAAAGACTCAAATGCCGAAGCTGACGGCTGGCAAAAGAATCTTGTGCTTGCCCGGCAGGAAAAAGACCTCAAATCTCACAAATATGAGCTTCTCGCCAGGCAGCAAAACCTGCAACAACTTTCCAGCAGAGACTCCGGCATCCTGCCGGATATTGGCAACCTGGTCAATGATATCAGAGCGCGCTTTAATGACCCCAACGCCATCTATCTCAACTACCTGCCGGCTACAGAAACTCAGGTTCATAAAAACTGGCTCAGCAGCCCACTGCAGATATATTTGTGGAGCCCACATGAAAGGTATATTGCAGAATATATCGAGAATTCCTATGAAATCAGCCAGATTTTTCCACAATGCCGACGACCGGTGGTTTTTCAGAAATCTTTTGAAAGGGAACCATAAATGAAGAAAGCAACAATAATCAGAATGCTGAGCTGCATGCTTCTTATCTGCACAATTGGACTCAGCCAGCAGGTGAATCTGAGTGGTCAGCAGCCGGGAGTCGTAGATCTCACGCTGGTAACTGCGCTGCATCCGCTCATGTCGCTCTATGATTTCAATCGCATGAGCTTTGTCAATGTCGAGTTCGGGCTTGATGCAAAATCCCTGCATGAAGAGAGGCAGAAACTTCTGGAACAGGGAAAAGCCAATCAAGATGATCTCGAAAAAGAGCTTGCAGTTATCAACAACGAATACTCTGCATTAAAACAGAAGCAGTTCATGTTGATGAATGACCTTCAGAAAGCTGCCGATGCCAGAGAAAAAGAGAAACTGCATAAGACAACAGAGAAAACAAACCACCTGATCAGTGAACTCTGGCAGAAACGCAATCTCATCAATTTCAGACTGGCCAACCCTGACCTCATGCTACCTGAACAGACAGCTGCAATGTTAAACCGGATCGAAAGGGAAATACAGGAAACAGTCGACAAAGTCGCCGAAGAAGGCGGTTTCAATCTGATTCTCAATGCTGCGATCCCGAATAATGGCAAACGTAATATGCAGCGATCGTTTGAGATTCTTACCGACAAAAACCTCTCGCATGCCGAGACAGACCTGTATTATGCATTTCTCGCCAACACCCGCGAAAGTGCGCAGCAGAAAAAAGACAGAGAGCATGCTGCCGGCATGCAAAAAGAAGCGAATGGAGCGGCCACCTGGCTGGAGCAGAGCCGACAACCGGCTGTGCAGGAGCAATTGCCGATAAATCCTCATCCAATGGTTCTGAGAGGTGGCATCGACATTACGACCGAAGTAGTTAAGCGCCTGCTGAAAAGATATAAATGTGATGATGAAGTCATCGAGAGACTCGAAAAACTGCTGAACAAGCGCAATCCTCGCAATTAGTATGATCAGGAAAAAGGCCGGGCAAACAACAGTTTGCCCGGCCTTTTGCGACTGACTTTAATCGCGCTGCTGTCTTGTGTCAATTGTTCTGACGCGCATTCTACTGTCGTAGATCAGCAACATAGTGCTGAATGTTCTTTCGTTGGCAAGAACCGGCGGGTTTGCATTACTAAAATCAGGCTTACTGCCATTTGCCGGCCAAACCCATTTTTTATCGCCTGTTGGTGACACATACCAGTTCCAACTTCGGGCATCGTCTTCGGCACTGACGACAACTGGTGCCAGCATTGGGAAGTCCCCCGGCAGGCCTCTGAAGAAGCCAACCAATGGCGATCCGCTTGCAATAAGCGGCTGTAAAGAGCTGTTATCACGGATAGCGCCGTTTCCTGAAGACCAAGTCGCCTCGTTTCCATTGGCTGCATCTATATAACGCACGGTGACGGTCGCGACGGCTCCGCCGGCATTATCGGCGGCAAACGGAAACATCAGAAATTCAACGTTATCTTCGAGGAAATTCGGCGGTACGCCTTGTTTTATAAGTTTATTCATCGCATCAACATTTGATGAATCCGCGGGATTTAGCACTCCAGCGCTTATATGAGGCAAAGCCAGAAGAGTTTCGCCGGTAAAGCCGCCGACGATACCATCCTCGGTAGTTGAATTCCAGGCGATACTGTTGGTTGCAACCGTCGGCTTGTAAGCAGGAAAGGAGTCGGTAATTTTGAAAGGCAGCAGACTGTAATCCTGCTGCGACATCCCGGCAATCCTTGGAATAATCGATGATTCGCCGGTCTTACGGTCCTGCATGGTCAGCCATGGAATTGGCGGAATATTATCGCGCACGTTAAGCACCAGATTAAGCTTGGTCTCCAGAATATTACCCGATGAGTCGGTAGCAATTATATCGAAAGTATAAGGAACATAACCCGGAGTATTATTGGCATAATTCCTGGCGATGTTGCCATAACCAATGCTTTCGAGCGGAACAGTGAAACCAAGATGACTGTTTATGGTGTTGTCACTGCCAGGATCGTTCTTTCCTTCAAACACACCTGAACCCGAGAGTTCCTGCACGGTTGTGCCGCGCGTTACCGCATACTGATTGGGATTTTCAGTGAACTCGTATTTCAGGCTGATCTTACGGATTGCTTTGCTGAACACAGGTTTCAGATTATAAGTTGCCTTACCGTCATAAGCCTGGTTATAGGAACGGTTAGCCACAGATATTGCCGCAGAAACGCCGGTTTGTGAGCTGTTCTCCCATGGGCTGTTATCAGACAGCTGCCAGTATATCGCTTCCGGGTTGGCATAACCGGAAGGGCCAACATTGGCCGTCAACGGCTGACCGGTCAGACCGAATATATTGCACGGATTGGTCTGCGCGGCCTGAAGTAACGGAGCTTCTTTATCAACACCCAGAATGAAGGCTTCGGCCTCGATACTCATAACATTCGTCAGCCAGATCGGCGAAAGCGGCATTTCGCTTTCTACACCAGTTACCGGGTGGGTGATAATGGCAATCGGGTATACCTTATATCTGAAGTTACGTCGGGCCGTGATCATAAGACGATGGAATTTTGGGTCTGAAGGATAAGCGATCGGCGCAACACCGAAAGCCTGCTTCTTGTCTGTTACCTGTATTTCTGGATTACTGTCGTTGCCGAACAGTCTTACCGTCTGCTGACCACTTGGCAGAGCCAGTTCCATTACACCGGTAAGAATAACATCGCCATCCCAGCGCAGATCACCGGGGTTGTTTTCGAATCTGAGAAGAGGATCACTTCTGACATAAAGCGGGTCTCCAGAAGTGGTAATGCGATCGGCAACATAATTGTATTTGCTGTCGTTTTCGTTAGAAGTCAGATTCGAAGTTGAGATATCAAAAAACATGTGCTTGAGATACTTGTCTTCAATGCGCCAGCCATAAGAAGCAGGGCCGGCATTGACGCCGTGGTGGTAACCATTGCTGAGATTGTGGGCTGCCCAGATGCGGAGGTTCTCGGCAATGGTCATGTCATCACAACGCTCGATACGCGCCTTAAGCGTATCAGTACCAATGACAGGTGCTGACGTAGCAACATTGATCGGTATGGCTGCAACAAAACATTTGCCATCTGACCCTGGCGGAACGATAGTATCGAGACGAGCAGACAGTTCCGGCATAATCAGACTGCCGGAAAAGGCGCTTTTGATGTTTTCAATCGTGGCTTCGCGCGAGCGTGCCACGGCCTTTTCATCGGTTTTATAAACAGTACTGCGATAAATTCCGGTCGGCGAATAGACATCGTCGCGCATACCGCCAAATGGCAGCTTGGTAAAGTCATACCAGTCGAATTTGGCTTCCAGAGTGAGAACATACTTGCCGCCAATCGGCGAATAGAAAACAAAATACGGCTCAGAAGTTGTCTCAACCACCGGATCGGCATTGACGAATACTTCCGGCAGGTTTTCCGGGTGATTCACGGTTGGCTGACTGACTGTCCAGAGTTTCCATGTGTAGCGCACTTTGTCGAGGGTATTAACAAAGCCGGCGAGATAGCCATTCGCATTCCAGTCGGGCTGCTCGGTCGGATTAAGTTTTCCCGAATCGAGCGGATAGTTTTCCGGCATGAAGAAATATGCGCGGCGGTTGTCGAGAATAGTGCCGGGCGCCAGAGCTCCACCCTGATTATTGCTGTCTGTCGATGGAACCGGGTAGTTCTGGAAAGCTCCTACGATATCGACACGCGAGCCATCTTCGAAACGGTGCGGCATTGGAGGAGTTGGCACGTTGATAACCGAAAGCTCGATATGATCAGGCGAGTCGTTAGGATCGTAAGTTATCACCGGCGGCGCGCCATCATTCAGCATATCTGAAGTCGGCAGGCTCGACAGCCAGCCGGCCCACCAACCGCCGGCGGCGATAAGCCGCGCTTCGAAACCAGTCGGGTTAGTATCGATGACGATATCAGGAGGCAATACATATCGTCTGGCACGGAAATTCGATCCGAGATGGTAATTACCGGCGGTTTCGATCTGGCCGGTATAGACATTGCGTTCAAAAACTGTCTTTGAATATCTCTGTTCGAAGAAGGCAACGCCTTCATTCGATCCGTCATCGGTTACCAGAGTTCTAACTCGTTCTATATAAGAATTTGGGTTCGCTTCAAAAGTCGTAAGAAGCGAAGCTGTAACCGGATCAGCAACGGTTTTAGAGAAATACAGGCTGCCAAAACCATCGGCAGCGATGGCATCGACATTATTTCCAACCGGGATAGGCTCGAATTGCACTACCGATCTGGTCTTTTCATTTCGTACAAACTTGAGAACAAGTCCGAGGTTCTTGTCGTAAGCATAGACGATACCGCCGTTTTGATCCCACTGGTTCGATACGGTCACTGCGTCTATCGAAAAATCACCGGTACCTGGCGTAGCTTCTTCATACCATGAGTTGATCAAAGACGTACCCAGCGTGTAAACATAATCGGTATTAGCATCACGCAGAGAGATACCAACCCATCGGGTGCCTTTTTCCTGGGTTGCGCCCATATCATAAGGGCTGCCGATCAGAGGATTGTCAGCCGGTGGATTGTAATCTGTCGCGGCTCCACCGCCTTTAGAAAGGGTCAGATTATAATTCGGCAGCGGTCGCTCTCTCGAATAGAGATAGGTTCGCGACTGGCCACCACCGATAGGTGGCTGAAAAGCAACGCTGACCCACATGGGGTTGGCTGTACCAGAGCCCGAACCGGTTGCACCACCACAGCCATCGAGACAGCCGGCGAGAATTTTACGGGCGATCTGAACGTCATAGGTAGTACCAACCACAGGCCCTATGTTGGCGGGGGCGCCGATGCTCTTGGTGTTGCTGTCCCAGGTGGTGAGCTTCCAGTAGCGCGGGCGACCGGTAACATAATCTCTGAAAACCTGGTAAAAAATGCGATCTGGGTGTGGCCCCCAGTAGTTGGTCTGAGTTGGTTTGCTCTGCCAGGTAGAATACCAGGCGCCGTTGGGAACAAGATACCACTGCTTGCCGGGGAACATGGGATCCTGGATGTTGTTTATCTTCGGCAGCGGGTTGACTCCAGCTGCTGGCGGATCTGTAGGAGTTCCACATCCTGCGACAGTTGGGCTGGGCAAATGGGTATAGAGCTGGCAACATGGCATTTGCGCATTGATTGGCTTGGTATATAAGGCTGAATGATTAGAAGTTCCAGCTCCAGGCCAACCAGATCGGGTGCCATATGCTTGTCCGGAGCCGCGCACATAACGGCCGACCGGCCCAACACGGTATACCTGCTCGCGAACACCTGCGGGGTTAGCTGGTCTATGGTCAGCGTGAAAATACTGGTGGTATCCATAATCGACGATACACTGGGCGCGCACAAGGTCGCCGGCATAGCAGGATTCATCGACGACCTGCCGCAAAAGCTTCATGTTGGGGAGGAACTGATAGACAGTAGCGCTCTTATCTTCGGTAAAGGTGTAGATGACACGGTTCAGGTCAACACAGATACCAATACTTGAGCCCGGGTCATAGAGTCGGCCCACATACAAACCTGCATTGGCCGGGTCGCTGAGGCGATGAACTCCAGCATGATCGCCAATGGGAACATCTTTGTAGCTGATCAGCAGATATATCTCGCCATTGCGCATGTATTCTTCGGCGAGTGCTGGGACTTGAGCCATAACCTGCGATGCCGCCAGCAACATCAGTATTACCAGAACGACACATCTGCCATGACTTTTTTTCATCACATACCTCCCTTTACATTCCCCGGCGATGGAATCAATAAAACGGCTTTTCATCAGCGTCCTCCACTCTGTATGACGCTGTTGAGAATAGAATATACAGCCTGCTCTACCCTGTAATTCTTTAGAATTGCGTTGAGGACTTCCAGGGTAATATCGACACCGCCTACCAGCACTGCGGTATTGGCAAGTTCATTTCGATATGGGGCCAGAATCATGGCACGCTGGTTATACCAGACAATGGCCTTGTCACGTCGAAGATTATAGTAACCCTGCACTGACGCCTCATCAGACGAAAGAGTGATCGGCGACAACATAGGCTTGGCAAAAACTTCTGAATAGTCGATATCGCCAGCAGAAACGCCGTCGGCATTGCCCGGCAACTGCTGAAAAGAAGCTCCGGCCGAATCAAGAACTATCGTAATATTCTTTCCGGCTGCGACAACCTGTGCGTATTGTCGTATTTCAGACAGAATCTGGGCGATGCGCTGCCTGGTCTCTGCCGGCGTTGTGAAACGGTCAGAAATCATTTCGGCATTCTCGTTTTCGATCTGGCGATTCAGCTGATCTATCTGCAGTTTGAACGATCGAATACGTGCAGTATTCTTCTGACGGTTCTCAGCTTCTTTATTACGATATACTTCGCGATGCAACCTGACAGCTTCTGTGGCCAGGCTTACCATGGCCTTGTCAAATTCGATTTTCTGCTGGGCTTCTTCTCTGATCTGGCGCTGACGCTCTGCACTCATCTGACTTTCAAGAGCTTTGATACGGGCACGATACTCGTCTATTCTGCGCGACTTTTCCGCAGCCATACGCGCTTTATCCTGAATGAACTGCTGTCGGGGCCGGGTAACCTTGAATGCCTGCATATTGGGATCGTAAGAGGCCATTGCCGGATGCATAACCATAAGCGAGGCCAGATCAACCGTGGCTATCTGAGGCGACGGGGTTCTGGCATCGGCGATGCAACATACTGCGACAGTTAATACTGCAATAACTGCAAATATCGTCTGGGTTTTCTTCATTTTCTCTATGTATCCTCCGTTCAATTTACCGGTGCAGTGCTTGTACGATCGATGCGATAGACCTTGGTTACCGTTCGACTGATGTTTTCTGCCTCAGGCGAAGTAAAAGTTACTGTTGCGCGGATTTCCAGAGCCTGCACTCCCCACCAGGTACTTGTCGCCACTGTATGCAGAATCATGTCGGAAATCTGAGCATTATAAACAACGTTGCCGAGCAGAGAATCTTCAACCTGCTCATGAACTGTAAACACCGGGTCTTCGATAAAACTCCGCAAATAAGCGTTGTTTCGATTACTCACCGGAATTGCCGGCGAAAATGCCGCATCATAGCTGGCATAAAAATCAGTTGGCAGAAATCTGAATTTGAGCAGTGCCAGCTCAATCAGGCCATTGGCAAGAAACTCAACGCGCGAACGCTCGTCAATACGGCTGGTTTGCGGCTTAGAGCTGCGCAGAATATTGATATAGACGATACCCATCTGCAACAGCAGCATGCCAAACACCAGTGCAATAACGACTGCCGTTCCTCTGCGTCTTACTTTCATGTAGATTGCGTGCTCCTTAGAGTTCCTGTAGTCGGGCCTTATACGAGACCAGGCGATAGGTTCGCTGCGTGCCCTCGGTTGCACCGCGGTCAAACCAGTTCGCGGTAAGAGCATAACGATGATACAAACCGGACTGTTCACCAACGCGAGGAACCTTTACGTTTGTCTGCCATCCCCAGAGAGCTGGCGAATCTGACGCATTGTTGCGCGCCATGGGGTTATGAACGCTGAGATTGAAAATGAAAGGTACATCGCTGATTTCCAGAACAAGTGTGTATTCAAGAGTTCCTTCAAGAACCTTACCGAGGCAAAGTTCAGTTGAACCTGTCGCATACCTGAATTCAGCGCCGGCACTGCCGAATGTCCAGGGGCCGTTTCCCCCGCCACCACGGTTGGCAACCAGATCGCCAAAAGGCAACTGTAAGGCGGTATTAAGAGTTTTCTGCGCGAGCTGAACGCCGCGCAGAATGGTTTCATCCTTCTGGGTGCCGCGTATCCCGGTGCTCATAACCCCGATTATCGGCAGAAATGCGGCAGACAGAATGAACAGAGCCAGCATGATCTCTGTTAATGTGACACCCTTTCTGTGCAGCCGGCTATAAATCATCTGGCAACCTCGTTCTGATCGGAGAAGCATCGTTTATACGGGCAAAAATGCTCTGAGTGACCATGGTTTCCTCGTTCTTCGGGTTACGCATGGTTACCTCTATGCCAAGCGTATGCCCGGCAGTGCCGACTGAAGCGGCATCAACTGTGCCGCTGGCAGCTCCAACAAAAACTCGAATCGAATGAACTTCACTGAGACTTGCCTGAAATCCGGTGCCGGCACCAAGGCCAAAATTCTGCGGCGACGCGGTGAAGTCTCCTATTCCTGCGCCAGTATTGAGTTCGGTGAGAAAATCGTTATTTATTCCGGGAAAATCGATCTGCGATTTGCCCTCGAGAATCAATGTAGACAGCTTACTGCCGGCATCGCGCCGCATCGTCAGAACGTGCGGCATGATCATGCCATTGGTGCCGGTCGGTTGTACATTTGGCTTGCAGATAGCAAACAGCATGACCCGGGTGGCGCTGGTTGGCTCAACCACCTGGGTTCCGCTGGCAACCGTGTAAATATGCACAAGCTGTTCACTGACCGCCGACTCAGACACGACCGACGGAGACGAAGCCATCTCAAGACGCTCGCGCAGAATTGCCAGAAAACGCTCGGCCTCCTTCTGTTTCTGTAGCTTCCAGCTGCCACGCAGAAACATGTTGCTGCCCATCCGGTACAGGTTGAATACGCCGAGAAAAAACAGCGAAAACACCGAGGCTGCCACGATTATCTCGACCAGAGTAAACCCGTTGCCGTTTGACGGGCGATGCTGCAACATTTCTCTACTCCCTATACTATTCTACCAAAAAAGAGCACCAAATACCAAGCCTCAAACCCTCATCCAGAGCGACTTTTTTGTAAAACTTTTTTTACGCGCGCAAGTTTTTTTTTCATTACCAGTTCTCATGGCAGCGCAGACAGACGTGCTGGTCAAGATGGCAGGCGCGGCACTTCTGCGGGTTGGTCTGAGCCGCTATGCCATGCCGGCGCTTAACCCAGGCTACCGTGTGATCGCGTGGTTTGCGTGAATGGCAGTCAAGGCAGGAAGAATCTTCGTGGCACATCGAACAGCGCTGCGGATCTGAACGATAAGCCATACCGTGCTTCTTTTCGTAATTTCGCGTATGGTCTTCAGGCCTCGGAGTCGGGCTGTGGCACATTACGCAGTTTTTTGCAATCTGATCGCCGTCATGGCATTCGAGACAATCTTTCATTCGTCCTCTGATATAATGTCCGTCAAGGTTTTCCCAGGCAGTAATGCCGGGATGACAGACACTGCACTCCGTTTGAGCGTGCGTTTTATGGGAAAAGCTGAAAGGTTTTTTGTAGCGTTGGCGTTTGCGCTCGGTATACCCTGGCTTTTCGAGATGACAAAGTCCGCAGTCAGCTTTTTCCCGCGTTTTGAAGTGACATTCAAGACAACGGGCCTCACCTGGACGACCAAAAGAGTCGTCAATCGCGGGCTTCTCTGAGCCAGCACTGCCGGCGCCAGGATCAACTACCGGTGTTCGGCGTAAAGGCTGCCAACCGGGAGGCAGGCCAGGCATGCGTTCTGACTCGCTGACTTCGCGATCGACGTGGCAGGTAGCGCAACTTACCGAGTTTTTGTCGTGCGTATGGTGGGAAAACCGAAGATTGGCCTGCGTTTTATAACTGGCAGCCCAGACTACGCAAACCGAAGACAAAAGCCAGACAACAACGATTAAAAAGCTGTTCCGCAATGAATTATTCCTACAAAGCTTTACCAGAGAGTATAGCAGAAATTCCCCGGGACGTCAGATAGAATCTTTCACATGCAATGTTTCGAAAACAAATTTAAGCGAACTGCGGTATATTGTATGTTAGTAATCTGTAGTATTCCTGCATAAAGGATTGAAATATGCTGGCAGCACGCAATACCATTCTGATAACAATTTCCATAATGTTTTTGACAATCATCACCGGAGGTTTGTCAGCTCAGACACCATTTACAGATGGCCCGGTCGAGGTAAAAAAGACGGTCGAAAGCGCTCAAGCCGCTGTAAACGAACCTTCTGCCAGCAATGAAGATACTGACAAAAACAGCAATTTTTTCAAGCGCATCGGCAACTTTTTCAAAAATGGCTTCAACAAACTTGTCGATGCCGTCAAAAATCGCAACAAGCCCGGCAAACTGCCATCTTACATAAGTCGGGCCATTAAAATCCCCGGGCATGAAACCGCGGAATTCGTCTTTCAGGGCATCTGCCCGATGCCGCCGCGAACATCTTTGGCTGCTGTCAAAGAAGAAGCTTTTTACCGCTATATCATTCTGTCCTATTACCCGAAAACCGATAAAACCAGCCAGCCTTCACAGTTGATCGTAATTGACAGCCTGACCGGGCTTGCCATACGCCGTTTTGCGCTCTATCTTGAAGATGGCAAACCCTACACCGGTCATGCCGGAGGCATTACCGCAGCCGGCAAATACCTTTGGGTGGCTTCAGGCTATAAACTGTATGGCTTCGACCTACAGCAAATCATCAGTTTCGTTGCCAACAAATCGTTGAAGACACCTGAGACGCCGGCCGATGGTCTGCCGCCCAGCTTCAAGCTTCCGGCGCGCGATCTCATCATGAAAAGATCTTATCCGGTCGATTCTACCGCCAGCTATGTCAGCTTTGACGGAGAACATCTCTGGGTCGGCGACTTCGTTAAATCGTCTGACAGCAAATATGGACCGGTTCCGCATCATGCTGCCAACAGTTACCAGCTTAAAACCTGGATCTCCGGCTATCACGTCGCAAAAGATGGAATGCCAACTGCCAGACAAATGTATAAGTTCACCAGTGACGGCAAAAGCCGCGAAGCCTACAAACCCGACCGCGTCATTCTCTGTCGCGAATCGGTACAGGGGTTCGCTTCTGGCAAAGGATTCGTCGCTCTGAGCATTTCTTACGGTGCGCGCAGCTCGAAACTGGCTTTTTACAAGCAGCCAGGCAGCAACAGAGCCATCAAGCTCTTCTTTAAACCGGAGGGGCAAAGCAAGACTTACTCTGCCGAGGCATGGGTAGTAGACAGCGAGACTCACCTTACCACACTCGAATTACCGGCCGGCTCTGAAGACCTCGAATTTGACGGCAAGGTGCTTTATGTCGGCTTTGAAGGAGCCTCACCGAACTACCGTGGCAAATGGACAAAACTGAATCCATTTCTCAAGATCGAAGACCGCTTTTACCTTATCTCACCTCGCCAGATCAAAGAACTCGGTATGTAGATAGAATTAGAGTCTGCTTTACTTCTGCAGTTACCAATAAAAACATAAAAAAAGCATACTGATTGCG
Organism: Candidatus Rifleibacterium amylolyticum; assembly: GCA_009917695.1. Taxonomy (GTDB): domain Bacteria; phylum Muiribacteriota; class Ozemobacteria; order Ozemobacterales; family Ozemobacteraceae; genus Rifleibacterium; species Rifleibacterium amylolyticum. The sequence goes on along the minus strand of JAACJG010000004.1, from coordinate 142,568 downwards.
AGCAAAAGCGTCATAAGTCTGCAAAACGGGCTTTAACAGCTTCAGTAGATATCTTTACATTTCTCCTGGCAAATTGTTCTTCACAATGATTTCATTTTTTATTATAATCTGAATATTGGAAGTAACTGATAAAGTCGAAAGCGCGGGGAAATAGCTATCTGACTGCATCAGAAGGCTGATTAGAAAGTTCTGCTTTTCTTACTTACCGAGGTTGGCTAAAGTTGCCGGGGCCGCCCGACAGTTCTGTGAAACACATACTAACTATTACACAGACGAGGATCTGAAATGAATCACCTTTTTGCAGCACCTTCAAAAGCAGATAAAAATCAACTAAGTCAGCAAACAGCATTGTTGATGAGCGATCTCGCAATAAAAAACCTTATTGACGCATGTGGCGGTCTGCTAATGGTTTTTAACGACAAGCGTCAATTACTATGTGCTAACCGAGAAACTATCGAAAATTTGAATCTTGCTGACGACGCCAGCCTTGTGGGTCGCCGTATTGGCGAAATCTTCGGTTGTCAACACTCTGCCACTCTTATTGGATGTGGTTTATCGCCCTGGTGCCGTAGCTGCGATGCCAATATGGCAATGTTGAATTGCCTGCACGACAAAATTAGAGTTAAAGAAAATGCAAAGATCACGATCAACCATCCCAAAGGAGTTCTGAGTCGCTGCTTTTCCATAAAGTGCATGCCATACCAGATCGACGGGCTGAATGTGGCAATAATGAATCTAAATGAAACCACTCGTCTGCGCGATCTTGAGAATCTTGAACGCTATTTTATGAGTGACTTTGGGCGAGCTGTCACAGCTATTGACTGTAAAACCAGAATCGCCCGCAACAGCCGATTTGAAGACCTTCCCACTCTGTTACGAAGTCTGGAACAGCGAACTTTGCTCCTTCAAAGCGACATAAGGATACACAGATTTCTTCTTGGTCACGATAGCGAACATCAGACCAGAAGACCAAGTGAAATACTTCTCAGCGAAGTGATCAATCTGGCTGTTGATGGAATTACCGAATCGCCATTCGTTGTTGGCAAAAGCCTTGAACGGCCAGAGAAGGCTGCTGACACCCGAATATACACCGACTGGGAAATCCTGGTCAGAATTCTGCAGAATCTGCTACTGAACGCTTTCGAACACACCGATCCCGGACGTGTAGTTAAACTTGGCATTACAATCAAAGGCAACGATGACATCGTATTCACGGTCTGGAACCATCAACCAATAATCGAGCTGATGCGAAATCGGATATTCCAGCGCCACTTTTCAAGCCAGCGCGAGTCAGGCCGCGGGCTTGGCACTTATGCCATAAAACTGCTTGGCGAAGGATTTCTGGGCGGTCAGGTCGCGTTCGAAACTGGCGACAGCGGCACGACTTTCAGTCTGACACTAAAACTCAAATAAGCTAGAGAACGGAGTTATCGCCAGCATGCCCGAACTGCCCGAAGTAAACACGCTGGCGGTAGCACTCGCCAGACAGCTGCATAATGACAGCATCAGCTCCTGGCAGCGATTATCGCCGAAGCTGCGCAAACTGATACCTGACGCTGCCGAAGCGGCGTCGGTGACCTGCCGCAAAATCAAAAGTGTTAAGCGTGTGGCCAAAAACATATTCATCGACTTTGGCGGCCAACACTTGTTAAAGATTCATCTCGGTATGACTGGCTACTTCTGCCTTACACGGCAGCAGCCAGAAGCGTTTAAACACGCTCATCTGCAACTTCTGCTCGCGTCGGGGCGCACCTTGACCTTCTGTGACCCGCGCCGGTTCGGCTCGATAGAGGTCACCAGTCTGCCGGCTGCCAGGGTCGTCGAGCCATTTGCCGGCGAACTGACTCCGGCATACCTGAAAGTTGCCTGCGGCGGCCGTGAATGCAGCATAAAAGCTTTGATCATGGATCAACAGGTAATTGCCGGCCTTGGCAACATTTATGCGGCTGAGTCGCTGTTCAAAGCAGGCATCAGACCGGATCGGCCGGCCGGGTCGCTCAAACCTGGAGAAATTAAGAAGCTTTGCGCAGCCTGCATTGCGGTGATCGAGGCCGCGGTAAAAGCTGGAATCGACAGTCTCGGCGAGCGACCCGAAATCAATGACCAGACAACCCATTTTGACATCGAGACTCTGGTTTACGACCAGCATGACGAGCTCTGTCCGAAATGCCGCAAAAGTCGTATCAAGATGGTGCGCATCAGCGGCCGCAGCTCATGCTTCTGCCCGAACTGCCAGAAATAGCCGGTTAAAAGGTTACGCGCGTTTCAAAGGTGGCAGTGTTGTTTTTGGAGAACTGTCCAACTGGGCCGAGCGACTCGGCACCCGCACCATTGGCCTGATATCCCAGCACGAATGTCAGATAATCTGACTGAATCAGCATGATCTTGGGATTAAGCACATATTCACCGGTAGTAAAATTGGCCAGAGAATTGAATTCTATCTGCAGGCGATCCTGACGAAAATTCTGGCGCAGCTGCAGAGAGCCGAGATACTCTGTCTGTTCGAGCTGCAGCGGGGTGGCATGCAGCAGGTCAGGAACATAAGAGACCATTCCCTGTACATTTATGTAAAAATTCTGAGGCAGATTGCGGTCGCTGCCAACAAGCATGCCAATGTGATCGCTGACGAATTTCTGGCCGATTATGCCGTTCTCAAAAGCAGACCAGGTGCGATCACGACTCCAGGCCAGTTCATAACGCAGCAGCAGGTCGCTGGTAACCGTAACATTGCCGTTAACGGCAAAGGTCTCATCGAGCGGATAGCTTCCATTGAATACGCCGGGGCGGTCCTGGCTGATCACCGGCAGACGCTCATGCATGCGCAGGTAATGAAATCGCATTTCGAGTTTCGGCAATGTCATGGCGAATTCCAGGTGAAACTGCGGATTGAAAGACTCATCATCGGCCGCATTGTAGGTTGCGCCGTTAAACAGCAGCTCTTTGGCGATGGTTTTGTGAATGGCATAGGCCCAGCGGCTGAATATCGATGGGAACTCACTGGCCATGAAATATGGCAGATAATGCCCGGAAAAGCGCAGTTTCTTGTTAATGTACCAGGTTGCGCGCATGCCCGGCACTTCCTTTTTGTCGCGATCATAATCGTTAGCCAGGCCGTTATGGAAATAGCGCGAGTTGATCTTATCGACAAACGAAAACTTGTCGCCGCTGCCGATGTTCTCTATCAGCATGCCGAGCTTGTAATCAAAATCGCCGGCTTTGAAGAAGTAGTAGTTCTCGCCGGGATAGACTTTCCATTTTTTGTTGTTGTCTTCGGTGTAGTGGTTGAAGTTGACGCCGGCAACTATCTTGCGCTGTTTATCGAGTTCGCGCTCGAAGTTGAGGCGGCCCTGGTCAAACGAAGAAAACTCATTGTATTGCCAGTTCCACCAGCCTGAAATGAACGGACGCTTGATTACCGGTCCCGATGTTGTCGTTTCACTGCCCCAGTCGCCCCAGTCATCAGCCGAACAGCGATTGGCAAAAACCAGCAAAAGCACAACAGCCAGAGCTGGTAAAAGCCCAGCCCGGCGCATAAACCTGTTCATAAACAGGTTTCGGCAGTATTGCAGAATTCGGTCGATCTGCCGGCCTCCTGGTTGTCTCTAATAACTCTATCGACAAATAGCCACCCCGACTGAACTTTTTACTTCAGTATTAACAGCGGAATCTGAATTTCTTGAATCCTGTAAACAAAATCAGTAACCGGATCTATATTACATATTCGGTCTCTCGGCGGAATCGGCGCAATCTGCCGATTTTCTCTGCGGTTTCTGCGGTATCTGCTGTTTCGTTCGCAATAAAAAAGCCGCAAATGGCGTTCTTTGCGGCTTGGTGTCTTAGTGCGGGACTTATCTGGCGGTTATTTTTCCATGTTGCGCTGTGAGAATTCTTCGTCTGGCAGTGGCAGATCATAAACGATCTTGGCGGTTGTCAACACGGTGTGAGTGCCTTTGCTGAGATCTTTCATGGTGACTTTTTTGGGAGTGACTATGTCTTGAATAGTTTCAAGGTCTTCGGCGGTCATGACCTTGATGAGCTTTTCGGGGTCTTTCTTGTCGTACATGTCGGTATGCAGAATGGTGAATGAGTTCTTGCAGACCTTCAGCACTATCTTCGAATAGCTGGTGTTCTGGTCTTTCTTAACAGCGGTGAAGGTGTAAACATCCATACCGTTGTATTTTTCTTCTTTGAGGTCGCTGGCTACATAGTCGTCAGCTCTTATCTCATCCATGTTCTCGTAGGTGAAATCGCTGGAAACGAATGCCAGACCATAATCTTCGGCAACGATCTTGCGGGTTTTCTTGAATGCCGAAAGATAAATCCATTTCTGGCGATCGCGGTTCTTTTCGTTTACCAGATAGGTCGTATTGCGTATATCTGGCGGCGCAACAAAATGTATAAAGTTATCTTTGTTGTTTGCATCGGCCTTGCGGCGCGAGATTGTCATCTTGCGCTCGCGCACATTGCCGCTTTTATCGACTATATCCATCTGCACATTGGCCTTTGAAGTATTGCCGATGTAGCGGTCTTCGACCTTCTGCAGGACTTCCTGGGCGGTCAGGGCCATAGCCGCGCCGGCACCAGCCAGAATTATCACTATCAGAGCAAGGAACAACTTCTGTTTTTGCATAAACGCCTCCACTTATAGTGCTACTACTATAATTGTATCATAAAAGCCCAATGCTTAACAAAACTCCGCTGCTGCCAACGTTAAGTTCTGTAAAGCACCGACCTGAGAATTCTGACAACCCGTTCTATTTGAGGTGGTAGACGTGGAAGCTCTCGTAGATGAAGGCGCGATCCTGATTAAACAGCTGTTCAGAGAGTTCGGGTTCGTAGACCAGTTTGCTGAGGTTCTCGGCGTCGAGTTCGCGCGGGCGGGCGAAGGTGTAGCGCCAGGCCATGCGTGAACCGGGTCGGGCCAGTTCAAGGACTTCGCGCACGATGCCGTTGAAAACTTCGTTGGTCATCCATTCAAAGATGTTTGAAAGATTAAAACGATCGTAACTGCCCGGGCCATCCTTTTTCAGCACATCGCCGATAGTGCCCATGAAGATCTCAAGACGATCGATGTTGGCCTTGAGCTTCGGGTAGTTCTCGCGCAGCAGATAAGGTGCCATGCCCTTCTCATGATAATGCGCGCCGAGCATCAGCAGACACATAAAATAGTTGTCTGGGTTGAAAAAGCGCGTCATGCCGCGACTACGTTTAACATTGAGATTGCCGGCAAAGTCTTCAAAATCAACCTGAGCGAATGAATGAGCACCTTTGACCAGACTTAGAACGAAGCGATTCAATAACAGTCGATGCAGGGCATTCCAGCGCTTTTTGTGGAAACTGGCGTAAGCTTCTCTCTGCTTTTCGAGATTTTCTGCCTTGAACAGGCTCATCAGATCTTCTTTAGAATACAAGAATCCGAGCAAAGTGCGATAAATCTTGAAAAATTTCTCGACCTTGCCGCACATCATAATGCCATCGCGAATATGGTGCTGGTTTTCATCCCAGAACTGCACGGCATAAGCCGGCATATGCTTTTTGATGCGATTGTAGAGTTCAATGCGATATTCGGCCGGCTTGCCCTGCTTGAACAGAAATGGAGTGCCCATCGATTCGATGAAGTCATCGTAGTCGAGTTCCATGATCGCAGCACGCTTGAATTCAAGCATTGCCAGCTGCGCCGGATTGAGGTCGATCGAAATCAGTTTTGCCGGGTCTTCGAGCAGCAGACAGAGAGAGTTGCAACCGCCAGAGGTGATTGAAAGCACGTTCTGGCCGGGTTCTACCTTGAGCGAGACACGGTTGAGTTCGGGGTCTTCCCAGACATTGCTGTAAACGACTGCGGGTTTCTTGGTCATAACCAAACCTCCAGATTAATTAACGGTTGAATCATCATTCCCGGCGACTGCAGAAACCGATGTTTCGTCTTCGCCACGAAAATCTTTCGCCAGAAAACGGCGCAGCAGACAAATCTGCGCCGGCAGAAACACAAGATCACAAAGCAGCGCCACAAAGATAGTGAACGACAGCAGCACGCCGAAATAGAGAATCGACTTGATGCTGGCAAATACCATGAACAAAAAGCCGATGGCATAGATCATCGATGTCGAAAACATCGCCGGCCCGGCTTCTTTAACGCCGTCGATTATCGCCTCGGTCGGCGACATATGCGAACGAGATGGGTCATACAACTGATACAAACTATGAATGGTGTCGTCAACCACGATACCAAGAGCAATGGCGGCTATGGTCACCGTGGCGATATCGAGTCTGATGCCGGTCAGGCCCATGACGCCCAGTGTCAGCAGAATCGGGAAAACATTGGGAAGTATTACCAGAATCATTGCGCTGAGGCGCCTGAACAGTATGGCAATAGCCCCAAACACAAAAACGAACGCGAGAGCGAAGCTCGAAACCTGGCTCCAGGTAACGTAACTGATGATGCGCGCATAAAGCGGCACATAGCCGCCGAATTTCCAGGTCACTCCGGTCCCATCGAAGTTCTTGTGCAGCACCTGCATTGCCTTCTCTTCGTAATCACGCAGCACCGCTGCGCTCAGCATTGGCACACGCACGGTAAGGCGTGCTTCCGTATAATCGGGATTATCAGTCATGTAAACCAGGTCATTATCGGGGTCAGACTCATACTGCATCATCAACTGGGCGATTTTGGCGTCGCTGTCCGGCACCACGTAAGTCGCTTCGGTGCCGTCGCTCCAGACCTGATTGAGCTTCTTGAAAACATCGACGATAGAGGCCGCCTTCTCGAAGCCGGGAATAGCCTCGAGATCATCGTGCATCTTCTGCAGACGCTGCATGAAATCGACGGTGAGAATACCATTGCGCTGCCCCGTCAGCAGTCTGACTTCGAGCGGCAGATAATTGCCATAAACCTCTTCGACCTTGTCGCTGTCTACTCTTATCGGATTTTTCTCATGCAGAAAACCCATAGAATAAGTATCGACGTGAAGCTGCGACAAGCCATACAGGCCAAGACCGGCAGCAATCGCGAAAGCCAGTAAAATCTGACGATAATAACTGGGAATATGCCGCGTCAACCAGTTTATCGGACCTTCCATCGGGCGTTTGATCTGAATGTCTTCTTTGAGCTCGACGCGGCCAAGAATATAGGCCGAGACGATCATCGAAACAACATATTCAGTCATACTGGCAAAACCGGCAAACCAGCCGAATGTGCGCAAAACCGACAAAGAGCTTGCGGTCAAAGCAAAAAAGCCGCAGGTATTGGTCAGTGAAGTAAACAGACAGGGCGAGAGAACTTCGTTAAAGACGTGTTCAAGACCTTCTTCGCGATTTTTGCGGATGCGCTCTGAATTGAAACAATAGTTGTTATAGACATAGGCCACGTCAGAAATAGAAAGTATCATCATCAGCGTTGGCAGAACGATGGTTACCATATTGAAGTTCTGACCGAACAAACCATAAGCACCCAGAAAACTCAGGCCGCTGAACAGCATGGCGCCAAGCGCCATGAACAGGAACGTCCACGAACGATAGAGCGCGAAAATAAGTATCGCGATAACCGTGTAGGCAACCGCGTTGAAAACGCCGCCATCGAGAATGCTCAGCCGATTGAGTTCATCGTACATCACGCCCATACCGGCCAGTCGATATTCGAAACCGGCGAGTTTCTTGCGCACCGATTCGATGATCAGCGGGCGGCGGGTGTCCATATCAGGAGTAGCAACCGGTTCGGCAATGATGATAGCCCAGGTCGAACTGGCATTCTGTAGAATTTTGCGTTTGAACGGGTCATCCATGAAGCGGGCCTTGATGCGCTCCGCCGCTTCGGCTGTTTCTACGGGGCCATCCATCAGGTCTTCGATGATCAGTTCGTCGTTATGAAGGCCGATGTATGGCGATAAACCGACACTCAACACACGCCGAAAGTTTAGGGTATCATCCTCGATCGCTTTCGAAGCCTTATAGAGGGCGGTCAGCATCGCCGGCGAAAACATGCCATCTTTACGGCAGTCGACCATTGCCAGAATTATCTCGTCGTTGCCGTATTTTTCTTTGAATTCACGGTAGGCGGCCAGTGTCGGGTCGTCTTCGAGAAACCAGAGTTCGAGGCTGTTGTCGAGGTTGATATTGCGAGCGAAATACAGCCCGCCAACACAGACGATCATCAACAGGAAAGCCAGTGCGCGACGGTAGCGCACGATAAAACGTGCCGCTGCCCTGAACTGCTGGTCGGCGAAGCGCTTTCGTGGTTGCGGTTGCGTGCTGTTTTGCTGTTCGTTCATGCTCTTGAAATGACCTTGACGATGCCGGTCGTGCCATCGAGCTCAACCACATCGCCAGTCTTGACCTTTTTAGTCACGCCGGTAGCGCCAACGACAGCCGGCAGACCGAGTTCGCGCGCAACTATGACCGAGTGCGACAACATGCTGCCGCGTTCGATCAGCAGAGCAGAAGCAGTGGCAAACAACGGCACCCAGCCCGGATCTGTGCGGGCGGCCACGAGTATTTCGCCATTGAGTGACATATCGTCGCTCGGATTGAGAATAACCTTGACCTTACCGGTAACCTTACCGGAACAGCCACCAATGCCGCGAATAATATCGGGATCATCGTCTTCGACATTAGTTGGCAGCATGCCGCGGGTAAGGTCGTTGCAGTAGGTGATACCGGTGGTTTCAATGCGGTCGGGCAGCTCATCCATAGCGCGGTATTCGTCGAATTCAGCGCGGCGCAGGGCTGAGAGCTCACGCAGCTTCTGGCTGCGGGCGGTGCCGCTGACGTATTCGAGAGTTTCCTGCATGGTCAGATAGAAGATATCATCGACCTTGTCGAGCACACCACGTTCGACGAAACGCAGACCGAAAGCCTTGTATATACGGCTCATCAAACCATACATGCGGGTTCTGGCGAAACGCTGGTATTCGCGCACCGCCATCGCTTTTTTGGCCCAGTTGGCGACGAACATCAGCACATCGATCTTTTTGATCAGGCCGAAAATCTTCTGATCACCCAGAACTTCGCGAACCTTGCGTTCAGCAACCTCACGCACCTGGCGTTCTTTTTCGCCGATATCTTCTTCAACCGGCATCGGCGCGGCCGCATAGTTCTTGATCATGTCGAACAAAAATTCGGGGCGCTCGTTCATCGAGGGTTCTTCGAGCTTGAGCTCACACATGGCGCGATAGCCAAACTTTTCGAGGTATTCAGCAATCTGGCTGCCCAGCTGCTGGTGCCCCGCCGGCCGGTCGGTGCCCGGCACCGGAATGAACATATCTTTAAGTTCGGCCGCAGGCCTGGTCTTGAACAGCTCTTTGAGTTCGCTGTCAGCAGCGACGAAACGCGCTATTTTCTGGATATTGCGCAATGGCAGAGTACTTTCGACATTGCCCTGACCGGCGAGAAGGTCGTTTTTGAGCGCCGGGTCAGCGTTGAGATCCCATTTTTTCATAAGCGCGTCGAGCACACCGTAAAAAATCATCGCCATGAAGTCGTTGATGATAGGGGCTTTCCAGTGTGCCAGCACGGTGTTATCGAGCTCGTTGAATATATCGATGAGCTTATGTGCCGGTGCCGCATTGAAATCAAAGTCCTTGTATTTGTTGTACATGGCCTGATAAACATCCATGAAGCGCTTTACTTCTGTGTCAGTACGCCAGAAACGATAGGCAAGATTGGCCCCAACCAGCGCCAGGCGAGGCAGTTCTACGAAATACTTGCTGAAAAAACCTACCTTCTTCTGTTTGACCGACTTGTCGTAGCTGACCTTGACACCCATCATGCCTTCCATGAAGCGGCTGTTGTAGCTGTATCCCGGCAGTACAGAGATCAGGCGGTACCAGTTCTTGAGGTTATAATAGATGCGGCCGTTCAAGAAGCCAAGCATATTAGCGAAGGCGTAATCATTTTCCTGAATCTCTTCTTCTGGTACCATGAGAACCTGGCAAAACTGCACGTAGACTCGGTGATAGGCATAGATGGCGAATGAAAACGTCAAAGGCGTAGTCACGCCTGAGTAGCTCTCGACAATGTTCGAGTTATCCCATATTGTGCTGTAGCCGCGTTCAGAGGGAATCGGCCGGTCTATTGTCGTGATCGGGCGGGCCTGCAGAATGCGCACGCGGCCAGCCGAGTCGATCGTCCATTCGATATCCTGCGGAACCTTGTTGTAGCTGCCTTCGATGCGATGGCAGACAGTTGAGATGGCACGCAGCTGTGCTTCGCTCAGACTCGACTTTTTGGCTTCTTCGGCGGGCACTTCGACCGTGATTGTGCCGTAATTCTTTTCGCGATCGAAAACCAGCTTTTCGACTTTGTTGGCCAGCTGCTTTTCGACGACCGGGTAAACATCTTTCTTGAGGCATATGAACTGGTCAGAATCGAGCGTTCCGGAGACAAGTCCCTCACCAAGACCGAAAACAGAGGTAATGAGCATCTCGTCTTCGTAGCGGGTCGTCGGATTTACAGTGAAAGTGACGCCGGACGCGACACCATCGATCATTTCCTGCACGACGACAGCCATCGAGACAGTATCCTGGGCGATGTTGCGCATATTGCGATAGGCAACAGCGCGATCGGAATAAATCGAAGACCAGCAGGTCACTACGGCCTCACAGATTTCGGCTTCGCTGCGCCTGAACAGGCAGGTATCGAGCATTCCGGCATAGGAAAACTCTTTGGAATCTTCACCCAGTGCCGAAGAGCGCACGGCTACGAAAGTTCCTTCCGGCAGCTGCTTTTTCAGTGTGCTGAACAGATCGTTTTTGATGCGATCCGGAATCGGGTGCGTCAACATGCAGTTGCGCAGAGCGCCGGCAGTTCTCGCGATACTCTCTGGAGTCGAGCAGTCAAGCGCCTTGAGACACTTGTTGAATTCGCCACGAAAAGAACCGATGAATTCGTCGAAACAGTTTTTCTTGAGCACGACAAAGGCCGGAACATCGGCGCCAGCAGCAGTAAGTTTGAGCAGATTGCCGCCTTTTCCGCCAACCAGTGGCAGAACCTGATCGAAATTGCGGTTTTCGTTGGTAACAATATACATCCTGTTTCCCCTATCCTTCAGAGTTAGTGCTTAGATATTATCGATAAACCAGCAGATAGACTGCTCCGGCTATTGTTGCCGGATAAGCCAGCAGATACAAGGTCACGACGCCGCGATACAGCTTTGCGTTAGCCAGAACCGGCTTTGCCGCGTAAATCAGGCCTATTACAGCGACCAGCAGCGAAACCGCGCCGGCCGGAGCCAGCAGTCGCCAGTCGGCAACAGCTGTAAACTTGCTGACTGCAACATAATAAAAAGCGGCATAGGCCAGTGCAATGTTGACCAGCAGCAGAAGAACTGCGCCAATTGGTTTGAGCCGGTTCGAATACGATTCGACGCCTTCGCGCTCTTCTTCGACGGCAAAGGTTTTGCGGCCGAATTCGAAAACATTGAAAACGAACCAGTTTCCGAGTGCATAAAGCAGCATACCGCGGTCGGCGCCGGCAAAATCAGAAAAACAGACAATGCTGTGAATCAGCATGCTGATCATGGCTGCCGAAAAGGTATGGGTAATCGCATAGAGTTCGAGCTTCGGGCGCATCCAGTCACCGACGAAGAATTCCATGCGCATCAGCAGAGTGAAGCAGAGAACCATCATATAAGCCGGCAACATCGGCCATCGCATGATGCCAGCCAGCCCAATCTCGACCGCGAGCACCAGCATGGTCATCGCCGAGAATTCACCAACGCTGATCAAACCTCGTGCCAGCGGGCGTTCCGGGTTGTGTTCACGATCGACATCATAGTCTTTGACTTCGTCAAACATGCGCATGTGCAAAAATATCAACCAGACAATCGCAAAACCTGCGGCCAGACGCTTCCAGCATGGTGGCGCGTGTACCCCTGGCTGATAGGCGACAAAGGCGACGGCCGCAAAGAAAATAGCGACCATCAAAGTAATGCTGAAAGGCTCGTGGCGTTCCTTAAGGAACTGCCACCATCTTCTGACAAATGCCATATTTCCTCCTGTAGCGAGGTCATATCAGCAGGGGCACAAAAAAATTTGTGCCCCCGGGTAATCAGGTTATATGTAATCCAAATCTATATTCCTGGGTGCAGAATCACGCATCAGCTTAACACGCAACCCGTACCCTGACAATAGTTTGTTTATTCAGGGGTTCCAGCTGAAAATCTCGCCATATAAATATGATGCAGACAGGCTTAAGACCGCATCATGATTAACAGATCAGCTCGTATGCTATCTGTTGCCGCGCCTCTGTTCAAGCAGCTGTTTTTTTGTCGAGACTGACAGCTTTTCAGTAGTGGCCTGCCAGGCGGCGGGCGAAATGACATTTACGTTATCGCTGATAAATCTGAGAGTTCTTTCCTGATAACGGTTGTAGAGTTCGCGCAATGTCCAGCCCACACCCTTCTGGACGTAATAGTCATTATCGCGCAGCAAAGCTTGCACCAGTCCGATCATGACCTCAAAAGGCTGCACCTTCTTGCGGGCCCGGGAGTAATACAGCAGGCTGACTACAGACTGGCGGCGTTTCCAGGGGTTGTCAGAGCTGTTCCAGTTTTGCAGAACCGGCAGAACAAGGTCGGGATTTTCTTCGAGAGCCAGAGCATAAATAGAAGAAAGCCCGTCGCTGTGCGCCCAGTTGTCACAACGGTCGATCCAGCGCGAAATGGCTCTGAACTGGTCTTGGGAAAGCGATTTCTTTTCGTAATAATAAATCGACTGACTCATTTCCTCAAAAAATACGGCATTGAACCAGATGTGATCGAAAGCCTGCAGAACTTTTTCGGCAGGCAGTTTCAGGAAGTTGTAGCCGGCCTTGAGCGCAGCCCTTGATTGAGGCACAGACAGACCTAGTGTCGGAGTAGGAGAATTGTAATGATTGCCGGGCTTAACATTCGGATAAGCGGCCAGACGCTCTCTGACCTCATTGAGATATTTTTCATATTCTTTATCGCTCATTTTAAAAGTTCTCCATTCAGCGTCAGTCGATACAGGAGTTCCCTGCCGGATGCGTTATCTACAGCTCTCAATATAGCTTCGGTTTTCAGCCTGATTGCTTTTTATAACACTTCCAGGAAAGTTTCGTTATGATTTTTTTCGTAACTTAATCTGATATGGAATGGTAAAATAACCTGCAGCGCATGAGATCATGAAAAACTTGCGAGGTTTAAAACATGAAATACAAGATTTCCAGAACCGCTCAAAAGCTGCTGACTGAGCTGAATAACTCCAAATGTTCCGCTGCGACTTTTGAAATCATAAAAAATCTGATCACTGACGGTAATGACTTTGACTGTTACAAGATCAACGTTTTCAGGGTGGCTGAACAGTCTGGAATAAGCAGAGCCGAAGCCATACAGGGATTTTTGTATGCCGCTCGCCTTGGTATCATGGATCTTAACTGGGATATTCATTGTCCTTCATGCAAGGGAATACCGGTGTTTCACAAGCACCTGATGGGTCTGCAGCAAAAGGCACATTGCGCTCTATGTGAAATAGACTGGCAGCTCGATTTTTCTGATCAGGTTGAGGTGACCTTCACGGTCAATCCCAATATTCGTAAGATTGATTATAAATGCTGGAGCGAACTCGATTTTCAGGGAAAAATGCAATTTCTCGATGCCATACTGGAGCGGGAAAAGCGCAGGTTTACCGTTGGTTGCTGCATCTATGGCGGCAAGACCACAAAGGCTGCCGGCGACTTTCTGCCAGGCGAATACATTTTCCATCTTCCCTCCTTTCTTGAAAATTCTGGCACAATAACTGTTCTAGATGAGCTTTCACCTTCTGTACAAAAGGTGAGCCTGACTTTTAACAAAAAAAGCGAACCTGATCAGAAAAATCTGATTCTGAAGCAGGGGCGCGTCGAATTCAGCGTAAAAGCCGAGTTTGAAGGCATGAACGGGTTTCTGATACTGCCCCGCAAACCGGTACATAATTTTGTCAGTGCATCCTATATAACAGGTCTGCAGGATTTTAAGGATCTCTTTGCCGGAGAATTCTTGCGCGAAGATGTATCGTTTGCGGTTAAAAGCATCACGCTGATGTTTACCGACATAAAAGGCTCTACCGCGATGTACGAACGACTTGGCGACAGCGCTGCGTATTCTCTGGTTCAGAAGCACTTTGACGTAATGACAGAGATCATAAAAGAATATAATGGCGGCATTGTAAAAACTATCGGAGATGCTGTCATGGCTTCTTTTTCTGTTAATGCAGAAGCGGTGGCGGCGGCGCTGAAGATTCAGAAAGAGTTCTGGCGCCTCAATCAGGAGAACAAGCTTCAGGATGTCGAAGTAAAAATCGGACTGCATCGCGGCCCGGCAATCACTGTTACCAGCAATCGAAGTCTCGATTTTTTCGGCAGAACCGTAAACATTGCCGCCCGCGTTCAGTCGAAGAGCAGCGAACACGAAATACTGATTTCAGGGGCAGTGTATGAAGACGAAACTATAAGGCCGCTTCTTAAACGACAAAAATGCAAAATCAAGCATCGTGATGAGGAGCTGAAGGGAATTGCCTCACGCTTTCGAGTTTATTCTGTGCAACAGGCAAAAAACGCGGAACATTGACGCAAAAATGCCCTTTGCAGCATGCAAATGACACATCAGACGACAAAATGGTCGCACCTGAATTTTCAAAATGCCTGTCAACAAAGGATTCATGTCTGGCATGCCGGTTGCTACTAATCAGCTTGCCAATAGAATAGTATAAGACGACACCTGCTTAGCAAACCAGAATCAGGAAAAGGAGGAACCAGATGCTTGCCATATACGTCTGTCTTACACTTGCCGGCCTGATAATGATGGTCGTTGGCCCCAGCAGCTTCTTCACCGGGCTTACTGCCGGACTCTGGTTTCTCGGCAAATCGCTCAAGGTTCTGCTGGACATCCTCGACATTCTGGAAATTATTATTCAGATCATGAGCCTGCTCGGCTGATTCATCGCCAGAACCGGCAAGGTTTGATTATCGCAGCATATGAACAGCCTGGCTGTTCAATTTGTATGTCTACTGAGATATAAACAGGAAAACTCAGATGCTGGAAATCCTTATAACAACTCTGATAGTCGCCATAACCGCTCTTGGCAGCCTTTTATCAATATTCGGGCTGCTGGAAACTGCTGCGATCTTCAAGCAATGTCTCGATATCACTTCTGGGGCGACCGCAAAGCTTTTCAGCGACATCAGCGAAAGTGTTGCCGGCGGAGAACTATTAACGCTTCTGTTTCTACTGTTCTGAAGCTATCACATCAGCGAGCCTATTGGCAACGACCCGCTTTTATCTGCGAAAATCGGCGCAATCTGCGGAAAAAGCTCTTACAACTTCAGTCCGCGGCGGCGGATTTCCAGCAGCTTTGCCGGCGACGGCGTGCGTGTGTAATTGATATTCTCGGTACGGTTCGGAATGCCGACGAAGTGGCCTTCGCGCTTTATGCGGGCGAGATTGCGCAGCAGGCAATCAGCTTCAACCTGGCTTGACCTGTAGGGAATCTCGATATAAGAGCGACAGCCCTTAACGTCAACCTCGCAGCGGTCGATTATATCGCCGTCGTCGATCTTTTCGTTCATCCAGTGGATTGAAAAGCCGACCGGGCGGCCTTCGATCCAGGCCCAGAGGTCACACATGGTGCCACGATTATCGGGCAGCAGACCGTGATGAATGTTGATGCATCCGATCTTTGGCAGATCCAGCACCGGTTTTTTATAAATATTGCGGGTGCGCATGTTGACCATCAGATCAGGCTTAAGATCGCTGATGAACTGTAGAGCTGCCGGCTGATTGACGCTTGAACAGCGAAAGATTTTGATTCCACGTTCTTCGAGCACTTTGACGCGCGGATCATTGATGCGCGACTGCATCATGTTGCGCAGCAAAGCGAAACTGAAGCGTGGCGCGCCGATCAGCTGCAAACCGATGATGTTTTTCAGCAGCAGCTTTTCGGGCACTTTCAGTATTATCACGGCGGCAACTTCGACTCCTGCCGGCAGATTGGCCGGGTCGGTGACGCGATCGACCAGCGACAGATAGTTGTCTTTTACATAGGTAACATCTGATGTCACATATATAACTTTCATGTTATGCCCCTTTGCCCTTCAGGCCACCTGAACGACCGTAACGAGCATGGGCCTGGGTAAACTCATCTGAAGCCATGGCACCGATGATCGAGATTTCACCGGCAAGAACCGCAGCGGCGAGAATTTCGGCGAATTTTCCGGCTTTGCCGGCGCCGGCGCAGCCCATCATGTGCAGGCAGTGATTCTGCGTCGGCAGGCGGGTGCCACCGCCGACAGTTCCGACCATGATACCCGGCAGCGTGACGCTGATCTGCAGATCGCCATCGACAAGCTGCAAACTGGTGATACCGGCAGCAGACTCGGCGACACAGGCTGGGTCCTGACCGGCCGCAATATAGACGGCAGCCAGAGTGTTGGCGTAATGCGCCTGCATACCGAATGAGTGGGCCTGCATCGAGGTCACCATGGCCAGCTCAGCCAGACGACACATCTGCTGCGGCGTCGAATGCAGCATGCTTTCAACGATGCGGGCAGGAATAAGACACTGCGCAACCAGCTTTTTACCACGAGTGCGGGTAAAGTTGACCGCATTGATCTTTTTGTCTCCCGACAGATTCGATTCAAGAAACCACTCTCTGATCTTGCCAGGGTAATTTTCGAGAATATAATCGACAGCGTTGCGTGTAGCGATAGTGGTCATGTTCTGACCGGACGCATCGCCTGTCGAGTAGTTGAAGCGTAAAACCATCGTGCTGCCGATCGGAAAGGGCTCGATCGCCTTGAGTTTGCCGTGACTGGTGGTGCTCTCGGCCGAGCGCGCGATTTTGGCAAAGTTATCGCTGACCCAGGTGCTGAATTTTTCTAGCTGTTCGAGGTCTTTGAGCACAAACACCGGCGTGCGAACAACGCCTTCATCGACCATGCGCACCTGAGCGCCACCTGACAGTGTGATTACCTGGCAACCACGCGATACTGAAGAAACCAGCGCGCCTTCAGTCGTCGCCATCGGCACGAAGAATTCGCCCTCGGCGTAGGTACCGAGAACCTTGAGCGGACCACAGAGACCGACCGGCACCTGAACAAAGCCGGTAAACCCCTCGATATTGCCTGTGAACGCTGCCGGATCTTGCGGTACCGGCAGGTTAAAATCGTTAAACCCGGACTGTTCGCGCACGAATTTCTGGCGTTGTTCAAGAGCAACCGGTGAAAAGTCGAGCAGCGGCGGCAAACCCGGAACCGGAGAAGTGCCATTTGCAGCTTTTTCGATATTCTCAGGGCTTGCCTGGTCGGCAAAAAACTTATAAAGCTCTTCGAAAGTTTCGATCGAAGTGCCGATCAACTCGCGAAACGACACACTGAAACGCTGTTCAAGCTTGATCAGCATCGCGATCACGCCCAGCGAATCAAGCTGCATAAAAGAGTCGAGACGACTGGTAAGCTCGAATTTATCAGGATCTACATTAAGAAATGCAGCAACTTCATGTACGAAGGCATCGATGGTTTCCCTGTTATCAGCAGCTTTAGCCGCTGGCGTAGAGCGCTCGGCCTGCCGGTTCTTCGTGGCAGCTTCCGGGCTGAACATCGCCGCTACTTCGAAGCGCTTGATTTTGGCGCTGGCTGAACGGGGCAGCGGTTTATCAACAATGAACACCTTTCGAATACGTTCGGCTTCCGGCCATTCGGCAACTCGTTTGCGAATGTCGTCTTCTACGTATTCCTGTTCTTTGCCGACGCTGTAATCCTTAAAAAACTCGTTTCGCCCAAGCATGGCGAGGGCTGGAATCTCAAGACCGGCTTCGCAGAGACCGAATACTACAAATTCTTCGGCATATGGAAGAGTTCCCAGTCTCAGTTCAAGCTCATCAGGATAAACGTTCAAACCAGAAGCCGAGATGATCACCTCTTTGGCGCGGCCGCGAATGTAAACAAAACCCTCTTTGTCGATCTGGGCGATATCGCCGGTCTTGAAGAATTCACCGGTAAACATTTCCTGATCTAGCTCCGGCTGCCCGAAAACGCCTGAAAAAATTGTCGGAGTCGCTATCAACAGCTCGCCGACTCCATTAACCGGCTTGTCGATCATAACCTTCACGCCATGCTGGGCCTTTCCGACGGCTTCAAGAGGACAGTTATGGCCAATCAACACGCCGGCCGCGGTTTCGGTCATGCCGAATCCCTGAAAAGTTCTTATTCCACGAGAATTAAGCAGTTGCATGACCTGGGCGCGCGGCGCCGCGCCGCCAATGATCATGGTAATGCCAGCAAACTTGAGCTCAGGCTTCTGCATGAGCCCGAAAGCGAAAAGATCGGCGAGGCGAGGCACTGCCATGACATAAGTAATTCGATACTTCATCATTACCGGAATGATCTCTGCCGGATTGAAACTGTTGCAGACGACCAGCGTCGAATGACAGCCAAGCATGACCAGGCCGGCATCGACGAGTGAAAAAACGTGGGTAAAGGGCAGCAGAGTCAGCATGCGGTCATCGCGATGGTAATCTGAAATCTTCAGACCAAGTTCTATCGATGCAATGAATGCCTTATGGCTGAGCATTATGCCCTTGGGCTTGCCGGTAGTTCCTGAAGTATAAATAATGGCCGCGATGTCGTGCGGTTTGAGTTCAGGTTCGCTGGCCTGCGGGCAAAGTTCTTTGCCAAGGCCGAACACGTCGAAATGCAGATTAAGGGTAGTGACAATCTCTTTATCGGTAAGCTCGAATTCACCAAGCCGCTTTTCGAAAAGCCTTGAGACAATGACCAGAGATGGCTGGCAGTCTTCTATTATCGCTTTAAAACGCGAGACGGCGATATTGCCATCGACCGGAACGACTATAGCGCCTGATCCAGCGATCCCAAGGAAAATCGGAAGCCAGTGCAGATGATTTTCGCTGACGAAAAGCACCCGATCACCTTTGCCCACTCCGGAATCGCGCACCATCTGCGATACGTCGGCAATTTCATGCCAGAGTTGCTCGTAAGTGAGTTTATCGCTGCTGCCACGACCATCGTCATGAATAATAGCATCTTTGCCGGCAAATTCGCTCACAGGCGATATCTTGAGGGTATCACAAAACATCGGGTACTCCTTAGGCATCAGGATTAACTCATATCAGCATATTACAAACCGCGCCAAGGTTAAAGTGTAATTTAGCGACCGTTAATCAGGGGCGCGGGTGTGTGCGGAAAAACTCCCAGATGATGTCGTTGCCGGGAAAAGTGTGAGACGGCTTATCTGAGCCGGCGCGGGGCACTCGCGTCGAACCCGGCCAGGCGTGGCCCATGTCGTGAATGACGTAGGCGATGACCTCAGTGTTGTTGCGACCATTTTTATAATAATGAATCGTTGTATTCATCTTGTTATCGACGCTGGTAATGGGTGTCTTGTCGCAATCGTTGGCTGAAACCCAGAGGTCTATAGTTTGCGATGCTGACCACATCTCTTTTGGCGCGCCAAGCGACTCTTTCTGCAGCCCGCCCTCGATAGGTACATGCTCATCGATCAGGCCTTGAACGATGCAGACCGAAACCGGAACCTGCGGCTCGGGAGGCCGGCGCCAGTCTTTCTCGCCCTCGTCTTTGCCGCCGGCGGTGCCGACTACCGGCGCAATGGCAGCGAACCGGTTACCGGGCGCGGCGGCGAGAAAGTGACAGAAAATCGCGCCATTCGAGAGGCCGGTCGCATAAATGCGTTTAGAATCGATCGGGTATTTGCCTGCCAGCTCGTCGAGCAATGCGTTTACAAAACCGACATCATCGACATTGTTCTTTTGCGCATAGCCGAAACCAAAAGCGACGTTCCAGGTCAGCAGAACATGCTCCCCCTCGCCGGTGCCGTTTGGTGCAACCAGCATGAAGCCTGCATCTTCCGCCTTCTTTTCGAGTTCGTAATAATACAGCGCGCCACGCGCACCGCCGCCGCCGCCATGAAACAGAAACACTACCGGCAAAGCCGAAGTTTTGTCCCACTTCGAGGGCAGATACAGATAATAAGTGCGCCTGCGACCGGCATGCTCGATCTCATAAAAAGCAGAAGCAACTTCCTGTTCAAGCGCCTTTTTATCGACTCTGGCCTGGATCGCGCCCTTTATCTTGTCACGCAACCACTGCGCTGAGACTGGTTTAACGAAAAAGCCGACCAACGCTGAAAACATTATTAAGAGCGTAAGGCCGGCTTTTGGCGTTTTCACTTTTATCGGCGCTTCTCAGACTTAATGGCGGCCATAAATGAGTTGTTGTTCTTAGCTGCAAGAGCGGTTGCAATTGCGGCATCAGTGCTTACGCGGCCCAGTTCGCCTTCATCAACCAGGCTCAGCCCATTGGCAACTTTTTTAAGTCTATTGGCTTCTGCTATAAATACAGGCTTATAACCACCAATATTCATAAAGCGCTTGCGCTCGATCGTCATTTTCATTGTCTGAATCTCGTTTTCAGCGACGAACATTTCGAGAGAGCCCTTCTTGAAAACTTCGGTAATCTCGTCATCTATGGCATTGGTAAAGGTAATTCTGACGATTCGTCGACCGCGCATCACTTTGGTAGAAACGCTGCGACTCCAGATTCCATCATTGACCGGCATATTAACGACATCGACATTGCCTTCAAATATTCTGTTGTACTGCTCAGGTGTAATTTCAAGAAAAAACTGATTATCAGCTGATTTTTCATCTGCCTTTTTCTTTATATCCTTGTCGCCAAAAAAGATCTGTACATTGAAATGGCCACGCTTTGTGTATGACCAGGCGATTGTATCAAAACGGGTGTCGGAATTCCCGATTCCCTTGCCGTTCACATAGAGACCCATTGTTTCTACCGCCATCAGCTCCGGCACAGCAACTAGCATAGCCAGTATCAGATACAGCAGACCAATTGTTTTCTTCATGGTTAACTCCTTCAGCTTCATTTTATACAGCCTAACAAATTTTCTCCTCCTGAGCAAATCATGATTGCTGAAATCTCACGATCACTTAGGCAGGGAAATAGTTGAGAGGTTTTCAGCGCTGTTGTTCCCATTTGAGAATTTTGCTGCTGGCTTCGTCGGGAGGCAGGCGGCGGCCCAGCATAAACATACGCTCCAAAATAAAGCAGGCCTGATCAGACATTAGAATATTGTTGTTGACCAGAGATTCCATAACCCATAGCGTACCTTTAACGGCAGCTCCCTCTTTTTTGGCGGCGTTTCTGAGAGCTTTGTCGCCAGATAAGAGAATAGAGTTGGTGGTTTTGGCATAAAGCAACAGAGCAGCATCGAACGTCGAAATTTTATAGGCGGCAGACAATTGGCACATAGTCATCATAATCTCTACAGGAGTTTCGACAGAAACAATGCCGGCATTAGCAATTTCAGCCGGAGTTGGGATCTCCAGATCATGAATCATCAAATCCAACGCAACAAGCCGATACGGAAACCCCATCAGGTGAGACAAACCTTTGACTTCGTAAAAATCCAGAATTACAGATGAATCTATTACGCAATCAGGATTTGACTTTTTCACGGCTGAAAAAACTCCCGCCTGAATTCGTAAATAGATAAGGCAAGAAGCTCTGCAGCCTTAGCTTCAGAAATCATAGCCTCGGCATACGCACGAAACACAAGTTGCTTCATTCGTGTTGGCGGAACCTCCGGCGGATATGGCTCTCCTGGTTCCTGCTTTCCATACCTTTTTAGAACAAAAAACAAACCTCTGGCGGCAGTTTCCGAAATTATGCCAAGATCCTTTGCTCTAAAAACCCAGGCAGACATGCTGAGCCCATATTTCATCTTTAAAATATGAAGTTCGTTCAATCCGAGTTTCTTTCGAGACAGGCCTAATTCACGCTTTACTACGGCAGACGGTGCCAAAAATGCAGAAGCAAAACGCATCGCAGGCTTTTCCCTTGTGCGCTTGTCACCTTCTTCCGGGCATTTAATAACCAGATGACCAAGCTCATGTGCAAGATTAAACCGCAACCGGTCCCCCGGCAGGTTGTTCCTTGCGACAATACATGGCCGGCCATCAGACCAGAAAGTACATGCGTCAAAAGAATCAGCCGCATCAATTAAACAAACACGTATATTATTTTCTTCCAGAAGAGAAGTCATGCTTTCGATTGGGGCTTGTCCTAAATTCCATTCCTGCCTCAAATTCACAGCGATTTGTTCTATCTGATCAACTGTAGCAGCAGGTTCAATTCTTGGCAAAACAACAGACATATGCTCATTAAACAATGACTCGACTTGTTTATAACGCTCGAGCCAATCTTGCATCTCGGCCACTAAAGAGTTCTGCTCCTTGACCAGAAAGCTGTTCTTCTTTCTAAAATCCAGACCTTCTATTGAAACTGTTACAGGCCTGAAAAAATACTCGACCTTAACCTTGAACTCATTTGCCAAAGCAATCACAATCGGTGACGCAGGCATGGTAAGACCTCTCTCATAGTTCGAGAGAGTCTGCGCGGTTATGTTCAATTTTTCACCAAGGTTTCTCAAAGACAAACCCATAGATATGCGCAACGCTTTCAATCGGTCACCAAAAACCTTATTGCCGCCCATAGTAAACACCTCCATCTTCTAACTTTTACAGTTTAGCAAAAACTTTAAGAAATGTCAAAGAATGATGTTTTAGCTACCTGATTATAGCCAAGGTTCTGTGAGCTTTCAGGCGGCATTCTGGTTGAACTTTTTAGACAGTCTGCTGAAAGACAGAAAATAGTCAGCAAAACGCCAGACGCCATTCTCGCATTGCTCAGCGAACAACCAACATTGACTCTTGCAGAAATTGCAGTTCTTATCGGGAAATCGGCAAGTGCCGTAGAACGTGCTGCCAAGAAGCTTGGTGAGCAAGGAAAGCTGAAACATGTCGGCCCGCAAAAGGGTGGTCACTGGGAAGTGATAGAGTGACTGGCAATGTCTTTCCAGCTGATGCCGAAGCGTTGCAGGTATTTGCGCAGGCGGTCGGAATCGTTGGTCGAGCGCTTTTTCTGCAGGGAACCAGCGAAGAGTTTTCGCCCGGCTTCGGCCAGACTGGATGAATTGCGACAGACTTTTATAACAGCAGCGAGCTGCAGACGGTCGAACAGATCGATTTCTGCCAGCTGCTGGCGGTCGAGAATTGATTCGAGCAACGAAAAATCGCTGTCTGCAGACTCAGAGCGCCATTCGTTGCGGAGCCGTGCCATTTCATTTTCGACGTCGGCGACACCGATACGGTTTCCTTCGCACAGAGCCATCATACGAGACAAAGAACTGTTCAGATCGCGAAAATTGGCTACCCACAGAGCTTCTGGTGACAGAGCGAATTTAACATAGGCCTTGCGCGCTTCACTGCTGAAACTGACCGGCTTGCCAAGAGTCTGTGAATGCAGCTGCAGTTCGTAGTCGATATTAGGTTCGATGTCCTGAGGGCGCTCTTTCAGGCCAGGCAACGTAAATTCCCAGAACTTGATGCGGGCCAGCAGATCCTGGCGGAAGCGGCCGCGCTGGCATTCCTGTTTGAGGTTGCGGTTGGTCCCAGTGATCAGCTGAAAGTCGCTGCGCATTTCTTTGTCAGCGCCAACCGGCAGATAGAGCTTCTCTTCAATCGCGCGCAGCAGCATGGCCTGCTCATCCAGACCCAGCTCACCGATTTCATCGAGAAAGAGAATTCCTTTGTCAGCAGCCTTGAGCAAGCCCTCGCGACTCTCGGTAGCACCAGTATAAGCGCCCTTTTTGTGACCGAAAAGCACAGACATCGCCATATCGCCACGCAAGGTAGCGCAGTTGACCTCAACAAACCGCCCCCTCACCCGGCCGCGCTGCCGGCGCAGCTCATAGATCTGCCTGGCCAGACGCGACTTGCCGGCACCGGTCGGCCCGGCCAGCAGAATCGGCGCATCGCTGCGCAGGGCGACCCTTTCCACTTCAGCAATAAGTTTGTTGAATTCAGCATTGCGCGTATTTATGCCGGATTTGAGAAATGAAATGTCATCTTTAGTCTGTATGGCAAAGCGGCGCGCAATGCTGTCGTAGCGAGAAAGATCGAGATCAATGACCTCATAGCTGCCCGGCGGCTGATTATGCCGACCCGGCCCGGTCTGCAGCAATCGCGCCGGGAAGAACCCGGCCTCGGTCAGCAGAAACACGCAGATCTGGGTAACATGCGTGCCAGTTGTGATATGCATCAGATACTCTTCGTCCTCGCGAAAATCGAAATTCTGCGAATAGCTGAGCAGACCTGAGAATACCTCTTCAAAGTCCCATGGATTCTTGAACTCAAGATACTCGACCAGCACTTCGGTTTCAGGCGAGATCATTTCGATATCGGCCGCGACCTGCCACGCCAGGCTCTCATCGCGTTTGCTACAAAGCAGATGAAAGCGATCGACCAGCAGATCTTCGTGCTGACAGACCGCAACCGAAGGTCGCCAGCTCTCCCAGCGTTTGTCTTTGCCGCGCCGGTCAAGAACCGTACCCAGAAAACCAATTACCACTTTTTTCATATATTTAATTATAACATACTATATTTAATTATATAAATAGTAGTGGCGAGAGAAGGCCATAAATGCCTCAAACAAGCTTTCCAAAAGGATTACAAGCAAATTGGCAAAACTGGCACGGCGGTTGCAACTAACAAAACGTCGGTTGATTCGTCCGCCCTGGTGCCCGCCCTCTGGGTAAGTGTATGCCGGTGGCGGTTGGAAGACGAGATCGACACTCTGGATAGCTCATCGGGTAGAGCAATGGCCTCATAAGCCATGAGTAGCAGGTTCGATCCCTGCTCCAGCCTCAACTGTTTACCAACAGTTTTCCGCCTGAAGAGTGTCCGTGGAGTCTGACGGGCTGATTTCCGAAGTGCATGCAGGGTCGGAAAAAGGTAGCGGCGCAACCGCTCGCAGACGGCAGATACCGCAGACCGCAAAGTTGTGCGGGCTGTTTTCCGAAGACCGGAGGCTCCGGCGATCTGAAAGCAGAAACCGACAGCGGCGGGGTTTGCTCAAGCAGGCTCCAGCAGGAGCGCAGCTGGCAGACAAAACGGACATTCCGATGGCCCAGAAATTCCCGGCCGGAGCAACTTTGGCCGCAGGCATAGAATCGAAAGGAGACGGTTATGTTCAAAGTAATCAAGATCAAAAACGCTGAAACTGGCCTTAAGTTCAAGAACGGCAAGCTGCTCGAAGCTCTGCAGCCTGGCTGGCACCTGGTGCGCACTCTGCTTGGCGAGCGCGTCGACGTGCTTAACGAAAAAGATCTGTTCATCTGGCACCCGGAAGTCGATCAGATCGTCAGAACTGGCCTGCTCAACGACCGTATCAGGATCGTCGATCTTAAAGACAATCAGCGCGCCGTTCTCTGGGTTGATGATCGTTTCTACGCGCTGCTCGGCAGTGGTCGCCAGCTGATCTGGACGACACAGAAAGAGATCAGAATCGAAGAACTGACCGTCGATGACCCGCGCTTCGAGCACCGCCACCTCTACAAGATTGGCAAGTCTGGCGCGGCAAAGGAGCTGCTCGAAACCGTTCAGGTCGAACAGGGCGAAACCTGCGTTTATCACCGTGACGGCAAATTCATCGCCGAGCTCGAACCAGGTTTCTACGCATTCTGGAAAGGCATCGCAGCTCTTAAATTCACTGTTGTCAGCAAAAAGGAAAAGGTAATCGATCTTTCCGGCCAGGAAATCATGAGTGCTGATAAGGTCAGTCTGCGCCTGAATGCAGTAGTGAATTTCAAAATCATCGACGCAGTTAAATCGGTGTCTGTATGTGAATCGGCCGAGACCGCGATTTATCGCGAGGCTCAGCTTCTTATGCGGGCAGTGATCGGCGCCCGCAAGATCGACGAAATGCTGGCCGGCAAAGAGCAGCTGACTTCCGAGATCGCTGCGATGCTGCGGAAACAGGCAGAGAGCTACGGCATCGAGATTGTCGGCTTCGGTATCAAAGACATCATTCTGCCCGGCAAAATGCGCGAAATCATGAATAAAGTCGTCGCTGCGCAGAAAGAGGCTGAAGCGAACCAGATCATCAGACGCGAAGAGACTGCAGCAACCAGAAGCCAGTGCAATACCGCCAAGATGCTCGAAGCTAACCCGACTTTGATGCGCCTGCGCGAATTCGAGCTGATCGAGAAGGTTGCAGAGCGTTCGAAAATCAACCTGGTTCTTGGCGAAAAAGGACTGGCGGAAAAGCTGGTAAACATGCTTTAACGAGACCTTTATAGCTAAAATAGACACACTAAATGTATACTGTCCATTCGGGCTATCGGCGGAATCTCATTCGCTATAACTCTCACCAGGCGAAAATTAAATGTTAAGAGCTATATCTTTGCGTCAATACTGCCTGGCTCGAAGTTTTCGCTCATGAGAAACCCGCCTGCGCCCTTAGGATTTTAATCTAAAGCGGGTTGAACCGACTTAATTGCAGTCCTAAGAACAGCAGAAAATGGAGAACGTATATGATCAGAATTGACGGGTCACAGGGAGAAGGCGGCGGTCAGATTCTCAGAACCGCGCTGGCGTTGTCGGCCTGCACCGGCCAGGACTTTTCGATCGAAAACATCAGAGCCGGCCGCAGAAAGCCAGGATTGATGCGCCAGCATCTCAGCTGCGTGCATGCCGTACAGAAGGTCTGCGCGGCTGAAGTAGAGGGCGATGCCATCTCTTCGCAGACGCTGCGCTTCGTGCCAGGCCAGGTCAATGCGGGTGAATACAACTTCGCGGTCGACTCGGCCGGCAGCGCAATGCTGGTGCTGCAAAGCGTTTTGCCACCATTGCTTCTGGCCGGCAGGCCGTCGCAGCTGATACTCGAAGGCGGCACCCATAATCCCATGTCACCGCCGTTTCACTTCATCGCTGAGGTCTTTGTTCCGGCACTCGCAAAGATAGGCTTCAACTGCTCATGCGAAATCGAACGCTGGGGCTTCTACCCTGCCGGCGGCGGCAGAATCAGAGTAAGCATTCTGCCAGCAGCAGACCGGCTGCAAAAAACCGATCTGTGTGTTCCTGGCAAATTCAGCGGCTCATCTGTACTGGCGGCAGTCTCAAAAATTCCTTGGGAAATCGCTGAAGACGAATGCAAAACGGTTGTAAACGCCGCCGACTTCGAGGTTGTACACAAGCAGGCGTTGACGGTAAATTCTCCGGGCCCGGGCAATGTTGTCATGCTTCGCCTCGATTACGAAAACAGTCGGGCAATGTTCTGCGGCTTCGGTGAACTCGGGGTGTCGCGCAAAAAGGTGGCGTCAGCAGTCTATCGCGAAGCGAACCGTTTCTTCAAGTCTGGCGCTGCTGTCGATCTGCATCTGGCCGACCAGCTGCTGCTGCCGATGGCTCTGGCCGGCGGCGGAGCCTATACCACGACCGAACCAACGCAACATACCATGACCAACATGAAGATCATCGAAATGTTTCTGCCGGTTTCACATGAAATCAACCAGATAGATGCGAAACTCTGGAAACTGCAGATCGGATCAAAAAAATCTGCCGCCGACAAAAATGTTTCGCGTGAAACATTCGATACTTGTCCTGGCTGATCAACAGGCGGGTTAAAACGTGCTGTTGCCTGCAGCTTTACGTGTACACAATCTTTGCGCTGACGCATAGTGTCAGCAGCAGCTGAAAAGCCTTTGAAGGAGGAAAAGAATGGAATGGATCAAAGATAAAAAATCAATTTCGCCAGCAGCGAAAGTAGCGATTAAATCATGGTGCAACGACCTCGAGCCCGACGCCCTCAAGCAGGCTGCCAACCTGGCCGCGCACCCGGCCGTCGATATGCATGTCGCGCTTATGCCCGACTGCCATGTCGGTTACGGCATGCCGATCGGCGGCGTGATTGCCTGCCGCGAAAGTGTTATTCCTAATGCTGTCGGCGTCGATATCGGCTGCGGCATGGGCGCGGTTAAGACCAGCCTTACCGTAGAGCAGATTGGCGAAGCACGTGATATCAGAGCGATAATCGATGACATCAAGAAACTGGTTCCGGTCGGCGAAGGCAAATGCCATACAAAACAGCAGACATGGCTTGGTTTTGCTGAATATGAAGAAGAGATCACCCATAATTTACCGGGCTGGTTCGAACTTTCTCGCTTTGAACATGACCGCAAGAATCTCGGCACGCTTGGTGGCGGCAACCACTTTATCGAGATTCAGTCGAGCGAAGACGGTCAGGTCTGGCTGATGCTGCATTCTGGCTCGCGGAACCTCGGCTATCGCATTGCTTCGTTTTATAACAAGCTGGCGCTCGAACTTAACGCCAAGTGGCATGCCGAACTGCCCTGCAAAGATCTTGCCTTTCTGCCGGCCGATTCAAAGGAAGGGCAAAGCTATATCCGCGATATGAACTTCGCGTTGCGCTATGCCCTCGAAAACCGCGCGCGCATGATGGCAGCTGCGAAATCGGTCATGGCCGAACACTTTGCCGGCATCGAGTTCATCGAAGAAATCAACATTCATCACAACTACGCCGCCTGTGAGAGGCATTTCGGGCGCAACGTCTGGGTACACCGCAAAGGCGCTACTTCGGCGCAGAAAGGTGAGCTTGGAATCATTCCGGGCAGCATGGGTGCGTCTTCTTATATAGTGCGCGGTCTCGGCAACCCTGAATCGTTCAATTCATGTTCGCACGGCGCCGGCCGTAAGATGGGCCGCATGGAAGCCAGCCGCCAGCTTACACTCGAAGAGTGCAACCGCGCCATGGAAGGAATTGTCTTCGATCGCTGGGGCAAAGCCGGCGGCTTCGGCCGCAAAAAGGCCAAAAACGCGATGTATGATTTCGGCGAAGCCCCGCAGGCTTACAAAGACATCGACACTGTCATCCGCTGCGAACTAGACCTGATCGAGCCTCTGGTAAAACTGCGCCCTCTCGGTGTAATAAAGGGCTGAAACCACAATCTGCCGGCTTTTAACCAGGCCGGCAGATGTCTTCCCGGCAAAATTCGATTCTACTTTTTAACCAGGCGGATGCCGGTTTCTTCGAGGAGCACAACACCCTTCTTGTAAAGGCCGCCAATGGCTTTTTTGTAATTTTTCTTGCTGGTGTTGAACAGCTGATAGATTTCTTCGGCCGGGCTTTTGTCGGTTATGGCAAGAAAGCCGCCGGCAGCGCGCAATCTGGCAAGAATCTGCTCACCGAGATCGCCGATTTTTTCGAAACCGGGCTTCTGCAGATAGAGATCGACGCGGCCGTCTTCTCTTATGTTCTTGACGTAGCCGGTAACTTTCTGGCCGATTTTAAGCTTCTGAAACAGGTCGTTGTTGTAGACAAAGCCAAGCCCGCTATTGTTGATAACAGCGCGATAGCCAAGATCGCTCTCATCGCAGACAGTCAGCGACACTTCCTGTTTCAGCCGCAAACCGCCTGGAGTCGGGCTCAGGTATTTTTCGAGTTTGGTAGAACCGGTTATGCGACCGGTTTTAGGGTCGAGATGCGCATAGACGACATAGGAAAATCCTCTGACCATTTTCTGCTGCTGTTCGTGAGTCGGCACGAAAAGCTGCTTTGGCATGCCCCAGTCGAGCAGCGCACCCGCACTCTCGACGGCAGAAACTTTCAGCAAGCCTACTTCTCCGGGCATAACCAGAGACTTTCGCATGGTTGTGACCACATTATCATCACCGTCGAGCTGAAGAAAAACATCGATGATGTCACCTTTATCAGCCTTGCCGGTAACATCCCAGCCGGGAATCTTCAGTTCGCCAAACTGTTCTGCATTGACGTAGATGCCGGCAGTCATGCATCTGGTCACCTTCAATTTGTTAAAACAGCCAATAGTTGCCATATTTTTCTCCTGCCTTCTGGCACTGCCGATAAAATTGCACAAGGTAAACACAAGCCGCAATATGACAGTCTTGCACAGTATGTTATACTGACTTTGCAAAGCCTGATCAGTATAACTGATTGAAACGGTTTATCAAAGCAGCAAAATAAAAGACAACATTGGAGGCGCAAACATAGTGACCAGATATCATTGGCTTGTATTGGTTATTGTCATGGCATTATGTAATTCAGTTTCAGCACAACCTTTTACCTCTTACACCAGCATGATACCGATGGCCGAATTTGACAAAACGGTACCAGAGCTGGAAACGCGCGACTTCAGACATAACGGGGAAGCTGAAATACGCATTTCCAATAAAAAAGAGCAGCATGTCATTTTTCAAGCAGCCAGCGACGGCAGCTTGCTTTCTTATGTCGGTGGAATAACCTATCTGATGTATGAATTTCATGAAGACAAAACCTATTATTGCAGGCACTGCACAGGCCTCAGCGACCGCAATATTTTAAAACGGCTCAGTTATTATGATGCAAATGGCCAGTTAAAAAGCATGAGAGGCAACACTGTATTCGCGGCCCGTATCGAATTCGAAATAAAAGATCTTGAAAAGTTTGAAGAGGCGATGAACAAGGTAGACGAACAGGAAGGCAATTACGAATCCAAAGATGCCTCTGCAGAGAATATCATTGAACACGGCTTTGATAAGGAAGGCAGGCTTATCTACTCAAGACCCATATCCACTGATGATTTCTGGAGCCATCAGAATTTTCTGGGCAGGCCCTGAGCTATCGATAATCAGCTCTGCTACGGGCGAGTCCAACCGCTGTGAGCGGCCAGCATCAGCATTGCACCCAGCGGGATCACTGATAAGACAGCAAACAGAGCAGTCAAACCTAAAGCCTTCATCCATTGCCCCGCCAGGTTGTCCTGATTTTGTCGGTCAAGGACTCTGGCCCCGATGAAAAAGCCAACAATGCAAGCAATCAGCAGACCCGCAAAAGCCAGCAGGGGAGCTGTCGGCTCTTCAGAAACACGGCCAGAGACAAAATAGCCGCTGAGCGGCAGAAATGTTGTCATAATACCGGCGACAGTGCCAAAATCCTTGTATTCAAGCGGACTGGTCCATCTAAATATCCCTGAACCGGCAAACGTCAAAAAAAGCGCCCAGCCAATTAGAACCTGATCAAGTGTAACTTCCATTTTTGTCCCATTTTTCTGCAATACTTCGAGATTGCTGCCATTTAGTCAGCCGCGCCCGAACAACATTACAAATACAGCAGTCAAAGGCAATACGGCATGGAAAAGGAACCAGCCAATCGATATGTGACGGGCTTTCTGAGGCGCCCGGGACAGATAGAAAAGTGTGATTTCCTGCCCCAGTTTGCTGGAATCGCACCAGAAAGGAACTGGCAGTTTATAGTTTTTTTCTTCGCTGTCGAAGCGGCCGCGAGCCTGATACGAAATTCCGGTCAACGTTGGCTCAGAATAAGGCTCTGGTGGCGCTACCACGTTGGGGTGGCGACGAAAACCGTATTCGTCGTTTTCGTAAAACTTTGAATCAGACGGTTGATATCCGGTAATGGTGCCTTTCGTGCGCACTCCGGCCAGCATATAATAAAGATCGAGAACAAGCTGCACTCCGGCATACACACATAAGGCGATCAAAACATATTTAATACCCATCATCGCCAGGAACAGCACTACTCCGAAGAGCAGATACAGTCCGACCGCAATAAGATTGTCACCTGATTTACCGTTAGCCATATAAGCATTATATCATTGTCACAAGATATTGAAGCAATTACGATTTGATCTGCGGCAATAAGTGTAATATGCGGTTTTCAAAATAAACTGGCAGAATTTTCGACTGATTTCGGTTACAATTACCTGAAAAATTCGCAACGGAGAGTCATGAATGCAAGAAGGCCATATTGTAACTGCCGAAATATCTTTTGCCCGCGCCATGCTGGTCGTAGCATTTCTGCTGGCAACGCTCATAAGCGGACTCATGCTGTTTGGCGCCTCGCCGCACATACCCATTCTGGTGACAACGGCATTTGCTGCAACGGTTGCCATAATCTCCGGGCAGCCATGGGAAGCGGTTGAGAAAGGCATACTCAAGACAATCGGAATGGGAATGCAGTCAATACTGATTCTGATGATCATCGGCTGTCTTATTGGCGTATGGATACTCTCAGGCATAGTGCCCGCCATGATTTATTATGGCCTTAAACTTATCTCTCCGGGCGTATTTCTTGTCGCGACCTGTATAATCTGCGCGATTGTCTCACTGGCAACCGGCAGTTCCTGGACCACTGCCGCAACCGTCGGCATTGCTCTGCTGGGCGTGGGCTCTGGCCTGGGCATACCAGTCAACATGGTAGCCGGAGCCATTATTTCGGGCGCCTATTTTGGTGACAAGATGTCACCGCTGTCAGACACTACCAACCTGGCTCCGGCAATGGCCGGCACCAACCTGTTCGAACATATCAGACACATGATCTGGACAACAGGGCCAAGCCTGATAATCGCCTGCATCATCTACGGAGTTCTCGGTATGAGTTATGCCGGCAAAGAGCTCGACACAACCGCAATCGACACCATGCTCAGCACGCTCAGCACGAACTTCTACATCACCCCCCTTCTTATAATTCCGCCAATTCTGGTTATTGTGATGGTCGTGCTCAGAGTGCCTGCCCTGCCCGGTCTGTTTGCCGGCATTCTGCTTGGCGCCGGCTTCGCGGCATTCTTTCAAGGTTCCGGCATGACCGAAATCATCAAGTCTGCCCATTCTGGTTACGTAGCCTCAACCGGCCTGGAGACTATCGACAGCCTGCTTTCCCGTGGCGGTCTCGAAAGTATGATGGGCACGATATCACTGATTCTAATCGCCCTCTCGCTCGGTGGCGTCATGGAAAGCTCAGGCATGCTCAATGCCATAGCCCGCAAAATCGTGACCTACGCGACAACTACCGGCTCAACTGTCGTTGCGACCTTCTTAACCTGCGTTTTCTGCAATCTGGCTGCCGGCGATCAGTATCTGTCGATCGTCATTCCCGGCCGCATCTACAAAGACATCTACCGCGACCGCGGTCTGCACCCGAAAAATCTGTCGCGCTGCCTTGAAGATTTCGGCACCATCACCTCGCCACTGGTTCCCTGGAACACCTGCGGGGCCTTTATGACAACCGCTCTTGGCATTCACCCCTTTGTCTACCTGCCCTACGCCTTTTTGAACCTGATCAATCCGCTCGTTTCGATCTTTTATGGCTATACCGGCATCAGCATGGAAAAACTCCCGCTGTTAGAAGAACCCTCTGAAGAAGCCATAATGCTTGAACAGATAAAAGTCGACAACGCAATGTCGCATCACTGAGCTTTGATTTCCAGAACTTATATTAATTCTACAGCAGGAGAGCTTATGAAAAAGTCCATGTTCGTGCTTCTGATGATCTGTTTGACCGCCACAACCGCATTTGCCGGCCCGAACCCGACCGAGGCCATCGCAAGTCTCCAGCAGATCTCTGCCGACACTCCACAGGAACTCACGCGCCTGATGCTTGATCTGCACCTGTCATATTTCGAAAGAAATGCCCTGCGATTGATGGATATGCGGGTTTCTCCGATGATCGTTACCGAGACTCATTTCGAAGTCCCGGTAGAAATGGGCTTCATGTTGACCGAAGATCGTATTCTTACTGCTCTTGCCGCTTTTGAAGAGTCTTCTGGTGGGAAAATGATCGCGTCGCCGCGTGCTATAACTTTATCTGTATCGGCTGAGAGTATGCCAGACGGCAAACCGCTGCTGAGCATGACGGTTCTGGTAACTCTTCACAACAACGTAAAGACAGGCTACGACAGCTCTCTTAAGCTCGCATTCGAAGAGTTTGCCAAGGTAACGACCTTTTCGCCCCAGATCGGGAAAAATGCTGAAGCGGCCGGACAGAAAACGGATACAGCCAGCGACGGCAATGGAACCTGGGTCACCAATCTGCGCATCGACTCTGACCGCCGCCTGCAGCTTACCGGCTATGCCATTGAACCACGCATGGTCAATCAGTTCTGCCGTGATTTCGAAAAGACCGGTGTTTTCAGCGAAATGACGTTAAGCAGCATGAACCGCAACATGTACAATAAGCAGTCAGTCATGCGTTTCGACGTCACTGGCAAAGTGGCCGCCGGCAACTAAAACTCGTAGCCTGCGCGCAGTCTGATGTCTTTATGCAGATTGGCATCAGAACCGCCGGTTATCATTCCGCCAGAAAGTTCGATATATCCCCACTGCACCCGACGGTTCAGACGGGCATCGAGATTCTGTATCGAACCACCGCTGTTTTCGAAACGGGTATCTTCGACACCGATGCTGAAGCGCGTCTTGTCTGAAATTCGGCGTTCTGCCCGCCCGTACAGGGTGCGACTGGCTGAAGCCGGCGTCGTCTCGTTTAGGTAGCCGATGGTGGCATTGTCGCGGTTGCTGGCCTGCCACGAGACGCTGCCATCATAAAACCAGTTATCATCGGTTTTGGGGCCATTAAACCAGAAACTGTTGCCAACACCTGCCTCGAAATACAACTGGCCAGACTCGCAACCAATATAGTGGCGCATCTGACCTGAATCACTGACATCGTTGAACATCAGTCGGTAATCAGAAGTAAGATCGAAGTTGTGCGGATCGATATACTGCATGGCCAGATTAACCGTATCAGTGCTGCTGCCGCCAAGATACTCACCGGTCACACGAAAATCGCGAATGTTGTAACCGAGCATGACACCACCGAGGCTTTCGTCAAACTGCTTGACCGCCTTTATCGCCATAAAGGCGTTGTCATTGAAGCTGTAGTGCAGGCGTCCCTCGCCAAACGATGGCTGACCCTTTACTTTGGTATCTACATTAGCGATGCTGCCAAGGTCTATCGTGGTTTTAAGTCGGTTGCCCCAGGGGTAAAACCACGATACGCCATCGACTGTCTGCAGAGTGTTGTTTCCGGTCATTATACGCCCGACTTTGAATTCAAGAGGGCTGGACAGGTTATATCCCTTGAAAGATGCCTGATAAAGCATGTTGCGTTCGGGAGCAAAACCCATGTAATCGGTATAAAGCACATGGCGGAAATTGAATTCACTTACCAGATGCGAAGTCTTGCGGGTATAGATGAGGCGTTGTGCTGACTTCTCACGAAAGGGCCCAAAAGGCGTGTCGGTATTGCACTCTTCACGCTCAAGCACCGGCACCGGCATCAGGCTTCCCTCCGGCCTGATTGAAGCTAAAACGGGACGTACAGCCGGGCAAAGCCAGGCTGCCAGCAGCACTAACCAGAGAATTGTCTGCCTTCTGTTAATGATCGTTTCCCGATTTTATATTACACATTCCTTTTATCGGAATAATCGGGCAAAAGTATTAAACCGAGGAAAATTACTTATGAGTCCAGCAAATGAGAATTTAATACTAACTTTGCATTGTATATTCGGGCTCTCGGCGGAATCTCATTCGCTACAACTCTCCCCAGACGAAGACTTATTGTGTAAAGCTATGGCCTTGTGTCAAAAGCGCCTGGCTCGAAGTTTT
This sequence comes from Candidatus Rifleibacterium amylolyticum, assembly GCA_009917695.1. GTDB lineage: Bacteria > Muiribacteriota > Ozemobacteria > Ozemobacterales > Ozemobacteraceae > Rifleibacterium > Rifleibacterium amylolyticum. The sequence continues at coordinate 107,274 of JAACJG010000004.1, read as the reverse complement.
CGCTCATGAGAAACCCGCCTGCGCCCTTACCTTATTTCCAGACACAAAAAAAGGTATTTCACCAGCAACGGAGCAATGAACTCTACTTTTTGCGAAGAATGAAGTCGCCGGCACGGGTCTGGATTCCGGTGCGATAGGCGAGGTCGAGATTTTCGGCCTGCACTGCCAGGCCGCCATTGACCGGGAAGATGAACCAGCTGTCGAGATCTTTGCCGGAAAGTGGCGAGCCATCGTTGGCGGCGCGCCGAGTAAAACGCAGATAAGAGCCGTTGAGAGCGCCGGTAAATGAGAAGGCAACGGTTGAAGGCTGCGAAGTAACAGTATAATTCTCGATCGGCCTGACAGCCTGTGGTTCGAGCTTGAGCGAGCCATTTACGGTGTTGCCGCTGCTGATGCAGGTCAACATGGCCGTCGCCTGAACTTCCATTACCGGTATGCCAGATCCATTGAGGCGCCAGTAATAAACCGTGCCTGAAAAAGTGCCATTATAGCTGAATGCGCTGCCGGTTCGCTGCATGACTTCAGTCATTTCGCGATCTTTTACCAGAGTCGAAGCACCACTGCTGGCTGCCAGCCGCCAGGCTGACGAATCCAGTCCGGCCTTGTTCAGTTCCGCCTGCAAACCGGATACAAGAGTATCGATAAGAGTAGAAGACACCTGATAATCGGCAAAGTGATCGATCGCAAAATTGTTTGAAGAGCCGAAAGCAGCTCTGAGATACCATTCAGCCGTGCTGCGAAGCGAAATACCATAAGGCAGACTGATCTGACGACCGCTGTTGGGGGCAAACGCAATCAGGCTGAAATCGCCGCAACGCAGTTCGAGTTCGTAGGAAGCAGCTGGTGGCAGCTTTTCGACTTTCAGTTCGCGGCTCGTCTCGTTGAGCGAAAATTCAACCGTCCGGCCATTCACTTTCAGCGTCGAACTCGCCAGAAATCTGGCAAATGCAGTGGCATCGTTATTCTGCCCGGCTGCCGCCAGCAAGCCGGAATTAGCAACAGCCGGCGCTGATACGGCGCCGGTAATGGTAACCGAATCATCGATCACCGGTGGATTACCAGAGCCCGGCACCGAACACCCGGCCAGCATCCCACAAAACAACACAACCAGCACACTGAATAATGATCTTGGTATTAGCATGCCCCGATTATATCGCCAGCCTGCCAATAGTACAACCCCCCAATTTCTCACCATTGCAGCCAGGCAGTCCTCAGACACAAGAATTCAATCTGAGAACCCCGCCTTTGCCGGACTCTCGGCGAAATCTGCGGATGCGGCTGGTTAAATTTCTGTGACCTGGAGGCCTTGCGGGGTGACGCTGAGGCCGCGGACATGGGTGATCTGGTTCAGCAGACTGTCGTTGGCGGCAATGAAGCAGGGAATGTATTCGCGTGAAAAGCCTTGAACGATACCGGATTCGCTGGTTTCCCAAAGAACTTCGAGTTCGCGGCCAACGAATTGCCGGTAAAAATTCTGCGCTGAACGTTGCCAGACCGCTTCGACTTCATCAGAACGGCGATTTTTAGCAGCGTTGTCAATCTGACCGCCCATGGTTGCAGCCGGGGTGCCATCTCGCGGCGAGAACTTGAAAATATGTATCCGTGAAAACTGTATTTTTTCAAGAAACTGAAGAGTTTCGGCAAAGAGTTGTTCGGTCTCACCTGGAAAACCGACAATCAGATCAGTGGTTATGCCTGCGAAAGGCATGCGGGTGCGAATTCGCGCAACGACGGCAGCGAATTCCGTCGAGTTATAGGGCCGGCGCATGGCGCGAAGAATAGTATCACTGCCCGACTGTAGTGGCAGATGCAGGTGAGCGCAGGCCTTAGGCGATTCTGCGACCCAGTCCAGCAGCTCATCTGTTACTTCAATTGATTCGATCGAGCTGAGTCTGATACGGTCGAGTCCTTCGATCTTTTCGAGTTCTTTCAACAGAGGCAATAACGAAGGTTGATAGTGGCCGAGATGAATACCGGTCAGCACCAGCTCGCGATGCCCTTCAGCCACAAGCCGCCGCGCCTCATCAACAGCATCTGGTATCGGGCGCGACCATTCCGGGCCGCGCAGATGCGCGACAATGCAGTAAGAGCAGAACTGGCTGCAGCCGTCCTGCACCTTCAGAAAGGCTCGGGTGCGCGCCGTAACCGGCTGTGACGAAATACTTCCGGGTTCTGCCAGCACATCGAGAGCGAGTGCCGAAAGCATTGCCTCTATAGATGCCGGCTCGGCATCTTTGAGCAGCCAGTCGAGTTCAGCCATTTCCTCTTGCCGCTGCGTCAACAGGCGAGCTTCGCATCCGGCCAGAACCAGTTTCACCGCCGGCCAACGTCGTCGCGCCGCACGCAGAGTCTGGCGCACCTTCTGCGAAGCGCGGCCGGTTACCGAACAGCCGTTGAGAATGTAAACGTCAGGCACATCCTCAACCTGCTTCAGGCCGAGATTGCGTAGCTTTTCGGCGAGACGCTCGCCGTCATACTGGCTGACCTTGCAGCCCAGTGATTTAATCAGAAAAGTTGTCATAGGAGGCTTTATTTATCACTATTAAAGCAATTATTCAAGCCCGGAAAATTCTAATTAGCATGAGATCCTGCTACTTCGCGCAGGAAGACGGGTGTCTCCTTTTTTGTCATTCTGCGCGAGCCTTCAGGCGAAGTCGCAGAATCCATCTTAATGGAACAGGCTTTCGTTTTGATTGCCAAAACAAAAAAACTGCAGGGTGGCGATGAAAAACCGGCAACTGCAATCGACAGAAATTTACATAGCAGGCATAGAAGCTACTCTACAGAGACCAGAAGCATGGCATGTTTTTTGCTCAATATTGCCCACGCACTTAGTGCGTACACTTGCAGGAGGGTGCAATGCAGAAAAAATTCCGGTTACTGGCTTTAACCGCGCTTATATCAGGTATTTTCAGCTCCGGCGCCATGGCGGCTAATCCGCCGGCAGCTGGCGGCACGCACTATTTTTCCGCACAGGCAAAAGGCATGAAGGCTCCGGCCTGGCAGCGCACATCAGGCAGCTCGCGGACACTGTGCAACACCCTCAGCGCAGCCGAAAAACTGCTTCGAGCACAGGTCGGCGACAAAGAGACCTTCGCAACATTCAATTTCGGCAACAACACCTGGGAGCAGACAGAAGCCAGTCTGGTTGCAACCAGCGACAATTTTTTGATCTATCTCGAAGAAGGCAACCAGCGCTGTCGCGAAATTGATATCGCCAGGCTGATCGATGAGCTCGAGAAAAACATTTACCCGACCACGACCCGCTATTTTGGCCGCGAAAATCGGCCGGGCATCGATAGCGAAGAGCGCATCACCATTCTGCTGATGGATATCAAAGATAACGCAGCGCAGGGTAAAACCTATACCAGCGGTTATTTCAATCGCGGTGACTGTTACCGGCCCGACGAGATTCCGGCCGGCAGTAATCTCAAGAGCAACCAGCGCGAAATGCTCTATATCGACACCGACCCTTCCGAAGTCAACACTCCTGAATTCTTCGCCACCATAGCGCATGAACTGCAGCACCTGATTCATTTTCATCACGACGCTGACGAATATGACTGGGTTGACGAAGGCTGCGCCCAGATCAATACCTGGTTTTGCGGCTACGGTCACCCGCGCCAGATCAGCGCCTTTCAGAAAACACCCGACAACAGCCTCGTCGCCTGGAGCGCCTGGAACCAGGTAGCCAACTACGGCCAGACCTACCTCTGGAACATCTATCTGGTTAACCGTTTCCTCAAGACCGCTGATGAACGCCAGAAGTTCTACAACAGCCTGGTCAGCAGCAAAAAGGCCGGAATAGATGGATTCAACCACGCGCTGAGTCAGTTCAAAACTAATTTTTCTGACGCTTTCGCCAACTTTTACATAACCAGTTTTCTCAATCAGCCCGAACTGAAGCCGTCAGCCTACACATTCGGCAAACTCCTGCCTGACTATTCGCTGCCGGCGAGTGGCTACTTCACCAGCTTCCCGGCCATGTTTCGCGACAGCGTCAGCATCTGGGGCGCCGACATGTTCAAAGTAAACCTGGCTGCCGCCGGCAGTCAGATCAGGGTCGACTTCGCCGGAGATCTGACCAATCTTGACAACCAGTTCGAAGTAATACTTCTCTTCGTCAACGAAGTCGATAAAAAAGTCACCGGCCGCCACCACATCACCAACATCAAGGCGACTACGCCACGCCGCACCGGCATCTCGCGCGTCATGCTGCCCGGCCACAACAACGGCGATTACGATTTTCCGACGCCGACAGTCAGAACCCAGATGGGCCATATCGAAATTGCAGTACCAGAGAATGCCGGCATGATGTATCTGATGGTCGTCGGGAAAGCGCCCGCTGATGTGCCCGATTCGATGCTGGCCTGGTCAGGCAAAGCTAACTACCGCATCGACATAAAAACAATCGAAGCAGCTGCAGCGGCAGCTCCAGCGACTGGAGCAGGTTTCAGCGCCAATCTGCTGACACAGTACATCGACCTTGGCTCAGACTATTCTGCAGCAGGCATCGGGCATCTTGAAGCTCTGCATAAAGAGATTCTCAACGATGTCAATACAGCCTTCGCCTCTGGCAACAATGAGCTTGCCGATGAATATCTCGACCGCATCGCCGCCTGCGAAGACACGAAGCATCTCGCAGCTCTACAGCGCGACCTGCTCGCGCAAAAAACCTTCCATCAGCTACAACAATAAAAATTTTACTGCATCCCGTTAATGTTCAGCAAAAAAGACTGCCGACAGACGCCGGCAGTCTTTTTATATACAGCTATAGATCAGGCAGATGCGGTTGAATTGTCAGTGTGATCTTTTACCGTCGTTTCTCTGCTAAGACTACAGTTACAGTTCGGGCAGAACTTCCAGCCGGGCTTTACTTCTTCGCTGCAGCCGGGGCACTTGGCCAGCGGACGTTCGACCTTTTCGCCGCACCAGGGGCAATTGGCAAACTTATCTTCGAGTATACCGCCGCAGCTTTTACAGCTGTTGACCGCCGGAGCTTCCGGGCGCACCAGCAGGTAGACAAGAAGACCGAAGACATTGGTGAACAGAGTGAAGGTAGCCCAGAGAACCGGGCGGCTCAGGCGGCGTTCCTGCGCATCAGAAAGAACGAAAATCGGCGGAGCCAGCATGAGAAACAGGAATATCGCCGGTGGCAGCATCCGCAGAACGATCTGCAATGCTAACAGACTCAGCAGAGCTACACAGATATAGAACAGAACGGTCTTGGGAGTAAGGTCTTTTTTGTCTGGCAAGTTCATTTTTATTACCTCCGGTTGATAATCCTGCCTCAGCAGGCGAATGTGCGCATGCCAAAAGAGAACAGTCGGCGCAGCAGATTGAATTTCTTTTCGCCATCGGGCTGGCGCAATGCGGTTTTTATTATTAACGGCGAACTGACCATGGCAAACAGGCCGCCGGCAGCGAAAAATATCAGAAACAAGCCATATTCATTAAGAAACGCGAGTGAAGAGATCAACTCATTTTCAGCCAGCCAGCCGGTAAGCATCGGCTGCACAAGCATCAGTGCAAGCCAGATAATCACAGCCATCGCTGAAAGAAATGAATATTGCAGAATCAGCAGGTTTCTGGTACGGCCGACACTGCGAACAGCCGGCTTCAGCTGCTGAACGGAGTCCAGTCGATTCTCGATACCGGCAAGCAGATGTTCCGGTACCGCTTCGTAATCACCAGCACCAGCTTCGAGCTGGGTCAGAACCTGCTGCATCTGCGCAAACTCAAGCTGACAGGTTTCGCAATTTTTCAGATGAGCAGCGATATCGGCTGGCAACTGCTGCGGCGGGTCAGCGAAATACTCGACCATGCGTGACTGCAGTTCAACGCATTCAGTTTTTCTTTTCATCGGAGTTCTCCTTGAAGAAGAAGCCTCGCAGCTTCTTCAGGCCATAGAATATTCTGCTTTTAACTGTTCCGGCCGGAACCTGAGTAATTTCAGCAATCTCATCTATACTTAAATCTTCGAGATGACGCAGGGTTACAACCTGCCGCAGATCATCAGGAAGACGATCGAGTAAGGCAACCGCGCGCCGGGCCTCTTCGTTACGCGCGGCCTGCTCTTCCGGTCCGCATCCGGCATCTGGTGCCGAGTCATCGAGAACAGTCTCCTTCGCTTTGTTTCTGGTGCTTCTGGCTTCGAGCCAGTTAAGACAGTGTCGCGTCGCCACCAGATATATCCAGCTCTTTGCCCGTCCTTTTGCCGGATCGAACAGAGGCGCATTTTTCCAGATTTTCAGCATCGCCTCCTGAAAAACTTCGTCGCAATCATCGCCCTTACCTGCGATCATTCGCTTTACCAGGCGATAGATCGCCGGCGACCAGTTGTGATAAAGCTCCCTGAAGGCGCTTTTATCGGCTCTGGCTACATCCAGCAGAAGTTGTTCGTCAGTTCTTTTCATGTGCTTTCATATGCTAATACAAAAAAATTCCCAACCGGTTCAAAAAAACATGCAAATCTAAAAAAATGCATGCAACCAACTAATTGCGCTTGCATGTGATGAGCCTGAATTTATGGAATCGGTTTTGGTCGTAATAGCAAATCGATTACGAGTTCGATTACGATTACGAGCACGAATGAATGGTCAGGGGAAAGGGATGGCGGGGAGGTCGTTTACTATTATGCCGATGCCGGCGCGATGAAAAGGCTGCGCCTGTAAATCGACCTTTGAAAAAAGTCTGACTCCGCTGATCTGAATGGCGATGAAAGCGCGATAAAAATCATCGGTGCGCTTTGCATACCGGTGACTGAGCCGGTCAGCATTACGGGCGGCCAGACCGACCGATTCGACAAAATGTATGGTCAAGGCCAGATTGCACTGGTATCGGAGTTCCAGCTGGCGCAGGTCATGCAAAGCGCTCAACGCCAGAATCTGGACTTTAACAAAATCTTTGCGGGCAGCAGCCAGACCGCTTTTCCATTGCCAGGCCCGCAGCATTTTCCGAAGATCTCGGCGACCGGCACGATCGAGCATTCCACGTCGCAAAAGCGGTTTATCGGCAGTAGAGATGCCGCTCATCGCAACAAAATCTTCTGCCAGAACCGGAATTCCGTCTTTGCGAAACTTCTGCGCCCAGCGGTCAAAAACGAAAGTAATGGGAAGCAGGCTGTATTCAAGCGAAGTGTAAAGCAAAGAAACCTTGCTGGTAGCACCTTTGGATATGCCGGCATAATACTTCTGCCTGGCCTTGTTTACTTCTATCGCTTCTCTGACATGCCCGGTAAATGGCTTTTGTTCATGATCATTGCATTCTGGCGGTATTGCGGCAGATTGCCGGCGACCTTCATTGCTCAATATTTCAAGACGCCGCGAAAAGTTCCCGTCATCGTCGCGTGCAAAAGTCAGGTCAAAGAAGCCCGCCCAGACTTCAGCGGTATTTTCATTAAATTCATCAGAAGCTTGCAGGCTGGCAAAAAAGCTGGCAATTGTAGTTGATGAGCTGTCTGCAGCATTGTTTGAAGGATTCTGCAGCTGCTCAAAGCTGCGGAGCTCCATAAGCTGTCGGTATAACCTGTCTGCTTCCGGTTCCTGAGCCAGCAAGCGATCGCTACCCGACAAAACGAGCAGCAGCGCAAGCAGTGCTAAAAAATATTTACCGTATGCAGACATGGTACATCAATGATACTCAGTAAATTTTCAAACCACAACCCCCCACAACACCGCTGAAAGCAATTTTGCTTTTCTGAAAAGTGCTTTGTTGCATTATTGGCATGTGAGAATTATAATTCCGGTAAAGTGCATGCGTTTGGTCTGTCTTGATTTGAGGATCATCGGCTGTTAAAGTACCTGTGACACTGCAAAGGAGATAATCACAATGGGGTCCATATTGGTAGAGATCTGGGATGCTACCGGCAATAAAAAGGTAAAGGCCGAGTTACCAGATGACGAAGCATTGAACCGCATAATCATACTTTTGATCGACAAGATGAATCTGCCCAGATTTACCCCTGACGGGCAGTTGATGAGTTATAAATTCCATCACAAGGCGTCAGGCCGACAGCTGCTCGACGACGAAACATTTTATCAGGCTGGCGTACAATCAGGTGATGTTCTGAGAATCCAGCCCGAAATCACAGCCGGAAAAACACCATGAGCGCAGATCAGTTCAAAGCTGATCCCGACTCCGATGTGTTGATTATCGACACAAAAAAGGAAGAAAACCGGTTTTCGCGTTTCGAACTGATTCGCTGGTGGGATCAAAAGCGCCTGCAAAGCGCCAATATATTAGTTATTGGCGCCGGCGCACTCGGCAATGAAATTATCAAAAACCTTGCCCTGACGGGAATAGGCAATATTCTGCTGGTCGATTTCGATCAGATCGAGCCTTCTAACCTGTCGCGATCGATTTTATTCAGGGAATCGGACCGCGGGCGTTACAAGGCCGACGTAGCGGCAGAGCGTGCCCGCGAGATTTTTCCCGACATCAATATCAGATCTTTGAGTGTAAACGTAGTCACCGATCTTGGTATCGGAGCTTTTTTCTGGGCTGACGTCATATTGGGCGGCCTGGACAACCGCGAAGCGCGTCTTGCCATCAACCAGAACTCGCTTAGATGCGGAAAAACCTGGATCGATGGTGCAATAGAAGGCTTGAGCGGTATAGCAAGAGTGTTTGGCCCGGATGGTCCATGTTACGAATGCACCATGAGTGAAGTCGACTGGAAGGTGCTGAATGCCCGAAAATCCTGCACTTTGCTGACAAGAGAAGAAATGATGTCTGGCAAAACCCCGACGACGCCGACAATTGCCAGTCTGATTGCAGCTGTACAGTGCCAGGAAGCGATCAAACTGCTGCACGGGCTCGAAGTAATAACCGGTAGAGGCTTCTTTTTTGAAGGCCTGAGCTTTTATCAGGATATCATTACTTATAAACGCAAAGCTGAGTGTTTCTCGCATGAGACTTATAAACCGGTTGTCGAGCTCGACGCCGAAGCTCGTAAACTGACACTGGGTGAAGCTCTCAAGATTATCCACAAGGATCTTGGTGAGAATGCAGTGATGGAACTGCGGCACGAGGTGCTGACCGGCTTTTCCTGCTCAGACTGTAGCGCAGACGTCGAATATCACTCGTCACTCGGCCGTGTCAGCGAAGCAGACGCAGTATGCCCGAAATGCGGCAGGCAACGCTTTCCGATCATGTCACATCAGTTTGACGCCAGCTCAGAATGGCAGGACATGACTCTGGCAAAACTTGGAATCCCCGATTTTGACGTGTTCATCGGCAGCGATGGTGAACGCCAGATTTATTATCTTTTGAACGGCGATCGCGAGAGAGTTCTCGGGCCTCTCGCCAACAGGATGATGCCATGACTAAAGAAAATAACCAGACCAACAATCAGCCGGCGGTAGAGGGCCTTGATTTTCACGGTGATTATGCAGTTAATCAGACCAAGCGCAAACCATTTCCTGGTCGCAGCGTGGTTGAACCACGAGTGATGATAGACCCGGATGTATATGCCGAAATTAAGAAACATGCCGAAGAAACAGTCGCTGTCGAACAGTGCGGAATACTTGTCGGCAACACCTGCCAGGACGACGTCGGAAAATATCTGATTATCAATGGCAGCATAAGAGGCAAACATGCGCGTAACGAAGGCGCTCAGGTTGTTTTCACCCACGAGACCTGGGATTACATTCATTCTCAAATGGAAGCAAACTTCAAGGGACGCGCAATAGTTGGCTGGTATCACACCCACCCCGGCTTCGGCATCTTCCTTTCGGACATGGATAAATTCATTCAGGACTATTTTTTCAATCAGCCATTTCAGGTAGCGCTGGTCATCGATCCGACCTCATCAAAAGAAGGACTTTTTGCCTGGATCAACGGCAAAACCTGCGCCCTGTCGCGCTGCTGGGTTGGCGATGAAATGCGCAAACTTACGCAGGGGCCGGTCGGCACCGAAAAGAATTTCGAGAAAATGCCTATGGTTGAGCCACCTGCACAGCAAGGAGAGAATGCGGCGACGACCGTTGTAAGAATCGAAAAAAGTGATTCGTCTGGCCTCGGCCGCCCCCCCCTTCTGATGATTGCGCTGGCGTTTTTTGTGGGTATTTCGCTCTCGCTTTTAACTCTGCGCAGCACTTTTTATCATGCCGCATTAACTGCCGCACGAGCGGAAACCCGCGAACTTCTCGGGGCCTGGTCGGCTGATACGGCGGCGGCTGAAGAGTTTCAGCTTCTGCACGGAAAAGTTGCCGCTCTGGCGAAAAAATACGAGGGCCAATTCGTTGGCTCACCCGAACTTGCCGCACTTAACGCAAGCTTTAGTGAAGACATAAACGACCTTGTCGCCCGTATGAGTGAAATAGCCACTGCGACAGCGAATCGCCGAAACCGTGTTCACAAAGCACTTGCATCTGTTTCTGGCCAGACCGTCACCAGTCTGGAGCAATCAAAACAGGTAATCAGTCAGCTTCGAGAAGTCATGGCCGAAAGTATTCTGATCCAGATAATGCCATATCTGGTTTCGCTGTCTTCGCAGCCACTCGACATGAATCGCATTCGCGAAGCACAACCGCTGGTAAAACACATTATTCAACTCGACCCGAGACTTGAACCCGGATTAAGAGAGAAGCTGCCCTGGCTGTTTTTCTGACGAAAAACGCTCGAGAGCAACAGGGAGGGAAAAATGGCCGACGAAGTTAACATAGTTATTACCAAGACCGAACTGCGAAACCCGCAGATAGAAGACATGCTGATGGCGCAACAGGCTGCCAAACGCCAGTTGTCGCCAGCCGAACGTGCGCCTGTAGAGACCTCGCTCTGGATGAATCCGGTTTTCTATACCGCTGCAGCAGGCTTTGTCGGAGCATTTCTGGCCTGGGCCGGCATCGAGCCTTTCGTAACTGCTGCCGGAGAAAGAGAAGAACGCGGGATTGTTCTGCTGGTAATGCTCGTCGCAGTTCCTTCGATGATCGGTCTTTTTGTCGGACTTATCGAAGGCATAATGTCGAGAAATTTTTCAAAAGCGATGCGCTGCGGTGGCATCGGCATTGGCATCGGCTTTCTCTGGGGCATATTCGGCACCATGATTGGCGGCTTTGTCATGAATATGGTAAAGGCGTTTGGCCTGCCGTTTTTTATGTCAGAAGCTCCTAAAATTGACCCGGCTGATCCTCTTGGCTTTCTCACACCCGGCATTGTCTTTATTCTGATCAGCTCGCGCGCTATCGCCTGGACAATCGTCGGAGCCGGCATGGGTGTCGGCCCTGGCGTTGCGCTGAAATCAAAAAAATTACTGCTCAATGGCCTGGTCGGCGGCCTTCTTGGCGGATTTCTCGGAGGCCTGGTCTTCGACCCGATCGGATTTTCGCTTACCAAACTCGGGTTTGAAGATTCCGGCGGGGCAAGCCGCATGATCGGCTTCTGCACCATCGGTATGATGGTCGGTATTTTTATCGGCCTCATCGAAAATCTGACCAAAGACGCCTGGTTGATCATGAAAACCGGCCCGCTCAGAGGCAAACAGTTCGTTGTCTACCACAACCCCACGGTTATTGGAAGTTCACCCAAATGCGATGTCTACATCTTCAAGGATCCGGCTGTCGAACCGCATCACGCAGAACTGCGCCAAATCGGCAGCAAGTTCGAAATAGTAGACAAAGGCAGTCCACAGGGGGTTTTTGTTAATTCGCAACGGGTTAAAAAGAAGATACTCGAGAAGGGCGATATAATCATCATTGGCGAAAGTCTTCTCGAATTTCAACAGAAGGACAGATCATGAATAACATTTCGCCGGCTTCTCGGGCACGTACTCCAGGCAAATCGCCCTCTCAGAATGCCAGGGTTCAGGTTACGCCAGTCGCTCCGGCAGAAGAGCACCTTGGCAAGCTGTGTTCGACCTGTGGAACTGCTATTTTGAGCAGCGACACCATAGTGGTCTGCCCGGTCTGCTCGCAACCTTATCACCATGACTGCTGGAAAGAAATCGGCGGCTGCGGCACCTATGGCTGCACTGCGGCGCCTGTCGCAACACTGAAAGAAGATGTACCCGAAGATGTTTTTACCCCGGGCTGGACAGCCGAAAAGAAATGCCCGGAATGCGGTTCGAGCATTATTGCCAACGCGCTTGTCTGCAAGGTATGCCGTTCCACTTTTCCAACCGAGCGTCCGATGACCAAAGAAGAGTGGCGCGACCGTGAATACGACGAAAAAGAACTGAACAAGATAAAAACCAATGTCATAATTCAGTTCATTCTCAGCACCCTGGGCTGCCTGTTTTTCATCATGTTACCGATAAACGCCCTGGCCGCTTTTACCGACAGCTGGATTTTTCGCGTAAAAAGGCTGCCACCCACACTCAAAGTTCTGTTTTACGCCTCTTTTGCTATTTCTGCGCTGTGGGCAGCAATTGCCGCAGTATTTATACTATACTCGATGGTATTTTAATGAACACAAACAACAGTGGAGAGCTCATAACCGTTGACAGCCTCAGAGCTGGCACAACCTGCCCAGCCTGTCTCAAGCAGATAGAGGAAGGCGAAGTCGCAATGATCTGCAATAAATGCGGCTCTCTGAACCATGAAATTTGCTGGCAACGCCAGGGCTGTGGTAGTTATCACTGCCAGACCGGCAATTCAAGAACATTTTCGAGTGATGCGGTAGATATTGTCATTACTAAAAACGATCTTGAATCTCTCAAAGAGCTTCCCAGAAACGCCAGACACGGCACCGCCGCCATTGCGCACGAAATGGCGAAGCGTCAGGAAACCGGCTGGGCACCTCTTTCCATCGTTGCCCTGGTGTTCGGCATGGGCGCACTTGGTGTGAGTCTCATAAATCTGACGACAGATTCGTCTTCTGAAGGTCAGATGGGTTATTTTCTCATCGCAGCCGGCGGCTGCGTGCTGTCAATTCTGCTGGGTGCCCTTTCGGCCGCTACATTTCATAACAATAGCGGAAAAAAAGGACTGCTGTTCTCTTTTGTCGGTATGGGCGGCGGCATTCTCGCCATGATCCTTACCGTGTATCCTCTTATCAACTCACCAGAGGGCCCGGGTGAGAGCTTCAAACTCGACATGAAACAGGTTGCCGAAACCATACGAACCGCTTCGCCGGGCATCAGAGGGCCGCTTATGGCCAACGTTCACATCAAGTCAGGCTCTGGCTTGAGAGCTGGAACCGGTTCTGGTATCACTCTGTGCAACCGTGACAATTTCACATATATTCTCACCAACGCTCATGTCCTATCTCTCGGCGCCAGCGTTTCCAGCCTTTCGGCACTCGAAAGAATAGCCCGCGACATCGAGGTAACTTTTTATTCTGGTGAAACGGTAAAGGGCACACCGATCTGGCTCGCTCCCGACAAAATAGACCTGGTATTGTTACGAGTGACTACCCCGGCAGGTTTTGTGCCGACTCTAAAGTATCAGCGAGGAAGGCCACTCACCATGGGCCAGCGAGTTTTCGCCATCGGCAACCCGGTAGGACTCAACTGGACATACACCGAAGGAGTTATTTCGGCATTGCGCAAGAACAGTTTTGGAACGAGAGACCTTACCGTCGTTCAGATTCAGACTCCTCTCAATCACGGCAACTCTGGTGGCGGCCTTTACGATCTCGACGGCTATCTTATTGGCGTGAACACCTGGATTTATGCCAAAACCGTCACTGAAGGCCTTAATTTTTCAATTGCAATCGATGAATTCTTTCAGTTATTAGAGCCGGAATGGGCAGAAGTCCTGGCTTTACCCGGCTTAACCTTACCTGCCGAGAAGGAAAATCAGGAATGAGCATCAGACACAGACGCCTGCAATCAGACTACGCAAAAATCGTTGATACCTTCAAGGAAGGCGGCCGCATACAGATCAAAGCTGCCAACGGCAATCCGCCTGAAAAGTACCAGATTGAGTTTCTGGTCAACAGCCTGGTCATGAAGCCAGATGGTTCAGTTACGGTAAAAAACAATCATATCGCCGAGATCTATCTGACCGCTTCGTATCCTCGCCAGCCCCCTCAATGCCGCATGCTGACCCCGGTATTTCACCCTAATATAGCGCCGCACGCGATCTGCATCGGCGACCACTGGGCCGCCGGCGAATCGCTGCCGCATCTTATCGTGCGAATTGGCGAGATGCTGGCATTTCAAAGTTACAATCTGAAAAGCCCACTCAACGGCGAAGCAGCCAAGTGGGCCAGCAAGAATGCCAACAGGTTTCCAGTAGACAAAATGGACTTTTCTGGCTATTACGAGGCCGGCGAAAAGGTGTTGTCTGAGTCCCAAGCCAGCCAGATCGATGAAAACAGCATGATGAACTGTGCCAACTGTGGCACTCAGGTTCAGGGCTCACAGATTATTGTCTGTTCTTCCAAGCATCCGGTCTGCGCCAGCTGTGCCATGAAGTGCTCTGCCTGCGGTCAGCAGATATGTCTTAAGTGCGTCACCAGCATTTGCTCAGCCTGCAAGCAGATAATCTGCGTACATTGCCACACAAAATGTCAGTCATGCAAAGTTGACCTATGCCCGGCGCACGCGATAAAATGCCATGTGTGCGGCACTTCCAGCTGTTATGATTGCAGTGTAGATTGCGCTGTATGCGGGCAAGCAACCTGTCTCGAACATATCAAGCCTGTTGCTGAAACCAATGATTACAGATGTTCGAAATGTTTCACTTGATTTTTCTGTTCTTTTGCTCATAATAAAAGGTTGTAAGTTCACGGAAAGGCGGAGAGAGAAATGGCCAGTGTTTTCTGCAAAAAATGCGGTGAGGAAATTGAAATACCCGAAGGAAGACGATCGCAGTTCATAACCTGTCCACAATGCAAAAGCGCAGTGCCGATCTCTTCGCAAGGAGCACCGGCAAGCAGCAGACCAGCTGGGATGCCGCCTTCGGCACCACCGGCAAGACCGCCAGCAGCTGTTCGCCCCGCCGCTCCTGCCGCACCGGCACCTGGCGGTGAACCACTTCCCGAACTGATGAAGGCAAACAAGCGGGTGGCTGGTCAGCCCTGCGCAATATGTGCAAGAATCATCAATCTTGGCGAGCCCATTCATAACTGCCCGACCTGTCAGTCTATCAACCATGATGGCTGCTGGAAACAAAGCGGAGGTTGCCCGGCCTGTTCCAGTTCGCGACCGTCGGCGCATGCTGCACCCAGTCGAAGTCTCTCCGGTGGAGGATTTGACGACATGGAAGGCGCCATGTCAAAGCCAGCAGCTCCAGGCGGCGCCAACATGGTTCCCTGCCGCTGGTGCAAAGAACCCATCATGCGCGGCGCCCGCAAGTGCAAACATTGCAATGAGTTTCAGCGTGATGAAGACCGCGAAACCAATACCAAGGCCCTCGATGAAAATGTCGAGCTTTCTACGACTGACTGGATAGGAGTTCTGTGCTGCCCCATCATCGCCTTTATTCAAGGCATAATCTATTCGGCTCAGGGCAACCCCAAAGGTAAAAAGCTTATGATGTACAGCGCGATTTCAATGTTCATCGGCGCTCTGGCCAACGCCGGCTCAAGGTGAGCGAACCGGCTGACAACATCATCGATCTCGAAAAACGCTTTCGCGCACATCAGTGGGTTCAGCTGCTGTTCGCTACTGTCATGGTGGTTTTGCCGTTTTTTCTTGCACCCGCTTATCCTGGCGAAGATCGGGTAGCGCTTGGGAACTGGCGCATACCGCCGGTTTGCCCGCACCGGGTTCTCTTTATGCACAGCTGCCCAGGTTGTGGCCTGATTCGCAGCTTCACCGCCCTGACACATGGTCAGTTCAGTGAGTCTTATTTCTATCACCGCCTCGGAATTCCGCTTTTTCTGATTATTGCGCTACAGATACCATTTCGGCTATACCTGCTGAAAACCGGATCGAAAGGCTATACAAAGCGAATCGAAACGATACTATACCGACCAGTTCCTTTTGTCATCGTCATCCTCATCATCAACTGGCTGGCAACAGTTTTTGCTTGACCTTTATCTGACTGCTTTATATACAGATAAAAATGCGTTAACATGACAGTATGAAACAGAGAATGCTGTTCTTGTTGAGTGGAATAATGCTTTTCGTGGCTGGTCTGCTGATCCCCGGCTGTCAGCCGCAGCCAAGACTGACCTTCATGGTTGGCGGCGCCCCGAATGAACTCGCTTTTTTTGAGGAACTGCTGACTTCGTTTACTGCCGAAACAGGAATCGAAGTCGCCATGATCAGGCAATCTACCGACTCGACTCAGCGCAAACAGGGCATATTGCTGGCACTTCGCGGGCATCGTCCCGACCCCGACGTGATGTTGCTCGACGTTGCCTGGATCGGCCAGATTGCGGCCTCAAACTGGCTTGAGCCACTTGAGAGTTACAACATCAATAAACAGGATTATTTTGCCAGCATTATCGATCTGGCCGACACTTACGAAACCAGACTGATCGGACTGCCTCTGTACATAGACGGCGGACTGCTCTACTATCGCCGCGATCTTTTGCAGAAACACGGCTTCGCCGGTCCGCCTGAGACATGGGCTGAATTGAGACAGATGGCCGAAAAAGTTGTGCCGGTTGAACGCGAGCAGAACCCGAATTTCTGGGGTCATGTCTGGCAGGGAGCGCAATATGAAGGATTGATCTGCAACGCTCTTGAATTTTTCACTTCAGCCGGTGGTGGTTTTTTTAACGGCACCGCAACACCGGTTCTCGATCAGCCGGCCAATATCGAAGCGCTGCGCTTCATGAACGAACTCATTCATAAACAGCCGATATCACCACCAAACACCTTTACCGACATGAAAGAAGAAGAGGTCAGAATGCACTTTCATAACGGCAACGCACTGTTTGAACGCAACTGGCCCTATGCCTGGGGCCTGCACAATGCCGCCGATTCTCCGGTTCAGGGCAGAGTCGGAATCGCACCACTGCCCGGTTTTGTTGCCGGCAAAAGTGCATCAACACTCGGCGGCTGGCACATCGTCATGTCAAAATTCTCAGACAAGAAGCAAGAGGCAGCCAGCCTGATCAAGTATCTCACTTCATCCCCCGTGCAAAAGAAGCTGTCGCTGAAACTCGGCTGAAACCCTGGCCGGGTCGATGTTTACGAAGATGAAGAGGTTCTTGCTGCTAATCCGGCTCTCAAAGATCTCAAACAGGTTTTCAACAACGCTGTGCCAAGACCGATCATTCCTTATTACTCGAATGTTTCGCAAATTCTGCAAAAGCACGTCAGTGCAACCCTGGCCAATCGCGCCACCGCCGAAGAATCGCTGAAAAACGCACAAAGCGAAGTGCAGGAGATGATAAAAAGTTATGGCATCAGGTAATTTTCTGCAGCAATACGAAAAAGGCGAAGCGCGCACCGCCTGGATATTTATCGCACCCCTGCTGCTGGTAGTCGGCGTGTTCGTGCTGTTGCCGGTTCTCGGCACCTTTTATACCAGCCTGTTTCTCGATGTTTCATATCTGCCTGAGCAGTTTGTCGGGTTGCGCAATTACATCGACCTGCTGAGTTCACCCGACTTCTGGCAGGCTCTACGCTTTACTCTGGCCTATACCGTAGCAGCAGTCACTCTCGAAGCATTTTTTGGCGTAATGTTTGCTCTGCTGCTCAATGAAGCATTTCCCGGACGTGGCATGCTCAGAGTTGTGATATTGATTCCGTGGGCAATCCCCACGATAGTCTCGGCGCGAACCTGGCAACTGATCTACGAGTATACCTACGGTGTCATGAACTATCTGGTAGTTAACAGTGGTCTGGTGTCTGAGCGTATAAACTGGATGGGCACAGAGTTTGGCGCATTCTGGGCTCTGGTTTTTGCCGATGTCTGGAAAACTACGCCATTCGTTGTGCTGATACTGCTTGCCGGTCTACAGGCGATTCCCGAAGACATCTACCAGCAGGCTAAGGTCGATGGCGCTGGTCTGTTCAGGCGCTTTTACAAGATCACCCTGCCGCTGCTGATGCCGGTTCTCGTAATTTCCCTGATTTTCAGAACCATCGATTCACTGCGCATGTTTGATCTTGTCTACGTGCTGACCGGCGGCGGGCCTGGCGGTTCAACCAGAACGCTATCATATCTTGGTTTCGAAGCCTTTGCCAACGACAATTTCGGCATGGGCTCGACAATATCAGTGGTCACATTTATTGTCGCTTTCTTCATAACCCTGGTCTACCTGCGGGCCGGCAAGTTTTCGGAGCAGCTCAAATGACCAGAGAAGAAATCATCAAAAGCTGCCTTATCTTCGCTACCGGCCTGTTTTTAATGGCATTCACACTCGGCCCGTTTATCTGGATGATCTGGATATCACTGGCTGATCGCGCCGATTTTCTGGTGACCGGCCAGGTCGAATATTCGCTGAGCAACTACCGCCAGGTGCTGACCGCTCATTCACTGCATTTTCTCGATTACCTGTCGAACAGTCTGTGGATATCAACTATAACTGCCATTATCGTGACCCTGTTTTCGAGCATGGCTGCTTATGCGGTTTCGCGCATGCGCTTTCCCGGCCGCTCAGTGGTGCCTCTGCTGATTCTCGCCATGTCGATGTTTCCGCAGATCAGCATAGTCGGCTACCTGTTCGAAATGTTCTCGAAAGCAGGCCTGATCAACTCACATATGGCTCTGATACTTCCCTACATCGCCTGGACAATTCCAATTGCTCTATGGATCAACATGAGCTACTTCACTCAGATTCCGCTCGATCTCGACAAAGCAGCTCTGGTCGATGGCGCTGGCCGCATGAAAGTACTGTATAAAATCATCTTTCCGCTGGCACTGCCCGGCATCTTCTCATCGGCGCTGCTTGTGTTCATCGCCTGTTTCAACGAATTTCTCTTTGCGATAATGCTGACTATAGATTATACCGCGCAGACACTGCCGGTCGGAATCGCACTCTTTCAGGGCCTGCACGGTGAAATTCCGTGGGGCAACCTGATGGCCGCGTCAGCAATCGCTTCGGTGCCGCTGGTAATTCTGACACTCATTTTCCAGCGTTATATAGTAGCCGGCCTGATGGGCGGCGCAGTAAAGGGATAACCCGGAGGTCTCACCATGCAAGCTACAAAAATCACGATAAAGAGTCTGGCAAAAAGCTTTATCACCTTTCGCGGCAAGGTCGATGTGCTCAAAAGCATAGATCTCACAATCGAACCCGGCGAATTTTTTGTGCTGCTCGGGCCTTCCGGTTGCGGCAAAAGCACTTTACTCAACCTGCTGGCCGGCCTGGAAAAGCCCAGTGGCGGCGAGCTTTACTTCGATCAGGAACTGGTCGCCGATGCTGTCGGCAAGTTCAGCGGCCCTTTTGAACGCGACATTTCGATGGTGTTTCAAAGTTATGCTCTCTATCCGCACATGACCGTCGAAGAGAACATCGCTTTTCCGCTGACCAACCTGCCACAGGTACCAACGTCAGATGTCATGAGAACAAAAGTCAAAGAGGCGGCAACTCTGCTGCAGATTGACCACCTGCTCGACCGCAAACCGGCCGAACTCTCTGGCGGGCAGCGCCAGAGAGTGGCCATCGGCCGCGCCATAGTGCGCAACCCAAAGGTCTGCCTGATGGACGAGCCACTGAGCAATCTCGACGCCAAACTGCGCAACGAAATGCGCGCGCATCTCAAGGATCTCCAGAAAAGACTCGGCGTAACAACTGTCTACGTAACGCATGATCAGCTCGAAGCCATGACGCTCGGACACAGAATAGCCATCATGAACAACGGCGTGCTGCAGCAGGTCGGCACTCCAGTCGAGATTTACCGGGCGCCGGTCAACCAGTTCGTTGCCAGATTTATCGGCTCACCGACCATGAACATGCTCAGTGGCGAACTCAACGAAGAAGCCGGCAACCTCTACCTGCAGGCAGATGCGCTAAAAATCAGGCTTCCGGCTGAGACTGCCGGCAGACTCAAAGCCAGAAATCTGAAAAAGGTAACTCTGGGTGTGCGCCCAGAAAGGCTTTATGTAAAATCAGAAGGAGAGCCAGATCTGGCTCTCCCGGTTAATGTGATCGAGAACGTCGGGCCTGAATATCTGGTTTATTCATTTCACCAGCAGGGTCAGATCGTTGTCAGAACGCCAGACGAACCGACAGGAGACCGCCTCGATCTTTCGCTCGACGCCGGACATCTGCATCTATTCGACGAACAGGGAGCAAGAATCAATTTATGAATAACCCAGAAAGTTTGATTGGGATTATTGTCGGTCTGTTCGCAATGGTCTGCTCTTACATGGACTTCGACTTTTTCATGAACAACCACAAAGCCAGATTCTTCATAAATCTGTTCGGTCGCAACGGAACCCGCGCCTTCTACTTCGTGCTCGGCTTTTTTCTGCTGATCGTCGGCATCGGCACTTTAAGATGAATTGAAACAATATTGAATCTATGCGGGTGTGCTGCCACATTTGAATTGCATGGTAAAACCTGGTCACTACACTCCTCGCAATGACTCAAACGATGATAAGTTTACCAACGGTTCTGGGTGGGAGCTTTTTCGGGCTGGGGTTTCTTTCTGGGTTCTGGAGCCGGCAGCTGCGGCAGAATCTTTACGAATTCGCCGAACATTCTTGAAATGGCGATTTTGGGGTCATTGACTTCAATCATAGCCTGAACCGAGTTGTTTTTGGCATCGCCACGGCTGTACATGAGCTTAGCTTCAAGCTTGCTGTCGAGCAGCTGAATAAAAACGCCCTGAGGTTCGACACCTTCGGTGATATATTCAGAGAGCCACTCAGCTGCCGGGTTAGGGCCGCGTCCCATCTTCTCCATGCGCTCGCGGCGGCGGTTTTTGTTTTTATCCATTTCTTGCTTGAGAAATTCGCGGCCGCCGATCATAACAGCAGCATAGGCTTTGTCGCTCAGATGCGGCTTAAGCTCATTGAATTCATTGCTGAGCTCTTTGCCATCGAGCGCATCGATATAGGCACGCAACGCCGGCAAAGTACCAAAAGCCAGCCGACTGCCATCGATGAAGCAGAGTCCGCCTTTTTCATCTTTGGATTTGTAAATGGTAAGTCTGCCGACATTCTCTTCACCAAATACTTCAGACCCTATCTTGTCTTTAATGAAGCCCATAATCTTGTCTTTGTTGAAAGAGCCGCTAAGAACTATCGAAGCATGGTCTTCGCGTTTGCTGGCACCTTTTTTCAGCATCAGCTGGGCCCGAGAAATATCTTTGAGCGGATTGAAAGCTGTTGCTGCAAAAAATTCGTCGATCTTTTCCTGGGCGATTGGCGGAATCGGCGCCGCCTTGAGCAGATCTCCAAGCGGAAGCGCCGAATGATTATTCACGAAAACAACGAGATCGGCACCAGCCGGAATGGGCTCAAGGTCAACAGCCTGAGCCGGTATATAGGACAGAACGACAAAGACAAGAACCGTGTACAGAATTTTCTTAAACATGGCAACCTCTCCTGATTTTAAATAGTGCCAACATTAACCTACTCTTAATTACCAAAAATTTACAAGACGGTTCAAAATCATTTGCGCGATTTGCCGAGGTCTTTCTGGCGCTTTTTAAATGGTGATTTGCGTTTTTTCAGAACAGTTTTTGGCACGCGCTCGACCCGGTTTTTCTCTGCCTCATATTCGGCAATAGCAAGCTGCGCGCGAACGGCCGGGTTTTTGCCGGACTTGCGTCGCCGATAATCGCCATCTGACTGCATTTCCCAAAGCGTTGTGTTATCTGACCTCTGAATATCGAGCTGCTGTATGATTTCCTTTTTAAGCGCCTCTTCTTCGACAGGAAAAAGAATTTCGACCCGACGGTCAAGGTTGCGAATCATCCAGTCGGCGCTGGACATATAAAGCTCATGGTTCTTGTTGTTGTAAAAGTAGAAAATGCGCGAGTGTTCGAGAAAACGGTCGATGATACTGAATACCTTGATATTCTCGCTGAGGCGGCTCACTCCCGGGTTCAGGCAGCAGATGCCCCTGACGATAAGTATGATCTTGACGCCGGCGGCCGACGCCTCATACAAAGCGTCAATCATCGCCTGATCAACGAGTGAATTCATTTTGGCAACGATCTCGGCCCGCAAACCCGAACGCGCATTGCTGGTTTCCTGAGCGATCTTATCAAGCAGGAACTGGCGAAGATCGAATGGAGCCGAAATAATCTTCTTGCGTCGCGGCGGCTCGCAATAACCGGTGAGATAATTGAAGACCCCCGCTATATCTGCAGCAAAAGAGTTTCGACATGAAAAATAGCCGACATCCGTATAGAGTCGCGCCGTCTTGTCATTGTAATTACCAGTCGAGAGATGCACGTAACGTTTGATTCCGCGAGTTTCTTCGCGAACCACCAGAGTCATCTTACAGTGCGTCTTGAGACCGACCAGTCCGTAAGAAACATGACAGCCGGCGTCTTCCAGCTGCCGCGCCCACGAAATGTTCTGGGCTTCGTCAAATCTTGCCTTGAGCTCGACGACGACGGTAACCTGCTTCCCATTGTTGGCAGCGCGCTTTAAAGATCTGATGATCGGAGAATTGCCAGAAGTGCGATAGAGAGTCTGCTTTATCGCCAGCACCGATGGGTCTTTGCTGGCCTCTTCGACGAATTTTTCGACCGGTCCGAACGATTCATAAGGCAGGTTCAACAGGCGATCACCCGCTGCAATAACCGAAAAAGTGCTTTGATTTCCGGTGAATTCAATGGGCATGACCGGCACGATCTTTTCATCACGCAGCTTAGCATTGTCGTAAGATCCGAAAAACTCCATATAAGACGCTGTATTCAGAGGTCCGTCGATGAAACTGGTGAGTTCCGCACCAATACTGAAACGCTCATGCAGAAAGGCGACCATTTCTTCGGCAGCACTCTTTTCCACCTCCAGACGAACCGGGTAACCACGTTCTCTGGTTTTAAGCTCGCTCTCTATTGTAGAAAGCAGATCGCGTGCTTCTTCTTCGTCGAATGAAAGCTCGGCATCGCGAATAATCCTGAACACACAGACCTTTTCAAGTTTGTAACCCTCGAAGAGATCTTTGAGAAACAGACGCACAAGTTCTTCGCAATAAATATAGCTGCCGGCGGCTATTTCGAAAAATCTCTCGCGACCGGGCACCGGAACCACAGCATACAGAGGTTGCGACTTGCCCTTGTTGGCTGCCAGTTTAACCAGCATATTCAGGGTTTTTCCAGGAATAAAGGGAAATGGCCGGGCCTGATCGACAGCCATCGGCGTCAGAATCATCAGAAACTTTTTAAGAAACTTCTCGCGCACTTCGAGCAGCATGTCTTCAGGCAAAGTTGCCGCCGTATAAAAAAATACGCCTTCCTTTTCCAGAGCCGGTAATACTTCTTTGTTGAGAAGCTTGTATTCGTGGTCTACCAGTTTTTCAATGCGCCGGCTCATCAACTCAAAAACCTCTTCAGGTCGATGCCCTGAAATATAGCGCTCACGGTAGCCCAACCTGATCTGCGACATTACCCCGGAGACCCGCACCATAAAAAATTCATCGAGGTTTGAAGCAAATATTGCTATAAACTTCAGACGCTCCAACAGCGGAGTTTCTTTGTATGCCGCCTGTTCGAGAACACGTGAATTAAATTCGAGCCAGCTAAGTTCGCGATTTAAATATCTTTTTACTTTCATGTTCTTGTCCGTTCAACCGCCAGTTTCAGCTTGATGCCAAAAAAGTCCTCAAAAAGATCTTTGCGGGAGTTAAATGAGTTTTCGATGGAAAAAGGCTCTTCAAGGCAATCGACAATGATGATGATACCGCTCTCATCGCAGTCGAAGCGAATTTTTCTGATATTCTGCCGCTGCGAATTCTCGAGACTGTCGGCGATTCGCAGCAGAGAAGCAAGCTTCATAACAGTCATGCGGGCCGGATGTGACAGCGCCATAAATTCGGGGTGCGTCTTTTTTGGCAGGCTGCTACGGTGGTAGCGCACAACGTTGGCGATTATCCCCTTCTCTTCTTCGTTAAAGAAGGGAAAATCCTGAGCGTTGACTATGTATTGAGAGTGTTTGTGTCTGGCGCGGGTTGCAATGACATTGCCGATGTCATGAAGGGTTGCTGCGGCCAGCAGATAGTTACGCTCGTTATGCCCCATGAGGTGTATCTGCCGGGTTGCATCAAATATCTGCAGAGCCAGCGAAGCAACGTGTTGAGCATGCACCGAGTCAAACGACAATGCATTGCCGATATTTTCAACATAGCTGCTGATACCAGTCGCCAGTCCGGCGGTATAATGCTCGCTCTTTTTGGCAATCAGATTGCTTAACAGACACTCGCCGAGCGGCAGACTGAAAAGCTTGAGTTCAGAAGCCTTGAACATGCGCATCAGCTGCACTGCCGTTACCAGAGCGGCTATGATACCCTCAGCCTTGTCGTAAGAAATCTGCAGTTTGTGAAACAACTCCTCGGTTGAAAAACTCTTGATCTCGCCATAAAGCTTAGCCAGCTCTTTCAACACCAGGCTTTTGCGCGGCTCACCGCCAAATCGACGATTGAGCACAAACAGAATCTCATCCAGTTCCTGACCAGTACCATAAAGCGACTGAATCGGATACTTGGCAAACTCGGGCAATAATGGTCTCAATTCGTTGCCAACTGTGGATTCAAGAAACGCCGGGTAGTATTCTTCGGTATAACGATTACGGCGAAATTCCTGATTCATCTTCATAAAACCGATATCAAGAGAGGCGTTGTAGAGCAGACCGTCTTTCGAAAACACCATGAGCTCAGAGCGCCCGGCACCGAGACTGAAACCAGCCGAACACTGATTTGTCTTGATCTTCTTTTTCAGCTGTTCGGAAAGAAGAAAGGCAGTCTGAGCCGGCGAGTAGACTTCTACTTCGATACCGGTCTGGCTGCGGACATTATCGATAAAGATATCGCGATTAGCAGCCTCGCGAATCGCTGTGGTGGCACAGGCTGTGACGCTGCGTGATCTGAACATCTGCATGACTCGACGGTAATCGAGCAGAATCTCGATGCAACTGTTGATGGTCTCTCGTGCCAGCCGGCCGTTGCGAAAGGTATCTTTGCCAAGAGGAACCGGGTGGCTGAGATTTTCGAGCAGGTTGATCTTTTTGCCAATGTGCTCGGCAATACACATTCGTATCGCACTAGAACCAATGTCGATTACTGTAATGATCTCGCTCATACGGCTTATGCTTTCGCGGCATGCCAGGCAGCGCCAAGCGCTACCGCATCGTCGCCAAGCTCTGAAACAATGATGTCTACGCCCTCAGCTCCGCCAGCTATCGCGTATTTTCTGGTGTTTTCTTCAATAACCGGTAACATGACCGAACCCATTTCTTCGATCACGCCACCGCCGAGAATCAACGCCTCGACGCCGATCAGGTTGATGATGTTGGCGGCAGCAATACCGATTGCCTCTGACGCACGGTTTATCGCTTTGACTACAAGAGCATCCTTCTTTTTATAGCACTCCTTAAGAGCGGCTGAGCCGACCATGGTGCGCCACTCCGGCGAAATCTCCGACAACATTGTTGTCAGACCGCTCTTCTCTTCCTGTTTTTTCATGTATTTGATCATGCCAGCCTTGCCGGCTATGGCTTCGAGACAGCCTTTTCTGCCACAATTGCATTCAGGTCCGTCGATCTTTACAATCATGTGCCCGACTTCGCCGGCAGTGAAGTTTTTACCACGGTTAATACTGCCATTACAGATATGCCCGCCACCAACACCGGTTCCGGCAAATATACCGTAGACATTTTTAAATCTGCTGGCTTTTCCAAAAGAATACTCACCAAAAACGCCCAGATTAACATCATTATCCATAAAAACCGGCTTTTTCAGACGCTCTGACAACATTTTTGCCAGAGGAACTTTTTTCCAGCCTAGATTACAGGCATCAAGAAGCATCCCGGAATCAGTATTAACAGCTGAAGGAACGGCAAGCCCGATCTTTTCGACTGCATCATCAACAATCTCTGCTTTTTTGAGCAACTCGGCGTAGCAGCTGACGATGTTCTCAAATACCGCGTCGAAACCAGACGCAGCCTGAGTTTTGACTTTTTTTCGCGCAACAATTTTACCGTTGCTGTCGCAGAGAATCGAGTATATCTTGGTACCACCAAGATCGATACCGCAGTAATAACTCATAAGACACCCTCTTTCAGCATATTTTCACAATGCATCCGAATACCTTTTGAAAAAGGCGGGACTTCTTTTCGAATGCCTGCCGGTCAATACCTGATCTTATTGAAACTGGAAGCAGCAGAGTTACCGACTCGATGTCAGAACTCAGATTAAATTCGCCAATCTGCTGTAAATGGTCGCGATCGAGCACATCGGCGAGACGAAGTATTGCCGCCAAAGCTGCAACACGGTTCTGATCACAGTCTGACAGATGCGAATAAAATTCATGTTTCAGCTTCGGCTCGCTTTTGCGGTGGTATCTGGCAACAAGAGCCGCAAGCAGCATGTCTTCGTGCGATATGCCAGGAATAGCAGATTTCATGATGAGACTGCATGAATTCTTATGATGTCCGCGCATTCCGGCGCAGGTGCCAATATCATGCAACATGGCAGCAATGACCAGAATCTGGCGATCACCGGACGCCAGGCCATGCAATGTGGCTGTCGCATCAAAGATGATCTGGGCCAGCATCGTAACCTGAAGCGCATGTTTTTCGTCAAAGCCGAAACCGCGGCCGATGAACAGAGCGCTTCTGATCAAGGCAGTCTGCACGTTGAGATGGGAAAATTTTTCAGCGAAGCTGTTTAGCGCAGCATCGCCCGCACGGGCATCTGAAAGTTGCTGTGAATTCGCATTCGCCATCGACTGCTCCACCAGAACCGGTATGCAGAGGAACAGCCTCAATCTACTATCTTAACCAACAATTGTCAAACCGCCCAGAAACAGTCTGAGCTATCGCATTACAAATTCGAATGTTAATGCATTTACATATAGAACCCCTGGCCCTCTGTAAACATTGAATCTGGGTGTTATCTGTCATTGCGAGCGAAGCGAAGCAATCTCATGGTCAGCGAGATTAGCTCAGAGCTGGCTTATGCCTTCGGCATACCGCTTCGTCGCTGCGCTCCTCGCAATGACCATTTTAACTCATAATTCTAATGTGACTGAGGACCATGCTTAATCTTCTTACCCGTGCTCTCTGTGGGATCAGGCAACTCTTACGGCTTCAGCCGTTAGAAATGCAGATGGCTTTGCACTGAACAGAAGAAATTATTTACACAATCGGCTTTGTGGTATAGTTGTCGTAATGATGTATCGGGCGACCGGATAAATAGCACAAAGTACAGAAATACCGTATTCGCCCTGAAAATTGGATCTGACACAGGAGAAACAACATGCTTGAAATGGTGGATCTTGGTAAAAAGCTTGAAAAAGAAGAATACAAAAAACTCATGGACGACCTTGAGCGGCGGCTGACCGAGTTACAGCAAAAAACGCGCGAACTCGGCATCGCAACGGCACTGGTTTTTGAAGGACTTGAGGCGGCCGGCAAGGGTACGATCATCAACAAGCTGATGCTGCCGCTTGACCCGCGCGGATTCAAGGTTCACCCGATTCAACCGCCAACACTTGAAGAATCGATGTTTCCCTTTCTTATCAGGTTCTGGAAGAAACTGCCAGAAAAAGGCCGCCTCGGCATTTTTGATAAGAGCTGGTATGACCGGGTGCTGACTGACCGCGTCACCGAAAAGGTTTCAAAAAAGGACTGCCAGCAGGCGTTTAACGAAATTCTCGCTTTTGAGCGACAGCAGGTCGATGCTGGCGTTGTACTGATCAAATTCTGGTTTCATATCTCCAAGAAAGAGCAGGCCAAAAGGTTCAAAGAAATCAGAAAGAACCCGTCGCTGTCATGGAAAATCGGCAAAGACGAGCTCAAGCAGCATCGTGCCTATAACGAATATATAGAAGCTGCCGAAGAAATGCTGGAAAAGACCAACACCAGCCAGGCCCCATGGATAATAATCGAAGCACACGACCGGCGCTATGCTACGACCAAGGTTTTCGAAGCCTTGGCTGAAGCCTGGGAAAACGCGATAAAACAGCATCAGGCAACGACCAAAAAAGCCTCAACCAAAGCAACCAAACTTACTCCCAGAAACGTCACCGTTTTATCAGCGCTTGATCTGTCGCAGACACTCGACGAAAAAACCTACCGCAAAGAGCTTGAAACCTATCAGAAGCGAATACGTGACCTCGAACACGAGATTTACATTCACCGCATACCCTGCGTTATTGCCTACGAAGGCATGGATGCGGCCGGCAAAGGCGGCAACATCAAGCGCCTCACCGAAAACCTTGACCCACGCGGCTATGAGGTTATTCCGATTGCAGCACCGACCAAAGAAGAACTGGCAAGGCATTATCTGTGGCGGTTTGCCAGAGAAATGCCCAAAGCCGGGCATATTACCATTTTCGACCGCAGCTGGTATGGCCGCATTCTGGTCGAGCGCGTCGAAGGTTTCTGCAGCGAAACTGAGTGGCGACGCGCCTATCGAGAGATCAACGAATTCGAAGCGCACCTTGCTGACTTCGGGGCGGTTGTAGTCAAATTCTGGCTGCACATCGATCAGGATGAGCAGCTGAAGCGCTTCAAAGAGCGAGAAAACACGCCATGGAAAACCTGGAAGATCACCGAAGAAGACTGGCGTAACCGCGAAAAATGGCCGAAATACGAGTCTGCGATCAATGACATGCTCGCCAACTGCTCGACCAGTTACGCTCCCTGGACGATCATCGAAGCCAACGACAAGTATTTTGCCCGCATCAAAGCACTCAAGACTGTAGTCAAAGCGCTCGAAAAGGCTCTCAAAAAAGCCTGACCGCAAAGCAACAGAGCGCGCCTTTCGAAAATCGAGAGGCGCGTTTTTTATCGCAGGACGAAGAGAGAGAATTTTATCCGCAGATTAAGCAGGCCGATCAGCGCAGATTGAGCCGGCGAGCACGAGCACGAGCATACTGCTCCGGCGGCGTCTCGCAGTCACAATGACCAAGAGGCTCTGTTAAAGTCATTGCGAGGAACATAGTCCTCTGTCACATAAGAGTTTAAGAATTAAATCTTAGAGTCTCCGCTTATGCCGGGCTCTCGGCGGAATCTCATTCGCTACAACTCTCACCAGACGTGAGTAATGTTGTATAGCTATAGCTCTGCGTCAAAGTTGCCTGGCTCGAAGTTTCCGCGCCTGAGAAACCCGCCTGCGCCCTTGTATGATTTTTTACCAGGCTTGAATTCTACCACTCTACCCAAAAACTCAAGTGTGACAGAGGAATAGTGACGAAGCAATCCCACTGAAAGTTAATTTTGCAGGATGCTCAGAAAAAGTCGGTTTAATCTGCGAAATCTGTGGATGGATTTTTATCAGTTCTTCTTTGTGGCTTGGTGGCTTTGTGCGAGGGTTACAGACTACTTTTTCTTGTCCTTTTTTTCTTTCTTTTTTTCTTTCTTTTTGTCTTTTTTGCAGCTGCCGTCGCACTTGTCTTTTTTACTTTTGCCGCATTTGCATTTTCCCATGTTCAGATCCTTTCAGCCGCAGAAGCAGCAGACACATTTTTTGAAAAAATCAGCCGAACCAGCTGCGTGACAGCAGGTTGGCAAGGGCTATGGTCGGCGCGGTGTCGGTTTTGAAAAGACGGCGGCCGAGCCAGACTGGCTGCCAGCCCTTGTCGAGCAACAGATTTACTTCACGTTCAGAAAAGCCGCCTTCGGGACCGGAAGCGAGCCAGATCGAGCTGCTGCCTGGATGCACCGGCAACTCGTGCAGTGAAACCGAGAGGGCTTCTTCGTGCAGTAGAATCGGCGTGGTATCGGCGTCTGGAGCCGGCAAGTCTGCTAGTGACACCGGATCTGCGACTTCAGGCAGTAGACAGCCGCCACACTGTATCATGGCAGTGGCAGCGATCTTGCGCCAGCGCTCTACTTTGGCGGCGCCGGGGCTTTTGACAATGCAGCGCTCGGCGAGCAATGGCACGACTTTGACGACGCCCATTTCGACCGCTTTTTCGATGAGCCATTCAAAGCGTTCGCCTTTCGAGATTGCGGCAAAAACGGTTACCTTAAGCGCCGGTTCGCGACCTGGCGATTGCCACTCGCTGGCGCGATATGAGCCGTTGCGGCCGAGGACCGCAGTCGCTTCATGGCCACAGCCATCGGTGATAACGAATTCATCGCCTTCACGCAGGCGCAGAACTCGCTCGAGACGATGACGGTTGTCAGCGTCGAGAGTGCCTTCGAGTGAAGGCTCGATTACACGGGCATGCGGAACCATTGATCACACCTCGATCTGTGGGGCGTCTTCCCAGAGATCTTCGAGATTGTAGAATTTGCGGGCTTTGGGCTGAAAGATATGCAACACGAAATCGCCACCGTCGATCAGTATCCAATTCGCGGCCTGATCGGATTCAAGCCTGACACCGCCAACATGTGGAATCTTGATGAGTTTTGCCACCGTATCAGCAAGTGTCTGTACATGCGTGCTGCTGTTACCGGAGCCAATTATGAAGTAATCGGTATAAGGCACCAGACCGGTGAGATCGAGAACGACAAGATCTTCGACTTTTTTGTCTTTGAGCGCATCGATGATGATTTTGATTGATTCAGGAACAGCTTTGGACTTTGACAATGCAACCTCCGGAGTTAACAAGAGGGAGCGCAGAAGCTGCGCCCCCTCGCAATCTTTCTACTGACAGTCGGCAGACAATTTTCAGATGCCTTTGAACACCGAATAAACGTAGCGACCGAACATGTATTTCTTTTCTTCGACGTAATCGAAGCCTTTTTTGAAGGCGGCCTGATTGATCTCGAGCATTTCCTTCTTGCTGCCGGGCATAAGACCGGGCAGAGCAGCAACGAGATCTTCATAGGTGATGAGCTTACTGAACTTCGAATAGGCGCCGGCCATTACCAGATTGGCAACGCGCGTGTTGCCTAGTTCTTCGGCGATTTCGCTGGCCGGGATTTCGACGAGTCTGATGTCATCGCGGAATTCCTGGCGTTCGATCAGAGAAGAGTTATACATGAGCATGCCGCCGGCCTTGATCTTGAGGTTGAACTTGGCAACCGAAGGCCTGTTCATGGCTATGACCGTATCAGGAACGGTAACCATGGGCGAGGCAATTTCATTTTCGGAAAGAATTATCGTGCAGTTTGCCGTGCCACCACGCATTTCGGGGCCGTATGACGGAATCCAGGATACGTGCTTGCCGGCATGCATACCGGTTTCAGCCAGCACCTTTCCCAGAAATAGTATGCCCTGGCCCCCGAAGCCTGCCAGAATAATTCTTTCAACTTTTGACGACATATACGCCTCCTAGGGTGTTATTGCTAGCTGTCAGGATTTTTCGACGCCGTGGATATCTTTGAAAGTACCCAGTTTGAAGACCGGCAACATGTTTTCGGTCAACCATTTGTGTGAATCGGCAGGTTTCTTGCCCCAGTTCGTCGGGCAGATCGAAACCACTTCGACGAAACTGAAACCCTTGCCCTCTTTCTGCAGTTTGAAAGCATTATACAGGGCCTTTTTGGTCTTCATCAGGTTGGCCGGATTGTTAACAGTGACGCGGGTCACGTAAACCGGGCTTTCGAGGGTGGCAATCATTTCGCTCATGCGAATCGGGTTGCCGGCAGTCGAAGCATCGCGGCCATAGGGTGAAGTCTGGGTTTTCATGCCGATCAGCGTGGTCGGGGCCATCTGGCCGCCGGTCATGCCGTAAATAGCGTTATTGATGAACACCACAGTGATGTTCTCGCCACGGTTGGCTGAATGAATGATCTCAGCGGTGCCGATAGCGGCGAGGTCGCCGTCGCCCTGATAGGTGAAGACGATCGACTCAGGTCTGACGCGCTTGATGCCGGTAGCTACCGCAGGAGCACGGCCATGCGGTGCCTGGTTGAAATCGACGTCGAAATAGTCATAGGCAAAAACCGAGCAGCCGACCGGCGCAACACCGATGGTGCGGTCTTTTATTTCGAGTTCATCGATTACTTCGGCAATCAGACGATGAACTACCCCGTGATCGCAGCCGGGACAGTAGTGGAAAGGCTTCTTGCTCAAGCTCTGTGGTCGTGAAAATACCTGTTTCATTTATCCTGGCTCCTTTCAGTCGGGTCTGACAATCTTGTCGACTTCGTTGAGGATTTCGAAATCAGAGGGGATGGTGCCGCCGGTTCTGCCAAAGAAATATACCGGTTTCTTGCCATTGACTGCAAGTTTGACATCTTCAACCATCTGACCGCATGACATTTCGACAACCAGGAAGTTGTTGGTAGTCTGCTGAAGTCTTTCGAATACCTGAGAGGGGAAGGGCCAGAGCACTTTCGGGCGAATCAGACCGGCCTTGATACCGCGTTTGCGGCATTTTTCGACGACGGTCTTGAGAATGCGCGAGATGATGCCATAGCCGACGAGAATAATCTCGGCGTCATCGCAGAGATGTTCTTCAACGGCGAAATCTTTGTATTCGCCCTTGCTGAACAGGTCTGTCATTACCTGATATTTCTGGTAGAGGTGCCAGTTGTGTTCTTCGAGTTCATCGACATCGAGGAAAATCGAAGTGCAGAGATTTCTTTCAGACTTTTCCTTGCCGCTGTAGCCAAGTGCCCATTTTTTAGAATTGACATCGTAATCAACAGGGTCTGGCAGAGTTACCGGCTCCATCATCTGGCCGAGAACGCCGTCAGAGAGCAGCAGAACCGGGTTTCTGAAACGGTCGGCGAATTCAAAACCGGCAACGGTCATGTCGGCCATTTCCTGAACGGAGTTGGGTGCGAGTACGAGGGTGCGATAATCGCCATGGCCACCGCCGCGGGTTGCCTGCCAGTAGTCTGACTGGGCCGGCGCAATGTTACCAAGACCGGGACCGCCACGCACGACATTAACCAGCAGACAGGGAATTTCGGCACCGGCGATATAAGAGATGCCTTCCTGCTTGAGGCTGACGCCCGGGCTCGAGCTTGAGGTCATAACTCTGGCACCGGCGCTGCCTGCGCCATAAACCATATTTATTGCAGCGACTTCGCTTTCGGCCTGCACAAAAACGCCTTCAACTTCGGGCAGGCGCTTTGACAGATAGGCCGGCAGCTCAGACTGCGGAGTAATCGGATAACCGAAATAGTATCTGCAACCGGCACGCACAGCTGCTTCGCCGATAGCTTCATTCCCTTTCATCAGTACCTTTTCAGCCATTGCTCAACTCCTTATTTTTCTTCTTTAAAAATTTCGATTGCGACATCGGGGCAGCTTCTGGCGCAGATGGCACAGCTGGTGCATTTGGCTTCATCAGTGATGGCAGCGGGATGCACGCCCTTGGCCGTAAGATGATCGGCAAAAGCAAGAATCTTGAGAGGGCAGCGCGAAATGCAGATTCCGCAACCCTTGCAGAGATTTTCATTGATAACCCATTTTGACATTTTGTCTTCCCTCCGGAATATGGTCAATGCGCGCTGTTCGCGCAGTCATAACCTTTTTTAAGTGCTGCCAGATTGATTTCGAGCAAATCTTGCTTTTTGGCGGGCACCAGACTCGGAAATGCCTTGAGAAAGGCGTCGAAATTCATCATATCACTGAACCGGGCATAAGCGCCAGCCATAACTACATTTGCCGTTTTATCGCTGCCAGCTTC
This sequence comes from Candidatus Rifleibacterium amylolyticum, assembly GCA_009917695.1. Taxonomy (GTDB): domain Bacteria; phylum Muiribacteriota; class Ozemobacteria; order Ozemobacterales; family Ozemobacteraceae; genus Rifleibacterium; species Rifleibacterium amylolyticum. The sequence goes on along the minus strand of JAACJG010000004.1, from coordinate 73,772 downwards.
GGCTGCAAGCTGGTTGGCAGGAACAGCGCAAACTTTGATATCAGAACGAAATTCTTTCTGATCGATCAGTGATGAGTTGTAGATCAGGGTGCCGCCCGGTCTGATCTTGTCGATGAATTTGGCGACCGACGGAATATTCATCGCAATCAGCGTATCGGGTTCAGTAACTATCGGCGAAGCGATCTCGTGTTTAGAAATGACCACCGAGCAGTTAGCAGTGCCGCCGCGCATTTCGGGGCCGTAAGCCGGAATCCACGAGACATTCTGCCCTGTCATCATGCCAGTTTCAGCCAGAACTTTTCCTAAGAAAAGTATGCCCTGGCCGCCAAAGCCGGCCATGATGATCTCTTCCGTTTCCTTTCCCATGTCTTTTACCATCTCCTTGCAGGTAGGCCGAAATTCAGCAGAGAAGCCGCATCGACCTGTTTTACATATAGATACAACTTAACGGTAAATTTTTCAATTATAAAGCTGCAAAAAACAGCAATTCACCTTCAAAATTCATCATGCCTTTACTCTTGCATGGATTCTGCGACTACGCCAGACCCTGCTGCGCTGGAGCTTCGCAGGGCGACGAGCGGCTTCGCGCAGAATGACAATGCCCTGATTATTCGTCATGCGTTGTGCCGAAATGCCAGGGAACGCTCCAGTATCGTTCGAGAACGAACAGAGGCAGATCGGCCAGCTCGGCGAACCCGGGCAGATCGGCGCAGCTGGCGCCGAGATCGCGGGCGAGGCCTTCGGCGGCAACGGCAAATGCGATCGGCACGCCGGCAGCATTGGCAAATTCATGTATGCGCTGCAATCCATCGTTGAACAGTTCGACGGTGGTCTCGCTGCCAATATTGGGATTGGCGACAATGTGCGTAACCGTCATCGCGCAGAGGCCGCACATGTGCCGGAAATTCTCGGCCATTTCAGCGGGGCGCGCAAATCCGGGTCGAAAAGGATTGATGACGAAAAAAACATTGGCACCACGGGCAGCGGCCAGTTCGCTCATGCGCGCCAGCGGGCGCAGACCGGGTTCACCGCCGCCGATATCACAGACGATAGGCAGCGTAAGATCTTCGACAGCTCCCCAGGCCGCGGCTGGCAGTGCCGGAATATCACCGGATACTACCCGACTCATCGGACAGATGACCGAGACATTGTGCTTTTCGACTTCGTCGCGCAGCTTGCGTACGCGAAAGAACGGATTGACTATGTCGAAGTCGATGAGGGTTGCATTCTGGTAACGCCGGGCTTTATAGAGCGAAAGGTTGAGCGCCAGTTCTGTTTTACCGGCACCGGTACCACCGATAAGAAAAGTGGCCGGTGCCGGATTGTCGGCAAAGGGCAGATTCATCAGAGGTCGAGTTCCCGCCTTGCCAGTTCCATGAATTTGTCGTAATTCGGGTCATCGACGCGACCAATCATTTCGTGCATTACGATTTCCATGGTGGTGATGACAGCGCCGGCACGACGCATCTTGTCGAGTGCGACATGCCAGTTAACTTTTTTGGTTGAGCTGGTGGCGTTGAGAACGACATGTACCCGATAACCGCGGCTGAGCGCATCGAGAACGGTCGGGCAGATTGAGATGTGGGTTTCCATACCCGCTACGATCAGGGTATTGGTATTCATGGCTTCAAGGCGAAGAGTGAGGTCTTCGCTGCCGAAGCAGCTGTAGCGACTGCGCTTGATCGGCTCGAGCCTCGGCACCAGTTTTTTGATTTCTTCGATGGTGCCACCGAATTTCTGCGGCGACAGTTCGGTCAGGAGGATCGGCAACCCGATCATACCGGCGAAAGCCACAAGCGATTTCACGTTGTTGATCATCGCTTCTTTTTTGTAAATCGGTTTGATGCACTTCTTCTGAACGTCACAGATGAGCAGGATGCTGCCTTCACGAGAAAGGATGTCGGGATGTCTCATTGTTTGATTATCTCCTGGCTTATATAGTCATCTTAAAGTTTTCGCCACCGTTATTGTCCCATTTCTGCTGCAGATTACCCTCATGGTCGATCGACAGCATGTTGAAACAATAATTTATTTCTTCGCCACGTGGAGCCCAGATCTGTGCTCTGAAAACTCTGGGCATTTCGATTTTTTTAACAGCCGCCAGGCGGCCATGTTCGTAAAGTCGATCACCAGATCGGTAGGCGGTATGGCTCACGGAAAATTCGCTGCCCCACTCGATGCCATCGACTTCAAGCTCGGTATCCTGTGGATAAGACCAGTTGCCGAGGCTCCAGTGCAGGCGGATATGAACGCAGCTACCTGAGTGATCGATATATTCAACTGTTTTAGGCATGATCAGCTGAGTAAAGTTGTCGCTGACCTTCTCACTCCCGTTGGTATAGCGAATTTGAAAAAAGTAGTGAAAAAGATAGCGTTCTGCTCCTTCAAAATGCGTCGGAATTCGCACAACCCATGAACGCCGCAGGGGTGAGGTTCCCCATTCTGGCATCATGACGAAGGTCTCGGTGTTTTCCCAGTTGACCGGGCTGTTGAGATGGCCAAGCGCCATGCCGAAAGTTACCGATTCGATATCGTCTTCCTGATCGATCCATTCTTTTTTAAGGTAGGTAAACCCTTCAAAAGGAAGGGTAGCAGGAACTTCGAGCGCGATACCATCAGAAATACCGGTTTTGCTTTGAGCTGATTCGGGGTCCTTTTCGCGGGCAAGTGCTGCTGGTTGTGTTTTCATTAATTCGCTTCCTGAAATTTGGCGCTATGAAAGTATATCACAATAATCGCCTATTTATAAAGGTCATCTACTCGCCAAGTGTTTTTTTTGCCGAATCTATGTCTCTGATCATTGCCTGAGCGTCTTTCGCCAGCTTACTGTCGGGCACCAGACTGATCACGCGCTGAAAAGAAATGACGGCACGGTCAAAAGCCGCTGAATCGCCGGCAAGACCTTTGTCGGTCCAGGCCAGGCCCATGTGATAATTGAGTTCTGCGTTTTCTCCATGCTGCTCGAGCGCAGCCTGGTATTTTTCCAGGGCTTCATCAAGCTTGCCACGTTTATACAAATCATAACCCTCAGAGTGCAGGCCTTTTGCTACACCTTCGGGCGTTGTCGGTTGAGCGGCGCCGCTGGCGACATCGACAGGGCGACGTCGACGCTGACTGCGGGCTTCTTCAGCCAGGCGAAAACGCTCTTCTTCTTCTTTTTCGGCAGCTTCACGGGCAAGGCGCTCTTCTTCTGCCTGTTTGATCATGGCGACACGCAGATTCTCCTGTTCCCGCCAGCGGTCAATGCCGGCCAGAAATGGCTTCATGCGCTCTGCATATTCGCCGGGATCTTTTCTCAGTGGGGCAAACAATTCTTCGGCATAGGGGTACATACCATTCATGTATTGCAGAGCGGCAAAATAGTAAAGCGCTTCGCGGTCTTTCTGGTCTGCTTTGAACCTTGGTGAATACAGATTTTCGGCGCGCGCCAGCAAACCTTTGTCGTCGGCGGCGCCAAGCTTCGGATCAGCGAAAACTCTGGTAAAATACATGTCCAGCGCCGGGTTAAGCCCTTCGCGTTCGAGAACTTTAAAAACGTCGGCAAGTGGGCCACTCTGTTCGCCGAAGTAGTCTTCAAGTTGAAGATCTGGTTCTTTCGGCTTTTCGTCAATTATTTCGATATCGTCGAAAACCAGCAGATCGCGTTCACTGGTATCAGAAGCAACTTTAGACTCTGGAATAACAAGGCCGTATCGGCGCAAGCGAGTGCCTGAACCCAAAAGAGCAATAGCCTCAGTTTTTACCGGATCGATGTTCAGCAGAGAAACCGGAGTTTTAATCTCGCCCAGCATCTTCTGGAGCTGAATGACACGCGGGTGATCCGGGGCCTGTAATGCTGCCTCGCGCAAAATATGCCGGGCCTTGTCAAGCGCCTTTAGATCGATGTAAACCTGAGCCAACCAGACGCGCGCCGCAAAATTCTGGCGGTCTATCATCAGAATGTTCTCAAATTCAAGAGCGGCACCGGTGAGATCGCCGCGATTGTAGCAGTCCTGCCCCTGCTGTAAAAAACCGCTGATGTCTTCCTGAGTCTGGGCTTTGACAAGCTGCAGGCTCGAATGGAAAAGCATTATAACGGCAAGCAGAGAGAAGATTTTTAACAGTCGCCGCATCATTGAAAAAACACTTCCTGGCCAAGAACCGCAATTTTGATGTGGTTGCGGGCACGGGTCTTGAATACGTGCAACTGCTTACCGGTGTAATTGATGCCACCGGCAGCTATCATTTCGAGGTAACCATTATTGTTGAGATCGGCAAAGGTAAGAGGCGCAACCGTCTTACCGATATACTTCGGATAACCCGCCAATGGAGTGCCGTTGCGCGAAAGCGCCATGATGTAACCGGCTTTAACCCCGACCCCTTCCGGGTTCCAGGCGGTAAATACCAGGTCAGGACGGCCATCGCCGTCGATATCTATAATACGTGGGGCGTGATATATGGCGTGCCCGGTTTTGAATGGCCAGCCCGACAAAGACCTGCCATTGCGATCACATACGGTTATGGTGCCGTCAGCCTGAGCTATGATAAACTCGTCGCGGCCATCACCATCGAGGTCAGCCAGTCGTGGGGCTGTATGTGCACCATCACTGAGAGGAAACTCATTCAGCTTGTTTCCTTCAGTGTTCCACATGACGAACTTTTTATCGGGGGTTGTGGTGTAAATTTCCTTGATGCCATCGCCATTGATATCACCGGCATCAACATTGAACGGCCAGGTCAGGTTGGCAGCTGTTTCCTGTGGCCAGCCCGGTTTAGGAACACCGTTCGTACCAAAAACCATGACCTTGCCACCGTCATCCTTGGCGATAATTTCCTTGATACCAGAGCCATCGAGATCACGGGCGACAACGGCAGCCGAAACCGATGTATTCATGCGGACTTCCCAGATCAGGCGACCGCTGTCGTCTATGCGACTGACCATTCCCGATTTCGAGCCGATAAACAGATGATGAATACCACTGCCATCAACGTCAGCGATTTCAGGAGCTGAAATGAGAATCTTGCCGCGCGTATTAACGACCCATTTTTCGCGGCCAAGGGCGTTCAGGCAATAGACCTTGCCATCCTGTGAAGCGACTATAATCTCGGTCGACCCGTCATTAGTCAGGTCGGTCAGCTGCACATCGGCAAGAATCGGGCCTCCGGTCTGCTTTGGCCAATATGGCGGCCTGAAAACCTCGCGGCCGGTCGTCGAAAAAATATGCACTTTTCCATCAGTGGCTCCGAAAATAATATCTTTGATACCGTCGCCATCGAAATCATCGATGACCTTGGGCTGGCCATAGATATCGCCATGCACCTGAGCTGAAATCATAAGATCGGAATCAGCCGGAGCATCATTTGAAGATTGCGCCACAAGTGGCTGACAGGCGAGCAGAAGCAGGAATCCGGCTATTTGAGCCATATTCAGCATCAGTTTTTTCATGGCAGCCTCCTAAGACCGTCAGTAGACGACGAAGTCACGATAAATCTTGACCAGAGCACGCAACTCGGCGGTAATGCCAGTAGCCCTGGCGACACCCCGGGTGGTTACCTCCCAGATGTCGTAGTTGCCGATCTTTACGCCTTTACTGTGATGCCCGACGTTGTAGAAACGCCGCCCACCCTCTTCATAAGGACGAACACTGACCACTTTATACTCGCCATCGGCGAATTCCATGTTGTATTCAGCGCTGACGCGATCGTTGGTGAATTTTGGCGGGAATTCAAGGTCATGGTTGTTCATGTTGTACTGGTTCACTATATTAATTTTAACTTTTTCGAGCGCAGCCTGGGCAAAATTTCGCGCTTTGATACGTTGCGATTCGGCAAAAATCATGTCGGTGGTCAGACGCGAACTCAGCCAGTAAGCAACCCCGAGGATTCCGAAAATCACAAGCAGAATGAGTGAAACCATAGCGACAAAGCCTTGGCGCCGACAACTGATATTTTTTTTCGCTTCAGTCATATTCTCTCACCGTTTTGACACAGACAAGATCAGTTTCGAGTCGGACAGCAAAGTCGATCTTTTCTGATCTTTCCGGCTTTTTCGGGTCTGCCAGAGTGACCTTGATTTTGATCTGCCTGATATCGCCAGGATCTTCTGCAAAAAAGAGCTCAGAAGCTTTTTCGGCAATCACAGAGCGCTTGACGTTGCCGTCATGGTCGGTCTTCTGCCTGATCAGTTCGTCTTTATCGATAAAGTATTTAACGTGATCACGTTGATTGATGCTGGTAAAAGAGGTAAGAAAAAATGCCACCTCTTCCCCGCCGTTTTCGGGATTTTTGTCCTTATCGAAAATTGTTACGAGGTTGGGAAATAGATCGCCTATTTTTTCGCCCTGCAAAAATATGTGCCCGTCTTCATCCTGGCTGAGAATCGGGTTGATCTGTTTGAAATCAGTAAAAATCTGCTTCATGACCAGCTGAATTTTCTGGTTGAATTCCATGTGCTGCTGGCCCCACTTGAAAGTGGCGAGATTACTGCGAAAAACCATGATCAGCACCAGAATGATGAGCGCGATGATGAGAACCGAAATACTCATTTCGATCAGCGTGAAACCTTTTTTATTGTGTTGAATTGTGCTCATCAGAATGTAGAAGATGTCTTAAGATTGACAGTATTGGTATTAGCCCGGTAATTGAGCAGACGAAATTCTTTGGGAACTCCATTTTCGAGCCAGTTGAGAATTACCGTGAGCTGCAACAGATTCTGCTCTTTGGCACCGGTGCCGATAACGGTATGACCGGGTGCCTCTTCGATTACCAGAGTTCCAGAAGCCTGGTACTTTTCGCGGAAAGTCTCGGGCAAGGTGAATTCCGGGTAATTCTTATCGGGAATATTTATGGTTACCGGAACGGTCTGCCAGATAAAAGAATCGCTGCGGGCGCGGTCGAGTATGTTCTGGGCGGCAATCGACGCCTCGAGAATAACTCCGCCTTTCTCGACCGTGCGCGTGCCTTGAACGAACATCATCAGAACCGGCACGACCCCGACGCCGATGATAAAAACGGCGAGCAACACTTCGATCAACGAAAAGGCACGTTTCTGCATCAGTGGCCTCTCCTTTTGCGTGCCTCGATCTCGGGCGACACATGCTCATCGGCAAAACGGTCGAATGACTGCAGATACTCGATACCGGCACGGGCGTTTTCGGCGGCGTGCGAATGCGGGTATTTTTCAACGATGCGCTGATAGATCTGCAGCGCCATGTCATTCGATTTGTTGCGAAAATAGAGTTCAGCAATACACAACTCGGCAATACTGGCTTCTTCGGTATTGGGATAACGTTTAACCAGTTCGTCGAAAAGGGTGATCGCCTCAGAGTACTCGCCTTTTTCCATGAGCTCGACGCCCTGCATATACTGCTTTTCAAAAAAGGAACCAGCTGCGGATTTTTTCTTGTCGCCAGGAGTCTGGCCGGCCTGGTCAATTGAATAATTCAGGCCGGTTTTATCGAGCATTTCAAGAGGCCGCTCGACAGTTGAAGAATCTGCGCTGCCAGAAGCAATAGTTGTTACTGGTTGCTTCGAAGCACTCTCTGAGCGACCTGGCGGCGGCAGCGTCTTTTGCCCGCAGCAACCGGTAAGCTGCCAGAGCAGGCATACAGACAAGATCAGCAGGCTGTAACAAACTTTTTGCATAGCCTCAGCAGAGGTGGTTTGAGATTGTTCTGGCGATACCTTCGACCAGTCCCTTTATTTCGCCTTCATCCGGGCCTTCGGCCATGACCCGCACCAGATTTTCGGTGCCGGAAGGACGGACGAGCACGCGACCACGCCCTGAAAGGCGCTTTTCGGTGTCACGAATTGCTTCGACGATTTCGGGAACATGCTCGTAGTCTTTGGTTTTAACTCGAATATTGACCAGAACCTGCGGCAGTTTGCTCATCACACCACTGAGTTCCTTGAGGGTAGCGCCGGTTTCACGCATAATTCTGAGCAGGTTGCAGGCAGTCAGCAGGCCGTCACCAGTGGTGGCATGATCGGCCAGAATGATGTGGCCACTCTGTTCGCCGCCGACTACCGCCTGGTTCTTCTGCATTTCTTCAAGAACATAGCGGTCGCCGACTCTGGTCTTGAACACTTTGATATCATTATTGCGCATCGCCAGGTCGAGGCCGAGGTTGGCCATGACCGTGGTTACCAGAGCATTGCCCGGCAGTTTTTCACGGTCTTTGAGATATTTGGCAGTGATAGCCAGAATAAAATCACCATCGATGATATCGCCATCGCTGGATATGGCGATAACCCTGTCAGCATCGCCGTCAAACGAGAAGCCAATATCGAAATGCTCTTTTTTCATGACGTTGAGAATCGCTGAAATGCAAGTCGAGCCACAGCCATCATTGATATTTATACCATCAGGATTTACGCCAATGGCGTCAACGCTGTAACCAAGATCGGCAAAGAACTTGGGAGCCCATTTAGAAAGCGCTCCATTTGCGCAGTCAAGCGCTATTTTAAGGCGACGCGAGCCGACGTTTTCGCCAGCAACCCGCGCCAGATTACTCAGCCAGAAACTCGCCGACGAATCGTCATGGCTGACAAAGCCAATTTCACGACCAGTTGGCAGATCGGCTTTTCCGCCAGCCACCAGTTCTTTTTCGATTGCCTCTTCGACATCGTCGGAAATCTTGTAGCCATCAGGCCCGAAAATCTTTATACCATTGTCGGCGAATGGGTTGTGCGAAGCGCTGATCATGATGCCACCCATTCCCTGGAGTTCGCGTGTAACAAAAGCCACGGCCGGAGTCGGCAGTACACCGAGCAGACGGGCCTCAGCTCCCATCGAAGCGACTCCAGCTGCTACGGCATGTTCGATCATGTCGCCGGAGCGACGGGTATCTTTGGCGATAAAGACGGGGCGACCCTGCTTTTTGTGATTGAGCATAAGCTGGCGGGTTGCCAGTTGAGCTATACGAAAAACGGTGTTGCCGTCGAGCGGAAATTTGTTTGCCAGGCCTCTAACGCCATCGGTTCCAAAAAGTCGGGCCATTGTTTAGCACTCCTGAAAAGTAAGCGGTTTATAAAAGTATACCACAGCACATCGGGATTCGCGCGGCAAATTTTGTGACCGCCTGAACTGCCGATAATCAAACAGGCCGGCTATGAAAGCCGGCCTGAAACAAGCACTCAGAATACGTATTATTTTGTCAGGGGGCAGTTGCCGCTACTTCGACAGCTTTGATCATGACATTGGAGTTGAGAATGAGAATACCGACGACCATCGCGAAAAGACCGACGGATTCAGCGATACCCATGGCGACGATGATGTTACCGAAGCCCTTGCCACCGTTGTCTACAAGTGCTCTGATACCAGCGCCACCGATCATGCCCTGAACGTAAGCCGAAATCAGTTCGCACATGCCAACACCTACGGCGATACCAAAAAGAACGCCACCATTTTCTGGCACACTTGCGAATGGTTCCATGAGGAAGTAAAGAATCATGCAATAAAGGGTCTGGCTGACCGGCATACCAACGAGACCGCTGAATTTACCAGAAAGCGGCTTGCCTTCTTTGCCTTCTTTAGCCCAGCCGGCTGCGGCGGCGGTACCTGCGGCTCTGATTCCCAGGCTGCTGCCCAGTCCACCAAAACCCATGATCAGACCCAGAGAGAGTTTACCCAGCATAGCTAACATTTTTCTGCTCCTTAAGCGAGTTGATTACTTGATTTCCTTGAAAGGATCGTATTTGCGGCCAGACCATTCGAGCTCGAGGTGATTCGAAAACTCAAGCAGATTGAGACGAACACCGTGGGCAAGAATGGCAATTACACCCAGAATCATGTTGATGCCGTGTCCCGCGATATAAACCGGAATCGCAAGAATGAACGGCAGCATCTCAGCAATATTATTGAAAGCTCCGGCAACCTTACCGCCGGCGAGTCCGACGGCCCAGAGCCTGATATAGCTGACGATATCGGAAAAGCAGTTCGAGGCGTTCTGCAATACCGCGCCAATCCCTGCCGGAATAGACTTGAGCGGATTGAGCGACGGCTCGGTGAAGAGCAGAATCAGCACAGCCGAGATTTTGAACAACGGCATGATGAATTCGAACGGCAGCACAAACGGCTCTTTGAGAATCAGCATGCAGATGACACCGTACATGGCCCAGAGAAACAAAATCCAGCCGGCATCGCCCAGCAGCGAAATATCGGGTCTGCGGCGGCGGGCTTTCATTATATGTGCCAGCGTCAGATGACAGACGCCCATCAGGAAACACAAGCCCTGAAGGGTTTTCATACCAGCGTCGCCGTTCGGGTCAAATTTGTAGCCCGAAAACAGATGCCAGGTTTCGCCGAACCAGGTATTGGTCAGCAGACCGTAAAGCGCTGTGCCACCGAACAAAAACAGGCCAAGGTGAAGAAAATTTCGGTCGGCGCCGCGCTTGAGCAAGGGCTTGTAGGCCGCCAGCAAGGCGAGCACCACGATCAGACCATAGCCGGCATCAGCTACCAGAAAGGCTGCAAACACGGTGAGCATCGACAAAAACAGGCCGCTGGTATCGGGCTCGTTGTAGCTCGGCACCATGCCCATAAAGTCATAAAGCGGTTGAATGCTGTTGGCCCAGGATGCGTTCTTGAGGCTGGTGGGCGGTATGTCTTCTTCAGCCGGCGAGCTGACATCGACAGCAACCGGCAGTTCGGCTTCGGCAAAAGCAGTTGTCAGTTCGCTTACCCGGTCTTCCGGGCACCAGCCGGTGAGAACGAAGATCTCTTCTTCGCCATGCACACCATTTTCAACTTCGGTAAAGCGGCGGCGATTCTGCAACTTCGTGTAGTAATGTTCGATATCGGTCAGGCGCATGGCGATGCAGGCCAGCGAATGCTCCTGTTCAGAAATGATTTTCTGGCAGATATTGATCTCGGCGGTGATCTCTTCGACATCGCGGGCCGGGCGTTCAACCGCTGCAAACCGGTCAGAGGCGCTCAGAGGCTGCCGCGAAGCTGCCATAAACAAAGAGCTGCCAGCTGCCTGAGCTATTTCTACGGTATATTCAGCGTTAATCTCGGCAACGGCGTCGGCCGGACCACGGAAGAAGCCGATATTCAGACCATTTTCTTCGAGCCAGACGAGGTCTTTGAGGCCAAGGTTGCCCCAAGCCGCAGTTTCTTCGAGTTCCTGACGCAGAGCAGCAATTTTGTCGCGCTGTTCGGGAATGGCTTTCTCGTGAACGAGAGCCTCTTCAACCAGGCGCGCCGGAGTTCCCGGGGTTGCCAGCTTGCCCTTGAGGTCAGGATTTAGCTGCTGCAGAAGTCCGATCACCTTGCGGGTATTCTCGATCGATTCATTGAGAGTTGCCGGAATCACAACGGTCTGAACCGGATCGACATGCACCAGTTCAGCCTCGCGCAGAACTTCGAGAACGGCCTGTCGGTCGCTGGTTCGAGCTGCCAGCAGAAGTTTTTTCATCGGATGAATCATTGCTGTTGCTCCTTATCCTGCTGACTTGCCTTTGGCGATCTTCGAGCGGCCAACGGCAGACGTCTGTTCTTCGGCCAGAGAAATGCGAATAAGTCTGATATTCTCTTTTGACTGAGGAATCATGACCTTTTCGAACAGGTTCACGCGCTGCGTAACCTTGCGCAGTTCTTTCTGCAGCACGGCTTCCTGCTCATAGAGCACTTTCATCTGTTCGCGCAGTTCGAGAAGTTGTTTGAGAAATTCGAGTCCGGCATCGACCCAGAGTGGCGTACTGAGACGGCTGTAGTCACTGACTTCGTATTCGACATTGGCGACGACCGGCAGCTTGATACCGGCGACATTTTTAATACCGCGCTCGATGCCCTTAACCTTGACCAGTCTGGTAATCGGTCCGGGCAGTGACTCGGAAAACAATGCGGCCCAGTCATCACTGCGGGCGACGAGCGCCTGCATCTGTTCATCAAGTTTTATGCGCTGCGCGCGCACCTTGAGAATCTCTGACTGGATCTGCTGCTTTTTGAGCACCAGCGTCGGCAGGAAACGGTTGAACATGGCGAGTTGTCGCCGCTGTTTAAGCAGTTCCGGCCGGGTTTTTTTGATTTTGTCAGCCATTTTATCTCACCGTTACTTCTGCGGCCAGAACTGGTCGCAAAGACTCGATCTGATACCGGTTTCGCGCGGCTCAAAGTGTTCGGCCAGGATTTCCCAGCACTGCTGCAGGGCATCGAACAGGCTTACGTTAGCGGAGAAGCTCATGATCTTCTTTTCGAAGCTGTCGCCGTATTTGAGAAGCTTCTGATCCCAGTCTGACATTTCAAAGCCCATGGCGCGCTTTTCGCGGGTTTCGCGACATTTGGCGTAGAGCTGAATGCAGCCGTCCATGATGGCACGGTGGTCATCGCGGGTCTTGGCATTAACCTGCTGTTTGAGTCGCGACAGTGAGCCGAAGGGGTCGATAACGCCGTTCTTGAGATAGAACTGACCTTCGGTGATGTAACCGGTATTGTCAGGAACCGGATGAGTAACGTCGTCGCCCGGCATGGTAGTAACCGCCATCAGCGTGATCGAGCCGCCCTCTTCGAAAACGACGGCTTTTTCGTAACGTGAGGCAAGCTGCGAATAGAGATCGCCAGGGTAACCGCGGTTAGACGGGATCTGTTCCATGGTGATCGAAATTTCTTTGAGGGCGTTGGCGAAGTTGGTCATGTCGGTGAGCAGCACAAGAACCCTTTTGCCCTGCACCGCAAACTTTTCGGCAACGGTCAGAGCGATATCGGGCGTCTGCAGACATTCGACGACCGGGTCGGAAGCGGTATGAACGAACATGATCGAGCGCGCCATGGCGCCGCCTTCTTCGAGTCTGTTCTTGAAGAACAGGTATTCGTCGTATTTGAGACCCATGCCGCCAAAGATGATAACGTCGGCTTCGGCCTGCAAAGCGATTCTGGCGAGCAGTTCGTTATAAGGTTCACCGGGAATCGAGAAAATCGGCAGCTTCTGACCTTCGACGAGAGTGTTGAAAACATCGATCATCGGAATATTGGTCGGAATCATGCGGTGTGGCATCAGACGCACAGCCGGGTTAACCGCCGGGCCGCCGACTTCGATGAGGTTGTCGGTAAGTTCGCTGCGGCCATCGCGTGGCTCGCCACCACCTGAAAAGATGCGGCCAAAAAGGTCGTCAGAAAAGCTGAAGCGCATCGACGAACCGAGAAATGAAACTTTATCGCCGGTCGAAACGCCGCGGGTGCCGGCGAATACCTGCAAAGCCACGTTGTCGTCGCTGACTCTGATAACCTGTGCCAGTGATTTGCCCCAGGAGCCTTCGACCACGCCAAGTTCTTCGTAAGTTACGCCGGTTGCTTTGAGAGTTGCGACGTTACCGGCGATATTGTCGATTCTGGTGTAATACTTACGCATTGGCGCTGGCCTCCTTGCTGCTCAGGGTCTTCTTGATCGCGGCCTCGGCCTCTTTCATGCGGTCGCTCTGCCAGGGCGCATAGTTCCAGTTGCGGAACTGCTCGGTGAGCGTAAAGAACATGTCGCGGGCCACATTCTTGTCGGTAATTGTGAATTCATGTTTGAGCACATCACAGACCTTATCGAAAAGATACTGCTGACGGTCGGTCGGGCAGGCCGCATCGACTTCGTCGAATGAGTTCTGCTGCAGATAAACGTTATCGAGAAATTCTGATTTCAGATAGACGATGAAATCGTCGATCGAGGTTCCTTCTTCGCCGACAACCTGCATCATTTCGAAGATGCTCTTGCCGCGACGCAAAAAGGCGTGTGCCCAGGCTACTTTTTCGACGGCAATGGTGCCGGTGTATTTTGACCAGGATTCGAGCGGATCGATAGCCGGGAATCGGCGGGCGTAGGAACGGGCGTAGGACAGGCCGAGAAACGCGCCGACAACCTTGAGCGTACCCTGAGTAACCGGCTCTTCGAAGTTACCACCGGCCGGGCTGACGGTGCCGCCGATGGTCAATGATGACTTGCGGCCGTCTTTGAGCTCGACGATACCGCCGCGTTCATAGAAGCGGGCGATCGAGCTTTCAAGATAAGCCGGAAAAGCTTCTTCGCCAGGAATTTCTTCGAGGCGGCCGCTCATTTCGCGCAGAGCCTGTGCCCAGCGCGAGGTCGAGTCGGCGAGCAGCAGCACGTTGAGGCCGACCTGGCGGTAATATTCGCCGAGGGTAACAGCAGTATAAACCGATGATTCGCGAGCGGCAACCGGCATACTCGAAGTGTTGCAGATGATGATCGTGCGTTCGATCAGGGTCTTACCGGTGCGCGGGTCTTTGAGATGCGGAAATTCGCGGAGAGTTTCGACGACTTCGCCGGCGCGTTCACCGCAGGCAGCGACGATAACCAGGTCGATTTCGGCGTGGCGGCTGGTGATCTGCTGCAGAACCGTTTTGCCAGCGCCGAACGGGCCGGGAATACAGTAGGTTCCACCCAGCATGACCGGGAAGAAAGTATCGATGATGCGCTGTTTGGTGATCATCGGCTCAGTCGGCAGCAGGCGCTCGTTGTAGATGCCCAGCGGCAGACGCACCGGCCAGCGCTGTATCATGTTGACCGAAAGCGTCTCGCCATCTTTTTCGAGGACGGCGATCTCGTCTTCGACCTTATATTTTCCGGCAGAAGCGATCTTTTTAACTTTCCATTCGCCACTGAGCGTGAATGGCGCCATGATGTAATGATCGAAAATATTCTCTTTAACCTTGCCGAGATTCTCAGCGGCACTTACTGTGTCGCCAGCGCTGGCAGAAGGGGTGAATTCCCATTCTTTTTTGCGGTCGAGAGCCTTGAGGTAATGACCAGGTTCGAGAAATTTGCCGATCTGCTCGGCCATTTCCGGAAGCGGGTTCTGCAGACCGTCATAAACCATGCCGATCAGGCCAGGCCCCAGTTCTACCGAGAGCAGTTCGTCGGTAATATCGACCAGATCTCCTACCTTCAGCCCGCGGGTAAGCTCAAAAACCTGCATGTCTGCACGTTTTCCGCGCACGCGAATGATTTCCGACATGAGTCTGACTCCGTCAGAACGCTGACAGTAAGCAACCGCATTCTGTCGAACCGAGCCTTCAAATTCAGCAGTAACCATATTGCCGTAAACAGTAACTATTCGACCGGTTGTACTCACAGCCTGGTAACCTCCTCGAGAAGTTTGCGCCCTTTTTCGGGGCTTAAGCGTGCATAACGCTGATGAATGCGCAATTCGAGCATGTAAGCGACCAGTTCATCCACTGAAAAAGAGAACTGGGCGACAGCCCGGCGCAGATAGTCTATGCGAGCCTGGTCGAGCATTTTCTCGGCCTTCATCGGCTCGGTTGAGGCTCTGGCAGCTTCGACCAGCTGGTGCTGATCGGGCAGGTCAGAGAGCTCTTTCATGAATTCAGGAACGATGGCATCGACATCGGCGGGAAGTCGGCCGGCGGCACGCAGGCGCTCGATACGCAGGCGGGTGCGCAAAGCGTATTCCCATTTTGCCCACTCTTTGAGCAGACCCGAGCCGGTGATATCGCCAACTTCGAGCAGCAGTTCGAACCATGCGGCATAAATGGCAGTCAGCCAGTCAGCTTCATCGCGATGATGATAACTGGCAAACAGCTCGTGAAAGCTGTCGGGCAGGCGCTCGGAAAGACTGGCAGTATATTCGCGGCTGCCCTGCACGTAATAATGCAATGCGCACTTGTCGATCTCGTTTTCGACGTCGAGCAGGTCGGCAAGCAGCAGCAGGCCGGCATCGCTTTCTTCGCGAATTTTCGCCATAGCGTCTTCCGGGGTCAGGGGTTCACCGAGATTCGGCAGCGACGGCAAAAGCGTCAACAGGTAAAAAAGATTATCTGACACTGTTATTCGCCTTGATTAAGCCAGCAGCTTCTTGAGCTCGGGTGAAAGCAGCTTTTTAAAGGTTTCGGTTACTGATTCGTCAGTCAGCTCAAATACTTCGCTGCCACCGCCAGAACGCATCTCGAAACCGGCTTTGTTGAGTTCCTGACCGAGTTTGGCAACGGCACCCTTCTCTTTGAACTGTGCCATGACAACGTCGGCAAGAGGTTTGGCAATTTTAGCGCCAAGAGAGACTTCCCAGTCTTTCTTGTCTGACTGGACTTTGAGCATTTCAACGATGGCGGTCTTGATGACTTCTTTTTCGTTAAGGCCCTCGGCGACTTTGTCTTTGAGCAGACGCGCGCCAACCGCTTCGATGTTTTTGCGGAAACTGTTGACCAGGTCGCGGGCGACCAGCTTCATTTCGTCCTCAGAGCGAACTTTTTCCTGTTGAATTCTGTGTTTGGCCTCTTTTTCGAGTTTGACAGCGTCAGTCTGAGCGGCGCTGACAATTTTTTCGGCCTCTTTGCGGGCATCAGCCAGAATTTTGGCGGCTTCAGCCTTGGCGGCTTCGATTCCGTCTTCTCTGAGCTGTTTGGCAAAGGTTGCAACATCCATTCCCATAATTATCTCCTTGGACTCAGCTAAAAGGTGTACGCTGAATTTTAATTGCATAGATTTAACACGATCGCGCCGAATTTTCAACCGTAGCGATCACAACTTTGTGAAAAAAATTTCATAGCAGACAGACGAAAATGATATGAAAGTTAAATATCAGACTCAATTGTGCTCACTATGAATACAGCATAAAAATTTTGCTTAAAGTTAAACTGCCAGACAGCCGATTAGTTACCTGAAGAGCATTAGCTTGAGGAGGTAATTTATGAACCGTTGGAAACGGGCGGCGATTCTTTGCACTATTGCCGTCGCTATCAGCCACAGTTCGCCGCTTGCTGCCGCGCTGAACCGGAACAGCATGAACACAGAAACCGCTGCTATCAGCGTAGCCAATCATTTCCCGACCGACATGGCCGTTGGCGTTTCGCCAGAAACTCCTTTGACCGTTGAATTTGGTGGGGCTGTCAACCAGTCTTTCTATCAGACGGTCAATTTCAATCTGTTCAAAGGCACCGAGCCGATTACCGGTGAGCTTTTTTACAATCCGTCAGCCCGGCAGGTAATGTTCAAGTCGGGTCAGGCTTTACAGCCGGGCCAGACCTATACCGCCCAGCTCAGCTATTATGACGGACTTGGCCGGACTTCAGAAAAGGTCTGGTCATTTCAGACTGCCGGAACTACCAGCAGCATGCAGCCTCTTCCTGCCTCTTCAGCCAGCTCAAACCAGCCACCGGCACAGGAAAACAATCTGGTTCTGACCAATGCCAACATGGGCGTAGGAACCATCAGAGCCGACATGCCGATGGAAATTTCGTTTTCGGAACCAATCGACATCGTCTCGCTTAAAAGCGCTCCGATTCAGCTGTTCGAAGACAACAAACCGGTAGGTGTTGACTACAAGCTTTCTCGCGACATGAAGACCATTACAGTCAGTCCGAGAACCAGTCTTAAGGCTAATGCCGCCTATGCAATCACCGTAGAAAAGACTCTGGCCGCGACTTCAGGCACCCGCCTGCGCCAGAAGACTCTGATTCCGTTCAAACTGGCCGGCAACAACGACGAGCCACGAGTAGAACGCCACATTATCGAAGAAACTCCGGCTCCAGCAACGCAGGAATACGCACCTAGAGCCGCCGCTCCCGTCGCTCAGGCTCAGGCTGCCCCGACAAGGCCCATGGCGCCTCAGATGGCCGCCAGGCCGGTAAGCGAACCGGTTCAGATCGTCGGACTGGCTCCTCAGAACGGCAGCCGGGTTACCAACCTGACTCAGCCTGTAACTATAGCTTTCAGCGAAGAAATCATGCCTGACACCCTCAACGAATTCACCTTCCGGCTCGAAGATGACTTTGGCCCGGTTCCGGCCAGAATTCATTATTTTCAGGGTCATAAGCAGGCAACGCTCACTCCGGTCGGCCTGCTCGACAGCAATAAAAACTATCGCGTCGTGGTCACCCAGGGCATCACCGACAGTAATGGCCAGCCAATCAGAAGCGGTATCAACTCTATGTTCTCTACTGCTTCACCGGTTGCAGCACCCCAGACACCGGCAATGAGCGCTCAGGCCGCGCCGGTTATGCGGGCTCCCGCCCGCGAAGCCGCCGAACTCGAAACTTTCGGCAATGACTTTGAACAAGACGGCTACAATGCCGCCGAAGCTTACAACGAGGCACAATTGAATGCGCAGCGGACCGCACAGGCTCCGCAGAGAAAGATGATCGCAAACAACCAGCCCCGTAATCAGGCCATCAGTTACACCTCAGCCCAGGCTCCGGCCGATCGCACGGTAAGAACGAGATCACAGGCTCAGGTAGACACTGCCGGCAATCTCAGGGCTTTCAAGGTAACTTCGATTTATCCCGGCGCCAACTCTGACAACGTCTCACGCCGCGCCAAAATAGCGGTTCATTTTTCTGAGCCGGCTGACCCTAAAACGGTAAACAACATCAACATCTCTATTTTCGGCAACCAGGTGCGCGTCGACGGCAAGGTCACCTACGACCGCCAGAACAATCGCGCCATATTTGAACCCTCATCGCCGCTCGATCCCAAAACTGATTACAAAGTTATCGTCAGTGACAAGATCATGAGCAGAATGGGTGAGCCTCTCGCCCAGCGTTTTACCTGGGAATTCGCAACCGTCGAAAATGCCAGACAGAAGCAGTATCTGCCATCAACCCGCACGGCAGAAGCTGATGCAGCGTTTTTCATTCCTCTGGTTGACAGCAAGATCAAGCGCAACCCTGGCCAGAACATCAGCGGCGCACAAAGGACAATGAGCAGCAGCAGTTCATTCACCTTCGTGCCATCCAAGCACTGGTCATTCAAATCTATGCGTCACATTTCCAACAAAGGCATTCTCAATGCTTTCCCCTTCGTCTACACTGACAGCGTCACCAGATATGAGTTTGCCAGTGCAATAAACAATGCCCTGAGCAATCTCAAATCAATGCAGCATGCACCCAGCAAACCGAGACTGCGTATTGCCGACATGGTCGAACTGGAAAAGCTGGTAATCGAATTCAGAAGCGAGCTGAAGTCATACAATGTAAATACGATCTGGTTCGAGAGCTTTCTACAGCAGCAGGGCGTAAACCTGCAGCAGATCGAAGCAAAGGTGAACAAGCTCAACGGCGCCTGATCGATAAAAGAACAGGGTCAACCGCTGCCGGCACACCGCTGGTGGCGGTTGTTTCATTTAGCCAGAATGAGATCGAGCACCGGAATATTGCCGGCGACAAAAACAGTCTGATCAAGAATCGTATGAATAGTGCCCATGCCGTCGTGCCAGCGCCCATTGGTTTCGAGGCTTCTGTCACCTGCTTTCAGATAGCCGGCAAAGGAAAGATTCGCCGAATCGCTGCCCTGAAGGTTATATTGCCAGAGGAACGGGCCTTGCCAGCCGCTGAGTGTGTTATTAAGCCGGCCGCCACCATTTTTGAAGCGTGAAAAAATTGGGGGTGGAGAATATTCGCTGCGGCATTGCATATCCAGGCCCAGATTTCCTGGCCCTTCAGCACCGAGATAATAGGTTATCGCACCTGTAACATTGCGCTTTTCAGATTTTTTGCCGGCCGACAGATCATCAGTGTTGAGCCGTGCCGAAATCTCGGGGCGGGAGCCGCGCAGCTGCAGACTGAATGTCGCACCACCCGACAGAGGCGGCAATGCCATACCATACTTCACGCCCCAGGGTAAATTCTCGGTAAGCCGGGCAAAATCAATTGTCAGGCAATTAAAATCCAGCTCCCATCTGCGGGACGACTGCAACACCGATTCGACTTTTCCGGTCAATGCGGCGGGAAACCCGAAAAATCGGCTGCCTTCGTCGTTGAAGCTGAAACTGCCGTCAAAAATCTTCCAGCTGCCATTGAGCTCGAAAAGGGTTATAAAAAGGCCCTGAGCTACCATGCGCAGGTTGTGGCACCTGCCCGACAGATTGCCAAGAAAACCAACTTCGCTGTTGAACAGCCACGAGCCGTTGCAGTCAATGCTGCCATCGAAGCCGAATGGAAAAGCATCCTGCCAGAGCGGAATCAGCCAATGCGAAATTTTTGAAATATCGAGGGTGGTAGATGAGATATAGCCACTGATTTCGGGACAGCCGCGCCTTTCAACCAGTGCGAGTTCGGTGGAAACAGTCTGACCGAATATCTGCAAATCCAGGCTGCCCTCGAGCTTTCGCGCGCGTTGCTGCAGCGACCCGTTGAACACTCCTCGCCCCACCGGCTTTTCTCGGAGCTGCGCCGTAAAATCGGCCTGGAGTGGAGAACTGCCGGAAGCGTCAGCGCTATGCAGAGTAAAGCTGCCTATTTCGACCTGAAAGGGAAAATCATGAAATGGTTTGATTGCCGTATAACCAACCGTGAAGCTCGCAATCTCGACGTTGGCCGGCAGGCCGGCAAAACAGGCAAAGGCATGATAATCTGGAACAGAAGACGAGGCGATCGGGCAGGTGCTCATGCCAACAAGATCGACCCGGGAAAGGCTGGCGGTCAGACGTATCTTTCCACCTGTCAGAATTTTTGAGAAATCGGTCTGAGCACTTGCATCATAAATCTGCAGCTGCATCGGCGGTTTGAGCCTTCTGACTGTCAGGTGGGAAAATTTGAAGCCATCAGCCAGGCTGCCGGAGAAGCCTTCGAGTTCAATTTTTATACCGGGGTCACCAGCGTGCCGGTTGATATACCAGTCTACAGTTTTTTCGGCAAAAGATTGTGAATGGTAGATAAAAGCAGCAAATGTCAGAGACATGACCGAAAGGGCGGCAACCACCACAAATACCCGCCGATAAATTGCTGACGGGACTTTACTCTGTTCGTCGGTCAAAACAGGATACCTGCTCTCTGTAGTTTGTCATGAAAATCCCCGGAAGCTGGGTTCCGGGGTCTTTTCTCAGCGTTAACGGGAGATTAAGAGTAGTATATCCAGCGTTCGAGATCAAGATGATAATTTATAATCTCGTCGGCGCCAAAATATACGGGACACTCATGCGCAAAGCTTTCGGGGCTGTCTGAGCCATGAATGAGATTGTGCTTGACGTCAAGCGAAAAGTCGCCGCGAATGGTGCCTGGCTGCGATTCAGCCGGATCGGTTGCGCCCATCAGCTTTCGGCATAACGCGATAGCGTTACGGCCTTCAACCACCATGGCAACGCTGGGGGAGGAACAGATAAAACTTACCAGCGAGTCATAAAAAGGGCGACCCTTGTGGCATGCATATTGCCGGGCCGCCTGTTCTGGTGTTACCTGGATCATTTTGAGGGCCGCAATTTTGAGACCTTTTTCTTCGATCCGGGTGATTATTTTACCGATAAATCCACGTTGTACTGCATCAGGTTTGATTAAGAGAAACGTCCGTTCATTTGTCTGAGTCATTCATCATTCCACCGCTACAAGATTGAACTGCATGGAATAACATGAATTACGACCTGACTCTTTGAGAAAAACGAACTCATCGCTGAGATTCACTACAGCATCGAGCTTTTCGCGAACCTGCGCCTCAGATGGCGCCTCTATCAGAGCAATCTGGTCATTCAACATGAAATCCTCTACAGTTATCTGCAGCTTATCCTTAAATACCGAGAATTTCAAGTCAAACAAACCCTGAGCGTTGAGATAAAGTAGCTCTATCGACCCGACAAGCGCAGTTTCGAGAGCAACTTTTATGCGGTCGCGCGCAGACTCTTCGACGTTGTAGTGCTCGCAGATGCCATCGAGAGTAAGCAGTGCATTGGGCAGATAACACCTGTCTGCGGGAATCCGCATGTGCAAAGATAACTCATCAGTTCTCGTGCCGCTTAAGACAGGACTCATAACCATCCCTCCAAGTATCGAACAGCGCCGAACTTTTGAGCCACGTTATTCTTTTGCTGCTATAATCTTGATGACTTCTTCTTTTGTCGTGGCTTTTTTAAGGTCTTCGATAAGATCCTGGTAGCGCAGAAGCCGTGAAATTCTGGCCAGGAGCTTAAGATAGAGACTACCTGATTCGACCGGTGCAGCCAGCAGGAAAATCAGATGAACTGGGTCACCGTCTACTGAATTAAAATCAATTCCCTTGCCTGAACGGGCAAATGCTATTGATACTTCGTTTACCGTATTGGCGCGAGCATGAGGAATAGCTATACCAGCGCCGATTGCAGTACTGCCAAGCTTTTCTCTTTCGAGAACGGCATTGACAAAATGATCGTGATCGCTGACTCTTCCGGACCCACACAACATGCCAGACAGCTTGGTAATTGCGGTAGCTTTATCATTCACATCCAACTGAAGCTCGATGAAGTTGTCCTGAAGTAATTCGGATATCATAGCCTTTTCTCCTCGCTAATCTTATACACTTATCAAAGCATAAAGTATGCCAACTCGACATATCCCTTTATTACAGCCTATTTGGTTACAAATCTCCTAAAATGTTGTGCATTTTTTGCACTATCGGTACATCAGTGTAATAATAACACACTTTTCGAACAAAACCAGTGAATAAATAACACTTTTTCAAAAAAATATTGCCGAAAGGTCTATAAATAAAGCAAAGCCGCTTCACAACAGCGCCAGCATGCCTACCAATTCAGTATCAATAACAGTTCGACCATGCATAAACTTTTAAACTTACGGAAGAGCAACCAGCCTGCAGTTCCTGCTGCTTTGAATGAGTTTCTTTATAGCAAAAATCCTGCGCCATAGCGCAGGACGACGATCTTGCCGAGAACACTCTGGCTGATCAATCTGATTCGAGATTATGCTTTTTGAGCTGGTGCCGCAGGGCAAAACGGGTCAGACCAAGCACTTCGGCTGCCCGGCTCTTCTTGCCTTCGACTTCATGCATAACTTCAGTTACAATCTGCTTTTCGACAGAGTCAATGTAATCTTTAAAATTGAACCCGGTGCTTTGCCAGGGCTTGGCGGTTTCCTGAGAAAACGCGACATAGCCGAGATCTGAGCTCTTCTTGAGTTCATCAGGCAAACTGGCAGGCCTGATGAGATTGCCTGTTTCAAGCAGAGTCGCGCGCTCTATAATGTTGCGCAGTTCGCGTACATTGCCGGGGTAGCTGTACCCCTCAAGAATACGCAATGTGTCGTCTCTGAAGCCTGAGATGTCTTTTGAAAACTCCTTGCGAAACTCCTCAAGAAAATTTTTCGCAAGAAGCAGAATATCGTCGCGCCGTTCGCGCAGAGGCGGCAGGTTAACGGTAAAGACGTTGAGACGATAAAACAGATCCTGACGCAGACGACCATCTTCAATCGCCTTTTCCAGATCGGCATTGGTAGCCGAGATTATTCGCACGTCAACATGGATATCGCTTGTACCACCAACGCGCCTGAACTTGCGCTCCTGAAGAACGCGAAGAAGCTTAACCTGCAGTGACGGGTCGAGATCGCCGATTTCATCGAGAAACAGCGTGCCTCCGTTGGCCAGTTCGAACAGACCTTTTTTCTGCTTCTGTGCATCGGTAAAAGCGCCTTTTTCGTGGCCGAACAACTCTGATTCAAGCAGAGTACTGCTGACCGCCGCCGCATTGACATCGATAAAAGGCTTGTCGGCCCGCGCGCTCTGAAAGTGAATCTGGCGGGCAACAAGCTCTTTGCCGGTTCCAGATTCTCCTCTGATAAGCACGGTTGTGCGATCGGTACGCGCCGCCATACCTATATGCTCTCGCAGCTGCTTCATTTTCTGATTCTCGCCAAGAATACGCGAGAACTTGTTTTCGAGCATCTCCTGATAATGGTGCAGTTGACTCTTGAGCAGATTGGCCTGCACTATCTTGTTGATCAGCAGACTGACTTCTTCGAGACTGTAGGGTTTGGCGAGGTAGTCGAAAGCGCCACGTTTCATCGCATTGACTGCGGTTTCGACATCGCCATAAGCGGTCATGATAACGACAATGGCATCAGGATCGACACGAGTCACCTCGAGCAGCAGGTCAAGACCGTTGCTGTCGGGCAGACGCACGTCGAGCAAAATGATATCGCTGCCATGCTCGTTGAAGTAGGCAAGAAAGTCACGACCATTCTCAAAAGCCCGCACATTGTAACCCTCGCTCTCAAGAGCCTCCTTCAGGGTCCAGCGGATCATCTCCTCATCATCTACTACCAGTATATCTATCGCCATTTAATTCACCAGCCCGGCCCGGCGAACGGCCTCTGCAATAAAAGGCCTGATCTTTTCGCCGGAAGTTTTAAAAATAGAAAGAAAACATTGATAAAGTATTTTACTTCTGCTGAATTCGAGACGCCGCAAAATATGTTTCTGAAGCTCGAATTCCTGCTCACTGAAAGATGCAATCACCATCTTTAAAGCAGCTTCGGACTCAATAGCAAGAAGTTCATCAGCAGCAGCTTTTCGCGTGCGCTTTGACAAATCAGTTATCAGTCCGGCCAGAACCTCAAGATATTCTTTTTTGCCGGTTGCCCGGAAAAAGGCGCCGTTCACGCAGGCTTTTACCGCGCCATCCGGATCTTCCAGCAGATGTTCGAGATGTTTGAGCGCATCGTTTCCGGCCAGCTTATACAAAGCCTGAGCGGCCGCCAGGCGCACCTTCCAGCTCGCTTCCTTGGTAGAACCCAGAATGTGCTGTGTTAAAAGTCAAGTCGTTTTTGCTCTACACAGGCTAATTTCCTTATAATTTTCAGTGAAAGACTCTCCTTTCCTGGCCAGCGCCCTTGCCTGCCGAAGAAGTTTATTCGCAACGCTATCAAAGCTACTTTTGCAGGCTTTCCTGCCTGTCTTAGTCTTAAATAGGTTTCCTGACAAGCATCATTGCACCTGGACGCCGATAAGGCAGCCATATAAAACAACGTTCTGAGCATGGAATTGCCCTTTTTGCTTATGCTTCCGCTTTTATCTACGCTGGATCCTGATTTGCACACTTTTGGACATAACCCGGCAAAGGCAGCTGCTTTGTTTGAGTCAGAAAACCCTGAAAAATCACCATAGAAGCATATTATTGCACCAGCAACAGCAGATCCAATGCCGGGTATGCTCTTATACTGCTTATAGAGTTCAGGGCAGTGTTTGGTTAGAATCTTCTCAATATCCCTGTTTATCTCTTTGATGGCGACATTCAGATGGTTAATCTCATTTTTAACGTGAGCGATCAAGCTGGGTGCATTACATTCAAAGGAGTTGTTGTTGAGCGCCTCAAGGTAATTGCGATTTTGAGTAATATGCTTTTTGAAAAAGCCGATCAGTTTTAACTTGGCCTGGACTTCGCATTGATAGGCTTCCTTAAGCTTTGTGGACACGGGTTCATTTGTAAATCCATATTCTGCTATGGTTCTGGCATCTACCGGGTCGGTTTTCGTTCTCAGCAGGTTCTTCATCGTTGCAAAAGAATGTATTCTGAGGGGATTTTCAACTGCTACATCAAAGCCTCGACTTACAAATTCAACAAAAGCAGCGGAATGATACACGCCGGTGGCTTCCAGAACAACGCGGCATGAGTCGGGAGAAATCTTGAAATGGGTTATGATCTTTTGCACGGTCGAAAGTTTGTTGCTGTTAAAGCTGCGTGTCTTGTGCTCTGTTCCGTTATACAAGCAGCAATCAAGACTTTCTTTGGACACGTCTATGCCAAGATAGGTCGGACGATCAGTTTTTTTCATTACACACTCCACATCTGTTCAAACTTGTTGTAGAATGAACCCTACCTTAAACTATCATTATTCATTACGGCTGAATGCGGCAATCACAAGGCCTAATGTGCTGTTCAGTTTTAAGGTAAGGGGAAGGTGGGCTAAACATTCTGCGCGGTATCAAGGTACAATGACCGAGATTAGCTTATTCACCTTCCTTCTTTCTACCTGAAGCTTATCGGTAGAAAGCTCCTTACAAATCAATGTTCATGGACATGCAGCACATATATTCACCACAAGGTGAATATATAATGACTGGAACGACTTCGTTTCTCCCGATACTGGCAAAAGCATCAATAATGGCACTGCGAAAAACCGGGTCCTGGGTTTCGGGGAAAATGCGCTTGAGCAGGCCAAGAGATTGCTCACTGCCAATGACCTTAACGGTTTCCAGAGCTTCAAGCGCCACCTTTTCGTCAGCATCACCAATCAATTCGACCAGCGGCTGCAGTTTTGAATCGAGTTCGAGGTAACGATAGGCAACTGCCACAGCCCGGCGGGCAGCAGCATCGTTGTGCGAAGCATAAGAAGCGATTTCTTCGGGCTTATTCCAGCCGACCAGCTCATAAGTTGGAATTGGCGGAAGAGGTGAGCGCAGCTTAACCGGCTTCCATTCACGAAAATCGAACAAAGGCAAAGCCGCTTTATGAATGTCTTCTGATACATAAATCGAGAAATCAAGAGCAGCTTCAGCAAGCGTTTCAGCCAGATAAGCCGGTTTGCCAACCCAGGTCGGTTCGGCAACCATGCCGCGACCAATCCGCACGAGTTTGCCCATGGCCAGCCCGACAGCGACGCGGGCCCGACTTTCACGCAAAATTGAATCGCTTTCAAGAGTTCGCTTGAACCTTGAAATAACTTCGAAAGAAACGACCAGAGCCTCGAACAAAGCGTCATCACGTCCCTCGTCGCGGCCAAAAACCCATATACGATCAAGTTGAGAGCCGGCGAAACAGGAAAAGTCAAAAGAAAATTCCTTATCGAAAACTGCTTCAGCCCTGCGTATAAGCTTTAACAGACTTTCGCGGTCAGCCAGAACTTCTTCTGGAAAACGGATTTGAACGGCAGCCACTACAGCGTCATGGTCTTCGATATCAGCCGGAGCTCCCAGTCTCTGGTCGAGCAGAATGCGCAGGCGCAAATCTTCTTCGCTGCCAACCTCGAGCAACGAAATCTTGTCGTCAGCAGCAGCACGCTGGATCTGGCGAACAGGCGCCTTTTCGGCCGGCTTTTGCGGAACTTCGGCAGCTGCCGGGGGCGAATCCGCCGCGGCCGCGGCCGGCTCAGACTCTAGTTTCGGCTCAGATCTGGCCGGAACAGCGGGAGAATCTTCTTTCTCATCGCTCAAAAAGCCGGTGTCTTCTTCCTGGTCGTCGAGTGAGAACATGACGAAAACCAGCAGAAGAATAACAACCGCAATAACAATCATCAATATAGAATTCATCCTGTATTCCTTTATTCAGGCAGACAGCTGCCTGTCAAATGCTTTTACGATAACCCAGTCTCTCAATCCACTGTTCGTCACGACGCCAGTTCGCACGAACTTTTATCCATAACTGTAAAAAAATATCACGTCCGAGAAGCTCGTTCAACCTTTGCCGCGCAACCTGTCCGAGAGTCTTGATTCCATCTCCACCCTTGCCGACAATTATTTTTTTGTGGCTTTCCTTTTCCACATAAATTGTCGCTTCGACATAGGTTTTGCCATTATCGCGCTCCTTGAACTGTTCTACCTGCACCGCTATGGAATGGGGGACTTCCTGGTAGTATTTTTGCAGAGCCGCTTCCCGCACAGTTTCTTCGACGATCTCCCGCTCGGAAAGACTGGTATAATCATCGACATCAAATGCAAAAGGCCCCTCAGGAGTTGCCGCGATGATGGCAGCAAGCACCTCTTTAAGCCCCTGATCCTTTGCTGCTGCGGTTACAAATACTTTGTCGAATTTGTAAAAACCGCAGTACTGCTCGCGAACCTTTGCAATCGTCGCTTCATCGACCAGGTCGGCCTTGTTCAGCACCAGAAAAAGCGGCATTCCACTCTCAGGATTCAGCTGAGACAGGTAACTCTGATCGTCTTCCGGCAGAGGTTCAGACAGATCTACCAGATACATGCCGGTCTGCAGACCTTTTACCGTCGACAGAATCTCTTCATGCATGTAAGCATCGAGCTTATTTTTAACAGCATGTAGACCAGGAGTGTCACAAAAGACCAGTTGACAATCATCAACTGTGAGAATTCCGAGAATGCGCTTGCGCGTAGTCTGAGGCCGTTTCGACACAATCGAAACACGCTCACCGACGATCCCGTTGATCAATGTCGATTTGCCGGCATTGGCCCGGCCAAAAACGCCTACGGCACCAAATTTTGTCATATCATCCCTGCTTTCCTGTTTCGGCTGCTGCGCTGGCGTTATCGACAGTCTCTTTGCCGGCAACCGGAGTCGTTTCTTCAATACCGTTAAAAGTCATTTTATGAGAAGGCGACACTACCTGCACCCAGATCGGCAGACCTTTCGGGAAAAGGTATTCGCGACCGGCTGCATCTTTGTAGCTGGTCAGGTCGCGAGGGTTCTTCTTGCTCCAGGTAACCGCAGTTTTCCTGCCGTTTTCGAGAACCCAGGCCTTGCCTTTGCCGATAAAGCTGATTTCCTGTCGCCCGGCCTTATCGACGACCTGCATCGAAGCGACCTGAACGACTACCGCTGCCGCCTGCAAAGGTTTCTGACTTTCGCGATCGACATGCAGCACATTGTTCATATAACGCTGATAAACACCGTTTTCGAATTTGAATTCGAGAGTGTAATTGCCATGATATCTGATCCTGACTGATTCGCCGGCGTCAGTCGGCTCACCAGGGTATTTGCCGTAATTGATAAGTCTTGGGGCAGTGGGCAGGTACATGCTGACTTTTTCTGACATATAGTCAAAAATGCTTTTGCCTCTGCCATAAAGGTTATGCGGGGCTTTTCGCGAATTGTCGCGGAAAAAAGGCTTCGAATGCTTGATTTCATCAACAGAGTTGATTTTGCTTTTCGAAATATAGGCATAACCAACCGGGCTGGCGCCACAGTGCACATAAAGAGCATCTATCTCGAGAGCTCTGTCGATAAAATATTCGCGGCAGCTGCGAACCGGCCCAAGCAGGCCGGGCAGGCGCGTGTAAATCGCCATGAATCTGGTAATGCCACCTTCGACCGGCATTTCATAAACCAGATCTGCCTGGTCAAGCCCTGATTGTGGGCGGGATTTGTTGTGGTTCTCGATCATCACCGCCAGTGGCCGCATGACTTTGCCGCCAGCTGTGACAACAGGTTTTGTGGCAGAAGCCGTTTCGCCGCCCGCAGAAACGACCGGAGTCGCTGTCGCCAGCTCTGGCGATGATACCGGCAAAGCAACAACCGGAACTGACGCTACTGTTTCAGGAGGCAGTTTTGGCAGAGCTGTTTCCGCCTTTACCGCTACCGGTGAGCTTGCGACAAAAGCAGACTTGCTGGCGACAGGCACTGACACAGCTGCAGGCAATGTCACAGCAGCAGAAGCCGTTACCTTTCCTGCTGGTGATTTAACCGGCACAACCTCAGGTTTAATAAGCCTTTCAGTCGAAGGTACCGGTTTTTCCGGGATGCCTTCAGTCACAGAAGCCACTACCGCCGACGGAGACTTCACTTCGACGGTCTGTTCGGTTGGCGGCGCGATGATCTTTACCGGTTCTGACAAGACCGGCGTCTTCTGCGGTACTTTGGCCGGAAATGGCGATTTTTGCGACTGACGGATTGCGTTATCTACACTGACAGGCGCGCTGGCAGTAGAACTTGCGGTTGGGAACTGCATTTTATTAGCATTCGTGAGAGAAGGGCTGAAAAGAGCACGCAGATCGATTGGCTGAAAATAAGGCCTTGGATGAGTTTTGAGGTCTTCAGCCAGTTCTTCGGTCGACTTTGGCGGATCGATTGTGCTGCCCGGCTCGGCAGCGAGAGCGCGAGCACGAAGTTTTACCAGAAGCGCAGCCTGCAGCTGCCGGGATTCATTGAAAAGCCCGCCAAGTTTCTTTACATAATGGTATTTGAGCGGTGTCTTGACTGAGGCAAACTGAGAGATGCGCTCTTCGAGAAAGTTCAACACGGCAGCAAGATCGTTCTCAGCTCTGCGATCAGAGAGCATCGGCGATTTCGAATCACTCGACAAAGCCCTCTTCATCTCAAGGTTGACCAGACTTATGGTATCACGCAGTTCAAAATACTGCCTGATCTCGGCAAGATCGGCCGAGTCAGCCGCAATTGCCCATCCAGGAGTCATCAACAGCAGAATTATCGAAACAAAAATCACAGCTCTGCCCATGCTTTTACCTCGTGCATCAATGTGGAATGACAAATTCATTTTCCGAGTCCTGATCTATGGCGTCAGCACTTCTGCCTGGCTGAACGAGGCCACCGGAAATTACAACTTTCATGGCATCTTCGATATCCATGTGCGTATCAACTATTTTTGACTTTTCCAGAATCAGCAGGAAACCGGAAGTCGGATTCGGCGTGGTCGGCACGAAAACGGTTACCATATCGAGATCATCTATAGCCTTTTCTCGTAGAGGAACGACAAAATCGGCGGTAACGAAGCCTATGACCCAGCAATTTTCTTTAGGATACTCGAGCATGACAACGCGCTTGAATTCTCCGCGATTTTTCTGTATCACCACGTCAGCAACCTGTTTGATTCCGTTATATAACGATCTGACGACGGGAATTCGCTCGAGAGAGCCTTCGATTCCGATTATTATGCGACGCCCCAGGTAATTCTGCGCTATCACGCCAACAATAACACATATCGTTGCCGTCAAAAACAGTCCAACGCCGGGAATTCTATAGCCGATAGCTCTGCTTACCGCCACACCAAGAAGACCGTCGGTAATCTGAAAAACTGCAAACATGATGTAAAGGGTTACCATGAGCGGCACCAGAACGAGCACACCAGTCAGCAGATATTTGCGAAGCAAAAGCAGTATCTGATTAACCCTTTCACCCGCATCGGCAATTGTGCGATTGAGCCTTTCGTGCTGAACCGGAAGTTTCATCAGCTGTTCTCAACTCTTGATATCCGCAACCACTCGACCTTTCTCTGGCTGCTTTCGATAATCCGCATTTTAACTCCATCAATAATAAAAGTTTCGCCGGCCTCGGGAATTTTCCCGAGAACTGCCAGTATCAGCCCGTTAACGGTGGTCTCACCACAAACCGGGCTGAGCGTAAGTCCAGCTTCATCGTTCAGGCGATCGATATGCATATCTCCCCTGACGTTGATACTTCCGTCATCATTATACTTCAATTCCGTACGCGGCTTGTCAAATTCGTCATGAATTTCGCCAACGACCTGTTCAACGAGATCTTCAAAGGTAACTATGCCGCTTACCGAGGCAAATTCGTCGAGCAGCACCGCCATCTGCGAGTTGCACCTGCGCATTTCTTTGAAAAGTTCTGAGGCCAGTTTGGTCTCAGGCACAAACAGCGGCTTTGAGATTATCTCTTCGAGATGCCTGACTCCGCCATCTTTCAGAAACAGATCTTTAAAGTAAAGCACACCGATGATTTTGTCTACATGTTCTCTGAAAACCGGCACTCGGGAAAAGCCCGATCGGATTACCGTTACCTGCGCAAGTTCAGGCGGCGTATTGATGTCGAGAGCCAGCATGTTGATGCGCGGAATCATGACTTCGCGCGCGATAGTATTGCGAAGCCCGATGATTCCCTGAGCCATGCGGTTAGAGTGGTGGGCGATCGTGCCGGTCGATGCCCCATGGCTCAGCAGAATCAGCAGTTCTTCGCGGGAAAGACCTGTTTCGGTCTTTGCCGGAACACGAAAAAGCCGCATGGTAAAGCGGGTCAGACATGAAACGGCATTGATCGGCAATCTAAACAATACTTCTGCGACCAGCAGCAGTTTGAGATATTTCAGACAGTAAACGAGCGGACGACTGTTGAACGCCATTTTCGGTAAAAATTCACAGAACAGAAAAATGAAAATCGACAGCAGAACAGTTCCAGCCTCAAGCAGCGATGGGGCAAGACTTTCCATAAGCGCCGTAGCCAGTGAGGTTGCAATGACAAGACAGCTGTTTATTCCTATCAGAGTCAGTCCAAGATAATGGTCTGGTGACTGAGCCAGCTTGAGAAGCCTTTTTTCGCGAGAAGTATCTGGCAGACCGCGCGATTTATAGCGAAGATAATCCGTGTCAAGCGAGACCAGTCCTGTTTCAGCGCCATTAAAAACCGCGTTCAGCGCAAGAAAAACCATGGTCAGACAAAGATAAAATACAATGCCAGTCAATAACGGTTCTCCATGCGCTCTCGACTCACTCCATCGCCGGCTCGTCAGGTAAAATATGTTTCATCGTAAATTTTACCCGCAAAATACGGTTGCCCTTGATTTCGGTAACCTGAAAAACACCCTGAGGTTCTTCAAACGATTCGCCCCGCTGCGGAATACGCCCGAGCTTTTCGAGAACGAACCCGCCAACCGTTTCTGAATCTTCGTAGTCAAGCTCGCAGTTCAGCTCGGTTTCAAGATCGCTGATACTGTAGCGCGCATCTATACTGTAAACATGCTTATCAAGCTGGTTCAGCGGCGCCTGTTCTTCAAGATCGTATTCATCGACTATTTCGCCGACAATCTCTTCGAGAAGATCTTCGATGGTCACGAGCCCCGAAATGCCGCCGTATTCATCGACAACCAGAGCCAGATGCTGCTTGCGTTTCTGAAACTCGCTCAGCAGATCGTTGAGCTTTTTAGTTTCGGGCACGAAAAACGGCGGGCGCAAAAGTTTGAACAGGTCATAATTAACCTTGATTTCATCTAATTTGATGAGAATATCCTTGACGTAGAGAATGCCGACGACTTTGTCGATATTGCCGTCATAAACCGGAAAACGAGAATGACCGTCTTCTCTGATAAAATTCAGCAGGTCATCAAGCCCGATATTGATCGGCATTGAAATGATGTCAGGGCGCGGCACCATGACTTCGCGCACCAGCGTATCGCCAAATTCGAACACCGAACTTATCATCTCTTTTTCGTCGCGCTCGATAATGCCAACTTCTTCGCCCAGGTTGAAATAACTGTCGATTTCTTCCATCGACGTCGAAGAGCCCAGATGGCTGTTCCAGTCTGAGTACTTTGGAAAAAATCTGCTGATAATCCAGATTGTCAGCGCTGAAAATGGAGAAAAGACGAACATGGCAAAGCGCAAAGGCTTAACCACAACCCGTGAATAGCCATAAGCACCGAATATTGCTATGGTCTTTGGCGTGATTTCCCCGAAAACCAGCAGCACGACAGTCATGATCAGCGAAGAAACCGCAACACTCACGGTCGGGCCAACGCCAACCAGTTCGGTCAGACGTGACTTCGGCAGATAATCAATAAAAAAACTGGTCGCGATTGCTGTAGCAGCAACATTTACCAGAGTATTACCCATAAGCAGGGTAATCAGCATTTTCTGTTTATCAGAAAGTACTTTGAGAATCTCTGCGGCCTTCTTGTCGCCCTCGTCCTCCATTTTCTTGAGACGCAAAGGCGAAAGCGCGAAAAACGCAGTTTCGGAAGAAGAAAAGAAAGCAGAAAGCAAAAGGCAGACAAAAAATACTATACCCGTAAACGTATCATCCATAGCTGTTAAATGACATACCCTTCTCTGATCATGCCGATCTAATCTACGGCGATGGCGCGCTTGATAAGCGGCGCCGGCTCTTCGCCTTCAATAAAGCTCAACATCTTTTTCTCGCACAAATGTCTGAAAATAGTTACTTCGCGGTCGCGCATGCGCTTACGCTTTATCTTGCCTGAATGTTCGTAACCATGCAGATGCAGAAGCCCATGTATCAGCAGAAAAACAATTTCAAGCAGCGGCGGATGCTTGAGGCTGTCAGCCTGACGAACAGCTGTCTCAGTACTGATAACAATATCGCCAAGCATTCTGATCTCTGCTTCGAAGTGCTCTTCTTCCATGGGGAATGAAAGAACGTCGGTGGGTTCGTTCTTGCCACGATAATCGCGGTTGAGCTTCTGAATAAAGTCATCGTCACAGAATACCAGAGAAAGCTCAGCGTTCTCTGGTGAGGCTTCGAATCTGAGAATTTCCTCGGCAACCGTTCGAATGAAATCGAGATCGATGGACACCTGCTCCTGTCGGTTACTGATCAGTATTTCCATCGGCGGCTCCCTTAGGCTGATTTGATAGTTTTCCTGGATAGTCTACTCTACCATGGTACATTGAAGTAAGCGTTCTGACAAATGTCTGTTCGATTTTTTCGATGTCCTTGAGAGTAAGTTCGCTCTCGTCGAGCTGATTTTCGTCCTTGAGTTTGTGTTCGACGATGCGTTTTACCAGGCCCTCGATTTTACTGTGCGTGTGTTGCGGCAAGGTTCTGGCAGCAGCCTCCACCGAGTCAGCCAGCATAAGAATCGCAGCTTCCTTGGTCTGAGGTTTGGGGCCAGGATAACGAAAACGTTCTTCGTTAACTTCGTCGCTGTCCTTCAGCTTCTTGGCTTCTTCAAAGAAGTAGCTGATCAGCGTAGTGCCATGATGCTGAGACATTATCGAAAGCACGCGTTCGGGCAGATGATATTCGCGTCCCAGATCAAGGCTGTCGCGAATATGCCCGATCAGAATAAGGCTCGACATATAAGGAGTAACCTGATCGTGCCGGTTCTCGCTGGCCTGGTTTTCGGCAAAATATGAGGGGCGCTTGATTTTGCCGATATCGTGAAAATACGAGGCAATTTTGGTCAACAAGGGATCGGCATTAACACAGTTGGCAGCGGCTTCGGCCATGGTGGCAACCGCGATGCTGTGCTGATAGGTACCCGGAGCCTCTTCGGCAAGTTTGCGCAGTAAGGGTTGCGACAAATCAGTTAGCTCGAGCAGTCGCGAATTGGTGGCAAGTGAGAAAGCACTTTCCATATAAGGCAGCACACCATTGGCCAGAATCCCTGACAGAATGCCGTTGAGCAGGCCAAAACCGACTCTTGTCAGCACTTCTGATACCTGTAGATTCGGCATATTGTCGGAGTCCAGCATCAGAAAAGCAAGAACCGCCACCGAGTTGGCCAGACCGATTTTGATGCCAGATGAGCCAATAAGGTTGCGTACGTCGCTCGAACGTGAAACTGAGCGCCAGGCGAGAATACCGGCCATGGCACCGAACATGCTGACAACAACGAAGCGAACGTTTGATTCGGCGACGACAAACATCATCAGCCCAATAGAAAACACATGAAAAAGCGCGATCCGGCTGTCGAGCAACATGGTCATCAGTAATGCCACCGCCGGCAGAGGAGTCAACAAAATCGGCAGATAGGGCTGATCAAACATCACACCAAGGCCATGCGCAGTTTTGGCAAGAATAAGAGTAGCCAGACATAAAACGCTCAACAGCTTGTACTGCTCGCTGTCGTTCACAACGTTCTTATCTTCGAGTCGCAGATAAACCAGCGATATCACCACTGCCAGAAGTGCCAGCAGGAAATTGCCCATAAGCGACATCATCTTGTTCTTCTGCATCTGCTCGGTGATCTTCTTGATCACGGCAAAATCATCAGCAGTAACAATAGCGCCTTCGTCAATAATTTTCTGCCCCTTCTGGAAGGTTCTTACTACCGGCTGAACTGCCCGAGCCGCGGCTTCCCGCTGCAGGCGCGTACCCTTTTCGTCTTCAACCACGTTGATAGTAACAGCGTTCCGCACCAGAACATTCATTATCGACTTGAACTGCATGTTTTCCGGGTAGCTGTCGATGCTGTTCTTGATCTCTGTGCGGACTGATTCGAGGTGCTGCTGTGATATTTTTTTCTGGGCCAGATTCAAAAGCAGCTGACGGGAAGCATTTATCAGATTTTCATACTGAGCCGGCCGCAAGGTGCGCAGCTGAATGAGGCTGCTCTGGTCGAGAAGAGATTCCCCGGGGAAATAAGACGCAATCAGGTTCTGCGGGGGTTCTGAAGCAGGCAGCTTTTTATATTCGGCAAAATACAGATTCAGGTCATTGGTAAAACTGTCGAACTGCGAAAGCATGTTTTCTTCGGCATCCGGGATCGGGTCGTAAACCGGCTGAACGCTATTTCTCTCGATGTCGCGCAGTTCTTTGGTCTTTGCCTCATCGATAAAGCTTATCAGTCGAGGCGAACGTATTGTCTTGGCCGCGGGCATGCCTTCGGTAACCGAGGGGGTAAACCCGGCCGGGTCTATCACCAGGATCAGAACAAGCAGGGCAAAAAACAGTGCCAGCCACATGATAAATCGTCGCTGCATGCCTTCTGGCACGTTAAGCCACTCGAAAAAACTCGAGAGTATAAAACTATGCTTCTCGCTCACTTCTTTTCTTTTTCCCGCTTCTGGTATGCGTCAAATGCATTGATTATTCTTCTGACTACTTCATGTCTTATCACGTCTTTGCCACAAAGATCAATAAAAGATACTGACTCGACCGAACCAATTATATCACCCAGGGTCAGCAAAGACGAATCAGCGGGGCGGGGCAGATCTACCTGCGTCTGATCGCCGGTTATCACCAGCTTTGAACCATAACCCAGCCGGGTAAGAATCATGCGCATCTGCGGCATCGTGGTATTCTGTGCTTCATCGAGAACAACAAATGCTTCGTTGAATGTACGTCCGCGCATATAAGCCAGGGGCGTTATTTCAATAATGCCCTGCCTGACGAACTGCTCGAATTTGCCCATGCCGATGAATTCCTGAAGACAATCGTAAAGCGGCCTGAAATGCGGATCAACCTTTTCCTTTATATCGCCAGGCAGATATCCCAGACTTTCGCCGGCTTCAACAACGGGGCGCGACAGAATAACCCGGCTGACCTTTTTTTCTTTTAGAGCCTTGATTGCCATGGCGGTGGCCAGATAGGTTTTGCCGGTGCCGGCCGGACCACGCGCAACGATAACAGTATTGTTTTCGATAAACTCGACATACTGCTGCTGGCCAGCTGTCATCGCTCTTACCAGGCGACCGTTAAAAGATGTGATCAGCTCGCTGAAGGGATCTGCCGCGTCGTTTATCACGGTGTCTTCATCGATAAACTGGTCGAACAGGCGGCGCACTTCATACTGTTCCATAGCCCCGGCTCTTTCTATTCGGCGCCCCAGCAGCTCAAGAAATCGCTTAACCAGAGTTATCTTTTCGGCAGACCCTTCAAGCACCAGGCAGTTGCCGCGCGCGCGCGCCGAAAGATCGGGTATGGCCCTTATCATATCCAGTCCAGAATCATTGCCGGCACCCAGAATATGCCGTGAAAGCTCTTCAGAAAGATCGAGCTTTTCTGTTGTTCCGCTCATAGTCAGAATTCTACCTCTGAATTTTCCGGTTGCATATCAAAAAACTCGTCAAGATCGCAGTCCGCTTTCTCAATCGTCACGCGGCCCAGACCGCCAGACTGGAAACGTCTGATAATATCGGTAGCTGCCCGCTCAATATCAGCCGAACCACCTTTGATACAAAAATTCATGCGCCGGGCATAGTCTTCGAGAAAACGATCGTAGCTTTCGCCACACTCTTTATAGCCTGGCAATATTCCCTGGTTTCCGGTCAAGGCTAGAACCTGCGCAAGCGTCTTTGCCTGACTCCAGGTATCTTCATCCTTTCCGGGAACTGTGTTGATAAGACGCAGAACATCGCCGCGCCGTAACAGACCATAATCGAGAATACCCGGCAGATCGAGCAACTCAAGCTCACCGCTCAGTTTTATCCATTGTATGCTGCGGGTAACCCCGGGCATATTAGCGGTGCGAGCCGCTTTTCTTCCGGCAAGTGAGTTGATCAGCGTTGACTTGCCGACATTTGGAATGCCGATGATCATGGCGCGACGCACCTTGCGCGCCGGCGGTTTGCTGCCCGGCTTTACCGTAAAGGCGGCTGTTTTTATGAGATTGGTCAGGCGTTTTACCGAATGACGGTCACGACAATCAAGTGCGACTGCGGTAAGGCCTTCAGCTGCGAAGCGATCTATCCACTTTCTCGTTTCAATGTCATCGGCAAGATCAGACTTTGATAAGGCTATTACAGAATTCTTGCCGAGGCGATTGATAAAACCTTTCAGGCGCGAGCCATTGGGCATGCGCGCATCGACAAGTTCAACCACCAGGTCTACGACCGGTAAAAAATGATCGATAGACTTGAATGCTTTTTTAATGTGCCCGGGCAGTTCTTTTTTCATCTGAAAAACTTTGTCAGTATGCCGATTCGGCCTGGCGTGCGGGCGCGAGAGCCAGAGGATGGCTCCGTATCGGACTTATACGATTCATTGGCAGGTAATTGAACACTGCCTGGCCCTTGAGATTGCTCAATGGCATGGGTCCCCAGTAGCGGCTGTCAGAGCTGTTGTTGCGATTGTCGCCCATGCAGAACAGGCAATCTTCAGGCACTTTCGTATGAAAATTTGATAACGGCGGTTCGGCGATGTAGGGTTCTTTCAGCACAGTGCCGTTGACCATCACCACGCCATCTTCAATATCTATGCGATCGCCAGGAAGCCCGATGACTCTTTTGATGTAATCTTTCGGCGGCGCCAGGACATCGGGATTGGGGAATTTGAAAACGATTATATCGCCACGATCAGGAATCTTCAGCCAGATTCGTGGCCCAAAAGGCAGACGCCCATCGAGCGACAGATCGAGAACGTAAGCGAAACGGCTGACAAGTATGCGATCGCCACTACGCTCGAGTTGACCGGTAAATGGGTTGCGCTTTTCCCCCAGAAGTGTCGGCTCCATGCTGCCGGTGGGAATCCAGAAGGCTTGTAAAACCAGGCCTCTGATGATTATTGCCAGAAAAAAAGCGATAAAAATAGTTTCGTTCCATTCACGGAACGACCCTTTGTAATGCAGATCAAAATGCTTGCTGTCGATAGTATTGCCTTCAGCGTCAACAGCCTTTATACAAAGACTGTTGACGCCGTTGTGCAGTTTCAGATCAGCCCGGAATCGTCCACGCATACTCGTATCAACCGGCACGGAAGAGTATTTTCTGGTAAGAAACGGCCTGAATCCTTGTTCGACAAGAACATGAACGCCATCGTTAGCCTTACCGCTTATACTACCGGACAACTGCAGTTCTGATGCAGCCAGAACCTCATCGAGGTCGAGGGCCTCCAGTGCTATCGCCTGGTCACCGCAGCGGATCGATATGTCGTGAATAAAAACCCCGACCCTGGGATCGGGACTAATTGATTCTTGCAAAATCAGTCTTTGTCCTTGGAGAAGATTTTGTCTTTAACACGGGTCTTCTTACCAACGCGGGCACGCAGATAGTAGAGTTTGCCACGGGCAACCTTACCACGGCGCAGCAACGAGATAGTTGCGATGCTGGGTGAATGCAGCATGAAAGTTCTTTCGACGCCAACGCCGTAAGAGATCTTTCTGACAGTGAAGTTTTCGCGCAGACCGCTGTTGCGGCGCGAAATCACGACGCCTTCAAAAGCCTGCAGGCGTTCTTTTTCACCTTCACGGACCTTGATTTCCATGCGAATGGTGTCGCCGGGAAGAAACGCAGGCATTTCCTGAGTGTTCTTCTGATAATTTCTTTCGATACTTTCGATTACGGGATTCATAACTGAAACTCCTTCCGGAATGATTTTAACTTGTTAGATGACCGCTTCTAGCTCAACAGTGACTGTAGAGCCTCTCTGTCTGTTTCTGACAGATTCGCGGCCGCGAATACATCTGGCCGGCTGACAGCAGTTGTCAGCAGCGACCGGCAATGTCTGAACTTTTCGATATCAGCATGATTGCCTTCCTGGAGAACGGTTGGTACTTCGTGGCCTTCCCAGGTGGCGGGGCGGGTGTATTGCGGGTGATCGAGCAGTCCTTCGTAGAATGAATCCTGTTCGACCGACTCCTGTCGTCCCACGGTGCCGGGTATCATGCGCGATACAGCGTCAACAACGGTCATGGCAGCTATTTCGCCGCCGGTCAATACATAGTCGCCTATTGACAGCTCAAGATCAAACTCGCTGACAATGCGCTCATCAAAGCCTTCGTAGCGGCCGCAGACCAGGATCAGCCGGTCGTATCGTGCCAGCTCCTTTACCAGTTTCTGGTTTAGCGGTAACCCCTGCGGGGTCAGCCCGATTACCGGGCCGGGAGCAGCCAGTCGGCGCACATCTCTCAGGCAGTTAACCAGAGGTGCCGGCTTGAGTATCATACCCGGACCACCGCCAAAGGCTGTATCGTCTACCGTTCGGTGTCGGCCATCGCCATATTCGCGAAAATTGTGCATGACTATTTCGACAAGGCCGTTTCTGACGGCCGACCCGAGAACGCTTTCTTCAAATACTTTGTCAAAGAGCGCTGGCAGAAGAGTTACGATATCTATACGCATCTCATTCTACCGGAACATGAAACGCTACCGGCTCCACCAGTTTTACTTTTCTGGTTTTGCGATCGACCGAGCTGATAAACACCTTCATGAAGGGAATCATGACTTCTGACCCGTCACTGGTTTTAACCACCAGATATGGGCTTGCCGCGTCTGCTTCAAGTGAGACGACCTCACCAGAAAGCTCACCGGCAGGCCCTATGACCTGCATTCCTGTCAGTTCGTCGGGATAAAACTCGCTGTTATCTTCTAACTGCTCACGCTCGGCCTTAGGAATTACCAGCAGGGTATTCACAAAAGGCGCGGCTGCATCACAGTCGTCGATGCCGACGAATTTTATCTCGATCGCGTCACCGGAAAAGTGCTCGCGCCAGTTTTCGATTTCGATTGGCTCGGGCTCACCCGTCAACCTTTTGACCAGAACCTCGCTGCCCGGGCTGAAGCGTTCAGGGTAGTCGGTGTTCATTCCGATTCTGATCCAGCCTTGCAGGCCGACAGTTCTGCGAACCTTGCCGATCACAATCCAGGAGTCTTCTGTGGCAGAAGCTTCCTGGCGGTTCAGGCGCATGATTCGAGGCTGCGACATGGTCGATGTTTCCAGTTGTCAAAGAACGGTCTTTTCAGACCAGCTCCATTATCACCTTTTTGGTGCCGGTATTGGCTGAAGACCTGATGATGGTGCGCAGAGCATTGATAGTGCGGCCTTTTTTGCCGATTATCTTGCCAGAATCTTCGGGGTTCACCTGAACCTCAAAAACCACGGTGCCATCACCCTCGATCGGAGTTATCACCACTTCTTCAGGGTGCTCGACCAGGGCCTTCACCAGCTTTTCAAGCGTTGCCTGTACAGTCTGAGTCATAGGTTACCTCTGCACGCTCAGGCGCGCTTGGTCCAGACCAGTTTAACTGTACCGTTTTCAGCTTTCTGCTGGGTTTTAACAATGCCACGCTGGCGAAGAATGTTTTTAACAGTCTCGGTCGGCACGGCGCCATTGTTGAGATACTCAAGAACAGTTTCTTCCTTGAGGTCGACGATCGGCTGCTGTGTCTGCGGAGCGTAGTGTCCGAGATTTTCGAGCGTCTTACCGTCACGGCTCTTGCGGCTGTCGAGAGCCACGATGCGGTAACAGGGTCTATGCTTGGTGCCAAGCATTTTCAATCTGATAGAAACGGCCATTTTAAAAACTCCTTGCTGATATTCTGAAAACCGCTTTCGCGGCACTTACATTCCAAAAAACTTGGCAAACTTGCCTTTGCTGCGCTTGCCAAGACTGCCAAGCTGCTTCATCATCTTGCGCATCTGCGCAAACTGTTTGAGCAGCTGATTTACATCCTGAATGGTGTTGCCGCTGCCATCGGCAATACGCTTGCGGCGCGAACCATCGATAAGATCGGGCGAATTGCGCTCACGCTCGGTCATCGAGAGGATGATCGCCTCAAAGCGCTTGAATTTTTTATCGTCGAAAGAAAATTCTGAAAGATTGCCGGCAGCCGAAGAAAAGCCCGGAATCATGCCGAGCAGCTGATCGAGCGGTCCCATTCGTTTGATCTGGTTGAGCTGATAAAGAAAGTCGTTGAAGTTGAATTCGGCTTCGAGAACGCGCTTCTCGATTTCCTTCATCTTCTCTTCATCCATGTGTGCCTGGGCTTTTTCGATGAGCGAAAGCATATCACCCATACCCAGGATTCTCTGTGCCATACGATCAGGATAGAACGGCTCCAGAGAAGAAGACTTTTCACCGATACCAACAAACTTGACCGGTTTGCCGGTCACTTCTCTTATCGAAAGCGCCGCGCCACCGCGGGCATCGCCGTCGAGTTTGGTGAGAACGATACCGGTCAGCTCAAGAAGCTCGTTGAAGCTGGTGGCGCTGTTTACAGCATCCTGACCAGTCATGGCATCGACTACCAGCAGTATTTCATGAGGCTGCACGGCTTCTTTAATGCCTTTAACCTCATCCATCATCTGCTCATCAATATGAAGACGACCGGCGGTGTCGATGATAACCACATCATAATCGCGAACCTGGGCGTGCTCTATCGCTTTTTTTGCGATATCAGCCGGCCGCATGCCTGGCTCACCGGTAAAAACTTCCATGCTCAACTGATCGCCGAGAACCTGCAACTGTTTGATTGCAGCCGGGCGATAAATATCGCAGGCAACCAGCATCGGGTTTTTCTTTTCGTCTTTGCGAAGGTGAAGCCCAAGTTTGGCCGAAGTTGTGGTCTTACCAGAGCCCTGCAAACCAGCCATCAGTATGATGGTAGGTTTTTTAGAAGATATATTGATCTTGGCACGATCAGCGCCAAGCAACTGTGTAAGCTCTTCAAGAACGATCTTGACCACATGCTGGGTAGGAGTCAGGCTTTTGAGAATTTCGGCGCCGAGACACCGCTCTTTTACACGCTTGGTAAAGTTCTTAACGACCTTGAAGTTGACGTCTGCTTCGAGCAGCGCCATCTTAACTTCGTTAAGAGCGATATCTACATCTTTTTCTGTGAGTTTGCCTGATTTTCGCAGCTTGTCGAAAACCGAAGCAAGCTTTTCAGAAAGGCCCTGAAACATTGCTTGTCTCCTGTTTTTTAGGTCAAGAACGGCAAAATAGAGCTGTCAGTATAACTTAAAGCCAATAAATAGTCAAGCCATAATGTACCCCGAATAACCCATGGAACTATCATTAATACAGATTACAGGTGCGATTTATTATGAATAGCTGCAAAATTGCAAAATATACTAATTTTTTGTTGACAGTTTTTTTATAGTATGCCTATATTGCATTCAAATCTTATACGAATTCTACGGCTAACGTTCTTATATTGAAAGGGGTAATCATCATGCCTAAACTGCTTGAAACGACAGAAGAAATCAAAATCCTCGCCGCCGCCCAGACTGACTGGGATGACATGGACGACGAAGACGAAGATCTTGAAGACGAAGACGACCTTGATGATTATGAAGACTTCGACGACGAAGACGAGGAACTGGAAGACTACGAAGATGAAGACGAATTCGAAGAAGGAGAGGAAGACGAAGACTTCGAAGAAGAAGAAGAAGAAGAAGATGACTTCGACGACGAAGATGAAGAAGACGAGGAAGATGAAGATGAAGATTTCGACGAAGAAGAAGACTTCGACGATGTAGAAGAAGACGAAGAAGACCTCGAAGACTTTGACGACTTTGAAGACGAAGATGAAGACTTCGACGACGAAGACGAAGAAGAATAACTGATACCGCCAGACTGAACTGAGCCGCCCGTGTCACATTTTTCGGGCGGCTTTATTTTGCCTTGTCCGACCAGTTTCTGCCTTTGCCAAACTTGCCACAACAAGCAGAAAAGCCTCTCCAGAGAGAGGCTTTTCTGCTTATACCAGGCTTTTAATTAATTTTGAATCAGGCACTGTTGCGCTGCAGCCAGTATCTGGCTTTTTCTTCTTCAATGATTCTGCCAATGTCTGCTTCAGAAATACCAAATTCTTTGATATCCGGCCGGTTGATCAGCCACATCCAGTCATCATGGTTCCATTGGCCACTTTTCGTGTGAACGAATTCACGCAGCTTGCCGAGCAAAACCTCTTCGGGGCTCAGCCTTGGCTTTTCGACCTTAATCGGAGTCGGCTTTTCAGGCTCCGCCGGGGCTTCGCTTTGCGGAGTCGAGGCCCCTGAGTATGCATATACCTTGAGACCACCACGTTTTCCGCGCTCAAGAAGATAACCTTCGCGCACCATTGCCTGAAAAAGGCGATACATAGAGCCCTTTTCATTTTTATCGAGTCTTGTCTTGAATAGATCGCGGTTTACGTCATTTGCGGTAAAATCTTCGCAACCCTCAAGATACTTCATGATTTTTTTGACGTTTTTAGAGATTACCTGATGCAGATGTATGTTTCTGTCCTTGTCACATCGGCGTTTGTTTCTGGTGCCCTCGACAACCCCTTTGCAAAAGGGAAGCTCACATGTTCTTTTACGTCCCACGATCTTTACCTCTACATTCAAAAGTCAATGGTCTACACATAACAGACAAGTTCAACTGCAATACATTAACCAAGCTGGCAATAGTTGTCAACTTTTTTCGAAATAAAGGTACCCCGTAGTGAACGATAACACATTCACAAGTTCGTGCAAAACACGCAAAGCACGCCAATTCTGGACAACGTGCAAAATTGCCAGTTCTTGTATCATTCAAATTGCCAATCAGCAACAGTTATTGTATAATGCCGAACAAACAGATCAAATCAAGGAAGAGAAAGCATGCCGCAATTGCGCAAAGACCCGGTCACCAAGCGCTGGGTCATCATATTGCATGAACAGGCGAAAAAACCAGCCGACTTCCATATAGTGCATCCCCAGAAACAAAGCCTGAAATGTCCATTCTGCCCGGGGAACGAAGCTTCAACCCCAAATGAAGTCATGTCGTATCGAGCCCCAGACACGCTTCCCAACCAGCCAGGCTGGGAAGTCAGAGTCATACCGAACAAATTTCCAGCATTACAGATCGAGGGAGACCTCGACCGTACAGGTATTGGCGTATATGACATGATGAACGGCGTCGGAGCCCATGAGGTGATTATCGAATCGCCAGGCCACGATGATGGCTTTCATAATTACACGATCGAGCAGATCTCGAGAATTTTACGAACCTATACTGATCGCTACCGCGATCTCAGAAGAGACCGACGCTTTCGCTACATCCTGCTGTTCAAGAATCATGGTTCGGCAGCCGGAGCCAGTCTCGACCACCCTCACTCGCAGCTGATCGCCACCCCGATCATTCCAAAGCGGGCAATGGAAGAGGTCGAAGGAGCAAAGCGCTACTATTACTACAAAGAGCGCTGCGTTTTCTGCGACATCATCCGCCAGGAACTCAGCAGCGGCGAGCGCATTGTTCATGAAAACGAACAGTTTGTCGCATTTGCTCCATTCGCTTCCCGGTTCCCCTTTGAAACCTGGATCGCACCCAAAGAGCATCG
The DNA here is from genome assembly GCA_009917695.1 of Candidatus Rifleibacterium amylolyticum. Lineage (GTDB taxonomy): Bacteria > Muiribacteriota > Ozemobacteria > Ozemobacterales > Ozemobacteraceae > Rifleibacterium > Rifleibacterium amylolyticum. Next base: position 28,938 of record JAACJG010000004.1, on the reverse strand, counting down.
TGATTCGTTTGGCGATATCGAGAGCAACGAAATTGAGGCGCTTGCAAGTATTATGCACAGCACGCTGCGCAAGCTTATCACCACACTCGACAACCCGCCTTTCAACTATATAATTCACACTTCGCCCTGCGACGAGCATTGCACCGATTATTTTCACTGGCATATTGAAATAATGCCGCGACTCACCAAGGTGGCCGGCTTTGAATGGGGATCAGGCTTCTACATCAACCCGGTCGTTCCCGAACAGGCAGCTAAATTTCTTATTGCCGGCAAATAGCAGCAGACCAGGAGAAAATAATGCCACAACTCAGGAAAGATCCGGTTTTGAAGCAGTGGGTGATCATATCGCCCGAGCGCGGCAAGCGCCCTTCAGATTTCAAGCGCCAGGAAGTTAAAGAAGAAGACCACAGCGCCTGCCCATTCTGCGAAGGCAACGAGCAGATGACTCCTCCAGAAACCCTTGCTTTCCGCTCTGCCGGCACACAGCCGAACCAGAAAGGCTGGTGGGTACGTGTAGTTCCTGACAGCTCTCCTATTCTCAAACCGGAAGGAGATTCTGGACGCGAAGGAATCGGCATGTTCGACGCCATGAATTCAATCGGAATACATGAAATGGTTATCGAATCGCCAAACCATACCACCAACATCTGCAATTCGACTTTTGAACAGGTCCGCGAGATAATCTGGGCTTATAAGCAACGTCTTATCGAGATCAAAAAGAATCCACGCTACAAGCATTTCATGATAGTCAAAAACAGCGGGGTTGGCGTGTCGAGTATTTCTCATTCACATTCTCACATAGTTGCAACGCCGATCATACCCAAGCGCATCGAAGAAGAACTCGAAGGCGCCCGTGAATACTACCATTATCATGATCGCTGTCTGTTTTGTGACATAGTTAAACAGGAAGCCAAAGACGGAATCCGCGTCGTTCATGAAAGCGACGACTTCATCGTGTTCTGTCCCTTTGCTTCAAGATTTCCATTCGAGATGGAAATCACACCCAAGTTTCACATGCCATTTTTCGAAATGATCGAAAACGAGCAGGTCTTTGGCTTTGCCACAGCTTTACAAACAGCGCTGCGCAAAATGGAAGCGCTCCTGCCCGGGCAACCCTATAACTTTGTATTGCATACTTCACCCTGTTCTGATTCTTATCGTGATTTCTATCACTGGCATATCGAGCTCATACCCAAACTCACCAAAATAGCCGGTTTTGAATGGGGTTCAGGCTTTTATATCAACCCGACGCCACCAGAAGACGCCGCCGAGCAATTACGCGAAGCCAAAATCTGATTCAGGCACCCGAGTATTTCGTAAAATTTTAGTTGACTCAGTAAAGCCTGAATGCTATACTAGACCATACCAAATGGGGCTGTGGCGCAGTTGGGAGCGCGTTTGAATGGCATTCAAAAGGTCGTCGGTTCGATCCCGATCAGCTCCACCGGAACGAAAAAACCCGCTGAACAAGCGGGTTTTTTCGTTTGCGCATTAAAAATATAACTGCGGTCAAATTACCTGGTAAGTCGTAATGCTGAACCGCCTGAAGCCATTAGATTCCCGAGTTTGTTCTGGTAAGGGTAATCATCTATCTGCATGCTCTGTAAAAAGCTGGTCACGGAAGCGGTGTGTGAGTCAGTACCATCGATATCATTACCTTCATAATTTTTCCAGCTGATGATAGCTCCCGATTCGGTAATTTCGAAACTCGGATTTGAAGCTATGTTCTCGCGAACCTGCCAGTAATTGCTATAGTCTGTTCCCCACTGAAAAGCAGGAACAGTCGGGTCATGCACTGTGTTCGATCTCAGATAACCGCGTGCAGTAAGCTTGGCTATTGCAGTCTCGATGGCTACCTTTTTGTCTGCGTCAGCCGCTGTAATATCTGGCAGAATGATCGGATCACTCGACACAGCAGTATCAGTAGCCATTTCACCGGCCATGTAGGCGAGATCGAATGCTTCGCGCAGCTGACTCAACTCGACATCCAGGCTCTTTTCTACCGATCTGCGGGTTATCATCTCTTCACTGGGCAGAATCTGCATGGCTACAATACTGCCAATAATTATCACTACCAGCAGCATCAACATCATGGCGCCACGTCGCTTCCAGAATGTGATATTCATATACAAAAACCTGTCCCCGTTAAAAATTACTGCCTTAAAACAGCGCTGACGTACAGTTTTCACACTATCCTAAACATATTATAGCATCAAAAACAGTCAAACAGGAAATTATTAGACTGTCAGAGAATCGGAACCTGGTTTTCCGACAAATCAGGCTGCAACTGACTGTTGATTTATGTTACAATTCGCCTGATATATAATCTGCGAAAGGAAAAATGTTGAGGATGCTGACCGAGAAGCGCAGCTTTGCTGCCGGAGATTACACTTTCAGGAATTCTGGCAGAACCATTCCGATAACCTTTGGCTACGAGACTTATGGCAGGCTTAACGAGAAAGCTGACAACGCAGTGCTCGTCTGCCAGTATTTTACCGGCACCAGTCACGCTGCCGGCAGATACAGCGAAGCTGACCCGCTGCCTGGTTGGTGGGATACGCTCATCGGCCCGGGTAAAACGATTGACACTGACAGATATTATGTCATCTGCTCTGACGTTATCAGCAATATCAATTTTAACAGCCCAACCGTAATTACAACCGGCCCCGGCAGTATCGATCCGGCCAACGGTAAACCCTACGGCATGAATTTTCCGATTTTCACGCTCGATGACGTGGTGAAGCTACAGAAGCGCCTTATAGAATCACTCGGCATTAAAAAGCTGCGTTTTGTCGTCGGCCCGTCAATGGGCGGACTACAGGCTTTTCTCTGGGCCAAACATTTTCCTGAATCAGTTGAGAAAGTGATATCGGTTGTTGCCACGCCAATGATGCGTCCTTCCTGCCTTATGGTGCCAAACCAGCTCGGAATAGAGGCAATAATGCTTGACCCCAAATGGCAGAATGGCAGTTATTATGGCAGTGAAGCACCATACAAGGGTCTGCTGCTTGCTTTCAAAATACTGCTGACAGCTACCCGAACCGACCACTGGGCTTACAGCAGTTTTAATCGCGCCTTTCTCGATCCGACCTTCATGACCTGCGCAAACCCCTATCAGAGCTTCAATGGGCGCTTTCTCGTCGAGGGCGAGATCGAAAATTCGGTTGTGGCCCGCATGCAGTATTTCGACCCTAATGCCTATATTTACATCGCCAAGGCCAACACCCTGTTCGACCTGTGTGAACCCGGCGAGACTCTCAAAGACGCCCTGGCAAAAATCAAAACACCAGTGCGCATGATTATCGATGATTCAGACCTGATGTTCACCCGCGAGCAGGCAGAAGAAGCCAGACCATTGCTGCCTGATTGCGACATAAGCTATTACAACAGCCGCAACGGGCACCTTTCTTGCCTGTTCGAGACCGATTACCTCAAGGAACCTCTCGCCCGCTACATAAACCGGTAAATCTAAGGAGTACCCGATGAAATCCAAGCTTATCAGCATTGAACAAGCGGTATCACTGATCAAGAATGATGACAAAGTAGTAGTCGGGGGCTTTGTCGGCAGCGGGCATCCGGAAGCCCTGACTTCTGCACTTGAACAGCGTTTTCTCAAAGAAGGGCAACCGCGTAATCTCGAACTGTATTTTGTCGCCGGGCAGGGCGATGCCAAAGACCGAGGACTCAACCATTTCGGCCACGAGGGCATGGTTAAGCGCGCTGTCGGTGGACACTGGGGCCTGGCGCCAAAACTTGGCAAACTCGCGCTCGATAACAGAATTGAGGCTTACAATCTGCCGCAGGGTGCAATTTCGCACATGTTCCGCGATATTGCAGCCGGCAAGCCTGGCACAATTACACATGTCGGACTACAGACCTACGTTGATCCACGCCTTGACGGCGGCAGAGTCAACAGTCGAACTACAGAAGACATTGTTGAAGTTATCGAATTAGATGGTCAAGACTATCTGCGCTACAAGCATTTTGGCATCGACGTCTGCCTGATTCGAGGCACGACAGCCGATGAATTCGGTAACATCAGCATGGAACAGGAAGTAGCGCCGCTCGACGCACTGTCACAGGCGATGGCAACCAAGCAACGTGGTGGCATTGTCATCTGTCAGGTAATGCGCCTCGCCCGCGGCGGTGGCATAAATCACCTGTTCGTGCAGATTCCGGGGATTTTCGTAGACTTTGTCGTGCTGGTCGACATGGTTAAAGAACCACAACTTCATATGCAAACCTTTCTTGAGCAGTACAACCCCTACTATTCAGGTCAAGTGCAGTTCCCCGAAGACTCGCTTTTCAAACCAATGGAAATGAGCATTCGCAAAATCATCGCCAGGCGCGGAGCCCTTGAATTGTTACCTCTCGGCAACTGCACGGTGAATCTCGGAATCGGCATGCCGGAAGGTGTTGCCAATATAGCCCGTGAAGAAAACATTCGCGACAAGATGACTCTTACGGTCGAGTCAGGGCCAATCGGTGGACTGCCAGCATCGGGGCTTTCTTTCGGCGCTTCCTACAGCCCCTCATGCGTTATACCCCAACCTTCACAGTTTGACTTTTACGATGGTGGAGGCCTCGACATCGCTTTTCTCGGCGCCGGAGAAATCGATGCCGCCGGCAATGTCAACGTCAGCAAATTCGGCCCCAAATTCGCCGGCTGTGGCGGTTTCATCAACATCACCCAGAACGCCAGGCGAGTCGTTTTCTGCACAACATTCACCGCTGACGGTCTCAAGATCGGCACTGCCGACAACCGTCTACAGATACTTCAGGAAGGCAAAACCGCCAAGTTTGTCGAAAAGGTCGAACAGATTACGTTCAGCGGAAAATATGCCCTTGAAAAAGGTACAGTTGTTACATATGTTACAGAGAGAGGTGTGTTTCAACTTGAAAAAGAAGGTCTGACGCTGACAGAAATTGCGCCGGGGGTAGACCTGCAACACGACATAATAGAGCGCATGCAGTTCACACCGCTAATCTCTGCAACGCTCAAGCTTATGAACCCATCGATTTTTTCAGACGGCAAGATGAACATAAACGATTGAAAGCGCAGTGAATTAACCAGAAAAAAACTGCCAGAACGAGGAGGAAAACGATGCGAAAAATTTTATTAAGCCTGATGGTGATACTGGTGTGCTGCTGTAATCAGACTATTGCAGAAGACACAGACTATCTGCAGTGCCTGGTCATCGGTCAGGAAGCTGATCCTTCCAAAGCCCGCAATCTGCTGCGCGACGCTCTCAACGCCTGGCACCGCGGACAACGCAGTGAAGCGGTAGAACTATACGAACGTGCGGTAATCGCAGACCACAGTGTACTGCGGCACGAAGACCATGGCCTGGCCATGGCTCTGCTCGATAAATACCGGGCAGTCGATTCGCCTCAGACAGTTGCTGCTCTGTGTCGCCGCGGCTTTTTTGAAAACATTCTGATCGGCAATCTTGAAGAATCAATGAAATTTTATGAAAAGGCAGCCGAAACGGCAAAGAACCCTGATGAATCACAACTGGCTGCCGACGAAGCAAAACGACTGCGCGAACAGCTAAACTACATCCGTGAATGGCAACAGAGCGTAATCAGAGAAAACCGTATTCTACGCGAACGCGACCGGCAGCAGTATATACAGACAACTGCGCGCGAAGAGCTGCAAAATCAGGCAACAGAAATCTCAGACGAAGTTGAAGAGCTTCAGGAGCGCATTGCGTTTCTTCAGAAACAGGAAAAAGAAGTCATGGAAGACATGTATTCTTCGATGCGCAATGCGGCCAGATACCGCAGGCGTTATTACTATCCCGGCGCGTATAGTTACGGAGCGCCTGATCCAACGGCTGATCTTATGCCAGAAGGCAGTTCTGGCAGTGACAGCTCGATTAAAATGGGTCAGGGAACCAATCCCTATGCCGGACAACCTGTTGACGGCCCTTCGGGCGATGTAGCACTTAATCGATTCTATATTTACCGCAACCGGGCCAGGCGCGAAGAAGATCAGCTGGCACAGATCCGCGCAGAAATAGTCGGTCTTCAGCGTCGTATTGCCGAACGACAAAAAGCTGCCAGAGAACTGCGCGAAAAGGCGAGTTCGTCTCCTGTCAGGTAGATCCGCAATTACTCCAGCTCGGGCTTCATACCGACTTCTGGCTGTTTGTCTTCGAGGTATTCTGAAGGACTGCCGGGCAATGCGAAATTGAGCACAATGGCAACCAGGCCACCGGCAATTATGCCTGAGCTCAGAATTCCGTGCATCCAGACCGGCATGGCTTTGATCAAGCCCGGTTCAAAGCTGACGCCAAGACCTGTTGCCAGCGAAACGGCAAGAATCAGCGTACCACGGCGATCGATGACCTGAGAAGCAATTATTCTAATACCTGAAGATGCGACTGTTCCGAACATCAGAAAGGTTGCGCCCCCGAGAACAGGTGCAGGCATAAGAGCGGCGATGGCTGCCACATAAGGAATAAGCCCAAGAACTGTAAGTATTGCTGCGACAAAATAACCGACATGTCGGCTGGCAACCCCGGTTAGTTGTATGATCCCATTGTTCTGGCTGAAAGTTGTATTCGGAAAGGTATTAAACACAGCTGCCAGAAGCGAATTGAAGCCATCACCAAGCACACCACCAGAAATACGTTCCAGATAAAGATCGCCTTCGATTGGTTCGCCCGAAACCAGAGATGTGGCTGTTATATCGCCGATAGTCTCGACCATGGTGACCAGATATAAAAGAGAAATTCCTAAAAAAACCGAAAAATCAAATTCAAAGCCGTATTTAAAAGGTATCGGCACAGCGATAAGACTCGTCTGTTTCAGAATGGCAAAATCGACTTTTCCCATAGCCATTGCAGCCACATAACCTGCCACCAGACCGACAAATATTGAGCTCATGCGAACCCATCTATTGTTGAAGCTGTTCAACACCAGAATGGTCAAAATTACCAGACCGGCAAGCATCAGATTCTGCTGTACAACCCCGGCTTCGATGCGGCCAGCCAAAAAGCCTTCAAGAGCGGGTTGACCACCTGCACAACTTTTCATTGCAGAAGCAATCAGAGTCATACCGATCAAAGTTACCACCACTCCACTGACAAGAGGTGTTATCAGCATACGCAATGGCTTGATGAAGCGACTGCAGACAATCTCAATGAACGAACCAACGAAGCAGAGGCCAAACAGCAGTGGCAAAACCGATTCTGGTGTTGCGCCGGCAGAAATTTTAGACTGGCCGGAAGCTATCAACACACCAATAAAGGCAAAACTTGTTCCCTGAATACTCAAAAGTCCCGACCCGACCGGGCCGATGCGCCTGACCTGAATAAAAGTAGCGACACCAGATACCAGCAGCGACATGCTGACAATATACCCGGCATCTGTAATGTTGATTCCGAGCACACTACAGACGATCAGGGCCGGTGTCATAATTGACACCACTATGGCCAGCAAATGCTGCAATGCTGCAAACAGAGCCTCTGCAAAGGGCGGGCGGTCATGAACACCGTAGATCAGACTCTTGCGCACAGCTTCAGAGTTATTATTCTGCAATTTTATTACCTCGATATGAATTCCAGATCAGGTTAGAATCGTGGCACATGCCGTTTATGCAAGGTTTCCAGCAGTCGACACGTCGAGTAATCTGTCAGGTATGCCTGTTAATATATACGCAAACCTGCTTTTTTTCAGCTGTTATCTTAGCATAAAAAAAGCTGCGCCCGCGATGGGCACAGCTGATTTTGAGAGCGGCAAAACGCCTTATCTCTGTCCTTTATCTATAACTCTCACATCGAGAGATGTATTATAGACATCGAAAAGCAGATTGTTAAAAGTTCGGCTTCTGTGTTTTTTGGGATAGACAGCAGCCGGGTTGCGAGGATCCTGATAATACACAGGATTGGTCGGCAGGCCAACTGCCTTGTCACTTACCTCCCCGCTGATTGCCCAGGTTTCACGGCCACCGCCGGCATCCATACGGAAGATGCGACGATGAATGGGCATGCTGACGTCTTCGACCGAGCCAGCCGGGGTGGGCGTAATCTTCTGAAGCCTGAACCAGTCAAGACCGATAGCAGAGCTGGCAGTAATGTTATCGATACCCCTCATAGAAAAGGTTATCGGTGAGTCTACTTCAAGCTCCTGACCAGGAGTTTCCTGCAATCTGGCCAGTAGCGGGCTGGCCAGCACGCCGGCGACATTAACGCTGCCAAGATTCGACGGAGAAGGACTGCCGCTCCAGATTTCGGCGTCATTAATGAAAATGTAATCCGGGTGCAGACCGAAGTTCGAAGAATCCGGCGCATACCTTGTTATATCGTGTTTTTCATCATGAACGGTAATTACGATATTCGGGCGTCTGGTATCTATCAGCAGAATCTCACCCAGCTTCTGGAAAGGATCAACAGAAGTAGTAGCATTGCCGCTGGTGTCTCTGATACTGGCTATGCCGTAAAAGAGCGGATCGAGTTCGAGGTCGGCAATCGTCAGATCGGCAACGACCTCATTTGGACTTTTGCGATGAATTGCCTTGTGCTGAGGCATGCGGCGGGCAAAATCATTCTTATCTATGCTGATACGATAAACCGACCCGAAATTAAGCGGCTCAACGCTTATTTTGGCTGAAGCAAACCCAATCTGGTAATCAGCTATCGACGAAACAGAACCGGCATCTGCAGCCTGATATGTTGCAGTCGCGATCTGTGAACCAAAAACATGTCTTCTGACCGACGCCGGGCGGGCCCAGTTGAGAAATGCCATCGGATTGTTATCTGGTATCGAAATCACTATCTCGTCAGGGTTAGGATTTTTACCATCTACGGCATTGTAGATATAGCCAAGGTTTTCGGCATACAGAAACTTATGAGAAGTTTCAGCCAGCATGATCTCTGGCGGTTTTCTGTCGCGAACGAGAACCTTAACCAGACCGGTAAGCACTATATCCTTACTTCTCGGCTCGGGGTCGCCCGGCACTGCAACCAGGTTGCCCATAGCGTCGAGTTCGTAGGTTATCGGAACAGTTTCCCACAGAATCTGGCGTTTCATCGCGCAACGCAGTTCATACAGACCCGGATCAGAAGGTATTTTAAAGGCATCTTTCCACTGGTCGGGCCCGTCGGCAATATTAACGCCGGTTTTGATAGTGAACTGATTATCGGTCGGCGACGGGAAAGCAGGATCGATCTGCGCGATACTCTGCTGTTTAGCAGAGCCGATAGTCTGGGTCTGATCGGGCGGAACATAGTATTGCCCAAAGTTCAGATTATTCGGGTTGAGAATGCGGGCGCTCCAGTTTGCCTGCACAGAGGCCTCCAACCAGCGTTTCGAACCCGGTTTCATCCTGGCATCGCCTGGGTGCGGAGGCTCAATTCCACGAATCGCTTTGATCAATTTGCTTGAGTTTGGATCATCGACCATCCAGTTCTCGGTTAAAAGCTCATCGGTTACAAAATAACTGCCAAACGCGCCACTCTCAGTGTTATCGCTGTTCACCCACACTCCGGAACTCTTTTCCCGTCTGATGCGGATGTTAGCTACAGATTCCATGGCAGGCATTGCGCCTTTAACCACAACACGCATTTTGGCAACAGTAGTTCCATCGGCTGCGATAGCATAGTCAAAAGAACCGGCACCGGGCTTGAGAACTGACGGTAGAGAAGCTATGGTAGAGCCGTATGTCAGTTCGTCGGTGTTATACCACTGATAGCCAGCAGACACTTCGACATCATATTCACCGTAATCGAAAGAAGCAAAAATATAGGGTCGGAAATATTCGCCACCAGTGCCACGTTCGTAAATCAGTTTGCGCTCGGGTAAAACCTGATTGGCAGCGTCAACTACCTGATAAATACGCCAGATGTATTTTACGCACTCAGTATTATCAGCGCCAAGAATGCGCAGAGTCGAAACAAAACCGCCAACGTAACCGTTCGGCGAACCCACTACGCCTGAATGTCGATCAAGTCTTCGGAAACGTTCTTCGACATCAGGATTGGTAAAGACGCGCTGATTGATCTTACCGTTATGCAGAGGAAAATTCTCGACCTCGAACTTGTAGGTGACAGTCGGAGACAGGTCATTGGCGCTTTCATCAAGTTTATAGTCACCGGCGCCGCCATCCTTAAAAGGGCCGTTGATATCGAGCTTTGCTACTTTTTCGCCGCTCACGTTAGGTGGTGTGGCCACGTTTACCACTGCCATCTCAGTTCGCGAAGCATTACCGATCGATGAGTATGTCAGATAGGGGTTGGCAGTAAGCTTTGTCCATTTGCTGGTATCGCTGAGATCAGAAGCGGGTGAGTAAGGCTTGTACTGTATGTTCTGGTCATACAGCCGATAGCCGATCAGAAGATTGCCTTCTTCAGACTGCACACCGCTGATGTCTTTCTTAAACACGGTTTTATACAGGTTCTGGCGATACTTTACCGTGCCTGACAACACATCGCCACTTGGCGAACCCCAGACCACAGAAGTTCGCATAGGAAAAGTAAAGTCTGTATGGGAGCCGGGAACCCTGTGCGTTTTGGTGTAATACAAACTGCCGAACCCATCGGTGGCGATGTCGTCCAGGTCATTACCAAGACCGGAATGGATAACGACCTTCTCGATCTTCTTCGCAGAAAAAGTATCGCCAGGCACCGTGGGCAGACCTTCATCGCGTTCTACCTGATAAACGCGGCCGGTGTTACGGTCATAAAAGAACACACTGCCGCCCTTCATATACCACTGATCAGATACGGTCGCGCCGCCATAATTTATGGAAACAGGATAACCGTAATAGGTGCTCAGCCAGTTATCTGCAACCGCCTTGCCAAGAACATACACATAATCTTCACTGCTGCTTTTCATCGAAACACCGATGTTCACCGAAGTCGCGTTAAACATCGCCCCGATGACCGGGTATGTTGTATGACGAACACCGTCAATGTCTATGTAGGCATCGGTCCCGCCAATTTTGCGGGCATAAAAATACGACTTGGAATTTCGGTTGAAAACCATCGAAGTATGCCATTTGTCGGCGGGCAAAGGCACCACGCTCTGGGCGATACCACAGCCATCGAAACAACCATTGCGAATGTTGCGTTTGATATCTACTTCAAATGATTCAGCAACCTTGGGTCCGCGGGGAGGAGTAGCCATGCCATCGCCCTGATTCCAGGTGTGCCGATAATACTCGTGATATAAACGTTTTTCATCGTCTCTGTACATCTTCCAGGATTTGGCATTGTAAACACGCGGATAGGTATTCGGATAGGTTTCATGAGCTGTCTGACTATGTATCCAGGAAGTTGCGTCAGCTGGTGTTGAACAATGATACCAATAACCGCTCGGGATTCGCATCAACTTAAAACCACTGTCACCGCCTACAGCTCCATTGATAACCGAATAGCTGGTTGCTGAATGAAGATGGGCTTCACAGGGAAAATGCCCGACACTGCCACCGATTCGGCCAGCGCCAGAGTTAACCTGATGAATGCATCGATGCCACCAGGCGGCGCCAGTATAATAACCTGATTGCTGTTTGTAGTTCACAACCTTTTCCTGAGAACCGGTGTAGGTAACCCAGGGGTTATCCTTTTTTTCCGAGAAGGTGTTGAGAGAAAGATTCAGATTAACGCCGATGCCGTAGGTGAGGCCTGGATAGAACAGCTTGGTCGGCTCTCCTGTCGATGTTCGGTTTACTTGATAAACCCCGTCGAGAGTATCCTGCACGTGGTTATCATCAGATACCAGCAGAAATGCCGTGCCGTTTCTCTCATAAAGAGGATCCAGAGCATGCACCACGGCCGGGTTGCCTATCAACACCAGCAACAGGGCTACAAGAACAGTGCAATACCTTCTCATGTCGTCACCTCCGTAAACTTCCTGCCGGCTCAGTTGATACGCATCTCTCTGAGTACCTGCGCAATGAGTCCGCGATTGGCCTCGCTGACCTTGTATTGGAACAGAAGATAATTGACAGTATCTATGGTGATTGGCGTTCCGCCGATCAAAACTCGCGGAACGACATCTGGCTCGACCAGACGGAGTCCGGAACGAGCGTGAACCGTTCGCCGGATGCTTCCAACGCGGTTGCGCAAAAAGTTGGTGCGCAGTTGTTCTCGATACTCGGGGTTTGGCGCATCCTGTGGCGGGAGTTCTGGACTTTCAGCCAGAAGACGCTTGTAAAGTTCCATTTCCTGGTCGCTGCTGCGCCCAAGCAAAGCTGGATCAAGCGAATGAACCGGTTTATTGGGGGCAGGCCAACCCATACCCGCACTGTTCATGACCGTATTGCAGTTTTTCGTGCGCATCACATAGGTTGCAGCATTCACTATATCCTGCTGAATCTGGGCAAATTGTCGCTGAGTTTCTTCGCTTGTCGTGAAACGAGGAGATTCGATGAGTTCTTCTATTTTTTCATATTCCAAAACAGCCTGTTCGAGAGCCTTTTTGGCCTCAAGACTCTCACGCTGAAACTTTTCTTCATATTCACGAATCTGTGTGCCATAATCGACGCGAGCCAATCTGGCCTTGTCTTCAGGTTTGTCTGAAGTACGCAATTTATCGAATCTGACGGCGAGCGAACTGATGGTAGATTGATTGCGTTCTGCCAGCCGGGTGAGAGCCGCCTGCTGTCGTGCGACCTTGCTTCTGGCCGCATCCAGATCCTTTTCGTGACGGGCCTGCAAGGCTCTAATCTCGGCTCCGACCTTGATCAGCCAGGCTTCGTATTCCTTTTCACCTATCAATAATGGCGCCTTCTCGAAAGCACCGCGTTCAAACCGGTAATTGCTCATCAGCGGATGCAGGATAAAAGTCACCGGATAATCAAGTGTTGCGATGCCTTGTGCGGTAGCAACACTTGCAAACATGCATAGTATAACCAGTAGTTTTGCCACTCTCATTTTCGCGAAGACCCTCCTTTGCGGGCAGGCTGTGTTAATAGTTTTATTGCGTCGGAAGTAATGTCGATCGAATCAGTTATCACCGGGTGCAGAAGATTGATCTGATCGCCAAGACGTGCAACGATGCGATCGGATGCAGCAACCCATCTCTGTATAAGCTCATGACCATAAGGACCTGGCTGGCGCAGATGAGTCGCATAACCCTCTTCAATCCAGTTATCCGAGTTTCCTTCAAAGAGAACTGGGGATGGCACAGTCAAGACCATGCTGCAGTTGCGCGCCCGGGCCGCATTGCTGATAGCCGCTCCAACATCTGTCATTATCTGGCTAGCCTCGGGCAATATCAGTGTTTCGATTGTCCGCCCACCAAATTCCATGGCAGCGATATTGGCCGCAATCTCATCGCGCACACCTTCCAGCTCCCGATCGAGCTTTTCCTTTTCTGCCCAGAAATCCTTTTCAGCCGCTTTTTTATTTTTTGAGGAAGCGGCAAGCGATTTTTCGAGATCAGCGATACCTTCAGAAGAACGGTTGTTGAGTTCCTGCAGGCGGGCCTGAAGCTGACGACCGCGCTCCTGAAGCTGTTCAAGCGGAACCTGTGCTGATGGACCGTCTTTGAACCGGCTGACCGTAAAATCGAAGTTCAGCATGCGCGGATGTGCAGCAATCACCTCAACATAGCGGACCGTACCAATATTATCTGCCAAAGCCTGACCGCTGAAAATCAGCAACAAACTTAATGACAGCAACAGCGCACAGGCTGTGTCATGACGATAGAACTTCATTGGGCTGATACAACTCCTTCCGAGAGAACTGTCTCATCTTCTGGCCACGCAAAAATCATTCCGTGGCGATCCCATATCCGTACATGCTTGAACAATACCGGTGGCCAGGCCGAAGTTAACGAAAAGTTCAAGGTCGAATCTATCTCGTCGATAAATTCAATCTTGCCATTCTTGCGGTAAACCACGACTTTGCCGCTCATCGGCACAGAAACCTGAACGACCAGAGTCTGCCAGGAGCCAGACTGAAGTGCATTGCGAAAGGCGCGGATCAGAACCGGAGAAGCCTTAAGAATGACACGCCCGGCAAGATCTTCCTGCAATTTATCAGCAAGCCCGCCAAAAACCGGCAAAAGAGTGCGAAACAGCTGAGTATCAAGTTCGCTTATTGCGGCCGGCAAATCGTTTGCGGTAACGCTCTCCCATGTAGTCGGAAGCGGCAGTCCATGAAGCAAAGCCATATTAGCCGCCAGAACCACAACACCTGGTGAAACTGCCGGAGTGTGAAAACTTGTAAAAATTTCTTCCGGCTGCGAATCTGGGTCGCAGGCCAGAGAAACGCCAGAATGGAACAGCAGCAGAATTATCAACAGATACTTTAAAACCATTCTACCGATACCCCCCGCAGCAGATTTGCCCTGACTTCCTGAACTACTCTGGTTTCCTGGTCAGGCCGGCGCATGGTTACTCTGATCAGCAACTGTATCTTGCCATCTACAGTAGCCTGCTGCACCTCGAATAATTCGACATCGCGCAGCGTTCTCGAAGTGCGCAGGCTGGTTTCAGGAGCAGCGACGAAGTCGCCACCGAGAGCAAGCGCCCAGGTCATCGCCTGCGCTGGCATCTGCGAAGGATCGACAAAGGTCTGCAGCTGCAAATTTCCGTTCTCGGCACTGAGTACCACACCGACCCAGGTTCCCGGCAGACGCTCTGGCGCCAGGCTTGAATAAAGGGTACATGGTGTCAACATATTGGCAAACCCGACGATCCCGTTTACCTCGGCAATCGGCAAAGCCGCATTGTTGGCACCAGAATGAAGATGAATCGGCAGCAGAACAGGCGGATCAATTACGTTATCACGAAAAATCAGAGCGTTACCCGATGTTTCAAATACTGTACGGAGTTCTTCGAGGAACATCTGCGCATCTTTTTGCGCTCTGGTCTTCCAGGAGCCAAGCAGAAAACTCTGAGTTCCTGAACGATACAACTGAAAAACACCGACCATGAACATACTCAAAATGCCAGCTGCAATCATAATTTCGACAACTGTGAAACCGTTGCGCCTTTTCATTGAATGGGCCTCCTCACGGCTTCGATGATATGTTCCTGAACTCTGGTGAGAACAACTTCACCGGCTTCCGACAGTTGTTCGACCGTTACCACTATGCGTATGCCATCAGTCTGATAGAGCTGGTTGGTTATCAGCTGCATCTGAGTTGCAAAGCGGTATCGCTGATTTACACTGTCATTGAATTCGCCGTTCAGAGTAGTATCATTGTTAAGATATGAGCGCATGGCCGCATCACCAAGCCCGGCGCGCATGGCGCGATAGGCATAATAAAACTCGGCTGGCCTTTTCTTGAATTTCATGGCAGCCAGTTGAACTATGCCCTGGCCGAGGAAATCTGCCTGAGCTCTCTCAAAATGCCGTTCATTGATCGGGCGATTCTGAGAATTATCGCGTATATAGCTGATTGCAACGATCAGTAGAAACATAGACAACACTAGAACTATGATCAATGCCATGCCTCTGTTTTGTTTGAACTGATTCATCATAGCTCCAGGTTTGCTTTAAACGTCGACATTTCGACAGTCTGCGGAGTTCCACGCTCTGTCCAGGAAACAACAATTGTAGCAACCTTGGCGACATTAGCAGGAATCGCCAGAAGCTTTTCCGGGCCAAAAATCCAGGTCGCGGGGTTATCGACAGCGTAATTGGGAGCGTTGACATCGACCTCGCGATAAGAATAAGAAACATCACGCTCAGCTACTCTCAAGCTTACATTGAATGTAAAGCCCTCTAGTTCGACATCGCCCAGAGGCAAAATTGTTGCCCCTGAAACGGTTATGTTCGCATTAGACGAAACCAGGGCTTCAAAAGGAACCGCCAGAGCCTGATTCAGACGGGCCTGACACAGCTGTATGGCTACAATCTGACGCTGATCGCGTTTAGTACCCTCGAATCCCTGACCCATCATCGCAGCAATCGGAATCATGGTGCCAGCAAGGATCAAAACCGAAAAGATGATTTCGGTCAAGGTAAACCCGCTTTTATTACGCCAGAAGAATGACTGCAAAAATTACCTCCCCAGTTATCTGCAACGGCCAGAACCTGATATCCCTAAGTTCTTATCTGCAATTAACATGCCATGGATATTGATTAGAACTGACACTTTAATCATATCACAAGGGGGCACGCGACCAACAAAATTTTTACCTGTGTAAAAATTTTCTGCACCACCTATATTGTGATACTCTCAAGGCAATATCTTTTATCGATAAAATGAGTCAACCCGGAAGGAATCAGAACAATGCTGCAACCCTACCTGAGTCTTGTCCGCAGGACATTGGGTCTTTCGCTTTTCCTGCCAATCATCGTAACCCTGTGTTCAGGCGAAAATAATCAAGACATTTCCAGCAGTGAATTCGCGATACTGATTATCATTGCAGGCGGTATTGCGCTCTATTTCTGGCACGCAGCCTGCAGGCTGATTAAATCATGCGAACCTGCTCTTCAAAGCATATCAGAGGGTCAGGTCAGCTTTATTGATGAACTGCCAGACAAATGGGTTACAGGTGGCATAGTTGCAAGCGCCCTTGTCAGCCTGTCCCTGCA
Organism: Candidatus Rifleibacterium amylolyticum; assembly: GCA_009917695.1. Taxonomy (GTDB): domain Bacteria; phylum Muiribacteriota; class Ozemobacteria; order Ozemobacterales; family Ozemobacteraceae; genus Rifleibacterium; species Rifleibacterium amylolyticum. The sequence goes on along the minus strand of JAACJG010000004.1, from coordinate 12,442 downwards.
ACTGGCGATGATTCGCTGGCAGGGAACCGAATGGGAGATCTTTGCGCTTTACAAAAACTTTGGCATGCTCTCGTGCTTCGCCGGGCTCGGGCTTGGCTATGCGCTGGCAAAACGAGACAGTATTCCACTGGTTATGACGATACCCTTACTGGCCGTGCAAACATTGCTTCTGGTGGCAATGCGACATGGCATGCTCGAGTGGCAGATCTCCAGTTTGATGACCATACCTGTTGCTGAGCAGTTGACTATTGGCTTCAATTCATCGACAGCCGTTCATCATCTGGTCGCGGTTTACACATTTCTGGCGACGATGATGCTGCTCACCGCATTAGCCTTTCTGCCGATCGGACAAGCCTGTGGGCGATTTCTCGAAAGAACCACGCCGTTGCGTGGTTATGGATTGAACCTTCTCGGCAGCATTCTCGGCACACTCCTGATGATGCTTCTAAGCACGATCTGGACTCCGCCAATTATCTGGATGGTTCCATGCTTTGCCATTCTCATCGCCATGCAGATGTTCGATCGCAAAGTTCTGACAGCAGGCATTCTAGCCGCATTATCTACAGTCACGCTGCTTGCCTGGCCGGTGTCTTTCTGTTACGAACGCATTTATTCGCCCTACCAGCTCCTGGAAAGAGGACTCGGAGATCACGGCCTGACCATGATTAAAGCCGCCGGGCATTATTACCAGCGTGTACATGATTTGTCAGAAAAGGCAGTGGCTGCCTATCCGAATCGCAAGGCCGTGCGCGATTATTACGAGCTGCCTTATAAAATTCATCCGTCAGCTAAAAATGTTGCCATAGTCGGCGCAGGAATGGGCAACGATGTGGCTGCCGCTCTGCGTTGCAATGTTGAGCGAGTAGATGCCATCGAGATAGACCCCGCGATCATGGAACTGGGGGAACATTACCACCCTGAGTTTCCATATCTCGATAAGCGGGTAAACATGGTTGTAGATGATGCCAGAACATTTCTGCGCGGAACTGAAAACAACTATGACATGGTAGTCTACGGCCTTCTCGATTCTCATTCATTGTTGAGCCACGCTTCAAGCGTGCGCCTCGATTCTTTTGTGTACACCGTAGAAGGCATTCGAGATGCTAAAAACAGGCTGACCGAGGACGGTGTCGTCTGTCTGTCATTTTGCGTTCTTTCACACGAAATTGGCCGCAAGATCTACCTGATGATGACCGAAGCCTTCGACATGAATCCGCCGATATGCCTCAGCACCAACTACGATGGCTCTGTGACTTTTCTTCAGGCAAAAAATGGAAATCTGTCGATAGACCCGGCTTCGTTTACTGCATCGGGCTTTATCGACATTACCAGCAAATATGCCGATCTGAATCTCAAGGCAGATATTTCGACAGATGACTGGCCATTCTTCTACATGCCGCAGCGTGTTTACCCGTTAACCTACCTGGGAATGATGGCCCTCATTCTCATCGTATCGCTGGTTCTGTTCTGGAATTTTGTCGGTCAGATGCCTAAATTCAGCAATGCCGCTTATTTCTTCATGGGTGCCGGCTTCATGCTGGTCGAAACCAAGGCTATCACTGAGCTTGGCCTGATGTTCGGCAATACCTGGCAGATCATAGGAATTGTTATAACAGCAGTAATGGTAATGGCTTATCTGGCCAATCTCGCGGTGTTAAAAACAGGCATACACAAGACTTCAGTGTCTCTTGCATGTTTGATTTTAAGCCTTGGCATCGGGCTTGCCGTCGCAAAGGCCGGCGGAATGCCGGCAACAGCAGCGGGCCAGTTCCTCGCGGTAGTGATACTGACGATACCAATGTTCTTTTCCGGTATCGCATTTTCTTCTCTGCTGGCAAGCTCGCATGACATCTCGAATGCGCTGGCGATGAATCTGCTCGGCGCCATGTGTGGCGGTCTGCTTGAATATAACTCGATGTATTTCGGCTTCCAGTTTCTCTACTGGATCGCAATAGTTCTCTACACCCTCGCCCTGCTCAAAGTTCTAACCGACAGCCGCTCCTAGCATAAACCCAACCACCACGACTCAAGGCGTGCGGTCGCCGAGACGCCGACTCCATCAGCCTATCCCGCCTGCGCGGGATCACATGGCTCTAATTGCCTGGCGGCAATAAGAGCCATCTGAAAAAGGTGAGAGCCCCAGCACAATTCTTTCAGGGTTTGTATCGATTCTGGCAGCGATCCGACTTAGCGACTGTGGACGCGGAAACGACTAACGATTACGATTACCCTGCTTCGCTGAAGCTACGCAGGGCAGGCGCGCACGATAATATCGAACTTTGCTCTCTACTATACCTGTTTCGCAGAGCGACCGACTTTTTGGCCACGGATGGCCTTATGCCGAAGCGCCTGAGGATTCAGATGCAAAGAAGTATTTTGCGATAATAAAACTCACTACTCAGATCTATTCATGGGCTGCGGCCTTCAGACGGGATGCTTTTTCTCCAGCGATTCGCTTCGCTCACAAGCTTACGAAAAAGCAAACCCGTCTTCAGGCCTTGCAACAGCTTACAGGGTTTGTATCGCTTCTGGCAGCGATCCGACTTAGCGACAGGATGTCGCGTATGTCTTTGCGCCTGAGGATACAGGCGCAAAGACCTCCCACGCGTGGGAGGGTCGGTCGCCGAGACTCAGACTCCATTTGCCTAAAAGGGTGGAGCCCCAGCACGAATCATGCTGGGGCTCCATAGACCTGGCGGCGACCGACTCTCCCACGGAGCTGCCCCCGCAGTACCATTGGCGTCTTTGAGCTTAACTGCTGAGTTCGGAATGGGATCAGGTGTTTCCTCAAGACAATAACCACCAGGAAATTTTGTAGTTTCACGGCCTTTGGGCTTGGCTGCAGACTCGTCTGCAATCGCGCCGGCCGGTCAACTTAAATATAAGCCTGGTGCCAAAGGCTGGCACCAGGCCATAAATATCCTGTTAATAAACATTCAACTATCGGTATGCATCATGATCGAGATTCAGATTTAATCGGTTTCGGAATCGGGATCGGTATCGCAATCGAAATTTTCGATTACGAGAACGATTACGATTACGAGCACGAAAAAGTCTGGTTAAGGGTAAATCCTCGGGATATTAGTACCAGTCAGCTTAACGCCTCGCGACGCTTACACCTCTGGCCTATCACCACGTAGTCTACATGGTCCCTTACATCGTCTTTCGATCGATTGGGATGATTAATCTTGAGGTGGGTTTCCCACTTAGATGCCTTCAGCGGTTATCCCATCCTGACTTAGCTACCCAGCGGTGCCCCTGACAGGACAACTGGTTCACCATCGGTCAGTCCACTCCGGTCCTCTCGTACTAAGAGCAGAGCCCCGCAATCATCCTACGTCCGCATCGGATAGAGACCGAACTGTCTCACGACGTTCTGAACCCAGCTCACGTACCGCTTTAATGGGCGAACAGCCCAACCCTTGGGACCTACTCCAGCCCCAGGATGCGATGAGCCGACATCGAGGTGCCAAACCTCCCCGTCGATATGAACTCTTGGGAGAGATAAGCCTGTTATCCCCGGGGTAGCTTTTATCCGTTGAGCGATGGCCCTTCCATTCGGTACCACCGGATCACTAAGTCCGACTTTCGTCCCTGATCGGCTTGTTTGCCTCACAGTCAAGCTCCCTTTTGCCTTTACACTCTGCGCGTGGTTTCCAATCACGCTGAGGGAACCTTTGAACGCCTCCGTTACTCTTTAGGAGGCGACCGCCCCAGTCAAACTGCCCACCTGACACTGTCCCCAACCCGGATCACGGGCCAAGGTTAGAATTCCAGACTGATAAGGGTGGTATTCCATTGTCGACTCCGCCAAGGCTGGCGCCCTAACTTCATAGTCTCCCACCTATGCTCTACATAACAGGCCAAAATCCAATATCAAGCTACAGTAAAGCTCCACGGGGTCTTTTTGTCCTGATGCGGATACCGGGCGTCTTCACCCGGTGCACAGTTTCGCCGAACCCCACGTTGAGACAGTGCTCAGACCGTTACGCCATTCATGCGGGTCAGAACTTACCTGACAAGGGATTTCGCTACCTTAGGACCGTTATAGTTACGGCCGCCATTCACTGGGGCTTAAGTTCAGAGCTTCGGAATGTTACCACTCCTAACCCCTCCCCGTAACCTTCCAGCATTGGGCAGGCGTCAGACCCTATACGTCGGCTATACGCGTTAGCAGAGTCCTGTGTTTTTGATAAACAGTCGCCTGAGCCTATTCTCTGCGACTCTCTCGGGCTACCTTTCGCATGCATAATTAAACGCAGTCCAGTCACCCTACCAGAGCACTCCTTCTCCCGAAGTTACGGAGTCAATTTGCCGAGTTCCTTAACGTGGGTTCTTTCGAGCGCCTTAGGATATTCTCCTCACCCACCTGTGTCGGTTTACGGTACGGTCACAAATCAGTCTCTCTTAGAAGCTTTTCTCGGCAGCGCGGTATCTGCTCCTTCCACCTACTTAATTCGGTAGCCTGTCGGGCCTCAGCTTGTAACGACAACGCGGATTTCCCTGCGTTATCAGCCTGCACCCTTCGACACGGCCTATCAAACCGTGCGGGCATAACCCCCTGCGTCACTCCATCGATAAAACAACTGATCCATGGTGCGGAATATTAACCTGCTTCCCTTCACCTACGCCTCTCGGCCTCGGCTTAGGACCGACTAACCCTGGGAGGATTAACCTTCCCCAGGAAACCTTAGGTTTACGGCGAACGGGTTTCTCACCCGTCTTATCGCTACTCGTTCCGACATTCTCACTTCTGCTTCGTCCAGCACTCCTCGCGGTATGCCTTCTTCCTACACACAGAACGCTCCCCTACCGCCCAATGTGATACGAAATCACACTAGACCCGTGGCTTCGGTGATATGCTTAGCCCCGTTACATTTTCGGCGCAGAAGCCCTCGACCAGTGAGCTATTACGCACTCTTTAAAGGAATGGCTGCTTCTAAGCCAACCTCCTGGCTGTCTGAGGACCTCCACATCCTTTCCCACTCAGCATATACTTTGGGACCTTAGCCGACGGTCTGGGCTGTTTCCCTCGAGACGCAGAAGCTTATCCCACTGCGCCTGACTCCCGGAAAACATCTGATGGTATTCAGAGTTTGGTTGGGGTTGGTAAGCTGGTATGCCCCCTAGCCCATCCAGTGCTTTACCCCCATCAGATTCTTATCCGAGGCTAGTCCTAAAACTATTTCGGGGAGAACCAGCTATCTCCAGGTTCGATTGGCTTTTCACCCCTACCCACAGCTCATCACTCAACTTTTCAACGTTGAGGCGTTCGGACCTCCACTTTGTGTTACCAAAGCTTCATCCTGGCCAAGGGTAGCTCACCTGGTTTCGGGTCTACTATATGCAACTATCGCCCTATTCAGACTCGCTTTCGCTTCGGCTCCGCCATTCCCGGCTTAACCTCGCTACATACAGTAACTCGTCGGATCATTCTTCTATAGGCACGCCGTCAGGCATTCATCTCCGAAGAAATGCATAGCCCTCCGACTGATTGTAGGCACAGGGTTTCAGGTTCTATTTCACTTGCCTCACCGGCATACTTTTCACCTTTCCCTCACGGTACTTCTTCACTATCGGTCGCCAGGTAATATTTAGCCTTACGTGACGGTCCACGCTAATTCCCGCGGGCTTTCCCAGATCCCGCAGTACTCGGGTGTCAGATCATGTCGCCCTCGATGTTTCGTCTACAGGACTTTCACCTTCTTCGATAGGCCTTTCCAGACCGCTTCGACTACATCGACCAGGTCAACATCCGTGCCGCTACCACGACACAACATCTGATCCCACGACCCCGACCAGGCAACGCTGGCAGGCTTTAACACCATGGTCGGTTTAGGCTGTTGCCAATTCGCTCGCCGCTACTATGGCAATCGTTATTACTTTCTTTTCCTTCAGGTACTAAGATGGTTCAATTCCCTGAGTTCCCGTCGCTTAACCTATGTATTCAGTTAAGGATGATATGCGATTATCGCATACCGGGTTCGCCCATTCGGATATCTGTGGATCTATGCTCGCTTGCAGCTCCCCACAGCTTTTCGCAGCTGGCCACGTCCTTCTTCGGTTCCTGGCACCCAGGCATCCACCCTGCGCCCTTTACAACTTACTCCTATAAGCACTCGATCATTTTCAACTTTTTAACTGTGCTGCATACGCAATTAAGCGCATACAACCTAATCAAAAAGACCTTTAATTGGATGTTTATTCATCGGATATTATTGTCAATGAGCTTCGGCGCTTTTTGGACTGCCTCGCCGGGGCAGGAAGTTCATCTTAACATTCTTCGATGACAGTGTCAACTATTTTGCGAAGAATTTTTTATAAAATTCATGTACATATCATCCGGATGGTTTGCAATCAAATTTAGCTCCGGCCGATCCAGATGCAATGCATCAGGCCTCCTGGACCATAATAGGGCAAATCGCTATGCAGCTAATCTCAGGCACCAAATCAGCAGGTGCATCTTAAATAAGGTCGGCTGCTGCAAAACAGATCAGGAGCTTTCACGCCGATTCTCCAGCTTGCCATCTGACGTCAGAGATCCCTTCTGTTGCAGACAGAATCTCAGCGAGAGCCCCAAGAAGACGGAATGCCCCCTCAACCGGAGCTTTATTTCGCCCCCAGAATCCTTTGGCCTTGCAGTCAAGATAAACCCGCCAGAGGCTATCCTCGCCATCAACATTACCACAGCAAAGCCAGTATTCATTATCGTCGGCAACATACTCCAAATACCAGCCCCAGTCCTCATATTGCGGATAACTTGTTTCAACGCCCTTTTGCGCCAGCTCACGCGAAAGCCACCATGCCAGCTCAGCCCCAAGTCGACCGGGATTCACCTGAGCATCATCTGAAAGAAACGGCTTGAAAATATCCGATTTGAAATCAACACAGCTATTCATCTTTATCCCTCAATCAGCCAGCGGTCTGCCAGACCTTGATAGCTTCAACCGGACAGATCAGCATAATCACGTTAATGGTAAGACTGTCTCTTATCCAGATGAGCAGAAAAAGCTCGACGAGCACAAACAGAAGCAGGCTTTTTTTGAAGCCTAACTTTTTTGCGACAATAAAACCGATTGAACAAACAAGAATGTCGCTCAAGGAATTTATAATACTGTCGCCATTATAGCCGAGAGCTATTGTAGCCTCACGATAGCGCCGGATGATGGCTTCAGAATTTTCCAGCATCTCCCAGCCAGCTTCAAGAGCAATCGCAAAGGTCAGCTGCCAGAGATGCGAGAGCCTTTTTCCCACCAGCATGATCAGCCAGCAGAAAGCAAAACCATGAAGAAAGTGCGTAAAACTGTAAGGATCTAACAGATGTTGTGAAGTAGCCGGACCATTGGCCTCGCCGTACCAGACTAGCAGACTGTTATCTGGCGCCAGCCAACTGCGGCCGGCCCACTCAAGATATGCGACCACTGCAATCATAAGAGCCGCAATAGCAATCTGCGGCTGTAAAAGCTTATTCTTAATGTTAGTAATCGGTTCTGAAGGATTCAATTATGCGCCTTTCAATCTCGCTGAAAAACGCATTGCGGATCATCAGCAAAAGAATCGCCGGTTAATGCGCGGGCAAGAGCGCGGCAACCCGGGCAGTCTTCGAACTGGCAGGCTCCGCAGAGATCGCCGTGCAGTTTGGGCCTGATTCTTGAGCAATTCCACTCGGCGAGCCGACTGCGAATAGCAGCAAAAGGCTCTTTGAGCAGATTGCCCACCGGAATTTCGAGACGCCGGCAGGGAAACACCGTACCGTCAGGCATCAGCGCCATCGATTCAGAGCCAAGATTGCACAAGGCTGCATCGAGCGCATCTTCGAGTTCGCGATCTAGCCACAGCCAGAAAGCTCGACAGGCCGCCAGTTCATCAGGATCGACTTCGATCCCGGCCACCTGGCCTATCGCGACAATTGCCCGATACCAGTCTTCAGCCGTCAGAACTGCTTCAGACATGCTCTGACCGGCGCCAAGAGGAACGAAGCGTTCGAACATTATTCCGGCGGCGCCTGCTTTTCTGGCAAACTCGACCGTTTCGGCTATGGTTTCGGCGTTAGCCCGAGAAAGCGTCATCATCAACGACACCGGCCGTGCAGAAAGCTGCTTGTAAAGCGGAATGCTCTGGCGAAGCAGTTCCAGCGAACCAGCGCCGCGAATAGAGTCGTTGATCTGGCGGTCGCCTGATTCCAGTGACATTTTGAACATGGCAAAACGCGAAAAAGTTCCCAGAGCCTTAATCAGCTCAGAATCATGAATCGTGCCATTGGTGATGATGTTCACGTCAGCCAGGTTTGCGAAGGTTTCGAGATAATGCATCAGATCGAGCAGATCTTTCAGCAACAGGGGCTCACCGCCGGTCAGATTGATCGAAACCGGCTGATCGGGAATCGCCTCGAGAATGCTGGCGGCCAGCTGGCGGCGCTGCTCGGGTGAGGCTTCGCCTGCGCCATAATCGAAGTTATCCTGATAGCAATGGCGGCAACGGCGATTACAGCGATCAGTCAGGTGCCATTGAAATCCGAACATAGTTTTCTCCAAACAGGGCTCTGTTAGTCGATTCGACCGACAGGAGCCATATAAAAGGCGAACTCTTCTTTGCCATCGAAACCAAAAAGAGCGTCCATGTATTGTTGATTATAAGCGCCGATCATACAGGTTCCGAGACCGAGCGCAGCACAGGCGACATGCAGATTCTGCCCGATATGCCCGCCATCGAGCGTTATAGCCTTAATTGAGAAAGGCAGACCGTATCTCCAGACGGTGCGGTAAGGTACAACGCTCCACAGGAAAAATGCCGGCGCAGCGCCACAGAAGCGCTGTCCGATGGCCCCTTCTGTAATCTTGTCCGCAAGGTTCTCTTGTTTACTTTCCAGCACAAGAGAATTTATCGATGCCAGATACCGATAAATGCCTGGGACCAGTCCCTCGACGTTGCCCACCGCCACATAGGTTTCGAAAGGATGACGGGAACCAGCAGAAGGAACCGTTCTTTTGACAGCATGGTGCTGATGCCGATCGTCGTCGGCTTTCTTCTTAACCCCCTGAACAGCCCATAGAAGAAACGAGAGTTCATCGAGAGTAAGCGCGGCAGCTTTGAAAACCCTGGAGCTGACGCGATTGTTGAGACACTTGAATACATCAGATTCGATCAGCTTCACCGCAGTTGCATCAGGTAGCGTAATGATTACCTGACCTTCGCGAACCGGCTTCTCATAGGCAGGAATCTGCACTCCTCTTGCCTGATCAGACATCGGATAATCTTTTCCGATTGTATAGCCTTTCAAATACGACAGGTGGTTCTCAGAATTGCTGATTTCCGACATTTATTCTCTCCTGGTCAAGTAAAGCATAAATTCATGATAACAGAAACTGTATTCAAATGCTTCAAACCGACCAGCATTGAGGCTGAATGAAATTATCATTGCACATTGTGAGCTGGATACAGTATGTAGTAAATGCGTTACAGGGAATATTCAGCATTGGTTAAGCAAGAAAGAGAATCCGGATTGTATGAGAAAATTACTGGACCTGTTTTTGAGAATGCTTGTCGCTCGCGGAGAATGGAGCGTAGAGCGCAAGCTTACGTGGAAACGCTTTGCATCCGGAAAAAATAAAGCAGGCAGAATCAGCCTTGAAAACCTGGTCACCAATCTTTCAGATCTTCTTCTTGGCTGTGGCATTGTTTTGCTGTTGATGTCTCTGGCGGCTTTCGTCTATGCGCTGAGCAAATATGACTTTGATTTTTATGCACTTGGAGTTTTGCTTACTGGCTTGTTTATCTCCACCCCAGTAGTATATTTTGGCGCCAAAGCTGGATTAAGGCACGAACTGGACTTCGACCGAAAAGTTGTCTGCGCGATTGAGAGGGCTTTTTTCGATGGTCCCGAAACAGTTGTTGCAAATTTCAGCGATATCCTCAGCGTCGAACTGGATGCAAGAATTGATCAGCACATATTTGGCACAAGACAGGTATTTTTCATTTGCCTCGTTCGCGGCTCATTGAGCAAGATTGTTGTCAGCAATCTCGTAGAAAATCCAGATTCTGAGCTTATTGAACAGGCGCAAGGACTGGCACAGCTGCTTGGGGTGTCTTACAATATGTCAGTAAACCTTCGCGATAAAATTGCAGAGGCAGAAAGCAGAGCTAAAAAAGCCAAAAGACTCTGGTAATTTAAGCAGATGAGACAGCTGCATTGCCGCAACTGTGAATATGAGCTGTTTTATGCTGGGGCAACGAACCCGGTCATAGACAAGACCATTATTACTGCTCAATTGAAGTGATCAGACTGCATTCGCTTTAATAGAAATTTCACTTTTGCCTGTTCTATATAAGACATGCTTACTCAACGGGTTGGAAATTGGGATGTTTGGATGATTAAACTCTTTTATTCTGGTCATGCCAATTTTTTGCATAATTCGCTCAGATCCTTTATTGAGAACTGATGTGAATGAATATATTTCGGTCAAGCCCAGAGCATTGAAGCCATAAAACAAGCAGCCTGTTGCACCTTCTGTTGCATAGCCATTGCCCCAGCAGTCCCTTTTCAGCCTCCAGCCAATTTCAATGCATGGAGTAAAGTCACTTGCGAAACTCGTATAACTTAAGCCAATAAAGCCGATAAATTCCTTTTTCTGTTTTAATTCAACAGCCCACAGACCATAGCCTCTTTCAGCAAAATGACACTCAATTCTACTAACAAAGCTATTACTTTCATCTTCATCCAATCTTTTCAAAAAATACTTAATGACTTCTGGATCTGCATTCATAGTGGCAAATACTGGTTTATCCTCATCCTTCCAGTCACGGAAACAGAGTCTTTCTGTTTCAAAATAATACTTTATTTCTTTCATATTCGGCCCCTGATTCGAACGCAGAGGAAATGTCTGAGAAAAGCTCTTTTCATGCGAATCTAATTATCTTGCCCGATTACTGGCAGTGAGCCAAATTCAGCATAGGTTGGATCAACGCTGACAGAGTCCAACTTAACCCAGACATGCGGCCCATTACTGTTCCAGTCCTTTATACCGTGGTGAGAATTAACATGAACATTTTCTACCAGCTTAATTTTGTAGCCACCTAGTTCTGGATGCGCGATTCCGATGGCATTATTCCATGCGTAAAGCATAGATGTAGTTCGATTTTTTAAGAATGGCAATTCCTGAGTGTCTTTGCCAACAACCTCATAGATTCCATCAGGAAACTGCTCAATCCCCTGTTGTTGTATTACCAGCCTTGCCTTAGGCTGATACTTTGCATTCCACAAATTTATAAATGCCAAAGCATAGTCAGCGCACTGTCCACCAATTTCGGAGTCACCTTTAATAAAATTGGGAACGGAAGCTGATACCTCATCATAATAATTGAACTTCAAGGCAACTTCTTCAACTACAGCAAGTATTTTTGCTCTATTTTCTTCCAACTCAAATGCCGCGGCAGCATCAATGCCCAGCAGAAATAACCATAAGACTAAAAGGGGTGTTATTTTTTTCATGTAACCTCCTTAAAATTTCCTGATAGAATGCCTGCTGCATAAGCTTGATTCTTTGCTAATCCGGTTTAGCATAAATTCATGTTAACAGAAACAGCTCCTGAATGAATATGATTTGACAATATGGCGTCACTTTACAGGCTCTGGTGAGTTTATCAGCTGATCGACATTTAAAGTGGCTTGAATGATGCTGCGATTTCATCGAGATCGGGTTCGAGTATATCTTTGTCTGCAAATGGGCAGCCGCCCTGAATGGCGTAGAAAAATTTCTGGCCGGGAAAAACATAGCTCTTGAGAAAATAGCCATTTCGCTGCTGGCCATCGAATGAAATTGCCGTGCCGACGACGCCATCGCCTGCGAAATCTTTCTGGTCGATGATTTCCGGGTTATCCATATCTTTTTGAAAGGCAGCGATGTAGCCTTTGACGAATTCAGCGAAATCCTGGCCGGAATTGTCATAAACACGCACCTGTAAGCCATATTTGCCTGATGCATGGGTAATGTCGAGTTTTACGAGATTTTTGCTGTTGTGAGAAGGGGCAAGACGCCATTGATCGCCGGGTTGCCGCAAACTGTATGAATTGAGCAGATCCTGATATTTTCCGTCGAAAAATGAGATTTCTGACTGATGGGCTGGTTCTTCGGCCTGCTGTTTAGAGAAAACGCGACGATCGCCGCCTTGATTCTTCATGATAATGAACACCAGAGCGGCCAGCAGAAAGATAATTTTTACGAAGAAGCGCAACATTTTATCTCTTTGAAAGCGTGCAATCCGTATAATGAAAAACCGGCCGGTCTCAGTCTGAGGCCAGCCGGTCAGCAATTTATGAAGAAGATCAGAAGACGTCTTAATTAACCAAGCTCGACGAAAATCCGTTACTGCACTGCTGACGATGAGATTGCTTCGTCGCCCGAAGGCTCCTCGCAATGACATTTATGCCAGACTCACGCCAATA
>JAACJG010000003.1 GCA_009917695.1 Candidatus Rifleibacterium amylolyticum | reverse complement strand
GCTGCACCAGAAATAAATCTGTTGGTGACGCTTGTCGATGTGAACTTTCGACTGCTTTGCCAGAGTTAGAACACGGTTCGTAATACGATGAGTTGCCCGACTTATGTTAAATTGGCTGCATACCTTTCTGGACACCTGTGAAAGGCTCACCGGCCCCTCAACTGCCGTTATTTCTTCAATCATCCTTGTTATTATGTGGTTCGAACTGATTCTGTCGAAGGCTTCGGCCGGCATCGGCGGCATGCCATTTTTCCATTCTGAAAAGTAAGAAACAGCCTTCTCACGATCAGACAGCAGACTTTCATTATCGATCTCCTCAGATACATCCGTTTCATCATCGATCAGAAAGCCAATCTTGTCATTGCTACATGTGTCATCTGGCTCTTCGGCGAGACACTGTACGATTTTCTGTTTGATTTTCTCAATTTCCTGCTTTGGATTGTGCCACCACTCGGTAGACCACACCCGATGAAGCTTCCAACCGAGACTTTCAAGAACGGCATGTCGCAGTTTATCGCGTTCACGAGCACTGTGAGCACTGTGATAGCTTGCACCATCACATTCTATCCCGAGCAGATACCTGCCTTCAATTTCTGGATGCACGACTGCCAGATCGATCCGGTAGCCAGAACAGCCAACCTGAGTGTGAACCTCATAACCCAGTGTTTTAACAGCTTTGCCAACTGCCTCTTCAAAAGGCGATTCGTAATCGTCGGTGCTGCCAGGAGCTATTGCTTCTGTCAGTGCCCTGACGCCACGCTCGGCATAGTCGAGAAAAAGTTTCAGGTCTCTTACGCCTACTGCACGTGTCTTAGACAGGCTGATCATATCGCCTTTAAGAGAGCTGATGACAAGAAGTTCGCGACGAGCACGAGTAATGGCAACGTTAAGTCGCCGCTCACCACCGCTTTTATTAAGCGGCCCGAAGTTCATTGAAACCTTGCCTTCGGGATCAGGGCCATAGCAGATAGAAAAGATAATTACATCGCGTTCGTCGCCCTGTACACTTTCAAGGTTTTTTATAAAGACTGGCTCCGGGCATTTGTCACTGAAAAAATCTTCAAGTTCAGGCTTGCTACGCCGCGCGTCATCGAGCAAATCCTCGATCAAAGTTTGCTGGGCAACGCTGAAGGTTACGACACCAATAGAGTGTTTCGCCAGTTCAGGATTTTCGAGTCGTTTTACAATCTCTGCCACAACTGCGCGGGCTTCAACCTGATTTGTGCGTGATTTACCCTTGTCATAAATTCCGTTTGCAATATAACGAAATTTGACGCCGAGGCCAGCGAATCTGGCTGCCGGAAAGGTATGCAGACCATTGTCATAATAATTCGCATTGCTGAAGGTAATCAGACTTTCGTGCAGACTACGGTAATGCCAGCGCAGATGCATACTGGGCAGACCTGAGGCAAGACAGTCGTCCAGAATACTTTCCATATCTTCGGTCAATTCAGATTCTTCCCATTCCTGAGATTCTGAGCGACCAAAAAAGCTTGTGGGAGGCAGTTGTTTAGGGTCACCGACAACGATAAGATCTTTGCCACGTGCAATAGCACCGATTGCATCCCAAACCGGAACCTGTGAAGCTTCGTCAAATATGACAAGATCAAAAGGCGGGTGGTCTGGAGCCAGATACTGAGCAACCGAAATCGGACTCATCAGCAGACATGGCTTGATCCTTGGCAGAAGCTTCGAAATTTCAGAAAAAAGAATGCGCAGCGGCTTGTGACGAGCCTTTTTTTGAATTTCACGGTTGAGGATACCCAATTCTGAAGAGTTGGCAACATTTGCGCTGATTGCAGGAGCACGTTCGGCAACTTTTGCCACCACAGCCTGAGCGCTGAGTTTCAGAAAGTCCTCATCCAGCTCTCTGAATCTGTTTATCTTGTCGTCATGCAGTGTACCAGAAAAATTACGCAGGTTATTCGAAGTAGAAGCTTTCTTTTCAGCCCACCGCGTCAGATATGCCTTTTTGAACGAGGGCCAAAGATCTTTATAAGCAATGCGACCTTCTCGCAAATCTGCCATTAGATCTTTCAAACCGAGGTTTTCTGCTTCACTGATCGCCTGATTAAGCTGACAATGTGCGCGAAAAAGTTCAATCGACTCCAGCCAGCCGGCAGCATGTCTGGTTATTACCGCAACCATTCGGTAATTTTCTGACATTGGCCCCGATGGAATCGAGGAAATTTCTAATGCTGTCGTTATCCGTTCATGAAGTTGAGAGAAAGTTTCGATTGTGCTGACAAATTCAGAGAGGCTGTTGATCAACCCGGCGTTTTTTGTTTCTGAACTCGTTCTCTTATACAGCGCAACCAAAGCTTGCCTGATTTCAAGCGAATTCTCCAACGTCAGATTGCAGAAGGTTTCGATTTCTCTGAGAAATCTTTCTACGTCACTGGCCAGGGATTCAATAAAGCTCCAGTCAGGGTCACCATCATTCCAATGCTGCCCAAAAAGCTTGAATCCCATGTCATCAGCTGCTCCTATAGCTGCGCACTCTGCCTGATATTCATTTACCAAAGCAAAGACTGTATTTATATCATTCTCAGAAACTGAAAAGCCCTCTTTACAATACTGCTGAAGATTTGCTATCTGTGTGCGTTTTCTAAACCATGAGAGGGGCCAGATACTTGTACAGGCATTCTGCCAGTTGGTCACAAATTCCGGTATATTCAGCTGAAGAATTTTCTCATCAAAACGCTGCGCAAGCTCTGCTCGCAACTGGTTGCGTTTTTTCCCAGATTCTATGAGCTTATTCACGGCTCTATGCGTCACCGGATAATTATCTGAAGCAAGTAACTCAGCGCCACCAGCCGGCAACGCCATTGTAGTCTTCAGGATCACAGCCAGGGTCTGCAAAGAATCGAGAGAATCGGCAAAGCGCTGAGAACCGCAAAGTTCGCTGATTGCTGGGCATTTCGACAACAACGACCGGCCAGCTATACTGATTTTACCAAGCAGATCCATGACTGTCCTGTTGAACTCAGGCGACCATTCCTTTGTCATAACCTGCTTCCATGGGCTGTCTGCCAGTTGACCATAATCGTTGCCGAGAAGATATATATGATTAAGGCAGTTCTTTATCGCTTCCAGCTGTAAAACTGTTAAATCGGCAAACTTTTCCCAGTCCAGCGATATATCGGGTGTTTCATGCATATTTGTCAACAATGACAAAGCCTTGAAAAAAGAATGTCCATTTTCATGCTTATGATGCAGAGTGGCAGCGTAATCATTCAGCTCTGTGCGTAAAGCCTGAAGATTTTGAGCAGTCAGTTGCCAGGTTTCTGTATTGTCGTTGACCTGTCTATTAAGAGCTCTTTTGAGCTGATCAAGCACTTCGGCCTTTCGACTTTTATTTGAATGCAGCTCGAGACAGAAGTTGCCAAGGCCGATTTTTGCCAGACGACTATAAACGACATTAAGAGCAGCGGCCTTTTCCGATACAAACAGAACTGATTTTCCAACAGCCAGGGAATGTGCAATTATGTTGGTGATAGTTTGCGACTTGCCGGTGCCTGGTGGGCCGTGCAATACAAAACTGCGGCCTGCAGCAGCCGCGTATACTGCCGCCAGCTGTGAGCTGTCTGCGCTTGTTGGGCAAAACGTTTGATTGAGAGAAAAATCGGAATCGATTCGACGCGCATCCGGGAAATCTCCCTGGTCGGGAAACTTGCTTTCTTTCGTATTGACGAGATGATTGACCACTTTGTTTTCAAGCAGTCTGGATGAGCGCAATTCAAGATCTTTATACATGAGGAATTTGCGAAACTGAAAGTTGCCGATAACGGCTTCTTCGCGGACTTCCCAGTTCTCAAGATTCAGTATGTGCTGCCGGATCGTATTCAGAGTCCTGTCAAGATCTATGCCGTGCTCATCCAGCGGTAGAGGATCCAGGCCCTGTATGTCGATATTGAAATCCTGTTTGAGCAATTCAAGCAGAGTTACATTGATCTGCGATTCTTCATCACGCTTGCTGATCGTAAAACCCTCTTTAACAGAGTTCCGCCTGATTTCGAGAGGTACCAGAATGATTGGCGCAGCTCTGAGCGTGTTGGCTGATTTTGACTCCTGCCAGTACAAAAAGCCCATCGCCAGATACAGTGTATTAGTGCCGCCTTCCTCAAGACTGTTGCGTGAATCGCGAAAGACTTCGAGCAGGTTCTTTTCGAGCGCAACTTCGCCGACTGGCGAATAAAGGCGGCTTTGCAGGAACTCCCGCTGCACAAATTCTGTTCTTATGTCATTGCCAGTGCCAACAAGATGAGCCTGCGAACTTCGACCGGCTTCAATATCTGAAGGCAACGATTTTATTCTGAACTCTTTGCCGTCGGCAAGACAGTCTTCCAGACTCGCCAGCGAACCACAAACCAGCTGTATGGTTTTAGCAGTAACGCGGTAATTCAAAAGCCTGTTACGAAGCGACAGATCCAGAAGTTTGCGTTTCCATTGATCAATGCGGTTTTCAGACTGCTTGTCAGAAGTTTTGCTCTCGACAAATACCGGTTGCAAAAGTTCAACCGGTTTAGCATTATCTGATCTGGCAATTTCGCCAGAGTGTTGAACCTTTATGCCGACTTTAAGTCCATCGAAAAAAATGGGCAGTGGAAGAATATGAGTGGACCTACAGCGCTTTATATCGATACATCCAACATAGTCATCATCAAGCAGTTTTTGTTCGCCTATTCTAGTTGCAATCGAGAAATCGCTGTTATCATGCGTAACTGTTGTTGTTTCGAACACCATGATTTCTTTGAGTTCTACTCTTTTGCGTAAGGCAAGCGAATTATCAACAAAACACAGCGGAAAGCTTTCATCTTTGAGCCACAATCCTGCAAATGCGTGATTTCTGGTAAGGATTACCAGGCTGTTCAGACCCGCCTGCTCGAGACAGGCGCAAAAAAACAGTGTCAGATCCAGGCAAGTGCCAAGCTTGTTGTCCAGTATAACTTCCGGAAATCTTATCTTCTGTCCACCTGATTCAAAACTGGCTGGTGGAACACAGTAGTTTATCTGACAGGAAGAAATTGCAGCAAAAATCGCTCCGGCAATATTGCAGGCAACGCCGGGATCTTTAGACTGATAGCCACTTATGGCAGACGATTGTCCCCATTTTTTTAGTGTCGCTGCGGCATTCGCCAGAATCAATTCGACAGTTGGCGAATTCGGTTGAATAAAAGCAGAAATAAGTTCGGGGAGACACATGTAACCATCGCACTCATTGAATGCGAGAAGGATGACATTGCTTTCATGTACTGCGGTGGAATCGGCAAAGGTGGCTTTTATGATAAGTGTTGTTGTGATACGCTCTTTGAGGCGAAGAAGATATTCGGCAGATACCTTTAGCTGTGGTTCCTTCAGCTCAAAAGTCTTGCCAGCGACGATTTCCGGAATTTCGAATTCTACCGGTTCGAAAAACTCGGGGTTGGCAGATATAGCCAGTTTGGCTCTGGCGGATGATGTGTGACTATTATTGGTTATGCGGACAAAGCCCAATACAGGCACAAAATTCTGCTGCATGGCAAGATTGTAAGTAGAAGTGACTTCAGCCGCTATGTCGAAAAGTCGCTGCTCGTCGAGGCTTCGTTCATTATGCAAAAAGGAATCGGTTACTTCAAAAGATCTTGTTTGTTCTGTCATTTCACAACCTGCTCTAAAAATTTGCTTTAATTATTAGAAAACACTTGGTAACTGCAAACTCCAAAAATCACCGAAAACATCAACACTTTTATTTGGTAATGCTTCTTGCTTCCCCATTATAGATCAATTTTATCATCGGAAACATTGTAACTGCAAACAACAAACCAAAGAAACCGTCATACAGCTAAAAAAGCTTGTACTATAGCTGACAAAAGCACTATTGAATGGACGCAAGCTGCATGGAACCAGATGGCGCGGGATGTAACAGGATCAGCACACACTGATTACAAACTATTGGTCGCGGTTGAGGAGGTTGTGTTTTTTGAGTTTGTAGATGAGGTTGCGGCGGCTCATGTTGAGGAATTCGGCGGTGCGGGCGCGGTTGCCGTCGAAGCGGGCGAGTGCTTCGAGCAGAGCCTTTCGCTCGGCGGCGGCGAGCAGGTCTTTGTTGTCTGGTGCAGATTCTGCTTTGGACACATGCTCATCGACATTTATGCCATGCAGATGTCGCGGCTGCAGCTGCTCGTCGTCGCAGAGCAGAACCGACGCCTCGATAACGTTGGCGAGTTCGCGCACGTTGCCGGGCCAGGCGTAAGCGAGCAGAACCTTGCGGGTAGTTTCAGCCAGCGTCGGAGCCGGGCGGCCAAAACGGGCGGCGGCCTCGCTGATAAATTTTTCGGCAAGCATCAGAATATCTTCGGGGCGCTCGCGCAACGGCGGGATATGCAGAGTAAACACCGAGATGCGATAAAACAGATCTTCGCGAAAAGCACCGGCAGCGCACTGTTGTTTGAGATTACGATTAGTTGCCGCGATCAGGCGGGCATTGAAGCGAATCGTCTGCGAACCACCGACCCGGCGAAATTCTTTTTCCTGCAGGGCGCGCAGCAGTTTTGGCTGTAGGGCAATCGACATTTCGCCGATTTCGTCGAGAAAAAGCGTCGAATTATCGGCTTCTTCAAAGCGGCCGGGCTTGCGCTCAACGGCGCCGGTAAAAGCACCTTTTTCATGGCCGAACAGTTCGCTTTCGAGCAGAGTATCGACTATGGCCGCACAGTTAACCGATACCATTTCAGTGGTCGAGCGCGTACTGTTGAGATGAATGAACTCGGCCATGCGTTCTTTGCCGGTACCCGATTCGCCGGCAATCAGAACGGTAACATCGGTAGAAGCAACACGGGCGGCCATTTCAAGAACTTTTTTCATATTTGGTGAAGCGCAGGGAAATGGGTCAGCAGCGATTCTGGCCGCGACCTTGCGATTCTGCTGGCGCTTGAGCCGCGACAGCTCGAGCACCCGCTCGACCGTGTTAACCAGATCATCGACATGTGGCAACGGCTTGGTCAGATAATCGGCAGCGCCCTCTTTTACCGCGGCAACCGCCGAGGCAATCGAACCGTGCGCGGTCAGAAAAATCACCGGCAGCTCGGGAATCTTCTTGAGCAGGCGTGCCATCAGTTCGCGGCCATCCATGCGCGGCATCATCAGGTCGAGCACTGCAACATCGATTGAGCGGCGCAAAATAATCTCGAGCGCCTGTTCACCCGAAGCGGCCGCCAGCACTTCAAAGCCGGCGTCTTCGAGAACGGCTTTGATCATGTTGCGATAAGAAACTTCGTCATCGGTAACCAGTATGGTAGCGCGAAAATCTTTGTTCTTCATGCTGTTTTCCTGAGTTTCAGCTCGGCCATTATTCCGCCGGGCGCGGCGTTGGCAAGCCGCAGTGAACCACCCATCTGTTCAGCCAGGCGCCGACTGACCGGCAGACCAAGACCGTAGCCTTTAACCTTGGTCGATACAAAAGGCGTAAACACATCTTCCAGCATCTGTTCAGACATGTAGCCGGCCGGGTTGTAAACGCGCAGAATGACTGTTTCAGAGTCAACAGTGATTTCAAGACGAACGGCGGCCGGGTTTTCTGCCGCATCAAGAGCGTTTTTTAAAAGATTCAGCAAGATCTGTCTGATCGCATTGTCGTCACCAAGGCACTCGGGAACCGTTTGGTCAGACGGCGCGACAATACTGCCTTCTGACAACTGCTGATTGAAAATACGCAGGGTGTCTTCGACGACCGCAGTCAGATTAAGCGGCAGAACCCGGCATTCCTGCGGCCGTGCGAAGTCGAGAATGCTTCTGGTGAGTTCTTCGAGGCGAAAAGTTTCCTGCTCGATGGTTGTAGCCATTTCTACCTTCTCCGGTTCATGCCCGTCACGGCACTTTTTCTGAAGAAGCTGCGCCATGCCGCGTATCGCGCCCAGCGGATTCTTGATTTCATGCGCCAGACGCGCCGACATCCTGCCGATGTCTGACAGATGCGACTCTTTCTGCAACATTACCTTGAGACGGGCGGTGCGCGACTGCATCAGTGAAATCACCAGCCAGAGCAGAGAAAATACCAGCCAGACGCCGGGCCAGAGATACATCTGAAGAATCAGCGGCTGCACAATCGTCCGATCGGGGCCATAAAAGACAAGATATATGCTCAGCCGCTCAGAATCAGCAACTGGCGCGCCAGACTCAGCTTCGAAGCGCTGCCTGCCAGGGCCCATTCCGCGACCACCGCCAGAACCGGGACCGCCGCCGTGCCGACGGCCGGTCTGCAGACCCGTCGAAGACACCGCATTGCGGCCGGGGCCTGAGAGACGCCGATACAAAGCGGTGTTATCATCGAGAATGACGGCTTCACGGTCAGGCGGCAGCAATGAAAGATCGACCTGTAAATCAGGCTGACGGCTGAAGCTTGCAATCATTCTGCCACCCTGCATTATACCGGCGGCGAGAATGTCACTTTCTTCAAGCATGCTTTCTGAAAACAATTCAGGCTGCTGCATCAGCAGCATCGGGCTGAGGCCGCCCTCATGAATCACGCGGGTATATAGAGCACGCCCTTCTTTTTCTGCTGCCCACTGCAACAGAACGGCCAGCTGATCGCGGTTCCAGCGGCTCATCAGCAGAGCCAGAATCCCCGAAGCAATCACCAGCACAAAAATCAGCGCCGACACGGCAAAGCGATCAAACCTGCCGATCACGCCCGCTGTAGCGATAGCACTGTTTTTTTCATCATTCTGCTCTGGCATTTAATATCCGATCTGATACAAAAATCTTAGCAAGTTTATATCTTGCAAGAACTGTTCCTGCCAACTGGCGCTGTATGAGGCATCAGTCAGATCGAGGCTGAGACCAAAGTTTTTATGGCGCAAGCACAATGAAGATAGCACACGAGTGCAAAGACTTGCACTTTTGCCGTGAAATTCTTTGCACTTTTGTACGATAGATTAAGTAGTCAGATCGACCAAACAAATTGCAAAAGCCGCTCTGAATCGAAAGTTTCGAACAAAAACACAAACATGGCATGGCGGTTGCAAATTGATAAATATCTGAAATTCAAACTGGAGAAACAAAATTGAAAAAGTTCTTTCTTTTCGCGTTAATGGTCAGTGCAATGATGGTTTTTACCGGCTGCGCCGGCAGTGGTTCCGGGAATGGCTCCGATGATATGGCAGCTGTACTGTCGAGTGACGACATAGCCGGCATCGAAGCAAGCCTGCTGGCCGATCGCGTTCTGGCGGCATCAGTCATCAGCGATGGCGACGCCAGCCTGCTGGCATCTGTCGGCAACAGCGAAGGCATGATGAGATACCGAAACCGCCAGTATCGCTCTCAGAACGGCGAAACCGGGTTGGGGCTGCAACGCGGAACCGGCAGCTGCATGGCGATTGTTTCCGCCAACAGCATGAGTGTCGGTCTTGAACAGTGTTCGATCGAAAAGCTCGAGACCGGTGAAATCGTAATTACGCGCGGCAACGGTACCGCTATCACGATTCCGGCAGCAGATGAATCAGGTGATGTCAGCAGTCTGACCGTCGGTGAAATCATCTGGGAAGTTACCTACGGCGACGACGGCGAACCGCTGGTCGAAATCAAGAACACCCGGTCTGGTGTCAAGCTCAGCATCAATGAGAGCGACGATGGCACCCTTACCATAGTGCGCGACCTGTCGGAAGTATTTCGCGGCAGATGGGCTGAGAACGGCGATCTTGAGCTCAATGACAATCAGGGTAAAAGATTCAGATACAGGTATGGCAAGGCAAACTGAAGGCTGAATCAATAAAATAACTCACAGGAGGCAGGGATATGAAACACTTAAGTATCGTTCTAGCAGTAGTTCTTCTTCTCGGCGTCGGCATAGTGTATGCTCAGGACAGCAACGCAGCTCAGAACCAGGGCAGAATGCGCGGCAACGGTCAGCGCGCGCTTCTCAACCAGAGTGCACAGACTCAATCGACAGTCACAGCTCAGACCTCTACCACAGCTACTCCGACCCAGGGCGTCATTAAAAGTGAAACCTGCGACGGCAGCGGCCGTGGCTATGGCGATGGCACCAAGCCCCAGCCAAGAGACGGCAGCGGATTTGGAGCCAAAGCCGGCAAACGCCAGCAGCGCAATGCAAAACTCGGTAACGGTCAGGGCAATGGCCAGCGCAAAGGTCAGGGAAAAGGCGCCAAAGACGGTTCTGCTCAGCGCGTCAGACGCCAGCTGCGCGACGGCTCATGTGGCAATCAGAACAGCAGCAATACAGCTCCCAGCACGAGCGAAAGCAAGTAAAACAACTCTCTCTCACTCTCACTTAGCAGGCCGGCCGGTTAACCCCGGCCGGTTCTGTTATTCTCCAGCTAATGCTGTTGGGTAGTTTTTGTTTTGAGTGAGGTATTCTGTTAAAATATCAGAGAGCACTTACGAGGGGGAACTCATGCAAAGCTGGCGGCAGGGGCTGTTGATACTGGTAGCGATCGTATTTTTACTGCCGGCAGCGGTGCTGGCTGATTCGTGGCAGGTTTTCAACGAGCCTTCGGGAATCGGCGGCCGGGTCGTTAACTGCTTCGCCTCGTTCAAAACAGTGATGGCGGTCGGCACCGATCAGGGAGTCAGCATTTACAGCGGCAATACCGGCACCTGGTCGGTGGTGGCACTGCCCGATCAGGTTGCGACAATGCCAGTCAAAGACATCGCTTTCGACGAGTACGGCCATCTGTGGCTGGCAACTGCGAACGGACTGGCCTGCATTCAGGAAAAGAAAATCTTCGTTTTCGACACGAACCACAATCTGCCCACTTTCGACATAGATCGCATACAGATCACAAAAGACCGCATATATATTGGCTGTTTTGGCGGCTATGTGGCACAGGCTTATATTCCGCAGACAGGTACAACCGTTTTTACTCCGGTCAATTACACCGACACATCAGAAGGAGACAGTCTTAAAATAAGATCGGTCGGGGTTTCCGGCCTGGCGATGACCGGGCCGAGCCAGGGCTGGTTCAGCACGCGCGGCGGCGGGTTGGTAGAAATCAATGGCGGCAGCCAGTATGCAGCGGTCAGCAGCAATGGCGAGCCGGAACTCTGGATCAACGATTTCTTCATATTTGCCGGCAAGAAGCGCGAAAAATATACGATTGCTGCGACACCGCAACATCTGAGCCTTATCAGAAACAATCGGGCCGACTACGAAATCGGCCTGCCGATTGAAGACCCCTGGCTGAACTGCGTCGTCACGGTCAAAGAACCTGACGAAATTTTCGATCTGCTCGACAGCCCCGAGTTATCAGACAGTGAAGAGAAACTGTTCGATTTCTTAGGCAAGCATTCACTCTATGTCGGCACGCGAAACAACGGCCTGTGGCGCTTTCAAAAGGGCAAGTGGACACAATACCTGACCGTCAACAGCATATTGCCATCTGACAGCATCAACCGCCTCTATGCCATCGGCCGACTGCTGATCGTCTGCACAGACGCCGGGCTGGTACTGATTCATCTCGATTCGAACCAGTATGACGAGTTCAAAAAAATCGGGCTGGGTTCGGCTTATTTCAAGACGATTTATCCGTTTCCGCCGCTCTATGCTGCGATGATTCCGCATTTTCAGATTATCAGGGGCGGCAGCAGCTACTGGTTTTCGCACCTGCACGGCCTGACCAGGTGGCGATCAGGCAGCTTCCCCAAAAATTATGACCAGCAGACACTGCCTGACGTGAGCAGCCGCATCGAGCAGACAAAAGAGGAAGAAGAAGAAAACACCGGCCATCTCGACAATGAAGAGCCTGAACTGCCGGTAGACAATATCGGTGAAGAGGCTCTGCGCGGTTACTGGCAGCTGTTTACCAAAGAATACATTTTTTATGATGATACTGATCTGTTTGAAATACCTGATCAGAGAATCACCTGGATAGACGTCGATCGCAATTCAGACTTTCTCTGGGTGATCTTCAACGACAAGCAGCTGGCGCGCATGCGCATGGAAAAGAAGGTCGTCAAAAAAGACGGCAAAGAGCAGAAGGTCGAAAAACCCAACTGGCTGATGATGGATAAATACGCGCCATGGGGCGACGGCACCGAGCTGAACGTTGTCTGGTACACGCCCGACAGCATTTACGTTGGCACAAAGAAAGACGGCTTCTATATACTGAAAAACCCCGGCAGTACCGATCTCAAAAAGGAACCGTTCGAGTGGCAGCATCACAGCATTTACACCGGCCTGCCAGATTCTGATGTGCGCGGATTCGCGCAATGGAAACGCGAACAGGGGCAGGTTCTGGCGATTCAGCACAATAACAGCATCAGCACCTGGGATGGAGATTTTTACAGCAAGATCGATCTCGGCGGGCGCCGACGCTATACCTGTATTGCAGCCGGAGCCGAAGGCAATCTATGGGTCGGCTCGGTCGGCGGGTTGTTTCGCGTCGATCCTTCCGGCCACGTGTATTCATATACCAAAACCAACGCCCGGTTCGAATCGGATCACATTACCGCAATCGGCACGCTGCCGGCAAGCAGTGAGTTCCAGCTCGGCGTCTGGGTAGCCTGCGACGCTCTGGGAGACGACATCGACATGAATCCGCTGTTGAACGGATCAGACCAGGCGCCGATGGTAATTACCGACGCCAACGGTAAAAAGCGGGTAATCGAGCAACTGATCGAGGGTTCTTCATTGCATTACTATGACGGTAGAATCTGGGACAAATGGCGGGTAGCCGGTGTCAGCCACATCATGATCGACCGCGAATTCATCTGGCTGTCGACCAACATCAGAGTCCGCCGCCTGCGCATCCCGCGCTGATGATGCTGTTTACAATACAGTAATTGAACTCAAGCTATTTCTATCTCGATTACGATTAGGATTACGATTACGAGCACGAGCATAAGATAACAATAAGCACGACAAAGTAGAAAGATTAACAGATGGAACGAGCTGTATTGGTATAAGTCAGTAAGACTGTACTACTGTTGGCATGTAAAGGCGCATAATGCGGCATGACGTCGCGATCCACAAAAACTGCTGGTCGAACATCATGGCGCGAACGCCGGGTCTGAACATGGGTTCCCATTTTTCGCCGTCGTAGAGCATGATCTGCGCGTTATCTGGGCCGGCATTCTTTACCCGCAGGCGATAAGCGCTGTCACGGCCGCGCGACAGATATGGCGGCGGGTCTGACGCTCTGTAAAGCTTGCGTACGCCGGTGCTGTTCTCGCGGGCGTATTCATCGACAGCGACAGCTACCGTATAAGGGTATTTGGCGTCGTCTGGCGCAGCAGCAACAGCCACGACCCTTTCGGAGTTGAAATCGTGCATGCGCCCGTGAATATCCTTGAATTTGCCATCTGGCGTGAAATACGACAACCCCTGAAAAGAACCGAGCCATAGGTTTTGATAACGATCCTGCACCATGCAGGTGTAATTGCGTTCGGGCACTGCATAAAAAGTAAGCCTGCTGCCATCAAAGGTAGCCAGAGCCTTGTCAAAAAGCAGAGCGGCTACTGAGCCCTTGTCGGTTTTCCAGTATTCTATGGCAATAACCCGTTTGAACTGGTCGATTTCGTCCGAGTCGGCAGGAAACTCGATTCGCCGCCAGTCAGACGGGCGAAGATCTTTGAGCGTTATGGAGTGCGCAGCCGGGAGATAATAGACCCCGCTGTCTTTGGCACTTACATAAATTGCCGAACCAATGCGCTGAATGCAGAGAAGATCGTCGAGTTTCTGCCATGGCAGCTGAGCGTCTGCGAACTCACACCAGTCATTATTCGCAGGATCGGGCACGGTTTCACCGGGCCGATTATCGAGACAGGCCAGCTTGTTGTTGTCGAAGACGATCCAGACACGCTCAGCCAGATCGAGTACAAGATCGTTGATATCTTCAGATGGAATCGGATGCAGCGGGCACTCCTGCATCAGCGATGCTACTGAATAGAGCTGATGAGCTCTCGTGTCGTATCTGCTCTCGCCAACACTGAATATCGGCCTCAGTCGCGGCGTTGAAGAGGCCTGACCGGAAGCCGAGTCGCGTTCTTCACCATTTCCGCTGCCTTGTTCGGCCGCATCATCCGCGTCATCAGAGTCATCAGAGTCTGATTCTTCATCATCAGAATCGCTGTCTTCACCATCTTCTTCAGAACCTGCATTTTCGCTGTCTTCGGTGTCTTCGGTCGAATCTTCGTCGGCTTCATCTTCTGTCGCGCCGGCAGCTTCGCCTTCTGCTGCATCTTGGTCTGAGTCTTCTTCTTCGTTATCGTCGCCGGCTTCGTCATCACCATCTGCCGGGTCTTCGTCAGAATCGCTTTCGGCAGCACTTTCAGCTTCGACAAGAGACTGCGCCCTTCTATATTCTGCGGCAGCTTCAGGTATGGCTTCGACAGAAGGCGCAGCAATCACTTCGTATTCGCCGGGGCCTAACATGGTCTTCATGTCGAGTGAGACATAGATCTCAGATATCGGAGCCAGGCAGTAATCGGTGGGCTGCTCCTTGCAGTAATGATGCCAGAGTTCTTCACCCGCCAGAATCGGCGGCCGGTCACCGGTCGTGCTGTTGTCTTCGATTGTCATATCTTTACTCGGATCGTTTTCTTTGCTTTCAAAACGCCCGGCCAGATGAAAACGATACTGCATGACGCCCATGAACGGTGCCGACGGAAAGACAAACCGCGAAATTCCACGGTCGTGTGAGATCCAGATATCCTTGCCGCGCAACATTTTGCCATAAGCGATGAACGGCTCGATCGGGTAGCTTTTCTGCGACGGGTAACCGTAAACATAAGGGCCCCAGCTCTGCATAAACGGCCAGAAAGTCTTGGCCCAGTAAGGGTCTGAGCCGCGCACCTGAAAAAGATCGAATTGCGTCTCTTCGGTGATACCAAGCATGGTAAGGCCGCCATCAGAGAGAATCGCAATCTTTTTCGGACCGGGCAGATAGTAAACCTTGTTGATATTGTCTGATGGCAACGGGCTGTCGCGCATGGTGAGATTGCTCCAGCGGCCATCGTCAAACAGCCACAGGCCCTGACCGCGTGTGCCGGCAATTAGAGTTCGCTTGCCGATAAAAGTTTCGAGATGAAGATAGCCCTTGGGCTTCTCGCGCTTATATTCGTCGCGCTCCTCATCGGGAGCCGTGGTAACACAGCTGATCCAGCAGTCTTCGGCCGGCAGCGAGCAGCGCCCGACCGAACGGTTGTTCGAAATGAGATTCATCTGATTCTGCGTCACCGCGATGATACGATTGGCGTTGCCCTCTTCAAACAACCAGAAATCGTTGACCCAGTCAGAAAAAAGCTCGTCCTCGCCAACCAGATTACTGCCATCTGCAGCTCGCAGCAGGCCTTTTCCCTTGGTCGAATAAATGCCGCCCTCAGGATAATCCATTGCCAGCGCGGTGATACCGACCGACATAAATTTGTTGAGATCTTCGACAGCCGCCCGATTAACCGGAACGAAGCTCGAAATGCTGCTGCCCGGCGAAATCGCCGAAGAGAACAGCCAGCCGCCATAACAGCCAACGTAGATCTTGTTATCGACAACCTGCACGACTTCGACGTCTATCGTCGAGAGGCCGTGTTCATGGTCGTAACGCCTGAGCCGGGGCGTGCTGTCGGGAAAATGCTCAAGATCGATCGCGAACAGTCCCGACGGCGTGGCAGCCCATAGCGTGTTGTAGTCGTCGAAATCGAGCGAACGCACGGCGAGGCCGGCCAGCTGCTCATGATAGTTTGCGAGACTGAACCAGCCGGTGTAATTTTCGAGGTAAAGTCCGATCCCCTGATCGCTGCCAACCGCCATCATGCCTTTGTTGATGGCCAGACAGCTGAGATTATTGCTGGGAAGCCCGGAACGGATGTTCCAGGTCATCCAGGTCTGCCCGGCGGCATAAACTCTCGCTGCAAAAAGCAGCATGGCAAAAATTACAACATTGCAAATTATGATCGCTGGTTTCTTCATACCATAATCATACAACAAACATCTGAACTGAAATATCACTTACACAATTTTGCATCTCCATTACGTGAAATGCTTTTAGAATATGGGTTTCGATGGAGTCAGTAAGACTGCACAACTACCGGAATATAAAGGCGCACAACCCGGCACGAAGTCGATATCCACAAAAATTCCTGATCGAACATCATTGCGCGAACGCCGGGTCTGAACATCGGTTCCCACTTTTTACCATCGTAGAGCATAATTTGCGAACTGTCGACCTGAGCATTGAGAACTTTAAGACTGTAATGACCGAATCGGCCGCGAACCAGCGATGGCGGCGGATCTGACGAGCCATAAACCTTACGCGAACCTTTGCGGGTTTGCGCAAACTCATCGACCGCAACGGCGATGACATAGGGGTATTTGGCGTCATCAGGCGCAGCAGCCATGCTGATCACCTTTTCAGAATTGAAGAAATTAGCCTTACCGTGAATATCCTTGAGTTTACCTGTGGGCGTCAGATACGACAACCCCTGCAACGACCCAAGCCAGAGGTTGTGATGGCGATCCTGCACCATGCAGGTATAATTGCGCTCAGGCACATCTATGAAGTCGAGTCTGCTGCCATCGAAAGTTGCCAGCCCTCTCTTCGAGAGAAGCGCTGCTACAGGCCCGGCCTCTGTTTTCCAGTATTCTACGGCGATGATGTTTTTGAACAGATCATTTTCAAAAGTGGCTTGAGGAAACTGAATGCGCAGCCAGTCAGACGAACGCAGGTCTTTGAGCACTGCCGTGTGCGCGGTCGGCAGATAATACACGCCGCTCTTTTCAGTGCTTACATACAGGGCAGCGCCTATTCGCTGCACGCAAAGCAGGTCGTCGTACTTTTCCCAGGGCAGCATCTCGGAAGGAAATTCATACCAGTCGTCGTTAGCCGGGTCAGGAACTGTTTCACCGGGCCGGCTGTCGAGACAGGCCAGCCTGTTGTCGTCGTATATCATCCAGACACGATCGGAAAGATCGAGCACAAAATCATTTATAGCAACCGAAGGAATCGGATGCAGAGGGCACTCGCGCATTAACGAAGCGACCGAACGTACCCGCAAACCATCACCAGAATTGTAAATTTCGTCGCCAACTCTTATGAGAGCCCGGCATAATCGGGGCTGCGGCTCTTGCCCTGGCGTCGTGCCAGCGCCTGCATCTTCATGCACATCAGCCTCTGACTCGCCTGTCTCAAGGCTTTCATTATCGTCATCCGAGCCACCAGAAACATCATCGAGATGATCTGCATTTGTGTCGGATCCCGGTTCGCCGGCTTCGCCCAGCTCAGGATGCTGCCTTCGGTATTCTGCAAAAGCAGCCCGGATATCTTCGTCGCTCACCTCATCAACTGACGTAGCTTCGATCATCACGTATTCTCCCGGGCCGACAATGGTTTTCATATCTTCTGA
This sequence comes from Candidatus Rifleibacterium amylolyticum, assembly GCA_009917695.1. Lineage (GTDB taxonomy): Bacteria > Muiribacteriota > Ozemobacteria > Ozemobacterales > Ozemobacteraceae > Rifleibacterium > Rifleibacterium amylolyticum. The sequence continues at coordinate 495,080 of JAACJG010000003.1, read as the reverse complement.
AACATAGATCTGCGAAATCGGCGCCAGACAGAAATCAGTCGGCTGTTCCTTGCAGTAATGGTGCCAGAGCTCTTCTCCGGGGGCCAGCGGCGGCCGGTCAAAAACCGTGCTGTCGTCTTCTATTGCCAGATTCCGGGCCGGATCATTGTCTTTAGCATCAAAACGGCCGGCAAGATGAAAACGATACTGCATGGCTCCCATAAAGGGCGAAGACGGGAAAATAAAACGCGAAAGGCCGCGTTCGTGCGCAATCCAGATGTCTTTGCCACGCAGCATTTTTCCATAGGCGATAAAAGGCTCGATCGGATACGACTTTTGCGATGGGTAGCCATAGACATAAGGCCCCCAGCTCTGCATGAATGGCCAGAAAGTCTTGGCCCAGTATGGATAAGAGCCACTGGCCTTGAATATGTCGAACTGGTCGTATTCAGTCACTCCCATCATGGTCAGCCCGCCTTCTGAGAGAATCGCGATTTTTTTGGGGCCCGCCAGGTAGTAGATTTTGTTGATGTTATCAGATGGCAGCGGACTGTCGCGCGTAGTCAGATTGTTCCAGCGGCCATCGTCGAATATCCACAAACCCTGGCCACGTGTCGCGACGAACAGGGTGCGTTTGCCGATAAAGGCTTCGAGATGCTCGTAACCCTTTGGCTTCTTCGGCTTGTATTCGTCGCTATATTCATCGGGCGCGGTAGTTACGCTGCTGATCCAGCAGTCCTCTACCGGCAGCGAGCAACGACCGACCGGCCGGTTATTCGAAATAAGATTCATCTGGTTCTGAGTCACCGCGATAATGCGATTGGCTGTTCCATCTTCGAACGCCCAGAAATCATTGACCCAGTCAGAAAAAAGCTCGTCTTCGCCAACCAGATTGCTGCCATCTGCAGCACGCAGCAGGCCTTTTCCCTTGGTTGAATAGATGCCGCCATCCGGGTAATCCATGGCCAGCGCAGTGATTCCAACCGACATAAATTTGTTTACGTCGCCGAATGCCGCACGATTCACCGGCAGAAAACTGCTAATATTGCTGCCCGGCGCAATCTCCGAAGAAAACAGCCAGCCACCATAGCAGCCTACGTAGATCTTGTTATTGACAACCTGCACGGCCTCGACGTCTATCGTCGAAAGCCCGTGCTCATGGTCGTAACGTTTAATCTGCAGTTCACTTTCAGGAAACCCTGCCAGCTCGATCGCGAACAAACCCGCCGGGGTCGCGGCCCATAGTGTGTCGTGATCGTCAAAATCGAGCGCGCGCACTGCGAGACCGGCCAACTTCTCATGATAGTTCGCGAGATTGAACCAGCCGAAGTAATTCTCGAGATAAAGCCCGATACCCTGGTCGCTGCCAACCGCCATCACGCCTTTGTTGATGGCAAGGCAGCTGAGGTTATTGCTGGGAAGCCCGGCACGCGTGTTCCAGGTCATCCAGGTCTGCCCGGCCTGCAGGCCTGCTGCGATGAAGAGCATCGCACAAATCACGACAACGTAAACTCCGATCGCTGGTTTCTTCATAACATAATCATACAACAAACACCTGCACTGAAAGATATGATAATATTTCGGTACAGTCTGAAGATGACAAATGAATGGAGAAACGAAGTGAGCGAGCTGATCAACAATTCTGAAAACCGCAAGAAAAAGCTGAAAGAGCTGATTTTAAAGCTTCACGACGGCCAGTCACAGGAAAGCGTTCGCGAAGAATTACTCAAAAGCCTGAGCAATGTGCCTTATGAGGAAGTTGTTGAAGTTGAGCAGGAGTTGATTAAAGAAGGCCTGGCCGAAACCGAAATTCTCAAGCTGTGCGATGCCCATTCGGCGGTGCTGCATGGTAACATCGACCTGTCAAAAGCACGAAAAATTCCGGCCGGGCACCCGGTCGACGTCATGCTCAAAGAGAATGGCGAACTAAAAAAGCTGACCGCCAGTATCCGCCAGTTGCTCGAAGAGATTAAAAACAGTGGCGACAAAAATCTCGATCAGAATATTTTGAAGCTGCGCGGCTTTTTCAACAATCTTTACGATGTTGACAAACACTATCTCAGAAAAGAATATCTTCTGTTTCCATATCTCGAAAAGTTCGGCATTTCAGGCCCGCCGAAGGTCATGTGGGGCAAGCACGACGAAATCAGAGGCCAGATCAAAGGCGCGATCGAGCTGCTGAAAACCGATGGAATTGCCGCCGAAGAACTGCTCGCCTCAGCAGAAATAGTGCTGGTTCCGGCAGTAAACGGAGTTGTCGATATGACCACGAAAGAAGAAGAAATTCTTCTGCCAATGTCTCTCGACAAGCTTTCTGATGACGACTGGTATGAAATTGACCGCCAGTCGCTCGAAATCGGCTTCTGCCTCTACGACCCGCCGCAAAGCTGGAAACCGGCAGGAGCACCAGACGACACTCTGGCAGAAATGAATAAAAGCGGCGGCAACATTCAGCTGCCATCTGGCAGTTTCTCGGTCGAAGAGCTGCTGGCCATTCTCAACAGCCTGCCTGTCGATATGACTTTTGTCGACAGAAACGATAAGGTCAAATACTTTTCCCAGGCCAAAGAACGCATTTTCCAGCGAAACCGGGCAATTCTCAACCGCGATGTGCGCCTTTGCCATCCGCCGGCCAGCGCTCATATCGTCGATAAAATCATCGACGATTTTCGCAGCGGCAGAAAGTCGCGGGCCCCTTTCTGGATCAACATGGGCGGCAAAATGATTCACATCGAATATTTCGCTCTGCGCAATGAAAAGGGCGAATACCTGGGCACTCTCGAAGTATCGCACAACGTCCAGCCCTATCGCGATCTCGAAGGCGAACAGAGAATTCTGTCTTATAAAGAGTAACGCCATGCCGGAACACAAATTGATCATAAGCCCCAAAACCAAAGTTCTCGAACTGATCGAAGCTTATCCACAGCTTGAAGATGTGCTGATCGGCTTTGTTCCTGCTTTTGAAAAATTGAAAAATCCCATTCTGCGAAAAACCGTGGCCCGAATTGCATCGTTGCAGCAGGCGGCAACCGTCGGCAATGTCAAAATCGAAGAACTGATCAAGGTTCTGCGCCAGCAGGTCGGACAGGATGCCATGCACATCGCCGGCGATGCCAGTCACTATTCGGTCGAAAAGCCGGCCTGGTTCGAACCGGGCAAAGTCAGCAAAACGGTCGATATCAGGCCGATGCTCGAAGCCGGTGAGCAGCCGGTTAATCAGGTGATAGCAGATCTTAACGGTATCGCAACCGGCAGCATTTACGAGGTGATCGCGCCATTCATACCGGCGCCGCTCATCGACAAAGCCGCCAGCCTCGGCTTCGACCACTGGATAAATCAGGTCGAGAGCGAACTGTTCAAAGTCTATTTCCTGAAAAAGAGCTAAGCCCCAGCATTCTCTGGCAGCGTGAGCAGAATGTTGAAAAAAATTGAAAGCGTGAGGTAAAAATGGCCGGGGTACAAGATTGTCATAAGTTGCCGGATGATTTGTCATTGGCGTTTGCCGAGATCGGGCAGGTTTTTTTGGCGGTTGAAAAATCTCTGGCGCTTTTCGTTTTTGGCAGCAGTGTCAGCGGCGATTTCTGGGAATATTCTGACATCGACTTATTTTTCGTTCTAGATGGTGATTCCGAGGATTATCTTGAATGCACAATGCTGAAGCATGGCCGGTTCAACGTGCATGTTCAGTCTTTTACCAGCGCATCTTTTCTGAAGAAGATTGACGGCCTGGTCGGACGTCCGTTTCACACCGCTTTGTCTTCGGGTCGTTTTTTGTTCTGTCATGATCAGACACTGGAAAATAGAGTCGCGGAAGTCTGTAGCATTTCTGAACCTGATCGATCCCTGCGCGTTCTTGAAGCTTATTCGGCGGCGCTTTATCATCTATATCATGCCCGTAAGCATTATCATTTCAAACGGGAATTTGACGCCAGAGATTCTTTCTGCCAGGCGTTGAGTTATTACTGTCGCGCCCTGATTTTTCGCAACGGCAGACTGCCGCGTCGTGACCCGGTAAATCAGGTGCAACAAATGAAAATTTTAAATGAAGATAAAATTTTACAAGCAGTCGCAAGTCTTGAATCTCTAGAGTTTTTCCACCAGTTTATTAACCGGCAGGCCCCCGACTTCGCCTTATGCCTGGTAACTCACCTGCGACAGCAAAGCGGACCCCGCACCGAAGAACAGCTGGAAAACGATTTCCCACAAATCGAGCTACACCCCGATCCCCTGCTGTCTGTCCTGGAAACCCACGGTCTGATAACTCACATCGAGCAACCCTTCGCAATCAACAGTCACCCCCTCTTCAAAGAGCAGTCCTGGCGGGCTGGTTGAGTTGCTTGAAATTGAAAACTCATGCACTCAAAGATGAGATCCAGAGCTTAAGCGTGTATGAAATTATCTTTTCTGATTTGTCTCTCCATGGATCTAAGCTATAATTTACTGGTAGATTAAGTAATAAATCAGACTGGCAACTTTGTGAGCAGGAAAAGGTTGTGTTGAGTCATTGAGAAACCTGTTTAAAGAGAGCTTTAAACGCTGGAAAGCAGAAATACAAAAAGGAGATACTCATGAAAGCAAAAGTTGATGCAGACACCTGTATTGGATGCGGTTTATGCGAACAAATTTGCCCTGAAGTGTTCAGAATGGAAGGTGACAAGGCCGTGGTAAAGGTTGGAACGGTACCGAATGAAGCAGAAGCAACCTGCCGGGACACGGCTGATCAATGCCCGGTGACAGCTATTACGATTGAATAGAAGGATAGCCTTTGTGTTATAATTTCAATTGCGGTACCGGCAGACTAAAATGACGTGAACCGAAGGCGCGCGCAGCCTGCCGTAAATTATCGATCAGGAGAAGATCATGGAACCTCGAAAGCTTACCGATAGAGTTCAATGGATGGGAGCCGTCGACTGGAACCGGCGCCTTTTTGACACGCTGATACCCTTGCCTGATGGAACCAGCTACAATGCTTATCTGATCAAGGGCAGCGAAAAAACCGTTCTGATCGATGCCGTCGATCCGGCGATGCAGAGCATTCTTCTGCACCAGCTCAAGGGCGTCGAGCGCATCGACTACATTGTCTCGCAGCACACTGAACAGGATCATTCCGGCGCGATTCCGGTTCTGCTCGAAAAATATCCCGAGTGTACACTGCTCTGCTCTGAAAAAGCCAAAAGCCTGCTGATTGACCATCTGCTCATTGACCCGGCACGCATCAAAACGGTTGCCGATGAAGAAACTCTGTCACTCGGCGACTGTAACCTTAAATTCTACATGACTCCCTGGGTTCACTGGCCGGAAACCATGGTTACCTACCTGCCTGAAGACAAACTTCTCTTCAGCTGTGATTTTCTTGGCTCACATATTGCAACTACACGCCTTCTCGCCGGCAATGATCCATTTGTCGCCGAAGCCGCCAAACGCTATTTCGCCGAGATCATGATGCCTTTCCGCACCTTCGTGAAGAAGAATATCGAAAAGATCAAAACACTCGACATCGCCATGGTGGCGCCCAGCCACGGCCCGGTTTACGACCAGCCCGACTGGATAATCAGAGACTACGAAGACTGGGTTTCTGACCGCTACGACAACCTTGTCGTGCTGCCTTACATCAGCATGCACGGCAGCACCGAAGTCATGGCTGATTTTCTGCTCACCGCGCTGGTGAAACGCGGTATCGAAGTGCAGAAGTTCGAACTGTCGACTACCGATATCGGGAAACTGGCGATGTCGCTGGTCAGTGCGCTGACTATTGTCATCGGCACGCCGACTGTGCATGTCGGCCCGCATCCGACCGTATTTTCCGCCACGCATCTGGCCAACGCACTCAAGCCAAAGCTTAAATACGCGGCGATCATCGGCTCATACGGCTGGGGAACCAAAGCGGTCGAACAGATTTCCGGACTGATACCGAACCTCAAGGTCGAAGTGCTCGGCACCACCCTGTGCAAAGGCTACCCAAAGGAAGCTGATTTCGCGTCACTCGACGCGCTGGCTGAAACAATAGCCCAGAAGCACCGCGAACATTTCGGCTGAAGGCAAAGCTCTTAACCTGAATTATGGCGCAATTTCATCTTTCCGCTGTCAAGGATCAGAGAGGAGACGATCGATTTTTACCTGCACTGATGGTAAATCCTCGATAAAGATTATCCTGAAATTGTAGTAACCCGAAACCATGGCAGTAAAAGAAAACGGCTTGTCTGCCATGGCTTCGAAGCTTTCCAGTTCACGCATTATGTTCTTTGCTTGCGGCGTGTACAAAAATGTTCGAAAAAATTTCACCTGCATCAGTTCAGGAATCGCTTTATCACGCAAAAACCAGATCTCCTGCTGCTGTTTTCGATAAAATTCCTCATCCGGCTTCCAGATCAATTCAGCTTTCTCGCCGGCTGTGAGATACAAGAAAAGATCGGCATAATCTCGCGAAGCCGGAGCGTAACCCCGGTTGATGGTCTGCCATTCGCCCATAGGAAATGGCGGTTTTACGGCACGGTCGATGAAAACCATCTGCCTATGCTTTTCGTCACCTGGCGGCGGTAGAAAATGTGATGTCTTCTCGGAATAGTAAAAATAGCTCAAGATTGCTCCATAAACTGCAAAAAGCACGGCAAGACAGAAAAGAGTTTCTTTAAGCAGACCGGTTTCGCTCTTATAATTCCTGACTGCCTTCTGCAGATTTTTTTCGGTTCCGGTCAGGCGCGAGCGCGCACCTTGCAGCCACTTTTCCGGCATACCGACAAGATTGTCAGTTTCACAATAAGAACAACTGACAATATGCATGTCCTTTCCGACTGACAGGGCAGCTCCGCAGTTGTTGCAGGTAGCCGGACCACCCGGGAATGATGGCGCACCGGCCGCAAGCGAAACTTGAAGAGGGCCAAGGACAGCGACTTTTCGCTTGATACGATACAAAAAAGCAAATGGAATCGACAGCAGCATATAAAGAAATGCGGCCTTTAAAAAAGCCAGCATGAATGGGCTGGCATGCTCATAAAAGCTCTGCAGGCGATATTTGGCGAAATAGATAGATATCGGGTAAAACAGCAGAACATTGAGGTAATGCTGAAAAAATACGAAAAACAGCCCGAAAAGAATGAACACCATATAATCTGAAAGAAACGCCAAACCAGATTCAAAAGCAGTTGGAATATGGCCAAGCGCATCTTTTATTTCATAGAGCGCAGACTTGCGGCGGTCGAGAGTTGCACGCACGGTTATCGCATCGATATAAGACACCGGGATATTGTTTTTCTTCCCGCAATATGGGCAGGTTACCCACTCTTTCTTTTCGAGAGGAAGCAGCCCTTTGCAGTTGGAGCATAGAAGTGGTTTCAGCCGGATCTTTTTTGAGTCATCGCCAGAGGCAACCTTTTTGAAATTTGCGACATTACAACCAATAATGCGCTTGAGTTCCTGAAGAACCTTGTCTTCTTCGGCATCGAGAACCCCGTCTTCACAAAGATTCAGCAACAGTTGCTGATAAATTGAGTCAGCATCAGCCTTAACAGAGTTTTGTAATTCACCCTTTTTGTAAAGAGCAGCGGCACGATTGGCAATCAGGTTGGCAGCAGCTGCGTCAAGCTTGAGAAGTGCTGCAATTTTTCGCAAAAGCGCGAATTCTTCGCTGACTATTTTCCCGTCGGCGCAGCATTTCAGACTTATCTGAAAAAACAGTTCTTCGGCTGTCAGAAGAGTGAGCGAATCGTTCATTATCTGGCCTTTCACAAAGGAGTTTATCACAAATACCGTCGATTTCTCTAACAGTCGTTGTGAAACGCTCTGATGTGTTATCGACAGAAGCAATACTGTTAAAATATATGCAGAAATCGGCTGGTGCTGTTATAATGACAGTATAATGGAACTGATCAGAAAAATTTCTCGACTGCTGACAAAGCTGCGTGATCGACGGGCGGCCGCCAGATATGGCGACGCTGATGTCAGTGCGCCCTGTACAATGAGCGCTGCTGAGTTTCCGCAGCAGGCGTGGCAGGACTTTCTTGGCTATGTCGATGAGGTTCAGAACAATCGTGAAAGCCGAATACACGAGTGCCTGCAAAGCCTGATCAAAATGCAGAGTGAGAGCGAGAGCGAGCGAATTGAGTTTTTTGCCGGGCTGGCTGAAAGCACCGACGAATGGCGGCCGCTGCTGGGGTTTGCCGAGATTCCGGCCCAGTTCGACAATGACCTTTTCGATCAGCTCACCAGCGAATTCAGCAAAGCAAAAAGCTTAACCGAGCAGACCGAGATGATTCCAAGACTGTTTGCAAATGCCGACCCGACCCGGCTTGAACTGCTCAGCCTGCTGCTGACCGGCGATATCGAACGCCACCCGCAACCAGCATCGCCAAAAATCAAAGAGCTGATAGAGCGCGAAAAGGTCGCACGCAATCAACTTTCAGAGCTGCTTTCCGGCGAATTGAGCGATGCCGTGCGCTGGTGGTTGATACGTGCCATAGCCTGCTCTGAAGCACCGATTCGTGGTTTTTTAAAGAGCCGGTTGCCAGAAAGCCAGGATGAACGACTGGCCTGCATGGCGCTGCCGGCATTGCTTAAAGCCGGTTTTGCTCTGCTGAAGAGCAAAAGCGTCAGCGACAATCCCAGAGCAGATCAGGCTCAAAAGGTCTATGCCGGCCAGCTGACGCGGCTGACCGGCGTCATCGGCAACAGCGCTAGCTCATAGCAATCATTCGATAATAGGCTTTTTTCAGACCCATTTTTTCATACAGCTTGATCGCTTTTTTATTCTCGACATCGACATGCAGCGAAAACCGGCCATCGGTAAGTTTTCTGACCATTTCCATCAGTCGCGTGCCAATGCCACGCGAACCCGCAGTGATATCGGAACCGATGTATACAAGGTGATACTGTGGCATTACCAGTCCAACCGGCATTTTTATCACCACGGCGATGCCTTTCATTTCACCTGAAATGTAGGCTCCGAGAACAAACCCTTCGGCCAGCGCCACTCTGATCGCTTCGAGCACGCTCTGCCGGTCATCGCCGTATTGGCCGAGATAGCGATCGACATAGTCAGCCAGCTGCTCGATGTTTTCATAATCGTCTTCGGTCAACTGCCTGATATTCAGCTCATTTCTGCCCTCTTCGAGAATTACCACAGCATTGTCTGAACTCTCGATCATCCCATGACGGCAGGCATTTTTGCAGGCCGCCAGCGAAGCCGCGCCCCTGAAGGCAATCTTGAGGTTTTCTGAAGACTTGACTCTGGGTATCATTTCATTGATTTCTTCAGTAGTAACGCTTACAAATGCCCCACCTGAGTCATAAACAGCATTAAGAACGTTCTGCGGATCGACAATATTGTATTCAACCGTATTTTTGCTGAGGCCGCGATAACGGTTCAAAGCACGCGTCACCTTGACTCTGGTTTCGCGGTTTTTCCAGGCAAGATACAGCGGGTTGTCGTCGCTGGCGCAGGCAACGAACAAACGAGGAATCCTCTGCACCAGTCCCCGCCGCCACAGCGATCTGAAACCAAAATGCAAACCGGTAATCAACGCACCATTGCTGAGAAAGCAGAAAAGGCTTTTCGGGCTCGCACCCAGCTTTGCCACAATCTCTTCAGCAATTTCGGCAAAAACATTGTCGGTAATACAACAGTTGTCGTAGCCATGATTGGCGTCATACCAGTTGTTGGAATCAGCCAGTTCTCGGCTCTTGCGGTAAGCTTCGCTGTAATTGCTGCCATGTTCGATTATCTCGACATTCTTCTGCTGATACCAGCGCCTTTTCTTATCCATCGAGCCTTGCGGCATAACAACCCGGCAGGAAAGCCCGAATCTCTCAGAAACAAACGCCAGAGATTCGCCAAGCTGGCCAAGAGAAGCCACCACTACTGTTTTAAAACCCAGTTGAACTGCTTCTTTTACCAGATAATAGGCAATTCGGTCATGCATGTGACCGGTGGGATTGAGACCTTCCATTTTCAGATACAGTTCGGCGATTCCGATGTCCTGATTGAAATTTGCGGTCTTGTATAATACAGTGCGCCCGATGCGCTGTTTAAGAAGTTCCATAACGCCTCCTCACGTTCAGGCAAACCGGCACAATTAATGATCTTTATAATCTGATTCATCGGTGGCCCAAAAGCTAAAATCAGCTTGAGCGAACGCCAGTTATACCCAAATATTTAAGCTTCTACCAGCATAGTAAAAAAATCCAGCTGATGCAAGTTTAGTTTGCCCGGCGGAAGTGAATGGTGTAAAAAGATTATGTACAGCGTAATGATAGATTAACTGCAACCGCCAGAAACAGAGACTGATTGCCCGGAGGAAACGCCATGACCTTGTTCCAAAAGAAGCTTGTTGCCACTATTTGCGTTGCCATAATTGTTGCCAGTATGACGGCATCTGCTCAAATACGCGGCCTTTACCCCATGCGGATTGAACCGGAAGGGAAACATGTCTACATAAATACAGAAGGTAAAGTGATATTGAACATCGATTGTCTGCTGGCAGAAGAGTTTTCGCAGGGATACGCAGCTGTCTGCGCAAATGATGTCTGGTATTTCATTAACAGAGAGGGTAAGAAGGCATTTGGCCGCGACTTCGAAGAAGTTTTGAGCTTTGCTGAAGAGCTGGCTGCCGTGAAATTTAACGGTCTGTGGGGGTATATCAACCTGGCCGGCGATATGGTCATTGAACCAAAATTCGCGCGCGCCTTCAGCTTTTCAGATGGTCTGGCCTGCGTCATGATCGGCGATCAGGCAGATGGTTCAGCCCGCTATGGTTATATCGACAGAGAAGGCAAATTTGCAATCGAGCCATTTCTTCGCTTTCTCGATAATCAGTATTTTTCGCCGCCGGGCGAATTTTCGGAAGGACTGGCCGCAGCCTGGTTGCCGCTGAACGATGATGGCGACTACATGGTTGGCTATATTAACCAGGAAAGTAAAACCGTTATTGCGCCTAAGTTCACAGTTGCCGGAAAATTCGTCGATGGCCTGGCGCCGGTCAGCATAATGATGGATGATGAAGTGCCGCCAACCGGCTTTATCGACAAAAGCGGCAACTTTGTCATTCAGCAGGCTTTTTCGCAGGCTTCCCACTTTTCTGAAGGGCTGGCACCCGCATCAACTTTCGACCCGAAATACGAAAAGCCCGAAATGTGGGGCTTTATCGATACAAAAGGTAAATGGGTGATCAAACCGACTTATGAGATGGCCGAGCCCTTTGACGGTGGCATCGCGCGGGTTTACGATCAACTCAGCTCTGGCGGCGAAGTTTATATAAAGAAAGACGGCAGTATTGTCGCTAACAGCAGCATACTGCAGGGCAAAGCAGCCGGTCAGACTGGCGTTTACAAGCTGGAAGTCAAGTCGGTAAAAGCATCCAGCGTTTTGCCAGCGACAAAGAACATCAACTACAAACCGGAAAACGTTCTTGACGGCGACATTGCGACAGCCTGGGTCGAAGGTGCCAAAAGCAGCGGCACTGGCGAATGGCTCGAATTCAAATTCGCCAAGCCTGTCGAGATTCACAGCATCGACATTTATAACGGCTACCAGAAGCCGGCCACGAGCAAACGTGACCCGTTCAAGGTCAACCAGAGTGTTGCCAGACTGCGCATCTCATATGCCGGCAAAAACAGCGAACACCCAATAAAAGATGAACGCGGGGCTCAAACGATAAAACTCGACGGCACCGTCACCAGCTCGCTCAAGCTCGAAATTCTGGCAATACACGAAAACAAGGGCGACCCCGACTGCTGCATCTCCGAAATAGAATTCACCGGACGCCTCGCCCCTTGAAGGCATCGCCTTTTTGCATGTCATCCTGCGCGAAGCGTAGCGCAGTCGCAGGATCCAGCAAAGTACAAAAACAACTTAAATGATACGGTTTTTGTGATATATTTTTAACATCTGGCGAGAAGGAGTAATATATGCCCGGAATTTATGAAGATAACAGCATGAGCATCGGCAACACGCCGCTGGTGAGAATAAACCGCATAACCAGAGGAGCCGGCGCGACCGTGCTGGCCAAAATCGAAGGTCGCAACCCGGCTTATTCAGTAAAGTGCCGGGTCGCCGCCAACATGATCTGGGATGCCGAAAAAAAGGGTATTCTCATGCATGGCGACAACAAAGTTACGCTGGTTGAACCGACCAGCGGCAACACCGGCATCGGCCTGGCCTTTGTCTGCGCGACACGCGGCTACCCGCTGATACTTACCATGCCCGAAACCATGTCGATCGAACGGCGGCGAATGCTGGCCGCTTTTGGCGCGCAGATAATACTTACCGAAGGCGCCAAAGGCATGGCTGGAGCAATTGCAAAAGCCGAAGAAATAGTTAAAAGTGCGCCTGAAAAGTATTTCATGCCGCAACAGTTTGATAATCCCGCCAACCCTGAAATCCACTTCTGCACAACCGGCCCTGAAATCTGGAACGACACGAACGGCAGAATCGACATATTTGTGGCAGGCGTCGGCACCGGCGGCACCATTACCGGTGTCAGCCGGTACATCAAACAAATGCAGAGGCACCCGATAAAGTCGATCGCAGTCGAGCCGGTTGAATCACCCGTTTTAACAGCTATCAGGGCCGGCAACACGCCCAAGCCGGGGCCGCACAAAATACAGGGCATAGGCGCTGGCTTCAAACCAGCTAATCTCGACCTTGAGCTCGTCGATGATGTCGTAACGGTCAGCAGTGAGGAAGCAATTGAATATGCCCGCCGCCTGCACCGCGAAGAAGGCATTACCTGCGGCATTTCATGCGGAGCCGCCATGGCGGCAGCCGACCGCCTGGCGCGGCAGCCTGAGAATACCGGCAAAACAATAGTTACTGTTTTTCCTGACGCTGGGGAGCGCTATCTAAGCACAGCACTGTTCGATGGCTTCACTGCCAGCTGATGTTTGCTGAAAGCTGGTATTTATCAACAAAACTGGATAAAATATTACAAACTAATATCACGGAGGCATAAATGCAAAAATATAAAGCACTTTTTACCGCACTTCTGGCATTTGTCATACTGCTGCAGCCACTATCGGCACCGGCAGCGACAGATTTTGACTTTTCCGCTCTCGAAAAGTCGGTTTTCGAGCATAGTCTAGACAATGGACTCAAAATCATCGTTCTGCCACGCCATGATGCGCCGGTAGTGTCACTGGTCACCTGGGTCGATGTCGGCGGCGCCGATGACCCCAAAGAATACTCCGGCCTCGCCCACATGCTCGAACACATGGCCTTCAAAGGCACTGCCACTATCGGCAGCCGCGACGCCGAAAAAGAAACGAAGCTGATGGCCGATGAAGACCGAATTTTTGAAAGACTGCGCCTCGAACGACTCAAAGGCCGGCTTGCCGACCCGGAAAAGCTCAAGAACCTGCAGGAACAGATGAACAAGGCAATAGCCAATGCCTACGCAGTTATCGAACCGAACGCATTTTCGAATATTCTGCAGTCTGAAGGCGGCTCAGGCCTCAATGCCTTCACCTCACGCGACCAGACTGCCTATATTATCAGCATGCCTTCGAACAAGCTTGAACTCTGGATGGCAATGGAATCTGAGCGTTTTTTCGAGCCACTGCTGCGTGAAATGTATAAAGAGCGCGAGGTCGTGGCCGAAGAGCGACGCATGACTGTCGATAACCGCCCGATGGGCAAGCTTGTCGAAGAATTCCTGAGCACTGCGTTCAAAGCACACCCCTATGGGAACCCGCTGATCGGCCACATGTCAGATATTCAGAACTATTCACGCGAAGCGACTCAGCGCTTTTTCAAGAAATACTACACACCCAGCAACATGACTATCGCGCTGGTCGGTGATGTCAAACCTGAAACCGTCGTCGAAATGGCTGAAAAATACTGGGGTAGAATTCAGAAGCGCCCGGCGCCGCCACGCATCGCGACGGTAGAACCGCCACAGCAGGGCGAACGCCGCCTTACCATCAATGACCGCGCTCAACCGGCGATGATTATCGGCTGGCATATTCCGGCCGAAACCCATGACGACATGCCGGCCCTGGCCGCCTTCGCCGACATTCTCGGCCAGGGCCGCACTTCTCGCCTCTATCGCCGTATGATCAGAGACGAAAAGGCTGCCGTATCGGTAAGTTCATACGCTGGCTGGCCCGGAAGCAAATACCCATCTCTCGGCGTAGTGTTCTGCTACCCGGCACCCGGCAAAACCAACGCCGAATGCGAAAAGATGATCTACGAAGAAATCGAAAAGCTCCAGAACCAGCTTCTGACCGACGAAGATCTCGAAAAGGTCAAGGCCCGCGCCATGGCCAGTTTCATCAGAGGCCTCAGCGACAATATGGGACTGGCCCAGCAATTAGCCACTTATCAGCAGATCTGGGGTGACTGGCGCCAGCTGTTCCGTGAACTCGAGCGCATCAACAAGGTGACACCGCAGGACGTACAGCGCGTCGCGAAACAGTATTTCACCGCCAGCAACCGCACAGTTTCAAGCCTTGAAACCATAGTTGAAAAGGCCTCTGCTGATAAAGCCACAGCAACCGGGGAGACAAAAAAATGATCGATAGAAGTTATCAAAAACTGAGCAGTCTGTTAACCATTATTACGTTTCTGGTTCTGTTCTCGGGAAGTGCCGGCGCCGTAGATCTGAATTCGCTTGTCTACCCGGCGCTCAATCAGATCGCAATTCCTGAAGTCGAAGAAATCAAGCTCGACAATGGCATGCGCCTTTATCTGCTCGAAGACAAAACCCTGCCGCTGATTCAGGCTTCGGTGAGAATTCACGGTGGCTCCTATCTCGATCCGGTCGAAAAAATCGGTCTGGCCGAATTCTGCGGCGAACTTCTGCGCACTGGCGGCACCGAAAAATACAGCAGCGACGAACTCGATGAACTGCTCGAAAGCATTGGCGGCAGCGCTGAAACCTCTATTGATGTAATTGCCGGCAGCCTTAAGCTCTCGATGCTCAGCTCATATACTGAACTGGCAATGGATGTGATGGCAGAAATTCTGCAGAGACCTGTATTCGAACAGGCAAAATTCGAACAGCTCATGGTCGCGGCACGATCTTCGGTTTCCCGCCGCAACGACCAGCCGAGCAGTATCGGTGACCGGGAATTCGAAAAGGTTATCTACGGCAAAGATTCGCCATACGCCCGCCACACTGAATATGCAACGCTCAATGCCATTAGCCGCGACGATCTCAAAGCTTTTCACCAGAGAGTTTTCCGCCCTGAAAACGTGCAGATGGCAATCTGGGGTGATATCGACAGTAAACAGATCGTCGAACTTGTTAAAAAGCATTTCGGCGCCTGGGAAAAGGGCAAAGAGCCAATTCCTGATTTCCCGAAGGTCGATTATCAGTTCGACACCCGCACCAATTTCGTCGATCTGCCGGATGTCAGTCAGTCGAATGTCTACATCGGACATCTCGGCGGCCGCCTTACCGACGAAGACCACCCACATCGCATCGTCATGAACAACATTCTCGGCGTCGGCTTCGGCAGCCGCCTGTTCAAGCAGGTGCGCTCAAAAGCCGGCCTGGCATACTCAGTCTACGGCGTCTTCACCGCCAATCTCTCTTACCCCGGCACATTTTACAACTACGTGTCAACCAAGTCAGAGAGCACGGTCAAAGCGATCAGAATGATCATTGATGAGATCAAACGCATCCAGAACGAAGAACCAACCGAAGAAGAGCTCAAACTCGGCCGAGACCGCTATCTCAACACCTTCGTCTTCAACTTCGACAGCAAGGGCAAGATCATCGAACGCCTCGTCTACTACGATTTCTTTGGGCTTCCCAAAGACTTTTTGAACAAGCAGATGGAAATGGTAAAGTCGACGACTGCCGCTGACGTAACTGCTGCCGCAAAGAAGTATCTCAAGCCAGAATCACTGAGAATTCTTGTGGTCGGCGCTGCCGAAAAACTTGACGAACCGCTCGCCGCCCTCAAAAACGGCGAACCACAAAAAATCGACATCACGATTCCCGAATAGGCATCCTCCGTTAAAAAGCCCGTCGCAACTGAAGCGGCGGGCTTTTTCTATCGATGAAAGTTTAGGTTTACTGACTCAAAAGTATTCATATGTTT
Source organism: Candidatus Rifleibacterium amylolyticum (assembly GCA_009917695.1). GTDB lineage: Bacteria > Muiribacteriota > Ozemobacteria > Ozemobacterales > Ozemobacteraceae > Rifleibacterium > Rifleibacterium amylolyticum. The sequence continues at coordinate 479,066 of JAACJG010000003.1, read as the reverse complement.
ATGTTAGATACATATAACTGCGAGATCTTTTGCGGTCAGGAGGCAAGACCATGAAAAGTCCTTTTCATATGCCTGCATGGAGTCACTTCGAATGGCACTGGCATGGAAATATCGTGCACAGTACATTTTATCGCGAGCTGACGCTGGCGCTTTTAATCATTCTGTTTCTGCTTTTTGCGGCGATAGGGCTCAACGTTTAACCGAGAAAAACCCTCATCAGAACGCCGAGCAAACCTAACATGACTGAAGCGATGACGGCGACGGTTTTGCTGCGCATGTTAAAATCGTCCATAATCCGGTCGATAAGCAACAGCAGACCAAAACTTATGCCAAACAACAGACCAAAGGTCGTTATAAAAAGGCCGGCGCCCGAAAGCAAAGGCCCGATAAGCGGAATAAAAGCCAGTATGGCAAAGACAAAAGCCAGCGTTATAGAAAGCGGCAAAGCGACCAGCCAGGCCAGAGCTGCCAGAAAACTGTAAGCAATCGCCATCAGAAAAGCTGTTTTCTTGCTTTTTACATCGAACCCCGGCACCATTTCAGAAATCAGATAAAATGCCAGAGTGTTGACCCCAACTGTGATAAGAGCTCCAGTCATCGCACACCTCCTGCTTTTGCAGCTATATCTCTAATTCTTTCACAGCCGACATTATTTTGCAAGCCACCATGAATCTCTCCAGTAAAGACTCAGTCTTAGGTTGGATTGCCTGTATTGCGTAAATTTAAGCAACAAGTCCATGTCATTTTACTCGTGCTCTCGACAGGGTCTCAAAGATTCAGAGAAGCAACACAATCTTCGAGAGTGTTGTATACAGGTACGCCACAGGTCAGCAGACGCTCACGTGAGTTGTGCCCAGCTGCGATCAGAACGCATCTGACGCCCATCGCCGAAGCCGTCTCATAATCATGCACGGTGTCACCGATCATCAGTGCCGAACCAGGTTCACAACCTACCTCTGCGAGCAGCATCTGGCCAAGTTCTACCTTACTGTGCGCATAAGCGTCGTCGAGCCCCTGAACCCGGTCAAAACAGTCGGCAATCTCGTAATGACTGACACATCGCTGCAAAGCATTGTGCTGCAGGGCGGAAAGAATATACTGACTGATACCGAGCTGACGTATCTTTTCGAGCGCCGCACGGGCTCCCTGCTGAAGCTGGCACTCAAACATCTTCGAGGCGTAGGCATCGATGAATTCTTTGCCAACTTTTTCAAAAGACTCGACTTCAAAATCGAAGCCGATGCTCTTGTAGTAATTGATAACCGGAAACTCGAACTTTTCCAGATAGTCGGCGCGAGACAATGTTTGCAGAGAACGCTTCTGCAGGCTGCTGTTGATGATCTCGATGCACTCTTCGATGTCATCGAGCAGAGTGCCGTTCCAGTCCCAGAATATTGTTTTGAGGCCTTTCATGTTATGTCTCCAGATATGCTTTAAATAGATGCCGGCTCAACAAAGCCACTCTTAATGTTGCTGCGGTGAGCTTTCTGGCAGCAGTTCCTGCAAGACGCGGCCGGGGCACATGAAAGATATGCCCTGCTGGCTCTTGGTGCCGATCATCACAGTTTCTACTACCGGCTGAAAAACCGCCTGCTGCGAACGCCATCTGACACGAAAACTCGGGCCGGCTCCACCGGCCGGGTCAGATTCATTGATGAGAAACTGAATGCAGGCGCCCGGTGCTACGGTTGCCGGTTCTGCAAGGTATTCCTTGATCTTTGCACCATTAATGTCACGATATTCTACCGATTCAACTGTAATTGACCGCTCAAGGTCGGTATTGCGAATACTCAGGGTTACTGCCAGATTGAACTGACGTCCCTTCTCGTAGGAATAAACGAATGAATAGGCTGAAACATGTATCAACTGTCCATAAGATCGTGCTGGCTGGCGAATATCGATGTCGGTTGCCGCCTGGGCAAATGCAGATATAGAAAATACCACGAACAGACAGAGAACAATCCTGAGTTTCATAAATAAGTTTCCCTGATTGAAGTTACTCTCATCCTACCCCCGTACAAAACCAGCGTCAACTCAATTGCAATCGCATATAATTACTCATTACAAGCGACTTTATATGTTATATTTATGTGAGGTATCAGAACTCCTGCTGTTCCTGGTGCATACGGTCCGGAGTGTAACGCGAAAGGTGGCGGGCATAATAGTTATAGCCAAGATTTGCCGGTATCGAGACCGACAACAGGCAGCGCGAGCCAGAGAGTCGCTTGAAAATCGAACGCAGCGAGTAGCTTTTGCGCCAGGCGTAGATCAGGCCATCCTGCAGCTGTTCTACCGTCATGTTTTTTGGCCTGAAAACCACGTGTTCAGCGTCGAACAAAGCCCAGTTCGTTTCTAAAATGCGGTTCTGCGCAGCCAGTTCACGATAGACGGCAGTCCCTGGAAACGGCGTCAGCACCGAAAACTGCGGCAGATCTATCTCTGATTCATAAATAAAATCGACAGTGCGTTTGAAAACATCGCGATCGTCAGTGTCGAGGCCAAAAACGAAACAGGCCTGAATACCGATGCCGTAGTCGTGAAAGCGCCTGACCGCCTCACGATAACGCTTGACATCGTTGAAAGTTTTTCTGACTTCAGCCAGCGACTGGGGCGAGACAGACTCGAAACCGATCAGCAGTCCGCGACAGCCGCTTTCTGCCAATGCCGCCAGCAGTTCCGGATCATGTGCGACGTCGATGGTCGAGCAACCGACCCACCACTTGTTGAGAGGCTTCAATGCGCGAAAGAACTGCAGCGAGAACTCGCGGTTACAGGTAAGACTGGGGTCGAGAAAACACAGTTCGCTGCCCTCGAGACCTTTTATCTCGTCGATTATGCCTGCAACCGGTCGTGTGTAATAGCGATTGTTCCAGGCCGTTGCTACGGCGCAGAAAGTACACTTAAAAGCGCAGCCACGAGTCGCTTCGATCGAATTAACAGTTATATACTTCTTGCGATCAAAAATACTGCGATCGGGTACCGGCGTATAAAAACTGCCCAGATCGAAGTCTGCACGCATGTGATAGAAAGGCTTGAGCTGCTTTCGTGCAAAATCGCGCAAGGCCTGCGGCCAGGTTTCTTCAGCCAGACCGGTAACCACACAGTCTGCATGCTCTTTTGCTTCCTGTGGCATCAACGTTGCGTGAATGCCACCAAGAATGACAGTGATATTGTGTCGTCTGAAAAAGTCGGCCATGGCATAGGCCCGCACTGCCGTGCCAGTCATGGTGCTTATTGCAACCAGATCATAATCGAGATAATCACGAGGATGCCACACGTCGGCGCCTTCATCGATGATCTTCACCTCGAACCCCAGCTCTGGCGGGACAAGAGCGACCAGCGTAGCCAATGTCAGTGGCGCATAACGAAGTGCGCGCTTGTAGGTACCGGTTCCTGCCCGGTGAATAGGGCCGTGTGGGAGCACCAGAAGAAGTTTCATAAATCTTCAAAAAATCGTTTCTATTTTCGTTATGATAAGATATCATAGCACGAGATAGAGACAAAGTAGTCTGATTTTTGGAGGCTTAACTGTGAAAAAGTCCTTTTTGCTTGTCCTTTGTCTTGTTTTCGCCGGTTTTTCCGGCAATCTGATGGCCGAACCCAGCGCTCTGGTCACCAACCCCGCCGATATCCGTTTTATCGAGCTCAAGGAAATGGCAAAGTTTCTTGAAGAAGACCTCGACCTTGGAAAAGGCATTACCGAAGTCGTCGGCAAAAAGGTTATCGATCATCGCTTCCGCAAGGCCGGCATGCCCGACCCAGTTAAAGAGCAGGTTTCTTACAGCATGGTCGTTCGTGAAATGCCGGTAGACCAGCTCAATGCCGCCTTCATCCTCAAAGGCCCGGTTGACAATGCAAAATTTCTTGAATTCGCTGACAAACGCTATTATCGCTACTTCGCCAACCTGCAGAAGCAGAATATCGAAGCCAAACCTAAGATTCCGGCAAATACCAGAATCAGCGACAAGGCTACCCGCGTTTATCCGTTCGCCTTCCGCGATGCCGAAGCTCTGATCAGCTATTTTGATGACTACACTATCATCGCCACTGTACCGCGCGGCGATTATTCGCTGATATCTGACATCATCAAGGTTCTCGACGGCAAAGCCGCAATGTCGCAGAAGCAGCCTGCCAGAATCTCGTTCATGACCTCGTTCGTTCCTCTCGCTCAGGAACGTCAGGAAATCAAAACCTTTGAAGGTCAGCACCAGGGATTTGTTGCCAAAGCCCGCAGCGGCTTCAAAAAGGTCACCAACAAAAAAGCCTGGGCCGGCGAAAAGAAAATGACCGATCTCGAAAACAATCTCAAAGCAGCCATGTCAGGCGTTGAACGCTTCTCATACAATGTCGATGCAATCGGCAAAGATGATGGTTATGCCTACGACATCAACATGATCTTCAAATGCGCCAACGCGCAGGAAGCATCACGACTCAGAGACCTGCTGCTCGCCTGGCTTGCCAGCAATTCCGCCAAAACCCTGTCTGACGAAGACATGGTTTCTTTCAAGTCCAACAAAGTATCTACCAACAACGACACCTGCGTTTTCTCGGTAAAACTCGGTTCGAGTGCTGCCGAACAGTATCAGTTCTCATCGATGATCATGACGCTGATGATGCAGGATCGCCGTTTCAACCGGCTCTTCAAAAGTTGAGCCTTTACTAAACAAGTTCTGTGTTTGTGCAATGAAGTCCCCGCTTAGGCGGGGACTTTTGTTATCAGCAGATTTAACTTTTTCTTTGCTTAGCGATGCGGTCGTAAGCGAGAATACAGCCGGGCAGAACGATCAGGTCGCCGAGCACGCCGATGACCACGATCAGAGCGCCTATGGCGCCGAAATAAGCAAAAGGCTTGAAGTCGCTGAAAATGAAAATAGCATTGCCCAGCCCAAGCAGAATAGAAGAATAGATTACCGGCCAGGTCATCTGCTGCATGGTGAACAGCAGGCGACGCTGCGTCGTGTGCTGATGCGAATCATGATAAAAAGTTATGGTATGCAGCGTGTCATCGACAATCAACCCGCTCATGACGCAACCAGCAATGGCAGTCGAAGGGTTGAGCGGAATCCCGGCCAGAAAAGCCAGAGCGTAAGCAAAAAAGATCGGATAAAAATTGATCAGCAGTGCAATGAAAGACAGCGACAGACTGCGGAAAACCACCAGAAAAACGAGACTGATCATCAGAATAGCTGCGGCAAACGAGCTTGAAATATTGTCGAGAATATTTCGTTGCAAAACGGCCTGCGAGTAGACTTCGCCGGTGATTTCGACACTGGTGGAGGCTGGCAGAAGCGACCTGGCTTCGGCCAGCACACGCTGACCAATATCGTAAATGACAAAGTCATCTGACTGATTTATGCCAACCCGCAGCAACAGAATGTCGGCATTGGGTGAAATAACCATCTCAGCAATACCGCGGGCATCGAAAAATTCGAGAATCGAAAAAATCAGCTGTTCGCTTTCGGGTATTTCGGGGCCTGACGAAAAACTTTCGGTAAAAGCCTTGAGCAGACTCACCAGCGAAAACACCCGGTTGATTTCGGGCTTCGCCAGCAGCTCATCATGCAATAGATCGATTTTTTCAAGAAAAGCGCGCGACAAAAGATCTGGGTGCGAAATCATCAGAAGCAGCTGGTATGGCCCGGAAAAGTGAGTTTTTATGAACTGCCACGAAGTCAGAATTTTGTCATTTGCGGCAAATGAGTCTTCGAGCGAGTTTCGCGTCTGTGCCGAAAAAACGAAAGGAAGCGCAAGCAGTCCGATGATAACAGAGGCCGCCAGCACCTTGCCGGTATGCCTGAATATAGCATTACGCAGAAAACGACGAATACCCTCGCCATAACGCCGCTCTTTTTGAACGCTTCGTGAAAACTTTGGCTGATAGAGCTTTAATGCTGAAAAAATCAGACCAAAGGTAACGAAGTAGGAAAGAAAGCAGGCCAGCGAAGTATACAAAGAAAACAACCTGATGTTCGGAGATGGACTGTAAGACAGAGACAAAAAGCCGATCAGCGTGGTCATCGAGTTGATCAGGCATGGCCGCAGCAGCCTGAAAAAGTTCTCGCGGTGCAGCAGCTCGTAAGGCCGATTCCCATGCTTATGGGTTCTGATAAAAAAGCTGACGAGATAGATGATTTCGCTCAGCGATATGATCAGAGCAAAAGGAATGATCGGCGAAGTGAAAAGATTGATCTTGTTGCCGTTGGCAAAGTAAATGGCGAAAGTCAACACCGCCGGAATGCCTACCGAGCAAAGAATCAGCACCAGCACAACTATATCTGGAAAGAAGAACCAGGCCAGCACGGTACAGAGAATGAAGCCAAGCGATATAAAAACGAGGTTATTGCGCTCGATGAACTCGAAAAAGCGCTCTTTGAAATACATGTAGCCGAAAACGTGGTATTCGCGTTGGCCGAAATACTCGGGCAACAGGCGATTTAGCTCTTTGTAAAGCTGCTTCTGACAATCCGGATAATCCATATCAGGCATGACGACTACCTGTAAGGCACGTCGGTCAGAGCTGACGAGAAAATTATCGAACATGCTGTTCTGCTGCAGCAGTTCGTTGAGATTTTCGATACGGAAGTCGAGCAGATAGGCCTCGAAATCTTCGCGACGATTAAAAGGCTTGAGCACATCGAGCAGTGACATTATGCCTCTGATCTGCGGCATAGCGCGCAGTCTGTGCACCAGCGACCACAGATCGAGCAACGCGGCGCGATCGATTCCGGCCACTGGAAAAGCGATGAGAATCTGCTGTTCATGGCCAAACTCAGTTCTGAATCTGGCAAATGTCTGCAAAACAGCCGGGTCGGTTATGCCGCTCTCGATATCATCAGCTGTCTCGACATGAGCGAACGCGCCAAAACTTAGCACAAATGCGGCAAAGATAACTATCATCACTGCATAAGGTTTCTGTGAAACCAGAAAATAAGCAAATTCCGCCAGCTTTTTCATCAAGACAGTCTACGCTCCGGCCGACATTTAATAGAACAGACATTTATTGAATGCAGTATAATCTGCACGGCAGATTTGAGAAAGGTTTTAGTCATGTTTAAACACACATTAGAATTCAACAACAAAAGCAGACGCGCATTAAACAACAGAAGAGGCCTGCTGCGCCTGAGCGGGCTGGTCATGATCTGGGTCGGGCTGGTATTTTTGTGGCGCGGAGTTGATATGTTCTACATTTACTTTGCCTCGGGCAGCTGGCCGGTTGTGCAGGCCCGCGTGCTTTCAGCCGAAGTCGTCAAACTGGCCCACACACGCAATCAGTATACAACAGGTGCCCGCGGCAGTTTTACCTATGAGTATCAGGGCAAAAAATATACCAGCACCCATATAGACATCGCCGGTGGCTCTAACACCAACGTCGCCGACAAAGAACAGAAGGTCGCCATACTCCAGGAAGCGCTGAAAACCAACCAGTCGATTGCTGCCCGCGTCAACCCGAACGACCCGTCTTACGCCATCATCTTTCGCGAGATAAGCCAGAACATGATCTGGAACATGGTTTTTGGCCTGATTTTAACGCCGCTTGGCTACAAAATAGCAAAATCACTGTTCTTCAAAGCCAAAACCGCGCAGAAAACCTGATCCGGGGGCCCAAACCAAAACCCGCCTGCGCCCTTGAATGATTTTTCTACCAAGTGGTTATCTTTTGCGAATCGTCATTGCGAGGAGGGCGTCAGCCCGACGAAGCGGTATGCCGCAGGCATAAGCCCAGCTCTGAGGCTAATCCCATGGACAAAGAGATTGCTTCGTCGCTACGCTCCTCGCAATGACCATTTTTTACCATGCAGTTCAACTTTGACAGAGGACTAGAAGCCTTCGCGGCGCAGGCGGGAGATGAAATGGTGCCAGCCGTCGTACCAGTCCTGTGGCCGCATCAGATGGTCTGATTCGGGATATTCGTGGTATTCCAGCAGCTCGGGATTACTTTTGTAAAGGGGTTGCAGGCGCTTATAGAACTCGCGCGCCGGAGCCGGGTTGACCACTGAATCACTACCGGCAGTCACCATGAACAGCGGCGCCGGAAAGACCTCGTCGATATGGTCGGCCGGGCCGATCTGTTCAAGCGGGCTCAGCGGCAGACGAAAATCGAGATCGCGCGTGCGAAAATCTGGCGTAGCAAGGAAAGGCGCCAGCAGATCTGGCCGACTGGCATATCTGAGCAGCGCAAACACTGTGTGGCCGCCCATCGATATCCCCATTACCGCGACTTTTTCGAACTTTTTGCGCAGTTCTTCGACCAGCCCGGCAACTTCAGAAGCGTGCTGTAAAACGGATGCCAGCATAAAATGATAGCGTTCGATACCATTCAGGTTTCTGAATATATCCATGGCGCCGTCTGATCTGACGCCGTGATGTGGCGCATCTACCGCCAGCGCAAAGAAACCGGCAGTACTGAGTCGTTCGAGTTCGGCCTGCTGCTTTTCTTTATAGCAGTGGAGCCCGTGCAAAACGACAACCGCCGAATGATGATCGGGGTTGCCATCGCAAATAGCCTGCAAATCAAGACCCGGTAAATTGAATGTATGATTGAATGTCATGATTGTCTCCATTTAAACATATCTGCAAGCACAGATCATCGCTCCAATTCGTGCTCGTGCTCTTAATCGTAATCGTAATCGTAATCGTAATCGTAATCGTAATCGTAATCGTAATCGCCAAATAATACCGCCCACCACAACCCCGTTCAAGCACAAAGTTCTTACATTCTTATCGATTTTCGTCATTCTCTTATTCCTCATCATCTGTGATATTGCCAAAATCAGCGGAGTAGATCTCACTGAAGTTGAATCTGTTTTGCGGACATCCGCAGATTACACCGAAACCGCAGATTTTTTTGAAGGTTACAGCTTTGTGAAGTTTGCAAAAAAAGCCATGGCAGCTTTGCCGCCAGCTATTTTACACTCTTCATTTTCGCTATTTTCGGTTCTAACAATCTGTGTACTCGGCGAAATCTGCGGATAAGCTCTTTTGCAGAGATCAGGCAAGATCTAGGACATAGTTAATGACATGTTGGCAGGGAGTCAGGATTGGAGTAGAATGCAACTGTCGGGCGCTGTTCCCGGCCAGTTGAAAAACCAGCAGGAGAAGCAAAGTGAGCGAAAATTTTCTGAACAAGATCGAAAAGCACCTGCCCGAGCCGGTTCGGCGAACAGGCGAACAGCCTGACTCGGCCAAACTTGCGGCCGAAATCAAAAAACTGCTCAAAGAAAAGAACGCGGCACTGATCGCGCATTACTATACAGACCCCGACATTCAGAAGCTTGCAGAAGAAAGCGGTGGCTTTATCGGCGATTCGCTTGAAATGGCACGCTTTGGTGCCGACATTCCGGCGCAGACACTCGTTGTCGCCGGCGTAAGATTCATGGGCGAGACCGCAAAGATTCTCAGTCCACAAAAAACCGTGCTGATGCCAGATCTTAAGGCCGAATGCTCGCTTGATCTCGGCTGCGAACCGGCCGAATTCAAAAAATTTATCGACGCCAATCCCGGCCGCACGGTGGTAGTCTACGCCAACACGTCGGCCGAGGTCAAAGCTATGGCCGACTGGGTCGTGACTTCCAGCATCGCCGTCGATCTGATCAAACACCTGACGGCCCGCGGCGAAAAAATAATCTGGGCGCCGGATCGCTATCTTGGCGATTATATCACCCGCCAGAGCGGCGGCGATGTATTACTCTGGGACGCCTGTTGCGTTGTACATGCCGAATTCGACGCGGCAAGAATAAGTGAGTTGCAGGAACGCTATCCCGAAGCCGAAGTGCTGGTGCATCCTGAATCAAAAGCAGATGTGATCGCGCTTGCCGACTTCGTCGGATCGACGTCTCAACTGCTCAAGGCGGCCCAGCAAAGCTCGGCAAAAAAATTCATCGTAGCCACTGAAACCGGTATTTTTTACAAGATGCAACAGGCATGCCCCGACAAGAAGTTTATCGCAGCCGGAACAGAGCCTTACGGTGGCAAGGTAGACTGCGAAGCCAACTGCCCGTGGATGAAGATGAACTGTCTGGAAAACCTGCTCGAAGCCCTTAAAACCGGCAAAAATGAGATCAAACTCGCGGCAGATGTTATCAAAAAGGCAATGGTTCCGCTTACCCGCATGCTGGAATTCAGAAAGAAGAACTGAGCAATGGATTTACAAAATGTAATCAGAGACAACGTTAAAGCCGCTTTATACGAAGATTTACAGGGGCAGCCTGATATTACCGCGATGTTGATTCCGCAGACACGCAAGGCCAGTGCCCGTGTGTTCACCCGCGAGAGTATGGTGCTCTGCGGCAAAGACTGGGTTGATGAGGTTTTTAGCCAGATAGATGGCGATGTCAAAGTCAGCTGGAACTACAACGATGGTGACCAGATCGGCCCCGACAGCGTAATTTACACACTGGAGGGCCGCGCCCGCAGTTTGCTGACCGGCGAAAGAACGGCATTGAACTTTTTGCAGACCCTTTCGGGAGTGGCGACCGCTACCCGGGCCTACGTCGAAAAACTGGGCGACAGCAAAACCAGGCTGCTCGACACGCGCAAGACGATTCCGGGGCTGCGGCTGGCCGAAAAATATGCGGTCAAATGCGGCGGTGGCCATAATCATCGCATGGGCCTTTTCGACGCCTTTCTGATCAAAGAGAACCATATCAGCGCCTGCGGTTCGATAGCAGAAGCGATCAGGGCCGCGCACAGCATTGCACCAGGCCGCAGTGTCGAAATTGAAGTCGAAAATATCGAAGGGCTCAAAGAAGCGATTGAAGGCGGCGCCGACATAGTGATGCTCGACAACTTCAACCTTGAACGGATAAAGGAAGCCGTCGAAATCAATGCCGGCCGCGTCAAACTCGAAGTCTCAGGCGATGTGACTCTTGACAATATCGGCCAGATCGGCGCTACCAATGTCGATTACGTTTCTTCGGGCTCACTTACCAAGCACATCAGGGCAATCAACCTGTCGATGCGCTTTGACATGAGAATCAGCTGAATATGCAACACACCTTCGATGTTCTCGTGCTTGGCAGCGGCGCCGCCGGCCTCAGCCTTGCTCTGCGCCTGCCTGAAAAGCTCTCGATTGCGGTAATCTGCAAGGATGTTCTGCATGAAAATTCGACAAATTACGCACAGGGCGGTATAGCAGCAGTTCTCGAAAACGACGACTCGTTCGCGTCACACATTCAGGATACGCTCATCGCCGGAGCCGGACTCTGTGACCCGGCAGCAGTCAAGTTTACCGTCGAGAATGCGCCAGAATCGATACAATGGCTCATCGGCCTCGGTATCAACTTCACCCGTGGCGACGACAACAACTATCATCTGACCCGTGAAGGCGGTCATTCGCACCGGCGCATCATTCATTCTGCTGACTCAACCGGCCGTGACCTCGAAGAAACCCTGGTCAGAGCTACGAAAAACCGCAGCAATATCAGTATTTTCGAGAACCATGTGGCAATCGACCTGTATCAGCGCGACGGCCGCTGCCTCGGCGCTTACATCTACAACGAAGCTGAAGACTGCGTCGATGCTTTTTCGGCCGGCAAAACCGTGATAGCGACCGGCGGCGCAAGTCGCGTGTATCTCTATTCTAGCAACCCCTCGGTAACCAGCGGTGACGGTATTGCCATGGGTTATCGCGCCGGCTGTCAGGTCGAGAATCTTGAATTCAACCAGTTTCACCCGACCTGCCTCTATCACCCGCAGGCCGGTGCTTCGCTGATAACCGAAGCAATGCGCGGCGAAGGTGCGCAGCTTAAATTACCTGACGGCACCAGGTTCATGCCCGCTTTCGATGAACGTGCCGAACTGGCGCCGCGCGATATCGTGGCCCGCGCCATTGACCATGAGATCAAGCGCCTTGGCATTCGCCATGTCTGGCTCGATATCTCGCATAAGCCGGCAGAATTCATCAAGGGGCATTTTCCGGGGATCTACCAGAAATGTCTCGATCTTGGCATCGACATTACCAGCGAACCGATTCCGGTGGTTCCGGCGGCGCATTACACCTGTGGCGGCCTCAAGGTTGATCTCAACGGCCGAACCTGCATAGATAGCCTTTATGCGATAGGCGAAGCAAGCTGCACCGGATTGCACGGTGCCAACCGCCTGGCCAGCAACTCTTTGCTGGAATGCCTGGTTTTTGGCGCTTCGGCAGCAAGGCACATGCTGGCTGCAGGTATCGATCGACCGCAGCGGCTCGTGCCCCCTTGGGACGACAGCCGCGTTGAAAAGGCACGCGAAGAAGTTCTGCTACTTCACAACTGGGAAGAAATCAGGCGCATCATGTGGAACTACGTCGGTATTGTCAGAAGTTTCGAACGTCTGCGCCGGGCCAGAAACCGCATTGACATGCTAAAAACCGAGATACAGGACTACTACTCGCGTCACCGGGTCAACCGAAACTTTATCGAACTGCGCCATCTGATCGTAGTGGCCGAACTGATAGTCGATGCTGCCATGAAGCGCGATAAAAGCGTTGGCCTGCACTACAACATCGATTGTCCTGCATAAGAAAGGAAAGCAATGGAACCGGTCGAATTTCTCAAAGCCCTGCAAGTCCGCCTGGGCGGCGACATTGTTCATGAAACCAAACACGGCGCCAGCCTGCACGACGAGCGCGGTATTCCACATCTCAGCCTGACTTACCGTGAAATTATGCTCAAAGTAGATTTCATAATTCAGGAAGAACTTATGATAACGGCTTACGTGACTCCGCCGCGCTATCTGGCAATTCGCGGCTGGAACCTCTACGAACGCATAATGAGCATGATACCCTTCATGGGGCCGACCAGTTTTCCGCATGGCGATGAAAAACGTTTCTTTCTCTCAGGAATAGGCGATGAAGATGCAAGGCAATACTTCACGCCTGAACGTGCAGCAAAAATCGCGGCGCTGTTTCCCTTTGTCGAAATCGAGCAAAAAGAGCGGGTTTATCGCTGTCTTAAAGAGTATAGTGCAGAATACACAGTAGATCAGGCAATAAAAGATCTCGACCTGTTTATCGATTTTGTCGAAATGACCCGGGTAAAGCAGTAAAGGCACTGGATTTTAGCGCAAAACAGTAGTACATTATGGCGTTCGAAGTCAAAGCCGAAGAAAGAATAGAGCCATGAAGCTACATGCAGTAAAACCCGAGCCACCGCGAGTTCTCGCCATTGCCGTGCAGACACCAAAACAAACCGATGCTGAAATCGAGCATTCACTTGGTGAACTTGGCGAACTGCTTAAAACTCTGGGCGCAGAAATGGTCGGCACGCTGATACAGAAGCGTGACAAGGCGATGCGCGCCAACTACTTTGGCAGTGGCAAAGTGCAGGAAGTCAAAGAAATGGCCGAAAAGCTCGATGCCGAATACATCGCGGCCGACGACGAACTCAGCGCATTGCAGATCAAGACAATCGAAGCCGAAACCGGTCTGCCGGTCAAGGATCGCACCTCGATTATCATCGACATCTTTGCCAAACACGCTTCGACCAAAGAAGGTAAACTGCAGGTCGAACTGGCCATGCATCAATATCAGCTGCCCAGACTGCTGCGCATGTGGACACATCTCGAACGCCAGCGCGGCGGTATCGGCCTCAAAGGCCCTGGTGAAACCCAGCTCGAAACCGACAGACGCATTCTCAATCTCAAAATTAAAAAGCTCAACGAAGAACTCGAAAAAGTCGCCAAAACCCGCGAGCAACAGGGCAAACAGCGGGTGGACCGTTTTGCACCACTGTTTTCTCTGGTTGGCTATACCAACGCCGGCAAATCGACTCTGCTCAACAAGCTTTCGGGCAGCGATGTCAAGATGTGCAACGGCCTGTTCACCACTCTCGACCCGACGGCGCGCCGCATCGAACTGCCAGGCAGCCACTGGTGCATACTTTCCGACACCGTCGGCTTTATTCGCAAGCTGCCACACGGTCTGGTAGATGCCTTTAAAGCAACGCTCGAAAGCGTCGTGCAATCTGAGGTTCTGTTGCTGGTCAGCGACGTTTCAGACCCACAGTTCAGAGAGCATCTCAAGGCGGTTGAAGAGGTTCTCAAGCAGATAGGAGCAGCGAAACACGAGCGCATCTACGTGTTCAACAAGATCGACCGTGGCCTGTCGGTGTCAGAGGACCTGCTCAAGGCAGCTTACCCTGATTGCATTCTGCTTTCGGCGCTGACCGGAGAAAATATCGGCCTGCTGCAGAGCCGCATCGAAAGCGTAATGTGCCGCAACCGCCGCAACGTCGAAATCGAACTGCCAGTCGGCTCGCCCTACATCGGCGATGCCATGAAAATCGGCAGGATCTTTTCACAGGAATGGGGCGAAGGGTTCGTCAAAATCAAAGCCGAGCTGCCGGTCACCTTTTTAAAAGCCATCGAGCCCTATCTGCGCAAGTAATATCAGAACTGACGGTTCAGCCAGTTTGCCCAGCCGGATTGCCGGCTTAAAACGCCGTATTTGGCAGTACTGAGGGCGCAACCTTCTTCTTCGACCCGTTTTTGACGAAGCTGAATAAGCTGATCTGGTGAAACCGGCAGAAGCATTACTCTGGCAGCCTGCAGTTGCCCGGCTTCACGGCTCCAGCGGTAATGAATGTTTTCACAGAGTGACGACTCCAGCGCCGTCGCCAGCTCAGGCTCACGTAAAGACGTCTCGTCTCTCGATGCGACCAGCAAATAGCCGGGCAACGCCGGCGCCATGGGCTTTTCGGGAGCAACGAAAGCACTGACAAATTTGCCGGGCAAATCGTTAAGAATCGCTCTAATATGGGCGGCACTGAGTTTTTCACCGCTGAGATCGCAGACCATCGCTTCTTTGCCGATGAAGGCAAGACAGGGCAATCGTCGCCACCAGCCGCACATCTCGACAATATCATGCAGACGATAGCGATAAAGACCGCCGAAAGTTGTCATGATAACGCGATAGCGGCCGCCAGTTTCAAGCTCGTGCGCCAGTTTGAGATCACCGCAGCCTTCTTCGCCTTCTTCGAATTCAAAAAAAGCGCTGCGTGCGGCCAGAACTGGCGTCTGGGCCGACATTACCGGCAAAGTCACAGCCCCTTCGGTGGCAAGCAATCCTTTGCTCTGCCAGATCTGCTGGGGAAAATACTCACGCAGCTGAGCGGCACCGCTGGCTGCCTCAGCTTCTGTCCAGCTTGAAATCATGGCGAGTTTCGGCCAGAGCATGCTGGCAAATTCAGCGCGACGGCCAGCCCGCAAAGCGGTCACAGCTGACGTCAGCAATTTTGCCCGCAATGGCATGGGTCTGGCACAAAACGAAGCAACTTCAGCCGGCGCTGATTTGCCGATTTTTTCAGGGTGACAGGTGCCATCACGCAGGTCAGCAGCAAGTTCTTCATGCCACTCATTTACATCGTTGACCAGCGCGATAAAAAAGGTCGGGTTCCAGAGCGAAATAAGGCGCAGACCATCAGAACGCAACAGCGCCAGAAGCGTGAGGTAGCGCCATATTTGTCCAGAACCATAGTTCTTGACCTTATCAGAAACCGCCATCAATGAGTCTATCAACGGTCTGGCCCAGCGCCCGAAATAATCTGAATCTGCGGCAAATCCCACCGGAACTCCACCCGAAGTTTTGCGACCAGCAGTTCGCGGAGTCACGACCCAGTAGGCCGGCCCGCCCCAAATGGCAGGAAGATGAGAGTAAAGATCGAACAGCCATGGGTGCAGCGCCCGGTTAAAGGCTTTCTGCAAAGCATTCGTATAGGGAATCAACCGGCTGCCTGAGGTCGAACCGCTGGTTTCTTCGAACATCAGCACTTTTTCGCGGCTCAAAACATTCTCAGCGCCATCAGCGATTTTTTCGATCCAGGGCTGAAGATCTTCATATTCATTAACCGCTACCCGGTCACGGAATTCAGCAACACCAGTATTGCCGGTAATTCCGTGCTTTCGGGAAAATTCGCTGCCAGCGGAGCCCG
Organism: Candidatus Rifleibacterium amylolyticum; assembly: GCA_009917695.1. Lineage (GTDB taxonomy): Bacteria > Muiribacteriota > Ozemobacteria > Ozemobacterales > Ozemobacteraceae > Rifleibacterium > Rifleibacterium amylolyticum. The sequence goes on along the minus strand of JAACJG010000003.1, from coordinate 463,158 downwards.
CAACAATTTCGCGCAAAACCTCAGTTTGAACGGTTTTGAGAGATTTCGCAGCGGCGCGCTTGAAAAGAAAGGTTTCTGGCAGACAGGTACTCATCCAGAGTGCCTGAATTGCGGAACAGGCAAGTTCAGATGGCTGCATCAAATTTTAAGAAGCCTTCTGACGTATGGCTTGAAATTATCGAGATGCAAACGGGCAATGCAGGCAAGTTCGTCGCCGGCATCATGACCAGGATTTTTTTCGAGAAAAAAAGCGATATGGCGATTGGCCTGGCGCTCTTTGGCAGGATCGCTGATGCCGGCCCGTAAAGGCGTCGGGTTTTCGAGTCTGATTATGCCACGGCTGGCGTCGTAAGCTGAGTTAAAAAGCCTTATAGCAGCAGCATCGACGATTTTTCGCATTTCAGGCGGAGTTTCACAGTCATGGCGCGGAAAAAAATCGTTGAAATAAGCCGGCAGAAAGCGATAGGTCTTGTAACCGCTCGAAATGAGAAACCAGTAGAGCGGTGTTTCGCCGCATTCGCACAGAGTTTCGTACATGAATTTTCCCCATACCCGTGGCAGCTCTAAACTACCCCAGAAATCGGGATGAATTATCGTATCACCACTGAAAAGAATCTTCAGCGTCTGCCCGTCGATGTTAAGATCAAACAGAGCCACTGAGGTAAAACCACGCAGAACGCCATTGCCGTCTTCGAGCAGCACCACCGAAGATTTGTTTGAAAGATCATTGAAAAAGGACGGGCGCTCAACGAAATAAAACTGGTGCATCAGATCATACATGGAATCTCTGATGCCATCATCGAGTTGATTTACCGACACAACCCTTCCAACCAGCTTTTTATCTTCCTCAGAACCGCTGCTCATAAATAATAACGCGCCCCTGTCCATTTCGGTAAGCTACTGTCACTATACAAAAGCTCATTGACTATGTTAAATCCGGAGCTTCGTCCCTCAGACGGGATGCTTTTTCTCCAGCGATTCGCTTCGCTCACAAGCTTACGAAAAAGCAAACCCGTCTTCAGGCCTCGCTACAAAATTCAATGCTTGCCAATATAAAACACAAAAAATCTGCGAGTGATGTTAAATGCGTCATTCTGCTTAGATGATAACCTAATATTCAAGAAAATGAACAGATTTTGCTGTTCATTAGTTCAGTTTTTTTAAAATATCGCCGGAAAGCCAGTTCTATATTTGCTACGCCCGCTTGAATTGTGATAATCTCTCAGGTAACAAGACTTTGCGGAGGAACCTCATGAAGAACCGATGTGTCTGCGTTCTTTTTTTAATGCTCATGCTTACAGTTGCCGGCAACGCCGCCACTGAAATGCAGAACCTGATCAAAGAAATGATCACTGCTTATTCAACCGGCAGCAAGGGAGTTGAATCGCCTGAATTCATTGGCAAGGTAGCCGAGATCGATGAGCATCTGCGCCAGACCATCGAGCGTGATTACGACATCACGTCATTCAAGGAACTGATAAAGGCCGCCGAAGAAGCAAAAGCCCGCAAATCTGCCAGAAAAATGTTTGAAGTCGCTCTTGAAAAGGCCTTCAAGCGCCTTCAGTTCACCCGGGTTCAGCAGGACGTCACTGCCAACGCTGATCTGCTTGAAGAAATCGACATGCTCATAAGCAAAGTCGAAAAATATCTCGACCCCAACATGCCAGATCTCGATACCGTAGACCGCAACAATCTCGAAAATCAGCGCAAGCGTCTCGAACACAAGATTAAAAAAGCTCACAAAGATCTTTTGAATGTGCCTGAAGAAAAGCGCATCAGCGTCGAAGTCATGGACAAAAATGGCGAAGCGGGCAAAATTTCTGCAAGCCGCGAAGCCAATCTGCTTGCCAAACTCAAGACCGTTATTCCCGAACCTGGCAAACTTGAAGTCAAAATCAAACTTCAGCCCGACGACCTTTTCGACATGGAAATCTTCGTAAAAAACTTCGTCGCGCCCAACGGGCTGTCGGTTATCGAAGGTGAACTCGGCTTCACCTCGATCAGTCTCAAGGCTCTCGACGACAGTAATGCCACCCAGGTGGACGATGTTCTGGGCGACTCTTATTTCAACCGTTACCGCATCGTTCAAGACGAAGATCAGCTCAACGTCATGCCAAAAGTCGGTCAGGCCGCTTACGAAATGGGTTCTTTCGCTCCCGGCCAGACCTGGAAAATGCCGCTTCAGAAAGTAAACAAAGTATCTGACATTATCAAAGAGCTTGAAGGCAACACCGAAATCTCCGTGGTAAACGCCAAAACAGCGGTCAGCGAAAAAGCGATCGAATTTAAAAACAACGGTTCACGCAACCTCATCTTTTTGCAGGGAACCGACATGACCGGCCTGGTATCGGTAAAAGCGCTCGGCTTCCTGATTCCTAAAAAAGGCCAGGTAACCTTTCGCGAAGCTCTGATGATCGTCGATGACGAACCAGCCTCAGAGATAACCAGCTATATGGGCGGACAAGGCATCAACTGGTTTTTAAAGCGCGGTTCAGAAGCTATTCGCAAAGGTCTGCCATTCACGCCAATTCTCGAAAATCTCAATATGGACCGCGATGAAAGCGGCAGAATGGTCTATATTTTCAGCGGCCGCGGCAGAGTCGCACGCTAACTTAGGCCAATAAAGCGGCTCGACCGGGCTATTCCGGTTGAGCCGTTTTTTATCGCTCATTTATGGTGATAGCCGAGCACCATGCCGTGTTTCTTAAACAGTTCGCGCCGGAAAAGCGGATTATAGGCAAAATAGGTCGCGATGCTCCACAGATCCTTGGCGTTGGTCTTAAAATCAAACGCGCGTTTCATAATGCTCACCGGGTGGTTGAACCGCCGCCGCGCCCAGAAGCAGATGTCAGTCAGTTCATCTGGTGTCATGCGGGCAGGTTTGAACACGCAGTCGCCAAAATGGTAACGCTCATCGAGCCACCATTTATCGTATAAAAGCCGGCCCTGTTCGAGCATTTCCTGGTAGATGGGCGTATTCGGGTACGGGCTGAGAATATTGAAGGCGGCAAAACAGAACTTCTGATCAATCGCCCACTGAACCGTCTTTTTGATCGAAGAGACATCGTCGGCGTCACACCCGACCAGAAAAGCGGCCCAGAGCTGAAACCCGATATCGCGGATCTTTTCGATAACCGGCGCATAGCTGTCGAGATGCATATTGCAGTTCTTGCCCATCTGCCTGAGGTTCTCAGGGCTGGTCGATTCAAAACCGACGACAAGACCGGCACAACCACTGCGTTTCATCAGATCCATCAGCTCGTCATCTTCGGTAAAACTGAGGCTTGCCTGGCCGATCCAGCGCTTTTTCAGGGGAATCAGCCGGCGAAACAGCTCTTTGGCCGCATCTGGCTGCGCCACAATGTTATCGTCAACAAAAAAAACAAAGTTCTGCGGCTGTTCGGCAAGTTCGCTGACAACCTCTTCTGCCGGCCGGCAGCAATGCAGACGCTGGTAGATCGAACCGGTAGCGCAAAAACGGCAGTGGTTCGGGCACCCGCGGCTGAATTGAGTTAAACGTAGCGGCAGATAGCTTTTACCGGCAAAAATATCCCAGCGGGTGCGTAAACCTTCGAGTTTTGGTGGAAAATGGCCATTATAAAGCGGTTTAAGGCAACCAGCAGCCAGGTCGCTGACCATCTGCGGAAACACTTCTTCAGCGTCACCGATCAGCAGACAGTCGGCGTGTTCTGCCGCTTCCTGCGGAATCATCGAAACATGGTAACCGCCAAGAGCTACTTTTACCCCATGGCGCCGGTAACGATCAGCAATTTCATAAGAACGTCGGGCCGTATAAATTTCGACGTTGATACAGACAAGTTCAGTGGCATCACCGTATGGAATGCGCTCATAGCGGTCGTCATAAAGAACACAGTCGATGTTGGCGGGCAAAAGGCCTGCCAGAACGGCAAAAGTCAGTGGTTCCATGCGACCACGATCGTGATAAGGTCGCCCGTTCACCAGACCCATATTTGGTTTTATGAAGGTTATTTTCATAGACCAGAAGCTTCTTTCTCAAACAGTTCACAACCACTGAAACCAGGGTGCATGCCGGTCTTCTTCAGTATATCACGCCGCGATATCCAGTTTGCAGCCAGAAACAGCAGGGCTTTGAAAGGGCCAGACAGATTCGCCGAAAGATCGCCGGCACGTTTGAACATGCCGGAAAAGCTGGTAAAACGATGTCGAGCTGCGCTGACTGCATGCGCCAGCTCTTCGGGAGTCATGCCGATGGGCTTAAATGCTGGAAGTTCCCAGCTGTAGTCACGGTCCATCCACCATTTTGGATAAATCATGCGGTTCTGCGCCAACAGTTCGTTATAGACGGGCGTTCCCGGAAAAGGCAGCAGCATGTTGAAATTAGCCATAAACAGCTTTTGTGCCAGAGCAAAATCAACGGTTTCTTTGATGCTGGCCAGCGTATCGTGGGGGTAGCCAAAAACGAAGGTTGCATAAATCATGATTTTGCGCTGTCGATAGGCGTCGAGCAGCTTTTCGACCTGGCCGAGACTGGCGCTCCAGCCCTTGTTCATATCCTGAAGATTCGCTGGATTTATCGACTCAAGACCAATAACAGCAGCGACACAGCCGCTGTCAGCCATTTCATCAAGAAAATGCTCATCAACAGCTGAAGTAAGGCTTGCCTGACTCGCCCACCAGATATTCATGGGCCTGATAGCGCTGAACAGCTGGCGCGCCTGCTCAGGGTGTGCAACGATGTTATCGTCGGCAAAAAACACAAAACGATTTTGCATACCGGCAATTTCGGCAACGACGTCAGAAACCGGGCGATGAAAAACGCCATTGCGATAAAAGCTGCTGACCGAACAAAAATTACAGTTAAAACGGCAGCCGCGGCTGGTTTCGATTAAATTAACCGGCAGATAGCGCTTGTTTTTGTATATTGAACGATCGCATCTGAAATTCTCCAGGCCTGATCCCTGGCTGCGATAGACTCTCTGCAGAGTGCCGCTTTTGAGATCGGTTATCACTGCCGGCCAGATTTTTTCTACCTCGCCAAGCGCCAGTACATCACAGAAACGACCTGCCTCTTCGGGCAGAAGCGTTGGATGGAATCCTCCGAACAACGTTTTGACGCCGCGCCGGCGAAACTCAGAAGCGATCTGATAAGCGCGCAAAGCGGCGAAGGTTTCTACCGTTATCGCCACCAGATCGTAGCTGCGGGTAAAATCGATGTTTTCGAGACGCTCGTCAATGAAAGTAAGCTCGATATCGGCAGGCGTATGACCAGCTATAAGAGCAATCACAACGGGTTCGAGCACCGCCGGCGACCGGTAGGGCCGCCCCGCTCTTTCACCCATCGATGGTTTGATCAGGGCAATACGCACTTAACTCTCCTGAAAAGCTTCATAAAGGCATAACTACGATAGTAGCAGAGTCACGGCAAACTTTCACATTTAACTTTCGCCGCCGCCATCACAGAGACCCAAGGTTGGCAACGTGCAGCTGCCGACCGGTAAAACCGTAAACTGCCGTCTCGGGCCAGAATACCTGGTAAATTATGCTCCAGTAGGAGATGTAAAAGAGAGTATCGACAGCCGCCAGAGCAGGATTATTGGCCGACACCCCAAAAGCGGCAAAAAGTGCGCCACGCCGCTTTGCTTCTTTTGTCGCAGCTTTAAGCAACACAGGCATGATCTCTCTTTCGCGGCCAGGCACGATGACCCAGGGATCGAGCAGAACATTATTGACCCGGCCGCCGGTCAGCGGAATCGGACACTCACCCCATAAGCCACGGCCAAGATTCCAGAGCTTGCGCACGACCGACAGACTCGGGCAGAGATGAGACAGAACAATCTGCCGGTATGCCTGCTGATTCCAGATGCCGATAGCGCCCAGCAATTCATTACCGGCAAAAACCCCGACCATGTCGGTTATCTGCAAGCCTGCCAGAGCGCTGGTCGAACCGCCACAAAAATCTTCAGCCGCAAACGCGGGCATACCATCGTTATGGCGCCCAGCCAGTTCAAATAAAGACATCAGCGCCGGCAGATCAGCATCTGTCAGCATTCTCACGGCAAAACCCAGGTTACCGACTCTCTCTCGACGACGCAGAGGCCAGCGACGGCCGGGCCCGGTCAAAGGGATCAGCAGGGTAAGAAATCTTGAGACCGGCCTGTATGTCGGCATGCCGCTGCCAGCGCGGTTACTTTCCAGCAGTTGACGTGCGACTGCATTGTCTTCGAGTATCGAAGTCAGAGTCACTTTAAGCGGCCTGGCAGCAAAAACTTTGCGAAACTCCCGGTAGCCGCGTGCAAGAAAAGAACCACCGCGAATAGAGGGGTGAAAACGAAGATGATGCAGATAACCAATATCGGCCGGGCAACCGCCAAGATAGGCGCGGCGCACTGATCTGATGCCGAGACCGGTTAAGCCGGCCGGGTTGTCTGGCTGAATCAGAACAAGATCGTGCTCATACCCGTAGTTCGCGAGAGCCGCAAAGAACGATGGTTCTGTCTGATAATCGAGCTCGATATATGACGAAGGCATTTTGCATTGCCGTGCCAGCTGACGAATCTGTCGGTCGAGACTTGCGATGCGATCGTCTAAAACAGGCGCACTCGAGCTGTAACCGAAATGCTCGAGTGCTCTGGGCAAACTGTAACTCCGTCAAATCAGCTTTGCAGCAAATGGTTGTCTTCGGGAAAACCGAGCGGTATGCCGAATTTTTCGTTCACTTCGCGGCGGCCATAATAGTTCTGCGTGAGATAAAGCATCAGTGTTGCGAAATTCTGCATATTGGTCTTTGGAGCCAGGCCACGCCGCACGATTGACCGCAACGAGTAGAATTTCTGGCGGTATTCGCGGCACTTTTCGGCAAGCGCTTCGGGTGGCAACATCTGAGGTTTGAAAGGCACCTGGCCGAATGCAAAACTCTCTTCGAGCCACCAGGCCGGCGAAACCATGCGCCCCTGTGCTGCAAGCTTTGCATAAAGAGCGGTGCCGGGAAATGGCACGAGATGGTTGAAAGCGACCAGGAAAAACTGGTGTTTATTGGCAAATTCGAGCGTACGCGGGAAAGAACTGACGTCATCGCCATCGATACCAAAAAGAAACGTCGCATACACACAGACATTGTTCTTTTTAAGCTGAGCCAGGGCCCGCTCATAAAGCTCGATAGACTCATTGCTGTCTTTATTCAGGCTGCAGAGCAGATCCGAACGCAGTGATTCAAATCCGATCAGAACACCAACGCAACCTGAATCGGCCATGGCACCAATCAATTCAGGGTCGGCAGCAGCCTCGACGCTGATCTGAGTGACCCACCTGATTTTGAGCGGTTTAAGTGCACGGCAGAGATCAAGAACTGCTTGCGGGTTAGCTGCAATATTGTCGTCGATAAGAAAAACAATCTTCTGGCCGGTGCGTCTGATCTCTTCGGCAACCTCTTCGGGCGGCCTGAAATAATGTCGGCCCCGGGTAAACGAGGTTATCGAACAGAACGAGCAGTGGTGCGAACAACCGCGTGAAAACTCGACCAGCGCCAGCGGCAGATACTTTTTATCGGCATAGACTTCGCGCTTCGGGAAAACGCCTTTCCAGGGAAAATCGCGCGGCCCGTCGTAGCGCTTTTTCAGGCAACCAGCTGCGGCATCGGCCAGCACCTGCTCCCAGATTCCTTCGGCCGGGCCAACGACTATGGCATCAGCATAATTCTGAACTTCATCAGGCCACAAGGTTGGGTGATAGCCGCCCATAACCACCGGTACACCACGTTTGCGGTATTTGGCTGCTATCTGGTAGGCCCTTCGGGCTGTATAAGTTTCGGTGGTAATGCCGACAAGATCGGCATCGATGCTGGCATCTACCGGGGCGACGCGGTCATCCTGAATAGTAATTTCCCAGTCGTCTGGCGTCAACGATGCGAGAACAGCCAGCACCAGAGGCTCCATCTGCCAGGTGGTGATGTATTCCTGATCAGGTTTGCGGCCAATAGAAGGCATTATCAGCGTCAGTTTCTTCTTCATGCCAGCGGAATTCCTTCGTTAACGTCGTCCTGAAGCATCTGATTCGACATTTCTCCAAGCCGCTTTGCATACGATCTATAGCCCATATTAAGAGCAATAGCAAAGCCGGTCGAAGTGCGCGACCCGAGCAGACGCTTTGCGATAGACGGAACCCGGTAAACGTGGTTCCAGGCCCAGAGCAGGCCATTCTGAATCTGTTCGACCGTCATGCCTTTTGGCTGTATGACGATGTGCTCAACGTCATACAGAGACCAGTTGGTAGTCAGGATACGGTTTTGTGCGTCAAGTTTGCGGTAGGCGCCGGTATTCGGGAACGGCGTATAGGTCGAAAACCGCGGCAGATCGACATAGGCCTTTTCGCAGAAATCGACAGTGCGTTTGAAAATGTCTGGCTCGTCGTCGTCGAGCCCGAAAACGAAACAGGCCTGCACGCCCATGCCGTGATCATGCATACGTTTGACCAGATTTATGTAAAAATCGACAGAATTGTGGTTCTTCTGAATCGAGCCAATCGACATCTGGTTAACTGATTCAAAGCCGATAAGCAGGCCCTTGCAGCCGCTTTCACCGACAATCTTCATGAGTTCAGGGTCTTCGCCAATCTTGGTTGTCGAGAGACCAAACCACTTTTTGTTGATTTTTTTCATTTCGCGAAACAGCTCTTTAGCGTAAGCCGGATCTTCCATCGGGCTCGGGTCGAGCAACACAAACTCTTTGCCCGGCAAAGCTGCCGCTTCGGCCACGACTTCTTCGACCGGCCGCATATAGAAATTTTTGCCCCAGGTAGCCGGAATCGAGCAGAAATCGCAATCATTCAGACAACCGCGGGTTGCCCAGATAGTCGAAGTCGTTATATAGGAATCCTTTTTAAGCAGATCGCGGCGGGCTATCGGGTAATTTACCAGCGAAGGTGATTTCAGCGCTGTGTAACGCTTTTTCATCTGACCATTTTTGAAGTCTCTGATAAGCTCCGGCCAGGTCTCTTCGCCAAAGCCGACGACGATACTGTCGGCATGTTGCGCCGCCTCATCAGGCAGCAGAGTCGTGTGCACTCCGCCAAGCACAACAGGAATACCGCGGCGTCTGAAGTGATCTGCTATCGCATAGCCACGCAGGGCCGTTCCCGTGATGATGGTAATGCCTATCAGGTCGGGGCGGGCCTCAAAATCGACAAGCTGCACACCTTCGTCGCAGATTTCGACTTCTATGTCGAGTTCTGGCGGAACCAGGGCGGCCAGAGTCGTCAGGGTCAAAGGCGAATAACGCAGTGATTTGGGAAAATTGCCGACTCGATAGCGATGAACCGTTCCGCTCGGCTGAATCAGAAGAATCTTCATCTGTATATCCTTTGCTGCGCCAATTATATGTACAGGTCTTTTATGGCCAGCCCAAACAGGATAACACTTTCACAAACTTTTTCAAATCTCTATCGCTGAGCTGCCGAATGAAATTCGTATTTGCGACGCAGGCAATCCTTGCCGTGCATTTTGCCTATCTCTTCGCATAGCAGTCTGAATCCTGCCTTCTCGAGCACGCGGCAGGAAGCGTGATTCTCAGTCGCGACTATTCCCAGAATATGTGGCAGCGCAAATTCAGTCAGCGCCCAGTCACACATCGCCCGCAACGCCATGGTTGCGTAACCTTTTCCCTGATGCTTTTCTTCTATTGCGTAGCCAACTTCGACTTCGTCTTCAATCGGACTTATACCGACATGACCGATAAGCTCACCGGTTTCAGCAAGGCAGACACCAAGAACTACCGGTGCCGTGGCTGGCGAAACGCCTTCCTGATACTGATATATCAAGAATGCCAGAACTTCCTGAGCATGCGCAACATCCCGGTAAACCTGATCGGGAATCCATGTTCTCATGGAATTCTCGATGCTCATCTTAAACACTTTGTCTGCATCTTCAGTCACAAGCTTGCGCAAAAACAGGGCCTGAGCCGGAATCTTTAATTCTGTCTGCATTGAATATTACCACCAAAATAGACTGATCAAGATCATACAATGATCAGCCGCAGATTGCCACACCATAAAGAGCCTGATCTCATTATCTGACATAATCTGCATAAGCATCTGTGGTATTGTAAAATGCTCATATAAGAAACAACGCAAAGGAAAATTTGATGCAGGATAAAATTGTAACTGTTCTGATCATGGCAGTTTTCAGCGGAAGCTTCGCTTATCTGACATGGTGCGGCTATCAAGACAGGTGTCTCGGTTTCAAGGGTGAAATGTTCAATCGTCAGGAAAAGCCGTTCTTTTACTGGGCCCTGATGTTTATGTCTGCATTCATGACATTCGCCGGCCGGGCCGGTCTGATCGTGTCAGTTTCAAAGCTAATCATGTGAAGGCAACGGGATACAAGCCATGACAGCCCACAGTAAGTTAAAAGAGATCCATTTTACTTTTGTTATTGGTATAATGCTTATACTGATGAATGGATGCGGAAACAGCCTGCAAAGCACATCGACATATACGATCCTGGCAACAATCCAGCTGCCGCCACCACAGCTGACCGGAAATATCTCTCTCGAAGCCACTCTAGCAGAGAGAAGGTCTCTGCGACAATATGGCGAAAAGCCGCCAGGAATAAACGAAATATCGCAACTGCTCTGGGCTGCACAAGGGATAACCGGCAAAAATTATCCATTTCGCACAGCTCCCTCGGCCGGTGCGACTTACCCCCTCGAAACCTACCTGATGGCCGGCAACGTCACCGGACTCGAAAGTGGAGTCTACCACTATGATATTGCCAGTCACAGCCTGAAACTCATCAAAAGAGGCGATCATCGAGCGGCTTTGTGTAATGCTTCGGTCGGCCAGAAGCACGTTAAAGAAGCGCCGATCACAATTATTCTGACTGCCATTTTTCAGCGAACAACCAACCGCTACGGCAGTCGCGGCATAAAATACACCTATATGGAAGCCGGACACGTCGGCCAGAACATCTGCCTGCAGGCTGAGGCTCTCGACATGGGTTCGGTTCCGGTCGGAGCTATCGACGAAGATCAGATCGCGACAATACTCGGCATTTCAAGAGCTGAAACGCCGCTATACATATTTCCAGTCGGGTACAAACGCTAATACAGAAAAGAACTGCTTTTACGCCTAGGGAATATAGTTAACGTAGAGTTCGAGATCGAGAGGTTCTTTCGGGTGTGGCTGGCTTTCCTGATGACCGAGAGCGACCAGAGTTTCAAGATGCATGTCTTTGGCGCCGAGAATCGATTCAAGCTCGCGGCGAGCTACCAGGGCACCTGAAATCCAGCATGAGCCAAGACCTTCTTCGGCGGCAGCAAGCAGAATATTCTGCACCAGAGCACCTGTAGCCTGAAGCTCAGGATGTCTGCGCAATTCGCTCATCTGCTCAGGCGAAATATTGGTATCTGCAAGCAAATCATGAACCGGAGCATGGTAAGGTCGGCTGAAAATGGCCAGTACAACAGGCGCATTGGCAAACACTGTAGAAAAAACCTTAACCTTGTCAAGAACCTGCTTATGATCAGGCTCAACGGTCGCAAACATCAGATCCAGCCGCTCATTCACCGCATGGCGCATCTTCTGGATGACTTCTCCATTGGTAACGACACTGATGGACCAGGGCGTAGAATTGTTTGGACTTGGCGCAGCCAGACCAGCTTTGAGAATTTTCTCGAGAACAGCCTGTCTGACAGGCTCCTGACTGAATCTTCTAACAGTTCGACGCGCAAATACCAGTTCGTTAAATTCCATACTTAGACCCTCCAACAAGATTTTAGCTTTTAAAATTTTAACATAATGTTTCACCTGATTCACCAGCCATAAAATGCTATGTTTGAAAAGTTTTGAATCCGGGATGAAACAGATACGTTTAGAATATAGTAAACGAAATTTGTGGGAGGCAGAGCCATGAAAATGCGCACAGCAGTTCTGGGAACTATTCTTATCTGTATATTGCTTGTATCTACCAGCGCAACCGATGCCAGAAAGCCTGATTTTATAAGAGAACCGGACTATGTCAGATGGCCCGCAAACATCATTGATGTCGATATAATCGGCGATGACCGCGGTCTGTTGTCATATACAGGCCGTCGCGACGGCTCCAGCATGTTTGTCGAAGCAAGGCAGGGAGAACGCTATACGATCAGAGTCAGAAACAACTGGCATGGCCGCGTTGCTCTGTCAATCTCTGTCGATGGCCGTAACATAATCAGCGGGGAAAGATCTTACAACCGCCCGAGCGAAAGCATGTATGTGCTTAATCCTGGCCAGACCGGCAACTTTGATGGCTGGCGCTCATCGTATTCAAAAGTTCAGCGCTTTTATTTCACCAGCGATGATGATTCTTATGCCGGCCGCATGGGCGACTATTCGCAGATCGGCTGGATTAAAGTAGCTGCTTTCAGAGAACGTTATTACGAACCTCCGATAGAATATCTCAAAGAAGACAGAATGAGCCCCAGCGCCAGAAAAATGAGCGAGCAGGCTGGAACTGGCTATGGTGAAGGCAGCTATTCTCCGGTTCGCACAACCTCGTTCGAACCCGAAAATTTTGCAGCGCAGCTGGTTAACATCAGATACGAATGGCCAGACAGTCCGATCAGATATCGCCGCGACTACCATTATGTACCCGACTCAGACAACGGCAACTTTACCACCCCGCCACCACCACGCCGCCGCTGAGTAGTAATTCCGGCGAGAAGTCGATCCTGGATACTGCGCCTGCGCACAGGATGAGATTGCATTCCCGGTCATTCTGCACGTACAGGGTCGCAGAATCCTATACAAGAGCTCATTGATTAATTCGCTTTCTGAAGCTCGGCCTATCAGCCGGGTTGCTTTTTCTCCAGCGATTCCTCACTACGTTCGTCACAAGCTTACGAAAAAGCAATCCCGTCTTCTCGCCTCGCATTTTTGAATGAGCGTTTATATATTTTCTATAACGGGAAGATAAGATAACAGAAAGCACGCAGACAAAAAGAGGGTATTTAGGCGTGCATAAGATAATGGGAATTTTAGGCTCGTTTTTGCGGAAAATTTCCTTACTTGGCATATCAAATTTTAGGACTATATTGCATACAGGTTCAGAACCACGAAGCTAATTTTGAATTTCGGTGAATTCGAAGGTACGCTTCGCGTCACAGCAGAAACGGCTCACCGACTGTTTCTGCGGTGGCGAATTACTCCCAACAACTATAGTTAACTGGCCAACTTTGCCAGAAGTGGTTTTGTTTTGTCCGAAAACGATGTCGGTCTCGATATGCACATTGCCTACACTGCGCATCATAGACCGTGAGAACGCAAAACCGACGGTAACACAGAAGAGAGCATAAGTCTGACAGCACAAGCCAGGCTTAAACTCTCGATAATGCCCGAAAGTCAACAGCCTGACCCGGTTTCAGCAAACCGGCAAAAATGGCATCTTTCCGCTCGCCCGGCAAAATCAGAATGCCACCATACACGGGGTGAGAGATTTCAGTTCAAGGAGAAAGAATATGTATTATTTAAGAAGAATATTCCTGGCAACTCTGCTGGTTAACATACTTGTTCTGTTCGCCTGGCATGCCGTTCCGGCAGCCAGCAATGCAATCGCACAAAAACCCGTAGACGACTGGCAATATAACTGGACACCAGACGAGGATAAAGAAGTAGAACCTGACATTGGCGAAAAATCTTTGGAAATTCTCTTCTACACCTTGAGCGCATGGATGACTCTCGAATTTTTCAGGCTGCTCTTTGCACTGGGATTTGGGCTCAGCACGGTTGTATCGATCATCATCATTTTCGTGCTTGCCTCAGTGAGTGGCCCGATGATCGGTTCGATAACCGATCAGGGTCGTGCTTCAATTCGCGACTACGGCTATTCAACTGGTGGGGCCAAAGATATCAACAACTTTCGTCAGAATATTGCCGCCGGCTACCTGCCTCAACCATCAGACATAACTTACGAAGGGCTTTTCTACGATTATCGTTTCGATACGGGCAGTTCCTCTTCAGAGCAGTCTGGCTCAGGGAAGCTTTTTGTGCCGGCCTGGTCATCGGCAGTCAGCCAAAACCCGCTGTCAGGCGAAACCGAACACTATCTGGCAGTCGGCCTGAAATCGGGCAGGAGTCTCGATGAGTTTTCCCGCAAAAAGCTGAATCTGGTTGTAGTACTCGATATTTCAGGCTCAATGAGCAGTTCGTTTTACGAGTATTATTACGGTGGGCACAGAAAACGAACCGACCTGAACGAGCAAACAGAAAAAATGAGCAAACTTGAGTCTGCCTGCCAGTCGATATCAGCCATGCTCGACCATCTTCGCCCCGACGATCGTTTCGGCATGGTTCTGTTCAATCATGAGGCACATCTTGCCAAACCAGTATCTGCGGTGGGCACTACCGACATGCAGGCGCTCAAAGGGCACATTCTCGCTCTTTCACCGACCGGCGCGACCAACATGGAAGAGGGACTCGAAGAGGGTTGTCGGTTGTTGATGCCATTCACTCTCAACAACCCGGATGAGTTCGAGAACCGCATAATCTTTTTGACTGACGCCATGCCCAACACCGATGACACCAGCGAGTCAGGCCTGCTTTCGATAACAGAAAACATGGCAAAGCACCGAATTCACATGACTTTTGTCGGCATGGGGGTTGACTTCAATTCACAGATGATCAGGTCTATCAGCAAAGTGCGTGGTGCCAATTATTATTCAGTGCACTCACCGGTTGAATTCAAAAAGCGACTGGCTGATGAATTCGAATTCATGGTGACACCGATGATTTTTGACCTGGCACTTACCCTCAAGGCGCCCGGTTTCCGAATCAGTCAGGTTATTGGCTCACCGGAAGCCGACATGGCAACCGGCAGAATCATGCATGTAAAAACGCTTTTCCCGGCGCCAACCGACGAAAATGGCACGCGCGGCGGTATTATTCTGCTGCGTCTCGAAAAGCTCAACGACAACCCCGAAATCACACTGACGGTTAATTACGAAGACCGCAGCGGTCACGAAGATGAAGTAAACAGCACTTTCGCTTTCACAGCAAAAGAGCCTGAACACTTTGATGACGCAGGAATCAGAAAGGGTGTGCTGCTTGCACGCTACGCCGATCTGATCAAGAATTCCGCCACTGCCAGCCATAAACGAACTGGGCCGGCAAACGAAAGCAGCACAGATGGCTCAGGCTGGAGCTACTGGGAACGCCCGGCACGCGCGCTGGCGGTTCCTTCAGCAGCAAAGTCAGACATCGACAAATTTTGCGCACACCTCAAGAAAGAAATAACAAGTATCGGCGACAGAAATCTCGAAAAGGAAGTTCAGGTGCTAAGCCAGCTCAGCCAGCTGGTAGAGCAAAGAGTCGTCGCCCAGTAAACAATCCGCAGCCGACCCTCGATCGTTCTCAGTCGAGGGTCAGGCCATCGGTGGCGGCTGTGGTGAGCACAAATTGACGCATACGCTTGAGGTTATTCGGCACATCTTTGTAAACAGCCGCATTAGAAGTTACCGCATAGTCTGGCGATGTAACCAGGCTGAGAATAACCTGATGCGGGTCGAGCGCCACATTGCGCGGATACCAGTAAGAGCCGGCATCAAGACGCAGATCAGCTGCCGATATCAGACCGGTGCTGGTTATGCCGTCGTGCTTCACTTCATAAGTAAATACGATCTGGTAATTGCCGGCCGGCAGATTATCGAGATGCAGATAAGGCTTTATATAGACATAGGTCAGATTGATTTTTTCAGGCGCAGTAACTTTCATGGTCTGAATGTCGCCGCCAAGTTGCAGCAAAACCGGGTTGACGCCGTCGCAGGTCAACCAGAGATTGCAGATGACATAAGCCATGCTTTTTTCGGGAAAAAGCTCAGCATAAATATCTGCCAGAGCGATGTCGAACTGCGCTGTCTCAGGGAATGGCGGCAGCCCGTCGATCTTTGGCGGCAGCTGTGCCCAGGTTTTCTCAGATGGCACAAATACACATGCCAGCAGAAGCAATAAAAACAGACTTAACCGCAAACGATTATTCATAATGCGAACCCTGCTTTTCCAGGCAAAATATAAGTATTAATTCAACACCCGAGAGACTGCTTCATCACCCAAACATTCTAGTCCTTTGTCACACATGAGTCATAGGATTCATTGTCATTGCGAGGAGGGCGTCAGCCCGACGTGGCAATCCCATGGACAAAGAGATTGCTTCGCTTCGCTCGCAATGACGACAAAACACACATTCAAATGTGACAGACCACTAGTCCTCTGGCAAGATTGAGCGCACATCAACCACACGCAAAAGAAGTTACGCAGATTGCGGTTTTTGTCCAGCTCTTTTGATTTCGGTGAGTATGCCGGCCATTATCAGCAGAGTGCCCATGACAGCTGTTTCAGAGATCTTTTCACCCAGCAGCAGCCAGGCAAAAAAGATCGCCACCGGCGGCTTGAAGAAGAACAGATAGCTGCTGCGGCCGGCCGGCAAGAAGCCAAGCACCTTCATGAAACTTATGTAACCAAGCCCAGTTCCGAGAATTCCTGCGCCCAGAATGTTGGGCCAGGTGTGTGAAGGTGGCAGAATGTCGATACCGAGCAGATATAACAATGGCAGATAAATGGTGAGAGCAGGGATACAACTGATCACCATTACAGTCAGTCCGCCGTGCTTATGCACCAGGCGTTTCGACAACACGGTATAAAGGCCAAAACCGGCTAAAGCGACAATTCCGGTGCCGACACCAAGCGGCGTATCAACCGCGCCATCGCTCTTCAAAGAAATCAGTATCACCCCGGAAAACCCTAGCAGCAGTGCTAAAATACGTTTCAAGGTCATTTCTTCACGCAGAATCAGCCAGGCAAAAAAGTTGGTTGCCAGCGGGTTGGCTGATATAAGAATAGCCGCGGTCGAAGCCCGCGAATACTTGATACATATTGCATGCGCCCCCATGGCCAGCAAGATGTTCAAACAGCCTAAAAAAGTGAGATCACGCAGGTCTTCACGGCGCAACTCACGCAACCGGGCGCGATGCTTCCACAGCAGTGTCGGCAACAAAATCAGCACAGCAACTAAAAAACGCCAGAAATTCATGAGAAAGGGTGCTATGTCGTTGCGCACCGGATTCACGATAATTTCGATCGATGAAAAGGCTAAAACCGTAAAAGCGATATAAAATACTGCGATTAAATGTCCTGGGTACTGCTGTTGAGCATTTTGCATGGCGTTATTTTCCCTAGAGAACTTCGTAACCGTCTTCGCTGTCTGCCAATGACAGCTTTCTAACTCTGATTTCAGCTGTAGCTGCAATTTCGGCTGATGAGGGGCAGATAACAATCTTTTTGCCGGTCACCTGGCGCGTAAACTTTTCCATGGCGGCCGCCCGCAATACGGTCTTGCCGGTAACCGAATAGTCGCGGCGACCCTGCTGATTGCCTATAGTGCCCATCAACAGTGAACCGGTTGCAATACCGGCGCCGATGTTGATAGTGAACAAACCCTGCTTCTCACGCCGATCATTCATCAGGGAAATAGCCGCCAGCAGTTCTTCAGCCGCGCGAACTGCGCGAACTGTCGGTGCTGCTGAGCCAAGCGCCGGTAAAAACACAACCATTATCGCGTCACCGATAAACTTTTCGATGGTTCCGCCATGTTTGACAACCACTGTTTCGGCTTCGGTCATGAACTCGTTGAGCATCTGCACTATTTCTTCTGGCTCTTTCTGTTCGGTCATCGTCGTGAAATTACGAATATCGCTGAAAAGAACCGCACCCTCAACGCGCGTCGCACGCGGTGAGACGCGACCGCTGATCGCTTCGCGCGCGATGTCTGAAAGAAAGCGGTTGAGATATTCCTTCTCTTTCAGGCCAGCAGCCATGCTGTTGAAATTGTGACACAGCTGGCCGATCTCGTCGTCAGTGGTGACATCGAGTCGTAAATCATAGTTTCCCTCGGCCATGGCGGCAACGCTCGACGACAACTGCCGTACCGGCAACAGAAAAATGCTGGCAAAATAACGGCTGATAACGGTTATGATGATTACCAGAAAGGCTATTGCAGCAAACAGCAGAACTGCCGTCCTTGACAAACCCTGACCGTTATCGTCCATATTTTCAAGCGCGATAACCGACCAGTCGATATCATCGAGACTTCGGCCAGCTATGAGAAAATTCTGCCCAGCTTCTGAATATTCGCTTTTGAAGCCGCCGCCAGCAAAGTTGAGATGCCGCAGCAGACGTGAAAATTCTGGACGGTTCTCAAGCCAGACCGGTGTCAATATCTCGCGATAAGACGTATTCTGATTTGCCAGAAGAAGTTGCGGAGTGCCGGTAGCACAGGAATTGACCCAGCTTTCGACCATGCGTTCCTGATAAGGAGCGCGGCTGACCGCATAAACAAAAAACTTAACCGGAACTCCGTTTTCGTCATACTGGAAAAAATTGACCAGCCAGATAGCGCCGTGTAAGGCCTTGAAAGTAAGCAGGCGATTATGCTGCAGGGCGTAATGATATAAGGACTCGCGACCTATCACTTCAGCGACCGATTCGATGATCAGGCCGTCTCCAACCGACATTCTGGCACCCTCTGACACAAATTTGACGTTGTGCTGAATAAACTGCACCAGCAGACGCATCAGGCGCGCGCCTTCCTTGGCGCGGTCAAGATTTTCCTGCTGGGGGCTGCTGATACGGTAAAGCTGTATATCACTGTTGCGGTCGCAAACATAGAATTCTCTGATCGAGTGCTGACGAAGCATTGGGATCGACTCTTCACAAAGCTCTTCAATCGGCTTTTCTCCGGCAACACAACGTTCATGAAACAGCTGGAGAGTTAAGAACATCTCACTCAGGCGCTTTTGATAGTCGCGTTCAAGAGAAGTAATCCGATCTTCAAGACGGTCAAAAGCATCTGAACGATTCTTAAAAGCCTGCACCTGAACCTGTGAAAAAGCTTGAAAAAGCAGGGCCAGAATCGGCAGAAGACAGGCAGCAGCAGCCAGCCAGGCAAAATGCCACGAGATCGAGAGTGAGAACCAGCGTTGATTTTCGAGATTATTGAGACAAAGCACAACGATCAGCAACAATGAAATAATGATGATGCCCTTGAGAATATCGCTGTTGACAACAGATTTATCTCCGGGTATGTCAGTGACGATAACGGTATACAGTTTATCAGCCGCAGTTTTTTCGTTGAGCTTATTTGTGCAGAACGAAAACACCTGCCCGGCGACAGCAAAAATGCCATTGGGTCTGGCAGCTGCTTCAACGACCAGCTGCTCGGCAGCAGCAGAAAAACCTGTCTGCACAAGCATTTTTTGCAGTTCGGCAAGTGAACCGGTAAAAACATTGCTGGCTGAGCTAAGCATCAGTCGCTGGTTCCTGCGATACCATTCGAGATTCGCATAGGCTGTTTCAGGAATAAAAATGAGGTAATGTCCACACAGATTCTTTTCAAAAGGTTCTTTGAGAGGATCCCGGTTGAACCGACTCATCACATTCTTTGGCATCTGGTCAGCCATTCTGCTGCCAAACAGTATCAAGCCTGCCCGATCAGCAAAATAGCCCTGGTATACCATAAGGTAGTTATAAATGTAGATAGCATTGAAAGCTGTACCAAGATTAGCAGTAAGCATTTCTCTTATATTGTCGGGAATCACCTGGCGCCCATACATGTTCATCATCTTGTATATATGCATGAATTGTAGCCAGCCGGCCTTCTCATCCTGACTGAAGCCAGAATCGGCAAAGACCTTAAGATCAGGGTCTGCAATCAGATACCTGACCTCATCGCCGAAGCTTTCTCTGACTGTAGATGCGGTCAAATCTATCGTCTTGCGGTCAAGCCGGCCATGAAGCCTCAGCCCATTCAACAGCTTTATGGCTGCCAGATTGTCGGCATTTATAAGAGTTTGCATTAAAGGCAACCAGCTGCGAACTTCGGCTACGAAGGCGCTGCGGCTCAAGCTTTGCAGGCGCTGTTCCTGCAGGCCGATGATCAGCAAGAACGCTACAGCGAGCAGAATGATTGCAGCTATTATCGAGAGACTGATTGACCGCTTCAAGCAGAAACCTCCCCGTCATAGCCGGTTATAGCGACAACTTCGACAGGCATGGCCTTGCCCTTAACCGTTACAGGAGGAAGTTCTTCATAGAGGAATGCGGATCCGGCCTTTTGATAAAGCGATTGCGTCGTCAAGATTGCCGGGGTTCCCTTGCGGCCAGCCATCTTTTCGAGCCTGGCCGCCAGATTTACTGTATCACCGATAAAAGTGTAATCCAGACGGTTAGTGAGCGAACCTATGTGACCGGCAATTACTAAACCCGAAGCCAGACCGACACCTGTCTTTAGCCCGGCGAAGGACGGCAGTTCAAGTTTCAGCTGCTCGACACGCCTTTGAATACTCAGCGCGGCCAGCAGCGCCTGACGCTGTGGTGATGTATCAGCATTATTCTTAAAAGCTGCCATAGCGGTATCACCAATGTATTTATCGATATCACCGCCGTGCTCTTTAACCGAAGTCTCACATATCTCGAGAAAGCGGCTCATGAGCCCGATAGATTCTTCCGGCGACAAATGGTCTTCGAGTGAAGAAAAATCACGAATGCCGGCAAATAAAACGGTAACCTCGGTTCGCTCTGCTACGATTTTCTGCTCAGCTGCCGCATGCTCGAACAGGTCGGCACGAAGATAATCTCGCATTGCCGCTTTTTCCCGCAAACCTTCTATCATCTGCCCGAAATTATTCGAAAGTACGCTGATTTCATCATTAAGAGCTGCACTCAGCGCCATACCGGAATAATCGCCGGTTTCGACACGTGCCGCCATGGCCGAAAGCTTCAACACAGGTCTTAGAAAGTAACCAGAGAAAAAGTTCACTATCAGCATAGCGATAAGCATGGCTGAGACCGTGGTGACAGCCAGAGTCAGGAGCTGCTCAACTCTTGGATTGAGGCCGACAAAGGCAATCTTTTTAACCGCCATTCCTGCCCCGGAAAGATCTTTGAAAGGACGCGCATAAACGAGATACTGGCTATTGTTCCACTCGTGCACAAAATGTAATGAATCACCGGTGATGCGCGAAGCATTAAGAATGCTTTGCAAACGCCGTGAAGAAGGAACTCGGTTAATTTCGTTTCTTGCCCCGGCAGAAATGTAGAGTCGGCTCAGTGAACCCTGAGAATCCTTCTTTACCTTACGCAAAAAGCTTTGCTGCATGCCACGATTGTTGAAACCGATGTTAAGACAGGCTTTCATCTTGCCCGACTTGTCTGCAACATAGCTGACAAAACTGCTGAAAGAGGTGCCACCAAGATCAAAGCGCCTTATACGGTTATGAAAATCGGTGTGAACGAAGGCACTTCTTGCCAGTTCATCGTTACGCGAACTGCGCACAGGCGAAGGGAAAGTTTTGTCGATAACATCGAGGGCAAAGCCCTGATCTTTCAGATTGCTGCGTGTAAGAGATACCAGGTAGTTGTTGCGCTGCCTGATGGTTTCAGGCGGCAGATCTGAAGCAACCCAGGATCTTCCGTCAGGTAAAATGACAATCACCACTTCGCAACCCTGTGCTTTCAGATTTTCGTATATTTCCCGCGCGGTGCTTTGCGAAAGTTCGCTATTGACGATCTTTGCCACTGTTTCGGTTTTGAGATACAATTCAAGATTGCTTGTCTGAAAGGCTACCGACTCTTCGACTTCATAAAGCTTCTTTTCAAGCCGGCTGAATTCATCTTTCTGCATTTCCAGGCTTATTCTGGCTGTGTTTATGGCGCTGGTCACGCCACCGATAAGCAACGGAAGTACGATGATAACAACCGTAGTAAGGTTGAACCTGGTTTTGAGCGACCAGTTCCAGATTTCGTCCGGAAGCGGCAAGAAGGGTAGCAATAGACAGATCAGCCCGGGCAACCAGACAAATATACCGGCAACAGTCAGAACTCGTCGAAGAAAAAGGTCTTCCGATTTAAGCCGCAATCCAATTACCAGCAACATATCGGGATTGGCAAAATGTCGGTCTGAATAGTAAAAAATGCCTTCGTAAATCTGATATGAAACGCCAGCGGCATGATCTGAAGCAAAACCATGCAACAAGTTTTCGCTGATCGTCGAGTTCTCTATCGCATAATCGCGACTCAAAACATAAGCGCCCGCAATCTCGCCACGATTGCTCGTCAGTCGCATCGCCCGCTCTTCCAGCCAGAAGTGGCGCGCATGGCTGGTCGGAACAAGAACCAGCATGTAGCCGGCCATACGTCCTTCTGTGTCTAAGTGAAGCAGACCAAGATAGTGGCGCTCGCTTTTGAACATGATCAACTGACATTCATGCCGTAGAGATTCAAAATAATCAGCCGCGAGAAAATCGCTTATATTAGATTTTACAAAGCCGTCGGCGATTTTTCGATCGAGCACACCGACGTTTTCACCCACGACGACAGTTTTAACAAAAGCCTGCCAGGCGCGCTTCTGCTCTGGCTCGGCAAATCCCTGTGGCGTAATTATGTCAAAATCCTGCGAAAACCATATGATAAGTGACTTATCTGGAAAACTTCGCATGAATTGTCTGGATAAAAGGGCTGTGTTCTCTGGTGTCAGTGGTGAAGCGCCAAGTTGCCTGCCTGCCCGCTGACGAAAGCCTTCAAACCCCTGCTGAATGACTTTAGCCTCAACCATCTTGCTCTGTAGTTCGGCCATAACAACTTTGGCATCATTCAGGCGACTGTCGATACTGCTGCTGTCAAATTCACTTTTATACTGATCCAGAATCATAAACATGAGGGCTGCTGTCATCAGCAGAATGACAGCAATAATCAAAGCCTGTCTGAAAATGCCTTTTTGAGGGCTTTTCATCTACTCATCTACCTGAATTCTGTACAATATTTGGCATAGTAGTAAACTTTACCAGAAAAATCCGGTATAATTGATGTTCAGATTATACCTCAATTGCTACAGATGAATCAGGAGAAGTTTATGAGTTTCAAATCTATCCGCAGAAACCTCTTTCATCGTGTCGTCGGTATCATATTGATGCTCGCGATACTCGGGGCCAGCCCGGGAATCTTCGATGCCATAAGTTACAATGCCGTTCATGCCCAGACCACCGCCACAACGGCACCATTCACCGAGAGTGAAGTCAAGCTCGACCCAGATAACCCGATGGCGGTTTCGACATCGAACGCTGGCGCTCAGAAAACAGCAATAGAGCTTGACCAGAAAAAGATCGACCAGCTCACTGCCGAAGAAGAAGCCGAAAAGAAAAAGCAGATGAGCAAGTTCGAAGAGATTGCCTGGTCGATCGGTAAAGCTCTGTTGCCGACTCTCGCGGTAATGGCTTTTTCTGCTGCCGTAGTCTGTCCCCTCGCATGGGTGGTAGTTGGCGCTGTTGCTATTGGTGCGGCGACTTCAGGCATATTGACTTTCGCCTACGAAAATCGAAAAAATCAGTTCCGCTCAGAATCTGAAAAGAAATCACAGGACAAGATCTGGCGCGAAGTCTCGATTCAGGCCGCTATCAGCGGCGTCATGGCGCCGTTCAACATGCTGACAGCAGGTATGGTGCAGGCGGTCGGCCCAATGACCATGAAAACCATAATGCAGACAGCTGCCAAAGCTGGTGCTGTCAGTTTTCTTGGCAGCACGGTTTCGAACGTGACCAAAGGCGCCGTTACCAATCTCTGGTATAACCACTACTACAACTACGATGAACGCGAAAAAGAGCTGAAAGCGACCATCGCCAGCCTAGAAGGCAAAGCGACCAGAACAGAAGCAGAAGATCAGCAGCTGGCCGCAGCTCTGAAAGAACTCGATACAATCACCAAAGAAAAATATACGATCGACAACTTCCGCAAAGACGAAAAAAAGGCACTGGTTTCAGCTGGCATATCGGGCGTCCTTGGCGGCATTGCCGGACGTTACGCCGCCGAAACCGACTGGGCCAAAACGGCTTCCAGCAAAATTTTTGGCACTGTTTCCAAAGCCAACATGGTTTCAAATGCGGTAGTCAGCAACCCTTTCGCTTTTGCCGCCGGCGCTGCCAATGCTGCTGTCGATAAAAAAGAGATACTCAACCAGATCGAATACAACCGCATGCAGCAGGTCAAATACGAAAAAGATTCAGCTGCCTGGCAGTATTACGAAAACAAAATCGCCGATCTCGAAGAAGCCTACAAAAGCATCAGTCTCTCAGAAGCCGGCAAACAGGCTCTGATCAACAATGCCGCCATGCAGGCTGCGATTGTCGGGACATCGGTCGCCAAAACCCGCATCTGGGATCTGCCGTCACAGAAACGCGCAAAAGTGCAGCAGGCTTACGAAGAAGAAAGCGTCGAATGGAAAAAAGCCAACGAAGTCCGTCAGGAACTCGAACTGATGAAATACCGCCGCCCCGTTGCCTCTGACTACGCGACCAAGGCTGAGTATTCAAAGGCTCTGCGAGAGTATGTAGGAGAACTCAACTCTTTGCGTAACGATTACAACAAAGCCAAGGTCGAAGCCACAGCCGCCCAGAACAGCACGGCCGGCCAGGCCCGCATGAAAGAACTTGAGCAGCAGGTATCGGCCACCATAGAACACAATCGCCAGGCAGAACTGGCAAGAGCTCTCGGATACGAGTCTTATGTCGACTTCAAAATGAAAGAACTGGCAAAAGACCCGATAAACGCCGACCTCACCCCGAGCGAGCTTCGCCACAAAGCTGAATACGCGGTTCTCGATGGCTACAACACTGCCGCCAAAGACAGTGCGGTTAAGCTGGCACAGATGGAAGAAAAACTCGAACGCCAGAACACAAATCTCGTCGGCAAACTTGAGAGAGGCGAAGACGGCAAACACTACGTAGTGGTCACCGACGACAACGGCAACACAGTCATGCGCAAGCTATACCAGGGCGGCGACGGTGCCAGTCTGGTCTCACGCATCAAGGGCGGCTCGCCGGCAGAGTTGAAAGAAGCTGAGATCAACAACGTGGTAAGACAGGCCTATAATCAGTCTGCCATGGTCAAACCAACTTCGTTCAGAAACGAATTCGTCAGTATGCGCGTGAATCAGATGCGGGCTCAGGGTATGACCGAACAACAGATAGATGCTCAACTCAGCGGTATTGTCGATGAAGCCAACGCCAAGATGGTATCTACCTATGGCGGCTGGCAGAATGTCGCCAAGGCCGAAATTCTGGCCGAGGGTCTTGCCCGCGCCAAATACGAAGACGGAGCCGCACCCAACCTCAACAAAATTCTCGATTTTCTCAAGCGCGGTCTCTCAGACAAAACGGTTGCAACGGTGCAGAGTCAGATTTCCAGTGGCATAACCGGAGTGGTTCCCAAAGCAGTTGTCAAAACAGATCCACTCGCACCTATTTTCAACACTGAAGAGCGCGACGAAGAAGCACTCAGGCGCATCACCGACAAAGCCATGCGCGATTACTACCAGCGTTACAACACAGACCAGCGCTGATAGCCCACTCAAAAAACCAGCTCAACCATCAAGGTTGAGCTGGTTTCATTTTGAACAGATTTGAAATACCAGTGATTCTTCATTTGATTGCCAAAACCAGTTCTAGAGGTTTTTCGTTTAACTTTTCAAGACTATTTTTCCACAGATTTGCGCAGATTGCGCCGATAGTTTTCTGAAATGGATTATTACTGTTGAAAAACAGTTGCTCTTGCCAAACAAAACGGTCTGTGAAAAAATAGCCGGGTGGCAAATACATTTTCTCTCAGCACGATTATCGGGCGTCTTGCCCTCTGGCTTTGCGTTGCACTGGTTTTATTCATAACCGCAGCAGCGCTGCTGACCGATTATCACAAGGTTATCGGACTCATCTCCACCATTTCACCATCATACCTGATCGCCATCATTGCAGCAGTTCTTTTCAACTATGCCCTGCGTTTCATCAAATGGAACTGGTTTCTCGGCATACTTGGCATAAAAGTTCCACTCAGACTGAACCTGTGGATATTCTTTTCAGCGTTCACCATGGTTCTGAGCCCTGCAAAAATAGGCGAACTGGTCAAATCAGTTCTGCTCAAATCACGTCTTGGCATTTCTGTCGCCAGAACAGCTCCGGTGGTGGTCGCCGAAAGACTGACCGATCTGCTTGGCCTGCTGATTCTCTGCGCCATAGGATTCTCTCAGTTCGCTTTTGGCGGTAGAACTCTGGTACTTGTGGCCGTGGTCATGACTGCAGGTATTCTGGCCATTACCCGACCTTCCTTCTGGGGCATGCTTGACCGACTGTTGAGCGGCAAATCCAGAATGACCAGACTTCGCAATTCAATACAAGCAATGCAACAAAGCACCCGCAATCTGCTCTCACTCAAGTCGCTTGCGTTTTCGGTTCCCTTAAGCGCCCTGTCATGGGGCGGAGAAGGTGTGGCACTTTTTCTTATATTCAAATCAATGGGCCTCGAACTTGAGCATTTACTGGCGATATCACTGTTTGCGCACGCTTTTTCATCGATAGCCGGTGCCGTATCTTTTCTGCCGGGAGGCCTTCTCGTAGCAGAAGGAAGCATGGGAGCCTTTTTTGTCTACGCCGGCGTGCCCGATGCTACTGCTGTGTCGGCGACCTTTCTGATCAGAGCAGTGACTCTCTGGTTCGCAGTATTACTCGGAACTATAGTATTCATGCTGGGTTATAACCAGGGTGACCTTCAAACTCTACAAAATAAAAGCGAAGCTGAATCGGAAACATCTTCTCCACAAACTTCAAAAGAAAGCGCAGACGAACCTGCCTGAGCAAACCATGGAAAAAGTTGACCTGAGAATAGTTAGAATACTCGATGACTACAAAAATGGCAGAATTACAGCCAGCGAAGCGGCAAGGCTGTTGAGTGAACCAGCAGAAAAAAAGGCAGAACCCAGCGCTCCCATGTCAACAGCAACAGAAGGCAACAACGATATTGAACTGCCGGATGCTGTGCTTGATGTTGAGCGCGAACGCCGCATTGGCCTCCCCGAGGTCATTTACGGGGCCGGCAAAACCCCGCAGCAGGTCTGCGAAATCTTTGCTCGTCTGCATGCAGCTAACGGCAAAGCACTGGTCACCAGATGCAGCGAAGAAACCCTGAATTTGCTGGAAAAGAAGTGTCCGCAGGCCAATATAAACCGCGGCTGCGGCCTTGCCTGGGCCGTCAGCGAAATCGAACTCAATCCCGGTGCCAGCGTGGCGATAATCGCCGCCGGCACCTCTGATTTCTCTGTAGCCGAGGAAGCCGCCCTGACGCTTGAATTCTGCGGATACACGGCTGAACGCATATATGATGTCGGCGTCGCCGGCATTCACCGCCTGATGAGCCGCCTGCCCCGTTTTCGCAACGCGGATGCAGTGATAGTGGTAGCTGGCATGGAGGGCGCACTTCCCAGTGTAGTCGGCGGCCTCGTCGGTTGCCCGATCATTGCGGTACCAACTTCTGTCGGCTACGGAGCAAGTTTCAACGGCCTCGCCGCGTTGCTCGGCATGCTGAATTCATGTTCGGCCGGAGTGACGGTGGTAAATATCGACAACGGTTTTGGCGCCGCCGCGGCGGCAGTTAGAATAATCAAAGGACTCTGACAATGGCTAAAATACTTTACTGGGACTGCTTCAGCGGCATCGCCGGCAACATGGCGGTCGCCTCATTGCTCGATCTCGGTGCCAGCCGTGAAAAGCTGCAACAGGGACTTGCTTCCATGCCATTTTCTGAAGGCAAAATCGAGCTGATAATAGAAGACAAGATCGTCGATGGCATCAGAGGCTTATATTTCAACACAAGAGACGAGCACACAGAGCACTCCGGGCACGACCACCATCACGGGCATGAAAATGAAAGCCATGTCATGGTTCCTGAATCAGGTTTTTTGCGACATGAACCATTGCACGAGCACAATCACTGCCACGAGCATGGCTCAGCACATCAGCACGAACATGACCTACATGAACACACCCATGATCACCACGACGACAGCGATCAACCTCATTTACATGGCGATGATCATCATCATGCGCCACACCGAGGACTTAATGACATTGCCGCCCTTATCGAAAAGGCTGACATCTCTGCTGCTGCCAAATCCATCGCCAAAGAGTGCTTCAGAGTTCTTGCTGAAGCCGAAGCGACAATTCATGGCAAGACTGTCGATGAAGTGCATTTTCACGAGGTCGGCGCCCGCGACAGCATTGCCGATATAGTCGGCGCGGCGATATGCCTCGATGATCTTGGCGTCGAGAAGATATGTGTTTCGCCAGTTCATCTCGGATCAGGGGTGGTCAAATGCGCGCATGGCATCATGCCAGTACCTGCACCTGCAACGGCACTGTTGCTCAAAGACATGCCTGTGGTTTTCGATCATCATATTGCGTTCGAACTGACCACGCCAACCGGGGCAGCCCTGCTGAAAGGGCTAAAGGCAACACCTCTTACCGAACAGTTCAGTTTTGCCAAAGTCGGGCACGGACACGGCAGCAAAAAAATCGGTCAGGCAAATTTTTTACGCGCCTTTCTCGGCGAAAGCAATGAGTTTAAAAAAAACTCTGATTCGGTAACGGTTTTAACCAGTAATATCGATAACGCCAGCGGCGAACAGCTTGGAAACGCCATTTCTGAATTCATGCAGGCAGGCGCTCTTGATGCCTGCCTGATTCCTATTATCATGAAAAAGGGACGACCTGCCCACCAGCTCCAGATTTTATCGGATCCCAAACTTGTCGACCAGCTTGAGACACTCGTTTTCAAGCTGCTGCCAACCCTCGGCATCCGCATAGAAACTGTTGCAAGATCGATTCTGCAGCGTGAAATCATTCAGATACAGACGTCTTTCGGTGCGATTGTCGCGAAGCAAATACATCTACCCGATGGCAGGAAAAAAATCATACCCGAATACGACGAATTGGTGCGCCTGGCAAAGCAACACCAGACTACCACCGATGCCATAAGAAAGAAGCTTGTTGCTGAAGCTGCAATAACCGACTGACCCCACAATTATTCGAAACTCTGGCATACATTGTCGTTTAATGCACACTGTGCTATCATGCAGCAGACTTATCAAGAATGAGGCTTGCCATGGAAGTTGCAGGAAAGAACATAAGTATAATTGGTGCTGCCAAAAGCGGTCTTTCGGCAGCGCGCAGCCTGGTAAAAAGCGGTGCCAAGGTTTTTGTTTCAGACATACAACCTGAAAGCAAGCTGAAATCCAGTCTTGAACGCGAACATCTTCTCGGTCAGGTAGATTACGAAGCCGGTGGGCACACCGAAAAAGTTCTGCACGCAGATTTTATCGTATTGAGTCCCGGCGTGCGTACTGACATACTGATGTTGCTTGAAGCGGCAGCCCGAAATATTCCAGTCTATTCGGAAATAGAAATCGCTTATCGCATGTCGCACGGACGACGGCTGGTAATAACCGGCAGCAACGGCAAGACAACAACAACGACATTGCTGGCCGAATTCTGTCGGAGACAATTTGACGAAGTTTTCCTGGGCGGCAACATCGGGATTCCGATTATGGAATTCGCGACAGAGACGACTGACAGATCCCTGCAAGTTCTTGAAGTCAGCAGCTTTCAGCTCGAAACCATTTCTGCATTCAAGCCTGACATCGCTGTAATAACCAATTTCTTTGAAAACCATCTTGACCGCTATCCGAGCTACAACGCCTATATTGCAGCAAAAAAGCGAATTGCCCTGAACATGGGAAGCAATGAGACAATCGTTCTTAACGCCGATCAACAACTTATGCGGGAAATGGCCGACGAGCTTGCCTGCCAGAAGGCCTGGTTCGGATGGCAGGTTGACAACCTCAAGCCTTCGATGACCGTTATAAACGATGAATTCGTTTACACAGACCACACAGGCGACAAACACCGGCTTTTTCCAACCAGCAGCGTGCGCATTATCGGCCGGCACAATCTCGAAAACGTCATGTGCGCAGCACTTGTCGCCATACTGGCCGGGGTCGCCAATGATCGACTCGAAGCCGTAGTCAAAGATTTTCCAGGTGTAGAACACCGTCTTGAGTGGGCAGGAGAAATCAGCGGCATTACTTTTATCAATGATTCAAAAGGCACCAATTGTGCTGCATCGATCACAGCGCTGCAGGCCTGCAAACAGCCTCTTATACTCCTTGCCGGTGGCCGCGACAAAGGCACTGATCTGGCAGACTGGGTAGCGGCAGTACGCACACGCAGTCGCGGTGTCGTGCTCTTTGGTGAAGCCCGCGACCGTTTTCGCTCGGCACTTGAAGGTCTCGTGCCGCTGAAAATGGCAACAACTCTTGATCAGGCCTTGGCCACAGCATATCAGTGGGCGGAAGCTGGCGACACAGTGCTTTTGTCGCCGGCATGCAGCAGCTACGATCAGTTTCCCAATTTCGAAGTGCGCGGCGAAACTTTTAAAAAACTGGTAAAGGTGCTGGCTCCGAGATGACAAAAACCCATCATTTCGATCACATATTGCTTTTTGTGGTAGTTGCTCTGATGGGCATAGGTCTTGTCATGGTCTATTCGGCAAGCTCTGTAACATCTCTGGCAACTATGTCAGACGGTTTATATTACTTCAAGAGACAGCTTGTCTGGGTTATCACAGGACTTCTCGCCATGCTTGCCTTCTCAATTATACCCTACCAGAAATTTGAGAAACTTGCCGTGCCTCTTCTCGGGCTGTCGGTTTTTCTGTTGATTCTGGTATTGATTCCCGGTGTGGCTCGCGATATCGGCGGTGCCCGCCGATGGTTACGCTTTGGCGGCATAGGTTTTCAACCCTCGGAATTTGCCAAAATCTGCTTCGTCATCTATATAGCTCATTCTATCTCAGTTCATCAGGATCGCATAAAAAGTTTCTGGCATGGACTGGTGCCAGATCTGACAATTGCCGCAGTAGTATTCGCATTGATTTATAAGGAACCTAATCTATCTACAGCCGCGCTGATTCTTGGAACTTACCTGGTGCTCTATTTTCTCGGCAACGGCTCACTCGCCTATCTTTCGGCACTTGGAGCCATAGGGGTTTCGGGAATATTCGCGCTGATTTTCCAGGCAGGGTATCGCGTCAGACGCCTCATGGCTTTTCTGGATCCCTGGGAAAACTCTCGTACCAGCGGTTATCACATAATACAGTCTCTTGTTGCCATAGGTTCCGGCGGATTCTGGGGACTCGGACTTGGCCAGAGCCGCCAGAAATTTTTTATTCTGCCAGAGCGTCACACAGACTTTATTTTTGCAATAATCTGCGAAGAACTCGGAATGATCGGTGGAATAGTTGTTCTCGCGATGTTCTTTGCCTTGATCTGGCGGGGTGTTTACATAGCGACGCGCGCGCCCGATAATTTCGGCTTTCTCCTTGCAGCAGGAATTACTGCTATCGTTGGCCTTCAGGTTGTAGTAAATATAGGGGTTGTGCTCAGTTTGATGCCAACTACCGGCATTACGCTGCCCTTCATCAGCTATGGCGGCTCCAGCCTCTTGTTTCTGGCCATAGGCATGGGCATATTACTCAACATATCACGCTACGGCTCCGCCAGGCATGCATTTGAGGAATCACGTTCTGCCCCATTTTCTGGGCAGTTCAATGATCCACTGGCTTCGGGCATCACCAGGAGAAGGTAACAATGAAAATTGTCTTCAGTGGCGGCGGAACCGGAGGGCACATTTATCCCGCTCTTGCAATCAAGGATATATTACGGCAGCAATACAGCTTTGAAAGCGGTTATGTTGGCGTAAAAGGCGGAATGGAAGAGAAAATTGTTTCCCGGGAAACCGACATAGCATTCTTTGGAGTTCGCGCGCAGGGCATGCCTCGCAGCTTGAGCCTGAAATGGTTGAGTTTTCCGTTTGTAAACCTTGCCGGAATCTCGGATGCACTGGGATATCTCAGAACTTTTTCGCCAGACCTGGTTGTGGCAACCGGTGGCTTTGTAGCGTTCCCGGTATTGGCTGCATCACGTTTACTGGGCCTTCCGACAGTCATACACGAGCAGAATGCAGCAATGGGCGTAACCAACCGCATATTCGCCGGATCAGCCAGAAAGGTGCTGTTAACCTATACTGCCGCCGCAAAAGAAGACGGCGAGAGAATCGTTGTAACCGGCAACCCGGTACGATCGGCTTTTCTCAAACAAAACACGAAATCACAGCGCTTCGCCAGGAACAACAACGAGTTCATCATTCTCGCTGTCGGTGGGTCACGCGGCGCCCTGTCCATAAATCGCGCCTGTATTGAGCTGGCAAAGACCTGGCTGGTTAATCAACCAGGCGTCAGACTGATACACATCTCCGGCGAGCGAGATTTTGACATGGTAAAAAGTGAAACAGACGGGATGCCTGCCAATTATCAGCTGCTTCCCTACCTGCACGAGATGAAAGAGGCTTTTGATGCCGCCGATCTGCTCATTTCAAGAGCTGGTGCGACAATACTTTCAGAGATAGCGGTATGCAGAAAACCGGCAATTCTGGTGCCTTTTCCCTTCGCTACCGACAATCATCAGGAAAAGAATGCACGCGTCCTCGAAGAGATTGGAGCGGCGCGCCTGTTGCTGGACTCCGACCTCAATGCCGCCAGCCTTGTAAACTTGATTGACGAAGTACGCACAGGCGACACACTTGCAAAAATGGCTGAAGCTTCGGCAAAAAGCAGACCTGATGACGTTGAACAGCGCATACTCAAGCAGATTTCCGAAATTCTTGATAAAAGCTGAGAATACCGTCTTGTAAATCACAATGCGAAAGTGATAAGATTCAACATTCTTTTATTCGGATAAAATCACCTTGTCAGAAGACTTTTCAAGATCAGGTCGTGCGTACCGGAAACCATGCCGGCCAGAGCTTCCCAACGAAACCAGGGAGAAACTACGTCGGCGCCAATACCGCACCAAGCTCAACAGCTTTGCCCGACTGATCAGACCAGCGCGTGCCCTTGGCTTCATACTGCTTATTGCAGGCTTGTGCTATCTTGCAGTCACTCAACTGCGCCACCTGTTCTTTGCAACCTCATACTTTGAAATCAAGAGCCTTGAAGTAACCGGCAACAACATTCTTAGCCGCGAACATATACTCAAAACAGCTGGCATAGCACCAGGCCTGAATCTGTTCAAACTGAACCGGGAAGCAGTAAGAAAAAAAGTCATGACCGATCCTGTTGTAAAAGACGCAATAGTAGAGCTGGACGGTTTGTATAATCTAAAAATAGACATTACCGAACGTGTTCCGTTCATTTATGCAAAGGTGGGCACCGCGTTCTATGAGATTGCAGACGATGGCACAATCATAAACACCGAAGGCTATGGCGAGAAAGATCTGCCATTGATTACCGGCCTTAATCTGGAAACAAGCACAAACGGTGACAATCTGAACGGCAACGATCGCTACTTTGTTGCACAGAACTGGGTTAAATCTCTGGAAAGCCGTATACTCGACGAAATCTCGGAAATTAACTTTCATAGTCTGCAGAACCCTTATCTGATACTGATGAGCGGAGAAAAAGTATTTCCCCGCAGTCTGGAAGATTTTAAAAATCGCTATGATTTTTTGCGTGCACTCCTTGACAACCTTAGAAAGAATAATGTAGAACCTATCTACCTCGATATGAGAGCACCGAATCAAATTGTCGTGCGGCCTAAAAAAAGCAGCGGTGCAAATGAAGGGAGCAGAGGTTCAGTTGCTGGTGGATGATCTCATTGTAGGCCTTGATATAGGCACAACCAAAGTCTGCGCCGTTATAGGTGAACTCCAGAGCGGAAACACCATTAACGTACTCGGCGTTGGCCACGCATCTTCAGGCGATGGTGTCAAGAAGGGCGCCATCGTAGATATCGAGCGCACAACACAGGCAATTATCGATGCCGTTGAAGAAGCCGAAAAATCAGCCGACGTAGTCATAGATAATGTATATGTCGGCATAGCCGGTGCCCATATCTGTTCGATGAACAGTCAGGGTATTGTCGCCATCAAGGGCAACAATCAGGAGATAACCTCCGAAGACATTGACAGAGCGGTAGAGAATGCCAAAACTGCGATAAGCATACCGCCTCATCAGGACATCATCCACATACTCCCGAGAGAATTTGTTGTAGACGAGCAAAAAGACATCAATAATCCGCTGGGCATGATCGGCGGGAGACTAGAAGCGCAGGTGCACATAGTTACCGGAGCAATCACAGCCATGCAG
The DNA here is from genome assembly GCA_009917695.1 of Candidatus Rifleibacterium amylolyticum. GTDB lineage: Bacteria > Muiribacteriota > Ozemobacteria > Ozemobacterales > Ozemobacteraceae > Rifleibacterium > Rifleibacterium amylolyticum. The sequence continues at coordinate 429,087 of JAACJG010000003.1, read as the reverse complement.
AACATCATGAAGTGCTGTGAAATGGCTAAGCTCAAGGTTGATGATGTTGTGCTGCAACAGTATGCATCGAGCATGGCAGTATTGTCTGACGACGAAAAGAAGCTTGGAGTGGTCCTTGTTGATATCGGCGGAGGAACAACCGACCTGATAATTTTTCAAAACGGACACGTCATTCATTCGCACAGCATAGATGTCGGCGGCAGACTGGTGACGAACGACATCGCGGTTGGTCTCAAAACCTCGACAGTCGCTGCCGAAGACCTCAAGATCAACTCAGGTGTTGCATGTGCAGATCTGGTTGACAGCCAGATGCAGATAGACGTTCCCGTAGCCGGTGGCGAGCGCATAAAGCAATATCCACAAGGTTATCTGGCCGAAATCATCGAGCCACGCATGGAAGAAATTTTCTTCGAAGTAAAGGCACAGATCGAAAAGCACGTTTCATTGGACGTCATACCCGCTGGCGTGGTTCTTACCGGCGGCAGTTCTCTTATGACCGGGTGCCCTGAACTTGCTGAAGAAATTCTTGGTCTTCCGGTAAGACGGGGAATGCCGGTTAATATAACCGGTCTTAAGGAGCAGGTGCGGAATCCCAAGTTTTCAACAGCTCTCGGACTTATCAGATATGGCGCACAAAATTATCGCACACCCACTAGAGAAAAAGGAGCCTTTAGTGGTATAGTTGATCGAATACAATCTGTGTTAAAAAAGTTCTTTACGGATTGAAAAATCAGAGATAAAATTAACCAAATTTGCCAAGAGGCAAAGCAGTAATTAAGGAGGCGGGCATGGTGTTCGATTTTAATCAGGCAGCAGCAGAAAATGCTGAAATTAAGGTAATTGGCGTTGGTGGCGGCGGAATGAATGCGGTCAACCGCATGATCGAGGCAGATCTGTCAGGTGTTGAGTTCATAGCAGCCAACACTGATGCACAGGCTCTGACCAATTCAAACGCTAAAATCAAGATCCAGCTTGGCGACAAGCTGACAAAAGGCCTCGGTGCAGGTGCAAATTTTGAAATAGGCAAAAAAGCAGCAGAAGAAGACAGAGACCACATCGCCGAAGTCCTCGAAGGCGCTGACATGGTTTTTATTACTGCTGGCATGGGTGGCGGAACCGGCACCGGCGCTGCACCAATCGTTGCAGAAATCGCCCGCGAAGTTGGTGCACTGACCGTTGCAGTAGTGACCAAACCCTTCACCTTTGAAGGCCGAAAACGCGCTAATGCCGCTGAACACGGCATCAAAAACCTTAAAGACAGAGTCGATGCGATCATCGTGATCCCTAACGACAAACTGCTTGAGATCTCAAAAGAAAACGTAACCATGCTTGAAGCTTTTGGCTACGCAGACGACATTCTGCGCCAGGGCGTTCAGGGCATTTCCGACCTTATCGTTGTGCCTGGCCTTATCAACACTGACTTTGCCGATGTAAAGACCATCATGAGTCAGGCCGGTTCAGCCCTTATGGGCATCGGCACTGCTTCTGGCGAAAATCGTGCGGTAACAGCAGCTCAGATGGCGATTTCCAGCCCGCTGCTCGAGTCTTCGATTCAGGGCGCCAAGGGCGTTCTGATGAACATCACCGCCAGCCGGGACCTTGGCATACACGAAGTAAACAAAGCCTGTTCGATCGTTCAGGAAGTTGTCGATCCAGATGCCAACATCATTTACGGTCATGCTGTTAACGACGACATGGGCGACGAAATCAAGATCACAGTTATCGCCACCGGTTTTGGCGAAGAAGCCAGATCAGCCATCGACAACAAAAAACGCATCCTCGATGAACTGCGCACCGTCAACCGCCCGCCGGTCGAAATTCCGCAACCGGTAGCCGTCAACGCCGCCCCTTCATACAATGCCTCCATCGAAGATCGTGAAGTGCCAGCGTTCCTGCGCAGAAGAGCCCGCAAAATCTGATCTTAAACTGCTTTGCATGTAACTCCTTGAACCAGGGAAGGGCATAGCCTTTCCCTGGTTTCTAACAACAGCCGACTCGTTCAAAGAGCCTGTTATCGCACAAAAATCAGCGATTGGCCGGTTTTCACAAGCAGATCCCGGTGCATAAAATCCGCTTTTGCCCTGATTTCTGGCTAATTAGGAAGACGAAGCATTGGGATTAAAGCATAGACATTCATACGAATCATTAGTTCAAACGCTGAAAGCGACAGAACGACACTATCTGCCGACGCACACTGCAGGAACTCTTAGTGTCGCCCTCGTATACCCAAATCTTTACAGCCTGGGAATGAGCAATCTCGGCTATCTGACAGTGCATCGCATTCTGCTGACAACACCGGGAACGGCTGTAGAAAGATTTTTCCCGGCACTCGAAGCCGAACGCCCGCTACAACCACCATTTTATTCGTTTGAAACGGGCCGACCACTCGGCGACTTTCAGATAATAATGTTTTCATTCAGCTATGAAGGAGATTTCGATAAGATACCCGGCATTTTTTCAGCCCTGGGCATGCCGGTAATGGCAAAGGCCCGCAACCGCTATCATCCTATTCTTATTGCCGGTGGAGCAGCAGTAGCATCAAATGCCGAAGCGCTCAGCCTGATTTTTGACATACTGGTTCCAGGCGAAGCAGAAACAGCTCTGCCAGCAATAATGAAAACGCTGCATGACGAAGGTATGGAGGCAGGCGCTCTCGCAGAACTCCCGGGGGTATGGGTTCCCGCAACCGGCAAACAGCCTTCTGCACCGTGCGCTATGCACAACATAAACATTCAGCCGGCATACTCACACATTGTTTCCAGCGAGAACGCATTCGGCGGAGCGCATCTGATAGAATTGATGCGCGGTTGTCCCCGCAACTGTTCATTTTGTCTGGCCCGGGCCATTTATCAACCGGTGCGATCGCTGCATCCAGACCGGCTCGCAGAATGGCTGGATCAACATCCTGACTGTCACGATCTGGGACTGGTGGCACCCTCGTTGTTCGATCATCCGCAGATTGTCGAAATTTTCAGAATGCTGGATCGGCGGCAGATTAGAATTCGCAATTCATCAATCAAATGGGAAAAACTAGAACCAGAGCTGCTTTTAATACTACGTCGATCGGGCGTAACCGGGCTGACGCTGGCACCAGAAACCGGCAGCAGCAGACTTCAGGCCGCAATAAAAAAGCCACTACATGAAGAACGATTTCTTGACTGCATTCGCCGTATTTTTGCAGAGGGCTTCGAGCAGCTCAAGCTCTACTTCGTTACCTGCCTGCCGGACGAAGACGAGAGCGACCAGGATGCCACAGTCGATCTCATTAAAAAGACTATTACAGCAGCTCCTTCGCCCGGGCATCTGTCAATAGCATTTTCTCTTTTTGTTCCCAAGCGCCACACAGACTGGCAAAACCGCAAGCCGGCCACCCAGCAGCAGATGAAAAAGAGTATAAGATATCTGAAAGAAGAGTTGAATAGACTTTCACCGCAACTTAGAGTAAATTTTGCAAGTCCACAGGAAGCCCTGCGGCAGTCGTTTCTGTCACAGGCAGGGCCCGAACTGGCTCTCGAATACGCAAGGGAGGCTGAACAATGTCAGGAAAATCGACTTTTCTCAAAAAATCAATTCTCGGCACTGGATTTCTGATCGCCGCACTGCTGATAATGACGTCCGGTTGCTGCAATCAGGCGCCAAAAGACGACCTCACCTCTTCGAAGAGAATCGGCCTGATGATAACGCCACGCGGACTCAACGACAAAGGGTTCAATGATTATGCCTACGATGGCCTGAAGCAGGCAGAAAAGAAATTCAACATCGAGGGCGTAATAATAGAACCTTCAACCACGCAGGATCACGAAGCTTCGTTGCGCTTCTTTGCCGGACAGAAATTTGACGCGATAATTGTTGTAGGCGTCGGCTTTAACGACGCTATTCGCAAAGTCGCAACCGAACATCCCGAACTGCAGTTTTTTGTAATTGATTCTGAAATCGACGAAGGAAACATTCGAGGCGTGTATTTCAGAGAAGATGAAGGCGCCTACCTCTGCGGTTATCTGGCGGCACGCATGAGTAAAACTGGAAAAATCGGATTCATTGGCGGCGTTAAAATTCCGGTAATCGAGCGCTTTGCCAACGGCTATCGAAACGGAGCACTGGCGGCAGTGAACAGCACAGAAGTGGTCGAGCAGTTTGTCGCCGAAGACTATAGTGGATTCAACAACCCGGAAAAGGCATCTGAAATGGCTCTCGACATGTATAGAACCGGCTGTGATGTAATCTTTCCGGCTGCCGGAGCATCCGGGCTTGGAGTCATCTCGGCAGCAGTTAAAGCCCGCGGGCAGGTAATCGGTGTCGATATGAACCAGGATTCTCTTGCGCCAGGACTAGTGCTGACGAGCATGCTCAAGCGTGTCGATCTGGTAGTTGAAAACATAATAAAAAATATCTGTGAAGGGAAAAATCCTGCGGCAATTAAGCGTTCTTACGGAATCTCCGACGGAGTTATCGGACTGACCGATTTTCAGCTGAGTTCCAAAGTTGTCGGCGACGATCTGATATCAGAACTGGCAACGGTAAGAAAAGCCATTATTGACGGAACGATAAAGACCGGCGCAGCAGGCAGGTAAGAGCATGGATAACAGACCTATTGGAATTTTTGACTCTGGCATCGGTGGCCTTACCGTTTTCAAAGAAATCCGTGAAATGCTGCCACACGAGGACCTTATCTATTTCGGAGATACTGCGCGCGTTCCCTATGGCAGCAAATCAGTGCAGGTCGTTCGCAGATTTTCAGCCGAAATCGCGGCATTTCTGGCCCTGCAGAATGTTAAAATGCTGGTAATCGCCTGCAATACCGCTTCAGCCCTGGCCCTCAGCACACTTAAGACCGAAACATCGCTGCCAGTAATAGGTGTCATCGACCCTGGAGTTCGCGCAGCGGTAAAGGGTGCGGGAGAAGGGCCGGTCGGGGTAATCGGCACACGCGCGACTATCGCTTCCGGGGCCTATCAGGATCGCATAAGCCGGCTGCGCTGCAACCTTCGTGTCGTTGCCCGTGCTTGCCCTCTGCTGGTGCCCATTGTCGAAGAAAATTTGATGCATTCTGATATTGCCCGCATGGCACTCGAAATGTATCTTGGCGATTTCAAAAAGCAGCAGGTCAGCTCTTTGATTCTGGCATGCACTCATTATCCGCTTCTGAAAGATCTGATCGGCAATTTTTTTGAAGGAAAAACTCTGCTGATAGATTCAGCCAGGGAAACCGCCATTGAAGTACGCGAAGTATTACAGGCGCGGCGCATTAACACTGCCTCTACCCAGGCTGGGCGCGAGACCTATTTCGTTTCAGACAGCCCACAGGCATTTTCCGATATCGCTGCCGACTTTCTCGGTCGTCCGGTAGCAGGTGAATGTTTCCTGCACTCATGGCAGAATGAACCATAGTGATAACCATGATAGCCGCTGTAGTTGACATATATTGACAACTGGTTGAAAATAGCACCATGGAAGAAAAGACTTTAGAATGCAGACATTGCCATGAGATGAATTATCCCATGGTCGAGTTCTGCCGTGCCTGCGGTGAGTCACTGCATGCCAAGCCCGATCTCGCCAACAGCGGCCTGCTGGTTAAATGGACGCATCACGCTATCGATGCAATGTTCTGGCTGGTCGATGAAACCGTGCGCTGGTGGGAAATCGGCAAGCTTTCAATCAGGCTGAAATCACTGAGAAGGCAGAGAACCAGTTTTCTCGACCAGTTCGAGAGCGAAGAAAGCTTCGGCAACGAAGCCAGTATCGAACAAAAGCAGGCATTGGTCGGCATCACAGAAGAACTGGCGAGACTTTCCAGCCGCGAAGAATTCGTGCGCAGCCGTTGCTGGGCTATTGCGCCAGAACTGATGTTTGTTGGTATTTTCATCGTTTTTCTCTACGGCATTCTGGTAATGAACCCGGTTCGCAGCCTGCTTCCCAAAGCCGGCATCGAACCAGGAATCTTCAGTGGGCAGGTCAGCAGAGTTCGCGATCTGCCATTGTCCATGCATTCGGTTGTGACCTGTGCTGAATGGTTTGAGAACAAGCTCTACATAGGTGGAGACGGCGGCCTGACGGTTGTCGATCCAACAACCGGGCAAGCGTCGGCAGCCCGTGAACTGCCTGATGACTTTTTTGTTCGCGACCTTGTCATCAACGACAACTCGCTGATCATCGCAGGGTTTCCGGGAATATATGCCCTGGAAAACACCGTTATCAAGCCAATATATCGAGACGCACAGCTTCCCGTCAAGCTGGTAAATTCGCTTGCAGTGACCGGATACAACCGCCTGCTGATTGGAACGGTTGGCAGCGGTCTTTTGCGCGGCAACGAAGATTCAGCTGTCATGGTTCTTGGCACCCAGGGCCGCACCATACGCGATTTTGGCCGACAAGGCAATGAACTCTGGATAATGCATGAAGACGGCATACTGACCGGTCGCGGCGACAGCTTTGAGCCCCTGAACCTGCAGGTGCTGGCCGGCCGCCATCTGCGCCGCATGGTAACGACTGACCGCAATGTATTTATCGGTACTGACGAGGGAGTTGTCGCCGGATACCGCAACTCGCGCAACTGGGTCTGGACCCTTCTCTCTGCCGGTAAACCAGGCTATGTCAACGATCTTATCGTCTCTGGCGACAATCTGTTCATCGGCTCTGATGAAGGCGTCTACAGATTCAGCAAAGGGCGCATGGAAAGACTGTCTTCGATTCCATGCCAGGCGCTTGCATTGACCAGCTCTTTTATGGCGGCGGTCAACCCTGATTCGATCATGATGTTTTACTTTACCGGCTCAGCACAGGAGATATCCGGCCCGGTTAAAGTCCCTGAAATCGGCACGTTTACCCCGGTAATCCCGGTTGTCTCACTGCTGCCACTGCCAGGGCTACAGGTCGGCCGCCTGCCAGACTTCAGGCATCTTGAAATGGCAAGCAGCACCAAGGCTCTTACCGAAAGCGCAGCCGCGACGGCAACCTTCTCGCCGCTCGCACGACCACACGTGCCATTGCCGACAGAATTGCAACGGCCGATATTTTCCGGCATCGCTCGTGCAGGCAAAAAGTTCCTGCTCACCACCCGAAACCGCGGCGCCTGGATATATGATGGCAGTGACTGGTCTCAGATCGATGGAGTTCCGCAAACAGGCGCACATTCAATGGCCCGCAACAGGTCAAACTGTTATATCTACGGCGATGCCGCCGGCGTTTATCAGATCATGGACAATACAGCACTTTTGATGATAGGCGCAACAGCCACTCAGAATCTGCTACACCTCAGCGCCGACGAAGACAACAGTCTTCTTCTGCTTTTCCGCGATGGCACGATCAAGCAGTTTAAAGACGGCAGACTCGATGACAAACTGAGAATTCCTGATGAATTCAAAGACGAATTTCATTCACTATGGAAAATCGATGGCCGTTATCTGGTTATAGTCGACAAAGGCGTACTGCTGCACGAATCTGAGAGCCAGTGGAACCTGGTCTTCTTCAAGGGCCGCCTCGACAACCTCAAAGTAGTCGCCAGCGAACCCGGCCCTGACAAAAATCTCTTCATAGCACTCAATGACGGCCGAATCTTTGAATATGCCGCCAGCAAACTTGATTTTACCGGTGTAATCGATGATCAGCCGGTTTCTCTCAATTATGAGGGATGCCTCTGGGTTGCCGGCCGCGATTCATTATATTTTCTTGAAAATAAAAGTTTTGTCACCACCCCGTTCCATACAAGAGACATGATCCTCGGCGCTTTTCCCCAGATTGACAACAACAGCCTGCTGGTGTTTACAGACGCAGGGGTAAATTTGCTATCTGGACGACAATGAGTTTGACGAGTAAAATTGCTCGTATGATCGCAAGATATTGCCGATACTATTAGTGACAGCTACACTTTACCCGGAAATCCGCTGAATATGACTAAAGAATATCTGCCGGTATTTGCTGAAGAAATTTTTATCGTCAACCTGTATGGAACTGACGATGAAATTGAAGAATTCAACGATTTGATGAAGGCTAATCACATCGAGAAAAATCTCATGTCGATGGCCCTGATAATCGAGGAAATCAAACGGCGGAACTTTCTTAAGATCGGTTGGCATTGCTGCTGGCGTTGTCAATACTACCAGAACTGCAAAATCAACTGGTATCGCGGCGAACGCAACATGGAATTGCGCAACTGCTGCACATATTGCCAGAATTTCTGGGACTGTCACAAAAAGTTCTGTGCCGAAAGTGGTCAGAACCCGAAAACAGAAGATTCTGACAAATAGTATAAAGAGGTTACTGTAACCTTATGGCAATGACGGTCAGTCAAAACTACATTCTTCTTCTGCGCACGCTGCTGCTCGCTGCCGCGATTATCTGCACGCACTCGGCTGCTTACGCTGGTCTGACAGTGCAGGGCCCGTCTGGCTTCATTCAGGTTCCCTCACATAGGACAATCGACGCCAAAGAAATAGAACTGGCGGTTCACACCAGAATGTATAAGGTTCCAGTGACTGCAAAAGACGCTTCTCTGTCACATATGGCCTTTGGATTTTCGCCGTTTCGCGATTTTGAGGTCGGCTTTCAGAAAGCAATGGACTCACGAAATACCGCCAGTGATCCTGATCCACTGATCAATTTTAAAGTGCGACTGCCGGCCCTCGGCAGCGGTGAATTGACCGAAATAGCTGTTGGTGGGGTTTTTGACACCAACCCCAATAATTATCACACTCTCTACTTTTCGGTTGGCGGCTTCGGCCTGGGCTGGAATTTTGGCGGCAATCCCTGGTCGGGCATGGCAAATTATGGCGGCTATGATCGCAAAAAGCACGAACCTCAGTCATTATGTCTGCTCATAGGTGCTGCTTATCCAGAAAGACTGCCGGGCGAACGTGGCTATCGCGGCCAGTTTCTGCTCGACTACAACGGCGATGTTGTCTCAGCCGGATGGCGCTACAGTTCGCACCGAGGTTTCTGGGTCGATGCTGCGGTGCACAGCAAAAGTAATTACACTGATTTTTACGACTACCGCCCACTAATTCTTGGTCTGGGAGCCAATTTTTAAGCTTCTGCCAAATTTTGCCGAATCTTCCTGCAACTGATATAATATGCCATCTCTGATATGGAGGCTGGCAAAATGAGGCTGTTCACCACCGAGGAAATGCGCGCTGCTGACCGGCATGCAATCGAAACAATCGGAATACCCGGTCTGGTTCTGATGGAAAACGCTGGTATCAAGTCCCTGATCACTCTTGAGAAGATTCTCGGCGGCCTCAAGGGCAAAAGGTTTACCATTGTCTGCGGCAAAGGCAACAACGGCGGTGATGGCCTGGTGATTGCCCGCCATCTTTTTAACAACAACGTCGCAACTCAGGTGTTTATTTCAGCGCCACCCGAAGAGATGTCAGATGAAGCCAGAACGAACTGTGAGATTCTTACAAAAACAGGACTGGAGCCAGTTCTGATCAAAGGCCGGCGCGATATCGACCGCCTGCGAATCGCCATGGAATTTTCAGAATGTGTGGTCGATTGCCTCTTTGGCACCGGAATTAAGGGCGACATTACCGGGTTGCCAGCAGATATAATCAGGGCCATGAACGATACCCGCGCCTGTCGTGTCGCTATTGATGTGCCATCGGGTCTTTGCGCGACAACCGGCAACCTTTCAGAGCCTTCCTTCAACGCACAATACACTATTACTCTTGGTGCGCCAAAAATCGGGCTGTTCATATTCCCCGGTAAACGCGCGGCAGGAGAAGTCTGGGTTGCCGACATTTCGCTGCCGGAAGCCTCCGCTGTCAGTGCCGGATGCCAACATTTTCTGCTGACCTCTGACATGGTCGCTTCGATTTTGCCGCAACGCGATGACGGCATGCACAAGGGAGACTGCGGCAAAGCTTTGTTGCTGGCAGGCTCTGCCGAATATCCGGGGGCCGGTATTATTGCCTCGTATGGGGCACTGCGCTCGGGGGCAGGAATCGTTCAACTGTTGCTCCCCGACTGTCTGCGTGGCAATCTTTCCTGTCAGGCGCTGCCAGAAGTAATTGTAAATTACCTGCCTTCGCGCGATGGCGGATTTACCATAGATGCCAGTCAGGCTGGAGAATTGGGCGGGCATGCAGCCGGATGCCTGCTCATCGGCCCGGGCTGGGGTCGCAGCAATGATCGAGCCGAATCATTAAAACAGGTTCTGAAAAACTGGAAAAACCTGGCAATAGTAGACGCTGATGCTCTCAATCTGATAAGCGACCACAAGCTTCTTAAATATGCTTCCGGGCCACTTATTCTGACGCCTCATGTTGGCGAAATGGCAAGGCTCACCGGCAAGACCATAGAAGAAATTAAGGGCGACCAGATCGGTGTTGCACGCGACTTTGCCATTAAAAACAAGGTTCTGGTTGTTCTCAAGTCGGCGGTTACTGTAATTGCCGAACCGGGCGGCAAGGTATATGTCTGTAGCCGGCCAAACTCAGGAATGGCAAGAGGCGGCAGCGGCGATCTGCTGGCCGGACTTATCTGCGGACTGGCGACATCTGGCATCAGCCCTCTAAATGCAGCACTGGCCGGCGTCTTTCTACTCGCCGAAGCTGGCGAAACTGCGCGGAACGAGCTCGGCGCCGACGCCATGACGATCAGTGAAACTGCCTCATATATTCCTGCTGCCTTTAAAAAATTGCGTGGCAATGAACCCGTAAACAACAGTTAAAAAATGTTGGAATTTTTTTAATGCACAGTGCATAATGAACGAACAACAATATATCCTGGAAGCGGGTAATAGATTTGATAGGAATAACTTTTATCGGTTCCGGCAGCAAAGGCAACTGCGCCCTGCTGGAACTGTCAGGCAGATACTATCTGCTCGACGCCGGTCTTTCATGCAAGCGTGTCAAGGAGTATCTTGAAGATCGCAGTCTCGGATTCGAAGATCTCTCTGGCATATTCATCACCCATGAGCACGAAGATCACATAAGAGGATTACGGGTTCTGTTAAGTCGCCGTGCCGACCTGCCGGTCTACTGCACTCGTGGCACCATGTGCGCCCTTAATTCAAAAAACATAGAAGCCGCCAACTACGTCGAGCTTATGTATGGAAAAACGCTTGAGCTCGACAGGTGCAGTTGCCTTCCATTCAAGGTCCCGCATGATGCAACCGAACCAGCGGGCCTGCGATTCTCGTCTTCAGACAGAGTCATGTGTCTCGCTACCGACCTGGGGCACGTCACCCCGGAAGTAGTAGACCACATGAAGGATGCCGACCTTGTCTGCATTGAAAGTAATTACGACGAAGACATGCTGCGCGGCTGTTCTTACCCGATCTGGCTGAAACGTAGAATTAGAAGCCCTATGGGGCACCTGCCCAATGAAGGCGTGCGTGGAATACTGTCGAGAATGAATAAGGTTCCAGAAATCGTCGTTCTTATGCACGTCAGTCAGGAATCGAACACTCCCGAACTTATCAAAGAATCGCTTGAGCCATTTTTTGCAAATTCAGGTGCCAGGTTCAAAACTGCTCATTTCAGCATAACCGAGCAGGATAGCTATGGCGAACGCCTGATGGTTGGTTCGAGATTACCCGAAAGCCTTAAACAGTCTCTCCTCTTGCAGGATACCGCCAGACAAAGCAGTAGATCAGCAGCCAGATGAAAGTCGAGCTTTTGATGATCGGCAAAATTTCTGACAAACCTTATCAGAAGCTTGTCGATTCATATCTTGAGCGCTGCAGTCGGCGGCTGCCTGTCGAGATCACCGCCTGCCGCAATCATGACGAGCTCTACAAAAGGCTCTCAGGCCGCGAGAGTATTGTAATACTCGACGAACATGCAAAATGCTACGATACAGCTGGCTTTGTGCGCTGGCTCGATACCAGGATAAAAAGTGGTTTGAATCGTTTAACCATCTGCCTGGGTGCCGCCGACGGTCACGACGCAAGGGTTCGCGCAGTTGCCGAAGATCAGCTTTCGCTTTCACCGCTGACCATGAATCATCAACTGGCTCTGCTGGTGCTCTCAGAGCAGCTTTATCGTGCCATATCAATAATGTTCGGGGAGCCCTATCACAAAGAATGACAATAATCGCGCCAAAACATATAGCTCGAATCAGAGAACTGGTGCACAACTATTCTGGCATCATACTCGAACGCGTAACCAGCCGAAGTGTCGATAAAAAGATCCATACCCAGATGAAACATTTCGGGGTCAGCAAAACCGATGACTATATTACTATTCTTGAAGGTTTTGAGCACAACAGCAAGGCAATGGACGATCTGATTGCCGATCTTACAGTCAGCGAGAGCTATTTTTTCAGAAACCCGGCACAGTTCGAATACATACTCGAAACGCTTCTGCCCGAGTTTTACAAGCGGAACGGCAGCAGCATGCCGATCAGAGTATGGAGCGCCGGATGCTCGCGCGGCGAAGAGGCCTATTCCCTGGCGATGACAATGATGTGCTTTCAACGTGAGCATCCTGATGCCAGATTCACCATCAATGCCGGCGATATCAATGCCAAGAACCTGGCGGCCGCCCGCGAAGCAGTTTACAATAAAAGATCGCTCCGAGAAAAACTGGCGATTTTTGAAGCGCGCTTTGGCTTCAAGCTGGGTGAAAAAAATGAAAAGGGCGAATGCATCGTTGCAGATCAAATAAAGGCAATGGTGACACTGCAAAAACTCAATCTTAAAAATATTCGGGGGTTGAATTGCCTCGCCGGGTCAGATATCATCTTCTGCAGAAACGTACTGATATACTTTGACGAATCGTTGCGGGCGCAACTGGCCGAAAAGTTTTATCAATGCCTGAACCCGGGAGGGGTCGTCTTTCTTGGCGAAAGCGAATGCTTCTCGGGAGTTTCTGATTACTTTGAACTGGTCAATTACAAAAAAACTTACGCATACAGAAAGCATAATGGAATCAGATAAATCATGACAACGCAGAAAAAAATCAAAGTACTGGTAGTAGATGATTCCGCATTCATGCGAACGGCGATAGAAAGAATGCTGATTTCTGACCCGGGTATAGAACTGATCGGGTCGGCGGCCAACGGCCGCGAAGCGGTTGAAAAAGTAGTTCGTCTGCGGCCAGATGTCGTTACCATGGATATCGAAATGCCGATCATGGACGGGCTGCATGCATTAAAAGAGATAATGCGGCTTTGTCCGACACCGGTATTGATGGTCAGTTCGCTGACCAAAGAAGGGGCAAAAACCACTCTTGACGCAATCGAACTGGGGGCCATAGATTATGTGCCCAAGCCTGGTTCGACTTTGTCGGCAAACATTCTTACCCTGAAAGAAGAATTACTGCAAAAGATTCACGCAGCGGCAGGCTGCCAGCCAAAAGCGGTGAAACTCGAATATATTCCTGGTAAGAGACAGGCGAAACGAGCTCCTACTCCGGCAGATGAGATTATTAACCGTGCCATATTCATTGGCGCATCTACCGGCGGGCCTCCGGCCGTTCAAAAGATCCTCAGCGTTCTTGACCCGGCACTGCCCGCGCCAGTGATCATCGCTCAGCATATGCCCAAAGCCTTTACTTCGGCTTTTGCCTCAAGGATGAACATGCTGTGCAGCATCAAAGTAAAAGAAGCCAGTGATGGCGAAACCCTGCAAAATTCTATTGCCTACATCTGTCCTGGGGATTATCAGACCAGAGTGACGCGAAGTATGGATGGCAAATTCTGTTTTTCGATAGTTTCAAACACCAACGAGCAGGATCGTTTCGCTCCCTGTATCAACACCTTGTTTTTCTCAGCCGCCAAGGAATTCGCCCATAAGGCAGTAGGCGTCATTCTGACAGGCATGGGCGAAGATGGTGTGCGTGGTCTCAAAAACATAAAACTGATGGGCGGGCTTACAATTGCTCAGGATCGTGCCTCATCAGTAGTTTATGGCATGCCACGTGCCGCTCTCGAACAGGAAGCCGCCGTTCGCATTCTCAACCTTGATGAGATAGCCAAAGAGATCGAACTGGCTCTTAAATAAATAAGCATAAAACAGGAGACAGGATTATGAAAATCAATGCAGATGAATTGATGGAACTCGCCATTCAGATAGAAAAAAATGGCAAGGAATATTTTTCAGCAATGGCTGAGCGTTCTGAGAACCCCAAAGTAAAACAGATATTTAATTTTCTCGTGCGCGAGGAGCAGTCTCATCTCGAAATTTTCATGAAGGTGCGCGAGCGCCTGGCAGAAAAACAAGGCGAAGAGATTCAGGTTGCAGATGAATACAATACCCCTGAGATGAGCGCTTATATTCAGGCTATGTCTGACGGCAGGGTTTTTCCAAATTTGCAATCTCACAGTGAACTGGCCTCTGAAATCAGAGACGACAAACAGGCTATTTATCACGCAATAGGTTTCGAAAAAGACACGGTTCTGTTTTTCAGCGACATTCTCGGCATTCTTGGACCAAACGACGAGAATCGGTCGTTAATAGAAGAACTGATCAGGCAGGAAAAGATCCATATTGCCAAGCTCCATACTCTTCTCAGCAGCTTGAAATAAACGGAGAATGACGGCGACGGGCAACAGAAAGTTTTCTCGCTACTGTGGCATAAGATTGCCGCAGGGTGCTGAACGGCTGCTTTCGGCAGCTATTCTGATTTTCGATGCTCTGCTGATGAATGCGCTGTTTATAGGGGTCTTCACGCTGTGGTTCAGCGGCCTACAGCAGGCAGAAATCTATCTCAATGCTTACCTGCAGGTGCGCTGGATATTGCTCGGCCTCTACATAACCTTTGGCCTGCTGGCCGGCATTTTCAATATCCGCAATCTCAGCGCCGCTTCCGATATTTTTTCACACACCTCCAATGCTCTGCTTGGCACCTTCATCAGCTTTAACCTGATCGCTTTCTTTTCCCGTGATATTGCCAGTCTTGCCTATAATTTTCCGAGACCGGTATTTTTGCTGGCGACAGTCTGCTGCGTAATAGCAGCAGTGCTGTTGCGGACGGTTGTTTCCACTCTGTTCAGGCCGCACCCGCTGATCAGGCGAGCAGTGATTATTGGCGATGAATCAGAAGCACGGCGTATCATCAAGCATTTTCATCGGCGGGGTGGCGTGCGCTTTCGCATAGTACACAGCATGAAAGCTGACCAGATAGACGATCTTGCGGCAGAAGTCATTTTCCGCCACGCTCATGAAGTCTTCGTAACTGACCCGTCACTGAACCTCGACAAGTTCTGGGCACAGGTCTTTTATCTACGCAAGGAAGAACCACACGAATTCAAAGTCAGAATTTCTGCTGATTATCGCAAAACCTCAGGCACCGTGGCTCTACAGAGCCTGGAAGATTTCCCTCTCATAACTCTGCATTCACACCCGCTGACAGGCTTTCAAAGATTCTGCAAACGCACTTTCGACATCACCTTTTCCCTCTTCGCTTTGGCGGTAGCTTCGCCAGTAATGCTGCTTACAGCTGTAATGGTGCGACTCGACTCGCCAGGCCCATTATTTTATAAGCAGAAAAGAGTCGGACGCTACGGAAAAGAATTTGACGTCATCAAATTCCGCTCGATGCGCGTAGGCTCAGAGGCTAAATCAGGCCCCAAAGTGGCAACTGCCGACGACGATAGAATTTCGCCACTTGGTCGTTTTTTGCGGCGCTTCGGCATAGATGAACTGCCACAGTTTTTTCTGGTTCTTACCGGCGAAATGTCAGTGGTTGGGCCGCGGCCAGAACGCCCCTTTTTCGTTAAAGATTACTACGAGTTTCAAGGCCGGAGACTGTCGGCAAAGCCTGGTGTAACCGGACTGGCCGCGGTAAACTCACGCTATTATCTGCGACTGACCGACAAGGTAACTTACGACTACTACTATCTAGACAATTACAGCCTTATCCTCGATATCAAAATCGTTTTTCAAACCATCTGGGTACTGATGTTCAAATCCGACAAGGCACTCGAAGACCGTCACCACGAGCTTGATGGCATGAAAAAACTGCCGCAGAATGAAGATTCAGAAAACAGGAACGCCAGTCATGACAATTGAAGCAAAAATGACAATAGCAGAAATACTGCGACAAAAGCCCGAAGCAGCAAAAATTCTACAAAAATTTGGCATGCACTGTATCGGTTGTGCTGTTGCTGCCGGTGAAAGTCTTGAAGACGCCGCCCGAGTTCATGACATCGATCTCCAGAAGCTGCTCGATGCGCTAAAAAATCATGACCAGCAATGACATCTTTTTTCATCATTGCCGGGAATTGCTGACGAAATCGGCAGTTTGTAAAAAATCAGGCTTGTGATATAATCGATTAAATATCTAGTAACAAGTTGAGTCCTTAATCAAGCATGATTCTTGACCGGATAAGAGAACCGGCTGATCTGGAGTTTCTTTCTTACGACGAACTTCAGCAGCTTAGCAGTGAAATACGTGAGATGATCATCAACGTCGTTTCGCGCAACGGCGGCCATCTTGCCAGCAACCTCGGCATTGTTGAGCTGACTCTGGCTGTGCACCGAATTTTCCGGTCACCCAAAGACCAGATTGTCTGGGATGTCGGTCACCAGTGCTACACACACAAGATCGTTACCGGCCGGCGCGAGCAGTTTGCCGGAATCAGAACCTTTGGCGGCATAAGCGGCTTTCCAAAAATCTGCGAAAGTCGCCACGACATGTTCAATACTGGCCACAGCTCAACCTCGATCTCAGCGGCCCAGGGACTGGCCATTGCCAATCAGCAGTTTCGCCGCGACGGCAAAGTTGTTGCAGTGATCGGCGATGGTGCTCTGACAGCAGGCATGGCATTTGAAGCGCTCAATTATACCGGTCACGAAAAGAATGACGTAGTGGTAATTCTCAATGATAACGAGATGTCAATTTCGCCAAACGTTGGCGCCATGTCGATGTATCTGCACCGCCTGCGTCTGGAACCCGCTTACACAACCCCAAAAGATTATCTGGCGCATGTGCTCAAGCAGATCCCTGGCTTCGGTTCGCGTCTTTACAATGTTATAAGCCGTCTCGAAGGCAGCCTTAAATATCTGCTGACGCCTGGCATGCTCTTCGAAGAATTCGGCTTCAAGTATTTTGGCCCGGTCGATGGCTACGATTTTGAAACGCTCGAACGCGCCCTGATTCGCGCACGCGACCGCAAAGGCCCGGTTCTTGTACATGTGCTCACCGAAAAAGGTCGTGGCTACAAACCAGCACAGGAGTTCTGTCATAAATTTCACGGCACCGGCCCCTTTGAAATATCGACCGGCAAAGCAAAATCAAGCAGCAAGACGCCACCCTCATATACAGATGTTTTTGGGAACGTAATCTGCCGCCTGGCGGCCCAGAATGAAGACATCGTCGCAATTACGGCGGCGATGAAAGAAGGAACCGGCCTCAACCGTTTTGCCCTCGACTTTCCTGCCCGATTCTTCGATGTCGGCATTGCCGAACAGCACGCGATAACGATGGCTGCCGGCATGGCCAAAGGCGGTCTACGTCCGTTTGTCGCCATATACTCATCATTCATGCAGCGCGCCTACGATCAGGTAATTCATGACGTCTCACTGATGAAGCTTCCGGTCGTTATGTGTCTCGACCGCGCCGGCCTTGTCGGCGAAGATGGGCCGACCCATCATGGCGTCTTTGATGTGTCTTTTCTGCGCTGTGTTCCAGATATCCAGGTGATGGCGCCGCGAGACGAGATCGAACTCGATCAGATGCTGACCTACGCTGCCGAGCAGAATGGCCCGGTTGCGATTCGATATCCGCGTGGAGCGGGCATCGGTTGCGAAGACAGCGTTAATGACCGCCAGCCAATCGTCAGCGGCCGCGCCGAGATTGTCAGAGAAGGCAAAGACATAGTGATATGGGCGCTGGGGCACATGCTTCACCCGGCACTTGAAGCCGCCAAAGAACTTGAGCAACAGGGCATCAACGCCTGTGTCATCAACCCGCGATTTATCAAGCCATTCGATCTTGACATGCTGACATCAGTAGTCAATCGGCATATTCCGATGATCACCGTTGAAGAAAACGCCCTGCCCGGAGGATTTGGCAGTCTGATTGCCGAACATGCCATAGAAATGGGGCATAAGGCAGGCATGCTGCGCATCGGCATTCCTGATGGCTTCGTTCAGCACGGCAGTCAGAGCGAACTGCGCCGCCTGCTCAAAATCGATGCAGCCGGCATCAAAGAACGCATCGCCGAGTGGTTGCAACCCTCTGTTATAAAAAAAGTTGCCTGCTGAAAATCAGGTCAGACGACAGATCAACTGCTCCAAAGCTGGATAAGCTGCAAGCAACTCATGGCATCTTGCCAGTTCAAAATCGCTGAAATCAAATCCTGGCGCGACGGCGCACCCAACCAGCACTTCTTCACCGGCATCAGCTACGGCTCCGAACCAGTTACCAGCCTTGATCACAATCTGCAAACGCTCACCAGCAGCGAAATTGCGGCCAAGCTTAAAAACGCTGTGCCTGCCATCATGCTCGATCTGATGTATACTCAAACAGCCACCGGCGTGGTGATACCAGATTTCATCAGATTTTAACCGATGAAAGCGCGACACCTCACCCGGCGGCAGCATGAAGTAAATCGAAGACAAATACGACCGCGCACCGCCATGCCATGGCAAAGCCCCAGCCGGGATAACGCCTTCTGATCGATAGACCTCTGAGAAAAAACCGCCCTCAGGATGCGGAATCAAACCGAAGTTTCGTACCCATTCGCCGGCCTGTGGCGACAAACCCGAGTCAACCTGTTGATCAGCCATATATTACCTCTCGAAACTCAGCTTTCGCCATCGGCTGCTTTTTTGGCAGCGGCGTCACGGGCCAGAGACTCTTTAATAGCTGCTTTTCGCGCAGCATATTTTCGCGCGGCAGCTTCCTTGGCTGCTGCTTTTCTGGCTGTATTCTCATCTTCTTCAGACCTTATCATGGCAGACGGCTTCTGCTGCGACTCAATCGCTTTTCTGGCAACTGCTTTCTTTTCAGCGGCCTTTTTTTGGCGATCACGGGTACGGGCACCGATATCGCTGTCGTCAAAACCGTTATCAAGCTGATCGACCATCTTCATGCGGCGAGTCAGCCGCTGTTTATCGATCATTCGGTTGAATTTGGTATGGTTGTTGTTAACGAGAATTTTGGGAGTAATAAAGACAACCACTTCGGCGCGTTCGTTGGTGTCAATGTCGCGATTGAGGTATTTACCGATAAAAGGGATTTTGCGCAAAGCCGGCGAATTTTTGCGACTGAGGCGGTTTTTGTTGTGTATGTAACCGCCAAGAGCAACTGTCTCGCCACTGCGCATGGTGACGTTCGAGGTAAGCGTTTTGTGAGCAAAAACCGCGACTTTTTTAACGTCGTCATACTGCACTAGGTCGTTTACTTCCTGGTTGATATCGATATTGATGTAGCCTTCGCCACAAAAATGCGGAGTCAGATGAATGTTGATGCCGACATCCTTGTGTTCGAAAGAATAGTTGGTTACGTCATTGGCAATCTGAGTGCCGGTAAGAATGGGAACGGTCTGTCCCAGTTTGAAATTGGCCGGCTTGTGATTCGAGGCAATCATCATCGGCGATGACAGCAACTTGGTTTTGTTGCGGTCTTTGCCAGAGAACAGCAATGCCTTGAGCTTGTCACCATTGGTCACATAGTATTTGAAGCCTTCGATTTTGCGTTCTTCGGTTTCCATCGAGTTGGCGGTATGGCTCAGGTTCATGGTCTGAAACAGATCCTGACCGCCAACCGCAGCTTCGGCTACGGCGCGTAATTGACCGCCCTTCTGCTCGATATCGTTGAGAATAAGTTCAAAGATGTTAACTTCGATCAATACCTGATCGACCGGGCCATCGATAACACCCATGACATCAGCCCATTCCTTGCGTGTCGCCACATTTTTTTTATCGGGAAAAATTGCAAGAATCGCGTTGCCGGCACGGTTATCCACGAGGCTGATCTGGCCGTCGCTGATTTCTTTCGAAAAAGTCGAACGCAGGGTTTCGATGATTTCTTCAGCTTTAACCATGGCCAGAGCCCAGCTGTAGGTCAATTCACTGCGCGAAGTTGTAACCTTATGCAGGTTATTGCCAAAAATTTCCTGGGGGGGCGGCAGAACTGGCTCAGGCTCTGCCGGCTTATCAGCAGCAGCCTCATCAGCTGTTTCCCCATCTTCAGAATACATGTCAGCCGCGACCGTTTCAGCAGCATCACCATCAGCATAGCCTGGTGTAACAGCGAAAAGAAAGCCGGTCACCACGAAAAACACCATTATCATCACTTTTGCCTTATGCAGGTTTGTTTTAAGCATGGTAGTTCGTCCTTCTCAAGGTTTGTAGACGTTGATACTGATTTTGGCTATTGCGCCCTGAAATGAGGCAGTAACCATATCAGTTCGCGGAAACTCAGAGGGAACGCCTGTTGGCGTAGGCAGCTCCTTAATTTCCGGAATTTCAACATCAGCGGCCGCCTGCGCTCGTAGGCTTGCAGGCGCAACATACTGTGGGGCGACATAGACGACCTGCGCGATGCCATTGGCAAGAGGAGCCTGAATCGGGGTCACCTGGCCACCATGGGTAGTCGTAAACGTCACTGAATGAGGAGAAGTCATGACCATATTTCCATCAGCGTCCTGCACAACCGCGTTAAACACGACACTACCGCCAAAAGGCACCGATTTTGCCGATGCACTGAGATTTATCGCATAACCGCCAGTGCCGACAAAACCTGTCGACACAGGATTCGACTGCGCACAGCCAATGGCAAGCGTCGCCATGACGACCAGAATCATAAGAGCCAGTCTTGATATCGCTTTCATTTTATACCTCACTGCAGAACCATATCAGCAGAGGCGCTCAAGCCGAGAGCCTGCACGATAAGCTTATCAGAAACCACACCGACCCCTGCTGGCGCCGTGTATTCGAAACAGGCAAACCCGTCATCACCTGTCTCTTCTGTTGTAGAAGCAAAAGCACCACCATTGGAACTGGTGATGAATACTTTTACCCCATTGAGCGGCTGCTTACGTTCGTCGGTCACCTTGACGCTGACCTGTTGAGTCGAACCGGCTGCGGCCGGGTTGAGTGTCGGAATGATGGTGATTTCAGGAACCACGCTGATTACGATGGTAGCAGCACCAGAAGTTCCCTGAGCTGTAGCCGAGATCTTGCAGTTGCCCGACGTGTCGCCGCTGGTGAAAGTTGTAGTAAAAGCGCCATTTTCAGTTGTGCCGGTCGTTGAGCCAAACACACCCTGCAACGAGCTGGTTAGAATTACATCGCTGTCATTAACAGACCAGCCATTGCTGTCGGTAACTTTGACCGTCAACGAAGTGGTCTGCTGACGGCCAAGAGTCAGATCAGCCGGAACTACCTGTACCTGATAGGCAACTATCGCTTTGGGAAGAATCTGAATCGCGCTGGTTGCAAGAAGCGAGCCTGCCAGAGCCACAATTTCATTACTACCGGTCACATCTGCCGGGGCTGTATAAGTGGTCATAAAACTGCCGTTATTGAATTCGCCCTTTTCAGGGTCAAATTTGCCACCGAGAACCGATGACATGGCAACCTGCAGTTCCATGTCGGCAGAACCGCTGCCAACCAACGAAACGCTGACCGGCACGCTATTTTCGTTCTGCACTGAAGCCTGCGCCGGCAACACTGTCATCTTCAATTCAGCCGTAGGATCAGCCATATCGGCATCGTTTTTTTCAACGCTTGCCGGCAAAGTTGTCCAGGAACTGCTATAGCTCTCTTCTCCGACACCTGAACAGCCGGGTATCAGAATAACCGTCAGAGCAAGCAAGCTCAGCAATACAAAGCAAATCCTCATACAGACCTCCGATACAGCAACGCAATATAAAACTCTGCAATACGTCTGCTAATGTCGGCATCAGGTGCTTATTGCTTAACTTTCAAATAAATTATTTCCAGCTCAAATAATTCGCAAAAATTTCTGTTCGAGGTGATCGACAGAGCGATCCAGAACTACATCGCCGAGTCCGTGAACAAATGAGCCTGAAAAACAATTCGCATTCTGTGAGATCGTCTTTATAAATTACAACGACTCAAGCAATAAAAGGGCGGCCTGGCCCAGCTCCTTTTCCTGTTCGGCGAACTTTTCGAACATCGCTTTTGCCAGAACCATAAAGGCTTCTTTCTGGTTGGTAAAATCAAACTGCGCTTTACCATTGACCTTTTTGCCAAAGATTTCGGCCTTGTAATAAAGCTCAGGTGACTTGTTCTTCTTAATCTGATCGAGAGCCATTTCGAAACCAGCTTCATCGATTTTGAAGTTTTTACCGAAATCTTTCATCTTGCCGGCCAGAACGTTGGCTTTATCTGCCAGTTCCTTCGCTTCGGCAAATTTTTCTGAAGCTTCTTTCATTGAGTTTTCAGCCAGTTTGAGCGCCTCGTCTGCCACCTTTTTGAGGCCTTCGGCAGCCTTGTCGATATTTTTCTCGCTCATAAGAGATTTAACTGCTTTAAGAGCCGTCTTTGCAACGGGAATCGAAACCTTGAGGCCGGCGATCTGTGCAGTGAGCTTTGCGCGTTTTTTAAACTTGTTCCACTTCAGCTTTTTGAGCTGCTTTTCTTTCTTATCAAGTGACTTTTCGAGGCGATCAACTTTTTTCTGCGCCTTTTCTGCCTTTGCCGCTATTTTTTCAACATCCTTCTTAAAATCATCCAGTCCTCTGGCAGCATCTTTTCTTGCGTCTTCAAGCGCCTCCTGCGCATTTTCAAAGTCTTCCTGCGCATCGGCAAGGCTGTCTGTCATTTCTTCTACCGCGTCATTCATGAACTCAGTGGTATATTTAACTGCATCGTCGGCGAAATTTTCGGTCAAGGCCGCTTTAAGCAAAAAATCAGGCTTTTTCGGGTTCGCTGAGCCCTTCATGGTTATTTCTGCCTCGTACAGGTCAAATACCTTGTCGCGCATGAAAACATCGATAGAAATGCGGGTAATGCTAATTTGTGCCTCTTTTTCAGCCGAAAAAAGCTTGATCAGACCGCTGAACTTGAGATGGTCGGTAAGTTTAGTACCGTAAGCCATATCAAGGTAAACCCCGTCATCTTTGGTTTTGGCCTTGCCATCGGCGCCATTTCCGGTAACTTTGAGCGGGCCAAGGTCAAAGTTTTTCAGCCAGCCCAGAGCTCTGAAACCAACCAGCGGCTTCATTACGCCCGACTGCTCAGGATGCGTAGTTCTTACATCTATTTTGCCAAGTACTTTTCCATCAAATTCAAGTTCACCGGCAAAAGTAAGGCCTTCCTTGATATTGAGATCGCGGTCATCCTTAGCCGCAATAGAAACGATCACATCTTTGAGTGCAAGCTTGTCTACCGGCAGGTCTGAATCTTTCTTGCTTTCTTCAGCGCTCTTAATAATCATGGCAATAAGTTCACCAAATGGAATTCGGCTGGCCTTGCCCATAAAAGCAACTTTTGTAAGATCAAAACCCAGCGGCACCTTGCCACCGACTGCAACCTGTATCTTGCCAATATCAACACGGCCGCCAAAGCCCAGAACAAGATTACCCGAGGAAGTCGGCAACTCGCCTTTTAGAACAAGATCGCCTATATCAAAATTTTTGATCGAAAAAGCATTGTGCCACACACCGTTCATAGCAGCCAGCAATACGGCGCTGCCACTCTTAACTTTGTTGAGGTCATTGCCGGCAAAGGCTTCGGCCGATGTCACTGCGGCCTGATTTATTGCAGCCGCCGCTTTGTCATCTGCCGCCGGCTTCGCTTCTGCTGCCGAAGTTTTGCCAAGAAGCACCGGCAAGCTTATCTGACAAACGCCCTGCAGCATATCATCATGCATTTTGAATGACAGTTCGAAACCTACGCCAATCTCTGCCAGATTACAGAAAAAATATGGTCTGGCGACACCGAAGTTGTCGGGCAGAAAACCCATTTTAAAACCATCATCCAGCACGGTTTTAATTGTAATATGCTTCCAGTCAGGTGATAAAAAAGCGCTGGCAATAAGTCCGGCGCGGTCCCAGCCCAGCAATTTCGCAAACTTATTAACTGCTTTAAAACCAGTATGTTTCGGATTGAAATTAATTTCAGAGGAAAGCGTCACGCCATCCTTGAGAACGAGTGAAAAACCCTCTCCCAGAACGGATATGAACTTCTTTTTCATATTATCAGGAAACAGGTCAGCCGTTAACGTCTGCCTGAAATTGCTGTGCGAAAACATGCACTTACCGCCCAGCAGTTCCTTGAAAATGTTGTCATCCATCTTTCCATAAAAGTCTGAGAGCCCGGCAGCATCGAAAAAACTGTTAACAGAACAGACCATGTCTTTGGCCGTCTTAGCTGTTGCAGCATCTGCCGAAAAGGTTAAGACAATATCAGAGTCTTTGCCGGCGAGTTTGCTGAATTCAACTGGAAGATTGCCACGACCAGCGAGAACTATCATGTGCGGGTTCTTTTCCGGTTCATGATAAACAGCTTCTTTTAAAACAATCTGACCGGCCGGCAAGAATTTTAAATAACCGAGATCAGCCAGTCTGATTTCGCCCTTTCCCTTTTCCAGAGCTTCTTTTACATCCTTTTTGACCTGCGCAAAATCAAAAGCCGACGCAGAACCGGTTGTAGCGATAATGAATGATAAGACGACCATAGACAAAAGAAAACGGCTGAATTTTCGGGTCACAGATTAACTCCTCCAAGATCGATCCAGTAATTATTGGTTCAGAGTAACACTTGCCAGTTGCTCACTCAACAAGATTTTATCATGTTTGATTCCTGCTAGATGCAGCAATGGCATGAATATGCTATAATGGCTGAAATAGATGAGGAGTGTTTGTATGAATCGTACAGCGCCGGGTGTCAGTCTGCGGCTGGTTAAAAGGCCTTCAAAAGGCTTCTGGGCGATACTTGAAAATCGCCGGGTCGCGAGCGGATATTTTGTCGAGTATAAAAACCCGCCCGATGCTGTTGGCCTGATTCAGGGCACCGTCGCGGCTATTCTTGCGGCTTCTGATATTGCGGAAAAAGCTGCTGCCGTGCAGGTTGCCGAGATCCGTGGCGTCTGCCCCACCCACATGACCCTGATCGCCGTCTATGGCGACACCTCAGCCGTCGAAGCCGCTCTCCAGGCTGTGCAAAATCAGCTCTGCGACACGGTGTTTTCTGACTTCGCATAAATTCAGGACTGGTGACCATGAAATACAGCGACAAGGTAATACAGCATTTTAATAATCCGCAGAACTGCGGCAAACTCGATGACTACCATGGCATCGGCCTGATCGGCGACCCTGACTGCGGCGATTTTGTCGAAATGACCGTTCATATCAGCGACGACAACCAGAAGGTCGCAAAGATTCGTTACCGCGTTAAAGGTTGCCCGGCCGCCATCGCCACTACCAGCATAACTTCGGTCATTGCTGAAGGCATGCAGATTGAAGAAGCGCTCAAGATCACCGACAACCAGATAGTCGAAGCTCTCGACGGACTTCCGGAGAGCAAGGTTCACTGTTCTTTGCTGGCTGTGCGATCGTTGCAGCTGGCAATTCAGGACGCCATTCTCAAGCGCCTTTTTCGCAAGGCCGGCATAGTTTCATCAGATGCCGAATTCGAACAGCTGAAAAAAGACGGCCGACTCAACGAATACCTTGGCATGCAGCCGGGCATGGATAATCACGCCTGCGACGGTTCATGTGAAACATCGGGAGCGAAATGCTGACACTCAGGGTTTACCCTGGCTGATCGCGCAGATCGATCAATTCGTAGATGTTGTATTCACGGGCTTTACCCTTCAAAGAACATCTTCGCAGGAAATTTACGCGACCGGCCCCCTTGAGAAGACGCATGGTCGAACCCGAAATGATGATGCCGGTGGTGCTTTCGGCTGCCTCATTTTTAAGTCTGGCCGCGAGATTTACCGGATTGCCGATGACGGTAAAATCAAGTTTGCCCTGATAAGAGCCTATTCTACCTGAGATTACCGTTCCTGAAGCGATACCGGCATAGACTCCGGCGTAGCCGGCGGCCTTAACCGCCGACGCCAACTCCAGAGCGGCTCTGGCAGCCCGCAAGGCATGCATCGTCTCATCGCCGGCATTTTCCCTGAATACCAGCATCAACGTCTGGTTGATAATCTTGTCGATACTGCCGTTGTTCTCCCTGGCGATTCTGTCGCCAATCGTCGTGAAACGGTTGAGAAACTCGACAACCTGCTGCGGCGAAGACTCGTCGGCAACATTGCCGGCATCCTTTATCGCAGCAAAAAAAACAGTGCACTCACGATATTCACCGCCAGGAGCCAGGTTCTGGCCGTCAGTCGCAGCCAGATCTGAATAAGCGTCTTGCGAAACGTAGTCTTTGAGCATATTTCGTTGCTGCAGACCTTTGACCATGCCGACAAAACTTTCGTTGAGTTCTTCGAGTTCATCGCCGGTAGATAATTTGAGCGACCATGAATCGCCGCCGCGGGCAATTTTTTCAGCACAGTCTGCCAGCTCGATTACCGGTGCGACGAAGAACAGGTCAAGCATCTTACCGGCAATGAACAGAAGAAGAAACAGGTAGAGCAGACTTACCAGACCTATCATCAGAGATGTCCGCAAGTTCGTCACTATACCCCGCGGTCGTGCCAGCGCCACGGCAATATGCGGTATTCCCTGATTAAGCCGGCTGATGACGAAGCTCTCATCTCCAGAATCAGATGTAGTGGGAACGGTCTCTGTTCGGTTACGCGCGGCGGCCTGCTGCATAATTTCGTTAGCGGTGAATCCGCTGCCATGCCAGATCTGCTGCATACCGGTTCTTTCGATAGGAAAAAATGCATATTCGATCCGGTAATTCCCATATTCCTCACGATAAGACAAAGCTGCAAATTCGCTCTTCGCAAGAAAATCGGAGAGCAATGGCGCCGGTTCCAGCCGTGCGAACACAAGGCCCAGCACGGTCCGGCGGCCATCAGCATCTTTATCGGTGATTTTGAAATTGGATAGCCATACCGGATAGTCAGACAGATTCAGATTGTAAAAAGAACCGTTCGAAATCATGGAAGTGCCGATAAGCGCTACTTTGATATTGTTTCCGGGGATACTGAGAATGTCCTGCCGGGTTCTGTCGACAACACCTGTCTCCTGCAACAACTGGAGAGTTCGTCGTGGAAAAAATGTCTCGATGGCAGTGCTCAGATCGTTCTCGTCATATCGCGACATTTTATCAGCGAACTCCGTTACAACCGGGCCATCCGGTCTTTGCAGAAATATGCGCGATATCGGAACCCGCCCGCCAATGCCGGCAAATATCTTCTGAACCTGCTCATCATCGAAATAGTTGTTTTTGTTGATCTGCTGCAGATCCATGGCGAGAACGCCTTCGATGTCGGCAAAATACTGGTCGAGATCATTGTTGAAAATGGCCAGCCTGGCATTTACATGCTGCAGCAGGTTTATTTTGCCGAGAAACTCGTCATATTGCAGATGCAGATAGAACCCGGTGGCAAAGAAAGTAAAGGGGAACAGCGCCGCCAACGCAGTGGTAGCCATAATCCTTCTCTTGAAACTGCCGGTAAGTTCTATTCCGAACAAGGCGGATCGCAGACAATAAAGACCGGACAGACACACCAGTATAGCCGCAATAACGGCAAAGCCGCGGCGGGCCGCGGTAAAATGATGCTGCATCGACGTCAGGGGCAGATGATACTGCAGAAACGGTACGGCACGGCTCTCATTTTCCCTGAGCACGATGCCGCCGCCATGAATCACATGTCTGACGAAGCGCTGATCAGCAGGAGCGGTGATGAGAAGACGATCATTCAGCCGCAATACTCCGCTGTGCATGATTTCTGGCTGCCGCTCGCTTCTGCCAACGTCAATTTCGCGCGAGGCCACCCGGCACAGGGGAAATCGCCGCTGCAAAGTTTTCAACATAAAGTCCGTCGAGAAATCCTGACCCCTCAGAATGATCAGACAGCCATCAGGCCCGCCAGAGCGGTGCCTGAATTCGACATATAAAAAATAAAGTTCGCCGCCATAATGCGCTGAAAAGCTTTTGACGGCCCGATCGGTTCTGAGCGTCACCGGCGTTATGGTTTTGAAGAGTTGCTGCATGGAAAGGGCCTGGCGCTGAGCTTCAGACGTCAGAGTCCTGTTCTGCTGATTTTTCTGATCAGAACCGTGCATCTGCTGGTACAGGAACTGAATCTGCCTCTTCATGAGAGAAGCTGGGGGCAGAACCATTCCCGGCATTTCAGCGGAGTTGCCGGGTATGGCCATGACATTTCTGCAATCACGATCAAAAAAAACACACAGAATGCTTTCGCCGCCGATAGCGTTGTCGATATGGCTTTTCAGCCCAACCAGGCCGTTTCGGGTAAATTTGTCGGCAGACATATCAGATATGACTGCTGTGCGGGCTGTCAGAAAGTTTTCGACAACCGTAGCGCTCCTGTAGAGCTCAAGCTGGTTGTAAGCATCGGCAAGCTTTCCGGTTTCCGAATAGCTGGCATATTCATCAAGGAAGTAATGCAGAGCCATAAAAGAAATGGCAACCGGAATAACTACCATCAAAAGCCATGTCAGAAACAGTCCGGCAGCGGAGATAGAAACCTTTTCACTGATCAGAGTTCTTTTTTTATGCGACATCCAGCAACTCCAGTGAATCAGCGGCAAACTCCCGTGTAATTAAGCCCGTCCCAGCATTGCCGATGGCGGACCGGCTTATTAGAATTCTGCTTCGGGTATTCACCGTAAGGGATTCGAGAAGAGCTGCCTGTTCGATAACTCTGCCAACAATGGTAAAGTCTTTGCGACCGTTTTCGCTGCCGATACTGCCGGAAACGACGAGACCGCTGTCGATTCCGATACCATTTTCGATAGTGAACAAACCCTGCTCCCGGCGCGAACGATTCAGAGCAGCGAGATTGCGCCGCATCTGTAGAGCCGACCGAGCAGCGCGTACAATAAAGTTATCCAGAGCTGGATCATCGTAAAACACTGCCTGTATGGCATCGCCGATGTATTTGTCGATAAAGCCACCATGAGTGCTGATAGCCGATTCCATGCTGGTAAAATACGAATTCAGCATGTCGACGACTTCTGCCGGCGAATACTTCTCGCTGATCGCCGTGAAACTTCTGATATCCGAGGCAAGAACAGCAACTCTGATCATTTTCCCTTCTTCCGAGACAAGGCCATCCGATGTCTGCACTCTTTCAAGCAGGGCTCGGGAAACGTAGCGTTTTATCATTTCTCTCTGTTTGAGAGCAACTGACATTTCATTGAATGCTGATGTAACCTTGGAAAATTCGTCCTGTGAAAACCCGGCGATCAGAACACCATAGTTCTCATCGTTCAGATCATTGACTCCAGAATTGAGTATTCTGACCGGGCCATTGATAAACTCAGCGATGACAGATGTCACAAAGTATAGAAGAAGAATGGCATAGCCAAAGAGAGCTGGAAGCAGCATCTTCGCCGTAAGATCGGCAAAAGCCAGCTTTATGCCATCGCTTTTACCGGTTGCCGCCAGAATAGAGCTCTTACCTTCCTCATATCGCCATGCTCTCACTTCGAGCTCATTATCTCGTTTGATGACACCATGGCCATGATCTCGCGACGACATTGCTCTCTCAAAACTGAACGTCATGGCTGGAGAAAGCAGACAATCGGGCGGCCAGGTATACGCGAACAATTCTCCGACCTTTCTCTGTCGCACTCCCACACTGACGTTGCCATATAGCCCACGCCTTACAAACCAGCCGGGATTTTTCTCAGCCAGACTGGTCAGATATTTGTTCACATGTTCGCCCAGGCTTGAAACTCGATGATATAAAAGACGGTAGCGGCCGCTACCGCTTTTGACGACCAGCAGGTTGGCGCGACTGGTATCGGCAGTATGCGTCAGCTCACGCTGAACCGTTCCCTCATGTACCATCCAGGCTTCTTCAAGCGCCGAGGTAACGCAATTGTCAAGCATTCCAAGAGTCATGGTCCGCGAAAAATCCGATTTTCTACCACTTTTGAGCAGACCAAGGCTTGTCATGTATTTATCGACGAGACTGTGCACGAGCCGGTTGGCAGGAGCGGGCAGACGAAAACCATTGTATTGAGCGATAACACCATCATCTCGACACTCCGTTATAGAATTGGTCCACGCCAAAAACCATTTCAAATCATCTTCAGGCCGCTCAAGGCTCTTCATCAAATCTTTCTCATCAGAAGTTTCAGCTTCAACCCGCCGCTTGATCTCGATACCTGCCCCCATCTGGCGCAGCAGATTCTCATCGTTCAAAAGCGCGACTTCATGTAGATTATTCCGGGTATATTGAATCAGATGATTATCGGCAACACGTTCAAAAGAACGCAGCGCCAGCAGCGTCAGCGCACCGACTCCCAGAACCGGCAGAATCACGATCAACCCCAGAATCATCGCCAGCCGGCGGCGAACCGACAGGCGCAGATGCAGACCGAACAACCAGAAATGAAATGCCGCAGCACAGTACACTATCAATAAGAGCGATGCTGTCAGCCGAAACAGACGGTATTGTGACTCCAGACTCATGATCGCGGGTTTATGACGGCCGGAGATTCTTATATCAAAACCTGCGCTACTGCCAGAGAATGCTGATCTAACTGATAGTCCGGAAAACCGGAGATGGTTCCAGAACTCAGAAGGCGCTTTGATAAAATAATCAGCACCATCCGGGGTAACGACAAAAGCGGACTGGTTGGAACGCTTGTCGGTAATAGAGACAGAGTGATCGAGATTGTTGATACACAGTGCGCTTTTCAGCATTTCTTCAGGCCTGACAGACTTCTGCGGCACGACGACGGTGTAGGCACCATGCAGGTTAACTGCACTCATGCAGCAGAATGAGTAGCGAAAGATCGACTGCTGCGAAAAATAGTCGGTGAAATGTTCGGTTGCCCGGTCATGAACACCGAGCATTTCGCTGAACCGGGTCAGGTAGGCAAATGGCGCCTTTATTTTGTCTATGGTATGACCGCGTTTGATATTATCCGGAAGATTTTCAACGGGGGTAAAACGGTACCACAGTTTGGCGTAACGCTTCTGATGAAGCTCCACAGCTGTTATATAGTTGATGAAAGAAAGCGACAGGGCCAGCATGTCCGGTTCGTCACACTGGCTCTGGAGTTCCTGTGAATGCCAGTAATGATATTTTTCGAATTCCGGCGCATCGACATGCACAAGAATCGCGTCAAGACCGCGCCGACGGAGGCCCTGCAACATTTTCACCGGCAACGAAGCATCGAAGATGTCATGCCCGAAATCCTTCTGAGGCTGCATCACAATGAGATCCGGTGGTATCTGCGGCAGTACTTCCCGGTGAACTTCGCGCAGAACATCTTCGACGTAGAACTCGGGCTTAAGGGCGCGCCTGACCTTTTCTGCCGACTGTAGAAGCTCTTCTCGCAGCAATGAGAGAGAAGATTCCCGGGTTCTTTGCAGCGAAGTCCTTAACAGGCTGTTGAAAAACCACAAAGGCATCAGAAGCACCACAAAACCGGCCAGCAGAAGAATCAAACGGTCTGCCCGCCTTGCTGTTTTAAATTTTTGCATCATTTCACGCCTGCCGGGAAAAGCCCATGTTCATATCCGCCAAATGCCTTTCTTCTCAGCGATTCTATCACTCGTCCTTACTCTACACAAACACAATAAAGCAGCAAACGACAACAGATTGAGTATTGACAAGTCGCACGCGGGGCAATATAATTCAGGCAATAAATTTGAATTTAACGAACAGGAGGCAAAAAACATGTATAATCACCCGATTTTTAGCGTTACCGCCTCCATCTGCGCAGCAGATCTGTAACTGAAAGCCGTTTTCAGAAGCGGGTTGCCTTATGGAGGCAACCCGCTTCTTGCGTCTCGAACCCTTTATCCCGCCATCGCCACAATTAACAACACGGGAGAACAAAAATATGAGCAAAGCAAACAAAACCAGGAACATCTGACAGACAAAAACGCTACCCGGCTTCTCACGGCCTGTTAACTCAAGAGAAACTCTAAATATATATGTCCAGTAAAAATAGTAATAAATCGGTATTAAAAAGACTGCTGCCCTATTTCAGCCCGTATCTCGGGCAGATAGGCATCGTCATGCTCACCATGCTGGTGGTTACGGCAGTGCACCTGATCAGGCCGATGATTCTGCGCTCGATTATCGATACCGCGATACCGCAAAAAGACGTGGAAATGGCACTTAAACTCGCCGGATTCTTCATTCTCTGTCTTTTCGTCGGAGCGGTTACCCTTTATGTGCGCGTAAAAATCATGGCCAGAATCGGCGCCGAAATGGTGGCCGGAATCAAAAGCAAGCTGTTCGCTCACATTCTCGGGCAGGGTATGCGCTTCTTCGACCAGAACCAGAGCGGCAAACTGATAACCCGCACTGAATCAGATACGAATCAGCTCAAATCGCTGTTCACACAATCTTCGGCGCAGCTCTTTGCCAGCGCTCTGCTGGTGTTCGGCACGGTCATCGTGCTGTTCCGCGAAGACGCCAGAGTTGGCATCTTCGCGCTGGCAGCCATGGTAGTGGTTTCGCTGCTGCTGTTCTTCTACCTGAGTTACATCAGATCTCTGTACACGAAGGTAAGAGAAAAAGGCAGTCAGCTGACCGGCTATCTGACCGAATATATTCAGGGTGTGCCGCTGATCAAGGTGCACGGTCGCGAGACCGACATCATGGCCAACATGCATAACTTCAATCAGGATAAAGCCGATCTCGAATGCCGGGCAGCCTTCATTGAATACGCGCTGTTCTCACCGAGCTTCAGGTTCTGCACCGAAATCGGTTCGATAATGATACTCTTCGCCTACTGTAGCACACGCGTGTTTGAGGGAACGATGACCGTCGGAACCATGGTCATGTTCATCGAGCTGATGCGCCAGTTTTTCCGACCGCTCGAAAGTCTGGTCGAAGTTCTGGCTCAGATGCAGACAGCTCTGGCCGCCGGCGTACGCCTGTTTGACATTCTCGATACCGAGCCGGCTGTGCGCGACAATGGCGAACAGGCGCCCGAACTGGCTCTTGAAAAGAGCATAGAATTCGAAGATATCAGCTTTGCCTACGACAGCGAGGTAGTGCTCAAGAACGCCTCGTTCTCGATACCGCGCGGCCAGCAACTGGCGATCGTCGGGGCGAGCGGCTCAGGCAAAACGACCTGCATCAACCTGCTGCTGCGCTTCTACGATCCGACCAGCGGGCGCATAACCGTCGACGGGCGAGATATCGCAAGCGTCAGGCTGATCGACTGGCGCCGCAAAATCGCGCTGGTTCTTCAGGAAATCTACCTGTTCCCGGGCACGATAATGGAAAACCTCAAGGCGTTTCATACTGACGTCGATGACGAAACCGTTATCAAAGCGGCTCAAGAACTGGGAGCGCACGATTTCATCATGAAACAGCCGCAGGGCTACCAGACCGTGCTGGCTGAGCGGGGCGGCAATCTCTCTTATGGAGAGCGCCAACTGCTTTCATATACGCGGGCGATGGTTAAAGATCCTGATCTGCTTATTCTCGACGAAGCAACTTCGTCAGTAGACGTAATCACCGAACGCGAACTGCAGAATTCGATGGAAAAACTTATGCGGGGTCGCACTTGCATAGTCATCGCCCATCGTCTCAGCACGATTCGCAAAGCCGACCGCATTCTTGTATTCGAAAAGGGTCTGCTCATACAGCAGGGCAATCACGAAGATCTGATGCGTCAGCAGGGTATCTACCGTGAGCTGGTAGCAATACAGACCGGCAGTGATCTGCGCAATGGTTTTTCCGAACTCGAGGAAAACGGTGAAGTAAAAGGAGCTGTTGCATGAAACAGCCAGCAAAAGAAAGAAAACTAAGAAATAATCGAACCTACTATATAAAATGGATATGGAACGAATACCGCGCGCACTGGCGCATGGTGCTGTTCTTGCTGCTTCTGACCATGCTCTCGACGATTATCGCAGTGCTGTTTCCGATAGTGCTGAAATACATCGTTGATGGACTGGTAAGCGGTCTCGAAAGCTATCAGGCCGGTAAGATCACTCTGGCAGACGCTCAGAGTGAGCGCAACCGCATGCTGCTGATGCTGCTGGCGATGGGACTTGGCCCGGTATTTTCGGGAATTTACCCGTATTTCCGGGCTAAAATGAACGTGCTTTTTGAAGTCTATTTCCGCGAAAAATTCTTCGCAGAAATACTCTCAAAAGGGCACCGATTCTTTCTCAAGTTCCGCACCGGCGACCTGGTGACCCGTCTCACCGAAGACATAAGAAGCTGGCCACCAGGGCTTTCGTGGCTGTGCTGCTCAGGTATCTTCCGGGCGGTTAACTCGGCCAGCATTATCTTCTTCTGTCTGGCGACGATGATGTATCTGAACTGGAAACTGGCGATTCTCGCCTGTATTCCTCTACCAATAATGCTTTACATCTTCATCAGACTTGAAACCAGCTTCGGCGAGAGTTTCAAGGAAGTGCAGGAAGGCATGTCAGAAACCAACGACTTTCTCGAAGCCGCCTATTCTGGCATCAAGATCATCACCTCGTTCAACTCTCAGCAGCAGCAGATCAGCCTGTTCGACCGGCTGATGCAGAAACGCATCCAGCAGGAAGTGCGTGTCGATACGCTATGGGGCATGTTCATGGTCTTTTTCGAGTTTCTCAACTACATAGGTGAGATTCTCGTGCTGATCTTCGGCGGCATCATGGTCATTCGTGGTGAACTGTCTCTGGGTGCTTACTACGCCTTCTTCAGTTACCTCGGCATGATCATCTACCCGCTCATGGACATACCAATGATGCTGGTGACGCTGACGCAGGCCTGCGTATCAATTGATCGTCTCGAAGATTTGCAGGAAGCCGACCGCGCCTGGCAGCAGCTCGATTCTGATGGCAGCACCGACATTGCCAGCATCGAAAGCATACGCTTCGAAAATGTCAGTTTTCAGCACAACACACTGGAAAAGCTCGAAAGTGACAAGGAGCCTTTCGCGTTCAAAGATCTCAACTTTGCATTGCGCAAAGGCGAAAAGGTTGCGGTGGTCGGCCAGATCGGCTCAGGCAAGACAACTCTTCTGAACCTGATTTCGGGAGTCATGAAGCCGGATGAAGGTCGTGTGATGATCAATGACACGCCCCTGTCGGAGGTCAGAAAGCAGTCTTTCCGCGATAAAATCGGGTATATCCAGCAGGAGCCGGTAATCTTTTCTGAAACGATCAAAACCAACATCGACTTCTGGCGCAATCAGCCAGAAGCGCTGATTCAGTCGTGTGCGCGACTGGCGCAGTTCGAAAAGGAAGTGCTGGCGTTTCCGGGCGGCTATACCGAACCGGTCGGACAACGTGGCGTTACCTTGTCTGGCGGTCAGAGGCAGCGCCTGTCGATTGCGCGCGCATTGGTCGGGCGACCAGAACTGCTGCTGATGGACGACATCACGGCCAGTCTCGACGCTGCCAACGAAAAGAAGCTCTGGGCCGATCTCGCTGATGAATACGGCGCGATCACCTGTCTGATCGTAACGCATCGCATGGCAACCGCGATGATGGCCGACCGCATCATAGTGCTCAAAGACGGTCGTATCGAAGCGACCGGCACGCACGCCGAACTGATGGCAACCTGCCCGACCTACCGCGACCTCGCTCACGCATAAACATTGAAAACTTCAAAATAGAATAACACTTAATGCATCTTGCTTATTCGGGCTCTCGGCGGAATCTCATTCGCTACAACTCTCACCAGGCGAGTGCTGATTGTGAAAAGCTATGGATTTGCGTCAATATTGCCTGGCTCGAAGTTTTCGCTCATGAGAAACCCGCCTGCGCCCTGTAAAATAATCTTAGCAAGGCATGTGAATCCGCTTACTTATGCAGTAACCACAATGCACAGCGCCCGATTCAGGGCGCTGTTGCTTTTGTTGCCGGGGTTGTGTTACAATCGATAAAGATTCGGGGAGGTGTCATTATGGCGGGAAATGCACAGAGAGATACGCATGAGGAACTCTCTTACGCTGATTATCTAAATTGGCCCAATGATGAGCGCTTTGAAATAATCGATGGCGTTTCGTATGCCATGAATGCGCCGCTGCGCATTCATCAGGAGATACTGGTTGAATTCACCAGGCAATTTGCCAATCATTTTAAAAACAAGACATGCAAAGTTTTCGTTGCTCCTTTCGACGTTCGCCTTGCGAGCAGGTCGAAAAGAGATGAAGAAATTTTCGACGTTGTACAGCCAGACATTTCGGTTATCTGCGATCCCGACAAACTCGATGAGAAAGGCTGCCTTGGCACGCCCGACCTCATTGTCGAGATTCTGTCGCCGGCAACCATGTCTTATGACAACGTCAAAAAACGCGCATTGTATGAGAAAACCGGAGTCAGAGAGTTCTGGCTGGTGCATCCGACCGACGGCATGGTGATGGCCTACCGCCTCAAAGACGGTTTATATGGCAAACCTGAGATTTTTGACCGTTTATCGGGCGCGCAGTCAGCCATTTTTCCCGATCTCAACATTGATCTGATAGAAGTGTTCGGCCCGGTTCCGGATGGATATGTAGTAAAAGAAATTCCGTTCGAATATGCGGGCAAAACGGCATCAAAAAAGAATGATTCCCGAAAAAGCAGCAAAAAAACCAGAGCAAACACCGTCAATAAGAAAAAACGTGAGAAATAGAGCCGTCACCAGATTTTTACTGGTCTTTCTGCTGACATTTGCGGCAAACCTGGCTATAGCCGTTGATCTTGACCGCCTGTTTGTGCAGCGGCTAGACGAAAACTTCTTCAGCGATCTGACAGGTCATGCCGGCAGCGAAAGAGCAATTTTTGTTGAACTGGCGGGAGTAGAAAAAGTATTCTACCTGCGCCACACTTCCGGGCATTTTATTCTGCACACAAGCCTTTCAGAAGCCGAAGAAAAGTTGCTGCAACCGCAGGTTTTTACAGGCAAAACGGCTCTTTTTTCTCCGCTTAAGCAAAACGGAGAACCGCTGTATGAGAAAGGTATCGCCCGCATTTCTGAAAGCCCATCAGATAGAAACTCACAATGGCAATATCTTTATGTACCTTTCAACATCAACGGAAGAATCAATGATGCTTTTGTCAGCGACCTGGGATATCTCAAAATCAACATCGACGCTGCATATCTGAGATCAAAAAGTGATCTTGCGGCTATCCTGAAAGGCCTGTTTGGCAACAATGCAAAGATATGCAAAGAGGTAAGACTCAATCGATATTATCTGTTTCGCGACAATTATTATGGGCCGGTTGAATTGATCAAGGACAGAACCTCTGACAATGTCATTTTTCCGCCAGTGCATAAGGCAACATTGAACAAAAGCGTATCTGACTGGGTCGAGAAATCAGAAAGGGATCGCAAGCTGGTCATCGATCTGATCGCAGACGAGAAGCACCTGTATTCGCAGGACATGCGACTGAAGCTTGGAATGGTGCCTGGTTTCGTCAAAATCAACTGGCAGTTTCTCGACAACACCGACATCGGCAGCGGCCAGAACCATCTGGTTTTCCTGTCAACCGGGTCGGGAATA
Organism: Candidatus Rifleibacterium amylolyticum; assembly: GCA_009917695.1. Taxonomy (GTDB): domain Bacteria; phylum Muiribacteriota; class Ozemobacteria; order Ozemobacterales; family Ozemobacteraceae; genus Rifleibacterium; species Rifleibacterium amylolyticum. Next base: position 391,665 of record JAACJG010000003.1, on the reverse strand, counting down.
AACTATTTCGACAACCCATGGAAACAGCCGGAAAAAAACATACCCTGCCCCAGGCTGTATTTTCACAAAGACATCGTCAATCTTGAAAGAATTCAACTTTATCCCACATACAGCATAGAACCGAAAGAAAAGGGCACAGGCCGGCTCGCCGCGATAAATATCTTTCAACAAACTTCAGAACAGGGAGCTGAACTCCATAAAAAAGTTATCTGGTCGAGCTCTGAGCTTAAGGCCAGCCTGCTGCCTGCAATAGAAGAAAGCCTTTGCCAATATGGGTTAACCAACAGCAGTTCTGATCTTGAGCCAGGCTTCGTTTTCAAACGCTGCTTTTTTAATGGCAACGTCGTCAACAATGAAATCCGAGTCTACCAGACCGCCGCCGTTCGCGATTATATGACAGCCGCCATTGTACCGCCAGACAGTGCCAAATCTTACCGTCAGGCGTATCAGAGTGAAATGATCAACACATGTGACCACTGGGAGTACAACTGCGGCGTTCACTTCAGCAGACTGTTCGTTGAAGCGATGGAATCTACCGACCGCGGGTTTCGTGAGACCTGGCTGATGATGCTGCTAAAAGAATCTCACCCGACATTATTCCGAATCATGCACAGAGCCAGGCAGCATCATAAGATACGAGCCTTCAGCAAAATAGCTGACAAGGCCTCAGCGCTGGCACAAAAACAGGGTCGGAAATTCTTTCTCACTCCGCATTTCAGTCATTACCAGGCTCTAAGCAACCAAAAATATGGATTGTGGCTTGAATATCTAGAATCATATAGAAATGGCGACAAACTGGCTCCACAAAAGTTCAAACGCTTCACCGAATTTTATCGATATCTGGAGAAAATATGCGACTGAGATTTATGCTGAGCATGATCTGCCTGTTCTGCCTGAATTCGGCCGATCTTACAGCCTCAACACAGCCAAAAACAAAGATAACCAGTTACAGATTGATCGATGCCGACAGCATCAGCTTTTATACCGGCACCAGCATGGGCATGCTGATACCGGCTGGCCAAAGCATCGAATTCGCTGTACCCGAAAAATTTAGAAACAGACTGCCGAATTTTGCCCGTATCAGACACCGCAAAGACCGCAGCTTTCTCGCCCAAAATGCCCTGGAACACGACCCCGACAGTCCATGGTTATCGGTTTTTTTCCATAATCCGCAAACTGATGAGTGGGTGGCCTGGCAGGATCAATTCGGGCCGGAAAAGCGTTCTGCGCTGGCGTCACCTTTTTATCCCAAACAAAATACTCTTTATAATTTTCCAGAATATGTTGGTAATTTCTCGCCTGATTGCATAAGAGTCTTTAATCGTGGCGAAGGAGACCAGACAAAAGCAGTGGCATCCCTGCACGGTCTCGAAATCTATTATCTCAACACTGAACGCAATTGTTCAAGCAAACGGTTATTTAAAGAGCATACCCGACTCAACAGCATAACTATACGTTATGTACTCGACAACATGCGAGGTCTGGCGTTAAAACCGGCTGAGTGTTTTGAATTCGAGTTTCCAGACGAATTTAAACAGCGTGAAATTCTACAGGTGATTCTGAAGCATCGCAAAGACCCGGCTCTGGCCGCTGATCCTGAAAATTACGATGTCTTTAACCCCAATGCAGCGTACATTTTATGCGAGGCACACAGCTCACTGAACAATTTATGGTATAAATGGGCCGACCGCTCGAGTATAGCCAAATTTTCTGAGGTCAGACCGCCAGAAAATGCTGAAAATGAGACATTACACAACTGTCTGCGAACCTTCGGTTCGATAAAAGCAGATCGTTTTCGCCTTACCAATGTCGGTGAAGGCGACCCGGAAAAATCGACAGCAAACATACATGAGCTCGAAATCATGTTTGCGCCAGCCCGCACCGGTAACATCGTAATCGAAAAGATTTTCACGCCTGAGACTTCATTCAGCGATGCAGGCAGCAGCAAGCCAGTGCCTTTGATTGGTGGGGGGCCAAGGCTGGGTGGCAAGTTTCCGGGCGCACTGCTTCTCGGCAAAAACCGGGCAACACGTCGGCAACAGCTGGAAGGACTGCCGGAAGAGCACCGTTTTGAAGTCGGTACTGGCGAAGACGTCGACGGCAACCTGAGGGTTGCATTACCGCCCGGCTGTCATATAGAACTGGTCGAAACAGCGATCGGTGACCTCGATGTGACCAGTCTTGAATACAACAAAGACGGTTATTTTGGCCGCTCAGGGCAAGCTCAAGCCTCGATACTGCTAGAGTCTGCCGCAGGTTCGAAGATTCCGCTGAAAATGAACAGCAACGTCGGCATGGCCGGCATCATCACCTGCGGCGGCCCGGCCCAGGATTATCTAACCAGAGAAGGCGATCAGCTGCTGATAGAAATCAGCAACGACGAAGCATTTTTAATGGGTTACAGGCTGATATTGAGCCGTTACTGATGAGCTAATTCGCCCTTTTAAGTGCGCTGTCCCATTTAGCTCAATAGTGCGGGGGTTTTTCGTCGTGGGGGCGGTCTTCGTCGAGCGGCGAAGGCGCTGTTTTGGGTTGCAGACGCGCAATTTCTTTCTGGCAGCGGGTGAGCTGATGCTGCTGATCGACAATTACCTCGTTGAGTTCTTCGATGAACTTTTCGAGATATGCCATTCGTTTTTCGAGTTCAACTATTCGACTTTCCATCGGCGGCCTCGGGGTTGTGGATTATCAGCAGACTAAGATCGTTTCTGCATTCACTGCGATTCACCTGGGCAAAATAATTATCGAAACATTTTTGGCAGAACTTTTGAGGATCTGCATCGACAGAATTACAAATCAGATCAGTCATTCTACCATAATCAAAGGTTCCGTGTCCGATAAAGCCTCCGGTAAAGCAGACCAGACTGTGCCCTGGCGGCAGACGCACTTCAGTCACAGCCGGATTGAAACCAGGGCTACAGCCAAGCGGTATTGCAGGAATCTCAAGCAGAGAACTCGAAAGTCTCAGGTGATCTACGATCAGAGGGTAAGGTAAGCCGGCGGAGGCAAGCCTTACAATATCTTCGCCGGCAAGATAAGCATACTGACAGGCAAAAGGTTTGCGTTGCCCGGCATTAACCGACATTACCTGGTTGAGTCTATGCAGAAACCTTCCCGGCTCGGCAATATAGTCTTGTAACTGCATGGTAGAAGATCTGATAAAAGCCAGAATCAAACTGGTAGCCACCCCGCTGCCAGCAACATCGCCAAGCAGCACGGCCGCCTTATCAGGCTCTGTTTCGAGCAGCTCAAAATAATCGCCGCCCATTCCCGACAAAGAAATAGTCTGCCCGTAAAGCTGCAGAGGGCCTGCCTTTAAAGGAGCATCCATCTGAGTCATGATCTTTTCCTGAACGATTCTGGCAACGTGCATTTCTTCTAGATCAACGAGCGTTTCATTGAATATGCGGGCGAGATTACCGAACTCATCGCCGCCAAGATCAGGCAGGCGATAGGCAAAATCGCGCTTGTGCATGGCTTCGACACCCTTCTGCAAAATGGCCAGAGGCCCGGTAATACTACCAGAAACGAACAGGCCCAGCGATATCGAGACAAGAAAACTCACCAGAACGAACATGAGCAGCAATTTTCTTTTGCCGGCAATCTCTTTATTGATATTTTCTACAGGGTAAAGCGCCAGCAACCGCAGATTTTCCATGAATATGCATTTATGACCAATCAGCAGATATTCGGAGCCTTCAACATCACAGAACTCCGGCCGGGTTATCGTGCGATCGCGCATTTTGAGCAGAAACTCCTTTATCCGCTCATGTTGCAAAGCTTCCGGTGGAAAGGCCTTTTCAAAACGCTCGTCCATCGCAAGAATCTTAAGTCCATACTCGTTTCGATTGAGATTGTGATATATCCGGTTCATGAATTCAATTTCGAGCTCGTATGCGTCCCAGAGGTAGAGCAGAAGGTAATCGTAAACCTGTTGATCGAATAGCCTGATCATCTTGAGATAAGTCGGATAACTCTTGCTGCCCAATGCCCAGCGCCAGAAATGATCGAGCTCGATGAACATCTGAATCATTTCGAGGGGAGTTCTCTGCATGAGTGTTTCGACGACGAATTCTACTTCAGTTCCGACTTTTTTGCTGACGGCACGCTGATTGAGAACGTTCATTACATAGCTGCCCAGCTTATGAACTGCGTCTAATGTGTTTTTTTGAACATCATCATTCTTAAATGATTTAACAAAGGATTCCTTGACTTTGCCATTTTTGAGAATTCCACGATGACCGGCCACAATGCCGCTGTCGCTGGCAACCAGAAAGAAACGATATGGCTGCGGCAGTTGTTTATCAATAAAACCTCTGATCGAAGCACGATTTATCTGATTTTTTGCGAGGGCGGCAATAAGCTCGGGCAGATGTTTTTCCATGCGTCCTTTCTGCACGGTAAGCTCGCTGATATATAGTTCGTCAATATTCTGGAGATAGCTGTTGCTTTGATCAAATGCGCTGTTCACCAGACTTCTTCGCATCTGTTGCAGATAATCAGAGCCGATAATCATCAGAACAAATCCCGGCAACAAGTTCGAGACCAGAAAAAGAATCAGCAGCTGCCGGGTCAGAGTCAAAGAAGCGCTTTTCTGTAGAACTACCAGTCGGTATGAGACTGTCGCGAAAATCATGGCAATCAAGGTCATTGCGAGCAAAGCCGCAACAAACCAGAGCGAAACATTGTAAGATTCAAGCTTTTCTGTTTCTATTGCGCAAAAACCGGTGATCTTGTTTGAAATGAAATTGGTAAAGATTTTATAACCTGCTATATCATGCATACGGCTATAGCTGCCCTTCATGCGCTCCATCATGGGCTGCAGCTTTTGCGCCAAAGTGGTGTCGTTGGTGACAATCCGGCCTGAGTCAAAGTAACCCGATTTAAGCGCATGCGTTTCATTAGTAACCAGATGCTTTAACCCGCAACTGCTGGTGAGAACATCATGATCGAAAAACATGAACAGGCTGGAGTTTTCCATCAGTTTCATCCAGACTAATGGATAGGTTTTGGATACGTCTGTTCGCAAAAGAGTAAGAAAGCGGCCTGCATAACACATATGATGGTATCGCGGGAAAAAATGCGGGCCAAATATCAGCCTGAGATTTTCGAGTGCCTTTTCCGGCATATTTTTTGTGTATCCTGGCCGGGCGATCACTTTTTTCATTTCTTTCCAGGCCTGTCGCCAGTTACCGGGAATGCCGTGCCAGTCAAAATTACTGTGCTTTACGCTGCCATCGGCGTCCCAGATGATATATCTGGCACGCAGTTCATGGCTTTTCATAAACTTTTCGAGCTCATTCTGCAGATTATCAACTTCCGGATTCATGTTGAAAATGTCGTCGATACTCTTGCACAGATACTTTTCGGTTGCGGCGACATAGCGCATGCTTTCAAGAAGTTCACCGGCTTCGCTTTCTATATCTCTCAATCTTAGTTCGCGCCCGAGTGAAAACATGTACCAGCTGCCCACAGCAAGAATAAGTGAGGGCAAAAACAAAGTCACCGCAATAAGCTTTAGCCATGCCAATTGTCTCTGATTCATCTGGATTCTCCGGACAGACGAATTATCATAAAGGTAAGATCATCGTCCTGGTTAACCGCCCAGCTTTTGTAACCCGACATAATGTTTTTCCAGTATTCTTCGAGATCATCTGCCCAGGCTGATTGCAAAAGCATGGCAAAGCGTCGGTAACCAAACATCTCGCCCTGAACATTGACGGATTCAACAATGCCATCTGTGTACAAAACCAGAGTTTCATCAAGACCAATAATAGCGGCACTTTCAGAGTGGGCTTTTTTACTTGCGCTGCCCAGGGGCATGCCATTGATCTCAAGAGGAGTTGCCGAAGAACCATCTTTGCCGACGATGTATGGATAACAATGTCCGGCATTCGAGATAACAAACTCGCCAGACTGACAGTCAAGACTGATCACCTGTGCAGTCATCATGCGTCGCCAGTTTCTTTCCCTGAGTTTCAGAAGAATCTTATTAGTTCTGCCAAGCAGATCGGCCGGGCCGGCAAAATCTTTCTGCATACTGCTGATAACAGCCTTTGCCATTGACATTATCATAGCCGCAGGTATGCCATGACCGGCAACATCGCCAAAGAAAATACCCAGGCGGTTTTCTGGCAGATCGAAATAATCGTAATAATCGCCCCCCATTTTGCTCATAAACAGAGAACGGGCAAAAAGTCTGACAGAACCTCGGCGATACTTTTCGGCCGGCAGCAGGCTTACCTGAACCGAGGTTCCGAGAGCAAGATCCTGCATGTCTTTCATGGTCTGATTAAACACATTTATCAGCTGCCCAAGCTCATCTTCAGATTGAAAATCAACACGGTACTTGAAATCACCTGCCCGGATATGGCCGATGCCTTCTGCCAGCGCTTCAACAGGCAACAGCAGGCGCCGTGAAAATAATCTGACAATCTGAAATAACACTGCAAAAACGAGCAAAATCACAAGAGCAATAGCAATTTTCAAGCGATTAATACGTGTATCGATAATATTCTGTGGATAGAAAGCGACGAGTATGCCTTCTGAAAGCTCATTACCAGGAATTGATGTAAACAGATACCTTTGGCCATCAAGTTCAACATCCTTTTCGGTAATCAATTTTCGACTACTGGTCTGACGCATAAGTCTGCGAGTTACAGGAGTCTCGGCATTTTGCAGCGCAAAAATCCTTTCGCTCTTCTTATCCATTACTGCCAGTAATCTCGGCAGAACAGCGGCACGGCTTTGCTCGAGACGACCGGGAGTAAAAGCCTGTAGAAATCTGTTACGATCCCAGGAGACACCCAGAATTCCCCATAAATCTGCATTCTTCTGGTCACCCATAAATTTCAGATAAGTGAAACGCTCACTGGTACCAGCTCCAAGCATCGAAAACCGGTCTAGTGTCGATAAAAAGTAGTGCAGCATGAGATCGTCAGAAGACATCTTCGCCAGCATCGAGTCGCGTTTGACTGTCTCTTCAACCTTGTTTCGATTAAAAGAGACAATTGCCTTCATCAACATACTGGTTACCAGACGCTCGGCGCGGTCGGTCGAATTCGAAATATAAAGCCGCCGACGGCCGCCAGCCTCAAATAATGCGGCTTCCTGCGGGTCGATTTCGAGCAGCAATTTATTTAATTTTTCTATCTCTGCTTCTGGCCATTGCTCTTTGCCATAAAGCTGATTACGCTCATCGATAAAAGCGTTCATTCTCTGAGCCAGTGAGTTCGACACTTCGGGAAAACGCAGGTCAAATTCGCGGAGAATTCGCAGAGATTCCTGATGAGCTGCATTTATCAGTTCACTTTTCTTTTCATTAAAATATTCATACCCGGTTGAAACCAGCATCAGCAAAGGTAAGCCATTGGCAAAAACAAAAAGCAGCAGCATTTTCTGTGGTACCGACAAACAGAATCCATAATGGCGTAAAGACAGGCAATAGAGAATAAAACCGCCGACAAAAAGCCACCTGAAAATGTTCAGCAACAACGCGAGAGCACGCTGCTCTGGCTTAGCTATGCCACTTTTATCAAGATAGCTGAGAACAATCAGATCATGCGAAACCTGTCTGATATTGACGAGAAAGTCGCGGCTCTGACGCTTGGATACCGCATAACTCTCAAAATTACGTACTTCAATCAACAACTGACTGGCAAGCCCGCGGTCGAGCGGCAAGCCAAAATTTCCGTATATTCGGGTTTTCACATAAGCCAGTTTTTCTGGCTGAGCGCCATGATTGAAGTGCTGTACAATCAGTCGCGGCCCAATCTGATTGTATTGCAACCTGGCATCGATAAAGCAGGCCAGAGAGAAGTTATCTCCTGGGTAGTACCAGAGCAGCTTGCGCGCACTCTCATCGCTTACAGTAAGACAACTGCCCAGATAACCCGGGCGCAGAGGCGCAAAGAGATGAGCCGGCAGCAGATATGGCCCAAAATAGCCACGCAAAAGGTTTATGCGCTGATTGATCTTGTCAAAACTAGCCGGGTCAGCGAAAGGATCGCTGACAAAATATTGCCGCAACAACACCATTACTTCAAACATGCTCTTGAGGACATACTGAAAGCGCTTCTCTTCTGTCAGGTCCTTGTTTATCGCGCCATTTCCGTCATAGACAACAAAGCTTATGCGCTCACCAAAAAGCTTTCTGAAAGCCCTGATCCGGTTTTCCAGCTGCTTTTGCGGCTGGTCTGAGCGATCGGCCATGACAAAATTCTTTTGTAGAACGGCATGCAGAAAAGCCCTGTCATCATGCAGATTTTCGAGATTGTCGAGAGCCAGATCAAGAGTTGCAAAGCTGCTTTGAATCTCATTGTCGCGCTGCATGGTAAAGTGTGAAACCAGTATCAGCCAGATCAGATAGACTGGCAGCACCAGAGCAAAAGTCAGCCTGGCAAGAAAGAGAGTTATTTTTCTGGCGTCTTCAGACAAGCGTTTTCTCTTTCCGACTTTTCGTTAAAACTTATTACCACCATAGTCATGTCATCGCGGCCGGCAGAAGCATCAATTCTAGCATTTACTGCGGCAATCACGGTCTCATACCATTTCTTCGGGCAGCAATTTCCAAGTTGCACCAGATCTTTGATAAAATCGGCAAAACCATTTTCGCAGCTGCGATAAAATCCGCCGCTGTACAGAATCATACTCTCACCCGGCTGCAGATTGAAGGACTTGACAGAGCATGAGACTCTGCTTCCGGTGGCAAGAGGAGTAGAAGGCATTTCGACAACTTTTGCATTGCCTTCGATGAGATTGACTCTTACAGGAAAACAGTGGCCGGCATTGGCAACAATAACTTCAGCTTTCTGGCAGTCGAGCAGCGCGCACTGCATCGTCATACATTTGCGACCAGCTCTGTTGCTCAGTTCGCGCAGAAGAAAATCAAGCCGCAACAAAAGCTGTTCTGGTCGGTCATACAGTTGTTTCAGCTGCAAAAGAGCCGCTTTAACAAAAGCGACGATAAGGCTGACGCCGATACCCGAACCAGCAACATCGCCGAGAAGAATCATCACTTTCTCAGCAGAGATCTGCTCAACAGCAAGGTAGTCTCCGGCAAAACGATACTGGCTTGAACTGGCAGCAAACCACTTCAGACAACCAGAATGAGCAACTTCAGACATGTTATCGCTCAGCTTTTCCTGAACGGTAGAAGCAACCTGGAGTTCTTCAAGATCGACAAGCGTGGTGTTAAATACTCTGGCGAGATTGCCAAATTCATCTCCGCCCAGATCGGCCAGTCGGAAGGCAAAATCACGTTGCTGCAGAGCCGCGATACCGCGCTGTAATTCGGCCAGAGGAATAAGAATCGAGCGCGAAACAAAAAGCCCCATGGCAAGTGAAACCAGAATACTGACAATTGCCAGAGCAACGAAAATCTGTTGTTTACGAGTTACCTTGCGATCTATGGCCGAAGCGGGATAAAGGCCGATCAGACGAATAGTGTCTATCGACGTGCATTTAAGCCCCATAAGCAAATGTTGTTCGCCTTCCCAGTCGCAAAATTCAATTTCGACACCAGACCTCTCGCGTAGTTTGGCTGAGTAGAGACGCAACTGCTGGTTTTCGAGCAATTCTGGCGGATTGGAATAAAAGAAGTTTTCATCGACCGCCATTACCTTGATTCCAATCGGATTGCGGTTAAAATCGGTGATAAGCTGGTTGATGTAGTGCCGGTGCAGCCTGTCGGCGTTCCACAGATAGAGAAACACGTAGTTGGCCAGCCCGCTGTCAGGATCTCTGAGAAGATCGATATAAGCAGGAAAGTAGCGAAAGCCCATTCCCCACTGCCAGAACGAACCGGTAGCAGCAAAAAACTCCTGAAACATTTCGAGCGGACGGAGCTGCCCAAGCGATTCTGCAATAAGCTCGACCTGTGCCATCATCATTTCAGAAATCGGTTTACGATTGAGCAGCGCCAGATAATACTGACCAAGCTTGCCCATAGAATCGACAAGCGTCTGCATTGATTTGTAACGTGCCCAGTCGATATGAATCTCTTCGACGAACTTGCCATCCTTCATTATTCCCAGCTCACTGCCAATATATGGAGTAGTGCTGCCGATAAGAAAAAGCCTGAAATGATCGCCAGACTGTGCGTTCAGAAACTCCATGATGTTGTTGCGGTCAGGACGATGGTTCTTAAGGCGCTTCTCCAGAATGCCGAGAGATTTGCGCATTCTTCGCAGCTGACGGGAATATTCACCGACAAACATTTCGTCGATATTCTGCAGAAAGGTTACGCCCTTGCTGAAGCTCTCTGTCTGTAGATACAGCCGGTACTGACCGAGGTAATCATGCCCTATCAGTGCCATTATCAGAAGTGAAATCGCGTTCGACAGCACAAAAAGAATAATCAGCTGTTTTCTAATATTGAGACTGAGACTGCTACCACAACAGATAACCCGATAACTGCGCCAGAGAATATAAAGCGCCAAAGCCATAAGAAAGCCAATCAACAACCAGGCCCATTTATTTACAGCAAGCCGCTCAATACTGTCAGCACTTATGTAGCAGATGCCGCATAAATCTTTTCTCAGAGCATTTTTAAAAACATACCAGTCACGTATTCTGACAGGATTTTCATAGCTGCTGCTGATCGCTGCCATTTCAGATTTAGAAAAATCAGAGGGGCCGAGACCCAGCCAGTCTTCAGCGTTCACTACTCCAACTTTCATTTCGGAACTGCTGGCAACCGTACTGATAAAGAATTTGAGCCCGGGTAAACCCTTGACAACATCGTGGTCAAAAAAAGCTGCCAGCCCCATGCTTGACCGCATTCTGATCCAGGATAGTTTTTTCTGTAGAGAGCTGTCAGACAGAATAAGACTGATGTTTCTCCCGGAATAGCATCGTTGGTAAAGCTCGGGAAAAAACTGCGGCCCGAAAATCTTACGCAGATTGCTGGTTGAACTGGCATCTGCCACCTCAATCTTGCGCCTGCCGATGCCGGTGAGCGTTTGCCAGGCATAGCGCATATCAGCGCCGGTACTGCGCCAGTCAAAATCAGCTGAATGGATACCGCCATTTTTGTCCCAGATAATGTATTCAAACTTCATGCCACTGCTGTTGCGCAACTCTTCCAGATCTTTTTTGAGCAGCCGCGGATTTTTGGCATTCTGAAAGGTATGGTTCATCAAAGAACAGACATAAAGGTTGGCATCTGCCGACACCCGAAGGTTTTCAAGCATGTCGGCGGCTTTAATCTGGTAGCGTCTTAAAGAAGATTCAGCATGCAACTTCTCAAGATAGACAAAAGTCTGCCATGCCACCAGCAACGGCACAACTACCGCAAAAAATGCGAACATCAGCCAGTTTGCCATGCATTTTCGCTTGTCGGTGTCAGTCATTGTCATATCTCAACATCAGAAAGGTGATATCATCATCCTGCGCTGCAGCCCAGCCCTGATAACCACGGTAAATGCCCTCCCACCATGTTTCCAGATCAGCATGCCAGCTTGCCAGCAAAAGTTTGTCAAAGCGGGAAAAGTCGAATGCTTCGCCCATGGCGTTGGTAGCCTCAATTATGCCGTCGGTATAGAGAATCAGTGAATCGCCGGGCATGAGCCGGCCGCTGATTTCAGAATAAGGCTTGCGCGCCTGGCTACCCAATGGCATTCCGACGACCTTAACGTAATCAACTTTATCGCGGGCGGCACTCACAACTACCGGGTAACACTGCCCGGCATTGGCTACCCTGAATTCACCTGTCTGATAATTCACTTCGAGGCAAAGCGCCGTCATCATGCGTTTCCAGCCTCTTGATTTGAGGTGCAGAAACAAAGAATTTGCGCTCTTCAGCAGCTCGGCCGGCCCGGCTTTTCTCGCCTCGTCAGAAGAGGCGACCACCGCCTTGGCCATTGACATGACCAGGGCAGCCGGAATTCCGTGCCCGGCGACATCGCCAAAATATACGCCAAATCGCTGCTCATCGACTTTAAAATAATCAAAATAATCGCCACCCATTTTGCTCATAAAAATTGAACGGGCAAAAAGACTGACGCGACCGAAATGCTCTCTACCAGGAGGCAGCAGGCTCTCTTGAACGGCAGTGCCAACAGCCAGTTCATGCATGCCGGCAATGGTTGCATTAAAAGCTGAAGTAAGCCCACCAAACTCATCGCCCGAGGAATAGTCGATGCGATATTTAAAATCTCGGCGCGCGATCGAACGCATGCCCTGCGAAAGCGCATTAACCGGGCGTAACAGGCGCCCCGAAAAAAACCTGACAATTACCAGCACGATGAAAAAACTAAGAAGACCGGCCAGAATTACGCCGCGCCGCAATTCTTCGATTTCGCCAAGGATGAGTGAGCTCGGATACAAAGTCATGATTATGGCATCAGACAGCTCGATTCCAACAAGCGAAGTCGCCACAAAATGTTCTCCCGACAAACCGAGGTTATTTTCTGTAATCAGTTTACGCGATTGCGTAAGATGCATTATATTGCGCACCTGGCGATGATGCTGGGCATTCAGAGGGAATATTGTTTCGGTGCCTTTTTCCATAACCAACAGTTTGCGCGGGCTGATCTTACGATTAACTTCTTCAAGATGCTGATTAAGAAAGGCGCGTTGCAGATCGCCGGGACGCCACGAAATCACCAGAAATCCCCACGAATCATGATTTGATCGGTCACCCAGCAGTTCCAGATAGGTCCAGCGCAGACCTGAGCCAAAATTTTGTGGGCTGATGTTGCCAAGCTGTTCGAGAACTCCAGCATAAAGACCACTATCATCCGTGATCTTTTCGAGCATGGTTCGGCGGGCTCCAACAAAATCCGCATCAGCATGGTTAAAAAATTCGAGAGCGCCCTTGAAAAAATCCCTGATGATCTTTACCGAGTTGGGCAAGGCTTCGCTGCCGGCGTGCAGAATCTGGTTGCCATCGCAATCGTAGATGTAACTTTCGCCCGGATTGAAGGTAAGTATAAATTTCTTCAGACTTTCAATCTCCTCGTCTGGCCACTTTCTCTTGCCATACTGGCGATTTTTTTCGCTGACATAGTCGGTGATCAGGCCGGCCATTCTTTCGCGCCCATCAGGGTAACCATTGTCAAACTGTTTGATGATGCGAACAGACTGATCATGCGTAGCATTGATAAGAGAGTTCTTTTTCTGTTCGAAAAACTCATAGGCAGTTGCCGCCAGAATCAGCATTGGCAATCCATTGGCAAACAGAAAAAGCAACAGTAGCTTCTGCCTTATCGACAGAGCAAAATCAGCTGAACGCAGACTGACACAAAAGACCAAGAAAGCTGCCAGAATAAGCCAGCGAATCATCCGCAACATGAATTCGACAGTTGCCCGCTCAGGATGAATCAGATTCATCTGTTTGTCGAGCAGAGAAAACACTATCAAACGAGGTGAAATCTGCCTGAAAAAGATCAGGCTATGCTCATTTTCGACAAATTCAACCGCTGAATTGGCATAAGCGTTCGCCTGAATTACCATTTCGTTGTGATGACGATCGATACCATAAACATTCATCTGCTGAGTATCGAACAAACCAAGCTGTATTGCCGTATCTTGTTGATTGTAGCGGTCAACGATCAGTCGCGGGCCTATATCGCGTCCGATCATATCTCGGTGAACAAATACTACTATCGTAAAATTTTTCAATCGCTGATACCAGAGCAGCGCCTTTTCAGGTTCTTCGCTGGCTCTTATACAACTGCCAAGATAGCCTTCGAGCAGAGGCAGACTCAGGTGCTTTTCCATAAGGAACTGCCCGAAATATCCGCGCAAAAGACCAATACGGCTGCGCACATCATTGAGACGATCGGGATAAGGAATAATTACTTCGGCTACATGCGCCTTAACGCTTGCAATAACCTGATGCATGCCTTTAAAAACATACTGAAAACGCTTTTCATCGGTCATTTCATCGATAATACGCCCGGATGAGTCGTAGACGGTAAACCTGAACATGCCGGGGTATCTGGATTTATAGTATTTCAGACGACGGTTGCATTCGTGCATTGGCCTGGCAGAACTGTCAGCCCTGCGAAAATCGGCCTGCAGCATGCCATGAAAATATTTTTCATCAGAATGATACTTGCTGATCTGATCGAGCGAGTCACGCATTTTTTCGCGCCATTCCATAATCTGGCGCTCCCGCACCAGGCCGTAATGGCTGTACATAGCAACATAAAGCAGACCAGCCGGCAACAGAAGGCCGTAAACAATTCTGGCCAACAGGTTGAACCAGTTCCCTCTGCGCAATTTCATGCTCCCGGTAAAAAGTCTCTTAGCAATATTACTCTCAGGGCTATATTCTACACGAAAATCTGTAGAATTACCCGGTGCAATCTCAAATTGATGCTCTCTGAAATCCTGCGTGCCGAATGACGGTTATATTCCGATTACGATTACGATTACGATTACGAGCACGAAGACAAGATAACAAAAAGGTCTGCAATTTATTGCAGACCCTTGTTTTAAGACATTTTTCAGCGGCCTTAGTGGCCTGCGAATTTACATCTTTTCGAACTGATCCTTGCCAACGCCGCAGGCCGGGCAGACCCAGTCAGCGGGAAGCTTGTCAAAAGGTGTTCCCGGGGCGATACCGTTATCGGGATCACCAGCAGCTGGATCATATTCATAACCACATACGGTGCAAACGTATTTATCCATTATCATTACCTCCAGAAAAATTTATCAAAAAGATTCTACCACAGTCTGTAGAATTTCGATCTCGTTTTTTTCAAGCCACATGTCTATCATCAGAACCGGGTATCTGACGTTATCGATAACCGCCATACGAAAGGAGCGGTCTTCGGCATTTTCAGGTGCGACCGTTTCGACCACGCCATCTCTGAGACGATACTCAATTTCATCAGCCATCATGGCCACCTGAGCTCCTGATTTGAAGGTAAATAGAAGCAGACGCGAACCGTCTTCGATCTGATAATCAGCCTCAAGACCTATGCGGGAGCGCAGGTTGATTACCGGAATCACTATGCCGCGAATGTTGACAACGCCTTTGATAAGCTCAGAACGTTGCGGAATATCGAGCAAAGATACTGGCATCGAAACTTCTTCGACATCGACAGCAGGAATAGCAAAAGCCTTGCGGGCCATTTTGAAGATAAAAAACTTTTCGAGCCGTCCATCACCGCTCTTTTCGCGGACATTCTGGGCGATTCTTTTTATTAGCGGCAATATCTGCGACATTGATTCTTTTCCTGTGTGTGATTGGTTGCGACACCCGGGTGCCAGCGTGCAATTATATATAACAGAAAACGTCAGTATAAAAAAGAATAAATATTAGTGACTGTCAAAGCTTGAGAAAGGCCTTGAGTTTCTCGACAGCGCGGGCGCGATGGCTGATAGCGTTTTTTTCTACAGCTGGCAGCTGGGCTACTGAGCAGTTGCGATCTGACAGCATAAAAACAGGATCATAACCAAAACCGCCCTTGCCAAGGCATTCAAAGCCAATATAGCCATCAACGGTACCGACAAATTCATGGGCAACGCCATTTTGATCTATGTAAACAATTACGCAGCGAAAACGGGCTGTGCGCTGATCTGCCGGCAGGTCGCCAAGTTCGGTTAAAAGCTTGGCGATATTACGCGGATGATTGGTATCGAGCCCGGAAAATCGGGCAGAATGTATGCCCGGCCGACCACCGAGGGCATCGACTTCCAGGCCGGAATCGTCAGCAAAAACGGGCTCTTTAACTTTTTCCCAGAGGGCGCGCGCCTTAAGTTCGGCATTAGCGCGATATGAATCACCGTTTTCGTCGATATCTGGAAAATCCGGCAAATCGAGGAGTGTCTTTATCGAGCATGACTCCCCAAGAATATGCGCTATTTCTTCGGCCTTGTGAGCATTTCGGGTGGAGACCCAGAGATTCATTTTACTTTCCCCATTGCCTGATTCTGGAGTTCAAAAAGCTTTTTGATGCCGGCCTCACCAATTTTAAGCATTTCATCAAGCTCGGCGCGGCTGAAGGTGCCGTCTTCGGCAGTACCCTGAACTTCGATAAAACCGCCCTTAGCGTTCATTACCAGATTGAGATCGGTCTCGGCGTGTGAATCTTCGACATAATCAAGATCAAGACAGGGCTTGCCGTTGACAATCCCGATGCTTACGGCAGCAACCTGGTTGATAATAGGGTTCTCAGTAAGTTTGCCTTCGGCCATAAGCTTTTTAACCGCCATATCAAGAGCAACCATGGCGCCGGTAATCGATGCGGTCCTTGTGCCGCCATCGGCCTGAATGACATCGCAGTCTATCATCAAAGTGCGTGGCCCGAGCTTTTTGAGGTCAAGCGCACAACGCATAGAGCGCCCGATCAGACGTTGAATCTCGTGAACCCGTCCCTTGACCGTGGTTTTGCCATATCCGGCGCGGTCGTTGCGCACCAGTCCGGCGGCGGGCATAAGAGCGTATTCGGCAGTTATCCAACCCTGCGGGACTTCGCGGGAGGCAACATAAGGAGGAACTTTTTCATCGACCTGAACAGTACATAGAACCCGGGTGTCTCCAAAGGTTATCAGAGCTGAACCATGCGGATATTTTACATAACCGGTCTCGATGCTGACCGGCCTGAGTTGATCGTAAGCGCGACCGTCGTGTCTTGCCATGATATAAGTTCCTCCGAACGCAAATTTTACATGGCAAAGATATCATGTCAGGCGCCCTGGTGAAAGAAAAACTTGCCATTCCAGCAACAGTATCAAGTTAACAGGCTCAGCAATTTGCGCCAAAAGGCGGCATTAACAGAGCAATCGCCCAAGTGTACACTTTTTTTAAAAAAATTATGAGAGGGGGGTTACGGGTTCGCAAAATAATTCTTATACTCAAAAACATCATTAAACAAGCATTTTATAAGAAACCAACTGGAGGTTACAAGTTATGAGTAAAGTGTATAAAACCCTCGCAGTCCTTCTTCTGGCTCTCGGCTTCTTCGCTGTATCCGGTGAAATGAATGAAGTAATGGCAGCAAAAAAGAAAGGCTGTCAGTCATTCTTCAAAAAAGCCGCCAGAAAAATGAAAAGAAATATCAAAAAAGCCTGCAAGAAAACCAAACGTGCTTTCGTAAAAGCAGGTTCGGCTGTTACCAACAAGATCATGGATGGCGCCGTAAAAGCCAAGTCAAAACTTACCGGCAAAAAAGCCAAGAAAACCTGGGTTAAGGGTCACTACAAGAAGGGCTCAAAGAGCCACACCAAGGGTCACTTCCGCAAAGTCGGCAAAAAAGGCGGCAAGAAAAGCTCAAGCTCAAGTTCAAGCGGCAGCAGCGCACCGGCAGTAAGCGGTCAGCCCCTTCCCCCGGCACAGGACCCAGTTCTCCCGAATTTTAACCGTTCGAAGAGATAATGTGATATAATCAGACGGTTCTAACAATTTAATCGAAGCAGGTTTGTCTCTTGAGGCAGACCTGTTTTCATTTTCAGAAAAACCAGGTGTCGAAATGTATGAAATCAGATTATTTCAGTGTTGAGGGACCGTCGTTAAACAAGGGTGAGGAATGCGAAAAAATCCTGAGTCGTTTACCGGAATGGTTTGGCAGTGGTGACGCGCTAATTGGCTACCGTGCCGAAATAGACACATTGCCAACATTCATGATCAGAAGACAGCAGCAGAACTGCGGCTTTATAAGTATCAAGCCGCATTTCAAAGAGTCGGTGGAGCTTTATGTGCTTGGTCTACTGCCCGAATTTCACCGGCATGGACTCGGGCGGTCGGCAATAGAATCAGTAACCGAATACTGCCGGTCGCGTGGTTATGAATACATGCAGGTAAAAACGGTAAGCTCATCGAGCAACTGGCCGCACTACGAAGAAACCCGCAAATTTTACCTTTCTCTCGGGTTCAGACCTCTCGAAGAATACCCGGTGTTCTGGGGACAAGGCAATCCCTGCCTGCAGATGATAAAAAAAATCGCTTAGTAAATTCATATCTGATGATTTATTTGCTTGTAAAAGTCAGCCTGAGTGTTCTATGCTTGGATAAGAACCTGTGAAGGAGAATCAGCCGCATGGGCATCATTAAAGGCAGAATACAGAGGGGTCTTGGCGAATCAAAAAACACTGTTCGCGAACAGATGCCGTTTTTTAAAGATTGCTTTCCTGAAGTTACTGGTTGTAGAGAAGGCACAATAAATATTCTGCTCGACAAACCTCTGGTCATATTGACACCTGACTTCACCAGTGAACCGCTCCCATGGCATCCGGCTTTCAAAGTGGTAAAGGGTGGCGAAGTCTTTAAATTCGTGCGCATCAAGCTTACAGTAGAAGGCTGTCAGCCGGTTAAAGCATGGATTTACAAAGCGCAGTTTTCGCCATATCACGACAACCCCTTTTACATCGAAGTGCTGGCGCCGCCGATTGGCTTCAGCGGCGAACCTTCCTGCTCGATCGAAATTCTCAGTCGATGCAGCGAAGGCTTTGTGGTTGTCGATGATTCTGAGCGTCCGGCAGGCTGAGAATGGAACTGGCGCGCCTTACCGAGCGGGTATTATGGGTTCGCGGGCCCGCCAATGTCGGCGTCATTCTGCTTGGCAACAGTAATGTCGCACTGATCGACTCCGGCTGCGACAAACAGTTTGCCGGTAAGCTTCTGGAAATGCTTTCAGATTATCGCTTCAAGGTCTCACATATTCTCAATACGCATGCGCATGCTGATCATATAGGTGGCAACAGCCTTTTTCAGGAAAAATGTGGCTGCAAAATCATGGCTTCGACACTTGAAGCTCCAACCATAAGACAACCCCTGATTCAATGTGCCGTACTTTTTGCCGGAGCTCCGATCGGCGACCTGATGAACCGCTTCATCATGGCCAACCCCAGCCAGGTCGATGTAATTTCCGGCAACGAGCTACAGCTTGACGATCTCAGCATAGAAATACTCGACCTGCCGGGTCATTCGGTTAATCAGAAAGGGTTTCTTGTGGATGGCGTCGCTTTTTTAGCTGACACCCTGTTTCCTGACAACTTTTTCAACAAACAAAGACTGCCGTTCAATTACGACCCGAATGCGCACTCGCAGACACTCGAAAAGCTCAGAAAAATCGAAGCCCGCTGCTATATTGGCGGCCACTTCCAACCGCAAAATTCGATCAACACTCTTATCTCCAGCAATCTCAGCCATTTAAACGAGTCTCTCGACTTCATGCGCGGATTGCTAAAAACGCCTATGCCTCAGGATCGTGTGGTCAAAGCATTTCTCGACCATTATGGCCTGAAGAAGACCAACTGGGAATATTATCTCTACCGTGCCATGGTAAACGGCTATCTTTCATCGTTGCACAAGCATGGCGAAATCAAATACCGTGTTCTCGACAACCTGCCGGTGTGGTATGCAGTTTAACAAAGCCATTATTACAGTAATTCTGAGCCTGCTGATCTGCGACCTGGCCGCGGCTCAGAATATATCACACTGGCAGAGAATACCAGCACATGGCGAACCTGAGCTTATCAGACACCCGCTGCAACACACAGACCAGTCAGGAGAGCTCTTCAGACTGCGTTACGAAACTCTGCCGGCAACAACAATGATGCGCCGAATCAGGCGTGGCTTCAGCGAACTTTTTCCGGAGCCAGTTCCTGAAGAAAGTTATATCGATATCAGCCGGTCTACCCAGCAGCTCGAAAAACTCGATATTGAAGCCGATAACGCGCTTGAACTTGGCTATGATGAACTCGATCTCAGCAACAATGTTTCAATTTTCGATTCAGACAGAGCAATAGATATAACTGCCACCGACAGCAGTATACTGCCAGAAACCTCAGAACTTATGCCAGCTACCGTCAGTTTTCCGATCAGCGAAGAATGAGCGCAAACGCAGTCTTATTCTGCTTTCATCTTGCGAAAACATTCCTGGCAATAGACCGGGCGATCGAGGCTTGGTACAAAGCATAACCGGGTCAGCATGCCGCACATACTGCATGCGGCCACCCGCTTTTCGCCGGGGATTTCCCATATCTGCCGCAATCTTTCGGCAAAACAGGTGGGACAGTAAAGCGATGGCACGTCACAACCGTATTCAGCCAGAAAATCGCGGTGAGCTACGCTTTGTTTAAACGAACAACCGCAGCACCTGCAAATGAGATTCTCTGAATTCATGCCGATCTCCCGATAATGATAACTGCTGTCATAAAACCTGCAACTCCGGTTGAGAATGACTAAGGTATCTGTTAACATGTACAGCTATGCAGGCAGCAAAAACTTACAAAGTCATTATACCTTACAGCGAATCGGCGAATCCACGTAAAAAGTTCAAGATCGAATATACTGTGGCCGCTGTTGACCGCGAATCGGCTCTAAAAAAGGCCGAGCGTGAGTTCGATTCTTATACTGATTATAACAGCGCCTCGTGGATACGCAGCATAGAGCGTGAGGGAATTCGCATCTGGAAACTTCTGCCCGACCGGCCTCAAACGCCGGAACGTATTGACGAGCTCGCAAAAAAGCTGGCATCAGAAGACGAAGATATCGTATATAACAGCCTTAAAGCGCTGGGCGAACTAGAAGACTCTTCGGCAAGTTCACAGATCATAGGCGTGTTCAGGCATAAAAACCCTGAACTGGCGGCACTGGCCGTCGAAACCCTTGGCAGAATCGGAGATCCAAGCAATCTTGGCGCCATCCAGAGCCTCTACAAAGCTGAGACACACCCGCGCATAAAAGCCTGTGTCGTTGCTGCCACAGGAAAACTGGCACTTCCTGACGACAATGTCGTCAGCTTTCTTACCCGGGCCCTGCAGGAAGAAGATGCACGCGTACGCGCCAATGCCATCGAGGCGATAGAACGACTCGATCTGCCGGACGTCACCAGACTTCTTCTGCCAATGCTGAACGACGAAGACAACCGGGTGCGTGCCAATGTAATCAAGGCGCTCTGGAACAAGGAAAGCCACGACCAGCTGCTGACGGCATTAAAAGTCATGGCTATCGACGACAACCCATGGATGAAGGCCTCAGCAGTATTCGTACTCGACAAGGTCAATATTCCCGGGCGACTCGAACTGCTCGCCGACATGTCTGCCGATGAACACCCAAAAATCAGACAGAACGCACGCGAGGCACTTTTCCGCCAGAATGGCATCGAATGTATTCCCTGGTGGCTCGAAACCCTCGAAAACGACGACGAATTCACGAAAATAGCGGGAAAGGTCGTCAATATGGGTGACCGGGCACTTTCGACCATACTCGCCTTCAATGGGCAGACCGAAAAGAGTCGCAGATACGCGGGAATGCTGCTCGACCTTCTTGAACAACAGGTTCTACAGTCATCCGGCTGGATCAGCTGGCTGAAAACCAAGCAGAAACGACTTTTCAAGAACAGCTGAGCGCAGCCGAACATTAAATTGATAAGTAGCCAGGCTTGTGATAGCATGGCATCATATTTACAGACTTCTGAAAAACCAACAACAGGCGCAGGATTATGAAAGAACAACCCACCAAAATGAAAACAGTCGCACTTTACGCTCTGCTGCTGATACTTTTGCTCACCGCATTTACCAATATTGCGGGCACCAAGAAGGTCCAGCGGCTCAAGTATTCTGAATTTCTCAAAATCATCAAAGGCGAAGATACCGGCCGCATGATTTCGGGAATCAAGATCAACGACCGCGAGATTTCCGGACGTCTGCAAAAGCAGGTTACTCTGGGCTCCAGCAACGAAGCGCCAACCACTGACTTTGTCGTTATCGTGCCCGATGATCCCGGTCTGATGGAAATCATCAGGAATTCAAACATAATCATAGAAGCCGAACCGCCGGCACAGATGTCATGGTGGCTCAACCTGCTCATAAACTGGTTCCCCTTCATACTGCTGATCGGCGCCTGGCTCTATATTCTGCAAAAGACGCAGGGTGGCGGCGCCAAAGCCCTCAGCTTTGGGAAAAGCCGGGCACGTATGGTCGACCCGACCGAAAAACGAGTGCTGTTCAAAGATGTTGCCGGGGTAACCGAAGCCAAAGAAGATCTGCTGGAAGTTGTCGAGTTCCTCAAGGAACCCCGCAAGTTTACCGATCTTGGCGCCAAGATTCCACGCGGCGTGTTGCTTTTCGGGCCTCCGGGCACGGGTAAGACCCTGCTTGCACGGGCTGTTGCCGGTGAAGCCAATGTGCCGTTCTTCAATATAAGTGGTTCTGAATTCGTCGAAATGTTCGTCGGCGTAGGTGCTTCGCGTGTTCGCGATCTGTTTGAACAGGCCCGCAAAAATGCACCTTGCATCATTTTTATGGATGAAATCGACGCAGTCGGTCGTCAGCGTGGCGCCGGACTCGGCGGAGGTCATGACGAACGCGAACAGACCCTAAACCAGCTGCTCGTAGAGATGGATGGTTTCGATAACACCAAAGGTATCATTCTGGTAGCCGCCACTAACCGCCCCGATGTTCTTGACCCGGCGTTGCTCCGCCCGGGACGCTTCGACCGACGAATTGTCGTTGACCAGCCCGACATAAGAGGACGCGAAGAAATACTTAAAATACATGTACGCGACAAACCGGTTGGAGACGACGTCGATCTCTCAGTGCTGGCCCGGCGCACTCCAGGATTTGTCGGCGCCGACCTTGCCAATCTGACTAACGAAGCTGCGATTCTGGCTGCCCGCCATGGCCGCAAAATCGTCTTAATGTCTGATTTCGAAGCGTCTATCGACAAGGTCATTGCCGGCTCTGAGCGCAAAAGCCGTATCATTTCAGAAAAAGAAAAAGAAAACACAGCCTACCACGAAATGGGCCACGCGCTGGTTGCAGCCTTTCTGCCCAATACCGACCCAGTGCACAAGATCACCATTATTCCGCGAGGAATGGCGCTTGGGATGACCATGCAGTTGCCGGTTGAAGACCGCCTGACCGTCTCGCGCAGTCATCTCAAAGACCAGCTGTGCGTACTGCTGGCCGGCCGGGCAGCTGAAAAAATCGTGTTTAACGAACTCACTTCAGGCGCCAAGAACGATATTGAACGCGCCACCAAGATTGCCCGCAAAATGGTCTGCGAACTCGGCATGAGCGACGAGATCGGACCGCTGCATCTCGGCGACGACAACCAGACCGTTTTTCTCGGCCGTGAATTCAATACACGCAACGACCTTTCTGACGACACTGCGCGCAAGATAGATGCCGAGATCAGGCAACTGATAGACTGGGCACAGAACAAGGCGATGGAAATACTCAGCGAAAATCGCGAACTGCTCAATCGCTCATCAAAAGCGCTGCTGGAACGTGAAACTATCAGCGGTGAAGAGTTCAAAGAACTCATTGCCGGGCGCGAACTGCCGCCGCTGCCGCCACCACAGCCCAAACCCATAGATGCAGCAGTAGAAGCCATAGCGAATGCAGGTCGTTCTAATACCAATCAGCAGTCGCCTGAGACTAAGCCCCCTAAAGATTACAATCCGGGCGAATATCGAAAAGACCCCTGATCTTGCAGCATCGCCGCTTTCTATTTATACTTGGCACCCGACCGGAAGTCATAAAAATGGCTCCGGTCATTTTTGCCGCACAAAAACAAGCTGACATTACCGTCCAGATACTCCATACCGGCCAGCATCTGGAACTGGCCGAAGAAATGTTCAAACACTTCAGGCTCGAACCAGACTTCGATCTGGCTGTGATGCAGCCCAACCAGTCTCTGTTTCAGCTTACCAGCCGGATAACCGAAGGCATAGGCGAAATCGTCTCGCGCAACGAATACGATATGATCTTCGTGCAGGGCGACACAACATCAGCTTTTCTCGGGGCTCTCGGCGGCTTCTACCAGAAGATTCCGGTAGCCCACATCGAAGCAGGTCTGCGAACTCAGAATCGCTACAGCCCGTTTCCCGAAGAAATCAACCGCCGCCTGGTCACGCCGCTCGCCAGCCTGCATTTTGCGCCAACCGAGCGGGCACGCCAGATGTTGCTCAATGAATGCACACCTGAACATAGTGTATTTGTAACCGGCAACACAGTAATAGACGCCCTGCACTGGAGCCTGCAGCGAAAACTCAGCGCGCCAAAGGAATTTGCCGAGATATTTGCGTCTAACGAACGTCTGATACTGGTTACAACCCATCGCCGCGAAAACTTCGGCGACCCGCACCGCCAGGTCTTCTCAGCCCTGCTCGAGCTGGTCGACAGGTTTGCCGACGTGCACATACTCTTTCCGATTCATCCTAACCCGAAAGTGCGTGACGAAGCGGCCAGACAACTGAAAAGCCACCCCCGCATTCACCTTACAGCACCTTTAAGTTATCAGGTTTTTATAATGGCCATGCAGCGCTGCCATCTGATAATGAGCGATTCTGGCGGCGTCCAGGAAGAAGCTCCAAGTCTGAACAAGCCGGTTCTGGTTCTGCGCGAATCAACCGAGCGCCCGGAAGGCCTCGAAACCGGGGCCCTCAAGCTTGTCGGCACCGACAAACAAAAAATTCTGAACAGTGCCAGCGAACTTCTCTGCGATCATAATGCTTACGAAAAGATGGCCAAAGCCGTTAACCCTTACGGCGACGGCAGGGCAGGGGAACGCATTATCGAAGCCGTCACAGCCTTTTTGAGCTGAGATCTCACGCGCGCTTCGCAGACGATAGCACAGAGACTCCACAATCTTTTTGCAAGCCACTGACCTCGCAACCAGCAGAGATTAACGGTCGCGTCGCCTGGTGGTCTGACTATTTCTTCGCCGCCATAGACCAACCCTCCAACCATAGAAACAATATTGATCTTCGTCGCAGCGCCTATTTTACTAATTTATAGTTAATATCATCATTATTATCAATAAAATATCATTATTTTAATCATTTTTTAGACTATTTTAACAAATAAAGCTTATTTTTAACATAAATAAGTTAAAAATGCGATTGCCCGAGCAAAAACAGGAAGCGCTCCATTAAATCAGGACCGCTTGTCAGCATCTCATCGACAAATTATGTGCGGGCGACTGCTAAAACCCTGTCGGAACTGCGGGTAAAGCATTTTTCAGAGCGCTGGTCGCCATCAGCCGCTTAACCGTAAAATCTGCAGCAAAAAATGGCCGCTTCCGCGACCAAAACCAGCTTATAAAGGAAAACTCCTCTGAGGGCCTGAATTACTCGCCAAAAGCGGGCCAAAGTTTTGAAAGCAGCGTCAAGAGAGGCTGAATACGCTAATAAAGCAGTAATTAGCCGGGTCCGGCGACAAAAGAGAGACAGAACCCGGGATTGTCAGTATTAAACTGCTGTCGAAACCTGGCTTTTAGGCGCAAGCATCTCTATAGCCTTCTGTTCGGCTTCTGAAAGACGCATTCTTGCCTGATCCAGTCTCGGACCAGCTTTTCGGTCGATAAACAATCTCATAAAATCGATAAGACGCTCTCGTCGAGGCTCACTACCAGAGGAAGAATGCGCTTTTATCAAAATTTCGATATCCTCAGGCTCAAGTATTTCAAGCAGGTAGTGAGTTGCTTCTGTCAGCATGTCAGAACCGATATCAACGAAAGCCTGAAGCATAACTCTGGCGCCATCTTCTTTTGGCATAAGCATGGCAGACAAGCCGCGGGCATTAACCGCGAGACGGTGATTATCTGCTGTTTGCACAAGATTTTCGAGCGCAGTCCGATTCTTCTGGGCAAAAAGCGCATAAAGGGCATTTAAACGAACTTCTATCGACTCGCCCTGGCGCGATGCAAGCTCTTCGAGCATGGCGCCTGTTTGTTCACGCTCAAAGCCGCCCAGCGAGGTTACTGCCATAAGGCGAACTTCTGAAGATTCATCATTAAGCATGCGGGCAAGCGACTCGGGGCTCAGAGCCGCAGATGCCTTCTGCATTGAGGCAGCGGCAGCCTGGCGAACCCATTTATCGCTATGTGACACGCCCTCTTTTATCATAGCCGCAAACGGCAGGTTAAACTCAGAAAGGTCTATCACCTTAAGCATGATCTGAGCAAAATCGGCGTCGGCAAGCCGCAGCGCCGCCATTGTCTCCTGGAGCAGCTGTTGATCCATGGCCCGCCATTCCATACGCAGCTGACGAATAGCATCGGCCGAAGAAGGATTTATCAATAATCTGATCACCGGCTCCCCGCCAAGACGCTTAAGAGCCATCAGAGCTGTTTCCATAAACTGATAATTGGAATATTGGTCGAGCTTTTCTGATGATTTAATCATCAATTTGATAATAGCGGGGATTCCTGAAACGCCGGAGGCTTTAACCACCAGTTCGACGGCTCTGCTCATACGAGCAAAGTCCATATTGCTGTCGAGAGCATCGAGCGCATCAGAAGCCAGCCTGCCCATGGCAAGATGATCTATGGCGACCGAATCAGAAACATCAGCAATTGCAGCAAGCAACGATGGTCGGCAGGAGATGTCGGCGTCGCGCATGGCGGACTGGAGTCGATCAAACAGCTTTGCCCCCTTTTCCGGATGAAAATAGAGAAAATCTTCTATTTTGCGGGCCACGACTGTCTGAACCGGAACCGTCAGCGCCGGCAGTTTTTCAAGCAGCACAGCCAGAGAGAAGCCGCCCAAATCGATTATATCGCAGACAGCACTCTCAAGCTTTTTTGCCGGCACTCTTTCCAGCTGTTCAACCATGCGGCGAAGAGCTTTAACGTTGCGTGATTTCTGTGGTTTGGTGTTTGTCATTAGGGTTTCCTGATTTAGAGGCACTTCAGCAGCCTGGCCAGGCGCGCTTTGTCTATCTCTTTGAGAGCGCCAATATCTACCATTTTGCGCGTCTCAGTTTTAAGACGTTCGCGCTGCGAAAAATTCAGACTGTCTTTTAGCACCATAGCTGGAATTACAGCATATAGAGAATCACAGTCGATTGCGTGTTGCCAGAAATTCCAGAATTTTGCTGTTTTGTTACGGATCAGAGAATTCATCGCCGACATTGCCAGAGCTTCGGCGTTACGAGCTTCAAGGCGTAGCACCAGATCAAATTCGCGTTGTGCCGAAGAGAAATCACCGGCAAAGAAAAAGGCTTTGCCAAACAGCATATGATCTTCGATGAAACGCGGGTGATAATCGCCAATCTTCTGGAGATGCCGCATTATTCCCTTGCTGTCGCCTGTTGCCAGCGTCAGCTCCACCCTGGCGATAATCTCGACAAGGCTTTCAATACCGTCGCTGAAGTTTTCCCAGACCTTGAGAGCCCGCGCCGGCTGCCCCTGCATGATCGCGAGACGCGAATACCAGACAGCCAGTTCTTCATCAGTACTGTTCTTTTCGAAAAGCTGCTTGAAGGTTGTTTCGGCCGTTTCGAGCTCATCGAGCCGCATGGCTGTATAGGCATAGAGAAACAACGCATGCTGCTCAGCCGGATATTCTTTCAGTATGATCTCAAGACGACCTGCAGCGCGTTCGAATTCTTTATCGAAAAGGTCGAGTTCGGTCATTGCCAGATCGAGTTCCGGCATGTGCCCGAGGTCTCTTATAGAATCACGGAGAATGGCGCGGGCAGCTTCGGTATCGCCTTTCATTGCCAGTGATTTTGCGAGATCGATGCGGTGACGGGGCTCTTTTGGCCGGCTCAGATGGACTTCTGAATAGATCTCGGCGGCACGCCCAAATTCTCGCGCCTGAAACAGCAGGTTAGCAAGCTCATCGGCGACCAGCAGATCGGAAGGATCTTTGCGACGCAGCCCCTCGAGCTCTTTTACGGCAATTTCAAGCCGGATACGGCCATCATAGAGACCGTCAAGAATATCATAAACATCAGTTTCATGCCGGCTCAAGCCAGACTCAAGGCGCGATGCCGCGGCTTTTTTGCGCAAAACCGGTAATCGGCGAGCCATTTCGTTATATTTCTCGCGCAGCAGATTCGGCGAGGCAATTGTTTCAAGACCCTTGTTGATAACTTCGACCGCCTCCGGAATTCTCCCGTCGCCAAGGTATACATCAGCGAGTTTCACCAGCAACTCCTGATTGGTCGGCTCGATCATTATCGCCCGCTTGAGCGCTGTTACCGCCTTTTCTCTGTTATCAAGACGAAGCTGACACTGATAAATTCCGAGCAAAGGCAATATAGAATCGCAGGCCACCGCGCTGGTACGACGAAAAATATCGAGAGCCTCATCGAAGCGCTCAAGACTCATCAAATCATCACCAAGACGCAACATCGCATCGGCATCAGCGGTTATTGTGTCGAGCTGACCGAGGGTGATTGCCACCGACTGTTCGATGCGCCCGAGATGCCGCAGACAAACTGCGATAAGTTTTTTAATGTCGCGATCCTCTGGCTGCTGGGCCGCGGCCCGGTTGAAATGTGCGAGAGCCTGTTCGTATTCTTCGCGATAAATATAGGCTTTGCCTATGTTATAAAGAGCCATACTGTTTTCGGGTTCCTGCTCAAGAACCTTCTTGAGAAGCTTAACAGCACGGTCAGAAAGCCCCTTCTGCAGACAGGCGGCGCCGAGATTCAACATAATATTGATGTTGTCGGGATCAAGACGCAGAGCGCGGTCATACTCTTCAATAGCGTGGTCAAATAGGCCGCGCTGCTGCAAATCGACACCTTTTTCGAAAAATTCCTGTGCGGTTTCTGTTTCCATTTAGAATTCCTCAGACCGGCCACTGCCGTGGCGGGTTGCGTGCGGGTTGGTCTGCTGCTCTTTGAAGCGTTCGAGATTTTCGATCATCGCCGTGTAGTTTTCGACTTCCTGCGGCGCACATTCTTTGAATTTGGAATAAGCCTCGAAGTACCGATAAAAAATGCGCGCATTGGTGCTGCCCATCTTGTTTTTGGCGATATACGCCTCGGTGATAGGGATCATGAAACTGTCTTCTTTGCCCCATTCCCATTCGAGGAATGGCGTATCAAAGTTGTTGAGATAGTCACAATACAAAAAGAACACTGCATAGGGATCATAGAGAAGGCCCATGATTTCTTCGAGGTCTTCTTTAACCGGCCGCCGACTGCTGATCGCCTTGGGCAAACCGGCCGTCGCGATAACGGTAACGCCCTCTACCGCTGCCAGGCTTTTGAGTTCAGCTGAAAGCAGGTTGCAGCGCTCATTAAAGGTCATTTGCGCCTGATTGCGCATCAGTATCTTGAAAATGGGGTCGATGACGACCGCTACATCGCCAGCTCTTTCAAGGCGGGTACGTTTAACATATTTTTTAACATCATCGATGAAAAGCCTGCCGCAGGACTCATCGACGAGAATAAGGCGGCTGCTCATGTTTCCGACCGTCTGCAAGGCTGCTTTGCGCTTTTCCTCTATATCGCTGCGCGGAATATAGGGATTCTTAACATAGTCGATCGGAATTTCGGCCGCCTGCGAAACAATCTTTGAAGTAGCGTCGAGGCGATTAAGGTCAAGGCTGAAAAAGATAACGGTCAGATCGGGGTTGAGGTTGGCGAGATCCCAGGCGAGCTGAGTCGCGAAGGTAGACTTACCCATGCCGACGCCGCCGGTAATGAGATAAAATTCTTTTTGAAAGCCGTTGAGGCGCTCCATCAAAATCGGAAAGTTTGTCTGCAGGCCAAGATAGCTGCGCTTCTGCTCGCGGTGATCGGTGATCAGCTCTTCCATTTCGGCGAGGTGCGAATCGAGGCTTCGGATGTAACCGGCACTGCCCTGCAAAAAGAGATTTCGCAGAGACTGAATACTGTTGCCCAATATTTCGAATGCGTCTTTTTCGCCATGAATTATGCGTTCAGAAAACTGCACCATGGTGCGATGTGCTTCGACTCTGATATTGCGGTCCCTGATGCGCTCGATAACCGGCTCGATATCGTCGAGCATACTGACGCCCGCCCGCGAAAACGGCGAAAGAAAAAGTTCTCTAACCCGGTCTTCACCACCGGCCAGTTCGAGTCTGGTTTTCTTGCCGGGGCGTTCCTGCGCCAGCAGCGAAATTAGATTTGCGAGGTTGATCTGCAGGCCGTCTTCGATCAGATCGAGCATGGCGCCAAGCAGTATGCGGTTTGCTTCGGGGCCCTGAAAATCGGTGATGGTAAAATGGTTCTCTTCGAGCTGACGCCCAATAACGACCGGTTCGAATACCAGATTGGCGAGAATACGCTCTTCGTCGAGCTCAACTTCGCGCAGATACTCAATCAGATTGCTTCTTATATCAGGATTGCCTGCTGCCTGACCGCTGCCTTTTCGCTTTGCCGGGCGCTGCCCGCTTTTATTTGCTGCCACGTTTACCTCCGCTGCATTCTGCATCATTCTAATGCAGTGCGCGTACACTGTCAATGAGCATTGCACGCCGGCAATCTATTGCTTGACTCAGTGCCGGATATTTGTTACTCATTTTATATCATTATAAACTGGCGGAAGACAAGATGATTACACGAGAAGCCGATTATGCCATTCGAACGGTATTGTATCTGACACAGCACAGTGGTGAAGGTGCGGTTGCGACAACCGAAATCAGCGAGAAGATGAATATCCCTTACCGGTTTCTGCGAAAAATTTCGCACCATCTGGTTGAAGCCGGAATACTGGCGACCCATCGCGGCAAACAGGGTGGCATTTTCCTGGCCCGCAAACCGGCCGAGATTTCGCTTCTCGATGTTCTCGAGCTGTTTGACCAGCGCGCCATCAATCTCAACATCTGTTGCCAGGATCTCGACGCCTGTGACCGCAGTCGCCGCTGCCCGATTCATACAAGGCTGGAACAGCTGCAAAAGAAGCTGCGAGCTGAATATGCCGCCTGCACTTTTGACGAGCTTACCGGCAGCAATTGTGCAAAATACGTCAGAGAGGCTTGAAAATCTGGCGCAGTTTTTCTGAGCGCGCTGCATCAGAAGCTTCGATTGCCGCCCAGTCAACTCTCTGGCCAATCATTTCTTCGATTTTCTCACGCAGCTGCTGATTTCGTATCGCCGATCTGGCAAACACCGCTTTGATAACCGAAGTGGCAACCAGTGCGGTATCGACCATTCCCTGTGGCTCAATCTGACTGTATTCAACTCCCGATGCGGCAAGTTCTGTCATCGGGAAAAGTATGGCCGCCGTCTGCGATGCAGCATCGACTCCGATATCACTGATCTGTAGTATCGGAAGTGGCTCGTCCTCAATATAAAGATTGACCTCGCGCAGAGCAAATTTTTCGTCAGGCGTGAGAACAGCGGTACAGCGACTTTTTTTGCTGGTCGTGCCAGAAAAGATAATCGCGCCAGCCGAGGCGCTTTCGACGCTGACATTCTCGGTAACCCGCGCAAACATGGTTTTAAAATCGAGCTCGATGCGATTGTTGATCTTGCCATCAATCGGCATGTTAAAGGCAAACTGGGCGTTATATTCTTCGCCGCGCGGCACAAGATCGAAGGCGACACCCGCTGAAGCTATCAGCGTCAGGCTGCCGGCCATCGGATCGTTTATCAGCGCCTTATGATCGATGATTATCAATACCGGGGTCTGATCGTGATCGTCGAAGACATGCAAAGAATAGCAGTCTGGCGCATGATAGCGAACCTGGCAGAGTATGTTGAGCGGCATCGGCAGGTTCATACGCATATCGAACGCCAGAGAACTCAGGTTATCCTGCGGCAGTCTGATGTCGCGTATCAGCTTCATGAGGCTTTCGGCCGACGGCGTCTGTGCCTGAGCAACCGCGGTAAGCAGCACTATCAGAACCATGGCGAGCAGCGGTGTTTTTTTCATATATTCCCCAATTTTCTCATTATGACGAGATTATACATTCGATTCGCCCGAACTGCAATTTGCGAATAGAGGCTTTGCCGCGGCAGGATCAACCAGCAGGGTTTTCTGGTGGCTATAAGAAACCCGCCCCGGCCCGCCACCAGGGATTCTTTTTACGTGAGCAACGTCGGCATAATCGACCGGTACCTTGCTGCTTTCGCGGGCGAAACTGAACCAGGCAGCCAACACGGCGCCACGGTAAAGATCAGTTTCGCTGATTTCGCCTTCAGCTTTGCGCAAAATCACATGTGCACCGGGAACATCGTTAGCGTGAAACCAGTAATCACCGCGCCGCGCCATCTGGAAAGTCAAAGCATCATTCTGGCGTGCGTTACGGCCAGCATAATAGCGGCAGCCGTCGATATCGAGAACAGGTTTAAAATCAGGGCGCCGCCTGCCAGAACGGCCGCCGGACTTGTCTCGCCCACTGCCACGACCGGGCGAAGCCAGCTCGGGAGCTTCGAGATCCATCAGCAGATCAGCCTCGTTTTCGGCGTTTTCGGCCAGCCACAGCTGCTCTCGCAGCCAGGCAAGATCTTCGCTGAGAACCTTTATGCGCTTTTCGACTTCAGCAATACCACGCTGGGCCTTCTTGTAAAGGTTGAAAAAACGTTGAGCCGAAGCAGCTGGAGTGCGTGAAGGATCAATTTCTATGCAAATGCGCTGCGCAGTTTGCCAGTCGTCGAGCTCTACCGAACGACTGCCCGGCTTTATCTGGTAGAGATTGGCTATCAGAAGATCGCCATGATGGCGATAATGTTCTGAGTCTGAATATTTGCCAAGCAGCGCATGCTGGTCGGCAAGCAGGCGTTCTTTCTGTCTGATTTCGCGCGCGATCTTGTCGACACATTGTTTTTTTCGCTCATTCAGCCGTTTCACCGCCACCATGTTTTCATATGCCCAGTTGAGTGCATCGTTGACGCTGGAGAAAGTCTGACACTCGGCTTTATCAAGATGGTCGAGACGATAGCCAGATATAGCCAGAACCTTGCCGGCGGCATGATAAACATAAGCCTGCTTGTCAGCCACGACATCTGCGAGCAGACGCGCAAACTCTTCGCCGGCATGTTCGCGGCCGGCAATGTTTATGCGTGCAAGCAGCGTGGCGTACAGTGTTGGCGAAAGGGCGCCGATACGGTTTTTCCATTCCGCTGGCGGGGCGGCAAAAATCGTTGCCAGCTCCTGAATGGATGCTTTGCATGGGTCGATTACCGGCATGCTTTCAGGCAGCCGATAAGTAGAACCGATCATATTGTTTGAGGTGCGCGAAAGGCGGTCGAGTATCTTGTATTCGGCATCACAGAGAAAAACATCCGCAATGCGCCCCGTGAACTCACACAAAAGATAGTAATCGTTGCGATTGCCGAAAAAGCTGTCGATCGCCACAAAATGCAGCTTAACCACGCGATCAAACCGCTTACTGGCTTCGCTGCCAGCCAGCTCGACTGAAATCAGCCGACTGTCAGTGAGCAGGCGGTTTGCGGCGCGCACCAGTGAAGAATTCTTATCGAGCTCAGACGCTGTTTCGGCGACTCGAAGGCCCTGATCGGGATTATCGAGATTGACCACCAGACTCGACCAGCCGCCACCTTTGCGTTTAAGCTGCAGCGCGAAGCTGCGCCCGGAACAACCGATTGCACACACGACAAGCGGCCTGTCGGCCAGCATATCGGTAAGCTCTCCGACATGCTTTTTCAGCGAAAGGTAATCCATTATGCCGCCTGTAAAATGCTGCTCAGCGGATTATGGCTGGATAAATGATGCGCCCGGCAAAATTCAGCGTCTGCTTCGGTTCTTTGCCCTCGCCAGCGCGCCAGGAGATACCGGTAACGCCTTCCTCGTTCATGGTGCCATATATCCAGTGACCATCAAGATAAAGCATCGGACCGAAGAATTCAGGATCATTCAGCTCTATTACCCCTTTGTTCCCTGCCGGGAGAGCCATCTTCATCGGCGCACGATCGGTTGCGCCTCGAACGGCGGCAAACAGCAGCGAGCGGCTGCGGTCTTTTTCTGAAACTACTGCAGGCATTACCGCTTTGAATCCCATGGCTTCGCCTTCTGCACTGTAATAACTTTCGCCACCGGCAATTCTTACGTGCTGCTGCTTTTTAAGGTCATACATATAGAGTGTCGATTTCGACATCCGCCCGGATTCGGGATCTGAGTATTCGGCGAGCACATAAACAAGCAGACTGTCTGAAACCCAGACAGGTCGATCAACGACGGTTGTGGTTTCAGTGTTTTCACTTGTTTTCAATCGGCTGCTGTCAACAATTATCTGCTGCTGCCTGGTCGTCAGATCAAGCAAAACAATCGAGGTGCTCGCCCAGACAAGTTCGGGGTCAGGAGCGTATTGAACCGCAATTCGCCTGCCATCAGGCGAAAAAGCCGGGTTGGCATAAGAGCCCATGCCGGCGCTGATGTTAACAGCAGCACTGGCGTTATCGAGCAGAGACAGTAAATAAAGCGAGTTGGCGCCATCGCGATCAGAAACGAAAGCCAGCTTCTGTCCATCCGGCGAAACTGCCGGCATCGACTCTTCAGCTTTGGTTTCAGTAATCCTTATTATTTCACCGGTTTTGAGGTCAGCGCGATAGAGATCGAACTGCGAGCCATCGCTGCCGCAGAAAACAATCTCTACAGCTTCGCAAAGAAGCGGAAAAGCTATAAACAAGGCGATCAGCAGAATTCTGACGATTTTCATTTTCCCTCCTGTTGCGGGGCCGGGCGACAATGTCGCTGCCGGCAATTCTTAATTCTTCGATATTATAGCATATAATTGCTGTTTGCCTGCCGGAAAAAGCTGTGGTAATATTGGCGCATGGCTTACTATTATGCAATTCCAGTTTTCCTGACGCTGCTTTTTGCGTTCTGCTACCTGCTGGTTCATGTGCTGCTTGGCGTTTTTGACCGTCTGAACTTCTTCTGGGACTGGTGGGATGCCAAACGCAAACGTTTTCCTTTGCTGATCGGCGTCGAGATCATTTATTTCGCTGCCATACTCTACTACATCGTCTATTGGGAACTTTCGGGCAATACCTGACCCGACAAAGCAACTCTGCCTCCAATAATAGATACGCCGATTACTCAGATTACTCCGATTTTCTCTCTCTGTCGCTCTGCGCGCAGCAAAGCGAAGTTCAGAATCCATGTTTTCATTGCCTCTCTGGATCCTGCGACTGCGCGCAGGATGACTTGATTTATGCTGACCTATTCGCGGCCTGCGGATTTTCTTGTGTTGGCTGATATTGCCAAACTGGCGACGGCAACTTATAGTTAGGAAATGAATTACTTCACCGGACAAATTGAACCGCTCATCACCGCCACAGCAGGCGCCATACTCTTCTGGGCGCTGGGGCGACGACTTACGGCTCATGTAAACTTCGAGCTCGGACGCGGCAATTATGTCGGAGCATTTCCGTTTCTTGGGGCATTGCTTGGCGCCGGACTTGCAGGCGGGGTATTTGCGCAGCAGAGTTTTCTGGCATTGACAGCAGCAGCCTGTCTTCTGTCGCTCATCGGCTTCCTGCGAGACCGTCAGAGGCTCTCTTATCTGAGTCTTCTGCCATGGTGTGCGCTCACAATTATAGCCTGTCTCTTTGCAGCAACCGATACCGGTGGCCTGTTTGTCATATCAGCAACCGCATGGGCACTTCTGATAATATTCAGCCTCAAAATTGCGGCACTGGTCTATGAAATGCCTTTTATTCTGCTGACAACGAGCACCCTTACGCAGTTTATCCTCTTCTCGCAGCACCAGTTCACACCGACTGCGGTTCTGGCAAATCTTTCGCTTTTGATCGCCTCAGTGTTGATGCTCTTCTATTCAACCGGTGGAAGACGCCTGCTGACTGGCAGCAGCGGAATTTTTGCTGCTGGCTTCCTGCTCGCTGCCATCTCTCTACTGGAAGGCTCGGGCCGTCTGTTGATCTTCGGAATTTTTGTGCCCTCGATGGTAATTCTGTTTCCATTTGCCCTGATCAGCGCTATGATTGTGGCGTCATACTTTGGCAATCGCCTGCATCAGGGGATTAGCCATGAAAGACACTATTCATGGTCACTGCGTCGCGAAAGAACAGTGCTTTTTGCCGGGCTGTTCTTCCTCTGTCTGAACTTTCTGGCTCTGCTCGTTATCATCGACGCCCCGGGTCCGGCTTATGTTGTATTATTTCTGCTGTTCATATTTTCGCTGTTCGTTTTTGTAAGCACCTTCGCCCGCAAGGAATCAGTTCCAATCGCGCCAGTTCCCGCAAAGATCGATATTCTCGGTATCACCATCGATGCTGTTCTGCCAGCAGATGTCATTGCTCGAATTGAACAATATCTTCGTCTCAGCTCTGTTTCACCCGACACTCCGCCAGCAAACGCATCAGGTAATAATGGGGCAACGCTGTTTCATATAGTAACTGCTGATTCGCTGGCACTTGTGCGGGCCGGCGAAGACGAGCGCTTTCGCAATTCGATGCGCCGGGCAGCCCTGGTGCTGCCCGACGGAGCTGGAGTTGTCTGGGCCGCCGATTTCTTAGGCACTCCCCTGCCCGGTCGGGTGCCTGGGGTTGCTCTCGTTTCACAGATCTGCGAAACTGCTGGTAAAGCCGGCTGGAAAGTCTTTTTCCTCGGCGGCAAACCTGGCATAGCCAAGCAGGCAGCCGGTCTACTGCAAAAAGAGCATGGTATAACAATCTGCGGTATAGAACATGGCTATTTCACACCCGATTCAGCCGAAGAAGAAAGCGTTCTCGAAAAAATCGCCGCAGCTCATCCTGATATCATATTTGTAGCGCTTGGCGTGCCCCGCCAGGAGTTTTTTATCGCGCGCCTGCGCAACTGTCTCAAACGGGGTGTCGCAATCGGTGTAGGGGGCAGTTTCGACGTAATCTCGCAGACATTGCCGCGGGCCCCTTACTGGATGCAGCGTTTCGGCATCGAATGGCTTTTCCGTCTATGGCTCGAGCCACGCCGCTTCATGCGCATGCTCGGCATTCCTATCTTCGTCCTGCAGATCCTCCGCCACAAATGGAACGCCGAAAGTTGATAAGGCTAAGGCAGAAACCGCTGATTACACTGTTTGTCGCGGATGTTTAAATCAACCTGAATTAACAAAGCCGGGGATTAAACATCCCCGGCTCTGTTGTTGTGTCGCTTACTTCTTTTCGGTGGCTTTTTCGGAGAGCTTGAGCATGGTGTTCTTGAACTGATCAGCCGGCACGCTAAGGAAGATGCGGGCCAGGTTTTCCTGGTTGTCTTCGACCTTGGCGCCCTTAAGCAGCTCGGTCATTTCGGGAACGGAGGCAGTCCAGCCACGGAAAGCGTCAAGAAGATTGATCATGGCATCGACGAATTCGGGCAGTTCGGTTTTCTTTTCGACGAGGCCGGTGAATTCCATGGTGAAAACCTTGTCATAATCGACTGAGAAGAAGGCGGTTTTCATGTTCTGCAGTCCAGCAACAGGGATCTGCACGCGGCTTTCCCAGTTCGGCGTAGTGACGACAGCACCCCAGAGGCGAGCTGTGGTATCAACGCGTTCCATCAGGTGTGAGAAAGCCTTATTGGTGTTGATATTTTTAGCCTTGTTGCTGCTGAGCTGCGAAACTATTTTGAGCACGTCTTCGCTGCCGAAAGCCATGGTGGTTTCGTTGATGAAAATCATGTTGCCGTTGGCGTTAAGTTTGTTTTTAACGGCCTGCAGACCATCGATATCAGTAATTTCGAAACCGGCTGCCAGGTCTTTGTCGGTCTGAATCAGTTCAGATATCTTCTTGGCCGAGAAAGTTCCGTTAACGAGAATGCAGGGGCGCTCGCTGCCATCGAGAAACAGCATGACGTTTTTAATGTCGCGGGCAGGTTCGATACCGGCGCGCTTGTAGAAATTCACCATTTCATTGGTGCTTGCTTCGATCTGGGTATCGATAACGGCCTTGATTTCTGGCTGCGATACGATCGCGGCCAGGTCAAAATTGACGATAAGATAGGCATCGCTCGGAACGAGCGGCAGCAGCACGTTGCTGTAAGCTGCTATAGTGCTGAATACGAAAAGCACGGCGACCAGTAGAAATTTTGCTTTCATGTGTTCCTCCTCCAAAATCGGTACAAAATAAACTCTTCTCTGCAAGATAAGGCCTGCCAGCCGCAAAGTCAACTTTCACAACCGTAAAAATTGTTTTACATATCTACAACGAGACTTCTGCATAAGAGAAAACCCGCCGGGCGGATGCCCGGCGGGTTTGAGGTCGTTTGCTATGCCTTAGATCAGGCCAGCGTTGCTACAAGCTTAGAACTGGCTGAAAATTTCAGTCCAGACCATATTGTAGTCATAGTCGCCATAGAGACCGTTACCAGCCTTGGTTTTACCAACGCCGTCCCATTTCCAGGCGTCGCCGGTGAAGTCAAATGCAGTGTAACCGACTCTGATTCTGGTGTTTTCAGCCAGCTGATAGCGATATTCGAAGGTGAATACAGCAGCGTTGGCTTCATCAGTACCGAAGTTATTCCACTTGTCATAAACAGTGTTTCTAAGAACGGCGGGCATTGCATTGGTTCTGACACCATTAACAACACCGGTATCAACATATTTAGCCAGGTCGTTAGATACAGTGTCATCAAGTTCGTCGATGAAGTCACCGGCGATTCTGAAGTAATGCTTGGTGTTGCGGGGGCGGAATTCAGCCTGGAGTTTGAGAACGCCGAGGTTGGTCAGGCCATTGGCAAAATAGTTGTTGCCGCGGCTGATGTCTTCATACGGAGTTTCGATTCCATCCTGATATCTCTGGTCGTTGTCAAGAGCGATGCCGCCCATTGATTCGTCGTCAGCAAAAGTGTAGGCCAGTTTGGCAGCCCATTCTTTTTTGCTGTCCCATTTTACTGCAACATGACCCATCCAGCTCTGCATTTCGGGCTGAATTAAAGTAGCTGCGGCGTTCTGAACGATATCGATTTCGTAGTTGGTGTATGCGAAACCAAGATCATAGTCCCAGTGACCGTTGTTACCGATCGGGCCTTTTGAACCGAATTCAACGTCGAAGCGAGAGTCGCTTTTCTGGCTGCGAGCAGCCACATTGCCAAGAGCAAACGCAGTTACGCCCAGGCGGTTAGCGAGCTGGGGTTCATCCTGCATGTATACGCCCAAATAGAGGTCGTGATCGCGATACTTGGTGCCGAGGTTGAGGTTCCATACGTTGCGGAAGTCAACAAGAGCGGTATCATTGTAGCTACCACGATGGCGGTCATAGATAGCCTGGAATACTACGTCAACGTCGCCAGAGCGCTTGTAATAGCGGATAGCATCAACATAGTCGTTCAGCAGGAGAGCGTGGCCATGAGTGTAGAAATTGCGACCGAAGGTGAAGTCGCCACCGAAGCGGAACATATCTTTGATATGCAAGTAAGCGAGGTCGATGGTGTCATCAGCAGCAGTGGTAGCGCCAATACCGGCCATACCGAAGTCGCCAGTGTTAAGAGCGGGGTTACCGATCGGATTGCCATCAAGGCCTCTTTCAAAAACATACCAGCGAGCTACAGCGTGAATGTTTTCGTCGATATTGGCCTTGAACTTGAAGCGGAGCTGGCTTTCAGTCTTGGCATTATTGTTAAAAGCGTCATTGCTGTGAATGAGGTTAACGTGGCGAACGAGCATGTCGCCTGAAAGCTTAACCTTTTCCATGCCACCCTTGGCCATGTAGTCTTTGATGCCGTCTACATCACGCTTCAGCATGGAGACGTCTTCTTTTACTACCTGCATGTCGTCTTCGAGAGCAGTAACCTTAACACCCAGGAGGGCCAGTTCGTCTGCGAATTCAACAGTCAGTTTTTCGAGGGTCTGGAGGTCAGACTTGGTTACGAGGTTGGTGCCGATGCCAGACTCGAGCATCTGTTCAACGTTAGCAACCATTTTAGCGGTAACCATGGCGAGAGCATAGCGGGTAACAGTCTGCTTGCCCTTGAAAGTGCCATCGGGATAACCCTGCAGGATGCCTTTGGCAGCCAGCTTGTTTACTGCATCATATGCCCAGTGTGAAAACGGAACATCAGAGAAAGGATTTGCGCTTGCTACTACGGTTGAAAGAACCATAACAGCTACGAGAAGGATACTAATACGTTTCATAAATTCCCCCATATAGGTTTCGATTTGAGATTTTCGATCTTTTGGGGTTCTGCCTTCGCGATTTTCCGTTTTTCTCTGACTGCCGGCCACATTACAGTGTCCATGTTTCCTTTAACGTTTTCGGCCTTCTTCAAAATCCGGTCTGTCTTCTGGCTTTACCCCCAGGTGATTTTTCACCTGCCAGCTCTCTGGCGTATTATCACAGGCTACCTATCTAGAGTTACACCCCCTTTCGTGATACCTGTTAAATACAATTCTGCCATAGGGCTTAGTAGCAAGATAATAGTTGCATGCTTTTCTTTTGTCAAGAAAATATTTTTATTTTTTTCAGGAAAGAAAAAACCCGCCGGGTTACCCCGGCGGGTTTTGGAAAACACGGTGAGATTAGCCTCAGAGCTGCGGCTTATGCCTTCGGCATACGCTTCGTCGTTCTGCTTCGCTAAAGGCTACGCAGAACTCCTCGCAATGGCCTTCTTAGAACTGGCTGTAGACTTCAGCCCAGAACATGTTGAAATCGTAATCGCCATTGTTGCCACGGCCAGCTGCAACAGCTGCAGTCGCGCCATTAAGCTTGGTTTCATCGCCATCCATTTCAAAATTGGTGTAGCCAACTCTGATTCTGGTGTTTTCAGCCAGTTGATAGCGATATTCAAAAGTGAATACGACAGCCTTAGCATCAGCAGTCATGAAGTTATTCCATCTGTCATAAGCGGTGTTAGTCTTATTAAAAGCAACTGGAATAGCGACATTGCCATGACCAGCCTGATATCTTGCCAGGTCATTGCTTACGGTTTCATCAAGTTCATTGAGGAAATCGCCGGCAACTCTGAAATAATGCTTGGTATTGCGGGGGCGATATTCAGCCTGAAGCTTGAGGTCGCCCATATTCAACAGACCATTGCGGAAATAGTTATTGCCGCGTGCAATATCTTCATAAGGAGTTTCCGGGAAATCGAGATATCTCATATCATTGTTGACAGAGACCGCGCCCATTGATTCGTCATCAGCAAAAGTGTAAGCCAGTTTGGCAGCCCATTCTTTTTTGCTGTCCCATTTCACTGCAACATGACCCATCCAGCTCTGCATTTCGGGGCTTACCCAGGTAGTAGCGGCAGTATTTACGACATCAAGTTCATAGTTGGTGTAGGCAAAGCCGAGATCATAGTCCCAGTGACCGTTTCTGCTGATCGGGCCTTTTGAACCAAATTCTACGTCCCAGCGACTGTCGCTCTTCTGGTAGGTTCCGGCAGCAACAGGAGCAATATTATTAAGAGCAAGAATCTGAGCGCCAGCGAGACCATAGGCAGCAACATCAACACCAAGAGCGTTAGGTTCTTCCTGAGCATAAATGCCCATATAAAGATCATGATCACGATATTTGGTGTCGAGATTGAGGTTCCAGACGTTGCGGTAGTCAACGGCGTTAGAATCTTTGTAATTGCCAACGTGGCGGTCATAAATGCTCTGGAAAACCACATCGACGTCGCCAGAGCGCTTGTAATAGCGAACTGCGTCAACATAGTTGTTCAGCAGCATATTGTGTCCATGGCTGTAAAGATTGCGACCAAAGGTGAAGTCGCCACCGAAGCGAAACATGTCTTTGATGTGCAGGTAAGCGAGGTCAACGATACCATCAGCAGCGGTGAGCGCGCCAATACCGCCAACACCACTACCAAAACCGCCGCCCATAGGACCAGCAGGATTGACAGAAGGATTATTATTGTCGGAAGCCTTGATGAACATGCGCCAGCGAGCTACGGCAGTGATATTTTCATCAATGTTGGCCTTGAACTTGAAGCGAATCTGGCTTTCAGTTCTAACGTTATCATTGTTTCCTACCGGATTGCCATCGCGGTTGGTGATCAGGTTGGTGTGCCTTACCAGCATGTCGCCAGAAAGCTTAACTTTTTCCATGCCACCTTTGGCCATGTAGTCTTTGATTCCGTCTACATCGCGCTTGAGCATGGAAACATCTTCTTTTACCACCTGCATGTCGTCTTCGAGAGCGGTAACTTTAACACCCAGAAGGGCGAGTTCGTCTGCGAATTCAACTGTCAGTTTTTCGAGAGTCTGCAGGTCAGCTTTGGTTACCAGGTTGCTGCCGACGCCGGTTTCGAGCATCTGCTCAACGTTGGCCAGCATTTTGGCGGTTACCATGGCGAGCGCGTAGCGGGTTACAGTCTGCTTACCCTTGAAGGTTCCATCAGGATAACCCTGAAGGATGCCTTTGGCTGCAAGTTTGTTGACTGCATCATAAGCCCAGTGTGAAAAAGGAACATCTTTAAAAGGTTCAGCGGTAGCTATTATGGTTGAAAGAACCATTACAGCGACGAGAAGGATAGAAATACGTTTCATTAATTCCCCCATACAGGATTTGATTTTAAGATTTTGTCCTTTGGGGTTTAACCTTCAGCTGCCGTTTAATACCTTGTTGATCAGCGCCGGCATTAGAGTGTCCATGTTTCCTTCAATGCTGACTAACTGTTCTTCAAAATTTCTACCGGCTTCTTTCGGCCTGACCCCGGGCGTTTATACCCTCAAGACTGGCGGAGCATTCAACGAGCTACCTGTTAGAGCTGCACCTCCTTTCGCGACGCTCATAAAACGCAGATACCCACCGTCCTTGCCGCGAGATAGTATTGCAAAACCGCCTATTTGTCAAGCCATCAATAAAGTATTACTTTATAACACTTGTACCCGCGCGGCTTTCGGCCACTCAAATTTTGTCGCATCGTCAGGAATCCCCGCAAACACAGAATCCATGCGCGTTTCGGCATATTGAGCAGGAAACATTAGAGGGATTGGTCGTAATGTCGAATACGATATAAACAAGCATTGAGTTTTGTCGCGTGGCCAAAAAACGCGATTTAACAAAAATCAATGCGACTTTGCATAGAACACAGACCAGTTACGAAAAAATGACCATCCTGCTTTGCTAAAGCTATGCAGAGCAGGCGAGCACGAGCACGAGCACGCGAAGATATATCAGAGATTGATGTCTCTATGTATAC
Organism: Candidatus Rifleibacterium amylolyticum; assembly: GCA_009917695.1. GTDB lineage: Bacteria > Muiribacteriota > Ozemobacteria > Ozemobacterales > Ozemobacteraceae > Rifleibacterium > Rifleibacterium amylolyticum. The sequence goes on along the minus strand of JAACJG010000003.1, from coordinate 348,971 downwards.
GAGAGACTGAAATTCGTTCATGTGCGAGCTCTTTAAATAGAAACTCGGCAAATGCAACCGAGCGATGACGCCCGCCGGTACAGCCAATACCGATCTGCAGGCGAGTTTTGGGCTCGCTTATAAACAGTGGAATCTGAAATTCAATGAATTCCTTCAGCTTCTGGGAGTAGGCCTTGGCGGCATCGGATGCAAAAACGTAGTCGTATACTTCATTATTGATTCCGGTCAGCGTTTTAAGTTGCGCTATATAAAACGGATTTGGCAGAAAACGCACGTCGAAAACAAGATCACAATCGAGCGGCACTCCATGTTTAAAGCCAAAGCTTACGACAACGACCGACATGTTGCGCGGGCCAACAAAGCCCTGTGTAAAACGACGAATTTCTTCCTGTAATTCACGACCGTTCAGAACGCTGGTGTCGATTACGTAGTCAGCACGTTCACGAGTCTGCTCGAGCAGCGAGCGCTCTTCGCGAATATCATCGATAATACGGCCGCCACGGTTAAGCGGATGTCGCCGCCGCGTCTCAGAGAACCGTTTGATCAGAATATCATCGGTTGCGTCGAGAAAAAGCATTCTCAGCTCAACGCCAAGCTTTTTAACCTCATCGATCGCCTCAAAAAACTTGCGGAAAAAGCTGCCACCACGCGCATCGATAACCACGGCCACCCGCGTCAGCCGGCCGCCAGATTCGAGGCAGATCTGAATGAACTTGGGCAGCAGCGTCGGCGGAACGTTATCCATGCAAAAATAGCCAGAATCCTCGAAAAAATGCGTTGCCGTAGACTTACCAGCCCCCGAAAGTCCGGTAATAATAATCAGTTGTAGTGGTGCCGACTGTTCCATATTCATCCTATAACATCGAGAACGAGACCACGAATATCATCGAGACTGCTGAGCAGTTCCATGGCCTTGTTACCATCGAGCGCTTCACGGGTAAGTTCGGCAACCTCAGACTCTGAACGTTCTACCAGCTGATAGACCTTCTGTTCGCCGTCCTTTTTGCAACCGAACTCTTCTTTAAGCGATAAAAACTCGTCTTTAAGCTTTCTGAGAAAGAGACGGATCGACTCTTTGTAAGAATTCAACAAACCTTCTTCTGGTGCCCGCACAAACTTCTCGCCACGCTCCTTGACCATATCGATCAGTTCGCGCATGTTTCCATCAAAGATTTCGACACGGGCAGTCTTGATACTGTTGTGAAAATCTGCGCCAGATGAGCGGCTGCCCGAAACTGGCCGACCAGCGCCAGCACCAGTATTGAGATTACGGTTGTCAATCTTTACCGGCATGTCAATCTATCCCGCACAGTACAACCTTGTTGCGACCACTGCCCTTAGCTTTATACAGGGCACTGTCAGCTTTTTGAATCAGCTGATCCTTGTTGTCAGCGTTGAGCGGGAATCCGGCTACACCGATTGAAATTGAACACTTCAGTGGCGGCTGACCAGGAATGATCGACGGGAAATCGTAATGTGCGACATCGCGTCTTATGCGTTCAGCCACTATTTTGGCGTCGGCCTGAGTGGTTTCTGGCAATATGATGGCAAATTCTTCACCGCCGTAGCGTGCTGCAATATCGGTATTGCGCACGTTTTTGCGCAAAATTTTACTGACTTCCTTGAGAATGAGATCGCCCTGCTGATGGCCGTAATTGTCGTTGACCGGCTTAAAATGATCAATATCGCACATGAGCAGAGAAATCGTCGCATTATAACGCCGGCTGCGGGCAACTTCCTCGTCGAGGCGCAGTTGAAAGTATCTGTGCACATAAAGCTTGGTGATTGAATCGGTGATTGCCAGTGAATAGAGACGGGCGTTTTCGAAGGCAATAACCGCCTGTGAAGACAGAGTAGCAAAGAATTCCAGGTCATTTTCGCTGAACGGCTCGCCATTGATCTTCGGCCCGACTTTAACTACGCCATAGAGCTCGCCTTCTTTGAGCATCGGAACATATATTGCGAATGGCAGATTACGATTAGCGGCTGAGTATGTCTGATAAGAGGCCTTGCCCGAGAGGTCCTGGGCAAAAATCGGTTTGCGCTCTTTTTCGATGGTCGTCATCGCCCAGGCTTCGGCAGGATCTTTTTTGAGAGCATCGATCTCTTCTTTGCTCAAGCCCTTATAAGCCTTGACCTCAAGCTCGGGTCGATCATCAGAAAATAGCATGAGAACGCCTTTGTTGGCCCAAACCGTTTCAAGAAACATATCGATCGAAATCTTGATCAACTCATTCAGATCGAGCGTCGAACTCAGCACCTTGCCCGACTGCTGTAAAGTCATCAGGTTGAAAACCTTGTGATCGAGCTCATTTTTGGTGGCTTCAGAATTCTCGAAGAGCATGGCGTTATTGATCGAAGTACTGGCAAGACCGACAATTGCCTGAATCATCAGGTAATCAGACTCTTCGAGGCCATTACCATTTTTACGATCGGCAAGAATCAGCAGACCAACCAGATGATCCTTGATACGCATCGGAAAGATGATCTTTAAATGGCGAACTTCGTCACTCTCGAATTCAGCTACCATCAGGTTCTTTTCTTTGTCGGATGGTTCCCAGTAGCCTTGTTCAGAAAATATGTAAGCGAGAATCTGGTTGTCTGAATAAAATCTGAACTTGGCGAACAATTCTGGCGATATTCCGATCAGGTCTTTGACGCTTACCAGGTCGGTTTTATCGTTATAAAGCATGACACCGGCCCCGGCAAAACCAAGACGCTCGGTGAATATGGTAATAAAATTGCGCACCAGGGTATCGACGTTGAGACTACCACCCATCGCCTGACTGGCGTAATAAATTGCCGACAGCGAATCGACCTTCTGTTCGAGTTCACGATTGATATCGCTGATCTTTTCCATGTAGTCTTCGATGGCAGCGCGCGACTCGATCATGCTGCCGACTATCTTGGTAAAGCTTCCCTGCACTTCTTCGAGATCGCTCAGGCGCAGGTCTTTAAGCCCCTCGTGCACATCGCCATCAGCGACCTTGTCGGCAATCTCGATAAAATCCTGCAGCGGTTTGAGGACCTTCTGCATGATGCTGAGATGGACGAAAAACAGAGTGCCAACGCCCGCAGCTATGAACGAATATGGGTCTATATTTCGGCCCATGAACCTGAAAGCCAGATAGACAAGCACCCAGAAGATGACCAGTAACAGGTCAAGTTTCAGGGCTATATTGGCTTTAAGTCTGTTCATTTATCGCCGCCTGGCAAAGTAAGACGCTGTTTGAGCTCTTCGATGATACGTTGCGAAATCGCCTGCGGTTCGCCATCAGCCTGCACAACCACGAACCGTTCGGGTTCCTGTTGTGCCAACGCATTATAGCCGTTATACACCCGGCGGTGAAAATCGAGCGTTTCGGATTCGATTCGGTCATGTTGCTTTCGGCCACCGTGAAGAGCGCGATTGAGGCCATGCTCGGGCGCAATCTGCAACAACACAGTACAGCCGGGCAAAAAACCAGGCAGAAACTGCGCATGAATGTCGCGCACTTTTTGCGGGTCGAGACCGCGCGCATAGCCCTGATATGCCATGCTGGAATCAAAATAGCGGTCGCAGAGCACAACTTTGCCAGCAGCAACCGCCGGCTTTATAACCTTGTGCAAGTGCTCAGTCCGCTGCGCCAGCATGAGAAACAGCTCGGTTTCTGGTTCGAGACTGCCAGTCTCGTTGCCGAGCAACACAGCACGAATTCGATCGCCGGCGGGAGTACCCCCGGGCTCCCGGGTGGTAACCACTTCAAGCCCGAGCCCGGCAAGATAATCACGCAAAAGCGCGATCTGCGTCGTCTTGCCGCTTCCCTCGGGACCTTCGAAAGTAATAAACCAACCCTTTGCCATTCTATTTTCCTGGTCTTCAGCCGATTTCGAAAAAGTCGTCGAGCTTGGTGAGCTTGAATACATTGAGAACTGGCTCGTTGAGCTTTACGATTCTAAGCTTGCCGTTGTGCCTGACAATCTCTTTTTTGAGATAAACAAGCATGCCAAGCCCAGAACTGTCAAGATAACCAACGCGATCCATATTCAGCTCATATGTCCATCCGGTCGATTCGATCGAATCCATGACTTCCGACTTGAGTGCCTTGGCACTCTGAATGTCGAGTTCACCATCGACATAGAATACCTTGATCTTTTTTTCGGCATCTATCTGGCAATCTATCTTAAGCACATTGGCCTCCACTCCTGTCCTGCTGTTTCAGGATCTTAACCATCTGCAGCCTGACACGGCCGCTGTCACTTTCAGTAATATAATCAACGTGATCCATTATGTTCCTGATGATAAAGACGCCGAGTCCGCCCTCCTTGATCTCGTTCAGGTTTGGAACCGGAATATTGGCAGGAACGAAATCCGGGTCATGATAATAAACATCTACCACAAACACTTCCTCACTTGTCGTGATTTCAAGATCAAACGACATCCTCTCATTGAACTTGTAAGCATGCTTGATAACGTTGGTACAGGCTTCGGTCGTCGCCAGCTTGATATCGTTGAGCATGGCCGCGCCGAGGTTCAGATGCTGCACACAGGCAGCCAGCACCCGGCGAATCAGCGCGAGCGTTTCCGAACTGCCTTGTACATGCATTTTCATGTATGTAGCGTTAGCCGGCAGTTCCTCAATCAATTGTCTTATTCTGTCGTGCAATATAGTCTGCTTCCGTAATTTTCGGCAAGAATTTTCTGGAAATACGCAAACATCAGAGCTGAAACATGGTGGTCGCCAGCTCTGGTTCCAATAGTATCATGTTATAACCAATCGCGTCTACTATAACTGACTTACCAAGTTCTTTGGCGGTTTTCGCCAGCAGTTCGGCCGTTTCGCTGAATTCTGTCGATAAAAACCACGATTTTTCAAGAAATCCAAGTGCCTTATCAGAATTGGTAAGATCACCATAGGCCAGATAACATCTGGCGACAGCCTGTAAAGCCAGAGGATTATCAGGCATCTCGCGCATAATTTTCTCGCAGGCCTTGAGATTAGTGGCGGCAGCGCGCTGTCGATCGGCGCCCTTAAGGTGTTTGAACTGACAGCGCAACATTCCCCAACGTATCCAATGATTGCTGTCACTGTGACTTGCGGCCTTGTGCCAGTTGAGAAGAGCTTTTTTAACCCACTCCTCTTTCTGAGCCGTATATTCGGCGAGCAACTCCTGGCCAAGCGCAGTTTCATACAGGAGCCAGATCTGGTCTGTCTTGCTCTGCAATGCCTGATGATGGTCAGAAAGCATATTCATCAATTCGTTTTTGCTGCCGCTCTTCGACAATTCAGCCGTCATCTCTATATTCTTGCGCCGATAATAACCATTCTCAGGGAAAAGATTACGTAGAGATGAGTAGCACTTGCGCGCCTCGCCGTGCTGCTGAAAGTTTTCGTGCAGGCGGGCAAGTTCATACAGACGCTGTGGATCAGACGAAAGCTTGACCAGGGCATGTGTGTGTTCGACTGCTTTTTCGACGTTGCCACGGGCTCGTTCAATCAATGCCAGACCACGTATTGCCGCCTCGTTTTCACCAAACTTTTTCAATACTTCGTTAAAAGTCTTTTCGGCGCTGGCAAAGCTCTCGACCTGGAACTTGGAACGGCTGCCAAAAACATATCGGGCATAGGCCCTGACCATGAGAGGAACCGGAGAATCGCGACGAATATGAGCGAGTTCGAGCTCAAGATTCTTGACCAGAGCTTCGAGCATTTCTGGCTCGACGCGATTACCACGTATCTGGCTGCGCTTGAGACGCAACAGCATAAGATGCGCCGACAGTTCAGCCGGGTGGTCACGTGTAATGGTAGTTAAGAGCTCGATTGCCAGAGGAATTTTGTTTTCGAACTCGTAAACGCGGGCAAGATTGAAACTGGTCGTGAAATCTGTCGAATCAAAAGCACGGGCACGGGCCAGCAAACCCGAAGCCCGATCTACTTCTGCGGTTTTGAGCGAGACCTCTGCCAGCAGCTTGATCCATTCTGGCTGGTTCGGCACCAGCTCAAGAGCGCGCTCAAGCCGTTCGGCCGCCGTGAGATAAAACTTTTTCTGCAGGGCTTCAATACCCTGGCCTGCCATCTTTTCGCCCTCAGCGCGCGCCTTTTCAATTTTTATCAGTTCAGGAGCCTGATAAGCACGCACGCAGGTCGGATCGATGCGGGCAGCTGCTTCGAAAGCATCCTGGGCATCGTCAAAACGCCCAAGCCTGATCAGGGTTTCGCCATAGTCGCACCAGTCTTCGGCACCAGATTTTCTGATTTCCAGAAGTTTTTTCTGGGAACTGGCCTTGAGAGCAAAAGCGCCGGTAGCCTCAGCACTACCAATGATGCCTTCGTGACCCCATTCACAGTTGGGATATGTTTCGACTGCCTGCTGAAAAACTGCAAGAGCTTCGGTATGGCGCTTCTGCCGGGCCAGCGTATATCCAAGTGTTTTCTGAACTTCAGGATGGTATGGGCTGAGTTCATGAGCCATTTCAAGATATTTTATCGCGCGAATCAGGTCACTGCGCTCGACAAAATGACGGGCAATATTCAAAAAACACTCACCGTTCGAATTCTTGCTCTTCTCGACACGGGAAAAGGTCTGATCTGCCTGCTCTTCCATACCCATCGAATTCTGCAGCTTGCCAAGTTCGATAAGAATATCAGGATTATCGGCCTTTTTATTGAGAGCCTGCTCGAACTCAAGTAAAGCCTGCCCCTTTTCGTTCATGCCCAGATAAGCACGCCCAAGTCCAAAACGCATTTGCGGATCATCCGGAAAAGTCCTGATCGCTTCGCGGAAATTTTTGACCGCTCCGTCATAAAATTTACGCGCCAGCATAGTCTCACCCAGCAGCAGATACATCTCAGCAGTAGCGCCAGCCAGTTCTTTGTAGGCCGCAAGATATTTCTGGGCTTCAGACGCGTTGCCAAGACTCAGATGAATCTGCGCCATTCTTATAAGCACATCCTGATTACGCGGGTTCTTGAAGTGCAAAGTTTCTATCTGCCGCAACGCTTCTTCTTTTTTTCCGCTGTCGTAAAGCAGCCCGGAAATTCTAAAAACTGCTTCAGAATCTTCGGGCCGACGCTCGAGCGCCGCAGCAAGACATTCTATCGCCTCCTCGCGCCGGTTCATAAGTTCATAAACTATGGCCCCGGCCTTGAGTACATCGGGGTTGTCTGGAGCCAGCGCGCGAGCAGCCCGGAAGGTTGAATATGACTGTTCGTAACGCCCGATACTGTTCAAAGCGCTGATAAGATTTAAATAGTTTTCTGCTGCCGCAGGGTTTTTCTTAAGAGCCGATTCGAGAGCCTCTATATCAGGCTTTGTCGGCGGCAACCCCGCCTCGGCTGTTTTGGGTGCCTGCCTGGTTGCGGTTTTTGTTGATGGCTTTTTGTCGATGACAGCGCCACATTTTCCACAATAGCGCCCGGAAACAGAATCAGAAGAACATTTCGGGCAGATTGCCATATTACATCTCCCTGGGTGCTGAGATACCTAACAATTCGAGGCCTTTTGCAAGAGTCCGCCGGGTAAAGTTGCTGATCATGAGGCGAGATGCCTTGACCTTTTCGTCCTCACAGCTTATCACCGGGCATTTGTCATAAAACGATGAAAAACAGGACGCCAGTTCATAAAGGTAATTGCACAGAATATGTGGCCTTAATTCGGCTGCTACTGCTATTACCGCCTGGTTAAAGTCCATAAGCTTCATAATCAGATCACGTTCTTCAGCCTGCGAGATGACAACTGCCGCCGCATACTGATCAATATCAAGCCCGGCTTTGCGAAAAATCGAGCAGATTCTGGCATGTGCATATTGCAGATATGGTGCAGTGTTGCCGTTCAAAGCCAGCATACGGTCAAACGAAAAGACATAGTCATTGTTGCGGTTCTGCGACAGATCAGCATATTTGACGGCACCTATACCAACGATACGCGCCACTTCCTTTTTGCGCTCTTCACTCAGCCCGGGGTTCTTTTCGTTAACGACCTGATAGGCTCTTTCGATAGCCTCATCAAGCAGTTCCGCCAGCTTTACATTTTCCCCGCTGCGGGTTTTGAGCGGCTTGTTATCTTCGCCAAGAATACTGCCGAAGGGCACATGTTCGAGCTTAACATCTGCCTGGGCAAGTATTCCGGTGGCCCGCGCCACCGCGAAAATCTGCTTAAAATGAAGAGCCTGGCGGGCATCAGTGACATATACGATACGTTGTGCGCCAAGCTTTGCAGTACGATAGCGAAGAGCAGCCAGATCAAAAGTTCCGTAATTGAAGGCGCCATCAGACTTCTGAACGATTACCGGCAGAGGGCTCCCATCTTTACCCTTGAATTCATCCAGGAATACACATTGCGCGCCTTGAGATTCGACCATTTTGCCGCTTTTTCCGATTTCAGCGACGGTTTCGGCGAGCATATCGCGGTAAAAGCTTTCACCACATTCGTTCTCTTCGAGAAGCTTTACGTCGAGAAGACGATAAATGCGATAAACCTCGGTCATTGATATTCTGACGATTTTATGCCAGAGGTCAAGCATCTGACTGTCGCCGTTCTGCAGGCGCACCAGACAGTCGGCACATGCCGCCGCGGTCGCTGGATTTTCTTTGCATTCGGCCGACACACTTTTATAAAGCTCTTCCAGCCGGGCCAGTGTAAGTTCGCTGACAAGGTCTCCATTTCGCCCCTCTATCGCTGCTATTTCGGGGCCAGCTTTCCAGATGACCATAGCCATAGGTAAACCCCAGTCACCCAGATGGTTCTGACGGATGACCGGATTCCCAAGCTCTTCCACAACCCGCGCAAGCACATCGCCAATGATGGTAGAACGCAGATGCCCGACATGCATCTGCTTGGCAATATTGACGCTCGAATAGTCGACTACAGTTACTTCTCCGCCGGCAGAAGCTTTTTCGACCAGCTCATTTCGGGTTGCCAGATCGTTAAAGCTTTCTTCAACAACATTGTTGGCCAGATACAGATTGATAAAGCCGGGCCCGGCAACTTCGACCCGGTCAAACCAGTCTTTTTCAGCAGCAAGAGCAGTGACCATTTCGGCCGCAAGTTTCTGAGGTGCACACTTGGCGGCTTTGGCCAGCTTCATGGCGGCATTCAGAGAAAAGTCACCGTTAGCCTTGTCAGGCGGCACCTGAACATCGATAAAACCAAAGTCTTCGATGCCGTAATTCGCAAACAGGCCGGCCAGTTTCTGGTGAATGAGAGTGATTAGACGCTTTTTCATAAATATTCCTTAGCCATGGCCAAGATCAGGCCTTTGATTTGAAGATCAGCCATATCCCGATCGCTCCGATCAGAAAGTTTGGCAGCCAGACGCCAAGAAAAGGCGACACAACCGCCCCCTTGGCAAAGGCTTTGCCGGTAGCGAACAAAACATAATACAAGAAGATAATGACAACCGACATGCCAATACCGATGCCGGTACCTGAGCGGGTTGTCTGCGAACCAAGCGGTGCTCCAATCAAAACGAAAATCAGTGCTGCAAACGGAATAGAAGTCTTTGACCAGAATTCGATCCAGTGCTGAGCAATAACGCCGGGCGAAATGCCTTTTTTTTCTGAGTCCTTGATGAATGCATATAACTCTACAAGTGTCATGGTGCTGGCATTTTTAGAGTCTGGCACATGGTCAGGGTTCACATAATGAGTGTCAATAGGGTATTCCATGTCTTTGAAGTAAGTATAATTACGATCTTCACCACTCATGTGAATATCAGATACGCGACCATCCCAGAAATAGCAGACTCCGCCTTCGATACGGGCGCGGTCGGCCTCGATGACCCTCGGGAAACCTCTTGCCTGGCCCTCATACATGACAACGCCGAACATATCTTTGGTTTCTTCATTGAATTTGCGAACAAAAAACTTACGGCCAGGGCCGGCCTCAAAAAAGCGGTTTTCGGCAATTTTGGGCAGCGGACGCTTGAGTGTGACCTCGCGCCTGAACAGGCGCGTGAACTTCTCGTTGGCGACCGGAACCAGCTTCTCGTTGAACAACAAAGTCAGAAAAGTTATAAAAAGCCCAGCCAGAATCGCAGGGGTCACCACTCTGGCAAAACTGTAACCGCCGGCCTTGAGTGCCGTAATCTCAGAATCTGAGGACATTCGGCCGAAAGCTACCAGGTTCGCCAGCAAAAGCGCCATCGGAAAACTTATTACGAGAGTCGGCGGCAGACTATAAATAAAAAAAAGACCGACAACAGTTGGTGGAACGCCTTTGGCAAAAATCAGATTGATCAGACCCATCATCAGGTCGATCAACCAGATCGCAACAAAGAAAGCCATGCCAAAAAGAAACGGCTCCAGCAGTTCTTTTAAAACATATTTGTCAACTGTCTTGATCGTTTTCGCCATAGGGAATGTATACTACCCCATGAGTGTGAAGGTAGCAAGTATAATAATTACCTCAGTATGCCCAAAACTCACATTCGAATATGCAAACAGCAGACGTTGTCATTCTGCACAAAGCTAAGCTCAGTCGCAGAATCAACGTTTTCTCCTCTTTTAATCGAGAATTGCTGTAATTCTCGATTCGTGCTTGTCAACTCAGGGGCTTAAAGGTTACAATTTTACGGCAATAATCCTGCGACCGGGAAAACCTAATCACCGATGCAAAACCTTTATCAGCTCTTTGGTGTATCGAATTTCGCTTCTCTTGAAGAACTGGCTGCGGCCTACAAGCAGAAATATGCCGAACTGTTCTCTTCTGATTCGCCCCTGGCCAACATTCCAAAGCTGCGCGAGCTAAAAGATGCCTTCGATCTGCTTTCTGATGACGACAAAAGAACTGCTTACGACGAAAAGCTGACTGACTTTCTCGAAGAACTGCACGAAAAATACGATGAAGCAGTCGCCGATCTGTCGGCCGGCCGGCTTCAGGAGGCAGTCGACAAGCTCAACTGGTGTATTGCCAAAGATCCCGGCGAGCCTGACTATTACGAAACCATAGGTCTGGCATACCGACTTGCCAACGATTTCGACAATGCCTTGCGCAGTTTCCAGCAAGGCCTTAAAACCGGCCAGCGCAAAGCCTTTTTTCATCGTAACCTTGGCGACATCTACCGCCTCAAACATGATGAAGACAATTCAGACACACATTACCTCGATGCCGCCGAGGCTTTCAAAAACATACTGCAGGTTGACCCGAAAAATGTTGACGCCATTGAGCAGCTGGCCGACATTTACAGTCGCATGAAGTTTTTTGATGAGTCGCTCGATCTGTACAGCCAGCTTCTCCGGCGATTCCCATACAACGCCGCCTACCATCGTGACATCGGCGCAGTCATGTATGAGCTCGACATGACCGAAGAGGCCGAACAGCACCTGCTAGAAGCTTTGCGCCTTATTCCCGGCGATTCAGCGGCTCTTCTATATCTCGGACTCGTTTATTTCAAGCGCAGACTTCTTGGAATGGCGGTGCAGACTCTGCGCGACAGCCTTAAAAACAGCCCGGATCAGCCCGAGGTAGTTCAGCTTATCGAACAGATAGAAATTATTCGTGCCGAAATTGGTCGAACTGTTGAAGAAATCATCTACGACCCCGCACCGGACGCTTACGTCGAAGGTGTAGTCAAGTGGTATAGCCCGGAAACCGGCATGGGCGTCTTGACCTGCAGCGATTACCCTGAAGTTCTTCTGCATTATTCAGCGGTTAAAACTGAAGACGAAGCGTCATTGAAAAAGGGTGACCGCGTCAGATTCGGAATAGTAAAAGATTCAGTCAGCCCGATTGCCGTTCAGATAGAGAAAATCGGCGAGAATGAAGAATCAGAATCAATGCCCGGCAAAATCGAGCGCTATGATATCGAAAAGAAAATGGGTATCATTCGCGGACACGATGGTCGCGAGGTCTTTTTCGCCTTTTCGTCACTGACCGAAGAGGTTCTCGAAAACCTCAAGCCCGACCTCGAAGTACTTTTTGAGTCGCGCTCAATCACCGGTCTTTCAGATAACAACTACGAGCAGGCCAGCCGCGTCAGACTGCGTAAAAGAAGATTGCCGCCAAAGCCCGAAGAATAAACCACGCCTTTAAGCTTGCGTACCAGGCTGTTGTTTTGAAGCAGTGAGCTCAAAAAAGGCGTTTTCGAGACTGCCCCAGGTTTTGACAAGGCTGTCAAAGCTTTCGGCCAGGCGCAGTTGACCGCCAGAAATAATGCCGACGTGCGTAACCAGCTTTTCGACTACTTCGAGAACATGGCTCGAAAAGATAATAGTGGTATCATTTTCTACCATTTTGTCGAGAAGCTGGCGAAAATCGCGGGTTGCCTGAGGGTCGAGGCCGTTAAATGGCTCGTCCAGAATCAGCAGTTTTGGCGAATGAATGATAATCGAGGCAAGCGCTATTTTCTTCTTCATACCAAAACTATAATTAGCTGTGTATTCGTCGGCGGCATCTGAGAGCCCGAATAAGCTCAGCAACTCCTCTATTCGCTGTTTTTTCGCCGCGACCGGCAACTGATGAACGTCGGCTACAAAATCGAGAAACTGATAGCCGGTCAGATAGTCGTAAAGAAATATTTCGTCAGGAAGATAGCCAACGCGGGCTCGAATGCCAATCGGATCAGAAGCGACGTCGACGCCGTCAATAACGACCCTGCCGGAATCAGGCCTGAGAAGGCCCATCATAATTCGCAGAGTTGTGGTTTTGCCCGCACCATTCGGGCCGAGAAAACCAAAAACTGCTCCACGCTCAACTTCGAGAGAAATATTGTTTACCGCGAGCTTCTTGTCGTAGCTCTTGGTAAGATCTTTAATGCTGATCATGGTGTCCAGAAACCCTCCGCTCGCGGGTCAATCGGAGATGTTCTGCATATTTAGCCAGTTCAGGGAACTCTTCAAGCGGCTTGAAGGTTGCATTATTGTGCCAGAAATCAGATAAGCCGGCAAAACCGGTTTTTTCGTATTCAGCTGCCGTAATCAACATGTCGAGCTTGTCGATTGCGCGCACAAACCGCGCTTCTATGCTGCTTCCCTCTTCAAATTCATTGAAAAGAGTCAGGGATTCGGCAGTAACAGCGGTACCCAGCGGAGAGAGAATATCCTCTACGGCCTGCTGTTCGATCGCGCTTTTGTCGGGAAAATACTTGAGAGCGGTATAAGGAATGTCACCAACCCGACTCTCGCCAAGTTCGTGAACTATGGCGATGGAAACGGCGCGCTCACGATTAATTTTAACACTGGTCATGATTCCGGCAAGCATGTGGGTCAGCAGAATTACTCCGAAACAGTGGTCGGCTATCGACTCGCCATTGCGAATGCCACGCAGTTGCCAGCCTGTGCGCCGCAGTTTTTTGAGAGTAAGAAAATCGTGAAAAACCTTGTCGAGTTGTGAGCTTTCTATTTTCATGCTTTCTGTCCGTGTAGTGAAGTTACAGTATTTATACCCGAAATCAACCTCATTCAACCATATTTTTTTCTATCTTGTCTGCGGTAACATTTTAGCAGCAACTACTGCAAAGTCCGGGCAAAAAAAAAGACCGGAGAAAATCCGGTCCTGAAAAATAAGGAGGCAAACAAATCCATGAACCCTGTCGTCAAAAGTTGATGTTTGTTTAACGATTATTTTGCAGAATCATAACGAAAGCGGTACAATCAGGCCATGTCGACACTAAGGTTTATTGATTCGCAGTTTTTCAGCGGCGCCATGAATATGGCGATCGACGAAATGCTTCTGGAAAAACTTTCACAACACAACAAGCAGCCTTATCTGAGATTCTACAAATGGCAACCGGCGACCCTCTCTTTCGGCTACAATCAGAAAATTGACAAGCTGGTAGATATAGAGAGAGTTCGGGAATCAGGACTGGATATCGTCAGGCGCATGTCGGGCGGCAAAATGGTGTTTCATAATGATGAGTATACTTTCTGCGTCGGATTTCCGTCAGAGATAATCGAAAGCAAAATCGGAAAAGGAAGAAGCTTTCTTGAGATGTTCACGCTGGCCATTTCACCCCTGCTCAGCGGCTTGACAAAAATGGGCATACCCGCCCGTTTTGCCGACGCGCGCGAAATGCGTCACAGCTCAAATAACATTCATTGCTATGCTACCGCCGCCGGCCATTCAATTTATGCCGGAAACCAGAAACTCATCGGTGCTGCCGGAGTGTTTCGCAACAGCAGCCTGGTTATTCACGGATCAATACCGATCTCTGTAAATTTTCCGCCAGAAAGCTGCTTTAACAAGGGCTTTAAAATTAGCCATGATGTAGAAATGGCCTCTTTAAAAGACTTCTGCCCAACCAGAGAGATAGAAAAACTTCCGGATATTATGGCCGAAGCCTTTGCTTCTGGACTGGACCTCGAGGTGAAAGAGCAAAAGCTCACACCAGATGAACTGGAAACATCTGCCCGGATAGCAGAAGCAAGATATTCAGATCTTTTCTGGAACTCTTCTGACAGGCTAGAAAAATCTGCTTGTCAAAAGGGGTGATTTGCGGTACATTAGTTGGTTGAGCACAGGCTGAAATTTGTTATACTTAAAGCAGAGAGAGCACATGTTAAGCAAAGTTAACATTCTGGCAGTACTTGTTTTGCTGGCGGTTTTACTGCCGGCGAACTTTGCTTATGCCCAAAAAATAGAAAATCTCGACCTGCAACTCAGCCACTCAAAAGGAAAACCGGCTCGCCCCGCGGCAGTGCCGGGCAACGGAGAATTCAAACTTTCTTTGGGCAGTCAGCTTTTCAGCGAACCTGACAGCAAGATTTCCGTAAGCGAATCAAACAACGAAATTACCCGAATCGAAGTAGCAGAAACTTTTTCCGATCTTGGCACCATAGACATTACACCAGCCAGAACGGTTGTTCCAACACAGCTCACGCTACGCTCAAGCAGACTGGGCGAGCAGCAGAAATTTGCCCCGACAATTACCCTCAGCAGCGCCTATGAAGACAATTCTATCGGGCCAAACGATCCAGCAGCAGAAAGTCTTTCGATCAGAGGCGGATCCGGCCGCCTGCGTCTCTACGGAGAACTGGAACAGCAGCGAATTACCCCGCTGGCCTCTCCGATTATCGGCAGTTTCGGCGAAACAGGCAGCCAGAGAACACTTCGAGCTTCAGTCAATGCCAACAACAAAAGCGGAGAACAGAAGCCCGAACCGCATGAGTCCAGCACCGCACTCGCATCCCGCTACTATCTTGAAGCGGTATACAGCTTCAAGCCCACGCTTAAGGGCAAGGTATCGTTTCGGCGTTCGATGATCGATACTTTCGAATCAGAAGAGAAACTACAGGTAGAAGGCATAGTTGACGCCAACCAGAACATACAGATCAAGGCCGGCTACAACAATGAAGTCAGACCCGAAGTAACCGACACCAAATCGAGTAAAGACACCAAAGTCTGGACAGAATTCATTTTAAAATTCTGACCGATGCAGATTACCGATGTCAGAATTCAGCTGATCAAAGCTCCCCGCAGCAAACTTATGGCTTTTGCCGAAATTACGCTGGATGATGCCCTGGTAATCAAAGATTTTCAGATTTTTTCTTCGCAACGAGGCTGCTTTGTTGGCATGCCAAGCCGAAAAATGCCAGATGGCACCTGGCGCGACACTATTTTTGCCATTAACACAGAACTGGCCGAACAAATCAAGCAGACAATTCTGCGCGCCTATGAAGACGAAGCCGTCCGACCGGAAAATCAGCCAGCCAACTCACGATAATCGCAACAAAAAAGCAGTATGGTCACGCGCACGATTTTAGAGAGCAGACTGCGCTTGCGCTGCGGGGCCAAATATGTTATTTTCTTTCAGCCACAAAAATGGCGAAGGGGCGTAGCCAAGCGGTAAGGCACCTGCCTTTGGAGCAGGCATTCGTAGGTTCGAATCCTCCCGCCCCTGATCACCAGCCCGCCCTCTGGCGGGCTTTTAAGTTTTATGCTGCACTATTCATATCAAAGACAATGCTTTACCCGGCATAGTCGCCAGATAGTTGATACAGGCGGGCTCAGGAAAATTTGCAGTATTTATGGCCAGAAAGAGAAAAATCTGTGTATAATAACCGCGAAAAAAACTGTGAGGTAGAATATGACTGCTAAGCTTCAGGCCCTGATTCTGGCCGCCGGCAAAGGCACCCGGATGAAATCCGAATTACCAAAAGTAGTACACCCGATTCTGGGCAAGCCCATGGTTTCTTATGTCATCGAAGCGGTAAAGGCAGTTGGCTGTGACAAAGTCACTTTGATAACAGGTTATAAGAGCGAACTGGTGCGCGATCTGCTAACCGGCGAGAATGTCTCTTTTGTCGAGCAACCGCAACAACTGGGAACCGGTCACGCAGTTCAGTGCTTTGCAAAAGAGATTACTGCCATGCCGGAGCGACTGCTCGTTGTCTGCGGCGACACCCCGCTGATTTCTACCGACACACTGCGTGAAATGATCGAAATGCACGACAGTCAGAAACCGGCGATTACCATGATGACTCTCAACATGGAAAACCCCGGCAACTATGGCCGAATTCTGCGCAGGAGCAACCAGGTCTGCGCAATAAGAGAAGCCCGTGACTGTTCGCAAGAAGAGCTCAAAGTCAAGGAAGTAAACCTCGCCGTATACCTTTTCGAAGGCCAGTTTCTGCAAAACAATATTTTCAAGCTGACGGCTGGCAATCAGCAGAAGGAATATTATCTTACTGACCTCGTTGAAATGGCGGTTGAACAAGGCCTGCCAGTCATCAGCTGCATCGAAAAGGACGAATCGTCTACTCTCGGAATTAACAGCCGCCAACACCTCGCTGAGGTAAGCGCCATACTTCAAAAGCAGATACTCGATCGGCTCATGAGCGCCGGAGTTACTATTACAAGCCCGCACAACACCTTTATCGGACCAGATGTCAGCATAGAACCGGACACAGTCATTCATCCGGGCACCATGATTTCGGGGCGATGCAGAATAGGTCGAGACTGTGTAATCGGGCCGAACTGCCATATCAGCTGCGCCACTATCGGTAACGGCTGCAGTCTCGAAGCCTGTATTGTTAAAAACGCTCATGTTGCCGACAAGAGCCAGATTGAACCGTTTTCCTTGATAGAGGGTTAATTCATGATTACAAGGAGCAGCCATGCATACTAATTCACGGGTAAAAATTTTCTCAGGTGACAGCAATCGCGAACTTTTTTCGGAAGTCTGCCGATTTCTCATGATTCCTGAAGGAAACGTTTTTCACACCAGCTTTGCCGATGGCGAACTCTACTGTCGCATCGAAGAATCAGTGCGTGGTTGCGATACCTTTATCATTCAACCGACCAGCACCCCGGTTAACGAGAACCTGATGAAACTGCTGATCACCATGGACGCCCTCAGACGCGCGTCGGCCGCAAGCGTAACCGCAGTTGTTCCTTATTTTGGTTACTCACGCCAGGAAAAGAAAACGACCGGGCGTGAGCCTGTCACCGCCAAACTGGTTTCCAACATAATTACCATTGCCGGCGCCAACCGCATGATGACAGTCGACATGCACGACCCCGCTCTTCAGGGCTTTTTCGATATTCCGGTCGATCATCTGTCAGCGGTTCGCCTGCTCTCGGAACATATTTTAAAACGAGACCTCACCGACCATGTTGTTGTGTCGCCTGATACCGGCGGCGTTTTGCGAGCACGCACCTTTGGCAAAAAACTCGACCTGCCCATGGCTATCATCGATAAACGCCGCCCGGAGAAGAATAAGGCCGTAGTCATGAACGTAATCGGCGATGTTGAGGGTAAGCACTGCATCATAATCGACGACATCATCGATACTGCGGGAACTCTTGTCACCGTTTCCGAGAGCCTGATCGAGAAAGGTGCCAAAACAGTCATGGCCTGCTGTACACATGCCCTGCTGTCTCCACCCGCGGTCGAAAGAATCGAAAAATCAGCGGTAAAAGAGATTATCTGCACAAATTCAGTAGCTCTCAGCCCCGAAAAAATAGAAAAATGCCGTTTGACCGTTCTATCGCTGGCGCCGCTCATTGGCGAAACAATCAGACGAATTTTTGAAAGACGCTCGGTAAGCGAGTTGTTTTTATAATACAGAGGAGACGTGTTGCAATGCATTTTTATACAAAGTTAATTCTGGTTCCAGCCTGTGGTGCCATGTTAGCTCTCAACCTCGCAGGCTGTGGCGGCAAGAAAAAAAGCAAAAATCCGGTGGCGCCGGTCAGCGAAACAGCAGCAGCCGAAGATGGTAAATTCTCAACCTGGTCTGACAATGCCGAAATCAGAGCCGCGATTGAAGCTCAGGATTATGCAACCGCTAGATCACTGGCTTCTTCACGCATTGCAGAGACTCCCGGCGATGCCCGAGCCCACTTTCTGCTCGGCCAGGCTCTGGCTGGCGAGAAAAAATACGCTGAGGCCCGCAAAAGCTATGAAACAGCAGTAGAACTGGCGCCGGACGATCGCAACTACACAAGAGCATTGCATGATTGTCTGGCACAGATGATAGATGTCGCGCTTGGCAAAAATATGGCCAGTGAAGCGATAGAGCTCGGCAAAAAGCTGATTCAGGCCGGTTACAAGTCAGAAGAAATCGAACCAAAACTGGCAAAGGCCTATAATATTACCGCTACCAGACTGATCGACACAGAAAATCTGGTTGAAGCCGAGTCAATGCTGCGAGAAGCGGTCAATCTGCTGCCTGACCAGCCAGAAACTCGACTCCTGCTGGCTCGCCTGCTGATGAAGGGCGACCGCCTCATGGAAAGCGAAAGAGAGTTACGCGCCCTCACGGAAATGAGTACTGACTTTGTTGAGGGGTTAACTGCCTATGCCGCCCTTCTGCATCGCATGGGTGAAGTCCGCAAGGCCAGCGACATGTTAAACAAGGCCCTAAAGCTGGACCCCCAGAATGCTGAAGCCGTTGAACTGAGAGCATCCTTTTCTCGCGATCTGCCGGCGGGTGCAGATGCATCGAGCGAAAGCACCACCAGCCTCGAGACAATAAATGCAAGATTGAAAACTCTTGAGCGCACCGGAAATCTCAGTGAACAGAAAAAGCTGCTCGAAAACCTGGTAACACTTTACCCATCAGAATCGTCGGCTTTGCTGAACTTGAGCATGGTATGCGAGAAGCTGGGTGTGATCGATGAGGCCTACAAATATGCTGAGCGCTATCTGAACAACAATCCCGAGTCATCATCCGGGAAACTACAGATGGCAAGATGCCTTTATCAGCTTGGCGAAAACGATCGCGCCATGAAACTGATCGAAGAAATCGAGCCCTCTTATCATGATAAACTCGAAATCATGGCAGAAAAAGGTCAGATCCTCGCGCGCAGCGGCAACTTTGATGAAGCCCGCAAAATCTGGCAGCAAGTCCTCACAACTGATCCCGAGCATGTTGCAACTCTTTTCAATTACGCCCAGCTTGAGATGGAATCAGGAAAGCACAAAGAAGCTCAGGAATATTTCGAAAAGGCAATTCGCAAAGAACCTTTCAACCACAAATACCGCTATTTTGCCGGGATAAACCTGATTCAGAGCGGACTGAAGGATCAGGCACACTCACTCTGGGCTGCATCACGCAATTCACTCAATCACGAAGATCCTTATGCAGCCAGAATTCTGCGCGCACTTGGCGAAGAAGACACTCAGACGCCTGTCGTAAGCCTTTCTTCGCCACCACCGTCACTCAGCGCGACGACGGCATCTGAAAGCACTCCGGCGTATGTTCCGCGCAGCGTGATCGAAGAGTCTCCGGCTGACGCAGACTATGAGCGCGCGCTCGAATACGCACGGGGCGGCTTTTTTAACGAAGCGATAGAAGCATTCAGACATGTCCTGCAAAGAACCCCTGAAAACTTCAATGCACTGATGAATCTCGGCAAGGTTTATACCGCTACCAGAAGCCATGAAATGGCCTGTGCCAACTACCTGAAAGCTCTCAAACTCGATCCTCGCAACGTGTTTGCGCTGCGCGCACTGGCTAATGGTTACTCAGAAATCGGAATGCACAGTCTTGCCGCCGAGATTACCGAGCAAGTACGCCTGACCAACCCTGATCAGCTCGAAAGCTTCCCGAGATATGCCCAGAAAAACCCCAAGAGCAACCCTCGTGCTTACGAACCTCTGGCGAAAGCCATGATCAACGAAGGACTCTTTACTGAAGCTCTGGCATTAGTGAACACCGGAATCGCCCAACAGGGCGATCTCAACTCACTATACCTGCTCCAGGGTGATGTTTATAAGAGTCAGGGCCAGTATGAGGCTGCACTGGCAGCATACAAAACTTCTCTAAGCCGCGAACCGCAGAACCCCGAGCCATATATCAGAATGGGCGACCTGTTCATCGCTTCCGGCCAGCTTTCCAGCGCGGCTGAAGAGTATCACAAAGCCCTTAAAGCCGGCTTTATCGAACCCGACAGCATGTTCGACATCGCCGACCGATTCCGCCAGATCGGACGTGAGATAGATGCACAAAGAGTTCTCGGCCGGATCAAGGGAATGAACCTTAACCAGGCTCAGTTGAAGAAACTTGACCAGAGACTGGGCACCAATCTTTCTTCACAATCAGAGGAGAATAATCAATGACCCCAAAAGAAACCACACTCGAAAGTCTCGACGCGGCTATTGCCGAACTTAAAAAGTCAATCGATAACGTATCTGACGCCGAGGTAAAAAAAGAGCTCGAAAAAACTCTCAAAAATCTGCTGCGCGCACGAGAAAAAATGAACCCGGTGCGCCCCTTTACCGGTCATTATGTCGTGGCACTGCCATTCGTTCTGATATTCGCGCTGGTCGGCGTCTACTACTTTTCGAAAATTCTCAAGAAAGATTGTCGCTAAGCCAGACCGATTGTTGATTTATGCGAACCTATATATTTGGCCCCGTGCCGTCACGGCGTCTTGGCATTTCGCTGGGCGTAGATCTGACGCCAACAAAAACCTGTTCTTTTGACTGTCTTTACTGCCAGCTTTCGAAAACCAGGTTTCACACTTCGACTCGCTCTCAATTTTGCGACCCCGAATGTGTGATAACCGAGCTCAAAGCCGTGCTCAGCGAAATTGCACGCCCCGATTGGATAACAATTTCAGGAACCGGCGAACCGACTCTGCATACCGGCCTCGGTTTTATTCTTGCCGAAATCAAGAAACTCGACAGCGCCCCCTCATGCGTAATTACCAATTCTTCGCTCATGCATCTTCCCGAAGTGAGACAAGAACTGATGCTGGCAGATAGACTGCTGCCAACAGTCACAACAGTCAACCAGCGCAGTTTTGAACGCATTCATCGCCCGACTGCAGATCTTAGACTTGCCTCAATTTTAGAGGGTATCCAGCTGTTTTCACGCGATTTCAAAGGCTCTATAGAAATAGAAGTGTTTGTCTGTCCGGGAATCAATGACTCAGCCGAAGAAATTGCTGGTCTTCGCGACTACCTGCGCAGCCTGCCCAATCTCGAATCTGTCTATCTGAATACCGCCGTGCGCATGCCTGTAGAAAGTGAGATAAGCACTGCCGATCAGGGCCTGCTGAATAACTTTCGCACGGCATTGAATCTATCGGTGCCTGTAACTACGGCCTTTGAGCATAGTTTTGTGCCACCACGCAGCAGTAACTGGAACCGGCCGGCGCTTTCTTCTGATGTTCTCAAACTTCTTCTCAGGCACCCATGCAGCGAGAAACAGCTCGAACAGGTGCTGAGTTCGGCTCCCGACAAAATTACAGCGCTGCTGTTGGAACTGGCCGGTCAGGGCAAGGTAAGACAAACCAGCAACGGCGACTGGACCTTGACAGACTGAAGACACCCCGCTATTCAGTTACTTTCGCGGGGTTGAGTCTGATAACCACATTCTGGTTGAATTTTATATTCTTTTTCAGTTCAACCGGCTGAAAATACTCAGCAGCAGCCATAACAGTCACCTCTTCAAAGTCGGCAACCGGATATTCAATACTGAAAAAGCCATTCTCATCTGTTACTGTTGCAACTTTTTCGCTGGCAACAAAAGCACGTGACAGGGGTTTACCGCTAATAGCGTTGACAACTCGACCTTTAAGAGCGGTTGGACGAAGCTGACCGATAATAGCGGCCATGAGATCTGCCATGACCTCCCGGTCGGTATAACCAGAAGGCTCATGCAGACTGTCCGGCATAAAGCTCGACATATTGCCTGCCATAATTTCGGCTGGGGTATCCTGATACGCCATAAGTCGCACAAGCTGCCGCCCAGCATCAGAGTCAGGTTTAACCTGACGTAAAAACCTGACGAGATTCTGCATGTATCCCATGGTTTCAATATTGCGCAAGAATGCGTGAGGTTTGAATCTGCGATCAGGAAAACCCTTGATAATATTGCACGAAAGTGTCCGATATACGCTGAACAGCTGTTCGTCGTCAAGATCGATATATTCAGGCAGCATATCGGGCTGCGCTGCTATTCGGCAACTTTCGAGAACATTTTCGAACATCTGCGCAAGATCAAAACGGGTAAGGCGATTATCTGGCTCTTCAAATCTGTAAGCCGGCATAAATACAAGTATCGATATGAGAACAAATGTCATCAATGCCGGTATTATTCTTCTCTTCAGAGCATATCGACTGATTCGCAGACGCCTGACTTTCATTTTCAGCATACGCCGAAGAGTAGCGAATAATTTTGCCGGAGCTCTCATCATTGCAAAAGATCTCCAGAATAAGCATAAATTTTGGGTTTGTCAGAGTCACGGGGCGAAATGTGCCACGCCTGACCACGACGCATCAATTCGAGATCACAAGCCTGAGAGATCCTCTTTATCGCATCCAGAGGGCTCTCGGATTGAACTTCAAGCGTAAATTTTTCAGGCAGATTTCCAGTCAGTTCGATCTGCAAACCTGCAATGTCTGCCAGTTCGGTTATTACCGGCAACAAAGGGGCATCATGCAGACTGATTACGACGGGAGCATATTTTTCTTCGGCAGGACTGAGTAAAAACCCTGGCTCTATTGTCGCTGATGTGGTCATCGCTTTTTTCTCAGCCAATCTGACAATGACATCGCTGTCACTGTAACGGATCGAAGCAAGGCAGCCCGGCATGAGATATAAACGTATCCTTGCACAATCAGGCTTTTGCGGCAAGATTGTAATATAACCAAGACGGAGATCTCGACCGGCAAAGGCTGTATCGATAAGCTTCCCGGCAACTGAAACATTCTTGAAATCAAGAACAAGACATTTTTCTTCACCCGAAAAAGATACTACAGGCCTGTTAACATGTGTCAGGGAAACAACTATACCGGTTTCACCGGCGAGTTCTTCAATGGCTATGTTGCTGATCCCAGAAAAACCACTGCCGGCTCTGGCCAGTCGCCAGCTCAACGCAAACAGAAGTACAATGAGATAAAACATATATATGCGTCGTTGTGTTTTTTTACTGAACTTAATCATTTATATAGGCCAGAAGACAGTGCTCGAGCAAAAAGAAGGCCGAAATCCTTGTATTGTCGAGCCGATTGAGCGAGCCAAGCCCGCAGGTATCATCAACAAAGCTATGAAGTCGCAAAAGCATTGAGTGACCGGATATTTCATGGTCTGAGGTAAATCTGGCGGCTTGAGGAATTACACGCCCAAGATGGTTGCCAATTCTTTGCAGAGCGTAGTTCCACTCTTCAGCGGTAATTTTTTCAAACGGGGCAAAAGTCTGGCCGGCGCGCGGAGTTATGGCTCCGAGATTTATCATATTCCTGCACATCTGGTAAGATGGGTGATCCAATGGAAGATCAACGTATATGTTGTCGGCCGCCACAGCGCTTCTGCTGTTCAAAAGAATCATACAGGTAACGCAACTTACGAACAGCAGTATAAAACCGGCAAAAAGCAAATATCGACCAAATCTGATTTTGACTATCTGCATTTGATATTTATCGACAAAAAATCCAACGATTCTTATTAAATATGTCCGATGAAATGCCGAAGGATTTTGTCGACTATTCTCAAGCCTTGTGCTAAAATTGCGAAATTAAAGCACTTAAAGGGAATTTGACGGGGTACACAACAGACCGATGACACCTTTCCGCAAGATATTCTTTATTCTTACAGATATTATCTGTATTGCCTTTTCCCTTGTGGCCGCCATCTGGCTCAAATTCGACAACCTGCAACCCCAGCATGTCCAGTATCTGCTTTTCATCATTCCAATTCTCACTCCCGTCGGACTGGCATGTTTCTGGTTTATGGGATTGTACAACCGCACGCTGCGCTTTACTTCGCTCCCCGATATGGTCGCGGTGTTTACGGCTGTAACAACCTATTCAATGCTTAAAATTGCCTCGATCTACTTTACCCAGAGCTTTGCCAATTTCAGCGCGGTATTTGTGATCGACTGGATGATCTCTCTGATACTCATCGGAAGCAGTAGAATCGCGCCAAGAGTTGCTTTGAGCATGCTTGAGGCAAGCCCGTTCCGCGGCTGGCTCTTCAATAAAACCTCGCAAAAAGCCAAGCGCGTTCTCATCATTGGCGCAGGACAGGCTGGCGAAAGCATTCTGCGTGAAATCAGACGTAACGTAAATCTGCCCATAAACGTTGTCGGTTTGATTGACGACAGTCTCAAAAAGCAGAATCAGATCATTCACGGGGTACAGGTCCTGGGTGGCAGTGAAAGAATCTCCAGCATAGTAAAAGAACACAGTGTTGATGAAATCATCATTGCGATTCCTTCTGCTTCGGGGCACGAACTGCGACGCATAATCAAGCTGTGCCAGGACACCAGAGTGAGATTCAAAACGCTGCCCGGACTTCAGGATATAATCGCCGGCAAACTCGTCAGTCTGCAACTAAGAGATATAGCAATCGAAGATCTGCTGCGGCGCCCGCCGGCAGAGATCAATCTTGCCGAAATCGCCGCCTATGTAACCAATAAAGTCGTCATGGTCACTGGTGCTGGTGGCAGCATCGGCAGCGAAATCTGCCGCCAGATTCTGCCGTTTCAGCCGGCAAAGCTGATTCTGCTCGGTCACGGCGAAAACAGTATTTTTAAGACCAATCAAGATCTGCTTGGCAACGAAAATCTTGGCAACATCGCGCTTATTCCGCTAATTGCCGATATTCAGGATCGCGACAAAATCGCCAGTCTTTTTAACGCATACCGTCCCGACATAGTCTTTCATGCTGCCGCGCACAAACATGTTCCTCTCATGGAACTGAACCCGGAAGAAGCTGTTAAGAACAACGTGCTGGGCACCCGCAATCTGGTCGATGCTGCTCATAATACAAAAGTCGAAAGATTTGTCATGATTTCTACCGACAAGGCAGTTAATCCGACGTCCATCATGGGAGCCAGCAAACGTGTCGCCGAAAAGATTCTCAAATGCTATGCCCGCCGCAGTCAAACAAGATTTGTAGCAGTAAGATTTGGTAATGTTCTCGGCAGCCGCGGCAGCGTGATTCCTCTGTTCAAGGAACAGATTGAAAAAGGTGGCCCCATTACGATAACGCACCCCAAAATGATCCGCTATTTCATGACCATTCCTGAGGCCAGCAAACTGGTTATTCAGGCCGGTTCATACGGCAAGGGCGGCGAAGTTTTTATTCTCGACATGGGTGAACCTGTTCGCATTGTCGATCTCGCTGAAGATCTCATCAGGCTTTCGGGCCTCGAAGTAGGCAAGGACATCGAGATAAAATTCACTGGGATCAGACCGGGTGAAAAGCTGTATGAAGAGCTTCTCACGGCTTCTGAAGGCATTACTGCCACGCGTAACCGCAAAATTTTTATTGCCCGCCCGGAAGAGGTAGACGAAGCGGCACTGATGGCGCAGGTCGAGCGTCTTGAAGTTGCCGCCAGAAGTGGCAAGATACGCGGAATTATCAGAGGATTCTCCGAAATCGTGCCTTCATTTGCCCCCAATCGCGACATGATTTACAATGACCGCCAGATTCGCGAAAATAAGAGCCAGGTACAACAGCAACCTCAGCTGCGTGTAATCTGATAAAGAATCAGCCCTGAACCAAAAAACCTCTCAGCTTTTGTCTTTGTCGTCGCCGGAAATTGGCGGAAAAGGTTGAGTTGAGGGCTTTTCAGAGTCTTTGGCATTGACCGGCGGATATGGCTGTGATGACGGCTGGTCTGGAGACTTATGTGCCATTACCGGTGGGTATGGCTGACTCTCGAGTTTCTTTTCATCTTTGATCTCATGAGCAGCCATGGGCGGATAAGGCTGGCCTTCGAGTTCATGAACGGCATCGGCAGCATCTTTTACTTCGGTGCCATCGTCGATAAGAACCATATCATCAGTGTCTTCAACCTTTTCGAAATACTGGAAAAGCTTGCGGTCAAAAGCTTTCAAAAAGGCTTCGACGCACACCGGGTCGAACTGCTTGCCTGAAAACTTCTTGAGCTCTCCAACGGCGGTCTTGACAGTCAGACCTTTGCGATAAGGACGATTGGTAGTCATCGCATCAAAGGCGTCGGCAACGCAGATTATACGCCCGGCAAGCGGTATGTCTTCACCTGTCAGGTGATCGGGGTAGCCTCTACCATCGTAATATTCATGGTGATGAAGGACACCAGGAATTTTATCAGCCAGAAAATCAACCGGGCGCAGAATTTTGGCGCCGATTGCAGGATGCTTCTTGATAATGGCGTATTCTTCGTCGGTCAATCGACCGGGTTTCCTGATAATACTGTCTTTGATACCTATTTTGCCGACATCGTGAAGAAGTCCAGCATAACGGATATCTTCGACTTCTTTGGGTGAGAGATTCATTTCTTCGGCAATTGCGACCGAATACTGAGTAACGCGGCGGGAATGCCCCTGAGTATAAGGATCTTTGGCGTCGATTGCCGTAGCGAGAACTTCGATGGTAGAGAGATATACCTTTTGAATGTTCTCATAGAGTCTGGCGTTCTCGATTGAAGATACGGCCTGATTCGCCATATTTTCAAGCATTTCGAGATCATGATCGTTGAATGGAATAGTGCCGGTGCGGTTAAGAACCTGAAGAACGCCGATAACCCGGTCTTTGAGGCGCATCGGCACACAGATCATCGAGCGCGTTACAAAGCCTGACTTCTTATCGGCACCCTTGAAAAATCTTGGATCTTTTTCGGTGTCAGGAACGATGATCGGCTTGTTGTTCTGCGCGCACCAGCCGGCCAGGCCGGTACCCATTGGCAGTCTTATTTCCTGGAGTTTGGCGCCAACATTTGGGTCACCCGATACAATATGAAAATACAGCTCGTTGGTCTGCTCATCAATCAGATAAACCGTCGAGGTTTCGCAGCGCATGACCTTGGTGGCTGTGCTCATGATCTTGGTCAGCAGTTCGCGCAGATCAAGAGTTGAGCTGACGACCCGGCCGACTTCGAGCAATGCGCCCATTTCTTCCATGCGCAGCTGCACGAGTTCTACTTCAAGGAAAGTATTTATCGATGTCGTTGCCAGTTCGCGAAACGCTGTAGCTGCAACCGACAAGTCGCCAGAGTATTCTGGCATGATCAGCATGCCTAGAATGTCGTCGTCTGACCCAAGAGGAGTCAGCTGATGGGTTTCACCATCTTCATCGGCTACGGTTCTCGCCGAGATTTTATCACGGCCAAGTTTTTCGCGGGTGAAAGTAACGCAGTGGCAGCCGAGACTCTTGTCACTGAAGCCGTCGTTGTACCTGATACGGGTCAGTTGCGCCGAGGGGTCGTAAAAAATGACACCCAGAGCAGGCTTGCCAAACAGGTCTTGCGAAGTACGGCTGAGCACCCGCAGAATGCTGTCGGTATTCTTTCCACACGAAAGAATCTGTTTCTGCGCTTCATACAGCAGCTGCTGATGCGATGCTGTCAATGTTTCAGCCACTTTAGCCCGTTAACTCCTTCTATTTTTTAACCATTCGTCAGTGTGAAAAGATCTGTCAAAATTCGAATGTCTCACTTCTAAATTTTTGTGCTTTTCCGTTGATGTCAAGCCACAAAAAAGTACAGTCACAACGCCATGCCCCCCAGCCCGGCTGAGGAGAAACTGGCAGACGATCGATTCTACGCTTCCACCAGATGTCAGGGGCAAGACCGCCTATGGAATCGCGGCTGGCAGCTTTCCCCGCTTCAGGCTGGAAGAAAGAACCATCTCCCATGATTTCGCAGTAAGCCGACAAAGGGCCGCCACCACTACCAAACCAGCTGATCTGATGGCCTGAATTTTCGTATTTCCATGCCAGAGCCCTTTTATAGTCGAAATCATTCCCGTGTACATTTATTAATACGGGCAATTTGTCACTTTTGTTCCCGAAAAAGTTCTCAAGAACTGTGTGGGCAGGTTCAACAGGGATTCTACCGCTGCCGTCAAGAACGCTTACAACCCAGGCGGGTTCAGCATGCCTGTTAAGCAGCAATGCCCCCTGCCCCGGAGAATCAGCCGGCAAGTTCAATGGTCGCACCATTGGCCAGCGCCCCGAGCCGACAAGCGAGCGGGCAGCACCCCTGGCGATAGCCTGTTCACCAGGGAAAACCAGATCTATTCCACTTTCAAAGAGCACTTCGACCTGAGAGTCAAGCCTTGCAGCATTGGCAAACAGACCACCGGTGTTGCACATAACAACACAACTGCTGCCAGCCAAAGCCCTGACGGCATCAACAAGCTTGCGAAGCTGCTGTAAAGCAACTTCGTGCTGAAAAACGCCCAAAAAAGCAAAGACTGGCATAAGCAATTTATTTTATCATATAGCCAGTCTGACCACAACAAAAACCATGGTAATAAATTATTATTGCGCCCGAACTTCTTCTACACCCTTCAGTCAGCTGAATTTATAACCATCTGGCGCGATGATGATCGAAGCCCATCCAACTTGAATGCGCTGCCACAGACAATCATCAGGGTGTTGATCAATAATGACTGATCCAGGAAAGGTGCAGACTCTTCTCTTCAATGTTGTTACTGGTAAAGGTGTCGTGTTTTTCGCTGCCCAGCTGAAAGGCAAGCTCAAGCGAATTAGCCTGTGAAAAAGCTTTTTCGACACCCATTCGCCAGTTATTACGACTGTGACTTGAATAGAGCTCATCTTCAAAATCAGGATATTCGCGATTTATAAACTCAGACTTCATTCTGAACTTAACTGTATCGGTAATCAG
Organism: Candidatus Rifleibacterium amylolyticum; assembly: GCA_009917695.1. GTDB lineage: Bacteria > Muiribacteriota > Ozemobacteria > Ozemobacterales > Ozemobacteraceae > Rifleibacterium > Rifleibacterium amylolyticum. Next base: position 319,985 of record JAACJG010000003.1, on the reverse strand, counting down.
GTAGTCCCAGCCGACCAATGCACGCAATTCGTTCTCATCGGGGTACATGGCGCGCGCTGAGTCATATCTGCGCCGCAAGCCAGATAAAACCACACTGGCCCGTGAACGCCCGAAAGCATAGAGACCCTCATAAATCAAAGAATTGATCCTGAAGTCTTCTTCTGTTGCTGATTGGTGATTCTGCACTTCGTCGATAAATGTGAATGTCTGTGTCATGTTCTCAGAATAGTCATAGTCTGCTGCCAACGACAGCATATTACCCGAATAATCGTGCAAAAAATAAGCTCCAGACTCACGCTGATAGTCAACCTTGCGATAAGTGTCGCGCAAGCGCAGCGTCAGATCGTCAGCGATTTCATAAGCTGTTTCAAAACCGCCAGCAACCTGATTATAGCTGTTGTCGATGCGCGTGCGATCACGCGAAGAAAAGTCCGCAAAGACTTTCAGAAAAAGATCGCCGCGGGTCTTATGTCTTACGTATTTAGCTCGCGGATCATCGTCGCGGGGGTTGGCAACATAGTCGGTGTAGTAATCGACAGCACGGCGCGCCGCCATGCCGTTGGGAAACGATGCAAAATAACTGCGTTCACCACGGGACGAGTTGGCAACAGCAGTATATTTGTGGCGACCAGGTATCAGCGAAACAATTTCAAAACCGCCACGAGCTTCGCGATAATCGGCATCGAGATCCTCTTCAAACTGACGTTCTTCAAAACTGCCGAGAATATTGAAACAGGTCCGCTGTGAAAATTCATGACTGAGAAGGGCGCTGCCCATATTAGATCTGAACCCGTAATTCTCTATTTCTGGAATATCCAGATAGCGATTGTGAAAATCGAGCTGAAAATAATCGTGATCGCCAGCTGCTATGCCCCAGACAACGTTCAGATGATGATCGAGTTCCCGGTATTTGAACGAAGAGTAGTCACGACTGAGTATATCTTCCTTGTTGTAGTGCAAATAATTTATGCGCTCTCTGATATCGAGAAAGTGAGTCTCATTGAGATCTCCGTTGAGCGCCAGAAACAGATCACTTCGGCTGCCAATGAAAGTCTTGTCATACTGACGGCGAGTGACAGTTGGCGTCAGAGAGGCCGGATCGTAAATATTTTCATACCAGTCCCGCCTGGTACTATCGACTACTGAACGCGAGTCGTAGTCCAATACCAGCTTAAAATTATCATCAGCGGCAGACGCCTTTAGGGCCGGCAAGAGCAAAGCCAGCACCAGGATTGCCCTGCAAAGTTTTAGAACTCGTTTCATCAGCTGCTTTCTTTCGATCTGAAACTGACAGAATATAGTCTGTCGCATCTATATTCGGCAGAAATGAGCAAAGCTTAAACGGAAAGCATTGAAAATTATCAGAGCTAAATTGTATATTCCCAGAATATGACCACAACAGTAACGCAACCACTTCTACTGCTGCCACCCAGTCGAAATCTTATTGTCAGGCAAACCGGAAACAGACTGACAATAGAAGACATTCCCGACTGGCTGGCCGATTACGTAGGCAAACCAGCTTCGGAATTGCTCGGAGAAGATTTTGATTCGAAGCTGGAGCCACACCTGTCGGGTTTAAGCGAATTCATACGCCAGACAAGTCAGCAGCAGAAAAATCTGTATGGATTCAAAGCTCAGCTTATCGACAAACATGGCGAGCGCCATCAGCTGCTTATTGATTCTCTGCTGCCAGCAGACAATAATAGTGAAGGCCTCGTCGCCATTTTAATGCAGGAAATCTCTGACACAGTTCCTGTCGTTCTCGAGAAAGCGACATTCTGCGGTCTGGTTGGCACTTCTGAACCCATGCAGCGTGTTTTTAACAAGATCAGAATGTATGCGGCATCTGATGCCGCCGTTCTGGTTACCGGAGAAACCGGCGCAGGCAAAGAAGGCATAGCTGCAGCCATTCATAAAATGAGCAATCGTTCGACAAAGCCTTTTGTTACCATGAACTGCTCGGCCATCACCGAAACCCTTTTTGAGAGTGAATTATTTGGCCACGAAAAAGGTTCTTTTACCGGAGCCATGCGTTCGCACCGCGGTCGCTTTGAACGTGCGAATGGCGGCACGCTTTTTCTCGATGAAATAGGTGATTTGCCGGCTCTATCACAGGCCAAACTGCTGCGAGTTCTCGAAACATCCCAGATCGAAAGGGTAGGCTCAGAAACGCCGATAAAGGTTGATGTTCGCGTGATCGCTGCAACTAACCACAACCTTGAGAAAGCGAGTCAGAATAACAGTTTTCGGGCCGACCTTTATTATCGCATCAATGCGTTGCAGATACATGTTCCACCTCTGCGCCAGCGGCCAGACGATATCGAACTGCTGATTCAGCATTTCATGAAAAATCTCAACGCAAAGTATGGTCGCAGCGTCTCATGCCTTACCCGGGAAGCCCTGCAACTACTAAAACAATACCAGTGGCCTGGCAATGTCAGAGAGCTTCGCAACCTTATGGAACGCCTTTTTGCTGAGAACCAGACTGATGTAATCGGTCTGCGCTCATTGCGCGAATGGTATGAAGAACGTATGAATGCCGCGCAATATGCTCCCGGCAAAGATTACAGCGATGTAACCATATTGCCGTGGCAGCAGCCGATACGTCTTGGCATGCCCGACAATAGCTCACAGGCGACAGTAAAGATCAACGGCGACAAAAAACTTGGCGAAAGCGAATTGCGCCGCGCTTATCAGATGGCCAACGGCAACATCACCCGCGCCTCCGAGCTTCTGGGAATACACAAAGCCACTTTTTACCGCACGCTCAAAGCTTTGAATCTCGAGCGCGAAGACCTGATGAACGGTTGATTGCAGAATCGACAGACGTGATCAGCTGCCGGCAGGCTGCGAAGGTTCTGGCTGCTGCTCAGTAGTTTCGCTGACCGGTGCATGTTCGACCCGGTTGCGTCCGTTGCGCTTACAGATATAAAGAGCATCATCAGCGAATTTGATCATTTCAAGGGCGGTTTCTGGCTGCAATTTTGGCATGGTCGAAACGCCTACGCTCAAAGTAACCTTAAGATCTCCCTGCGGGCCCTGAAAAACTGCATTTTCTACGCGCGCGCGCAGTCTTTCGGCAAGAAGCATGGCACCCTCATAATCGGTTTCCGGTAAAATTACACCAAATTCTTCGCCGCCGTAACGGGCTGCGATATCGGTGTCTCTGGCACTGTCGCGGACGATTTTTGCAACCTCGCGCAATACCATGTCACCTGTCTGATGGCCCCAGGTGTCGTTGAACTTTTTAAAATGGTCAATATCGGTCATCATATAAGCGAGAGGCTTACTGTAGCGCCGGGCGCGTCTGAATTCCTCTTCCATTTTTGCCTGAAAGTGGCGATGAACAACGAGACCGGTTAAGCCATCTATGGTAGCAAGATTGAACAAACGGGACTTTTCGATAACGACTGCTGCCTGATTCGCCATGGTGAGCGCAGTCTGTAAATCTTCATGACTGAACAGGCCCTCGCGCCGGTTAACTATATTCATGACACCTATGGCATTATCCTTTATCATCAGCGGAACGCAAACTATCGAGCGAACCCGCTCGCGGTCTTCATCTCTGAAGGCAAAACTCTTATCTTTGCGCACATTCTGAAGCAAACGCGGCTTGCCGCTGTTAAACACTTCGCCGGCAATACCCTTGCCACCTTTGAACTGGGTTTTGAGGTTTTCGTCGATAACAACCTCACCTTCAACACCAAAGACAGCTGCATGCTCGACCAGTTCTTCATACTTGTCGTCAAGCAGAAAAAGAGAGCCACGCTCAGCATTCAGTACCTGAACGCCACGACTTAAAATTGCATCGATGGTCTTGCCAAGATCACCCATATAGCTGACAGCCTGACTGACTTCATTGATAATCGCCAATTCTCTGACCTTGCGTGCCAGCTCGTAATTCTTCTCGCGCAATGACACAAACTGCTGAACCAGACGGGTAAAAGCCCATTGAATCGGCAACATGAGGCAAATCGGGACCATTTCCCAGACGATATCGAAGTTGAACAAAATCACGCAGACCGCACCCCACAAAGCGGCTATGCTGAGAGTAATAAAGTTGGTGAGCAGACCATTGCTTTTCCAGAGCAGATAAGCAATGCCCAGAGCAAAAATGAAAATCAGGGTTATCGTCATTTCTACCGTTGAGCGATGCAGAAATCTCTGGCTCAAGATGTTCTGCAACAGGTTGGCGTGAATGTGAACGCCGGCGAGAGGCCCATAAGGACTGAATTTGATGTCTTCAGCCGAGTTCCCGGTAGCAGTAGTGCCTATCAGCACCAGACGGTTATAAAAAGTACTTTGCAGCTTTTCTTTCTGGCGAATATCTGCCTGGTCATCATTTAACAGCCTTAAGGCTTCAGAATAACTGATCGAGGTAAAATAGTCAGAGCCGCCGGCATAATTGATCATATAAGACTTTACCCGGTGGCCGACATTTTCGTAGCGGTCGTGAAATGGCAAAAACCTTGTACCCAGCCTGACTCCATAATTTTCGACAAGCGGACGACTGCCAAGATAATCAGCTGCAGCGGCCAACCCGAGTACATAGTATTCTTTGCCTGCATTGGTTCGGCTTAGAAGAATCTTACGAATCACTCCGTCTGGGTTGCTGATCTGCAAAGCCTCATCGCGATTCTTTTCATTGATGGCAAGATCGATGAAGCCGAGTGAAGGTTGCGTCTTCATCAATGTTTCGTTTGGTCGAATCGAGGCGTCAAGCGTCACAAAATCGCCAGTTTCATTATCAAGACCGGTTTCTTCTTTGAGAATAACCGGCAGGGTTACCCGGCCAAAATCCTTGATACCTCTGGCAAACTCCTGATCATCGGCGGTTCCATGCAAAGACTCGTCGCAAAAAATCAGATCGAATGCTACAGTCTTGGCTCCGACTCTTTTAAGACCATCAAGCAGTTCTGCGTGCTTCTGACGTGGCCAGGGCCAGGTGCCCAGTTCTTTTATACAGTCATCGGTGATATTGATCAGAACAACTTCTTTGTAACCTGCCAACGGCCCGCGCAAATGAAATCTCAGATCAAGCGCTTTGTTTTCAAGCACTTCAAGAAAGCCATAATAAAACAGCAGCGAAAAAATCAGCGCAAACAACAGGCCGGCAAGCATCTCCCAGAGCGGTATAACTGGTGCCGGTTTTTCAGAGGTAAGTCTGATTATTTCGCTTGAGCTCAGAAAGCCTTCTGAGCTCACCGCGTTCTGTTTCTGGCTCATTTATCAGGGAACAGCGATCTGAGCTCGCAGCTTTTTCATTTCTTTAAATGCTTCATGAAACAGCTTGTCAGAGCGAGGAAGCAGCCTGATCGCTTCTTTATAGTTGCGAATGGCCTTTTCGACCTTGGCCTGGTCTCTGAGACGATCGGCACGGGTCTTGTAGAGCTTGCCCAGCTTGCGACGAGAATCGACGAATTTGTCTTCGAAAACGTTGACACCGGTATAGGCTGGAGCGAAAGGATCGGTAACAGTGAACGAAGAATAGAGGTCGAGAGCTTCTTCGTAGTCCTTTACTGCTTTTTCCCAGACTTCAGGTGATTCAAATTCTTCGGTTTCGACGTATTCGTCTTCCTTGAGGTTCTGCTGAATGCGTTCTTTCAACTGCTCAAGAAAAGCATGATAAACGTTGTCGGAATTGTCGAGAAGCAGCTGGGCTCGCTTTAAAAAGCCAGACGCCTGAGCGAATTTTCCAGCATGGCAGGCCTTGTTGATTCGGGCAAGATAAGGCCTGATAATGCTGCGACGACACTCGGTCAGACAATTCTTGATATAAACTACGAACTTATGATTCTCTGGCATACCGGCGGCCTTTTTCATGGCCTCCTGATATTCCAGAATGGCTTCGCCATAATTGCCTGAACGTTTAAAATCATCACCACGCTCGACGAACGGATTGAGTTCAAGCCGCATCATGGCATCGCGATGCTTGTTGCGAGATTTATCAAGCAGAGCCTTAACTTCTTCAAGAAAAGTTATATTGTCATCTTTGGCAAGTCTGGTCGCTTCTTCAAGTTCGTCGATAGCGATCTGCCAGGCCTTGTTGCCCATGGCCGCCCGGCCTTTATCGAGATGAACTGTGGCAAGATGACTGTTAACATCTTCAATGCGGGCATTGATGGTTTTTTGCAGATCAACCTGTTCGGCAGTCATAGGTGCATCGGGATCAATCTCACGCACGGCATTGAATTCCTCAAGAGCCCTGAGATAACTGATCTTGGCTTCACCCCACTCTCCGGCGTTTCTGCGGGCATCGCCGTCATTCACGTGAGCCTGGATTTCACTATATTTTTCACTGTTCATATTAAGATCTCCTTAGTCTGCCTGTCTTTTCCCGGCTGTTTTTTTCATACGTTGTGATGCGTTTTTCGCATCAAAAAAATTAACTCCGCGGCCTTCGCTTTCGCCAGCCTGTTCGTAAGCTGTCGCGGCCTCTTCGTAGTTTTCAAGACGATAATGAATGTAACCAAGCAATGAATTTGCGTCCTGGTTGTCGGGATCGAGCCTGAGCATCTGCTTGATCGCCTTCTCTGCGTTAGCAAATTCTTCGAGCTGTACATAAACGAGAGAAAGATCCCACCATATCTGGGGCGCCTGAGCATGTTTGCCCGACAAGCGCTTAAAATCAAGCAGAGCCAGATTATAGCGACCATCTTTCATCTTCTGCGAAGCGGCTGTATATTCTGAATCTGCGGTAAGAGCAGAATTGGCAGCTTCTATTGAGGTGGTTGCGCCAGAAGGGCTGTTTTTGGCAACAGTTTTTGCCGAAGCCGAAGCATCAACTGGCTGACCGAGATCAACGCGACCACCAGCCTGAGAATACTCTACCAGCGCGCGCACCCGTGCCCGATATTCAGAAGTCGGGAATGCGGCCAGAAAAGCCTTTGCCCAGCCAATCACGGCTTCATGCACACCAAGAATGGCCCGCAATCTTATCGCTTCATAATAAGCCTTTTCGACCAGAGGAGAAGCTGGGTGGTTCGACAACAGCTGATCGTAAGTTTTGCAGGCCTCGAGCAATTCACCAAAAGAAGCAGTGCATTCAGCAAGCTCAAGAAGAACTTTATCCATTCCCGGTCGGTCGGCTCCGTCTTTAAGACTATCCTGAAGGCTGAGAATGCGGGTAGCCAGTTCTTCTTTTCTGTCTGCTTCGGCAGTTTCAACTCGTAAGACACTTTGTAACAGCCGCGTGGTTTCATTTCCAAGTTTAACGGATCCGGGAGCCGGTCTTGTGACGGGCTGAGCCGGGGCCGCCGCGGCCGGCTTCGGACTGGGCGCAACAGGCTCTTCAACGATTTCGCTGCGCGCTGGAGCTTCCTTTTTCGACTGTTTGGGAACGGAAACTGGCGCTGGGACTGGTGCCGGTTCCGGTGTGACTGGAGCTACAACTGCGGCAACAGCAGTCTTTTTTGCGGTCGGAGTCTCAGGCAGTTCATCCGCTTCCATGCGCAGACCTTCCGATTTCATGAAAGCCTGTCCCAGCTCGTAATAAGGGCTCGAACGATGGTTTCGCCGCATCCGGGCAAAAAGACTTTCGGCTCGACTGCGGTTGCCCAGAGCCGACTCTGCCTGCATCAAACGATAAATAGCCTCAGCCTGTTCTTCCGGATTGCTTACCGATTCAAGCAATTCATTGAAGGTGCGCACTGCTTCACGGTGCAGGCCAGCCTCTATCTGACAATCACCCAGCATAAAGCGGGCAAGATTCCTTTGAACGGGGCTGTTTGTGTTTTCAAGTGCATACTCAAAGCTCGAAATCGCCTCATGAATGTTTCCAGCCGCCCGTTGTTTCAAGGCTGCCGACATCAGATCTGTAGCTTTTCGCGAAGCAGACGCAGGCTCTGCGACCAGCAGAATTCCTGCTGCAATGAATGTTATGGCAAACAGCCGTTGCAAAGATGCCATTTATATTCCTCGAATATGAAAATTTAGAACAAACGTACAACGCAACAGGATAAAGCATACATACCCATAGCGGCAAGCAGAATTACTGAAAGAGTGACAAGAAATTGACTTTGCGCTGCAAATCCAGTTAGATCGTGCTCGTAGTAAACATACCAGTCCGGCAGATGCCTGACGTTACCGTAGCGTATGCTCTTACCCGCCTGTAAAAGCAGGCGGCCATCGTGTCTGACAAAACGGCAGCTGAACCCACGATCTGCCTCGCGGACAAAAGATGGAAAAACCCGGCTGACGTTAACCTGTTTGGCAACCGTTTCACGATCGGCATGGCCTATGACCACACCATTCAAGTCAGAAAAAATCAATCGGCTGCCGGTTGTCTCAGCAATTTTTTCGGCAGCCCGGCATAAAAAGTCAACATCGATAAATGCGGTCAGGCATGCCACCGGATTGCGGTTTTCATCGCGCACCGGCACAGCAACCCACCATAGCGCATGTTTGCGTCGAGTATCATAACCTACCGGGCCGGAAAAGAAAATACTGCCGGCAGCAATTGCCCTGCAATCACGCGCGTCAAGGCGCAAACTTTCAGCTGACACATCGCCTGTTATTGCCAGAACCTCACCATCAAGGCTTCTCAATGTTATTGCGCGCAACATTTCGTCATTGAGTGCCGCCGAAAAAAAGTCTTCAACAGCAGCGACATCGCGCAAAGACTGGCTGCCAAAACCGGCCAGCCGTTCAATCGTCACAGCCGCCTGCAGATAATAACCGCACGAATCAATCAGCAATTGACGGGCCGCAGCCACTTTGGCGCGAACGAAATCCGTCTGCGCATTCATTCGCATGAGTTCATCCTCTGAAATGCTGGTCGGCGCCAACATAGCTGGCGGATCACCCGATTCGTCGTCGTTGAATGACATTCCGGCAATAGTCGCCAGTCGCCGCGCCAGAGCAGATGGCAGTTCGAGAAAATAGTCGATACCGCGTGAGAATTCCAGAATCTGTTCATACAGGTGCCCGAGAAACGGCTCATAAGAGTCAAGAAGCAACAAAAGATCGCCCTGAACTTTTTGCTGCCAGGCCACAACAACACTGGCACTGGCAACCTGCCGCAAGTCCGGGTTTTTAGCCATAAGCGCCAGAGAATTTCTGAGCTGCTGCACCGGCCGCACCACTATCTCGGCAGCCAGATTCACTATTCCGTCAGCTCTCTGCAAGGCCTGTTCCTGCGCCAGTCTTTCTGGAAAACGATATAACCACGCAGCCAGAAAAAACACACAGATGCTGGCGGCAATGCCAGCCAAAGCCAGCAGCTTCGCCGGCTTGAGCCAGACCTTGCCAGATTTTCCGGTTAAAGACTCTAAACTTTTCATATATAAATGCCGATAATATTACTGGAACCTATAAAAAAACGACAAGTCCAATACTCGTGAATCACGAAACAGGAGGCCCGGAATGCTTTGCCCACAATGCAGTACCCCAATGGTCAGAAAGTCTCATTCAGGTCGTCAGAGCCCTTACTTTACTCTTAACTGCGCCCACTGCAAATTTGTCATATTTTACCGTGGCAACTTCAATAACGAAGAGTAATCATTCATAACTTTTCGACGAACTTAAACCCTGCCTGATTATTTTACCACATCAGGATCATGGCAGAATGCTAAATCAACCCTGCCGATAAAGCAAGAAAGACTGTTCGGCAGATTGTCTAATAATCACCCCTGTGCTAAAATGCATGGATTCTATCCAATCTTTTCCTGTTCGGAGATTCCATGCCCAAAGCACCACTGCCGGCAGTCCGGATCAGAGACATCCTCTACATAGTGGTTGGCTCGATACTGGTTGCATTCAGCCTGTCAGCCTTTACCGTTCCCAATAAAATCGCGACCGGTGGTCTTACCGGCGTAGCCACCATTTTGTATTACATGATCGGAACCCCGGTTGGCGCTGTTGTTTTCGGTGGCAACATAATTCTGATTTCGCTACAGGCCTGGCTTATCGGCCGACGCTCTGCCTGGAAAACCCTGCTGTCGATTCTGATAACTTCAGCTGCCATCGAATTGATGATGAATGTTTACGGTATGCCTCCGCTGACGAAAGATCCAATTCTCGCCTGTCTTTATGGCGGACTGATATCAGGCGTCGGCGTTGGAATGACTTTTCGAGCCGGCGGTACTACAGGTGGGGTGGATATTATCAGTCAGATTCTGCATTTTCGCTACCATATTCCGGTAGGAGATGTGATGTTGTTCTCAAATGTGCTGGTTACCGGACTTGCCGGCTATGCCTTTGGCCCCGAGCTTGCTCTCTATGGTCTGATAACTGTGTTTTTCAGCAGCAAGGTAATCGATGCCGTTCTCGAGGGCATGTCGGTCTTCCGTACAGTATTTATAATTTCAAAATTTCCAGACGAAATCAGCTGGGCGATTATCGAAGACCTGCATCGCGGCGTGACCTGCCTCAATGGCGTCGGCGTTTACACGGCCAAACCGACCAGCGTTTTGCTTACCGCCGTGCGCCGCAAAGAAATGCCGATTCTGCGCCAGATCATCTACGAGTATGACCCTGACGCCTTCGTCATAGTTGGTGATGCACGCCAGATCCTTGGACATGGCTTTGTCAGGCTCAGCGACGAAATCAATCGGGAAAAAGGTTGAACTCATGGAGAAGTACCCATGGCGCAGCGAATGATCAGGCTATATGCAACGGCATTTCCCGATACAGAACCTTTTGCTGCTTTTTTCAGACGCGACGACGTCAAAACAGTTTTTTTAAGCGGTGAACAGTTTTCCGAGCTCAAACATCCTGAAAAAGACAGCATTTTATTCATATACGAAAAGGTCTTTACTTCTAATCTCCTCAACTTTCTTCATTTTCTCGATAAAGCCGACAAGAATCTGCCACTGTTGATCGTCGGCGACAGGCTCAGTCAGAGCTATCTCGAACATCTCTTCGCCAACCGACTTTTTACTTATGTGAGCCTGCCGGTCAGCGAAAACGAACTTTACGATCTGGCACTAAAAGTGCGAGCAGGCCGGGCGCGTTATCTACCTGAGCATGACTTTGAAAAAGAGCTTCAGACAGCCAGAGAGAATATCGATGCGCTGCATAAAATCGGCATAGCTCTTTCTTCAGAGAACGACCCCGACAAGCTGCTCGAGCTTATCCTCACCCAGAGTCGCAACATTACCGAAGCTGATGCCGGCAGTCTCTATCTGCTTGAAGGTGAGCACCAGCTACGTTTCAAGCTGTCGCAGAATGTTTCCCTCGACTGGTCAGTAAAAGAAAACTCCGTTCTGCCGGTTGATGGTCACAGCATCTGTGGCTATACAGCCAGCGCCAAAAAAGCAGTCAATCTGCTCGACGCCTACGACATACCGCCAGCTTTCTCATTTACTTTTAATAAAAGTTACGACCAGAAATCCGGGTATCGATCCAGATCGATGCTGGCGGTGCCGATGCGCAACAAAAATGGCGAAGTTCTCGGGGTAATCCAGCTGATTAACAAGCGGGCCGATTACGCACAGAAGGTCGCCGGGCAATCGTTGCCTCTCGACCAGGTCAGACCGTTCAACCATGATGACGTCGAGTTATTGAGCAGCCTGGCCTCTCAGGCCGCTGTCGCTCTCGAAAACTCACGACTGTATCAGGATATAAAACGGCTGTTCGAAGGCTTTGTCAAGGCATCGATCTTTGCCATCGAATCGCGCGACCCTACTACACATGGTCATTCTGAGCGAGTCGCCGAGTTGACTATAGCTCTGGCATACGAAATAAACAAGGTCAGCAGTGGAGAACTGGCAAAAGTTCATTTCGACCAGAAGAAGCTGACCGAATTGCGTTACGCTTCGCTTCTGCATGATTTCGGTAAGGTTGGAGTGCGCGAAGAAGTTCTGGTCAAGGCAAAAAAGCTGTTTCCATACGAACTGGACAGCCTCAAAGAACGTTACCGTTACATTAAAAAATCTATAGAAGCCGACTTTTACCGGGAATGCCTCGAATATGCTGTAGAAAACGGCATCGAAAGATTTCAGCTGATCAGGCCCTCACTGGAAGCATCGTTCAGAGAACGTATCCAGGAAGTCCAGGAAACCCTCGACTTTTTGATCAAGGCCAATGAACCATCCCTGCTCGAAGATCGAAGCTTTCACAAGCTGATCGAGCTTGGCAAACAACATCATCTTGGCCGGGACGGACTGATGACGCCGATGCTTACCGAGCGCGAAACCCACGTTCTTTCGATACGCCGCGGTTCTTTGTCAGAAGCCGAGAGAATCGAAATCGAATCACACGTTCGTCATACTTTCAAATTTTTGTCGAAAATTCCGTGGACAAAAGACCTCAGCCGGGTTCCCGAAATAGCTTATGCCCATCATGAGAAGCTTAATGGCCGAGGTTACCCCAATCATCTGACACGCGATGAAATTCCTATAGAATCACAGATGCTGGGAGTAGCTGACATTTTTGACGCTCTGACCGCCCAGGATCGCCCTTATAAGCCGGCTGTGCCGCTACAGAAAGCCCTCGACATACTACATATGGATGTCGACCAGAACCACATCAATCGCGAAATCGTCGATATTTTTATCGATAAAAGAGTTTATCGGGTTCTCGAAGGCCGTATGTTTCGCTGATCATGACAAACGTACTTATTCTTGCCGATATCGAAGGTTCTACGGCCTGCCTGCAACGCGAGGATGCACAGCTTTTCAACGACGGCTGGGTACGCGCCTGTGTCGGTCTCACCCTTGATCTCAACGAAATATGCAGCAGTCTGCTGCGGGCCGGCGCAACGCATATCCGCATCAAAGACTTTCATCGCACCGGTTACAATATATTTAAGGAACTTCTTATAGAAGGCGTCGAGCTCGATCAGGGCTATAAGAGCGGCCCGGTTATCGGCATTGGCGATGTCAGCAGCTACGACCTGCTGATGATGGTCGGCCTGCACGCCGCATCAGGGACCCCGGGATTTCTGCCGCACACACTGACTTCAAAGCTGGCCGAAATAGAAGTTAACGAGCATCCTCTTTGCGAAGCCGAGCTTTTTGCCTCTTCGGTAGCAGATTATGGTCTGCGACCAGCATTTTTCAGTGGCTGCCAGGAAGCCTGCTCCCAGGCGGTCTGGGTAATACCCGGCCTGATTGTCTGCGAAGTTGAAAAGCCACTGCGCGAACCTGCCGGCGAGATACGCAAAAAACTGGCGGCACAGGCAGCAGAAGCTTTGATTACGTTTACGCGCAAACCCGACCGGTTGCCGCCGCCGCATCGGCCGGCCGGGCCTTTCGATGCCAGCATAACCATGCGCGATGGCGCTGCGGTTGCTGAAAAAATGCGCAAAAGATGGAATCTTCAAGGATCAGGCGACATGATAGAGTTCAGCGCACCCGACATGAATGCGCTTTACTGGCAGTTGATCAGAATCGCTTACCTGACCCCGGCTATCTGCCGCTCGCTCGAATTTTCTTTGCGAGCGGCTAATCTGGCAGGGAAAGTTGCCCATCTCTGGGCACGACGACGATTAAATAAGCTGAAAATCAATCTTCGTGATAGATAAAATCGATACAGACCGTCGCAGCAAGGCTGATCATACTCATCGACGTATCGGCGTGAATTTCGAGTTCATAGGTGTCGGCAGTAGTTAGAAGCTCGCGCAGCAAGCCTTCTGACTTGTGCCTGATCGTCGCGATCGGGTTGCCGTTATTATCTTTGAACTGAAAATTTCGAAAGCGCCAGCCACCGGCGATAGTACCGAGGCTTTGCCCGTTGCCGTCTTCGATTGCAACACCTGGATTCATGAAGGAAAACTTCTGTTTCAAGCGCCCAAGTATTTTGTTGTCGGCGCCCCGCACGGTAAAAACTGAACTGGCCAGTGCCGCCGGCCTGGTAATTTCAAGAACCTGATTTCCCTGTGGATCACGCATAACCAGCTTAACCGGCAGGAAAGCCTTGTCAAGGAACGCGCGGGCAAGACTCTGTGCTGTTGTCGCTTCTTCGTCGATACTGCCAAGAAAACTGCCATTCTGCGGATCTAAAATCATGTAAGACTCGCAAAGTTTGGTTGCCCCCACCATTTCCTTTACGATGTATTTGTGCTTCATTGCTATGTTAGCCATAACTTCCTCCCTTACCAGACTCTTACACCAAGTTCAACAGCCCATTCATAGGGCTCTACTCCGTATTCGCCGGCCTCATCGATAAGCCCGGCAAAAACCTTTTCGGCCAGCGCAGCTTTGATCATGTTGATATCAGGCACAATACCCGGCTTTATGCCACAGGCAGCAAAGCCCTGACGCCAGGCATCCTTCTTTTTCTGATCTTCGACATTCTGCCATGCCGCCCTGATCATATACCAGCCAGCCTGAAAGTCCTCGAGTGCATCCTTTTCGGTGCGGCTCATACTGGCAAAATTGCTGGTCAGAGTATCTTTAATGACGGCTGTAGCAGAAGCATCATACCAGACCGGTTGATCAGGCTGTGCCAGAAAGGCCAGATATTCGACAAAGGCATCTACTGCCTGAACCGTTATCAGAATCTCGCCTTCCTGAAAAACTTTCTGCGAACTTTCTTTCTGCAGACGGATGAACAACTGAGAAGATACGTCTTCAGGCACTTCTGCGGCGGTTTGGGCAAAATCGTCAGCGAGATCTGCCTGAACTACTTCAAGCTCTTCTTCATCAAGTTCAGCGAGTGAATCTGCCAGTGTTATCGCCTCAAGAAAATCTTCCTTTTCTTCTTTGCTCATCTCGGCGCATTCATTCGTAATCTCGGCCAGAAACGCATCCTTCTGAGCGACTGTCAATCGCGTTGTCAGTACAAATTCGAGCAGTCGAATATGGCAGTCGACAGCAAAAGCGGTAATTGGTGGTTCACCCGGCACTATGATCTTCTCATCAGCCATTACCGGCAAAAAACCAGCGAACAAAAATGCGATCAAAAGCAATAATGCAACCGGCAGCGCCTTTTTCATGATCAACTCCGTAGAATTCAGTTTCAGATAGACTCATGATATAGGCTAACGCTGTTTTTTTCAACCAGAGGCAAAAGCGTCTGGAATAGATGTGCTGTACATTCGCAGAAAATTCATCTGAGCAAAAAGCTGGGAATAGTGTTATCTTATTTGGTCAGGGCATACTGCTCAGAGTATCAAATAACGTGCGAGGGATTCTATGGCCGCGAAGAGTCAGATTAAAGTCGATATTGCAATACAGAACGAGCTCGAAGATCTGGTTACCGAACTGCGCTCGACGCTTATTACCAAACGCCTTAAAGCTGTCAAGTCGCTTGGCAGACTCAAAACCCCAATAGCCGTAGAACCTCTCACCAAAATTCTGTCAGACCGTTCACGTGAAGTCAGATGTGCCGTAATTGAAGCGTTAAGCCTCATCAACCCGCCAAATCTCGGTGAGATTTTACAGCCTCTGGCCAGAGACAAGTCTGCCGATGTCAGAATCAGAGTTGCTCATTCTCTGGGCAGCTGTGATAACGAAGATGCAATTGAAAGCCTGATGACATTGATTCGCGATCAACGCGATGAAGTAGCCAACATGGCCGCCCGCAGCCTGGCTCGCCACCCGCGTGCAAGCCTGGCACTTCTCATCAGACTTTTTGGCGATAAATCATGGAAAATCAGATCGAGAGCGGCATCTGCTGTCACTCGAATGGGCAAGGGCGCGGTTGAGGCGCTTAAGCTCGCGATAGACGACAATGACTCTAACATCAGATTCTGGTCAGCCATCTGCATCGGGCACCTGCGCGACCGTTCGCACGCCAAAATCCTGCTCGAAAAGCTGCAGGATCGAGATATCGGAGTAAGAATCGCTGCTCTGAGAGCTCTCAGAGAAATTGGCGACCCGAATGTGGCAGCCAAGCTGTTCGAAGCGCTTTCGCAGCCATCAGAGCTGATTCGCGACCTGATATATGAGATTCTCAAGGATTTCGGCACTCATTCGATTCCATATCTGATGGAATCGCTGTCGAGCGAATACTGGATGGGCAGAGCCCTGGCAGCGCAGGCACTCACCGACATGGGCAGTGAAGCCGTTTTTCCGCTGGTTTCTGCCCTTGAAAGTCAGGATAAGGAACGGCGCTACTGGGCGATCAGAATTCTCGGCAAAATGCACGAACAAACGGCATACGCCGATATCAAGAAGTTTCTTTCAGATCCCGATCCAGAAATCCGCATGGCCGCACTCGAATCTATGGGATACTACCTTAATCCTGATTCAGTGCCAGCAATGATCGAACGGTTTCTTGACCCGGCCTGGGTTGTACGCAAACATGCCTGCCGGGCTATAGTAAAATTCGGCACCAAGGCGGTGGCAAATCTTCTCAAGGCACTGAGTTCAGTCGAAGAAGACGTGCGTTACTGGGCTCTGCGCGCCATCGGCGAGATCAAACCGCGCGGCATCTACCCTCATCTGATCAAGCTTTTCAAAGACCGCTCGTGGACAATTCGCAAAACGACCTCAGACGTTCTCGGCGGTTACGGTGAAGACGCGCTGATGGAACTTACAGCGCTCGCTACCGACTCTACCGATTCAGAGGCGAGATATTGGGTTTTGCGCTCTCTCGGACGTATCCGTGCCGGCATGTCACTGCCACTGCTGTTCAGAGCTCTCGAAGATCCTTCTGAATCGATCCGCGATGCGGCGCAAAAGGCGTTGGCTAATTACGGCGGCGAAATCATCGACGATCTCTTCGCGCTGCTCAAAAGCGAGAAGCGCATGCTGCTCGAAAGTGTCTGCGCAACTTTTATCCGCATCGGCCCGGCTCTGATGATACCAAAACTCTGCCGCAATCTCGGCAAGTTCGATGAGCACGTCAATTACTGGATAAGACGTGCATTGATCGGTTTCGGCGGCGAAGCGCGTCCTCAGGTCATTCAGCTTTTGCAGAGCAAATCTGAAGAAATCAGACGCCAGGCGATTTTGAGCATTGGCCAGATAGGCAAGCACAGCGACAGCGAAGCCATTCAACCGCACCTCAAAGATGAATACTGGCCGGCACGTATAGCCGCGGCCGAAACTCTCGGCACCCTTGGCGATGGTTCTGCAGTTAATGCCTTGATCGAAGCGCTCGAAGATGAAGATGAAGATCTCGCGATGGCCGCCATAATATCGCTTGGCAAAATCGGTGATGAACGTGCGGTACCCGGCCTCATTTCGACTCTGCAGCGCGAATCATGGGCTCTCAAATTTCAGGCAATCAAAATTCTCGGCGAAATGCGGGTAAACCGTGCTTTTGTAGATCTTATCAAGCTTCTCGACGAAGACACGCTCGACCTCAAAATACATATAGTCAAGGCGCTGGCCCGTATCAGCCACCCACGCTGCTATGAAGAGCTCAAAAAGCGCTTCGACAAAGAACAGGAAAGTGAAGTCCGCCTGGCCTACATCGAGGCACTGGCTGAACTCGGCAATCCGGCCATTGTCACCGAGTTCGTCAAAATGGCCCAGAACAAGGAAAACTGGGATGAAAGAAGAGCCGCCATCAGAGCACTTGGTATCATGCGGGTCATCAATGCCAAAAACGTTCTTATTCAGGCGCTTAAAGACAAAGATGCAGTCATCAGCCGCGAGGCGTTGAGCGCGCTCGAACAGATACTGCCGCCAGAAGAATTCAAGAAAACCGAAAAGGCAATTGCCGCGGCACGCCGCCAGCAGGAGATGTTTCAGAAGGCATTCAATGCAGGCATGCGCCAGATGCGTCTCGGTGCCATGCGTGAAGCAGAAAAATTTCTCAAAGAAGCGATCAGGATCAATTCTCGCGCCGCTTATGTCTACTCGGCTCTCGGCAACCTTTATTACAAGACCGGCAAGTTGATCGATGCCACCAAAGCCTATGTCATGGCAACCACTATCAGCCCTGAAGACATCACTCTCAAACTCAACCTCGGCATGGTCTATTACCGCCGCCGCGCCTATAAAGAGGCGGCCCAGGTGTTTGGCAAAGTCGCAAAATCAGCTGGGCCAAAGAGCCAGCAGGGGCAGTATGCCAGCAAGATGATTGCGCGAATTAACGTCGAAGCCCGCCAGTCTTCGGCACCACCCGAGTTTGAGTAAGCGGGCCTGAAACCCTAGTGTCAGAGAGCAATCCAGTCAAGATGAACGCGAGGGCAGAATCAGCAAAATGCCTGATTCTGAGGCGATTTCTGCCAGTATTGTTGCTGTATGGCATCTTCATCTTTGCCTTTGCGCCTGTAGCCGAGGCTATTACCAGCTGCAGATACTGCAATTACCCAGTTGCCTCTGATGCTCTGACCTGCCCAAAATGCCTGCGCAAACTGCAGTGGCCGATCATACCGGAACGCAGTCACAGCGCCAGGGTAGTCGTGCGCACTGGCAGCGACGCATTCATAAGGCATCCGCACGCGCGTATCCGCCAATATCGTGATGACCGTAACAGCGGCGGCGATAAAATCGGCCACATCGGCTCATGGGGCGGACCAACCACTCTGCGCTACCTGCTACGGTTTGATATTCCGCAGGCATTTGCCATGGCTCAGGTCGACATGCAAGATTTCAATGTCAGGCGCGCACTGCTTAAACTTTGTGTTGCCGATCATGGCAAATACAATGGCGTGCCAGTAAGAATCTATCTTCTGACACGACCGTTCGCAGCAGGAACTGGCCTGGCCGGGGTGCGCGAAAAAAAACATGACGGATGCGACTGGTATCACTCGGCTCCACTTATCGTATGGCACAGAGAAGGCGGCGATTATGCAGAAAAGCCCTCTGTTCCGGCAATTCTCGGCGAAGATGGCGAAAACGAGACAATTATCGATATTACTGAACTTATCAAAGCCCGCTTCGATGAATATGCAAAAACCGGCGTCTGGAACGACCACGGCCTGCTGATCATGCGCGACGTCGGTCGCTACGGCTACCATGGTTACGTCACCATTCACAGTCTCGAAGCAAGTTTTATCGGTCAAACCGTTCGTTCACCCGAACTTTTCATTCACTGACGCGTTGCTGCGACGCCGCGCAACGTTGCATGCGCCGGTTGCGAAACAGCAGCAAATTCGCGAAAACCCTTTCCAACAGCCAATTCTAAAAGTTGGCACGCCCCTTGCAATATTAGTTGGCGTAAAGCAATTAACGCAAACTCATAAGCAGGAGGAATAAGAATATGTCAATCTGGAATCTCTTGAAGGAAATGGATCAACTGCAGTCTCAGCTGGGCGAGCTTGCCCGGCTCAACTCGATCAGCGGCTGGCCGCGCATGGCTTTTCTGCCGGGTGTATCTGCACGCCACTTCCCGATGATGAACATTTCGGCTGACGATCAGAATATTTACGTCGAAGCACTTGCCCCTGGCCTCGAAAGCCAGAGCCTCAAAGTGACCGCTCTGCGTGATAAGCTGACGATCAGCGGTGAGAAAGCAACCGTGAAGGTTGCCAGCGAAAAGTTCCATCGCAGTGAGCGCTCAGCCGGCAAGTTCACCCGCACCATCGAACTGCCGACCCAGATCAACCCAGACAAAGTCGAAGCAGAATACACAAACGGCATTCTTAAAATCACTCTGCCGAAAGCAGAAGAAGCCAAACCCCGCCAGATCGAAATCAAGGTCGACTAATTGAAGAGCAGAAAGAAAGGAGAGATTACCATGGCCGAAAAAACTATTCCCGCAACCCAGAATACCGAAAATCAGGTGGTAAAACGCGAAATAACCAGAAATCCAGAGGCTTATGTAACGCCACTGACCGACATATATGAAGAAGAAAACGGGCTTCATGTTCTCTGCGACCTGCCGGGCGTCCAGAAGGACGGCCTCAGAATCAAGGTCGAAAACAACATACTGACGATCGAAGGCCACGTAAATGCGAAGAACGATACAGCCTACCTGCTGCACGAATTTGAACCGGCCAACTACTACCGGCAGTTCGAGCTCAGCGAAAGCGTCGATCAGGAAAAAATCAACGCTGAGATGAAAAATGGCGTTCTGTCGATCTTCCTGCCTCGGGCAGAAGCTCTCAAACCTCGCACAATCGATGTAAAAATCAACTGACCTGCGTTACTGACAGCCTCTGTTAAACGATTGCCCCGGCAATGCCAAAAGCAAAGCCGGGGCAAATTTTTTGTTCTTGACAAAGGCGGCAGGTTTAAACAGATTTTCACTTTTGTAAGCAAGTTTCTGTTTTCTGGAGGGTATCATGCAAATTACAGTTAAAGGCCTGGTGGGTGGAATCGCCATGGCCGGACTTTTCAGCCTTGCCGCCTGCCTGCCTGCGCATGCGGTGCTTGAAGGGCCGAATCGTGACAGATTCGAACACCTCGACTTCTCTGAGCACATGATCAGAAGCGGTCTTTACGCCAAAAGCGGCAAAGCTGTATTCAACCGCGACCAGAAAAGATTCGTGCGTGGCATAAAAGAAAGCAATGCCCCGCTGATTTACGAGCCAGACGTATATACCTGGGAACTGGCTATGGCCGAACACCGCAAAAAGCTGGCGCAACTCGCGCCGCCGCAGGAACCCCCGATACCTATGGTTTCTCCGATACCCATGTCTGGGCCTGGAATGCTGCCGACCAGTCCGATGCCGGTACAGCTCACGCCGATAGGCCCTCAGGCTGTCTATGAAAGTTCCGCGACATTGCCGGCCGATGCACAGGAGCGCATGAACGACATGGTTTATCGCGCCCGTGCTCGTGGCCTGCATCCGGGCAGCGAACTGCGTGCTCACGAAATCAAGCAGCGACTCGTCGACCACATGAACCGACTTGGCGGCGACGGAAGTGGGGCTCAATATGGCTCACCATCTATTCCCGCGCTGCTGCCGGCTCTGCCTGATCTGCCCAAAGGCAGACGTGGAGACTCTTACGATTCTGGCTTCTAGGTTTAGCGACCTCTAAAACAGCAAAACAAATCCCCGCGATCGGGAGTTTTTCCGAGAGCGGGGTTTTGTTGTTTTAGATCAGAGTCGCATAGCAACGGCGCACTGGTTATAGCCCACGCCAGAACCAACGAACACGACCAGATTGCCTTCTTTAACCAGACCGCGACGGCGCGCTACGTCAAAAGCTACAGGCAGGCAAGCCGAACCCATATAACCGTATTCATGCATGATCTTGACCGCTTTCTGCTCTGGCAGACCGAGGTCTTCCATAACCTGAGTGATAGTCTTACTGCGAACCTGAGTAAAAACAATATGATCGATGTCTTCGACCTTGAACCCGCCATTTACGGCTACTTCACGCACCCGTTTCGGCCAGCCTTCACGATTCACGGTTGAAGGGAAAGGCGTAACGAAGCGCACCTTTGTGCGACCGGCCTTGAGCGACTCCTCGCTGGGCGGTTCCTTGGTGCCACTCGAGTAAATTCCCCAACACTCGTAATAAGAGCCATCAGCAGCCAGTGCTGACGAAATAAAGCCTGGTTTGTCGCTGGCTTCTAGAACTACCGCGCCGGCGCCATCGCCGTAATAAAAGCTCATCGGATCGTTATCGAGATCAGCGAGGCGCTGCATCATGTAAACACCGATAACCAGAGCCCGCTTGATGTTCGGCTGATTCGACATCATGCCGGAAGCTATGGAAAGCCCAGTTGGGAATGATGCGCAGGCACAACCGACATCGAAAGTGCCGGCATTTTTTGCTCCCAGTTTATGCTGCACCACAACAGAAGTGGCGGGAGTTATATAATCAGGAGTATCAGTGCCTAAAACAATCAGATCGATGTCTTCTGGCTGCACTCCGGCATCTGCCATGGCTGCCCGGCAGGCTTCCACCGCCAGATCCGAAGTTGCCCAGTCGGCCGGAGCACGAAATCGGGTAAGAATACCTGTTGCCTCTTCGCTTTTATTGATGATCTCTTCACCGAATTTCCTCCTGAATTCCTCGTTAGAATGTTCTTCTGTCGGTATATATACGCCGCTGCCAGCGATTCTTGCATATTTTGCCATGATATTCTCCTGTTGCCGTGTTATTTTGCAATGCAAAATTTTATGCCACATTGCAGCATAATTGTCAAGTGTTAAGTGATGCTTTTGCAAATAGAGGTTTTGTGCTAGACTGACGCAGCATGCAACGCCATGCATTAACTATTCTCAGGAGGCTCCAATGTCTATTATTGATGCTATGCAGGCTCGCGAAATCATCGACAGCCGTGGTAACCCCACTATTGAAGTAGAAGTAATACTTGAAAGCGGCGCTTATGGTTGTGCAGCCGTTCCCTCCGGCGCCTCTACCGGCGAACACGAAGCCGTTGAGCTTCGTGATGGCGACAAGAAGCGTTTTGGCGGCAAAGGCGTTCTCAAGGCCGTAGCCAATGTTAACGACATCATTTCTGGCGAGATCGAAGGTCTCGACGCAGTTGAACAGCGCGCAATCGATGCTACCATGATCGCCATGGATGGAACCAAAAACAAAGGCAAACTCGGCGCCAATGCAATTCTCGGCGCTTCTCTGGCCGTAGCCAAAGCCGCGGCTGAATATTGCGGTCTGCCGCTCTACAGATACATCGGCGGTGCCAATGCCTGCACTCTGCCGGTTCCGATGATGAACATTCTCAACGGCGGCTCGCATGCCGACAACAACGTTGATTTCCAGGAATTCATGGTCATGCCCGCCGGCGCAAAAAGCTTCAGTGAAGCACTTCAGATGGGTATCGAAACTTTCCACGCTCTCAAAGGCGTTCTTAAAGCCAAGGGCTATAACACCGCCGTCGGCGACGAAGGTGGTTTTGCTCCGAACCTCAAATCAAACGAAGAAGCGATCGAACTCTGCATCGAAGCCATAGGCAAAGCCGGCTACAAAGCTGGTAAAGACATCTTCATCGCTCTCGACCCGGCTGCCAGCGAATTCTTCGACAAGGGCCACTACGTATTCAAAAAATCCGACAAATCGAAGAAAACCCCTGAACAGATGGCTGACTACTGGCTGGCATGGGCCAAGAAATACCCGATTATCTCTCTTGAAGACGGCATGGCCGAAGACGACTGGGCCGGCTGGGAATACCTCACCAAGAAAGCCGCCGGCAAACTTCAGCTCGTCGGTGACGATCTTTTCGTAACCAACGTTGAGCGCCTCAAGAAAGGCATCGAAAAAGGAATCGCCAACTCGATTCTGATCAAGCTCAACCAGATCGGTACTCTGACCGAAACTCTCGAAGCCATCGAAATGGCCAAGCGCGCCGGTTACACTGCTGTTATCTCGCACCGCTCAGGCGAAACCGAAGATACCACTCTTGCCGATCTTGCCGTAGCTACCAACGCCGGCCAGATCAAAACCGGTTCTGCCTCAAGAACTGACCGCATCTGCAAATACAACCGCCTGCTCAAGATCGAAGAAGAACTCGGTTGCGATGCCAAGTTCATGGGTCTCGACAGCTTCTACAACATCAAGCGCAAGTAATCAACAACCACCCGCTTAAAACACCCTGACCGGCTGTCAAAACTCCTTTGGCAGCCGGTCTTTTTATTCGTGCTCAGCAAAGCGGTGCTTGTGCCTTGTCAAAGTTGAATGGCATGGTAAAAAATGGTCATTGCGAGGAGCGTAGCGACGAAGCAATCTCTCTGACAATGGGATTAGCCTCTCAGAAGCTGGGCTTATGCCTTCGGCATACGCTTCGTCGGGCTGACGCCCTCCTCGCAAGCCAGATTCAATATTGACAGACCACCAGTTCTTTTCGAGGACAACATATGAATATTACCCTATTTGTAGTTACGATGCTGATTCCGGTAGTTTTTCTGCTGATACTGTTCGCCTGGCTGATACCAATATCTTTGATCGTCTCAGCAGCGGCCGCCAAAGTTGCGGTTACACCCTTAGATCTGATCAGCATGCGACTGCGCGGCACAGATCCACATTCCATAGTAAAAGCAGCTATAAGGCTCAAACAGGCTGGCATCGAGCCAGAACCCGACAAGCCAGGCAAAGCACCCGAACCAGAAGAATACGATGGCGATGATGAGGAAATGCTTGAACTGATACGCCTCGAAAAAGAAGAGCAGACTCCGAATGCGCTACATATTCTCGAAGCTCACCGATTGGCCGGCGGCAATCCTGAACTGCTGGTAAGCGGCCTGATTGAAGCAAAAAAACGCAATATCGAACTGACCTTCAAAGACGCCGCCGCTATAAATCTGGGCGACGGCAATATAGTGCGTGTCGTCGCAGCCCTCGAAGAAGCCCGCAAACGCAACGTCGAACTCGACATCAAAAAAGCGATTCAGATAGAAATTTCCAGCGCTGATAAAAAGCGCCGATAAAAAAAGCGGCTGTAACAGCCGCTTTTTTTTATGCTGAACGTCAGTTCTGCCAAATCGGATCGGTGGCCGGGGGCAGATCGGTAATGTCGATAATCAGACCAGTTGCTTTGCCACGCTGGTCGAATCTGAAATTCCTGCCAAGCACCTTCATGCTTTTGTAGTTTCCCTGCTCTTTGTATAGTTTAAAAGCCTGCTTGTGAGTTTCTTTGAGCCAGTTATACATCAACTCGGGGTCATAGAGCGCTAACGGAATCGCCTCTTCGCCAGGCTTTGCCCAATGCGCCTTGAAAATGGTTTTTGCCAATGAAACTTTGTTGCCAGTAAGCGGCCCGCCAACCAGGCTTTTTGGCAGATTAACCCGACGGATCCACTCTTTTTCAAACATTGGATCGATATAACCGCAGACGTCGAGAAAACTCATGGCAAAAGCCGAGCATCCGGCGCCAGTACCTTTGCGCGGCTCGTTATTGCCGTTGTAAATCTGGTCGTAGCCTTTGGCACGATACTCGTCAATATATTGCTTCATGCGACTGTAGGCCTTTTCATTGATAATGAAGCGAATATACATGACTTTGCCGGTCTTGTAGCGGTCGATCAATTCTGAATCGAGCTTGTCGCTGCAATCGAGAGCACCCTTCATCGGCGCAAACAGCACCCCGAGACCATAACCATGTCTGGTGATAAAGTCTGCATCTGAAGGGGCATCAGGAGCGGTAGTCGAACCGGTCAACTCGACTCTCTTGCCATCTTTGCGCAGTTCCATGAATGCGTGGCCAATTGTGTGCTTGTTTTTGCCATGCTCAAAAACCAGGCGGCCTTTGAGACCTGCTCCATAAGCAAGCTTAAGCGGCGACGACCAGTCAAGAGGCGTAGCCGGCGGAAAAGCGTAAAGAATGAATTCATAATTCTGGGCGTGCAGTGGCGCGAGCATCGCAAGCAACAGCGCCAGAACCATCAGACCTCTTTTAAGCATTGTATTCTCCTTATTCATGACAACTACCAGGCAATATTCGTTTCGTAATGAACGCACGAAAATTACAGAAACGCTCAATATATTTTTTAAGTATACAGTCTGTACAGCATTCGTCAACAGGCGTTATCGCCATACCTTTCAAACATATTCAGCTGGCAGCCGGAGTCTGGTGGATGCGGCAGGAAAAATTCGCAATAAAAAAGCTGCCTTTCGGCAGCTTTTAGAATTACAGTCTGAATCAGTTTCCGGTGGGAGCGGGGGCCGGAGCTTCACCGCCAGCGGGGGCGACTGGAGCTATCGGAACATCCATCGGAGGCATGCCAGGCATTGCCATCGGCATGGTTGCGCCCTGTGAATAGTTGACCTGCGGCTGAGCTTCTTCCCAGCGCGGAACATAAACTGCGATGATGAGAGAGGTGATCATGAAAATTACTGCCATGGTCGTAGTCAGCTTGGACATAAAGCCGCCGCTGCCGCGTTCGCCAAATACAGTAGAAGATGCGCCACCGCCGAAAGCTCCGGCCAGGCCTTCACCTTTGTCTGCCTGAAGCAGAACGACAACGATCAAACCAACGCAAACGAGAATATGAATCAACTGAATGAAACCAGCGAGCATAATCTGAACACTCCTTCATCTTCGGTACAATCTTCGAGTTTCTGAGTCTATCAACTGAGATCTAAATTGTCAAACAATTCTTGCCCCGGTTTTAACGACGACCTGATCGAGAGCTTCTACTGGCTTTAATTCGAATAGAGCCAGGCGTTGTAAGCTTCTACGAGATTCAGCAAAGGTTCAACGCCAAAAAAGAACACAAAAAGAAACCCGATGCACAGGTAAGGGCCGAAAGGAATCATGTGAGTAAGCGGCTTGTATTCTTTGCGATAGCGAATCTTCTGATAAAGAATGCCAAGAATGCCGCCGGTGGCACCGAGAAAACTGGCTATGACCGTAGTGCCGATTACAGCCTGCCAGCCGGCCCAGGCGCCAAATGCCGCGAGCAGCTTAACATCACCGCCGCCCATACCTTCCTTTTTGAAGAGCAGCAGTGCCATCTGGCCAAGCAGCCACAAGAAGCCGCCGCCAACAATAAAACCGATCAGCGAATCGGTAAACTCGATATGGTATGACGGCGGCGCGTAACCGGCCTTTACCCAGACCCAGCAGCCGGCAGCATAAAGCAGGCCGGTCCAGCAGCCGTTGATAGACAAAGTATCTGGAATGATCAGATAGCGAATGTCAACGACAGTCACGATCAGACAGCTTACCGTCATCAGCCAGGCAATGAGTGTTCGCGTCGAAGCGCCCCACCAGGCAGCAGCTGCGGCAGCTACCAGGATCGAAAACAGCGTATACAGGCGATCCTGGGTGCGACCGGCATTATAACAACCACGACGTTTGCCGCCCTCGCAGTCGCCGCAATAGAGATAATCACAGTGAAAGGTTTCGTGACCAGGCCATGCGCGTATAGCCCAACCGATGCGACGGCCGGCCAGAGCACCCAGTACGGCGGCGATCAAAACCAGATGCAGCTGAAAATCAGGCATCAGCTTTCCCCGCCAATCCAGCCGTTCTTTTTGAAAATACGGCCGAGCATTTTAAAAACCAGTTTTGCGGCGAGAAAGTCCGAGGCAATATTTCCGGGAATCGGGCAGAGCTCGACGACATCGAAGCCGACGACATTCTTTTCGTCGATAACGCGATTGAGCAGTTGCAGGGTCGGATACCACAGCATACCGCCTGGTTCTGGCGTGCCGGTAGCAGGCATGATCGAAGGATCGAAGGCATCGAGATCAACGGTGATGTAAACATTGTCGGTAAGCCGGTTCATTACCCGATCGATCCACGCGTTGTCGGAGCCGGTCATTTCGCTTGCCCAGATAATGCCGTCGTGACCGCTCTTTTTGATGAATTCCATCTCGTCACGGCAGGTGTTGCGAATACCAACCTGTGTAAGTTTGACCAGATCGATGACGCGGCGCATTACGGCGGCGTGGTTGTATGGTGTGTTTTCGTAAGTATCACGCAGGTCTGAATGCGCGTCGAGCTGCAATACCGACAGGCCGGCGCCATACTTTTCTCTGACTGCCTTTATCGGCGCGGAGCTGATACTGTGTTCGCCGCCAAGCATAACAGGGAACTTGCCGTCGGCAAGCACTGCCTTGACGGCCGCTTCAATATTCTGCAATGTCGCTGCCGGGCCCTGCATGTCGGGTTCAAGCTCAGGCAGAGTGTGAACACCGCTGCTGAGAGGTTCGCATTGCAGGTCGAGGTCATAGAGTTCGACCTGGCGGGAGGCGGTGAGAATGGCAAAAGGGCCTTCGCGAGTGCCAGCACGATATGAGGTTGTGCTGTCATAAGGAACAGGAATAATTACGGCGCGGGCATCTTCGTATCTGCTGTCTTCTTCTGCCAGTCCGAGAAAGTTGTAACCGGCCTTGAAATGAACGTTATCGAGACTCATGCTTCAGCTCCAGCCTTCAAAATATTTTGAGCATGATAGCATAAATCACGACTGGCAGAAACTCGCAAAAACAAGCACTTCAGCGACGGGCTGGTTTCGGTTGGATCCTTGTTTTGAGCAATTTTTCAAGAGTCTGACGGCATTCGTCACACAGATATTCCGGCTTTTCGTCGTGCTCAGCGATATTACGCGGAAAAACCCTGGCGCAGTCGGGAAAAGTGCAACGGGTCATACCGTTGAGCAGCCCGAATACCGACAGAAACTGTTTGAACAGACGCGACAACAGCCGCTTGCGATTCTCGGGTTCCTGGTTGAAATCGCTCATGAAACGCCGATATGAGATTATCGCCTGAGCATAGGGATTGGTGCCGGCAAAAACATAATTGGTATCAGCCATGTACATGTCATAGCTGGTTATGCCTATCAGCAGCCATTTTTCGTTTCTGTGCGGGGCGGCCATGGCGACCAGATAATCACGCAACGAATCGTAACTCCATTGCTGCAGCCGCAGGCGCGCCAGATCCATATTGGTTTTAAAACCCTTTGCCGCCACCGGGTTGTTTTCTTCGAGAAACTGCTGCATGGTTTTCACGAACAGTTCATTGTCGGTTGCGAGTGACGCCGTGGCTATATTGTGAGAGTTCAACCAGGCAACCATCTCGGGCATACCAAGAATGGTCGGGCGCATTCTCCTGATTTCCGAAGTAAAAAAACTGCGGTCAGGGGGCGGCGGAGTGCCTGTTTCACTGAAAACAACCACAGCAAGCCCGGTATATTCGCTGATTTTCTGCTGCAACTCAAGCACAAGCAGATGGTTAACTTCGCCCATTGTTACCAGAACGACTGTTGGCGAGGCAAATTCAGCCGCTTCCATGCTTTTAAACTGGGCCGGCAGACTTTTTTTGAGAATGGGCAGAATCATCTCGACAGTTTCTTCATCTTCGGCTTTTTCATAGACGATCTGCGCCCGATCGTAAGCCTCGCGGTTCCGTCCCTGTTCAGCCAGAACCAGAGCCAGTTTTGCCTGATAATAATAGTTAAAGGGCTCGAAGGTCAGACCGGCTTCGATATATCGGCCGGCTTCGGGACGCCGGTCTTTATCCCAGAGGTATTCGACGTATTTCCATATTTTTGCCACTTCGCTGCTGGAACTGACGTTGTTTGTCTGCGTCATCAGAGATTCAGCTTCAGCCTTGAGCTGTATTTCGACATTATCAGCCGAATCACCAGTTTTAAAGCCGCCTGACACCGGTGAAAACGCACAACAGTTAAGAAACAGCAAAAGGCAGACAATCGATTTGATTTTTTTCATATATCCTCACCATCTGACATGCAACTCACCATCAGAGTAACAGATAACTACAGCATATGCGACACCTGCCAGAAACTTAAAAAAATCCCAGGTGGGAAGTCAGACATGGATCCTGCGACTGCGTGCAGGATGACTAATTTCATCTCTTTCGGTCATTCCATCTTTACTACAACGAATCGAACCTCTCAAAAGATCTGCGTCAATCATTAGAATCAGCGGTTACTGCCACTATATTCAGATTCACCTGAAAACTGACCGGCCGCTATGTTGTGCCAAAACATGTTATTCTGCTACAATCGGCAGTGATGAAAGACACCAACGTAAGCGCAAAAACGGTTCTGTTACCAGAAACAGCTGACGCCCTCGACAGGTTGCGCAGCTGCCTAGAACGACTGCAGCCTGTAACAATAGCTTTTTCGGGCGGCATGGACAGCTCGCTGCTGGCGCTGGCTGCGCACAATTTTTTGCCTGACAGTTATCAGGCCATACTGGTCGATTCTGAATTCATGAGCGCGTCAGAAATGCGCATAGCAAGAGTTGTTGCGCTTAAGCATGGCCTCAGGCTCAAGGAAATCAAGGTGAGTCCTCTTGCCGACCCGCTGGTTACCGCTAACCCGGCACTGCGCTGCTATCATTGCAAAAAGGCCATTTTTAAAAGCATTCTTGCTGAAGCAGGCTCTGATCATCGAGTCTGCGAGGGGTCGGTAACTGACGATAATGATGATTACAGGCCAGGCCGACAGGCACTCAAAGAACTTGGTATCGTCAGCCCGCTGCTCGAATGTGGCTTCAGCAAGGCCATGGTCGGCGAAGTGCTGCGCCACTGGGGAGCAACTAACCTGGTCCGGCCGGCACAGAGTTGTCTGGCAACACGCATAGAAACCGGAACTGTCATATCTATAGAAATTTTACAAAAGATCGAAAGAAGCGAAGAGTTGTTGCGTGATGCCGGTCTGGCTCAGTGTCGCCTGCGACACCATGGCAATCTTGCGCGCATCGAGGTTGCACCAGACCAGGTTCATCGCGCACTCGATATCGCGGCCAGCCTTTTCCGACAATTGTCAGAACTTGGCTACAAGCATATCTGTATCGATATCGCGGGCTATCGTAAAGGTTCGATGAACCGTATCGACTAGCGCAATACCATAAAGACGATAAAAATAAGAATTGCAATAAGCAGAAATCCGACGGCGTAAAGACCCATCTGCCAGAATTCGCGCTGAATCGATACGCCGCGGGCAGTCAGAGCTTTGTCGAGCTGATCGAGATCGATGCTTAAGCTGTTGATTTTGACGACCTGAAGACCATGTCGAAACTCGACAGATGTTTTGCTGACGCCACTTTTACCACGATTCACATAAAACTTTACGATGCAGTTCGACAGGTCAAAAGAGTCTGCCTGTCCACCATTAATGCTGGCAGGAAAATATATTGCGCCATTTTCGATCACCAGATCACCGGGTGCGGGATAACGCCTGGTCAGCAGCCAGTAACGCATCGCCACATAGCCGATAAAGCCGGCAAAAGCGATCAGCCCCTCTGCCAGGAAGGTATGGCTCAATCTTATCTGCAGATCTATTGCAAGAACTATGACCAGGCCGCAGAGCAGATTATCTTTTAAACTCAGTGGCAGGCCCATTCGGGTGATTTCGAACACTTCCCGGTTTGGCGGCATTACCGGCAGCTTTTCAGCTGAATCTAATTCGTCACTAGTCATCAGTTTCACCAGCAAAGCCAGCAGCGATAAGGCCTTTCATTTCGACAGCATACTGATGGGCACCAAGCCCGGTCAACAGGTGAACGATACCTTCATCAAAATTCATGATGCCTTTGATACCGCTGTCGCGTAGCTTTTTACTATCGATCACGGCTGGCTCGCGCAGTTTTATACGCAGACGGGTTTCAGCGCATGCCGAAACTTCGACCAGATTATCGTTGCCACCGACAGCGATCAGCCATCTTTCGCATTTCTTTCGAGCATCCGGATCGGCAGGAACAGTAGGAAAGCCTGGCGCTGACTCTGCTTTCACCAGCCGAATTCCGGCATTATCAGCAGGCAGTTCGGCTTCTTCCCCGGCGACATTAAGGTATTCCTGCATTTCGGTCCTGAGAATTTCTGAACGCGTACCGAATATTGCCTGCAAACCAGTGCCAACATCGACGACACCAACGGCGCCCAGCTGTTTGAGACGTTCGGGATCTGCCTTTTTCGTGTCCTTCAGTTCCATACGCAGGCGGGTAATGCAGGCATCAAGGCTGACTATATTGCTTTTGCCGCCAAAGGCAAGCACCAGCTGACGCGAGAATTCGTTCTCGGCAACACTGGCGACATCGACTTCCGGCACATCTTCACGTCCCGGCGTCTTGAGATTGAATTTGAGAATGACGAAGCGGAAAACGAAGAAATACAGTACAGCCCATACGGCGCCAACATAGAGTATGCCAAAACCGTTGGTCGATTTGGAAAACAGCAGGACATAATCGATAAATCCATGCGAAAAGGTCATGCCATGCTTTATACCCATGACAATACAGAGATAATAGGCGCCGGCAGTCATGACGGCATGAACACCGTACAGCAACGGTGCCAGGAAAAGGAACGAAAACTTGATAGGTTCAGTAATACCGGTAAGAAAAGAGGTAAGTGCGGCAGAGCCCATTATGCCGCCGACACGCGCCTTGTTCTCTGGTTTGGCGGTATACCATATAGCAAGAGCGCCAGCGGGCAGACCAAACATTTTGAACAGATAGCCGCCAGCCATGTTGCCGGCAGTCGGGTCGCCGGCAACATAACGGTGCAGTTCGCCCCTGATAACTTCACCGGCAGATGTAAACTCACCGACTTCAAAAAAGAAGGGCGCGTTCCAGATGTGATGCAGACCAAACGGCAGCAGGGCACGCTCGACCACGCCATAAATGGCAAAAGCGGTTGCCGGATCTTCAGAAGCTGCCCAGCGTGAGAAGCGGCCAATAAGATTACCAATTGGGGGCCAGATCACACTCAGTAACAAGCCAAGACCTATCGCAGCAAACGAAGTAAGAATAGGAACCAGGCGCTTCCCCGAGAAAAAGCCAAGATAAGGTGGCAACTGCACGCGATAGAAGCGATTGAAAAGCCAGGCCGCGATGAGGCCGGCGAGAACACCACCAAGAACGCCGGTGTCGATAGACTGCATGCCCATTACACTGCTGGTATTGACTCCATAATATGTGGCCATGACGCCCATGGTCGCAACCATTACCGCATAACCGACAAGTCCGGCCAAAGCCGCCACACCGTCGTTATTGGTGAGGCCCAGGCACACGCCAAGCGCACAGATGAGCGGCAGGTTGCCAAAAATTGCGCCGCCGGCCTGGGCCATGGTTTTGGATATAACCGCCGGGATCATGCTGAAATTCGAGCTGCCCACACCGAGAAGAATGCCGGCAACCGGCAGAACTGAAACCGGCAGCATCATCGACTTGCCGATTTTCTGTAGAGTAGCAAAAGCACTTTGTAAGAGTTTTTTCATTTCCGTTCACCTCGCCCGTCTTCCATGAGCTTTTTAAAAGCCTGCCTGACTGCCATGGCATCACTCATTCTGGTCGCCTCACCCACCAGTTCAGAGCATTTTGCGGCAGACAATCTGCGTATAACAGCTTTAACCGTGGCAATTACCGGAATATCGACGCTCAACTTGCTTATGCCCAGGCCAATAAGCGCGGCAATACCTTCAATATCGCTGGCAAGGCCACCGCAGACGCCTACTTCAATTTTATGCCGACGACCGGCTTCAGCTACAATGCTCATTATGCGCAATATCGACGGGTGCATGGCGTCAATTTTGCCGGCCATCTTCGGATGACCGCGATCCATGGCCAGAACATACTGACTTAGATCGTTAGTGCCGATCGAGAAAAAATCGGTTTCGGAGGCAAAGTTTTCAGCGAGCATTGCAGCTGAGGGAACCTCGATCATGATGCCGGCCTTGATTATCGGCAGTTTCATGGCAGCGGCGGTTTCGTGCAGAATCCGGCGCGCCTGGCGCCACTCTTCGATGTCGGTGATCATCGGAAACATCACCCTGACATCGTAATCCTGAGCCACCCGCAAAATGGCGCGCAGCTGGGTTATCAATATTTCTGGGCGATTGAGACAAACTCTGATACCGCGCTCACCCAGGAACGGGTTTTCTTCATGTGGAATGGGCAGGTAGGAAAGCGGTTTATCGCCACCGACATCGAGCGTTCTGATAATTATCGGGCGCTCTTTCCCCATCTTCTCGGCAACGGCAAGATAAGCCGTGTATTGTTCTTCTTCTGAAGGGGCGACTGATCGATTCATGAAAAGAAACTCTGAACGCAGCAGTCCGACGCCTTCAGCGCCAAGATCAACAGCCTGACCAGCCGAAGAGACATCACCAATATTGGCAACAACACGAATTTCGATGCCATCTGAAGTTATAGCGGTTTCTGAGGCATGCATCTTTTCTTCGGCGCGCGTCAGTTCTTCCCGTTGCATGGTACCTTCGACGATTCTGATTTCTTTGTCATCGGGTTCGACTGTCAGAATGCCGCGATTGCCATCGACCACAACCAGAGTGCCATCTTTGAGTTCGAGCGCAGCGGGGTCGAGTCCGACTATTGCCGGCAGCCCCATCGATCGCGCGAGAATTGCAACGTGTGAAGTAGCGCCTCCAGAAACGGTGCAACAGGCGACTACAAGCTCCTTGTCTATATTCACAATGGTCGAAGGCGTGAGATCTTCAGCTATTATCACCTGTTTGTCGGACAGATTGTAGCTTTTCTCCTCGATCGACAGCAGTATTCGTAAAACCCGGTAGCCGAGGTCCTTAAGATCATTGGCACGAGCTGCCAGCAGCTGGTTATTGAGGCTCTGCAATCTTTCAGCATGTGTGGTGAAAGCTCCGTGCCAGGCATAAGCCGCGCTTTTTCCGGTCATTATGCCACGTTCAACGAGCTCCATGAGCTCAGGATCGTCAAGAAGTTCGGCGTGAGCTGCAAAAATTGCGGCACGCTCGGGATTGCCTGAACGCTTGAGTTTATCCTGTAGAGAAGACAACTGCAGGGTTGCGCGCTTGACAGCATTGCTGAACTCTGATTGTTCGTATTTGTAGCCACGACCGGCTTCTGGAATATCATATTTTTCACTGCGCAAGCGAAGAACCTTGCCGATGGCAACACCACGCGAAGCGCCGATTCCAGCCATTTGCCCGGCCTTCGTCGTTTCAGCCATGACATATTGCTCTTTCTGTTCGTCCGCAGCAGCAGAGAGGTTTTCGCCAAGACCTTCAGCCAGACGTGGCGCGATGTATTCCACTGCCTTGGCAGCGTCTTCTCCGTTGGCTACCAGCACGACTTTGTCGTCTCTGGCAACTTCCAGTGCCATCAGTGCAGAGACACTGCGGGCATTTACCGCGCGATCGCCTTTCTGCAGCTGTAGATCACAGCTGAACTGGCGGGCCATTCCGGCAAGAACTGATGCCGGACGGGCGTGTATTCCCGACGGGTTAACGATTACAATGGTTTCTGAAACTACGCGCTGCGTAGATGCAGCAACTGGCGCAGTTGCTTTATCAGAGGCTGTTGCCGGCACAAACGAAAATATCACGTCACTGCCTTCTTCGACCACTCCAGACTCACGCTTCAAATCTCTAACAGTTTCGGGATTGGAGACAAGAATCTGAGTCAACAGGCTGCGGGCATTGGTGGCGACAAAATCAGCATTAAACCTGATCAACGGTTGCCCAACACTTACATTGTCGCCCTTGGTAACCAGCGCTTCAAATCCTTTGCCGCCAAGCTTGACCGTATCGAGGCCAACATGTATAAGAATCTCGGCACCGCTTGCAGTTCTGATGGTCAGAGCATGAGCTGCTGCATGCAGTTGAATTATTACTCCGGCTACAGGCGCCTTAAGCACATTGCTGGTCGGGTCAAGCGAAATGCCATCACCGACGAGCTTCTGAGCAAAAACCGGGTCAGGAACCATTTCAAGGGGCAAAAGGTATCCGGACAGAGGCGCAAAAATCTCCACTTTATCGGCACTGGCCGTCATGGCTTGTCTCTCCCAATCAAAATAGACTTTGTATCAGCTATTTTAACAAACCGACAGTGCAAGTTCTACACGAATCTTGCGTAAGTCAAATCCTTTGCCTGTAAGCATTTAGAAAATCCTGAATGCAAAAACTGCCCCGCAAGCGGGGCAGTTTTAAAGCAGAGTTAAACTCGAACTTACTTGAGGGCTACAGTAGCGCCTGCTTCGGTGAGCTTCTTCTTCATGGCTTCAGCATCAGCCTTAGAAACGCCTTCTTTGAGGGTCTTCGGAACTGCGTCAACCAGGTCTTTGGCTTCTTTGAGGCCGAGACCAGTCAGTTCGCGAACGGCTTTAATAACGTTGATCTTGTTGGCGCCATTGCTTTCGATGACGACGTCAAATTCGTCTTTTTCAGCTACAGCAGCGGCCGGGCCAGCAGCCATCATAACGGGGGCGTTGGCGGTTACATCGAATTTTTCTTCGATGGCTTTTACGAGTTCGGAAAGTTCGAGAACGGTCATCTTTTCGATGCTCTCGAGAATCTGTTCTTTAGTCATTTTAATAACTCCTTGATAAGTCTTTTACAAAGTCAAACTGCCGAGCACCATGCCCTGCAGTCTTTAAAATCATGCGGCAGCAGGAGCGGCCTCTTTTTCTCTCTTTTCGCGGAGAGCATCGAGAACTCCGGCAAACTTGCGGATCGGGCCCTGAACGGCAGAAGCCAGCATACCATACAGTTCTTTGCGGCCTGGAATCTTGGAGAGAGCGGTCAGCTGATTGACATCGAGAGCCTGACCATCCATAAAACCAGCTTTGAACGTGAACTTTTTGGCTTTGTCGGCGAATTCGAACAGTGCTTTTACCGGCGCGATCGGGTCATTGTAACCAAAGGTCACGGCGGTAGAACCCTTCATGTGAGCTTCGAGCTCTTTCATCGGGGTGTTGTGCAGAGCGCGGCACAGCAGAGTGTTTTTAACGACACGCAGCTCAGAACCGGTTTCACGCACAGCTTTGCGCAACGCAGTCATATCAGAAACCTGAACGCCTTCACAGTTGGCGAGAACGACAACCTGCGACTTGGCGAGCTTTTCTGCAAATTCCTTTACGTAAGCTTCCTTGTGAGAAATATCTTTCAATGTTTTCACCTCCTTTTGAGGAATAAAAGAACCGTTTCCGGCGCCTTAACCGGAAACGGTTCGATAAGAATCGTACTGTTTTCCAGTCTCGGCAGGGAGGCTGTTTAAGCCAATTACATTAAGACCTGCGGTCTTCGACCAGTTCAGAATCAGGTAGAGGACTTTTCTGATTCTACTCTTGCTTCATTCACATCAACCTGGAAACCAGGGCCCATGGTAGAGCTGATGGTTGCCGACTTGATATAGGTGCCCTTGGCACCAGACGGTTTGGCTTTGTTGATAGCCTGGAAGAAGGCGAGAAAGTTGTCTTTGAGCTTTTTGGCGTCAAATGAAGCTTTCCCGAGAGTTGAGTGGATGATACCGGCTTTTTCAACGCGGTACTGAACCTTACCGGCCTTGAGTTCGGTGATAACCTTGGCCACATCCTGAGTGACTGTTCCAACTTTGGGGTTGGGCATCAGGTTGCGGGGACCAAGAATTCTACCGAGCTTTCCGACGAATCTCATCATGTCGGGTGTGGCGACGGCGGCATCAAAATCAACCCAGCCTCCTTCTATCTTGGTGACGAGATCTTCGGCACCTACGAAGTCTGCTCCAGCGCTTCTGGCCTCTTCTGCTTTCTGGCCTGCGGCGAAGACGACAACACGGGTAGTTTTACCAGTGCCGTGCGGAAGAACGCAGCTTCCACGCAGTTGCTGATCAGCATATTTCGGATCAAGTCCGGTGCGGATAGCGATGTCGATGGATTCATCGAACTTGGCGGTAGCGGTCTTCTTAACTCTGTCGAAAGCTTCTTCTACAGAATAAACCTTGAGATGTTCGAGATCTTTGCTAAGATTTCTGAACCTTTTGGAGTGTTTCGGCATATTTGTGCTTCCTCCTTTCTTTAGAGGTCAACCGGCCATAGACGGGCCGGACAATTAGTTAGTCTACAACTTCCATGCCCATGCTGCGGGCTGTGCCTTTGACCACGTTGATAGCGGCTTCAATCGAAGCAGCAGTCAGGTCGGGCATTTTCTTTTCGGCGATTTCCTTGACCTGAGCCATGGTCACCTGACCGAGCTTGGTGCGACCGGGGGTCTGGTTGCCCTTGGCGATGCCAGCGGCCTTCTTCAGCAGGAATGCAACCGGCGGAGTCTTGGTAATAAAGGTGTAAGATCTGTCGGCGAAAATAGAGATTTCTACCGGTATGATCGAATCGCCTTCTTTTTGAGTCCGATGGTTGAAATTCTTACAGAAGTCCATGATGTTAACACCATGCTGGCCAAGAGCGGGACCAACCGGGGGGGCCGGATTTGCTTTACCAGCCGGAATCTGCAATTTAACAACAGCTACTAATTTCTTGGCCATAACTTTTGAACTCCTTCTGAGAACTTATTCTACTTATATCAGGCTTCTTCGAGCTGAATGAGATCAACTTCGATAGCAGTGTCGCGGCCGAATATGAACACGAGAACTTTGGCCTTGCGCTTTTCCTGATTGATTTCTTTGATAACGCCAATAAAGTCGGTGAACGGGCCATCGATGATCTTGACTGTCTGACCTTCGGTGAAACCGATCGGGGTCATGGCAGCCGAGCGTTGCGGTCCGATACCGGCAGCACGAAGAACGGTCTGCACTTCTTTATCATGCAGAGGGGTCGGTTTGCTGCCGAGGCCGACAAAACCGGTAACACCAGGAGTGTTTTTAACAACCGTCCAGGTGTCGTCGTCCATATCCATCTGAACCAGAACATAACCAGGATAGATCTTGCGGGTCTGAGTTACGCGCTCGCCATCCTGCACCCGCTCGGCGCTTTCCTCGGGGACCATCACCTGGAAGATGCTGTCTTTTTTACCGAGAAGCTCGATGCGGTTTTCGAGGTTCTTTTTAACCTTGTATTCTGAACCGGAGTTGGTATGGATGACATACCATTTTGCTTTTAAAATATCCACGATTAACCCTTATACCGTTCCGCCACCTATGATCATGGTCAACACCTTGCCAAACAAGATATCGAGCAGACCAATAAAAAGTCCGAGACCGATAGACGAAATGATGACGACCTTGGTCGACACTTTTACATTCTCGTAAGTAGGCCAGGAGACGCGACCATTGGTCGGCCTGACTTCGATCCAGACTTCTCGCAAGAAGCGGGAGGTTTCTTTCCACCAGGATGCAATTTTACTCATGCGTGACCCTCGTTCTTCCTTTGGGGTATTCAATCAGGCCAAGAGGGAGTCGAACCCCCAACCCCCGGTTTTGGAGACCGGTGCTCTGCCAATTGAGCTATTGGCCTAAGTAAAACCAGCTGACCCTTACTTGCCTTCTTTGTGAATGGTATGCTTGCGCTCAGCGCTGCAATACTTCTTCAGCTCGATGCGATCGGGGTCGTTACGCTTGTTTTTCATGGACATGTAGTTTTTGCGTTTGCAACTGCTGCAAACCAGAGTAATTTTTTCTCGCATAACGGTACCTCGCTTAAAAAAGCCGACAGGGTCGGCTTGTTAAAGATTAGCAGGGGGCGGAAGGTTCCGCCCCCGAAACTTACATACTTATTCGATGATCTTGGTGACGACGCCAGCGCCGATTGTGCGGCCGCCTTCACGGATTGCGAAGCGGAGACCTTCTTCGCAGGCGATCGGAGTGATCAGTTCGCACTGGAATTCAGCGCGATCGCCGGGCATGATCATTTCTTTGCCTTCGCCGAGCTGCACAACGCCAGTAACGTCAGTGGTTCTGAAGTAGAACTGGGGTCTGTAGCCTGAGAAGAAAGGTTTGTGGCGTCCGCCTTCTTCCTTGCTCAGAACGTAAACCTGTGAGTGGAACTTCTTGTGAGGCTTGATGCTGCCGGGCTTGGCAAGAACCATGCCGCGTTCAACGTCATTCTTTTCAATGCCGCGGAGCAGGAGACCAACGTTGTCGCCGGCCTGACCCTGGTCAAGCAGCTTGCGGAACATTTCAACACCGGTAACGGTGGTTTCGCGGGTTTCTTTGATACCAACCAGCTCAACCTTTTCGCCAACCTTGATGATGCCGCGTTCGATACGACCGGTAACGACAGTGCCGCGACCAGTGATGGTGAATACGTCTTCGATCGGGAGCAGGAAGGGCTTGTCAAGAGCGCGTTCCGGTTCCGGGATGTAAGCGTCAAGAGTTTCAAGCAGCTTGTGAATGCATTCGCAGTCGGGGCCTTCGCCGTTAGCAGAAACTGCTTTGGTAGCTGAACCGCGGATGATCGGTGTGTCGTCGCCGGGGAATTCATATTTGCTGAGCAGGTCGCGAACTTCGAGTTCTACCAGATCAAGCAGTTCTTCGTCGTCAACCAGGTCGCACTTGTTGAGGAAAACCACGATTTTGGGAACACCAACCTGGCGGGCCAGGAGGATGTGTTCACGAGTCTGCGGCATCGGGCCGTCAGTAGCTGCAACGACGAGGATCGCGCCGTCCATCTGTGCTGCGCCGGTGATCATGTTCTTGATGTAGTCGGCGTGACCTGGACAATCGACGTGAGCATAGTGGCGCTTGGGGCTTTCATATTCAACATGGGCGGTGTTGATTGTAATACCACGTGCTTTTTCTTCAGGAGCTGAGTCAATGTCTGAATAGTTCATAACTTTAGCTCCACCAGCCTTAGCTGATGTCATTGTGATAGCAGCGGTAAGCGTAGTTTTGCCATGGTCAATGTGACCGATGGTTCCAACGTTAACGTGCGGTTTGGTTCTGGTAAAAGTTTCCTTTGCCATTTGGCTGTCCTCCTGAGAAATTATGGGAAATCGTAATGCGACCCAAGACACAATTAAAAGCCCGCGACCGGGATTGAACCGGTGACCTCTTGCTTACCATGCAAGTGCTCTACCGTCTGAGCTACACGGGCACTTCACTGGAGAGAGCTGGATTTGAACCAGCGTAGGCGCTAGCCAACAGATTTACAGTCTGCCCCCTTTAGCCACTCGGGCATCTCTCCGTCTGCCAAGCCGGCGATGGGACTCGAACCCGCAACCTGCTGATTACAAGTCAGCTGCTCTGCCAATTGAGCTACGCCGGCGGCTACCAGTTCAAAAAGAACTGTACCGTGCTAACGGTATTGAGCGATTATAAAGCAGTTGCAGTTTAATGTCAACTGTTTTTTGAATTATTTTTGAAAAAACCGTCGCTGGCGCAAAATTTCGTACAAAACCACGGCAGTGCTGACTGAGACGTTTAAAGAAGGGGTTCTGCCGGCAAGTGGAATCGCCACCAGATCGTCGCAAACCCGCTGAATTCTTTCGCCCAACCCCGCATCTTCGCCTCCTGCCACAAGAACGACGTCGCTATTGTACATCAGCTCGTCATATTTTTTCTCAGCGCTGCCATCAAGACCGACAACCCAGAAACCAGATTCTTTGAGTTGCTCAAGCGCTGTGCCCATGTTGTTTACACGGGCGACGGGCAGGTGCGCTGCCGCTCCCTGGGCAGTACGTATTGCCCACTCAGTCATCCCGGCCGCGCGGTGTTTGGGTATGATAACGCCACCACAGCCCGAAGCCTCGACCGTGCGCACTATTGCTCCGAGATTGCGCGGGTCTTCGACGTGGTTGAGAGCAACCAGGATGCGACGGCCAGCCGGCAGACGATCAACTAGCTCTGCCAGTTCACAGTAGTCAAAAACTCCGCCAACAGCAACGACACCCTGACTTTTGGCGCCAAACTTGCGTTCAAACAGATCCGGGCCAAGCTCTTTTACCGGAACATGCCGCTGTGCAGCCAGTTCGCGAATCTGACCACCGACCGGTCCCCTGACAGCTGTCGAAATTACAACCGAATCTATAGTCTGACCACCTTCAAGGGCCTGAAGCACCTCGTGCCGCCCCTTTATAACCAGGCGTTCATCTTCGGTCGGCGCCGAAAAATTTTCGTTATCACGCTTGTCAAAGCTCTTTTCAGGCTGCTTTCGCTGCGGCTGAACCGGGCGCTCCTGCCAGTCCTGACGTTGCGGACGGTTTTGCCCGTCCTGACGACCAGGCCCCTTGCGAGAACTTTCGTCTTTCCGCTCAGGCGAACCATGACGATCCGGACGGCCAGCGCGATCTGGCCTGCCAGGCCGATCAGGCCTGAAAGGTCTATCAGATTTGCCGGCACGATCAGGCCTGTCGTTATTATCGCGATGTTCCTTTCCCGGGCCACGAGCTAGCCGCTCAGGACGCCCCTGTCGGTCGTCATCACGCCTGGGCTTTTTTGCAAAATCGCCGCGTCTGCCAAAATCTTTTGAACCACCTGATCTTTTATTCATGCCTGTTCTTCCTGTTTCAGTCGTTTTGGCCGGTCTCATGAACCTGGCCGGTAATAAGTTCGAACAATTTCTGGAGACGCTCTTTCTGGCCGGTCAAGAACAACCAGGCAACCCAGGCCTCGAGTGCTGTTGCACGCGCATACTCGGCCCGGGTGCCAGAGCCATAGCGGGCCGGCGTTTTAGCATTACGCCAGGTCTTTACCATCTGCTGCTCGTTTTCATCGAGCTCGGCGAACACCATGTCGAAAATCCTGGCCTGGGCAGTGGCGTTTACATGCCCAACCATCGAGTCATGCAGCCGACCAGCCGAGTCTATGCCACTTCGCACATGAGCCATACGAAGACCAAGCTCATACACGGCATCACCGATATAGGCTAAAGTGCGGGCCGGCAGGCGCGCAACCTCCTCGGCATTCCATGTGTCGGCAAGACTGAAGCTGTCAGATCCACCAAAGCGTTTTTTGTTAACTTCCACGTCAAATACGCTTCCAGCGCGCTCCATCACGAGTATCTTCGATGAGAATACCCGCGTCTTTAAGGCGATTGCGAATCGCATCGGCGACATCGTACTTTTTGGCTGCCTTCATTTCCTGGCGCAGTTCGATAAGCATCTGCATGATCGGAGCAATGTCGACATCAGCATTTTCACCGGCGACAGGCGGCAGAATACCAAGCACATCGCCGCCCCACTTCTGGATAACCGAAAGAATCAGCTTTGCAGTATTGGCCGATAAGGCGCTGGCACCGATAAAGCGGTTTACCTCAGTGACAAAACTGTACAAAGTAGCTATTGCCCCTGGAGTATCAATGTCATCATCGAGACGTTCGCGAATTTTTGCCTCGACTTCACTGCAGAGCTTCTCAGCTTCGTTATCAGATGCGCCAGCACTGACATTCTTATCGATAATCTCAAGCAGCGCAGTCTGCAGCTGAGCCAGTCGGCTAAGACCACTGGCAGCAGCCGAAATAGCTTCTTCGGTGTAGTTGGAAGGCGAACGGTAGTGAGTGGTCAGCACAAAGGCGCGCAGAGCTTCGGGCGAGTGTCTCGCCAGCAGATCTTCGCAGGTCTTGAAATTGCCAAGAGACTTGCCCATTTTGATGCCATCAACGGTGACCATGTTATTGTGAACCCAGTAGCGGCAGAACGGAACTCCGTTGAGAGCTTCAGATTGAGCGATTTCACACTCATGGTGCGGAAACTTGTTTTCGAGGCCGCCACCATGAATGTCAAAGGTATCGCCAAGATACTTGGTAGCCATAACAGAGCATTCAATGTGCCAGCCTGGATAACCCGGGCCCCAGGGAGAATTCCATTTAAGGATATGACCTGGCTCTGCCTTTTTCCAGAGAGCGAAATCACGTGAATTCTTTTTGTCACTGCGCGATTCTACGCGCACCCCCTCTTTCTGCTCTTCGAGACGACGGCCAGAAAGCTTTCCATACTCAGGAAAAGATTCGACATCGTAATACACATTGCCGTCAACCACGTAAGCATGCCCCTTGTCGACAAGCTTCTGCACGGCCTCTATCTGCTCACCAATATGCTGACTGGCACGCACATAAAAGTTGGGGTGAGCAACGCGCAATTTTTCCATGTCGTTCATGTATTGTCGCGTCCACTTGTCGACGATTTCCCAGGGATGTACCTGATCGATACGGGCCTGACGCTGAATTTTGTCTTCGCCGGCATCAGCATCGTCAGTAAGATGGCCAACATCAGTAATGTTCTGTACATAACGAACCTTTAAGCCGGACTGACGAAGGTGCTTTACCAGGACGTCAAAAGTGATATAACTCTTGGCATGACCCAGATGTGGCGGACCATAGACTGTCGGGCCACAGACGTATATGCCGACATGGCCGGGTTCAATCGGCACAAATTCTTCTTTCTGGCGACTGATCGAATTGTAGAGTGTGAGTGCCATGGGCTCCTCCATGTGTGGTTTAGTTTTTCAGGTTCTGATAATATCACAGGCGCCCGACAATAATAACTAAAAATACGGGCCAACCGGTTGCATATTGCCGATATTTTATTTAAGAATAATAAATGCAGGAGAAAAAACATGTCTCGAACTTTGACGACATCTGAGAAAATTCTCGACCAGCTTGCTGAAGGTAAGAGTTTCAGCGAACTCACACGTCGACACGGTTACAGCCGTCAGGATTTTCTTACCGCCGCGTTGTTCGGAGTGGCAGAATTACAGGCCGAATATGTCGAACTGTTGAAAAAGCACGGTAGATTCAATCACCTGACTAAAACAGAATAACCCGACACAGCCTGACTGAGCGGCCTGCATGGCAGGCTTCAGAGGCGCACCGGGTCGATATCAGCGCAGATTACTCGGCGA
Source organism: Candidatus Rifleibacterium amylolyticum (assembly GCA_009917695.1). Taxonomy (GTDB): domain Bacteria; phylum Muiribacteriota; class Ozemobacteria; order Ozemobacterales; family Ozemobacteraceae; genus Rifleibacterium; species Rifleibacterium amylolyticum. Next base: position 276,345 of record JAACJG010000003.1, on the reverse strand, counting down.
GATAGCCGTAGATGTAACCGGCAAAAGCACAGATACTGATTATGACTGCCCACCAGATAAAACGGAAAATAGACATGCCGACCTCCATCAGGTTTGTTTCAAAAACGATAATAGCATATAATCAGAAGGCTAGTCAAAAAAGCCAGATCAAGTTTAAAGGACGTTGCCAATGAAATACCCGGGCAAGTTGAAAACCCTGATTCTGTCAGCGGCGCTGGCTGCTGCCGGCAGCATTCCGCTTCTGGCCTTCGACAACACCAACATTCTTGTCGAAGAAGCGGTTAACCACATTTATCAGCAGCGCTACAAACAGGCTCATCAGGCGCTGAAGCAGGCATACGAGCAATCACCCCGCCACCCCGGCGTACATTTCAATCTTGGCCGTCTATTCGAGCTCACCGGCAATTTTGATGAAGCATTGAAGGAATACCGACTCGCGGCTTCTCTCGACACCTCCATGGTTGCTGCCAGACGTGGGATCGCCAGATGCAGCGTAGAGCTGAAACGCATCAAGGCTTACAACGCCCAGACCGAAGCGCAGACGCAAGCACCGACTGCAGCACCAGTAGTCAAATATGAACCCCCACAGTCAGCGGCGCCAGCACGCATTATTACCCAACAACCGACCCAAACACCGGTTCAAGCACCTGTTCAGCCACGCCCGACACTGCCAACGCAGACAGCCAGGGTAGTTACTCAACCGGCAACACCGGCATTACCGCCAATGCAGCCAACAAACAGAATCAGCACCCAGGATCTGAAACTACCTCCATTACCCCTGCGCGCCACCGCTCAGGCTTCCAGACCAGCGGGCGAGCAGCGGGCTGAAACTCTTCTCGACAGCGGCAAGACAGACGAGGCAATAGCAGCGCTTGAAAACATTCTTCAAAACAATCCCGACAGCCCACGCGCACACTTTCTTTTAGGCAAGGCGCTCAGCCTGAAAGGCGATCTTTTTGCGTCAATCAAGCATCTCGAAGAATGTCTGCGGGTAGATGACAAATTCTACGACGCCTACTACCTGCTCGGCCGCAATTATTCAAGGGTCAATTTGCTTGAAGATGCCATAAAAAATTATCAGATCTACTACGTGGTCAAACCACAGGCCTCGGTAGCCCTTGAAATGGCACGTATCTACGAGACTATGGGCAGCCCGGAAAAGGCCAAAGAATATTACGCCCGCGCCAATGCAATGAACCCCGGTAATCCCAATCTCCAGATGCGGTTGAGTGAATCGGCCGGTAATCTGGCCAACGACCTTTATCTGCGGGGAAATCATGCATTCACGACAAACAAATTCGAAGAAGCCGCAAATCTCTTCAGCCAGGCTCTGGCAACCGGCAATCTACTGGAAAGCTCACGCCGGGATGCGGTAAGAAAACTCGAAGTCGCCCGCTTCAAGATTCGCGAAGAAGAAGAGAAACAACGCCCGGCGCGCGAAGGCTTCACTGCAACTCGTGGTAATTTTGCCGGAACCAATCTACAATACTGGCAACTCAACGATATCAACTTCAAAACCCGTTTTACCGGGCCAATTACAGTTGAATGGCGTGGTTATATAGCTCGCAAGATCACCCGACACGGCCGCGATTTTCTTTTGATGATCAAAGAACTCAGCCAGGATGAACTCGACGCCATGAGCCGGGAACGCAACGATTATCGTCTCAACAGTCACTTCAACAATCAGCCGACTTTTCTGCTGGCGACAAGGCGCGGCGGTTTCCCGCCCTTTGCCCGCGAAGGACAGATGATAACCTTCAACGGCACCACCGACTGGAAATTTTACGACATCATCAACGATCTTGGCCAGCTTGTGCGCATGCCATCGTTCGAATTCATCTCAGCCTACCCTGATTGAAAGAAGGGTCAGAGATCGCGCATCGTCGTGATCAGGTCAGAAATATTGAAGCAGACGTTGCTGCCGACTTCGCTTTTGAGCTTTGAATCGTAATTGATCATTACCTTTTTTGGCATGATCAATGCGCCATCTTCGCCTTTCTGGCGATTCAGCGAGTCGACGACAAGATTGCCGAAGATATTTATCTGTTCGCCGCCGACTACGCTTTCTTTTGCGTAAATAGCAGCTTCGACCTTGGCGTTTTTGAGTTCACGGGCATATTTGACCGAACCATTAAGCGAGACCAGCGAGAGAAATGACGCCGCGCTGTCTTGAACAACATTGTCGGTGATTATAATATCACCTTGCGCTACGATCATAGCCTGACCGGAAATACGGCCACCAATAAAAAGGTTGCCCTGAACGTAAACAAGTCCCATTATGGCCGCAGGTTTTGAATAAGTGCCCTGCAGGATCAGATCGCGTTCGATGAATTCATGGCAGTAATCTTTGGCATCTTTCTTGATGCGGGCGAGCTGCATTGGTTCTAGTTTGTCAGGATTGCGTGAAACAAAGTCAAACTTGGTATTTATCGTGTAGGGATCTGAACTCGGATACGGTGTTTCAGTGATACCAAGAACGTAAGGCTTGAGTTTCTGATAATACCTGATTATCTCGCCTTCATAATAGGTGTATTTGCTCAGATAAGGGTCGTGCAGCTGATTGTTGCAGAACAGATAACCGATTTCGGGGCGCTGATGCGAAAAAATGGAGTTGTCTTTAAAGTAGTTGATAATATCGTCGGCGGCAAAAAACGGCAGATAAACATGCAACCGGCCATTGGTGCGGATTTTTCCCCAGAGATAAGGATGAAGTTTGCCAATCGAAAAATCGACAAAGTCCTTTACCTTGAGGTCAGAAACCGACATTACCAGCTTGCGGATAACTTTGAGAATTCGAACCTTGATCTCACCCTCAAAACTGACGTTACTGGCCATATTTGGTTCCCAGAAGTAGTCGCTGGCGGTGTTGCCCAGCGTCTCCTGAAAAGCATTACCGGTCTTTTCGGCGATATCATCGATAAGCGCTTTGAGATCTCTTACCACGCTCCAGTTGCGGCATCTGAACTCGCCATGTCGCAGATACTCGTCTTTGCGGCTGGCCACGAAAAGCGTGTAATTCTCAGCCGGTGGTGTCAGGTCGGTTACCTTGAGTTCTCGTATCACTTCGAGTTTCTTCTCGGCGTTGCGATATTTACCGACAGCTTCGAAGCGCAACAGGCCTTCCCAGCCGCCAAGCGCCTTATCAGCGTAGGTATCACGGTTCTCTTTGCGATAAACCTTGAGAGCTGGCGGCACGTCTTCGTATTCATCGATGTAAGTCTTGAATGGAGTCAGACGCAGATTGTTAACTTCAACCAGCACCTCGGCAGTACCGCCGTCGATAACTTCGCCATCCTGTATTCTTATGCGCAGGCTGAAATTCTCGGCACGGTCTATGTCGAGCAGAGAGAGAATCTGGTCGTTAACCTCACCCTCTTCTGACAGCAGTTTTTCGTTGAAAATCTCACGCATCTTGAGCATGGCTTTCTCGACTGCGGCCTCGGCCAGACAGAAAGCCTGGAGATTTTCGCCAAGCTTGGCCGTCTGCGTCCGCTCCTGCGTCATGTAGTTGATCAACAGCATGCCAAATATATAGAGAACACCAACTACTGTCATCAGCAAAAACATTGCGCTGCCGCGACGCATACTTTTAAGAATTCGCCTGCCCAGATTCATAACCTGCACCTCACTCGGCTTCGCTTATGTTAAGAGGTTTCTCACCATTCGCGTGCCAGTTCAGATAAGCCTTAACAAAAGGCTCAAGATCTCCATCCATGACCCGGCGCACATCTGAAGTCTGTTCGCCAGTTCGCAGATCTTTTACCAGAGTATAAGGACAGAAAACGTAAGAACGGATCTGGCTGCCCCAGGCGATATTCTTCATATCGCCCTGTAAATTCTTTATTTCCTTCTGCTTTTCACGTTGCTGCAGCTCATACAGTTTTGCCTTCAGCATGCCCAGGGCAACTTCGCGATTCTGATGCTGACTGCGCTCGATCTGACAGGCAACAACAATTCCGGTCGGCATATGGGTTATGCGCACGGCACTGCTGGTCTTGTTAACATGCTGACCGCCAGCGCCAGAACTTCTGAAGAAATCGAGCTTCAAATCGTCATCTCTGATTTCGACATCGACGTCTTCAGGCAGAACCGGCAAGACGTCAACCGCAGTAAAACTGGTGTGACGGCGCGCATTCGAATCGAATGGCGAAATGCGAACAAGGCGATGAACGCCCTTTTCACCTTTAAGATAACCGTAGGCGTAAGGGCCTTTAACCTTAATTGTGGCTGCTTTTATGCCATGCTCTTCTTCCTGGAGGTCGAGCACTTCGTATTTGAATCCGGCGTTTTCGATATAACGCAGATACATGCGATAAAGCATCGAAGCCCAGTCACTCGACTCAGTGCCACCGGCGCCCGGTTTGATCGACAGATAAGTATCTGAATTATCGTAAGGCTCGGAAAGGAAAGTAGTCAGCTCAAGACCATCAATACGATGATTTATCGGATCCAGCTGTGAATAAAGCTGCTGGAACATGGCATCGTCGTTTTCTGCCTCAGCCAGCTCCATCAGTTCAACCGTATCGTTGAATTCTTTCTGCACCGATTCGTAAGTATCGCATGCCTTTTTGAGATCTGCTATCTTCTGACTGATAGCCTGGGCGCGGTTACGGTCGTTCCAGAAATTCGGGTTCAGTGTTGTCGATTCAAGCTCTTCGATTTCCCGCCTTTTGTTGGGCAGGTCAAAGATGGCTCCCGATGCCGGAGAGCCGGGTTTTCATTTCGCGTATCTTTTCGACTACTTCGAAATCCACGGTTCATACCTCCTGAAATTACGGCTTATCTACTGACACGGATAAGCCGGCTTATGCTGTTCTTCTGCCCGCCGAAACTGCCTTCAGTCTCAACCTGCATGGTAATACGGGCATTATCGTAATCTACCGATTCAATGTTAAAGGTCTTGACCCGGTAATCGTACCGTTCGGCCGAATAAGAATTATCCGGTGGTACTATTATATCCTGTATAAAGACAGAATAGAGAACTTTTTTTTCATCTTCATTGGCCCGCTCAAGAGCACGCATTGACTCAAGACCGTTTCTCTGCAACATTTTGAGCTTCAGAAGAAAGTGCTGAAGGCCAGAACGAGCCATAAAATAAGCTTTTCGCGCCTTGTGAACCTGTTGAAAACGACTGCGCGCATTGGTCATCGTCCAGGCCAGCGAACCGATCCAGATGGCTAGAAACATTACCAGTCCGAGGATGATGGGCAAAGCCAGCCCCTGCTTGTGTTTGATCATTAATCTGTTCAAAGATTCGCCCTGTATGCAACCAGATTGAGACTGTGCTGGCGCTTGTCGCCCCACTCAGCAAAAATCTCGACTCGCTTCATGCCATCTTCTGCCACTATCGATTGAAGTTCGTTCGACGCTGCATCCTTGAGCGCTGAAAAGTTGACCGGCAGCATTTCGCAGCGCATACGAAAATTTACCATATTACGGGCAACTTCGGCTGGACGCAGATCCAGTCCGCGACTGCCTTGAGACTCGACCAGCACATCCTTGACATCACCGACCGGAATATCCTGAAACCTCATATCAAGAACAATTTCGAGCTTTTCTTCAAGCAGATTGAGGATCTGATAGTAATCGCCCAGTTGCGAACTGCCGCGCATCTGCTCGACCAGGAACATTCCCATCGGCAGGGCAAGCGTAGACAGTATCGCCATGGCGATCATGACTTCTATAAGAGAAACGCCCGCCCGTTTTTGCCAGTTACGCAACATAAATCTTATCCGCAACACAAGATGTACAGACATTATACAACCAGCCCGGCAAAATTGCATCAGGCTGGAGCAGACAGATCGAGGGTCAGTCGCTCAGCGACCGCAGCACTTTTTGTATTTCTTGCCACTGCCACATGGGCAGGGAGCGTTACGATCGACCGATTCTTCGGCTCGAACCGGCGCTTTCGTCTTTTCTTCTTCGTCACCGCGGTTGTAATAAACTTCCTGTTCCTTCTTTTCCTGGGCTTCACGTTCTTCGGCACGTGAGTATGATACGCGGTACATGTAATAAAGCAGGTCTTCCTTGATGCTGTCGATCATGTTCTGAAACATCTGAAAACCTTCAATTTTATACTCGACCAGCGGATCACGCTGTCCCCAGGAACGCAGATGAATACCATCCTGCAGGTTGTCCATATTGTGCAGATGGTCTTTCCATTTGCTGTCTACGATCTGCAGCAGCAAAAATTTCTGCATGCTGAAAAAGTCCTGATCGCCGAGTTCAGCCCTCTTGGCCGCCAGCTTATCGAGCGCCCGGCGGCGCAGTTCGTTGATCAGCTCTTCGCGGGAATACGAACAAAGCTGACCTGGCTTTGCCTTGTGCGGATCGCCACCCTCGGCTTCGATCGGAAAAATCTTTTTGAGCTGGTCAGCCAGCGCATTGTAATCATAATCGTCAGGATCTACATCAGGGTTGAGAGCATTACCTACCGCGTCTTCGATGACTTCATCGATCATCGACAGGAGATCTTCGTAAATCTGTTCCTGTTCGAGAGCTTTGCGGCGTTCCTGATAAATTACAGTTCGCTGCTGATTCATGACGTCATCGTACTTGAGAACGTGTTTGCGCACATCGAAGTGATAGGCTTCGACCTTGCGCTGCGCGCTCTCTATAGACTTGGATATCCATGGGTGTTCAATCGGTTCACCCTTTTCCCAACCGAGTTTTTCCATCCAGCCGGCGATGTTGACCGAACCAAACAGGCGCATCAGATCGTCTTCAAGCGACAGATAGAACTGGCTGGCGCCCGGATCGCCCTGGCGACCGGCACGGCCGCGCAGCTGATTATCAATTCGTCGAGATTCGTGGCGTTCTGTGCCGAGAATAAACAGGCCACCAGCTTCGATAACTCGCTGCTTTTCGGCCTCGCATAGTGCGCGGTATTTTGCCACGGCAGCCGTGTATTCTTCTCCTTCAGAGTGGCCAAGTTCTTCTTTGGCCAGCATTTCGGGGTTACCACCGAGCAAAATATCTGTACCACGGCCAGCCATGTTGGTAGCTATGGTTATACTGCCTTCGCGACCAGCCTGAGCTACTATCTCAGCCTCTTTTTCGTGATATTTGGCGTTGAGAACCTGGCACTCGATACCACGCTTGCGCAACATGGCCGCAATCAGCTCACTCTTTTCGATCGAGATGGTTCCGACCAGCACCGGCTGTTTGCGCTTATTGATTTCGATAATATTTTCTACTATTGCTTCGAACTTCTCGACAACTGTCTTGTAGATTACGTCGGCAAGATCCTGGCGTATGCAGGGCTTGTTCGGTGGAATCACAACGACTTCGCACTTGTAAATCTCGTTGAATTCTTTTGCTTCGGTTTCAGCAGTACCAGTCATACCAGCCAGCTTGCGGTATAAGCGGAAATAGTTCTGAAAGGTGATCGAAGCGAGAGTCTGGTTTTCCTGCTGAATCGGCACGCCTTCCTTGGCCTCGATCGCCTGATGCAGACCATCAGAATAGCGCCGGCCGAACATCAGACGCCCGGTAAATTCATCGACGATGACGACTTCCTGACCACGCCCATCCTCGCGCGGCCTGACGATGTATTCTTTATCACGATGGAAAAAGTGTTTGGCCTTGAGTGCATTCTGCAGGTGATGCACGTGATCCATGTTATTGTTGTCATAAAGGTTTTCAACGCCAAGAGCCTTTTCAACCTTGGCGATACCCGCTTCGGTGACTGAAACGCCATGGTGCTTTTCGTCAATAATATAGTCAACTTCAGGCTTGAGAATTTCACGAACTATTTTGGCAAAGATGAAATAGAGTGAAGTCGCTTTTTCGGCCGGCCCTGAGATGATAAGAGGCGTTCTCGCCTCATCGATGAGAATTGAGTCGACTTCATCGACGATCGAAAAGTTGTATTCGCTGCGCTGCACGCAGTCGGCAAGGCTCAGAGCCATATTGTCGCGCAGATAGTCGAACCCGAACTCGTTGTTGGTACCGTAGGTAATATCAGCAGCATAAGCCGCTCGCTTCTGTTCCGAGTCAAGACCATGCACGTTCAGGCCAACGGTGAGGCCGAGAAACTTGTATACTCGCCCCATCCACTCAGAGTCGCGGCGGGCAAGGTAATCGTTGACCGTCACCAGCAAAGCGCCGCGCCCAACTGGCACCATCAGACCATTGTGATCCATCAACGGTTTAAATTCTACTGGCTTGTCCTTGAATTCTTCTTCTGCCAGTGCAACCCAGTCAGGGTTGAGCTCAAGGGCGTTGAGATAGAGAGGCAACGTGGCGACCAGGGTTTTACCTTCACCGGTTTTCATTTCGACGATGCGACCCTCGTGCAGAGCAAGACCACCAAGGATCTGAACATCGTAATGGCGCATATTCAAAACACGACGGGCCGTTTCGCGCACTACAGCAAAAGCTTCGGCCTTGATGTAATCAACAGGCTTGCCTTCATACAGCTGCTGGCGGAACTTGAGAGTCATACCAGCGAGCTCTTCGTTTGACAGGCTCTTGAAATGTTCTTCGAGAGCGTTTACTTCTTCGAGAGTATCGTCAAGCCTTGCCAGTTCACGTGCGTTGAAATCAGGAATGAAAAATCTGATGAATTTATACAGCCAGTCGAACATGCTGCGACCCCTTTCAACATAGAAGGCGCGGCCTCGGTAAAGGCGCGCGCCAGAAAATGCGATCAGCCCTTGTTCAAGCCGGTTAAGGCCTGAACATTGCCACTGTTATTTCTCTTCGGCAGAGATAATCTTGATGACTTCGTCGACCGATTCGGCTTCCATGAGTTCGGTTCTGAATTCCTGATAGCGCAGAAGTCTCGACAACCTCGCCAGAGCCTTGAGATAAAGGCCGCCCGACTCGATTGGAGCTGCGATCAGAAATACCAGATGCACTGGACGGTTATCCAATGCTTCAAACTCTATGCCGGCACTCGAGCGACCAATGGCTACAACTACTTCTCTGACAGTCGCCGTGCGAGAGTGGGGAATGGCTATTCCTTTGCCAATGCCGGTAGAACCAACTTTTTCCCTTTCGAGGACAGACTTCAGAAAAGCGTCGGCATCGGTAAGATAGCCGGCAGTATCAAGCATGTCGATAAGCTCTTTAATGGCATCGAGCTTGGTGGTGGAACTCAATTCCAACTTGGTAAGCTGGGGTGATATAAATTCGCTTAGTTCCAAAACTCCTCCTGCATCCCTGTCAGGGGTTGGTTATCTTTAATATTCGGGCTCGATAAGGCCGAAATTACCATCGCTGCGACGATAAATCACGTTGATTCTGTTGGTTTCGGCATTTGAGAAAACGAAGAAATCCTGATTGAAGAGGTCGAGTTGTTCGGCCGCTTCATCGGAAAACATCGGACGCATCGGGAAAGTGCCACTGCGCACGATTTTCGGCTTGTTTTCTTCGGGTGCGCTTTCAGTTCTGCTGGCAAAATCTTCGCCGAATGACAGAACGCTGTGAGTAGCCTGCTTATCGGCGCCCTTGTTGCTTCTGCGGCGGCCGGTAATCTTTTCTTTGAACTTCTTGACCTGGCGCTCGATCTTTTCGGCGACCATGTCGATTGAAGCATAAAGGTCTTCGGAAGCTGATTTGCCGTGAATCGGGTTACCGATGGACTTGGCCCACACGGTTACTTCGCAAACTCTGCTGCGGCTGAGATCTTTTGAGTCTTTAACAGAAAGGGTAACATCAACCTCGACGATGTGGTCGAAGTATTTGGTGATAGTCGTCAACTTCTTTTCTGCGTATTCTTTGAGCGCATCAGTAAGCTGAAGATTTTTGCCTTTGATAACAAATTGCATAAAAAGCCTCCGAATGATGAGGAATAGACGCTATTCCCCGGATATGATCAGGGTAGCAAATACTAGCATACCCCCCGACCACTGTCAAGATACATAAAACGGCTGAAAAACTCAATCGATTTGTTTAAAACCACTGAAATGCCAGACATTCTCATTATCTTGGAATAGAACCAGAAAACAGATAATTTCCATTAAGTGTAACTTTAGAGTCGGTATGATCGTATAGATGTACGAAAAGCAAAATCTCATAACATGAAACAATACTGATGTCATCTGAAAGGTGCAGGCAAAATGGGGGCAACCTTTAAACTAAGCAACAACAGGCTGTCACTGATAATTCCGGCATTGATAATCGCTGTTCTTTACTTGTACAAAACATCAGTCGCACAAACAAAGTTTGCCAACCACGACGCCACAATCCGCAGCATGGCTTTCGATCAGCGCGGAAGACTCTGGATCGGCAGCTTTGGCCGCGGATTATGGGTTGCAGACGAAAAGAAAATCACCAGATTCTTCGATGAAAAGACACAGCAACCTTACCCGATGATCAACAATCTGCTGTTCGACGGTCATTATCTCTGGGTAGCCACAGCTGGAGGCGGATGTATTCGAATAAACACCGAGCTCGATCAGATCGAACCAGTAAAGCAGCACGATGGTTTTGGCAAGCTGCACGCTCTGACTGTTACCTCATCGACAACCGTTCTTATCGGTTCAGTAGGTAGTGGTACCGCATATTTTAAAGACGACAGCTGGCTACCAGTCAGCCAGATACAACCAGTAAATCTTGCGTGGGTCAACTCGATAGTCGAGTGGCAACATCGTCTATGGCTTGGCACTTCGACCGGACTTTACTCAACCGGCATTTCTGTTCATGAGTGGAAGCCGCAATACGCCCAGCTCAACCGGGGCATAAACCATCTGGCTGTAGATAATGACAGACTGCTGATCGCAACCACCAGAAACGGTCTCTATGAATTACTGCCTGGCAAAGACCCGACAAAGGTAACAGAAATAGATGGTATGATTCATTTTATATTGCCGTCTGCTTCGCAAACACTGGTTATAGGTGACAAATCTGTCTGGCAGCTTGTAAATGGTGTTGTCTGCAAGCTGACTGACCCGGTAGCAAATGCAAAGTGTGCAGCATTCGACGCAAAAAACAGGTTTTTTATTGGTACGACTGATGGTAAAATCTATATATCAGATAGTGGTACAAACTTTACATTGAAATATCTTTTCAGCGATAAAGGTCTTGAGGAGAACAAGTAATGAAGGTGGCAAAATTTACCGGCATTATCCTTGCCTGTCTGTTAACTCTTACAATATCTGCAGTTACAGCTGGCGACGATATTGAACTCAACATAGAATCAGGCAAAGCACTCATTCAGACGGGCAAGTTCCAGATGTCAGCTGAATTATTCAACAAGCTGCTGACCCAGCGCAAGGATGAAATAAAAGACCATCCGCGGCACGCAGAAGCCTGGTATCTTTTCAGTATTTCTCTGCGCAAGCTCGGGCGCATAGATCTGGCGGACAAAGCTCTCGACCGGGCCAAAAAGCTGCGTGAGCTCACCCAGGCGAAAAAGCCGGCGGGCAGTGATGAAAGCAAAGCTCACGAAACAGATTTCAGCGCAACAGTTGAAGAACCTGAAGCTGGCAGCGAGCCGACTAAAGTTGCTGCAGGCGAAAGCGCGCCGGTTGAACCTCCGGCCGACACGAAACCAGAAGCGCCACCAGTACAGAATCAGGCGCCTGATGACGAAAAGAACATTTACGATCTTGCCAGCCTGAAAAATTCGAAAGCACGCAATGGTTATCGAAAAGCAATGATGCACGTCGATGCCGGGCGGATACAGGCTGCCGCCGACGAATTGCTGGCAACAGTTGATATCGAACCAGACAACATCGACCTGCTTTTGAAGACGGCAGATATTCTCGAAATGGTTGGCAGCAGTTATTACCAAAAAGCCATGCGCGTCTACGCCGCCCTTGAAAAGGCCGGCAAAACCGATCTATCATTCAAACAACAGACTGCCTGGGCCAGAGCCTGCATATATGCGGGCAAACCCGACCTGGCAAAGGCCGAGACCATCCTTTCGCCGCTGTTGAAAAAGGATCCAGAGAATGTCGACCTGCTCATTCTTTCGGCTCAGCTTGCTACTGAAAGAAAACAGTATCAGCAGGCGGTAAAAGATTACGAAAAGGTCATCAAGAGCGATACCAGTAACATGCTGGCCTATCTTGGCCTTGGCGACGTTTATCAACGCATGAGCCAGTTTCCCAAAGCCATAGAAATTCTGCAAAAGGCGAGAGCACAGTGGCCCGAAAGTTATATGCCGCTCGTCAGTCTTGGCAAAGCCTACCTCAAAAATGATAACAATGGCTTCGCTCTGGTAATGTTCAATCTCGCCTATGAAATGAACCCTGAAAATTTTGACGTCAATCTGGGAATGCTCGAAATACTCGCCAGAGGCGGCGATTATCGGGCAAATCTCCACCTTGCCAAATGCGAAAGCATTGTTAGAGGCGACCCGCGTGTTGAATTCTGGAAAGCAGTCTTCCTGGAACTCGACGAATATCCGGCAAAGGCGATGCAGATCTACAGTCTGCTTGCGCTTTACGAAGACGATATCGCCTACCAGGCCAAACTGCGACTTGGCCAGCTCTATTCCGGCAGGGGTCACGAGTCGTTTCCCGGCGATCTGCTGGTGCGTGACCGGCCGCGATTCAGCCGGGTCTACCGTGCCATGGCCAATCAGGAATTTGCCTACAGCTACTTTCAGGATTATCTTGCCAAAAACCCTGATTCATCGGCAGCACCAGCTGTAAAGCGCTGGCTCTACGAAAACGAAGAGGGCATAAGAAGAGCCCGCGAATTTGAAGCGCTGATTCAAAGCCAGCTTAAGACTAATTGAGTGTTCAAAATCAACTCAGGAGGAGTTATGAGATCTAATAGAGTGCAAAGACCGTTCTGTATTGTTTTTCTTTTACTGATCGGCCTGGCCGCAACCCTGCCATTATCAGCGGTAGAGGTGACACCCGGCAAAGAATCGAGTTATTTTCCGCAGTCTATGATCAGGCCGTTCGACTCAAAGTTCGAAGCTGATGGCCCGCTGGCCGACGGCATGAACATCGAGCGCGTACCAGGCTATTCCGACAAGCCGGAAGCCCAGATAGCCATCTGGATGCCGCTTTACGAGCCACAGCCGGTCGTCAAGAACAAAGCCAACATGCTCACTGACGCCACGCTGATTTATCGCAACACCGGCGCCGGCAAAGACAAATTTCCCTTTATAGTCAAAGAGAAGTCTAGCAACAAGTTCTACATTTATCGCAACGTTAAGTATCACTGGTTCTTTGAGCAACCCGACGACAGAAAAAAGGACCTTGACAATGGCAACAAGAATGGAACTTCGGGTGGCAGCGTATGGACACCATTTCTCAGGCCAAACCTTGTCAATGCACAGTTCTTCAAGGAAATGGCAACCGGAGCCAAAAGCGAAAGCGATATTCCTGACAAAAAGTTGTTCGTAAACAAGCACACCACTGCTTTTGACTCAGGTATCCGTGGCCGCGACGACGTTGCTGGTTCGAAATTTCTACAGCAGGTCGGCATGATCATGACCTATGAGCGCGCCGAAGTTCCTGCTCCAGCAACCGCAGGCAACGGTTACCCTGAAGCCGCGGTCGGCACAGCAAATCCTGACGGAGACATTCCCGGAACCGCAAATCTTGGAGCTCTCCCAGATGACAGCGCTTTCGTAAAATTCGGCCCGGAAGGCGCCAACAAGACAACCAAACCTGTGCCAGATGCACTTAAAGACTCATGGAACCTTACCGCTGAAATCGACGGAAAAACTTACAACGAGTTTACCGACTACAGCATGGTCTACGTTGAAGATTACTCATACCCTGAAATCTCTCAGGATTTCCTCAACCCTCAGGGCTCCGTCTATCCTGGCGTAGTCGGCAAATATCTTGGTTACAACGGCGGACCTGATGGCATGACGGTTTCCTATGAGAACGAGAATTCAGACCTGCAGCCCGAGTCTCCGGCAATCACCAGCAACTTTGAATATCAGTTCAGCCCGGATGAACTTTATCAGCTGCCAAATCCTTTCTATGACGGAGCCAGCAATCTCGAATCCGTGATGTTCTTTTACTTTCTCAAGTCTAACGGCACCTACGGCCCCTATCTTGGTCGAGCTTACAGTTCGCGCGAACGAGAATATTACGAATCACATCACCCCTACTGGAAGCACCAGCCGCAGGAAAAGCGCGACAAATTCATTGCCGACCGCTATACCAACAGCTGGCCCGGAAAATTCCTAGAACCCTGGGAAAAGGGAGTCGTATATTACTGCCTCTATCAGAACGGCGACCCGGTAACCCGCACCAACGAGCTCAACGAAGCCTGGAAGAAGAAGAGTTCAGCCGAATTGTCGGTCTACGCTGACATCATGGATGAGTTAGCCGGAAAAACTTCACAGGCAGCAGTTGATGCCCGCACCGCCATGCAGGAGCTGAAAACCTTCATCGACAGCTCGAATGAGGGCACGCGCGAAGCAACCAGATTCGCCCCGATCGGCTTCGAAGTTCATCTTGGCAGATGTATCGTAGGGCCAATTGCTCTCGAGAACATCCCTTCTCAGCACAACGAAAAACCTGTCAATAAAACCGATCCTGCCACTGGTCAAACTATAGAAGTAACCAGTGGCTCATGGACTGTGGCCGGAAAGCGCGTCATCCTGCCCAGACACTTCGCAACCAATTCGATTGAATGGAACGATCACAGCGCAACTCCGATTGCCGGCAAGAAAATGTCTGGTACAGAACGCCAGGTACTCGCCAGTGCCGGAATTGACGATGCCAACCGCAAAACCCTCGCCGAGCTCTATTATGGTGACTCAATGAGCCATCCGCCTGATTGTCTGATGACCCAGGAAGTTTCAAACTGCTGCGGTAACGCAGCTCCTGCCGGTTCTCTGATCAAAGTCGAAGACGTGGCTGCTTTCAGCAAACCGCTGATCAACGTCGAAGCCGAAGACATGAATAACGGCGTCACTCATAAAATCGGTATTCCTCCGGTTGAAGCAATTGAAGCCGGGGGCCAGTTAGTAAGCAAAGACGTAAAATCAGGGACTGTAAAGAATCACGGCGAAGACGGCGTTGCCGGCGATATCGACATGACCGGCAGCGAATGGATGGTGGTCAAAGTTGATGGCACCCAGGAAAAGCTGCCAATGTTCCCGACCGATCCCGATGGTCCCGACAAAAACGGCATTCCGGTCGAAGACCAGCGCATGCGCTTCAGCATTGCCCCTTACGACAACATCGACAGCCTGACTCCGTTCCGGGGCATTCTCAAGACCGAGGTCGAAATCGAAGCCCTCAATGATAATCAGCAGCCAACCGGCAAACTCGAAGACCTCGAATACGAACAGGATGGCCAGATCGTCAGCAGCAACAGGATTGTTAAAGACGGCAGCGGGCTTGGCAAATTCGAGCTCAACGAATTCGACCCCAAAGTCAGTTTTTATCACATCTTCCGGGCAGCCGGCTGGTATCAGTTCCGAGTTAAAGCCTATGATCGCGCCAAAGACGGCGGCATAGGTGAGGCCCGTGAACTCAAGTTCAATATCAACGTTCTGCCAGCCAGTTTCAGAACCAGATCTATCGATAATCGCTGATCTGCGATAATCTGTTGAATTCGAGCCCTCATGCAGGTATCATACCTGCATGAGGGCTTATTTCATCCGCGAGGTTTCTGATATGAAAAGATTCAGACTGATGACTATACTGATCATTCTTTTCTGCATCAGTTTTTCGCAGGCCAGATCAGAAGAAACCTTTGCCATATCAAAGATTTCACATCCGGCGATCGCTGACCGAGAAATAAAGGCAGTAGCTGCCAATGACGGGCTGCGCGTCTGGGCCTCCATCAACAGCCTGTTTGTCGAAGCCAGCGACGGCTCGATTCAGTCATTTACTCCAGAAAATTCCCCGCTTTCAGCAGCCGGCAACATAACTTCGGTTGCCGTTTTGAACAATGAAATCTGGGTCGCCCAGAATTCAACCTTTGGTGGGTTCGGCATCTGCCGCTACAATTCTGGCAAATGGGAAACTATGCGGTTTCCTGACGCGCCGGGATTACTCAATAACCGTGTCGTCTGCATGCATGTCGATGCCGATGATTATCTCTGGCTCGGTCATCGCGAGCATGGCGTCAGCCGCTTCGTCGAAACCATAAATCCGAGCTTCGCCAACTATAAGATCATGCATTTTTATGACAACAGCCTGCTGACGGTATTCATGCAGCTTACGCATTTATGGCTCGGCAGCAGCAACGGCATCGTTCGTCTGCGCACAGAAATAAAGTCAAATGTCGAACTCAACGTCGACAGATGGCTTTTTCCTGAATTTCCGGCCCGCGAAGTTTTCAGCATCTGCGACTATACAGACGACCGCATCATTGCCGGAACCAGCCGCGGCCTGGCAATTTTCGACGGCAAAAACTGGTCACTGCTGCGCAAGGTCGATGGCATAAAAGCTCTGCCGGTCACGCACCTGCAACGCACTGGCAGTCGCATCTGGCTTGGCAGTCCGGTTGGCGTTCAGTTCTGGCAGGGAAACCTGCCCGGCCCGCTGTTAACCGAAGCCAATGGTCTGCCGTCAAGTCACATAAAAGCCATGTGCCTTGATGAAAACGGCAACTTGCTGGTCGGTACCGCACGAGGCGCAGCAATCATAATCAACCCCTGAGTTTTCGTTTCAGGGCTCGCCGGGGGTAAGACTGTAGTAGTCCGGGCGACCGCCTTCGAGTATTTTTCCGGCATTGTTTATAACTTCGTAAATATCTGCATAGCGATTGTTCTCGTCAAAAAAAGCCCGGCTGTAATTCTGGCCAAAAGCGTGATAAATATGGTCATAAAAAGGTGTTTCAGCCAGTCTGGCCAAAGATGCCGGCACCAGCTCGTTCCAGAAATGAATGTCGGCGTCAATGGCCGGTTTTTCAGTTGCGGGCGCCAGAGACTGATCGAGATTTTCAGATGATGAGGCCGGAACAGCATTAGATTCCGATGACTCAGAAACCGGAACTGATTCAGAAGCTGGCGTTACATCTGTTCCATAAGGAGTCGTCGGAACGGCTGACTGGCTAAAATGCGTTTCTACCCACTTGGGCAACACCTTTGCTGCATGCGATGACAGGAGAAAGCGGGCAATTTTGCCGGTAATACGATGACCGCTGCGTAACGTATGCTCGCGATTAATCAGTAGCAACTCTTCAGCAAGCTTATCGCGATTGATCATAAAGTCAGCTTCGTTCATTTTTCTTATCTTCCAGGCGTGCTTAACCAGACGACGACGCAGATCGTCACGGGTATCATCAGTCATCTTACCGACTTCCTGCTCGGTTACCTTGAGAATATGATCGAGATAGTCCTGTCCGTGCTTTTTCCACATGTCTTCGGGAGTGTTTCTGATAAGCTTGAGAGCAGGCAACAAGCGACTGCTGGCTTCTGCCTGGCCAGTTCTCACCGGATTTTCGAAATCAAGCTCAGGAACGATACAGGGAACGAATTCCCAGATAATTTTCTGCTGACCATGCGTAAGAACCTTGCGCACCTCGTCTTCGAGGCGGGCAATTTTATTGAGAGCCTCACCGGTTATCTCATGTGCCTGGTTATCGAATTCTACGACCTTGTCGCGTATTTTCGGCGGATCTTCGACCAGAGCGGTATAAAGTTCATCGCGCAACTGACGAAACGCCTCGGCAGCTTGCAACTGCGCAATATCAGCCTTTGCTTTTTCCCGAATCGCTTCGGCTTCGAGAGCAAACGCCGCAATCTGCCTGGCCTGCTCCTCATTCAGATAGAGTCCACGCAAGACGTTGAGCAAAGAGATCTCTTCAACCAGGGCGCCGAGCTCGTCGATATAGTTGTCTTCGGCGAACACAGCAGAATTGACCAGCATCAGGCAAAACAGCAGAATTGCCACTTTTTTCATAATTTATTCTCCGATATCAGATATTGCCATTCGGCAGATCATCAAGCCACACACCAGGAATCTGATAACCGCAGTCCTGACATTTTCCGGCAGATAGGAAACTGCGTAACACCTTGAAACCAAGGCGTTCGACAACTTTTTTGCCACAACCCGGGCAATAGGTGTGGTTGCCTTCCTGACCGGGATTATTACCGGTATATGCATACTTAACCCCAGCCTTTATCGCGATTTCGCGCGCCGTTTCGAGCACGCCATTCGGCGTCGGCGGCAGATTCTTGAGCAGAAATTCCGGCAAAAAGCGCGAGAAATGCCAGGGAACATCGCTACCGAGATTTTTAACGAACCACTCGGCACCGGCCGCAAATTCATTCATGTCATCATTTTTGCCAGGTATCAACAAAGAGACAACCTCAAGATGACATCCTGCTTCCTTTATCGCAATCAGCGCCTTCTTTACCGGGTCGAGCTTACCACCGATGGTTTCGGCATAAAAGCCTTCGGTAAACCCTTTGTAACCAACCACAAACATGTCGATCAACTCAAAAAGATCCTTGAGCGGCTCCGAGTTTATGTAACCGGCGGTAACCATGACGGTTTTGATATTGCTCTTTTTTGCCAGTCTCGCCACATCTTTCATATATTCAATATAGATAGTCGGTTCTGTGTAAAAAAAGCCGATCGTGCGCAGCTGCATATCGACGGCACGCAAAACTATATCTGAAGGGCTCATGGCGAAATTGGCGGTTTCTGCCGGCGATTTCTGGGAGAACTGCCAGTTCTGGCAATACTGACAGACAAGATTACAGCCTGCGGTTGAAATTGACAAAGCCGGACCATGCACATGATAGTGAAACAGCGGCATTTTTTCGACAGGGTCAACTGCGATGACGCAGGGAAAACCGTAAACAAGGCTGGTAAACTGACCGTTTCTTACGCCACGGGCACGACAATTGCCATTTTCACCTTCTGCCGGAATACAGCCATTTGGGCAAAGCTGGCATTGCAGGCGGCCATCTGGCAGAGCCATAACATACTCGGCCGGGAAGTCGCTTTCCTGCCCCGCAAAAACCGGAGCACAGCGGCCAAACATGCAACTTCCAGCCAAGGCCGCAGCAGTTCCAATAAAAGTTCTTCGGTCGACTGACCATCTGCCATTCATGTCAAACAGAGACCTTCATAGTTGAGTTTTTGAATGTTACTGGTTTTGCGAACAGTCCGTGTTACTATATGTTATGTTTGCTACTGCATTTAAGTTCTGCTAACTTGATAATAGCATATGTCACAACGAAAAGTGCGTCAAAACAATTTATCGATCAAGCGGCAAAGCGCTTTTACAATGGTAGAAATCGTTCTTGCCATGGCAATACTGGCAGCGACCATGGTACCGGTCTTCTATTTCATGACCAAAGGCGCCGCCGACACCGATTATAACGTATCGCGAATGTTCGCCATCAGTCGCGCATCAGAAACACTCAACGCCATGCTCGACAACGTTCCCTTTCAGGCTCTGCGCGCCGGAATTCCTGCCTATATACGTATCGATGACCTCGCTGGGGTCGAAGGCTACGAAAGTTACAACGAAGAGTGGGCAACCCGATTTATCAACACGGTTTACCCCGGCAGCGAAAAAACGTCGGCGGGTTGGCCCTGTCAGATAGTGATCAGCGACCCGCGCGGCCAGCATTATAAAATCACCCTGCGCGTCGAAGACATCCCTGCACTCGCCAAATCAGTAAATTTAAAACCGGAAATGAAGAGAATCGGCAATGAATACCCGGGCAAAGCCCCAGCTGATTTTGCGGCATTTCCGACACATGAGCCAACGTTCAGCTTTCTTAAAAACCCGGCTAAACTGCAGAGCCAGGCCTGGCATCAGATCAAGTATGTTCCCAACCCGGTAAGTCAAATGTCAGACGGCACCAACCACCTTTTCGAAACTGAACTGCCTAAAAAGGTCTCAGAAAACCACGAAAATTTTTACCGTGACGAAGGCTACGAAAAGTTTCATGCTGACGCTTTCAGATTTGAAAATCCGACTGCGGTTCGCATGAATCAGAGGATGGCAAAGAGTCTGGTCAGCTACAGCAACGACGAAAACTTCAAATACTGCGGTCTGAAGAGGCTTATTATCGAAGTTCAGTGGAACATCGAAAAGGCCTATATGAAAACGCCTGAACAACCAGGCACAGGCATGCGACGCATTCATCTGATGACCATAAAGGCAGACATAGATGTATAAACCTCTTATATCAAACAAAAGAGGCATGGCAATAATAATTGTTGTCGTCTTTTCACTTTGTCTGCTGGTGATGTTTGGCACAATGGCTTTTCATCACCGCAGTGTTGCCGGTCGCACCAAGCTGTCTCTGCGCGATCAGCAGGCCTATTTTGCAGCGCGCGCGGCCATGCAGCATTTTCTGCTCAAAGCCAGACTTTTTCCGACTGAACTTTATGACGCTGTCGAGTTTCAGCAGGGCAAAAATCCATATTTTGACTTTACCGAGTTTCCTTTTCGCAACGAAGACGGCGAGGCAACATTTCAAAAAATACAAAGTCTTTCTGGTGTCTATAAGAGAATATTGCCAGAAGAATCAGATTCTAGCGGCCGTATCAGATTTTTTTATATACCCCTCAAGATGAAGGGATCAGAGCCGGAAATAATGATACGAATCGCAA
This sequence comes from Candidatus Rifleibacterium amylolyticum, assembly GCA_009917695.1. GTDB lineage: Bacteria > Muiribacteriota > Ozemobacteria > Ozemobacterales > Ozemobacteraceae > Rifleibacterium > Rifleibacterium amylolyticum. The sequence continues at coordinate 255,886 of JAACJG010000003.1, read as the reverse complement.
GCTTCTACAACCCGAATTATCGCTACCTGGCACCGGGACTGGCACCCAATGACCCACCCGAAAAGTATATAGCTCCAGACAACAGCACAAATGCCGGGCATTCACCTGAGAAGTTTCTCACCTATTTTTTCAGAGACTGCACCAACGATGCAGTAGACGGACAGATTCTGCAGCCCGCGCTCGTTACCGAAAAGGCCAGTGGTCTCGAAACCGAGCAAAGCTGGAGTATAAACGACGAAGGCTACCCCTACACCATGAACTATCAGGTCAAAAACGTTGCCATCAGGGCGATTCAGGGCCTTCGCCGCTACAACGAAGAGGCGATAGAAATCGAATGCCTCGGCAATGTTATCGATTTCCAGGACATACCGGGCAGCAAAAATCTGCAGCAGGTCCGCAAAATTACCCGAACCGGCCGGCACATACATGACTGACAACTTCGCGAAAAGTTCGCGACTGGCAATAACAGCTGCAATTGCCGGGTTCATCGCCAATCTGACCCAGGTGTCTCTGTTCAGATTTTTCATGGGTCACTTCTACGGCACCGAAATTCATCTTGGGCTTTTTTTGAGTATATGGCTGCTGGGAATCGCCATCGGCGGCTATGCTGGCGGCAAAGTCAGCATAAAACCATCGACACTGCTGAAACTTCTGGCAATATTACCTCTGCTGCTGGTTCTTGTAATATATCTGGCAGTCGAACCGCTGCCCGCTCCTGGCGGAAAATTCATTTCATTCGCAGCTACAGCGATGTTCATGTTGTCTACCATTACTCCTGCCGCATTTATTCTGGGTATGTTCATACCGGCAATGATAAGAATCACCCGCCAGAGCATCGGCTATTTCTACAGTCTCGAAGCTCTCGGCGGATTCGTCGGCGGGATTTTCTTTTCACTGGTAATCGGCGGCCGTGCAGATTCGATCATCTGCCTGCTCAGCCTGCCAATAATCGCTTTAACTGGCATTATGATCGATACTCGACGCAGAAGAGTTGCTGCATTGATGCTGCTGCTGTCGGTGCCGGCCGTATTCATAACCGCGCCGATCATCTCGCAGAGAGTCGAACAGGCATACTGGCAAAAAATCCATGGCTCAGAGCGCAAGCTTGAAACCACGGTCGAAACACCATATCAGAAGCTTCAGTTAAGCAGTTACTGGGAGCAGAAAAGCCTTTTTTCGAATGGCATGCTGACCGATTCGTGGCCTCTGGCTGAATCAGCCGAGAGCAGAGTTCACACATTTGTCAGCGCTCTCAAAACTTACCAGCAGATACTCGTCATCGGAGCTCCCACCCCTGATGTAGTGGCTGAATTCAACAAATACAACGAGCTCGAACTGACCATTGTCGAAAACGATAGAGATCTTGTAAAATTGCTCGATTACCCACCTGAACTCAAAGCCCGCATTGAGATAGTCATTGCCGACCCACGTTTTTATATAAATCAGACCGACAGAAAGTTCGACGGCATAATCTTCAACGCCATCTCTCCGGTGACTCTTGCCGGCAACCGTCTTTTTACGATAGAGGCTTTCACAGCGGCAAAAAAAATTCTCGAACCAGAAGGTGTAATTTCACTTCAGGTTCAGGGCGCCGAGAACTACCTTGATCAGACGCTGGGCAAGCTGATCGTTTCGATCTGGCATGCGCTCAGACGTGAGTTTAATCATTGTCTGGCGATACCCGGAAGCGTCATCACCTTTTTTGCCAGCCAGTCCGATCAGGTGCTGCCACAAAGCGCGCGCGATTTTTCTGACCGTTTTGCCGGGCGCAGAATAAATACCACTACTTTTTTCCCGATGAGCTTTTACAACCTGCTCATGCCGCATCGGGTAAAAGAGCTCGATGAGTGGCTCAAGCGTGATATTGACATTGAGCTCAACACCGATGCGCATCCCGTAAGCTTTATGCAGCAGATCGAGCTATGGAACATCTACAGCGACACAGCACTCAACAAATGGTTACCCTACCTGCAGAACATATCATTTACGCGACTGCTCACTGGATTTCTGGCAATCGCCTCTTTGTTAATGTTAGTTCCTGCTTTCGTCAGCAACAACGCTGCGGTAAAAACTGTCATTGCCGGCGGAGTTGCCATCAGCGGAGCAACCGGCATTCTCAGTGAAATCATATTGATTCTTTTGTATCAGAACCGCTTTGGAGCAGCCTACCAGATGACGGCTCTGTTTTTTGGACTTTACATGATCGGGCTGGCCAGCGGCGCCATGCTTTTTGGCCGGGTTCAGCTGCGTACAACTGCGATATCGAGGCTAAAGCTGGTGAAGCTGCTACAGATTCTGTTTACTTCGTTCTGCATTTTTTTCGTCAGTATGACACAGCTGCATTTCTCTGCGATGGTCGGGCTGATGATTTTTCTGATCGCTTTTCTTGACGGCATTGAATTTCCGGTGGCAGACAGCATAATGCGTAGCAGTGGCCGCAAAGCCGCCGACAGTGCCGGCCTGCTCATTTTGGCTGACAATGGTGGCGCACTTGTTGTTGGTGCGTTAAGCGGCCTCTGGTTGTTACCGGCAATTGGCATGAGCGCCAGCTTTGCGCTGCTATGCTCGGCACTGTCACTCAATCTGTTCGCCCTGCTGATTTTTGCACACCGCCTGCCAGCTGGCGATTAAGCTGATTCAACATTCTCTTCGGATTTTTTGCCAAAAAGCCGGGCATGCAGACTTTTTATTCGACGCAGGCGGTGATTCACTGCTGACTTGCTGAGTGCCGGTTCAAAGCGTTGGCCCAGGACTTCTAGGCTGTCATGCGGGTATTTGAGGCGCATCATTGCGAGCTGACGCAGGCTTTCCGTCCAGATTTCCTGGTCACTATAGGCAAGCAGCTGCTCTATCTGAGAAATCGACTCTTCGGCAGCGCCGATCAGACGGTTGATGTTGGCAGTTTCAAAATTGACCTGGCGGTTGACCATCGACAGCAGACGGCGAGTCGCCTTTAAATCAGAAAGTTCGAGCGACTTTTCAAACAGCCCGAGAACATTGAGAAACTTGATGATACGGCGAATGCTTTTGAGATAAAAACAGCTTTCGCCGGACTCGGTTCTGTATTTGCCAAATTTTAGCCGCAACTGTCGACACACTGTTCTGAAAGCAGCCGGCAACCAGTGTCCGGGCAGTCTGAATTCGAGATGATAGCCGCGCCCGGGATTCTGAATATAACCACGCGAAATGAACAGTCCGTGCAAAAAAGCCTTCTGGCAATGTTTGCCGGAAGCAGCGTCACCGGTCCTTTTGATACGCTCTATGAGCTTCTGACGAAGAACCAGCTGATCGAAATTATTGTCGAGCAGTATTTCGGTACCGCCACTGCCAACAGCGGCATCAGGCGGCAGTATCTGAGATAAAACGGCCTGAAGCTGTCGGTGCAGAGTCCTGCGCACTTTTATCTGAGGATTGCGGGCCGAACCGCGCAACAGACCAGTCAGAAACGACTGCACACAACATGGCAGCTGCTGCCTGGCAACTGAAAAAATCTCGCGTTTAAGCTCGGTGCTGTAATCAGCCTCACTCATGCGCCAGACTCAATCATCAAAAAAACTTTCCTCTTCTTCGACCTCATCTGAAACCGTCTCTTCGATCCTGTTCTCATTGATCAGACCGATTAGAATCGCTGCCAGCAAAGTTGGATTATGACGCAACAGATCTGCCTGCAACAACATATCAGCCGCAACGACTCTGATCCCCATATCTTCAATTTTCTTGACCGTTGGCGCAACCCAGTATTGCCCCTTTGCTTCGTATCTTTCCATCAGACTGCGCGCGGCACGACGCGAGTTAACAACCACGATGTCGATACGCTGCAATGGCGTCTTTTCGAGTATGGCGCTGACATGGTCAGCAGCGCTGAACCCATCTGTTTCTCCGGGTTGTGTCATGACATTGCAGATATAGACTACCTTGGCGTCACTGTTGTTGATATGTTCCGCCACACCAGGCACGAGAAGATTCGGAATGATGCTGGTATAAAGGCTGCCCGGCCCCATAACCACCATGTTAGCATCGTCTATGGCACTGAGCGCTTCCTGGTTGGCCTGTGGTGCTGCCGGGACCAGATCGATACGGCTGATCGGCTTGCGCGCTTCACAAATCGCGGTTTCACCGGTTATTTCACTGCCGTCGGCAAACTGTGCCACCAGCTGAACATTGTCGCTGGTAACTGGTATTACATGACCCTTTATTGCCAGAATATTGCTGGCTTCACGCACAGCACTGCCAAAATCACCGATAACACCAGTCATGGCCGCGATAAAAAGGTTGCCAAAACTGTGCCCTTCGATTTCGCCGCCGTCGCCGAAACGATACTGAAAAAGCCGCGAGAGAAGACTCTCTGACCTTGAAAGCGCAACCAGACAGTTTCTTATGTCGCCCGGCGGCAATATCTGCAGTTCTTTGCGCAGACGACCGGAAGAACCACCGTCATCGGTTACGGTGACAATAGCAGTAAGATTTACCGGCAGTTCTTTGATGCCTTTCAGCAGAGAACTCAAACCGGTGCCACCGCCAAGCGCCACCATCGAAAAGAGCTTGCCGGCAGCCTGGGACTTTTGAAAAACGAACTCGCGCAAACGCGTAGCAAGGCCGTAATCACGACTGTCGAGCAGACGAAACGCAGTTTTAAAACCTTTAGACAGCCAGAACATGCTGATAAGCAGCGAAGATAGACCGGCAAGGGCCAATCCGACCGGATGAAAGCTGCGAACGGTTTCGATACTGGCCGGCGCCAGAACTATGGTTGCCAGGGCGGCAAAAACAAAGCCAAAGCACATCATGAGAAGACCGAGAAGAAGAAAGGCAACCCAGCGACGGGCTCTTATTTCATGGCTGAATTTGCGCCGAAACGACAGCAGCATTAAAAGTCACCGACCATTTTGGCACGCAACTGTTTTGAGAACTTTTCGGCACTGAGCACACCCATACGCCGCAGATAAAAGTTCATGGCGGCGGTTTCGATAACTACGGCAAGATTTCGGCCTTCGCGCACCGGTATGGTGGTGCTGGGAACCTCAACTTTGAGAAACTTAACCGTTCGCTGAAAAATGCCGAGGCGGTCATATTCCTTCTGGTCATCCCACTTTTCAAGATTTATGACCATATCTACCGGCTTTTCGTCAGCAGTGGCGGCAATACCGAACAAAGAACGTATATCGATAATGCCCAGGCCACGGATTTCCATGTGATGACGTATCATTTCGTCAGGCGAGCCGACGACTTTGGTATCGCTGATTTTCATGAGTTGAACGGCATCGTCGGCCACCAGGCGATGGCCGCGCTTGATCAGTTCGAGCGCGCATTCGCTCTTGCCTATTCCCGAAGAGCCCATGATGAGAATGCCAACGCCATAAACTTCGACAAAGACGCCGTGAACACTCTTGCGCGGTGCAAATCGATTGTGGAGATAACGCGAAAGCTGGTAGATAAATTCGCCAGTACGGGCCGGAGTGCGCAGAAGCGGTATTTTTTTCTGGTCGCAAAGCTCGATCAGTTCATCGAGAACAAGCAGATCGTCAGTTATGATGATACATGGAATATTAAAAAACAGCAGCTGACGCAATCTCACCTTGCGGGTTTCGGCAGTCTGCTCACCAAGATAAGCAAGTTCGGTACGCCCGAGCACAATGATGCGTTCATAGCCGAAATGCTCGAAAAACCCAGCCAGTTCCAGGCCAGGGCGATGGACTTCTGACGAGATGACCTTGCGGTCAAGCCCTTCTTTGCCGGCAACGACCGTGAGCCCCTGGTCCTGTACAATTTCCTTGACCAGAATCAGAGCCATAAGCTAGTTTCGCAACCTTTCCCATTGATTTTACGGCAACAGCATATACCAGTTGCCGATTGTTTTCAATCTTCGGCGCGCTGTTGGTTTATTTCCTGAATATCTGCAAGTCTCGTCCGGGCTCCAGCCATGATGAAAACTCCGGCCAGAACGAAGAAAACAGACAAAAGCTGACTCGAAGACAAACCCCATAAAACCACAGGATTAAGTCTGATAAACTCGACGAGAAAACGGGAAATGCCAAACCAGATAAGAAAAAATGCGAAACGGCGACCGCCACCGATGCGCCAACCGGCAAACAGCAGAATAAGCAGAAGAACAAAAGTAGACAAAGATTCATACAGGGGCGTCGGATGCACGCTGATATCGGTTGGCAACGGTTCGCCAGGAAACAGACGTTGATAGGTCGCCGCCAGTGTTTGATTTTTTTCGCTGAGAGTAGTCACCAGGCCATTGGGAAAATTCATTGCCCATGGAAGTTTGCAGGGCAGACCGTAGCAACCGTCGCCGGCAGCAATACAGCCAAGACGGCCGATAGCATAGCCGAGCGCCATTCCCGGCACATATAAATCGGCTATTCTAAAAAACGGCTGGCCAGCGTAACGCACCCGCAAAGTGCACAATACCAGAGCGAGAACATAACCACCCAGCACCGAAAAACCGGTGGTGGTAAAGATCATCGACATCGGGTCATTGAGGAACTCTCTGAAGTTCTCAATAATGTGCATCAGGCGTGAACCGACCATGCCTCCGAAAATCGCGAGGAAATGCAGATCCCAGGCCAGTTCTTCGTCGCAGCCATGTTTGCGAAACTGCCAGTTAATCAGCATGAAGGCTGAAAAAAATGCAATGGCGAGTATTACGCCATAAGAACCAATTGTCAGGGGGCCGATTTTAAACAGGTATGGATACATGCCAGCAAGAGTAACACAACGAGTTACTGCCTACAAGCCTTTTAAAAAGACAAAGCCGGGCGTATTGCCCGGCCTCAGATTGGAGCGATTAAAAAGTTGTCAGTGATTTATTTGCGGTTGACCAGAACACCGATGACCTTGCAGTCTTCAGTGGTGCGAACGCTGATCTCGGTTCCGGCAGGGATTTCGACTTCGCCGCCCTTGATGAAGGCGCCGCCTGCCAGTCCAATCGGGCCAAGCACAAGATAGCCAAGAGTAGAAGCACCAGCTGCCATGCCGATTTTCTTTTTGTCGAATTTTTCGCCAGCGGCATCGATCTGAATCGGCAATTCGCTTGAATCCATGCTCTCAATTTTTGTCACGTCGAGATTCACATAGCCGGTGCGCCCAAAGCGGCCGCCACGGCGAACCGATTTAACTGACGAAGTCACTATGCCGCCATTGGTCATGACCAGGATGTTGTTGTCGATAAACACATCGTGTGCCAGAACCATTGGTATGAGATCGTTCTTTCTGGCAGTGCGGCTGGAAATGTCTTTTTTGAGACGCATCTTGATTTCGGTACCACGTGGAATAGTTACCTGATGTAGAGAAATCATGCCATTTTCGATGATCAGATGTATCTGCTGTTCGAGCCTGAAAGCTAGTGGTTCCATCGAGATATGACCGGTAACCTGCCTGTCGACATCGGCAAGGCGCGTTTCGAGGTTGCCTTCGCCAGTGCGGTTGAACAGTCGCCATTCAAGAAAACTCAACTTCATATCGAGCGAAGGATTGGTCGGAGAGCCCTTGAAAACAAAATCATGCAGGTATGCAGCTTTTTCAGCTTCCTTGCGGCCACTGTTGCGCCCGAACAAATCTTCTTCGATCTGCCGCAAACGATCTGTGTTTGAACCATTCTGCTCATCGCCATAAATATAGCGTTCGAGCCTGCTCAGCTTCTTGTCAAGGTTGCGCGATTGCTCTTCAGAGGCCCAGGCGGCGCCGGCAATCGAACAAAGCACCAGTATAAGTGTAAATATGCGTACGGTTTTCATCGTTAATGCCTCCTGATCTGTTATTTTACTGCGGGAGTTTTTGTTTTTTCTTCTGCTTCGACCTTAGCTTCAGTTTTACCAAGTTTACCACGAGGGGTCGACGCACCTGGAGTGAAGACAATTACAATTTCGCGCTCCTGTAAAGGATTGCGAATCAGTTCGCGGCAGAATCTCGCAAAAACATCGGTATCTGCATGGTCTATGCTGATATCACGGCGCGACAACGCACTTACGTAAGCTGCTGCCGTCATGGTTTCATTCTCTTCAAGTTCAGCGCGGGCTTTTCTGATATCGGATTCAAAGCGCACAGCCGGACGACTGAAGCGTTCTCCCGATGGCACCATCGATTCTTGAAAAATCAACATGCCGGTCTGATCAAAAAATCTGGGAAACAGCGAAGGTTCAAAACTGGAGCCGCGCACATCGACGATGATTCTTTTAAAATCAGGTGCCGGGGCATTTTCATCTACTTTGAGCCCGGCACTCCAGGAAGCGAGAAAACTGACAGGCTGTAACGGTTGCGGGCGCATTGCCGCCAGATAAAGAGCTGACCTGACACTGAGTTTGCCGGTCAACGGCAGCTCCAGGCGACAGCGAATGAGGCCCGAGGCATCAGCCTGCTGAAAATACTTTGGCGCCGACATCAGAACGAGACCAAGCCTCTCTTTGAGAGCAGCGTTGGTCTGCATGACGTGCCGCACCAGCTTGCCCTCCATCAGAGGCAGGCTGAGTATCTTCTCATAAGCGTGATGCAGAGCATCCATCCAGGCCCGCGCGCGCTCTTCGTCGTGCGAGTATTCACTCTCCCAGGGAATCCCGGCAAGACCGAAAACTTCGATTTTCTGGTTGATAAAAATTTCGGGCTCGATAAAAGAGTCCGCCCGCAGACTGCAGGCGGTGAACAAACTTAAAATTAGTGCCAGACGTATGGCGAGTTTCATCAACAACGTTCTCCGATCAGTCAAAGGTCACATGCGCTCCAACATGATGTTCAGGCACGATTTCGCCATCATAGAACGAATAATCAACTCTGATATGAGGCAGTACATACATGCCAAAACCAAGCGTCAGCGTTCCGTTAAGCGAACCCATGCGCATGGTCAGGTCGTTTTCGATGAACTTTTTCTCGACCCCGATGCGATACTGCTGTTCAAAGGCGCGAGCAGTGTTGGTAACGTTCAAAGCATCGGCTGCAATAATAGTGCCCTTGGTGATCTTTACGGCGGCACCCAGGTTGAGACTTACTCCGTCTCGGCGGTCGTAGGTTCCATTTACATCTTCGACAAGATTATCCACAGTGAGACCACCAGTGATGCGATCGTTGTAATGATACATCAGACCTATGCCAAGAGAGGTTGAGTCTCTCTTGCTGTGCTGCTGTAAACTGCGAATCCAGCGATCGAGATTGTAGTGCCGGATTTTGATGCCGCCATAAAGCTGCTCACGGGCGAGCATGCGACGGGCAATGGGAAAACGTGTTCCAAAAGCCAGTTGGAGATCTTTGGTTTTGCGGCTGGTACCGAGATATTCGCCGCCAACCAGCTGACCAAAAGCTTCTGAGCGGTTGTCTTCGGTATAGGCGATGCCGTAGCTGTATTTGGGGCGCCTCGGCACCGGCTCTTCAAGAATATTGTGTTCGAGATAATCAGTGATCGAAAACTTGTCTTCGACGTGATCTTCATAAATATGACCGGTAAATGCAGCGCTGGTCCAGTCAAATACATCACGCTCGTTGACCTTGACCTGCAGTGAAGCTTCGCGCCCCTGAATCTGCGACAAACCAGCCGGATTGTAGAAGGTAGCCGATTCGTCATCGGATAGACCTATGAAAGCACCGCCCATGCCGCGTGAACGCGCAGACTGCGCGCAGACATCACTGGTCGAAACGACAATAAACAGGCATAGCAGCAGCATTACACCTGCTGTTGTAGATAATTTCTGTCGAATCATGGGCGTGGCCTCCTTGAGGAAACTGAAACTGATTTGTGTGCTTTAATGTTAATCGTCATTTCATCGTTAAAATATGAGATTTGCCTGAAGATTTTGCTGCAAGTCATGGATTGTCTTTCTTCTTTACCGGAATAAAGCCTTCGGGAGCTTTGGGAATTGGCTTGAAGCCGCCATCTGCCTTCGGCTGAGTAACAGGTTTGAGAGGAACAAAGCCGGTCGAGTCGCTGGAAGAAGATACCGGCTGCTTGATTGCCTGGGCCGGTCTGGCTGGCTTTGCGGTTGCCGGGGGCATTATGCTCGGCGGCGGGATATTGATGCCGGTTGTGTTGGCAGGCTCCTTAACCGGCACTGCCAGAGGCGGCGGCTGACTTTTGCCATCGCGGTAGACAAAAGGAACCGACGCATACCTGATATTTTCGCGATAAGGCTCCGATCTGAAATCACGCAGAATCTGATACTGATCTTCGCCTTCGGGCACTATTATATCCATTACCGGCGGATCGCCGTAGGTATCATGGCCGCCACCAAAATCATCCTGAGTTGGAAAGCCTCTCACATCTCGATTGAGCAAGCGGTTTGGTGACACAATCTGTTTGTAACCCATAGCCAGACACTGATAACCAGCTCGTTCTGAAATGCCAGGCAGTTTGCTTCTGGCAATCTTGACTATGATCTTATCGCGCTGAACCCTTATGTAATCAGGGTATACTATATCGGCGAGACGATTGCGCAGTTCGAGATCATCGGTCTTTTCGCGCAGAATATTGAATACATCGATTTCTGAAAGCGGAGTGATCATGATCATCTTTTCCCAGCCCATATTACCGGCGAACAAAAGATCGCGCCCGATCAGCGCTTCTTTATAGCCAGAGTTTTCGCGACCGTCGATGTCGATGTAAATATCCCACATGTTGGCAACGAAACCCTGCTCTTCGGTATTTCTCGTATCAGGCCAGTCACGCATTATGTAGTTGCGCATCTGAATTTCGAAAACCACGACGCCACCTTCTTCATAGACGGTAAAGCGTTTGAGGTCGAATGTTCCGCGGCGCAGACGCTTGTCGAGAGGGTACTGGTAGTAACCTGGCCCCTTGTCATCGCCGACGTTATCGGTAATATCAAACCAGGCACCTTCCTGATAAAAGTAATTTACCGGCTCAGCCTGACTTTGTGCAAATACGCCAACAGCCGAGAGCAGCAGCAGCGCTGCCACCACTTTTGCTGTTCTGCCGAAAGACATCATTACTTGACCCCTATGATCGAATAGGTCTCGTCACCGGATTCCTGGTAGGGATCCTTGACCTGATTTTCGCTGTTGATATTGAAGGCATACTGATAGTAGCCGGGTGCAATACCGGTAAACAGGCGGGTATAGACGCCGTCGCCAGCAACTTCATCACCGTTGGTGCCATCATCATAGAGCTGCTGCGGATTGCTCCAGCCCTTGAAAGAGCCAACAACCGTCGGATTGGAAACATCAACGAAGTCAGAGGCAACCAGAATGACTTTGAGTTCGCCGCCTTTCTTGGCTGAAAGCGTTGTCGGCGGCACCTCATACAAAGTGACAGTCGAAAGATCGATGGGAATAGCTCTGATGTTGAAGTTAGAACTGCGGAACACCAGATATTCGCGGCCGTTCCCTTCCATTGCGAAACTGTAACCACCGTCAGAGTCGAGATACATCGAGCGTGAACCCTTTTTGGTAGCCAGTTTAACTTCTGAATAATTAACACTGTTAAGGTCGCTGGTAACATAACCACGGGCCAGCTTAACTGTTGATTCGAGAATGTAAATTTCGGAATTACCGTTTCTGGTGTATTCCTGATGCGGATCCGACTTGGTTTCAGTGCTGCCATCAGCTTTGCTAAGCTCGAATTTATATTGTTGCGAACCAGTGGTAAGATTAGTCAGCCGCACGCTGTAAATACCGTCGTTCGCCAGCAGATCACCATGGCTGCCATCATCGTACATCTTGACTTTATCTGGCGACCAGACCGGGCTTACTGACACCAGATTAAACGCGGTGGCCTGTGGGAAATCAACGATAGAAGCGATCCAAAGAGCTTCACCGACAATTTTCGTCGACAGGGAAATATCGGGTGGAGTCGCTGTTTTTTCGGTCTCGGCATCAACCCAGGTGTAACCAACATCGAAGCTGCGGCCACGGGCAACCAGCAGATATCGGCCTGATTTGCGCAATTCTATCGAATATTCACCTCTGTCATCGGCATAGGCACTGTATGAAGTTCCGGCGACAGTTATCTTGACTCCGCGCGAAATCTGCCCGGGCGGTACGACGACTTTTCCCTTGATGATAGCGACTGGAATCACCAGTGATTCCTGAATACAGCCGCTTGAAAAAACCGCTGTCAGAATAATAAATACTGTCAGAAATGCCTTTTTCATTATTCCAGTCCTAAAAATTTGATCTGGCCTCGAAGATAAACATCTTCTGAGTGTGAATGTCTTCGTAATCTCTGCCGTTATCGGTGCTGGTGATCGCCCAGCGCCATTCGTCAGGGTAGTCATAACCGAATTTGAATCTGATGGTGGCACTTTTGCTGACATCGTAGATCAGCTCGCCATAGATGTTTTCGCGATCGATGGGGTCTCTGTTACCATCTTTGAAGTCGATGACACCCCGCGAATAAAAGGCGCGGCCCCTGAACTTGTTGGTAAAGTTCTTCTTGAGCTCAGCCAGAATTGCGTTGGCCAGGCTTGACTTACTGCCATCGCCGGAATCTTCATAATCAACATGCTGAACGCCACAGGTCAGACTGGTTGTCGGCGTAAAGTTATAAGTGGCTTCGCCTATGTAGTCTACTCTGATATTTTCACGCGGCGAGCTCACCCAGCCGACCTGATGCTCGACGCTGCCCTTGGCATAGACTCTCGGGTTGATGTCTGAGTTGATTTCGAAATAACCAACCCGTTCATTGTTGTCATATGTTGTGCCATTGTCGACAAATGTATCATCTGGATCACCCCAGACCAGCATCTTGCCTTTGGCGCTGACCGAATCACTCAGGCGCAGATTCAGCTCAACGGCATTCGACTTTTCGCCCTGCTCACCCTCAAACGCATCCCATTTCTGAACAAAGTCGTACTTGAAAGTAGTCTTGTCGGTAAAGTCAGACAACAGCTGAAAGGTGAACTTGCGGCCCGAATGTCCATCAGTATCATGCTCGTTATAAGGATCAGTCTCCCAGGTTTTAGAAAGGTAGGTTGCTTCGACCGACAGATTGTTGGCTATCGCCAGCAGCTTGTTGCCAAAGTCATAGTTGACTCCGAATCTGGTGAGTTTTTCGCCGGCAAAGTCGGGGCGACCATAGTTGCCGTCGTCTGCATCCATATTCAGATTGTTCGGGTAATCCTGTAGATCACCAATATCATAAGCCCATGCCGGAGCCATCATGGCCCGGAAGTATCTGCCAAAATCATAATGTTTAACTGTACCGGTAAGACCGCCGTTCTGAACGGTAATATCGAAGCGCGAGCCTTCATCGGGCATATTGCGCATTTTCTTCTCACCGCCGTCATAAAGGTATGAAGCTGAAGTCAGAAACTCGGCAGTAGCCTGGATTTTGCCGGCCCGATCGGTCGAGTAGTTTACATCGAATCCACGGACAGTATTGGAATTGCCAACTGTTTTGTAATCAAGAATCTTTTCAGCATAGGAAGTGCCGACAGAAAAGTTGTCTTCGCTGAATTTTTCCGGCAGTTTCCAGACGAGGCGACCGGTTACCATATCAGTGCTGTCTGTGTAGCCACGATTCAGATCTGTTTTAAGAACCGAGCCCTGGTATGAAACACCACTTTCAGAACCTGACACTTCAATACCCTGGTAGGGCTGAACAACGTCGGTATCTTCGGTCAGAATATTCATCGGGTCATCGATACCACTGGCGCCTTCACTTGAAAAAACCCTGACTTTCATCGACTTGGCATTGCTGAGAATGTGCATTCGGTTAGAAAGCAATATTCTGTCATTTTGCACTTTGCTTACGTAATCGTCGATGTTATCGAATGGATTCGGGGTGCCAGACTGGCTGTAAACGACCTTGTTCCAGGTCTTACCCTGAATGAAGCCGTAAAGTTCATAAAATGTTTCAAGCTTTTCACCCAGAGGCTTACCGACGAAACTGAGGTATACCTCCTGGTAAAAAGTCACCAGACCAGGATCAGTGAATGAGGTAGAATCGCCAGCAACGTTTCTGCCGGCGGTTTCTGGATCGATAATGTATTGGGCGCGAGCTCGGTAAAAGCCCGAGACCTTAACCTTGGGCAGCATGCCCTCGATTTCTTTGACTTTGTTTTCGCTGTCTACCATGCGACGTTCGAGCGAATCGACGCGAACATCGAGCAGACCGAGTTCGTCTCTGAATTCTTTGGTAAGGCGGGTCAGAGCAGCACGCTCTTCTTCGCTGGCGGCATCGATATTAGCCTTTTTCTCTTCCATGCGTTTGAGAATGCGTGCGAGAATGAGGGCGACATCGTAGCGGGTGGTGACTTTGCGACCTTTAAAGGTGCCGTCGGGATAGCCTTCCATATAGCCCTGGCTGATAAGGAACTCAACGTCTGAATATGCCCAGTGGTCGCGCGGCAAATCCTGAAAAGCAGCTGATTGCGCCAGAGCGGCGGCGGGCAGCGCAAGGCACAGAAGCGTTACCAGTAACCCCGAGAGCAGGGAAAATACGCTATAATTCTTTGTTTGCCTCATTCTTTTCTTATCTTTTTCCTTGGGGAATATGAATGCTCAGTTCCTCTATCGACAGTTTCGACTGATTTAATAAGAACAAATTTTTATCGACTGCCTTGCGGCAACCGGCATAATGGAAAAGAATCGTAATCTGGTGTATTTTTTAGCTATGCAGCTTGAGTATTTATCTACCCGGAGCATTTTTGAACTGCGCCTAAAATGGCTGGCTCCTTTTTCTGCCAGTATTTTTGTCGCAGTATTGCTGCTTGGCTCGCAGAAAATGCTGCTGCGCCTGCCAGAGCCCACCATGATGATCTGCGCATTTTTAATTTTCTTTATACTTGTCTGTCGTGTCGCTGCCAGATTTACTGACCGTATTGCTGCCAGCATGCAGATCAGTTATCCGACCTTTATTCTCTGGTGCTACCCGATGACTGTGGTTGGCGCAGTGACACTGAGCTCATGGGTTTTTCTCGGGCTGTCAAACAGGCTGCTTGGCAGGGGTTTCTGGAACAACTGGCTTGGCCTGACCGGTCAGGATACCACTTCGTTCTTTTTTACCTGTTTTGCCTCGATGCTGATTGTGGTTACTCTTCAATTCGCCTCTTCGATTCTTCAGGTTTTCAACTGGATTATCGAGATTTCGCGCGGCCACGTTCAAAAAGTCAGCAATGAGCTTATGCAATCAGGCAACATCAGTGTCGATATTGGCTCTACTCTCGAGCGCATGCGCCAGGATGGGGAACAGACAAAGACCAGCCGGGTGCGCGCTACCAGGTTCAACCGGCTGGCGCTGCTTTGCATATTCGTGCTCGGGCTGATATTTGCCGGCTGGGTGATATTTTTCAGACCAGCACTGATTCTCTATTATCGGGCTGAGATCCAGCTACGCACCTTTGTCGAGCCAGCTGCGGCCTATGAAACACTAAGACATCTGACTGAACGATTTCCTGACTACCGATATATGGACTCAGTTACCTACCGCATGGCCTGGATACTCGACCGCCGCCTCAATCAGTTCGAAAAAGCCAAAGCCGCTTACGAAAGCTTTATAAAACGTTTCGGCAAACAAAATGTCTGGTCAGATGAAGCTATGGCCAGCCTGGTCAGGCTCTCGTTCGACAAGCTTGGCGACACAGAGCAGACGTTATATTGGACATCGCAATATCTCGAAAACCGGCCAAACGGCATCATGGCGCCGCACATGTATCTTTACCGCATCCGGGCCTTTAAACGCAGCAATCAGCCAGAAATGGCCGAAAAGGAAATGGCTGAAGCACAAAAGCGTTTCGCTATGAACACAAAAATACAGATTATCAGCAGCGAAGACCGTCTTATCGACCTGGTCAGTTTTTCTGAAGCTCTCAAAGCCGAAATCAGCGTAAACCGCCAATAAACTCGGCAATGGATGGTGCGCTCAATACCTTGGCAAGGCCGAGCCCGCGCCGCGTGCGCAGCTGTTTGCGGCCTTTCTGCGGTCTCAGCTCTTCGAGAAAGACCTCTTCGAGCACCATTCCCATAAGCAAAGCGCCACCGCCAGAACCGGCCAGAATGACCGGCGCGCCACTGTAACCGGCAAACACTTCGAAATCGACATAAAAAACCGGATAAAGGTTGGTCGGGCGCAATGGAAAGCTCGATATCACGCCGCTGCGGGCGAAGGCAAAACCCGCCTCATTACAAGCCTCACCATAAGGAAAGCCGGCAATAATAACCTGCGAACCTGCGCCAACACTGGCACGACCCAGCTGTCTTTCGTCAGCGATAAAATCACGCGACAATACACAATAGTCGGCTTCTCCTGGCAGTTCGATCTTGATCGCTGCCAGATCGAGGTTCGCATGACTGGCATAAAGGGCGCGCCCCTGCCGGCGAATCTGCACCTGCAAAGGTAAAGGAAAGTAGATGCCACGCTCACAACGCCGCAGATTGACCCTGGCAAAATCTTCGGCAATGCTGTTGAAGCTGTGCGCGCTGCTCACCAGCCAGACGGCATTACGACCAGGTGCTTCTACCATAAAAGCGGTGGCAAAAACCTGTTCGCCAGAAGCGTCGCGACCGCTCAGCGCAACAACAGAACGCATCACCGCATCGATACCTGCTGCTGACGCGACCGACGGTAACAGCAACATTACCATTAGAGACAACATCAGCAACGCTCCAGAAGCTGTCATGGTCGCTGACTGGTTTGGGCTTAAAGGTTTCGACAACACAACACTCTCTCTCATATTCAGATAAACAGGCTGGCCATGACTTCGTCGGCGAGGCGCAGACCACAGTCGCTCAGTCTGATTCTATCACCTTCGCGCCACAGATTGCCAGATTCTGTCTGTCTGTTAAGATGCGCGTAGAAGTCTGCTGGCTGCGTGCCAAAGCGCTGCTCGAAATCTGCGAGATCGAGACCTTCCTGAAGAAGCCTTAGGCGCAGCATCAGATGCTCATTGCGCCGATCGGTCGCAGAAAGTTGCTCAACCGTCGCTGGCTCGCCTGCCAGCCAGCGACCAAGATCGGGCGGGTTAGCAAGGCGAATGCCATTGCTGCTCGATACTGCTGCCGGCCCGAAACCGATATAATCACCCTGATACCAGTAATTGAGGTTATGCTGACAGCGCCTGCCACTACGGGCGTGATTCGATATTTCGTAATGTTCGAAACCGGCAGCAACAAGGGCATCGCGTACTTCATAGAGCTCATCAGCTTCGATATCGGCGGGGTCAGCCAACAGTCCCTGGCTGACTGCTTTTTGCATGGGTGTGTTTTCTTCAAGAGTCAAAAAATATGCCGAAACATGCGCAAGTGGGTATCTGGTCACCAGTTTATGCAGATCATCAGCCAGAGACTGGCAGCCCGGCACCCCGAGAATGAAATCGCCCCCAATATTGTTGAGTCGGGCAAACGCGATATCTAGGGCTCGATAAACTGCATCCATACTGGCGCGCCGGCCGAGAACTGCGAGTTCTCCATCGTTCAGACGCTGAATACCCATACTCAGTCTTATCTGTGGCAGAGTTGCCAGATAATCAGCTATTTCGGCAGACAAGGTTTCAGGGTTGCTTTCGAATGTCCATTCTGTAATCTGAGACTGATCGGGCAAAACACGGCTGACCGTTTCGACAAGACGCTGCAGGTTTGCCAGTCCGATACAGGTCGGATTGCCCCCACCGATAAAAACTGTCTTAAAAAGATGAGCAGCCGGCTCAGGTCTTTCCCCGATCTCCTGTGCCAGATGGGCGAGATAATCAGTCACAGAGTGCGCGCCCGGGGTTTCAGAATAAAAGCCGCAATAGTCGCATTTGCTCAAACAGAAAGGCACATGCACGTAGAGGCCGGCCTGTTTATTCTGGCTCATTGTGGTTACCAAATCTATTCTTCAGGGTTGCTACCAGTACACTGTCGGCTCCACGTGAAACAATGCGAAGGGGTGTGAAACCGGCCTGTGCTGATTGCCAGAGAAAATCCAGAATCAGCAGAAAAGTCAGCAGCATATTGGGCCAGGCATTGATATACCACTGCCCTGACCAGGTCAGTCCGGCATCAGAAAATGGCCATAGGTAATAGACCGGCCACTGGTAACCATCGGGGCCACGAGCGCCGACGACATCGCAGAGAAGGTGCAGATGAAATATGGCGACGAACCAGGCGACCAGCCGCCAGTTTTTGCGACTCAACCAGTATACGGCCGGAATAAGAAGCAGACAGAAAAGGGCACAGTGACCGAACTTGTGATGATAATCCGAAAACAGTTCTGCCTCGCCACCACGCACCAGATCGACCAGGGCTCCCAGACCATCAATATCAGGAATCACTGAAGCGGTTGTCAGCAGCACGGTGTCGCGCATCTGGCGACTGAATCTGATGCCCGCATTCCAACCGATAAAAAAGTGCGTAATGATGTTCATGGCGAATATGTTAACATGAATCAAAAGCAATTTCGGAGGAAAGCACAGGATGATTTTTGAACAGCTCAGTCTTGGCAATATGCAGAATTTTTGTTACCTGTTTGCTGATGAAACTGGTCGCGAAGGGTTTATCATCGACCCGGCCTTCGACCACAATAAAATTCTTGCAACCATAAAGAAGCACAAGGTTAACCTGACCCGGATCATCTTAACCCATCATCACTTCGATCACATAAATGCCGCCAGCCAGGTAAAGGCGCAAACCGGCGCCGAAATAATCTGTCATCGCGACACGGCGCCACTGCTGCACGGTGCGACCACGCCTGATCGTCTCATTGACGAAGGTTACAGTTTCACACTGGGAGACCGTAAAGTAATCTGCCTGCACACGCCCGGCCATGCCCCTGGTTCAATCTGCCTGCTGGTGGCCGATAAATGGCTGGTTACCGGTGACACTCTGTTTATAAATGACTGCGGCCGCGCCGACCTGCCCGGCAGCGACCCGAAACAGCTTTTTGCCAGCCTGCAACGGCTCAAAAGTCTGCCTGACCATCTGATCGTCTGCACCGGGCACAACTATGGTCCGTTACCAACCCGTACTCTCGGCGAAGAGAAGCGTCTAAATCCGGCTCTTAACGCAAAAAGCTTCGAAGAGTTCTGTAGTCTGCCCTGAACGGCGGCCCAGATCACCACTCGTAGGCAACTCCCTGCTTGAGCGCCCAGTAGGCTGATTCTTTCCAGCTCCGCTCGAAGTCGGCTTCGCTGATTTTAAATATCTGATTCAGGGCATCAGCAAAAGCAGTGCCCTTGCTGACCATCTCGATCATGCGCATCATGTCACGACAGCCTCTTTCGAGATTACCGGTGCGCTTGATGAGAAAGCACGTCATCAGGTAGGCCTGAGCCGTAGCAGTTTCGAAGACCGCAGGAGACGTATAGCCTTCTGAGAATATGCTGTTGAGCATGTTGCCTGAAACCAGTTTGGCAGTACCCGATTCGATGCTCTTCTGAGCAATCAGCAGGCGATAACGCAAACTTATCTGACTGGCGGCGAGCACTTCGGCAAGCCCATGCTGCATCCAGGCGGTGGTGGCGCGGTTCGTCTTAGACTCGGGCAGAAGAATCTGAATTATCAGACGGGTAAGTTCACCAGCCAGCAGATGGCCTGGTAATTCTTCGATGAGTGGGCCCATTTCGTCGTCACCAAGTTCATCAAAATTGGCGAGAATGATGTTTCTTATCATATCAGCGTCATAATAGAGGGTCGTAACAGTAACCACCGTATTGGCCGGTTCGTAGAGTGCGATCGTCGGCCCCAGACCTTCTGCTGAAATGAAATTGATGAAAATTGGCACGGTCAGGGTGCCAATACGCGAGGCTATACGCTCGTACATTCTTGCCAGTTCAGAACCCAGAACGCTACGGGCCGAAGGATCTATACCAGCTCCAAGTGTGATCTGAAACTTGCCATCACCAGAAACCTCTGTCGAGCCCTGAGCAGTCGCCATCGGCTGAGTGCCGGTAGCTGTTTGAGCTGCTGCAGCCGGCAATGCCTCCGGAACAGGTATTTCTGAATAGCCCGAAACTGCCGCACTGGCGAGCCGGTTGTTAATCTCGGCGAAGAGTCGTGGATCGTCGCCAAGAGCGGGAAACCCGGAAAGAAACTGGAGCATGCCGATACGGTTCGGATTAAGCTGAAAACCCTTGCGCAGCCAGGACAAAGCCTGCCTGTTATCGCCAATCTTGAAGCAGTAAAAGGCTTCGAGATAGCACACCATACTGCGTTCTGCTACCCGGCCGCGCCATTCATCGAGGGCGTTGCGGGCATCAGCAGTGCGATCGGCCATCAGCATCAGCGTAATATATATCGGGTAGGCTTCGGGGTCGGTAAAAGGCCGCGAGCTGGCAGCATCGTTGAGTATCACGTTGACCTCATTCATTCTGCCGTTTTGCAGAGCAAAAAGAGCCGCAGTGAGACTGACCGACGGCATGTTGTAACCTCGTCTGAAAGCACGCGCCAGGCGTGTTGCCGCCTTGTCTTTTTCGTTACGTTGCAACAGATGGCCAACCCAGAGCAGTTCTATCTCAGGATTACCCGGGTCACGAAGACCGGCTTCCTGAAGAGCCTGGCCGGCCTCGCGCACTTTGTTGAGATCGAGCAATATGCGCGCCTGAGTTATATAAGCATCTGGCGACGAAGGGTTGGCCTTGCTGTACTGATCAACCAGTGAAAGTGCGCGGCTCCATTGATCAAGGTCATAGAGAGCTCTGAAAAAACTTCCGGAAGAGCTGCCGGGGTTGGAGTCTTCGATCATCGCCTTTACAAAAAGCAGCATGTGATGATAGGGCGACTTTTTCAGGTTGTTCTCGACAATGTTCAGGGCATCGCGGTTGCGGCCAAGATACCAGGCGCACAAAGCTGTCAGGGCCGGGCCATCGGGGCCGGGATATTTTTTTTCATACTCCTCGGAAAGAGCGAGCGCGAGATAGACCTGCCCACGCTCGAGCGCTTTCATAATTGCGCCGGAATGCAGCTTTGGGTTGGCCAGGCGTTCCTGAATCTTGGGTAACGCTTCGGAAATCTCGTTAAAGTGTTCAGCCAGCTTGGTCTGATCGACTGGAATCGGCCGCGGATTTGCCGGTAATCGTGACAGATAGCGCTGTGCCACCTTATTGCTCAGTGACAGAGCGCTGGCTCGGCGCAGCCACTCGGCCGCCAGCAATGGCTGACCGGCCTGCAGTTCTATGATTCCGATGAGATTGAGAAGATTCTGGCTGCGATTGCCATCAAAAAAAAGACGCATTGCAAACAAGCGCGACTCTTCCAGGAAGCCGGAAGCCATTGCCTCGCGCGCCATACGGTACAACTCTTTGGGAGTGTGCAGGTTCGGCTTGTCAAAAGCCTCCTGCGCAGACGGCCCGCTCCAACCGGCAGACTGCGCCGGCAGGCTTCCCTGTAGTATCAGAATAAAAAGAACACTAATTACTGCAATGATAGTCTTTTTCATAATTTTCATTATATCAACCAGTCAAAACTAAGCCAAGCATGAGAATCAGGCCGGTTTAACCAGCTTTTTGCGCAGAATGACCTGATTGCCACGCCCAATGTAGATCACCTCATCAAAATTCATGCGTGCCAGCAATATGCCACGGCCATGCATGGACATGAGGTTGGCCGGGTCGTTTGGATCAGGCACACTTTGCCAGTCGAAACCTTCGCCCTCATCGACGATTATCCATTCGCACATTTCGGCATTCATCTGAAATTGAATCTGCACACGCCGGCTCTTATAAGGTTCCTGAGATGATCTCTCGATGACGAGGTCATTGAGTTCAGCACCTTTGCCCTCAATTGCGCTTTTTTTGTCGAGGTAGGTAATGCCAAGATTGCCGTGTTCGATGGCGTTGATGATTATCTCGAGCAGACCCAGGCGCACACCCATGCGGTCGACTGGTTGAATGCGGCCCTCGGTTTCCTGCATCAGGCGGTCAGCAACCTTGCCAAGCACTTCGAGACGATTGTCGAGCCTGAGTTTGAGATAACGCTCGAGAATGAAGCCGATGACTTCACGCTCGACCGAACGCGCGGCCAGAACATCAGCATACTTTCTGAGATTGGCGATGATATCTTTGGGAACTACCGGCTTTACCAGATAATCGTTAGCTCTAAGCCTTAGAGCCTTGAGCGTAAATTCGGCGCTGCCAAAAGCAGTGGTCATGACCACAATTGTTTCGTGTGACTTGCGCCTGATTCGTTCCAGCATTTCAAGGCCATCCATGACCGGCATCGAAATGTCAGAAAAAATCAAATCAGGCGCGAAAGACTCGAACATGGCGAGCCCTTCTGCGCCATCGCGCGCTTCCATAACCTCGTAATCACCCATACGAATGACTGAGGTAATATATTGCCGCGAAAATGCGTCGTCTTCAACGACCAGCACTTTCATCTTCTTCTGTGGCTGATCCATTTGCTGCCTTTCAAAGCACAGTGCCCGCCGACACACGACAAAGGACAATACAGCAGGCCTGCGTCAACATCCCATAACTAAATTGTAACATAAATGCTGGTAACAGCTCAAAAAAAATGGCCGGAAAGGTACCCGGCCATTTTTTTACTGAAAATACAACTGGTTCACTTTACGACAAAGCTGATCATGCGCTTTGCCACATAAATGAACTTGACAATCTGTTTGCCTTCGAGATGCTTCTGCACCTTTTCGCTTGCTTCGGCCGCGCGCCGAGCGCCGGCTTCATCGATATCGACCGGCAGTTCGATCTGATCACGCAGTTTGCCGTTAACCTGGACCGGCAGAGTAATCGTCGATTCGACCAGAGCTTTTTCGTCATGAACCGGCCAGGTCTGCTGATGCACCGAGCCTTTTTCACCGATCTGTTCCCATAATTCTTCGGCGAGGAAAGGCGTAATCGGGGCCAGCAGCCTGAGCAGAGTCTGTGCTGCCTCACGCCAGAGCGTCGTCGAAGCCAGCTGCGTCTTTTTGGCGGCATCGATCATTGCGTTGGTAAGCTCCATCAGACGAGCAATAGCAGTATTAAAGCTGAAATTGGCGAGATCGTTGCTGACCGCCTTGATCGTGCGGTGCATGATGCGATAAAGATCTTCGGCTTCTTTGCCTTCGGCTTTGCCGCTGCCATTGCCCGGATTCTCGCTGATCAGGTCGTATACACGGTTAACGAAACGATGCATGCCACGCATACCCTCATCTGACCACGACACTTCAAATTCAAATGTGCCAAGGAACAGGATAAAAGCGCGCAAAGCGTCGGCACCGTATTTTTCGACCATTTCGTCAGGCGTAATAACATTGTTCTTCGACTTGCTCATCTTGCTGCCATCGGCCGCCAGCATCATTCCCTGATTGCGCAGCTGGCTGAATGGCTCGATAAAGTTAACCAGACCGGCATCATACATGACCTTGGTCCAGAAACGGGCGTAGAGCAGGTGCATTACCGCGTGCTCAGCGCCACCGACGTAAAGATCGACCGGCAGCCAGAATTTTGCTGTCTCGGCATCGAATGGCGCTGTGTCAAGCTTTGGACTGATGAAGCGCAGAAAATACCATGACGAGCAGGCAAAGCCGTCCATCGTGTCGGTTTCGCGCCGAGCCGGCTTACCGCACTTCGGGCAGGTCGTGTTAACCCACTCGCTGATCGCAGCCAGCGGCGATTTGCCGTCAGAACCAGGTTTGAATTCTTTAATATCAGGCAGTTTAACCGGCAGTTGATCGTCAGGCACCGGCACTTCACCGCAGCTGTCGCAATGAATTATCGGAATCGGCGCGCCCCAGTAGCGCTGCCGCGAAATCAGCCAGTCGCGCAGTTTGTAGTTAACGCGACCAGAACCAAGTTTGTTTTCTTCGAGCCAGGCGATCATCTTTTCGATGGCTTTTTCGCTGGTCAGGCCGCTGAACTGGCCGGATTCGATAAGAGTGCCATATTCGGTGTAAGCCTGCTGCAGCTCGCCCTGCGGTTTGCCATCGGGAGTGATGACTTCTTTTATGGCAAGGCCATATTTTTTTGCAAAGGCAAAGTCGCGTTCGTCATGTGCCGGAACCGCCATAACCGCGCCGGTGCCATAGCCATAGAGAACGTAATCGCCGATAAAGACCGGCACTTTTTCGCCGTTGAACGGGTTTATTGCGAAACTGCCGAGATTAACGCCGGTCTTTTCTTTTTCGGTCGACAGGCGATCGATCTCTGATTTCTTGCGAGAATCTGCGATATAAGCTTCGACGGCCGCTTTGTTATCAGGATGCGTGAGCTTTTCGACGAGCGGATGCTCGGGCGCCAGGGTCATAAATGTAACGCCGAATATAGTGTCAACGCGGGTTGTGAAGATCGGAATAGCATACTGCTCGCCATCTATCGGGCTGATGCCCTTAAAGTTAGCTTCGGCGCCGATGCTCTTGCCGATCCAGTGTTCCTGCATTTTTTTGATGCGGTCTGGCCAGTCGACGGTTTTGAGGTCTTCGATCAGGCGGTCGGCATATTCGGTGATCTTGAAAAACCACTGATTGAGGTCTTTTTTCTCTACCTGCGATTCGCAGCGCCAGCAACAGCCCTGCTCGACCTGTTCATTGGCGAGAATGGTGCGGCAGTCAGGGCACCACCACTGGGCACCGGTGGCTTTATAGGCAAGGCCGCGCTTGTGCAAAAGCAGAAAGAACCACTGTGTCCATTTGTAGTAACCGGGGTCGGTCGAATTTATTTCGCGCGACCAGTCGTAGCCGCACTCGACCAGGCTGAGCTGGCGCCGATAGTTACTGGCATTCTTTTCGGTAGTAACGGCCGGGTGAACGCCCATCTTGATCGCAAAGTTTTCGGCCGGCAGGCCAAAGGCATCCCAGCCCATCGGGTGCAGAACGTTGAAACCCTGCATTCTCTTCATGCGCGAAACCACGTCGGTTGGAACGTAGTTGCGCAGATGTCCTACCGAGAGGCCGTTTCCTGAAGGGTAAGGAAAAAAGTCGAGGCAGTAAAACTTGGGCCTGCTGCGGTCTTCTGAGGTTTTGTAAAGCCCCATTTCACGCCATTTCGGCGACCACTTTGCCTGAACTTTTTGCGCATCGTAACGTTCTGCCATGATATTGCTCCGTATCGTTGATTTGTCTGCGTCATAATAGTTTTACCCGCCGCCAAAGTCAACAGCGGTCGGGAGTTGAATCCAAAATGGCAATTGCCAGAGGAAATGAGAGTTTTTAAAGGTGAGGAATGGGCTGAAATTTGACTCCTGTAGCAACTGAGTTTGTGCGAATGCTGAAACAAGATCAGATTTTAATTTGATTTAATTTTTCCCTGAGATTTGCAGGAGAGATATATTGAATTGTTTTGCCGTCTTTTGACCTGATTAGAAGCTTGAATTTAACCAGGTTATTAAGATAAGCTCGAGCTGTGTTATCTGTAATACCAAAATCGTTCTTTACTTCTTTAACAGTAAAGATTCGCCCAGGATTTTTAACGGCCTTTTTCAAAATTTCTCTTTGAGCGAAATTAAGTTGCTCGTTTATTGGTGATTTTTCCAGCCAGGTGAGCATTTCATAGTATTCCTGAGTTCGATGCTTTAAATAGCCTGTAAATTCATCAATAGCCCTTAAAACAATCTCTGTCTGGTGATAAAGAAAATAAGTTAAATCATTATCATCCGTTTCTGTTCGTAAGTAAGCGGCACCATATTGCATCGGCGCATTTTTCAGAAGCTTACTAATAGGAATATATTCGAATAAGTGATAACCATTTTTTAAGAGAAACCAGTAAAAGAGAGCTCTTGCTGTTCTCCCGTTTCCGTCGGCAAAAGGATGATCATAGCCAATCATAAAATGAAGAATTATGGCTTTAACAACTGGTTCTATAAATATGTCGCTGTCTTCTTTTGCATGTTCTTTGTTAGCAAATTCACACAGCCTTTTCATTCGTTTAACAAGCTCTGAAAAGTCTGGTGGTTGATGAACAACAATCTGCTCAAGCCCATCAATAATATAGACATCGTTATCCTGCCTGAATTCACCAGGAACAACAGAATTTTTGGTTGTACCTGAAGTTGCAATTCGATGAAAATCAAGAATAAGATCTACCGTAAGTGGTTCTGAACATCTTCTCTTGGCTTCTTTCATTAAAAGAAAATTGTTCAAAATCATTCTTTCATCTTCGTTTTTCGGCTCGCGTTCGGATTCAAGCATTTCTTTGGCAACCCGACGAGTTGTATTTGCACCTTCAAGTTGGGCGCTGCTTATTGCTTCTTCCATAAGAAGCGAAGATACTAAAAAGCTGTTTTGAATGTTAGAGCCAGCTTCAGTGTTAGAAATTGCACCAACATTGCCGCCTGCAAGTTTTACAATTTGATAAATTCTACTTCTCAAAGAGTCAGGCACGCAAAATTTGAAATTCTTGCCGGTTTTATCAAATAACTCCAGGTTTTTGAGCAAACTTAGCCGGTTCATTTTCGTGGCAAACCAGGCTTTTTTAGGATCGTCGCCAGAATCTATACGCCATTTAAACTCATTCCAATGAAGATAACGACCTTTTGAATCAACAGCTGGATATTTCTGCAAAAATTCAGAAAATTCTTTATAATCAACTTTCTGAAAAATTCCTTCTAATTCTGGAGGGCTTTCTATTCTATCTTTTGCCATTTTCAACTCAATTTTAAAAAATTACGTTACACATAGTATACTCGACATAAAACCAGAATCAACTAATATTTTTTTGATTTAATATCAGGAGGCCCCCAAGGCTTCGGGATGGATTACAGGGTCTTTAAAAGTTTGTCGTAAATCTTTTTATGCTTTGCGCTTACCATTTTGCGTTGGCCCGGTCAACAGCACACCGCGGTTATTGAAACTGGTATGAGAGTTGAACTGGCAGGACTGATCGATTATCATGGTCGCCTGATGAGCAACGAAATTGATTTACACGGCTATACCCAGATCGAAGCTGTCGAGGCTTTCGTAAAGTTTTATAACACCTGCGTCAAGAACCGCGACTGGCGTCGCATAGAGGTTATACATGGATATGGCTCGAGCGGCGAAGGCGGTGCCCTGCGCCGCCGAATACGCAGCTTTCTGGCCGGGCATGCTGAGTGCCTGCGCTTCGAAGCCGGCGAGAACATTGCGCCGGCTAACCCTGGCGTTACCATGGTTTTTCCGGATAAAGCTCTGCCAGACAGCATCGATCTGCTGGCCGAAGAGATTCTCGAATATTGCGCCACCGCCCGAACTATTACTAAAATCAGCGGCAAGTTCAGGCGCTACGGCGATGCAAAAATACAGGCTTCAGTCAAAAATCTCGAAAAAAGCGGTGCCCTCAAATCTTTTTACAAGGGCCAATATCGCCATTACCAGGCAGTATATATAAAAGCGCGTTGATTTTTGTTAAATCAAAAGCTTCGGCCATCAGACGGGATGCTCGTTTATATAAAGTCAGCGTTTGTCGGCAAAGGGGTCGTGAATTGCGGTGACGCGCGGCACGTAGCCATATTTTGAATCACCGTAGATTTTTGAGTTGCGCCAGCCCTTCATATTCGAATAAACCTGCTGCGCTGTCTGCAGCTCGCCTTTGTGAGTATTGTCGGCGAACATCGGCACGCCTTTGCTGTTTTTGCCCATATAGACGAACCAGTGATGAGCATTGTCAGCCCGATGGTAAGCCGGGTCTTTGTCGTAATGAATCTTGACGTGTATCAGCATCCCCGGCTTGAGCAGCCCGGCTTCGACCGCTTTTGGCAGATCGTTGATCTGATAGCCGCGCAATCTCTTATCAGCCGGGTAAGCCGCCTGTGGCTGCGAAGCTGCGGCTTTACCCGGAGTCGCGCCGGCTTTGGCAGCAATGGTTCCGGCAAACTGCAGGCACTTATGCGACCTGAACCACTCGGTTTTTTTGGCTTCGGCGAGCCCTTTAAGCAGCTCAGCCGGAATCGCCGGGCCATTGATTCCACCGGTTTTTGTGCTTACCGGTGCAGTATTCCCTGACGAGGCTGCACTGGAGCTGTCAGAAGGCTCTGTCGCGGCAGTTTCCCTGGGTGAGGTCGTTGCGATCATATCTTCTTCGGAAGCAGAAACTTTGATCAGGCTGGTATGAACGTAGGCAAAACCAGAGCCATAGCGAATGCGATACCAGTCGCCTTCGCGTGCGACTATTGTCACCTTTCTGCCAGGCTTGAAGCCGTCGATGATGGTTCCCCAGGGTGAGATTCTGACGTTGAGCTTCCAGCGCGCCATCACCGTGCCCGCTACTTCGCGGCTTTGCGCAGAATCTGCATCGGCAAAGATCACCGGCTTTTCTTCAAAAGGACTTATCAGAGCCGGGCCGGCAAAAACGGCACCGACACATGTTGCCAGCAGCACCATAGCAATGAACGATCTGTAGATCATATCCTGCCTCCATTAATCGGTCCTCGATCAGACGCCTCTATGCCCGTCCGAAACAATAATCTCACACTTACTTCTCATTCAGAATACCGCGACTTTCGCCAAAAAGTTTTAAAGAATAACCCTCGGGCTCTTCATATCTTAGCTGTGATTTCTGCTATTCGCAAACAGCGAATACAACCTCGTGTATTTATTTGGATTCAAACTGGAGCTTGAGTGATAAAATCAATCTGAAACTCTGTCATGACAAGGAAGATATCTATGAACGAAGTTTACTCAGATAATACTGCCGGCCAACTGACTAAACCTGAAAAATTGCCTGCTGGACTGTTTTTTCCCGGCCGGCTTGGCTCTTTCAGAATCTTTTTCTGGTATGCAGTGATATATCTGGCCATAAGCTTTCTTGCCTCTCTTATCATGAATCGCTCTGTATCGGACGGCAACCTGGTACTGTTCTCTGGATACACAACTTCATTCGTTTTCGGTTTTGCATTTCTGATCGAAAACCGCTTTCGCTGGTTCAATGGCAATATCGTTTCGCTTTCATTCGGAATCTGCACGATCTTGTGGGCCATCTTTTCGGTCGCGCTGGCTTATTTGTTTCTTATTAACACAATTTTTATCGGCGGTCTTCCATAACACCGGACAACGGGTACATTGCTGCTAACGCTGCTGCGCCTGCCAGGTTTCCCATTCTTTGAGAAAGTGGATGTCTGGAACGTCATTGACTATCACGCCAATGCCTTTGGCGTGCAGAGCCTGCGCTTTATGATCGGTTGGCAGGCATTCCTGCAGCGGGAAAATCTGTATAGTCAGGAACTGGCGGGCGAGATTGTCGGTTGCGCCGCTGGTTTCCTGCTGGTAGCCGGCGGCATGCAGAGCCGTGTAGCCGACTGAATCAAGCATATGAACCATCATTGCCAGATGCGCGTTATGCTGCTTTTCAAGCTGACGCAGAGAGACAACCAGCTCATGGGTTGCTTCAGCAACCTTATAGAATTCACTCTTAGACACATAACGAAACGCCTTTTTCTGAAACTCCCGAACTTTTATGCGCACAGCCTTCAACGTCTCATCGCTCATGATGCCGGTATAGCGGGGCGGGCGCTCTTTCGGACAAATTGTCGACATCGAAAACAGATCACCGGTGATTATCGGAATACCGGCCTTCTGAAAGCGCCGGGCCTGCAGGTCAATATACCAGGCAACCGGCAGATTGAGACGCTGCAGGGTTGCGATCTTGCGAAACAGCGGATCTGAGGCTCCACCTGATCGCTCTGAATAATAGGGCATACGCGATTCATGGCTGCGGATAGCTTCGTCAAGATGCTCATAAAGCCCGCCTTTGGTGCCGCATTCGAGCCCGAAATACAGGCCGCGCAGTTGGTCTGACGGCGCACCATGAATACGATTGAACGTATCCTTGACCAGAATGTTCTGAAAATCCTGTTTAATCAGGGCGTGCGGCGATTCCATCCTGACATTGTCAAGCGACCGGCGGGCCGCCTGCAGGGCTCCCTGCTCATCTTCCTGACGGCCGGCTCTGTTGGCTTTTCTGGCAGCTTCCAGATGCTGAGCAAAAGATGCGAATTCACCGAGCCCCGGCCGGGCACTATTTATCTGATTATCAGCAGCAATACTCTCATTGCCGTAAAAAAGGCATGAAAAAACAAACAAGCACGAAATCGACAGAAAGAATCTTCTCACGTGGGAACTCCTCTTTAATCAATACTCTCGCCCTTATCCAGGTCGATTATACTACGTATATAATTATCGATTCAATAATTTCCTGAAGCTAGCAATCAGACCAGCAAAGTGTTTCCAGATCTCAGTATGAGCTATTTTCTTCAAGTTTGGCGAAACTTAAGGGTAAACTTGGTGGTATTATCAAATGACAGGACAAAAGGAGGAGCGACATGAACAAAATCATGTTAATACTGGTCGCAGCAGCTGTATTTGCCGGTGCCGGTCTTCTTCAGGCAACGCCGTTCAGCGAGCAGAATGTTTACCTTGACAGCTCAAACACGGCTGCAAGCGAAATGGAAGCGATAAATAAGATCGTTCAACCAGACCAGAAAGGGTTTCCGATAACCGGAACAGTTGCCGGCTGTGGCAACCTCAGACTGCGACTCTGGCCCTGGGGAATCGTACAGGACACTTTTGCAAGCGGAACATCGATCAACGTGCTTGGCGTATCTGGCGAGTTCTACTACGTTGAAGTGAATGGCCAGAAAGGCTATATGCACAAAAATTACGTTTCGATTCCGAATGCTCCTGCTTCCGGCGATGCGCCCTATTATCCAGGCGACACACGCAGCGGCGGTTATCTGCCGCTTGCAGAAGGCATCAGCACCTCCAAATCCGGTGCCAGCAGAGCTACCAGTACAGATACAAGTACCCGTTCAAGCAGCACGACAACATCTACCAGCGTTTCCGGTGGTAACGAACCATCTTCACACACACAGAGTGCGCCAACCGGCCAGGCAATCAACAGCAAATCGCCTGATTTCAACAAGTGGCTCGATGACGCAGTAGCAAAGTATGCCAGTCAGTGGGCTTTTCCTGATGTCACCAATAAATACGGCAAGAAAGTCAGCAAAGAAGAATTCATGAAGGCGATCATATATATCGAAAGCAGCGGCGTTCATCGCAATTCTAGCGGCAAACTCACTACCAGTTATTGCGGCGCCATGGGCTTCATGCAGTTGATGCCGAATACCGCGAAAGGCCTCGGCGTCGATGCTACCGACCCGGCTCAGAACATTCTCGGCGGCGCCAAGTATTTTAAAGAAGTTTTCAGCAGCCGTTATGTTGGCAAAAAATCAGGCCTCGACAAGCTGGTCATGGCCGGCTGCGCCTATAACATGGGCCCATATTCGACCAAACTGGCCGGCTCGTTTGCCGACATGGTAAAGGCCCGCACCGGCGCGGTTGGCTATGGTTTAAAGGTAAAAATGTGCCTTGGCATAGCCCTGACCGATCTTGAACGCACCTACGTCAAAGAAAAAATGGCCGGCAGCAGATCTGTCGATGCCTACGCCGATCAGCTTTACTCTTATTCGCATGGCCTGGGAGCCTGAGGAGAACACAATGACTGAAAAACTTGCTATTCGTATATTCGTGCTGACACTTGTCGCTGTTTCGCTGGCCTTCTGCCAGGTGATGGCCGCTGTTAACGAAACACTCGAAATAACCTCTGATGCTTCCGGGCGCCTGATGCTGGAAAAACGACAGCAGGAAGGCATGCTTGCCCGCGAAGACCGCCTTTTTATCGAAAAAGGTGAGCAGACAACCGTTATATTCGAGTCAGAAGGTCGCGCAATCGAGCAGGTGCTGGCGGCCGACCTCGACAAAAACGGCAGCAACGAAATTCTCGTCGTCATGGAACTCGGCGGCTCGGCGGATTTGCGAGAACTCTCACTGCTGCAGCTCGACAACGGCAAATACAGAGAGGTCTGGATCGAAACCGGTTTCAGTGCCGGCAAAGTTGCCATTGAAGCTGCTGCCGACGGCAGTAACCGTATCGTTATCGATTACTTTACCGATGACGAGCCGGCAAAGGAAGCGCGCGCCATCTATATTTTCGACGGCAAAAAAGTTGCTCTGCAACAGATAACTCAGCCGGAAACCGGCGGCTGAAGAGCAATACAAGCATATCTGCATGCAATACGACCTGATCGTAATCGGAGCCGGGGCGGCGGGAATGCTGGCCGCGATTTCTGCTGCGCGGCGCGGCTGCCGGGTGCTGCTGCTAGAAAAGCAGGAACGACCCGGCACCAAACTGCGTGCCAGCGGCGGTGGACGCTGCAATATTGCCAATACGCTGAGCAACGAAAAGTTTATCGCCCGCTTCGGGCGCAGTGGCAAGTTCATGATTCCGGCACTCAGAGAGTTCGACCACCAGGCTCTCATCGCATTTTTTGCCGAAATCGGCGTCGCCTGCCATGCTCCCGATGGCTTTCGGGTGTTTCCGGTCACGCATCAGGCTGACACTGTCGCTGATGCGCTCACCACTGAGCTGAAAAGGCTCGGCGTCAAGCTGACATGCAACACAACGGTACAGCAGATCGAATGCAGAGAGGGTGCTGTAACTGCTGTAGTAACTTATAAGGGCAGCTTTTCAGCCAACAAAGTTATTCTCGCCAGCGGCGGGCCGGGTTACCCATCGCTCGGTGCCGACGCCAGCGGTTATGAGCTTGTCGCGGCACTCGGGCACAAGATCGAAGAATTGTTTCCGGCAATGCTGCCGCTTAACACGCGTGAAACCTGGGTCAGCCGATGCCGTGCCGACACCGTCGGCAAGGTCGAAATGCGCATCAATCTGCCAGAAGCGCGAAAGCTGCAGGCGAGCGGCGACCTTATTTTTACCGAAACCGGGATTCGCGGCCCGGTCGTGCTTGATTTCGCCCGCGAAATCACGCCACTGCTGAAAAAATACGGCGAAGTGCCGTTGTTGATCAATCTATGCAAAGGCATGAACGAAGAACAGATCAGAAACGCCATAAACAGGGCAAAACAGGCACAACCGTCCGGCAGCGTCGCTGATATACTGGCGACATTTATGAATCGGCCACTCGCCGGCGAGCTCTGTAAACTCGTCAATATCGAGCCTGAATCAGCCTTTGGCAGACTGCCCGGCCAGCAGCGCGACAACCTGATCAAACTGCTGACCGCCACACCGCTGACCGTCATCGGGCACGCCGGCTTCGCAGCAGCTATGATCACCCGCGGCGGTGTTTCCCTCAAACAGATCAAACCCGAAACTCTCGAAAGCCTTCTCGTCAAAGGCCTCTATTTCTGCGGCGAAATCGTCGATCTCGACGGCCCCTGCGGCGGCTACAACCTGCAATGAGCCTTTTCCAGCGGCCATCTCGCCGGCCAGCTCAAGTAAGCAGTTTCATCATCAGGTTCTTTTTCTGAAGATAAAGGCAGCAGCAGCGGCAAAAGCAAATAAAATCATTACCTGAACGTGTGGCTGCAGGCCAAAAATGTATTTGCTTCTGACGAAACGCTCATAAAAAGCGCGCTCGTTATTCTCGACCATCTGCTGATCATGAGCGGGAAAAGCCGGCATTTCAACATTTCTGTCAGACTCGCCTTCGTTCTGATGAAATTTACAGCAGACAATTATCTGGTCTGGAGCATCGCGGTTCACCGCCGTAAGCAGCGGGGTGCCGGCCGACGGACAGCGTGCGACTTCTGCGATCTTGAGCTGCGCGGGCAGCGACATTTCGTTTCGTTTCGCTTCGATATCGGCTATCAGCCAGTCGTAATTATCGGCGGTCACCGCACTTATATCAGAATCTGGAAAGAAGGTGCGATACTGATCGAAAATTCCGGCAAACTGACGGCACTGATTATGACAGGCGCCATAGGTGTTGAAATGCGCCGTTGTCTGCAGATTCGGAATAATGATAATCCCGGCGAACATTATCATGCAGAATATAATTATACTTCTCATATCGATTCAGCCTGCTGGAAGCTATCTGGACTATTTGTTAAGCGTGTCAAGAAGAGTTACAGCCTTTTCGTGGCCAGGGCTGCGCTGAAGAAGTTCCTGGCAGACCTGCCTGGCTTCGTCTGTTTTTCCGGACTTCGCCTGGGCAAGAGCCAGATAATAGGCGTAGTTGTCGTTGCTCGAATCAGCCTTGTAGCAGATTTCGAACAGCGGCAGCGCCTCGCTGAGTTTCTTTTCTTTGGCCAGATTCATGGCTTTCTTAAAAGTCTCAGCGGTCTTATCGACCTGTTCGACTGGCGCAACATCAGCAGCCGGCGATGATTCTTTGCTCTCAGATTTTGCAGCAGAAAGCAGCTTAACCAGCTCTTCGCTGTTCTCAGCCTTCGCCATCTCGAGAGGCGAAACTCCCTCGGCGTTCTTCTGGTGTGGATCCCCACCGCTGGCCAAAAGCAGTGAGACGATTTCACTCTTACCACCTTTTACGGCACTGTGGAGCGGCGTCCATTTTTTTATCGCATCGCCGGTTGTCGGCAGATTGGGATTCGCGCCATGTTTGAGAAGAAGGCTGACAACCTCAGAGTGGCCGCTCATCGATACATAATGCAGAGGTGAAACACCGTTCTTATCGGTTCGGTTGGCGTCGGCTCCGGCTTCGAGGATTCTCTTGATGACATCAGTCTTGAGGCCGGGAGACCAGCCGCTTATTGCGACATCGAGCGGATAATCGCCGTTCGATTGCTCAACTTTCGGATCGAAACCAGCTTCAATCATTTCTGCAACCAGATCATCGCGGGACATTCTTATGGCAAGAATGAACGGATGCCCCTTATGCGCATTTTCGAGCATTGTTGCCATCATCTGAGTCTCGGGGTTAGTTTTAAGTCTTTCCATTACCGCCAGAGCTTCTTTGGCAGCCGGGCAGTCGAAATCGGGCTGGCCGGCGTTCAAAGTCGCCGCTCCAATAGCTATAACGAGAAAAAGCAATAATACTGATGCAGATTTTTGTCTGAATAACATCTTTGTCTGGCTCCATTCGTTAAATTGCAACTCAATCTGGACTGCTCTCAACTGATAATAATCAATATAAACATTCATTTCAATCAATACAAATCTTAACTACCAGCATGCAAAAAATGCGAGTATGTAGTAAAATTGCCGGGTAATTTGAAGAAATTAATCACGGAGGTCACCATGCAGAAGGAACGTAAAGCAAAGGTCATTGAAGTTCTCAACAAAGCCAGATCTATGGAACTCTACGCGATTCATCAGTACATGAATCAGCATTATAATCTCGACGACGCCGATTACGGCGAACTTGCAGCCAAGGTCAAGCTCATCGCCATCGACGAAATGCGCCATGCCGAAGCTTTTGCCGAAAGAATCAAGGAACTCGGCGGCGAACCGACCAGTGACGTTGCCGACAAGGTCAAGAAGGGCCAGGACGTCAAAGCGATTTTTCCGTTCGACGCCAAAGTTGAAGACGAAACCATCGACGATTATAACCAATTTCTGCTGGTCTGCCGCGAAAACGGCGACAACCTTTCAGTAAAGCTTTTTGAGCAGATCATCGATGAAGAACAGGCTCATTTCAGCTACTTCGACAACATCACCAGCCATCTCAAAAATCTCGGCGACACCTTTCTGGCTCGCATCGCCGGCACTCCGGCCGATACCGGCCCGGCATCGAAAGGCTTCGCCAATCAGCCCTGATTTTTTTATTGATCGCCTGCAGCAGCGCCCGCTTCGGGCGCTGCTTCTTCATTTAGAGTTCGATATGTGATATTATAAAAGCATGAAACGCATCATTCTCGTAATTTTTCTGATTCTCGGACTGTGCCAGGGTCTGTGGCACACCGACCGGGAACTGCTGCCATACAACACAGAAAACACAGGACTGGAGCTCAACGAACCCTGCTCTTCCGAGGCAACACTCAGCAGCCCCAGGCCGGCCCTGCGTTTCGGCCAGATATTCGCTTTCGGGCGTCAGCAGCCGCTGCAATTGCTGCATTGCCGGCTGAAAACGGCATGCCAGACCGAGCCGTCAGGCTTTTTGCCGAACCGGCACCGACACCGCGCTCCTGATGATGCGGTACTCCCGCATGAATGGGGCATGACCCTGATTCAGTTTCCCCGCAGCGACGGGTAATCCTTTCCGGCAAGAGAACCTCACAATCTCATCACAGGCTTATTGCGCGGCTTTTTTATGCCGCATCAACAGTAACCGGTTCATCTGAAAGGATTAAATCATGGACAAAGGAAAACTCTCGTCAAGTAACCCTGAAAACGTTGATAACAGCGAAAAACCTTCTTCGGTGATAGCTGATATAGTCGTCAAAACCCTGATCACTCTCGCGATAGGGCTGCTCGTCATGTATTCGGGCCTGATCTGATTACATCATCGTCTATTAAAACCACGTCAGAGAGGTCGTAGGTCTTATTGCGGCCTCTCTGAGGGGCATTATAACTACTCTTTTGCAAGCGAGGCCATAATGATTTTCAATCTTGAATTGGGGCTCATCGAAATCATAGCGATGATCGGCGCCGGATTCTACCTGCTAACCGTTGCTGCTGACTGGCTGGTTAACGGCGCAGCAAACCTGGCAAAACGCATCGGCGTTTCTTCGCTGGTAATCGGGCTTACCGTAGTTGCCTTCGGCACTTCAATGCCCGAGCTCGTCGTCAGCATCGATGCCAGTCTCGCCGGCAACCCCGGCATCGCCGTCGGCAACGTTGTCGGTTCCAACATCTTCAACATCGCGTTGATTCTTGGTATTGCCGCACTGATACAACCGATTTCCTGCAGCAAAAACGTTATTCGCCGCGATGTTCCTGTCATGATCGCGGTTTCCGGCCTTTTCTGGTATCTGACGCAAGACCGGCTCATCTCAAGAACAGAGTCGATCACACTTTTCTGCCTTCTCGTGACTTACACTGTTTATTCATACTACAAGGCCTGCAAAGAGCCACAGGCAGAAGAGAACAACGAAGTTACCGCTGTAGAGCCAACCACACTGTGGGGAGAACTCAGGCTCATCGCTACTGGTTTTGTCGCCATGATTGCCGGCTCGAAACTTCTGCTGCATGGCTCGGTTGCGATTGCCAGAGCGGGCGGCGTCTCTGACGAAGTCATCGGTCTCACCCTGATCGCCGCCGGCACCTCTCTGCCGGAACTCGCGACTTCCGTAGTGGCAGCCACCAAAGGGCAGTCAGATATTGCGGTAGGCAACGTTGTCGGTTCAAATATTTTCAATATTCTCGGCATTCTTGGAGTTGCCGGCATGATTCTGCCACTCGAAGTCTCAGAGCACATGGCCAAAATTGACTGCCCGCTGATGATGGTAATCAGTCTCGGCTGTCTGCCGATCATGCGCAGTGACCTTAAAATCACCCGCCTGGAAGGAGTCGTTCTGCTGGCAGCTTACCTCGGCTACACCTGGGTTCTCTTCCAGACCCCGACCTGAAAACGTTCTGCAACCGACTCAGTAGTGCAACTCTCAAAGCGCCCCTCGTCGGGCGCTTTTGCTTTCGCTCCAGTCATGCGTCTTTCTTTCCAGCAATCATCCGGGTAATCTGTGAAATCTGCGGATTGTCTTCTTGTCAGCGGCCGGGGAGTTCGGTCAGATCCTGCCAGTATTTTTTGGGTATGAACTTCTGCTGCAGCGCCAGATTCAGGCGCTCACGCACGGCGATGCTGTCAAAAAAGCATTGCCAGAGTTTCTGGGTCGAGTCTTCTTGGGGGGAAACGGCCGGCAGATCAGCCGCTGCCCGTTCGGTTATTGTCCAGGCGCGCAGGTCATATACCGCAGCCATTTCGCGCCGACGGTCGTGAATTATCCAGCGCTGGTCAGCGAAACGCTCGACAAAAAACGGCGCCAGAATCGGCAGTATGAAATGATCGGGCTTGATCGAAGCGTAATAAATATTGTCGCCAATACTGCGAAATCGCAGCAGACCAAGAAAACGGTGGCGCTCGAAAGTCACCTTTTTCGCAAGCCGCTGAATCAGGCGCACACGCTCATCGGCCATAAACGAGTCTACTTTACTCTGCTTTTCGATGGCCAGCAGCAAATATCGCGCAACCGCCAGTTCGACATTGGGCGCTTCTGAAAGGAAGGCATGCCAGGCATTCTGCCAGGTTTCGCGCGAAACACCCGGAAGCTTGAACACCTGCGGATCGCAGGCCGAACTGGCCAGCGCCAGATCGGTCGAAGATGCCGGCGCAGTTTCTTCGCCAGTGAACAACAGAGGCTGGCGGGCATTTTCGCGCTCGATACCGTCGGGCAGATAGCGTTGCCGCAGCCAGGGCACCAGCCCGCATATCAAGCCATAAAATGACCCATCATAACGTAGTATGTTCATCAGAATTGCCCGGTAATTGCTTCCTGTCTGGCTTCACGACGAAACTCAGGAAGATCGGTAAACGCCATCTGGCGCGGCCTCAACAACGGGTCACCATATCGCAGTCGCTGCCGCAGAAGATCGGGGTCGAGTCCAAGGTCTGATCTTGCCGAACCTGGTGCCGCAATGAAAAAGCGCGCCCGCTTCATGACGACCCCGAGTTTTATCAGGTCGTCGTAGCTCAAGCGGCCGACCCGCCGCGCGCGCACTATGCGCTGCGCCGAAATGATGCCCAGCCCGGGTACGCGCAACAGTGTCTCGTAATCAGCGCGATTGATATCAACCGGAAATTTCTCAGGATGCCGCAAAGCCCACATGATTTTGGGGTCGAAATCGGTATCGAGAGCCGGCGGCCCGTTTTCGAACAGCTCATCGACAGAAAAACGATAAAAGCGCAACAGCCAGTCGGCCTGATACAGTCGATGTTCGCGCAGTAACGGCGGTTGTGGCAATTCAGGCAGACGTCGATCCTGATTAACCGGAATATAAGCCGAATAATAAACGCGTTTGAGCTGCATTTTTTTGTATAAGCTTTCAGAAAGCGTCAGAATCTGGCGGTCGTCTTCGGGGGTGGCGCCGATGATCAGCTGAGTACTCTGCCCGCCAGGCACAAAATTTCCTGCGGCAACCGGCCGGCTGACTGGCTGCAAAGGCCCGGACGCCGGTGCCGCTGAAGGCAGCAGGCGCTGGCGATTCTGCTCCGGGTTATGTTCGCGATGCCAGTCGCGAATGCGCGCCATCGGCAGCAGTATCTGCTCTTTCGACTTGTCGGGCGCCAGCAGCTGCAAGCTGCTCTGACTGGGCAATTCGAGATTTACACTCATGCGGTCTACCAGTGTGCCAGCTTCATACAACAGATCGGGATCAGCCCCGGGAATCGCCTTTATATGAATGTAGCCGCCGAATTTGTGAACCTCGCGAAGCAGACGCACGGTTCTTATCAGCAACTCCATTGTGTAGTCAGGGTTTCCGAGCACTCCCGAACTCAGAAACAACCCCTCGATGTAGTTGCGCCGATAAAACGAAATCGTCAGTTCGGCCAGTTCTTCGGGGGTAAAGGCGGCGCGTTCGACATCGTTGCTGCGGCGATTGAGGCAATAAGCGCAGTCGTAGGCGCAATAGTTGGTAAACAGCACCTTGAGCAGCGAAATACAGCGCCCGTCAGCAGCCCAGCTGTGACAGATACCGCAGGCCGCCACGTTGCCCAGACTGCCCGGCGCACTTTTGCGCGAACTCCCACTCGAAGCGCACGAAACATCATACCGCGCCGCACCCGCCAGAATCCGCAGCTTGTCGAGCACCCCCGACAGCCGCTCCTGCGGTTGCTCAACACACTTATCTATCTCACCCATAATTTTCGCCATTTTTTCGCCTCATATATTTCAATTATAGGCGAATAAATGGCGAATGTAAATAGCCGGCGTGAATTTTCTCAAGCCATGCTGAGTTCGAGCCTGTGTTTGATTTTTTCCCAGTCTGGCAGCACAGAAGCGAGAAGTCTGTAGAACTGGCGGCTGTGATCATTGTATTTCAAATGACACAACTCATGCGTAACAACATAATCGATGCATTCCTTAGGTGCTTTAACCAGTTCTGTATTAAGAGTTACGGTGCGATTGGCAGATAGACTGCCCCATCTTTTCTGCATTCGCTTGGTCGACAACCGGGGTTTGGCAATTCCGAGCTTTTTGAACTTTTGCCAGCAGCGCTGCATGCTTTGAGCGAATTGCACACCAGCCTTTTCGGCATACCACTGGTTTAACAGCTTCTTTGCTTCTTCTGGAGCGAGTTTATCACGACAGGTGATCAAAAAAACTCCGCGAGATAATTTTACCGAGTTTTCCTGGCCGACTGCCAGCTTCAAGCGATAATGGCGACCGAGATACAAGTGGGTTTCGCCGCTGACATAGCATCTCTTTGGCATCTTTGGCTCGAACTGTCTGAAGTAATTCTGCTGCCTGAGAATCCAGCCGGCCCTTTTCATTACTTTCTTTTCGACCTGCGCGAAATCTGCTTTGGCAGGAGCTTTGACCATAACGATTCCATCAGGATGCACTGAAATTTCCAACGTCTTACGTTCACAATATTGCAGACCGAAAGCAATGGTCTTCTGGCCGTAAACAACCGAAAATTGATCGTTATGGTGCAAGGCCGGCATCACTTATAACTCCTGTGCTTCGCTACCTGCAGCACTTTTTCGATGAGATCGTCCATCTGGTCGAGTGACAACTCAACACCTCGTTCTGTTTTGAGTTCATCGAAAAGATAGTCGTCAATCTCATTAACGACCTGTTTCTGGGCATCTTCGTCGTCCCAGAAATGAACTTTTTTGTGCTTATCCAGAATGCCCTGAATTGCGATTGCAGTATCTGCGGCAGCATACTCAATGTTCTTTTCGTTCAACCCGCACTTATCAAGAAAGGGCCTGACGACGCCGAAATAGGCCATCGCATCCTCATTGCCGGTAAGCTTGTCAGGAATATCATCATGCACTTTTCCGACAACCTTGTGGCGAATTTCGACAACCTTGTTGAGGTAATCAAGATCAGATATTCGTTTTGCCCGAAAATCCTCGATCGCCTGCTGAATCAGCTTTGAAAACTTCTCGTAAAACGCAGGGTCTTCATCCATCTTTTCGGTAATGACCCTTCTGGTTGCATGCGCGATGGTATCTGCCCTGGCAGCCTTTGTTCTGTTCGCCTGATAAATCCCCCGGTCTTCTTTGACCTGGTTGAAAATATTGTCGTCGAAGATGTTTACCGGTTCATTCAGCTGAACCACTTCATTGGCCTGAATGTGAGTATCGAGCAGTTTTTTAATGCGTGGCTCGTAGTCACGGTAATCGATTGCTTCGGCATATCTGAGCTTAACCGACACCTTGAGCGACTGAAACTTACGCAGATCAGCGCGATATCGCGCCAGGGTTCTATCATCGGTCTCAGTCATAAACCTCTCTGAAGACAGCGCAATACCAAGATTCTTTGCATACTCGCAGAGGCGTTTGTAAAACTCTTCTCTGAGTTCATCATCAGCCAGCAGCAATTCATAAGCCTCTTCATCGTAAGAATGCTTAACCGTTTTGAAGAGATCCCAGAGATCGGAATAACGGTTCGGCAGCTTGTCTATTTCGCTGTTGATAGAGGTCAGAGTGCCTGCCAGGTCTGATTCGTCAAATCCTTCAAAAGCGCTGTACATTGTCAGCGCCTTGTCGAGCTCGCC
Source organism: Candidatus Rifleibacterium amylolyticum (assembly GCA_009917695.1). Lineage (GTDB taxonomy): Bacteria > Muiribacteriota > Ozemobacteria > Ozemobacterales > Ozemobacteraceae > Rifleibacterium > Rifleibacterium amylolyticum. The sequence continues at coordinate 214,640 of JAACJG010000003.1, read as the reverse complement.
GAGAACACTGGCGTAATCGACAATATAACCAAACTCCTTGCCTTCGTGCAGACGATTGACCCGGGCAATTGCCTGCAGCAACGTATGTTCTCGCAGCACCCGGCATAAATAAAGAACCGCATTTTTCGGAGCGTCAAAGCCGGTCAGCAGTTTATCGACAACGATCAGAATTTCGGGTTCAGAACCATGTTTGAACTGATTGATGAGCTGCTTGGTATATTCTTCTTCGCTGCCATAGCGCTTCATCATTTTCTGCCAGAATTTAACGACCTCATCGGTTGATTCATCATCGGTTTCCTCGTAGCCTTCGCGCATATCCGGCGACGATATGACAACCTCAGAACTGACAATGCCGAGCTCATTCAAGTAGGCATTGTATTTGAGGGCTGACGCTTTATTCGGAGCCACGAGCTGAGCTTTAAAGCCGGTTCCCTGCCAGCTGGCGCGATAATGCTCACTGATGTCAAAAGCTCGCATGTATATGACCTGATCCGCTTTGTTGAGCATTTCTGCCCGCGCATACTTGCGCTTCAGGTCGGCCTGCTGTTCCTTGGTCAGACCCTGCGTGTGCCGCTCGAACCACAGATCGACAGCTGCCCGGTTCTGGGTTATCTCGACATGCCGGCCCTCATACAGAAGCGGCACGACAGCACCGTCTTCGACAGCCTGAGTAATCGAATAATGTGGCTCCAGCAGTTCTCCGAACCTGGTGAAATTGTTCTTTTCTTTTTTGAGCAGCGGAGTGCCGGTAAATCCCAGATAACAGGCATTGGGGAACATCTGCCGCATTCGTGCCGAAAACGAGCCGAACTGCGTGCGATGGCTCTCATCGACAAGAATGAAGATATCTGGCGACTCATCACGATATCTGTTCACTGCGTAGGCCTTATCGAATTTATGAATGAGCGTCGTGACGATGCCTGATTTTTTCTCAGCCACCAGTTCCAGCAGGTTTCTGCCAGAAGTAGCACGGTTCGCTTCGAGACCACAGGCTGCAAAAGTGTTTCCCAGTTGCTTGTCGAGATCGTCACGGTCGGTCACCAGAACGATGCGCGGGTTCAGAATTTCCGGGTCGAGGACCAGATTACGGGCAAGCATTACCATGGTTAAAGATTTGCCAGAGCCCTGAGTCTGCCAGATAACGCCGCCTTTTCTTGAACCGCTGCTGTCAAGGTTCTTAACCCGCGCCAGAGTTGATCTGGTGACAAAATACTGCTGATAACGGGCTATCTTTTTGATTCCGCCATCGAATACCGTAAACTTCCAGGCGAGCTCGAGCAGCCTTTCCGGCCGGCACAGAGAAAAGAGAGCTTTGTCCTGTTCTGTCACAAGTCTGGTATCGTTGAAAACTTTCGGACTTACGTCAAAAGCGGCCGCAATACTGGCAGCAGTATCATCTGAAAGCGGTTTGGCGACGACCTTTGCAAGCTTGGCGAATTCTCGCTCGCCTTCGTTCATCTGCGGCTCTTTCCATACGCTCCAGAATTTGGCAGCTGTTCCGGTCGTTGCATACATGGCGCTGTTCTTGTTGAGAGCCAGAACCAGCTGACTGTAAATGAAAAGTCTGGGAATATAGTCATCGTTCTGATTTCTGATCGTCTGCGAAACGGCCTGTTCGACTTCTATCTGTGGCGCTTTGCACTCGATGACACAGAACGGAATACCATTAACGAAAAGAACGATATCGGGCCGGGCCGTTTCGGTTGAACGGGCACGCTCGACGCTGTATTCGACCGTCACATGAAACCTGTTTCGTGCCGGATTACGCCAGTCGATGTAGTTCAAATTAAAACTTTTCGAATCGCCCTCGACCACCTGTTCCAGTGCTGTTCCGAGAGTTATCAGGTCATACACGGCCTCATTGGTTTTAAGCAAGCCATCATATTTGATGTTTTTCAGCTTTTGAATAGCTGACTGAATATTTTCTTCGCTGAACAGGTATTCACTGCCTTTGTAGCGAATCCGATTGATTTCTTTGAGCTGCCCACGCAAAATGTTTTCCAGAATGACGTTTGCAGTCCTGTCCTGTCTTTCTTTCAGGGCCTCTGCCGGTGTCAAAAACTCAAAACCCATATTGATCAGCATCTGTACCGCCGGAATCTGCGAAACACGCTTCTCATTAATCTGAAAATCAGCCATATTATCCATGTGTATTACTCATATCGTTAATTTATACTCAAATCTGTGTAAACATCGCAGAAAGCCAATCATTTAACAATTAATCAGTCGACGACCTCCCAGTGACCACGTGTTCCACCGATCCGTTTAATCAACCCCTCTTCTCGTAGTTGTTTGATATGTTTTTCTACAGTAGTTGTGCTGACAGCTAATTTTAAAGCCAGTTGATTACCAGAAATCCTTGGATTTGCTCGCATTTCTTGCAAAATGGCATCTCTGGTATTACCCAACTTATTACCCAACTTATTACCCAACCGATTACCCAACAGATCATGTTTTTGCGTCAGCTCAACCAGAAAACCACCGGAACGCTCGCTGAAATTCGGCACTGTAAGCCCAGCTTCTTTACAGGCATCTACAATTTTTTCAACACCTCGACCCCACGAATCAATATAGCCTGCTTTATAACAAACTTCTGCAATCAACGGATTGCGCGGTATTGATTCATGTGTCAGGAACAACTGCTCTATGGACAATTGTTCTGGAAGGATTCCTGCATTCCAGAGTGACAATCGATCATCATATACTTTTAACTGAGTCATGCTTCCCTGGTAGCTTCGATGAACTAATGCATTCAGAAGCATTTCACGTAATGCCGACACCGGATATTCCAGTTCTTCTATTCTTTGTAATCCTTCAAAACGCACCGGCTTGATCAAAAACTTCTTTTCGAGCTGCTCCATTACATCCCGCAACATTTGCAGCAAATTTCCCTCGCAGACTTCCTGAAACCGCAAATCAACATCTCGTAAGCCAAAACGACCGATTTTAACAAATAAATTTGGGTAAAATTCACCAGGATTTTTACCAAACAAAACCAACGAGGCCCGAGTTAGACCCTCGCGAGTCAGTAATCGAAGCTTTAACATCAATTCTTTGGCAGAGAGATCTTGCAAATCTGGCAACCGACCAGCCTTTGCGGCATCTTTTTTGAACAATACAATGGCTGACTCGTCAATATCTTCCAGCCGTGCTTTTTCTTCGATAACTCTGTCCCATGTAATACCAGTTTTTTTAAGAAGGAAATCAGTCAGCGCATGACCTTTCAACTCCTGCTTAACGCTACCAGAACGCCAATAATAAGAACCGCGCAACGAAATCGGTACTGTGGAAGATTCTACAATTATCTCCAGATAGGATTTGCTGCCTTCATGGCACAAGTTGATGTGCGGCATCAACCCCAGCTGGTCGCGGATCTTGTTGGGTAAGTCCTCCAGGAGTTTTTTTGCATTCTTCAGACCAACAGTCTTGCCTGAGTTATCCTTGCCGATGTAAATCTTTCCGCCCTGCGCATTGGCAAATCCGCAGATCCATTTCAGGTATTCATCCTGCCACGACATTTTCCATTCTATGTTTTGCGATTCAGCTACCGCATGTGTTGGCTCTATTTTCATCGTTCAACACTCACTCCACAATACAAAAGGGGGCTTACCAATTTCACCAAGCCGATTTTCATGCAAAAATTTCCGTAAGAACGTTCCCAAACATTGATTGTCACGCACACTATAATGCACTTTCTTACTTTTTATCCTTTGGGGGGCAGGGGTCGTTGCCGTAACTGTTGCCAGCACGGATTTTGTTGTTGCGGTCGTGAATTTTTGTGTCTGAATGATGGTTTCTGGCAATATTTTCAGCAACTTCTATTGCTTCAGCCTGAGTTTTGGTCACTTTTGTAGCCTTGGTGTTGCCTTCACCTTTCACAGTCCAACCATCAGGATGCTTTACTACGTGCTGATTTTTGCCTTTGGTCATACTTACTGCTCCTTGAATCTATTGATTATCTCGGGTTTTACCCGCCATTGGCCGGTCAATAATTTCTGCATCAGACCACGTTTCTGGTTTTTGTATTTTTCTACGAGTTGTCTTAGAAGTCCTATTTCCGTCTGAGCCGAAGATAATGTCTCAGAAATGAACTTTTGCTCGCTGATTGATGGTAGAGGCATTTTTACTTCGCCAAAATGAGGAAATTTCAGATTCCAGGTATCTGAAGTCAGACCCTGTGAATACCTATAAAACCGATCAATCATAAAAGAGGTCTTAAACAAAAAGGCTACAAACTGTGGGTGAAGCTTCACCCCTGGAATGCATATCGTATAAGCAGGGCTCACAATCCCTTCTAAGAATGACAACGCAGAAACCCCTTGCCACATTCTCATTGTGTTATATCCAATGTCGCCCGGGCAAATTCTCAGATATTTGGACTTATCTTCGTTGGAAGTATCTTTTCTATTCGTGTCCTCTCGCGGAATGACTCCTTCGTTGCTGGTTATTGAAAGAAGCGGCAAATCACCTCGGTTGCTCTCTCTTCGCTCCTTAAAAAGTGATTTTGTTCTAACCTGATGCCATTTCCCATGCTTGGTTGGCAAATAAATTAGATCATTTAGAAGACGTTTAAACGTCTTTTCTTTTGCCTGGATCAGGCGGGTGGTTTTTTCGATGGCCTCATCCCAGGTAGATAACAGATCGGCAATGGCTTTTTGCTCACTATACTGAAGACTCGGTATATCAAAACTTGCAATTTGTTGATAATTTAATCCTTCTCTGCTTCCCCCGCCTTGAAAGGAAAAAACTTGCTTCTGACCAAACCATGAGTTCAGAAAACTTGATAGAAATGGTGCGTAATAATCTCTTTTCAAGCGTATTACGCACACATGCTGATTAACATTCGCCTCAACAACTTCTTGAGGAACCACACAACTTCTACCAATTGAGGCGCCTGTAATGTTAAGCAAAACATCGCCTGGATTGACTTTTGAACCTGACATTTTTTTGTGTTGAACAGCATCGATAAAAGCAACGTTTTCCAAGCTCAATTTGTTCTCTAAAACATTTTGGCTTCTAATCAAAGGGATACCAAATGCTTTATATGAGCTCTCACCACCCTTAGGCGTCATGCCACTACCAATTTTTATAGCATATTTTCTAAGCTTAACTTTTTTCATGGTTTTCTTATTCTTTGTCCTCCGGTTTTTGCGGGAGTTTGCTGGTTTTGGGGAGCTTTTTTTCAGCAGATTTTACTCGTCTTTCCAGCTTTTTAAGGTCTTCTTCGGGGGTTGGCAGGTCTTCAGGCATGGTGCCGCCCAGCTCTTCGATGGTCTTGCGGACTTTTTTGCCGACTTCGTAGTGAGTCTGGTTTGCTCTGGCTTTGCCTTGAATGTTTTCGCGGCGCAGTTTTTCTTCGGTTTGCGTGGCGCGGAACAGATTGGCCGCCAGTTCGGTGCTGCCCATGTTATCAAGAATGTTCTGACTCTTTTTAAGACCTTTTTTTGTATGAATGCCCTTGGCAATGACCGGCTTGGCGGGATCGCCATTCTGAACGATCAGATAGCAGGCATAGCGCGACAATGCGAAAGACTTAACTTCTCGTTCGGCTCCTGAACCGAGATTGACCATTTCGGTGATTTCAACGAAATGGTTCTTTTCCGCATGCCCACTGTTTTTGCATGCCTGCCGGGCTTTTTCGATTACCAGAAGAAAGTTACGAAAATCAGCGTATTCAAGAATTTTTGCCAGTTGCCGGGCCAGCCAGAATTCTTCACCCGCATTGTTGGTCTGTCGGATCTCCTCGAATGTCTGATGGTGAATATGTTCAAGATTCTTGTTCACTGCGCACCTCCCGCAAGTTGAGTCTGGTCATCATCTCTGAATCTGCGCTATTTTTTCGGCCATCTGCGCCCGCACCGAGGCCAGTTCTTTTTCGAGCTCGTCGATTTCAGCCTGTACCGCATCTATATCAATTTCTTCTTCTTCTTCAAAAGTGTCGACGTAACGCGGAATATTGAGGTTGAAATCATTCTCTTTGATCTCGGTAAACTCGGCAACATGAGCGTATTTTTCGACTTCGCTGCGTGATTTGTATACTTCCATGATTCTGGCCAGATGCTCTTCTGAGAGGGTATTCTGGTTTTTGCCTGAAACGAATTCGCGGCTGGCATCGACAAAAAGAACGTTTCTGCAATCTTCACGAACCCCGCCCTTTTCGCGGGATCGATCGAAAACCAGAATCGCAACCGGAATATTGGTAGTCGGAAACAGGTTGCCCGGCAAACCAATAACGGCGTCGAGCAGGTTCTCTTCGATCATTTTCTGACGAATACGGCCTTCGGCAGCGCCACGGAACAAAACCCCATGCGGAACGACCACTGCGACACGGCCCTGCTTTTCATGGGCCGTCTCGACCATGTGGCTGATAAATGCCCAGTCACCCTTGCTTTTAGGCGGAACACCACGCCAGAAACGATTGTACTGGTCGCTCTCGGCATTCTCGGCGCCCCATTTATCGAGCGAAAACGGCGGATTGGCGACAACACAGTTGAACTTCATCAGGCGATCGTTTTCGACCAGCAACGGACTGTTGAGTGTGTCGCACCATTCTATACGCGCACTGTCGAAGCTGTGCAGAAACATGTTCATGCGGCAGAGCGCCCAGGTGCTGCCGTTCGATTCCTGACCGAAAAGGGCGAAATTACGATCGCCGACTTCTTTTGCCGCCTGAATCAGAAGCCCACCAGAACCACAGGCCGGGTCACATATACGATCACCCGGTTTCGGGCCGGCCAGCTTTGCCACCAGCTCGGTTACTTTGAGCGGTGTGAAGAATTCTCCGGCTTTTTTGCCTGAATCAGAGGCAAAGCGTTCGATCAGATAAATGTAGGTATTGCCGATGACGTCTTCAGATACTCGACTTGGCCGCATATCGAGCTGCGGCTTGTTTAAGTCTTCGAGCAACTGTTTGAGACGACGGTTGCGATCTTTTGTTTTGCCAAGGTTGGCCTCACTGTTGAAGTCGATATTGCGAAAAACACCTTCAAGCTTGCTTTTGTTGCTTTCTTCAATGTGGTCGAGAACGATGTTGATCAGCTCACCGATATTGGCGGCTGCTCTGCGTTCATAAAGACTGTAAAAAGTAGCGGGAAACTCATCGAGAACCGTTTCTTTGCCGCTGTTATCAGTCTTTTCGGCGAGTCTGACCAGCGGCAGAACGAAGCGTTCACGTTCGAGCTTGCGGCGGATACGAACATCGTCGGCGCCATACTGTTTCTGGTATTCGGTATAATGATCCTGCCAGACATCGGAAATATATTTAAGAAACAGCATTACAAGGATGTAATCTTTATATTGCGCCGGGTCGACAACACCCCGAAAAGTGTCGCAGGCCGCCCAGGCCGCATTATTGATGTCTTTCTGATCTATTCTTCCACTCATGCTCTATTCTCCTTTTGCAAGCTGCATAAGAATTTTCGAAATGTATCGTTCACGTTTTTCTGAAAGAGTGCGCAGCAGAACCTGCTCCCTGGAAGCTAGCGAAGCCAGTTCTATAATATCTTTCTGCGTTTTGAGATCTGGCAAAGCAACTTCAAGCTCTTCTATAGATTCTTTGCTGATCATTTTCTGAAGCGTACCCCTGGTTCTACTGGCCAGATAAATCTGGGCATCCCGCTGACTGATATACCAGTTAAGATATTCAGGTAAAACCCGGCCAGGTTTTGTCACCCGAATCAAAAGCAATGGGGCTGATACTACAGCTGTTCCCGGGTCTTCTAGTAGAATGGCAGAAGTTGCAACCAGGCCACGAGATCTGAAAATCAGGTCTCCTTTTTGCGCAAGATGATGCGGCTTAACGTTGCCCAGGTCTACTTTTATCAGATCGTCACAACAAACCCTGCCATCATCGAGAAGGTCTTTCATCTGAATGACAGAAACTCCGCCACTTTTCGCAGACTCGATACGAGTCCTGAAAGAGTAACCCATCTGTACATTTGTCAGTTCTTTAATTGTCGCCTTCATACACCACCAAATTGCTGCATCGTCGTTACTGTAAATTATAGTGACGGATAGCTATTTTGTCAATACTTAATTTTGCAAAAACATCGTTACTGTATTTTGTGCAATCCAGTTTGCGTTTAAGCGAACCTGCCATCAGGAAGAAGCATCGGCCGATACAACTCTGGTCAGAGAGTGCGCAAAACTTCGGCGGGGCTGGTTCTGGCGGCACGGGAGGCTGGCAACAGTCCGGCCAGGATGCCGGTGAGCAGAGCAGCCAGCATGATGGCGAGAATCGTCAGCGGTGCTCTGATCACGTAATAAGCAAGACTTACCCGCGCGCCCATACTGGTCGAAATTGCCAGAAAACCGACGTAGCCGGCCAGAGCGCCGAGGGCTGAGCCGAGCAGCGCTACCAGCAGCGACTCGGCGATGATCTGCAAAAAAATGCTGGCATCTTTCCAGCCGATTGCTTTAAGAATGGCAATCTCGTGACGGCGTTCAGACACGGTCGACCACTGCGAATTCATGGCGAAGAGAACGGTCAGAACCGCCACGATCGCCAGAACCAGCCGAAGCGTATCATGGCTGAGCCCCATGAACTTAACCACCGGCGGCATACAGACGACCGGGTTGGCGTGGCCCTGCTGCAGCACCGCCTCGACCTTTTTCATGGCGACAGGAGCCGCTTCGATACCGTTAGCCTCGACCAGAAAGATATTGGCTTCATCGGCGAGCGGCCGACCCAGCCGCTTATTGATGGCAGTTACGGCGTCAGGCCAGAGCATGTAGACGTCAGCACGGGCTGTGCGAGCATGCGAAGCCGTGATGCCGATAACCGGATAAAGCATGTCGCCGATTACCACCACCGAGCCGACCTTGAGATCCCAGAGATCGGCGTAGGATTTGTCGACCAGCACGACGTTGCTGTCGCCGGCCCTGAAAAACGCGCCACTGATTAGATCGGCCGGCGATACCAGAGCGCGGCGTGCGGCATCCTGATTCTTTGTATCGTAAGCCCCGACACTGAAAATATGGCCATTTTCGCCCTGTTTGAAGCGATACAGCAAAAACGGCGCCACCGCTCGCACCTCGGGAATCGCCGCAATCTGTTCGAGCAGACTCTTTGGCAACAACCGCGTCGCGATCGTCGGTTCAGTGAAAAAGCCTTCGTTGACCGGGTCGAGCGGGCGACCGACCGCATCCGGGTCAGCTGTTCGCACAAATGGTTGATAAGCCAGAAATCTGGCGCCCATAAGATTCACGGTTGCATGCTTCGACTGTAGATCGAACTGCAGCATCAGCACAATGGCAACGATAAAGGCGCAGGCGAGAAGATATCCGCCGACAGCGCCGAAAGATCGCATTTTTCGCCGCCATAGCTCACGCCAGGCATTTACAAGTATATCTCTCATACGACAGCCATCACTGCGCAGTCTCGCTCAGAATGCCGTCTTTGAGGCAGACGACACGGGTGGCCAGCTTTACATCGAACAGGCCATGCGAAGCGACGATCATGGCAGCCCGCCCGCTCTTAACCCTGGGAAGCAACAATTCGATTATCTCGCCGGCAGTTTCAGGGTCAACATCGCCGGTTGGTTCGTCGGCAAGAATCAGTACCGGATCATTAACCAGCGTGCGGGCAATGGCAACGCGCTGCTGCTGCCCGACACTGAGCTCGGCCGGCAGATTTTCGAGTCGATCGGCGAGACCAAGTTCGCGCAATATTTCGACCGCACGCTTCTGGCGTTCTGCAGCGCTTATGCCGCGATGCATGAGAACCGCCTCGACGTTTTCGCGGGCGGTCCAGCCAGGTATAAGATTGAAATTCTGAAAAATCATGCCGATGCTGCTCGCGCGCAATTCGGCCAGTTCAGCCAGTGACAGCCCGGTAACTTCTTTTTCCTGGAAAAATATGCTGCCGCCACTTGCCCGGTCAAGCCCGCTCAACAGGCCGAGCAGAGTCGATTTGCCGACGCCGCTGCGCCCGGTGACAAGCAACAGTTCACCGGTATTGACCGCAAAAGATACGTCCGTAAAAACTTTAATTTCATGGCCACGCGTATGATAGCTCTTGCTGAGCTTTTCGACCCTCAGTAACGGCTCCATGCAACCCTCCATACCAGATTAAAAACGCCTCAGATCATCGAGAGGCGAGCGCGCATGCATGCGCAAAACCGGAAACAGTGAAGCCAGCAACCCGGCCAGAACGGCAAAAGCAATGACCACAATGGCCAGCACCGGGTTAAGAACACCGGTCATTGCCGCATCAACCCCGAGAAGTGAATTTACCGGCACAGCGGTGATCAACACGACGCCGATAAGAACGCCGACCAGACTGCCAGCAACTGACTGAAAAAGCGATTCGCAAAGCAGCTGCCAGGCAATAACACGGTTCGACCAGCCAATAGCCCGGAGAATAGCGAGATTACGATAACGTTCAACCACAGCTGACCACTGAATTTTAGCAGCGAACATAACACTGCCAAGCATGACGATCAGCATAAACCCCCAGACCATGCGCTCACTGAGGCCTAGCGCTTCAGAAGCCGGCCAGTAGCAACCGGTCGTCAGCAGGCTGTCGGTTTTCAGCAGTTTTTTCACGTCTTCCATAGCCTTGATGTGATGCGTAGCATCGTGCGAAACCGCCAGTATGATATTGGCCTCTTTTTCGAGCGGGTTGTGTATGCGCTTGTTGATTGCCCGCTCTGCATCGGCAAACGGCATCATTATATCGGGGTTCAGCGGCCGCACGCCGGTTCTGACCAGCCCGGCGATTTCGAATTCTTCTTCGGCAATCGAAAACTTCATGCCGGGCTTGAGGCCATTGTTGATCGCAAAACCGCTTTCAACGAGAATTTTGCCAGGCTGCGCAGCATCGAGGTAACTGCCTTCGACGAGATCGCCGGCAGCGACGCAGTTTCTTACGACTGCATAATCTTGCGGATTAACGCCGGCAGCTGTAAAAATCAGATTATTCGTAGGATCTCTGAACCTGAACATCAGACAGGCAGATACATTTTTAAGGGAATCGAGCCGCGCAACCTTCTCTGCCAACTCGATTGTCAGCAGGCGGGTCGTATTGGTATTGACGACAAAGCCTTCATTGAGAATGTCGTAGGGCTTTTTGTTACAACCGGTACAGTTCTCGCATTGTTCCTGGCACTTGGCCGGAATTATACCCTTGGCCAGGTCTGCCAGCTCTTTTTCGGTCAGCGAGCTGATGTCGCCGCAGGCCGGCAGCCAGGTGACAAAATAAGTGCCGGTGCCGCCGATCACTATGTCCTGCACGACCCGCGAATAGAGCAGCACGGCAGCAAGCACGATGATAAATGCGACTGTTATCGCATACCCGCTTACCACTGCAAAAGTGCGCCGCCAGTTCTGGCGAAGCTCACGCAACGCACAGGTAATTACATCGACACTCAAAGACTATTCTCCTGTGGCTATTTTCAGCCACCTCAAACTCAGTTATGAGCCAGCAGCAGACCTATACCAGTTATTTCCAGACGCCCGACCAGGCCATCAGCACAAACCAGCCACCGATCAGGAATACCAGCAGAACGAGCCACATCAGCACCTTGTTAGCGACATTCTCTGATCTTTTCGCAACCGCGCTGATCGAAACCGCCTGCAAGCTAATCGGCTTACCTGGTTTGCGGACAGCCTCGAGCATCTCGCCTTCTCTGCTGATAACACAGGGAATATTCATGAGCCCGGCAAGCATATCGGCACGCCCGGCCGCCAGCGAAGTATGTCGCGTACCATTACGAAATGCCGTTATCTCGTGAATCTTGCCATCTTTGCTCAGCATCGCCAGTGAAACATCATAGGGAAGCCCCTGATTTTTGCCTTTGCTCAAGCCGCCGATGATAATCATTTTCAGATTCTCGGCAGAAATCCCGGCCGCGCGGGTGGTTGTTCCAACTGCGATCAGCTGGTCGAGACGCAGCAGCGGGCCTTCCCAGAGGACCTTGCCCATAGCTCTGGCCTGCTGCAAAAGCATGCCACTGCGAAAATCGAAGACGGTGTAGTGCCTGAAAATATGCTGCAAAGCCAGACCGGCGCCGAGAACCAGAGAACCGACAATAGTAAGCATGACCGCAGTACTGTTTTCCATCGATGGGGCTGCCGAACCGCCTTTTGTCCCAAGGCCAAGAACTGATGCGATCACCATGAACAGAATCCCGCCGCCAAAAACCAGCAGACCCTGTATGGGAGCGTGATAAAAAGCCTGCGTCTCAAAAAGCAGACGGTTCGGGCCATCTGCTAAAAGGGCCAGCTCAGCAAGTTCGCCGGCAGCCGGCATATTGCCCCGCGCCGGGCCGGCCACGGAATCAGTTGCCGCCGTCTCAGCGACCAGAGCTATACGATCGAACGGGCACAACTTTACCCCGTCAGGAAACGATTTGTTACACTTCGGGCATATCTTCATCTTACGCCATTACCTGCAATTCGATCTCTGCGACTAACAGTCAGTACTACCGGCGGGAATACTTTGCTTCGATATCCTTAACCGTGCCATGAATCGCGCAGGAGATAACACCTTCATCACTTTCATCTACTGAGGCAAAATTCCCTGAATAAGAGTATGAGCATTTGTCGCTGGGCAGCTGAATCGGCTGTTTCAAAAGCTTTGACTGCATCATCAGTCCGCCTTCCTGAAACATGCTGAAATCAGGAGTTTTCATCATTTCTGAATGATCCATGTTATACATCTCGATGCATCCGAGCATTACCCGCATATTGGCTGCACAGAACTTCGCGCGGGCCTCGTCACGTTTGGCGGCGGCACCGCAGCAACCGTTAACAAGAGTGATACCAAGCAGACAAACAAATACTGCGACCAGTTTTTTCATTGATGACTCCCTGCTATTATTATTGATATTTCGACTATAACACATTTTCTGTCGATCCAAGGGTTATGGAATCCAAATTTTCACAGACAACAGCGTGAATTTGGATGCACGCTAACAGTCGATGCAGCGAAACCATGGTGATCAATAGAAAACCAGGGCGCCCTCCTGGAATTACTGCCCTGTTAAGGCTGGAGAAGTTCCGGATAAAATTTAACACCTTCGTCGGGCAGCTTTTTCCAGCGCTCTTCGCCGATAAAGCGGCGCAACACATCGATGGGGTTGCCGCGAAAAAATCCTTGTTTATCGCGAGTTGCCAGAAATTCTGCGATTTGGGGTTTTTCAAACAAGCCCGAGTATTCCAGCAGAAACGCATCGACGCTGTTTAGATCGATGTTCAATCTGGCCATGCGGGTTACCCTGCCGTCTTTTCGGGTAAGATTTTCGATGCCGGTCCAGAGCTGGGGTGGAAGTGCGGAAAAGGGGTCGGCGCCGGCAAGAGCCTTAGCGAAAGCTTCTTCTTTAGCTTTTAAATATGCCTTTTCGGCAACCAGAGCTTCGCTATTGCTGCCTTTGCGTGTTTGCAGGGCGCGGCGTACGCGGTAAAATTCCTGATAAAGAGCAGTTACCGAAGGATCGAAAGTGGCATACCTGGTATGTTCGAGCACAATACGCAGCATAGTGCGGCGATCGCCGGGAAAGAGTTCTAGCCAGGCATTGACGAATGCTGCAAAATCTTTGGGCTGGCGCCTGACCATAACGGTGATCGACTTTTCAAAAGGCGAAACCAGAGCCCGGTTCGCGAGAATATCGAAAAACAGTCCGGCGATGACGCCTTCGCTGGCCATCATCTGCGCGGCATTTTTCATCTGTGCGGCCTGATTCGCTTTTCCGGTCAGCCAGAGCCAGCGGTCGCGGCGCACCGAATCCTGACGGTCAATGAGAAACGAGGCGATGCCGTAATGTGATTCGCCGAGTCGGGTAATCTTACGGTTGCGCCCGTAAAAAGCCTCAAAAGCCTCGGCCCAGCCTTCGAGCCAGGCTTTTTCGCGGTCGGTGATCAGATCGGCCGTATGACCGTGAATGCTTGGGCCACGGCCAACCTTGCGGTTATGCGGCCGGCCATAGGCATCGAACATGATGCCATGTGCCAGTTCATGACAGACAACCAGATCGAGCGTGTCATTCTCGACGGATCTGGCAACATTGAAGGGCACTTCCTGAGCCGAGTGCCTTTCTGAATCAGCAATTACGATAAAAAACGAGTCAAAAGCTACACACTCGTTTCTATCGTTGTAAACGGCCAGCGGGTAAGGCACTGCATGCGGGCCGGTCGATTCCAGGCCGGGTATCGGAGTTCGCGGCAGCAGAGCCAGCGGTTCCTCGACCCACTGTTGCAGAACGGCCTTGGCATCAGGATTGGCAGCCTTTTCAGACCTGCCCGGGCCACTGGTGAGTTCGCGGCATATTATCCAACGGGCTTTCTGCCGGGCTTTCAGGGCATCTTTTATGGTTTTGCTGCCCTGCAGATATTTGCCGGCAACCTGTCTGAATTTGATCAGGTAATCAGGGTCTTTGCCTTCGGCAAAAGCGCTGCGGGCATAAGAAAGCATCTTGCCATCGCCGCCGAACAACTCGACAATCGGATCCTGTGACTCACGTTTGTAGGGATCCCAGCCATTCCTGGTTTTTTCGAAGAGTGGGGCGGCAACCAGCACTCCGGTAAGCGGCGATGAATGATCGGGTTCGGCCAGCTGCATGCGCTGCCGCGACGCAAATGCATCAGAGCAGAATAAAATCAGGCCAGCAAGCAGCAGAAGACCTGTAGTTTTTATTTTACAATCTGTTCTTGTCATAAGCATGCGGCAAAACTTCCTGATTCGATAAACATGCCGCCGACAGCCTGTCGCTGCCAGCGGCAATGAGGTCTTTAACTTTTTACAGACAGAACCTGCTCAGCGGCCAAGCGCCTTATTGTAAGCCGATTTGGCATCGCGCACCGCCGCCGCTTTTTTGGCGATATCGGTCTGATCGCCGGCTTTCACAGCCTCTTCATAAGCGGAATAAGCACTGCGATAGGCGGCCAGGGCGTCCTGCGGGCTCATATCTGCGCCCGGTCTGACTTCGGTTTTTCGTTCTGAGGCCATGTCCACAGCCATCCCAGCAATGTTGCTGTTGCTGTAACGCGGTGGTTTGTTGACCACTGCCCGCCACTGGTCGACCGGGTTAGCCTGAAACAGAATGCCGGTCAACGTCGCGGCGGCGGCCCCGATTACCGGGCCAAGCACAAGACCGGCCACGCCGAAGGTAGCTACTCCGACCCCGGCACCGACGACCATAGCACCAATGGTGAACCACTTGAGAAATATTTCTGCGCCGCTCTTTTCGCGGCTGGCGGTTTGAGCGAACAGCTGAGCCGGAACCATCATGGTGGCCATAAAGATCAGCAGCATCGTACTTATGAACAAACGCGATCTGAATATGTACATTGCAGCATCCTCCTGTTTGAACAATTATAACCTCAGTTCACGAACCCCGCAATCTAATTGCGCAAATTTGCGTTTAAGTTGTGGATAAGCAAACTCAGCGCGCAGTTTCGCGCGCGATGAACTCATCAACACCCCAATATCTGAGGCGCGCGCTTCCTGTTCTATATTGCCGATAAAAGTGCGACGGAACAGGCAAAGCAGGCGTTGAAAGGCTGCCAACCAGTCGTTCTAAAGCGGCCTTATCTATGAGTCTAGCTTCCAGGCACTTAACCATATAAGTGCGCAGGCTATCATTAAGCGCTTCGCGCTCCTGAAAACTGATTTCTGTCGCATCAGACCCGATAAAACCACTGCCTAAGGTAACACCCGGAAAGACAAAAGGAACAATACAGATCAGCGCAGTTATAACCATAATGGTCATTTCCAGCCAGGTTGCTCTCTTATTACTCACCTTTTTCCAGACAAAAAGTATCGACAACGTTAAGATAAGCCAGATGAATACTGTATACTTCCGACGGGTTGTAAATACGACCAGATTCTTCTCGTATAACTGCTGCCTTTTCAAGGCTTCATCTGCGAACGCCTTTTTCCTCGCATACATGGCGAATGAGAAGAGTTTCAACCCTCCGGGCAGTTTAACTGCATCAATTCTATCATAGATTTCGGGCAAAGTCGGCACAAGCGGCAAGCCATAAAGGTCTCGAAGTGGCCCGACAACTGTTACTGAAGTAGCTATGTCGGTTAAATACAGGTTTGTCCCGGCAAAACCATAAGGATCCGCGGTTATCGAAACAATATCTGGCAGATTCAGCAAAGCCTTTTCCAGCATTTTTAAATATTCTCGGGTAGAATCAGAGGCCGAGGTTATAGCCGTTGCATTTATTGCTGGCTGACCCAGAACCTGTTTAGAAAGGACTTCCGGGGGACAGGCAAATGGAAAAAACAGTATCCCGATTACGAAACCGACAAAACCCGAAACATAAATAAATTGAACAATACTTTGCATGCCAGAGAATCTCTATTCAGCTATTTCGTCAACTTCAAGCAGAGACATCAGACCTGGAAACTGATACTCTGCTGAAGCGCAGTCTGATTATATGATCTCGTAAAATATAATACAATCTTCCACAAGGCATGGCTTTTCACAAACCTTTTTAACGACACAAAACTGACTTTTTCGGCGGGTTATGATAATTTATCAGCCTGATCATAACCAGAATAACTGCACAAATGAGGTACTATGCCGAAAATCAAACTTTGCCTGGATATTGAAATTGCTAACTACAACGAACTTGCCAAGCTCTACGCCAGCCGCCACAACATGCCGGAAGCCCTGGTCGCCATGATGCCGGAAAGCGCCCTGAAAGCGGCTGTCGACGGCAAAATCGTCGAGAAGGTTAAACTCAAGCTTGGCGATTTCGTCGTCGGCGAAGTCAAAAAAGAACTAACCGAACAGGGCGTCGAAGCCTCGATTCAGCATTCTTACGAATAATTTCTGAGAAATAATCATTGGCCAACAGTACGCAGCAACTTCTCTATGTTAAGCTCAGTTTATATAAAAAAGCTTTCAACAGGTTTATTGATAAATTCGCAATTGCATGTCAGCTTGATTTTGCTTAAGGGAGAACCGGAATGTGTTTTAATGCTACTGCCAGCCTGATTGCCGGAACCTGCAGCTACGGGGTGCCTGCCTGGCTGCATCACCGCAATCACCCAAGACTGAAGTGGGCGGCAGCTGACTTGTCGATATAAAACAGGTTTAACCGCGCGCATTCTTATTTATTCAGGCACCTGCGCTGAAAAAATTATTGAATTCGTGATGTAATGGTTTTCGGACAAAATCTTTCTCAAACTTTGCCAGACATATGGAGGTTTATATGCCAGATGCTTATGTGAACTGTTGTCTGTGTGGCAAAATTCCCGATCTGATAACGGTTGAACTTCTTCATAGCGATGAACGGCTGCCACCCGAGGTCGACAGGCTCCGTATTATCGGCGGTTATTGCAGATATGATTCTCCTCAAATCAGGGTGTGCCCGGAATGTGGAACCTATTACGAATTCATTCATGAACACGATTCAGAAGCCGGCATGGGAGAAGGCTATACCGACGAAAGTATCGCCCGTATCACATCTGATAAAGCCGCCGCTTCTCTTGAGAAAGCGCGGCATTCTACCGCCCTCAGCATTGAATATTGGCAGACATCATTAGCCAAGGGTGACTATGTAGAGCACGCTAAAAAGACAATCCCCGAAGAACAGGCCGAACTTGCGGCGATTGAACGTGAAATTGCCCTTCTTGCCGGGAAAGCCTCAAAATAAGGCTTGTATTCAAGTCTTCGGCCAGATAAACGAGACAAGCATCTGCAAAATCCATGAGAAGATCTTTGTATTTAACTGTAAGATCTCTAAGTCTATTGAATGCAGGATCGTGACAAGAGGAAATTTCTGGCAAAAGCAGGCTGGAATAAGAAAACTAGTTGTTGAGGCGGTTGATGACTTCGTCGCGGCCAAGCACATCGAGGATGCCGACGAGTTCGGGGCCGTGACAGGAACCGGTGATCTTGGCGCGGATCGGCATGAAGAGGTCTTTGCCCTTAGCGTCGGCGGCCTTGCCGGCGGCTTTGATGGCGGCATTGTATCCGTCTTTAACCCATTCGCAGGTTGCGAATTCTTTGGCCAGAGCGGCAAACAGCGCTTTTGACTTTTCGGTGCCGACCATGGCGACAGACTCTTCGTCTTCGGGCTGATTGGCGCGCAATATCGATTCGGCAACCGGCACGGCATCGTTGAGCGTGTTCATCTTGATCTGAATCAGCTCGACCAGCTTGCGCAGAACCTCGGGGTTGTTGAGACGGGCGTCGTCTGGCATGGCCTTTTTAAGAACCGGCACAACCAGTGGCAGCAGTTCATCGACCGGCATGGCGCGCAGGTGTTGACCGTTCATCCAGATCAGCTTGTTATGGTCGAAAACGCCGGGCGATTTACTGATGCGCTCGAGTGAGAAGCTTTCGATCAGTTCTTTTACGCTGTAGATTTCGCGGTCGGTGCCTTCGTTCCAGCCGAGCAGGGCAAGAAAATTGATCATGGCATCGCGCAGAAAGCCGTCTTCGGCATACTGACCGACAGCCGTGGCACCGTGCCGTTTCGACAGTTTCGATTTGTCTTCGCCAAGAATCAGCGAAGCATGTGCGAAAATCGGCGGTTTGATACCCAGCGCTTCATAAAGAATCAGCTGACGATGGGTGTTGGTAAGATGCTCTTCAGCCCGCACCACATGCGAAATCTTCATATCAGCGTCATCGACGACGACGCAGAAATTGTAGACCGGCATGCCGCTCGAACGCAGAACAATGAAGTCGCCGAGTGTTTCGGCTTTCCACTCAACCCGGCCACGCACAAGATCTTCGAGCACATAATCTTTTTCGGGCACTTTTACGCGCACAACATAGGTCTCGCCGGCGGCGATGCGGCGCTCGACCTCATCTTTGCTCAGATGACGGCAGGTTCCGTCGTAGTGCAGCGAACGATGTTCTTCTTCGGCTTTCTGGCGTTTGGCTTCGAGTTCTTCTTCTTTGCAGAAGCATGGGTAAGCCGCGCCGTTATCGAGCAGGCGGCGGGCATAGCTCTGATAAATTTCGAGGCGCTGTGACTGAAAGTAGGGGCCGTGCGGACCACCAACTTCGGGGCCTTCGTCCCAGGTCAGGCCTAGCCATTTCATGTCGCGCAGCAGGCCATCTACTGATTCCTGCGTTGACCGTTCGACATCGGTATCTTCGACACGCAGCACGAAGGTGCCGCCGGTTTTGCGGGCAAAAAGCCAGTTAAAAAGAGCCGTACGGGCTCCGCCGACGTGAAGATAACCGGTTGGAGACGGCGCAAAGCGCACACGAACCTGCTGTGACATGATTAAATGATGTTGCTCCCCATGAAAATCTGTTCGTTACCATTCGACAGGGCATGACCGCAGCGACCAAAAGCCGCTACCGCTATTCTGCCTTCGCCGCGCACGATGGCGACCTTAAAACCGCCACCAAGCCCGGGGTTGATTGTATAAAGCTGACTGAAAATATCGCGAACAGCGTTGCTGACCGAGAATTTCTCACGCGAATCTTCTTTGATGACCGAACGCGCGATTGCCGCGACGATAGTCGCTTCGCGCAATTTGATCGGCAGCTTCTCGGCGGTGGCGCCGACCTGGGTGATCGCAGCGCGATAGCCTTTGTTGCTGACTTTCTGCAGCCAGTATTCTTCCTGTTCGGGGTCTTTGGTCATCGACAGGTAGATTACCGCGCTTTCGGGCGTCAACAGTTGATCTTCGCGGTCTTCGACAAGGTCTTTGACAATGTCTTTGTAGGTGACGACGCCGACGAGCTCGTCGTTGTTATCGACGACCGGCAGCGCTTCGAGTTCGCTGGCCGAGAGCATGGCGGCGGCTTCGCGCACCGACATGTTACAGTTGACCCGGCGAAACTTGCTTTCCATCACCGCGGTAACTTTCTCTTCGATATCGACATCTGAAATCGTCGCGAGATGCGACGGCGTCATGATGCCGACCAGGCGCTTTTCAGCGTCAGTGACCAGTACACACTCGGGCTGCCTGAGTATTACCAGTTCTCTAAGCCCGAACACGGTCTGACTCGCGTCGACGATGATCGGGTTGCGATCCATTATTTCTTTTACGCGTATACCCATTTACTGCTTCTCCTCACAAAAAGGGCTGTCATTTCTGGTTACCTATGCGGCAGAAAATCATTCTACCGGCGCCGGTCTGCAAAATGTTGCTGACCGTGGTTTTAACCGTCTCGCCCACATGGTCTCCGCCATCCTCTATTACTACCATGGTGCCATCTGATAAGAACCCAACGCCCTGACACGGCTCCTTACCCTTTTTCACAATTTTAACTTCGATATCCTCACCGCTGACAAAAATCGGCTTGAGGGCATTCACGAGATCATTAACGTTCAGAACAGTTATGCGATCGAGCTCTGCAACCTTTTTGAGGTTGTAGTCCTGCGTAATCATAATCGCCTTGAGTTCGGAAGCGAGCTTAACCAGCTTGGCATCGACTTCGTTGATATCAGCGTAATCATTTTCGGCAATTACGATCAGGTCGGGAAATTCGCTTTTGAGCTGGTTGAGACTGACCAGGCCTTTGCGCCCCTTGCTGCGTTTGATCTCGTCTGAAGAATCAGAGAGAAACTGCAGTTCGTTGACCACGAAACGCGGAATTATTATGTTGCCTTCGAGGAATCCAAGCCGGAACAGATCAGCGAAACGGCCATCGATGATGGCGCTGGTATCGATGATCTTGTGGCGGGCGGCGACGCCGTCGGTGTTGATTTTGGCCTGGTAACGCCGGTATCGGAGCATGATCTTGACGCCGAGATAAGCGGCCAGCAGGCTGAAAGACAGCGGAATCACGAGGTTGAACAGCGGCACCAGACCATCGAGATATTTGTTATCGAAATGAATCTCGCCGAAGCCTTTGTACATCAAAAAATACACCGGCACGAACAGCAGGTTGGCGCTGATCAGACCGAGCAGCAGGCCAAGCGCGCCCCAGGCGAGATCGTAGCTGTTGTTGTGTTCGATCTGGTCTTCGAGCCACAAATGCAGTTCACGCCCGGCGATCGAGCAGAACAGATAGCCGATGAACCCCAGCAGAGCAGCCAGAGTCAATTCAGGGTTTTCGAGTTCGATAAGGTTAGTGTATTCGGTTGCTATGGCATAGCCGACCGCAACACCGACGATGGTTCCGGTCAGGACAAGCAGGGCCCTTAACAGTTGAAAAATCATGAGGTAAACTCCACGGCTTGAGAGGATACCACGAACCCCGTTTATTAGCAATAATCAGGCCAACAGTTTTACAGCCCTCTCGGGAAAATGATTTGCGCCATGCCAACCGCTGATATTTGCAAGAACCCATTGGCGCAAAGCGATAAATGGAGTCCTTTCTTGCTTTGCAGGCTTTCAGCTAGTCATTTATGATCTGGTGAAATTATGATGTCAAATTTAACCGGTTTTTTCAGAAGACCCGGGTATTGCAGCGACCAATGGAAGCGCGGCCTCGCTCCAGCTGATCAAATTCGGCCGTGCCAAAGCATTTTTTGTGATCGGCATTGAACTCTGGTAAAATGACATCGGGATACAGAAGCCATTTAGTTGGCAGACAACTTCCTGCGTTGCCTATTAAATTGCTGGTTTTCCGGCCGGCAATTCAAAAAAGTTAACCTGCATCATTCGATTGAGGGAAAGAACAGAAAAAAATTATGAAAATGCGCAATATGATTAAAGCCAGAGGAATTCTGCTTGGTTTTCTACTCTGCCTGTTTATGATTTCAGATTCTGAGCCGCTGCTGTCTCAGAATCAATTTTCCGTTGTGCCGGGCGCAGAAAAGTATTCGCAGAGTTTTCCATCCGTCGAACAGGACAAAGATTCCTCAGATTTTCTTTACAAAAAGCTTTGCTGGTTTTTGGATTCGGGTCTCATGAGTTTCAATCCTTTCTACACCGGTGAAGACCCTTACATCAGCATGTACCGAGAAACACTCGCAGGCGACTGGATTCTGATAACAGGCGGATATGACGGTGCTGGGGCTCATGATGCCGCCTTTATCATGCTCAAAAATGAACATATGGAAGACTTTAAGGTATTGTATTTTGCCGAAACGGGGTCGGTTTACATGTCAGAATTTGCGTTGGACGCATTCAGGGAAAGAATATGCGTCGGACAGGAAGACGGTGAGACCAGATCTCTGTTCAAACTTGCAGAAAATAAATTAGAATTCGACAGAGAATTTGAAAATTCCTGGAGATTTGCCAGCGATTATCTGCAAAAAACCTTGATGCCAGGCAGGAAATTTGAAGAACGTCTTTTTTTTGACCATGATGCAGAGTTATTTGGCTTCGAAGGTTTCGAAAGAGGCAGCAAACAGAAAAACGAAAAATGCATCGCTCTTATTGACAGCAAAAATAAGAAAATCATCTTCAAGATGCAGAAAATTCAAGTAACCGAAACCCAAAAGGAAGTAAATGTGCAATAATCAGGTCAGCAGTTTTAACTTCTCTCTCAACAAGCTTCAACAGGCAGAAAAACTGGTTTGTGGCTTCTGCCTGCAAACTAATGGAAGTTTCCAGCTGTTTCCGGTGAGCCCTTTGCTGGTCGGTTGGATTTTTCATTTGAGTGGCAATGGTATCATAAGTTTTTCCGGACGGTCATCCTTCAGCATGTTTATTTTCAGGCCCTTCCATTCACGCGTTTCAATCAACTCGGGATCTTCAACAAGATAGAGGTGATATTGGTTTTCAGACTCTTCGTCAGTGTCGGATTCTGGTGACTTAAAGGGCTGAAAAGCCTTAGAGATCAATCCAAGCGACTCCCGGTCGAGTGACAATGAGGATTCAGTCACACAATAAGGAAGGAGCTTTTCCGTGAATAAATCGGCTTCGGTGCTGAAAGTTAAAAGCCAGTTGCCCGTTTCGGAAATCCTATAACCCGCGTCGTAAACTGATCCTGAGTGAGCGCAATTCAAAATATAAAGTTCTTTTTTCTTGTCATTCGCCGCGAGAATAACCCTGAAAGGATCGCTGGCACGGTGACTGGGACTATCACTGATCATCAAATAGATGTCGGAACCGGGGAAGGTTGCAACCGTAAAAAATTCACCGAATTCCCGCCATACGTAGTCGCAGTTGTGGTTTTCACTGTCATTGCCAGGACTGGACTCCAGTTCTCGCAGATTTTCCGGGCTGGGCTGATAAGGGATTTCATTCGGGTGAAATTCTGAAATCGCGCTGTAAACAAGCCGGTAATCGAGAAATTTTTTTCTTGGAAAACTTGTTGGCTCAGCCCGGAGAGAACCGACACAGACAACTGAAAGAATGAAAACACTTGCAAGTCTCACAATAAAACTCATGATTATCCCTCTGCTGATTGAATTCACAAAGCCTCTGTCTTCAACTATCTGTATTGGCGGCAGCTGATTTTGCCAGGGTTGGGCGGGAAAATGTCGACCAGGCAAGAGTCAGAAAGTAGGCAGCGCCGGCGATGACGATGGTAAGTGCGCCTGATGGCAGATTCGGCGAATAGCTCAGTGCCAGACCGCTCAAGGTGAACGTCATGCCAAGCAGCGTGGCCGCGATCATGATTTTCCAGACGCTGTCGAAAAAACGGCTGGCAATAGCTACCGGCAAACTGAGCAGGGCGATCACCATGATGATACCGACCACCGAAACGGTCAGCACGACTGTAAGCGCAGTCAGGCAAAGCAGCAGCAGATAGTAGAATTCGACCGCCACACCACGGGTGCGCGCGAATTCTTCATCAAAACAGACAGCTACCGTCTGGTAGTAAAACGAAACCGAAAGGCCGACAACCAGCAGATCCAGACCGGCAATAAGATAAAGGTCTTCACGCGAAACCATAAGAATATTGCCAAACAGGTAACTCATCAGGTCTTCGTTATAACCGGGCGTCTTGAAGATAAACAACACACCAACCGCCATACCGACCGCCCACAGGGCGCTTATCACGGTATCTTCGCGCTCACGGGCGCGCAGGCTGATAAATCCTATCAACAAGGCCGAAGCCAGTGCCGTTACAATGGCGCCATACACCGGACGCAGCCAGGGCAGATCGTAGACCACAGAAAAGTAGCGGGCGGCCCCCAGACCACCGAGAATACAGTGCGAAATTGCGGCAGCTATGTAGGTGATGCGCTTGAGAACAACGTAAGTGCCGACGACGCCGCTGGCGATACTGCACAGAATGCCGGCCAAAAAAGCGTTCTGCAGAAATTCCAGTTCGAGCAGATCCCTTATGAATGCGGACATATATGCCCCTTATCACTGCAGCGGTGATCATGCCTGATGACACTGACATCGACGCCGTAGATATTCTGCAGCGCTTCGCCGGTAAGCTCTGAAACCGGGTGAATCTGCAGGGTCTTGCGTACACATAGAACACTTTTTACGCGGCTTGAGATAAAACCAACGTCATGCGAAACCATAAGTATGGTGAACCGCTGGTTCAGTTCTTCGAACATATTGTAAAACTGCTCGGTGCCAGCAACATCAACACTGGCTGTGGGCTCGTCGAGCAGGATCAGGCGCGGCTCAGAAACCAGGGCGCGGGCAATCAGCGCCCGCTGTTTCTGACCGCCGGAAAGCCCGGCAAAAGCACGCCCGTCTTTACCCTGTAGACCTACGGCAGCAAGCGCACGGCGCGCCTTTTCGACCTGTTCGTCTGAATATCGGCCCCAGAAAAACGAGCGGCGCAGACAACCCATCAGAACGACGTCGAGCACGTTTACCGGAAAGCCGGCATCGAATTTTGAGAACTGTGGAACATAGCCAATCTGCGCCTGAGCGCGGCCTGGCGGTTGCCCGAGCACCGATATCGACCCGGAAACCGGCTTGAGCAGCCCAAGTATCAGCTTGAGCAGAGTGGTCTTGCCACCGCCGTTCGGGCCAACAACACAGGCAAACTCGCCTGGTTCGAGAGAAAAATTGATGTTTTCCAGTACAGTTATACCGTCTTCGTAGGCAAAATTAACTTCAGAAAACCGCACTACCGGCGCCGAACTGTCGATTTTCACTTGCCACCAGCCAGTATCGCTTCGCTTATCCGGCGCAGGTTATCGACATAATCCTCGGCCAGGGGGTCGATCGGAACTACCGCGCCGTTAATGGAACGGGCTACGGTTTCGGCGGCGGCAACCGGAAACTGCTTCTGCACAAAAACCACGTGGACGTTAAGCTGACGACACTTTCTGATCAGCTCGGCCAGTTGCCGTGGGCCAGGTTCTTTGCCTTCAACTTCAACTGACTGCTGCTTGAGCCCGTAGCGGGCAGCAAAGTAACCAAAGGCCGGATGAAAAACCAGCATGGTTTGCCCTTTTACCGGAGCCAGAGCTATTGTCAGCTGTTGATCGAGAGCCTTCAATTCGTCTGTCAGCTTTTGCAGGTTCTCATTTATCTGTGTCGAGCTTTCTGGCATGATTTCTAACAGCGCGCCAGCAACAGCTTCTGAAACAGTGATTGCATTAATCGGGTCGAGCCAGATATGGGGGTCGGGCGAGCCAGCGTCATGCACGCAATCTTCGCTGTGTTGATGATCTGAATCAGGTTCGCTCATCGATCGACGAACCACATTTCTGCCGGTGTCAACAAATTTGAGATCGGGGCAGATTGCAGCCAAACGGGTAACCATAGCCTGTTCGAAGGGAACGCCGATCATAAAAAAGGCGGCCGCGCGACTCAACTGGCTCATCTGTTGCGGCAAAGGCTCGAAAGTATGCGGCGACATGCCAGGCCCGACCAGCACTTCGACATCGACGAGATCGCCGGCAATCTGCTCGACAAAATATTTCTGTGGCAGAATACTGGTAAACACTTTGATTCGCGGCATTTCAGCACTGGCCACCAGTGTCATGGCAACAAAAACCAGCACCAGAAGCCATAGTGAACAAGTCAGCCGCAAAGCAGTTCGCATAGCGTTACTCAGAATCTGCTTCGACGTTACAGACAAGCTCGATTTCATCGCTCTCAGAGCACTTCTTGATCTCATGTTTCTCAGCAAATCTATCCCAGCATTTTTTCATGGCCGGCGAAAGCACGCCAGCACCGCTGCATAGCGGGCAAACATGTTTGAGAGCATTGAGAATTGCGCTGCGAATGAATTCAGAGCGGTTTGGCATGCTCTGCAAAATTTCGAGCAGGTTGGGGTCAACTTTAAAAGTTACGGTATCAGCCTTTTTCAACAGAAAAACCTCCGAAATGTGTCACAAAATATTATCACAGATCAGCCGGAATACCAACTGTCAGCCAAAAACAGCTTTAATTGCCTCGCGCACTGTTGAAACATGAACTATGCCCTTGTTATCGGTCAGCTCACAGCCGGCCGCCACGACAAAACGGCTGAAACCGAAGCGACGCCCTTCGTTGATACGTCGCGCCGCCTGGGCCACCGGCCTGACTTCGCCGGCCAGCGTCAGTTCGCCGACCAACAGAGTGTCTTTTGGCAGTGGCTGATCGTTAAGGCTGCCGGCCAGAGCCATTGCCAGACCAAGGTCACCACCCGGCTCATTCAATTTGAGACCGCCGGCGACATTTACAAAAACATCACGGTTATAGAACTTGAGACCGGCATGCTTTTCGAGCACAGCAACCACCAGATTCAGCCGGTTCGAATCGATGCCGGCAGTCACGCGCCTTGGCATGGTCAGAAATGATTGAGTAACCAGCGCCTGCAACTCGGTAAGAATGCAACGACTGCCCTGTAGAATCGGCACGACAACGACGCCCGGCGCATCGGTGCGCTTACGGCTGATAAAAAGATCAGACGGGTTTATTACCGGACTCAGGCCCTTGTCGGTCATCTGAAACACCGCAACCTCGCCGGTCGCGCCGTAACGATTCTTGAACACGCGCAGAATTCTGAAATTCGAGTTCACATCGCCTTCGAAATAGAGCACTGTATCGACCATGTGTTCGAGAATCTTGGGCCCGGCAATAGCGCCATCTTTGGTGACATGACCGATGATAAAAATCGGCAGACCACGATCTTTGCCAAACTTGGTCAGAATAGCTGCGCACTCACGAATCTGAGTGACCGAACCGGGCGTTGCTTCCATCTGTGGCGTATAAACGGTCTGAATCGAATCGACAACCAGAAGGCGCGGCAGATATGAAGCCAGCCCGTTAAGCGCTGAATCGAGATTCTGCTCAGAAACCAGTATGATATCGCTGCCGTTGCCGATACGCAGGCGCTCAGCCCGAAGCTTGATCTGCGTCGCCGATTCTTCGCCGGAAATATATGCAAGTGGCTTGATGGTAACTCCAAGCCGCGACACCAGCTGCAGCATAAAAGTCGATTTGCCAACGCCAGGCTCACCGCCGATAAGCGTGATACCTCCAGGAACCAGGCCACCACCGATCAGTTCGTCGAATATATCGACGCCGGTCGGCCAACGCGTTGAGTTTTCCATGGCGACGTCTTCGAGAGTCTGAATTATCGCGAGACTGCCGCCCGGGTTCTGCATCGGCACGCGGCGGGCTTCGGCAGCATCTGCTTCCTGCTCGATGGTGTTCCATTCCTGGCAGGCGGTGCATTGCCCCTGCCACTTGGTAAAGACCTGCCCGCAAGACTGACAGACGAACCGAATGCGCGCCTTAGCCATATAATCTTCTCCTGCCGCCTTTGCCGTTTTTGCCCAGTCCGGCCGTGCGCTGCATGTCTTCAGCGATAAAACGGCCGGTAAGCGAATCTTTGACGGCAGCTACTTCTTCGGGAGTACCGGTGGCAACGATCGAACCGCCGCGCTCACCGCCCTCGGGGCCAAGATCTATAATATAATCGGCGGTCTTGATGACATCGAGATTGTGCTCGACTACCAGCACAGTGTTGCCTTTATCGACAAGCCGCGCCAGCACATCGAGCAGACAGTGGACATCCTGAAAATGCAGACCGGTCGTCGGTTCATCGAGCAGATAAAAGGTCGAGCCGGTAGCGACTTTCGACAGCTCGGTCGCCAGCTTGACGCGCTGAGCCTCGCCACCAGAAAGCGTCGTGCTCGCCTGACCGAGCGTTATATAACCCAGACCGACATCGACGAGCGTCTGCAAACGCCGTCTTATTGCGGTAAAAGCTTCGAAAAACGGTAATGCATCGTTAACGCTTAAATCGAGAACCTGGGCGATATTGAGCCCTTTGAACCTGACTTTGAGCGTCTCATCGTTAAAACGCTGACCTTTGCACTGGTCGCAGGTCACGTAAACATCGGGTAAAAAGTGCATTTCTATCTGAATCTGGCCGGAACCTTCGCAAACTTCGCAACGACCGCCCTTGACGTTGAAGCTGAAACGACCTGGCGCATAACCGCGGGTCTTTGCTTCGACCGTCTGCGAAAAAAGATCGCGGATCGGAGTGAAAATGCCGGTATAAGTAGCCGGGTTCGAGCGGGGCGAACGGCCAATCGGGTCCTGGTCGATGTTAACGACCTTATCTATGTGCTCTATGCCTTCGAGTTTGCGATAAGTGCCGACTTCGAGACGTGAACGATTGATCTGATTGTTGAGAAGCGGAAAAAGAGTGTCACTGACCAGACTTGATTTGCCCGAGCCTGAGACGCCGGTAACAACAACCAGCTTGCCAAGCGGAATCGAAACATCGATATTCTTGAGATTGTTGTGAGTGGCGCCCTTGAGAGTCAGCCAGCGACCATTGCCTTCGCGGCGCGCCAACGGAGTGGGAATAAACTCGCTGCCGCCAAGAAACTTGCCGGTCATGCTAAGCTTATCGGCAATGACCGTTTCTGGCGGGCCGGCAGCAACCAGAGTACCGCCTTCCACACCGGCGCCGGGTCCAAGATCGATGAGGTGGTCGGCTTCCTGCATGATTTCACGGTCATGTTCGACAACCAGCACGGTATTACCAATATCACGCAATTTTTTTAGAGTATCGATCAGCCTGCGGTTATCACGCGGATGCAACCCGATACTTGGCTCATCGAGAACGTATGTGATGCCGACCAGCGCCGAACCGATCTGGGTCGCCAGCCTGATTCGCTGAGCTTCTCCGCCAGAAAGCGTATGCGCG
Source organism: Candidatus Rifleibacterium amylolyticum (assembly GCA_009917695.1). Taxonomy (GTDB): domain Bacteria; phylum Muiribacteriota; class Ozemobacteria; order Ozemobacterales; family Ozemobacteraceae; genus Rifleibacterium; species Rifleibacterium amylolyticum. Next base: position 185,754 of record JAACJG010000003.1, on the reverse strand, counting down.
GCACGCGACAGGTCGAGATAATCGAGCCCGACATCTTTTAAAAACCTCAAGCGATTGTTGATCTGTTCTAGAATTTTTTTGCAGATAAACCGCTCACGCTCGGTGAGTTCGAGACCGGCAAAGAAATCGACCAGGTCGCCAACTGCGTGCTGTGACAGTTCATGAATGTTTTCGCCTTTGATTCGCACCGAAAGCGCAATCGGGTTGAGGCGGCGCCCCTGACAATCAGGACATGGCAGCGTGCGCATGAAGCGCTCGTAAAAATTACGGGCGCCTTCTGATCTCGTCTCCCGATAACGTCGCGAAAGCGTTGGAATAACACCCTCAAATGGCTTGGTAAGCGAACCAGCCATGGTGCGACCCTTGTAGTTGACTTTGAGCACCTTGTTGCCGGAGCCATGCAGAATAATTTCTTTTACTTCTGGCGAAAGACTTTTAAAAGGGGCATTGAGTGAAAATTTGTAGTGCTGCGCGAGACCTTCCATCCATTGCCGCGAAAAGGTCGAGTCGGTAAAATTTTCTGAGGCAATTGCACCCTCTGAAATCGAGAGATCGGGGTCGGGCACGACCAGATCAGGATCGACTATCAGCTGAAAACCCAGGCCGGAACAGGCCTGACATGAGCCATAAGGCGCATTGAATGAAAACAGGCGCGGCTTGATTTCGGGCAGCGAAACATCGCAGTGCGCGCAACGCAGATTCTCGCTGAACAGTTTTTCGACCGGCTTACCGGCATCAATTACGACAAGAAGCTGCCCATCAGCCAGTTTAAAACAGAGTTCGACCGCTTCGTTGAGACGGGCGGCAGTCTGCTCGCGATCGGCGCTGCCAAGCTTTATGCGGTCGACTGCCACTTCGATATCATGCTTTTTATTGCGGTCGAGTTCGGGAATTTCGTCATCGAGCGCCCACATGTCGCCGTCGACACGCACGCGCGACAGACCTTCGCGGCGCAGTTCCTCGAATACCTTGCCGTATTCGCCCTTGCGGCTGCGAACTACCGGAGCCAGCAGAGTGATTCTGGTCTCGTCGGGGTAATGCAGCAGCGCATCAACTATCTGGGCAACGCTGGCGCTCTCGACCTTTTCACCGCATTCTGGGCAGTGTGGCTGGCCGATAGCGGCAAAAAGCAACCTGAAATAGTCATAAAGCTCGGTAATGGTGCCAACCGTCGAGCGTGGATTGCGCGATGTCGATTTTTGCTGAATAGCAATAGTTGGCGACAGACCTTCGATGCTTTCGACATCGGGCTTTTCCATCTGCTGCAGGAACTGGCGGGCATAAGAAGACAGCGATTCCATGTAACGGCGCTGGCCTTCGGCATGAATTGTGTCGAACGCCAGAGAAGACTTGCCAGAGCCTGAAACACCGGTAATGACGGTCAGTTTGCCGTCAGGAATGGAGAGACTGAGGTCTTTCAGGTTATGCACCCGTGCTTTAACAATCTTGATCATATGAGGGTGTCAGCGCCAGTCGTATTGAATAACGCTCGCCTGAGTTGGAGTGCTGATATCGCCTTCGCCGAAAGTAATCTTGTAGAAGCCCGAAACTTTTACCGGTCGGCCACCGCCACGCTTTTTGCCGACTTCGACGAGGCCGTTCTTGACAACTACTTCGCCCTTGCCTTTTTCGGCATCATAGATAACCTTGAACAGACCCGAGGCGCCTACAACAACGACGTCGGCCACTTCGATTTCGAGTACCCCGCGGCCATCGAGAGAAATGGCGGCAGTAAGCTCGCCGCGCGTGAGAAGCACCGGCTCTTTTTCGATTTTGTTTTCGGTCTCATGCAAAGTCGGCGGGTAGACAGTCATTTCTGACAACGGAAACAGCTTGACCTGGTTATCGAGCTGCATCTGCACGGTGACCGTCGATTCTTCGCCGGTTTTATAGGTATATTCCTTGTCGAACTCGAACTTTTCGTTGAGTTTATCCCAGGTGCCGATATTGCGATGCTCGACCTTGCCGCTGAAATCGGAAATACGCGAGAACAGCATTTTGGCGCGTTCTTCCTGGCGGGCCAGAGCAGCTGATCGGCTGCGCATGATCTGAACGAAGATCAATAAAACGACGATGCCGAAAAGAACCGCGCCGCCGATTACCATTCGACGCTTCTTCTCTTCGGCCTCCTGGGCCTGCTTCGCCGCCTTCTCGCGCTCGGCCTGAAGCTTTTTGAGAGCCTTGTGGTCAAGTTTCTCTAGTTGATGCCATTTTTTAGACATGGTGTAACACTATACAGTTATTTTTAAAATGTATCAATACCGACCTGCGGAGTCGCCATTATCGAATTTTCCTTAAAGACTTTCTCGTCTTTGGGATACAGGGTACGTATTTTAACGGAAATCGGGAAAAAGTCCACAGGTTTTTCGGGTGGTATGGTTCCGGCGACCGAAAATTCTATATATTCAACGTCATTAACAAAAACACGGTTGCGTGATTCTTCGGGAATCGGGCTTAAACTGAGGTTTCCTGATTTGGCATAAGAACCCTGAGCGTTGGTCGTGTAGGAAAAAGCCTCGGTTTTGATGCGCAGATTGGCGACCGGGCCACCCGGAGTGTCGATTGCATGATCGAGCCATATCTCGTTGCGCACCAGCTTACCCGGCTGCGTTGGCGGTTTTTCGGGTTCGCACATTACCCAGCTCATTACTTTGAGTTCGCCGCTGGGAGGCGCCTTGATCTGCTCACCATCTTTGAGAATCCGCAGGTAATATTGTGCCGGCACAGAAATATCGGGGTTGTCGCAGGGATCGAAAAAAGTATCAGTAAATAGAGTCGTCGGATATGTTGCGCTGCGAATGTCGCGACTGATTATCTGCAGGGCATTACGCATCTGATCGACCGTGCCGCTGATCCATTGCGCGCGGCCGGCCGTCTTGCTGCCGCCGATAAAAAGCTGATAAACACCAATCATGAACATTGCCAGCACGACGCAGGCTACGATGATTTCGACCAGAGTGAAGGCCCTTCTGTCAGACTTCAAATACTTCAATCTACCGCCCCTGTTCTGGTTATACGCTGAACACGCTTCTGGGTCTGCGGAATCAGCTTACCCTGAAAATTCTTTACGGCACCTTCGACGCTGACTTCGATGGCTTCTTCCCCATACTTGCGAAGGCCCTTGATCGACTGAATCTTAACGTCAGTAACCTTGTAGCTCATGGTATAAGGGTAGCCATCTTTGGTCGCGGCATCCCATTCGTTGATATTCTTGACTTCCGGCGAAATAACGACTTCGAGCCCTGGCTGCATGCGGGCGCCATCCATCAGCATATTGCTGCAGTCGCGGATATAGTAGGCAAGATATTTTTCGGCATTGGCCGAAGCTGGTGGCGGCGCGGGTTTGGTATAGCGGTCTTCGGGCTCGCTTTTGGCCAGACCAGGCGCCAGATAACGGTAGTCGGGGTTGTGATAGCTGCCCAGTCTGATAAAGGCATCTTTGCCGGGCAACGGGTAATAAAAATACTTCGGCTGCTGGTTGATATCGAGCTCGCGCTCGGGGCGCACGCGCACGTAAAGATCTGAGCGGTTCGCCATCGGCTCAAAAGCAGGCTGCCCGTCTTCGGTGCTGCCTTCGAACTCGGCAAAGGCGCACAGCGGGTTTTTGCCCTGCGAGATTTCGACAGCGTCGTACAGTTCTGTCGGAAAAAGCTTGGCCTTGAGCAGAAAGTGCTGCATGGCGGCGCGCGCTGCGAAAAATGCCTGGCGCTCATCGATCGACAGCTGGTTGTGCAGCGACGTGCTTGACTGCCTGAACATCATGGCGACAAAGAGAATCAGCATACAAAAGGCAAAGAAAACCGCCACGACAATTGCGATACCGCTGTTTTTGCGCAGATTAGTCTTCATCAGTCGATATCCCCCTTTACTGTCATCAGGTGAATACGCTGCACGCGCCCATCGCTGGCTTCGGGATTCTGAAAATTCTTCTGGTCGAGGTTCCACTGCACCTGGATCAGGAGCTTTTTCATCAGGCACCAGCCAAATTTATCTGAGGTCTCATAAGGAACCTTTTCGGCGACCATTTTAGCGGTATAACGTTCGGCGGTCGGGTCGAGATAACGCGGCTCATCCGGGCCGCAGACTTCCATGCCTTCGTCCTGATAGATGTTCTGGGGCGATTCGGCAACGCCACGACCGGCGCCGAGATCAACTTCGGCGAAAGGCCGCTGCGCGGCATCGCGCACATATTCCTGTATCCAGTTACCATCAGACAAAAGGGCGGGATTACGCAGATAAGAAAAGGTCAGCTCGCTGGTCTCGGCAAAGCTTACCGGAGAACCTCCGGGAAAACTGTTACCGATTTTTATGCGCTCAGGCCGCGGTGGTTTCTGCTCAGAAGCGACATCTTCGACGCGCAGGTGCACAAGATAATGTATGCCGCGAGAATCGGTAAATATGCCACGGCACGGCCAGCCAGCCCCCTGCTTTTCTGAGCCATGAAAAAGAACCGGCATCATCTTGCGCGCCCAGTCTTCGTTAAAGCGACGGTATTTGCTTTTGCCCGACAGATCATCGACCCGGATGAACCCGGGATTGCCCTGTCTCAGCGCGGCAAAAGGAACGTTGTCGAGAATCGTGTTGAGAATTTCAGAGGCTTTGTTCATTGCAAAAGCCTGTGAAGCGTTGCGGTCGGTATCGACCGTCTGTCGGCTCATAAGCCCGAACAAAGGAATCATGGCCACGGCCAGAATACCGACAGCAATAACTATTTCGATAAAAGTTACCGCCCTGCGATTCTTAAATACCATCTTCAACCTCGAAAAATCAGCTTTGCAGCAATTCGGAAGCGAGCGCAGAAAGAGACGAGCGTTCGGACTTATGCAGTATGATATGTCCGAAAAGGTTATGATCCTTGAACTTTTCGATAACAAAGTTCAGACCGTTCGAAGAACTGTCGAGATAGGGGTTATCGATCTGGTATGGGTCACCGGTCAGCACGACCTTGGTGCCTTCGCCGGCGCGGCTGATGATCGTCTTGACTTCGTGCGGAGTCAGGTTCTGGGCTTCATCAACGATCAGATACTGTTTGGGTATGCTGCGGCCTCTGATGTAGGTGATCGCCTCGATCTGAACCTTCTGCGATTCAATGAGAAACCTGATCTTCTTATCGACGTCATCTGAATTCTTGTAGAGGCGGTCCATGACAAACTCGAGATTGTCAAAAATCGGCTGCATCCAGTGACTGAGCTTTTCATCTTTCGAGCCGGGCAGATAGCCGATGTCTTTACCAAGAGGCATGATCGGGCGGCTGACCAGCAGCTTGCGGAAAAGATGCTCGTCGATTGTTTTCTGCAGACCGCAGGCGAGTGCGAGAAGCGTTTTGCCGGTACCGGCGCGGCCAACCAGCGTTACCAGCTGAATTTCGTTACACAGCAGCAGTTCGATAGCGAACTTCTGTTGCAGATTCAGCGCTTCAACGCCCCAGGGTCGCGAATTGTAGTGAAATAACGGCAGCAACCTCTTTTGCAGGCCATCATACTTGGCCAGGGCCGTCTTGTTTTCGTTTTCGGCGGCTTTGAGCAGTACAAATTCGTTTTTGAAGAGGTCGTCTTCGTGATATTCGACGCCTTCTTCGCGCAAAAAGGTTTCGATTCGGCTGACCGGCATTACCAGTTCACGCCAGCCAGTATATAGTTCGTCGATATCAACCTTGTTGGTTTCGAAATCTTCGGTGTTTATGCCGAGAGCATCTGCTTTGATGCGGCAGTTGATGTCTTTGCTGATCAGAACGACATTGCGGCCGTCTTTTTTAAGACTGAGAGCGCAGGCAAGAATGCGGTTGTCAACCTTATGTGAGTCAAGCCCGAAGCCATGCGGAATTTCGATCTCAGAATCGATCATGATCTGCAATGTACCACCGCTGTCGAGGGGAACGCCGCGGGCCAGAGTGCCGCGCTCACGCAGACGATCGAGCTCACGCGATGCCTGGCGAGCTTCACGACCGCGCTCATCGTTGAATCCCTTAAAACGATCAAGTTCTTCGATTACCCCAAGTGGCACGACCACATCGTGTTCCTGAAAAGAAAACAGAGCCTGATGGCTGTGTAGAATGACATTGGTATCAACCACGAAGGTTTTTTTCATCAGCAAGTTTCCTGCCTTAAGATTAAGCTCTAACCCGATGAACTTAGCACAGGCTCAGCAAATGTGTCAAACCTTATGACCGTTCGAACGCGACTGCTACTGCTGCCTGCTTTTTTTATAAGTTAGCTTAAGGATTTGGCGAAACCTTCCGATAACAGACCTCGGGAAAATATAACTTCCTGATTCTACAAGAAACGCGAGTTTCTTCTAACACTGAAAGGAACAGAAGTTCCATGAATAAACGGCATCATTCATACCTTCTGACCGGGTTTCTGATTCTGGGCATGGCTACAAGCGCTGCTGCTCAGTATTACGAGAGTTACGTACCGGATGGATACTCCATGGCTCCGCCCATGCAGCAACACCTGTATTCAGAAACGACATCGGTCAACGCCGACAGCAGCTGGCTCGAAGAAGATACCACCACCGGGTATCAGACATACACCATCCGCAAAGGCGATACTCTCGGCTCGATTTCGAAAAAATTCTACGGAACCACCCAGCAGTGGAAAAAGATCGCTGCTGCCAATCGTATCACCGATGCGACCAGAATCAAGGTCGGGCAGGTTCTTGAGATTCCATCGACTGACTACGAAAGAGGCCAGGGAGTGACTTATCGGCAGCGCACCAGGTACATCTCGTCGCCGCCGACAACCGCGCCAGCGCCGACAACTGCGCTGCCACTGCCGCCGGTTACCCAGAGTGACGATGCCGTATTGTATTCTGACGCCGGACTTCCTCAGATAATACTGCCCGGAGAAGTTAAAAAGCGCAAAGATGATGACTATCATGTCTCATTCAATGGTTTGACCGGTCTGGTCAATACTTTTGCCGCCTATCCGCTTGGCGACAACCTGTTTTCGACCGCATTCGGAATGGTCTGGAACAAAATCACCCGCCGCGACGGCCAGCGCCTCGAAAATGGCGAAGATGGTGATTTTTGGGAATTCCCGATTCTCATGACCTATGCCGGCGAGAACTTTGAAGTAGCTTTCAAGCTTCCGTTCGAGTCTTACGATGTATTTGCGCCGATCACCTATAATTTCCGCGATGGCACCGATTCAGGAATGGGCGACGCCCAGCTTCGCCTCAAATTTACTTCGCAGAACGACGACATGGCATCATGTCTCGGCCTCGGCGCAATCTTCCCGACCAGCGATATCACTATCGGCAACACCGAAAACGACAATGCCTGGGAAGTCTTTGCCGGTCTATCGAGCAAGCGCAAAGAAGGCGGCAACTTTCATGTCAACGGCGGTTATCAGGCCGGCGATGGCAACACAACCCACGAAGGCGTGTTTGTAAATGCTGGCTTCGAATACGACCCAAATGATTCGTTCACCTTTATGGGCGAAATCAACTTCTATAACCGGGTTAACAACGGTCGCAGCACCGACCTGGTTCTTGGCATGCGTTATCACGTAAAACCGGGTATGTCACTGACTCTGGCTTCGCCAATAGCACTGAGTAACGACATGTTCTTCGGTTACGACTACCGCCTGCAGGGTCTGCTGCAGTATCACTACTGACAAACGAAATTCCCCCCGTTCTACAGCACCGGCATCGTCCACAACGATGCCGGTGCTGTTTTAGAAGAGATCTGGAGTAACAGGCTTCTTTGGCGGCCAGTCAACAATCGTCTCGTTATCGGCGCAGATTACCGCCGAAAGCACGTTCTCGACCACAAGCGAAGCGCGATCGCTCTCGCCCGCCCGTGGCCCGGCAACATTCAGTATCTGCGGCTGTACCCGCCGCAGCCATTTTAGAATCTTCCGGCAGTCGTAACTGTCGATATCAACGACCAGATATGGCTTTTGCATTGTTTCGGCGCACTTTATGGTAAGGGCGGTACCACGCGAACGCCGCTTGAGATCGCAGAATATAAGAGTAGCCTGTGAATCGCGCACATTAAGCCGCGTTCTCTGCTGGTATAGCGGCGTATCTGCCTCGATAAGACAATACTGCTTCGGAATCACCCCATCCTCAGCCCGCCGACCGCGCGGGCACCAGCCACCATGTGCCAGGCCATTGGCGATGGCAAAATCGAGAGCGGCCCGGTCAACTCCGGTCTGCCCACCCGAAATCAGCATCGCCAGTGCATATTTATCAGTCATATAACATACTTGTGCTCGTGCTCGTGCTCGTGCTCGTGCTCGTGCTCGTGCTCGTGCTCGTGCTCGTGCTCGTGCTCGTGCTCGTGCTCGTGCTCGTGCTCGTGCTCGTGCTTTTAAAAAATTTTAACTCACCGCAGGATCGCAGTGCAACGCCTTATAACATACTCCTATGCCACATAAGAGTTTAAGATTCTATCTATGCTTATTCTTATTATTCGGGCTCTCGGCGGAATTAGGCAGTTCTTACGGCTTCAGCCGTTAGAAATGCGGATGGCTTGCCCTCATTCGCTTCAACTCTCACCAGACGGGAGTATTGTTTAATAGCTATGGCTCTGCGTCAAAGTTGCCTGGCTCGAAGTTTCCGCGCCTGAGAAACCCGCCTGCGCCCTTGTATGATTTTTTACCAGGCATAAACTCTTACCAATCTACACTATAATTCAAATGTGACAGAGGTTACGGCAGCGGCTTAGAAGTCTTTTACGAAAGCATTGGCCTGACCGCGTCCGTAGAGCAAACTGTGGCGATAGATATGCAGATTTTCAGCCATTTCGACGCTGTCAGCCGGGGGCAGGCAGTCTTTTTCGAACAGGGCATCGAACATGTACAACCGGTCAGGGTAGTTTTTAACCATACGCGCCCAGAGATCGCGCCGCGTTTCGTAACCGGCATTCTCAAACACATGACATAAAAGCTCTGAATGGCCTGCGGCAACCAGACGATCGAGGGTCTCGCCGGCTTTTTCCATAGCAAAACTGTCGCCGCTGCCAATGAATGCGAGAACCCACAAATCCCGCGCACAAAGCTGCCTGGCGCTGAACAGGCTACTACTGCTGCTCTGGCCACTTCTGCAAACAAACAGAGCCTTTGCATGCAACGGCATTTTCTCGAACATTTTTGCCGAAAAATTTTCAGAGGCGATGTTAAGCGGGCATTTTTTGCAGCTCATATCAGACTCCTTCCTGGCGGGTTGTCAGAACGGGGCGGTAACGACTGCCACTGTAAGGATTTGCCATAATGGCCCCAATATATTGTTCGCGCCGACTGCCGACACCGATCATGGTATCGAGAGGCAACAGGCCGACAGCGGCAAAAATCGGGTTGAGCAACCAGAGACTGCGCGGTTCATAGATTTCGAGCCAATGCCACAGCTGCAATCTGATTCGATCGCTGGCCGCCTGAAACAATGAAAGCAGCAAGGCACGATCGCGACCGGTCAGTGCCGTTTTAAGGCTGTGATGAACCAGTTCCTCGGCCAGCGCATCCTGCTGATACAGACGCTCGATCACGTAATAGTCCTGAAAGCAGCGACTGCCGATATTGGCGGCGCAGATGCCGCTGCTGCAATCATGCCTCTGACTGCTGCATATCGGCTGGCGACAACGCTGCTCAGCCGAACCAGAAACCGGATTAAAAGGGCACTTCTGGCAACACATCATAAATTCACCTCGTTTTTTGGTCTCATCTGTTAATCAGCCGAAAAACGATTTGGGGAAAAAATATTTCGTGAAATTTTCAGATGACTGCTGCTATGCTGTTCTAATGTGATTTGAGCAGAATTAGATAACCCGACAAGGATTAACTGATGAGTGATGAGCAATTTGCTGCGGCTCTTGAAAATTTTACGCGAAAACCCGGAGCAGATTCGGCTTTAAGGCTGATAACCAGCTGCCGCGACTTTATCTGCCGCCAGGCCATGCGCTGGCGCGAACCTGCGCTCAGCCTTTCCGACAAAATGCGTGAAATCATGAGCGAAATTCTGTTGATTCTGCTCGAAGACTTTGACCCGACCAGAATCTCTCACCCGAATTCGGTGCTGTCTTACCTGCAGACAAAAATTATGCGGCTGACCCGGCCAGAATATAAAAGACGCCTTGTCTTAATCGATAATTGCGACGAACTGGAAAGTGGCCGTTGCAATTTTTCGCCTGAACGGCTGCGGCTGGCCGAAGAAATTTTTGTAATTGTGCGGCGTTCTCTGCTCGGCTGGCATGATTACGAGACGGCACGGCTCGAGTTTCTCTTTATTCATGTTTATCCTGAGATTCGCTGGATCAGCAGACTTACCGCTGAACACAACGGCGAAGATGAAAATACTCGAATAGAATGCGATAAAAAGCGGCATCAGAATTTTAACCGCAATCTGCGCAATGAACTGGCAACGCTGCAAAATGGTGATTTCAGCGAAATCATGAGCTGGAGCAGCGGTGAGCGCAGTCATCTCGCCTGGCGTCTGATCAACATTGCACCAGCCGAGATCGGCAGCGAACTCGAAAGCGAACGTCAGCAGCTGTCAGAATGGCGCGAAAACATCGATCGCCGCCAGCCGCAGTCTCTGGCTAATCTGGCCGTTGCCGAAAAGCTTTTGAACAGCATGAAAAGCACCAGAAACGATTTTATAAAAACCTCACTTGTCGCCGAAGAGGCGGCACCCTACGGCGAAGAGCCTGATATTCTGCTGCAACTGCTTGGCCGGCCGGTCGAAAATCTGAATGTGGCCGAAGATGCTGCCGACTGGAACGAGCCAGTTACCACTATTACCGACAGCGTGACAATAGAGGTTTTTGCCCAGGTAGCAGGAGAAGTCAGTCACTGGCTCGAAAACCTGATACCTGATAAAAAACCGGCTGAAATCAAGGGCAAAAACACGTATAATTCATATTGAATATTGCACAATCTGGCGTCTGCCAGCAGTCAAAGCATTGGAGAGCGCAATGAACCTTTCGGTCGGTTGTATCGTCGAGTTTTCGGCAAAGGGCAGTCACCCGGATATTGCTGTAGTGATGAGCGTTGCCGGCGGCAACGTCAGACTTCTTCTGAGCAACGGCAAAGAAACTACCGTTACTGAAAAAAAGATCATGCATGCTACAGCCAGAGCAGCAACCGGCGTTGCCGATCGCGAAGCCTGTCGGCAGAATCTTGTCAAAACTAACGAGCGGCGCAAATGCATAGCCGAAACTATCAACCTCGAAGAATTGCATGCACTGCTGTATGAAGAGCAGCGCATATTCAAGATAGAAGAACTGGCCGGCTTTCTTTTCGACCCTGATGACGATGATTCGGCCGCGGCACTGCTGCGCGCGCTCTGCACCGACAAGCTTTATTTTAAGGACAAAAACGAAGGTTATCAGCCAGTTTCGCTCGAAGACCTCGCCGTCGCCCGCGAACAGCTTGCCCGCAAACAGGCCCAGGAAGAAGAAGAAAATAACCTGGCCGAAGCCCTCAAACAGCTGGAAAAGTCTGGTGCAGTCGCAGAAGTTCTCAATGCGCACCTTAATGATCTCAAAAGTCTTGCTGCCTGCGGCGAAGAAGCCAAATTGTCAAAACGCCTCAGCAACGCTCTCGACCGCGCTGATCTTAACAATCAACGCAAGCTCTTTCAGGCCATGGTTAAAGCCGGCATTTTTAATGCCGACGAGAATCTCGATATCATCAGATTCAAGCTGCCGGTAGAATTTGCCCCGGAAATCCTGGCTGAAGCCGCCGCTGTCGCCAGCATTACTCCCGCCGTCAACGGGCGCCGCGATCTGACCGCGCAACGCACCTGGGCCATAGATACGCCAGAAACCCGCGACCGTGATGATGCCTTTTCTTTCGAAACACTGCCAGACGGCTGCAACAGGCTACAGGTGCATGTCGCCGACCCGGCTGAACTGATAAAACCCGGTTCTCTTCTTGATAAAGAAGCCGCCCGCCGCGGCAGTTCGGTTTATATGCCAGATCAGCGCATTCACATGCTGCCGACCGAGATTTCCGAAGAACTTTTCAGTCTGAACCATGAAGAGAACCGTATGGCTCTGACCTTTTCGCTGCTCTTCTCACCAGAATGCGAGCTGCGCGAAGTCGAAATATTCGAGTCTCTCATACATATCGAACATGCCGTAGACTACGACACCGCTGACAGCATGCTCGCCGAAAACCAGTGGCTGCAGCAGGCGCTCGATCTGGCCGAACGCCTCAAAAAGTGCCGCGAAAAGATGGGTGCCGTTATGTTTCCACGGCAACCCGAGCTTTCAGTCAAAGTTAGAGATGATGATATAATTGTTGAACAGCGCAATCGCGACGACCTGACCCAGGGAATGATAGCTGAATTCATGATCTGGGCCAATCATGCCGCTGCCGAATACTGCCGCAAAAACTCGATCCCCTGCCTCTATCGCGTGCAGGAAGGCGACGAAAACCGCCCTGAATTTGGCGACAGTTTCGACCCCGTGCAGTTTTTTGCGGCGATAAAAACCTTTCGCAAAACCACAGTCAGTCAGACTGCCGGCCGCCACTATTCCCTCGGCCTGAGCTCTTATACCCAGGCAACTTCGCCGTTGCGACGCTATTCAGACCTGCTGGTGCATCGTCAGATCAAGGCTGTGATAAACGGCAGGTCGCCAGAATACAACGATAACGATCTGGCACAGGCGGTTTTGATATCAGATTCTGCGGTAAGCCGGGCCGAAGAAATCATGCGCAACCGCGACCGCTATTTTCTGCACAAGTATCTTAAACAGCAGCAGAAAACTGGCGAAGTCGTTTTCGACGGCACGATTGTTGAAGTTGGACTGAGCGAAGCTGTCTTTTATGTCGACTTTTTATGCTCGTTCAAACACTGCCGCCGCCCGTCTTTTGATATTGCGGTCGGGCAGCAGGTGCTGGTTAAGGTTACTCAGATCGATCTGTTCGACGGCACCATACGCTTCGATCTGCGCCAGAAATAATCAGTTTTTCGCCTTGATGCCAGTTGAGTCTGGCAGCTGCAAAAGCTCTTCATGCACCTTGCGTTTAAAATCTTCGGGCAGGCGCGCTTCGTATTCAGAAATAATCTCGATGCCGTCCTGATGAAGCTTTTCGGCATCACTGAACATGCCTTTTATCTTTTCGAGAGTCAGACTGAGCTCACGGCTCAAATTTTCTTCGACCGCATGCCACTTGGCGTTGAGCGCGCGGTTAAGCTTCTGGTTATGTTCGAAAAGTTTAAAGAGAATGCGCTCGTTACCATGACTGGCGCCTTCGAACTTGGCGAGCATCAGGCCCATTTCTTCCTTCCAGGCTTTGAGACCTTCGATCTCACTGACGAGATCTTCGATCTGCTGGTCTTTATCGTTGAGTTTGCGCTGATAATTGTCTTCGGTCATGCGCAAAACCTTGTTGCCGCTTTCGGCAATCTTGGCGCGGTCGAGCTCGATCTCTTTCTTGAGCTCGGTGATCTGCAGCTCATAACGCGCTATTGTCTGATCGAGCTCACGCTTTTTGAGGTATAGAACAATCTTGCCACCAAGTGCGAACAGTGCTGTGATAATTAAAATGAGACCGATAACTTGAATTGCTTCCATGAATGTTTCTCCGTGGGGCGCGGGCCCGATCAGGCAGGCCCGCGTTCACCATCTGCTTCAGGTAAATTGAATGTCGCCACTTACTGACTCTGCCCTGAAATTGGCGCCTTCGCCACCAGACTTCAGGCAGGTGCCCTGATTGTTGAGCGGTGTAACATCGCCTTTCCAGTCAAGAACGACATCGCCGCTGCGGGTTATCGCTTCGACAGCTTTCCAGGGGCCACTCATCTTTTCGACGATGATATCGCCTGAGGTAGTAACCAGCCTGACGTCGGTCGCTTCGGTGATGCTGGCTTCGGTCAGCATTATGTCACCAGAAACCGAATTGATCTTGAGTTCTTCGATTTTCGAGTCGCGCACCAGGAAATCGCCTGAAGTAGACTTGATCTGCATAGCCACTTCGCCGCCTTCGACCTGCACGGCACCGCTGACTGTCTCGATCAAAGACTGTCTGAGAATTGCGCCCTGAATTCTGATATTGCCGCTGACGGTTTTGAGCTCGGCCACCTTGTAATTGCCGCGAATTCGCATGCCACCAGATACGGTTCGGCAATTCACCGTCATATCTGCCGGCAAGGTTATTTCCATATCGATTATTGCCTTCACCGGCTGGTTGCGGTCAAAACCCACATAAAGCGTATGCCCGTCAACGCGCATACCGTATTTCGCGAACCACTGCACCGGCTGATACTCACCCAATGTAGCGCGGCTGACGCGGCCGTTTACATGAAGCTTGAATTCATCGCCTTCATGAATACGAACTTCGCCAAAAACATTTTCGAACACAAATGTATCGCATTCATTAACGTAATCAGGCGGGGTGGCGACAAAATCAACCGGAACACCATCTACCAGATCACTTTTGTTGCTTACCAGTTCAGTAGCCATGGTGCTGGCCAGATCCTGCATCCAGTTGCCAAATTCTTTCATTTTATCTTTGAATTCGCGGCGACGCGGTTCGGCCTTTTTCATGGCCTGTTGCACGGTATTTTGAATGTTCTGCGCCAGGTTTTTCAGGTCAAAACCAAGTTTGCCGGCACCACCAAAAGGATTGAAAAAATCATCGTCTTCACGGCCGCGCTGACGGTCGTCATAATCAGAATCTCTTTCTCTCTCACGTTCACGCTCGTTTTCGCGACTGCGCGATACTTCTTCGCGGGCCTGCTCTTTTTCTTCATTGAGCGCGGCCAGCAGTTTTTCAGATTCTTCTACCGTTATTTTCCCCTCTGCGAGCATATTCAAGATCATTTTTCGAGCGTCAGACATGCTTACCTCCATATTGAAACGGTTATCTCATACCCGTACATGATAATCTCAGCGCAACAAAACTGCAATAGCACATGGTTTATCTGCGTAAAGATTCAGTCTTAGGTGGGATTGCCTTTATTGCGTAGATTTGCAGCAACAAGATATGCCTTTTTTATCCGTGCTCTCGACAGGGTCTGCGCACTCACAATAATGATTCCACTCGTGACTGAATCTTAACTCATCTACTGCCGCCGACTTCTGTCACACTGACTTCTGCGAAACCGCATTCATTACGTAGTCGGGCAGCTGCGCAGGCGGTCGCTGCCTGAGAAATATCGCTGCCGACACAGCTGCGGCCAAGTTTTTGGGCTGCGACCAGAGTGGTGCCGCTGCCGCAGCAGAAGTCGCCGATCAGCTCGCCCGGGTTACTCAGAGCAACAATCAGCCTCTGTATAAGAGCCAGCGGTTTTTGGGTCGGATAGCCGACCCGTTCAGCCGCCAGCGGATTTATGATCGGGATATCCCAGACGTCATCTACCGGGGTCCCACGGGGATCTGGCTTGTAATGTCTGCCACTGGCTGCGACAATACCAGATTTAGCGTAGCCCGATGTTTTCTTATACGGCACCCGCACTGCGTCGATATTAAAAACCGGGCGGGCGCTGCGGCTGTACCAGAGCAATGTGTCGTGTTTGCATGAAAATCTGGTTTTTGAGCGGCCGCCACCGGTGTAATGCCAGATGATTTCGTTGATGAAGCCCTGTCGGCCAAAGATTTCGTCAAGCATGACCCGCGCGTAATGCGAGGCCCGCCAGTCAAGGTGCAGAACCAGGCTGCCATCGACCATGAGCAATGAAAACATGGCCTGCAGGCGTTCTTTCAGCCATGGCAGGTAGCTGTCCAATTCACCTTCCCAGCGATCATCGTAAGAAAGGTGCTTTTTGCTGCCAACCATCTCGCGCCCGGTCAGAAAAGGCGGATCAAGATAAATCAGGCGAAAGCTGCCAGGCACAAGCAAAGAGGCGACATGCAACATGTCGCCTCTGAACAGCCTGTTAACAGGTTCTGTAGACAATTATTGCCTCAGCAGTTGCCGAGTTTTGCGGCGAGATATTCCTGCAGCGCATCGATCTTGACGCGTTCCTGAGACATGGTATCGCGGTCGCGCACAGTTACCGACTGATCTTCGAGCGTATCGAAATCGACGGTAACGCAGAACGGCGTACCGATTTCGTCCTGGCGGCGATACAGCTTGCCGATTCCGGCAGTATCATCATAAACGGTGCGCCAGCCGCTCTTCTTCATCAGAGTATTCTTGATCTGAATTGCGGTGTTGCGGATCGCTTCGTTGTTCTTCTTGAGCGGCAGCACGGCGACCTTGATCGGAGCCAGCTCGGGGTGCAGGCGCAACACGATGCGCTGGTCATCTTTAACGGTTTCTTCAAAATAAGAGTCCATCAAAAATGCGAGTGTAGCACGATCAACACCGGCAGAAGGCTCAACGACGTAGGGAAGAATGTGCTGATTGGTTTCATGGTCAAAATAGGTCAGTTTGTTGACTGCGTGCTGGTTGGGAATCTCGCGGCCATCGGCGAGAACCAGTTTTCCGCCTTTGGTGTGGCACTGCAGGTCGAAGTCGGTGCGATTGGCGATGCCTTCGACTTCGTCGAACTGCTTGTTTTCATCTTCACGTTCTGGGAAAAAGCGATAGAGCAGGTCGACGGTTGCCTTGGCGTAGTGCGCTAATTCTTCTTTCTTCTGCTCATATTTGCGAAGATTTTCGGGTTTGATGCCGAGTGATACATACCAGTTATAGCGATCTTCAACCCACTTTTTATGCCATTCTTCGTCGGTGCCGGGTTTTACGAAAAATTCGATTTCCATCTGTTCGAATTCTCTTACCCTGAAAATGAAGTTACGCGGCGTGATTTCGTTGCGATAAGACTTGCCGATCTGGGCAATACCAAAAGGCAGCTTGCGATTGGTTGAATCAAGCACGTTTTTGAAGTTAACAAAGATGCCCTGAGCGGTTTCGGGGCGCAGATAGGCAATATTGTTCTCATCGGCAACCGGGCCAACCGTAGTTTTGAACATCAGGTTGAACGGACGCGGTTCGGTCAGATCGTGCTTGTCGCCTTCAGCGCACTTTTCATTGGGGTCAACCTGGTCGGCGCGAAAGCGTTTTTTGCACTTACGGCAGTCTACCATCGGATCTGAGAAGGTTTCTTCGTGTCCGGAATATTTGAGAACCAGACGGTTCATCATGATTGCGCAATCGAGGCCTTCCATGTCGTCGCGTTCATAAACGATACGGCGCCACCATGCGCGCTTGACATTATTTTTGAGCTCGACGCCGAGCGGGCCGTAGTCCCAGGTGCCCTGCAGACCACCATACTGGTCACTGCCCTGAAAAATAAAGCCACGGCGCTTGCACAACGAAATGATTTTTTCGAGATCTACCATCTGCTTCTCCCGTCGGTGAATAGTTGCTGTTGCGTCGCAATTATAATCTGCCGACGCTGTAATTGCAATAAACCGCCACCGCCAGGTTTCATGCGCAAAACGAACAGCCACTGTCGTGCTTACACGAAAGTGGCTGTTGCTAAGGATATTGGTTGGTTTACTGTTTTGGAAAGAGTTCTTTGAAGAAAGATTTCATGGCTTTCCAGGAGCGCTGGGCGGTTAATTCATGATAAGCCGCACCTTTACTGGGATCGTCGCCGGCAGCTTTGCTGGTAAAGCTGTGAACGGCATCACCGTAGTGAATCATCTGCCAGTCTACTTTTGCATCGCGCATTTCTTTGATAAAAGCGGCAACTTCACTGTCGGGAACATGCGGATCGATGGCGCCGTGCAGAACCAGCACCTTAGCCTTGATATTCTTTGCATCTTCAGGTTTCGGGCTGTCGAGGCCACCGTGAAAGCTGACTACGCCAGACACGTCAGCGCCGCTGCGCGCCAGTTCGAGCACGGTGGTGCCGCCAAAACAGTAGCCAATGGCTGCGGTTTTATCGACAGCGACCTGTTCCTGCTTTTTCATCTCTTCGAAACCGGCAATGACCTTGGCTCGCAAAGCTGGCCGGTCTTTTTTATAGCTGCCCGAAAGTTTGGCGGCCTCGGCGCTGGTTTCAGGGCGCACGCCTTTGCCATAGATGTCGGCGGCAAACGCCAGATAACCGAGTTCGGCCAGCTTTCGGCAGCTCTCGCGCACGTGGTCGCTGATACCTTTCCATTCGTGAATAACCAGAATGCCGGGCAGCTTACCGGTAACCGCATCATCATAGGCCATAAAGCCTTCGTGAATGACACCATCTATCGAATACTCGACGGTCTTTTCCTGAATTGCCGCCATCAGCGGCGACAATGTAATAACCAGTGCAACTATCAGCAATAAACGCAAATACATCTTATTTCCTCCTTATTTTTTTATCTTATCTACAAAATATTCAGACTTCTCAAAAAGACAACCAACTGTTTCAACTATTCCTCTGTCAACATTGAATCTGCGAGTTATATGTCATTGCGAGCGAAGCGAAGCAATCTCATGGTCAGAGAGATTACTTCGTCGCTGCGCTCCTCGCAATGACAGTTTTTAAACCTACATTCAAATGTGCCAGACGACTATTCCTCTGGCACATAAGAGCTTAAGTGTTCAATCTGAGTGATTTTGCTTATACCGATTGCCGCTATGCTAAGCACGGTTTTAGGACACAATTACTGTAAAAGTGCTATAATCGGGCATTATGAATAAATCTGATAATAATAAACCGGTTGTCTGTGTTTTCTGTTCTTCGAGCACCGAGGTCAGCGACTCGATCAAAGCTGCCGGCGCAGAATTCGGGCGGTTGCTCGCCGAAAACGGCTTTGCTCTGCTTTATGGCGGCACCACCTGCGGGCTGATGAAAATAGTTGCCGACGCCCACAAACAGGCGGGCGGCAGGCTGATCGGCGTTATTCCCAGTTACATGATCGAGCGCGGCATAAATCATCCCGACCTCGATGAACTGCACACAGTCGAAGATCTGCGCCCACGCAAGCAGGCCATGCTCGAAAAATCAGACTATATAGTTGCGCTGCCCGGTGGAATCGGCACTTACGACGAATTTTTCGACCTGCTGACTCTCAAGCAGCTCAAACGCCACGACAAACCGATGTTTCTGCTCGATACCGACGGTTATTTCACCCCGCTGCTGGCTTTGTTCAAACACGGAATCGAGCAGAAGACCATCAAGGCTGAGCATCTCGATCTGTTCAAGTCCTGCGCCAGTCCCGATGAACTGCTGAAAAGCATCAGAAATC
Organism: Candidatus Rifleibacterium amylolyticum; assembly: GCA_009917695.1. GTDB lineage: Bacteria > Muiribacteriota > Ozemobacteria > Ozemobacterales > Ozemobacteraceae > Rifleibacterium > Rifleibacterium amylolyticum. The sequence continues at coordinate 166,685 of JAACJG010000003.1, read as the reverse complement.
TGGCACTTGCCCGCACTCTTTCTTAATACCTGAATAAAACAAACCCGGGGTGACCGCGAATGCAGAGGTCACCCCGGGTTGTTATCAGATCACTTTGTCAGTCGGGCAACAAGATCATCAACCCGCTGCTGATTTTCACGCAGAGTTTTGTAAAAACTCTGGGGATTCATCATCAGATACTGAACAAGTGCACTTTTATTATTTTCGATTCGTTCAGCCAGTTTGCCGGCAGCTTCGTCACCTGCAGCAGTATAAGGGTCGATTTTGAGCATTTCATCGAATATTACGTTGATTTCTTTTTTATCTCCGACATAGGCTTCAGACTTGATGTACTCATCTATCTTTTTCATCACTTCAGGAGAAAATTCCGGCTCTTTCTCTTTGGTTTCATCCGTCGCAGCAGGCTGCTGGTCAGGATCAACTCCACAACTACAAGAAACATCGTAGTACTCTTCGCCTTCTACCAGAGTGAAAATGTATTTGCCCTTGTTTGGGCACACAGGGGCAGCTTTCAGGTATTGTTGATCGACAAGCGTTTTTATCACTGTTTCTGAGTCTGATGCCAGCGGTGCAAATTCGTTGTCCATAAAATACATTTCGAGTGCGCCCATCAGCACACGCTGATTGGCTGCGCAGGCTTTATCCGGCGCAACTATTTTCGGCTCAGTCTTCTGAGACTCATCTTTGAAAAGTTCCATATGACCGAACATTGCGGGCTCTTTTTCTGCGCGTATCAGAGAGTTGACGATAAAGAGCCTTTCGTAGTCTATGTGTACCCTGCTGTCAACAAGCGGCTTTGGCAAATTCGTAAAACAATCTGCCAGAATCTTTTTCACCTTTTCCTCGCTGTTCAGAGCAAGCAGATTGTTGATCGATTCGACTGCCATTTTCTGAATTGCAATCCCGAACGAACCATTTATTGCGAATCCGTCACGACTGACATTCAGCCCCAGTCTGAATACATGGCAGAACTTTCTGGCTGCTTCAGCGTATGCTCCATTTTCGGCATTCTGCCAACCCTGGGCATTGATGTATCTGGCAAACATTCTTACCGAACGGTATGGCGGCACGATAGTATCGAAATCCAGTTTCTTATCGACGATAAAGGTGCATTTCGAACAGTCAGCGGCAAGATCGAGCAGGCGTGTTACGGTGTGCAGAAAGCCTGAGGCTGAATTCAATTCCTTCAAATTGTCCTTGGTGAGCTTTTTGAAAGAGTCCAGATCGCGAATTTCCGCCAGCTTGTCGGCAGTTTTCGATGAAATCTGCGGCATGTAGCCCATAGCCATGAGATAGCGCAGCGCTGCATTGTCATCAACGAACTTTGCCGGTTGAGTCGCGCCAAGAGAAGCGAACATCAGCACCATGAGAAGGCTAACGATAATTTTTCCCATAACAATCTCCTTGTTGATAATCAAATGAGGTCAGAATATTCACGGCGTGCTTCAAGATAGTTGACCGGCCGGTCAATGAAAGACAAATTGAATTCTGGCTCGTTTTCGGCCAGGCGGCGCTGGAACGGCGACAACAGTGATTCTTTGCCATTCTGAGCAATTACCTGTGGTGGTGCTGTCAGCGGTTCTTCGAAAACCGGCATCTGTTCAGCGACAGGAACAACTGCTGGTTTAATCTGAGATCTGGCAACAAGCAACAGCAGATATGAGGTGACAATAACCAGGCAGGCGATAAGTAACGCAACAGTTGTCGGTTTTTTCCACCACGGGCGGTTCCAGCTTGCACTGCTTTCGAGCCTGCTGCGTAATGACTCCGAAGCCTTTTCGCTGAAACTCTGCTTTTCAAGAAAAGTTTCGAACGGATCTTTATTGTTCATGGATTCCATTGCAGAATCTCCTTAAGTTTGGCCAGAGCGTAACGATAACGCGATGCCACAGTCTGCAGGCTCACATTCTGAAGTTCTGCTATTTCGGCGAAAGTCAGATCGCCCCAGATCTTCAGATAAACTGTTTCGCACTGGTCTTCAGGCAGACGAGTCAGTGCGCTCGCCACATCTGCCTGAAGATGAGGATCCGGGCCTTCAACTGCTGCCATATCATCAGGCATTGCAGCGTTGCGGACTGATCCAGTTCTTTTCAGACAGGCATTTCGTAATGAAGCATAGAGATAGGCCTTCAGATTCTTCACTTCACGCATCTTTACCGGGTTCTGCACCCAGGGCAGCAGCGCCTCATGCACGGCATCTTCGGCTTCTTCGGCGCCAAATCTGAACGAATGAACGGCATATTGCACCAGACGATCGGCAAAGGTGCGATAGATCTGCTCAAACCCGTGTTTCGGGTCTTTTGCATATTCATTCATCAGATTTTCGTTGGTATTTTCGCTTTTCATTGGCTTTCAATAAATAAGAGCCAAAATACCCCGATTTTTATTTAAACAGTTGAAAATTTTTCTAAAAAAATATAACCGCCTGGGCAAGGCGGCTGTTTAAAAGGTTTTAAAGGGCGAAGCTCCTAGCGACGCCCCCTCTTTTGCTGAGGAATCGAAAAGCAGAAAAATATCTTGTTTTCGCGAATACCTGCATCAGATAAGAAGCCAATTTTACTGATACCTGGAACAAAGCCTTCAGGATCAACTTTAACGTCTATATCGATAATGCCACCCGAGCGGGTCTGAACTTTTGTTGCACAGTTCTTCGGAAAAGCCCGTTTGACCGCATCTTCGATATAGCCGCTGATCAGGCGTGTAAACAGAGAAGCGCCGAAACCGGCCAGCTTGATTTCACTGACCCTGACTTTGAAACAGTTTGGGCCGAAATAGCCAAGATCAAGGCGGGCGGCGAACTTAGGGTTAACAAACGCCGGACCATCGAGACGACCACTGATGTTGATACAGGATTCAGCCAGCACAACATTTAGTTCGCGCAGATCAGACGGCAGCTGTTTGCTTACCTGATCCTGTTCAAGAATATTGCTCAAAAAACGCTGATTGAAAGACACGAAGCAGTCTGAACCGGCACCGTTGGTTTCACCTGCACCTGGTCGAGCTGAACGCCGGTTCGGCTTGAGGATGCCCTTTTTTATAAGAACTTCAGCAGCCTGACGGACTTCAGGGTCGCCAGAATGCTCAACTTCGAACTGAATACGACCATAAACAGCTTCTTCTGAAGCTTTCACCATATTATTCATACCAGAGACCAGCACCAGCAGTGCTATCATCAGAATCAGTCTTTTGACAGGCATAGTTCAACCTCACATAACATGTATTATTTATACATTGTACATAAATAGATCGACTGCGCAACCCCTGCCAGGCTTTTGCAGTAATTTCCGGGAAAAGCGGGCCTGGATCCTGCAACTGCGCGCAGGATGACAGTCACCAGCTTATCGGTAGAAAGATCCATACAAATCACTGTTCATGAATATATAATGACTTTTGAAAAAATCTGCGATGATCGGCGCAATCTGTGGATTTCTCTCTGCAAGATTCAGGGCAGAGCGGCAAGCTGAGATGCGTCAAGATCACTGAGACGTGCGAGCGTGTAGCCACGGCCGGTGATTATGTCGAGAATTCTGTCGAGTGCCTTTGCGCCGTTTCTGCTGCCGAGATGCATCAGAATGACGGCGTTTCGACGCAGTTTGTTGTCAACCCGGCTGATTATAGTGTTTACCGGGTCTTCGCGCCAGTCGATAGTATCGATATGCCAGTAAACCGGGTGATAACCCAACTCTTCGACTATCTGCTCGACCTTTTTGTTCTGAGCTCCGAATGGAAACCTGAAAAACGGCGCGCCACGCCGGCCAAGCACCTTGATAAAAGCCTGTTCGGCTGCTCCGATTTCGGCGGCGATCTTATCTTTCGAAAAGCTTTTCATATTCGGGTGGTTCATGCTGTGATTGGCTATTTCATGACCTTCTGTCAGCAGCCGGCGGCATTTTTCCGGATATTTTTCGGCAAATTTTCCGGTCAGAAAAAATGTGCATCTGACGCCATAGCGCCGCAGAGAATCAACAATAGAATCGAAGCCGGCGTCGGTGGCACCGCCGTCGAAAGTCAAAAAAACCTGACCGCCGGCGTCAACAGGTAATGGCGAAATATCAGCTGCTGGCCGCTTTTTCTGTTTCACCGGCTTTTGAACTGTCGCCAGCGGGCGGGTCGGTGCAAGCTCTTCAATTTCAGGCACAAACGATGGCACCGTGACGACTCTTTCCTGTTCATTCTGGCTTATCATAGTCGAAGCCGGAAAACTTTCGGGTGTCTTGACCGCCGACTGTGCAGCTATCTGCGGCGCCAGGCCGATACGTTCGCGCATTTCTATCGCCTGAGTGAACTGCGGGTTGAGCCGAAGCGCCTGATCGAGTGCCCAGCCGGCTTCCTTTGTCTGACCGCAGTCGCGATAAAGAATGGCGAGATTGTAATAAGTCCAGTATACCTGTTTTATCTGAAGAGCCGCAGTATACCAGGCATAGGCATGCCTGTCATGACCAAGACGTTTGAGTGCGCTGCCAATGTTGTTATAGAGATGAACATTTTTACGGTCGTAATCAAGTGCCCGACGCCAGGTCGAGATTGCGCCCATCAAATCTCCGCGGTTGGCAAGCTCGATACCGTATGAATTGAGAACTTCAGGGTTGTTCGGATACGCAGCTGCAAGCGCCTCGATACTGGTCTGTGCCGAGAGCAGGACCGCCAGATAACAAAAAACAGCCAGCAGTATCACTGTTCTGGCTGTTCTGACCAAATTCATATTTAAACGCTTTTACGGCCGAGTTTAACTTCACCCTTCTTGCGCAATCTTATCGCATCCGGGGTCACTTCAACCCACTCATCTTCAGCGACGTATTCGAGTGCCTGATCAAGGGTCATTCGCCTTGGCGCCTGCAATTTTTCAAGCTCTTCCGATGTAGCGCTTCGATGGTTGGTAACATGGCGCTTTTTAACGATGTTTACTTTGAGATCGCCGCTGAGAGGGCGTTCACCCACGACCAGACCTTCGTAAATTTCTTCGCCGGGGCCGTAAAACAGAGTTCCGCGCTCAGATAGATTCTTGATTGCATAGCCAGTAGCGACACCAGGGTCAGTTGCGACCATAACACCGTTACGGCTCTCGGGAATATCGCCACGATAGGGTTCGTAAGCTCTGAAGCACTGGTTCATGATACCTGTTCCGTTGGTCATATTGAGAAACATCGACCTGAAACCAAGCAGACCGCGGGCCGGAACTGAAAAAATCAGACGCAGATAATTATCGAGCAGACGCTTGGAAGACTCCAGCAGCGCGCGACGTGGACCAAGTACTTCCATGACGATGCCCATGTAAGAGTCAGGAATATCGACCGCCAGCTCTTCAACCGGTTCAAGCAGTTCGCCGTTTTCGCCTCTTTTAAAGATGGCAACTGGCTTGCTGACCTGAAGTTCATAACCTTCACGGCGCATGGTTTCGATCAGAATACCAAGATGCAGTTCGCCGCGACCGGAGACAAGAAAGGCATCACGTTCGTCACCAGCGGTTTCTACGCGCATTGCCACGTTGGTTTCGAGTTCGCGGTCGAGTCGCGTACGAATCTGGCGCGAGGTCAGAAATTTGCCGGAACGACCGGAAAAAGGACTGGTATTAGCGGCAAAAGTCATCGAAATGACCGGCTGATCGACTGCGATTACCGGTTCAGGGTCACAGAGTTCGACACTGATCGTATCGCCGATCGAAATATTTTCTATACCGCAGATAGCTACGACATCGCCGGCACCAGCTTCTTCAACCTCTACGCGCTGAATACCGCGAAATGAGTAAAGCCGCAGAATCTTGTTCTTTTCGGGCACTTCATCAGGGTGAATGCGAAAAACATCTGACCGCCCGGTAAAAACACCGTCAAGAATGCGACCAACGCCAATACGGCCGACATAGTCATTATAATCGAGGCTGGTAATGAGAAGTTTGGCAGGTTTATCAAGATCGCCGGGAGGTGGTGGCACCTGCTTGACAATTTCTTCGAGAAGAGGCCTGATATCGACCCTTTCGTCTTCCATGCTGCGCACGGCATAGCCGCCACGGCCAGAAGCATAGAGAATCGGGTAATCAAGAGAGCCTTCATCAGCACCGACATCAATAAACAGATCGAGAATTTCGTCTTCGACTTCAGAAACGCGCGCGTCCGGGCGATCTATCTTGTTGATAACCACCACCGGGCGCAAACCAGCAGCCAAAGCCTTTTTAAGAACAAATCTGGTCTGTGGCATCGGGCCTTCGAATGAATCAACCAGGAGCAGGCAGCCATTAGCCATCTGCAGCACGCGTTCAACTTCGCCGGCAAAATCGACGTGACCTGGCGTATCGACGAGATTGATGCGATAGTCCATGAACTGCAGCGACAGATTCTTTGAGAGAATAGTGATGCCGCGCTCGCGTTCGAGGGCGTTACTGTCCATAAAACATTCTTCAACGCGCTGGTTCTCGCGAAAAAGTCCTGATTGCTTGATAAGCGCATCGACCAGAGTCGTCTTGCCATGGTCGACGTGTGCTATGATCGCGACATTGCGAATCATTTCGGGTGGGGTGATGTGTCTGTGTGCTTTCACTTGAAATACTCCGGCAAAAAAGTCAGCCTCATTCTGCAGGCAGGTATTGTACCCCAAACCCGCTGTACATGCAAGAGCTATTTCACGCCCTCTCAGTGGGCAGTCTCAGGAAATCAATATTCTCGCGGCTTGTACTGCTCGAAAGATTTCTTGTCGAAGGCGCGCCGGTAGGCTTCCTGTGGCGAAATCTTGCGCTGCTTGACCAGGTCGAGAAGCGATTGATCCATGGTCTGCATGCCAGCCTGCTTGCTGGTCTGCATGATTGAAGGCAGCTGAAATGTTTTGTTATCGCGAATCAGGTTGGCGACTGCCGGCGTGTTGATCAATATTTCGAGAGCGACCGCGCGACTCATGCCATCAACAGTCGGAATAAGCTGCTGCGCTATAATTCCCTGAAGTGCATCGGCAAGCTGAGTTCGAATCTGATCCTGCTGGTGGGCCGGGAAAACGTCAACGATACGATCGACAGACTGCGCCGCCGATGGCGTATGCAAAGTGGCAAATACCAGGTGACCGGTTTCGGCAGCGGTGACGGCGAGAGAAATTGTTTCGTAGTCGCGCATTTCACCGACCAGAATGATATCAGGGTCTTCGCGCAGGGCAGATCTAAGGGCATTAGAGAATGACTTGGTATTCGGACCTATTTCGCGCTGATTGACGATACATGATTTGTGTCTATGCACGAATTCTATCGGGTCTTCAATGGTCAGGATGTGGTCCTGGCGCTCGTTGTTGACCTGATCGACCATGGCTGCCAGAGTCGTCGATTTACCTGAACCGGTGGGACCGGTAACCAGAATCAGGCCCTTGTTACGACGCGCCAGATCGCCAAGAACCGGTGGCAATCTCAGATCCTGCAAGGTTTTGATTTCAGTTGGAATAACCCTGAAAACAGCGCCAATACCAAGTCTGCTTAAGAAAATATTACAGCGGTAACGTGCGACTCTCTCGAGTTCATACGATATATCGAGTTCGAGGTCGCGCTCAAAACGCTCGCGCTGGTCGTTGTTGAGAAACTGGTAGACGAGTCGACGCGTTTCCTTGGCAGTGAGCACCGGCAGATCAGTTGGCCAGAGTTTTCCCTGCAAACGCAACATCGGCGGAGAGCCGACTGTAAGATGAAGGTCAGATCCCTGTTTATCGACAATCAGTCTGAGCAGATCGTCGATAATTATTTCTTCCGCGTCTTCCTGACTTCCGGCAGAAGCGCTTGACTGCGCCGGGCGATTGGCAGTGCCGCCAGCTGGTGACATCGGAATACCGGTTGGCCTGGCAGGCTGAGCCGGGCGTGCGGGCGAGGCCGGGCCGGCTGCCGGCGGACGAGCGGCGGGAGCGCCGGATGGTGGTGCAGTCGGGCGGGCTGGAGCACCAGGTGTCGGTTCAGCGGGCCGGGGCGGAGCAGATGCCGGCGGGCCGGCCGGTCTGGTCGGAGGCTGAGCCGGCGCTACCGGACGCGCAGGCGGAGCGGTCGGCCGGGCCGGCGTGTCTGCGCTCTGCGGCGAACGCGGTTTTTTATCATCGTCAGATGAATCTGAATTACCGCCAAAAAGTTTTCCAAAAAAATTGTCGCTCATGCTTAAAACAGCCTCATGAATTCATCGGCACTGGTTTCGCCATTCAGAACCATTGCCAGAGCTTTTTCTTCAAGGCTTACAATTCCCTGTTTGCGGGCAAAGCTGTTAAAATCCTGGTAATTCTGCCGATTAATGATCATCTGGCGCAGAGTCGGGCTGGCCGGCAGATACTCGGTAATCAGCGATCGCCCGATGTATCCGGTGTTATTGCAGACATCGCAGCCTTTTGCCGCAAAAAGCTTTTTGCCTCTGCTGTCTTCGGGTATCAGTTCGCTCATTGCCGCCGGAATCTCGCTCTCTATTCTGCATTTCGGGCAGAGCAGGCGCACCAGGCGCTGGCACACGAAACCACACAGAGAAGAAGCGATAATAACCGGGTCAGCTCCGGTTGCAAGAAGCTTTACAATACTGCTTGAAGCATCATGCGCCAGATAGGAAGTAAGAACTGTTTTGCCGCCAAGCCCGGCGAACGCGACTTCTTCGGCCAGTTCTCTGGTGCCGAGATGGTCAAGATAAACAACGTCAGCATCGAGCAAAAGTGCAAGCTTCAGGCCTGCCATCGAGCTGTTGATACCGCCGCTGCCAACCTGAATCTGCGTAACCTGTGGCAAAGTAGCTAATACTGGATCTTCTACCGTTATCAGCTTACGGGTTTCAGCGTCATAGCTGCTCATAATGCAGTATTGTGTGGTAGTGCGCCCTGATTCACGAGGTCCGCTGACATACAAAACACCATGCGTTGTTTTGACTGCAGCAACAAGCTCTTCGATCGCCGCTTTGCCACTTTTGCCAAGCTGTTCGAAAATACTGCTGAAATCGCTGAGCTTAAGAATGACCATTTCGCCATTAACCGTCGGAAAAAAGATCGATTGAATATTGATCTGACGGCTCGAAACAGTTACACGAAAATGCCCAACTACAAAGCCTTCGCGTTGCTGATCCTTTTCAGGAATCTGCGACAGCTTTTTCAGGCGGCTGATAATCTCATGATGCAGCTTGACAGGAACTTCAATCTTGCGAGACAGAACATTGTTCGCACGAAACCTGATAACCACACCTTTGTCAGATGGTTCAAAGTGAATGCGGTTTACCTTGTTTATGATCGCCTGCCCCAGAATATAGTTGATAACCTTTTCCGGGCCTTCCATGCCTTTGGGAATACCGCGCTCGATGCTCTGTTTTTCGCTTGAATCGATTTCGCCGGTTGCAACTTTCTGCTGCACGTCAACCGGCCCGTAAACCGCTGAAAATGTCTGTTCAAAGTCGAAGGCAGTACAAATCGAGGCTGATACCTCAACGCCGAACTTGCCTTCGAGATACTCGATCGGGCGAGAATCGAGCGGATCGACCATGCATACGCTAAGCTGATTTCCCGCCTTATAAAGAGGCATCAGCTTATGATCACGTGCAAACTCAGGCGTAACCATTTTTACGACTTCGTTATCGACAATATCAGGGTTGAGATGAATGAACGAAATGTTCAGCTGATTGCCCAGTGCCCAGATAATGTCATCTTCGGTGACCAGACCCATCTCTGAAAGGGCCTCACCAAGCTTGAGCCCTTTGTCGCGCTGAAAAGCCAGAGCCTGCTTGAGCTGCTCATCGGTTATCAGATTACAATCTATAAGTATGTCGCCCAGACGTTTTTTCTGCGTATTCATAGTAGTGATAATTTACCCGAAAGCACGCCGGCAAGGCAAGCTATATCTTAAATCCGTGCTTAAATCAGAATGGGGTGATCTCGATAGTATCAGACCAATGAACTTATACTTGGCATGAAGTGGCAAACTGCAATATAATCAGCGCAAAGTTAACAGAATCGACAGAATCAAGAATGAACTCACAACAGGGGCAAGACTCCAGCACTGGATTTTTCAGCAGGCTTCTGCTCTGGTCTGCTTTTTCTCTGCTGATAGTTGCAGCGGCAAGCGGCGACCTGTGGCTCGACGAAATCTGGAGTCTCGGTTTTGCGCTTGATTCAAACTCTGTTTCCGATATTTTTTCACGTTTCAAGCACGACAACAACCATGTGCTCAACACTTTATACCTCTATCTGGTGGCCCATTCCGATGATTTCATGGTATTCAGAACCTTATCAGTCTTGTCGGGAATTGCCAGTCTTTGGCTGTTAACCTGGATCGCCGGGCGTGAACGCCGAAAGACAGAAGCGATGCTGGTGTTGATCATGGCTGGCAGCTCTTACCCACTGCTTCTTTATTTTTCTGAAGCACGCGGTTACGCGCTGGCGATACTCATGAGCCTGATTGCATACATAGCGATCCAGAAATTTCATGAGAGTCTCTCGAAAACAGCCATGTTCATGTTCTGGCTTGCCTCTTTTATCGGAATTATGGCACATGCAACCTTTGTCATGATTACGTTTGGGCTGGTCATCAGCGACGTTTTTTCGAAAAAATCAAATGCGAGAACATCTGAAAAATCGCGGCTTTTCTCACTTCTGCCACATCTTCCGGTCATCGCCTTTTTCGCCTGGTGGTATAACTTCTATCTGGTCGATATGGAAATCGGCGGCGGGCCGGTTTTCTCGGTGAGTCTGGTTCTCGGCCAGGTCAGCACTTATCTGCTTGGACTGCCAGACTCAGATTCAGGTTACATGATGGCATCGATCATCTTTCTGCTGCTGCTGGCGGCAGGTCTTCGCCGGCTTTACCTGAACTCTCAGAACTGGCTCACCTTCGCCGGAATTCTGGCAATCTCGCCTCTGGCGATGCTGATAATAAGCCGACCACCCTTTCTCTATTTTCGTTACTTTCTGCTGATTTTTCCGTTTTTCTATCTGATGCTGGCATACCTTGTCGCCGATTCATGGCGGCGGCGACCAGAATTGCGTTTTTTGCTGGTGCTGCTGGCGGCAGCCATGCTTATCGGACACTGGCAGCGCAATTTTTCACTGCTGATTCATGGTCGCGGCAATTATTCAGCCGCCATATCACATATCCTCTCTAACTGCCGGGAGTTTCCGGTTTATGTCGGCAGCGACCATGATTTCAGAAATCCCACGCTGATCGAGTATTACAGCCGCCGCAGTAAGTCTCACGGCGCACTGCAGTATGTAATGGCCCGCGACTGGCAGCACACCCCGCCCGAATATTTTATCGGGCACAGTCGCTCTCCGGTTGCAAACCCGGTGCCTTTACACATATTAGCCGGCATCGGCGAGTTTGAACTCACAGCCTGTTGGCTTTCTGCACCAGTCTCAGGGTTCAACTGGTATGTCTATCGCCGCAAGCTGAAAAAGTAACTCCGGCGCCAATCATTCGTTTCGCGTTCAAACTCTCGCAAAGCGATCCAATCCTGATCAATTTCTGCTGCAACAAAAAGGGCGCTGCCTGCTGGCAGCGCCCTTTTTGTTTTCGAAATCTTACTTTTTCTTGTTGTTGATCATTTCGCGCAGTTCTTTGCCTGGCACGAACTTGGCTACGTTACAAGCCGGAATTTTGATCGGCTTTTTGGTCTGGGGGTTGATGCCGGTTCTGGCTTTTCTGGCGTTAACCTTGAAAGAGCCGAAGCCTACGAGACGTACGTCGTCTTTTTTCTTGAGAGCTTTCTTGATGATAGAAAGCGTGGCATCAAGAGCCTGGGTAGCCTGGGTCTGGGTCATGTTGGTGGTTTTTGCGATTTCGCGAACGAGTTCGATCTTTTTCACTTGCGTGATCCTCCTGGAAACTTATTAAGAACTCAACACAGGCTAATCGTACCAACTGTTTTTACTGTTGTCAATGGTTTTTGAAAAAAAGTTATCTTTTTTTTGTCTGTAGATCGTGAAGTCGGTGGGTAAGTACCCTCTGTTCCGTCTGCAACTCAACCAGCGCACCTTGAAGAGATGCGACTTTCCGCCGCTGCGCAGATGTACCGACACCCTGATTTATCAAGGTGCTGATCTCTAACTCAGTCTGACGAATCTGACTCTGGACTCTGAGAACTCTATTGCGGAGATTGTAATATTCACGATCGAGAGACTCATTATCAGACACAGTAGAGACTGGTCGATGATAATGCCCAAGTTCTGTTGCATGTTGATCGCGGCGCATCTCTTCTTCTTCCTCAAACCGGCCGCCAATAACCGAATCACGCTCGAGCTGCTGCTTTCTTAGCATATCGAGGAACGCCGAACGTTGTCGCGCAATTATACCTTTTCGGCTGCTCTTATCGGGTTCGAGACCTTCAATTACTTCATATACCGGCGGCAGATCGGTCTGGGCGCCTTCTATCTCAGGCCTTATTGGCGGCAAACCGGTTGTTGCAGCATGGCCGGGGCCCGGTGGCGGCGGCTCGATTTTAATGGTCGGAGCCTGTGACTGAGCTGGCGCCTCAAGCGTTGCTGGAGACATGGTTGCTGTTGGCATACCTGCCGAGGTTTGTGGAGCGAAAGCACGCGAACTCCACTCGCTTATCAAAGCTGGTTCTATTGTCGAATGCGAAAACTTATCCGGATAATCTGCAACTTTCGTCTTATCGGTAACTGTCGTGCGCATACCCGGCTGCAGCACAAGCTGGCGATTTCTGCTGTCAGCTTCAGCACGCACAGCAACTATTCCAGAGAATACGCGAACATGTGTCTTGCCAAAACGATCGACATCAACATCGAACGAAGTGCCTAATACGCTGCATGAGCCAAGTGGGGTCACCACCCTGAAAATATCGCTGCTGCGACGAACAGTCATCCAGATATAGCCATGCCGCATGTTAAGCCCATAACGCAACAGGGTTACCATGGCATTATTCTTGAGACGGGCAACTGAGCCATCGGGAAACAGCAATTCACCGCGGCCATTACCTTCGACACTGACCATGTCTCCAGGCCTGATTTCGACAGGTTGCACCTGCGACAGTGCCAGCCAGGTCGAACCACCGGTGCGCGACAATACTGCCCGTCCTTCGAGAGTTCTGAAAAAATATTTATCATGCTGCGCCTGCGCGATTCCGCATATCATAAGCATTAGAACAGTAATCAGCAGTATGCCGGTTTGCCTTTTCATCTTGTTGCTCCGCAAATTTACAATCTGGCAAGAGTTTACCGCATCTTGCCAGATATTTCCAAGAAACAGATCTTTACTTTTTTTCAGTACAGAATACCTTTACAGCGAGGGGAAAAAATAACATATCCCGGGAGGCAACACCATGCAAATCGATAATGGCTTTTCATTTCAGATCGAGTGCTCATGTGGCGCCATCTTTGAACCGGTTAACATCGTCATCGACGAGTTCGGCGAACGCTGGGCCGTCTGCCCCGAATGCCACAATAAAATCAGACTGCTGGCAAAAGACTGACCCTAGCAAATTTCTTGCGAATTGTTCTGCCAATATGCTATACTGGCCTCATCAGCCGGAATGGCGGAATTGGCAGACGCACGGGACTCAAAATCCCGCGCCCCTTAAAGGCGTGTCGGTTCGACCCCGACTTCCGGCAATCAAAAGCCCCGTTAACAGCGGGGCTTTTGTCTTACTGGTCAGCGGTCGCCGGAAAATTCTGAAGACGCAAAGAAAAAGCGGGCGGCGCGCTGCATTTGCTTGAAAAGCTCAGGATTGTCGTTGGGCAGCAACCCCTCGCTGATTTTCATGCTCCAGAGAAGAGAGCCGGGCGAAGCGTCGAGTGAAGTCGACAGCTCTTTAAATCCAGTTGCAACCAGTGCAGCCAGATAAAGTTCTTTTTCTGGATATAGACTGAGAGCCTTCTGCCATATTTTGCCGGCTTTTTCACGATCACCGGCAATTTTTAAGAAATAACAGCCTGACAAAAATGCAGTATCAGAAAACAACAAATCGCGCTCGGCCAGCCATGCCAGTTCTTTTCTTACCGCGCCCCAGTCAGCTTCAGAACCTTTAACACCTTCCAGCACAAGATTAGTAAAGCCAGCGACTTTAACACGAATTGCAAAAATGTGGTCTGGCATTTCACGAAGAACCTGGTCGGCCCAGTAGACCTGCCCTTCGAAGTCGAAAAGTCGGGCGCAGGCATGCGCAAGCAGCATACGATCTGAATTGACTGTAGACATATCAGCGGCGCCAAAGAAGGTCGAGAATGTTGTCAGTGCCACGATTAAGCCAGCTGCCAGACTTTTAAGCAGATTTCTACGATTGACTGTTTGAACGAGCAGAATGCCGGGCGCAAGCGCTACCAGAAGAGGGACCAGCAGAAATCGGAACCGCGCACTTACCAGAAAAACCGTGGTTCCAGCCGCCAGCAGCAACTGTATAAGCACAATCCTTTTTAATTCAGAGTTTAGTTCGGTAACATTGATCAGAGCAATTACTGCAACTATCAGCAATACACCCCAGCACAGCGGGTTATAACGCAACTGTGGCGACATGTCGCGATGAAAAGCATAGGTTTTGTTGTTGTATTGCTCAAAATTGTTGAGCAGGTAATAAACCTTGCGCAGGGTCAGGCCAAGCCATTGTCCCGGATTATCACCGACATGCCGCAGAGTCTTGTTAACCCAGAACCGGTTAAAATCGTCGATAGAATAACTCCCGCTTGCACCGGTTTCACGAGCATAAAGAATCTCAGATTCAAGTCTTGCCGGGTTGTAGCTGAGATCACGATCAGGCAAAATGACAGTCTGATTGAAATACTTGCCATTGGCAGTTTCCGAATTTGCTGAATAAAAGACAAAGGCTCCCTGCCAGGGCATCAGCCTGAACTGACCTGAATGCCACCAGCCGGCCAGCCCACCGGCAACCGTCATTACAATAACGGCAAAAAGAGCTGCCAAAGCCTTTCGGCGATGGCCACGGACAAATAAATCGGTCACAAACAAACCCGCCACAACCAGCACGTTGGCCCGGAGCAGGCCGCCTGTGCCTATTGCCAAACCTGCGGCAACTCCTGACTTCAAGGTTGCTTTCGCGTAATTTTGCAGATACAGATATACGCCGAGAGATAGAAAAAAAGCCGCAGCCGTTATATCCAGAGGATCAGCAGCAAAATAGACGGCAACCGGATAAAAGCCATATAAAGCGCCAGCAAGCAGGCTGGCCGTCTCGGTTTTCCATAATATAAAAGCAATGCGCGCAACCAGCAAAGTAGTAAGAATGTGAAAAAACATCCCCAGCAGGCCAGCTGCCGACATCATAACATCTGTTTCGATTCCGACAAATCTCAGGCAGGCCAGCAGAAAAGGATACAGCATGGCACGATAAAAAGGCTCAGCCGGCAGTGTTCGTTGGTAAATCTTATCGGCCAGAGCAATGTTTTCGGCGCCATCGAGGACCGGTGTCATACCGAGCGGCGTTGACCAGTACCATCCCAGATACAGAAACCCATATACAAGGACTACTGCCAGAATAGCCGCGACTTTTCGAGAATACGACAAAAACAGATCTCCACAAACTTTAGAATACGCAAACAAACAACATGATACAGACAACACCTGCTGCTGCATAGAAAATTAACGCTTCATGCGAGACAAAAGCTCATGCAAAACCGCTGGAACTTAAGAAAAAGCACTCCAGCTAAAGGCCCGAGCTCTGAAACAAGATACTTATTGCGCACTTACTAAAATTGCAAAATTTACGGGAGTACCTGTAGCCAATGTGCTAAAATTTGTTCAGAAAACTCACTTTTGCTGGAGGCCACCCCGATGAAAATGCGCAGCATGTTTGGCTTTGTCGTTGTTTGTATTTATTTGTTTGTCACTGTTGCAGTCATAACTGCCGCCGAGCCAGAAACCTGTCTGCTGCGTCTTGCCGTTCCAGAAGTCGGCAGGTTCGAAACAAAACTTGAAGTTCATGCAAAAAGCCGCATGCAGATGCTGTTCATGCCGGCTATGGACACATATTTCAGACTCAACATAGATCAGAACAATCGCCTGCTTAATAACTCAGGCAGTGATTCGATAACTACCGAATCGCAGATTGCCACAGCCGCACTCGACTATTATATGCCGGGGCAGCCGAATCAGGGCATGAATGACTCTGTGCTCGATCAACTGCTCTGGGTAAGTGGTCTTGGCAGCCGCCAGACGCCTATAACAGTTAGTCGCAATCATCTTGGTGCAGTTACCAATATCGAAGGCGTTCCTGATGAGCACAAAATGTATTATCAGCACGACCTCGTATATTACCCGGAAAACCCTGTAAAAGTAGGCGATTCATGGCAGCGCAAATTTATCCAACCACTTGCTGTCGATTTTCATCAGGCTCCTTACGATATCGAAATCTCAGGTGAATATACGCTCAAACGCTTACATAATGAGGGCAAAGAAGCCGAGATAACTTTTAAATTTTTTGCTGAAGCCGATCATGCCATGCAGCAGGGCAACAAGGTCAAGGTAGACGTCAAGCTCGTGCGTGAAGGCAGCATGCTGATCAGTCTCAAAGATGGCTGGCCAAGAAGTGTTAAATCAAAAAGCGTCTTTGACATGACATTCTCAGAACAGAACTATATAAGATCAGAAGAAGATTATAAATCGATCACCAGTGAAGTCACTGTCGAAAAAACCGAACAGAAAAACTAAAAAGTAAAAATATTTCGCTCTGTTGGCGTTTTGTGTGATACGGCAAAGCTGCCGAGAATCTGCGATTGTCTGTGTTTGTACGCTGATGCAGCAAAAATTATTGTTAACAAAACCTCATTTGCGGTCGAAAAACTGCATGGATTTGTTTGCCTCCTTATTTTTCAGTCCGGGTATAACCCCGGATTCTTTTTTTTAGCCGCTTTTGATAGATTTATATAAATTTAATCTGCGGAAATCTGTGAAATCTGCGGATTGCTCTTCTGCTTTTGCATTTTTGCCGACAATCAGTTATGCTGACGCCGCAACAATGTCTGACCGCGGGTGGTAACAATATGACCGGCAAAACAAAAATATATATCGCAGCAATGAGTGGCGGCGTCGACTCATCAGTTGCGGCAGCAATCTATCTTGAACGCGGTTATCAGGTGGTTGGCGTCACCCTCAAAATGAAGACCTGCGATAACAGCCGCGAAAAGACAAAATCCTGCTGCGGCCTCGACGACAACATTCAGGCCCGTCAGGTTGCCGACAAACTCGGCATTACCCATCGTTTTATCTCGGTGAGAGAAGACTTTGCCGATAAAATTCTTAAATATGCCCTCGATGAATATCAGGCCGGACGCACCCCCAACCCCTGTGTTTTGTGCAACTATCACCTCAAATTCGGGCCTGTACTCGAGCGTTTTGCCGAAGAGATTGGAGCCAGTGGCATCATCACCGGGCATTATGCCGTAATCAACCGCGACAACCCTGAAAAAGCCAGACTTTTTAAAGGCAGCGACAACGAAAAAGACCAGACCTATTTCCTTTCGGCTTTAACTCAGAAACAACTCAACTTCTGCCACATGCCGCTTGGCGAAATGAACAAGCCCGAGGTAAGGGCCATGGCAGAAAAACTTGGCCTGCCTAATGCAAAAAAGCAGGAAAGCCAGGATGCCTGCTTTGGCTACAAGGGCGAAACCTTTGCCCTGACTCTCTGCCGCCATTTCAACGCCAGGCCGCATAAGGGCCTCTTCGTCGATGAAAACGGCACAGTGCTTGGCGAGCACGAAGGCATCGAATTCTTTACCATCGGCCAGCGCAAAAAGCTTGGTATAGCGCTTGGCAAGCCTGCTTATGTAACCGATATCGATGCCAAAACAGGCCGCATAACCGTCAGCACAGACCCTGACCGCCTGCTTTGCGAGAGTTTCTCGGCAAACGACATGAACTGGCTCGACTTCGAGCATGACAGTCTCGACTGCCAGATTCAGACAAGATACCGTCAGCCTCTACAGCCAGCAACTGTCTATCGGCAGGGCGACAAGGCACTGGTAAAACTGCATAAGCCCCTGGCAGCAGTGACGCCTGGGCAACGCCTCGCAATATACAAAGACTCACAGCTGCTCGGCGGCGGCTGGATACAGAAATAATCTACCAGCGTGAATCGCTCCAGGTTTCAAAGCGTAAAAGAACAGCTACCGCCATTATTTCGAGGCGACCGGCCCACATCAGAAAAATGTAAATGCTGCGGGTGAGCCAATGCAGATCGGCGAAGCTCCCCATCGGGCCAATAAAGCCAAAACCGGGGCCGATATTGCCAAGCGTTGCGATCGCTCCGGTATAACCAACAATCAGATTGTTCTCAAGCAACGCTGCAATAGTTCCACCTACTGCAAAAAAGGCGAAGTATAAAGCGACAAACGAAAAAACCGGCTGGATTTCAAATTCCTTGAAAATTCTCTTGTCGAGCTTGATGGTTATAACAGCGCTTGGGTGTATCGCCTTGAGGAGAACACAACCAAGATAGCGCAACATCAACAGAAGTCTGACAACTTTGATACCGCCGCCAGCCGAGCCTGAACAGCCGCCAATAAACATCAGAACCAGCAGAATTACCTTGGCACCATCTGACCATAGCTCAAAATCGACAGTAGCAAAACCCGTGGTAGTCAATATACTGATGTTTTGAAACATTGCAGTTCGCAAGGTGCAGAGCATACCTGTCTGACAATCGGCAGCATAGAGATTCAAAGACAAAAGAACAGTGGCAACCGCAATAATCAGCACATAAAGACGAAGTTCCGGGTTGTTGAAAAACGAACCCAGATTTCCCCTGATTCCTTTAACCTGCAAGGTAAAGTTGGCGCCGGCCAGAAACATGAAAATTATGATGACCCACTCCGCGCCAGGATTCTTATAGCCCATGATACTCTCGGGATGCGGCGAAAAACCGCCGGCCGCCATGGTTGTAAAAGAGTTGGCAATGGCATCGTTCAGTGGCATGCCAAGACCGAATAAAATTACCGATTGAAGAACTGTGAGAAAAAAATACCAGCCCCACAGGCGGCGGGCAGTGTCACTGACACGCGGCGTCAGCTTTTCTTTACTGGCTGATGAAGTTTCGGCAAAAAAAAGCTGGCGACCTGATACAGCCAGATATGGCAAAATGGCAACGAACAAAACGAGAATGCCCATACCACCCAGCCATTGCGTGTAACCGCGATAAAAAAACATCGAGCTGTTGAGAATGGAAAAGTCCTTGAGAATGGTTGCGCCAGTTGTAGTGAACCCGCTCATCGCCTCAAAAAGCGCGTCGATAAAACCTATGCCAAATCCCAGATAAGGAACGGCGCCGACCAGAGCCACTCCCATCCAGCTGAAGGCCACGGCGGCCATGCCTTCCACTCTTGTCAGGTCATCGAAGTTCTTTTCTTTATGACAGCGCCAGGCGAGCTGACCGCCAAACAGGCCGATCAGGCTGCACAAAACGAACATTCCGGCAGAATCATACTGTTTTGCCAGCAGCGCTGAAAGCAATGGAATCAGCATCAACGCGGCGAAACCCTGCACAATGATGCCGACAACCGAAAAAACTATACGGAACCGGATCATGAATCTGCTTCTTCTTCAGCTTTTTCAGCAGCTTGAGTGTATTGCTGCAGAAAATTAAGCAGAGTTTCACCACGGTCTGAAGCGCAGAACACGCGAAGATTATCTTTACCTTTTACCTTGTCCTGGCCACATGGCACCATGGTGCGGCCGCCACGACGGATTGCCGCGATGATGACACCTTCCGGCAGTTTCAGGTCCATGAGTTTGGTCGGCGGAAAATTTGCCGGAACCGCAATCTCACGAATTTCGGCTTTACCCTTTTCGAAAATAGTGAATACATCGACACTTTCTTCGAGAATCTGCCGGTTAACACTCTGAACTGCGATAAACTGAGAACTCAGGGCAACATCTACCCCCAGTCTTTCAAAAAAGTCGATGTTATCGACGTTGTGGGCGCGGGTAATTACCTTTTTGGCATTAAGCTGCTTGGCATGCATCGAGACAAAGAGATTACGCTCATCATTGCCGGTTAATGTCACCAGACAGTCACAGTTGGCAACCTGTTGAGCACGCAGAAAGCCGGGATCAGTGCCATCGGCATTGAGGATCAAAACCTTATCACTCAGACGGTCTGCCAGACTTTCGCATTGTTTTATCGAAGATTCGATGAGACGAACTTTGACGGTGCCGCTCATTTCGAGGGTTTTTGCCAGAATAAAACCAACGTTGCCACCACCGACAATCACGACGTTCTGGTTTTTGCGGCCAGGCGCCGGGTTGAAGCGATGTTCGACTTTACGCATGCTGGCTTCATGGCCGATAAAAATAATCTTGTCACCTTCTGCCAGCTTAGTCATACCACCCGGAATAACTACGTGTTCATCGCGAAACAGGGCAACAGCAAGAGCTCCGGTTGGAATATTGAGATCTTTCAGATGTTTGCCGATAGCGGCATCGCCCGGCTTAAGTCTGAATTCAAGAAGCTTGAGATCTTCACTCTCAAAAATCTTAACGTCGATGGCACCCGGAACCGTTATGATCTGCGCAATGTATTCGCCCAGAAGCATCTCGGGCCAGATAATACGATCTATGATCAGCTCTTCACCAAGTTCTCCGGCAAAAGTCTCGAAATAATGCGAGCGATTGACGAAGCAGAAGGTGCGGGCCTTGCTCATCTGCTTAACGGCAAGACATGAGATAACGTTTACTTCATCAGAATGGGCGCAGGCGATAAAAGCGTCGGCCTGCTCTATTCTTGCTTCCTGCAGAACTGAAAGGGCGGTCGGATTACCATTAACGACCTGAAGATCAAGCTGCTCGAGCTTTTTTATCGCCTCAGAATCACTTTCGATAACATGCAGATCGTTATTGTCAGCCAGAACTTTTGCAAACAGCAGACCGATTTCGGTTCCGCCCGAAATTACAATTTTCATGATTTATTCGCGAAACACTGGAAAATAACCGCAAACTTTGAGCAGCAGGCTGGCCGACTCGATTTCAGCCAATGCCTTTTTGAAGCTGTCTTCACTCTCCGGCAATATCATTTCGATGGCAGCGATGCTGTTGAAAGGTTTTCCCGAAAACTCGACGCTGTGAACGTCGGTTACCTGGATCTTCTGCTGCCGCAGGCTTGAAAAAACAAGACTCAATTTGTCGCTGTATTCGTCCATTGCACAGAGCAGCAGCGTCTTCAATCCGGCAGCATATTCGTTTATCGGCTTGGATGAGAGGGTAAAAAACCTGATTCTCGGCATGGATTCTATTTTGAGACCGCTTCTAAGTATTATCAGACCCTCGGCAGATTTGGCGATTTCGACTGGCAATACTGCCGCTACCGGGTTGACGCTCTGCATGTTTTCGAGAACCTCAGTCATACTTCGACATATCCTGATCTTGAGATCATAGGAAAGCGAAATAAAGAACTGCCGCAACTGTCTGAGCATATCAGCGGTAACGCAGATTTCTCCGGCTTCAGAAAGATCTCTGGCGGTATTGCTGACAACACAGAATTCTGGTGAATGGTTGAATTCTTCGACGACATAAAGCCTTTCAGACATCAGTGCATCGATAAAATTGAGGCGCTCATAAGAAAAGTCAGGTGTAAATGAAGCAAAACCAAAGGTTCCGGGAACTCTATTAAGTTCAGAAGTAAAATCTTCAAAGGTATCGGCGGCAACCACTTCGCAGGAACTGCCAAAACGATTGACAGCAGAGGCATTAACCCAGCCGGCCTTCTCATCGAGAACACAAACGCGGTTGTGCGCCTGCAGCTCACGACAGGCAGAAACGATCTCTACGAAAATCTGTTCGAGCTGCTGATGCGTCAGCTTGTTCAACCGGGCATTTGCAAGTCGGGCAAAAACCTGCGACTCTCGCACCGGCACCAACGCATGCTCGATTCCGGCGGCCAGCTTGGCAGCCCGCAGATCAAGAGCCATTAAAGCCCGCTGATCGAGCAATTCAACGATTTTGCTGTCGATAGTATCGAGGTCTTTTCTAAGGTCTTCCAGAGTTTTGCTGGTCATTTTCGTTTGTCCTCTTCATCATGGATTTGTATAAAGGGCATTCGCGATCGTTCTCTCGACAATAAGGTGCCGTGGCAAACTGACAGGGAGCGCCGGCGCTCTTAAAAATCAGCGGGGCCACCTTGCGCACAGCTTTGAGCATGTCAAAAGCCAGGTTTCTGATTTCCCATTGTGCCTTGATACAGCAGCGCTGCTCAAAAAAGTTGAACAGACTACGTGCATTGAAGGTAAAAATAAGCTTGGTTTCGATTGCATTAGGGAACACATAACGCGCGTCTTCAGGTTTTACGCCGACATTCACCATATCGCGATAGGCTGCCAGAGTAACGTCCAGTGCACGTCGATAAATCTCGGCCGCTTCTGGATTTTCAGCTATGCTGGGTGGCACTACGTATGGCAGTTGCTGTACTTTCAGGTAATTGACGTAACGCTGGCTTTCCTGTGAATACGAGGCCATACGATGTCGCACCAGCTGATGCGACAGAGCGCGCGAAACACCATCGACCGAAAAGGTAAACTCGGCATGTTCGAAAGGCGACAGATGGTTGCGCTGTCGCAAAAAGTCGAGCAATCGCTCGATCTCTTCGAGAGACAGACGTTCTTCGATCTCACCGGCCGCGCGGGCAGAATAGCAGCGCCGCGCTGCCAGGGCCACCAGTCGATCGGGATCGGGCGTATTGCGCATCAACAGAACAGTCAAATCTTGCTCCCATCAATCAGTTAAAGCAGCAAAAATCTGCTGCCGGCGGCTTTTCACCTGGCAGCAGATTTTCAACGAGCATCGGCCGTATTACTCGGCTTTGTTTTCGGTCTGGGTTTTAGGAGCTTTTTTGGCCTTTTTGGTAGCAGCAGCTTCGGCAACCTTTTTCTGGGTTTCCAGTTTGGCCTTGAAGCGTTCTACGCGACCGGTAGTATCAACAAAGCGCTGAGTGCCAGTGAAAAATGGATGACATTCAGAACAAACTTCGACCTTCATTTCAGCGGCAGTCGAAATGGTTTCAAATGAATTGCCACAGGCACAGGTAACGTTGATCAGGTTGGTTTTGGGGTGGACATTCTGTTTCATTTTCGCGTTCTCCCTTTGGGGTTAAAATTCTTTTGTCGCTTCTTCAAGACTGTCGTAGGTTCTGATAATGTGCTGCAGCTGAATCAGCTGGAAAATGCCGTAGATATAGGCATTCAGATTGATCAGAATCAGCTCTCCGCCGGCATCACGCAATTTCTTGAGCGTTCCGATGAAGAATCCGAGACCGGAAGAATCTATGTAATTGGTTCTTTCGAGATCAAGAACCACTTTTACCTTGTTTTCATCGATCAGCTTCTGAATCTGTTCCTTGGCAACCGGCAGCGTCCACATGTCCAGGTCGCCGATCAGCGAGAGGACTATATAGCCCTTGGTTGCGTCCTTCCGTTCAAAGCTGAGTTTTTCCTTTTCTGATTTCTGGTCAGTCATTTTGTCCTCCACGATAAATCAGACACAATCAACTGTGCCTGGGTCGGCTCTTAACAACATTAATGGCATTACAGACCGCCATGGTAACGTTTGCTTTCCATTGCGACGAATCAAGATCGACATTGGTAACTGCGTTGCCAATATTCGTCACAACGTATTTCGGCGGCAGAGAATTAAGGGCGAGCGCCAGCACATCGAGAAGGCAACGCGGACAGCTGCACATGCCACTCTCAGACAGCATCCTTTCAGCCATCTGCTTGACAACACCCTCCATCTTGTTCACCAGAATAACTTCTTCCATGCTTACCTGCCATCCTAACCTAGTTTTGTTCTCAATGTCTTGGGATCAATGTTCAATAGTCGAGCAGCCTTCAATTTGTTGCCACCTGCGTATTCAAGCACTTTGCGCACATACATGCGCTCCATTTCCTGAAGCGTGAAGATATGGTCTTCTTCATTGCTGTCGCCAGGCAATAATGACGGTTGTCTGATCTTCTCAGGGAAGTCTTCAGACTCGATCTGAGCGGTTCTCGACAATACCACTGCGCGTTCGATGACGTTGCGCAATTCTCTGACATTGCCGGGCCAGCCATAGTTGAGCAGCGTCTGCATGCCCTGCTTGCTCACCGCCAGATCAGGCTTGTTGTATTTCTGCCTGAATTCTGCTACGAAGTGCTCTACCAGCTCATTCACATCTTCCATGCGCTCACGCAGAGGAGGAATATGAATTTCGACGACATTGAGCCGGTAATAAAGGTCCTCTCTGAACTTGCCGCGCTTGATCTCTTCGAGCAACGTCTTATTGGTCGCCGCAATCAGGCGCACATCGACGCGGATCGTTTCGTTTCCGCCTATGCGCTCGAACTCCTGCTCCTGCAACACGCGCAGCAGCTTGGTTTGAGTCATCGACGCCATATCGCCGATTTCGTCGAGAAACAGCGACCCACCGTCGGCACGTTCAAAACAGCCTTCCTGGCGACTCACCGCCCCGGTAAAGGCACCCCGTTCATGCCCAAACATTTGACTTTCAAGGAGCTCAGAAGGTATCGCCGCACAATTGATCTTGAGGAACGGCTTAACCCTGCGCGGACTCTGCTGAACAATGGTCTCAGCAACCATTTCTTTGCCGGTTCCGCTTTCGCCAGTTATCAGAACAGTAACATCGTTGCCAGCAACCCTGCTTACAAGGTTTAGAACATCCGTAATTGCTGCGCTGGAACCGATTATGTTTGCTTTCATGATAACCTGACAGAACTTTATAAGTTTGAACCCAGTCGACCGCTACCTTAACGACAACCACGTTAACCACAGTTGCCGGCAACGCAGACAAGCCGCCCGGCGCCCAGACAATATCTATGGATAGTAGCATATAGAGTGCCGGCTGTCAAGAAATCAAAAGCGGCTAATACTCAATTCTTGCCTGAAACGAACCCATAATCCAAGCCACTGCCCGGGTACAATGGTTTGTACCCCGCAGCCGATTCCAGCCCGTGAATATTTACCTGCATCATTAGCTTTGGTTTTTTTACAATCAACTTGAAATTTTTTTGGTACTGAGCGACAATAGAAATAACCTCTTTTGTTCTAACACAGAGAGAGTTGTGTCAAGTTTGGAGGATTAGAAAAAAATGTCATCTAAGATCTTTGTAGGAAACCTGCCTTTCAGCATCGACAACCGTAAACTAGAAGAAGAATTCGCAAAATTCGGCCAGATTGTCAGCGCGAAGGTAATCATGGACCGCAATTCAGGAAGGTCGCGCGGTTATGGCTTCGTCGAATTCACCGATGCCGGCAGCGCACAGGCAGCGGTCGACGGCATGAACGATCAGCCCATGGAAGGCCGCAAGCTTACAGTAAGTCTGGCCAAAAACCAGGCCTGAAGTTAACTACAACCTAATCAACCGGTTTTAAACCGGCAGTATTTATAGCTTCTGCAGAGACACAGCATCGACAGGAGACACCAGAGTGCAGATCAATACTGATTTGCTGCAAAAAATCAGTTCAGCAGCAGCCAGAAACCTTGACAGCTATCTGCAGAAAGCTCTGACAGCATCGGCTGAACATGGGTCTTTTGGTATGCAGATGCTCGACCAGCTGCACGAAAAACTGCCGCGAACCAGTTGCAATGATTGCGGCAGATGCTGCAATTCCGTTTCAATATTTTCTCTCGAATACCACCGGCTGATTCGCGAAGTTATGGCGACCTGGCCACCAGAACGACTGCGGCGCCTGGTACAATCTGCTTTGCGCTTCGACCTGCGCCAGGCCGAAGCTGGCAAAGAAAAGCGCCTGCGCTGCATTTTTCGCGATGACGAAAGCAAAGTCTGCCTTGTTCACCCGGTCAGACCATTTGCCTGTCGTATTTTTGGCCTGCTCAAAGAAGACGGCAAACGCGAATGCGAAGAAGTTAAAGACCTCAATCGCCCGGAAACCGTGATAACACAGGACTATCTCGTCAGTCTGCAGGCAAAGGTACTCGAAAACTCCGAGAGTTATAGACCATTTCCAGATGAAGAAGCAATTCATTTCTTCCCTTTTGAGTTCTGGTTTTTCCGCTATATATTTTCGCCTGAACGGGCGCTGCAGATATATCGAGAAATTCTTGTTCCGATGTCTACGCCCCTGACAAAGCTCTGGCATAAGCATCTAGAGCTCCCCACCGCTCCATAAAACAGGAGATCCAGCATGAGCAAATTACTTCGAGTTATCGCACGTGAACAGTGCATTGGCTGTTACAGCTGTATGTATGCATGCAGCAGAACCTGGTTCAAGGCCTCTACCATAGAAAAGGCGGCTTTACGGGTCAAAAACTACGCTGGCGCCGAAGGAGCTTTTTCGATACGCCCCTGTTATGGTTGCCTCGAACCTGATTGCGCCAAAGCCTGTCCGGTTGAAGCTCTTACCCCAAAAGAAGGCGGCGGCGTCAAATTTGACCCACAAAAGTGTGTAAACTGCCACAAATGCGTCGATGCCTGCATCTCCCAGGCTTTGCAGTGGGATTATGAAACCAGCATGCCGCTAATTTGTCACCAGTGCGGCGTTTGCACAAAATTCTGCCCCAATCAGGTGATTGCCATGGTCGAAATCGACCGCAGCAGAAAGGTTGAACCATGAAAAACTTCTATATGCTGGACATAGATCTGACCACGGCAAAAACCGAAAAAGTCGATATAACACATCTTTTTGAACGGTATATCGGCGGAACAGGAGTTGCTACAGCTCTTTTCGATGAAATTGACCCCGAGATCGATCCCATGTCGCCAGAAGCACCGGTAATTTTTGCCTGCGGGCCTTTCAGCTCAGTATTTCCGGTGGCAACCAAGACTGTCGTCGTCTTTAAATCTCCGCTTTCTGGCAATCTCGGCGAATCACATGCGGGCGGACGTCTTGCCATGGCCATGTACGGTGCTGGTTACCACGTTATCAGATTTCGTGGCAAAGCCCATTTCCCTTCTACCATCGAGATAGACGGCGACAACTTCAAGATGAGCTCTGCTTCTTCTCTGCGCGGCATGTCGGCGCTGGCAACCGAGCGCATCGTGCGCGATCATTACAAATCAGATTACAAACGCTCGATCATCAGAATTGGCCCGGCCGGCGAACGACTGTCACCGATCGCCTGTGCGACCGTAGACTCATCCCGGCATTTCGGCAGACTAGGTGTCGGTGGTGTTCTTGGCAGCAAGAACATCAAGGCCATAGTAGTGTCTGGCGGCAAATACTGGAAAATAGATAATCCAGGCCCTTTCAACAGTTATTACAAAAAACTCTACGAAGCCGTTGTCGAATCAGATCAGATGAAGAAATACCACGATCTCGGCACGCCGGTTAACGTAGTTCCGCTCAGCAAGCTCAATGGCCTGCCGACCCGCAATTTTTCGCAGGGCTATTTTGAAAATGCCGAGGGAATAAGCGGCGAAACTTTTGCGACCAGACATCTTGCCCAGCAGATCGCCTGCGCCCATTGCCAGTGCGGTTGCATTCACATGGCAACTCTGCGCGAATGCTTCAACCCCGATCATCACATGTATAAGACAATAAAAGTCTCATACGATCACGAGCTTATTTTCGCCTGGGGCTCGAATCTCTCGATCGGCAACAGCGAAGACCTGCTCAAACTTCTATATTATGTCGAAAAACAGGGCTGGGACGCCATCAGCATGGGTGTCATTCTCGCCTGGGTCTGCGAAGCCTATCAACGCGGCATCATAACCGACGAACATACGGACGGCCTGGTTGCCAATTTCGGCGATGCCACGACTTTCATGAAAATGCTCGAACGTATCAGTCATCGCCATAACGAATTTTACTGCGATCTCGAAAAGGGCTCGATCTACTGCGCTGAAAAATATGGCGGTAAAGACTTTGCCATCGCCTTTGGCAAAAACGAAGCACCCGGTTACATGACCGGCCTGCACTCATATCTTGGTTACGCCACCGGAGTAAGGCATTCACACCTTGACAGCGCCGGTTATTCGATCGATCAGAAAAAAATAAACAGCAAAAAAACCGACAGCGAATGGACAAAATCGATGTACGACGAATCAGTCTGGCGTATGGTGCTGAACTCACTGGTTATCTGCCTGTTCGCCCGCAATATATACACGCCGGAGATCATCTGTGAAGGCCTGCAACTGCTTGGCTATGAAGGCTTCGATGAAAAGCGCCTCAATGAAACTGCGGTAACCATACACGCTTTGAAAAACCGACAGAAAAAAGAGTTCGGGTTCAAATTTTCTGAACTTTACCTGCCAAAACGCCTCGAAAAGGCGGCTACGACCTGCGGTCACGTAACTTGCGAACAGTTCGATGAGCAGGTCAAGATATTCGAAGGCCTTGTTGAAGCCGACATACAAAAACTTGAACAAAAATAACCCGCGCAGGCGCCAGCGGCGGATTTTGGTGAATCATGCCGTTCCAGCTGTTGTACTAATGGTTCTGTTAAGTGCTGTCGTTGTTATGGCAGCAGATATTGAAACGCAGTTCACCTGCCCCGTCTGCCGCATAGACTACCCGTCAATAGTCGCCAGTGACACCTTTGATCAACTCGCAATAGATGGGCAACCTCTTGGCACAGTTTTTCTGCCATTGCCAGAATGCCCGCTCTGCGGCGGAGTTTTTGGCAATATCAGTTTGAGCAGTAACGAGCTGAAGAAGCTTCAGGATTTCGTCTGGAACACCAGCCAGCAGTCAGACCGCAAAACAGATTCACGAGTGCGTTTTGCCAGGCTGCTGGAGCATATCGAGCGAGATGCTAGAGAAATCGGCCTGGCATGGCTGCAGGCTGCCTGGGCAAACTCTGATAAACCGCAGACAGCAAGGGAGTGCCGCGAAAAAAGCCTCGGCTTTTTCCAGGACTATCTTGCTTCGCCTGATAGCGAAAGCGAATATCTTTTTGACATCAGCCTGAAAATTGCCGATATCCTCAGACAGCTTCAGAGATTCGAAGACGCCGAACAATGGCTGCTGAAAATGCATAATGATAAAAGATTTCAGCAGGCCTGGTATCCAATGCTGATCAATCACACATTAAGTCTGGTCAGAGAGGGCAATTTTATGCCAGCCTTTCTGCCTGCTGGAAACCGCCTGCACAATGCGATTGCAAGTAACGATATAACAGCTCTGCAGGCTGCGGTCAGCGAAAAGCCACTCCTTAACGAAATAAACACTCAGGGCCTGACGCCTTTGATACTTGCTATTTCTCTCGATAATGACACGGCCGCCCGCCTTTTGCTGGAAGCTGGCGCTGACTCGACACAAAGAGATACCAGAGGCAATTCTCCTCTGCACATTGCAGCACAGCGCAACAACCGCAACCTTTTGCCACTGCTGCTGGAAAGCTCGAAGAACCCCGATCCGGTGAATCAGGCCGGCCAGACTCCTTTACACGTAGCCATCGAAACACTTAACCCGCAGATAGCCGGAATGATGATCAATGCCGGAGCCAGTCCCACACGTAAAGATGCTCGTGGCAACAACCTGCTGCACATGATCTGTCATCGCAACAATCCTCAATATGAGAAGATTCTCGAAATCATGCTCAAGCGTGTCGGTGACGTTAACCTGCGCAATCACGATGGTATGACGCCTCTGCACATTGCCGCCGCCCATGGCAGTGCTAATATGCTCAAATTGCTGATTCAGGCCGGCGCCAAAATAGATGCCCGAATCACCGATGGCAGCAGCGCGCTGTTCTTCTGCCAACCCGGTCTCATACCTGATCTGCTCGAGCTTGGCGCCGATATCGACCTCAAAAACAATGATGGACTGTCGGCCTTCGTCAATGCCAGGCTGACCGGCGACAAAGCCCGAATTGCCGCTTTCAAAAAAACCGGACGCTTTGGCCGTCCGGCCAGAATTTTCGAGATCGCACAGGGCTCTAAATCGGTATTTGAACTCGCTGCCGCCGGCAAAAGCGAAGATCTTGCCAAGATTCTCGATAAAGATCCGACACAGCGCGACGCAAAAAATCTTGAACTTGGCGAAACTCCCTCGCATGCCGCTGCCGCGGCCGGCAATGCTGCAAATACAAGGCTGCTCATCGACAAGGGCGCAGCAGTAGACGCAACTAACGATTTTCTACGCACGCCACTGCATTATGCTGCCATAATGGGGCACTACGAAGTGGTCAAATTACTTTGCGAAGCAAAAGCCAATATTCACGCACTCGATGCCCGAGGCACCACACCGCTGCACGACGCGGCCGCAGCCGGGCACCGCAGAATATATGATTACCTGATTCACCTCGGCGCCAGTGACAGCACACTCGACAACCAGGGCCGTTCTGCTGCCGAACTTCTTGCGGACGGCGAAAACTGAGCTACTGCTCAGCCGCGGCCCGACCGGCAGCCAGTCTGGCAAGCTCTGCAGAAGACATCATCGCCCCTTCCGTCTGCCACCAATGGTTCCAGTCGTTATAGCTGTAACCAAAATTCATGCCGGTCAACTTGCATAGAGCCTCATGGCAATGCTCAGTTGCACAGGAAACAATATCACTGCCATCTGTCGGCTCATGCCATTTGAGAGCATTGATAAGATAAGGTATCGAGTCTCGATCGCCGGCGGCGATAAGAGCAACAAAGGCATCGTGGTGGTTTCCGAATTTGCAGCTGATAATCTGGTGACAGATAACTCGAAGTTTTAACTGAGCCGCCGGGCTGTTATCATGGCTGTCCCAATCATACTGAGCTAACGCGCGGTTACTAAGCCAGCATTCAGCCACTCCCCAGATGCCATAAAAAGCTGCCAGCAGAACAAGAGCGATCACGAACCAGATGCGGTCCTTTTTTGCCATACGGTTATCTCTCTGTTACCCGCAGACTGTTGAATTTGCCGGCTTCCATCAACAGATGCCAGTCAGCCAGCTTTTCTACCAGCGGCATGCTGTGCGTTGAAAATATGACAGTCGCTTTATAATCACTATTGGCAATGCGAATCAGGTCTTCAATTATTGGCTGGTGTTGCTTGTCGATGTTCGATGTCGGCTCATCGAGAAGCAGCACTTCGGGCCGACAGACCAGCGCGCGGGCCAGCGCAACGCGCTGAATTTCTCCACCAGACAGCCTGCCGCCCATGGCCTCGGCAAACGCAAGCATATCGACCTGGCGCAATGCATTTTCAACAGAGACTTTGCGCTCAGCGCTTTTCACGTTGCGCAATTTCAGCGGCAGTTCGACATTGGCGAAGACACTCATGCTGAAAAGTATCGGCTGCTGGTCTACCAGAACAACCCGCCGGCGCAAAGGCCGCAGATGTTTTTCACAAAAATCGACAGACTCGCCGGCAAATTTTATCGTGCCTGTATCTGGCCGTTCAAGAAAAGCCAGCATCTGCAGAAGGGTCGTCTTACCGGCACCATTAGGGCCGGTAAGCGCATATATTTTTCCGGTTTCGATGGCAAGCTGCTCGATATCAACAATCGCGCGCTCACCATGTAACCGTTTCACTCCATCGAGTTCATACAGCATATCTTCTTGACTCGTTCTCGCAATCGTTCACTATTCTTTCTCGTTGTCTTTGCCTTCTAACCATATCTTTCGTCGATATTTCCCTGAAAGTAATTGATCAGAATGTTTATGCCAAAGGTGATCGCCATCAGAATCAGACCCAGCGCAACTGCCAGCACGAACTCGCCCTTGTCATATTCGAGCGCCATCGCAGTGGTCATGGTACGAGTAACCCCCTTGATGTTACCGCCCAGCATCATACTGATGCCGATTTCTGAAATGACCCGGCCAAAAGCCGCAGCTATCGCCGCCGCCACGCCAAATTTCGTCTCGTGCAGCAACAACCAGGCAACCTGAAAACGATTTGCGCCCAATGTCATCGCAGTTTTGCGATATCTGATATCGAGATTACTCAAAGCCGACAGAACAAATGTCGCAATCATCGGTATCACCAGCATCGTCTGCCCGATGATTATCGCACTTTGCGTATACAGCAGATTGAAAGAACCGAGAATACTGCGGCGGCTCAAAAAGGCATATACAACAAGCGCGATGACTACGGTAGGTATTGCCAGCAGACTGTTGAGAACTGTTATCAGCGCTCTGCGAAACCTGAACTCGTTCAGATATATGGCAAAGCCGGCCGGAATTCCGACAACGGCAGCTGCCAGCGTCGAAATCAGCGCCACTTTAAGTGAAAACCAGACGATGAGCGCCAGCTCGGCATCGCGCTGCACTATCAGCGAAATCGCCTTGCCGATACTCTCAAACAGATATTGCATGCATGCCTCTTCTGTATCAGGGTTTTGCCTTGAGAGCTTTTTCGAGATCAGCTATCAGCTGAGTATCTTCGGGAACTGTTCTTGAGCCATATCTGGCAACGACCTTGCCTGTTCGATCGACAAGAAACTTATTGAAATTCCATGAAATCTTTCCGGCAAAGCCAGGGTTCGTCGCTTCATTGGTGAGAAAGCGATAGAGCGGATGCTGTTCGGCTCCTATAACCGAAATTTTTGCAAATACCGGAAATGTCACACCATAACTCATGCGGCAAAAAGTCACAATCTCTTCATTGGTTCCCGGTTCCTGCCCGAGAAAATCATTGGCCGGAAAAGCCAGTACAGTAAACCCTTCACTCTCGTACTTCTTCTGCAGTTTTTCCAGTCCTTCATATTGACCGGTAAACCCACATTTACTGGCCACGTTCACCAGTAACAGCACTTTACCGCGAAAACTCTCAAGGGGCTGCTGCGTACCATCCGCCAGCGCCAGTGTGTATTCAAGCACCGACTTCTTGTCTTCAGGTGGATGAGATGCGCCCGGCGAGACAGCCAGGCTTATGATCACGACGATCAACACGATAATTAAAACCGTTCCGGTCAATTGCGACATGCTGTTTCTCCCTGAGGCCAAATTTGGTGGTTAAAGACGGTCAATCCTCGTTAACTGGATAGAAGACGCGTGCGCCGGCAACTTTGAAATCGCTGACAATCTGCATCGCCCTCTCAGATTTCATCCAGGCAATCAATTTTTCAGCAGCAGCAAGGTTAACATGCGGATGCATCTCCTTGTTAACTGCCATCAAAGTGTAAACATTGTGTAACTTCTTATCGCCCTCGCAGTGTATTATCAGATAATTTGCCGAGTCATCACCCTGGTTGAGATTAAAAAAGGTCGCGCGATCGACCAGAGTATAGGCCTGTTTTTCAAACGCGATCAGCAGTGTACGCGCCATACCCTGGCCGCCGCTGAAATATCCAGCAGCGGGCATCCGTGTCTGCGCTTCACTCCAGAGTTTCATTTCAAGAAAATGCGTGCCACTCTCGTCACCGCGCGAAACAAAAGTTGCCGACGAGCTTGCCAGTTTGGCAAATGCCTGCACAACGTCAGTCAGGCCATTGATTGCAGCCGGATCCTTTTGGGGGCCGACCAGCACAAAGTCATTATACATGACAGGGTAGCGTTTTATTCCGTAACCATCGGCGATAAACTGCTCTTCGAGTTCGCGGGCATGCACAAAAATTATATCGGCATTGCCGTCGCGACCATCGAGTATGGCAGCCCCAGTGCCACGCGCAATTGCATGCACCTCGATGCCTGTTTCTGCCTTAAATACCGGCAAAAGTGCATCGAGCAACCCATTATCGAGCAAACTGGTGGTAGTCGACATTTTAAGAACTTCCTGAGCCCGACACGGCATTGCCAACAAAGCTGCGCAGATAAACATAAACAGAGCGATTCTGCCAAATCCTTTCATTGTAACCTCTCCTTTAATCTAAACTTTCAACTCAAGATTCTATCAGAAAACCCGCGTTCCGACAAAAAAACCAACCCGCATGACCTGCCGCAAGAATATTGAATGGCAGCGCGCGGCAAAATCTAGTATAATGCGTTCGAAATTATCTGCCCTATACTATCCACTGTGAGGTTCTCAGATGAAGAAAGCCACAGCGTTCATAATGCTGGTTCTCTCTATTGCCGCGGCAGCTGGCGTTTACATTGTCTACCGCGACGACATTTCACCGACAATGGCCGAGGTCGAACCGGCCCTGACCATCTGCAAAGGCTTGATCGCCGAGCAGTGGCACACACCACTGCTGGCCGGTATTGCACTTTTCTGGCTGCTTAACCTGCTGATGTCGCTGGCCATTCTGTTTGAGCGGAAAAAGGTCGCCGAGCTCACCGCCGAAAAGCCGCCGATTGCTGTAGAGCCGCCGCCAGCCCAGAATGACGAAGCAAAGAAGCAGCTCGAACTGTTGCGCCAGCAATTGAGCGAAGCCGAAAAGACCATGAGCGAAACCCGCGACCGCGCCAATCAACTGCTGAGCCAGAACGAAGATCTCAAAAACCAGCTCGAAAAATTCTCGGTCAGCAGCAGCGAAAAA
Source organism: Candidatus Rifleibacterium amylolyticum (assembly GCA_009917695.1). GTDB lineage: Bacteria > Muiribacteriota > Ozemobacteria > Ozemobacterales > Ozemobacteraceae > Rifleibacterium > Rifleibacterium amylolyticum. Next base: position 132,477 of record JAACJG010000003.1, on the reverse strand, counting down.
GACGAACTGGCCGAACTCAAAAGCGAAATCGAAAAACTGCAGAGCACCGCAAAATCACGGGCTGAAGCTGCAGAAAAGGCCGAAGCAGAACTGGCGAGTCTTAAAAGCGAACAGCAGAAAAACAGCGAAGAATTTGCGGCGGCCCGCAACAAACTCGAAAAACTTGAAAACGAAAGTAAAGCTGCGAAGAAAGAGACCGAAAAAGCAGCCAGTCAGCTTAAGAGCGCCCAAAACGATCTGAGCAGCAAAACCGAAGAAATTGCTTCCCTGCGCAAACAGCTCGAAGAACTTAACGAACAGCTCAAATCAGCCCAGGCTGACGCGCGCGGCGGTAAGAACGCGATTCCTCCGGCGGCTTACCAGATTCTTTATCTGTTCCAGAAAGAGGGTCGACTCATCGACCTGCTCAAAGAAGACGTCAGCGGCTACGACGACGAGACTCTCGGTGGCGCCATCAGGCCAATTCACGAGGGCTGCCGCAAGCTGCTCGAAGACCGCCTGATTCTCGAACCCGTTCTCAACGAAGAAGAGGGCAGCGAAGTCACGCTCGACGAAATCGATCCAGAGGCCATAAAACTCTCTGGCAGCGTGCCGGCCAGCGGCCCTTATACAGGTGAACTCATTCATCGCGGCTGGCGGCTTAAAGAATGCAACCTGCCCGAACTCGTCTCAGGCTGGAAAGGCAACGTGATTGCACCGGCCGAAATCGAAATAAGCTGAGGAGAACAGCCATGGCAAAACCAAAATATCTTGTAGGCATCGACCTCGGAACCACCAACATCGTAGTTACCCACACGCCGATCAGTTCGGCGTCTGAAGGGGCGCATCCTGAAATCAGCCTGATGCCGATCGTGCAGGAACTCGCCAAAGGCGCAATCGAAAAGCTCGAAGTCATGCCCTCGTTCATTTTCGAACGCCTCAAAGAGAAGCCGGTGCTCGAATGGGACGACGAATCCAAATTCATTATCGGCGATTATGCGCGCGAACGCGGTGCCGATGTGCCTGACCGCCTGATTTCTTCGGCCAAATCCTGGCTGTGCAATACGCGCATCGACCGCACTCAGCCGGTTTTGCCGTGGAATTCGCCCGAAGAGAACAGCAAAGTTTCGCCACTCACCGCCATGTCGATGTTTCTGCGTCATGTGCGCCACGCCTGGAACGCAGAATTCGGCAAAGACAAACTCGAAGACCAGAAGGTAGTTGTTACCATACCTGCCTCGTTCGACGCAGCCGCCCGCGACCTTATCGTCGAAGCTGCCAGAATGGCCGAACTGCCCGACGTCACCCTGCTCGAAGAGCCGCAGGCCGCTTTTTATTCATGGATTTCGCAGGGCGACAAACCATGGCGACAGCAGGTTAAAAAAGGTGACGTCGTTCTCGTCGTCGACGTCGGCGGCGGTACTACCGACTTCAGCCTTATCGAAATCAGTGAAGCCGAGGGCGATCTTGCGCTCGAACGCGTAGCTGTAGGGAATCACATACTGCTCGGCGGCGACAACATGGATCTGACTCTGGCCTACGTTGCCCGCAGCAAACTCGAAGAGAGCAAGAAAAAAGTCACACAGTGGCAAACCGTGCAGCTCAGTCACCAGTGCCGCAAAGCCAAAGAAATTCTACTCAACGAGACAGACAAAGATTCTGTTCCGGTAGTTATTTCTGGCCGGGGCAGCAGCGTTATCGGTGGCTCGATGAAAACCAGCATCGACCGCAGTGACATCGAAAAAACGCTGATCGATGGCTTTTTTCCGTTCTGTGACATGAACGATGACCCGGTCGAAGACACCGAGGGCGGCGTGCGCGAAATCAGTCTGATGTATGCCGCCGACGCCGCAATAACCCGCCACCTCGCCAAATTTCTGCGCAATCAGAATTCGAATGACAAGCAATACGGCTTTCCGCAGGCCATACTGTTCAACGGTGGTGTTTTCAGGTCTGAAATTTTCCGTAATCGGCTGATCGAAGTCATCAACAGCTGGCTGAACAATGCCGGCAAAGAACCGATCAAAGTTCTTGAAGGCATCGAACTTTCGCAGGCAGTAGCGCGCGGCGCCACCTACTACGGCATTGCCCGCGAAGGCAAAGGCATCAGAATTCGCGGCGGCGTTTCGCAGGCCTATTATCTCGGCATCGAATCTTCGCTGCCGGCAGTTCCCGGCTTCAAACCGCCACTCAAAGCCCTTTGCGTTGCCAAACAGGGAACTGAAGAAGGCACGATCAAAGATGTACCAGGCCGCACTTTCGGGCTGGTCATCGGCAAAACAGCCGAGTTCAAATTCTTCAAATCGAACTGTCGCCGCGACGACGAATTCGCGCAGATGATCGATGAGCTCGACGAAACCTTCGAAGACACCAGTTCGCTGATGATCGAGTTGCCGGCCTATGAAGGCATGAAAGCCGGCGATCTTGTCGATGTCGGCCTGCAGGTCGCAATAACCGAAATCGGCACGCTCGAGATTTACTGTCTGGCCAAATCCGGCAATCACCGCTGGAAACTCGAATTCAACGTCAGGGATGCCATCAAATAATGAGCAAAGCCGGCGCAGCTGACAGTCGCTTCATAATCGGCATAGACCTGGGCACAACCCAGTGCGCCCTGTCTTACGTCGATCTCGAAGATAAGACACTCAAGGTTCGCAATCTTGAAATTACGCAACTGGTAAGCGGCGGACAGCTTGAAAACCTGCCAACCCTGCCATCTGTGCTTTATCTCAGCGAAGAGGGGCGTGAGTTGAATCGCCCGGCCTGGATGGCGGATACGCCACATATAATCGGCGCATACGCCAGGGAATTGGGCTATGAAGTTCCTGGCCGCTTCGTACATAGCAGCAAATCATGGCTCTGTCATCCGCGGGCTGAGCGCCAGTCCCCGATACTGCCATGGCAGAGCGAAGTGGTCGACGACAAAATTTCGCCGGTACAGGCCGCCACTGAATTTTTGCGCTATCTCATGAACCTGTGGGATTCGACCATCGGCAATCGCGATGAATCCTCCAGGTTTTTACGCCAGAAGATAATCGTCACCGTACCTGCCTCATTCGACCCGTCAGCCCGCAACCTCACTCTTGAAGCCATCGAGAAAGCCGGCATCAATTCGGTATCTTTGATCGAAGAGCCGCAGGCGGCTTTTTACGACTATCTGCAACGAAACCCGCGCAGCATGGTTGCCGAGCTCAAGGGCATCGACACTGTGCTGGTCATCGATATCGGCGGCGGCACTACCGACTTCAGCCTGATTAAAATCGACTGGGCGGCCGGGCGCGAGCACCCTGAATTCACCCGCCTTGCCGTCGGACCGCACTTATTGATCGGCGGCGACAATCTTGACCTGGCGCTGGCAAGATGCGCCGAAGCTGAATTCAAGCATCGCGGCCGCAAACTGGCCGGCAAACAGTGGCTGTCACTGCTTAACCAGAGTCATGTCGTCAAAGAGCGCGTGCTTTCTGGTGAACAGAGCGGCGCCGTCAACTTCACGCTGGCCGGCGCCGGCAGCAAGGTTCTCGCCGGAGCAGCCAAAGTCAGCATCGACAGCGAAAAAATCAGCCAGCTGCTGGTAGATGGATTTTTCCCGCTCGTCGAAGCCGGCGAAAAGCCCGATGAAGACAACAGTCTCGGCCTGTCAGAAGCCGGCCTGCCCTTCACCCGCGACGCCGCGGTAACCCGCCATCTTGCCGCCTTTCTCAAGGAAAACGAAGTAAACCCTGACGCCATTCTCTTCAACGGCGGCACCATGAAAGCCGACTGCCTGCGCGAACGTCTGTTCGAAGTGCTCAGTCTTTGGCGCGGCCGACCGCCGGCAATTCTCGACAACCCGCACCCGACTCTGGCTGTTGCCGCCGGCGCTGCTTATTACGGGCTGGTTTCGCTCGGTTTCGGACAACGCATACAGAGCGGCAATCCGGTTTCGATTTATCTCGGCATCGGCACGGCAAAAAGCTCGACTTCGTCGCAGCATGTGCCTGAACAGCTGCTCTGCCTGCTGCCAAAAGGCAGCGAACCCGAACGCGATTATCACATCGCCGACAAAACCTTTGGCATCGACCTGAGCCGTGATTCAGCCTTTTACCTGTTTTACACGCCGTCACCGCCAAAAGCTGAAGAACACGGGCGCCTGATCAGGTTCAATTCAAAAAAGTATCTGCCGCTGCCGCCCTGCATCGTTAAAGCCCGCACCGGTAAAGGTGAAAAGCAGGTCGAGATTCATGCGCGACTGCGCGAAACCGGCTATTTACAGGTATTCTGTCGCGAAACCGCTGGCGGCTTTTCACAGGAATTACGCTTCGACCTCGGCGAAAGCGAAAAAAACAGCCGCGTTGCGGCTGAAGCCCCTGCTAAACGTCGGGTGCCGATTACCAGCACACAGCTTAAACAGATGGCAAAGCTGCTCGACCAGGCCTTTGCGCAAAAGATTGAATTCAACACGGTCTTCAAAGGGCTCGAAGAGATTCTTGGCTCACCCCGATCAAACTGGGATGCCGAAATGCTGCGACAGTTGTTCGACCTTTTCGTCGAGCGCGAAGAAGAGTTCAGAACCTCACAGGGTTCTCTCATCCTCTGGTTCAGACTGCTGGGTTTCTGTCTGCGCCCCGGTTACGGTGTCACCGGCGATGTTGCCCGCGTCGATAAAATCTGGCAGATGGTAAATGAAGAATTTCCTTACGCAAACCCTGAATTCTGGTCTGACTGGTGGGTAATGTGGAAACGCATAGCACCCGGCCTGTCGATCGAGCGCCAGGAAGCGCTCAAAAACCGCATCGAGCCAATTCTTTTTCCGACGCGCCGGCGCGATAAAAAAGAACGGGAAATCGGCCAGCACGAACGCAACCAGCTCTGGCGCCTGCTCGGACATCTCGAACGTCTGCCAGTCGCCGAAAAAGAGCGTATCGGCTGGTGGATCGCCAAAGCACCACCAAGCTACGGTGTAGACAGCGTGGCTCTGCACGCTCTCGGCCGCATGGGTGCCCGAGAACTTGCTTATGCACCCGATTCTGCCATGGTGCCACAGTCGGTTGCCAATGGCTGGGCTGAACATCTGCTCAAGAAGGCGATTCCCGGCAATTCCTATCTCGACTCGGCTCTGCGCGAAATTGGTCGAAAAACCGGCGATCGCCTGGTTCAGATCGATGATCTGCTGCGCAAGGGCATTCTCGATGTCTTCAAAAAGAAGGTGCGCAAAAAAGCTTTTATTCAGCCACTGCTCAAGGCTGCGCGACTCGAAGACCGCGAACTTGCCGAAATTATCGGCGAAGCACTGCCGTCAGGCTTTGTCTGGGTCAAGGACAGCTGAGGCTTTAAGTCAATTCAAGCTGAATTATACCCGGACAATTATTCGTTCTCGTGCTCAGCGAAGCGGTTCTCGTAATCGAGAAGATCGATTACGATTACGCGCACGAACACGGGCAATGTTCAGGCTTGAAGACCTTTACAGAGACAATTCTTTTCATAATCATGGGTATCAATCATTTTGAAATGCTTTAAGGCTGATCAGCTCATAAATCTGCACTGACTGTTCCTTGCCTCTGATTTCGCTGAATGGCATCAGTTCTGCTTCGACAAAGCTTTCGATATGCTTGAAAGTGCTGCCAGAAACGACGATTTTTGCATATCGACCTTTTTTAGAAGCTGTTTCGAGGCGTGAAGCCAGATTGACTTCATCGCCGATTACCGTCAGATCTTTGCGCCGACTGCTGCCGACATCGCCGAGCAGAACGGTTCCGGTGCTTATACCGACGCCGATGTCGATGCCTGATTTACCTACGAATCTGCTGTTTTTCGCCAGTTCGCCGACAAACTGACGCATGGCAAAGGCAGCCTTTACTGCGCTTAAAGTGTGATGTTCAGGCTCACTGTGATGAAAAACCGCCATTACCGCATCACCGATAAATTTATCGACACGACCGTGGTTGGCGCGAATTATTGGTTCGACACCGCCGAAAAACTCGTTGAGCAGGGCAAATACTTGTTCCGGGCTGTTCTTTTCGCTGAGCCCGGTAAAGTTACGTATATCAGAAAAGAGCACGCTGACCTCGACCCGGCGCCCTTCACTCAACGAGGCATCTGACTGATCCTGAATCGCTTCAAGCACTGATTCAGAAACATAGGCCCGCATCTTTTCGCGTTCGCGCAGGCCTCTTACCATATCGTTGAAAGTCTCACTCAGACGCCCCAGCTCGTCATTTCCCATGTTTGGCAAAGTTACATTGAGATTGCCGCTACCGACCTGCTGCGCAGCGATATCGATGCGGCTGATTGGCCCGATCAGACTCGAGGTCAGCACCAGGCTGAGAATAATGGCGCCGATAAGCGCTGCCGAAGCCAGACCGCTTATCACCATCTTGACGCTGTTGAGACGCGCTTCGATCGGCCGTGTAGAGGTCAGCAGGCAGGGCGTAAAACTTTGCGTATACATTGAAGACAATGGTTTGATCGCGTATATCCAGGTCTCTTCTTCGATGGTTACCATGCCGTTTTCTTCGGCCTTGAGACGATGTGCACGCTCAAACACTTCGCGAAGTTTCGACCAGAGCGGCGACTTCTCGGGAATACTTTTTTCTGCTTTGAAGTTGGAATAGAAAAACAGTTCTGCCGGCAGATCGCTTTTGTCTGTATCGGCATGGTCAAGCGCCATACGGTTCTGGGTAAATTCGTCGTAAGCAAAGCGCTTTTCAAGATAATAATCCGGCAGCTGTATAAAAAGGTTGCCGATACTTTCTTCGATTTTAAGCATTATGCTCATGAAATACATATGCGTACTCTGAAACACAAAATAATTCAAATTGGTAGGTCGCGAAAAATCAAAGGTGGAACCGATTAATTGCATATACTGTTCGACTTCTTCATCGATCGCAGCATCGACAACTGATGGCCGGCCACCCAGACTCGAGTCGATTCTGACTATTTTTGCTGCAACCATTTCGAGTGATTTTTTCAGGGCACCATCCATGGTTGTCCAGTTTGTTGTGACAAAGCGCCCCTTCTCATCAGTAATTATGTAATGTTTGAACAAACCCTCTTCAGCAGCCGACTGCATGGCCGTTACTACCGCATCATTTGTCAGCGGTGTCTTTATGCGGCTTTTCAGATCTTCGTAGAGACCGCCCTCGATCAAACGGGGCGCATCTCGATAACGCAGTTCGAGCGCTTCAAAACCGGCCCGCATTTTTACCAGCGCCGATTCTTTGAGCCGGTTTTCTTCATGATAGGCAAAACTGTTACCTATGCTGACCAGACTGACAATTGGCACCAGCATGGCAACCGCGAAAATCGCAGTTATGCGCATGCGCAGTGACATGGCAAGACTTTCCATGCGCATGATATTTGGCAGCAGGACACTGCTCAAAATCAGAAGCAGAAGCGCCACATACGACAGGCGATACAGCAGGGCAGATCTGGTTTGCTGCAGACCAGAAATGTCGGCCAGCGATATGATTCTGACCGGGCTTTTTTCATCGGTAACGCTGGCGCGGGCGAGATAGTTTTCGAATTCAAAAGAGCTCTGGGTACGCCCAACATAAGCGTCTACAAGTCTCTGCCAGAGATTCTGGTCTTTAATTACAGGGTCCTGAACAACCAGCGAGCGTTCAGAAATATTAACGGCCACAATCGGGTGTGGCAGGCCTGAGCGCGGTTTTGTGCGTCGATAAATCATGCGTTTGATCCAGAAATGCTCAGAAAATTTTTCAGGATAAAGCATCAGCAGAAAACCGCCGCGTATTTTTTCGGGAATATTTGTTTCACGATAGGATTCGACATCCATGTTCCACACGAAGTAACAGGGCTTACCAAGCCAGCTCAGAAGCATGGGGTTATCGAGAGACCAGGAGACATGCTCGATTTTGTGTTCACCCATGGCCTTCTGCAAAATATTCATGGCAGCGGTCGACTGTCTTTCAAATACCGGGTCTTTAAGCAATTCAGCGCCGCTGGCGAGAAGACGATGTTGAGCCATCAGTCTGGTCATCATAAACTGCCAGTTGCGCTGACCTAGCAGTATATGCCGCGAAGGGACATCGAGCAGACGACCGTTTTCGTCCCAGAACAGCCATTTACAGCCATCCGGATACCAGGAATCGATGTGATCGACAAAAGATGCAATAGTCTGCGGGCTTTTTTCGAGCAGCTGCAGATCTTTTATCAATGCGGCTGCGAAAGTTTGAATCTGATGCTTTTCTGTCGAAAAAAGACGGGCGCGCGCGCTTTGCAGGTCGAGATCCTGCTTTGCCGTTTCCACCCCGGCACGATATTGCTCTTCGACCATGTTGGCCAGAGCCAGAAAACCAACCAGAATCGGCAGTACAACGACTGCGAAATACAGAAAAATATTGCGCAGGGTGAGAACTTTTCGCTCCAGCAGCATTTGCATACTGAGATTTTAACTGAAACCACGAGATTTTTAAACTTTCTCTGGTCTGCAGGCAAAAATTGCATTATCCTCAGGCGTGTAAGCTATTTAATTGAGGCCAAAGCATGGAAAAATTCGATGCCAGAGACAATCAGCTGATTCTAGACCTGCTCTGTCTGCTGCCCCTCAAGCTTTTTCTGCGACCGCGACCAGAGGGTGAACACCAGACCCGGCTGGCACTGATCTCAATATGCTCTGCTGCCGAAACCTATGTAAATGACGAACTGCTGCGCCCGCTTGTGAATGGCCTGAAACAATCGCTCACCGGGGCACTCAACGACCCGGAATTTGCGGCACTGGCAGATGACCCGGCAGTTCTCAGATCGCTGCTGGAAGCAGTAGACGATTTGTTGCAGGCAAAAATCACGCCGGCGCGCCAAAAAGCTGTCTGCAATTTTATCTATCGTTATGCTTACAAGCTGGCCGGTATGGCCGGCAAAGAGTTTGCGAACATCGGCCGCAACGTTTCGGCCGAAGATGCCGAGACGCTGTTGTTGATCAAAGAAGTATTGAGGATCCAGGAGCAGAATCCATGACAAAAAAAGTGAATTTCGAAGCGAAAGAATGGCACGATCTACTGCATCTGGCCTGTATTGGCGTAAGTTACAAGTACAGCACGCGCGATCTTCATTCATTGAATCAGCTCGTCGTCTTCATTCGCGAGATGATGTCGGTACAGCAGTTTCTCACCAGCGCCAGAGAAAAATACGGCAGATATGAGTTGATAAACGATCTGATCAACGAGCTCGTCACTTCCTGCAACTCACGCGAGGAAATGCTCAACGACAATCTCGCCGATTTCAAAAACCTCAAACCTGTTATAGAAAGGGCTAATCAGATTCTGAACGCTCGCGTCAGCGCCGAAGAAGCGCAAGCCATGCGCGCCTTCACCTATGAACTCGCCTTCGAAATCGCAAATGCGGCTGGTGATGGCTTTTTCGGCACTGGCGAAAAAATCAGCCAGTCCGAAAACGAATTCCTGCAAGAACTGAAGCGCCGCCTGCTCGACATCTGACCCGCCAGTTGCAGACACAACAAGACCTCGCGCAAAGCTGCAAAGACACAAAGAACAGCCCTTTAATTTTCACAGGTCTTGAAAAATCGCCGGCACTCTGCTAAATTAACATCATTGCGGGAGTAGCTCAGTTGGTAGAGCATCAGCTTCCCAAGCTGAGGGTCGCGGGTTCGAACCCCGTTTCCCGCTTTTAAAAAGCCCCCCAAAACCGTCATGGAATCGGGGGGTTTCATTTTTCACCAAAGCCACTTTCCCCTAAACTTACCCCTGCCGACATGGTTATACGGGTTTGCATTGCTCTGAAATTAACAGTAAGCTAGAATCATCATCAAGGTAATAGATTCTAGAAACAAGCGCAGCATGTTATTGAACATAAGCACAACCAGAAACGATTACAACGGCTTTAACGACATAGCCAGACTAGCTGATGCAACGAAAAACCTTTTGATCGACTCAGTTGAGCTAGATTTTTCTGAGTGCAGTTTTTTTGAAGCCAATATGTCAGCGCCTTTATATACGGTCATTTCAAGACTTTTCGATAACCTCAACGATGTATCAATAATCAATGTAGCTCCGGGCACGCAAACCATTTTGAGAAAAAACTGCTTCCTGAAGATTTTTGGTGTGGAATCGCAAAATGACAATAATCAGACGACGCTTCCATTCAAAATTTTCAAAATGCATGCAGGAGGACAGTTTTCAGAATATCTCGACCGCTATATGCGAGGAAGAGGCATACCGGCAATGACTGGGGCGCTGCGCAAGCGTTTCATGCAAAGCCTCTTTGAGATTTTCCAGAATGCCGCAATTCATTCCAGATCAGAGCATGGCATATTTGTCTGCGGTCAATTTTACCCGAACAAACACCGGCTCAACTTCACCATTGCGGACGCTGGCATTGGCATAAGAGAAAACGTGCGTAACTACACCAGAAGCAATATGAGTTCATGCCAGGCTATCAAATGGGCAATGACCGAAGGCAACACTACCAAGACCGGCGGACAGCCAGGTGGTCTTGGGCTGAAGCTGATCAAAGATTTTGTTCGCATTAATGGCGGGAAACTACAGATCGTTTCTCATTACGGATTTTACGAGTTTTCCGCTGAAAATGAATGTTTACAAAGATTGAGTTATGTTCTTCCCGGAACATGTGTTAATATCGAGATCAATACCAATGACACCAATACCTACGATCTTGGGACCGGGTTAACCGTTCAGGATATTTTTTAGGCATGAGGAGTTGAAAATGAACAACCCCGTTACCATTAAAATCGCTGATTTAATAGGTAGCTCTTTGTGCATTTCTGCAGAAGATGGACAGAAAGTATTTGAAAAAATCAAACCACTTATCCAGGAAGGCAGAACTGTAGTAGTTTCATTTGAGCGCGTGACAATGCTGATATCATTGTTTCTCAATGCAGCTATCGGCCAGCTCTACGGAACCTTTTCCGAAGAAGAGATCCGGGCGCGCGTAAATGTAAACGGGCTGGCCGATGATGACCTTGAAATGCTGAAGCGGGTTGTCGATAATGCCAAGCGGTATTATGCCAACCCCAAAGACTATGATGCAGCCTGGAGTCAAGATAAAGACAATAGTGACGAACCAGATGAAAAATAAAATTCATGATTTGAATATATATGCGTTTTCTGCTGAAGAAAAGATAGTGATCGATGCAAATATCTGGCTGTATCTTTTCCCACCCCCGGGAAACGCCAGACAGACATTCGCAATCGAATATTCGAAAATATTCGACAAACTTATGAAAGCTCAAGCTAAGCCTGTTCTGGAACCAATTATCTTAAGCGAATACCTTAACCGCTATTGCCGAATAGAATGGGATGGGCACTACAAAAAAAGCTATGCCAGTTTCAAAGAATTCAGGCAATCACCGGATTTTCCAACGATTGCCGGCACAGCTAAAACTTTTGCCATGAAAATTTTAAAAGCTTGTACTGTAGACACACTGAAAATTGCGCTTGCCGACCTCGAACATGTCTTGGCAGGCTTTGCTTCAGGTGAGATCGACTTTAACGATGCCCTGCTTGTAGAATTCTGCAAAAAACAGGGATATAAATTCTTAACCAATGACTCGGATTTTCAATCTGGCGGCATCGAAATTCTTACCGCCAACCCAAAGCTGCTTCGCGCCTGCTGAGGCTGCTGAATACTGTTGTTCCTCCAACTCAATTACTTCAGGCACGTAATCGCACCTTATTTGAACTCCAGCCTGGTTTGATGCTCTTTGCGCAATCAATACCAGGAGCTTAGCAACTGAGTTGGTGCTTTGATCGCGGGAACAAGCATTGTCAATCCTCTTTATCGTCGATGGGTTGAGGAACAAACACCTTTTTAAGGGATATGATGCCCTTGTATCTTGAATCCATCTGTTCGTAATAGCGCAGTATGATGTCTACAAACTCCTGGCCGTCAATCAGGCGAAGGTTGCTTTTGCTTCTGGCAAAGGATTTAGCAGGAGAGCTGAAAGTGCTCATCGTTACGAACAGACCAAACTCATTCTGGCCAACCTTGCCATAAAGAGACGATACTGGCGCGTCGCCAATCGTGCCATCGCTGCTTTTCACTTGCACTTTTATAATTGGCGGCACAAAGCCGAGTTCATCAGTATGAGCGATAATATCTATGCCGCCATCTGGCCCTTCAGGCGAAACTCTGGTATGGTAGCCCATCAAGGTTAGCAGGTGGGCAACGAAGTCGGTAAATGGGTGTCCTTTTAACTCCTGAGACAATTGCTTGAGAATGAAGTCGCGTGTGGTTTCTTCTATTTCCTCTGCGACAAGAGCAATTGATTCATCGCCTTCAGGGTCTTCAATTATTGCTTTTCCGGGCTTGAGATCAAGCTTTTTCTGAATCTCTTCAGAATAATTTTTTATCTGAAAGAAGCTCATTGCTGAGCCCATTTCGTAGAGAGCACCCTGCGTAAAAGCGGTTCTTGGCAATTCTTTTAGCCATTCAACCCGCCTCCGGTTTGGATAATGACTGATTTCGTCGTTAACAAATTCATATTCGCCTGTAATTTTACCGATCTGAACTGTTCGGTGGCTCTTTCTGGGGTAAACGATAAGATCGCCGACCTTCATTTCATGAACAAAGCGATAAAGCTGACCAGCATTATTAGGTATTGCGCCCTTTTTTATGGCAGGATATGTTTTTATCAAAGCTTCTTTAAAGTCATCTCTGGCCTTGCCAATCTTTTTCAAACTACCTACTTCATGCCAGCCGAGAGCAACACACTTTTTCTCAATGAAAAGCGATTCTGCATCGCCAAACCTTCCTGCATGAATCCCCCAGACGGTTAAAGAAGCTTTCATTCAATTGTTCTCCCCAAAATAATCAAAAATCAGGATGACAGCTCGTTGGCAAGCATTTCGGCTTGCTTCAAAACCGTTTCAGTTGCCAGAAGCTGCATGTCTGGCGGGTAACCAAAAAAGCGCAGAGTTCTTTTTACTATTACCTTGAGCCTTGAACGAACGCTTTCTTTGATTGTCCAGTCTATACTGGCATTTTCGCGCACTCTCTGTGTCAATACTACAGCCAGTTCGCGCAATTTTTCATGTTGCATCAATTCTCTGGCGCTCTGGTTGTTTGATACAGCGGTATAAAAAGCGTATTCAAAATCGCTCAGACCGAGTTTCTTTGCTTCGTCATCAGATGAAACAATTTCTTTGCTGATTTTTATCAGTTCTTCAATAACTTCAACTGCCGTCAGAATCTTGTTCTGGTATTTTCTTATGGCGTTTTCCAGCATTTCCATAAGCGACTGGCTTTGCACCAGATTCTTGCGGGCACGAATCTTCAACTCATCATTGAGAAGCTTCTTAAGAACTTCCAGGGCAAGGTTCTTATGCTCATAATTGCGCAGTTCAGCCAGGAATTCATCAGATAGAATCGAAATGTCAGGCTTCTTGATGCCAGCCGCGTCGAAAACATCGACAACCTGATCAGAAACCAGAGCTTTATCGATTACCTGGCGAATAGTGGTTTCAATGTTGCGTTTTTCATTCTCGCCAATGCCCGTGTCATCAAATTTTGCCAGTCTGGCCTTTACTGCCTGAAAAAAACCAACCTCGTCTTTTGCATCAAGAGCCTGCTCATGGGGAACAGCAATTGCGAATGCCTGTGATAGATCGTTAACTTCTTTGAGATAACGCTTCTTTCCGTCTTCTAGCTTCAGAATGTGTTCTTCCGCAGCCAGAATCAGGGAAAGCTTGCGGGCCGTGTCGGCGGCAAAAAACTCTTCGTAGGCAAAGCCATGAAACATGGCCGATATGATCTCGACTTTTTCAAGCATGAGTCTGACTGCCTGTTCCTGTAACAGTGTCGGGTCACCCTTACCGCCGGCATCAGAATAAAAAGACAATGCCTCTTTAAGATCTGAAGCGATACCGAGATAATCTACTACCAGGCCACCGGGTTTATCTTTGTGAACCCGGTTCACTCTTGCAATTGCCTGCATAAGATTGTGGCCGCGCATTGGTTTGTCGATGTAAATAGTGTGTAAACCTGGCGCGTCAAAGCCGGTTAGCCACATATCGCGAACGATAACCAGCTTCAGCGGATCGTCATCATTTTTCATGCGTTCAGCCAGTAGTTTGCGTTGTTCCTTTGTTGTGTGATGTTTCGCCAGCAGCGGCCCATCACTTGAACTTGCAGTCATTACTAATTTTATAGCGCCTTTGCTCAGGTCATCAGAGTGCCAGCTCTTTCGCTGTTCGGTTATTTCTTTATACAGTTCGGCAGCAATACGGCGTGACATGCAGACAACCATGGCCTTGCCTTCAAATACTTCCTGTCGCGCCTCAAAATGCTGAACTATGTCGCGGGCAATATTGGCGATTCTCTGTTTGCTGCCAATCAACGCTTCCATGCGTGTCCATTTGGCTTTGGCTTTCTGGGTTTCAGTTAATTCGTCCTGCTCCAGTTCTTCATCGAGTTCGGCAATGAGCTTTTTGCCTTCTTCGCTCAAAGCAACCCTGGCAAGGCGGCTTTCGTAAAATATTCTGACGGTTGCACCGTCTTCTACGGCCTGGGCGATGTCGTAAACATCAACATAGTTACCAAAAACTGCCGGAGTATTTACGTCGGTCTTTTCAATAGGGGTGCCGGTAAAACCAAGATATGTGGCATGGGGCAAAGCGTCACGCAGGTATTTGGCGAATCCGTAAACGACTTTCTTGCCGATTATCTGACCATTATCGTCTTTATCATCGATGGTCTTGGCGGCAAAGCCGTATTGAGTGCGGTGGGCTTCATCGGCGACAACAATGATGTTGCGGCGCTCAGACAAGCGTTCATAAGTATTGCCTTCGGTCGGCTGAAACTTCTGAATGGTTGAAAAAACAACACCGCCGGAAGCCACTTTCAAAAGTTCCTTGAGGTGCTCGCGGTTTTCGGCCTGCACAGGTTCCTGACGCAGAAGTTGCCGGGATGCGGCAAAAGTGTCGAAAAGCTGGTCATCTAGATCGTTGCGGTCGGTTATAACCAGAATTGTCGGGTTATCAAGCAGCAAAACGATTTTGCCGGTATAAAACACCATCGAAAGAGACTTTCCGGAGCCCTGGGTGTGCCAGACAACGCCGGCCTTGCGGTCGCCTTTTGGCTGCGATTCGACATCCGGCAGGCCATAGGCAGATGGACTATTTTTAGCACTGTAATTTTCGCTGAAATCGGCAGCTCGAATTGTTGAGGCGACCGCGGCATTAACTGCATAATACTGGTGGTAAGCAGCCAGTTTTTTAACAGTGCTGATAATGATCTGGCCGTTTTGCGGGTCTTCCTTTTTGCCCTTTTCGAAGACGATGAAATGGCGCACCAGATCGAGCAGGGTTGCCTTGTTGAGCATCCCGTTGATAAGAGTTTCAAGCTGACTGACCAGATGAGAAGCTTCACTTTTTCCATCAGCACTTTTCCAGGTCATGAAACGCGAAAAACCGGCAGAAATAGAACCGGCTTTGGCTTCGAGACCATCTGAAACAACCAGTATGGCATTGTATGTGAACAATGATGGAATCGTCTGTTTATAAGTTTCAAGCTGTTGAAATGCACTCTTGATGGTAGCATTCTCATCGGTGGCGTTTTTGAGTTCGATCACTACCAGCGGAATGCCGTTCACGAATAAAACAAGATCAGGGCGTTTATTCAGGTGGTTCTCGATGACGGTGAACTGGTTTGCTGCAACAAATTCATTATTTTCAGGCTTTGCATAATCAATCAGCCAAACCTGGGCGCCACGTTCGCTGCCTTCGTGCTGGTAGCTGACCTTGATACCTTCGGTAAGATAACGATGAAAAGTTTCGTTATTGGCAAGCAACTCCGGCGAATGAATGCGGCGAATTTCTTTGACCGCCGCCTGCAAAACTGTTGCTGACAAGTCGGGGTTGATTCGCTTCAATGCCTGTTCAAGTCTGCCGATCAGCAATACCTCAGAATAATCGGCTCTCTCAGGATTATCGCTGTCCGGTGCTATATCTGGAGCATGAACATAACTGTAGCCAAGCCTTTCAAAAAGCTTGATCGCAAATTCTTCTATTGCTGATTCTGTTAAACGGCTCACTCAAATAACCCCGCTTTCGAGTTCATCTTCAAGTTCTGAGAAATTTCTATGTTCCAGCTCATAAGCTCCATAATCCAGGCCATATAATATTTCGCTGGCAGTGTATGAATAGTCACCCATTTCAAATTCGCCATAAGTCTGATCCCAAAATTCATTGAAATCTTCTTCTTCGGTGTAATTCAATGTTTTGCCGTCAATTTCAAGACTGCCATCGCGCAATTCGCTGTATTTTCTTTCTTCAAATGCTCTAATCATGAATCTGGCTACTGAAAGCGTGCTGTCGATCAGAAATTCTCTGGTAAGAAGATCAACTTTGTTATTGCGCTCCTTAAGCTCTTCCAGAGATTTTCCGTGTGAAGTAGGGCTGATAAGATTTCTCAGGGTTCCTAATTCTTGACCGATCGTAGATAACGCAGTTGAAATCTTGTTAACAAGGTCTTCGCTATTATAGCCGATGGCAATAAACGCTTTTTTTATAACTGCTCCAACAGTTGGGTTGTTGCTTAACTCAACATTTTTGTCTTTGCAGATTTCTTTGCCAATAGTTTCCAGCAAAGCTTTGGCATTCTCCACGGCTATGCTGAAGTCTGATTCAAAATGCGCCTCCATTCGGTCAATATAAATGCCGATTTCAGACCAGCGACCATATTGAACTATTGTTGAACGAAGTCTTTCCATTATCAGATCTCAACTCTTACTTCACCGCTTAAAAGTTTTGGTAAAAGTGTGTCACGAAGCTTTTCAAGAGTTTGAATCTGTCTGAAATTTGCAATTTGCTTTTCTATCAAAGGCTTCATTTGCAAAGACATAACATCCAAGCGCGGTTTATCTGGAACGAGAACTATGGCTTTGTCTAAATCGCTTCGCTTAATATGCCCCATCGTTGTTGCATGGCTTGCTGAAATTGCTATAAATTCTGCAAGATGGTGTTTGCACCACATTAGAAAGAACCATTTCGGGTAAGATTTTGAAGTAACTTTAAATAGATGTTGATTCAGGATGCAGCGTTCACCATTCCATATTTTGACCATGAGCGACGCTGACCAGGCAAAAATTACATCGCCAGTCTCAACAATATATTCAGATTTAACGTCGTTGCTTGCCCAATCGGTCGATTCAGAAACCCCATTGCTGAGCTCTTTTATTTTCAATACAGGTAATTTGTCTGTATCATTCGTTGGTGGAAATTTTTGACAGGCCAGGCCGTTTAAAAAAACGGCAATACTGCTGAGAGGCTTTGTGTCCCAATCTTTATCAGGATCCTCTATAAACCACTGGCGGAAAAGAGCTTCTGCCATGGCTTCGAGGGTTTTGTTCTGGCGGTGCAGCAGATCAATTTTGTCGTCTAGGCTTCCTAAAATACCAACAATCTCGTTTTGCATGCTTATAGAGGGCATTGTTATAAACATTTGCCTCTGATCGGCTAAATTAACATAATCGGCCATATCTGTTTGCCCTTTTAAGCTTTCAATCTGCTCAAGGCACTCTCTGCTTTGCATCCAGTAATAGATAAATTGTGGCGCGAGAATATTATGATCTAGACTTCGCCAATAACAAAGCTGAGGTGAGTATATAAATTTTTGGATTTTTTCGTTTACATATGCAAACCTGCCAACTGTGCCTTTTGAAGTAAAAACAGTATCCCCGGTTTGACTGACCTTTTCGCCAACTTTGGTTAAATAGCTAAGGGGCAAATATTCAGCAGTTTCAAAGTTAAATCCATTATTAATATTGCCTGCGCGGGCGAATGGCAGGCCGCTGTCGATTAGCTCACAATTTTTTGCACGGTAACCGTCGCCGATTCTTAAAACCCCAGATTTCATTAACTCTGAGGTTGTTGTCTTTATAAATTTCATGCGCTTATTTTTGCCAAACTTTTAACTATCAATCTGTTCAAATCTGTTTCTTCTTTTAATTGTGATTCCAATTCGGCTTTGAGAGCTATGAAGCGTTCGGCGAAGTTGAAATCTTCTTCTTCTTCAGGCAGGCCGACGTAGCGGCCGGGCGTCAAAACAAAGTCGAGTTCAGCGACTTTCGAAAGTGGAGCTGAAGCGCAGAAACCCTTGACGTCTTCATATTGACCTTCGCCGGTGCGCCAGGCGTGATAAGTGCGGGCGATCTGCTGTATATCTTCTACTGAAAGTTCACGGGTGCGGCGGTTGATTAGATGACCAAGATTGCGGGCATCAATGAACAGAATTTCGTTCTTTCGTGGGTGACCATTGTTTCTGGCACGGTTAATAAACCACAGTGCCGCCGGAATCTGCGTATTCAAAAATAGCTTTGCCGGCAGGTTGACGATACAGTCGATCAGATTGCCTTCTTCGATCAATTTTCGTCTGATATCGCCTTCTCCGCTGGTTTTAGTGGTTAAAGCCCCTTTGGCCAGAACCACACCAGCTTTTCCGGTAGGAGACAGGTGATGAATGAAATGTTGCAACCAGGCATAGTTGGCATTACCATTCGGTGGCGTGCCGTATTTCCACCGTCCATCGCCGCTGAGCAGCTCGCCGCTCCAGTCACTATCGTTAAAAGGCGGATTGGCTATGATAAAGTCTGCCTTTACATCTTTATGCGCATCGTTAAGAAACGAACCTTCCGTGTTCCACTTAACCTGCGAGCTATCGATGCCACGAATGGCGAGATTCATTTTGGCCAGGCGCCAGGTAGTCTGGTTGCTTTCCTGACCATAGATCGAAATGTCGTTGATGCGACCCTGATGCTCTGAAACAAATTTTTCTGACTGCACGAACATACCGCCGGAACCGCAGCAGGGATCTAATACGCGACCTTTATAGGGTTCTAGCATGACTACCAGAAGTTCAACAATTGAGCGTGGCGTGTAAAACTGGCCGCCCTGCTTACCTTCTGCCAGGGCGAATTCGCCGAGAAAATATTCAAACACATGGCCCAGCACGTCGGCACTGCGGGCTTTGGCATCACCGAAAGCAATGTTTCCGATCAGATCGATCAAGCCGCCAAGGTTAACCGGGTCAAGATTCTGTCGCGAATAAACTTTGGGCAGAACGCCCTTGAGCGAAGTGTTTTCTTTTTCGATTGCATCCATAGCGGCGTCAATGTAGGTGCCGATGTCAGGGTGCTTTGCTTTGCTGACCAGAAAAGACCAGCGGGCTTCGGTTGGCACGAAAAAAACATTTTCGGCCTTGTATTCATCTTTATCTTCGGGGTCGGCGCCGGCATAATTGCCTTCGCCGGCCTGCAGCCTGGCAAACATTTCTTCAAAAGAGTCAGAAATGTATTTCAAGAACATCAGCCCCAGCACAACATGCTTGTATTCGGCCGCATCGATATTTTTGCGCAGCTTGTCGGCAGCTTTCCAGAGTTGTTTTTCGAGTGGTTCGTTCTTATCGTCGTTCGCTTTTTTACTCTTTGCCATGGCTATCGTTATTTCCTTTGAATAAACAGTTACAACGACAGATACATTAACAGAACGACAAATCTCAAATCTTCAACAGGCCTGGTTAACGCTCCAGCTCAAAGTCATTCCGCCGCTCTCTGCCCACTGTTCTATTTTGCTGAGACTCCGGTTTGTGCAACCAGTGTTATTAAACCACATTCCCGTCTAATCTGCAATTTGTTACTCTCGCTCCTTCAAAGACTTCGAAGATGGCTATTTCAAAGTTTTGCCCACTTTATTAACCTGTTTTTAAGCTGGTCTGGCGATGCCAAATTATCAAAAGAGCAAAAACAAATGCGATCTTTGGGAACTTGCGGAGTATATTCCAGAATTGTTTGCTGGCTAAATACTACCAGACCGTAAATTTCAGTGATGTTGCTTAGGCCAAGAAATTTTCTGAGGCCAGATAAATTTTGTGACAATTCATCCAGACGCCTGAAATGGCGCTTTAGGCGATCTGGTCTGCCTTTTTCATCATCATTGCCCATAAACTCGTTTATCTGGTGACCAAGTTCCTTCGTGGTTTTGGCAAAAAACAGATCTTTGCATTCAATAGCCACAACAAGCTGATCTTGTTCTGACCACGCCAGGACATCTATGTCGCCTAGATCATCTTTGTATTGTTTGTTAAGTATTTCGGGTAATTTTAGTTCAGGCTTGGTTTGCCAGCCAAGTTCTTTTAATCTTGAGGCAACGGTATTGTTAAACTTGTTGCCGAGCTCATTACGCCGATTTCCAATCCAGTTTTTCATTTCAGGAGAATCAAAATTGGTCTCTGCAAATGTTCCATCAAGCGAGTTGTCGAGATTATACCAGACGCCTTCTCTGATAGTTTCGGGGCTGATAAGCAAAAGTGGGTCTGAATCTGAATTCAAGGCAACAATCGGCTTTGAAATCAATGATAATCGCCTGCGAAAGTTCCACGGAAACCAATCAGCCTGTTTATAGCCATCTGGAAGACATTTGTCTTTCTGATCCCACCTATCTCTTGCTGGCAGTGTAAAATATGAGATGAAGTCGGCAATTTCCTTATCATTGTTGTGTGAGAGCATGTTTGATATAGCTGCAACCAGCTCAGAACGGCTTGCAGTGAATGTTGGCGATTTTGTGAACCCGATGTCTTCAATGCAATCTAGTATTGATGGCAGTTGATTTAATGGTATTCGAAATTCGCTTTTACAGGCTGTGACAAATTGCTGTGGCAGTCGTTCTTCCAGCGCAGGTCTATCTGCACTTTGAGAAAACAAATCAAAGTATCTTTCAGCTTCGACTTCTATTATTTTCTTTCCGTAGGCAGAGTGGTATTGTGAGATAACGGTTTTATCAAAACTATAATCCAGCATTAACTGGCCAAATGAGCTTATCTCAATTTCGGGCGGAAAAATGCCCAGGTTAATGGCGTCTGACCATGACCCAAGATTAAACAGAAGAATTGTCTGACCAAGAAGGATCGATATATCAAGCTCGTCTGGCTCAAACTTTGCTGTTTCTGGGCACGTGCAAACAGCCATTTCTACAAGAATCCGGCTTGCAAGATTAGCAGCGTTAAGTTTGCCTAATTCATCATTGATAACTGAAATAGTTTTTTCTTTATCGTCATTCATTGAGAGATTTGCTGCAACAGTTCTTTCCCATTGCCGTTTTTCATTTCTGATGGCATCAATATTAAGCATCAGTTTTTGGCAAAGTTGTGATTTAGAAAATCTTTTAAGGGAAATTTCGATGTCTTTCCAGACTTTGTCAACAATACTGCCGATATGGTTAACGCAGCTCTTTTGGTCTGCTATTCTTTGAAATCCCGCTTTTTTCTCATCTGACCACCCAAGACCCAATCGAAGATTTGCGTCATCCAGCCCATGCAGTAAAATTGCTGATGGTAGCTTATCTGCAACATAATCGCCATAAGATCTTGCTGGCAAAAAATGGCTGTGGCGTGCAAATGAATCCGGAAAAATCGAGTTTATCATTTCTGGTAGCCGGTCTGAATGTTCTGCCGGCAGAATTTCTTTTAAATAGCTTTCTATCAAGCTCTTTTCGCCGCAGTTGGTTGACTTGTGGAAAAGACTGTTTGGCGGCAATTTAATGCTGGTTATGATGGTTTTTTCATTCATTTTAACTGAGGTGATCTGATTTACTTCGGCTTGCTCTTTTTCGTTTTCAAAATCAAGCTGCCACTCTAACAACTCAGGAAAAGCAATTTCAAATTTTTGAAGGGCTTCAGCTATTGCTGGCAGCCATTTGAGCGCGGAATCCCATATTCGAATATGAGCCGGCTCTGGTGCTGCATTCTTAATTGAGCACCACCAGACAGTTGAGTTTAAAGAATATGCTGATCTGAAAATTTTGCTGCGGATTTCTTCCTGGCAAAAATAAATGGGAGTAAGCTGCTTGTTGAAAAAAGAGCGGCCCATTCGGCGCAGAACATATTTGTGCTGCCCATCTACATCAGGGATAAATTTTCTGTCAGTCGCTAATCTGGCGGTTTCTCGGATTTTGGCAATATATTCTGTCCCAATATGCATTTCAAGCATCGTTCTGTCATTTTCTTTTGGTAACTGCTCATGCGGAACGATATGCCAGTTGTTTTCAACGAGCCAGCCATAAAGATTCAAGAAGCCATTGAAATTGCGGATTCTACCACCAAGGGCAAACAATTTTTCTTTTGCCTGCGTTATGCGCCAAAGGTCTGTAGGCGTTATACCGGGGTAATCGCTTAAGTGAAATAGGTCGTGTGCCGAAATGACCTGAATACTCCAGTTGTCCGTTTTTTTGCTCTTTATTGCAAACATTGAGGGGCGGCCCCAGCCGGCAAGAATTACAAGTGTAATACCATGTTTAATCTCGGAGCTATTCAGAGAAGCTTTAATCTCTTCTATTCGACTTGGTATGTTCAGTTCAGAATCTGAGGTTTTAACAGGATTTTGATTAGCCCAATCATCTATGTTGCTTTTAAAATCGTCGAAGAGAAAGATGAGGTGCAGCGGTCGGCCTTTGTAGGCCTCTAATACTGCATCCATTACAATAAGATCGCCAACAATACGGTAAGGCATTTTATGCAAAGGCGGACACGAAATTCTTCCAAAGAGTAGTGAACTCGAAAGAATTTTGTAGTAAGAGGCAATTAGATTGCCCCTTAATGCTGCTCTCTCTTTGTCACACCCTGTGTAATGCCGCAGAATAAAGGATCGAATTGCCGTGCTGGCCGCCTGAGGATAGAGGCAAAATTTATTGCTGCCAAGTGACAAGACAGGTTGTTTTTCAAGAAGAGATAATGAGTGGTGATGAGAAGGAAACGGAAGCTTTGAAATGTTTGCAGAATCAAAAATAAATGGCTCTATGTCTTCAATCTTAAAGCCTAATTGCTCAAGATCTTGAATAGAAAATGTGACTCTCTTTTTTAAAGATTCAGGAGTTTCACGCCTGGCTGAGTTTAAGTCCTGCACAGGGTATGAGCCTGTTATCGTATTAGGAAGGATTTTGTTTTTCTCAGCGATATAATTCGACAACGCAAGAAGCCCATAAACAGCTTTTTTAGTTTGGTTAAACTGTTCAGAATCTGGCATTGAATCAACAATATCAATGAATCTTTCAAGATAAAATGTGGCAGCTTCCCAATTACCCTCGAAAATCTTAAATGTTCCCCTTTGAGATGACAGATTGGCAACAAATACGTCTTCTGCCGGATCTTCAGCTCGCGCAGGGTCTGATTTATCGAGCAAGTTGAAAAGATGCGATATGTGCTTCTGTTTAATGCTTTTCGTGCCCAGGCCAAATTTTAGTGCTGCATGTATTAAATTGGAGATTCGTATGTGATTGCTCTGCAAAGAGCCTATTGTAGCCAAACCACAAAAAACGGCGGCTGTTTTAAATGGTTCAAAGTTACTCAGAAGTGATTTCAGTTCTGCGTAACTCTGGGCATCGTTTTTTGCCAATGAATTCATCATATTCTGAAAGAATTCAGGAAATTCAGGCAATTCGCTGTCAGAGTCGTTCATCTTTTTCAAAAGTTCCTATTAGTTTATCTATGTCACATTTTGCCAATGTATTGTTGCCGAGCTGTTGGATCAGTTGTTTACTCCAGTTTTGTGAGTCGATACTTTTGCATGCGGCTGTTGGGTTTGTCGGGGATTGTGTATTCGACAACGCCTTTCTCAAGCAGTTGTTTGATGTTGAGGTTAAGTTTGCCTGATATGCTTTTATGCCCAAGAGCGGTTGCCAGCTGCGATCGCGAAAGTGGCCCGGTTTTGAGTGCCATTACAATTCTTTTGGCAATTGACTCTGGCCCCGACTCTGGCCCCGACTCTGGCCCCGACTCTGGCCCCGACTCTGGCCCCGACTCTGGCCCCGTTATAACTTGTGCCGGGTCGGTGATTTTTACAATTGCCGGACGTTCGGGGTAGGTGGTCATGTCGGGGTATCTGACGATGATTTTGAAGATATCGTCTTCGATCAGTTCGGGGTCGGCACCGCCGTAAGCTTTGCCGTAGCGCATCATTTTGCGCATGCCGGAACCAAGCTCGTCGGCACGGCCGATTTGTCTGAAAAACCTGGCAATTACCGGATTCTTGGGAAAAGGCGTGAAAGTCTCAGGTTGCAGAACGCCAAAACCGTGTGGTTTGCTGGCGTTTTCGGTTTTAACCTGGCCGCGTTCGATGATCAGTTTGGCCGGGAATGCGTTCATATATTCGCGGTGAATCAGAATATTCGAGGCAACTTCCCTGAAAATGGTATCACGAAGGCTCATGCGGTTGGTGCCTTCGAGATAAAACGGGTCTGACAGATGCTTGCCGACAAAGGCCAGAATGCGGTCATAACTGTCGATCAGATTGGTAGAAACGATATCTCGATCATCATAGCGGTCGAGGTCGATGCGGCGCAGAATCAGATCAGTTTTGTGGTATGGCAGAACCGAAAGAATCAGATTATCCTGGCCGAGCAGCAGAATACCGGCCAGAGTCACACCGCTTTTGCCGGTTTCGTGGTCGGTCTGGTAGAGCTGGGCGCTTTGCAGCATTTCCAGGTCGTTCATCTGCGGCCAGGGGTGGCCGGGTATCCAGAGACCAGCCATTTTTCGGCACTTCTCGATCAGGTCGACACGAAGGTCTTTGAGCCCGGCAAAGGGGTAAACCTTGTTCTCGCTGAATATCGCCTGTTTGCGCTGATAAAGCGTCGCTACCCGGTTGGTGTGGTCGGTGATATCCAGGTCACTGTCTTCGTTGCGGTCATAAATACGGCCATTACAGCGATGAACCTGCGAGCTTTCCGGCACGTAGATGCGCAGAATCAGCTTGTCTTCGAGAATTATTTCATCGACTGAAAGATAGGCCGGCGGGCTGATTTTCTGCGGGTTGTTGATGGCGGTAACGAAGTCTTTTTTCATCTGGGCAGCATGTTGCGGATCGATGCCCTTGATTTCGCCTTTATCGCTGACACCAACCAGTATGGTGCCGCCGATCCGGTTCATAAATGCGCAGGCAGTTTCGAAGACATCACGGTTCAGCCCGGTTCTGGCTTCTTTGAATTCCAGCTCCAGGCCTTCGCCCTGCTTGATCAGCTGCAGTATTTTTTCGCTGTTCGACATCATATCTTCAATCTAATACAGTTCAATTCAAGATGCAAAACATACAGGGTTCGGTCTTTCAAATTTGCTTAACGGTTGTTTGATGGTTGTTTGACAGAACTGCCGCTTTTCGGGTGAGCTGAATAACAAAAGTCTCTTACAGAGCCGGTTTGATAGGTCATGATTTGTTTGACGGTTGTTTGATGGAACCGTTACAAAATAACGGTCATAAGCTCAAACAGGCCGCAGCTGTGAGCGTTGACAATTCTGCTGGTTCGACTATACTTGGTTAGGCGTTATTAAACCAGAGTGACTTTCGAGGGGTTAAAATAAGAGACGATTTCCGGCGATGTTGACAAAATGTTGACAAAAACGCCGCCCCGCAAAAAAGGGATCAGCATACAAAAGGCTTTTTCGGCTATTTCCTGACCCCGTTTCCCGCTTTGATAAAGAGTTTAAACAAGATTTAACTCGATCTAGAACCGGCTTAAACAGCCGGTTTTTTATTTATTGCAAAACTCGTCACCGCTCAATTGATCAGGTTTTGATGGCGCTTTTTCTGGCGAGAATGTCGAGTGATTCTTTGAAGCGGTTGTAGGCGGCGCGGGCGCGCTGCGCGAAAAAGGCAGCCGGGCGGGTGAGCGAGATCTTGTCGTGGCGGTCTGCAAGGCGTTTTGCCATGGCGTTGAGACCTTCGAGCAGAATACCGAGTTTCTTGTAGAGCAGATCTTTGAGCAGTCGCTCAGAATTATCACAGAGCTTTTGCGTGTTTTCTGAGCGGTTGACCATGGCCATAAGCATTCTAGTCATTATGTCAGGCTGCTTGAGAAAGAATCCCTCGACCTGACTGAGATGCACTACGATTGCAGTAAGATCGGTGGCACAGACCACATCGGCAGTTCTGCGCATATCAGGAACTTCGGCGTCGAGATTGAGAAACACCGCGATTTCACCGACGATGCTGCCGGGCGTGTCTATTCTTATATTCGGACTGCCGCCACTGGTAATAACTTCAGCAGTACCTTCGGTGATTATGAATAGCTTGTCGCCGATCGTTCCTTCTTTACAAAGAAGAGAACCGGCCTTGAAAGCCTGCATTTTTACGTCTTTGCCAACATAGCTGACAACCCCGCAGGCTACCGAAGCATTGGCATTGCGCGTCAAATCAGCTTGGCGAAGAATTTCGCGGGCAATTTCATAAGCCTTGTGGTCTTTGGCGGCAGTCAGATCAGGGTCGTTGAGCGCCGGACAGACAATTCCGGCCAGTTCGTTGACACCGGCCATGTAATCGCGGGCTGTCGCCCTGATGAAAGCCTCGAGCTCGACTTCTTCTCTGGCAATGCCGGCAAAATAAGAGAAAAACTGCTTCATATAGCGCGCAAACGATACGCAGGCGCGCACGCCAACCCGCGGGTCGCTGGCAATAACATGTTGCAGAGCATCGCGATTATCGGCCGGCACCGGTTCGATCGACGACGGATCAAGCGCGAACACCGAAAAACCCTGGGGCTGGCCCATCAGAGCCTCGATCTCGCCAAAGAGTTCCTGATGCGTTACGATGCCAATCAGGTCGGCCTCATTGAGCATGCGCCGCACACCCAGTTCTTTTACCGACTTCTTCGAAAAAACCTTGGCGAAACGCCCGGAAGTAACCTTAAAAAAGGCCGGAACAACCTCACCCTGCAGAAATACATGATCTCCGGGAGCGTAGGAGCTCTTCTCTCTTGTCTCTTTCATAAAACCCACCTGCCGTTGTACAACTTTTATCTGTGCAACATTTTACACCAGAAAGCACAATACGCGGAAGCCCTTAAAAAGTTTTAATATTTTTTGCTTATTTTTTGTAACAACGGCCCAGCACGAAACATCATCGGTCAGAAAGTTACGGGCGGCGGTTTTATCGGCGGGTTGCCCAGCGCATCATAAACGATCTGACTGGCCAGCTGCTGACCGCGGCTTATCGCTGCCAGCTCGCTTTCTGGCACATTATCATGAACCGGGGTTTCCTGATTGCGCAGATAAACTGTCTGAGTCGGGAAAGCAAATTCAACTTTGAGGCTGTTCGCCAGTCTGATTATGTCATTGAACAGGCGATGCTTCTCACGCAGTTCGGTTCCCCAGTCTGGCGTTTTAACGAAGCAGTAGAGCATTATCCCCAGCGACGCCGCGGCAAACTCGTTGAGACTGACAATATAAAAATCCTTGCGGGTATAGGGATGCTTGCGAATAAGCTCACGAATGCCCTCGCAAAAGCTGTCTATCTTTTCAGGCGGCGTATCGTAGGCGATACCTATGGTCGCAGTTATACGCCTGAACTGGCGGGCGCCGTAGTTGTCGATATGTGCATTGATGAGCTCAGAATTCGGAATAGTGATCAAAGAATTGTAAAAGGTGCGAATGCGTGTGCTGCGAACCCCGACAGATTCGACAGTACCGTCGGCGCTGCCGATGGTAACCCAGTCACCGATCTGAAATGGCCGGTCGATCAACACAGTCAGTGAGCCGAAGATATTCGAAATCGTGTCTTTGGCGGCAAGAGCGAAGGCAAGACCGCCAATACCGAGACCGGCAAGAATCTTGTCGATATCGACAGCAAAAATATCAGCGACAAACACCAGACCAAATACAATCACCATGGTCTTGAGTGCACGCGTAATCAGCGGCACCAGCAGATCGTCGAATTTATTCTCAGTTTTGTCAGCTTTTCCCTGCAGGAAATTGCCAACGACGTCCATAAGCCGATAACCAGCCCAGACCCCGGCCAGAGCCGATACCAGCTTGACACTTACCAGCAGCATCATGCGGGCATCTCCTGGCAGACCGAGCAGGGTCAAGCCGACCCACCAGAACAAAGTTGTTGCCGTAATGCTTATAGGCTTGATGAAGCGGCTTTGCGCTTCGGTATCTACGCTTACTTCTTCACGTTTGAAAAGAACCCTGATAAGGTTCTGCAAAATATGAATCACTACACGGCTGAAGCCCAAACCCAGAAAAGCCACGCAGAACAGACCAAGCCACTGCCAGTTTTCGAGCAGAAGGTTCTGTTGCAGCAACCCGGGAAAATTGCGCCGCATGTAATCGCGGATGCGTACCGAAAGAGGAATTTCGACGCTGCTGACGACGCCTTCGACGAGAGGTTTGTCTTTGAAAGCGTCATACAGCTTTGGCAGCTCAGCAACAGTCTGTGCCGAAAACTTCCATGATTCGATGCTTGAATCTGGATTTTTCACGCGCTCGATGATAATGCGGCCGCTGGCGTCAGTCAGCAATATGACTGGCGGCCCCTGACGGTCATTGGGCAGCTCGACCAGATCTATGTATTTATAGCGATCAAGCACCGACTTGAGCATGGCAACACGTTCGGAACCGATTTCACGTCTTACCGCACGTTCAAATCTGCTAAGATCAAGGGTTTCAATTGCTTCTGTCAAACCCTGAGCGTTATTCTGGTTCATTGCCAGCAGGAACAGGCGCATGGTTTCGCGGGCAGAAAAATAAACCGGATCGATCGTGCTATCTTCCTGCTGGGCTTTTTGCGACTTTTCGACCAGCTCGATGTATTCGTCAAGACGTTTGAGGGTTTTTGTGTAATTGAATTTCCATTCGCCCGAATCATAGCGATAAAGAGCAATTTCGATACCCTGCTCTTTGCCGACCGGCAGAATATAGGTTCGACCGCTGATTTCAAGAGGAATCGCATCAATTTTGAAGGTAAAGTGGTTGAGAATCCTGTAAAGCTGGGCGGCAATTTCAGGTGCTCGACTGTGGCGGCTTTCCTCGGGAATATCGTCAAGATAAAGAGCGACCAATGCAGTATCCATGTGAGCCGCATTGCCATTCTTGACATCGTTCATCACCGACATGAAGGTTCTTACCGTATCACGCGGGTTTTCGAATCTGGATTTGGCAACAGTCTCTTCGGCAGCGGTAGAAGACGAGGCATTTGCAGCGGTTGTCTGCGAAAAAAGAGGATTACAGAAGCAAACAAGAATATAGAATACGATTAAAAGACGCTTTTTCATAACTTCCTCGGCATTTTTCTTTAAAACTAACATACTGATCAACCAGATGCAAACCCTGACAAGTCGTAGTCAAGATCGAATGTAAAGACTGCTTTACAATTTTATTGCGCAAGCTCGGTACAATGTGGGCTTGTGGCATTGACGCCTGGTTAAAACAAACTTATAATCGCTATTATGAACAAATTTCTGACGTTTGTTATTGTATTAATCAGTGCACTTGCCTACGGTTGCAGCAGCAGCGGTTCAAGCAAACCCCTCAATGTTGCTACCGGACCGGTAATTGCTTCAATTTCGCCGACCAGTGGCGGCTATGGCACGATGATCACCATCAATGGCAGCAACTTTGGCGTGGTTCAAAGCACCAGCCTGGTAAGTTATGCCGGCGTGACGGTTACCCCGAGTTCCTGGTCAGACACTCAAATTGCATTGGTTCTGCCTGATAATGCGCCCAACAATGGCAACTTTGTCGTGGTTGTCGGCGGCGTTTATTCAAATTCGAGCGTGCCTTTCAGCCTTGGCGGCCCGGTAATATCTTATATCTCACCCGCAAGCGGTCTGCCGGGAAGCGAAGTAACCATCAGCGGCCAGTATTTCGGCACCCAGAACAGCGGCACCTATGTCACTTTCAACTACACCACGGCAACGATCAAAAACTGGAACAACAACAGCATCACCTGCGTAGTGCCAGAATTCGCAAACTCACAGGCCAACTCGGTTTCGGTTGTAGTCTGGCTTGACGCCTACCGCTATTCAAACAGCTACTCTTTCAACATCACGCAACCCAGCATAAGCAGCGTCAATCCGAGCACTGACAATATCGGCGCCCGAATAACCCTCACCGGGCAGGCTTTTGGTCAGACCCAGGGAACAATAACCGTCGATGGCGTAACCGCCCAGATCATCAGCTGGTCAGATAATTCAGTTCAATTCAAAATACCAAAAATCTACAGTGGTGCCGGCAACAAAACCATTGCAATGACCATCGCCGGGCGGCAGACCAACAGCTCAGTCAACGTCGCTGCACCATCAGTAACCAACTATGCGCAGGCAACTACACCGATAAGTAATGGTAACCGCATCACCATATATGGCGACTATTTTGGCGCTGCCGGTGACATTGATTCGGATCGCAGCGTAGAACTGAGAGATGAAGACAACAAATTGTATTCACCAGCCGTAACCTGGTCTGACACTGCCCTCTACTTTGACTGGCCCGTTTCTAATGACCTTTTCGGCACCCAGACTGTTTATATAACAATAACAGTGGGCGGATTAAGTTACACATTCCAGGTAACTGCCGACTGACAGAAGACAAGAGGCTATCTGTCAGAGATCGCAATACTTTCCAGCGCTGATTTTTCGTCAGCGCACATTGTAGCCATACCGGTTAAACCGACGACCTGAAAGACTTCCTGATAGAGCTGTGATACGCCAACGAGAGCAACCTGGCCTTTGCGCTCACAGATAAAGTCCTCAACAAGCTCGAGGATCTGGGTAATGCCGGGACTATTGATTACACTCGTTTTTTCGAGGTTCAATACGAGATTGCAAACCTCATGAACCGGGCCTTCGCACAATGACTGTCTGATTGTTCTGCCGGCCTGTTCGTTAAAATAGCCCTCGAACCTCAGTATGACCAGGTCGCCAGAAAACTGCGTGGCAAAACTGTATTCACTCATATCAGCCAGCCTTTATCAGCCAGTTTTCAAAGCGCTCGAGCACATCAGCAAAGTTGGCGCGGCCGTAACCAAAACGCAGGTAATCGCCGGGCATATCAAAAAAAGTGCCGGGAATCAGCATTATGCCAGTCTCAGCTATAAGACGGTCGCAGAGGTCAAGAGCGCTGCCGCCTAGCCAGGCCGGAAAAGTCACCGTTCCGGCGCGCGGTCGTTGCCAGCTGAAACAGGTTTCGTGCCGGGCAAAAAAAGCGGCCAGCAGGTCAAGATGACGCACCAGGCGCTGGCGCTGAGTTTCAAAAATTTTGTCGATATTGCGCACGGCGATACCGGCGAGGTATTCACCAGGAGCGCAGTTGCAGATGGTCAGATAGTCTTTGAAAGTCGCCAGCTGATTATATATCTGCCGATCTTTAGTCGCGATCCAGCCGGTGCGCAGACCTGCCAGCCCGCAGTTCTTGCTCAGGCAGTTGAGCGAAATTCCCTTTTCGTAATGGTCGGCCATCTGCGGCAGGCGGTCGGCAACGTTGTGCTCACTGCCACGATAAACTTCGTCACAGAACAGGTATAGCCCGCGCTGACGCGCAATTTCTATGACCCGGTTCCATGATTCGCGATCGAACAGGTATCCGGTCGGATTATGTGGCGTACAGATCAGAATCGCCCGGGTATTGTGTTTGATCAGTTTCGGCAGTTCTGCCAGATCGGGTGTCCAGTTGTGAGCCGGATCGCCACACCAGTATGAAACCTCGATATTACGAGACTCCGCCACCGAATAGTGCGACTGGTAGCCGGGAAAATGCACGACAATATGATCGCCGGGCTCAAGAACCGCGTGCATAAACGCAAAAATCGGTTCTTCGGCACCGGTAAACAGCAGAATCTGTTCAGGTGTAACCGATTCATACAGAGCTGCGATATCACGGCGCAGCGCCGGGTCGCCAAGACTCTCGGTATAGCCCAGCCAGACTTTTTTA
The DNA here is from genome assembly GCA_009917695.1 of Candidatus Rifleibacterium amylolyticum. GTDB lineage: Bacteria > Muiribacteriota > Ozemobacteria > Ozemobacterales > Ozemobacteraceae > Rifleibacterium > Rifleibacterium amylolyticum. The sequence continues at coordinate 100,839 of JAACJG010000003.1, read as the reverse complement.
AGGGCATCTTCGCTGCCAGATTCGAAGGCCAGCAGATCTGCGATGCTCATTGCTTCGGGGTCACTTGAGCCGAGCAGATATTTTGCCGAGAATTCGTGTCGGGCAAAGTAACGCTCGAGCTCAAATGGCCTGATCTGCATTATTCTTCGCCTTCGCCCAAACCAGCTTCTTCAAGAGCCTTTTCTGCTTCTTCAGCAGCCTGCTCAGCCGCTTTTTCTGCTGCTTCGGCGGCTTTTTCAGCCTCTTCGGCAGCTTTTTCAGCTGCTTCTACTGCGGTATCGACATCGGGCACATCTATGCTGGCATCGTCACCGTCTACATCGATCTTCATGCCGCCGATATTGATGCTGCTACTGTCGCCATCTTTGTTGATCTTGATTCCGCCCACATCGACATTGGCAGCATCACCATCAGCATTAACCGTTACGCCGGGCAGGCTGACTTTGGCATTATCGCCGGCGGCATCTACAGTGACGCCGGGCAGGCTTACTTTTGCCCCAGACTCGGTCGAGTCAATACTGATTCCGGGCATGTTCACCTTGGCGCCGCCTTCGCCGGTCTCAATCTTAATGCCACCCGGCAGGCTTATCTTAGTCGCGCCACCGTCGGTTTTCACTTCGGCGGGCTTAACGTCTGCCGATTCAACTCCGGCCGGTGCAGATGGTGCTGCTTTCGGGTCGCTGCCGCAACCGGTTACCATCATTGCGCCTGCCATAAAAGCAATTATAATAAAGCTGTTCGTGTTTTTCATAAAGCGTCCTTTTCAATTTTAATATTCAGATCCCGCAAAGATTCTAGCACTGCCTCGCGTGTACATCAACATATTCAATAGCAGCTGAGCCCATTCGTTAAAAATCAGAGCTAAAATGCTGTCTTGATATTATCTCTCAATGAGTTGAATTAGTGTCAGAACTATGAGACCATTTCAAAAAATTAAAATAAACAAACGTTTTACAGGTGGGTGGTTTGGCTCTATTATTTTCCATAACGTCTTTCATTTCGGCATTTCTCATTTTTCTCGTTCAACCAATGATTGGGAAAATGCTTCTGCCAGACGTAGGAGGCGCACCAGCTGTCTGGAACACCTGCATGTTCTTTTTCCAGCTGCTGGTTCTGACTGGTTATGTTTATACCCATCTGTCTTTGAAAAAGTTCGGATTGAGAGTTCAAACATTCGTTCATCTTCTGCTTGCCATAATGACATTTGTGGTACTGCCTTTCAATCTTGACTTCAGTGAAACAGTGCCGTCGCATCCTTCGTTATGGATTCTATTTAAACTTCTCAAAAACGTGGCATTGCCATTTTTCCTTCTCGCAACCCTGTCGCCGCTTCTCCAAGTATGGTTTTCCCTGAGCGGACACAATGATTCGCAAAATCCATACTTCATCTATACAGCTGGTAATATTGGCAGTTTCGCCGCTCTTCTGTCATATCCCATATTGATCGAAACGACTCTGGATCTATCACAACAGAGCCTGTTATGGATGATTCTATATATAACTCTGCTTATATTGCTGCTTATATGCCGATTGCAAACCAGAAACGGGATCAATCATTCAAGCAACCGTCCCACAGAACTCTCTCGCCAACCGTTGCAAGGCCAGATTATAAAGAACTGGGTTGCAGCAGCTTTCATTCCTTCCAGTCTGCTGCTGGGCGTCACGCTTTATCTCACTACCGACATTGCTCCTGTTCCGCTGTTATGGGTTATGCCTCTGATGATTTATCTGGCAACTTTTGCATTGGCATTTTCAAGTTATAATCTGCCATTCGGGCTAATTGAAAAAATGGCTGTTCTGGCAATAGTTTCTTTTCCTCTGACCTATTTTATTAAAGGAACCGATCCATTGTTGCCAGGCATTGTTCTCAATTTCAGCATTCTTTTTGCCATATCGCTTTATTGTCACAGTTATCTGGCAAAAACCAGGCCTTCAATAAATCACCTCACAGACTTCTACGCATGGATATCTCTTGGTGGCGTTCTGGGAGGATTTTTCAATTCTTTGATTGCTCCAACAATATTCACAGATTTTACTGAGTACTCTCTGATAATAGCCGCCGCCGCTCTCTTTCTTTACAGCACTCACAAAATGGAAAAGCATCACAAAACACCTGAAACGCCGCTAAGGCTGCCTGTTCTTTTGATTTCTGGATTAATTATCAGCACAAGCCTTGTTACCATCAACGAAATTGACATGCCTGACTATTTTCGCAAACTGGCTCTAATGTATGCAATTGACGTTAACGTCTCCATCTGGTCGTCTATTCTGGACGTCTTAAGTAATTTTGGCAACTATATCAGAGCGGGTCTGCTGATTTTAGTGACAGCCACACAGCTTTATGTTCTTAAACCTGAACCCAAAAGAGGTCTTTTTGTAATCTCAGGCACAATGATGATCGCTCTTTTTGTCTACAATATCGGCAAATCACCTGCGATTCTGTTACAGACGCGTAATTTTTTCGGCAAAAAAGAAGTGACTTCGTCAGACAAGAATCTTTCACGCGTAATGACGAATGGTGCTACCATGCATGGACTTCAGGTTATCTCTTATCCTCTTCGCCTCAAACCCCTTCTCTATTATCATCCGGCCGGCCCGGTCGGCGATATTTTCGCTTTGCCACAAACGCGAAAACCAGATTTCAAGCCCTGTATAATTGGTCTCGGCATCGGATCGATGGCAGCTTATTCTTTGCCTGGTCAGGAATTCACCTTTATTGAAATTGATCCCGACGTAATCAGTTTCATGGCAGATACAGATGTGCTTTTTACCTATACGACCGATTATGCCTCGCAATGCCGTATTATAGAAGGCGATGGCCGCCTGAAACTTAAAGAAGAACCCGAGGGAAAGTTTGACATAATCTTTATCGATGCGTTTTCATCAGTTGCAATTCCAACCCATCTGCTGACACTCGAGGCAATTCAGCTTTATCTGTCACGAATCAAGAGCAACGGTATGATTGTTTTTCACGTTTCGAATCGCTACCTGAAAATAGCCAGGGCGCTAAAGGCCATTGCCTGCTCACAAAATCTGGCCATGCTGCACATAAGTGACTACGATTTCGACGCCACGGCAAAAGAAAATCTCTATCGCGATAAATGTGAGTATGTGGTTCTGGCAAAAACAGAAGAACCTCTGCTGGAGCTGCAGAGCATAGCTAAAAACCGATGGGTTCTGGTTAATGCTTCTGAATCAGATATAAAAGTCTGGACCGACCAGTATTCAAGTCTGCTGCCGATTTTCATAAAAGAATCAGTATTGCGCTGACCCGGCGGGTCAGGCGATGTAATCTCCGCGTCCACGCATCTGTAACACTACTGGCGGAAGTGGCGTTGAAAAAGCTGGTGCAGCTTGAGGTCGGCAGGGCTATCGTTGCCAAGCACCGAACTGAAATCGGCGTAACCGGAACGAATATCCTTTATGATCACGGTTTTATCGACAATAGTGAAGAACAGACGCCATGATTTGAAGCGCAAAACCAGACAATCAGCACTTTTGCTGTATTTGTTGCGTGTTTTATCGTGCGGATTGTGGCTAAGCTGGCTGATGATGACGCCGCGCAGATTTACGCCATGCCGGCGAAGATATTCAGCTTTTCTGGCCGCCACTTCTTCATATTCGATATCGTAGACTTCTTTAACGACATTTTCGAGCCAACCACGACGGGCATTTGGAAAGCTGTCATAATCGGCAATATAAGGCTTGATATCGATTACCGGCGTGTTATTGAGCAGGTCAGAGCCGCTGATATAAACGCGGTTGCCCTCGATGCGCGTGAGTTTGACGCAGCTCATGCCAAGCGGATTGGGGCGATAAGGCGAGCGCGTCGCAAAAACTCCCTTTTTGCCTTTTCCGTCAGAATAAGGCGGATTGGTGAGCGGACGCCAGTTGTGGTTCAGATGAAAGACGAAGATTACCCAGATGTATTCGAAACCGGCCAGATCTTTGAGGCCCTGTTCGTAGTTATGGCCTTTGACCAGCTCAATGCAACCTTCGACTTCGGAAAGCACGCCCTGCATCGGCTGCTCCTGATGATAATTGTGGGCGCATCTGAACACGCCTATCGGCTTGAACTCGAACATTTTGTCATTGGCTGGCGCCGGCGAGAAGGCGCTCGACATCAGCACGTTCAAGAATCACCGGGAAATAGACCTGCGCAAATTCGCCGAGATCGATGAGTTTTTCAGCGCCAGAGGCAATGTCGCGAAGAATCGTACAGAAGCGACCGTTACGCAATGAGCGGTAAATCAGAGTGTCGCCATCCCGACTGACTCCCGGCTGCCAGTCGTAGGTTCGCGCGTTGCTGACGTTTTCATACTGCCAGCGGTCCTGTGCGTCTTTGAACAGCTCAAAAATGCTGCTGATCTGGCCGGCCCGGCGCACAAAAAATATGCGACCCGATGTCTGGTTCACGTGGCACTGCCAGTTCTGACCGCCACTGACAATAACTTCTTCGGCACCGCTGCTGATATTACGCTGGTTGATAGTAAAGCCGGCAGCAGTTACCCGCGATAACAGAACACGGTCCGGCGACAACCAGGCCAGCTGACCGCCAGACAGACCTTCGAATTCAAACGGTTCGAAGCCGCCATCAGGGAATACAACCATACCTGCCTGTACAGAGCCGTCACTCATGCCTCTGACGCAGAGAATGCGATCGTCCCAGGGCGAAGGAACGGGCCAGCCAAGGCTGCCCAAAGGGTCTTCGAGCTGCCAGACAGTTTCGTGACGCTCATTCATGGCAATAAGCCCATAATGATCCGGTGACATTTCGCGTGAGGCAAGAACCAGACCTTTATGTGACCACCAGCAGGCATTGCCCTCTTTTGCCGTTGTGCTGGTTAAAGAGCTGATCACGCCTTTTTCGCCATCCGGCTGCCAGAGATATATTTCAGAACTGCCGTCATTGGCACCGACAAAAAGAATACCGGCAGGTGTTTCCTGCGCCCAGGCGGCTGTCGTTATCGATAACAGTATAATAAACAGAATGATTCTTGCTTTCACTTGCACTTGCCTCACCCAAAGAAATATCAATCACTATATCACAGTTGCCAGGGAATGATTTTGACTTTGCCATTACAGCCTGATAAGCTGAAACTGCAATGGATCGCGACAATCATGGAGGGGTTTATGAATCTTCTTAGATATTGTTCTGCCATACTTATTGCAGCAATTTTGCTGTGCCCGGGCGTAGCACAGGCGACCAGATCGAGCTCGATTCAGCTCGAATGCCCGGTATGCGGCAACAGCTTCAGCGGCCGCGAACTTATGTCTACCAACAACTTTGGCGGGGTCGACACTGATTTCATGCAACGACCGATGGGCTCTTCGCCAATTCTTATCAGACCGGCTACCTGCCTCAAATGTGGCTTTTCAGGTTATATCGACGACTTTTCAAATGAAGCGAAAAAGAACATGCCGGCAACCTTTACTGCCGCCATCAAACAGGATAAAGCGCTCAAACCGGCAGTAGATCTTGCCTCATACAGTGATCAAATCGATATGCCGGCCTGGGCGAAGTATGATCTGATCGCGCAGGTGCGCAAACTCGAGAACGCGCCGGCCGGTGATATAGCACATCAGTATCTGAACGCTGCCTGGTCAGTGAGAATCGAAGCTGTCATACCGTTTCCGATAGAAAATATGAAAAGAATGTCAGAATTATTCGATGCAAAATTTTCCGATCGCTTTGAGAAACGCGACCGCAACGCCTCTTCGATAAACGTCGAAGTAGCTTTCGAAAGTCTTAAAATGGCAGCAGTCGCCAGCCAGGAAGAAAAACTTCCCTTTCTGACCGGTGCCGTGTTCCTGTTGCGCAACTATGGCGAAAATCCTGGTGCGCTCAAGGCCATGCAGATGATTGCGCCCCTGCTCGCCAGCGATACCGCGCAAAACGTTGAAAAAGTTCTCAAAGAAAGCATTGAACGCGAACAGTATTTTCAGAAACTGGCTGCTGAAAATTTCAAAACCGCGATCGAGAAAGAGACCAATGCCGAAATGAAAGCGCGTTTCTGTTATCTGACCGGCGAAATTTATCGCCGTCTTGGCGATCTCGAGCAGGCTCGCGCCTGGTTCGAGAAAACACGCGCCATCAAAGAACGCCCGGCTTTTCTTGACGAAATGATGACCGAAGTCGAGCAGCGCATGACGGCATCAGAATAATTCAGCGCAGACAGGAAATACTAAAATGAACATAATTCGCGTCAGCAGCTTTTTTTACTCACCAACCCACACGACCGAAAAAATCGTTAACGCCATCGCAAACGGCGCCGGCATCGACCCGCTCAACATAATCGAAAACAACCTCACCTATCCGGGCTACGAAGAAACGCTTATCGACGTCGAACCAGGCGATCTCGTCATTATCGGTGCGCCAGTTTACGCTGGGAGAATTTCGCTGACAGCGATCGAGCGCCTGCAAAAACTTAAATTTGCCGGCAATCCAGCCGTTCTTGTCGCAGTATTTGGCAACCGCAACTTTGACGATGCACTGATCGAGCTGCGGGAAATCGCGACCGGTCTTGGTCTGCATCCGGTTGCCGCTGCCGCTTTCATTGGTGAGCATTCGTATTCGACGAAGAAATTTCCTGTTGCAAAAGGTCGCCCCGACGCTCTCGACAAGGGTAAAGCAAAAGAATTTGGCAATCAGGTTGCCAGAAAGATAAGGTCTCTCAAATCACTCGACAAGATGTCGGCACTCGCTCTGCCCGGCACTTTCCCGCTGCCTGAACGGCATGTAATTCCGCCCTCGCATGTCGAGACCGATTTCAAAAAATGCAACCGATGCGGCGAGTGCCAGCCTTCGTGCCCGACCGGCGCCATCTACTATCGCGGCGGTTATCATACAAAGCCCGAACTCTGCACCATCTGCTGCGCCTGCATCAAGGTCTGCCCGCAAAACGCGCGCATCATGATGTCAGAGCACGTCAAAAGCTTCAGCGAAATGCTGTTCACAACCTGTCAGGACCGCAAAGAGCCCGCAATGTTCATCTGAATGTGAATACATAGCAATCGGCGACACAGCATGTTGCGATTTGCCTGAAGGTGCGCCGGGCAAAAAAAAGCGCACCCAACATGCTGTGAACGAAAGCCGGAAAAGCCTATAAACAAAGGGTTGATATTGCGTGGCTTAGTTCAGATACCCCCAATAATACCCCCACTATGCAGCGCTTAAAAAAAGCTCCTCAGGCGTCATTGTCTTTCTTGCCCGGCTTGAAGCCTATTCGCTTCTTTTTCATCTCTCTGTCGAGCAGGTCAAGAATAAAGTCGATGCTGCCGCCCTGCGTCTTAACGGTTTTTTCAAGTTCTGTCAGCCTGCTGCTCAATTCGCCGTGAATAGCTGTAACAGCTCTCATTTTAACAAAAGCCTCGACAATCTGAATGCTTACGGCAATCGCTCGACTGCTACGCAGAACATTGGCAAGCATCAGAACACCATGTTCAGTAAAAACCTTAGCCGCGTATCTTCTGCCGCCGCGCTTTTCTTTACTGATCTGGTTTTCTGATTTTGAAGTCACAATTTGTGACCTCAAAAACTCTTCTTCGCCAGCGGTTAGCTGAAACATGAAACTAGCCGGGAAGCGTTCAGAGTTGCGCTTGACCGCCTGATTTAATGCTTTGGTTTCTACCCCGTAGAGCTCGGCAAGATCAGAGTCAAGCATGACTTTCTGGCCTCTGACCTGATAAATCTTCTGCTCAAGGTGTTCATGGTCAACCTGCATTAGCTTTGTCATTCTCTGTCACTCTCTATCATTTGTTGTCATTATGGCCCGGTATCATGTGGCAATCATTCCGGCCGCCACCTATCAAATATACGCCGATCTGTTCGCCAGTCAAGACAATGCCGGCGCTTATTATGCGCTGGCTGTTGTCTGGTCGCTGAGCCCGCCATTGTTGCCGGTCATATCAGGGTAATATCAACGCCAGTATGAACAAGCGCCAGCCGTTGCCGCGCCTCGATGTATGGTCAATGACCTGCCCCGCTCCCGGAAACTTTGCAGGGTTAAGAGTTCGTGGCGGCCGGTGTCTCTGGCCTTGAGCCTGCAAACCTTCGCGCCTGCTTCGGTCTGCTGTTGCTGCCTTCGCCGGGCAAATGTCAAATAATTATACATTTCAAATCCGAAATAATTGCGGATTTCACCGCCCTGTGTAATCATCGCTTCTTTAAAAACTTTGCAAGCGGGTTTTCCTTCTCCGGCAACTTCGCCTTGACGCTCGATCTGGTTGACGGGCTCATACCAAACTGAGAAGCAAAAAGACTGATCTGCTTTGCCGCCGCGTTCGCAACGTCAACCAGCGGGTTTTTGATTCTTCGGCCTCGCTCATTCGTGACGGTCAGGCCCTCGTTTTTTAACTGCTCCTCGGCCTGCCACAACCGGGCAACGGCCGCACAATATGCCGCCAGCGCCATTTTATCAACCTGCGAGAGTAGCCCTAATTTTTCGAGAATCGGCGCTATCCTCTGCCATTCCTGCAAGGCCCGATCTGATAAAAACTCAGGCGCTTCGGGTGTGCAGATTTCCGGTTGTGGCTCGTTCGGGTTCGCTCGATCTGGCCGGTAAGTTCCCTGGAGTATCTTTAAGTTAGTTGGTTTTCTTGGTCTAGCCATCGCTGATTCTCCTTAAAATGTATCAAGTCAAAATTCTGACGGAATCGAAAAAAGACTACCGCGGTCGGTCTTGGTCTTGAAGTCGTAAGGTTTTGGCATGCCCCCATGGCCCGCGTCAATAGCTGGTTGCGGCGCCTAGTGCCTCTAATTCTCTCTGCTATGGCCCTTCTCCGTCATGCCACACAAGCAAACTGTAAAGGCTGGCCATGGTCAGAAGCAGTATCAACCTGGTCATGTGCTACCCCTTGCCAGCCATGGCCGGGCATCTTCGACACGTGAACGCAATACCGACAACGCAAAGCTATAATCATCGGGCCGCTGATCTCGGTCGATAGGGTCGATTGTGTTAAGGGCTTTGCTAAGTCCTTCGGCAACCACAAACAACCGCCGCCGCCTTGCCGTCTGCTCGATCTCAATAGCCTGATGTATTTCGAGTGCTTCGGCGGTATGGGGTATCGTTACCCATTCGCCGCGCTCCCATGCTGACAGCTTTTCGGCTTCATTCTCTGGCCGTTGCGCTGGAGTGGCCCATGTTGCATTCGGTTCGGGGTCGGTATGTTCAGGCATGGCCGGGCCGTTTTGAAGCTCTCCAGCGGTCTGCAATTTCCTGATTATTTCGTTACGATACTGCTGCAATAATGGCCTGAGAGCGTCAACGGTTTCGGGAATTCCGGCAACCTTCAGCCGGCCATCGACAACCGATAACGAAAGGCCAGAGCAAAAAACCTGCTGAATCTGATCTTCCATTAAATGAACTCCTCAACAATTTGTATATCTTCGCCAGAACCCCCTATTTTATCCGCAACTCCGTAACAATTAGCTGTTAAGGCTTCTGAGCGGTCATTTTTATCCACAACAGCATTGTGTTTTGTTTCGGATAAAAAATTGCTGCAACCCGCATCAATAGCAGTTTGTTTCGGTGTTTCGGATAAAACACCCCCTCCTATAGAGTCGGGTATATATCTCTCGAAAACATCTGAAAAGTCGGAAAGTTCATAACCCTTAGACGTCGATACTCCGAACCTGATTGTTTTTGATCTGATACCGTATGCAGCAAGCCTGCCGGCAAGTTGCCGCGGGTGCATGGCATTACCTCGGTTATACGTGGCCCATCGGCCAAGATCGTCTTTTATGAGTTCTTCCATCAGTTTTGCAGTCGGCAACCTTTCGGCGTGAAGGCGCTCGAAAATCTCTCGAATGTCATTCAACAATTCTGCATCTACCGAAGGCGTCTCTTCCTTTTTGCAAACTATTTTCCGTGCGGCCGATCTCATTCTATCCGGCCAATCGCCAGCGGCAAGGTCTGCGATTGCTAGTAACGGCTCCCAGTTATCGGCATCTCTGTTTGACAACTCCGGCATAATCGGCCTAAGGCGCGAAAATTCCTGACCGTTGTCGAGAGCCCATCTATAAAACATGCTCTGAATCTCCTTGAATGGCCCTTGGTCAGCATGTCGAAAGCTTTCTGTTTGTTCGGCCGGTTTTTTGCGTCTCATCGGCAAAACGATTGATCTGCTGGTAAGTGTGGAATCAAGGGTTTCAAGTTTAATGCCGGCTATTGCCTTCGCTCCCCAAGTTGAAAACTTGACTGGCTGAAGTTTCCCGCCTATTTCCTCAGAGAGTATTTTATACGCGCTGCCTCTGGTATGGCCGCTGTTGAGTAATCCCCGCATCGCTTCATTTTCCTTCATAAACGAATCGGCTTCGTCAATCAGTAATGTCGGTTTCCATAACTCGATGCTTCTGAAGGTTGCTGACTGTGTGATACTGCCGCCCTGTAATGGCCTGCATACCATCGCCGCCAGCACGTCGAGCAAAACAGACTTACCGCAACCTTTTTCGGGAGCCGTTATCATCGCCATCGGTAAAACTGTTGCATGATCTGTTAGCCAAGTCAGGGCCGCCCATGCTGCCGCCGCCCATAAGCTCTCAATGTCGGCAATTACATAGCGCTGAAGAATTTCAAGTGCTCGATCAAGGAGCTGACGCCCGTCAACTGGTTCGCTCCAGGGTGCAACGGCCCATTCCTTGAACTGCTCATCAGTTTTCTCGCCTTCTTCAAGCGCTTGCCGCGCTTTTGTGACCAGTTCGTCAAGGGTCGATATTCTGATGTTGTGTTCTTTCGCAATCTCTTTGCGCTTTTGGTCATATTCGAGCGGGTGCAGTTGTGCCAGAGAGTTCACCAGTTCGAGCAATGGGTTAAGCTGGTCAGCTTTGCCGCCGATCTGATCGAAAGATGTGATTTTATTCATGGCTGACCCCTTTCCGGCAAGGCCCGCGGTGATTTCACACCAGCCAGCCAACCACTTTCAAATGTCGCATCAGCTTCAGCCTGATTCTTGAATGAACCGCCTCGCCGCAAGTATGCCGCTATTAAGTGCTGTTTGAGCGCTTCTTTGTCGAATAGGCCAAGATAGAAAAATTGCCCGATCTTCATTGCAGCAACATTCAAGGCATTATTACCGCCGCCCCGTGGGGCAGTCTCAACGCTTTCGATCTCGCCGTTTATGACGCTCAATACATATCTCTGTTGATTGTTGCCGATAAAAATAGGCGTTGTCGGTCTCTCTGCTGACCGTGGGGCTGGCTCATCGACGGCCGCCACTTCATAACAAAATTGAACTGCATCGGGACTGTAATAGGCTTCGGGGTCATAGCTGACATAACAAAGTCTGCAAATATCCTTGCCGCTTTCGTCGATCTTCAGGCTGTATTGTGCGTTCAGGTAGTTTGCAATAGCCCTGTAAGCCTGTTTGAATGTAGCATCATCTGAGAAGTCAGCTACAAAAACCGCTTTCAGGCCAGCACCAGACGGTGAAACAAAACAAAGTGCTGTATGTCGATCTGCTGTCAGCTTGTTTTTAATGTCTGCGAGTTCGTGCCCGGAAACGTGGTCAATGTCGATCACAACCAGCCCGGAAGCCTTCTCTAGTGCTCGTTTAGAACGCCGGTTAAATATTCCACCAAAGGCAACGGCTGGCAGATTGCGCTTGTTTTGGCTGTATTCTTCGGCGGTCATGGCCCGAAGTCGTTCAACCTGTACTTGCCACTTGCTGCGCTGAATATCTGCTGCCAGTTGTTCAAGGGTAGTTTTTCCGGCCGGTTCAGTATCAAAGCTGTTGCGAAACGTGGAAAAATTGGCTTGCAACGCGGTTTTTGTGGTATAATCGTCATGTAATGCTTGTATGCTTGCCGGGTTCGCCGCCCGGCTTTTTTCTTCGGGGTTCATTCCCAATCACCCCCGCTGTTGATGTGATTGACCAGAGTCAACGTCAGCAATTCAATGTTGCAATCAAGACTTTTTAGACTTGTCTCGATCTTTTTGAGGGTTTCAAGGGTTTCGATTTCTCGTTGTTTTTCCGTGGGTGATTTCTGAATCATGACTAAGCCGGCCATTACTGAGCACCTCCAGCCATCTTTTTTATCAGTTCTCTGATGTCCTCGACACGCCAGAAGGTGCAGCGCCCGTTTTTAACGGGTGCCGGAAAGCGTTTAGAGCGAACTCCGTTCCACCATGTCGCTTTGCAGACTGGTATCAGCTTTAATACCTGTGGAAGTCTCAAAAAGCCGGTTTCGGGTAGGGTGTTCATGCTGCCACCCCCCCGCCGATCTGGCCAGCAAGAAAACGAATCAGCTTCTTGACTTCTTCGGCTGAGAAAAAAACGATCTTGCCGTTTTTTATGGGAGTAAGTGGAAAACGCCCGCTTGCAATACCTTTGAGAAGGGTTGAGCGTGATACTTGAATAAATTTCAGTACTTGGCTCAGCCTTATAAGGCCATTATCTGGAAGGGTTAACGCGGTTTTCATTATGTTTGCTCCTGAGATGTTTTATTGAAACTGTTGTAGCTTCAAGAGCAATTATGTTTTTTTTGTCTGTCTTTAATAAGGGAAAACAACCCGCGATTGTTTTACCCCTTCAGTGTTTTAGGTAGCTTGTTATACGCCTTCCTTATTGTGTCAAACCCAAAGTCACTCAGCTCCGGCTGTCTTTTAACCCTCTCAGTAAGAAAGGAAAGAAATGTTTCCCCGCGCAAAAGAGACCCCTCTTTATCGAGTTCCTTTAATGTATTTTCATAACGTGATATGAGCGCGCCATCTTTTGCTTCTTTGATTAGTTTTCTAAGTTGGGTTTTAAGCCTTTCGTTATGCCTGAGCCATCTGTATTCTGTGTGGATTGTGGCACAACTTCCCATCAAGAACATTCTCAACGCTCGCGCCTTTCGCCGGTTCTCCAGCTTCTTTTTTCCCGTGGAGTCACCAAACGATTGTGTGCTCGACCATGTTCGAGCCTTATGATGGGCTACCGGGTAGTATCTCTGGTTAAAGGCGTAACTCAACCACTCAGGGGCGATTAGCTCATTATCTAGGATTTTTTTTACACAGTATAAAATGGCGTGGCCCGCCTCTGCCACAAGGCGCAGTTTCGGACTATTACCAGCTTCATTGCCTCGAACCTTCATTGCTTCTTCAATTCTTGGTTTACAGGCCATGATGTCGGCAACCGCTTGCGACTGAAATATAGCTTTTTCGTTACCAGCGTTAAACTCTCGAAGGGCTTCTTCAATGGTTGCCGTCCACGGGTCGAAAGGCTTCTGTTTTTCGTCTGCTGGTTTGTTTTTGCGTGCCATGTAATCACCTTCTTGCATAAGGCGGCCGAAGAAACGGCCGCCACTGAAATACCGCAAATTGCGGAATTTGCCGCCGATCAGCTTACGTTAAACTTCTGGGGTTGCCAGCTCGAAGGTCAGACAACCTTTTTTCCGTTTCGGCGCTAAACCTCCGTTCCAATTCGATCATTTTCATGACAATTCCCTCAATTAGGATTTGATAAGTAAAGAATCTTTCGGCTTCTTCTTTATCGGCCCGACAGAGAATGTCATCAGTCAGCATTTTGTCATGAATGAAGCCTAAAGCCCTTCTGACTTCGCTGTATTCAGTGTTACAGCTTTCTATAGCCGAAATCACCCAATAAGTCGAGCTGTTAGCCGCCTTACTGCCATCTGCCGCCGTAGTGTGAATTTCTGATACGTTTTCCATGATTTTTTCTCCTTCTCAATTTGGGGTAACAATTTTTCGAGTTGTGGTAATCAACCTCGATACTTGTACTTCTCTCGAAGTGCTTTAAGGTCAGGGTTTGGGCTGGCTCTCAGTTCGTCGAGATAGTCGGCCCATGTCTGCATCATCTCTTGCCGCGCCTCAATGTGAGTCGTTCTGTTATATGCTCTCCCCAGCGGGTCTCTGACTTTATGCGATAGCTGAGGTTCAATATACTGGTAAGGGTATCTCAATTCCTCTTCAAGAATGGTTCTGGCCATGGCCCGGAAGCCGTGCCCGGTCATTCTATCGCCTGAATAACCGATAGTTTGCAGGGCCTTTCTTATTGCGTTGTTGCTCATTACCTTGGTCTTATCCCATGCGCCCGGAAAAACGTGTTCATATTGTCCGGTAAAAATCTTCACCTCTTCGAGAATATTAACGGCTTGCCGCGAAAGAGGCACTATTGTTTCAACTTCGCCTTTATCAGCGCAAAAGCGCCACTCTCTACGCTCGAAGTCGATCTCAGACCACTTCGCCTCTCTCAAGTCTCCGACACGCACAAAAACGAGCGGCAACAATCGAAGAGCGTTGCCGACAATGGGCGCTCCATGGCTTCGGTAAGAGTAAATTCTTTCGAGAAGCGCTTTTACATCTTCGGGGCTGGTTACGGCCGCCATGTGTTTTGTTTTTCGTTCAGGCACGATACCCCCACTCAGATAAACGCCGGGGTTCTCATTCTCTTTTATCCTGCCCGTTATAACTGCGTGAACAAAAACGCTTTTTACTTCGCTCAGGGCCTTTCTGACTGGCTCGGCTATTCCGAGAGCCTTCATTTTGTCAAATACCCCCAGCAAGTCTTGCAAAGTTATCTGTTTTATGGGGGTATCGCCTAAATATGGCAGTATATGCCGTTCCCATCGACTGAAGATACCCCCAACTGTTCGGGGGCTCAGCTTCTGGCGCTTGTGGTCGAAGTATTCAAGAGCTACCAGCTTTAACGTGTTTTTCTCGGCTTCGGCCGCGTCTGTTTTGAGACTCTGCTTATAGGTTGCCGGGTCAATGCCCTTGCTGAGAAGGTTTCTTGCGCTCTGCTTCAGCTCTCTTGCTTCTTTCAGGCTTATATCGTTAAGACTCCCGAAAGATAATAGCTTCTCTTTACCATTGAATCTATACTTCATCCGCCAGAGCTTGCCACCGTTGGCCCGGATAAGTAAAAAAAGCCCTTCACCGTCGAAGAGCTTATAATCTTTGGCTTGAGGCTTGCTTTTCGCTATTTGAACGGCTGACAGCTTCATGGGGGTATCGCTCCAGAGATAATATTAAGATACCCCCAATAATACCCCCAAATACCCCTAAATTTCAATAGACAGCTTTCTATCTCATTAGTCGAGAAAACTTCGAAAGCCGCCTATTTATGCCGATTCTTACATCATATTAGACTGTAATATTTTTATATTCATCGCACCCAACAGGATTCGAACCTGTGACCTTCTGCTCCGGAGGCAGACACTCTATCCAGCTGAGCTATGGGTGCAGCAACAGGTTTCAGCTTAGCACAACGTATGAGGTTAGGCAACTTTTAACACGACTACATACTGGCCAGTTTGGCAATGATGCCAATTAAAGCCGGGGTCAGAAGTATTCCCCAGCCGATCAGAACAAAAACACAGGAAGGCGTATTCGGGTCCATTGGCGCGCAGCGCCTTGACATTCCGGCGCCGAGGATGTCAAAAAACTTTGCCATCGCAGGAAACCAGATAAAAAGCAAACCGAACAACGGCAATAACAAAAGACTGATCTCTCTCAGTCTTATTGCAAGCCCGACATAGACAAGAAAAACCGACAAGGAAGCGATTCTGTTATAATTCATTAGCAACATCGCCTTTCCGGCTGGTATCCTGAAAAGACTACCAGCTGATACAACAGGTTGTAAATACGAGTTTCAAATTTGGGAGTCCATGATGAATAAAAGTTTGCTGACAAGATGCTTTTTTGTTCTCTATCTGTTGACCATCACCTGTCTGGCGACAGCAGCTGAGCTGCCTGAAATAAGCATTCTGGCAACTGGTGGAACTATTGCCGGCAGTGGCGCCAGCGCTACCGGATCTGCCTACAAAGCGGCGGTAAATCCGGTAGACAAAGTGATTTCGGCAGTGCCGCAACTCGAACAGATTGCCAGAATCAGGGGCGAACAGATCTGCAATATCAGCAGCCAGGACATGAAACCTGAATACTGGCTCAAACTCGCAGCCAGAATAAACCAGTTGTTCCGGCTTAATCTTGCTGATGGCGTGGTGATCACACATGGCACCGACACTCTGGAAGAAACTGCCTGGTTTCTCAACCTCACCGTTGCCTACGACAAACCGGTAGTTTTGACCGGTTCGATGCGCCCAGGCTCGGCACTCAGCGCTGATGGCGCCATGAATCTGTATAATGCCGTTGCCGTAGCCGGTGCGCGTGAGGCACGTAACAAGGGTGTTCTGGTGGTGATGAACGACCGCATTTACTCGGCGCGGGGCGTCAGAAAGTGCGATACCATAAACCCGGCAGCCTTTGACGACCGCGAAAACGGCGCACTGGGACGGGTCAACTATGGCAAGGTCAGCTTCAACACCAGACCAGACAAGAAACACACATATCAAAGTCTTGTCAAATTGCCATTGTTTGCCGGCAAACTGCCAGAAGTTCCGATAATTTATGGCTATGCCGGCATCGATCCGCAGATGGTCGAAACCATCTGTCAAAGCAATATCAGAGGCATCGTTTACGCCGGCGTCGGCAACGGCAATCCTTCTGAAGAAGTGCTTAATGTGCTGGCAAAAGCTTCGGCGGTTGGCATAACCGTTGTCAGAGCGACAAGAGTTCCTGACGGCCCGGTGACTCTCGACGCTGAAGTCGACGATGCAAAATACGGCTTCATTGTTTCCGACAGTCTTACTCCGCAAAAGGCCAGAATTCTTCTCATGCTGGCATTGCATAAGGATCTCGACCGAAGCGAAATCCAACGCCTGTATTTCGAATACTGAAACGAGAGGAAAGAAAACAGGCTTGAGCAGAAGATCAGACATCCTGATTGCAGCAGTTTTTGTGCTATCCATGCTCATTCTGCCAGTAGCGAACATCTGGGACAAATACCAGACACAACTGGAAGATACTCATTTTGTCGTTGAGGCCGAAGAAGAAGCAACTGCGCTGGTACAACAATTCAAAGCCAACTGCCCGGTTGAGGTCCAAATCAGCAAAAGACTCGACCGGATTCAAAGCCTTCTCGACAAGTCGGCAGATCCTTTTGCGGCTGACGGCACAATGATCAGACAAATGCTGCAGAACCTTCTGCCAGAAAACTGGCTTAGTGAAGATGCTGTTTTCTACGTTTTCAGGTTTTCAGGGAATGAAGGTCGAGCGCTCACCGGCAGCGGCCTTGAACGCACCAGCAGCGCTTTTCTCGCTCGCATCGCAAATGGCCTGCGCAAATGGCAAAGCCTGGGTGCAACCGACAAAAACAAGATAAACAACCGCTTGTCCAGCCTGTTCGGCGAGCGCATAAGTGGCGAGCTGCTACTCAGCAACCGTTCCGGTCGCTTTATCGATGTGGTTTTCAACGGGAAACGCAGATATCTGCTTTGGGACTTTCTAAACGCATCAGATCAGCAGGCGGGAGCCTTTATGATCATATCGGGTAAACGACCTGAGATAGAAGATGCAGCTGTTCTGGCCATGCAGGAAATTGCCCGGCAAAGTGGTCACCACCAAATTTATTCGGCTCTGGTTCCGATCGAGAGCCTGCATGAAAATCTTAAACCGGTAGTTCTTGAACAAGACCGCAGCGAAAAGCCGGTTCTGAATCTTTTTTCTCTGCTGGCCAAATATCCTCAACATGGCAAAATTGCATCATTGAGCGCTGGAAATCTTCATGACGACACCTTTGTTTTCAGATCCGGCATATCGAGAAAACTGCCATACGAGCTCTGGCTGACCGCTTTAAAACCAGATTCTGACGGCCTGGCCATAAGTAGCCTGTATTCTGGCGCACTCATGTTGTTATGGTTCAGCGTTGTATTTATGCGACTTCGGCGGGGCCGACCCTTTGATTTTTCGGTCAAACACAGTCTGCTTGGGCTTGTCGCTTTTGTTGGAGGACTTCCGATACTGATTCTGGTGGTTGCAGGGAAATCTGCGATCGAACACGACCATCACCTTCGCTATCGCAGCATGGTAAACAGCATGCGGGAAGAACTGCGGGAAATTGACGGTAACAGTACATCACTGCGAACCGTTTTTGAAAATCTGGCACGTCGTTACCTGGCTGACGCAGCTTTTAAAAGCGCCATTATTTCTGAAGAGACAGAAAATGATAGCGATGTTCTGCGGCGCTGTTTTGAAGAGTTTGCAGCGAACGATGTGCCGCTCAGCAGCATCGGCATTACCATGTTTGGCTCACATGACCGCTTGATTCTGCCACCAGAAGCGAACAGGCAAGGCGACACCGCACATCTGCATGTCTTTGCTCCGATGATGTATGCCGGGCTCAAGGACTTCTCTGAAGAGGATCACCGGGCGGCGATGGCACAACTCGATGAGAGCAAACGGCTGGGACTTGAGACTTACCGCTCGATAGCAAACAATGCAGTCTTCAGTGATGTTGCGTTTGCCAGACAAAAGAGTCTGCTGATGTCATTTGGTGATGCAGGCCATTACATAATTTACGACTTCATTGCCGACCAGGGTAAAATAGTCGCCAGCATACTGTTTTTCACAGCCGCGGCGGAGGCGCAGGAGCGATTCGCTGCCAGAGCGATTTTACGTGGAAATAGTGCAACGCCAGATCGGCTTTGGGCAATGGCAAAAAGACATAAAAATTTGATTAAAGCCACTTTGCCGGAAAGGCGTAGAACTTTTTCACATGAAAGCTGGTTTTTGCAAAGGCTTGCAGCTGCTCAGACAAACAGCTCATTGGTTGTCGAAGACTGCGAAGACACCCTGACTGTCTGCCAGCCATGTGAGCATATGCAGGGAATAGTGCTAGGCTCTACCTCAAACCTGAAGCCATTGTTCAGCATAACCGCCTACCGAAGTAACCTGCTGACAGCAGCAGCCCTGTTGCTGTTTGTTATACTGATAATGGTTACCAACGCCCTGATTTCATACTTCATTATGCCGCTGCACATTATCGATTCAGGTATCACCAGCATTCTCGACCGCAAATTCGACCTAAGGCTAAGATTAAACCGCGATGACGAGCTTGGCGATGTTGCAGACGCTTTCGACGAAATGGCGCAGGGACTGTGTGAACGTAATGAGCTCGCGCAATTTGTTTCCGGAACTCTTGCAAACCAGCTTGACATAGCCGTACAAGCAGATAAAAAGCCGCAAAAGCGCTGGGGAGCTGTACTGGCGTCTGATATTCGCAATTTCACGACGCTCTCGGAAACCTGGCTGCCTGAGCAGATCGTCGAACTGCTGAACCGCCACCTGGAGCTGATGAGCACAAGAATTACCGAAAACGGCGGAGAAATTGACAAATTTATTGGCGACGCCATTATTGCCGTATTTTTTGCTGAAGACAGGGCAACGGCAGCCCAAAAAGCCGTTAATGCCGCACAGGCAATGATCAGAGAGCATCGAAACCTCGTCGAACAGCGCAACGAAGAGGGCAGCTTCACCTATGGCATGGGCATAGGCATCGCCTGTGGCAAACTCCTGGTCGGTTCATTTGGCGCCGGCGACCGTCATGAATACAGCCTTTCCGGCGAGGCCAGGCATTTATCGGAAGTTCTCGAAGCTGAGTCAAAACGCGGTCAATACACTCATATAATAGTCAGCCATGAATTCAGAGATCTTTTGCCACATGTCGCAATGGAATCTCTGGCTGACAGCGAGTATTTTGAGGTGGTGGAAACATGAACCAGACTCATAGGTTTTCGCCACTGTCGCTGCTCGCCGCCTGGCTCTTTCTTTCGATTCCATTCATTCTGGTGCTTTTCGACTGGTCAACCGCACGCCAACGCCAGATTATCAGCGAGAATGAAGCAGCTGACCGACTGGCGCAAACCGCGCTGGAAAAGATGCAGGTCAGCACCAGCTGGGAATATCAGGCGCTGCTGCAGCTCAACAAGTTTCATCGGCAACTTCGCGAATTGGCCGATAAAACAGGCGATGCTGATAAAATTGCTGCCTGCGAACTCTATAAGCAATTGACCCGCAGCCTGCCGCCACATCACCTCTTGATCGCCAGCCGAAACCCTGGCAGCAAAAAGCTACAAACGACCTGCAAAAGCTCAACGCTGCCAGGCGTCAATCTCCTCGAAAATTTTGTTCCATTGATGAACAAGTCGCCAAGTCAGCATGAACTGCAAACTGCTGCCAGCTCTCTTGCCACCATGTGCAACTTTCCCGTTAACCCGGCTACGATAATCGATCGCCAGGAATATATAAGAAACAAGGAAGAGGGCATCATGCTGCCATTCACTTCGGTAAAAGGCAGCACGTGGCTTTACTGGTTTTATCCTGACGGAGTCAACGACAAAATTCTGCTTTGTGCAGTCTTCGAAACGGGAAAAATACCAGCCGATTACGCCTACAATGCGATGGTCAGCACTTTGGATAAAACAGCAACCGGCTTTGCGATCATTCCTGTATCGGGAAACGAAAAGCCATTCTGGTCGCCGTATCTGCGTCACAAGCCTGACCTGCAAAGATTTATGAGCGCTGAAGCCGCTAATTTGCCGATGAAATCGACTCAGTTACAATTTGGCAAGTTCAATATCTATTCGGCTCCGGTTCTGGTAGGCGAATCTTCGCTGATAATGCTGGTTACCAATCACCTGCCAGAAATGCCTCTCACTAATGGCGAAACCCTGTTTCTCATCTTTACATTCATAACATTCGCCGGGCTTTCAATGATATTGCTGCAACGACGTATTTTTCGCAGGGGCTGGCGGATTTCTATTGCGCTGGTAATGGTGACGGCCTTCTTTTCGCTTTTTTATCTGCCAGCCGGGCTTGGCCGACTGGTCATTTCTCATTCTCTCGACAGTCACCTGTCAGCCATACTGGAGCAGGCTGAAAGTGATCTCGATAAAAATCTGCAACGTCTCGAAGACCGTTACGACCTGGCAATGGCAGACTTTTTCTACCGCCTCAGCCATCCTGCTGATAATGCAAAAGTCATTCAGGCAATAGAAGGCGATCGCAGCACTCAGGCTCTTGAAGAAATCAGCGTCAGTGTCAGAGCAAAGTATCCAGAACCTCTTGGCAACAGCTTTCTGCTGATGACGATGCAGCAGGATAATGGCCAAAACGCTGTTTGGTTACGCAAAGGCGGCGAGGGTGATTCGAAAAACGCCAGTGAAATGTTTGCAATGCTTTTAAAATCGGTCTTGCACAAATTTCGCCCTGAATTAATCGATAAAAATGGCCAGACAGGCAACCAGCTCTCTCTTGACGAAGTAAAAGAAGAAATGATCAGCGACTTTCTCATCAAGTTCTTTCAGGGCGTGCTCGGCGAAGAGTTCTTTTACCGGCTCATGGCGAACCCGAGCAGTCTTGTTGAAGCAAACTCAAGCTTTCTTATGGTTTCGACAAGCGGAGTTCCGATTACTATCGCCGGCGTTGTCCGCGCCATAATACTGGTCATGTGGAGCGAATTCAATGAATCCGAGGACTATCTTGCTTTTCTGCGCAAAAACAGAGGCGAGCGGGCCGACAACTTCGAGTTTGCAGCAGTTCGCAAAGGCTCGTTCCATGGTCACTTCCGCAGTACCATCCCGATCACTCCTCCGGTCTGGGATCTGATCGAGCGCACGCGAAGAGTGGGAATTCAACTGACTTCCCATGAGCAGATGACAGCTGAAGAAAAACTGCTGATAAAAACACGACCGGGAAAGTCTTTATCACTCTATATTCTTGCTGGAGTAGCCTCACTCAAAGATTTCTTTGCGACAAAGAGCAGTCTCGAAAATATGGTTAACACAATGTTAGTAACAGCCATAACTCTTCTCGCAGCTCTTGTCATGTTTTTATACTGGTATTTCATGAGCCCGCTAAAACACCTGCAGCGAGTTCTCGCCAGCATCAGCCGCGGCGACTTTGCCGAACGAACGGCGCTCGATCAAAGAACTGATGAATTCGGCAGTATAGGCAGATCATTCAACACAATGGCACAAGGTCTGGCAGAAGGCTCTTTGCTCGGTAAATTCGTATCTTCAGCAGTGATAAAAGTGGTTAAAGACAAGAGCGCCTTTGAAAAGGCGATAAAAGGCGAAAAACGCGCAATGACGATACTTTTTGCATCAGTTAAAACCGGCGATGCAAATGATGCCGAAGCGTTCATCGAACAGCAGGCATTTCATCTCAAGGCAAGCCAGGAAGCTATTCGCCCGACTGCTGGCGTCATTGACAAAGTAATGGAAAACAAGATTCTGGTGTTTTTCGACCACGAAGCCTGCGCCGGCGCTAATAGTGCGGTAAAACAGGCTATTGATACGGTATTTGCCCTCAAACAGCAGCTGGCCGCACAGCAATGCAAAGGTTATTACGGTCTCGCCACCGGAACGGTCGTAGCCGGCATTATCGGTGCCCGCAATCTACGCCTCGATTACACTGTCATTGGTGATGCCGTCAACCTGGCGGCCCGTCTCAACGCTCTGGCAGCTGACGACACTGGCTCACAGATAATCGCCGACGAGAAAACCCGCTCACTGCTTCCCGACTCGGCAACAGCAGAAAATCTCGGAGAAATCAAAATCAAAGGGAAAACCGCGCCGGTCGCCATTCATCGGCTGGGGACCCGGGCCTGAAGAACAAAAACGGCCGCAGCTGTTAAATCTGCGGCCATCTGTGTAATCTACAAAAAGCTATGAGTGAAGCATTTTCAGAAGTCGATCAGGCGCTCCTGCACTTTTTTTTGAGCGGCTGACAGTGCTTCTTTGGCGGTCTTCTGGCCCGATAGCACTGCTTCGACCTCAGGGTTAACGAGGTCTTCGAGCAGGCTGTAGTCTTTAACCACCGGGTTGGGGCCGGCATGCTTCATCTGTTCCATAAACATCATCAGATGCGGGTCTTCGAAGCTGACCAGATCGTAGGCGCCAAGATTGATCGGCAGCTGGTTGAGCTGAGTACACCAGATCTTCTGGTTTTCGGCGCTGGTAAAGAACGCAAGAAAATCATAGCACTCGGCCGCATATTTCGTGCCTTTAAAGATCACGACGTCAGTGCCACCGACGTTGGTTGAAGTACCCTTCGTGCCGCCAGGAATCAGACCGACGCCATAGTCCATTTTGGTGTTGGCGAACTTGGCGAGGTTCCAGGGGCCCATGAAGATCATCGCGTATTTGCCGTTAACAAAGCCCTGCTCTGGGGAAATCGCACCCGGCCGCCACGCGCCAGCTTCTACTTTGTGCTCGTTGACAAGTGAGGCCATCATTTCGAGCGCCTGCACTCCGGCTTCTGAATCGATAACACACTTTTTGCCGTCTTCAGAAATGATGCGGGCGCCATAACTGTTGAAAAATGGCAGGTTCCACCACAGAGTGTTGGTCATGGCAAAGGCATACTGATCTTTAGATTTGTCAGTGAGCTTCTTGCCAACTTCGATGAAATCTTCCCAGGTCTGAGGAACGACTGGCGCGGCCGGGTCTTCTGGCAGGAGGCCTGCATCGCGAAACATCTGGCGGTTGTAGAACATTGCCACGCAGGTGCTCTGGTCAGGAATACCGTAGTATTTGCCATCGATATAAGCAGTTTCAAGTGGCGCTTCAAGATACTGGTCGCGTATTTTAGCAAAACCAAGAGTATCGAGATCAACAACCGCGTTTTTGCGGGCAAGTTCACAGACGAACGACCAGTCGACACGTGCCATATCCGGGCCCTGACCAACGGTCAGCGCGGTGCGCAACTTGGGCTTGTGGCCGTCGAAGGGTATGCGAACCGGGCGAACAGTGAATTTCGGGTTGGCGCTTTCCCAGTCTTTGATGATGGAGCGCAGAACCTGCTCTTCCTGGTCATTGTAGGTATGCCAGAAGGTCAGAATGGTGCGGCCATCAGGGCTGGTCGCGATCGAGTCATCCCAGCACACGAAAACCAGCGCGATATAGGCGATAACCGCAATGATCATTATTTTCTTTTCGCTCATGGGTTCTCTCCTATTCTTTGACCGCGCCCTGGGTCATGCCTTCGATAAAGTAGCGCTGCGCGAACAGAAACAGCACGGCAATCGGCACAATCGAGAAACATGAAGCCGACATGATCAGACCAAGTTCAGAGGTATACTGACCCCGGAAAAGCGCCAGACCAACCGGCAAGGTTATGCTCAGCGGGTTTTCGAAGTTGGTGACAATCAGCTGCCACAGAAAGTTCGACCAGTGAAACAGAAAGGTCAGCAGAAAAAGAGTCAGAATGATGGGCAGTGCCAGCGGCACGATGACCACGGTGAATACCTGCCACTCAGAGGCGCCGTCGATCTGTGCGGCTTCGAGCAGCGAATCGGGAATAGTATCCATGAACTGCTTGAGCATGAATATGCCAAACACCGATGCCAGATGAGGCAGAAACATCGCCCATTTGGTGCCGAACAACCCCATTTTGCAGACCATGAAAAACTGCGGCACCATGAACATCATGCCTGGTATCATCATGGTTGCGAGCAGCAGCATAAAAATCTGCTGCTTGTAGGGCAGCGGTTTTTTCGAGAATACATAAGCACCCATGGCCGCGAAAAAAGTCACGAGAAAGGCAGCTGTTGTGGCTACCAGCAGACTGTTGAGAAAATAAGTGCCAAAGTTTTTCTTCTGCTCAATCGCATCGACAGCGGCCATGCCTTTCGAAGCAGCATCGATCTTGAGCACACGCCTGAAATTGTCGAGCGTCGGTTCTGACGGCACTATGTCGAACGGGTTGGTCTTGCTGATCACCAGTTCCTGTCCGGACGGTTTGAAAGCCGTGCAAAGCATCCAGAAAAATGGAAAAAGCACGATGACAACACCAAGAGTAAGAGCCAGATAAAGAGCCATGCGCCTGATGAAGTCCATGCGATGCACATGGGCTGTCGCCAGAAATTTTCGGACTACGAAAATCGTGAGAACTATCGTCAGCACTACGGCAAGACCGTTATAAACCACGGTCATGCTCTGCATCAGCTGGCCGGCCTCGGCAACCGCTTTTTCGCTTTCGGGAGTGACAAAGGCCGAAAAGGCCATGACCCCGAACTTGAACAGCTGGTTCGAAATCACATATGACATCGAAATCATGATGCCGATGAGAACGACGAAGAAAGCGACACGTTGCGCTTTAACCGTATGTTTGTCGTGGTGTTCGATAGTGTTGGTGTATTCGCTGCTCATTTTCCGGCCTCCTTGCCGTTTTCACGGTTGAGAAAGCGCTGCTGCAGCCAGGTGATGCCCAGCGTTATGATCAGCAGCATATACGAGATGGCGGCGGCATAACCATAATTGCCGGCATCGAATTGTTTGAACAGATAGTAGCCGGCTACCGAGGTCGAGCCGACAGTTTCGCCACCAATGACAACCTGCGGTCCACCTGAAGTCATGGCGTAGATCTCGGTAAAGGCGTTAAGCGAGCCGATGACGCCGGTAATGACCATAAAGGTGATGATCGGCTTGAGCAGAGGCACAGTAATGTGCTTGAACTTCTGCCATTCGGTGGCACCATCGATATCGGCAGCTTCATAGACCGCTTCGGGAATATTCTGCAGAGCGGCAAGGAACAAAACCATGCCGAAGCCGGCACCTTTAAGCACCATTGCAATAACTACTGCCAGAAGCGCAGTCATCGGGCTGCCAAGCAGGCCGGTATTGTTGAAAAAGTTGTTTTCGCTGAACAGCCAGGTGGTGATCTGTGCCAGCGCGCCGAACTTCGGTGCATAGATGAGAGTCCAGATAACGCCGACAACCAGCATATCAAGTACGTTGGGCAAAAAGAACGCGCTCCTGAAAAAGCTTTTGCCAAACAACTTGTTGTCGAGCAGCAGCGCCAACGCCAGCGAAGCGCCGATTCCAAGCGGTATGCTCATCAGACCATACAGGGCGGTGACGCCAAGCGACCACCAGAACTGCATGTCAGTAGCTATTCTGAAATAGTTCGACAGACCGACAAAATCGAGATTGGCCAGGCTGTAATCGGTTGGTGAGCCAAAGAAGCTCAGATAAAACGAATAAAATATCGGAAATATCAGAAACACCCCGAAAAACAGCAGAAACGGCGACAGAAAGCCGAAAGAAATCGCGGTGTCTTTTGAACTTGTAATGGCCAAGAGATACACCCCCTCTATTGATTCAAGTTGAATTCTAGCAGATACCAACCCGTTTTTCTATTTTTTCGTCATCCTGTGCGAAGCGAAGCGTAGTCTCAGGGTCTTGTCATCTGTCACATTTGAATTTGTGCTTAAAAACTGTCATTGCGAGGAGCGTAGCGACGAAGCGGTATGCCGAAGGCATAAGCCAGCTCTGAGCTAATCTCATCTACAGCAGGATTGCTTCCTGCTTCGGCTATGCCTCGCAGTCGCAATGACAGCAATTTTTTCCGGGAATTATTGATCGGAATGCAATGAATTGACTTGCCTGATGAACTAAAGATATAGTTGTACAATCAGATATTGATAAACGAGACCCGATCATCAGCAGAGAGATTGCCAATATACAATGACAGATTCGCTGGTAAAAAAACTTCAGCGTGAAAACGAAGAATTGCGCAAAGCCAACGAGCAATTGCAGCAGGAATTGCGGCAACAAAGACAAATCGCAGACGAGTTGAAAGAAAGCGAAGAAATGTTCGCAACTTTTCTTGAACACAACCCTGCTTATGTTTTCTTCAAAGATGAGAAGTTGCGTTCATTGCGACTAAGCAGAAACTACGAGCAGATGCTGGGTCGACCGCTCGAAGAAATTCTCGGCAAAACTATGGAGGAACTGTTTCCACCAGAACTGGCCGGGCCGATGATCGAGCTCGACCGCAAAATTCTGCGTGATGGCGTACCATATTCAGTCGAAGAGGAGCTCAACGGCCGTTATTACTCAACCGTGAAGTTTCCCATTGTGATCGAAGGCAATCCGGCACGCCTTGCTGGCTTTACCATAGATATCACCAACCTCAAGCTCGCCGAAAAAGCATTAAGGGAAAGCGAAGCACTGCTCGCTCAGGCACAGAAACTTGCCCAGATCGGCAGCTGGATTCTTGACCAGATCACGCAGAAGCTTACCTGGTCGGCCGAAACTTATCGCATCTTTGGTGTCAAACCCAACGAATTCGAACCTTCGTTCGAGAGCTTCATAGAAGCCTGCCATCCCGATGACCGCGAAATGGTGAATGCCATTTACACCGCCTCTATTCGTGAGGGCAAACAGCGTTATGAAATCGATCATCGTATCATTCGCAAGGATAACGGCGAAGTGCGCTACGTTCAGGAGAAGTGCTTCAACGAAAAAGACGAAAAGGGAACGATAATTCGCTCGATCGGCATGACACAGGACATCACCGAACGCAAACTGGCAGAAGAAGAACTGCGCAAGGCAAAAGCAATTGCCGAAGAGAATGAAACCAGGTTCAAAGCTCTTCACAACGCCTCTTTTGGTGGCATAGTAATTCACGATAAAGGTCTGATCCTGGACTGTAACCAGGGGTTGTCGGAAATTACCGGATATACTCAGCAAGAGCTTATCGGCATGGACGGCCTGCTGCTGATTTCTGAAAAATCGCGCGACATGGTAATAGACAAAATCATGACAGGCTACCAAAAGCCATACGAAGCCATCGGGCGCCGTAAAAGCGGCGAGGAATTTCCCTTGCGGCTGGAAGCCCGTGAAATTCCATATCAAGGCAAGCAGGTACGAACAGTTGAATTCAGAGATATTACTACCCAGAAAGAAGCTGAGCGCACTCTGGCTGCAGAGAAGGAAAGATTGGCCGTAACCCTGCGCAGCATCGGTGACGGCGTCATAACGACAGACACCACCGGCAAAATTGTCATGATGAACAGAATTGCTGAAGAGCTCACTGGCTGGCTGC
The DNA here is from genome assembly GCA_009917695.1 of Candidatus Rifleibacterium amylolyticum. Classification (GTDB taxonomy): domain Bacteria; phylum Muiribacteriota; class Ozemobacteria; order Ozemobacterales; family Ozemobacteraceae; genus Rifleibacterium; species Rifleibacterium amylolyticum. Next base: position 73,168 of record JAACJG010000003.1, on the reverse strand, counting down.
AAACCGAGGCGCAGGGGCAACCGCTGGAAAGAGTTTTCACGGTAGTTGACGAGATCACACGAAAACCTTGCGAAAATCCGGTAAAATCGGTCATAGCTTCAGGCAGAATAATCGAACTGGCAAACCACACACTGCTGATTTCGCGAGATGGCACAGAAAGAGTCATTGCTGACAGCGGTGCCCCGATCAAAGATTCCAATAACGAGACCATCGGAGTCGTGCTGGTCTTTCGCGACATGACCGATAAACAGAAGCTGCTTGCCGTTCTACAGAGAACCGACAAACTTGAAGCAATAGGAGTTCTGGCCGGCGGCATCGCACACGACTTCAATAACCTGCTTTCGGGAATTTTCGGCTTTATCGAACTGGCGCGAATGACAGACGACGGCAAAAAAATCGCAACCTATCTCGACCAGGCACTGATCGCGTTTGAGCGTGCAAAAAATCTGACGCAGCAGCTGCTTGCCTTCGCCAAAGGCGGCGCGCCAATGCGCAAAACCGGTTATCTCGAACCAGTTATTCGCGATGCCGTCAGTTTCGCGCTTTCGGGTTCTGCCATAACCTGTGAGTTCAACATCGATAAACAATTATGGGCTGTCGACTTCGATAAAGGACAGATCGAACAGGTCATCGACAACATCGTAATCAACGCCCAGCAGGCGATGCCGACTGGCGGCAGAATAAGCCTGAAAGCAACAAATCTGGAATTGCAGGACGGTGATCATCCTCTACTCAAACGCGGAAACTACATCAAAATTTCGATTGCCGATACCGGTGTCGGTATGACGCCAGATGTTCTTCAGCGCGTATTCGACCCGTTTTTTACCACCAGACAAAAAGGCAATGGCCTTGGCCTGACCACCTGTTACGCGATAGTTCACAAGCATTCCGGCATGATCGATGTAGAATCAGCTGTGGGAAAGGGCTCGACTTTTCATATAATTCTACCCGCTTCGCCGCGCCGCCCTGATCGCGACGAAACAATGATTCCAACGCCTCATTACGGTAAAGGTCGCATATTGATCATGGATGACGAAGCCTTCGTCCGCAAGCTGTTCAAAGATTTGCTGAGCAGCATGGGCTACAGTGTCTTAGAAACAAAAAACGGCGAAGAAGCGATAAAAATGCTTGGCGAGAATACTGACCCGCCAGTAGATGCGGCGATTTTCGACCTCACCATTCAAGGCGGCATGGGCGGAAAAGATGCGATAATACAAGTGCGCAAACAGTTTCCCGATATGCCGGTCATTGTCTCGAGCGGCTATTCAGAAGACCCGGTCATGGCGCACCCACAACAATATGGCTTTACAGAAAGCCTCAGCAAGCCTTTCCGCAAACACGAACTGGCTGACCTGCTCACCCGCCACATCAAATAGCGTCAGATTATTTCGTTGAGGGGGAGCGAAAAGAGCTTGAGGCCTTCGCGTAGAGACTCCTGACGGTAGCGTCTGACCCAGTCTTTGACCGCAGCTGCCTGCTGTTTATCGACGGCGAGCATGTACATACTGTTTTCGCCGGGCCAGACTTCGTCGTTGAGTCTGATGCCACCGCCTTTGCCGGCGCCGGTGGCCTGAGGCAGATGAGTAAACCCGGTTATATCGAGACGTTCAAGCAGCATGGTCATTTCGTCCTGCAGAGTTGCACTGCATACTATGATGAGGAATTCCATCAGTTAGCCTCCAGTCTGGAAATCTGCCTGGCCGGAACAAGCCAGCGGCTGAACAGCGAATAGATTACCGGCATGAGAAAAAGAGTCATCAGTGTCGATACCAGCAGCCCACCGATAACGCTCATGCCCATGGGAACCCACACTTCCGAGCCTTCTCCGGTTGACAGAGCCATCGGCATCATACCGAGAATGGTCGTGGCCGTTGTCGACAAAATCGGGCGCAGGCGGCTTTTCCCAGCCATAAGCAAAGCTTCGTTGAGTGGAATCTTTCTTCTGATGAGGGTGTTGATGTAGCTGATCAGAACGATACCGTTGTTGACAACAATACCGATCAGAATCAAAAAAGCCAGCAGCGAAACGATCGATACGCGTGAGCCAACCAGAATCAGCAGCAACATCGCACCGATAAAGCCGAACGGAATACTGAAGGCAATGATGAATGGTGCCAGCAGCGATTCAAACTGCGAAGCCATGACCATATAGACAAGAATACAGCCGAGAAGTGCTGCCTGAAACAATACCACAAATGATTCCTGGCGCTGTTCTTCATTACCGGCAAAGCGCCAGGTAAAACCAGGCGGCACTGGTATTGAATCGACAACCTTTGCGGCATCGGCTGAAATGTCACCTGAGCCACGGCCGTAAATCTGGCCGGTGATCTGAATGTAGCGTTCCTGTTCGCTGCGCGAAACGCTGGTCGGACCAAATTCATTCTTTATTTCAGCGACGTTTTCGAGCCGAACAACCTGACCGGTTGGGCTGATGAGAGGAATCTGGCTGAGATCTGTTATTTTATCGCGATCTTCAGGCCGCAGACGGACGACGACGTCGTATTCATCGCCGCCTTCCTGATATTTAACCGTCGAGTTGCCACTGATGTAGGTTTCGATCGTGCTGCCAATATCTGACACGTTAAAACCAAGAGTAGAAGCCTTTTCGCGATCGACGACAACCTGCAGTTCCGGCTGCGCCAGATCCTGGTTGATTTCGAGATCTTTCAGACCCGGAACGTTAACAAGAGCCTGTTTGAGCTGGTTAGCCCATTCCATACCGGTTTTCAGATCATAGCCATAAAGATTCAGCGTAAAACCGGCGCCACCGCCTCCCATCATGTTCGCCATGGGATCGCCGGAATCGAAGTTGACGATAATGCCGGGAATTTTTTCGATCTCAGGGCGGATATCTTCGATAATTTCCTTTACCCCACGCTGTCGCTGATCTTTGGGAACCAGCGCAATACTTACCTGACCGGTATAAGAGAAATTGCGCGAACCTGACATGGCACCGCCCTGGCCGGTAGCTTTGCCGTAGCGAAGCACGAGTGTCTTGAGCTCGGGCACTCTTTCTTTAACAATAGCTTCGATCTTTCGACCAAAATCACCGGTCACTTCAAAACGAGTGCCAACCGGAAGTTCATACTTGATGGTTATACGCCCCTGGTCCTGCACCGGCATGTAATCGATGCCAACAAGTTTCATCAGGCCGAATGAAAGCACAAATATTACTATCAGTCCTCCAACAGCTTTCCAGCGGTTGGCGATGATTCTTTTCAGTACCTTCTCATAAACACCTTCGACCCGGTCGAGAAATCCGGGCTTGGCGATAATTGCACCCGAACTGCCAACAGCAGCCGGTTTGAGCAGGCGAGAGCACAGCATTGGCGTCAGCATCAGCGCCGAAATAAGTGATGCCGACAGAGCCATGGTGATTATCATTGCCAGCTGACCGAACATGATATTGGTAATACCGGTCGTGAAGATAATCGGCAAAAAGATAACGATCGTCGTCATGGTCGAAGCCATGACCGAAGTACCCATTTCGACAGCGCCTGATATAGCGCTTTCGCGCGAAGAAACGCCGCGCTCGAGGTAGCGCTTGATGTTATCGAGAATGACGATGGCGTTATCGACGACCATGCCGATTGCAATGGCGAGGCTCGACAGCGAAATCTGATTGAGCGTGTATCCTGCTATATACATGAACAGAAAGGTCAGAATCAAAGAGGTCGGAATAGTGGTACAAACGACCAGACTGCCCCTGATATCGCGCAGAAAGAAGAAAATCACGAAGAAAACTGCGATACCACCGAGAAGAACTGCGTTAGTAAGGTTTTTGATCGTGCTTTTGATGAAGTCAGAGGTATCCATGATGATTTCGACTTTTACATCGGGAGGCAGATCGGCCTGAATGGCAGGCAAGGCTTTTTTAACGCGGTCGGCGACCGTAACCGTATTGGCGCCTGACTGCTTCTGCACCATGATACCGATACCGCGCTTGCCGTTGATAAAGAACTCAGTACTCTTTTCGAGATAACCATCTCTGACTTCAGCCACGTCTCCCAGTCTGACTACCCCTGGCTTAGTTGCCAGAACCACTGATTTAAGGTCATCGACATGGGTAAATTTGCCTGGAGTTCGGCAGAGATATTCGAACTGCCCCTGTTTGATGGTACCGCCCGGGTTATCGATATTCTGCCGGTAAAGCGCATTAACGATCTGATTGCCGGTTATACCGGTAGCCTGCAGGCGTTCACGGTCGAGATCGACGAGTACACCGCGTTTGTCGCCGCCAATTTGAATGGCGGTGGCAACGCCATTGATGCGCTTGAGAGCATCGATAATCTTGCGGTCGGTTATCTTGTCGAGTTTGTCCCAGCTTTCTTCAGCCGAAACCGACATCATGCAGACCGGAATCATCGAAGTATTGAATTTGAAGATGTAAGGCTTATCAGCATTATCAGGCAGCCGCCGGGCAACGAGATCAAGTTTGTCGCGAATGTCATTGGTAACGTCTGCCAGGTCAACACCCCAGTCGAATTTAACGGTAACCATCGAGATGCCTTCAAGCGACGTCGAGGTTATTTCATCAACGTTTTCGACGGTAGACACGCTCTCTTCGATGGGCTCGGTAACGCTTGTCTCCATTTCCTGCGGACCACAGCCAGAGTAGGTAGTAATGATGGAAACGACAGGTATTTCGAAATCCGGCATCAGATCGACACCCAGCTGAGTCCAGGCAAAGGCTCCCAGCAGAATGGCGGCCAGAAATATCATGCTGGTGGTGACCGGCCACTTAACTCCGAATACGGATAGATTCATTTTGCATCCTCCGTCAGAATCGGTTTGACGTATGATCCGGTCTTAACCAGTTCGCCGCCCTGACCGACAATCATGTCACCTGCTTTGAGGCCTTCGAGAATCTGGGCACGGGTACCTTGAATGATGCCGACTTTGACCGGAATTCTTTCGGCCAGACCATTGCTGTCGACGCGAATTACCGCCATATCGCTGCCGTGCGAAAGCAGAGCATCGCGATTGATTACTACAGCGTTTTTCGCGGTGTCGAGTTCGAGAACGATTCCGGCGTACATGCCAGACCGCAGAACCATTTCAGGGTTGTCGAGAATGATTTCGAACTCGCCGGTTCGGGTTTTGGCGGCAATTGCCGGGTAAAGCTTGTCAACGACGCCATTGAAGTCACGATTTACACTGGCAACTTTAATGACTGCCCTGGTTTTTTTCGGTGTCAGCAGCATCAGATCTTTTTCGACAAGACTGCCGATTACTTTTACCGGACTCATCTGTTCGAGCCTGAATATGGGTTGGCCGACATTGGCCATGGCACCCTGGTCGAGCATGCGACGAGTGATGATGCCGGCAAAAGGCGCACGCACGAAAGCGTTCTCGCGCTGCACTTCGACGGCATGCAAATTTGCCTCAGTCTGCAGAAGCTGTGCCTGACGCATTTTGAGGTTAACCTGATTCGTCTGAATACCGTCTTCGGCCTGACGCACGCCAGATTCGGCCGCCACCAGCTGTGCCTGCGCCGCATCATGCTGAGCGGTTACGTCGTCGAGCTGCTGTTCAGAAACCGCGCCTTCGCGAAAGAGTTCCTGATAGCGTTTTCTGGTGGCTGTCAGATTGGTTACCTGGGCTTTTACCGCCGAGGCCTGAGCTTTAGCCGAGACCAGAGCCGATTGCGAAGTTTTGACCAGGACAGCCTGGGCATCGAGAGATGATCTGGCAACGGTTACCGCCGCCTTTGCCTGTTCGAGCTGAGCATCGAGAATGCGATGATCGATTTCGGCAAGCAGATCACCAGGAGCGACTTGCGAACCTTCGCTGACATTGACTTTGATAATTTCACCACCGGTTTTGGGATGAATATCGGCTCCGAGAAAAGGCAGAATTTCACCGGAAGTCAGCAGTTGCGCGCTGATATCGCTGGCTACAGCCTTCTGCACTATAACCGGAAGTATCTTTGCATCATCAGGCGCCTGCGCCTGCAAAGCCAGTGTTCCTGATAAAAAAGCAACGACCAGAAGCATCAGCAGCGTTGAGCGACGAGGCTTTTTAAATTCTGAACGTTCCAACCATGAGAGTGATTTCTGCATATAAGATGTATCTCCTATTTGGTGGTTAACTGGTCAAGAAGTCGGCGACCGAGCTGGCCGGTCGAGAGCCGATAGGAAGCATAAGCCTGATGATAGCTGAGAATAGCCTGCAGATATTGCAGGCGGGTGGCAAGATAAGCATTTTCGGCATCAAAGAGTTCGACCTGAGTGAACAGGCCGTTGGTGTATCTGACGCCGGCCAGGCGCAAAGCTTCTTCGGCCTGTTTCAACGCCTTGCGTTGCGCAGCAATGACTTCTCTCGCTGTCTCGATATTGAGGTAAGCCTGCTTGATTTCAATGCGGGCTTTTTCTTCGGCCTGTTTAAGGGCGTTATCGGCCAGGTCCAGTTTTGCATGGGCGTCTTTGATCTTACCTTTGCGCATGCCACCATCACCTAGAGTAAAATTCGCAACAATACCAGCGTTCCAGTAGCTTTCACGATCGAAGGTTCTTGATTTGGCGGCCGGGTCGGCAATGCCTTTCTGCCCGAACAGGCTTACTACCGGCTGATTTTCAGCCCGGGCACCTGAAAGCCCCTGCCTGGCGATTTCGACTTCGAGCCGCTTCATTCGCAGATCTTCGCGCAACTGCATGGCAGCCGAAGCGTCTTCGTCGTAGTTTACCGGCAGTTCGAGCATCTTCATGCGATCCTGCGTCGAAATGGGTGTGTCGGGCGGCAGATCGAGAACGTTGAGCAGATCCAGTCCGGCGAGTTCTCTGGTGTTGCGCTGTTTGCGCAGGTCGCTACCAGCCTTGGCCAGTCTGACTTCAGCTCTGAGCACCTCAAACTGCGACACCTGCTTGTGTTTGTATCTGGTGCTTACCAGCTCGTGGTGTGCTTTTGCCAGCTCAAGATCTTTTTCGCTGACGCGTTCGGCTTCGGCGGCAAACTGCCAGGCCAGCCAGCGCAGAGTGGCATCTAACAAAACATGCTGTCGGGCGAGAATCAGACCGGCACCGGCAGTGGAACGGCCAAAGCGCGCCTGATTGAGCACGGCCCGGTCTTTGCCGCTCAAAAACAGCGGCTGGGTGACTTCGAGATAAGCCGACTGCGAGTCTTTTCCGACTATCGGATTAGCGACATCATCGACTCTGGTATAACGATAATTACCGGTCAGTCTGGCGCCATGCGCCGATCTGGCCTGAATCACCCCGGCATTGGCACTTTCCAGCTGCTGTTCAGCTCCTGTAATAGAACGATTTCTATGTAAGGCCAGCCACAGCACATCACCCAGATGAGTATTCTGGAGTTGAATGCTGTCAGAGCCAGTGTATTCTATTTTTGACAACTCTTTCTGCTTATTCCAGAATTCTTCGATGGTAAGTCTGGCCTCGATTTCGTAGGGATCGCCGGCAAATACCGACTCAGATTCAGGTTCGTCGGCATTCTGCGAAGCTTTGTCATCAGCAGCGCCAGACTGCTCTTCAACTGTTGCGGGCAACTCTGTTTCAGAAGCTGCTGTCTGAGCAAGTCCTCCGCTGCCAATCAGCAGCATCATGACAAGTAAAATAAACAATCCGGGCAACATCGATCGGCGGATTTCTTTCATTGGCTGGTTCTCCATAAGCATTGACATTCAATCGGCCCTGAACATGTAGGAAAGCATTTCGCAGCATTTCTGCGGCGAAACGGTCGGTGCCTGAAACATCTGAAACTTGAGATTGAGATCGAAGATCTGGTGAAAAATCAGCGACATCTGCACCGGTGTGAGACGGTCAGAAAAATCACCATTCTCGATGCCTTCTCTGAAAAATTCAGCAAAGAGCTCGACCTTGTCTTTCATCATTTCAAGAATTTTCTTAGGTGCCCCTTCGCTCGATGAAATAGTGACGCCACTTTGAATAAACTGCTGAATCAGCGGGCCATTGTGGCGAAAGATCTCTTCCTGCAGTTCAAGCAATTCGAGCAGACGCTCTTTTGTAGTTTTGCGGCTGGCGATTATCTGCACAGCTCTTTGCCTCGATTTTTCATAACCATCGAGCAGACACTTTACAAAAAGGTCTTCTTTACTCTTGAAATACAGATAGAGTGTACCCTTGGCTATTTCAGCCTGTCTGGCAACCTCATCGAGTTTGGTCTGGTGATAACCGAGCCGGGTAAATAGTTTTATCGCAGCGTCGATTATTCTCTCTCTTTTATCTTTGCTATGACTGCCCACGGCGCCTCCTGAATACTTCAAAACTCTTTTAAACAAGAGAGTTTTAAAAAATGACTGAACGGTCAGTCAGAATAGCATATGATAAATCAGAGCGCAACCCACAGTTTTGTAAAGTAACAACAATGTCCGGTTACGCCCAGTTTTGTCAGACGGCACAGAAGGATCTTTGCAGTCCTGGAGAAGAAGACAGCCTTTAGACAGTTTTCAACATGACTGCCGGGCTGTGCGATAAGATAGACAGCAAAATGGCGTTGCGCACAAGGCGGCGACGGCTGTATCATCAGTCGTGATGACTGATGGCTGAGTAACCGGAGAAAAAAATGTATTCAGAAAGTATCAAAAACCATATCATTGCCAGAAAACCGATACTGACAGTTATCTGGCTGATGCTGCCAGCAGAAGCGGCTATTTTCACGGTGGTAGTGACTGTTCTCTTGTCAACAATGCCGGCTGAAAAGCCTGAACTGAACATGACGGTTCTGTATGCAGTATTTTCAGCGGCTTCTATCAGCGCCATGATCGTTGTCTTGTTCATCAGATCGCGAATGTTCAAACATCAGAATGCTTTTGCCGGTGACGATCCGGACAAGAGCAGTTTTCTCACACAACCGCCCGGAACAGAAAGTCTGACAACCGGTGAAAAAGTAGTCTTAATGGCTATCAGCAAGGATATAGCATTTGCCATGATCTGCAGTTCACTGCTCAGCTTTCCGGTAGTTCTAGGGGTCATCATGACCTTGCTTGCACACGACTCGCGCATGTTCACAGCTGCGGTCATTCTGGCCCTCATTATCTGGAAAGCGCTTATTCCATCACCATCAGCCTTCATCAGCATGTTTCACCAGAGCATCGACCCGCGCTACGAAGAATTCGTCAGGCAGCAGGCAAAGTAATGCCCCGGGTCAGGGGTAGTTGATAGTGAAACCGGGGCTGGCATTGGCGAGGTCGCTGGGACTGGTGAGATCGGTTCGAATCTTGCCGTCGCCGTTGCCGGGCATCAGCTCAGCCAGCCAGTTGCCGACTACCGGCCACTTTTTGACTTCTTCGCGTTTTTTGACACCCCAGTCGACGATCTTGATAACGGTTTTCACACCCTCCGGCAGTTGCACCATATTATTCTTGTTCATGCCGCCAAGCACTTCACCGAAGGTGCCGAGATTCTTATAGACCGGAATGATGATTCTGGCGAGTACCATAGTAAGGTTTTTGCGACTGGCGCCACTTTCCCGGCCCAGTTTGTCGATATCTTTGAGCAGCGCAATTCCTATGGACGCCTTGCTCTTCAGCTCGCGCAATTTGCCAAGACCCCAGCCTGCCTTGAATTTGCCTGATTTTTCGGCTTCTTCATAGGCCTTGTTGGCCGCAACAAAGCCGGCAAAGCCTTCATTGCTCTTGACCTTGTTGAATACAGTATTGAGATTTGCCCGCGCGGTCTTGTCGGGAAAAGCCTTTTCGAGAGTTCGGCATGAGGGCACGAGCTCGTCGATGATGAACTTTTGCAGCTTGTTGATATCAGGGCTATGGCTGTAGTCAATGGCGAATTGCATGACTTTGTCAGAAAGTTCATACTTGTTTTTGGGCTCGAGACCGTCAATAACCGCGTGCAGAGCCACCAGAATCTTGTCACGCTCGGGATTTTTATCGGCGAGATTGCCTTTGAACCCGGCACCGATGGAGTAAGCCTTGTGAACAAGCTCGCTGCAATAAAAGGCATTGTTACCGTCTGAATTTGAAAAAGCGTAGTCGTATGGCTTACCCAGCTGATCTTCCGCGTAAGCAACAGCCTTGTTGATGGTCAGCGATGAACTGGCGGCAGGCAAACCGTGAGTAGGCCTGACCAGGCGGTAATTTCCCCAGCTGCCAAATTCTTCATACCAGGTACTCAGGCGCACCTTGTCGCTGTATGCCTTGTCGCTCGGATTGGCGGTAATGCCGACAGCTTCGATGATGATCGGCGGCACACTGTCGATTACCATGCTGGCGTGATAATACGGCCCCTTGGTCATCAGGCAGATGAAATTAGTATCGACTGCCTTCTTGTCTTTCGGACCGACGAGAATGACATCACCGCGGCGCGTCGCCGTGATCAGTTTGCACATTTTTTCGTCTTTGCGGTAGCGGCGCGCCCAGTCGAGCATTCTCACCGGATTACCGAAATCGCGTGAATAGTTATCAGGTGCGCCAGCCGGATAAAAGCTTTTGCAAAGGTTCTTGGCCGCAGTCAGGCCACCGCTTTTACCAACGAAAGGCTCTTTGCCTTCGAGACAATACTTCAAAAGCGGGTAATAAACAGGCAGAAGCTGCAGTCCGATCAGTTCTCTTTCTTCATCGGTGAGACCCAGAGCCGCGCTGGCGTTTATCTGCTGATAATCTGAAATGCTGTTGCCGGCAACCCCTACTTTGACATGCCCAACATCGAACGGACTCGCGGTCTGAGCCTGCACAGACAACGATACCACCAGAAGCAAAGCACAACATAAGACTGAGATTTTTATAAAGCTCTTATCCATAATTCACACTCCGACTGATACGACTAATACGATTACTCAACAGTATACCACCCTCAGCCAGCAAAAGTTTTTATCATTCGGTCTGTAGTCATAAGACCTGCTATAAAAAACCTGTCATTGCGAGGAGCGTAGCGACGAAGCAATCTTATGGTCAGAAAAATCAGCTCAGAGGTGGATTACACCTTCGGCACACAGTACTAGCACTTCGCAATGACTTTTCTTGACCGGGAATTGCTTTCAGAGATTCAACATATTGAACCCCCAAGCTGTACTCGCAGGTCGTGCAAACGCCATTCTGTCAATATTGCAGGATCTCTTGGAAATAAAGAACCTGTCTTTACTTGTTAAAGACAGGTTCTTGTGAAATCAGTTGGAATTACTTGTTTTTGCCTTTTTGTTTCTGCTGGCGCTGCTGCTTCTGCTCGCGATTCTGCTTTTTTTCCTGCTTTTGTTCGCGGTTCTGTTTCTGTTCTTTAAGCTGCTTCTTTTCCTGTCTCTGTTGTTTTGCGCTGGCTTTTTCGGCATCACTGAGGCTGCCGTCCTTGTCGGTGTCGAATTTCTCAAGACGCTTCGTCTTGTTCTTTTCACGCGTGGTTTTCATGGTTTCGCGCTCTGTTTCACTGAGTTTGCCATCGCCGTCAGAATCGAACTTTTCGATCAACTTGCCCTTTTTTTCCTTGTTCAACTTTCGTTCGGCCTTCATGGCTTCGCGTTCGGCATCGTTCAGCTTGCCGTCTTTGTCAGTATCGAACTTTTCAAGATGCTTCGCCTTATCCTTTTTACGTTCAGCCTTCATAGTTTCGCGCTCAGTATCGCTGAGTTTGCCATCGCCATCGCTGTCAAATCTTTTGATCGCCTCTTCTTTAGCGGCTTTTCTGGCATCTTTGGCGACGCGTTTTTCTTCTTCGCTGATTTTACCGTCACCATCGGCATCGAACTTTGCCAGGCGTTCGGCGCGCATTGTGCTTTTCATGGTTTCGCGCTCTGTATTGCTGATCTTGCCATCTTTATCGGCATCAAAACGTTCGAGCATTTCGGGCGTTACCTTGCCGACACCGCGATCCCAGCCTTCATCGAGCACAGGGTCGATATTTTCATCAATCTCGGCGTCTGCCGCTGCCGGCGCCGGCGCAACATTTTCTTCGGCCAGACAAAGCCCACTGCCGAACAATACCATCGCTGCAATCAGAAAAAGCTTACTTCTCATGAACATGTCCCTCCCGTTAATTTTCGCCGCAAAACAGATCTATACAAAAATTCAACCAGAATGCCTGACAAGTATACCGCAAAATCACATTCTTTTGAATCGCTGTCGTTAATGAAAACCTTGTGCGGGATTTGTGGTATTAATATTTGTACATACAGCACAGCTACAACAAATTCTGCAGCAGATCAAACACCAGAATCACGATAAATGCGTTCTCTGAAAAGAATCTTAAGCCGTCAGCAGTTATGCTGCTGGCTCTTAAAGGTAACAGGAACGAAATGGTTGGTAAAATGGCATGGGCATAAATAAATCTGCCGGAGGATTGCGCAGAATGGCGAACAAGTATCTGTTTCTTACTGTGACCTTTATTTTAGCCCTGAGTGCGGTTCTTTGCGCCTCAGAAACAGTCGATCTCGACAAAATCGATTTTCCGGCACCAAGACTGGGAACGACTTCCGTCAAAGAGCAGCTTAAGCTGGCCTACAGCCTGCATGACCAGATGGCAGCAGCCGACAACTGGGATATCGAGCTGTTCAAAGAGTGCCATTACCGGGTGATAAATGAGTGCCCCGACACGCCATGGGCAATCGAATCGTGCTGGCGGCTGAGTAATCTGCTGATGACCGCGCCCGGCCAGCAGAATAACGAAGAGGTTGTCAGGCTGATGACGCATGCGCTCGATAAATACCCCGGCAACCCATGGCAGGATCGCTTTAAGAACCGTCTTATCAGAACGCTGCAGGATATGAAAGACCATCAGCGCCTGCTTTCGTGGTGTCAGAAACTGCTTGAGACGACCGACCCTGAATCAGAAAAATATCTTTCGCTGACGCTGGTGGCGGGCAAATCGGCAGAGGCCCTTGGCGACCAGGATAGCGCCAGCTGGTATTTTAATGAAATTCTCAACCGTGACCCGAAAAAAGAGAGTATCTTTGCCCGCATCGCGGCCAGCCATTTGAAACAATAAGCTGACAAGGCTCAACAACAGCCTGAAGGAGTTTTTATGATCAAAAACAAACGTCTGCTCAGATCTGTAAGTCTTGTCCTCAGTTTGATTCTGTTGCTGCAGGCCTTTTTCATCTCAGCCGGTCCTCAAGGCAGACTCTTTGCAGAAGAAGAGGAAAGCGAATTTTCGGCCTCCGAAGCTCTCGCTCCCGGCGAGTATCTTGAACAGGTCACCGGTTTGATGGGCGGCAATACTGAAGAGATTGAGAGCCACTCGTATGCGCAATGGACTCTGCTGCTGATGAATACGCTGATCATGCTCGATCCTAAGGGAACGGACGTCATGACTTTTCAGCACAGTATCACCAAAACGCTCAGCACCGTTAACAAGGTGCGTGGTTTCGCGGCCGACCTGCCCAAATATGTCGGCTGGGTCGAAAAAATTGCAGCTTTCGGCTTTAAATACTTTCCAGGAAGTGGAGCGAACAAATTCCACCAGATTCTGCTTAAAGTACAAAACGCCATGGGCATGCTCGGCAAAACCGATCGGCTGCGAACTTTGCAACAGACAGCTACTTATATGAAGTCGCCGTACAGCAAGGGCGTCGGCGCCTGCAAACAGTGGTATAAAAAGGGAACGCCGCTGGTCGATGGCTCACAGCAGCTTTCCGGGCTGCAAACAGGTGCCATGAAAGTTGGCAGTGTTCTCCAGATAATTTCCGGCATCATGGAACTGTCGAGAGTGCCGGGTGCTCTGGCCAACGATGCCGGTACGCCCAGCTTCGAAACGGTACAGATTGCAATCAACGGCGCTATTTTAATTGCAACCGCTCTGATGGCCTGGCCGCCGCCAGGTGCCTGGACAGTAGCGGCATTCATAATCATCGGAGCCTGGGAGCTGATCAAGGGCACTCTGAACAAGATCGGCGACACCATTGAAAAGTGGCACAAGTCTTATGCCGACTCCTTGAATTTTCTCAGAGAAACAGATGACAAATTTGCCGCCTTTTATGACGAAAATATCGACGCCAACAGTTGCCCCATGCCGGGTGACGATTCGCCGCTTATTGACCCGCTCGAAAGATCAGCTGCTCTGGTTTTTGCAGATGAGTTAAAGGCTGCACTCGAAGAAAATCCCGGCGAAGGCGATATTGCCGAGCGCCAACAGGAGCTGGTCAAAAACATCAGAGCACAGGGCATTCTTTCGACCTGGTATTACCAGCAGGATGAAGCAACAAGATTGTTGCCGCCGAACATTGAAGACCTCTATCTGATCTGGAACCATCGCGCAGATTACATGGCGTTCAAGCCGAAAAAACCAAGCTGGAGCTGGAACCCGATCAACCTGATCGGCGACGGTCTCGGCTGGCTGGCCGGCACTGCTCTCGAAAGCTTTCTCGGCACTCACGACCAGTTTGTTGACGACAAAGGCAAGTTCAAAGAACTGGCCCTTTTCTGCCCGGATTTCGCGCTGACAGTATTGTTCAGGCGCTACGTGACCAGTCAGGCACATTCTGAGAATATTGGCGAGATCCCTGAACATCTGAGCCTTACCGGTGTGCGCATCGAGCAGGCACCTTTCAATTACATGCCTCTAATCGAGATTTACAACAACAATTTCAGCAACTGGAGCACCGAGATCATTGGCCAGGCATTCGCAGCCGACGCCTTTATGACAGCGGCAAAAGAGATGCCCTATCTGACCGAGCAGCTGAATTACGCAAGAAAAAACAATGAACAGACGACAATGCATACTCTCGCCAAGGCCGTAGGCGCCGTCATCATAGATGACGACCCCAAAGAGATCGTTCTTGGCATACTGGCTGATTGTATGCTGAAACAGCTTGAGGGAAGCGCCCGCATGCGGGCTCAGTTCGACGCGTTACTGGCTGCTTATAACGAAGATAAAAATGCCAGAATAAAAGACAAAGAGGTTGACTACTCTTTCAACGGTGATTCAGACGATTTTAAGCTCGGCAAAGAGATTTTCAAAGGCAAGAAAATGCATGACGAACTCGGACCATTTGTTATGAATATGGGAGTCGCTGTTCCTGAGTTCTGGTCAGGCATTCTTAAAGGCGAAGACGAAAAGGAAGAGCCCGAACAGATATTCAGAGAATACAGCGGGCAGCTTCAGACCAGCCTGCAGCTAAACCTCAACTCGCTCGGCATCTCAGGCATCGACATGGTCAAGTTTGGCATACAGCTGAAAAACGAGATAGATGTGCTTGAACTGGCAAAAGACAACCTCAAGGACAAAAAGCAGGCGCTCGATTCCATTAATGAAATCTTTACTAACGAAGCCATCAGAAAACTGGTTACCAAAGGTGAGTTTCTCGATGTTTCGCGAGACTGGCTGTCGAATTTTCTCAGCTCTTACGACCCGCCCGAAGATATTTTCGAACACAATATCGGCAAGCTGGAAGATGCCATAGAAAAGCTTGAAGAGTCGATCAACAAGCGCAAGGAAATATTCGATACCCTGCATCCGCTGATAAAATCAGAATACGCCGGCTGGCTGGAAACCTACAAAAATTACGAAGAAGCTGCTGATGAGCTTGGCATAAGCCTCACGATCAGATCTTCCGACAGCGGTTACGCAAAGCGCAATCTTGAACTGCTCGCTCCCATCAGCGCGCTCGATCCTTCGGCAGCACCGGCTGAGACAACGAGATAAGCTTGCAATCAGTTATAAATAAACCGGCGATTGAATCACATAAACGCAGATACTATCTGCTATATCTGTGTCTCACTGCATTGTTGCTGACAGTTCTTTTCTGTGCAGCTGTTGATGGCCAGGAAGCGACTTCAGACCGCATGCTCAACCCGTTTGAGGATATAGATAAAGTAACTATTATCAACGATCCGGTTCAGGCCGACGCCATAGCCAGCGACAGCGACGTTCAGCCAGAACCACAACCACAACCTCCCGCTGATAATCCGATGCCGACCGAACCCCACAATCTGCTTGGCGGTCTGCTTACTGAAATGAATGCTGACGAACAGCAGATGTTCCTGAGCTACCAGCACGAGCTGTATTCAGCCCAGGTTGAGAGTCTTCGCCAGCAGATCAGCACACTGCAAAGCAGTTTGGTCGGGCTGGCAAAAGATCGCGAGGAGCTTGCCGCAGCCGGAATAAATGATACTGCAGCAATGCAGATGCTCATGACTGACGCTTACTTTCTCGAAACCCGGGCCGGCAATCTTCTGGCAGCGATGTTGGGCGGAAACATGGATCCGCCGGGTGCGCTGGCAGTAATCAGATGCTTGAGCCCGCGCGCACACCCACAGCATCCTTATTTCGAAGTAGCACGCATCACACTCCGGCTGGTATCACTGAACCAGAGGCTCAGCGACTCGCTCGTCAGCCTCGGGCAGATTGGTCAGACCCCCTGATTATGCTTTTAAATACGAGTTCATACGACAACAGGCAGCTAAGGACCACAGCTAAAGGCGGCTTCATAACTGTGGTCGTGGTTGGCGTTCTTGCTGTCATGCTGCTGCTCTCTTTCAATCTTTACAAACGTTATTCGCAACAGGCAAAGCTTGCAATGGTCGGCGACCAGAGCGCGGTAGCCCGTTATTTTCTCGAATCATACGCCGCCGATATTCTCTGGCAGATAAGAAAAAAAAGAAATATTCCGGGAACCACCCTGTTTGAATCTTTCAGAAGCGGAACTTCAGTATCGCTCTGTCCGCTGTTTTACCTGCCCAGCTCGCCGATCAGAGAACTGGCAGATGAGCTGGGAATAAACATCGGGCCGATGGTAGTCAATTTCGCTACGCTCGAACCTCTGAGTTACAGTCCGGCGGCTTTTCGCATCGACGCCGCCAACGAAGAAAAAAAGGGGCAACTTGTCATTCTCTGCGAAATAAACTACGGCGGCCGCGATTATAGTCTTGAGGTGCGGCAACCTTTCAAGGTCGTCATGACAGCAACACCGATTCTGCGCAAATTCATTCTCTTTTTCGATCAGCTTCATCTCGAACAGACAGAGCCCTGTGGCGTGCGTGACAAGATCAACACCATACCGATCAGAAACAACCGAGCACCCGCTCAATATGCGCCACTAACCCTCTATGGCTGGGATTTAGTGAACAGAGATATCAACGGCCAGGTTTTTCTGGGCGCTGACAACCACGAGATCCGCCTGAATCTGGTTGGCGGAGCTTTTCAGAACAGCCCTTCCGAAAGTCGCGCCGATCTCGAAGATCTCTGGCAGATTTCACCATCAGCTTTTGACATCACCTCTGCCATTACCGAATTTGACCAGGAAGAGCTGCTCAAGGACAGTCACGGCAATCCGTTGATCGTAAGAGGAGCCAGCATTCCGATGACTTATCGTGGTCACTATTCGCGAATTGGCCTGCTTGGCTTTTCTGATGAAATTCTCGATTCAGATTTTCTCGGCAATTTCAAGATCGAGAACTTTCTGGCAGCTGACCCGTCGTTCAACAGCCTGCGTTATCCGGATTTTGGCATGAAGCAGGCTTCGACCCTGCGCCTGTTCGGAAACCGGGTTCTTGAAGAGTTCAAAGGCTTTCCGCGCGATGTTTTTGGCAAGGTTTACTCGCGCTTTTTTCTGCTCGCGTTCTTTGACGCCCCCTCGATCGGCGTGCCCATTGCCTTTAACCCGAACCCGGCGCACAGCATCACGGTGCCGCAATACGGTGGCGCCCAGAACCTGCCGTTTCGACCAGTCTCGGGTACCTATACCGATTACATGTCTCGGGTGGTTTCTGGTGGTGCGCCTTCGTCCATTTATGGTGAAAAGGCCAATGTGCCGACTAATCGTGATGCCGAATTCCGCCACCAGCTTCTCGAAAGCCCTGACTTTGCAGGCTCCGACGGGCTCAAGCCCTGTCGTGGTTTCAGCGACATCACTCCGGCATGGTTTCCTGCTGTCGAGCGCAACCCGGACTCACGCCCGCCAATAACGGCCGGCAGTGTACTTGAGCGAGTTTCAAAGTTTTACCGGACTGGCGAAGACTTTAAAAAGGCAGCGGGCCTTAAAGATGCTGAAAACCAGCGCTTCTGGGTTGACGGAGTCGTTTATGTCAACGGCCCGCTCGATTTGAGCGAAGGCATAACTACCGACAATATCAGAGGCGGTCTGGTGCTGGTCAACGGCGAAATCAAGCTGGGCGATGTCACCCGCAGCATCGGCAGCAATCTCAATGCCGCGACTTTCGCTGCCATCAAAAAAATACAACTCGATCGGATGCTGACTTTCGTCAGTCTCAGCGGCCAGAAAATAGCGCTTACCGGCAAAAGGTATTACGGAGTTCAATTACTGTCATTCAGACCCGGTCTGTCTGGCCCGGTTGATCAGATATCTTTTGATGACGGCAACGAGCTGGTATTTATCGGTGGTCTCGGCATGAATACACCAAATCTTGCGGCAATTTCGCGGCATCTCAAGAATCGCGGCATTTTTCCATTTTTCAATTATCTGCCGGCGCTGGCCGCAGATGTCTGTTCATACACGGTCAATATTGATGAAAGGATCGAGCAATATGAGTTTACGGTTCGTTGATGCAAGCCGGCAAAGGCCAAGACGGGCGTTGACCATGATCGAAATCACGCTCGCCGTCGGGCTGCTCGCTGCGGCCATACTGCCCGTGCTTACGCTCACCATGCGCTCGACTCAGCAGACATACGCAATGGAGCAGCATATTATGGCAAGTCAGTTTGCGGCGGGAATTCTCGACCGTTACCTGGCGATGCCGTTTAAAGTTTGTGCTGATGCGATACGCCGCGAAAGTTACCCCCAAAAAGTATATGAAACAGAAACGTTCAAAGACGCAATTGAGACCGGTGAATCTTTTTCTGAAGCTCTACAGCACACTTTCAGAGATTTCGAATATGAGGTGACCGTATCAGAACCTTCCTCAGCCGGCGAGCGCGGCGAAATGTTCAAGATCACGGTAACCGTCAGCTGGCCGGGAAACCCCGGCGCACCACCAGCCAGACAATTTTCGCTCAACGCCGTGAAGTTCAATGAAAACCCGTAGGATTAGTTAGAATGCTGATTTATAAAAGTAAAAGAGCTCTCTCTCTGGTCGAAATCATCGTTATTTCGGCCATAGCAAGCTTTGTGCTCGTCAGCATATTCATGGTCTGGACACGTACCGGCAGAACTGCGAGCAGAGGCGGCGAGATGCTCGATCTGCAGATTGCGATCAGATCAATCAACGACCGTATTCGTAACGACGTCAGAACTCTGTCAGAGGTAATTTCGGCAAGCGAAGACAGTGTGAGTTTTCTGGCCTGTCACAAAGGCAGAAAGGTCGAAATTAAGTATCGTTATGACGCGGCCAGCAGAAGCCTGCTGCGCGAAACAGCCGGCAGCCCCGGTGTTTTTCGAGCAGACGGTCTGGTAACCAGCGCCCGCTTTTCGTGCAAACCGTCGCGCGAAAAATTCGAATACCTGCAACTGGCTGTAGAACTGACTTCTGAAGGCCAGGGCAACGCTCCTGTCAGTAAACTGGCGCAGGTCATGGTGTTTTCTTCAAGAAGCCTCGATCCGGCATTTGTTGAGGTAAAGTAACCGGCAGACTAAATATCGCTGTGCAAATGCCTTATAGGTGCTATACTTTCCCAGACAGTAAATGTATCAGGGGGAAAAATATGTCAGCAAGTCGTGGTGGGCTGTTTAAGGCCGCATTGGCACTGAGCTTTATGTTGTTCGTATTAGCATTCGTCGTTGTCAAAAGCGGCGCTATAGAGACGCGCGTCGAAAAGAAAACCGTCGATGGCGTAGAAACCGAGATCAGAAGCCACCATTTCAACGCCGGCAAGATCCCGATTTATCTAAAATCAGTCACCGCACCCCTCACCGGCAAAAAAGCCCTGGAGCAGGACTGAAAGAAAACTGCATTTACGGCCGTCAAGCTGAATAAAACCCGAATGATTATTCGTGCTCTTGGCGCTATTCCTTTATCACAAACGAGTTTAAGAATTCAATTTAGCATATACCGCTTTCGTCGGGCTCTCGGCGTGATCTCATTCGCTACACTCTCGCCAGAAGAGAGTAGCCATTTATAGCTATGGCTCTGCGTCAAAATTGCCTGGCTCGAAATTTCGCTCATGAGAAGCACGCCTGCGCCCTTCCGGTATTTGTAATCTGATAAGTC
The DNA here is from genome assembly GCA_009917695.1 of Candidatus Rifleibacterium amylolyticum. Taxonomy (GTDB): domain Bacteria; phylum Muiribacteriota; class Ozemobacteria; order Ozemobacterales; family Ozemobacteraceae; genus Rifleibacterium; species Rifleibacterium amylolyticum. Next base: position 53,148 of record JAACJG010000003.1, on the reverse strand, counting down.
ATCATTTAACGGCAAAACACACTTTTATCGGGTGAACCTTTGAAATTTCAGTTACGCAAAACTCTTATCTTTCAGACAAGAGCGGCGTTCGCTCAAATTGTTGTCTAGTATTATGAGACTTTCAACTGTAAATTTGTAACAATTAGAGTTAGGATAATCAAATATAACAAACTTTGTGGAGGATATAATGTCACACACCTGCCTTTCGTCTGTTGCAATAGACCTTGGCGCAATAAACACAGGAATATACCTTTTTCAGATGGTAGACGGAGAGCTATCCAGTGCCGACAAAAAGGGAGTCCTGATCAGGCTTGATCCAGATAAAATCAAGCTTTCACAGGTCACGCGGCGAGCTCGAAGGCATCAGAGAAGATGTTATGCCAGAAGAAAGCTTGCAAAGCGCCTGCTCAAGATAATACTGGAACACAAATTTAATGCGCCATACGACAAGCTGCCAAACAATACTGTTGAATTCATCAATGGACTGATGAACCGCAGAGGCTATACCTTTCTTGGCTTTGATGAACTGGATGTTGATGAAATAAACATTCTCGATAACAATATGCTTGGCGAATGGCTGCCTGATTTTTTTGCCGGCTCAACGGTTGCAGCAACAGAGCAGTTACAGATGATAACAAGCGACCTGCAGCAATGCGAGAAGCTTGGTAAAAGCCTTGAGCAGCTTCTCAAAACCGCGAAAGACAAGACTGGCATTCTGGGAAGCCTGGACAAAGAGATCAAAAAACCAGTCTTATCAGCATTGAACAAAATGCATGAAGCCATAAGCAGCACTCTCAAAAGCGAAAGAGACGGGCATTACCATCGAAGAGAGTATTTTGAAAACATTCACAACGACATACATGACTTCAGTGATGTTCTAAAGCCCTTTTATCAGCTGTCAAAACTGAACAGCGAAGCTCTGTTCAGACTGGTCGGTCATATCAGCAATCTCCAGCTGCGCGTATTGAGAAAATATTTCAATGACGAAAAGATGAAGAACTGCAGCGACTACTGGTGCGACACGCGCTTCAAAAAATATTTTCAGCGCTACGTCAGAGCATGGCATGCGCGCAAAGATGCTAAAATAGCAGAAAACAGGCGCAATATAATAGCTTCGCTGGCAGAAAACGATGTGATAGACTTTTGGCTGGGCCATCACCCTGAACTGACTATTCCACCTTTCGAAGACCAGAACAATCGCCGACCACCCGTATGCCACAGCCTGATTTTTGATCAAGGCAAGCTTGACCAATATTACAGACATTGGCGACAGGTCACTGCTGAGCTGATTAAGCTTGTAGACAAAGACTATGCAGTAACAGATGCAAATGCCCATATTGCTTTGCAGAGGATTCTCGACCAGAGTTCCGCCCTTGACTACTACTCAATAAGAGGCCTTGTCGAAAATCGCAATGAAAGCCGCCTCAAAAGCGAGGTCTATGACGCACGCCGGCAGGAGTTACAACAAAAAGTTGGCAACAATGCCGCCGAAGAGTTTCTTGGCCTGGCAAAACAATACTTCTATGAATCCAGTCTGGCCGCTTCTGGCGACTGGCATGAAGAAATTGATACAGGTCTACTTAAAAAGTGTGGTAAACATCCGCCAAGAAAAGAAAAGCAACTGGACAAGATACTGTCTTCAATACTTCGCATAGACATGGATTCAGCTATGCTGGACAGTTTCAGGAGCTTTTTTTCAAATCATAAATACAAAGGCAATTCTACTTGCCGAAGTGTTGCAGAAAAGGCCGCCAAAGCACAAAAGGAATACGGTGCTTCACTCAAGGCAATCTTAGAACAGGGCAACAACAGTGAATTGAACAAACTCATGGAACAAATAACACTTGCTGCGTCTGCCCTTGAGAGCTTCCTGGAAAACAACATGTCAGCAAATGGGAAAAAACATGAATACCAGGGCAAGCTTGCAGACCTGTTCATATTCGCCCAGATGTATAATCTGCTTTACCAGGACATTCAGGGCTTTTCCAGTAATTGCCGCAACTGTACTCTTGAAAACGCCTGGCGGTCACTGCGATCAGAAGCAGATAACAGTATCGCTAACGGCCGCAGACTTCCTGCCGATTCTGTAAGGCCTTTCGATGGTGTTCTTGCCAGATCGGTTGAACTCATTGCGTCTGCCGCTGCACGCGCAAAAGCTTCTCAGCTGCTGCAACTGCCGGAATATATCTCAGAGGTAGATATCACCACAGGCATAGAAACAAACAGTTTCGAATTCAGCAGCGAGCTGAGCGAAGTTAAAAAGAAACAACTCGGAAAAAGAGCCGACTCGAAGCTCGAAGCCCTGGCAATTCAGCAAATTGAATTCAACCAGGCAAAGTTTGATCGCATCAAAAGCGACAGCTGCGGAATATGCCCTTATACCGGCGAGAAACTAACGGGATTTGGGCATATCGACCATATTATCCCACGCTCTTATACTCGCGATCGATTCAGAGCTGTTTTCAATTCAGAAGCAAACTTGATCTACTGCTCGGTCGCAGGCAATAATCGCAAAGGTGACCGTGAGTACACGCTTGATGATCTGAATGACAACTACCTCAAGGCAGTGTTCAACAGTGCTGACCGCGAATGGATAACCGGGCATATAAGTGAAGAGGTCAGTCGGCTGCTGAACGCCAACACCCGCATCACCTCATTGAATTCACTGACCTTCGATCAAAGAAAGTGCATCAGACACGCCATGTTTATACCTGCGCTGCGCAACGAACTGCTATCTGAACTCAACCAGCAAAACAGGGTTCGGGTAAACGGAACTCAGAAGTATTTTCTCAGCGTACTTCGCAGAAAAATCGAGTCTGCAATAAAAGCGAAAAGGCCACAGCTCGCACTCAATTTCAGATCCGAACGCGTCGCGTCATCAGTTATTGCCGCCTATCGTAACGCTCTCTCGCAATTTGCGCCGGAAAATGCCAAAAAGATGCCGCAACCAGCTTTCAGTCACATAATAGACGCAGCGATGCTGTTTGCAGCGCAATCAGCCGTTGGTTTCAAAAACCCGACCAATAACCTGGCGCCGGCTGAAGACCCTGCCTATCTTAAGCAGCTGCTGCCTGAAGAGTTCGAAATTACCAGTCTTAACAAAAGACCGGTATATCGTGCAAACGCATGGCATCAACCTCTGTTCAAGGACACTATTTATGGGGCGCACTTTCTGCCATTCATCATTACCGGCGAAGGGCGCAGTGGCTTTGGTTATGACCAGCAAAACTGCGTCTATATAAACAAAGATGAAGATAAAGTTTTTGCTGCCATACGACCATTTTTACGAAAACCGTCACCGGAACTTAACGAGATCAAGAAACAGGCAATAAATTCGAAAGACAGTATAGTTCTTACTTTCAACAAATCCCGAATCTTCGAACTGCTTCACAAAGTTGCCAAATATGAAGCTTCAGAAAGCATGAATTATCAGGCAGACCTGTTCGAGGCCATTTTATATCAGAGCCAGAAAACATCGCTGCAAAGCGCCATGTTCGACCAGAGTGGAAAAAAAATGCTGACGCGTGAAGAAATCCTCAAAGATAACCGATTCGTCACAAAAATCGAATTGCCGGCCCGTCTCGGCAGTAACAAAGATTTTGTCCTGCCCTTCAAATTTGCCTGGTTGAAGCTTCTTGAGCAGGACTTCATCAAAACTTGCTTCGGCAGGAAACTCGATAACGAAGATCTGGCGAAGCTGGATCAGAAAATACGAACGTATTTTCTCGAAAAAACGAAACATAACAAGACTTCTCAGAGAATGGCCCAGCGAAAACATGCAAGAGCCCGCCGCGTATTCTCGCTGCCGGTAAAGCCAGGTGCTGCCGGCGCTGTTTTTGCAATCAAACGAAAAACTCCAGCCGGTCAGATATGGCAGCTGATGGCTTCTGAACAGGCATACGAGGGATTTAGAACCGACAGAAGCAGCTTTGGGGCTGAGGCCAAAATGTTGCTGGCGCAACTGAGTGCTTCAAAAAATGCCTTCGCTCTTGGAGCGCGTTATAGTGCCAGAACAGCAAATGTAAGCGTTGACTACATGGACAGCTGGAAGAAAATACCTTTAAATGGAGAACTCGCCACAAAACTCATATCTCTTGAATTGTGCCCCGGCCAAGCGACAAGGCGCTATGCCAGAATCACGGTGCACGATAATCTGTTCATGCAGGCAATATACCCTTGCCTCGCCATAGACAATGATTCAGAACGCCATTCTCTGCTATTGCTCCCTGAATACAAATTTGCCAAAGACAAAAAAGAAAACTTCAAAAAAGAACTCCCTGGCCTCGGCTGTCCAAGAACTTTTGTTCGCATTGAGAAAGCCGGCAAAGAAGTAACCTTCACCTACGAAGCTGATGGCGTAAGTTCGGCAATTGCCGGCAGATACTTTTCGGTTTGAACCGATGAAGCATCTATGCATAACTGAAACAGGTTCTTTCATGGGAATGAGCGGTGCCAGACTGGTAGTTTACAATGATGGAGAGGTCGTTGCCGAATATCCACTAAATCGACTGCGCACAGTAACAATTGCAAAAACTGGAATAAGTCTTTCCTCGAATCTGATTCTGGCCTGTGCCGGCCGGGGCATAAAGCTGTTCTTTAACGATTATCGCGGCAGGCCGCTGGCCTGTCTGGCCGGGCTTCACTCACATGCTGTTGCAGAAGCGCGAAAAAACCAGATCAGATTTTGCGAAAGTAATAGAGCATGCCTTCTTGCTGCTTCTGTAATCCGCGGAAAACTTCGCAATCAAAGAGCAGTTCTCAATTATTTTGCAAAGTATAATGCCAAAGAATCTGAAGAAACCGCCGACATATTGAAAAAAGCCGCCGATATGCTTGAACGGCAGGCCAATGAAGCAGACAAGATAGACGAAAGCGCAGACTGGCGAAACAGGCTGATGGGGATTGAAGGCAGTGGAGCAGCAGCATATTTTGACGCTCTTTCGCAAACCGGGCTCATGCCGCAGCCTTTTTCACAAAGAATAGCCAGGGGTGCGGAAGACATAATAAATTCTGCCCTCAACTATGGTTACGCCGTGATGGCTTCATATATCTGGAATGCAGTAATAAATGCCGGCCTCGAACCATACATTGGATTTTTGCACACAGAAAGACCAGGCAAACCCTCGCTGGTTCTCGATATTCAGGAAGAATACCGAGCATGGACGGTCGATCGTGTTGTGATAAAGAACAGAAGCAGTCTCACAAAATCGGCCAGCCTCGATACTGCTATGAAAAAAAGAATCATCGGTGGTGTTCAGAAAACCTTTGCGACTAAATACCCCTACAAAGGAAGAAAACTGACACTTGAATCTATTCTTCAGAGGCAGGTTTACAACATTTCGGCTCAATTTGCAGACCGTAAAACCTACCGACCTTACCCGTTCAAATGGTGATGATACATGGAAAGATCTCTAACTGAATTTATCGTCTGCTATGATGTTAAGTGTGACAAACGCCGCAAAAAGCTCTTTGATGCGCTCAAAGACACAGGCCTGATACATGTTCAGGAATCTGTTTTCTGGGGCTGGCTCAACCCTTCTGAAGCCAAATGCCTGCCAAGACTTTTTGAAGACCTCCTGGACGACGAATCAGATCGTGCCTTTGCGGTAAAAGCCAGAATGACCGGGTGTGATCGCGATCTGACCTACGGCTATCAAGATGGCTTTTTTTCGGAGTTCAAGCCTTACGAAACGATATGAATGGTCAGACCAGTTTCCCTGTAAATCTGCTGCGACAACACGTATTCTGTCCAAGAATACCGTTTTTTCATGAAATAATGGGGTTTCAGCCGGAAAAGCCTTTCTGGGTAAGCTACGGTAATGCCTTTCATATAAAACAGAAAAAGCTTACAGCTTTTCGTGGCATGCAAAGGTTTTCTCTGACGTCTGGTCAGAAACACTTTGACTGCATACTTGCCGTTCCGGAGATTTGCTATCACGGTATTGCCGACCTGATAATAGAGACTGAGAATAATGTTTACCCGGTAGACTTTAAAAGTGAGCACAGATCAATGTATAAAGGGCAGATTCTTCAGGTGATGGCTTATGGTGTGCTTGCCGCAGCCGTCTTCAAAAAATGTTTCGACAAAGCCTTTATTCTATCGGGCAAGTCAGGCAAGACTATCTGCTACGAATATGATTCTGAATGGAAAGAGAACCTCGCCAGAATATCGGCTGAAGTGAGCAACAATCTCAGGACTGGAATAATGCCTGACTCGTCGGCCTCAAGAAAAAAGTGTATTCAGTGTGAATATCTGAATTTCTGCAACGATAGACTCTGACTAAAATTAGAAACCCTCCATGCTAAGCAGAAGGGAGGGTCAGGAACAACCTGATTTTCGATGATTTCAGTACATTGTTCTTACTTTCAGTCTATGAAAAAAGTTCGCAAAATTCAAGGCTTTTTCTGGAATCAGGCCTTTGCGAAAAAAAATGAACCCGGAGGGCTTTGACGTACTGTTTCAAAGCCCTTTTCCGGGTGAGTAACAGAGGCTCTGTCAAAGAACAAGTAACTGAAACCACTGATCGAGGCCGTTGAAAAGATCGACTTTGAAGTAACAGAGGCTCTGTCAAAGAACAAGTAACTGAAACATAACCAAAATCACCACAAATGATAATATCTTTGTAACAGAGGCTCTGTCAAAGAACAAGTAACTGAAACCAAGACTTCATCGCAGCTTGAGACACCCTGCCAGTGTAACAGAGGCTCTGTCAAAGAACAAGTAACTGAAACAATTGTCCAGCCTGCGCAGCCGTCGGCGTTATGCTGTAACAGAGGCTCTGTCAAAGAACAAGTAACTGAAACACTATAGTCACGGGAACGCTAGATGCTTCCGCGATTGTAACAGAGGCTCTGTCAAAGAACAAGTAACTGAAACATTCTTATATAAGGCTTCCAACCTTCAAATCCTAGTAACAGAGGCTCTGTCAAAGAACAAGTAACTGAAACCGATTAAGCCTGTCACAAGACAGGCAAAACAGGAAGTAACAGAGGCTCTGTCAAAGAACAAGTAACTGAAACCGCCCTCTGGCAAATCGTTTATTCTTTCTTTTATAGTAACAGAGGCTCTGTCAAAGAACAAGTAACTGAAACAATATAATCACCACCGAGAATGAGCTGAAATTATTGTAACAGAGGCTCTGTCAAAGAACAAGTAACTGAAACTTTGTAATAGAAAAACCAAAAGCGTTTTGATAGGGTAACAGAGGCTCTGTCAAAGAACAAGTAACTGAAACAATTAAGAGCATTTGAGTGCTGCTCATGCCGAGGAAGGTAACAGAGGCTCTGTCAAAGAACAAGTAACTGAAACAAGCCAAGATTAAAGGCATGACAGGGGGCGATACAGTAACAGAGGCTCTGTCAAAGAACAAGTAACTGAAACCGGTAAGTTTTGCCATTGGCCGGCAGCTTAAATTCTGTAACAGAGGCTCTGTCAAAGAACAAGTAACTGAAACATACGTTTAGCGCGTCTCGCATCTGCGCGATCAGCGTAACAGAGGCTCTGTCAAAGAACAAGTAACTGAAACGAATAGAAGTAAAATTTTGCGCTCTGGTTTTGAGGTAACAGAGGCTCTGTCAAAGAACAAGTAACTGAAACCGTTTGGAAAACCAGAAGTCAGCATGTCAACGGTGTAACAGAGGCTCTGTCAAAGAACAAGTAACTGAAACTATTGTGCGAAGTGCGAGGCGCGCAGAATAGAGGTAACAGAGGCTCTGTCAAAGAACAAGTAACTGAAACCCGCTTTGCCGTCGCAGCGCAGCATTGCATATAATGTAACAGAGGCTCTGTCAAAGAACAAGTAACTGAAACATACTTTAATAATAACAGATAATAACAGATAAAGCAGTAACAGAGGCTCTGTCAAAGAACAAGTAACTGAAACGTTTCCCACGTCAATGCACTGAGCTTATAAGATGCAGTAACAGAGGCTCTGTCAAAGAACAAGTAACTGAAACGAAAGTTTAGAGATGCCCGTCGAGTCGCCGCCGAAGTAACAGAGGCTCTGTCAAAGAACAAGTAACTGAAACCGGTTGCACAGATCCTGGGCCACGGTAAGCGTATGTAACAGAGGCTCTGTCAAAGAACAAGTAACTGAAACCCAGTCACCAGCACGGGACAGCCGGGGTATAAAGTAACAGAGGCTCTGTCAAAGAACAAGTAACTGAAACGCCGTAAACCTTGGCGAACTCAGACCAGACAACAGTGTAACAGAGGCTCTGTCAAAGAACAAGTAACTGAAACCTTTATGCTTTCGGCGTCCAGTTGCCGCTTTGCAGTAACAGAGGCTCTGTCAAAGAACAAGTAACTGAAACGACTTCCCGGCGACGCCAGTCGGCATATTAAACGTAACAGAGGCTCTGTCAAAGAACAAGTAACTGAAACAAAATGGCAGGACGCGATACAGGAGGCGTGCCGTGGTAACAGAGGCTCTGTCAAAGAACAAGTAACTGAAACGCAACTGGGCCTGGCTACGCTTGCGCGACGTGATGTAACAGAGGCTCTGTCAAAGAACAAGTAACTGAAACAAGAACGACCGCGACGAATTCATCTTCAACTGGAAGTAACAGAGGCTCTGTCAAAGAACAAGTAACTGAAACCGAGTATGCTGGTATGCAACCTTCAGCGCCTTTGGAGTAACAGAGGCTCTGTCAAAGAACAAGTAACTGAAACCTGCCAGTTCGGCTACACCCGCTCATAGCATACAAGTAACAGAGGCTCTGTCAAAGAACAAGTAACTGAAACTGACCGGTCGCACCGATAGGGCACCAGGGCAGAAGTAACAGAGGCTCTGTCAAAGAACAAGTAACTGAAACTTATCGCTGCCGTGAAGGGTGGGCCAACATTATGAGTAACAGAGGCTCTGTCAAAGAACAAGTAACTGAAACTCATCATGGATGCTATCGCGCTCTTTGAAGAAGTAACAGAGGCTCTGTCAAAGAACAAGTAACTGAAACTCTCGATTCTCGACGCCACAATGCAAGATGCAGAAGTAACAGAGGCTCTGTCAAAGAACAAGTAACTGAAACGCCATCGCTGACGGGCACACCCATAGAGGATTCCAGTAACAGAGGCACAACTGACATTGTCAAAGTACTATTTTGTTTTCAAAGATCTTTAATCTGCGAAAGTCAGTGCAATCTGCGGATAACTACGGCTGTTCGATGACGAAGCAGTGAAAGTCGATGGCGTTGAGTTTTTCGGCGACGTCTTCGGCGGCGGCTTCGTCGGGATAGGGTCCGACAAATATTCGATAGATCTCAAACTGGGCGTCGGGCTCAGCGAGAGTTGGCGCGAAGCCTTCGGCTTCGAGCTGGTTGAAAATTTCGCGGGCCGAGGCTTCATCAGGAAACGCGCCAAGCTGCACGAAAAAGCGCGAAGCAGGAGCAACAGCAACCGGTGCCGTTGTCTCGATCCTGACCGACACCGAAGCAGGAACAGTTTCGGTCGAACTGGCGGCAGTTCGCAGTGGCGCTGGTGCTGACCCGGCGTCATACTGGCGGCCATTGATGTCGAGCAGAGCCCAGACACCACCCGAAAGCAGAACGAGAATGATCAGGTAAACCAGCCAGTCTTTAAAGGTGTCACCGGCCGGGCTGGCGGGCGGACCCCAGTCGAACTGGCGTTTTGCGGCATTACGGCTGTCGCTTCCGGATGTTTCTGACACTTCAAACGTTCCTTTCTTTGGCGGCCGGGTTGTTTTCGTCGATGAACGGCAGCTTTTCGCCACACTGACAGGTGGTTCCGCGATAATTGCACAGCACTTCGTAAGCATGACGCCTGATCAGAACACTTTTGCAGGCCGGGCAAAGCGTATTTTGATCAGCTGCGACGTTGCCTGGATAAACAAATTTGAGCTTTTTTGCGGCGGTCTCGACGAAATGGCCGATCACAGCAGGATCAGTTGGCGGAGCTGATTCGTGATAGCGCGGGAAATAGCGCGAAATGTGCAATGGCACCCGGTCAGACAGATCGGCCAGCCAGTCGACCAGCCGGGCAAACTCACTGATGACATCGTTGAGACCGGTTACCACCAGATGGGTCACTTCGACATGAACTCCAGCTCTGACAGCGGCAACGATGTTGTTTTTAACCGTTTCAAGGCGGCCGCCACAGATATTCTTATAAAAATCATCGTTGAACGATTTGAGATCGATGTTCATGGCATCGGCGTGCTGACAGAGTTCGGCCCAGGGCTCAGATTCGAGATAACCGTTGCTGACCAGCACCGTCTGCAGACCGGCCTGGCGCAGCAATGGCGCACAATCGCAGATATATTCGAACCAGATTCCCGGCTCGTTGTAGGTAAAGGCCACACCGATGTTGTCTTTAATGCTTTTCGCTTCCAATGCCAGCTGTTGCGGGGTCAGTTCACTGCCAACATGCTTTCGTTGCGAGATATCAGCATTCTGACAGAAACGGCAGTGCAGGTTGCAGCCATACGAACCAATCGAGTAAATCGGCCGGCCGGGGAAAAAATGATATAGCGGCTTTTTCTCGATTGGATCGACATTGGCCGCAACTATACGCGCATAACTGTCTAGCAGCATGCGCCCATCGTCAGAGGCGTGGCGCGACAGACAGCGCCCGCTCTGCCCTGGCTGTACCCGACAATGATTCGGACACAACAGACAGAGCAGACCATCAGCGGTCTGCTCGTAATATCTGGCTTTGTTCATAAGGCTAACATATCAGTTCCAGCTCAAAAAGGTCAACCTGCCTCATTTGAACAGGCGTTCGTCTTCGCTGGCGTTTACTATGTAATCGACGACGATGCGATCGGCGGCGATAGAGTTGATTTTGAACAGGGCATAGTGCTTTGTAGTCGGAAAATATGCAGCAAAAGCATCGCCGACTTCGAGCTGGTTCTTGAATATGCCGGTAAGAGCAGATGCTGTGTTGAAATAGTAGTTACCGCCACTCAGCCATTCAGGAGCAGCAGAAAGTTTGTTGATATCGGGTTGTCCATCGATGGCGATGACTATGCGTGAATTATCGCTACTGCCAAGACCCTGAGCGGCACTAATGAAACTCAATTTGCCAGCTGTTTCGTCTGAATCAGCAAGAAAGTCGGTAGCAAAAACAGCGCCGGCGGCGAGATTGGCGCCTGCCAGCATCAGAGTTTTCTGCCCCTTGCTGATTGCCGATGTCGTAGTGTTAACATAGGCGTATTCGACAAGAACGCCGGCAAAATCACCATCGGTAATGTCGACGCGATGAATGAACATCTTCAGATACTGGTCGCCAGACGCTGATTTCTTGAAATAGAGCCCGAGTATTGTCTGCGGCGAACCGGCGGCAAAAGTGCGGTCCTGACTGAGTTTGGCCTGATCGGCAAAGTCGGCGAGCAGAGCATTGTCGGCATAAGCATCGAGGCTGGCTGCGCCTTCGAGCATGGTTGTACTGGCTGTCAGTGGCGTATAAAAGCTGACACGCTGGCCACTGGCGTTGGGTTTTACATAAAGGTCGATTTTGCCATCGCCGTCAAGATCGTTTTCGAGTTGCAGATAGGCAAACTTGGCTGTGGTAGTGAGATCGGCGATTGATTCGAGAAAACCTTTCTGGGTGTTCATAACAGTCTGAACGCCGGCGTCATTTACAATACTGCCGGCTGCCAGATCGGTGGCTGTTTTCTGCGCCGATGCGGCCAGAGCATTTTTGAGCGAGTTAACAAAAGCCAGATAGGTGGTCTGCAGCTGGTATGGTTCGAACGTGGTAACATCTGCCAGCATAGCGGCAGCGGTGGTTTCGAGATTGATTCTGAACTGTGATTTTTCGCTGTCGCGCACTTTTGCACGCAGAGTGATATGACCAACCACAACCGCGACTTCGTAAGTTCCGACAGAAGATTCGGGCACGTTCTCGATGGTAAAAGGCCAGTCGGCATTGGAAGCCATGTCGAGTATTTCAAAAGTGCTGATCTGAGTGCCGTTTACAGATACGACAGCTTTTTTAAAGCTGCTGCGAACTTCACTGTCGACGTTGTTCAGAGTATTTCCAAGCAATGTTTCTTCGATCTTGTCGGGTGCGGTCAGAGTGCCGCTGAGGGTAACGTACGAAGCCGGCAGTGTCGTCCCTTTATCATCAGAATCACCGCCAAAACATCCGGTGAAAAATACGGCACCAGTCAGTGCAAGAATCAGAACAACAATTTTTCGAAACTGCATGTGTATATCTCCCGCTTATCAAGAATGTCAGAAGCCTGGCAACTGCATAGCGACATCTAACGCTATACCCGTGAACGATGAGACTGCTTCGAAGACCAGGGTCTTCTCGCAGTGACAACTGGCCGATAACCTGACAGGTCGATAAACCGTACCATAAATACGTTATAAAAAAAAGAGGCCCGCAGTAATTTGCGGGCCTCTTTGTGTGTAACTCTTTATCAGAGCTTGCGGTAAGCGACTACTTTTTCGTAGGTCTGCAGGCGGAAAGCCTTGGTTACGTTGTAGAGGGTCTCTTTACCGGCAATCAGCAACACGCCGCCGGGCACGAGAATGTTGTAGATGTTCTCGGCCATGCGTTCCTTTGCCTTCTGTGAGAAGTCAGAGAACAGGTTTCGGCAGATGACCACATCGAATTCACCGAGCTGTTCCATGGCTTCGGGGTTCACGGTGTTGGTGAACTTGAATTCGACAAGGTTCTTCACTTCATCTTTGACGCGCAGGTCGCCGCGGTCATCTTCGAAGTAAAGGTCGATGTATTTCTGATCGACCTGGCGGAACATTTCGCGCTTGTAAATGCCGCGTTTGGCGGTATTGAGACAGATGTGCGAAATGTCGATACCGGTTACGGTGACACGCGCCTTGTCTGAATGCACGTCTTCGAGCACGCTCATCGCGGTTGAATAGGCTTCGGGACCGAACGAAGTGCCACAGCAGAGAACGCGAATGGTATCGGCGCCATCTTTGACCCGGGTTTCGATAAGATCGGGTATGATCGTCGCAACCAGTACCTTGCTCTGGGCTGCTTCGCCGAAGAATTCGGTAGTCGGGTTGGTGATCGAATCGTAGAGGCTGACGAGCAGGTCGCTGCCTTCTTCGGCACCATAGCGCAGGCTGTGGTAGTATTCGATCCAGGAAGTGAAGAAGAAACGACCAAGGTTGCGGCCAAGTTTCTGTTCGAGCTGTTTTTTGTCGTTGATTTCGACACCGCACTTTTCAGCGATGATGTCGCGAAGAATGAGAGCTTCTTCGGTATTGATGCCCTTTTCATCGACGGGAACAGTCTTGAGACGGTCGATCAGTCTGACCTGGCGAGGTGCTACAACTGATTTGAGCACTTTTTCGATGAGGTCTGAACTGTTCTGGGCAGCAGTCTGAATGAAGTAATTGCGAATCCAGCTGTCACGCAGAAAGATGTCTCTGAGCTTGTCTTCAAGGCCATTAACGCCTTCAGCGCCGTTGTCCTTGAAGTATTTTATCGCAGCGATAACCAGGTTCTGATCTGAGCTGTCGAGAGCTTTGGCAACTGTGGCCGCTGCTGACTTGTCGCCGATCTTGGCGAGAGCCAGAATGGCGCGTACGCGCACGGCATTGCTCTCGTCTTTTTCGACCATCTGAACGAGAGAGCTGACGCTGCTCTGGCTCTTGATGGCGCCAAGAGCTTTGACGATCTGGTAGCGGACTTCCCAGCGCTGATGCTTGATATGCTTCTGCAGATCGAGATCGAGAGATTTGTCGGCGAGTTCGCTGAGAGCGACAACCGCCAGTTTGGCAACCTGCGGATTTTCATCAGCCAGCAGCGGAACGAAGAACTGCTTGAGTTCTTTGCTCTTGAATGCGCGCAGGGCTGAGAGGGCAGCGATTCTGATCTGCCAGTCACCGTTCTTGAGCAGTTCTTTGAGCGGAAAGATCGACTTGAGATCTTTCATGTTCTCGAGTGAAAAACATGAGTTAACGGCAACACGCCATTCTTTATCGTTGAGCTTCTGAATGAGCGAATCGACTGCGAGAGTCGAACCGCACTGCCAGATGGTGCGTGAGATGGTTTCGCGAATGCGCGAATTATCGCTTTCGAGCATTTCGAGCAGTCTTTTGGTAATGGCGGGGTCTTTGCGGCGGGCCAGAACCGAAGCGGCAGCTTCGCGCACATCGCCGTAGGGCTCGGTCATCACGACATTGAACAATGGCTCGACGAGCTGACTCGAAGTCGAATTGGCCATGGCCAGACAAGCTTCGCGCCTGACGTGACCGTTGATGTCCTTGAATTTATTGATCAGCGCGGTGAGAGCGCCATCGTAATCGAGCATTTTGGCAATACCGGCAACGACGTTGCGGCGCACGATTTCGTCGGCATCGTCAAGCATGGTCTTGAGCGTGCTGAACGACTGGTCGGAAGGATTGGCGCCCAGAGTCAGCGCAAAAGCCTGTCTGACCGAGTCATCGTGGTGCTGTGCGAACAGTGAAGTAGCGCCGGGAATTTCGCTGGCCGGGCATCTGGTAAGAAAATTGAATATTCTTACAGCCACTGGCGGCTCGACGCGGCCGACGCGATCAAGAGCGCATCTGACAGCTTTTTTACCAATGCGCATGATGCCTTCGAAAGCGATATCAGCGATTTCGCTGTCATTTGCCTCGAGCGCGCTCATCAGTGTGGCGGCATAAGCCTCATCACCGAACGAGGTCGCGACACGCACCATATAACGATATTCAGCCGCATCCTGGTTTTCCATCAGCGCCAGCAGAATTGGCTTAACCGAAGCCTGATCAAGCTTTTTGAGTGAGCCCGGATTGGCTTCTTCGATCTGAGCGAGTGACTTGAAGATAAGACGGCGGGTGCCGCTGTCTTCTTCTTTGAGCAGCTTGGCAAAAAGAGGATCGATTCCCTGAACCGACTCCATTGAGCCGAGGGCGCCAATAGCGGTGAAATACTCAAGTATGTCGACCGATTCGAGAGCGCCGAGAATTACCGGCAGAGCCTTCTCTACCGCGATATTGCCAAGAGCTTCGACGACCGAATATTTGAGAATATCGGAAGTCTTGTAGGTTTCCATGAGAATGTCTACGGCTTTGGGATCCTGGATTTTGCCGAGAGACTCGACGGCAGTCGTTTTAACGTTGTCGTCGTCATGATTGATGAATTTGATGACGTGGTCAGTGGCGAGCGGCGACTTGATGTCGCCGAGAATGACGAGAATCTGAATGATTTCGTCAACATCTTCTGAGCTGTTGAGCGCTTCGACCAGAGGAGAAATCGCCATCGGCCCGAGATTGCGCAAAATTGTCATGCCAGCGTTTCTGGTATTCAAATCTGAGCTTTTGACTACCGGAATCAGGCCATAAACAGTATTTTCGTGCCGCATCGAAGCGAGCGCTTCGATAGTGATGTTCTGAACACCCTTGTTGGGGTCGCCGAGAGCTTCACAGAGAGCTTCGACGACGGGTTTTTCTTCTGGGAACCGGGTGAGTTCGCGAACGGCTTTGCGCCGCAGCGAAGGATCTGAATTTCTGAGTTGTTCAAGTAATGCGGTTGAACTTGTCATGTTTTCAGCCTCCCTTGCCCGAAGATTTACCAAGAAGTCGTTCTACTTCCTGAAGCATCAGATCCGGTTTGATTGGCTTCTGCAGAAACGAATTGGCGCCGAGGGTGAGCCCCTTCATGACCATCTCTTTTTTGCCTTCGGTAGTGAGAATAATGATGGGGATGTGTTTGAATTTGTCGTTTTCCTTGACCTGGGTGATGAGTTCGAAACCATCCATACCCGGCATATTAAGGTCGGTGATGATGATGTCTACTTCATTCTTTGACATTGCTTCGATCGCCTCGATGCCATTGTTGGCCTCGAGCACTTTATATCCCGCCTTTTCGAGCGGAAAGCACGCGACCTTTCGCAACATCAAGGAGTCTTCAGCCACTAGTATCGTTTTGGCCATTATCTGGAATCCTCCGGAAATCTGGAATCTTAACTGCAGATTATAATGAGAAAGTAGAGTAAATTGCAACCCAAAAACTTATATAAAATGCAATTTGCCTGCAAAAAACGAACCGCCCGGCTGTACATCAAGCCGGGCGGTTCTGGTAAGTCTAAAAACGGTTCAGGAGCCGAGGCTGCTGAGAAGTGCGGTCAGCCGCTTTCTCGTATGCTGGTCACACTTGCCGGCCAGGCCGCGATTGAGTTCCTGGCGGGCAGCAGTAAGGTCGTTGCGCTCAAAATGATAGAGGGCGACATAAAGATTCGCACGGCCATTGGCCGGATTCTGCTGTAAGGCAGCATCGAGAGAGGCAAGACCGTATCCGGCAGCTATGGCAGCTTTATCATTTTCACCGCTGCTGGCAAGGGCAGAAGCAAGCCCCAGATAGGTTCTGCCTATTTCGGCGTAGTCGTGCGCAGCAGCAAAATGCTTCATGGCGGTAAGAAAAGAACCTCGTCTGAGTGCATCTTCACCGACAATATTGTAGCTCCCGGCTGGCGCGTGCGGCGCACCCGGCAATGCCAGAACGCTGATAAAATCAAGCGGGCGACCGGCAGCATCGACCTGCCTGCCATCGTTGATAATCTGCTGGCAGATCTGCTTCATGCCTTCGTCATCGACGACCGGCAGAAGCTTGCGAATGCGCGCAATACCGGCATCGATTTTTCCCTCAGCATAGTCGGCGAGCCCGAGAATTATCTCGATGCGGGCATCACCTGGTTTGAGCGAAGCGGCATGAGCGGCATAGCGTCGGGCCAGTTCAGGCTGATAAAATACAGTCAGATAAAATCTGGCAAGATTGAAGTGCGCTTCGGCATTGTCGGTATTGTTACGGGCAATGTGCACCATGGTATTTTCGGCGTTTTTATAATCGAGGCTCTGGAGCTGAGCGTCAGCCAGCAGGTGTGCAGTCAGCATATCCTCAGGCTTTTTAACAAAAACTTCGAGCAGCAGCCGGGCGGCGACGGCATGATGACCGGCTCCCATAGCGATACCGGCCGCGAGACGAGCCTGATCGATCGGATCGGTCAGCGCAGCACCCTGATTGTAGATGTTCAGAAAGGACTGATATGACTTATCTCCCAATGCCGGTTTGAGCTTGACCAGGTTCTTGCCGAAACTGTTGAAGTCTCTCTGGTAGATATAGAACATGCTCGAAAGGATCTGAAGTTCAAGAAAGCGCCGGCTGTCACTGGTATTGCGCGAGAGCTGGGCCGCTTTTTCGAGACTGACTGCGGCCGCGTTGAGGTCGCCATTTTCGAGATTGAATCTGACAAGCTCAAGATTGACGGCAAATGAATCATGCGTGTCGGCGAGGAATTTTTCGAAGGAAAAGTCGTTGACCTTGATTGCTGGTGGCATATTTGCTGCCGCTTCGGCTGTCGGCGGCGAAGCTTTTGTCGCCGTATTTTTCGGCTGCCGGCGCGGCTTTTCGCCAGAAACTGCGACATAGGGGCTGAGCTTTATTTCCTGGGCTTTTTCGGCTGCAGATGCACTTTTTACCGGCAATGGCGTGCTGTCGGCCGGCATCGATTCAGGCAATGCCTGTGCCGGCTGTTCGGGAGACAGGCCGTTGAGGGAATCGAGAATTTCGCGTGCTCTGGTATGGCCGGGTTGCACCTTGAGAATCCATTCGAGATGGCTTCTGGCATCATCGTGGCGCTTGAGCTGCACGAGATTTTCGGCAAGGTAGATACGGGCAATAATATTGTTAGGAGAATTCTGGAGAACAGACTGGAACTGACTGTGACTCTCAGCAAAACGCTTCAGAGAGAACAAGGCCTGGCCATAGCGAAATCTGGTTCGCAAGTCGGCCGGGGAATACTTGAGAGCAGCCGCAAAGTTCTCGGCGGCCACGGCAAAGTTGCTGGCTGCGAAGGCCTTTTCCCCATCAGCAAAGAGGGTTGGATGATCTATAGCTGCAAATGTCGGCCAGGCAGGAATCAATAGCGCGAATGCACACAAAGATGCCACAGACAACCTTTTTAAACACAACACGGCATGCCTCCAGAAATTCATTATCTATAAGGATTATCGGCAGATTGCCGGGTGCATGTAAGAAAGTTTTTTTCTGCACAGCTATAAACTTTTCGGGCAAAGTTGACGATAAATAAATTGGGATAAGGGAAAAATATGCCTTTTTAACAAGGAAGTTACAAGGGAGCTAATCATGGTTGATTCCATTCATGGACCTGGGAAAAGAATAATAATAACGACAAAACCCAAGGCCAAAGAGTCTGTCGACAAAAAAACCGGCTTCGATGAAGCTTTGAAAGACAAGACCGGCGGCGGGGAAAAGATCGACGGAACTTCTGCACACAGAACACCGGCCGAAAACAATCTCAAGATTCTGCAACAGCAGCAGTTAATGCATATGCAGCGTCTTGAGGAGATTGCGCGTCAGGTTAAGGACGGGACATATCGCATGGTATCGCCCGAAGTGCTTGCTGAAAAGATTTACCAGGTTGTTGCCGACCGCACGACCCGGGAAAAGTTCATCAAGAAGCTTTTGCAGGAAGAAGCCGAAAAGATTTCGCACAAGGGCAAAGGCCAGATGAGCGATCTCGAAATGAAAAAGCTGGTCTACCTGATCAAGGAAAGTGCCGACGAAAAGTTCGACGATCCTGAACTCGAAGAACTGATCAAGGAATACTCCTGACCTGCCTACTTCGATAAAGCCAGCATTACCTGATCGGGCATGATGAACTGCCCGGGTTGCCGCTCTTCATCAAGCCTTACCGGAAGGCTCAGGTGGTTCCCCGGCTGTTGCGCAAGTCTTAATAGTTCGCGAACGTCGCTGGTGAGAGCCTGCGCCTGTTGGGCAATCGAAAAGTCACACTGATACAGGTGGCGGCCAACGTTTATGCGACTGAGCCAGACCGTTTCGCCGCTGTCGGGAGACAGCCGGTACAGGTTGAAATAATGCTGCTGTGCCAGCAATATGGTGCCTCTGGTTGTATCAGCGTCAGAAGATGATGGTATCAGATCTATCGCTTCGACAGACATCAGCAGGCTTTCTGGCGAGTTCAACTCTTCAGGCCAGGTGGAAAAACCGCCAATCATAAGATTACCATCGTTGTCACCTGTCATACTGACCGGCGCAAAAGCCGGTGTAAACCTGCCAGTCTGCTTGAAATCCACAACATTTTCGTCGTTCAAATAGAAGCGATAAATGGCATTGTCAGGGGCTGAATAAACGAGTATGGCGTGCCGACCAGCGCCGGCGGGCACGCCGGCACACAAAGAACATTCGCTTCCGGCTGGCGACAGACCGCCGGCACCTAGCCAGGCGTGCAGAATATCAGTGCCCATTACGAGAAGACGACCAGAATCAAGCTGAGCCGGGATTCGCCTCTGTTGATGCCGGGATTCCTCAGCCATATGCAGATCTGGCGCCCAGCCAGGCGTCGAAAGTTTTCCGGGTGCATTGTTATACCAGCTGTATATAGTAGTTAAAGGCTGAGCATTTACCTCAGGATTTCTACTGAATGCGATTTGAGAGATAAGCTTCAAGACAACTTCCGGTTGAGGCCTGTTGGCTATAAGTTCCATGGCTCCATCAATAATGGCGCGGCGCAAACGATAATCGTAGACACTGCCAATCTTTACATCATCGGTTTTTGCGACCGGGAAGCCGCTCCAGACAGAATCATACAACAATACTTCACGCTGTTCCCAGCAGTCATAATAGATCATGTATGAGCTGTGCCCGGCATCAACCTCCTTAAACCATGTCTGATACCAGCTGGCATTGGGAAGCTCATACCAGTTTTTATCTGGCAGAATATCAGTTTCGCCTTTTTCCAGACCAGGCATGGCGACCGCCTGGCTGACCATAAACCCCGGGCCGGGGCTGAACGGCGCGCCCCGGCTGCGAAAAACCGGCCGACCGGCATGACCGGCAATCAAAGTATCACGTTGATCCTGGTGCTGTGCGTAGCCTTGTCTGCCAGAGTCGGCCAGAACCGGCAAACCATCAAACACCTGCCGAAAAAGGCTTTTGTCGGCTGTTTTAAAGGTATTTACGCGACTGGTGTATAAAAGTCTGAAACGCCCCTGTTCATCTATGAAAAAGTCGCTGGCTGGGGGGGCAGAAAAGATACGCCCATAAGGGCTTGACGGGCCATATCTGGCATAAACCAGATGCACTTCCGATTTTTCCGGGTAATTGAAAAGAACGTAAACATCTTCAGCCCGGGCAGTGTGCGGCTCGAACAGAAGAATCATCAGAATCAGCACTAATCTTGTGTAGTTGTTCATCTGACTACAGATTACCACAAAACACAGTAAATCGCGGCAAGCAGCTTAAGCCGAAAAAGAGGGGGCCATAAGGCCCCCTCTTTTTCGTGCAGACTGATTGCTGGTTACTTTACACCAAAAGGACTGGCACCATCCGTCTTAACTTCAATGTCGAGAGGCTTGCCGGTTGCTTCAACGGTGCCGGCGGAGGCCTCGACAGCTTCTTCTACAGCTTTTTTACGGTTCTTGAGAAATTCTCTGGCTGCGGCAGAACTGCCGATATACTGCATAAATTCTTTGTCAGAAAGCTTGCCAAGTGTTCGTTCGTCGATGATTCTGGCAATGGCTGCGATGTCATCGGGATTCTGTCGGCAAAGCTGTTTGGTTATGGTGCTGAGATCGCGAAAAAGCTTCCAGCCTGTTGAAGTAAATGCTTTGAACACTTTGTCCTTACCGCCTTTAACCTCGGTGGCAATGCGGTGCAGGATAATCGCGTTGATGCCCTCTACCGAAAGCAGCTGTTTTCCGGTCAGTGTGTCGGGTTCGACATTAGTGTATTCGCCGGCCTTCTTCTTATCTTCAATTTTGATAAGATCTACCGTATTGTTCATCTGCCGCACTTTGTCGGCTGAATCGAGCATTTCGTTAAATTGGGCCCAGCCTTCGACAAAGGCCGTGCGTGGTTTTGTCAGTTCGTTGGCAAAGTGTGAGCCATCTTTGCCGTATGGCTTGATGAATTCTTTGATGGTGCGGTCGAATGAGTGGGCGAACTCATGCACAAAGGTAGAGCGGGCGGAGCTTTCGGAACCGGGCCAGTTATAGCGCCCGCTTGACATCTGAATGGTTGCGCCGCTGGAATACGGCCAGAAATCGCGGGTTACATGCGGATACTTGCCGGGATCATCAAAGCCGGTTGTGTCAGATAGAATGACATTGATCTTGTTGCGATAACTATATTTCATGCGGTCTTTGATGTTGTCAGAAGTAGAATGGCGATACACCGCAAGCAGCGCCTTCTGGCCGTCGGTCAATTCTGCTTCGTCTTTGACGCCCATCAGTTCAAGAAGATGAGCTTCACTTTTAACCTTTACGCGCTTAACATCGTAAGCGATGTTATGATCTTCGCCTGAATACCAGCGCTTTGAACCCTCGCCGAGATTAAAGTTACGGGTTACCGCGTTTTCCCAGGTGCGTTTTACCGCGTTAACACCGGATTTTACAAAGGCTTTGGTTTTTTCCCACCAGCCTTTGGGCTCGGGGTTGTTGATCTGCACGACTTTTTCGATGCGCTGATAGTAAAAATCGAATTGAGTATCAGCCATCGCCCGGTCGGCAGTCGCGAATAACGCAATCAGAACCAGCACCATGATAAACAGGCCAGAAATCTTCTTATACATAAAGGCACCCCCTGCTCTCGAGCTTATTTCACTGCCCGACGTATACATTCATTAAGGTCTTAACCATATAGTATAGATTGTAACCAAAATAGAAACTTTGCGATACAGCCAGGGCCATGAAAATTTTGCAGAAATTTTTATCGAATCGAAAAAATGTCAGGCAAATCGTCAAATATTTTTAAAAGCACTCCGATAAGCATACCTGAAAAACCGGAAAAAGTTTTAAAACTCAGTGTACACAGCGCTCAGCCGAATTTACGCAGAGAGTGCCTGTGTTTACATAACCCTGTGTACACAAAATTATGTAAACTTGTTCGAGCTGTAAAAAATTATGTACACAGTCTTGACATGAACTTTTTTTTGTTTTGCAAGTCTTTTTGCCAGAATTTTTACCAGGCCCCTTCGAAAAGCTTATAAACAGTCTTTGTCAAGAGGGTAGCTGTTTTATTTTTCCACAACAGAGAGTTCGCTTCCCAAGCTTTTCCCCATGGTTTTCCACATTTTCCACGTAAAGACTGTGTACAGTGCTTAAAATTCTACACCAGCTCGCAAATCAGCTAAAACAGATGCTTTTCGGGGTTTTTCTGTGAATGGAAAAACAAAAAAAATCGTGGCGCTCCACGATTTTTGTTTGTTAGTATCAGATTTTTGATAATTATTCTTCAATATCAACTATCTCGCCGCCAAAAGTATCGACTGCATCTGCAATAGAGGGCTTCTGCAGTACTTTCTGGCGTGCCTGCTCATCCAGTCTTGCTATCTGTTCGCGATGACTTTCGCGAGGTGGCGGCGGTGCTGATTCGTTGTTGTTTCCTGGCACCTGAATCTTGACAACATCAACGTTTGTGAAAACCTCTTTTGCCGCCTCGGTTAAAAGTGCAATATTCTTGCTTTCCTTAAGCTTTCCTGCGGCAAAAGCCTGTTCTAGAAAGATTACCAGAGTTCCACCCTCAGGCTTTTTGATTCTGGCGTTAACCAGTAAAGCCTGGCAGACGTTCGAACGCCGTCCAACCGCGTTTCTGAAATCAAGAACGGGGTCAGACTGCCGGCTGGTCATTGGTACAACGTTTTCAGGCAATGGCGGCGGAGCCGAAGAACGCGAAGAAGGCACAGAAGTCAGCACCGGGCGCGAATGAAGTGGTGATGGCGCGGCTGAAGGTGCAGCCGGAGTCATGACCATGCCGGCAGGTCTGGCGGCAATTTTGCGCAGTGCGGCTACTTTCTGCTCAAGCTGCTCTATGCGCTTTTCCATGGCTTCACTGGCAAAAATCTCATCGCCGAGCCCAAGTCTGATCAACTCAGATTCAAGCAGCACACGGGCCTGAAAAGAACTGCGAATATTGAGTAACGCGCGCTCAACCCGTGAAACCGCGCCGATGATATACCTTACTTCCAGCGTGGCGACCTGCCTGCAGATTTCGCCAGCCTGCTCTGTCGGCAGATCGAGCAGCTGGTTGGCGTCAGTATCGATCTTGAGAATCATGCAGCGCCTCAGGTATTCGAGCAGGTCACGCCCGATCGTCAGAGGTTCATAACCCAGCGAATAGAGTTCATTCAGCAGCTTGACGACAGTGCCCAGATCATGCGAGAAAACAGCATTGGTGATTTCTTTAAGAGTCGTATAACTGAGACGGCGGGTAAGCTTGAGCACGTGGTCAAGCTTAACCGGCTGCTCTGAAGTCGATGAAGCTATCTGGTCAAGCAGGCTCAGGCCATCTCTGAAGCCACCCTGCGCGCATTCGGCGATCATCGCCAGGGCTTCGCTTTCGAAAGCTGGAAAGATGCCTTCAGCACTCTCGAGTCTGACAATCTCTTCAAGGCGCACCTGAATTGTGCGCCGCGAGACAGAATGAAAATCAAAGCACTGGCAGCGCGAAATTATGGTTGCCGGCACCTTTTGCGGGTCAGTCGTGGCAAGAACAAAAATCACGTTCGGCGGCGGTTCTTCGAGTGTCTTGAGAAACGCATTAAAAGCCGAACCCGACAACATGTGGACTTCGTCGATGATATAGATCTTGTATCTGCCTTCAGCCGGGCGATATTTAACCTTTTCGCGCATCTGTCTGATGTCTTCGACACCGTTATTACTGGCGGCATCTATCTCGATGATATCCATGAAATTCATATCTTCGATGCGCCGACAGTTGTCACAGACGCGGCAACAGTCGGGCAGACCATTGCTATCTTTCTCGAGATTCAAACAATTGAGTATCTTGGCAAGCAGGCGGGCAGCCGAAGTCTTGCCAGTGCCGCGCGGCCCCGAAAACATATAAGCATGCGAAATACGGTCGCTGGCCACTGCCGCCTGGATCGTGCGCGAGATGTGTTCCTGGCCTGACAGTTCGCTGAAGCGCTGCGGCCGATACTTACGATAAAGATTCTGGCGGACTGGGACTGACATGCGATTTTCTCCAGTAAAACGGGGCTTTCCGACAGACATAAGCTTAACAGCATTGCCCAATGAATTCAATAGCACGCTCAGGTGATGAACAGATTCGGTTTAATACTATGAGATCCTGCGACTTCGCGCAGGATGACCGTTTGGTCGAGTCGCAAAATCTATTTTGCGCGAATTTCGGGCAAAAAAAAGACCCGTATAGCGGGTTTTTAAGGTCGTGCACCTGCCCTTGAACAGAGGTCAATGGCACGCATCCTGAACTATAGGCTCCGGACAGGCGCTGCCACATCACCCGAAAGCGGTCGCTTACCGTTGCTACCTTCCGGTCCTGGCGGAGTTCACGGACTTTCGCCGTGTGGAACCCATCCTTCAATGCTTCTAGAACTGGCCGTTACCACCAATCTTGCCCGCTGGCAGGAGTTCAGTCCACCTTAAGGGGATTTGCGGTTGATAGAGGACCCCTAGCCCTCCACCTAGCACGACATCGGAAAGGGCGGGATTCGAACCCGCGGTAGGTGTTAGCCTACACACGCTTTCCAAGCGTGCGCCTTAAGCCAACTCGGCCACCTTTCCAAAATTTTCGGACGACAAAAACATTTTATCAAACCGGTTTTGGTGTGAGAAAACGTTTCCGTCTCCAAAAATAAACGCACCCGAGAGGACTCGAACCTCTGGCCACCAGATCCGCAATCTGGTGCTCTATCCAAACTGAGCTACGGGTGCAAATTTCACCTCGGAGAGAGGGGGATTCGAACCCCCGGTACCAGTTACCCAGTACGACAGTTTAGCAAACTGTTGGTTTAAGCCACTCACCCATCTCTCCAGATGTGCCTTCGGAGGAAGTAGGATTCGAACCCACGGACCTTTCGGTCAACGGTTTTCAAGACCGCCGCCTTCGACCACTCGGCCATTCCTCCAGTGCGCTTTTGATTGTAACACAGGTACAAAGTAAAATCAACGTTTTTTTGCCGCAAAATGGGTGGGTTAAATGACAGCGGCAGCACAGTGGCTCTAACTGCATGACCTGTCGGCGAGATTATGCTGTTATTTTAGCCTTTAGAACTACAGACAGCAGCGTTATGTCGTCGGAAAGCGGCGCCTGTTTTCTGAATTTATCGAATTCGACCATTATTTCGTCAATCGATGCGCCAGGATAATCGTTCAAAATCGCCTTGAAACCGGATTCTTCGAGACGTTTACCAGAGGCATTTTTGCAATCGGTGATCCCGTCTGTATAAAATATTATTCTGTCGCCCGGCTGAATGCTGATTTTGTGCTCAGTGTAAGTGTGCTCGAAGATTCCCAGTGGAAAGTCAATAAATACATGTTCTTTCCAGACAGAAGTTCCATCTGACGTTGTTGAGAAGTGTAAAGTCGGCACGTGACCGGCATTGCAAAGTGTTAATTCAGAGTTGGCAGGGTCTAAGACGCCATAAGTAAGCGTAACGAAGTGCTCACCGCCACAGATGTTAAACAGTACGATGTTAAGCTTGTTAACCAGATCGCTGGGGCACATAGACTCAACCGGCAAAGAATAGATGGCCGATTTCAGTGCCATTGTCAAAAGAGCCGCCGGCACGTTTTTTCCACTTACGTCTGCGATCAAAATGCCCATAGAGCCGTTTGGCAATGAAATGAAATCGTAAAAGTCGCCGCCGACTTCACTTGCCATCCTTATTGCCGCCTGAAGTTCGATCGTGTCGCTGGTTGGAATTGTACCGGGAAGCGCCTGCTGCTGTATCTCCTTGGCAAGTTCGAGTTGAATTGCAATCTGCTGATTGGCTTGAAAGGCCATAAAAAGTTCAGTTGACAACATCATTGCTGACATCTGCTGAGCTATAACTGACACAAAAACCTGATCTGCCCTGGAAAAAGTTGTTGAAGCCGGATTGACAAAGCACAACAAGAGAAAGCCCGTGTTATCAGCGTTAAGAGTTGCTTCACTAGCAGATGAAAGGCAAATTCCGGAAAAAGAAACCTGAGCACTACAATCATGCCGAACCGTCGAGGGAATTTCAAAACACTGAATCAATCTTACTTCAGAGTCATTTTCACCGGGGCTGGCACCGATGACGATCGGTTTGCTGATCGAATGTTTTCCAGCCCATTCTATGAATGTGGAGTTATTGAACAGGTCGGTAAGACTTCCTGCAACTATCCTGGAGTCGTCGTCACGGGCCAGAAACTCGGCAGAAAACTGAGGCGAACCACAGGGCACCCATTTCTCATTGCTTTTCCAGAAGATCTGACCTGCTGAAAGACTTTTCATCTGATGTGTCAGCAGCGGAAATAGCTGAGTCAGAGCCAGTTGTTGTTTGAAATAGGGCTTCTCCTGTTTTGTGTTTTCGGTCTGATATAAAGAGGAGAAAGCTGAAGGTATTCTGGTCAAAGTCTCGAAATATCTGGTCTGCAGGTTAGTAGCCTCGTTAATATGAGACACCATCTGCTGAAAAGAGTTATTCAGCTCGGTGATTTCTCTAATCCAGCTTGATACATCACCCGGATTTTCTCTACCTGGTGTGACCCGCGAAAAATTCTTACGCAGATGATCTAAAGGTCCGGCAATCGCGTCCGGAATCTTTATAAGACCGAGAATCAGCATAGCAATGGCAATGGTCAAAAAGACGATTCTTGAATAAAATCTGCTCTGTATCTGATTCAAAAGATTACCTGAATCCTGCTCGATTTCCTGCCAGATCAGGTCTGACTCGTCAAGGCAGATTTTCATACCGGCATTTCTAAGTAGTCTCAATGACTGATTCAACTCATGAATTTCGTTTTCTATCTCAAGCAATGCGATATTTCTATTTCTGGCCACACTCTGCAACAATGAAAATTCTCGACCAAACTGGCTGATATCATCAACAACCTCGGCCTGTAGAGAATGCTCAACCAATAGACCACTGGCGGCAAAACCTGTTTCCATAGTTCTGGTAAAGTCATCCAGGCGTTTTTCGATCAAAGTTTCCAACCGCGATATCTCTGGTTGATTTAGCTTGGAAATCTGAACGGGAGAGTAGTAATCCTTCAGTGCAAGAAAATTTGCATTCAATTCAGAAATAGTATCCAGCAGGACCTGAGAATCTGAGCCAGTTTTCTGGCTGCGACCCTTGATAAGAGTCTGAGTGTTTTCAATAATCTGTGTCAAATTATCCAGGCGCGGTATTGATGCTTTGACAAACTCTTCCTGATCCTTCTTTCTGGCCGCCATTTCCCCGGCCCAAAGAGCAAGCAGGCCATCGAAGCGCTTTATCTCTGATACATACATACTCAAATATTCTCTGGTTTTCAGCCATTCAGTTTCGTGTGAAGTTCCTTTTGAAGCCTGTGTCAGTATGGCCTCAAGCCCGCTAATGCTTTCGAGAGATTTTCTGAAGATATCTGCTTCTATAGGGCGTGCTGCAAGAAATGCTTCAGATCTCAATTCTCCCAGTTCAGACCACACATCCATAAGTCTTTCATACTGACGACCAAGCACAATACTCTCTTTCTGATCGATCTGAATAAACCTGGTGAACGCCAGATTTGATGATACTGTCAGACCAAGAAAAAAAACCAGAGCTGTCAACACTGACAGCAGAAGCGCAACCAGCACTCTTTTAAGTGAAAATACCATCAGTTATAAAAGCGACTCATGCAAATGCTTTTACAGCACTTTCTGTATCTGAGTAGAAATCGATGATGTCTTTCATTCTTACTAACTCGAATACTCGCAAAATTGGCGGAGAAATTCGCGAAATTTTAATATCTCCTCCTTTTTTTCGAACAGCAATAGCTTTTGTAATAATTGTAGTCAGAGACTGGCTGTCAATAAAGGAAACTTCAGCAAAATCCAGAACGATCCGCGTAACATTCTGTTCACTAAATTCTTCGAACAAGAGATTGAAAGCTTTCATCATCTGTAAGTCCAGTTCTCCCGTCAGATATGTGATCGATATACCGTTACGAATTTCCTGCCTGAACTTCATTTGCATTTCTCCTCATCAAAGTGTGCATTTCAGCATACTCCAGCCTGCACAGGCTGTAAAGCAGGTAAGTGTTTATAAAGATATTGCGCTAATGCTGAGTCAAGGTAATTGCTGAATGCGAAAATAGATTTTTCACATAAACGTATTTCTGTAATCGTTCAAAGCGGAAACAAGCCACCTCTCTTGAGTTGAAACTTCAAGAGAAGTAAGTCAAGCCTGGCGCTAGTATGCCGGATGCCTGCAAAATAATTCCGCGCACAATCTGAGACTGTTATTCAGAGCCCGGCTCGGGCACCGGCTGGGCATTTTCAGGCGGTGGCGGGTTCACCGACTCGTTTCTATCGTTGACCGTATAAATTACCAGTTCTTCGGGCTTGACCAGACCGAGACGTTCGCGCGCCAGTCTTTCGATTCCTTCCGGCGTCGAAAGGGTGTCGAGATTCTGCTTGAGATGGCGATTTTCGCGCTCGAGCGACTCGATGCGGTCACGCAGCTCGACCTCGCGCTGCAGCAGCGTGCGGATATTGTTGTAACGAACCAGGTAAATCACTGACAGGGCCACACAAAACACCACCGAGAGAATGAACATTATCTCGGTTGAGAATCTAACTCTTTTGCGTTTAACCGCGACCTTTTCTTCACTCATCGCGCACGGGCTCCCATAAACATGGTTTTGCATCCGTCATTGCGAGGAGAGCGACAGCTCGACGAAGCAATCTTATAGACAAAAGACTGCTTCGTCGCTACGCTTCTCGCAATGACATGTAATTGTCATCATTTACAATGCCTAGTTGGCCTTTTCTTCGCTGGCCGGAATTCTTACCACCGATATCAGCCGGTCATCGCCGTCGAGCGTGATCAGCTTGACTCCAGACGCAGCGCGACCAGTGTTTCTGATTGAATCGACGTTGAGTCTGACCACTTTGCCATTGGTAGTGACGACCATCAGCTCATCACTCTCGAACATGCGCTTGATCGCGAGTACTTCGCCGGTCTTTTCCATGATCTTGAGGTTGATGACGCCCTTGCCACCACGATGAGTGACGCGGTAGCTGTTGATATCGGTCTGCTTGCCGAAGCCGAGCGCCGAAACGGTCAGCAGCTTGCCTTCGTAGCGCCCGTTGTCTTCAGGAACCGGAGCGTTTTCATCGACCGTGTCATCGATCACTTCTTCGACTACTTCAGCTTCATCGATACCGTCATCGCCTTCAACCACCGCTGCCGCATCGGCTGGAACAGCTTCAGCGGAAACTTCTGCTTCGCCTTCTTCGCGCTGACGACTGAAGACTTCCATGCCGATTACTTCATCGTTTTTGTCTCTGAAGGTAATGGCTTTGACACCGCGGGAAATGCGGCCCATTACCCTGACTTCGCTTTCGCCGAACCTGATGGCATAACCATTTCGCGTGGCTATAACAACCTGTTCGCCGCCAAAGATAGTCTTGACACTGACGAGTTCATCGCCCTCATCAAGCTTGAGAGCTATGATGCCGCGGGCGGTCGGGCGCGAGAATGCCGAGAGCATAACCATTTTGCAGACACCGCGACGGGTTACCATAAACAGGCGGCGGGTGCTGTCAAAGGTCTTAACTGGCAGAATTGCGGTCAGATTTTCGTTTTCTTCAAGCTGCAGCAGGTTGACCATGGCGCGGCCACTGGCGGTGCGGCCACCTTCGGGAATCTGGTGACCCTTGATCCAGTGAACCTTGCCGATAGATGTGAACACCATCAGGAAAGAGTGCGTCGTGGCCAGGAACATGTGTTCGACGACATCGTCTTCTTTGACGCCCATAACGTTACTGCCCTTGCTGCCGCGGCCGATCTGCCTGAACACATCGGGTGACATGCGCTTGACGTAACCATTGCGGGTCATGGTGATGATGATGTCTTCTTCCTGCATGAGATCTTCGAGATCGAGGCGCTCGGCGGTCGTTTTGGTGATCTGGCTGCGGCGGGCGTCGCCGAAACGGTCACGGATATCGACCAGTTCTTCCTTGATGATTTCGCGAACCTTGGTGTCTGATTCGAGAATGCCTTTGAGCTTCTGGATCAGAGCCAGGGTTTCATGGTATTCAGCGATGATCTTATCGCGTTCGAGGCCGGTCAGTCTCTGCAGCCGCATTTCGAGAATCGCCTGCGACTGCTTTTCTGAGAGCATGAAAGTATCCATCAGGCCCTGTTTGGCTTCGATCGGATCTTTGGCTTCTTTGATCAGCTGAATGACGGCATCGAGATTGTCGAGAGCGATGGTCAAACCTTCGAGGATATGTGCCTTCTCTTCGGCTTTGCGCAGCTGGAATACAGTTCGGCGTCTGATGATCTCACGGCAGTGATCGATGTAATATTCCATCATCTGCTTGAGATTGAGAACCAGCGGGCGGTTATCGACCAGCACTAGGTTGATCACGCCAAACGAAGACTGCATTTGAGTGTGCTTGTAGAGCTGATTGAGAATGACATCAGTATTGACGCCCTTGCGCAATTCTATGCAGACGCGCATGCCTTCTCGGCTCGATTCGTCGCGCAGATCGGTAATACCATCGATTTTTTTATCTTTGATCAGATCGGCAATCGACTTGACCAGGCGAGCCTTGTTCACCTGGTAAGGCAGCTCTTTAACTACGATACGGTCGCGACCCTTGCCATAATCTTCGATTTCGACGACAGAACGCACAACGACCGAACCGCGACCGGTTTTATAAGCCGATTCGATACCGTCGGTGCCCATGATGATGCCACCGGTCGGAAAGTCGGGGCCGGGGATGTAAGTCATAAGGTCATCGATTGTCAGTTCGGGGTTGTCGATCAGCTGAATCAGACCATTTACAACTTCGACCAGATTGTGCGAAGGCATATTGGTCGCCATACCGACGGCGATACCAGATGAGCCGTTGACCAGCAGATTGGGAAACTTGCTGGGCAGAACGATTGGCTCGTTGAGTGAGCCATCGAAGTTCGGCATCCATTCAACCGTTTCCATCTCGAGGTCTTTCAGCAGCTCTTCGGCAAGGGCATGCAGGCGGGTTTCGGTGTAACGCATTGCCGCTGCTTCATCACCATCGATCGAGCCAAAGTTGCCGTGACCCTGAATGAGCGGGTAACGCAGACTGAAATCCTGAGCCATACGCACGAGAGTGTCATATACAGCGGCGTCGCCGTGCGGATGATACTTACCCAGCACTTCACCGACGGTTCTTGCTGATTTGACGTAAGCCTTCTTGCTGGTGATGCCCTGATCGAACATCGCGTAAAGAACGCGGCGATGCACAGGTTTGAGGCCATCGCGCACGTCGGGCAGAGCGCGACCGACGATGACGCTCATCGCATAATCTATGTAAGACGACTTCATGTCGTCTTCGATGTTTACAAACTTGGTGCCGAAAGGCGGCGGCGGGGGAGGTGGAACGTTGGCTCCGCCATTCTCTTCTACCGGCAGGTTGTCATTGGTTGTATCCATTCTTCTGGCCCCTTCTTAAATATCCAGGTTCTTGACCTGTTTGGCGTATTGTGTGATAAAGTTGCGGCGCGGTTCGACCTTGTCGCCCATCAGCACCGAGAAAATGCGGTCGGCTTCGGTTTCGTCGTCGGCGCGAACCTTTTTGAGAATGCGGGTCTCGGGGTTCATCGTAGTTTCCCAGAGCTGCTCGGGGTTCATTTCGCCAAGACCTTTATAGCGCTGCATGGTAACTTTTTCGCCACCACCAAATTCTTCTTCAACGATCTTGTCTTTCTCTTCGTCGCTGTAAGCGTATTTTTCGACCTTGCCCTTTTTCAGTTTATAAAGCGGCGGCTGCGCGATATAGAGATAACCCTTTTCGATCAGTTCCGGCATATATCTGAAAAAGAAGGTCAGCAGCAGAGTTCTGATATGAGCGCCATCGACGTCGGCATCGGTCATGATTACCAGTTTGTGATAGCGCGCTTTGTTGATGTCGAAATCATCTTTGCCAATGTTGGTGCCGATAGCGTTGATCAGATCCTGAATGGTTTCGCTCGATATAACGCGCTCGAGGCGGGTTTTTTCGACATTGAGAATCTTGCCGCGCAACGGCAGAATCGCCTGGGTGCGGCGATCGCGGCCCTGTTTGGCAGAACCACCGGCGGAGTTACCTTCGACGATGAACAGTTCACTGCGTGACGGGTCGCGTTCAGAACAGTCGGCCAGTTTGCCGGGAAGCGAGCCGCCTTCGAGGGCGGTTTTACGTCTGGTCAGTTCGCGCGCTTTCTGGGCGGCGATGCGGGCCTTCATCGAGGTCAGAATTTTGTCCATGACCGGACGGGCAACCAGCGGATTCTGCTCGAAATAATCGTAGAGCACGTCGGTAACGATCTGATCGACAATACCGCGCACTTCGGGATTACCGAGTTTAGCCTTGGTCTGGCCTTCGAACTGCGGCTCAGGAACTCTTATCGAAAGAACGCCGATCAGGCCTTCGCGGGTATCTTCGGTCGTCAGCTTGATTTCGCTCTGCTTGCCCTTTTCTTTGCCAAGCAGGTCGGGATTTTCTTTGAGATAGCGGTTAAACACCTTGGTCAGAGCCGATCGGTAACCGAGCACGTGGGTGCCGCCATCGATGGTGTTGATGTTGTTGACGAAAGCGTAGAACTGCTCGGCATAGCCGTCGTTGTAAGACATCGCGACATCGACGACAACACCGTCTTTTTCACGGTTAAAAGCGATAACTTCTTTGAACAGAGAATTCTTGGTTTCGCTCAAAAAGTCGACAAAACTCGAAATACCGCCGCTGTATTCGAACAGATGACACTTCTGCTCGGCCTTCTGGCGCAGAATGATCTTAACGCCGGCATTGAGAAAGGCCATTTCGCGCAGGCGCTTGGAAAGAATATCAAAACTGTATTCGATCGATTCAAAGATCTCGGCATCAGGCTTGAAACGTATCTTGGTGCCGGTGCGATCGGCGCCTTCGCTTGTCGTCATTTCAGAAACCGCGACACCGCGGCGGAAAGACTGCTGAAACACGCCGCCATCACGCCAGACCGTTACTTCCAACCATTCTGACAGGGCGTTAACGACGGAAATACCGACACCGTGCAGACCACCGCTGTATTTGTAGCTGTTTTTGTCAAATTTACCGCCTGAATGCAGCACGGTAAGAATAACTTCGAGCGCAGATTTACCGGTCGCTTCATGAATATCGACGGGAATACCGCGGCCATCGTCAAGAACCGATATAGAACCATCATCATGCATGTTTACATGGATGGTGGTTGCATGACCGGCGAGCACTTCGTCTATGCTGTTATCGACGAGCTCCCAGACGAGGTGGTGCAGTCCGGCAGAACCGGTGCCGCCGATATACATGCCGGGGCGCTTGCGTACAGCTTCAAGCCCTTCGAGTACTTTTATATTACGGGCCGAATACTCTTCGCCGTTGCCATTTTCATGGTGGTTAACCGGCATCATGTCTTCGGCATCCGAAGTTTCCT
Source organism: Candidatus Rifleibacterium amylolyticum (assembly GCA_009917695.1). GTDB lineage: Bacteria > Muiribacteriota > Ozemobacteria > Ozemobacterales > Ozemobacteraceae > Rifleibacterium > Rifleibacterium amylolyticum. Next base: position 19,786 of record JAACJG010000003.1, on the reverse strand, counting down.
GTTCCATCGTAACAGGGGTTTCTTGATCTGTCATTGCGTCACTCCTTGTTTTGCTCAATAACGGTACTGCGAACTGGCTTTCCATTCGGCCTTGAGATAAGGCGCATCGGCGAATGGATGACAGATTCCACGCTGGGCCAGAGCCTCTGGCGAAAGCGTAGAGCCTATCCATCTGCCATCGGTGGTCCTGATGGCAGCGCGATATTCATTGTCTTTCTCTGGCGCCGGCAAAGCCGCCAGAACCCGCTTGCGGGTTTCTTCATCAACCGTATGCAGGTTGATGATCATTTCACACTTTTTGAAATCAACAAACTCATTCTGGCCGATATGAATCAGCATGGTTGTTCTCCTGTCGCCAGATCTTTCAAATTAAGATAAACAGGCCATTCTGGATCAGGCATCTGTTCGGGGTGCAGCTGGTCAAGATCGACTTCGTCAGGCATGCAGCCGGTATACAACATCACTGCCCGAACCATTTCTTTTCGCATCTGATGATCGATTGCTTCACTGAACTCGCCTGCCAGCTCGGTTGCCAGCTCCTTTACAAAAGCCAGGGTGTCTTCGAGCAGTTCGAGCTTCAATGCCGAAAACTCGATCGAAGACAGCTGCTCATCAAACTCCTGCACTTCATCAAGCATCAGCCAGGGCATTTCTTTGACCAGGGCTCTGACCTCGGCCCGGTTCTTTTCACGGGCAGCGAACACACAAACGGCACAGACTCCATCGGGCGAGTCGGTTACCGTTGCTTCGCAGCTTCGGCACAGCTCAAAACCGCGCTGGCGCAGACCGCGTAAACGGGCATCAAGCTTGCGCTGGCAGCGTTCCAGTAAACCAGCCATTTCAGCATCGTCGGTCGGAAAAGACTGGGCTTTTTCCTGATGCCAGTCAGGCCAGTCAGCATCGGCCAGCATTTCTTCGACTGCTGCAGAGATTTCGCCAGGTCGCCCGATAATTTCATGAATTTTCATGTCGGGAAAAAGCTGGTTGAGCTTCTCGATAATAGTGCCTTTTAGAAAAAGCAGAGTCTGCATCCATTGACTGTCAGAAACATTGAGATACAGACAACCCCTGATCAGGCGAGTAGGACAGGTTTTGTGGGCCAGTTGCAGACCGACCACGTCCTTCCAGGAATTGATCAGGCGGCCAAGCACCATCATTTCGCGGGCGCCCAGAAGATAACGGCTTTTGTCATCACTGGCCTTGCGATTCTTCTCGCGAAAACCATGCAGCGCTTTAACCAGTGTAAAACCGGCCGGCTTAATGGCATTGATTCTGCCGCGCCCAGACTGTTTCCTGTTATCCATTGCTCTCGCTTTCATTGACAGTTACTTACTAAAGGTGGCTGCCAGAAAATCATAAACCCAGTGGTCAGACTTTATAGGTCTCCCCCAGAAGGGGGGTCTGTCATAATACATTAAAATGGAGAATTTTTCAAGTTCGCCGGCCAGATATTTTTGCCTGAAATCAGCATTAGAAAAGGCTTGCGACGGCGCACCCGGCACTCTCAAAACAGGCACCAGCACCACCTGTAGCCTGGCCGACAAACCCTTATCAGATGCGGGTCTGCCGTGGCAGATAAAAATACATTTGTGTCAGCGGCCAGATTTTGCCTTTTTCAATACTGAATGCAATTAGAAAGTAAAGATTCTGTTATGATTGGAATCCTTATTGTGAGTGCGCAGACAGGGATCTCATAAGCGAAAACTTCGAGCCAGGCAATATTGACGCAAAGCCATAGCTATTTACCATATATCGCGCCTGGTGAGAGTTGTAGCGTTTAGGCTTTGCATACGCATCTCTAACGGCTGAAGCCGTAAGAGCTGCCTAACCCTGTCGAGAGCACGGGTAACAAGGCATAGTCTTGTTGCTATTAATTTACGCAACATAGGCAATTCCAACTAAGGCAGAATCTTTAATAAAAAAATCGCAGGGGTTCAACCTGCTGAACCCCTGCGATGATTTATAAACAGTTTTTGGATGTTTTATTGCTTGTCAGGATCGACGAAGCGTTTTACCCGTTCAAACTCGTCGAGGAAGTCCTTTTCCTGTTTGAGCTTTTTGTTAACCTTATCGCAGGCATGCATGACCGTAGTGTGATCGCGACCACCGAATCGTTCGCCAATCTGATTCAGCGAAGCATCGGTAAATATCTGACAAAGGCGCATAGCAACCTGTCTTGGCAGCACCAGGTTCTGCGAACGCCTTTTTCCAGTCAATTCATCTTCGCTGATATCGTAGAATTCGGCTACCCGCTTTTGAATCCAGGGAATGCTGATCTTGCCGCCTGAATTTTCGCGCAGCAGATCTTTGAGCACCTGATCGACGAGATCTTTGCTGATTGGCTTGTTCATGATGCCGGCAAAAGCCAGAACGCTGTTGAATGCGCCTTCAAGCGCGCGAACGTGCGAGACCACGCCCTGAGCCAGATACATGATTACATCATCAGGAACTTCGACCATCGATTTGCTGGCGAATTTTTTGAGAATGGCCGCGCGCATCTCGAGATCAGGCTGCTGAACATCAACCACAACACCCATGGCGAAACGCGAAGCCAGGCGGTCTTCAAGACGCTGAATCTTGTCTGGCGGAGAATCAGAAGTAAGAACTATCTGTTTACGCTGCTGAAACAGCTCGTTGAACGTGTGAAAGAATTCTTCCTGGGTCTGTTCCTTGCCGGCAAAAAACTGAACGTCATCGATCAGCAACAGATCTATCTTGCGATACTTTGCGCGAAAGGCTTCAGCCTTCTTGTCTTTGAGTGAATCGATGAATTCATTGGTAAAAGCTTCAGAAGTAACGTAAGCAATGCGGGTTTTAGGATTGATCTTGAGGAGTTCCTGTCCTATGGCCTGCATCAGATGTGTTTTTCCGAGGCCGGAAGCGCCATAAATAAACACGGGATTATGCAGATTGCCCGGGTTTCGGGTTACCGACTGACATACCGCATAGGCGAACTGATTGCTTTTGCCGACAACAAAAGAATCAAACGTGTATTTGCTGTTAAACATGCCGTCATATTTGCCTGAAACCGGTTTTGCCGGTTTCTCAACAGCAGGTTCACTGGCAATGGTCGGAAGAACGGGTTGAGTTATCTTGCTTTCTGCACCTGGCCGGCCGGTTTTACCGGCGCGGGTTACCAGTTTGTATTTGAGAGCCGGCTGCTGATTGCTCAGAATGCGACAGATCAGCTTTGAATAACGCTGTTCTACGTAATCACGGCAAAAACCGTTCGCCGCTTCCATTACGAATTCATCGCCTTCAATAGACGAAGGGGTGACGTAACTCAGGAACATCTTGGCGAATTTATCGCTCTCATTGGACTTGATCTCATCAGTTATCTTTGACCAAAGCGTTTCTATAGACGACATAATGTACAACAACCTCTTCGTGACTATGTACAACACCAACATCGAAAACCGACAAAAAATTTACCGGGGGTAAAATTAGTTTCTTTCAGCTGGTTGGGATGTTTGAATCATAGCAGACAAAAGCCTTATCCGCAAGGATTTTTAATACTAATGATCTGATAACATTCTGGAAAACCATGTGGAAAAACGGTGGATAATCTGTGGATAAACTCAAACATTGGCGGATGTTGACAAACAGTAGAAAACTCAGACCAACTGCCAACAAGCTTATCCACATGGGGTTTTTCGCTTCACAAAACTATCACCATGCTTTTCCACAGTTTCCACCGCTTCTAATAATATTAAGACTATGTTATTTAAATTGAATTGTACAATAGAATAAAAGAGAATGTGCAAAACCAGACATTCGCAAACAACAACCAATAAAGCCAAACCACCAGTAGACAGGTATGTACACATCGATCAACCGATTATAACATATGCAAAAGCCTCAACCGAGGTCATTGCGAGAGAAGCGAAGCAATCTCATGATCAGCAAGATTGCCTCGTCGCTACGCTCCTCGCAATGACCATTTTTAACCCATGAATGGCTGTTGATTTTGATCGGGAAATGACATTGCGTTCGACTGGTTGACCCCGCTCTCTGATGTCTGATATACTTCGGCGACTCCAGAAAGAGGTAGTAAAATGGCAAAAACCAGGACTGTTCAGAACTCAGAAGGCCAGGTCGTTGATCAGGTTGTCGAAATCATCCGTTTTATGGGTGAAAACAAGCTGGCTGAAATAGATCTCGAAACTTCCCAGATGAAGCTCAAACTCAAAAAGCATGGTAATGTGCAGATGCAAACTGTTCAGATACCGGCAACCCAGGCTTATATGCCGGCAATGCCAAGTTTTGAGGCTCCTGTTGCGTCGATAAGCAGTAATGCAAAAGCTGCAGCGGCTGAAAAGCCGGTAGAAGCTGATACCAAACATCATAAATTAATTTCGCCCATGGCTGGCACCTTTTATCGAGCTCCGTCACCGACATCTGAGCCTTTCTGCAAGGAAGGCGACAGCGTAGCTGTCGGTCAGACCGTCTGCATAGTTGAAGCGATGAAGATGATGAACGAAATCAAGGCCGACAAAGCCGGAAAAGTTGTAAAAATACTGCTTGAGAACGGCAAACCCGTGGAAAAGGGAGCTGTTCTGTTTCATATAGGTGATTGATATGCAGAACTTCGATCTGGTGATTCTGGGTGGCGGCCCTGGTGGCTATCCGCTGGCTGCACGCATGGCCCGCAAAGGCTGGCAGGTCGCTATTGTCGATGCTGCCGAAGAATTTGGCGGCACCTGTCTAAACTGGGGCTGCATTCCTACCAAGGCTTTGCTCGCTTCCTCGCGCAGTTATCATCTGCTCAAAAATGCGGCTGATTTTGGTTTAACCTGTTCTGAAGCCGGTTTTGACTGGCAGAAGGTGCAGGAGCGCAAAAGTCGCATTACTCTACAGCTGCGCCAGGGTATAGTCAAACTGCTCGAAAAGAGTGGTGTCAAGATTTTCCATGGCCGTGGCCAGCTTTGCAATAACAAAGTAATCAGAATCACCAAGGCAGAAGATGGCTCGATCAGCGAAATTCAGGCAAAGAAAGTCTGTCTGGCCGTTGGTTCAGTGCCGGCTGCGCCTGGCGTATTTCCAGCCAACCGCGACATTTTCTGGACAAGCAACGAAGCGCTCAACGCTGACAAGGTTCCCGAAAGCCTTCTCGTCGTTGGTGGCGGTGTCATCGGCATCGAGCTTGGCCAGGTGTTTGCCGAATTCGGCAGCAAGGTATGCATTGTCGAAATGATGCCGCAAATATTGCCTGGTCTCGATAACGCCACCGCCAAAAGGCTGCTGCCAGTCTTTAAAAAAGCCGGTCTTGAGATTCTCGTCGGCAAAAAGGTCGAAGCGCTGGTCGAAAAGAATGGCCGGGCTGTCGCCACAATAGACGGCAATGAACGTGAATTCGACAAGGTTCTTATCGCTGTCGGCCGCCGCGTTAACATGAGTTTCATGCAGGATTCGGATCTGCAGCTCGAAACCGATAAAGGTTTCATCAAAATCGACGATGATTTTATGACTTCAGAGCCCGATGTTTACGCTATCGGCGATGCGGTTAAAGGCCCAATGCTTGCCCACAAGGCGAGTTACGATGCCATGATTCTTGCCGCAAAATGGCAGGGAGAAAAGGTGGCGGCCGATTATTCGCTGGTGCCTTCCTGTGTTTATACGCATCCTGAGATCGCCTGGGTCGGCCTTAACGAAGAGCAGCTCAAGGAGCGACAGATCGAATATAAAACCGGGCGCAGTATGTTCTCGGCGAATGGCAAAGCTCTGACCGCCGGCGAAGGCGACGGCCAGATCAAAACTCTGCTGTCCACTGACGGCAAGCTTCTTGGCGCTGTTATCTGGGGCCCCGAAGCCAGCAATATCATCAACGAAGCCACCATGATGTCGCAATTCTCAATAGACAGCCATGCTTTCGGCATGATGATTCACCCGCATCCCACGCTTTCAGAAGCTTTTATGGAATCAGTCGAAAACGCCAGCGGCGAAGGAGTTCACGGCTGATGCAGTCTGTCGGCTTCATCAACCTGCCTCCCTGGCAGGCTGAACTTCAGAAGATCCTCACCCGTCTTGGTCGTGAGGATCTTTTGCGTATTCCAGTCCTTGGCCGTGAGAATGTTGATAAACCCTGGGCGGCATTCGAGTCAGGCGACTTTTTTGCGGCAGTCGATACCGCCATTCATTTTGCGGGAAACGGTAATCTCAAGCAGTTCCCGTCTACCGTTATCACAACAGACGCCGAGCTGGCAATTGACCGCCTGCTGGCTGGTGAATCTAAGAAAACTCTGTTCAGTGCTGCAACTGGCGGGACTTTTGCTTTTCTTCGCATTGCCGCTGCTGATAATGCTGTTGGCCGGCCCGATCAAATTCTTGTCCAAAACGATTCTGTGGCCAGTTATGTTCTAAGCCGCATGGAAACAGCAGGTAAGACTCTGGAAGAAGCCATTCATGAAGCCCAATGGGAAAATATAGCCACCGGCAACCCCAGCCAGAACCTGCATGGAATCATAACGCGAAATCGACTGGTTCTGCAGATCGCCTCTGTTTATGGTTTGATTGTCAGGCCAGAATTGATCAAGACCGCCGGCATCAGCACGCTTTCATGCCATGATGTTGAAATTGCCCGCGAACTTGGTTGTTCGATCAGATTGCTTGGTCTCGTTCAGATCGATTCAGCAAGAGTTCGCGCCGTCGTCGAACCCTGCATGATTCCATCAGCTTTTCTTCTAGCCCAGGCTCGTGCCGGCTCTGAAATAATCTATTTCAAAACTGAGTCAGGTGGATCACATGTGTATTCAGCTCCTGGCACCAGTTATGAGAGTCAGGTGCGCGCAGTTCTCAGTGATCTGGAGCTGTACAATGCGCAGCGGTCTGATATGAGTTTGTTCAACGGCGAAGTAGAGGATTTTTCCGACTGCTATTATCTGCGTTTCAATATGATCAACATGAGCGATACTCTGGCCACTATTTTACAGTTGTTCAACCGGGCCGGAATCGATATCGAAAAAATCCATCAACCGGCTGTTGAAGTTTCACGTGAAACCGCTGATAAATTGCGACAGAACCTGGTAATCATCACCGGCAAAACCAGGCGCAGCATAATCGATACAGTGCTGATGCAGATTGGCGAACAGGTTAAACTGGCGGGTGTACGCGCCTGTTTCCGTTTTTTAAGACGGGACTGAAAAAATGTTTGCCAATGGCGATGTCCTGATACAGAAGTTTGGCGGTTCATCGATGGGCTCTGTTGAGCGCATAACGCGCGTGGCCGAGCGCATCGCCGCCCGCGCGGCCAAAGGCTGTCGAATGGTTGTCGTCGTCTCTGCCATGGGCGATACAACCGATGATCTGATCGAGCTGATGAATAAAATAACCCCGGTGCCTGACCGCCGTGAACTCGACAATATCATGGCCACTGGTGAGATGGTCAGCGCTTCACTTATGGCCAGCGCGCTTACCCGCCTCGGCATACGGGCGCGATCCTATAACGCTTTTAACCTGCATCTGCTTTCTGAGCTGCAGGGCGATGACTACAATATTGTGCAGATTGGCCGGCGCAACAACCTGGCGCGGTTTCTCGAACCCGGCAGTGTCGCTGTGGTCGCCGGTTTTCAGGGAATAACCGCCGATGGCGATCTGACTACGCTTGGCCGCGGTGGATCTGATCTGACTGCCGTCATTCTGGCACGCGAACTCGGTCAGAAAGTCTGCGAAAAATATACCGACGAAGACGGTATTTATACGGCAGATCCGCGCATAATTCCTGATGCCCGTAAAGTATGGCATCTTGATTATGACGAAATGCTGACTCTGGCTGCTTTTGGCAACGGCATACTGCATCCGCGAGCCGTTTCCAGCGCACGCGACTGCGAAATCCGCATTCATGTGCGTTCGAGTTTTTCTCAGGCAGAAGGCAGCGTCGTCGGGCCAGACGGTGACGATCAGATTCCGGTCAAAAGCATAACCTGTGACAACCGCCTGGTTTACACCCGTATTCATGGCCTGGCCAAACCAGATGACCTTTTTATGCGCGAGTTGCAGGAACAGCCTTTTACACCGATCATGATGCAGTGGAAGGCTTATAACCAGCATCAGGGAAGCCTGCGAATCGGTTTTCGCCGCACCGACTCCTTTGCCGCACTTCCCTTCTGCTGGGAACAGGCGCACCGACTTGGTGCTGAAGAAGTTGACTGTTTCGCCAACCTGTCTACCCTGAGCCTCGTCGGCTGCGGACTGCGTAATAACCCCGAACTGGCCGCCACTTTTGCCGCCGGCCTGTCTTCGATATCACCAGTAATAGAACAGCATGATGGCATAAGATTGAGCTTCGCCATCGAAAAAACTCAGCTCAAACCCGCCCTCGAAAACCTGCATCAAGCTATACTCCGCTGACCCCATCACCTGCCGAGAGCCCGTGTAAACATTATATTTCAGTAATTCTCAAAAACGATATTTGTCTGCAAGTCACGTCTCTGTCGGCGCGCGCAAAAAATTCTCAATGTGGGAAGCCTGAGAGTCGATACTAGAGATGCAGGAAGTGGAAAACCAGCTTTCTGCGAAACATAATGCGGGAAATATATTAAATTGTGCTTTAACAGCAGACAAATCTACCGAATCCTGCCTGTTATTCTGCTTATTTCGCTTTTTTGGGGCGAAATGTTTTCCGCATGCGCATTCGATGTGCCTTCCATGGATGCTCAGAAGTTTCCTATCACTATTCAGGGAGACTATCTTGAATATCGCACCAAAGCTGAACAGGTGGTAACCAAAGGTAAGGCGTTCATTTCCTATCAGGACATGAAAATCAGCGCCGAAAACATTCAGGCCAATACAAAAACTCAAGACATTTTTGCCCAGGGCGACGTCGATTTCTGGAAAGGTTACGACCAGACCAAAGGTGATTTTCTCGTTTACAACATGCAAAAAGGCGAAGGCTGGATGCGTGATGCCCAGATCATCAAGAACCGCAATTTTTTCAGCGCGAAGGAGGTTTATGTAAGCCCGCGACACAGCATTGCCAAAGAGGTGATGCAGACTACCTGCGATAATTTCGAGCACCCGCATTATCGAATCAGCGCAGATGTCATCGACAGTTACCCGGAAAAATCAATGACCATGGAAAACCTGCGTCTGAAGTGGAAAGGTAAAACTCTCTACCGTCGTGGTCGCGATCACAGCGTATTTAGAAAGAGCGAGAAGTTTTTCAACACGCGTCAGGGCATGTCACAGATTGACGGTATATTTTTCAAATTATCGACGGATCTTGAGATTAACAGCGCTATATCAGGGCGTTTCAATGCTGATTTGTTTGAAAAACGTGGCAGCGGTTATGGCTTTAATGGTACCTGGAACTTGAGCGAAACAAGCAACGGTTCGATTTACCTGTATCATCTCGATGAGAGCAAGCGAAATCATAAGAACACGCAGATCAATCTGACGCACAACCATCGTTTTGCCAGCGGTGAAACGGTGAACACCAGCGTTAACTACACCGGAGACCAGTATACGGGTCAGGCAGAAAATCAGGATTTGACGGTGCAGATGAGCTATCGACCGGTATTCAGTTTTATGAATGTTTCGGTTACCGCCAACAAATTTTATGATCTCGACGGCGACAAATACGACCTCGACAAGGGTTATCAGATACTAAACCGCCTGCCCGAGGTGAACTTCAGTTTTCCGGCTTACACAACCCCGGGAGTGCCTCTGACCATGAATTTCTCTGGTATGTATGGCCGTTACGAAGAAGGCGATCTGAGTGATAAAAAGGACACGGAAAAGAAAGATTTCAGACTTAATTTCACGGTTCCGACTATTCAGGTGCATGAGCGCTTCGATCTGACGCCATCATACAACTTCCAGAAGAACTTTTATTCAGGCGGTATCGAGCGTGAGAACGGCTCGACCATGGTGCGTGCCAATCACAAGTTTTCAAAAGTGGCGAACATGGAATTCAACTACAATATTTCAACTTCCAAGGGTAAATCGCCATTTCAGTTCGACTCTTTTACCAGCACTGACGTATTTTCGACCCGACTGCGCTTCAGCGAGGATTCATGGACGCTCAACCCGATCAACTTTAATTACAATCGTGTAAGAAGCAGACTTGAACAGGTCTACTGGGATTACACGCGGCGCTCCAGAACCGATGCCTACCGTACGTGGGAGTTCTTTCTGCGTCGCGACTATGTGCCAGACGATGTTTCGCTCGAAAAGATGGATTTGACCAGACTGGTGCCAGGCAATATGAATGCCCGTTATCGACTGTCTTCGAACCTCTGGTCGTTTGACACCAGCTTGACCTACCCTCATAAATACAAGCAGATTACCAATACTTCGTTCAATTACACCGCGACAATACGTCCTCTGTGGCAGGTTTCAACCTCGGGCAATTTCAATCATCTCACTCATAAGTTCAGTCCTCTGACTATAGGTATCACCAGAGACCTGCATTGCTGGGAAGCTCGCGCTGAATACAACCACGAGCGCCAGGAATTCTGGCTGGAATTTTATCTCAAAGCCTACCCCGATGACACCGGCCGCTTCAGATATGGTGTCGAAGACAGCAAACTCGAAGCCAAGCTCGCCGCCTACGACCAGATGACGCAACGCTACGAAAGCGGCTATTGATTTCTGGGTGATTGCAAAAAAATTTAAGTCTTCATTATAGAGGGCGCAGGCAGGCATCCCATAAGCGTAAACTTCGAGCCAGGCAACATTGACGCAAAGCCATAGCAAGTCACATAAAATTTTCGCCTGGTGAGAGTTGAAGCGTTGGGGCCTTGCATCCGCATCTCTAACGGCTGAAGCCGTAAGAGCTGCCTAATCCTGCCGAAAGCCCGGGTTTATACTGCACAGCTCTTTTAAGCCATGCTACCGTTTTATCAGCAAGAAGTTTTAGTGCGTTTGCTATGGCTGTTGATTTCTGCGGTTGAAACTTGATCTCTACCTGTGTATTATGCACTATACAGACGCACGAAGATATATACAGGAGACGAAGACGCATGAAAGTATTCACAGGCTCTGATCATGGCGGTTTTCTTCTTAAACAGACGCTGATCAAAAAGCTTACCGAGCTTGGGCACGAAGTGGTCGATCTTGGTACCGACTCGCAGAACTCCTGTGATTACCCTGATTTTGCTCACGCTGTCGCCGAAAAAATACTGGCTGAACCAGGCAGCATGGGGCTTTTAACCTGCGGTTCCGGCATCGGCATCTCAATTGCGGCCAACCGCCACGCCGGTATTCGCGCGGCATTGTGCCACAATTCGCTCGAAGCTACACTGGCACGCCAGCATAATAATGCCAACGTGCTGGTAATGGGCGGGCGCCTGGTTGGCGAGGCCCTCGCTCTCGATATTCTAGAAAAGTTCTTCTCGGCTTCTTTCGAAGGCGGCCGTCACCAGACCCGCATCGAAAAAATCGAGATACCCTGCGAAAGGCTATAGCACTGATGGGAAAACTTACCGTACTCGATCATCCCCTGGTCAAACACAAAATTACTCTACTGCGCTCAAAACATACTGACGTACAGCTGTTCCGTCAGCTGATGCAGGAGCTTTCGATGATGCTCGCTTACGAAGCGACACGCGGTATTCCGGTCGAAAAGAAAACCTGCGAAACACCACTGATGCAGGCCGATGCCGAAATGATTTCTACCGAAAAACTGGCGATTGTTCCGATTTTACGTGCTGGTCTCGGCATGGTAGACGGACTGCTGAGCTTCATGCCGATGGCAAAAGTTGGCCATATCGGCCTTTATCGCGACCACGACAGCCTGCAGCCGGTTGAATACTACTGCAAGCTGCCGGAAAACATTGCCGACATGGAAGTTTTTGTCGTTGATCCGATGCTCGCTACCGGCGGTTCAGTCGCCCATGCCATACAGATCGTCAAGGGAAAAGGCGCCGCGCATATCAGATTTTTGTGCGTGGTTTCCTGCCCTGAAGGCGTCGAATGCCTGCAAAAAGCCCATCCTGATGTCGACATCTTTACCTGCGCCCTTGATAAGGGCTTGAATGAAAAGGGCTACATATTGCCAGGCCTTGGTGATGCAGGAGACAGACTGTATGGAACAAAATAACATGCCTGACCATATATCAGAACGCCCCGACTGGGATACCTATTTTCTGCGCATTGCCCAGCTGGTAGCGCAACGCTCGACCTGTCTGCGCCGCCAGGTTGGTGCTGTTATCGTCAGAGACAATCGCCTGCTGGCAACCGGCTATAATGGTGCTCCCAATAATGTTGCGCACTGTTTTCAACTGCCTGGTGGCTGTCTGCGTGAAGCCAGAAATATTCCATCCGGTCAGAGACAGGAATTATGCCGTGGTCTGCATGCCGAACAAAATGCTATACTTCAGGCGGCAGCTTTTGGTGTATCATTGAAAGGCGGCGATTGCTACTGCACTCACCAGCCCTGTATTACCTGCGCCAAGATGCTGATCAACGCAGGTATCAAACGTGTGGTTTTTCTCGGCGATTACCCGGATGAACTTTCTCTCGAAATGTTGAAAGAAGCTAAGATCACGCTCGAAAGGTTAGAAATAGGCTGATTCATGGCAAAAATCATTATAGAAGGCGGCAAAAAACTGTCGGGCAGCATCAAGGTAAGCGGCGCTAAAAATGCAGCATTGCCGATTATGGCCGCAGTTATTCTCAGCACTGGCCCGGTTGAACTCTCGAATGTTCCGGCGCTTAACGATGTCAATACCATGGATCGTGTGTTACAGGCTCTTGGAGCACGTGTCGAAAACGTCGGCGGCAACGTCTACAGATTCGACGCGTCGGGGCAGATCAATGACGAGGCGCCTTACGAGCTGGTTAAAAGCATGCGCGCCAGTTTTTTTGTCATGGGTCCTCTGCTGGCCCGGCTCAAAAAGGCACGGGTGCCGCTTCCCGGTGGCTGTGCTATCGGCGTGCGGCCGGTAAATATTCACCTCAAAGGCTTTGAAGCTCTTGGTGCTACCGTTTCGATCGAAGGCGGTTGTGCGGTAGCGGTTGCCGATAAATTGCGGGGCAACAAGATACTGCTCGATTTTCCTTCGGTTGGTGCGACCGAGAACCTGATGATGGCCGCAACTCTTGCTGAGGGCGTCACCCAGATAGAAAACTCAGCTCAGGAACCCGAAATTGTCGATCTGGCCAACTTTCTCAATACTATTGGCGCCAAAATAACCGGTGCCGGCAGTCCGACGATAACCATCGAGGGCGTCGAAAAACTTGGTGGCGGCCGTTATCGAGTGATGCCCGATCGTATCGAAGCCGGAACTTTTGCGATCATGGGAGCCATGACCGGTGGTAATGTCAAGGTCGAGAACTGTGACCCCGGGCACCTGCACGCACTTATCAACAAACTGCGCGAAATGGGTGTCGAGCTCGATTACGATGAAACCTCGATCAGCGTTAACGCTCCGTCCAGACTGAAGGCGGTCGAAATAAAGACCCTGCCGTTTCCTGGCTTTGCTACCGACCTGCAGGCGCAACTTATGGCAGCAATGTGCATTGCCAACGGCACATCATCGATTACCGAAACTATTTTCGAAAACCGTTTCATGCATGTCTCAGAACTGGCACGCATGGGCGCAAGCATAACCATTCACGATCGCACCGCCGTTGTGCATGGTGTCGAATCGCTGAAAGGCGCACCTGTTTCCGCTACCGATCTGCGGGCCGGCGCTGCCATGGTACTGGCCGGTCTGGTCGCCGAAGGCCGCACCGAAGTCAGTCAGGTATTTCATATTGACCGGGGCTATGAAGATCTTGTGGGGCGCGTTCGTAACCTGGGAGCCTGCATAGAGAGAATCGAAGACCCCGAAACCGAAGTTTAACACAGGAGAGATCAGCATGTCGGGAGCCGAAAACAACCGCTTTAAAGATTTGATTGATGGTTTGAAGAGCAATAATCCTGAAGAGAAGCTGCTTTCAGTTTCTGCTCTTGGTATTCTCGGTATTCGACAACATGCTGAGCATCTCAAAGATCTTTTGTCTTCGCCAGACAAGGAAATAGTCAACCAGGTGGTCAAGTCGCTTGGTCGCATTGGCAACCCAGCTTCGGTAAAGCATATTATCGAATTCATTCTCACCGATGATGGCCAGCTGGCTGAAACCGCCTGTCAGGCACTCAGAAGCTTCGATTTTAAAGCTGCGCTGGATGTCGTTATCAAAGCCTGCAGCAACGATCAACCGCCGGCCATAAGACGGCGCCTGCTCGAACTGCTTTCGGCTTATGACGATGTTCGCGTCGCCTCGCTGATGAACGAGATTCTCGGCCAGACCCGCGATCCCGAACTTCTCGCCACCGCCGTCGGTTACTTCGTTCGTCACCCGTCGGCCGAGCGGCATACATCTCTCAAGATGCTTGCCGGCAGCGATAACTGGCAAGTCTCGCTCATGGCCAATCTGGCCCTTTCCCGCCTCAAAGACGATGGAGCCAGTGCCCATGTCAGGCGTCTGGTCAAATCGGCCAACGCCGAAGTGCGCCAGGCAATCGTCGAGGCCCTGGTCAGTCGCCCGCTTATCGAAGATCGCAACATGTTTCAGAGCTTTTTTGAAGACTCACGCCCACGTGTCAGGGAAATTGCCATCGAAGGTCTGGCGCTGTTCGGAGCCGATGAGCGCATCAGTATTCTGCGACAGTGGCTGTCACGTGAAACTGACCAGAAGATCAGAATTCTTCTGCTCAAAAAGGCCGAGAAGGAAAAGTCGCCGCTGCTTTATGAAGAGTTTTACCGGTTATTGCAGTTATCTGACGATCGCATCAGAAATACGGCTGTCAGTGCCATTGCTGCCATGGGCGACAGAATCGCCGATCGCATTCTCGTCGACTTCGATCGCATGCCGCTTGTCGTGCGCGAGCAGATGATTCTTGTGCTTGGCCGGCTTGGTGGCGACAAGGTGATAAAAACCATTCGTGAATGTCTCAGCGCCAAAGAGCGCTGGTTGCGAATCAATGCCGTAGAAGCCTGTTCTTCTCTTGGTTCGCCCGAGCTCGATGCCGAATTGATCAATATTCTGCATAACAGTGAGACCGACATCTGGGTGCGGGCTACTGCCGTGTCGGCTCTGGGTCGGTCAAAAAGCGCACAGGCTGCTGATATCATTGCTACCCAGCTCAAGCATGAAGATGCCCGCGTGCGTGCTAATGCGATTGAGGCATTGAGCGAACTCGCCTGGCCAAAGCTGCCGGAAGCCTGCCACAAGCTTTTGCATGATCGCAACGATCGTGTGCGCGTCAATTCAGCCATTGCTCTATGGAAAAGCGGACATCAGGAAGTTTTTGCCGAGCTTGAAAAAATGTCGCGCGACCGCAGCCGTTGGGTGCGCTCATCGGCGGTGTTTGCGCTCGGCCGCATTCAGGATCATCAGGGAACGCCAATACTGCTCAAAATGCTGCACGACCAGGAAGACATAGTATATCGCAATGCTGTCGAAGCCCTGGCCGAACAGGGCGATATGCGTGCCATGCTGCCGCTGCTTAAAGAAACCCGTTCCGGCAGACTGTCTGCCGAATTTTACGAGCGCAACCTGCAGCGCTATACCGAAAACATTCATCGCAGTCTCGAACAGAATTCCTGAGCAGAAATCTTCAATAGAATTCAATAAAAGCCCCGGTTTTACCGATATATTGACCAGATAATATCGGATAAAACAGGAGCAAACATGTCGGCAGATCTGCTCGAGCAGTTTCTGAACTATCTTGCTATCGAAAAGGGCCTCAGACCGCGCTCTCTCGAAGCATACCGTCGCGATCTCCAGGATTGGATCGAATTTGCCGAGGCCAGGCAGCGCGCAGTCAACAGCGCATCGATCGACAGTATACTCAGTCTGTTTTTCGTGCATATGCATGATCTTGGCCTTTCGCCACGCTCCATGGCGCGAAAATCTTCGGCAATCAAAGGCTTTTACCGCTTTCTGCTGCGCGAAAACCATATCAGCATAGATCCTACCGCTCTGCTCGAACGCCCGCGCATCGGCCGCCCTTTGCCGAAGGTTCTGAGCCAGCAGGAAATCGAAAAAATTCTTCAGCAACCCGATCAGGCTACCCCATTTGGTCTGCGCGACCGGGCCATTCTCGAAATCTTGTATGCGACCGGTATTCGTGAGTCAGAACTCATCGATCTCAAGCTCGGCAATCTCAATGCTGCCGCTGAATTCTTGAGTGTAACCGGCAAAGGCGGTCGTGAACGTATCGTTCCCATAGGTCAGTATGCGATTGCGGCAGTTAATGAGTATCTCAAAAATGGTCGCAATAAGCTGCTCAAAGATATCAGCGAGCGCACCCTGTTTTTAAACCCTTATGGCAAGCCGATGTCTCGCATGGGCGTCTGGAAAATCATCCGGAAATATGCGCTGATGGCCGGCATCAATCGCGACGTCTCACCGCATGTGTTCAGGCACAGTTGCGCTACCCACATGCTAGAAGGCGGCGCCGGCATTATCGCCGTGCAGGAGATGCTCGGCCATGTCGATGTTTCGACCACCCAGATTTATACGCATCTTACCGGCAAAGATCTCAAAAATATTCATCGAAAGGCCCATCCGCGCGGAAAATGATTAAAACCATCATCAGCAGCAGGTTACGACGCGTCGTTCTGATGCGTGTTCTGCTGCTGACCATGTTTTATCAGGCAGTTGCGCCAGTTGGTCTGGTCGCTGCCACTGAGATTTCGCCCGATACCGTCGCTGTCGAAACTGTTACGCTCAGCCCTGACGATATTGCCGTCGAAACTGCCCTGCCGAAGACATACAAGATAAATCTGCCGAAAAAACAGGCTGTAAAAAAGCCCGCAGCAAAAAATGTGGCGTCTCTTTCGGCCGCTCTGAGTGCCGACAGTCCCGCTGTTGAAAACATGATGATAACCGCCGATTCGCCAGCGGTTGCCGCAATCTCGCCTGACGATTTAGCCGTCGAAGAGAATCTCATGCCGGTCAGAATAAATGAGCCGCAGCGCATCAAAACCCCGCCGGCGCAGATCGTGCAGTATGCCCGCAACTTCTGGCAGGAAGCCGATGAGCAGATAGAAAAGCGCAATATAAATATCTCCGGCACCAAAACTTTTGAAATGAAAAAAGCCGATGTGTCGGGCGATATCAGTCATTTTTCCAGTGAAAACTTCGATTCGATCCCGGGTTTCAAACTCGATCAGAGCATGCATCTCGAAGTAAGCGGCAATATCACCGAAACCGCTACCGTTCATGC
The DNA here is from genome assembly GCA_009917695.1 of Candidatus Rifleibacterium amylolyticum. Taxonomy (GTDB): domain Bacteria; phylum Muiribacteriota; class Ozemobacteria; order Ozemobacterales; family Ozemobacteraceae; genus Rifleibacterium; species Rifleibacterium amylolyticum. The sequence goes on along the minus strand of JAACJG010000003.1, from coordinate 2,631 downwards.
CGTACTTGATGATAAAGAAGACGAAGACCGCCGTTTTACCGTAAACATCGATGGTCCGGTCTGGAAATTCGTCATGGGCGACTTTCCGCTCGCTATCGAAGGCACTGAATTTGCACTGTTCCGCAAGGAAGTGCGCGGCATCATGGCGCATGGTGCTTTCCACGACCGCTTTCAGTCGACTTTTCTGTTTTCGCAGTCCAAGGGTCAGGCCCGTCGCGAGCAGTTCAGAGGCGCCGGTCAGCAGCAGGAATTCAGACTGGCAGCCAGCCCGATCGTGCAAAATTCCGAAAAAGTCAGTATCGATGGCGTCGCGATCAACCGCGGAACCGATTATTTCATCGACTACGAAGATGGCATAGTTAAGTTTCTGCCGCACATGCTGCCGATCGAAATGACGCGCTGGATCGTTGTCGAATACGAAGTTTCCGATAAGAGTATGGCTTTCAGCCGCAATCTGTTCGGCACCCGCCAGGTTTATCAGCATGATGAAAACAGCCATCTCGGCGTAACCTGGCTGCAGGAGGTCGATAGCTCGACGCCAAAATCTGCGGCCGACGCTTCTGGCACTGCTACTCCCATGCAGCACGACATCCTCGAATTCGATACAAAATGGCAGCTCACGCCATCTGTGTCAATGAATGCCGAAACCGCAGTATCACGCATCGACCCGAACCGCAATTCAGAAGCGACTCCGCAGGATCGCGGTATAACCGGCTATGCAACCCGCTTTGGTTTGACCGGCAAGACCGCACGCAGCGACTCAGACCTTTCTTATCGCAGAATCGATGACAAATTCAAGGTCGTCGGGCGTGAGGGCGGCGTGCTGGAACTGGGCGAGCGCGGCCTGGTCAACGACATCATGAGTGGGCGCGCCCGCCTTGCTTACAAGTTTACCGGAACTCTTACCGGTTTTGCCGATGCCGAAAAATCAGAGACTAACCTCAGTGATGACCCGGCCATGCAGGCCATCGACTTTGATGACTTCAATACCGGCTTTGTCTGGACTCCGCGCACTGATAATCGTTTCGAAGTCAGAGCCGGCCGCCAGAACGATCGCGAAACTGGCCCCACAATCAACTCAGATCTTGTCCGTGACACCTCGACCGCAGTATGGGACAAAAAATTCGGCAAGCTGGTAACGCAAAGCAAGATCAACCGCACCGAATATGATGATTCGATCAATGTCGCCTCTGATTCCGAAGTTGTCGAAATGAGTTTCAAAATGGGCGCCGAGGCCGATGAAACCTTTTCCTGGAACACCGGCATTTCGCTGGTAACTGTAGATGATGGCCTGGTTGAGAACAATTACCGCTCTGAAACACGCAACTACGACCTCGACCTCAGTTACGAACCAAACCGGGTTCTCAGCGCGCGCGGCCTTTTTCAGTGGCGCCGCGAAGATGATTATCTCGCCAATTCACGTGCCAGCACTGAAATTGCTGATGCGCAGATACGTTATGAGCCGAACCGCGACCTGCGCACTCAGCTCAAATACAAGGTCGAAAATACTTCCAAGGTCATCAGAGATCCCTCACTCGATCCGCAGAAATACATTCTGCCGACCAGCCTGCCGAATTCAGCTCAGAACGAAGCCGAGATCATCGGTCGCTTCGAAAACCCGGTACAAAAAACAACCGCGAACTTCATCACCGATTACCAGATTAATCGATATCTGCAGGCCTATTTCGACTGGCGCCGCCGCGATCTGCTCGATCAGAAGACCGATCTCGAGGTTTCGAGTAATGATCGTCGTACCTATGAGCTGCGCTATACGCCGTTCGAAAAGATGATGCTGACAACCGAATACGAAGAAGGCTATAACCGCAACCGCGAGCCAATGAACGAAATGCGCGATTTCATCAGGTCGATTCAGTGGCGGCACGAGTTTTACGAAGGCTATATCTTTGACGCGACCTACGAAGAGAAAGACGAGAACGATGTTTACATCGATCTCAACGACATTTTTACCAAAACCAAAATAGTTGGACTGCAGCGTGTTTTCAGTCAGTGGGCCAGTATGGAACTGGCTCTGCAACACGACAAAATCAGCTCGCGTGAACCATCCACCGAGTTCGAAAAGCGCCTGGCAGTAATACTGACACCGTTCTCGCGCAGTCAGCGCTACCGCTTTTTCGCTAACCACCGTGACATCAGCGCGGCTCAGAGTGGCACCAAATATGAATTCGGCCTCAATTTTTCGCAGTTCATCGGCACCGACACTATCATAGATGGTGAAGTAAAAAAGGTCAATTCATCAAAAACCCTTATCGGCCAGGGTTACGACGCCACCGTCTTCAACGCCAAAATGGTCATCACCTTCTAAGACATCCGCAGATTGCGCCGATTCCACCGATTATTGCCGCTGAGAGCCCGGGTAAGCAGTCTACCGAAGTTTGAATCTATGAAGTCAACTTTGACAGACCACTAGTGGCAGTCTAAGGTGTTCCCGAAATTCAGGAAGAGCTAAAAAGATGGATTCTGCGACTTCGCCAGCCGGCTTCGCGCAGAATGTGCTGTGTTAAAAGTCAAGTCGTTTTTGCTCTACACAGGCTAATTTCCTTATAATTTTCAGTGAAAGACTCTCCTTTCCTGGCCAGCGCCCTTGCCTGCCGAAGAAGTTTATTCGCAACA
>JAACJG010000002.1 GCA_009917695.1 Candidatus Rifleibacterium amylolyticum | reverse complement strand
ATTTAAGCAGTAAATTACAAGTCAGGGGCATAAGGGAAATTTCCTCTTCACGACCCTCAAGATCACTTATATATATCTGATGGTAATAGACCAGCAGCCTGAGGTCAACTATTATTTGATGCCTGCCGATATCTGATCAAATGGTGAAAGACAGCCTGGTCGAAATAGAGTTTTTGAATGGTTATAGGGCCAGATCACAGGGTGGTCAGTCGTCGTCTGACCAGTCGCGCTGGCGGCGTTGCGATTTTTTTTGGCTGGCCTGGCGTTTTTTGGTGATGCGTTTTTGTACCGAGGCCCGGGTCGGGCGGGTTGGCTTGCGTGGCTTGGGGGGCACCAGGGCCTTGACAATGAGCTGACGCAGCTTTTCGCAGGCGTCATCGAGATTGCGTGACTGTTCGCGGTATTTCTGGCTGGTGATGATGATTGTGTTTTCAGAATCGACACGTTTGCCGGCCAGTGTCAGCAGACGATTAACCACGGCCGCGCCGAGCAGGTCACAGCGCTCAGGATTGAACCGCAGCTCTATGCAGGTCGCGACCTTGTTAACATTCTGCCCGCCCGGTCCGGATGAGCGCACGGCGCTGACCTGAAGAAGGTCTGCCGGTATTGTTAATTCGTCGTTGATTATAATCGAGGTATTCAAACTTTCAGTTCCTGTGAAATCCACTCTGCCGCAGGTTCGAGTGCGATACTGGCCATGCAGCCTTTACTGGCGCAGTTGTCACATCTGCCATTACAATAACTCATATCTGGCTTGAGAACAAGACTGCGGTTGCCGACCGGACCCCAGCGCTTCGGTGTCATTGCCGCCACCGGCGGGAAAAAAGCGACTGTCGGCAGTTGCAGCGCCGCCGCCAGATGCAGCGGGCCGGTTGAGCCGCCAATAAAACCAGCGCAGGCTGAAAAAACTTCGGCCAGGCCGGCAAGGTCTGGAACATTGCACAAGAAATTGAGTATCTCGCACTTAAGTGGCTCAAAGTGGCTCTTAAGCTCTTCTTCTCCCGGCCCCAGGCTTATCAGGACCGGAATGTCCTGTTTCAGCAGCATTCTGGCAAGTTCAGCATAGCGTGCTGTGCTGATATTATGCGCAGACCCGCCATGGCCGGGGTGAATGATAACCGGTCGCAGCAAGCCCAGCGACGAAACAATTTCTGCGCCAGATGATTTCTGCAGTTCAGCAAGCCTGAAATGATAGGGGGTATAGTCGATGTTGGCGACAGTACCTGACAAAAGATCAAGATTGTAGCAGAACTCGTGTTTTTCGTTGCGTGAGCGCTTTTGTACATGTCGATCGTTAAGCAGCAGTTGCCAGATATTCGAAGCGCGGCCGGTGCGGTGACTGATGCCGGCGCGCCAGGCACTCAGAATCGCGCGACCGGTCGGATGCACGATAAAGCAGTGATCGATCGACAGTTGCTTGAATGCCTTGACCAGAGGTAATGACAGCAGGCCGACCGGGTAACTGTCGTCGATAATGACCTCATCGACTTCGGGGCAGAGCTTGAGCAATGGCGCAGTATATGAGCGTACATGAGCAACAATGTGCGCGCCGGAAAAATTTTTGCGCAATTCACGAAACAGCGGCAGAGTCAGAATCAGGTCGCCAGCGCGGTCGGTGCGTGACACCAGAAAACGCGGGTCAGCCATGGCTGTCACCAAGCAGTTTCTGTAACTCGGCAAAGATTGCCATGGCACTGATATTCTGCATGCAGATATGGTCCTGGCGTGGGCAGATTCTTTGTCGGCATGGTGCCTGCGGGCAGATATCGGTGCTGACAGCGATTGACTTTGGATTCAGCGGCCCGGTGCGCGTCATGTCGGTCGGGCCGACCGGTATGACTGTGGGCGTTCCGCACAGGGCACCGAGATGCATTGTGCCAGAATCATTGCTGATAAGAGCTTTTGCGCCGGAAAGCATACAGGCCAGCTCGGTCAGGCTGGTCTGCCCGGCGGTATCGACCAGATTTCCGCGTGCCTCTTCACAGATTTGCCGGGTAAGCGAAGTCTCGCTGCTGCCGGCGGTTAAAACAACTGGTATTTCATAGGCGCCTGCAATGAGGCTGGCTAGCTCAGCATACTTTTCGGGTGGCCAGCGTTTGGCTGAGCCAAAAGCAGCGCCTGGTGCGAGAACCATATATGGTTGTCTTTCGTCGAGCCCGAATCGGGCAAATACTGTCCGCCGAAGCTCGTCGGTTGGTTTATATATTGGCAATGGCGGCTTGTCGCTGGCCAGCCCGGCTTCTTTTACCAGCATGAAATGCAGGTCAGACTCGTGCATCTGTTTGAAATTATCAGGCTTGTCGATGGCATTGTCGAGCAGCAGCCCCCGCATCTGGTTGGCAAAGCCGATGCTCTCGCTGCCGCCGCAGGCTCTGGCAAGAATTGCCGCCCGCCACGAGTCGGGCAGGGTTATAACATGTTCAGCCTTGATTTTGCGCAAAGGTTTGAGGGCATTGATAACTTCGAAAAATGCGGCTTTGGTGTCTATCGGATGAACGATCAGATTGCCCGGCAAAAGCTGATACAATTCAGCGAGATGCGGACGGGTAACTATGTGAATTTCGCCAGGCACGGCGGTTATCGCCGGTGCCGACATGATTATGTCGCCAAGCCAGTTAAGGCCTATAAAAATGGTTTTCATATAAAGTTCGCAAGAAACCGTGCAATTTTATCAACGGTGCCGGGCAGGTCTATGTTGCGACAGGCAAAATGGCCTTCGGGGCACTCATCATTCTGCCCATGCAGACTGCATGGCTTACAGGGCATGGGTTCAGAGATCACCATTACATTATCGGCAGGTATCGGGGCAAAACCCAGCGACGGGCAGGTCTGAAAGAAGATTGCGGCCAGAGGTGTGCCGACGGCGCGTGCCAGGTGCATTGGCCCTGAATCAGAAGAGATGACAGCAGCCGCCAGACTTATTATGCCTGGCAGATGGTAAAGCGAGAAACGGTTTCGCAGATCGAGGGCCCTGATGCCTGATGGCAAGTCAGTGGTGCTGGTGCCGATTATGGCAGTTAGCAGCGGTAACCCTTGCTGCAATGCTTCAAGTAATGATTCCGGAATCTGCTTGCCAGGTTTTGAGGCGTCGGGGTGCAGCAGAATAAACTGTTTTTCTGGCAATTCCAGTTCCTGCAGAATTTTGCGGCAGGCAGCGAGATAGTCTTTGCTCAAATTCAGTGATGCGTCAGGGTTGTCGACATTTACACCACAGACTTCTGCGTATTTCTGCCAGATCGGGCGTTGATCCGAGAAGCGCAACGGGTATTTTCCCCGCAGTGCCAGCAGTTGTTCACTGAGGTTGCGTTTCTGGTAAACTCTGGTTATTGGCGCATTGAGCATCGAGCGCAGGGCTATTGTCGAAAGCTTTCCCTGAAGGTCGAATACGGCCCTTGCGTGCAGCTTTTTGAGCTGTCCGGCGAGCCTGATAAGACTGCCGGTGCCGTTGTAATAATGGACCTTTGCCGGCAGGAACTCGCCAAGTTGCGACCATCTGCCGTGAATTACCAGGTTTACATCGATTCCGCGCTCAGCAATCGCACGCAGTGTGGGAACCGTGAGCAGAATATCGCCCATGGCGTTCAGGCGCAATACTATTTCGGTTTCTGACATGGTGGCAGCAGGTTCATGTTCTGAAGATTTTCTATTGTTCGATGGCAGGCGCCCGACATTGAATCAAGAACCTGCCTGGCACGAACACCGTATTCGTTGAAAGCATCTTTATTCTGTAACCATTCGCGTATGGTTTCGCTGAGTTCGTGTGAGTTGTTAACGGTGATGACAGCGCGGGCACGGTTTAAAGCCATCATTTCGTAACGGAAATTGAATGTGTTGGGCCCGGTTATGATCGGCCTGGCAAAGGCCGCCGGTTCCATCAGATTGTGGCCGCCGCGCTTGATCAGACTGCCGCCAACAAAAGCCAGTGCTGAAATTGCATAAAAATTTCGCAGTTCACCCATGGTATCGACAAGCAGCAGTTTGTTGGTTTTTTCAGGGTTTTCTGAGACCTTCTGGTATTCAAGTTTGCGCTTTTTGAAGAGGCTTTCGAGCTCATCTGTTCGCTTGACATGGCGCGGAGCTATTACTATGGTCGCGTTGAGCTCGTTCCAGAAAGGATCGAGCGCTTCGAGGATCAGTTCTTCTTCGCCGGGATGTGTGCTGCCAAAGAGCAGAACCGGTCGGTCCGGCGCAATTCCTGCTTTCGCGCGAATTTTTTCGGTGTCGGGCTGGGCTTCGGCAATGTCGTATTTAAAACAGCCGAGTGTTTTCTGCTTTCCGGTATTGACGCCAAGTATTCTGAATCGGCGCTGATACTGCTTTTCCTGGGGAAACACAAATGCCATGTTGCTGATCGCCGGTTCAAACAGTGGCCAGGCGATGCGCATCAACCGCACGGTTTTTTCGTTGATTCGCCCGTTGATGATGCCGTAAGGGACGTTCTTGCGGGCCAGGGTGTCGAGAAGCAACGGCCATATCTCGGTTTCGCTGATCAGCATGAGCTTTGGCCTGATCTTTTCGATGAAGGGTATTATGAATGCCGGCAGTTCGATCGGCAGAAGAGTTGCAAAGCCGCAGATGGCATCGACTTTGAGCTGGCGCAGGCCGTCGAGTGTCGTAGCGGTGCAGATTATGCGGTCTTTGCCATACTGCTGCGCCATTTCCCGCAGAAATGGGCGCAGGGTAATCACTTCGCCAAGCGAGGCGCCGTGTATCCAGAAAGTTCCTTCGGCTGGAGCTTCGTAATCATCGGGCAGAATACCCTTACGCAGAGCAAATTCTTCTTTTTCGATGCGGCGCGGCGGAAACACGTCGAGCAGCTCGACTATGCCTCGCAGCAGCCACTGATATGCTTTAAGGTAAATTTTGCTCATTAAATTCGGCGCAGAATCTTGTGCACTTCGATTCTGCTTTTTCTCCAGTTTTCAATAAGTATATATTTAGCCTTTATCAGGCTGTAAGTCAAAAACAACTTGTAAAGCAATGTAAAGATGAAAGTTAGCGGGGAGCGTTTTCCTGGTCATTGGCGAGGCGGGCCCAGGGGTTGTCGGGGGCGTATGCCGGCTGGGTTTTCCAGCGGCGGTGCAGCCAGAACCAGTCTTGCGGCTGTTGTCTGACCAGTTCTTCAAGCAGCTGTGTGTAGCAGGCTGTGATCTGTTGCTGACCAGTGATATCGTTTGTGTAGTTTTCGGGGTAGATTGGCGGGTAGATCTTGAAAAGATGCTGACCACAGTAGTTTGGAAACATGAACAGAGGCACGATCGGCGCGCCGGTTTTGAGTGACAGCTGGGCCGGGCCGGTCGGAGCTGAGGCGTAACGTCGGAAAAAAGGCACGAATATTCCCTGTTTTCCGTTGTCCTGATCGACCATCAGCGCAAGTATCTGGCCGCGCCTGATCGAACGCAGGATTTCTCTGATGCCGAACCCTGAGTCGGTCGTTTTGCCACCGAGGCGGCGCCGCATGTTTTCCATCCAGGCATCGACGTGCGGGTTATTCTGGCGCCTTACCACTGTGCAGACCGGGTAACCGTTAACGGCGAGCCATTGTGGAATCATTTCCCACAGCCCAAAATGGCCGGAAACTATGATGGCGCCATGGTTTCGCTTCATCGCTGTGTCGAGATGTTCGAGTCCCTCGATTTTTATTCTGGCGAGCAGATCTTCGCGGCTTATATAGGCCAGTGAAGCCATTTCGAAAGAATTGAGCAAAAAGTGCTGATAGACCTTTTCTCCGAGTTTTTCGGCCTGCGCCTCGGTCAGTTCAAGATGCAGCTGCAGACTTGCAATTACTTCGCGGCGCCGCAGTCCGATAATGCGCCAGACAAAAAAGGTCAACAGCTGTGCCAGCTTTTTTTTGCGGGAGAATGGCATGCTGCTGCAGCTGCGGGCGAGATAGTCGAGCAGCCATGCCAGAACAGGATTGAAAAGCTTTTTAAGTGTTGACTTCAATTGTTATGTTTTTTGAGTTTGCGTTTAAGTCCGCGCATTTTAAAAATCAGGCCGAGTAGAAGACTGGTTCTCATTTCGATGGCATCAACCGGGCAGACTTCCATGCAGCAGAAGCAGGAAATACAGCGATCTTTGTTGAACGTCGCTCCATTTTCGCCTATCTCTATGGCATCGGCCGGGCAGATTTTCTGACAACGCCCGCATTTTATGCAGAGGTTGGGCAAAAGCGCCGGGCCTGCCCATGCCAGCTTACGGGCAAAGTTGAGCAGCCATTCTGGAATGAAGGAGGCTGGAACCAGACGTGGCACTCGATAATCAGCAATTCTGGCATCAGCCAGAGGTGTTCCGACTATTTGCAACTGGTCCAGGGTGGCAGGGCCCCAGGCCAGTTCGCGGCAGTGGTTCAGCATTGGTATTTCTGCTGGATTCAACCCGACTACCCCGCAAAAGCCCAGATCAACGGTGACTGGCGAGGTGGCCGCCAGCAATATGCCTGGTTTAACGACGCGGCCGCCGGATGGCCCCTGGCCGTCCATGCCTTCGATGCCGTCCATGATAGTCAGATGACAGGGTAACTGCTTTGCGAGATCGACAATGAAGTTAGAGAATTCGACCGGCCGCGGAAAAGTCTTGTGCCACTGCGCCTTGGCCAGCCCGGGCAGCAGACCGAACAGATTCTTGGTGGCGCCGGTAATACGTGTCAGGTTATGCGTTTTCATTTTGGGCAGGTTGATGACAAAATCGACATCGAAACAGTGCCGGGTTGCATATACCGTTAACTGTCGGCCATTGCTGGGAAAGCTTAACGGCTGTTTGTCGTCGTTCTCGAAACAGAGCAGGCGCGCACCGGTGTTGGCAGCCGCAGTGGCAAAGCCGGTGCGGTTCCAGAAGTCTTCGGTGCGACCAAAAATAGATGGTGGGCTGTCGCCAATGAACACCTGCGCTCCGGCTTCGGTGCAAAGTCTGGCAACTGCTTCGATGACGGCAGGGTGTGTGGTTGCGGCTTTGTCTGGATCTTTGCAGCTGAGCATGTTTGGCTTGATAAGCACTTTATGACCAGATTTTACCAGTTTGCTCATGCCGCCAAAGGGTTCGAGCAGTTGTCTGACTGCGGCATCGACCTGCTTCTGCTCGTAACTATGGCATTTCTGTAAAGAAAGGATGTCTTTGCTCATCAATTAGTCCATGTTCTGTTGCACGAACGGATGATCGAGGAGGTGTTCCATTATCACCGGAGGCGGTGTCGGACCGGTGCCTTCCTGAGGTTCTGATGGCAGACTTTCTATGAGCGGGTAGTCGGCATAAGGCCGTCGCTGTAGTATCTGGCGCGGCCACGGAGTTACTTCGAGCCCTTCTTCGCGTTCGATGATTATGCATTGGTTTAAATACACTATGTTGGAGAGAATCTGGGCAAAAGGCACGTTGCGAAATGTTGCATAGACAGGAAAATGCAGGTCGCGGGGAAACTGTATCGGCACATTGCCGCCGAGCGAAATTTTTCTGAGGATGAACTGAATATCATCACCGCGTGAATTGATTATGCCAGGCGTATTCAGGCCGGGGTAACGCAGGGTGAGCAGTCCGGGCGAGCTTTTTTTCATGCGTTCGATTACGGCTGTCCATGCTTCGCCTGATGGATGCACCGGTAGAACCATGAGCAGCGGTCCATCGATGACGAAACAATGATTGGGCGGCAGTACCTTGCGCAGCATGGTTTTGAGACTGTTGGCGTGCGTGCCGGGAACTACCGGACCACCGGCCTGAAAATGCATTACTGCGTGGTAGCCGAAGCCATGGGTGAGAAGCTCTATCGCTTCCCACAACGCCAGAGGGTGTCCGAAGAACGACCAGTCGAGATGGCGTCGTGCCTGTTTGGGCGGGTTCATGTAGATTTCGGCAAAAGTCTTTGTCGAAGATTTTTTGAACAGAATGCTTTCGCGCCTGATTTCTTCGATAAACCATTCTTCATCGAGGCGCATCTTGCTGATTACGTGATGGCGCTGATTTTTGTAGTATATCAAAGCTCGCGGATTGTCTTTGCCGTAAAGAATCGCTCTGATTTTTGGTTCATCGCCCTTGATGACTGAATATTGCGCCTGGCTTTCAGATGTGAAGAATATAGCTATGAGAGCCAGCGCGACGATGCAATGTGTGAATGCTCTTTTCAATCGTCGATTCCTTCTTCGGCAGCTTTTTTCTGAGCTTCTTTCGATTCGCGGTAGAACGATTTTATCCGGCCTGGCCGGTAAGGTTGATGGCGAAGCTTTGCCGCCCGCGCTTCGATTTCTTCGTCGGTTTCGGTATCGGCGGTGAGCGCAGCTGCCCGCTCTGGTTGAGAGGGTTTCTTCATATTTTTTGCGCCATCTTTGTCCGAAAACAGTTGCTGTTGAAGCTTGACCGCGCGTTTAAACTGGTCGGCGGTCAGGCTGGCGATTGCCTGGGCAGGAGTCGCTGAAGCGTTGCCGATAAGCATAAGCAGTTCTTCGCTGGCCTTGATCTTGTCATCTATATCTTTAAGACCTTCGAGTATCTGCAATCGCTCGCTGTCGCCAGGATTCGCTGCCAGCAGTAACTCCAGCCGGCTTTTCCCTGCTTTAAGCTGATCGAGATTCTTTAACGACAGACTGTAAGATTCTTCGAGGCTGCTGGCATCCTTCTGCTTACGTTCTATCTCCATTTTTATGGCCTTCTCGCGCATTTTGCTGAAGTCAGGCAACTCCGGTTTAAAGCCCTTGCGTGGCGGTCGTTGTTGAGCCGCCTGGCCAGTCGCAGGGTCAATCGGCATAGCCGGTTCATTAATGCCCTGGCGGGCGCTGGAATCAAATTTAACTTCATCCATCCATTCGGGAAATTTCTGCTGGGCCATGACAGAGTTGCCAGCGGCATGGCAGAAAAGCTGAATAATAAGCATCAGCGCGATGCTGGCGTTAAGTGGTCTGGCTGTGTTCATATGTTGAGTTGTACCATAAAAAATCGGCCAATGCAAAATTCAATTCACAGCCAGTTTGCTTTGTCTTGAAAAAGTATTCTGGCATGGCGCCAAACTTTTAACGTGCACTGAGGTGCAAGTTGCGATGCCCCCGCCAAGCCCGCGTACTTGCTAAAATTGTAGAAAAGGTTATTATCAAAGAGGGGACAGATGAAAATAAAAGAAACACAACCTGAGCAGGTTTTTCTCCGCTTTAAAAACCCGCGATACCTGAGAGTGATCAGAGACAACACCGAGGTAATAGCACGAAGGATGGGGTTCGCTGAAGACCAGATCTTCGAGCTTTCTATGGCAGTAGACGAGGCATATACCAATGCCATCGAGCACAGTGGCAGGGTTGGTGGTGAGTCTGAACTCGAAATCGAGTATCTGATTTACGAGAACAGGCTTGAGGTCTCTGTAAAAGACTCAGGATGCGGATTCGACTGCGCGCGCCTGGAAATCCCGAAGACTCTCAAGAGTCTTCATTCCAGTCGTGGTCGCGGCCTCGGTCTTATCCGCATCTTGTCAGATGGATTTGAACTCAGATCGACACCCGGTGTCGGTACTATGATAAAGATAATAAAGTTTCTGCAGGCCAGACAGAAAGCTGTGATGTCAATGGGCTGACAGGACTATTCGCTGATTTCGAGCTTGAGTTCATCCATGCGCTTTTTCACTTCATCGATATCGAGCGCGGCGAACTTTTCGGGTAAAAACCTCTGGTCGGTGCATTCGACCACTGCTGCCAGATCCATGTATTCAAGTCTGGCAGAATGAGCCATTGGTCGGTATGCCGCCATTGCTTCTCTGATAAAATGACCGACCGGTTTGCGGTCGGGCGCATCGTCTTCCTGCAATTCAAACATGCGCGAAGCCATGATCAGAATTCCTTCCATCTCGTTACCGCCAATATCGAGCGATTCAGCAAAATCTGGAAGATCTTCTTCAGAAATTTTGACCTTGTTTTTTCTGGCCAGCGCCTTGAACAGTGCCTGTTTGTCTTCTTTCGTCTGTGGTGCGAACAGCGGAATATGGACATCGAGGCGGCCGACTCGCTTGAGATCAACTTCGAGCAGATCAGGTCGGGATGTCGCAAATATCCAGAAAATGCGCCCGCGATTACGTGTGTCAGCCATTTCGCGTGCCAGCATAGCATAGATGCGCCCAGAAACCCCGGAATCGCCCGAGTTGCCGTCGCGTTTGCCGGCGACCTGGTCTGCTTCGTCGATAAAGACTATAACCTGACCCATGGCATGCAGAATTTTAAAGATGGCTTCGAGATTGCCTTCGGTCGCGCCAACCCACTTGTCGCGAAAGTTTTTTATTTCGACGCAGGGCACGCCGGCTTCGCCGGCAAAGCACTCTACCAGATAGGTTTTGCCGGTGCCGATACGACCGTTGATCAGATAACCCATCGGCAAAGCTTTGATTTTGCCGCGTTTCATCAGGCTGGCATCCTGACGCAGCCAGGCCTTGGCTTCGCTGTGACCCGCGACATCGTCAAGATTGCGCGTCGATTCGACAAAAACGATGCGGCCACTGGCAGACTTTTCGATCATTTCCTTTTTGACTTCGCGCAGATATTCCATGGTGATGCGCCGCTGGTTTTTTATTGCGCGTTCAATAAGGTTCTGTACGTCGATGCATGAAAGGCCTTCGAGCTTCTGGGCGAGCGATTCGCGATCGACATCGCAGATGCTCGAAAAATCTTCAATCGATGCGGTAATTGACTGCACAAAGTTGAGCACCTGCTCGGCATCGGGCAGATCAATCTGAACCTTGGCTGAACGTGGGTTTTCGACGAGCTGGCGATTGAGATCGTTGAGGTTTTCGGCAATCAGGCAGGTAGTCACATAAGCATTGTTGATATTGGGATCTGAAGCCCAGTCAAAGACGCGAATCAGCGTTTCGACAGATTCAGCGCTGGTATAGGCGATTTCGGCCCTTGGCAGCAGATACTGCGAGTATTCGATAATTACTGCAACCCTTATCGGGTTGGCTTTTGGCTTGCCTTCTTTGTCTACGGTAGTTCTGGTCAGGCCGTGTCTGATAAAGCGGTCGATCAGAGCCAGAGCCTTTTTAGGGTCTTTGGGAAGGGCGTTGCCGGCTTCGAGAGAACTTTCGCCGCTTGAACCGCCAGTATAGCTGGTGCGGTGAAAACTGTCGAATGCCCGCAGAAAGTTGAAAAACAACTCGCCGCCTTTAGTGGTTCTGATGCCATGGCCACGGTCGTAGCAGATAACAACTTCGAAAGGGGCGAACATGACATTGGTCATGAAGTCCCTGAGTGAGAGACTGTGCAGCTTGTTATCCGACTCGTTTCTGAAAGAAACCCAGTCGTCGATGTTGCCGTAAAGTACAAACTGACTGATTGAGCCACTTTTAAAGATTTCGGCCATTTCGCTGGCCCACTTCGGATAATTTGCCATGGCGTTTTATTCCTTTATTCCAGTTCCTGATTTGGCGGGGGAATGACCGGTTCGCTGTCAAGTTCAAAGTCGGCGCTGTCAATCGGCGGTCCGCTCAATTTGCGCAAAAAGTCTGAGTGATTGTTGATCCAGTCCTGAGTTTCGCCAAGAGCGTTGTTGATACGATCTATGCTCGAACTCAGGCCTTCCGGGCTGCCATCGAGGGCTATTTCTTCACGCACCTGATGCAGCTGGTTTTCGATGCGCTGAAGCTCAAGCTCTACCAGTGTTTCGTTTTCATTGGCGATACTCAGGTTATCAAGACGTTTTCGGTGTATCTCGATATTGCTCTTAAGTGATTTTTCGATAGCCGGGCTGACATTGGGCCCCAGCTGCTTTTCGAGTTTTTTGATTTCGGCGTTGATGTCGCTGGCTCGCGTTCTATGCAGACTTTCTTCAATAAGCTGCTTGGTTTTAAGCAGCTTGAGAAAGATCGAAGGCAGGTGATTGAGTGTCTGCTGCCGGCTCTGGTTCATGAAACCAGCTCCTTCGTCAAGGTTCCAGCGCATCAGCTTGTTGATTTCGGCAAGGTTTGAATTAAGTCGCTTCAGTCGCGAATGGTTTTCCGGGGTCAGGCTGGCAATCAGCTCATTCATTTTTTGCGATCGCGACTCTTTTACTTCATCGAGTTGCTTGGCAAAAACGTAATTCTGAAAGCGCGGATTGGTCGACAGAAACCAGAGATAAATGAATTCGAGAGCTATGCCGAGAAACCAGAATCCAGGGTTGCTGAATCCCAGTATGAAAACACCAAGGATGAACAGCTTGTTCACTGGTATTTCGCCCATGCCTTTGATATTCAAACCGGCGTTGAATGCTTCTGCCAGGTAGTCTGAAAAACCGGGTCTGCGTTTCGGTGTCATATCAGGCGGTTCCACCAATTCTTATGAATTCGTCGGTAATCTGTTTGAGGAAATCGTTGAATTTTTTGCTTTCCTGAACTTCCATTGGCGACATCCCATCATGTTTGCCGATATCATCAGCATAAATCGGTATCTGACTGACCAGGCGGCCCGGATTGGCCTTGAACATGAAGATGCGGTCGCTCAGATAAACGGCCTCGGCAATAGAGTGGGTAACGATGAATACCGTCGCCTCTACTTCGTTCCAGAGATTAGTGATCAGCTGTTGCATTTCGATGCGGGTTGGTTCATCGAGTGCCGAGAAAGGCTCATCCATCAGAATTATTCGAGGTTTGAGCACAAGGGTGCGGGCAATGGCGACGCGCTGCTGCTGCCCCCCCGATAGTTGATAAGGGTATTTTTCTTCGTGCCCGGCCATACCGACCTTGGCCAGCATGTCGCGTGCCAGTTTTTCCATTACGGCATGGGAATAGCCGAGACTCTCGCGGTTGAGCTGCAGGCCGAACATAACGTTCTGCAAAACGGTCAGATGCGGAAACGAACTGTATTTCTGAAAAATCATGCCACGGTCGCGCCCGGGGCCGGTAACTGGTTTGTTGCGCACCAGAACCTCGCCGGCAGTAGGGCCGCCGACTTCCTGAAAGCCCTGGATAAGGTTCAATACCGTCGATTTTCCACAACCGGAAGGCCCGACGAGGGCAATGAACTCACCGACATCGGGCAGGTCTTCGATTTCAAAGTTGATATTCTGCAGTGCCACGAATTCATTCGGCGTGCCGGGGTTAAAAACCTTGTGAACGTTGCGAAAACTGACGATAGGAGCGTATTTGTTTTTGACTCCCTTTTTCGCGGCTTCATCTGCGAGTAATGCGGTCTGTGCTCCGACAGAGATTGCGTTTTCTCTTACTCCTGCAATTGCCGAATCAACAGGAACCTTGCTGACAATCTCTGATACATTTTCTTTCAGTAAAGACTCTACAACTTTTTCAGCAGGTTCTGTATCTGTCTTAACAGTTGAAGAGGTATCTGTATCGGCCGGGTGCTCTTTCTCAGATGGCTTATCGGCCGGGAATGGGAACTGGCG
This sequence comes from Candidatus Rifleibacterium amylolyticum, assembly GCA_009917695.1. Lineage (GTDB taxonomy): Bacteria > Muiribacteriota > Ozemobacteria > Ozemobacterales > Ozemobacteraceae > Rifleibacterium > Rifleibacterium amylolyticum. The sequence continues at coordinate 595,939 of JAACJG010000002.1, read as the reverse complement.
GAGTTTTTCAGCTTCTTCTTTGTTGCGTGGTTTTGCGATTTTAACTTTCGGCTTGTCTTCAATTTCTGCTTCTGCCGGTTTGCTTGGCAGCGGGTCGGCAATTTTTGCTGGCAGGGTTTTATCGACCGGGGCTCTGGTCAGCTGTGGCCTGTTTTCGGCGGCATCGAACTTATAGAAAAGCCCGGCAAATTTGCGAAAGAATTGTTGCAGTTTTGAAGGCTGGCTCATCGTTCCTGCCTCCTGTAGGGGAAAAGCTCGCGATCGACTTTATCCCAGATTTTGTCGGTAATGAAAGCAAGAACAACGATAGCGATGAGCACAAGATAGATATCTTCGCGCGGACCACGACGCTGACTCGTTAGAATCAGGGTTCCGACACCGTAGCTGCCCATGTCGACCATTTCAGCGAGAATGATATAGCCCCATCCGACACCGAAGCCAATGCGCATGGCGTCGAACATATTGGGAAGTGCAATTGGCAGCAGTATGCGGTTGAGCACATCATATCTGGTTGCGCCAAGCGTGTAGCCTGTTTGCAGATAGACGTTATCGACTTCTTCCATTGCCTTAACAAAAAGTGGCAGCAGGTAGATCGTGAAGCCGAGCGCCAGAAACATGATTTTCTGTTTTTCGGTGGTTCCAAAAAGGATCATGGTAAGAGGTACCAGCGCTGGAATCGGCAGATAACCACCAAAAAGCATCAGTGGTGAAAACAGTGATTTCAGCTTGCTGAAGGTGCCCATCAGTAATGCCATCGGAAAGGCTACGAGAAATGCAACAAGAAAGCCGGCGCCAACGCGCAGAAAGCTGTAGAGCATGTTCAACGGCAGATTGCGTTCAGACCATAAGGCTGGCAGAGAACGCGAGACTTCGGCCGGGCTCGGAATGATAACCGGTGGAAATTTGCGGGTTTCGACAATTTCGTAGCGATAAGTTATCTTGATCAGCTGGTCGGTTTTGCTTTCGGTCGGCTTTGGCAGAGCAGAGTCGACCGGAGCTGGTTCCTTAATTTCCGGGCTCTTTGCCTCATCAGTCAGCTGAGCCGTGCCTTCGCTGTTCGCGGGCGCTGTTATATCAGGCTGCGGTGCCTTGCTTTCGCCTTCTTGAGCCGTTGATTTTTCAGGCTCCCGGGTTGTTGTGGCAGTAACCGTGTCTGCTGGCTTGCCTTCTGGCAGATCGACAAGATCAGGTTTGATGGTGTCGCGTTTTATCAGGCGTCCAGGTGGCAGGGTTATGCGCACCGATTTTTGAAAAGTTCTGGCAGGTATATTGGTGAGTGGAAAACGCTCACCATTTTTTTCAAGCCAGGTGATCTGGCGGCCGATCTCGTCTTCGCCGTAGGTCAGGCTGCTGTCAGGAATGGTCAGTCTTACGCGATCTCTGAACAGGGTGCCTTCGGGAGGTGCTACCTGCTCCCAATTTTCGAAGACGCCGTCAGGCAGTATGATATCTTGTTTATCGCCTGTAGTAGTGTATATCCAGAGAAAAAATATTGCGAGTATTGGAATGACGCCCAGAATGATCTGATCTGTCAGTCTTACCGGGGTTCTGATACCGAAAAAGTTCTCATGGATGGTGAGTTTCATTATTCTTTCCTGAATTGGGGCCGGCAGACCAGGGTCTGCCGGCCTTAGCTACGATTATTCGTGAGTTCAGTTACTTTCGGGTGGGAATACTGATACTTCGACGCGGCGGTTAAGAGCCTGATTGAGAGGATTGCTCGGATCAGCAGGTTTATCCCAGCCGGCGCCTTCGACCACGAATTTGGACGGGTCGAATTTGTATTTATCGACGAGCGCACGTTTTACCGCTTCGGCACGGGCTGTGCTGAGGTCTTTGACGATCTTTTCCGGGATTTTGCCCTTCATCGAGCTGTCGGTGTGGCCGACAATTGCGACTACAGCGCGGTCGTAAGCGCCTGACAGGCGGGCGACACGTTCGAGGGTGGCTTCGATGTTGGGATCGTAAAGAGTGTTGGGCATTGGCACACCGCTGAGATCATGTGCGGGTTCGTAGATGTTGGCAGAATTCGGGTAGAAGTTGATGCGGACCGTCTGGGTAATGATCGGCGCTTCGGCATTAACCTTGTTGTAAGTGGTCGGCACGAACTTGCTGACATAACTGTCTTTCTGGTGTTTGAACTGGCCACTCGCTTCAAGTTCTTTGAGGATAGAGAAATCCATGATCTGGCTGAAGGGCAGTTCTTCTTTGACCAGGCCGGCCTGCTGGTAGATATAGGTGATGTTTTTCCAGGTGCGTTCAAAGTTGGTTGGATTGTTGGCGTTAAGAAAGAAGGCGCAGTTTTCGGCAAAGTTGGTTGAGTGAGCATCTGCTTCCATGCCCATGACATCTTCAACCTTCATACCATAGCCATCGGCCATCCACTGAAAGGCTTTGCCCTTGAAAGTGGCGTCGTTGAGAAGATCCATGCCTTCAAAAATACCGGCGACAAGACCTTTAACGATTTCGGGTTTATCACGGGCGAAGTCGGCGCGTACGGCCCAGACGTCGGCGATGAGCTTGTTGGCATCGGCAGTGGTTGTCAGGATCTTGGTTCCGGCTACTTTTTCGGGAATGTTATAGATGTCGGGTGCCCAGCTGACGCAGGCGTCGATGCTGGGGTCTGATACAAAGGCCGCTGCCGCTTCGAAAGCGGTAGAAGTGTATTTGTGAGTGACTTCGTTGAGGCCGATGCCAGCATTGATAAGCAGGTTGCTGACAAAATACTGTGAGGGGCTGTTCTGGGCGTAAACAATGGTTTTACCCTTGAGGTCGCCGACGTTTCTGATTTTAGTGCGGGCAACAATACCGTCGCCGCCGTTCGACCAGTCTACCTGCTGATAAATGCGCAGTGCTGTGCGGCTGTCTTTGGCAAGTTCAGGGGCGAACAGCACCATCATGTCGAGGGTGCCCCAGAGCACATGGCTGTTACCGGAAGCATAAGCATCACGGGCTGCAACCGGGTCGTCGATGAGTTTGAGATCTACCTTGAAACCATACTTTTTGAAGAATACACTTTCTTCATTCGGAGCGAATCCATGGTTGGCAGCGATAATCGGCAGCCAGCCGGCCCAGACGTTGATCGGAAAAACCACGATCTTTTCTTTGTCGTCCCATTTATAGGATGAAGTCCCCTGAACCGGGGGCAGTGTTTCGCGGGGAACGAACTTGTATTCAGTAACCGTAGTGACTGAATTGGTATCTGGAGCTTCGACTACTGAAGCTTCCTGCGCAAAGGCAAAATTAACGGTCAGCAAGAGGGCGAGTAGAACAAAAAGAACTCTTTTCATGCTTATCTCCTTATGTTTGGTCAGTTCTTTTCCATCGGGCCAAGGCCGCGCTGGGGAACGTCTTCTGTCTCGGTGATCTCAGCTTCACTTACGCCCATGTCGAGGCCGTTCATGGCCGCAAATTCGGCGAGAGCTGCGTCGCCAAGGGCTTCCATTTCACTGTCTTTCATTTCGATGCTGCTGCGATCGTAGCCGCTGGCAACACGGGCTTTGCCGGCCGCTTTGTCGCGGCGTTCTTCCAGCAGCTGGGTAACACGGTTGATGGTGTCGCCGCTGCTGCCAATGCCTGAGATCATGCCTTTTGCCATTTCCTGCAATTCAGCCTGGGCCTCCAGCATCTGGGTTTCGCTGACCATTGCCTGGAGCTTCTCGATGCGGTGCTGAGCTTCTCTTACCGAGACATCGCGGGACTTTTCAAGATCTTTGAATGTCTTGTCGGCGATTTCAAGCTGCTGCTGGTTTTCTTCGAGCTGCTGCTTCACGGTTTGAAGCTGAAGAGCCAGCTGCCCTGCCACTTTTTTATTGCCGGCCTTGAGGTTGGCAGTGATTTTTGCAGTCAGTTCGCGGTCTTTTGCCGAAAGAGTCTTGATCTGGCGCATCAATCTTTCAGTGAACGCTGCGTGATTGGCCAGATTTTCATTGAAACGGGAAATCTGGGTTCTCAGATTCTCCTTTTCGGCCTCTATAAGCGCTTCCGGGTTGCTTGATTCAAGACCGCTGATGAATAGACTGAAAAAACCGCGAATTAGATTCATTAACCTTTTGAACATAAACAGACTCCTTATGCGTCTTATTTTTCCGGGGTGAATACCTGAATTTCAACTCTTCGATTGAGCGCCTGATTGAGTGGATCAGAGGTGTCGGCCGGCTCGTTCCAGCCTTTGCCTTCGACGACGAACTTGTTGGCAGAAAACTTGTATTTGCGAACCAGCGCGTCGCGCACCGATCTGGCGCGATCGTTGGAGAGGTCTTTAACCGCTTTTTCAGGCACTTTCCCTTTCATAGAGCTGTCGGTGTGCCCAACAATGGCTACCTGCGCGCGCTCATACTGTCCGACCATGCGCGCAATCTTTTCGAGAGTTGCGTCTACACTCGGATCATAAAGAGTATTGGCGATCGGCTGGCCGAATTCGTTATGCTCGGGTTCATAAATGTTGTCAGAATTGGGATAGAAGTTGATTCTGACAGTTTGAGTAAGTACCGGGGCTTCGGCTGACACTTTTTTGTAGCTGGTCGAAACAAAGCGGGCGACCTGAACCTCTTTCTGGTCAGGAAACATGTTTTTATCAGCAAACTTTTTGATGACCGAAAAATCGACGACTTCGTCGAACCTGACTGGCGTTCCGATCAGGCCCAGCTCACGATAGACATGAATTATATTTTTCCAGGTGCGCTCGAAGTTGGTCGGGCTGTTGCGGTTGAGAAAGAAGTTCTGATTCTCGGCGAAATTGGTGATGAACGCGTCCTGCTCCATCGACATGATATCGTCGATTTTCATACCGTAACCTTCGGCCATGTGTTGAAAGGCCTTGGTCTTGGTTGTCTGGTTTTTGAGCATGCTCATGCCTTCGAAAATGCCGGCGACCAGGCCTTCGATGATATCAGGGTGGTCTTTGGCAAAGTCAGCGCGGGCAGCCCAGACGTCTGCGATCAGACGATTCGCTTCGGCAGTTGTAGTCAGAATCTGAGTGCCGGCTATCTTTTCCGGGATTGTGTAGATATCGGGGGCCCAGCTGACGCAGGCATGAATGCTTTTATCGGCAACAAAGGCCGCGGCAGCTTCGAAAGCGGTCGAAGTGTAGCGGTGCTCAACTTTGTTCAGAGGAATACCAGCGTTGATCAGCAGGTTGGTAATGAAATACTGCGACGGGCTGTTCTGGGCATAAACAATGGTTTTGCCGGCCAGATCCTTTACCGACCTGATGTTGCCGCGGACTACAATGCCGTCGCCGCCGCTTGACCAGTCGATCTGTTGAAATACTCGGGGCGCTGTGCGGCTGTCGCGCATCAGAGACGGAGAAAACAGCGCGATCATGTCGAGTGTACCCCAGAGAATGTGCGATTCTCCGGCGGCAAATGCGTCGCGAGCCACTATCGGATCGTCGATCAGCTTGAGGTTGACCTTGAAACCGTATTTTTTGAAGAAAACGCTGTCTTCATTTGGGGCAAAGCCGTTGTTGGCAGCGATAATTGGAAGCCAGCCAAACCAGACGTTGATCGGAAAAACCACGATTTTTTCTTTTTCGTCCCATTTGTAACCCGATACGCCGCTTACCGGCGGCAAAGTTTCACGTGGCACGTAGGTGTATTCCTGAACCGTGGTGACGCCAGCGGTGTCCGGGGCTTCGACGGTTACCTTGTCGCCGCCGGTGGCCGGAGAACTGCCGGTTTTAGAACTGGCGGTCTGAGAGCCCGGATCGCCTGCCGCAGAGCCGCCAAAAATCTTTTCTTTGAGCTCTGGCGAAAATGATACGGCTGCTGCAAAAATGCAGCCGATGACGAACAGAAACATAACGAACTTGCCCAGCGGAGTTGGGCCGATGTCGTTGCTCATTTACATCCTCCTGCCTGATTGTGATTGTGACTGGAATTATTTACCAGGTGCAAATGTATCAGAAACTATTATAATAACGATAACTACCATGGCAAATCAACCTTTTTCGAGCACAGGATAAGAACAGCTCAGGGTACGGCTGCAACTCGATCTGACATTACTGCCCTAAAAAAAGAATTCGCAGCAGTGGCTTGCCGATGCAGTGTGAAAAATCCTTGCGAAGCTGCCGATAGGCTGAGTTATGAATAACAAAACTCTGCTTCTGCTGACTTTAATGGTAATGCTACTAACAGCCTGCCAGGCGGCTACCGGTCCGACATTGCTCATGGAAAAGCGCCCGCAGGGCATGGACTTTACCGGTGGTATCGGACCAGTGGTTAAATACAAGCAGATAAGTGCACAGGATAATTTTGGTGGCGACATGACGCTTTGGGGCGTTCGCTTTTTTGGCGGGCGTTTGCGTGACCCTGAACTCGGTCTGATCTATACCACAGGTACGCTTACCGGTCGTGCGCTCGAATTCAATCTCGACATGGCGGGTCTGACTCTCGAAGACTCATTTCGAGAAGATGCCCGGGTAAAGTGGCGGGCCACCCTGGGCGGCGGCAATTATAAACTGCGCACCAGCACGGGCGGTCTGGTCAGAACAAAAGGTTCGTTTACCTGGTTTGAACCGATGATTCTCGGCGTATTGCCGATGACACGGCACATTGTGCTCGAATTTGGCGTCGGCTACACTTTTGCCGGAGCTACCGGCGTCCGAATCGAGGGGCTGGCCCTGCAATGCGAACTGCTGATGGGCAAATTCTAGTTCGCTGTTAATCCTGTTTTCGGCTGTATATCTTGTCAGAGCGGTCGAAAGTATCTTTGTAATTGATATCGACGTTACAGATCATATCGTACATCTTGAGCGCTTCCTGATACTTCTTTGCTTCTTCAAGTGCCACTCCGGTGCGATAAAGAACGCTTTTGATATTCTCTGTCATGATTTCAGGGTCGAAATCAAGAGTTTCGAGTATCTCCATCGCCATCACCGGGCTGTTCTTCTGTAACATGGCACTCGCCAGCAGCACCCCCACATCTTTGTCACGGCTAGATGCGAAGTCCGGGCTGAGAATTTCGATTACTTCATCCCATTTTCCGCGCTGAGCCTTCTCTCTTGCCAGAGATAAATTATGCTGAGAGGCTGGCGCACTCTTTACGGCAGGTTTGGAAGGCGGCGGCGCCGATTCCTGCCTGGGCGCAACCGGCTGCTGCATTGGCTTTTCTGCCGGCGGCTCTGGCTTCTGTTTTGCCATCAGGTCTTCTTCGCTGACCATGTTGCGCGCTGCAAAGTTATCGATATCGCTTTCTGTCGATTCTCCGCCCAGTTCAGCCGGCAGTTCGCCTGCCAGTTCGTCAAGGAACGAGTCACTTTCCGCAAAGGGGTCAAGAGTTGGCAGTTCGGTGTGTTTCTGCGCCGGTTTTGCGTCGGCTTTTGGTGAAGGTCCGGTTGCGCTGGCGGCAGGTTCTGGTTGTAAAGTATCCTTGAGAAAGTCAGGGATTGGAATATCAGTTGAATCGTCAGTTTCAAAGCCCTCTGGCGGCGGTTCGACAAAATTCTCGATGTCGATATCTGCTGCTGCCAGGTTGCCAGCCCCATCTGTATCGGGAAGATCCGGCATTGGCAGTTCATCAGGAATTTCTGGAACGAACTCACCACTTTCGCCGCCATATTCTGCGGCATCTTTCTTAAGACCTGTCAATATTTCTCCGAGTTGCTCGTTGCCGGGGTATCTCTGCATGAAATCCTGATATTGCGCAACAGCCTCGTCGAGCATTTTCAGTTTTTTCATCGACGATGTGTAGACCACGTGAATGCCCATGTTGTTGATATTCTCGTTGAGAACTTTGATACATTCCCGGGCTGCATCTGAAAACCGGCTGGCCTTTGAATAATTGCGGGCCAGCAGTTCGCGAAACTCGACGAGATCTTTAAGTTTAAGTGCTTCTTCGAGGATGGTGATTACCTCGCTGCCCATGGTGCGGTTTTGCACATAGCCATGGGCAAGCGCCAGCACTATTGCTGGTTCGCGAATCCCGCTCTGGTAGCAGGTGGTAAGAATTCCCATCGCTTCTACTGTGTAGTTGCGAGTTTCGGCATAATGTCGGCCGAGAACTGGCAGATATTCGGTTTTAGCGGGGTTATCCTTGTAAATGGTTTCATACATTGCAATTGCTTCGCTGGATGTGTCGTTGCAGGCCATAGAAGCCTTTGCCAGATAGCCCCAGGCTACATTGTTAGTCGGAAACTTCTCAAGCAGCAGGCGGGCATTTTCCTGGCAGCGCACGTAGTTTTTCAGCTCAAAATGAGTCTTTACAAGAATCTCGATAAGTTCACGTTCTATCTGGACAGGCTGTTTTTTCAGCAGCGCCTTTTCGACTATTCCGACAACCTTGTCGTATCTCTGCTTGTCAAAAGAGTATTTGGCGCTCTTGAGTGGATCAGACAACGAGAGGGTTATTGCCGGCACCAGCTGTAGCATGAAAACGGTCAAGAACAGCAGAGCAAAAATACCAAGCCCGATATGCACCCACATCTGGTTGAGATGATAAAAAAGTCCTATGCGCAGGTCGGTGAAATTTGGCTGATTTTTGGCAAAAGCCTCTTCCTTTTTGCGGAAATCCTGAAGTATTGCGTCAGCCTGTTCGTATTTTTCGAGCGCATAAAGAAGTTCCATGCGCGTCCATTCAATGTCGCGTCTGAACAGCGGATCAAGACCGGGGTTTTTTAGCACTATGTCGAGATTTTGAAGCGCTTTGTCGAGCTCAGGCTCAGGCTTCAGAATATAACATTTGCCGATATAAAAGGGGGCTTCTTTAAACCGATCAGGCTCTTCTTTCCATGCTTCTATCAGGGTTGGCAGCGCCTGATCATATTTTTCGAGTTTGTACAGGTCTTCTGCCTCACGGTAGCGTTTGAAAAGATCGAATTTTTTATTGAGTTTATCTCGAATCTCGACCTGGCCCTGGACTTCCGGGTAAAACTCTACTGCTCTTTCGAGATTGTTTTTGGCATCATCATAATTGCGGTTGTCAAATTGCGCTTCAGCCTGCTTGAGCCAGTATTCTGCCTTCTGCATCTTTTCAAGCTCAGGGTCTCGCTCCGGCTCTTGTACTTTTGCCGGTGGCGGTTCAGGTACCGGTCGGTCAGCAATAGTGTCTTCGCCGTTATCGACGTTGTCACCATCAGTATCTGTGTCTGGTTCGTCAAAGCCTGTGTCATCGTCTTCCGCCGGCTCTTCTCCAGCTTCGCCGACATTGTCGGGGTCGTCGGGCAGCGGTTCTTCACCCGTATCTTCGTCGGCAATAGCGTAGTCGGCAGCTGTGGAAGTATCTGGTTCGGTCATTGTTTCAGCCAGCATTGCCGTAGAGACAGCAGTCGGGTCATTTTCAAAAGGGCTCTCGGGTATTTTGGGCAGACTGGCATCGCCGGCCACCGGTGTGGCCCGCCGGATAAAATTCGTGTTTTTGCTGAGTTTGCGGGCTGTGGCTATTCCGTAAGTCTTGCATGAATAGAGAAACTGAAAATCTTCGAATACCACCGGTGAATCGGGAAGATGCTCGAGAACACTGGCCATCTGATCGAAAGCCTGAGCCAGGTTGCCGCGGCGGAACAATATTTTGGCAAAAACATAGTTCGCTGTTGGTCCGCCCTTGTTCTGGAGCGCCCGGGTAGCGTGCATCGACGCTTCTTCCAGCTTGCCCTCATGAAAGCTTATGTCGGCAAGTATGATGAAAATCGTCGGGTCGTCAGGACTTACCCGACTTTGCTTGGTCATGCGTTCGCGAGTTCGCTCGAGCAGGTCTTTTCGCAATTTCTCCAGCTTTGGGTCGAACTCGTCTTTGGCCATTTCCATGCGAATCAGCTCAAGATAGGCTTCTCCATACATGCGGGCACTGAGAAACTTGCGCAGAGTGGCATAGCTCTCTTCTGAGCTGATTGATTGTGCCGGCGCTTGAGCTGTCAGGCTCAATAGCAGACAAAGAATCATCATGCTGATGATTCTGCCTGATAATATCTTAACTCGAATGTTATTCAGGGGTAATTTCCTCAGACAAGATTTTGCCCGCAGCTCTGACAGCAGTAATCCTGCGACGAATTAACCTGCTGGCAGTTTGGGCAGACTACCTGATCCTGGGCCACTTCTGCGGGAACCGGCTGATTGCCGGCAGAAGGGCTCTGGCTGCGTTTGGCGGCATCCTGGCTTGCCAGTTTCTGGGCGTCTTTCAGGCCATTCTGAAAGGCAACATTGTAGGGGTTGTTCTGCAGAAAATTGCCATAGATGTCGAGCAGTTCATTGAGCCGATTCTGTTTATGATAGGCTTCGCGCAATACTGAATGAACCAGTTCATTGTTGACATCGCCATTTATAACCTGTTCGCAGAGCTGCAGGCAGCTGTCGAACTGTCTGAGTTTGAGATGTATCTTGGCAACACCAAGCAGGAATTCTGCTTCGGGTGAGCCGTATTCCATCATTTTCTGGAAAACCTTCATGGCTTTGTCATCGCTGCGGTTCTTTTTGAGGTAATAGCGGCCAAGAGGCTTTAACACCTCGGGGTTGTTGGGGTCAAGGTTCAGCCACTGTTCAAGAATCTTTATGCCATCTTCAGAGATGTTTTTCGACTGTGTGTAATGTGAACCAAGCAGGGATACCAGAGCTATGTTGCGCGGGTCTTTCTGGTAGAGGTTCAGCAGCTCCGGCAGGCTTTCCGGCGAGAGCATACGGCGCCCGAGATAGGCATAGCCCAGCCAGGTGTGGGCCTCTTCGTCTTTGGGGCTGATCGAGATGAGATGTTTACATTCACCAATAGCGCGATCGTAGATCCCCTTCTTGAGATAGGCCTGCGCCAGGATGCGTGAGATCATAGCCCCGTCGAATTGTGTTAAATTCGGCAATCTTTTGATTTTGACCAGCTCGCTGATACATTCGTCGTGCATTTCTTTTTTGAGATAACTCTGAGCTTTGCGCAGAGATGAGTTTTTGTTGTATTCAGGCAGGTATTTGTAAAGAGCGTAGGCGATCCAGGCCAGAAGTACCAGAAGCAGGATCGGAAATATTGTCTTCCATTTGGCTGCGCTTGATTGCAGCAATTTGTCTTTTAGTTCAGGATAATCGGGGTCAGAATTGTAGATTTCGGTGAAGTAGTTGAAAGCCGCTTCTTTGTCACCGTTTTCAAGGCTGATTGAGCCGATGATGAACTTGGCGCGGTTGTTCTCGGGTTGAACTGTCAGCTGGTAGCGCGCCAGTTCAAGCGCTTTCTCTTCATCACCGGTTTTCCAGTAGGCTTCTGCCAGCAGGCTGGGTAGTTGCACGTCGTAGTTGCGTGGCAGCTGGCTGAGATATTTCAGGGTGTCTTCGTATTCATAAGCATTACGTGCTTCGACTCCCTTGCGCCAGAGTTCCTTCTTGTCATCTTCGGCCTTGATTTTGCTCATTTCGCTTTCAAATTGCGGAACAAAACGCTTGAGGCCTGAATCGAGTTCAAGTATGGCCATGCCGCGATTGAATGAAATCATCGCGTCCTTCTGGTTGCCGGCTTCAAGAAACTGTTTGCCACGGCGCAGATAACCCTCGACCAGTCCGGCTCTGTCTTCGGAATAACGCGGCAGGCGACCGGGGCGCTCAAGAGTTCTCATCAGTGCGTCCTCTTTTTCTGATGCCTGTTTGAGCAGGTTTTGCGCTTCGCTGTTGCCGGGCTCGACCGAAACCACGTATTCGAGCATGTCGCGCGCTTCCAGCCAGCTTCCGTTCTTGACCAGCTGTCTTGCTTCAGCCATTGCGGTTTTGGCGTCGCGCGAACTGGTTAGTTTGGTCAGCTCCTGCAATACTAATTCGTTGTTGGGAATGATTTCGTCAGCCCGCTTGAGGGTGGCGATAGCGCCTTCGGTGTTGCCTGAGCTGGACTGTTCTTTTGCCTGTGTCAGCAGCAGAGCTACCGCAGCTTCCTGTTCTTCGCGGATTTTGGCGATAAGCTGCTTGGCACTGTCAGGCTTGGCCATCGAATACTTTGAGGCATTGTCGGCATGACTGCGCGCCTCGGTAAGATTGTTACGTTTCAGAGAGATGTTGCCAAGAATGTAAAAAAGTTCGCCCATATTTTCTGAGGCGTAATCGGTGCGCCTGGCTGCATTCTTTTCGAGCAGTTCTTCGGCCATGTCTGAAGCCTTGTCGAGGTTGCCGCCCTTGTAAAGTTCGTTAACGACCTGCAACCCGACGTCAAGGTTGCCGGGATCTACCCGCAGAATTTCATCGCGCAGACGCTTGATATCAGCCTGAGATGAAGCCTTTTCTGCACCCTGAAGATCTTCTTTGAGGATCTTAACGTATGCTTCGACATAAGTAGCATTGCCGGGTTCAAGAGCAACGGCTTTGCGCGTCGCTTTGGTCATTTCTTCACGATTATTGCGCAGACGCATTAGTTTGGCCGCATTGAAATAAGGAGCGGCCCATTCCGGTTCAAGCTGCATCGCCTGTTTCAGATGTTGAACGGCTTCCTGATGGTGCCCGCTGTTTATCGCGAGTTCGCCTTTTCGGTTGAGCTCGCGGGCCTCGTCTGATATCGCAAAAGCAGAAAGGCTCACCAGCACTGAAAGGGCTGTGAGCAGTAAAACAGTTTTGAATTTTAAGCGGTTCATGACTTCCCCATTTCCTTCAAGTATGACCGCTTGTCAGTTTAAGTTATTTTTGAAAGTTTTGCCAGTGCTTTTAATGCACATCTTCTAACATCCGGGTCAGTGTCACTGGTAAGATCCTGTAGAAGGTCGCTGAACTGCAGTGCGCCGATTTCTCCGAGTGCCCAGGCCGCTGAAGAGCGCATCTGCTTATGAGAAGAGCGCAGCATCTGCTTGAGAGTCAGCACGGCACCGGTGCCTCCTAGCTTCCACAACGCCATTGCGGCATTACTGCGCACACGGTTGTTTGAATCGTTCAGCATCGGGAAAAGAAGGTCGGTATACTGCTGGTCTTTGAGCTGCCCCAGTGACTCAACAGCATTGGCTCTCACTCTGGCATCGCTGTCACGCAAAGCTTTTGCCAGCAAGACCACCGACTTGTGATCTTCGGCGCGGCCAAGACTCTTGATTAACATCGAGCGCATGCGGGCATTTTCTTCTCGGCTGAATTTTTCGGTAAGTCTTGCCATGGCAAGATCCTGATTCAGCTGTAAAGCTGTTTTGACAATGGCGTCGCGGATATGGCTTTCGTCTTCGTGCATGTAAGAATCGATGAGCTGGCTGATTACGCGGGCAGAGCCGATCTTGCCGATGCTCAGAACCGCGCGGTTGCGCACTGTCGGTGAGATGTCGTTGAGCAGCCCGACCAGAAGGTCAAGAGAACGATCTTCCTGGATTTCGCCGAGAATATAGGCTACCGATGCCCGCTTTCTTGTGTTCGGAGAACGCAGTTCTTCGGGCAGTGTGTTGAGTCCGAACCTGATGCCTCTCTCCCAGAGCGCTTTGATGGCATTGGCGCGAACACGGTTATTGCGGTCGGCGACCAGCACCTTTAAAATTTCTACGGTTTCAGGATTGTCGATGTCGCCGATAGCCTCAACGGCATTTGCCCTGACACGTTCATCGGCGTAGTTGAGAAAAGCCCTCAGCAACGGCACAAATTCGGCTGAGCGGAAAGATCCGATAACTTTTATTCCAGTCGCTACAAGCGCAGGATCGTCTTCGTTCTTGAGAAAGTCGCATACCGCTGCTTTTATCGCCTGCTGGCTGCGTCCGTGCATTGCATGCAGAGCTTCGCTTCGCAGAATAGTGTTGGGCGATTCGAGATAGGTGATGATCATGCCGAACACTTCAGGATTGCTTGTCAGGCGTGAAGCCTTCATGGCTGCAGCAACAACTTCCGGGCGTCCGTCGCGAAGACCTTCGAGAAGATACTCATCGACATCTTCGAGTCGATCGCGCAGCATGCACTTCAGACAGAACAGTCTGACGCTCTTGTCGCGATCCTGAAACAGCTTCTTCAGGGTTGCATGATCCATTGCGGCTAGTCCTTGGGTTGTTCAGAGAGCGATATTTCGAACTCTCTTATCGATTCGGTGGCATCTGAAATTATTATCTTTTCAGGAAGAACAGACCGAAGAAAGAATGGCGAGCGCTTGAGCGCACCGCCGACTTTGGTCAGCAGCAGCTCGTCAGCAAAGCGCAGAATGGCGATGCGGTCGCTTCCGACCGTAAAAAAGCCATGATAGCTTATGTCGGGGCGTTCAAAAGTCTCTTCCTCTTCGGTTGCGGCAGCAATAACCTGGATTCTCTGCGCCGCCTGTCTTACAAAGACATTTCGGCTCTGCTCATAGGGATAATGCTGTGTTGCAGAAAATCGGCTGTCAACGCGATCCGAGAGAGCAGGATAAGATACTGGTTCAAGGGGTTTTGGTGGCGCCAGCGGCGTTTTCTCGGCAGCAGCAATTCCAGGCGCCGTCGCCGTTGCCGTCGGGGTTGCAGGCGCTGACTGGGTAGTTATACCACGCGCCTCATCCTGCTTCTTCTGCCGGTTGGGTTTTAAGACAAGATTATCCAGCAGCAGGACAAACACTATGATGGGCACGCCGAAAGCTACCGTCTTGTTTTTTTTGCAGTAATCGAGAAATTCATTCTGGGTCATGAGTTTTCCTTGTTTCGACCATCAGGGTAAGAAGAACGTCGAAAGCGTCAGTTTCATCGACATGTTACCCTGCGGGTCGCTGAGCGGAGGAATTATTTCGATCTGAGAAAGCTTTACCAGCCGTCCGAGAGAATTTTCGATCTCCCACAGAAATTGCTTGAGTCGGTTGTATGTGCCATGAACTCTGAGGTCGAACTTGAACTCGAGATAACTTGAACCGGCTCCGGCTACCGGTGCCGGCGGCTTATAGGTTGAGTCCTGAATGTGAATGTCGAGTGCCCGGGCTTTTCTCTGCACCTGTTCGATAAACATTGTGTAGTTAGCGGCACTTTCGAGCAGTTTTTCGAATTTGTCCTTAACTTCCTGGCGCTTGTCACGCAGCTGACTGGTAATGTCGGCAACCTGCTGGCGACGCTTGGCAAATTCAGCCTGCGAATCTTCAAGCTTCTTGTTGAGTTCTACCAGTTCCTGGTTTTTGCTGGCAATCGACTGGCGCTGTTGACGATTTACCGAGCCGAGAAAATATACCAGCCCGCCGATCGCCACTGCGATCAGGCCATAGGTTACAACTCTTTCGATTATTGAGCGTAGTCTGGTCTTCACTTCATTTCCTTATGTCTTGATTCACTTTGCTGAACGGTAGGTAAAGTCGAGAGTGAACTTTTGAATCGAGCCTTCATCCTGGGTTGCGTTGGCGGTCGTTTTTAGCATGGCACTGAACTTTCCGCTCTGTTCAAGCCTTTTGGCAAACTCCAGGACATCGAATATCGTGGAAGCTTCACCGGTCAAGGTGAAATTCTGCTTTATATTGGTGAAATTTTTCGGATTGATGTCGGTGATTACTACTCTCTCAGGGACTGATGCTTCAAGTGTCGCGAGAAAATCGACCAGACTGGTGCCTGGAGTGTCGAGATTCTGATTGATAAAATTGATGCTGTTTTTCAGCGAAGTGATTTCGTTAACCGGTGGCTGTAGAGCACTTGTCTTTTCGACGATGTCGCGAACCTGCGCTTCTACCTTGTCAACCTTTTCCTGAACACCCGAAAGCTCGCTGTGGTTTTTGATCGACATGCTGCCGATTGCCGAAATAGAGACCAGTATTGTGAGGAACGCAAGCACTATGCCCAGATTGTCTCGGGGCAGGCTCTTGTATTCCTTTGGCAGCAGATCGAACTGATACTTCATGTTAACCTCTCAAAAAGCAGCCACAGGCGGCTGCCAGCGAGTTTCGTTCGGAATCATTTACCGGGCGCCCGGCAACGTAGAGCTGATAAAGCTCAGAGACGCAGCGCACCCTCGTATTCAGATTGGTTCCCAGCATGACGTGAATATTTTCAAAGTTGGCGCCGCCACCTGAGATAATTACTTCGTGAATGGTGAATTCTCTGAATTTGGTCAGGTAGCTTTCGATGGCTCCAAAAATTTCACGGCACAGCAATGCAAACACGTTTTTGATAACGGTAAAGTTATACTGAACATCCTGTTCTGGTGAGGGTTCTGGTAGAAAGAAGTTCTCATTGCGCTTGAACTGATCTGCGTCTGGCTCTGGCACATGAAAATGCTTGCTGAGCTGTTTGGTGAAATCGTATGACCCGACAGGTCTGTTCTGTAGAGAACGCAGCAGGCCATCTTTGAATACCCCGACCGATGTAGACTCGTGTCCTAGGTGAATCAGACAGATATTCTTGCCTTTGTTGTCGTTACTTACCAGATAATGTTCGATCAAATTGGCGACATTGAAGAAATTCAGCTCGATAACGACCGGGTTCAGACCGGCTCGCTGAATAATACTGCCGGCCTCGAGAAGATTGTTTTTGATGGTGGCTATTGCCAGAACAATTTCGTCGTCTTCCCAGGTGCCGATGCTTTCATGGGTTAAAAACCAGTTCTCATAAGGAAGTGGCATTACCGGTTCGAGATCTTCTCTGACAGCTTCTTCCATTTCTTTGCGAGAATAGCGTGGAGGTGTGACCATCACGTTGATCAGCGACGAATGGTCGGGCAGCAGCAACATGGTATTCTCGTATGAAAGTTTGGTTTCTTTTATCAAAGATGCCGCGGCTTTGCGCACTGGTTCTGAATCCATGATCGGAAACTCGATAAAAGTGGAAACCACGAAATCTCTGGAAGCATCGGTTGACAGACACTTTTTCAGATGAATTTCGCCTTCTGTTGCTGATTCCAGCATCAAAAGCCGCATTTCGTAAGTTCCCATTTCGAGAACCGTATTGATTTTAGGTCCGAACCTTGCCATCGATTAACTTCCCATATTGATCATGATGTATTCTTCAACCGGAACTTCGCCTTCGAGAACCTTTGCAAGACAGCACTCAGACAGGGTTTTAACCTTGCGGCGGCGAAGATAGGTAATTAGTTCCATGCTTGTGCGCCGTTGTCCGATCATTTCCTTGAGGTCGGGAGTGACCTCGATAACTTCGTAAAGGCCGGTTCTGTCGCGGAAACCGCTGTTGTTGCAGGCTTTGCAGCCAGCACCACGGTAGAGTTTGTGGTTTTCGAGATCCTTGATGTCGAGGCCGAGTGACGCGGCGAGATAAGGAGTCTGTTCGATCTCGGTCTTGCAGTTGGGGCAGATTTTTCTGACCAGGCGCTGACCGACCAGCAGACATAGCGCCGAGGCATATAGATAAGGGTCGATACCGATATTTTCGAGGCGGTTGATCGTTTCTATGGCGCTGTTGGCGTGAATGGTCGAAAAAACCATGTGACCGGTGAGCGCCGCTTTAACTGTAATTTCGGCAGTTTCGTAATCGCGGATTTCGCCGACGAGAATGATGTCGGGGTCGAGACGCAGAATAGCGCGCAGTCCGCGGGCAAATGTCAACGACCGGTTCGGGTCGTTCTTGTTTTCAAACACCTGCATCTGATGAACGCCCGGAATTTTGAATTCGACCGGGTCTTCTACGGTAATGATTTTTTTCTGGCGGCTGTTGATCAGCGACAGGGCTGAGTAAAGAGTTGTCGTTTTACCGGAACCGGTAGGTCCTGCAAGAAGACACAGACCCCAGGGTTTGCCGATGTTGTATTCAAATATGCGCAGGTCGTCGTCATGAAAACCGAGACCTTTGAGGTCGAGGTTGACGCGGCCGGCGTCGAGAACGCGGATAGTGCAGTTCTGACCGTAGATAGACGGCAGAATGGCGACGCGGAACTCGATCTGCTGATTTTTGACTCTGAGCTTGAAGTTGCCGTCCTGCGGCATGAAGCGTTCGGTGATGTCGAGGTTCGACATGATCTTGATACGCGATATGATCGCCATCTGTGCGGCTTTTTCGACGGGCAGAATATCATAGAGAATACCATCGATACGATATCTTACCTGAATTATCTTTTCGAAGGCTTCAATGTGAATGTCAGAGGCTCTCATCTTAACCGCGTCGAGAATGATCTTGTGAACCAGGGTTACGATCGAAGTCTGGTCTGATTCACGCTTGAGCTCTTCAAGGTTGAGATCGGTCTGCATAGCCGTGCTGGTAAAGGCTTCGGTGAATAGGTTTTCTTCCTTGGTGAATTCGAGCTTGACGTCTTTGAGGAGGTCGTCGATCGGCACGTTGTCGAGAACGTTCTGCGGGCGATAGAGCACTTCGTTGATGATGTGCAGTATCTGTGTCTTCGTGGCGAGAACCCATTTGATGAACATGAACCCGGTCGCCATCTTGATGCTGTCGAACATCTTGGTATTGGTCGGGTCAAAAACTGCTATGGTCAATGACTTTGGTTCTTTGCGCAGTGGAATGAACTTGTAGGTCTTGATCAGGCTTTCGGGAATCTGTCGGATCAGATCTGAGTTAAGTTCAGCATTGCCGAGATTGACGAACTCGATACCATGCTGCATGGAAAGGCCTCTGAACAAAGTTTCTTCGTTCAGTACCTTGTCTTCGATGAGAATTTCGCCAATCATCCGGCGTGCCGAAGGCTGACGCTTGAGCGCGGCTTCGAGCTGTTCCTGAGTGACAGCGCGCATCTCAACCAGGATCTCACCGATTCTTTTTCTTTTCAGAAAGTCTGCAGCCATGATTTAATTAGTCCTTCCTCACAAGTATCGGCACTTCAAATTCAATATTTAATTATTTTTCCTGATAAATCAGCAAATTCAGTAATCAATTCCATCGATGGTCACCGAAAAACTGGTGTAATCCAGCGCTGTCCCGGCACCGCCGGCACCGACATTTGCCCCGAGAAAAAGAGCTGTGTCAATGCCTGACGTGTAGCTCGCATTTCCATCATTATCTACAAAAGCCAGCTCGCTATCGATGTCGAAAATCGTGTCTCCATTCACATCATAAAAGTATGCCATTTCACCTGAAACGCTCCATGAGCTGGATGGAACGGGTGAGCCGTCCTTAGGATTAAGAAAAACCGGCATTTGAGGAAGATACTTCAAATTAGTGCGCCGGGTCAGCGCGCCATCAACAATTTGTATTGGCCCGGCGGTAAGCTCTGAATTTGCCGAAGCGGCCCAGCTGTTTGCAGGAAGCGAGATTGCACCAGCTACCTGAACCTTGATCGGGCCACGCAGGTTGTCGCCGCGGAACTGGTTGAGAACCTGACGATAGGTTGCCAGATTCTGTTTGAGCGTCGACAGGCGTGCATCGTAGATGTAATCGTTGTAATAGGGCACTGCCACGCCGACCAGAATACCGATTATGGCAATAACGATCAGAAGCTCGATTATCGTAAAACCTTTTTTATTCATAGTTTCCTCACCAGTCTTCATATTTGGTGCCATCGATGGCTGTTACGAAACCCCGTCTTCTAGCGGGATCAGGATTACATGAAACGTCGAAAACACCGACATGTGTCGTCGAGTCCAAACTTGAAGTTATGCCTGCAGCATAAGTGCCTACGGAAAATTCTGTTCCTGTTTTGGGTGCTGAAGCATAATGAACTACCCACTCAGCGGCACCTATAAAAGGGTCTGCTGGCATTGCATTAAGATAAGGCCTAGGATAGAAGCTTACGACAGGGTTACCGTCTCTGTCGTCGATAACATAAGGCGGCGATGGATTAACCATAGCCTCAAGAGTGGGGGGCAGCATCTGACTTTCTGATACTTTGAAAAGAAACCCATTGGCGGCGACAACATTTCGGCAGTCTCGATTCCACAGAAGAATTGCTTCGCGAATGGTTGCCAAGTTGTTTTCGAGCAAAGTTTCTTGTGTTTTAATGTAAGAAATTTCCGCGACTGGAACTGCTGCAAGCGCAATTACTCCCATGATGGCGACAACGATCAGCATTTCAAATAACGAGAAACCTTTTCGCTTACCAGTCATCAGTTCGACTCCCATTCAATGCTAAACCTGCGCCGCGCGAAACTATGTCGGCAACGCCAGATGCGTTTACTCCCCAGTGGGCGTCATCAAAAAGCAAGGTATTTGCTGTGACTGCTCCGTTCTTGACTTTTGGTTTGAATTCGAAATGGGCATCTGGAATCCAGCCGACAAAGGGATGTGGAGGGATGTGTCTGAGAAAACGCCTATCAATAGGTATGTTTATCGTAAAAGTAGGTTTAACTGCGTCGCCAGTATCCACGTCAACCGTAATCGTGTAGTTAGATTCTAATAATTGTTGCGGTGTCGAGGGGCCAAAAGTCGCTATTTTCGTGAAGTTTGTGCTTATTGTCGCAATGTCATCATCTAGGTCAACATCATCGGCCAAGTCCAGTTCCTCTATCTTACGCTTCCCGTAGGCTATTACGTAATTTCGGTGTCCTTCAAAAAATGATGTTATAGACAATGCAGATTTGCTGCCGGCAATAGCGCTGCGCACGGAATATAAAATTGCGCGCAGGCGTTTTTCTTTTTCGCGCTGCTGGATGATTTTGTAGACGGGAAAGGAAACCGCTGCCATCAGCGTGATGACAACGGTTACTATGAGTATTTCTACCAGGGTTACCCCTGAGCGTTGCCGTTCGGGGGTGTTGCGTCCGGCAGAAAACCATCTGTACATATTCAGGCTCCTGTCGTTATTTTTCTTCCATCAGTGGCAGAAAGACTTCGGTGGATTTGAGAATGTCTATGGCTCTCTGTAGCTGAGTGTCAAAGGGATTGATCACGAACATCTCGAGCTTGTTGTGGGTGAAACTGTCAGGCGGTTCGATATAGCCGCTGAGTTTGTGGGTTTCAGAAGCGCCACCTTCAGTATAAACTGTTATTGTTCCTGAACTGAGTTCAACTCTGACCGCTTCAGACGCAGTTTTGCTGACGGTTTCAGGATTGGCGGCATTGTGCGCATTACTCAGTTTCTGCAGGTATTTCTGGTCGAGTTCGATGGCCTTGCGGATTTCATCCTGCTTGCTCTCATCGAGCTTGGGCAGTTCTACATCGATATCGGGCAGGATTCCAGATTTATGGATGTTAACGCCCGAGGGTGTGTAGTAAAGGGCAGTGGTTAGAGCCATTGCCGAACCATCGTTGAGTGAAATTACTGTCTGAACGGAACCTTTGCCGAAAGTCTTGCGGCCGACCAGCAGCCCGCGCTTGTTGTCTTTAACTGCGCCAGCTACAATCTCAGAGGCAGATGCCGAGCCTTCGTTGATGAGAACGATAAGTGGCAGCAGTGGATGATACTTGAAGAACGAGCTGTAGGTGTTTTCTTCTCCATCTCGACCCTTGATCGAAACGATGTCACCTTTCGGAATGAACTTGCGGCCGACTTCGACAGCTGAGGTCAGCAGGCCGCCCGGGTTATTGCGCAGATCGAGGATGATCGATTTGACGCCGTTCTTCTCAAGATCGATCATAGCCTTTTCAAGGTCTTCTGAAGAGGTCTGGATGAACTGTGTCAGCCTAATATAGCCGATATTCGGATCGATAACCCAGTATTTAACGCTGGGCAGCTTGATGATTTCGCGGGTAAGCTCGTAATCTTTCGATTCTCTGTCGCCTTCGCGCAGTATCGAAAGAACAACTTTGCTGCCAACCGGGCCACGCAGCAGTTTTACGGCATCGTGCAGAGCGATATCAATAACATCTTTTCCATCGATTTTGATGATCATATCGCCAGCCATGATGCCAGCCCTGGCGGCCGGGGTGTCGTCTATCGGCGAGACGACTGTGAGCATTCGGTCTTTCATCGAAATGACTATGCCCAGGCCGCCAAATTCACCCTGAGTCTCGACCTGCATTTCTTTGAACGACTTTGGTTCCATGAACCGGGTATAGGGATCGTCGAGTTTTTTCAGCATGCCCTCGATGGCCCCGTAGATAAGCTTCTGTTCGTCGATATTCTCTTCGACATAATCTGATTTGATCAGTTCAAGTACTTTTCTGATCAGATCCAGTGATTTGAAGTAAGTAAGGTTGGTAGAAGAAGCCTGTAAAGAGCTCCCGGTTGAGAACAGCAGGAGCACCAGAACTACGCTGTACAGAATTTTGCCGCGAAAAAAGTGTCTGATCATCACAAATTGCTCCTTAAGTCTCTGAAACGTGTTTAGTAGCAGTATAACATTTTAGCACAGTATGTGAAAATGAAAAATTATTGCTGGGGGAGGTAATTGAGAGGCTGCTGCTTTTTGCCACCAAACCTTATTTCGAATTGCAGTGTCTGACTGCGGCCACCCAGGATACGACCGATGACTTCGCCTTTCTCGACAATCTGGCCAAGGCCGACCCAGATTTCATCCAGGCGTGCGTAAACGGTTGAAAATCCTCTGAGATGTCCGATTATAACCACGTTGCCGAGGCCGCTGATGTTGCCACGATAAGCAACCTTGCCCCTTGCAGCCGAAAGAATCTCGACTTCGCCGTTCGTTGCTATATAAAGCGCGGCGGTATTCTCGTCACCGGCCTGGTCAGCGCTCTTTCGATCTGCGTATGCGATTGGCCACATGAAATTCATGATTTTTGCGGCATCGGGAGCAGAGTCTGGCAGCTTGCCATGACTGGCCGGATTGACGACAGGTGCAGGCTTTGCCTGAGCCAGTTCGTTTTCAAGTCCGGGGTCGTTACGGGACGCTTCGACCCGGCTGATTTCGCTTTCAAGCTGTTTTCTTGCACCGGCAAGAGCCTTCTCTCTTTCAAGAAAAACCTTCTTCTCAAGCAGAACTGTCGACAACATCGCTTTCAGAGCCGAATTTTCACTGTCGAGTTTTTTTGACTTGCTGTCGAGTTCCGTTTTACCGGTTTCAAGTTGCTGCTGGCGGGCCTGCATCTCAGTGGTCAGCTTACGTTGCCGCAGATTTTCGGCTTTCAGCTGCTGTAACAGCTCTTTGTCGCTGTTCAGCAGATATTTTACCATCTGATAGCGGTTCAGAAAAGAATTGAGGTCGCGGGCAGAAAAAATCGAGCCGATCAGGGTGCCCTGCTTGATTTTATGGAGCTGCACCAGTCTGGCGCGAAAGCGTGTCAGCAGCAGATCGATCTGCTGCCGGGAGGCTTGACTCTCCTGGTCAATGGCTGTGATCTGCTGTGTGATTTCGTTCTGGCGCTCACTGAGCTCGGTAACCTGGTTTTTAAGACTGGCAATTTCATTGCGCTTGGCTTTTATGCGGGCCTCGAGATTTCGCGTCTTTTTAAGGCTGTCGCTGAGTTTAAGCTTGAGATAATCAAGCTGAAGATCTATCGCATCAATCTCGGTCTGCAGACTGTCATTGTTTTTGCTCTGTTTCTGCGCTTGTGCGCTTGTCTGGCCGAGCAATAAAGCTGTTGCCAGAAAAAAAAACGACAGTCGCCGAATCAGGGGACTTGCCATCTTAGACCCCTTCTGGAGTAGATTTGCTGAACTTACTTATATCGCGAAGCGAAAGCAGGCTGCCCGAAATTCCGAGTACTATGCCCATCATCAGCAGTTTGGCCGAGAGCTTGAACAACTGGTCAAACCCGACATTGGCGGTAAAGAAGGGTATCAGCTCAACGAGCTTGGCAAGCATGAACTGATAGGCGGCAAAAAGAATTATTATTGCCAGAACAGAACCTACCAGGCCCTGGATGAATCCCTCTACCAGAAAAGGGCCTCTGACGAACCAGTTGGTGGCGCCAACCAGTTTCATGATGACAATTTCCTCGCGGCGCATGAATAATGTCAGGCGAACTGTGTTATAGACGATAAACAGCGAGGCGAGACCGAGCATGATGACGATAACCAGGCTTATCAGCCACAACAGCTGTGACATGCCATGAAACTGCTGAAAAAGATCTTCGCCATAGCTGATGTTGTCTATCATTGGCTCGCTTTTCAGCTTTTCGAGAAGTGATTCCAGATGATTGCCAGACTTGATTCTGATGCGAAGAGTCGTTGGCAGAGGGTTGCTTTCTTCACTGATGCCGATCTGCAGCAGTTTTTGATCGTCTGGACTGCTGAACAATTCGCGGGCTGCCTGATCTGGGGTTACCACTTCGATGTCTTCTATTTCAGACAGACTGGTCAGTCGCAGGCTCAGGGTTTTGGCGTCAGTTATAGCGAAGCCCGGTTTGAGATAAGCGGTGACCAGAGCCTCTGCCTGCATCTGCTCGAGAAATGATTCCAGATTCATTGTCGCGAGAAGAAAAGCGCCCATCATGACCAGCGCTATACCAATAGTGGCTATGGTTATGAACGCCATCATCGCCGAACGCTTCATGTTGGTGCCGGCTTCGTTAACAAAGAATGAAAGGTTGGCTAGAGACATCAGCGACAACTCCAGTCTTGTGTGTTATTCATAAGCGTAGGTGCCACAGGCTTCATCTTTGATTATCTGGCCATCAACCAGTGCAACTACACGTTTTCGCAGTTTATTGACCAGGTTGTGATTGTGAGTGGCCATGACAATGGTGGTTCCGCGAGCGTTGATCTCAAGAAAAAGCTGCATGATTTCCTGTGAGATCATCGGGTCGAGGTTACCCGTCGGTTCGTCGGTGATAAGAATCAGCGGGTTGTTGACTATGGCGCGGGCAATACAGACGCGCTGCTGCTCACCACCAGAAAGTTCGGTCGGAAACATGCGACGCTTGTGTGACAGCCCGACCTGCTCCAGGGCTTCCTGTACCCGGTTGCTGATTTCTGATGCCGACGCTCCGATGACGCGAAGCCCGAAGGCAACATTCTCAGCAACCGTTCGACGTTTAAGCAGCTGAAAATCCTGCAGCACAATACCGAGATTGCGCCTGAGATAGGGAACCCGGCTTTCCGGCATCTGGGTAATGTCTTTACCGTCTACCAGAATCTTGCCTTCAGTCGGAGTGTCTTCACGAAAAAGCATGCGCAGGAAAGTACTTTTTCCGGCGCCGCTGGGTCCGACGAGAAAAACAAAATCACCGGGGTTGATGGTCAGATTGATGTTGTTGAGAGCTCTGACCCCGTTCGGAAAGATGCGTGTCACGCCTTGCAGTTCGATCATTATGTTTATCTTTGACCTGTGTAGAGTTTTCAGGATTATATCAGTTGTCTTCATTAATGGCAAAAGTGAATTTTGTGTGCAAAAATCGCGAATTCTGGTAACATTTGTAAATCATATTGTTCAGGGCACCGATTTAACTATGGAATGATTGAGTGGGCGTTACTGTCAACCATTAAGAGGCTGGAGGAGCAATGATTTTTGAGTTACTGAATCTCTGCGTAGAGAAGGGCGCGTCAGACCTTCATTTTAAGGTAGGTTATCCTCCTATACTGAGAATAGATGGCACCATGCGGCCGATCAAGGATATGCCGGTAGTGTCGTTCAATGATTTTGAGGTTATGCTCGAAGCGATACTCGATGACCTCCAGCTGGTTAATTTTGTCAAGCATCGTAAGCTCGATCTTGGCTACAGTTTTCTGAATGCACGCTTCAGAGTTAACCTGTTCAACGATATGCATGGCGGCAATGCAGTATTCAGGGTTATTCCGTTCAAACATTTGTCTTTCGCCGACATAGAACTGCCAATGTCGGGGCGGCGTATGGCTGATCGGCCCAAGGGCATCATTCTGGTTACCGGAGCCACCGGCGCCGGTAAATCGACAACTCTTTCGACTTTTATCACACACATCAACGCGAATTATCACAAAACTGTCGTTACCGTAGAAGATCCGATCGAATACCTGTTTGAGGACGAACTGAGCCTGATAAGCCAACGTCAGGTCGGCGTCGACTGCCTTACTTTCGAAGAAGGCATTCGGGGCGCGCTACAGATGGACTGCGATGTTCTGATGGTCGGTGAGCTGCGTAATGCTGACGCAGTTGAAATGACTTTGCTGGCAGCTGAATCCGGCAAGCTGGTATTTGCCACACTGCACAGCAACACTGCTATTCAGGCTATCGACCGCTTTGTAAACCTTTTCCCGCAGACCTTGCATTCACAGGTTCTCGGCCGCCTCGGTTCACACCTTATCGGTGTGGTGACTCAGACTCTGGTGTCGCGCCGGAATGCGCGCGGCCGCATAGCTGCCTTTGAGATTCTTATCAATACTTCGGCTGTTCGCGGCCTGATCAACGAAAATCGCGTGCATCTGATTTCGTCTTATCTTGAATCAGGCTCGAGCACAGGTATGGTTTCACTCGACAATTCGCTGGTAGATCTCGCCCTGGCCGGCAAGATCGAAAAGAACGATGCTCTTCTCGCAGCCAACAACAAGGCTTATGTTAAACGCAAGATCGAAGAGCGCGATGGCCCCGGAGGTGCTGCATGAAACCGGAAGTATTCGACTACTTTGAACGTGCTCTCGAAATGGGCGCCAGCGACCTTATTCTCAAGCCGGGTGCGCCGCCTTCATTCAGGGTTAACCGGCACCTCATCATTTCAGAAGATGAGGCTCTGGCGCCACAGCAGATGTATGACCTGTTTCTGCCGATAATCGATGCCAGTCAGCAGGAACAGTTACGCAGCAAATTTTACGTCAACTCGATCTTTTCATATCGCTGCAACCGGGCGCGCATAAGATATTACATCTTTCAGCAGCGCGAAGGCCTCGCTGGTTCGTTCCGTTTTATTCCGCCCAAGGTTCCAAGCATAAAGAGTTTGCGGCTGCCCGAAGCACTTATCAACGTTGCAGCTCGACCACGTGGTCTATTTCTGGTTACCGGGCCTTCATGTTCGGGCAAGAGCATGACCATCGCCGCCATGGCTGATGCAATTAACAAGCGCTTTGCCCGTCATATCATAACCATGGAAAGCCCGATTGAAGTTATCTACACGCCAAATCAGGCTGTTTTTACTCAGGTTGAGATCGGCAGGGTCATCAGCACATATTACGATGCTCTGATCAACTCACTGCGCGAAGACCCCGATGTCATGATTATTGGCGAGCTTAAAGAACGCGCAATCATCGAGCAGGCTCTGATGGCCGCTGAGACTGGCCACCTTGTGCTTTCGTCTCTGCCGACAACCGGCGCGGCTCAGACAATCGAACATATCATCAGCATGTATCCGCCAGGTAAACAGGAAGAAGCCAGATCTCAGTTGAGTCTGAGCCTTATTGGAATTTTTTCGCAGCTGTTAGTGCCGAATATAGACCCGATGCAGCCTCCCAGTGTCGCTTATGAACTGATGCTGGTTAACTCTGCCATTCGCAATCTGATTCGCGACAAGAAATACAATCAGCTGACGACAGCTATGATCATGGCTAAACGCGACGGCTGTGTAACTCTTAAAGACTCTCTTGAAAAGCTTATGCGGGAAGAGGGGATCGATCAGGCCTATGTTAAGAGCCTGCTGCAGGAGCTCGAAGAATGAACGAAGTAGCAATTAAACGAATAAAAGAACTCAGAGAAAAGATTACCCTTGCTGTATCGAGAAGTCTTGGTGCCGGTTTCTCAGAATCGACAACAGCGAAGCTCACTCTGCTGCTGGCAGAGGCAGGACTGCCGCAGTCTGAAGGTATTGTTTTCAGCTATCTGCAAAATCATCCGGATCAGGAAGAATCAATCATGGCCGGCAGCAGATATAACAGCGAAGAAATCGAGACCTTTCTTCTCGATCTCTTGAAGCAGCCACGTTCATTACATCGAGATCTGATTGTTGAACAGCTGGGAACGCGAAAAAGAACCGATATGGTGGCCAAGTTGCAGCCGTATCTGGCCGATTCCGATCGGCATGTGCGCTTTCAGGCTGCCAATGCCATGTTTAATATAGGTGGCAAAGAAGCTGCTCTCGCGCTGTGCGAATACATCTCAGACCCCGATGAATGGATTTCGATGACTATTCTGCGCCTGCTCTGCATCATGCGCGAACTAGATTCAATTCCGATTCTTATCGATAAATACCATCAGGATGAAGATCTGCGTCGCAAAGCGCTGATGATTTCATTTCTCGCCAGGTTCCGAAGTGTGACTCTGCTGCCGATTTTTGATGAGGGATTGCAGGCTCGCGATGCTCGTTTGCGCGCTAACTCGATCGAAGCGGTTGGTGATCTGACACTGCCACCAGACGAAATCAAAAAACGCGTCGAAGAGCATCTGCACGATCCAAATAACCGCATTCGCGCCAATGCGATTCTGGCTATTGCCAAGCTCGAACCCGAAAAGATCAAACCTGAGATTCAGGAAATGGTTGCTTCCAACGACGTGCAGCTTCGCCGTAGCGCCGCTTTTATTCTTGGAATGATTCCATCTGATGAATATCACGATCTCGGCGCCGCACTGATCGCCGACAAGAGCGAAGTGGTGCGCAAGCGCATGATTCAGTCTCTGCGCAATTTTTCTTCTGAATTCGTATTTAACCAGCTCGATCTTGCGCTTTCTGACCATAACAAATGGATTCGCAAACATGCGATCGATATGGCAACCCGTCTTTCCAAATTTCCTCACAAAAAGATTCTCGGACTGCTCAAAACTGAGAGGGCGGCGCCAAACCTTGAGTCCTGCCTGAACTTTTTTGTGTTTCATCCGGTTGAAGAGGCAATGACGGCCATAAAACTGCATGTCAAAGACAGGCGATTGCCGGTAGTTAAGGCATTGCTGGCTGCAGTTGCCGCCATCGGCGGGGTCGAGGGCGTCAAATCAGTGGCGCCACGACTTGAACAGAGAGATCCACAGGTAATCAGAGCGCTGTCTGAAATTCTTATCAAAGCCGGTGAACGTAAAATTCTCGAAGACCTCGTCGAAAGATTTGCCCAGCTCAAGCATGAAAATCAGGTTGAAGCGCTGATTCCTTCTTTGAGCAGTTCTCTCAAGATTCTCGACCAGGGCGACAAAATGCCGGAACCTCTGCTTAAAAACTTTGAAAAGATCGAAGTTGCCGAGAGACCCATCGCTTCTCCGCGTCCACCAGTCGAAGAACCGGTTTCCGAAGCAGAAGAACCCGGAGATGGCGAGCAGATGACATTGCCAGAGGCAACAGAAGCTGTTTCTGGCAAGCCATTAGCGCCAGCAGAGATTGGCAGCGAAGATGATCTTGGTCTTGATCTCTCAGGCGGCTCAGACGAGGGCGAACTGCCTGGTCTGATGAATCTCGGTGAGCTCGGTGACGGTGGCGTGGCTGAAGAAAAACCGGTTAAGAAGTTGAGAAAACCTGAACGCCCGAAAAAAGTGGTTTCTCCGCATTACCGTGCCGGTCTCAAGGCTTATAATGTCGGCAAATACAAAAAGGCGATTGCAGAATTCAGCCGTGTGCTCGAGTCTGAATCATCGCCACCAGCCAATGTCTACCTCTATATGGGGCTGATGCAGGCAGAGCAGAAAAATTTCGAGCAGGCACGTGATTATCTGCTTTCGTTTGTCAACAAATCGCCAGACCATGTAAAGGCGAACTATACTCTTGGCAAGATCTACAAGCAGATCAAAAACTGGAATGGTCTGATCGAGGTCTACGAAAGATTCGTTGGCGGTGAACTCGAAGCTACGCCAAAAATGAAGACAAAAATCTATCAGGATCTTGGCATAGCCTGCATACTGGTGGCAAAATATGAGCGCGGTGCTCAGCTGCTCGACAGTCTGAATAAACTACAGCCAGACAATGCTGAGGTCGGTTATTATCTGGCTCTGGCACAGTTTCATCTCGGCCGGATCAGCAATGCCGGTCAGACTCTACATCAGGCCAGCAAGTGTGTCGCCGGCAACAAACGCATAGGCAAACTCATCGATGCGCTCGCAGCTAAGGTCAGAGCCGGCGGTTTCTAGGCAAATTTGCATCTTGACACAATCAACCGGGCGTCCATATAATGGGCGCTCGATTGTTTTATTACAGTTTTGAAAGGCAAGGCCGATGAATAAACCCAATACTCAGAATACCAACAAGAAGAACATGGAAGCCGTAACCCCGAAATCAGAAGACATTTCGCGATGGTATACCGATGTTGTGCTCAAAGCACGCATGGCTGATTACTCTCCGGTTAAGGGCTGCATGATCATCAGGCCTTATGGCTATGCACTCTGGGAAAACATTCAGAGAATCCTCGACGCAGAATTCAAAAAACTCGGCCATCAGAATGCCTATTTTCCGATGTTCATTCCCGAAAGCTTTCTGACCAAAGAAGCCGAACACGTAGAAGGATTCGCTCCTGAAGTCGCCTGGGTAACTCATGGTGGCCGCGAAGAGCTCGAAGAGCGCCTTGCGATCAGACCAACATCAGAAGCCATTATTGGACACATGTATTCGAAATGGATCGAAAGTTATCGCGATTTGCCAGTTCTCATCAACCAATGGGCCAATGTCGTGCGCTGGGAAAAAGTTACCCGGCCATTTCTGCGCACCACTGAATTCCTCTGGCAGGAGGGCCATACCGCCCACCGCACCCATGAAGAAGCCCAGGAAGAAGTCATGCAGATGCTTGGCGTTTATCGCAAATTCGTTGAAGGCTCACTGGCAATCCCTCTGGTTACCGGTGAAAAGAGCCAGAAAGAGAAGTTTGCCGGCGCACTCAATACTTATACCATTGAAGCCCTGATGCCAGATGGGCAGGCGCTCCAGTCGGGCACTTCACACGACCTCGGTCAGAACTTTTCCAAAGCTTTCGATATCAGATTCCTTGATTCTGACGGTGACCGCAAATATGCCTGGACAACATCATGGGGCATGTCTACCAGAATTATCGGAGCGACGATCATGGTTCATGGCGATGACCGCGGTCTGCGCCTGCCGCCGAAAGTGGCGCCGATTCAGGCTGTCGTTATTCCTATCGTTTACAAGGACTCGCAGGATGTAATTATCAAGGCGCGCGAACTGATGAAGAGACTTGCAGCCAGCGATATAAGAGTTCACCTCGATGATCGCGGAGGCTTCAAACCAGGCTGGAAGTATTCTGAATACGAAATGATGGGTGTGCCGCTGCGCGTCGAAATCGGTCAGAAAGATCTCGAAAAGAACCAGGTCTGCCTGGTGCGCCGTGATACAGGTGAAAAGATGTTCATACCAGATGCTGAACTCGAAGCGACGGTTCTGCGACTGATGGAAGAAATTCAGCAGACCCTGTTCGATCAGGCTGCCGAGATTCTCAAGAACAAGACAGTTAGAGCGCTTTCTTTTGAAGAATTTACCGCAGCGATCAGAGAAAAACAGTCGATGGCTGACCTCTGCTGGTGTGGTGAAGCGGAATGTGAGGCAAAATTCAAGGCTGAGGCCGGTGCAACCATCAGGTGCTTCAATGACGGTCAGGTCGATACTCCTTGTGTTGTCTGTGGCAAACCGGCTCAGAAAAGGGTTTTTGTCGCACGCGCATACTGACGCCTTTAAAGACGCCACCATTCTCAGACGAGGATGGTGGTGTTTTTTTTAAGTGGAGATTATGTTAAACTATGCCCAACTAAGAAACCGGGAAGTTGTGAGAATATGGATATCAAGATCAAAAGACTCATTAAAGACCTGACTAACTCAGATGACGATTTAAGGGCTTTGTCAGCCATGACTTTGATGAAGCTGGATTTTCCCGATCGGGCTACGCGCGAAGAAGTTCTCGAAAGCTTGATTGCAGCTACCGGCGACCGTAATGTCTCGGTGCGTTTTTTCGCTCGTAAAGCTATCGACAAGATCAAAAAGACTGAAAAGCTTCTCAAAGCTGGTGAAGAGCAGGCTGCTGGCGTAAAGCTGGATGAGCGTCTTATCGCGACCGACTACGAAGAGCGTCTGGCAGCAGTTATGGAGATCATGTCGGGCAACCTGTCGCAGTATCGCGATCAACTTGTCAAAATGCTCGACAGCGAAGAGCACGCATTTGTCAGGGCAGCACTGATAAGTACTCTCAAGAATTTTATCGATAAACAACAGGCTGGAATTCTCAGCCGATTTCTCAACGATCCTGATAATCGCGTCAGATCTAACACCATCGAAGCCCTTGAGGTTCTCAAAGTCGAAGAATCTATTCCCAGCCTGTTTTCGGCGTTGTCTGATCCCGACAACCGTATTAGAGCGGCGGCAGCCAAGGCTCTACAGTCTTTCGGCGAAGAAAAGGTGTTTGCCGAACTTAAAAAGATGCTCGAATCACACGAAGAGTGGATGAAGGGCAGCGCGATCTACGCTTTGTCACATATTCAGGCCGGAGAGGCTATCGAGCTTCTGGTCGAAGCAGCCCGTGTTTCAAGCCACGCTGAGACGCGCATCAAGGCAATCATCGCTTTGGCTAACTATTATGACTCTACAACCTGGGGATTTCTCAAGGGAATGGCGGTAAACGGCGAGGGTGTGTTCAAAGAAACCGCTAACCGTGCGCTAAAACTAATCGAAGAAAAGTATGGCCCGGAACCGCCGACCGATACTATCGTTGCGACACCTCAGGTCGAAAAGCCGACGGCTCCTGTCAGCAAAGGTTCAGATGAAGGCGCGATGGAAGACATTGCCAGCGCTGTCAGCAAGTTTTTCAGACAGGGCAAGGATGAGGCGGTTGGTCTGTCGAACAAGGCCACCTTGAGCTTCTCAGTCACCGATCTGCGCAAGGAAGTCGATGAGCTTTTCAAGGAGGCCGGAAGAACCGTGTTCGACTTTTATC
The DNA here is from genome assembly GCA_009917695.1 of Candidatus Rifleibacterium amylolyticum. Taxonomy (GTDB): domain Bacteria; phylum Muiribacteriota; class Ozemobacteria; order Ozemobacterales; family Ozemobacteraceae; genus Rifleibacterium; species Rifleibacterium amylolyticum. Next base: position 563,609 of record JAACJG010000002.1, on the reverse strand, counting down.
AGGCTGGCGAGCTTGAGTTGCCCGATCTTCTGACCACAGGTCATGAGATTTTGCGCATGAATTTTTTTATTCAGAAATATGCCGAACAGGAGGAGAAGGCCGCCGAGAAAAAGCCACAGGGCTTTTTCGAGCAGCTCAAAGGCTTGTTCTCAAAGTCACCCGAAGAGAAAAAATCGGCGTCACAGGGTGAACGCTTCAGTCGCCGCCGCGATGAACTCCTGAGTAAAATGGGACAAATGGCTCTGAAAAAATATGGAGCCGGAGAATATCAGCCGAAGCAGCTCGAACCTTATTACGCCAACTGGCAGAAACTTCAGAAAAAGATCGACAGCGAACAGAAGAAAGCATGAGAAGCGAGGAAACATGGATTTAAAAAGCTATATCAGAGATGTGCCCGATTTTCCAAAACCCGGTATTATTTTTAAAGATATTACCCCGCTGCTCGGTGATCCCGTCGCTTTTTCAGCGATGATCGATGCGTTCGCTGAAAAGTATGCTGATGCCGGCATCAGGCATGTTTGCGGTATCGAGTCGCGCGGTTTCATTATTGGTGCCGCTCTGGCTTTGCGCCTAAATGTTGGTTTCATACCGATTCGAAAGGCCGGCAAATTGCCATACAAAAAGATTCGCCGAGAATATAGCCTTGAATACGGCACTGATGCCATAGAGATTCATGCCGACTCGGTGGCGCGTGGCGAAAAGGTTCTGCTTGTCGATGACCTGGTGGCGACCGGCGGAACAGCCGAAGCCGCTGTAGCCCTGTTGCAGGATATCGGTGCCGAAATCGTCGGTATAGCTTTTGCTATCGAACTTGAGTTCTTGCGCGGTCGCGAAAAATTCGACGCTAACAAGTTTTTTGCTCTGCTCAAGTATTGATGTCTGAAACATCGAAAGACTGCTGGGCGATAATTCCTGCCCGGGGTGGCTCAAAGCGTCTAAAAAGGAAAAATCTGCTGCCCTTTGCTGGGGAACCACTGGTGGCCAGGGCAGTCAAAACTGCCATCGACAGCGGATGCTTCGCCAGGGTTATTGTCTCGACCGATGACGCTGAGATTGCCGGGGCAGCAGTAAAGGCCGGCGGCGAAGTTCCCTTTATGCGCCCGGCTGAACTTGCCAGTGATGCCGCATCATCGGTTGATGTAATGCTGCATGCCGTTAGCGCTCTGGGTGTGAAAGATGCTGTTCCGGCTACGGTTGCGCTTATTCAGGCAACCTCGCCCTTTCTCAGCAGTGAGCATATAAGGGCCGCCCTGCAGCTCTTCAATTGCGGTGGTTTTGTCAGCCTTTCTTCAATGAAAGCGGTCAACCAGTATCCTGAATGGATGTTCAGGGTTGATGCAGACAGCCATGCCATGCCGGAATCGCCCGGCGGCATCGTTGCTGCGGCGAGCGCCTTGCCGCGCCGCCATATTGAGAATGGCGCAATATATCTGGTGCAGACGGCATGGTTGCTGGCAGAAAAGAGTCTCTATAATTTTTCGCAGCATGGTTGCTATTTGATGTCAGAGGCAGACTCAGTTGATATTGACACTGCCGAGGATTTTGCGCAGGCGGAGTTTTATCTCAGTCGTTTCAGCTCTGGTCAGACTGCCGGTTCATGACTGCATTGTAGAGAGTCGCCTGATTGCGCCCATGGTGCTTTGAATAATAGAGGGCAAAGTCGGCTTTCTGTATGAGTTCTGCTTTTGAACGCGCCTGATCTGGGTAGCAGGCAACCCCCAGCGAGACAGTAATCTGAATCTTTTTGCCATCGATTCTGAAATCATAGCTTTCGATGGCGCTGCGTATACGCTCGGCCGGGGTTAACGAACCTTCGCCGTTCTTTTCGGGACAGATTACGACAAATTCCTCGCCGCCGTAGCGGGCCGGAATATCGACTTCGCGCACACTTTTTTCGATGAGTCTGGCAACGGTTTTTAAAACCCGGTCGCCTTCGGGGTGCCCGTAGGTATCGTTGAACTTTTTAAAATGATCGACGTCAAGAATGATGAGAGAAACGAAATTCTCGTAGCGGTCGGCGCGTTGCAGTTCTTCGTCGAGTCGTTGCTGAAAATAGCGGTGATTGTAGAGACGTGTCATTTCATCGGTAACCGCATAACGATAGAGGCGGGCATTATCTATGGCGATCGCAGCCTGATTGGCCAGATTTACAAAAAGTTCGAAATCCTTATCAGAGAAACTTTCGGGTTCGGATCGCGAAACATTGAGAGTTCCCAACAGCTTGTCTTTGGCCATTAGCGGCACACACATCAACGTTCCGGCTCTGATGTGGGCTTTTTTGATAGTGTGAAATTCTTTGTCAGTCTGAGTGTTGCGCACAAACAAAGGCTGACAGGTTTTTACTACCCAGCCGGCAACTGATTCGCCAATTTCGAGTCTGGTATCACGGGCGACTTCTTCACTGAGGCCTATTGCTACTCCTATGGTCAGAATCTTTTCTGAGTCGTCGAGCAGCATCAGCGAACCTTTTTCGGCTTTAATAACCTTGACGACTATTTCCAGGATCATGTTCTGCAGTTTGCGAAAGTCGAGTACCGATGATATGGCTTTGCCAACTTCGTAAAGCGTTGAGAGCTGCATAATTCGATAATCGAGATCAGCCCTGGTTTCTCGCAGGTTTATACGCATCTCGTCAAAGGTGCTGGTAAGATCGCCAATCTCATCATTACTGAGAGGCTTTATCTCATAGGCGAAATCGCCGCTGCTGATGTGACGGGCACCCGCTATCAGGTTGGCCAGAGGCGCAGTAAAACCTCTTGCCAGCAGAATTGCCAGAATGATCGAGATGATTGCAGTAAGCCCAAGTATGCGGGTGATTCGTTCCCTGAAGCGATCAGCCGCAAAAAATGCCTGCTTTTCGGGAATCTGAAGGATTATAGTCCAGTTGGGCGCCTGATAAAAATCAAATTTTTTGAGAGAAACTGCGGTGATCAGATAAGGCTCGCCGTCGATGGTTTTTAGCTTGGTCAGGTCACTGCCAATGGTTTCGGCAGCGGTTATTTCTAACGTCCGAACATCTGGTGAAGAGCGGGCGATTACTGTGCCAGCCTCGTCGAGAACCAGGCATTGCGAGCGCGAATTGCGCAGAGCTGTTCTGAGAAGATCGCGAATACTGGTAAGGTTTACTTCGGTTATCAGAACTCCGTTTATATTGTGCAGTTGCGTCGACTTGATAACTGATTCAAGTGTCATATAAAGAGCGCCGTCTTCTGACTTGAATACCTCAGACAGCGAGCCCTGATAGCTGCGCTGTATGGCTTTAGAATAAAGCCAGTCTGCTGGCAGCTTCGTATTGGGATCGGAACTGGCGACGATGTTTCGGTTGCTGTCGATCAGATACATCAGTTTGAAAAAGGCAAACTGACTCATGAGTGCATTGAAAAAATCTTCGATTACTTCTTTGCGCTGGTTTTTAATAGCATTCAGTGTGCCGATTGCGCTGAGCAGGCGGCGGGTAAACTCAAGGTTTTCGTAAATGCCATGCGCCAGGGTGTTAGATAATTCAAGATGACTGGCAGTAACTTCTTCGGTAATGATTCGTTTCTGATAATCGTAGGCCTGATGCCCGAGAAACGTCAGAGGCAGCAGTGAAATGAGCAGAATGATCAACGTGAGCCTGGCCCGGATGCCTGGTTTGATTATGCGGTTAATCATCGCTGCCCACGTGGCTCAGCTTGGCTTTGATGCTTCTTATGTTTTCGTCTGCCAGCGGGTAGTCGCTATCGACAGCCTTGAGCTTTTCGTAATATTCAAGGGCTTTGTGCAGGTCTCCCATTCCCAGAAAAACATTGCCAAGATGGAACATCGCATCGAGGCAGTCCGGGCTGTCAACCAGAATGCGCATGAATGTCGCTATCGCATCAGAATTGCGGGAAAGACCGCATAAGGCCTGGCCCTGAATAAGTCTTGCCTGAATATCTTCAGGGTTGTTTGCCAGATACTTCTCTGCATAATCGAGCGCCTTGTCAAAATGCTCTTCAATGACCGCAATTAGAGCGTTGCTGAGCATATTGTCGCCGTCTTCCTCGATGGCTCCGGAAATGCGCTGGCTGTCTGCTTCCAACTTTTTGAGAAATTCCTGCTCTTCACATTTGATGATCTCGGCGGCAACTACTTCCATGTAAGTACTGTCGAGTTCGCGCAATTTCTGCAGGTGATACTTGGCCTTAACGAAGTCTCCTTCGTCACGATAGATTACGCCAAGATTCTGGTGTGCCTGCACATGGCCCGGTTCGATTTCGATCACCTTGCGGTAAAATGGAATAGCCTGTTTACTTTTGCCCAGGTGAGAAAGGGCGACTGCGATATTGAATATGGCGTCAGTATCGCGGGGCTTAACATGAATGACCGCTTCCCATTCCTGAATAGCCTGCACGACCTTGTTGAGTTTCATGTAAATCAGACCGAGGTTATAGTGGGAAAAGGTGTGGTCTGGTGCGACTCTGATTGCTGACTGATAGGCTTCTATTGCATGAGGAATATTGTTCATGCGATGCAAAAACACGCCCTTGGTCGAGTAAAAATCAGGGTTATTGGGTGAATTTTTTATCGCTTTGTCGATTTGCTGCAAAGCTTTGTCATACTGCCCCTGCTCAAAGTAGTCAAGGGCAGATTCGTAATGTCTTTGCGCGTATGTGCTGTTCAGATTTGCCATTTTTGTGTCGCAGTTGTGGCAGTATTATAGCTCATTTGCAGCAACTAAGCAAATTTCCCTGCGAGTTTTTGTGCACTCATCGCTGCCCGGGTAATCATACGTCATAGTTTTTTATTGAAAAGTGTCAGAGCTGGCGCTATAATCAAGCCCGATATGAACGAAAAAAATAATGAAGCAGCCGTAGAAGGCATGAACGAAGCGCGTAAGCGCCCGGGCCAGCCCCTTATCAGCTGGGCCGTCATGCTCAGCTGCGTTTTTCTGTTTGCTTCAAGCTTGAACTGCCTTTTTCTCTGGCTGTCTTATGGTCGCAGTTACGATCTGGCCGGACTGGTATTAAGTCTGGTGCTGGCTCTGATCGTTTATTTTACCGCTCTGGATTCAAAAAAAGTAGCGAGCTACCAGCGCCGTCTGCTCATTGCAACAGCAGCCCTGATGCTCTGGGCACTTCTTCTGCCTGGGGTTATGAAGCTGGCTGGTTATCAGATTTTTTGATGGTAAAACGTGAGACGAGCAGGTGAAGTTCGTCAGCCAGAGTAGCAAGATCTTCGGTTGAGCTGGAGACCTGCGAGACCGTAGTCGTCTGTTGTTCAACAGAAGTTGCTACGATGCCCAGCTGTTCGGTGGTTACCTTGGTCAGACTGGTGATATCTTCGATCGTTCTTGTCATGACCAGCGAATTCTCCGACTGCTCGGTTGAAATCGAGCTTATCTCGCTTATCTTTTTATTAACGTCATCGACGTTGTTGATGATGTTGTCGAGGCTTATCGAAACTTCGCGGATAATTCTTATGCCGTCATCGACACGCCCACGCCCAAGAGTCATCGAGTCGACCGCGTTCTGTGTCTTGGTCAGAATGTTTTCTATTCTGGTGCCGATGGCTTCAGCTGCTTCTGCCGATTCCTCGGCCAGTTTGCGAACTTCACCGGCGACAACGGTGAAACCCTTGCCCTGCTCGCCAGCCCTGGCTGCTTCAATTGCGGCATTCAGCGCCAGCAGATTCGTCTGGCTGGCGATTGCGGTAATAGTGTTGACAATCTCACTGATCTGCAAAGAAGCCGAGTTAAGATCGAGAATGACCTGAGTGGCGATATCAACCGATTCTTTGATTTTGCCGACCATTTCGACCGACTTTTTAACGGTTTTGCCGCCCTTGTCGGCCGCCTGAGTGGTAATGCTGACCGCTTTGACTGCGGTTTCCGCCAGCTGCGCAACTTTCTGGGCAGATTCAGAAAAACTTTCAACTGAAGCTGTCGTTTTTTCAAGGTTGTTCGATATTTCCAGTGATGAGGTATTGATGCCGTTCACGTTTTTGGAAATATCGAGCAGGGTGGCGGCAGATTCTACCGATGCCGAGCTGAGCTGCTGAGAGCTGGTCGCCAGATCGTCACTGGTTTCCAGTACCTTTGAGATCATCTGGCAGATACCTTCGAGCATGCGATTAAAGCTTTCGGCAACCCGTTGGAATTCATCGGAACTTTCAAACCTGAGGCGGGTGTGCAGGTGCCCTTTTTCGGCTTCAGACATTGATTCGACAATACGTTCAAGAGGTCTTGAAATGCCGTTCGAAATGAACATGGCGAACCCTATGCCGAAGATAAATATAACAATCGGTATTACTTTGGCCAGGTGTCCCAGTATGACAAACATTTCATCGCTTTTTCGTGTTATTGAGCTTGTGTAATTCGAAAGAGCTTTGCATAGACTGCTGCATTTCGAGGTAAGTTCGATTTCCTTGTCGCGGATGGCTGAAAGCAGCTCGGCGCTGCTGGCACTGCTGAGTTCTGTGCCTGGTTCCATGGCCAGATAGCCGTCTGTGAGGTCGAACAGTTCAAAAATGCTGCCTTCAGTCGTCTGCTTGAATGCTGTAATACTTGAGGCTTCACTGAGAAAAGCGTCTTTCAGATTGGCGTCGATCAGATCAAAGCTTTTGAAAGTGCCATCTTTGGCGGAATTATAATAGGGTAAGAGCTCTTCGCGGTTACCCGGAGTTCTGATTATCTCGTTAGCTGAATTGGCGACCAGATGAAGGTTTGCCATCAATTCCTGCGAATTGATCATGGCCTCAGTGTAGTTGCCTTTGAGAAAATTTAGTGTATCGCGCAGCTGCAGGACATAATAACCGGCAAAGCCTGAAATCAGCAGAAAGATGATCAGAAAGAACAGAAATCCTGCCAGAATTTTATTGCTGATAGATAGCATCTTCACTGGGAATTCTCCGTTTTACGACCCTTGAAATCGCTGAAAGTGTAATAATGTGGCATAAATATTTCCTGAAATCGCCGCAGGGCAAAATCATCGGTCATGCTTGCGAGGTAATCGACGATGGTTCGATTCAGACTCTGTTCTTCGGGTATCGGATATCTCATGTGTTTATAAAGTTCATCAGGATTTTTGGCAAACCATTCTGCCATCTGGCGCAGCAGGTGCTTGGACTTTTGCACGGCAACATCTATTTCTGGCCTGGTGTAAACGTCTTGATACAGGAACGCTTTCATTTCAGCAGTCGCGACCCTTACCGGTTCGCTCATTTTGATCAGATCACTTTCGATGCTGTTGTCGATGATATCGCGCACCATGGTGTGAATTCTTATTGAATGCCGATCTCCCAGCAGGCGCCTGGCGTCTTTTGGCAGATCGTCAACCGTGATGACTCCAGCTCTGATCGCATCGTCAATGTCGTGGTTGATGTAGGCTACAAGGTCGGCAATTCTCACGACCTGCGCTTCGACAGTCAGTGGCATCGCCTCTTCCCCGCTGAAGGTGGCAGAGCCATGTTTGCCCTTGCTGTGCATGAGAATACCGTCGATGACTTCGCGGGTGAGATTGAGGCCCTGGCCGTTTTTTTCGAGGCAGGTTACCACTCTTACCCCGTGTGACGCGTGATGGAAGCCGGTTTCGCTTATTTCTGCCAGAATTTCTTCGCCGCTGTGCCCGAAGGGCGTGTGTCCGAGGTCGTGGGCAAGTGCAATGGCTTCGGTCAGATCTTCGTTAAGGTTGAGGCAGCGTGAAATGCAGCGGGCAGTGCAGACTACCTCAAGAGTGTGGGTCAGTCTGGTTCTGAAGTGATCGTTGGTCGGAGAGAGGAATACCTGAGTTTTGTGCTTCAGCCGGCGAAATGATTCGCTGTGAATTATGCGGTCAATATCGCGTTGAAAGCAGCTGCGGATAAAGCAGTCGTTCTCAGGGTGTTCGCGTCCGCGGCTTTTGCTGGAAAGGCAGGCAAATCGTGAAAGCGTTTTTGCTTCACATTCTTCGAATGCCAGTCTTAGTGCCGGGCTGCTTGTTATTCCTGACATGATCGATGACTCACGAAACTATGTCCAGGATCAGCTTCTGGGCGACTACTTTGTTGTCGCTGAGTTTGATGGCTTCGCGAAGACGTTCTATGGCGCGGCTGTTGTCGCGTTCCGGGTTGAGATAGAGCTCAGCCAGAACATCGCCTTTACTTATCTTGTCGCCAACGTGTTTTACCAGTTTGAGGCCGACGCCCATATCAATTACCGATTCTTTGGTTTCGCGACCGGCACCGAGCATCATGGCAGCCAGACCGATTTCTTCACAGTCTATCTTGCTGATATAACCATCACGGTCGGCTTTGAGTGTGTCGGTCTTTCTGGCGGCCGGCAGCTTGCTGTAATCTTCGATCATCGCGACATCGCCGCCCTGGAATTTAACCATTTCCAGGAATTTGGCATAAGCGCGACCGTCAGCAAGAACTTCGGTGACTTTTTTCTCCGCTTCTTCCCGTTTGAGGCCTGCTCCCAGCGCCAGGGCTTCCGCCGCCAGAGTTTTTATCAGACAGGTAAAGCTTTGTGGGCCATGGTTCCGGAGAGTATCGACTGCCTCGATTACCTCGACGGCGTTACCTATCATTTCACCCAGCGGTTCATCCATGTTCGACAAAACGGCGGTAACCTTGCGGCCGGCCTGAGTGCCGATCTTAACCATCAGTCTGGCAAGTTCGCGCGCGTCTTCAAGATTTTTCATAAAGGCGCCGCTGCCGACCTTGACGTCGAGCACCAGACCTTTGTTGGCTACGGCCAGCTTTTTAGACATAATCGAAGCCGCGATGAGAGGTATCGAATCGACGGTCGCAGTGACGTCGCGCAGAGCGTAGATCTTTTTATCGGCAGGAACCAGATTGCCGGTCTGACCTACGATGACCACGCCTATGCTGTTCACTGCATCGATGAATTGCCTGGTGTTAAGTTCGCACGAAAAGCCTTTGATCGCTTCAAGCTTATCGATGGTGCCGCCAGTATGGCCGAGGCCACGGCCAGACATTTTGGCGACCTTGAGGCCAAGCGCAGCCAGAACCGGGCCAAGCACCAGGCTGGTTTTGTCGCCGACTCCGCCGGTCGAATGTTTATCTACGGTAAAGCCTTCAATGCCATCAAGGTTTATCAGATCGCCACTGGTGCGCATACAGTCGGTCAGCCAGTAGGTTTCTTCTTCGTCCATGCCGCGAAAATACACGGCCATCAAAAAGGCTGCCATCTGGTAATCAGGCAGCGAACCATCGACAAAGCCGCTTACTATCGAGGCAATTTCCGGTTGCGTGAGCTTTTTGCCGTCACGCTTGTGCTTGATGATGTCGTAGGCTCTCATTCCTGGTTCCTTTCCTGGTTTATCTCTTGATGCGCAGCAGTCTGATGTGGTTTACCAGATAACAGCGCTCGAAAAGCGGACATACAGCACATTTTGACTGGTAATCAGGGCGATCGATCTTCATTGATTCGAATGTCATGCCTGAAGTGTTCCATTTGCCATAATAGTCAGTGCCGAAACACTTCGGAATCGCCTGTTCCTGACGAGCTGGTGCTGGTGTCGAAGCCGCTCCGGCTGGTTTTGGGGCTCCGGGTATGCCTGGGGTCGGGGGGGTGACTAATGACATGATGATTTCTCCAATATTATTCAGAATTTCAGATTTTGGGTTATAATATCACATCGCCTGCCTGTGGTATAGTAATCTGCCATTAAAACTCAACGGGTGGTGGAAATACTGCTATTGACAGCGGGGAGGGACTGGTTTGCTTTTTGTTTTCCGGCTGGACAACCTGTTATTACATTATACTGACGCTGGCACGAACGATGCCGGCAGTGCAGACGCTGCAACCAGGCTGACTGATATCCTGCCGCAGCTGGTTGTCGATGATTTGCTCAAACAACTCAGTGCTCCTGGTTTTTCTGGATTCGAGCGCAAAATGCCGCTTTACTGGAAAGGCATGAAGCGCTGTGGCATGTTTCGGGTCAACCGCAAGCTGATTGATGGTTTTGACTGTGTCGAAGTAAGTGGTGAATGGCTTGGAGAGTCTGTTCTATCTACTCATTCGGTCAGTGATAATCCTTTGCTGGTAAGCGAAAAGACTCTGGCAACAATTATTGAGCTCGCGGTAGATGGTGTTGTCATCATCGATCAGCAAGGCATGGTTCAGGGGTTCAACCGGGCGGCCGAAAAAATGTTTGGTTACAATGCCTGTGAAGTCCTGGGTGGCAACGTTTCAGTTCTCGCCCCAGAACCTCATCGCAGCAAGCATGATGAATACATGCAACGCTATCTTAATACGAGAATTCCACATATAATCGGCATTGGGCGCCAGGTAGATGCACAACGTCGAGATGGGTCGCTTTTTCCGGTAGATCTGGCAGTTGGCGAAGTAAGGCTTGAATCTGGCAGTCTGTTCACCGGTTTTATCAGAGACCTGTCAGAGTCGCGCAAACTCGAAAGTGAGCGCAACAGCTTTTTTCTGATGTCCCTCGACCTTTTCTGTATTCTCGGCTTTGACGGTAGATTCAGACGGGTTAACCCACAATGGCAGGATGTAATGGGTTACGCGCCAGGCGAACTCGAAGGCAGCGAACTTGCGGCTCTGATTCATCCTGATGATGTGGGTGAATCAGGTCAGTTGCTTACCGACATTCTCGGCGTGCGCAACGTTGTTGGTCGTGTCATGCGCCTGCGCAAGCGCAACGGCGAATATCTCTGGATGCTGTGGAACAGTTCGATTGACCTGGCAAACAATGCCGTCTATGGGGTCAGCCGAGATATTACCGAGCAGCGCAGGATTCTTGAAGAACTGCAGAGCGCCAAGCTCGAAGCCGAAAGGTCGAGCGCTGCCAAGAGTGTTTTTATTGCCAAAATGAATCACGAACTGCGCACGCCACTTAATTCTATTATTGGGTTTTCAAGACATCTTCAGCGACATGCTGAGCAGTTCACCCCCAAGGAAATGCTGTTTCTCGAGCGTATCAGCCGTAATGGTGAATCTCTGCTGCAACTTATCAATACAATACTCGACTATTCGCGCAACGAATCAGGCTTCAGCGAACTTCATCTTTCCCGGGTCAAGGTTCCCGATATGATCGAGGAAGTTATCGATCTGATGCAGGTGCTTATCGAAGAAAAAGGCGTCGAGATCGAACTCCAGCTTCCGGCCGAGTGCTGTGAGATTGAATCAGACCAGGTCAAGCTGCGTCAGATTTTGCAAAACCTTATCGATAACGCAGTAAAGTTCTCAGACCGTTCTAAGGTAGTGATCGCCTTAACAGTAGATCAAAACAACCTGCCTGAAAAAGTTGCAATTACTGATTCTGGACCAGGCATATCACCTGATCAGCTCGAAGTGATTTTTGAAGCATTTCAGCAGGGCGATAACAGCCTGGCGAGACGTTATGGTGGCGCCGGTCTCGGCCTCGCCATAGCCAGATCTTTTGCCGATCTGCTGGGAATTGAGATTAGGGTTGCCAGTACTCTTGGAAAGGGGTCTACCTTCACCCTGCACCTTAGGAAGAGTGAGGTATAAGAAAATGAGCAAACACGTTCAAGGAAAAATGAACATTCTCGTCGTCGATGACGCGCCTGACAATCTGCTTTTGCTCGAGGCCATACTCGAGAGTGAAAGTTTTGAGAATATCTTTCTGGCATCTTCTGCCCGCGAAGCCTATGAATATATCGGTCTGGTCGAATCGCCGCGCAATGCCAGAATCGATATGGTACTGATGGATATCATGATGCCTGAAATTTCGGGAATCGAGGCGATTCGTGAAATTCGCAGCCACGCAGATTATCAGGATATCCCTATCGTTGTTGTCAGCGCCCGTTCTGAAACTCAGGATCTGGTTGAGGCATTCGATGCCGGTGCCGTTGATTATGTCACCAAGCCGATCAAGGAACTCGAACTGGTTGCCAGAATCAGGTCGATGCTGCGTCTTAAATCAGAGACCGATCATCGCAAGTTTCACGAAGCTGAACTGGAGACGCTTGCGCAGGAACTCGAAGAAAAGAACCGCATGCTCAGCCAGGTTCTTGAAGAACTGCGTGAGGACATGGCGGCAGCCGGCAATATGCAGCGCAGCCTGCTTCCAGATAAGCGCATAAGTATTCCCGGTCTCAACTTTTCATGGTATTACGAAACCAGCGAAAATATCGGTGGTGACCTGCTGAATATTATGCCACTCGATAATGGTATGGCCGCGCTTTTTATTCTTGATGTCTCAGGCCATGGCATTCAATCGGCAATGCTTGCAGTCAGCGTTCATCGCATGCTTTCCGCCTGGGAGGGCGAAAACAGCATCCTGCGTCTGCCCGATGGTTCGCCGCGTTCGCCGGCCGAGGTCGCCAATGAACTCAATGCAGAGTTTATGCTCGATAAAAATAATTACCAGTATTTTACCATGATCTACGGCATCATCGATCTGAAAAAGCAGACTCTGACCTATTGTCGCGCCGGCCATACGCCTCTGCTGCTGCAAAATCGTGATGGCGCGGTTATTGTCTGTCGTGATGGCAATGTTCCAGTCGGGCTGACTGAAGATTGCATCTATGAAGAGTTTACTCTGAGGTTAGCGCCAAATGATCGGGTGATTCTTTATTCAGACGGCATAACTGAAGCTCGTCGCCATGGCTCAAAGGAGTTTTTCGGTGACGATAATTTTCTCGAACTGTTGCAGAAGACGAGATCTTTGCCGGTAGATCAGGCGGTACAGGGCATTATTGGCGACTTCAAAGACTGGCTTGGTGATACCAGACCATCTGATGACATTACTCTGCTGGTTATCGAGCCTGATTGATCTGTAGCCAGTTTTCAGCTTCAATCAGCATCTGTGGTGTGTTCAGGTTTTTGGTGATCCAGATATCCTCAGTCAGCAGGTATTTTATGCGCTCAGGATAAAGCTGCAGCAGTTTTTTTGCGCCTTCTTCAAGGTTTATTCTGAAAAATTCACGACAGCACCAGTCTGGAAAAATTGTCGGGTGCCCTCGTCGCGCGCCATCTGAAGGCACGGTGATAAAATCACTCTGGCTCTGCCACATTGCGATCAGCTGCTTGACAGTTGTGCCTGCAATCATCGGGTGATCGATCGGCCAAAGCAGTTTTGCGGTATCATCAGAACAGTGCTGCAGCGCGATTCTTATCGAGCTTAGCGGGCCTAGCTCAGGGTTCGGGTTGGTCAGCCAGACTCCGCCATTTCTTACTACCAGCTGCTCGGCAGCACTGTCATCCTTCTGGCCGACAAAAAGAAGATGACGAAATTGGCTGCGACAGGCATTGAGTTTGGCGCTGATGATTTCTAAAAAAGTTTGCCCACCCAGTAAAGTGTGTTGTTTCAGTTGCCCCATTCGCCGCGAAAAGCCGGCCAGAAGTATTAGCGCATCGAGCATATTGCATCTCCTTCCCTTAACCGCTGATTATAAGGCTTAACCGGCGGCAGGTAAAGTCATGCAGGATTTTCGTTATTGCTTATCGTAAATAAAACTGTTATATCTGACACATATCAGCTACAGGGAGGCCTTTTACAGTGGATCTTAAAAAAATTATTCCAGTAGAAGCCAAGACGCTTCATGACCTTAAAATAGACCCCGAAATCATTACCGATCTGATTATCAAAGAACTGTTCGTTCATGGTAAGCAGGTTCCGCGCCGGCTGGCCCGTGACCTGAAAATCAACACCGAAATCGTTCAGGCCGTTATCAGCGAACTGAAAAAGCTCGAAATTGTCGGTATGGTCGGTGGTTCTGGCATGGGCACCGATTATCAATACGGTCTTTATCCGAAAGGCACTGAGCGCGCCCGCAACATTCTTGACCGTGACAAGTATATTGGTCCGGCTCCGGTCAGCTTTGATGAATATATCAGAATCACCCGTCAGGCTCTCGATGACGGTAAACAGGGCTTTTCGATCAATCGCAAACTGATGGAAGAGAAGTTTTCTCATCATCTCGGTTACAAGGATGTGCTGTTCCAGATAGGTCAGGCCGTATGTGCTCGCAAACCCGCCTTTGTATACGGTTTTCCCGGAAATGGTAAAACTTTTCTGTGCAGCTCGGTAGTTAAGCTGCTGCCGCCGATGATCGTGCCTTACGCAGTTGAAGTAAGTAACCAGCTGGTCAGAGTTTTCGACCCCAGCTGCCATGTGCCGATCGAGGGCATTGATCTTGAAGGCTACGACGAAAGATGGGTTGCGGTTAACCCGCCATTGATTACGGCCGGTGGTGAACTGACTCTCGAAGACCTCGAAGTTAAATACAATACCAAGTTTGGTTGTTTCGATGCTCCGCCGCAGGTTAAAGCTACCGGTGGCGTTCTGCTTATCGATGACCTTGGTCGCCAGCGCTGCGGCGTCGAAGAAATCTTCAACCGCTTTATCATTCCACTCGAAAACAAAGTTGACTATCTGGTTCTCGGTGGCCAGCGCATGGAAGTGCCGACCGACGAAATCGTGCTGTTCTCGACCAACCTGGATCCAATGAAAATCGTTGATGACGCATTTTTGCGCCGCCTGCCATATAAGATCAACGTTCGTAACCCGACCGTAGAAGAGTATACCGACATCTGGAAATCGGTGATTGGAAAACTTGGCTTGAAGTTTAATGAGAAGAATATCGAAGAAGTTCTTGCTCTTTATAAACGCGACAAGAGAGGCTTGCGGGCCGTGCATCCGCGTGATATCCTCAACATAATTCGCGATCGCAAAAGATACCTTGAAGATCCCAACGTTGAAATCACTTCAGATGAGGTCGCCGAAGCTTACGGAATCTACTTCGTCAGGGATCTTACCCTGGTGGAAACAATTGAATAATTGACAACTTCAGTGGCGGCAGGTTGGCAAAAGGCTTTCCTGCCGCCTTTTTATAAATTTTACAATGGGAAGCTGCTCTATTGAACTGGCTGTTCTTTTTTACCGTCTGTTTTTCAGGTTTACTGACAGGTTTTGGCGCCTGGCTTGTCGCGCCTGACAGCAACCCCTGGAATCTGGTCGATAACTTTCAGACTGGTCTGCTGGTTACTGGCGTGTTTTGCGGTTTGTTCAGCGGTCTGGTTACTTCGCTGCCGATAATATTCATGGAGCGCCGATTCACTAAGGCCGGTGCCTACTGGATTTCAGCTACCTCGATCGGTTTGTCGATAACCATGCTTGGAGCTGTTGTGTTTGCCATCATAGCGGACTTTTCCAGCTCGTTCTTATTGTTGCCGGCAGGTGTCATGCGATTCTTCTGGTGGTTGTTCCTGTCCTTGTGTCTTGCCACCAGCTTCGGGGTTCTGCATAACAGCTTTAAAATCATGTGTCGCACATTGATGGGGTTGACACCGGCTTTTATCATTGCCGGTTCATCAATCGACCGCTTTATTCATAATCATCTGCTTCTGTCGTTTCTGTTTCTTGGTGCTATGATTGGTTTTGGCTTTGCTCTTGCATGGGAGCTCCTCAAAGAAAGCTGGCTTGATGAAGAACGCACCAGCTATGTCGTATTTCGTTACTATATCGATGGCCCTGAATTTCTTGCCGGATCAGCCGATGAATGTGACCTGACGCTGCCGGAAGGGCCGGTGCATCTTTTTGCGATCAGCGAAAAAGATGGGCTGCACGTGCTCGAGGCTCTCGAAGATGAGCATGTAGTCAAGATTAATCGCACGGCTCTGCGTTATCGAGCGCTGGTTGATGGCGATACCATCAATGTTGGCGATCGTGTTTTTGTTTATCACTCCCGTCTGGCGCGTTCACGCGATGTCCTGCCGGAAGCTGTTGCCTGACGGCTGATTTAAAATGCTGATTGAGGTGCTTTGATCGGGTCGGGTCTTTTTTCGTCCATGATCAGCGACATGATCCAGTCGAGGCATTCCAGGGTCATGATCAGGCCCTTTTTTACATTCAGTCTGATGCTGCCTTTTTTGCCAACATTTATCGTGAGCGGCCCAAGTGGCGTGTCGATGAGGCCGGCAACTGATTCTATGCCGTGGTTGCGGGGATCGACGATGTTATACTCAGTATAGCTTTCCATATGGCCGGCCAGCCTGGCTCTTCTTATTTCTTTTTCCTTGGGGTTGGTAACAACTATCGTTTTTATTCTCGTCATGCGTTCCTGAAGCATGCTTAAGTGACTGAACTCAAATTCGATCAGGTCAACATGCACGCCGGTGGCTGCTGCCAGAGCTGCGCCCAGCAGTTTCTGCGGGCCGGGTTTGCCAAAAGAATACATGCAATTTTCGCTGATGATGAATTCACAGCTTTCGATACGCTTGAAAAGAGTTTTAGTGGTGATTCCCTCTACGAGATGCTCTATCTCAAAAGGTACTACTACCGAGTAGAAGCCTCGCATAACCGAGTTCTCACAGTCGCAGTCGTGAAACCCCGGTATTTCGCTGTCGAGGTCAAACTGGTCGCCTCTCTGCATAACCTGATTGAAGGTCGCCGTAACGTCTTCGAATTTGGTTCCCCAGCATTTGAGCGAAATTGATGAGCCAGTGATTTCGATTTCGTTGATCAGCATTTTTGTTCCTCCGGTTGTGCAGTTGAAGTTGTATTTTAATGCAGCGCGCTCGACAATACAATATTTTTGCCATCCGCCAGTTTTACATTTGTCGGCTGCTATGGTACAGTTGGGCGATATCGGACAGGGGGGAATGGTTGCATGCACAAAATTTCGCGACGGGTTCTGCTGCTGGGGCTGGTTGTCACTCTGGCTGTTACCAATATTATCTGGGCGCAAAGCCCGGGAACAGTGGCTGATCCACTTGTGTCAAAGAGTTTTGTCGATCATTTTCTCAAGTTTCGCTCGATCATGCTGCCGGCCGATACTACCGTCAACCCGCAGCCTGGCACCATGTTGATCGTTCGCTCAGGCCAGTTAAGACTGGAAGCCTCGAAGGGAAAGAGCGTCATCGATCTGACAGCCGGCCGCGAGATCGCTGGCGGTAACGATTTACCGCACAACCATCTGATCATAGTTCCAGAAGCCGGTGATTATGTATTGAAAGCCCGCAAGCCCACCATGCTGCTGGCTTCGCATCTCAGTGACGAGAAAGCGCCCTGATCGATGAAGTTTTTTCGAAAGACTCCCGCATTCTGGCTGATCCTTCTGCCACTGCTGATTCCGGGCATGCTGGTAGCGGTCTGGCGTTGTCTTTTTCGCAATGTCGCTGAACAACAGAACATTTACGTAGAAACTGTTGTCGACTTTGAAGAAATCCGCCAGCTGGCCCGGGAAGAAGGCTGGGTGTTGCGCGAGCTGTTTGCAGCTCTGCGCGCCAACGGTGCCAGTTCGGTAGCTGTTTCCGAAGATACCCTCGCTTCACTCGAATCAGAGGGTCGCATTACGGTGATGAACAGCAAGGAGATTCGCAAACTTTCGCTCGATGAAGGGCTTGAACAAGATCTACCAGCCGGCGCACGTTCTCCCGGTGCCTTATGGGTGCATTCAGAAGACACTGCATTGTTGGACCGCATAGAACTTCATCTCTCGTGGAAACTTACTGCCGATCGGCTCATGCGAATTCATCGTAACCTGCTCATCATAAACAAATCGAGTCAGGGATTTCGTGAACGGGTTGGGCTGGGATTTTCTTCAGAATATTTTCAAATGGCACATGACGCAGGACTTGGCCTGGTTGTGCGAGTGTTCAACTATCCGGGTTTGACAGCAGAGGCCGCCGCCAGTATCGTCAATTCAATTCCTTCACCCGCCTCAGTTTCGGCGCTTCTGTTCGCTGAAGAGGAGATGCTTGGCGTGCGTGGCGAGCTCAAACCAATCATCGAGCAGTTTCGCAACCGATCATACCGCATAGGCTGGGTGGAGTTCAACATTCAGGACGGAATCGAGGCTTATCTCAAAGGCCTGTCAGCAAGTCGACCTTTTGTGCGTGTTCACAGCATTACCCGCAAGGAAGTCGACCAGGTCTACAATGTTCGTCGTTCGGTCGCCCGCTGGGTTCGGGCGGTCAAGGACA
Source organism: Candidatus Rifleibacterium amylolyticum (assembly GCA_009917695.1). Classification (GTDB taxonomy): domain Bacteria; phylum Muiribacteriota; class Ozemobacteria; order Ozemobacterales; family Ozemobacteraceae; genus Rifleibacterium; species Rifleibacterium amylolyticum. The sequence goes on along the minus strand of JAACJG010000002.1, from coordinate 545,731 downwards.
GAAGCATGAAAATGCTTTACATCAGGTGTTTTTTCCAGGATGACAAAAAGTTCATAGAAAACCTGGTCAGATTCAATCTGGATTATATTTATCAGACGGCCCAGGCTCTGGAATCTGCCGGTTACCGGATTGCCCGCAATGAAAGTCAGCGCATGCATGACCCTCGTCACATGGTTGGCCGGATGAGCCCATTTGAAATTGTTGCCATCGGACTTTCTCTTCTGCTGAGCCTTTTGATACTGTTTCGTATCAGCTTTTTTCCCAGTCTTGATGAACGCTGGTGTTTCGCTGCTTTTGCCATAGCCATCGCCGGTTTCGCGTTGTTGCCAACTCAGTTGTTTATTGCAGTGACCGGTCTCATTGGCGCGATTGCCTGCTCCTGCACAGGCCTTGTCTGGGCAATGAAAAGTCTGCGTGACCCGGAAAATCGCTCGTTCTGGCAGATTTTGCCAGGTTTTGTCTGCCGCCAGGTTTTACCTTCTTTGCTTGGCGGTGTGTTGATTGCCGGAATTTATTCAGAGGTCGAATACCTGCTGCGTTTCGAGCAGTTCCGTGGAATCAAGCTGGCATTCATTTTGCCTCTGCTTTTTACCGGGTTATGGGCTTTGCGCGCTTATGGGCGCGGTATTTTTACTTTACTGCATCGGCCGGTCAACCCGATCGGAGTGTTCATGCTTTCGGCTCTGGCTGCCGGCACAATTCTTTATCTGTTGCGATCTGGCAATGTCACTTTTCTTAAGCCGTCTGAAATTGAAGACATGTTTCGCACCTTTCTTGAAAACATACTGGTGGCAAGACCTCGCAACAAGGAATTTCTCATCGGCTACCCGGCATCTCTTCTGTTTATCTTTTTCTATCTGCGCCGTAATTTTACTATTTTGCCACTGCTTGCTGTTTTCATGCAGATGGGGCAGGTCTCAGTCGTCAATTCAATGTGTCATTTCCATACTCCGCTACAGCTGAGTCTGTTGCGTATTTTCAACGGTCTCTGGCTTGGAGTTGCCGTCGGTCTTGCTGCGGTGCTGATACTGGCTCTTCTCAGACTCGTTGTCATGCCGGGATCTGACAAACAGAAGACGGTGCTGCTGCTTGGCTACTTCGGCTTCGGGAATCTTGGCGATGAGCTGTTGTGGCAGACATTCACCCGTCGCTTTCTCGAAGATTTCGCTGATTATAGAGTTGTTCTGCTGCATAGCGGCCGGAACATTCCACCTGATTCTCCACGTTTTGCCATTGTTAGACGCCGAGCTCCATTGCAAATTCTTGAAGAAATTCTCACCTGCGAAGCGGTGGTCATTCCAGGTGGTGGTCTGTTGCAGTCCGCGACCAGTCTGCGCAGTCTCATTTATTATCTGACTTTGCTTACGCTCGCTCGTCTCGCTGGTGCCCGTGTAATTCTGCCGGCACAGGGGCTTGGCCCTTTTAAAAAAGAGGGCCGCTTTGCCGAGACTGTGAATCACTGGCTGGCCGGAGAACTGAAGCAGGCTGAGTATCTCAGTGTCCGCGACGCCGAATCTGCGGCTGTTTTTGCAGAAATGACCGGAATCAGCAATGTGCCGGTAACTGCTGATCTGGCTTTTTTAAATGATGCGCAAGCTTTTGTCAGAGCGACAGAGAGGCTGGATCTGCCAAAAGTCTATGCAGTTCTTCGAGGCAGCGTTCCTGGCGCCGATCGCCTCGCCGAAGAACTTGTCGATATGCATGAAGAATTTGAGAATTTTGAACTGCGTCCAGCTGCTTTGCAGCCGGGTGAAGACGATAGATTATGGCAGCGGGCTGATTGGACTGGCAGCGTTTTTTGTCCTGCAGAACCAGAAAAACTGTTTGCTGACGCCGAACTTGTTGTTTCGATGCGCCTGCATGGCTGCATTCTGGCTACACTCGCCGGAATTCCATGGGTTGGACTTGCCTATGATCCCAAGGTGAGTTCTTTTGCCAGAGCCTGCCGCTGGAAATTCTGCATGACACCTGCTGAAGCCAGTAAAGAGTGGCTGGTTGGTTCAATAAACCAGCTTCTTGCCAGAAAAGCAGAATATGCCGATCGTCTCAACCGCATCACTGGAGAAAATCGTCGTCTTGCTGAAGAAGACTACAATCGCATCAAAAAACTCTTCGCCAAATCATAAAGCTGGTCCTCTGTCACATTGCTCTCTGACCATGAGATTGCTTCCTGTTTCGGCTATGCCTCGCAGTCGCAATGACGGTGAACCTCAAGGCCTCGTCTGGCATAGGGCTCGCAATGAAACCCAGGTTGATTCAATAAAAAAACCGCCGGGGCACTCAGGCTCCGGCGGTTTTGGTTTTAGAGCTTAGTATCTGTAATGATCGGGTTTGTAGGGGCCTTCTAATGGCACGCCGATGTAATCAGCCTGCTGTTTGGTGAGTTTGGTCAGTTTGACGCCGATCTTTTCGAGATGAAGTCTGGCGACTTCTTCGTCAAGTTTTTTCGAAAGAGTGTAAACGCCGACCTGACGTTTGCTTGTCCACAGGTCGAGCTGGGCCAGGGTCTGGTTGGTGAATGAGTTGCTCATGACGAAACTGGGGTGACCAGTGGCGCAGCCGAGGTTGACCAGGCGGCCTTCAGCCAGAATGTAGATCATTTTGCCATCTTCGTAAGCATAGCGATCAACCTGAGGCTTGATATTGGTCTTTTTGATGCCAGGCCATGATTCAATCTTAGCCATCTGGATTTCGTTGTCGAAATGACCGATATTGCAGACGATGGCCTGATCCTTCATTTTGGCACAATGATCAGCTGTAATTACGTCACGGTTTCCGGTGGTGGTGATGTAAATATCGCCGGTGCCAAGAGTGTCTTCAACGGTCTTGACTTCGAAGCCTTCCATGGCGGCCTGTAAAGCGCAGATTGGATCGATCTCGGTAACTATGACGCGAGCCCCGAAATTGCGCATGCTCTGGGCACAGCCCTTGCCGACATCGCCGTAACCGCATACGACAGCGACCTTGCCGGCGACCATAACGTCGGTGGCGCGCTTGATGCCATCAGCGAGGCTTTCGCGGCAGCCATAGAGGTTATCGAATTTCGATTTGGTAACTGAATCGTTAACGTTGATGGCCGGGAAGAGCAGGCTCTTGTTTTCCATCATCTTGTAAAGGCGATGAACGCCGGTTGTCGTTTCTTCGCTGACGCCTTTGATTCTTTTGGCCATTTCAGTCCATTTGTTGGGCTGGGTTTTAAGGGTTTCTTTCAGAAAAGCGATAAGCTGAGCTTCATCTTCACCATGGGTTTCGCGGTCGAGAGCTTTCGGGTTTTTCTCGGCTTCGGCTCCGAGGTGAACCATCAGTGTGGCGTCGCCACCGTCATCGACGATGAGATCGGGGCCCTGTCCGTCCGGCCAGGTGATGGCTTCATTGGTGCACCACCAGTATTCCTTGAGGGTCTCGCCTTTCCAGGCAAATACCGGAATGCCACGCTTGGCAATAGCAGCCGCTGCGTGATCCTGAGTCGAAAAAATGTTGCAGCTGGCCCATCTTACGTCAGCACCGAGTTCAGCCAGAGTTTCAATAAGAACCGCAGTCTGTACCGTCATGTGTAGAGAACCCATGATGCGAGCACCGCGCAGAGGCTTCTGGGTGCCATACTTTTCGCGAAGTGCCATCAATCCGGGCATTTCGTGTTCAGCGATTTCGATTTCCTTGCGGCCATGCTGCCACTGTTCGATATCTTTGACCTTGTAGGGTAGACGGTTGGTGTTGTTCATGGTTTCTTTCTCCATGGCGGTCTGATTCATTTGAAACTCCTTAAAGTGCGTTCTTGAAATAGAACTTCTGACAAACAGGGCTCAATTATCGCACTGCCTGCAAAAAATGTCAAATCTGCCGTCAGCATCAGCCACTGGCTGGTTCGCTCTGGCAAAGCCCATTGAAACAATGTTCAGTTCACAGACGCCTGCTGCCAGCGGATTGTTTGAATGCCTGAAGATTGCTTGGTTGCGCTTCACCACCTATGGCGTTACAATTAAATAACAGGATTTACGCTGAGGGGGACAAAATGTCAGATAGTAACGGTGGGTCATTTTCCTTCGGACTGATCAGACTGGGGATCTTTATTGTATTGCTCATTTTATCGGCTCCTTTCCTGGCCATAGGTTATTACAAGAACAGTAATATCAAGAGTTCGATGGATAACGGGCTGAAACTGATGCAGACGAACAAGTATGTCGAAGCGCAGGCGAAATTCGAAGATGCCGCCGACAGCCTTGGTGTGCTCTACGACTGTTACGTAACCGTATTACCTTTGGTTGGTGGCCGCTACTATGATAAGAAGTATGTTTTCGGTCTGCGCGGAGTCGCCCGGGCGCTCGCCATAGGTGAGAAAATGGGTGGCGGCAATTTTGATGTTGCCGAAGATATCGATGAGGCTGAACGTGATATTTCGACGCGCGGGAAATTTCCGGCCGATGCTGCAGTGCTCAAGGAACTTGGCGATGTTTCGTTGCGTTCTTACCGCGTATTACTTCTGGTTCACGCCGACTGTCAGAAGGGGGATCATCAGAAAGCTCTGAATGAGCTCAAAAGTATGATCGAAAACAATAAATACGTAGGTTATGATGTCGTTGCCATGCCGGTCTGTTATCTACTGCATCAGGTCGCTATCAATCTGAAAACCGCGGATGCGATCGATACTGCCAAAAATTTCATCAAAGCTATGAAGGGTGTGCATGATCATCCAATATTTACTCAGATAGCGCTGGCCATTGATCCAGTCGTAGCGCCATCATCACAACCCAGGGTCGCTGCTGCAGCTCCACAGAGCCTTAAAGAAAAATACCAGCTTGGCCTGGCTCATGCAAAACGCAAAGACTTTGCCCGTGCCGCGCCGATTCTCGAAGACTGCTATGCCACCGAACCTCGAAATAACGTGATCGCATATACGCTGGCGCTGGTAAAGCGTCAGCAGGGGCAGAACGAAGAAGCCCGAAAACTTTGTGAAGAAATACTGGCGCGCAGTCCTGACGATGAAAAAGCCGGCAAACTTCTGGCAGCTCTTGATAAGTAAACTGTGTAAATTGATCAAACCCGGGCTGCCAACCCGGTTTTTTTTATGTCTGCTTTTACTGTTTATGCAGTAGGTGTATAATGTGCCAGTGCGTTTTTTGCTGCTGATTACATCGTAGCGATAATATCCAAGCTATTTCTGGAGACAGTATGCGCAAGTTGATCTATGTCGTCTTTGTAGGTTTATTGATGTTTTTGCCTGATGTTGTGTGGGCAGGGGCTTATGACCAGCTATTGAGCATATACGGTGGATCGGCGCCCAGTGTGCCTGATGTGCCTGAGCCAACGCCGGTTGACCCCTCTGATTATTCGAACTCGAATTATCAGCAGCCCACCTACAACTACGTCGATCCTCAGGAAGAACTTAATCGCGAGTGGCGGCGGGAACAACGTCAGAAAGCCCGCGAAGCGCGTCAACAGGAGCGCAAGAAGCGCGCACGGCAAGCGCGCGAACGCCAGAAGGACCGAGAATGGGAGGAATGGCGAAAGGCTGATAAAGAGCGACAAAAACAGCTGGATATTGTGCGCAAGAAGCTCCCGCCCAAATGGCAACTCAAGTCGAGCTCAAAGAAAAGCCCGGCAGCAGGCAAAGTACCTCCTCTCAGCGGTTTGAGTGACATGACCAGCGTTCAGAAGCAGATCGAAGCATTGCAGAAACAGGGAAACCTCAACTCACAGCAGCAGGCCGAACTGGCAAATCTCGATCGCAGGATGCTCGATCTCTGGAAGCAGATGGTGAGTGCCGAAGACACCCCCGAGCGCGTTCGCAAAGTGCTCAGGCTGCCGGTCGGGCTTGCTGAAGCCCAAAATGTGGCCAGACTCGATCAGCAGAAGCTGCGTGATTTTCTGCAGATGCCTGATGGCAGTCCTGCCGCTGAAGTTGCCAAAGATCTGGTCCCAGTGCGAAATGGCGTGGTCAACTTTGCCGGCGATTACCTGCAGAATATTATAGCGGCAGCTCCGACCGAAGTTTTTGAGGCAGCCACTGACGCTGAAATGGGTGCATTGATGAAAGATGGAGTGGCGCTGGCAAAGGTAACCCTGGCTTTTCGTGATACTGCGAAAGGCATCGCGGCACTTGCTGATTTTGTCGTAGGTCGTATTGCCGTGCCACAGGCGGCAATTGCTGAAGCCGGCCGTAAGATATATACAAATGTCGCTTTTGAAGCTCTGAATAACTTTATGGATAAAGCGAGTTCTGCTGTTGGAGCAACACATGACCGGTCGGCCTTCTGGCAGGAAATAAAGGAAGAGTCCACTACCGGGCAGCGGGCATTCCTTGAATGGATGGGAGCGAAATGATGAAAAATCTTTTTTTTATCTTATCTCTGATGCTGGCTTTGATTCCCTCGGCCGTAGCGGCTATCGACATTATGCCTGATGCAACGCTTCTGTTGCCAATGGCTGAGAGCGTAAATGCCCGCTGGGTCATTCCACCTGCCGGCGAAGGGTTTGCCAAACATTACCGCGATATGCGCATGAGCTTCACCGTAGACGCCGATGGCCATTCCTGGATCGGTTTTGCTGATGGTAGCGTGATTTGTCCTGAGAAAAAATACAGCTTCAAGCTGCCAGAGACTTTCTGGGACTTTGTCTGTCTGGATAACGGTGTCATGCTTTTTGCAACAACTTCCCGTCTGGCGCTTCTCAGCGTTGTTCCCGGCCAGAACGGTCAGCAGCCGACCGTCAGCCTGCAGCCTGTTGCCATGCTGCCACCTGACTGTATACGCATGTTCAAGGGAGCTGACAACTGTTTGTATTTCATTTGCGGCAAAGAAAACAGTGAGAACAGCGTATGGCTGTTCAAGCCGCATGCTTACAAGGGCACCCGTGGCATAGCTGAATTTCAGAAAATTTTCGAGTCTGAGGTCCCTGTTAATGCCGTTGCCGGTGATGGCGTAAACACCTGGGTTGCGATTGGCCGGCTCATTGTCAAAATTGATGAGCAGAAGCAGCTGCACCGGTTTTACCAGCATCCTCACCAGGTTATTGCTGATCTAGAATACTCACTTAGCGGCGGTCTGTTTTACAGTACTCCTTTTGCGGCAGGTTTTCTCGGCAAAAGTGGTGCCATTGAATTGCTAAACGCGCGCGGGCCAGATATCGCCTGTTCGGGGAATACTCTTTATCTGTTGTTTTCACGTGATTACGGTGTTATGGCCGTTGACGGCATCAATCTGCTGCCTCAATACGACCAGCCACTGGCTGGCATCAAAAAAGTCCGTGCCGTAAAATACGATCAGTGAGATAATTTTTTGCTGATGACTCCGCCTCTGGTATACTGGAGGCGGAGTTTTTATCTTGTGAGCAGATGGTATAAAGATGGCTGAGCAGATGCAGGCTGCGCGAATGCCGGATCGCCTCGATCTGAACGAGTGGATCCAGCTTTCTCTCGATTCTGCCGACGAAACAGACCGGCAGATAGCGCTGGAGGAACTGGTAACCACCGGCGTGCCTCCCTATCTGCAGGCAAAACTACGCGAGATTTCGGCGCGCGATGCTTCACCGGGTTGCCGGCAGCTGGCCGCATGGATTGAGAACCTCGACCGCCTTAAGGCTGAACTCAAACCACAGATTAAAGGTCTCGATCTGACCCCTGCTGCGATTGAAAATTTGCTTGATCATGACGAACCCGGGCGCGCTTCGGTCATCATTCAGCTTCTACGTAAGCCGCCGTCAGAGCAGGCTTTGCAACAATGGCGCGATCGCCTGGCTACTGAAAAAAATCCCCGCCTGCTCGAAATTGGTCTGACCATTCTGGGCAAGTTTGGTGTTGCCGCCGATGCTGATTTTGCTACGATGCTGCTGTTGGAAGCCGATGTAGAAGTAGTCTGTGCCGCTTTGTCACTGTTGCATCAGCGCGATGAAAGTGCCTTCAAAAGACAGGTCAGGAACGGTCTGACCTCGCGCTCGTTTCGGGTACAGCTGCACGCTGTTCACCTGTTGCGTCTTGTCGATAGCAATGAAGCGCTTAAATACATCAAGGCGTTTCTTTTTCACAAAAATCAGCTGATCCGTCAGCGAGCTCTGCGAGAACTCATGCTGATCGACTTTGCTCGCGTCGAAAACCTCTTTCTTCAGTATCTTGGTACCGAAATACAGCCTCTGCTGTTAGTTAAAGCCGGTTTTGTCGCGGCTTTTAATCCGTCGCGTGAATTTCCACTCAAGATTTACGACATAATGCTGCTGGCCAAAGATCAAAAGAAACACATCATGCAGCTGATTCTTCGCCAGAGTGTTGAGGCTGTTCAGGCGGCCGGCCTGCTCGATCAGCCGCTTGAAGCTTACATGGCCGATCTTAAAAAACAGATCGATCGGCGGCGCGCCGAAATCACTGTCAGATGCGCGGTTCGCGATCTTGCCAGTTCCCGGCGCGAACTGCGTGCCTCAGCAATAGACCGCTTGAGCGCTTATGCAGGCTACCCTGCCATAATTCAGGCCCTCAAGAAGCATCTTGAAATTGAAAGCGATGACGAACTCAAAAAAAGTATAAGCATTCTGCTCGAACCTGCTTCCCCTCCGACTTCTGAAAAAAGAGACGAAGCCCGTCCAGTCGCCGTCTCAAAGGCATTCCCTGACGCAGCCAGTTTTATCAGGCTGCCATTGATGGAACAGCGCCGGCTGTTGAAAGATATCAACGATAACACCAGTTATCTTGCCGCCCGTCAGACATTACTCGCATTGCTGAAGGCTGACATCAAAAAGAGCCTGCTTCTTGACGTGTTAAAGGTGCTCAATGAGTTCGGCAGCCGAATCGACGCGCCAGCTATTTTGCCAATGCTCGAAAATTCTGAACCGCCGATTATGGCGCAGGCAGTCAAAACCCTTGGTAAGCTTGATATAGACTCGATTTTGCCGACTCTAAATCGTTTCCTGGCCGATGATGACCCGCGCATTAAATCGGCGGCGCTCGAAGTTTATCTGGTTGCAGACAAAGAAGGGGCAGTGCAGTATCTTTCTTCGATGCTGCGATCGGCTGTAGCAGATACTCGCCGAATTGGACTTTCTCTGCTGCCACAGCTCGATTACCCGTCAGCTGAGCCTCTTCTTTTGAGGCTGCTCAAGTATGAGGGTAACGAAGAGCTTATTGTGCAGGCCTCGTACATGGTGGCCGCCAACCCAACCCGTGATGGTCTCGAACTTCTTTTTGCCAATACGCACGACAAACTCGGAGAACTGAAGCCCGGCCATGAAGAAATCTGGCAGCTGGCCATGATATCAGCCGAAAGCGTATTCGCTCAGCCGGCGGTAGATATCGAAGCAGCCTGCTGGGAAGCCTACAAAGCTGAGCATGCTGAGCTTTCTTCAGAGAAGTCTGCTTATGCCTACGATTCTGTGGTCGGCGACGCTGACGATGAACTGCCGCCTCCACCGCCATCTGATGGTGATGAGCATACGCCGGTTGAACAGCTGTTTTTGCACCTTTACGAGTTTAAATGGCATTACATTGTCGGAGTGATAGTGGTTATACCTCTTATGTTCAGCCTTTTTGGCGGCAGTGAACCTGAATACAAAGGTCGCCGCGGTGGCATGAGCGAACAGGGGGCCAAAGTCAGTTTTCTGCCAACGGAACAGCAATCTAGCAGCGCTACCCAGGTCGGTTCTGACGACTGGCAGGGTCACCTCAAGACTGGCGCGCGCGAGGTTCTTGGCGGGCGTGCTTACGCGCAGGCACTCAATACTGCGCGTCAGGACATGGATAAAATACGTTATGATAACGAAAAGGCTTATCGACAGAGCATGATCGATAAGGCAAATGACCCATCCGAGCCAGAGGAAGTTCGCCAGATGGCTGCTGCCTATTCACATCCTGGCTTTGCCCGGGCCATCGATGCTTACGATCTCAAAAACATGTCTGAAGCTGAGGTGTATTTTGAACAGTGCATCGAAGATACGCAGCTCAACAGCGTCGGAAAATGTCTGGCGCTGACAAAACTGGCAGAAATTGCACAGGCGAAAGGAGATCGCGCCTCCTGGATGAAATGGCAGGATCGTTTGCTGAAAGAATTGAAGAATATTCCTGAATATAAGGATATTGCCGCTTTTCAGGATTTCGGCCGTTACTTTTCATCGGTTATGGATATCAGCAATCAGCTGGCAATCGATGGCACAGGCGCTGATGAAATAGTTTCAGGCCTTAAGGCCCAGGGTGAGAGTGATGCCGAAGCCCGTGAAAGTCTCGAAGTGCTCAAAGGCATGGATGGGCAGTTCCAGAAGATGTTTTCCGGACAGCCTTAGTCAGGAAATAGTGTGTACACCCCCTCGTTGTGTGCGCGTTGACTATAGAGTATAATTAAAAGGGGACTCAGCATGATTTCGGAGGAGTTGACAGTGCAACAACGCTATAAACGCAAGAGTGGATCTGCCTACCTGATGGCGCTTGGCGTTCTCGCCGTTCTGGTTCTGGTCGGCATCGCCATTTCGCGCATAACCATGTCGGGACGCTGGAGCACAGTGTTTTCGAGCCACGAAAAGCATGCTGAAGAATGCGCCGAATCTGCAGCGAACCTGACTTTTAAAATAGTTAAAGACAACATGAACGATTATAGCGCCTTCTGGGAGCTGTTTTCGAAACCAGATAAGCTTTTGCGCAGCTGGTTCATGTATTTCCGTTTGCCGGCACCGGTGGCTGCCGCGTATGTTGACCCGGTCAGCTTTGAAAACGCCAAAGCCAACGGTATCGACGTCCAGCTCGATCTCTTCAATAACGTTCTTTTCAAGCCTCTTTATGAAGATGGCATTGTTTATGTTTACGATACGGTTTCTGAAGATCCAGAGGCCCCGCTGGCGCCACTTAAAGGCATGTTCGATGCTCGTGGCGGTCGCGTTCGCGTGGTGTGTACTGCCAGAATCAAAAAGGCATTTGCCATTCTCGCCGACAATCCTGACTTCATGGTTGGTGGCGTCGAAGTGCCACTGCGCAAGGTAACCGGTTTTCTCGGCTCGATATATGACAAGATCAAGATCGGCGCGGCCGATGTGGTCTCTGGTATCAACAAGGATCCGACCGGCGAAAACTCAGGCGAGGGCGGTTTTCAGATGCCCAATATCGATGTTATCAAGTTTCTGCCTGACACTCCGTTGCTCAAGGCCCCGGATATATCAGGCATAACCATCATCGTACAGGGCGTGCCGGTGCCAGTAGGCATTATCTTACAGAAGCCGGTCGATGCGATTTTTAATAAAATCTCTTCTCAATTCGGGTTGACCCCGCAGAAAATTGCCAAAAAGATCTTTGGCGATAAACTACAGTTCCATATTGACTTCAAGGCAATCAACGAGCGTATCGAATCGGCCATCCAGAACTGCATTCCCGAATTTTTGCGGGCATTTGCCGGCAACGTTACCTTCGATGTCACTGTCGAGAAGCAGGGCTTTTTCGAAGTTGTCGCCGAAGTCGAGTATTATCCTCATTATCCCGAAGAAACCGTGATCAAGAAAAAACTGGTAATGCACCGTGAGTTCAGGGTTGCCGACATTCAGCCGATTGCCTCTGATTACACATTCTTTATCGCCAATTCGAAGCTGCTTTACGAAAAGTCTCTCGAGAATTTCGACAGCTGGCAGGGCGACGACCAGATCAACTGGGACGAAGGCGGCGGCACTCTTGTCATTCATAATATGCCTTCGTTCACCTCACTTTTCGACACCGTCAAAAACATTTTTTCGTTCAATATCAAAGATCTTGCGCGTAAACTGCAGTTACCTGGTCTGGTGCGCGTTAACGGCACTAAAGAAATGCTCATCAAGCTGACGCTTTTCGATAAATGGCCATTCGGAAGTGACGCCCTGGAAGTCTTCAAACGCATGGAAATCGTCGCGCTGCTGACGCCTCATAAATCCGACTCCGGCTATCCAAAGACGGCATGCAGCGGAGATCATCCCTCTGAACATGCTGATGACAAGCACAATGTCATTCCGAATCTCAAGAGTGTTCGTTACAATTTCTGGGATAAAGGGAAACCCTTTGACTGGCCGTATTTCGGTGGCGGGAAACCCGGAGATATAGGTAATTACTGGCTGCCGATTCCGCCGCGCTTTGCCAGTAACCTGTTGTTTGGACATCTGTTTATGGAATTTCCATTCTCGATGCGAGTCGAAGGTTATCTCAAGAAAGTCTACAGCCATATCAGTCTGCTGCTGGTCAAGATTTACATACCGCCGATTCCGATTATCGGCTTTGCCGGACTCGATATTCCGATTCCATGGTTCTGGGTCAAGGCCAAGAAAGAACCTTATGGCTATTGCATGTTTCCGCCTTATAAGAGCGATGATGAGGCTAAAGCCGCCTGGAACCCCAACGACAAGGGTAACCTGCCGGCCAATACCTATTCGCCAACGCAGTATCTCAAGAAAGCCAGCTACTTTTACCCGACTTCGCGTGATTTCAACCGAGATATCGAGAATCGCGTCATCGACTACAAGGGCAAGCGCACTTTTATCTGCGACGGTGTAACTTTTATCAACGACAGTCTCTGGCTCGAAGATGATCTGCATGTTATGGGGCGAGGTATCATCGTGGCTGCGGCCAATGTCCATTTAAAAGGAAATATTACCAAGGAAGAGTTCGATGCCAATGGTAATGCCACAGTATTTTCGATCGTGGCGCGCAATGGGTGGATTGCCAACCATTACGGCAATCGCGAGATACATGCCTGCCTGTTTGGCGACAAGGGTATCTCCAATCCGATCGGGGCAACAATGAAGGTTTATGGTAATCTTGTTTTGAACCGCTTCGATCGTAAAGAACTCAAAGGTGACCTGCATGTCTACTACCAGTCGAACCATTGCCGCAGTTCGCTGCTGTCGATGATCAGACCGGTGGCAAAATGGGACCCGACCCGTTATTATGTCACTTTCAGTGCTCAGACCGCATACTTCAAATTCGAAAAAACAGACCGGAACTGACAATATGAAACAAAGAGCCGTAACACTTGTCGAAATCTGCCTGGCGTTGACCATACTGGTCGTCGCCCTTATACCTCTTATGCGCATGTCTTCCAGTGATGCGGTAACAGTTATCGAGACCGAAAAGATACAAATGGCAGAACGTATTCTTGAAAGCATCAAGACAGAGCTCACGGCGATGCCATTCAAGCGTTTTTACGAAAGAATCGACGCCGAAGGCACCAACGCGGCCGAAGAAGCCGGCCCCTTTGCGCTTTCCGACGGCTTTTATCCGATAAGCCTGAGCGAAGTTCTTGAGATTCAGAAGAAATACAAGGATTTTGCAGTGGTCGGCACCTGGTCGTTTCTGCTCAAAGAGGGCAAGCCTGACAAAACTATGGTTCAGACTGATATTTCCTGTTCATTCAGCCGGGCCGGCAATGCGCCGCCGGTGGTTCGCAACAAATCTTTTCTGATCGTAAAGCCCTGATCGGACGAGGGGAGAAAAAGCATGAAAAAGCGTGGCACAACACTGATCGAGATTATGGTGGGCGTGGTGATTCTGTCGATTATTTCGGTACCGATCTATTACCTGCTCAAGGACGCTTCGGCGAAAAGAGCGATTGTGACCAGTCGAGACTATATCAAGCAGGAAGCCAACAAGGTTTTCAAACTGCTCGAGAATGATCTCAGTCAGGCGCGCAAGGGCACATTTAAGCAGGCCAGCGATGAGGTTATCGAAATCAAAGTGCGCAAACCAGGTGGCGATGAGACTAAAGATGTGCCGCTGAGTTATTTTTATTCAGCTCCTGAGCTGTATCGACGCTTTGACGGGAAGAAGTGGGTTGTGAGCCGAAATGTTGTAGATTTTGTGGTAAGCGAAACGCCTGAGGCTGGTCGTCTCGTCGTTTCACTCAAACTGAAAGCCGCTCTCGATGGAATTCCTGAAGATCAGGCGCCAGAATACGCTCAGGAAAAGCTTATTGTCATGCGTGAAGACAGCTCTGAAGAGCTTGATGCGTTCTGGCGTGATGTTGGCGATGTTAACAAGTTTTTTGCGACGCAGGGCAGCGTTATGGCCGGCGTAAAGGAAGACGCCAAGGCATTGACCCAGAAATTCACCAGTGAATGGTCGGCCGCTGGTGCGGATGTCGCCAATATGACGGTTGGCGAGATCAAAAAGGTCAAAGATGAACTGTTCAATGGTCTCAAAGATGTTGAAAAACAGCTCGGCAACATTGACAAGGATATTCTCGATCTTGACCCTAAGGCGCTTTATGACCCGGGTTGCGACGGTAAGCTTTCAGACTCACAGAAAAAAAAGGCCAGGCAGGTTAAAGAAGCACTGGCGGCTATGGATACCAAAGATAAAATGGACTGGAACAAGATCAAGAACATCGGCGGCACGGGTGGTCTTTTTTCATCCGGCATGGATACAAAAGCCATCAAGGAAATGTACAATGCCAAGTTCGAGATTTTCAATGCCGGCCAGGAAGTGGTAAAGCAGATCGACGACTTTAAAAAATTCGCCGAAGAAAACGGAACCAGCGTTGACACTTCGAGTATCGATCGCAATAAGTGGGGTCTGTGAGCCTATAGTTCGGTCGTTTCGCTGGTCTTGTATGTTACGAAGTAGATGTTCATGACGGCTACCCAGATGAGCACCGTTGCTATGGCAATTTTCTGAAACCATGGCAGATGCTCTATGCCGAGGCGCAGATAATACATCACATTGTTGGCCTGGGTAAGTATCAGACTGAGAAGTCCGACTGCAAAAAAAAGCCGCCTGCCGTTTCCAATGAGTATGTCCAGCGCGATCACCAGGGTAACAAACGTTGCGATGCTGAAACAGAGCAGCGCAGGGTTATGGTAGTCGCCAAAAAGCATTACGCCTGAAAGCCCGGTTATGGCCGCGCTAACTCTTATCACGCGCGCGTGCGCAATTGCCGTTTTTAAATAAAGCGGCAGCCGGTAAAAAAATACGCCAATCGCGCTGCCGGCCAATATCATGGCGATAATGGCATAAACGGCTCCGGGATTCGGTTGGCCGTTCATCGCCTCGTAATTCATCAGCTCGCACCAGTAATTATGCAGCCAGCTGAATCCGGTCGATCTGAGATTAGCCTGTGATCCGCCAGGATAAACCCGCGCTGCCAGAAAAAACAGCGCAAAATAGAGCGTGATGCCAACTGCCGGAAACATTTCCAGCAGTTTATTCAAACCTGATTCTCTGGCGCTCTGCTTAATCATTTTGGCAGAAGAGTAAAGCGCTGGCCATCTGCCACTGATGAACTGCCGCCGATCATGACTTCAAATTCGCCGGGTTCGATCAGTGGTTCGAGATCTGGCCCGACAAAGGTCAGTTCGGCAGCAGTGATGGTAAATTTGACCTCAGCGGCGGCACCAGGCTCGAGACTGATCTTTTTAAAGCCTTTTAACTCTTTCAGCGGCCGGGTTACGCAGGCGATCAGATCGCGCAGATAGAGCTGTACAACTTCTTCTCCAGCTCGATTGCCGGTGTTGGTCACTGTAATCGACACCGTAATCTCGCCATTCATCGGCATCTCTGCCGCGCTCAGCCGTAACGGCCCATAACTGAAAGTCGTGTAGGTCAAACCATGTCCGAATGCAAATAACGGCGTATTTGGGCAGTCAAGATACTTGCTCGTGTATTTGTCACTGCTGATGGGTCGTCCGGTGTTTTTTGCCGTGTAATATATCGGGATCTGGCCGATGTGTCTTGGAAAGCTCATCACCAGCCTGCCTGAGGGGCTGGTGTCGCCGAAAAGCATTTCGGCAATCGCCTGCCCGCCCATAGTGCCGGGAAACCAGGCTTCGAGAATTGCTGGAACCGCTTTGGCCAGACGACTGATTGCCAGCGGCCGGCCGTTGAATAAGACGGCGGCGACAGGTTTGCCGCGCGCAGCAGCTGTAACTTCTTCGGCCAGACGGTTCTGCAAGCCTGGAAGATCAATGTCAACACGACAAGCGGCTTCGCCGCTCATGTTGCCATATTCGCCAAGAACCAGAAGCACCGCATCTGCCTTTTTGGCGGCAGTCACAGCGGCTTTTAACTGCGAATCATCTTCGTCGTCCACTTCGCAACCTTTAATCGTGGTGATATTAACCGACTTTCCGAATTTTTCGCGCAGTGCCGCCGCAACCGATACAACCTGGTTGCCATCGCCGGCACCATACCAGTTGCCGAGCAGTTCAAGCTGCGATTCAGCCAGAGGCCCGATAACAGCCAGACTTCGCAGATTTTTGGCGAACGGCAGGGTGTCGTCTTCGTTCTTTAGAAGCACCATCGATTTTTCTGCCGCTTTCTGAGCGGCAGCCTTGTGCTCGGGCGACAATACCCGGCTTTTCTCGCGCTTTTCGCAACAGTAGCGATATGGGTCATCAAACAACCCGAGTTCGATTTTTACCCTGAGAACTCTTCTGACACCCTCATCGATCGCAGCTGGCAAAACTTTCCCGGCGTTGACCAGAGCTTCAAGCTGGGTGAAATAGACACCGCCCTGCATGTCCATATCGACGCCGGCTTCGATGGCCAGCTGCCCGGCCTGTGTCAGATCAGCTGCTACGCCATGCGGAATCAGCTCATTGATCGCCGTGTAATCGGTAACCACCATACCGGTAAAACCCCACTTCTGTCGCAGGGTCTCAGTAAGCAAAGTCCGGCTGGCCGTGCAGGGCATCCCGGCAATCTCATTGAATGCCGGCATGAAGGTGCGAACATTGGCGTCAACGCAGGCCTTGAAAGGCGGCAGATAAACTTCGGCAAGAGTGCGCTCAGATACATCGACGATGTTGTAATCACGCCCGGCTTCTGCCCCTCCATAAGCTGCAAAATGCTTGGCACAGGCTAGAACAGTATCATCGGCGGTGAGATCTTCGCCCTGAAAACCACGCACACGGGCTTCAGCAATGCGGCAGCCCAGCCAGACGTCTTCGCCGGCACCTTCCGCGACGCGGCCCCAGCGTGGATCGCGGGCGATATCGACCATCGGCGCGAATGTCCAGTGAATACCCTCAGCCGCCGCTTCGGTGGCGGCTATCCGCGCTGATCTTTTCATGAGTTCCAGATCCCAGCTGCAGGCTTCGCCAAGCGGAATCGGAAAAATGCTGCGATGCCCGTGGATTACGTCAAAACCGAATAACAGAGGTATGCCGAGGCGTGTTTCTTCGACAGCCACCTTCTGCAGCGATCGCGTATACTCCGCCGTGTAGGCGTTGAATATCGAACCGCAGCGGCCCTCTCTGACATACTGCAGAAAGTTGCGGTCGATTGTCGGGCCGGTTTCGGCCCACATGGCAGTAAAAAGGGTCATCTGCCCGATTTTTTCGGCGAGAGTCATTTTTGCCAGCAGGGTTTCTATCTTGCGTTCAAGCTTGTCGGCCAAAGGTTTGCTGCATACTTTCTGCGATTTCAAAGACTTTTTGCTCACACCAGTCTCCTTGTTATATGCGGTTTTGCCAGGCACTTATGCGTCAACCCTTGACGCCGCCGGCCGCGATGCCCTTGATGTAATGCTTCTGCGCGAGCAGAAACACCAGAATTACCGGCACGACTACCAGCACCGAGCCGGCCATCAGAAGCCCCCAGTCGGTGTTGAACTGTCCGTTGAGATTAGCCAGCGCGACCGGCAGGGTCTGCATGTCTTCGCGCAACATTATGACCAGCGGCCAGAAAAACTCGTTCCAGGCACCTATAAAGCTGAAAATGGCCAGAGTAGCCAGAACCGGGCGGCATAGCGGCAGCATTATCGAAAAGAAAATGCGATATTCGCTGCAACCATCTATTCTGGCCGCTTCGAGAATCTCTTCAGGTATCGCTTGCATGAACTGGCGCAGCATGAAAATGCCAAAAACGCTGGCTATTCCAGGTATTATCAGTCCGACAAACGAATTGAGAAAACCCAGTGTTTTGAGAATCAAAAAAACCGGCATCATCGTTACCTGCCCGGGCACCATCATGGTCAGCAGCAGCAGCGCAAAAATCTTTTCCCGCCCGGGAAAACTGAGCTTGGCAAAGCCGTAGGCGGCCATGGCATTGCACAGAACCGAAAGAATGGTCATGCCGGTCGCGAACACCAGACTGTTGAGAAAACTGCGGCCAAGATTGGCGCTCTGCAGAAGATTGCGGTAGTTGTCGAGGGTCGCCTGCACCGGAATGAAAGTCGGCGTCTGTGTAAATATTTCTCCCGGGCTTTTAAATGATGTCGATAGCATCCAGATAAACGGAAACAGCGTAAAAACAAGAGAAAGGCAGAGAAACGCGAAGAACGACCACTCTTTCCACTTCGACACTCTTACTCTGGCGCTCATTTTCTGCCTCCTTCCAGGCTCTTTCTCATCAGGCCCTGTGCCAGCGTGAAGGTAAGGATCAGCGCGAACAGAACATAAGCGATGCTGGATGCATAGCCCAGATTGTAGAATTTGAAGCCGTGATTGTACATATAGAGCACGACCGACATCGTCTGATTGAGAGGTCCGCCGCCGGTCATTACGTAGGGCTCTGCGAAAAACTGCAGAAAACCGATACTGGTCATGATTGTCACAAAAACCGTGGTTTCTCGCAGCATCGGCAACGTGATATGCCAGAACTGCTGCGGTTCACTGGCTCCGTCGATATCAGCCGATTCATACAGCTCTTCAGGTATTGACTGCAGCGCTGCGATAAAAATGATCATGTTGTAGCCAAAGCCTTTCCAGACCGCCATGACGATCAGCGCCGGCAAGGCCAGCCACTGGTCGGCCAGCCAGTTTTGCGGCGACAGCCCCAGCCAGCCCAACGCCAGGTTCAACAGCCCGAACTCAGGGTTGTAGAGCCAGCGCCAGATTACAGCTACCGCGACCATCGTGGTAATGCAGGGTATAAAAAATCCGACGCGAAACAGTGCTTTGAACCTGATAAACTCGCGATTCAACAGCAGGGCAGCGAACAGCGAACACATCAGGTTCAGCGGTACGCCGATAAGTGCAAACAGCATACTGTTGCGCAGCGATACCCAGAATACCGGATCGGCTGCCAGGTGACGGTAGTTGTCAAGACCTGTCCAAACGACGTTCTCAGGGCGGCTGATGCCGTAGATATCCCAATTGGTGAAGCTGGCGAACCATGAGGCCAGAATCGGCAGAAAGAGAAAAACGGTGAGCAGAGTCAGTGCCGGTAGAACGAAGACCAGTGCTACCGGCTGAAAGCTGCGGTTACTGATGTAGTCTTTCTCGCGCGGCCACCAGCGAAAAAATGCCGCCAGCAGTAATACTGTGCCAAATGCCAGAGCCAACGCAAGTTTCCAGAGGTCGCCGGTTTCTGCTGTTTTAACTGGTTTGTGCAGAATCACCGCCGCTTTTTCTGACATTTTCTGCAGGCCTTCAGCAGCGGTCAGCTGACCATACATTACCGGCTCCATGCCTTCAGAAACAGAATCGGCGATTTGTTCCCATTCAGGAATCGCCGGCGGAGCAATCGCCGCGTCAAGTTGGGCCCGAAAGGCTTTCAGGTGTTGGTTGGCTGCCAGAGATTCATGTTCCCAGGCTCCCCGCAACGATGGCAGATTTTTAGACAGTTCATACCAGGCGACCTGGTTTTCTGCTGTTGACATGAACTCCATGAATTTCCAGGCCCATGCCTTGTTTTTACTGCTTTTGAACATTGCCAGATTGCTGCCGCCGATAAAAGAGGCGCTTCGAGCACCTTCTGGCATTGGCGCTGTAGTCCAACGCCCTGCCAGTTCAGGCTTGCCGGTCTCGATCGTCGAAACCATCCAGGGCCCGGCAATGAACATCGGAAAAAAGCCCGAATCAAATGCGGTCAGCAGATCCATGTCGCGACCAGAGGTCAGTGAGGCAAGCCCTTCAACAAAGAAACTGCGCAGATATTCGAGAGCTTTCTCGCCAGGGTTTTGACTCAGCAGTGGAAGTGGTTCTCCTTCGGGAAACAGCTGCCCGCCGGCCTGCCAGAAGAACATCAGAAAAATCTGCCAGTCATTTGTCGGCAACGAAAAAGCAAAGCCTGGTCGTCCGGCCTCTTCATTCGCTGCCATGATTGCGGTTGCCAGCCCCTTTAAGCCTTCCCAGTCAGTTGGAAAATCCTCATAGCCTGCTTGCATAACAATATCAGAACGGTAGAAAAATACCCGGGTATCGACATACCACGGCAGCCCGAAGCGCTGCCCGGCAAAAGATGTCGAAGTCAGCGCTGCCGGAAAATAATCATCAATCTTGACCGCAGTTGCGCCCTGTAGATAGTTGTCCAGTGGTTCAAGCGCACCCATCGCCTGAAACTCGGCCATCCAGGTTGTTCCCATCTGGCAGACGTCGGGCGACATGTCGCCGACAACGCCGGTTACCAGTTTCCCATGAGCTGCTGTCCAGGGGATTGCCTGCGTGATGATCTTTACCTGCGGGTGCAGCTTTTCAAAACGGTCAGCCATCTTTCTGATCAGCAGACCTTCGTTGCCCATGGCCCATACCGTCAAGCTGACCGGCGATTCGCTGTCAGCCGCCTGGCTGAAGCCAGTCGTGAATACCAGCAGCAAAACCAGCAGTGCGGTGATATTTTTCATAAGGCTAATTATCCTGCAAAAGTTTAACTTCTGCCAGAATAGTTTCAGGCTGTGTAAAAAACCAGCAATATTTCATGTCTACCGTGCCGGAAGCATCAACATCATGCGCCGCGATGGAAGCGGCAAAGCGCTCGGCAGCAGCAAGGCCAAACGCCTTTTTCGGTATTTCAATAATAGCGCTATAACCGTCTGGCAGTCGCTGAAATCTCGATTGCAGCTGATTGGTCAGTTGTGTTCCTTTGCAGAATTCTTTAACCCGCAGCTTCTGACCTTCAGCATCAGGCGATACAATGATCTGATAATCATGCTCGTCATTCCAGCTGAATTTCTCGTTGCGCGAGTTCAGATAGATTTCGATGCAGTCATCATGATACATGCGTTCATCGGCGTTTTCAGCGTGTAATGTCGTGTCACGCACATCGAATCTGAAAAATATACTTTCTGAATCATGCAGCATCTGCCATTGCAGCTGATAATCGAGTTTGGCCGGAGGTTTGCTGATGGTTTGTATCAGGTTGTGGTCAATGACCATTCTGCTGGCTGTTTCCCAGACCGGATCAGAAAAACTGGCGCTGGCCAGCGAATATTTTTCTGTCAGGAAACCTGCCTCGTATACTGGTCGCTGATGCGGCATGTATGCAGCAGTTTCGTATACTGTCGTCGCCTCGGGCGAATTTATCTCTGCAGTATCCGGCTTGAAACCGGCCGTCTGCATCGCCTGCATTACCGCCGGTATCTGCATGAAGTGTTTCCATATCAGCCCGGAACGATGGTTCTCGATCATCAGCAGCATCGGCCCCTGGTTTATTGCGAAAGTTTCGGATGCAACGAAATTACGATCGAGGTTGAACGAATCGCTCAAACCAAAGCGGCCGTGCAGGCGCTTTTTTATGCTCTCTGGCAGCGTTGCGCTGTCGTAGTATTCGCGCAGAGCGGCAACCGCCAGTTCTGGAACAAAAACTATCGAGCATGCAGCACCGGCCGGGGCAACTGTGCCGTCTACCACGGCCGGGTTTGGTGGTGCGCCATAGGCGTGGTAGTTATCAGGGCCGATACAGGCGGTAAGTCCCCAGCGGTTTTCTGAAAAAGTCTGGTAACTCTGGCGCAGATCCAGGCAGAACTGGCGGTTTGCCATAGTCGCCTGTATCGAGCTGGCAAAATAGTTGGCGTAAGCATCGCGCTTGCCGCGCAGATCGAGCCACACCTGCGGAAACTGGTGAGTAAACAGCGGCTGATTGATGAGATATACATGTTCTTTGTAGTGCCCCCACAGTCGCCGGAAGTTCCAGGCGTCAGCCGGGAGAGCGTGTTCTGGCGCGCCCAGCGCCAGAATATAAAGCAGCAGGCCTTCAGAATAATGATCCCAGCTTGCTTTGATAAAGCCGCTTTCCGGGGTCCAACCCATCGATGGAAATCGGCCGCCGTTGCACATCCATCTCCAGTCAACTCGCTGATACAGTTTCTGTGTGAGCTTCTGAATATCATTGTCCTGGTAATACTGTGCTGCGAACAGTGCTCCGGCCAGAAACAGGGCAGTGTCTATTGATGAAATTTCGCAGTTCATGGCTCTGGCGCCGGTATTCATATCGACGAAGTGATAAAAGAAGCCGTGCTTATGCTCCATTTTTTCCACGAAAAAACCTAATGTAGTGCGCGTCAGTTCAACTGCATCTTCGCGTTTCATCCAGCCGCGTTCAACGCCTACCGGGTAAACGCTTAGTGCGAAGCCAACTCCAGCAATCGTGGCGGCCGAATAGGAAAAATCAACTGGTTCGCTTCCGGCCGGCAGGTTCGGGGCCTTGTCCATTACCAGTCCATTGTCCGGATTCACGCATTCAACAAAATACTGAAAAGCCTGTCTTTGTACATTATCCAAAAATGCATCATCAGAAACCGCGCCTGTTTCTGCTGCTGAAACGCTGGTCCCTGCTGTCGGTAAAATCGCCAGACTCACCATTATCATGACGACTAGGCAGCTGGTCAGCCGGAATCGCAGGTTGCAAGCTCTCCGCATCATTCTGCTCCTTTCCTGTTTTGAACTAGACCGCTCAAAGACCGGCAGCAGACAAATCAATGCTTCGACTTCTGTCGGCGTAAGGTCTTGACGTAATCGTTCCAGGCGGTTTGAATGTAGTCTGGCAGTTTCTCTGGCGAGCGTGGCGTGTCATTTTCAATGTCGGAGGCAGAAGGAGCTGCCGTCAGCCTGGCAATCAGCCTGTCTTTGCCGTCGAAAACATCGATAACCATTGCGCCTTTGCGGTTATATTTTCGATAAACTCTGCGTATGGCTGGCGGTGGTATTGCTACGCGGTTACCAATAACCACTGGCGAATTGCTGTGAACGATCAGACCTGAAATATCCATCGGTCTGATATATGATGGAATCACGTATTCATCGCGGTCTGCCACGTAATCGGCGAGTATCATTCTAAAGTCGAGATCGCCGATGTTTTTGAGAAAGCGCGCCAGTGTGTAATAGCGGGCGTCGCGAGCGATGCCATTGAGGTCGAGCCCGCGTGGTCTGGTTTCCTGGATAACTATTACTATTGGCCCATACATTCTGGCTACGCCTATTCTTGGCGAGCAGAACAGGAAATGTGTCTCAGGGTCAGGCACTCCGGCTTTTACCGCCTCGAACGACTTGCCGCGGCGGTTCTCGTAAAGCTCGCTGGTCGACTCTGCGGTTTTGAAAATAGTCTTTAAAATTTTTGCCTGTTCGAGCCTGGCTCTGTCGAATGCCTGATCTGGCTTCAGGCCTGCCTTCTCGTGTTTTTCGACGAGAGTGCGCAGACCGCGCGACTGATGAACTGTATCGAGCATGAAGCGAAAGCCAAGCAGTTCGTCTTTGTCGATATCGCCGGCTTTACGCGAGCCAAAGCCACGATACATGATATCGAACATGCCATTTTTGATGCGCCTGAGCGCCGTAGCCGAATTCATGGTAAACATCGAAATGGCATCAGCCTCGTAACCCGGCGCCGCCCAGCCATTTACCGGGTTCAGATATATCAGTAACAAACCTAGAATCAATAGCGCTCTAACAGACTTTGCAGATAACATGTCATTCTTCCAATCACAGTAATTATTATACAACAGCAGCTCCATTCTAATTCGCCACTCTCCTGCCGTCAATGTATTAAGACAGACTCTGCGGGCATAAATACAGTAATCATGAATAAAACATTTCGGCTGAATCTGCTATAATGTCACAGCTGTGAGTGACTTTTATTTCTCAGGAGACAATATGAAAAACCGCTATTTTACTTTGTTGTTTGTCGTGTTCTTTGTTGGTCTGACAATGGTTGCATCAGCTTATGATAAGCCGATTTCCGAACCTTTGCTGGGGTTTGAACTGGATGGCGACGATTTCAGAATTACCGTGGCGCAGAAGGGTGGAACCAGCCATAACTCATTTCGTTTCGACATCAGAAAGACGGACGAAGGACAATTCGTTACCGTCGTCAGAATTGTGCGTGATGAATGCAAAATGATGCCGCAGCGCGAAACTCTGACTTTCATGACCGAAGAGATTGGTATCGATACAAGAAAGCCTGTGTTTATAACCAATTCTTTTGTCGGTTACACATTGGGCGCCGATATGCGCCGCTATGACCTTGAAAAAAAGGTCGATGAGCCTGGAAAAGAAACACTCTCCAAACCGGAAACCTTAAAAGAGAAAGCTGTGGATGTTTTCAAAAAAATTGGCGCAGATTGATAGTTTTACATACTCGCGGCGCATACGTAAAGCCGTGTAAAACCAACTTCAGGAGGCCATAATGAACTTGAGCAAACCTTGCAGGCTTTTCTGCATAATTATCTGGCTGGCTCTTTCAGCTTTGCAGCCGGCCGCTGCTTACGAAATTCCTGCCGACTGGGAAACGTTCGTCGGGTCGTGGTTGCAGAGCAATCCGGCGCACTTGCAGGCCAGCCGTAATTTTGCTGTTCTCAAAGAAAAGCTTAGCCGGGAAAGCCGTAACAAACTCATTGAAATGACAATACAAATGCATCTCAATCCTGAGTTTGGCAAGAATGCGAGTCTGATTACTGTTTTCGGAATTCATAAGCTGATTGAAGCAATGCAGCAGAATCGTCTCGATGATGCTCTGAAGCATGGCGCATTACTGGCTGTTGCGCGAGAAATTCCGATTCTGGGGAAATATATTAAAACCCTGCAGACTGTCGAAAAGGGATTTCAGTTTGTAGAACAGGTCATCGAAAACGATCTCTATAAAAGCAGGGCTTACACAAATCTGGTAAGCATCGTTATGCCTTCGTTAGACTGTCTCAGCCGCTTTAAAAATACCGAGAAATATTTTCCACGGCGACCAGATGCCTGGATCCCGCCGCCACCCTTTGATCAGGCGCGGGCTTATGGTAAGGCGCCATATATACCAAGTTTTTTGATAAAATTTGATCCAGGCTCTCCGCAGGCAGCTTTACTTGAGTCTTTAAGACAGCACATGCTGCGATGGGAAGAAGTTTTCTATACAGAATGGTCAGCAAAAGATGAGGCCCACAGAGAAGCGGTGCGCAAGCTCGAAATGGCTCCATTGGCAGCGCAGGTCAGAAGCGTCTACAAACAGGTTCTTACTCCGCGCCAACTGTTTAATCGTTTCCTTATGCGAATTGTAGCAAGTGACCAGTGGCGCCGTATCACGCTCGAAAACATGCATACCTGTTACCTCAGGCCGGCTGGTAGCAAAATTGCCCG
Organism: Candidatus Rifleibacterium amylolyticum; assembly: GCA_009917695.1. GTDB lineage: Bacteria > Muiribacteriota > Ozemobacteria > Ozemobacterales > Ozemobacteraceae > Rifleibacterium > Rifleibacterium amylolyticum. Next base: position 520,540 of record JAACJG010000002.1, on the reverse strand, counting down.
CGAAGCTGCCGAAAAACTGGCAAAGACAATCAGTGACGCCCTGCAGAATTCTGTGAATTCCGCTGATGGCTGGGCTGAAATAGATAAACAGCAGATGGAAGCGAAAGCTTTGTCCCGTTCTGCTAAAAAGCATAAGCCTGTGTCTGAAGACAATTTGACCGCGTCTGCACAAATGTCAGCTGAAAAGCTTGCAGAACTGATAATGAGCGATAAAGATGCCGCTGCCGGAGTGTTGCAGCAGGCAATCGACAATGGCTTTAACGTTAATCAGTCGATTCCGGGCTCAGACGAAAAACTGCTTCACGTCGCAGCAGCAGCCGGCGCCGAAAGAATTCTCGCAATTTTGCTCAGCCGCGGTGCAAATGTTGATGGCAAAGATGCTTTCGGCGAAACTGCTCTCTGTAAGGCTGTTTCCTACGATCAGGAAAACAGTCACTACAATATTGTTAAAATTCTGCTCGGCAGCGGTGCTGACCCGAACAATAGAGATTTATCCGGTGGCAAACCGCTGGATATTGCCTCGTTCGGCACAAAAGCAGCAGTTGCGATAAGAGCCGCCGGCGGTTATCGCGATGTTTCACCGACAGGCTTTATCGAAGCCTGTCAGACCGGCACTGTTGAACTGATAAACGACTATATTAAAGCTGGTGGCGATGTTAATCAGAGTTTTTCCGGTATCAGCGCTTTGATGTTTGCAGTTGCAAACGGCAGCGAGGATTCGGTTCGAGCACTGCTGAAAGCCGGTGCCAGAGTCGGCTCCGCTGACCGCAACGGCATGACTGCCCTGCATTGGGCGGCATTGTTCAATCACACCAGAATAGCCGACATCCTGCTACAGAACGGCGTAAAAGCATCTGTTAAAGACAATCGTGGGAACACTGCCGGCTACTACCAGTATTGGAAACATGGCAAAAACGCAAGTCTGGCAGCTCGTCTCGGCTATACTGTTCCCAGAGACCGGGCGCGCGAACAGGCCGCTTCTGCCAGAGCATTCAATGAAGCCTTCTCGGCATTAGCGCTTGGCATGAAAATGGGACTGGAGGAAAGTGCCAGACAGAGCCAATTGCAGCAACAGGCCGCACAAAAAGCGGCAGCATCTAAAGCTAAAGTCACGCTTCCTCAGTCTATGATCGGCCCTGGAAATATTCCGCCACTTAAGTTTCCTTCTTCTTCGACTGCAGACAGCCGATCTTCAGCTTCCAGCGTTTCGCCGTCGCTGCCGAAACAGCAACCGCAATCTTCTACAGTATACTGGGTCGTTGTTGACCGGCAGTCTTCTGGTGGCGGTAACCTTCGCAATTCTGCCAGAGTGTTAACCGGCGGTAATCCGCCTGTATCCGGCTTTTCTCAACAGATCAGCACCAGGCAATGGAAAAAACTTACCTGGGTCTACGGAACTCTTGATGCCAGCGATGCCAGGCAATATGCCGACAGAGCGAATCAGCAACAGGTTTCAATTCCGCTGACAGTCAAAACAGAACCTGCCGGTAATCACGGCTGGGTATATCGTACCGACCATCGACTTCCTGTAGTTGTGCTGACTGCTGCTGCTGATCGCTTCTTAAAGAGTAAGCCAGGCTATGTCAGGCCAATAGCAGTTAAATAGAGAGAAAGGCAGAGATATGAACAGTTTCAGCTTTGGTTTTAAATGTTGGCTTTTGTTGATTTCAGCAGTATTAACTGCTGCTGTTGTGCATGCAGTGATTTTTGCATCTGACTTTTTTAATTTTTATCTCGATGGCGAACTGGTTAAAAACGGCCCCTTCGTCATCGAAAACCATGCCGGCAGCTTTGAGTTACATGACAAAGGAGTTTATTCGCTGCGTCAGGAATCATCGCCACCAGGCACCTATACGTTTAACCTGCTAAGGCCCGAAGATGTCGCAGATTATGAGAGCTGGGTAAAAAACCAGAAGGGTCTGGCTTTTAGCGAACTATCTGATGCCTATCAGGCGTATTTAAAGGCGTCTACAGTCAGAGCAATTGCTTCGGTTACAGTTTATATTCCTTCGCCGGCAGATTTGCCAGCTCTCGAACAATCACCGCAAATTTCGCCGCCAACAGGCATGAGTGGTGGAAAAATTGGCCATGAAAGATTTTTCAAAGTCATTTTTAATGAAAATATTCTTGAACAGATAAGGCGTCAGGATTGCATATTGCACTGAGGTCTTCTGATCCATTGGGCGGAATTGCAGAATCTGAAAAAGAATAGTATATAAACAACCAAAGTAGTAAATACAGCGCCATTAAGCGAGGATTAAGTCATGCAAAGAATAATTGGGGTGCTTCTGGTTTTATGCCTGTTTTCAGTGTTTTTGCCACTGTATGCAGAAACCCTGACGGCTGAAAAGCCTGTTGAATTCAACTTCAGCAAAGAAGAAGATGCGGCGGTATTTGAGCTGATGCATCCCGGTGATCGCTTTCTTGCCTTTTCGGTAGAGTTTGCCGAACAGTCGGCGGCTACGGGCGGCCTTACCATGAGCGGCGCCAATACGATAGAGTCGGGGCCGGTTGTCTGGAACAACAGATTTGACCGCGACGTCTTTGTGCATGATGGCCCGGCCAGCATCATCGACAACATGAAGCCCGCTCCCGGTGGTTGGAATCTCGCGATCAAACCTGTTGCCGTGCCGGTCAGCGGCAAGATCAGACTTATCGACCTCGGCCCGGCGGGCAAGATCGACTACACCTGGAAGACCGGTGCCATCAAGATCTGCAAGCCGGAGAACAACGACATAATTGCACTGAATGATGTCAGCCACCCTGATTTCCCAGGCTCCGGGCCTGAATTTACCGGTTCGGTGACCGCCGCCGGTGATGTGATGATTCCGCTGCCGGTTGGCCTTTACACGCTGCGTTCGGCCGGCCCGCTGGTCAACACAATTCAGGCTCATATGATTCCGGTGCATGCCGGCAAAATAACGATAATCGAAAACTGGCCCAAAACTGTGCAGCCAGAAGGCGGCAAAGACGACGAACAGATGGCGGCGGCGCTGGCATCTGACTCACTGCTGGTTGAGCGCGAACTCAAAATTCGCAACGTCAGATTGCTCGCCGATGAACAGGTGTCGGTGCGCTTTGCCACACCGAACTGGCAGGGCGTAGTAAATAAAGAAGAGCTCGAAATCAAAGAGGGCGGCATGCCGGCTGAGATACTCTCGGCCGGAAGCGTCGCGACTCCTTTGAGCCTCACTATTCTTCTCGACTCTTCCGGCTCGATGAAAAAAGATATGAAGCTGGCGCTGGCTTCAGTCGAGCAGTTCATCAGGCTTCTTCCCGAAGACAGTGAAATCGTGCTTGTCGATTTCGACACCAAAGCTAAGGAAATTGCAGCAAAGGACCGCAATGGACTGCTCAAAGCTCTGAAAGGGGTAAGGGCTGATGGCGCGACCTGCCTGAACGACAGTGTCATGCTGGGCCTGCAGAAATCTGAGGGAAAGGGCCGTCCCGCCGTTCTACTTTTTACCGACGGTTTCGACGCCAATCACAACGACACCGGCCCTGGCAGCAAAACAAAGCCAGAAGAAATGTTTGCAGCGGTCAAAACCGCCGAAGTTCCGGTATTTACCATAGGTTTTGGCAAAAAGCCCGATGAAGCTACGCTGAAGCGCCTTGCCACACTTTCTGGCGGGCGTTATCACCAGGCGAACTCTGAGAATATCGATAAGGTGTTCGCTCAGGTCGCTTCAATGCTTGGTCGTGAACATGAACTGGTTTATCGCCGTCCCGGAATGCGTGGTAATTCTGACGCGCCGGTGATTAACGTTGTGCTCGACGTAAGTGGCTCGATGGATATGCCGCCGAGTGAGGATGGCTGCGATTACCGCATGGAAAAAGCCAAGGCGATTCTGCGCGATCTTTTCAGCAAACTGCCTGAAAATGCTATTGCCCAGCTGATGATCTATAACCTGCACAAGGATATAATACAGATTTTTACCAGCGACAGAATGCATCTGGTCGCCAGTCTTGCTCCGGTAACAGCCGGTGGCGGCACCGCTACTCTGGAAGCGCTTCAGATAGCCTTCAGAACTCTAAACGAAGTTCCTTCAGACCGCAGGTATCTGCTGTTTATAACCGATGCCGGTCTTGATCTCGACCCGGCCGCTGTTACACCCGACTATGAGGCGGTGCTGGGAAGTCTCAAAGATGCCGGCATTCAGACCACCTGGGTTGGCATGGTAGGTGATGGCGAAAAAGCGCCTTTTGACATGGCGGCGAAACTGTGCGCCGGAAAAGCCGTGGTATCTACCGACCTGAACGCGGTAAGAGAAGCTGTCGAAAACTTTGGCAAAACCATTGTTACCGCCTCTGCCAGTACAGACATGAAAACTCCGGTCCTGCTCACTTTCAGCCGCCGCGAAGAAAATGGTCGCCTTCTCGTCATGTCAGCGGCTGAAAAGTCCGAACTGCCACCACCACCAGTTGTCGAGAAAGCTTCTGTCAATGGCCTGAAAGTTTCGTTTGCCGATCTGCCGCCGCAGTTCGAACGCTACAGTCTTGATCTCAGCCAGTCACTCTATGGCAGCAGCAAAACCCGCGATGAAACGGTGATTACCCAGCGAATGCCGTTAAGTGCAACGGTTGCCAACCGGGCTATGCGCCTGACAGCGGTTGAGATGCTTATTATGAGCTCGTTTCGTGGTGTTTCTGCTTCCTGTGTTGCAGTGAAGATGCGTTTCGAAAACATTCTTCCTGAGCAGACCATAACCGAGATATCAGGTTCTGAGGGGCACCCGGCCAGTATTGTCGGCAACTCAGGTCAGACTGGCAAAACCGTTAAAATGGTACCGCCTTATCTCATTCCTGATGTGCGCATGCACTTTTTTGCCAGGTTCAACCAGCAGGCAGCTGTGCCAGTATCAGACCTCTCATGGATAGTCGAAGATCCCCTGATAACGCCTGAAGACGAGAGTCTCTGCATTAACGCCGGAGAAGCCGTCGAAGGCTGGCTGGTGTTTGAATATAAAGATGCCGGGGTTCTCAAAAATGCCGCTATCGATTTCTACGACACGGTTTATGGCAATCTTCGCCTTACTCTGACCGGTGTTGCCGATGCGCTCGAAGATCCTGCCAAAGTCGCTAAACTGCCGACAGCGGTTAATGGCAAGCTCTCAGATGCCTTCGAAATAAGCCTGACCGGCTTCGCAGACAGCCCGCTTACCGATGCGATGGAAGACTATCTGTTGCGCGTCTTTGAACTGCAGGTTACTTCAAAAGTTCAGGCCCTTCTCGATATCGATCCTCGTGAACGCCTGACCATGCTGGTTCCCACCCATTATGGCGATCTCGTGCTACGACCTTCGCCGCGCACAGCTGATCTGCCGTTGGGCTGGTACCGCCCGACCATGTTTCTGCCCGGCTCGTATAATATTCGTAAACAGGCTTATCTACTGCCAAAGAGCCTTGGGGAAAAGCTTAAAGGGACTTTGCGCGTCGATATTGCTGGCGGTGAACTGCTGCTGTCAGCCGGCGACCAGCCGGTTAAGGCCGATAAACCGCTGGCCACCGGCAAAGGCGATAAGATTTCGCTTGCTGTTAATACCAGTCGTTTCGACAACATGGCTTTATATCTCGATCTTACCCTGGTTGATGAAAAAGATGGCGAGGGCACTTCGATCCCGGTTTCTGATCTCTGTAGACTCGAGCTGAATGGAGAAACCTTTGTCGCGAACGACGAGATAAACGATTACCTGTTTCAGCCTGGCGATCAGGTCGAAGTGGCCGATGGGCGCAGCCGGCGCTTTTTGATTGTTGTCAGCTGCCCGGATGTCGAAAAGATAAGCGGCGCCGAACTCAAATCAGAGCTGTTTCAGCTGAATATGAAGGTCACCGCCGACAAAATGGGCAAATTCGATGACTATATGCTGGCCGGTGTTGATGTAATATCCACTCAAACCGAAGAAGAAGACCCGATACGCACACTTGCTGCCAGCATGCATGCCGAGCGCGTTGCTCGTGGCTGGCAGAAAAAAGGAGCTGTCGCCAGCAGGCAGATTGTTACCGATAAGGCTGATTCGCCTGACTCTGAAACGAAACATTCTTCTGAAGGGGAAGTCGTTCTTCCCGCCCCGGACTTTAAATCGGTAACTGACGCACGTCTACAGGCAATGCTCAAAATGAATGCTGCTGATTTTGCCGCGGCACTGGGCAGTATCCGCTGTATTCCATCAGACAGGCTCAGCCGGCAAGGGATATATGCGCCGGAAGCGGTATTGCTGCAGAACTGGGGAACCCCATCAGACCTGCTCGAAATCGCGAGAATCTATTATAAAACCGCCGGCGAACTAGTTGCTGATGAGTTCAAATACGCGACTTTGACCGAAGGCGGCAAAGAGGAACTGGCAAAAGTAACCGGCTGGAAGTCAGAAATTTCTGAGCTTCCTGTGCTGATAGTTGGCGCTCGAAATCTGGTTTTTCCTTTCATGAAGGATGCCGCAGAGCTTGACGAACTGATCGAGTCTGATCTTGCAAAAGATCCGGCAGAAGGTTATCAGCCGACGGCAGTCATCTCGATCATGCTTAAGGCTCGCTCAAAGAATGCAGACCAGGCTGCCATGATGGGCTCGATGGCCGGCGCTCTTGGCGGCGGCGATGATGACGGCGGTATCAGTGAAATTCCTCTGTTTGAAAGCAACGCGCTCGATTACGCCATGTGTTCGCAGTCTCCGCTCGATATCTTCTACTATTCGCCAGATAATGGCAAAACCCTTTGTGTGTCGGCTGAATCAGCGTGCGGCAAGATTGAAAACCTGCGCGAACCGGTTTCTCTTGCCGATCATGAAATCGTAGAAGAGGTCATTCAGATCAGACTTGAAGAAGAGATTCTTGGGTTTGTCAGACCTCTCGAAAAGAATGTTTCGATAGTAGACACCTTCAGAACTTTTGCTTTGTGCATGCCTGATCTGACGGCAAGCGCCTCGTCGGCGCTGGCAGCAGATTTCGCCGCCAGAAAAACTGTCGATGCACCCGGCACCAGATCGACGGCGCGCTGGTTTGCCTGGTCGAAGATCTATCAGTTTCTCGCGCTGCAATCGGGTGCAGAAGCTGAAGCTGCCCGTGAAACCGGGGTCAGGGTCGGCCGTCCGGGCCAGCGCATGCGCGTGATCATTCTTACTCTGACGGGTGAAGGTGAACATTTGCGCGCCGAGCTCGACCTGCGTCAGATCAACCCGATCGTTCAGGGCGATGAACAGGCAATAAAGGCGTTCAACTTCTTTATGGGTATGGCCAACACAATGATTGAAGAGCAGGTTATGGGCGGCGGCAGTCTGTTCAGCCGCTGGCGCGCCGGCGCGAGTCAGCGCCTGATGGTCGCCGGCCCCGAAGACATCCCTGCTCTGATTGAAGGTCTCGCAACCGAAAATCTGATAGAGTCAACAGTTAATCTGTTGCAGAATGCTGCTGATAATGGCCGCGGCGTTATTTTTCCGCTGATGGCGCCGTTGATTGATGGCAAACTGCGCCCCGCCTGGTTTGTCTTTAACCCGGAAACCTACGAAATGATCTCGGTTCTCGATAACGGCGCGCATGGCTCGCTGGTCGAGAAACCGATAACCGAAATCATCAGCGATGCCGCGAAGTATTCGGTTGGCTTTCTCATCGGCACTAACGTTTCGCTCTGGTCGATGGTCACCTATTCAATCGTCTACGATGACGCTAAAAAAATAGTTAAAGCCGCCAAGGCCCTGAGCCTGGAAATCGCCAAATGCATCAAGGATATCGGCAAGCCGCTGGATGCGCTGCTGCCAGAGATTCCTGATTCCTATACAGCCAGGGAGATCGAGGCGACGGCTGGCCCGGCCAGCATCAAGGTGGGATTCGGCAATCTCTCGGCCGATGGCTTCAAGCTGATGACCAAGCCTTCAATAAGCTTTAACTTCAGTTACCAGTCCGGCTTTGAAGACGCCGTAAAGCTCTATTTCAAAGGCAACTGAGCGAAGAAAGAATGACGGGGCGCCGGCAGCAGATAACTGTTGTCGGCGCTTTTGTCAATTAAGTGGCCCGAGCAGGAAGCGCAGGGGAAGATGCAGGCGCTGGTGCCAGGATTTTTCCGAGTGAGTTGCGCCGCTGAACTCTCGGTAGCGCAGGCCTTTGAACGCTGGCGCATTTTTGCCGATCTCGCCGGCCAGCTTGCGGGTAAATTCGATGGCTTCTTCACCTTCACGGGTGCCCATGTCTACCCAGATTTTGCCCTGATAGCCGGCGATGTCATGTTCGAGCAACCAGTCGATGATCGCGCCGTTTGCCCACCAGATCGACGGTGACATGGCGATTATGCCGCCGAACGTCTGCGGGTGTGCTATGCCGGCATACAGCGAAATAAGGCCGCCGAGCGAAGAGCCGCCAATAAAAGTGTTCTGGCGATCCGGCCGCGTACGAAACTGTTTGTCGATCATCGGCTTGAGCTCATCGACAATGAATCTCACGTAATTATCGCCATTGCCGCCACTGTGTTTCGGGTCGGGAAACGGCGTGTATTCGCTCATGCGCTCGCTGGTGTTGTAAATTCCGACGACTATGGCTTCATTGAGCTGACCACAATGCGCTCCGGCGATGTAATCGAGCATGACCTCGTCGACGCCCCATTCGTTACCGCCGAATGCGGTATTGGCATCAAACAGATTCTGACCGTCGTGCATGTAAATGACCGGATAACGCAGGGTGCGGTTGCGAGGGTAAGAAGGTGGCAGCCAGACGATAACGTCGCGGGCCGGTTCGAGATGCTCAGATTTTACCGATCTGAGCAGAGAATACCAACCGCTTATCTGTGGAGTAACCGGTGTCGCAGCCGTCTGGTCGGCCCAGGCCTCGACGTTTAACCGCTCGTTATGAGTTGTGTTGCCAGAAATAAGCAGTTTGCGGTTGATTTTTTCGTGGCCCTGCGCTGTTTTCTCTACGGTCGCAAAACTGCCACGTGTGAATTTATATTCTATCTCAATGCCAACAGGAAGGTTTACAGCGAATTCGAACAGGTTCGGCCCGATTTCTTTCAACTGTGCGCCTTTGCCGTTCCAGTTGCCGAGAAGGTCGTGACTGCCGGTGATCCAGATCTGAGAATCATCTGGTGTTGTCGCCGGAACACTAACGGTTAGAACACAGTTGGCGGCTAAAACGCCGGGCGCAGGCACCAGCAGGCACAACAGAGTCAGAATAGCTATAAATCGGCAAAAATATGGTTTTCGCATGTATTTCCTCAATTCGAATATACGATCTGGTTTGTTGCCAACCATAATGATAATACTATGAATTCAAGGTTATTTCACTCGACTTCATTTATTGTCAATTAATGTCAAGTTGGGTTAAACTTTTGCCAGATTTAAGTGAGGAGGGTTTATGCGAACCAGTTATTTTTTGTTCGTTCTTTTGGTTGTTTCTCTTTCTTTTTGCAGCAGTGCCATGGGCGAAGACGCCTCTTTGCTGCCGGCTGATGCGGTTAATGTAAAGACGCAGTCGGCGCCGGCCAACGAAATGATGGTAATGATCGAGCAGAGTGGTTTCGTTCCATACAGGGGACATAGCAGCAGCGATGCCAGTACTGCTTTTGAAAGCGGCGATGATGGCATAGAATATGGCGACAACGAATATACCAAAGTCAGTCTCAGCGTAATGCATTACAAAGCAGCTTTTAAGGCTACTTTTGATCAGATGATACAGTTGGCCCACCCGTCACTGAACATGCAGCAGGAAGAAGAAAATGCCAAGTCCGGCGGTTCACCGCACGGTGATATGCTGATAACCCGCTCGGTTAACCGGATTCCGGTAGAAGCCGGCGAACTGCTTCTGATTACCGATGTTATCAAGTGCATCGAATCGCAGTATCCGAACTACGCCCAGACAACCTGGCAGTCTTACGCTGTGGTCGGTTCGAGCATCGTCAGCCTCTCTGGTACTTTCAACAGCAGTGACGCCAAACTGGCCCGCCGCATTCACAACGAGACCATAGCCAACATCAAAAAGAGTGCTGCTTTCGCCGAATAACTACTTTTCGAACACAACTGCGACGTTTTGGAGCTCATTCATGATGCTGATCTGCTGCGGACAATGGGTTTCGCAACGACCACAGCGCACGCAGTTGCTGGCCCGCGCTCCTGGCGCCATCTGAAAGCCATATTGCATGCGTACAGTATTCTGAAAGCTTTCGTCGAGCATGTGAAAGCTGTTATACATCTGAAAATTCTTGGGAATATCGACACCAGACGGGCAGGGCATGCAGTAACCGCAGCTGGTGCAGGAAACCTTGCAACGTGCTTTGAATGCCGCCTGTGCTTCGAGCATCACTTCTTTTTCAGCTTCAGATAAAGATTGTGCTTCGGCCTGAGCCGCAATGTGCAGATTCTCTTCGACATGTTCGACAGCGCTCATGCCGCTCAAAACCGTCGAAATGCGCGGGTCATCGAACAGCCAGCGCAGCGCCCATTCAGATGGAGTGCGCTTGAAACCTGATTGTTCAAATATTTGACTGACGGCTGTCGGCAGATTACGTGACAGCGAGCCGCCGCGCAGTGGTTCCATGATCACGATGCCGAGGCCGCGGTCTGCTGCGTAGGCGAGACCTTCTGCCCCGGCCTGGTAATTTGTGTCGACGTAGTTATACTGAATCTGGCAGAACGACCAGCTGTAGGCATCGACAACCGTTTTGAAGGTTGGCAGGTCGTCATGAAAAGAGAAGCCGGCATGGCCGATGCGCCCGTCTTTGAGCGCAGCTTCGAGAAAGTCGAAAACGTCGTGACTGATCAGGTTTTTCCAGAAGCCTTTATTTATTGAGTGAATCAGATAAAAATCGATGTGATCGGAAGCAAGTCGCTTGAGCTGGACGTTGAGATATTTGTCCATGTCGGCGCGGCAGGTGATCAGCCAGCTCGGCAACTTGGTCGCCAGCTTAACTTTGTTGCGCAGCCCGCCCTGCAGTGCCTGCGCGACAAATGGCTCACTCTCGCCCGGGTTCGCAAAACCGGTGCCGTGGTATGGGTAAGCGGTATCGATATAGTTTACGCCGTTGTCGATCGCCTGATGCAGCATTCTCGTGGCCAGCGGTACATCGATGTGATTCGCCGCTCCGCCTATTACCGGTAGCCGCATACAACCAAACCCCAGCTGCGACACCTCGACACCCGTTCTGCCAATAGTTCTGAATTTCATGCGGTAACCTCACTTATTTCTTTAATTGCGGCAATGCATTAGAAAAATTTGCTTATTTGAGTTTCTGCTGATAGAGCGATAGGGCGTGGTCGGAAAAGCAGCAGAAAATGACTTCTTTGAGTGCCGGGTTTTGCGCGACGAATTGCCTGATCGTGGCAACTGCAATTCTGGTTGCAGCTTCTTCAGGGTAGCCGTAAACGCCGGTGCTGATGCCGGGAAAAGCGATCGACTCGAGGCCGTGTTCAGCCGCCAGTTCGAGGCTGCGCCGGTAGCATGCGGCCAGCAGTTCGGATTCTCCGCGCCTGCCGCCGTGCCAGACCGGGCCGACGGTGTGAATTACATGCTTAGCCGGCAGCCGGTAGCCTCTGGTGATCTTTGCGTCGCCGGTGCGGCAGCCGTTGAGGCGGCGGCATTCCTGCAGCAGTTCAGGGCCGGCCGCGCGATGAATGGCACCATCGACCCCGCCGCCGCCAAGAAGCGTTTCATTGGCGGCGTTGACTATGGCATCGACCACCAGAGTGGTGATGTCCGCTTTGATTGCGCGTAGTGTCGTTGCCATCAGTGTTTGTCGTGGGTGCTCATCAGGTCGATCATGCCGGTGACGCCCCAGCTTCTGAAGCGCTCGATTTCTTTGGCGACGTCTTTCGGATCGAAAGTATTAGTGCTGTTCCAAATTGAGACCTTACCATAGGGCTCAAGTTTTTTCACGATTTCAGGCGTTACCCACTCGGCGCGCATTGCATACATGATCGGTTGACCCGCCGCTTTTGCATACTCGATCAGGCGGTCTGCCGCTTCCATGGTATATTTGCCGTCTTTACTGCAGCCGCCACCAGGAGAAAGCTTGATGCGGCAACCGGGAAAGGCAGAGCGGATAGCTTTGATGCGGGCGTCGGCGTCTGCCTTCGGCCCGCTGCCAGGCTGGCTGACGTTGATATTGAGAATAAGTCTGCGCTCATCGACATTATACTTTTTGAGAATGGCCAGCACACCTTCGAGCGCAGAATTGTCTTTGAGATCGACTTTGATGCCACGCTCAGACTTCGCTACGATACGCACCCAGTCTTCGAACAGCATGCCGTTTGTCTGAAACGAATCATGCGCAGTGACCGGCCGCGGTTCGCCAAATTTAATGAAAGGAACATGGTCGCGCAACGGGCCTTCTGGCCTGACGTCGCACTCGAACCAGTTGCAGTCGCCTTCGAGCGCCTTTTTCAGTTCGCCGTAGGTGTTGGTGTAATGCGCGTTAACGACATCGGCTATATCGCCGTCGAGTGGCCAGCCCTTTGCCTTGTTCTTTTCTGCGATTTCTTCGAGTTTTTTGCGGTCTTTGTCGCTCAGCGTCTTCTGTTTGAAAAACGCTCTGATGCGCGTAAGTTTGGGCACAAGCTTACAAAGCTCGCTGAAGCCGCGCGAAACCTTTTCCTTTTTATCCTTAAAGAATCCGACAACCGAGCTGCCGAAAGATTTGATACCAGAAAGAATGCCGCCTTTCTTCTCTTTGGCAGGTTCTGAAGACTGGCTGCTGTCTCTCTCGATTTTAAGAGGTTCCTGAGCAGCCGTCAGCGGATTGGTGTCTGCGGCAACCGGTAAACATAGGCACAATACCATCAATATGCCGGGTATCAGATACTTCATAAATTCCTCCCGAAGCATTTTCGTTCATCACATATTACCACGCCCACACGCCAAAAGTTTTTACCGCCAGGTTCAGTAATAATCCGTAAAAGTAATCCGCAGATTAAAGGATTAATGACAACTGCATAAATATAGCAGACTCTAATTTCTGTTTAATAGAATATATAAAGGGCGAATGAGGGCAAGCCATTCGCAGTTCTAGCGGCTGAAGCCGCAAGAACTGCGTAATTCCGCCGAGAGCCCGAATAACAATTTGTATTTTGCAGCTTTCTGAAAAAATTCTGCGCAAATCGGCGGAGAGCTTTTATCGGGAGCCACTGCTGTTAAGTATTCTTTTGAGTTCGATAACCGGGTCGAGAACGGCAACGTCGCCAGTTGCGCCGGCGTCAGCGAGTGCTTGTTGCATGACGGCGAGGCAGTCGGCAAGGGCCTCGACGCCGATCTTTTTGCGGAAACCTTCGACCTGCTCGGGAATCACGAAGCCGATCGAACTCTCGGTTTCGTTGATTTTCTGCTCGAGCAGTATCTCGCGAATTTTCTGCCAGATCTCAGCCGATATGCGCTTATCTTGCACCGCACAGAAGAATTGCTGCGAAACCTTTGTGGCATTCTGTCGATCGAATTCGTCCGCGGCTTCGATTGCTTCAAGTCGGTTGACAATGCTGCTGTGTAGCAGAGCCAGCAGCAGCGGGCCATCGTAAAATGCCCGCAATATCGCGAACCCGTTAATGGCTGGCTGTGTGCCCGCCGCGACGCCTTGTGCATACACTTTTATCGATGCGACCATTTCGTGGGCGGTTTCTTCATCTAGAATGAAGCGCTCTGAAAGGCTTTCACCCTGCCAGATCAGACAGTCGGCCATTCCCTGACGCAGAGTCAGCACACCCCGCCATGCCACGAAGGCGATGGCGCCAAAGCAGCAGACAAACAACAGCGCGAGAATTTTAACCCATTTCATCTGGTTTCTGCTCTTATTGTAAATTTTTGTCTACGCAAATTATATCATCAGATCAGCCAGAGGTTGTATAATCATTTCGATACCGATACCGATACCGATACCGGAAGAAAATGAGAAGGTTGTCCACAGATTACACCGATACCGCAGATTGGGTTTGGTAAAGATTCAGTTCCGAGTGGAGTTATTATAGTGAGTCCCTGTCGAGAGCACGGGTAACAAGGCGTAACTTGTTACTATAGTCTACGCAATATAGTCACCCACCTAAGATAGAATCTTTATTTTGATTGGATGTTCGTAATCGTAATCGATGCAATGATGATACGGCTGGAGCGAGAATGAAGAGAAAGCTGTTTTTATATCTCACCACATTTTTATGCGGTGCTGCGATAATGGGTGTCGAAATTGCTTCGAGCCGATTTATGGCTCCATATTTTGGCTCGTCGATGATCACCTGGACAGTCATTATCGGCGTCATTCTTGTTGCAATGAGCTTGGGCAACTTTATTGGCGGTCGCCTCGCCGATCGCAGCGACCCGCAACAGAGGCTTTATCAGCTGATTCTCTGGGCGGCAATCTGGGTCGCGCTGATTCCGGTGGTAGGCAAGTATCTGATCGCGGCCGTTGCTGCTGCCGCAGTTTTCATGTTTCCATTGAATCCAGTTCTGGCCGGCAGTTTGCTCGCCTGTTCTATTCTGTTTGCCGTGCCATGCCTTATTCTTGGCGCAACTTCGCCATGTATGATCAAAGCAGCTACTTCAAACCTCGATAACAACGGCCGCGTAGCCGGAGAAATCTATGGTCTGTCGACTTTGGGCAGCATCTGCGGCACATTTTTACCGACTTTCATAACAGTTCCGCTTATGGGAACTGACCGGACATTTTACCTTTTTGCTGGCATGCTCTGCGCTCTGGCTATAGTCAATGCGCTGTTGGAAAGAAGCGACATGAAAAGGACTTTTGTAGCCCTGCTGCTGATAGTGTCTGTCGCGTTGTCGCCCTGGTCGGTTTCTTTCGCTTTCTGGGAAGAGTCCCTGGTCGAGACCGAATCGGTGTATAACTATCTGCTGGTCAAGGAGAGTGAGGGCGTGCGAACTTTGTCGACCCATGTCGCTCTCGGCACTCAGTCAATGTGTTCGTCAAAGCCGGGCTTGACTGGCTTGTATTACGATCTTGCGCTGCTTGCGTATTTTTTTATTCCTGCAGGCACAAAGGATGAACCTTTGCCGGTGCTGGTTCTGGGGTTTGCAACCGGCACTTTTGCCAAATTGTCGCGCCAGTTTTTTCCGCAAGCCCGTATCGATGGTGTCGAAATCGACCCCGAAATTGTCAGGCTGGGCCGCGAATATTTCGATCTTACACCCGATGATGCGCAGGTTTATATCGAAGACGGCCGCATGTTCATCCAGCGCAGCGATAAAAAATACCGCGTGATTTTTCTCGACGCTTTTCAGGATGTGACTTACCCTTTTCATATGGCAACGCACGAGTTTTTCGCGAAACTGGCGCAAAGACTGGCTGATGATGGTGTTCTGGCGATCAATGTTAATATGCGTTCGCAGCAGCAGCCAGACATATGCGCTTATCTGACCGGCACTCTCTCTCGCGTTTTTCCTTCTGTAATGCTGTGCGAGCATCCGAGTTATTACAACCGCATCATATTTGCCGCAAAGAACCCTGAGCTGCAGAAGGTTTTTAGTGAAAGCTGTGGCAGTCTGCCGGCCGACCACCCGCTTTATGATCTGGCTGTAAAGTCTCAGCCAGGCCTTTCCCCGGCACAGGAGTCGACATATGTGCTGACTGATGATCTGGCGGCGGTAGAGCTGATCGGCTTCAAAACTCTCAATCAGCAGATTTCAGGCGCATTTCGCGAAATTCTCAAGCGTGTCATTTTTCGTCTCAAAGACAGTATAGGCTGAAGTTTATCGCTTTTGTTCGGCAGGTTGTATGTCTTCGAAAATCAGAGCGATGTTGCGGCCGTTAATCTGAGCTTCACCCCCGACGATGCGAGCCTGAATTACCGGCGCTGAGATTACCATGTCATTGAAAATGAACGCAAGCTGCATGCCGATATTTTCTCCGGTTACTTCAGCCAGTTTTGCCGCGCCCGTTTCATCGAAGGAGAGGCGTATGACATCAGAACCCATCTCATCTTTTGCAATATATGCTCTTTTAACATTAGCACCTTTAAGGGCTGGCTCCTTGTTGACTTTGAAATGTACTGCAGAAGTTGATTTTGTTGCAGGCTGCATCAATATGAGTTCTGTCTGCGGATCTACCGGTTCGAGCTGAATGGCTGACATGGCCTGGTCTTTGACCAGATGAAAGCTTAGTCCGCTCTGAATATTTTTGAGAAGTTCCGGGTCTTGTGTTGGCCCCAATTTACTGCGCAAGAAGAATGAGCCGACTGCAGCCAGAATAATTGCGCCAACAATCAAAAAGACCAGCACCTGCGGCGGCGTGTGAAGATCGTTGTGTCTCTTTACCTTATAGCCTGATTCTTCTGCTGAACTGGCGTTGTTATCGTGCTCATTCTGGCGGTAACCCTGCTGTCTGTCGACCATGATTTTCTCCTCTCATAAAGTTTCTCTGGTTCATGATACAGCAAAACATAAGAATCCTCTATAATATCAATCGTTGTTATCAAATATTCTGCGATGTATAATCATGTTTTTAGAGATTCTGAAGGAGATCTAATGATGAACGGCAGACCTGAAGGCAGCGATTCACTGAGCAGAGAAGAACTTTTTCGCATGTTTGCAGATGAGGCATGCCGTGATGGCATACTGGAAGACTTCGAAAAGAAAATACTTCTGAATGTCGCCCGTTTTCTGCGCATGGAAAATGATGAGGCCGGCCGAATTCTTCAGGACTCGCATGAGCGCTTCGAACAGGGATTGCTGGGCGAAAGTCGACGATTCGAACCGCGTGCTCTTTATCTGCGAGCTTTGCAGGGGATATATGCTGACGGTCAGGTTGATTCAATCGAAGAGCAGATGCTGGCAGGCTTGCGTAAAATGTTCAACATTTCACTCGAAGACCATGAAGCAATGCTGAAGACCTTCGCTGTTCCGGCTGCCATGGTAAAATCAGAGCCATCGCTTGAGGTGCCGGTCGTTTCGGCACCAGAGTCTTCTATGCCGAAGGAATCCGCTAAGGCAGAAGTCGAGGCGGAACATAATCTTTTGTCGCTTTCTCCTGGCAGCACGACCGGGCATCTGGCTGAACGCCTTGAATTCAACCGGCAGCAGGCCTGGTTCAGCGATCAATGTAACTGGTATCAGATTCAACGCCGGGTTTCTGAGCCAATGGCACAGAACTGGAACCGCTTTTTGATCGGGCTGCAGCAGGGCAGCGAGAAAGAAGTTTACAACGCCCTCGATGCAATAGATGACCTGCTTGGCCCTCTCAACGAAATCCTGCTTGCCGATGTTATGATGGCACTGGGAGCGATACGCTGGTCGAGGGTTCTGCTCAAAACCAGATTCGCTAACGATCGTAATGGGCCGGCGAGAACCTGGCCTCTCGAAAACATTTATATGCGACTCTCGATCAAAATGGGGCCGATTCTTATTTCGATCGATCATCTGCGCATTCGCGAGGGCATCGAAGAGGTTGCTTCTCTGGTTTTTGTTCATCTTCTTGAAGATCTGGCCATGTTGATTGAAAGTCGCCATATTGACCCTATGCCGCATCTTGGTTCTCTTATGCGCATGGTTTTCCGTGTGGCGCCAAAAGCCGGTGTCATGCATCGCGCTGCCGATCTCTTAAAAATGCTGGCAGCTGAGGCGAAGCGTCAGGGTGGCATCCTTGCCTATCAGTTCGTTCAGGTCTGTAGAAACATCTGCGATGCCGAACCGCGCAATCACCCGCTGATCGTTGAAGCAGATCAGGCTATTCTCGCTATCGAGCCTGAAGAGAGATTTTTTCCGCAGGACTATCAGACGCCAATGTCGCGGCCTTCTGCTAACAAGCCCTATGATCCGGCGATGCAGAGACTCGAACGCTTGATAACCGAAACAGCAGGAAAACATGAAACAGAACAGATGCTGACTGCAGCGCTCGCAAAAATAGACCTGTCCATACTAGATGATACAAAGATCAATGCTGAAAAAAGCGCTGCAGAAAACGGTCTTGATCCTGCCGACTTCATCGAGCGCTATGTCATCGCCATGATATTGCCGGAATTGCCCGATTATCAGAGGCCGGTCATGGCCTTTTTCTCACTTGGTTTTGCCGGTGGGCATCATGAAGAAATGAAGGGCGGCTGGTGCCATATCTGGCTCAAGGAGAACGCTAAAAAGGGTCTGCAGATCTGGCCTGATTTCCCTGTGTTTCCTTCGACCGAGCTGCTTTCGCTTCCGTTGTCAGGCAGCGATGTGCCTGTCTTGAAAGAAGCCTTGCAGCGTTCGGGTGGAGCTTATGATGTCGCGCTTGTTGATCCCGACCGCAAAAGTGCGCGGATCTGGCATCAGGTCGGAGATCTCGACCCTACCGGCAACCTGTATCTGGCCGAGCATGATCTGCTGCCGGCCGAAAACAACGCTGAGGCATTGCGTTGTCTCGATGCCGCTCTCTCTGGTCAGCCATGGCTCTCAGGTGCTTTAATTCAAAAAGGCCTTATCGCCAAGCGCTCAGACGACCGCGCAACTGCCCGCAAATACTTTGCCGAAGCGCTTTCAGTGCAACCGCACGACCCACACGCTCTTACCCGCATGGGAGTTCTCGAAAAGAACGAGAATCAGCTGGAAAAGTGCGATGAATACCTGATCAAATCACTTCACATTCTGCCGGTTCAGCCCTCGGCAATGGTCACTCTCGGCTCTGATATGTTGAGTCGGCTGGCCAGCGACGACTCGTCGGCTTTGCCTTTATGGGATTATTACATTGCCGGCCTGCATGCTCACCGCGGTGATTCGCAGGATTTTCGCGAGATAGCTGGCGTCAGCGAAGGCCTCGACCCGAAACTGGCACGCAACGCAACTATAGTTCCCGTCGATACGGTTTTTTATATCTGACCGGCAGCAGCTGGTTTGAGGTTCTCGGGTAGAAGCTGCGAAACTGCTTGTTTCAGCTTTTTTACGCCGTCTTCGAGACTCGTGATGCTTACGCATACTGGATGATCTGGCCTGGTATGCAGATAGAGAGGATCGTAATAATCGACGAGCAGCCGCCGAATAAGCTCTGGCCAGTCTCTTTGCCCAAGCAGGCTGAGCAATTCGGCAACAACCTGTTTGCCGAGTCTTTCTTTTAACGAACTGATAGCCGGTTTAAACGCTTCGGCCATCGAATCGCGTGCCGGATAGTCCTGCAAGATTACTTGAATACGGTATTCCAGTGGCGCATCGACCCAGATGCTGATACCTGCGAGCATGGCCTGATGCAGTCGCTCAGGTATGACCAGCCTGCCAATGTGTTTGCTCTCACCCTCAGTTAGAAGGTATTCATTGCTATGCAATTGGCCAAGCCTTTGCCAGAGGGCGGCCTCAAACATTTTCTGACTTGGCTGGTTCCCGAGTCCAAGTGCGCCAAATGCGCTGCCGCGGTGGTTCGCCAGACCTTCAAGATCGACGACCGGAAATTTTTCATCAATCAGACGTCTCAGCAGCTGAGTTTTTCCGACACCAGTTGGGCCGCGCACTATCAGCATTCTCGCAAAATCGGTTTCAGCAAAGAATTTGTTGATATGCCGCCGAAATGCTTTGTGCCCGCCAGACAGCTGTAGCGCTGGAATTCCGGCCAGATCGAGAAAGCTGGTTATTGCCAGCGATCGTGCTCCGCCACGCCAGCAGAAAATAATTGCCGGTGGCGAGCCGGGGTCGCGCGCGTCATCGATTTCTTTCAATATCTGCGGTATCTTCGGTGAAACCAGCTCGATTGCACGTCGCCGTGCTTCACGTTGCCCGATTTTGCTATAAATGGTGCCGATTTCAGCACGCTCTGCGTTATCGAAAATCGGAACGTTTATTGCTCCTGGAATAGTAGTCTCGACATATTCAGCCGGCGACCGCACATCAACCATGAGCGCGCCTCGCCGCTGCAGTTCGAGCGCCTTTTTAATATCAATTGCTGCCTGCACAGAATATACCTGCTATTTTGAATGTTGTGATACAGCCTTAAGTTATAGGCTTATTTAAAGAAATAATCAAATGGCAAAAGAATCTACTTTATGTTTGTTCTGTGAATTTCCGGTTACGGGGGGCGTTGTTCTGAACCTCCCACAATTAAGGCAGTGTCACGCTAAGATCAGACTGTCTCTGTCTTCTCAAATGAGCTTGAACCAGAAAAGCTTCCGGTAATAATTACCAGAAGCTTTTGGTTGCGTGATGTTCTAGAAATCTTAGTGGCGAATGACGACTCTCAGGCTTAAGATCAGAACTATTGCGCCGATAGTTGCGGTCACAACGTTTCCCAGAAAGCCCTCAGCCACAGTGAGCCCAAACTTTTTTATCACCAGTCCTCCTATCATTGAGCCAACGACCCCGACAAGCATAAACTCAAAAAGATCGTTAGCTCCCCCTTCTAAAATTTCCGTTGCGATCCAGCCGGCGATCAATCCTACAAAGATTAACCACAAGATATCCATATTCTCCTCCTCGACTTCTCATCGCCGAATTCCAGTAAGAAGAAATGCAGATGCCGACTTTAAATCAGCAGAGGCCTTCAGCTGATGCTGGCAGAGGTAGAATTGGGGTATTCGGCAGAGAATGGCAAATAAGATACGCACAGAAACATCAGCGTGCCTGTCAGCATGCCCTTCGCTTGTCAGAACTTGTACATTTAGAAAGATTTCTCTTGTGATAAGAATGTATGCATTATGACCGCTGAAGTCAAATCACCAGGGCAACACAGTTCACAGGCTTTTATGTACCATCACCGCCTGATTATGTAAAACGTGTCGGGTTTTAAAGATATTACAGGATAGAATCCAGAAATGGGTTTGTCGTATGGCTTTAATTATTAACTGAAAATGCTTTGGGTGACTTTGAGGATTTCATCGACATAGGCCTGACGATCTTTGTGGAAGCGCGGATCGATTTGTAGTGGTATATCAGGCTTTGCCGGGCTTTCGGCAGTTTTCTGCCAGAACAGGCCGGGCTGTTCTGATTTTTCCAGGCTGCCGATACAGGTGGCTTCGCATGACTGGCAGGCTTTTTCGAAGGCTTCGCGCTGGTCGGGGTAAACGCCGACAATAAGCTCATATTCGCCGCCAGAACCGAAAAAGAAACCCTGTTGCGGCATGCCGGTCGAATGACAGAAGGCGGCGACATCCGGGTGTACCGGCACGGCATCTGCGTTTACCGTAATTTTAGCTGATGGATTTACCATGCACAATGTTGCCAGTGTGTTGCGCAGGCCGTCACTGCTGTCCATTCCCAGACCGAGAAAAGGCCTGACCCGGCGCATGAAATCGTGATGCAGCTCAAACTTAGCCTGATAAGCCGGGTTTAGCGCCGACAGATTGCCGTCGCCGAAACTTCCGGTGGCATAGAGTATCAGTCGCTCAGCATCAGTGCTTCTTAAAAGAGGTTCATTGCTGAAAGTGCCGATGGCAGTGCCGACATAACGCCAGTGTTCTCCGCACGAAGTGTCGCCACCGAGCAGATAACAGCCACTCGCTTTGAGAGCCGAGTTTATGCCTCTCGTCAATTCACTGGCGAAGTGCTCGAAATCACGTTCGGGCAAGCCAAGCACTTGCAGAAAAAATGCGGGGTCGGCACCGGCTGCGGCCAGGTCGCTGAGTGTCGCGGCAACCAGGTTCCATCCCAGCTTCTCGATGTTCGTGGATCTGAAGCCGTCTTCTTCTTCGCAGAATTCGTCGGTAGTTATTGCCAGTCGAGTTGCTCCGATGCTGAAAATTTCGGCATCAGACTCGAAAAGCGCGTTATGTTGAGCCGGTGAGCGCTCAAACGCAGCAGCCATGGCCCTTATCGCTTTAAATTCATCCATCGGTAAGTCTCCGTTTCATGGCGTTGTTATACAAAAGCTAACTTAAATCTGCAATGCCTGAAGGCCGAAGCCCTGGAAAGATATTTAATCAATAAGCTCTTAAATAACATGGTGTCAGGTCAACTACCCAGAAGCGGCAGCAGTCTTGGAACCAGTTCGATGCGTGCGGGTAATCTGCCCTGTGGGTCGCCGTCGTATTCAACTTCGTTGGCCGTGCCGCCTTCTGCAATCTCTACGCGATTGCAGAATATCGGCTTGAATTCATGGCAGAAAGATCCGGTATAGACCCGTGGCAGCAACGAAAGCAACCGGAACCGGGATATGCCGTGCAGCGCAACGAGATACATTTTGCCATCGTCGGCAGCAATATCGAGTTTTAGTCTTATGCCACTCGCAACAAAAGGATTTTTGCCGACGAAGATGTTGTGAACCTGATTGAATCTGTGTTCACAACCGTCTATTCTGAGCCTGAACTGTGGTGGCGAGTAGTTTCTGATTGCATCGAGCATCGACAGCAGAGTACCGATGAAATCGCCGAAACGTTTGCGCAGACCACTGTTTGAGCCGCGCGCAATCGCTGCGCCCAGCCCGAAGTTGGCAGAGCAGGAAAAATATCTGGTTACCTCACACTCACTGTCAGCAGCTTGATGTGATATCCGGCAAAGATCGATATGACGCGTCCTGCCTTCGAGAATGCGCCCAACTATGACATCGGGGTCGAGCGACAGTCGGTGAAAGGCACAGAAATCCGGGCTGGTTCCTGTGTATATGACGCCAAATCGACATGGCAGAGCGGGGTTTTGCCTAAGAGCGGCCGCTGTTCCGCTGATTGCCTCGTTGATGGTGCCATCACCTCCAACCGCGATTATTGCATTGAAGCCGCGCTTTGCTGCTTCGAAGGCGAGGCGGGTGCCGTCGCCGCTCTGGCTGGTAAGCGCCTGCTCGTAGCAAACACCCGAGCGTTCGAGCAGTTCAAAAATCCGCGGCCACTTCTTCTGCCCGCTAAACGACCGCGAAGAAGGGTTCAGCACCAGAAACAGAGATTCTACCGGTCGATCTGCCTGTTTTTGTCGATCCAAAACATCCATTCAGGTTATCCTGTTTCCTCGTGCTCGTGCTCGTGCTCGTGCTCGTAATCGTTCTACTGGTTTTTATAGATTCCCATTTTTCTGTATAACGGCGTCTTGCGGCCGTAATCCCACTTTTTCAGCAGATCTTTCGTGTATTTCCAGGGCAGCGGGGTAGCGGTCAGCTTGTTTTCCTGCATTGTCTCGTAGATTGTGTGCGCTTCACGCGAACACAGCCAGCGACAGCCCGGTTCTTTGAAATACTCGCGCATCCGCCTGAAAATGGTCAGAAAGTCTTCTTCGTTAACATTGCCGAACGAGACGTTCAAAAACTCGCAGGGTTGAACATCGCCATTGGCACCGATGTAGAAACGGTCTATGCCACCCGAAGTGCAGCCAAAATGTTGCTCGTTTTCCTCGAAAACCTGCACTGCCGGCGCAGGATGATCGCGATAGCGCGACAGCAGGTTGTAATCGAGATGAATCTGGTTGAGTTTGCGTATCGAGGCATCGGCCTTGATCATTTCGTCGTCTTTGCCGAGCCAGGCGCCAGCTGACTTGCCGTGAATGACCTGAATATATGAGCAGTTCCATTGTTTTGTCAGTTCGAATACTCGCTCGACCGTGCCATCGGCCACCATTTCGGCTGACGGACAGCAGTTTATCGCGACGACGATACCTGCATCGACAAACTGTCTGACGGCATCACGGGCTATACCAAAAGAGCCGGGAAAGCCGGTGAACTTGTCGTATTCCTTCTCGTCGATCGAGTGCAGCGAAATCATGACGCCGAAAAGCCCGGCTTCTTTGAGTTTCTGCACTTTTTCGGGTGTTAGAGTATGGCCGGTAGTGTTAACCCATAGCTCGCGTTTGTTATCAAACGCTTTAAGCAGTTCGATCAGCCGGTCGAACATCAGCAGCGGTTCGCCGCCTTCGATGTCGAACATGGTTACACCAACTTCCTGCATCTGGCGGGCCGTCTTTTTGAGCAGTTCGATATCGAGATCAGCACCGGTATCGTTGCGCTGATAACAATGTGGGCACTTGTAGCCACAGGCTTTGGTCATCGAAAATACCACGGTCAGTGGGCCCGGGTCGGGTCTGATGAATTTTTCGATTGATTCCCAGAAAGCAGGGGTTGGGTAGGCTGGCATGTAGAGCTGAAACTTGTATTTGCCATCGACCTCGACGACCTTGTTGTGTCGAACCGCGTTGAGAAAAAGTATAAGCCGTTTCAGCAACAGTACGAAGCCTGTCGGCCCGAGTTCGCACTTGAGCAGGCGCAGTAGATAATGCAGAAAAACATGAATCACCATGCGGGTATAAAACAGCAGTTTTGCCGGGCCGATCAGAAATCGCGGTCTGCTCATTGCGTGCCTCCTGAAGTCATAGATAGCCATTCATCCGCCACCAGCGGACAGTGACTCGTGTTGCTTTTTCGAGAGAAGTGAACTTATCGATGCCGTAATCATCAATAACCTTGCTGACATTATACACATTACTGGCATAGAACATATAGACTCTTGCGCGTGTAAACAGCGGCGGTTCGGTAGCTCCTGCCAGGCTGCAGGCTGCTTCCATCATCATTGCCGGCGGATAGAGCAGCCATTTTGGAATATGCCGCGGAACTTTTACGCCCATTGCTGCACAGAATGCTGACCAGTAGTCAGTCATCAGCTCTACCTGAGGATTGCCAACATTGTAGATATTTATGTCTGGTTTGATGTTGTTGCTGACTTTGACAACTATTTTCGCAAGATCGCCGGCATAGATTGTATGAAAACGGTTGCTGTCGCAACCTGGCATCAGCGGCATGCCACCTTTAACCGTTTTGCAGTATTCATAAGGTCCGGCATTGAACTCGCGCGGCCCGAAAACCCAGACCGGTCTGATTACGGTCAACCGCCGTCCGGTCTGTTTTGCGCGCGCAATTAAAAGCATCTCTGAGACTGCTTTGCTCAAACGGTAATGGTTCATTGCCGAAGGCAGCAGATTCTCAAAAGCATACTCCAATACCGGCCGGCGTTCGGCATTTTCGGCTTTCGCCTGGGCCTCGTCTTCTTCGCCAAGCACGGCATTTGAACTGATATAGACAAAACCACTGTCATGTCGGGTTGCGTTGAACAGCGCCAGACTGCCGAGCACGTTGGTGCGGTAGAAGTCCTGATAGTCACCCCAGTCGCCAACCTTGCCACCGGCATGCACTATTGTGTCGAAATTTTGCATCTGCGCCGGGTCAAAGCTGCCGCTGGCCAGGTCACCATGCATCATTTCGATCGGGTAACACCTGATGAAGCGCAGATCGGAACTCGGCCGCACCAACGCCGTAACCTTGGCGTGCCGTGGTTTGCAGAAAGCCCTGACGATATGGCTTCCAATAAATCCGTTTGCACCAGTTATCAGTATGTTATTTCTTAGCTTTGTTGAATTCACGATGTTTTTCTACTCTGTGTCGGGCTCTCGGCGGAATCTCATTCGCTACAACTCTCCCCAGGCGAAATATGACGTGAATAGCTATGGCTTTGCGTCAAAGCTGCCTGGCTCGAAGTTTCCGCTTATGAGAAACCCGCCTGCGCCCTTTCTTCGATTTCTCGGAGCGTAACGGGGTTATTGCGGAACCGTATTAGTATCATGAGAGGTCGAAGGTCTGTTTCAGTTCGGACATGGCAGTGAGCAGGGTGTCGAGTTCTTCGCGGGTATGTGTTGCCATTACCGAGAATCTGATGCGCGAACGCCCTTTGGCCACCGCCGGAAAGGTCACCGGTGTCGCGAATATTCCACGCTCATGCAGTGCCTTGCAGACTTTGCGCAGCTTGATGTCGTCGGCGATCAACACCGGAATAATCGCAGTAGACGAGCCGAAGGTGTGAAAACCGAGGCGGTGAAAGCCGGCAAGCAGGTAATCGACGTTGCTGCGCAGCTGGTTGCGCAGTTCGGCATCGTGCTCGATAATGTCGAACACCTCGATCAATCCTGCTGCCACCGGCACCGGAATACTGGTCGAAAAGATATAAGAACGCGCAAAGTGTCTGACATATTCGACGATTTCGGCTTTGCCGGCCAGGTAACCGCCGATTCCCGACGGCGCTTTCGACAATGTGCCGATAGTCAGGTCGATCTGACCGTCGAGCCCGAAGTGCTCGGCGCTGCCGCGCCCGGTCGCTCCGATCATGCCGACAGCATGCGCTTCATCTACCAGAACTGCGGCGCCATAAGCTTTTGCCAGTTTCTGAATCTCATCAAGGGGTGCGATGTCTCCATCCATGCTGAACACGCCATCTACGACAATCAGCTTGCCCTTGAAAAAACGACTGGCACGGATCAGCATCTGCTCGAGATGTGCCATGTCATTGTGCTGAAAATACTTGAGCGAGCCTTCGCTGAGCTTGACGCCATCGATCAGCGATGCGTGCGCGTACATGTCTGAAATAACGACATCGCCGGCACCGACCATCGCCTGAATGGTGCCGACATTGGCCTGATAGCCAGTCGGAAACACCACAGCACTCTCGCAGCGGTAAAACTCGGCGATTTTCTGTTCGAGCCGGCGATGCACTTCTGATGTGCCGCTCAGCAGCGCAACTGAGCCGGTTCCGTAGCCATAGTCGACGACTGCCTTTTTTGCCGCTTCGATCACACGAGGGTGAGTAGACAGGCCGAGGTAGTTGTTCGAAGCGAACATCAGCATTTCACGCTTTTCTCCAGTCGCCGGGTCGACTGTGGTTACCCGGTGCTGGCTAGGCGAAGCCAGAGTGCGGCGGTAGGTGTAATGGCCTTTTTGCTGAATGTCGAGCAGTTTTGGATAAAAGAAACGGGTCTTTTCGGTTATGTCGTTGCTCTCGGGCGGCGGCTCATACAGGGACTCGGTGGTTGCTTCGTTATCGTTCATCTGGTAAGTTCCTTCAAAATATCTTTTTTTTCGGCTTCTATCTTACGGACGGATCTGGCAAAACGTATTCCTGAACAGGTCATTACCGATTTCCCGGTCGTATCGCCGGCAATTATGCTGTAGAGATCACTCTCATGACAGGTGACTCTTACCAGAACATTGCCGACCGGCCGGCGATTGAATATCGACAGGCTTGCGCATGCCGTCGGCAGCCCATAAGTATCAGAAAAGGCCATGAGGTGCAGTCCGGCGGCCTGTAACAGCAGATCGAAAAGAACTATGGGAACACGCTGGTCGTGAGCATATCCACCCAGAGACGGGTTTTCGTGGGCAAAATCAGAGAGTTCGACCACAACCGTCTGGCGGTTGAATTCGTAAAACACGAAATCAGCCTGAAAAGTCGGACCGTGGAACAGCAGCGCCGGGTAAAGCTGCTGTTTCAACAAGGCTGAGGGAATTGCATCCCGGGGTGCTGCCAGCTCAAAACCGCCGTCTGCAAATATGTTGGCGCCTTTGGTAAGAATCGCATGCAGATTACCATTCTCATCCTGCAGGCTGGAGGTTTGTTCGTCGCAGGTGCAAACCAGTGTTTTAGCCAGTCTTCTGCGCAGCATCACCGGCGTCTTTACTTCGATGCCGGCAAAGCTGCAGCAGTCTCGGCTGAATCTGCGCGCGAGTTCATCGACGAGCATCGCCATCGGCACGAACGGCGTGCCATCCAGCTGATGATCGGCCAGACACGGCAATTCTTCCAGCGAAAAGGTGCAGTCAGCTTTCATTCATCCCTTTCAGAAGCAGGCATCGATAACAAACTTCGAGGCTGCGGGTTTAAATCAGTTCATCAGAGCGCTGGCTGCCTTTTCGGGTTGCCCGATCAGCTTGAATGAACCGTTGATGATAACAAAGTTTGCAATTGGCCTGAATGTCTCGCGATCCCTGGAAACGTAAAACATTATTTCATAAAGCGAGACCGGTTTTTTCATGTTCTGCAGAAGAAAAGTCTGCTTCTTTTGCCAGACCCAGGTTGGAATATCTGATGGCTGATCGATTTTGAAACATCTGATATCCCCAAAGTCAGCATCAACTTCCATCTGAAATCTTTTTGTCATTAGCTCTACGAAATCTGCAAGAGAAGATACCTGTTCCTGAAAATCGCGTGCGTAGGCTGAACCAAGCTCATCACCAAAGGTTTCTTTTAGATACTCCCGGTATTCTGGCGGATAAAATCTTGCAATATGCGCTTTGGCCATAGGAATCTGGTTGTTTTTAAGACAATGCATTATCTGCTTGACCTGTTTGCACAGATCTTCTGTGGTTTGCGCAAAACTCGCTTCAGCAAAGCCAACAACAAACAACGACAACACAACTGAAATAGTCAGAAATCTATTAAAACTCATAGCTTCTCCTTTTGAAATCAGTTTTGTATTCTTTAGCCTCTGTTACAGGCTGATTGCCTACCGAATTTTATCAAAATGGGCGGCAATGGCATCGATTGAGGTGAATTTTGGCAGATGGGCATCGTCAATCATCAGGTCGAGTTCGTCTTCGAGCATGTTGACGACCTGTATTGCCTTGATGCTGTCGAGGCCAAGCGCAAACAGGTTGTCGCCGTATTTTTCTGGCGCAATGCTGATGCCCGACACCTTTTTAATCGCCGCCACAATTTTTTCTATCAGCGCTTCACGCGTAATTTCAGGTTTGCTCATCTCTCCCCCTTCGGCTATCCGTGCTCGTAATCGTAATCGTAATTGGTATCGCTGTAACTTCCTTCAGATCTTAACTGTCACATTTCCCCAACACCATCGCCATGTGGTTGCCGGCAAAACCGTAATTGATAAAGAGTATTTTATTGATCTCATACCCGGCATAATCAGAGGCATTATAATAAACATTGGCCTTGACACGCTCGTCTGGCTCAAAAATATTAAAGGGTTCGGGCACCAGGTTTCCGTTCATCGATCTGATCGCCAGGGCTCCTTCACTGATCGCCTGGGTTCCGAAGGTTGATCCGAGAAAGCTTTTGTATGGAAATACCGGTATTTTTTTCGCCCGTTCGCCGAAAACGCGGCATACCGCCTCAGATTCAAAATGGTCGCAGTGCGGCGAGCCCGAGGCTGAGCCGGCGATGAAGTCGATTTCGTCGGAAGGGGTCTGCGCTGTTGCGAGCGCCTCGCGAATGGCAGCTTCAAGCAGTTCTGGCGATGGCTTGAGAAAATCACTGGCACCGTTGGCCATGCCTATGCCTTTGATAGTGGCATGGCTACGAGTTGCTGGCTCGGCTCGTTCGATGACAAAGCAACCGGCAGCCTCTGATACCACAATGCCATCGCGGGTCTTGCAGTAGGGCCGACAGGCGGTCTGCGGGCTGTCATTGCGGTGTGAAAGCACCCGGATCTTGTTCCATAGGTGGTAGGTTCCGGTTTCGAGGCAGACATCGACGGCACAGACGAGCATGCGATCGACGACACCACTTTTTATAAGGGTGTCGGCCTGCAGTATGGCATTGAGAGCGCTGGTGCATGAAGAACTTACGAAGTAGCAGGGGCCGGCAACGCCGAACATGCTGCCAAGGCGCGAGGGCAGGTAGCTGTTCATGCCGTGAATCAGCGAGGTGATCTTGTAGAGCTCTTTCATAAAATAATCTTTAACCAGTTCGGAAACGTTGAGAAAATTTCCGAGGCTGCTGGCGACTATCAGACCGGTTCGGCGCGGATCAGAAACCTCTCTGTCTGCTAGTCCGGCATCTTTTATCGCTTCGGCGGTCACATAGACTGCGGCTTTGACGTAGTCCTGTGCCAGATCATCTTCATTCAGCATTGGCAGGAGTTCTGTCGGAAGAGACTCATTGGACAAATTCTTGATCAGGCCGGCAAAATTGGTTTTTACCTTGGCAGTAGGCAGCTCAAATCTGGTTACCGTGCAGATTCCAGGATTGCGGGCGGTAAAGTTGCGGTAATTTTCGGCGCAGCCGACGCCGGCAGCTGTAATCAGGCCAATTCCGGTAATCTGGTTGGGTTGCATGCGCTGATACTCCTCAATTGTTCGGCAAAGCCGGTTTTTCGACAGCCTGGTCAGGGTTCGGGGTTTGCCAGTTCACCAGCACCGGCATGAGAAACAGATCGGCCAGCAGGCACAACGCCATGGTTACACTGGTGAATATTCCGAGCTGATAGATCGGCTTGATTATGCTCAGTGACAACGACAGAAACGACAGGGCGATCATGCTCGAAGTAAGTATCATCGAGACTCCCGATGAGTGAATCACATGTTTGGCACTTTCGTGCGGGTTGCCGGTTTCTTCATAATATGTAGTAAAGCGGGTGAGAAAATGCATGGTATCGTCCATGCCGATGCCGATGGCAATCGCCGCGATGGTTGTCGTTCCCATGTTCAGGGTCTCGCCAAGTATTCCGAGCAGGCCGTAAACGCCGAATATCGGCAGCAGATTCACAACGAAAGCCATCAGAATCAGTTTGACCTTCGGAATAGCTATGAATGCCACAAAAAACAGCACGCAGAACGCGACAAAAGTTCCGTAAAGCTGTGAGAGCGCCATGCGATTCGCCGACTGCACGCAGCGCAGATATGTTCCACCGACTTTGTAGCTGATTCCATCTGGTGTGTTCTCTGCAAGAAACTTTCTGATTCCCTCGTCTATGGCCAGAAAAGAAGCTGAGTTGATATGGCTGGTGCGAATGAATACCTGGGTTTTCTGTGCGGCGGAATCGACGTAATATGAGCTGAGCTCTGGCCCGGCGTCATTGACCATCATGGCGACCTGGCCCACCATGGCACGGTTGTTGAACCAGCCGGGTTCGGGCCGATCGGCAAAGGCGCGATGCCCGTCGTTGAGAAGGTCGAGGTAAGTTATTACCTTGTCGACACCTTTATAAGTCATGGCATGCTCTGACAGCTTTTCGAGCCAACCCAGCATGTTGCCTTCGTAAACCTGGTCTACTCCAGGCGTTGTAAACTCGATTACTATCGGATACTGGCCGCCAATGTTGCGGTTGACGAAATCTACCGACTGTACCATTGGCGCTGAGCGAAGGTAATACTGGTAATAATCGGTTTCGACTTCCATGCGCAGCAAGAATATGCCGCTGCAGAAAATAATGACTGATACTCCTATAACCAGTCGGCGATGCCGATAAAAGACCGTTTCGACAACTGCCTTGACCCCTTCGCCAAAATCGTGATTCGGCGGTGCTTTCAGTTTCTGCAGCAGTGGAAACCCGAAAAAGACGCCGGCGATGGTCGCATAAAAAGTGCCCAGGCCAGCATAGAGGCCGAAATCCTGCAGAGTCGGAATCGGGTTCAAACACAGCGACAGAAAGCCAATCATCGTGGTCAGTGCCGAAAGTAGATTGCCGATGAAGATCTGCTCAGTTTCGTGAGCGTCTTCGATGATTCCCTCTTTGCGTGCCACAATCAGGTGGAGAACGTAAGCAATCGACAGGCCAACGGTAATGGCGGGCACCGGAGTTGTTGAGATCGACAGGGTTTTGCCCATGAGGTGAAGCGTAACGAACAGAAGCCAGTTGGCGATTCCGGCAGTGGTTATGCCGATCAACGCCATCGGCACCGAACGGAAGATCACATACAGTCCAATGAATAATAAAATTATCGAAACCACCGAAAACTGCATGACATCGCGTTGCATCTGAACGCCGGTGGTTTCCATGAACACGTGCATGCCGGTAAAATAGAAGCGGCCTTTATGTGATTGCGCCATTGCAGTGTAGTCGGCGCGGATCTGCCTGACGATGGCTTCTTTGGCAAACGGATCGAGGCCGGCGCGCAGAATTATGTTGAATGCCGCTGTATTGCCATCGGGTGAAATGATGTTGTTGCGAAACAGCTTGTTGTCTGTGGCTTCCTGCTTGAGACGCGCCAGTCCGGCAGCGTCTGTCGGTATAGTGTCGAGCAGAGGGGCTGATTCAACGATCGATTCGCCATCGCGCTCGTAGTTGCGAAAAAATGGCGTATTGGCGAGCGAGAAGCAGTTTTTAACGCCTTCGACTTCTTCGATTTGTTCTGTCAGCTGCTTGATCAGATTTAGTCCGGAAACGCTGAACAGATCTGGATCATGATAAGCCAGAATTATTATCTCGTCGAGCAGGCCGAAGGTTTGCTGAATGCTTTTGTCGATGGCAGCCTGCTCGGTGCCCTGCTCAAGCAAGGTGTCGAGGGTGTTGTTGATCTGTATTGGCCACATCTGCGGGCCTAACAGCAGAAATGACAGAAGCAGAAGTAACATGAAAGGCGCGAACGCGTATTTTGCCCATTTGACCAGAAGGTGAGCAAGCACGCTGATCGCTTTTTTCATCTGGCCGGCCCCCGGTAACAGCGTAGAGGTTGCCTGCTGTCGCACATTACAGTGCAGAGGTTGCAGCTGGTGCAGCCTGATACTACTTCTCCGCTGCCTGTGGCCAGGCGGTTGACAAAGTCGGGTTCACAGACGAACGGCCGGCTCAGAGTCACGCCGTCAATGCCGCGCTGGTTGATGATGTAATCGATCTGGCTCTTTTTGCGGATACCGCCGGTAACCAGAATTGGGGTTTTCGATATTGCCTTGATTTTTGCAGCGTTTTCGAGGTTGTAAAGATCGCAGTAATCGATAAAACTGCGTTTGTACCAGTGATAGATAAAGTGTTTGAACAGCCAGCGCAGTGCCGGATGATAACGGTTGAACAGGCAGTTGTGTTTAAGAACCGGGTCGAGCGGATGTTCTCCGCGAATGATATTGAAGGCGACTTCCATCATGCCGTAGCTGATTTCAATGGCATCAACTTCGAGACGATCGATATCCGGCCAGTATGAAATGACCAGCGGCAGGTTCAGCCCGCGCTGGCGGTCATCGGCAGCGCTGATCTTCAAGAAAACCGGTAATTTGACTGCCGACTTTACTCCGTTGACCACCTGCTTGAGAAAAAGCAGGCGGTCGTCACCATACTCGTCCTCGCGATTGTTGGTAAAGGGAGACATGAACTGGTGAATCAGATAACCATGGGCGCAATGAATCTGTATGCCGTCGATGCCGGCTTCTTCAGCGTTTATGGCAGCTCTGATGTATTCATCGACTTTTTCTTTGACTTCATCTGTAGTCAGAGGCTTAACCGGCTGTCTGAAATAGGTGCATTTGACCGGGCCGGCACCTTTAACCGGCATGCGGGTAACACGCTGCAGCGTCTGGCGACCGGTATGCGAAATCTGCATGAACAGTTGCGTCTCAGACTGGGCTGACTTGACATTATCGATCACCTGCTTCCAGCCTGCTATTTTGCGGCTGTCGTCGATGCCGGCCTGAAACGGTTGCATGGCTCGGCCTTCGCGTGAGGTATGGTTAAAACCTGTGATAATGCACCTCGCACCGCCATCTGCCAGCTTTTTATAAAGTTCAGCGAATTTTGCCGTTGGTATGCCTTCGGCATCAGCCATATTTTCAAAGGTTGCTGCTCTGACGATACGGTTGGGCAGAGTTGTGCGTCTGAGTTTGAGCGGTGTAAACACTGCGGCTTCCTCGATTATCAGGATTTATCGTCGTCGTGCAGTCCGAACAAAAAGCCGATGAACACATAGGTTGCGCTGTAGAGGTAGAGTGCCAGCGTGCCGTTGAATATCGCGATCATGGTGACCTGGCCGCAGGCGCATGCCCTGAAGTTGGTGGCGTTCGAGAAGTAGGCGCGTGGCCCGACCGGGTTGCGGTAAAAACGAATCGCTGTCCAGAGCTGCAAAAAAATGGTCATGACCCCGCAGTAGACGAAGTGTTCAGTGATGGCAAACGGAAAATAATTCATATATCTGAGAGCGAAGAAAAGAATAGTTGGCATGAATGAGCCGAATATACCAAGCATTTTAGCTCTCTCGACGCCATGCCTGACGATGAAGGTGTTTTTGCCGGCGGCCTTGTCGCCTTCATAATCTTTGAAATAGGTGAAATAGGTCATCAGGCCGTTCATGTAGGCAACCAGCAGAATGGTTGAATAGCGGTTGGTGGTGAAGAAAGGTTCGTTAAGAATCGGGCCGATGGCAAGAAAGCCGTAAACCGTGCAGGTCGAGATCATCAGGCCAAAGACGACGTTGGCCCAGATCCCCCAGGCTTTGCTGTAGTTGTAGACGAAGTTGAGCAGAAACCCGGCAAACAGAGGAATCAGCGACCAGGGGTTGAGAAAATAAGAAACGATAGCGGCTATGCCCATGAGGGTGAAAGAGGTCGTCAGCGCCCATTTGACGTTGAGCTCGCCGCTGACCATCGGGCGGTTCGGCGCGTTGACACGGTCTTCAGGCAGTCCCAGCCAGTCATTGAAAATCTGGTTGACGCCCCAGCTCGAGAAAAGAATGATCAATACGACAACGCCGCGCAGGTAATCATCGTTAGTGATCGGGGTCGCATATCTGACTTCTTTGAGCCATAGGTAAAACGAGACGCCGATCCAGCCGGCGATGCCGGTAATGAACGAATAATAGGGTCTCATCGTCTTGACGTAGGCAACTACAAACTTTTTTATTTCAGCCATGCTCATCTCTGCGCCTTTCACCTGAAAAACTCTGAAATCGCACTCCTGTTATCGTGTTGCTGTGGCATTACATTGTAGTCATCCGCTATCTTCAGGCAGATCGACAATCTTTATCTGGTTTAATGGCTTAGAAACAGGATGACCTATTTTACCTGAAAATCTGCTGTTTGGTTACGGTTTTTTTTACACAATATCGTCAAGTATTCAGTCTCAAATGGATTGCATTCCTGTAGTCAGCTGAAAGAGGGTTGTTTTTGACCTTGAATTGCTGCTCGCGCCGGGTATGGTTTGAAAGTAGGCGAGTAAAGTGATAGAATGCAGCACGGCAGACGGGGCTGCTTTTATGTCATTACAGATCAACAATCTCGAAAAATCTTTCAGCGTCAGGAAACTGTTTTCTGGCGTGACCTTTGCCGTCAATCCGGGCGAGTGCGTCGCGCTGGTCGGCAGCAACGGCTCGGGCAAGACGACGATGATGAAAATCATTCTCGGTCATGAAACGCCCGATACCGGCACCGTTACCTGCCCCAAAGACAGTCGTATAGGCTACCTGCCACAGGAAATATTTCTCGCTGACAACGAGAACTGGGCGCGAGAAAAAGAGACGATGACCCTATGGGAACTGGCTACTCAGGCTTTTGACCGTCTCAAGATTATCCGCGGCCGCATCGAGACGATAGAGCACGAAATGGCGGCCGGCCATATTTCGGCCACGATGCAGGATGAATATGACCGCCTGGTCATTGAATACGACCGCGCCGGCGGCTATACCTGGCAGGCAAAGACGATAAGACTGCTCAAAGGTTTCGGATTTCCTGAAAGCCGCTTTCATGACCCGCTCAAAACCTTTTCGGGCGGCTGGCAGATGCGCGCTTATTTTGTGCGCCTGCTGCTGACCGAGCCTGATTATCTGCTGCTCGACGAGCCAACCAACTATCTCGATATTTCATCAATTTCATTCCTCGAAGACTATCTGGGCTTATATACCGGTGGCATTCTGGTCGTTTCGCACGACCGCTATTTTCTTGATGAGCTTGCCAGTTCGGTTGTCGCCATCATGCCGGAAGGTTCACGCACCTTTCGTGGCAATTATTCTGGTTTTCTCGAAGCGCGTGAGGCCTGGGCCGCCGAGGCACAGGCAGCACAGGATCGCCAGGACCGCGAACGCAAACGTGTCGAAAAATTTATCGAACGCTTCAGATACAAGGCCAGCAAAGCCTCGCAGGTGCAAAGTCGCATCAAGCAGCTCGAAAAGATCGAGAAGATCAGCCAGGTGCGCGCTCTGCCAAAACTCAGCTTCAGCTTTCCCAGGTGTGAAAGCAGTGGTGAAGTGGTTTTGCGCGGAGAGAACATCAGACGTTCATATGGCGATCATCAGGTGCTCAAGGATGTTTCGTTCGTACTCAACCGCGGTGACCGCCTGGCGATAATCGGCGAGAATGGCACTGGGAAAACCACGCTGATGCGCGTTCTTGCCGGCGAAGACGCCCTCTGGGATGGTCGTCTCGAGACCGGCTACCGCGTGCATTTTGGTTATTTCGCCCAGGATGAAGAGATCAGTTTCGAAGGCGACGAAACCGTGCAGGAACGCGTAATGCGCGAAGCACCGCTCGATGCGGTACCTCAGGTGCGCAACCTGCTTGGCGCCTTCCTGTTCTCAGGAGACGAGGTCGAAAAAAAGGTGCGCGTGCTTTCCGGCGGCGAGA
Source organism: Candidatus Rifleibacterium amylolyticum (assembly GCA_009917695.1). Classification (GTDB taxonomy): domain Bacteria; phylum Muiribacteriota; class Ozemobacteria; order Ozemobacterales; family Ozemobacteraceae; genus Rifleibacterium; species Rifleibacterium amylolyticum. The sequence goes on along the minus strand of JAACJG010000002.1, from coordinate 484,676 downwards.
AGAGCCGTCTCGGGCTGGCGCGTATGATGCTGCGGCCATGCAATCTGCTGCTGCTCGATGAACCGACCAACCATCTCGACATCAACAGCCGCGAAGCACTGCTCAACGCGCTCGAAGATTTTCCCGGCACAATTATAATAGTTTCGCACGACCGCTTTTTTCTCGACAGCCTCGCTACCCGCATACTGGCAATAGATAACGGTCGGGCAACAGTTTATGATGGCAACTACAGCCAGTATCTCTGGGCGCGGCAATGTCGCGAACTCAATGGTGATATCCCTGTAGACGCGGTTGCTGATGAAGGTCGACCGGTCAGCGACAAAAAACAGCAGGCACGCGAGAACAATCGTCTGCAGAAACAGCTGAACAACCGCCTGCAGAAACTCAAGCGCGAGATCGAAGAGGCTGAATCGCTGGTGAGCCGGCTTGAGCAACAACTTGCCGAAGTTGAAGAGCAGCTGGCCTGCCCGCCGTCTGAATGGAGCCCGCAGCATGTTGCCGAGGCGGCCACCCGTCATGCCGCGATCAACACTCAGCTCGAACAGGCTCTGAGCGCCTGGGAAAGCCTGCACGGCGAAGACCAGCAGGTTGGTGCCGAACTTTCCCGCCTTAAAGAAGGAGCCGCCAATGGCTGATAATGAGAATACCCCGCAACGCGGAGTAATGGAAAAGACGCGGCAGAAGACCGCCAAACCCTCTATGTACAAGGTTTTTCTGCTGAATGATGACTATACGACCATGGAATTCGTCGTCGAAGTGCTCGAGAGCATTTTTGGCCACTCAAAGGTGCAGGCTACCAGCATAATGCTGCATGTTCATCGTAACGGCAAAGGTCTGGCCGGAGTTTACACCCGTGAAATCGCCGAGACCAAAATTGCGCGCGTGCACGCTGTTGCCCGCGAAAACGGTTACCCGCTTAAATGCGATATGGAGAAAGAATGATCAGCAAAGACCTCGATATTATTCTACAGGCAGTAATCGAACAGGCCGCTACCAGCCATCACGAATACCTTACCGTCGAACATCTGCTTTACGCACTGATACATGACGGAACCGGCTCACGTATTCTAAAGGCCTGTGGTTGCAACCTTGCCGTGCTCGAAGCCGATCTCAAAGAGCATTTTGCTGAGCTGGTGCCGGTCATCAAGGAAGGCGGCCATGCCGACCCTCTGCCGACAATGGCTTTTCAGCGGGTGATTCAACGCATGATGATTCATGTGCAGGCTTCTGAGAAAAAGGAAGCGACTGCCGGTGATCTGCTTATCGCTATTTTCAGCGAAGAAGATTCGCACGCCGTTTATTTTTTGAAGAAGCAGGATATTACTCAGCTCGATGTGCTCAATTTCGTTTCACACGGCATCACCCGGGCCGGTCCCGAAGACGAAGAGGGCTTCAGCCCGGAACAACCGGCAGAAGGTGAAGAAGGCGAACCAACGGTGGTTGCCAACCCGCTCGCGAGTTTTGCCGAATGTCTCAACGACAAGGCGGCACGTGGCGATATCGACCCGTTGATCGGACGTTCACGTGAAGTTGCCCGGGCTATCATCGTGCTCAACCGCCGGCGCAAGAACAACCTGATTTTCGTCGGCGAGCCCGGTGTCGGCAAGACCGCGATCGTCGAGGGCATCGCGCTGCGCATTCACAACGGCGAGGTGCCGGCAACGCTCAAGGATATCAAAATCTACTCGCTCGACATGGGCGCGCTGCTGGCCGGTACCAAGTATCGCGGTGATTTCGAGGCGCGCCTCAAGGCTACGATAAAGAGCCTGCAGCAGATTCCCGGTGTGATTCTCTTCATCGACGAGATTCATACCATCATCGGGGCCGGCGCGGTCAGCGGCGGCGCTCTCGATGCCGCCAACATTCTCAAACCCGCCCTCGGCGCCGGCAAATTCAGATGTATCGGCACTACAACCTTCGAAGAATACAAGAATTTCGACAAGGACCGCGCTTTTTCACGGCGTTTCCAGAAGATCGATCTCTATGAACCTTCGGTCAGAGAGACGCACCGCATTCTTGTCGGCCTCAAGCCGGTTTACGAGAAGTTTCATGGCGTGACTTATACAAAAAAAGCGCTCAAAGCAGCTGCTGAACTGTCTGCCAAATATATTCAGGAGCAGTTCCTTCCTGACAAGGCAATCGATGTTATGGATGAAGCTGCGACCATACTCAAGATCAAAAAGCGCGAAGGTGCCATGATAGTCAGGCATGCCCATATCGAAAAGGCGATTGCGCGTATTGCGCGCATACCGTCGCGGCGCATTTCGACCTCTGATCTTGATAAACTCAAGAATCTGCAAAGTGACCTCAAGCATGTGATATTTGGCCAGGATCAGGCGCTCGAAGCTTTGGTGCGTGCCATAAAGATTTCCCGTGCCGGCATGGCTGGTTCGACGCGCCCGGTCGGGTCGTTTCTGTTCACCGGGCCTACCGGTGTCGGCAAGACCGAAGTGGCAAAGCAGCTGGCAGCCTCGCTTGGCGTCAATTTTCTGCGCTTCGACATGAGCGAATACATGGAAAAGCATGCGGTGGCCCGCTTTATCGGCGCTCCTCCGGGTTATATAGGTTACGAGCGGGGTGGTGCACTGACCGATTCGATTCGCAAACACCCGTATTCGGTGCTGCTGCTCGACGAAATCGAAAAGGCGCACGAAGACGTATTCAACATTCTGTTGCAGGTCATGGATTACGCGACTCTGACCGACAATACCGGCAAGAAGGCCGATTTCCGCAATGTCATCCTGATCATGACCTCGAACGCAGGCGCCCGCGATATGGCGAAAGGCTCGATTGGCTTTACTCGCGAGCAGGACACCGAATGGAAGGGCAAGGCTGCCATCGAAAAGTTGTTTTCGCCAGAGTTTCGCAACCGCCTCGACGGTATCATCAGCTTCGCGGCGCTAGCCCCCGAAACGATGAAGCAGGTTGTCGACAAGTTCATTCGCGAGCTTAACGCCCAGCTCAAAGAGCGCCGGGTTGAGCTCGAACTCGATGAGTCGGCGCGCCTGTGGCTGGCTGAAAAGGGATACGACCCGGTTCACGGCGCCCGCCCGCTTGCTCGTGTCATTCAAAAGGAGATCAAGGATGCGCTTTCCGAAGAGGTTCTCTTCGGAAAACTCAGCCATGGCGGCCACGTTCGTCTCAGTCATACTCCCTCCGCTGAAAAACTTGAATTTGAAATCACTGAAAAAAGCTGATGGCTGGAAGCGAGAGTGATGATGAAAAAGAGCGGGCGCATCAACGAGAATTACCTGTTCGTCCAGGCGTATGGGCTGTATTGCGACGCCCGCAAAGCCGAAAAATGCGACTACATACGAGCCATAAACCTTTATCGGCAGGCGCTGTCGCTTATTGATTCAATACTCGAGCGCTTTCCTTCATCTTCTCTCGCACTCATGATCGCTCAAAGAAAATTTCGTATCGGCCGCAGCACTTATGAGAGTATTAAAAAGCGAATCGAAAAGCTGCGCGCAGATGCCTGGCGCCAGGAAATGCTCGAAATTCTGCATGATTGTGCGAGAAACATCAGCCAGACCGAGCTTTGCTGCGAAAAGCTGGCTTCTCTTGCCGGGTTGTTCTTGATCAATCGCCAGCCTGCCAGGGCATTGGCGGTGGTCAACGAAGCGGCTGAACTTGCCGAACGAATCTCTGACCCGGTTTCGCGCGGTCATACGCTGAGTGCTGTTGCGGTGAGTTATGCCGGCATTGGTGAATATGAACGGGCGGTGACATTATCGGCATTTTTCCCCGATACCATGGATCAGGTTCGTTTGTTGACCAGCCTTGGCTGCGTATATTACGAAAAGAAACTGCGTGACCGGGCCCGTCAGATGTTTATCAGTGCCATCGACACAGTTGAGCGCAGCAAAGAACTCGAAGTGCTGGTGACCGGACGTGCCTGGATCGCATTCAAGCTGGGTGAAAGTGGCGAATATTACTGGGCTTTCGAAGTTGCCGAGACTGTTCCCGATGAAGAAGTGAAATTGTCGATCATGCATCAGATTGTCGATCACCTCATTGCCTCCGGCAAATTTGCCAGCATTGTCGAAATTGGCAGGAAGATCGAGGATTCACTGATTCGAGCTGAACTTGCGGTGAGTCTTGTCATGAAGCATATTGTAGAAGGCTTCTTTTCTCAGGCACGTGATGCGGCTGCCGGTATTGCTGTACCATTTCTGCGGGCGCGGGCTTATCTCGCCATTGCTTCTGAATACAAGGATAGAGCAGCTATGCAGGTTGTCTATGACTTGATCAACGAAGCAGTTAAACTGGTCGAAACTCTCAAGGACGTTCCGGAAAAGATTCTGATACTTACTCAGGCGGCTTCTGTATATTTCAAATTTAAGCAGGAAGCTAAAATTAGAGAGTTGATGCAGAGAGCTTTCAATTTGTCGCAAGGGCAGGGATACACTAATAAGGATTCAGAATTTGTAAGTTTTCTGCTCAAGAAGTGTCTTGAATTCGGCCAGATTGAACTGGCAAATGATTTGCTGGAGCAGATTGGCGATGCCAGACTAAAAGATCTTGCCGTGATTGAAATCGTCGGCAAACACGCCTCATTAGACAACTTTCAGCTGGCCAGAACTCTGGCAGATTCGCTACAGACAAATGTGAGCAGATGCAAGGCCTACCTGCGCGTTATTGCCGATAATCCTGAAAACCGCAACTATCAGGAGAAAATCAATCTGTTGAACCTGATCGTTTCATCTTTGCAGAATAAGATTTCAACGACAGACAAAGACGCAATTATGTCGCAATGCTCATTGTTGCTCGCCCGTTATGAACGTTTTCACCTCGCTTTGCAGCTGCAGGAAAAAATAGAATCAGACGTCATGCGTGACGAGCTGCTCTGGCAGCTGGCAGAAATGAAGATCAACAGCAATGCCGTTGAAGAAGGCAGCGCCATTGTAAGACTCATAAAAGACCATGATCGGCGGATTGCCCGTATGATCGAGCTTGGTTGCGGCATTTTCGAAGGCAGATATGCAAATACGACTTTCACGGCCGGCGATTTTCTTTCGGTCGCCTTTTCGTTCTGGCTTGATGAAAAAGAGCGACTGGAAACAGAGTCAGAAAACAACAATACTTGAATCGCGCAGTCAGATTGCTTTCTGGTGATCGTCAACGAGTTGTTGCATTGTTGTCTTGATCGTGGAGGATTGAGTGATTCAGTAAAATTTGCATGTCTACAGCCATTAGGATATATTATTAGTAGCAATTAAATGTGGAGGTGCATGATGAATAGAATTACTCTGCTGGCAATCTTGATCGTTCTTTTTGCCGGGGTGCTTTTTGCCGATGAAACGCAGCCTGTCGCCGAAAAATCTTTCCCGACCGAGATCATCGAAGTTTCCTCAGAAAACTGCCCGGTCATGGGTGGAAAAATCAACAAGGCGGTCAACACCGTCATCGATGGCAAGCTCTATTATTTCTGCTGCCCCGGCTGTATCGGCATGTTTTCCGCTGATCCGGCAAAATACGCCGAAAAGCTTGCCAATGCGGTACTGACGACGCTTACAGTCACCAATGTCGATGGCAAGTGCCCGGTAACCGGTCTCGCCGCCGATCTGAAGTTTTTCAAAGTCGATGAGGTTGCAAAAACGATCACTTTTTATCACAATGAAGAAAGCAAAAATAAGAATTAACTGAGAAGGAAATTGCGATCTTATGGCCAAAAAGGTGACTGCCGTTGTTGTTGCTATTTTAGTTTTCTCAATTGTTCAGGTTCGTGCCGCTAACTCTGCTACAGAGGCTCTTACAACTCTTATCGAAAGCAGCCTGCAGAACAACCCTGATCTGCAGGCGGTTTTTTTTAACTGGCAGGCGAGCAGGGAGGCGATAGTTCACAAAACGGCGTTGCCTGATCCACAGATTAACTTCAGACATAACATTGAGCCGATTCAAACAAGAACCGGGGAACAGGATCAGGTTCTAACCATCAGTCAGATGTTGCCATACCCCGGAAAGCAGAAGACGGCGGTTCGTCTCAATCATCAGATGTCTGAGAATGCCAGAATCAAATATGAAGTCAGGCTGAGAGATCTGATAACCGACATCAAGAAAACTTTTGCCGAAATCTGGTTCCTTTCGGCAGCTATGCGTGCTACCGAGAAAAACCGCGAGCTCGTCGAATTGCTCAACCGCAATATTAACTCGATTCAGCCAGCTTCTACTCTGATGCCGGTAATCAAGGTGCAGAGTCAGCAGGCGCAGAACGCTAACGATCTCATTCGCTATTCGGAGCTGCTGGCAGCGCAAAAAGCCAGACTCATTGCATTGACCGGAATCGAGACGCTGCCGCAGGAATGGTTTACGCAATTGCCGAGGCACGTTTTTCCGAGCGATGAAGCCAACTTACTTGAACAGGCTCTCAGCCGGAAACTCGAAATTCAGGCTGCGAAAAATAGCAGCAGGATCGCTGCTACAGGCATTCGCATGGCGCGATATGATTCACGACCGGATTTTATGGTCGGCTACAGCCGAGCCTTTACCGGTCACCGACCGGATCTGAGTGGCCCTGATATTCCCGGTGAGGGCAAAGATTCGGTTGGCGTTTTCGTTCAGATGAATTTGCCGGTGTGGGGTGCCAAGAACCGCAGTCGAATGCAGGAGGCCGTGCAGAAAAAGCGTGAAGCCGATGCTCAGGTGGCAGCTGAACAGAATAAAATCAGAGCCGACTTCAGCGAACTCTTTTTTACACTGGCCAATCGCCGGCGCCTGGTCGAAATTTACCGCGACACTATATTGCCTCAGGCAAAAACTGCTATGGAGAGCGCCAACGCGCTTTTTCAGAATGACAGCAGCAACTTCGCCGATTATCTCGAAACGGCCTCTACTTTTTATGCTCTGCAGATTGCAGCTTTGCGGGCCGAAGCCGATCTTTTCAGCAGTGCTGCTGATCTCGAAAAGTTCGTAGGCATGCCTTTTGAGCTTACAGAAAGTGCAGGGCAGAAATGAAAAGGCATCAGCTGGTTAACTTATTTTTTCTGTTTACTTTTGCCGTTGCCGCAAGCGGCCAAACCCCAATGGCAACTGATTTTTACCGTTTACAGCTGCAGCGTCTTCAGCATCCCGCGCCGCCGTCAGTAGCAGTGAAGTCGCAACATGCCGTGACGATTGTGCGCCCGGATGACAATCCGACAGACATTGAGCCTCAGCAGGTAGTCACAGTTCCAGAGGTAATAAACACTCCGGAGCAGCTGGTGGAATTTGCCGAAAAGCTTAGTCCGGAAGTTGAAAAACAGCAGCGCCTTCTGAGTGCTGCTCGCTTCAACCTTGGCCAGACACGGGCAATTGAACCGGTGATTGAGCAGTTTACCCGCTTTATCGGGATGAGCCCTTTGCTTGTGCCGCTCAGCAAAGAGCACCCATATCCGGGTGTTTCGGCGTTGAAGCTGGAAATTGCCGATTTGATTTCTGCAGAAGCTGAGGCCAGAATGCAGCTGACGCTGGTAAAGACAGCTCTGAAGGCCAGAATTCTTGCCTATCAGTTGTTGCAGGTTCAGAAAAAAATTGCTCTTGTCGCTCAGAATATCGAGCTCTATCTCAACCTCAAAGAAACCTCTGACAGCCTTTATCGGAATGGCAGAATATCACTGGCCGAGCTGACCATGGTCGCCAATGAAGCGAGAAAATACACCATGCAGAAGAACCGCTACGAAGGAGAGCGAGAAATGCTGCTGCAGAACATCTATGCGCTGCTCAACGGCAGAACTCCGCAGATCCGGTTCTCTGGCCGTGTCATGCAACCCGATTTTTCAGGTGTTGACCAGAAAGCCTCACTGCAGCGACATCCGGAGCTCGCAGCCGAACATAGCGTTGTGCAAAGGCTCTTTAAAATGACAAGCATGCTCGAACGTATGTCGTTTCCAGAATTCACTGGCTTGTCCGCGATTCCTGCCGCAGAGACCATATCGGTCACAGGCCGCGCTGCTGCAGGTAACCTGATAAAGGACAGCAACATCGAATTCAACCGGGTTTTCTCTTTGCAGCTGCGTGAGCGTATGCTCGCTGCGCAGGCCCGGGTTAGAGAGATCGAAAACAGACTGAAAGCTGAGCTCACAGGCAATCTCGCTGCGCTCAACCAGGCTGAAAAAAATCTGGGCATCATCAGAGATCAGATGAAACCTGAACTCGAAAAGGCTTTTGTCGGAGTGAAGTCACGTTATGAAAACGGCAAGGCTGGCTTTCAGGAACTTATTGAAATTGAAAGCCGACTTCTTGCAGTCAAAAACAGCCTGATCGAAGCTGACTATTCTGTTAACAAGCTGCATGCCGAGATTCTGGCCGGTCTGGGCATAACCTCCAGCGAAAGAGGACGTGAAAAATGAACAAAAAACGATTCTTGATCATCATTCTGGCTTTTCTCAGTGGACTGGTTGCTGGTTCGCTGTTTTTTGCGGCGCCTGCCCCGCCGGTGACGCAGAATTTAACACAAACGGTTCCGCAAACCTGGACCTGCTCGATGCATCCTGAGATAAAACAGCCCAAACCGGGTAAATGCCCAAAATGTTTTATGGATCTCATTCCGTTGAGCGAAGATGCATTTTCTTTTGATCCACGCACATTGAAACTTTCAGATTCTGCAAAAGAACTGGCTCAAGTTAAGACCGCGCCGGTTTATTCAGGGCCTGCTACCAGAACTCTGCGCTTGCCGGGTACGTTGCAGCTCGATGAAACAAGACTGCGCCACGTCACCGCGTGGGTCGCCGGCAGAATCGACAAGCTTTATGTGAACTACACCGGAATTCCGGTCAAGCTTAACGACCACATGGCTGAGTTTTACAGCCCAGACCTGATTGCCGCCCAGGAAGAGCTGCGCCGAACCGTGGGCAACGAATCATTGCATCTTGCTGTAACTGAGCGCCTGCTGCGCTGGGGTATTTCACCGCAGCAGATTGAACAATTCATCGCAGCGCCGGCTGCGAAAGATCTAGTGACAATCAATTCACCATCTGCGGGAATCGTCATCGAACAGGCGGTCAAGGAAGGCATGTACGTGAATCAGGGAACCCGCCTGTTTTCGATTGCCGATATGAGCCGGCTGTGGCTTATAGCCTCGGTATATGAGCGTGATATTCAGTGGCTGCGCTATGGGCAGAAGGTCAGCTGTGAATTCGAAGCCTATCCCGGTCGCATTTTTCCGGGAACCATCTCATTCATCTCTCCAGTTCTGCAGACCAGTTCACGCACTGTTGATGCAAGAATCAACGTCGATAATGCCGAGGGCCTTTTGAAGCCGGGTATGTTCGGCCGCATCACCATCAAAGTGTCGCTGGGCAATAAAGGCGAAGTCATCAACCCGGCTTTGTCTGGCAAGTGGATATCACCAATGCACCCTGAAGTGATCAAAGACGGCCCGGGAGAATGCGATGTCTGCGGCATGGCTTTGGTGCCCGTGGAAAGTCTTGGAATAAACACCGGCACTGACGCGGCTTTGCCTTTGCTGGTGCCAGAAACTGCAGTGCTCTGGAGCGGGCCGCGATCAATCGTCTTTCGTAAGACAGCTGATGCCGAAAACCTCTATGAAGCGACTGAAGTCGTTGTTGGCCCGCACGTCGATGATGGTTATCTTGTTTTTTCGGGACTGGAAGCCGGTAACAAAGTCGTTGTCGAAGGTGCTTTCAAGCTGGATTCTGAACAGCAGATTCGCGCTGGCATGAGTATGATGAGCCCGCACCGCGACCTCACTCCGATAGCGGAACAGGAGAGCCTCTCCCCCGAGGCTGTCACTGCCGTAGAAGAGTTGCTCAGGCCCTGTCTGGAAATATCCAGCCTGCTGGCACAGGATCAGCTTCCGAGTCAGGCGGCTCACCATGCTCACGAACGGTTGAGCGGCCTTAAGAACTCTGATAGTGCAGCTTTGCAGGGAATAGCAGACAGAATGATGCCGGTTTTGATGAAAATGGCTGGTGAAAAGGACATTATCAAGGCTAGAGAGCAGTTGAATGAGCTGACGCCGTCGATAAAAGAACTTGTCGTTCTTGCAGGCAGCAGTCTGAGCTTTGCAATTCATGAAGACTTCTGTCCGATGGCTTTTGATAATAAGGGGGCTGTCTGGTTTCAGGAGGCTTCTGAGCTGGCCAATCCATATTTTGGTGCAATGATGCTGCGTTGTGGTGAGACGAAAAAAGTCTGGAGCAAGGGTGCAAAGTGATGAACGCCATTATCCGGTTTTTTCTCGAAAAACGCATTATAGCCGCAATTTTGCTGGTCGTTCTGGCCGGCTATGGCCTTTCGGTCATTCCTTTCGATCTCAAAACCGGTATTCTCAGAGATCCGGTTGCCGTCGACGCCATTCCAGATATTGGCGAAAACCAGCAGATCGTGTTCGTCGCCTGGCCCGGGCGCTCGCCGCGTGATGTCGACAATCAGATAACCTATCCGCTCACCGTCAACCTGATGGGAATTCCAGGCGTCGCTACTATACGCTCGACCTCCATGTTCGGGTTTGCATCGATATACATCATCTTTGATGAGAAAGTAGATTTTTACTGGTCACGATCGCGAATTATCGAAAAACTAGCTTCCATACGAGGCATTCTGCCTGAGGGTGTCAACCCGGTGCTGGGGCCAGACGCCACCGCTCTCGGGCAGGTCTTCTGGTATACCGTAGAAGGCAATGGCTTTGACCCGCATGAACTGAGAAGTGTTCAGGACTGGAACATAAAATACGCGCTGCAGTCGGTGCCCGGAGTCGCTGAAGTAAGCTCTGTCGGAGGTATGGTGCGCGAGTATCAGATAGACATCGACCCCGAAACCTTGCGGACTTATAACATTACGATCCCGGAACTGGTCAAGACCATCAAGGAGAGTAACCTCGATGTTGGCGCCGGAACGATTGAAATCAACCGGGCTGAATATGTGATTCGCGGTATTGGCTTCATCAAATCGATCGAAGACCTGAAGAACGCCGTGATCAAGTCGGTCAACGGTGTTGGCATTACCATCGGCAACATCGCCCGGGTTGGTTCTGGACCTGCCTTGCGCCGGGGTGCGCTCGACAAAGAAGGAGCTGAAGTTGTGGGTGGTGTTGTTGTCACCAGATTTGGCGCCAATCCACTTGAAGTGATCGGTCACGTCAAGGCCAAGATTGCAGAAATAGCACCGGGCCTGCCGACCCGTCAGCGGCCCGATGGTTCGCTGAGTCAGGTGAAAATCGTGCCTTTCTACGATCGAACAAAGCTGATCGGCGAAACACTCGACACCCTTCAGGATGCCCTGTCACAGCAGATAACTATTACCATCATGGTTGTCATCGTCATGCTGCTGCATCTGAGTTCAAGCATGCTCATTTCCGGCCTGCTGCCGCTGGCGGTGCTGATGACTTTCATTGCCATGAAAGTGTTCGGAATCGGTGCCAATCTGATGTCTCTCGCCGGCATTGCCATCGCCATCGGAACCATGGTCGATATGGGAATAATACTTTGCGAGAACATCATCTCTCATCTCGACAAAGACTCGGAAACAGACACTCCAGTTAAAGAATCAATCTACAATGCCGCTACCGAAGTTGGGTCAGCCGTTATTACCGCAGTATCTACGACTGTAGTCAGTTTTTTACCGGTGTTTGCGATGACCGGCGCTGAAGGCAAGCTGTTCTCGCCCCTGGCCTGGACGAAAACCTTCGCTTTGATTTCTTCGCTTTTTATCGCTCTGATCTTGATTCCGGTCGCAGCCACCATCATTTTTAAAAATTCGCGAAGCAAATATGATTTAAGGTTTGTGGCTCTTATTTTTGCTGGAATAGTAACAGCCTGTTTTTTGCCGGTGACCGGCTTGCTCTTGCTGATTGCCGGCCTTGTCGGAGTTTTCTGGCAGAACTTCCCGTCTGCGTTTCGCGCTCAGGCCGGGCGTTGGGGGCCGCTGCTTTTTGCTGCCGCCGCCGCTCTATATCTGACCGGAATCTGGATGCCACTTGGTTACGGCCGCGGGTTCTGGCTTAATCTGTTCGCAGTTGTGGTAACTTCAGGAGCTTTGCTTTTTGGTTTCAGGCTGTTTTTGAATCATTATGGCAGTATGCTCGGATGGTTTCTTGACCACAAAAAGACCTTCGTGGCAGTACCTTTGCTTATTCTGGTTTTCGGTCTACACGTCTGGCTTGGATTCGAAACGGTAAACGCCTTTGTTCCGTTTCTTGTCAGCAAAGTAGGTATCGCACCCACAACGATTACGCACACCCGACTATGGCAGGCTGGCGTTCACGCTTTTCCCGGCCTTGGGCGAGAATTCATGCCTCCGCTCGATGAAGGCAGTTTCCTCTTGATGCCCACAACCATGCCGCATGCCAGTCTGGCCGAGTGTCTTGACATACTCCGCAAGCAGGATATGGCGATAAGGGCTATTCCTGAGGTCGAATCCGTCGTCGGCAAGATCGGCAGAGTTGAATCGCCTCTTGATCCGGCACCAATTTCGATGATAGAGACGGTCATATCTTACGTAGCAGAATATTCTGAGCCTGACCCGGAAACCGGCAAAAGAAAGCGTCAGTGGCGCGATCACATCAAGAATCCGAATGATATCTGGGATGAGATAGTCAAAGTCAGTGCCGTACCGGGCACAACCTCGGCGCCAAGGCTGCAGCCGATTGCGGCCCGTCTGGTCATGCTGCAGACAGGAATCAGAGCCCCGATGGGCATTCAGATAACCGGGCCCGATACGGAAACGGTAGAGGAATTTGGTTTCGTTCTCGAAAAAGAGCTCAAACAGATGCGCGGAGTCGATGCAGATACGGTGTCTGCTGACCGCATCGTCGGCAAACCTTATATTGAAATTGAAATAGACCGACAGGCTGCGGCCCGCTATGGCATCAAGGTAACCGATCTGCAGAATGTAATAGAAATCGCACTGGGCGGCAAAACTCTGTCACAGACAGTTGAAGGCCGCGAGCGCTATGGTATTCGCCTGCGATTTGCGCGTGAACTTCGCGACAGTCCTGAACTGATCAGAAATATTCCGGTTGCCACGCCCGACCGAAAATTCATTCCGCTCGGCGACCTCGCCAGAATATCGTTTGTTCGCGGGCCACAGGCTCTCAAGAGCGAGAATTCCTTTCCGGTGGGTTACGTAATCTTTGATAAACTGCCCGAATTTGCTGAAACCGACGTCGTTGAAAACGCCGCAGCAGTTTTGAACGAAAGGATAGAGGCGGGAACCCTGAAGCTACCGGCGAATACCAGCTTCAAATTCATCGGCAACTATCAGAATCAGGTCAGATCCGAGAAGCGACTCATGGTAGTACTTCCGCTCAGTCTGTTGCTGATATTCCTGATCCTATATCTTGAGTTTTCTTCAGTTGCAGTGACTTTTCTGGTGTTTGCCGGAATCGGCATTGCCTGGGCCGGCGGCTTTATCATGATCTGGCTTTACTCTCAAAGCTGGTTTCTTAATTTCTCCCTTTTTGGCATTCACTTTCGCGAATTGCTCAATATCGGGCCGATGAATCTTTCTATTGCTGTCTGGGTTGGCTTTATCGCGCTGTTTGGTATTGCCAGTGACGATGGTGTGGTTATGGCCTCTTATCTTGAAGAAAGCTTTCGCAGGCGTGATCCGGAAAATGTCAAAGAGATCCGCGCGGCGGTTCTGGCAGCCGGTCTCAAAAGAATCAGGCCATGTTTGATGACTACTGCCACGACGATACTGGCTCTGCTGCCAGTGTTGACCTCGACCGGTCGAGGCGCTGATGTCATGATTCCTATGGCAATACCGACTTTCGGAGGCATGTGCATCGAGTTATTGACTCTGTTCGTGGTTCCTGTCGGTTATTGCTGGTTCAGAGAGCTTCAACTGCGATTCAAGGCTGTCGAAAAGGCCAGTTGAGCTGGCATTGCATTCCGACGGTCCTTCTGCCACAAAACTCGAATTTTTTCTCGAGGATGGCAAATTAAGCTAAAAATATTTCGGACATCTGCCGATGTGACGAGCGGCGTATTGTACGCTGTTAAAAAGTTCATGTCGTGGCTGGTCGAAAACGGCCATCTGCGGGAATGGGCGCAAAGGAGCTGGGTATGAAAAGAAATACCGCAATAGTCGCATTGGCAGCCTGGCTGTTGGCATCACCGGCCTGGGCGCAGAGCTATTCTTATTCGCAGCAGCAGGTGCGGCAGAATGGCTTTTCGAGCTCGATGCAGACTGCCATGAGCAGATCTGCCGATCAATACAGTGCGACCCAGAATGCACCGCAATATCTGGGACAGAGTGAAACTCTGCCGCCAATCACGGTTGCGCCGGGTTCATCAGGCGCGCCGCAGCAGCTGAGTCTGCCACCAATCACCGGCAACGTCAGTGGCAGTTCATCCGGCCTTTCTTCGCAGATTGCCGCGCCGGTTCCGGTACAGCGGCCGCAGAGGGCGCCTGTCGTGAAAAGCGGCAGTGGTCGCGCAGCCGGAGGCAGTGAGATATACTCACAGGAGCCGCTCAATCTGCCGCCGGTAACTACCTTGCCGGTGCCGTCACGCACGGTTTTGCCTCCCCTCTATTCTGATACCATGATGACGGTTCCGCTCGAAGAAGCGGTAACCCGTGTGCTTGCCTGTAACATGTCGGGCTTTACCGGGCTTACTCACACAACTTCGGCTGACGTCAGCAAAGCTGGTTCGTTCAAGATGGGCTTTCATTCAAGCTGGTTCGATCTCGATCGCGTCTACGACCGCCAGCTGGCAAGCAACGAAAGCGGCGACATGCTCGAACTGCCGATTTTCTTCAACTACGCAGTAACCGACGATCTTGAGGTTATTTACACCATTCCGGTCGTTGATTACACCATCAAATCACGCATTCTCTGGACCCGCGACATCTCTGAGTCAGGCAGCGGCGATTCGAAACTTGGTTTCAAATACCGCATCTTCGATAATCCTCAGTATCAGATGCGTGGTGCCTTTGGTCTCGGTTTCAAGTTCCCGACCGGTAACGACAGCAAGGGGCTTGGTACCGGCAAGACCGACTTCGAGATCTTTACCGCTTTCAGCAAGAGTTACGAAAAAGTCGTCGGCCATCTCAATCTTGGCTATGTCATGACTGGTGACCCAAATACCCAGTTCTATCCTGATGGCCTGGCCGATAAGTTTTACTACAACATCGGTATCGAATACCCGCATACTCACAACGTTACCGTAATGGCTGAACTTGCCGGTGAAGACTGGGGCGCCGAAGGTCTCAAAGTCGATGTAATACCAGGTCTGCGCTACACTCCGACCGAAAACTTTGCATTCGAGCTGGCAGTGCCAATCGCAGTGACCAACGACCAGCGCTATGGCTACAACTATCGCCTGGTGCTCGGCCTGACCACCTTTTTCCAGTAAACTCAGCTTAAAGCCTTAAAAACAGACCGCCGGCCAATCCGGCGGTTTTCTGTTATTCGATTGTTCAACCGTATAAGCTCGCTATCTGAGCGATGGAGTGCTACAATTGCCATGTTTCAATACAGCACATGAAGAGTAAGATATTTATGCAAAAGGTGATTTATCTAGGCTGCTTTTTTGTCTCGGGATTTGCTGCGCTTCTTTATCAGGTCGTCTGGGTCAGGCAGCTCGAAATCCTGCTGGGCAGTTCAACCCTTTCGGCAACCGCAGTCGTGGCCAGCTTTATGGGTGGCATGGCGATTGGCGCTGCGCTCGCTTCGCGGCTGATTACTCGTATTCAATGGCCTGCCGCCGCTTTTGCCGGAGTTCAGCTGCTGCTGGGCGTTTTCGCTGTAGCTTTTCCGACTCTGGTTGAGCTGGCCGGGCCAGTCATCGCCTTCTTCTACAATAATGCCACCTCTTCATACTCGCTGGCGGTTTTTGCTGTAGCCTTTCTTATTCTGCTTATCCCGACCAGTCTTATGGGAAGCACTTTCTCGCTGATGATAAAAATTCTGCAGCCATTTGATTGCAGCGAAAAAACTGTCGCCAATGCCTATGCCCTCAACACGCTCGGAGCTGCAACCGGTGTGCTGGCAACCGGTTTTTATCTAATGGGCAGCCTGGGTCTGCGTGCGACATCGCTGACCGGCGTCGCACTCAATATAGTGCTTGCCGTTTCTTTTCTACTGCTCGGCAGTTTATCAGCGCCTGCAGGCGCAATAGAAATTCAGAATCCGGCGGCAGAATCTGAAGATTTCGCCCAACCGCAAGTCGCACCGGGCAGCCTTGCTGCGACCGAAAACCCTGATTACTGGCGCTTTTACCTGGCGACTTTTCTTATGGGCTTTGCCGGAATGGCCTACGAGATCCTTGTATTCAGGCATTCGATGTACTTTTTGCCTTATGTTTACAACAATATTTATCTGTTTCCGGCGGTTGTTTTTGCTTTCTGCCTCTGGATCGGAGTCGGCAGTTACGTTGCCGGCATGCTGACAACTGAACGACAGCAGAAGATTCTGCCGGCCGCTCTGTTTTTGCAGGGCCTTTACATCATATTCAGCTCGCATCTCTTTTTGCAGTTCGACTTTCTCAACACACTTTTCTTTGACAACCATGTCTGGAACCTGTTTGTAAAAGCATGCATTCTGCTCATGCCACCGGCATTTCTGTCGGGTTTCTGTTTCCCGGTTCTCTGTCGTTACGTTATGGCCAGTCTGCCGGTTAAGGCAGCTTCATTCTTTTACTCATGCAACACGGTTGGCTCAGTTCTCGGGCCATTTGCCGCGACTTTTCTGCTGATTCCACTGCTGGGCATACAGCGATCTTTCATTCTCATCGGATCTCTGCCGATTTTCATTATTCTGATTGCTTTCAGAACTGTGGTAGGCCGGCTCTCTTACGCTCTTATTGGGGTAATTCTTGTGATGCTGATGATAAAGCCCGATCCGGGTTATGTTCCAGATGCGGGGCATGAACTGCTGGTTTATCAGGAAAACCGCGATGCGACCGCTGTGGTAACACGTAATCGGCGCGGTGAGATGAGTCTTTATATCAATGACCACGAGGCGGCAGGCACCGATTACACACATTATCGTAATCAGATAATGATGTCGCTGGTGCCGCTGGCGTTGCATCCTGATCCACGACAGGTGCTGGTTATCTGCCTTGGTACCGGTGTTACCGCCGGCACCTGTCTTAGAGATACAAGAGTGCAAAGAGTCACCACGGTCGAGATTTCGCCTTCGGTCAAGCAGCTGCTGCCGATGTTTTACCCCTGGAATGGCCTTGCCAGCTTCGCTGAAGATCCTGACAGGTTCAATCTGGTCATCGATGACGGCCGGTCTTTTGTGACCAGCTCTGAGCAAAAATTCGATATAATCACCAGCGAACCACTGCATCCGAAACGTGCTGGAACAGTGAATCTTTATTCGCGCGAATATTATCAGCTATGTCGCAGGCGCCTGAACGAAGGCGGCATTGTCGCGCAATGGCTGCCATACCATGCAATGACACTCGACGAATTCAGATCGATCATCGCCACCTTTGCCGCCTCATTCAGATATTCGCTGCTCTGGATCGGCGAACAGGGGGTTCTTGTCGGCTCTGATCAGCCGTTGCAGCCAGATGACATAGCCGTTTCGCAATTGCTGGAAAAGCCGGCCGTCAGCGAACTTCTCGTTAAGGGCGGTTATAACATCGAAAACTTTCTGGCCGGTTTCTGGATGAACAAAGAAGGAATGCAGGCCTATACCGGTAACGGTATCCGCCTGCTCAGCGACGATCTTCCCTGGATCGAATACAGCCTGGACGGAAGCGACCACGACGTTTTCACGCCGATGATAAAGCATCGCCAGCCACCCCCGGTATTGTTCGGCAATCTCGAAAAATATGGCAGCGTTATCTATGACGCGGTTGAAGAGAATATTGATTTTCTCTACTATCGCATCCATCAGCTCGCCGGCGACGAAAAGGCGGCGGTCGAAACGGCGGCGCGCATGATGCGCTCACGTTATCAATCAGCCCACTTTTTCAAAATGTTCGAGATTATACGCCTTGATTCTGCCGATCAAACTCAGGCAGATTGAACCACTTATCGAAACAAAAAACCGCCGGTTGCCCGGCGGTTTTTGATCGCTTAAAAAACTGAATTACTGGGCCTTTTCACCACATTCGGGGCAGAACTTGGCGCCGCCGGCGATGGTTGCATTGCACTTGGGGCAGCTGGCGCTCTGGGGCTTGCCGCATTCGGGGCAGAACTTGGCGCCTTCTTTGATCTGGGCTCCGCAACCGATACAGGCAACTTTGCCCTGGCTGTTGGGTTTGCCGCATTCGGGGCAGAACTTGGCGTTTGCGTTCATGGAAGCTCCACATGAGCAGCTGACGGTGGCACCCGCTGCCTGCTGAGGCTGCTGAACGCCCATTCCCATTCCGCCCATCATGCCCATTCCGGCACCGAGACCCATGCCAGCGCCCATGCCGACGCCCATTCCAGCCATGCCATTCGGATTGGCGGCGGCAGTGTTCATGGCGTTGAGGCGCTCGATGGTGGCGTAAGCGTTGAGGCCCTGATTGTTGATGTTGCCCATGGCATTGATAGCGTGTGCATCAGCCATTTTGTCAGAGATTTTGTCGATGCGCTCCTGAGTCTTTTCGTCGAAATCGGTGTTTTCGATTCTGAAGTCAGACATTTCGAAGCCGAGCGGCAGAAATTCAGGGGCGACCAGTTCGCTGAGCTTTTTCGAGAGCTCCATCCGCTTGCTGTCTACTTCGGCGTAGCTGTAGCCGCTCTGAGCGAGAACGTCGGTAAGTGGCTGCATGATGCGGTCGACGATGACGTTGCGAATCGCGCTGATCGGGTAAACTTCGGCGTTGCTGACGAATTCTGTGAAGAATTTGCGCGGGTCGGTGATGTTGAACGAGAAGTTGCCGAAGGCGCGCAGCCCAACCGGAAACTTGTAAACCGGGTCGGTGTACTTAACCGGCGCTTTGGTTCCCCATTTCTGGTTCAGGAAGGTGGTGATGCGAATAAAATAGACATTCGCTTTGTGTTCAGAGGTGAAGCCCTGCATGATCTTGCTGATCGTGGTCCAGAAGGGCAGGTTGGCGGTTCGCAGTTCGAACATGCCGGGGTAATCGTGAATGGCCTTGATCTGGCCTTCATACACGAATATGGCGGCCTGGCCGGGGTTGATAATGAGCTTCGAGGCATTCTTAAGCTCGTCATTGGTGCCGTTCCATCTCCAGATCAGAAGATCGGGATCAGCATCTTTCCACTCGATAACTGAACGCATCTGGTTAGCAAAAAAGCCCATGTCGTTTCCTCCCGTGCTGGCATAAAATTCGAAGAACGTATAAACTTAGTTCAGTATAATAAAAATTCAGAAGTATATCAATGATCCTTTTGTAACATGCTGGAGAAAACATGCGTGACGAACTGAAACTGCATCAGGCGCTCGACGCCAAAGACGAGAAGCTGGCTCTACAGCTTATCGAAGCCGGCGCTGATGTCACCGCTACCGATATAACTGGAATAGCGCCTTTACATCTGGCCGCCAAACACGGGCTTAAGGAAGCGACTGCCGCGATACTGCGAGCTGGTGCGCAGGTCGATGCGATGAATGTCGATGGCGTAACCGCTTTGCATCTCACCGCCGCCCGTTCGAAGCCGGAAACCTTTGCCATGTTGATCGAGAAGGGAGCCGATTTCAGGCGCATCGAGCGCGATGGCTGGACTCCTCTGCACTGGGCCGCCTACCGCGGCTGTACTCCTATAGTTAAACAGCTGATCGAACTGGGAGCCGCTATCGATATAGCCGATGCCGACGGTTGGACCCCACTGCATCTTGCGGCCCAGCAGGGCTGTACAGATTCGGTAAAAGCGTTGCTGGCTGCTGGCGCTGACACGAGCTGGAAAACAGAAAACGGCCAGACCGCTCTCGATCTGGCCGTTTCGCAGAAACGCGATGAAGTGATCAGGCTTCTGCAGTAGAGAAGCTCGGGTTATCTTCGCGAACTTCCTCCTGGCTGATGCCGGAAACCTTGCTGAACTCGTCGGTGCTGATCCAGCTGTCGAGCTGTTTTGCCCGCAGGATCAGGAACGGGTGCGTCATTGTCGAAGTTATCAGAGCTGTATAGGTCTTGTTGATGAAAGATTCATCGGTGGCGTCTTCGTAAGCTCTGATCTGGCGCAAAAATTCGGCTTCGTCCATTTCGTTGTAAAGCTTGGGCGTGGCCGCTGCCATTTTCATGAAGGCGCGGTTGGCGACGTGCTGATTCTGTACGCAGAGCAGGCCGGCGCGGTCGCAGGTCATTTCTGATTTTCTTTCCCAGTCGAAGAGGGCGAGCTGCAGACCGGTGCTGATCAGCGAAGAAACGCCAAGTGTGGCGGCCGCCGCGATATCGAGAACGATCTTGAAGTTGCGCGCCATGGTCTTGTAGAGCACGTGTCCGCATTTGATGTGGCCGAGTTCATGCGCGAGAATAAAGAAGATTTCTTCTTCGTCCATGACTTCGATGAGGCCGGAAGTCAGCACGATAAATGGCTTGGTTTCACCGTAAGTATAGGCATTTGGCACCGGAGTGGTGGTGATGAAAAGATCTGGTTCCTGCATGTCGAGAATACGGGCGGCATAACGCAGGGTTTCGCGCAGACGCGGCAGCATTTTTCCCTTTACCTGCACGTTGCTGGCCAGATTGGTGATTCTGAAAAACTGCTCGAAGCCGATTTCCATCAGCTTTTTAACGAGAAATTCAAAACCGGGAATAGCTCTGAGTGCGCTGATGGCCTGGCGATCCCAGGGGTGCTGGAAGTCTTCGGCCTTGAGATTCGGGAAGGTCTTCAGGCGTCGTTTGATGGTGATGTCGTTTTCCAATGCCTCTCTCCTTGTTGATACCGGAATATGAACGTTTACTGCCTACAGCATAAGGCAAAACCGGTTCGTTTGCCAATATCTTTTGGCGCACAATTTGCCAGTGCAGTTATAGCTGTGATTTCGAGCAGCAGTGAGGCTATTGCGGTAAATCTCGTGCTATGTTAATCTGCTGATGCATAAATTCTGGGAGTGAATGCATGCTCAATGCCAATTATGCTGGTCGCGCCAGCACGCTGAAGTTCGGTACCTTCGGCGGAGTCTTTACGCCGAGTATTCTCACCATTTTCGGCGTTATCATGTTCATGCGTTCAAACTATGTAGTCGGCCAGGCCGGCATCATAAACGCCATCGCAATTTTGCTGCTTTGCCAGTTCATTACTCTGTTGACGACGCTGTCAGTTGGCGCTATTTCGACTAATATGCCGGTCAAGGGCGGCGGTGCCTATTTTATGGTTTCGCGGGTGCTGGGAGCCGAGTTTGGTGGTGCTATCGGCATAACGCTATTTCTGGCGCAGGTAGTATCGATAAGCTTTTACCTGCTTGGCTTCGCTGAGGCGGCAACCAAATCGTTCAAGATTCTTGAGCCGTATTTCCTCTATACGGGGCTGACGGCAGCGGCAATACTGTTTCTTATCGCGCGGGTCGGGGCTGACTGGGCCATCAAAACACAGTATGTAATTATGGCCATCTTGTTTTCATCTATATTCGTTTTTCTGGCTGGAGCCTATCAGAGCTTTTCGAGCGAACGGTTAGCGGCCAACCTGTATTCGGCCAATTGTCCAATGGGCAGCAGCAATTTCTGGACTCTTTTTGCCATATATTTCCCTTCGGTAACCGGATTTATTGCCGGTATAAACATGTCGGGTGATCTTGAAAAACCTGGTGAAAGCATGACGAAGGGAACTTTGTATGCCCTGCTGGTTGCCACTCTGGTTTATTTTCTTCAGATAATCCTGTACGGCGGCGGTTTTTTGCGGGCAGAGCTGATCGATACGCCTTACAAGGTCATGCTCGAAAACGCCCTGTTTGGCGCGGAATTTATGGTCGTAGCCGGAGTTTACGCAGCAACGCTGTCGAGCGCGCTCGGACGCTTCGTTGGCGCACCAAGAGTTCTTCAGGCGATTGCGCGCGATGAGATCATTCCTTTTTTAAAACCCTTTGCCAGAGGTTATGGTGAAACCGATGAGCCGAGAGCCGCCCTGTATTTTTGTGGCATCGCCACTTTTATTCTGCTATGGCTGGGTGGTGACGGTTCGGGCGGCCAATTCCTCAACCATGTTGCCGCAATCATGGGCATGTTTTTTCTTTTCACCTTCGGTCTGCTCAACCTGGCCGCCTTTATCGAGGCCTACTCGGCCAATCCGTCCTTTAGACCGCGATTCAGGTTCTTTCACTGGTTTCTGGCTTTTCTTGGTTTTGCCGGAAGCTTTGGCTCTGCCGTGTTGATCGATTTCAAGGCTGCTATGCTGGCTTTGTTCATTCTCTTTTCGCTGGTGGTTTATCTGCGTAAACGCAAAATGGCGATTTCCTTCGGCGATGCCCGTCGTGGTTTTTTGTACTCACGCATAAGAGACAATCTTTTTATTCTCAAGCAGTTCGACGATGACATTCGCAACTGGCGCCCATCAATTCTGACATTGAGCGGCAATCCGTCTTCGCGTGAGACGCTGGTAACCTACTCGGTCTGGCTCAATGCCGGTAGAGGTCTGGTTGTCCTTGCCAATATACTGATCGGCAAACTGGCTGATCTTAGCCAGCAGCGACAGTCAGCCTGTAAGCAGCTCAACGATTTTCTCGATGAAAAGTGTATCCAGGCTTTTTCGCAGGTTGTTGTCGCCGATGATGTTCCGGCCGGTGTGCGCACCATTCTACAAGGATCCGCCTATGGCCCGTTACGCCCGAATCTCTTTATCTGCGGCTGGATGGGTGATTCACGCGATCCGGTCAAATATGTTTCTTATCTGCGCGAAGCGACCTATCTGAAGGTCAGTCAGATTCTTGTCTGCGATCGTGGTCTGCCGGACCCGCAGAAGTCGAAACGTATCGATATCTGGTGGCGCGGCCAGAAGAACGGGCCGTTGATGATTCTGATGGCACACCTGCTGTCACATAACTGGGAGTGGGGTAATTCACGTATTGTTCTCAAACGCGTTATTCAGAACCTGGAAGGACTCGAACAGTCGAGAAAAGCTCTCGAAGAACTGATCGAGTTCGCACGCGTCGATGCCGAAGCCGAGGTCGTTGTCTGCAGCGGAAATTTTACCGACACCCTGCACAATAATTCAGGTGACGCCGATTGCGTGTTTATGGGATTTGAGCTGCCAGAAGCCGACCAGGAAGAAAACTGGTTCAACAGTTACGAGAAAATGCTCAAAGGGCTGCCTACAACTCTGCTGGTGCATTCTGCCGATGCAAAAGACTATCTTTCACACGATTAGTATCCGAGCCAGCTGATGATGTCCTTGAGAAGCGATACTGCGCCAAGTCCAGCGATCAGTATCCACAACGGCAGTCGCAGGTTACGGCCGTCGATGATGACATTTTTTGTCTCTTCTTCAGGCTCGCTGATCAGGTTTGTCCACTGTCTGATGCCGTAAAAAAAGAACCCAAGCAGCAGCAGGAACAGGCAGAAGTTGAGTATTACGATCCACATGCGCTTAGCATAAGTAATTCTTCGCGCATTTGTAAAGAAGAAGTTAAGAGAAGCTCGCGCAAAGGCGCAGAGCCACAAAGAAGAGCATAGAGAGAAGAGGCTTTCGTAGATTGCGCTGATTGTAAAATTTTGCTCGTGCGCGTAATCGTAATCGAATATTCGGTGTAATCGGGGTAATCTGCGGATGGCTTCTGGCAGCAGGTTCAGCTGGCGTTGCTGATGGCGATGAGTTCAGAAATTGTGATGAAGCGATATCCGTTGTTTTTGAAAGCCCTGATCAGGGTTGGCAGCATCTGGGCAGCGCCGGGGTGAATATCGTGAAAAAGCACTATGCTGCCAGGGCTTACTGAGCGCATGACGCGGTAGAGTATGCGGTCGGGGTTCTTATTTTCCCAGTCGCGGCTGTCAGAATCCCACATGATTTCGTGCCAGCCCTGGCCATGAATGAGCTCTCGCACTTTCTGATTGGTCTGACCAAAGGGCGGTCTGACGATCAGGCAGGGTTTGCCGGTGATGCCACTGATCAGCTCGTTGGTTCGTCGCAGGCTTTGCAGGCCTTCAGCACTGCTGCTTTTGCCAAGACCACGATGTTCCCAGGTGTGATTGCCGACATCATGCCCTTCGGCAGCCATGCGGGCTACTATGTCTGGATAAGTTTCAGCGCGGCTGCCGACTACAAAAAATGTCGCTTTCGCTCCTTCACGTCTGAGGATGTCGAGAATCTCTCTAGAATAGGAATGGTGCGGGCCGTCATCGAAGGTGAGCGCGATATAACGGTCTTGCGGCGCAGTCTTGAATTCTTTGATAATTTTGTCGCAGTCAGCCAGGCTGAGCGGTGTGAATACAGCGGGTGCGGTGCGTTCTGATCTGGAAGCATATGTAGAACCTGAGCTGTAGGTTCGCCCATTGCCCTGTTCAGTGTTGCCGCCTGGCAGCATCGGATAAAAATCAATGTTGCCAGTCTCGACCGGCGGCTTGTAACTGCCAAGAGTCAGTGGTCTGACCGGTTGCGTCGGAGGTAGTTGCACATGGTAGCCGAGATCGGCAAGTTGTCTGAGCGCTGGTTCAAAGCCTGGTTGTTGCTGTAAGCACAGTTTGAAGCAGTTGGCAGCGGCTGGCAGATTGCGTTCTTCTTTTTCGAGCAGTCCGAGGTTGTAGTAGATCCAGTATGACGAAGACCGGGTCAGGCCTGTTCGGAAAATCAGGCGTGCTTCTTCTTTGCGGCCGGCCTGTTTGAGTGCAGACCCAAGGTTATTGTAAAGGTGGATATAGTTGGGATCGATGTTAAGAGCATAACGCCAGAGGCGGGTGGCATCATCGAGTTTGCCGGCCTGAGCGTATATTATGCCGAGTGAATTGAGTGCCGCAATATCGCGCGGGTTTTGTCTTATGCGCTGGCGTAGAGCTTCAAAGTCCTTCATCAGGTCGGGAGGACTGGCGCTGCCGAAATCCTGCGCGCAAAGCCGGACCGGGCCATTTATTGAGCCCATAAACAGAAACACTATCAGCCACAATCTTGCCGCTGACAGAAATAGTCTGGTCACTAACAGTTTCATTGTTCCATATTATCGGCAGTTTGCTGCATATTCTTTGCGCTTGTTGGCAGAGAAATCACAATCTGTTCAAAACACGCCCAGATTCGGTCTCCGAGGTTCTGCAGTGGTTTCCTTTGCAGTTGATTAGCAGGCACTTCCAGGCTGAATCTACTCAGCAGATATAAAGCCAGCGCTCTTATATCAGCGCGTTCGCCTTCGGGTTCGTTTTTCAACAGCTGCAGCAGCTGTTTTACTATCAGCGGCCTCTCTGTCGATGAAAACTGGAAAAGCACAGGCGTTCCGGCCATCAGCAGAATCTGGCGATGAATCGGTTCAGCCGGGTCAAAGGCTGCGGCCCGGCGCAGCTGGTTCAGGCGCTGACGCAGGCTGTCGTCGAACACTTCGGGGTCATCTGAGGCGCTGTAAAGGTAGAGCGTTTGCAGGATTATCGCTTCAAAAAGCATGTTCGTCTTATGCCCGATAAAAAGCGGTCTGAAATAAAAATCGGACTTGAGCAACCCGTCGTCGTCACGCCATTCAGGCAGCAACTGCCTTATCTTATGTAAATTTTCGAGATATTGGCTGGAAAAGTCGCTGATAATGGCCATTATTGTGCCGGCACAGAGAGTCGGTGAAATTACCCCATAATCTGGATGCTGGGGGAAATGGTAAGTTCCATCATATTCCTGCATTTCAGCAATCTCGCCGCCGATTTGACTGAGGGTTGTATCGGGAATACGCAACCCAGACGCGGCCGCTACTTTACAGGTTATTGCCAGCGGTAAGGCTGTATGGCATGAAAAGCAGCTGTTGCGTTTCTGAAAACTCAATACTGACTCTGCCAGGTCCTTGAGTTCGTCTTCAAGTTGTCTGATGCGGGCGGGAGTGGCTACAAACAAGGGAGGAGTTCCGGACTGACCGATACCAGCTGTTTTGAAAATGGGCTTGATTTGCAGCTGGCTACCGGTAGCGCCATAGAGGTTGAATCTGAGTCGTTTTTTATCGTCACTGAGGTGTGAAATAAAGCCGCGGCCTGCTATTGTAATTACTGCTGCCCGGCACAGGGTGTTGTCTCCCCATAGAGCCTGTGACGCAGCTGGAAGATCGATGCTGTCGAAAGACCAGCTTTGTTTGAAGCGCATGGTCAAGTCATCGCCTTCGCTAATCATTTCGTAAACAGGGTTGCCAAATATGTCTGAAATTTCGGCGTGGGCACTCAGCGGCAGAGCGCTGTGTGGTAGAACAGACAGAACGCAGATAAAGCAAATCAGCATGCAGCGTGTGCGCGCGCTAATGCCGGGGCGTTGCAGGTCTGTGTGTTTACTGATCCTTGCTGATTCCATATTTTTTTAGTTTGTAATGCAGGCTTTGTCGGGTCAGTCCGAGTGTCGCCGCCGCGCGGGAATAGTTCCAGTCGGCAGCATGCAGAGCCTGTAATATTATGTTTTCTTCGATACGGTTGATCGTTTCGGCGAGAGGTTGTGAGCTGTCTATCTGCACGATGTTGTCTATATTTTCGGCATCGGGCAGGTTGAGGTCCGCTGCGGTCAGTTCTCCGCTGCGTTTAAGTATGACAGCGCGTTCTATGCAGTTTTCGAGCTGTCGTATATTGCCCGGCCACTCATAATTTCGCAAAGCTTCGAAAAAATCGGCACTGCCGCCTGTAATTTTGCGGTTGTGGCGTTCTGAGTAATATTTGATGAAAAACTCGCTGAGTTCCCGAATGTCGTCACGTCTTTGGCGTAGCGGCGGGAGTTCGATTTCAACGACATTTATACGGTATAGCAGGTCCTCGCGAAAATTGCCGGCAGCTACCTCTTTGCGCAGAGTTTTGTTGGTCGCTGCAATTATGCGCACATCAGATTTGAGCTGTTGCGTTGAGCCAACCTGCTTGTAAATTCCATCCTGAAGAACGCGCAGCAGCTTTGCCTGCCCCGACAGCGGCAGATCTCCGATTTCGTCGAGAAAAAGAGTGCCGCCCTCAGCCTCTTTGAACAGGCCGGTTTTATCGGTGTAGGCATTGGTAAAACTGCCTTTTTTGTGGCCAAACATTTCGCTCTCGAAAAGCTGTTCAGGAATGGCGCTGCAATTAACTGCAACAAAAGGCATATCGCGCCGCTTTGAGCTGTCATGAATGGAGCGCGCGATGAGTTCCTTGCCAGTGCCGCTTTCGCCGTAAATCAGCACGGTGCTGCTGGTGTCAGAAATGCTGTCGACTATTTTGTGTATCTGACGCATCACTTCTGAATGTCCTATCAGCTCCTTATCGCCGCTGACGGTCTGAGAAAGGTTGCGGTTTTTTAACACCTGGTTAACGGCATTCTTGAAATCGACCAGTTCGAAGGGCTTGAGCAGATAGTCGCTGGCGCCAAGTTTTATTGCGGTAATCGCGGTTTCTACCGATGAAAAAGCAGTCATGAGAATACAGCTGAGATCGGGTTTGAGTTGCTTGATGCGGCCGAGCAGCTCTATACCAGACATGCCGCTCATGCGGATGTCGGAAATGACCAGATCGACGTCGCGTCTGGTTATGAAATCAAGGCCGCTGGTCGGGTCACTGAAGTCGTAGACTTCGAATCCTTCAAGCTCGAGTGCTTTTTTCAGGGCTTTGAGCAACTTTACTTCGTCATCTATTACTACTATGCGGCTTTTCATCTGCGATCTTCTCCTGTTTTGTCATCTTCTGGCTGTGCTATGGGCAGGCTTATGCAGAATTCGGTAATGCGGTTATCGATTCGGCGCGCTTCGATTGTGCCATGATGGCCATCGATGATCGCCTGGCAGATTACCAGTCCCAGGCCGGTTCCCTGTGCTTTGGTCGTGAACAGTGGCTCGAAAATGTGTTCGGGCAGGCACTGAAAGCCAGGACCGGTATCCTGTACCCTGATCGTAAAATGGTCTGATTCTAACGCCGCGGCAATATTCACGCACCGGGTCTGCTGATCGCTCATCGCTTCGCCAGCGTTTCTGATCAGGTTGTAAAAGACCTGATGCATGGCCTTGCCATCGACCAGCAGATCACCTTCGCTGACGGTTGAGGAAAATGCCAGCTCGAGCTCGTTGAATTCGGCGACAGCTGCCATCTGTGAGCGTATCTGACTAAAAAATGCTGCGAAGTTCATGCGCACCAGACCCGGCTGCATGCGGCCGGTATAAGTGCGCAGAGTCGCGATGATATCGCGGCAGCGCTTTACTTCTTCAATTATTTCGTCAAATTCTTCGGGCGCTATATTGCCATTGCTGGCGGCGGCCTCCTTGAGCATGCCGGCAGTCACCAGTATGGTACCGAGCGGGTTGTTTATCTCATGCGCTATGCCTGCTGAAAATCGCCCGAGTGCCGCCATTTTTTCCTTGGTTGCGAGTTCTTTCTGCACTTCGATAAGTCGGTTCTGAGCCAGAGATAATTCGCGCACCATGTGGTTGAAGCTGTGGGCGACGTTTTCTATCTCGTCGCCGCTGTTTTTCATCGGTGCTTCGTTAAGCGGAATCTCTTTCCAATGTCCGGCAGCTACCTGCTCGATACCATGGCGCAGTGCATTCAATGGCGAAAACATGCGCTGACCGATAAAATAGCCGAGAATAAGAAGTCCGACCACCTCAAGAATTGCCAGACGCAGCATGAGCTGGTCTATATCAGCACGGCTGATGGTTGCGCGTTGCGCGGCATAACCGACCAGCAGCCAGTATGCGCTGGCCGGTTCCTTGAAAGCGCGTATTCTGAAAACCTCGTTATCGATAATTATCTGATCGGTTACATTATCCACAGTCAGCTTCTTGAGAAAATCTGCTTCTGGCAGGTAGCGGTCGGTATAGAGTATGCCTGTGTCATCGAATATACACAGCAGAGGAATGCCCTTGAATTCAGGTTGCCGAGCCAGAAAAAGAGTCGCATTGCTGTTGCCGCCAATTGGACTCGCGGTGACCAGATACCCGCGATAGGAAAACGGTCCGGAACCAGTGAGGCGCAGCAGTCGGGAGCGACTGAGACCCGGCTGAACAAAAGAACTGTACGGCTGCAGAATTGGCTTGCCCTGCTGAAAAATTTCGAGCCAGTCGATATTCAGCGACGTTTTTATCTTTTCGGCCAGACGCTGCTGTTGATCAGCGTCATGTCCGAAAAATTCCATGTCGATAAGGGCACTGGCAGTGTCTTCGCCGACGCGGTCAAGATCCTGCTGTGCTTGTGTCAGCTGACTGATTACACTGTTTTTCATGCTTTCGAGCTTGTCGTAGTCTGAG
This sequence comes from Candidatus Rifleibacterium amylolyticum, assembly GCA_009917695.1. Lineage (GTDB taxonomy): Bacteria > Muiribacteriota > Ozemobacteria > Ozemobacterales > Ozemobacteraceae > Rifleibacterium > Rifleibacterium amylolyticum. Next base: position 455,536 of record JAACJG010000002.1, on the reverse strand, counting down.
CTGTCGATCGAAACGCCAAGGCTTTGTGCGGCCCAGAACGAAACCGCCGAGACAACCACTATGGTCAGCAGGGTAAAGCCTAACGCGATTTTGAGTCTTATGCCGATACTCATGCAGTTATTTTAACCGATGCAGCAAGTTCATTGCCAGCAAAAAACCGCCTGCCAGCCCCGACATCGTTGCCGGGTCGCGACTGGCAAACGGTTGTTTCGCGCGAAGTTCTTTAAGGTCAGAACCTGGTCAGTTTGGCAAATGAATCAGCTTCAAGGCTGGCTCCGCCAACCAGTGCGCCGTCAATGCCGTCCTGTTCCATATAAGTCTTGATATTCTCGGGCTTGACTGAGCCGCCATAGAGTATGCGTATCTTGTCGGCCACTTCCTGGCCAAATTTGCTGTGAACGAATTCGCGGATCAGTGCAATCGCGTCTTTTGCGTCTTTGGTCGTCGCATTTTTGCCAGTGCCAATTGCCCAGACCGGTTCGTAGGCGATTACCATTCTGCTTACGTAATCTTCCGAAATCCCGGCTAGATTCTTTTCCATCTGGTTGAGAATAATCTGGTCGGTAAGATTCTTTTCGCGTTCGTCAAGTTTCTCGCCAACACAGAGAACCGGAATCAGGCCATTGGCAAAAGCGGCATGTACCTTTTTGTTGATGGTCTCATCGGTTTCACCGAAGATCCAGCGGCGCTCTGAATGGCCGATAATAACGAATTCGCAGTTGAGATCCTTGAGCATCTGCGGCGCGACTTCGCCGGTAAAAGCACCTTTGCTCTCATGATGCATGTTCTGGGCGCCAAGCAGCACCTTGCTGCCTTCACGACTCTGATCTACCGTGGAAATCAGCGTATAAGGCGGGCAGACGAGAACATCGACTTCCTTGAGGTCAGCGATTTTCGGTAATAGTTCAGCCATGAAGGTTCTCGCCTCCTGACTGGTTTTATGCATTTTCCAGTTGGCGGCTATTAAAGGTCTTCTGCTCATACTTTGGCTCCTTCTGCCATTTCTTTGATGTCACGCGAGAATATTTCGATGCCGGGCAGAACTTTGCCTTCAAGGAACTCAAGGCAGGCACCGCCGCCGGTAGAAACATGCGATACCTTGTCGGCTGCGCCCATCTGCTCGATTGCAGCAACCGAGTCGCCACCGCCGACGACCGTGGTGGCATTGAGTCCGGTCAGCAGCTCAGCAATTTTGCGGGTGCCGTTATCGAAGGGCTTCGTCTCAAACACGCCCATCGGGCCGTTCCAGAGAACGGTTTTGGCGGTCTTGAGTTCTGCCGCAAAGGCTTCAATGGTTTTCGGGCCAATATCGAGGCCAAGTTCGTTTTCAGGAATACTGCTGATATCAACAGTCTTAGTCGCGACGCCTTCCTTAATTTCGGCTGCGGTAACCACATCGGTCGGCAGCAGAATGCGGCGTCCCGAGTTTTTGGCCTTTTCAATCAGCGACAGAGCGAGATCGAGTTTGTCGTGTTCGCACAGTGATTTGCCGATATTGTGGCCCTGTGCCTTGAGGAAGGTGAAGGCCATGCCGCCGCCGATCAGCAGCGCGTCAACTTTTTCCAGCAGATTTTCGATAACGAGAATTTTATCGCTGACCTTGGCGCCACCCATGATGGCTACCAGCGGGCGATCTGGTGAGGTGGTAACTTTACCGAGATAGTTGATTTCTTTTTCCATCAGAAAGCCGGCGTAGGCGGGAAGCGTGTCGGCGATGCCGGCAGTTGAAGCGTGGGCGCGGTGCGCGGTGCCGAATGCGTCGCTGACGAAGATGTCGCCAAGAGCTGCCAGAGCTTTGGCAAAGGCCGCGTCATTTTTTTCTTCTTCTTTATGGAAGCGCAGGTTCTCGAGCATGGCGACTTCGCCATTTTTGAGATTGTTGACGACGGCTGCAGCCTTTTCGCCGATGCAGTCTTCGGCAAATTGAACGGGTTTGCCGAGCAGCTTGCTTAAATGGGCTACCAGGGGCTTAAGCGAATATTTGGGTTCGACGGCGCCTTTGGGGCGGCCAAGGTGGCTCATTATCACGAGTCTGCCGCCATTGTCGAGAATGTGGTTGAGGGTTGGCAACGCCATTCTGATACGGGTGTCGTCGGTGATATTGCGGTTCTCATCAAGTGGCACGTTAAAGTCAACGCGCACCAGAACCTTGCGGCCGGAAAGGGCGATGTCTCTGATCGTTCTGAACATATTAGGTTCCTCCATTAACAGGGGATTGTGCTTGACATTATACAGCAAAAAAGAAACACAGGAAACCCGCCGTGCGGATTTCCTGTGTTGGTTTCAATACGGGTCAGACTCCAGTTACTTGGCCATGTGGAGCAGCAGGTCGAGAACGCGGCAGCTGTAGCCCCACTCGTTGTCATACCATGAAACGACCTTGACGAAGTTGTCGTTGAGTGAAATGCCGGCTTCAGCATCGAAAATGCTCGAGCGTGCATCGCCGATGAAATCGGTCGAAACCACTGCATCTTCGGTGTATCCGAGAATGCCTTTCATTGGGCCTTCGGAAGCGGCTTTCATGGCCTTCTTGATGGCATCGTAGCTGGCGGGTTTGTCGAGACGGCAGGTCAGATCGACAACCGAAACGTTCATGGTCGGTACACGGAAAGCCATGCCGGTGAGTTTGCCGTTGAGGGCGGGAATTACCTTGCCGACTGCCTTGGCGGCGCCGGTTGATGACGGTATGATGTTGGCGGCAGCAGCGCGACCACCGCGCCAGTCTTTGGCTGACGGGCCGTCGACGGTTTTCTGGGTGGCAGTGGTGGCGTGAACTGTGGTCATCAGGCCTTCAACGATGCCGAAATTATCATTGAGAACCTTGGCGATTGGAGCCAGACAGTTGGTGGTGCAGGATGCGTTGGACACGATTTCTTCGCCTTTGTAGCTGTCGTGGTTTACGCCCATTACGAACATCTTGGTGTCGTCCTTCGAAGGGGCAGACATGATGACCTTTTTGGCACCGGCGGTAATGTGCTTGCCGGCGGTTTCCTTGGTCAGAAAAAGGCCGGTCGACTCGACGACAAATTCAGCGCCGACTTCGTTCCATTTGAGGTTTGCCGGGTCTTTTTCGCTGGTTACCCGGATCTTTTTACCGTTGATAACCAGGTGACCGCCATCAACTTTGATATCGCCCTTGAACTGACCATGAATTGAGTCATATCTGAGCATATAAGCCATGTAGTTGGCGTCGATGAGATCGTTGATGCCGACTACTTCAATTTCGGGGTTGTTCATAGCAGCACGGAAAACCAGGCGGCCGATGCGTCCAAATCCGTTGATTCCTATTTTCTTAGCCATACATCCTCCAGTTGTTTCTTTGGATAGTTGCAGACAAATCTGCAAGAGAAAAACGCTGCCCCTTTTTTACTTTGGGGCAGCGTCTGTTGTCAAGCATGAATTTCAGACGGGCTGATGCTCTTACTTGTCGAGGTTCTTTTTGAAAGACTCGAGCTGTTCTTTGAGCAGGTCGCCGATAGTGTCTGAGAAGCCGGTTTCTGATTCGGCCTGATATTTTTTGAGTTCCTTGGTGTCGCTGTCCATGCTGGCTTCCTTGATCGAAAGCTTGAGGCGGCGATTCTTGCGGTCGAGTTCGAGAACCTTGTAGGTTACGACATCGCCGGCTTTGACCACTTCAGATGGAGTGTTGACACGCTGTGCTGCCAGTTGAGAGATATGTACGAAGCCGGTAATGCCTTCGGTAACTTCAACTTCAACACCATTTTCGAGCAGATTGGTGATCTTGCCCTGATGAACGCTGTCTTTGCCGAACTTGCGCTCGACATCGCGCCAGGGATCATCCTGCAGGCGGCGCAGTGACAGACCGATCTTCTGTTTGTTTCTGTCGATTTCGTAAACCATGACAGTAACCTGGTCGCCAACCTTGAGGGCTTCAGCCGGGTTTTCGACTTCGTTCTGCCACGAGAATTCAGAAACGTGCAGCAGGCCTTCGAGGCCGCTTTCGAGCTGAACGAAGGCGCCATAGTTAACGATGTTCTTGACGACGCCGGTAACCTGATCGCCCACTTTGTAAGTGTTTTCAACAGTTTCCCAGGGGTCGGTGGTGGTCTGTTTGAGGCCAAGAGAGAGGCGGTGGTTGGCAGAGTCGATGTTGAGGATCTTGACTTTGACTTCCTGGCCTTTTTCAAGGACTTCTTTGGGGTGGTTGATCTTCTTGACCCAGTCCATGTCAGAGACATGCAGAAGGCCTTCGATACCCTGCTGGATTTCGATGAAGGCGCCGAAGTCGGTCATATTGTTGACCTTGCCGGTTACCACATCGCCGATCTTGTATTTTGAAGTGACTTCATCCCACGGGTGGGGCAGAACTTCTTTGTAAGAGAGAGAGATTCTCTTCTTTTCTTTGTCGATTTCTTTGACCACTATGTCGATTTCGGCGCCGGAAGCGACGACTTCGCTTGGGTGCTTGATATTGCGCGCCCATGACAGGTCAGAAATGTGAACCAGACCTTCAATGCCTTCTTCGAGTTCGACGAAGGCACCAAAATCCATGAGGTTCTTGACGCGGCCGTGATACTTTTTGCCAACCTGGTAGCGGCCGTCAACGGTTTCCCAGGGGTTATCCTTCTTCTGTTTGAGGCCAAGGCTGATTTTGCCTTTTTCTACATCCATCTTGAGGATTCTGGCTTCGACAGTTTCACCGGGCTGCACGACTTCACGCGGGTTGGAAATTACCGACCAGCTCAGGTCGTTGCGGTGAATCAGGCCTTCAACGCCATCGCCGAGATCGACAAAAGCGCCGTATTCAACGATTCTTGAAACGGTTCCCTTGATCATGTCATCGACGTTGTACTTTTCGAAAATCTCATTCTTGCGCTTGTCGCGAACCTTGTCGAGAATGGCGCGCTCAGAAACCACGACGTTCTTGCGGCGGCGGTCAAATTCAGTGACCAGCATCGGAAAGGTTTTGCCGATGCTTTCTTTGGCGTTTTTCCCGTGGGAGAGCTGGCTCTGCGGCAGAAATGCGCGCACGCCCTTGATGTCGACATTGTAGCCGCCCTTGATGCGCTCGGTTACAGTGGCTTCGATCGGGGTTTTATTGGTAAAAGCTTCGTTGATTTCGTCCCAGGAACCGAGTTCCTTGGCGCGGCGGAACGACAGCATGAGCTGGCCGTGTCCATCATCGACCTTTTTGACGTAAACTCTGATCTGGTCGCCGACGTTGTATTTGTCCTGCTCGCCGTCGAATTCTTCGATCGGCACAACGCCGTCAGACTTATAGCCCAGATCGACATAAATTCCGGACTGGTTCTTTTCGATCACAGTTCCGGTCACAATCGCTCCCCTGGAGATTGTTCGGAACTCGCCACTAAGAGCTTCCTCCATGGTCATCTGGTTTTCCATGGTGTCTTCAGCCGGTTCCTGGTGTGTGTTTGTGTTGACTTCGGTCATACGTTCCTCCATTGGGATCAATTTGTCCCGGGTATTAGTTACGATATTGATAATCCGGTCGACCACCTGTTCGATGTTCAGACTGGTTGTATCCAGCAATATGGCGTCTTTGGCCTGAATGAGCGGCGCAATCTCGCGGTTCGAATCGTATTCGTCGCGGCGCGCGATTTCCTGCTGCAGGCTCTTGAGATCTGCGTCAAAGCCTTTGGCTTTGAGTTCGTCATAGCGGCGGCGGGCTCTTTCTTCGATAGACGCAGTGAGAAATATTTTAACGCGAGCCTTGGGGAAGACCACCGACCCGATGTCGCGTCCATCGACAACCCATTTGCCATGCCGGCCGATCTGACGTTGCAGGTCGGTCATGCACTGGCGAACGCCCTGGTCAGCAGCTACTTCTGAGACATGACGGGCAACTTCGGGTTTGCGAATGTCGTGGGTTACGTCGAGGTCGTGCAGATAGACAGACGGAAAAGAACTGCCGCTTTTTTCTTCGAAGCGCAGCCCACTTTCGCTGGCGCAGCGATAAAGTTCGCGGCTGTTGGAAAATTCGACCTTTTCCTGCAGCGCTTTGAACGTGATCGCGCGATACATGGCACCGGTGTCGAGGTAATTGTACCCAAGCTTTTCGGCAGCTTTTCGGGCTACCGTACTTTTACCTGCCCCGGCTGGACCGTCGATGGCAATAACTTCACAACTATCTGTCTGGTTTGGTGAATCCAAGACTAGAACAAGGCTCCTTTAGATCGTTGTCTGTGAAAACAGCAGACAACTAATGGGCGAAAGTGTACATCATCCTGCAAAAAGTTGCAAGTAAAAAATGGAGAAAACTCAGTTTTTTTGCCGGGTGCAGTTGCGCAGCGAACTGAAGAATTCAGGAAAAGAAATTGCACTGCAGTCAGTATTTTCTATCGCAAGTCCATCTGGGCTGGCAAGTGCCATTATCGATAAACTCATGGCCAGGCGGTGGTCGTGACATGAGTCGAGGCATGCGTTTCTGCTGATATTAGCGGGTCCCTCGATTTCAAAGCCGTCGACCAGCTCACGGCAGTTGATTCCGGCCAGTTTGAACTGGCCGATCAGGTCGCGAATTCTGTCGGTTTCTTTGTGCCGCAGTTCGCCGGCGCCGGTTACCCGCGATCTGCCTCTGGCAAAAGCCATGGCAACCGCCAGCACCGGTAATTCATCGATCAGATAAGGCACTTCATCTGCTACAATTTCGGTGGCGCACAGTTCAGAGCTCTGGATGCTGATGTCGCCGCATGGTTCCCATTTGTCTGAAATTGTTTTTTCCTCGATTCTGGCGCTCATTCGACGCAGAACTTTGAGAAAACCCGTTCTGGTAGGGTTCAACAGAACATTTCTGATTTGCAGACGGCTCTCAGGTATTATGCATGCCGCCACGGCAAAAAAAGCAGCGCTGCTGATGTCGCCTGGCACGCTAAAACGGTGATTTCCAGATAATTCGGCCGGGCCTTTGATTCTGATGCTGTTGCTGCTGAGCATTATCGGCAGGTTGAGGCGGCTGAACAGGCGTTCACTGTGATCTCTGCCAGAAATTTCTTCGCTTATTGTGGTTTCGCCAAAGGCTTGCAGTGCTGCCAGCATTATCGCTGATTTAACCTGGGCTGAGCCGGTCGGGTTGCTCAGGCTGGCTGCCCGCAGAGACCTGCTGCCCGAGATTTCCAGCGGTAAGCAGCCGTTTGATGCAATGCTGATGTTCGCATTCATCATGTTCAAGGGTTCGGCGATGCGCCGCATTGGCCTGCGGTTAAGAGATTCGTCGCCGAAAATTCTGTAAAATCCGGGCTGGCCTGCCAGTATGCCGGTCAGCAGTCTGGCGGTCGTGCCGGAATTGCCACAGTCAATGTTAAAATGACCTTGTCTGGCCAGCATCCCCCTGTTTTGCAGCAGTGTTAACTCTTTTTCTTGCGTGACACTGACTCCAAGCTGCTTTACTGCAGCCAGACTGCTTTTTACATCAATGCAGTCCGACAGGCCGGTAATTTCGATCGAGCCCCGGTTTAGCAGTGACAGCAGAACCAGTCGGTGCGAGATCGACTTGTCGCCTGCGACAGTCAGTTCGCCGCCAATTCTGCCTGTCGGTGCGATGAACATCTGTCTTATCTCAGAGGTTTGCCGAGCATTATCGACAGAATCTGATCGTCGGTTTCCACCATGCCGGGTGCCGCAATCAGCCCGATGTTGGCAAGGCTGGATTCGAGATTTTCTCCGAGCACGCCGTTGGTCGTGGGCAGTTTGAGGCCGCGCATTGCCATCATGGCGGCCTGGAATGACGAGTCTACCGCGCATATCAGCTTGATCGAGCAGCCGACTTTGGCGCCATCGCAGATGATGCCGGTGATGCTGCCAACCATGTTGTTTACCGCTGCGGTCGCGATTTCAAGGTCGCCACCGAGCAGGTAGGTGGCGCCTGCGGTCAAACCTGTGCCTGAACAGACAACACAGCCACACATTGCTGAAAGCGTGCCGGAGTGGTGTTTTAGTATGCTGGTGATTCCATGACTTATTGCGAGAGCTTCGCTGAGTCTTGTGTCGTCGGCTTTTACGTGTTTTGCCAGCACGTACAGGGGCAGAGTTATCGTGAGCCCCTGGTTTCCGGAACCGGCAGAAGTCATTACCGGCAGGTCGCAACCCGACATGCGTGCATCGACTGCAGCCGAAGTGAGAGCCTTGGCTTCGTTGATCACATCGTTGCCAAGCCAGCCCTGCTGCATAAGCTCGCGATAGATGTTGCCGATTTTCAAAAACCCATCTTTACCCATGCCTGCTTCAGCTACTTTTAGATTCATATCTATGCCACTGAGCATGTGGCGTCGCAGTTCAGGCGAGAGCGCGCTGATGTTGTTCCAGATTTTTGCAAATGAGGTGGCAGCAAGTTTCTGTCTTTCCTGAAGCAGTTTGCCAGAACCGGAGTCGCCGGCTTTATCTGATTTGAATATGATTTCGCCGTTCTTTTCAAGCAGAATGCAGTTTTCGTGACTGCCATGTATTATGCTGCGGGCCGAATTGCCAATGTCGTCATCAACGACCGCTTCGACAAAAAGTCCATGTCTGTCTGACGCAAGCTCTATGTCGACCAGATCGGCTTCAACGAATTTGCGGGCCTGCTGCAGCCATTCTTTTGTCATGCCCTCAAGAAGAGTCATCCCGGGGTCTTCTGCCGGAGAAAAACAGCCAAGTGCAGCGGCGAGAGGTATTCCGCGCTGACCGCCAGTGCCTGGAATGCCTACTTCCATTGCGTTCTTCAGCAGGTTCGTCGAGAGTTTGAGGTTTATCTTTTTAACTTTTCCGGCGGTCAGGCGCCGGGCTTTGCAGACGGCAAGAGCTATTGTTATCGGCTCGGTACATCCCAGGGCGGCTTTTATATCAAGTTTAAGCGTGCGTTCAAGTTGCGTAAGACTCATGGCAGTTCCTCCAGATTCAAGCCCCTGAAGGTTAGCACATCAGCATGCTGCAAAACAATGGTGATCGGATAGTGATTTTCTTTGGTCGCTCATGGAACATGAAACATTTGTCGCAAAAACTCCGTTAGAAGTCTGGGATATGTCCTGACAACACTCTTGTTTGACAATCTGATGGGGGATTCGCTAGAATTAACTGCAGTTTCGCATTCTTCACAATAAAATACAGAGTTGTACTGGTGAAGGTGTTTTGATTTGAGTCGTGCAGGAACTTACGGGCAACGGAGGGTAAGCAATGAGCAGGAAATTTGCAACGCGCGGAATGGTGTTGCCTCTGAGTCTACTGGCCATATTGGCGGTGCTTGGGCTGGTAACCACCCTTGGAGGCCTGAATCAGGGTCTCAGAACGCAGATATATCGAACGAACAATCATCAGCTGTCTTTTTTAATTGCATATTCTGCATTTTCGCGTGTTTGTGCAAAGGTTCATGCATTTTCGTGGGCCAACCGGCCTTTTTTGACCGAACCATACACTGAGACCAAAATTCCGCTTCAGGGCGGGCATTATGATCTGCTGGTCGAGAATACTGCCGGTAAAGATTATCAGGCAGATGTCTACATTCGAACCCATCTGGCCGGAATTTCGCGAATGTACTTCTGGCGCATCAGATTTAACGATGACCTTCTCGACGTGTCAAACAATATCATTGTCGAACTATACGCCACGCCAGATGTCGAAGATTTTCCGACGATCAACGGGCCCCGCAAGATTGCCGGTCAGGTCGAGGAAATGCTGGCTCAGAGAGCGGCTAACCAGAAAAAGTCTGACGTGCTGGCTGCTGAGTTGATGAAATCGGTGAATACAAAATCTGTGATCGAAAAGATGGGTGCTCGTGTGCCTGAAGATTTTCAGCAGGAATTTCCTGTTTCTGTTACAGAAGAAATGATGGAAGCCAGAGTCGCTGTCGCCCCTCCAGACATTCAGGCGCCACTGGCGGCTGAAAAGCCGACAGCCCCCGGCCCCAGCTCGTCCTACATCGGTATTGGCTATGATTCAATTTCCGGCAACCAGATCAACGAACTTTCGGAAAAGCTTACAGCTGCTTCAGAAAAGCTGGTTGAAGCTACCGACAAAGCCTGGACCGAAATTGACCAAAATGGTGTCGATGGCATTCCCGCTGCGACAGAGCAATGGGAAATCGCTGCCGAAGCAAAACAGGAAACCTATGAGACGCTTGACAGCCTCATCGATGAGTCGAAAACCGGTATTGCCGAAGCGCCAAGCATAGAGGCCCGCGAGGCTATCGAAGAGATGGTTGCACAGACTGTAGTTTCTTCAATGAATGATATTACCACCGCAATTGAACGAGGATACGAGCATCTGGTGACGGGCGAGGGCTCATATCTCGAAGGCTTGACAACATCAGCGGCAGTAGAGAGTCTCCTCAACGACTGGAAAGCAGCAGAAGAACGGACTCAGGCAGATCTCGACCGGCTTACCGAAATGGCCGGCGATATCCAAGGTTACAGCATGACAAGTGAGGTATCACAGAAGCTTACTGATACTCTCGCCAGCGCTCAGGAAAGCCTGGAAAAGATTCAAGACGCTGTTGCCGAAGCCGAAGCCCGTCTGGCGGAATTGAAAGAACTTGAAGCAATGGCTGCTGCAGAACAGGCAGCTGCCAGCGCCGATGTCGCAGAAACCGAAGCGGCCGAAGAAGCAGCAGCTGTGTCTGCCGCCGCCGAAGAAGCCACTGCTACGGTAGAAGGTGAGATGGAATAGTGTGTTTTCAGCGCCGCCGAGCTTTTACTGTTGTTGAGCTTGTTGTTACCGTATGCCTCGTCGCATTAATCGGCACTGTGGTTATGCGCTTGTTCAGTTCTGTAGGCACCACGCAACAGAATCTTTCACATCAGGCTACCCTGCAGATGGAATCGCGCAGAGCTTTCGATCATCTTGTCGATCAGATCCGTATGGGCACTGATATCGTTCGACCAGCAACCGGTGAAACGCTGCCTTATATGGTGTTCAAAGATGTCATAAACCGGATGACAATACTTTATCTTGAGCCAAATAATGACAGAGCCTCAGTGTTAGGACAGAGGGTCTACAAGCTGGTTGCCTATCAGAATGATTATAAGGGCGGCTATCAGGCTGATAACGAAAAAATACTTCTCGATTCAATCAGGCAGTTGCGTTTTACCAGCCTTTCTCCTACCAGTGTTCAGGTAAACGCTACCGTGGTAAACGAAAAGGGCGAATATCAGTTTTTAGCTCATGTTGGTTTGATGAACCTTGGAGGAATTGAATGACAAGACGTCGCGCTTTTACTCTTGTCGAAATGATTATCGGTTTTTCGATTCTGGCCGGCATTGCGCTCATTTACCTGATTTTTGTCAGGTCATCGACCAAAGAAATGCAATTTTCGGCAGAGCATCTCAATGCTGTGGTTCTGTCGCAGAAAGTGGCCGAAGATCTCATCGAAGAACTGGCTTTAAATCCTTATGGTTTTGAAACGCTTGGAGTTGATGGCGCTTCGACAGTTGAGCATGAAGTCGTTGAAGGACGATCGATCTTTTTTTCATTTATTGAAGATATCAGGGCCCCTTATGGAAAAATTGATGCAAATGTCGATGGCGCAATTACTCAGCAGATGCAACCTCTCTATGATTCAGTCGACAAGTTCAAATTTACAGTTGCCGGTCAGCGAATTGCCAAAAATGGAGATCATGAGGATCGCAATCTTATTCAGAGCAACATAGCTTTTAAGTGGAAAAGCCAGACGGGTCGTGGCGAATTCAATACTTCGATGCAGATGTATTCTCCGGTAACAGTTAAAAAAGTCGATTTGGGGCTGGCTGTAGATCAGGCAAGCATCGACGCTCGCATTCCGACTGAAGTTTTTGCGCGCCCAACCACAACTGTGGCTGAAATCGCGGCTGACACCGGCGAAAATGTTGAATCTATTCTCGCACTTGGTCGAATATCACTGGTCACACGCGATTTTGCAACTTCAGAGTATTATCTCAAGCGCAAGAATGAGATAAGAAAACTGGTTCTGCAACTTGAGAATACTCCGGCAGTCAATCTTGAAAAGCAGTATGAATTACGAAAATCAATTGCTGAGACCTGGTATGACATCGCCAGGATATGTTATCAGATTGTGGCTTATCTTGACCCTCAGTTTGAGGTGCTTCAGGCTCAGGGCAAGTTTCAGACCGCAACTGGAAGCGGTTTTAACCCGACAACCTTTCAGCAGGATCTGATGTATTATCGCATTATTTATGAATATTTTTCAGGGAGCCTTTTACAGGCAAGATATTATTACAATACTCTGCTTAAAAGTGATCTTATGCGCTATAAAGGCGGAAAAGTTCAGACGCAACTTATGATGAAACTTTTTGACCTTTATCGGCTGGCTGCAATATTGCCGACTCACAGCAGTGGCAAAATGGAATACCGCCAGTTTCTTTTACGCGTCAAGGAATTTTCTGAAGGTCGTAACCCGTATCTTTATCGTCTGGCTACTTTTGAACGCGGCTTGTTGGATACGCCTGATGAATGGCTCAAACGTTATGCCAATCTCGAAAAACTCAATCATGTCATTGCGGTCAGAGTGCCGGTAATTCTTGACTTTATCAGAACAAGCACGGTAGGAATGATTACGCAGTAGACCAGACGTAACAGGAGAATAAAATGAAAAAAACATTGGTTCTTTTCTGCCTGATAGGCTTGTTTGTCGCAGGTTGCGGCAGCAATGACGAGCCTCTGGCCCGAATCGCCCAGATAGAAGGCAAAGTTGATGCCAGAGCAGAAGGTGCCCTGGACTTCGTTGCTGCAAAAGTAGACATGCAGCTCAAGCACCAGGGTGCAGTCCGTACCGATAAAGAAAGCACCGCCGCGCTTGAAGATCTGGCGCGCAAAGGCAGCATCAAAATCGCTCCTGATTCATATTACGAAGTGCGTGCCGGAGTGGCTATGGGTTTCCATGGCTCAGGTAAAGCTGTATTCGATGTAAATAAGCAGCAGACCGAAATTCAGATCGAGACTCCACACGGTAATACCGCAGTTCTTGGCACTAAATTCGGGCAGCTTGTGTCTTCTGATTCTTTCGAGCTTTGGGTCGAAGAGGGAACAGTTGAATTTACTGCGCGCGATGGCAGTAAACAGAAGGTGACAGGCAGCCAGAAACTGCTGTGGCAGGTTCAACAGGGCCCATTACCGCAGCCGGTCAACTTTAATCTGCTCGAATCAGAAGACTTTTTCGGGAACAAGGACGAAAGTTTTAAATTCAATACGAGATAATATCAGCCACATTATTCAATCTCTGATCTTACAACTTTAATTATTGCGGTTCTAAATCAATGCAGATATTCGAAAACACCCGACAACTGGCGCAGCGGCTTAAAAATATGCTTGGCTTGAAGCCTTTGCTGGCCGGCGCGGCTGTGCTGATTCTTGTGGCCATTATACTGGTTTTCGTTCCGGCGTCTTCAGGCTGGCTCGAAAACTCTCTTTATGACTATAAACACTCTATAGCCGCTGAATATCGCAATGCCGATCCGTCAGTGGTTGTCGTTGGTATTGATATGAAAACTCTGGCGGCTGGCGTAAACCGTTGGCCATGGCCGCGAGAACAGGTGGCAGATGCCCTTCGCCTTCTCGCCGGACTGCAACCGCGAGGGATAGTAGTTGATATTCTTTTTCAGAATTCTGATACCGGGGCCGGCGATGAAAAGCTTGAACAGACTGTTCGTGAGCTGGGTAATATCATTCTGATATCGATTCTCGAAGAAAAAGAGACGCCGCAAGGGGTAAGTCTGGCCAGGTTTACTTCGTTACAGCGATTCAGAGACAATGCTCTGGCAGAAGGGTTTGTCTGGGGTCTTATCGAACGGGATGGTCGTCTACGCAGTTTCAGAACTCGTGATGAGAGGCTGAATGCTCAAAGTGTTGCTATACAGGCATATCAAAAGCTTATTGCATCAGATTCGAATTCTGTAACAAGCTTTCCGCATGAATTGCCGGTCGTTTTTGCTCGCGCCGGCGGCGGTATTCCGGTTTTATCGCTGAGTGACATTGCCGAGAATCAAGATAAATATCGCGAATTCTGTCGTGATAAAGTTCTGGTTCTTGGTGTTAACGCTCCAGCAGTACATGATTATCACAACACCCCTCTGGGAATCATCTCTGGCGTCGAAATTCTGGCAGCTTCAATCGACACACTGGCATCCGGTCGCATTGGCCGACTTGTTCATTCCGACAGATTTTATCGGGCCCTGATGCTGGCCATAGGCCTTCTTTCTGGCTGGATATGCGTAATGTCTGGCTATTCGTTGCTGATCACTCCTCTGGTTTTTGCCCTGTTTGCAATTTTTCTGACTGTTTTCTCAGAAGCCTTTCTGATGCATATTCCCATAGCTGTCATGGTTATCACCTGGCTGGGCAGTTGTCTTATTTTTTATGTGGCACAATATCTTGATAATCTGTTCAATCTTCGTGCGCGACAGCAGGAAGCTGGCAATGCCCGTCTGGTGCAGGAGCAGCTTTTGCCGCGCGAAGAGTTGCAGCTCAATAACTGGCGGGTATCCGGCTTGTCGCATTCTGCTAATGAGTTAGGTGGCGACTATTATGATTATTTCGCAGTAAATGATCGGTATCTGCTTGTGATCATAGGCGACGCAACCGGGCATGGCATTCCTTCAGCTCTGGCCATGGCTATTGGAAAAGCAACAGTGCTGCTTGGTCTTGAGAATGGCTTCACTGCCGAAAAGCTTGCCGGTGCGCTGAATTCGGTGCTTTTCAGGGCTTTGCGGCGCAAGCTCATGATGACAGCTGCAATACTATGGGTTGATACAGAAACTCACAAATTTGAGTATCACAACTGCGGACATCCATACCCCTATCTGCTTAAGCATGATGGCAGTATCGAGCAACTCGCGGCAGTCGGCACATTTCTCGGCACAAAAGATTCCTACCGTCCAGGACAACCTTATTGTGGCTCTTTGCAGCCTGGCGACCGTCTTTTGTTCTACAGTGATGGACTGATCGAATCTTTTCCTGGCGCCAAAGATCAAGATGCTTTTGAGTTATTCAGAGAGTACCTGCTGAAGCGCCCGAAGAAGCCTGTTGTTGACGCGTGCAGTGATATTCTGGCCAACCATCCACATAAGTTTTCCGGCCAGCCGCAACCCGACGACTTTACAGTGTTGATGATCGAAAGAGGGTAGGGCAGAACGTCATTCGCCGAGATATTTTATGCCTGTTTCGACATCGTCTTTGAGCTCTGCCAGATCGAGCATGCCAACCATCTTGAACAGAGTTGCCTTGGTCTGGTCGAGGCCGCAGACAACAGTGTCAGTTTCATGGTCGTAGGCGATAAGCTCGATTGTTTCTATTAATCTTGAAACGCAGACGCTGTTGATGACTTTGCACTCGCCGAAGTTAAAAATAACTCCACCTGGCTTTTCAGCCGCAAAGGTTTTATCGATAAGGCTGGCAATCTCTTCTCCGGCCTCGGCCTCGCAATAACCCTGAATGTCGAGGACGAGAACTCTCTGTCTACGCTGTGACTCTATCTTATACAACGTCCTGCCTCCATAAAATGTATCGCGCTCTCTTTGACATAAGCTTATACAATCTCCATCCGATTGGCAACGAAAATTACCATATCGACACGGGCCAGGGAAAATGGTTTATAATGGCGTAAAAAGCCATGGAGGCAATCATGAAAACACAGAAACTTGGCAAAACCGGAATTGAAGTAAGCCTGCTTGGCCTCGGGACTCTAACCATGAGCCCAATGCAGCGAGGTCTTGATGTGGCAGCCGGTGCTGAGGTTATTTTGCATGCACTCGCCCAGGGCATAACTTTTATTGATACTGCCCAGATGTATGGCTCTTATCCACAGGTCGCAGCGGCTCTCAGACACTGGCAAGGGCCTTTGCCGGTTATTGCGTCTAAATCGGCGGCAAACACACGCGAGGCCATGCAGGCAGCAGTAGAGGAATGTATGCAGCAGACAGGTCTGCCGAAGATCGATGTTTTTCTATTGCATGCTGTGCGCGATGCTGCCGATATTGAGGCGCGCCGCGGTGCTCTTGCTTATCTGCGTGAAGCCCGCGAAAAGGGTTTGATCAGAGCAGTAGGTGCAAGCTCGCATTCGGCGCGAACAATCGATTTGCTCGCTGCAACTGAAGGAATCGAAGTTCTGCATCCCATGTACAATCGTGACGGGATCGGCATCCTCGATGCTACTCTGGTCGAAATGACCGATATACTCAAGAACGCCCGCGCACGTGGTGTGGGGGTCTACGCCATGAAACCTCTTGGTGGTGGTCATTTGCGCAATGATGCCGCAGCAGCATTGCGCTGGCTTTTTGCTTCTCAGGCTGTCGATGCGGCTGTTGTCGGCATGACCAGCAAAGATGAAGTTGACATGAATGTCAGACTGGCGCGCAACGAAGCAGTAGATGACGATTTCGCCCGCCAGGTTGCTGGTCGGGAGCGCCGTCTGTTCATCAACACCGGCATCTGTGTTAACTGCAATGCCTGTGTTAGCACCTGCCAGCAGGGCGCTTTGCAACCAGGTGAAAAATCACCGGTTATCAACCATTCATTTTGTGTTCTCTGCGGATACTGTGCTCCGGTCTGCCCGAAGTTCGCAATCAGAATCGTCTAAGCTGGCAAAAGCGCATAAAACCAGCCCCTGCTTTGGCAGGGGCTGGTTTTTTATAAGCGGCTGTTTAAGGCTTGTTACATTCCTTCGAAACCACCGGCAGCTTCAGTTGCGGGCTTGGCCGGTTCTTCCTTGGGCTCGTCCGCCGGCTTTTCTTCGCTGCCGCTTTCGATGGCGTCAAAACCGCCACTGGTAGTGGCCGGTTCGTCCTTCTTCTCATCCATGGCATCGAAGCCACTCGAAAAACCGCCTTCGACCGGCTTGTCAGCTGGTTTATCTTCGATAGCATCGAAACCACCAGAGAAACCGCCTTCGGTCGGTTTGTCAGCAGGTTTATCATCTACGGCGTCGAATCCGCCAGAGAAACCGCCTTCTGCCGGCTTATCAGCCGGTTTGCTGTCGGTCGGCAACGGTTTGACTTCGCCAGGTTTCACATCGGGAACTTTGGGAGTCTGAATGCTTGCTGCTGCATCGGTTTCATTGGGCAGATAGATGTCTTCAGTTCCCATGAGCGGATCTTCAAAGATTGAGCTGCTTTTGGCAGCACCAGGAGCTTCAGTAAGGCTGGGCAGAGTTACTTCGCGAGCACTCAGACGTTTGTTGAATTCTTCTTTGTAAGAAACCTCGGAAGGATTGAAGCCGAAGTAGAACTGGATCGTCGGGGCATAAGAAACGGTAAGACCGGCCACAACAACCGCAACCATACTCATCAGCTTGATCAGAATGTTGAGTGACGGGCCAGACGTATCTTTGAACGGATCGCCGACAGTGTCACCGACTACAGTTGCCTTGTGGTTATCAGAGCCTTTTCCACCGAGATTGCCGGCTTCGATATATTTCTTGGCGTTGTCCCAGGCGCCGCCTGAGTTGGCCATCATGATCGCTACTGCGAAACCACAGGCGAGACCGCCGACCAGCATGCCGATGATGCCGCCAACACCGAGAACCAGGCCGACGACGATCGGTGTGATAATGGCGAGAAGGCTGGGGGCCAGCATTTCTCTCTGGGCACCCTTGGTAGAAATGGCTACGCACGAAGCATAATCAGCTTTGGCACCCTTGTCGCCCTTGAGCAGGCCAGGTATTTCCTTGAACTGGCGTCTGACTTCTTCGACCATGCTGTGAGCGGCGCGGCCAACTGCTTTCATGGTCATGGCGCAGAAGACGAAAACCAGCATGGCGCCAAGAAATACGCCGACAAGAACGAGCGGATTCATCAGGGTTACGTTGTAGTAGGCCATGAAGTCGGCCATGGTTGCCTTGGCTATCGGAACCGCCTTTTCGGGACTGACGAAAATGTAGCTGTCAAGCTGAGACTCGCTGAATTTGGCGACACGCAGCAGACCATGGCGAACTTCTTCAACATAGGCGCCAAGCAGAGCCATGGCAGTCAGAGCGGCTGAACCGATGGCAAAACCCTTACCGGTAGCAGCAGTGGTGTTGCCGAGAGAATCGAGAGCGTCGGTGCGTTTGCGCACTTCCGGACCCATCTCTGACATTTCGGCATTGCCGCCGGCGTTGTCGGCGATCGGGCCGTAAGCGTCAGTAGCCAGGGTGATGCCGAGGGTTGAGAGCATGCCGACAGCGGCGATACCGATACCGTAAAGACCCATCGAAGGATCGGTGAAACCATTGGCAAAGCCATAGGCCAGAATGATGCCGAGACCAACGGTGACAACCGGGATGCCAGTTGACATCATGCCGGTCGCAAGACCTTCAATGATGACGGTGGCTGGGCCGGTAGTGGCCTGGCCGGCTACTTCCTGGGTTGGCGGGTAGTCGCCGGAGGTGTAGTATTCAGTTGCCCAGCCGATGATGATACCGGCAACCAGACCGGTGATGATCGAGCCGAGAATACCGATGTGCTCGGGCAGCATGTAGTAGGTCAAAATGGCGCTGCCGATGGCGGTAAGAGCCGATGATACGTTAATGCCACGGCCGAGCGCGCCCATCAGTTCTTTCTGAGAAGCGTCTTCGTCGGTGCTGACGAAGTAAATGCCGATCAGCGAGAACAAAATGCCGGCCCCGGCAATAGCCATCGGCAGAAGAATCGAGTTGAGCTGATACTGTGCCAGGTCGCCAGTTGAGAATGCAGCGGCGCCAAGAGCGGCTGTGGCCAGAATCGAACCACAGTATGATTCATAAAGGTCGGCACCCATACCGGCAACGTCGCCGACGTTGTCACCGACGTTGTCGGCGATAACGGCCGGGTTGCGCGGATCGTCTTCGGGAATGCCGGCTTCGGTTTTGCCAACAAGGTCGGCGCCGACGTCAGCCGCTTTGGTGAAAATACCACCGCCGACGCGGGCGAAAAGAGCCTGCGAGCTTGCGCCCATGCCGAAGGTCAGCATGATGGTGGTGATTTCCATGTAGTCGTGAACTGCAAAAATACTGTCTTTAAAGGTGGTTTCACTCAGCGACATGATGTGAGTGAGGATCTTCCACCAGATTGAGATATCGAGCAGACCAAGGCCGACAACGACAAAGCCCATGACAGCGCCGCTGCGGAAAGCAACCTGCAGGCCCTGGTTGAGGGACTTGGCAGCCGCGGCAGTGGTGCGGTTACTGGCATTAGTAGCGGTGATCATGCCAAGATAGCCGGAAAGGCCCGAAAAGAAGCCACCGGTCAGAAAGGCCAGAGGTGTCCAGGGGCTCTGCACTTTGAGCACGAACGCCAGGAACGAAAAGAAAGCGAAGGCAACTACGAAGAATATGCCGACTACCCGATACTGTGACCAGAGGTAAGACATGGCGCCTTCTTTGACGTAGCTGGCGATTTCCCGCGACTTTTCAGAGCCGGGATCCGACTGCATCATGCTGGTGAAAAAATAATAAGCGAAAGCGAGAGCGATCAGTGAGCCTGCCGGGGCAAGCCAGAACAAAAGTTGAGTGTCCACACAAATCTCCTTCAGAACAGCATTCCTTCAGAACTCTTTTCTATATTGACAGCTAGGTAATATATCTGCTGAGACTGCCGTTGTCAAATGTTTTACGCTTTCGAAAGCAGTGACGCTGTTTTTGCACAGTTTTTTGAATGGTGTTCTTCGGTTAACCGTGTTATCATTATTCATATGAGAAAAGCGCTGTTGTTAGTTTTCCTGATCGCCTTCCTCAGTCAGACTCTCTGGATGACAGACAGAGAGCTGTTTTGTTTTTCTGGAAGTCAGAAAGACGGCGTCGTCAGAGAACCCGTCGTTTTGCACGACAACTGCCGGATAAATGCAACAGCCGGTATTTCCAGATTAACAGCGCCTGATATAAGATCGTCACTGAATCCGTCCTGCGCATTCCGGGAGTTCTCGGCAATCGTCTTTTCTTCATTGCAGTCTGCTACCATCCCAATACAGAACAGGCGAACGTCTTTTTTCGTTCATCCTGTAAAAAAATGGGGTTTCGTTATTGCTCAGATGCCGCGTAGCGACGGCTGACCCCCCTACACCGACTCCAGCTCCAGTAAGACTTAGTCCATGGTCAGTTTACCCATGGCGACAATCATTGTCATTCGCATGTCTGTCAGGCAGCAGCAACTGCCAACAGTCGCAATCAGGGAGTTCAATCAATGAAAAATAAGCACAGAGGCACAATCATCATTGTGGCAACGATATTTCTGTTTTCTCTGTTTTACAGTCTGCCGTCTACCAGCATCTGGGATACGGCATTCGGAATCATTTCTCCGGCTGAACAGCGTGCCGTTCCAGAGCGGCTGCTCGAATTCAGTTCGCTGGATGACGGTAAGTCAGCGCTGATAAAATTTCAGGTCGATCGGATGGCAGAGATATTCAATCTCGCCAGAAATCCTGCAAGTCCTGATGCCGTTCTTAACAATGTCGTCGATACTGCCAGAAAAGTTCTGGTCAACCGTGGTGTCGAAGCACGTGTCGTCGACCCAGATTATGCCAGGGGAAGTGTTTCTTTGAAAGTTGCAGGTAAAACGGGCGAAGAAGCCCGTCGTCTCCTCGCAGAAGCACAACTTTATGCAAAATTGCCGCTGTCGATCGCGACATTGTTTCCCCAGGCTAAAATCACGCTGGGACTGGATCTGAAAGGCGGAATCGATCTTGTATATCAGGTCGATACCGATTCTGTTCAGGAGAACGATAACATCGCTGACGCGGTCAGACGATCGGTCGAAATCATCAGAAACCGTATCGATATGTATGGTATTGCCGAGCCCACCATAAAGGCTCAGGATGGGAACCGCATCAGGATTCAGCTGCCTGGCGTAAAAGACCCGGAAAGAGTCAAGCAGTTGATTCAAAACACGGCCATGTTACAGTTTCACATGGTCATCGATCAGGCTTTGACTGCAGATCAGCTCGAGCCGGTCAATGCTGAAACCGAGATTCTGATGATGCTTCCTGGAAACAACCGGCATCAGGATATATGGTTCAAGCTCGCAGCCAGGCCTGAGATTGCCGGTCGTGATCTTAAATTCGCGAAGGTTGCATTCGACGAACTGGGCGCTCCTGTTGTGCATCTGGAGTTCAATGCCGAAGGTGCTGCCAGATTCGCTCAGGTAACCGGTTCTCATATTGGCGAACAGCTCGCGATAGTGCTCGACAGAAAGATTCACAGTGCCCCGACCATTCAGTCGAGAGTTACCGGCGGAATGGCACAGATCACCGGCGGTTTCACTCTCGAAGAGGCTCAGAACCTTGCGATCGTCTTGAGAGCCGGTGCGCTTCCAGCAAGTTTGATCGCACTTGAAAGCCGAGTCGTCGGGCCTACTCTCGGTCAGGAATCGATAAAGGCCGGCTGGAGCGCCGGTATTGTCGGAACGTTGCTCGTGCTGTCGTTCATGGCGATGTTCTACCGGTTTTGCGGAACGCTTGCTAATGCCGCCGTCCTTTTCAATACTTTGATCATCTTTGCCGTGCTGGTGTTCTTTGGCGGCACTTTGACTCTGCCGGGTATCGCCGGCCTCATCCTCACGGTTGGCATGGCTGTAGATGCCAATGTCATCATCTTTGAACGGATCAAGGAAGAATATCGCGCTGGCAAAACGGTGCGGGCTGCTATAAACGCGGGGTTCGACCGTGCTTTTTCCTGCATTATCGACTCGAATGTAACGACTCTGCTGACCGTAGTGATTCTTTATTTCTTTGGTTCCGGTCCAATCCGTGGATTCGCAACCACTCTTGGGGTTGGTCTCATCGCCAACGTTTTCACTGCAATCGTATGTGTCAGACTCGCTCTTGCTCTGTATTATACCGATGACAGAGCAGGTTCTCTGAGCATTTGATAAAAGGGGAATATTCATCATGCATTTTCAGTTCATGAAAAACAGATACAGTTTTTATGGCCTTTCCATCACGTTGATTGTGGCTTCAATACTGCTTCTGGCTGTTAAAGGCCTCAATTATGGTATCGACTTCAAGGGTGGCAGTATTCTGCATGTCAGGTTCATCGATGAATCTGATGAAAACAGAATCAGAGAAACTTTCCGGCAGATCGAAAAAGAGCGCAAGCTGTATTTCACCTCTGATCAGATTATCGTTCAGTCCGTTGCCGGCGGTAAAAATCGTGAATTCATCATTCAGTATCCGGCTGCTCCGCTCGACTCAGCACAGAACGCAGAAATTCATGATCAAATTTTATCGGATCTGAAACGTCTCGCGCCTTTTTCCGATGAAGCGCTGGAAGTTTCGAACGTGGGACCGACCATGGGAGATGAATTGAAAGGTCAGGGCATAAAGGCCGCGATATTGTCGGTGATCGGCATTCTGTTGTATCTCGCGTATCGCTTTGAGCTTCAGTCGGCTACCGGAGCTATCATTGCTCTGGTTCACGACCTGATAATAGTTCTGGGAGCAGTATCTCTGATCGGTATTGAATTCGATATCACTGTTCTTGCAGCTATTCTGACATTGCTGGGTTATTCGGTCAATGACTCAATCGTGATTCTGGACCGTATCAGAGAAAACCGGAAAATCAGCCGGGAAAGCAGTTTCGCCACACTGATCGACGACTCGATAAATCAGACTCTTGGTCGAACTCTCAATACATCGATTACTACTCTGCTGGCACTGATTGCACTCCTGTTGATCGGTGGCGCGTCGATCAAGGGGTTTGCCACCACTCTCACCATCGGCTGTATCGTTGGAACATACTCTTCGATCTTTATCGCCAGCCCGGTTCTTTTTGAAATGACCGGCGATAAATTGAAAGATTGAGCTCCTGCACCTGAATTCAGTAATGAGGCACCAGTAAATGAATACGAATGAACATCAGGAACCAGCTGGCCACGCATCAGCACAACGCTTTGCCGACAGGCAGTTTCGTGTTGCCGCGATTTATCTTGTGCGGCATCGCCGTATTCTGGCGATGCTGCTGTTGATTCTGTGTTTTGCCGGTCTGTATTTTTCCCGCAATATCAGCATAGATAACAGTTTAGAACTCTGGTTTCTCGAAGGCGACCCGGCGCTCGAAGCCTATAACGAATTCAAAAAACGTTACGGCAACGATGAAGTCATTCTGGCCATGATCGACTGCAGCCGTGATGGCATGTTTTCGCCGGCCACGCTCTCAGCCATCTATAAAGCATCGAAAGAAATCGAAGACGATACGCACAATTTCAAACGGGTTCTCAGTGTCGGTCTTTCGCCGTTTATCGGTTTGAGTGGTGAAGAGCTGATCATCGAAGATCTGATGAGCGGCCCGGTCAATACGCTTGAAGAAGCCGAAAAAATCAGGCAGCGCTTCATGGACGATCCGTTCAAACAGCGGATTCTCAAAAACGCCAGTGCAACCTGGGCGATCATCATTGCCGAACCTGTTGCAACGCCTGACATGGACAGCCGCCGCCCGGAAATCATTGATTCGATGCGGCAGAAGCTCAACGGTTTCAATTTCAGGCTGGCCGGCATGGGTGTCATGTATAACGAACTCAACCGCCTGAGCATTCAGGACGGGGTGGTATTCAACGCGGTCGCCTATGTCGCTATCGCTTTGATGGTCTACATTCTTTACCGGTCATGGGTTTTTCTCTTCATGGCACTCGGAGCAATGTTCTTCAGTGGTCTCGGTTTCCTCGGCTTTTACGGGCTGTTCGGGCAGAACTTCAACATGGTCACCATCGTTCTGCCGACACTGATGATGATTCTTTCTGTCTCAGACGTGGCCTATGCTTATAATAATTACTGTTTCAATTCGGCCAGAGTCAGAGAAAATCGCGAGCAAGGCCTTGAATACGTCTTTTACGAAGTTCTTTCGCCCTGTCTTTTTACCTCGCTGACCAACTTTGCCGGCTTTCTCGCACTCGTTACCAGCCCGCTCGACGTGCTGCGGGTCTTTGGTGCCTTCGCGGCGTTTGCCTGTATGGCTGAATACGTCGTTTCGATGATCGTTGCCGCTTTTATTCTCGGTCAGATCGAACTTAAAGAAGAAGTGCAGATCAGAAGGCCGTTCGAAGCTCAGGTCGACTGGTGGATGCAGCGCATGCCACGCTACTATGTTCACATTCTGGTAATTGTCGCGATTCTATCGGTAATGTCTGTATACGGCATCGCAAAGCTGCAGGTCGATACATATTCGATGGGCTTTCTGCACGATAGCAATCCGATCAGAGTCGACAGCGACGCAGTCGAGGCTAACTATGGCAATTATCTGCCGCTCGAAGTGCGTCTGCTGACCGGGCAGAAAGAAGGCGTCAAAAAAGTCGAATTTCTGCGCCGGCTCGATCGAACGATCGAAGATCTTCTGGCAGTTCCTGGCATGGAAAAACCTGCATCGATTCTAGATGTGCTGAAAAAGATGAACGAAGTAATGAGCGACGGGCCGGTTTCAGAAACCTACGTGGTTCCGGCCAGTGATGAGGCAGTCAGCCAGTTGCTGCTGCTCTACGAATCAGACACCGACAACGACCTTGAATACATGACCGACTATCCTGATTACAGCGAAACCCGCCTGACAATAAGGGTTCCTATGATCAGTGCCGCCGGGCTTTACGAATTTGAAAAGAAAACTCAGGCAATTCTCGAGAAAAATTTCGCTGGCAGCACCACCACCTGGAAATTTGGCGGCTATGTTCCTCTTTATGCCCGCATCATCAGCTATGTTACCTGGAGCCAGATCAACAGTTTCGCTTCGGCTTTCATTCTGGTGTTTGGTGCAATCTACATTCTTTTTCGGCGCCTTAAAGCCATGTTTCTCGTCATCCTGCCGAATATTTTTCCCATTCTCTTCACGCTGGGTTTTATGGGCTGGTCTGGCATCAAACTCGATATCGCCTCAGTTACCATTGCGGCAATCGCCATGGGTATCGTTGTAGATGACACAATTCATGCGCTTTATCTTTTCTACGATCCTTCAAGATCGAAGTTTGCACCGGTTGAAGCGGTGGTCGATGGTATTCGCGAAGCCGGCCCGGCTATCGTATCAACCTCGCTGATCTACTCAATCGGCTTTCTCTTTATGGTGTTTGCCAGCATAAAATCAGTCATCTATTTCGGTCTGCTGCTGTCGATGACGATTATCGTCGCCCTTTTCTGCGAACTGACGATCATGCCAGCGCAGATTTGCCTGCTGAAGCGTTTTCTGGCCGACGATTTTCGCGACGATAAAATTGACCAGAAGGTTTCTTAAGTTTGAGCGCAAGGATGATAGAATACCTGAATGCTTGATCCGTTAAAGCGTCATAAAATTTCTGGCATCAGCAATATCCGGCAGATGACCGGCGGATTTCTCACACCTTCAACTCTCTCAGCGATTCTGCTGCTGGTCGGTGTGTTTCTCATGTTCTACCTGTACCGCGCGCCTATAAAGGTCTTTGCCAAAGAGTCGGTCGAGAATTATGGCTTCCCGGCATTGTTCGTGGTCTGCTGGCTGGCGGATGCAATTATCCAGCCGATTCCGCCAGATGCCGTGGTGTTTGGCACCGCTTTCGGCGGTGCCAACATCTGGAAGACTGCTTTCGTCGCCGGAGCAGCCAGCGCGCTTGGTGGCACGACCGGTTATCTGCTGGGCAGAATGTTCGGGCCCTGGCGTTTCCGGCGCCTGTTTGGCGCGAAGTATCTGCGCGGCGGACGCGACCTGTTCCGCGATCATGGTTCGCTTGCGATTTTTGTCGCGGGGGTCACCCCAATACCCTATTCGGCCGTCTGCTGGATCGGCGGCATTTACCGCATGCCTCTCGGCAAAGTGATGCTTGCCAGCCTGATCAGCAGAATTCCAAGGTTCATTGCGGTTGCCTGGCTGGCTGATTTTGTCTGAAGCGCCGCTTTCACAGCGCTTCAGACAATTTGCATCAGCTGGGTGAATCGGTCCAGTATTCGCGCGGAACCGGGTTGGCGCCTTCCCAGATGATCTGGCGGAAATGAACCGGGTCGGTGTTGCCTTCGGTATTGATGAAGAGAATCTGCGAATCCTGATTGATGTGCAGGTAGTCGCGCAGTTCGCCGACACAGTTCTCACGCAGAATCGATACGAGAGCGCCGAGAGTCACTGCACCCGATTCGCCCGAGACGATAAATGGGTCGCCGGCGAGCGGAGTGCCGTAAATGCGCATGCCTTTTGCCGCCACGTAGTCGGGGCAGGTGACGAAACAGCAGGCGGCTTCTTTGAGAATCTGCCAGGCCACCGGGCTTGGCTCGCCACAGGCCAGACCTGCCATTATGGTGTCGAGCTCGCCGTCGATACGGTGCGGTTTGCCGTCACCAATCTGCATAGACTGGTAAAGACAGTCGGCGGTCTCTGGCTCGACGACGATGCAGCGCGGCGCATCGCCTGGAAACAACGCGTGATAATAACCGATGACCGAGGCTGCCAGCGCGCCTACGCCGGCCTGTACGAAAACATGCGTCGGCCGGGTGATTCCCTGACCGGCGAACTGCTCCTGAATCTCGGCCATCATAGTGGTGTAGCCCTGCATGATCCAGGTCGGGATCTCGGTATAGCCTTCCCATGAAGTATCAGAAATTACCGCCCAGTCGTTCTCTTTTGCATCGATCACTATCTGACGAACAGCGTCGTCGTAATTTCCGGCAATGATTTTGACCGTGGCGCCATAACTGCGGATCGCGTCGATGCGTGGCTTCGAGGTCTCGGCGTGTACGTAGACAACGCAGTCATGCTCGAGTTTTTGCGCCGCCCAGGCGATGCCGCGGCCGTGATTGCCGTCGGTGGCGGTGGCGAAAGTGATTTTGCCCAGCTTCTGTCTGGTTTCGGCCGAGGTCAGTTCGGCGTAAGTGAGCTCTTCATCGGCGCCAAGACGTTGTTTGAGATAGCGATAAACCGCGTATGATCCGCCCAGGACTTTGAATGAGTTCAGCTGCAGCCGCACCGACTCATCTTTTACCCAGATGCCGCCGACGCCGAACATCTGCGCGAGATTGGGCATGGCCAGCAGTGGCGACATCTTGAAGCCCGGAATCTGTCGATGAAAGCGACGCGCCTTGCGTGCGACTTCCGGCGAAAACAGCTGCTGACAAAGTGTCAGATCGGGGTTCTTGTGATGGTTTAATATCCACTTGAGGTCGGGTCGAATGTTGTTCATTGTGTTTCTCCTGTCTTTTACCACTGCGGCTGATTTCCGATGCGATAGCCTATTACCTCGCTCGTCTCGTTCACGACAATAAAAGCCTTGGGATCTTCCTTGAGAACGACCTCTTTGAGCTGGTTGAGTTCGCGCCGCGATACCACTGTGTAGATCATGTTGACCGACTGCTGCGAAAAGCCGCCGCTGGCAGCGATCAGCGTTGTGCCACGCTGCATTTCGTCGAGTATGCTCTGGTTGATCGTCTTCCATTGCTCGGAAACGATGGTGACAGCCTTGCGCTGCGACAGGCCATAAATGGCAAGATCGATCATCTTCGATGAAACGAACATGTAGACGAGGGTGAACAGAGCTTCGTCAAGACTGAAGAACAGCGCCGCACCGGTCAGAACGAAGATATTGAACGACAGAAAAGTCGTGCCGAGTTTGATGCCGAAACGGTTGGCCAGAAGTACCGAGAGAATGTCGGTGCCGCCGGCCGAGCCTTTCGAGCGCAGTATCATGCCTGAGCCGATGCCATTGATCAGGCCGGCCAGAATTGCCGAGAGCATCATATCGTTAACCGCGATGCGAAAGTCGATCAGTTCGATGGCCGCGGTATAAAAGGCGGTGCCGGCGAGAGACAGCATGAAAAAACGTTTGCCAAGCTGTCGGTAGCCGAAGATGAAGAGCGGAATGTTGAAGGCAAGATACATCCATGAAATCGGCGCTGCTGGCACGAAACGATTGATGAAGAGGGTGATGCC
Organism: Candidatus Rifleibacterium amylolyticum; assembly: GCA_009917695.1. Taxonomy (GTDB): domain Bacteria; phylum Muiribacteriota; class Ozemobacteria; order Ozemobacterales; family Ozemobacteraceae; genus Rifleibacterium; species Rifleibacterium amylolyticum. Next base: position 427,785 of record JAACJG010000002.1, on the reverse strand, counting down.
GGTCAGACCGCCTGAAAGAAACTGTTTGGGTACGAGAATGCCGTTGACGGCAATAGCGCAGATGGCTGAGCCAACTAAGAGAAGCATTACGCTCTGAAGGTTTGAGCGAAAATCTGTCTTTTTCATTGTAATTCTCTTTTGATTATATGTGGTTTCTTTTCCACATGATCTGCCGAAATAGAGCAGTATAGCGCAGGCAGAACCGGGTTGGCGCCTGCGCGTGCTGTCGGCGGGTAAAAGATGATGTGGGCGGGGCGAAGAACTCTGTCTTCTGATCAGATTGAATCAGTAGATGCTCTGACTTGGCAGTCGTGAGACATGAAAGTCACTTCGCCAGATTTTTTTGGCCGTAGAGATGGTATACATGGCTATTTCCATTTAAGTTGTGATAAAAATAACAGCGACCGAAAATTAACCTATATATATTGTAAACGATTTCTCAGAAAAAGCAACCCCTGGGCAAAGCCGCAGAACCTCAAGCAACAAGCGCAGGTGCCGAATTTTGTCTGGTTTACCTGGTATGGTTGTTGTGCTAGACTTGCGCCTATGGAAAGCGAACGACAAAATGAAGGAACAGGCCGCAGACAGCTGATACTGGTCAGTCAGGCCGGTATATTTCTCGCTGTGCTGCTGGCATTGCAGCTCGTTGGTTTGCCGAACCCGGTTACCGGCACGCTGGTCAATGCTTTGTTGCTTTTTGTGTTGCTGCGCCTGGGCGCCAGATATGCCATGATGCTTGGCATTCTCAGCCCTATTGGTGGCATCGTTTCGGGGCATCTGCCGGCGCCTCTGTATCCTGTGCTGCCGGTTATCATGACCGGTAATCTGCTGATGCTCGCTGGTTATTATATGGTACAGCGTTTGCCGGCGCCGGTGCGTTATTCGTTGCCGGCTATCGCCAAAGCGCTTGTTATATGGGGAGCAGGCAGCATGATCGTAAATTTTCTCAAATTGAGTGACCAGGTGCAGTGGTTGTTCATGCCGATTGCAACCATGCAGTTTTTTACCGCTGCCATCGGCATGTTCGTCGGCGAGAAGTTGTCAGGCGCTGTCAGCCAGCGCGAAACGGTTTTATCTGATAAATAAGGTTCTCTGCTTTTGTTGAATGGCCGGTTTTCAGTCTTTAGCCGGTCTGAGCAGACGCTCCCAGTCGTGCAGAATTGTGTGGGCGAGGTTGACGATCTCGGGATCGGTCTCGACTTTGAGCAGGTGATCGATCTGATCGCGGTAGTCAGTGCCACCGATGCTGCCAACGGCACGCAGAGCCTGCAGGCGCTCTGAATCCTCGCTGCTTTCGAGCATCAGTTTGAGGCGCTTGAGGATGTTTTCGATAACCGGCAGCACGATCAGGCCTGATTGTTCACTGTAAGCCGGAAACAGCCGTCTAAATCTGCGTGCCTTTGCCAGAAATGAGATGGCATAGGCTGCTGAAGCCCTCATTTTGCTGCTGTCAGACTTGAGCATGCCGTAGAGACAGGCAAGCGTCTGTTGATCGTCAGCCAGCCAGAGCCCGAGCAGGGCATTGGCACAGACACGTGGCGCATTGTCAGCCATCATTTGTTTGAACAGTTCGCGCTTGTCAGGAAATTCAAGGGGAATACATGCCTCAACCGCATTTGCCCTGATCCTGTCATCGCTGTGCTTGAGCAGGTCGGTGAAAATGTTCAAAAGTTCGTTGTCTCGGCTCAATGCCAGCACCGAAACTGCCACCGATGTCTGTTGTGAGTCATGATCGCGTTTTATCATCTCGATCAACAATTCTCTGGCATCTTTGTTTTGCCGGAATATAAAAGGAGATAGCGCTCTGATCGCGTCGCTGCGATATTCGCAGTTCTCGTCAGCAATAGCGTTTTTGAGAAACTCGAAGCCTTCAGGGCTCAGAGTAAGTCCGAAAGCCGAGATGATGGCGTAGCTTCCCTGGGCGGAAGCTGTCTGTAGAAGCTCTTTGAAATACGAGAAATTGGCGAAGCCGGTGAGAATGAAATGAGTTTCGTCGTCCTCAGGATTCTGGCTCAGACCTTTGAACAGAAGATAGTCCCGCGAAATGTTGGCGAAGCCCCGGTCAGCAACTGGCAGAAAGCCGTTGTTGCGGTGGGAAAGTTCGGCATTGGTTCTGGCATTGGCGATACAGGGTCCGATTGCGCTGAAGTCAGAGCGTGAACGACTGCCGATATGTCCGATGATGACTTTTCCACAGGTTATGCCGGTTTTCAGAAAGACTTCTTCAAGACCAAGCTGAGCCTGCCGGTAGTTGAACAGATTTATGTTGTTGCGGGCTGACAGGGCTGCGTAACCCGCCCGCAGAGGCGCCGGCCATTTGTCGCTCTTTGACGTCGGAAAAATGGCGGTCATGAAACCGTCGCCAAAGCGGTCGACGATTCCGCCAGCTTCAGCTATGATTTCGGCGGTTTGCTCGAAGAAACTGTTGAGGGTGTCAACGGCTTCAGAAGGCGAGTTGCGTTCGATGAACAGATTGAATCTGTTCAACTCAAGATGCAGAACGATCGCCGCGAAGGTTTTGCCACTGAAATGACGGTCGGCCAGCTCAGGGTCTTCTTCGAGGATCTTTTTGGTAATGTGGTTGTTGGTAGTTTCGCGTGTGCGCAATATAGATGAAAGACGATTGAACGACAGGGCCAGGGCGCCGAATTCGTCGCTGCTGCCGATCATCGCTCTCTGCTTGTAGTCGCCACGGCTTATCGACTCGACCGAATTCAGAATCGCATTAAGCGGCGCCAGCAGTGTTGCCGAGATGCCATAGGCGATGAGAATGCCTATTATTATGAGAATCGCTCCCAGGGTGAGGTTATAAAACAACAGGCTGCGAATGCTTTCATACTCATCCTGTATGGTAAAGCCGGCTCTTATCAAGCCATGGCGCTTGCCGCCAATGATTATCGGCACTGAAATGTCGTAGACCGGTCTGAGTTTGTTGGCTGCTCTTCTGATTGAGAGCGTTGTAGCAAACAATGCGCTGCGTGACCAGCCATCGCTGAAATACTTGCCATGCAGGCCGGGTTCGGTGCTGGAAATGATGCGGCCAAGGTTGTCGAGAATCAGGCAGTATTCGACTTTTTCGTGTCGCGTGAATTCACTGAGAGCATAATCTATGCCCTGAAAATTACCACGTACTATGTCTTCACCCATGGCGAGTGCGATCATGCGCCCGAACATCTGTCCCGTCTCTTCTGCGCGTTTCAGGCTGGTGCGCTTGATCTGTATCGTCACCAGATACACTGATACCAGCATGATGAAGGTTATCAGCAGCGTGAAAACAATAGCGATCTTATGGCGAAAGCCAATGCTGAATGATTGTGCCTGAATGCTGCTGTCAGTTGCCATTGATATACTCCCGCACCAGCATCGAATAGGTCTGTTCATCAGGTCTTCTGGTTTTGAACATGCCAGAAAACATTTCGGTTTCGTTGATCGTATCTGATAATTTCATAAAATTGCCGACTACGATCTGTTCGTAGGGGCTGCGTTCTTTAAGTGAAGTCAGATAGACTCCGCCCGGCATTTCGTGGCTCTCGTGGATTATCCGCATTTTTTTACGCACGCTCTCAGGCTGTTCGAGAAAATAGTTGCTCGAAATGACGATGCAGTCATACTGATCATTCAGCAGGCCCAGCATCGAGTCGCTGTAGTTCTCTGAATAGAATTCCTGGCTGAAATAAGTGCTGTGCTCTATGCCTGCCTGTTTCAATTCGCGTAATGGAATAAGGTGACCGGTGAGCGAGTCGTTACTGCGGTAAGCTATGCGGTAGCCTGATATGTCGCCAAGAGAAAGAGCCTTGTCACCAGCTCTGACCACGAAATATGTCCGTTTAGGCGGCGTGCTGTAACGCTCGAGAATAGCGGTTATCTTTTTCTTGTCGCGTAAGGTCAGATATCCCATGATCGAAATACTGCCAAAATCGACGAGGCGCCTTTCGACCTTGTCGGCGATTTCGTATTCGCTGGTGGAAACGTCTATCTTTGCTACTTTTCCTGTTCTGGCGACTATGTCGTCAAGTTTTGGCTGCATGACCTCAATGAACTTGACCAGATCTCCACGTGGTATGGTGAACGAAAAGATGATCTCTTCACGATTATCAGGGTCGGTCGAAGGGTTATACGGCGGTTGCTCAGAGATTCCAGCAAAGACGTCTGGAAGGTTTGAGCTGTTGCCGGTGTACTCGACGAAGTTTTTCCACAAAACGCCGCCAGTTCCGATAATGCTGGCCAGAAGAATGAATGCCACACCAACAAAAATCGAAGTCTTGTCTGAAGCTGATTTGATAGTCATCTGTTTGCCGACCCTGACTGAATTACTGAAAATTTACCATAAATCAACCCGGATTGAACATAAAAAAAGCGATCGATCAGTAATTCTCAGGCAAATGACAGAAATGCAGGTAAATTTGAAACTTTTGTGATAATTTCGCGTAAACTTAAACACTCGTTAGAATTTTTGTTATGATTAAAAAAGGTACCGTTAGCGGTCGAGCAAATTATTAACCTGGAGACGACAGCATGTTTACGCTGAACCGCAGGGGAGTTATCGGTTTCATGCTTACCATGGCCGTTGGCATAGCGCTTGGCGCGGCAGCTTTGGTGGTGAGCAACGAAATCGCTCGCGATAACAAACAGAAGCAGCCTTTTGCCGCTGTGCGTGAGCCCAGCTCGCCTGCCAGTGTTGAAAAGGCTTTTGAACAATATCAGAAGGCCTACCGCGACTATCAGCAGGCTGTTGGTCTGGGCCGTTCAGACGTGGCTAAATATGCAGAAGCGTTGCGCGAAGCTAAGCGTAATCTTGAAATAGAAATATTTAGAAATACCCCTGGCGTCTCTGAAATGGATATGGATGCTTTCGAACAGGCGCAAAACGCTTCAGCCGCCGCGGTTCCAACCGCTCCTGTATTTTCCGACGCTCCGTCGCCGTTTGGTGAAGCCCCTGTAGCCATAGGTGCTCATGCCAGTGCGGGCTCTTCTGCTGCTACAACAGTAAAGACTCCAGTTGCTTCTCGGCAGGGCGCTTCGGGCTCGCCCGTTTCATCCGCTGGCATCACCGGAATGGATTACTACCGGGTTAAATCTGGCGATTCATTGTACAAAATCTGCGAAAAATATTATGGCAACGGCGGGATGTGGCAACATATCGTTAAATATCAGGCCAGCAACATCGCTGCAACGCCGAATCTGATTTTCCCGGGACAACTTATTGCATTGCCGCGCGGTCTGAATACATCGGCAACAAAACCAGATGCCACGGTGTCACAGAACGCATCTACAACAGGAGCTGCGCAAACGCAATCGACATCTTCATCGAGTTCAGGCGTTGCGCCTTCGACCGGAAATGAGTCCTGGCAGGAGACCTTTCAACAGGACTACCTGATCTCAGATCATGCCCTGACTAACAGTGGCACCATGACTGTCGCCCAGATTCAGAAGTTTCTCGAATCAAAGAATTCTGTTCTGGCAAAGCCATATCGTGGCTCTTCGCCGGCTCAGATGATTTACGATGCCGCAAAAAAATACAGTATCAATCCGCAGGTCATTTTAACCAGGTTGCAATGCGAACAGGGGCTGATTTCAAAGTCTTCTGCAACTCAGCATAAACTTGACTGGGCGCTTGGTGTCGGCTGTTACGATTCCGGCAACTGGAACCAGAAATTCAAGGGTTTCGACAAGCAGGTCGAATACGCGGCGCATACCTATCGACGCTGGTATGATGACGCAAAGGCAAAACTCGATCGCGGCGAAAAGGTAGTTATGACCATAGATGGTAAAAGAGTGCAGGTGAAAAACGCTGCAACCTTTTCGTTTTACAAGTATTGCCCGCATTTTCAGGGCAACAAGCTGTTTTTTGATGTCTGGCGCGGTTACCGCAGTAAATTTTAACAGCCGATTCAGTCTTCTTCAGCTGGTTGCGGCGGTTGGTAGCCGCTGTCGCGCGAGTGCCTGAAAAAGGCATCGACTTTTTCAGCATCTTCGAGAAGCCGGGCTGTATTGCCTGAGCTTAAAAGCGCAATTGTCTGGTTACCGGCGGCGCCAAATTTTACCAGACTGTCACCACCGGTTGCGAATAGTTCGTTCTCGGGAAACTCTCCGATATCGGTATAAATCAAGAGTTTGCAGATCTTTTTGCTGCGACTTTTGACTGGCGGCAATGAAATGCATGATATGCCGGCTGCTTTGCACCAGTCTGGATGATATTCTGGCCGGTTCATGCCTGAGTTGACCGATAAGAGTATGAGCTTTCCGTCGCGCAGGGCAAACGAAAAGCGTATCGGCGCATCTTTTATTTTTTCGAGACCTTTGAATCTGGAGGTGATTGAGCAGATCTGATCGACCAGAGCTTCCGGCGGTCTGATTGGAAATACACGCCAGCTGTGGCGCATGCGCATCGATTTCTCAAGTCCGAACTGAGAGAACAGACGTGGTAAACCGGCTATATAGGTAACTTCAATTCGAGTTTTTGCGTTGATGAACTCTTCCAGTATGACCGGCCCATTTATAGAATTTCTTATCGCGTCGAAAAATTCAGGCAATTCGCGAAAGGCTTTAAGAATGTAGCAGTGGTCGCAGTCGCTGCCGTTTATTGCCGACTTCATTGCAAGCGGAAAGCGGTTGCGTTTTACCGCCCAGGCTGAGAGTGCATCGAACTGCAGCCCGGAAATATATGGCGGCTGTTCGATCTGATTGCTTCTGCAGAATTCGCGCAGCATAACCCGATTGATCAGCAGCTGATAAAGCTCAGAATGTTTTAATGATTCTGGAATCTCTGGTTCATACACGGGAGCGTCAGCGTAAAAGCCTCCGGCAAGGTGTGACCAGTCGGCAAGGAATTCGATCGGGCTGTGCTTGGGTTCAGGCATTTCAGTACATATCGGCTGAAAAACGCAGATAGTGTACCGTTTTTAGTCACGCATCTGTTCTTCGAGTTCTCTCAAACGGGCGCGGGCTATGCGATTGTCTGGGTCGCGATTGACCGTTCTCTGAAGTCTGTCCATTTCAGTGCGACTGTAGCGGATCAGGCGTCTGAGCACGTCGAGATCGCGGGCGATGGTGCGGTCGTCGTTCGGCAGCTGGTTGGCGCGTTCCCAGTCGTTAAAGGCTTTGCGCAGCTTGTTCTTTTCGAAGAATATCTGGCCGCTCAGCTTGAATATGCTGTAATTACTGGGATCGTATATTCTTGCTCTCTCCAGTCTTCTGAGAGCTTCTTCGTAGCTGCCGTGGTAATAGTCGGTAGTGGCAGATTCAACGTATTCGCGGGCGCGGCTCTCGTTGAGATATTTGTTGCGAGACTGAATAGCTGCAAGAGCTTCGGGGCCGCTGGCAATGTCTTCTTCGAGGCCTGGTTCGGGGGTTCTGGCGGCGGTACTGCCGAGGTTGCGCCTTACACTCGAAAAGTCGATCGCTGTCGAGTGTGGCACTTCGGAGATCATATAACCTGCGAAAAGAAGCAGGGCTATGAGCAGTCCGATTTTGATAATGTTACCCAGGCTACCTTTCATTTAGGGCACCAGGCCTCCTGATGGTTGATTCCGCGTTCAGAAAGATAGGAATACCACCGGCTTTTCAGGCTGGCCGTGCTGATGCCAATCAAGCCTCTTCCCTTGAAAAAGTCGAAGTGATACCCCAACAACGCTATCTGTTTCTTGAGTTCAGGATCGCCAGTCGCAAATCCACGGTCGAGAGCTTTCTGCAGGTGTTCGTGTACGGGCCAACACCTCCATAACTTAAGTATATCGGAATTTGCGCAAAGTGATAAGGGGGAAAGTAAGATTTGCCAAAAAGCTCGGGCCCTGATAAGCTGTATTCTGCTCTCCAGATCTGGATCCATGGGTGATGAGTGTTTTTTTAACCAGTCGTTGCTCCAGGCCAGGGCGGCCATGGGTTCGCTGGTGGCATCGGGATGCCAGTTCCGCTGCAGGTAATGCTTGAGTTCCACGGGGTTTAAGTTGCCCAGGGAGTTCCAGTCGGGTTTTTCGTTGTAACGGTTGGCAATATCTATCGCAACTTTCAATTCGGTCAGATCCTGTCCAGGAAGTTCAGTCTGCAGTTGAGACAGTTCGCTTCTCCAGATGGCAGCATTATCTGCCAGGGTTTTATTGATGCTCCCTGTCATATTGCGTGTTGCGGCAATGGTTTTGTAATAGAGAGCCTTTGGTTTGAGTATATGATCAGGCCAGGTTTCGATGAAACGTGCAAAAATTTCTTCGGCTTCCTGCCAGCGGGCACTGTTGAATGCTCTTGTGCCATCACTGTAGATCTCTGAAGACGTGATAGCAAAAGATTGCGCCGCTGCCAGCACAAGAATCAGCATGATTACCTTTTTTAAGTATAGCTTCATTCAGCAACCTCGCCTTATAAGTAGCAATTTGAATGCCAGAATTCCGGCAGTTCGTGTACTGCCGGACTTTTTGGATCGTAAGTCTCTTTGTCAGAGAGTTTGTACAAAATTGGGCTGGCGATAACATCCCCCCCTTAATAATATCGGCATGGTATGGTCTGGAGTTAAGTTAGATTCTCCGGCTATACTATAGTATTCGTCTATTTCCGCCATCGTCCAGATCTGCGATATAGAGAATTGCGTTGTGTAAAAAACGCACAGAATTTGTGTCGTACGGCAGGTTTAAGTTTTTTAGGTGTGAAAAAAACACCGCGTTGTGGCGGTGTTTTTATTTGAAAGTTTTAGAAAGGCTTATTTAATAATTGCTGTCACAGAGCGTTTGAGGAGAACTCCAGCCATCCTTTTGCGGTAGGCGCTGGTGGAGCGGAGATCACTGATAGGCTTTGCTGTGTTTATTGCCATCTCGGCTGCCTTGTTTATGGCTGCCTCGTCTATTTGAGCGCAACTTTCGAGAAATTCTTCGGCTTCACGGCAGCGCAAAACGGTCGGCGCCACTGAGCCCATAGCAATGCGCCAGTGATTGCGGCCATCGTTCCAGGTCGATACCGCCATGTTAATCTTTGAAATTGCGTGCGCTCTGCGCTCGCCAAGCTTTAAAAATTCTCCACGGGTTTTTCGAAGCAGCAGAGTAAATCCCTCGATAATTTCCCCGGCTTGAATGAGGGTTTTTCCGGGACTAAGGAAAAATTCATCTATCGGGACTTTGCGGGTGCTGCTTCCATTTGTGATCAGGACTCGGGCTTCGAGGCTGTACAATGCTGGTATAGTGTCTCCGGCGGGTGATGCGTTGGCGACATTGCCGCCAATCGTTGCGCTATTGCGAATCTGCAGGGCGCCTACCGTTGCAGCTGCCTTTACCAGAGCAGGAAAATAATCCTGCATCAGGCGGTCGTTGATTATCTGGTTCATGGTGCAGCCGCTGCCGATGATTACGCGGTTTTCGTCGGTTCTGATCAGGTTCAGTGGGGCAAGGTCGCCGATATCGACGATTCCCTCAAGATTTGGGTAGAGTCCGTTGCGGATCTTTACGACAAGATCGCTGCCGCCGGCAACTGGCATGAATCCGGGGTTTTTAAGTGCTTCGCAGGCGGCCTGAACGCTGGCCGGCCTGATGAATTGAAGGTTATTCATTGGCCTTTGTCCTTTCGGCGGCTTTTTTTACTGCAGCTTCGATTTTGCGGTAGCCGGTACATCGGCATATGTTGCCGGAAAGCGCCTGTTTGATCGCGTGCTCATCTGGTTTGGCGTTGTGTTTAAGCAGGTGATAGCTGGCCATGGTCATGCCGGGTATGCAAAATCCGCACTGAACTGCGCCTTCTTCGACATAGGCCTCCTGGATATTTTTCATCAGAGGGTCTTCGTTAAAGCCTTCGACGCTCACCAGTCTGTCACCAGGCTTCAGGGTGGCGGCGAGCTTGAGGCAACTGTTTATCGGCTGGTCGTTAAGCATGACCGAACAGGCACCGCATTCGCCTTTTCCGCAGCCTTCCTTGGCCGCCGTAAGTCTGAAGTTGCGTCTCAGCATTTCGAGCACGGTCAGTTGAGGCGAAACCTCGGTTTCGACCTTGTTGCCGTTGAGGCTGAAGCTGATCTTGATCAGATTATTACTCATGTTTTTCTCCTTTGGAGCCGTTGCCGATAGCGCCATAAGATTTGAACTCGACGTTTTCATTGATTGCCTGATTCAAAGACTCGCGACTTTTTTCGAGCAGGCCGGCTCCGTGTGTGGCATCGACGGGGTAAGCCGCTGAGCCGATATACATTTTCAAATTGTTGCTGTTAATAAAATCAAACTTTTCGTTCTGTTTGGCAAATGTTTTTTGCACGCGTTTTGCGACAATTTCGGCGACTTCGGCGCTGGTTTCGGTAAGAATTGCAAGAAATTCGCCCTCGGTTTTGCCGCAGAACATCAGGTCCAGTCGGCGCAGAGACTGTTTTAGAGCCGATGCGGCGCTGCGCGCAATCTGCTGGGCATTTTCGCTGCTCAGACTGCTGAAGCCGCGGATGGAAATGGTGAAAAGGCTCATTTCCTGCTTGTAGCGTTCTGAACGTTCGACTTCCGTTTCGAACGAATCAGCGAAGCATTCGAACAGAAACAGTCCCGTCGATTTATCCTTGTAGCGGCCATCGCCTGAATTTCCTGCATTGTCGACGAGCGCCAGCAGGGTTTCAAGAAAGAGGGCTGTGCTGGCCATCGGTATTGGCGGTGTCTTGTGCGCCTCGCGGCTTGAAAAGACGCAGAGAGCGAGGCGATTCTGAGACAGAGTGAGGGGCAGAGCGGTCAGCTCAAGGCGGATCAGCGAAGATTTGAATGAAATCGGGCGGTTGCTGCTGCCGATCTTGCCAATTTCTTCTTCGCCGAGAGAGCCTGGAAATTTGATAAAAACAGCATTCTCGCGGTTGATGAAGCGGCTGCCGTTCAGCGCGGCCGGCAGTTCGCCAGCGCCTGCCACCTGACGGCACTGGGCGTTTTCCAGCAGATAAAGAGAGACTGAGTCGCTGCCGCAGATTTCGCGCAGTCGCAGCAGCGCCCGGTTCAATAAGTTCTCGTCGATTGCCGGCGAATTGCGGAGAACACTGCGTAATTCGTTGAGATTTCGCATTTTCTGGCGCGACTTTGTCTGTTGTTTGCTTCTGACCTGGATTGGGCGCCCACCCAGTATTACTTCGCGGAAAATGAGTATGGTGTTGATCAGCACCAGAACCAGCAGAAGATTGGGGAATCTGAGGCTGACGTCCCAGACCGGCTGGCGGTTCCACAGGCCGATGAGCAGGACACCTACTATGACCAGGTTGGCGAAAAGATATGAATTCAGGTTTATTCGTTTGCGTTCTTTCAACTTCTTTTCCCGTTCCGGGTGCTGGCACCCTTTGCAAGTTTGCGTCTTGACTTACTTCTGTCTACTGTACTATGCTGCAACCGGATACATTATACACAGCCTTGCCGGCCGGTGCAATTATTTGACTCGACGACGGGGCAGTCTCAGGAACAGCATCATCAGATGAGCGCAACCTTCACACAGAATACGACAAAAGGCGAGCCGTTCGAAAGGTTTTTTTCGGAACTGGCTTTGTCTGAACGCAGCAGTCTCGAAGGCTGCACCGGTGCGCTGGCGGCGATATGTCTGGCTGGTCTGGCTCAACAGGCTGGAGTGACGCTGTTTGTCTGCGCTGATGCCGCGCGTGCCAGAATCCTTGAAAAGCAGGTTGCCACCTGGCTGGGTTCTCGTAGCACACGGGTAATCTGCATGCTGCCCGAACGCGCTTCGATTTACGATCAGACTGCTGCCGATCCAGAAGTGATGTGGCGTCGTCTCTCTGCTATGGCTGCTGAAATGAACAGTGGCGGTCTGGTGATTGCACCTTTAAGTGTGGCTCTTGAACGGTTTTTTTCGCCTGAACGCTGGCTCGCGGCATGTTTTGAAGTGCGCGCTGGTTCTGATGTCAGCCGTGACGAACTGATTGCCAGGCTGGTGCAGGCAGGTTATACGCGTGTCAGCGTAGTTGAAGAACGTGGCACTTTTGCTGTCCGCGGCAGTCTTCTCGATGTTTTCCCGCCTGATGCCGAGTTCCCGGCCCGGCTTGATTTTTTTGGTGACGATCTTGAATCTATCAAGCTCTTTGCTCCGGCAACCCAGAGGTCGTTCGACAAGCGCGAGCGGCTGACGGTAATTCCGGTGAACGAGTTCGTCGCTGATGATGGTGACATGCAGAGACTCAGCGAGCGTATCGTCGAAGAATTCGCCGGGCTCGATGAACGCCGGGCCAGCCTGCTGCAGCGCCGCCACGAACATCTGCTGGCTCACCCGGATTCGCGTGATTACAAAGAACTCAAGCCCTTTGTCGAAAAAGGCTCTGGCTATCTTTGGGATTTCTGGAAAAAATGTCGGATAGTCGTAGAAGAGCCGGATCAGCTCACTGCTTTGGCTGATGAAGTTTATGGCGGTTTCGAAGCCCAGTTCGAACAGCTCAATGATATGACGCCGTTGCGGCCGCCGCAGTATTATTACCATCGCCCACAGGCAGTCAGCGAAGGGTTGAATGAACGCGGATTCTGCCGATTCAGCCGTTTTGGCGAACGAGAGGGCGGTATTTTTGCCGACATCGAGCAGCATCCACCGCCCTCAGATTCATCGCGTGAAACGCTGCTGAAAGAACTTCGGCAACTGCTCGAAGCCGGCTGGTCGGTAGCAATCGTCATCGAAGACGAACAGCGCCTGCACAATCTGCGTGGGCTGCTGGGCGAGCGCAACATACGAATCCATTCTTCCGCTCGACCTTTTGGAGTCAAGGCTGCTTCGGTTCTTTTTGTTAACGGCAGCTGCAGTCGCGGCTTCAAAGATTACCGTCGGCGCATTGCGATTTTTGCCGAAGAAGACATTTATCTCGGACCAGCGCGTGAAACTACGCGTCGCCGGGCCTCTTCGCAGCAGAACCTTCTCAGCCTGCAGCAGATGGTGCCTGGCGATATCGTTGTGCATGCCGACCACGGTGTCGCAGAGTTCCGCGGCATACAGACAATGACTGCTGCCGGTCGTACGCGTGAGTATATTCTGCTGCAGTATGCCGGCACCGACAAGCTTTATGTGCCGACCGATCAGGTTCACAAGGTTAGTCGATATCTTGGTGTCGAAGGTTTTGTTCCGAAAATTCACAGCCTGAATTCAAAAGTCTGGGCTGGACAAAAGAGCCGGGTCAGCAAGAATGTCGAGATGATCGCGCGCGAGCTGCTCGAACTTTATGCTACGCGTCTTGCCAGCAGCGGCTTTGCTTTTTCGCCCGACTGCGATTTACAGCGCCAGATGGAAGAGCGTTTTCCCTTTACTGAAACGCCTGACCAGTATAAAGCGATCGTTGCCACCAAAGAAGACATGGAAAATGCAGTGCCGATGGATCGCCTGATCTGCGGCGATGTCGGCTATGGCAAGACCGAAGTTGCCATGCGGGCAGCCTTTAAAGCCGTATGCTCTGGTAAGCAGGTGGCAATTCTGGCGCCGACGACACTGCTGGCATTTCAGCATTACAAGACCCTGCAAAACAGGTTTGATGGATTTCCGGTGAGCGTCGATATGGTAAGTCGGCTGCGCAAACCGGCTGAGCAGAAAGAAACTCTCAAGCGCGCTACTGCAGGTACGCTTGACGTCCTGGTGGGTACTCATCGCATACTCTCTTCCGATATTTCCTTTCGCGATCTCGGTCTGCTGATTATCGATGAAGAGCAGCGTTTCGGCGTCAAGCACAAAGAAAAGCTCAAACAGCTGAAGAGCCAGATAGATGTGCTGACGCTTACGGCGACGCCTATTCCGAGGACCATGCAGATGGCCATGTCTGGCATCAGGCAGATCAGCGTCATCGATACGCCGCCGGTTGACCGGCGCCCGGTGCAGACTTATGTGGCGCCCTTTGATGCTGCCTGGGTCAAACGCGCTATTATAGAAGAGTTAAAGCGCGGTGGCCAGATTTATTATGTGTTCAACCGTGTTGAATTTATCGAACAGAAGGCGCAATTTTTGCGCGACCTGGTTCCTGAAGCGCGCATAGCGGTCGCACATGGTCAGATGCCGGAGGAGCGCGTTGAAAAGACGATGCTCGAGTTCATCGAACGCAAACATGATTTGCTGCTGGCGACAACGATTATTGAGTCGGGGCTCGACATTCCCAATGTTAACACGCTGATCGTCGATGAGGCTGAGCGCCTCGGGCTTTCGCAGATGTATCAGTTGCGCGGTCGGGTCGGGCGTTCGGCCCGCCAGGCCTGGGCCTATTTCTTCTATTCTAAGGGTCGCAAGCTGACGAAAGAGGCGACCGAGCGCCTCGAAACCATTGAAGAGCACACGGCGCTTGGCTCCGGCTTTAAAATCGCCCTGCGCGATCTGCAGATTCGCGGTGCCGGTAATATTTTAGGCGAATCGCAAAGTGGTCATATCTCGAGTATTGGTTTTTCGCTGTATATGGAACTGCTCGAAGAAGCGGTTACCCGCCTTAAAAGCGGTAAAAAGGAAGTTGCCAGAGTCGATTCGGCGATTGAAATACCGGTTACTGCCTATTTCCCGACCTTTTACATTGCCGATGAAGAGACCAGGGTTGAGCTGTATTCGCGGCTGGCACGCTGCAACGACACCGGATTGCTCGACGAAATTCGCGATGAGTGCGAAGACCGCTTTGGTCGGCTTCCCGAAGAGGCCAGGGGGCTGTTCGCGATCAGCCGTCTGCGAATCCTCGCAGCCTTTGCCGGCGTAAAAAAGATCACCCGGGTTATCAATCATCTGCGCTTCGAGTTTGCTGCCGCGCGTCTGCCCGATATCGGGCGTTTGTTCAAGCAGGGTGGCGGTATTCTCAATCAGATTTATTTTGAGCCGAAGGACAAAAATTCAATAAATTTGAGTATACTCAGAGATACCGATGAAGATGTGTTTGGTGACGCAGCGGCTCTATTGGAACTGCTTAGAGAAATGAGGCAACAGGACGAAGTCAAGGAGGCCGAAATTGGAGAGAACACTGCAGAAGTTTTATGATCTGTTACCGGAAAGCCTGCGCTCGGTTGCAGCTCGCTACGATCAGCCGCTTGACAGCGCTACGGCCGACTATATGCATGATGAGCTCAAAGCCTACCGCAATCAGGCAGCAGCTGAGAGCATTAAAAGTGGCTGTATAGATATTGAACTGGTCGATCGTATGGTTGCAGCTTTGAACAGGCTGCTCACTGATTTTAACCGGTTCGATGATGCTGAAAAAATGGTGGTTTCTGCCGCTGTTCGCTATTTTCTCGACAGCGAAGACGCTCAACTCGATTTTTCAGACCGATTCGGTTTTGACGACGATCTCGCAGTGCTCAACGCCGCTTTGCTGGCTATTGGCAAAGAAGACATGATAGTGGTCCGCAACTAGCGTTCTGGAGTGTTGAGCAGGTCTACAGTCTGCTGTATTGCTTCGATTATTATATCGAGCTGCTTCTCGTCAGGGTTCTGATTCGGCCCATACAGCCTTTGCAGACGGTCGAGCATGTTGAGAATTTTCTGAGCTTTCTCCGGATCGGTGCGTTTGTAATACTGATAAGCCTCTTTGAGTGTCATTGGCGAGTCTAGCGGGCCTTTGATCAGTCTGACATTTTCGATAAAGCCCTTTGGGTCAAACAGCACGAAGTAGGTCAGAGTGCGTGCGGGGTCGTTAAAATAGTCGGTATCGCGCAGGTCGGGCCGAACTTTTTCGAGCGCGTCCTGGGCATATTCGTTGAGGGTTTTGCCGTCTCTGCCAATCCTGGTACGGCCAAAACGCTCGATCAGCATGCGGTTTGAACGCTGATTTTTGTCTTCAGCGGTTTCAGGTGGCTTTGACAGCATTTCTTTGAGCTTTTCGACAGTGTTATCGAAATTCTCCTGTAGCTTTAGCTCCGGCAGGCTCTCATACCACTTTCTGGCGGCGTCACGGTCAAACTGCATGGCTTCTGATGCTGTCTGCTTGAGGTAATAATAGTAATTTTCGAGGCGTTCGGTACTGGCAGCTGCCCCGACTGATGCCAGGACCGCAAAAGCTGTAGCTGCTGCCGTGTTAATCTTCACCGGGACTGGCCTTTGGCAAAATACCAGGTGCTGCCATGCCGTGAAGCAAGCCAGCTCATGTTCTGGTCGAAAAACACCTCAGTATCAGGCGGTTCTATTTCCATGAGAGCGCAGGGAGTCCGCCAGACCGATGTGCCGAGCAGCCCCCATGCGAGTTCTGCCTTCTCGTTGAGCGTGTTGAGACAATCTGGCAGCAGGGTAGCGCCACCGAACAGATTTCCATCCGGCAGACAGCAGCGCCGCCCACATTTGCTCAGGCTTTCTCCATACAGGTTGTGCTCGCCGTCTGCAAGCCCGGCGGGTGCTACGGCATCAGAGACAAAGATGATCTGGCTGTTTTCATGAAAATTGCAGGCCAGTCTTAATATTTCAGGGGCGACATGCTCGCAGTCTCCGATCAGTTCTATGCTGAGTTCGCGTTTGCTCATGATGTAACTGAGCATGTTTGCCTTGCGATGATGAAAGGCGGGCATGGCGTTGAACAGGTGAGTGACGTGACTGGCGCCAGCTTCGACGGCTCTGTCGGTGGTTTCCCAGTCTGCGGCGGAATGGCCGAGCGCTACTATTATCCCCATTTTGCGTGCTTTACTGATAAATTCAATCGCCCCGGGCAGTTCTGGCGCGACCGTGATCATTTTGATAAGACCGTCAGCAGCTCTCTGCCATTTCTCAAGCTTTTCAAGTGAAGGCAGCATAAGCATGCCTTCAGGATGCGAGCCACGACGGGCAGGCGCCAGGAAAGGGCCTTCCAGATAAATGCCATGCATGATCGGCAGCTGTTTTCTTGTTTTTGCTACCTGCGCAATGTCGGTCAGTGCCTTTAGTCGCTGCTCTTCACCGCAGGTGATCAGAGTCGGGAAAACACCCGTCATGCCGGCAATCAAAAGGCGATCGAGCATTGTCTCGATTTTTGCACAGTCCCCGAAGGCAAAGTCCCAGCCGAAGGCGCCATGAAAATGTATATCGATAATTCCGGGCAGCTTGTAGCCATCTACCGCATACTCGATGTTCATTTTATCCTGAGGGTGAATAAAGGTTTCGCGTATCAGAAAATCAGGCTTATTATTGCTCTCATAAAAGGGTTTGCTCATGTTGTTGTTCCTCGATCCAACCAAGTATATATCATGCGATGATTATAATGATTTTTGCCGCCACTGCAAACTACCAGTCGCCGCCTATTTTTTTCTGGGCGGGTGACAGCGCACCTGGTTCTGCCAGTGTGTCTATCTGTGGTTCGACGTGCTCGCTGAGGATCTTTCCGGGGCGTTTGAATGGCGATGCTACGAAGTTCGAAACGAACTGGCCACGGTTCGTGAAGATGTTGAACCTTATCCATCTTACCCACCAGTCGCGTTTGCGCCGGCCAAGCACCGTGTGCTTGTGCTCGACTACGCGCAGGGTTTTGCCCGGTGCAACCGTCAGCGGCGCCCGGTTTTCGAACCAGTTTTCGCCGAGGGCATCTAACTGATGACCTCGCCAGGTATCTACTGTGACTCCGGTTACGACCAGTGGTATTAGATTGTCGTCATTGTAGACGTCGAGACATTCGCGCACACTGTAATAATCGTATCTGAGGCGACTGACTTCGGCGCGGGCAATGAATCTCAGAGGCAGATCGTAGACTTTACCCGGTTCAGCCGCGTTGCCGGCTATTGCGCTAAAGATAAAGCTGACCCATGCTATGGCAAGGGTCAGCCTCAGGCTCGATTTCATCAGCAAATCAGCTGCCTTTAATTTTGTGGGCGAGCTCACGACCAAGTTCGCGGCATTTCTCAAGGTCTTCAGCGCTCGGATTGAACTGGCATTTTACAGCCGCTACAGCTACTTCAATGCCGGCGTCCTGCATTCCGGCTTCGATGCGTTTGGTGCCTTCTCCGCTCCATCCGTAGGTTCCGAAGGCTGCGCCAATTTTATTGCGAAACTTCAGTCCGCGCAGTTCTTCGAGATAGAGTGCCAGAGTCGGAACTATGCCGTTATTGAGGGTCGGACAACCAAGAACGACAGCTTTTGCAGTCAAAATGTCAGTCATAACATCGTGCATGTCGGCGCCGCCGGCATTGAACATTCGATAACTCACGCCTTCTTCGGCAAGGCCATCGGCTATTGCCCGGCCCATGGCTTCAGTACCGCCCCAGATGGTGTCGAATACTATCACCGCAGCCTCGCGATTGACGCCCTTTGACCACTCGACGTATTTTTCGACGATCTGGCCGGGATTCTCGCGCCAGCACAGACCGTGCGCCGGAGCAATGATTGCCAGTTCCCAGCCGAGTTTGCTGAATTCTTCGATTTTTTTGAGAATCTGCGCCGAATAGAGGGTCAGAATGCAGGCGAAATACTTTTCGGCTTCGAACCAGAGACCTTTCTGATCGACCTGGTCGACAAAGCGTTCAGGGCTGGCAAAGTGCTGGCCAAAAGCATCTGTCGAGAACAGTATCTTTTCTTCAGGGCAGTAGGTGAACATGCTGTCAGGCCAGTGCAGCATCTGGGCTTCGAAAAAGCGCAGCGTGCGTTTGCCGATGTTGATGCTGTCTCCTGTTTTTACGACATTGATGTTTTCGACCTGAGGATGATGGCGTTTGATAGAAATATGTCCGCCGCGGCTGGCGTAAATCTGCAGTTTCGGATTGCGGGCGTAAATTTTGGTCAAAGCACTTGCGTGATCAGGTTCTGCGTGGTTGATAACGAGAATGTCAAGATCTTCGACTTTTACGAATTCTTCGATGTGGCTGATCAGGTCATCGGCGTGCGATACTCTGACGAGATCGATCAGCACTTTCTTTTCGTCATTGATAAAATAGGAATTGTAGCTGGTGCCATGGCGAATTGACAGCTCATGGCCGTGGAAGTGCTCTTTGCTCCATTCGAGGGCACCCACCCAGTAAATGTCTTTGCAAATCTGCTGTTTCACAGTGTGTCTCCTTATTGTGATTATTTTATCAACAAAAATCTAGCATAAAGTTGCTTTTAGTCAAACTATTATGTACATTTAAGCAGAGCTGGCATTTTCATATTCTGTATTGCTGGCTGTCGCATGTGATCTTATTGTCAGGGGAGCTGAAATGCAAATTATTCTGGCCGGATTGCTGATTCTGATCGTACTGGTCGGTCTTTACCTGATCAGCCTGTTTCCGTTCATGACCTATATGAACTGCATATCTGCCAATGTGCCGATTTCAGCTGTACAGCTTGTCGCCATGCAGCTGCGCAACGTGCCGACCAATGTCATAGTCGAAGCTTATGTGCGTGTGCGCAAGGCCGGAATTCCGCTCGGACTGGATCGCCTGGAAGTTCATTATCTCTCAGGCGGGAACATGCACAAAGTCGTGCAGGCGTTGATCAGTGCCAAAAACTCGAAGATTGATCTTGATTTCGAACGCGCCGCCGCCATCGACCTGGCTGGTCGTGATGTCGAAGACGCCGTCAAAATGTCGGTTCATCCACGTGTTATCAAGACTCCTGATATTCATGGTATCGCCAAAGACGGTATCGAGCTGATTGTAATGGCTAACATTACAGTGCGCTCGAACCTTAAAACCATGGTTGGCGGTGCCGGTGAAGATACCGTTCTCGCCAGAGTCGGTGAAGGCATTGTCTCGGCTATTGGTTCTGCTGAATCACATCAGGTAATTCTTAACAAACCCGAAATTCTCAGCCAGAAGATCATTTCTGCCGGCCTCGATGTTGGCACTGCTTTTGAAATTGTTTCACTTGATATCTCTGATATCGACGTAGGGCGCAATATAGGTGCATATCTGAAAAACGCCCAGGCTGTTGCCGACAAAAAAGTCGGTGAAGCCAAAGCTGAAGGCCGTCGGGCTCTGGCCATGGCGCTCACTCAGGAAAACCGGGCCGCCGAACAGGAAGCAAAAGCTAATCTGGTTCAGGCCGAAATGAAAATTCCGCATGCAATTGCAGACAGTTTCAGAAAAGGCAAAATCGTAGTTAAACGCAAAAAGAAACAGCCGCCGGCAGACCGTACTGGACTGGGGTTTGGCGATGACGCAGGATGAGATAAAACTTACGCGCGAGCAGCTCGAAAAGATGAACCGCCTGCATCGGCGTGAGCTGCGACAGATCAAGAATATGTCAGAAGCTCAGTTTCAGGCTTTTCGACGTAATTTTTCGTTTGGTCAGCTCGCCGACATTACCCGCGAAGAAGCGCATGCCTTACTGACGTCTATGCTGGCTCTCAATCTTCAGCTGCTTTCCGATCTTGGCCCAAATTCGGGCGCCACTTACCAGAATCACATCGACAGCTGAAAGAACTCCAGCCGGAGCATGCAAAATTTGCTTATAGCCCGCCGGGCGCTGGCATAGCTGCTGGCGCAAAAGTAGTCGTTGCTGAATCAGCGGCCGGTGCCATAACCGGCTCTGTTGACGAAGCTGTTTCATCCTGTTTCTGGATTGCGGGTGGCGCTTCCGATGTCGCGCTGGCTGTAGCGTTGCCATTGCCGTTTGTTTCGGAATGTGTCTTCAGGTCATGGGCCTTCGGACTAGGTGGTGGCACGGTTGGCGCTGTGGTCTGGAACAATATGACGTTGTAGGCCAGATAGACGGCTACAAGCAGCGCGCCTTCGGCTCTGATTATGCGCATCCCGGTTGACATGATCGGTAATACGCCAAGGCTTACAGCAACCATCAAAGGAATATGAATGCCAAGCATGTTTGGTGAGACCGCCAGAACCTGAGTCTCGGGAGTGGTGTTGAACCAGGCTATTGTCGAGGCACAGCCAACGATCCCGAGAACGTTGAAAATATTAGAGCCTACTACGTTGCCCAGAGAAATTTCTGACTGGCCCTTGCGCGCCGCCACAATAGAGGTTGCCAGTTCGGGCAGTGAAGTTCCGATGGCGATAAGAGTGAGACCGATAACCTCGTCTGACAGACCCAGAGTTCTGGCAATATCTACAGCGCCTCTGACAAGAACTTCAGATCCTGCAACCAGCCCGATCATGCCAATTATGATATATAAGACATTGGTGCCTGTTGTTGGCATTTCTTCAGGTTCGGCTGCGAATTCATCACACTTTTCGGCAATTTCTGCTGCTATTGCACTTTCTTTGCGGCTCCAATAGTAGCTCAGCGCGGTGTAGGCAATTAGCATGGTGAACATTATGATGCCTTCCCCGGGAGTTATCACGCTTCCGGTGTGGGCCATATACCACATCAGAAGTGCCGTAAAGATCATGATCGGGGTTTCGCGGCGTACCATCTCGCGACTGCACTGAATTGGCTTGATCAGCGAAGCGATGCCAAGGATGAGTGCGACGTTCATGATGTTTGAACCAACGACGTTACCGAGCGAAAGTGCCGGGTTGCCTTTAATCGAAGCATTTACACTCACGACCATTTCGGGCAGAGAAGTGCCGGCCGCGACAATGGTCAGACCGATAACAGTCTTGCTGACACCAAAATTCATGGCGAGGTTGGAAGCACCTTCAACAAGTTTGTCGGCAGCATAAGAAAGTATGACGAATCCAATGATGCAGAGAATGATGCTGAGAAACATAAACCCGATGCTCCTGTAACGGCTCGAAAGCTCTAAGGCTGCTGCCATTTTAGACGGGTTTACAGGTGAACGCAATAAAAATCTGTTGACCTGCACAAATAACACAGGCTCGCCTGTGGCGAGCCTGTTACCTGAAAGTTAAAGTCTGTTTTTTTAACGAATCAGCTGTTTGTGCAGTAGACTTCTGTTTCTGCATCGCTGGCAGTTGATGCAAATGTGTGTGTGTTTACCCACCAGACCAGGTATGAAACGACATAAAGCACCAGAAACCATCCCCAGAATACTACGAATTCAGAAAAGAAAGCTGC
Source organism: Candidatus Rifleibacterium amylolyticum (assembly GCA_009917695.1). GTDB lineage: Bacteria > Muiribacteriota > Ozemobacteria > Ozemobacterales > Ozemobacteraceae > Rifleibacterium > Rifleibacterium amylolyticum. The sequence goes on along the minus strand of JAACJG010000002.1, from coordinate 406,008 downwards.
ATCCACAACAAGTTTTCCGATATAGAACACTTCCAGTAGTAACAGGTGGGTTACTCTGAAATGAACAGTTTCGCGCATGTCCTTGAGAAAATGCAGCGTCGACATCGAGTCATTTTCTGAGGTTATGAGCAGTGAAGATGCAACGATGACAAGCAGAGTGTTTACCAGAGTCTGCAGGAATTCCGAACTGATCAGGCTGCCAATACCAAAATTGATGCTTATTGGTGACGGCAGTGCGCCTTCGGCAAACCCTTTCCATAATATGAAAAGCAGAAACGGGTAGACCAGGAACCACAGAGTATTCTCAATGGTCTCCAAAGTTGCGCTGTGATAACTATGAGAACTGTGCCCGCTTATCATGTCGTTAACCACCATTGTACAGGTCTTCTGCAGGCGGCTTGTCGTTTGTTGCGAAAGATCGTTATAAAAATCGGCCATTGCCGGTTTTGTCTCAAGTCCGGCGTTATTGCGATCATGGGCCTCACTCGATACGGAATTATCAGCCTCTTCTTCAAGTTGTCCTGTCAGAGCTCTGGCATGCATTGCAAAAAGGTCTTTGCCGAACATATCGGCTATCTCAAGAAAGCTTTTGCCGTTGTCGTCAAGCTGGTGTGGGTTAGCCTTATGGTTGAGCAATATCGCGGCGCAGCCGAAGTGGCCTGCAATTGCAGTCATATGCAGAGCGGTCATTCCGATAAGATTGCGGGCGCGCAGATTGCTGCCGGCAGCGATGAGAACTTCAATCGCTCTGGCATGACCTTTTCTGGCGGCAACGTGAAGAGGAGAATCACCGTCTTTGTTTTCGGCATCAGTTCTGGCTCCGGCTTCTATCAGTCTGGCTATTATAGCATGAGAATTGTGGCGCGCAGCTATATGTAATGGCGTTTCTCTGCGGCTGGTGCGAAGGTTTACGTCGATGCCGGTCGTTATGAACAGAGCTACCGCACCTTCATTTCTGCTGCGACAGGCTTCGTGCAGAGGCGTCCAGCCAAATTCGTCAGCAGTGTCGGCTCTGGCGCCACGTGCGAGCAGTTCAGATATGGTTTCGGCATCGGCGCTTCTGGCTGCGTGATGGAGCAGAGTCTCGTTGTGGTAGTTTTGTTCGAACAGAATGTCAGGTTCCTGGTCGAGATAGAATCGTACAAGATCGGCATCGGATCCTTCAATTGCTCCGGAAATTTTGTTCCACATTTTGGCCTCCCGTATCTGCTGATGCAGATTCTTATATGCTTATTGGCATTCCCCGCAGTTATGAAGCGCGGAATTAGCAAAACCTGTGCCAGGTTTGGTGTGCGGCTCTGTCAGGCTGTCTGGCGTCTAAGTAACTCTATTTTTGCCAGATAATTGGCAGCAAACTGCCCACTTTTACAGCTGAATAGACGTAATTCAATGGTGCACATAGTCTCCCTCCTTCAGCAGCCAAAAACAGATCTTATAGGCTCATGATCTTATCTTCTGTTTGTCATGCCAGGAAAATTGGGAAAACCAAAGACCTCCAACGGTGCAGAGCACTGTCAGAAGTTTGAATTCCGGTCTGAGCGCCTAACCCAATTGTTGGCCTTTATTTAGGCATTACAACAAATTGGTTGCGTTGTTTTTTCTCTAACCTCTCTTAACTTAATTATACTCGTTTGCCGCAATACCGCAATCAATTATTGAAATTCTTTGTCTATAAGGCTTTCTAGCGAACAGGAATTTTCAAAGTGCAGTTGTTCTTGAATTAGAGCCGTGAAAAATTATATTTGAAATATGAGGTCTGTTCTTTTTGCGTAGAGGGGTAGTAGAGGAGGTGAATATCGATGCGGGCAGGAATATGCTTTACCGGAACCGGTCCTGTGTTGTTTTTGACAACCTATTCATCTTTTACCGACGATGATTTGTTGAAGAAATTCGATGCCAAGGGCATTAAAAAATTCATCGTTTATGAAGTGCCGATCGATACGGTCAAGGAAAAATACGGCAATCACTACAATGTAATCATGGGCGATCTTAGACAGGAAAGCGATCTGCGGGTTCTTGACTATGACGGTCACCATGTGTTCTATCAGTTTTCGCTCAAAGAGCTTGGCGAGCCAATCATTCATGAAACTATGAGCGCCTGACCTTTCTGGAATTTCTGATCTCATTCACCCGGGATTTCCGGGTTTTTTTATGCCTGTCAGCCGCAGCTGGACAATCTCACAAAATGATTCAGAAAAAAGTAAAAAAACACCGCAACTTTTTGGCGAATTGTTGATTTAACCAGTTGGATACGATCAGAAATTTCAGGAGGAACCGAAATGAAAAGCTCAATTTTCGATGTGATCACGGTAGTGACGGTAATGCTTGTTCTGGTCATATTTTCAGGCACAGTGAATCCGGTGATGGCGCAAAATGCCTACGGGCGCCAGGATCTTTCGTTCGAAAACGATTCAGGCAATGGCAACGGTCACGATCAGGGCAAACCCGGCCGTCGTACCGGTCATAGCGACAATATGCCGGGACAGCGCAACGGACATCGCAAAGATGTCGTAGATCAGACTGCCGGCGATTCCGGTTCTGGCGAAGGCGTATCAGAACCGCCGACAGGAACCGGGCAGCAGGGATTTCAGAGACGCGGTTTCAGAAAGCCGCCAATGCGTGGCTTTAACCCTGGTCAGAACAACGCTGGCGATCAGGGCAATAATGAATGTGGCCAGGGCGGTTCTGGCTGGCAGCGCGGGCATGGCAAACATAGAAGGCCGTTCATGCGCCAGGGTATGCCTGAAGGTCAAAATGATGGGCAGCAGGGGTTTCGTCGCATGCCGTTTCGGCCGATGATGCCGCCAGATGGTAATGGCGGTGAATTCGGACAAAATCAGAACCAGAATCAGTGCCAGAATCAGGGGCAGAACAGACAGCCGCAGTTCATGCGCCGTCCGCCCATGCCTTTTGGCGGCCGTGGCAGATGTCAGCCTGGTGCGTTCAATCCTGGTAATAATGGTGCTCAGGATAACAATCCTGATCAGGGCGCAAAAGGTGATAACGGAAAGCATCTCGGCTGGAGAAACCGTGCTCAGCAGGGCAATAATGCTAATATCAAAGGTCAGGCAAAGCAGAACAACGAAGGTAATGGTTCCGGCAACGGTATGAAAAATGGCAACAATGGCAGAAAAGGCAATAATGGTCTGCATCTCGGCTGGAGAAACAATGGTAATCAGGGCAAGGGAGCCGTTGACAGTGGCAGAACTAAACAGGGAAATCGTAACAATGGTCTTGGTAATGCCAGGAATAACGGTAAAAGGTAGCATGTAAGCGGTCGGCCGCGAACAGGCACGTGGCCGGCCGGCCCTTTTCCGGCCAGCCTGCATGAAATTGAAAAGATCAGATATATGAGTAAGATGAATGTTGAAACGTCATGGTTCGATACGGTATCTTGGCAGAGTCTGCGTAAGCAGCAGGCAGCTGAACAAACGCCGGGTTATTTTGATGAGGTAACGCTTGGAAAACGATCTCGAGAGACTGCCGGACGAGGAACTGATGCTTCGCTTTCAAAAGGGAGACGAGGCCGGTTTCAGAGTTCTGGTCGACAGATACCGGCAGCGCATATTCGCTTTTACCTGGCGTTTTCTCAATGGCAGTCAGGAGTCGGAGGACATCGCGCAGGAGGTCTTTGTGAAAGTCTATTTTGCGCGTGACACCTGGCGGCTGGCTGCGAAGTTTTCGACCTGGGTATACGTGATAACGCGAAATACCTGTCTGCAGGCGCTTAAGAAGATGGGGCCGCGTCTCTCGGTTGACTCGCGGCAGACTGAAGACGGGCGAGAGCTCATTGAAACGCTGGCAGATGGCAACGCAAAGACGCCTTCTGATCACGCCCTGGCCGAGGAGAAAAGTCGTCGCATTGCTGATGCGCTCGATCGTTTGCCTGAGTCGCAGAAGATGGCGATTATTCTGCGCCGCTATGACCAGCTGAGTTACGAAGAGATTGGCGAGATCATGAACTGCTCGGTTCAGTCGGTTAAGTCGCTTCTTTTCAGAGGGCATGTGTCTCTGAAGGAGCATTTGAAGGAATACTTTGCAGATGGTGTGTGAGCAGCCACAAAGGCAGGAATGTTATGAAGTGTAACGAAGTAAAAGAGCTGTTGATCGAGTATCTTGACGAAAGTCTCGATGCGCGCCGCCGTCAGGCGGTTGATGAGCATCTGTGCGACTGCAACAGCTGTCGTAAAGAGCGCGACGGCCTGTTGTCAGCCTGCGAAATGATGGCCGATTACCAGGCTCCTGTTGTCAGTGACCAGTTTACCCGGCAGGTGTTGCAGAAAGTGCATGAGCGAAGCCAGAAGCAACCGGCGACGGGTCTTTTCGACCGTCTGGTTGCATTCATGTCGTTCAGAAGTCTGCCGGCTCTGGCGTCATTGGCTCTGCTGGCTGGTCTCGGTTATTTTGTTCTGAGCAATCGTTCTGTTAATGTTAACAATGAAGGATTTTCGGGGACGCAGAAATTCGAAATTGTCAGAGACCTCAAGGATGAAGATATTATCCGGGATCTCGAGATATATGAAAACGCTGATATGCTCGAAAATCTTGATCTTCTGGTTGACCTCGAAGCCGTCGAGAATTACGAGGCGGAAAAATAATTATGACAAGCAGCCTGTTTCGGAATCTGTGCGCGTTAATTCTTGTTCTGACGGCCTTGCTGGCCGGCGGAGATATTGCTGCGCAGGATGCTTCCGAGACCAGGGAAATCAGAAAGCTTAGTTACGAAGAAAAGCTGGCGCGCTGGAACAGCATGTCGGAAGAGCAGAGAGAAGCTATTCGGCAGAAAGCGCGCTCGATCAGCGAGGAAAAGTTCAAGCAGCTCGAAAATAATTTCGAGCGGGTCAGCAACTTGGAACCGACCGAACAAAAGCGGGTAAAGCAGAACTTTGGCCGGATCAAACAGTTCAAACCGCAGCAGCAACAAAAGTTGCGCCAGCGTTTTCAGCAGTTTCAGCGCTTGCCAGAAGAACGCCGGCAGCAGTTCCGGCGGCAGTTCATTCCGAACTTCAAGCCGAGACCAGAGTTTATGCCGCAGCATCGCCCGGAACAATGGCAGAACCAGTCGCAGAGACCGGGGCAGGCTCAGCCGCCGCAGCAACGCCCAGATCAGTGGCAAAACCAGCCGCAGCGCCCAGATCAGGCTCGGCCGCCACATGGGCAGCAGATTCCCGGCAGGTTTGGTCAGCCGGCACCAGGCCAGGGTGAAAAGCCGAACCGATCGCCTGGTTTTACTCCCGGGGTTTTTCCAGACGCGCAAAATCGTCAACCACACGATAAGAAGCCTGTCTGGGGCGAACGCCAACATCCCGACCGCCAGCCCGGCGGCCAGAACGGTCATATGCCTGGTCGGCCGCAACCTGGTCAACATAAGCCAGGAATGCAGGGCAACAGACAACCCGTAAAACCAGGTAATGATAAACAACCCGGCCAGCCTGGTCAGCCATTAAGGTCGGGCCGACAGGGGCATCAAAGCCAGCAATGGATCCCAGGTCAGAATATGCCTGAGCAGCCGCCAGGACAGCCGGGTCAGACGGGACATCCCTTCCGGCCTGGTCGCAGTGGTCAGCAGGGGCAGAATTGGACTCCAGATCAGAACAGGCCTGAGCCGCAGTCCGGTCAGCAGGGAGATCCCGGGCGTTTCCGACCACCGGGGCAGCCTGGTCGATTTGATATGCCCGGTCAGCGTGAGCAATTCAGGCCCGACATGTCTGGCCCGCAGGGTATGCCGCCTCGCCGGCCGCCGCCTTTCAGACCGCGCCGCCATGGTGATGTTCGTGAATTCAGAAGAGGTATGATGGGCGATGGGAGTCGCGCTGCCGGCGACGAGAACATTCAGCGGCGCTGGCAGGATGTAGAAAAATTTCGGGAAGGTTTCAACCAGTCGGAAACCGATGGCCAACAACAGCATTTTCCAGGTTCCCGGCGCTTTCCGCCACCTGGTCGAGACGATGAGCCTGGTCAGCAGAAGCCTGAAAATTTACCTGATGGCGAAATGCAGCGACCAGACAGGCCTCGCCTGCCAGAAGGCATGCGTGAGGGCGGCAAAAGGCCATGGCCCGGCCCCGGGCCTCGCCAGTTTAAACGGCCTGAGTCACCTTCAGGTCAGCCGGACGGCAAGGGGCCTGAGAACCGGCCTCCTGCAGCGGATTTTAAAAACAGACCTCAAGGTAAAGCTCCACTTGGCAATCCTCAACCAAAGGGCCCTAAGCCCAACCAGGCCCCGGCCCCCAAACCCCCGCACAAACCCTGACTGTTTTTACACACTGTGTTCTGTTGTTAATCAGGGTTTCTGGTTTTGAGGTCACAATTTGTGATTTCAAGTTATCCAAAAGCTGCGGCAAGCACTGAATGTGCTCTTTAAAGTTTGATGTCGCAAATTGCGACATCAAAAACTCTCTGGTAAGGTCACAATTTGTGACCTTACGCTGGCGCATCTCCCTGTAAAAATTTCAAGGTGTCAGTCTGGCACCTTGGATGTCAAACCTCTGAACCAATCTGTTATTGATTCATTCTTTGTTCGCGTCATAACATTTATTTTAGCGAATCATCATTGTTGTTGCTTGCCCGGCTTGAATCCTGCTTTAGCATGATTCTGCTATCAGCTTGTCATAATCTGAATGGCTACCAATCCAGAACCAGAGCAGGCCATCTGCAACCTCTACGGCAAGAGCTCGATAACGAATACCAACTCTGACCGACCATAACCGCCCGATCTGCTTGAAGTTCAATGACGTGTGCTTCGGGTCGTTCTAGAAGCTCATAGCTTTTATCGGCGGTTTTTCTTATTCTGGCAGGCAATGCGTCATAGGCAGACCAGAAAGAAGAGCTTGCGAAATGCTTCATAGCCGCTTGGTTTTGCCGTCTTTATGCTCTGCAATCGCCTTGTTTATAAGCGAATCCAGCTTTCCTGATGCTGAATCTTTCTCTATTTTTTCATCCCATCTCTTAGCATCAAAGCGGTCAAACCATTCTCTGAAGTTCTGCAACTGATCTTCAGACAACTGCTTAACTGCGTTTTCCAAGTCTTTAACCGGATTGCTCATAATTTTGCCCCTGTCCTCGTTTGCTTTACTTCGCCCGGCAGATGAATCATTATTCAACTTGATATTCCAAAATGGCATATCAAAAATTGTGGCCTGGCCTGGCAAGAATATGCCGCCGATATGCCGGGAAGTCAACCAGTTTCCGACCACCACCTTTTCAATATACGCCGGGCTGCCCTGTTCAATCAAATTGGATTTTGGATTCCGGTTTTGTTTGTCGACAACAAAAAACCCGCTTTGTCAGCGGGGCTGTTGGGTTTTGTTAAACCTTGTTAAACTGGCTGTCACAGCCGAAGGCGTCTATTTAACTGTCTCTTGAAACTCTTCATTGGAGCTGCTTTATAAAATAGCGCCGGGGTAATTACCACAAAAGCCGAGTTGTGCAGCTTGTGAATTTTTTCGATCTGGTCGGCCGATCTTCTCGAATTATAACATACCATCGGCAAGAATTTTGCCGGCCGCCACCAGACAAAACACAACCTTTATACTTTTGCTACTGCTACAGTTGCTACTCTGCTACACTTCGTAGCGGTTCAGGCGTCATCGTCTTTCTTGCCAGACTTGAAACCGATCTTTCTTTTACTTGGGGCCGGGGCTTCCAGTAACGGCAATATGATCTCATTGAATATCTTAAACTGGTCATCATGGCCAGCAAGACGGCTTTCTATCTCCTCGATCTTGGCGGCAATGTCGGCATAGCTCAGGCTGACTTTGCGTAATCTTACAAATGCCCTCATTATTTCAATGTTTACCTGAACGGCTTGCGGGCTTCTCAGGACGCTTGAAAGCATCAAGATACCATGCTCTGTAAAAACGCGGGGCTTGTGCCGAAAGTGGCTTTCAGTCGGTAAGGTCGCAATTTGCGACCTTAGATTATTCGCCTCTTCGAATGTGAGTTGTATCATAAAGTCATCAGGAAAGCGCTCTATGTTGCGCGTTACCTGCTCATTGAGTCGTTTTGTTTCAACCCCGTAGAGTTCGGCAAGGTCAGAATCAAGCATCACTTTCTGACCACGTATCTGATATATCTTCTGCTCAAGATATTCGTTGCTGATATGCATTAGCTTTGTCATCTGTCACCATTCCCGCCCAGGCATGATGCGGCAATTTTTCCGGCTGCCACCTATCAAATATACGCCGATCTGTTCGCCAGTCAAGACAAGGTAAAATCAACGGCAGCATGAGCCGGCGCCAGCCGTGGCCGTGTCTGAGAGCCTATATAATGGCCTGCTTCTCTGCTCCCGGAAACTATGCAGGGTTAAGAGTTCGTGGCGGCCGGCGTATCCTCCTTCAAGCTAGGCAGCTTTGACGCAAGGCCATAGCTTTCCACAATGATCGTGAGGAGAACTGTAGCGAATGAGGACAAGCCTTTCGCAGCTTTTCCGGCTGAAGCCGTAAGAGCTGCCTGATCACCGTTTTTTGCGTTGTTCTGGATCCTGCGACTGCGCTTCGCTCCGTGCAGGACGAGCAAAACCGCGATATCTCAACATCAGAGTCTCTGTTTATGATGGTTTTGCACCTCACCGAAAATTGCTGCGGGCGAGTTTGGTAATGCTGTTCTGGAAACAACAAACCCGCTTCTTCAGCGGGTTTGTTGGGTTTTGTTAAACCCTGTTAAACTGTCTGTCAGAGCCGAAGGCGGGAATCGAACCCGCGACCTACGCATTACGAGGGCGTTGCTCTACCCCTGAGCTACTCCGGCGCTTTTAAACTGCAGATTTTATTCGCAGCCTTAAATGAAAATGCCCGCTTAAAGCGGGCTTCGGCTGGGGTGCAGGGATTCGAACCCCAATAGGCAGTTCCAGAGACTGCTGTCCTACCATTAGACGACACCCCAGTGCGTTTGCTTATGATAGCACCGTGACGTTGCCAAGTCAACAAATTTTTGCGGCTAAAGTTAGTGGTATCAGCCTTTGGCGGTGCGGAAGTAGCCGATGTGGTTTTCCCACCAGCCGTCGAGCACGCCGGCCTGCTCAAGTTCGCGCAAACGCCGCTTGACTTTGTCGTTGATCGGCGACTGCAGTTTGTTCTCCCATGGAGTGGCCGGAAGCGGCACGAACGCGTGCATGTGAATACGCACCTGGTATTTTTGCAGCATTTCTTCCATGAAATCGATGAGCTCGAACTGATCTTCATCGGTCTCGTCGGGGTTGCCGATGATAAAGTCGATATGCGGCTGAAACCCGTGTGCGCGCAGCAGCGAAATCGCATTTACCGACTGTTCTCTTGTGTGAAGGCGGTTCATCTTTTTGAGCATGCTGTTAGAACCGGTCTGAACGCCCATTACTATTGTCTTGTTCGACAGATAGGGGGTTACCAGTTCCATTACCTCAGGTGTGACGAAGTCGGGCCTGACTTCAGAGGGGAAACTGCCGAGGTTGATTTCGGGCACGCCAACGGCTTTGAGCATTTCAAGCAGCTCTTTTAGAGCGGTCAGATTTGGCTGGCGGCCGTCAGAGCCGTAAGCGAAAGCATTGGACGAGAGAAATTTGATGCGTTTGCGGGTGGGCTTGAGACGAAAATATTCTTTGATTATCGCTTCGATGCCGGCGAGGCTGCGATGGCGAAGGGTTCCGGCATAGAGTTTCGGAACTCCGCAGAACATGCAGCCGAATTTGCAGCCGCGACTGATTTCGATTGGCGGCAGGTAGCCGGTTATTTCGCTGAAGCCGGGATAGCGGTCAAGATCGACCTGGCCGCGCGCGGTCTGATGAATGCCCTTTTTAGCGCTTCCTGTCAGCCATTCGCTGAGAAATTGCGGAAAAAAGTCTTCGCATTCGCCGGAAGCCGTGTAGTCAAAGCCGAGTTCGCTGATGCTTTCGGGTGCTGCCGTGGCCTGCGAGCCGCCGGCAATAGTTTCTGCTTTGACGTCGGCCTGTCGCAACTTTTCGAGCTCGGCCCGCACCTGTGGAATGTGAGGCAGCATAAAGGAGTAAACGATCAAAGACCTTGAAGAAAGAGCTTCCAGTGGTGTTGGCTCATCGCTGATCCAGGTCAGCAGGTTGAAGTTCCCGAGCAGAGCAGGTGGACAGGCGCCGATGATGGCGCCCAGACTGACTTTGTTGTAGTTGTGAATTCTGATAATGAGGTTTGGCTTATTCATTGTAAGTTTCTTGGCAGAAAATTGCTGATAATTTAGCACTTTTGCGCGACTAAATCCAGAGTTCTGCGATTTATCGCGGTCTGCCGCTGTCTTCAAACTGGTACGCAATTTGCGACAACTTAAGCGTAACACTTCTTTATTCGAGGCTAAAAATGAAAATTGCAAGACTGGCTGTGATCCTGTGGATGGCTTGTTTCTGTCTCTCCGGCATGGCTTTTGGCGATAATATCTCTGAACTGATCGATATCGACCGCGAACTGGTCAAGATCGCCGACCAGGATGTCGCCGATACCGCCGCTCGTGAGTCAGAACTGCGCGCCCGAGAAAACAGCCTTTTCTCATCCGTTATCAATTCAAATGAAGATATTGAAAAGTTGATTCCAGCCCTGGCCTCTACCGGTTCAGGTCTTGATGAGCGCTTCAAGAGCCGCCTGCGCTTCGAAATCGGCCAGGAACATCGCAAAGACCTGCAGATTCTTCTCGACAAAATGGAAGGCATGGAAGAAGGTTCTTCAGCCTCTGTAAGAGGCAAAAAGATTGCCTATATCTACGGCTGTGAAGTTAACCTGCGCGATGGCCAGTGGCATACCGCTCCCGATGGTCGCCGCTTCTGGGTCAGCAACGAATATCCCGACATCGTGCTTTCACCCGCTGAATACAAGCGCTACATGGCAAGTGCAGTCGACGCCGATTATTGATTGAACCGAGCTTAAGGCTCCAGAATACTATTTCCAGTGACGGAAAGGGATTCTGGAGCTTTTTATTTCGACGCGTGACAGCTTCTGAGTATTGAGAAAGGTTGTCAGGCTGTTGCAGGCTAGTTCGGTGTGCGGTGATGGCCCGACAACTATGCTTTTCAGGCAGTCTTTGCCGTCGGGTGTGACTATCGAAAATTTGTAGTAAGGTATCAGAGAATATTGACCTTCCCTGAATGCAAATCCAGGTGATTTGCTTGTCAGCACAGAAGAGACCAGTCGCCATTCCTTTTCTTCTGAGAAGCTCTCGTCTTTGAGAATAGGTGCGAGCTGGCCGGTGCTGATATCGATAACTTTGCGCATTTGTTCGTGGCTGGCTCTGTTGTCGCAGAATTCTTTGAGCCAGCTTTCGATCAGGTAATTCACCAGTTCGAGCTGCAGCGAAGCGTTATATACACAGGGCCACAGGACAAAATGCTGTAACTTTGCGATCTTTCGCAGCTCGGCAAGGTCAAAGCCCATTGCATAACCTTTGCCCTGATTGCCGTAACCACGCCATTGACTGAGAAGATCGCCCTGCTCGCAGAAAGAGGCGATGCAGATATGGCTCTGATCGATTCTTTTGAGGTTTTTGCGGATATCGACGAGCAGACTGCGAAGCGCGGGTGTCTGCGCAATGCCGATTCGCCTTTTCAGCTCTTTTTCCAGCAGCTTGGAAGTTAAAAAGATTTCATGTTTGTCGTTGAGAAAATGCACCTGAGTCGCCCACATTTCGCGGTTTTGAATAATGCCGAGAATGCCGGCCTGCGTGGTGAAATGGAAAATGTTTTCGGGTGGGCGCGTCGGAAAAACTGTCTGGTAGAGATATTTTTCGAATTTGTCGAACATGCGGCAGCCTTTGTAACTTTTGCCTCATTTTGCCATTGTCGAGCGGGTTTGTCCAGTTCTCTGAAGCATGGTGTTATATTGTGTCTCTGAAACATTTTGCGACCGTCCGGCGTAATATATATGTATAATGATTAGAGATGAATTTTTGAGGAGGTTGTATGCAAAAGCTGCATTTTGCTGTGTTGATGCTGTTTTGTGCTCTTCTGGTGGTCGCCGGTCCGGTTTTTGCCGGTAACGGAAGCTATCTCGACACTATTTATCAGGCCTCTGACGATGGAACCGCCAATTTTGATGATTCGCAGTGTACCCCTGGTGTCGATTGCCCCGAAGATCAGCAGTGCGTTGGCGAAGACTGCGCTGCGCCTACCTGTGAGGGTGACGAATGTAAGCCAGCCTGCGAAGGCGATGATTGCAAGCCAACCTGTGAGGGCGATGAATGCAAAACAACCTGTGAGTCCGGTAAATGTCCGGCTGGCCAGGAATGCGTCGATGGAAAGTGCGTGCCAACCGCTGAGGCCAAGCTTAAGTCAATGCTTGAACGCATCGAAAACGTGCTTAATCGGCTGATTACCAGGCTGATGAATAAATTGCTTGGTATTAACGTCAAGATCAAGGTGGTTGAGGCCAAAAAAGTCGTGCCGCCTGAGCCGAAGCCTGAAGAGCCTGAACAGCCTGCTAAACCGCCGGCAGATCCGCCCAACCAGCCGACTGAACCCGAAAAGCCCGCCGAGCCCGAAAAACCCGCTGAACCTGAGAAACCGGCAGAGCCTGAAAAGCCGGCCGAGCCCGAGCCGCCAGCTGCAAACGAGTATCGTGAGCTCACTAATTTCGAAGAAGCTAAAAAACTGGCGAAAGAAAAAGATCAGCCGATTATGATGGTCTTCTCAGGCTCAGACTGGTGTGGCTGGTGCAAAAAGTTCCAGGCCGAAATCACTTCGCAGCCAGCCTTTCAGAACTATGCCAAAGATAACATGCAGACCTTTATCGCCGATTTCCCGCGAACCACTCAGCAGCCTGCCGAACTCGAACGGCAGAATCAGGCGCTGATGCAGCAGTATGGCGTTACCGGTTTCCCGACCGTTTTGATCGTCGATGCAGACGGTAAGGTCATCAAAAAGACCGGCTACATCGAAGGTGGCGCCGAAAATTACGTGAATCATCTTAAATCTATCATCGAATAAATACTGAATTACGTAGAGGTGCCTGCCGGTTCATACCTGCAGGCACTTTTTCATTTTCAGTTATTCGCTAGACTTTCACATGAAAGAGAGCCATTTTTTCGCCAGAGTGTCAAAAAAAGCTTAATGATTCGTTCAACAAAATGTATCATGGCGGAAACCATTGATTTTTGAGGACGTAATGAGTCTGGTGCAGAATGAGATATTAACGAATCTCAAGAAGTTTAATTTAACCCTGTCCAGGAAGAAAAGCATTGGATTGTTCTTGTGCTTTCTGCTGGTAATCATTCTCATAATCTTTTTGCCGCAGCAGACCGACAGAGTTGATCGCATTTTTCAGGACTTTGCGAAAAGGAATCTGGCGCCATTTTTTGCCAGTTCGTCTGAGCTCGCTGTCGTGGCGATAGACACCGAAACCCTGGATGGGATAAAGCAGCGCTGGCCATGGAGTCGCGCTAAATTTGCCGAGTTTTTTGAGTTGATAAATTCTTTTAAGCCCAGAGTGATAATTCTGGATATTGTTTTTCAACAGCCTGAAGAGTCTGATGGCGGGTATGGCGACGCTGTTCTCGAAGAAATGATCAAAAATGCGGGAAACATTGCCCTGGTTGGTTTTATCGAGGAGGAATTGACTGAATCAGGCCGGCGAAGTCGTCAGTTTCGCAGTCTGAAAAGGTTCAGGGATGTTGCCTGGTGTGACGGTTATATACATTCATTTACCGACTCGGACGCCAGAATTCGCACGTTCTCGATTCGCGACTCAAAACTTGACGAAGAAAGTTGTCAGTTGAAAGTGGTGAAAAAATTAGAACCAGGCTACGAAACCTTGGGCAGGATGCCGGACAGAAGTCACATAATTTTTGCCGGGAAAAATGGCGGTATACCATTGCTTAGAGGTCTGGATCTGATGTCAGGAGAGGTGTCGGGAGAATTTTTGAAGGATAAAATCGTAATAGTCGGAGCGACCGCTATCGCTTTGCACGATTATCATCAGACCTGCCTTGGGCTGATGTCAGGCCCTCAGATTCTCGCTGCAACGATGGACACCATCTTAACAGGCCGCATTTCAGCACCGGTTGACGGATTTCTGGTGAGACTGCTGCTTGCCGCGGTGGGAGTGCTTTTAAGCTATGTTTTTGCTTCGCGGAAGCGGTTTGTTCACGAACTTTTTGATGTCGCGGTATTTTTTGTGCTTCTACTGCTGACATATCATCTGCTGGCATTGTTGCTGATTTTTCCGCCGCTCAGCTGCCTGTTTCTGACCTGGGCGTTCGTTTCGGTCTCTTACAGTCTGGTCAGGCGTTTCATCGAATTGATCGAGCAGCAGATCTCGAAGGCCGAGGCTGAGCTGGCCGGCAAGATTCAGGGCGAGCTGTTTCCCGAAAAGTTCATTGAGAATGACAACTACAGCATCAGAGGCGTATGCATGCCATGTGACGCTACAGGTGGCGACTTCTTTGATTACTTTGAAATGGCCGACAAAAATCTGCTGTTCGTTATGGGTGATGTCGCCGGTCACGGGTTTTCGGCGGCAATGCTCACGGTAATGGCAAAAACTACAATTCAGTTGCTCCGGCAGAAAGAAATGGTCTCGCCAGAAGCCATTGTTTCTACGCTCAATCAGATCATTTTTGAGCTGGTAAAGAAAAAGAAATTCATGACTCTTGCGGTTGGTCACATCGATGTCGAAACTCACAAATTGAATCTGGTGCTGGCCGGACACCTGCCTCCTGTTGTAATCGATCGCGACGGGAATCTACAGGAACTCAAAAAGGCCGGATTCCCCATGGGAGTGATAAAGAATCTGCCAATTCAAGCTGTGCATTACGATATGCAACACGGCGATTCAATCGTTCTTTTCACTGATGGAATCGTTGAGGCGCTTGACTGGAATGATGAGCAATATTCTTTTCCGAACTGGTACGAGTTTCTCAGAAAAATTATGCCTGATTTTACGCGAGATCGTGATTTGAGTGAGCTTCTTGCCGGTGTCAACGAACATAAAAAAGGAAGAAGCTTTGATGATGACGTGACTTATGTAGTTGTTAGAAGAGAGGGGCCGCCTGCAAAAAAATAGCAGGGCGCCCGGTGACAAAAGCATGAATTGTGACGTTTTATTAAATGAAGGAACCAGAAGTCAGTAACATGAGTCGTTCTGCCGGCAGTCAAAGCTATGATGAAGCATTTGTCGAAAGGCTTCGACAACAGGATGTTGCCGCTTTCGAAAAATTGTTCGACGAGATGGCAGATCTGGTTTTTGCAAGATGCGTAGCGATTCTGGGCGATCAGACGGCGGCCGAAGATGCGACCCAGGAGATATTTTTGAAAGCTTACAGGTTCTTGCCGGGTCTGAAGCCTGGCGGCGTGAAATCGTGGTTGATGACCATTGCCAGAAATCATTGCTTTGATGAGATCCGCAGAAAGAAGCGAAGGCCCAGCTGTGTAAACAGACCGGTGGAAGAATTGAAAATACGCACTGCAGAGAAAGATGCCGGCGAATCTCCAGATTTTATGAGCCTGCTGCCCGACGAAATAAGGATTCCGCTGATGTTCAAGGTTGTTGAAGAGCTCAACTACAAGGAAATATCGCAGATCCTGGACAAAACTGAAGGGTCACTACGGAACCTCGTCTGCAAAGGGATGAAAATTTTGAGGAAGGAGCTGGATGCAAATGACCTGTGAGAATTTCTCAGAATGGTTGAATGAAGGCAATTTTGCCGCCGGAGTCGATGAATTGCCTGAGCACTTTGTTGAGCATGTCAAAAGCTGCAGCATTTGCCAGCAAGCTCTTTCCGTTCAGAATTTCGAGATCGCCAAGCTCAAGAAACAGGCAACGCTGAGACCGGAAGTTAAAAAGAGAATACTGTTGGAAGTGAAAAAGCAGATTGCCGCGCCTCAGTCAGAGAAGCGCTTTTCGTTTGCCGCATTTCTTTCCGGTTTATTCATGCCCGATAACAGAAAATGGGCGCTGTCCGGTTTTGCTCTTGTCATTCTTTTGTGTTCGCTCGCAGCCATAAGTTTCTGGGGACATGGCCCAAAGCCGGTGGCTTATGTTTCTGGCAATGGCAAGCTGTTGAGAAACGCAACTGCAATCGAATTGAGTCCGCAACAGCAGGCTGTTCTTCCCGGCGATAGACTGCATTTTGCTGACGGTGGCGGCAAACTGGCCTGGGATAACAAGGACCAGCTTCAGATAGAAGGCGGGGCAGAATTCATTGTCAATGAGAATTCTCTCAGCATGCTGAATGGCGACGCCAGAATAGCATTCAAGCCGTCTGCGAGGGGTTACAACGTAGTCATGAATTTCTCTTCGCTTGTTATCGTCGGCACGGTTTTGCAGCTGCAGGCCCGGCCGGATTCAGACTTCATCTATGTCGAGGACGGCAAAATTCAGTGGCAGCAGAAAGATGGCGGTAAAACCGGTTTTCTGGCAAAAGGGCAGGGGTTGACTATTTCGGCAAGGCAAATCGCTGAAATGACGCAGAGTCATAGCGAAGAGTCCGGGCAATCAACGGGTAGCGAGTCATCACCCGAGCCCGTTCTCGATGTTGCCTCTGATCCGGTTCTGCCTGACTGAACAGTCGGGCCAGGTTACGAAGAAATACCGCTGTATTTGGCGCCGGTTGAATCTGGCGGGCCTGGCGCCTGAGGAGTATCCTGCTGGTCGCTGGGAAATCTGATCGGTCCACCGGGCGGCACGGCCATTCCCTCGTCATAGTGCTTTCGCAGATAGTTGAGAACGAAGCCGACTTCCATGGTAAAGGTCTGGCCGGATGCTTTGTTTACGAAGTTGTAGGGGATTTCTACAGCTTCTATAGTGATATCGGGTTTGGTATACCAGCCTGCTTTTGATGGCCAATACCAGTAGTCGCCGGCATTGATCTCTCCGTTGGCGACTTTTTCTTTGTAGACAGCGTCTTCCCATGGGGTCCCCTTGTTGAAGGTTATGGTGATCTTCTTGGCGGCATCCTGCAGAAAAGTGGCATCATGAACGAACTGGTCTGAAGGTTTGCTGAAATCGCTGATTCCCATGGTGCTTTTGTATCTTTCGGTTGATGTCAGCTTGTATAGTTCGGGGTTTTTCTGAGGGCGGGTAACGATATCGCCAAGTCGCCCGAAGTGAGCCAGCACTTCCATTATCTCGGCCCTTGGCTGACTTTTTCCGATGGCAAGATGATATTCACTCATGCCCGGGAATTTTTCGCGTTGCGGGGCTGTGAGTCCCGGCATAGTCCATTTTTCCAGCATGTCTTCCATGAATTTGTTGCCGGCTGTAAAGACTGGTATGGAGCTGTTGCCAGGCACGGCACTCAATCGCCTGAGCACTTCTTCCTGTTTTACGGTATTGCCCAATGGCGGGCTACCAAAAGAGCTCTCCAGCTGGTCGATGTGGGGCAGATTCTTGGCATAGTTAACCACATACTCGTCTGACAGCTTTTTGATGAACGCATCGAGTTTATTGCGCCGAACCGCAAAATCAGTCAGGTCAAGATCGGTGATCGATCGATCGATTACCTTGGTGACTCTGACCATTTTTTTGAGAGTTTTGTTCGATCTTGTCGCCACCATCAGTTCGTCGGTACATTCGCCGAAAAGATCTCTCGCCCTGATAGGTTGTCCTACGGCGAAGTTAACTTTGGTTAAGGTTCCGAATGCCGGTGCTTTGATGTCCCAGGTCATGGTAATTTGAACCGGGTCGCTCGGATGCGCGGCGAGAGTTGCCAGAATTACATTTGGGTTTACTTTGCTGCCAACCCCCACATTTATGCTCTCTACGATCATCAGTTCCGGAACCGGGCCATCCTGCGACCAGGGTTCAGGAACGGTGATCGCCACCTTGCCTTCTTCGGTGGTGGCGGTTGTCTGTGTTTCAGCTCCTTCAGTGCTGTCAGAGTTCAAAAATGGTTCAGGGCTCATGATATACTTGCCGTAAACGAGAACGCGTTGATCTTTGTATTCGCCAATAGAGATGACCCTGATGTGATCTAGTCTTTGAACCTTGGAATAGCCTTTAACCGGTGACGGATTTGCTGATTCGAACTCTTCGGCAATTATGTATGTCTTGCCGTTGCCGCTGCCGAAAAATTCATGCACTGCCGCGCCGCCGGTCGCTCTCGATATTTTTTTGGTCGGGTCAAACCCGCCGCTTACCCACCAGCGTTTGCCCTGAAGCTTTACTTCGGCCCAGTTCAGGCCTGAATATGCGAGATATTCGGCCCGCTTTTGCTCGTAGAAAAGTTTTACGTTATGCATCTCATGGCTCGAAAAATTCATCATGGCAACGAAAAAGCCAAGTAGAACAGTAATGAGCACGAGAGCCGTGGGAACTGCGATCCCTCGTTTCTGCATAATCAATCTCCTTTCTGGATAACAGGTCTTCACGGGCCGTTGGTTTCTGTGTTTCGCATTTTTACAGCGTTGGCGATCACGTGTTCGACATTCTTTTCGTCGGTGATTCTTACAAAATACTTGATCAGGTTGGCATCAGGTCTTTCTGCCTGAAATTCGAT
Source organism: Candidatus Rifleibacterium amylolyticum (assembly GCA_009917695.1). GTDB lineage: Bacteria > Muiribacteriota > Ozemobacteria > Ozemobacterales > Ozemobacteraceae > Rifleibacterium > Rifleibacterium amylolyticum. The sequence continues at coordinate 387,591 of JAACJG010000002.1, read as the reverse complement.
GGTGTTTCTGGCAATAACCCTTTCGCCGCTTTTTTCGCCGGCCTTGAACTTTTCATAATTTATCAGCTTAAGCTTGGCGTCTTCATCTCTGAAGAAGACTACAAGCTCATTTCTGTCATTCATGAAAAGTATCTGACTGAAACTCCTGTTTGAAACCGGCGGAAAAAGCACTCTGTTGCCGTATGACAACTCGGTGTTTATCTGGGTAGAGGCAACTCGCAGATCCTGCAGATCATCTGTTCTCTTAGTTACATCGAGTGATTTTTTTGCCCAGAAGAACACTCCAGTCGCCATGCCCATAAACATGGCGAAGATTACTGCGTATACGCAGATTTCTACTATGGTTACGCCTTTTTTTCCGTTTATCATATCAAGCATTTTTTCAGATCTTGCCTTTGAGCAGATGAAGTTCGATGCCGTGCTTAAAATCTTTGCTGTTTGTATCACGGTCATTCCAGAGAAAACGTATGGTAATCTCAATCAGATTAGGGTCAGAACTTGGCTTGGTTGAGAGAAGAACCCGGCACTGGGTTAAAAATCTGGTAGCGCTTTGATTGTCTGTGCCATAAAATTTTTCGAGAGCCATGCTTACTTCCTGGTTTTCTATTACGGATTCAGTGATATCGACGCCGTTTCCGTCTGTTCCCGTAAACATGGCGGTATCAAAACGCCCTTCATCTATTTCGTTTTCTATTGTCATCAGGATTCGCTCGGCAATGCTCAATGTCACCGGAAAATCGCGAATGACCTTTTGCTGCGCCAGTCCGCCTTCAGAGAAGAGCCTCAACAATGGAATTATACCTAGAATAAATATTACTACAGCCAGCATGACTTCTAGCAGAGAGAGTCCCTGGCGTGCTTTTCTGTTGTTTTGTATTACATTTGTATTCAATTTGCCATCCTGTCAGCTTTTCTTTTCAGCTTTACCCATAAGAATTGTATGACCCAGAGAGTTTTTTGAGCAGCCCTCGACCAGAACCTCGAGATACTCTTCAACTCTGTAATAGCTGGGCGATTTGTCAAGCTTGAGCTTGAACAGTCTCCCGTCGTCTGCAAGGAAAAACCAGATCTGAGCGAGGTTATTGTATTCTTTCAGAGTTCCTTTAATTATCTCTCCTCGTGGAATCTCGCCTGTCTGGATTTGACCGGGGTTTATTGCATGTTCCAGTTTGCCGGATTCTCCAGAGTATGAGATCACATTGCCTCTATAAATATTGTATGAAACAATAAGTGCAAAACATAATAGAAACGTCAGTATAATACCCAGCCCGGATTGTGACACCCGTAGATCGTTTTGAGCAGCCCATTCCAACCAGTCATTCGAGATTTTTTTCAGTTTTTCGAGACTGAGCGGTAATATTGTAGACTGGGCGGGCTGTTCTTCCTGTTCGAGTTTTGGGGTATCGGCTTCTGACATGGTGTCTTTATTGCCTATTTCAGCAGTTTGCACCGTGTTTTTATCTGCCAGCTGTCTTGTCTCGGATATACTCGCGCTACCGGTATGAACACCGGCTCGCGGTGGATTTGTTCTGATTTTACTGTCGACAAGTCTTAACTTTGGAGCTTCAGGCTCAGGTTGAACATCAGGAGACAGCTTGCGAGTATCCGGTTGTTTGAAATGCGGACTTTTGACCAGACGTATCTTTGCATCTCCCGAGTTGCGCTCATAAATATCGAGAATTTCCTGCAGTCCCTGTTTACAATGAGGATCCTGCTCTGAGTCAAATATCTCGCGGGCGGCTTGAGCTACTGGTTTAAGTGTGGAAAATTTGAGAAGTCCGCTTATTGCTCCGGCTCTGACAGTTTTTTCATCAGAAGACAGGTCAAAGAGAAGCTCTTTAACCACATTGTTCAAATTATCTTTCCGGCTTTCGTTCAAGGTTGAATCTCCCGAACGCTGTTCGCATCCTGTCGCTATCTAAAGAATAACACATTCAGGCAGACTTCAGAACCCTCTGCCTGAATGTGTCGTTGCAGTCTCAGCTTTCTTGCAGCATTTCCTGAATAATGCTTACCGATTAACAACAGAAGTCGATCTGTTTCTGACCGCCGCAATTATTCTTCTGATCCCGGAAGGTCGGGCTCTCCGACCACCTCTTCCTGTGAGCCTGAGTTGTCAGTTTCAATGCTGTCTTCATCCGGAACGGTCACTTCTTCTTTTTCAGAGCCAGAGACACTTTCTTCGCTCACCTTACCTTCAGTTGTCTTTTCTGACGTTTTATACTCGTTGCCTGAGTTTTTCCATGCTTCGGCAGCGTCTTTTGCATATTTATCGAAATCAACATCGCTCGTTTTGGAAGCGTTTGCAGCCGCAATTATTGCGGCTGCTGCCACTTTTATCACTGCCGAAACTTTGGCAAGAAGCGCGGCTACGGTCTTCAGGATTCCTCCCACGGCACCTAAAATAGCCCCCACATAGGGTACTGCGCTGAGTGAAGAACATACCATGCCGACGGTTCCCAGCGCCATGCCGATCTGAGATAGTATATCCGCTATTCCCTGCAGTTTTTCACCGACCTTGAGCAGTCCTTCCTGAGCTTTTCCCTTTGCGCCCGATGCAGCGCTCAGGTTGTCTTTATCTTTGGCCGACTGAGATGTTGCCACGGCACCCTTTGTGTCCTGGGTCGCTTTGGCTGATTCAGCTGCCGCTTCTTTGGTCTGGGCCTTGCTTGCTTCTGTCTCTGTTCTGGCTTTGGCCAGTTCCTTTTTTGCGTTCTCGATTTTCTTCTTCAAGCCTTTCTTGAAGAAATTACCGATCGAGATGCCAAGCTTCTGCCAGAAGTTGGTTTTGATTTCCCATTTGCTGGTATCGACGCTGCTGAGTTCCTGTGAGGCTCCCTGGGTTTGAGTGCTTGAGTCTTCCGCGGTGGTTACCTGCTCATTTGCCTGTGCCACTGCTTCAAATATGACCGGCTGAAACACCAGTGAAAAAACCAGCAACCAACAGAGTAGCGGTCTGAGTTTAAGATTTCTGCTCATATTCTTTTCCCCCTTAATCTTCATTCTTAATATTAAACGAACATTTTTTAACAAATGTAATTGTACCTGAATAATTTGTGTCAATCTTCAGCTGAGTAGCTGGGATCTGCGACTGTATCCGAATCATCCGGGCCATTAAGATCGGTCGACATGCTGTCGTTTGTTTCATCGATTGCCTTGATGTCTTCTTTCATGTCTGGCGGTTCTTCGCCGGGTTGTATGCCTGTCTCCCTTGCCGCCTTTCGCTTCTCCCACCAGGATCTTAATTTGTTGGAAGCAGCATACCATAATTTGGTTGCGGCTTTCCCCACCACAATCCCGGCTTTTAAAGCCGACAAAAGGATGCCGGCAGTTTTGGCATAGCCCAGTATTGCCGTGCCGATGGCACTGCAGGTCGCCCCGATATGGACAAAAATTCCGGTTGAGGCCGCCAAAGCGCCGGCCCCGGCCAGAATCATTCCGACAATGCTTGAACTGGTTACCATTGTGTCCATTTTTCCGATGAGCACATCGAGTATTGTTTCTTCTTTGTGAAACTTTGTGGTAATGCCGGTCAGCGTCGTTGCCGAGTCGAGAATAGACCTCGCCGGGTTTCTTACCAGTTTTACAATGCTGATGATCGAATCGATAACATCGATCATCAGTTTGACATTCAGCTTGGCATCGGTGATCATGCCGACGAATTTCTGAATTGCCCGATTCAGCATGCCTGATTTGGCAGAGTCTTCTATTCCCTTCGCAGCCATAGCTTTGGCTGCCTCTTTGGCGGGGTCAGGCGTGATTTTTAATACGTCTTTTCCCTTTTCCCAGACGTCTTTAGCCAGCTCACCTGCTTTTTTAAGCTGCTGTGCCTTGCTTCCGCTCTGCGCATAGACTGAGGAAATTATGATTGGCTGAAAAGTTAGTGCCAGTATCAGAAAAATGCTGATAAGGAACCGTTTTTGCCAGAAACTCATCATAAAATTTCTCCCTCTGTAATCTCTCTTCATTTATTAAAACGCGCAAAATTTCGAAAACGTAATTTGTTATTTGCTCTGATGATAATTTCTATATTGCCAGCTGTTGTAGTTTATCGCGTCAGCAACAAAGTTGCTGGTGATGCTTACAGTCAGTTCCAGTGGCTTGCCGAAGTCGCTTTCCTTATAGTGATCCTGGTCGAGCGTCATTCTCACCCACAATACCGGAACCTGTGGGTTTGCCTGATGCACAAACGATTTGAACTCGATTTCCTTGAAACCTGGGAACTTTTGCAGAGTCGCGCCACATCTACGGGTCAGATCTCCAGAAGCACTGTCAAAAAGATACTCAACCTCTTCGACCACCGGCATCTGGTGCTGGCCAAAACTTGCGTCGGCAAATTTATAGAAAGTCAGATGTTGCGGCATAATACCTATTCTTCTGTTGGCTCCGGCAAATTTTCCGGCGCCTTTGTCGATAGAAAGCGGCCGCAAAAGAAACTTTTTCTGCTCATTTATGCCGTCACCGGCAGTTACATAGGGACAGGCCATGTTGAAATCGCGCCGCAACTGATTGATTGCCTGATGCGCTACACGGAAATTTTCGAGATCGACAAAGCCGTGCTTGTATTTGAAGGCCATATTGCTGGAAAAGGAGGTAACTATGTAAAAAATGAAGCCGATGATGACGGTGCCGATAAGCATTTCTACCAGCGTAAATCCCGAATGTGGTTTTGCTGATGTAATCTTCATGGCTGGCTTTTCCAGTCTGTGACAAGAGTAGCCATAACGACGTTTCTGGTTTTTTTGCTGAGATCATGAATATTGTTAACCTTAACGTCGTTATCCCAGTACACTGTCACTATGACCTTTTTCAACAAGCCTGCATAGCCGGTGCCGGTCAAATCTGACACTTCAATGGTCCGGTAAAAGTAGGCCGGATTATACTGGCTTGAATATTGAATTTTAGGCTCGAGAACATCTTTGTAGTAGTCATTGGCGCCGGTTGGAATCTGAGCGGCTTCAAAGTCACTGCCGGTTTCGATCAGAATGCTGCCGGAAAGCGCATCGGCATTGCGTTTGAAGTCTTTGTCGACCGGAAGCATCTTTACGTAATCTATGGCTTCATTTGCGAGTTCAATTGCCCTGAGGTAATTGATGCTTTTTTTCGTGTCGGTTTGAACATTACCCATGGTCAGATAAAGCGGAATAACCATTATCGCAAACACTGCCACTGCGACAACAATCTCCGGAAAGGTAATGCCACGCAATCTGTCAGAGCGTGCTGCTTTGTGAATGGTTTTCATTTTAACGACTCACCTTCAGGTGATAAATTTATAAAATCAGTCGAAACCTTATCCGCATCTGTACCGATTTCTTCTCGCAGGTCGTTGCGAAGAACCCTATGTTCCTCGATCGTCATTACTTCGTTCAATTCAGGGCTGGGGGTTGCAAGCTCAGGAAGTGTGTAATCCCATGGTCTGGCCTTTGCAAGATCAGCCTGTGGCAGGGTCTGTTCGCCAAGATCGTATGAATAAGTCTTCTGCGTCGCCGTGGCTGGTGCGGTTTTGCCCGTAAAAATATTGTCGATTCTGAACTTCGTTAAAAACAGAACGATGGTAATGATCAGAAAACCAGCCATGACAAAATTGAAAGCCTTTGATCTGGTCAGGTCTGACAGCGTGATTTCCTGATTGTTATAACTGATCTGTTTGATTTTGCAGAGAATTTCCGCCCATTGCTCCTGCAGGCTTGCTTCGCTGATTATGGCGCTCAAGGTCGAAGTGTTTTCATCGTTGGTGGCATCGCCAAGCTCCTTTTTAATCTCGTCAGAGAGCTGGCAAAGATACTGTTTCTTTTCGCCTGACGATCTGGCAGCCAGGTCATTCAGCCGGTAGACCGTCAATCTGTCAGGGTTCAATATCAGAATCGATGCGTAGAATTTGAGCTGTTCAACCTTTGCAACTGACCGGTAATAGCCAAAAATAAGGTCGCGGGCCTGCAGAAAGTCGATTTCCATGAGACCTTTGCGGGCGACATCTCTGATTCTGGCATCGTTATCTTTGAGCCATAGCTTCAGTTTGTCTGCAAATTTGTCTGAATAATCGCTGCTGAATGCCTTAATGGCAGTTTCTCCAACCGTCGATTCTTTGTGAAAAACCAGAACCGGCAGGTGCGGAAGCAGTCTTGCGCTGTTGATCTTCTGCAGACTGGCGATTGCGGCGCAGACTATATCTGTAGAATCGTGGTCGAGAAGCGCTTCCAGCCAGTCAGAAAAATGCTGCGAGGTCAGTCGATGTGTGCTGATAAGTCTGATGGCCGCCAGAATTTCTGATGGACTGGTAACATTCCGGCAGATTTTCAGAAGCCTGTTTGCCTCGTTTTCCGAAAATTCCTTAACGGTGAACAACTGTGCAAGTTCGTTATTTTGATGACCGGACGGAGCTGCCTCTTCTTTTGCCACTTCATCTGCGGTATCTTTGCTGGTGTGACTTTGAATGAACTTTTTTGCTTCTGCCAGCGCCTGAGTTTTCAGCTCTATTTCATCCTTGTCGACGAGCCTGGCAATGATAAGCGCTCTGGCGGCCAGGGACCAGTAATTCTTCAGTCTGGCCAGCTTTTTGCCATGCAGCAGATATGAAATGGTGATTCGGCGAAAAAATTGCGGGTCGGGGTTGTTGTAGATCAGAAAGCTGATGACCTGGTCAAGATTTTTCGGGAGCTCGGCCTGCTCTATCAGCCTCAACACGACGTCGCCGGTGTGATTGAACGGTAGCAGAAAAAGCGCAGAAAAAGCCGACTTACGATTGTTTTCATTTTTGGAAAACAAAAATTCGTTGAGCAGTCTTATTGCTTCTGATTGTGAAAGCAGGTGCAGAGCTTTTATGGCCGCCAGCCGAACCTGCATGCTTTTGTCGACCAGCAGTCTTGGCAGGTGTGTGGCAAGCCTTGCCGGTTTGAGACGTGTGAGAAGATTGATGACTCTGATCACCATCAACGGGCTTTTCGCATGCAGCAGCTTCTCGAGGCGCTTCAATACCTCGTCATGCAGCATTACTTTTCTGCTTAGAGAAAGCGCCGGAATAATCTGTGCCGGCGACTTTGCGCTGCCGAAAATTTCGCAGAAAACCTTTACCTGATCTTCTGTCGATAGCTTCTTCACATGCTTGACCAGGTCGAAGAGAAGAGCAATTTCGACTGAGTTCCAGAGCCTGATTATTTCCAGAGCCTGACTTGTCTGGCTCTTTGAGAGCTCCAGCGCAGTGGTAGAGACAGTCGTCAGCTTGACCAGCTCAATTAAATCGCTTTTGCAGTAAGGGTTTTCCTCAATCTCAAAGCGGGCCTTCAGGGCAGCAACAACTTTTGGATTATCAACAAAATTTTGCAACTGCGAAATTGCGTGCTGTCTGGTGAGAGTGTCGCTTGAATTCAATTCTTCGAGGCAGAGATTGATCTGCAATTCCTGTATCGACAGATTATCGACCGAAGAGCCCTGTGACAGCTCTTCTGCACGCAGATTTTGTTCGCTCCTGCTGTTCATTTATTTGAAAAACCTGTTTTCATAGTCGAAACTCAGACAGTGTATACTTCTGACCGTGCCGACCGTTGTCCATTTCGGGTAGACCGGGGAATGAAGAAACGGGTCATGAGTTATGGTCAGTGATTTTCCATCGGGAATACCGTAGCTTTTGTCGGTCAGAAACAGATAGTCGGTGATCAGATTGCCGACTATCTCAACTTCATGCTTGTCTGGGATCAGCTTGCCGCGATTGTTCAGCGATTTTACATCTCTTTTAGTGTCGGAAAAGAAAGTTGTGGCGATCAGCGATGCGTGAATTTTTACGGCCGCCTTGTTGCTTTTGACGATGAAATTGCCGTCCTGCGCCCATATTTTCAAGATGTCAGAGGGTTTCGACTTGGCAAGGTCGCCAAGGTAGACGTTGCCTCGGAAGCCCAGCCATATCATTCCCTGGCCGGAAAAGGACTCATAATCGCTGAGGTCGAGGTTGCCCTTTTCAATGAACATGATTCCATCGGCATTGATTCGCTTTTTGCCGTTGACAATCATGGTTCTGTCGGCAAGAAAGTCTTCGGCGGACTTGTATCGATAAGAAATAGCATCGATGCTGACTGTCGGAAAAACCTTGTCGGGGTTGCCGCTCGAAGCTGCCGGCGTGGCAATTCCGGCAAAGAACACTGCATTGACCGGGATTTCGTTAACTTCGCGGCTCATCAGCTGGTTTTCAATCCCATGGATTCTTACTTCCTTGTTCAGGAAATTGTTGGCGTTGCCTTCCGGATCTTGAAAATGAAGGGGGATTGCCGGCATTCCGAGATCCTTCGCCTCGCCGCCCAAGGTTATTGTTGTGTCAAATTCGTCAAGAAATGCGACCTTGAAGAATCTGAAAAATACATTGCCTTCGAGCGAGACCGGGATGTTGCGCAGCGGCCCGAAAATCTGCGCCATTTTTCCGGAAATTACTTTTTCAGGATGGAAGCTTTTCATGAATTTCACGTAATCATTGAGCCCGGTAAAATGGAACGTAGTGGCAAAATTTGTCCAGTTCGCTCCCTCCCAGAGGCTTTGGGCATCGGTGTAGGCGTAAATGTACTGCCAGGCATCGATGCTGGTCGAAACCACCATCTTGAAGACCTTTGAATTGGCGTAGTTGCCGCCGCAATTCTTCCAGTCCTCGAGAATCAACCCTGGCAGAGAATGTTCTTCTGCTCCTGTTTTCTGGGCAGTCTCGACAAAGGTTTTGTAATAGCCATCCTGCAGGGCTTTTACTGAGTAAAAATCGCTGTCTGAAAAACTTCCGCGGTCGTAAATCGGTTTGAAGCGAATCGGCATCGGCACGGCCCAGAAAACATTGCCTTTGGCGGCCGTTTTGGCAATTGTGCTGGCAGAAGGAACATTCCCGGCGCCGGGAGGAATCGGTGCGACCTGGTTTTGCAGCAATCCCGGAATCAGGTTCGAATCATCCCTGAAGTTAAGATCCAGATAGATCGGTGCCGGGCCGGTCAAGCCCTTGAACGCCTTGTATGCCGGTGCAAAGCGCGAGCCTAGATAGACTGTCGATACCACGCCGCCTTCGAGACCTTTTATGATGAGCCTTTGATTGATTTTGTTGTAGTCATACGAATAGTCTTTAACATACAATGCATACCTGTCGAAAAAATCTCTGGTATCTATTGTTTTGAAGTCCCGTCTCTCTTTGAGTTCGACGAATTCTCTGCTGTCAGATTTTGAAACGGCCTGAACGAGAACCTCGATATGGCCAGAGAACGCTTCGGGCGACTTTCTGATGCGTCTGGTGACAAATATTCGGCTGTGTCCCTTTACGACAAACTTGTCGGCAGAGATTTCACCGGCAAGAATATTCGAAAACGGCAGATCTGACAGATCGAAAAACCTCTCGCATACGTAAGTGTTTGCCGGCGGTTTTTCGGTTTCCGGCCTGGCGAAAACGGAGTTTACGAGCGAGTAGAAGTGCAGTGGGTTGGCGGCGCCGCCTTTGTCGTTTACTTCGCTTCTGATGACTGCCCATATTTCATTGGCGCCGCTCTGGGCGACGGTAGTCAGGCGGTTTTGCATCGAGCTTCGGCTCAGCAGGCTTACTGAACCGCTCTTGTAACGCGAAAGAGAAAAGCTGATGATTCCCCAGACCGCCAGAAGTGACAGCACCAGATACAGTATGTACCCTGATCTTCTCGTGGCGTGGCGTTTCAGGTCGTTACATAAAGACATTGTCGTTACCAGCCTCTAGCGTGCATTTCTTGAATCAGTGTAACAAAATTACGCCCGTGAGTAAAATGATAACTCTCAATTACAGCAATCTTCGGTCAAAATAAGTCATGGCGAAGGCGGAGCCCTGAAGCAATACCATTGACAATAGGATTGTTTCGCTGCGCCTGCAATGACAGATTTGTCGCCGGAAGCGGAGAGGATTGTCGCTACTGCTGGAGCTTTTTCAGGGCCTCGTCCAGGCTTGCATATTCATTGACGTAGTTGAGGATTCCAAGGCTGGACATGCCCAGCTTGCTGGTGTTGGGAATCGCACAGAAATGAAAGCTGATATTGTCGCAGCCCATGCCTTCGGAAATAATGTCAAGCAGTTTGCCCAGCGCAGATGAGTTTATCAAGGTCATCTTAGAAAAGTCGAAAACAAAGTCAGAATATTCCTCTTCAACTTTCTCAAAAAACTTTTCCACCAGTCCTGTCATGAGGTTAACTTCTGCGTAACCGCTTATTTCTGCTATAAACACCTTGTTTTCTAATCTGTAGCTGATATTGCCAGACATATTTCCTCCTTTGACTTAAAGATTGTAGCATCTTGCCGTCTGATTCTCATCAGTAATGTTGCAAAATCGTCCGGAGCCGGAGAACATTACAGGTCCTGTCTGGTGCATACAAAGTGCAGTCTTATGTTTGTCTCCGCAGCACTATGGGTCTGCACTGAATCTGAATGCCCAGGGCAGGGTCATAAAGGCGGTCTGTAGCATAAAAATTCGATTAAAATTTGCTTGACTGCCGTCAGACTTTTCGCTATAATAGCTTTCACGTTCCCGCCGGGATGGTGGAACTGGTAGACACGCACGTTTGAGGGGCGTGTGGCTAACGCCATGCGGGTTCAAGTCCCGCTCCCGGCACCGAAAGTTGAAAGCCCGCTTTATTAGCGGGCTTTCTGCTTATTCCGGGGAGCATGGTAGTGGTTTTGGTAGTGGTAGGAGAAAAAACGAGATGGGTAGCATTTATCAGAGAACAGCCGGTGGCACTTGGTATTACCAGTATTATAAAGAGGGTGAGCTTCACAAGAAGAGCCTGAAGACAAAGAACCGAACAGAGGCGAAGCGCCTGAAAGTTCGTCTCGACGCTCAGGTTGAAAGCATGAAAACAGGACTGGCACCCAAGAGAGTCATCATTGTAGAAGCTTTCAAGAAGTTTTATCGCTCGAAAGAACCCTTGTTGAAGGCCGGCACTTTGCTTCGGTATCGTGAGCAGATTATTCTGATGAAAAACTTTTTTGACAAGCAGGGTGTAAAGCTGGTGAATAAGCTTACCAGTGAAAATTTAACCGATTATCTGACAATGCGCCAGGGGGAGGGGAGATCCAATAAGACGATTCAGGAAGAGATCAACCTGCTGAAGGCGGTTTTAAAGATGCTGCTTGATGAAGGCTCTATCTCTGAGATGCCCATAAAAAGATGGCCACGGTTGAAGACATTGACTAAGAGGCCTGAGAGACTTGGTGCTTACTCTTCTTCTGATATTCAAAGCTTGATGAATTATTTCACGGACAAAGAGTTCGGCGATCTTTTTACGTTTTTCCTGTTCACTGGCTGTCGAAGCAGGGAAGCCGCCAGTCTGGAAGTTATGGACGTCAGAGGTTCAATGATTCGTGTTCGTAACCACAAGACGGAAAAGTCTCCAGACAACCAGTTCCGTCACATCGAGATGCACGAAAAGTTGAAACCAATATTGCTGAAAAGAGCCCGGGGAAAAGATCCAGAGGAACTGGTGTTTCCTGAGATGCAGAAACATTCAAAGAATTGGTGCCGTGAACAGCTTCGCATTGCCTGTAAGAATCTGGGTTTGCCATATAGAAGACTTCACGGCCTTAGACACACCTTTGTGTCTGGCCTTCTTGCTGCCGGTGTTCCGGTAAGATCTGTCATGGATATGGTCGGTCACGAAGATTTCGAAACAACCCTTCGCTATGCCCATGTTTCCCAGGAAAATCTGAAAGGCAAAATAGATCGTCTGAATTTTGATGTCGACGAAAAAATAGATGACGCTTGATGAGTAAAGCGAAAAACAAGCCCAAGCCCTCCTATGAGACCTGTCTGATCGTCAATTTTGGTCTGCATTTTTTGAAGCTTGCAGATGATGTTGGTAATGATGAGCTTTTCAAAGCATTTGTTTCGGCATATCCCGTGATAGGGAACTATTCCAATAAGAGATTTGGATTAAACAGTCATGCATTTACTGAGAAGAGTGACCCAGACTCTCAGAATGCAAGATTTTGGCTCAGAAGCTCCAAAGAGCTTGTTCTGAGTAAAAAGTATGCTGCAATGTTAGAGGCTGAGGTAAAACCCTATAAAGCTGATTCAGCTGTGACTGATTATCTGAGAGAGACGCTTCGAATGCTGAAAAGAATGGTTTATTCAGCAACTGTTATTGTTACACCTGTTGATAATGATGAATTATCCGGCTGGATAATGAAGTATGCTCCGGTTTACCGGTTCGAAAAGTCGTTCTGGGGTTATCCCGGGAATACCCGTATCTACGGAAACCCAGTTTATTACTGGCGTAATAATAAAGAGATCTCCGACAAGGACGCGAAAATGCTCGACATTTTTGGCGTTTTTCGCGCAAAGTTTATTGAAATCCTTGGAAAATCGCTTGATACAATGGACTCGAATAGAATTGTATTCCCTAGAAACAAACTGTGCATGGGTATCGAACTGGTGAAGAACAATGAAATTCAAACAGGTCGAAAATGGTCTAATGGTGAGTTTTACTTTGCTGCCTGTAAATGTTGTGGTGCTGTGTTCAAAAAGGAACGCGATTTTGATAAGCAATTTTGTTCTTCAAAGAAATGCGTGGACAGATACGCCAGCAAAATGGCTCGAAAATTTCGCGCCCTTAGTGAGGCCTGCGAACAAAAGAATCTTGATAAAATTAGTAAGATTTTGAGTGACCGCCAGTTTGTGTTCGAGCAGGATAGAAATGGACTTAATCCTTTAATGGTTATAGTAAAGAATTTCGGAGAATTGCCGGCCTTACAGTTGTGCCTAAATAAAAATGTTTCTGTCAGAACCAGGGACTTCCATGGAGAAACAGCACTGACATACGCTATTTCGAACAATTTACCTATTAAGGCTTTCAGATTACTGGTTCGTTCAATACCGCGTTTTGACCATCGCTTCATGGCAAATTTGCTCTTTAACGCCGCGCAAAATTATCCGGATGCTATCTCGGTAATAATCACCTGGTCAAAAAAGAAGTGCACACGTTCAAAAGACTCAACAGGCTTCAAGAAAATGATAGATTTTCGTGATGCAGAGGGCGATACGGCCTTGATAAAGCTATGTAAAAACAGCGGCAATCCTAAGATGCTCAAGAGATTGCTCTCTTTGGGCGCCGACCCAAGCAAAAAGAATAAAGATGGCAAGACTGCATACCATTACGCAAAGAGTAAAACCGTTCTTCGAGGTAATTCTCTGATTGAGACATTGAGAAAGGGGCAGTATCCCAAAACTACTGTATAAAGATATTTCTGTCAGATTACCGTTGAATTTCAGCGGATACAGACTCATTCACGCGCTTGATGCGGGCGAACAGAGCCTCGGCGGCGTCGCCGAACAGGCCTTCGGGCCCGTCGTGATACATGTCGCTGAACGGTGGTTCATAGAGAATATCGTCTCTGACAAAGCCATTTTCGACGAAGTAGTCGATGATCTTGCGCACAAAGGCCAGCTGCAGCGATGAAAAGTTCGACTTCTCGATGAAGTCGGCAAATTCTTTTTCTACCGCCTCACGGTCAAGGCCGACGATAGATCTGATCAGCAGCTCCAGGCTGGGGTTGTCTTTTCCGGTTTTGGCCTGAAACCCGCTCTGGTAAGCCTCTTTGAACATCTCTTTATCTTCTGCTGTGCTCAGGTCAAGAATCTCTTCGAGCTGCCTGAGATCGGAATCAGTAAGCGGGCGATTGCAGCGAACCTTCCAGATCACTTCTTTATCAAGGTTTTCATTGATGACGGCGCTCATTTTCTGCCGGTAGGCAGCAAGCTCATCGTTTTTGAATACCTCGGTGCCTGGCTCGAATGCTGCGGGCTGGGTCAGGGTGTCGCTGAAGTTCGAATAAACGATTTTCTTATCAGCCTGATCGATGTATTTGATCAGCAGTCTGAGGCGCTTTCTGATCTCTTCGAGAACCTTGATGTTCATGCCTTCCCAGAACTCATCTGTTTGTATCGCCTGAATGAATTCCAGCTGCTTCTTGACGTCAGGTATCGTCGTCTTGTCTTCGAGCCTGTCTGCAATTTTTCTGATTTTTTTCATCAGAGATATGTATTCAGCCGAAGATCTATTGAGCTTTTTCATGGCTTCATGTTCAAACAATGCCAGTTCGGTCTTCAGCAGCAGGTGATCCCAGCGCCGGGCGTATTCATCGTCTTGTTCGATCTGACTGGGTAATCCTGATATGTTCTTCGCTACTTCAGCTCTCAGCTCAGAGTCGAGATTTTCCCAGGCCTCACGGCTCTTCAGTTTCGTTACACTTTTCAGGTATGGCCGCACCAGAAAGTTCTCATCGCACATGCCTGACACGTATTCGTGCAGGTTGTCGAGAAACTCTTTTCTGATCGCCGCTGACTCTTCGCTGTCGTTATCCTGCAACATTTCAGCCAATACCAGGCGGTTTCTGAAGATTCGCTGGCTTAGCGGAATCACGGCGTTACTTTCAACACCGCCGGGGTTGGTTTCGAAGAATTCGAAATTCTCGCAGTAGTCGAATACATAGAAGCACTTTTTATCGTCACCGGGCCCGAACAGGTCTTCGCACTTTCTCGTGCCACGGCCGATCATCTGCCAGAACTTCACTTTCGAATACACTGGCTTGGCAAATACCAGGTTCACGACTTCAGGAACATCGATCCCGGTATCGAGCATATCGACCGAGACCGCTATCTGAGGCATACCGTCTGCCTTTTTGAACTTGTCGATCATGCCTTCTGCATCTTTGCCGAGGGTGTAGTCGATCTGTGCGCAGAAATGCCCCTTGTGTTGCGGGTAATTGGCGTCGAATCTAGTGACGATGAACTTCGCATGGTCGCTGTTGCGCGCAAATATGATGGTTTTGCCGAGCTTGTCGCCGCCATCGATCTTGATGCCTTTTTCCATAAGATCTTTCAGGAAATTATCGACCGTGGGGGTATTGAACAACCACTTGTTGATCGCTTCCTTGCCGACTTTCTCGGGCCTTTCACCGGTAACTTCATCGACGAAGTGTTTGTCATACTCTTCTTTGTCTTCATCACTGAGCTGCGAGTAGGTGAGGCCTTCGCGGCTGAGCTTGGTTGACACTGTGGCCTTGTAATAGTTCAGCAGATAGCCCTGTTCTATGGCTTCGGCGAGGTCATAACCGAACACCGGGCCGGTCTCTCTGGTCAGGTTAAACATCTGGTAGGTGTTCTTATCGACTTCATCTCTGGGCGTTGCGGTCAGGCCGACCAGGTAAGAATCGAAGTAATCGAAGATCGCGCCGAACTTCTGGTAAATGCTGCGGTGGGCCTCGTCGATGACCAGCAGATCGAAATGGCCCGGTGTAAACAGTCTCTCGCCGTCTTTGAACTCGTTGATCAGGTTCATCATCGTGTGATAGGTCGACAGGCAGACTCTGGAAAGATTGTCAGACTTCGCATCTCTCAGATCAGCCGCCGGGCAGTTCGGCAGAAATTTCGTGAACGCGCCTTTGGCCTGTTTTACCAGCGAATCGCGATCGCACAGAAACAGCACACGCTTGGCCCAGTTGGCTTTCTGCAGCACTTCAACCAGAGCAATCGTGAGCCTGGTCTTGCCAGAGCCGGTAGCCATCACCAGCAGAGCTCTTCTTTGATTCTTCGTCTCAAAATGTTCGGTAACTGCCCGTATGGCAAGGTGCTGGTAGGGTCGCTCGACCGTCTTGCGGTTGATCGTCGGGTTGAGTATGGATTTTCGTGATTTTCGGCGCTCTATTGCCAGCTGTAGCTCGTCTTTTTTGTAGAAGCCCTGAATCTTTCGTTCCGGGTAGAAGTGGTCGTCCCAGATGAAGATTTCATAGCCGTTGGTATAAAAGATCAACGGGCGCTGGTTGAACTTTTTTGTAAGCGCGTTGGCGTAGTCGAGTGCCTGATATTTGCCGAGCTGCGCATCTTTGCTGGTTTTCTTGGCCTCGATGACTGCCAGCGGCAGTCCGTTGTCGTCGAAGAGAACGTAGTCGGCAAAGCCGGTGCCGGTATAATTCTTGTTCCTGTCGATGCCGTCGAGTTCGTATTCTTCTTTCAGGTTCGGTGAGCCTTTGTGCCAGCCGGCTTCTCTGAGCAGCACGTCGATGAGTAGTTTTCTGGTCTCGGCTTCAGAATAATCATGCGTATCAGGAACAGCCTCTGCTTCAGCTTTCTTTGTGGCGATTTGTGCCTTCAGCTGCGCGATTTCGGCTTCCTGTGCGGTTAGTCTGGCCTGGTAAGCTTCTTTGTCGGCTTTTTCTGCCTCAAGGGCGTCTCTGAGCTTTTTTTCTTCGTCTTCGTGTTTCTGTTCGAGCTCAAGAATCTTGTTGCGACTGGTTCTGGCGATATCACCGGCATCGGGAATAAGCTTGTCGTTGAATTCTGACTGCAGATCGACATCGAAATAGTTTCGATGCAGCCAGAAAAGAACGCTGTGCAGCTGCTTGACGACAAGAACCGAGTCCTGGGCTGATATCGCATGTTCGCTGTGTGCAGCCAGGTTGCCGTATTTCTGAATAATGGTCAGGCTGCGTTTAACCTGAATTGGAGCAATTTTCTGAAAGCCGGTATCATTGATCAGGCTGCTGAGCATGGTGTTATAAGGCAGAGACAGCTCAGAATCAACCTTGAATATCCATTTGAGGGCAGTTTCTGCCGTCAGTCTGGCCTGAAAGCAGGCATATCTGGAGTCGAGCCGCCCGCGCAGTTCCGCTTTCTGCGCAAACTCTCTAATCTGCTTCAGTTCATCATCGATAAAGCTGAAATTGCTCTGTCTCTGATTATTCTGCTTGTCACTCTGTGTATTGTCGTTATTCATCACGCTGCTTTCAATATCATTATATCATTTCCGCTCTACCTTCTCGTCATTCCCGCGCTACCTTCTCGTCATTCCCGCGCAGGCGGGAATCTATCTTCTCTCTCTGGACACCCGCCTTCGCGGGTGTGACGATAAGTAAGAACCGCCTTCGCGGGTGTGACGGATAAAGGTTTCGCTCTACCTTCTCGTCATTCCCGCGCACTCTTCCGTCATTCCCGCGCAGGCGGGAATCTATCTTCAACGATACCACTCCACAAATCATGCCACTCCGGGTTTTCTTTTTCAATGAAATTTATCTTCCAGTCCCGGTTCCATTTTTTCATGCGTTTTTCACGAGTTATCGCTGATTCCATTGTCTCGTGCAATTCATAATAAACCAGGAGATGAACCTGATACTTTTTTGTAAAGCCTTCAACTTCATTGTTCTTATGCTGCCAGATGCGCTGAACCAGATTACTGGTTACCCCGATATACAAAGTTCCATTTCTTTTGCTGGCAAGAACATAAACGCAAGGCTGTTTTTCCGATCTTCCCATTTCCCCTCTTTCTCATTCGTCATTACTGCATTTCTCTGCCATTTCCGCTTTCTCATTCGTCATTCCCGCGCTACCTTCTCGTCATTCCCGCTCTACCTTCTCGTCATTCCCGCGGAGGCGGGAATCCATATTTTCTCTCTCTGGACACCCGCCTTCGCGGGTGTGACGATAAATAAGAACCGCCTTCGCGGGTGTGACGGATAAGGGTCATTTCAGCTCCAGTTCTCCTTTGAACGCCCGCTGCATGAGGGAGTTGAACATGCTTGATGTAGTGATTGCTGATGATTGTATATTTTGTTTTGTCTGAATCAGTCGCTGTGAAATGTTGTAGAACTGATTTTGCAAAGATAAAGGAAGCTTTGGTATTCCCAATTCTTTGATTATACTAGCATTAAGGTTCTTCATTGTTACTCCGACAGATTGATTTAGTAGATACTGCTTTATCTGATCTGATGAAATAATTTTCTGCAAAATCTCAGGAATAAACGAATTTTTGATCCGAACAAACATACTGCCAGTCCCACAAAACAATCTTTCATCTTTTACGACTGCACACCGGCCGATTTCGCCTCTCCTGCCAATAACAACATCACCTTTCGTCAAAGCGTAAGCAGAGAGCTCATCAAATTTTTCATAACTTAAAGTGAGCTTTTGATCGGGAACTATAACGCCATTTGCTATATGAGAAGGGTTAACGAGGGGAACACCATTTTCAACGTAATCTTCTACGTGCAACAAACTACCGAAAGGGCCAATCCTTACATCAGCAAAATCCTTTATTTGCACTATTGGCCACCCCTTCGGGTTGGTGACTGGATCGCCGAACATATCGAGAAAGGTTGCCTGCAGCAGATCATCAAGCCGCTTTATCTGCTCTTCACGCTTGCGCCGCAACTCATCGGCCTTCTCCAGCACCGCCGCAATCTTCTTCTGAACCGGCAGAGGTGGGAGACTAACCGAAACTCCTTTTACCAGATCAATGTTTAAGTTCTTTACAACAGCCCCAGCTGCTTTTTTTGCAAACTCTTGATACATTTCTGGGCTTCCTAATAGGTAATACAAGAAATCTGGGTCTACACCCCCTGATTTATCAGATAGCACCAACCAGCCGTCATGAATGCATCCGGTTGTCTGCATTATATATGGCCTGCCAAAGCTCATTGAATTGGTCAGAAGAAAATCACCAGGCTTGACCAGTCTTGACTTGCTTACACCTTCAGGCTTTATTTTTAGCTTTGTAGAGCGGATGTATTTTCCACTTTCAGAAGCATCTTTAATAGAAACCCAGTTTACAGCATCAGGTGCGTCTGATATGTAGCTATCAATTGGTCTGGGCGAACCACCACGAGCAATATCAAAAATTTCTGATAATTTAACTTTTCGCCAGCTCATATTGCTGCACCGCCTTGTTCAGCAGATTCATTGGCAGCATCGCCTGCGCGGTGAGAATTGCCATTCCCGCGCAGGCGGGAATCCATATTTTCTCTCTGGACACCCGCCTTCGCGGGTGTGACGGTGGTTGCTGCCAGCGGGTCGTCAGTTGACGGTTCCATCGTAAGAGGTGGTCGTTTTTTATTCTGGCCGGAAGGTAATTGTGCAGCGGCCCGCTGCATTTTTTGATTATGAATTAACCCCTCGAAATCGAGGGGATCAGAATTGATCATGCGTCTCATCCCAGCATACCGTCCAGTTCTTCGAGTTTATTCTCTCTTAGCAACATACCGTCATTCCCGCGCAGGCGGGAATCCATATTTTCTCTCTGGACACCCGCCTTCGCGGGTGTGACGGTGGTTGCTGCCAGCGGGTCGTCAATTGACGGTTCCATCGTAAGAGGCGGTCGTTCTTTATTCTCGCCAGAAGGTGATTGTGCAAGGGGTGCTTGCTCAAAATCGTTGTGGCGCGGGATCTTGTAAATTTGTGCAACGGTCTGTTGCACAAATTCGTGGCCAGTTCGAATTGAGTGCAATTGTGCGGCGGGTTGCTGCACTTTTTGATTATGCATTAACCCCTCGAATTCGAGGGGATTCGAATTGATCATGCGCTTCATCCCAGCATACCGTCCAGTTCTTCGAGGCCCTGCTGGATCTCTTTTTCCATCTTCATGATCTCGGCCAGGATGTCTTTGGGCTTGTCGTATTTTACTTCGTCGTAAACGATCTGCTTGTAGCGGTTGATCGACAGGTCATACTTTTCGTTTCTGATGTCGGCAACCGGCACCATGAAGGATTTGTCGGTTCGCTTTCGCTTGTGTTCTCCTTCAATATTATGCCAGCGCTTGATAACATCAGGAATATCATTGACGGAAATCTCGGTTCTCTTGTCATCGAGACTGAAACCATCGGCCTGCATGTCGTAGAACCAGACATTGTCAGTGCCGCCGGTGCCGGTTTTGGTGAAAACCATGATTCCGGTGCTGACGCCGGCGTAAGGCTTGAAAACGCCTGCTGGCAACGAGATGACTGCTTCAAGGCGATGATTGTCGATTATCTCTTTCCGAATGTCGAGGTGGGCCTTGGATGAGCCGAAAAGCACACCGTCAGGAACAATAACCGCACATCTGCCGCCAGCTTTCAACAGGCGCAGCATCAGAGCCAGAAACAGCAGTTCGGTTTTCTTGGTCTTAACCGTCTCAAGAAGCTTTTTGGAGACTTCGTTCTCGGCGAGACTGCCCTTGAACGGTGGATTAGCCAGGATCAGCGTATATTGCTCGGCTTCCTTGTTGCTGTCGGAAAGCGAGTCTTTATACATGATATGCGGGTTTTCGACGCCATGCATCATCATGTTCATGCTGCCGATGCGCAGCATGGTGGTATCGAAGTCGAAACCATTGAACAGGCGGCCGTTCACGTGCTCGCGGTGGTCAGCCGAATGGTAGTCGATTTCCTGATGGGTTCTAATGTATTCGCCTGCCGCAACGAGAAAGCCGGCGGTGCCACAGGCCGGGTCGCAGATGAAATCTTTAACCTTTGGCTGCATCAGCTCGACCATCATTCTGATGATATGGCGCGGGGTTCTGAACTGCCCGTTCTGGCCAGCTGTAGACAGCTTGCTGAGCATGTATTCGTAAACGTCGCCCTTGGTATCGCGATCTTTCATCGGAATGTCTTCGATGAGCTCAACCGCCTGCGTCAGCAGACTGGCCTTCGGGATGATGAAAGTTGCATCGGCCATTGCTCTGGCAAATGTGGTGTCAGAGGCGGTCGCCATATTCTTGATGAACGGGAAAACCTCGGCCTGAAAGAGCCCGAGCATCTCACCCGGTTCGAGGTGTTTGAATTTCGACCAGCGCAGGTGCTGCTGTTTGTCGTTGAATACCGGGTCCTTGATCGGCTTGCCGGTTCGGTTGGCCTGCAGTTCTTTCAACGTATGAATGTCATCGAGGCGCTTGATGAACAGCAGATAGGATATCTGCTCTATTACGGTCAGCGGGTTGGCGATGCCGCCAGTCCAGAAAGCTTCCCATAGTTTATCGACTTTATTGCGTATTTCCCCGGTCAGCATTGGTTACCTCTGCAGCTTGTGTAAAATTTCAGAACCATATTACCCCGTCCCCGGGCGAATGTCAGCACATTTTGTGTTGAAATGACGAATCCGTGTCGATAAGTTTTGCCCTGTAGCCGGCATCAGAAAAGGGAAAATGCAAGAATGTTGAGGTTCTTCTTAGAGGGTGACTGTAAAAAAACATGTTTTGAAGATAATTCTGGAAATAGGAGTTGTTTTTGTGTAAAATATGCAAAAATGCGGTTTATTATTTGAGAATTTATCTGGAAGGATGAAATTATATGCTGGTGCAGTTCACATTCGATAACTTCAGATCAATCAAAGACCAGGTAACTTTTAGCATGGTTTCAGGGCTGAACAACCGGCATTCAGTTATAAAGGCCAGAAATTACAGCTTGTTGCCATCAGCTGTGATCTATGGTGCCAATGCCAGCGGCAAAAGCAATGTTGTGCGGGCTTTGGACTACATGAAAGCAATGGTTTTGAATGTGCGTAAGGTTTTTCAATCGACTGACACTCTGAATCACGAACCTTTCAGGCTGTCGACTGAAACCATGAACGCTTCGAGTTCATTTGAAGTCATCTTTTTAAACAATCAGGTTAAATACCGCTATGGGTTTGAAGCCGACAGCACTACCGTCTACTCTGAATGGCTGTTCGCAGATGAAAAGGGAAAAGAAGCCAGGCTGTTTTTTCGCGACAGTGATACAGGTGAATTCTACGTCAACCCTGAAAAATTCAAGGAAGGCAAAGGCCTGAAAGTTCTTTCCAACAGTCTGTTTATCTGGAAATGCGATCAGGAAGGTGGCCAGGTTGCGCGTTCGATTCTTGAGTGGTTCAAGAAAGTCAACCTTCTCAATGGCATGAGGCCATCTGATTACCTGTTATACACCCTTAATCAAATGAAGAAACCGGAGTTCTATGAAGAGATAAAGCGATTGGTAACGAGCGCTGACTTTGGTATCGATGATTTGAAGCATCGCGAAGACAGAGTTCCGGTTAATGAAATTGATAATTTGCCGGTGCCGAAAGAGATCAGAGATACTATGCTGGCCAACGCTTCTCCGCTGGTAAAGCTAGGTGCGCGAACCATACACGTGAAGTATGACGAAGCTGGTGCTCCGGTCGGCTTTGAAGAGTTCGACCTTGCCGGCGACGAATCCGAAGGCACAAAAAAGTATTTCTGCTTGTCTGCCCCGTTTATCGACACTCTTCGCAACGGAAAAATTCTGCTGGTGGATGAGCTGGATGCAAGCCTGCACCCGCTACTTACCATGGCGCTGATTTCACTTTTCAACAACCCTGACATCAACACCCGGAACGCACAGCTGATTTTTGTCAGTCACGATACCAACCTGTTGAATCAGAAACTCTTTCATAAGTCGCAGATCTGGTTTACCGAAAAAGACCGTTTCGGGTCTACCCATCTGCATTCTCTGGTCGATTATAAAAATGTCAGGGCTACCGATAATCTCGAAAAACATTACATTCAGGGAAAATACGGCGCGATTCCTTACGTTGGCCGCTTTCCGGGTGGAAAATAACAATGGCGCGCCGAAAAGATTACAACGTGAGATCGGCAAAAAGGCAGATCGCTCCGAAGCTGAAGCGGAGCGAGAATCGCTACCAGCCAAGATTGCTGGTGCTTCTTGCCTGCGAAGGCAAAAATACTGAACGACTTTATTTTGACGCATTTTTTGCCATTCTGAAAGAGCGCAAAACAATTTCTTCTGCTTCCTGCGTGTTTGCGCCACATCAGCATACCAACCCAACAGGCGTACTCAATGATCTGCTGAACTTCAAAGACAGTGTCGGGCGAACCAGCAATGATTACGAACACCGCTGGATTGTGATAGATCGTGATGAAGAGAGACATGGCGGTGGCGGGCATACGCTTGAGGACTTTAATGCAGCGATTGAACGAGCTTCGAAGTGTCGCGGGCCGGTCAAGGTTGCCTGGTCGAACCCAAGTTTTGAACTATGGTATCTGTTGCATTTTCATTTTCACAACACTGCAATCGATCGCGACCAGGTTATCGATCGGCTTGAAAAGGCGATGGCCAGAGCGTATGACAAGAGTGGAAATGATATGTACTCTTTTCTTGCCGGTCGGACGGCAGAAGCAGTAAGGAATGCCCGACGCCTGATCGAACAGGCGGTAGAGGTGAATGGAAAATTGATTCCGGCACGTGCAAACCCGGCAACTACTGTTTATGAACTCGTAGAGCTTCTTCAAGATCTGCAAAAAACGGTCGAATAGTTAGCCCGGCATACCGTCGACTTCTTCGAGGCATTGCTGGAATTCTTTTTCTCTTTTCAGAGATCCGGCTGTTTTTACCAGTGAAAGCTGGCCCAGCCTTCTGATCTGGCGATCTGGTTGATGACTTCTTTGATTACCGGGTCGGCGTTATCGCTGTTGGCAAGAATGAATGCCCCGCAACCGGATGATTCATGCGCGATGAACATGGATCGGTAGCCTTCGGTATTGCCGGTATGACCGAAGAATCTTCCCGGTCCTTTGTCGTTGTAAAGCGCGAATCCCAGGCCGAAGAAGGGTTCTCGATATGGCGAGAGCATTTCTTTGAGAGTTTGTGGCTGCAGTAAGCCGGCCGCATCATCGTGCAGGATTTGCTGTAAATGCAGGGCAAATTTGGCAAGGTCGGTGGGAGTCGTCCAGACGCCGCTGCCGGCCTGAGTGGGATAAACATACCAGTTGCCCGCGACCGGTTCGCCGTCAGACCGATGTCCACATGCAGCATTTTCACTCAAATACCCGGGAAGTGGCTGAGAAAAGCAGGTTCTGTGCATGCTTAACGGCTGCAGCAGTTCGCGTTGCACAAGAGTTTCAAAATTTTCGTTGGCGACATCTTCCAAAATCATCTGTAAAACGGCAAAAGCGCCGGTCGAATAGATGAACTGCTCGTCAACCGGTTCCTCGACGATTACGGCAGGAGCATCGCAGGGCCCGCTTCCATTCAATACGTCTTTGAATGTGGGAAGCGGATCTTCTTTAAAAAAACCACGGTAAGTCGGCACATTGATCCCGGAAAAATGGCTGAGAATATGCCTTATGGTCACCGGCGTGTCTTTGGTCCATTCGTTCTCAGGCAGCTTCCAGGATTTCAGATATTTTTTAACCGGTTTATCAAGATTCAGCTTTCCTTTTTCAACCAGAATCATGGTTAATACAGCTGATATGATTTTGCTGATCGAAGCGCCCTGAAACAGACTGTCAGGCCAGAGAGGTTGTCGCGATTCACTGTTAATGACGCCTTCGCATTGGGCGTAGGCCAGGTGAAAGTCGCGCAGAACGGCGAAGCTGATGCCGGCAACGTTGTGTCTTTTCAGTGAATTCTTAAGTTCATCAGAAGAAAGGCTCATTTGTTTATACCTGTTTCATATCGTTTTGTAGAATTCAATATCCAGACTATCACGACTGCATAAATTTGCAATGTGCAGCTGAATTGCCAACCGTAAAGATTCAGCTGACAAAAAAATGCGGCGATTACGTCTGGATAATGTATATTGTAGTGAATACAACCTATATATGGAGGGCGCAGACATTGAAAAACAGCAATTCTGCATTTAAAGGGTCTGATAGAGTCATCAATAAATCAGTTGCTGTGCCGCGTTCGTTGAAGCTGATTGGCCTGCCATTTTTTCTGATCGGAACCATTATTGCTCTGGTCGGACTTAATATGTTCAATACCTGGTATAAGTCAAAAAGCTGGCCAAAGGTGCCGGCAAAAATAGTTTCTGCCGAAATTGCATCGCATCGTGGCAGTAAGGGCGGCTCGACCTATTCTCTTAAAGGCTCTTTCAAATATGATTATGAAGGGCGCAGTTACACGGGGCAGCAGTTTGAGATTGAATCCGGTTCAAGTTCGGCATATGACGAGAAACGGGCAATGCTAGATACCCTGCAGGCGGCAATTGCTGAAGATAAGCTGTTAGAAGCTTTTGTTAATCCTGAAGACCCGAGTGAAGCCTTTATATTCAGGCATATCTCGATGGGCATGGTGCTTTTTGTCAGTATTGGCGGTCTTTTTTCGATAGTTGGCCTGTTTATTCTTACTGGCGTGATACCTATAGGGAATGTCGCGAGCATAGATGATGCATTGCTGCAGAAACAGCCAAAAGAGCCATGGCTGGCTGATTCAAGGTGGCAGGGCTTCAACTTGAAAACCAATAACTGGAAAAAGCTGGGCAGTCAATGGGGGATCTCGATAGTAATGGCGGTTTTCATTTCATTTTTTGTCTATGTCATGTTTACCGATAAGAGCGCCCCGTTTTTCGCAAAAGCGATCGTCGGGTTATTCACTGTTATATCTGTTGGTTTACTGGCTCATTCGGTATATCTGACATTGCAATATTTCAAATTCAGAGAGTCAGCCCTGCTGTTAAGCCAGATGCCGCTTTGTGGCGGTTGCGAGTTTATGGCGGTTCTGGCTGTCGAAGAGCGCTTTGCCAGTGGTCAGGAATTCTGTTTTGAACTTGTCTGCGAGCGCCGGCTGGTAACTGGTTCCGGCAAAAATTCGCATACTACGACTGATGTCCTGCACAAGAGTTCCTACCAGGCCAGTGCCGGCAGCGAGTGTTTTCGCAATCGCCGAATCTATATTCCGGTAAAAATGCAGATTCCAGAAGATTTCGTGCCGAATACCGATGTCACAGCCAACCCGAGCATCACCTGGAAACTGCTGGCTTCGGCCTCGGTTCCCGGCGTCGATTTTGCCGCCGAATTTTCTCTGCCGGTCTATGAAGCTGAACCCGAGCTGGTTAAATACCGCAGCTAAAACTGCTTTTATTCGGTTTTTAGTGTTACTCCAAAGATGATTTGTTACTTATTTATTCGAGGTTTTGCAAGGCATGTATGAACTTAACGACATTTCGGTTGAAGCCGAGATTACGGGCGATAAATACCCCAAAATAAAGGCTGATCTGAGAACGCCTCTGGAAAACACATTCTGGTGGTTGTCTGTTTTGAGCGCCGTTGCGATTGGAGTTTCCTTTTTTATTTCCGGCGATAAGAGATATGACATGCAGTGGCAGGCAGTAATGGCTGTTGCCGTTTTTTGTCTGGCACTCTTTGGCAGCCTGTATTTTAATACTGACAACTATTACATTTTTGACCTGCCCGGCAAGAAGATGTTTTATCATTTCAGGTTTTTTTTCTACAAGCGAGTCGATCTGGTTGCCAATTTCGCCGATATTCACGCGGTTACCTGCTCAGGCAGGTATCATAGCGACAATGCAGATAATTATTACACCTATCGGGTTCTATGTGTTTTAAATGACGGACAGATCATATATTTAAGCGACGAAACGCGTGAAGAACTGGAAAAGCAGAACAGAAGCGCCAGAAAAATCGCTGCCATAACCGGCGCTGAATATGTAGCCGGTTTGCCGGGCTGTCACGCTGTTGCCAAACAAGCTGACAACAGGCTCAGTTTCAGCTTTTATGAGTGCTCATGGTATTATTTTACCAGACAGTCTGCGCTCGAAGTTGGTGCATCATTTTTATATGTAACTATACTCATAACAATCGGAAAAAACGGTCCTGAAATAATCCGCTTTATAAAGTCTATTATCTAGACGGCCTCTTTAAGAGGCTAAGAAGGCTGTTCACTGCGCAATCCTGTCGAGTCGCAAAAAAATATGGAATAAAATCGCGGCAGATGGATTATAGATATTGTAATGACTACAAAACCGCACAACCTGCCGCAGATGTTCGCCGAAATGCAGCGCCGCCATCAGGGGCTGGTGTATTCGGTAATCTACGGTATCAGCCTCGATGCCGCCGAAACCTGGGATCTGACCCAGGAGGTCTTCGTCAAGGCCTATGAATGCACGGACTTCTGGGATGACGGCTTCAACCGGAAAGCCTGGCTGGTAACGGTCGCCCGCAATGAAGCTCTCAAATACCGGCGCAGCCTGAGAAGCCGCCTGCGCTATCTCGCCCGTTTCTGTGGGCTGGAAGGGGCCAGCGAAGCGCGCGAGCTCGAAAACCGGCTGATCCGCGCCGAAGATGTCGCGCGTCTGCGCGAGCTGCTGGCGAAGCTCGACGATGATGAGCGCCAGATCATAACCCTGCGTTTCAGCGCCGAAATGAGCTATCAGCAGATCGCCGACGAAATGCAGATCAAAGTCGGCACCGTCATGTCGCGCCTGTCGCGTCTTAAAGAACGTCTCGGCCTCGAGTTCGAGGAGGAAGAACCATGAAACCTCAACAGATGAAAAACGCCTTTGCCCGCATCAGCGAAGAGGCCGGCAAGGATGAAACTCTCAGACAGGCTGTCGCCAGTCGGGTTGGCTCCGAGAAGATTGCTGTTCCGAGAGCGGCTTTAAAGGCACTGTTACAGCAGTTTCTGGTAATCATTGTGCCGGCCTTGATTGTCTATCTTGCCGTCTCAATGGTGCAGATAGATGTTTCTACCAGTCTGCCCGAAATAGATGCCGGGCTGGATATGGCTCAGGCCAGTGTGATGCATAATCGAGATATTATTGACAACACGACACTGGTTAGTTTGTGGTTTATCCGCGGCGTCATGCGCGGTTTCATGTTACTTGCGGTGCTGGCTTTCATTCTGACTGCAGCAGCAATGCCCGTCAGCCGCTCTAATGAAAATACAGGAGGTTCGCCATGCGTAGCCTGATGGAAAAATTCTATGCCAAAAGCCCTGGTAAACGTGTGTTCACTATTGTTGCCTGGTTGCTGGTTATCTCGTTAGCCTCGACAGTTTACAGCTTTTACAATCTAGCCACTCAACTCAAGGCCTTCAATGAAGCGAGTTCGTTCAAAGAAACCGGTTTCGAAAATATCCCGGCGAGCAAGGGTTACGCCTTTATCGATGAACCTTTGAAAAATGCTCTGGCCGGCTGGAAAGCGCTGGCGGGGTTTTCAGAGACTGTCATGATCAAGTCTTATGGCGCCCAGCCGAACCGGCTTGACGAAAAAGTTGCCGAGCATGATCAGGAAATAATCACAGCCCTGAAGAATTTTGGCACTCTTGACTGGAAATACCTGATCATATTTGCCAGCCCACAATTAGACCCACTGTCTGATGAACTTGCCGAAAGCTTCCGAAAAGTCCGCTCGGTCTCGCGTTTCATCGCTCTTTATCATCGTCGCTACAAACAGCTTTATCCCGAAGAAAACAGCTCCTTCATCTTTGCGGCGCAGGTAAAGCTGGCGCGTTTGAACGATCTGACCAGCCCCTTCCTGATCGGCAAAATGATTACGGTCGCCATCGACGGTATAGCGATGAGGCAGCTCACCGGACTGCATAATGATGGTCTACTCAGCGATGCTGAAACCGCAGACTGCATCGATGAACTGAAAACTTCTCTGGCAACTGACAAGCCGATGAAAACAGCCATGGAAGACGAGTTCATCTTCTTCAAACACGCCTATGGTCGCTTGTTTTCACGGGCTCCCCTGGCGATGTGGATTCTCGAACGATACTACGGCGAACCCTTCGATCAGTATCAGAAGCTGAGCCGCGAAACCTTTGACAATCCCGAATTCAAATTCGATATGGATCTGGTGTCGCATAACCCGGTTCTGATGATCGCCTTTCCGAATTTCCGCAAGGCGAATTTTCAGGCCAGGGAAAAGGCGAGCCAGAAATCGATCATGATCGCAACCCTGGCGGCCCGTCTTGGTCTTGCTGGCGATACATTTGATCCTTGGACCGGCGAGACACTGAAATCAGTTAAGAGGGAAAATTCTACAGTATTCTACAGCGTCGGGCCCAACAAAGTTGACGACAATGCCAGTGGCGACGACATTCTGCTGCCCACAAATCTCGAAATCTGAGCGCATTATCGCGCGACATAAAAAAAGGGGCTGCCCCGTCTGCGGGCAGCCCTTTCGATTAACAGATACTATGCCGTCATGGTCTTGTACGGCTGATATTGCATAATGCGTGCCACGATTTCGTGCGAAGTCATTCTGTCGGCAGGCTCAACCTCCGGTGTGCTCCAGGTCGGTTTTTGCGATTTGATGCGGTTCTTCAGTTCAACCTTTGCCTGCCCCGGTCCGAAAATCAGAATATACTGCGCTTCAGTCATGTTTTCGATGACCCGGTCATAGTATCTGGCAAGTTGTTCCTGAATGTTGCGCTGATGGTTGTCTTCAGATATTCTGTCGTTTGATCCCGGTGTAATGTCAGTGCGCACGCCTTTTGCTATGTGGGTGTGATCCTCGATGCCAGACTCTATCTGCATTATGCTGGAATTCACCCCTTTCTTTCCGGCAGGAATAACTATCCACGCCTTTCGATGGTCAATCCACACGCCAATCTTTTCTTTCATAAGCCCTCCTCGCTATCTGAAAATGGCAAAACCCCAGCTGGCTGTCTATTCTGGAAGCTGGACTCACGTACGATCTGTTTTTGTAAAAAATCTTCTTTATACAAATATATCCAGATTTTGCAAAAGGGGGAGGGCGAATAAAAACATTCAATAAGTTAAGTGTAATTGTCGGTTTAGCTGCTGAAGCAGAGCGGTTAGATTATAGGGGAACTGCTGTGATTTTTCGTTGTCGGGTTGTTTGTGAGCCGAATTCATCGTATAATGTGACAAAATATACATTTTGCAAAGTTCTGTTGATTCTGGATTCGCTAAGGTATGCGTCAAAAAATAGCTATAGACGGCCGTTTGTTCCTGCCCGCAAAACGCGGGTATATTTTTCCGATGATTCTGTTTGCTTCGCTGGCAGTCGGGTTGTTTATTCTTACTCTGACCCAGTTTCAAACATCCAATCGCATGAAATACCGACATCTGAATGATTATCAGGCGGCTTTCAACATCGGATATTCTGCGCTTGTTGAGGTTCTGGCCGATATCCAGTCCAGGCAATGGAGCAACCGGTCTTTTAAAGCCGGACCCCAGAACAGGAACGCTGCCATTTTTGGTGGAACCTATAATCTGCAGGTCGAAGACCATGCTGTGAATGACTATGTGTTCAACGTTAAAGTCAGAGTAAAATACAAAGAAAAGAGTCATCTTTTTTACTGGCGCATGATTTACAACCCGAATCTGCTTGATTTTACCAGACTTTTTGTTCCGGCTTTTTACAAGGATTTCCAGGACCCGGCAGATATAGCCGATCCTGACAGCATCGATGCCATCGTCGATGAAATCATCACCCGACGCGAAGAAAACCGGCCGAAAGTTTCTGAAATTGCCGATGCACTGAAACCTGCTGAAACAGTTAAAGAAGCTCTTAAAGTCGTAGGAATAGAAGCTGGTGATGTGAAAAAGGGTGATGCGCCGCGTCCGACAGCTGGCGCGATCAGCCTGCCGGTGGCTGGATTGCCGTTAAAGCCTGTTGCCAGGTTGGTCGCCGATATAGAGCCCAGGGCGAAGTATGTGATAAAAGACCTGCGATTTGGTGGCGATGTGGCAGAACTTGACGCTGACCAGAAGCTTTTGCTCGATAACCTCGCCGAGCTTTTGAATGACCGGCCAGCCAGCAAAATCGAATTGCGCGGCCATGCAACCGGCATTGTCGGAACACCGGAAAGCAACATGACCTTTTCAATTCTACGCGCTCAGAACGTCGCAGATTATCTGCAGAGCGTTGGCATTGCAGCAGATCGCATAACAGTTAAAGGCTTCGGCATGACACAGCCAATCGCCAGTAATGAAACTCTCGAAGGACAGGCAAAAAATCGCAGGGTCGAGTTTGTGCTGAATGAAGAGCCATGACCAATACCAGACGCGCATTTACCATGGTCGAGCTTGTTGTTGTCGTTGGACTGGTCGGGTTGCTTTCGACAGTGGTTTTTCGCATGTTTTCGAGCTCGACTTCGAGTCAGAAGAGTGCAATGGTCGATTTGAGCATGCAGTCGAGGGTTTTAACCACCCAGAACCGCATTGTAAGAATGATCAGGGAAGGCACTGATTTTCTTATGCCAGAAATTGGCGAGTCGTCGCCAGCTTTGTTTTTCGCGGACTACGAGGGTAATGTGCAGGTTCTTTACCAGATCAAAGACGCCGAACTTTCGAAAAGCACTGGCAAAGATCTCTACAAGCTGATGCATTACAAGGTGGCCGTCAGGAATTTCGACATCAGCAATCCTGTTTACGATCCAGATAAAAGCGCGATGATCGCTGATTACGTCAAAGACATAAGTTTTTTAATGACTAATGCAAATACTGTAAACATCACTGCCGGTTTCGCTACCGAAAAGAAGGACTTTCAGGTAATGTTCGAAGTCGGGCTTCAGAACTCCGGAGAAACGGAATGAGACAGAGCCGCAAGGGGTTTTCACTGCTTGAATTGCTGATCGGTTTTTTTCTTCTTGCTTCAGTATCTGTCATTTTTCTGCAGACGATGCATCGTTTCAGAAAAGAAACTACATTTACCTCAGAGAATTATCTTGCTTCTTCCCTCGTCGAAAAGGTCCTGGAGCAGTGCTATCAGGAGACACAGCTGAACCCGCACGGAATGAAGGCAATCGGACTTGCCGATGCAAGTGGCAGCCCATACGAAATCTCGACCAGCATTACCGATAAGGAAACCGTGTTTTTCTCGCAGCCGTCGATAACAGAAGACCGGACGCCTGAGCTATACCAACTGCTGAAAGATAACTACGCCCTCACGGTTGAGACCGAAAAAAAAGCTGGCTATTACGAGATGGTTGCCGGCCTCAAATGGAACGCGCAATCCGGCAGGGGTGAACTTTTTTCGAGCTCGCGGGTGCTGTCGTTTACCGGCAAAAAAGAAGTTCTCACTACTTTTGACCTTGCCGATGATGCGGTTGAAGAGCGACTGGTCAAAGATGTATTCAATGCACCCGGATCGAGTCTCGGGGCAGAGCTCAGCAGTGCCGGGGCGCAGACCATGCTTGTTCATGTCGGGCATGTGTTGTATTCCAGTCTTGACTGGCTTAATGACCCCGATTTCGCCGAAAAACTGCAGCGGGCGGCAAGCCTTGAAGTCTTTACCCAACCAGGTTCAGACGAATATGCGCGCTGCTCGCAACTGTATTTTGAAATGGCGCGTGACCTGCTGCACCTTATGCTCAGCCTGCAGCCGCATACCAAAGGTGCCACCGACAACATCAGCTTTCTTACCAGCATACCGTTGCCTGAAAGATTTGTTGTCGAAGGTCGCATTAATCGGTCAGGTCTCTATTACAGGCAGTTGCGCCGGATCTTTTTTAACTGCATTCTCAAGCTGTCTGAAAGATACGAGCAGCAGCTCAAATATGCCGATTTTCAACGAAGCCAGCGGCAGATGGTGGTCAGGCTGTTCAATATCAATCGCATTCTTTACGCGAATCGCGCCTTCAGCGAAGAAGTCAGTGCCATTACTATCGAAGAGCGATACATCGATTTTCTCGATGCCGTTCAGGCATTCTTCAAAGACCGTGATGCTTCAATCTGTCGCATGGCAGACCAGGAGCGCAGTTTTATAGCAACGAACAAGCTGACAGAAAACTTTTTTGTGCTTGATCTCACCGGTAAGCTGTTCAAAGAAATCGATGAGTATGTAAACGTTCTCGACTAGCTGGCTGTTGTATCTGCTTCCGTCAGAGCGAGAAACATCCATTCCAGAAGCGGAAAAATACCTCCACGCAGATTTTGCAGATTGCGCAGATGGTTTTATGAGACAATCTGAGAACAACTCGTAAAGCTCTTCTGATCAGGAAATTGGGTCATTCCTGTTCGATTAAGCATGGCATTGTATAAGGATTCGGCAAAGGTTATAATAATAAAGATAGACTTGAAAATAAACAAAAAGGCATCAGAGATGAAGGGAAGAGCCGGATACATATTTCCGATGATTCTGTTTGCGTCGCTGGCAGTCGGGTTGCTGGTGCTCACGCTCACGCAGTTTCAGTCTTCCAACCGTCAGAAATACCAGCATCTCAATGACTATCAGGCTGCTTTTAACATTGCTTATTCGGCGTTGGTAGAGGTTCTTGCCGACATTCAGTCGCGGCAGTGGAGTAACCGTTCCTTCAAGTCCGGGCCGAAAGACCGCTCGGCTAATTTGTTTGGCGGTAGTTATAACCTGCGCGTCGAAGACCACGCCTCGGTCGAATTCATGTTCAATGTAAAAGTCCGCGTAAAATTCAAGGAAAAGAGTCATCTCTTTTACTGGCGCATGCAGTACAACCCGAGTTTGCTCGATTTTACCAATCTGTTCATACCGGTTTATTACGAAGAATATGGTGATCCGGCCAATGCGCCCTCAGATATCGACAGTAAGGTCGATGAGATCATGCAGCGGCGTAAAGATAACCAGCCGAAAGTCGAAGAAATTGCTGATAGATTGCGCCCAACCGACTCAATAAAAGAGGCTCTCGAAGTTGTCGGTATCGATCCGGGTGGCGTCAATCAGGCTGATCTGCCGCGGCCTGCTGTCGTTACCATTAATATTCCGCCAGATGATCTTACGTTAAAGCCAGTTTCTGGGCTGATTTCAGCGGTTGATCCGACTGCGAATCACATAATCAAATCCTTCTATTTTGGTCTTGATGTGACCGAGCTCACCTCTGACCAGGAACTGCTGCTGAATACTCTCGCCGATCTTTTGAATGAACAGCAGCCGGATACCCGCATAGTTTTGCGTGGGCATGCCAGTTCTGATGGCTCGGCTGAAACTAATATGCAGCTTTCTATCGCGCGCGCGCAAAGCGTGGCTGACCACCTCATTTCATCTGGCGTCGCGGCTGACCGTATAACTGTCCGAGGATTTGGCGAGACACAGCCGATTGCCAGCAATGCCACTCCTGAAGGGCGGGCCAAAAACCGCCGCGTCGAATTCGTTCTGAAAGAAGACCCCTGATGGAGATTAACGGCGGCACAAATAGGCGACGCGCCTTCACCATGGTTGAACTGATTGTTGTCATTGCTCTGGCTTCGCTTTTTTCGATCGTGGTTTTTAGAATGTTCTCCGGATCTACTACCGGCCAGAAGAATGCAATGGTTGACTTGAACATGCAGTCCAAGGTGTTAACCTTACAGAATCGTATTACCCGTCTTATCAGAGAAGGCACCGATTTTCTTCTTCCTGAGGTCGGTGAGTCTTCTTCCGCTTTGTTTTTCGCAGATTTCAAGGGTGATGTTCAGGTTCTCTATCAGCTGAAGGATGCGGATCTGTCGAGCAGCACCGGCAAAGAATTGTATAAGCTCATGCATTACAAGGTAGATGTTGATGTTTTTAATATCAGCAATCCTGTATATGACCCAGATAAGAGTGTCCTGGTCGCAGATCATGTAAGAAACATCAATTTTCTGGTAACCAGTGCAAACTCAGTTAATGTAACAGCCAGTTTTGCCACAGAGAAAAGGGATTTTCAAACCATGTTCGAAGTCGGTCTCCAGAACACCGGAGGGATTCAATGACGCGCAACCCGCGACAGGGATTTACTCTGCTCGAACTGGTTATCGGATTTTTTCTGGTGGCCGGAGTTTCGGTGATGTTCTTTCAGGCCATGAATCGTTTTCGCAAGGAAAGCACCTTCAATTCCGAGAATTACCTGGCCTCGTCGTTGGTCGAAAAGGTGCTTGAACAGTGCTATCAGGAATCACAGCTCAACCCGCACGGTATGAAGGCAATCGGTCTTGCCGATGCCGATGGCGCGCCTTACGAGGTTACGACAGGCATCACCGATAAAGAGACGGTGTTCTTTTCAAACCCTGGCATAACCGAGACGCGCACGCCAGACCTGCATCATGTACTGAAAGACAACTATGTGCTGAACATCGAAACCGAAAAAAAAGACGGTTTTTATGAGGTTGAGGCCAGCTTCAAATGGAAGGCTGAGAGCGGCAGGGGCGAGATTCTGTCGAGCAGCAGGGTGTTGTCTTTCACCGGCGAAAAAGAAGTGCTGACCACCTGGGAAATGACCGACGACCAGGTTAAAGACCGGCTGGTTGCAGATATTTTCAATGCGCCCGGTGCGAATCTTGGCGCCAAGGTAAGCAGCATCGGTGCTCAGAATATGCTGGTGCATATCGGTCATATATTCTATTCGTGCATCGACTGCCTGCGCTCACCTGATTTCAAGCAGAGACTGCAACAGGCTGAAAATCTTGAAGCCAATACCCAGACAGATTCTGATGAGTATTCGTTGTGTTCGCAGCTCTATTTTGATATGGCTCGTGATCTGCTGCATCTGATGATGAGTCTGCAGCCGCATATCAAGGAAGCGAACGACAGCATAAACTTTCTACCCAGCCTTTCACTGCCAGGAAGATTTGTCGCAGAAAGCCGCATTACCCGCGGCGGCCTGTATTATCGCCAGATCCGCCGCATTTTCCTGAACTGCCTGTTAAAGCTGTCGGAACGCTACGAAAAACAGCTGCGGCATGCCGATCTGCAGAAGCGCCAGCGCCTGCTGGTGGGGCGGTTGTTCAACATCAACCGTATTTTGTATGCCAATCGTGCTTACAGCGAAGAGATCAGTCCGACCGTTATCGCTGAACGCTACCAGAAGTTTCTTGACGTAACACAGAACTTTTTTAAAGATAAAGACCCGTCGATTTTCAGAATGGCCGCTCAGGAACGCGGTTTTATCGCCAACGATTCGCTGCCCGACAATTTTTTCGTGCTCAGGCTTACCGGCAGGCTGTTTAAAGAGATCGATGAATACGTAACTATTCTCGACTGACCAGTTTCATTGAAAACCGTCATTGCGAGCGCAGCGAAGCAATCTTACAGACAGAAGGATTAGCTCAGAGCTGGCTTATGCCTACGGCATACCGCTTTGTCGCTACGCTCCTCGCAATGACAAAAAACACCCAAATTCAAATGTGACAAAGCACTATTTCTGATCTGGGCTTTCTGGCGGCAGGGTTTCTGCTTCAACCGGCAGATATTCACCGGTTTTACTGATGAAGCCGGTTTTAGTGTCTTGGTAGACAACGTAGCCCTCGTCGCCCTGCGAGAGAATCATAGTGTAAATATGCGGCTGCAGCTGCCGGCCGTCTTTATCGATGAAGCCCCAGAGACCGTCTTTCATGACGGCGGCCATGCCGTAGTGCATATCGGTGGCGTCTTCGTATTGGAGAGGAATGGCCATTCTGCCAATTTCATCGATGTAGCCGTATTTTCCGCGCAATCTGACCAGACAGCGGTTGTCGATGAGATAGCTGACTTTGTCGAAAACTGGGCTGCCTGCCGGAAAGTTTTCGCTGGGGTAGATCAACCATGAATAGACGCGTTTCAGCAGCACAGTATTGCCTGAGAATTCTCTGTAATCGTCGTATTCCGGGCGCACCAGCCATTTTCCGGCATTGTCCTGAACGCCGTAATGATCGTTGAAGCTGGCGATTTGCAGGCACCCTTCCGGATAAAGCCCGACTTTGGTGACTCTTGGTTTTTCGCGGATGCGTCCGTAGTTGTCTATTATTTTTATGCCGTGTTCATCTTCTACTGCCGCCTGATACCATGAAAAACCGGTGACCCAGTTGTAGCTTGCTGGAATAACCTCTTTCAGCTTAGGGTCGAGAAATCCCCATTTTCCATCTTGCGTCTCAAAAGGCGCCAGCTCGTTATGGAATTTGCCGATGCTTTTATACAGGGTTGGAATGATTTCTTTCTCTGAGGGTTTGTAGAGGGTCATTGAATCTTCACCTGAAAGCCTCAGATAGCCTTCACCAATATCTGTCATCTGCGTGTATACTTGTTGCAGCAGAGGCTTGCCGTTTTCGTCGAACATTTCGGCCTGGCCGTCTTTAAAGGCGATCATACTGCCGTCGGCTAGAAAAGTAATATCACTGAATTCGATCGGTAGTATCTCGCCTGATTCTAGGCTGACTACGCCGTAAGACCAGTCTTTGCATACTCTGAAGCGGTTCTGTCCCGGTGCGTCCTTGATTGCGTCGTATTCAGGCTTCAGCAGGTAGCGACCTTTTCTGTCGATCAGCCCGACTTTTTCATCTCGGCTTACAATCGCTGTTCCAGATGCGAAATCTTCGACCTCATCGAATTGCACTTTAACGACATATTCGCCGGAAACATCGATATATCCCCAGTAATTTTCGTAGCACACTGCCGCCAGACCTTCTTTGAAACTATTGACCGAATAGAACTGCATGGGCACGACCAGTTCGCCATCGAGATCGACGAAACCCCAGCGCTTATCGGCAAAAACCGCCACGCGCCCGTCGGATGCCGGCAGCATATGTTCGTAAGTGGCGTAGCCGACCTGCACGCCATCTTTGCCGATCAGATGCCAGCGATCATCTTTCTTCAGCGGAAATATGCCCGGATTGAAGCCGTTCGTCCAGTCATCGAGCGGGTCGGCTTCGTAAAGATCTTTGGGGTCGATGCCGTCTGTATAGAACACCATGGTAAGGCCATAAGGCCCCTGACCCGGTTCCGGTGGTGACCAGACCCGGTCAAAAGTCGGCTTTATAACATACTCAGCCGAAGTGTCGATAATGCCCCATTGTCCGTTTTCCTTGACCGGCGCGTAACCGTGCATGAAGCGGCAGACCTTGTCGAACAGCGGGTCGATTGCATAGCTTCCGTCAGCCTTGAAATATCCCCAGGGCCCCGAAGCCGTGCCGATATCGAACCCGAACTTGTTGCGGACCTGTATCGGCTTATACTCCCAGCCGCCAATTCCCTCAAATCTGAATTCAGCTCTGCTGCCGACAAAGGTGATATGTGTTTCCTGCCCGAAGCAGGGCACCACCACCGCCATGACGATCAACAAAATTACTCTAACCAAACAGGTTTTATTCAATGCATCTTACCTCTCAACCGAATTCTGCCACGCTTTCGCAAATAAATAAAGCCGATAGTTAAAAATTGCCAACAGCTTCCGAGCTCTTTGCTCGATTGAAAAAATATTGGCTACCGCTATTTCATGTTGAATGATGCGTCTGAGTTAGCACTTCGCAGATAATCTACTCTGGCAAGGGTTTTGGCTGCAGAGGCCGGTATTGATAACTGGTATGTCATCTGTCTGTTTTTGTTTTGTTTATTCTGTTATCATGGTCAGGTCGCCAGATTGCCAGAAGGCAATTAAAGCAGGGGTTTTAGCTTAAGTCTGCGAGGGAGAATCATGCGATGAGACGATTTTTGATAGTGCTTTTGCTGCTTGCCCTGGCTGGCAGCATGATTATTTTAAAAAAAATGAGGATTGGCAGGGTTGAGGCTACTTATAAATCGTGCTTTGCCAGTCAGCAGGTGCTTGAAGGCGCGACTGAAATGTATTTTGACGATCACAAAGAGATCGAGAAAAATGCCGGCTCAATAAATGAGTTGATAAACACGCGCATGGATGATCTTATACAGGGAAAATATCTCAGAGAAGGCTTGCAAGATCAGGTTCAGGGCTACTTTCATGAGTTGCCCATTCCCAAAGATGCTTTGCCGGTGTGCCACATAACAGCTGTCGCTTCCGGCACCGATTACACCCTAGAATGCAGTCTGCATGGCAGAATAGATGCGCCGCGCCCGCTCACCGACCTGCTCAAGCTGGCAAATCTCGATTCCAGCGGGAATTACACCGCCCCACGCTAAAACTGCAGCAAAATTCGGGCAAAAAAAATCGGAGAGGGCGAGATTTGAACTCGCGGAAGGCAAAGCCCTCAACGGTTTTCGAGACCGCCCCGTTCGACCACTCCGGCACCTCTCCAGTCAGATTCTTTTTACCTCAGAATCCGACTATTTGCAAGCTATTTGCAATTAACAAGCTATTTGTCGGGTAGATAAAGTGGTTGCACATTCAAGCTGATTTATCTATAATTATTCTATCGCATATAGCAGAACTGTTGCCCTGCGCACGGGCAGCAGTTTTTCGTTTAATAGATATAAGGGCTGGAATGTAAATTGTTTAAATCACACAAGCTTATTGATCTGGGTAAAGCCTTTGTCAACGGCTTTATTAACTGGGTCAGCTTCAATGAAGAAATCGGCGAGATTGTCGATAAATTGAACCAGGCGATTGAAGAGCCGCCAGTTAAGCTTGGTCATCGTCATATTTCTC
Organism: Candidatus Rifleibacterium amylolyticum; assembly: GCA_009917695.1. Taxonomy (GTDB): domain Bacteria; phylum Muiribacteriota; class Ozemobacteria; order Ozemobacterales; family Ozemobacteraceae; genus Rifleibacterium; species Rifleibacterium amylolyticum. The sequence goes on along the minus strand of JAACJG010000002.1, from coordinate 348,848 downwards.
ATCCGGGCGGATTTGGTCGTGAGTTTTCTCGCCGTCGTCTGAGCATGGCCGAGGCTTACATCATTATCACAAATCTCCACGATCCCGAATTATACGAAATTCGTCTGCAGGCGTTGAGAACCCTGATGGAACAGTCAATGCACGCAAAGACTGTAACTATGCCCATTAACACTGCCAGAGTTCAGATATATCTGATCAAGGAAGCTATAAAATCTCAGGGTGACAGGCGGCGGCAGATGGAGCTGGTTGCCGATTTTGGCCACGCATCGTTTGGCAATGAGGCGCTTATTCGAAAATTTCTTAAAGACTACGGTTTGATCGAGGTTCCAGAAGAAGGCAAGGCTCTCAAGACTCTCGATCTTGGCTGGGACGACCATGTTCACGATTCCCTGACAGAAGGGCGTAAGACGCCAACCCGCATTTTGGTGGATGCCTTTGTTAAGGGCATTTCGCGCATAACTCTGGTTTACAATTCTATCAGCGAAGAACGCATGATAAGTGAGGCTATCACTGCTGGAGAAATCCTCGGTATCTCGGTAGAAGTGGGTCTGGAGTTCAGCGTTGGCTTGAGTGGAACTCGCAGGCATTATCTCTACGCGCCCCCGGCCTTCAGGCGCAGTAATGAATTTTTCAGCTTTTTGAAAGAGCATGAGGATACAATTGCTCAACTCAAGGATGGTCTGCAGCAAAATATCGAGCACAGATACCGATCTATTGTTTCTGTCATCAGACAGTTTAATGAAATGCATCTGCCCAAGATCAACGAGGGGTTTGCCGACGACAGTCCGTGCTGGTTTGCGCCTGTTTTAGAGTCGGAACTGAAGAAGATTGTTGCTTATGGTCAGCCATCACGCGAGCATCTCAGCGAACTTTTGTTAAAGCGGTTTAAGAAGGTTTTTCATAACCGGGTCATTTTTTACAAAACTCAGGTTATGGCCGCAGAGCAGCGTTTTAATAAGGGTGTTTTCAGTAAATGGGAACTGGATGCTGTCCATTCGCGTTACCATGAATGCCGTGAGACCTATGTTCATCTCAATCGTTTAGACCTCGCTGACAGATACCTGGCTTCGCGCAGTTCGGTCGACTACGACAGTGCGTTTAAGACAGAATTGCCGTTGCTCGACACTTTGCGCAGCCTTCCCGGAAAACTTGTGCTGATGCATCCGGTAGAGCTTGGGTTGAAGAATGCGATCAGGCATGTAATTGTCTTCGCGCCGCATATCACTCACGTTGAAACCATGAATTTGCGCGACAGCGCGAAAAGAGACCCTTCTGATCTCATCGTTTTTAACAAGTTTATTTTTTATCTGAATAATCGGTCTGTAAAAGAACTTCAGAAGTTTCTCGAACAGGAAGAGATCACAGATATCCCGGAAGGCGCCTTGGAATCTGCCCGCAGAATAACCGAAGCCCGGGCAATTATTCCAGCTTGTGGCAGCGATTCAAGTGGCCGCAACAAGCTGATTCCCGGCATGGGCTTTATAAAAGCTTCGAAGATCTCTGAAGCTGTAAAAAAAGTCTTTCTCGAAAAACATATTGTTCTTCCCAAGCCTATTGGCAAACTCATTATCAACCAGGGTCGCTGGACAAATGAGTTGTCGCACGAAGAAACTGACAATGATGCCGTTGTCTGCATGGGAAAGCAGCTGGCGCCGGTTCCCAACAAAGTTGGTGACGAGCGGACTGTTGAGCTTATTGATTTCGCGAGCTTCTGGAGATATCTGAACCCTGATCTCAAGAATTTGTTCAGGCTGACTACAGGTTTTGCGGTTGCTCTTTACTGGATGACAGTATTTCAGTTCGAGTCAGAGCCTTTTATTGGCGCTTTTTTTGCGGCACTTTGGCTTTTTATTACCTTTGTCCGCAATATTTTTGTCGACCTCATCGCTTCATCCGGCACCGACTTCAAGAGGTGGAGTTTGCGCAACGTCAATTTCGACAATGCCTATCAGTCTCTTTTCTGGACAGGCTTCAGCGTTCCGATTCTGGGTCTGGTCAAAAACAACTTTGATGGCCTCTGGCCTTATGTCAGAACCGGTGTGCTCTTTGAAGGCAGCAAGTTTTTCTTTATCTGTATCGCTAATGGCACCTATATTTCGCTGCACAACCGGCTGCGCAATTTTGATCGCAGTGTCATCAAGGCTAATTTTTTCAGATCAGTACTGTCGTGGCCGTTCGCCGCAATTTTTGCCCCTGCAGGCAATCTGATAGGCATTCCGAGCATTGTCCAGGCCAAGTTCTGGTCTGACGTCGTCGCCGGCCTTATCGAGGGAAGTGGCAAATTCAGTCAGCGTTTCATTCTGCGCAAACGCGATCTGACCGAGATTCTTCCGCATCTCTATTCATCTGATCGCAACGAGAGGATCACAGCCATGCTCGATGTGTTATATATCTGGGCCCGGGCGCCAAGAGGAAAGACCTGCCTAAGGCTGCTGCTCCTGAATAAACCCTCTCTCGGCGAGAGAATCTGGCGTTCGCGCCGGGAAACGCCAGAGGAAATTGAGATCAGGCGGAAGCGCTATCAGGCACTGTATTGCCAGCTGGTTGAACTGTTTGGCCTTGCCGGAATGCTGAATATTCTGACGGAATATGCGCTGCGCAATTTTTCCGGTAATGACGCGGCTTTGCTGGCCAATCTTATCGGCGCAGAAATGGAAGGGTTTCTGGCATGGCTTAAAAACCTGCAAAAGCATTTTCCCCCTGAAGATAAAGCCTCTGAAGAAACCCAGCCAAAGCTCGACTGATCAGCCGATGCCCTCAAAACAGGCGTCAGCAACTCAGATAAAGGCTTCTGCTTAAGAACTATGTTGCAGTTATCCTGCTGAAAGCCTGGCATAACAAAACGACCCGCTTTTTGCGGGTCGTTTTGTTCAGGACGCACTTGCTTCCCGATGGAGCTGAACGGGATCGAACCGTCGGCCTCGACAATGCGAATGTCGCGCTCTCCCAGCTGAGCTACAGCCCCTTATGCAAACTTCGCTGTATCAGACTTACCGGCTTAAGACCCTAACCCCCAATATCAGCAGGTTTGCCATCGCCACTATACCACTTCTTTGCTTTAACGGCAAAAAAAATCTGCTGTGACATTACTCTTATGCAGAAAGGCCTCTGAGCTATGCCCAGAGGCCGATACAAGTTTATTTTGCTGGGGTCTGTTATTCGGGAATGATGGTTGGAACGGTGACGTGGCCGGTGCCGTTGCAGAAAGTGCAGCGTTCGCGACCGGAGCCGTTGCAGGTGTAGCAGATCTTGTAGACAGGGGTGTTGTTCGGGCCGGTGGTAACGATGTGACCGGAGCCATTGCAGCTGCGGCAGGTCAGGTAGCCATGACCAAAGCAGTGACTGCAGTTGACCTGCTTGGTGCCAACCCGGAAATTGGCCTGAGATTCAAACGAATAGCGGCCGGTTTCGTCAGACTGTTTAACAGCCCAGGTGTACTTGCCGCCAACTTTAACGTAGCCTTCGTCCATAACACAGTCATGGTCGTTGAGAATGACGCGCTCCCAGAGAGTGCCGCCATTATTGCGGTCGAGCAGGCTGATTGCCGAATAGCTGCCGGCACCGCTCCATGCAAACTTCGGGTAGCTTTCGCCATAAACCTTAAGGTTGGCCGGAGCTGCCAGAACCGGAACGATCGCAGCAGCATCGCCAGCCTTCAGCGTAATGTCGATGTTGCCTTTGGCAAACCACAGAGTGGCTTTGGGCAGGCGAACTTTAACGTAATAATAAGTTCTGGTCAGTTCTTCGCGTTCGATAACCAGCTTGCCATCGAGCTTCAGGCTGCGGCCGATAAAGAACTTGCCCGCGGCGGCCCAGCTCTCGGGAAGGTCGATGCGGTGCTCGTAGCTTTGCGAAGATGCGCCGATAGCTAGCGAGTGCGCGAAATTCTGGTTCAGTTCCTGGGCTGACAGGCTGTTGGCGCAACAAACCAGCGCCATAACGACGAAAAGACTTACAAATTTCCTCATGTACGACATTTCTGCCTCCTTGTACAACTCTCTTATATGCTCATGGTGAAGCGTTATACTCTTTATCTATCGTCAAACCGCCCACCTCACAAGATACAGTTTATGTGTTCTCAGAGTGAGCAAAGAGACTGAGTATGTAACAAATAATATGCAAATTTTTTGTCGCAGATTGTTGTGCTGATGTGGCATCTGGCAGATCGGCATGGCGTCCGGTGATTTTTATCTCAGCTCGTTAAAAACATAGTCCGGTATAATGAAGCGGGCCTCTGAAATGCTTTCAGAGGCCCGGGTCGGCGAGGTTTGCAGCTTATCTCTGATGAATTCGTTCGAATTTTTGTAGAACTTTGTATTTTTCCATGTATTCGCGCACGGTGGCAGTCTTCAAATCAGATGATTTAAGCTGTCTGGCTGATTCTGCCATCTTCTTCTTTGTATCTACGGCTTTCATGAAACTTCTTATCCTTGCAATCTGAGCCTTGTTGAAGCTGAAGCCGGCGAATGGGTCGCTGCTCAAAGCTCTTTCTGAGCCGAGTTCTGGTGCGATTGCCGCAGTTCTTCTGCCATAGGGCGAATGATGGCCGGAGTCGGCTTCCTGCATAATCTGGGTTTTGGTGAATGAATTCTTACAGGCATCGGCGAGAATGCGCAGATCACGATAGCCATACTTGTTTTTCTGTGCGGCTTTGAGCAGAAACTGGTCATGAATGAAACTGTTGTCGCAGGTCTGAGCCAGCTCTACCATAGTGCGCGCATTGATGAACTGAAAGGCTTTGCTTGCGCTGATTGCATCGAACAACTGTTGCCGCAGCGAGTCGTTGTTCATGGCTGCCGAGACTTCTACCAGCTCGTAATTGCTTACATAATCACGGTTTGCCATCGCGCTGCCAAAGCTGACCAGGAACATGTCTCGCTGGTAGCTGTTGCTGATCAGTGCTGCCAGATCGAGCATGCTGCGCGTCGAGAAGTTGTTGTAGTTTTCGTTTTTGCTCACCCTGTCAAGCAACTGACCGCGGGTAAAGGTATTCTTTATCGCATTTGCCAGAGCTACGAAATCTTCGCCGCTTCTTGCCCGGTCAGAGCCTTCGAGCAGCATCTGGTCGCGGGTAAAATCATTGTTTACGGTCTCGGCTACACGCAAAAGGCGTCTGATTTCACGCGAAATCCCGGTGGAATTGCCGGGGTGATGATGGTCATTGCCATAATCGTCATCAGGGTTGGGGTAATAGTTATCGTCGCCGCTGTAATCTCCATCGAATGGGTCGGTATTATCTGATCCTCCGAGCTGGCGCAGGCGATCTTCTGATTTTATGGCGAACTGGCTGCGCGGATAAGCCCGGCTGCAGCGTCGGTAGACTTTTATCGCGCTGCGCTTGTCGCCGGTTTCTTCGTAGACCCGGCCCAGCACGTAGAGAGCGTCGGGAACAAAGTCCGAAGACGAACCATTATCGTATTTTTCGATAAACTGTTCAAAAACCCTGATTGCCTGCCAGGGATCGCTGTTTTTGACATGGCAGTAGCCCACATAATACAGCGCTTCTTTGCGCACGGCCGGTGAGTTGTAGTGCGATGCCGCGATATCGGCGAACTTCTCGGCGGCATACGCATAATCGCCATGCTCGAGCAGACTCTTGGCCCATTTCAGATCTTTGGCGCCATCCTGAGCGAATGCGCCGGTAACAGCGATGCAGATAAACACAGCTAACAACAGAAGGTGTCTCTTCATATCAAGCCTCCTCAAAATTCTCATGCATAAATTTACCATGAAAATTGATGATATGTATACGCTGTAAGTCATCATCGGGGAAAAGGCAGAACTATACCGGTAGCGATTCCGACTGATTCTGCTGCTGTTTTGGAGAGTCCGGAAAGAGCAGCGATCCCGAGACATACAACAGGGTAGCGGCGAGTATGCCGTAAAAGCTTGCGTCAATGCCGATTTTGTCGATTTTTTCGGGTAGTGAGATGACAGACAGCTGTAACAGCAGAGTGACGACGCCACCGCCGATCATGGCTGCAAGAGCTCCTTTACAGCTTCCCCGCGGCCAGAAGTAAGCGCCGAGGGTGGGTATGAAAAGACCGGCAACCATGAACGCATAGGCATAGAGAACGGCGTCGAGCACCATGGTAAACTGCGAGGCCAGCAAAACCGCAAGAACGCCTACGATAAGAGTTATCAGCATCGAGTATCTCACCGATTCTTTATCTTTGTCTGAGGTCAGCCAGAATTGTTCAAGGATGTCGTTGAGAAAGTTGCCGGAAGCAGCCATCATGCAGCTGTCGCTCGTCGACATGATTGCCGAAAAATAGGATGCTATGACTATGCCTGCCACACCTGCTGGCAACACATCTCTTATCAGCATTGGCAGAGCCATTTCGGCTTCGGCATCAGGAAACACCAGCCGCGCGCACATGCCGAGAAAAACGCCGGCAAAGGCCATTATCGGGTATTCAAAAATGCCGGCAATATACCAGGCTTTTTTGGCAGCAGCTTCGTCTTTGCAGGCATACATGCGCTGATATAGCGTCATGCCGACCAGCCAGATCGGAACGATAGTGATCATCCAGTTAAAAAACTGCACCCAGCTGAGATTGGTGAGAGTGAAGAATTCAGCAGGCAGTCCGGCTTTGAGGGCCTGAAAACCACCGATTTCGTATAACGCTGCCGGAATGGTAATCAGAACGAGACCGCCCAGCAAAACGCCCCACTGGACGGCATCGGTGTAGATAACTGCCTTGAGCCCGCCGAGAACGGTGTAAAGTATGGTGACTACAGCAATAATCATCAATGAAAAGGTCATTGGCTCCATGCCGAGAGGGTTGCTCTGCAAGATGGTGGCAGAAGCCAGTTTGGCACCAGCCAGCATTTGTGCGCCGGCAAAGCCAAGATAGCCGATTCCGGAAATCAGGGCAGCGGTTACTGCAACGCTTTGATTGTAGCGGTCACGCAGAAAGTCAGGGTAAGTCAAAAATGACTTGTTCACATCGATGCGTTTGATTCTTGGAATAATCAGAACGGCGCACAGCCAGGCGCCAAGCAGACCGGTAAACAGCAGCCAGCTGCCGGAAAGGCCCATGGCAAAACCAACTCCGCCCAGGCCGATGGAAAAGCCGCCGCCGACATCCGTTGCTACAATCGAAAGTCCAACATATTTGGGGTCGATCGAGCGCCCGCCGACGTAATAATCTTCGCGATCCTTATTTCTGAGAAAGTGGTAAATGCCGATTCCAAGCACGCAAGCCATGTAGGCGGCAAAAATGAGATAGTCTAAAAGCGACATTGGCAGCCTCCAGAAAGAGATTTGTCTGGCCGGTAAAATTTCGCTTCTGCGATTGGGTGTGCCTGAAAAGGCACTGGCCGATGACAAAATGATGGGTCTGAAATAGACTAACACTATTTTTGCCGATGCTTCAACCCGTAATTTTTTGTGGCAATGCTAATAGGCGTGCTGAAACTAATTTTTATTGGGTCCTGGCGGTTTGACAATCAGTGTTTTAGAAGATAGAATGAGTTTGTTGTTAACAGCAAATACATGGTCGGTGCATGGCTGGGTGAAGTTTTCCAGGATGGCATGCGGCGGCCTGTTTCTATAAGGTGTTATATGGCCCGGCCCAGACGCATAAAAATTCCAATAGGTACAGCTCTGCCAATGATCTGGAACTATGCCAGAACCAGAATCGGCGAGCAGTTGCGCGCCGTGGCCTTTATCATTGTCTATCTCGTTGCCTTTAAAATACTGGTGCTCAATACGCCGCCTGCCAATGCGCTCCAGCTTTCAGCAGGTATTGGCATGGTTGTGCTCGGACTTGCTTTTTTTCTCGAAGGACTATTTCTCGGTCTGATGCCTCTTGGCGAAAGAGTCGGGTTGCAGCTGCCACAGCGCTGCAATATCGCAGTCATTATGTTTTTTGGCCTGCTGCTGGGGGTGGGGGCAACGCTGGCTGAGCCAGCTATCGCATCGCTCAGGCTCGCCGGCATAACCGTAACCCCCTGGGGAACACCTCTGCTGTTTCGCCTGCTTGAGCTCGAAACAAACGGTCTGGTAATGGCTGTTGGCGCCGGAGTCGGCGTAGCAGTTGCCTTCGGTATGGCGCGTTTTCATTTTGGCATATCGATTCGGCCTTTTATCTTTACCATGGTTCCGCTGCTTCTGGGGCTTTCTGTATGGTTTGCGCGCGACCCCAACCTGGCCGGAATAATCAATCTCGCCTGGGATACCGGCGGCGTCACCACCGGGCCGGTCACTGTTCCGCTGGTATTGGCGATGGGTATCGGCATCAGTCGCTCGGCCGGCCGAAATACCGGCACAGCCTCTGGTTTTGGTGTGGTTACACTGGCTTCGTTGTTTCCGATATTGGCGGTAATGCTGCTGGGTGTATATCTGAATGTATCGACACCTCAGCCTGTATCAATTGCCGATTTTTTTGCACCGGCGAACCGCAGTAATGCCCTCAAACTGGTGCCCTCCGAAGAAAAACTGGCAGCCATTGCGTTTCAACGCGGCGACGAAGCTGCCCGCCGCGCTTGTTATGGCAGCGAAGAAAAATATGCTGCTGCGTTGCATTCTCTGGCAGATCAAGAACGGCGCCGAGAACTGCTCGGTAGTATGTCACTGCAGGAATGGCTTTCACAGCGGGCTTCGTCGCATGAGCGGGCGACTGTGGCTGCTATAAAAGTTTTGCCGAACCAAGCTAAACAAGCGAACAACAGCGATTTTGCCAAAGTCGTGAAAAACGAGTCAGGGCTCGCCGTAAGAGCCATTATTCCGCTGGTATTGCTGCTTGTGATCGTTCTTCTTGTATTGTTGCGAGATCGACCACGACGACCTGATGAGGTTGTTCTCGGAATCGTGTTTGCACTTGTCGGTATGGCGATTTTAACCAGCGGCATCAGGCTCGGTCTGGCTCCGCTTGGCGATCAGGTTGGCCGGCCGCTTCCGCAGGTATTCAGGAGCGAGACTCACGAAGAGGGCAGAGTCATTCTCGAACCGTTCGAGCCTGAAAGCGTTTTGACCGCTTTTAATCAGAATGGTGAAGCTGGTCGTTTCTTCTATTTCAAGGATCGAACCGGCACCCCACGCCCGGTTCCTTTCGAGTCTGAGCGTTATGATGCTGTAAATCGGAGATACGAGCACATCGTTGAACGTCCGCCATTATTCGGACCTGAATTAACGCTGGTTGGCATTGCGCTGGTTTTTATATTTGCATTTGGCATGGGCTATGGCTCGACTGTGGCTGAACCATCTCTCAGTGCGCTCGGCGCTACGGTTGAAGAACTGACGGTTGGCATGGTGACTCGCGTCGGCGTGGTTCGCACAGTGTCGCTGGGTGTTGGCATCGGTCTTCTTGCCGGCGTTTCTCGAATTCTTTACAACTTTTCTGTTATCTGGCTGCTTATTCCTGTATACCTGGCAGTGCTTGTTCTTACCTGGTTCAGCGAAGATGACTTCGCCAGCATCGCCTGGGACTCAGGCGGAGTCACCACCGGGCCGATAACAGTGCCGCTCATTCTGGCAATGGGACTGGGTATTGGTGGTGGGCTCAATGTTATTGACGGTTTTGGCATTGTTGCCATGGCGTCGGTTTTTCCAATTTTGACAATGCTTGTCTATGGCATTATGGTGCAGAGGCGACAGCGCGAGATTCTTGAGGCAGACAGGGAGGAAACGCATGCAGTTTGAACCGCGCGAAGCCGCACGCATAACCCTGATGACTCATCACGGTCTCAGCGGCAGGGTCGTCGAATTGTTCACAGCGCTTGGCATACCGGCGGTTCTGGTAGAAAACGCCAGATGTGTCAGGCAGAACGTAAGAGCCGGTTTTTGGGGCCTGTCTGGCCTGCGGATGGGGTTCAGTGATGCAGCCAGTGAAATATATCGCCTGACCGTGAAGCGTGAGCTGGCCGCTCCGTTGCTTTGTCGTCTTATTGAGGGGCTCGAACTGCGAACTCCCGGGCGCGGCGCCATCTATGCCCAGGATGTCAGCGAAATAAGTCAGCGTGTTCTGCCGGATCTTCAATTAGAGCAGGTGAAATCAGAATGGCTGCTGAAAGATCTTACGCTGATAACCGGCATTCAGACAAAGTCGGGCGGTGGTGAAAATCTTTATAAAGTTGCTCTCAAACTGGGAGCGGGAGTTCCGGTTGTGGGTCTCGGCATCGGCACCGGGATTCGCGATCGCCTCGGTTTACTGCGCATTACCATTTCGCCGGAAAAAGAGATGGTTTATCTGATGGTGCCGGGTCATGATGCTAATGGCCTTCAGCGTCTTCTCATCGAAGAGGGGCACGTTGACAGGCCAGGTGGCGGATTTTTGTACCAGACGCCAGTTCAAGCCGGAATCGTCGATCCTCTGCTGCGCATTGGCCGTCAGGAACATGCTGCAAGCATAGAGCAGATCATAGCCGCCATCGATGATCTTAAGAAGAATACGGCATGGCGTAAACGTTTTTTTGGCGTCGAAGACATTTCCAGCAACGGAGCTGCGGCCAGTTTTAGTCATCGCGAAATTACCTTCTTCTGCCATGAAGAAATGGGTGACAGCCTGGTTGAGGCTGCAATGCAGGCTGGAGCTGCTGGCGCCACCGTGTCGCGGGTGCGCACTTCATACATGCAGGGAAGCGAAGCCGGCAGAAGCGTTTCCTGTGAACGCGGAATCCTCTGCGTGCCAGCCGCGATGGAAAAACCTCTCCTGCAGGCTTTGAGTGAAACAGCTGCCGCCGGCCCCGAAAAAAGCTGGGTGCTTCAGTCGGTTCCGGCTGCATCAGTTTTTACCCATAAACGCAGCTGATATTTCTTCGGGGTTGCTATAAGGCCGTTTGTTGCCGAAATAATTGTATAAACATTCCCAGGAGCCACGATGCAACCAGAGTCTCTCAACGAATTTGTCAAAAAGTCGGCTGAAGAACGCATAAACAAGCTGCAGAACAAATATGACCCCGAGCGGGCCAAGCCTGCAACTTTTCTGTTCAAACTCTATCTGTTGGCCGCTTTTCTCATGGTCGTCTACGCAACAGTTTTTGCTGTGTATGGCTACCATCAATTGCCTTTGGGCCGGGAAGTCGCTGAGTTCGCCGGGCAGCTGCCGACCGAATTTCAGCTGGTCGATGTCGACCTTCTCGAAAAGTACAATGCCCGCGCGTTTATGCACATGACAAAGCGACAGCCTTTGCGCTCTGAACCAGATCGCTGGTTGGTGAACGTTAAACATGGTTATGCTCTTTACAATTTCAGGGTAGTGACTGATGCCGATGAATACCCGATCTTGAAGGTTTATAACCAGCGTGGTGACGAGATTCTCAATAACAGCAGCCCCGCTGATTATAAGCCAGTAAAGCGCGATGAGCAGGAAAAGGGCGGACATCTACAATTGGTTTATGCCGGTTTGCAGCCCGGGCAGGCTTATCTGGTCGAAGTCGCTTCGCCGGGAGTGCCTTCTGGAAAGCATTATGTTCTCAGTATCAGAATGCGTGAACAGGAGCCTGAACCTTATGGTCTTCTGATTCTGGTTGGGAAGGCAATTGTTTTGACCCTGCCAATGGCTTATTTTGGCATGATCATACTCGCGGTTTATCTTGCCAGAAAAAAACCACCTGTACCGGGTTACAACCGGAACGAGGGCACCGGATGAAGGCGGTCAGGGGCGGGTAAGGCCTTCGCTGTCGATCAGCCATTTGTAGCTGGTCAGTTCGGGAAGCGCCATCGGGCCGCGTGCGTGCAGCTTTTGCGTGCTGATGCCGATTTCGGCGCCCATGCCGAATTGCGCGCCATCGGTGAAGGCAGTCGAAGTATTAACGTAGACCGCGGCGGCATCGACTTCTTTACAAAATCTCGCGCTGGTCTGCCGGTTGCCGGTAATTATTGCTTCGCTGTGGCGGGTGCCGTAACGTGCGATATGTTCCATAGCTTCATCGAGGCTGTCAACAGTCTTGATCGACAGGCGATAGTCGAGATGTTCTCTGCCAAAAGATTTTTCGCTGGCTGCAGATAGCAGGTCGCCGGGATATTTGCCGCTCAGTGCCTGATATGAACGTTCATCGGCTTCAAGAACAACTGATTTGTCAGCCATCGGCGCGACCAGATCGCAAAGTTCGCTGAGGCGTGAGCTGTTGACGATAAGACATTCAAGTGCGTTGCAGACGCTTACCCGGCGCGTCTTGGCATTGAATACTACTTTTCGGCCGAGTTCGAGATCGCCGTCAGTGTCGAAGTAAGTATGGCAGACGCCGGCTCCGGTCTCGATCACCGGCACTTTCGAGCCGTTACGCACCGAATCGATCAACCCCTGCGAACCCCTCGGAATCAGCACGTCGACGAGACCGACCGCGTTCATCAGTTCGGCAGCCGCCTCACGTTGTGGCGGCAGTAGCTGCACCACGTCGGGCGCAATGCCGCCGGCCGCAAGACTTTCGTGAATCAGCGCGGTTATCGCTTCGTTAGAATGAGCTGCATCCTGGCCGCCTTTGAGCACCGAGATATTGCCGGTTCGAAAGCAGAGAGCGAAAACATCAAAAGTGACATTTGGCCGGGCTTCGTAGATGACGCCGACAACGCCCAGCGCAACACGGATCTTTTTAAGATGCAGACCATTCGGCATGGTGCGCTCTTCAAGAACCTCTCCGACTGGAGAATGCATGGCAGCAACGTTGCGCAGGTCATTGGCGATGGCTTTGATGCGATCAGTCGTAAGCATGAGACGATCGTAGCGTGGGTCTGTCGTCGGCATGCGCTCAAGATCGAGGCGGTTGGCCGCCAGCAGGCGATCTATATTCTTTTCGGCCCGGTCAGCCAGATCGAGCAGCACCCTGCGGTTGCAGTCTTCATCGACTCTGACCATCAGACGCGTGGCCTCTCGGGCTCTGATCAGCTGTTCACCTGTTGTCATTGTTTCCATGCCTTTCATGAACGCTCAAGGAAAGAGATAGAGATAATCATAATGCACCAGTGGTTTGTATTTGGGGTCGGCAAGGTGCTCATTGGCTTTCTGACGGTCATACTGGGCCTTGCCGATGCCGATCAGGCGTTTTTCGTGATCGATAATGCGCAACAGATCACCCTTTTTAAAGTCACCCTGCATGCTGGTAACGCCGGCCAACAGCAGGCTGGTCGCTCTTTTTGAATGCAGCGCATCGCTGGCGCCTTTGTTGATGTGAACTTCCCAGCTTGTGAAGTCGGCCGAGCAGGCTATCCACTTCTTGAAGGCCGGTCGTGGCGCACCTGGAACGAATCTGGTATGTGCAATTTTTTCGCTGTTTCTGGCAAGGTCGATGAGAATGTTGGGGCGGGTGCCGTTGGCGATATGCACGGCAATGCCAGCCGCTGCGGTGTTTTGCGCCACGCGACCTTTGGTCAGCATGCCGCCGCGCCCGAAGTTGCTCTTTTTCGCGGTAATAAAGCCTGACAGGTCGGTTGTGGTGCCAGCTATTTCTCTGATGAGCCGTGCGCCTTCGTCGCCTGGGTTGCCGGTGTAAATGCCATCGACATTGCTGAGAATGAAGTATGCTTCGGTGTTCATCATTGTTGCTACCAAACCTGCCAGTTCATCGTTATCGGTGAACATCAGCGCGGTTACCGACACTGCGTCGTTCTCGTTGATGATCGGCACTATTTTGTGCTCGAGCAACGTGGTCAGGCAGTTTTTCATGTTCAGATAATGCTCGCGGGTTCTGAAGTCTTCTTTGGTCACGAGCACCTGCGCACAGGTTATGCCATGTGCCTCGAACAGCGAAGCATAGGTCGAAACCAGCTTGATCTGCCCGACCGACGATAAAAGCTGGCGTTCAGAAACCGGGTCTTTTTTCGGCAGATGAGTCACCATGCCGCGCCCAGATGCAACAGCGCCGGAAGAAACCAGAATTACCTTTATTCCCTGCTTGTGCAGAGTCGCGATCTGATCGGTAATGTGCGAAATGCGCTCGAGGTCGAGCTTGCGATCAGGTCTGGTCAACACGTTTGAGCCAATTTTTACGGTGATTGATCTATACATGCTGGCGGGCTATTTGCTGAGGTTTTCGATTTTCTGAAAAGACGTGAGCAGGCCCTTGATCAGTGATGAACTGAAGCCTTGGTGCTCCATTTCGTTGAGGCCTGAAATAGTTATGCCACGCGGCGTCGTGACCTTGTCGATTTCGGCTTCGGGGTGGCTTTTGCCTTCGATAACCAGCTGAGCCGCACCTTTGACCGTCTGCGAAGCGATTTTGAGTGCCATGTCTGAACTGAAGCCGATTTCGATGCCGCCCTGAGTGGCGGCGCGGATGAAGCGCAGCGCGAAGGCGATGCCGCAGGCGGCCAGTACAGTAGCGCCAGCCATCAGTTCTTCGGGTATGAACAGCACGCTGCCGAGTCTGGCAAAGAACTGTTCGACTTCCTTTTCCTGCTCAGGTGTCGCATTGATAGCGGCGAGACAGGTCATCGACTCTCCGATTGCCACAGCGGTATTGGGCATGGCCCTGAAAATCGCATGTTTGCCACCCGTCAGCTCGACCAGTTTCTTATTTTCGATGCCGGTAGCCAGAGAGATTATAATGGCGTTGCGGGCAAGATGGCCCTTGAGTTCTTCGCAGACCTCGGCGACCTGATATGGTTTAACCGCGAGCAGCACTATTTTTGCGTTTTTTACGGCAGAGATATTGTCGTTGCCGGTTATAATTCCTTCGTTAGCCAGTCCTGCCAGCATATCGGCGCGGCGGCGGGTGACATGAATCAGCTCAGGTTTGACCGATTTTGTATAGAGAAGCCCGCGTGCTATGGCTGAGCCGAGATTGCCGCCACCGATGATTGCGATTTTTTTATTCATTTTTTTTTGCCTTTTTTCGTGTTGCTGCTTTTTTTGTCTTAGTCGTAGGTTCACTGCCCGGATAATATGGCATCGGCTCTTCTTTAACAGCCCGTATAACCGGCAGGATCTCAATGAATTTTATTGAAAATCCCTTGAAATGATGTGATTTGAGAGTTGCGTCTTCATCGTAGATTCCCTGTAGCGCAAAGCTGCTGCCTTTACGGTAATAAAGCGTGGCAGTGCGCTCGGTCGGATGAATCAGCCAGAACTCTTTGACGCCATGCTTTTCATAGAGATAGCGCTTCTTAACCTGGTCTTTCGATGAAGTCGATGGCGACAGAATTTCGATGACCCAGTCGGGTGCTCCGACACATCCTTTTTCGTCGAGCTTCTCAAGGTCGCATATTACCGAAAGATCGGGCTGCACCACATTCGAACAGCTTCTGGATGTCTCGCCCGCTTCCGCCAGCCTGACGTCAAAGGGTGCTACGAAAACTTTACAGGGACTACCCTTAAGAAACTCCTTAATTTTATAAAAAAGTTCTGATAGTAATTCCTGGTGGGCGGTGTTGGGGGCTGGTGACATGTCGTATACCAGCCCGTCGATGATTTCGCACCGTTGCTCGTCTGGCCAGGTCAGATAATCGGCGTAGGTGAACCTTTCTTCCTCGTGTTTCCTTACTGGAAGCGTCATCGCATTCTCCTTGGGTTCAAGCACTGCTGCCGCAAATTATAAGCTCAAATCAGATGTGATGCAAGACCGCCAGACAATGTCTCTTCTTCGTTTATTCACGACATTGTTCGTGCTATCATAATGCTACCGGAGGGATGCGCTTGGAAATTCTGTTCATTCTGATAGAGTTCTTTGGTGAATTTCTGCTGCAGGTTTTCATCAGCTTCTTTTTTGAAGGAGCCGTTGAGCTTGGCGGTCATTCATTAAAAAAGGCTCGAAAAAAGCGGCACGAGGGCAGAGTGGCCCGGGCTCAGGCCGCCGGCGAGCCTGAACCTGAAGAACCGGAACCTTTCAGCTGGGTCGTTGCTGTGGTAATTTATGGCGGGCTTGGTCTGCTTTCAGGTGTGTTGAGTATCGAGATTTTTCCGCATCCGTTTGTCAAACAGCATAATGCCAGGCTGGTAATGCTTTTTCTGGCACCGACTGCTGTTGGCATGATGATGAGTCTGATCGGCCGTATCCGCGACAGAAACGGCGAAGAGCCGATCCGTCTCGACAATTTCTGCTACGGCTTTCTTTTCGCATTCATGCTGAATTTTGTTCGATACTATCTGGCCGCCTGACAAAAAAATATTTTTCTGTCTTTTTGTACGTACCGAGGGCTTTTGCTGATTTCTGACGTTTGTCGTTGTCTGCCGAAGGCTGTTTTTGTCGCAAAAATTGTACTAAACAAAGCATCAATTCTGCCCGAAGAGGGTTATGGATTTGTTTGCCTCCTTATTTTTCAGCCCGGGATAATCTCCCGGTCTTTTTTTTCCGGTTCATTCAGGCATCGGAAAGTGAAATCTGCGACCTCGCTGTGATTCGCGCAGAATTACTATTGGTTTTAAGCTGGGATTGCTTTGAGACTTTGGCTCAGGTTGATAAAAGGCTGGATAAAGGTTAAACTTGAGCAGGGTTTGAACGATCGGAGAGGCCAGACAACAAATGTCTTATCAAGACAGACGATTTTATTCTTATCTCGTCAGAGCGCCAGCCTTTGGCTACACTCTGGTAGAGCTTCTCGTCGTGGTTGCCCTTTGTGCGGTAGTTCTGACGATGGCCATATATCTGTTTGCCCAGTCCGGCCTTACTTCGCGAAGACTTGCCAAGACTCAGAATCTGCACGACGTAACTAATCGGCTACTTTCGGATCTTCGCCGGGACGTGCGTTCAGCAACAGAAGCTTCTTTTTCTTCAGAAGGTATGAGGTTGCTGGTGACACAGCTTTCGCAGGAAGGAGTTCCTGAACAGGTCGAGGTTCTATACCATTTCAGTGGCGAAGGCGTGACACGTGAAGAAGATTCCAGGTCGAAGCGGTTCACTTTCAAAACTTTGATAGAATCAGACGATTACTGGTCGATCACGACATTGCATAAGCGCCGCAGTGATGCTGGAGTATTCGTTCAGATCGATGCCCTCGAGCACTCAGGAAACGTGCTTTTGCAGGTTGTAGAGAAATTGATATCGGTAGATCAAGCCAGTTCTGTAAATTGATTTTTTTTCGGTCAGGTTGTAAATGAAAACAACTCACGGAAATAAAGGCGATTTCGGCCATAAGCCAGGAAAATCAGGGTTTACTCTGGTTGAACTGCTTATCGCCCTGTTTATATTGCAGCTGGTCATCGCACCACTGTATCTGATTTTTACTTCTACCAGACAGACGATGTTTAAAGCTGCAGATACGCTGGTAGCCGCCGGTCTCGCCAGCTCAATGATCGCCGGTTTGCGAGAACTGCCACGGCAAAGCCTGCGTTCGCAGCCACTGACCCAGGATTCGCAGCTGGTCGCTTCCTTCAGTCTTGAAAACCTCGGTGTGATGCCGGCACCATCTGAATTCACGCGCAAGGTAGAAATAATTCCGGCTACTTCTGCCGGAAACGAAGGGCTTTACATCGTCGAGGTTCAGATCGAATGGCATAATCGCAATTCTGATACCCAGGTTAATTACGTGGTCAGAAATCTGCTGCGAGGGAAATAATGAAAGCGCGAAAAGGGATGATTCTGCCGGTTGTTCTGCTGCTGATATGTATTTTGCTGCTGCTGGCCGGAACCCGACACTTTTTTTCGCAACATCAGCTGACACAGGCTTCGCATGGGGCCGATTACGAAAAAGCCTACCATCTGGCGACAGGCGGGCTCGAATCTGTCGATACTCTTCTGATGAAGGCAGTTAACTTCATCAATGACGGTCGCTCCGAATCATTTCCCAAAGTCGATAAAGCGCCGCCTGAGCTCAAACTGATAATAAAAGAGATGCTGGGGCCTGACGGTCTGATCGATCTCGATAATAAAAAGATTCCAATCGAGTCTGATCTTTTTAAATACCTGCAGAAAGATTTTGAAGACTATTCAAGCTTAAAGGTAGAGCTGGAATTGCGCAAACTTGAGAATCTTTTTGCTCCTTCAGGCACACCCGGGCCGATTCCAGACGAACGCGAGGCAAAAGCAATGGTGCTTCTGCATGCCGAAGCCAGTGTTAATGGTGCATTTGCCAGGGTTTATCGTTATCGGGAGGCGAAGCTGGTTAACATTTTGCCGCCGGTGCTTGGCAAATTCGTGCTGTTTCTTCGCGAACAGGGCGGCGCCAACGTCAATACTCTTGCTGATTCGATCATTGGCAAAAATCAGGTGAGCGACTCGCCGCTCATGGTGCACTCTGGAACAGGATGCAGCCCCGCTGCTCTGCCACCGGATGAAAGTGCCTCGTTCTTTGACCGCCAGGGCTGGGTGTTTTTGGGTTCGGAAGCCCCCTGGAAACTGGGTGCCGGGCCAGGTGGCGGCGACGATGAGTATGCTTCTTCCATGGTCAGCAACGATTTGAGGGTGTTCAGTATTCCTGACACTGATGCCCTGTCGGCCCGCGCTGACATCTCTTATTATTCGCAGCCTGAATATCTTTTCAAAGAGCTCAGAGAACCTTTTTACCGGGAGGTAATGCAGGAAAGTGCTTCTGATGATCTGCAGTCGGCCAGAATAAGAATTGCCGGAAGCGCGAGTCGACCTGCTCCCACAGTCGTTCTTGGCAAGGCCATCAATCGTTGGCTCCTGCTGCAGGGGCTTAAAAACGAGCGGACCGGCCTGTATGCCCCTTTGCCCAATATTGGCGAACCGCAGTTTTTAACAGACCACTGGCCCGGAATGACAGCCGCCGCGGCGCGCCGGGTCAGAGATAATTTTGGCGGCGATTTCAGGCGTTATCGCGAGCGCATGACCAGTATTGTCGAAGAGAGCTGCAACGCTGCCAATCTCAGAGCGCTGGCTTTTCATGATCCCAGAATTTCCTGGCAGATTGCCCTGAATCCGGGTAATCTACCGGCAGGCATTGATTTGCCTGTAGGGTCTGCCCGGGCTTCGGTTGACAACCGGCCGGTCTCGTTCTTCGAGATGAACCATGGCAGTTTATACCGCCTCGCCGGCAGCGACGGCCGGCAGTTGTTCGCCGGAAATCTGTCAGGATTCGAAGATATCGAGTATCTCAAGGCCAGGGCTGGCTACAAATTTGACTCGGCTGCAGACTTCTATAAAGCGATTCAGACAGATAAGAAAGAGTTCATCATTAAAGATGTCTATCACATCATGGGCGATCTGACTATCGACCGACCGCTGCTTGCCGAGTCTGGTTGCGGCGGCATGATTCTTGTCGATGGTAACGTAACGATCAGCGATGCCATAAACGCGCCAGATCTCGAGCCAGTTACGATCGTCAGCTTTGGCGGCAGTGTGCGGGTATCGACTTCGCAACCGCTGACCGCTGCTTTGATAGCCCTCAAAAACTCTGTTATTATCGAATCTGCAGCCGACATCAATGGCATGATTGCTGCTCGCGATCTTGCTATGAATCGTCTGGCAAACTTGCAGAAGCGCTCACTCAGCTATAACCAGAATCTCGATGTGACTGACGCCGAGACTTGCAGTCGCGCGTTTCGGCTGTTCATGAAACCGCTGGGGGTTACCTTTGTCCGCTAGAAAAGCTTTCACCACCGTTGAGCTGATAACTGTCGCGGCCCTGCTCTGTGGCGCGATCGCCCTGTGGTATTACGTTCTCATGCAGGCTCGCATGCAAAGTGGCGACATCGAAGATGAGCAGTCGTTTCATGCTCTGAGCGCCAGCCTTGTTGGTGAGCTCAGGCGAGACATTCGCAGTTCGCTTTCTATATCGTCTTCAGCACCGGGAAAATGGGAAATAGATACAGTTTCAACCGACAGAGAATGTCTGCCAATCAGAGAAACCGTGGTTTATGAGCTCAGTCAGGATCGCCTGAAGGTTCGTGTTACAAGGAAGGAGAAGACAAAGACCTATGATTTTTCAAAAGCCTCTGATGGAAAAGAAATCAGCTTCAATATCATCCCTTAGCTTATTGCTCCTTCTTCATGCATCGTTGCTGCCGTTACCAGCACTTAAAGCAGCTCAGATCGAAATCGGTATCGACTCGGCGATTACCACTTTTACTGTCGAGCAGCTGAATGCGTCTGGCACCAGCACAGAACAGCCGATATCTGAGCAGACCACGCCGGCTGCTGTTCCCGGCACGACTGTCGCACCGGTCATCGAGCCGGCTGATGAGCTGTCACAGCGTAATCCTCATATTTTTACTCGCCCGCAGGCAGTAGAGTCAGTGAGCACCCGCCCCAACGCAACTGTTGAACAAGTTCTGCAGACACAGGGAACCCCACAGACCCAAACATTGAGCGGAAAAGGCAGCAAGGAACTGGTCGCTCTGGCCGATGGCGAGGTTTCGCTCGAAGTGTATCTTTATACCTACAGCCCCGCCGACATCGTCGTGCGTTTATACGACGAAGATGGCAACGAGATCAGGTTCGACGGCCAGCCCCTGCTGTCATGGCGGCGTGTCGATGGTTCCTCTTATGCTCCGGTCAGCTTCAAGGGTGCAGTCGATTCATCGAGCATGTTTGAAGAGTCGCCCGGCGATTACTCGCCGACGCCCGGCATTTCTTACAAGATCGATGTAAAAAAAGGGCAGAAAGTAGTTCTAACGACCAGCGGTGGCGCTGAACCGCGCAGCTATGTTAAGGCAACCAGTACCGTATTCTGAAAGTTAACTCGATAAGCCGCTGTATTTAGCTCCTGTCGAGTCGGGCGGGCCGGGTTTCTGCGGCGTGTCGGTTACCGTATTTTCGGCCCAGATATCTTCAGGCGGTGGCAGCGTCGTGCCAAAGGTATAGTGCTTGCGGAAATAGCTCAGCAGCTGGCCGGTAT
Source organism: Candidatus Rifleibacterium amylolyticum (assembly GCA_009917695.1). GTDB lineage: Bacteria > Muiribacteriota > Ozemobacteria > Ozemobacterales > Ozemobacteraceae > Rifleibacterium > Rifleibacterium amylolyticum. The sequence continues at coordinate 328,174 of JAACJG010000002.1, read as the reverse complement.
CCATCTTGAAAGGATCCTGCGGGTCACAGTCGTTGGTGTAACCGTATGGCACATCTATCGGCTTAATCTGAACGTTTTCCTTGGGTATTTTTTTATACCAGCCCTGCTTTTCTTCCCACCAGAAGTAATCATCAGGGTTACAGGTTCCGTTGGCGACCAGTGTTTTGAAATAGGGGTCTTCCCAGGGCGTGCCCTGGTCGAGCTTAACCTTGATTTTTTTTGCGCCATCGCGCAGTTGCGACATGCTTTTGATGTAATCCTTAACGTTGTCGGATTGAGCTCCGAGATTTTCTTTGTGTCGCATTTCTTCCCAGTAGCCTTTGCCGGTTTTACTGTTGGTTGTCGAGGCAATGTTATACAGGTTGGGGTTTTCCTGGGGTTTGGTGCTGATCTGCGAGAGATAATCGACTCCATGCATGGTTGAAACAAGTTTGAGCAGCGACAGCATTTCGTCACTGACCTTACTCGGCTGCACTCCAAGCTTGTAGCTGGACATGCCAGAAAAATCTTTTCTGGTGGAAGAGGCCAGCCGTGCTGGTGGCGTGAAGCTGACCCAGAGATTGCTGATGTAAGCTTTACCGGCGTTTGCGTAAATTTTGTCGTAATCGCTTTCTACATCTACGTCTGGTTCCTGATTCTGATTGCTTTTTGCGTTAAGCGCCGCAAACATCTTTTCGATATCATCGACTCCCCATTGTGGCGTGCCGGCAGCATTGAACAACCCGACCGCCTGTTGCCCGGTCAGGCTGGTCTCGTTTTTGACGCTTTTAAAGCTTTCGGTTGTTCCGTCGCTTATTGTTTTCATCGGCATGCGATTGATTACGGTTTCGAGAGTGGTTTTCGCAACGTAGTTATATACTTTGAAGCGATCGTCGCGGTTCTCGAGGTTGAAGTCCTTGAACACCGACAGAGGTATCTTGGTGATCTGCACCATCTTGCGCAGGGTCTTGGGCGAATAGAAGTCTCCAGGCTCTTTCTCAAGCCAGGCGACAGGTTTGCCAACGATTGCATCGCCGCCACTCGAAACTTCGACCGAGGCAATTTTTCCTGAATAGGGCGACACTACCTGCTCCTCGCGGGTCGACTTTTCGCCAGTAGACATGTAGTAGCCAAGAACCATGATCACCTGGCCCATCTTGACCTTCTGGCCAGCGGTTACAGACACACTGATTACAAATTTTCTGCTCTTCTCGGTAGCTCCCTCTTCGCCGGCGTTGTCCCAGACCGCATCAGGGTAAATGGGGATTTTTTCGTCGGCATCGATCATCAGCGGGTCGTCGATCAGGTGCCCGGTTGTCAGGTTGTCGGCAAGATAAGGCTCTGGAACCATAATGAATTTGCCGAAATAGAGAGCTTTTTCGTCGCCGGAAGTACCGAGCGCCAGAACTCTTATGTGGTCAAGCAGGGCGCGATACTGCCTCTTTGTCTGAGAGATTTTCACCCAGATCGAGCCATCGGTATTTTCGCTGCCTGATTTCTGCGCTTTAGGGTGAGGGATTTCGTCGATGAACAGGCTTGCTTCAAGCGCTTTGTCGTCTTTGAAATAATCGGCGAGTTTTTCGCTGTGCGAGCTTTTGAACTTTTCTGCGACATTGGGGTTGTTTTCTGGCTGATACCAGCGGTTTTCCATGAGGCGGGCACTTGCGACGTTGAGGGCCGAATAGGCGGCAAAGTCTGCCTTTTTGCGGTTGAGCATGCTTTTGACTATGCGCATTTCACTCGATGAATAGTAAACGTAGCTGATAACCGCAAGTAGCAGAATAGTGCCGGCGGCCAGACCGATTACCATCGAAAAGCCTCTTTTGCCGATATCTGCACGCATCTCAGTGAAGTCGTCTTTCATAGTTTACCCCTTAATCGCGCGGAATTGACTAACGAAAAAACTTTGCCTGAAGGCTGCCCGTCTGGCTTGAGCTCTTCTATTTTCAGCTCATATTCAATGTAATCAGGCGAAGGTCGACCGACGTTAAGTTCTATGGCGCCACCTACCAGCTTTTCAAGCCTGGGTTCACCCTTTTTGCCATTCTTCAGATGCTCGGTCCAGTTTAGCTTGACCAGCTCTCCAAATCGGTCAGAAGGATTGTCTTTCTTGATGAATACACCAATCAACTCATACTTGTTGTCGAAATAAATTATCTGATGCACTGTTTCAAGCGGGTTGTCGCCAGTCGGGAAAAGGAACTCCTGGCTGAGAGCCAGTTCTTCTGCGAGCCTGAAACTGCTCAGACGAAGGTCATGCAGAACATCGAGCCTTTTAGTGGCCGACTGAAAATGCCCGAGATACTTGAACATCGACGCCACCCCGGCCAGCAGCAGCGAGAAAATGCCGACATAAACCATCATCTCTACCACTGTAAAGGCGCGGCGTGAATTATTCATATATCAAGATCACCTGGTATATACATAGGATTCAAGGGCAAAGCTGTGTTGCTTTCTGCCGATATGCCATTTAAATTCGAGTTTAATATTCTTAACCACCCCGGATTGTGGGCCCGGGCCTGGCCTCACTGTGAGCAGGGCTTTGAAATTGGAGGTCAGCGAAGTCGTGTCTTTACCCACACCACCGGCAAATATTTTGAGATAGTCCTGAATATTGGGATTCTCAAGTATCGCGTCGGTCACATCTTTGTCGACCATGTTGTCGATCGCCATTCCGTCGGCAAGATCGTTGTGCAGAGAACTCAAAAAACGCTCGCAGATATTCATCGCTACGGTGTAATCTCTGATCATTGCCTGCTGAGGCAGGCCGGTTTCAGAAAATACTTTCAGCGCACCACCACCTACAACTGCCAGTATGGCGATGCCGAGAATCACTTCAACAAATGAAAATCCTCTGTTCTTTTTATTCAAGCTTTACTCCAAGCTCATTGCCTGCTTCTTCGAGGCTGCTGTATTCTGACATATAATTGAGCAGGCCTATGGCAGACAATCCCCAGTGGCACTTTTCCGGGACAGCACAGACATAAAAGGCCGAGTCACTTTCACCGATGCCTTCCGATACCATTTCCAGAATCTCAGCCAATGCAACAGAGTTGATCATGGTTACTCCAGTGAAGTCGAATAGAAAACGACGCGTACCAATTAGCCACTGCCGACGAAACTCCGCGAGAAATACCTCTGAAATCGACTTCTCAATGTAACCGGCAAGCACAAAAATAAATATGTTGCTTGCCTTTCGGTAGCTGACATTTCCTGACATGCCTGAAACCTTTCACTAACTGATTTCTGCTGAATTTGGGTAAATACTTCTTTTGAGACCCTTTGCTGTATATGCCAGTTTACAACGAACCGGCAATTGCTGCAATCGTTTCAACCCAATTTACGCCAGAATATCAGCTTTTCAAAGCTTGAAGTATCGTCTGAGACAGGTCATTTCTCGGTGCGCTTAGCCCCGTTGGCGACATTCCACTGAATTTTACCGCCTTTGGCAAGGCCCAGTTCTATCTTGACCGGGCCGCCATATTGCGCCCCTTTTTTCTTGAGGAATATGTGCATGCGGTTGCCGTTAGCGTAATCCGGCCGCCAGTCAAGCACCTCGCCAGCCTGTCCATTGATCCAGATCTTTTTGTTGAACTGCTCATGGCGATATTTGGGTGGCAGCAGAATAACTGCGACGCCACCGCGACTATCAGAAATCGGCTTCCACAAAAAGCCGCCGCCAGAACCCATTACTGTTTCACCAGAGGAACCCTGGTCTGCGTCACTGCCAGGCGCTGCATCTTTTTGCTCAATGCCGGGGCCGGTTAGCGAAAGGTGCGGGTTGGCGCGGCCAAAGTCACCGGTAAGATTGAGGGTTACTTTGTCGCCCTTTTTAAGCTTGAGCTTGGTCTTCTGTGCAGTTGGCGTAAAATCGCCGCCGCCGACATCCTGGTTGGACTCTGCAACTTCTTTGCCGTTGACGATAAGTTTGGCCGGGTCTTTGTCGTGACTGCGCGCCCAGCTGATAACTTTTTCATCGTTCACGGTCACCGACAGTTCAGCGTTGCCATAGGTTTCAAGGCATGAGCTTATGGTGACCTCGCAGTCAGAAGTCGCGGTATAAGTACGGCTGCCCTGGTTGTCAGATGTCAGGTTGATGGTGCCCTGCTGACTGTCGTCTCCATCGAGAACTTCATCAACAGACGTCAGCTGGCTGTCGCCAGCGGCTTCCTGCGTCTGAGCCCAAGTTGTCAGAGCAACTGACACGAGAAAAATTGCTAAAATTATGAGCCTCAACTGTCTACTGGAAGTCTGCATGTTAATTCTCCCTTTTTGCTCAAATGTTATGACAGTAATTGTCGGTCATTCAACCCTATTCTGCAAGCAATTCCGGCCTTTGATAATCCATACCTTTTCTTTTATAACGTTTTTTGTACCAATTTTATCATATCAGTATAAAATTTTTTGTTATAATACCTCACATCACGCTAATTGTTGCGATAGAGCCAGGAAAATTACAAAGTCGGCTCTTTTGTCGTTATTAATAGCAGGGTAAAGGAGGACTCGACATGGCATTTTCCACAAAGAAGTTATGCTGCCTAATAGCGGTGTTGATGACATCTCTCGTCGTTTTTTCCGGTTGTGGCAATGATGCCGGAATCCTGACTGCAACAGTAATAGCCACCTCTGGCAAGGTTGAGATAAGACAGACAGCCACAGCAGCTTATAAGAATGCCGTTGTAAATGATGTTGTCAGTATTGGCGGCATAGTGAAGATCGGTGAAGAATCGTTTGCGGATCTTGACATTAGTGGTCAGGGTACAGTTGAACTCAAGTCAGACAGCATGTTTGAACTTGAGCCGGGCAAGGATTATGTCGTTCAGAATGCCGGCATGGCGATTTACAAAATCGAAAAAAACAAGGGTGGTTTCAAGGTCAAATCGCCGCAGGGAGTTACCTGCGTTCTTGGCACAAGATTCATGGTCAGAATATTGGATAACATGACTGTGGTCGGTGTTGAAGAGGGCAAGGTTTCTTTTACCGGCAATAATGGCGAAACGCGCATTGTTGAAGCAAAACAGAAGATAATTGCCGATGATAAAGAAATTCGTCTGAGCCCCACACCATTTGATGTGGTCAGCGATTCGTTCAACTATCTCAAAATCGACGGCAAATGGGTGCCGAAGGAATAAGATTACGTCTTGCGCAGATCTGTCATCGCGTGCTTACTTTTCTTTAGAAACCAGGTCGCAGACCACTACAGGGTAACCCAACCTGGTGACGCTGTAATAGAGTATCTTGAAATCTCCCTTGAATCCTGCAGTAAAATCGCCGGGAACAGGAACCTTGAGTTTGTATACCTTGCCATCGAGGCCGGTAGCCCGCCATGATCGGTTGATCGGATCGTAGCTTTCGAGCTTGAAAATCTTGTGGTCACCGGGTTTTAATTCGGCGGCCGGCTGATTTATTTCGAATTTCTGAGTAATTGTGGGGTCTTCCGGGCCCTGATTCTCGACCAGGCTGTTGTCAGGCCAGAAGGTATAAATAAACAACATGGCTGTCACAATCAGTGCTTTGGCAATATGCCTTTCGCCAAAATTGATCAGAGATTCACCAAGCAGTTCATTTTTAGAAATGTAACGGATCTTGTCGAGACTCTGTCGCAGTTCATTCCATTTAACATGAATTCCAGCTGATAATAATGAGGTTGTATCTGTGGGATCGCCATCTTTTTGAGTGGCAACCCCAAGAGCTTCTTTCAGCTCGATTACCATTTCTTCAAGCAGTTCATGTTTGCTGCCGCGATTTTCGGCAGACATGAGTTCAAGTTCGAAAAGGGTTATGTGGTCGGGCGAAATTCTGAAAACAGGCGCAAAATACTTGATCAGTGAGGTGCGATTCGTGGTTTTGAAAGTTTTAAGCAGAATTTCGCGGGATGTTTCGATTTTGATCTGTAGCAGAGCGTTGAGGGCTGATTTCCATGAACGCTCTCTGTCTTCATTAAGCCAGTTGTTGATCTGCTTGAGCAAACCTTTTAAATTATGTTTTCGGAAAAGTCTGATTGCTTGAGTGGTAATCATCTCATTCTCGCTGACGCACAATACTGGCAGATGTGGCAATAACCGGGCCGGGTTGAGGTCTGCCAGAAGTTTTATTGTCAGCAGACGATCTCGGACAGTGGTACTTTCGAGATTATCTTCCAGCCATTTGATAGCCTGCGAATCAGATGGTTTGAATTTCGCTATTACTTTGAGAATCAATTCGTTAAGATTTTCTGGTTGCTTTTCCATCAGCATTCTGCGAAAAATCATCCTGTTCTCGTCAGACAAGCTCGATTTTGCCAGCATTTCCTGAAGTTTCGCGACATTAGCCTCGCCGATCTGCTCAGCTTTGGCCGGCATGACAGGCTTCTGTGTCGGTGTTTTATCTGCTTTCGCAGGTTCTGTTGCTACGGTGGCAGTTGCCTCGATGGTTTCAGCGGCTGCTTTCTGACCGGATCCTTCTGCTGCGGGGACTATCTTTATACCAGAGCGGTCTTTTATATATTCTGATACACGTTCGAGCGAACTGCTGCAGAAGGCTTCGATATCTTCATCCATCAGACCCGCTATTTTAAGTGATTCTGCAGCTTCGCGCCTGACCTTTTCGAGTTCAGGTATATCGTCACCGCGCAGAACCTGCATGACAGTGAGCCTTTTGAAGAAGTTGGGGTCGGGGTTGTTCGCTACCAGATAGGTTATCAGGCGATATAAAAATGGGTCCTGCAGAGATCCACTGTCAATGAGACTTAACACGATGTTTTGCACATCTTCAAATGGAAACAGCAGCAAAAAAGTGCTTGCCGACTTGCGGCTGGCCGCATTGGCAAAGATGAGTTCTTCGAGAAGTCTGAGTGCATGTTTTCGCGAAATTTTGAAGAGAAACCTGATCGATTCTGCTCTGATCATGAAGTTTTGATGCTTGAGCAGATTCGGCAAAGCCTTGATCAGGTGCTCACGACCATGTTCAGCCAGAAAAGGTATGAGTCTGATAACGAAAAGCTGATCGCTGCCCACCAGCATTTTTGCCAGAGTGGCAATTGTCTGTGGTCTTCTGATAAGCTCATGCTTGAACGAAAACAACGGAATCAGCCTTAACATTTCGTTCTCTTCGCATATAAGCTGTCTTATTGCCGATTCCTGGCGCTCTGTTGGCAATAGAGCAATCTGTCTGATCAGTTCAGGCAAGTCGCTTAACTCACGTGAGCGCCATTGCTGCAGCAGTTCGTCTGAACTGGCGACCGGCGGTGGTGACTGACCGGCCAGCGACACATCAACCTGGCTGGTCGAAGCCAGAAGGGACTCAACCATGGCTTTCAGGTAGGGATCACTCTCGGTTTCAGCGGCAGCTTTGAGTTCTGCTCTCACTTTGTCGATCTCGATGTGATGATGCAACTGGAAAATGGCAAGTTCTCTGATAAATTTTTCATCAGATTTAAGATCAGCCAGAAAAATTTCCAACAGATAGTGGTTATCTGAATTTTGCATTGTTCCGCTTTCAGTCGTCAGTTCTGGTCGGCCTGCCAAGGCAGACAGTTTTTCTATCTTTCAGGTTGATTCTATCTGCCATTCTGGCTTCTGTCAAACTCATAGAAACATCGGTGCGTTTTGTTGCCGGGTGCGAGTTATTCTGTTTGCTGGCAGTCGGAATGTACTTTGAAATTCAGCCTTAGAACCATGTATCTCCTGCTGTTCTGGACAATGATTGTTCTGTGTTTTTTGTTTTTCCGCTATTTCTGCTGAATTTGTCGATAAATCGGTATTTTGACCTGGTTGAGCGGAATCAGGTCACAGTAGATTCTCTGGCGGTCAGAAAAATATTGGCACTGGGCTTCAAGATGAATGGCAAAGGCTCACACATGCCTGGGGAAACCTTGTTGCAGCTGAGCGCAGGCGATTCTCTGGTGCTTTATTCAGACGGCATAATCGAAGCCAGAAATTCATCTGGTGATGAAATCGGCTATGAAAGATTTCAGCAGATGTTGCAGCGAAACTGGTCGCCAGACAGCGAGCGCTTCTATGAGGCGATGCTGACCGAATACCAGAGCTGGATCGGTGTTGAACCGGCTCAGGACGATATGGCGATGATTTTTATCTGTCGCAGAGATTGAACGTTCAGTTGCTGGCGAGCTCGGCTGTCCAGGCCTTGAAATCGTTTTCGAACTGGCGAACGCTGAGCCCGGTAACTGTATGCAGGGCTTTTTCCATTTCCATGCCGCTTTTAAGGCTGTTGATGATTTGTCTTGGCGCCGCCATGGTACCGTTCTGAATCAAAAAGCGTGCGTAAAGTCCGGCGAGCTGATAAGCCTTGTGAACTCTTTCTAGCGATTCTTTGCCGAGTTTTCTGATTGCCTGAAACTCTTTTTCGAGTTCTTCGATATCCATGATTTCGTGCGGCGCAGGCACGTAAGGTTTGAATTCAGTGAAGCCATCGTCTTTCTTCTCAGAGAATACCGCCAGACCTTCGTTGAGCCAGGTTGGGCAGCGCCCACCACCCATGATGAAGATTATGTTGTGCGTGAATTCGTGTGTCACCAGCTTGCGCGCAGGCAGCCTGGTGTCTGGCTCTGTTCGCGGAAAGCTGTCGGCAGGCAGAGTCATCGACTTGCCGCCCGAAGCGAAGCCACCAGCCCATGACGTTGGACTGACTTCTTCGAACCTGACCGGGTCAAGTACCAGTATCGAAGTGCGAAAGGCCGGTACACAGGCAAGATCGCCGGTTACCTGCAGGTAGATTTCTTCGAGGCGGTCGTCGAGCAGTTCATGCGTGACATAGGCGTAGGCGCTGTCTACCGGCGTGTAGATAATGAATCTTCGGCCGGCTCGCATCATCATGGCATTTTCGCGAGCCATGCGATCGAGATTGACCATTACGCGTTCGCGTAGATCGCGTTTTTCTGGATCCGAATCGCTTTCGTCGTTTTCGAGAAGTTCGCGCAGGGTCTCCCAGCATGAGACCTCGCTGGCTTCCTGCTTCAGTGCCTGATGGCATTCAGCCAGTTTTTCGAGAATCTTGAGTTCTTTTGGTTTGAGCTCGTAAGCGCGTTTCAGCCGTGGAATAGCCTGGGTATAATCGCGTTTAACATCGGCAAGGTATTCGCCATGTCGCAGAAACAGTTCGAAAGAGTCTGAATAAAGCATCTCGGCCAGAAACAGCAGTTGCCTGTCTTCTTCGGGAATATCGGTCACCGGCTGACCCTTGAGAACCGGTTCTATTGCTTCTTTTATTGCGTCGATCCGTTCTTCGGTGAACCCTGCCAGTTCCGTTTCGGCCGCAGGCAGGCAGCTGCCCAGGCTTACGATTATCAGAAATACTGTTATAAACAGGGTTAAGGGCTGTCGTTGGTAGTTTTTCAGCATGAAAACCTCCGCTGTGTTCGCTTCTTTTATTAGTGTACCCCGTTGCCTGAAATGTGTCAAACCGCCATACTTTGAAGGGCTGCGTTGCGTTTGGTCGCGGAATGTCTTATGCTGAAAAATAAGAAACAGTGCAGGTGGGCTGAGTATGTTCGTTAAGAATTTTCAGCAATTGTCTGAACGGGCGGTGAGTCAGAACTGTGCGTGGCTGTGTAAAGCCGCACTATTGGCTTATAACTCGGCTCTTGAATGTATGGAACCGGCAAAACTGCTCAGATCGTTTCTATCGCTCGACAATAAGATTCTGAAGGTCGGCGAGAGTCACATTGATATTGGTGCTGGCAAAGTCTATGTCGTTGGCGCCGGCAAGGCCAGCGGTGCTATGGCTGGTGCGCTCGAAGACTTGCTTGGCGACAGAATAACCGCCGGCTGCGTGAATATCCCGCATGAAACTGAGTGCAGCACCAGAATTACCATGCTCAATCACGCCGGGCATCCGGTGCCGGACGAGAGTGGGGTAGAGGGCTGTCGACGGATTCTTGAACTGGCAGATGCGGCAGAAGCGGAAGATCTTGTGATCTGCCTGATTTCGGGAGGCGGTTCGAGTTTGTTGCCTTTGCCGGTTCATGGCATTTCTCTGGCCGACAAGCAGAAGGTGACCTCGTTGCTGCTCAAGTCAGGTGCTTCTATCAGTGAAATTAACGTTGTACGCAAGCATCTCAGCGGCAGCAAGGGCGGCCGGCTGGCGCGACGGATATACCCGGCTCGACTGCTTAATCTCATTCTTTCAGACGTTATCGGTGACCCGCTCGATGTGATCGCTTCGGGGCCGACGGTGCCGGATACCTCGACATTCGCTGATGCAGCAGCAGTTTTGCGATGCTACGGACTATGGGATGACGTGCCGGAAACAGTAAAAACACTCTTGACTGATGGTGCCGCCGGCCTGGTCGAAGAAACGCCAAAGCCGGGCGATGTCTCGTTTGCCGGGGTTTTCAACCGGGTCGTCGGCAATAATCATCTGGCACTCGTTGCTGCCAGTAACAGTCTTGCCGCTGCCGGCTTTAAGGTAGATGTTGTCAATGAACCATGGCAGGGTGATGCCTGTCAGCTTGGGCAAAATCTCGCAGTCAGAGCGATTGCCGCCGCCGACTCCGCAGCTCCTGTAGCAGTCTTGATGGGCGGTGAAGCAACCGTTCAGGTTGCTGGCCATGGTCGCGGCGGCCGTAATCAGCAGGCGGCCCTGGCCGCTGTGCGAGAGCTGGCGGGCCACGCGAACCTTCTGGTTGCTCTGCTGGCGACTGACGGTATAGACGGGCCGACCGACGCCTGTGGCGCTATTGTAGACGGCACCACCCTGGCGCGCGCCCAAAAGCTCGCTATGACGCCGGAAACGTTTTTGCAGAACAACGATTCTTACAGCTTTTTTAAGGCTCTTGGCGACCTGGTTCATACTGGTTACACCGGCAGCAATGTCAACGATATCTATATGATTCTTTCTGCTGGCTCTTCTGACCGGTAATTCAATTTTTTGTCATTGCGAGCACGGCGAAGCAATCCCCCCGGGAGCTGAGATTAGCTCAGAGCTGGCTTTTTGGCCATGGATGGCCTTATACAATAGCTTAGCTGTCCTGCGCGAAGTAGCAGGATCTCACAGAGCAGCAATTGTTCTTGCTGTTCTTGCGCGGCCTTGCACAGATCTGGCTCATCGCTGAGAAATGCAATTCGTTATTTCTGAACTGCCTTGCTTTTTATAGATATATTGTTTACAATCTATTTATAAACAAACGAAAGGTTAAAATGTTTATGAAAAGTTTAACAAATTGGCAGGAGTTGCCGATGGAAATTATCAAGCAGGGTTTTACCGAAAACCGGCAGTTCTACGAGTGCATAATCTGCGGTCGTGAAATTGAAAAAGGCATGATTTACAAAGATGGCGCGGATCTCTATGAGGCGCGGCGCTTCATGGAACTGCACATCACCCGGGCACATGGTTCTGTATTCGAATATCTGATTGGCCTCGACAAAAAGTCGACGGGATTTTCAGAGCACATGTGTAAGCTGTTGCGCTGCTTCTACAACCGTATGCCGGATGCTCAGATACAGCAGCAACTTGGAATTGGCAGTGCATCGACCATTCGCAATCATCGATTCGCACTCAAAGAGAAAGAAAGGCAGGCTAAAATTCTTATGGCAGTATGTGAACTTATCAGAGAAAACGAGGTGTCGCCGGTAAAGTATATTGAGCCGCACGCGACCGCAACCATGGTCGATGACCGCTACAAAATCACGCTCGAAGAAAATGAAAAAATTCTTAAGAAGTATTTTCCCGATGGTCTCGACGGGCGATTATCTACCTTTTATATAAAGGAAAAATGCAAGCTGGCGGTGCTGCGTCATATTGCCAGTCGATTCGAGTCTGGTCGCAAATACACGGAAAAAGAAGTCACTGCGATTCTCAAACAGGTTTTCGACGACCATGCAACTTTGCGTCGTTATCTGATCGAATATGGTTTTATGGATCGTACCTCGGATTGCCGTAGTTACTGGCTGATGTCGGCGGGTTAAATGTTTCGCTTTCTAAATCAGCATCCTGTCTGATGGCTGAAGCCACTGGATTTAACAAAAATCAGAACGCATTTGTATAACAAAACTATGGGCTGTTGCTGAATTGCAGCAGCCCATTTACTTTCCTGGTTGAGCGATACACAAGATTATGTTCTCTTGAAACCACATTCGCCACAGAATCTGGCTTCGAGAGGCAATGGCAGTCCGCACTGCGGACAGCAGGCTTTGTCGCCTGGCGCATCTTCAAGTGAAAACACAGTGATAGATTCACTGCCCTTTATTGTTACACCAAAGCGTTCTTCGACGGCGCCGGGCCAGTCAGGTATGTTCTCGTAACATGAGCCGGTAATGAGAACTTCGCCGGGTTTGGCGACATGGCACAGTCGCGATGCAATATTGACACCATCGCCAACTGCGGTAAAATTCGAAAGCTTGGTTGAGCCAACGTTTCCGACAATTACTTCCTGAAAATTTATTCCTATTCCGACTCCATATTGGGGAAAGCCTTCGGCAACCCATTGTGGCATCTTTACTTCGAATGCTCGCTGGATCTGCATGGCAGCCTGAACCGCCGAAAGAGATGGGTTGGCGTGAATATTTGGTGTGCCGAAAAGAGCCATGGCTGAATCGCCCATGAATTTGTCGAGTGTTCCACGGTTTTTCAGAACGATTTCAGTGATGATGGCAAAGTAACGATTCAGCAGCTCAACCGTCTGTTCAGGTGTAATCGTTTTGGCAAGCGCAGTAAAATTGCGTATATCGACAAACAAGATCGCGATCTGTTTGCGTTCGCCGCCCAGGGTTATGCCATCAGGGTTCTGCTCAAGCAGTTCGATAACCTCTGGGGCGACCATGCTTGAGAAGAGTTTTCGCATTTTTTCGAACTCACTCTTTTGTGCCGTCAGAGCTTTGGTGTTGCTGAGCACCAGGCCAAGCAGAGTAGCCACCATGTTAACGGTGTCGAGATCGTCTTCGCCGGTAAACACGTTGCCGGCATAGGTACAGATGATGATCAGCTTTTCGATGTTGCCGTCAACACGCACCGGGCAGACAATTTTGCAGTCGGGAATTACACCGCGGCGTTCGAGATAGGCAAGATCGTCCTGTTTGCGCAGGTGAGCGAGACTCAAAACGGCACCGGTTTCTGCGACGTACCCGGGTAACGAGTCTTCGTTGAGCGGAATGACCGGAATTTCTTCGTCTTTGAAACCGACATAATGCTCTGCAACCCAGCCTTCATCACTGTGTTGGTATATTGCACCCTTCTTTATCCCCAGCGCCAGGTCGAGAAGATCCCAGCAGCGCTCGAGTATATAGGTGTCTTCAAGAGTACCGACGAGAATCTTCAGTCGCTCCATGAACGCATGTGTCTTGTCGATTATGGCCAGGTATTTCTGGTGATTGAGTGTCTTTTCGTTTTCGCTCAGGCGCAGCTGGTTTTTAAGAGTTGCCATTTCGCGGCGCAGATCTTCGAGCTCTTTGCTGGCACCGCCGCCTGTCAGGCTGTCGAGAAGTCCCATACTATTTCTCCTCGAGGAATTCTGGCGGCACATCTTCATGCCGCACCAGTTTTCGTTTGAGCAGGTCTCTAACGACAGTGCTCATCGGGATGCAGCCAGATCTCTGGCCGAGGCGCATGACCGAATGAATTTCGTGAATCTTGCGTTGTCTGATAAGGTTGCTGACCGATGGCAGCATAGGTAGAATCTCGTATGCCAGCACACGTTTCTTGTGGTCGGCAGATGGCAGCAGCACCTGTGACAGCACGCATTTTAACGAGCTTGAGAGCATAAAACGTATATTGTCGCGCTGATGTGACGGAAAAATATTGATCATGCGGGTTATACTCTGTACTGCATTTGATGTGTGCAGGGTGGCGACGACAAGATGCCCTGTCTCTGCTGCTTTAAGGCAGGTTTCTACCGTTTCGATATCGCGCAGTTCACCGATGAGTACAACGTCGGGATCCTGACGCAGGGCTGAGTTAAGACCGCTGTGAAAGTCTGGCGTGTCTTCGCCGATCTGGCGCTGACTTATAATTGACTTCGGGTATTTGGGAAAGACATACTCGACCGGGTCTTCAATGGTAATGATGTGCAGCGCATGATTGCGCGCGATCAGATCGATGAAGCTGGCCGCTGTCGTTGATTTGCCGGAGTTGGTGGCGCCGGTTATAAGTATCATGCCATTGTTGATTTTCAACATGGTATCGGTGACTTCCTGAGTGAAGCCGAGGGTGGCCATTTCAGGTGGTGACGGCGGTACCAGACGGCATGAAATCGCCAGGCTGTTGCGCTGAAAAAATATGTTGGCACGCACTCTGATCACATTTGGAATGGTAAACGAGCAGTCGATCTGGCCCCTCGCCTTGAATGCCTTGCGCTGGTTTTCGTCAAGCAGCGAAATGACGAGCTGTTCCATTTCCTTTGGCGAGAATGCCGGCAGATCCATGCGTCTGATTTCATTGGCAACTCGCATGATTGGCGGAAAAGCCGATTTGATGTGCAGGTCGTAGGCGCCATGTTTGAGTGCTTCTTCTATGAGTGACAAAAGGGGGTTGCTCATAACAGTCCTTTCCTTTCGAGCCTCGTCATGAGAGCCTCGGGTTCAGGGCTGTATGGAAAGGCCTGGTCGCTGGAGATAAGTTTTTTGACAATCAAGTCTTCAAGGGCTGCATTCATCGAGATCATGCCGATATCAGAGCCTGTTTCGAGAAAAATCGGAATCTGCTCGTGCTTCTCGGTTCTGATCAGATTCGCCATGGCAGGCGTATTGAGCAGTATTTCTCTGACGGCGACACGCTTGCTGGGATCATCCTTTTTTGGTATCAGAGCCTGCGAGACTATTCCTATCAGCACAGAAGCCAGCTGGTCGCGTATGAACTCGCGGGCATCTGTGGGAAAAACACCCATGATACGGGCAACGGCTGAAGCTGAGCTGCTGGCGTGCAGCGTCGAAATGACGAGATGTCCGGTCTCGGCGGCAGTAAGAGCAAGTTCCATCGTTTCTGCTTCACGCATCTCTCCGATCAGTATGACATCTGGATCCTGGCGCAAAGCACCGCGCAATGCTTCCGGAAAGCTCATGAAATCTCGTCGCAGTTCGCGTTGTAGAAACTCTGCTTTGGCATCACGAAACAGAAATTCAATCGGATCTTCAAGCGTAACTACTCGAACCTGATAATTCTCGTTGATGAACTGTAGCAGTGCTGCGATTGTCGTGCTCTTGCCCGAGCCGGTTGGGCCACATAGTAGAAATAGTCCGCGTCGGCGTTGAATCGAATCGACGATTATGCTCGGAATCTGCACTGAATCTATTGTTGGCAATTCAAATGGAATCTGCCTGAAAACGAAGGCAAGAGTCCCCTGTTGTAAAAAACAGTTCACTCTGAAACGGCTGATGCCTGGCACAGAAACAGAGTAATCGACGTCTTTGCGGGCTTCGAAAATTCTACGAATAGTGGGAGTAGCGGTTGATTCAAAAAAACGTCGCAGCTCCTCATCTGTCAACGGCAGATTTGAAGAAATCTGGATAGTGCCGGCCACTCTGAAAACCGGAGGAATTGCGGAGTGCAGGTGTACGTCAGAAGCTCCCATCTTGTGGCCGAGTTTGAGAATGTCGGCAAGTTGCTCATCCATAGGTCAGATCTCCCGGGCGCAAAAATACAACCAGATAAAATAATTGTATCACGAATCGGCAGAATGCTGAAAAATCTGAATGATAAGAGTGTGTTGGTCTGTACAACCACAATAACTACGAAAATTTCCGGCTGTTCGTTACACTTCAGAATTCCTGATTTAGTAACAATTGCCATGTTCCGGGCTTTGCAGCAACTCTTAAACCCTGATGCAGAATCAGTCAGGCAGAATTATAAAAAAACATCAGCGGGCAGTTGACACAATTGCAAAAATCGGTTAGTGTATTAGTAGAGTAATACGCTAAAACAGTAAAACGCAAGTCGCGGTGCACAGTGACCGGTGTTAACTGTAGAGGCCTGAGATTATCGGTATTATGCCCTACTTTCTTCTGAAGGAGCACATTATGAGATCGATATTATACAAGGACTTCCTCGAACAAAGAATGTACTTCCTGATCATTCTCGCTGTCGCTGTCGTATCTCTGCTTGTCGCAGCCTGGTTCAAACAGCTCGATTCCGGCATCGCCATGTTCCTTCTCTTCGTCCTGCAGGGGCCGCTGTTTGTCTATCTCGCCGCCAACCACCAGATAAGCTCCGAAGTGAACAACCGCACTTTCCCCTTTCTGTTGTCGCTTCCGGTCAGTCGAGGGCGACTCTGGCTCGCCAAGCTTCTTTTTGCTGTCGCTTATGCAGTTCTCCTTTATGTTTTCTATTTTATTCTGGCTCTGGTGTGCGGTATGTCTGCTATTGATTTTTTCAAGTTTTTCCGCTCCAGCCCGGCATTGGCTATAGGTCTGCCTCTGGTTGTCGTTTCTTATGGTTATTTTACCAGCATGTTGCCGAGAGGCTTTGCCACTATCGCTACTCTTATCACCGGTTCGCTGGCGGTTGCCGTTGCCAGCAGCCTTCTGACGGTAACCACTATCAATCTGGGCCTGCTGATGGTTTTTCTGGTGGTAATTTTTCTGTCGCTCTCGATTATAGTATTCATGTCTGACCGCACCATGACTTCACAGATGCGTGGAGTCAAGGGAATTCTGCTGCTGCTTGCCGCTGCCTTCGCGCTTTCTCTCTGCTGGTCGCTGCTTGGTGCCTTCGCAGAAAGATCATGGCAGATGGATGAAGTCAGCAATCCGACCTGGGTTCCTCTTAACGGCGGCCGTCAGATACTCTGGCGTGTGTCTGAGATTCCGCGTTGGTGGGATATCGTCGATACTGACCGCTATTATTCGCGTCGCCTGTTGTTGCAGGATCTCGAATCCGGCGAAGTCAGACAGCTCGGTCGCCGTCTGAGCAGCTTTACGAGTTATGAGAAAGTTGCCAATGAAGGCTTCGTCAATATCAAGTCGGCAAGTTTTTTCGCCGGGCTTTTGCGTGGTCTTGACGATACGATCTACGATCATAATGGCAATCCGCTGGTAAAACTGCCCTCACCGGCACGAGACAACCTCAAATTCTGCAAACTGATAGATGACAGGCGCTTTGTCTATGTTGAGAGAATTATCAACGGTCCGAGCGTAATTACCGAATTCAACCTTTACGAAAAAGAGCGCGGTAACAAGGTCGTGTTCAGTGTACAGAAGGGGTTTAATTTCAGAGAATTCATCGTCATGCCGGCAAAAGAAGCTGGCAGGCCCGCAGATGTTTATATCTGCGGAAAATCTGAAGATGCAAAGGATAAACTGACTCTCGTATCGGTAAAAGACGGTAAACGCGTTCTTCTGCCGGTTAATCCTGAAGTTGAAGTGGTCGCCGTCTGCAGCGATTACATTGTTTTCGATGATTATCGCTGGGATCGAGAAAGCAAGACTGGTAGCCACATGCTGGTCGTTGCCTGGCTTGACGGAAGAACCCGTTATCTTGACCATATCACCGAAAGAGTTGAAGTAGCCGGTATAAATGCGGCCGGTAAAATCGTCGCCACCCGGTACCTGCCTGGCGATGCCGCGTATTTTAATTCAACCATGCAAAGTATTGTCGAGATCGACCCGAATGGCGGCAGTGCTGATGAACTTTTCAGGCCAGAAAAGCCTGGTCGTATAGAAGTCATGCTGACAGAAAATCGCGACCAGGCATTTGTCTATTACAATTCACATTCGACCGAACCACTGATCTGCAAACATCTGGCGCTGGATTTTACCAGCGGGCAAATTCGCGAGTTTACAAGCTTTAACAGCCCGAAAAATGACAGTTCGAGCAGAATAGGCCTGCCGATGGATCGCGCTTTTCATCTTTCCGGCAACCGCTTTATGATCGAAACCGCCCACGAGATTCATGAAATCGATATTGCCAGTATGCAGGTCATCAGGCGAACTTCTTTTGAATCTCTGTATACACGCATGGTGAAAGGTGGTGCTCAATCATGATAAGAATCAACGAAAGCTCACCGGTTCCCATCTATCAACAGATTATCGAAGGCATGCAGCGCGAAATACTCTCGGGCGTTTTCGCGGCCGATGACCGGCTTCCCTCGATAAGAGATCTCGCAATCTCACTGAAGGTTAACCCCAACACCATCGCCAGAGCATACCAGGAAATGGCAAACGCCGGCACTATCTACTTCAAGCGCGGTCAGGGCGCCTACGTGACACCAAAGTCGGCCGATGACCTTCTCGAACAGGCCAGAGCGGAAATGGCAAAGCACATTATCGAGATAATCGCCATTGCCCGCAGCATGAACCTCGATCGCCAGCAGGTGCGCCGCATTTTCGATGCCGTTCTCGACCAACAGGAGGTAAAATAATATGGAAGCTATTAATATCAGCCAGATAGGCATGTCTTACAATGGTCACAAGGTTCTCGACGGCGTAAGCACGACGATCGAGTCGGGAAAAGTGGTTGCGCTGCTTGGGCGCAATGGCGCCGGCAAGACTACTCTGCTGAATATTCTTAATGCCAGCCTCAAGCCGATTGCTGGCAGAGCTTCGCTGCTTGGCGTTGATTCAGAACAGAATCCTGCTCTGTTGCGGCAGAGCTGCGTGCTGGTCGATGAAGAGTGCCATCTCTATCCATGGATGACACCGACAGTTCTTGCCCGCACCTTCTCTTCGTTATATCCGACCTGGAATCAGCCTCTCTACGAAAAAACGCTGGCCGACTTCGCTATCGCTGCTGATCAGAAAATTGCCACCTTCAGCAAGGGAACCAGACGAAAGCTGCAACTCGCCTTTGCGTTGGCGATCGAGCCAAAGGTTCTACTGCTCGACGAGCCGGTAGGCGGCGTCGATGCCGTGGCCCGCGAAGAAATTCTCAACAGCCTGATCGAATCGCTTGTCGAAAAAGGTGTTACCGTCGTTCTCTCTTCGCACGAGCTGAAAGATATATCGGGCGTCTGCGATCATGTGCTGATTCTTTCTGGCGGCCGGTTCGTTGTCGACTGCAGCAAAGATGATCTTGCCGCCAGTGTTCGCAAAGTTACCCTGCAGCTCGAAAACGCGGTTGAGAGTTTGCCGACGCACCCGGCTATATTGGCTGCCAGAGCTAACGGCGCCGAACTCGAGCTGGTAGTCAAAGACTGCTCCGACGAAGGACTTGCCAGAATTCTCGCCAACTTCAAGGTGAAGTCGCAGAGCAGTTCAGGGATGACGCTTGAGGAGCTTTTCAAAGCTATCACCCGCCACGAAAAAAGCTGAGCTGGTAATGATCTGGTTCACTCCGGTCAGTTCTGGAAAAGCTCAGATAATGCTCTGTCAGACAGGCAAAGAGGTCAGTAATGCGTAAACGCTTGTTAATGATATTGCTGCTGATAATGGTCTTTATCGGACTTTATTCCGCCGCCAGGATATATTTCGGAGCCCTTCAGCTTCACAATCCGTCATACATGTGGTGGATCATGACAAATAAAGCCTGTAGTGCAGAGTATCTGCATAGGTTTGTATTAAAGGACACGCATAATAGCCGGATTGTGAAGGGGCTTTCTGTCGATCAGATCAGACAAAGATTTCCGATGCTGTGTGATGCCGACCGCTATGCCAGCGATTCTTATCGTGGCGAAGTACTTGAATACTGGCGCAGCAATTTCTACAAAGGTCGCAAGCTTAAAATGCTATGGTTCGATGAGCATGATGGCAGTGGCTGGGTCGTTGTCGTAGTCGATGGAACAGGTTATGAAATCAGACTCATGAAAGGGTAAGAGCTCAAATAAAAGCCGGGCAGCGCATCTGCGACTGCCCGGCTTTTTTATCTGTAGAAATTAGTTGTGCAGGTTTTCGAACTGGCTGATTGATCTGAGAGCTCTTGTGAGCGGACTCTCGACCGGAAGCAGCGCTATGATCTGACTGCGGGTTTCGGCGTCAGTTGTCGGCCAGATGCTGAGCAGATAAGCCGCTGTCGATTCGAGGCGGTTGTGCATGATCAGAATTTCTTCTTCACTGCGTGTCTCAGCGGCAGCACTCATGTTTGCAACATAGTCTTCGGCCATGGCAATGAGTTCGGCGGCTGGTGCCGGTTCGCTGACCGGGTCGCGTTTTGCGATAATTTCGAAATGGTTCGAAAACATGCTGTTCATGTCGCGACGTTTGACGATGATTTCAAAGTTCCAGTTGTTGCCGCTGCGGGTCAGATAAACCCGGGGAGCAAAGGCATACATGTTGTTTACCAGTATATCGAGGTCTCTCACTGTCAGGCTCTCGAACCCTTCAGCCGGAAAGTAGCCGCGCATGCCGAATTCATCGCCCCAGTACATGCTCTGTGATGTGTGCGAAACGTAACTGTTAGCTATTGGTTTGTTGGCATCATCACGCAGGTTAACCCAGACGGCCGGGTCATCGAGACGAACCTGAGCATAGTAGCTGGTCACGTTGTCGCGCAGATAGACATATTCGTAACCTGAACGGTAGCCATCGGCTTCGACGTCGATGCGCGCAGTAGTGCCGGTTACGTAGACCCGGCCCCTGGCAAAAGGTACGTCTTTAAAACTGCTGTTTCTAACCTGCACGTTGAAGGTGTATTTGCCTGAACTCAAATAAAGGCCGGCTTCAGCGCTGACTGACAGCGAGACAAACAATGCCACCAGACAAAAGGCCATGAGCTTGAACTTATTCATTCTGATACTCTCCTGTTACCTCGATTTCCTGTATCTTTCAGGCTATCATCAGTGCCCGGGGGCGGGAAGGGTACATTTTAAATGCCCTCTGTCAGCACACCTGAGTTCAACAGGTTACAACTTTTATCTTCGGCTTTTCAGCCCTAAACTCTGAGCATGGCAAAGATTCAGTTACGGGTGCAATCCTATTTTGAGTGCGCAGACAGGGATCTCATAAGCGAAAACTTCGAGCCAGGCAATATTGACGTAAAGCCATAGCTATTTACCATAGATTGCGCCTGGTGAGAGTTGTAGCGTTGAGACCCTGTCGAGAGCACGGGTAAAAAAAGGCATAGCTTGTTGCTATAAATTTACGAACATAGTTAATCCCACTTAAGGCTGAATTTTTGCTAAGTCTGAACATTTGTATGAGGCGGGCTGGTTCGATTGTGGTAAAATTGTTTGAAATATCATATCAAGGAGAACACAATGACCGCTACCGGTGTTGTTCAACAGATAGATGGTCTTTATAAAATTATTCCGATGAAGATTTTCCGGCGTACGCCGGGTGTCAGCTTTGACTGCCTGAGCGTCAAAGAACTGCCGCGCATCGATGCAATAGACCGGGTGCTGCATGTGGGCGGCGCGGTGTCGCCGGGCCCGGTCGGTGACGTTGAGCGCCCGTGGTACATGCACCCGCACCAGGCTGATAATCTGATGGTACTTTCGGGTGAGCGTCATGTCGAAATCTACACGAAACAGCATGGCCGTATCGTCAAAGTTGATGTGACAGCCGACAAAATCATGATCGACGGCGAACTGGCTTACGATGGCCCGGGAATGCTGGTCTGGCCATGCAACGTTTTTCATCGTATCCGCAGCTGCCCGCAGAAAGGTTCGGCTTCTGTCAATTTTGCCGTTCATTACGAAGGTTTCAATATTCGCACCAATTTCAACATATACGATCTCAACACTGAAACTGGCGAATACCGACTGATCCGCGAAGGTCACCTCGATCAGTCCAACGGCTAAAAGACTTCCGGAATTCCCGGTGAGCTGGAAAACAACTATTAGCTGACACCATGGCATTGAGGCTTGCTTTTATGTTCGTCATCCTGCGCGAAGCGAAGCGCAGTCGCAGAATCCAGAAAAAAATTGAAAATTGGATTCTGCACTTCACCTTATGGCTCGCGCAGAATGAAGGTTGCTGTTGGCTGAGAATACGGAAAAGAGGCTTTTGGCGGGTTGACGGTTGGCGGGTGTACGGGTACAATTAAAGAATATTCTTCAATTCTGCTGTGTTAAGGATGTAAAAATGCAAAAGATACTGATCAGGTCTCTGTTTATCTTCGTTCTGATTGCGTATATTGTTACAGCGCCGCTTAACCCGGCTGTTGCCAAACCGTTCGCGGTTAATTATGCGCTCAGGGGCATAGTGCAGATTACAGAAGGAATTCCCTGTCTGTATACGGCTGACGGTCGCATTTTTCGCCTTCTCATCGACAAGGATGACGCCAGAAAATATAACGGCAAAGCTGTTGGAATCGACGGCAAAGTCGCGCAGTCAGATGAAGTCGAGAACGTCAAAGTCAAAAAAATCGAGATAATCGATGAAGAAGACGTTCAGGTTCCTGAAGTCGAGCACGAAGCCTATCAGCGTCCTGCCAAAATGCTCTTCGAAGCTGCCGGAACCATGACCGTCGGCAACCTCAGATGGGATATCACCCCAGACCCGAACAGCGAAAAGAAAAAAGCACTCCACTCGTGGAAAACCGCTACCATAAATCCTGACAAGGTTATTAAGGCATACTTTCTGGTCAAGCCATTCGCACCCAAGTTTCTGGCAGCACACACTCTGCTCGGCTTTTCCTTTGAACAGGGTGGGGTTGTGGGCAAAGACGGTCGCGAAACCGACAACATTTTTCTTACCATCGAAGCTTTCAAAAAGCTTGGCCAGACCTACGGTTTGGTTAAGACAATGAAGAAGAATTTCGACATAGTATGGATTCTCACAACTCTTCACAACTATGCCGAGCTCAACGTCAACTACAACAATGATACCGACAAGGAAATCATCATTTACCCGATCAACCTGACCCGCGAGCAGACGCGTTCGCTGCTGATAGAGACGGTCAGACAGGCTTGTGTAAACCGCCAGGGCGAGTATTATCATACTATTCGCAACAACTGCACCAACAATCTCGTCATCCTGCTCAATCGCGTGCTGCCGGCCGAAAAGAAGATCAAACTCTGGAAAATCCCAAGCATGATCTACAATCTCAAGGCCACCATGCCGGTCGCAGTCGTCAAGCTGCTCAAAAAGAGGGGCCTGATTGGCGAAGCCGCTCTCACCATCACCAAAGACAATTTCGTCACCGACTTCAACCGCATAAAGTAAGCTTAAGCAAAGACGCGGCGAAGCACACCACTTCGCCGCGTCTTTTATTTTGTCGGCATTCTGGCATAGGCTAAAAACTGGTTGCGCTTTGGTCGGTGTTATTTTAAAATACCAGTGTCGAAACCGACATAAGGAGTCAGACCATGAGCAACAATTCAAACGCTGAAAACGGATGTTCTTCTCCGGGATCATCTTGCAAAGGCTGTCCCAGCAGTTCTACCTGCAGTTCAAAAACTACTGATTCGGCTGCTCCGGGCAGTGGCATTCATCACACCATAGTTGTCATGTCAGGCAAGGGCGGTGTCGGCAAGAGCACTGTCGCGGTGAATCTCGCCGTTGCATTATCAGCCGAAGGCTACCGCACCGGCCTTCTCGATATAGATATTCACGGTCCCAGCATTCCGACAATGCTGCGGCTTCAGCACGAACGCACGTTGAGCGAAGACAAAAAAATCCTGCCGATCGAACTCGGTGATCTCAAAGTCATGTCAATCGGCTTTCTGCTAGAAAATCACAATGATGCTGTAATCTGGCGCGGGCCGATGAAACACGGCGTGATCGGCCAGTTCATCACTGAAGTTAAGTGGGGCGAACTCGATTATCTGATCGTTGACGCGCCTCCAGGCACCGGTGACGAGCCACTGTCGATATTCCAGCAGATCGAAGGGCGAAAATCAGCTCTCATCGTCACCACTCCACAGGAAGTAGCGGCCGCCGACGTGCGCAAGTCGATCAACTTCTGCCGCCAGCTCGGTGTCGAGATTTCAGGTATTGTCGAAAACATGAGCGGCTTTGTCTGCCCTTCCTGCAACTGTCGCACCGAGATTTTCAGCAGTGGCGGCGGCGAAAAAACCGCCGATGAATTCAACGTGAACTTTCTTGGCAGCCTGCCAATCGAACCTGGTATCGGCACTTCATGCGACAAGGGCACTCCCTATGTCGTAGCCTATTCGAAAACGGTTACTGCTCAGCTTTTCAAACAGATCGTCGAACGTCTGCTCGAAGACGCCAAACACAGCGAAAAACGCGCCGAAACTAAAACTGGAGCGGCCGCATGAAAAAAAATCGCGATATTTGCCTTTCAGGGCGAGCTTATGTGCTTTGCCCATGCACTTCTCAACGTCATCGACCTCAAGGCGAAAGGCCATGAAGTTAAACTCATTATCGAGGGCAGTGCTACTGCTCTGATCGAGCAGCTTGCCAAAGAAGGCACGCCCTTCGCCCCGCTATACGCAAAAGTGAAATCAGAAGGCCTGCTTGGCGGGATCTGCAAAGCCTGTGCCGGCAAAATGGGCAGTCTCGCCGAAGCTGAACGTCAGGGTCTGACGCTGCTCGGCGAAATGCAGGGCCACCCGGGCTTTGCCAGCTTGATCGCCGAAGGCTACGAAATCATCAGCATGTAGCTCTCAATATGGCGGCAGGACGAAAAGCAGAATCCATATCAGGCCAGTGTTGTAAATGACCATCAGACCCAGCAGGAACATCAGGCTCATCGGATTCACCGCTATAAAAAAAAGCAGACAGCTGATCAGCAGATTGCCGATAACAAGCAGATAAAGAAAGTCCTTTGCACGATTCGACAGCCTGAAAGGCTTCTTTTCGGTCGGCATGTAGCGAGGTTCTTCGATGCTCAGCGGCAGTTCGAAAACCAGGGGAGTGTCAGCTACTTTCAGCCAGTTTTCGGGCGTGCGGACGTCGGCTATGCGATTTTCCAGGCGCAGGTCGCCATTTCGGGCCAGTTCTACCAGTTCCTGCCAGCTGAAAGGCCCGAGCGCGTCATTGGTCATACGGTTATGCAGCAGAAACTTTCTGCCGGCAAAGTGATTGTTGCTGTCTTCTGCCTGGTTTGTCATGTCGAAGACATTCTACCGCAGGTGCCGCATCGACGCTCTAAAATTTTGCAGACTGCCATGATTGTATGCTATATTGGGATGTCGGTTCGAGAGACCGTCGTATGCTCAGGGAGATGCAATATAAGATGAAAATCAACTGACCTTAACGCTGAAAACTTTGTTTTGTGCCCGTTTTATGGGCTTTGAGTTGCTCAGGAGGTCAATATGTTGATTATTGCAGTTTCCAATCTTTCATACACTTTTCCCGGTGCTGTGCAGCCGGTTTTTACCAATCTCAACTTCAGCGTCGATTCTGACGCCCGCATTGGTCTTGTTGGCCCGAACGGCTGTGGTAAGACAACACTTTTGCAGATTCTGGCCGGTAAAATCAGCGGGTTTTGCGGTCAATTGACGGGCAAGACTGCTTTGCGCATAGCCACTCTGTCTCAGGAAACCGGCGAGAGAGTTTCGCAGAGTGTGTTTGCCTTTATTCGTCCGCAGATTGCAAACTTGCGTAAAGAAATCGACCGGCTTGAGAAATCATGTGACAGTGATGCCGCGGCCATGAAACTGGCCGGCTTTTACAATGATTTTTCCGCCTGTGATGGCTTCAACGTCGAAGCAGATATCGCAAGGTTGTTCAGCGAATTTTCGCTGCCTCAGGAATTTCTGTGGCGGCCACTCGAAAGTCTGAGTGGCGGAGAAAAAAACCGTGTCGGGCTCGTGCGCCTGCTGCTGGACAAGCCTGACTTATTGCTTCTCGATGAACCAACCAATCACCTCGATGTCGAGGCGCTGGAATGGCTGGAAAGCTATCTGCGCAACCTGAAAATTCCCTGGCTGGTCGTCAGCCACGATCGCCGCTTTCTTGATAACTGCTGTGAAACCGTCTGGGAGCTGAAGAACGGCTCTTTGTCCGAATATGGCGGCAATTACAGTTTCTACCGACTCGCAAAGGAACAGGCGCATGCCCGCAAAGTGCTCGCTGCCGAAATCGCTGACCGGCATATAGAAAGATTACAGAAGGCTGCTGAAAAGCAGCGCAACGATGCCAACCGCATGGAAAACTTCAAGCCGAAGCGTGACCGCACAAAAAAAGGTGGCATATGCAAGCGGGATGAAGGCTCGGCTAAGGCGCTTTTACGAACGCAGAACAAGCAGCGGGCTGCCACAGCCATGGAGCAGCGGTTGCAACGTCTGGTCGACAAGGCGCAGGCAGAAAAGCCATTCATCGAAAAAACGCGCTCGATCAGCTTTCCTGAAAAGATTCTGAAAAACAGCTGTGTGCTTCGGGTAGAAGGTCTAAGCAAAAGCTACGGTTCGTTAAGCTTGTTCGCCGACTTCTCATTGACGCTGCTCAACGGCGAGCGCCTGGCGATTGTGGGCCCCAACGGTTCTGGCAAATCGACACTGATGCGCATGCTTGCAGGCTTCGAAGCAGCTGACAGCGGTCAGATCAGCTGGGCTCCTGAAGCGGTGACCGGTTACCACGCGCAGGAATTCGAACAGCTCGACTTTTCGTCAACCGTTCTCGATCATGTGCTGGCAGGTGATCATGCCGCTCAGACGCGCGCCCGCACCATACTCGGCTGTCTCAAGCTCGAAAGAGAAAAGGTTGATCAGCAGATCGCAACTTTGAGTGTCGGTGAGCGCAGCAAGACGGCGCTGGCGCGACTGCTCTTTATGGCACCCGATGTGCTGCTTCTCGACGAGCCGACCAACCATCTCGAAATCGACGCGCGCGAAGCGCTTGAAGAAGCCCTTGCCGATTTTGCCGGCACAGTCGTGTTTGTCTCGCACGACCGTCACTTCGTCGAGAAAATCAGCACCCGCCAGATCGTTTTACCAGGAGTGTAAAGCCTTTATTTGCCGAATTGATGACGGCATCCTGAGATTTTTATTTGTCTGTAACTATGGCTTAACTGTAACTGAGTTGTTACAATTGCATGATCAAATAAAGTTGTTGAGGTAGTATATGGGATCAGAGCGGTTTAATGTTGAGTTGCAGGGAGTTACTCCCGATTTGATGCAGGCTAATGGCAGTTATGATGCGGTGGCTTTTAAAAATCTCAGCGCGCAGCGCATTGCCGAAATTCTTCAGATAATTTCGCAACTCTGTCCGCCTGATGGCGATGATATCTGCCCGATCAACCTTACGGTGACTGGCGCTTGCGGAGATCGCACTTTTACTGTTTTTGACGACAGTGGTCAGGTTTATTGCGCTGAGCCTGAAGGTGTTGTGACCATTGAGCAGGCGATAATAATGATTACCGGGCATAAACCTGATTTCGCAGTTTCCGGGCCACCGCAGGTTAATTCAGTGGCTTCTGCGAGTGTCTGTGCAAATTGTCAGGCAAAGATCGAACCCGACGAAGCGTTTTGTGGAAACTGCGGGCAGGCTGTTGTGCGTCATGCGCCACCACCTCCGCCATCAGCGCCATCGTCGCAGAAAAGGTCTGCGCACAAGACTGGTAAAAAAGCTCAGGTGGATCAGCAGACATACGATTCAATTGTTGGCCTGATGGCTAACCCGATCTCGTTGCGCGAATATCGTTCGCAGTTTCCGGTTTTGCAGAAGGGTCCGAAAGGCGAGGAATTTCGGTCACTTATCGATTCCATGTTTCGCGCTGACCCGCCGCCACAGGTGCATACCCGTCTTACCATGCCGCCTCGCAACTGGGCTATTCGCAAACCTGGGTTTTTCAGACGTATGCTTACCGGAATTGTCGATTTTCCAATGATTCTCGTGCTGATTGTGGCCGGAGCCAAGTTTGGTGAGACATTGAATCTTGACGCTGACAGCGCTTTGACTGGAATTCTCGCTCTTTCCTGGATATTTGTGATTGCTCCGGTTGGATACTATGCTTTGTTTGAATCAATTCTCGGAGCTTCACCCGGCGGTTTGCTGATGGGCTTGCGTGTTGTCGATGAATACGGTAATACAGCCTCGCCGAAGATCAGCATAATGCGTATTCTTGGCAAAATTCTCTGGTTGGTAATGCTGGTGCTCTCTATTTTTGCTGCGCGGCAGCGCATGGATATGCTGCCGGGTCATATGGTTAAACTGCCATCAGGAGCAGAATTGCAGCCGATAGATGACGGCGAAGTCGTTATCAATTGAGGTAGCTTGGCAGAACACAAGCCCTCTGTCACATAAGAGCTCAAGAATTAAATCTTAGAGTCTCCGCTTATACCGGGCTCTCGGCAGGATCCCAACGCTACAACTCTCACCAGACGAGAGAAATATTGGCTAGCTATGGCTCTGCGTCAACGCTGCCTGGCTCGAAGTTTACGCTTTTGGGAAGCCTGCCTGCGCCCTAGCATGATTTTTCTACCAAGTGTATATTCTTCGCCAATCAACCCCATAATTCAAATGTGACAGAGGACTAGACGGCTTTGTTGCCGCATTTGGTGCAGAAGGTTTTGCCGGGCTTCAGTGCTGCTCCGCATTTTGAGCAGAATCTGGGTGTCTCTTCGGTTTCGCCGGCCGGTCTGGGTTTGCCGCAGAATTTACAGAACTTTGCGTCGGCAGCAAACGGTTTGCCGCACTCGCAGAGTTCTTCGCTGGTTTGAGTTTTGCCGATTTTAACCGTTTCGGGATCAGTAAGAAATTTTTGTAGCGTCAGCATGAGTTGCTGGCCAGAAAGACCGTTGAAACTGACTTTGTCATCTGTGACTTCGATCAGTACATTGTCGCGCAATCCGCACTGAATGCTGGTGAAACTGGCAGCTTCGATGCTGCTCCCCGCCACCCGCATTGCATCGACCTTTATAAGGCTGTTGAACAGAAGCATGCGGCGGCAAAGAAAAAGCAGGCCTTCTTCTGCGACGTAGCCAGCGCCTGAAGCGGAAATATAGCCCTTGTTTTCGAAGAGCCTCAGTGCCTGCTGAATCTGATTTTGATCAGGTGTGACAGGCTCTGGCAGCAGGGCCTGAATGGCCCAGCACAGGCTGGAACTGCCGAGATTCGACTGACTGATATGTTGTTGCAGTTGCTCGATTGTAAATGCCGATTCGGTAGCAGAGCCGCCCATACTCAGAAACATGGTTTTGCGGATCAGGTCGTGGCACCCGGCAAATACAACTGCTTCAGCTTTGCTCATGGCACCGAGTGGCGGAATTACGGCAAAGGTGCCAATTCCGGTATATTCAGCGACAAGTTCGAGCAGAGAATGTGAGTCGGCAGTGGCAGAAAGCACAAAACCGTCTTCACCACGTTTAAGAGCTGCTGGTTCGCTGGTTTTATCTATCCAGAACACCTGATATTCAATCAAATCTCCTTCGCACAACATCTTCAGTCGGCAGCAGGCTTTTGCCTGCGCAATTGTCTGCAGCGGCTTTGCCAGGGCAGCTTTGACTTTTCCGCCTGCTTCAAGAATTCCTGCCTGCTGCATTTCTCTTATAGCTACAGTAGCCGAAATCTGATCGATGTCGAAGGCCGGCAGCAGCGGTGAGCCATTTATGCCGAGCAGTGATGGCAGGTGGGCGAACCATTGAGGTTTCAGTGTGATTTCGTGATTACTCTGATTCATTGGTATCCTCTCTTATTCTGCGAATAGGGCGCTGTTCACATCATTGGCGACAGAACTGTCTATATAGTATGACTTGTAACTGGATGCCACACCCCATGCCGTATCCTGAATACGTTCGGCTTTTATAAGCTCTTTCAGGTTGGACATCTGCACGGCCCACTTTTCGACAAGAATAGCGTTGGTAGGGGTAATGCGGAGCATTCTCTGTGGCGGATTAATCTGTGGGGGCGTTTTTACCAGACCATGCGTAAGCCCTTTACCGCCTTTAAAATTGCCCCAGAGTTTTTTTACCAGCTCAGCACCGGAAGAATCATTATGGATCACCTTTAAGGGAGTTTTGCTGAATACAGTTCTTACGGCGGTTGAACCAACTGCTGCTGCTGCATTGAGGCCCTCGCCGACAACCACGCTGACGGCTCCCTGTGCAGCGCCTTTCGCCCCGCCTTTAACGGCATTGACGATGCCTTTACTGATTGAGTCAGCATTTATAAAACCTTCGGTCGCGCCGGCAACAGCTTCGCTGGCAACGCTGTAACCGGCTGAAACCAGAGTCGCGGCCGGCCCGAGTGTGGCCCCGACCACGGGCAGAGCAACACAATCTATGACCGTTTTGGTCGTTTCAAGATAGGCAAGTCCGAGTTCTTTGCCGGCAAGTTCGATTTCGGCAAGACTTCGGTCGCCTTCTGCCATATTCTGCAGGAATTTGCTGATTTTTCTGATTTCGTGGCGGGTTGCTGCCTGCTTCGCCTGCCACTCTTCGGCTCTTGCCTGCGCCTTGGCCTGAACTTCACGGTTAAAAGCGTTGTCGCCGCTGCTCTGACGTTCGAATTCTCTCTGTTGCCAGGCCTGATTATCAGCGACCTGTGCCTGATTCGCCGAGTTCGTCGCGCTATCGACCCAGTTGTTGCCGTCGAAAACTTCGACCCAGCGTGTGCCATGCTCGTCAAGATAACTGCGTGCGTCTCCTGACTTCGGAATTGCTGCTTCTGCAGCTCCAACTCCGGCTGAAGTGCCAGAGACGGTGCTGGCGGCTGTCGCACCGGTTGCGGCGGTGCCGGCAACTCCAGCTGTTACAGCAGCCCCGGCACCAGTCTTTGCGCCAATAAGGCCAAGGCCGCTGAGCATTGCATAAAGCCCGAGACCGGCTCCGCCGAGAACAGCAACGCCTCCGACGAGATTTTCTATAACTTCCTTTTCTTCGGCTGACCAGAACTCTTCCGGCTCTTCAATCGGCAGCGGATCATTCGGATGCCGCGGCTGTTTAACCGGTGCTGCCGCTTTCTGCTGAGATTTATTTGCTGGCGGCGGAGTTTTTCTGACCTGTCCGGGCTTAGTCGTTTTAGTAGTCTGAGCAGGCTTTTTTTGCTGCGATTTACGCCATAATGGGCCGCAGATTTCGCATTCCCATCTCAGTTGCCGATGATCGCAGATGTTTCTCAGGTCTTCAAGAACAGTCTGACCTTTGCCTACAAAAGGTTGCGATGTTTCGCCACTTTTTGCAGGTGCCGGTGAAGAAGTTTCATCATCTTCGTCTCCCAGCCAAAGTTTATCGGGCAGATTTTCAAGACTTGGGTAAACCGTCTCTCCAGGCTTGGGCAACTCGATAATATCGTCACCTGCAACATCTCTTTCGCAAATGTAAAAAGGCTCGGCACACAGATTCTGAGCAGAAAAGCCTGAAAAGGCAAAAACAATCAAAAGGATAAACGAGACAAAGCCAAGGTTCCTTATGGATTTGCCATGACTTGATAATTTGTGGCAGACATTAATCATCTTTGCGTTTCCTCCAACCTTTGTGAGTCTGCTGTATAAGTAATATAATGCGGCTAAACAAAGGCAATCCGGTTGATAAGCGAAGCCTTAGAACGTGAATAAATCAATGGGCTGTTACATAGCAAAAAAATCTTATCACAGGTTTGCGTAAAAGGTCTTGTCTCAGTCTCTTTTTTCGCGTTCTTTAACGACACATTTTCTAATACCAGATGCATGAAAAAATGTGTCGCTTATTGTAACTTTGGCATCTTTTAGAAATGAATATGATGTAAAATATTGCCGGGTGCAGCTATAGATTCTGAAAAACCTGGCGCCTGGAATATCTGAAAAACAGACTGCCTGTCAGCAGAATGCTTTACTGCAGAGCTGTACAAAAGCTCATTCAAAATTGCGAGGCCTGAAGACGGGATTGCTTTTTCGTAAGCTTGTGAGCGAAGCGAATCGCTGGAGAAAAAGCAACCCGGCTGAAGGCCGAAGCTACAGAAAGCGAATTGATCAACGGGCTCTTATATAAGATCTATTTGGCGAGGTTTGTAAATGATAAATTTCATGTGTTTTCGCCGTTCTTGTACTTTTTTGTCTCTATTCATCGCGTTGCTGCTGGTTATTTCAGGAGGCAGCAGTCTCTCTGCCCAGGGCGCAAAAGACATCCGCACTGCTGTTATCAAGATCGTATCTAAGAACTGGCCCGCTTATAACAGCCAGTACATAGAATACCGCATGAATTTTCCGATGAATGGTGGCGCAATAAGCGGCACAGGTAAAGAAACTTATCACTTTCTCGTGCCCGTAGAATTTGACAGCAATGCTCAGGCGACCAAACATGAAAAGCGTCAGCAGACTTATACCTATCGTCTCGAAGGGACTTTCAGCGGTGGCGATGGCGGCGCCGTAAACGGGCGCATAATTCCCGAAGACAAGGTCACTGAACACAACCAGGGCGGTCCATTTTCCGGCAAACTCTGGGCCAATGGAAAGGGCGTCATAACTGTTGGAGACAGCAAGTTCGACGTTACCTTCACTCCTTTTGGCGAATGCTGCAACAAGGATCTCAACAGCTATTCCGATAAGATACAAGAAATGCTGGAACTGGAGCTTCTTAGAATTGCCACGCCTTACCTGCACAAAAAACTTGTTACAATCATGGAAACAAGCATGCGCCTTGGCTACAAGATGACAGAACGGGCTGCCAAAGCTGGAAAAACCATGTATTCAGCTGCCCGGGTGAAGTTTAACAAATTTGCCGCCGGCCGGGTTTCCTTACCACCGATGAAGCTCGACCCGGCTTTTGCAAAAAAGGTTGAAGACGCTTTTAATGTCGCTTTGAAACAGCGCAATTCGGGTTTAGTATCTTCTCTGATCGACGGAATCGTAACCAACATGGACAAATGCTACGAGCTGCTCAAAGTTGCTGAAGCAGCTTCCAGCGGAGCCTATGCCGAGGCCAGTTATACCGCGGCCGCGGCCGCAGTGGGTGCATACAGCAATCTGGCCGGACTGGTTGTTGCTTTTGGCGAAGCTGCCAAGGCCGACTGGGACGGCTTTTGTGAGACCAATTACGAGAGCGAATTCAGACGCTTCTATAAAAGAATCTATTTCGAAGATAGTTCGCTACCTTCTGAAAAAATAGGAAGAGCAGGTGCTCAGGGGCGTCTTAAAGAATTCATGGACGAGTGCATGGAGTGGTTGAGCGCCGGTGGCGGTCATGGCGCCCAGCTGCGTAAAATGCTCATGGATTTTGCCTATTACAAGCTGGGCCTGAGCAAAAATCGCAGTGATTTCGAAGTTGTTGAAAAAAAGGGTAAGCTGGTTATGGCAACCCGCGAGGATGCAACAGTTCTGGCCGCTCTTTTTCAGGCTTATGAACAGGTGTTTCTAATGGATTTAGAAGCGGAACGTGCAAGAAAATTGAGCGTGAAGCGTTATCTCGAGGATAAGCGACAGATCAACTCTATCATGGTTGCTCTCGACAAAGCTGAGCGCGGAAATTTCAGCGAAGTCTGGCCGAAGGCTGAATACAACAAGATTTTCTGTGAGATGTATCATCGCCTCGAAAAAGAAGGCAAGCTCAAGGAGGCCGGCAAATGAACAGCTACAAAGTATTTTCTGCAAAATCACTGGTAATTTTATTGCTGACGTTCTTTGTTGCCGGTCATGCTGATGCGGTAGAACCGACGCGCCCAGAGCATTTCGCGATTCGCGAACTGCTCAAGACCAATTCATTCGAAAAAGCCCTTAAGGATTCGAAGGCTTTGTCAGAAAAGGGCGACCCCTATGGGCATTACATTGCCGGGCTTCTTCTGATGGGCAATTTTGGCGCCCAGGCCGACTGGCCGGCTGCCGTTGTCTATATGGAAAAGGCCGCCAATTCAGGCTGCGATCAGGCGGCAGGCGTGCTTGGCGCGATACTCTGCGATGGCCCCAAGGCTATTCTTGATTACAAAAAAGCCGTTAAATACCTTGAGATGGCTGCGGCAAAAAACAACCCGGTCGGTTTTGACATGCTGGGCAGAATGCACTACGACGGTATTGGCCTGCCGAAGAATGCGAAAAAAGCACGTGAATATTTCTCAATCGCTTCGGATCTCGGATATCCCGGCTCTCAGGAACGGCTTGGCCTGATGATGTTCGATGGTGATGGTGGTCGAAAAGATCAGAAGATGGCGATGACCTGGTTGAATCGAGCAGCGGCCGCCGGCAACGCCCCTGCCTTTCACCTTCTGGGCTATATAAGCGAAAAGGGCCTGTATGGTAGAAAAGATCTGGTCGAGGCTGCCAAAAACTATATTCTTGCCACGCCCCTGGAAAAATCTGTCGCTGCGCTTGAGAATCTGAAAAGGAGCCTCTCGGTCGCTCAATACGAAGAAGCTATGCGTCGCGCAAAGGCCTGGAAAGTAAGCGAACCCTGGAAAGCGTCGAAGTCGGCAGCTGTCCAGGCGAGCAGACCAGCAGCTCAGCCCACGACAGCCGCGCCGGCGCAAAAATCTTCGGACGGCAATGTTCCAACCAATCGGGCTTCTGGCGAACTGGATTCAGAAAACATTGATTCCTGGCCGCA
Organism: Candidatus Rifleibacterium amylolyticum; assembly: GCA_009917695.1. Taxonomy (GTDB): domain Bacteria; phylum Muiribacteriota; class Ozemobacteria; order Ozemobacterales; family Ozemobacteraceae; genus Rifleibacterium; species Rifleibacterium amylolyticum. The sequence continues at coordinate 294,039 of JAACJG010000002.1, read as the reverse complement.
GCCCGAAGCTATCATGAGCACGCAGCAGATCGAGCAGTTTATCCTTAAGGAGTATTGCGCCGACTGAATTCTGGCAGACACCGCGGTTTGCCTGCCATTGTCAGCTTGTCCTACTGTGCTGCCCAAGACGTTCGATCAAGAAGTCTGCATTCAGCTGATTGAGGGCTGGTCGGCTGTTTTTGACTTTTGCCGCGCAATATAGTATATACCCCCATACCCTATATTTGAAAGGTTGCAGTTATGAGTCTTTGTGGCACAGATCAGAATAAGAAAAGACTGATAAAACGTCTTAACCGTATTGAAGGCCAGGTCAGGGGCTTGAGTCGAATGGTGGAAAGCGACCGCGACTGTATTGAAGTCCTGAGGCAGGTCGTTTCGGTTTCAGGAGCTGTGCGTGGCGTCTGGCTGCAGATCGTCAGCGACCATCTCAGGGGCTGCATTCAACGATCGGCTATGGAAAATGAAAATCAATCTCAGCTCATCGATGAGCTCATCGATCATTTGAACAAGATTCGCTGAGATAAGGCAAAAAGGACAGATTGCATGACAGCAGATAATATCAATAATGAATTTCACAGTCACGATTTTGGCGAGCATGCTCATGAAAATGAAAGACGAACTCTGAATGTGATCATTTTGACGGGAATTACCATGCTCGTTGAGATAGTCGCCGGGGTTCTGACAGGTTCTATGGCGCTGCTTGCCGATGGTTGGCACATGAGCACCCATGCTTTTGCCCTCGGTATCACTTATTTTGCTTATGTCATGGCCAGAAGATTTACCGGCTCAGCAAAATTCGGTTTCGGAACCGGAAAATTTGGCGTCTTATCTGGCTATACCAGCGCGTTGTTTCTCGGGGCCACAGCTGTTTACATGATTGTTGAATCGGTAGCTCGCCTGATGAATCCGGTTGCAATAGCGTTTGATCAGGCTATTTTAGTCGCTGTTATCGGGCTGGTGGTAAACGTTTTCAGCATCTGGCTTCTACATGGTGGGCATGCCGGCCATTCGCACAGTCATGCTGATCATGACCACGACGGTCACGACGACCACGAAGAGCATGATCACCATGATAGCCATGACCATCACGCGCATGATCACAATCTCAGAGCTGCCTACCTGCATGTTGTCGCTGATGCACTTACCTCGATTCTGGCTATTTTCGCACTGCTGTCGGGCAAATTTTATGGCTGGTCTTTTCTCGACCCATTCATGGGGATCATCGGCGGCGGACTTATTATAAAATGGGCTTATGATCTGGTAAAATCAACCGCTTATATTCTGCTCGACGGCAATGACAAAGCAATTCAGGACGCAGTCATAACCGCCATCGAATCTGATGGCAGCAGCAAAGTGGAAGATCTGCACATCTGGCCGCTCAATTCCAACTTTTTTGCCGCTGCTCTAACTGTTGTAGCCAGAGACAGCTGCTGTCCGTCAGTCTACAGTTCGCGACTTTCGCATGTCACCAGGCTCAAGCACACAACGATAGAAATCCACGTTTGTGTAACCGAACCTTGCCCTTATAGCAAAACGCAGTCTTAACCACATTCTGTCGAAGTGAGGGCGGTGGGATAAACAGACTCTATTTATTGCCGGAGAAATGACGATAGTTAAATCAGCTGATAATTAAGGATTAACATGATAAGACAAAGCAGAAGGTTAGGTTTGGTTTTCGCATTTCTCTGGATATCTTCTGGATTGTCTTTTGCTTCTTCAGACGTAGCAAAAATTTCCCCTCCGGCCATCGCAGGCGAAGGCCAGGCTGAAACTCAACCAGCTAAGACTAAGGTCGATGAAAGCAAATCTGGCCGCAAAAAATTTCTTGAAACTTCTATTGGCGGTTGGAAAGTCGCTCCCGGGCTGGCTTTTAAGTTTGGCAAAGGATATGACTTCAGTGTCGGCCCCAAGCTCAACATAAGAAGAGAACTGGATTCGCAGAAATCTCTTCTGTTTTCAGCATCTCATCTGCCGGTTTCCTTTCGCGATGTTGATGGTGGATTGAAGCTGACATCATATTCTTTGAAATTCAGAAACCGCATCAGGCCAAGATTTTATTACGAGCTCGGTATTGGCTTGAATTCATTTGATCCTGATTCAAAAACCAAAGCCTATGTTGCTTCGCAGGGCGGAAAAATTGCGAGCGAAAACATTGTGAATGAATCGATCTCTCTTGCTTATCAGGTATTCAATGTCAAATACTCCTATCGCGGTAATAAGCGAAAGCTGCCATTTTATTTCATGGTCACCTGGCGGGAGACTGATGACTACGAGTTTGGCGCCGAAATGGGCCGCGCCGGCGATGAGTTCAGAGGCTCGAGAAAAGGTTTTTCTTTCCGGTTTTACCCGATGTTTCGCCGATTTTGACAAACGCCTGCTGATTGTTGGATGAGCGAACCTGTTCTGTTATGTCATTTACATCGAAAGTTCGTCGGCGCTGGCGAACAGGGCCGGGGCGCCGCCGGTGTGCCAGAACAGCACGAATTCATTCTTTTTGAAGCGGCCTTTGCGGATCAGGCCTATCAGGCCTGCCATGGCGCGACCGGTGTAGACCGGGTCGAGCAGAATTCCTTCGTGTTTTGCCGTTAGTCTGATCGCTTCTCTTTCGGCCTCGCCGATAATGCCGTAACCAGCACCGGTATAGTTTTCATTTAGAATCAGGTCTGATGTATCGATCTGAAAGCCAGTTTCAAGATAGTTTGCCGTTGCGTTGGCCAGGTCTAATATCAGTTCTGGCAGTGACTTTTCGGCGCTGCCGACCTTGTCGATGGCAATTCCGGTAATTTCGTAGTCTTTTTTCAGCAGCTTTTTGCCGACCATCAGGCCGGCGTGCGTGCCGCCGGAACTCGACGCAAAGACGATATGATCGAAGTCGATCTGCATTGCAAAAGTCTGGCTGTCAAGCTCGCGCAGAGCCTCGACGAACCCGGTTGCGCCCAGCTCGTTCGAACCGCCATAGGGCACGACAAAAGGCTGTAGACCGGCGTTACGTAGCTCTTCTTCGATTTTCGGAATATCTTCACCCTTGCGATGCCTGCCGGCCCAGTGAATTTCCGCACCAAGCAGCTGGTCGAGCAGCAGGTTGCCATTGGCGGTTTTCTGGGCGCTGCCGCCAAGAATCAGGTGACAGGCCATGTTCAGGCTTGCTGCTGCCGCGGCCGTCTGGCGGCAATGATTGGACTGCGCCGCCCCGGCAGTAATCAGGGTGTCAGCACCCTGCGCCAGAGCCCGGCCGATGATGTATTCGAGTTTGCGCACTTTGTTACCGCCAAGGGCCAGGCCGGTCTGGTCGTCGCGCTTGATGAAAATGCGCGGCCCGCCAAGCACCCGGCCAAGATTCGCCAGCTCATGTAGCGGCGTCGGAAAAAAGCCAAGCGGTTGCCGTGGTAATTCGAGGTGCTTCATTTTCTTTTCTCCTTGTGCTCGAAACAATCAACTCGTCTCTCGTGAGCATATCACCAGAGCAATACAGCAGCAAGCTGTTCCTGCCGCCAGAATCTTTTTGGCTTCTTCGCACAAATTGATTGTCGGGCGGGTCGGTCTGGTGTAATATCTCATCTCACTTTTATGCAGAATAAAGACTGGTTCTGGCTGATAATACTCTCGATAATCTGGGGCAGCGCGTTCATGTTCATCAAGATCGCGCTGCGTGAGTTGTCGCCGTTCATGATCGTTTTTGGCCGGCTTGTTGCCTCAGCGGTTATCATGCTGCTGGCCTGCCGGGTCGCCGGTGCGCAGCTGCCTTCTGAGCGTAAACTCTGGCTGAGTCTCGGTTTTCTCGGGGTGGTTAATACAGCTCTGCCGTTCTTTCTGGTGGCATGGGCGCAGCAGCACATTGACACCGCAACGGCGTCTATTTTAAACGCGACATCGCCAGTGTTTGTCATGATTCTGGCTCATTTTTTTACTGCTGATGAAAAGCTTACCATGCGCAAGATTGCCGGCGTGAGCCTTGGCATTGCTGGCATCGTGGTTATGGTTCTGCCTTCGATTACCAACGGAATAGTGCTGGCGGGAATGGCGCAGGCAGCCATGCTGGGTGCCACCTTCAACTATGCGGTTGGCGGGATTTATGCGCGCCGCTTCAAGTCATTGCACCCTATGGTGGTTTCTGGCATCAGCCTGCTTGGCGCCAGTATTTTTCTGAGTCCGGGTCTGCTTTATTTCGACCTGCCGCAGCTTGCCAGTCTTCACCTGAAAACTTTCATGGCTGTCGCTGTGCTGGCCGCTTTCTGTACCGGTGCTGCCTTCATAATCTATTACCGGGTCATTGCTTCTGCAGGTGCCACCAACGCTCTGCTGGTGACTCTGCTGATACCTGTCAGTGCCCTGCTTTTCGGCGTGTTTCTCATGGGTGAGCAGCTTAAGATCTATGATGTTTTTGGTATGCTGCTGATTTTTTCCGGGCTGCTGATAATAGATGGGCGCATTCTGCTGAGCTTCAGGCGAAAGCAGGCAGTGATGGTAGGAGCTTGACCGTTTACTTCAAATTGGCGCTGATCAGTCCGCCCTGCCAGTTGTGTGATCCGGCAAATTCTCTTTCGCTGGCAAACTCGGCTTTGCGCTGACTCGGAAAGCCTCTTACGAAAGCGACGAAGTCTAGTTGACGGTTCGTTTTGCCACGCTCATTGGCGAAGGTTTCGACCATAGAATCAGCTGTAACACCGGGTTTGCCAAAGTTAAAAACAACTGGAAACTTGAGGCCGCCTGTTTCGGGGGCTGCGTATGCTTTGGTTACAAGTTCGGTGCAGACCATTGTTTGTTCAGTATTAAAGCTGAAATTGAAGTCATATTCGCGGCTGAAATAAGAAAATGCCGTATAAATGGCTTTTGCCTTCTGTAAAGGAGTCAGGCGCGGCCGCATGGCGGCCAGATAATCGCCGTGGCACGACGAGGCGAGCGAATTGAACACGACGCCTTCGCTGATGGCTTCGATGACGACACAGGTTTCACGGTCTTTGAAAGAGGGCGAGAGCCAGGCCTGGTAAGCTTTTGGAAAGTCGTTTTTCAATAACTCGGCAAAATTGGTGCATTTCTGGCTTTGTACCCATTTGCGCACTTCACGATCTGAGTCGAAAGCTCTTTTGAGCTCCTCGGGGGTGCCGACATAGAGTATTGAATGCGGCCAGAAGCCAGGTAGAAAGATATTCGAGAGATACCAGTCCTGGCGCTCAAGCACTATATCGCCGGGTTTCAGCATTCTACCAAGTTTTTTGATCTGTTCGCCGGTGATAAGCCGGTTTTTTTTCTGTTTGACACGGGTGTCGCCAACCCATGAGAAAATGGCTTTCTGCGCCGGCAGTACGAAGTCAAGCGAGACTTTGATAATACTGCGGCTCAAGAATTTCCATGAGGGGTCGGAAGCTATCTTATCGCTGAGGTTGTCTAAAAATTCCTGATTGGCCAGTATAAAAACTGCCGGCATGTTTGAAAAATCAGGTGCCTGGTCATTGTTCACCAGTTTGCGCAGCTCTTCGAAGTGCGAAATTCTGAAGCGGTAGAGCTGAGCAAGGTTTTCGGCCTTTAATGAACTTTTTACCGTGTTCACCAGAGAGTTGCCGGCAAAACCAAATTCGCTGTTATTTTCGTTGAGCACTTCGTTAAGTTTGGGGCGGCTGGCCAGAAAAATCATGAGCTCAGAAGCCGCAATCAGTCGTGCCAGTCGCGCCGAAACGCCAAGAACATAGGCGGCATAATATCGTTCGACTTTTTTGTTGTGGTTGAAAACCAGCGGAACTTCATATTTTTCGCTGATCTTTTCGAGATCGCTCATGAACTTGTAAAACAAAGACCAGAACCGGTAGGCCGGGCGCATCTGTTTCTGGTTGGTTATATCTGCACTGCTGCTGATGCGGTCAAGATAAGACCCTTCTTTTAAGGCGCCTTCACAAAGGCGTTGCAGCTTACCTGCACGGTTAACAAAACCCTGCAGGTCTTTCTGCATATCTTCGACAAAATTGCTGTCGGCAATTCGGCTCAGCAGAAGCTGGCGCAGGCTGCTTCCATTTTCTGCATTGGCAGCGCTGCTGAGGCATATTATCAGTGACAGAACCAGAATCAGTCGCGATAATCTGGACATATCATCAACTCCAAAGTCAGGTTTTCATATTACACGTAATTTTATCATGCTCGTCTGTTATACAGCAATCCGGATTTAGAAAACCCCGGCGGCTGCCGGGGTTTTCGTGAACATGGAACTCAGATTCGAGATCTGGTTTTTATCAGCGTTTGCAGCCTTTGCAGACTTTGCGGAAATGGCCGTTGGTAAGGGTTTTGTTGCCTTTTTTGTAGTGGCCTTTTACGAAGGTGCTCTTTTTGCAGCCGGTAATAGCTTTTTTCGCTTTTACAGCGGTGTCGGCCGCAGCATTCTGAATGCTGGCGCCAGTTTTGACGATAGCGCGTTTGGTCTTTTTAACAGTCTTTTTAACTTTTCTTTTAATGGTTCTGGTGACTTTTTTAATGAAAGAGGTTTTCTTTTTGGCGGCCTGCAGTTCACTGCTTTCGCCTGATACAGCGAACAGGCCGATGGCTACCAGAAGAACTGAAAGGCTTTTGAATAATTTACGCATATCTTATGACCTCCTGAAGGTTTGCTTATCGAAATCTTATTGTTGCTAATCTTAATGAAAATAAGTACAACCCGTAACCCCCCTGTACATAATTTTTTTTGTTCCTTTCCAAATCATTGCCCAAGGCGCTTTTTGCGTATATATAATGAAAATCGCGAAAAAAAAGCGGCGGGGTGTTACCCGCCGACTCTTTGTGAAAGCCTATTCAGAGGTTTATCAGGAAAATATGCCTTGAATGAATACTATTGTAATGGCTACCGGAGCCAGCCATTTGATGAGAAATACCCAGATCGGGGCAAGAGCAAAATTGACCTGACCATCGTTGGTAATTTCCTTAAGCGCATCGGTATATTCGAGTGCCCAGGTGATGATGGTTTTGCCTTCATCGGTTTTGCTTATCTTCTGTACACGCCGCAGACCCCACACCCATGCGATGAAAATGCAGAGCAGAATCCCGCCAAGTGGCAGCAGCACGTTACTTGCAATAAAATCGACCGAGTCGAGTATGCATTTTCCCTTTATCAGTTTGATTTCTGACCAGGGTCCCTGACTCAGAGAACAGGGAATACCCATCAGGAAAATAAGTGTGGCAATTATAACCGTAGCTTTTTTGCGGGTCCACTTCCATTCATCGACGACGTATGAAACACAGACTTCGAGCAACGAAATCGAAGAGGTGACAGCGGCAAAGAGTGCGAGCGTGAAGAAGACTACGCCCATAAGACCACCCATCGGCATTTTCGAGAATACTGCCGGGAGTGTTATAAAGAGCAGGCCGGGTCCGGCGTCTGCCGGGAAATTGAACGCGAACACTGCCGGCAGAATAGCGAGACCGGCGAGTAGAGCCACGGCTGTATCGATCAAAGGTATATACAATGAGCACTCCGGAATATTAGTGTCCTTGCTGAGATAGCTGCCGTAAGTGATCATGCAGCCCATGCCGAGGCTGAGCGAGAAAAACACCTGGCCGAGTGCTGAAAGGATGACAGTGCCGGTGATTTTTGAGAAGTCAGGGTTGAGGAAGAACTTCACGCCTGCCATGGCGCCGTCGAGTGTGAGTGAGCGGATCATGACCAGAACGATCATGACGAACAGCGCGGGCATGAGTATCTTTGAGTATTTTTCGATGCCCTGCTGAATACCACCGATGACGATGCCAAGAGTCATCAGCATGAACAGACCATGATAAAATATCGGCGTGCCGGCTGACTGAATGAACTGAGTGAACATGTCGCCGAGCATTTTTACATCTGAAGTATTGAAGGTGCCTGTTGCCGCTTTTACTATGTAAGCAATGATCCAGCCGCCAATGACGCTGTAGAACGAAAGAATCAGAAACCCGGCCAGCACGCCGAGACTGCCAACCCAGCCCCAGCTGGGCTTGATTTTTCGGTAGGCACCGATGGCGTTGAGCTGAGTATGCCGGCCAATCGTGATTTCAGCCATCATCAGTGTGAAGCCGACCACCAGAAGTATCACGAAGTATACAAGAACGAAGGCGCCGCCGCCATTCTGGCCGGCCAGAAACGGAAACTTCCAGAGATTGCCAAGGCCTACCGCCGAGCCGGCTGCTGCCAGAATAAAGCCAATTTTCGAACCCCATTGCCCTCTGCCGGGCGTTACATTTGCGTCCATATAGTCTCTTTCCGATTAAATAGATTCCGATTGCCTGTCAGCGGTCGTAATTACCACTTGAGGTTGAATACGTCTGCAATCGTTTTTGTTGCTTCGATCAGGCGAATGACTTTCCCTTCCAGCACCACGAGCATGGTTCCTTCTGGCTGCCTGGGAAGCTGATAAAGGATGTGGTCTGGCAGCTTGATTGTGTGCGCGTAAACGTCTTCCGGGCAGGTTCTGCCGATTGCCAGCTTTTTCTGCCAGCCTGGTGGCAGACGTTTGCCACGGGCCACTTTTTTGGCTAGGCCGGGGGGCAGGTTCTGATGCTGAGGCTTCTGCAGTGCCATGATTTCTTCGGCATGGCGCAGAAGAATGCCTTTTTCTGGAATGTCGAATTTGACTTTGAGCCAGGGTTCTTTTTCATCAGTCGTGCGTGGATCGACAATTTCCTGGCGGGCGTATCGGGGGGTATCTTTCTTTTTCGGCTTTGCTTCGGCTAAAACGCAGGTAAAGCAGACTCCAGCAAGACACAGAGCAACAATCTTCTTCATTTTTCTCTCTCCATGCATATATATTTGCGGCGCCTATCTTAAAGGTTTTTTGCCGCAAAGCGCAAGAGGGAGATTCACAAAAACTAGAATGGAAATTCGGCAGGTTGACCGGAGTCGGGGAGCGCTTCGGGTTCTGGCAGTTCAATGTAAGTCTGCTGTTTTACCGGGTGCACGATGATCGCGCGGTTGGGCCGAACCGGGCAGATGTGTTCGCAGCTGCCGCAGCCGATGCAGATCGAAGTGTCAGTCTGCGGAATCATCAGGTTATTCTTATAAGGAACCATGCGCACCGCCTGGGTCGGACAGTGCTCGGCGCAGGCGCCGCAGTCGTTACCGTCGGTTTCGACTACACAGAGCTGCTTTATGTATTCAACTTCGCCGATTTTCATGAGCTTCTTTTTGTCGGCGTCGACAGGCTGAATAGCATTGACCGGGCAGATCTGCGAGCAGAGATTGCAGTTCTGCTCGCACATGCCGAGCTCGAAATCGAGCGATGGTTTGAGCAGGCTCAGCGGGCTTTCCGGGGCGGCCGAAGGTCGGATGACTGAAGAAGGGCAGGCCGTCACGCAAAGATGGCATGAAATACAGGCCTGATAAAAGCGTTCGGCATTCATCGCGCCGGGTGGCAGAATCTTTGCCGGACTTTCAGCGCCTGCAAATAAAGCTTTGGGCAACACATAGCCGACAGCCGCTCCGGCTACGGCTGCTATGGCCGCCCGCCGACCCGGCATGAATGATGGCTTTGCAGAAGTTGCCGCAGCGGCCCGGCCGAATTTTATCGCCGAGAAGTTACAGCTGGCGGCGCAGTTGTAACAGCTGACACAGCGTGAAAAATCGAGAGTCTTACTGGCGACATCGATGCAGCCGGCTTTGCAGGCTTTTTCGCAGAGACGGCAGCTGGTGCAGGCGCTTTCGTCGATCGAGAGACGAAAGAACGAATACTTTGCAACAAATCGCAGAATGGCGCCGACGGGACAGAGTGTATTACAGTAGACCCGCCCGGCTTTATAAACAGCAAAGGTCAGGGCGCCCAGCAGAAAAGTTGCAATCAGGCTGTTGAGCATTGAAAACGGCCGGTCGGCCGCCTGGCCGAACCAGTTAATGTCGGTCGATACCATTGGTGCAGCTGTTAAAAAGAATTTTGCCGCCAGTGGTTGAAAAATGCCGGCAAACAGCTGGCCGAACGTAGAGAATGGTTCGAGAAGCGCCAGTGGCAGAATGAAGCCGGCTGAGGCCGCGCCGACCACCAGTGCAAATACGGCAGCATGCAGTTGCCCATGCGGTGCCAGCGTCTGATAGGGTTTGCGGTTGAAGCGCCGGGTCAGGCGCGCGATCAGATCCTGCAGCAGGCCGAGCGGGCAGATGGTCGAGCAGTAAACCCTTCCCGCCAGCAGAGTGGTCAGAAGTATTATCGCCAGAGCAATAACCGCCGCCAGCATCGGCAGCTCAAAAACGGCGTAGACGAGCTGAGTCTCTTCAAGAAACGCCGCAGCCCTGCCAAAGGTGTCATAGCGCAACCACGCGGCTATGAAAGCAGCAAGAACAGTAACCCCGATTATCAGCCTGATCTTTTTCACATTGTGCATCGATAAAATTCTCTGACGGATTTTGACAATGAAAAGCTTCATGAAGGGCGCAGGCGGGTTTCTCGTGAACGAAAACTTCGAGCCAGGCACTATTGACTCAAGGCCATAGCTATCTAAATCAAATTACGTCTGGTGAGAGTTGTAGTGAACGAGATTCCGCCGGGAGCCCGAGTTTGCGGAAGAGTTGAGTAACGGTTTTTAAATGGTAATGCGCTCGATTTTAAGCTTGCTGAGGTCGTTAATGCCGGTTTTGTGGGCTGCGGCCATCGCGATGTAGGCGATTTCTTCGGGCTGGGCCTCGAGAATTTTTGCCGCAGCCGTGTCGATGGCGACCATGTCGGTCGAGACCAGCAGCATCTTTTTGGTGGCGAGGTCAGCCGTGCTGACGCCGCGCGGGCCATTACGCATCATCACGTTATAGGCATCGATAATATTGAGAGTCGGCTTCTTGTCGATGGTCGTGAAGTCGGCAATGCACTGATGCAGGTCGGTGCGATGATAGAAGCGGCGATCCCAGACGACTCCCATCAGGTTTTTCATCGCGGCGGTCATGCGCGCGCCGCCGTGGTGCTTGAGAATCGGCAGATTGATGATAACGTCGCTTTCGAGCCATGCCTTGTGAACCTTGGCCTTCTTCAACGCCACCCCCCGCGGAATATCGATATCGGTGTAATAGCTTTCTTCATGTGCCATCAGCATCGTGCCGCCGGCTTCCTTGACTGCCGGCTCGATTTTGCTGTTACTGTAGCAGGCCTGCCAGTGATTGCAGGTGTTGTCGAAAACGCTTACTTCTTTGGCGCCCTGCTTCAGGCAGAGCTGAATGATATGCTTGACCAGCTCGGGAGTTGTGTTGGCGCCTTCTTCTGGAGTTTTGTCCCAGCCAATATTCGGCTTGACCAGAACCTTTTGACCGGATTTGACGAAGCGGCCAAGACCGCCAATCGCAGCCAGTGCGCGGTCAAGCATCTCGACAGGCGAACCGCCCATGACAGCAACTATATCAGGAAAACCTTGCGCATTCGCTGTGCCGGTGGCCAGATTTATTTCCTCGGCCTTTGCCCGGTACGGCAGCTTGAAATTATAGGCAGCGGCCAGTGCAGATACTGTTCTGATGAAGTTACGTCTGTCCATTTGTTGCCCCCGCGAGATTAAAAATGTAGTTACAAATTCAGCCTTTTAAGAATATAATTTTCGCTGTGTTCAAGTCAAACACGGAGATAACTGTTTGTTAACCGGGGAGCGTAAAGAAGGCACTTTTGTCGAGCATCTCGAAGACCTGCGCTGGGCGATAATCAGGTCGCTGACCAGCGTTGTCGTCATGTTTCCAGTTGCCTACTACCTGTCTGATTCGTTGATTGAGTGGCTGGTCGCCGGCTTTTGCCCGGCCGGCATGAAACTGCGCTACTTTTCGCCGATCGAACCTTTGCTGGTACAGCTTAAAATGGCGCTCTACCTGTCGCTGTTTAGCTGCGTTCCCTATATTTTGCGCCAATTCTGGGGTTTTGTCGCTCCCGGCCTATATGAGCGGGAAAAGAAAAGCGCTGGCTGGCTGCTGCTGAGCAGTTGGCTGCTGGCCATGCTTGGTTGCACTTTCGCGGTCATCGTCATTTTTCCGCTGGTGATGCAGTTCTCTATGGGCTTTCAAACAGCTTATCTCGAAGCTGCTATCGGCATTGGCCATTTCGTCGGTCTTTTCGGCATGCTCCTGCTCGGCTTTGCCGTTATGTTCCAGTTCCCGGCCGGCGTTTTCATGATGGTCAAAACCGGTATGGTCAGCCTCGAACGCATCAAATCGCTGCGTGCCATCATCTTCGTCGTGATTCTAATCGTCTCGGCAATCCTGACACCACCAGATGTAATCAGCCAGCTGATGATGGGCATTCCAACCTACCTGCTCTTCGAACTAGGCCTTCTCGCCGCCTCATTCGGCGCCGCGAAATCCTCACCTGCAGGTGAACAACTGGATGAAAGTCAAGATGAGCCGACGGATCACAAGGAATAATCTGCGATGTTCGATAAAATGCGGATAATCGACTGGAACTCGATACTATACTCTGCCATCATACTCTGGCCAACATTCATGTTCAGCCTGATCTTTGGCGCTTTTGCCTGGGAAATTAAGAAGGATTTCCGTGCCAGCCTTGAAATGCTCAAGGGGCTTCGCAACAGCGATATCGGCATATTCATTTTTTGCTGTCTTGTCGCATTGCCTTTCTTTATTGCTTTTTACAAGTCCTGGTACTGGCCGGCGTTTCTCTGTGTCGAGGAGAACGGCGAGTGGCGCTGCCGCAATTCTTACTATTACACACTGACCATCATTCCTCCAGCACATCCTCGCCGCCTCGAGAGCCTTTTTCGAACGACAACTGACGATGACGGTACAGAAATATATTTCACCGGCGGCGTCAGGATCTGCCCTGAAAATACCGAACCATTTTCTCTGGAGTTTACTTCTTATCCCCTTGAAAGCGGCGATCCCGATTTCTTCAAGAAGTTTGGCTATCCTGATAATCTGGTTCTGATTGCCGACTCCGCTGGCCGTAAGTTTACTCCCTGGCACGCCTGGAACAACTATGGTTATGTCTACCTGACCGATAAAAACCAGGCCGAATACCACGGTGAAACCCTTGCTGAATGATATATTAACGAGCATTGAATTTTTCGCGAGGCCAGAAGACGGGTTTGCTTTTTCGCAAGCTTGTGAGCGAAGCGAATTGCTGGAGTACCCGGCAGCATCTATCCTGATGCTGCCAAGTATAGCTGACCTCCTGTCAGCAAAAAAGCATCCCGTCTGATGGCCGAAGCTTCTGGAAAAGCAAAAATCAACGTGCTTTTGTATCACTAATGGATTCTGCGACTACGCCGCGGGCTCCGCGGAGAATGATGAGCTAAGTCGATCCCGAACCCGATAGCGATAGTGATGACGGAGAAGCGTGCAGTCGTGCGCGTAATCGTAATCGAAACCTCACACTGAGACGCTAAGACCCGAAGAATAAGAGAAGATCGATCCCGATACCGATTGCGATTTTTTGGATAGATGGGGTTTTGCTTTTTTTGGGGGGGAGTAGTAGTATATCATATATGTCGGGCAGAAGCCCTTGGGTCGAACCTTACATCACATCGAACTTTTTTTATAACAGAATATACACAGGAGGTCGGGGTCTGCGATGCTTGAAGTCCAGCTGAATGAACTGCCGCGCAAATTGTCGCCTTTCGATGCCGTCGAACAGTGCTATCAGGAACAGCTGCGCTTTGTCTGCGCCCGCCTCAAAGAAGAAGTTTCGGTGCTTATCCGTTGCGAAAAGCAGGTGATTCCTTATCTGCAAAGTATTCTCAAACGCCGGCTGGCGACCGACGGTAAGAGTATCACCATCATCGATGGCCGAGAAAATCGCGAAGCCGGCCCGGCCGGAAGTGCCGGCACCAGGCTCAGCCGCATGGTTTCTCAACTGCGAGATCTGGTAAACAACACCGAAGCGAACAAAGTCTTCTTTCTGCCTTATCTCGATATCATCACCTCGACCATGCCGGGCGGCCTGACCATGGAAGCCCGCGAAATCATGACAACCATTCATGAAAACCCGTCACTGAGCCTTGTCGCTTTCGAGGACCCCGATTTCGCTCTGCCCGAGCTGATTGCCCAGGCTTTCCCGGCTCGCTGCGAGATGCTTGGTATCGCGCGCAACCGCATTTCCAGCCTGATCACCGAAATCGAGGCGCGCAAGTTCGCTGTTGGTGAGATCAATCTCATGGGCATTTTCAAGTTCGTTTCCGGTCTTAATCCCGTGCGCTTTCGCGAAATTATGGGTATTTTCTCGCGCAAGGCCGATTACGACCCGGCAATCAAGGATATGCTCGGCAACTATATGCGTGAATTGCGCGATTATACCGCCTGTGGCGGCGTGTCGTTGTCTGAAATAGAGCTCGATCGCGATATCGCCGGCTACGGCAAAGTCAAAAAGCAGATTCGCGAGAACGTGCTCAATCTGCTGCAATCAACCGCATCGATGACCGACGAAAATGAGATTCGCAAGATCGAATCGATCATTCCGCGCGGCCTGATCTTTCATGGTCCGCCCGGCACCGGCAAAACGCTTTTTGCCAAAGGTATCGCCGAAGCGCTCAACGCGGCGATCTATATCGTCAGCGGTCCCGAACTCAAATCGAAGTGGGTAGGGGAAGGCGAAGCCAATATCCGCCGCCTGTTCGCCCGTGCGCGCGCTACTGCGCCTTCAGTCATCGTTTTTGACGAACTCGATTCGATTGCCCGGGCAAGAAGCGGTTCGGTCTCTGACGGCGCTTCAGAAGCCTCGCATTCAATGGTAAACCAGCTGCTCACCGAAATGGATGGCTTTCGCAAAGAACAGATGGTTCTGATCATCGGCACTACCAACTTCGTTGACAGTCTCGACCCGGCTTTTCTGCGTCCGGGGCGCTTCGAATACCAGATCGAGATTCCATACCCCGAATGGGAAGACCGCAAAGCAATTCTGGCGCTCTACAACAAAAAATTCGAAACCGGCCTCGATGACGCGCAGGTCGATAAACTCGCCGGCTGGACCGGTCGCCCGACCGACCTCGGCACGCCGCATACCGGCGACCATCTCAGCGCTCTGATCAAAGATCTCAAACGCTACCTGATCAACAATAAAAAGAACACTGCCGACGAAGAAACTCTGCAGACCTGGCTCAAGGGTCAGGTCGAACAGGCCAAACTTTCTGACGAAGAAGAAACCGTGGTAGCGACACATGAAGCCGGCCACGCGATGATGTTTTATCTTTACAGGCGCCAGCAGGAAATTACCAGAATCACTATCGAAAGCGGTGGCAGTGATTCTCTCGGTTTCGTCGAATCAGTTTCGCAGAGACCCTATTTCTACACAGAGAGCCGTTTGCGCAGTGATATCGGCATTTCTCTCGGTGGTTACGCTGCTGAAAAAATCTTTTTCGGCGAAGTATCGACTGGCGCATCCGGCGATCTGCGCAAGGCTACCGCAGTGGCTACCGACATGGTCAGCATGTATGGTATGGCCGGTGTGCCTCGCGAATTCGCGATGAGCGACGGACGGCCCGACCCCTATTATCTGCCGCAGCTGTCGCCGCTGATCAACAAGATTATTTCCGAAGTGTTTCAGACGGTGAGCGGCTTTATTGAGACCAATCGCACCCGACTGGCTGATCTTGTCGCCGAACTTCGCAAAAAGCGCACGATGACACGTGAAGAAATCGATAAGTTCTTTGATGGGGCGGTGCCGGGCGCATGAGCAATGCCAGTTACCTGAAAATGAAAACCCCTGCCGACATGCTGGCGGTCAACTTTTTTGCGACCAGCGGCCAGCTCAAGGGGCGTTTCGTTCAGGAAGTCGATCCGCCCTGGACTATCTGGTGGGAAGTCCCCGGCGAACAGGGTTTTATCAGCCGTATTGGCAACATGATTCAGGGTTCGCTCGAAGCACCCGACACGATCTGGGAAAAAGGCACGCCCGGCAGTCAGCTCAAGTCGATGCAGTGGCTCGACCTTTTCCGCAAAGCTGTCATCAAAAAGGAAGACTCGCGCCAGGTCGCCGATGAGGTCATTCTGATGACCGATAACAAAGAAACCTTCTTTGGTGCGGTCAAGAAGCATTTTGTGCTGCAGCAGGGCCAGATGGAATTCGCCAGCTTCGAGGGTCGGCGCGATTTTCACCTGCTAAGAATTACGCGACCTTCACTGTGGGTCTTCAATACCCTTGAACAGAACGGTTTTACCTGGTTCAACCTCGTCAAGAATCATTCTGGCATTTTTGTCGAAGCCGGCTGGCGCATTCACGACATCAGCGGGCTTGACTGCTTCAATCAGTTCAGAGTTGTCGATAATGGCGTGCTGCTGATTCACAAAGACGGTCGCCTGGTTAATCTGAAACCGTCATGGAAAAAGGGTGAGAGCATCATCAAGGTCGATTTTGCCGAACTCAAGGTGCCGCAGAAGAGCGACGACGTCGCGATCAAGGTAAAACCTTTTCTACGCCCGACCGATCGTCATCATCTGCCGGTTTTCTGGAAAATTCAGAACCATCAGCAGTTCAAAGCGATTGTCGCCAATGAGTCACTCAAGAGCTTCAGACATTACCGCAGCTGGTTCTGCGCCGATGGTCGCCTGTTCATTTCAGCGCGTGGCGCGCAGGCCGACCGCGCTCTCGCGACCGTGCTTTCTGATGCTTTCGTGCCGTTTTATGAGGCCGAAGAAAGGGTCATGATGCCGCTGGGCAAAGTGCTTTCGCCGCGTCTCTCATCTGAGCGACTGCATGCCTTTTTTGAGGCTGACGCCAAAGATATTCTCTGTATTGAAGAAGATGAAGGCATGCTTGGCTGCACTCTTTTGAAAGAGAGTGACATGCTGACAATCGAGGATTTTATCGCACTCGAGGTCGAGCGGGCCGCACACCGCGCCGAAACACTAAAACCAGCCTGGAAGTTCGAATTTAAAGAACTGAAAAAAAAAAGCAGCTGATTGAGATTGAAGTAAAAGCCCCGGTCGATATGAAACTGGAGGCAGCTTCTGAAGACGGCCAGGTCGCTACTGGCGCGGTCAAAATGGCTTCCGGAAAGCTGCGTGAAAGCCGGATTAATCTCGAAGTCAAAGCTGCCAGCGATTCAGAAACAGCAACTTTGCGGCTGCAGATCGAAGAGATCGATCGTCAGCTCAACACCAATGCTACCGATGCAAACCTGTGGCGTCGTCGTGCCGACCTTACCAAAAAGCTGCGCATGAATGTTTCGACACTGGCGTCTTTGCTCAATTCGGCAGTGTTGTCCAGTAATGTCGAACTCATGATCGACTGTGCTCTGACATACGTCAAAGAGCGCCCGGCGCTTGCCCCTCTCGCCCAGGATTCTCTGAGCGAGCTCGATAAAGGCAAACTGCTTCAGGCGATAAGAGACGAATCGGTGACCGCCGAATTTCATTATCTGCTTTTGCTGGTATATGGTGCGCGTTTCAATGATCCCGACATTTTTGCACAGGCGGTATCCGGCATGAAAACCGGTTTTGCCAGTGACAACCGTCAGTTTTATGGATTCAACGAGCTGCGGGTTGCGCATGGCGGCGGCATGAACTATGAGAACCGCGTAGAATTGCTGACCGTCGATGATCTGCCACGCATCAAAGTAAACGTAAAGAAATATCTACAGCACATCGGCTGCTGCCCGGATATTTATTCGATCGGTGTCGTCAGAACGCAGCTGCGTAAAATGCTGTCGATTCATCTCAACGAAGAAGTCGCCAGGACACTGGTCGGCAGAATCGAAATGAATTTCGCCAGAAACTGGGTGGTACCATCTCCGTCCAGTAATATGCAGTCCTATTTTGCCGATCAGATCGAAAGCTGGCCGAATTCAATCGAAGAGCACCAGCCCGAGTCAGCTGTCAGTCGCTGGCTGAAATTGTTGAGCATGGAAAAAATCCGCGAGACACCTTTGCGCGATTTCTTTACCGGTGAGCTTTACCGGCCTCCTTATCTGTTCAGCCGGCAGGACGAAAGTGAACTCAAATATGGTCTGATCAATACCGCAAAATGGCTGGGCGAAACTGATACCATCGACTTCCCTGAAATCAGTGACGGCAAGCAGATTGCGCGCACGATCTACCGGCGCTATTCTGATGGCGAAAAGGACTGGAATGCTTTTTTCAAGTCGGCGATGCGCTCTGGCGATGTCGTTGCCATCTCAAAAACGCAGCGTCTTCTGCTGCTCATGGTTTCTGAATTCGGGCCGCACAAGCCGTTTTCTGAATTCATTCTTTCACCCCGCATCGACGCCACCCAGAGACAGGACTGGAACATCTACACGCTGACCATGTACTGCGACATGTTCAGGCTCTGTCTTGCCTACCGTATTGGTGTAGACGAGCAGAGGCTGTTCAATTACCTGATCAATCGTATTCCCCAGCCTCCGAGCGGCTGGAAAGATTTTATTGATTCGGCCGAGTGGATCATCATGTGCCTTTTGCTGACCAGTTCGCCGGTGCGACGCTTTCAGCTCGATGTTCTGACGGCCCGCGCTCTGCGCTGGCTGCCACACTGGGTGAATAAGGGAGATTATGAGAATTACGCTCAGACTCTGACCGTGTTGAGCTTTCTGGGAATAGGAGTTCTGGCCGATCTGGTGCCAGAAAAGCTCGAACTCCATCAGCTGCTGGAAAAGCGGCGCGTGTTCTGGATACAACATGCCTTTTCGCTCTCGACTGCGGGTAAAAAGGCTTTTGACAGCTGGCAGAAGGCCTGCAGCAGCTAAGATATGCATTATCACAGGAGATACAAATGAACTACGACGAACAGAACATAGACGTTATCAATGCTGCGAGAGCGCGTATCTGTGACTATTACACCCGCCTCAACGACTTTTTTCTCAAGCGCAGTGAGCTGCTGCGCCTGATGATGGTGGCGGTCGCCGCCCAGGAACCGATGCTTTTCATCGGTCGCCCGGGCACGGCAAAGTCGCTGCTGGTCTCGGTATTCTGCCAGGGCCTCGGCATGAAGCAGGATGAATACTTTGAATACATGCTGACAAAATTCACCGAACCAAGCGAAATAATGGGCCCGGTTGACATAGCAGAACTCAAATCAGGCCGCTATCTGCGCAAAGTAGCCGGGCATCTGCCTACCGCACAGATTGCCTTTCTCGACGAAATATTCAAGGCTAATTCGGCAATTCTCAACGTCTTGCTGACCGTCATCAACGAGCGCAAATACTATCAGGAAGGCAAACCGATGTCGGTGCCGCTCGTCTGCATGTTCGCCGCCAGCAACGAAATACCTGATTTCGGTGAGTTCGATGCGCTCAAGGACCGCTTCATCATCAAGGCTGAAACACAGCCGGTTCGCGATACCTGCTTCCATGAACTGATCCGTACCGGTATCAGCTTCGAGAGTCGCACGCACAACCGGGAAAAGCCCTGGAAGTCAGACTGCACGCTGCAGGACTTCGTGCTGGTGCATGATTATATCGTCTCAACCGTTTTGCCCTCGGCGGTTGAGCGCGATGACCGTGTGCTGCTTGGTGATGAGCGCATAACTACGGCGTTCAAGGCAATTATCTCGGTTCTGGCTGACGAGCTCAAGGTCGAGATTACAGACCGCAAGCTGATCAAACTCTATAAACTGATCATGACTCAGGCCTTCATTTTCAATGGCGGCAACGTAACGCGCGAAGAGCTTAAAATTCTGTGTTACTGCGGCAATAACTTCTCCGATGTCCGCAAAATCAAGGATTATATCGAAGAAAGACTTGCCAATCTCGACTGACAGGTGCACTGATGCGTTTCTTACATCCCGATCAGATTGCTTACTGGTATAAAAAATCTTTGCAGAGATCAGGCTACAAAGAGCTTTACGCCTTTGCCCGCGATTTCTGGAAAGACCTGGTGCGGCGCGGTAGTTACGCGATACCGCCCGGCTTCGTCGCTCGCCTGATGGAGCGCTTCATGTCGGTGCCGATCGGTGAAAAAGTGCCGGTAAGGCCTGAGTTCCCCAGCGAAGACGAATATCTCGAAAAAATAAGATCGGCCGAGGGTGCCGATCGACTCGAAGGTATCTTTCTGCTGACTGGTGCCGATCGTGATACGGTTGTGGCACAGGGCATCTTTCAGCAGATCATCGAACGCCTGCCGCCTTTTCAGCATGATGCGCTGGTGTTTTCTGACAGTGATCTCGAAAAGTCTTTTGCCCAGGCTCAGGCTATTCCAGGTGGGATCGACGTCGATGTCGTGCTCGAAAAAATTTATGCCCGGGCTATCGATGATTTTGCTCGAACCGACTTCAGGTTCTATGCCGATGACATTTTTGAAATCGGTCATCCTGGCCTGTTTGAACGCCCGGCCGATCGCCTGTTTTTCAGACGTATGACGCGCACCATGAAAGGCATCTCGTTCTGGACACGCAGTGTGTTTACCCTGAAAGAAGAAAGCTCGTGGGTTGTCGCGAAGTTCGGTGAGCCTCTGGTGTTGCCGCTTGGCGGCTATGACGAGTTGTCGAACAAGGGTACGCTTTCTTCGCTGGTGCCGTCTGAACTGGCTTATATCGACGAAAACATGGCATTCGATCTCTTTGATTACAAGCTGATCGAGAATCAGCTGACCTATTTCAAACGCGATTCGGGTGCGGTTTTTCGCATACGCCGCGATGTCCTGCTAAAGGTTGGTCTGACCGAATTTTTCGAGCATGAGCGGCATCTCGGCATGCTTTTCGCCTGGTGTTTCAATTTTGCCGAAAAGCTTATCGAGACCTTCGTTAAAGATATGGTGCAGGTTATCATTGCTGTCGATGGCTATAAGCCGTCTTCGCTCGATGATGCCTGCGGCTTTTTCAGGCACTTTCTGCACGAAAAGCGCCTCGACGGCCGAATCCGTCTGGTTACCGGCTATAGCGATGAGCAGCTGGGTCAGGAACTGCGCACGAATTCGCAGAACTGGGTGTTTTCGCGCCAGAAAACCGGTTACGGTATTCATGTCAGCGTTGATTTTCCGCAGACCGATGATTTTGCCGCTCTCAACCAGGACGAACAGGAAAGAATTCTCGGCACCCTTATCAACAACGCGATTGAAAGGATGGTAAAAAATGCGGATAGCCCGTCTTGAGGAATACACGAGAGTAGAAGGCCCGGGTCGACGCACTGCTGTCTGGTTTCAGGGCTGCAGCATCGTTTGCCCGCAGTGTTGCAATCCAGAAATGCATGACCCGGCGGCAGGGATTGAAATGACCCCGGAAGATCTGGCCGACGCCATTGTTCACGCCCGAGCTGAAGGCCTGACATTGCTTGGCGGCGAACCGCTCGATCAGTCGGATGAGCTCAGACAGTTGTTGCTGCATCTTCGCAATCTGCATTATCAGGACATCATAATGTTTACCGGCTACACCTGGGAGCAGGTCAATGCCGAGCGAGAGCGTGCCAGTGTCGCCGAACTCTGTGATCTTGTCATTGCCGGTCCGTTCGAAACCGCAGGCGCACCGGGTCGTCGCCGCTGGATAGGCTCAGACAACCAGACTCTGCATTGTATTACCGGTCGCTATCTTGAGCTGGTTGCAGACTGGCCGCAGTTTGTAAAGGAAGTTGAGATCGTGATCGGCGATAATGAGATGCTGATCAACGGGACTCCACTCGCTGCCGACGACGAGCTCGCCGGTTTGTTCATGCAGAAAGGGGAATGACGATGCGAAAATTAATCATAGATTTTGAATATAACGAGACTACCGGGCGCAGTTCGATTGTGGTCGATTTTAACGACGACAGTATGACCAACGTCGAAATTAACGAGGCGGTGCGCAGCGGCGAGATTCTCGAAGAAGTCATCGCTCAGACTGCCGCCATATTTGGCGAGGAAGTCGCCCAGCAGGTTCGTGATGGCCGGCTTCAGGCCATCTGCCTCGATCATCACCCCGAACTCAAAGAGAGTGACGCCGGTATTCTGCTAAATCAGGAAGCAGTCAGAAAGCAGGAACTCAAACAGTGAAGCTGCAGCTTTACCCGGAAGACATTTTGCTTGAATATGCCGAGAAGGCTTTTGCCAACAGCATCGATGCGGCAGTAGTCAAACATGCTCAGTATCTCAATCGACTGCCGCGCATGATCGAATTTTCAGAAGAATTTGCCGAGCGCTGGCAGGCATTGGTAAAGTCGGCGGTTAAGCGCTTTGTCGCCGATACTTTCAAGCTTCGACCATTTCTTTTCGATGTCGATGGCTATACAAAAAGGTTCAACAGCGCCGACGAACAGTTCTGGAATTCCTGCGAATTCTCTTTTTCGCAGCGTGGTGCCGAAAGGCTTTATGAACTGCTCATGCGCGAGTTCATCGAAGAAGAACCGATGTTTCTGGTGGCAACACCTGATGATGGGCTGATGTTAAGCATCTGCACGAACAATTTCGGGCGTTACTCATTTCCATGGTTGTGTCGAAACCGTGCAAACTGGTTGACGCAGGCGCTGTTCGTCGCCTGGCAGCAGGTTGTGATCGACCGCATTCCCTGGCAGTATCTGCTCGAAAACCCGGCTGAGGTTGCGTTGCCATTACGCGAATATCTGATCGAACGCTGTGCTGATCTGCTGGTCGCCAGCAGCGGGCACCTGAGACATATCAACCCGGCCGCGCCAGGTCAGCATGTCGATGTTGTCAATGATTTGCGCGAAGATGCGGTTCCGATCAAAGTCGCGTTTAATATGCGTGGATTTAACGAGACGGTTGAAGCTGTTCGAAAATTCATCAGGGCCGCCGAAAAGGCTTTTGCATACTGGGCCGGCGATGGCAACGTCGGCCTCGATGACGAAAAATTCATCAGAGGCGCGATACAGCAATACCGGTTTGTCGAAGAAGTGCGTGAGTTCGAACAGCTGGTCAGCGATTATCTTGAAGGCCGTGGCACGGAGGAGGCAATTTATGAGTCGATCATACAAAATCAGAATTCCAATCGAAGTACTACTTAGTAACGACAGGCTCGACAAGCTCGGCAGTTTTTCGATGCCATTCGACGTCATGCAGATTCTTCCTGCCGATCAGATGCAGGAACTGTTAAAGAAGTCACTGCTGGCAGCTGGTTGCAGCGAAAGTGGTGACGAGATCGCTGTGCCATGCCGGAAAGGCGAGACCGCTCTTATTGATGTGGTAAACCGCACTTTGCGGCTCAGGATCGAGGTGCCGAAAGAGTATGAGACCAGCGTCTATGAAGAGGTCATTTCGAGCGTCAATGAGCAGATCGCTAATGCTCTGACAAAAGGCGAACAGATAGGTGGTAAAATGGGTCAGCATGCCGACAGACTTGTTGCCGCTGAGATGGCGCCGCGGTTGCGTGATCTCGCCATGGATGCCCGCAAGGTGCTGAATGCGGCGCTTAAGGAAACATACCGCGAAGCCATCAAAACAAAGGCATCGCAGATCGGCAATGTGACGAATATCAGCGAAAGCAGCGAAGGCGGCTCGACGCGCATCCGCATCGAGGTTGCGGTCTGATCAGCGCTGGTGCACCAGCTGATTGAGAAAGTCGATGCGGTTCTGCAGGTCTTCGTCCGGTATCGAGCTGCTCTGCTGGTTTTTCAGAAACATCAGCATGCCCGAGATGTCGCGGGCGAAAGGCGCAAATGCTTTCTGGTCACCGGCTGATTCGATAAAATTATCGACGGTCTGCAGAGAGCCACGGTCAGCATCGCGTTGAATGGTTCTGATCAGCAGATTGGCGTAGTGCTCACGTAATCTGAAAGCCGCTTCGCTCTGGGTGTCAGAAACCTGCGTGATTGCCTCGGCAAATGCCTGCATATCGACACTGTGCACTGCTCGCGCTATATTGCTGATCGGCCGGTCGGCTTCGAAAATCAGATCGTAAATGAAGCCTGAAGCCGGCATATATTCTTTGTCTTCGACGTTTTCAGGCGCGAGAGCCATGACGATGGTCGTCAGACTGTCATACTCGTTGTTGCAGTTGATTTCGAAACTGCCAATCAGACGGTTTTTGTCAGCCGGATTTACCGCGAGTTTAAAAAAGCCGATTTTTGGCGCTTTGATACCGGTTGAATCCTGTTCGATCACAGCGACTCGGAAGTAGGGGTGGGTTGGGCCAATCGATCTGCGGTAGCCTGAGAAAGATACTTTCAGCTTCCCTGAAACATTGGCGATGTCGGTAAAGAAGGCGTCTGAGCCCCAGACGTAAACACTTTCGCTGACCTTGGACGGAATTGTATTTATATGCCGGGTCGGCGGCAGTTTGAACTTTTTGAGCACCGACTGGCGGTAGGCGAAACGGCCATCTACCAGCTTAGAATCATTGATGCGGTTGGTAATCGCAAAATCGGTGAACAGGTCACTGAAAGACACCTCAAAAGGCTTGAGTGCGTCAATATAACCGCCAATGCTTTTGCGCTTCGAGCCGGCGAGTGCCTTGAAAAAGCTGGTGCGGCTTTTGCTGTCGTGCAACAGTCGGTCAACTATGTACTGGTTCCACAGGTAGACCTGGCCATAATCGGGCATCGGGTTCCATTGTGCCCAGTTATTGAGGCTGCGGTCAGGGTCTTCTTTGAGCAGCTTATAGTGTCCTGGCGGCGTGAAACCGCAGAAAACCGGGGCGATCTGTGAACAGCCTTCGTTTACCCAGGAGACTTCGTCTTTGTCCTGGTTGTAATGAATCATGTGTTGAAACTCGTGCGCGACGATTTCGAGATAGTCGTCGGCTTCGGGGTCACAGGGATAGGTGTCGATGTACAGAATTTCGCGCTGATTGCTTTTTGTCTTGCTGTGTGTCGGAAATTCTGACTGCAGCATCTGGTCACCGGCGAAGAAATAACCGGCGACGTAGCCGTCTTCCGGGTTCTGGTAGCCATCCTGGATGTCAACCATCAACAGGTTGATGCGGTCTTCACCGTCCAGGCCCGGGCGTGCTTCGTATCCGAAATGGCCGGTGGTTACCGGATAGATTTTCTGATCGAATTCTTTTTGTACACGATCAATGGCGGATTGCTTGACGCTCTGGGTATCTTCAACATAGACGTAGCAGCTTTTGCCGACAGCACGCAGAATAGCGGTTATCCGGTCGAACTGGTTGTTGGCCATATTTCTGACCCAGAACTGTTCTTTATGGCCGAGCGATTTTACCGGCGCCCGGCTGACAGAGATTTCTGGGTTGACGTCTGCATAAGAAACGCCTGATATCGGGCCCATAGCAGGGCTGCTGCGCTCGGGCAGTTCGATCTCACGTGCGAGAATATGGGTGGCGTCGATGCGGTTGCCGCGCGCGGCTTCGGCCGGTGCCGCACACACGAGAACTGCCAGCACTATCGCGGGAAGAATACATCTGACTGATCTGATTATGTACATAGTTTTCTCCATACCCATACATTATACAAAAAAATTCAACAACCCGAAACGCCCAGACAAGGATCGGGTAAAAGAATTGTCGGGATGAGCCGATAATTGGCGTGAAATAGTTGAGCGTTCGTGGATTTTCTGACAAAAACGGGTGGCTTATGCACAAATTGCTGATTATCGTGTTTTCTGTGCTGGTTATAGCGGTCGGCTGGACTTATCGTGCGGCTGATGCCGATACGCGTTACGGTTTCGTCGAACCTTCCCTGCTCGAGATTATCAGCGTCGAGTTTGCCGCCGACCCTTATTCGCGCGCCAACTACGACCCATTTGTCAAGATAAAGGTGTTCAACAACTCACCTGAGACGATTACTCAAGCCTATATAAAAATTACGGTAAGCGCCGACAAGGGCCGTTTCAGACTTTTTACCGATCGCTTCAGACATATAGCCAACGGTGGTCTGCGCCCATACACCAGTGACGTCTGGAAATTTTATCCACGCGGCTCGAGCCAGATGGCCCTCAAGGGCCTGCCGCGAGACGCGACGATCACCGCCGAAGTCGAACAGGTCTTCTGCCCCAAAAAGAACTCACCCTGGCACTACGAACACAAATTCGACTACCCCCAACGCCACGACTTCGCCTGGTGAGCTGAGAGATTTACCGGGCATCGAAAAGTGGATTCAGCGACTTCGCTTTGCTACGCGCAGAATGACCAGATAAGGTGCAATCGTCATGTGCGTAGCCGCAGTATCCAGCTCTGGCTTTTCACTGAAAAAGACGAAAACACAACAGGTGATTGCAAAGAGTTCAGAAGCGGCGTAAATTGTATTTAGCGACCGGGTTTAAACGCCGGCGGCAGAAAATTTGCGAGAGGGCATGGCGACGGAAGCTTTGCCACAAGTAACGGAGGAAAACATGATTACCTGGAAATATGAAAAGGCTGATTTTGACTTTCAGGATTTCGTTAAGAGCATGCTGGCGCATTTTAAGCGCATCGCCACTACCGACATGGTGCTTTCAGATTATATCTGGCGCGAAAAAGACAATATTGCGAAGCGTGGCAACCCGGAAGCCCCGACCTGGAAAGATCTGCTGGCCGAACTCGAAGACGGGCAGCAGCTGTTTTTTCCCTTCGCCGAGCCGAATGAAGGCAAACCTGTGCGCTGTGCCGACGGCACCCGCGTTCAGCTGCAGGCATCTCCTTCTGCAACCGACTTTACTTACGACGAAAACGAAGTTGTCGGTTTTGCAGTCACTTTGACCCGCACCCGCTATGAATTTCATCCTGCCCTTTATTTTATCGGTAACGAAAGCGATCGGGTACCTTCGATGGAAAAACGCCCGGTTGGCATCTTTGAAGACAAGATTGCCGATTTCCTCAACAGTTTCAAACGTGAAAAATCAATGGCCGCCGGAGAATCAAAGCCCGAAACCCGCAAGATGAAACCCCTGTAAATCAGGATTACTCTGCCGGGCAGATTTCCTGAACGCGGCCGACTTCGCCGCTGGTCAGGCGAACTTTTATGCCATAGGGATGCGACGGGGAATTGGTCAGAATGTCCTGTACAATACCCTCCGTCAGCTTCCCTGTGCGCTGGTCCTGTTTCAGAATAATTTTGACGGTCTGCCCCGGTTTTACATCTGCTCTTTTTTTTCCGGCCATTTGTGTTCCCTTTGTCTGCATTCGTTCTTGTCATTTATCAGCGCCAAATATAACACAGATAGGCAAACACGACATGCGCTTACTTTACATTTCAGAGAATTCGTAATATAGAGTTTCTACACAAAATGAAACATGATGCAGTAATATTTGATATTGACGGAACCCTCTGGAACGCGAGTCAGGCGAGCGCAACCGGTTGGAATGCCGGTCTTGCAAAACTGGGCATCGATATAGAGATAACCGTAGAGCAGATAGAAAGCGTAGCCGGCAATCCCTACGAAAAGTGCGTGGACATTCTTCTACCCGGGCTGCGCGAGAAGTTTCCTGATTTGCTGGAAACACTGAATGACTGCGAAGTTGAGGTTGTTAAATCAGTCGGCGGAACCTTTTATGCTGGCGTCCTCGAAGGAATGCAAACAGTTGCCGGCTCACACAGAATTTTTCTGGTGAGCAACTGCCAGGACTGGTATATGAAGCTTTTTCTACAGTTTTCAGGCCTGAAGCCATTGCTGACTGGCTACGACTGCCATGGCATGTCAGGGCAACCGAAGCATGAGATGTTCGCCAGGTTGATAAGCCGGTTTGGCTTAATAAAACCGGTCTATGTGGGCGACACTGTCGGCGATGAAAAAGCCGCCCGCCTTGCCGGCATAGACTTTATCCATGTCGCATATGGCTTCGGACCGCCGATCGCCAGAACGGTGAGTTGCCCATCATTTTCAGCAGTAGTCAAACATTTGCAGGACATCAATTAGAAGAAAAAGATATCCCGTAGTGATCGGTCGCGACCGATCACTACGGGATGGCATTTCCCTGTTGGTTTTATGAAGGTCAGTTTTTGAGCTCGTGGTAGTCCTGATGGATGGCTGACTGTGATTCGAGGCCGAGGAAGGCGAGCAACGAAGCGATCAGGCGGGTTTTCTGTTCGGCGTCGATCTTGCTCCAGGTCTTGCTCTTGATTTCGACGAATTTTCCGATTTCAGGCTGAACCATGGTATCGACATTGATGAAGAACTTGATACCTTTGAACTGCACGTGGAAGCGCAGGCGGTCTTTTTGAATTTCAAACATCGAGTCGGGGCGGAAATATTCGCGGTAGAAGCGCAGCGAATTGCCGGCCTGGGCGATGTAGCGGCTGCGCGAGAGCAGAACTTTGCTTTCGGGGTGAACGCCGCTCTTGCCTTCGCCGATCATGGTCAGGCGTGGGCGCACGCTTTTGACGTTACCCTTGTCGTCGAGCAGTTCGTCTTCGCGGTAGCGGATCATCTCGTCGGTATTGTTGAACTTGAAATAAGTATCGAACTGCTTGTAGTGCTTCTTCTGTTCGATAATGATTTCGGGCAGGTTGATCTTTTCGAGAATTGGGTTGATATCATCGACTTTGACCTTGGTCTGCACTTCGAAGCTTTCTTCCTGAGTGGCGCCGCCGATGGCAACAAGCTTGGAGAGCAGCGACTGTTCGCGTTCGCTCAGGAATTTATCGACCTTGGCGGCGAAAATTTTGGCTTCTTCGAGCAGCGACGATTCATCGACGGTAAGCAGCTGGCGCTCTTTCATCAGCCATTTACCGTTGACCATGACATGAGTTACGTCATTAGATTTGCTGGCATAAACGATCTGGGCGTATGCGCCATCGGGGTCACGCATGAACCGGGGAGCATTGTGAACGGGCTGCAGATCGACAAGAATGAGATCCGCGCGCTTGCCGGGTTCGATTGAACCGGTTATTTTGTCCATGTGCAATGCTTTGGCGCCGCCGCGGGTGGCCATGTAAACTACAGTTTTTGCCGGCAGAGTGGTGGGATCGCCAGACTTGAGCTTGGCCAGGAACGATGTCAGGCGCATTTCTTCGAACATGTCGAGGTCGTTGTTCGAAGCCGGGCCATCGGTGCCGATGCCTACGTTCATGTTGAGTTCTATCATCTTGGCGACAGGTGCCGCGCCCGAAGCGAGCTTGAGGTTTGAAGACGGATTGTGGACGCCGCCACAACCGTATTTGGCGAGATCACGGATTTCGCCTTCATCGATATGAACGAGATGGGCGCCGATCAGTTTGGCGTCGAGCAGGTGATGGCGCTTGATGTAAGGTACAACCGGCACGCCATGCTCTTCTCGCAGCTGGTCTACTTCCCAGGCGGTTTCAGCGATGTGAATCATCAGGGGCACGTCGAATTCGCGAGCTATTGATGAACAGGCCTGTAGAATTTCTGGAGTACAGGTATAGGGGGCGTGCGGCGCAATAGCCGGAACGATGAGCGGGTGATTTTTCCACTCTTCGATGAAGCTGCGGGTGCGGGTAAGCGCTTCTTCGTAGAACTGCGCGTCGGGAGCAGGAAATTTAAGAACGCTCTCGGCGCAGATGGCACGCATGCCGGCGTCGGCAGTCGCTTTGGCGATTTCTTCCTCAAAATAATACATGTCGGCAAAAGTAGTGGTGCCGCATCTGATCATTTCGGCGCAAGCGAGCTTGGTGCCGAGCGTGACGAATTCAGGCGATACAAATTCGCGCTCTACCGGCATGATATAACCCATCAGCCAGACATCGAGGCGCAGGTCGTCTGAAAGGCCGCGCAGCAGGGTCATCGGCACATGCGTGTGCCCGTTGATCAGGCCGGGCATCAGGATCTTGCCGTGGCAGTCCATGATTTCGGCGCCTTCATATTCCTTGCAGATTTCTTCCTGGTTGCCGACGGCGACGATCGAATCGCCAGACACGGCCACCGCACCGGGATAATACTGATTGAACTTTTCGTCTACAGTGAGAACTGTAGCGTTCTTGAACAGCTTGTCTACTTTTTTCATCTATTTTGGCCTTTCCCTTATCTTTTGAGTTAGCAGAAAGGATAGCAGTAACTCCAACTAAAATCCAGTACACTGTGAACGGTTGGTTGTTTTCGACCAGAAGTGCAGAATCCACAGATTTGCTGATTTACACCGATGTTTAAACAGTTCAGCCGCCTTGCACTGTGGATTATGCGACAGCGCCTCACGGCCTCGGACTGAATGGCATAAAATGTGCAGCTGTCACCCCCGGCCAAGTAAAATGATCTTGCAGACTAAGCATTGCCAGGCGGGGTGGTATGAAAGGGTCGCCAATGCTCTGTTTAAGAGTGATTGCACAATATAATGACAATTCCAGACAAATATCGTTATATTAGTTTGGTAGAACTAAGAATAAAATGGCGCGAGGTATTTTGTTGAGTTGTTTATTAGCGGGTTTTAGAAGGGGGGTGTCGGGGTCCAGAGGCTTTCTGCTGGGCCTGGCGGCGGCTCTGATTCCGATAATGATCGTCATGGTGGTGGCTTATCAGTCGCATGTCAGGCAGGAAGCGCTGCGAGCTCACCGGGTATACTGGAACGATCTGGTTACCAAAGCCTCCGAAGGAGTCGCCGAAGAAGCTTTCCGCTGGCTGCAGGACAACCCAGACGACCCAGCTAACCTGATTTTCGTGCGGTTGCGCGATTCTGGCGCTTCAGCCCCTGATACGGTCAGCATGCAGTTGACGGCTGCGCAGCTGCCTTTTATCAACTTGTTGCGTGATGCCTATGATGGAATCGATGTCATCAGAAAGGTCACGCTGACGCTGTCTGGCATAAAGCCTCTTTTTACAGCGGTAGCTGTGCCGCCGACCTCTTTCGACCCGAAAACGCAGGGACAGATATATCCAGATCCGACTGATGTTTTCGGGCTGCTCAAGGCAGAAATCGAAGCTGATTTTCGTGGTTTTCGCCGCAAGTTCGTGGTCGTGCGCGATATCAAGGCGATCAACATTCTGCCGGGTGTGTTCGGCAAATTCACGCTCTTTGTCAGAGAAAAAAAGAACGGCATCGACTACGACTGGAACAGGCTGCGCAATTCATCGCGCGTGAATCCGCCTTTTCTCGACTCTTTCGGCTTTGTCGAACCAGATTCAAATGGGCTGAACAACCCGTTGACTCTGATTCATCACCCGGATGACGAGGCGAGAGTGTGTAATTCGTCAGCTATTCCCGAAGATTCGGTGGCACCACCGATTCCGGCTGACTGGGCCAATATCGACCTGCTCAGGCGCGGCTGGGTGTTTTTGGGTCGCAGCCCTGATAGCGGCCCTCTGCAATACTACATTTTTCAGCCGATGCATGGCGATGTTAAGATTGCCGCCAATCATGCGACCCTGCCACCTGCTTTTCAGAACAAATTTCATCTCTTCTATGGTGGCAGCTACATGCTTTCTGACCGCAGCAAGCTTTATTATCTGCTGCGCGACGATTCGCCGACCAGTCCGGCCTGGAGCAATTTTTTTCCGAACAGCGGAGGTATAAATATGCCGGCCTCTGGTCTGGCTGACGGCGATGGCACGAATCTGTGCGGCTGGATGGCCTGGCAGACGAGGTTCGGCCTGATGTCGATGAGCCGAGAACTGCTCGAAGCGGTGTCGCTATATCACCTGCTCGTCAGCTACTACGAGCATCCGCAACACCAGGTTGGCGATACTGCGGCGAGTCTTGAATCGGTGCATTCTTCGCTGATACTGCCGATGGGCGACATGTTTCCGCTCAGTTCTTCGCAGATAGCCGACCGTCGTTCACCTACCATCATGCTCGGCGCCTGGTTGCGCTTTATGCAGGTCGGTAACATTGCGCAGATCGACGATGACATGAAAACGGCTCTCGACCAGACTCCGCCCGGTGACTGGTTGCGTCAGCTTGACAGCCCGGCCAATACAGTTAAGCCGGCCAAATATTTTTTCCCGTTCTTTCCGATTATTGCCAACCGTCAGGCAAGTCCGCCAACCTTCTCGCTTGAATTCAGTAACGACAGGGTGGGTTGGGCAAATTATCCTGTCTGGGGGCGGGTCGATGATGACATCGGAACGGCCACGGCGGACTTCGCCAAGGTTGCCTATAATGTGTACACCCATGTTTTCGAAAAAATCGGGAACCCGCTTGAAATATGCGACATCATCATGACGAAGATGCTGATCTATCCGGGTATGATTATTTTTGAGCAGATGATCAACGACAACATGCGGGGAACTGCCGTAAGCCTGTTTGTGCCTGGCGGAAGTGCGCCAAGCGATCCGCCCTTGCGGCTTAAAACCTTGCCGGCTCAACTGGCCGACGTGCTGCACGGCGCTGACAGCAGCAGTGGCACGCCAGTTTCAGGTGCGATCGCTGATTTTGGCAACAGTTTTTTTTACAAGAATCCTGACAGTTCGCAGAATGGCCGCGGGATCAGCGGCGAATGCATATCGATCAAAGATACGGACGGCCGCCAGCTGGCACTGGGCTCTCTCGGTGTGCTCTGGCCCTTTTCTTCGGCCTTTTCGTTGCCGGCTGCCGCGAATGCCGGCAGCGGTATCACCGGCTATGACCTGCGTCAGAAAACAACCTTCGTGGCATCCTCCGCTGCTATTTTTGCAGAGAATTTTCTCAGCGAGGAAAACGGAAAAACAGTTCTCGACCTGCGCGGCGGCGTGGTAACCGTTCTCAACGACCAGATAAAGCTGAGCGCGAGCAGCGGCAACGAAATAATCGTGCGCAATGGTGGCATGCTGATAGCTTCAGGTGGAGAGATTCTGCTCGAAAATTCTCTTCGTCTGCAGAACCCGCAGGACAGTCTGGTCATCGCCACCGCAGTTGAAGGTAAAGATATTCATTTCAGGCCTGGTCGCTATGAAGCCTTTTTCATCTCGTCTGGAACCCTGCGTCGCGCGGCCGCCGGTGCAATACACATCGTCGGCGGCGTTGCCGTCAGTTATCTCGACTTTAATAAGAATGCTTCGTCGCTGTTTCATGGTTATCCAGACTCAGGATCCCAGAGGCAGACAATTGTCTGGAACGAAAAGTTCAATGTGATCGATCCTGACCGCTATTCGGCCGGTATTCGTGTGCATCTCGGCAAATCGCTGGTTTACTGGGCAGATGAAAAGGCGGACCAGCCATGAACAACAATGCCCAAAGAGCATTCAGTTATATTGAGCTGGTGCTGGCGCTGGTAGTGATCGGGCTGGCACTGCTGCCGATTCTCTCGACCTACTCAGCGTCGCATCAGAATACGCGCGCCACTCTCGAAGAGGTCACTTCGGTAAACTTCGCATCTGAGCTGATAGAGGCGTTGCAGGCACTGCCATTCGACCAGCTGTGTCTTATGGATGCCGAGGTAGCGTTCAACAATGATGTTTTTGCGCCTGATCCTTTTGCTACGGCGGCGTTGAACGGAAACCGGCACGGCATGAGCAGCCGCCCGCTGCCGCCGGAGTTTTCGACGCATGTACTCGTCGATTCTTACCCTGTCTCAGGCGTGCTGGTCAAAGATTCAGCCATGTTGCGCATTGCAGTCACCGTCAGCTGGGGCGCGCGTAACCGGCGCATTCAGCTGATGACGTTGAAGGGGCGCTACTGATATGCAAAAACGTGCATTCACCATGATCGAAATGATCATCGTCACTCTGGTGACGGCGGTCGTCATGGCAGTGGTGCTTAAACTGCTGAGCGGCGCCTTTACCGGCGCGGCCAGAGGCTATGACAACCTGTCGATACTGCAGGAAAAATCGCGTCTGATAGCGGTGCTCAAACAGGATCTACGCACTCTGATATTCGCCGGTGCTGATAACATACCTGTTCCATCGGTTATCTACGATGCCACCGGTCAGACAACCAGGCTTGAATTCAACAAGGTATATGGCATAGATGTGAACGGCCGCCCTCTCGTCGAAAAAGTCACATACCAGAAGCAGCCAGCAGATGCTCCGGCCGGCAGTCTTTTCGGGGTAATGCGGATCTGCGAAGTTGGGCCGGTTTTGCAGCGTAATTACCTGCAGGGAATGCTGGCAAGCTTTCGTATAGACCTGCTCGACGCCACCGGCGCGCCGATCAGCAACGCGGCTGATTCTGCCAGTCTGAAAAAGGTTCGTCTGGCCATGGAAAGCAAAGGCAGCGAACTGCTGGCAACAACGGTCAGCGTGTATTCACCTTATGTCCCGGCATCGGGAACCACCAGCCCGGGCGACCTCTGGTGCCCGAATTACATGTTCGCCGAATATGCTCCGGGAGCTCCGATCAAGCTGTTTCAAGGCGGCATGATACAGTTGACCGGCAATACCGCGCTGGGTGTTCCCCTGTCGCTTGCCGGAGCAACGGCTCTTGGCACTCCGTGAATTTGCGATGACAAATTGGTATGAATATCGTTTTAACAATTAGAACAACTTAAGTATGACGCCTTTAGACAAGCATAGAATTACTGATGAACAGATCGTTGCCAGGATTATCCGTGGCGAAAGAAAGATGCTCGATGTTCTGTTCGAACGTTACATTGAAAGGCTTTTGCGTTATGTAGTGCTGTTTGTCAAAAGTAACGAAGAAGCAAGAGATATAACGCAGGATATTCTGGTCAAGATTTTTCAGGCACTCGGCAGTTTTAAATCTACAGGCAGGTTTGAAAGCTGGTTTTTTACGATTGCCCGCCGGACTTTGATCGATTGTTACCGCAAGAAGAAGATCAAGACATTTTCATTTGACAGTCAGGAGGTCGATGAGCCTGCCATTCCGGCTCAGGATGGTATTGGTAATGCGCCGGAATTGTTGAAGAGTCTACCGGCAAGAGATCGCGAGATTTTGCAGCTGAGATTTCTGGAAAGTTTATCATACGGGGAAATTGCCGAAATCACAGGAATGTCAGAGGGAAGCCTGAGAAATGTAGTATGCCGATCGATCAGGCGCATTCAGGAGGACAATCCGGATGAATTGTCATGAATTCAGAGAGTGGCTTGAGAACAGCCCTGACGCCGGACTGGCTGATATTCCGGCAGTGTTGCAGGCGCATGTCAAAAGCTGCCCGGTCTGTTCGGCTCTTCTGAAAAAGCTGACTGAGCAGTGTTTCCCGCGGTTGTCTCCTGGGCTGGCAGCAGCTATTCCAGATATTAAGAAGAAGGTAATGCTGCAGTGCTCTGGCAGCGGGAGAAAGTCCGCTGAAGAGTCTGTCAGTATTCTGCCGTCGCTCTGGAAGCTGGCTTGGTTGTCTCTCGTCGGCTTTGCGATACTGGTGATGTTCTACATCAGACCGGGCTCTCCCAGCCTCGAAAAAGCGCAGATTACGGCTGCTGAAGAGACTGTCGCCACCATTACCAGAATCGATCGGGAAGTAGAAAAGCGTCTTGCCGGCGCCGACGGTTATGTTCTGGCGTCACTGTCTGATGCTCTCGCAAAGGGTGATTCGGTGCGAACAGGCGACTCTGCTGAGGTCGAGCTGACATTTTCTTGTGGTTCAACTGTTTCACTTGGTCCGGATGCTTATTTTCAGGTCAGCGACAACTACAGTTCAGGCTATCATCAACAAGGTCGTGCTATTTTTCAAATCAAGTCTCAGACCCCGCCAGTGCCTGTCGAAATATCAACACCCATTGGAACAACCGGGGTGCTTGGAACTGTTTTCGTTCAGCAAA
This sequence comes from Candidatus Rifleibacterium amylolyticum, assembly GCA_009917695.1. Taxonomy (GTDB): domain Bacteria; phylum Muiribacteriota; class Ozemobacteria; order Ozemobacterales; family Ozemobacteraceae; genus Rifleibacterium; species Rifleibacterium amylolyticum. Next base: position 258,809 of record JAACJG010000002.1, on the reverse strand, counting down.
TCTCCTCAGATACAAGTTTTGTCGGAGTATTGGAGGGAGTGGTGGAGTTCAGGTCAAAGACACTTGAAAGAAAGTTGTTGCGGGCCGGACATCTTCTGCTGATTGCCAGCTCGGGCAAGATTCTCGATGTTAAAGAACCCGGGCGGGATAAGGTATCTTCACTGATGAACCTGAAAAGACTTCTGCCTGTTGAGGCTCTGGACAGGCTGGACAAGGGCGCGGCCGAATCGCCTGCAGGTGAAAGTGATGCTTCATCTCAGCATCCGGCGAAAGAAGAAGTCGATGAGAGTATGGCAGCAAGCCCGATAAGGCCTGTTCCTGATGCTGAGCCGGCAGAAGCGTTTCCCGAAGATAAATCTTCTGATCCCGCCGAAGGCGATGATACAGATGAAGAGCAAATAGAAGATGGCAATGTTCCTGGTTCTGGATTTAACTCCACGTTGGGGATTTCAGGGAATTAGAGGTAGACAGGTCAGGAGATGCTGATGTTTGAATGAATAAAGTTAGAACCGAATTACAGGAGGAAGTATGAAGAGAAGAGTTTTTCTGCTGTGTTTGCTGTGTGTGATGTTTTCGGGTGCGCTTGCAGCCGCTGTGACGGCCGATCAGTGGGCGGCCGACTATTCGCTGTTTCAGGATTACATGAATTCGACGCCTAAGAATTATGCTGCGGCGGTCAATATAACCCGGAAATGGGTAGAGTATGCCGGTCAGGATGCAGCAGGGGTCGCTGCCGCAGCCGGCGAAGGCGTGACAAAAGAGTCGCTGACGGCCGCGTTGAATAATGTTTATCGCGAAGCATGTGCAGTTATCTGTAATGACTACAATTCTCTGATGGGCGGCGACCCGGTTAAGGCCGCCGAATTTGCAATTGGCATACAGGGTTATTTTCGAAATAACCCGGCAATTTTTGAGGAATTCGCTGCAGCTAACAATTCATCGGTTGCTGTGATGAGGCAGGTCATGGATCAGGCCATAAAAGAGGGCATCATGAAAACCTATGCCACAGCTGCCCAGGACTATAGTCGGCTCACCAGGGAAGGCAAACTTGAAGAGGCCGCCAAAGTAAGCGCCGGATGGCAGAAAGTGGTGTCGGCATGGAACGCTACTAACAGCCCGATTCCGGAAGCATTCAATTCGTTTGCCGGTGTCGATCCGCAGACTACCGTGACCGATATGAAGGAATTCGAAAGAGATCATGCTGAATGGCGCGAGGCGGTCAGACTGGGTGACGCGACCAAAGCATTCGCGCTTGTCGAAAAATGGCTGGCTTTTGAAAAAGACAATCCGAAGCGGGCTTCGGCGATGCAGTATCTTTACAATGCTTTTGACGGAGCGAAAGCCACTGACAAGACCAACTGGAAAGCCGTTTTTACTGTAGCGACCTACGTTCAGCTCTGGGCTTTCGACGTTAAAGAATACGAGCGCGCGATAGCCGAAGGTCGTCTGGCCGATGCCATCGCCCTGATCAAGAAATGGGAAGCGATTTTTGCCGGCGAATACGGTGATGCACTCTGCCGCGATCTTAATTTCGGTTTCGACAAAGCGCAGGCAGTGGCCAATCTGGTGGCTGCCCGTATGCAACTCGAAAGTGTCGATCCGTTTGTCAGCAGCGAAAATGTTGAATCGTTCAAGAAGGACCTTGCCGAGCACGGCGCCTGCAGCGAAAAATTTGCACAGGCTGAACCTGGTTCAAATGAATGGTACAACAATATTGCAAGGGCGGTTGAACTGGCTGACAAGTGGAGTAAAATTGCTGCTGACAATCCTTCTCTTGCCGCTGAAATTCTCAAGGCAACTGGCATCAACCTTCCTAAAGATGCCGACGATAATATGAAGCAGTTGCTACAGGCCACGGTCAATGACTCAGCCGCAAAGTTCAACTCTGCTCTGGGGTCAGGCAACCTGCAGGGAGCCCTCGATATAATCAAGGTCTGGGATGATTATCTGAAGAATCACAAACAGGCTGCTGCGATAGCCGAGCAAACCTGGCCTGGAATTGGTTCAACTCTTGAGCGTTTCCAGGAAGGGCTGAAGATAATGACTGGAAGCGAACAACCTGTTGGTGCTTCTTCTACCGAGCAGTCTGGACAGGGAACTCTCGGGGTGAGCGGAAACTGAATTCATATCACGCGGACAGTCGAACGGCTGCCCGCGTGATATTACGCAAATAATGGATGATGCTGACATTTTGGATATTCTCTTATGAGTGTGTAAAAAAAGTTTGCGTTGCCGCATCAGTAGCAAGTCAGGTATAACTTTATTAGAGGAAAGTCCTGCGTAAATTTGTGCTGCGTTTCGAATCTGCGATTTGCGCCTTGTATTCTGCTGCCAGGAGGGCTGGATGATGAGAACCTCAAATTGTTTGCGATCAGGCTTATTTTTGCTGATGGTTGTGCTGATGCTTCTGGCAGCGCCGCAATTGTTTGCCTGTTATACATATCCGGTGCCACATACTCCAAAGCCGTCTGGTCCTTACATAATCTATACAGCACCAGATGCAAATCCATTCAAGCCTTCTCACTGGTTCGATGTCAATCTGGTCACGAACTTTACCTTGCCGCCCGCAGAATTTGGCAGCGAAGAGGGCAGATCACGCAATATACCATTTGCTCCGATGAACTACGGGAAACTGGTTTATATTTACTTCGGGCCTAACAAGATTGGGTCTTATGAACTGCTTAACGGGCCTGGCGTTCGTATGACTCCTGGCTATAACCTCAAAGTCCCCTACAATGTCGGCTCAAAGCTCGATTACTGGCACTGGCGCAATGAATACGACTGGAACCTTATCAATTACTGGTATTCGGTAGGTCACCGCACTGCCACCTACTGCTGGTCAGGTGGCTGCACTTCCTGGGCCGGCCCTCCTCCAGGGAGCTATTGCTGGTCCGGTGGGTGTTCCACTTATTATGTCTGCTACAACAACTATGAAGTCTATTACTGGGATCGCGGTTCGTTTTTACGCAAATTGAAGCAGCCTGAATCTAAAAACTTTCCTGTCAGAACTTTCTCATGGGTATGGGACCCGATAACCAAGTCTTTTGTCAAGCAGACCGACAAGCTTTTTCCCAACCCGGAGTCTGGCAATTTTTTCAACTCGAACATCGTTGGCATAAGCGATCGAAAATTTGATTACAAGGCCGACTTTTACCAGGTTTATCTAAGATGGTATCAATATTCGTTTGGCCCGATCAAACCTCCTGATGTGTCGAAATCGCTGGTCGCGAAAGTGCATCCCAAACCGGCCATCAATCCGACCTGGCGCGTCGATGTCAGTGGCGTCTGGTATCCAACCATCGGCGATACCAAAGTTAATATCAGATTTCGCTGGAATCAGGATTCACTCAACACCAACAAAGAAAAATACTATATCGAATATGGCAAGATTTTTGACGGCATGATCAAGATGAAAGACGTCATCAAGATGCTTGCCAACCTTGGCTTCGGCCAGGTCGATGTGCCGGTATATATGGCTCTTGAAGGCCCAGAACCAAGACTTTATCTGGTCACGACACCTACTATAGTTAAAGGTCAGAGAATCGCACCCATGCCTTACACGGCGATTGATCAATCTAACTGGTTATCTGGCGCCGGAGTGATTCCTGGCTATACACTGCATCCGACTACACAGACAAGATCGCGCGGATATATCAGAGAGTGCGCCAATCCGCCGGTTTTCGGTTCTGATGGTAAACCCAAGGCCGGGCCGGTAAAGTATGTGTTTAACAAAATTTTTGATGTCAACAATGACGACAAGGTCGATAACGCCGACAAGGCCTTCTTTGACAAGGTTTTTCCGACTGCCGACTTTGATGAGAATGGAAAAATTGATATCAACGACTGCGGAAGCGTCTGGCATCACGCTTTTGTCAGCTTCCCGAACGCATTTAATGAGCTCTCTGCTCAGATAAAAGCCAGATTCGCAGCAAATCCGGCGTTGGCAACAAACAGGATGCTTATGGCAACTGCCGGCCCGGTTGTTATTCCTGAAGTTTACCAGGGCTCTGGCGCTACCAACAAATACGTGCAGATCGGCTGGCGCGGTAATGCCTTCGAGGGCGAATTTTTCGTTCAGCCGATTCCGGGAGCCAGTTCGAAAAATTTCAAGTTTGCTCCAACTGTTATGAGTTATAACCCAAAGAGCGACCCTGGCGTAACTGGCGCGAACTTTTTGGCGAACCTTGGGCCACAGCCGCAGCCAAGCCTTTCACAGCTTTATCGCAAGACAACTATAGATTTTCCTGATGGAACCCTGCTGGGACGCCTTAAAACACTGACCGTTCAGGTTTACCCAAAAGGCTGCTTCTACAACAAAGTTAACAATACCAGCGCGTCTGTGCATGCATTGGGCGACCCCTGGGGTATTGGCCAGCTTGAATCGGTTGAATCGGGCTGGATGGGCAACATTTTTATCTACGGCGATGCCGATGGTAACGGGTATTACGACCTGAAAGACATGGCCGACTGGGATAAAATCAAAGCCAGAGACGGTTTTCTGTTGTCGACGGTGTATCAGCATAAGATTGGTATGGCGCCTCTGCATGCCGTTCAGACTGATAACGACAAAACTTTTAGAGTCATCGCCGGTGGCAAGTTCTCGGTTTATCCGCCAGATGGCAAGACCGATTTCGTTCACAAAGAATCTTACAACTACAAGTTTATCAACCCGACGATATGGGCTTATGATGCAAGCGAAGGCAACCAGTTTTCGTTAGGGCGCCGCTTTGTGCTGGAGGGCGGATCAGGCGATCCTGAGAAGCCCAAAGAACCGCCGCAGCCGCCGACTGAAGTCAGATATCTGCCGACCAATATCATCGGGCCGAATGATATTCCCGAAGATATGCCGCAGACCTGGAGCCTTTCTGGCTCAGAAATGGTGATCATCAAACCCGATACCTGGTCGCAGACCTGGCGCATTTCACCCGAAGTCCCGGGCGGCACCGGTGCCGGCACCAGCTTTACCTATGAGTTTCTTCAGGCCGGTAAATACACGATCATTCATACGGTTAAATATACTCAGCGTATCGTAACTGCAGTCACAGATGGTCTCGGTATCATCGTCTATTACGCGGCTACCGACATTCCGCAGACACGAACGCTGACTTATGAAGTGCGCGTCTATGACCACACCCCTGCTGATTTCGACGAACCGAAGCTTACGCTGAACGGCCCTGGCAACACAACGACCTATGCGCCGCAGTGGGGCGCCGACGCGGCTGCTTTGCGCAGTCGTGATTTCCCCAGCGCATTCAAGGCATATCCCGAAACCCGGGCCACTGACATCAAAGCTGTCGGTGTTCCAGCCATGAGCAACAACGACTGGGTATATCTGCGTGCTGCTGTTAACGGTAAAGAACAGCTCGACCAGAATTTCGACCTGGTTAATGCCGATGGCAAGCTTCACAATTACAAGGCGAAGCTCGAACTGAAGTTTGCCCGTAATGTTAACGAAACTTCTGACCTGAACGAGGGCAATCTGGCCGGTGCTGGTCATCTTGAGGCATTCAGCGGCATTCTGCTTGAAAAGCCGATCAGCATGAACGTCGAAGTCAAGCGCCAGCAGCCGGGTGGCGCTATCGAGAACTGGCGCAGTTTCACCTATCGCCCCGACCGCGACGCCCAGGGGAACCTCGCCATCGATAAGTCGGCGATGGCAACCTACCTGGTGCGTGTTGGCAGTCGCTATCTCGAAGTGAAGACGGTGTCATTCTCTTCTGAATATTCATGGGATCTCCCGATTCCAACTTTCCCGAACGAGGGTTATGAAACCATAGTGACGCTGGTCTGCACGCGTCGTGATTTTTATCTGGACCACCCGAGCCAGGAGTCTGCCAATAAGTCTCGCTTTGGCGCAGACTACAGTCGTCTTGTGCTCAATAATGACGGCAAGATCAGGTATCTCGATCGCGACATGACCAGTATCTGGCGGCGAAAAGCCTTTACTGTCGATATCACACCGCCGAGCATCCCGAAATTCCTGGAATTCAACGGCAGCGACATGACATCTGTCGTGAACAACACCATATATGGCAACAGTGGCGACCAGACCAGATACCAGATCGGGGTCGAAGATAATCACCCTGGTTTCGGCCCCAATGACGGCCTCAAAAATGGTGGCACACGCCGCACCTGGTATCCGCGCCTCTGGTTCCAGAAGATCGACGGCGCCGCCGGTCGCTTCACTCTTGAGCCGCAGAACGGCTATGAGTTTCCGATGATTCTGCCGGCAGTTAAAGACAAACTTTCTACTGCTTACGACGGCGATCTGTCGCCAGATATCGACAAATTCAATCTCGAGCGTATCGACGGGCACTACCTGGCGCTGGTCGAGCCGAAAGTTAAAGATCAGCTGGGCACCCCGGATAATCGTGAAATGACGATTCAACACCAGTTCTCGAACTATATTGCCGGTAAGATCAAGTATGTACTTGAGATTGAAGATGGTTCGAGAAACTACACCCGCCTTGAAGGCTATTTCAACGTAACCGATAACAAGCGGCCAAATCTCGATTTGCGGCTGGCTACCGCTAAATACAAGCCTCTGCCAGATGACGGTAGTCTCAAACTTTTGTCTGACATTGCCAAAGACACTCCGCTTGGACCTGCTGCTCAGCCATTTGGCTCTCTTCTCTGGGCCAGCAGCGCTCTTAAAGATCGGGTCAAGGGTTCGCGCGCCGGTCTGTTGAGCGACTGGAGGCATGCTTACAGAGATCCCGACCAGAAGTTTGTCAGTGGCAGTTTCAGCAGCACATTCACTCTGCCGGGTTATAATTATGACCGCAGAGCTTCGCTGAATTCAGGCGCCAATCTGACGATTACCGAAAAGAATATCAGTCGCCGTGACGACCCGATGATCAAGCTGGCAGACAGCGACGTCAAGGCGGCATTCATTACCGCAAATCCGGGAGCGCCAGGATTTGCCGAAGACGAAACAATAGTTTTCGATCTTTCGGTGCGTGATAATATTCTGTTCTGGCAGAACGATGCCGAGGCGCCATTCGGAAAAATCGTCGGCAGCAACAACTTCAAGAGCATCTACTACAAATTCAAGGAAGATGTAAAAGATGAGCATGGAGTGTTATACTCCAAGGAGTTCGAAGACAATCCGGTTAAGTCGATGGACGATGAAGCGCCGCTGCGACTGCTCAATGCAGACGGAACTCCGCTTTCATACGTATTCCGCGTCGGCAATGCCGATGTCAAAACAGGCTTGAAGAACAAAGACGGTAACTCAAGTGGCACTAACTCGTTCTATCTCAAAGTGGTTGACCTCTGTGGTAATTCACGGGAACTCGATATCGATTTCCCGATTATTCCGAGCCGTTTCCAGATACGCGTTCTTGAGTCGACGACCGAAGCAGAAAGAACCGGAACTGGAGCTAAGTAACATGATGTCCTGTGGTGGTGTCGCGCCACGGCGTGGCGTGACGCTTGTCGAAGTGATTATCGGTATTACCATCTTTGCTTTTGCGGTAATACCTCTTGTCGGCCTGTTCGGTCGCGGCACCACCTTCACCCAGGTTAATGCCGATCATCTGGCAGCAATGCACAGCAGTTCTTCATATCTGCGGGCGCTGCTGGGATTGCCCGGGCGCGATATTCCGCTGGGCAGCCCGGTAGAACTCGGTAAAACCTTTGGCTCAGACCCTTCTAACAGCGTTCATATACCGACCAGCGCTGTGATCAACGGCACTGAATTCAGCTATCGTCTGCGTATTCGCTATGTTACCAGAGATCCTGATGAAAAGGATTTCTGGTTCGTCACCATGCCTGATCCCGATACTACAGCCACTTTGACTGCTTACAAGCGCTATTTTCGACTGGAGTTCGAAGTGAGCTGGACTTCGAAAATTTCTGGCAACACTGAACGACTCAATCTTCATGTCTACAAGGCGGATCTCGGATGAATATGAACAGCCGCCGTGGAGTTGTGATTGTTCTTGTCGTGGCAACTCTGACCACTTCGCTGATTTTTGCTGCATTTCTGTTGAACCGCTCGATCGACCAGAATTTTGAAAAAATAGCGACCAGCGAACGAACCCAACTTGAATTATTGTGCATTTCAGCTATCGAAGCGGCCAAACTCAAGATCCGCGCGCATCCGACTGAGCTTTACACGGCATTTCGTTACAAACATGATGTGCCGCTGGAAAAAAGAACTGAAGCTCTATACGAAACCTTTCTGGACGATCTCAAGTTGGAGACACTCGATAATCGCTTTAACGCTGAAAATGTCGGCAGATCGGCGAGAGTAACTGCGATCGAGCGCATTGGCCTGACCAAGCGTGAGAACGCGCTTGAACCAGGCTATACCGAAGACTATATTCGTATTACCGCCAAAGCGACTTCACAGACTCTGCAGGCTGGCGGTCTTAAGAGCGACGTGACGATGACGGTCACCATTCAGATGCTGAAAATGGAAGACAGATGAAAAATCAGGTATTGAACAGAAAGGGTGTTACCCTGATCGAAATTTTAATCTCGGTCAGCGTGGTTGCTATTATCTCTGTAGTTGTGATGCAGTTTACCAGCTGGATGACAAATGCCCAGAAAATCACGGGCTGGAAGCAGAGCGCGGTAGATGAGCAGCGCCTCAACGAGATTTTCTGGCAAAAGCACTTTACTGGTGCGACGAGTCGCATAGAATCGCTGGTGGTAGATGCAAATGGTGTCATAACTACGCCGGCAGTCATTGCGACAGAACCCGTAATGATTCGCGGTGGCGGCAGTGGAAATCTGATGGCAGCCTATCCGGCAGACGGCAAAGAGTGGCCGGTATGGGAATTCAAAACCTTCGAAAAAGAAGCGGCCAGTAGTAAGTATATCGAATCGACGGTAACCGGTTTTCTTAAGGGTTCAAAGCCAAATATCGAGTTTTATGGCCGGGTTGTTCAGGGCGGCGCGGTAATCGGCGAACAGAAGCTGATGAGTAATGTTGAAGAGATCAATTCATCGAGCAGATTTTTCCCAGATGAAAATGTTACCGTTCTCACCGTCGAATTTGTGGTGAGCTACCCATTCCAGGATAAACTGAAGGTGCGCAAACAGAGCAACTTTCGTATCTCGACAGTTCTTGAAACTTTTTAACAGACAACAGGGGGATGTTATGCTGAGAAAGACCATTTTGCTTGCAATCTCTGGTGTAATTGCGCTGACTGGCGCTATAACTGTTGGCTACGCTGCTGAAGAGCAGTCTGGGCCGGTGCCTGAGTCCTCTGTGATGGCGGCTCCAGTCGAACCTTCGCCGGTTTTGCCGGTACAGCATATATTCGTCGGCTTACAGCCTCAGCACAAACTTCATGTGCAGGGTTATCTCATTGAAGCATTGCATTTTGCCCATAATTCCTATGGCTATGTTGCGTGGTCGATGCGCGCTGCCCGGCGTAATCTGCAGGAATCTCTTTTTGAACCGCAACTTCAGCAGCTCAGTCATTTTATCAAACAGACTATCAGCTTTGCTGATCTTGCCATCAATCTCACGACCAATCCTGAAGGCCTGCCGGAAATCAAAGAGCAACTTGAAAAACTGGGCCGGGCCGTCAATTTGATGCTTGAAGGAAATAAAGAAACCGGCGAAGCTTCTGTTCCCGGCGAAAAAGTCGTTGAATCTGGCAAGCTTCACGAAGAGGTCGGCAAGGCGATTCCTGAGCTTTTTGCTGTTTTTCAAAAAGCATTACAGGAACAGGCTTCCGCAACTGTAACGGTGAATGGCGACAACTGATTTACACCGGGTCGTAAAACCTTTATAGTATATCGGGCAGTCTATGCCCAGTCACACAACAGGCTGTTCGAAAGGTTTTTAATGCGACCTGGTGTTCTGGTAATAATTCTATTTTTTGCCTCAGTTCTTTGTCCTGCTTTTGCGACTGATGCGCGGGCAAGTGTGGCGCTGGAAAAAACACGCCTGGCTTACCAGATGCAGAAATGGCATGAGGTAACAGTCGCGGCTGGAGATCTTCTTGCCGCTTCACCTGAACATCTCGAAGGCCATTTTATGCTGGCTCTGGCCGAAACCAGGCAGGGACAGCATGAAGCGGCAATCAAACGCCTGACCTGGCTGAATTATAAAGTTCCCGCCAGCGCTGTTTACAGGCATGCTCTGGCCGAAGCGCTTATGGCCGGCGGTCTGCGTGAGCAGGCGATAACCCAGGCACAATATGCAGTTCAACTTGCGCCAGAAGCGGCAGTTTATAAGGATTTTCTGGCGAAGATTTCCATTGTGCCTGAGAATGCCTCTGGAACTGTCATAGAACCAGTTGTGGCGTCGATGAGCGTGGGCGCTGCAACTGGCTCAGCTGCTGTTGCTGAGCGGCCAGAAGTTTCTCCGGTCAGCTCGCCGCCAGGCAAGTATGAGCTGATTATCAGGGAAGCCGCTGAAAACTGCGACAACAACAGCCAGAACGCGATTCAGATAATTTTTGCGGTAGTCGTTGAAAAGCCCGAAGTTATGGCCGATGCCAGCTGGCCGATGTTGCAGAAACGACTGCAAAATCCGGCCAAAGACACATATCAGGAGACTATCCGGCAGTTTCTGTTGTGGAATGCCGGCGAGCTGGACCTTGACAAGTATCGAAGATTCATCGAGCGTGTCGCTGTAAGAAATCTTGACTGGGAGAAGGATTCTGCTCTTCAGACAATTTCACGCTATCTTGCCGGTTACGGCATAGTTCCTGGTAAAAAATCTGAAAGAACTGACAATACAAAGGAATCGTCGAGCTGGTATGCCACATTGTCAGACAATGCCAGAGAAGCCTTTTTCGATACGCGCTATGATGATGCCTGGGCGCTGCATATTTCTGCCACGGCCAGAATATCAGACGAACTTTGGCATTATCAGGCGGCGAGACTGGCTCTGGAACTCTGGCAGCTGCATAATTTCAGGCAGGAATGGCTTGAGGTGGCACGTGATCATCTGCAAAAGTGTTCCGGCAGCCTGTCATGGGGTGAGCAGGCCGGCATTCTTCTCTCGGAAGTTAACCTGATTCTTGACGGAAGCCAGAAAAGATGAAAAGAATTGAGTTCTGGTTGATAGTCGCAATCATACTGATTTTTGGCTGGAGCATTCATTATTACTATGACAGGTATGCCAGGCCGGATCTTCCAGAGAATATCGAACCATCAGAATCGGTATTTTCAATCGAACCGCCAGTTGCGGCGCCTGTTCTTGACGAATCTCCCGCCGAACTGCCAGCCGAAGCCGTTATGGCAGAAACGACAGCTTCAGCCAGCGTTCAGACCCGCCCGGCTTCAGCCGATCTTATAATTGCCAAGAAGCTGGCGGCTGATCTGCTGCTCTGGCCGTTGCACAAAAATCCTGACTTCTGGCTGGTTAGAGCTTATCTTCTCAAGAACCGATACCAGGAAGCCGGGCGTATTCTTGCCGAAAGTCTTGAAAAGCCGCAGCCATGGCACCTTCGCTTTGTTTTTACCTGGCTGGGCGCGCGCCTGAAATTTGTCGAATGGCTTGAGCAGAAACCCGAGCGCATGGAAGCTCAGGTGCGTGAATCGCTGATAAGGCTGGTTGGCGCTTTCCCTGCGATTTTTGCCGACAGAAATTTCGTGCCGGGGCTGGGCTATGTGGCGTCTGACGCCACTATTCTGCACTCGATAACGTCACCGGCTGACCTTGTCGCTTCGGCTGCAGAGCAGTTGCTCGCCGCAGTGAATGACCCGGAACACTTCGCCCGACGTTTCCTGCAGGACAGGGTGCGCAGTCAGAGATATTGTCAGAAGCGTTGCAGTTCTGCCAATATGCTGCTGGCGCCTCCTGAAATTTCAGAGCGCTACGCTGAGGTCGATTATGTTTATCAGGCGCGTCTGTTGCAGATGTCAAGCCTGGGGGTTGCGAGAGTGGTCGAGCCTGATGCAGTGAAGGCCGATCTTGAGCGGAACTGGATGTTGCCGAACCTGCCGGTGTGCAGTGGTAATATTTTTGTTTTCAGCCGCCACAGTTGGAGTTGTCCGCTACATGAGCCTCTTGACGTTAAACTCGAGAATAATGCCGGCGATGCTCTTGATGAGGCCTGGGTCGCATTTTTGTTGTGCAATCCGCAATACATTTCTGTTAATTTTGAATGAAATGATTTCTGGAGGAAAGATTTGAGCAGCAGCGTGAATACCCCCCCTGGTAAGAACCAGCAGGCCAAAGCTGGCGGTACTGCAAAGACTGTTGGAGCAAGTGTCGCCAAGCCCGGCAAGCCAGCCGAGGCTGATAAACTGGATGGCTTGAGCCCTGACGAAATCGCCGATCGCATTCTCGGAATTGTCGATCAGAACCAGGACGACGACAATTTTGATCTCGATGCTTCAAAATTCTGGTATCAGGCCGCATACAAAGATGAGCTTGAGGGTATCTTCAAAGAGCGCAACCGCTTGCGCATTCTGATCGATCAGCTGAAAAAGCGTGGATTTTCAGAGAACGAGATTTATGAACTGTATGCTCGTGTAAGAAGGGCCAAGTTAAGCTCTGAGAAAGCCGAGATTGAGGCCGAACAGAAGGCTGAGAAACTTAAGAAAAAGCTTATCAACATCGGCGTGGTGCTGGTGACGCTTTTCATTGTCGGGCAGATGTTTTTTAAATCAAATCAGTTCGCAATAGAGCGTGAAAACGAGCGCATCGCCGAGGTTAAAACCTTGTTGTGTGAGATAGACAAGCCGCCTCTGTTGCTCAAAACCGACTTTGAAGCGCAATGGGGTGAGGTTGTCGGTTTTAAGACGGGACTGCGTGAAGGAATGTATGTTAAAACCACGACCGGAGCGCACAAGATTCGTATTGCCGAAAATGCGGTTGTCGTTTTCGATGCCGATGCTGTTTTCAAGATCGACAAGGTTACTCTCGATGCCGCTCTGAAACGAATTGCCGCTGTCGATATTTCGCTGCAGCAGGGCGTCATGTCGTGGAATCTCTCTGAAGATTCCGGGGTAAAGCTAAATTTCAAGACGATAGGAACTGCATTGGCGGTAAGCTATGGAATCGGCAAAATCGATCTTTCCCGCAATCCAAACCGGGTAGCAATAAAGGAAGGGGAGACTTCCATCCAGGTCGGTCGTGCTCTCTCGCGCTCCCTTAACGGCCTTATGGAAGCGATATTGTCTGAACCCCCCGAATTTAAAATATACGACAACTACTGAGATTTTCTGAACTGTTGGCATTTGTTCGGTTTTGCTATAGAATATGTGGGTTGGTAGGGGACTGATATGCAAAGCAGCGCTCAGATAATTCATCGCATTCTCACCGAAAGGCTTGATGACGGCGAAATCAAAAAAATCGTCGGCAGTGTCAGAGATACTGCCGGTGGTGACTATTCCAGGGCGCTTGTCGAGATTCTTGAACAGGTGGCTGACCTTCTTAATGTCTCTGAACGGCTGCTTGATAACCTGTTGCAGTTGCTTGTAGAAGTCACATCCGACATCGCGGGTGCTGAGCGGGGTACCCTTTTTCTCGTAGATTCTGAGTCTGGTGAGCTTTTTTCGCGAGTTTTTGGCGGCGAAGCAACCGAAGAAATCCGTTTTCCGCTCGAGAAGGGAATCGCCGGTGCCGTTCTTGCTTCAGGTGAGATACGTGTTTGTGAAGACGCTTATAAAGATCCGCTTTTCAATCAGGAGATTGATCTACAGACCGGTTACCAGACACGCAACATGGTCTGTCTCCCTCTCAGCCTGCAGCCAAGCGGAATGGTCATTGGTGTTCTCGAGCTGATCAACGTCGCTCAGCTGCCACTGCCGAGAGAGAAGATGGTGGTGCTCGAAAAGGTGACCACCAATTCAGCGCGGGTTCTGCATAATGCTCATCAGTTCGAACAGATACAGCAGGCGCGCGAAAATGAGTCGCATCTGCTCGAAATCACTTCGGTCATTTCCTCAGAATTGCAGCTCAAGCCGCTTCTTGAGAAGATTATGGAAGCGGTGATCATGATTCTCAACTGTGACCGCGCCACGATTTTTCTGCATGACGAAAAGAACAATCAGCTCTGGTCTCAGGTCGCGCTGGGCATGCGCGATCAGGAAATCAGGATTCCCGCGAATCGCGGCATCGCCGGCGAGGTTTTTACGACCGGTAATACTGTTAATATTCCTGATGCTTACAAAGACAGTCGTTTCAATCAGGAAGTAGACCGCAAGACCGGTTACCGCACGCATAATATTTTGTGCATGCCGCTCATCAACAAGCACGGCGTAAGAATCGGAGTCACTCAGGTTCTTAACAAGCGCGGCGGAGCTTTTTCGCGCCAGGATGAGCGTAAACTTGCGAGTTTTTCGGCGCAGGCTTGTATTGCCATCGAAAACGCCAAACTGTTCAACGAAGTGCTCAACGCCCAGCATTACAGCGAGAGCATCCTGAGAAGCCTGAGTAACGGTGTCATCAGCCTCAATAACATGCGCCGCATCGAGAAGTGCAACGGCATCGCTCTGCGCATTCTTGGCGCTGAAGAGAGCCAGGTCATCGGCAAATATGCAGATATTACCTTTACTGGTGATAATCACTGGGTTGTCGACAGTCTGCGACGAGTTATCGCGACCAACGACTCAGACAACTTCATCGACACCGAAATTACCAATCTCCAGGGCAAGAAGGTATCGGTCAACATGACGGTGGTGCCGCTGCGCGACATTCAGGATCAACCCATGGGTGGCCTGGTGATTCTTGAAGACCTTTCGGTTGAAAAGCGACTCAAAGGAACGCTGGCTCGCTACATGACCAAAGAAGTTGCTGATCAGCTTATGGATTGCGAAGCACAGCTCGGCGGGCAGATGCGTGAGCTCAGTATTCTGTTCTCAGATATACGAAATTTTACAACGATCTCTGAACAGCTTGGGCCACAGGAAACCGTATCGATGCTCAACGATTATTTCAGCGGCATGGTCGATATTGTTTTTCATCACGGTGGTATTCTCGATAAGTTTATCGGTGATGCCATGCTGGCAGTATTTGGCGCACCTTTCTCGACCGGCGAAGATGCTGATCGCGCTCTTGCAACGGCGATAGAGATGATGAGGACTCTGCGCAAATTCAATGCTGAGCGCATGCTTAATAACAAGCAGACGATCAATATCGGCATCGGCATTGCTACTGACAACGTTCTCGTTGGCAATATCGGCTCGATGAAGCGCATGGATTACACGGTAATCGGCGATGGTGTCAATCTGGCTTCGCGTCTGGAAGGCGCCACCAAGTTTTATCATGCCGATATCCTGGTCAGTGAAAAGACTTTTGATGAGCTCAAATATCGTTATCAGACGCGTGAAGTCGATATGATCAGGGTTAAAGGCAAGAACCGACCGGTCAAGGTTTTCGAAATACTCGATCACCACGACCGCCAGTCGTTTCCGAATCTTGAGCAGGTCGTCGAACTCACTCATCGCGGCATCGATCTTTACCGCCAGCAGCAGTGGCAACCCGCTATTGCCGAGTTTGAGGCCGCCATAAAACTCAACCGGCGTGATGAGCTCTGCAAAATGTATGTCGGGCGCTGTTATCATTTCGAAAAGAATCCGCCGGCTCCCGACTGGGACGGCGTCTGGACCATGACCTCAAAGTCATGAAGAGCACAAATCTATATATTATTACAGGACTGATTTTGCTCGCATTTGCTGTGTTGATGATGATCCGCCTGTTCATGCCAGGCCGCTCTTCAAGCGTTCCTGCGCATGGGGGCGCTGTGCTGGCAGAACAATATGTACGTGAAGGTAAAATCGCCAGGCTTGAAAACGGCATCGCCGAGTTCGTGACTACTCTTGGCGAACGTTTTATCATAGAACCTCAGGCCGAAGGCTTTCGTCCTCCGGAACCAGGCAGTCTGCAACGGGTCGCACTGGTTCCGTTCAGGCGCAGTGCTGACAATGTTTACCTGGCCCGAATCAGAACCATGCGCAAAATCAGCCAGTATTCAGAGGAATCGGGTGGGGGAAGCTGATGACAGATACTGCCAGACCGGGTGCCGTAACAGCCCGGCAGAATGAAGATCTTGTTCTCATCAGAAAGATCAGAGAAGGCGACGTAAGTGCTCTCGATCGCCTTGTCGATCGCTACCTCAACCAGCTGATGAACTTCTTCAGATATCTGCGCGCACCAGAAGCGTCGGTAGAAGATCTCGTTCAGGAAACTTTCGAACGGGTCATTCGAAAGCTCGATGCTTATGATGAACAGAAGCGTTTCGCTTCCTGGTTGTTGACGGTTGGGAGAAATCTCTATTTTGATCAGTGTCGCCGCGAAAACCGTCGTCGCGAGCATTTGCAGCAGGTTGTACAGGAACCGGCACCGACGCCTGAACAAGAGGTGGTCGAGCGCCAGACCGCCAGCGAATTGCTGCAGACTTTGAATCCACAGGAACGCTTTCTTGTAGAATTGAGAGTTTTTCAGGCAATGCCCTTCGCCGAAATAGCAGAACTAACTGGCGAAGTCGAGGTGACTCTGCGCTCACGTTTTTTCAGAATCATGGGGCGTTTGCGCATATCTCTCGAAAAAAAAGCCCCCGGCGCTGCCGGGAGCTGCTGAAATTATTTGCACAGGGAAATTTCAGCACTACTCACTGTCTAATGATGGAATTGTTCCTGTTTCAGTGGAGCCGACTGTCTGCTGGCCCATTCGCGATTTTTCTCCGGGCCCCAGAATTACCGCCGGGGCATTGTCGGAGCTGACTCTCACTTTGCCCGAAAGCACTTCGACAGTTGTAAACCGGGCGTGGGTTTCGCAGACGAAAACTGTACCAAGAACGGTAATAATTCCGTGTGGGGTTGTCGCCGAAAATTCTTCGGTTCCCCGTGCAACTTCAGCCCTGACTTGACCTTGCAGTAAATGAAAGCCGCGCGGAGCAAGAGTTAGGCGGGCCGGGCCGCTTACCAGCAGGCGTGAGCGGTCTGGTAGCGTAATTTCGCCAGAATCGCCGGCGAACAGGGCTACCGGATTGTCCAGTGATACTTCACGCGACTCACCGCCGTTCAGACTGAGTTTAAAAGAATGCTGCATCGGCAGACTGGCAATTTGCGGCGAGCCGGCCGGTGGCGTCATGACTTTTGTTGGTTGCTGCAGAGACGTTAGCAGGGCTGCCAGAATTACTATGAAGGCTAGAGATAATTTCCAGAGCCAGGCGAAGCTGTAAGTTGATTCTGTGTTTGTCGCTTCTTTGCGGGCGGCAACCAGCGGTGCCAGGCGCTTGATGATTTTGAGTCTGAGGTCGGGGTGACTTTCGCCGACAAAGGCGGTGCCCTCATTTTTCATCAGGGAGAGTGTACTGGCAGCCTGCCGGCAGGCTTCACAGTTCTGCAGGTGCTGCAAAACCCGGTTGTCGGCAGACGACCGGTCGATCAGTGTTTCCAGGCAGTCCTGGCAGATTTTGTTGTGCTCTTTGTCGGCCATGGTATTTTTTCCCTGCATAGCTGTTTCAATCAACTTACGATCGGGAATGGTAAAAAGTTGCAGGGTTACAAAAAAAATTACTGGCCAGGAATTTTGATCTGGGTGTGCCAGTTTGGGTTGATTCCGGGCTGGTTCCAGGCGGCATGAAAGAATTCGGGGTAGACAATGTCAAAAAAATCGGCGACAGCAAGGTTGCTACGGTCGTTTTGCAGTTTTTCACCGGCGCGGATCCTGTTCAGTTCACTGGCATCAATAGAGTCCACGAGCTGCAAAGTGATCAGAAAATAATGCTGATTGCGACCGTAAGGCTGAAGCATGACGGGCTTAATCTCGAAAAAATTGACGCGTTCACTGAGAACTTTTGTTCTGGTCTCGCCTTTGAAGGTCTCTTCTCTTGTCAATCTCAGAAGAGATCTTGTATTTGAAGCGGTTGGCTCGACTCGATAGTTTATAAAAGCGGTTTCGCGATAATTTATGCCGCTATATGGACTGGACATGACTTCTTCAAGCCGGGCGTGGGTCGGAAAACTCAAGAAGCTGTACATGTTATGCGGCGGGGCGCCGGTGATGTACATAACGTTTTCGAAGTTATAGACCGAATTATAAGGCAGCGGGAAACAGGCAAGTTTAAGGTCTGCGTAAACCTGCCTGATAATTTTGCGCGCTTCGAGCGTGGTTTCAAGTCGCAGCATACCCTGGAGAGAAGAGCGGGTTCCCGCTCTTATCAGCAAAAAGGTTGTACCTGCGAGCAGAGCCAGGCAGGCAGTTACCACCATGATTTCAACCAGGGTGAATCCTCTTGCTTTTGCTTTTACTGATGAGCTGTGGGTAACACGGCTTTTGTAGAAGCTCGTTGCTGGGCGATTGACGTTGGCATTAATCATCGTGGGCGCTCCAGAATCAAAGATTCAAGAGTCACTGCGCGGTTTTTCATCCAGACCTCGATGCGACTGCTGCTTCTGGCGGCTACGGTAACTTTTATCTGTATGGCGTTGAGGTTGCCATGACTGACAGGTTTAAGCTCGATCAGGCGTTTGAACATGGTTGCCTCAGCCGGATACTGTATTGGTGAAAACGGGTCGAAATCAAGATCCTGCATGCTGTTTATTTTGTATCCCGCCGGCGGTGAAACATTGCCATCGACAATCATGCGCAGACTGTCATAGCCAAAGCCGCGAAAGACCTCGATTGGCTCACGCGCCAGGCTGAAGGCGAGAAATTCGTAGTATGAGTCCATAGCCTGCTGGTTTGATGAACGGTTGAGCATGAACATTGAAAGTGCCGCCACCGCCAGAATCGCCATGGCAAATACTATTTCGATGAGCGTGAAACCATTTCTTCTCATTCTTCGCTCTCCAGAACCCGCTCAAAGGTTGTCCAGCGTGAGATGTTGATTTGATAGAGATCGTGCTCGCGTTTGAGAGCGGGGTCATAAGTGATGCGATGCTCGACCTCGGGTGCCCAGCGTTCAATTGCCAGTTGATCGACCGCCAGGGCACCAAAAAGGTCAAGGCGGCGGCTGGCTCTGATATGGCCGTTGCGGTCGAGAATGCCCATGCTTACCAGAGACGCCTCGATTCTGCGATCGGTATTGACTATGATTGGCTGGCCACGAGTAGCCAGAACGCAGATACTTTCTTTTTTCTGAGATTTTCTGATGCCATTTTCTATACGTATGCCTGGCGCTATGAGTATACCGCAACCCTCAACCTCGATTTCGCCCTCGTTACCAAGAACGATGGGCTCGCGGCAATTTATTATACCGCGTAGTCTGAGTATTTTCCGGGTTGCATCATATATGCCGAATTCTTCAAGTTGTTTTCTGGAAAGGCGCTGCCTCGCCCAGAGATTGATGTGGGCGAAGGGGACGGCTGCGAGAGACGGATCTTCGATGCGACCGGCCCAGCGCTTGAGATAAAATACCGGCTGAGGAAGCGGAGACGCTGGTGACAACTGGTAAGAGCAGGTGGTGTCAAGCCGCGAGAAGATATTTTCGTCTCTGATGTCGCGATAAATGTGTGAGCGCAGATAATCAGAATCAACTCCATATGGCTGTCTGCCACTGAAATTCTCGGGATCGAAGCAGGCAAACTTGCGTGTCGAAAAGTCTTCGAGCAGTTTGCGGTCGTCGATACGTCGGCTGTCGAGATCGGTTTCGCCACCTGGCCCCGCAAAAATGCGGGCGTCGGCGAGCTCGATAAACAGACTGACAATCTGTAAAAATCGCTGCCGTACATCGCCTTCGAGTATCTGTGCAAGATGTTCTTCTGGTTCAATCACCAATCCAGCGCCACTTTCCTGTTGTAGTGGGTCGCTGATCGCCGGCCAGCGCTTTAACGTCAGGGCATTTCTAATTTCTATCATGCTGGCCAGAGAGTCATCTGCGGCAAAGTCGCTGGTGCAGACGGGCAGCCGTTCAAGAAGAAAGTCAGCAGCGAAGTTGGTCATCACGAAATTGTCATAAGACAGCTCTATATCAGGAAACATGGGAGCTGCCAGGCGTTTTACCGCAGTAAAAAAATCAGGCAGCAGCCTGAAAATCTGCTGGTCAGCTGGATTGTAGAGAAATTCTTTCTGGTGTGGCGCCGGCACAAAATGCATGCGGTTACTGTCGATATTGAGATAGACGCTTTGTCCAGGCTTGTTGCCGAACAGCACCTTGCCGAATTTTGCCGGTTCAGGGCTGCCCTGGCTGATTATCAGGTGATGCCGCAAAGGGTTGAGGCTGGTACCGGCAGAATTGTCGAATTCTTCCTGACCGTTGCGAAGAAACAATGCGTAGTCAAGAACGTAGCTGCCGGCGTAGCCATCTCGTTGTCTGTTGTTGTCGCGCCTGGCAACAATGGCGACAACCTTGTAGTCATGATGTCTGGTCATGGCACAGCCGCTTTTGATAACATCTCTGAATTTATCGCGGGGCTCGACGACGACTTTGAGCTCAAGAGTACCAACGCCTTCCTGACCGTAATAGCTGGTGTCTGACATGTCATTGCCGCGAAAATCAATGATACGGGCAGTTGCACTGACCGAGAATCTGGAGGCAGTTTCCATGCATGCGGTCTGTTTTTGCGTCAATTCAAGCGGTATTTCTACGCCTGGCAGATTTTTCTGTCCGGGCGCAAGGCGGCTACAGTCGATATCGCCAGAGCGGTCAACCATACGTCGGTAAAAATTGGCGTCAGGCATTTCGCTGGCAGCGAGAACATGGGCGAAGGCTTCTTCCATGGCGGCGGCAGCGATCTGGCGGGCTACTTCCGACGTCTGAAAGCGAAAGGCATTGGATTTTGCCTGGCGCGCAAAAAAATGCAGCTGCATGGCCAGGACAGCAATAATCAGCAGCACAAAAATCGCAGAAAACATGGCGATGCCATGTTGATTAAATCTTCCTCTGCTGTCTGTCATCTTGCTCCCCAATCTCTATGTCGCGAACAGTCTACTATCTTGCCATATTTAAGGCAAGCCGCGCTGGCTGTCTGATTGAAAATGTGGAAATTGGCGCTGTGTCATGGTAAATTACCTGCATAAAATTGTTGAACTGGAGACTGGAATGACAGAGGGAAAAAAATATCGTCTGGTGACCCGCAGTGATTTTGATGGGCTCGTCTGTGCCGTACTCTTTAAAGATATGAACATGATCGATGATATCAAGTTTGTGCATCCGAAGGACATGCAGGATGGCAAGGTTGAGATCAACGAACGCGATATCACCACCAACCTGCCTTATGTTGCCGGCGCTCATCTGGTTTTCGACCATCACCTGAGTGAAACGATACGCAACGAGGGGCAGCGCGACAACCATATTATCGAGCCTGACGCCATGTCTGCGGCCAGAGTGGTTTACAACTATTACGGCGGGCGCGAGCGCTTTCCCAAAATCGCCGAAGATATGATGGAAGCGGTCGATAAGGCAGATGCCGCTCAGTTCAGTGTCGACGAGATTCTCAAACCCTCTGGCTGGGTTCTGCTCAATTACCTGATGGATCCACGTACCGGTCTTGGACGCTTCAGGACTTTCCGTATTTCAAACTACCAGCTGATGATGGATCTGATCGACTGTTGCAAGGATATGAGCATCGAAGAAATCATGGAAATGCCTGATGTAAAGGCCCGTGTCGATCTGTATTTCGAACAGGAAGAGCTGTTCAGGGAGCAGCTGCGCCGCTGCTCAAAAATCTACAAAAATCTTATAGTTCTCGATCTGCGTGACGAAGAAGTCATTCATGCCGGCAATCGCTTTATGATTTATGCTCTCAATCCGCATTGCAATATTTCGATTCACATTCTCTGGGGTTTTCAGAAGCAGAATACTGTTTTTGCCGTTGGCAAGTCGATTGTCAACCGCAGTTCAAAAACCAATATCGGCGAGCTTATGCTCAAATACGGTGGTGGTGGGCATCATGCTGCTGGCACCTGTCAGATCGAGCATGATCGCGCTGAGGCAGTTCTTAAGGAACTGATTACAAAAATAACTCACGACGGCTGAACCCGGCCGCGTTCTTTCAGCTAATCTCTGCGCCTGGCTTTGCGTGCCTGGCGCAGATTGTATTTTAGTATGCACCAGAGCGCGGCGACACCATCTCGCCAGCCTATTTTTTTGCCTTCTTCATAAGTGCGGCCACTGTATGATATGCCGGTTTCGTAGATACGAATACCTTTTATGCGTGCGATTTTGGCGGTAATTTCGGGCTCAAAGCCGAAGCGGTTTTCTTCAATTTCGATACCGGCGATAATTTCGCGGCGGAAAGCCTTGTAACAGGTTTCCATGTCGGTCAGATTGAGATCGGAAAACATGTTCGATAGCAAGGTCAGCAATTGATTGCCGACCGAGTGCCAGAAATAGAGGACGCGATGCGGTTCACCGCTGACAAAACGTGAGCCATAGACGACATCGGCTTTGCCGGCCAGAATTGGGTCAATGAGGCGCTGAAATTCGTTGGGGTTATACTCGAGGTCGGCATCCTGAACTATTACTATGTCGCCAGTGGCCGCGGCGAAGCCGGTTCTGAGTGCCGCACCCTTGCCCTGATTTCTTTCGTGAAAGATGGTTTTGGCAACTTTACCGGTCAGTCTTGTTTCGATGATACTGCGGGTATTGTCGGTTGAGCAGTCGTCGACGAGAATCAGCTCTTTTTCTATGCTGAGCGGAGCCCTGGTGACGAGATCGACTATTGTTTCAACGGTGCTTTCTTCATTGTAAACTGGAATGACGACGGAAAGTTTCATTGTGTCCTCTGTATGCTTCGTATTAGAGTATTTATTGTACTGGTTTCCAGGCGGCAAGTCGAGCTTTTACACTGCTGATCTGGGCGGCAGAAAGGCGTTGCTCGACTTCGCGTCGCAGTCGCTGCGCATCTTTGTCACCCTGTTTTTCTGCCAGGCTATACCAGAAATAAGCTTCTTCGAAGTCGCGGTTAACTCCCTCACCGTTTTCATAAAGGGTGCCGAGACTGAACTGGGCGGTTACGTTATTGCGCTCAGCTGCTTTACGATACCATTCAGCTGCGACACTGTGGTCTTTTTCGACGTGCATGCCGCAGTAATACATGAAGGCGATATTGACCTGGGCTTCCGGGTTGCCATCTTCAGCTTCGGGTAGAAACATGAGTACCGCCTTGCGGTAATCACCTTCAAGATAGGCTTTGCCCGCTTCTTCAAGCACCGGCATTTTCTTGCCGCAACAGCCGGCAACAGACATGGCCAGCAGGATTACGAGCATGACCGACAGGCTTTTTAAGATGTTAATCATTATCGGCTTTCCTTGTTAGACTATCCTGAATCTATATTTTTTTTGCCGGTTTGTAAAGGTTGATATCAAGCTGGCAGAAAGATAATGATAACGACAATGATAACTGGATAATCTGGCGAATTTGTTTTACCATGGCTGCTATAAACATTCTATGGGGGGAGAAAGGTCTTAATGAAGCGACGCCTGAGCATGGCTCTGCCTTTGATTTTCGCTTTCGTTTTGACCTTGCTGCCATTTGGTCTGCTGGAATACAACCAGCATCAACGCAACAATATTCATAAAGAGCGCGAAATTACGCGCTGGGAACAGTTGGCGAGCAACTATCTACAGCTGTACAGATCGCTGTGGTCTCTTGAAATGCAGATCGCCAGGCGATTTTTTCTGCTGAACAAGAGTTTGGGCGGCTATGCCAAGGACTCTCAGGTCGATGGCGCAGTATTCATGCATGAAATGAGACGATTTTTCCCGAAAAAGTTTATGCCAGAACATATTTATGCCGGAGTTGTCGGCAAAAATTCGGTGAAGATGTTCGAAGGCGATGGCTATACACGAGTTAAGCAGAGATTTTTCAAAAGAATTCTCGATGGCTTGAGTAAGCCTCAGGACAGCTATGCAAGCAGTGAGTTGAACAGTCTCAATGCAAGTGTTCGCGGGGCTTTTGGCGAAGTTCTCGACTTTGAACTTGTCAGAAACTCGCGGGCAGGCAAGATATCGGCGGCAGTTTATGAGGGCAAATCAGTTTTAACGATCTGGGACAGTATAACCATGCCTTCTGGCCAGCGGCTGATATTTATGATGATCTTTTCTCCATCAGTAGTGACTCGTGTTGAATCAATGAGGTTTGCCGGAAGTCTCCTCGGTCAGCGCTACAGTTCGGTGAGCTCTGTTCTTGTGCCTTTGCGACATGCCAGTCGTGATCTCACACCAATTTATGATGATTATCTGAACCAGGAACAACGTAGCAGGATAGCGCTCTGCATAAAAGAGCTTGAAGAATCTGGTGTCAGTCGTGACCGCAAGTTGCCCCCCGGAAAATTCGTGAATTATCGTGGTCTTCGAATCATGCGCGAATTCCTTGATTACGCCGTGCCTTACGAAATCTGGGTAATGAGCCGGGGTAATCCGGTTAGTGATTATCGTGAGCCATTTTTCAGCTTCGTTCTTCGTCTGTTTTTCTATACTGCCTGGATTCTTGTGTTCACCAGAGTAATGATCAGTGGTAATCCTGTCGGTATAAGTCTTAAAGCCTGGCTGACTTTGACTTTTATGGTTGTCGGTATTCTGCCGCTGCTGGTTTTTTATGTAGCAGGGCTTTTTCATGTTGATGCCTCGGCCTACAGAATTGAACAGGAAGCGATCAAAGATGCGGTACAGCAGCTGGAAGAAGCTGATACCTCCGGAGAAGAGCTGCTGACCGAGTATCACAATTTTTGCTCGCGATTGGAGAACGATCCTGACTGGATTTCATCGCTGACCGAATGGAATGCAGATAAATGGGACTCGGCCATGGCAGCTTTACCTGGCAAATTTGTTGAAGCCGGTTTAAAAATCGATGCAGCCTATCTTTATCCTCCCGACGTTGCCAGTATCGAATCTCGACTCTACAGGTTTTCAGATTCCGAGTTCTCAGAGTCGCGCGAACTGGCGACATTTAACATGTACGGTGGCTGGATCAGAAAGGCCTGTTTCAGTATTTCACCGCAGGTTATGTCTGGTGAAGAACCTGATTTACAAATGTTCAGAGGTCGCAGTGGCAAAGAGGTAATGCGTTATTTCCTTTCTAATCGCGGCGACCTTGAATTCGTTGATTTCAGTGATGAAAAGTATTTTGTTTATCAGAATTTTTTGCTGAAAGACGGCCTTGTTCGCAACTGGTATATGTTTAGAGTAAGCATTTCACGCGCATTCAAACAATATCTGCTCGAGTCTGTAATCAGTTTGCAGAATATCTTTGCCGACAATATTTATGCTATTGCTGAAATAAAAGGTTCACGCTCGAATATAATTTTACCGGCGGCCGGAAGCAGAGATGAAAGACTTATAAGCAGCAGGGCCGGGCATCTTATCGAGCTGGCAGCTGTAAACCGGACCAGCATGGCCGAGCAGAACGAAGACCATCTTATGGTGGTTCATCCCTGTGTTAAATCAGGGCCGTTCATTCTTGCCAACATGGTTTTTTTCAAGAACTTTCGCCTGCGTGCCTATCAGCAGGAAATGATTCTGTCATTTCTGGTCGTTCTTATGGCGATCCCGGTTTTTTTAATTTCACGCCTGACCGCAGAGTATCTGGTAAAGCCGCTGGTCGATGTAGAAAACGGTTTGACGCAGATTTCGGCCGAAGATTACTCAAAACAGCTGAGATTGAATCGTGAAGATGAGCTCGGCCGGCTCAGCACGGCTTTCGACAAGATGGTTGACGGAATCAGAGAAAGACGAAACCTTGGTCGTTTTGTCTCAGCTTCTCTTGATCAGCAGGTTGCCATGGATGAAAAAGCCGGCCACAAGGTTATGGAAGGTCGTTTTGGCGCGATACTCTGTTCGGATATCCGTTCATTCACGACTCTCAGCGAGCGTTATCCGGTTCGTGAAATTGTTACGATGCTGAACGAGCATCTCAGCGCCATGTCTGCCTGTATCAAAAAACAGGGTGGAATGATCGAACAGTTTGTTGGCGATGCCATAATCGCAATTTTTTACGGTGAAAGTTTGGGTGAAGCAGCAGAAGCAGCAATGCACGCCGCTTCTGCCATGATCGAAAAACAAAGTCAGATCTGCGGGCAACGAGTGGCAGAAGGGCGTTTCGCTTATGCGTTCGGTGTCGGCATAGAGGTTGGGCATCTGCTTTCTGGCACAGTTAAAGCCGGAAGTCGTTACGAGTATCTTGTCATTGGCGAAGCACGCATCAAAGCAGAGACACTCGAGGCCTTTTCCAAAAGAGGCCGCTATTCAAAGGTGATCGTCTCAGATAAAGTCCATGCCTTGACCAGGGGCAGCTACTCGTACGTCAAACTCGACGATGAAGACGCGTATGAAATGGTAAGCAAAACTGGAGGCAGCTTATGAGCCTTCATAGAAGTCTGTTTTTTACAATGATCTTCATTACAATTCTGGCTCTGGCTTTTCGCCTGGAAAGCCGGCTGGTAACCGATGAACGCATGGCAACGAATCAGATGGTGCAGGCCATACAATACAATAACCGGGTGCGGCAGGAAGCCAACATTTATTCGACTGTGCAAAATACCTTCAGTCGTTTTCGCGATCTGGTTTCGAACAATCACATGGCTCTGTTTCGTTACGGCTGGGCCCCTGATTTCGTTGAAAAAAGCCTGCCACCATACTCGCTTGCGATAGCTATCGCTGATGGTAAGGGAAACCTTCTGAATTCGGCAGATTTGCGAGGCGAAACCAATCCAGAATTTCTGGCAAGATTTCTTGCCATTGATGATCTTAAAACCCGCAATTACAAAGAAGATGTTTTTTTCAATCCGAAATATGAAGAATTGTGTAAGGAATGCGATGATTTGTTGCATGAATATATCGGTGATCCGGTGGATAAGATCGTTTTCATGCAGATGCGCGCTGGTCGCATGGCAACTTTCAGGTCAGCAGAGCGCTGTGTTGGCGTATACTGGGATAAACTGACGGTAGCCAACGGTCAGCTGGTATATTTTTTCTGTCGTATCGACTTGCATAAAATGTCGGCTTTGCATGTTTTTAAGACCATTGCCGAAACAGAGTCTGTCGGGAATTTTGCTGCTGCTTTTTTCGATGGCCGCAGCGGCGAATTCGTTGCCGGAAACAGCCTGCAGATAGCGAAAAAGAAATCAGAGACAGATTATGTCAATCAGGTTTGTCGTGATTTCATTGGCAAGGCCGGTAATAACAGACATATGCGCACAGAGATGTTCAGGCATGGCAGTCTGGCTGTGGTCATCGGTCGAGAAGTTACCGGAACGCCTTTCTTTCCAGTTGTTATCGCAAGATTACAGGGTTTATCTGATGCGCGATCTACTCAGATTTACAGATTGCTGGCTTTTGCTGGTGTCTGTCTGGTCTTTCTTGTCTTCGTTCAGACCGTAGTTTTTGGCCGTGGTCTTAAGTTAAGCGTTGGCAAGGTTCTGATCCTGGCCAGTCTCTTTGCTATATTCATGCCGTTCATGATGGGTCGCTCGATATTTCAACTGATATTGCGTGAGGCTTCTGCGAGCGAGAGGCTCAAAATAGAGCGTAATCTGCACAATACTTTAACCGGTATTGATTCTGGCATACGTCTTTACAATGCCAATCTGTTTCAGAGTTTCTTAAAATCTTTCGCACATCCGGATACTATTCGTTCACTGAAAGAAGCAAGAGAGCAGCAGGCTCTTTACGAGAATTCGCCAGCAGAAAGAGCGAATATTGATCTTAAGGCTCATGACCAGGATGTTCTTAATATTGCTGAAAGAGCTTTTGCGCCATTTATAAGTAGTTATAAAACCTCTGGTGATCCTGGGCGCCGTGCCAATGCAATACTGGTAATGGGGCCAAATGGTTTTCTTCGCTATTACGATCGCTTTAAACGTGAAGTTGTTGGACATAGCGCCGAATCTCGCAATGATTCAATGTTTATGCTGCTCAATATGTATCGTAAAACCATTGAGAAGTTTTTTGCGCGCGATGAATTTGTCCCGGGACTGCTGGAAAGTAAAAAAACTGCTTCAGCAGAGGCAATTGAAAAGGCCATGTATGATGAGATCAAAAAACACATCATAACCTCTTTTGGCAACGAGCGTTTTTACGAAATTTTTTCGCGGCTCGAGGGGCTCAGCAGCATGCGAACAAGCGTTGGTACAACCCTGTTTACAGTTTTTCCGCTGCGCATAGGTGGTCTGATCGAGTACTTCTGCGGGGTTGGCTGGGATGAATACGCAATTGGCGAGTCATATCTCAAGAATGCTTTTGCCGAAATCATAAATGTAAACAATGACAGCAGAAAGCTGGTTTCATTGCTCGACATTTTTGACCCGGCGGCCTTTATTGCGGCAGACCCAGTTCTGGTGCAGGCCTTCAGCGGATTTCGGGCCGAGTCGTTTTTCTCGCAGGATACCGAATCGCCAAGGTTGTCTACATTGATAAGAAGCGCTTCTCGCAATCGGCGCATTACCAGATATGTGGGAACGGGCGATGAAAAAGCTATATATCAGGCGCTTCCCGGCAGGTATCTCGGGTTATATACGGTGGGTGGTCGGCAGGATACTTCATATCTCGACCGCATCGAATTCTGGCGCAGTGTGATTTTCATGTCTGGATTGATTGTGTTTCTGATTTTTGCCGTGCTGGCAGCGATCAATATCAGCAGATCGTTTACCGGGCCACTGGAGCATCTTCTCTGGGGTCTCAACTGTATCGAAGCCGGCAATTATGAAGTAAAACTTAAAGACAGTCGTGAAGACGAATTTGGCTCTATTTCACGGGCGTTTAATCGCATGGTCAAAGGCTTGCGCGAGCGAAACGCTCTTGGCAGCTTCGTGTCTGAATCTGTCCGACGTCTGGCCAGCAATCCTGAACTATTCGAAAAAGCGCGCCAGGGCAGTGAGGCCAAGTTTACCATACTATTTGCAGATTTTGATGGTTTTAGCGAATTCGCTACGACAGCCGATGAGAAGGCGGTTCAGCGCAAGCTTGAATTCAGCCTTGAGAGATTTTTCCGCTATGCTGATGAATATGGTGGGGAAGTTGACAAAGTGGTTGGTGAAAAGCTGCTGATAGTATTTTCGCACGAACGACATGGCAAAAAGAATGCTGCTGTTGCGGCTATAAAGCTGGCGAAACGTATTCTGCATGATTTCAAGGCAGACCCTGATATCAAGCCGGTTTTTGGCATCAATTCCGGCCGGGTAATCTCTGGTATAATTGGCACCCCAGAAGTTCGTATCGACAATACCGTTATCGGCGACCCGGTAAACGTTGCTGCACGTATGTGTTCGCTGGCAAACAGCGAATCCATGCCGATTATAATTTCTGGTGCCGTAAGGGACTGCCTGGGCTCAAGTTATCCTGTAAAGCCGGTTTCCATCGAAAGAATCCGTGGTAAAAAACAGGAAGTGGAAGTTTTCAATCTGGTCGTGTGATGTCTTTTTTGTCAAGAAATTTGATTTTGGCAAATACCGGATTATGGTCGGAAAAACGTCGCGGCGGATCTATTCGCCTGCCTGATATGACGGTCTGGCCTGATCTGTTGCCCGCCAGTATGTAATCGAGTTTTCTCTTGAGATTTGGGTAGCCGGCTGTTGGCAGATTGCAGCCTTCGAGCCGCAGACTTTCCGGCAAGAGAATTTTGAGATCAGCTGGCAGCAGGTTCATGTCACCGCCGACAATGGTTCGACCTGATAGATTATCAACAATGTCTGCCAACAACTTGAATTGTCTGAGGTTGGGACGGTATCTCTTGTGCGGTGCCGCTGAATACAGATGAGTGTTGAACAAATGCAGAATCTGTCCATCATATCTGAGCGATGTCTGAAGAATGCTTTTTTGTGCCATGAATTCTTCAAGTGAATGTTGCAAAGACGTCGGAAAACGCCGCATTATGCATGTTTCTGGGGCGAATCTGCACAATGTCAGCAAACCTGAATGATTATAGCCTATGCCAGGTGAGAAGATTGAATAATAGTCGGGTAGAGCTGCAATCAACAGGCCAAGACTTTTGTTATCCCAGACTTCCTGGGTGAGTATTATATCTGGGTTGAGGCTGCGCACGCATTTTGCAAACTCAGCGATTCGCTGTTCCTGATCTAAAACCACCGGGGCCGGGAACAGCAGCAGATTTGCGCTGAGTATTCTTATCGATCCGGTATTGTCAGATGATGCTCGATCTGCCCTGACAGCCGGGGGAAGTATGACGATTCGCGGATTACTGCATGCAGCAGCAATTTCATAGATGCCTGAGAGTCTCATCAGCGTATCGACAGTATTAAGCAGTGGTGAGCTTTGTGCCTTTTCCAGCAGCCGTGACAGGCGTTTGAATGCTGGTGGTCTGACTGGCCTGAGTGAAAATGAATCATCCGCCAGAGTCGCGCTGACAATGATCAATTGCAGGCAGGACAAAATCATCGTCGTCGAAAAAAACTTTTTAAAAAATCTGTACATAGGGTTCTTTGTTTAAAAATGCGAGCATTTTGTAGAAAACTAATAAATTATAGCTCTAACCGGCTGAAATTTCACTTAAATTCCGGTGAAGTTTAAGACGATGAAGTAATTAGAGACTAAGACGAATCGGAAAAGCCACCTCTCGGCCTGAAAAATAAGGAGCAAGCAATGTATAAAATTGATGGACAACAGCGCAGGAAGCTGCTTGAGAAGATCGATTCTCTGATGATGCAATCGCTGCTGAAAGTGGTGCATCAGCCCTCGGCCGGCCCGGTTGCCGTAATAGAACGTTAAATCAGGAGGCATTATGTCTGCAATAAATGTTGTCGCCAAAATGTATGACAGTCCTTCGACTGCTGTCGGCAAAGAAACGGCACCTGAGAAGGAAGGATTCGACCAGGTTGTAAAAACTGCCATCGAAGACAAGTCTGCTGATTCCGGTTGTGTGAACTGCGGAGCCGCAAATGTTGCTGAAGACTCAGTTGCTGATGCTGTCGAGACTTCAGCCGATTCAGAAGCGAACCGCTCAGCCATGTATCGTTTTACAGTATTTATAAGAGTAAGCGGTGATATTGGCGGTATGAGTCAGAGTCTTGTCGAAGAATTCACCAGCCTGACAAAGGGATTTGTCAGTGAACTGCTCGCCGAAAAGGATGCTGGCGTGGACGTGCTCGACAGTTATCTTGGCCAGGCTGAGAGCTCAGTCAGCAAAGGCCTGGATACTACCAGAAGCATGGTCAATGACATGCTGAATGCTGCTGACTATGGTCTTAAGTCGGTAATTGCATCGATGACTTCGAATTCATGGATGTCGAGTCTCGGTGGCGGGTCGGCTTCTTCGCTGACTGGTGTGTCGATGGCTGATATTGCCAAGATATATCTGCAGGACAGCATCAACAAAGGCGCTGCCAATCCTGCAAGCCTTGGCTCATCTTCAGCCGGAGCCGTCAGTTACGGTGGCGGTTATCAGCTGTCGATGGTCAAAGGCGCGACCGAGCCGCTCAAAATAGTGCCGGAACAGTCAGAACAGAAGGCTTTGGCGGTCAGCAACGATTCAGCTGCCATCAGCAGAAAAGAAAGTATTCTTGAAAGATTTCTTCAGCTTATAGAAGATATGTCGGGCGCAATCAATGGCAAAGTCGTCAGGGCAGGCGTGTCGATCTCATATTTCGACAACGCTGTGAGCCGGGACAAGGAAGTAGTGGAAACGGCCCCGTCACTGAGAATCAACGCCGTAGACGAAGACGTTCCCGATCAGGCTGAAGAAGTTTTGATATAAGATAAAAAAGGGAGTTACAAGGGATTATATTGGGTGCAAACCAATGCTTTCGGGCTGTCTCATGAGGAGACAGCCTCACTTTGTACGCCGAGTTATTAAAGATTCCGCCGAGAGCCCGAATGGGCGGTATTCGTGAGATGCCGATTCTGAAAATGCAGGATTCAATAATTTGTGAAGACCAGGGCGATATCGATGTAGAAAAGAGGCAGGGTAAGAGGTATAGTTGTAGCTACAGGAGAATTCAGATGCAGAACTTCGATATAAACAAAATCCGCGAGTTTTATCAGCACAGCTGGTCGCAGAACTACGGTGATAACTCTGACAAGGAAACTCCCGAATTCTGGAGCAGCCGGTCGGCAGACTTCGCTGCCAAGGTGCATTCTGACGATGCCCGTCAGGAAAGCCTGGAGTTTTTAAAGCGTTTCGAATGGTCGCGTGACGAGACCGTTCTCGATGTTGCCGCCGGGCCTGGCACTTTTGCCATTCCTCTGGCTGGAATGGTCAAAGAAGTTACTGCCACCGACTTCTCGCAGGCGATGCTCGATCAGCTGCAACAGCAGGCCAAACGCGAAGGAGTTGCCAATATCCGACAACTGCCTGGCCGCTGGCTCGATTTGCAACTGCCCGGCCGCTACGATACCGTGCTTTGCCTCAACAGTCTCGGCGTAATATCAGCTGACGAACAGCGGCAGCCGCATCTGGCTCGAACCCTGCAGAAGCTTGCTGACGCCTGTGTGCGCCGCCTGATTATTCTGATTCCGCATGCCGATTCGCCGTTAAACTCTGAAATGCGGCAGATTCTTGCGCTCGACACTGTTCCGCTCGAGCGCATGCGCGTCGGCGTGCTTTATTTTGCGATGGTCGACTGCGGCATGTTGCCCGATCTGCACATCATCAAGCGCCCCTTCCGCTGGACATTCACCAGTCTCGAAGAAGCGCGCGAAACCCTGCTTAAAAAAGCCGGCGTCAAAGCCGAAGACTGTAACACTGCCGAATTCGACGCTTATCTCGAATCTGTCATTCAAAAAGACTCAGCCGGTCGCCTGAACCTGACATATCAGGTCTCCCAGGCTCTATACGTCTGGACCCGCTAGAAGCTTTATCTGAAACAAAAAAGCGGCGCCTGCAAAGGCGCCGCTTTTTTTGCACGGGTTATTTGTCGAAGAGTTTTGAGACGGCTTTTTTGATCTTGTCTTCGGCCGGTATAAAGGGCAGGGTGACGTGGTTTTTTTTGCCTGACTTATTGAAAGCTGCGGTAACTTCGACGGCGTTTTCGCAGCGACCCCAGGCGCGGCGCGAGACGCCACACATGACATCCCAGGTCATCGCCTGTCTGATGATCTCGTCGATGCGTTCGCTGCCATCGAGAACCAGGCCAAAGCCACCGTTGACCGACTTGCTGATGCCGACGCCACCACCGTTGTGCAGCGAAATCAGACTCATGCCGCGCGCGGCGTTGCCGGCGTAACAATGAACCGCCATTTCTGAAGTGATGTTGCTGCCATCTTTTATGTTAGCGGTTTCGCGATAAGGTGAATCAGTGCCGCCGGTATCGTGATGGTCGCGGCCCAGCATTACCGGGCCAATCTCACCTTTACGCACCATGTCGTTGAACTTTAGAGCGATTTTGACGCGGCCCTCAGTATCCTGATAAAGAATGCGGGCCTGAGTTCCTACTACCAGCGCATTCTTTTCGGCATCGCGTATCCATACCCAGTTGTCGCGATCCTGGGCGCGTCGGGTCGGGTCGATGCATTCCATCGCTGCTTTGTCGGTCTTTTGCAGATCTTCGTGGCGGCCGCTCAGGCATACCCAGCGGAACGGGCCATAGCCATAATCGAAAAGCATCGGCCCCATTATATCTTCGACGTAAGACGGAAAAATGAAGCCATCGCGCGGATTTTCACCATTTGCACAGATCTCTTTGACGCCAGCATCGTAAACTGATCGCATAAAGGCGTTGCCGTAGTCGAAAAAGTAGGTGCCACGTTCTGACAGCGTCTTGATCGCCTTGAAATGGTCTTTCAGCGAGGCATCGACCAGTTGTCTGAATTTTGCCGGGTCTCTGGCGATCATCTCTGTGCGCTGCTCGAAACTGAGGCCTTTAGGGCAGTAACCACCGTCGTAAACGGCATGGCATGAAGTCTGGTCTGACAGCAGTTCAATGTGGATCTTTTTATCGACTGCATATTCGAGCAGATCGACTATATTGCCATGAAAGGCGATCGAGGTGGTTTTGCGGGCTTTGATATGCTCATCAGCCATGGCAAAAGCTTCGGCCGGGGTTTTGGCGACGAGCGAAACCCAGCCCTGCTCGTGCCGGGTTTTGATGCGCGACTCATCGACCTCGGCAACAATGCCGACACCGCCGGCGATTTCGACAGCCTTTGGCTGAGCGCCGCTCATGCCGCCGAGTCCCGATGATACGAACAGGTGCCCGGTCAGGTCTTCGTCTGCTTTGATGCCGAGTTTGATGCGGCCGGCGTTGAGGATGGTGTTGAAAGTGCCATGAACTATGCCCTGCGGGCCGATATACATCCAGCCGCCGGCGGTCATCTGGCCGTAATTGGTAACGCCGAGCTGCATGGCGCGGTGCCATTCTTCCTGATTGTCGAACATGCCTATCAGCAGGCCATGGCTCATAATGACGCGCGGCGCTGACGGGTGCGACCGGAACAGCCCGAGCGGGTGGCCAGACATGACTACCAGTGTCTGTTCGCTTGTCATAACTTCAAGATACTTTTTGATCAGGCGATACTGCATCCAGTTCTGGCAGATCTGACCGGTTTCGCCGTAGGTAACCAGTTCATAAGGATAAAGGGCGATGGCGAAATCAAGGTTATTATCGATCATGACCTGAAAAGCTTTGCCTTCGGTACAATTGCCCCTGTATTCGTTTATGGGCTTTCCGAAAATTTTGCCGGCCGGCCGGAATCGGTAACCATAGATTCTTCCACGTGTTTTGAGCTCATCGAGAAATTCTGGTATGAGTGCTTCGTGCAGCTCTTCGGGGATATAGCGTAAAGCGTTTTTGAGTGCGGTTTCGGTTTCCTGGCGGTTGAGCGTAAAGCCGCGATCTGGTGCGCGTCGCATGCCTGGCACAAATTCAGGGTATTCGGGCAGTGTCGCATCGAGTTTTATCGTCATGGCTTCTGCTATGGTTTTGTTGTCTAACATTCCTTACCTCCGCGTTTTTTTGCAGTGTATTTAACAGAATTTTGCAGCGAATGCCAGCAAAACGCAAATGTTCCGGCACAGGCTCAATCATATAACTTTTCCGTAAAATTATAAACAACTTATCTATACGGCTCAGAACAGGAGAATTGATATTGCTGCTATTGCCGGAAAAAAGTGTTAGAATCTCAAAAAACATTTCAGACGGATGCAATGATGAAACGAGCTCTCTACCGAACCTATCGCCTGCAGGTGGTTGTTTTTTTCTCGTTTCTTGCCCTGTTTTCGCTTATTGTCGCCGGTATTGTCATTTATGGTTACCGCAGCAATTCTGAGATCATGTTGCAGTCTTCTGATGAGCTGCTATACCAGATCTCAGAGACGATTATCCGGCAGACCAGCAATCATCTCGACCCGGCCCGCAAGACCGGTCACCTGTTGCGGCGCATGATCGAGCGTGGTGATTCGTTCGCCAATTCTCCCGAAATGATCGAGACTATCAGTCTTGAAGCTTTAGATGCTTACCCCCAGTTTTCGGCGGTTTACCTCGGAGATGAGGGTGGCAATTTCGTGATGGCGCGTCGCATGACCGACGGCACTTATTCGACCCGCATAATTTCGCGAACCGATAGCCCTGCCGGCATGATCGAAATTGACCGCGACCATGACTGGCAGATAATAGCGACGCGCAGCAGTTCGATTCTCAATTTCGACCCACGCGAGCGCCCCTGGTATGTGCTGGCCAAAGCCGAAGGACGTGCTGTCTGGAGTCGTGAATATCGGCTTTTTACCGATCAGGTGCCGGGCATTACCTGCGCTCATCCGGTTTATGGCCCTGATGGAACCTTTGCCGGCGCAGTTGGTATCGATTTTCGACTGGGCGAGCTGGCCGAGTTCCTGAAAAGTCTCAAAATTGGCGACTCGGGGCTGGCATTCATTGCCGACAGCGAAGGCAATGTTCTGGCTTATCCGGAAAAATCGGGTCTCGATGTCGACAACGTAAGAGCGCCGCGCTCACCTTTGCAGCAGAGCATCAAGACTGGCTGGATAAAGTCGGCGCTGGAAAAATATATCGACGATAAGAAGCTGCGTTTTACTTATGAACACGGCGGCGATAACTATATTGCTTCGTTCAGGCCGTTTCCTGATAATTTTGGCCGCGACTGGATTCTTGGCATAATCGTTCCGGAAGAGGATTTTATCGGGCCAATAGCGAGAATTCATGAGACGACACTGCTGTTTTCTTTCTGGCTGCTGATTATTGGAGGCTTTCTGACTTCGGCGCTGGCGCGTGAACTTACCGATCCGATCAAGCGCATTACGCACGAAGCTGAAAAGATTCAGAAACTCGATTTCGAGGGTGAAATTAATATTCAATCGCCAATTTCAGAGATTCATGCGATGAGCGAAGCCATGAATTCGATGAAAAAAGCACTTGGTGCCTTTAAGAAATAT
Source organism: Candidatus Rifleibacterium amylolyticum (assembly GCA_009917695.1). Taxonomy (GTDB): domain Bacteria; phylum Muiribacteriota; class Ozemobacteria; order Ozemobacterales; family Ozemobacteraceae; genus Rifleibacterium; species Rifleibacterium amylolyticum. The sequence continues at coordinate 222,668 of JAACJG010000002.1, read as the reverse complement.
GTGCCCTCAGAAATAGTTCTGGGGCTGGTCAATCGGCATGATGAAGCTCGCCTTGAAGCGCATGCCGAAGAGATCACCCTGATGTTCACCGACATTTCCAATTTCTCTTCGATAGCTGAAAAGGTATCGCCATCGCAGTTGATGGAGCAGCTTTCGCAGTATTTCGACTGCATCGCCGCCCTGATCCATCGCCATGGCGGAACGATCGACAAGTATATCGGCGACTCGGTAATGGCCTTCTGGGGCGCTTCGATGAGCAGTTCTGAACAGGCAAGGCAGTCTTGTCAGGCGGCAGTTGAGATTATCAGAGCCATCGGCGAGCTCAACGAAAAGTGGCGAACGGCAGGAAAGGAAGTTTTTGCTACCAGAATAGGTATAAACACCGGAGTTTCGCTTGTCGGCAACTTCGGGTCTTCTGACCGCTTCAATTACACGGCCATAGGTGATAACGTCAATCTGGCCAGTCGCCTTGAGGGGCTCAACAAGCTTTACGAAACAGAAATAATCGTCAGTCAGTCTACGGCAATGGCTGCAGGTAATGATTTTATTTTCAGGCCGCTCGATATCGTCGCGGTTAAAGGCCGGCATGGCAGCGTAAAAATCTATCAGCTGCTGGGTTCAAAAGAAAATGCCGGGGCTGAAGATCTTCTCAAAATCGCATCTTTGTCAGAAGAAGCCCTGCAAAGTTATCTCAATCGCAGCTGGCGCGAGTCTTATGAAAAATTTCAGGCGCTTCTCGCTATTTTGCAGGAAGACCCGGCTGCCGAAATGTATCTGAGCCGCTGTCGCGAACTGCACGAAAACCCGCCCGGCCCCGACTGGGACGGCGTCTTCCGAGTCCAGAGCAAATAACTAAGCCACTTCAAAAACGTTGCTCTGTGCGGCTACGGGATGGCAGTTCAGGTATTTGCCAAGCATTTTTGCGGTAGCCTGGTCGATGAACACTTTACTGCTGGCTCCGGCTTTGCTCATGCTTTCGAGCTGAGCTGCCTGACCGACCAGACTGCCGACCAGCGTTGCATCGAGTTTGCCCTGTTCTGAACCCACGCGCCCGCAGATAACGCTGCCGGTGCAGATGCCAACGCCATTGTCGATCGTGAACAGTCCCTGTTGCTGTCGAAGCTTATTGAATGCCGGCAACGCTTCTCGCATGGCCATCCCGGCTTTTACCGCGGCTTCAGCCCCATTTTCGCATTCATGATGATAAAAAACCGCCTGAATAGCATCGCCAATCAACTTGTCGATGATGCCACCGCGGCTCTCGATCTGCTCGGCCATCAGCGAAAAGTAATCGTTGAGCATCGATACGATCTGTTGGGGCTGGTGTTTTTCGGTGAGAGTCGTGAAGCCGCGGATATCGGCAAAGAGTATCGAAGCGGTTACCCGGCTGCCGCCAGGACGCAGCATCAGATCGTCACCTGAGTTTATGACGTCGAGAACGTTGCGTGACACCAGCTGGCTGATCTGCTGTTTCTCGTAAAGCTGGCGGCCAAGATGGTTGAAAGTGTGCGCGAGCCTGTCAAACTCGTCGCCGCTGTTCAATTCTATCTGCCAGCGAAAATTCTGCTCTGCCATTTCCTGCATCGATGCCTGAAAAGCCGGAATCGAGCGTAACAGCACCCAGGCAACACCGCCGGCGAGGTAATAGCTGCTGATAACGACTAACAGCAGGAGAAGCAGATAAATAGCTGCATCGCTGATCAGATGGATGCCGGGAACTGGCACTGCGTGCGCCATAAGATAGGCATCGCCTTTGATTACCTCCAGCCCGGTCAGCAGGTGCGGCTTATCTGAATCAAGGTTGTTGATGCGTGAAGTTTTTGAGACTAGAAACATCGCCTGAGCACTCTCCCACAGGCTTTTTTTATCAGGTGCAAAGCGGGCGACAACTTCGTGCGCGTCATTGTCGAGAACTCTCTGTCGATGAGGATTTGGAAAGTAAACATGCAGCGTGATTTCGTAGCCATTCTGGTGAAAAACCGTCTGCAAAAGTCCCTCTTCGATCAGTTCGAGAATTTCATTTTTCCAGCCTTCGCGATTCGACTGCAGGAAAATGATCCCGGATTTTTCGTGCTTGCGGTTTTTCCAGAAAATGCTGGTGATGCATTCTCTGCCCGTCGTCATGCTGTTGAAAACAGGCGAGCGTTCTTCGGCGAATGTTCTTGATAACAATTTGAGGTCGATGGCGACATCGATTAGACCCATGGTCAGTTGCGATTTCTGCAGCAGGTTGCGAGCCTTGTCGCCAGACATCCTTTTGTAGGCTCCAAGCTGAAACAGAACTTCACGGGCGGGACTTGAAAAAACAGGATTGAGAGTTCCGGCCGCCTGCCCCTGGCCTGATGCCAGGCCGATTATATCGCCATCGATTTCAGGATGAACGAAAAAGTATGTGTAAAACCGTCTGTTCATGCGTGGGCAGACATCTATCAGGTTCTTGTTTTTTGGCATGGTACTGACGTATCTGGTAATCTGATTCAGCTGGCGCAATCTTTCGGCAGTCAGGTTGCCGGCGCTTTCTGCGAAAATATTCTGAAACAGAACACTGCGCGATTGCTGCAAAAGTATTTTCTGTTCCGTCAGAGTCAGCTGATTCTGCATAAAATCAAGCAGCTGCTCGGTTTCCAGCTGTTTTTTTGAATTGATGTGGCAGATGCCGAGCCAGACAGAAGCTGCCAGGGGCAGCAGAATACCGATCAAAAAACAGGCGCGCACCAGTTTGTACAATTTGGCCGCGGTGCCAATGCGCCCAAGCATCGCCGCCACCGGTAGCATGAAAGATAATACTGCCACCAGTTTCAGCAGCAGTTCAACCAGATTGTTTTTTGCCTTTGCATCTGGCGAAAGTCTGGGGCAGCTGATGCTGATTGCCGGTTGATGGCCCGGTGGCAGCTTAACTTCTGCAAAGAGCCTGGCAAAAAGCATTGGAACCTGACCGGTAAGCACCATCAGCTCATCAGTTTCTTTGAAGGCAGGCAGTATCTTTTCTGAAGACAATGCTGCCCGGTGGCTGAAACCTGATTTTGTAAAGCTTTTCGTGGTTTTTTCGAGCATGAATTGAGTAGAAAAGGCCGACCGGCAGAATCCCGCCATGATATAGCGGTTAGCCTTTCCGGTAATGCCGGCAGGAACTGGCAGGCAGGTCAGATAGACTACATCTCGGGCCTGGGAAGAGTAGCGTTCGATAATCGAGCCATAAGAAGTCTTTAACGGCTGTAGAAGACCCAATACCCTGTCAAATATAGGGAAATTTTCGAGAACATCGTATTCTGCCGGCACTGGCCGTTTGCCAAAGCTGTTGCGCATTTCCATTATCTGCCAGACTCCGGCAAGCTCTCGTTTTACAGCGGCATCATCTTCTGGTACATCGAACGGCGATTTCAGGCTCCACTGGCAGTCTTTTTCCTGTTCAGAGATGACGAAAACAATCTGAGGGCTCATTCCTGTCAGGCGCTGGCTGAGTTCAACAAAATTTTCGATCGTCGAAGAGTCTGAGGCAAACATCGCCGGCAAATGGCTGAGAACAGGATGAGTGCGGTAATCGGCGCTATATTCCCGGCCGTTTATCCAGTTCCGCATGATTTGTTCGCTTGCGCTTCTCGCAATTGCATCGCTCAAGAAATTCCCGGGGTGAAGTGCAGTATCATATTTCTGCAGTTCTACTCTGAGCTTCTGCTGCATGCGTGAGCGATAGAGATCGTTTTCCATTTTTATGGCAGAACTGAAAATCAACCTGGCGGCAAAAAGTGGTAAAAGCACTGCCATGAACCATAGCAGCAGCGGTGCGTATCTTGTCAGCCGGCCTGGTTTTGAACTGATGTAAATGCGCTGCATCAGGCGATTTCCTCCAGTTCAAAGACTTCAACTGCATTTTCTTTGCCTTTGACCTTGAGCCGGGCATGCGGCTTGCAGCGAATGTTCGCCGCAGCTGTTCTGACACTTTCAGAAATCAGAATATGCGGTCTGCCATCGAATCGCGATGCGCTCTCAAGCCTTGCGGCCAGATTCACTGCGTCGCCGATCAGAGTAAAATCCTTGCGCCCGTTGCGCGCACCGATTTTGCCGAGAATTACCGTGCCGGCGGCGATTCCTGTGCCGATAACTATCGCCGGCAGCCCTCTTTCTGCTAATCTGGCCATGATTTCAGGCATTTTGCCGCGGCATTGCAAAGAGGTCATACAGGCGGCCAGTTCAGGCTTCCCACCGCAGCGCTCGCCGGCAAAGCTTACCATTATGGCATCGCCGATGTATTTGTCGATCTGCCCACCCTGCGAGGTAACAGCAGGTTCAAGTTTGCTGAAGTAAATATTGAGCAGTGCAATAACTGATTCCGGCTCGAGTTTTTCGCACAGCTCATCAAAATTATGGATATGAATGAGCATGATTGCGCGATGCACCAGGTTGCCGGCAAGCTTGTCGGGGTCTGAAGCACTCTCGGCAACTGTCTGCGAAACTTCGTCTGATATAAAGCGTTCGAGAATTCGCCGTTGCCGCATGCCTTCGACCATGTCGTTGAAATCGCCGACCAGGCTGCCCAGCTCATTGGCAGAGTCACAGGCGACAACCGGATAAAAGCCTTTATCCAGCGCAGTCAGGCCGTCAAGCATGAGGTTGACCGGCTTGATGAAGCTTTCGGCAAGAATCAGGCTCAGCAGCTTGGTCAGTGCCAGCAGATAAATTATTACCAGCAGCAGAAGCACCGGTAGAAAGGCTTCGATTACGTTGGTAACCGTCAGTTCGCCGCGTGAAACAACAACAAAAGGCGTGTCAGAAACGGCCCTGGCGCAGAACAGGTTTACGGCACCGGTTTTGTCGAAGCTGTACCATGCCGATTCTGTTTTTCCTGAAGCCAGACTCATGGCGGTTTGCAGCATCAGGTTGTCGGAAAGGGCGTTGCGGGGCCAGGCGATCTGCCGGTCGATCTGCTCCTGCGTATTCAGGCGAAATATGGCGGTATGGGTCAGCGAGTCGCCATGAGTTCGGGTAAAAGTATGCCCTGGCAGCTGGTTCAGATAGTTTTCGGCGGTTGCGTGTGCATCGACCAGCAGAATAAGACCTGCCCACACCGCTTTTGCCGAAGGATTACTGAACAGGTTGTGAGTGGAATACTCTATGTATTGCCGCTCTGAGATTTTCACCGGAAAATTCTCTCCATCCTGTATCGAGAATGAGTTCCGGTCAATTGGATTGTAATGCACTGAAAATGCACGCCAGCGCTTGAAGTCTGGAATCATCGCGCTGTTTTCGGCAAAATTTCTGGCAAGTGCTGAGGAGTGGACAAAAACATCGTAAAACTGCGCCAGGGTAAGGTCCCGCATCAGAAGTAATTTGCTGCGGTCGTCACTGCTGGCTGTTCTCGTATCGGGCAATCGCTCGATCAGAGTCGCATCGTTGCGGAAAAACATATAGCCGATGTAGAGTCGGCCGAATTCATCGTCGAGCATCTGTCTGAGCCTTGTTGATGAAAGGTGTGAGCTGTTCTGCAAACGCTTGAGAAATGTGTAGATGTTGAATCTTTTGCGCTGGGAGTGGCTGTGAATGTTTGCTTCGATGAGGTATAGCTCGTTCCCCATCTGGTGCAGGCGGTTTTGAATCATGCTCAGGCTGAAATGCCTCGTGTAACGGTATGCAGATACGATCAATACTGAAAATGGCAGAACTGTCGAAAGCATGATACAAAGGGCAAACTTGCGGTTGATCGGTGCCCGGGCGAAGCGGAGAGTTGCGATCTGATGAACGAGTGCCGTGCCGATGAAAAAGAATGCCAGCAGTAAAAGATTGGCGAGATCATTCCCGGAAACATTCTTTTGTCTGGAGGTTTCTGGCTGGTGAGTTACCACGGCAAAAGGCAGTCGGGCAGGTTTCTCTAATGCCTTGTTCGTTGCGAAGATGTTGGAATACCAGTCTTTGCCAGCATGCGAGCCAGTTCGTAAGACTGCCGGAGGTATCGGTACAGCGTAACTCAGGTTGTTGTGGCGGTCGAAAAAAAAGTCGCGGTCAGCCGCGGTGCTCATCATCGCGAAGCTTCTGGTGATTGCAGGGCTGCTGTTCTGTTGCCTGGCCAGATTCAGCAGTTCCTTGAGTCCAGTTTCAGCTTCAGCAAATACTGCAAACAAAATGAATTTTTTCCCATTTCTGCGGATTTCGATACTGTTGTGATAAACAAAGGCACGGTCGCCACGGCCTTTGCTCAAAAAACCACTGACCAGAAGACCTGGTTGCCTGGCCGGTTGCAGCAACTCGCCAAAGGCAGACCGGCAGATCTGCTGATAGAGCCTGGCCTGGTTTTCAGCGTTTGAGTTATTGGTCAGATCGTTGAGATAAGTCAGAATTATCTCGAGCGACTTGCGCCCGGGATTGAGAGAATCGGTATTTATGCGCAATATCTCGGTTTCTCTGCTTTCTGGAATATAAGCCGCGATCAGCGCCGGCATGAATATGCCGGTTTCTTCGAAAAAACGCTGTGAGAGGCCGCAGATATTTTTTGCATCATAAGGTTTGGCGCTCGCGGCAAGCTCACTTGCGAGCAGTCGTTCAACCTTTTTTATCTGTTTTTCAATCTGGCTGCTGAGCTCGAGGTCGGTTAGATAGAGACTCATTTCCTGGCGCAGGGCTGTTCTGAGATCGCTCTCTTCGGTTTGCGTCAGCTGGTTGGCATGCAGATTAACCAGTATTCTGGCAGTTATCAGTGGCAGCACAAAAACGATCAGCCAGAACACAAAAAGTCTGGTATTCGAAAGTCTTTCTGGTCTGATGGTTTTCATAAAGCTTTTTTTGTCATGTCGTTTCTTTGATTTTTACCAGTTCATACAGACATTTACCTGGCGATTCGGTAGAAGAAGGATCGCTGAACGTTCTGACGATAATTTTGTCTCTGACCTTTTGCCAGCTTTCGTGATCGAGCAGGATTTTGCTGTCAACAGCATGTTTGCTTTGTGCTTCAAGTTTCTGAGCTTTTTGCAATACGTTGCCGAGCAGTGCGGCGTCGAGTTTGCCGGTCTGCGAGCCGACCAGCCCGGTTATCACTGTTCCGGCTGCTATGCCAATGCCGTTATCTATGGTAAACAGCCCCTGGTTTACTCGTTGTTGATTAAAATCGCCGAGGCTTACCCGCATCTGCACTGCGCATTTTGCGGCAGTCAGAACGGCTGTCGCTGCATCGCCGTAAAATACGGCCTGAATGGCATCGCCGATGAGTTTGTCGACAAATCCGCCCTGAGCCTCAATGATCGGGCACATGCGCGAAAAGTAATGGTTGAGCATTTCGACAACTTCTTCGGCAGACCTGCTTTCGCTTATTGTGGTAAAGCTTCTGATATCGCAAAAAAGAATCGCCGCTTCGCGCCGTTTTGCCCGGCTTTGCTGTTTAAGGTCTGATTGAGCCGCTTCGATCGCGTTGGCCGAAACCAGCTGCATCATTTTCTTTCGCTCGAGCAGACTGACCCGCATCGAATTGATCGATACAGCGAGCTCAGCAAACTCATCGCTGCCGGGCAGAGCAAGTTGCCAGTCGTATCTGTCGTTTTCTATCTGTCGCATGGCGAAGAGAAACGGGGGAATCTGCATCAGTAACATTCTAGCTACGCCAGCCGCCAGAGTCAGACAACTTGTGACTGCAACCAGCGTTAAAGCAATCAGGGGCCAGGGAACTTGATGACGGCTTTTTACCGGCCTTGCCAGTGCAAATACAAATACATTGTTTTCGAAGATTTTGTCGGTAACTATCAGATGCGGGTCTTTCAGGTGCAGATTGTTTATCTGATTGAAGTCAGCGCCAGCATACAGAGAGTTTGCAATTTCCTTAAAACCGTCATTCTGAGATACGCTGTTTTTGTCGCTGTAAGCTATGCGACTTTTGAGTCCACGCTCAGCATAATCATCGATCGGGTAGAAAACCAGTTCAACATCGTAATCATCAACCGCCAGCCGTGAAGGGAAAAGGCCTTCCTGCTGCATCTCGCCAATGAGTTCCATCAACTGATAGTTCTCAGTCACAAAAATCATGAATCCTACGATTTTTCCGGCGGCTTTGAGAAAATGACTGCAGAGTAAAGAACGCCTGGCCATAAAGTCACTCATAAAAAGCTCGCCCTGGGTTTTATAAATCTGATTCAGCAATTTTGGTCGCATAAGCTGCTCCATCAGACCTGATGCAAAATCGGCGATCTGCCCTATCCGGTTGCGGTCATTTTCGCTCAGGCCCGACATCGCTCCAATCTGCATCATCAGCTTGCGTGAAACACCTACGAAAAGGCGCGACATCTCGCTTATGACCTGATTTTCGGTTTTAACCTGACCACGGTAAAATTCGCGATCGAGGGCATCGTAGAGATAATAAGTTCTAAAATGATTTGAAAAGCGGTCTTCTGCCTGGTCAGAAAACATAAGCCTGGCCATGCGCCCCCAGGCAGGCATGGGCAGTCGCTCAAAACCTGCAGCGATGAATTTGAGCAGCAGCATGCGACGATAACTTTGCAGCAGAAAGCTCTGATCGAGTTCTCTGATATTACGCGAGATCTTATGCATGACTTGCTGGGTGTCGCTTTCTCTATTCGAATGGTATTGCAACAAACCCTGCCAGAATATTGCAGACAGTGGAAAGGCCATGCAGGCGACAAAACTCGTTGCTATTATTCCGGTCAGGCCCGCTTTGACTTCAATTCTTCCCATCGAGAGGCTGACCGCGATCAGCAGGCTGATGCCGGCCAGAATAAAGAGCACAATCTTGACTTTGTCTATAGCCAGTTCGAATTGTCGGTCAGAAGCTTTGGTGTTGGCAGTAAGTTTGATCACCGTCTTTTTATCTGTCTTTTTGTTCATTTTTGCGCTGAAAAGCTGTTCAAAAGCAACTGGTAATCTGGTCAACATTTCGACTTTATCACCCTGTCCGATAAAAAGCGGAAAATTGTGTTCAGCTGACAGGCCGGACTTCAGGCTGATAAACTCATCACTGAGCGAGTCGCAGAGTCGATCGAGTATGATGTCCTGCCTGATGTTGTCGATGGTAAACCCCATAAGCACATGATTTTGCCGATTGTTCAGTAGCGGACAGCACATGGTTACCAGATAAATGTTCTGATTAAGTTTTGCCGAAAATCTGCCATCGATTCGCCAGGCTCGTGTGTTAAAAGGATGAGCGATACCCAGTAATTTATTGAAGACTGGAAAATCCTTGTAGTGTCTCAATTCTCTCGGCGTCTGATCTGCGAAGATTGCTGTGTAGTTCAACCTTTTGCAGATTTCGGAAAGTTCTTCCCGCAGTGCAAGCCGTTCGTCATCCAGAAGATCGAGGCGTTTCGATACAAGTATGCCACAATCTTCTACATTTTCGTCGAGCGCAAACAAAAACTCAGGCGCAAATTTGAAATTAGCTTCGATGTATCTGCTGAATCGAACCAACTCGCTGTCAATGCTTTTATCGAAGTCCGGCAGTGATTTAACCACCGGCAGATTTTCGAATACATTTTTTACTGAGTTATAGCGGTAGTTAGCAAAGTGCCAGTCATAGTTTTCAATCTCGAAAAAATTTCTGGCAATGGTTTTGGGCTGAAGTCTGAAGGATAGTTGCTGAGCCTTTGCCATCAGTTGCTGCCTCGCCTGATCGGCAATATCAATTCGTCTCTGTCTGAGAGAGATAAAGTAAACGCGGCTGCCAATAAGCATTGGCAGGCAGATTGCCAATATCCACAGCATCACCGGGGCCAGCCTGAGAAACATGCTGCGCCCGATTTTCAGCTGTCGAGATGATTCTACCTTAGTGTTATCTGTTGGCGATGAGCTCATAAACCTGAACCAGAGATGTTTTTCCTTTTACCGGCAATTCGCCGTAGTCTTTAAAAGAAAATGTCGCGACAGCCGACTGTTTTGTCTGCTGATCTACAAGAATGCGAGTTCTTTCGGAAAAATGCGACATGCTTTCGAGTCGGGCCGCCAGATTGACTCTGTCGCCGATGACAGTGTAATCACGCCTGCCGGTTTGCGCGCCTATTTTGCCTGCTATGACCTCGCCGCTGGCGATACCGATTCCCAGGATCACGCCTGGCAGATCTTGTGCGGCCAGAATGGCATTGAGTGTTGAAATATTGCTGCGAATCTTATCTGCCGCCTGACAGGCCATCAATGCAGCCGGATGACCGTCGGCTCTGTCGGCAAAAACCGCCATTATTGCGTCGGCAATATATTTGTCTATCTGTCCGCCATTGTCGTTTATTGCAGCTTCGGCAAAAGGAAAGAACTGATTGAGCAGGGCTATCAGACTTTCCGGGTTGAGTTTTTCGCTTAGTTCGCTGAAACCACGAATATGAATGAACAATATGCTGCGATTCTCTCTAGCTGGCGGGATGTCTGACATTTCTCTGCTCTCACGCGAAATCGTCTGAGCAGCGTCTTTCGAGATGAATCTGGTCAGTCGTTCGCGCTCTTTGAGATTTCGGTTCATTATATTGAACTCACCGGTCAATGCCGCCAGTTCATTGGTAAAATCATTGGTTATGTTTGCTTCGCAGCCGTTTTCTGTTAACTTAACTGCCTGCAGGAGCGTCTTTATCGGAGTAGCAAAGAGTTCATCAAGCAGGCTGACCAGCATTATCAGAATAAGCATGAGATAAGCAAAGCTTGCCAGCAGAAACAGGTCTGTCTGACTGTTGTCGGCGTTCAGGCCATTCATTGAACATTGTGAAACAGCAATAAGCGGATACCCGCCGATTTTGGCGGCAACCATGGCAACATAAGGAGAGTCTGCGCCGGTTATTATTCGGCTGACTTCAGCTTTTCCGTTGGTAATTTCTTCAAGCAGGCTCTTCTGGTTTTCATCAAATTGCTGCCCAGGCGGCCAGATTCTTGTCAGGTCAAGCGAACTGGCATCGAGATCATGGGTGCCTGTCAGTGTGTTGCGAATTCGGCCTTCATCGCATGTCTGCTCGTAAAAAGACCAGCTGCTCAGTTGTTCGGCAAGAATTTGCTCGACGACTTCGCGAATGTCCTGCACGAGCAGTAATACGGCAGCATTGGCGCCTTTTCTGTTGCCATGCGGAATGATTTTGAAGCTGATGAAGCGGAGAGTAGCTGAGTCCTTTTTTGTTGTCTGAGCTGAACCTTCGTAGCTGCAGAAGTTTTCGACATCTTCTGTCGTGAAAATTGTCGACAGCGCCTTGAGCTTTCGGCCGTTTGGTGTGCTTTCGAGTCTGGCATAGAACTGATCGAGAATGAGCCCGAGAAAATCAAAAAATTTAATCATCGAGGCAAAGTAGATATCTCGTGAAAAATTTAAATGCTCAGGATTATTGCGCAGTGTTGCTGCATTTCTGTCGACAATTTCGATACTGAGACCGTTGTTTTTGATGAGCATTGCTCCGACGAAACTGCCTTTTGCATGTCGGCTGAGTATGCTTTCGATGACTTGATCTGGTTTATCTATGTTCTGGCTGAGTTCATCGACAAGGTTGTAAGCTTTCTGGTTGATAATTTCGTCCTGAGATCTGAGGTTGAGCTCTAAGAGCTTGAGTCTGGTTTTCATTTCTTTTATCAGGGCGGTTTGTCGCAATATTGTCTGCTGCCGGTTGTGACGATAGACCGAAAACATGAAGGCGGTTGCCGGCAGAACTGTTGCCAGAAAAACCGCCGCGAATAAACGCAGCCTTATTCGCAGATTCAGCATTCCCGTCTGTTGAAAGTGTTTCAAAGCCAGAAGAGTAAGACATAAGAACAGAAACACCAGCATCCTTGCATAAAAATAGCGATTCCCGATCATCTGTCGCAGCGGTCTCGAAGTCAACTTGAGGTGAGGATAATGCGCCGGCCTTCTGGTCAGTTCTCCCTGCGCAGTCAGCCGGTCGATAAGATTCCCTGATGCATGCGCTCCGGCGTTGAGCTTTCCATAGCTGATCGGAGCATAAAGACTGAGGCTCGAATTCTTGTTCTTCACCAGAAAAGGAAATGCGATTGCCGTTTTCAACACGAAATCGAGTTCGAATTCAGAAGATGCCGCCTGAAGACTGGTTTTTAGCCATGCTTCATCGAATATTCTGGCGGTTTCGGCAAAGATGGCGAGGTAGGAAAATACAACCTCTTTTTTATTGTTGAAGACGATTCTGCGGACGGTGTGAAGATTCGTACCTTTGTTCCTGACGATGAATCCGCTGTTGAAGTCTTCATTGCTGACAACCGGATTAAAATAGTTTCCGAAAATTGAATCGTTGAAATTTCTCAGCATGCGCTGTTCAACTGCTGAAAGCATCTGATCTGTCGGCTGGTTCTGCATGCGTGCGATGATTGCTTTCAGCAGCGTTCTGGCCGCCCACTGACCGGGTTTGGGATAATCGGCGAAATCAATGCTGTCATGATGTATCTCAATATCTGATAAGTCCTGATTGCCTGAAATGATTGTGATCAGCTTAAGTCCGCCGAGTCGAGAAAACTCACCGGCAAGATTTTTGTGAATTTCATTGGCGGCAAGCTTCTCTATAACAAGATTTGCATGACGCGGTGGCAGGCCGGCAGCTGTTTCGGCTTGTGTGACACTATTCTTGAAATATGATTCAGAGCTGCATTGGCGCAACAAAGCGCCCATGTTGTCGAACATCTTGTCGCTGACCGAGCTCTGTAATTGTTCCAGCTTGTTATATTCACTGCTGTTGAGCAGAACGAGAATCGCCAGAAACGGCAATCCGATTGCCAGCAGCCAGAATAACAGAAGATGGCCAAGCTCAGGTATTTTGGGCGCCAGCTTTTTTAACTGGCGGTCAGAACTGTTATCTGGCATTTCTCTGTTCGACCAGCTCGCTGGTTGGCACAGTCATAGTGCGTACTTCGGCCGGGAGTTCGCGGGTCGCCGGGTTGGAGCCCTCGATCTCAAAACGGTTGCGCAGCAGCTGAGAAGCTTCGTGGCTGGTGGCGAGATCGGCTGCAACTTTTCCCTGCATGTTTCTTACCGCAAAATCGGCACCGTTGGTTAAAAGAGCTCTTAGAATGGTCAGATTGTTGGCCTGGGCAGCCAGGTGCAGTGCGGTGTTGCCTCTGATGTCTTCCTGGTTCACGTCACAACCATTCGCAATAAGTGTCGCAAAAATAACTTCGTTGGAATTTTCTGCAGCAACGTGCATCATGCCTCGGGCAAAATAGTTTACGGCAAAAATGTCGGCACCTTTTTCGATCATTTCAGCTACGATATCGTTGTCAAGAGTCGCGATTGCGTAATGCAGGGCACTGTTGCCGCCTGTGTCAAGATGATCGAGCTTTATGCCACGTTTTAGCAGGATGCGGCTGATGTCTTTACTGCCCTTTTCAAGAGAATACATCAAAGCATTTTTGCCGTTTGTGTCGCAGGCGTTGAGCTTTTTTGTGTATCCGGCCAGATATTTTGCCGCCAAATTTTTGCGATTGGCAATCGCAACGATGAGAAGAGGCGTGTCGGCTTTGTTGCTGATGTCGAGCTCGATCATCTGACCGTTAAGCTCTTCAAGTTGTTCTGGCGAATCATTGCGCACTGCCTGCATTGCCGGATGATCACCAGACATGGCGATAATTTCATACTCGCTCAAAAAGGGCCAGCCATCTTTGAGGTCATAGTGTTCGACCAGAAAACCTTGACTGAAGGGTGCGTTGCGACTGGCCAGATAGCTTACGATTTCAGGATGCTTGCCGAAGGCAAGATCACCAGGTGTCCAGCCTTTGCCATAGGTTGATGTGTTTGCCCCATTTTCACAGAGCAGAACGGCGAGACGCAGTTGGCCGCGGAAACAGGCCCAATGCAGGGGAGTAAAATCGTAGGCTACTGCTTCGATATCAGCGCCAGCTCTTAATGCTTCTTTGGCTACCTCGTAATAGCCGAATTCAGATGCAGCATGCAGAATCGAATAGTTTTTATTGTCAACCGCGGTCAGATCGGCTCCGTGCTTTAACAGCAGATCGACACATTCACTGCTTTTTCTCTGTAAAGCTACATGCATGGGCGTTTCTTTGCGAAAATCGCGAGGGTTCGGCGAAGCGCCTCCTTCCAGCATGCTTTTGAGGACTTGATGTCGATTGAGCGTGCAAAGCATGTGCAAAAGTGTGCGTCCAGTTTTTGCGTCGAGTTCATAGTCAGCTGATTTGGGACCATAGGATCGCATCAGGTTCTCATCACTTTGCCGCGCAATCTGGCTGGTTGCCGCATCGATTCTTCCAGATGCCAACTGAACATTTGCTGCCTGTTTGCTTTTTTCACGTTTATCCTCAAATCTGTCAGCCAGGGTCAGAAAAAACAACAGAATGAGACCGATTATTGTGCCGCAGCCCATGCTTTTGGGCTGATTGTCATATTGTCTTGCCATGCGTTCACCTCAAACCTGCATTGCTTGAATTGTAGCATATTCCCTGTTAAGATTGCTGAAAAAGCATAGCAGGAAAGGAAAGTGAAATGAACCTTTTTCGTAAAGATCTACTGCAGGCCGGCCCGCCTGCCGATATCTCGGTTCCGCGCAAAAAGAACATGATGTGCCTCAATGAGAGCGTTCTCGACCCCTTTCAGGCAATAGACGAAGCCTTTCAGCAGACCATGCAGGAAGTTCACCTTAACCGCTATTTCAGCCAGGTAACCGGTGAACTCAAGCGACTGCTGGTTGATTACGTCGGGCATGGGGTAAGCAAAGACAATCTGCTCTGGGGCAATGGCGCTGACGACATGCTGTTTGCCTGCTTTCTTGCTGTTCGCGAAAATAACGCCGCTTTTGCTGTTTCTCTCGCTCCGTCGTATTTCGATTATTCAACCTATTCACGTGCAGCAGGTCTGGGAATCAAGTTTATCGACTATCTGCCCGATTTCGATTTTGACGAGAAAAAATATCTCGAAGTCCTCAATTCTCCTGATTGTCGCCTCGGCATTCTCTGTAACCCCAATAACCCGACCGGACACCTGTTGAACGACGAAAAAATTCTTCACATTCTCGAAAACACCAAAAAGCCGGTGCTGCTCGATGAAACCTATTTTGAATTCAGCGGCAAAACAATGGTAGACCGGGTTGCTGATTTTTCACATCTGATCGTTGTCAGGTCGTTCTCCAAGTCTTTTTCAGCCGCCGGTTTGCGCTTTGGCTATCTGGTCAGTCAGCCGCAGAATGTCGAAGAAATCCGCAAGGTACAGACTATTTTCAATACCAGCATCATGGTGCAGGCCTTCGTGATGACCATGCTTCTTAATAAAGACGTGTTTTTGCGACACACAGCCGCCGCTGTTGCTCTCAAACAACAGCTTTACAAAGACATGCTGGAGATCGACGGCATAAAAACCCTGCCGTCGGCTACCAACTTTCTTACCTTCACCGCCGGTGAACGTTCGGCTGATCTGTTCGAATTTCTTAAACAGAACGATATCGCGATTCGCGACGTCGGGGCGCACCCGCTGCTGGCGAAGCATCTGCGCGTAAGTGTCGGCAGTCCCGAACAGAACCATTATTTCATCGATACCCTCAAGCGTTTTCTGTCATAAAATCGCCATAGAGAGACAAGCCTTCTGTTCTTGCAAATTGCAGGTTCAGAAGGCTTGTTAAGTTAGCGTAAGAATTCAGCGCATGTTGTGACGTGGGCTCGAAACCAGCGGGCGACTGAGCAGATCGAGCGGGGTGCCGGCGCCGCCGGCAGCGGGCTGGTTCAGGCGCGCATGTGCGCTCTTTTCGAGGCCAAGCTTGAATTGCAGAGCCTGTGAAGGCTCGTCATCCTTGCGGCGTTTTGGGCAGGGGCCGGGGTGCCCGACGGTTTCGACCTTGATCATGTTGGTGCCACCGCTGCGGCCTACCGGCAGGCCAGCTACCAGCACGACTGTGTCGCCTTCTTTAATGAAACCGGTGGTAAGACTCAGCCTTACCGATTCGCGGTAGAGCTCTTCAATACTGGTGAAACGTGAGCCCATAACCGGGGTGATGCCCCAGTTGATGCTGAGTTGATGATAAAGCTGACGGTTGCTTACCACGGCAATGATCGGAATGCTTGGTCGCAGCTTGGATAACGCCTGGGCGGTTCTGCCGGATTCGGTCACAGTTATGATTGCCGTAGCTCCAACATTATAAGCGGTGGTGATGGCGGCATTGGTAACCGCGCCGGTGCGGTCGGCGAATTCTTCGGTGCTGGCAAATGCGGCATAGATTCTCTTGTAATCTATGGCTTCTTCGGTATTGGCGGCGACGCGTGCCAGCAATTTGACACATTCGACCGGGTATTTGCCGACCGAGGTTTCTCCCGAAAGCATTACCGCAGAAGTAAAGTCGTAAATTGCGTTGGCCACGTCTGATACCTCTGCTCGTGTCGGGCGAGGCGCTTCGATCATTGTATGCAGCATCTGAGTGGCTGTTATGACGGGTTTGCCGGCCATGTAGCATCTTCTGATGATCTCTTTCTGAACGATCGGAACTTCTTCTGGCAGCAGCTCGACGCCGAGATCGCCACGCGCAACCATTATTCCATCTGCAACCGCCAGGATGTCGTCAAAATTGTTCAATCCGGCGTGGTTTTCGATCTTGGCGATAACCTTGATTCCTGGCTTACCCTCGACTTCGAGTATGGCCTTAACCTTACGTATGGTATCGCCAGACTCGGTGAACGAGACAGCGATGTAATCAAAGTCGTTTTTTGCCGCAAATACTATGTCATCACGGTCTTTGCCGGTCGGGTTCGCCATGTTCAGATTGAGTCGCGGCACGTTGACTCCTCGTCGAGACTTGATTGAGCCGCTGTTAACAACTGAACAGCAGATGTTTTTGTCGTCTGGTACCGATTCGACATGCAGCTGAATCAGTCCATCGTCGAGAAGAATAGTTGAATCATTCTCAACAAGCGATGGTAACTGCTTGTGTGAGACACTGAGTCGCTCCGGGGTTCCGATGATATCTTCTGTCGTCAGAACTATCTGTTTACCGGCTTCGAGAAAAATGGTTTTGCCCTCGATCTCGCCAGTGCGGATCTCAGGTCCTTTGGTGTCAAGCAGCAGCGCTACCGGCTTGGCCATTTCGTCGCGCAGCTTTTTTACACGCTCGATGCGCACACCGTGTTCTTCGTAATCACCATGTGAAAAATTGAGGCGTGCCACGTTCATTCCGGCGTTGATGAGCTCTCTTAATACATTTTCTTCTTCTGCCGAGGGGCCGAGTGTGACTAATATCTTGGTTTTACGCATAGTTTGCCTGAATGCCTTTCCTGTATCATTTGTGAATAGCGGCAGTTTTGCAGCAAAAAATATGCCAGAAATACTGCGCAATTTTTGCACAGAAAAACCGGTCTGCCTAAGCGCCGACCGGTCTGTCTGAGATCAACAATCGATCAGGGCATGGCCTGAATGGTCAGTTGCTGGATTTTCCAGACATTATCTTCTTTCATCAGGTTGACACTCATTTTTACATTTTCATTGTTGGCGAATTTGGCAGTGTATACTACCAGGCCATTCGGAACATCAGGCATTACCACGGTTTCATCGGCATTGACCGTTCGCGAAGCATAAGCTCCGAAAGTTTTCATATAATTGTCTACATACAGCGTCTGAAAAGCCTGAGGAGTGCATATCGCCGCCATCATGGTCGCCCAGTCTGCATAAAATGCCGTGGCATCGCTGGCGTTGTAACCTGCCATCATCTTGTCAATCATGGCGTCGATGACCCCAAGTTCTTCTGCCGAAGGCATTACACCTGCAAAAACCGCACCAGTTAAAGCCATCATCAAAAGCGTAACCAACAGAACTTTGATCTTCATGTCTGTCTCCCGTGTGTAAAACATATTCGGATCAACCGAATCTGAACGAATTTTAATCTTGTGTACACAGTTTGTAAACAAAATCCGTCGGACTGCTGACTGAACCGTGAGCAGGCTGATTGCAGCCACTACATGGCGGCGATGACGAAGTTCTGAATTGCCCATTGAACTATGCCGACAATGACCCCGAGAAAGCCGCCGAGACGGATGATCGCTTTCATTTCTTTGTCGGCGATACGGTTGAAGATGTTTTCGAGTTTGATAAGATCCATTTTGCAGACTTTTTCTATGACTATTTCCTGCACGGAAATTTTTTCGGCGGCCTTCTCAGCCGCGCGATCGAGCAGCATAGGCACCTGTTTTTTGAGCACTACACAGAGCTCGCTTTCGATTCGATCCATTACCGATTTAACCAGAGTATCGGCGCTGAGATTGAAAAATGGGATCTTGTTGGCAATACTGCCAATGAAATCTTTTATGCGCTTTTCCATGTCATCACGGTTTTTGCGCATGACAGCTTCGATGATTGGGTCGATATCGGCCGGCTCAACTTTCTTGATCAACTCTTCGACGCTGATCAGCTCGCCTTCGACAATCTTGCCGAGATTGTTTGCCAGTTCCTTCTGGCGCTTGGGAAGAAGACCCTGAAATTCGAACAGCAGAAAGTTCCAGCGTTCTTTTGGCCTGAACAGGGCTTTTATAGCCAGCCAGTTGGTTACCCAGCCGATCAGTCCGCCAAGAAATGCTGATAAAATGAAGCTTTGCCAGAGTGCAGGCATATACCGAACCCTTTGTTTTCTTATGTTGCTTAATCGTATCGCATTATCGCACAAAAATTTACCAGCTGCCAGTTTTTAGGTCAGGCAAATCAGGGAATTTGCCGATAAGGCAGTGTCAGTGGAAGGGAGGACGGATTATGAGAATAATAGCTCTGGTTCTGGCGCTTCTTACGGGGGTTGTCGGGTTTGTTGTAAGTTACGGCATCGCCTACAGGGAAGTATCCGGAATGCTCTATTCCTCAACCGCCACTATGCAGACTTCTGCCTCGTTCAACAATAACAGGTAGAAAGCTGCCATCTAGGGCGGGTCGCAAGGCTTCGAACAGGGGCCCGGCGACCCGTTCTGCTGTACGATAATTTTCTTGAGTTTTGCTTGACGCTGTCGGGGGTGGCTGTTATAATCACGCCACTTATTGAAAGGTACACGGAGGACTCCATGAACAAGAATTTCTTTTTTACCTCTGAATCGGTTACAGAAGGACACCCCGATAAGGTTTCCGACCAGATTTCTGATGCCGTGCTCGATGCAATTCTGACCAATGACCCCAAAGGCCGCGTTGCCTGCGAAACAGCAGTTACTACCGGTCTTGCTCTGATAATGGGCGAAATCACCACCAAGTGCTATGTCGACGTGCAGGCCATCGCCCGCCGTGTTCTGACTGAAATCGGTTATACCAATGCCGATTTTGGTATCGATGGCAAAAGCTGCGGTGTTCTGGTAGCCCTCGACGAACAGTCTCCCGATATCGCGCAGGGTGTAAACCATGCCAAAGATGGCAGCGATAAAGATGAAGAACTCAATACCGGCGCCGGTGACCAGGGTATGATGGTAGGCTTTGCCTGCAGCGAAACTCCTGATTACATGCCCGCTCCGATCTATTATGCGCACAACATCTGCCGCAAGCTCGCCGAAGTTCGCAAGAACAAGAGCATCGATTATCTCAGACCCGATGGCAAGGCTCAGGTAACTGTAGAATATCGTGACAACAAAGTTGCCCGTGTTGATGCAGTAGTTCTTTCTACTCAGCACGATCCTTCTGCAACTCATGCCAAGATCACTGAAGACATGATCGAAAAGGTCATCAAGAAAGTAATTCCGGCCGAATTGATCGATGCCAACACCAAATTCTATGTCAATCCCACCGGCAGATTCGTCGTCGGTGGCCCACAGGGTGATTCTGGTCTTACCGGCCGCAAGATCATCGTCGACACCTACGGCGGCATGGCCGCACATGGTGGTGGCGCATTCTCCGGCAAGGATCCGACCAAGGTCGACCGCTCTGGCGCTTACATGGGTCGCTATGTTGCCAAGAATATCGTTGCAGCTGGCCTGGCCAGCCGTGTCGAAATTCAGATCGCCTATGCAATTGGCGTTGCCAAGCCTCTGTCTGTGCATGTAAACACTTTTGGCACCGGCAAAGTATCTCCTGAACAAATCGAGAAGATCATCACCGATAATTTCGATCTCAGACCAGGTGCAATTATCAGAAATCTGAATCTTCGCCGCCCGATCTATCGCCAGACCGCTGCTTACGGTCATTTTGGCCGCGGCGATCTCGATCTGCCATGGGAAAAACTTGACAAGGTCGAAGCGCTCAAAAAGGCAGCCGGCCTCTGATTGCTGAGTAAATTCTGAACCGCCCGTCAGTAGACGGGCGGTTCTCGTTGTACGGGAGAAGTTTGTTTTGCCCAGAAAGCTGTTGTGGGCTCTGGCTTTATATCTGCTGCTGGTAGTATTGTATCCGGCAGAACTGGCTGCCAATCCAGCGCGTCTGGCTGTGCTGGTCTACCATCATATTCAACAGAAAGTTACATCAGACGTTTCCTGCACCCCTGAGCAGTTTGTCGAGCATGTTCAAGCTCTTCTCGATGCTGGTTTCAGGCCACTGACTCTGGCGCAGACCCGTCTTTTTCTTGCCGGCACTCTGTCTGTTGACAAGCCGGTTCTCATAACCTTTGACGACGGTTATCAAAGTCTTTATCATTACGCTTTGCCGGTAGCGCGCCGACTCAGGGTGCCAATGACAATTTTTATGATCACTTCGCGAGCTGGTCGGCGTATTCAATTTGCCGAATATCTGAGTGAGCGCCAGATAAAAGATATGGCCGACAGTGGCTATTTTGATTTTGGCTCTCATACCCATGATCTGCACACCGACACTCTAGCAATCTATGAAGCCTTTGCCGGACATCCGGAAAACCCGGTATTGCATCTGCTGAATCGTGATCTGCGCATTTCATCTTCGCGTCTCGAATCGATTCTGGGAACTCGACCTGTTGCGCTCGCCTGGCCCTACGGCAAATTTAATTCAGAATTCTCGGTTGTTGCACGCAACTCAGGATTTCGCCTGCATTTTACCAGTGTTTATGGCTACAACGAGCCTGGCGCCAACCCGTTTTCGATAAAACGTATACCGATAACCTCGCGCGATACGGCTGAATCTGTAATTCAAAAAGCCTCGCCATAATTCAGCTAAACTAAAACCGGGTAACGGCAGGTGCCGTTACCCGGTCTGAATAATCTGAGAATATCAGCTCTTGGCGTATTCCTGATCTTTTTCTGCGCCTTCATCGTCATCGACAACCTTGCGCTCGCGTTTCTCTTTTTCAAGGGTAAATGAGCCAAGTGATTCTTCCATGGCTTCTACGGCCTTGAGGACCTCGTCGAGCTTGTCGAGTTTGCCGGTGCTGCGGGCGAGAGCGACGCCCTCCTGGATCTTGCTGGTGTTTTCGCGGAAACTGATGACCTTGTTGCGAAGTCCCATGGTCATTTCATTCATTGCGTCAGCCAGATCTTTGAGTTCATCTTTCGGGCGGAGTTTGATGAAGTGGGTGAGGTCGCCTTCGCCGATGTTGCGCACTACTTTTTCCATGCGGTACACCGGGCCTGCTATCGTATGCGTCACGAATATACAGATGAACGCCACCACAAAAATACTGATAAGCTGCGCCGTTATGACGCCAGGCAAGAGGGCTTGCCCAAGTTGCTTGCTGTCGACCGGCAGTTTGGCTTCTTCCACCAGATTACTTTCGAGCCTCTCAACCGAAAAACCGTAAACCAGGGCGCCGACGATGTTGGCGACGATGATTACAATGAGAATAAAAATCGCGGTCAACCTGCTCTGGAAGCCCGGTTTGATAAAATACTTCTTGCGGCGCCGGATTTCTGACATTTAGTCACCCTCCTGAAAACTTTTTTTTAAGATTATCACAGCTTAAACTCCGTTTCAACGTTGTCGATAGAATTCGCTTCATCAGTTTCGCTCTCTTCGGAAAAGTCGAAATTTTCAAGCTCGCCGGTCTCTGCCAGCAGGTCGATCATCATTGATTCCGCCTGATCGGGTTCGACATTCGTGTCTTCGGCATCAGACCAGTCGATTTCTGTGAGCTCAGCCTCGGAATTGAAGTCTTCTTCAAGCAGATTGCTGAAATCGTGTCTGATACTCTCGTCCACCCTGGTTCTGCGAGAATCCAGCGGTTCTTCGACGCCGACTGGAGAGCCTACCAGCAGATCAATTTCATTGCCCGAGAGCTGTAAATCGGGCTTTTGTGAGTCCGCATGCGCCGTTGCGCTTATTGCAAGCGCCAGCAGGAGAGTGAGATATACTATTCTGGCCATGATAACACCACCATTGAAATTTCAAACAAAATCCGCAACGCCATATCGGCAACACTCTCGCTAAAAATAACCTTGCTTTCGCTCAATCTCGTGCTCGTTCTCGTAATCGTGAGTCTATGCGCTTTCCATCAACTTTTGTTTGTCATCCTGAGCGAAGCGAAGCGCAGTCGCAGGATCCATAAAAGCGCAAAAACTGGATTCTGCGACTTCGCCTGACCCTGCTTTGCTAAAGCTCCTCAGGGCAACGAGCGGCTTTCGCTCTAAGTATCGAGTATCGGGATCGGTATCGGTATTGATCATCTCCTCTCTCTTCTTATCCGGCAATCTGCGCGATCTACCTAATCTGCGGATGCTCTTCTTCTTTTCCTCTTTCTCTTTCTCTTTCTCTTATCTTTCTTAGTGCCTCTGCGCCTTTGTGCGAGTCTTCTTCTCTTTTCGAAGGGTGACGATATTCTGTCGTTAAACCTGATTTTACTCTGGTAAATGTCGGCGATTTCAGGTATAAATAGCGACCATGAGCAGTTATTTATTCAGATATGGTTTTTCACAGGGCAGAAAGATGCGCTATGTCATTTCCATCAAGGGTGGAGTAGACATAGAGATGCCTATGGGCAAGATCAACAACCCGATCAACATGGAAATGCGCATAAGCCAGCAAATCGTCAGCTGTGATGCCGATCAGGCTATGATAAAGGTCATTATTGACCATGTTTCGGCTGACAAAAATGTGCCGGCTGAATCGTTGCCTAAGACCGGTGTTGCATCAACCATGCAGATGGACAGTCTCGGCACTGTTCGCTGGGTTGGCGGTAACGCAGCCTGGCAGGGTGCCGAGCATTCGATGATGCGTTTTCCCGAACAGGCGCTGGAGGTTGGCGACAGCTGGGTGCAGAGGGTTGAAGAGTCTTCTGGCGCGGCTACCGCTTTTCATACCCGCTACTGTTTTGCCGGCAGCGCCGAAGAAAATGCCAGTCTCATGATTTTTTCAACCGAACTGTTTTCGGCTCACCCTGACGATCCAGCCAGTGGCCTCATTGGCAAGGGTATTTTCAGCTATGACGAGTCGGAAAAGTGGATTCATGGCTGTAGCAACCACATAGAATATCGCTATCGCATGCCAATGCCCGACAATTCAGGGGCTTTTTTCACAACCAGCACAGTATTGCAGATCGAAATGGAGCGTCTTGCTTGAATACCATCGGTAAATTGGCCTGTCTCATCGCTGTATTTATGGTGACGCCAGCTCTTCTGCTGGCAGATAGTGATGTAGCTACATTCACCCTGCTTGCCCCGTCGCCCTTGCGGGAATTTGCTGATCGGGTAGTTAAGGGCAACCGCAGTCTGCTTGCCGCCGGGCATGAACTCGAAAGCTCACTGGCTGACAAAAATCGCGCTCTGGCCGTTTTCTCGCCGCAGTTCAGTTACACTGCTGATTCGAGCAAGTCTGCCAATCGAAGCTTTAACTCAGTTACCGGCTTTGAAGAAGATTACAGCACGCGTCGGCAGGGCGGGGCCGCAGCTCTGATGCAGAAGACTCCGCTGGGCCAGATCAGCTATGAATATTCTCAAAGCAAAACCGAATATACCAGTTCGCAGGCGAGCTATTTCAGGTCGCTTTATCTTGGCTGGCAAACCGGTTTGTTACGTAATGATGCCAGAGTAGATGCGCTGGATCGACGAATTGCCCATGCGACCTACAGTATGAGCGAAGCGCAGACCGATTCTGTGCTGCTTGATGTGCTGCTCGATTCTTTACAGAGCCTCTTCGATCGCATCGTTACCGCACGCAATGAGGCTCTGAAAAAGCAGAACACCAGTTTTTACGCTACTCTCGTTGAAGAAGCTGAAATAAAGCTGAATACAGGCATTGGCAGCGAACTCGATCTCAAACAGGCAAGCATGAGGCTGCAACAGGCTGAAACCGGCAACGAAGAAATAACTCTGGCGTTGCGTGACAGCGATCGCAGTCTGGCATCGCGACTGGGAAACAGCACCTGGAGCCCGGAACTGGCAAGTTTTTCGCTAGAAACAGTGCTGCAGTCAATTCCCGATAATCTCATAATCGAGGATCTTCTCGAAACAGCCTATAAAAATCGTCCCGACTGGCGCGTATATGAAAGTCAGCATAATCTACAGCGCACTCATGTTGAAAAACTGCGCGAATTGAGCCGCCCTGATGTAAGTGCCCGCATGCGCTGGGGCAAGCAGGGACGTTCATTTGATGTCGATGCCGCCGATGAAATGCCAGATAAAAACTGGGATGTTTCGGTGTCCTACAACTTCAGTTTCGGACCCGAGGCCGAAAAACTCAGTCTGGCCAGCCAGCGTCACAAGCTCAAAGCTTTTGAAGAGCGCATGAACCAGAAGCGCGACGATATCAAAACCTCGGTTACTCAGGCTTATGAGCGCTTTGAGTTTTATCGCCGCAATCTGGTGTCACTCACTGCTTCGCAGAAACTCTCGGCTGAGGTTCTCGACGGTCAGCGCCTGAATTTTCAGCTTGGCAAGGTTACCCTGCTCGATCTTACCCGGTATCAGCAGGATTTCGACAACGCCAGCCTCGCAGTAGTGCAGGGCGAGTCAAGACTGATAACCGAATGGCTGCGCCTGCTTTACGAGACCGGCATGCTGGCACAATATCTTGGGGTTGAACCCTGTTGCCAGCAGTCAGGCAAGGCTCTTCTGGTAGTGCCTGTAGAAACCGAAGGGGAAAAATGAAGCCGATTGCTCAATTGCCTGAACCCGCCATTTGTACGCTGACTGAGCTGCGCAAATCTAGGCTGTTTCTGCTGCTGGTGGCGGTTTTGTCGCAGCTTTTTCTGGCCGGATGCAGCAAAACCTCGCAGGCGTTGCGCCCTTCCTATCAATACAAAAGCGAAACCCGCCAGAATTTCGTTGAGTTGCGTGCCACTTTAAAGCCTGAAGACATCAGCAATATCGGCCTGAAAAACGGTTGGGGAATCATCGAGTCGATGGCTGATGAAGGAAGCGTCGCCGCTTCCGGTTCGGTTGTCGTCAGTATCGATATGGAAAATCTGCGCAACCGTATGCGCCGCAGCGAAAGCAATCTTGCTTCGCAACTCGACCGCATGCGCAATCTTGAGAAGGTTTCGCCCTCGGAAATTGCTGCGCTCGATAAGGCTCTCAAGGAAAAAGAGCTTGAATATTCCCGGGCTGAGCATGAAGCGCGCTGGCTCTGGCAGCGCAAGAATGAAGATGAGATCTGGAAGATTCATTCTGATCTGCAGATTGCTTCAATCAGTTTTGCTCACGCAAGTCGCCAGTATGATCTTAAAAAGCAGATCGCCGAAAAGGGGTTTGACAGCGCCTTTTCGCTGAAAACCAGCGAGATCGACCGCCGATCGCGCGAGATTGAACTCGATTACGCCCGCCGAATCCGCGATAATCTTTCTGAGCCACCGTTGCCAGAAGATCTTGCCCGCGTCGAGTATCAGAAATCAGTGGCGTCAGGTGAGATCTGGCTGGCTTCCAATCAGCTTGAATCGGCATCATTGTCTGCTCAGATCAAAGTTAACAACCTCGAAGTAACGCTTGAGAGAATTCGCGCTTCATTGCGCGAAGAAACGCGGTCAATGGAAGAGTCTGAACTCAAGGCGCCGCGCTCTGGAATCGTCATTCATCCTGTTCTCTGGGGCGACTTCAAGTTCAGGCCCGGACAGCAGGCCTGGTCTGGCGTCACCATAATGCAGATCATCGGCGATGATGGTTATTATCTCGAAGCTCTGGCAAACGAGGCTGAGGCTAATGTTATCGTCGAAAAGGCTTCGGCAAGTGTCGAATTCGATTCGCTTCCCGGCAGAACATTTTCCGCGGCGGTCAAATCGATAAGCAAAGCTCCGAGACGGGTCCGGGGGCAGCAGAACAGCGCAATCAGGTTTTTCCCTGTTCAAATTGCACTTGATAGTAATGAGAAACTTCTCATCGGCGGCAAGGGCACCGCGAGAATAATACTTGGTGAGAAGACCGGTGTTTTTTTGCCGCGCGATCTGCTGATTGTGGAAGGCGAAAAAACCTCGGTCAAGGTTCCTGGCCGCTTTGGCGAATCTCGCCGCGAAATTGAGGTTGAAGAGTTCAACCAGGATTGGGTTCTCTGGAAAAATCCGCCTGATCAGCAGGGAGAACTGCTGTTTCCATGAACAATAATCTGATAAAAATCTGGTGTGTATTTGTAGTCATACCGGTAACCCTGCTGGTCTGGCTTTCGGGTTGCGGTCAGCCCGCTGATCGAGTGCTTGAGGAATCAGGTCAACAAAAGCCATGGCAGGTGCTGAACGCCCGCGGCGAATTTATCTCATTGCAGGAAACCCTTCTCAATCCACCATTCAGCACTGAGATTCTCGAGCTTGCTCCCGAAGGCTCCATGGTTGATTCTGGTCAGGAAATCGCTAAACTGTCGCCCGGCGATCGCAGCGAGCGGCTTCTCAGCCAGAGTGCCGACCTTGAACAGTATAGTCTGACTGTCGATCGTGACCGCATGTTGCTGAAAATGATTGCCGAGTATGAAGCCAGTAATGCCAGCATTGCCGCAGTCGAGCTTGCTGCCAAAAAGATAGAATACGAGCGGGCCGCCGATATGCGTGACTGGCAGCGTCTGGTCGAACTCAGCGAATCGGTTGCTGCCACCAGCGTGCGCATGAAAATGCTTCGCCTGCAGATGGTTGCAGCCGCTAAAATGGCCGACCGTGGTTTTGCTTCGCAACAGGAGGTGGTCGACAGCGAAAAGGATCTGGCAGTTGCCAGTATCGAAGCTTCTCTTACCACACGCCTGCTGCCTTATGTCGAGTCTCACGCCGACCAGCGCAAGTTGTTTGATGCTGATGAAAACCTGACAAAAGCCAGGTTGTCGAATGAACTGGCAACCTGGACTTCGCTTAGAAATATAGCAGATTATGAGTTCAGTTATCAGGAGGCCCTGCGCAAATACTATCAGACGGCTTCGACTGTTGCTGATCTCGAAAAACAGATTGCTTCACTTAGCATCAGCGCCAGATGCGGTGGTCTGCTGATATATGGCGATACTTACGATGGCGCTGAGATGGTCAAAACCAGAGTTGGCGCTCAGGTTTATCCAGGTATCAGCTTCTTGCGCATAGTTGACATGTCGCAATGCGGAATGGGTTTTGCCATCGACCAGCGCGATGTGCCGGCAGTATCCTCTTCAACTCATTTCTATTTCAGAGCCGATGCATTCCCTGAACGCCTGCTGGCTGGCAACGATATGCAGCGGGTTCCGGTTGCTCTCGATATTCCCCGGGCCAAGCCGGATGGCAGAACTCAGGTGTCTTTCAAGGTTCCAGTCGCCTCTTATCCGCAGGGCTTTATGCCAGGTCTTTCTGGCAGCGTTTACTGCTATGATTTCGTTGCCGAGCATCTTGCACGTTTTGCAGGAAATCGCCAGACCAGACTGGCGCGCCGTCCGTTCAAGAGAACGATGAGTGTCACCGGCGATGTCAAGACGGCCAGTGCTGCACTTGTTGTCAGCGCGATTGAAGGCAAGATCACCCATCTCGAAGATGAGGGAAAAAGCATCGAAGCCGGTGCCGTGGTTGCTGCCGTCGATTGCGAAGAGATAAGCCAGAGCGCTCGCGATACCGAAATTGAGTTGACCAAAAAGAACGAAGAGCTGCAGCTTCAGATCCAGAAGAATGCACTTGAGGATGAACGCCTCGCGCGCGGTCTGAAAGTGCGCGAAGGGGCTCTCGAAGTAGCGCGGCTCAAGCATGCTGCTCTTCTTAAAGCCCGCGATGAAGACGCGATAATCGATCTGCAGCGAGCGCTTGAACTGCTCGATGCCCGCATCGCACTGGCATCTGAAAAGATTGCGCATATTTCCGAACTGCGCAAACGGGGGTTGAGTTCTGAACTCGAATTCATGCAGGCAGAGAGCGAACTCGCTGCTCTGAAAAAAGATCATGCCGTTACCAGCTATAAACTCGAAAATGAAGATTCCGGGCCGACCAGACGTTCAATAAAGCTGTCTGAACTCGATGTTCGCAAGGCTGAACTTGAATTGCGACGAGCCCAGCTCGAAGCAGGCATGAACGGGTTTCGTAACCTGATGAATCTCAAGCTGCTCGAGGCCGAAATTCGCAAACTCGAAATGACTCTTGGCAAACTGCGCCGTGAAGTCGATTCTGCCAGTATAAAAGCGCCTGCCGGCGGTGTCCTCGTTCACAACGAACTCAACAAGCCGGGTGGTGGCGTTGGCAAGGCGCGCGTCGGTGACCAGGTTTATCAGCGCGTGCCCTTCATGCAGATCGCTGATCTGCGCAACCTGCAGGTGCATGCCAATGTCTCCGAAATGGATATCAAGTTCATCAAGCCGGGCGATCAGGTCAAGCTGCTGCTCAAGGGCGCTTCGGTGCGTTCTTTCCCGGGTTGGGTAAACTCAGTCGGCATGGTTGCTGTCACTAATTTCAAAGAGCGCCAGGATGCTGTCGTATCTGTCGTTATCGATCTGGTTTCACCGCAGAACGGCAAAACTCAGATCGATCCGGCCTTCCGTCCTGGCACCGCCTGCGAAGTAGAGTTTTCGCTTTATGATCTGCCCGATGCTCTGCATCTTCCGTTCGATGCCATGATTCCGCTGGCGACCGCTACCTGCGTCATGTTGCCCGATCGGCGACTGCAGCCGGTTGAGCTGTTGTTCAGTGATGGTCTCAACGGTGCAGCTGTCGCTTCGGGTATCGACGAAGGCACAACGGTTCTCCTGATGGAGGCTTCGCATGATTGATACCCAGAAACTTCAGAGATATTTTGAAATCGGAGACAGCTGTGTTAAAGCGGTTGACAATGTTGATCTCAACATAGCTGCCGGTGAGTTTGTTGCAGTAATGGGCCCCTCGGGCTCTGGCAAATCGACTTTGCTCTATGTGCTTGGCGCCATGGATCGGCCGACTGCCGGCAGTGTCAGCATCAACAACCGGCGTCTCGATCTGATGGACGATCAGCAATGCTCTGACTTTCGCAATCGCGAGCTTGGTTTCGTTTTTCAGTCCTTTCACCTGTTGCCGAGAATGAATCTGATTCGCAATACCGAGTTGCCGATGATTTACGCCCAGGCCGAACCCGCGGTGCGTCGCGCCCGGGCCGAAAAGTTGCTTAAGGCCGTCGGCCTGGGCGATCGTATGGATCGCCTGCCAACTGAGCTTTCCGGCGGTCAATGTCAGCGTGCTGCGATAGCGCGCGCACTGGTGAATGGCCCCAAACTTCTGCTGGCTGACGAGCCGACCGGCAATCTCGACTCGCACACCGGCCTCGAAATTATCGGTATCTTTCAGGCACTTAACCGCGCCGGTATGACTGTTGTAATGGTCACCCACGACGAAAACATGGCCGAACATGCCGGTCGTATTATCCGTATGCGCGACGGCAGGGTCGAACATATCGAAAAGGTGGCAAAGCCTCTGTTGTCGAAATTGCCGGCCGAAATCGAGAACTCATTGCGTGAGGTGTCAGGTGCAGCTTAAAGAACAGATAAATACCGGTCTGACCGGGCTTTTTGACCATCCGTTCCGCACCTTTCTGACCATGTTGGGCATAATATTCGGTGTCGGTGCGGTTATTGCCATGGTTTCTATCGGTGCCGGCGCTGAGCGCGAGGCACTCGAAGAACTCAAAAAGTTCGGAGACTCCAGCATTCGCGTCAGTTCCCTCGAAATTCAGGGTGAGCGGCTCACCGAAGCGCTTAAAAAGCAGACGCGCGGCCTTTCGCTGGGCGATGTCTCTTATCTGCTTTCTTCATGCCAGTTCATCGATATCGCGGTTGCCGAAAAAATAGATGAATACGGACTCTATGTGCTGAACCACAAACCTCTGGTCAAAATCGTCGGAGTTGGTGATGGTTTTTTACAGGCATCGCGTTTCGAAGTTGCTTCTGGCCGCTTTTTTTCAGCCGCTGAGCAGGAAAACGCCGCGCTGGTCGCGGTGCTTGGCGCTGGCGTGGCGAGCGAAGTCTTTGGCGATGTCGAGCCGGTCGGGCAGACAATCCAGATCGAGCGCATCAGATTCAAGGTAATTGGCGTCATGCAGCCGCAGGGAAGTGGTTCCGGCAAGCTTGCAATCAAGCGTCGCGACCATGATCGCGATGTCTATCTGCCGCTCAAAACAAGTCTGCAGCGTCTCGAAAAGTGGCCGGTCGAAGATAAAGACCAGTATCACGAAATCAACAGCATCTGGATCGAAGTGAAGCGTGGCTACGATTTGCTGCAGGCCCGCGATATTGTGCGCTCGATGATCCGGCGGCGTCATTCAGAAATTGACGATTTCGAAATTCAGGTGCCACTCGAAATTCTACAACAGAGTCAGAAAACTCAGCAGCTGTTCAATCTGGTAATGGCTCTGATCGCCGGCATTTCTCTACTCGTTGGCGGCATCGGCATCATGAACATCATGCTTGCCTCGGTCAACGAACGCACCCGCGAAATCGGCGTGCGCCGCGCTCTCGGCGCCTCGAAACGCGACATCGTCGTGCAGTTTCTGGTTGAGGCGACGCTTATCAGCATTCTCGGCGGCCTGATCGGCATAGTTGCCGGCATCGGCATTTCGTGGCTGATCGCCTTCTATACCGGCTGGACTACCGCCGTGCCGCTTTCGGCGGTATTGCTGGCCTTCTTTGTCTCGATCAGCGTAGGAATCATTTTTGGCAGTTTCCCGGCGGCCAAGGCATCAGGACTCGACCCGGTAAAAGCCCTGCGTTACGAATGATGGTGGCTCATAGCTGGCTTTTGCTTAAGCAAACCGCTTCGCTCATAAGCTTACGAAAAAACAAACCGACTTTGCGCCTGAAATATTCAGTGAGCTTTTGTATATGCGCGTATAGAGCTAATCTTTTTTTGCAGAATGTGATATAAGTGGTTTT
The DNA here is from genome assembly GCA_009917695.1 of Candidatus Rifleibacterium amylolyticum. Taxonomy (GTDB): domain Bacteria; phylum Muiribacteriota; class Ozemobacteria; order Ozemobacterales; family Ozemobacteraceae; genus Rifleibacterium; species Rifleibacterium amylolyticum. The sequence continues at coordinate 191,677 of JAACJG010000002.1, read as the reverse complement.
GTTGGAAGTCGTCAGGAATATCGAGAGGTAAATATGGTTGAGGAAAATGTTCTTGAAGTTCGTGTTTCGCGAAAGTTGCTTCTTCTTCTGGCATTTGTCGGTCTGGTGTTTTTCGTTGTCGGCATGGATATAGCTTATTTTCACAAGGTTTTTGGCCCGGAATTCACCGGCGATCGAGTGATTGTTAAATGGGTGTTTCTTTTCTTTGCAGTGATCTGCGGCGGTGCCATCTTGATTAACTGTGTGATCTACTTTTTTGTTCCACCTCTGATGCTGAGAGTTACAGCAGAAAAGATCACGTTTGGGACAGGTTTCCGCTACTGGCCATTTGAAATTCCGGCAAAATATGTTGAAAAGGCCGAAGCCTTTACCAAACAGTCAGATCTTGAAGTTGATGGAAAAAGAGCCATAGTTGACGGCGGCGCCTGCATTTCATTCAGGAACGATCCTTCTATTCCATCACAGAAAGCTACTTCAGCGGGCATCGGTTACTGGAATTACCAGCTCAATATCGAATCAAGATATGCAAACCTGAGCGGCCCTGAAATTGCTGAAAGAACGAAGAATATTCTAGGCTTGAAGCGCTAAAACTTTTACAAAAATGTGTTGCAAAATTGTCGCGATTTTGCTAGAATAATTGAACAAACCCGCTCGGGTGGTGAAATTGGCAGACACGTAAGATTCAGGTTCTTATGCCCGCAAGGGTGTGGGGGTTCAAGTCCCCCCTCGAGCACCGCGCAGCCCGCTTTCAGCGGGCTTTGTTTTTTGCGCCAGATAACGTCTATCGACCTCTTCCCAGACATAGCACGGTTGCCCCTTGCTGAGAATTCTTTGAAAGAACTGCCGGAGCGGTTATCGGGGGCAGTAAAGAGGCGTAAGAATTGTTGCCAGTTACCAGAATTTTCATTTGACTTCACGGCAAATCGGGAACATATTCTCACCACAACCGGCTTCTGTGCAGCCATTTGAAATGAGTGTGCCTTTGCCGAAAATTACTGCCTTTCAAAGTGGAACTGGCAACATGAGCAAAGACCTGATATCAGCAAATCTTGAAAACCGCATTTATACTATTCGCGGCCAGAAAGTCATGCTTGATTCTGACCTGGCAGAGCTATACCAGATCGAAACCAAAACGCTGAAGCGTGCTGTTAAACGTAACATCGATCGTTTTCCAGCTGATTTTATGTTCGAGCTGACAAAGGAAGAAGCAGAAAATTCAAGGTGCCAAAATGGTACCTTGAAAACCAGACAAGGTTATAACATCAAATATTTGCCGTATGCTTTTACAGAACAGGGATTAGCCATGTTGTCGGGCATCTTGAATTCACAGGTCGCAATAAAAGTTAACATAGAAATTATGAGAGCATTTGTAAGGCTGAGAGCAATAGCGACCATTCACGGCGAGTTCAGCGTAAGACTGGCAGAACTCGAAAAAACAGTAAAAACACAGGGCGGCAGTATCGACTTCATTCTCGACCTTATCGACCGGGAAATGAAAAAGAAGCGAATCGGCTTCAAGCCGAAATGAATTTACTCCTGCCTTTCTGCATGGCCTGCTCTGTAAAGCGCCAGTAATGACCGTGGAGAACAGGTGATTCGGCGGGACGTTCTGGTGAATAAGCATGGCTTGAATGGTCTGCAGGCCAAAGCAGTAGGATACCTTTTCAGCATGGCAAAATGACGATTCAGGATTTTGAAAAGCTGAGTCCAGAAACCAGCCGTCGAAGTCTACAGCGGGATCTTAAACTGTTAATCGATCAGAAGCTGATTTCTGGAGAAGGTTCGACTCATCATCTGGAATACAGGCTGCTTTAAAAGTTTGCGACATGTTCGCGACAAAGTTTGCGAAATGTTTGCGCCAGATTTACGTCAGGCTATCCGAGAATGCCCTGCAAACAGGCTTACCATGATTCATTGCCGCTTCCACAGCAAATTTTCCAGGGCATCTAATAATACAGCGGACCGGTAGCGCATGGCAGAGTATCGGCGCAAGGCGATAGTCGTCGAGGCATAGCTGTTTGAGTCCAACGGTCTTCCAGTTCACTTGCTGGCAGCGATATCTAAAATGCTTTCTGCCATCTCACCCGGCTTTTTGATTAGCAATCTGGTATATCAGAGTTTTCGTGGCACTTAAGTGTCGTCTCTGCATTCCAATTATGCTTGCAATACAGTGTCTCTGCGCTTATAACGGCCTGAATCACCGGCTAATTATGAAAAAAGCCCAAAAAAATGCTGATGACATGGAACTGCGTGAAGAATACGATTTTTCCGGGGGCGTTCGTGGAAAGTATGCGAAGCGTTACGCCGAGGGAAGCAATGTTGTTGTTCTTGATCCTGAGCTTTCAGACCTGTTTCCTGATTCGAAGTCTGTGAACGAGGCCTTGCGATACCTGGCGAAACTGGTTCGCCAGACAAGGAAAAGAACGGCTAAGGTCGCTTAACAACTGGTATTTTTTGCATCGTTCACACTTTGGTCTTGCTATTTCAGCTTCATTTGGTTATTATTAAAAATGAACTTATAGTTCATTTTTAATATGCAGATTTTAAAGAAATCAGTTAAGCTTGCCATCGAAAAGACAGCGTTGAAGCTGTTTGCTGCCAGAGGTTATGACAACACCACTATGGCAGAAATCGCTACCGCCGCCGGGGTATCTACCGGCAACATCTATCGCTATCACGCCAACAAAGAAGAATTGCTCTATGCGGTTATACCTGAGTCGTTTGTTGAATCATGTTTACAGATGCTCGCAGATAAGGTTGCGCTGGTCAGGGGTATGAGCTCGCAGCAGGTTGCCGGTTCAAAAGAGCTCATGCTGGGCAACGAAATGCTGATGAAATTCATGCTGACCCATCGTCAAAAAATTCTGGTGTTGATGCGAGAATGCAGTGGCACTCGCCTGGCCAGCTTTCGTACTGTTGTCGGGCAGAAGATAATGGAGAGCGTTCACGAACACCTGGCCAGCCTGTCAGAGTCCTCGCCCGGGCGCAGGAATGAGCCGGACCAGCTCCTGCTGACAACGGTCTACGATAATCTGATGAACGCGACAACAAATATTCTCGCCGCCGATATAACTGAAAAGCATAGAAAAGAAGCTATGGCAAGGCTTCTCGACTATCATCTCAAGGGTATGGCGGCCATCTGCTGATTTTTTTTGCCCGGGCAACCTTAAGTGAACGATAGATTCATTTTTAAATGGAGGTTTTATGAAGATTACAGCTTTCAACGGAACTCACAAAACCGGCAGTTCTAACACGTCGATTCTGGTCGATTGCTTTCTCAAGGGCGCGACAGAAGAAGGCGCGCAGATCGAGCACGTAAGACTGGCACAGGCAAAAATTCAGCCTTGCACTGCCTGCAAGGCCTGCTGGCAGAAAACTCCGGGCAAATGTGTCATCGATGACGACATGAGCGTGCTTCTCGAAAAGTTCATCAGCTCAGACATTGTGGTGCTGGCTTCGCCAATCTATGCAGACAATATATCCGGGCTGCTGAAAACATTCATCGATCGGCTTATTCCGGTGGGTGACCCGCACTGGGAATTTGATGAACATGGCGAAAGCAGGCACTGCCGTCGTCATGCCAAACCGACCAGACTGATAGCAGTGAGTAATTGCGGCTATCCTGAGCAGAGTCATTTCGATGTTCTGCGCCTGTATTTCCGCAGACTGTGCCGGAACATGCAGCTCGAACTCTGCGGCGAAATCTATCGCGGTGCCGGAGCCTTGCTGGCTGGCGGTGCGCCTGAATTTGCCGGGTATCTGGCCAGCTATCTCGATCTGGTCAAAAACGCCGGCCGCGAAGTCGTTCGCCAGGGCAGGGTGCCGGAGTCTCTTACCGAAAGCCTCGAAGCGCCAATGGTCCCGCTGCCCGGCTTCAACCAGATCTTTCTGGCAAAAGTCAATCAGCTTGTCGACGCCCATATTACGCCAAAGACCTCATAACTGCCTGGTGCAGTTAACTGATTTTCAGATTCGCACCGGCTTTGACAGTTTACGCAATGTAGCGTATATTTAGAAAGAGGTGAAAAAATTATGACTACACATGTCAGGCATGGTCTTTATTTGCCGGTTGAATTACTGGAAAAGCTGCGAATGATAGCTGCTGCCGAAAAGAGATCGATCAATCGACAGATCGAGACGATCATTCGTGAATGGCTGGCAAAAGAGAACAAGACCATCGAGCTTTCCCGGGATGATCTGTTGCTGTTGCCACTCGAGGTAAGAGACAGCCTGCTACGTCTGCAGGCGGAAAAAATGCAGAAGTATTACCGGAATAACGACGAATTCGCCGGTTCAGAAGGCGATCTGTATGAATATTAGCCTGGCACAGCCATCTCGTGGTGATATCTGGCTGATCAATTTCGACCCGACCATAGTGGCAGAAATAAAAAAAGTTCGGCCGGCTCTTATATTAAGCATCGATTCTCTTGGTATTCTGCCGTTAAAGGTCGTGGTTCCAGTGACTGGTTGGCGCACTGAATTTGCCAACAATGCATGGCATATTTTTCTTGCTGCGGATGATTCTACCGGCCTGCAAAAGGATTCTGCTCTCGATCTGTTACAGATTAAAAGCCTCGATACACAGCGGCTTGTTAAAAAAATAGGGGCTGTCGATCAGAGCATACTCAAAGAGGCTTTAAAAGCCCTTTTGATTGTAGTTGGTCACGAATCGTGACCGGTCTGACTGAGGTTGCTGTTTTTGCTAACGGTTAAGACTATTGGCCGGGCAGGCTGAGGTATATCGAACCGATCAGGATTGTTGCAATAGTTATCAGCTTGAGAGCCTCATTTACGGCCAGAAAAATGCGGTCAGCCGTTGTTGCAGATTCGCTGGCCGGCAGCGCATAGAGTTCTTCACCGATGATGGTTCCGTTAGCGACCACTACGGCGTCTGGAAGGGATGAGAAGTCAGAACAGGCCGTGTGGATGCTGCCGTGGCAGCTGACAGTTTCGCCCAGCACGAGATTTTCCATGCCGAATGCCCCCGCGAGAAACGTTACCGAAGGCTTCTGGCGTTCTGCTGCGCCGGCAGCAGCATAAAGAAACGATATGGTGTCGAAGGCGAGAAAATCGACATTTGCTTTAATATTGCGACTCTGCAGAAAATCCTGGAGGTATCCATATTTGAATGGGCAGCTGACCAGCAGAGTCATTTCGCGTTGCGCAAGATCACCGCTGTGCCTTTCCAGAAATCTCATGCAGTGGCTCATAATGACTGTTTGCTCAGAATCGAGAATTGATGTCGTTCCTGGAATAAAGAGTATCTGCTGGTTGGCAGCCGCGGTGAATTTCTCTTTGAAATCATCGTAGGCTTCTATTTCTCTGGGCTGTTGAGGCAGTTTCGCGCGTATCAGCCAGAATATGAACAGCAGTATCATATAAAATGCCGCAACATATTGTACCAGTTCTCTTCTCGTCTGCCAGCTCAGTTCCATGGCTTCTCCTGTCTCAGATGCTGCCGGCATTTGCCGGAGATCGTCACTTCATCTTTGATTTGATTTTGATGTGATTGCCGGCGACCATGAAGTTTTCTTTGCCGTAATGGTGAATGGTCTGCGGTTGTTTTACTTTGGTATCGACCCAGGCCTGCACGACCTCAGCGATGAACATGCCGTATTTGTTGACGTTTTTTGTATCGACAATGCGGCACTCGAGGCTGGCGTAACACTCTTCTATCAGCGGTGCCTGTACTTGCTCAGCCGGCCGGGCGGTCAAGCCGAAGGTGGCGAACTTGTCTATTTTTGCACCTGAAGTGTTACCACAACCAATTGCCTGTTCAGCTATTGCGAGGGTAGGAATGTTAATGACGCACTCTTTCGTCGTCTTGAGCAGGTTGAACGAGTGGTTGCGGTCGCTGACGATAAAGCTTACGAGAGGCGGTTCGAAGTCTACCATCATGTGCCACGACATCGCCATGATGTTGGCGCGGCCTTTGCGGGCAGTGGTAACAAGCACTACTGGCCCCGATTCAAGCAGACTGTAGACCTTCGCCAGCGGAAAAGATTTTTTTGCCATATCGATAACCTTTCTCAACAGCTTCGCTGATATTGCAATTCGCCTTAGTCAGTTCAAGACTATCATTTTAACTGATTATCGCAAAAAATGCAGCGAACTTCTCACCTCGGGAATTCCTCGTCCTAAATCAAGACTTTCTGCGGTCTGATCTGTTATTATCATGAGCCTTAGAGTTCTCAGAAATGAAAGGGAAATGATTGTGACGGTCTTTAAAACTGCGATTATTGTCGGAGCGACATCGGGAATTGGCCGCGCGCTGGCCGAATTGCTGATCAGCCATGGTTGCCGGGTTGGCGTTACCGGGCGTCGGCGCGAACTGCTCGACGAAATTCAACTGCAGCACGGCGATAAGGTCGTCTGCCGGCAGATCGACGTCGATTCTCCACAGCAGTCCATATCGGCACTCGACACTCTTATTGCTGAGCTTGGCGATGTCGATCTGATTGTGCTTAGTGCCGGAACCGGCATGCCTAACCCTGAGCTCGCGTGGGAGCCGGAAGCAACAACCATTGCCACCAACGTAACCGGCTTCGCCGCCATGGCTACTGCGGCGATGCGCTATTTTCTCGCCCGGGGCAGCGGGCACCTCGTAAGTTTATCGTCTGTTGCGGCATTCCGCGGCAGTCATGAAGCGCCAGCCTACAATGCCTCGAAGGCTTTCGTCAGTAACTATACAGAAGGCCTGCGAATCAAGGCGGCCAGGTCTGGCAAGCCAATATATGTCACCGATATTTTGCCGGGCTTTGTCGATACCCGCATGGCACAGGGCGAAGGCTTGTTCTGGGTCGCATCACCTGAAAAGGCTGCCAGACAGATCTACGATGCCATCAGGGCTCGGCGATCGCGCGCCTATATCACCCGCCGCTGGCGATTTATCGCTTTTCTGCTAAAGATTTTGCCAGATTTTATCTACAGAAAATTTTAGTCACATCGCGGAGATTTTGCGAAAATTCAGCGCAGTGACGTATTTTCAGGGAGTTATGGGCATGAATACCGTGTCGTCAGAGGTGTCGGGTTTGCCGTCAGGGCCGGCGCTGTAGAGTATTTTTTCACCGCTGTTGTTATAAAGCATGGGTTTATCTGTATAAACGTCGGCTGGCAGGCTTTTTCCCAGCCACTTTTCGAGCTCTTCAAGCGAGTCGGGCAGCGACTTGTGCTCGATCTGGTAAGCACGCAGAGCCAGTACAATTATGGCGGCCCGGAAAACCTGGCGTGAATTGAAGTCCTGGTCGAATGCTTTTCTAAATGAAGGTATGGCCATCGACATCATGAACTGCATGAAAAAGTCTTCGGGCATGAAGAAATAGACCAGATAGTGCAGGCCGGGATCAAGAATTCTCTGTAATTCTTCAGCTTTTTTCTGATGAGTGCGTGCCACTTCCATGGCTTCAGGGTATGGCTTTTTGCATGCCTCTATCAGTGGATTGTAAAAAGTATCGATATACTTTTTCTGTCGGTTCGGGTCACACATGGCTTCAGCCAGCCGGTTGCGATTCGGAATGTTACTCGCATGAAAAACGCTTGGAATCAGCTTCTTTTCGCACATCCAGGCTCTTTCCATGCCGGGCATGTTATCGTGCAGACGCATAAGAACCGCAGTCCAGCTTTTCAGCCTGGCCGCCGGCAGATTAAGCTTATCTGACATCTCCATGATTGCAGCGGTGCCAATGTTTCTGACTGCTATGGCAATCATTCGCGAAATAAGAGACGCACCTGCGGCATCGCAAGTCTCGACTTCGTGGGCAAGAAGCAGAATGGCAGTGTCAATCGCCAGAGCGATTTCATGCTGGCCCTGACTGAAAAACCATCTGCTCATGAGATACCAGTAACGCGCAGTTTCACGTATAGCCCTGAAATCTGGTGTTGGTGCAGAAATTATCAGGATTTCCGGGATTTCAGGCGGTTCAGGCAGATCTTTGATTCTCGACATAAGACGGGCCGGCAGTTCTTTTTCGAATCTCTGCCTGATTTCAGGTTTGATTTCTTCCATATCAGAAATAGCCTCGTCGAGCGGGACCAGTTTGCCGCCGGTTAAGGAAAACGGTGAAGATATTTTGCTGCTGCTTATGTCGTGCCATTCGGCCGGGCGGGTCAAGCCCAATACCAGATCAGGCAATGGCAGTCGTGATGGTGCCGGCGCGGCAGGACTCGCCGGTGCGCTGCCGGTAACGCCCGACATTCCACTGCTGGCAGAGCGGAACAGCGAAACGATTCGAGCTGTCTGCACGACAAAGACAATGGCCACCAGCCCAACAATCGCCAGAAGCATCTTTTTCACAGTTTTCAAAATCAATACCTCTCTTGCGGGAAAATCAAGATTAGACACATTGTAACATTAATTGCTGTCCGAAGTCTGGCTCGACACAATGGCAGCTGGTGGTAGTCGGCTAATGGCACAGAGTGGGAATGTTAAGAGTTGGCGATTGTGTTACAGCAAAGAACGATAGCGATTTTTAGAAAGCTGCGTACAAAATTTTGTGCATGTGGTATCTTGTTTTGCATACGAAATCCGCCGCTGATGAACTGTAATGAGTGCGAACCAACGGTCTGGCGGCGCAGAGGGAGAGAATAATGATTGAAAGCGGCTTTGCTTATGTCGCGGTTCTGCTGTTCATAGCCGCAGTAATAGTGCAGCTCGACAAAAAATACCGCAAATTTTTCGATTACGTGCCGGGAATCGTCGTACTTTACTTCGCAGTAATGACCTTCTCTACGCTCGGTCTCTGGAAGAAAACCGACGAAATCAATTTTTACTACACTCAGCTCAAAAACAACGTTCTGCCGGTAATGATCTTTCTGATGCTGCTGCACTGCGACCTCAAAAAGATCTTCAGGCTCGGGCCCCGCATGCTGCTTGGCTTTTTTTCGGCTTCGGTGACTATCGGCGCCGGCTTCGTCGTGACTTATTTCCTTTTTAAAAGCCATTTTGAACCGCATACCTGGAAAACCTTCGCGGCCCTTTCCGGCTCCTGGATGGGCGGCACCGGTAATATGGCGGCTATTCAGCTCGCGCTTGGCGTCAGCGACTCGCAGATGGGCTATACGCTGATGATGGACTCGATCAACTACGCGGTCTGGGTTATGCTGCTGCTGGCAGTTGTGCCTTATGCAAAGCACTTCAACCACTGGACCAAAGCCGACACCAGCCAGATCGACGAAGTCGGTGCCAGCCTGATGGCCGATCACGGTGATCGCCCGCAGAACATGAGCTTTTCTGACCTGATTCTGCTGCTCGGAAGCGCTTTTGCAGTGGCAGCTCTGGCACAATATGTCGCGCCGATGCTTCCGACAAGCGCTTTCATCTCTACATACAGCTGGACAGTCATTCTCACGACAGTCGTCGGCATTATTGCTGCTATGACACCTCTCGGCAAGGTGGCGGGAATCTCGCCGCTCGCGAGTCTGATGCTTTACCTTATCGTTGCGCTGATCGGGTCGCGCGCCAATTTCGCCGAACTGTCGCAGGCACCTTTCTATATTTTCTGCGGTTTTGTCATCCTGCTGGTGCATGCTGTGCTTCTGGCTCTTATTGCGCGTCTTTTCAAGCTGGACCTGTTCACCTGCGGCGTAGCAAGTCTGGCCAATATTGGCGGGGTAGCATCGGCGCCTATTCTGGCAGCTGCTTACAGCGAAGTGCTGGTGCCGGTTGGTGTTCTGATGGGTATGCTGGGTTACGTAATCGGCACCGGCGGCGGGTTGCTGGTTGGCAAAATTCTTTCGATGATCTGAATCTGGAGTATGAAACATAATGCAGGCATTCAAACAGTTTCGCAGTGTTTTTTTTGTCGTCTTTCTCGCTGGTGTTTTCTGCAGTCATCCGCTATATTCGCAATGTTCTGACAGAGGTGAAGTTTTCGTGCAGTTCGATCTGAATATTCCCGGTGTAAGTGATGAAATGCTGTTTCCGGAATTCTGGCTGCAGAATGTGGCAGACCAGGATCAGATAATTATGACCAGTGACGAGATCGAACGCTATAATCGCAAAGGTTTCGCCGAATGTGAAATGCTCATGGATCTTCGCCATTTTCCGTCGGCCATGGCTGGTGAACAGTTGCGGCAGTCGATCGAAAAAGCCAGCGCGCGCCCCCAGAAAAAGCGCTATCTCAAGGGCGAAGAAGTCAGCGATGAGTATTACGTTGCGCTCGAAGATCTTTTGAATATCGATAATATCAGAAGTCTTACCGAAGTGCAGTTCGCTATCACAGTTAAACGCACGGAAATGCGGGCTTTTCCAACTTATGACCGCGTATTTTCAGAACCCGACGACTTCGAAAGTGACATGTTCATCGAAACAGCTCTATACCCGGCAGAGCCCTTGGCGGTGCTGCATGCCAGCCGCGACGGCAAATGGCTTTTCGCTCAGGCCTACAATTATCGGGCCTGGCTGCCAGCTCAGGATGTCGCATTTACCAGCCGCCGCGAGCTCTTCGACTATCTCGATGCCGAAAAATTCCTTGTCGTAACCGGTAAAGGCGTATTCACCGGCTACAACCCGCTGCGCCCTGAGATATCAGAGCTGCAGCTCGACATGGGTGCCCGTATTCCGCTTGCCGACCGCTCTGAATTTCAATTCAACATAGATGGTCAGCACCCTGCCGGCAATTATGTTGTTAAACTGCCGTCGCGTGGCGAAGATGGCAAACTCGAATTCAGAATCGGCCTGATTGCACGCTCAGAAGACGTGCGTGTCGGCTATATGCCACTGACCCGAAAAAACATCATCACTCAGGCTTTCAAGTTTCTCGGCCAGCGTTACGGCTGGGGTGGAATGTTCAATACCCGTGACTGCAGCGCCTTTATCATGGACATTTATCGCAGCATGGGCGTGCTGGTGCCGCGCAATTCTGGCGAACAGGGTAAGCTGGCTGTTGGTGTCATGCATGAATTCACCAAAGAAATGACGCTCGAAGAGCGCAAAGCAGTTTTCGACAGTCTGCCGGCCGGAACTCCGATCTATATGGCCGGCCATGCCATGCTTTATCTTGGGCGCTACAACGATGATTATTACATCATTCACGACTTTGCGGGTTTTCGAGTGCCAGATGCAGAAGGCAATCTTGTACGCTCAACCGCCCGTTGTGTTTTTGTGACGCCACTGCTGGTGACCTACCTGTCAGATGGCCGCAAATACATGGAAGGCATCTATTCAGCGCGTGAGTTCGTGTTGCCGGATGCTGGCGGGAAGAATTAGCTATACAAAAGCTCATTGAATATTTCAGGCGCGAAGTCGGTTTGCTTTTTCGTAAGCTTGTGAGCGAAGCGAATCGCTGAAGAAAAAGCATTCCGACTGAGCAGCCGACCCAGAACAGGAATTATTCAGTGAGATCTTATATGGAGAGATCGATACCGATTACGATTACGATTACGAGAACGATTGGGGGGGAACATGAAGATTACCAATATCAGAACCGGAGTTCTTTCGATTCCGCTGCGCACACCTTTTAAAACGGCTTTGCGAACGATCGATCATATTGCTTCGATCGTGGTTGCTGTTGATACCGACGCCGGAGTAACGGGAATCGGCGAGGCGCACCCGACCGGGCCGATAACTGGCGAGTCGCAGGGCAGTGTGCGCGGCGCAATTCATGAGTTCATACTTCCCAGGCTCAAGGGCAAAGAGGTTGCCAATCTTGAAGACACCCTCAATACTCTCGACGGCGCCCTGGTCAAGAACACCAGTGCTAAAGCCGCAGTAGAAATGGCTATTTTTGATCTGTTCGGCCGGCTATACAATATTCCTGTCTATAGACTTCTCGGCGGTTATCGGAACAAGATCGAAACCGACCTGACCATAAGTGTCAACAGCCCTGAAGAAATGGCTGAAGACAGCAAAATTGCAGTTTCACGCGGCTTCAGAATCCTCAAACTCAAGGTGGGGTTGCAGTCAGACGTAGATATAGCGCGTATCGAAGCCGTTCGAGATGCGGTCGGTGCTGGTATAAAACTGCGCCTTGACGCAAATCAGGGCTGGACAGCCCGCGAGGCAGTGCGAATCATGCGTGAAATCGAGGCCGGCAGCTTTAATATAGATCTGCTCGAACAGCCGGTTCTGGCGCATGACCTCGCTGGTCTCAAACAGGTCAAAGAAAGCATCGACACCCCTGTTCTGGCTGACGAAGCGGTATTCTCGGCGCTTGACGCCGAAAAGATCATTGCCATGGGAGCTGCCGACTATATCAATATCAAGCTTATGAAAACCGGTGGCCTGCGCGGCGCCCTGCGCATCTGTGCTCTCGCCGAAATGCACAATGTCGAGTGTTTTCTCGGCTGTATGATGGAAAGCAAAATCAGTGTCACTGCTGCGGTGCATCTTGCCTGCGCCCGCAGCATTATCACGCGCTGCGATCTCGACAGCCCGTCGCTGTGCAGCGAAGACCCGGTAATCGGCGGCGCCGAAATCGAAGGCCCCTGGCTCAAACTCTCAGAATCAGCCGGCCTCGGCATCGATCATGTCGAAGGCATCGTCTGGGACTGACCATTTGATCAGCGCTTGATTTTGCGCAGAATATCTTTGGCTTCCTGGAATATGGCTCTGCGTTCGCGTTTGAGCAGCATGTCGATGTCGATGCCACTCATGCCAATTTTACTGCCGACGGCTTTGAGCATATCAGTTTCTTCTGAGGTAAGCTTGCCATCGGCAAGTGCGACGCGGGCTATATGGCGCAGCAGCTCAGTGTCTGCTTCTATCTTGCTTGTCGTCGTGACATGCACTATCGGGTCGATGACCGCTTTGAATTCATCGATTATCTGCTGAATGCGGGCTTCAGGAATGTCGCGCCGGCTGGCAAGTTCGCGGATCATGCTCATTTCTTTGTCATCGATATGGCCATCAGCCAGCATCATGGCAACTGTCCAGCGCAGCAGTTCAATGCCAGAAATACCAAAATCGTCGAGAGGTGGCGGTACGGCTGGTTGTTTTTTGTCTTTCTGGTGGGCGTCGATACGCGCGCGCGCGTCTTCAACTGATTTACGTGCTGCAACGCTGATGCGGTTGAGAATCTCTCTGACCTGTGGATCGCTGCGGTCGACAACGGCGTCGAGCACCCATTCGCTTTTGCCGTCATTCATTACCGAGCCGCAGTAGGCGCACTCATTCTCGCTGCCGGTCTGCTCTGGCGCTCCGCATGAAGGGCAGTGCGAGCTGGCGAGTGATGCTTCGAGCTTGGTGACAGCGCCGTGGCGCCGCGCCAGAACGAAGACATGCCGGAAATTTATCGGCTGGCCGGCCGTTTCTATCTCTTTTCCCGGCATCTGAAACGAAGGAATACCGCTCCAGATAACTTCGACAAAAGCGTTGTCATCGGGTTCGAGCATCTCGATGCCAAGCAGATCGACAGCGCCAACGGCACAGCCGGTGTAAAAGCGACGCGCTCCAGATTTGTCGGGCTTCAGCCACTGCAGCTGGGCATCGCAGAATTCGTTGCGTGCAATTTTGCGCAGAGGTTCAACTTTACCGATGCGTTCAGCTTCTGTTTTGCGCCAGAACATGACAGAAACACGTTCTTTGATGTGCTGCATGTTGAAACCGGGGTCGGCGGCCACCATGGCGTCGAGCCCGGGAACTGCCTTGTCAGAGCGCACTGACCATTCGCAGGCCTGGGTGATGCTGGTCAGCACCCAGTCATATTCGCCAGAACGCAGCAGTGCGCCACAGACTTCGCATTTTGACAGGCGACCGATCTGAATCGGGTTGCCACAGTTCGGGCACTGTCCTTCCATCAGACCGCCCTTCTTAAGTGTTTTAACACCGGGCTTGCGCATGAACGACCAGACTTCGGCAAATGGTTCCGGACTTCGCGAGCCATTGATCAGCTTGCCGGTCTTTTCATCTTTGCGATAGTTTATGGCACTGGCGTCTATTCGCAGATGTATGACATCGAAGTTTTTATCGCTTTGAAATTTGACCGGCGTCGCCGTCAGAATTTCGAGCGCTTCCATGTGGTCGATAATACCTTTTTCGCGCATTTCGGCAAGTTGTATGCTGAACTGCTCGTAGATGCCGTCTGAAAGAAACGCTTGCGCCTTATCGAGCTTTCTTGCGGTCCAGGCTTCCTGAATCAACCGGAACGCTTTTTTGGCGCGGCCATTGAAAAAGTTCTCGTCAAAGCCCGGGTCACGCTGCTTGAGCTGAGTAAGCGCAACCTTTGAAAAACTGTCATGTTTGACCCGGTCGGCCTTGGTTATGGTGTAGTCGATATAGGTATCCTCGCCCTTCAGGTAGCCTTTCCAGGCGAGCACTGCCACGACAATGGCAAGAGGAATGCCGATGTGCGGGTAGTATATGATAAGTCTGATCAGCAGCCAGATCAGTTCGGCTTCGCCACCACCGCCACCGCCAGAGCGACCGCCGCCACCACCACCCGAATAGCCATGTCCACCGCCAGCGCGCGCGAATGCGATTTCGCTGACCAGCACATTAATCAGAATCATGGCGAAAAGCAGCAGCGACCATGCGAAGATTTTTCTCAGCTGACGGCGCCTGCGCATTTCATTTCTCCTGACTGGTCTCAAAGTGTGACTTATTTAAAAGTGTAATATATTTTGTCGCAATAAACAAAGATTCTCATCTTGCCGGCCAACTGTCAGGAGTGTAGGACGGTTTGACTTTTGTTGAGCGTCAGAATATCTTCAGAGGAGATATACGACGAGGAGGCTGAAGATGCGTAATTTTACTTTTCACAATCCGACGAAGATTATTTTTGGCAAGGGCACTATTGGTTCTCTCAAGCGCGAGATTCCCGAAGGCAAAAAAATCATGCTTGTATATGGCGGGGGAAGTATCAAGCATAATGGAACTTATGACGAGATCATGAGCGCTCTCGCAGGTCGTGAGGTTCACGAATTCTCTGGCGTAGAGCCGAACCCGACCTATGAAACCCTGATGAAATGTGTTGAACAGGTTAAGGCGACCGGGTGCGATTTTCTGCTGGCAGCTGGCGGTGGCTCGGTCATCGATGGCACCAAATTTATCGCAGCAGCAGCTCTTTTCGATGACGATCCCTGGAAAATAATTCAGACTTTTGGTTCGTGCGTAAAGCAGGCGCTGCCTTTTGCCAGCGTACTGACGCTGCCGGCTACCGGTTCTGAGATGAATTCAGGTTCGGTTATCACGCGCGCGGCTACCAAAGCCAAGCTGCCGTTCAACAGCGCAAAGGTGTTCCCGATGTTTTCGGTGCTTGACCCACTCAAGACTTATACTTTGCCGCCGCGCCAGGTCGCCAACGGCGTCATCGATGCTTTCGTTCATATTGCTGAACAGTATCTGACACAGCCGGCGCAGGCCTGCGTGCAGGATCGTTTTGCTGAAGGCCTGCTGATGACACTTATCGAAGAGGGCCCGCTGGCACTCAAAGACCCCGAAAATTACGATGTCAGAGCCAACCTGATGTGGTGTGCCACTCTGGCGCTGAATGGCCTCATTGGTGCCGGTGTGCCGCAGGACTGGTCAACCCACATGATTGGTCATGAGCTGACTGCTCTGTATGGTCTCGATCACGCGGTTACGCTGGCAATAGTTCTGCCGGCCAATCTGACGCTGCGCAAAGCGGGCAAGCTCGAAAAACTCGCGCAGTTCGGTCGCCGCGTCTGGAACATAAAGTCAGGTAACGATGAGCATCAGGCCGCCGAGGCAATTCACAAGACCCGTGAATTCTTCGAAGCGCTCGGAGTTAAAACCCGTTTGAGCGATTACAACATCGGTGCCGAAAGCGTCGACAAAGTCATCGCTCAGCTTAATTCTCACCAGATGATCAAGCTCGGCGAAAACGGCGATGTCAACCTCGAAGTAAGCCGCCAGATTCTCGAGCTCTGCCTCTGATAAAAGGTCAATTCGATAGATCAGGCTGCCCGACGGGGTGGCCTGATTTTTTTCGGCGGCGGATTAAGCTGATGGCAAGCATTAACAGGACAACAAGGATAATGATTGCGGTCAGCAGCGGCCAGAACCAGAGCCATTCGCCCTGACCTGTGTTGATGCGTCCTTCTATTTTCTGGTAGCGAGTGGGAATGGTCGGCAAGTTATCAGCGCTCTGGTCGAATGAAGCGATATAGCGGGCGGTGGCCTCCCATACCTTGAATTCGCGGGTGTTTTCGCGAATTATGCTGTCGTCAAGATTCACTTCTTTGCCATGTTTGTTTTTCACCGTCAATTTGAGTTTGGGCAGGCGGGTGCCAACCATGGGCAGGTAGTTTGCCAGATAATGCGTGGTTACCAGATGATAGAGTTTGCTTCCATCGTCTGGGAAAGGCTCGTAGACATCTTGGTCGGCGGTCTCTCCGAGTTTTACCAGTCGCTCGGCCGAAATGACACTTTTGCCGGAGGGCCAGGGCAGCTTGAGCAAAGGAACCTGGCGCATCCAGAAGGTTCGCGCCGGGTCATAGGTATAGCGCAGACCCGAGAACTGTAGAAAGTATATATCACCCCAGAGTTGTGGCAGAATCACAGCGATTTCGAGCAATCGATGAATCTCGGCGCCGGTTAAATAAAGCGACACCAGCGGATAACCTGGCAGTTTATCAGGTCCGTTGCCCATAGAACTTATGCTGATCAGGTCAAAGAGCGTTATTTTGCCGGCATTATGGCGGTCGCTGCCGACAAGAAGTCCGCCGCGTATGGTGCCGTTGGCCTGCAAGGCAAAATCGACTCTCTCTCCGAGCAGTTTTTCGGTTTCGATGCGCATGGCATCGGTGACAAAGTTACCGATCGTCGATTCGTTGAAAGGCAGATTGCGAGGTAGCGCAAACTCTGATCTGGCAACAATCTGCGAAATATCAGCGAATTCACCGGCGGTGAAGCTGGCGACAAAGTCGTTGAGCTGACGACGATAATCTTCGATGATTGCGGCAGTTTGAGGGTCTTCGGGAATGTTTGAGTCTATTTTGTGCAGAAACGGCGCACCGGTCTGGCGGTTTAGCAGGTCGAGCTTCTGTGAATCGGTATCCCAGGCGAGGTCGAGCTGGCCGAGATTCTGGGTGTAGTAACCGCTGTGCATTATCAAGGTGTTGCCTGCCTTTTCGGGTGCAGGCAACTGAAGGTGTTCGTGGCCACCGAGAATCAGATCGATGCCGGCAACAGATCCGGCCAGTTCACGGTCTTCGGCGATGCCGGCGTGGGTCAGCGCTATTATTACATTGGCACCAGCCTTTTTAAGCTTTGCAACCTGTTCGCGCGCGCACTGATGCTGTTCGACGAAGTCGAGCGGTTTTGCGTCCGGCGAAACACGGTGGGCACCACGGCCGAGCAGCGCGAATATACCTGTTTTCAAGCCGTTAGCCAGTTCGAGAATATGGTTTTCTTTGATGCCGGCCTGATTTATCGGGTGGTCCGGCGGGGCGCGCAGATTTGACACGATTACTGGCAGCAATTTTCCCTGTGTCTGCAGGCGAATGAAATAATTTGCGAGGCCATGCGAACCATAGTCGAATTCATGGTTGCCGATGGTTGTAGCATTGTAACCGAGATGGTGCATTATCTCGAGTTCTGGCGAACTGTCGTTTAGAATCAGCCATGAAAAGGGTGTGCCGCCGATGAAATCGCCCGAAGAAAGCAGCAGAGCCGGAATGTCGGGTTTCTGCGAGCGAATTCTGCTGATTAGCGTGGCAAGGCGCGCGAAGCCGCCGGTGGCGCGGTCGTGTTCGCCGGGGCGGTAATCGACAAGCGGCACTGGCATGAGGCTTGAATGCTCGTCGCTGGTGTGCAGAACCGTGAAGTGCAGAACTTCTGCGGCAGTCGGGCTGGAGAGCATGACAAGCAGCAGAAGTAGATGGAGCCAGGCGGATTTGTGATATTCAGTTGGCATAGGGGCAATAACGAAGACGAAGACGAAGACGAAGACAAAGACAAAGACAAAGACAAAGACAAAGACGAAGACAAAGACAAAGACAAAGACAAAGACAAAGACGATCCCGATAGCGATACCGATAACGATAACGATTACGATTACGATTACGATTACGAGGAAGAGAGAGCAAAGATATCTTAAAACGCTTTGTTTGCAAATGTCGATAAGATAAATTATCTTGGGCGGGGCAGTTTTGCGGTTTGGCCTTATTTTATGCTGATCTGACTGGATGCGAAAATGCGGGGCAGTCTGAAAAATACATTTATTGCGCTGCAGAGCGGTAATTATCGGCGCTATTTCGTCGCCAACAGCATAAGCTCGCTTGGCACCTGGATGCAGCGACTGGGCATGAGCTGGCTGGTTTATCGTCTCACCGATTCTGCCGGCTGGCTTGGTGTTATCACCTTTTTCAGCTGGTTCAGTTCATTCTTGCTGATGCCATGGGCCGGTGCCATGCTCGATTCGGGACCTCGCCGCAAGATTCTTTCGGCTTCGCAGGTGCTGGGGTTTGCGCAGGCAATGGTGCTGGCAGTGATGACACAGACCGGACACATCACGGTGAACTGGATTCTGTTTCTCAGCATGTTGCTGGGTTTTGTCAATGCTTTCGATATGCCGGGCCGGCATTCTTTCATCTCTGACATGATCGAAGACAAAAAGATGCTGGCGAATGCAATTGCGCTCAATTCTATTTCATTCAATCTGGCGCGACTTGTTGGCCCCGGACTTGCCGGTATTGTCGTGGCAAGTCTCGGTGAAGCACCCTGTTTTCTTATGAACAGTCTGTCGTTTTTGCCTATGGCCTGGGTTCTTTATCGCATGCGGCTACAGTCAGAAGGTGGCGACAAGGGGCCTGCCGAAAGTTTTTCCAAGCGAATAATAGAAGGCTTCAGGTATTCTGCCGGACATCCGGTCATTCTTCCCGCCTTTATTCTGATTTCAGTCATGAGCCTTATGGGAATGTCGGTGCAGATGGTGCTGATGCCGGTCATTGCCGACAGACATCTTGGCGGTGATGCGGCAACTCTTGGGTATCTGACCTCTGCCATGGGGCTGGGTGCAGTTGCCGGCGCGCTTTTTCTGGCCTTGCGTAAGAATATCGAAGGAATCGAGAAGTTTCCGCCGGCCGCATTCGGCTTTTATGGCCTGCTGACGGTAATGCTGGCCTATTCCCGCAGTCTGCCGGTTTCTCTGATTATCTGCATTTTTATGGGGAGCTGCATTGTGTCTGGTTGGGCCGCGAGCAATACTTTGTTGCAGATGTCATCTGAAAAGCGCATGTTAAGCCGGGTAATGAGCATATACATGATGTGTTTCAGCGGCATGTCGCCGGTAGGAAGCCTGTTTATGGGCTGGTTTTCTACCTATACTTCAACCTCGACTGCCATGGTTCTGGGCGGTCTCAGTTGCTCATCCGCCGCCATCATTTATCTTCTGTTGCGCCGTCGTGTCATGCTTAACTCGCCTAACCCGCAGAGTTAAAGAGATATTTTGGGGTTGGCAGTATTAGTGGCGTAGGGTATACTGTTGGCAGAACTGGGCGAGGGGGTAACAAATGAAACTTCGTACATTGATTGTGCTGGCTGTTTTGCTGGCTGTGTCAGCTGGTGCTGATGTCTGGGCCGGCAACGAAGATGCCGTGGCAAGGATCATGGCTGAGCGCATGGCCGATAAACGCCTGTCGCAGACAATTCTTGGCGCTCTGGCATTTCTCGAAGACCGCCAGGTAAAAGAGCGTTCCGGCAAAAGATCATGTGAATACGACAGTTCAGAAGAGGGCGATGGCTGCGATACCCGGCTCAGTTTCAATATTCCGTTCCGCGAAAATATCGGTCTGCCTGCGCCAAAAAGCCTTGTTGCCAAGAATCGCAGCGGCGAGTGGGCAAGCTATATTCATTTTTTGCCGAATAAACTCGGTTTTAAGGGCCGATCACCGGCTGCTGTTCAGGATTCAAGCCTGTTCATGACTGCATTTATTGCTTATCCTCTTTTCCTTTTCGATGAATCGGCTCTGGCTCCAGAACAACAGCATATCAACAGCATGCTGCGCCTGGCCATGCAGAATATACAGAGTTTCAAGCGCGATGATGCTTACAATTTCTGGGCTGTTCTGCCTGGTTTCAGCAGCAAGGCGCCGCGCACCGGACCTTTCAATATTCCGGTGTCACAGCTCGAATTTCTGGCAAAGGCCTATCTCAATCCGAAGTATGCCAAATTGTTTGCCAGGCTCGCCAAGGGTCAGCAGACGCCGCCAAAATACTGGCTCGAAGCCTGCCTTGACCGAAAAGGCAACCCGACTGGCGCCGATGCGCTGTTCAATATTCCCAACGATGCCGACGATACCTCGACAGCGGTGGCAGTTCAGCATTTCTTTCATCAGAGGTTCCCTGATTCAGGCATTGTGCCTGATCATGCCGCGCTGCTGCGCATCACTGAGTTTCGTGATATTGGCCGTGCCCGCGAAGATGGACGCGATGGCTGGAAGGGCAAAGATTCAGGCGCCTTTCTGACCTGGCTTAAAGACGAAACTGCTCCGGTCTTCGATCGCCCTGAAATCGGAATTATTCCTCTTGGAGTTAATAACGTTGATGTCGTGGTTAATTCAAACGTGCTGTTTGCCATGGCGTTGACCGGCAGCAAAGAGTTGCCTGGCTACAATGACTGCGTCCGCCTGATTCGCAAAGCCGCAGAAACAAAAAGCTGGCCCGAAGCCGGTCTTTATTATCCTCAGAATATGATTTTTCCTTACAGCGCCAGCCGCGCCTACCGTGATGGCAATGCGCGTGAGCCTGAAATGAAGGCGGCGATGCAGTTTCTGCTGCGTGATCTGCTCAAGGCACAGATAGAGTGGGGCAGAAAGAATCCGACCCGTCGTGGCGCTTTCCCGGGTGGCGATGACAAAAGCGACCATCTGTCAACCGGTCTGGCTGTAATTTCGCTGATCAACATCGGCCGCGAAAATGCTGCCGAAATGGGCCTTGCAAAAGAATACGACACGGCTTTGCGCGCCGGCATCGACTATCTGCTCGAACAGTGCATCTGGCAGAAGCCGAAAAACCCCGAAACCAGAGGCAAGTTCAAGACCCCCGGCAACAAGTGCGCTACCTGGATGTCGGGCCTGTTTTTCGCCGCTTCATTCTGGGATCTGGCGCACTGGCGCTCGCAGGCTTTCACCGTGGCGATAGCACTCGAAGCTCTGACCAAATATGCGCTGGCCTACGATCTCGATATGGCCCCGATGGGAGCCCGCCGCATCAGGCTTAATCCCTGACAATCAACTGATAAAGAGCTGCCCCGGTTATCAGACCGGGGCAGTTTTTTTCAGGCGTTATAGCTGGTCGAAGAAGTGTCGCCGCCTTTGCCGGTCCAGTTGGTGTGGAAGAATTCGCCGCGCGGCCGGTCGATACGTTCGTAGGTATGCGCGCCGAAGTAGTCGCGCATGGCCTGTAACAGGTTGGCAGGCAGTCTGGCGCAGCGGTAGCCGTCATAATAGGTGAGGGCTGTGCTCATAGCCGGAACCGGTATGCCCAGGTCGACAGCTGTTTTTACTACATGGCGCCAGGCTGTCTGTGCGTCAGTCAGTGCTTCGGTGAAGAAAGGCGCCAGCAGCAGATTGGGCAGATCGGGGCGGGCGACGAAGGCCTTTTTGATATCGTCGAGAAAGCGTGCTCTGATTATGCAGCCACCGCGCCACATAAGTGCAATTTCGCCAAAGTTCAGCTGCCAGTCATATTCCTGGGAAGCGGCGCGCAGCAGCTGAAAGCCCTGGGCATAGGAGCAGATTTTCGCGGCATAGACGGCATCGTGCAACTGTTTTATGAATTCTTTGCGGTCACCGTTAAAGCCGCCGCGCGGCCCCTGTAATACACTGCTGGCGGCAATACGTTCGTCTTTTATCGCTGAAATGCTGCGGGCAAAAACCGCTTCGGCGATCTGTGGAATTGCGACGCCGAGGTCGAGACCGACCTGCGATGTCCATTTGCCGGTGCCTTTCTGGCCGGCAGTGTCAAGAATAATGTCTACTACCTGGTGTCCGCTTTCAGGATCGGTTTTACTGAGAATGTCGGCAGTGATTTCGATGAGATAAGAATCGAGAATTCCCTGATTCCAGCTTGCGAAAATCGGTTGAATCTCATGTGCCGACATGCCGAGCCCCTGCGACAGAAGATGATAGGCCTCGCTTACCAGCTGCATGTCGCCGTATTCAATGCCGTTATGTACCATTTTGACGAAATGTCCCGACCCGTCAGGACCGATCCATTCGCAGCAAGGTTGATTTTCGGCAACTTTGGCGGCGATAGCCTGAAAAATTGGCTTGATAAGAGGCCAGGCTTCTGCTGCTCCGCCAGGCATGAGTGACGGGCCGTTGAGTGCACCTTCTTCGCCGCCGGATACGCCGGCGCCAACGAAGAAAACGCCGCTCTCTGCCGCCTGGCGACAGCGGCGAACCGTGTCCGGGTAATGGCTGTTGCCGCCATCGATAAGCACATCTCCGGCATCCAGAAGAGGCAGCAGGGTGTTTAACAGGTCATCGACGGGGTTTCCGGCGCGCACCATCATCATGATCTTGCGCGGTTGTGAAAGGCTTTTGACAAGCTCTTCAAGACTGCGGCAACCGATGAGGTTGCGATTTTTGCCGCGGCCGGCCAGAAAGGCATCGACCTTTTCAACACTGCGATTGAAGCAGGCAACGCGAAAGCCTTTGCTTTCCATGTTGAGAACGAGATTTTCACCCATTACCGCAAGACCGATCAGTCCAATATCTGCTGGTTTGGTCATGACTGTATCCTTTCACTGTAGATTACGAGAACAATTACTATATGAGAACTCGTTGATTATTTGCTTCCTATAGCTTCGCCCTTCATCCGGGTTGTTTCTGGCACCGATCGGCTAAGCACGATTGCTATAACTTACCACAGGCGGGTGATTGCTGCCATGTTCAAAAACTTCAGCAGGTGAGTGACAAAAAACTGGCGAAAGATAACAGGCATATCAGGGTGTACCTGATTAAATCAGTATTAGCCAAATGGCATGGTATTTGCGTTAAGCAGCATACAAAATTAATCACTTGGAGAAATGTAAAGTGTTCAGAACAAAAAGCCTGTTAGTTTTTGCAGTTGTGATGATGCTGACTCTGGCCAGTTCATTAATGGCGCTCGATACTGTAACTCTGCGTCAGAACATGTGGATGTGGTCTCAATGTCAGGCGGTTCTTAATGAGAGTCTGCATTTTAATTTTGGTCACACTCCGGTTATCAGCCCAGAAGAATGCTACAACGAAATTGAAAAGGCCCGCGGTATAATCTGCAAGATCGTCGCCGATATAACTACCGAAAAAGATATGCGTGAAGCCCGTGCTGTGGCCGATGAATTCAAGAATATGATGGATTGTGAAGAAGAGGTTGGTCTGGCACTGCATAAGCTGCTCGATATGCAGGAAAAGTATATCAAGGCCCACCGGATTTACTGATCGGCGGCCATGTGTTTTCTGATCGAGTCTGAGTTTTAAGATCTGTTACAATTACCAGGTAATATTTACCAGCGAAATATCAGGAGGAATTATTGATGCGACGAGGAATTATCTTTCTGCTCTGTGCTGTTTTCATGCTCGGTTTTTCGTTCTCTGCCATGGCCGTAGATATGCCTGACCAGGGCACTGACAACGATGGAGGCCCTTATACTGATCCCGCACCGGCTCCAGATCCGGGTCCGGATTCAACCGACTCTGGCGACAGCTGGGACAGCGGCAGCAGCGGCGGCGGTTTCGACTGCGGCGGCGACACAGGCGGCGTTCTTTTTTAATAGATTTTTACCAGAAGCCCGGTGCGTAAGTACCGGGCTTCTTTTATGATGAGAAAGCATCAGCGATGTCCGGCGTGATAATAGCTGCAAGATTTTATAGCGACATTTTTTCAGGGACAGGTTGGCGCAGTGCTGCCATTTTTTGCTTGCCATACACTAAATTGTGCATAAGTTTTATTTGACAAGTCCTGCTGCGCTTTTATAGAATACAAGTTTACCACAAAAAAGATTGAGGAAGTCAGGAATGTTTTCACGCCGCCGTTTGTTGCCTGTTCTCTTTGCTGCTGTTTTTGCTTTGCTCGCTTTTAACGGAGCTTTCGCCAGTAATTCACCCGTAACCGTGGTAGACCCGGCTACACCTACCATGCGTCTGCTCGTCGACTCAGGGAATGAGCAGTCGATTCTGGCCCATGGCAACAGTAAGCCTGTAGAGCTCAAGCTGGTCGATCTCAACGATAATCCGGTCGTTGGCGGCATTGTCGACCTTATTGTGGTAAATCGTCCTTCGGCGGCAAAGGCCTTTAAATTGCCGGCAACAAGCATAAAAAGTAACCCGGTTGGCATAATCCGGCTTGAGCCATTCTCGCCAACAGAAGCCGGGAGCTATCGGGTTATGGCGCAGTTGCGTGAAAACCCGGCTGTCTTTACCTATGTCGATTTTGGTGTCAATGAAGAAAACTGGGTCATGTATCTGATTTTCGGCCTGATGGGCGGACTCGGTATGTTTCTTTTCGGCATGAATCTTGGTGCAGACGGTTTACAGAAAATCGCCGGCAAAAAAATGAAGTCTATTCTCGGTACCTTTACCAACAACCGATACATGGGCGTTATCACCGGTATTCTGGTTACCGCCGTCACGCAGAGCAGTTCGGCTACCACAGTCATGCTGGTTGGCTTTGTTAATGCTTCTCTGATGACGATCAGTCAGACGCTTTCAGTTATTTTCGGCGCCAATATCGGAACCACCATTACGGTGCAGCTGATTGCCTTCGAGATTTCGCACTTCGCTCTGTTGATGATTGGTGCCGGTTTCATTCTCAAGTTCTCGCGCAACAAAACGGTTTTGTATGCGGGCGATATCATCATGGGTTTTGGTTTTATCTTTTACGGGATGAAGATCATGAGCGTCTCGATGTCGCCTTTGCGCAGCTTCCCAGCCTTCAGAGAAATGCTTCTGTCGTTCAGCAATTACCCGATCAGTGCGATCATCGGATCGATGCTCTTCACCGCTCTCATTCAGAGCAGTGGTGCGACCATAGGTCTTGTCGTGGTATTTGCCAGTCAGGGCCTGATCACTCTGCATGCTTCAATTCCTTTGATTCTTGGCGCTCATACGGGCACCTGCATCACCGGCTGGATTGCTGCTATCGGTGGCTCTGCCGCCGCCAAAAAGACGGCTCTGCTCAATGTTCTTTATAATCTTATCGGCACTGTAATCTTTCTGCCGTTTCTTTATGAATACCTCAGTTTCAGTGACTTCGTAGTCTGGTGCACCGCGCCTTTCTCTTCGTCCCCGGCGCGCGAAGTTGCGAATGCTCACATGATTTCGGCCATTCTCAAGATGATCGTCATGTTTCCCTTTTACGACCAGATCATCAAACTGACACATCTGCTGATACCGGAGGAGTCTTCAGAAGAGTCGATGCGATCGGTCAAAACCAAGTATCTCTCAGAAAGCCTTCTTAAATCGCCTGAACTGGCACTTGGAAACGTCGCACGCGAGATTCTGCGCATGGCCGGCCATGTCGAGTTCATGATGGAGAAGGTGCCAGAAATGATCTCATACGGTCGCGAAGAAACGATTCAGGAAGTTTCTTTTCGAGAGGAGAAGGTCGATACGGCCCAGTATGAGATTACCAAGTATCTGTCCAGTCTTTCAGAAGAGTCATTGACAGAAGAACAGACTTCGGTGATGATGCGCTATATGTCGATTATCAACGAACTCGAAGGGCAGGCTGACCTTATTCACAAGATCATCGTGCCGTTTGCGCGAGCCAAGGCGCGTGAAGAAATCAGGTTTTCTGAAGAGGGCTTCCGCGAATTGCTGGGCATGTTCGATCGTTCCAATGAGAACTTCAAGCTTATTATCAACGCTTTTGCGACTCACAGCACCGAACAGGCCGAAAGAGTCATGAAGTCGGAGAGAACCTTCGAAGTGTTGATCAAGCGACTGCGCACCGCTCACATGCGTCGCGTTTTCCAGCATAAGGTGCAGTCTATTGAAACTTCAACTCTGCACATGGATCTGTTGCAATGCTTCAAACGACTGAATATGCACTCTATCGAGATGTCGAAAGCGATGATCGTTGACTGGTATCATAAAAACCAGATCCCGTCTGAACAGGGTGATGCTGCGATAGAAGCCGCGCTTCAGGCTGCTAATGAAGAGATTAAGCCTCCCGGCAGTCCGGTAAGCTAAGATTTTTTATGAATGAGAAACGCTTTGCCGGTTCGATTGAAAAGTTACGTAATCCCGAGCGCTCAGCCAGACTACAGGTTGATCGGGTTTTAAATTACTGTTTTGCCGGGTGTAATGCCACCAGAGTTCTCGATATCGGCACCGGTACCGGATTGTTTGCCGAAGCCTTTCATCTGCGAGGTTGCGAGGTTCACGGCATCGACTGTAACGACAACTATCTGAAAGTTGCGGCAGAACTGGTGCCTGGCGTCGAATTCAGCAATGCCTTTGCTGAAAAGCTGCCGTTTGCTGATGCCAGCTTCGATCTGGTTCTCATGTCACATGTGCTGCACGAAACTGACGATGCCTTGCAGGCTATGCGTGAAGCTTTCAGGGTGACGCGCCACCGCCTGGCGGTGCTTGAATGGCCTTACGTCGACCAGGAAATCGGGCCACCGCTCGATCATCGCATGCCGGCCGAAATGATAAAGCAGCTGGGCGAGCAGGCAGGTTTTTCGCTCTGCGACCAGATCATGCTCAAGGTTATGCACCTGAGTATCTTCGATCGTTAGCCCCGGTATGCCGGCATTCTGCACAATGTGTAAAAAGGGTCGAATGATTGGTTGGCGTTTGTGGGGTATTTTTACCTTTTTGTGTGGTAATTTTTACCTGGGCAATGAAAAAATTCTCCAAAACATTAGCCTTTCGCTGCAAAGGCTTCATTGAATTCTTGAATACATGTTGCTGTGCTTAGATGGTTTGCGATCATTCTAATTCCTCATAGAGCCATTACCATGCGGTGAGAGACGAAACAATCTTAAGCTGCTTTTATGCAAATCGACACGAGAATTTTGCAAATTCTATGATAATTCGCTGCGCTTTTTTTTATGATTTATTTGGGAAAATGAGCACGATTCTTGCTTGGTCGATTTGGTAGGGAGGGAAAACAGCATAATGTATAAACCCAGAAAAAAGCGTGGTCAGGCGACAGTTGAAATGGCCTTGGTTTTGCCTTTGTTCCTGTTTGCGCTGATTGGAATTTTCGATTTTGGCAGAGCAATGCATGCATGGAGCACGTTGAACTATCAATGCATTCAAGCTGCCCGCGCCGCTACAAAGCGGATTCATCCGCTGGTAGCCAGAGACATGTTCACGTCTGCGACACATACACCCGAAGACTCT
This sequence comes from Candidatus Rifleibacterium amylolyticum, assembly GCA_009917695.1. GTDB lineage: Bacteria > Muiribacteriota > Ozemobacteria > Ozemobacterales > Ozemobacteraceae > Rifleibacterium > Rifleibacterium amylolyticum. The sequence goes on along the minus strand of JAACJG010000002.1, from coordinate 164,440 downwards.
GTAAAAGCAGTTTTCTGGAAATTCAGGTCGCCGATGATGGCTGAAAACAACTACAGCGCAATAGAATTCGCCGGGGTGGGCGTTAATGGCTTTGAAACCGTGGAGGTGAAAGCGTCTTTCGATTTCAGTCCTGTTACCCCGCTTCTGGGGAGCCTTGTAGGTAGCGAAAGCAAACCGGGAACTATCACCATACATGCCTCGGCAAAGGAGCGAAAAGAATAACATCACAGATCGCTTTCCATTAAATGAAGAAGAACAATTGGTTGGTTGACTGGTTGGTTGGAGGGAACACATGAATATTAGAAAATGCAGTTCTGGCTATATTTGCTCTCTGAACAGGCACGGCAGCGTATTGGTGATGACTGCTCTGGCAGCCGTGCTCATGATTAGCATAATCGCTCTGGTCACAGATATTGGTTATCTTTATTTCAGCCACAGCAGGCTTCAGACGGCGGTTAATGCCGGCTGGAAAGCGGGTTTTGACAGGCTGGCAGATTTTGAGCCAGGTAAACAACTGACTGCCGAAGATATACAAAATGTCAGAAATCATATTATTGAAGTCATCAGGACAAACGGCTTTTCTCAGGAGGAACTTAGCGATAATGATATCGAAACTGAGATAAGCAGGGACAGTCTGAAAGTCGCAGCCAAAGGTGGGGTTGGGCTGTTCTTTGCAAGGATAATGAATATAAATTCTACAGAAGTTTCCGCCAGTCGTGATAGCGGTTCAAGTTTTGCGGGAATCATTCCCCTTGCTATTCCTCACGGAACCACCAAAGATTTTAGCAAAAACATGTATACTTGCTCCCTGTTTGGTAGTGACGAGGGTTTTCAGGATGGTCAGGAATACATACTCAAGCTTGGTTCCGGCGGCGGCAATACAGAAATACCACCAGATCAGGATGGCTTGAAAATGATCCTGATACCTATGGATTCTGGTGCCCAGAAGAGCGAAACAGGATATCTCAGAGCTTACGGTATTGCCTTCTGGTGCCTGAGAATAGGCAATGGAACTGATACCGGATTTACACCTGTTTATTGGCTGCTTGGTTATCGTGGAGGTTCATTTTTTCTGCCATATCACGATGATTTGATTGCCAAGCTTAAATCTAATCCTTACAAATCTGTATCATATGAAGTCATTGAAGGCTCAGATGCAATTCAGGCCATATTTGATCAGGTAAATCCCAATGTTCTCGAATTGTATGACCGGCCAAGGATAGCGGTTTACTCGTCGCAGGCTGGGGCAGATCCGGTTGAAGAAGTTCTTAGAAGTGCGCTTATTCCATACGGGGGATACAGTATGCCAGATGGTTGGCAAAGAACTGAAACCTATGATGAGGATAATAATTCGCATATTTACGATGGCGAGATTCTCGACGGCACCCTCGATGGATACCACTGGGTGCATCTTCATCACGAAGACTTTACCGGTTTCAGCGGTGGCTGCGGACGGCGGGACTGGACCTGTAGGACTTTTTTCGACAACAACAGTTTAGGAACAGAAGACAATGCTCAGAACAGGATGTGCCCATACTGCAGTGGAAAATATACTCTTACAACGACTCAGAAATGGAAGAGAGTTTCAGGGAAATGGCAGTGGGTTACAGTAACCAGCTGGCAGTGGGCAGATTCATATGATGAAGACAGTTGCCAGCTGCGCCATATACGCTGTGCCGAACGTCAGGGCAAGAACGGTGTTTTTTATCGAGACGATGCCGGTGTCACTATGTGTGGATCGAGTGATTATCTGCAATGTCGAGAATATAACACCTTGCGTGGCATAGCCGCAGCCCATGGTTACACCAGCGACGAAGGGTCTGAACCCAAGCCCAGAGACGTGATCGGTACAGGTAACAATGGGCCAGGTATCGGCGATAACGCTGCCGGGTGGTTTGATAAGGCGACAGCAGTGCAAAAAATGAAGTGGGATGTTGCACGAAGGATTCGCAGCCATGTAGAAATTGGCGGGTTTCTTTTTGCTCAGTGCTTTGCTCCCGAAACGCTGGATATAGCTCTTTGGCAGGCAGGAATCTATGAGGGCAAAGATCCAGTTACGGCATTTTCCGACTGTTTCGCTTTTGAAGACTATATATATCGTCGATTTCCAATCAAAGTTGGCGTCAGCTATTATTCGACGATTAACTCGCCTATATCGGCAGGGACAAGCCTCCCATTTACACTTATCGGAGCCACTGACCCCAGATGCCAGAATCATGGCACTTATCCTGATACGGGCACGGGCCACACCGCTGTATTTAATCACGATTGCGTCAAAGATGAGACTGCAATTCTGGGGAACAGAACCACAAACAGCTCTCAGGCTCGTTATGTTAAAGGTCAGAAGGGCAGCGGCGAGTTCACGTTTCTCGCCGGACATTACCATCATAATGTCCAAAGCAAGCGTCTGGTTCTGAATAACATACTTCTTGGGTCATTGGTAGAAAAAGATGTTACCGGCGATGTTCCTCCGCCAGATGATATCACCGGAAAAAACAAAAGCAGCTACGGTCCGGTTGACATGGACAACACCAATGGCGGTGGCGCCAATGATTATCGTGATCGCTTCATGTTCGGCTTTAATAACCCGCTGGAAATCAATGACCGCCTTATGATCGAACCAGGAAACATGGCTGGCCCGACCGATCAGGCGGTCGGTTTCAGAGTCTACGGCAACGAAACTTATAAGCCGAACTCAAGAATCATCGTTCCGATTACCGACATTGGCCCTGAAATTCCTTTGAACAGCACAAAAAATGCGTCTGCTTCCAGTATTTACGATCTGCAGGGCACTGATCATCCCAATGGCATTTACCGACCCGAGAATTACGACTTTGAGGCTTCTGTTAGAATCATTGGGTTTGCCGAATTTGAAGTCATTCCTCCTGCAAGTTACACCAGAGCAGGCTACGATGGAACGCTGGATTACGAAGCTGGTCATGCCGGCGACCTTGGGCCCTATCAACCTGGCCAGGTAAGAGGAAAATTTATCAGATACATTGTCGATCCTAATGAATTGCCGCCAGGTAAGCTTTATTAAATTCTGGCTGGCTACAGATTGCGAATTCAAAGGCCTCGTGTCATATTGCCGCGAGGCCTTTTATTCGTCTGAGCCAGAATTAAAACAACAGCACCATATATGAAAAGCAGTCAGCCATAATCTGAGTTGCAAGGAAATAAGCATGTTGCAAAGGCAAACAGAGTAGCGGTGAATTCATTAAAGGCACATTGCAACGGATTCTCGATTTCCAGAGCTCTTCAATACAAAGTTTGATTCTTTCGTATCCCCATTTGAACCTGTATTGATGAAGATGACCTGATACGGCTGAGGCTGATGCACCTGAACATTTTCGACCTCTGGAGCTGGTATACCGGCTTTTTGCACAATGTGCAAAAAGGGCCTGTTGAGTGGCTGAAAATGCCAGAATGCGCATTGCACCGGGCTAAAAAAACTTCAAAATTTTTAACGGAAAGCTGATGCGGGATAGCGGTCGAGGGTTCGATGAACTCCTGTTTACCAGCCAGTTTGTCGCCCTTTGCGAAGAAGTCGCCGGGTGTGCTATAACTGCAACCATAAAATTTTGCAGGCGGGTGACAGATGAACTCAAGTGACGTGGTTAAAGCGATCGACATTCACCGTTTTTTGGATCGCCTGGAAGAAGGCAGCACAATTCAGAACTACTATCGCATCAACCATCTCACACCTCAGCAGCGTGACCGTCTGGCCCAGCGCATGGCTGAATCTCTAGTTGTGGAGCTTGAATCCATGGGGTTGCACGTCGATTCCTGAAGCGAGTGTATCGATATTCAATAAGACTGGCATCGTTGCCGGGAGTTCACTGAAAAAAAATTTTTTATAGTTTTTATACATACAAAAACATAGACTACAAGTGAATTTGACGGCCTGCGGGTGACGGGTCGGAGTCGAAAAGTTGAATTTTAGTAGTTTACCCACTTGTGCATCGTCGAGGTAATATGTATAATCAACCTTGACCAAATTTTCCAGGAGGGTTTCCGTGAATAAATCAGAACTCGTGAAGGCAATCGCTAAAAAAGCAGACGTTACCAATGCAAGTGCTCAGGCTATCCTTGAAGCTTTTGTAGACGCCGTTAAGGGCGGACTCAAAAAGGGCGACAAAGTGCAGCTCATCGGCTTCGGTTCTTTTGCAACCGTTAAGCGCGAAGCTCGCAAAGGTGTCAACCCCCAGACCAAGAAGCCCATCAAGATCGCAGCCAAAAAAGTTGCCAAGTTCATCGCTGGCAAAGAGCTGAAAGACATGGTAAACGGCACCGTTGCCAAGAAGAAGAAATAATTTCTGACGATAGAAGAGCCTCCCGAAAGGGTGGCTCTTTTTTTATGCCCGGTATATTTCTTGACATTTGCCCAAGCCAAAATATACTTATTCGTTAATGTGTGAAACTGTATAAGAAGTAATAAACTTGCGCATATCAAGCTATACACACCTTGGAATGGTCAGGAGAAACAACGAGGACGCCTGTCTGGTCATTCCGCCATGGAGCGGGCCTGCTATAGAGCGGCAGGTCTGCCTGTTTGCCGTTGCCGATGGAATGGGCGGTCAGAATGCCGGCGAAGTCGCCTCGGCAATCGCCATGAAGACTGTTTCTGAGTGGTTTTCTACCAGTGCCGGCAATGCCATGAGTGTGCCGATGCTCGAAGAATTGTTTTCCCAGACCAATTCAGCCGTCTGGGGGTATTCCCAGGAGCATCCTGAGACTTCTGGGATGGGGAATACTCTGACCATGATGATAACATGGGGCAGCAGTGCTCTGGTCGGTCATATTGGCGATTCACGGCTATATCGTCTGCGTGGAGACAGCCTGATTCAACTGACCAATGATCATTCACTGGTTGCTGAGCAGGTTCGGTTGGGCAAACTGACGCCCGAACAGGCCCGGGTGCATCCGACCCGACATATATTGAGCCGGGTAATGGGCAGTCGGCAATTTGTCGTACCGGATATTTTTGAAACAGATATACAGGTGAATGACGTATTCATGATATGTTCTGATGGTGTTACCGGCATGATCGAAGACGGCAGGATCAAAGAAATCCTGGTTGAAAATCAGCCGGAAAACGCAGCTGTTAAGCTTGTTGAAGCGGCAAACCGCGCTGGCGGCAAAGACAACTCGACGGCAGTCGTATTCGCATTTGACCAGCTTCCGCTGGCTTTTCCCGCCCGCTATTCTTTTGAAAGATTGCTTAATCAACTATTCAACAAGGTAAATGCTGGTGGAGTTTAATAAAACTATGGTAAATCTTCTGGTTTTGAAGTATATATACAATTAGTGAAATCTGGAGGTCACTTCAAATGGACGGGATGCTTATAGCAATTATAATTGGGATAGTCGTTCTGATAGGCATTGTCGTTTTTGTGCTGAGCGGCAAAGACAAAGACAAGGGCAAGGAAGAGACAAAGGCTGAACCGCCGGTCGAAGAAAAGAAAGAAAACCTTACCCACAAGCGCTTCAAACAGGTTCTGTCTGGTTCTGATCTTCAGAATGATATGAAAGCTGAAGAAGAAGAGCTGCTGACCAAGTACACTGCCGGAACCGGTGAAGGCATAAACGAGGTTGAAAAGCTGCTCGAAGGTGACCCGAATAACGTTGACCTGCTTGACTGGCTTGCATTCATGTATTACAGCAACAATAACATCGACAAGGCCATCGAAACTTATAAAAGAGCCCTGGCAATCAAGCCTGACAACGAAAACCAGCACTATTACCTGGCCAACAGCTATTTTAAGAAAAGCATGATGGCCGAAGCCAAAAAGGAATGGAATGAAGTCATAAGGCTCAAGCCGAACTCCAAGATCGCCAAAAACGCTCAGGAGCGCATCGACTACCTTTCCACGCAGGGCAAATAAATCAATCCTGAAAGGCATTTATGCCAATCGTTAATCCTCCAGAATTAACGAATTACCATCTTCTCGATCTTATCGGGTGTGGTGGAATGGGTTCGGTATATATTGGCTACCAGCTTGACACAGATAAGCTGGTGGCCATAAAGCTTCTTGATCCGGAAGTGGCCAAGGTGCCGGCCATACTCGGCCAGTTCAAGCAGGAAGGCGAGATACTCAAAAACCTGCGGCATCCCAACATTGTCAATTTTGTCGCACAGGGATGTGAAGCCGATTTTCATTATCTTGTCATGGATTACGTCAAAGGCTTGTCGCTCGACAGCTTTCCACTGGGCAATTCAATGACGACTCTAGGCGTCAAGCAGGCCATTCCAAGCATGGAAGAGTATCTGACCGTTTTTATCGGCTGCTTCGAAGCGCTTGGCTATGTGCATAAAAAGGGGCTGGTGCATCGAGACATAAAGCCACAGAATATAATTCTGCGTGGCAGTGAATACAAGCCCTGTCTGATCGACTTTGGCATCGCCAAGTATTCAGAGAAGGATGACGATCTGAATCTCAGTGCTGACGGCATGTTTACTGTCGCCTATGCCAGCCCTGAGCAGCTTACCAATAAACCGATCGATTTTCTGTCGGATCTGTTTTCTTATGGCGTGGTCATGTATGAAAAATTGACCGGTCATCTGCCGTTCAAGGGCAAGCGTGCCATGCAGGTTTTCATCGAACAGACCAAGTGGAACTTTGCGCCACCACGCCAGCTGAATCCCGCGATTCCGCAAAAGCTTGAGCAGATAGTGCTCAAGCTTTTGTCGAAGGATCCGACGCAGCGCTACCCGACCGCCGAAATGGTACAGGGTGAGCTCGAGCGCCTGCTCGAAGTAACCCGTCAGGGCAAAGCCGGTCTTGGTATCAGTTCTATCGCCGGCGAGATCCGCGGTGTCGATCTTGCCCGCCGCAGCTTCAAAAAGCGCACCCTCAGCGAAGAACAGGCTATTCTCAAACGCCAGCGCGCTGAGCTTATCGAAAACCGACAGAAACTCAAGATCGAAAAGAGCAAGTTGACTCCTGATGTCGAAAAAGTCGAGAATCTTAACATTCTCTGCCAGACTCTGCAGGATGACTATGCCAGACTCGAAGTGCAGATCAAGATGGCACTTGGCTTCAAGAGTCAGCCTCTGGTTATCGACAAATTCAATTCTATTTTCAAACTCGAGACCATAGCATTTGAAAAGCGTGGTTTGCCTTTTACCATCAATACGATCGAGCAGAAACTCGCAACTACAGAAGGTAAAGACATTATCGTTGGCCAGATCAACTTTACCGAGAGAGCCAAGCGCAGCTTTTCGATCAACAAAAAAGATTCATTCCTGGCCTGGGATCAATCCAACTGGTTCTTTGGCGCCTATGAAGAAAAGGACTTTCCGATCTTTCTGATGGTTGGCGATCGCAATATGCCGCGCAGTCCTGAAGGGTTCCGCGGGTTTTTCTGGCCGCTCGAATTCATCATAGCAGTGCAGAAGCTTGGCTGGACTGGTGTGTCGATCGTCGAGACCTTCAATGGTGTCGATCGTGGCGGTCACGCTGTTTTTGCCGAACATAAAGAAACTATACTGTTTTCTCAGTCGCTGTTTGACCACCTTGACAAGATACTCGGCAAAATAAAAACAGCAGACAAAAAGGAATGACACAAATGGCTATGGCAGGCAAGATTGCGGCGTTGACAAAAGCCTACCAACGGCTGAGTACTGCAAATCAGAAGTTCATCGAGCAGGGTGGCAGTCTCGAGTCTTTTAAAAATCTTATCGAACAGCGTGATCTGGTTATGGAAGACCTCGCGGTGCTGACCCAGGAACTGGTGAAGGCCATGGAAAACAGCTTTCCTGACCATCCGTTCAGCTGTAACAGCATCGCCGAAGCCGTTCGCACTATTTCGGTACTGGCTCCACAACTTGAGACAGATTGCAATCAGGTTCGACACGCTCTTAAAGAACTGGTAGACAGCGATAAGGCCGTCGAAACGCACATTGCCGGTCTCAAAGACGAAATCAAGGCCGAGATTGGCCGCATAAGGCAGGGATCCCGCGGCCTCAAAGGCTATCGTCAGAATCAGAATTACGGCAGCTGCTTCATCAACAAGGTAAAATGACCTGTTCTATGCAGCTTTTCCAAAGCTAATGCGCGAAAAAGCCACAATGACTTTTTCGCGCATTCAATCTTAAGATTGCTTTGGCTGAATTTCTCAGAACATCCCGGGAATATTCATACCACCAGTAATAGCGCCCATTTCTTCCTGAGCCATTTCTTTCGATTTGGCCAGCCCGGCGTTAACAGCAGACAGAACGAGATCCTGCAGGGTTTCGACGTCGTCAGGATCGACGGCATCCTTGTTGATTTCGATGCTGAGCATTTCCTGGGCGCCGTTGAAGACGACCTTGACAATTCCGCCGCCAACGGTGGCTTCGACGGTTTTGTCCTTCATTTCTTCCTGGGCCTTCTGCATTTTTTCCTGCATTTTCTGAGCCTGTTTCATCAGGCTCTGCATGTTGAATCCACCCTTCATAACGACTCTCCTTAAGACAAGTTTTTATGGAAAAGATGATAGCAGAATCAGCGCAAAATCGCAAATTTGCCGCGTACCCGGCGTTTGGCGTCAGGAAACCCGCTTTCGTTATCTATTTTTACTGAGTAGAAATAAGTGCCATTGGCAATCTTGCGTGGCAGGCGCCATTCATAGACGTTTTCGCCTTCAATGCCGCGAATGCCGGTCGAATAGACTTCGTGTCCGGCAGTGTCATAAATTTTGAGATCGACGTAAGTCGGGAAATTAAGATAAAATCTGAAACTCACCTTGCTGCCCCGGGCCGGGCTGGGATAAACCGACATCATTTTGATGGTGTTAACCGGCAGATACAGGATCGATGTCTTGACGGCCGGATCAGTGACCGATTCAATAAAGATCCGCTGGGCCGGCAGAACCTTGAGGTTGTTGATCGTTGCATCGCTGTTATCGCGACTGAGTCTGACAAAATTACGGAACTGTGATGAGTGGGTGCCGTTTTCGACCAGGTCGAGTATCAGGCCGGCCTGATCTGCTTCAGAGCTTATTTTGATTCTGGTGATATCAGTGGTGAACCAGTTGAGGTCTTCGGCTTCGACTTCGATGAACAGGCTGGGGTTGGCGATTGTGTCGGTTATCCGCTGAGCGAAATGCTTTTCTGAGTAGAGTCTGATTCCGAGAATGTTTTCAGGCGAAGCTGAGCCGGAGTGTTTGTAATATATTACTTTGACATCGTCGGTAAGTATGGGAGAGGTCATTTCAAGCCATTCACCGGGAAGCAGCGCCAGTGGGTACTGTGGAACCGCCTTGCCTGGCTCAAATTCGAGGCTGCATCTGAATCGGCCACTTTCGGTGTTATAGGCCTCGAGCTGCAGTTTTACCGTCGACGTGGCGCGGGTACCGGTGCGGGCAAGAAGGTCAAAGGTGCGGCCGGCCAGGTTGAGGGTGCCGGAAGCGGCGACCTCGACGAATACCACCGGGATATCGACCTGATTGGTTGCAATCAGCTGCGCGAAACTGTTGTCACTGAAAAGATTGATGCCCTGACGGCCGCCGGTCATGAATGGGTGCTGGTAGACAGGCATGCTTTGGCCGAGATAATCGGTCAGCCCTGACAGCTGTAGTGTGCAGGTTGATTGGAGTGGCAACGGCGAAAGTGGCAGCCAGCTGAAGCCTGTGCTGTCGGCATCAGGACTGGTTCGCGTGGTAACGATGTTGCCGGCATCGGTTAGAATGCGCAGCGCATCATTGGTTGACTCGAAGGCAAGTCTGCGGCTGAAAGTCGCCGAAATGGCAGGCAGTTCAGCGATGCCGCTGCTTCCTGAGGCCGGAATGATCGAAACGACTTCGGGCAAAGGCGCCAGGTTGAAGGTCAGCGAAGGCACCCCGGCAAAGAGCAGGGCGGAGTTGATCTCGCCAACGATGTCGTCAGCAAGGCTGTATTCGCCTCTGAAGCTGCCCGGTGCGGTTTCTGAAAGGGTCACCAGATTGCTGCCAGAGGCTGTCGTTATCTGCACAGTGCGCGTTTCAGCGTAAGTTTCGAACATGTTGGTCGTCGTCGCCAGCACTACGAGATTGCCTGGTGTCGCCTCGCCATGCAGCGCAACACTTTGTCCGCTGCGTGGAGCAATGCCGGTGAGCAGGTCGAGCGTTGCGCTGGCCGGGCTCCGCGTTGTGAGCCAGGCGGTGTCTGGCAGCAGGAACAGGCCGTTGCTGTCGCGCAGGTTGGTGAGTCGCTGTAACGAATGTCTGGTTGAACTTGCATAGGCGACGTCAGGTGTGATGATAATTGTTCGGTCTGAATCAGCCCAGGCAAAGCGCAGCGGTATATCTGCGCTGGCAGAAGCCAGCATCTTGACGCCATTTGTTGCGGTAGTGCGATCGATGCTGTGACTGAATTTCAGGGTAATCGGGCTGTCTAAAAATAGATTGCCAGTGCCTGAAGCAGGACTCATCGATACAAAGTTGGTTCTGACCCTGGCGGTGATGGTGATCGTTTTGGTCGGGTCGCCCTGTGACTGCACTTTTATCGTAGTGCCCGGTGGTAGATTAATTGGCAGTGCCAGCCGGTAAATGCCAGATGGCGGCGCAATTTCGATAAGAGTCAGTTCGAGGCCGTCGAGGCTGCCATCAGAAGATTCGAGGCGCACCCGGGCTGTTTCGTAAGTAGAAAAAGAGGTGTCTTTGGCGACAAGTTCGAGGTAGAGGCTCTCGTTGTATGCAACCGCAAAGGTTCTGGTGGCGTATTCGGCGGTCTCGTAATTGGCGATACTGATGTTCTCGTCTGGTGGAGCCGGTGGCGGCTGAGTCGTGAAGCGCGTTTTGAGACCTTCGCCAAGCACATTGCCAGAATTATCTCTAACTGTCGCCGAAACTGACATTTCGTATTGCGTCAGCAATGCAAGCAGGCCGGCCGGCTGAAAGCGAACCTGCATGCCTGTGCCGGAGGTCGTAAGAGTTCCCGGTACCAGAGAGCCATCTGAGGCTTTTTTAAGCGAAAAATTGGCTGTGGTAATGTCAGTGCTGCGTACCGGTCGGGTGAAGTTCCAGGTTGGCCAGCTGTCGGCCGGCACGGTAATTGCCCCGCTGGCCGGTGAATAAGAGAGCAGGGCAAAAGCCGGCAATATTTTAAGGGTGCGGGTAAAATCGGCGCGGTTTTCGGGGATAAACTCAACGGTTTCGTTGGGCAGGTCTGGTATGACAAACGGGCTGCTGAAGCGGCCGGCAGCGGTCTCAGTCAGAGAGATCAACTGATCAGGATTGCTTGATTTTAGAGTTGCCGTTGCCTGTTCGACTTCGCCGAATCTTGTGTCGGTACCCTCCAGTTTGAGATATACGGTTTGCCCGGTTTCGACTTCGGCGCCCATGGCCAGAAGGTTGATAAAACCTGCATCGGAATACAGGCCGAAATCGGAAAAACTTCTTGAAATTGTGCTGTAGTTGGCAATGGTATCTGGAAAGCTCATGCCATCAGTGTCTTTCAGCCCCGGAGTGATCCTCAAAACCACAGTTGAACCAGCTTCAAGATCAGTTTTTACTGTTATGGTGGTAGGACTGGTCAGACTCAATGCATAAGAAGCAGCTCCCGAGGAATCTGAAAGGCGTATCGTCGAGGTGCTCAAGCTGGCCGCTGCAACGTTCTTGTTTGTGGTGATGATGATATCCCGGTTCAGGTATATATTTGCAGTTCCAGAGGCAGGAGCCAATCCCGAAATTGTCGGGTAAGAGTAGGTATTAAGCCTGACGAACTTGTTTGTGTCGGTTAGAGAAGTGAGCGTCAGTGTCGCACTCCCTTCGCTGAAAAGTGTTACGCCTGCGCGCAAAATTCCGGTGTTAATGCCTGTTTCCAGCAGAGTGTAATTAGTCGTTGTTCCTGACAGGTTTGATTTCTGTTGAAGCAGAGTCGAGTCTATAGTTGTTGCCGAAACATCTGTTGCCGAGATCTCGGCAAAAACCTGGCTGCCGGGTATCACAAAAGCAAGATCAGCCAGTTCGCCGGTATAGTCGCTGTTCGCATAAACTTTGAGAGTGATAGGAGGAATTGGCGGTGCTGTAACTGCCTGCGTCGTGAAACTGACCACAAGATTACTGCTGATGGTGTTTCCGACCAGATCCTTGATGCCGCTCATGCTGTAAACATACAAAGTGCTTGTTGCCAGCTGTGACAGGGGAGTGAATACGATTTCTTTTTCGCTGGCAATGTAGCTGACTGCACCGGCAACTTCGACGCCTCCTTTAAACAGCTTGACGTTGCTGCTGTTAACCGTCGTCGGGTCAAGATCCTCGCTGCCTTTTGCTCTGATCGTTGTGTTGATCGATACGTCTGTGCTGGCTGAAGCCGGTGTCACTGGCGCCAGAGAAGGAACGCTCAAGATCAATGTCCGGCTGGCAGCAGGCGTAACTGCTGATGAAACGATAAACGCAAAGCCGTTCGCCTGACTGGGGTAGTTGTAAATTCCGCGGTAAATGCCCGAGCTGGCGCTGGTTTCGTTGAGTTGCAGACTGTCTCCGGTGCTTATGTTGACCGTGGTGAAATCGACAGTATTCGAAGCGGCGTCGGGGCCGCGCGCTTCGACGTATATGGTGCCGCTGCGTGGAAAATCGTCGTTGCTGTCGTAGCTGTTAGCTGCAGAGTAGCCGGAATCAGGAAAGAGATTTACCTGTGTAATGCTTAGTGGCTGTGTCTGAGCATCCTGGGTCGTAAAAGTGAAGTAGGCATTGCGATAAAGCGGATTGCCTTGCATAGATTTCAGGCCGGTGGCGGCGTAAGGCGCCGAGACCGTTATTTTGCTCGAGTAGGGAAGCGGGCTGTCAGGCTGGAAGGTGATTTTACGCCGGTCGGCGCTGAGTGTGCGCGTGCCGGACAGAGTGACGGCTCCAGATGATATTGCCAGCGATACCGGGTTGCCGCTATCGAGCAGCTGGTCTGAGAAACTCAGGATTATGCTGGAATCGATTCTGACGTTGCTGGCGTTTGACGCGACTACCTGGCCGGATGTGCTGTTAACCAGAGTTTCTGCAGGAACCAGCGCCGGAAATGTAACGGTAAGTGTTGCGGCTTCGGCTGGATCAAGATCGACGCTGAAAGTCATACTGCCGGCATTGGTCGGTGGCAGTGGATTTGGAAACCCGTAAAGCGTGGAGCCAAAGTTGAAGCTGCCAAAATAGATGCCTGTAGAGTTTGAGGCGGTCTCGACCAGGCTGATTTTTTTCTGAGGCGCACCCCATGAAAAGTTAAGGCTGGCAGTTGCCAGATCGCGGGTCTGAGTAGCGCCATCGTCGCCAGTCACTTTGATGTATACGGTGGCAGAAGCGGGAATCTTTTCGTAGAGCCCCCAGCCAAATATCAGCAACGGATCTTTATAGAGAGTGATATTACCGATCGCTGTCGGTGGGGTTGAATAAGGCTGAGTCGTAAAGGAGATGCTGACAGCCGCTGGCAAATTGTTTCCGGCCAGGTCAGTGACTGCGGTGGTAACTTCTGCCACGTATGTGGTCTGCGGCTCAAGGCCGCCATCTGGCGCATCGTCGGGGTCGATGGTGATCTTGCTGCCACTGAGAATAATGCTGTAGCTGGCTGGAATGCCGGCTCTGGTGAGTTTGACTGAAGTCTTGTTAACGGTTGCGGCTGCAAGAGCTTCGCTGATATTGAAGACGATGAAGCGGTCGATTGTAACCCCGGCTTCGCCGTTAATGGGGCTGGCGGGAGTAACTTCCGGTGGTTTAATGTCGGCAACGGTGAACTGATAAGAAAACGCTGATTTCTGCACGTTGTAGTATGAATCACGCATCGAAGCGACCGAAACGGTATAGGTCGTTTCGCTTTCGAGACTGGCATCCGGGACAATGACGATCTCGCGATTGCCTGCGTCATAAGAGCGACTGACTGCGATTTCAACGGCACCCTTCAGCAGCTTTACAGAGGCAGCTGAGATATATTCCGGACGAATCGGTTCGCTGGCTTTGACTCTTATTGTCGGCAGGCCAGGTACATTCGTTGCGCCAGACAACGGATACACCGGCGTGAAAGTTGGATAGTTGACGATGACGCTGGTTGTTGTCGCCGAGCTTGGATGTGCCTTGAAGGTATATACGCTGTCGGTTGCCAGTGCGGTAGAAAGCTTGTAAAAGCCGTCGAAATAGTTAGAAGTGGCATTGAGCTGGGTAAGTGTGGCTTGTGCGATTTGCACACCATTGAGTAGAATAGCCACTGTTGCGGTGTCTATGGTATTGAATGCCGGATCAATTGCATCAAGTCTAAGATAGATGTCGGCGGTATCGCTGGCTTCACCGTCGGAAACCGGCTGCGTGCGGGCAGCATCGCGCCAGGCGGTGATGTTTTTGACCTCGCTGGCAATAACCGATGAGCTGCTTTTCTGGGTAGTGAAGTTGAGCGTGACCGGCTCCCATATCTGGGTGCCACGAGCATCTATGACGTCGCTGGCAATTTCGATACGGTAACTGGTGTTAAGCGTCAGATCTCCAGCTGGCCTGAAAGAAATTCCAGTGCTGGTGCCTGACACATAACTGATGTTGACCGGATTGTTCAAGCTGTCTAACATACGGATCTTGTTGTTCATGTATCCGGCATACAGTCCGGTATCCATGTTGTAGTCAAATTCGACCGTATACAGTGCTGAGGCGCTGCTGGCAATGACACCGGTCATGTTGTTAAACGGCTGGCGCCCGCCATTCGCATTCACCATGTGAACTATGCATGCATCTGTAGCAACTTCAGTAAATTCATATTCGATTTTTACAAGCGTGTTTGGCCACGGCGGTCCTTCCAGATGAAGGGTCTTGCTCGTTTTATCCCACCGCCCCTCATCGGGGAACCTAAGCTCGCGTTTGTAGAAATAGAAATATTTGTTGATGAAGTCATAGCTGAGCAGGCCTGCATAATGTTTCTGGTTGTCAGTGAAATTGAACTGAGTTGCATAGCCTGCCGGACTGAAGTTGTCGTGGGCGGATACGCTGTCTCTAAGCGTATAGCTTTTTAGTTCTGTCGCTGAAGGTATTACAAAAGTGTTCTCGAAGTTGGTGTAGCTTTCGACGCTGACGCCATAATTTTTGGAGAAGCCTGAAGCAACAAGTGTCACCGCTGAAATGGGTGTCCATGTGTTGTTTGGAGTAAAACTGAATGTGCGGTAATAGCCCTTGTAATCTCCATCAAGTCTCAGCCACGAAATGATTATCTCTGATGTTCGTGGGTTCTGGGTCACGGCGATTTCCCGTGAGCTTATATCGGTAAGGCCTATGGTGGTGGTATAGGTCGCCGGATAGGGTGGATCAATGACAGTTGGGGGCGCCTTAAATGTTAAGATGTTAGCCTCAGAAGATGACTTGGCGTATGTTACAGCGATGTATTCATCGGAGCCGTGACTTATGCTGCAGCCAGATACCCCGATGGAGGGAGAGAAATTGCCCGTTGCGACTAATGTGTGCGAACCGACGAAGTTTACGCCATCAGAAGTTGAAGTGATTTTTATTGATGAGCTGAATGTGTCTGGATCATATTCGACCCAGCAGACGTAGATTCTGGCACGGGTCTGAATCATAGTCAGGGGAAGATTCGGGGCAGAACTGGAGAATGTTCTGGAAGAATCCGGGCTGTTAAGGTAAATCGAGCTGTTGCTGAAAGTTTCAAGCTTAGCCACTCCTGATAGATTGCTGGTGGCAATATATTTTCCCGCTGCGATCGATGTTAGCGTGTCTGGTCTGATTTGATTCGCACTTAGCGCAAGGTAGTAACCGGGAATTTGCGCCGATTTTTCGGGTGTACCCCACGATTCGGTCGGGTAAACTGATTTCCAGGCGGTATAGGCAGTGTCGCCGGAAGATAGATTGTACAAGTGCTCGCTGTCGGTTGCGGTAAAATAAAAGCGCGCCGGTACAACGTGGGCGCGTGGTTGGCTGTGCTCTTCAAGTGCAAAATCGAAACTTGCATTGTAGATGGGTGAGGCTGTTAATTCGTCTCTCTTTGTCTGTATACCATGGACAATGGCAGGGTAAAAAATCCCTATGGCGATCAGGGCGACTAGGGAAAATTTCCCGCTGCGAGTTTCCTGCAATAATTTATATATTGCTGATAGTGCCTTCAACAGGCAGTTTCTCTGATTTAGGCTATATTTGTAAAACAGGTACAAGATTTGCTTGCCTTATATTAGCGCCGATTGATTTTGTTAGATGTAAAACAGGAGGACCCTATGAATCGCCTAAAACTGCTGACACTGATGATGGTAATAGTTCTTCCCATACTCACCGGATGTTTCGGTGGTGGCAGCGGTTCTTCCAATCCTGTGGGTGTTTCCATGTCGAATTCGGCGCCGACTATGGATTCTTCCTCCTCACAGCTCCTGGCCTGCAAGTTCACCAAGAAACTCGATCGCAAATACACTTTTGCCAAGAGCAATTATAAGATAGATTACTCTATGCGTGAAGGTGTAAAAAAAGGAATTTCCCGGCTGAAACTTCTCTTCCTCAGCCCTGATAATGCTGATGATATACTTATA
Source organism: Candidatus Rifleibacterium amylolyticum (assembly GCA_009917695.1). Taxonomy (GTDB): domain Bacteria; phylum Muiribacteriota; class Ozemobacteria; order Ozemobacterales; family Ozemobacteraceae; genus Rifleibacterium; species Rifleibacterium amylolyticum. The sequence goes on along the minus strand of JAACJG010000002.1, from coordinate 147,992 downwards.
ACCTTTAATAAGCTCGAGGTCAAGTCAGACAAGGGCGTTAAAACTACCTTCACCGGAACACGCAGCATCAGTCTCGTCGGCAACCCCAGCGCAGACAATATTTCGCAGGTTCTCGCAGATCTCGAACTGGCTCCCGGTAAATACAAAGAAATCGTTCTTCATGTCAGCTCTGCAACCCTTAAAGATAAAAATATCACCTACAAACTGATCATCCCTTCCAAAAAGTTTCATCTCAAGGGCAGCTTTGAGATCAAAGATGGATTTTCCACTTACTTGACAATGCATTTCAAACATCGCATTCTGCGCACCAGACTTCTGAAATTCGCGACCATGATTCCTGTAATTAAGATCTCTTCTGAACTCAGGCCAATAGAAACGACTCCCGAAGTTACCGATGGTGATATTGCTGGTATTGTTGAGAACATGATTAATTCTCAGAAACTCGCTGGTGTAACTGTCGTCCTTGACGGAACTGCCTTCTCAGCTGTGACAGATGCTAGCGGCGCCTTTTCGTTCACAAAAGTTCCGAAAGGTATCTATAACCTCAAGGCCAGTCATCCTGACTATCTCGACTATTCGCTCTCGGTGTCGGTTGAAGCCGGCCAGATTGCAGCTGTGAACGTGCAGATCAATCCGGCAGTCATTCACAGCAGTGTCGGAAACACGGGTTGGTTTTCAGAGATTTATCCGTTTGCCGATGCAAATGGCGAATTTGCTGAAGTAGCTCTTGAAACTCCAGTTAACATTGACTTTGTCAGTCTTGCTTTTGTGAAGGCTGAAATGAAATTTACTGCTGAATACTTTGAGATCGGCTCTGGCAGATGTCTGAACTATCTCTCTACTACTCAGCAGGTCAGCGCTGTGAGTGACATGGGTGATTGGTGGGCAGGTAACGCTGCTGTGACTGGCAACTATCTCGGAGAATTCTATGCGACTTACACTCCTGGCAAGACCTATACTGTCGATGTGACCGAAATGATCCGCAGTAATCCGAGCAGTGCCTATTATATGGCCAGCAGAAACATCAGCCTTGTTAACATGCGTCTTACTGGTATTCAGCTCTCGGTTTACTATCGCTGAAAACTTGTTTTGTTCATAACATCCCAATTGCTTTTCCCCGGCGCCCGATGCCGGGGAGTTTTTTTTATGCGGCAGTTGCGACGAGGCGTGAAGCGAAAAGAGTCAGGCCGACCAGTGCCATCATGATGCCGACCATCCAGAATCTGATTACCACCTTCTCTTCGGCCCAGCCGCAGAGTTCGAAATGGTGGTGAATCGGGCTCATCTTGAAGATGCGCTTGCCTTTGGTCATTTTGAAATAGCTGACCTGTAGAATGACTGATAGAGCTTCGATTACGAATATGCCGCCAACAATGGCGAGATAAAATTCGGTTTTGCTGCAGAGAGCGATGGCGCCGAGAGCGCCGCCAAGTGCCAGCGAACCGGTGTCACCCATAAATACAGATGCAGGGTGGGCGTTATGCCATAAAAAGCCGAGGCAGCCGCCGCCGATTGCCGCGCTCATTACTGCCAGCTCGCCAACTCCGGCAATGTAAACCACGCCAATATGACGGGCAAAAATTATATGTCCGCATACATAGGAAAATACCATGAAAGGAGTTGCTGCCACCACGACAGTTCCGGCGGCCAGGCCGTCGAGTCCGTCGGTCAGGTTCACGGCATTGGTTGCGCCAACTATAACTGCGATGGCAAAGGGAATGTAAAGCCAGCCAAGATCGAGCGCACCAAAAACCGGCAGCTGTGTGCAGGTTGGTGTCAGTTCGAGAATTTCTTTGCCGGGCATGGTCAGTTCGAAACGCAGGCCAGGATAATACTTGATCGCCAGAGCGGCGCCGAACCCTGCCAGAATCTGGCCTAACAGTTTTTGTCGGGCAGTGAGGCCAAGTGATCTTGCCCGGACTACTTTGGTGATGTCGTCAAAAAAGCCGATCAGGCCCATTATGGCGGTCACCAGCAGGGCAATTATCACGAACGGGTTGAGCTTGCACCAGAGTATGGTGGTGATCATCAGTGGTATCAGAATGATTATGCCGCCCATGGTCGGAATACCGCTCTTTTTAAGGTGTTCCTTGACGCCCTCTTCGCGCACGGTCTGGCCGATCTGGCGCGATTTAAGGTTAAAGATGACCCGTGGCGCGATGATCATTGACAGCAGAAAAGATGTGACTATTGAAAAAATGATACGGATCGATAGTGGCTCGAAAATAGAGCTGAACAAGCAAAAACTCCTTATTTAACGGCTCAGTGCAGATCTTTGCCGAGGCCTGGCCAGAGGCTGCGCACTATGGTTTCAAAGTGCATGCCCCGGCTTGCCTTGAAAAGAACGGTCGAGCCCTTTATCAGTTTGTCCTTCAATATTTCGGCTGCCTCAGCGTTCGTGCTTAATGCTATTACTGAAGTTTCAGCCATGCCGTTCTCGCGGGCAGCTGCCGCTATATGTGCGGCATCAGCTCCTACGCAGACGAGCAGCTCCGGGCTGCTTTCGGCCGCCTGCACCCCTAACTGGCGATGCATCGACACAGACATGTCGCCGAGTTCGCGCATGTCGCCGAGTACCGCTATGCGCGGCGCCGGGCAGACGGTTAAAAACCTGAGCGCTTCACTCATCGAGCCGGGATTAGCATTATAACAGTCGAGAAGAATGTTGATGCCATCGATTTCGACTCTTTCCATACGGGCGCCAACAGGGGCAAAGCTTTCGAGCAGCTGACAGCCCTTTTGCAGGTCGTGCCCGAGCTGATGGAAAAGGGCCAGCGCTGCTGCTGCATTGAAGGCATTATGGCGACCGGCCAGCTGTAGCCGGCAGTTGCAGTGACATTCCGGCGCGGTTAAGCTGAAGCTGACGCCTTCGACCGACATCTGCAGGTCAGAGATGCGATAATCATTATTTTCGCCTTCGCCAAAATAATAAAGTCTGGCTCTGGTCGCCTGGCGAAGAAGTTCGCTGAATTCAGTGTCGCCAGGTACGACTGCCGTCTGGTTTTCTGAGAGATTTTCGAGTATTTCGGCCTTTGCCAGCGCAATATTTTTGAGGCTGCCGAGAATACCGATGTGGGCGGGTCCGATGTTGCTGATCAGGGCAGCGTCGGGCCGGGCGATTCGGCAGAGATCGCGTATCTCGCCCTGATGGTTCATACCCATTTCAAGAACCGCGTAATCAGCCGATTTGTCCAGCCCGAGAATGGTCAGCGGCAGGCCGATATGATTGTTGAGATTGCCGCTGGTGGCGCTGCAGGTAGCGACACTGGTCAGCAGGTGCTGTAACATGGCGCGCGTCGTGGTTTTGCCGTTGCTGCCGGTAACGCCGATGACTTTTGACTGTAGCTGGCTGCGGCGATTCTGCGCAATTTTCTGCAGGCCGGCCAGTGTGTCGGCAACCTTTATGACAGCAGCCTTGTCTGCGAGTCCGGTAACCGCAGTCGTATCAGAAATGAGAAGAGCAGCTGCGCCGGCATCTGCAGCCTTTGCGGCATAAAGGTGCCCGTCCTGGTTCTCACCTTTGAGCGCAACAAAAAGATTGCCAGCTTGAATTGTTCGCGTGTCAATACTGAAGCCGGATATTGGCTGACTGCTGTCGTGCAGCAGTTCGCCTTCACAGGCCAGAGCTATCTGCCTGGCAGTCCAGTTATCTGTCATCGTCTGGTTTCCGGAAAAAGCTGCGGGCGACTTCACGATCGTCGAATGGAATAGTGCGATCAGCGAAATATTGACCGGTTTCGTGGCCCTTTCCAGCAATCACAACAGTGTCGCCAGCTTGTGCGGCACCAAGTGCCTTGAAAATAGCGGCTTTGCGGTCAGCATCCTGAAGAACCTTTTTGCCGCTTTCAATTCCAACTTCGTTGATGCCAGTCATTATCTGTTCGATAATTGCTTCTGGCTGCTCTTTGCGCGGATTGTCACTGGTGACGATAACCATGTCTGAATACTTGACGGCAACCTTGCCCATGATCGGCCGTTTTTCATGCGAGCGGTTGCCACCACAGCCGAAAACGGTGATCAGGCGATTTTTGGTTACCGGGCGCATGGCCTTGAGCACGTTTTCGAGTGCGGCCGGGCTATGGGCGTAATCGACAACGACGTTGATGCCCTGATCGTTATGAATGGCTTCAAGTCGGCCAGGCACGTTCTTTATGGAACCGATGCCATTACTGACTGCGTTCAGGTCGGCTCCTGCCGCCATACTCATGGCGCCAGCCATAAGCGCGTTAAATACATTGTATTCGCCCGGCAGATTGATATGGCAGGGTTGTTTGTCGCTGCCATGGCAGAAGACAAAATCGCTGCCGGTTCCCGACATCTTCAGATTCTCGCTGTAGAAGTCGGCGCTGGTGTCGTAAAGTGAAAGGGTCTTAACGTTCAGTCCGGCAGCTTTGCATTCGCTCGCCATTCTTTTGCCGTAATCATCATCGATGCTGATTATGCAGGCCTTGTCGCGGGCTGCGAGATCAGTGAACAGACGCTTTTTGGCGTTGAAATAGTCGTTCATGTCAGGGTGAAACTCGGTGTGCTCGATAGAAAGGTTGGTGAAGCCAGCTACTGCGAAGCTAAGGTGTTCTGCCCGCCAGGTTTTGAGCGAATGTGAGCTTACTTCGATGACGCCATGCTTTATACCGTTTTTGAGTGCCTGATCGATCAGTGAATGGAGGACCTGTGATTCTGGAGTAGTGTTGGTGGCTGGAATTTTCTGAAATTCCATATCATACTCGACCGTGCCGATTCTGAAAGCATGGCCAAAAGCCTTTTTGAGAACTGCCTGAGCCAGATAGGTTATCGTGGTTTTGCCTTTGGTGCCAGTTATCCCGAGCAATTTGACCTTTTGTGAGGGGTGATCGTAATACTTGTCAGATACCTCTGACAAAGCCTGTCGCGCGTCTTTGACCTTGACTACCGGCACTTCGATGTTTTTGCGCGAAGACTCTGTAATAACTGCCGCTGCGCCGCGTTCGATGGCATCGAAGATAAAGGCACTGCCATCGATATGCTGGCCGTTCAGGGCAAAGAAGAGGTCGCCTTTGTGCACATACCTTGAATCGAACGCGATACCGCCGATTTCGATATCGAGCACTCCGGTTGTAGATACTGTATTAGATGGCAGAATGCTTCGCAGTGTTTTCATTACAGACTCCAGTTTACACTTTCATTATCAGAGTTACAGGATTCTATCAGTTTTTTACGCTGGTTAAAACAGTTTTTTTCAGTTGTAGGGTTCGGGCGAAAGGGTGATTTTAAGAATTTTAGTGTCGGGAACAGGCTGGCCGGCCGGAGGGGTCTGGCCGACCACTATACCTTCGCCCTCGAAGACTGCTTTCAGTTCAAGATCGTTGACCAGTTTCATCGCCTGTCGCAGCGACTTTCCGCGCAGATCGGGTACGCCTTTTCTAACTGCTTTCGGGGCGGCTGAGACCGCTGCTGTAATTGTTGCATTTGCCGCCGGCTCACTCAATTTATCGGGCAGTTTGATGATTTCTTTTTTGACTACGCTGCTTTGCAGCTTTAACAGCTGTTGCTCACGGGCCGCTGCGGTAAGTGACCTGTCGGGCGGCACCTTGAGATGTTTGAGCACGCGGTCTGCTATGCGGGCAAAGGAAGGGGCGGTAACTTTGCCGCCGAACAGGGTGCGTTCGTCGCCCTTGGGCTCGTTACAGGCGACAAAAAGCACAATTCTCGGGTCCAGTGCTGGAGCCATACCAATAAATGAAACTACTACCTTGTCGTTAAAATAGCCGCCCTTTGGATTGGCTTTCTGAGCGGTACTGGTCTTGCCGCCGACAGTATAGTTTTCAAGCAGCGAGAGTTTACCGGTTCCGCCTTCGACAACTCCCATCAGCATGCGGCGTAACCACCTTGCAGTATCTTCTGGCAGAACCCGGCGTATTTCCTCGCGCCTGAATTCCTGGCGGATATCTGAATCCGATGAGCTGATTCGGCGCACCAGCCTTGGTTTGATCAGAACGCCGCCATTGGCAATAGCTGAATAGGCCTGTACAAGCTGCAGGCCGGTAACCGCCATTTCCTGGCCGATACTCAGAGAGGTTGCCGAAAAGCCTGACCAGCGGGAGGGCGGTTTGAATATGCCATTGCTTTCGGCCAGAACCTCGACACCCGTCGGATCGCCAAAACCAAAGTTTTTGTAGGTGCGATAAAGCATTGAAGGCTCGATCATCTGGGCAATCTGCACCATGGCAGCGTTGCAGGATTCGGCAATAGCCCGGTCAAGGTCAACAAGGCCATGGGCACCATGGCAGCGCACCCGGCGACCGTTAACTTCGCCGTAACCGCGGCAGTAAAACCTTGTGCCCCTGTCCACTTTTTTGTTTTCGAGCGCACTGGCGACTGCAAAGATTTTTATGCAGGAACCAGGTTCAAAAATGTCGGTAGCCGGGCGGTTTCGCCGGTCTGCCGGTTTGGCCTCGGAGAAGTTGTTAAGATCATAGCCGGGCAGGCATGCGAGGCCCAGTATTTCGCCGTTGTGTGGGTCCATTACAATGGCGGTTGCATCGATGGGGTCATATTCTTTCATCAGCTGTGCAAGCTCAGACTCGAGCGTGTGCTGAATAAATGTATCTATTGACAGATGAATGTTGCTGCCGCCCATTGGCGGCGTGATTACGCGCATCTTTGCTGGTCCGCTGTCACTGAGGCTGATGTCTTCCTGGACAGCCAGACCAGGATATCCGCGTAGAGTTTTGTCAAAAAGCAGTTCGAGACCCTCCAGCCCTTTTTTCTCAGCGCCAGTAAAGCCGATCAGATTCGATGCAATCTGTTTTTGCGGGTAATAACGGCGGTAGTGGCTTTCGAGATTGACACCGGGGATGTCCAGGCGCTGTATTTTCATGGCCAGATTGGGTTCGAGATCTTTGTAAACAAGGATATAACCGGAACGGTCACCGACCTTGCTGATTATTTCATCACGAGTCATTGGGAGTACGGTTGCAAGCATGTTGGCAGCTTCCGGCAGTGACTTGATCTCGCGGGTGAAGATGTAAACCGACCAGGTATCAACTGAAATCGCGAGTTCTACGCCGTTGCGATCGTAGATGTTACCACGTTTCATGTCGAGAACTCGCTTGCTGACATGGTTCTTGGTCGAACGCTGCGCCCATTCCCTGTGCTGAATAACCTGTAGATGCACGAGTCTGAATGCAAAAAGCGTCAGCAGAATTGCAAAACTGCCGAGCAGTAGCGCTGCCCTGAAAATTCGCGGATGCATCTTTCGTCGTTTCATCGTTTGTCAGCCCTTGCTGGTGCACATTTACGGCAACTGCGAAGCCTCGCCGATCTCGATCTGGGATTGTCGGCAACTTCGTTGTCCTCGGCGAATATCGGTTTGCGGGTCAAAATTTCGATCTCAGGCTTTTTACCGCAGACGCAAACGGGAAAGCGCGGTGGACATACGCAGCCGCGCGCGCGTTCCTGCATAAAATTCTTTACCAGCCGGTCTTCAAGCGAATGAAAAGAAATGACGCTGAGATGACCACCTGGCCTTAGGCAGCCGAGAGCAACAGCCAGAAAGGCTGCAAGCTCTTCGAGCTCCTGGTTCACCGCTATTCTTATCGCCTGAAACACTCTGGTTGCAGGATGAATGCTGCTCTCGCGTCGACAGGCTGCAGGTACGGCCCCGGCGATAATAGTAGCCAGCTGATCGGTGCGGGTTATACGACCGTTCTGTCGGCTGCGAATGATGGCATCGGCTATCCTCGGGCTGAACTTCTCTTCACCATATTCGCGAAATATTTTAATCAGTTCGTTGCGCTCGAGGTTGTTTACGATATCTTCGGCGGTGGTCGGGTTTTCTTTGTCCATACGCATGTCAAGCGGCCCTGGTCGTGTGAAGGAAAAACCGCGTTCCGGGTCTTCGAGCTGATATGAAGAGACGCCGAGATCAACCAGAATTCCGTCTACTCCGTCGATGTGAAGCTGGCGCAGGGCAAGGGGTAGTTCGGAGGCTCGTGCCTGAATTCTCTGTATTCTTTTGTCATCGTAAACCGAACATGAATGATCGAGAATCTGGCGGTCACGGTCAATAGCAATCAGAGTTTCCAGCTGCGGGTTTTGTTCGAGAATGGCCTTGCTGTGTCCGCCAAGCCCAAAGGTGCAGTCAGCAAATAATCTGGCATTCTCCGGTAATGCATATCTGATTACAGCTTCGACAAGAACGGGTGTGTGGTGAAAATGATTCATGGTCGTGAGTTCCACTTTTCAGGCATGGTGATGTAAACCAGTCGGGTGGCTTCGACCATGCCCAATTCTGCTTTAGCAACCGACTCGATGCGAGCCAGTGACTGGAGTTTTGAAATTTCGCCACGCAGATCGGCATTGGCGTTCTCAAGTGCGGTTATATCACCTTCGATGGCTTTGATGCGCAGTTTTATCTCGACCATCTTGGTCGATTGCCAGACATAGACGGTGAACATCGAACCAAGCAGAAGAATCGCTGTCAGATAGAGTCTGATAATGTGCCAGCGGTTGCGCATTGCGGCTGGGTTTGGCTCTTCGCGACCGCTGCTGCGGCCGAGAAGCTCAGGAGATGGTGAACTGATGAGAACTCTTGGCTTGTTCAATCTGGCATACCCGATTCTATAACTACAAGTACATGACAAACAGCTGAACAGTCGTCAGGAAGATTTTGCAAAGCCTGGTCAGGCTTTTATGCCTGCTGGCGTTGAGATGTCAGCGTTGCCTCAGAGTACCATGCTCTTCACTAAAATCCAATAGTGATTGAACATTTTTTTCGAGCCGTTTGAGGGCGCGGCGTTCCTGTGAGGGTAACGAACGAATCTCGTCCAGCACGCGATCGCGGGCCTGCGGGTTCTTGTTGAATTCTTCTTTTATCTGCTGAAGAAGTCTGTCTTCGATGCTTGTCAGCAGATCGGCGCGTTCGAGAATGACGCGTTCGCTCGATTGTCCGGCAGGAATTCGCCTTGATGCAGCGTTGGCCAGGTTCTGTAGTTCGCTGGCAGAGTCAGGTTGCATGAAGCTGGCGATTTCTCTCATCAGGGCAATTCTCTGGCTGCTGCTGTTGATGGCTTCGATGCCGAAGCTGAAAAGCATCAGCCGGTAACCGTCAACCAGTTTGATACCAGCTACGCCGCTTGATTTGATACCGCGCGATAAGGCGCCGGGTTTGTGACTCGGCCCGTTCATTTCGCTGTCATCAGCTTTGTCGCGTGCGCCTTCTTCATATTTTATGATTGGCTCGGCGCCACTGAGCGGATCGATCTCGTCCGGCCATTTCTGATTGTTGGCACCATCGCCGCCAAATATCTGAAAACTCTGGCCGCCGGCAAATCCGTTGGCGCCAGATACAACATGCACGTTGACGTCATCCTGAACGAAGCGGATCTTGCAGCGCGTGCGCAAGAAGTCACTTTCGCGAAGGGTGAAGGCGAGATCCTGACCATTCAAAACCAGTCTGCCGCCAGATTTGAGAAAACTGTCGAGCGCTGCAATCTCTTCTTCGCTGAGTGACTGCTCGGGCGTCGAATCCTGGGCGGCTACCAGTACCCAGCCGTCAAGATAACGTTTGAGCACTTCAGGGCGCAGTTCGCCGTCGAAGACGCGATCCCAGGTGTCGAATTTGACGCTGGCGCCCTGCAACATCTGCTGAAGCACTGGGCTGGCCGGCGAAAAGTGGTCGGTGATGACGAGAAGAGCGTGTCCGGTTGAGGCAAAGGGTTCTTTAACGTAAAACGTCGTTTTAATGGTAGAGTCGGGTAGACCCTGGCCTGAAAGCGTCAGATTGAGAGCTATTTCGCTGTGAACCGGTGCGCCTTCCGATACTGTGAATTTAAAACCCTGGATGAGTTCGACCTTGCCGGGGGCCGGCAGTCGATTGAGTGTTGTAGTCAGCTCGGTGTTGTCGATGAGTGTGCTCTCAGACCTGCAGGTGATCTCTGCGCTGGCAAGTGGCTTGCGCCCTAGATTTCGCACCGAAAGCAATACCGAAACCTCTTCGCCGGCAGCGATACGGCCGTCTTTGTTCTTGTCTTCGAGGATAATGTCTTCGAGTTTCAGATACGCCATATTGGGGGTGGCAAGCTCGCTGAGGAAGTTGAACCATTCGGTTTCCTGGGCGAGAGTATGTACCTTGTAGCGTTTGTGATAAGTTCTGAATCCCTGGCGGGTTGGGAAAAATATGGAAATGCCAGTGCTGCTGGCAAATTTTTCGCCATTACTCGCCATTTTGCTGACATATCCGCCGCTGCGTCTGTTTCCACTCATGGTTTTCAGCAGAGCGGCTGCCGCTGATCTGGTCTCGGCGTTCACTTTCGCCTTGATCAGCAGATTAAGAAAATGCCCAAGATCTACGTAATCGCCGAATGAGTATTTAAGCGCTTCATTGCGGGCGTTTTCGTATTTGTCTATTTCATGAATGTTGCGGCGGGCAGAATTGCAGAAATTATTGAGGGCGCTTTTGAAAGCTTCGCTTTTGCTGGAGTCGATAGCTGAAAGAACTACTGCGGTGTTACCCTGCGAACCGCCGACATAGGATTTGTTGTATGAGCTGACTATGGTGTCGGCGAGCTCTTTTGCTTCCATTTCCGGTTTTTTGGTCAGGGCGGCGGCGATCAGGTCGTAAGGCCAGCCGCGCTCGGGTTCCAGATCCGGCGAACCAACCTGAAAGCGAGCATACGGCGATGCTGTCCAGGCGACTTCAGCCATCTGCATAAGGCAGGCGTCAAAACCGAGAAGATCTATGGGTTGCCCGAGAATCTCCTTGATCTGGCTGAGAGTTTCGCCCAGCACTGGTATGCTCATCGAAGTCTTTGAGGTATCATCGTAGGAAATATTGTAGGAAATATTGTTTATGGCTGCCTGCATGCCGGCCGGCAGGCCAATTTCGCCCACGTCGGCTTCCATGGCGCCTGGTTGAATCTCTTTCCAGCCAGTGCCGTGGTTCCAGAGGATGAGAGCGTAGCGCCGGGCCGGGTAGTTTTCCCTGGCCCATTCGACAAAGTCAGTGAGGGCACCCGGGTCGGCCATATCGACATTGCCAAGATCTTCGATCATCTGCGAGTTCATTTTGTCAGCTTCTTTGTCTTTTGTGATAAAGAAGCGGCGCGCTCCTGCCCATTTGAGCTCGGAATTATTAGAATAGCCGCCATTGCGGTCGATCTGTGCGACAAAATTGATCTGCTCGGTCGAGCCGTATTTTTCAATTTCGTTGATATCGAGAGAAGTCGCGGCCTCAAGGTTGTTGTCTGCCGCCATGAAAATCATGAAGGTCCATTCCTTTTCAGCTGGCTGTGCTGAAAAGGCAGGCAAAATAGCTGCGAAAAGCAGAATGGCAATGATTAAAGCTGTCGAGGTTCTTATACTTGTATTATCCACACTTTTCCTCCAGCGCTTACTAAGCATTTTAATTATACGGTTCTGTACAGAGAGTGTCAATTGCGCACCATAAAATTTCGGACTGCAAATCAGATCTGAGTTTTTTGTACAGTAAATATTTGACTTGGGTGGTAGTCTATGGTAATTTGTTCTCAAACTTCCTTGAAGGGAGGGTAGAGTTATGGCACGTGCAAAGACGATCAAAAAAGCTGGTGCAGCCAGTGAAGAAATTACGCCCAAAAAAAAGGGCAAGACAACTTCAGGCGAGGCTCGCGAGTATTCGATGACCGCTACGTTCGCTAAAGGTGACATTGTGTATCACAAAATATGGGATGACACCGGAGAAGTTATCGAAACTGGAACCACCGACGACGGAATCAACAAAATGAAGGTTGCGTTCGAAAAGGTTGGAGTTAAAAACCTGCGAATGGGTTGATAAGATATATCCAGCTAGAGAAAGACCCGGTTAGGCCGGGTCTTTTTTTAAGAAAAATCTGGTAGAACGAGGACTTAAAGTTGGGAAACCACAGTTTGCGACAGAACGGCTTCTGGCTTTTGAAGCCGTGCACCAGAAAACTCATCGGTTTTTTGTCACACCAGGATTCTCGTTTGCGTGGCGAGGGTGCGCGTTCACTCGGTAAAATAGGTGACCCGGAAGCGGTTAAGCCCCTGATAGCAGCATTATTACAGGAGCGTCAAGACGAGCAGATGCCGCTGGCTCTTGCCGAGATCGGTGATCCGCAGGCTTTGCAGCCGCTTCTCGACGCATTTAAAGAGGCAGATCGTGAAGTTAGGCCTAACATTGCTCTGGCTCTGGGTGCCTTTCATGACCGCAAGGCGGTAGATGCTCTTATCGAGGGTTTGAGCGATCTCGATCCCAATGTTCGCTTTTGCAGCATAAGTTCGCTGGGCAGACTCAAGGACAGTTCGGCGGTATCTCATCTGCTTGGCTGTCTTGGCGAGAACAACGAATGGATTTTTCTCAATGTTGTCGATGCCCTGGCGCGTCTGGGAGCCCATCGTGCAACCAACCCGCTGGTTGCCTTTTATCTTAAAGAACGCAACGAGCGCAAGCGATCGGCAATAATAACCGCACTTGGCGCAATAGGCGATCTTACCTCGGTTCCCACACTGACCAAGGCGTTGCGCGACACTGACGACCGCGTCAAAGCCAACGCGGTCGAGAGTCTGGCACGGCTTGGACTGCCGGCCGAGAAAGCCCTGGTATTGATTCAACCATTTCTCAAACATCCCAATAACCGTGTTCGCGGTAATGCCATGGTGGCTGCGGCGAGTCTCGGCAGCGTCGATCTGACGCCGATAATGCGCAGTATGCTGGAAGATCCCGACAAGTGGATTCGCGCCACTCTTGGCTATGTTCTGTCGGTGATAGATCACAGCCAGGCTCTTGAAATGAGCATCGAGCTGCTCAAGGATGACGACGCCGATGTGCGCAAAAATGCAGCTCTGGCTCTGGCCAATCGTGCCAGAGAGGCGCAGACAGAACTTCTGGTGCGCATGCTTTCTGACAAGATACCTTTTGTCAAGCTGCAGGCTGTTATTACACTCGGCCGCCTGCGCATCGTTTCGGCCGTGCCGTGGCTGGTTAAGATGCTCAAAACTGATCGCAACTTCAAAATCAGATCAGCGGTAATAACCAGCCTGGGGCGGATTGGCGATCGTTCAGGGGTTCCCACTCTACAGAATGCTTTACGTGACCGTGATTCACGCGTGCGCGCCAATGCCGTCGAAAGTCTCGAAGAAGTGCTGGGTGAATCTGGCATCAATGTTTTGCGGCCTATGCTACGCGACAGCGATAACAGAACGCGGTCGAACGCCGCCAAGGCTTTGTTCAGGCTTGGCGACGTCGAGGTCTTACAGGAACTCGAAAAAATGCTGGAAAGCGGCGAGGTTGCCACGCGAATCTCGGCAGCCTACGTTCTTGGTCAGATTGGTCTGGCGCTGCGTGAAATCGAGACTTCGCCGTTGTTATCACCTCTCAAAAACAGCCTGTCACAGATTAAGAATCCTGAAGCAGAAGCAGTTGCAGCACTCGAAAAGAAGGCAGCAGAAGTTGAAGCACCAGTTTCCGTGCCGGCAGCGACGTCGCCAGCTGCTTCCCAGCCTGCTGAAAAGCCGTTGCCGGAAGACAAAGAATCATTGCGACGTCTGTTTCTCGATCATTTTCAGGCAAGCCGGTTTGAAGAGGCTCTGGCAGGTGTCAACGCGTTTCTCAAAAAGTTTCCGCACGATCTGATGGCGGTATTTTTTGCCGGCAATCTGAATTTTCAACTTAATCACAGCGATGAGGCCATAGCGCATTTTCTCAAAGTAATCGAGCTTGACCCCTTTCATGTGCAGGCGCACAGCAATCTTGGCATCGCCTTTTACCGAAGCGGCAAAATACAGGAAGCGATCGATTATTTTAAAAAGGCATTGCAGCTTAAGCCGGATCTGTCGGTGATCAGGTTCAACCTTGCCAGTCTCTATCTCAAGGCCAATCGCTGGGAAGACGCAATCAGGCAGTTCGAAGAGGGTTTCAAGTATCAGGAACCCAATGCCCGCAACCTGACCAATATGGCGTTCGCATGTCAGAAGAACGGGGATTATGACAAAGCGGCCCAGGCCTATACCCGGGCTCTTGAGCTCGACGGCCGCGATGCCGGAATTTATTACAATCTCGCTTTGATAATGGTCAAGAGCGGTAAGAAGGCGGAAGCGGTTCAGCTTTTGCAGCGTTCACTTGGCGAAGTGCCCGAGAATTCGCCGGGTCTGAAGAACTTGCGTGACCTGCTCGAGCGCCTGAAGGTCTGATGACGATATAAGGAGCAGTTATGGAAAACCGGCTGATGACAATAGTGTTCATCGACATGCAGGGATATACCAAACGCTCAGCCTCGCAAACTATTGAGGAAATGAAACTTTTTCACGATCAGATGTTCAAGTTTGTCTCTGATATTGTGGAAAGGCGGGGCGGTGTGATGGTTAAAACCATGGGCGACGGCTTCATGGTGCGCTTCGATTCTCCTACCAGTGCAGTGCAGACAGGTATCGAGATTCAGCGCAAGCTTGAGGGGCGTAATGCCCAGATGATGAACCCTGACAGTATCGTGCGTTTCAGAATCGGCATTAATACTGGTGAAGTAGGCATCGACGAAAACGGCGATCTTTTTGGTGATCCGGTCAATATTGCCGCGAGAATTCAGACTTTTGCCGACACCAACGATGTTTTTATTTCAGAGTCAACCTATCTGGCGATGAACCGCAACGAATTTGGCGCGGTCGATCTCGGTGCCCAGGAACTGAAAAACGCAACCCGCGAGATAAAGATTTACAAAGTTCTCAAGAATGGCTCGCCAGGGGTAACTCTGCCGGCAGCAAAGAAACCGGCGGTTGCGCAGGCGCAGACAGGCCTGTCAGACTCACATAAAAAGCTTATTGCAGCTGGAGTTGTCGCTGGCCTGATCTTTTTCACTCTGGTCGCCGGCTATTTTATCGGGGCGCGACGTAACCGACAGCCTGCTCAGGCGCAGCAACCCCCGGTCGTTATGCATGACCCGCAGCAACCGATGATGCCGGTTCCGCCAGGATCTCAGCAGGCTGCTGTGCCAGGCGACAACCAGCTCCCACCCGGTCATCCTCAGGCTTTCCCGGCTCAAATGCCGCCAGTGCAGCCTCCGCCAATGCCTGATAACGGCGACACGCTGTTGACGAGAGATCCGTTTCGGCTGACGCTGAATTTGAACGAGCACGAGCGCCGAACTATCGGAGACGTGCAAAGGCTGGTTCATGAGGGGCATTACAATCGTGCCGAAATTATCTGTGGTGAAATGGTCTACCGCGTTGGCGACCAGCAGAAACCGGTATTTGCTCTGCTTTTGTCTGAAGTGTTCTGGATGCAGGACAAAAAAAAGGATGCTGAGCAACTGTTCACCAATCTGCGTAATCTGCAAATACCAGAGCCAGGCAAAAAGATTATTGAAGTCGCGATCGGAAACATCAAAAATCGTCGCAGCAACTGATTCTTAAGCATATAAAAAAAGAGCCGGCCGACTGCCGGCTCTTTTTGCAAACATCAGGCGAGTTCCCAGCCGGTTTTGAATGCTTTCAGGTTGAGTTCCTGCAGACGTTGCGGCACCATTTTCCTGATCATTTCAGGCCAGATTTCCGGCTTGATTTCATCGATGCGTCGGGCGAGTACACCCAGCAGAACGACGTTAAGGCATTTCTGATTGCCAAGTTCGCGCGCCTTGCCAATGGCATCGACCGAAGTGACTTCGGCTGAAATTCTGGCCAGGGTTTCGGTGATATTTTGCGGATACCTGGCGTTACCGGCTGAAACCGACATTGGCAGAATGTTCTGGGCGTTGCTGAGAACCAGTCCGCCCGGTTTAAGGTATTCAGTCCAGCGCAGTGCTTCGAGTTCTTCGAAGGCGAGCAGAATGTCACATTCGCCTTTTCTGATTATGGGTGAGCAGATACGTTCGCCGAAACGAACGTGACTTACCACGCTGCCGCCACGCTGTGCCATGCCGTGTATTTCTGACTTTTTGACATCAAAGCCGGCTTCCATTGCACATTCAGCCAGTAGATTGCTGGCGAGAAGAGTTCCCTGACCGCCTACGCCACAAAGTAGAATGTTTTTACCCATGTCTTATGCCTCCTCTTTCGCCTGAGTAATGGCACCAGGTCTGCAGACCGCAGCACACAAGCCACAATGCACGCAAAGAGCCGTATTTATCTGGGTTTTGCCATCCTGCTGGTTTACTTCGATTGCCGGGCAGCCGAGTTTCCAGCAGATGCCGCATTTAACGCACTTGTCGCGGTTGATCGAGACCAGCTGCACTTTTGGTTTGTAGCTCTTGAGCAGGAAACAGGGGCGGCGGGCAATAATGACTGAAGGTTCGCTGTCTGCCAGAGCGGTTTTCAGAGTCGATTCGACCGCCTTGAGGTCGAAGGGATCGACAGTATGGACGTTGGTTACGCCACAGGCGTGGCAGATCGCCTCAAAATCGAGAACCTTGGCCGGTTCGCCTTTGAGAGTTCTGCCGCTGGCCGGGTTTTCCTGATGCCCGGTCATGGCGGTGATCGAATTGTCCAGAATTATCGTGACATGCCGGCCCTTGTTGTAAACAGTGTCTATCAGGCCGCTTATGCCGGAGTGCATAAAGGTCGATTCGCCGAGAACGGCGACAAGTTTGCCGTGAATCTTTTCTTTCATGGCTTTTTCGATACCAAGCGAATTGGTGATCGAAGCACCCATGCAGACAATGGTGTGTATGGCGTTGTGTGGCGGGAATGCGCCAAGACTGTAGCAGCCGATATCACCGGTTACCGTGCAGTCAAGTTTGCGCAATATGAAGAAAATGCCGCGGTGCGGGCAGCCCGGACAGAGAACTGGCGGTCGCACGGGAATTTCGACATCAGGAATCTTTGTCAGTTGTGGCATGGGCTTATCGACCAGATCCTTGAGCGCTTCATGGATTATGTCGGGGTTGAGCTCGCCACAGACCGGGAGACGGTCTTTGCCGATACATTTTATGCCAAGAACACGAACTGCAGTTTCAATAAAGGGCTCGTTTTCTTCAATAACAATAAGGGTTTCGACGGTTTCGGCGAATTTTTTTATCAGTTCGGTCGGCATGGGAAAAGTCAGGCCAAGCTTGAGATACGAAGCTTTCGGGAAAACTTCGCGGGCATGGCTGTAGCTGATGCCTGATGAAATAATGCCAATGCGGGTGTCACCGGTTTCGATGCGGTTAAATTCGCAGTTACCAGCAAACTCAGCGACTTTTTTCAGGCGCTCTTCAACTTTGACATGCAGGCGGCGGGCATTGTTGGGCAGCACGCAATATTTGGCCATGTCACGGACAAATTCACGCTCGGGTGCGGTTTCGCGCTCACCCAGACTGACAATGCCTTCTGAGTGTGAAGTTCGTGTGGTCATGCGCAGCAGCACAGGTGTGTCGTATTCTTCTGACAGCTTGATGGCTGCTCTGGTCATGTCTTTGGCTTCCTGACTGTTGGCAGGTTCGAACATCGGAATTTTGGCCATCATGGCGTAGTAGCGGTTGTCCTGTTCGTTCTGCGAACTGTGCATGCCGGGATCATCGGCCGAAACGATAACGAGTCCTGCGTTTACTCCGGTATAACCCACGGTAAAAAAGGGGTCGGCAGCGACGTTGAGGCCGACGTGCTTCTGGGCGCACAAGGATCTGGCTCCACCATAGCATGCTCCGATGACCGTCTCCATGGCAGTCTTTTCGTTCACTGCCCATTGGGCATCTATCTCACTGTAAGTGCCGCAATATTCAAGAATCTCGGTCGACGGGGTACCCGGGTACGCGGCTGCGAACCTGACGCCGGCTTCCCAGGCCCCACGGGCAACGGCTGCATTTCCCGAGAGAAATGCCCGGTTGGATGATTGCTTCATTCCTTTCTCCTTTTCTGTAAATTCTGCTTGACGAAGTATAGCATAAAATTCAGAATCGGGCTTGCAGCGCCGGCAAAAAGAAGATAACATCAAAAAAAAACGCAGGAGCAGTCAAATGAAGATTCTGGTTAGCGGCGCCGCCGGCTTTATTGGTTTTCACCTCAGCATATACCTTCTCAAGCGTGGTGACGACGTTGTCGGTCTCGACAACCTGAATGATTACTACGATGTAAAGCTGAAAACAGACCGACTCGACATTTTACGCAATCACCAGAATTTTACGTTTATCAAGGCCGATCTCAGCGACCGATCTGCACTCAACCAGGTTTTTTCCGACCATCATTTTGACCGCGTCATCAATCTTGCTGCACAGGCTGGGGTTAGATACAGCATCGAAAACCCTCATGCCTATATCGATGCAAATATCGTTGGCTTCATGAATATTCTCGAGGCCTGCCGCCACAACAAGGTCGAGCATCTCGTCTATGCTTCTTCAAGCTCGGTATACGGTTCCAACACCCAGATGCCTTTCTCGGTTCATCACAATGTCGATCATCCGGTGTCTTTGTATGCCGCTACCAAAAAGGCTAACGAGCTGATGGCGCACACTTATTCGCATCTCTATGGACTGCCGGTTACCGGTCTGCGCTTCTTTACTGTGTATGGCCCATGGGGTCGGCCAGACATGGCTCTGTTCATGTTTACCAAAGCAATTATCGAAGAGCAGCCAATAAAAGTCTTCAATAACGGCAAAATGCAACGCGATTTTACCTATATTGATGACATCGTTGAGGGTGTGGTAAGAGTTTGCGACAGGGTTGCAACTCCCAATCCCGACTGGAGTGGCGATACTCCTGATCCCGCCACCAGCCATGCGCCTTATCGCCTTTACAACATCGGCAATCACAAACCTGTTGAATTGCTCAGGTTCATCGAAATAATCGAGAAGAAGGTCGGTAAAAAGGCGGTTATGGAAATGCTGCCAATGCAGCTCGGCGACGTGCCGGCCACCTGCGCTGATGTTGATGATCTGATGCGCGATACCGGCTTCGCTCCGAACACCTCTCTCGAAATAGGGGTGTCGAGATTTATCGACTGGTACCGAGGCTATTACAATATCTGAGAGTTGTCAGACTCCGGCTTGCCATGCTCTCAGTAGGGTGTCAGCCGACTTTCTCAGGCTGACAGGTTATCGTGGTAAAAGGTTTCCCAGATTTCCTTTTCTTCGTTGAGTGTGTAAAGAGCCAGTCTGTCGCGCAGAAGCCTGACGCAAAATTCGGTGATGGTTTCTTCAGCAGGGTTTTCGCTGGTGTGATAAATCATGACGATACCGAACAGCCTGTTTTCATGAACTAATGGGTAGGCTGCACAGGTCGTGTCATCTTCTTCCACTTCGAGCGTCGCTTTATGCAGCGGATTCTTCTGAATGGTTTTTACCATTTCCGTTTCATACTGACTGAGCTTGAACTGGCGAGAACGATCTACCCGTGAACAGGGATCGTAACTGCCATCATTGTTAACTCGTACCATCATTACGTCTCTGGCCTGTGTAATTTTGGCAAATTCGCAGATGAACTTGAAGAAAGGCTGTTCTTCTGCATTTGGCCTTGAGAATACCATGGCTTTGATGCTGTCCAGCTGGGTGTAAAGCCGGGTAATGCTTTTATGCATACGGTCATTCTTGTTTTTCGATTCTCGAAAGGCGACAGCGTTTTTTATCGCTGCCGAAGCATGCTTGAGATAGTAACTGACCATATTGATCGTGGTTTCAGAGCTTTCTTTCTGTCCAAACTTTTCAAGCATCATCATGCCGAGAACCTTGCCCTGATGCCGTACAGGCACATAAGCGATCAGGCGATGCATCGTTCCATTGCTGATTTCCATGGATGCCGACTTTTCAGGGGTTATCTGGGCATTGATCATAACCGGCCTGCCCTCATTTAGCACCGGATTGAGCGCTTCGGGGTTGTTGCGCGGAATATCAAGAAGCCTTGGAGAAGCGGTTCTAATATCGAGAATTTCATTGCGGCGATTCTGACTGTCTTCTGCCTTGAAGATATGCAGACAGGTATTGTCGAGATTGAACAGTTCCTGAGCTTTTTTCTCTACCAGTGTGGTAAGCGCGTCCAGTTCGGTGCAGACATTGACCAGTTCAGAGATTTCGTCGAGAATCATCTGCTTGTATTCAAGCTCTGAATTGAGCTGGTCATTGGTCGATTTGACAGCAGCCAGTTCGTTCATCAGACTCGCAATCTGATTGCTGGCGTTGCTCTCTTCGGCTTTGAGAGCGATTATCTTATGACTGAGAAGCTCTATTTCTACAGCGCGGTCACTGGCCAGCTTCTGCATCTCTTCAAACATGCGATGATTTTCGCGGTTTTCAAGAGATACCTTTTCGAAGCTGGTCTGAATTTCTGCGAGTTCCTTCTTGATTGCTTCAAGATGAGTTTTTATGAAGATTTCTTCGGTGCGGTCTTCGAACATCGCCATGATGCGCGTCTGGTTGTCGCAGTCCTTGAATGAACTCAGCCTGGCATTGAAGATATGTTCTGTTCCTTCGCGTGAGCGAATTTTGATCTTTTCAAGTGCCCGCCGACTGCCGCTGGTGATAACTGCCTGAATGACGTAGGCCATTCCATACTGTTCCAGTTCGGGAAAAGCATGCATCAGGTTCTTGTCTACAAGATCAGACGAAAATATACCGCTCTTATCACTTTTTACTTTTTCTACTCTACCGGTAGCATCGGCTACCAACCAGGCGCAGCTTGTCTGCTCTGCCGCCATGGTTGAGGAAACAGCTCTGGTATTGCTCTTATAAAGCAGATCGTTTAGAAAAAAGATCCGTTCCTTGAATACAAGCGTCAACTTGTGAGCCAGATATGAGGCTGAGCCCAGACCCGCGCTGACAACCAGTGCGCTTGAAATGATCCAGCCTGAGTTCTGGCTGAGATCGCCATAAAGCGGTGGATAAAATTTGATGTGTGGAATTATCTGATATTTTACCAGAATGCTTGTAAACAGCCAGGCTGTTATGGTCAGTGCGGTATATACCGCCCCGGTCTTGAAGCCCATTACCGCGCCGGCAACCGTTATTGGCACCACGCTGAGAAACATCATCGGGCTTTCGGTCGTGCCGGTATATCTGGTCAGCAGCATGATGACAAAGATGTCGCCAATCACCTGAGTATGCATGACATTGTTGATCGAAAAAATATTGAATGAAACGTCCTTGAATGTTTCAAGCATCATCAGATAAAGCACGGCGAGAACGCGCGGAACTGCAGCTGGAATTTGAAGAAGTCCAATAATTCCACGGCTTCTGATGCTGGAAAAGGACGTGGATATAACCTTGAGCAGCAGCTTTTTCAAGCTGTTCATGCCATGTGTTACCACCATCTGTCTTGACAGCAGTGAAAAATGAAGCGTGTAAAAGACGTTCAGAATGGCGAGAAGACAGCACAATACATAAATTGGTTCAATGCGAAAGCTCATCCCGAGCAGTTTCAAACTGAGCAGACTGAAGCCAAATATTATCGGTATGCTCGCCCAGCGCAGCGTTATCAGGCCACGGGCGATCTGTAGTTCTCTTATGCCAGAGCGATTTTCCATCATAACAACTCCTGAAGTTTCCGGCAGGATACAGGACAAGATGAATATCGGCAGGCAGGCTGTTTTTTATGAGCCGCCTGGCAAAATACTTAGCGGTTTTACGATGTTTATGCAGACTCTGACACATAAGACCCGGTGTCATCAGGTCTGGCAATAGCTATCTTGGTAGAACAAAATCTTTAACTTCATGCCCGGCCGCTGCAATCATGGCGAGGAGTTCTGAGCGGCCACGATTTGAGGCGAGATAGAGCTGCCAGCGTTGTCGCAGGCTTTCTGCCGAAGCATTGTCAACTCTCAGGAGTCGCGAATGATCTGTCAGCGGAGTTGTCTGATGTGGGCGTGCTGTCGGAACCCAGCCTTTCTGCAGCAGACCGCGCAGCTCAAATGGCGGCATGGCACTAACTCCAGCAATGCCGATCTTCAGGGCATCGACAGGTTCGCTCATCAGCCCCTTTTCGACAAGGTTGTTATAAATATGATTGCGAATACGCGCAAGATTGCCACTGACTTCGTCAGCGCTGCAATGAAAAACTATCTTGAGCATTTCGCTTTCGCTGACAAGAGTAAGCGATACTGGTGGCGCTGAGTTCTCAAGGTCGTTGCGAATCTCATCAACGATTTTGCGGTTGTTGCCGCCAATGGCAATCGTTATATCGCATGTATTGCTGGCATTTTCATGGCGCGTGGCGGCGAAATTCGGGAAAATTCCATTGGAAAAACTCACAAGATGTTGATGCGCTGTCGGCATGCAGATGCCAGTGGTCTGATGCCCTGGCGCGACGGGAACATCGATGCGCAGGTTGGCAAAGTCGCCATGCCAGTGCTTCTGCCAGGCTTCAAAGAGCGCTTTTTTTGCAATGTCGCGCAGATCATCACTCATTATTTCGCTGAGCGAACGACTGAATTGCAGCCAGTCTGTCGGTGGTTCGCGACCCAGCCGATACTGATCGATCTGTCTGAACTTCGCCATATTTTCAGCCAGCATTTCTTCACTGCCGGTAAGATAAACAATCAGACTGATCGCCGCGTCATTAAAAACAATCTCGTAGTTGAGCAGATCTTCGAGCCCGGCTTCTCTGATGAACTTTTCGCCCAGATATTTTGCCGTGAAAAAGGCCGCTGAATTATTGTCTGGCCAGCTGAATACCGTGTATACCGTCGGCTGAACGTTGGGCAGAACATTTGTGTCGCTGTCGGGAGTCGATGCTTGCGTGAAAAAAGAACCAAGTTCGTCGGCGCCGGCAAGTTCGTTTGCATAAGCCGACATGTTCTCTGAAAGATCGACAGTTACCGGTTTGTGGCGGAATGCCGTAACGAATCCGCTTTGCGAGGGCAGCGAATGAATGTAGTCAGCGAATTCATGGCTGCTTCTTTTGGCAAAATTATCACGCAATGATCGTTTGAGGCTGGTGAGGATATCTTTGCAGATCTTAACAGCTACGCCAGGATCATCAAAATGATAAATGGCGAATTGAATACCACATCGACTGTAACTTACCGACCAGAGAGCTCCGCTGTTCTTAATCTGTTGCATGATGCCATTCGTCGGCGACTTGATGGTGGTTACCAGCAGGTTGTAAAATTCCTGCGACTGATTGCATCGCTCTATTATCGGCGCATCGAAGGTTACTACTATCGATCCGAGTCTGTCATGTGCAGAAGAATTGCCGGCGATGATCTGCCCTGAGGCGAGAAGCACCATCAAAGCCGAGACCAGACAACAGACCAGTATGTCATTAATTCGCATGAGAAAATTATATCACATGATCTGCCTGAGTGCAGCAAAGTCAACCTTGCATTTAGCCGTCACCCTGATTAGAATCTACTGAAAGTCATTTGTGGCGGTAAATATGGTTAACTGGGAGAGCGAATTCGGTTCGGCACTGATCGTTGCCGCCATTTTCCTCATTCTGGTCGGGCTCGGCGAGTTGTTGCGCGGCAGCGGAGCCTGCTCGCAGGAAGGAACCCGCAAGTTCGTTCATTTCAGCGGCGGCGTGGTTTCGCTGAGTTTCGCCTATGTTTTTACTTCTCACTGGACGGTCCTCGGACTTGGCATTGTATTCATCGTTCTGATGGCTTCCACCAAAAAGCTTGGTCTGCTGCCTTCTGTCCACGGGGTAAAGCGCAAATCAAGCGGCGACATTCTGCATCCTCTCGCGATTTATCTGACTTTTTCGATGACCAGTTATCTCGAAAAGCCATATTTTTATCTGATTTCGATTGCGGTTCTTTCGGTCTCAGATGCGCTGGCGGCCTTGATCGGTATTTCTTACGGTTTCAAGGTGTATAACGTCGAAGAAGAAAACAAGAGTATCGAAGGCTCATTCATCTTTCTGCTCTCGACCTTCCTTATCGTTCATCTTGGTCTGCTGCTACTGACAGATGTTGGAAGAATGGAATGCGTGCTGTCTGCCCTGCTGATTTCTGTGCTGGTAACCTGCTTTGAGGCGATATCGCTCGGCGGCGCCGACAACATATTCATACCTTTCGGCACGCTTTTCATCATAATGAAAATCACTACCAAGCCAATTCCCGAGATTATCATGCAGCTGTGCTCGATCGGCATGATTTTTCTGGCAACCTATCTGTTCGGCAATATTTCTGGCCGACTCGGCCATTCAGGCATAATCGGAGTCGCTCTGGCTGGCTATGCGGCCTGGAGTCTGGTTGGGCCCGAGTGGTATATTCCGGTTCTTATCTGCACCATTCTGATTTCGCTGTTCGATCTTTTTCTCGAAATGCCCGGCAGTCAGGATGAGCGCCTGCGCGTGCGCCCGATTTTCTACATGTTCATCGTGTCTTTTGGCTGGATCTGCGGCGCTAACTTCAATCTGACAGAAGACCGGCTGTTTTTCATTCCTTATGTTGTCAGTTTCGCAGCGATTCTCAGCATCAGATGGCGCTGGTACCAACGCGAAGGCAACCTGATTTCGGTCAGTCGGCGTCGCCTGGTTCCACAATGGCTTGCCGCCGGCAATTCGTTTATCCGGGCCGCGTTTCTGACCCTGATTTTTATCAGCGCCAACCTTCTGCTCGGGCTTGAGCTCAATCTGGCTTTTTCAGCTGTCAGCTGCCTGGTCGGAATAATGATATCAGACCTGATTTATTGGGGTGTCGGCAGCCGATTTCATGGCAGCTGGAGCCGAGTTGCCTTCTTGCGCATGGGCATGGCTTCAGTGTTGATTGCATCAAGCCTGGTATTCGTCGCCCATCTCTGGTATTACCGCTGAGCCCTTCAGTTATAATACTTGCTTTCTCTTTTGACTGTTTCGAGGCCAATGAGATTGACCAGTGGCTGCGAAAAATCAGGGAGGTTTTTTACTCTTTCGAGATAAGCAAGAGCTGCCTCACGCATCAGCACTCCTGAATCATCAGAACCGAGTGAGCCAACGAACATCTTGTCGCCTTCGAGATTGCCATTGGCTATGAATGATGAGGTCGAGACCCGGTAGGTCTTTGCCGGGTCGAGCGGCTGACCACCGATAAGCAGGTTGCTGGCCCGACCGGTTTTGACATCGAAGTCAGCGGAAAAGCCGGCATACTGGTAACCATCGAGGCTGCCGTAATTTGTGCAGATATGGTCGAACATCGCCTGAACTGCCACGCCCGGCATCATGAATGTTACCACCGTATTGTCATAGGGCAGTGCCTCATAAATCTGGCCGACGGTTATATCACCCGCTGGTATTGCGGCTCTAATCGCTCCAGAGTTAACCAGACAGATGTCAGCCTTGCCCGCTTCAAGCATGCTTTGTGCTGTAAAAGTTCCCATCGGGAGAATGTGGGTTTTCTTCTTTTCTTTGGGCAGAGAAAGCTCATGGTCAGTGTGACCGGCGACGACACGCATACTGGCATCCAGACGTTCGTTGTAACTGTCCACCAGATGCTGTACCGGATCATCTGCCGCCGGTTCATGCGCTGAGGTGATTTTTTCCAGGCTGCCGCTGTAGGTCGAAATATAACCAGCTTCGTTGATCATCAGATCGAGACGGCCAAGAAAAACGCCATGCTCACCTGCCTGAACGACCAGAGTGCCGCCGAGCCCGTTATGACAGGTGCCGACGCCTGGATTGTTGGCTACCAGTTTCGGCTGAGTGAGTTCTACGTGGGTGTGGCCACCGACAACTACATCGATTTCGCCAACTTCAGCCGCCAATCTCTCGTCAAATTCGATGCCGGCATGTGATAAGACCACGATAAGATCGACGTAAGGGCGTATGCGTCTTGCCACCTTTCTTACTTCGCTGTTTCTGTCGCGGCATTCCATGGGTTCACAGTATTTGCGGTCGGCATCGAGCCAGGCTTCGTCTCCGATGCTGCCTATAACTGCAATCTTAACACCGTTGCGTACGAAGACATGATATGCCGGAAACACCAGTCGTCCGCTGGAGCGGTCGTAGACGTTGCAGCACAATATGCGTATTCCGGAATTTGCGATCTGTTTTTTAAGGTTGTCGATGCCGTTATCGAGCTCGTGATTGCCAATGGTTGTTGCTTCGATGCCGGCAGCAACAGCAAGCAGATGGCAGGCTTCGCCTTTAAAAACGCTGTAGAAAGGAGTTCCCTGAAAAATGTCGCCGGCATCGAGATAAAGAGCATAAGGGGCCGCGCTTTTAATCTTGCGCACGAGCGCGGCGCGGCGAACCACGCCTCCGACATTCTCGCCTTTGCTTTTGCTGTCAAAGGGCAGTATATGCGAATGTATGTCGTTGGTATGAAGAATTGTCACGGCTCTGTCGGCGGTCAGCGCCGGCAGCAGGGTGACAAAAACCAGCAGCATGGCTGCTGCCAGCCGGAAGCGCAGAGAATTCATGGCAGACCTCACAATTCAGACAGAATATGGGTGAGCAGGCTGTAAACCTTTGGCAATGACGGCAGATACATGCGTTCGTCGGGAGAATGCGGATTTTTGATCGTAGGCCCGAGCGACAACATTTCCATGCCAGGGTGCAGATTGCCGATCAGTCCACATTCGAGACCGGCATGAATGGCTTCGACCTTTACTTCACTGCCAAACAGTGATTTATAAATCTTTCTACAGGCTGCCAGCAGTTTTGAATCAAAATCCGGTCGCCATGACGGGTAGCCGCTGCCGCTCTGGACGCGGGCGCCGGCCAGCCGGGCGATTGCTTCGATGCGGTGAGTGATGGCATCGAGCCTGGTCATTACCGAACTGCGCTGGCTTGAATGAATCATGAGCTTGCCGTTATCTACCCAGGCTTTTGCCAGGTTTGAAGAGGTTTCTACCAGATGCGGCATGTCAGTGGATCGCGCGACGACTCCGTGTGGCATGGCATAAAGCAGGTCGAGTGCTTTCATGGTGATATAACTCATCATGGCGCGCCGGTCAGGAGTAACCGCCATTTCGGCCAGGTAAACTCTGAGTTCCGGATCGGTGCGGGCAAACTCTGATTTGAGAAATTCTTCGGTCTTTGCAACATGACTCTTGATATCATCAAGGCGATCGATCGGCACGAAAAAAGTGGCTTCAGCGTCGCGCGGAATCGCATTGTGTGCGGTTCCACCCTTGATCCAGGTCAGTCGCAGATCGCAGATGTCGCGGATGCTGTGCAGGATGCGGGTGACCAGGCGAATTGCATTGGCGCGTTCATCGATTATGTTCTCGCCAGAATGGCCGCCGGTGAGACCACTGACCTTCAGGTGCATGCCCCGGTAATCGTAGGGGACTTCTTCGTAGCCGAGATCGAATTCGATATGGCTGTCTTTGCCGCCGGCACAGCCTACAGTAAAGACATCGTCTCTTTCAGAATCAATATTGATGAGATATTTTGCATTGAGAATACCGGTTTCAAGACCTCTTGCTCCGGTCAGGCCGGTTTCTTCCTCGACAGTGAAGAGAAGTTCGAGCGGCCCGTGCTTGACCTTGCTGTCGGTAGCCAGACACATTGCCATGGCAATGGCGATGCCGTTGTCGGCGCCGAGTGTGGTTCGGTCGGCCTTGAGCCATTCGCCATCGTAAACAAAACGGATCGGATCCTTGAGAAAGTCATGATCTGAATCAGGAGTCTTTTCGCAGACCATGTCGAGGTGCCCCTGAAGAACTATGGGAGCATGCTTTTCCATGCCTTTGCTGGCAGCTATCTTAATGATAAGGTTGCCGACGCGGTCGGTGATGTAAAGAAATTTGTTGCTGCGCGCCCAGTCAATCAGGAAGTGCCGGATCTGCTCTTCATTGCCTGAACCGCGCGGAATCGCACTTATCTGAGCAAAGGTATCGATGATCCGTTGTGCGGTTGCATCCAGCTTGTTGCCAGATTTCGCCACTGCCGGTTTTACGGTTTCAGATGGTTTAACGGTTTTGCTGGTAGCGGGCTTGCGCGTGGTGGTAACCGGTTTAGCTGACTTCGCGGGCTTTTTCATTTCCTTTGCCATTTAAGATCTCCTTGGCGTTCTTTTCGTTCAAACTTAATACACTTATGCTATCTTTTCAAGATCATCACGAAAAATTGATGCGTTTGCCGGGCGGTCATGTTAATTTATCTGCATAAATTCAGGAGCAATGTTTATGGGTATCGAGCAGCGTCCGGTTATTGCAATATCACTGTTGAGCGAAATCGCTCAGGCAATCTCGCACCTTAATGCCGATCGCGCCCTGCTTTTTTTGACCGAAAGCGCGGTATCGGTAACCGAATCAGCCGGAGCTCTTCTGCTCACGCCGCATGAAAAAAGCAATACAATGATTCCTTTTGTCAGGAGCTTTCAGGAATCGACGCCTGAACCCGATATCTCTGGCGATTTTCTCAGTGACTGCTTCAGCGTATTCATACGTTTGCGCAACAACGCTCTGGGCACCCCGGCCAGTGAATATGAAATATCTGAGAATTATCCGGTCAAAAAAATGTCGGCCTGGCCGGTCATGCTTTCTGGCAAGCCGGTGGGTTTGCTGGTCATGTTTAAACCCGAAGATCGCAGTGAATTTTCGGTTGAACAGCGCAGCGTACTAGAGATCATTACGCCATTCATGGGCTCTCTGTTCGAGAATCTCAGACTCAACAATGAGATGATTCACAAGAATTCGCGTCTGTCAGCGCTATATGAAATTTCACAGCAGGCCGAATCGCTCATCGACTTTCGCGACATATACGATGCTCTCGGCAAGGTAGCGCGCAGTTTCATCAACTTCGACGTTTATCTGCTCTACTTCGTTTCAGCTGATGGCAAAACCCTCGAAGCAAGAATCGATCAGAATATCTCTGAATCGTTTCCACGTTCGATACCGGTCGGAGAAGGCCCGGTCGGACTTGCTGCCAAAGAACTCAAGCCTTATCTGACTTACACGCGAGAATTCAATTCGGTACTTATTCTGCCGATAGAGGTCTCCGGTCGTCTGATCGGGGTTCTGACGATTGGAAGCCGCAAGCCATACGCCTACCGCGACGAAGATATTATCGGCCTGCGCATCATAGCGACTCAGATCGCCTCGATCGATCATATGTTCAAAGACCTTATACGTTTGAAAGGTTTTACTGAACGTATTCTAGAGAGTATGACCTCGGGGGTGCTCATCTTCAACCCTGAAGGCAGGGTTACCTACGCCAATCCCGAAATAAGAACGATCATGGGAAGGCAGTTCCCGGAAGGCTGGAGCCCGTTTGACAGCAGTGACAAGTTGCCGGGTCGCCTCAATGAACTTATGGTCGAAGCCTTGACCACCAATATCACTCTGGAAAGTGAGAAGGTCAAAATTCGCAACAGTAACCCGGCCCGCATCGTTGAGGTCAACGCATTCCCGTTTCGTAACGAAACCGGCGGAATGCTCGGTACGGCCGTGTTTATCAAGGATGTGACCCAGATCAGCGCGCTCGAAGAACAGCTCAAACGTGCAGATAAACTGTCGGCGCTCGGCGTTCTGGCTGCCGGCATTGCGCATGAAATCAGAAATCCGCTCACCGGCATGAAAATGATAGTACAGCTGCTGCAAAGTGAATTTGGCGTAAAAGACCCGCGCAGTGAGCCTCTGCACATCATTCAGAGCGAAATTGACCGGTTGGAAAGCATTATCGGCAATTTGCTCGATTTTGCCCGGCCCAGCAAACCCAAAGCCATCGATGTCGAACCCGAAAAGGTCGTCGAAGACTGCTTTCTGCTCATCAAAAACCAGCTTAAAAAGCAGAATATAAAATTCAGCAAGAACGTCGTGCCGAACTGTCCAAAAATAGTCGGCGATCCCGACCAGCTCAAACAGGTATTCATAAATATACTTACCAACGCCGTGCAGGCGCTTCAGACAGAGGGTGAACTGCGCGTCAACATCGATCTGCGCGATGATTTTGTTACCATAGCTTTTGAAGACACCGGTACTGGCATTCCTGCCAGCCGCCTGCCCGATATTTTCAATCCTTTCATGACCACCAAAGAAGACGGTACCGGGCTGGGGCTTTCGATGGCGCTGCGCATCGTTGAAGAACATGGCGGCAAGATCGAGGTTCAGAGCGTGGTAGACGAAGGTTCTATTTTTACCGTCTATTTACCGAGAAAGCAGGAATAACATGCTGGTAATTGGAATTTCAGGACAAACCGGTGCCGGCAAATCGACACTCGCCAACCTGCTGTCGCGACGCGGCCTCGGTGAAAATGTCGAAGTAGATGCAATAGGTCACAAACTGCTTAAGCAGCCGGCAATGCAGCATATACTGGTAAAAACTTTCGGGCCTGGCATCATGGTCGATGGCGCCATCTGCCGTCGCGCTCTCGGACGGATCGCGTTTGCCGGTGAAGAAAAGATAAATGCTCTCAACAGCATAATGCATCCGGCCATGATCAACGAAGTTAAGCATAAGATCGAACTTGCCCGCACCGCCGGCGCCAGGGCTATCATCATCAATGCCGCCCTGCTGTTTAAAATGGGCCTGGACAGTCTTTGTGACCGTGTAATTTATGTGCGCGCCAACCCTGAACTGCGTCTGCACCGACTGGTCGAAAGTCGAAACTGGAGCCAGGAAAGCGCAAAAGAGCGCCTTTATGCCCAGGATGAGCTGCCGGATAACCCGAATATCATCGTCGTTGACAATGACGGCCCGGAAGAGTCACTGGCTGAAGTGGCCGGCAATCTCGCCGCCAGGTTGCTCACCAGTGTCGGTGACAGCAAGCTTTCGGCCAGATACCCCTATACAGTTATCAATATTGATGAAGGCGAGCAGATGATTTTTGCGTCGCCTGATCCTGAAGTTCCCGGTGGTTTTCTCGAATTTCTCGGCACCGTTTTCGGGCCACTGGAGGAAATTGCCGCGGTATATCTGTTTGACACCTGCAAAGCTGGAGATCGCGAAACGACGCTGGTGATCGGTCTTGAGCCTTCGCGCCCTCTTGCCGGACTCGAAGTAGATCGTCTTTCTTTTCTGGTTCTTGAGGGGGTAGAGGCGCATATTCACGATCGTGAGGTTCTTGATTTTATGGTGATAGACAACGAAGAACTGCGCCAGATCGTTGCCTCGGTAAGTCCGAAAGTCAATCTCAACCGTTAATCAAGCCTGAAAGGATGTAAATATGGGCAATCACGAACACGAAAAGCTGGCCAGCGCCAGCCTCAGGCTGGGTGTAATGACCTTCACCGACACTCGTGATGAAAGCAGCGACAAATCGGGCGGGATCCTGAAAGAAATGCTGGCAGCTGCCGGGCATAAGATTGCTGGTTACCGGGTTGTGCGTGAAGATCCTGAGCTGATGCGGCAGGCTCTGGCAGAATGGCTGCAGAGTGGAGAATACGATGCTGTGATAACCAATGGCGGAACCGGTCTTACCGCTCGCGACAGCACGGTTGAGGTTGCGCGTTCTTTTTTTAAAAAAGAAATGGAAGGATTTGGCGAGATATTTCGCCTGATCTCGTATCACCAGATTGGTGCGGCAGCCATGCTGAGTCGGGCCTGTGCCGGTGTGGTCGGTGATAAGATGCTGATATGTCTGCCGGGCAGCAGCAAGGCAGTCAGGCTGGCAACAGCACGGTTGATCGTGCCGCAACTTCCCCACATGATCTGGGAAGTCCGCCGCCAATAAAAAAACGCGGGGACTGTTGGCCCCCGCGTCTTTGGCAAAACGGTTGAACTGTTATTTCCCTTTTTCTTTGCTGCCAAACCAGCCTTTAAGAGTGCCGAGCAGGCCGCTTTTTTGCGCTTCTTCGCTGATCTTTTCGCCGGTCAGCCCGGTTATCAGATGCACGAAATCAGTGCGGTAGGTCGATTCATTGGTGGTGTCGAATATGGTTTTCTGTTCATTGACCATGCTCAGAGCATTTTTCCAGTCATCGTGCAGACTGAAGTCAAACTTGCGTTTGAGGCTGGCTTCGATCTCGGCGCGCGCGATTGCATACATGCACTCTTCGCGGTTGAGAATCATTCTGATCTTTTCGGGCGGGTATTTGAGCGTCTCGACAACCTTCATGCACTGCATCATGCTCTTGATATGAGTGAGTTCAGGCGCCATGATCAGGCAGATATAGTCGGAGATGTCGAGAGAATTGATGGTCAGATCCTGGAACAGCGAATGGGTATCGACAATTATATAGTCGAAAACAGTTTTGGCTATTTTTACAAGCTTGCGCAGGTGATTTGAGGTCACCATTTCGGACTGTTCAGGTTTGAAAGGCGAGGGCAATACCGAGAATCCGTGCGGGTGTTCGCTCAGAAACTTTTTAAGGTCATCGGCGGTTTCGGGTTCGGCTTCGACGAGATCAGCGATGCTGCGCTTGGGTTTGAGACCGAGCATGAAGGCGAGGTCGCCGAATTGCAGATCAAGATCGATCAGCAAAGCTTTTTTGCCGGTGAGCTTGGCGATGCCGGCGCTCATGTTGGCTGCTGTTACGCTTTTTCCGGCGCCACCCTTGGGGCTGAACAGTGTGATCAGCTTGCCGCACTTTTCTTCTTCGATGGTGACAGCTTTCATAACAGAAGTTGTTTTGCGGATGCGCTGAGTCAGAGCAGTCATGATGCGCAGCGCGATGAACGAATTCAGGCGCAGCAGCATGTCAAAATTCACCTTGTCGATTTCGAGCAGCGTGCATTCGACCTTGGTCTTGATGGTGGCATTGCGGGGCGCGCCTTCTACCAGGGCCATTTCTCCGAAGAAATTGCTTTCATCTGTGCTTTTGATATCGTTGATTGCCGGGCTGTTCTCTTTGTTGACTTCAACGATGCCCTCTTTCAGCAGATAAAAGGCATCTCCGACGTCGCCTTCTTTGAACAGAGTGGTTCCGGCGGGGAGCACACGCTCCTTGACTACTTCTGCAATCTTTTTGAGATCATGGTCTTCGAGACCCGAAAAAAGTTTTATCTGTTTAATTGCCTCTATGCTGATAATAGTAATCACACCCTCTTTCAGAAAATTTCAGGTTCGGACAGTTTATTCTTTCTTGTTGCCCTCTGTTGCGTTTTCAGCTGTTTCTGCAGTGGTTTCGGCTATTCCCATGAGCTTGTTGTAAATTTTTTCGCCAACCTCGGGTTTCAGAATCTTTTCCCAGATCGTTTCTTTCTCTTTCAGTGAAATCAGCTTAACTTCCTTTTCGCTGATGGCAATAAAAGCTACCGGCTCAATAGTCGCACCGCCGCCAGATCCGCCACCAAAGCCGACGGAGTCGTTCTTGCCCTGACCGCCGCCCGCGCCAAAGCCAAAAGAGACTCTGGTGACCGGTATTACAGTCCAGTTCTTGAAAGTGGTCGGTTCGCCGATGACGGTCTTGGAGTTGATCGCCACTTTAAGCTCTGATAATACTGTTTTGATTAAGGTATCAATTGCCATTTGCGCTGGAACCTCCTGAATTTCGAGAACATCTTACCAGAAACTGCGTCAGGTAGAAACAAATTTTTAATGTTGTTTTTTGGCGCGGTACCATTTGAATAACTGCCAGAGTTCAAGATATAGCTGCTTTTCGAAGAGAAGAGCGCCAGTAGCGAAGACCAGGCGCCATGGTCTGATAACCCCTGTCACCCAGGCCTTGCTGTACAACATGGGCGCGCCGAAATGCGGAATCGGCACGAAATTTATGCCCCATTGTCCGACCATGCCGCTTGCTACAGCCAGAGTAGCATGGCTCATGCCGGTAAGATATGGTTCGTGCAGAGCGTAACGCAGCAGAAGATCGAGGCGCGGCAGACCAAACCCCTTTTTGCCGCGTTGCCAGAATCTTTTGAAGACCGGTGACAGAGCCCGCCATTTGCGCCTGAAAAGACGTAAATATCCTTTTACCTGGCTGAAACGGCGTGAGGCATCGCGTTTGAATTTGCGTAACAACTGTTTTAGCGATGCGCCCTGCTTACCGGCGCCGCTTTGCGGCTCTGGTGTTACCGTTTCGGCGCTTTTGGCTGCCCGGTATTCTTCTTCGACTTCATTCAGCGGTTTGAGCGGACGAGTGTCTACTGGTGCATCAGGCTGGCCGGCGACGGCAACAGGCTCAATCGTTTCGGCTTCGTCAATTGCCGCTGGCGCTGACTCTTTTGTCTCTGGTCGCGCGGCGTCTGTTGCCGCCTCGGATATAGTGACAGGAGCTGCCGGTTCTCTTGTCTGCTCAGCCTCGACCGCCTTTTCAGGTTCTGGTTGCGCCTGATCTGTTTTGGTGGCGTCGGCAGCCGAAAAATCCGGCGGCTCAACCGGTTTTGATACGGCTTCTGCGGCCAGATTGTCTGTCGGTTCTTCGCTGGAAGTTTTGCTCGTCACGTCGCCAGCGGCTACTGGCGGGGCTGACGGTGGTGAGTCATGGGGTGGGGCGACAGGCTTGCGCCGGGTCATACGTTCGAGCCGCTTTTTCCAGCCTAAAAAGCTGATTACAACATCCTGGGTGTGCGGAGTGGCTATTATACCTATTCTTAACGTGCGAAACAGATAAACGAACCAGACTTCGGCGCGCTGTCCTTTGACTGAACCACGCAGTTTTAAATCGAAGCGCAGCGGGTGAAACAGAGCGGCAAGCAATATGACAGAGCCGGTAGCCACTGCCAGCAGCAGCAATATCCAGATTATCTGCCAGATTGTTGCGAGTATATCCATCAGGGTGTGATCAGGCTGGTCGGTTGCGGAGCCAGAGTGATTTCAAAACGTTCGGCTTCGGGAAAAACTTCGCCGTCAAGCTGATAAGGCGTGGGGCGGTCGGCTTCGACGACAAAATGTCTGCCCTGAACCGATTCGGCAACATCAGCAGGAAATCTGCCATTACCGCGGGCAAAGTTGAGAAGTCGCAGCATACTGCCAACCGAAAAACGCTTGAGCAGAACCAGATCGAGAATTCCGTCATCGAATCTGGCCTGGGGAGCGAAGAACAGCTCGCCACCATAACGGCGCATATTCGCGATCAGCGCGTAACTGCCCCGATATACTCTGTCATCACAGGTGATTTTCAGCTTCGGCGGGCGGTAAGTGATGAAGCTTGCAAGACCGGCAATGTGGTAAGCGGCCCGACCCAGCAGCTTTTTGCGCCAGCCGCCAACCGAGCCTGCTACCGCAGCGTCAAAGCCGAAACCTGCGACAAACAGATACTTGCGGCCG
This sequence comes from Candidatus Rifleibacterium amylolyticum, assembly GCA_009917695.1. Classification (GTDB taxonomy): domain Bacteria; phylum Muiribacteriota; class Ozemobacteria; order Ozemobacterales; family Ozemobacteraceae; genus Rifleibacterium; species Rifleibacterium amylolyticum. Next base: position 113,107 of record JAACJG010000002.1, on the reverse strand, counting down.
TTGCATACCGCCGTATCTACATTCTGGACAGCCCCGGTCAGCAGTACTTTTACCGCTTCACCGATTTTAAGAGGTATGCCAAGTTCGCGACCAATTACATTGGCAGTGCCGGCCGGGATAATGCCGAGCACTCCGCCTGGCGTCATGGCGTTGAGCAGATTGTTGATGGTGCCATCGCCTCCGGCAGCGGCGACGATATTGCCCGGTATGGCACTTAGTCGGGCGGTTTCGCTGCTGGCCTGTTCCTGGCTGGTAGTTTTGATGATCTCAACGGCTGTGTGGCGGGCAAGCTTTTCGCATGCTGTTTCCAGCCCTTTAAAATCAAGCGTTCTGGCGCCGGCATTGGCGAGAATATAAATTTTGCCATGGTTTTCAGCATTCATCAGTGGCAACCGCTTTGTATAAATTGTCTTGCAGGGCAATTCGATAAAATACTGCATCCTGTGCGTGCGAAAAGGCAACCAGGGTGTCGGGGCGCATGGCCCTGCGCAAAAGGGTGTTGCGTGCCTGAAGCGTTTCGATCGGGTAAAGATCGAAAGCCTCATGTCGCTTAGGATTCAAGTGCAGCGGCGTCGGACAGATATCAGCCGGGTAAATGATGTTACGCATGCTGTCTTTGATTCTCACGATCTGATGCGCGGCAGTATGGCCACCACTGACTTCGACACTTATTCCATCTGCGATTTCACAATCGCCACTGATGAAATGCAGGTTGCCGGTTTCGAACAGCGGCAGAAAATCATGCACGTGGTAACTGCTGCGCGAAAAATCGTCGGGTCGGCATGCTGCCGACCACTCGTCACGTTGAATGAAAATGGCCGCCCGGCGGAAAATTGCGGTGGTTTCATCACCGTTGATTTCGGTTGAGCCGCCGCAATGGTCAAAATGCAGATGGGTGAATACTACATGAGTGATGTCATCCGGTGACAGTCCAAAATTTTTGAGATGACCTGTTACTGTCGTTGAATTCTCAAGCCCCATCATTTTAAGACGTTCCGGTCTGATTTTTCGGCCGGTGCCGGTGTCGACGAGCATATTCAAGCCGTCACCCCGGATCAGCAGAAAATTAATGCCGAGCTGAATGCGGTTTCTGGCGTCGGGCATGGCGAACGCTTCCCATTCGGAGCGTGGCAGTCCGGCAAAGGCGGTACCGCCATCTACCAGCATTCTACCTTCCTGTAGTATGTCAACCTGATATTTTCCGGTTTTCACAAAGTTTTCTCCATGCTCGACAATTATGTACAGGTGCGCTTAATTCACGCAAGATTATTCTTCGCCATCAGCGGCATCCGGTTGCTCAGGCTGCGTCGAGAAAATGCGCTCGCCGGTTTCTTCGAATCTGAACGTTACGTTGAGCGGACCTATGGCATAGGTATCTTCGGGAACTGCCGCAATCAGTATGAACTTGCGATTAAGCTCTTTGATACGATTCACCATGTCGTAGAAAGACAGCATCGAATCGGATGACAGGTCGCCAAATCGGCCGGTAAGCGGATTCTCGATCATTCCCAGTCTGACCACTTCCTGGTTGATTTCATCCATGAACTGTTTAAGGTTGCGGGCAATCTCGCCGCGACTCAGCTGCCCGTCAATCTGAACTGAAGCTATCTCCTGATCTTTTCTGAAAATGAGATTGTTGGGAAGCAGAATAAAACGGACATCTCCGAGCTGTTCGCCGGCATTGATGTTTTCGGCGGCAATAGCGCCGACGACCATGTCCTGCGACGAACTCGCTATATGAGCTGCCATGCCGTTGAGCTGGTCGCGATTGGCGGTAAAGAAGTCGATTTCATCCTGCACGTTCACACCGCGGCGGCGCACTTTGGCGGTGAGATTGATGATAAGTGTCGTCAGTTCCTTCATCACTTCGCTGGCGCTCTGTTTTGCTGCTACCACTACTACTGCCAGCGGCTCGTCTTTACGGAACACCACGTTGCCGGTTTCCTTTATTCTTACCGTCGAGGTCAGGCGCTCGACATCATTAGTCAGTGCCGCCTTCTCTTTTTCGAGCTGGAGTTTTACCTGTTCGAGACTGCGAGTCTCGTTTTGCAGGTTTTCTATGTCCTGACGCAGGGTATTCATGTGAAACAGTGCGGTTCTGACGTCGTCTGAGATTATCGTCATGGCGCCAAGTGTCAGCAGGGTGATAAGAATGCCGGTCGTGATCGCTACAACCAGCGCAGTTATGCGCGGGCGCAGGCCGAGTACCGTCAGTCTGCGTTTGCCGACATAGGTGCCGAGAACGTCGCCGATATAGGCTATCAGACCGCTGATGAGAACAAGTATGAGAATATAGATCATTGGCTGATTTTCTCGATCTGATCGAGTTGAAAGCGGTCGCCGAGATAAAACTTGCGTGCGGTTTCATCTTTGGCGACGAACTGCGCCGAGCCCGACACCAGAATTTTGCCGAGACTCATGATATAAGCGCGGTCAACTATTGCCAGGGTTTCTCGAACATTGTGGTCGGTGATCAGAAGGCCGAGACCCTTTTTCTGCAGCGCGATAACAATGCTTTGGATGTCCTGGACTGCTATCGGGTCGACTCCGGCAAAGGGCTCGTCCAGAAGTATGAAACTCGGTTCCGCCGCCAGCGCGCGCGCGATTTCGACGCGGCGTCTTTCTCCGCCCGACAGCGAGTAGCCGAGGCTGTCTGCGAGACGTGCGATGTCGAGGTCGTGCATCAGCTTGTCGAGGCGCTCATGCCTTTCTTTGTCGCTGATGTCAATGCCTTCGAGAATCAGCCAGATATTTTCGCGCACGGTAAGTTTGCGGAAGACACTGGCTTCCTGGGGTAGATAGCCAATTCCCATGCGGGCGCGCTGATACATGGCTTTTTTGGTAATGTCGTGGTTGTTGTAGAGAACCCTGCCGCTGTCAGGCTTGATCAAACCGACTACCATGTAGAAGGTCGTTGTTTTGCCGGCTCCATTCGGGCCAAGCAGTCCCACGATCTCGCCCTTTTTGATGTTGAGCGAGACATGATCGGCAACGGTTCGGCCTTTGTAGGCCTTGCACACCAGCTCTACCGTAATCTCATCGGGCTTGTCCGGCGCCAGGAACGACGCTGCTGGTGCTGGTGCTTCCGCTTCGGTGATCTTCATCTGTTGATGCTCTCCGTTTCAGTCTTCTTCAGTTGCTGCAATGTATTCTTCATCTACATAGTCGTCGTCGTTTTCGATTTTAAGATACTCGCCGGCGGGAAGGCTGTCTGGCAGCTCTTCATTGCTTTTGCCGGCCTCTTTGACTGCAATTGTTTCTTTCTCATTTTCACTGACTTTCTTTTTTTCGCGCTTTTTCTTTTTCTTATCTTTGTCCTTGTCGCGCGAAGCACCGCCGCTTGTCGGGTAAACCGTGGCCTGAACGTTGCCAACCGCTATGGTTCGGTCTTCGTCCGGGTAGTAGATTATTTTATTGGCAAAGAGTTCAGAAACCTGTTCGGCGTTGGTGCCGGCTTCTTTGGTCGTCTGGAAAGCGTGGGCGCGGCCGACGATGATCATTCTATTTTCGCGGTTGAGATAAATTGCCTTATCTCCGGTTGCCCGCAGAGTTTCAGTGACAATCTCGACGTCATTGCGCGCAATCGCTTTATCTTCGTTGCTGAAAAGCTCGAGCGTCTCGCAGATTATATCTGAAACTGGCGACTTTTCGTTCTCGGCAGCTTCTTCCTCGGTTTCGCCATCGCGATAAGGTACTTCGATGACGCGAACGTCGCCTTTGGCGAGAAATCGGCTTTCTTTGTTGAAACCTTCTACTTCGTTGCAGGTCAGAATGACTCTGGTTTTGCGAATCTTTGTGGTGCCTTCTTCGCCGCCCGGGCTGGCGCGTTCGACGATGCGCACCAGTTTGGGATTACCGCGGGCCAGTATGCGATCTTCCTTAACATAGGCTTCAAGGTAATCTGAAGTGAGGACTGAACCGGGCTGGACAACCTTGACGTTATCTATGGCCTTTACTATTTCGAGTTCACGGTCATAGATGCCGCGGTCGGCGGTCAGGGTCGAATCTTTCTGCTCCGCTGTCAGACCGCCTCTTGCCACATAAACATTCTTGAAAAAGGTCATGAGTTTGCTGGTGATAACCATGTCGCCTGCCGTGATCGAAGTCTGGGCAAAGACCGCGGCGGCGCTCATGAATAAAATGGTCAGAGCTAATCTTTTCATGGTTGTTGTTCCTTGCTGGGTTCATTACTTGTTTCAGTCGCCGCTGTTGCCGGCAATGATGCAACGTCTGAAGTATTCGAAGTCACATTTGCTGGCGCTGTCGATGATGCGATATTCAGAGGTATCATAATCTCCGAGATGGGCGGCGCGACCGGCAGGCCATTGACCTGCCTGGGGTTGTCGTCGGTCGTGGCTGTTTTACTGGCAGTTTCCCAGATCCTGATGACAACCTGCTGGTTGATCTGAGCCTCTTTATCGACCGTGTTGTAACGCAATCCAAGGCCGGTCAGTACTGCATCATCTTTCCAGATTGTCACTGGCTTTTGCGTATGCAGTTCCTTGCGATTGAAATAATAGCGGAGCTCATCAGTTCTGATTCTTTCGTTGTCGGTGTTCCAGCCTCTTACGTCGCCCCAGAACTTAGCTTCGAAAGGATTTTTGAGGGCCCGCTCAGAAATCAGCCGACCTGTCCAGGTGGCCTGATCCTGTTTGAAGAATATTGTGCGCACGTTCGATGCGTTCATGTTGTTCTGGTTGTCGTCCATATCGCAGATGTCTGCGTAAAGTCGCGCATGTTCGAAGCCGCCTTCGACCTGGCTGAAGTTAACGTTTTTGAGTACCATGCGATGCTTAACATAACTGGTCGTTCCCTGTTCGAGCTTGTCATCCCAGAGAATGATTACGATAAATCCGACAAGAACAGCGGCCCACAGCCAGTAACTGAGCAATATGTTTTTCATCAGCCGGTTCTCCCGAGGCTGGCAAATTCGTAGCGTTCATGGAACCAGCACCATAGATCGGGCCGGCGTCGATAAGCGGTTTCATAGCGATCGACATAACGCTGAATGTTGTTGCACATGCTGTCATTGCGGTCGAATTCGACCGGCTTTTCAAAACGCAGCAGCAGTCGCCCGTTTTTCTGACGCTCGGCAAATGACGGAATCAAAGGCGCTTTGCTGCGCAGGGCCATTATTACCGGGGCGCTGTAAAAAGAGGCAGCCCGGCCAAAAAAACGCACCTGATAACCGCGCTCTTTAGCGTTGAGGTCGGCGAGAAGGCCTACCGTCTTGTTTTGCGCCAGCAGCTTGAGAGCCGCTGGAAGAGTGTTGTCCATTATCACGACTTCGCCACGCTTTTCGCGAAAGCTGTTCATGAATTCTGTCATCTGATCGACAGCCTGCGCCCGTGCCATCACGTGCATGGGTATCCCCATTTTTGTCAGCGTATAGCCCATGACTTCCCAGTTGCCAAAATGACCGGAAAGAATAATGATGCCGCGCTTGCCGGCCAGTGCTTCTTCAATATTTTCGCGGCCCTCGATCTGCACAAAGTCAGGGTCAGCGGCCAGCAGCTTTTCATAAAAGAATACTTCCAGCAGAGTCATGACCTGGTTTTCGGCCATGCCGGCAATGATCTCATCTTTTCTGTCGGCGAATTCCGTCGGCAGAAGCTCGCGTGCCCGTTGGATTTCTCTGGCAAAAATCAGCGGAAACACCTTGAGAAGAAGGCGTTTCAGTTTAGGCACCGCCCTGGCATCGAGCCTGGTTATCAGCGAGACCAGGCCCTTTATCAGCCAGGCTCGCAATGTTCGCTTTATTTTTTTGAATTTGTCGCGCATCATTCCTGATTGATAAAGCCTTCGATAAGACCTTCGATCAGCCCTTTATGGTCCAGGATCAGGTCAAGTGCTTCACGCACGGCGCCATCGCCGCCTCGGCTGGACAAAACGTAATCGGCGTAAGGGCGAACGGAAGGGTGATGGTTTGCCGGTACGAAAAAAAGCCCAACCCGGGTTCCAACCGAAAGGTCGTTCAGGTCATCACCTATGTAGGCAACCTCTTCGCGTGCGAGTCCGTGCCTTTTCATGATATCTGCCAGCACATCGCCCTTGCGGGTAACACCCTGATGCAGTTCATCGAACTTGAGCTCGCTGGCGCGGCGTTCGAGACCCTGTGAGGCTCGGCCGGTGATGCAGCCTGAGAGCAGGCCAGCTTTTTTCCACATTTTCAGCCCAATGCCGTCGGCTGCGGCAAAAAATTTAAGCTCCAGTCCGTCATTGCCGAGCACCACATGACCATCAGTCATCACGCCGTCGCAGTCGAACAGCAGCATTCTGATTTTACGGCAGGTCTGGGCGAAGTTGTCGTGCTTTGTGGGCGAAGAACCGGTCATCGGGCATGATTCCTTTGCAGCAGATTAAGACAGAGCTTGTCTGTCTTCAGTAGAGATTCAGGTATAGCATAGATTGCGCTTTGACGCAAACATCAGCGCGCAGGCATTTTGCATTGTGCCGGCGGCAAAAATGGCTGGCAAGGGGGCATTTTATCTGCTATAATCGCAGGGCTTGAAACAGGTCATATTTCCATTTCTGATCGCCTGGCTGGCGGGAACTTTGCTGGTTCCCATGGTCAGGCGCGTAGCTCTCAACCTCGGTCTGGTAGACCGTCCCGGTGGTCGCAAGATTCACAAATCGCCGGTGCCGCGGGTTGGTGGTATTGCTCTGTACTTCGGCGGGTTGATCGGAGCCTTGCCTTTTCTCAGCGATAACCATGAGACCGTGGGGCTTCTGCTGGCTGCTACCTTTGTAATGCTGATCGGATTACTCGATGACCTGATCGACCTGCAGGCTCGCATCAAGCTTGCCGGACAGATAATCGGTTGCCTGATTCTTCTGGCAGCAGGCGTTAAGATTGACTTCGTCACCGATTTCATTGCGGGAAAGGGCCTGGTAGCGCTTGGTCTTCTGACCTGGCCTCTGACGCTCCTGTGGGTTATCGGGCTCACCAACACGGTAAATCTTGTTGATGGTGTCGACGGACTTGCCGGCGGAATCGTTTTTATTGCACTCTCAACATTGCTGGCGGTGCGGCTGGTGACGCCACATCTGCATGACCCGGAGCTGATCGGCAATGTGCTTGTGCTGACAGCTTCAACCATGGGCGCGCTGCTGGCTTTTCTGCGATACAATATTTATCCCGCCGTTATCTTCATGGGCGATTCCGGCGCCTATTTTCTTGGCTTTATGACTGCAGCTTTATCGGTGGCCGGCGCGACCAAGGGCTCTATTCTTTTTCCGCTTGTAGTGCCTTTGATTGCCCTGGGTCTGCCAGTTCTGGATGTGTTTTTTGCCATTTTGCGGCGCTATTCAAAAAAGGTTCCGATTTTTCAGGCGGACAAGGAACATCTGCATCATCGCCTTTTGCAAAAAGGGTTTTCGCAGCGTGATACCACGCGCTTTTTATGGATGGTCTCCGCCTGTTTCGGTTTTGTCGCTGTTCTGGCTGCTGATATTCCCCACCGCGGAATTCAGATCTTTTCCGCGATTTTTCTGGTGATCATGATTCTTTTGTGTGTATCGTTCTTTTTGAGGAAAACCGGTGTCAACAAGTAAAGTCTGTTTCAGAAATCTGCTTTTGCAGGATACAGTCGCCAGGCAGCTGAGCCACTCGTTCAGCAGGGGTCGAATCGCTCAGACCTATCTGTTTGCCGGCAGCGAATCTACCGGCCGCCTGCCATCAGCCAAAGCCTTTGCCGCCTTGTTGCAATGTGCTGAACCACTTGCGGTTGACGGCCTGGCGGCAGATGCCTGTGGTGCCTGCGAATCCTGTCTGCGTATCGCAGCCGACAGTCACCCCGATGTCACTATAGTCAGGCCAGACGGTTATGAGATTCGTATAGATCAGGTGCGCGCTCTGCAGGATGCCGCTGCTCTCAAACCCGGTACCGGGCGCTGGCTGATTTTTATTCTCGACCCTGCCGATCGTCTCAATCAGTCTTCTGCCAACAGTCTGCTCAAAATTCTTGAAGAGGCGCCATCGCACGTTGTTTTTATTCTTATCGCCCGAGAAACCGGTGCAATTCTTCCCACCGTCCTCAGTCGCAGTGAAATAGTGAGATTCGCTTCACCGGCTCCGTCAGAGATTCGTTCCACTCTGGCGGAAAAATATTCTTTGTCAGCCGAAAATGCCGCAATCTGCTGCTCTCTTGGCGAAGGGCGGCTTGGTCACGCCCTGCTGCTGGCAGAATCGTCTTTGCCGGAGATTTCTAATTCAGGCCTAAAATACAGTCATACAGATTATCTCAACACTATAGAGACAACTTCACGACATTGGCAGGAAGTTTTTGCCGTCGCCTCTTCGCTCGAAGAAGCCATGCGTCTGGCGGCCTTGCCATGCCGCGAGTTTTATGCCCCGCTGCTGGCCAGCCGCAAGGAGTTTTGTCGTTCTCTGCTGATGTCTGTCGCATTGCCGGTTTCGTTTCCGATTATTTTCGCCGATATGCTGATCGATCGCCTCGACAGTGCGGTGCGGGCCATGCAGAAAAGTTTTGAGCCGCTGTTCGCCGAGGCGAAGAAGGCTTACCCGGCTGCGGTAATCAAGGATCTCGATGGCGCCATTTCCAGCATGCTGAACGCCTGGTCGGGTCAGCAGCTCGAAGAACTGTTGTTGTGTCTGCTCAACTGGTATTCTGATACACTCAAAATCGCATGTGGTGCAGACGAAACCTTGTTGTTGAACCTTGACCGTAAAGAAGATATCATAACACTCGCTGCAGTTGATGATATCACTCTGCTGCGCGCACGTATCGAACTTGTCGAAAAATCCGCCGGTCTGCTGCGTCGTCACGTTCAGCCGGCTCTGGTCATAGAAAACCTTATAACGCAGATCGGAGGTCTCGAACCTTGAGTCAATATGTTTCTCTGAGGCTGCGCAAGCTGCCCAACCTGCATTGGACCATCATGCCTGACATGGAAATTGAACCACCCCAGGATCTGGTGGTGACTACCCAGCATGGCTGCGAAATAGCCAAAGCTGTGCGCATTGTCGATAGTAAACCGGCGGGTCTTAAAGGCGAGTCGGATCCTTTTATCATCGAAATTCTTCGGCCGGTGAATGAAGACGACCGCAATAAAATCCTTGAGCTGAAGGCGAAGGAGCGTGAAGCCTTTCTTCAGGCCCGCGACAAGATTCAGCATCATCAGCTGAGCATGAAGCTGCTCAAGGCTGAATACCTTTTTGATTACAGTCGTCTTATTCTCTACTTCAAATCTGAAAACAAGGTGGATTTTCGCGATCTTCTGAAAAGTCTGGCCTCACAGTTCAAAACTCGTATTGAGCTTCGCCAGATCGGGGTTCGCGACGAAACACGCTTGCTCGGCGGCATTGGTTGTTGTGGCAAGGCTGTCTGTTGCGCGCAGTTCATGAGCACATTTTACCCGGTCTCGACAAAAATGGCTAAAGAGCAGAACCTCAGTCTCAATCCGGCCAAGCTTTCGGGAATCTGCGGGCGCCTGCTTTGTTGCCTTGCGCATGAGCATGAATATTATGCTTCTTTTCATGGCAAGTTTCCCAAACTCAATGCCGAGATTGTCGTTGGCAGCGAAACTGCAAGGGTCATGGATATCAATTACATTACCAGTAAAATCCTGCTGAGTTTTGCCGATCGCCGAAAGGTTCACTACAGCCTCGATCAGGTCAATGGCCGCAAAGATCAGGCGACAGGCCGCAATCTCTGGTGGATAAGCCTGCCTGGCGAAGGTGAGCCCGATTTGAGCATTCTGCTTAAAAATCTCAACCCGCCAGGTTCAGGCAAGAAAAAGAAAAAATCAGACTCGCCTGCACGTAATGAAAATACCGGTCATAATGATAGCCGCAGGCGGGACGAGCCCAGAGCCAAGCCAGAAGAGCCGGCAGCGCAGAATGATCAAAATGACCCTGACGACGACGATCGTATCGACGGACAGGATGAAGATTGATTTTGTCTGCTTGCGGCCAATTTGTGCGAAATTAAACAAAATCTTGCGATTGCAGCAAAAAAATGCCAGATTCTAGGGCTTTTTTTGCCAATTCATGATATAATCTTGGCACCATGCTCGGCTCCGGGTCGGCCATATACTGCCGGGGCAGAAAAGCGAGGGAGTAACGTGTCACGTATAGGTTTGATTGCCGGGAACGGACGGTTTCCCATTTATTTCGCACAGGCGGCAAAGCTGGGCGGCAATGAGGTTGTTGCTGTGGCTATCCGTGAAGAGACGTCGCCAGAACTCGAGAAACTGGTCAGCCAGATCCACTGGTTTCATGTCGGAGAACTTCAGGGCATGATCGATACATTTCTCAAGGCCGGCGTCGAAAGACTCGTCATGGCGGGAAAGATCACCAAGACGCTCATGTTCGAGCGCATCAGACCTGATGCCAGGCTGATGAAGGTGTTTGAGAAGACGCCTATTCGCAATGATGACGCATTATTGCGTACTCTGGCCGAGGAATTCATTGCCGAAGGCATACATGTCTGCGATTCAACGACCTTTCTTTCGGTTCTGCTGCCGGAAAAAGGTATTCTTACCCGTCGCCAGCCCACTGAAGAAGAAATGCTCGACATCAGGTATGGTTATGATATTGCCAAGCAGATAGCCGGTCTCGATATCGGGCAGACGGTGGTGGTAAAGAATCGCGCCATTCTGGCGGTAGAGGCTATCGAAGGAACTGACAAGGCCATTTTGCGTGGCGGTCAGCTTGGCAACGGTGATGCCACTGTCGTTAAGGTAGCCAGACCAAATCAGGATATGCGTTTTGACATTCCAACCGTCGGAGTGGATACAATCAGAACGCTCATTGAAGCGCGCGCTCGTTGTCTGGCATTCGAAGAAATGAAAACACTGCTTCTCGACCGCGAAGAGGTTATTGCCATGGCCGATGAAGCCGGCATTGCCATAATGGTCATCTGACGCCACTGTAAAGATTGAGATAAGAAGAGGTAATTATGAGCACTCAGGAAGTTAAGATCGGAGTCATCGGAGTAGGTCATCTCGGGCAGCACCACGCCAGGCTTTTAACCGAGATTGAAGGCGCGAAGCTGGTTGGAATATGCGATGTAAATGAAGCTGGTCGCGAGCTGGCAGAGAAATATTCGGTGCCATTTTATAACAATTATCGCGAGCTCGAAGGCAAAGTCGATGCAGTAACTGTAGTAGTGCCGACTGTGCTGCATCACGAGATCGCCAGATATTTTCTCGAACGTAATGTGCATACCTTTATTGAAAAACCCTGCACCAAGACATTGGATGAAGCCAACGATCTGGTTTCGCTTGCCGGGAAAAAGCAGCTCACTTTGCAGGTTGGCCATGTTGAGCGCTTCAATGCGGCTATTCTCAAGCTGCAGTCGCTCTGCGAAAGCCCGCGCTTTATTGAATGTCAGCGCATGGGGCCTTTCTCGCCGCGTATACAGGATGTTGGCGTCGTCCAGGATCTGATGATTCATGACATCGATATCGTTCTCTCGCTGGTTCGGTCTCCGATCAAGCATATTGATGCGGTTGGCATACCTGTTCTTACCGACAACGAAGACATCGCCAACGCTCATATCGTTTTTGAAAACGGTTGTATCGCTAATCTCACAGCTTCGCGTATCAGCGAAGAACGCATCAGAAAATTGCGTATATTCGAACTCGATAAGTATTGCTCGCTTGACTACGCCAATCAGGCGATAACCTTGCGCCGTAAGTCGAATCTCGAAGAAAAGATCATTCGCGAAGAACTCGAAGTTCACAAGGCTGAGCCGCTCCGGCTTGAACTGGAGCATTTCATCAGCTGTATCAAGGAACGCAAAAAACCTCTGGTAACAATTGAAGATGGCAAAAATGCTCTTGAAGTTGCTGTAGAAATTCTCGAGCAGGTTAAGCATAATCTTCCCGCCCGCCGCTGAAACAGACAATCTGATGGGTTTTATCAAACGAACGGGACATTTCTTTTTTGTCTGGCGCGATAAATTGCCGGTTCCTCTGGTTCTTGCCATGGCCGGTTGCGCCAGGCCACGGCTGCTCGGCTGGTTGCTGGGGCTGCCGTTCATTGTGCTTGGTGAAAGCCTGAGAATATGGGCTCTCATGCACATTGGCCCAAAAACCCGCACCCGTGAGATCTGTGCCGAGCGCTTGATTACATCTGGGCCCTATGCGCATTGTCGCAACCCGCTTTATCTTGCCAACTTCCTCAAGATTCTCGGGTTCATGGTGATTTCTGGAAATGCCGGCTTTGCTCTGGTGGTAGCCTTTTTCTATCTGATCGAATTTTCGACAATGATTCCTTACGAAGAAGGCTTTCTGGCTGAGAAATTTCCCGATGCCCATCGCTGTTATCGCGAAGCTGTACCTGCCTTTATTCCGACTTTGCAGGCAAACAGCCGCTTTGCTGCCGCTGCCAACTTCTCGCTGAGTGAGGCTTTGCGCTCAGAAAAACGAACATTTGCTTCCACTTCGCTGATTCTTTTGACGGTTGCACTGGCTGCAGCCATGCGAAAGGAGCGGGTTGCGTGAGTGATCTGAAGCGCCCCGGGCGGATATTCTTTCTAGCCGGCGAACAGAGCGGAGATCTGCATGGATCTCTGGTAATCAGCCATCTTCGTCAGGTTGCCCCCGATGTCATAGTCGATGGAATTGGTGGCCCGATGATGAAAGCTGCCGGCATGCACTGTATTCACAGCAGTGATGAGCTGGCAGTAATCGGCTTTGTCGAGGTATTGAAAAATATACGCCATCTGGCGCGCATTTTGAAAGATGTTAAGCACTGGCTGGCAAAAACCCGGCCAGATATGATAGTGCTCATCGATTACCCTGGTTTCAATCAGCGTGTCGCCGAAATAGCCCGATCCCTCAACATTCATGTGCTTTATTATATTTGCCCGCAGGTCTGGGCCTGGCATGCCAGCCGGGTCGAAAAGATCACGCGCCTGATCAACGAGGCGGTTGTTGTGTTTCCTTTTGAAGTCGATATCTGGGCTCGTGCTGGCGCTACAGTAAACTGGTTCGGCCACCCGTTGATCGGTTTTGCCAAACCTTCTGGTGCCAGTGAAGATCTCAGACCGGCGCTGAAGGGTGATGCCGACTCGCTTATCAGCCTTCTGCCCGGCAGCCGCACCCAGGAGATCTATTATATCCTCCCGGAACTGCTCGACGCTGCTGAACTGATACTGCAAAAGCGTCCGGCTGCCAGATTTCTCCTGCCGGTGGCCGGTGCAATAGATGATTCTCTGATCCTGCCGCATCTCAAAGGGCGTAATCTTCCCATTACCATGCTGCGCGGCCAGACCTATGATGCAATAGCCGCTTCCGATCTCTGTCTGGTCGCCTCAGGCACGGCGACTCTGGAGTCGGCTATTATCGGAACGCCCATGGTCGTGGTATACCGGGTTAACTGGCTGACTTCACTCATTTCCAAGTTCGTCATCCAGGCCGAACACATTGGTCTGCCCAATGTAATTGCCGGTCGCCGCATCGTTCCTGAGTTTATCAGGGGTGACTTCAAGGCTTCGCTTATTGCGGCTGAAGCGCTGGCCATTCTTGGCGACCCGCAGAGGCAGGCAAAAATGCGTGAAGATCTCGACCAGGTGCGCAGAAGTCTTGGCGAACCCGGGGCAAGCCATAGGGTGGCTGAGCATATTGCTGCCAGAATTCAGGAGCTGAGGCGCTGATGGTAACCTTCAAACGTATTCTCAGCTATTTCAGCGACTACAAGGCGGCTCTGGCGTTCGGCATAATCTGCAGCGCCATGGTGGCCGTCTGCACCATCTTCCCGGCCTGGATAATGAAGAGCGTCGTCAACGATGTGCTGGTGAATCGCAACATTGCAGCTCTGCACTGGATCGCCCTCGCTCTGGTTGTCGTGATGTTTCTCAAGGGCGTCGCCGATTTCATCAGGGGTTATCTGATGCACTACGTCTCGCAGAGCATTCTGCGAACCATCCGCACATCATGTTTTGACCGCCTGTTGCGCTTGTCGCTTTCCTATTACGAAAAACAGCGCACGGGGCAGTTGATGAGCCGAATCACCGCCGATGTTCTCATTCTACAGAATCTGCTTGCCAGTTTTACCTCGCTTATCGGTGATTTCATCGCTTTTGTCGGTTTCTGCTGCTACATCTTCTATCTGCACTGGAAACTTGCCGTCATCTCGATCATCATTATTCCTTTCATTGGAGCCCTGATCAACAAATTCTCGCGAAAGATGAAGAAGATCGGATCGCGCATGCAGAGCCGAATTGGCGACCTTTCGACAGTTCTGCAGGAATTCATTACCGGCGTAAAGGTGGTCAAGTCTTTCACCCTCGAAGAATTCGTTAAAGATCGCTTCGAGCAGGCTAACGGTGCCAATTTTGCCGAAACCATGCGTGGTGGCCGGATAAATGCAGCGACGACACCGATTATCGAGTTCATCAATACCTGTGGTCTTGCCATTATTTTCTGGTATGGCGGTTATGAGGTAATCCGGGGGAATCTCGACGCCGGCCAGCTGATCAGCTTTTTGACTGCCCTGGTCGGTTTGTTCGTGCCGATAAAAAACCTGTCCAAAATGAGCAACGTGATTTCGCAGTCGGTTGGTGCCGGCGAGCGCGTGTTTGAAATAATCGACGCCCCGGTTGATGTCGAAGAGTCGGTTGATGCTGTCGAAATGACCAGTTGCCGTGGCGAAGTCGAGTTCAGTGAAGTGTTTTTTGCCTATAACCAGAATGAACCGGTTTTGCGCAATGTCAACATCAAGGTCGCTCCCGGCGAGGTTGTCGCTCTGGTAGGCCCGTCCGGTGCAGGCAAGACAACCTTTATCAATCTGATCCCCCGCTTTTTTGATGCCTCTTCCGGGGTTGTCAAAATTGATGGAACTGATGTTAAGCAGCTGAGTACCGCCAGTATGAGGCGCTTTATCGCCATGGTTCCGCAGGAAACCCTGCTTTTTTCAGGCACAATTGAAGATAACATCAGGTTCGGCAGACTCGACGCAACGCACGAAGAAATTGTCGAGGCCGCAAAACTTGCCAATGCTCACGATTTCATCATGGCACAGCCAGATGGTTACGAGACGATTCTGGGTGAGCGTGGGGTAAATCTTTCGGGTGGCCAGGGTCAGCGCATCGCGCTTTCGCGGGCGTTTCTCAAAGACCCCGGCATTCTGATCCTCGACGAAGCGACCAGTGCCCTTGACTCAGAAACCGAAAACCTGATCAAGGAATCGCTCAATCGCCTGATGAGCAATCGCACAACATTCATGATTGCGCATCGCCTTTCGACAATTGTAAATGCCGACAAGATACTGGTATTGCAGAAGGGCGAGATCGTCGAAATCGGCTCGCATAATCAGCTGCTCGGTAAGCAGGGGCTTTATTCGCAGCTTTACCGGTCGCAGTTTTCCGAACAGGTGGCCATGTGATGCAGAAATTCAGCCAGACAATAGATCAGCGCGATATCGAGACTTTACGAGGCTCGATGCGCCTCTCTGATGGCCGCTGGAACGATCCGTTATGGGTCGCTGCTCTCAAGCTCAAGGCTTTTGGCGGTGCTGCGCTGATTCTGTCGCTTTCTCGCCTGGTCATGATCGAGCGACCAACCTTCAATCGTTTCATTCAGGCGCGCAAAGATGGCAGACCAGTCGTTATCGTAGCCTGGCACGCTTCTTTGCTGACTTCGATTTATTGCCATCGCCGACGGAATGTGGCTATCATGACCTCGCTTTCTGAAGATGGCGATCTGCTCACGCAGATTCTTTATAATCTGGGTTACAAGTGTGTCAGAGGCTCGTCTTCACGTGGTGGAATGCGTGGTCTGCTTGAAATGATGCGGCTTATGCAATCTGGCTACACCGGTGCGATTACTGTCGATGGCCCACGCGGGCCACGTCATGAGGTTAAGCCCGGCGCCGCTTTATTGGCTCAGAAGACCGGCGCCCTGCTGGTGCCGATCGGAGTCGGTTATTCGCGCTGTGTTACCCTCAACAACTGGGATCGCACCGAAATTCCTCTGCCCGGCAGTCGGGCTGTAATGATTACCGGCGAACCTTTTACCATCTCACCAGAAACCGATATTCAGGCGGGATGCGATCTTATCGGAAAACGTATCATGGCGTGTGAGGCCGATGCGCGTGAATATCTTGCATCAGGACGCCTCAATAGTTGTATAATCGAGAAACAGGTGGCATAAATTGAATCTGCAGGTGCACGACAAAAAAAAGCTGCTGATAGTAGCCGGCGAAACTTCCGGTGATTTTTACGCAGCTTCGTTGATCGATGTGCTCAAGAAGTGCGGTGAGCTTGATATATATGCCGTAGGCGGCATTCAGACAGCCCGGCGTGATGTAAAGCTGCTTTACGACAGCAGCAACTGGGCTGCTATCGGTCTTATCGAGGCGATAAAGCAGGTTCCCCGTCTGCTTCTGGTGCTTTCGCGCCTTAAAAGATTCATGCGCGACAACCGCCCTGATCTGCTCATTCTCGTCGATTACCCGGGTTTCAACATGCGACTTGTGCATGCTGCCAACAAGCTCGGTATTCCGACCCTCTATTATTTCCCGCCCAGCAAGTTTGCCACAGACCCGGCCAGTATCACCGATGCCGCCAGTTCGATAACTCGCGTGGCAGCCAATTTTGCTTCGACCTATGAAGTTTATCGCGCCGCTGGAGCCAATGTTGAGTTTGTCGGCCACCCGCTGCTCGATCATGCCAAGCCGGGCTTGACTCCAGGTGAAACCTGCGCCAAATATGGTCTTGACCCGGTAAAACCGGTGATCGGACTGTGCCCGGGTTCGCGTCGCAGTGAACTTGAACTGCTGCTGCCGGTAATGTTGCGTGCCGGCCGCCTGATTCACCAGAAATATCCGCAATACCAGTTCGTTGTTCCGGTAATTAAAACCGAAGGCAGCGAGGTTTTTGGTGTTTCCAAGCAGTGTTTGCGCAATCAGCTGGCTGCCAGCGGCATCCCGGTTACCCTGGCCGAAGGTCAGATCTACGATCTCATGCGCCTGTCGCGTCTGCTGCTGATCAGCTCTGGCACTGCTACTCTCGAAGCCAGCTATGTCGGCACGCCAATGGTCATCTGTTATCGGGTTTCGACCTTTACCGAGATTCAGGCGCGCCTGTTCTACCATCTCCCCAAATTCATCGGGTTGCCGAATATCATTATCAACCGAATGGCTGTGCCTGAGCTCATTCAGCACGACCTTACACCTGAAAAGCTGGCCGAAAAAGCGTTCGAGCTGCTGGAATCAGAAGACGCATACAACCAGCAGAAAAAGGATTTTGCCGACGTCGTGGCGCATCTTGGCGAGCCGGGAGCCCATGAACGAGTTGCCGCTATGGTTGTCGAAATGCTCGGCTGCCATTCAGCCGACTGAAAGTCATGTCAGGGCTGGCATACCTTAAAAAGGCTGTT
Source organism: Candidatus Rifleibacterium amylolyticum (assembly GCA_009917695.1). Taxonomy (GTDB): domain Bacteria; phylum Muiribacteriota; class Ozemobacteria; order Ozemobacterales; family Ozemobacteraceae; genus Rifleibacterium; species Rifleibacterium amylolyticum. The sequence continues at coordinate 95,758 of JAACJG010000002.1, read as the reverse complement.
ATCGGCTGTTCGCACATTCTCTGTCGCCTGCCGGAAAAACCTGGGCGAACTCTGGCCGCAGCTTTAGGCCTTGCCGCCTGGCAGGCCTGGCATGGCGAACGGCGTCGTATCGAAAACTCAGTCGATCGCATCTATTTTCGTATGCATCGTCAGCCACCCCGGCCAGTAAATGAAATTGTCCGTCGCGCCTTTCTCCATTTTTCACTGGTTACTTACGAGCTCCTGCGTTTTCCTGTGTTGAACAGTTCTTTGCTCGAGCAGCGCGTTATTTTACAGGGGCGTGACGTTATCGACCGCGAGCTGCAGAAGGGCAGGGGAGTCATTCTGGTGCTGCCTCATATCGGCAACTGGGAAATTCTTGGGGCGGCGATAGTGCAGGCCGGTTACCCGCTGAATTCTTTTTATCTGGCCCAGAAAGAGGACGAGATCGGTGGTCTGCTCGATCATTTCAGAACTTATTCCGGTATTATTCTGCATGACCGTGACCGCGGCGGTATTAAAGCCCTGCGCGCACTTAAAAACGGCGAGATTCTAGGTATGATCGGCGATCAGGATGGCTCCCGCAATGGCGTTTACATGAACTTTCTTGGACATTGGGTCAGCATGCCGGCCGGTCCGGCCAACTGGAGTCTTAAGACCGGCGCCAGCGTGCTGCCATTGTATTCTTTGCGCCAGGGTTTTTCACCGGTGTTTACTGCCGCCTTCCTGCCGCCAGTCGAAGAAGATCTGGCGGAGAGCTATAATCAGCGTGTTATTGCCCGCACTGTTGCGGTTGCGCGTTGGATGGAAGAGCTGATTTTACAGCATCCTGATCAGTATCTCTGGTTTTACGACCGCTTCAGGCCGAGGCATGAGAGCTGGCTGGCAGCTGAAAAGCATAAAAACGGCCAGATGTATCACGGAGTGCCGCGTTATGGGAGCTGAGCCAGTTGCGCGCGCGAAATCTCTCAGCCTGCGGGCACGGGCAACGCTGGCTCTCTATCGTCTCAGCTTCGGGCTGGCCGGTCTGACGGCTGCCGCTGCCGCTCCATGGCTGGGTTTTTACAGCCGCCGTGTAAAAGAAGGCTTCGCTCATTATCTCGGCCTGGTGCCGCGTTGTCGAAATCCTCGTGTCTTCTGGATTCACGCGGTCTCGATGGGAGAGTCCATGGTGGCTTATGGCTTTGCTGCCGGTCTTCAACGTGAATTCCCCGATTATCAGATGATTTTTACCAGCACTCATCCGGATGTTATTGCCGGGGCACGCCGGCGGGGCTTTCTGGCAAGTTATTTTCCTCTTGATACACAGGTAAGCATGCATCGTGTATTTGAGCGCTGCCATCCGACAGCGGTTTTTGTCTGCGAAACCGATTTCTGGCCTGAGTTTTCGACGCAGTGCCGGCAGCGGCGCATTCCTTTGTTTCTGATTAATGGCCGCATCAGCAGCAAGCTTGCCGAGTTTTATCAAAATTTTGCCGGCCTGGCAGAACTGGTTTTTGGCGCTTATACAATGCTGGCAGTTCAGAGCGCAGTCGATGCCCGGCGTCTGCTGGCAGCCGGGGTCGAAGCTTCTCGTGTCAAGGTTCTTGGCAACATGAAGGCTGACCTGACTGTTGCTCCTGGCAGTGTTGATCTTGCTGCCATCAAAAGCTGGCTGGCGCAGCGCCAGACTGTAGTTGTCGGCTCTCTGCATCCTGGCGAATTCAATCTGCTGCTGCCGGTATTTTGCGCGCAGATAAAGCAGGGGCGAGCTGTCATTCTGGCACCGCGGAACCCGGCTCTGGCTGAAGCCTGGCAGCAACAGCTGGAGTCTTCTGGTGTCGCTTGCTGTCGTCGCAGCCTGGGAACGACTGATGCGCCGCTGATGCTGCTAGACACAATGGGCGAGCTTGCTGCTGTCTACTCTCTTGCCGACGCTGCTTTTGTCGGCGGAAGTCTGGTCGGAGACGTGGGCGGGCATAACCCTCTCGAAGTGATTCAACAGTCGGTTCCATTATTGATGGGCCCAAATTGCCGAAATTTTGCTGACCTCGTCGAAGAACTCAAAGCTGCCGATGCGATGCTGAGCTGCGATGATGCAGATGCGGTCTCAGCCGCTATCGAAAGGGTTCTGGCCGACAAAAATCTGGCTGATGCGATGATTGCGAATGCCAGCCAGGTTCTTGCTGTAAACCGTGGAGTTCTGCCGGCGACTTTGCAGCTGGTTAAAGAGTGTCTGTCAGTTTTCCAGCTGGCGCCGCAGCCGGTCGCTGAGTTGCCATGAGACCCCATTGATGTCGGTGAATTCGTTGTTGTCGCCGATTTCGAAGCCGGCATCTGCCAGCGCTCTCGTTGTTTCAGCAAGATCGCAGATCAGGCGCAACCGTTGTCTGTCATTTCTGTAGGGCCGATTGGGGCGGTCGATGATCTCGATACAGGTTTGTTCTATCTCTACGCGTGGGCTCTCAATGCGTAAAAGTGTCATTTTCTGAAAATTTCCGACAGGCAAAACCCGTTCGAGCGCTAGAACTCTGCGATAAAATTCGATGCTGGCGCCGGCATTTTCCGCCAGCATTCCGAAAGCTGTAATCTCATTCATGATTTGCCTGCCTTTTTTTAGGGCCATATCGGCAGTCGCGGCAGAATTTTTAACGAATAAGAAAAAACATCGCGGGAAAATTGCTTGCCTCGCGCTTGAAATAAGTCTTATAATGGCCTTTGGTGTATTTTGTAATAACTGCCTATGCCAGATCAAACACAAGGAAGGAAAGGTTATGAAAATCGCTGTTCATCCGGTTTCTGATAGCGAGCTCAAGCCCCTGATAACAGATACAAGTAAACTGGGCTTCTGCAAGTTTTTTACCGATCGCATGTTTACCATGGATTACAACGAGGAAGAAGGCTGGACAAACCCTCAAATAGGCCCGTTCAGGCCTTTTGAGGTAGACCCTTCGTCACTCGTGCTGCATTATGCACAGGAAATCTTCGAAGGTCTCAAGGCATTCAAGGGCAAGGATGGAGCCGTCAGATTTTTTCGGCCCGAAATGAATGCCAAGCGTTTCAATCGCTCGGCTGATCGCTTGTGTATGCCACATTTTCTCGAAAACGATTTTCTTGAGAGTATTTATGCTCTCGTAAATCTTGAAAAGAGATGGGTGCCTGACAGCAAGGGCGCCGCCCTTTACATAAGACCTTTTATGTTTGCCACCGACAAAGCTCTGGGTGTGCGGGCTTCTTCTACTTATGTCTATTGTGTGATTTTGAGCCCGGTAGGGCCCTATTACCAGGAAGGCTTCAGCCCTGTCAGTCTGTTTGTTTCAGATGAGCTGACCCGTGCCGCCAAGGGCGGTCTCGGCGAAGCCAAGACAGGAGCAAACTACGCCGCCAGCCTGCTGGCCGGCCGTATTGCCCGCAAAAAGGGCTGCGCTCAGGTTCTCTGGCTCGATGGAGCTGAACATCGTTATATCGAAGAAGTTGGCGCCATGAATATTTTCTTTGTATTCAATGGTAATCAGCTGGTGACGCCGCAGCTCAACGGCAGCATTCTGGCCGGGGTAACCCGTGACAGCGTGCTCAGACTGGCCTCTATGCTCGGTCTGCGTGCTGAAGAGCGCAAGATCTCGATTGACGAAGTAATCGGTGGCATTACCACCGGCTCGATAACGGAGATTTTTGGCACCGGCACGGCTGCCAGCATCTCTCCGGTCGGCAGCCTGCAGTTCAAGGAGAACGACTATATCGTCAACAACCGCAATGTAGGCCCGGTCAGCCAGCAGCTGTTCGATACTCTGCGGGGTATTCAGTATGGCGAAATCGAGGACCCCTTTGGCTGGGTTGTTCCGCTCCAGGAGCCACAGGAAAAAGTTCTTTCGCTCTGATAATCAGAAAGACCGCCCCGACTTGTTGTCGTGGGCGGTTTTTTTTGTCAACAAACTGACGTTCTTATCCGATAAGTTGTCGTAACATCCCATAAACAGGCGGTAAATCATGGACGACATCAGGAGCTGGCTGAAAAGAAACAGTTCGTTGAAAAATTATGACGACCCCGAAGTTGATCCGGACAAGGTCGTGAGCCGTCATCGCAAAGCAGTTGCTACAGCTCGTACGGCTCTGCGGGAGCATATTCAGATGCAATTACAGACCGCTCTCAAAAATTTTTATTCCGATGAAGTTCCCGAAGAAAAATTTTTGATCAGCTGACTGCATTCTGATCGAATTTTCAGCTGATAATATTGTGCACCGTGCATAGGGCACTGAAAAAAGTTGTTTTTTCTAATGTTTAGAGAGTCTGGAGTGTGTATTTTGTTTGTAAGTCGCCTTGGATGATGATTGAGAAATTATTAACCACTTGCATATCGATGGTCTTTATCCATATAATTGCGACACCCTGGCAGTGATATCAGAAGAGGTAGTAATGAGTAACTCCGTAGCCGTGCCGAATATTAACCCGATTTTCAATGAACAGACTGACGCGCATGAGAGTGCAACAGCCAATGAAGTGGTGCAAAAGCCCGTCCTTAAAGTCGTGCCCTCTGTTCCGGCTGAACCGCCTACACTGGAAGAACTGGTCTCTTTGTATGCTGCGCAGCAGCGGGAATGCTGGTTGTGCGAAGGTATTTCCAAAAAGATAGCAGCTGGCCGGGAAATTTCAGAAGACGATAACTGGCACTTTACCTCGTGCGTACTGAGCTGGGAACATCTGCACCGCAACTGAAATCTCAGTAAATTTATCAGGTCATCAAAAAAGAACTGCTCCGGCGGTTCTTTTTTTTGTCTGGCTATAATGAAACTTTAACATCCGTCCGATGCAGTAAGAGTATAATCTATTCAATTCTCATTTTGAGGAGGACCCGGTTGAAGCGTTCAATCTGGCTTGCAGGTTTAATGATGCTGACACTGGCAGTAGAAGCCGGTGCCGCAATCTATTCTTACCGTGATGAGCATGGTCGTCTGTTTCTGACCGACAGCCCGCCTAATCGCAACTACAAGATTGTTGTGACCAGTCGTAAAGAACGAGAAGGCCCGGATTCACCGACTCAGGCTACCTTTGCTGTGAGTGCCCAGGCCTCGGCGCAGAAGTTTATGCTGCCAAATGATGAGACCTACAGCAGATACATCAATGAAGCCGCAAAAACACATGATCTTGACCCATATCTGATTAAGTCAGTCATCAAGGTGGAATCTGATTTTGACCCGACTGTGCGTTCATCGAAGGGCGCTCAGGGCCTGATGCAGCTTATTCCATCAACAGCCCGTCTGGTCGGTTGTTCTGATGCCTACGATCCGCGCCAGAATATTCTTGGTGGCGCAAACTACCTGAGAATGATGCTTAAACGCTTCGATGGCAAACTCGATTATGCTCTGGCCGCCTATAATGCCGGACCTGGCAATGTTGAAAAATATCAGGGGATCCCACCATTTCGCGAGACCCAGAATTACGTGCGCAAAGTAAAGCATTACTACAAGCAGTATGCCGTTAATCCGGCTCTGGCCAAAACCGAAGTCCGCAAAGCCGGCAAGAAATCGCGGGTGATTCCCGTCGTTCACAGCGATCTCTCGAAGAGACTGGCAAAAGCCTACGAACTCTTCAACAACAGCGACATCGAAGGCGCAACCGAAGCCTACCGTCAGATTCTCAATATCTACCCGACAAATACTCAGGCGCTTTACAATCTTGCCTGTCTGCTCGACATGGAACGTTGTTACGAAGAGGCGATCGATGTTTACAACGCCGCTCTCAAACAGGATCCTTATCTGGACAAGGCTTTGTATAATCTCGCTGTAATATATGAGCGCCTCGGTATGCACAAGGAAGCGATCGACACATGGAAACACTATGTGACTGTCGCCAAGGATGAAGAGAAGATCGTTATGGCTGAGCGCTTCATGCGCGAGTTGCGCGATTATGCCGCGCTGAACTGAATGGAAGGGTAAATGTCGGAAACCAGTTCGAGATCGATATTCGAAAAGCTGATTTATCTGGGAATAGCCACGTTTTTTCTGTGGCCGTTCGTTCAGCTGTGGTCGATCAAGGCAATTCCGGTGTTTGATACCGATACGCATCTGCGAGCTTCAGTGGCTCTGGAAAACCTTATGGAAGAAGCTTTGTCGCGCCCATACGAGCGTGGTATTCCACGAAGTTCATTCAAGCCGGTAAAAGGTTGTGAAGATATTGGATTACAGGGGAGAATCGAGATTTTTCCGCATCCTGATATGCCCGCTAATGTGATGATCAGGGCAACAGTGCGCTGGGGAATGTTTCCTCTCGGCAAGAGTCTGAGTCTTGAGTATCTGAGAGCGAGGACAAGACCATGAGTGCGCACAGAGCTGGTATGACTGTCTGGGAAGTTGTGCTGTTCACCGTATTTCTTGCGGTTGCCGGCGGGGCTTCGGTATTTTTCTTTTTTCTCAACTCAGAGGACGTTCAGTATGCTCAGCGAAAATATGAGTGGGTGCAGGATATAAACCGGGTTCTCGACGCAATCTGTCTGGAAGTCTCCAACTCAGCTCAGTTCGAGCATCCTTTCAACGGCAGTTCGCGTGAGTGTTTCTTCAGAGTCGCAGGCGATGCCGGCACTCTTTTGCCCGAGGAAAGTCAGGAAGGATTTGCCTTTGTCGATAACAATCTGCTTTATGTTTCACGCAGTGGCGATTCAACCAGCAACCTACGCCGCTTTGGCAGCTTCGAAAATCCTCTGGTGATAAACTGCCGGGAAGGCAGATTCACCCGTATCAGTTCAGACCTGCTGGAAATTAGATTTTTAGCCCAGGCTCCCGGCGCTTTCAGTGGCAGTCGCGAATTTCTGCGGCGAATTAACCTGAGAAACAGATGAACAGAATTCCAGACGAAAAACAATCGCTGATTCCTTTGATAGTCATGATATGTTTCACGCTGTCACTGGTTCTGGCCCTGTTTTACAGGGTTTATCAGGCTGACCGCGATCTCGGTCTGATGCGCGTAGCCGGTCGCCAGGCCAGGCTTGCCGCCGAAGCCGGTGTGAACTACGCGCTCGAAAAGATGCGCGCCATAGTGACTGCTTCCGATAGATCCGCTGATCCGGCGGCGTTGACCTCGTTATTCTTTTCAGAAAATCTTGAGAGCACTGAATGGATAAAGTATGGGCAGAAGAGTATGGCTGCCTTTCGGATCATATCTATTCGTAGAATGGCAGATGGCGATAATGAGAGAACCGCTCTGCTCAACGAAGGTCTGCAATATCAGGTTATCGCAGAAGGCCGCTGCGGCGGTTTCCGCTATTCGACGGTGGCAGTTGTGCAATTTTACGATCTGGTCAAGACTTTTGCCGTTTCAGGCAGTCTTGACGAATACTACTACGGCTTGCCGATTCAGCCATGGGTAGAGCGTTCGGGTGGTCTTGAAGAATTCGTCGATGCCAATTCGGAGTTGTTTGACAGTGGCCGGCTTACGAGACTTGGCGTCTGCCACGATCCCGTTCTTTTGCATCAGTTCTATAAGCCGGAAGGAGAAGACCCCTTCAATCCTATCGGCGGCACTCACCAGCTGTCTGGCAATTATGGCAGAATTTATGCGAGAACTGGCGATTCGCCCTGTATCGGTCCGCTTTATTGTGAAAGTCCGGTAGTTATGGATACTCATAACTTTTTTGGCCCGGTGCAGACCGCTCTTTATTTTTATCGTCGGGGAACGAGTCAGCCGCGTATCAGTCTTGGCAATACTGCCGTGGCGATGAATTCAAGTCTGCGCATACAGCATGCGGTTGACAGTCTCGAAGGCCGGAATCCCGGTGATATATTGATCGATCGTGATTCAGACTATTATCGCGCCTATATTCCGCCATGGCGGCCTGATTTTAACGCTTTGCGCGAGATCAGCCGCGAACGCGGCATTTACATCGATGCTGACGGTCGTGGTTTTATCAGCAATGCAGCGCTTGACGTCGATTATCATCCGGGCGAGGCTCAACTCTATTCAGACAGTTATCGTGGCCCGACCTCGGTACGTCTCGAGCAGGATGAATTCAAGAAAAAGTATATTGTTCTCTCTTCTGAGAATAACTTTGGCGGCTACAACAATATCAGCGGCGAAAATCTGCGTGGAGCACGAATATTGTTTTCTGAGCGCTCGGTTTATCTGCGCGGCGATATTGGTACTGACCTGGTCGTGGTCACGCCTGGCCACATTTTCATTACCGGACCGACCAATATCGATTCGAACATGAATCTGCTGCTGGTGGCTGGTGAGGGCACTGCTCTTTCGACAGTGGATCTCGAACGTTATATCAAAGAGAACAGTGCCAACGACGAGTTTATCGATGCTGCCCGCGAATGGCAGATTCGCGCAGCTGTTTATAAGCCTGGCGCCGGAGTTTATACCAGTACTTCCCGCCCGCAAAAAGGGGAGCCGGTTAATTTCAGACGGCTGTTTTCCGGTCGCAGTTTGAAAATTCACGTGCATGGTGCCTGTATCGATGGTAATCTGCAGCGCTGGATCGATAATACCGAAGAAGGCAGTCTCAGGATTACCCATAACCCGCAGGCGGTTGAACGACTGGCGGTAAGGCCGCTGTCGCTTAACCTTTTACGGCAGCGCACCCGCCCGGATCTTTAAAGCATGGAATATCTCGCGAGAAACCTTGCCAGTATCAGAGAAAAAATAGCACAGGCCGAACAACGCGCCGGCCGGCCTGCCGGTTCAGTCAAGCTGTGTGCTGTCTCTAAAACAGTCGATCATGATGTCATTGCTGCCATGCATGCCTGTGGCCAGAACATTTTTGGCGAAAACCGTCCGCAATCACTGCGTGACAAGTCGGCTGCGCTTGCCGGAACTGATTTGAGCTGGCATTTTATCGGCCATCTTCAGTCCAATAAAATCAAGTATGTCTATCCGGTGGCTGAGCTTGTTCATTCGATCGATCGCCGTGAACTGCTGGACCAGTTCGCTTCATGGCACCAGAAGACAGGCAAGCTCTGCCCGGTACTGCTTGAAGTTCATATCTCGGGCGAAGAAGCCAAACAGGGCTTTGCCTGCGAAGAAATACTCGATGTCATCAAAGATTATCGCAGCAGCCAGAACCTTGATATTCGAGGTCTGATGGGTATGGCGCCATTTGTCGCCGATGAAACTGTGGTCAGAGATTGTTTCAGACGCCTGCGTGAGATTTTTGAGCGCAGTCGGGAACTGCAAGGTTCAGCCTACCGGGCCGAGCATCTTTCCATGGGCATGTCAGGCGATTTTGCAATAGCCATAGCCGAGGGCGCCACCATCGTGCGCATCGGTACCGCACTCTTCTCTGAATCTGGAGACTGACCATGCTTGTTATTGTGATTAACATACTGCGCGCGCTGCAGTTTGTCGTGCTGATAAGAGTTCTGCTGACCTGGATCATGCCGGGAAATCCTCCCCGTGCAATTCAGCCGCTCACCCGTCAGATTGATAAAGTTCTTAAACGCTTTCAGGTGCTCATCCCGGCAGGTCCTGGCTATATAGATCTGGGGCCGATGCTTTTTCTGCTGTTGATAGAAGTGATCAACCGCATTCTGATCACTCTGGCCTTCTCAGGTGGTTATCTGCCATACTGACAGGAGCATCTTCACTGTATTTTTTCGATTTCTTCTTCTGGCAGGCAGGTTTTTTCGAGCTCGGCGAATTCAACGGCAAATGCTTCGCTGGCAGCCTGACTGGTATCGTAGCCCATGCCAAGATATTCAAGAAAAGCCGCTACTCTTGCCCAGGTATGATTCTCGACTATGCGCGCGCTTACTGACAATGCGGTCTGGTAGAGAACTGCCGCAGTTGCGCGATCCGGGTTCTGGCGAAACCTGAGGTCTATTTCGCTTAATGATGCAAAATCGCCAGGTTCCAGAGTCAAAAATTGATCGAGCTTTTCATGATCGTTTTCAAAAATCTGTGCGAGCCCTTCATTGAGCCAGATCGGACAGTTGCCGGCGGTGATCAGATAGACGATGTGATGGGTGTATTCATGCATTATCGCGCCTTTTATCGCCGCCGGTCTGATATCGCGTGCCGGCACCGGCAGTCGTATTTTGCCATCATACAGGCCGCCAGCCCATTCAGGCAGATCGTGAACCTTGCGAAAGGCATCTGTTTGAAGAATTATGACCTGCGAACGCTGATTCGGATAAAAGGCAAGTTGCTGGCCAACCTGATCATATGCTTCTTCGAGCAGGTCAAGAACCTCGTTGGCCCAGGCCTGGCTGAAACTGTCGGGGCAGGTCAGGTTGAAGTGCAGGCCGGTATAGGTAGAGGTGCCATCTTCAACGCTGGTTTCTCTGTCGAGTTGCTCCAGCATTGACACCAGTTCTTTGTCGTCAGGGTTCAGCTCGAGGCTTCTCTTTAAATGGTAAGCACTCTCGTCGAGTTGCCCACTGCGATAGAGCATTCTGCCAAGTGCCGCATGCAATTCGGCATCGTCATCGACGCGACTGGCCAGATCCTGTAATGTCAGTATCGCAGCGCCGTTGTTCTCGGTTTTCTGTAATGCTGCTGCCACTTTCAGGCCTGTTTCTACATCGTTTGGCCGCAGAAGGATGATTTCGCGGGCTTCCTGTTCTACTGCTACGGCGTTTTTGAGATTAACCAGAACCGAGAGGAGATTGAGCCTGATGGATATGTCTTCGGGTTTTTGTGCTTTGGCTGCGGTAAACTGTCTGATTGCTTCGTCGAACTTTTTCTGCTGCGCCATGATGACGCCAAGGTTGTTGTGTGCACAGGCGAGATTTGCCAGGGCGGTATCGTTATATGGGTTGAGCTGGCAGGCCTTTTCAAAATCATGAATTGCTTCTTTTATTCGGCCCTGTGAAACTTTGAGCATACCCTGGCGGTTGTAGGCCCAGGAATCTTCTTCATAACTGGCGTAGCAGCGTGCAGCTAATGCGAGCAGGCCGGCAAGTGTCAGCATGAATATTCGACCGTTCAAAAATCGGCTCATACCTTGATGTCGATTTTAAGCCCTCTGGTTCCGTCGGGAATCTGCGGGTGCTTAACCTCTTCCTCTTCTGTTTTTTCGTCCTTGTCTTTACCTTTTGCTGTCTGCGCAGGGTTATTGCGGTTTTTCTTTTCCGATTCCTCGTCCTCTTTGCGTATAACCTTGCCTTCTGTAGATTCGGTTTTCTGTACCGTCTCGGTTTTTTGCGTGTGCGCGTTTTTGTTCTGGGCAAGCTGCTCTGCCAGGCCGGCTTCCTGTGCTTTCTGGTTTTCGCGCAGGCGGCTGGCTTCGTCGTTTCCCATGATATTAGTCTTAATATCAATCGGACGCACTGACATTTTACCGATCCTCCTATATATAATATCGGCAAAATCCATGCGAAATCAAGTGGGGTCGTAACCGGTCAGGCTTGCGATCAAGCTGTTTTTCGGGCAGCTTAAAGCTCGTGAAACAGGCACAAAAAAACCGGCGGGCAGCTTTGTACCCGCCGGGCTTCTGGATTTAGATCAGGCGCCTTTTACGAAGGTTTCGCCCTGGCTGCAAAGCTGGTCGAGGGTGGCTTCATCGTGGGCTTCGGCGTAGAATCGCACGACTGGTTCGGTGCCTGAAAACCTGACGAGAACCCATGCGTCGTTTTCAAGAATGCACTTGGTACCATCGATTCTGACGACCTGTTTCACCTTGTACCCGGCAACTTCTTTGGGGTCATTCTTCATATTGGCGACAGCTTTGGCCTTTTCAGCTTCAGTCAGTCGGAAATTGACGCGTCGGGTCAGGTAGGTGCCAACCTTGGCGTAGAGGTCGTCGAGGATCTGTGCAATTGGCTTTTTCTGCATGGCTACCATTTCGGCAACGAGCAGGCAGGCGATAATGCCGTCTTTCTCGGGAACATGGCCGCGAATGCTCATGCCGGCAGATTCTTCGCCGCCCATGATGATTTTGTCGTGTGCGATCAGATCGCCGAGAAACTTGAAGCCGACGGCTGTCTCGATGAGCTCGATTTTATGATGCTTTGCCACTGCATCGACGAGGTGCGAAGTGGCAACAGATCTGGCTGCCGCACCTGGCCAGTCGCGAGTGGTCTTGAGATGGTCGAGAAGCATGCCGAGTATCTGATTTGGTTCGTAGAATCTGCCATTCGGACCAAGCACACCAAAGCGGTCGGCATCGCCGTCGGTAGCCAGTCCAAGATCGAAATTGCCCTGTTTCATGCGGGCGATCATATCGGGGATATGAGCTTCAGATGGTTCTGGTGGCTGATTGCCGAAGTATGGATCAAGGTTGTCGTTCATGACGGTAACTTCGCAGCCTGCCTCTTTGAGAATCTGGTCGAGGTAGCCGCGGGCAGTTCCGTACAGCGGGTTGACGAGAATCTTGAGATTTGCGGCTTTGATTGCAGCAAGGTTGATTTTGCGGCGCAATTCGTCAAGATAGGTATTCATCGGGTTTATTTTTTCGATCAGGCCCTTTTCCAGAGCTTCCTGGAGTGGCAGTTTTTTTACGTTGCCATTCTTCATGATTTCGTTGGCACGCTTTTCGATATCGCTGGTGGTTTCCGGCAGAGCCGGGCCGCCCCAGGCCGGTGAAAACTTGAGGCCCTGATATTCTGGCGGATTGTGGCTGGCGGTAAAATTTATGCCGCCGGAAAGCTTACGTCTGAGAATTTCAAAACTGATGACCGGAGTCGGCGTGTCACGGGTGCAGAGATAAGCCTTGATGTCGTTGCCGGCGAAGATTTCGGCAGCGACTTCCATGAAGCGCGAAGACATGAAGCGGGCGTCAGAGCCGATTATTACGCCCTGGGTCTGGCCAATGCTTCTGAGATGGTCAGCTATCGCCTGGGTACAGATGCGCACGTTGGCAAAAGTGAATTCATCAGCGATAATCGCGCGCCAGCCAGATGTCCCAAACTTGATTTCCATGATTCCCTCCGAGGTTGAAGATGTATCGTATCTGCCAAGTTTAACCCTCGAAGTCACCATCAGGCAACAAAATTATTGTCGTAGGTGATATGTCAGAACAGTTTGTTTTATCTGCTCAGAGGAGGCGCTATCAGTCGTCAGATGAAGCGATGGCGTCTACCAGAATTCTAACTGTTTCTTCGGCCATGTCGGCAGTAAAAATCAACGGCGGGGTCAGACGCAGAATACCGGGTCTGACATTGCCGGTGCCGGTGATAAGGCCAGCCCGGCTGGCGCGATGATGCGTCGCCAGGGCTGATTCCTGGTTTATCAGTTCAACTTCAATCATCAGACCGAGACCGCGAATATGGCGCAGCAGCGGGTGATTGCCAAGAGCCTCATGCAGTCGCTCACGCAAAAACAGGCCCAGCTGCTCGGAGCGCCTTAACAGGTTCTGCTCGGCAATAAGTTTGAGAGTAGCGCTTGCGGCAGAACAGGCTGAACAGGCTGTTTTAGTGACCTTCTCGACGAGGTCGGCAAAGTGATCGGCATAGATAGCAACGCCGATCGGGTAGCCATTGGCAATGCTGGGTCCGGCGCAGACGATGTCCGGGTGTATATTGAGCAGCTGGAAGCCGAACAGGCGACTACCGGTACGGCCAATACCGCACTGGGTTTCGTTAGCGATCAGATCTATGCCTGAGGCCAGACAGAATTCGTTGAGGCGGCCGAAAAAATTTCGGCAGGGTTCGATCGAGCCTCCCACTCCAATAGAGGGTTCGATTATTATGGCAGCTGTCTGGTCGGCCAGCTCGGCAAAAAAGTTTTCAAGCGAGCACAGACATGCGCCTTTGCACGATTTTCCCAGTTGTGAAAGTTTTTTGTCGCCGGTTACCGGGGGATGGCTGAGATTGTGGCTGATCAGCTCGAAATGTGTGTCTATCGAGAATAATGGCGAAAAATGATTGTTATCAGAAGATGACATGACCAGAAATGAATTTTGCACCATGTCTTCAGAGATGGCAATTATGTGTGGGCGATTGCGGCGTTTGCGTGACAGTCGACAGGCCTGCTGCAGGGCGGCAACTCCTGATGGAAACAGCTGAAATCCGGTGAAATAGCTGGGCAGCAGCTGGCTGAGGTCATCGAAAAGTATCTGTGGCGACATTTCGTCGGGCTGGTTATATGCTTCGAGAATCAGCGGCTGGGCATGGCCGGCCAGAACGTTGCCGTTGGCGGCAAAGGTATCGATGTAGGATCTGCCGTCGCTGTCGTAAAGATTGCAGGCGTCAGCGCGTACAAAGGTGAGATTGCGCGAACATGGTAATACTGACATTGGTCGCATCAGAAAATCACGCATATTTTTACCACCTCCATACACATGAGCGCTTTAGCTGCGCCATCTGGCCTGAATTTCAGTAAAACACTACACTATAAACATACTTCCAACCATGCGACATGGCAAATGATTTCGCAGCGAATCTCAGTTAACAGAGGAGAACGCCCGCCCACGTTCTCTATATGTATGAATAAATCCAGATTTTTAGTGCAGTCACCCTTGCCAGCTCAATTGTTTGGTTTACATAATTCAAGATCTGGGCCGTGAAAAATTATCAACAAAAATAGCCTCGCTAGAGGCGGATTTCGGTTTCACGAGAAACATCTGCACAGGTTTGGCAAAAACTGGCAAAGAAAAACCGGGAAAGGGCGTGCGCTCTTTCCCGGCGTTGGGTACGGATCAGGCGAGTTTGTGCGCCTTGAAGATCTCCTGTAGTGCCATGTTGGCGGCCTGACGGACTTCTTTGCTCTGGTCGCGGGTCGTCTGTTTGAGGGCAACGAGACATCTGATGTCGCGCAAGGAGCCAAGAGCTTCGGCGGCAGTTTTGCGCACGGCACTGCTGCGGTCGGCAAGCATGCGCATGAGGGTTTCGACAACGCTGCTGTTACCGATTCGGCCGAGAATGCGGGCAATGTTTTCGCGCAGGAAGTTGTTGCGATCCTGGGCTATGCGCACGAGGCGGTTGATCAGGTTGTTTTCGCCGATTCTGATGAGAATGTCGCAGGCATGGCGTCTTATGCGTTCTTCAGCATGCTTGAGTGCTTCAATCAGTACATCGTATGAATTTTCGCCGAAGCTGACGATAGCTTCACTGCAGGCGAGGGGTACAATCGGGGACGGGTCGTCGAGGCGGCCGAGCATTGGCATGATCGCCATCGGATCACCGATTTTGGCCAGTGCTTCAGCCGCAGATTCGCGCACCTTTTCGGCGGGGTCTTCCAATGATTTGACCAGGTGGGGCAGGGCAATGCGATCGCGGCGCTCGCCGAGAACCATCACAGCTGTGCTGCGAACAGACTCAGCTTTGTCGGAGAGTGCAGCGATAATGATATCGGGAACGCGGGCATCTGCCATCTGGGCGAGAGATTTTACGGCAAGCCGGCGTACCAGCTCGGAGCCGTCTTTGGTGGTTTTCTGCAAAAACTCGACAGCGGCGGTGTCTTTGAGTTCGCCAAGAACTTCGGCAGCTTTGGCGCGCACGGTTTCGACCGAGTCGCGCAGTGCTTCAATTGCGGGCTGTACCGCTGCCGTTGTGCCGATCTTGCCAATCGCTTCGATGGCAGCGCTTCTGACTTTTTCTGCGCTGTCTTTGACCAGATTGGAGAGGGTTCGGATTGCGCGCGGGTCGCGGGTGTCGCCGAGCACCGTGGCAATTGCGATACGTACTGGTTCGGCCGGATGTGACGCGCCGAGAATAAGCTTCTCAACGAGTTTGCGACTCTGATTCGATATGAGCTGTTTTGACAGCAGTTCGAGCGGAATCTGGTATTCAGGCTTTTTGAGAATGTCGATGAGAGCATCGAGCGCGCCTTCGGTCTTGATACCGCCGAGTGCTTCAACGCACCACTGGCGCTGGGCCTGGTCGCTTTCGATGAAATAGTTCATGATGATCGGAATAGCTTTGTCGTTGCCGACCTTGGCGAACAGATGGGCGACATTCAGCCTGATCAGGTGCAGAATTTCGCTGCTGCATTCGAGAATGCGGCGGTCAGGAATGCCGGCCAGCTTTTTGATGTCTTTATCCGTAAGGGTTTCTCTGGCAATTTTGATGAGTAGAGCGAAGGCACGGTCGTCCTGTAGTGTGCTCAGGGCCTGGGCGATCGAGAACTGCGACCAGGCGTAGCCTTCTTTGAGAATGACCGAGATCGGGTTCGAAGTTGTCAGAAATTCGTCGATTGCCAGCAGGCTGTCGGCGATAACTAGGCTGAGCTTCTTGTCATCAGTGCTGTCAAGAACCTTCAGCAGCGGGAAAATGGCTCTGATGCTGCCGATTTTGCCGAGCACGCGAACCAGCGAAACCAGAGTCGCATGATTCTCTTCGCTTTCGATTGCTCGGGTAATCTGGTCAACCGCCATTTCGCCCATTTCGCAGATCGCCCATTCCGCTTTTTCAATAATCTGAGTATCAAGTTCGCTGAGAGAGCGGATAAGTGGTTCAATTGCCTTGGCGCCTTTGATACAGCCAAGAGCTTCGATGGCGGCCAGTCTTACATCGCGTTCGGAGTCGGTCAGTCGAAGCACCAGCGGTTCGATGGCGATCGGGTTGCCGATTTTGCCGATGGCTCTGGCGGCCGCGATTTTATGCTCGCTTTCGCTGGCTTCGAGATATTTTACCAGGTTACCGGCGGTTGCCTTTTCGCCGATTTCGCCGAGAGCCTGAATGGCTTTCAGGGTCAGCATCGGATCGTCTTTTTCGAGAATCGAAAGAACGTAACGACTGGCTTTTGCAGATTTGATACTGGCAAAGGCTTCAAGTGCAAGAAGTGTGAGTCTGGTGTTAAAACTGTTGGAAAGTTTGAGCAATGGCTCGACGGCGCGTGCATCGCCGATTTCGCCGAGTGCCCAGACGATTTTTTCCTTTATCTGCGGGTTGCTGACCTGGAAGATATCGACGAGCGGGTCTACGGCATTGGCGTTGCGAATCTGGCCAAGGGCCTGTATTGTCGCCATGCGGATGCGCTCGTTTTCTTCGCTGAGCACTACCAGCAGTTGATCACATGCAGCTGTCGAACCGATACGGCCAAGAGCTTCGATTGCCTTGAGGCGAACCTCGAACTCGGGGTCTTTAAGCATCGGCAACACGACCGTTACCGACTTCGGATCGGCAATGCTGCCGATAGCTTCGCAGGCTATGTAACGAAGGTCGTTGTTGCGGCTCTTGAGAAATGCGCTTACCGCCTTGAGAGCCGAACCGGCACCAATTTTGCCCAGGGCTTCAAGCGCGACGTAACGCAGATCTTCATTGTCTTCTTCGAGTAATTTAATCAGCGGCACAACCGCTTCTTCCTGGCCGATGCGGCCAAGCGCTCTGGCGGCGATAAACTTGAGCTGGGCATGATCGGTGCTCAGGCACTGAACCAGCGGCCTGACTGCTTCTACGGCAGCGATATCGCCAAGAAATCCGGCTGCGATTTCTCTGATATCTTTGAGGTCGTCGTTCAGAAGTTTTATGAAATCTCCGGCTGACTCGTTGAGTCCGAGGTCGCGCATGCGAAGAGCCAGAGAATAACGCTCATCCGGGTCATTGCCGTCGGCAAGCAGCTGCCTGAGTTCAGATAACTGTTCAAGCGGAGAAAGCGGGGGAGCTTCTTCGAGAACAGCCGGCTCATGTATGTTTTCGCTGTCTGAGTGTTCTGATGCAACTGTCGGGTGTGCGGTTCCGCCAAGGGCGGCTATTGTCGACATATCGAAATCGTCTTCGCTGTCAGCTGTTTCGCTTATGGCAAGTTCTTCTGTTTCTGGTTCGGATTCGGTGAAAACCGGCTCCTCTTCTAAGGCTTTGGCCTTGGCCGGAGCAGCTTTGCCTTCGATTCCGAGAATCAGATTACTGAGATCATCATCGTTATCGGTTTCTTCGATTACGGGCTCAGGTTGCTGTTTTGCCGGCGGTTTAGCTGGAGCAGCGGGAGCCGTCTTTTTGGCAGGCATGGCCTGTGCGGCTGGTTTGGCGGGAGGGGCCGGTTCATTACTGATAACCAGTCCATCAAGAAAGTCGTCGCCTTCGTCATCAAGGCTGACTTCAGTAGTTTCAACCGCGGTAACGCCGAGGTCGTCGCCAACATCGATGTTGAATTCCTCAGCATTTTCAGTGGTAATGTCAAAGCTGACGTCTTCGCTGTCAGCCTCTGGTTCGGTAACGTCAAACGTATCGGCGGCCGGGCCGGAATCTGTTTCGACAATAAGATCACCGAAGCCGTCATCCGAGGTTTCTTCAATGTTTACCGATTCAGATTCAACGCCACTGTCAAGATCGCCAAAATCGAAACTTTCGGTTTCGACAGCTGCGGTCTGTGCGTCAATCTGCAGGGTATCGGGACTTTCGTCGACTTCAAGTTCGAATTCAGATGTTGTCGGAGTTCCTATATCAAGAGTTGCCGGCTCTTCGGCCGGGGTAAGGTCGAAGTCGTCAGAAGAGGGTTGTTCAAGAGATATTTCGGCTCCGCTTGGCGCGGCAAAAGGGTCTTCATCGTCATCCAGGCTGAGGCTCAGATCCTGAGATTCATTCAGGCTGTCGGCGGTGAGATCAAGATCGTTAGTCGGGGCAGTGGCATCAGATTCGGCGTTTCCGAGATCGAGGCTGAAATCCATATTGGACTCTGCGCCAGACAGATCAATATTCAGGTCGTCTGTCTGCTCTGTCTTGCTGTCGAGATCGAGCGAGAAATCGTTGTCGAGACCAGTGTCTTCGCCCGAACTGCCGAGGTTCAGATCCATTTCAGCAGTTTTATCAAGGCTGCCGGCAAAATCGGACGAGAGGTCGAGGCCTCCGGTTTCGCTGCTGTCAAGATCAAAAGACATCGCTGAGTCAGCCTGATCCGATGAATCGGTAAGGTCAAGCGAGAGGTCGAGATCGAGAGGTTCTCTTTCGGCGGGATTATCCATGGCGTCGCCGCTACCCGGCAACCCCATTCCGCACATATTGCAGAATTTGTTATCTTTTTCGTTTTCGAATCCACATCCGGGACACTGCATAGAGACCTCCGAGAATTTCTTGCTGAGTGGTTCCTTTAACCCATCAGGTTATCAGAACGGTCTGAATTTGTCTTGTAAATTTTTAAGCCTCATTCAGACAGAGTATCGGCAGACATCGCACAATCATTCAGGAAAATCTTATGCTGATTTACATAATATTGGCGATTATGACAAAATAATTATCAGTGGTGCGGATTTTGTGAAACCAGCTGATAAGCTCGCATTACGGCTTCCTGAGCGAGTCGAACGTTCATCGAATCTTCCGTGAACTTTTCCGGTGGGCAAAAAGCATCGTAGCTGCCGAGAATCCAGTAGCGTGTCGGCAGACTGTTAAGTGCCAGTGCGGAAGTGTCGAGAACGCAGTCCTGACAGTCACACATTTCGCGCCGTTCGATCATGTCGGCGACAATTTCGAGCACCAGTTTTTCCCACATGTTGGCCATGCGCGAAAAATCATACCTGTCAAGAGGCGGGCGATCGAGAATATCCATTTTTCCTCCGGCCATTACTTGAAACCTCTTATCCGGCAGTCGAGCACCATCAGCTGAGCTGATCTGACGCCGTTGTAATCGTTGGGTTCGACATGGAACACCAGATCGCAGGTGCCATCGCGCAACACATCTGGAGCCATTATATCGCCGAGATTGAATCCAATGCCGAAAATACTTCGCCCATTCTGGCGGCGAAACTTGAAGCGAAGATGGTTTTTACCTTCGCCAACCTTGCGGATTTCTTGAAATACGGCAGCTTCAGCCATGAATACCGGTGCCGGATTGTCGATTCCGAACGGGGCAAAATTGAGAATATCCTTGAGAAACTGCTCGTCGATCATGTCTATCGGAAGTTCTGAATCGATCAGCCATTCCGGCTGCAGGTCAGATTGCAGAATGTTGGCGTTGGCATACTCGCGCAGACAGGCTCTGAAAGAATGTTCATTGCCAACCGGCATGGTCAGGCCGGCTGCACCAATATGACCGCCATACTTCTCAAGGTGCTGGGAGCAGTGGTTGAGCGCTTCGATGATGTTGATATCTTTGAAACTTCTGGCTGAGCCCAGATATTTGCCCTGGTCTTCGAGCAGCACAATTACGGGGCGGCAATAATCGAGCATCAGTCGGGTGGCCACAATGCCGGTTACGCCCTGGTTCTTGATCGGAGCCACAACCAGCAGAATGCGGTCGTTTTCGAGGTCGTTCTGCTCGATAAGGTAGCCTTTGACCGTATTGTAGCAATCTTCACCCAGACGTTTGCGCTCGTTATTGAGCTCGAACAACTGTTTTGCCAGTTCGTCGGCCTTGGGCGCGAAGCTGGTTGACAGCAGTTCTATTGCCAGTTCGGCTGTTCGCAGTCTGCCGGATGAGTTGAGAATAGGTGCTATGCTGAAGCTGATGTCACGTTCTGTGACCTGGCGGTTTTTCCAGCCGAGAGCGTTAAACAGACTGTTCAAGCCCATGCGACGGCTCTTTCCGACAAATTTGAGCCCCATCTGGGCAAAGGTGCGGTTCTCACCGTGCAATGGCACCATGTCGGCAATGGTGCCGATGGTCAAAATGTCGAGACAACGGTGCCACAGTGCTTTTACCGCAGGAAGTTTGGCTTCGATGCATTTGAGATAAATCAGCAGCAGTGCGCGGCCACCCTCGATTTCTTCGAGATTCAGGCTTTTTTTGATTTCTGCCTTGCTTAATGTCGCCTCATCGGGAATACAGGCGGCGATGACTTTGTCAACGAAAACCGGCTTGAGAGCGGGATCTGAGCTGGTGCAGGAAAGTATTTCCGGCATAAGCTCGCCGATGGTGCGGCGCTCTTCCTCACTGTAAAAAACTGGTACACAGCCTGCCAGGCTTGTGCGGTCGATGTTGCGCAGTGGTTGAAAGCCTTCGCGCGGCGCAAAGCGAACGGCTGCAATATCATGGTCGCTGAGGTCAAAGGCGACAAGAGGCTTGCTGAGGCGATTGCATCTCGCCATTTCAAGGGCCATGGCAAGTTTAAATGCCACGCCAACTCCTGCGA
This sequence comes from Candidatus Rifleibacterium amylolyticum, assembly GCA_009917695.1. Lineage (GTDB taxonomy): Bacteria > Muiribacteriota > Ozemobacteria > Ozemobacterales > Ozemobacteraceae > Rifleibacterium > Rifleibacterium amylolyticum. The sequence continues at coordinate 74,927 of JAACJG010000002.1, read as the reverse complement.
TGTTCTTTTGCGGACAGCAGGAATCGTGCAGCTTGGGATCGACAATGGCAATGGCCTCGGGCAGTTCGCTCGGCGGTTCATGGTGATCGGTAATGATCACATCTATGCCTTTGCTGCGGGCATATTCGACTTCGTTCAAATTGCTGATGCCGCAGTCAACAGTTACTATCAGCTTGATGCCATCTCGTGCTGCAACATCTATGTAGTCGGGGTTGAGGCCATAGCCGTCTTCAATTACCGGCACCGTGTAATCGACGAGTTTGTGAAAGCTGCGCATGGTCTCTGTCATTATTACGGTTGAAGTAATGCCATCGACATCGCGGTCACCATATATTCTGACGCTCTCTTCGTTTTCGACCGCCTTGAATATGCGGTCTACCGCAGTGCACACGCCATCGATGACAAAAGGCGAAAAAAGATAACGGCTGCGTGGGGTGAAATAACGCTCGATACTGGCAACGTCGCAGATTCCGCGATTTATCAGAATTTTCAGCAATATTTCCGGAAAGCCGGTCGAGCGCAGCTTTTCGAGCTGCGCGGCATCAAACTCTCTGACTTTCCAGACTTTTTCCATTATTTTCCGAGGTTGGCTATTGCTTCGACTTTTTTCTCGTCCGCCAGCACTTCGAGAAATGCGCTGACGATGCGGGGATCAAACTGTGATCCGCTGCATCTGAGTAATTCTTTGCGCGCTTCTTCGAGTGGCATTACGTCACGATAGGCGCGTTTGCTGGTCATGGCATCGAACGAGTCGGCAGCGCAGATAATTCGTGCCATCAGGGGGATGTTGTCGCCCTTGAGTCCATCGGGGTAACCTTTTCCGTCGAATCTTTCGTGATGGTATTTAATCAGTGGAACCTTTTCGCGCAGGAATTTTGCCGGTTCGATAATCGAAGCGCCCCGCGCCGGGTGGGTCTTGATTTCCTGATATTCTTCGTCGGTCAGGCGCGAATCTTTGTTGATAATGGCTTCGGAAATACCGATTTTGCCGATATCGTGCAACAGTGCGCCGATATGCAGGTTTTTGATTTCAAGTGGCGTGAGGCCCATGGCCCGGCCTATTTCCATGGAATAGCGGGCAACGCGTTCGCTGTGACCGCGGGTATATGCGTCTTTGGCATCGATAGAGTTGGCCAGAGCGCGAACCGCCGAGAGATAGCTGGCTTCGAGATCTTCGTAGAGCTGTGCGTTATACAGAGAAATCGAGATTTGCGACGCCAGCGTGACCAGCATGTCGAGATCACTCTGGTCAAAGGGTTCGCCCGACTTTTTGTCGGATACCGACAGTACGCCGATAGTTTTTTCCTTGACCTTGAGGGGTACACAGATTGAGCTTCGGCCGCTCTCGGTCTCGCCTTCGCCATGTTTGTGAAAATCGTTGATGATGATTGGCTCGCCGCGCTTGAATACCTTGCCGGCGATACCTTCGCCCGGTTTGATCGGTTGCATGGACGCAATGGTGCGCTCGCCCTTGTAGAGCATAACCTGCAGGCAGTCGAGTTCATTGTCATAAAGAATTACCGAACTTGTTTTGACGCCGCCAAGCACATTGGCAGTCAGATCGAGAACCAGTTCGAGCAGTTTTCCGATGTCAAGCACCAGGCTGAGGTTTTTGCCTACTTCATGCAGGGTGTTCAGTTCAAGCACCTTGCGTTTGAGATCCTGCCAGAGGCGGGCATTTTTGATCGCCAGCGCCGCTTCAGCCGAGACGCCCTCAACCAGACGAAGATCGGTCTCGTTGAAGGGAATACCTGATATGCGGTTGCTCAGTGACAGGACCCCGATAACCTTGCCGGAAATCTTTACCGGAGAGCAGATAGAACTGCGCACGACTTTGCTCTCTTCGAGCAGTCTGGTATCGTCATCTTCGTCAATGTCGTTGAGCAGAACAGCTTCGCCGGTATGGCAAACCTTGGCGGCAATGCCGCCTTCGATCGGTATTCGGCCACCTTCGGGTATGATTTCTGGATCGAGGCCCTTGGCCACTCTGAAGATGAATTCGTTGTTTTTTTCGTCTATCAGCAGGAACGAACAGCGCTTTACGCCGCTGAGCACGTTGATGACGTTGTCAACGATGGTTTCGTAAACCATTTCCTGGTCGAGGATACTGCTGAGTGAACGTCCGATGTGCTGTAGTGTCGAGAGCTCGTAGACTTTGTGCTCGAGATTGAGATTTTTATGGCGAAGCTCGGTGAGATGCTGATTGATACGGGTGCTCATCTGATTGAATGACTCGACGAGCACGCCAATTTCGTTGTCGGCATCGATTTCGATACGCACGTCGCCTTCGCCCTCTGACATTCTGATGGCAGCTTCTGCCAGCAGATCGACCGGAGTCTGCACCATGCGCGACAACAGCCAGGTTGACAGAAGCGCCAGTAACAGGCCGATGATGTAATAGACCACCGTGCTGTTAACGACTTCCTGGCTTTTTTCTTCGAAATAGCGGTTGGAAAATACCATGCGCAGAGTGCCGCGCGGCTGGTCGGTTCTGGCGTCGAAAATCGGATTCGCCACCACAACAGTCGCAGGCAGATGTGTCAGGCCACCACGGGTCATCGGCGCTTCGTTGGACGATTCGGCAAGTTTTTGCAGGCTGCCATCAAGTATCTGTACGGAAATTACATCGTTGTGAGGAATTGTTGAAGAAGTCAGTGATTGCGCGAGAACTTTGAGCCCGCTAAGATTATTTTCTTCGATAAGCCTCATCACGTGAGGTTCTATTGTACGCACCAGGCTGACGCCTTTGCTGTTGATATGAGTTTCGCTCAGCTTTCGCCAGCGATTCAGCTCGCTGGTGCTCATCATCAGGCATATTGCAGTCAATACAACGATCTGAAATACAAACAGTCGCAGTTTAAGCACGGGCCGCCGCGATATATTAACTTTTCCTTTGTCCTGGCTCATCTTACCGCCTCCTCGTTGGTAATGATGCCGTCTGAGATGTCAGCTGTCCGGGTTCTGCTGTTTTCAGATTCGAGAAAAGCGATTACAGACCTTATGATCGCTTCAAGATGCTGCCAGGGCTGGTTACTCAAGCTGTCTGCTGTAGCGGTGATACGGTTCTGGTGCTGGCGAAGAATTTCTTCGCCGGAGGTTTTGCGATCGGTCAGCTGATAGCTGATTGAACCTGGAAATTTTGCCTGTTGCGCGCCAAAGTCAGTGGTAATAATGTATTGACCGGCAATTTGAGAGATCAGGCAGCGGTGAATTCCCTTGTGCGGTTCGCAGGCAAGCAGAAGCAGAAGGGTTTTTTCGTCTTCGGCAAGATGTGCCTGCCCCCAGCACTGAAAAAGTGGTAACTCGATCAGTGGCATTCTGATGTTGGCGAGATGTCGAAAACTGGCTGCTGTAAAAGGTTGCAGCAGGTTGTCGTTGATTTCTGCCGCTCCAGGTAGAGAATCGAGTTGTTCGCTGTTGATGACTTCAACCTTGAAAAAATTAGCGCGGGCGATAGGTCGTCCGGGCCGGGTCAGTGAATATCTCGTCGGCAGCGGATGCAGCATAGCGGAAATAAAGAAGTAAAGCAGGCCGGAGCCGACGATCTGGCTCAGGCTGAAGGGCTGCGCTGGCAGGTTCCAGAAATAAATGAACCAGAGAGTGAAGATACTGGCGATTATCAGGGTGCGGCCGGTCAGGCGGCGCCCGCCAAAAGAGGGCAGGCGCGTTGCGATATGTCGTTTCAGCAGCCAGTAACTGCGATAAAATTGGACGGCAAAAGCAAACAGAAAGGCGAGTTTGAGATTTTGTGCGGTTTGCGGCTGCTCGGAAAAACTGACGATCATGGTTGCTGCCAGAAGATAGGCAGGAATGATCGAGAGAAAGCGGAAAAACTGGTAATAGCGGGCGACTTTCTGGCGGCCATGCACCGAGATTTGCACGTCGTCCCAGCCTTTTTCGTGTTCGAGTCGGATGCGGCCAAGAACGTAATTGTCGATGGCATCGGCCATGAATACTGGAATGAACGCGAGAACCGTGAGCGCAGTCTGCCATATCCCGCTTACCCAACCGTTTTTTGCCATTACAATCCAGGTGATGGCACATCCGGTGAAGGTAGTCAGATTACAGCTCAGGCCCAGGAAGAACACCGCTTTGAGTTTATCCAAACCCGTGGAACTGGAAGTCGTTACATTCATTCTCCCATGATATCATTCAATTGGAACATTTGCATCATAAGATTTAGTTGTTGCATTATTTAAGCGTTTCTGCTATAGTGACTAGGCGTTACGGGGCGTAGCGCAGTTGGTAGCGCGCATGGTTCGGGACCATGAAGTCGCTGGTTCGAGTCCAGTCGCCCCGATGCCGAAGAGCCGCCGTTACAGGCGGCTTTTTTGTTGCCGATTATTTTGCGGAGGTTGCCATGAAAGAGTTAATGCGATGCTTCAAGGCCTATGATGTGCGCGGGCGCCTGCCGGACGAGCTCAACCCCGATGCGGCTGAGCGTATCGGTCGTGCCTGTGCTGAGTTTCTCAAGCCAGAGCGTGTCGTGGTCGGGCGTGACATCAGGCACAGCAGCGCCGAACTCTGCAGTGCGCTGGCTGATGGCCTGATGGCCGGTGGTGTCGATGTTTTTGATATTGGTCTGTGTGGCACCGAAGAGATTTACTTTGCCACCTTCAGTCAGGGCTTTGATGGCGGTATCATGGTCACAGCCAGTCATAACCCGATCGATTACAACGGCATGAAATTTGTCAGGCAGGGCTCACGGCCAATCAGTGGCGACGACGGGCTGCACAAAATTCGTGATCTCGCCATAGCCGGCGAGTTCAGTGAGTCGATGTACAGTGGCACCCGCCAGATTCTCAATGTCAAAGACAATTACATCAGGCATCTGCTCGGCTATGTCGATCTGTCAGCATTGCAACCACTTAAAATTGTGGCAAATGCCGGAAATGGCTGCGCCGGCCCGATCATCGACCGGCTCGAGCAGCATCTGCCCTGCCGTTTTGTCAAGGTTCATCATGAACCTGATGGTAATTTCCCGAATGGCATACCTAACCCGCTGTTGCCGGAAAACCGTTCGGCCACAGCCGCTGCGGTGCTTGCCGAAAATGCTGCTTTTGGTATCGCCTGGGATGGCGATTTCGACCGGTGCTTCTTTTTTGATGAGCGCGGCCGCTTTATCGAAGGCTATTATATCGTCGGGCTGCTGGCTGAAAGCTTTTTGCGGCGTCAGCCTGGCAGTCGAATAATTCATGACCCGCGTCTGACATGGAATACCATCGACATCGTCACTCGCTGTGGCGGTGTGCCGGTGCAGAGCAAGACCGGCCATGCCTTCATCAAGGCGCGCATGCGTGAAGAAGATGCTATATATGGCGGAGAGATGAGTGCTCATCATTACTTTAAAGACTTCGCCTATTGCGACAGCGGAATGATTCCATGGCTGCTCGTCTACGGTCTGATCAGCAGCAGCGGCAAAACGCTCGGCCAGCTGGTCGATGAGAGAATGCGTGCTTTTCCGGCCAGCGGCGAAATAAACCGTCGCGTCAACGACCCGGCTGCTTTATTCGCCAAAGTTCGCGCGGAGTATTCGACTCAGGCGGTTGCCAGTGATGAGGTCGATGGCATAAGTCTTGAGATGCCGGACTGGCGCTTTAATCTGCGTTCATCCAACACCGAGCCGGTCGTTCGCCTCAATGTCGAATCTCGCGGCGACGAAACTCTCATGAAGACCCGCACCGAAGAGTTGCTGCAGCTTATTGGCGGCCAGCCATAAAACAGGGCAGATACAGGGGGCAGAAACCACAGATTCCGCTGACAGGTGCTGAGTCTGCCTCTGTCACACATGAGTTCAAGGTTCACCGTCATTGCGAGGAGGGCGTCAGCCCGACGAAGCAATCCCATTGGCAGAAGGATTGTCAGCCGCCGGTTTCTGCCTGTATGAGTGTGAGACGACGAGGGCACAGATTTCGGCAGGTTTGAGCTCTTTGAGCTTGTTTGCGCATAGTTGCAGAGTGCTGCCGGTGGTCGCGACGTCATCGACCAGTATTATGCGCTTGTTGCTGATGTTGCCGATCTGCAGACTGTTGTCGAGCCCAAAGGCGTCTTTGAGATTGTCGCTGCGTTCTTCTTCGTTGCAGTCGGCCTGGGGTCTGGTTGCTCTTACTCTCTGCAATATCGGCAGGCATTGACACCCGGTCGTTATGGCCAGGCCGGCCGCAATTTCAGCAGCCTGATTGAAACCGCGTTCGCATAATCTTGCGCTATGCATGGGAACCGCCACTACCAGGTCGTCTGGTTTCAGCAGAGTTTTGAGCTGACCGTTCTTCTGGCAGGATGCTACCAGAATTTTGAGCAGTCTGGGCGAAGGCCTGTATTTAACTATTCTGATCATATCAGAAACGATGCTGTTATAATTGCTCATGGTATATACCCTGAAGTCGCAGCGCGTGTCTTCGACAAGTCTGGGTGCATGCAGAGCTGTCGCCAGCTTTGTCTGGCAGTCCGGACAGAGCACTACGCCGAAATCGGTTGAGGCTCGGCAATGATGACAGGAAAACGGCATAAAAGCCGATCCAAGGTCTTTCAGCAGCCCCAGTATGAGCTCTCTTATGGTCACAGTATTTCCTCTCCTGTGCATTTATTCTACCGAAACCCGCACTTTTCAGCAACATTGTCGGCATAGTCGGTTGTACACTGTTTGCCTGTCGTTTGAGAATGTGGTATATATGCGCGTATTAAATGCTGTGGAAGCTGAGGAGAAGGCGATGAAGATAATCGTTACCGGTGGTGCAGGGTTTATTGGTTCGGCTGTGATCAGGCATCTGATCAAAAATACCGATCATCATGTCGTCAATCTCGACAAGCTGACCTATGCCGGAAATCTCGAATCATTGCGCGAAATCAGCGATTCAGCGCGCTACTGCTTCGAGCAGGTTGATATCTGCGATCGCGATGCGGTCGAGCAGGTATTTAAAAAACACAATCCCGACGCCATAATGCATCTTGCCGCCGAATCACATGTCGATCGCTCGATCGACGGGCCGGCCACCTTCATTCAGACGAATATCATCGGCACCTATACGCTGCTCGAAGCCGCCCGCGCCCAGCTGCGCGAAAAGCCGGATTTCCGGTTTCACCACGTCAGCACCGACGAAGTATACGGCGATTTAGAACTTGACGACAGTCTCTTCACCGAAGAAACTCCCTATGACCCAAGCTCGCCTTATTCGGCCAGCAAGGCTTCTTCTGATCATCTGGTCAGAGCCTGGCAGCGCACTTATGGGCTCAAGGCGCTGATCACCAACTGCTCGAATAATTACGGCCCTTATCATTTTCCTGAAAAGCTGATTCCGCTGGTAATTCTCAATGCGCTCGAAGGCAAGCCACTGCCGGTATACGGCAAGGGTGAGCAGATTCGCGACTGGCTCTACGTCGAAGACCACGCCCGCGCCCTGTGCACCGTGCTTTTTACCGGCAAACCCGGTGAAACCTATAACATCGGTGGCCACAACGAGCAGAAAAATATCGAGGTGGTCAGAGGTATCTGTGGTATTCTCGACGAGCTTTCGCCAGCGAAAGGTTCGATCAAATCATATTCTGAACTGATAACCTTCGTTGCCGACCGTCCCGGGCATGATCTGCGTTATGCCATCGATGCCGGCAAGATCGAACGCGAACTGGGCTGGAAGCCGGCCGAAACTTTCGCTACCGGTTTGCGCAAAACCGTACAGTGGTATCTCGATAACAGGTGGTGGTGGGAACCCCTGCGCGAAAAATACCAGCGCCAGCGCCTCGGCCTCGCGGCAAAGTAAGCGGAAGAGAGAGTTTCGCACTAAGCCACAAAGCCACTAAGGCCATCGGCTGAGCAGTCCGCAGTCGCCCACAGGATGTGAGTGGATTACGCAGATGACACCGATTTTTTAAAGGCCTGACACAGGAAAAGCCAGATGACCTGATCGGGTTTCGGGCTTTCTTTGTGCCTCTGTGTCTTTGTGCGAGAAATTTATTGTTTTGCGGCCAGGGTGGCGGCGTATTGCTGCCAGCGCCAGGAATCGGCACACATCTGCTCGATGTCGCGTTCGGCGCGCCAGCCAAGTTCGCGGTTCGCTTTGGCCGGATCGGCAAAGGTGCGCGCAATGTCACCGGCGCGGCGGGGAGCTATCTGGTAAGGCACCGGTCGGCCACTGGCTTTTTCAAAGGCTTTAACGACGTCGAGCACGCTGTAGCCGCAGCCGGTTCCGAGGTTGTAGACTTCGAGACCAGGTTTCTGCGCCATTCTTTCGAGGGCTTTGACATGGCCGTCAGCAAGATCGACGACATGGATGTAATCGCGGATACCAGTGCCGTCATGCGTCGGGTAGTCGTTGCCGAACACGTTCAGATGCGGGCGCTGCCCGATGGCGACCTGGGTGATATAGGGCATCAGGTTGTTGGGTATGCCGTTGGGGTCTTCGCCGATCAGCCCGCTGGCATGGGCGCCAACCGGGTTGAAGTAGCGCAGAAGCCTGATGTTCCAGGTCGGCCCCGCAGCGTGCAGATCGGTCAGGATCTGCTCGATGATATGCTTAGAGCGACCATAGGGATTGGTCGTGGCTCCGGTCGGAAAGTCTTCGCGAATTGGCACTTCATTCGGGTCACCGTATACAGTGCATGACGAGCTGAAGACCATGTTGCGCACCTGCGCTGCTTCCATGGCCTGGCACAGGCTGATTGTGCCGGCGACGTTGTTGTGGTAGTAGAACAGGGGTTTTTCGACCGATTCTCCGACAGCTTTGAGACCGGCGAAATGCACAACGGCGTCAATTTTCTGTTCGCTGAAGATGCGTGCCAGCAGGTCGCCATCGAGGATATCGCCACGGTAGAAAACCGGGCGTTGCCCGGTTATCTGCGCGATGCGATCGAGAACGTCTTCGCGGGAATTGTAGAGATTATCGATGATCACGGCTTCGTGACCGGCAGCCATCAGCTGAACGCAGGTATGGCTGCCGATATAGCCGGTTCCGCCGGTCAGCAGGACTCGCATCAGTAGTTGAACCCTTCTGCTTTGAGCGAGGTATAAAGAATGGCCATCTTGAGCGCCTGCTCGAACGAGTATTCGCGAGGCTTGTCACCGCGCGGTTCGACCGCGACCACTTCGAAGGTTTCTTTCTTCATGCGGGCGTGCATGGCGCCGTCATGGAAATGCAGCATGTCGTCTTTTTCTTCGAGCATGCATTCATGACCATCAACTCGGGCTTTGATAACCTTGCCGACGAGGCGGTAACCGTTCTGCTCGTGTTTGAAGCTCTGGTCGGTCAGGTAGAACTTGGGTTTGTCCTTGTACGGATCGCCGGCGGACGGGCAGAAGGTCGTGCAGTTTCCGCACTCGTTGCAGAAGTCGCCGATGTTGATGACCTGAACGTCCTGAGTCAGGCGCAGTGTCTTTTCATGCTCGATCTTGTATTTGCCCTTCTTGCCGACAGCCTTTTGAACCATGTAGTCACCAGGCCTGATGAAATAGCTGCGGTTGGCCCGATTCGGACAGACGCTGACGCAGACGCTGCAGATATCGTTGCAGTAGAGACAGCGATCGGCTTCGCGTCTGGCTTCTTCTTCGCTCAGTTCGCGAATTACGGTAGCAAAGCCTTTGCGCATGCCAAGGTCGATTTCGGGCAGGTGCATGCCTTTTATTCTCCGGGCATTGCGCACCTGGAACTGCTCGGGAGTCAGGCCTTTTTTGATGCGGGAAGGAGCGATATCGAGACTTTTTCCGGCGTGGGCGACGATGTTGGCGGCGGCTTTCTGGCCGTCACCTACGGCTTTGACGATGGTTGACGCGCCGCGCACCGCGTCGCCGCCGGCGAACACGTTGGCAAGCTTTGTCAAGCCGGTAACCGGGTCGATGACGAAGTCGGCGGCATCGATGAAGTCGAGCTGAACATCCTGGCCGATGGCTTCGATGACGGTATCACATGATACATCGACGATGGCGCCGTCGATCGGCACCGGCCGGCGGCGTCCACTGCTGTCTTTGTCGCCGAGTTTCATTTTCTGGCACTTGAGTCCGGCGACGCGGCCGGCCTGAATGACGACTTCGAGCGGCTGATGCAGTTCGAGAACCTCGATGCCTTCATCGAGCAGAGCCTTGATTTCCTCAGCGTCGGCGGGCATTTCGGAGCGAGTGCGCCGGTAAACAACGCGAACCCGGCCCTTGCCTTCGACGAGGCGCAGCGCGGTGCGGGCCGCATCCATGGCTGAGTTGCCGCCGCCGATGATGACGACGTCTGGTCCGATTTCCACTTTTTTACCACGGCGGACATCAGACAGGAACACGAGTTGATCGATAACACCCTTTGTGTCTTCACCCGGAATGCCCATGAGCTTGGCTCCCTGAGCGCCGATAGCGATATACACGTAGTCATACTCTTTGCGCAGCTGTTCGAAGCGCGCTTTGTCGATTTTCTGCTCGTAGCTGATCTTAACGCCGAGATTTTTGATGTATTCGATATCTCTTTCGATGGCTTCAGCTGTAAGTCTAAAGCTCGGAATCGCGTCAGAAACCATGCCGCCGGCAAAGGCGCGGGTTTCGAACATTTCGACGGCAAAGCCGTCAAGAGCGAGGAAGTAGGCGCAGGAAAGGCCGCTCGGGCCGGCACCGATTATCGCTACTTTTTTCCCGTTCGGCTTTTCGGGAGTGAGCTTTGGACGGTTATTGAACTTTGCGGCGATGAAACGCTTGATTTCTCGGATAAGCAGAGAGCTGTCGTAGTTTGCGCGCGTGCAGCGATGCTGGCACTGGTGGTCGCAGACCATGCCGAGCACGTTGGGCATCGGGTTGTTGCGCATGATGACTTCGTAGGCTTTTTTGTAGTCGCCCTGCGCGGTGTAATACATGTAAGAAGGCACGTCCTGCCCGGCTGGGCAGGTGTGAATGCAGGGTGCGTGCACGCAGTCGAAAGCGGTGAGCTTGCGGTCGGTCTTGACCGAATCGCCGGTTTTGCTGTCTTTGCGATAGGCGGGGTTGTTGATGGCGGCACCGGCATAGCGGCGCAGGTTGATGAGCGCGGCTTTGTGCGTTTTTTTACAGCTGCAGCCAGCGAAATTCAGGATAAATTCGTCGATGTTGCCGGCATTTTCGGCCTTCATTGCCTTGTCGAGCTCCTGCAGATACTGGAGCTGGCGTCCGTAGCCGCCCGGCTTGAGCACGTCGGAGCAGACGGTGATCGGTTTGATGCCGGCAGCGATAATCTTGGGCAGGTTGAAACAGTCGGCGCCGGCGCTGAAACTGATGTCGAGCATGCCGTCGAATTCGTTCTGCAGCTTGGCAGCGACGTTGATGCTGATCGGGTGCAGGGCGCGGCCGCTCATGTACATCATTTTTTCGTTTGGCGGGAAAATCGTTTTGTGGTTGACGCTTTCGAGCGTATTGGTCAGCTTGAGGCCGAATTTTACGCCTTTTTCGGCGGCGGCGGCGCGCATGTTTTTGATGATCTGCACACCGTCTGCGTATTTGAGGTCGTGGCCGAAGGCTTCGTCAGGAACATTGGTTTCGAAGCCGAGGCGGTCGTTGAGGATGTGGCGCAGCTGATCGGGCCCGAGCAGAGTCGGGTTCATCTTGATGGTAGTGTGGTAGCCGCGTTCCTTGACCAGATACATCGCGATTTTTTCGATTTCGTCGGGCGGGCAGCCGTGCATGGTCGACAATGTGATGTTGTCGGAAAGCTGTGCCGGAATATCGATTTCGTCGATTTTCGGGTAAATCTTGCGGATCGACTGCAGCTTTTCCTTGAGCTGGGCACTGCTGTCGTTCATGCGCTCAAGGAATGTCTGTACATTCGATTTTAAGATTCCTTCAAGGTTATAGCCGACGCTCATGTTGAAGATGAAGCCGCGACCACGCTCGTTGCTCCAGCCGAACTTGTGGCGCAGCAGGTGAAGCATGATCCAGGCGTTGAGGTATTCGTCAAAACTGTCGTCGAGTCGCAGTTCCTGCGACCATTCGCAGTTGTAGCCTTCATCCTGAATGTCGATGCAGGGTTTGCTGACGTTGAGTTCGTCGAGCGTCTGCACGGTTTTGAGTTCGAGGTAGCGCGAGCCGCAAAGCCAGGCGGCGATAAGGTTCTGTGCCATCTGGGTGTGCGGGCCGGCTGCGACGCCGATCGGAGTTTCCATGAACTGGCCGTAGCGATTCATGGTGAATGGGTCGTTGGCGCGCGGGGTAAAGAAGAGGTCTTTATGGATGCCGAAAATCTGCTGGGTCTCGTCGTATTCTTTGAGGATCCAGGAGCACAGGTGCTCGATCGAGATGCGGCTGAATTCTTTAGACATGATAGTCTCCTTTCCTATGGGGGAGGCAAATTTCTTTCTGGCGATTCTATCACAATCAGCAAAACCGCTGCAATTTTATTGAAATTAGAATATTTATCCGCCGTTCGCGAGAAGATACTCGCACAAAGACGCAAAGCCGCAGAGAAGATTTTTGCGCAGTTATCGACAGGGTCTATAAGAACAAGAATTGCAGCTTTCAGGTCAGAAGAGAGTTATCCGCCGATTTCACAGATTGTCGCAGATTTTGAAGAGAGCAGCAGAGAGGAAACGGGGGAAGATACTCGCACAAAGACACAAAGACGCAGAGATATGAATAAAGAAAAGAAGTCGATCCCGATCCCGAGACCCGATAGCGACAGCGATAGAGAATCTGGTTCGTGCTCGTGCTCGTGCTCGTAATCGTGCTCGTAATCGTGCTCGTAATCGTGCTCGTAATCGTAATCGTAATCGAATACTCACACGAGTACACAGCGAAGAATTTCAGGCTTTGCTGTAAGTTGATTTGAGACGAGATCGCTAAGCTGGTGCTGTTAAGAGAGCTTTTGATTAAGAAAATCCGGTGATTTCGCCGATTGCCGCAGATTTTTTCGGGCCGTGCTGTAAGCAGATTTGAGCCAGGATCGGTAACTGGTGCTTTGAGAAAGTTTGAGATTAATATTGCGCGCAGGCTAGAAGGCGTTGCGGTAAGAGGCCTGAAGAACAAAATCAGAAGAAAAATCGGTGTAATCAGCGTAATCGGTAGATGCTCTTTCTTTCTGTTTTTTGTTCTCTTTGTGCCGCTGTGGCTTTGTGCGAGGCTCTTAAGTTTAACCGAGCATTTTGTCGAGGGCGAGGATCAGTTCGTTGGTGTGCTGCAGGGCGGCATGGCTGTCGCCGGGCTGGCCCGCTACTATGGCGGCCGAGATGTTGCGGTACATTTCGCGGTAGGCGTTCATGCGGTTACCGGTAAAGCTTTTGCGCAGGCAGAGATCGTCTTCGAACTTGTAGATCGAGCCGTTGGTGACACTGACGGTGCGGTTTCCGGCACGCATGACGACGTGATCCTGGACGCCGATGCGTGGACTGCCCAGGTGGGTGAGATGCAGACACAGGCAGGCGCCATTGGCGAGTTCGACCTGGGCGATGCTGTCGCCGTTGGCGGCGCGGTCGGCCCGGTATTTGACCGGTTTTGCGTAGTCGTTCATGAAGAGAAAGTGGTCGAGCCAGTGGCAGCCGTTCGAGACGAGGTGGCTGCGGGCTGCTGGCCAGTTATACCAGTGGTGCGGCGGCAGCGTGACTTCGTAGACGTCGCTGGTGATATGAATCGGCTCGCCGGTCGCGACATCGAGGTCGCGGCGTGCTTCGGCAAAAAGCGGATTGTGGCGCATGTGATAGCAGCTGAAGAGACGTCCCGGGAAGCGCTGGTCAAGTTCGAGCAGGCGTTTAAGTTGCTTTTCGTCGGTGACCACAGGTTTTTCGACGACGGCGATACCGCCAGACTCGATGGCGCCGGCTGCGATGTCGGCATGTGTGTGGTGGTAACCGGCGGCGAAAAAGACTTTACAGGCGTTGTCGGGCGAGAATTCGCTGCTGGTAAGCATGCGGGCCTGATAATCAGCCGGGTTGCCGATCTGGGTCGGGTCGATTTCGTGAATTTCGCAGACCTGCACGCGCGCGTCGAGGTTGGGCAGAAGCTGTGATTTGGCGTAGTTTCCGAGGCCGTAGAGGGCGGCGGGAATATTGCCGGGAGCAGCCTGCACCGGTTCGCGGTCGGTCTCTCTGACGCTGCTGCGCGGCGTGCAGCGCAACAGGGTCGGCTTGAGCGCAAGGTGGCGCCAGTGTTTTTCCGCACCGGCAAGGCAATTGGCCAGGCGACTGGCATCTGGTATGAATCCTGATTCCGGGTGCCAGCCGGCGAGTTCAGGCAGGATCAGTTCAGATTCTGAGTCAGTCTGCGAATAATGCTGAACGCCGTCGATGTGGGCGTATTGCAGATAGAGGGTCTCGTCTATGCGTCGCACCAGCAGGGGGGGCAGCACAATGCGTTCGCAGGCGGCCGGGTGCAGCGGAGCGACGAAGACGACGTAGTCGTCGCCGGCAAAATCGCTGACGTCACGTGTTTGCAGGACGCGGCCGATGCCGATGGAGTAGAATTTCTGGTTGCGACCTTTCTCGGCAAGACGCGAGCGGGCTTTCAGGTAGACCGAGCGCCAGCCGAGTTCGCGAATATATTCGCCGAGCATGCGCAGGTTGAATTTGCGCTCAAAGTAGACGCCTTTCGCTTCGGCGAGGTTGAGCCAGGCCACGGTTTCGATGCGCAGAGAGCCTGCAGTCAGGTGATAGTCGAGATAATGGTCGCGCCATTTGCCGCCGCAGAGAATGTGCATTGGTTTTTTCCGTTGTTTGATATTGCAGCAAATTCTAACTCATTCGGACTCATATTGAAAGCCGTATTGTTGTGTGCGGGATTGTGGCTGTTGATCGCGGTTCTGGCTATGGTTAACAAATGGGCGGGCGTTGCCGATAGGGTAGGGTGATTGGGGGTAATTATGGCTGACAGACTTGTATCGCAGATCGAAAATATAATTCGCAAGGCTTCCGGTATCGAGCATGGGCCGATAGTGCTGCATGAACCTTTTTTCAACGGAAACGAGCGACAGTATGTCGTTGATTGTATAGACACCAACTGGGTTTCGACAGTGGGTAAGTTTGTCAACCTTTTTGAACAGCTGTTAAGCCGGGTTACTGGCGTCAAACATAGTATCGCCACAGTCAATGGCACGGCCGCGCTGCATATCTGCCTTATTCTGGCTGGTGTTCAGCGTGATGAAGAAGTTTTGTCGCAGGCTCTGACCTTTGTTGCCGCGCCCAATGCCATTTCCTATTGCGGTGCGATTCCGCATTTTGTCGATGTTTCGCCGGTGAGTCTCGGTGTCTGCCCGGATCGGCTGCGTGAGTATCTTAAGAAAATCGGTGAAGCAAAGGCTGACGGCTTGTTTAACCGGCAAACCGGCAGGCGCATAAGGGCTTTGCTGGTCATGCATACCTTCGGGCACCCTTCGCATCTCGATGAGCTCAAGGAAGTCTGTGATGAGTTCGGCATCGCGTTGATCGAAGACGCGGCAGAGGCTATCGGCTCAGAGTATGGCAAACGCCATGTCGGCCATCATGGTCTGCTGTCAGCACTTAGTTTTAACGGTAACAAGATTCTTACGACCGGCGGCGGTGGCGCCATTCTGACCAATGACGACCAGCTGGCTGAGCGCGCGCGGCATCTGACGACGACCGGCAAGGTCAGTCACCAGTGGGAATATTACCATGACTGTGTTGCCTACAATTACCGAATGCCTAATGTAAACGCAGCGCTGGGTTGTGCTCAGCTCGAACAGCTCAGTGAGATTCTGACCAAGAAGCGCCTGCTGGCGAGCCGCTACAGCAGGGAGTTTTCCAAGGTCGAGGATATCACATTCTTCAATGAGATGGCTGGAGTAAAAAGCAATTACTGGCTCAACGCCATCATGCTCAAGCAGGTTTCGCGAGAACAGCGTAACCATCTTCTTGACGCGCTCAATGACGACGGTATAATGGTGCGCCCGGCCTGGAATCTGGCTAACACGCTTCCCATGTACAAGAATTGCCCGTCAGACGATCTCAGTGTTTCGCGACGCATCGAAGAGTCGCTGATCAACGTGCCGAGCAGTCCGTCATTCTAAATTTTTCTGCTTAACCGGCTGCTTTGCTTCAGCCTCAGTATTGTTGATTTCTCCGGCTGCGCGCAAGCAGCAATCTCCTGGCAGACGACCTGGTGATATATGAGAAACCCCGCGGCTGTCAGGCTGCGGGGTTTTCGGGTAAGTAAGGGCTTCGGGCTTTATTTGGGTATGTAGACTCCGAGGACTTTGCCATACCAATTGGCTGAGGTTCCGTAGTCCATGTTCGGACCGTCATTTACGAAGCGGCCATCAGCAGCCTTGATCACTATGTCGCCGGCAGTAGCGTGATTGGTGCCGTAGCTGCCGGGGCCAACGACGATGACAGCGCCTTTGGGGATTCTCGGGTCGTGCGGGCTGGTGATCGGGGGATTGAGCGTGGTGTCGAGTCGTTTCAGGCCGGCTTCATCGAGGTTACGCTGACTGGCATTGAGGTATTCGGCAAAATGTCTGGCTTCTCCGCTCTGCATTGCCGGCAGGTCGCCCCAGGCCTGAAGATTGCCATAGCCTGATTTTGTCAGGTAGCCCCATACTGCGTTGAAACACTCGCCGTTCGAGGCGCCGCGATGGTTGGCAAGGGCGTAGGCGACAACGTCGTCCATCTGCTTTTTCGCTGCTGCAGAAACTTCTACTGTTGCCGTCTGGTTGGGCGCAGCGGTCTGCGTGGCGACTGCAGTCGTCGGAGTATCTGCTGCCTCTGTTCCGCCCGCTGCATCAATGGTGTTGCCGGTGGCGCCTGTTGCGGTGTTGGTATTGGGCGTCGCGCTGGCAACTTCTTCTTTGTTGGGGTCAATGGTGACGACGTTGGCTTCTTCCTTTTTGTCATCTTCAACGGCAGCAGTGTTGGTAGCGTTCTGAGCAGCCTGCTGCGTGTTGTCGGCGGCGGCGTTGTTATTGTTGTTGCCGAAGATTCCGGCGAAGGTGTTTACTACATTCTGGATAGCCGGCATCGCCTGCTGTACACCCTGGGCGACCTTCTGAATCATGTCGATGATCTGGGTCGCGTCACAACCGGTCATAAAAATAGAACTCACCAGAAGCATCAAAATTGATAATCTTTTAAGCCCTTTCATAAGCAAACCTCTTTCATGGTAATTATTATTTTCGTTCTTCAACTACTTTACGACAGACTTCCCCTAAAAGTAACAGAGTTTTTTAATTCTTTCACGGTTCTTTTGTAATCAGGTGTAACGATGCAGTCTTTAGGTGGGATTGCCTATATTGCGTAGATTTATAGCTACAAGCTATGCCTTGTTACCCGTGCTCTCGACAGGGTTAGGCAGCTCTTACGGCTTCAGCCGTTAGAGATGCGTATGCAAAGCCTCAACGCTACAACTCTCACCAGACGCAATTTATGGTAAATAGCTATGGCTTTACGTCAATATTGCCTGGCTCGGCCGAGCTGCTCTATCCTGCGCAGCTCGGCATAAGCACATCCTTGTGCAAAAAAGTTTTCGCTTATGAGATCCCTGTCTGCGCACTCACAATAATGATTTCACTCATAACTGAATCTTTACAATCAGGTCAATTCTCTCTTGTTGCATGTATTTGTGGTAGCTGTCGTTATAATCGGCTCCCTGCCCGCCGTGTGGTGGTCTCAGATGCAGGTTTGCTCGATGATCTGGCGGTTTATTTCGTGTACATCGTAGTTTTGCTCGGCCAGGCGCCGGCTGACGGCAGCCATTGGTGGCAGCAGCTGCGGGGTTTCGATAAGGCGCCGCATGGTCGCTGCCAGCGCTGAAGGATTGCGTATCGGCACGAGAAAGCCGTTTTCGCCTTCCTGAACTGTCTGGCGGCAGCCGGGAGCGTCACTGGTGACAATCGGGCGGCCGGTCGCCATCGCTTCAACTACGGTTCGCGGCAGTCCTTCGCGGTATGAGGGCAGCACAAAAACCGAAGCCTGTTTCAGAAAAGGTCTGACATCGCGGGTGGCGCCGAGATATTCGATGACCCCGGCTTCAGTATAGCGCTCTATTGTGCTTAGAGGCAACCCGGACGGGCTTGGGTCAGCCGGGCCGAGCAGCTGAAATCGCGCCGAAGGGAAGACTTTGCGCAGACTGGCTGCTGCTTCGATGTATTCCATTATGCCTTTGTCTTTGAGCAGGCGTGCGATAAGAAGAAAAACCGGCGGGCCGTCCGGCAGTGGCTGCTGGGTGAAATGCTGCAGATCGACGCCGGAACCGTTTACCAGCGCGGTTTTTTCGGATTCAACGATGTTGAGCGTGACGAACTCGTCGCGATCGTCAGGATTCTGGAAGAACACGCGACGGTCGAACCTGAGAGCGCGTCGGTAGAGGCTGCGCGCCAGCAGACCGGTCAGGCGCTGATGGTAAGAAACATTCATGAAGGCATAGCCGAGTCCGGTGATCAGCGCGTAAATTTCGCTGATTCCAAGATTGCGCGCCGCCATGGTGCCGTAAACAATCGGCTTGATCGTATAAGCCAGTATGGTGTCGGGGCGCCGCCGGGCAAGCAACTGGCGCAGCTGCCGGTAGTAGAGTATGTCGTCGAGCGGGTTGAGCCCGGCCCGGGCAACTTCGGCCGTCGCAAATTCGCTGGCGATGGCGCGCACTTCGTCGGCAAACCAGGCGTCCGGTGCAATGCACAGCACCTCGTGTCCGCGTTGGCGCAGAGTCCTGATCAGGTTTCCCCTGAAATTGACCAGCGAGCGCGACGAACTCTCAAGAATGGCGATGCGTTTCATGCGCCTACTTTAAATCATCACCCGCCATTGCGCAACTTTTCTCGCACAAAGACACCAAGCCACAAAGAAGTTTTTGTTATACAAACGAGTATTGAATTTGTCGCGAGGCCTGAAGACGGGTTTGCTTTTTCGTAAGCTTGTGAGCGAAGCGAATCGCTGGAGCACCCGGCAGCATCTATCCTGATGCTGCCAAGTATAGCTGACCTCCTGTCAGCAAAAAAGCATCCCGTCTGATGGCCGAAGCCTCTGGCTTAACAAAAATCAACGCGCTTTTGTATAAACTGGAAAAAAATTGGGAACTTTTTTTGCACAAGCTGGTCAATCGGGTTACAATTGCCCCCGAACATACAGACCGGGCAGTTCTGCCCGACAGGAGGTTTAGATGATTGCAGTTGAATCGCTGGCCAAGTCATTTGGCAGTATCAGAGCCGTCGATGGCATCAGTTTTACGGTCGGCAAGGGAGAAATCCTCGGCTTTCTCGGCCCCAACGGCGCCGGCAAGTCGACCACGATGAAGATGATCACCACCTTTCTGCCGCCGACTTCAGGAACCGCAAAGGTTGCCGATTTCGATATCTGGGAAAACCCGCTCGAAGTGCGCGCCCGTATCGGCTACCTGCCAGAATCGGCCCCGTCTTATAAAGACATGAATGTTTATGATTTTCTCATGTTCACCGCCGAAGTGCGCGGCTACGACGGCGAAGAACGCAAGAACCGGGTCATGCGCATGCTCGAAACCTGTAATCTCAAAGAGGTCGCCTGGCAGCTCATCGACACGCTTTCCAAGGGTTACCGCCAGCGCGTCGGCTTTGCCCAGGCACTGCTGCACGACCCCGAATATCTGGTGCTCGACGAGCCGACCGACGGCCTCGACCCCAACCAGAAACAGGAAGTGCGCGCGCTGATCAGGCGCATGGGCCGCGAAAAATGCATTATTCTCTCGACCCACATTCTCGAAGAGGTCGAAGCGGTGTGCTCACGCGCCATCATCATCGGTAACGGCCGCATCGTCGCCGACGGCACCCCCGAAGCTCTGCGCAGCCGCTCGGTTCTGCACGGCGCCGTCACTCTCGAACTTACCGGCGAAGGCATCAAGGACGCTCTCGCTGACCTGCAGAAAATCGAAGGCGTCGCCCGCGTCGAAGAACTTAAAAACGACGACCTGCCGGCGAAGACCGCTGTTGCCGAGGGTGAAGACGCCGCCGGCAGCGCGAAAAACGGCAAAAGCAGCCTGCGTGTGCGCCTGTTTCCCAAAAAAGGCGTGGCGATTGCGCATGAGGCCGCCAAATTCGTGCATGAACGCAAATGGGAAGTCGATGCTTTCACGCTCGAAAAGGGCGATCTTAACGAAGTCTTCTATAACCTGACGAAAGGAGGCGAAAAGGCATGAGAAACCTCAAAGCAGTGCTCAAACGCGAGTTGCGGGGCTACTTTGAATCGCCGGTAGCCTACGTTTTTATCATTATCTTTCTGCTGGCGACCGCCGGCTGCACCTTTTTCATCTCGCGCTTTTTCGACGCGCGCGTCGCTTCGCTCGACCCGTTTTTCGTCTGGCACCCCTGGCTCTATCTGTTTCTGGTGCCGGCCGTCGGCATGCGCCTGTGGTCAGAAGAGCGCAAAAGCGGCACTATCGAACTGCTGTTCACTCTGCCAATAACGCTGATCGAGGCAATCGCCGGCAAGTTCCTCGCCGCCTGGGCCTTCATCGGTATTGCGCTGGTGCTGACCTTTCCGATGGTGCTGACTGTTGGCTACCTTGGCAGCCCTGACTACGGCATCATCCTTACCTCGTATCTCGGCTCATTTCTGCTGGCCGGCGCCTATCTCGCGGTGACCTGCCTGTTCTCGGCGATGAGCAAGAACCAGGTCATCAGCTTCGTGCTGTCGGTCGTTGCCTGCTTCGCCATGGTCATGCTCGGTGTCGGCGTGTTTACCGATTTCCTCAACGGCTTCCTGCCGGTGCGCATATCTGAAGCGATCTCGGCCTTCAGCTTTTTTACGCATTTTCAAAGTTTCCAGCGTGGGCTGCTCGACAGCCGCGCCATTATCTACTTCGTTTCGATGATCGGCTTCATGCTCACCGCTAACGCCATAGTTCTCGAAATGAAGAAAGCCGAGTAAGGAAGGAGGCCAACCATGACTGCAAACCAGAAACCATCTGCCAGCCACAGCGCCGCCGGCCTGTTCGCCTCGTCGCTCGGCTCGATTCTGCTTCTCGCCGTGATTCTTGTCGCGGTTAACTACATTTCAGGTATGGCTTATCTGCGCGCCGACATGACCGCCGAAAAGCTGTTCACGCTCTCTGAAGGCACGCGCTCGATTCTCGGCCAGCTCAACGACAAGACCCGGCTCAAATTCTACTTCTCAAAATCACTCGCCAATGTGCCGTTTGGCTACAAGCTCTACGGCAAGCGTATCGAAGAATTCCTCGGCGAATACGTCACCAGCAGCCGCGGCATGCTCGATCTTGAAATTCTCGACCCGCAGCCCGACACCGACGTCGAAGAATGGGCGGTCAAATACGGTCTCGCCCAGGCCGGCCTGCCGACCGGCGAAAAGTTCTACCTCGGCCTTGTCGCCATCGTCGCTGACAAAGAAGAAGTGATTCCGTTCTTCACCGTCGAGCGCGAAGAATTTCTCGAATACGACATAACCCGCGCCATAGTGCAGGCTTCAGCCCGCGGCAAGAGCACCGTCGGCGTGCTCAGCCCGCTGCCGGTAGTGGGTGGCGGTATGCCTTTTCCGGGTATGCAGCAGGGCGAAGACTGGCTGTTTCTCAAAGAACTGCGCAAAAACTTCGAGATACGCAAGGTCGAAGCCAATGCCGAAGAGATTCCGTCTGATATCTCACTGCTGATGGTCATTCACCCGAAGGATCTGCCCGAAAACACTCTCTATGCAATCGATCAGTATGTGGTCAAAGGCGGCCGCGCCATCGTCATGGTCGATCCCGCCTGCATGGCCGACAACCTTGGCGACCAGAACAACCCCTATATGGCGATGATGCAGCGTTCTTCCGATGTCAATAAGCTGTTCAAGGCCTGGGGCATCGACTACAACCGCGGCAAGATCGCCGCCGACATCAACATGGCGACCCGCGTCAACGCCGGGCCACAGGGGCTCATCGATCACCCGCTCTGGCTCAGCCTCAACGGCGATGCCTTCAACCGCGAATCGGCGGTTACCGCCAAACTGAACAGCATGCTGATGGTCAACGCCGGCGCTCTGAGCAAGGCTTCCGGCAGTGCGCATGAGTTCGTGCCGCTGATCACAACTCGCGATTCCGGCAGTCTGGTCGATACTCACCAGCTGCTCTCCAGTCCGGCTGATCTGGTGCGCGGACTGCCGACCACCGGTGTGCGTCAGACGCTGGCGGCTCTGGTGCGCGGCACCTTCAGTTCAGCCTTCAGCGAGCCGCCGGTAACGCCAGCGCCCGAAAATGAGAGTGAAGATGCGAAAAAGCAGCGTGAGGCCGCCCAGGAAGCCCGCCGCCAGAAGCATGTCGCCAAAGCCGAAAAGGCCGGCTCGCTCATGATCATCGCCGATGCCGATCTGTTGCATAACGACTATTGCGTGCGCGCCATCAACTTCTTCGGCAACACCTTGCTGCAGCCGCTCAACGACAATCTCGCCTTCATTGCGAACTGCGTCGATATGCTCGCCGGCTCAGAAGATCTGATCGCAGTGCGCTCGCGCGGCAAGTTCGCGCGCACTTTCACCCGGGTCGAAGAGATCGAACGCGAAGCGCAGAAGCGCTGGCAGGAAGAGGAAAAAGCTCTGACCGCCAGACTCGAAGAAATCCAGCAGCGTATCAATCAGCTGCAGTCTCAGAAAAAAGACGGTGAACGCCTGATTCTCAGCGCCGAACAGCGCGAGGAAGTCGAACGCGCGCGCAACGAGCAGTCAGAGACGATGCGCCGCCGCCGCGAAATCCGCAAGCTGCTGCGTCAGGATATCGAAAGCCTCGGCACCCGCGTGACCTTCGTCAATCTGCTGCTGATGCCGTTGCTTGTCGCATTTGTCGGCGCTTATGTCTACATGCGCCAGAACAGCCGGAGGGGAATGCCATGAAAAACTTCAAACTGCTGATAATAGCTGTTGTTCTCGTTGCCATCGCGTTGGTTGTAAGTCAGGACAGCAAAACCGGCGCCGGCGACCCGCTCGTCGGCCGCAACCTGCTGTCGGCCGCCGAAATCGATCAGGTGCGCGCTTTCACGCTGACTGCCGCCGATGAAGAAATTTCGCTGGCACAGCAGAACGGCAGCTGGCGCGTCACCAGCCGCGAAGGCTTCGCAGCTCAGCCTGACCGTATCGAAGACCTGTTTCAGAAACTCTCGACTACGCGCATCATCGAAATGGTCAGCGCCAATAAAGAACGCCACGCCGATCTTGGAGTCGCCTCGCCCGCTTCCGGCACCCGGCCTGATGCCGACAGTCTCTGGCTGACTCTGCGCGACAAAGACGGCAAGGAAATAAAAACCCTGCTGCTTGGCAAGGGCCGGCAGTCACGCGGGCCCGATGGAGCCATGGGGTTTGGCGAAGACGGCCAGTATGTCAGAACCGGCAGTGACGACAAGGTTTATCTGGTCTCGAATAAACTCTGGATCGACAAGACTCCTTTGCGCTGGCTCAACACCAGCCTGCTCAAGCTTCCTGCTGCCGATATCAGCCGCATCAACAGTCGCCCGGTCGTCGGTGCCGACGGTTACGTGCTGGCGCGCGAATCGGCCACGGCAGCTCTGCAGCTGGCAGATCTGCCCGAAGGCCAGCAGACGAAGCGAGCCTCTGCCGATGCCGTCGCCCGCTTTTTCGAAAACATCGAGGTCGGCGATATCATAGCTACCGCCACGCCGCTCGAACATCCTGATCTGGCCAGTGCTACACTCATCGAGGTCGAAACCTTCAAGGGGCTCACCGTCAGCATGCGCATCGGCAGCGGCCCGACCGATCTCGCCAACGTCGGCAAAGGGCACATCATCAGTCTCGATGCGCACTATACCGGCACCGACACAGCACTTGCCGCGCTCGCCAGCGAAACCGCCGGCAACGCCGCAAAGTTCGTCTACGCCATTCCCGAAGCCCGCGTCAAGCCGCTGCTGGTCAAGCCGGCCGAACTGCATGAAGCGAAACCGGCACCGCCACCCGAAACAGCAACCGGCACCGCGACTGCTTCCGCCGAATTGCAGCAGGTCGAAGCGACGCATATTCTGATTGCCTGGCAGGGCGCCGATCGCAGCAGTGCTACGCGCAGCAAAGAAGAGGCGCGCAAGCTCATCGACGAACTGCACGAGAAGATCAAAAAAGGCGCTGACATCGGCGAACTGGCAAAAGAGTATTCAGACTGCCCGAGCGGCAAGTCGAAAAATGGCTCGCTCGGCAGCTTCGGCCGCGGCATGATGGCCAAACCTTTCGAAGACGCTGCTTTTGGCCTCGAAGTCGGCAAAGTCTCGGGCGTCGTCGAAACCGGTTTCGGCTACCACCTGATCCGCCGCGACAAATAGGAAGAGAAGAAGTCGATCCGCCGATTTCCGCAGATTAAGATGGCAGGCCTGAGCGCCTGTCATTTTTTATTGCCGGGGTGGGTGGGGCGTGATATAACTGGGTTAAATACCACTTTAAACGAGGAAAAATGATGAGCAGCAAGATTGTACCGGTTATTCTTTCGGGTGGGACCGGTACCAGGCTCTGGCCGTTGTCGCGCGAACTTTATCCGAAGCAGTTTCTGCCGCTGGCCGGGCAGCATACGATGATTCAGGAAACGCTGCTGCGATTGCGCGGCCTGACCGATCTGGCTGCGCCGGTCATTATCTGCAATGAAGACCACCGCTTTCTCGTAGCTGAACAGATGCGCCAGATCGACTGCCGGCCGACGGCGATCGTGCTCGAACCGGTCGGTCGCAATACCGCTCCGGCTGTGGCCGTTGCCGCACTGCATTGCGAAAAAACCGACGATGTCATGCTGGTGCTGCCGGCCGATCATGTAATAAAAGATCAGTCCGCTTTCCATGCTGCTGTTAAAAAAGGCCTGGTCGCCGCCGAAGCCGGCAAGCTTGTAACTTTCGGCATTGTGCCGACCGCACCTGAGACCGGGTATGGCTATATCAGAGCCGCTGCTGCCGGAAAAAAAGCCATCAGCCTGGCGATCGAAGCCTTTGTCGAGAAACCCGACCTGAAAACCGCCGAAAAATATCTTAAAGACGGCAATTATTACTGGAACAGCGGCATGTTCATGTTCAAGCCCTCGGTACTGTTGGCCGAACTCAAAAAGCACGCGGCAAAAATCGCGCCGGCCTGTCGC
The DNA here is from genome assembly GCA_009917695.1 of Candidatus Rifleibacterium amylolyticum. Classification (GTDB taxonomy): domain Bacteria; phylum Muiribacteriota; class Ozemobacteria; order Ozemobacterales; family Ozemobacteraceae; genus Rifleibacterium; species Rifleibacterium amylolyticum. Next base: position 49,984 of record JAACJG010000002.1, on the reverse strand, counting down.
AAGGCACTGGCCGAAGGCAGCAGCGACGCCGACTTTCTGCGCCTGAACCGCGAAGACTTCGCGGCCTGCCCCTCGATATCGATAGACTATGCTGTCATGGAAAAAACCAGTCTCGGCGTCATGATTCCGCTGGCTGCCGGCTGGAACGATGTCGGTTCCTGGGCCGCGCTCGCTGACGTCAACCCGGCCGACGCCGCCGGTAACGTCGTTGATGGCGATGTCATGACCTGTGCTGTTAAAAACTCCTGTATTCTCGCCTCGAATCGGCTCGTCGCCGCCGTTGGCATCGAGGATCACATCGTTGTCGAAACTGCTGATGCCGTGCTGGTTGCTCATAAAAACCGGGTTCAGGATGTCAAACACATCGTCGATCAGCTGCGCGCCGCGCAGCGGGTCGAAGCGGTCAATCATCGCCGCGTCAACCGCCCCTGGGGTGCTTACGAGACCATAGACATTGCGCCCCGCTTTCAGGTCAAACGAATCACTGTCAATCCCGGCACTTCATTGTCATCACAGATGCACTATCATCGTGCCGAGCACTGGGTCGTCGTCAGCGGCACCGCCCGCATCACGACCGGCGACAAAGTCATCATTCTCAGCGAGAATCAGTCAACTTACATTCCGCTCATGCAGGCGCACCGCCTCGAAAACCCCGGACGCATTCCTCTTGAACTGATCGAAGTGCAGAGCGGCAGCTATCTCGGCGAAGACGACATCGTGCGCTTCGAAGACACCTACGGCCGCGCCTGAAAAGACAGAGACCCGCACAAAGCCGCAAAGACACTGAGTAAGCCACGAAGATAATCCGCAAATTAAGCCGATTTCTCAGATTTCTTGTTCCAACACCTCTGTGATGGTATTATTTCTCTCGTGCTCGCCTGCCCTGCGTAGCTCATGAGCGAAGCAGGGTGCTCGTGCTCGTAATCGTAATCGAAAAAACTTCTCGTGGCACAAACTTCCGATCTCGGCACCAGCCAGCTCAAAGCATGGCAGCCTTCTAAAAATTCTGCGCCAATCGGCGCAATCGGTGGATAAAATCTTCTCTTCTGAGGTTCTAAAATCATGTCAGAAAACAAAATCGCCCTTATCACCGGTGTCACCGGCCAGGACGGCGCCTATCTCGCCGAGTTTCTGCTCAAGAAGGGCTACACCGTGCACGGCATCAAGCGCCGCGCTTCGCTGTTCAATACCGATCGCATCGACCACCTCTATCAGGATCCGCATGTCGACAACCGCCGCTTTGTCCTGCATTACGGCGATATGACCGATTCGACGAACCTGATCAGAATCATCCAGCAGGTGCGCCCGCACGAAATTTACAATCTCGCCGCCCAGAGCCACGTTCAGGTCAGTTTCGACTCGCCCGAATACACCGCGAATGCCGATGGCCTTGGCACTCTGCGTCTGCTCGAAGCGATCAGAATTCTCGGTCTCGAAAAGCATACGAAGTTCTATCAGGCTTCGACATCTGAGTTATACGGCCTGGTTCAGGAAACCCCGCAGAAAGAAACCACGCCATTTTACCCGCGTTCACCCTACGCGGTCGCCAAGCTCTACGGCTACTGGATCACGGTAAACTACCGCGAGGCCTACGGCATTTACGCCTGTAACGGCATTCTGTTCAATCACGAATCGCCTTTGCGCGGCGAAACTTTCGTTACCCGCAAGATTACCCGCGCCATCTCGCGCATTGCCCTCGGTCTGCAGGACTGTCTATATCTCGGAAACCTGAACTCATTGCGCGACTGGGGCCACGCCCGCGATTACGTCGAAATGCAGTGGCTGATGCTGCAACAGGAAAAACCTGATGATTACGTCATTGCCACCGGTCGCCAGAAATCGGTGCGCGATTTCGTTAACGCCGCCGCTGCCGAGCTCGGTATCACGATCGACTGGAGCGGGGAAGGGGTAAGCGAAACCGGTACCGTCAGGTCGGTGACCAGTGACGACGCCGATTTCAGAGTCAGGCCCGGCCAGACGATAGTCAGGGTCGATCCCAGATATTTCCGGCCGACCGAAGTCGAAACCCTGCTTGGCGACCCGACCAAAGCCTACAAACAGCTCGGCTGGCGCCCGAAAACCAGCCTCGAAGAGCTCGTCGCCGAAATGGTGCGCAGCGACCTCGAAATTGCCAAAAAAGACGAACTCTGCCAGTCCCACGGCTTCCAGACGTTTGCATATCATGAATAATCGTGCTCGTGCGCGTAATCGTCCTCGCACCTGGGCGCGCTGTTTCCTCAGGCGCCCTGGCACTAGCGCATCCTGCGCGTCGTAATCGAAAAATTCTTCTCTCAGCACAAACATTCGATCTCGGCACAAATCCGCGCCAGGCATGGCCTGCTAAAACCTCCTGAAAAAATAATCTGTGTAATCAGCGAAATCTGCGGACAACTCCTAAAAGGTTCAATCTATACCCATGAATAAAACCTCCAAAATCTACATCGCCGGCCACACCGGTCTCGTCGGATCCGCTCTGACCCGAAAACTCACTGCTGACGGCCATACCAATCTGATCTACCGCACGATCGACGAGCTCGATCTGACCCGCCAGACCGATGTCGAAGCCTTCTTTGCCGCCGAAAAACCCGAATACGTTTTCCTCGCTGCGGCAAAAGTTGGCGGCATTCAGGCCAACAACAGTTATCCGGCCGATTTCATCTATATCAATCTCGCTATACAGAACAACATTATTCAGGCGGCTTACAAACAGGGCGTAAAGCGCCTGCTGTTTCTCGGTTCTTCATGTATTTACCCGCGTGAATGCCCACAGCCGATGAAGGAAGAGCACCTGCTGACCGGGCTGCTCGAACCGACGAACGAGCCCTATGCACTGGCCAAAATCGCCGGAATCAAAATGTGTGAATCCTACAACCGCCAGTACGGCACTCAGTTCATTGCAGTGATGCCGACCAATCTTTACGGCCCCAACGACAATTTCGACCTGCAGACTTCGCATGTCATGCCGGCATTGATCAGAAAGTTCCACGAAGCCAAAATCAACAATCAGCCTGAAGTAATTGTCTGGGGCACCGGCACGCCGCGTCGTGAGTTTCTCTATGTCGATGACATGGCCGCCGGTTGCGTGTTTCTGATGAATCTCGACGATACCACAATCAAGCGCGAGCTGCTCAGCTACCCGAAACCCTGTTTCGTCAATCTCGGCACCGGCGAAGATGTTACTATCGCCGAGCTCGCTGCGCTGATCGCAAAAGTAACCGGTTTCAAAGGCAAACTGGCATTCGACAGCAGCAAACCCGACGGCACGCCAAGAAAACTGCTCGACGTTTCCCGCCTGCACGCTCTCGGCTGGCAGCACGCAACCCATCTCGAAACCGGCATCGCCAGGGCCTATGCCGCTTTTCTCAATTGCCAGGCGGCAGGTTGCAGTTAAATATTGAACATGCGGTGAAAGCAAAAGTCAGGGTAAACTCTGTCGGTCGGGTTCCCATAAATGTTTTAGACCGCTACGAATTCACCGTGCCCTCAGATCAGCGAGAAGCAGCTGAGCTTCTGCTGCAAAAATACTGTCGACCCTGAATTTCCGGGTCGAACATGCCCTTGATATCGATCTTGACCGACGAGGCCGATGCAACTGAGTTTTATTTCAAGATGTTTGTTGAGAAAAGCATGCCCTGCAGGGAGTCTCGATGGAAAGATCAACAGGCATATACTGTTGACTGTTCAGGCTTGTTCAATATAGACTGAGTTTATGGAAAATTTGAAAGCAGAGCAAAGAGCCGAAGTATTGAGAATTCTTTCCCGGATGAAAGAGAAATATTCATCGGAGGGTTTTTTGATCCGTGGGCTTTTTGGAAGCTTTGCCCGCGGCGACTTTGATGAAGCAAGCGATATTGATCTTGCTTATGAAATTGAGAAAGAGGTTTTCCTGAAATTGCACCAGGGCTTCGGCGCAATATCAAGGGTAGCCGAGATTTCTCGTGAATTGAAAATGGCTTTTGGCAGAAAAGTTGATCTTTTTTCGGTTAATAGTGCAAACCATGATTTTATGAAAAAGATAAGCAGGGAACTGGTCGATGCGTGAGCCATTGAACCGTGTTCGAATAATCAGGACGAGAATTCTGCTTTTGAATGAGATCATTTCAGATTTTGGCGGGGATATTGGCCGGGCTTTACTTGATGAAAAGGTGTTTAAACCGGCAATTTTGATGCATCTGGTTGCAATTGCCGAGCAAATGAACAGGTTAAAAGACGAAAATGCCTTTGACATCCTGGAAAGATTCAAGAAAGCAGACCTAAAAGGTTTGAGCGAGATGCGCAATTTTATCGCTCATGACTATGAAGGAGTTGACATGGCATTGGTCGAAGCTGCTCTTCGACAGGGCTTGCCCAGACTTCTGCAGGCAGTCGATAACATGCTCGACGATTGACCTTTACATCAAATCCGCACAATCGGCGGATTGCCCTCTCTCCGTCATTCTGCGCGAAGCGAAGCGAAGTCGCAGAATCCATCTTCTTAAGGTTGTTTTACAACCATCGACGATGGTCTGCAGCCGGTGCACCCGGCATAACCAAGCCCGATAACGCCAGATTTCGTCTTAATCTGCTTGTTTCCAATCGGCCTTCAGCTAAAATGATTCTACTTTAAGATAATTTCAGGAATATTTTTGTGAATCGAACAATATCGAGCATCAAAGATCTTGTCAGATTGTCCAGGCACAAAAACCCCGCAGTAAGAAGGTGGGCCTGCGCAAGGGCCGCCGTCGTTTATGGCCGTGACGGAACCGAAATCATCGAGCCATTGCTGAACGACGATGACGAAGGGTGCCGGCTGGAGGCTCTTCATTATCTGCAGGATTTTCCGGATTCAAAATATGTTGCTCAGCTTGCTGAACTTTATAAAAAGCAGACGGGTTGCCTTGCCGGGATGATAGCTGATTATCTGGCCCGTCATAATGATCTGGAGTGGATTTCTCTGTTCGCCGAGAGGAGGCTGCACCCGGATTTTACCAGAATCGAGTTGCTTCACAGCTTGAGTGCGCTTGGTCAGACGCGGGCTCCTGCGGCGGGGAAAATGCTTGAGACCGTTTTGGCAGAAATCGACGAAGATGCTGATTTTTTCGTATTCAGAGCTTTGCTGGGATCACTTTTGCATCAGGATAACGGTGTTAAAAGCGTGCTCGGGTTCTATGCAGAGAATTTTCAGACTCACGCAGAGCCGGTTCTGCATGCCCTGCTTTGTCTGTGCGGTTTTCCATACCCTATGGAAGATCTGGAGTCAGAGCTTGAAAAAAGAAAAAGTGTTTTTGTCATCAGAGCTGTGAACTACCTGAAAGCAGGAGATGAGTCTCATACAGCCGAAACATTTGAGCGGTTTTTCGGCAAAAAGCAATATTCTTCTGCAATCCGATGGCTTTCGGATGAGGCTGATAATAGATTTGCAAACTTCACGGATAATCATGGCAGTGATGGCAAACCTGGCTATTCCACCGCTGCAAAATGCATTAAGGTTCTCAATGCCTTCAAAGATTATGTTGAATGGGGTCCTGCAAAATCACACAAATTTCTGGCTGTCGCCGCATTGATCTTTTATTGCAGACTCATCGAGCACAACCGCCTGACCGGCTTGAATATTGAATCTGCAGCTTCCGGCCTTTTGCTCGAAGTCCTGTTTGAAGACAGATACGATGACGCAATCGACGACCGGATAATTGCTTGTCTTGCTTCCCGCAGCCCGCTGTCGGCGATTTCCGGCATGGCGCTGGAGCAGATAAAAAAGCGCCCCGATTCATTCGGAACGGCCCGCGCCTTAAAGCTGCTCGGCAAAATTAAAGATGTCGGGGCAATTCCGGCAATCGCCAGACTGCTTGATTCTGAATGCACCGACAGGGTTTATGACGAATGCTTTTTTTCGCTTCGGCTTATGGGAATTCATTTTGTCGAATTCGTGATTGCAGGTTTTTCCGGGTTCAGCGATACTCAGAAAATCCGGTTCCTTCAGATTCTACAGGATATTCCCCTCGAAGAAACCGTTGATCTTTTTCTTCACCGCTGGCAGGATTTCTGGAACTGCGACAAGAGCGCCTTTGTCGAGGCACTCGAGTGCATTGCCGCAAAGAGTTTTATCGCACCCCTCCGTCGTGAACTGATGCCGGGAGAAATCCGTGAAGAGCGTGCATACTATCTTCTGTGCAAAATGCACGAGGAAGACGATGTCATTCTCGATGAAATCGAAGAAAGGCTGCAGCAGCAGGAAGAGGAACTGAAATACCTGGAAACCGCTTTTTCCTGTGGCAAGCTCCCGGCTTTTTTCGATAAATCGCTGAAGCTTGAGTTAAAATGCCGAAATTGCGAAAAAGTTTATACCTATGAGGTTGAAGAAGTTTATCTTGATGGAGATAATCCTCTTATCAATGACAAGATTGTCTGCAAGAACTGTCGCGCGATCAATCAGTATGATCTGACGACAATGGTAACCTTGTTGGTCTGAAAAACTCAAAACGCCTGCTCGAGGATATTCCGAACAAGGTCAAAGAAATCCTCGGCATTCTTGTCGAAGTCAACGCTCAAAAACAAGCCGACAAATAATATCTCGAAATTGTGGTAGAACCTTATCTTTTTCCGGTGAGTTACCGGGGAGAATACTTCCTGCGTGTGGGCAGCACCAGTCAGACACTGAAGGGTGCTGCGCTGAACCGGTTTCTTCTCAAGCGGCAAGGCCTGCACTGGGATGTATTGCCTTTGCCCGGCTTGCCCGTTTCCATGCTCAATCAGGCTGCTATCGAAAAGTTTCGCAGACAAGCCCTGCAAAGTCGTCGTATCCAGTCTGAGATGAGCGCTGATTCAATTGAAAATCTGCTTGATAAACTTCATCTTTTTGATGGGAAACTGCTGAAGCGCGCAGCTGCCCTGCTGTTTTTCGACGACCCCGAGCGGTTCGTTACCGACGCCTTTATCAAAATCGGTTATTTCGAAAATAATGTGGATTTGCGCTACCAGGATGAGGTTCATGGCAATCTTTTCCAACAACTCGAAAAAACCGTGGAAATACTCCAGACCAAGTATCTGAAAGCCTGGATCAGTTACCAGGGTTTACAGCGTATCGAGACTCTCTGCCCACCGGAGATTGCTCTGCGCGAAGCCTTGCTGAATGCTGTGGCACATAAGGATTACGGCAGTGGCTCTCCTATACAGATCAGCGTTTACCCCGACCGTCTGATGATATGGAATTCAAGCCAGTTATTACCGGATCAGAATCTGGCGGCTCTTCTCAAAAAACACTCTTCTCAACCTTTTAATCCTGATATTGCCAATGCCTTTTTCAGAGCCGGCATGGTTGAACTATGGGGTAGAGGAATAGACAAAATGATCGAAAGCTGTCGAGCTGAAGAAATGCCGGAGCCTCAATTCAGCATTGAACCAAGTGGCTTCTGGGTTACTTTCAGATTTGCCGGTGATCAAACTACTACCTCAAAAACTACCTCAAAAACTACTGCCAGACTTAAAAGAAATTATTCTGAGTTCTCACAGATATCAGCCTGATCAGGCAGAACGGAGGCATAATATAGAAGCGCGAAAAAATTTCAAACTCGTTTCGTTGAATCTGGTTATGAGCTACCCGGTTAATTGGAGCAGATTCAAGGTTTTGCGTGATTTTGTTCAAAATTTTTACGATTCGATCGGTTTCGAGCAGTGGACAAAACGATTTTCCTGTAAGCAAACCAGAGATTCTATTATTATGCGCGCCGAAAATGTTGTTTTCGATTATCAGTGGCTGGTTCATATTGGAGCTTCGACGAAACGGGAGCAGCCTGGAAAATATGCGGGAAAATTTGGTGAAGGATTCAAAATTGCCTCATTAGTTGGCTACCGGGACTATAACTGGAATATTACCATGTCCTCTGGTGACTGGCGAATTTACATTACCAGTTCTGACTTCAGTATCGATGGGCAGACAATGAAAAGTCTTGCCTATCTGATAGAAAAAGTTCCGCATGTAAACTGCTCAGAGCTGATCATTTCAGGCGGCGTGCCTATTCATGAAGACACCCTGAAATCTGTCATGGCTAATCTTGAGCCCATCACAGGGAAAAAAATCAACAAATACGGTTTGCAGATCAGATACAGCCTTCGATCAATCGCTTTAAAGAGAAGTCTCTTTTTCCGTGAAAATTATGGTCAGGCATGGTCGACTTACATTCATGAGCTTACTCATGTTTTCGGTGGCGATCAGAGTGCAGGTTTTTCACGGGCCTTGTCGCTGACAATGGATATCTGTATGCATGAGATAGACAGCCTGTCTTCTTTGAGAGCCATGTGGCAGCAAAGTTTTGACAAATTAAGAAAAACCACCCCCGACCAGACAGAAAAAGAATCATCTTCAATGAAAAACCCTCGGCACTGCTAAGAGCTTTTCTGTCCTGGTGCGTCCGAGTATCACCCACATCCTGCGGGCGACTGCAGATTGCCTTCTCTCACAATCTCCAGTATCGAATCCCCTGCTTCACCGCCATTCCCGGCTCAAACATCCCCTTGATAATTAAATATCTGGGTGCTATAGTTAAATTAGCAGGAACACAGGAGAGGGTAGGCTATGAAAACAGGCGAAATAGTAAAAGAAATTGAAAAGCTTGGACTGGCAGAAAAGCTTATTCTGGTTGAAGACATCTGGGATGCTATCGCTAGAGAAAACTCTGCTGTGCCTTTGCCAGAATGGCAAAAAAACGAGCTTGATAAGCGGCAGGCTGATTATAATAGCGATAGGCTAATGCTTCATGATTGGCAGTCTGTTCATGAAGAATTGCGTGAAAAATTTAAGTGAAGCTTCAATATACTGATAGAGCTAAAAGTGATGTTGAGATTGCTTTTGCATGGTATGAAAAGCAGAGACGAGGACTTGGCTTTGAATTTCTGGATTGTGTGGAAGTAGGCATTAAGGGCATTCTTGTTTTTCCAGAAATGTATGAGCAAGCTCACCAGCGGTTTAGAAGGTGCTTGATTAGAAGATTCCCATTTTCAGTGTTTTATACGGTAGAAGAAACTAAGATCGTTATTCACGCCGTTTTCGACAACAGACAGGATTCAGCATCAAAGCCTTCTGATAAGGATTGACACTTTTCACAATCTCCAATACCTGACGCCCTGCTTCGTCGCCGTCTCAGGATCGAACATGCCCTTGATATCGACGACGATCGGCGTGGCACCCTTACGGCAGAACCCGGCAACCACCACCGCATCGACCGCCGGCAGCTTTTCGAGTGATGGAAGAATTTCGAGACCGTATTCGTGGTGCACTTCTTCGGCATCGGCGACATATTTGCCCATTCCGTCATTGATGCGGCGCCCGGAAAGAATAACTTCGGGGTGATACCCGAGCTCTTCGGCCTTGTAGGTCAGATAGTAGGGGTCGACCCCGATGCTACATGGTTTGATTTAAAGACGTTTGCGGGGAAAAAGCATGCATGCTGCCAACCTGTCGCAAATTTGTGCAACTGAGCAACTCTTGTAACTACGAGGAAATATGCTGTTTTAAGCAGCTTTAGTTACCGGTGTAAGCTGGAAAATTTGTGCGTTTTGCGCAGCTGCTTTGATATCGCCTTTTTGCAGCGCCATGCGAATTTTGTCAAGTCTTTGTGCGTCTTCAAGAGTGAGGCATGGAGACCAGGAACCTTCAGTATAAACGAGGTCTACTTCAACCCTGGCCACAAAGTTGCCAACATGAATAAATTTTTCCTGTCGCCTGTTCATTTTTTCAATCTCCGCTTCAGGTCATGTGACAATAACTTCATGTGGCACGCCGGGAGCTTCTTGTTGCGCAGTCAGCCAAATATTTCCTTGAAAAAATCTTCTTTGTCGAGTTCGGACTGCCAGAGGTGATGCCTTTTTACTGAATCCAGTTTGCCGGCCTGGTGCATGGCAAGGAAGCGACTGGTCTCAACCGGGCCCAGCTTGTCCATTAGAATGCCAACTGCTTTTTCAACGAGTTTGCGGTTATCATCCATGATTTTTTTCATTTCAGATCCTTTAATAAGCAAAATTTTACCGGGCTCATGGCCTTAACACCTACTCCGGCTCGACCAGCCTTTTTTACCAGCTTTTCATCACATGACACGAAATACTCTGCCCCGACCTCGGCAAATGCCAGGTGGGCCCATCTCCCAGACCGAAACCCTTTGCTATAAGCTCTTCTGTTCTCTGTTTCGCCAACTGTCTGTCACAATTTATATGAACGCCCAGATTTCCAAGAATTGACAACGCACTAATTCTTTCCTGGTCGTTTTCAATGCTCTTCAATTCATAATAATGAACAGGCGAAACCATAAGAACGAATCTGGAGCTCTTAACATAGTTCAGAATCAGATAATAAGCATCTGTTTCAAGTCTTATCCTGAGATAGCTCTGGTCATCATAGGGTCTGCAGATAGTGCAAACATCCAGATAAATCTTTTCTACAGACTTTTTCTTACTCATATCAAAGATATTACAGGGTTATTCTGCCGATGTCCATGCAAAACCACAAAAACGCAGAAGATGTTTGTCCTGCTGCATGCAGGTATCACAAGCTCTCGATCTCGGCACAAATCCGCTTATAACACGGCCTGTTTACCCTCCCAAAAAATCCGCGTCAAGGTCGCGCCGAAGCTTTAGCGAAGGCGGGAATCTGCGAAATCGGCGGATTGCCCTCTCTCCGTCATGCTTTCGACGTCATATTCGGCGAGTTCACTGACGATATCGACGACCTTGGTATTGCGGATATCTCCGACATTTTCTTTGAAGGTCAGGCCCAGTATCAGCACCTTCGCGCCCTCCTTAGTCCTGCGTAGCTTCAGCGAAGCAGGGATGACCGCCTTGCCAACCCGAATCAGCTTCTTGACAGTATTTTCGGCGACAAACTTGCCCATACTGTCGTTGATGCGGCGCCCGGAAAGAATGACTTCCGGGTGATAGCCTAGTTCTTCAGCCTTGTAGGTGAGATAGTAGGGATCGACCCCGATGCAGTGCCCGCCGACGAGCCCCGGGAAGAATTTCAAAAAGTTCCACTTGGTGCTGGCCGCGCGCAGCACTTCGAGCGTTCGTCACAGGATGTGACTTATGCACGAGCGCCTCAGGATGGAGCGCGCCCGGGTGCAACCGTCGATTCTCTGTTTAATCAGATTAACTTTTTCCTGGTTAGCATCGAAGCCGAACATCAAATTGGTGGGAAAGTGCATGCGCAACCGCCAGCCTGTCCCAAGTTTGTGCCAGTGAGCCAGTCGGTTGCTCTTACACTGACTGGCCGATATTCGCAGTAACTGTTGATTTACAAAGAGGTGGCAGGGTATCATACTGATGATGTCTTCAATAAGGACAAAAACATGGCAAAGCGCGCAGATTATGATTCTCCATGGAAGGATCTGGTCGAGAAATATTTCCAGCAGTTCATGGAATTTTTCTTTCCTGTCTTTTCGTTGTCAGACTGGCGAAGCCAGTCGGTTGTCGTGATCGTTGTCGTTGTCGAAAAAGGTGATAAATGAAGTTCGGTCACGAAAAACTAGATGTTTATAGGGTTGCCTTGCACTATGTTGCCTGGGCTTATGAGCTTGCAAAAAAACTTGACGGTGCCAACCGGTATGCCAGGGATCAGCTTTTACGTGCTTCTCAATCGATACCTCAGAACATTGCCGAGGGAAATGGAAGAGGAACAGTATCGGATCGTCGTCGCTTTTTTGAAATTGCCCGTGGTTCCGCTTTGGAATGCGCTTCAATTCAGGATATTCTTGAAATATGTAAAATTTTGTCGGAAGAAGAAAGTGCTGAGGGAAAAGACTTGCTTTACCGGGTAGTCTCAATGCTTACTATGCTGGGTAAACGAGATTATTCTGCGAGAGAAGAACCGGCTGAATACTATCGGGACGACGAAGACAAAGACAACGATAGCGACAACGACGACGACGACGACAACGACAAAGACTGAAACCCTGAACGAACTGGAGGAAAATATGCGTTACGTTACTACTTTCGAAAGACGTGGCATCGAGAAAGGCATAGAGAAAGGCATCGAGAAAGGCATAGAGAAAGGCCTGGGAGAAGGCATTGCTTCTCATAAGGCATCTTTGAATACGATTCTTCAGTCGCGTTTCAAGCGAATCCCGACCCAAATCAACTCTGCCATCGAGAATATCAACGATCTCGAAGCCCTTAAAAACCTGGTTATCAAGGCTGCTCTAGCCGAAAGTCTCGAAGGGTTTCAAGAATACCTGGATTCTATTGACCGGCCAGCCAACAAAGTCTCAGAACCCGTCGCCGATTATACTCCAACCCGGAAACCTCGCACCAGAAAGCGCCGCTGACCGCAACGCCAGCTCTCTGAATACTCTCAGTTCCTGCTTTTAATAGTCATCGGATCGAAAACTTTCTAACGGCACCAGATAACAGCTTACACCGCAGCAGGCAGCTTTATTCTTCGAGTAAGTTTGAAATTTTATTTCTCAGCGAGGGAATGTCTTCTACTACGATGTTCCAGACAAGTTCATAGTCTACACCAAAGTAATGGTGAATCAGCTTATCACGCAGACGGGCCATTGCGGACCACTCAATATCTGCGTGAGATTGTTTGAAATCATCTGGAATCTTTTTGGCCGCTTCACAATAATTTCAAAACTTCTGGCAAAAGCTCTTTTCGCTTTCTCATCAGCCAGAAAAGAATTCTTGTCCAGAACCCCAGACTCTGCAATCAAAAAGTTGATTTCATCGATTATATGATGCAGCAGATCATGTGGCGATATCGACATATTCTGTTTCCTGCAGTATTCGGTCAGACATATAGGGGCTTAATCCCTGTCTGGTAACAAGATCGAAATTACTACCAAGATTGCTTTCAAGGAAATCACATAAGGCATTGAAAGACTTGAGATTCCTGTGGTTTTCATAGAACTCGACCAGAATGTCATAATCACTTGTGGGCATGTCTTCGCCTTTTGCAACCGAGCCAAAAATACCTATATCCTTAACGCCCATCTGCAGAAGTTTCTGACGATGAGTCTGTATCAGCCCAATTATAAACTGCTTGCGATTCATTGCACCAATCCCTCTCTATAATTATAGCATAACCTGACCATTCTACGAGCGTAGCGAAGCGTATGCCGAAGGCATAAGCCGCAGCTCTGAGGCTAATCTCAACGTGTCACAATCTCCAATACCTGACGCCCTGCTTCGTCGCCATCTCAGGATCAAACATCCCCTTGATATCAACCACAATCGGCGTGGCGCCCTTACGGCAGAACCCGGCGAGCTTGTCGAGCGTGAGTTCTTTGAATTTGTCGTGTGGAACTGCGAGAACGACAGCATCGACCGCCGGCAGCTTTTCGAGTGACGGCAGAATATCGAGCCCGTATTCGTGATGCACTTCTTCGGCATCGGCGTAGGGGTCGAAAATCATGCTTTCGACGTCGTATTCAGCGAGTTCGCTGACGATATCGACGACTTTGGTATTGCGGATATCGCCGACGTTTTCTTTGAAGGTCAGACCCAGTATCAGCACCTTCGCGCCTTTAACCGCCTTGCCGGCGCGAATCAGTTTCTTGACGGTATTTTCGGCGACATATTTGCCCATTCCGTCGTTGATGCGGCGCCCGGAAAGAATAACTTCGGGGTGATAGCCGAGTTCTTCGGCCTTGTAGGTCAGGTAGTAGGGGTCGACGCCGATGCAGTGGCCGCCGACGAGCCCGGGGAAGAACTTGAGAAAGTTCCATTTGGTGCCGGCCGCGCGCAGCACTTCGAGCGTATCGATGCCGAGCTTATGGAAGATGATCGACAGTTCGTTCATCAGGGCGATATTGACGTCACGCTGGGTATTTTCGATAACCTTGGCAGCTTCGGCAACCTTGATCGATGAGGCGCGATGCACCCCGGCCTCGATGATGGTTTCGTAAACCTTCGCGACGGTCTCGAGCGTCTCGGCATCGCAGCCGGAAACGACCTTGACGATGGTCTGCAGCCGGTGCACCTGATCGCCGGGGTTGATGCGTTCGGGGCTGTAGCCGACTCTGAAATCTTTCAGATACTCGAACCCTGAATTCTTTTCGAGCAGCGGCACGCATTCGTCTTCGGTGACGCCGGGGTAGACGGTCGATTCTCTGTTAATCAGATTAACTTTTTCCTGGTTAAAATCAATGCCGAACATCAAATTGGGGGGAAAGTGCATCCGCAACCGCCAGCCTGTCCCAGATTTGTGCCAATGAGCCAGTCCGTTGCTCTTACGCTGACTGGCCGACATTCGCAGGAACTGTTGATTTACAACGAGGTGGCAGGGTATCATATGATGATGTCTTCAATAAGGACAAAAACATGGCAAAGCGCGCAGATTATGATTCTCCATGGAAAGATCTGGTCGAGAAATATTTCCAGCAGTTCATGGAATTTTTCTTTCCTGAAATAGCGTCTAGAATCGATTGGCAGAAGAAATACGAGTTTCTTGACAAAGAATTTCAAAAAATAGCTGTTCAAGGAGCTACCGGGCGGCGTTATGCCGACAAGCTTGTCAAAGTCAACGAGTTGTCTGGCCAGGAAGCCTGGGTGCTGGTTCATCTCGAAATTCAGGGCCAGGAGGACAGCGATCTTGCCAGAAGAATGCTGGTTTACCATTACCGGATTTTCGATCGCTACCAGAAGAGAATTGCCAGTCTGGCATTGCTTGCCGACAAAAACATCAGGTGGCGTCCGCAGGAATACTGTCACGAACTATGGGGTTGCGAGTTGAGTTTTCGGTTTCCGATGGTGAAGCTTCTTGATGTCGCCAACAAGGTCGAAAACCTTGAAAACAGCCAGAATCCCTTTGCCATAGCTGCTTTCGCGCATCTGAAAACAATGGAAACCATTGGCAACGATGCAAAGCGTCTTGAGTTCAAGACATACGCTGCCCGGGCCCTGTATAAGGCGAAATTCGATCGTCAAACCATCCTGGAGCTCTTCCGGTTTCTTGACTGGATAATGACCTTGCCGGCCGACTATGAAAGCGCTTATACTGAAACCCTGAACGAACTGGAGGAAAATATGCGTTACGTTACAACTTTCGAAAGACGTGGAATCGCCAAAGGCATCGAGAAAGGCATCGAGAAAGGCCTGGAAGAAGGTGCTGCCTCTCATAAAGCCTCTTTGAGCACCATTCTTCAATTACGCTTCGGGCGAATACCAGCTGGCATTAATTCAGCAATAGAGAACATCAACGAACTCGAAACGCTGAAAAACCTTGTAATCAACGCAGCAGTTACCGAAAGTCTCGAAGGGTTTCAAGAATACCTGGATTCTATTGACCGGCCAGCCAATAAAGTCTCAGAACCCGTCGCCGATTACACCCCAACCCGGAAACCCCGAGCCAAAAAACGTCCCTGACCGCAACGCCAGCTCTCTGGATGTTCTCAGTTCGTGGGCGCCGGCGGATTGCCCTCTCTCCGTCATTATATATTCACCTTGTGGTGAATATATGTGCTGCATGTCCATGAACATTGATTTGTAAGGAGCTTTCTACCGATAAGCTTCAGGTAGAAAGAAGGAAGGTGAATAAGCTAATCTCGGTCATTGTACCTTGATACCGCGCAGAATGTTTAGCCCACCTTCCCCTTACCTTAAAACTGAACAGCACATTAGGCCTTGTGATTGCCGCATTCAGCCGTAATGAATAATGATAGTTTAAGGTAGGGTTCATTCTACAACAAGTTTGAACAGATGTGGAGTGTGTAATGAAAAAAACTGATCGTCCGACCTATCTTGGCATAGACGTGTCCAAAGAAAGTCTTGATTGCTGCTTGTATAACGGAACAGAGCACAAGACACGCAGCTTTAACAGCAACAAACTTTCGACCGTGCAAAAGATCATAACCCATTTCAAGATTTCTCCCGACTCATGCCGCGTTGTTCTGGAAGCCACCGGCGTGTATCATTCCGCTGCTTTTGTTGAATTTGTAAGTCGAGGCTTTGATGTAGCAGTTGAAAATCCCCTCAGAATACATTCTTTTGCAACGATGAAGAACCTGCTGAGAACGAAAACCGACCCGGTAGATGCCAGAACCATAGCAGAATATGGATTTACAAATGAACCCGTGTCCACAAAGCTTAAGGAAGCCTATCAATGCGAAGTCCAGGCCAAGTTAAAACTGATCGGCTTTTTCAAAAAGCATATTACTCAAAATCGCAATTACCTTGAGGCGCTCAACAACAACTCCTTTGAATGTAATGCACCCAGCTTGATCGCTCACGTTAAAAATGAGATTAACCATCTGAATGTCGCCATCAAAGAGATAAACAGGGATATTGAGAAGATTCTAACCAAACACTGCCCTGAACTCTATAAGCAGTATAAGAGCATACCCGGCATTGGATCTGCTGTTGCTGGTGCAATAATATGCTTCTATGGTGATTTTTCAGGGTTTTCTGACTCAAACAAAGCAGCTGCCTTTGCCGGGTTATGTCCAAAAGTGTGCAAATCAGGATCCAGCGTAGATAAAAGCGGAAGCATAAGCAAAAAGGGCAATTCCATGCTCAGAACGTTGTTTTATATGGCTGCCTTATCGGCGTCCAGGTGCAATGATGCTTGTCAGGAAACCTATTTAAGACTAAGACAGGCAGGAAAGCCTGCAAAAGTAGCTTTGATAGCGTTGCGAATAAACTTCTTCGGCAGGCAAGGGCGCTGGCCAGGAAAGGAGAGTCTTTCACTGAAAATTATAAGGAAATTAGCCTGTGTAGAGCAAAAACGACTTGACTTTTAACACAGCACATTCTGCGCGAGTCGCGCCGAAGCGTCAGCGTAGGCGGGCGCAGTCGCAGAATCCATCTTTCTGTCATTGCGAGGCGCCAACGGCAACGAAGCAATCTCACAGTATCACAATCTCCAATACCTGACACCCTGCTTGACCGCCGCCTCAGGATCGAACATCCCCTTGATATCAACCACAATCGGCGTCGCCCCCTTCCGGCAGAACCCGGCGAGCTTGTCGAGCGTGAGTTCTTTGAACTTGTCGTGCGGAACCGCGAGAATGACGGCATCGACGGCCGGCAGCTTGTCGAGTGACGGCAGCAGCATTGCGGGGACATGAAGCATTCTGGGGACATGACCAGAATTCGCAGAATTCGGGATCGTGTCCCCGGAATGCGAAATCGTGTCCCCAGATTGCGATGATCTAATTATCTCCCCATACTCATGCAAAACCTCATCCGCATCAGCATAAGGATCATACACCAGACTTTCAACATCGTATTCGGCGAGTTCACTGACGATATCGACGACTTTGGTATTGCGGATATCGCCGACGTTTTCTTTGAAGGTCAGACCCAGTATCAGCACCTTCGCGCCTTTAACGGCCTTGCCGGCGCGAATCAGCTTCTTGACGGTATTTTCGGCGACATATTTGCCCATTCCGTCATTGATGCGGCGCCCAGACAGTATGACTTCGGGGTGATAGCCGAGTTCTTCGGCCTTGAAGGTGAGATAGTAGGGATCGACCCCGATGCAGTGCCCGCCGACGAGCCCGGGGAAGAATTTAAGAAAGTTCCATTTGGTGCCGGCCGCGCGCAGCACTTCGAGCGTATCGATACCGAGCTTATGGAAGATGATCGACAGTTCGTTCATCAGGGCGATATTGACGTCGCGCTGGGTATTTTCGATAACCTTGGCGGCTTCGGCGACCTTGATCGACGAGGCGCGATGCACCCCGGCCTCGATGATGGTTTCGTAAACCTTCGCGACGGTCTCGAGTGTCTCGGCATCGCAGCCCGAAACAATCTTGGTTATGGTCTGCAGGCGATGCACCTGGTCGCCGGGGTTGATGCGTTCGGGGCTGTAGCCGACTCTGAAATCTTTCAGATACTCGAACCCTGAATTCTTTTCGAGCAGCGGCACGCATTCGTCTTCGGTCACGCCGGGGTAGACGGTCGATTCGTAGACGATTATGCTGTTTTTCGGCATGTATTTGCCGACGGTAGTAGAGCTGAGCACGAGCGGAGTAAGGTCGGGCCGCTTGTTGCGATCGACTGGAGTAGGCACGGCGACGACAATAAAACGGCATTCCGAGAGCTTTTCTGGGTTGGTAGTGAAGTCGATTTTGACCTCTTTGAGCCCCCCCGCCGGCACTTCGCCGGTCGGATCGATTCCCTGTTTCATCAGCTCAACCTTGGCTTCGTTAACATCGAAACCAACGACATCAAAATGCGGCGCAAAGGCATGAGCAAGCGGCAACCCGACATAACCGAGCCCGACAACCCCAAGCTTCGTCTTGCGGCCTTTAAGCTGATCAAACAGTTTTTTCATGAGAATTATCCTCCGGTCATTTTTTTTCAAAGGGAATCTTACCGCACACCGCCTGCTGCTGCAAGTATTTTGCGCCCCAACAAAATTCTTGCCAACCAACCCCCAAGGTGTTATCATCTGCCATGTTCAATCCGTGAACAATCGACTACCGTCATTCCCGCGAAAGCGGGAATCCAGAAGAGCGAGAACGATTACGATTACGACGCGCGGGA
Source organism: Candidatus Rifleibacterium amylolyticum (assembly GCA_009917695.1). Classification (GTDB taxonomy): domain Bacteria; phylum Muiribacteriota; class Ozemobacteria; order Ozemobacterales; family Ozemobacteraceae; genus Rifleibacterium; species Rifleibacterium amylolyticum. The sequence continues at coordinate 31,534 of JAACJG010000002.1, read as the reverse complement.
TGCGCTAGTGCCAGGGCGCCTGAGGATGCAGAGCGCCCAGGTGCGAGCACGACGAAGATGAATGACGAACTAACCTACAAACTATTCAAAGCCATCGAGGCCAACCCCGCCACCAACCAACGTGAGCTGGCGGCCAGCCTAGAACTGAGCCTCGGCAAACTCAACTATTGCCTCAAGGCTCTGCTCGCTAAAGGCCTAGTAAAAGCTGAAAACTTTATTGCCAGCAATAACAAGCGCGGCTACCTCTACAAACTTACCCCCGCGGGTCTGTCTGAAAAAACCGCGGTAACCATGCGTTTTTTAAACCATAAAATGCGAGAATACGAAAAGATCAAGCAGGAAATATTCAACCTCAGAAATGAAGTAAATTGTTTTGATGATTTGCAGAAGCAGAGTTATGAGTAAATGAAACCAGCTGAGTCTATAGATAAGATTAACGCTGATTTGCCAAAAGCCCCACCATTTTCGCTGCGGCGTATATTTAAAGGAGCCTCAATTTATGCTTTTGGTGAAGTTCTGGTTGGCGCATCCGGTTTTTTCCTGATCCCTCTATATACGCGCGTTCTTACACCCGAAGATTACGGTATTATGGGGTATCTTCAAGTCTTTCTTCAGATTGCAACCGTTATTGTTGCGTTTGGTTTTCATGGCGCTCAAACCAGATATTATTATGAGAATGTAACTGATGAAAATGCTGTTGGGCGCTTTCTTTTTACCATCAATCTCGTTCCTTTGGCTGCTGGTTTTTTATTGATTTTGCCTCTTAGTGTTGCAGGATATTATGGCACATGGACTTTCGGAAGTTCAAACATACCCTTCTCACCATTCATGATTCTGACGCTCTGGACGGTAATTTTGCAGGTAATAGCGAACAATGCAACGAATTATTATAAGGCAAAACAGAATTTTTTTGTAGCAGCAATTTTGCAGGTTACTCGTTTCCTATCTATAACCGGGTTCAGCTTATTGTTTGTTCTCGGTTATGATATGGGTGCACTAGGGAGAGTCTCTGGTCTTTTCGTGGGCATGGCGTTGTTCCTGGTATTCAGCTTCAGCGTTTATGCTAGAAATTTTGTGTGGAAGCCTTCATTAGGGGCACTAAAATATGCAGCAGCTTTTGGAGCTCCGATAGTGATACATTTATTGTCTTCGACAATACATACTGCTATTGACCGGGTAATGCTCGAAAGGTATGTTTCTCTGGCAGATCTTGGTATTTACACTCTTTCTATGACTGTAGGCCACGCATTGGGTATGTTTGTAAGCTCTTTCAATCAGGCTTTTCAACCTGGTTATTTTCAGCTCATGTCATCCAACCGAAAAGACAAAGAGCTTCAAATAATACGTACATTCAAATTATTCCTTATTATTATGACTGCAATTTCATCGATTGGTATAATTCTCGGTGGTCCTTTTTTAAAGGTATTTGCTGGCCCCAGATTCGAGGCAACTATTTGGGTCTTTCCATGGGTTATTTTGTCTGTTTTTATGGGTAGTTTCTACTTCTTTTTTGTCTCACCGGTATTCTTTTTCAAAAAGACAAAATTTTTGCCACTTATAACCGGCTTGAGCGCAGTTGTAAACGTTTTCTTAAATTTGCTTTTAATTCCAGAATGGGGTATTACAGGTGCTGCTGTCGCGACTGTAATCAGCCACGTTGTTCAATCATTGTCTTCACTATGGGTTGGGAACTCGATTTATAGCATGCAATGGCCTTATGGTCTGATGGCTATAGCAATATCAATAGTTTGTCTTTCTCTTTACTTTACAATGTAACTTGACTGATCAGACGTGATTCGAAAGGTTTAATAATTATGAATCTTAATGGCAAGAAAATTCTTGTTACAGGAGCTGGCGGGTTTATCGGGTCTCATCTGACCGAAGCTTTGGTAAGAGCTGGTTGTGATGTCCGAGCTTTTATTCTATACAATTCTTTTAACTCTTGGGACTGGCTTGATTATTCGCCAAGGGAAGTTCGTGATAATCTGGATATGTTTTTGGGTGACATCCGTGACCCTTATGGAGTTAAGAAAGCGATGGAAGGCTGTGACGTTGTTTTTCATCTGGCTGCTTTAATAGCGATTCCATATTCTTATCATTCGCCAGATACCTATGTTGACACCAACATAAAGGGAACTTTGAATTTATTACAAGCGGCCCGGGAGCTTGAAATAGAAAAATTTGTTCATACATCAACTAGTGAAGTGTATGGTAGTGCTTTGTATGTTCCTATAGATGAAAAACATCCTTTACAGGGCCAGTCGCCCTATTCTGCAACAAAGATTGCAGCTGACCAGCTGGCGTTGTCATTTTATCGCTCATTCAACACTCCTGTCTGTATTATTCGCCCTTTCAATACGTATGGGCCCCGACAATCGGCAAGAGCCGTAATTCCTACTATCATTACCCAGATCGCGAGTGGACAGAGAGAAATCAAGCTTGGTGCGCTTTATCCAACGAGAGATTTCAATTATGTCAAAGACACTGTAAAAGGTTTTATCTCTGTCGCTGAAAATGACGCCAGTATTGGAGAAGAAATAAATATAGGAAGCAACTATGAGATTTCTATTCGTGAGACTGCAAAAACAATTGCTGAATTGATGGGAGAAGATATTCAGTTTAATGAAGAGCAGCTTCGAATTCGGCCTGAGAAAAGTGAAGTAAATCGTCTTTGGGCCGCTAATGAAAAAGCTCGAAAATTGTTGGGATGGTCACCAGAATTTGCTGGCATTTCTGGCTTAAAAAATGGTTTGAAGGAAACCATTGAATGGTTTACTCAACCTGATAATCTGAAGTTTTATAAGTCAGGAATATATAATATATGACTAAGTCACAAGATTCGGTATTTTCAGAAATTCTTGGAACAATAAAAAGTTGCCTACCGTTAGAGTCTGAAGAATTTAATCTTCACGAACCCCTGTTTTGTGGTCGCGAATGGGAATATGTGAAGGAGTGCCTCGATACGGGGTGGGTCTCTTCTGTAGGAAAATATGTTGATAAGTTTGAAAGAATGCTTGAAGACTACACTGGGTCTAGAAAGGCAATAGCAGTAGTAAATGGAACCGCTGCCATGCATGTGTGCCTAAAACTGGCCGGGGTGGAAGTTGGCGACGAGGTAATGATGCCAGCTCTGACTTTTATCGCAACTGCAAATGCTGTTTCATATTGCGGCGCTGTTCCTCACTTTATCGATAGCGATTTTGCCACCATGGGACTTAGCCCGAATAAATTAGATGATCGTCTTAGAGAAATTGCTAGAATTGAAAGCAATCAGTGTGTAAACAGGATTACTGGGAGAAGAATTAAGGCTGTTGTGCCAGTTCATACATTTGGACATCCAGTCGAAATAGATTCTTTGATCGATATTTGCAAAAAATATTCTTTGACCTTGATCGAAGACGCGGCTGAGTCATTGGGCTCATTCTACAAGAATAAACATACAGGAACATTTGGGTTGTTTGGTGTATTGAGCTTTAATGGTAATAAAATTGTTACCACCGGTGGAGGTGGTGCTATCTTAACCAACGACGAAGACCTGGGCAAGCTTGCAAAACATATAACAACTACAGCCAAGTTGCCTCATAGATGGGCTTTTGTTCATGATCGTGTTGCATTTAATTATCGAATGCCCAACATCAATGCAGCTATAGGGTGTGCTCAAATTGAGCAGTTACCAGTGTTTCTTGGAAACAAAAGAAATCTGGCGGAAAAGTATAAGAAAGCATTTGATCGCAACAAGTATGCCTTATTTGCCTCTGAGCCGAGTGAGACTAGAAGCAACTACTGGCTCAACACAATCAAACTCTTAGAACCATATGCTAAAATGAGAGATCATTTGTTAGATTTTTTGCATGATCACGGGGTTAAAGCCCGACCACCTTGGCAATTAATGAACATGTTGCAAATGTATAGAGATTGTCCTAGAGATGATTTGACTAATTCAGAGTTGATATGTGCCAGCTGCGTTAATATTCCAAGCGGCGCAGAATTGGCAAAAAATAGCCAGATCGCAGGAGAATAGTATTTGTGAAGCCTGTTATAATACTTGGTACTGGTGGTCATGCAAAAGTAGTACTTGAACTTGCACTTCTTTCCGGGCTTCAGATTAAGGGATTTTCTGTTCCTGAACTGGGCATTAACAAGGCATCTGGTGAATTTCCTGTTATTGGGACTGACGAAGATGTTTTGCAGCTTGACCCAACCAGCTGTTATCTGGTTAATGGTCTCGGCTCTGTTTCATCTCTCGAAAGGCGTTATGATGTTTACAACAAGTTTTCTGAGCGTGGTTTTTCATTTTTAACTCTAACACATCCATCTGCTATTGTCAGCAATAATGCACGCTTGGGAGAAGGCGTTCAGATTATGGCAGGTGCTGTTGTTCAGACCGGAACTACGGTAGGCTGTAATACTATAATCAATACTAAGGCATCTGTTGACCATGATTGCTCGATTGGCGCACATGTACATATTGCTCCGGGTGTAACAATTTCTGGCGGTGTAAAAATCGAAAAATGTGTTCACATCGGAACTTCTGCTGTTATTATACAAGGCCTGACAATTGGTGAGGGAGCTCTAGTTGGAGCAGGTTCTTTGATTCTTCGCAATGTTAAGCCCAGGCAGAAAGTATTTGGAGTTCCCGCGCGTGTTGTGAAGAACATGAGAGACTGGCGAAAGATTTTGGTTAAGCCAGAATGTACTGTTCGGGAAGTTATTGAGATTATTGATCGTGAATCGCTGCAAATAGCCTTGGTTGTTGATGAACGGCTATATCTGTTTGGTACGGTTACAGATGGTGATGTTCGTCGCGCGCTTTTGGCAAACATTGATTTAAATGAGCCCGTCTCTAAAATTATGAATTCCAAGCCGATCGTGCTGAAAGAAAAAGCCAGGCAGGATCATATTCTACGTGTTATGCGCGAAAACAGCATTCATCAAATTCCAATATTAGATAGTCAGGGAAGGGTGGTTGATTTGGAATTGCTTGAAAACTCATTATTATAATTTATGTTCATAAACTTAGAATACAAAGCAAACTTTGTTCTTGCAGCATTCTTATCAAAAAATAGCTTGGATGAATTATGAAATTAGCAGTTGTTACCGCAGCATATCCTTCAGCCAAATTCTTTTTTGAAGATTTCTTTATCAGTCTGAGAGAACAGACTGATCAAAAATTTGATTTGTGGATTGGATTGGATGGTATTTCTCCATGCGATTTTGATGGCTATTGTAATTTAGATAAGCAGCTAAATTTCCACAAAGTTACTGAAAAAGCTAGTCCTGTCGTTGTTCGAAACCAGACTTTGAGAAGAGCTGTCGAACATGCTGATACATTAGTTCTGGTTGATATTGATGATGTTCTTTTCCCCACTAGAGTTGAAGCTGCCAGGCATTTTGCAGAAAAATTTGAGTTGAGCGCTACGGCAATGAATTTCATAGATTCCCACAGCAAGCTTGTTTCTGGAGTTTTTGATCCATCTAAAGGAGATCCAGAGCTTATTGAAAATAATGTTTTTGGTTTTTCGAATACGACCTGGCGCTCGAGTTTACTGGCTGATTTATTGCCAGTGCCAGAGGATTGTGTTACAATGGACTGGTATGTCGCTACTTTGGCCCGCATAAAGGGCGCTATCATTGGTTTTGATGTTGAGCCAAGAATGTATTACAGGCAGTATGAGGCCAATATGGCTCATGTGCTTTCACCGTTTTCTGATAAACAAGTCCTTGTTGCAACAATGCTTGTGCTTAAGCATTTTTCGGCTATTATGCATTGGCTTGAAAAAAATGACCAGGCAGAGTTTCTTGAACGATACTTAACAGCTTATAATCGGATTGAAAAGTTTAATAAGTCGATGGCGAACCCTGATTGTCTTAAAAAATATGTATTGGCTCTTAATCGGTTACCAAATAGTTATGTTTGGTGGTCTTGCGTAGCTAACGCTTGTCTGGAGGAAATATGGATGAAGTGAAACTTGGGAAATATGTTGTCGGCAAGAACCATTCTCCTTATGTTATCGCTGAAATAGGGGCTAATCATAATGGTGATATGGCCATTGCACGTCAGCTTATAGATGTTGCCAAAGAATGCGGATGTAATGCGGTTAAATTTCAATCTTGGACTCCTGAATCTTTGATTTCTCAAGAAGAATATGACAATAATCAGGTTTATACAGATTCACCAAAGAAGCATTTCGGCTCTCTCCGGGAAATGGTGAAAGCCTACTATTTAAGAAAAGAGCAGCATTTTGAGCTCAAAAAGTATTGTTTGAAGGTAGGCTTGGATTTTTGTTCTACGCCATTTTCATACCAGGAAGTTGATTTGCTTGAAGAGCTGGGAGTTCCGTTTTATAAAATTGCTTCTATGGATATAAATAACTTTGATTTGCTTGCCTATGTCAGCAGTAAGGGAAAGCCTGTTCTGCTGTCGACAGGCATGGCTGACCTTGCCGAAATTGAAAGAGCTGTGCACGTTATTGAAAGAGAAGGCAATCGTCAGATTATACTTTTGCATTGCATTTCAATTTATCCTCCAGATTTTAAGGATATTAATCTTAACAATATTCCAATGTTGTCAAAGGCATTTGATTACCCTGTGGGCTTCTCAGACCATAGCATTGGTATTTCAATTCCTCTTGCGGCTGTCGCTTTGGGGAGCTGTATCATTGAAAAGCATTTTACTCTTGACAAAGATATGCCAGGTTGGGATCACGAAATCTCTGCTGATCCACATGAAATGAAAGCGCTGGTCTGTGAAAGCAGGAATGTTTTTACTGCTTTAGGGAGTTCGAGAAGAATTGTGTCAGAAGCAGAGTTAGAAAAACGAAAGAAGTTTCGTCGCAGTATAATTGTAAACGCAGATTTGCCTGCAGGACATGTTTTACGTGGTAGTGACTTAGAATATAAACGACCGGGTACTTTTATTCCTCCAAGCGATAAAGGTCTTGTGATTGGCCGCGTATTAAAGAATAATCTGACTGCTGGCAAAATTTTACGGATGGAGGATTTGTTGTAATGGCTTGCGTGGCTTGCATTATTGCACGTACTAACTCTGTGCGACTACCAAAAAAGGTCTTAAAAGAAGTCTTTAACAGGTCTATGATAGAGCACCAGATCGACAGGCTTAAACTATGTAAGCATATAGATAAAATTTATATCTGCACTTCCACTACGAATGAGGACTATGCGTTAAAATCTATTGCAGAAAGCAACGCTGTTGAGTTTTATGCTGGTAGTGAGGATTCTATTATTGATAGGATGCTTGATGTTGCTGCGATTGAAGGAGCAGATACGCTATTGAGGATTACTGGTGATAACATTTTTACTGACAGCGTTTATACAGATATGATGATAGGACATCATTATTCGCAAAATGCAGACTACACACGAACAGAATTTTTGCCTCTAGGGGTTACATCGGAAATAATTTCTGTCAACGCACTTGCAAGAGTATATGAATTCATTCCTCGAAATGAAACCCAATATTTAATGGTATATTTGTTTCAGCCTCAACTTTTTGCCTGTAATGTATTAATTCCTCCTTTAACACACCAACATAAGGATTGGTCGTTGACCGTTGATACACCCGAAGACTGGGAGCGAACAAAACTGATTTTTGATAAGGTGGGTAAGCAAACTTTTTGTTATGAAGACATATTGAGCTTAGATGATGTGTCTCATTTACCGTACTTGAATTATAAGAACTCAGAGATGGTAAAAATGCCAGCTAATTTGAACTTGTATTTTGACAGCTTCAGGCTCGAGATGGATAACCGTGTTAATGATGCTAATAAAATTGAAGTTATAGAATCTGAATATGTGAGGATCAGAAATGAACAGCAGATTTGAGTTAATAGCAGAAACTGCGTTTACTCATCAAGGCAATTTGGAATATCTTCAAAGGCAGATAGATGCTGCTTGGAAAGCTGGTTGCGATTTTGTTAAGTTTCAAATCTTGATTGATCCAGAAAATTATTTTGCAGCAGGTCATGCGCAAGCTGAAGTTTTAAAGCCTTTTCTTTTCAGCCCTTTGGAATGGAAACAGGCGTTTTGTAATGCCAAAGACAAGGGGCTAAAGCTCATTGTTTTGCCTTTGACAAAAGTCTCTGCTGAGTTTTGCTGTGACAATCTTGGTCTGATAGATGCTTTTGAAGTTCATTCTGTTGCCTTTTTGTCATTAGATATACTTGAGCTTATAAAAAACACTTGCAAGACAATATTTCTCGGGATTGGTGGGAGATACCCTGGTGAAGTGTTTGATGTTCTAGCTGTTCTGAAGGGCAAGAGTGTCGTATTAATGCATGGTTTTCAGTCATTTCCAACAGATCCAAGACATTTAAATTTGAGTAAGATGAAAAAGTGGGGAGAAGTTATTGCGGCGCCATTTGGTTATGCTGATCATACTTCCTTTGATCAACCATTTGTTAATTTGGTTAAATATTCTTATTTGTTGGGAGCAAGATATTTCGAAAAGCATATCATATTAGATATTGGTGACAAACGAGTTGATCATGAATCTGCTATAACTATTGAGCATTTCAAGGATTTGAGGAAAGAGCTAGACCAACTGATAGAGTTGTTAGGTGATGATTCTTTAAACATACTTAATGAAAAAGAGCATAAGTATCGTAGCAGAGAAATGAAAATTGTTGCTATTGACAAGATATCGTCTGGTGAAGTATTTGGCTCTAATAACATTTCTCTGAGAGTTACACCTTCTGAATCTGATTTTGGACAAGGTGATCTTAAAGAGCTTTTTGGCAGAGTTGCTAAGGAAGATGTTCTGCCAGGTATGCCAATTAAATTTCATCATGTAAGTTAATCTTTTATGAATTACGAACATAAGCAACGACTAGACGCTGTTATCATTAATCCTTGCCTTGAGATAGTTGATGCGCTCAAGGTTTTAGATAGATCTGGCATCGGAATACTATTGCTATGTGGCGAAGATCGGGTTCTTAGAGGTATTATTACCGATGGTGATATCAGAAGGGCGATGATGAAAGGCATTTCATTTTCAAGCAAATGTGAAACCATTGCGAATAAAAAACCAGTTATAGCTCCGGTTAATATTGAATTGCAAAACGCTCTCCAATTGATGGATTTTGCAAAAGATTTTATATTGAATCATCTGCCGCTCGTAGACGAGAACAACAGAATAGTTGGCTTATTGTTGCGCAGCGATATTGCTAAAAGCGAGAAGCTTGCTCTTAACGCTGTTGTTATGGCCGGAGGCTTCGGTAGCCGACTTCGACCCTTGACCGAAAACATTCCGAAGCCTATGCTGCAAGTTGGTAACCGCCCACTGTTGGAGACTGTCTTAAAACAACTTAAGGATATTGGCATTGATAAAGCGCATATAACAACTCATTATAAGCCGGAAGTTATTCGGAAGTATTTTGGAAATGGCAAAGAAATTGGCATAGATATTTCTTATATAAATGAAGAGCAGCCATTGGGAACAGCGGGCTCATTGGCTTCAATTTCTGCTGCCGATAATAAGCCTTTTCTTGTAACTAATGGCGATATTCTAACCAAAGTAAATTACCATGCAATGTTTGAGTTTCATAAAAGACAAAGGGCCGATTTGACTGTTGCTATGAGAAACCACGAGATAAACTTTCCTTACGGCATCTTGGAATGTTGTGATTTCAAAATTAAATCGGTTGAAGAGAAGCCTTTGTTAAGCTTTCTGGTGAACGCAGGGATTTATATTGTTGAGCCCTCGGTTCTAGATTTGATACCAAAAAAAACTGTTTTTCATATGACGGATTTGATAAAACTTTTAATAGAGCAAGATCGCAACGTGGTAGGGTTCCCAATTCACGAATATTGGTTAGATATTGGTAAGCCTGCGGATTACTCAAAAGCAAATAAAGATTATTATGAAAAATTTTCTAATAGCAGTAAAAAGATTGTTGGATTGAGATAGTTAGCGAAAATAAGTATTCAGAGCTACAAAATTGAGTGGCCGAAAGATGGGGTGACAAGTCTTTAATGTTTGATTACAAGATGCATGAAGTATGTAGTTGGATTTTGAATCTAGAATCCGAATATAATCTGTTTGATTTGTCTCTTCAGGGAGTTCGAATCTGGAAGCTCATAAGATTTGAAATTTTTCTTGGCGCATGTAAGGCTTTAGGAATCTATGGAGAGGCTCATGCCCAAAGCACGGTAAGAAGCAAGCTTGAGTTTCTGTTTCTAGGTTTATATAATTCGATTGTGCACAATCCGTTTGTTGGCTCTGATACAGGGAAAATTCTTATATTTAGACACCCGAGAAAAGTGAGTGTCAGTGGTAACTGGTTAGATGTTTATACGCAACCATTGGTGGAAGAATTGGAACCTAAAAGTTACGAGATCTTTGAATCGCCTTATTTGACAAAGCACTTTTTGACTGCAGAGGATAGAAATATTAGGTATTTAGATCACATGCTACTGTCAAATGCTTTTCACTATGTTTTTAAAAGTCTAAAGAAATTATTTTCAGCCGCTGACATAAGTATGATAACCGAGTTAGAAAATAGGTTTTTTAAAAAATTTGGTTATCGACCATTTTTTGAAAGGATTATTGCACGAAATATTACGCGTTTCAAGGTTTCAGAAGTCTATTACAATCGCTTGATAAGAAAAAAAATGCCAAGGAAAATTGTTTTGGTTGTGTCATATGGTCGTGAAGCTCTAATTAGTGCAGCCAGAAAGAATAATGTTGAAGTTGTTGAACTCCAGCATGGAACAATGTCTCCGTATCACCTAGGCTATAGCTTCCCATGCAGTGACTGTGAGATCCCGTATTTCCCAGATAGAATATTTTCTTTTGGCAATTTTTGGAAGGATACGGTGGCAATACCACTTTCAAAGGATAAGATTCATAATGTAGGATTTCCTTTTTTAAGCTATAAACTTCGGCGTCTTGAAGGAATAAAAAAGAAAAAACAAATAGTATTCATTTCACAGGGAACTATTGGCAAGCAGCTTTCCGAGATTGCTGTTGCAGCAGCAAAAGTATTAAAGGACTATATGTTTATTTATAAACTCCATCCAGGCGAATATAGACGATGGAAAAGCGATTATATAGAATTAAACTCTTGCATGGGGTTAGGCAATCTCTTAATCGTTGACACAAATCGGGAAGATTTACATTTGCTGCTTGCTTCTTCAGAATTTCAAGTTGGTGTGTATTCTACTGCCATATTTGAAGGAACTGCATTAAATTGTAAAACAATTTTAATTAACCTCCCAGGCGTTGAGTATATGACGACACTTGTAGAGAAAGGTGTCGTTCGACTTGTTAATAATGCTGAAGAATTAGTCGGAGCAGTTCAAAATTTTTCAACGTCTTCGTCTTTTGACTCTGAATATTTTTTTAAGAATTATCACGTCGGTGATATGAAGAGGATGCTTTTAGATGATGATCCAGTGCAAAATAAACTAGGTTAAAAGTGCGCCGTCCCGGCAATTCCGTTAATAATTAGGGGACGTGTACGATTTTTTGAAATGTGCATTGAATACAAAATGCAGTAAAATGGAGATTTATATGAAAGAATTTACTTCAATAAGAGGTTACAGTTGGAACGTTGTTGATTATCACAAATGGTCTGAAAGACAATTTATGATGAAAATGTCAAAGCACATATTGTTCGATAAAACAACTCCAATCATTGCTATAGGTAGCTGCTTTGCTGAAGAGGTTGTTAAATATTTACATAATAAAGGCTATAATATTAATGCTCACCCAAATGGTCTTCAGTATAATACTTTTACAATTAGAGATCATCTTGATCATCTATTTGGCAAAAAATCACCTTATGCTGATGTTACCCCCGTTGAGCGGAATTTAGGTGAATACCGTCATCCATATAAAAAGATCCCTACTTCAAAAACCATAGATGAAGCCTATAATCAAAGCGATGCTCGAGACAAGCAGGCTATTAAAATGTGGCAAGAGGCAAAATTAATAATTATTACCCTTGGGCTAACGGAAGTATGGCGTGACTCTGATAGCGGCCTCGTAGAAATCGAGATTCCCCATCCTCAGATATTCAAAAGAGGAAAATATGAATTTAGGAAAACATTTTTTGGGGAAAATTTCGAGAACATGACCCAAATCTACAGAACTATAAGAAATTTTAGCTCTGCGCCAATAGTTTTAACTGTCTCTCCCATTCCTTTGTATGTAACTTTTTCCAACCAAGACGTTACAATCGCAAACTGTGAATCTAAATCAACTTTAAGAGCGGTTGCGAGTCAGTTTGTAAGTGAGCACTCAGATGTTTTTTACTTTCCAAGTTATGAAATGGTTATGTATTCGATGGATCCAGGTGTATTTATGAAATCTGATGGACGGCATGTCAGTGATAAAGGTGTTTCCTTGATAATGGAATATTTTTTATCTGTATTTACAGATTGCTATAGTTCTCCACAGGAGCAGCTTTTTAATCATAGACTAGTTCTTTCTGGGGTCGATTCCGCCAAATCGCATGATGTTTCTTTTTTGCAACCTATCGGTCGAATGCTAAATAAAATGCTTAAGCCCTTTGGAATAGCTTTCAAGAAAGTATAAACTAATAATGATTAGCGATGTGCCATGCAAAATATTTATCGGTTAAAAATAGACTCGTTTATAATTTTGATCACCTTGGTTGTTGCAATTTTTGGAATTATTTCTAACGCTGGCGGAGGCGATTTATGGACTGAGCGTATTAAGTATATTGTTGTAATTGCTGGTGCTTTGGCATATTTGTTGCTGTTAAATTATAGATTGATAAGCAAATTTTCATTATTGATGTTATTGGGCAACCTAGGTTTGATGATTATTATTGGAGCAATATCTGTCGATCCTATCGAACTGGAGGCAAGAGGAGCAGTTGTTTGCTTATCGCTTTTTGGTAGTTATTGTGTGGCGTATTTAAATGTTGCACGTAAAATTTTTTATCCAGTGTCATTAGTATCGTTTGCAATTATTTCTATAATGGTGATTGATTATATACCACTTCAATTGTTGGGTGGTGGATATTTGGGGGGGGGAGATGCAGCATTTCTAAGTATGAGTAGTGAGAATGCAATTGGGTCGTGGCTTGTTACTACTGCTGCCACTCTAATTGTGGTGTCAAGGTATGAGAAAAATTCCACCCCGCTGTGGCCTGCCATTATTTCACTTGTGTTAAGTGTTGGATTATATACGCGAGCCAATATTGTTTTATCAGGAGCACTTTTGGTTGTTGTTATGTTTTTTGATCACAGGTATAAAACGATTTTGGCCTTGGTGTTGTTTTATATAATCTTTTATTTTATTAGCGGTGCCAATTTATATCATATCGTTTTTACGACAACTCGTTTTGCTGATAAAGGATTAGAGTCAGCAAGATATTTAATGTGGAAGGATTACATTGCTCAAGTTGATTTTCTCTCTCTATTTTTTGGCTTGCGCCAGGAAAATATCCCTATTATTGCGTCTTTTCAAAATAACCCACATAGCTCACTGATAAGACTGTTTCATCATTTTGGGCTATATCCTTTCATTGTTCTTGTAATTTGGGTAATCGCAAGAAAATGTATCAAATTTAAATTTGACCATGTTACAGTAGCATGTCTATTGATTATTATTGCACGTAGCATGACAGATGTAATGTTTGTTGGTCAGCCATTAGACATGTTCTTTTTTGTTTCATTGTTAATTTTTCTCAGGTGTCCTGGCGACTTTGGAACGCCAGTAAGATTTTGTAATTCGAATAGATAAGTTATGAAAATTTTACACTGTTGTCTAGCGAACTTTTTCATCGATAATTACGGTTATCAAGAAAACATTCTTCCAAAGATCCACAAGCTCCAAGGACATGATGTTTGCATTGTAGCTTCAACAGAAACTTACATTGGTAATAACAAGATCGGTTATTTGGCACCCGATTCTTATTTTACCGCTGATGGGATACCAATAACAAGACTTCCTTATCTGAATATCCTACCCCATGTTCTTGCTCGCAAGCTTAGAGTTTATACAGGCCTATCGAAATTCTTGCGAGCTTTTCAACCAGAAATAATTTTTTTGCATGATGTTCAATTTGTCAGTATCTGGGAAATCGCAAAGTATGCGAAAAAAAATAAAGTGAAAGTTATTGCTGATTCCCATACCGATTTAATAAATAGTGCAAAGACTTGGGTGTCATTAAATATTCTACATAGAATCATTTATAGAAGTTGTGCCAAAATAATTGAGCCCTATACTATGAAGTTTTTCGGTACATTGCCGATTCGAGTCGATTTCCTCAAAGACATTTATGGAATTCCTGAGAATAAGTTGGATTTGCTGGTCTTGGGTGCAGATGATACTTTGTATTGCGACTCAGATCTTGAAACGATCAGGCATCGGGTTCGGCATGAGTTAGGAATTGAAGAAAAAGATTTCGTTATTATTTCTGGCGGTAAAATTGACAAAAGAAAAAATATACATATTTTGTTGAAAGCATTTCAGAAGATACAAGGCGAGAAGATTAAGCTTATTTTGTTTGGTTCGATAACTGATGACATTAAATTTGAGATTGAGCCTTTGATATCAGCTAGTCGAGTTATTTTTCTAGGTTGGCTGAATCCGAGGAAAGTTTATGATATTCTTTTTTCAGCAGATTTGGGTTTTTTTCCTGGCACTCATTCTGTTCTGTGGGAGCAATGTGTTGGAATTGGTCTTCCCTGTGTTTTTAAAAGGTGGCCAAGGATTCAACATGTAGATTTGGGAGGTAACTGTAGATTTATTGATGACGTAGGGACAGATATCATTCACAATGAAATAGAGCTTATTTGCAATAATGAGAATTTATATAATGGAATGAAGAAGGCGGCAATGGTTAATGGGATAGCAAAATTTTCTTATTCTGAAATAGCAAAACAAGCTATTGCGATTTGAATTGTATTTTATAATATGGTGGTTAGATGGACATTGCAATAATTGATTATGGGTTGGGTAATATCAAATCTATTCAGAATATGATGGCCTTGCTTGGGACAAAATGTTTCGCAACAAAGAATCCTGCTGAGATTCGAAATGCTAGAAAGCTTATTTTGCCTGGAGTTGGCGCGTTTGATGAAGGAGTTGCAAATTTGCGACAAAATGGCTTAATTGAAGTCTTGTCACACGAGGTTCTGGTTGAGAAAAAAAATATATTGGGTATTTGCTTGGGCATGCAGCTTATGACGGAAAAAAGTGAGGAAGGCAGCGAAAGTGGTCTTGGATGGTTTAAAGCGCGGACGAAACGGTTTGGCTGTTCGATTGGAGAAAAGATGAAAGTGCCTCATATGGGATGGAACGAGGTTTGTCCAGTTTCATATCGAACCTTATTTAAAAATTTCGAAGATAGTGAAAGTCGATTTTATTTCGTTCATTCTTATTATGTCGAATGCGATGATAGGAGAGATGTTCTGGCTAGTTGTGTTTATGGCGAGGAATTTGCTTGCGCCATAGCCAAAGAAAACATATATGGCGTTCAATTCCACCCAGAGAAAAGTCATAAGTTTGGGATGAAGCTTTTGAAGAATTTTGCAGAGTTATAAACATGCTTAGAAATCGAATCATTCCAGTATTGCTGTTGCGCGGTCGAGGATTGATTAAAACATTCAAATTTTGCGAATCAAAGTATGTTGGCGATCCTATAAATGCAGTCAGAATATTTAATGAGAAGGAGGTAGATGAGCTTGTTTTTTTAGATATTGATGC
Organism: Candidatus Rifleibacterium amylolyticum; assembly: GCA_009917695.1. Lineage (GTDB taxonomy): Bacteria > Muiribacteriota > Ozemobacteria > Ozemobacterales > Ozemobacteraceae > Rifleibacterium > Rifleibacterium amylolyticum. The sequence continues at coordinate 15,834 of JAACJG010000002.1, read as the reverse complement.
CTCTAAAGAGAGTCGAGGGCCGGATTTTAATTTAATAGAGGACATTGCTTCGGAATGTTTTATGCCTTTGGCTTATGGTGGCGGAGTTAAAAATATCGACCAGATGAAAAAACTATTTTCTCTCGGTGTCGAAAAGGTGATACTTAATTCATGCCTCTACCATGATGTTTCTCTTTTAACTGATGCTGTAGAAAAATTTGGTAGTCAGAGTATTGTTGCATCAATAGATGTAAAATACAATTTTTGGGGTACGCCTCTTGTTTTTAATCATGTTGAAAGAACAACCTTAAAATTAAGCCCAACTGATTATGCAAAAAACCTTGAGCTCGCTGGAGCTGGAGAAATGTTGCTGAATTCTGTTGACAGAGATGGAATGATGACAGGATATGATCATGCGTTGATAAAAACTGTTGCTGCCTCAGTCAGTGTTCCTGTTGTTGCATGTGGAGGAGCCTGCTCTATACAAGATATGGGAAGCGTCATAAATATTGCCGGTGCTTCTGCCGCTGCTGCAGGTAGTTTTTTTGTATTTAAAGGTAAACATAAAGCCGTACTCATTACTTATCCAACTCATGCTGAAATAGAAGCTTTTGTTAACATCAAGCAGTAAAAGCTTGCAGATTGCTGGTTTTTACTTTAGCATCGTTATTTTGCAATTGACACTATTCTATTTTAAGGCATGGAGTTTATTGATGGCTGATAAAGCATATCAAGTATGTTCAAACTGCGTTATGGATACATCGGACACCAGAATTCAGTTTGACGAAAAGGGTGTTTGCGATCATTGCCGTGATTTTTATGACAATATTCTTCCAAACTGGCATACAGATGCAAGAGGCAGGGTAGAACTGCAAAATATCGTTGAGGATATAAAGCGGAAGGGCAAGACAAATGATTTTGATTGTCTTTTAGGTTTGAGCGGTGGCGTTGACAGCTCTTACATGTTGCATATCGCCGTTAAGGAATTCGGACTCAGACCCCTTGTGTTTCACGTTGATGGTGGTTGGAATTCCGAACTGGCTGTTCACAATATCAAGGTTATGATTGAAAAGCTGGGGCTAGATCTTTATACCGAAGTAATAAATTGGGAAGAAATGAAGGATTTTCAGCTGGCATTTTTCAAATCTGGTCTGCCGCATATCGACATCCCTCAAGATCATGCTTTTGTAGCTACCTTGTATAATTTCGCCGACAAATATGGAATTAAATATATTTTGAACGGTGGAAACATTTCAACCGAATGTGTGAGGAACCCCATGGAATTTCTCTATTATGGAACGGATATGAGCCATATTCGTGATATCATAAAGAGATTTTGCACAATTGAACTGAAAACCTACCCATTCAGTTCAGTGCTGAGACACAAATTCTTTCTACGGTATGTTAAAGGTGTAAAGGTTGTTAAACCCTTGAATTACAGGCCTTATATTAAATCTGAAGCGGCTGCTGTTCTTGAGAATGAATATGGTTGGCGACCATATCCACAAAAGCATTTTGAGTCAAGATTTACAAAGTTTTACGAAAGTTATTGGCTCCCAGAGCGATTTGGCTTTGATACTCGAAGAGTTCAATATTCGAGCTTGATTCTTACCTCTCAAATGAAGCGGGAAGAAGCTTTGGAAAAGCTCAAAAAACCTGCCTATGATCCAGAAACCATTGAGTCGGATTTCAGTTATATTGCAAAGAAGCTTAGTATTACAACTGATGAACTACAGAGCTATTTCAAGATGCCTAAAAAGTTTTACTGGGATTACAAAAATGAGGAGTATCTGTTTAATCTTGGTGCCAGAATTTTAAAAGCTATCGGCGCCGAAAGATCAATAAAAAGGTAGATTTATTGATGAAACAGATCCTGCAAAATCTTAAAAGTGGTGTTACCGAAGTTACAGAAGTGCCTGTGCCAAGCTTGAAAGGGGGACAAATTCTTGTTCAGACCCGCGCGTCTTTACTTTCCGCTGGTACAGAGCGTATGCTTGTCGAATTCGGTCAGGCGAATCTTTTGCAGAAAGCCAGGTCACAGCCTGATAAAGTAAAACAGGTTTTTGATAAGATCAGAACCGATGGTTTGCTGCCGACTCTGGAGACTGTTTTCAACCGCTTGGATGAGCCCTTGCCACTTGGCTACTGCAATGTCGGTACCGTAATTGAAGTAGGTGCTGACGTCGAAGGCTTCGCTGTCGGCGACAGGGTCGCCTCTAACGGTAATCATGCTGAATTCGTCTGTGTGCCGAAAAATCTTTGTGCAAAAATACCAGACACAGTTTCCGATGAAGAAGCCACCTTTACCGTACTTGGCTCTATCGGCCTGCAAGGTGTCAGACTGATTCAACCTGAACTTGGTCAGCGGGTCGTCGTTTTCGGTGCCGGGCTCATCGGCCTGGTCGTCGTGCAGTTGCTGCGAGCCAGCGGTTGCCATGTTCTGGCTGTCGACCTCGATAAAGATCGTTTGCAGCTGGCTCGTCAGTTTGGCGCCGAAATTTTCCAGATTGGCAGCGGAGATCTGGTTAATTACGCTGCAGCTTTCTCGCAGAATCTTGGTGTCGATGCCGTAGTAATAACCGCCAGTGCCAAAACCGACGAAATCGTGCACCAGGCGGCACAGATGTGCCGAAAGCGCGGCAAAATAGTGCTGGTAGGAGTTGTCGGGCTCAATCTGCAGCGCAGCGATTTTTATGAAAAGGAACTGACCTTTCAGGTTTCCTGTTCTTACGGCCCCGGGCGTTACGACCCTGCTTACGAACAGAAAGGTCAGGATTATCCACCAGGTTTTGTGCGCTGGACCGAACAACGCAATTTTGTTGCCATGCTCGATGCAATCGCTGCCCGCCAGATCGATGTCAACAGTCTCATTACCCACCGATTCGAGTTTTCCAAAGCTACGGAGGCTTATCAGTTGATCACCGGCAATGCAGGTTCACTTGGTGTCATTCTGCAGTATCCGCAACAGCAGAAACCCGAAAGAACCATTAGCTTTGCGCACCCCCCCAGAAGCAATGCTGCAAAAACCGTGGCGGCTGTACTCGGTGCCGGGAACTTCGCTAAAATGACCATGGTTCCAGCTTTGGCTAAAACTTCGGCCCGGCTCAAGTACATTACCGCCAGAACCAATGCGGCAGCCGCTGCCCATATTGCGCGAAAATTCTCATTTGAAAACGCTACCACTGATCTTGAAGCCGTATGGTCAGACAAAGCCGTCAATACTGTTTTTATCGCTACCAACCACAACAGCCATGCAGCCATGGTCAAGCGCGCTCTTGAAAGCGGCAAACATGTTTTCGTCGAAAAGCCTCTCTGCCTGAATGTCGAAGAACTGAAAGAAATCTGTCGGCTTGTCGGCAGGCAAGCTTCTTCCGACAAAGCAGGACTTCAGGTTATGGTTGGGTTTAATCGCAGGTTCAGCCCGCATGTCGTAAAGATCAAAGAACTGCTTTCAGGTCGAAGCGAACCTCTGGCTCTGCAGATGACCGTAAATGCCGGCATTATACCTTCAGAACACTGGGTACATGACCCGCAGGCTGGTGGTGGCAGAATTATTGGCGAGGCCTGTCATTTTATCGACCTCATGCAGTTTATCACCGCTGCCCATGTCGTAAGTGTAAACTGTCAATTCATGAACAAGCCCGGCCACAATACCTATGACACGGCAGCGATCTCACTGGGGTTTGCCGATGGTTCGGTTGGAGTAGTAAATTATTTTGCCAACGGCAACAAGGCTTTTCCGAAAGAATCTCTGCAGGTGTTTTCTGAAGGCAGAGTACTTGTGCTCGATAACTTTGCCAGACTCGATGGGCATGGATTCAAAGGCTTCAGTTCCCACAAAACCTGGAGTCAGGACAAAGGCCACGCCAGCCAGTTTGCCGAGTTCGTTGGATTGATCGAAAAAGGCGGCCAGCCGTTGATTCCATTTGCAGATATTGTGAATGTCACCCTCGCAAGTTTTGCTGCAGTTAAAAGCGGCCATGAGCGCCGCAGCGTGAACATCAACAGAGAGTATGCCGATCTGTTATCCGATTGAAGAAGGTTTTGAGGTCTAAATATGCGAAAAATCGATATTATTGCCGGGGCGCGGCCGAACTTCATGAAAATTGCGCCGATTATTCATGCGCTTGAAGCTGCCAGACGCAACGGTTCTGATCTTGCTTACCGGTTGATTCATACCGGCCAGCATTACGATAAAAACATGTCAGGGAGCTTTTTCGAGCAGCTTGGCATACCAGACCCGCATTTCAATCTCGAAGTCGGTTCTGGCACCCAGGCTGAACAGACTGCCGGGATTATGACCGGCTACGAAAAGCTTCTGCTGGCAGAAAAAAGTCGACTTTGTCTGGTTGTCGGCGATGTCACCTCAACCATGGCCTGCTCGATAACCGCTCAAAAACTGCATGTGCCAGTTGCTCATGTCGAAGGCGGCATTCGTTCCGGTGACTGGAGCATGCCTGAAGAAATTAACCGCATGGTTACCGATGCTATTACCAACTGGTTTTTCACCACCAGCGAGGTGGCGAATGCTTATCTGCGTAAAACCGGCGTTTCTGAAGACCGCATATTTTTTGTCGGCAACACCATGATCGATACTCTGCTTCGACAGATGCCGAATTTCAGGGCACCGACGATCTGGCAGCAGGCTGGGTTGCAGGCACAGAAGTATCTTGTCGTCACTCTGCATCGTCCCAATAATGTCGATGGTGAGCAACATCTGAAGACAATGCTGGAAACTATTCTGACTCATTCGAACGGCATGCCGGTGGTGTTTCCGGTTCATCCCAGAACTGCAAAAAATCTCGCTGGTCTGGGTCTGGCCGCACCCAATCTGCATCTGACCGAGCCATTGGGCTATCTTGAATTCAATTATCTGGTCAAGAATGCCTTTGCGGTTGTTACCGATTCAGGTGGAATAACCGAAGAAACCACCGTGATGGGCGTTCCCTGTCTGACTGCTCGCGATAATACCGAGCGGCCTGAAACCATTACAGTGGGCACAAACGAACTTATCGGTACTGACCCCGGGCGCTATGCACCTTATTTTGCAAAGCTCATGGCCGGTAACTGGAAAAAGGGGCAGATTCCTCCACTATGGGACGGAAAAACCGCTGAACGAATCGTTGCACATCTTGATAAGTTGATCTGAAACTTTGCAAATAAAAACTATTTTTTATCTGCTGAAGCACCTCGGGCCCGGATGGTTGGTCTACCGCTGCTATTATGCAGTTGCCCACAAACTGGGGCTGTTCGAACGCAGAATGCCAATTGCCAGCTGGCCGGCTGTATCTGACCAACAGGAATGCACTGCTGCGCTTGCTTTTATCCCTGACAAAATCGACCAGCAGACACAAAATAGACTGAAAGCGTGGGATACTGCCTCGGCTTTATCACATAATGTAATTGAAGAAGCCGAAGCTGTATTGCGTGGCGAATTTTTGCTGTTCAGTTATCATCGTAAGCAGCTCGGTTTCCCGCCAGACTGGCACCATAATCCCGTGAGCGGGGCAGTGTATGACAAAAGCCTGCACTGGTCAAAGATTTCTGATTTTGGTCAGGGAGATGTAAAATGTGTGTGGGAAATTAACCGTTTCCCCTGGGCATTTGCTCTGTCACGTGCCTATGCCAGAACCGGTGATGAACGTTTTGCCGAAGGATTCTGGCGACTGTTTGAAAACTGGCTGGATGAAAATCCTCCAAATCGCGGAGTAAACTGGAAGTGCGGTCAGGAGGCCGCATTCAGGTTGATTGCAACCTGTTTCGCCCGTCGGGCGTTATCCTGTGCCCAGGCCACCACCCCTGAAAGACTCGCAAAATGGAGAAAATTTGTCGCTTCTACTGCTGTCAGAATTGCCGGTAATCTCAATTATGCGTTGAGTCAGAGCAACAATCACGGTATAAGTGAGTGCGTCGGGTTATACACTGCTGCGATGCTTTTGCCAGGTTTACCGGGTTCGGCAAAGTATGTGGCTTTGGCCGAAAAAGAGCTGATCAGGCAGCTGAAATCTCTGGTTTACGAAGACGGTGCATTTTCTCAGCATTCTACTGTCTATCATCGAGTGGTGCTGCATGATCTGACCTGGTATCTGGCAATCAAAAAGACATTGGGCAGTACGCCTGTTCCTGGCATATTGCAGGCGGCTGCCAGGGCTTTGCAGTTTATGGTCAACATCACTGATCTGACGTGTGGGCGCGCGCCATTGCATGGGCCTAATGACGGGGCAAACATTTTGCCTTTGGCAAATTCTGACTTTCTCGATTTCAGACCGTCGGTAATTCTGCTGGCGAGCCTGCTGAACTGCCAGATAGACATGCCTTGCGGGAAGCATGACGAAGCACTGTTCTGGTTTTCGCTTGCTGCAAGCAAAGACGATAGGGTTATGGCTCAAAATGCTGACCCGGCAATGGTTAAGAGTGGCTGGTTCATCTTCGCCGGCGAGAATTCAAGATTGTTTTGTTATGCTCCGGAAAAGTTCATTCACCGGCCGGCACAGGCGGATCTATTACATGTAGATCTGTGGTGGAAGGGAATACCGATTACTTTAGACCCCGGCTCGTATTCTTACAATTCAGACGGCCAGTTTTCAGGCATGTTTTGTTCGACCCGGGTACATAACACTGTCTGTGTGAACGATTCTGACCAGTTGAAGAAGGTCAGTCGATTTCTATATTTGCCCTGGCCACGCGCAAAAACAGACTGGTGCTCAGAGAAAAGAATTTTTACTGCAACCCATAACGCCTACCGGGAAAATGGTGTTTTACATACCAGGAAAATTCAGCAAAAAGGCCCTGATAGCTGGTTAATTGAAGACACAGTTGCAAAAACCGGCATTCTAAGAAATTCGCAGACCATAAGTCTTCACTGGTTGCTGGCTGATTATGAATGCGAATTCAACGAAAAGGATCATACTCTGGTTTTGCACACTCCAGCCGGCTTTTATAGGCTGACAATTACAACCGATGCGCCAATTGAAGCGACCATGCTTATAAGAGCTGATAAGGTTACTGATGCGGGATGGTGGTCGCCTCACTATTATTGTGCTGAACCTGCCTTATCTATTGAAATGTGCGTAAAAAGCAGAGACAGCGTGAAATTTATTTCATATTTTGAACCCGTGTGATAAATTATTTAACGCAAGCAACATGCAATATTCACTTTCAGTGAGATTGCTTCGTCACTTCGTTCCTCGCAATGACTGTAATAGAAGCTTGCGTTGCTTTAAACTTATTTGAAAGCTGTTTTATATGCACGTTTTATACTTTCATCAGTATTTCAATACTCCACGTTCAGCTGGTGGTACCCGCTCTTATGAGATGGCTCAACGGCTGCTCAAGCGTGGGCATCGTGTTACCATGGTTTGTGTTTCGCAGGGTCAGAATAAAGATCTTGAGCTTTCTGGCTCCCAGCAGGACCTTTTTCGCAGAGGTATTGTCGATGGTATCGATGTAATTCAGTTCAATCTTGAATACAGCAATCACCAGAGCCTGTTGCAGAGGGCGTGGCTTTTTGTGTGTTATGCCATTGTCAGCATATACTTTGCCTTAACCCTTGAATATGACATGGTTTTTGCAACTAGCACGCCACTTACAGCGGGTATCCCGGGAATTTTTGCAAGATATTTGCGCAGAAAGCCTTTCGTTTTCGAGGTTCGCGATCTGTGGCCGGAGCTTCCAAAGGCTATGGGAGTTGTTACCAACCCATTTGTTCTCGCTGGCATGTCATTTCTTGAGCTGATGACTTATCGTGCCGCTTCTGCCTGCATTGGCCTCTCTCCGGGAATCAAGGCAGGGATTGAAAAACGCAGTGCTCCTGGTAAAGCCGTAACCATGATTCCCAATGGCTGCGATCTTGATATTTTTGTTCCGGGCGACAGGTCTGATCTGAATTTGCCGGGCGTCACAGAGAATGATTGTGTTGCGGTTTTTACCGGGGCCCACGGCCTTGCCAACGGCCTGCATGCAGTTCTGGATGCGGCTGTTATTCTGAAGCAAAAGGCACGTGCTGATATAAAGATTTTTTTTATCGGTGATGGCAAGCTCAAGCCTGCTTTGATCGCCAGAGCAGAAAAGGAAGGGTTGCATAACTGTTTTTTCATCGACCCGATGCCTAAGACGGAGCTTGGTAAAATTGTAAGCTGCGCTGATGTTGGCCTGATGATACTTGATAATGTTCCTGCCTTTTACTACGGCACGTCACCGAACAAGTTCTTTGACTACATTGCCTCTGGCCTGCCGGTTCTGAATAATTACCCCGGCTGGCTCGCCGACATGATCAAAGAGCATGATTGTGGCGTAGCGGTTGAACCCAATAATCCCAAGGCTTTCGCCGAAGCCTTGTGCTATCTTGCCGATAACAAGGCCCGCCGCCCGCAACTGAGTCAGAAAGCCAGAAAGCTTGCCGAAACCGAATTCGACCGCAACCTGCTCGCTGCAAGATTTGTAGATTTTCTTGAGTCTGTTATTGCGCAACACGGCATCTGAAAATTATGATCTGTAAACTTTGTGATCAGACTAAGGCATTGATAAAAGCTCACTGTATTCCTAAGGCATTTTTTGTCACGCTCAAGGATGATGTAAAAGAGCCATTACTGATTGTTAAAAAAGGTGACAAACACACAAAGAGAAGTCAAATTGGAGTCTACGACAAAAAAATACTTTGTAGTGAATGTGAAAAGGTTTTTCAAGAATGGGATGACTACGGTCAAAAGATTTTAATTAAAGAAAGAGGCAAGGCGCAAAAATTAATGGTCGGGTCTTTCCCTGTGTTAAAATTTGAAAACGTTGACTATGCCAAGCTAAAAATGTTTGTTATTTCTGTTTTTTGGAGAGCAGGAATATCAAATGAACCATATTATGAAAAAATAACTTTAGGCCCTTTCGAACAAAAATTGAGGAATATGATAAAGAATGCTGATCCAGGCGAACCCGAGGATTTTTCGTTTCTTTTATTTTGTCTTAAAGAAACAAACCCCAAAGTTGCAGTTTCTCCGCAATTTGCCGTGTATGACAGAGTAAATTATGTTGTCTTCTTCTTAGATAAATACATTTTGAGAATTAAGTCTGATTCGCGTTCTTCGCCGCGTTGCTTTCAACATTTAACATTTCAGCCTGGCGATGATCTTTATGTGCCGCAAAGAGATCTTTTTCGAGAAATAAATAAAAAAGAAGTTGTGAAAATGGTAAAATCTACAACAGGTCAAGGGCTATAAGATTGCTTGATCTGGAAGTGCTGGACTGATAGTTATGCTGAAAATAACTGGAAGAGAAAATAAAGTTGAAGGAGATGAGAGCCTCGGCTCTCGTCTTGTTGATGTATATCCTGATGCGGTGGTGAAAATCAGTCGGGATCAATACAGTATTTACGAAATCAGGCGAATGGTCGTTGAAACGAAAGAATTTTTGCTTAATCCGGAATTTCAACGAAATCGCGTTTGGCGGCTCAGCCAGGAACGCGAGCTGGTAGAAAGCGTTCTGATGGGAATTCCTATTCCGGTAATATATGTTTTTGAGACTGACGAAGGTATTAAGCAGGTAGTCGATGGCCGACAGCGCATTTCTGCTTTTGTCAGGTTTTTAGACAATGAGTTCGCTCTTGACGGACTGAAGATGCTGCCGGACTTTAATAAAATGAAATTTAAAGACCTGGCACCAATTTACCAGAGCAAATTTGAACGTTATCAACTTCCAGTGTATATTATTGAGCCTCCCACACCAGAGAGGCTGAAATATGACATCTTTGACAGGGTTAATCGTGGCGGAACCACCCTTAATAATCAGGAAATGCGTAATGCTCTTTATTTTGGCCCTGCAACCCGGTTGTTGAAAAAGCTGAGCCAGTCAGAAGCCTTTATAAAAGCAACCGCCGGTGGCTTTGTAAGCAAAAGAATGCGTGATCAGTATGCAATTCTTCGCTTTCTGGCCTTTTATCTATTGCAAACCGGTAAAATGGAATTTGCCTACAAAAGCAATATAGATGATTTTCTTGCTTTTGTACTACAAAAAATGAACCGTTTTCTTCCTGTAGACATCGCAAACCTCGAGCAAATATTTGAAAAAAGCATGCGCCAGGCATTTCTTGTGTTGGGTGCTGATGGTTTCAGATTTGAGCCACGGGGGTTAAACAAAAGACCTCTTAATATGCCACTGTTTGAAACATTGAGTTTTTTCTTTGCAAATATTGACTTGTCTAACATTGATTCTAACCGGGTAGGGCAGGCCATTGTCAGTTTGAAAAGAGAATTTGACAACAGCGGTTTTTTCAAGTCGCGAGTTGACAGTAGTGAGAGTGTTGCTTATAGGTATAAAGAAATTACCAGACTCCTCGAGGAGATAAAATGCTCAGACATATAGAAATAAAGGGCTTTAAGTGCATCGATGAACAAAAGATAGATTTTAGGCCGCTGACTCTTGTTTCGGGTCCGAATTCTTCAGGCAAGTCGACACTGCTACAGGCCGTTCTTTTGGCGTTGAGCGCCGCAAAGCAAAAACATATTGCTCTTCTTCGAGATGTCATCAAGCCATTTTCGGTGTTTGAAGAAGTATTCAATCAGTATACACGGCCTGATAAAATCAGGTTGCAGCTTGTTTATAATGATAATGCAATTTTAGAGCTTACTCAGGATCACGATAAGACGGATTTGTTCCAGGGAAACTTGAAACAGATGAGCAATTATCTTTCGGGGAGCGACAAATCTGTGTTTGATCCAGAAATGCCAATTTTGTCGTATGAAGAAAACTTTTTTTATCTTTCTGCCAATCGCATTGGTCCTCAGGAGACTGCTGAACTGAGTCGCGAAATTCGTGTCGGCCAGAATGGTCAGTATACGATAGGTTTGTATGAGCTTGAAAAAGACAAGCCTGTTGCAGAGACATTGCTTGTCAAAGAAGCCGATGCGAAAACTTTGAAGGCGCAGATTGCGTGGTGGTTGTCGATGATTACCGGTCAAAAGAGTGCCGTTGACAGCCAGAAAGTAACTTCCACCCTGGTTAAGTTGAGCTATTCCATTGACGAACTGACTCAGGTGTCGCCTCTGAACACTGGTGCAGGAAACAGCTATCTTTTCAGAATTCTGGTGATGTGTTTGACCAGTAAAGCAGGTGACATTTTGTTGATCGAAAACCCGGAAATACACCTGCACCCTGGTGCCCAGGCCAGATTGGGGTGTTTGTTTGCATTTTTGGCACAGCGCGGCGTTCAATTGATTGTCGAGACCCATTGTGAGCATCTGATAAATCGAATCCGTTATGAAATATATAAAGGCAATATCGCCTTTGACAAAGTTGTCCTTTACTATAAGCCATCGCTGTCTGAGCCATTTGCAGAAATGCGTGTCAACAAAGGCGGGCATTTTACGATGGTTAATGGCCACGAGATTGATTTCCCGACAGGCTTTTTCGATGCGACGCTTGAAGAATTGCTGGAGATCGCTTGATGTCGAATTATGCAATGGTTTTGTCTGATTCGTTGTATAGAGAGTTACATGACTTCAAACATGGAAATACTGTTGATACCGGAAAAATTGAGAACTTGCTGAACTTGTTGCAAATGCCGGTCTTAACGAGCGTAGAGCAGCTTAAACGATTGAATATCGATAATAGCCCGCTTAGAGCCGGATTGGCCTCTTCCGGCTGGATATCGCAAACTGTAGAGGAACTCGCAGTTCATACTTTATACAAAATTGTTCTAAATGAAACAGATGAACGATACCCGTTTGTTAATATTTTCAAAGACAGAGTAAAAAGCAGTTTTTCGATGACATTCTTTCCTGGAGAGAACCGACAGAAGGCCATAAAATATATACAAGCACAACTCAAGCAGGCCGGCCACATTTTTGTTTATGATAAATATTTAGATGATAACTGGAGCAATACTAAGAAGTTCTTCAACGACCTGGTGCCGCGAAAAAAGCTTAATGTTTATTACACCGACGAGCAGTTATCACGAACACATATTTCAGAATTGAAGGGCATGTGCAATGAATGGTACTTCGCTGCTGACCGGTTAAACTCGGCTTACCGTAATTTGCATGACAGATATCTTCTGATTGATTCACGGCTGGAAATTATTTTAACAAGCGGTTTTGATAATCTTTTCGATCTCAGGACAGAATGCACCATGGTTTTTAGGCAATTAAAGAAGTCAACAGGTGATTAATGACATATGGAAGTGAAGCGAGTATTTGATATCGCAGTTTCGAGCCTGATTTTGGTGGTTTTTGGGGCAATAATGCTATTGGCTGCTTTTTTGATTCGGCGCAAACTTGGAAAACCTGTTATGTTCAGACAAATAAGACCTGGGTTGCGCGGGTGTCCATTTGAAATGTATAAATTCAGAACCATGCGTGATGCGCGTGATTCGCAGGGGTGTCTGTTGCCGGATGAGCAGCGCATGACCTCGCTGGGGCAGTTTTTGCGCTCGACGAGTATCGATGAATTACCTGAACTGATAAATGTTCTGAAGGGCGACATGTCACTCGTCGGCCCGCGACCGCTGCTCATGGAGTATCTGCCGCTTTACAGCGATGAGCAGAAGCGCCGGCACGACGTTCGGCCCGGCATAACCGGCTGGGCGCAGATAAACGGGCGAAATGCTATTTCCTGGCAGAAGAAATTCGAGCTCGATGTGTGGTATGTTGATAATCAGTCGTTCTGGCTCGATCTGAAGATTCTTTTTCTGACCTTCTGGAAAGTCGTAAGACGCAGCGATATCAATCAGGCCGGCCAGGCGACTGTAGAGCCTTTTAACGGGAACAACTGAATGAACAATGAACTGCTTATTCTTGGCGCCGGCGGTCATGCCAAAGTGGTGATCGAAGCCGCAAGAGCGTGCGGGCTTGAGCCGGTTGCCGTGCATGATGATGACGAAAATCTCATTGGCAGAAAGATTCTTGGCGTTCCGGTCAAAGGCCGGATTGTCGATCTTCCCGACAATCTCAATTGTGTGGCCTTTATTGCGATCGGTAACACTAAGATCAGAAAGAGCATCGCCACGAGACTTAAAAGAGTGAGCTGGCCGGTTCTGGTGCATCCATCGGCATATGTCAGCCCGTCGGCCAGAGTCGGAAATGGCTCGATCGTCTGTGCCGGCGCAGTGATTCAGGCAGAAGCTGACATCGGCACGCAGGTGATCATCAACACCGGAGCGAATATCGATCATGACTGCATAATCGAGGACTTTGTGCATGTCTGTCCAGGCTGCAATCTGGCCGGCGCAGCGAGAGTCGGCGAAGGCGCGATGCTCGGCACCGGAACTTCGGTCATTCCTCTCAAACATATAGGTGCCTGGGCAACAATCGGCGCGGGAGCTGCTGTTGTAAATGACATCCCGGCCGGTGCCACAGCTGTTGGTGTTCCCGCGCGGGTTCGTCGCTGATGAGACGCCGAGTTGCAGAAAAACTTTGAAAATAGCCTGTTGCTGGGGTATACTTCGCTGCGTCGATAAATTATCGTAGCGGGTTGTTCTTGCACAAATGACACAGGAATTTGCACACTGGCCTTATTTTGGTGACGATGAAAAGCTGGCGGTCGGCGGTCTGCTGACCAGCGGCAGGGTTAACTACTGGACCGGCGACGAAGGGCGCGCTTTTGAGTGCGAGTATGCCGGTTATACCGGGCGCAAATTTGCCGTTGCCGTGTTTAATGGCACGGTGGCGCTTGAACTGGCTCTTTATGCCTATGATATCGGAGCCGGTGACGAGGTAATTGTCACCAGTCGCACCTTTATTGCTTCGGCCAGCTGTGCTGTCATGCGCGGGGCGGTTCCGGTGATTGCCGATGTCGATGCTGACAGCCAGAATATTACCGCTGCGACTATTGAGAAAAAAATCACCAGGCGGACGCGCGCGATTATCTGCGTGCATCTTGCCGGCTGGCCCTGTGATATGAGGCCGATCATGGATCTCGCTGCCCGCCACAACCTGATTGTCATCGAAGATTGCGCTCAGGCTCATGGTGCACGCTATAACGGCCGGCCGGTTGGCTCAATTGGCCATATTGCCGCGTTTTCGTTCTGTCAGGACAAGATCATTTCTACCGCCGGCGAAGGCGGCATGCTGGTTACCGACGATGAAGAAATTTTCAAGAAATGCTGGGCCTATAAAGATCATGGCAAGAGCTACGACGCTGTGTATCACCGCGAACATGCGCCCGGCTTCCGCTGGCTGCACGAATCGTTCGGGACCAACTGGCGCATGACCGAAATTCAGGCTGCGATCGGCCGTCTGCAGCTGCGCAAGCTCGACGGCTGGGTCGAAAAGCGGCGTGAGCATGCTGACCGCCTCAATAAGGCTTTTGCCGGGCTGCCGGCTTTGCGGCTTACCATTCCGCCGGCTGAAATTTATCATTCATATTACAAGTATTACATGTTCGTCAGGCCAGAAATGCTCAAAAGCGACTGGTCACGCGACCGCATCATGGCTGAAGTAAGCGCTGCCGGTGTTCCCTGCTACAGCGGCAGCTGCAGCGAGATCTATCTCGAAAAGGCCTTTGAGGTGTTTAGAGGCATGGATTCTGCGACTTCGCGCAGAATGACGGAGGGGGATGGATTCTGCGACTTCGCGCAGAATGACGGGTCTGGTTGGTTGCCAGGGCCTGACAACCGCCTGCCTGTGGCGAAAGAGCTTGGCGAAACCAGCCTGATGCTGCTGGTTCACCCGACCCTGACTGCGCAGAACATCGAAGATACCATCAGCGTAGTCAAAGCGGTCGTTGCCCGCGCTACCAGGTAGCTCTTATCTTTCGTGCTCGTAATCGTAATCGATTCTCGCTTCTCACGCAGAGGCGCAGAGGCGCAGAGGCGCTGAAGAGAAAACCATCCGCAGATTACGCAGATGGCGCAGATTATATTTAGAGGTTTGAGCAGGCCCGTGATGGATTCTGCGACTTCGCCTGGCGGCTCGCGCAGAACGACAGAAAGGGGCGGGTCAGGCAGCCTTTTGGGGCAGACGGGCTTTGCGTGGCTGGAGACTGACGACTTTTCTGGTGGTTTTTGCTTCTTTTTCCTGTAATGCTTTGCAGATAGCTTCAAGCTCGCCGCCGAGTTTTTGCGCAAGTTCATCGCGCCGTTTACGGGTTTCTTCGATGATAGGGTCTTTCCACATATCAGCCCTCCATAAGTTCCTGTGGTGTGCAGATGATTGGCGGCTCGAAGCCGCAGTCGCGGCAGGCCTGTTCAATTCTGGGCCGCATTATAGCGTTGGCAATGTGCGTACAGTTCCATGTCAAAAGATATTCAATTCCATGTATGGTGGCAATAGCAATGTGAAGTGCGTCAAGCCTTGCTTTTGCCGGGAGAGAACCTTTTTCTACAAGATAGGTCGCTAGTTGCTTCGTATTTTCATTGTTCTGTAGAAGTGGAATGTCGGCCAGCAGATCCAGGCGTCTTTTTGCGGCTTCGGCATCGCCGAGCGAAGATTCATCGATCACCAGTTCCGAAATGTATAACTCGAACAGATGCCTTCGGTTGGTCCACCAGTCGAAAGATATGTTCTGGTTGGCACAGACCCTCAGGTCATTGCTTGGCCTCGAAGCAAGATAACTGGGAATAGAAGTTTCCAGATATACTTTGGGTCGGCAGGCTGTTTTTTTCATTAATATCCCGACAGGAAAAATTTACAGAACAACTATACTGCTGAAAGTATAGCTCAGGTTAATGTTCAAAGGCAAGCAGGCCGGGGAAGATGGATTCTGCGACTGCGCCTGACGGATCCGCGCAGTATGACGCAAGGTTATCTTTGTGGCTTAGAGGCTTTGTGCGAGCTCTTTGGCTTTTTTGTGGTCTTGTAGGGCGCGGCGGGTTCTTTTACGCTGTTTTTGTCTTTATGCAATGTTTCGATCTGCTCGATGGTCAGGCCGGTG
>JAACJG010000001.1 GCA_009917695.1 Candidatus Rifleibacterium amylolyticum | reverse complement strand
TAGTGACGGCATGGACTGATTGTCGAAACAAAACCCAGAAAACCGTAGACTGGCAGTTCTCAACTGAAGACGCCAGGATTAAACTGAAATCACTTTATCCGCAAACTCAACTTTGACAAAGCACTAGTGTTGAGGCAGTGAAAGCTGCTGAAAATACTTTTTCAGGAGAAATCTCGATGGGAAAAGACGTAAGCGAGCGCAAGATCTATTCGATGCTCAACGACTTCGCGTTTCAGTGGTTGTTTAACCGGCCGGGGCAGGAAAAACTTACTATCAGCCTGCTCAATGCGATTCTGCAACTCGACAGCAGCAGGCGGATCGAAGACCTCGAACTGCTCAACCCTTTCCACCCGAGGCGATTCAGAGATCAGAAACTGACGATTGTCGATGTGAAGGCCAGAGACAAAGCAGGCAGGTGGTATTGCATCGAAGCGCAGGTGCACCGGCAGGATGCTTTCATTTCCAGAACCGCCTTGTATGTGGCTTCGCTCTATCGTGATCAGGCCAGAGCCGGGTCGCATTATGCGAGTCTTATGCCGGCCACCTGCATAGCCATTCTGGATTTTGATCTGTTCACACAATCGCAACGCGTTCATGAGGCCTTTGAGTTTCGCAATGCTGATTGCAGCCTGTGGCTCTCTGATACCATGGCACTGCATTACATCGATCTGACCAAATACGACGCCAACAAACCCAGAAGCCTGCAGACAACATTTGAAAAGTGGCTAAATGTGATGAAATTTTCGGAAACTTACGGTAGACTGGGTGTAGAGATTCCCGGAACGCTCAGCGAAGAGGAGCCGATCAACATGGCCATCAAAGAATTGCAGAAAATCAACGCCGACGAAAAAATGCGCCGGCGCATGGCCGACCGCGAAAAAGAGGCTCTCGACCTCGCCATCATCAAAGGCGCCGTCTACAAGCGTGGCAAAGAAGAAGGTCAGGCTCTGGAGAAGCTCGAAATAGCCAGAAAAATGCTGGCCCTCGGCATCAAAACCGACATTATTATGCAAGCCACCGGCCTGACCGAAGAAGAGCTGCAAAAACTCACGCAACCCTGAACGACCCATACAGCCAGATCTGGAACTGCTGCACTTTTTCGCATCCCGATTATACCAGCTGTTCGACAGCGTGAATGTACAACATACTCGAATTTATCTTCAAAACGACATTCAACCTTTGATAATCAGCGGCAATCTGCGGATTCTGCGGTTGCTGCTTCCGTGATGTTCAGGGTTGCTCGGGCGAAAGGTGCCCGGAAATCAAAAACACCCGCATTGCTGCGGGTGTTTTGAGCTCCTGGAGAGGGATTATAAGTCGCTCGCAAACACTCACCACCAGACGATTGCGATTTTTTTCTCTAAATTTCTATACCCACGCTTATACTAACAATTCGGAGGGGCGTGGTTCAAAACCGGAAATCACATTTCTCAAATGTCTGGATCGATTAAAAATATCAGCTCTTGAGAACGTAGAACTCTTTGATTCCTGACACAACCTCATCTAGATTTCCTTGTCGATAACCGAGGCTCTTTAAATTTATGGGCATGCTTTCAATTGATTCCAGGAATTCAAGCAGATCGACCTTTATATTGTCTGGAACCGCTACTCTGTTATCAGGATCCAAAATTCTGTAAAGTCTCAATACATCATTCTTATGCTTTTTAATGTGTTTCTCATCGATTTCTTCGCCAGCTTCTTTTCTTTTTGACAAATCTAAAAAAGCTTTCGCTTTCATTGGTATCAGATATTCTGGCCCAATTATTGTAAGCCCTTCAACGTTTCTTTTCCCGGCGAGGAGAAATTCATAATATCCCTCATCAAGCAATATCGCAGAAAGGCTTGAAGTATCCTCATCAGCAGGGATGGGAGTAAGTTTTCCCTCACCTTCAAATTTGAGGCTATCAGGCAGTTTGGAAAACAGTTCCAGCATTTCTGGATATGCTTTATTCTCTGGTTCTGAGAATCGGTAAAATATCTTTTTGCCATCGCTTCTTTCGTTCTTTGAATAGCGCCCTTCCTTAACAAATTCCCAAAAAGCTTTAACGAACTCAATATCGAGTGAACCTACGCATAAAACGAGATCCAGATCTTTGGTTGCTCTGAAATCAAAACCGGACTCTTCCATGGCTACCGAGCATGCAGCGCCACCAATTAATATGTAACTGTCTGCATATTGTTTGAAACACTCTTTAAACTTATCTAAGCCTCTTACCATGAAAAGTTCTCCAGGATCGAATCAAGAGCAATCTCAACTCTTTCGTCATCGGTATTATAGAGACTCAAATAAACAGACAGCGGATCAGCAATTCCATTTTTACTAAGCAACTCCGGTTGATACTGCCAAATTTCAATTTGAACACAATCACTATTCATGCGCTGTCTTTGCGCAATTTTACCGGACTTTTTGAGTTCACTAAAATATTCTGCATTCATAGCGAAAATCTCTTCTTCTGGTTCAGCTAACATTGTGTGATGTGCCAGAGCATACAGGCCTGCCTTGACCCAGTCTTTTGCAATCGATGTCTTACTTACAAACACCCTTCTTTTAACTGGTGTTCGAAGAATTTGCACAGATTTGTCCCACAATTCACGACCCTTATAGAGAAACCTTAAAACACGCTCTCGACCCTCCTGAAATACTTCAGCAAGACCAAAGCCCTCTAGTTCATCAAATGTGCGCTTCAGGGTCATCATGGAATAATTGTGTTTCTCAGACAAAATCCTGGTGGTATAGCAATTCATGTCTTTTTCATAAAAGGCTCGCAACAAAATCACCTGAGTCGATGGACTAAGTTTGTTGTTCTTTGCTGATCGCAGGTTACGAAAATGCTCTCTTAAATCGATTTTTAGTATAGGCAAATACATCTGGTTTTCTGGAATTACAAAAGAAACCCTTTGTTCGATCAATCTTTTTCGATCAAAACTGGTTATTGCCTCACAAACATAAATAGTCTCCAGCTCGGTTTTGTTAAAAACTATCGCTGCATGCTTTCTTATTGTTGCCGGAGTTCGAGCCTGGGCCTCTTTGTCAATCATTACGATGAAATCATAACCCTCTATGCTGCACCGATATAAATCGTAAACTTCTTCTATAAAAAGCGGGTATCGATTCTTTTTATCTTCAGAATAGATTTTTATCCCAATCCCAAGGGTGTTTTCCAGATAGCTTTGAAATTTTTTAATCAACATCTTTGCCGCCTCACGATCACATCTTTTTTGCACGATAACACCACCAATGTTATCGTGCAACTTTTATGTGATCAAGGGACAAAAATTTTCTGCGGCATACTTGAGGACTACGGCAATAGATTGGTGTGTCAGCTGCGGGTGAGCTGTAATAAGGTCATCATAAGACTTGCCATCAGCAAGTTTTTCAAGAATCAGTTCAACAGTGATACGGGTCCCGCTAATCACCGGCTTACCCATCATGATGTCCGGGTCACACACTATCATTCCCCAGAACCAGGATTGCATACTACTAGTAAACAATTGCATGCCAATAGCATACAATCTGTTGAATATTCCTCACCAGTTCATCAACAAACTCACAGCTGCAGGAAATCGCGGGTGATTCCGGTGAAGAAGTCGGCTGACCACAGAGCCAGCGTTGCGGGATCGCTCACATACAGTTCAACATCCTTGCGGGCCCGTTGAAAGTCTACCTGCTGGAAGCGGGCCAGAAGTCTTTCCAGCAGATCATTGCCGGCGAGCTCTTCGCCTTTTGCGATGCACACTCGCTTAGCTCGTGCATCAGGTAGCATGATCTTTGAACACTTTTATCTCCAATAAGTACAATTACATGATACTTTCTGGAGATAAACAAGAAAGGCGTTTTAGATATTAAAAATCGGCTGCGGCACGTGCTGCGGTAGAGTATGAGAAGGGTAATTCAGGGTTGAGCTTCGCAATAATACTTTCCTTCTCTCCTCAGGCGAATCGATTCCTTTATTTCATCGATGATACCCCGAATATCAGATTCGATCTCTGAATCTGTGAAGCGCATAACCAGATAACCCATGTTCTGTAGAATCCTGTCCTGACGTCTGTCTATTGTCATTTTCTGGTTATTCGAATGATATTTGAAACCGTCACAATAAATTGCGATCTTCTCATTACGAATGAAAAAGTCAGCGATGGTCAGCACTTGATTATGAAATAGAATTTTCACCTGATGTTCAACCGCAACATCATTCTTAGCGAGGGCCTCCGCAAAAAAACCTTCAAGGCCGGATGGCTGATGTTTTTCGATTATCAGGTTGGGATCTGAGTAAAACCCTTTTTTTACCCTTGCCAGCTTGTCCTCATGGGTGCTGACGAACGACCGAACGTCTTTCAGGGCCCGACCAAGCGTGTCTGTTAAATATTTCTGCAAAAAATATAGAAACTGTTCCAATCTTGTATCGTCGGAACCTGACTTAAGATTCAATGCGTATCTACACACATCGCGGCCGTTAAACATCAGTTTTTGAAAGCATGGTCGCGCCGAATCATTCGGAAGACCTTCACGCAATGGGTTTTCATAAATTCGGGTGGTAACATTTTTCGCATCTGTTCTTGCAATATAGACAATGTCGTTGCCGGTAAATTCCAGAACTCCCTTCCGCAACGCCTCGATATGCTCACTTTTTTCTGATTTCAGACGCAAGCCCAGGTAACCAAAATAATACTGAGTTTCCATACGAATTTCATACCTGGGGAAAATGTGATCGAAAACCGGCGGCACTCGAAATTCATGCGCCCTTTCATCTTTCTGCGGCTGTTCATAATGGTTAAAACCAAAATCGAACTCCTGACGAAAAAAATCCCGATATGAATAAGACGGTTGATATCGTTTCTGGTAATTACTGAAGTATGGCCGACTACCCTTGTGTCGATAGTTTCCTTTGTTCCGGTAATAACTCATCTAACCTCTCCCAATCTGGGTTTTCGTCAAGCGACCTGGTCTTCATAAACTGCTTGCGTTGTTTTTTGGTTTTGCCAGGCTGAGCAGATCGAAGACTATTCTGGCAAAGCTGGCGGCTTTGGCGGGATCGGAAAGCAGCTGCATCATCTGATTCTGATGGGCAGCACTGCTGCCGAGTACCGCATCATCTACCGCCTTCGGGAAGTCCCCCAGCATCGCCTGTTCGGGGGTATTATTCGCGATCTGTGTCATTACCAGCTTGTTTTCGCTGACCTTGTCGCGGATAGTGTAGGCATAATTCACCAGATCCTTTTCGGTCAACTGATCGGTGATGAACAACTCGTTAAGACGGTTGATTATCTGCGAAAGCATTTCTTCTTCTATATTCGTCGGCCTGGCACTGCCAAGTTCCCTGCCCGGTTCAAGTTTGTATTCATCTGCATCCTCTTTGAGTTTGATATTCTGCTGGCGAATTTTCGAGAGCCGGTAATGCGTCAGCACCAGATTGTTCAGATCAATTTCATCTTCTTCGAGAATGGTTTCGCGCAGCATCGGGCCGAGGTTTCGGGCATACAGACTCAGCTTTTCCAGGTTTTTGTCGTCGTAATCGACGATCTGCGACATGAATTCATAAAAGCGCACAAAAGTGCCGAGATCCTTTTTGAAGATCTCCAGCGCATCCTTTTCACGTTTGCATTCCTTGAAACTGTTCTCAGAATTGGCAATCAGCACAGCATCGCCAGTCTTTTTCGCACGTTCGAAGATTTCCTTCGATTGCTTAAAGGCTTCAACCGCTGATTTATAACGCAGCTTCCAGCGTTCAACCGCCGGCTTGCAGATATTGGCAATTGCCGCACTGCTTTTATTCTTCTGAAAAAACGCCTCACAGAACTGCTCGACCTCATGCCACTGAAAAATCCCCGCCGCGCGCAGCTTCTCGAACAGGTCGAAAATCAGATCGGGATCGGACACGTCAGCGAGTTCAGCCGTCTGGTAATAAGGCTGAAAAGCCGCCAGAATATCTTCGGGGTCGTTAAAAAAATCGAGCACAAAGGTTCCGCTGTCAGCTTTCCCAGGGTAAATGCGGTTCAATCGCGACAGCGTCTGCACGCATTCAACGCCGCCAAGCTTTTTATCGACATACATCGCGCACAGCTTCGGCTGGTCGAACCCGGTCTGAAACTTGTTGGCGACGATCATTACCTGATACTCTTCAGTATCAAAGGCATTGCGCATTTCGCGCCCCTTGAGGCCGGGGTTCATATTGCTCTCGGTAAACTTCCGATCGCGCAGCAGCTCCGAGTTCGGGTCGCCATCAACAAACTCGACTTCACCCGAAAACGCGACCATCGCCTGAATCTTCGTATAGCCTTTGTCTTTGATATATCTGTCAAAGCCGAGCTTGTAGCGAACCGCTTCCTTTCGCGAACTGGTCACCACCATGGCCTTGGCCTGGCCGCCAAGCAGCCCCATCACCTTGTCTCTGAAGTGCTCGATGACGACCTGAACTTTCTGCGCGATATTGTAATCATGCAGGCGCACCCACTGATTTAGCTTCACTCTGGCCCGGCGGCTTTCGACTTCCTGGTCCGAGTCCTGAATGGCCAGAGCCAGATTGTAAGCGACTTTATAATTGGTGTAATTCTTCAAAACATCGAGAATAAAACCTTCTTCGATCGCCTGGCGCATGCTGTAAACATGAAAAGCCTCGGGGCGATTGGTTTTTGACGGCGCTTCATCAGGTTTCGGCAGGCGCCCGAACAGCTCGATAGTCTTGCTCTTGGGAGTTGCCGTAAAAGCGAAATAGCTCAGATTAGGGGAAGCGCGTCGCGAAGCCACTGCGGCATCGATTATGTCATCTGCCGAAAACGCTTCTTCATCGTCAGCCCTGGCGTCGAGCATCAGCACTTCTTTGAGCTTGCGGGCCGTTGAACCGGTCTGTGAAGAATGCGCCTCATCAGCGATGATAGCGTAATGCCGTTCTTTCAGACTGACATCGTTCTCGATCGCCCGCAGAACGAACGGAAAGGTCTGAATCGTGACGATGATGATCGGTTGCGATCTGGTCAGCGCCGCCGCCAGCTTCTCTGACTTGGCGCCATCGCCTTCTTCGTTGTTGATACGGCCGACGACACCGTCAACCTGCTCGAACTGCGAAATTGTTTCCTGCAGCTGAGAATCAAGAACGTTTCGGTCGGTAACTATGATCACCGAGTCGAACATCTTGTTTCCGGCATCGTCGTATATTGAAGACAGCTGATGAGCTGTCCAGGCAATCGAATTCGACTTACCCGAGCCGGCGCTGTGCTGAACGAGATATTTCTGGCCGGGCCCTTCACTATGCGCCGCAGCGATCAGCCGGGTTACCACATCCCACTGATGATAACGCGGAAAGATCATTGTTTCTTTCTTGTATTTGCGGCCTTCCCAGTCTTCTTTTTCTTCGATCTGCAGGTGCACGAAGCGCGCCAGAATCTTCAGCAGATTGTCGGGCAGCAGCACTTCGTTCCAGAGATATGCGGTGGCATACTGGTTAACGTCATCAGGAACATCATTCCCGGCCCCACCCTCTCTCGTGCCTCTGTTAAAAGGAAGAAACGAAGTATCGCTACCTTCCAGCCTTGTCGTCATGGCAACTTCATACTGACTGACGGCAAAGTGCACCAGTGCACCACGTTTAAAGGTCAGCAGCGGCTCTGACTTCTTAGTGGCGGGATCTATCGGCAGCCGGGTGGTGCAATACTGTTTTTTCGCGTTGTTTACCGACTGTTTGAATTCTGATTTCAGTTCCATGGTCGCGATCGGCAAGCCGTTGACGAAGAGCACGATATCGATGCGCCAGGCCTTGGCTTTGGCACCGGTCGCGTTAAGATACTCTTCACTGGCCCATGGGCTGTAAACCAGCTCAGGCACGATGCGCAGGCGGTTTTTCTGATAACGCGCCAGCGTGTCAGGGTTCAGTTCGTGCTCAGGCTTGAATTGACAGAGGCTGAATCTGGTGCCGTGATCGCGCAGTTCGTTGCGCAGTACGCCCAGCGTGCCGAAAGTTCGCATATCTTTGTTTGCAGCATTGGGGTCGGCCTTGCCCAGCTGTGCCGCAACACGTTCGAGAAATTTCTGTTCAGGGTTGTTTGGGTAGAGTTTGCAGTATTTCTGCCACTGCGCATCCTGGGTTTCTTTAACGAAGCCGAGCACGTCTTCTTCATACAAAGCGAGTTTGCGGTTGTAGTTTTCGGGTTTACCCTGCAGCCAGCCGTTGGCAACAAACTGCTGAATAACATCGTTCTGAAAAGTCAGCTCTCTGGCTTTGTCTTCGTTGAAAGCGCTCATCATTCCTCATTCCCGCAGATCCGCTATATAAATATTTTGTCAGCCAATCTGCCTATCTCAAATTTTCAAGACTGGTCAGCCAGCGGCTGAATATCGGGCACTTTTCCCGCATTTTTTCAATTCCGATAGCTTTTGCTACTGCTACCCCGGTTATGGTTTTCATATTCTCGTATTTCTTACAAAGGCTGATAATTCTTTTTGACGGTGCCGTCTGCACAGAATCGTTGATTTTCTCTGGCTCACCGCATTCGTTGATGATTTTGAGAATGTCGGACTCTCTTACTTTTAATTCTTTCGCCAGTATGTCTGGAGAGCTGAAAAGAAGAGCCTCGTATTCATGCACGGCAACATACGGAATAAACCTCTTCGCTGCGTTCAACTCGCCATATTCCTGCATAATGGCTGTTTTAGTGGCTTCATTCAGAGCATCGGCTATCTGCGCTGGCTCCTTTTTGCTTTTTGCAGCTGCCATGCCTGGCCAGTCTTTGTTTAAACCGTAATAATCGACGAATGTGGTCACATAGACATCAGCTTGCTTTAAGTAATTGCCAATATCTTTAACGGCACGCGCAAATTTGACATCGCCACCTTTTTGCCCGGGCTTTGCAAGTACTGTCGGAGCAGCAAAATTTGCCAATTGGTCAGGTATGGCACCAGTATTTCTTTTACAAATTTTGACTCTGTCTGCCCTTCGGTGAGGATCATCAGTCTGACAGTCTTACTCACCGACCGGGCCTCCGGCGATAACATTTTTGGTCCAGAGTTCACCGACCGAGTAGTCTTCGAGCCAGACTTTAAAGTCTTCCTCATTCAAGCGCATGAAGGTCGAAGCGCCATTCTCTCTGTTGACCACAACAATGTCTTCGACAGCGAAGTTATCAAGCAAGGTCGGCGACTGAGTGGCAACTATCACCTGGGTTCGTCGCGCAGCATCTTTGATCAATTCAGCAAGAATATGTATCGCCTCAGGATGCAGCCCGAGCTCTGGCTCGTCGATGATAATAAGCGATGGCGGCTCCGGTTGCAGCAGGGCGGTTGCCAGCGCGATGAAGCGAATTGAACCATCTGAAAGGTGATACGGCTGAAACGGATAATCAGAGCCTTTCTGAAACCACGACAGGTTAATCTTCTCAGCTTCGCCGAACTTTCGAACTTCAAGATTGAAGTCAGCAAAATATGGCATTACCAGCCTGGTCGCGCTGACGATCTGCCGATATTCTTCCGGCCACTGGTTTTTCAGCTTCAAAAGAAACGGCGCCAGATTAGCCGCATCAGCCCGCAATCTTTTGTCATCCTGAATTATCTCAGCATGCCGCATTCCGGCAGTTCTGGTAGTGTCGTCAAAGTGGTATATCTGCCATGATGTGATCATGGCCTTCAAAATTTTGTGGTTGTCTATCAATTCTAAAAGATTTGGGTCAACCCCCTCGTTCCCGCCTATATCAACTATTGTAGAAAGGACCTCTATGTTGTTAGCTCTCGACATATTACCTGATTTGTCAAAATTGATTATAGACTGTTGAACAAAGCAGGACCCCGCCGGGCTGCCCATTTCTACAACATCAAAGCCATAAGCAATATTGTCAATTCTGGTGCCAACCTCTATCTTTTCCGTTGTCTTTCGGCCATAAAAGAAAAAATCATTTATGCCGCCATTGACCATCACATGCTCAACCAGAGCATTTTCAGCAGCCTTCTGAATAAATGTAAAAAGGCTGATAAGATTACTTTTGCCAGAGCCGTTGGCGCCGATAAAAACGTTCAGGTTGGACAGCTCAAAATCAACCAGTTCTCTGATTGATTTAAAGCCCTTAACAGTCAGTTTTTTCAGTGCAGTCATGCTCTTTTACCTTGTTCAAGTTATCGCGACGGCAGCATCAGCAGGTCATGGCTATTGTATCACTTTTTCATCTGCAAGCAACGATTGTCATAATATGTTTAACACACACCAGGTCTTAGCCTAAAGCAGCCTCTGTTCTGACTTTTTGCGGTCAACATGCTGCACTTTCGATTTCAAAAATATGCCACTATTCACAAAAAGTGGCAAACTTTTGATTTCTAAGGATTGTTGCTATTCGCAAAAGGAAAAACCTGTCCTTTCGGTATTTTTATACTCAAAAAGCGATCTTTATGAATCTTTTCGTTATTATTTATGGCATTCTTCACCTGTTGGTCATTCATTTTTCTGAACCTCACTCTTTTGTCTATTACGTCAGGTGAATCTTCGAAAGAGCGCATCCATAGTCGGCAGCGTCGGTCTACGCATTTTAAAAATAGCACATACGCTGAATAGGCCTCGTCTTCATCATGAACCTTAAGAAACTGTTCATACCAATGGCGCGCCCAAGTGTTTTTTGAATACGAGTTCCTGATTTGATCAAGTGTTGGCTCAACCCATGTGCCATTTACATCAGCATTAATTATAAGTTTTTCTATATCCAGTCTCAGGTCGGATAGACAAGACAGATTGAGGCCAATTGACCTTTTCCAAAGCAGAGGTGACTGAATCCATGCATCAACCTGCTTCATCAGCCACTCCTGGCGGCTACATACTACAGCAACATTTGCAATTTTTATCAAGTCAACATCGCTTCTACAACTATTCAGCAAGCTGTTTCGGTATTCAAGGGCTTCGTCTGAGTCGCACAAAAACGGAATTCGGCTCAAATAATCGCACCCATACTCATCAAGGAAACTAATGTTGTTGCTGGCAACAAGCTGCTTCAAAAGTTCGAATCCTTGCGTTGGATTTGCCTCAACAATTGCCCCACAGAGAGATTGATAGAACCCTTCGCATGAGATAAGCATGCTTTTGGATTGCAATGCAGCGTCAATCCATAGGTTGATTAAATCCGCGTATTTATTACAAATACTGCGCATTAGACCTATCGGGATCTCGAAATTCCACAAGCTTGTTGCTTCATTTGCTTCCAGTTCTTCAACTCTGTGTCTTACAGCCCTATGCCTTTCCGCAAATTGTTTGTCTGTTGTACCATCCAAAAACTTCTTTATGTCGTTATTATTTGATTGAGAAATGTCTCCCCAACTTGCAGCTGCCGATAAAAAGACCATTGATCGATCATGCTCCTGTAGAGATTTCTGCTTAAATTGCCTGCCACAATCACTAAACGGCTCAATACAGATGGTCGGAAAGCCTGTGGTTGCAATACCATGTTGCTCAGCAACGTTTTGCCATTTATTGTTAAACAGCTCAACAAACTTGGCCACCTCTTCATCATTACAGCCACGACGATCAATAATTGTTGCAAATTTTGACAAGCAACGAAGCATTGGAAGAAGCTCGTCAAAGCGCTTGTTCTTGCTGATACTGGCTATAATTTCAAAATGCCAGATACCCTCCCAGCTATTTTTTGCAGGCAATTCAGAATTTGCCTTACGAAAAACATAATCGATGAGTTCCGTATCCTGAGTTGCATAAATAAAACGATACACACTACCCCGTAAATTAGCGTCATCACAGTCAAGAAATGTTCTCAGCTGCTCGCGGTGACGATCTAACAGCGGAGGCTTAGAACTGGCCAACATCCACAATAATCGTGTAAGCGTTGTGTTGCTGGTTTCAGTTAGGAGTTGATCTAGATAACTTCTGGCAGTCTCTTCTGGCAAAGGCTCAAACCAAAGTTCGAGAGACCTAAGATCCTGAGCATGTTTTGGGCGCAGCAAAATCGTTTCAAAAAGTTCCTCAGAGGTCATAACCGAGCTCAAGGCAAGAAATCCTAACGATTCGGCAAACACTACTCGCTCGGCACCACTACCAGCTTCAGATGCTGACCATTCAGCTGATTTTTCCCATAACTCTTTCAGAGCCTTAGCAATTATCTCTTTTTCTGCGTCTCGGATTGTCAGAGCAATCCCTGGTAAATGTATCAAGAGTTGCTGCTTTCCCTCAGCATCGCGAAAAGACAGGGTATGTATTGCTCGCCTTAGCATAGCGCAATAGTCATTTGGAGCAAATCTTGCAAGAAATGAACCCAGTTGTTCGATATTATGGTCTTCAATGGTTCTACTGATGCGTGAATTGTAACCTTCGACCGGAAGATTGACAGCTGCCTGGCAAAGACGCGCGACATAGCTTTGTGGAGCAACAATCGTCGGTTCGATAAAATGCTGTTCAATCTTTCGCTCGATCTGAAAAAGCGACAAATCATCACGTTGCATACATGGAACACATTGCTCGCGCGAAATTGAACCCCAAAAACTTGCAAAAGGATCTTGTTCATACTCAATTAGCCACACATTCTTCGGATATAGATCTGAAAGCCGAGATGACAGCAGTAAGAGAGCTTCTTTACTGCCAAGACATGTAGCTAGAAGGTGAGCAGCTTTTCTTAGTGTTTCATTTCCAGACTCAACCAAACTGCTTAGGCAAGGTTCAAAACTTGGCCATAGCTCTTCGTCAGAAAGTCGCAGAACCCATGCAGCCTCTTCAGACTCAGCATAATTACCCATGAGACGGCGCGAGATCGCCCAGCGAACAAATGCTTGAACAAAAGAAAGGCGATCACCTCCAGATATGATCAGTAATGCAAAACGAGCCAGCCGCAACATGCCGTCATCGTCAGTAATTGGAAATAACCATTCCTGGAATTTTGCTTTGCTGTCGGGAATCAGATTAAATCCAAATCTTTCTTTAATTGCCTCGGTCTGCTTTGAAAGATTTATATCATTCGGGCCTCGCGTAAAAGGGTGCCCGTTGATATTCACATAGCTCATCCATCGACTAACAGCAACGATCAATATTGGCTTTATCCGTTCGTCATCACGCCTCGATAAAAATGCTCCAGCCAATCTTGTATGCGCCATTCCATTGTCATATGCATTGCGCCAGCAATCATCAGCAATTGAGAACATATCTTCTGCACAGTCCGGTAGATAAGCGCAGATGTCATCTTCCTGCTGCGCAGGCATATTCCGGATGGTTACCCAGAAATAAAGCAGTGCTCTTCGTGCAACAGCGCTGTAGTTCTTATGAACAATACTGAAAAAGACTGCTGCTCCGACTATAGAGGCTTTAACATCCATAACAGGCTGCGGCTCCAGCCACATTCTGATTGCATCAACCATCTCTTGAATTGTGCTTTTGGGTTCATTCTGTACATGATCGGCCAGAAGCATGCCCAAACCATGTACTAAACGTCTGGGTTCGACCTTGTAAACAGGTTCAATGCTACCAGCTGGAATCAGTAAGCCACCGTCAATAATTTCCTGAAGAACTGCTTCTGTGGTATCAGTCTTCGGCAAAAATTGGTTCAATGATATTCTTGAGACAGTTTTCAGGCCAGCATGATATTGTCTGGCCAGGTCACACAATATGGCATGAAACTCATCGTCGCTAACCGGATAATTTGATTTGCGCTGCACTTTATCTTTACAGTCCACATAAAGTAAGAGCTCAACGGTCATGTCGCCGCTTTTTACCAGAGCTGCAAAATGCCGCACTACCAGATCTAAATAACGCGGTTTACGAATCAGGGATTGCAGGGAACTCGGAATATCAGATAAACTGATGCCTGAAGCTTCTAATGCCTTAGTTAGTTCTTGATCATCGTATCCATCAGTTTTAAAAACGGTCTCACTTATACCAATGGAAACTTTGTACCGCCAAAATTGCGGTCTAGCTGTAACAATGATGGCAATACGACCCAACACTTCTTCTGTTGCAGACTGATCACAAATTTTCCGCCATGGAAAATCAGGACTTTCATTGAGACCGTCAAAGCAAAGTAAGACCATTGGTTCTTCGCCTTTTGGCCGTTTCAGCCAGGCAGCAACTTTTTTTCTCCAATATTCACTAGATTTACCACAACGACTCTGCAAAACAGCAATGAGTATTTCAGGTATATCACTGCCTTTCTGCTGTTGTGACGCTGTTACAGGCAACAATATTGGGCCAGCTGTATCATTAAACCGATGCATCAGCCAGGAAAATAGTGCCCAGGTTTTTCCGGTACCTTCCTCTCCTAAAAGAGCGCAAATGGTTGCATCGGATTTGTATTTGCCCCACCATGTATCGAAATGATCAATAATAGTTTTTCTTGTAACCAGACGGTCGCCAATAGAAAGCAAACCAATATCTTGAGAAAATGCCGCACGCGATTCCTTTTCATTCTTGACCCGACTTTTCAACCAATTATAGGAAAGCTTTCTGGCAGAGGCTGTGCATAAGATAGAATCAGACAAACTCTGCCGCAAACGTTCAACAGCAGAATGAAATTGAGGTGATTGCCTTAAAGGCTCAATGTATTCAGCTATTTCCTTTGTCGCTGCAGACCCATTATTACGCTGACAAAAAGCTGCCACAACTGGAGGATATTCGGCACAAAAAATCTGCAGCGCTCCAAATCCATTGCTTCTAGCATCAAGAATTAGAAGGTCAACTCCCAAGTCTTCAGCCTGCCGTCTTAAATTTTCGACACTATCCCCGACTTCTATTGTTGCAGCCAATATCCAGAGGTCAAGGCAAGGTATAGAGCCATGAGCTTGAATCAGTTCACCCGCAAGTTCTCTGTCTTTAAGTTTAAAACTTTCATTATACCTTTTGGCTTCAAATGCAACACTGAACAGACCATGAGACTCCGACGAGCCATCCCTGCCAAACTGACTCCCTGACCTTGCGAGGCGAAATGTGAAACCCGTCCACTGCTCAAGTAAATCGCGAACAAGGCCCTCAAACCCATTCGGCCCAACATCAGGCATCGAACGAAGAAATTTAAGAAGCGGATCGTGTTGTTCGGATACCTCTTCGTGTGACGTCATAGTTCAATTCCTATGCCCCGGAAACAGATTTTTTTGGGCTTTATCCTCATTGAATGCGCTCATGAGTCCCCTTCCTCTGACGATGGTTCTGGTAGCTGTTTTTTTCGGGCATTTTCAATTGCCTGGTGCAGACGGCGCTCCAGAACTTCTTTCGGTGGCAACACTGTAAGATATTCTGCCACATGAATTCCGCTCTTTCCCATCTCAAGCAGTTCTACCTGCTCCTGCTTCCTGCCTGCGCACAGAATAATTCCTATTGGTGGCAGCTCGTTCTCTTCCTGTTCGTGTTTTGCCAACCAGCGCAGATAGAGTTCCATCTGTCCCTTGTATTCTGCTTTAAATCGGCCAATTTTCAAATCCAGAGCCACTAAACGTTTGAGTTTGCGATTATAGAAAAGCAGATCGATATAGTAGTCATCATCATCCACTGTTACGCGAAATTGTCTGGCAATAAAGGTGAACCCACATCCCAGCTCCAGCAAAAAGTTTTGCAAGTCCCTTATAATCGCGTCTTCAAGATCTTTTTCCATGAAACTGTCGTTCAAATCAAGAAAATTGAGCAGATAAGGGTCTTTTAGAACCATGTTCTCGCTTAGATGGCCATCCTTCTCGAGCTTTGCCAGCTCCAGTTGAATCGTTTTTTCAGGCTTTCTGGAAATTGCAGTGCGCTCGAAAAGTTGCGAATCAATACGTTCAGCCAGCACTCTGGTTGACCAGTGTTCCTGACTTGCCATCTGCAGGTAGAAATCACGCTTAAGCTGATTATCCATATAAATAATCAGTCGCAGATGTGTCCAGCTCAATTGTCTACGCACCGCGTAGACAATTTTTTCATCTGGGAAAACCTCGGCAAAACGCACGCAATGGCGCAATTGCTTAGCACCCCAGCCCTGCCCGAAGTCGTTGGTGAGCTTCCCGGCCAGATTATCTATTATCTGCCTGCCGTATTCGGCACGCTCACCGGCGAGAATTTCAGTTGCAATACGTTTACCAACCTGCCAGTAAAGCAAGGTCAATTCGGCATTAACAGCTACCACCGCCCGATTCTTTGCCGATATAATAAGTTCTTTTACTTCAGAAAAGAGCGCGGAAGGCTTGGTCTCAGACTTAGTCATCTGCCACCTCTTCTCCATTTTCGAACATCTCCATCTCAGTCTCGCAACCTGTATTTTGAGCTCTCTGCGCAGAGTAAACAGTTGAACCCGCCGGGGCACGCCAGTCGCGAACGTCGATTTTACCGGTCACCGCAGCTGAAATCAGAGCTGTACGACGTTCTTTTAATAAAGAAATAGCTTGATTTTCCAGATCTATCAAAGTGTTAAACTTAGCTTTTATTTGATTTACGTAACTCACAATTTGATTTTGCTCTTCTTTGGGTGGAACAATTGACAATATTTCATTGAGTATCCCAATGTTAATCACGCCCATAGTTCCACCGCGACTAAGCCACTCAAATTGTTTGTAAACCAGCTCGCTCTTGAGAAGTTCCCTCAGATAAAAAGGTTCTATGCCTTTTTTTATTGTAGCTTTAATAAGACGAGGATTTATAATCCCCTTTTTCGCTCCAATTGGAAACACAGCTATCTTTCCAAAAGTTCCCACACAACTTATCAGAATGTCTCCCGGTTGCACTTCATACCGGGATAACTCTCTAAAGTATTTTTCAGAAATGAAATAATCACCTATTGAAAAATCACCTGGAATAACATGCTCTTGTCCATAAACTTTATAACCCTGCTCCACGTATACATCTTTTGTTAGACTGGAACCAAAGGGCCCGGCTATTATGTCATCACATAGAAATTTAAAACGCCTTACAAACCAATGTGCAGGCACCTGGCCCAGCCATGCGATGCCGGAGTCTTTCATTGGGGCGGCGGGGTTCAATCCTTTGGTGACGGAGTGACTGATCACGGCCTGGCGCTTTTCCTGCAGGAGTTTGATAAGCTGTTGCTGCTTTTCGATCAGGGCATCGATCTTGCCGGTCTCGTGGTCGAGGAAGTTAGCTATTTGAATCTGCTCTTGTGCTGGAATTCCAGGAATGAGAATATTTTTCATTTCAGAAAAATTCGTGCTCCACAGATCTGCAACAATCCCCTTGCCGTATCTATAAAATTCTTCCTGAAAAGGGTAACTTCTAAATAAATGATGAACAAAGGCAGGCAAAATTTCTCTTGGTTCTAATACGATACTTATGAGGGACACAGATCCATCAAGTGGCGAAGTTCCGGAAGACCCTTTTCGGTCTGAGCGGCTGTTAATAACAAAATCATTCTTTAAAACAAGTTTTCTGTTATCGCCATCATCGGATTTGGCAGCCGTTTCAAGCTGGGTAACGATACCTTGCATCGTTACCGAAAGAGGTGGATAGTCTTTGTCGCTTACCTTTTGCCTTCTTTCTTTAAAACACTGACCGACCCTTTTGATTTCCCAATGTTTTGGAAGCTTGCCCAACCAATCAACTCCTGAATCTTTGTATTCTTGGTATGGTTTGTATCTGCCGGGCATTATGAGTGCACCTCTGGCTTGTCATTCCCGTGGCAACGGGAATCCAGTGTTTTATGATATTGCTGTTGATGAGGGAGGAAGGGCGTGGATTCCCGCTTTCGCGGGAATGACGAGAAGGATGGCGGGAATGACGTGATGGGTTTCGGAGTTGACGTGAAAGGTTCGGGGTGTGACTGAATAGGCTTCATGAGTGGACCTCGTGGAGCAGTTGCATGATTTCGGCGCTGACTTTGTCGAGGTCGGCGTCGATCTCGGCAAGGTCACGCGGCGGCTGGTAAACGTAGAAGTGGCGATTGAATGGGATTTCGTAGCCGACAATACCAATTTCCTGGTCTTTGGCGTCTTTTTTGTCGGCGTCTATCCAGGCTTCGGGCACATGCGGCAGCACTTCTCTGGTGAAATAGGCTTCGTTTACTTCGTTGACCGGCCGGGTCGGGTCGAGGGCGATGTTCTCGTAGTCGCGCAGATCGCTGTCGGCTTCATACTCAACGATTTTGCCGTTCACCGGGAATAAACCGTAAAGTGGATTCCCGCTTTCGCGGGAATGACGAGAAGGTTCGCAGGAAGGACGAGG
This sequence comes from Candidatus Rifleibacterium amylolyticum, assembly GCA_009917695.1. Taxonomy (GTDB): domain Bacteria; phylum Muiribacteriota; class Ozemobacteria; order Ozemobacterales; family Ozemobacteraceae; genus Rifleibacterium; species Rifleibacterium amylolyticum. The sequence goes on along the minus strand of JAACJG010000001.1, from coordinate 571,911 downwards.
AAGATCGTGGGAGTGACGAGAAGGTTCGCGGGAATGGCTGGCCTTCGCTGAGTGGATTTTTTTGATCACTTTTTCGGCCTGGGGGTTTTTCCAGCTGACTGCTGCTGTGATCTGCTTTTTTTCTTTGGCGTCAAGCTTGACACCGGACGCCTTTAAGGCATCTTCGTAACCGTTCATGTCGTCGAACTGTTCCTTACCAAGAGCTTTCTGCAGCTGCCGGGCCTTGAGCATGACCGCTTTCTGATCGAGCCATGTTTGCCGGTTCAGCAGGTCTTTGATCTGTTTTTCCTTCAGGTTTTCGAAGTGCTTCTTAGCATGTTTGCGAATAGCTTCTTCATGCAGAGTCAGCGCGCCATAAAGATCGCAGTCTGATTTATCAGACCAGCTCTGGCCGTATTCACCATAGACCCATTTCATTGCAGCATTGAGAGCGCCAGAGTCATAGCGCAGTTCTTCGATTCTTTCATCGCTGAACTGATAAGACAGGCGCAGCGGCCGTTCTACCGTAATCCGGCGATAGCCGAATTCGTAATAGTTGAAAATCTTGCTGGCAAAGGTTTTTGGCGCCTCGACTCTGCCATTTTCTGACTGCCGGCCACGATTGCTTTTCTGCTTTTCCGGCTTGTCGAGCTGACGGGCATCGACTATCTCAAAGTTTCCGTAACAGCGGGTAACAATCGCGATATCGTCTTCTTCCATCAGATTGCGCTTGGCTCCCAGCGACTTGCGCATTTTCCCGCAGAGATCGGCGGCATTGATCAGCTGAACCTTGCCCTTGCGTTCAGCCGTCTTCTTGTTCGACAGCACCCATACATAAGTCGAAATACCGGTGTTGTAGAACATGTCGGTCGGCAGCGCCACTATGGCTTCGAGCAGATCGGCCTCAAGAATATAGCGCCTGATTTCAGACTCCCCGGAACCAGCGCCGCCGGTGAACAGCGGCGAACCGTTGAGAATGATACCGATTCGGGCACCACCTTCTGAAGCGTCACGCATTTTGCTGATCAGATGCAGCAGAAACAGCAGCGAGCCATCAGAAACTCTCGGCAGACCTGGGCCAAAGCGGCCTGAAAAGCCCTTGAGCGTATGTTCGTCTTTGATCTCCTGTTCGTTCTTTTTCCAGTCAACGCCGAACGGCGGATTGGAAAGCATGTAATCGAATTTCCAGGTATAGAGCTGGTCATTGGAAAGAGTGTTGCCCAGCTTGATATTGCTGACATCCTGACCCTTGATCAGCATATCGGCCTTACAGATCGCATAGCTCTCGGGGTTGAGCTCCTGGCCGAAGGCGCGCATAACAGCACGCGGATTCAGCTCGTAAACGTATTCCATACCCGACGAAAGAAAGCCACCGGTGCCGGCGGTAGGGTCATAAACCGTGCGGATGATGCCTTCTCTGGTCAGCGCTTCGTCGTCTTCCATGAATACCAGCGCCGTGGTCAGGCGCACGATATCGCGCGGGGTAAAGTGTTCGCCGGCGGTCTCGTTCGAGCTTTCAGCAAAGCGCCGGATCAGCTCTTCGAAAACCAGCCCCATTTCATGATTGGAAATGGCCTTGGGGCTCAAATCAGTCTGCCTGACTCGCTGCACGAACTTATAGAGCAGATTGGCATCGTTAAGCTGCCCGACAAATTCGCTGAAGTTGAAGTATTCAAAAATCTCGCGGCCATGCCGGGAAAAACTCTGCACGTATGATTCAAGATTCTCTTTGATATTCGCTTCGCCGAGCTTCGACAGATCCATTTTTGAAGTATTAAAAAACGCCAGGCCGCCAGTAGCGCGCAGCAGAAGCTTTTCGGCGGCCTCTTCCGGCAGCTTCATCTTCTGAACCTTCTCATATTCGGCCAGAACTGCTTCTTTGGTGTCTTCGAGCACGCCTTCGAGGCGGCGCAACAGGGTGAAAGGCAATATGATACGGCCATACTGGCTCTGCTTGAAATCGCCGCGCAAAAGATCGGCCAGCGACCAGATGTAGGATGCGAGATTATTGCTTGCTTGTGACATTTGTGCTTCTTCCCCGTGCCAGATTTGGTTTAACCTGCTGCGATGCAACCCGGCAGCGTCATCTATTGCTGTTTTCAATGAATCTAATACAACTTCGCCGGCCTGTCATGTATTTCTCAACAGTGCTCAGAAAAGCCGTGGTTATTCTACTACCATATTCTTCAGGAAGCAAAAGTTTATCTGCAAGCAGAAAGGCAAACTTCAGCCTGTCTGGCCAACCGATGCTGCGCCCGGAGAACGAAACAGCCATCCCATCTTTCAAGCTCCGGCAAAAAATTGCATCATGTCTTCATAAAGCCTTTCATGCCATAAACAGAGTGATCTCGCAGCATTTTAAATGACAGCAAGTTCGATATTACAAACCTGCAAAAATCCCACTGAAAATTTTCCATTCTCCTCGTAAGCTGATAGAATACCCAGAAGCTTTACGATTACTCGTAGAATAAATTGAGAGAGAAATAAGAAAAGTGCCAGTAGTTAACATACATCTTTTTATAAAATCGCTGGAGAGTGTTTTGTGCAATTCATAATTGATGGGCCAGATATCCCGGAAGCCCTTTTACAAGCACATGAAGAAGGCCGCGTTATTTTTTTTGTAGGAGCGGGAGTCTCTTATCCTGCTGGTTTGCCGGGGTTTAAAGGTCTGGTAAACGAAATTTATCGGATTATTGGAACTACGCGAAACAAAATTGAAGATAGCGCATACGAAGAAAATCGATTTGATACCACTATAGACTTGCTTGAGCAGAGACATCCAGGAAAGCGTCAAGCCGTCAGAAAAGCCTTGATGATGGCCCTAAAGCCGAAACTGCGCAAAAAAGGAGCGCTCGACACGCATATTGCTCTTATGCAATTAGCGCGCAACCGAGAAGGTGTGTTTCGATTGGTTACAACTAATTTTGACCGCATTTTTGAATCAGCAGGAAAGCGTATAAGTCAGCAAATTAATACTTTTGCAGCACCAATGCTGCCTGTTCCCAAAAACAGCCGATGGAACGGGTTGGTATACTTACACGGTCTACTACCGAAACATGTGAATGAGGATGCTTTAAATCGCCTGGTGGTTAGCAGTGGCGACTTTGGCCAGGCCTATCTGACAGAACGCTGGGCGGCGCGGTTTGTTAGTGACCTTTTCCAAAACTTCGTCGTCTGCTTCGTAGGGTATAGTATTGATGATCCAATCCTGCGATACATGATGGACGCTTTGGCTGCAGACCGCAGACTTGGTGAGTCCACACATCTCGCCTACGCATTGAGCAAAGTTATGCCTGGACAAGAAGATCAGGAAATCATAAATTGGAAAGCAAAAGGTGTTATACCCATTCTTTACAAAGTTTCTTCAAGTGCCGATCGTCATTCAGCCTTGCACCGCACCATAAAGGCATGGGCAGAAACTTATCGTGACGGCATTCTTGGAAAAGAAAGAATCGTGTCAGAGTATGCATTGACACGACCATCAGTAAGCACTCAGCAAGACGATTTTGTTGGCCGCATGCTCTGGGCATTATCGGATGAATCAGGATTACCCGCAAAGCGCTTTGCAGAGTTTAACCCAGCTCCATCGCTAGATTGGTTGGAACCCCTTTCCGATAATAGATTTCGACATTGCGATCTTAAACGCTTCGGCATTTCTACAAATGCTGAAATAGACGAAAAACTCTGTTTCAGCCTCATACGTCGCCCTGCTCCATACACTCATTCGGCATGGATGTCGTTGAGAACTGAATGGGCGCCATTTGGACAGTGGGATAAAGTAACTTTTCAGCTTGCCCGCTGGTTGATACGTCACCTGAACAATCCAGAATTAATTATTTGGCTCGCTCAGGGTGGTGGCCAGCTTCATAGCAGATTAATCCCGCTGGTTGAACATAAACTTGATAGATTTGCGCAACTTGAACAACAGGGTCATTTGTCTGAGATTGCTGATATTCGCAACAATTCTCCAGATGCTATTCCGCAACAGATGATGCGTATATTATGGCGTCTATTACTAACAGGCAGAGTTAAAACCCCATGGCGAGACCTGGATTTCTACTTCTGGAAAAGTCGCATCAAACGCGAAGGTCTTACTGCTACACTTCGCATGGAGTTACGGGAATTGCTTGCCCCCAAAATAGAAATAAAGAAGCCTTTTCGGTGGGGGGACGAGGATAAAAATATAGGAAGACCGGAACGTCTGAGCCAATTCATTGGCTGGAAATTGGTATTGACAGCAGATGACATCGACTTAGCGATCAGGGATCTTGCTAAGGTTCATCATTGGCGCGACGCGATCCCACTTCTACTTGGTGACTTTCAACAGGCGCTGATAGATGCGCTGGATTTGCTTCGCGAAATGCATGAGGCAGACGATAAACACGACTGTACATATAGAGATTTACCATCTATAACCCCGCACAGACAGAATCGTGGCTTCCGGAACTGGGTTGCTCTTATTGAGTTGCTACGTGATTCCTGGCTGGTTGTGCGCGAAAATGACCCTGCCCGTGCAAGCAGGATAGCAAAAGATTGGTTCTCATGTCCTTACCCTTGCTTTAAACGACTCGCGCTATTTGCTGCCAGTCATGATGGTTGTATCGCAGAAAAACTGTGGGTTAACTGGCTTGTCTCAGACGATTCCTGGTGGCTGTGGTCAGTTAACACCAAACGTGAAGTTTTACGCCTCCTGGTATTACAAGGGGCGAACCTCACCGCTGCTGCCAGATCAAAGATCGAAAAAGCAATTCTTGCAGGCCCACCACCACAAATCTTTGGGGTCAACATTGAACCGGAACGAATGCAATTATTTGTCGATGCTCGTGTTTGGCTGTATCTAGAAAAGCTTCAAAGTAGCGGTTGTTCCCTCAGTAAATCCAGCTTGAAAAAATTGAATGACCTGGCATTAGCTTACCCGAAATGGAAACTGGCAAAAGACGATCGCGACGAGTTTTCGTATTGGTTAAGCAGCTCCAGCGATCCGGACTATGAGAATAACTGCGAAATCAATCTGGCTCCGCGCAATAGAAATGAACTCATAAACTGGTTAATGCAGCCAGCGTCTCCTCAACGTGCCTTTTACGAAGACACCTGGCGCGAGACCTGTCGCACGCGTTTTTTTCATTGCGCCTATGCACTAAGCGATCTTGCACGAAAGAAATTTTGGCCAAATGTGCGTTGGAGCGAAGCCTTGCAAGCTTGGAGTGAAGAAAATCTGGTACAGCGTTCATGGCGATTTGTTGCGCCGATTGTTCGAATTATGCCCAATGCTGTCTTGAAGGAAATCACACACAGTCTTACATGGTGGCTGGAGGCTGTTTCCAAGTCGATAGACAAACATAAAAACATCCTTATTGAAATATGCAAGCGCGTGCTTGCCTTATCCAATCAAAACAATGTAACCAACGACGAGCCATTAATGGACGCCATAAATCACCCGATCGGGCATGTTACTCAAGCGTTGCTGAATCTCTGGCTTAAGTGCGAGCCAAGTGACAATACCGGTTTGCCAAAAGATTTTGAGCCAATTTTCAATGAGCTTTGTGATACTCAAGTAGAACAATCCCGCAACGGACGGATTGTATTAGCATCAAGACTGATTACACTGTATCGAGTCGATCCAGCTTGGACAGAAAAATTCCTGCTACCGCTTTTTGACTGGAACACAAACCCGGTTGAAGCAAACGCCGTTTGGAATGGTTTTCTTTGTTCGCCACGAATTTTTAAACCTCTATTGCTGGCCTTAAAAGAGCAATTCCTTGATACAGCTCACCATTATGCAGAACTATCCAGAAGTGAACATCAATTTTCAGCCTTTTTGACATACGTTGCACTGGAATCGATAGAGGGTTATACCCAGCAGGACTTTCAAGCTGCCTTTAGTGTATTGCCGCCAGGAGGATTGCTTGAAGCTGCTGATACCCTTGTTCAATTGCTGGAAGGGGCAGGCGAACAACGAGAAAATTACTGGAACTATAGAATCAAGCCTTTCTGGCAAGGAATTTGGCCGAAATCGTGTGAATTAATTACAAACGAAATTGCAGAAACACTTGTTCAATTAATCATCGTGGCTAGAAATGAGTTTCCTGATGCTTTGACAACACTTCAAGACTGGCTGATCCCAATTCAGCATCCGGGCTATGCCATCATTAGACTTCGCGAATATGGCTTGTCTGAGCGGTTTCCTAATGAATCTCTGCACCTTCTAAGTCATATTATCGATAATCAGTCCTATTTGCCATCAGAATTGCAGCAATGCCTTGACGACATTTACCAGGCGACCCCAACGCTACTTAACGACCGACGCTATCGGCGCCTGAAAGAACTTTCCAGACTACAGAACGTATAATTTTTCAAGAGAGACAGTCTGCACTGACCATTTCTTGCTGCAGAGGCAAGTTTCGAACCCACCCGTCAAGGCTCTCCGGGTGAAAGATTAGTTGTGCAGTGCTCTCCAACATTTTGTTTGTGTGCATGTGATAGCTGGATAAGCGCTGCGATTTGTAGAAAGCGGTCTCTAAGATCGTTTGTCGAATTTAACAATTCTACAAAAGGATCCTCTTCATCTCTTTGAATCTCAAATGCCCATTTCCAAATGCGGCCTACAAAATGAGCTTCTGCAGTTCTGTACTCATTGCTGATAAATTCAATACAGCGGGTGATCTTACTAATTTCTTCTGCCCAATATGAGTTCCAATGTTCATATTCCTTTAACTGTTCGGAAGCTGCATTTAAAAGTGTTTTATCTGGGATACGCCAAGACTCGGCTATTTTTTTGTAAGCGCTGAGTCGACTTTTGCTGTTGCAGAATTTATCGTATTTATCAGGCCAATTGAGCAACACGGTCAGCCCCATAAGCTTGTCCCACATTGCTCTAACTCTGTGGGCAACATTGCTTGCAGCAACATATCGGCCCATACGTTCCGCAAAGAAACCCTCCACCTTGCCAGACTGATATTCACGGTTAATCTCTCTGCGAATGCTGGCGACATCTTCTTGTAGTGCTATATCTTGCAGGTATAAGTCTAGATACGCAGAAAAACATCTCGGATCCTTCCCATTTCTTTTAAGAGCCTTGTATGCGTCGCCCAATTGCATAAGCGGGCCTTGGGAAATATCATGCTTAAGTCGATACTGATCCAAGAGTTTATCCAAGCCTGCAGCTTCATCCTGGCTTTCGATGCGGAACTTTGTCGCTTTCACGATTTAAATCTCCTTGTTAAACCCGTTGTTTGTAAAAATTTTAGGCACGGCAAGTTGCTGCAAAGTCACAGCTATTTTCACCGGCTTTTAGTATAGCTGTGAGATGATAAAATTGATAACCCTCAATTCTCGATTGCGTCAGAAACCGTTGAATTTCGGTCTTGAATTTCTGTACCGCATTCATGAGGAGACATTGCTTAGAGTCCAAGTGATTGTATCGTTTCTGGGTATTCCACCAGTCTACAACAAATGGAAAATTATTAATTCTTGCAGTATGAACACATTGTTTGCTTGTGCGTAAAAAACTGTCGGACTTGCAATTTTTTGGGTTTTTCGGGAAAATGCTGCTGTCAATTAGCAAAAGGCAGGGCAACAAAATGCTTATCAGTATCAATGATGTGTGTTTCATCTTTGAAATACTCAATCCAGACGAATCACTGCCAGACTTTGTCCGCGCGGCAAAGGCCAGCAAGATTTCGCGTATAGATATGGGCAGAAACATGGCGGTCAAATTCCTCGAAGATCTCAAAAAAGTAGATCAGTCCGGGCTCCGCAACAAGGCGCACAAACGTCTCGCTATTCTGCTTGAAGAACTCGAAGAGGCTGTGGCCGAAATGCCAGTCGGCGAGAAGCACCCGGCAATGAAAGCGTTCGAAGAAGAACTGCAGGGCAAAAACTTTTCTTCGCATGCCGAACTACAGGAATTCATCGCCTCACGCAATGCCGATATCAACGAACGACCACAGCCCGATCTCGGCAATCTAAGCGCGAGCCAGCTGCAGCGCCTGTTTACCCAAGGCTGGTGGCAGACCGGCGGGCCGGTCAAGTTGTCAAGCGATTTCAGTGAGGCTGAAGCGGAAGCAGCACCATTCATTAACAACATGCGCCTTGTTCTCAAGTCAATTCTTGCAAGGTCGGGCCCGAAGGGGCTGAAAGCGACGCCAACCGGCAATCTGCCCCGCTCTGTCGTCAGCGATATCGCGCCAGGATTAATGGATCCGGCGGGCTATGACATTTGCGAAATCAACAGTGGCAAGAAGGTGCTCAACGAAATCGACCTGTATAGCCTGTATATACAAAGAAACATCGCATTGGTCGCCAATCTTGTCAAGCTTACCAATAATCACTGGCAAGTCACACCACGTGGTCAGAACTTTCTGCAACCTGGAACCGCGGCTGAACTTCTCGTCACTCTCTTCGCCACAACATTTAAGAGCATCGCTCTCGACAATATGGACAGCTATCCGCCTGATGACGGTTTTCACTATACGATCCCTTACTCTCTCTGGCGAATTGCCAATCTGTCAGAAGGCGCAGAGTATGCGGCCTCTGAACTCGCAGGCATAGTCGTGCACCCTGAAACACTTCGCAGAGGGACGCAACCGGCTTTTAAAGGCGCGCCATACACACTGGCTGAGCGTATTGCTGAATCTCGGTTGTTTCGACCACTGAGCTGGTTCAATTGCCTGGAACAGGTTAAAAACGAAAAATCTTTCGAAGACAACTACCGGGTAACCGGGCTGGCAGCTAAAATCTACCGCACGCCCAATTTCCCGAAGCCCTGACTGGCCATCAGCTCATAATCAAACAATTTATAGCTGGTCGAAAAACTCCTAATAAAACTTTCCCCAAAAGCATTCTAGTTTTGATCTTGTTAGTGACACAGAAAAAAACTGCCGTCGAAATTTTAACAGGAGAAACTCGATGGGAAAAGACGTAAGCGAGCGCAAGATATATTCGATGCTCAACGACTTCGCGTTTCAGTGGTTGTTTAACCGGCCGGGTCGCATTATGCGAGTCTTATGCCGGCCACCTGCATAGCCATTCTGGATTTTGATCTGTTCACACAATCGCAACGCGTTCATGAGGCCTTTGAGTTTCGCAATGCTGACTGCAGCCTGTCGCTCTCTGATACCATGGCACTGCATTACATCGACCTGACCAAATACGACGCCAGCAAACCCAGAAGCCTGCAATCGACCTTCGAAAAGTGGCTAAATGTGATGAAATTTTCGGAAACTTACGGTAAACTGGGTGTAGAGATTCCTGGAACGCTCAGCGAAGAGGAGCCGATCAACATGGCCATCAAAGAATTGCAGAAAATCAACGCCGACGAAAAAATGCGCCGGCGCATGGCCGACCGCGAAAAAGAGGCTCTCGACCTCGCCATCATCAAAGGCGCCGTCTACAACAAAGGTAAAGAAATCGGCAAAGAAGAAGGTCGGACTCTGGAGAAGCTCGAAATAGCCAAAAGAATGCTGGCGCTTAAAGCTGACATCGAGTTTGTGAAACAGGCCACCGGACTGACCGAAGAAGAGCTGCAAAAACTCACGCAACCCTGAACGACCCATACAGTCAGATCTGGAACTGCTGCACTTTTTCGCATCCCGATTATACCAGCTGTTCGACAAAATCAAACAACACCTCAAAACGACATTCAACCTTTGATAATCAGCGGCAATCTGCGGATTCTGCGGTTGCTGCTTCCGTGATGTTCAGGGTTGCTCGGGCGAAAGGTGCCCGGAAAGCAAAACACCCGCATTGCTGCGGGTGTTTTGAGCTCCTGGAGAGGGATTTGAACCCCCGGCCCGATGGTTAACAGCCATCTGCTCTACCGACTGAGCTATCCAGGATCGCGTTCGCTGTTCGAACGTGAAAGTGATTATACTACAAACCGTTTTGGCGTGCAACAGGTTTTTGAAAAATTATTCGCGGTGCAGCTCGGAAAAGCGGGCGCGCGCCGAATGATAGCGTTCGTAGACGGCCGGCAGCGGTTCTTCGAGCGCGGCGGCATCGGCGGCGAAATTTTCGTAAATGTAAGCGGTCAGCGCTTCTTCGCTGCCGGGCGGGCAATCAGGATTGGTTGAGAGACGATCGAGCTGACGCAGATAGCGGGCGACGGCCCTCGGAGCCGGCAGATCTTTCGTTCGGAAGATCACATAAATCTTAGAACCACTCCATTTAAGCGCCTTGCGCGTGATGCTCAACGAAACCTTGTGAAAGCCCTCGATCTGCTCAAACAGGCAGGTCTTCTTGAGCGGCGCTCCCCAGAACGAATCGAAAACCTCGACACGCTCAGGTGCGGCATCCCACATTTCCACCGGAATATAGGCAGTAAGCCCGTATTCATTGCCGGGGAAACCGAACTGTTCGGTCCGCAGATAGGCCGCCGCCAGAATCTTGTGATTGTGATCGATAATATAAAGTTTGCGCTCAAGATCGGGCAGCACAACCTCGGTCTTGTAAATGAACTGGTTCGGCTTGATTTCGATGCGCTTGGTTACTGATTTATAGCCGGTCGCGCGCGCCTCGGCAATGAACGAACTCTGATCATACCGGTAAAAACTCACCTTGCTGTCAGGTATCAGGTTCATGGCAGAATTGCGCACTGTCACATCGAGCTTGTAATCGCCCACCTGGTAAGGTATCGCGTAAACACTCGAAGCAACAAACGTCATCAAAGCAATAATCAATACTCTATACTTAATGCTAATCATATAACTAATATAATGCATATATTCTTACGGGACAACAAGGTACAGTTGACTGAAGGGAAAAATGCGGACACAGTCTGCTGCTGACAAGCATCGGCAAGCGCCGACCCTTTTGTGAGTTACAAAAAAAATGCACAGAATCTACAGTCCTTTCCAAAGGATTGCTTCAGGGCTGCGCCCTTCGCAATGACGCTGAAGTTGCGACTGCGCGCAGGATGACGACTTTCTACCCTCGTGATGACGAAATGACTTTTGTTTTTCGATTACGATTACGAGTACCGCTTCGCTGAGCACGGATTGATGGCTTTTCAGAGAATTTTTGGGAGGGCGGCGTGGAAATAGACCAGGTGCTGCGGGAGCGAGCGCGGGTCGATGTATTCGAAGGCGTCCATGATGTCGTAATCGAGGCCCGGCTGCAACAGGTAGCCCGGCGCCAGAAACTCGAGCTTGAGCAGAAGCTCCAGCCCCACCGCCGGGGTTATCGAAAAATGATTCTGAGTGATCAGCCAGATGATCGCTTCGAAAGCTGTCTGGCCCGGGCTTTCGCTGAGGCCTTCGAGTGCCAGCTGTGTGTAATAAGGATTCTCGCTGAGATTGTCAACGTGTTTGAGCAGAAAGGCATTGCCCTCAGGCTGGTTAATGCGACCAAGAGCATGCGCGACTTCGTTGAACTTGTATTCGTCATGCTCATATAACCTTATCAAATCAGCAGCACTGGCGGCATCGCGATGAAATGCCGCCTGCGCCAGGCAGCGGTCTCTTGTATCAAATTCGATCGCACGATCCCACTCCAGATACTTTTCCATGGTAAAAGGCAGAAGGTCGCTGCCCGGATCAGTATTATCGACAGCCGGAAAATAGTTCCTGACGCGGCGCTGAAAGCTTTCGCGGGTGTAGGCTTCTTCGTTTTCCGGCTTCTTATCTTCTGTACCATGTTCAACACAATACCGGCAGACATTGCGCTTGTCATAGAGGCCGTAGCCAACCGCACCACTCGGCCAGACCCAGCCGCAGGCAGAGCAGGCACTGACGAAAATATCCTCAAGATCCTGGCCTTTGCGCTCATAACACGATGGACAGACATGCATGCGCGCATGCTCATGGCGCCCGCAACGCTCGCAGGTCAGGTTTCCGCAAAAGCCGCACCTGAGAATATAAGAATCGAGCCTGGTCGCTTCCCAGTGGTTCGCACAAGACCGACACTTCACTTCCATCTCTTTTTACCTCTTACGACAGGCTGAAGCCAAAATAGCATCTATCATGCCAGCTGCCTCATACCAATACCGAATAATAACAGCAAAACCTGATGCGATACAAGCGACAAAACTTAGTTGACTTTAACTTTCGCATCCTTCTGCCAGCGGCGAAGGTCGGAGAAGTTGGCGGTCTGGCGCTTCATGTAGTGGTAGAGCAGGAAAAGGCCGATACCCTTGCCGAGCGTCGACAGACTGATTGCCCACCAGATGCCGGTCACGCCCATTTCGAGATAGTAGGCAAGGAACCAGGCGAGCGGAACCCTGCCGACCGTTGGGGGCACGGTTATGAAAAGCGATGGATAAGTTATGCCCAGCCCGGTGAAGATGCCGCTGATGACCATTTCCCAGGCCATGAAGATTTCGAAAACGCCGATGATGAAAAGATACTCGGCGCCATACCCGATCAGCATCGGGTCATCGGTCATAAAACTCATCAACCAGTCGGGAAACACCAGAAATAGTATGAGAAACGGCAGAATGACCAGCGTCGAGACCCGCAGACCGGCGGTCAGAATATTGTCGATTTTCTCATTTTCGCGACTGCCAAGTGAATAGCCGGCCAGCGAGGTCATCGCAATACCAAGCGCAATCGAGGTAAAATAAGGAAAACTTTCAAGCCGGCGACAGATGCCAACTGCCGAAAGAGGGGTCATGCCAAACGGAGTGATCAGGCGGGTGAGAAATGGGTAGACGATCGACCAGATGCAGCCGGTAGCCGCATTGGGCAGGCCAATTTTGACGATGCTTTTGTAATAGAAAGTGCGAATTCGCATGAAACCGGCCAGACCGGGCATATAGTTGCGGCGGCGCAACACGTATGCACGCATGACCAGCGAAAGCACATGACTGATGATGGTCGCCCAGGCGGCGCCTGAAGTTCCCAGCGCCGGAAAACCCCACCAGCCAAACATCATGACCGGGTCGAGCACCATGTTGACCACGAGACAAAAGACCATGATGCCGTTACTGATTTTGTTATCACCGTAAGCGTTGAATATGTTGCCGGCGAGCATGTCGAGAAAGATCAACGGAAACCCGTAAAGAATGATGAGAAAATAATCGGTCGCCATGCGCGCCGTGTCAGGATCGAGGCCCATCCAGGCGAAGGGTCTGTCAATAAATGGCAGAAACAGAAAGGCAATCACTACCGACAAAATCATGCTCAACCAGGTCGACTGACTGATGGCTTCCCAGGCGCGACGGCGGCGCTTTGCCCCATGAAACTGCGAAACCAGCGCCGCGCAGCCCGACCCGGTAATCGCCATGAACGAATAAAGTGCCCAGACGATAAAACCGGCCGAAGCGACGCCGGCAACAGCGCGCGTGCCCAGCTTTTCGATCCAGTATATATCGATGACATCGAAAAGCATCAGGCCAAGAAAGCCAGCTACCGCCGGCAACGAAATGCCAAAAACCCGCCGGTATATTGCGTTATCTATCTGCTGCATCTGGTTATGTAACTTCGACTATTGTCGTGCTCGTGAGTCGATGCGCTTGCCATCCGGCGGCGCCTCGACACTTGGCCATCCGTGGCCTGCGTCGTAATCGCATCTTTTGTCATCGCGAGAAGGGCTCCAGCCCGACGAAGCGATCCCTTTGACGATGGGATTAAGTCCTTTGAGAGAATCCACAGATTACACCGATTTCTCAGATTATGCCCTGCCCTGCCGGCCTGGAGCCATCAAGCAGGCTGGCTGCCGGGCGGGGCTCTGGCACCTGAAGCTCAAGGCCTGCTTATTGCCGCGCTGTTAGCGCGGCAACAAGCAATCAGTGTAATCTGCGCAATCTGCGGATAAATTCTTCAGGCTTTCTAGAACGAGTCGGCGCTGTCGGTGATCTTGACCTTTTCGGCAACGATATAGGACGGCATCGAAGCGGCTTCGGGCATGCGCCGGCCATAGGTATTCGAAAGATTGACCGGCTCGGCTTCGCTCGAAATCAGGCTGACATTGCCGAAAACGTTCTGGAACGAATCGGTAATGCGCGACGAGAAAATCGGGCTGACGACCTTGCCATTCTCGATCAGCACGGCATTGAAGCGCGAACTGCCGGTGAAGATTCCCTGGCTCGCGTTCGGCATATTGAGATAATGCAAAGCCGGAATATAAATCACGCGACCCATGTCTTTAACTGCGGCGAGCAGATCGGGGTCGGCACTGCCCGGCTGCATGACTATGCTGGCTGATCCGCCTGTATGCGGGGTAAGCTCGCGTCCGTATTTGGCGGCGGTCATGCTGTCATACATCAGATCGCGCAGAATGCCATCTTTTACCAGCGGGAAATGACGGCGCACCTTGCCCATCATGTCGAAACCAAAACGGAAAGTCTTGTCATCAGCCGGTTCGTCAACGATCGTGATGTTGTCGCCGAGGACCTTGTCGCCCTTCTTGTATTTCGAAGTCCAGCCCTGCTTTTCTTCGTAAGATCGGCCATAGAAGCCGGTATAGCAGGCCATCAGGATAACTTCGGCAATCGCCGCCGAACCCAGTGCTACCCGGTATTCGCCCGGTTCGAGCTTGAAGCCGCCATGATTTTCATAGGTCGGCAACAGACCGCGAAAGCCGTTGATGACATCTTCTACATCGAAGTGATCGAGACGCCAGCCACTTTTCCATTGGCGCAGTTCCCATTTTTTCTGCGGGTGCTTGAGCACGACGTTGAAATCCTGGTCGGTGGCGTAATGGTGCATGGTATGCTCGTTTGCCGTAGACGTCAGAAAGAGCTCCATCGAACCGCTCGACCAGGAGCCGCTGAAGTTATACTCTTCACCGACGTTGTCGATTATCTGCTGGTAGGCATCGGCCTTGAAAGCCGGGTCGAGGTGCTCGAGAGCGTGGTCATACTGATTGTTCTCAGAAACCGTCGCATCGAGAACCACAGAAAGCGGCTGATAATCTTTTTCGCTGGCAACTGCGGCTTTATCAACCGCGACCTGCAGGGCCTTTTCGACGTATTCTTCCGAGGTCACATCGCCCATCTGGGTATGCGAACCGGTGCGGCGCCCGTTGATGACTTCGATATCGAGGCGGGTCAGGTGCTCAGAAGTATTGAGTGAAACTGAATTATTGCCAATGCGCATCAGATGGCTTTTTTCGCAGTGCAGCGAGAAAGAAGCGTTGATGCCGCGGCCAGCAGCGCGAGCGCGCACGGCGCAGATGATTTCCTGTGCTTTGTTTTTCTGCATGACTTACTTCCTTTCGCCGGTGATTACGTTATCGAAGCGCACGACCGGAATGCCGTGGCCGAGCTGCATGATCTGGTTTGGCTCGCCCTTGCCGCAGTTATCAACCTGCCAGACGCGCCAGGTCGACGCGTCGCCGACCGCCGACAGCGAGTTGTAGAACTCGACGGTATGCCCCTGATAAGTGGGATTGCGCAGAATGCGGGTCTTTTTGCCGTTCTTCACTTCCCAGGCGATTTCGCAGCCAAAATGGAAGTGCTCGCGGTTCGAACCGATCGACCACGAAACCGGGTTATCGAGCACAATACCGTCCTCGGTGCCGGCGATGATATCGTCGAGAGTGCCGTCATTGCCGGGAAGGATGTTAACGTTGGTCATGCGGTCAATCGGCGCGCGATAGAAAGCGGTTGCACGGGCGGCGCCACCACTCTCGGTGAATACGGTGCGACCGGCCTTCTGGTTGGCCTCGTCGATCATGGCGCGTGAGCTGAGGGCGTTGACCAGCAGACCGCGGTCGATCAGCAGGTAATCGCGTTCAGGCGAACCTTCGTCATCGAAACCGTAGGAACCCGGCGAATTTTCGATGCCGCCAAAAGCGCTGACTGTAAGCTTTTCGCTGCCGTATTGCAGTTTTCCGAAGGCGTCGAGATCGACGAACGAACCGCCGGCGTAAGAAAGTTCATAGCCGAGAATACGATCGAGTTCGAGTGGATGACCGATAGTTTCATGCACCTGCAGAAAGCCCTGGCCGGGAAGCAGAATGACTGAGCGACGGCCATATTCGAGGGCATCAGCCTTTATCAGCTGCGCGAGTTCTTCTTTGATGCGGCCGGCATGTGCCGAAAACAGCTCGGGGCTGGTCAGCATCTCGTAGCCGCGCGTGCCTTTTCCAGTAGTAAAGAGTTCCTGACTGCGACGCTGCATCTGGCCATCGCTGTCGAGCGCCATCACCATCATTTTGGCGAAGACGTTGGCGAGATTGCGTTCGACTTCGGTGCCTTCGCTGTTGAAGAAGTAGATGTTCTTCTTCTGGAATTCGGCGTAGACATAGCGTTTGGCGATCCATTCTTCTTTGAGCTGGGCATCGATGCCGTTGAGGAAGTCGAGCTTATCCTTGAGAGGAATGCTGAAAGGATCCTGTTTGAGCGGAGACGCGAAGTGCCCTTTATGCGCCGGCTTTTTGCCCATATGCAGCGGAACGCGCACAAGCTTTGCGGCGGTTCTGGCGTTTTGCAGCGCCAGATCGAAGCAGGTCGCGATGGCGGCCGCGTCGCTGGTAGCGGCAAAGCCCCAGGCGCCGCCAAAAAGAACGCGTACCCCGAGGCCGCTTTCGAAGTTGGTATCGTTGGCTTCGAGATTGCCATCGTAGAGGAACAGGGTTTCGGAATCATCGTTGGTGTAGTAGCGGGCATCGACGTATTCGGCGCCCTGCCCTGTCACCTTTTCGATGTTTTGCAGAATCTGCTGTTTGATTTCGGCAGAAAGACTCATTATTTGCCACCTTTCCTTGATTTGCCAGATATTTTACCGCAAATGCCACCATAAAAAAAGCATTTAGTTGAGTGTTGTAAACAGCTTATCAGATACACATGCAAAGTCTTAAGTTTTGTACCCGGGCTCTCGGCAGGCTTCCAACGCTTCAACTCTCATCAGGCGAAATATAAGGTGTATTGCTATGGCCTTGCGTCAAATGAGACTGATTCGAAGTTTACGCTTTTGGAATGCCTGCCTGCGCCCTGAGTATTATTTCGACCTCAAAGGCTTATAGCTACTGATAACTATGTTCGAGACAGTAATCATAGATCTATTTTCATGAGGGTGACGTTGGCGCCGTGGTAGACCATTTCTTCCATTGTCTGCCAGCCCATGTGTTTGTAGAAATGCGCGCGATCGGGAGTGTAGAGGTACATCGTCTTTACGCCGCTGGCTTTGGCGTGTTGCATGACTCGCTGCACCAGGGCACGGCCAACGCCGTTTTTGCGGGCTTCCTGGGCGACAAAGACGCTGGCGAGCCAGGGTGTGAGTTCCGGGCGTTCGGGCATGTCGCTTTCGATAAGTGCGGCTGAACCGAGCACCTGGTCGCTGATGGCAACGAATGTTGTTGGAATATCGTTACCGAGCAGGTGTTTCTGCATGTCAGCAAGGCGCATTTCAAATGTGCGGCCAGGATTGAGATAGCTCCACTCGTTATGGTGCCAGCCGCTGATCAGTTCGAGACAATGTGGTACATCAGCCAGATTGAGAATTTCCATTAAGACGTCTCCTGAAGAATTCTGAAAAATACTACCACAGTACACTGCGACTGATACATAAAACATGTGAAAGTGAAGAAATAAGAGGCGTCATTCTTCGAACTGCCACCACTGGCCACGCATCTTGCCCTTCATTGGATTCTCAGATGCAGCCCATTTGTAGAATCCATCACGATTGAACACTTTGATATCAAGCTCGCGCGCTGTAGCTTTTCCTGCGTGAAGAACCTTACCGCTGCCAGCGGGTTTTGGGTCAAGCTTCAGGGTGAACTCAAAAGTCATAGGCGGTGACTGAGAACTTCCCAGAAGATTTACAATCGCTTTGCCATTCACCGTTCTGGTCTTAGGGTCATACGAGCCGGTAACGTTTTCACCACGGGTGATCTGAGGGTTAGAGCGGGTTTTCGCAGTCAGCGTATACCAGTGCAGACGGCCTCCGATACGGGTTCCGTCGATCCAGAAGCAAACAAGCCCCAGCATCTGATTTTTAAAAGACAGGCTTATGTAGCGCTTCTCCTCAACCGGAGCCGAAACAAGGTTTATGCTGGCCTTCGCGCTTTCCGGACCGAAGATTTTATCTCTGGAACTGGCGACCTCCCGATACCAGACGCTGACATTTACCGCAGCAGCCGGATCGACCTTCAATTCCTTTTTCAGTTCCGGCAACTTCTGCTTCCAGCCTTCGGGCTCGTAGACCGCTGGCAATTTGTAGGTCAGCAGCCGCTTCCCGGCACTGATGTAGAGCTCATATTTCTCGAGACAAGGCCCCAATCCGTCTACCTCGGCAAATGAACCGGCGAATTTCGGGCGGGGAAGATGAATGACGAGATTGTCTGCGCTCATCGCCAGCTTGGGCGCAGCAGGCTTCGTCAAAAGAAAGACATCTGTGCCGCCATTTCCCTTAAGATCTTTTAATGTAGCGCAAACTCTTCTGACAAGGACTGGCACGATGTTTTTACCGCTGACATCCGCCACTGGAAGAGAAACTGCTGCGCCTGGCGTAATTTTCTGCCATGACGAACCGAAAGCGGAGAGGGCCGTCTGCACCTCTGGATTTTGCTGACCAACCGAATCTCTGGCCACGATCAGCGCTCCTTGCAGTTCTTCGGGCTTGAAATCCTTTATTTTAAGCTGAATCTGGATGCCTCTTGCCGACAGAATGTGATTCTGACGGCGCGGGTAAACCACGCGCTTCTGGCCCGGAGTCAGGTCGATGCCGCCAGGTATGCTACCCTCGTGATGTTTACCGGTGAAGATGATTTCCGGGTAAAGCGTCGCAGCGAAGTCGCCAAACGCTGCGCCCAGCTTATCTTCATTCAAACCGGAAGAGCTCAGAATAGCCTTGAGCGGATCCGAGTTCCAGGCGGAAAAATCATCGAGCAGAAGTTTGAGAAAGCTGTCAGGATCGCCAGCGCAACAGCGGTCGCGCAGGAACTCGAGAAAGGTTGCGCCGCC
Source organism: Candidatus Rifleibacterium amylolyticum (assembly GCA_009917695.1). Lineage (GTDB taxonomy): Bacteria > Muiribacteriota > Ozemobacteria > Ozemobacterales > Ozemobacteraceae > Rifleibacterium > Rifleibacterium amylolyticum. The sequence continues at coordinate 553,091 of JAACJG010000001.1, read as the reverse complement.
GTAGCCATGTTGCCTGATTTCGGCATCGCTGGCATCGGGGTTTCTGTGATAGGTCTGGTAATATATTGAATTCTGGCGGGGCGTGTGATCCCAGGTCGAAGCCCACCCCTGCTGCTGAAAATATTTGAAGGCTTCCGATTCTAGCATTACAGCCGTCGCTTCAAAAAACCAGAGATATGATTTCCATTCCACTGCGACATAGGCAACCTGGCAGGCGTGAAAAAACTCATGCACAGCCGTTGTCTGCATGGTGTCGAACTGCGTTTTCTGAGAACCCGAGAGGTCTTCTTCACTAGAATCAGGGATTTTCGTTCCATCCATGACGAGAAAGCTGCGCATGGATCTGGGATTGCGCGCCTCGCCAAAAACGCTGCCGCCCATCGACTTCTCAGTTATGTAAACCTCGGTGACCCACTCCATGCCGCCATATCCCGGCATTCTGAAGTTGCGCCCTTCGAGATAGTCGATTGAGCGATCCATAGCCTTTGCGACTAGACCTGCCTTCTTCGGCAGGAAGTTTTTCAGCATCCAGCCCGGCGAGATGAACTGCTTCTTCAGTGCACGGTATTCAGGATCACGAGTGATGGCAAGAAAGCTGGTAAGAAATCTTACCCGTGATACTTCCCAGCCATTCTTAGTTCTAGTGCCACAGTGTCGGCGCAGAACGCCAGACATCTGGTCAAGCCAGGACTTCATTTCTTCAGGGTCGGCTGCCGGCCAGGATGAAGGATAGCGCAGAATTATCCTGCCACGGGCGGGATTCCACTCGATACGCGAATACTTGCCGCTGAAGGTGCCATCCGGAAGCGACTCCAGTTCCTGTGATGCGAGATACGCAGTTCCGGCCGGTATGATCACGGCCCCCAGAATGACGATTACGCTGTTGTGACGTGTTCTGGTGTATAAAATGCCGTTGTCGAGCTTCGAGTTGAGCATGCCGAGGCTGCCATCCGGAAGCACGGCACCGAGCCTGAGGTCTTCCCAGCTTTCTGCCGGAAAGCCATGCTTTGCCAGATCGAAAGAGATTTTAACGGAGCCGGCGAAGCGGTCAGCAGCAGACATCCCGCAATCTACCTGGAAAGCCTTGAGCGGAAAGACATTTTTCTTCTGCTCTTTCTGAAACAGTTTTTCCTGATCTGCTTCTGACAGCTCATTCACAGTAAAAGACCTTGGCCGGTCGAGCGAACCGGCCGGCGCGATGATTCGCACTCCGGCAAGCGGAGTTACATCCAGTGCCGGAACTTTGCTGCGCGGAGGTTGCGGCGGCGGATCGCCACGAACAGTTTGAGCAGCTTCATCGATGAATCTGCGGCCCTTGTTTTTGAGAGAATCGAGATCCAGATCTTTGCCGGTTAACTCGCGGAAATAACTGCGGGCAGAAGATTCAAGCCGGGTGCTTTCGCTTTCGATACGTCTCTCCAGCTTGTCCCGGCTTTCATCGGGCAGGAGTTTCCATACTGACCATAAAACGAGTGATATGAAGAGGATAAAACCAATGATATAAAGAAGACATGAACAGCCACAACCACGCAAACATGATTTTTTCTTTGCGCTGGCAGCATCATTGCGAACCTCAAAACTTGACCCCGGCGACAAATCAATGTCTGGCATTCTGCCTCCAGAGAAGACTTCTCATAGTTCAATGCTGATGCACATTGTTTTTATCGCAGCCATAAGCCTCTTTATCAGAAGGCCAGGCAGCTGTCGAATGTGCCTGGAACATACAGATTCACAATACAATTTGCCAGTATAACCGTCAATCCTGTTATCAATTATTGTTGACCACCCTGAAAGTCATTCCATCTGCTGCATTCTCTCGGCATTCTGCGCGGAGCGAAGCGAAGTCGCAGAATCCATGTCCTAGTGATTCTCTGGATCCTGACTTCTCGCGCGGGCACGGTCTGGTGGCATGGCGCAGCAGAAAACCGCTTTTCGCTGAGAGTATCGCATAGCTGTCCCCTAAAAAAATCGGCGTTATCGGCGTAATCTGCGGATTGCCTTCGGCCTGCAAAAGAGCTGCTGAATTTTTGCTGCAAATGCAAAATAATTATTGCAATTCTGCTGAGATTTTTGCTACAATGCAGCAAAAGATTTGATGTATTTTGTGCAGGAGTAAAGATCATGGATTGGACCGCGCTTTTTTCGAACATGGATATCAACAGCCTTGTACCTGAGTGCTATGAGAAGTGGCGACCCTTCGTTAAAGGCGGCCTGGCATGGTTTCTAGGGCAACTCAGCGAAACCCGGCAACAGGAAATTCTATCTGACCAGCTGGCGCTTGGCCCTTTTGCCAACGCTTCGCAGCGGCTTGAATCGGTTTTAAGACGGTGCCCCACCCTGCACAAACTTGGCCAGATTCTGGCTCGTGATAAGAGGCTGTCGCCAGAACTCAGGCAAAGCCTGCAAAGACTCGAATCTCTGCCACCGCGCATGAGTATCGAGCAGATCAAAGCCGTTCTGCGCCGCGAAAAAATTGATCTCAACGGCATTACGTTAGGCGATAAACCTATTGCAGAAGCCAGCGTGGCGGTTATCATGCCATTCACTTTCAACGATGCTGCAGGGCGGCAAATTGATTGCGTTTTCAAAATAGTAAGACCCGAAGCGGAAAAAGCCCTTGAAAAGGAACTCGAACTCTGGCCCGATCTGGGACAGGAGCTTGAAAGGATCTGCACCGAGCTGAACCTGCCAAAACTCGAATTTGCCGGGCCTTTGTCAGAGGCAGCGCTGCTGGTAGCTGATGAGATAAGGCTCGATCGTGAACAGATACATATGCGCCGCGCAACCGAACTTTATCGTGATGTGCCGGAAGTAGCCATTCCGGAGCTGCTGCCATGGTGCACGTCACGGGTAACGGCGATGACCCTGGTAAAAGGCAAGCCGCTGGCAGAAGCTTTGAACGAAGCCGGTTCAGATAAAATGCAACGCATCAGAATCGCCGAAAAGCTCGTCGACGGGCTGATTGCGCGCCCATTCTGGATGTCGGAAACCTGGGCAATATTTCATGGCGACCCGCACGGTGGCAATATTTTTTATGATGAAAACGGCAAAATCGTGCCACTTGACTGGAGTCTGGCGGTTGAGCTGCCAAAAAATGACCGGGTTGCGATTATTCAGCTGTTGATGGGCGGGCTGCGCATGGATGAGACTGCCATATTCAGAGCGCTTTCTGAACTCGGCATTTCGTCTGACGATGCAAAACTCAAAGACAGCGCTCAATGGGCCGTCGCTTCGATAAGAAAAGGCAATTTCCCGGGTTTCGACTGGTGCCTGTCGGTATTCGATCATGCTGTAGAGTTCGGCGGCCTGCGGCTGCGTGCTGAATTTGCGCTGTTCCGTAAAGCCCTGTTTGCACTGCTGGCACTTGTCGAAGACATTGCCCCAAAAGCCAGTACCGACTCAGTCGTTGTTGGTTCAGGTCTGGCGAGGCTGGCCAGTGAGTGGCCGTCACGCGCCTTTGCCAACCCTTTTACCCGCAACTGGAGCACGCATGTTTCGACGGCAGAGCTGATGAAGCTGTGCACTGACATGCCGCTGTCAGCCAGCCGTTTCTGGTTTGGCTGCTGGTCAGATGTGCTCGACCGCTCGGATAATCGCGAAAAAACTAGTCGCGCGGCGGAGTCGGGATGTTCTTGATAATGCCTTTTGGCATCTTGATCTTGTTGACAGTCTGCATAAGCTTGATTCGGCCTTCAGTTGCCGGCGAAACACTGCTCTGAGCTTTTATAAATTTCATAAAAACATCACCGATCAGTTTGCCGGTCGATTCAGAGTCAACCGCTTCGGTAAATCCGGTCAGGCCGTCGCCGCCGGCAGCGAGAAAATCGGTGGTGCATACAGTATAAAGCTCGTCATCGATGAGCTCTTTGCCGTTGAGGCTGACAGAAACTTCGCCCTGCGAGTAATCGACGAGCATGCCGCGGGAAACCTGCAAAAAGCCGCCAAAGCCGCCTGACTGCGAGATGCCTGCAGCGATGCGTGCAAAGATTTTCTTTAAAGAGGCACCGGTGAGTTTTATTTTGACCAGATAATTATCGAAAGGTAATACGTTGAGGCAGTCACCAACGGTAATCGAGCCGGTTGCAATCGAACTGCGAATGCCACCACCGTTAACCAGGGCCAGATCGGCTCCGGCGAAATCGGCAAAACAGTCGGTAACCAGGTTGCCAAGATTGGTTTCCATTTTTCTGATGTAATCGCGCTCACCATTGAGGAATACGCGGGCGGTACCGAGCACGGTGCTGACCTTGTCTTCGACCTGCTGCCAGAGTTTGAGCACGGACTGAGCCATGACAGCATCTTCGGGCTTTTCGTTGCTCATGGCAACCAGACCGGCGGCGAGCACTTCGACCTTGCGGGCAGAGTTGCGATAAAGAGCGATATCGTAGCGGGTTATATACTGGCCCCATTCTCCTGGCTGCGACATGAAGCGATGGCCATTCTCGCCGTTGACAACAGCCGGCGGATCGATAACGAGATGGGTATGACCACCGAGAATGCCATCGATTTCGGGAAACTCGTCAAAAAGTTCAAGTTCGCGTTCCCAGCCGAGGTGTGAAAGAACGAGAATCATATCGGGTTGTTGCGCTTTGATTTCGGGCAGATACTGGCGCAATGAGTCGGCGGCGTTGCGCACATCAAAATCATTTACAAAAAGCGGCTGCACGATTTCGGCAAGATTTTCGGGGGTGAAGCCGATGATGGCGATCTTGACCGGGTTGTCGGCCGGGCCGGCATTTACTATGGTGTAAGGCTTGATACGCGCCTGCAGCTGCGGAATCTTCTTGAAAACGATATTGGCAGCCAGAATCGGAAATTTTGCGTAAGAAACAGCTTCGGCAAGGGCGGCCTGGCCATTGTCGAATTCGTGGTTGCCGAGCGTCATTGCGGCATAGCCGGTATCGTTCATGAATTCGATATCAGGAATGCCCTGAAAAAAGCGGTAAAAGAAAGTGCCCTGAAAAATATCGCCGGAAGAAAGCATGATCACTTCGCGGCCTTGAGCTTCGAGAGAATCTCTGTAGGCCTTGATGCGGGCATAGCCGCCAACGCCGTTGCCGGTCGGGCCATCGAACGCCATCAGGTGCGCATGAACATCAGAGGTGTGGAGAATGCTGAATTCGACAACCTCGAAAGGTTCCGGTGAAAAGGCCAGCAGGCTGTAAGGAATGACTAAAAGCAGAAACACAAGCCGCAATATTTTATTCATTCAATGCACGCGCTTTCTTTAAGAGTGTATAGAGAGATTCTACTTACCAATCCCCCACCCCGCAATGCCTTCGAGCAAAATAATACGCTGCCCCACCAGAAAAGTTTTCAGATGTTCAATTTTTTGTCTATGTTCCTGCTGAAACTTTGTATCGTTTCCATATTCGGGCTTTCGGCGGAATTAGGCAGCTCTTACGGCTTCAGCCGTTAGAGATGCGGATGGCTTGCCCTCATTCGCTGCAACTCTCGCCAGACGAAAGAATATTGTGAAAAGCTATAGCTTTGCGTCAAAACTGCCTGACTCGGCTGAGCTGCTCTATCCTGCGCAGCTCAGCATAAGCACCTCCCTGTGCAAAAAGTTTTCGCTCATGAGAAACCCGCCTGCGCCCTTTATTCAGGCAAAAACAGTGAGCCAGTTTCTATAAGCTGGCTTTCGGCGTTTATTTTTTTTCGGCTTCGGTGATCTTGAAGGTGCGACTGAGCTGAGCGCAGAAGGCTTTGAATTCATCTGAGTTCCTGTCGTCTTCGAGAGTATCCTGAAGAATCAGCAGCAGAGAGCCGTTCGCCATGTCGAAGGAATAGATGTCCTGAGCGATGGTGCCCTGACCGATAGTCGTAATGACGCGGGAACCGGTAGTTTTTACGCCATTGAACATCATCTCGCAGGTGCCAAGGGTTGAGTTGCCTTCGCCGAAGCTTGGCAGAAGCTGTTCTGCCATAATCTTGTGATCCATTTCGACCGGATAGCGCTGAACCATGAGCACAGCTTTATTGCCAGAGAGGCTCCAGAGTCTTACTTCGGCTTCATTGAGATCAGCTTCGAAGGTAAAGTAGCGAGGATATTGAAAGTCAACATCACCATAAGTGAAGCGCTTTTCGGGGTTGACGATCAGACGCGCCTTCGCTTTGCCCGCGTTTTCGGGCAGTTCGATATCGCGATCGGGAAAAAGATCTATCTCTACGTCATTGAGAGAAAGCCGATAGGTATCGGCTGGTTCGACGCTTTCATCGACAGCGAATGCTGAAGGCGCCGCAACAAAAACGGCAAGAGCAACCAAAAAGCACACAAACATACATTTGAATTTTTTCATCGAATCACTCCAATTTTTATTCTTACGCCAGCAGGCGGTCGAAAAGATCGAGATTGCCCTGCAGCATGCGACCGGCCATCAGATCGTGCATGGCGGCGCGGTAATTGTCAGCATTTAAACCGCTGACAAGACCGTTTTTGCAGATTCCGGCCAGAAGGGCGATGTTCTGCATGCGCGGGTCGGGCAGATCGGTATGATGCACGGCATACAGCTTAAACGAACCCTTGCGACAAAACTCTTCGACCTGTTCGACCTTGATTTCGGCAGCTTTCTTGAGACGCACCGGCAGCGGCTGCCAGGAGGTATCATAGTAGACAAGCGTGCCGGCGGCGGCCAGGTAATCAGCGGCGGCACGCAACGCCTCGTGTCGTTCGAGCGAGATAACCAGATTGGCAGAATGCCTGGAAACGAGCGGTGAATGAATGTTATCACCGATTCTGATATGTGATGAGACGATGCCGCCGCGCTGAGCGAGACCGTGCGTATCGACACCGAGAGCGTTCAAACCGGCATGGTCGGCAGCACGAAGAATAATTTCACTGATCAGGCCGATGCCCTGTCCACCGACACCACTGAGGTAAATGTTGAATGCTTTCATGATTTTGCCTCCTTCTGGCGGGCTTCCGGGCGATTGATGGCTTTGGCCGGACAGGTCTGCAGACATGAGCCATCACCGATGCAAAGATCCGGGTTAACATCGATCGTGCCGTCATCGTGCATGACGAATGTCGGACAGGCAAAATCACTTACACAGGCGTGTGTCTGGTTACAGGTCTGCTGGTTTATGCTCACCATTTTTGCCTGAAAGTTTTCCTTGCGGCGCTGTTCGCGCATCAGCTTGAGCATGCAGGGGTGACGGGCGATAACGACGGAAAAGCCTTCAACGGCGACGGCCTCACGCACCATATCGGTGAGCTTCTGCTGCTGGTAGGTATCGACCTCAAAGATATGTTTAATTCCAAACCCTTCAAGCACCTTGCGCACCGGAATACTCTCGGTAACCTGATTGAAGTTGCGGCCGCTGGCGGCGTGATCCTGGTGGCCGGTCATTGCTGTGGTGCCGTTTTCCATAACAATCAGCGTGATGTTATGCCGATTGAACAGGGCATTGATTATCCCTGGCAGGCCAGCATGAAAAAAGGTAGAATCGCCAAGAAAGCAGACGACGCGCCGCGAATCGTTAAACAACGACATTCCGGCAGCAATGCCGGTCGAGGCGCCCATGCACATCAGCAGCTGGCCCATTTCATAAGGCGGCATGAAGCCGAGAGTATGGCAGCCGATATCGGCAACTTTTATATCCTCAGGCTTTAGCGCCTGTTTTATTGCGTGAAAAGCACTGCGATGACCACAACCCGGGCACATCTGGGCTGGACGCGGCGGCACCGCGGCGCTGACTTCTGGCGCGGCAGCAGGTGGCGCCAACAGTTTCGGCCAGACTGCGCTCAGCAGACCGGCAACCTTGTCGGCGGTATATTCGCCAATCCAGGCTTCGGCATTGGCTTTGCCGTGAATTTTGACCTTGATCTGCTGCTCAAACGCGAGGCGCTTGATATCGCCTTCGATAATGTCGTCGAGCTCTTCAAGAATGAAGACTTCGTCGTGACTGCGCAAAAATTCGGCGACCAGCCCTGCCGGCAGCGGATAAACGAGGCCGAGCTTCAGGATGTCAGGCTTTTTGTCGGTCTCAGCCAGCGCATCGAGCAGTGAGAGATAAGGCAGGCCGAAGGTAATGATGCCACGGCGGCTGCCGTTGGAAGCCTGCTGATGACACCCCTGTTTTTCGCTGAATTCGGCAACCTCGCGCAGATTGGCGAGAGCGCGGCGTTTCATCGGAAACACCAGGCTGGTCAATGGCATATAAGGGCCATTTTTGCTGTCGAAACGTGGCGTCTTGTCGAATTCTGAGGGATTCCAGGCGGCGAACGCCACTTTCTGTTTGGCGTGGCAGACATGCGTAGTCAGTCTGAGAATAACCGGCATGTGCAGCTGCTGCGAAAGCTTTGCCGCTGCCTTGTAGAATTCATAAACTTCCTGCGGGTTGGCGGGCTCAAAAACCGGAGTATAGCTGAGACGCGCGAGGTGGCGATTGTCCTGTTCGTTCTGCGAAGAATTAGCGCCCGGGTCATCGCCGAGAATAACGACCATGCCGCCGGTCAGATTCATCAGACTCAGCTGCACAAAGGTATCGGCCGCGACGTTGAGCCCGACGCTCTTAAAAAAGACGGTTGCCAGATGCCCGTTAACTGCCGCACCATAAGCGACTTCGGTGGCGACCTTTTCGTTGGTCGAAAATTCAAAATAGAACGGCCGGTCCTCGAGCTTAATGCCGGCAATCGCGCCGGCGATTTCAGGCGTCGGCGAACCCGGGTAAGAAGTCACGACCCTGGTGCCGGCCTCGATCATCGCTCTGACTACGGCAGTGTTCCCCATCACTATCTCGCTGAACGCAGAGCGGCTCAGCAGCATATCGGCAAAACTTTTCATAAAAATCTCCAGATCCCAGAATAACTAAATTTTACCGCACTTCTTCGACCATTTCCAGAAATAGCCTTTTGGCGATGGCTAATATTTTTCGCGGCGAAAAAAGGGATCATGTATTATAATTGGAGTCAGTAAGATCAAACAGATGAGGGAAAAGTCTTGCCGGAACCTGACAGTTTTGCGGTAATACTCGAGCAGCTTGGCTCGCTGATCAGCAACGAGGGCGAATATTTTTCGCATCAGACTGCGTTGTTTCTGCTCGGTCTGGCGCCAGAACCGCCGAAGACGCTGACTATAGTGTCTGATCACCGGCGAAGAAACCGCACGATCAACGGATTTGAGCTGGTATTTGTCTATCACGGCAAAACGACTGCTTCATATATACAGACAATATTGTTCAGGGGATATCGCCTGCAGGTCTCGACTATCGAGAAAACGCTTATCGATCTGACCAAAGATACGGTCTATGCGCCGCCAACCGGCGAAATGGCATCGCTGTTCTGCAGAGTATCTTACAGCAACCGGCTTCTTCTCAGCATTGCCCGCCAGACCTCAGACAGCGTAATCAAAAGAGTATCGCTCTATCTTGCCTGGAGCGGCAGGGCTGCTTATCATGAGTTGCCATTCAAAGTCTTCAAACGCACCCCGATCAAGCTCGACCCGCGCGAAACCGAAAGGCTTACCTGGAACGGGCTTTTCTTTACCAGATTTCCGCTGGCACTGCTTCAGCAACCACCTGCCGCACCACCTAACGACGTCGAAAACAGCACCCGCCTGTGGATGGAATTGCGCAGCCTGCCAGAGCTCTGCGAAAAGCAGCTGCAGGCAAACATGGTTTTCATCAGAGAAACGCCTGAGCCAAGAATTAACGCAATCATCGAAAACTACTTCATCGAAATTTTCAGAAATCTCGACGGCGACAAGCTTAACTGGCTGCTTGCCAACACCCTTAACGCCCGCGAAGATCTCGAAGTTCCGCCGCTGGTGCCGAGACTGCTGCTTGGGTTTATCGCCAACCGCACCGATGTCCTGAATCTGCGCGCCGACGAAATTTCTGACTGGGTAAGCCGCAATCTCACCTCTTCAGACCTCGAACTGGCCGCAGCCGCCATTTATTTCGGCACTCTGATCGGGCTCGAAGAAGAGATTGTCGAGCGTTTTACCTGCCTCAGCTCGCGCTTTTTCTATGCCGGAAAATTCAGCCTGATCACCTTTTTCGCAGAGAATTTTCTCAACCGTAATCTGACTTTTGCACACAATGTCTACCTTGATATTTCGAAGACCTTTTCAGCGCAGGAACGTTACGATGACGCCCTGCAGCTGCTCGAGGAAGCCAAGACGAAATATGAAGATCAGCCCGGCAGTCAGCTTGGGCACCTTTTCTACGCATCCGCCCTGGTTCTCAAAAGGCTTGGACGCGTCGATGAAGCAATGTCTGAACTTTTTCTCGCCCGCGAAAGCTTTGTCATCGATAACGATAATGAATCTCTGGCCAGAGCCGAAAACGCTCTCGGCAATATCTATTTTTCTCGTGGCAAACCACAATCGGCGCGAGCTCATTATCTTGCCGGTCTGCACCGGGCCAGACAGAGTGGCAACGAACAGCTTCTCGCTTCATTCCTGGCAAACATCGGGCTGGTAGAGTATGACCTTGGCAATTTCAACAAGGCTCGCGCCCAGCTGAGCCGCGCCTACAATCTGAACCGGCAGCAGGACAACCTGTGGAACGCATCTGTTACCGGGATGGGTCTCGGCAAGATTTTCATGAAACTCGGGCAGTTTTTCAAAGCCATCAAAATTTTTCGCGAAGTTCTGACGATCCGCGAGAAGAAACAGAATCTCAGCGGTATGTACGAAATATTTTCGCTGCTGGCATGGATCTGCGAAATGCTTGGCAAGCAGGCTGCCGCAGAAACCTACTGGCACCAGGCCTCGGCACTGATGTCGTCAGCCAGTCTTGAAGCTCGCGCCTGTTATGTCGGAGAGTCACTGAAAGCAATGAGCCATGTTTTCAACATGCGCCTGTCAGAGGCAGAAAAACATTACCAGCAGATGATCTGCCGCGCGGTCAGCAAAAACGCTTCACCAGTGCAGATTGGCGATCTCCATTTTGGCCTGGCAGCCTCTCAGATTTTTCAGGATCACAGCAGTGAAGGTCTCGAATCTTTAAGAACATCGCAGCATTACCTCGGAAGCGGTCACTCTCGGGCACAGCGTCTGCAGATCGACCTGCTCGCGGCACTCTACTTCCCAAACCAGTTTCGAGAGCTGAAACTTGAAGAGCTCATTCAGCAGTACATTGTTTCGGGCAGCTTTGACCCTTTCTGGGGGCACATTGCGGCAAAGCTGCAGAGTTGCGGCAAAGCATCGGGACTCGATTACATCGGGTATCACATCGGCAAGACGCCGCCCTCAATGCTTAAACACCTGATGACGCGTATTCCAGGGCTCAAGGATATAATCGAACAGCAGCAGACCGAAAACAGTCGCGCCGGCGAATTCTTCACGCTCATGGCCAGCGACGAAACTGCAACTCTGCACTATGATGAATACATTAACTGGCAAAAAAACTACCCGTCTGATCATCTGATTTTCGACGCGCCGGCCGGTCTTCTGATCTATGGCGGAAGTCGATTGCGCATCAAGGTCGGATCGATACCACACAATCTGCTGCTGCAACTTTTTATCGCCCAGCCACATTCTGTAGAGGTTGAGGCGCTTTACCGGTCGGCCTGGGGTTCGATTTTCGACCCTGAATACGATCAGGGAGCATTCAAAACGACAGTGCAACGCTTAAAACAGTTGCTCAAAAGCATCTGCCCATCTGTACGCATTGTCAGACGCAAAAGCAGACAGAGTATCAGAGCGGTAAAATTATCGATAGCGGTACCCTGGATTCTGATATTCAAGTGACCCCTGCATATTTTATGTTGCGCAATCAGCAAAACACCCCGCGAACCCTGAATACGAGAGACTTATTTACCAGCGCTTTTGTACCCTTTTTCACCATTGCAGCTTGTCGATAGCTATGGTTATACTATATTCGAAAGCCTGTGGCTATGCCAATAAGTATATGAGGAGAAATGAGTATGCGATTACACAGACTTATGTTGGTTCTGGCGGTATTTGCCGCGTTTTTTACCTGTCAGGCCGGAGCATTTGATGGAGTAGCGGCCGATCACCCTCTTTTTGCAACCCAGCAGCGTATTTTTGCAGCTATCAGCGAATACTGGCAGATTCAGGAATTGTATGACAAATACGTCCAGGATCAGAGCGAAGAAAACCAGGCTAACTGGACTAAAGCAATCAAACACCACACAGATACTTCTGTTGCCATAGGTAAAGCTCTGGCCGAGTCGATCAAAAGCGCAAGCCCAAGCTATCAGCAGATAGAACTGATCAGCGACATTTATCGCTCGCTGCCAGTTGGAGCCCGGGATGCTCTTTTCCCAACACTCGGAACCTTGAAATTTGAAATAGTTCATGGCGGCAGCAACAGCTTCATGACTGAAGAGCAGTTCCGCGAATATTTCCCGGGCTACGGTTATTCTGAACCTGGCTTCAAATACCGCAAGGGCCGCGAACTCGATCGCGAATTCAAAGGCGTTACCTGGCAGTATGAAGAACAGACCATATCAACCACCTGGAACGTAAGCCTGACGATCAACATCGACCTGCTCAGCATCCTTCAGGGTCTGGTAACTGGCGGAGCCATCAAGAATCTGAAAGTTTCCGAACCATTCAACATGAACGTCGGCGGCCAGCCAATGATCGTCTGCAACGTTTCGTTCCAGCGCATCAAGGCCATCACCACCAAGATCAACCGCAAGTTCGAAATCAACAAGGTCTGGTTCGAACTTCTGCGCGCCAAATCAGGTGGCTGGTCAGAACCCACCTGGGAACTCTGCGGCAAGACCTATGAAATCCTGCAGGAACCAACCGGCGAAGACGTAGTAACCTCAATCGGAGCCGAAAACTAAGCGAATCTGATCAAGCAAAAACAGCCTCGTGTTTACGAGGCTGTTTTTTTATGTGCAGATTTAATTACGATAGCGAGCACGAGCACGAGCACGAAGAGCGCATAACATTGTCATTCTGCGCGGAGCGAAGCGAAGTCGCAGAATCCATGCTTTTACCGGGGTTCTGTATCCTGCGACTACGCGCAGGATGACGAATAGCGGCGTGCGGGGCAGAATGACAATGAGCGATAGCGAGCACGATTACGATTACGAGCACGATTACGAAAACACGGGAAAAGATGCAGGGGTTCAACATGTGTTGAACCCCTGAGCTGTAGAACAAATTCAGTATTTTAACAAGGATTTATGAGGCGGAAGAGTCGTCGATGATGCGATTGCCGCCCTGCTTTTGAGCGAGAGAGAGCAAACGTTCGGCGGTTTCGATAAACTGGCCGATATTCATCGTTACTTTGAATTCGACGATTGCGAGGCTGACTGTCACCTTCTCTTCTTTGTCGAGATGCCTTACCGAAAGAGTGCGAATGGTATCGACAATTTTGTTGGCAGCGGTGTGACTGCCTTCGTTGGCTGTGTCAGGCAGAATTATGGCAAACTTGTCGCCTTCGTAGCGGCAGGGCAGGTCATTAAAGCGAATCACCCGCTTGACCGCCGAACCGACTTTTACCAGAACGGCATCTTTAAAGGCCGCGCCGTGCTTATGCAGCAGGCTCTCAAGGTTATCGACACTGGCCATGATTACCGACAGAGGCGATTTGACACGGCGCAGGCGTGAGATTTCCTGAGACAGGCGAACTTTGAAGTAATGGTTCGTATAAAGACGGGTCATACCATCAGTAATACCGCGCTTGTAAAGGTTGGCATTCTTGATAGCGATACCGAGCTGGCTGCACAACAGCTGAGCCAGTTCAAAGTCGCGATCGTTAAGCTTGTCACCTTCTTTATCGGTCAGGTTGACCAGACCAAGAACCTCATCCTGAACAATAATCGGGATTACGATAAAGGAACTGGTTGCGTAGCTTTTCGAGCGCATAAAGTTGAAGCGCTCTTCACATTTGGTATCGGCGACATAAACCGGGGCCATCTTTTCGATGACATACTGCGAGACCGGTGATGACCAGAGATCAAGAGTCGAAGGCAGTCCACGGCTGTTGGGGCAGATGTTGAAGCGATTTTCGGTAGGATCGAAAATGCACATCGAGAACTTCTGAATTCCCATGATGCTACGGAAAATACCCTCGACAGTAAACGGCAGGTTCTCAATTTCCAGCTCAGAAGAGATGGTCTGACTGGCTTCACGCACGGCATCGAGTTCGTTGATTCTGCGGTCGAGGCTCTCATTGGCATCGCGAAGGTTCTGCATCAGACGATATGTATTGATTGCCGACGAGATATTGCGCGAAATCGTGGTGAGGAGCTCTTTATCAAGAGTTTCTTCTTCTTCCTTGCGGAAGCGGGCGCCGAGCACAAGCAGCCCCTGATACTGGTTATCGGTGCGCAGAACGTAGATATGCTCGATCTCGCCATCTTTGAAATTTTCTTTGAAGGCGCTGATTTCGCTCTGAACCAGTTCTGTCACTTCACCGTCATCTTTGAGCGCAAACTTTTCAAAAGTTTTGCTGCTGATTTTCACCTGTGGCAGGCGGGCATTGGCGCGAAGTTTGATATCAACGAAACATTCCAGACTTTCGTTGTCATTCTCAAAAGTATAGATGGCGCCGCGCGAGACGCCCATGGTGCCGAGCAGAATACGCAGCATCGAGCGCAGACCAGCCTGCAGATTCTTGCTCTGACAGAGGAATGAGCTCAGGTCGATGAAACTGCCAAGAATGTATTTGAGGCGTTCGACACGCTTATGTTCGCGCAGAGTATCGACTTCTGCGGCGGTTTCGGCCGAAACTCTCTTTTTAACCAGCTGAATGAGAGTGCCAGACGGCGGAAAAGATGTAATCTCGGCGCCGTCCATGAGTTTTTCCATGAGCATCAGGCCCCAGCCGCGTTTATGCGAGGACTTGAGCTTCTTGCGGATATCTGGCTTTTCAACGACTGTAGGGTCAAAGCCCTTGCCAAAATCACGGATCTGAATCTGGATCATGTCGTCTGCGTAAGAAAGCGCTACATGGATATCTCTTTTACTGCCGTCAGGAATATCTTTGGGAGCGTGTTCTTTTGCGTTAATGAGCCCTTCTATGAAGGCAAGCCTCATTTCATCAATGGTCTCTGAAGCAAACCCGCACTTTTTTGCAAAAGTATCGAGGTATTCACAGGCTTCGAGCTCGGAATCCTTTTCGTTAGCCAATTTAAAAAACAGGTGGGATACCATCGACGGCAAAGAGAGCCTCCTTAAACTACCTCTAGACGGCAAGAGGAATTCACACGATACAGACATTCTATTCACTACTCAGACCAGTGTCAAGAATGTTTTACTTTTACAATCGAATGATCGACCTTTTTTCTTCTTCGATTAATGATTTTGGCAAATGCGCCGATAGGGGCTGTGTGCAGACCAGTTTTACAGGAGGGGAAACATGGATGACGTGCCGATTGTAACAGCAAACCCTGTAAACTTAATCATCAAGAAACAGGAAGAAGCACCCAAGCCGACAAGAAAAGACCGCATTAAAGAAAGCCTCAAAAATTTCTTCATGATGCTGCCGCTTGCCCTGGTAGTGACGTTGCAGTTCTTTTTTCTTGGCAAAAGTTTCGGGAGTTTCTCGACTTTTCCGCTTACCACTTACTCGACCTATGTGATGCTCGGTTCGATTCTGCTCGTACTGATGTTTTCGCAAATGCTCATGCGCTCGATGATTTATTCGACCATTGCTGGAGCAGCCCTGGTAATGGGCATCTTCACGGCGTGGTTCGGCGACTTCTATACGCCGATGTCCGAGAATTTCCGCAGCATCGGACTCATTATCAAATCGGCCTGGACACGCAAGGATATTCCCTATAACCTTCTGGTAACGGGAAGCATGACCGCGATTATCGCAGGTATAACTTTTGCGCAGTTTTTTGTGTCGCTGGTCGTCAAATCATTTTTCGAAATCCTTTTTGGCAAAGAATGGGGTGATGGCAGAGTAGCGGGTTTTGGTGGCGCAATTGCCCTTCTTATCGGCATTCAGTTCGGCTTCTATTCCTACGCATCGATGTCTTCAGACACAACCGACAAGCTGGTCTGGCAGCGCCCGGCTGTTTACGAACCGGTCGAAAGATTCGTTACGCGAACTCCCGGCAATTACATTCTTGGCGCCGATCACCTGTGGATTGAACGCGAAAATAAGATAGCCGCACTCGACCTCAAAACCGGAAACATTGTCAACAGCCAGAAATTCAAACCCGCCGTAGTTCACAAAGGTGTTCAACGAAGCATGACCCCGGTTTTCTGCGACAGCGAAGCCCTTTATGGCTTTAACCGCGACATGAGCATGAACACCTGGAAGACACCATATCCTGCAAGTTTTCCGAACCTTGAAATCAGCGAAGACAAAAAAGAACTGTTCAATAATGTGCCGCTGACCACCAGAATAGTTGATGGCGGAAACAAGGTTTTCGTCCAGTATGATTATGGCTTTGCCGGCGTTTACAAAGTCGACGACGGCACGCAGCTCTGGTTCAAACAGATGGACCTGCAGGTTCGCGCTAATAGGGCCTTTCCCGACACATACCTTGAAGACGGCTATTTTCTCGAAGCTGGCGATATGCTGGTAATAAGCTGCCATAACGGGCTTATTCGCTGCATTAACCGCGATACCGGCGAGCAGCTCTGGCAATACCAGCATGGCACTCCAAAAGTCAGTGGGCGCAGCCAGAAAGGCTTTTTGTCTCGTGATGAAGACAGGCTGATTGCAGGCTTCAAATCAGGCGAAGTCGTCACCATTGCGCTTGCAGACGGCAGAAAAATTTACCAGGCCAGCAACCCGGCTCTGGGCAGCAACGGCCCGGTGTATTGCCGGGGTTTGCAGGCCAGCCTGCTGACTGATGAAGGCATTTTCCACAAAGTCGAAATTGACGGCGGCAAGAATATCTATATGGCTAACGTGCTGCCGCGTCGCCTCGATCTTGTGCCGGTAGTTCAGGATCTCAGTCACGGTATTGTCGCCCATCGCGACGAAATCATCAAAATTGATGACGAAATGCGCGATGCTATCGTCATTTTCAAGGCAGAAAACAAAATTTTCGTTACCCGCCCGCTGTTTGAAGATAAAATCATGTATATCGGCACACAGGACGGCTGGATATACTGCATTCACTACGGCAGCAAGCACGAGAAGTGGCGCCTGCATGTCAACGGAGAGTTACAGGAAGACTCGCTGACTCTGCTCGACGAAGGCTTGCTGGTAACCACCCGTTCCGGCTCGATATTCAGATTCAAAAGAGACTTCTAACTATCTCTTTGTCATTTAAGAGTTCAAAATTTTAACGTCATTGCGACTGCGAGGCGAAGCCGAAGCAGGAAGCAATCTCTTTGTCCATGGGATTGCTTCGTCGCTACGCTCCTCGCAATGACAGCGAAACGACACGCGAAATGTTGGCAAAAAACTAGTTCTTCTTATCGGCTTTATCGGTTTTACCGGTTTTGGCGATTTGCCGCTCGCAGTAGGCTATACGCTCATCTGCGAGTTTTTTCATGGTTGCATCCGGCGAAAATTCGAGAAATTTTTTATAGTTAACTATCGCATCCTCGAACTTGCCGGTAAAGCCATAAACTGAGGCAAGGTTGTAATAGGGATCCGGAAAATCTGGTTCGAACAGAATGGCCTTTTTGTAATATTCGATGGCATCCTTGTTTTTATCAAGCTGGTAAAAGGCTATACCAAGGTTATTGCTGATTTTACCGGAACGCGGCGAGATCTTGAGTGCTTCTTTCCAAGATTTGAGGGCTTCATCGATTCTGCCGAGCTTGAACTGACAGTTACCGATGTTATTGAGAATTTCAGCGTTCTGCGGCGCTTTTTTGATCGCCTGCATGTTCTTGTCAAGAGCCTGAACATACTGCTTTTTTTCATAAAGCCTTATTGCTTCGTTATAGAGCTCTTCGGCGCTGCCTGAAACTTCGACGACACTTGCCGGAATCGGCTTTGCCATTCTTTCGGCAGGCTCTGCCTGCTTCTTATCTTCTGGTTTATCAGCCTTATTCTGCTTGTCGGACTTACCGGCAACTTCTGCACCTTTTGCCGGTTCGGCCTTTTTGTCAGCCGTCTTGTTGTCAGCGGCCTTGCTGTCTGCCTGTTTGCTGTCTTTGGTCGGTTCGGCCTTCTTGACAACAGCCTTGTCTTCTGTCTTTTTGTCGTTTCCGGCAGCCGGCTTCGCCGCTTTATCAGCAGCTTTATCGGCCGCTTTTTTGTCATCCTTATCCGGGGCCTTCGCCTGATCCGCCGGTTCTTTGGCTGGTTCAGCCGGGGCGCTGGCAGTTGCATCAGCCGACTCCTGCGGCAGATCTCCACTCAACTCGGTGCTGGTCTGATAAAGCCAGCCGGTGACGCCGTCTTCAAATTCCACTTTGATCCATTTTCTATCTTCGAAAAGTATGCGATATTTATCGCCACGCATTTTCCGGCCAACAATGGGTGAGTTAAAACGACCTTCGCTGCGCAGATTCACGTAACTGCCTCTGACCACGCCGTCCCGGGCATAGGTCGGAGCAGCAAAAGTTACCAACGCAGCCAATATAAGTGCTCCGGCTGTTTTTTTGAGCATTTGTGCCTCCATCATTTATAGGCCTATACTATATCCTGCCCGCTTCAGGCTGTCAATGCCCTGTTCTGACCGGCTTTAACTGCTAAATTCAGGCTCCCGGCAGAATCACATCTCCTACCGACTTGTTAAGCGCAGGTTACTGCCAGGCTGATTATTGCAGGCCCACTGATCGTTATCTTGAGAAGATCACCAGCTGCAACCGGACCGACACCCTCGGGAGTGCCGGTCAGAACCAGGTCACCCGGCTCAAGTGTCATGCAGGCCGAAAGATCGGCAACCAGTTCGGCAAAGCCAAATACCATCGAAGAAAAGCGGTCTTTTTGCACGAGTTCGTTGTTTTTCCAGACTTCGAGCATGCCGCGGCTCCATTCTGGCGAAAATGGCGAAACCAGACATGCCAACGGCAGAAATGTATCGAAGCCTTTGGCTCTGGTCCATTGTCCATCGCTTTTCTGCAGATCACGCGCGGTCATGTCGAAACAGGCAGTCACGCCGCCAATGTAATCACAGGCATTGTCAACTGTAACATTTTTTGCCCGACGCCCGATAACCAGCGCCAGTTCTCCTTCGTAATCGATACGTCCATGCCCCTGCGGCAGAATCACCTGCTGCCCACCGTGAACTATCGCACTCGGCGGTTTGCTGAACCAGAGTGGCCGCGATGGTACATCGTTACCCAGTTCTCCAGCGTGTTTGCGATAGTTTCGCCCGACACAGATAATCTTGCTGCCGGAAAATGCCGGCAGAGCATCTTCCGGGCATTGCTCGGTAAGTGTGCATTGACTGAAGTGGCAGGTCACCCTCTCATCGAATCTGGTTGAGCCGGTGTCGCACCAATCTCTGGTATCAGCGGCAAAGTAACGCCAGCCGGCCTGGCTGAGATAATACATGTTTTACTCCAATATATGCAGACAGCCGCTGCATCTTGCAGCGGCTGCAGATTTTAGCAACACGAAATCAGACTGCGGACTGTTTCTTGGCAAACGACAGGCGCCCGCCAGCCTTGAGTATGACCTTGTCTTCGTCACTGAGAGTGTGAGTAATCGGCAGCTTGACGCCTTTGCTAAGGTTTTCGATTACCAGTTCGCCATCGAGATTACCCACGTCGATTCTGAGTTCATCGCCAACGTCGATTTTGTCGTAGTCAGCCGGATTCTTGAAAGTCGCCGGCAAAATGCCGAAATTCACCAGATTAGCGAGATGAATGCGGGCAAAGCTCTTGCAGACTACTGCTTCAACGCCGAGATACATTGGGCAAAGGGCGGCATGTTCGCGCGAACTTCCCTGACCATAGTTGTCGCCACCGATGATCATGCCTTTTTTCATTTCGACTGCGCGTTTGTAGAATTCGCGGTCAACCCCTTCAAACACGTGTTTGGCATATTCCGGCACATTCGAGCGCAGCGGCAGATACTGCCCGGCCGGCATGATGTGGTCGGTAGTGATATTGTCGCCAACCTTGATCAGGGCTTTGCCCTTGAGTTCTGCCGACATTTCTTCCTTGACCGGCAGGGCGGCGATATTGGGACCTCTGACGATTTCGACCTTCGAGCCATCGGCCCGCGGGAAAATGAACATCGAATCATCGATGGTAAAGGTTTCGGGCATTTTAACTTCAGGGCAACTGCCCCACTTGCGCGGGTCGGTGAACTTGCCTTCGACAGCAGCGACGGCCGCCACTTCGGGGCTCACCAGATAAACCTGAGCCGAATCGGTACCTGAACGCTTTTCGAAGTTGCGGTTGGAAGTGCGCAGAGCGACAGCATCCGACTTGGGTGCGAAGCCCATGCCGATACAGGGCCCGCAGGCGCTTTCAAGCAGACGGGCGCCGGCGCCGATAAGAGCCGACAAAGAGCCTTCGTCAGCCAGCATGCGCAGTACCTGACGTGAGCCCGGTGCAATACCGAGCGAAAGACGCGAATGAACCGTCTTGCCCTTGATTATCTGAGCCGCGCGGGTCAGGTCGGTATAGCTCGAATTCGTGCAACTGCCGATCATTACCTGATCTACATTGAGATGTTCGAGTTCGCTGATCGGCTTGACCACGTCGGGCATGTGCGGGCAGGCGGCCAGAGGCACGACCTGAGCCAGATCGATATCGATAACGCGATCGTAGGTCGCATCAGGATCAGCCTTGAGCTCAACCCAGTCAGCTTCGCGACCCTGAGCCTTCAAGAAACGCCGGGTTTCGTCGTCACTCGGGAAAATTGAGGTAGTAGCGCCCAGCTCGGCACCCATATTGGTTATGGTTGCGCGCTCTGGTACAGACAACGTGGCAACGCCGGGGCCGGCGTATTCATAAACGTAGCCCACCCCACCCTTTACCGTTTCGCGGCGCAGGATTTCAAGAATAACGTCTTTGGCGGCGACCCAGGGCTGCAGCTTACCGGTCAGATTAACCTTAACCACCATCGGCATCTTGAGATTGAAAGAATGGCCGGCCATCGACATGGCGACGTCAAGACCACCGGCACCAATTGCCATGGAGCCAATTCCACCGGCGGTCGGCGTGTGGCTGTCAGAACCGATCAGAGTCTTACCGGGTTTGGCAAAACGCTCGAGATGCAGTTGATGACAAATGCCGTTGCCAGGGCGCGAAAAAACGATGCCAAATTTATCGGCAATGGTCTGTAGAAAAATATGGTCATCGGGGTTTTTAAAATCCATCTGCACGGTGTTATGATCGACATAACTCACCGACAACTCGGTGCGCACGCGCGGCACGCCGAGAGCTTCAAACTGAAGATAGGCCATGGTGCCGGTAGCATCCTGGGTCAGCGTCTGATCCATCTTGATGCTGATCGGGCTCTTGGCGGTCATTTCACCGCTGGTCAGGTGGGCTTTGATGATCTTTCTCGTCAGGTTTAACGACATTTCCATCTCCTTGGCTTCAATCATTATTATTAGCTTCTAAAACAACTCCCTTTTCTGCTCGCAGAAAAGGGGGTCGGATTCACGAATTTCAGCAGTTAAATATAAACATGGGGTCGGGCTGCCTCGTCACAACTGCTCGCTGTCAGTCGCCGGGGTGGTCTCGGCCTCTTTCCTGAATTCAATATTCTTGAGCGGAACATCGACGATGATGTCTTCATTGCCATCAAGTTCTGCGGGCGCAAGCGGGTCTCTGCCGGCCGAAAGAATCTTGACCAGAGCTATGGTCGTGTGATCCGGGCAGGTGCCTTCTTCGTCCTGTTCGTAGCCACACTCGGGGCAACGATAAATATCGGGCATGAAAGTAGCCGACTGGTCGGCTTCCTGGAGAAACATCGGTTCGACCAGCTTAACTTCGACCGCCTGATCTTTGCCGCTCTTTTTGGCGCGCGTCTTAGCCTTATCTCGCGATGCAGCCTTATTCTTACTTTCCTGAGCAAACACGCGACACGCCGGTTCGAGTGAAATCAGGTCTAAACCAGAAAACCCTGCGCCGGCAACGGCAAACAGGGCTATCACAAAATAACGTTTGCGGTCAGTCATTTTCCTGAATAATCTGCATGACTGCAGCCGCATCTTTGGCTTCTAACAGAGAATTCTTGAAATCATCGCTGCGCAACAGGCGCGATATCTTGGCAAGCAGCTTCAGATAAGGCCCACCTGAAGAAACCGGAGCAAGCAACATGAAAATGATGTTGACCGGCGCATTATCGATAGCTTTAAAATCGATTCCTTCTTCCGATCTGAAAAAAGCCACTGTCAAGTCTTTGATCGCGCTGGAACGGGCGTGCGGCATTGCAATACCACCACCTACGCCGGTAGTTCCCAACTTTTCTCTTTCAAAAAGGGCGTCTTTGAGAGCGGCTGGTTCTTTGATTGCTCCCGTCTTTTCGAGAGAGGCAATGAACTTTTCTATCGCCTGATCTTTATTTTCTGCTTCGAAATTGAGGAAAACCAGGTTTTCCTTCAGTACGTCAACCAATTGCATTATTTTACCCTCCGGGTAGATGAGGTTTATGATGTGATTATACGAACAGGAATTCAGGAATGCAATAATTTTTGCAGCAAATGCAAAAAATGTTTTGGACAGTCATCATTCGATGTTAACCAGCAAAAGGTTGACGGTCTGCCCGCGAACGACACGCAGAACCGCTTGCGATGACGACTTAAGTCGCGCCACAACCTGATCGAAATCCTGTTCATTGAGCACGGGGGTGCGATTTATCTGCTGAATGACGTCGCCGGCTCTGAGACCGGCCTTTCCTGCCGGTGAATCAGGCAATACCATAGTGATGACACATCCCTGATCGACATACAGCGAGTAACGTTGTGCCAGCGAAGCATCGATTTTTTTGACAGTTACCCCCAATGGGCTCTTACTGGCCGGATTTTCCCAGAATTCGACGTCGAATACTCCTGTCTTGCCCTTGCGATAAATCTTGATCTGAGCCTTCTCACCCACCCTCTGCTCGTCGAGAACTGAATGAAAATCATCGATATTCTTGACCTGCTGACCATGAATGGCAACGATAACGTCGCCAGGCACGACACCGGCGCGATAAGCAGTAGAATCTTTGACGACATCTGTCACCAGAACGCCTTCAAGTGGTATTTCAAAGTATTTAGCCAGTTCGGGAGTAATGGTCTGCACTGTTACCCCGAGAAATGCCTTTTTAACACGACCGTAAGCCAGCAGATCTCCGACAATGCGCTTGGCGAGATTGACTGGAATAGCGAAGCCGATTCCCTGCCCGTAAGGAATTATCGCGGTATTGATTCCGATCAGTTCGCCGCTGGTATTGAGCAGAGCGCCGCCTGAGTTGCCTGGATTGATCGAGGCGTCAGTCTGAATGAGATCTTTGTAACTGCGCTCGCGATCAACCGAGAGATCGCGGTTCACAGCCGATACGACACCAGTAGTTACTGTCATTCCAAGGCCGAAAGGATTGCCGATGGCCACGACCCATTCGCCCACACGCAATGCTGACGAATCACCAATTGGAACATGCGGCAGCACCTCTTCGGCATCGATTTTGAGCACAGCAAGGTCGGTGCGCATATCTTTACCGATTACCCGTGCCTTATATTCCTTACCTGAAGTCAGCTTGACCAGTATTTCGTCGGCGCCGGCGATGACATGTTCGTTGGTGAGCAGATGCCCTTCGGGGCTGATGAGCACTCCAGAACCATTGCCACGCCTCGGAATGACATTGTTGAAGCCCATAAAGTCATCTTCGAACAGATGTCCGAAAAACCGGTCGAGAAAAGGGTCGCCAAAACCGCTGCGCCGCCGCGCCCGTACATAATGAACCGATTCGATGGCGACCACAGCAGGACTGACCCTTTCAGCGATATCAGCGATGAGCGATGTACCAAAAAGCTCAGGAGGTGCGGCCTGAGCCGATGTAATCATAACAATTAACAACAGCAGCGACAAACAAGCCGTCTTGATGATATTCATTTCTATCTCCGGTTCGAAAGATCGTTAACCAGCCGCAGTTCTGGTGTGTAATCGATCTGCGGCTGACGCTGCTCACGATGCGAGCGGTTGAATTCTTCGAGCTGACGCAGGAACTGATTGACTTCTGCATTGGAAACGGCTTCAAGCGTCTGACTTGATATTGCCTGCCGTGTTTCGCCACGCGCAGCAAGCTGTCTGCTGCTGATGGCAGGAGCACGCGTCGATCGGCTGGCAATAGGAGAAGAATGGTCTACCTGCATCAAAAAAGCGAACATGACAAGACAGGCCAGTGAAACGGCAAGTTCTACAGGTTGCAGAAGACGCTCAAAAATGCCGGCAAACCGACCTGGTTCGTCTTCCTGTTCTGTTCTCGCATCAGCGTCAGAGATGCCTGACATGATGACAGAGTGCAGAACCGAAGGGTATTCGGGCTCAGGCATTCCAGCCATCAGCTCAAGAATCTCGCCGCGACGCTTCATGTCTGTAGCACAGTCAGGACATCTGCTGGCATGCATCAATACGTCCTGCCAGGCAGCTGCGTCTTCTGTGGTTCCCTTTTCGAGAGCATCAAGATATATGCAGCATTTTTTCATTCAAGTCTCCCCTGCACACAGGCCTGCAATGATTCCTGTAGAATCCTGCGTCCACGATTGATTCGGGACTTTACCGTTCCGAGTGGTACATCGAGAATTTCGGCGATTTTTTCGAGTGGCATTCCTTCCATATCCTTGAGAATAACAGGCATGCGGTAAACTTCAGGCAGGGCCGCCACTTTCTCGGCTACCATCTTCTGGTTGAGATCTCGAATCTCACGGTCGAGAACTTCTTCTTCCGGGGTCTCCTGCGACTCACCTGCCCACCATGTCATGAAAGTCTTGAGAAGACCTTCTTTTTCGCGTTTCTTTCTGTCGGCAATACTGATACAGGTATTCGAGGCAATCCTGTATATCCAGGTTTTCAGTGAAGATCGCCCCTCAAACCTGGCAATTGCCCGATAAACCTTGATAAACACCTCCTGCACGGCATCGAGAGCATCTTCTTCATTCATGAAGAAGCGCCAGCAGATACGATATACGCTCTTCTCATAAAGTGTCACCAGCCTGGCAAAAGCCTTCTGGTCTCCACGCCTGAGACGCTCGATCAGTTCGAGATCGTTCTGCTGTTCAATCTGTTTAGACTCCGGTGTCATGTTCGAGGTTCCATTTTTTGAAGTCAAAAATGAAAAAAAGCCACTTTTCTGTACACCCGGGAAGTGCGACCCGGATGAATGCCGACCTGAAAAGTCTCGCCATGCCATTTGTCGCGCCCATACAAAACAGCACTGCTATAGAGACGAACAGTAATAAAATAATAGCCGCTGGCGAATTCAAGCTCAGGAAACCGAAAAATCCGGCGATTTTTCTCTCTTACAACTTCAGGATCGCTTGAATTCAGTGAAGCGAGACGCTTATCTCCCAGCCATATTTCGACACGCTCGGCAAGGCGTGAAATACGTTTGGGATTGGCTCCCTTAAAGCTCTCGATCGAAATCGACAGCTTGCCTTCGCCATGCCGGGGTTCCGGCAGACCTTCGACCGCCTGGCTTGCCGTAGCCGGAACAGCCGTCTCGATGACCGGCATTTCAGGTTCACTCAGATCGAGATTGCCGAAATTCTGGGCGCTGATCTTTGCCGACAATGCAATAAAAGTCAGCAACAACAGCAACTGGAAACTCTTTAAAATTCGTGTGGCTGCTTCTGGGCGGGTCACTGCACACCCCCCGGCTATTTATCTGAGGCCGTGATGTTCATCTTGCTTGGATCAGCCGGCCCGGTTATGAAAAGATCCTTGTATTCAAGCAGGTTGACTTCGACTCTTTCTTTCATGCGGCGGCCAGCAGAATCAGCAACGATTTTGATAACTGGTCGAATTACCGAAGACGGGTTGTTCTTAAGCACGAGCGCAACCGAGCCATCGTTCAATGCAACCAGGCTGCCGGCAGGATAAAGCGAAAACTTACGAATGAAGGCGCCTAATACTTTCGGGTCGAAGTGGTTATCCATACCGGAAGTAAGAATCTTCATGGCTTCGTAAGGCGTCATGGCGACACGATATGGTCGGTCAGTGGTCAAAGCATCATACACATCAGCAACCGCACAGATACGTCCGAAAAGGCTGATTTCAATGCCTTTGAGACGACGCGGATAACCGCCGCCCTGAAATTTTTCGTGGTGCTGCAAAGCTACCATGCGCGCTCTTTCCGAGATACCCTTTGACTTTGACAGAATTTCGTAGCCATAAGTCGGGTGCGACTTCATTTCCATGAATTCCTGGTCGGTGAGCTTGCCGTCTTTGTTAAGTATGCTGAGCGGTATTTTGAGCTTGCCGACATCGTGCAGCAGAGCGCCGATACCGAGATCGTTCATTTCTTCGCGCGAAAGATTGAGCGCCAGCCCGATCAGCAGGGAGATCGTCGCGACATTGATATTATGAGTAAAAGTGTAGTCGTCGAACGACTTGATATCCATGAGATTCATGATCGCATCTGGCTGCTGCAGTACTTCATCGACCAGTTTTTTCGAGACCTCGTCAGTCTGCTTGACATCGATGCCGTGACCAGCCTTAACCTGATGAATAACATCGCTGACAGATTTGAAAGCCTGAACCTGAGTCTTTTTGGTAATTATGACCTTCTCGCCGGTCGTAATCGACTTGAGCTCAGGAAACTTCTCGAAAAGAAGATCGAAGTTGCGGGCAACACCGCCAACATTTTCGGCGTCGCTGATGTCGGTGATCTGAAAATCGCTGACAATATATTCTTTACCATCTTTGGTGCGCAGATACAGGTCTTTGCGAATCATCAGCGCCTCGACATCGTATTCGCAAACGAGCCCGCGGAAAATGAAACGCGACGGCATCTGTTTGCTGCCGATACGGTCACCCTGAATCCAGACGAACTCCTTGCAGGAGCCGATATAGCTGTATCCGGTGAAGATGGTTACATCGCTTAATTTGGTAGTTTGTGCCATAAAAAATGAGTTACCCCGAAGGGTAACCCATTATATCATGCCTTGGAGATTAGTAAAAGAAATCAGCTGTTTTTTATTTCCGACAAAGCATGATTCACTTCGCACATTCAGCTCTTGAAAATTGAAAAATTCTCGAACAGTCAAATGCTTGTGCAAAAATAGGATCATGTGGGAGCACTAAAACGTGAACACTTACAAAATTTGTTATAAGATCCGGTATGCAGGATTGTAAAAAGCAGTTAATTGAGCGCTTACGTTAATCTGCGGCAAGCTTGAGCCCTTCTTCCTGATATAACAGCGCAATTTCGTCAGAAAAAGTTTTTAGTACCGCTTCTGGAACTCCTGATTTAGTAATGTCTATTTGTCTCATATGACATTCGCCGGTTCTTTCAAAGCAAAGAACATTTGTTGTATAAAAACGCTTTTCATCGCGCAAAACAAACATGACATAATGCTGTTTAAAACAGGAGGCAGGAAAACCAAATTGAAACTGGGGATACGATTTTGAGACATCTTGTAGCGGGGTTCCAGAAACCTCTAACATCTCAAGGATTGGCGCTGGCGGAACCTTTGAGCCTAGTTCAGGCTCCCAGTTTCCATCTGTTCCTTGGACTCCCTTAATTTTCCAGCTCCAGGAGTAGAAGAAAACAGGTACTTTATTCACGGCACATTTCGATCACTGAGAATTCCTGCGCGTACGTAAATCACCTTTGGTGCGGTACCCCCCAAAAAAAAGGCCGTTATTATGGCAATTTAAGATTCTTGAATCAGCATTTTTTCGATGATGCCTTCGATTAGATCTCGCTGCATCACAGGGATATTTTCCCTGGTGATACTTTCCGAGAATGTAACATTGCCATTTTTTACTAATAGCTTCAAAAAATTAGACCTGAGAACACCTTCATTTATTTTCTTGCCTACTTTTGCAATAGAGACTAAGTAATAATACCCGTCAGCCTCGAAACAAAATCTTTTCCCTTCATCCATAGCGGTATGTATTTCTCTAACTGAATGACTTTTTACGTAAACATATCTTTCTTTACGGTAAAACCGCTTGGGATTCGCTGGTTTTGGTTTAGTCCAATTTCTATCTGTTATCAATCCATTTTTCTCATGAACTAAGACAACTAAAGGATAGACCGAAACGTCAAAAAATCTTGCCGAAATATTTGCAGGAGTATCATTAAAAAGCTTGTTTAAAAGATAACCGTTACGATATTCAATCTCGAATGAAACACCATTATGCCCTATTGCATGCGATACATGACTCAAAAGCAGAACAAGGCATAATATTAATAATGAAACTATTTTTTTCATGGATTTATAGGTTTCCATTCAATATTCTCCTCAGCTGTTGTTTTAATCCAAGTTGGAAAATCTTTTGGCAATGAGTATTCTGGACCATAAAACTTGCCAGACGTCTTAGTCCACTTGGAATCTTTCTTTTCGGCACTGGCACTATAACCCCAGTAAAAATGGGCAATTGGACACCAATATCGTAAAGTCTCAGTAGAGTCCTTGCTTGGCTTTGCAAATAAATACAGTGAATATGTAGCATTAGCAGAGCATTGTCTCACATCCAGATTTATGCCAGGGCCATCTAACTCAACACCTGGAGAATCTTCAAATAAATTTTCCAAAGAAAAGTCATCTTCTGATGGGACATCATAAATGATATTATACGGAGTTTCTAAATCACCCCACCAAGCACCAATAGGATATGTTTTTGCTTCCTCGTGACCTTCCTCAACACTGAATCTTGTGTGATAATTTTGTAAAGTTTGAATTACCATGAAATCATAATTAATACCTGTCGTATTACTTATAATTGGTCGCAATTCGAAACCTGGGCCATTGCTGGTTGGGCTCAAGCCAAGCCAGTTACTACCACTAGATATAGAAAGATCAGGATCATGCGTTATGGGATCACAGCGAATGTATTTAGGCCGTAGAAAAGGAATATAAATTGTTTCTTTTTTTTCAATCCCAAGATAAGTTATTGCCAAAGATACTTTTTGTGAGTTTTTTTCTTGGTCAAAAGTGAACAATGTAAATTCAACGCTTGGTTCTTGTAGACTCTCATCATCCAGATAGTCGGGCTTCCAGGTGTCTTCGCTGAACAACACAAGAGCTGGTTCTTCTACAGACCATTTTGCCTGTTGGATATCTATTAAGCTTCCATCAGGCTTAAATGCCTCGTAAGAACAAGAAATATACTCGCCTAAACGAAAAATTTCCGAAGGCTCAAAAGGTTTATCATTAACCAAAATTCTAAGAATAATCTCTGCCACCTGACAAGCCCAATCGACATTTACAGAAAATTCAGACATTTTGCTACCAGGCTCTACTTCTCTTAAGCTCAAATAACCCTTAGCGTTGCCTTGAATCACCCCGATAATACTTGGTTTAAACAATAACGAATCCCCTTCAATTGTTGTTTTTGCCGGATTTTGGCTGTCAGACCATTCCACTTTATCAATAAATAGGATAAAATTTTCGTTCATCAGGTAAAGAAACGATTTATCTGCAGAACCGGCTTGAGAAGTTGTTATTGCGGGCGGAGGTGGCGGGGGCGATTCCAGACTTCTGACCAGATATCTCAACGCTCTGGTTTCGCCGAGGGTTATAGTGAAGCTGGATGGCTCTACACTGGTTTCAATCAACGAAAACAGCGAAACCGCTTCGGCGGAGGTTTTTGTTTCACCAATATTTATCTGGCCGCTGCCGGCAAAGTGCAGAAAAGCTTCGAGATTCACAGTGTATGTGCAAGGCTCCGCCGGTTTAATTACAAACCTTGTGGGCAGTTCCTGCGCCTGATGAATAAACGAAGAGGCAGGCTCAGCTTTCCATTGAAAGCTTACGTTTGAAGTTTCAATAGCATCAACACCTAAAGCTGTTTCGAGAGAAACAGTCTGCAAACCAGTATCTTTGTTAAATGCATACTCTTTTTTATCTATGCAAGCCAGTTCGAAGGTAAAAGACGCCAGCTCATAGGTGCGATAAGCCTCTGCTATGGCGTTTTGAGGAAATCTGCCAGTTACGTTCTTTATCGGACCAGCTGTAATTGCCCACAGATCGGCTCTGGTTGCCGGCAACTCGAATACAGGCTCTTCGTATCTGTTTTTAAATTGCGGGTTATGGCGATAGAATGCTTTTTCGGCACCGATTAGTCTTACCGTGATAGTTGCCAGGGCAGTTGCTGCACCACGTCTGTTGAAATCGACCTGAGTTTTGAACTTGTCGCTTTCTGCATTAAAAGAAGCACAGCCCTGTTCTTTCTGAACCAGCTCCCAATCGACTTTATCGACAGTAGCAAGCAGGAAGTCTTCCTGCCATGGCACCTGCTGACCAGGCTTTTCGATCTGATTGCCATTAATCTTAACTATGAGATCCAGCGCAATATCGGAAGCATCGGCCAGCGGATAGACCTGCT
Organism: Candidatus Rifleibacterium amylolyticum; assembly: GCA_009917695.1. GTDB lineage: Bacteria > Muiribacteriota > Ozemobacteria > Ozemobacterales > Ozemobacteraceae > Rifleibacterium > Rifleibacterium amylolyticum. Next base: position 522,801 of record JAACJG010000001.1, on the reverse strand, counting down.
TTGCAGGCGATAACTCATAATTTATCGGCTGGACAAAAAAATTCACTTCACTTGCCAGATCGACCGGTTTTCGACGATCATTCGCTTCAATTGTCAGACTGGCTACCAGAGACCACTTTCCGGCATGATACGGGGTTATGTAAAATGGCGCTTCTTGCGTGTCTGGTTTAAAGTGCTTGCCGTTCAGCGACCAGCTGATGTTTTTCCATTTTTCGGGATCGTCATCAACACTGGTTGTAACCTTTAATGCGGCTCCCATTGGATAAGCAACATCGCTGATGGGAGAAAGTATTACCAGACCCGGTAAGACTTCCACGTCTACCTTGTTTGAGCCCTGCAGATAGAATGTTGAACCATACTCCGTTTCAAAATCAACCAAGGCATCAACAGTCAGCTCATATTCGCCAAGACCCCACCAGGGATCGAAGATATGCTCAAACTCCGTCTCTTTGAAGGATCTTTTAGCTTTTTCATCCATGAGCGGGAGTTCAAGCCATTGAAAATAATCAATCTCTACGGGTTTATAGAAATCGAGTATCTCAAGACTGTTGCCTTTTTCGTCGAAAACGCCGGAGCCCATACCCTCAACCGGAATTATCGCAGCCTTAAAGGGTCTGGTATCACCTTCATACAGCTTTTGTGGGCCAGACGGGTCAACTGAGACCTCGATCAATTTTGATTCTCTGGGGAAAATTGAAAATTCAGGAAGAGAATCAAACTTCAGTTCGGTATAGTTGAGACTCGGCACGAATTCAGGTTTTAATGCTTGAATTTCATCTGTAGTGGCAACATATACGCGATAGCCAAAATCAACGAAGCCGAAATGGGTCTTGTTTGCCGGGTCTTTAATGTCGAAACTAAGGTGCTTCAGGATAATGGGTTCCATTTTCGGGTCATGTTCTGATTTGAGCAAAACCCATGGCTGCCCGATATCTTCGATGTTTTTAAAGACTCGTTTTTCATCGTTGATTTGCAGGCTAAAAAGCTTGAGTGGCATCAGAATATCGGTTGCCGAGATCAAGCCTTTCTGCGGGTATTTTAAGAATTCGGCGGAAGCTTGAACATTGAACAGGGCATTTAAAGATGATTTTTCATCTTTAAAGCTCTGAGAATATAATTCATCACCATACGAGTAGGTAAGTTTAGCATGCTGTGTTATCTCAATGTAACCGGGGGTTGAAAACAGAATTTCGGTCTGAGATGCGGCTTTGTCTTTTAATTCTACCGAGCCGCTGGACACAACTATTTCGGCGCGAAATTCTACAATCTTAAAAACGCCGGTTCCGCCTGCTTCTGTAATCTCAATTTCATTGCCATCTTCAAATTTGCCTGAAAAGCCGACAGCGCCAAGAAAACGCTTGAGCGGCAGTGATGCTTTATTTTCTCTTGTAAAAATGTAGTTGTGCGGCTTCTCAAAAGAAAACGCTGGAATAATCGGCGTGATTCTATGACCTACTGTATAGGAAACAGAAATAGTTTCGTTTTCATGGTTCGGGTCTGGCTTTGAGACTTTTGCCTTAAAATATACCGTTATGGGGTTTGTTGCAAGAATTACGTCATAGGTTGCGCCAGGCAACCACGAGTCAAACTGGCCATTCAACGAATACTTTGATTCAACCACGCTGCCTTCGCCGGAATATGTATAGGAAAAATGCAGCGGATTGCCGGGGAATGCATAGCCGGATCTGGGAAACACCTGTAATTCAGCATCATCTCTTCTGATTGTAAGAAGGTTTCTGAGATGTTTTAAGTTTCTTACCTCAATGCTGCCGTTGGCAGTATCAATTACATATTTTTCATGCCTGTTGCCATTGCCGTCTTCATAAACGATTACCCTGACATTTTGATACAGCCCTTCACCGTTGACAAGCCTGGAAACAGACACCACAAGTTCGCTGATCAGTTGCGCGTCTTCTGGAATCGTGGCGGGGTTGAAAGACTCAATGCCGACAGTGAAAAACCATTCTTTTTTTGTCTTTTCACCATCTTTGTTGATAATGCTGATTTCTGCAGTGTGGGTGCCGATCGGCAGGAGACTGTCAGACGTGGTGGGTATTCGATAAGAAAGTTCGAAAGCATTTTCACTCTGCTTTACCAGAATGTTTCTGGCATTAATCGCATTGCCGTCTACGGCAAGGGCGATTTCAGTCAGCGGACTTTGTGAAAAAACCTCAATGTTGAAATCTGGAAACAGGCTGCCAGCTTCGCCTTTCGGGCGACAGTCGATAATTGCAAGATCAGTGTTTGCAACGAAATGCGTGGGCACAAGCAGCTTTTGGCCATCGAACATGATTTCGTGCTGTTCGATTTTTTTGCGACAGGTCTCGTTTTGGGAAAAAGCAACCTGCCGGGCTGCCGACATTCGATCAAGAAGAATCGTTTCAAAAGCCTCGGCTTCGTTGCTGCTGAGGCTGGTTTCACCGTGCAGGGCGTGGAATTTGAGTAGCTTAGCGGCGGCAAGAGCGGTTGGGAGCTGATGTTCTGGAATCTGATTTGCAACGCCGGTAAAATCGGTGGTTTTGCCGGATAGCAGCTCAACAACGGATTCAGGGAGGCTGTGCGTGTCGGCTGTTGCGGATAGTCCGACAAAATAGCAAAACACCAGCAGAATAGTCAGAAAAGCAGCATGGACTCTCAAGTTTGACGACTCCATTCTCTTATCCTCTATTATAATATATTACCTGAACATCATAAGACATTCTCGTTTAATCTTTCTTCGTTGCTTACAAAGGGCAAGTAAAAAACAACGCTAATCTCTCAAGATCATTAAAACCTTGATCAATAAACAAAAAATACAATTCACCGAGAATTGCTGCTGTTTTTTATTTCCTCGATGAGATCTTCGCGATACAAGCCCTTTTCGTGGGCATTTTCGAATAATACGCGGTTGCGAATGAAGGAAACAGCGAGACGAGCCTGTGGAGTGTTTTTGATTGTCTGCCAGCTGCTGCTGTCGCCCTGGCGCAGATCTTTGCAAACCAGTTCAGCAGCACGCTGACTGATTTTTTCAAGCTGCTTGAGGACTTCGTTGCGCATGGCCACGTTACCTTCGCCGGCAAAAAGATCGACGTTGTCAACGATAGCTCGGCGGGCAGATTCGAGATTGAGGGCCTCGATAAGTTCATCACGACCGGCTGGCGTAACCAGACCATAGGTTCCTACTTTGTCGATCAGATAAATAACGGCTGGCACATTGAGTTCGTTGAAAACCGGAATCTGATTGGCTGCCGGAATAAAAGTCGAGCAAAGTTCGAAAGTAAACGACAGCATTTTGTTTTCGCCATACATGAAGTCGTCACACTCGCCGGCGGCCGGATAGAGATCAGCACTGTTCTTGACCGCGTATTTGTTGAAACGGGCCATGTCGTTGGCCATCTGGACAAATACTTTGCGGTCCGGGTTGTCAACATTGTAAGCATAACTGAACGGATAGAGGATAAGCTCTGAATAGGTGTGGAAAGAGATACTGCCCTGAAATTTCTCGCGTTCAACCAGCCTTTTCATCGTCTGGGTTTCTGGTTCGCTGAACGGTGCCGGGCCCTTGTAGGTATCAGAACTTGGCGAACTGCTCGAACCTGACACGCCCCACTGGTAGCCATAGTTGCGGTTGGGATCGACGCCATATGAGCCACCGTTGTTGCGGCGATTCTTGCGCCAGTATCTGCTCTTTTCCATTGAATACACGACGCCGTCGGGATTAACCATCGGAACGATCCAGACTTCACGGTTATCTACCAGCTTTTTGATTTCTTCGTTGCTGGCATATTCGGTTAGAAGGAGCTTGGCAGCTGCCATCGGCACTTCGATCGAAGGCCATTCGCGGGCATGATGTGCGCCCATTATGAGTGCGGCCGGTTCTGCTTCGTTCTTATTCGGGTTATCACTGATTTTAAGGGCCCAGATGTCACGATCTTCGTGGCTTTTGCCAATCGACTCGAGCATGCAGATTTCAGGATACTGATCAGCCCAGGCCTTGAGCTGCTTTTCCATGGTCGCATAGGTAAAATAAGCGTCAATCTTGTTCTGGGCGGCCTTAACCTTTTTAACATACTGGTCAAGATCTTCAATAATGACTTTGACCGGATGTCCCTTCGAAACGAATGAGTTGATCTCGTCCTTTTCAATTACAACTTCGACGAAATCAACACCACGGCGGGCGATATCATAACCCTGTGAGGCGAGCGAAAAAATCTGCTTATTAGTCAGCTTCGATACTTTGGCCAGGCATTTAGCCGGTTCGGCAAAGGCCGGGGCAGCAGAAAGCAGCGACATACAACAAAAAATGGTGGTGAGAAACCGCCTCATACTCTTATCTCCTTGTAAGGCAACCAGACATATAACAACTTATCTACTCAAAATACTCGCTTGAGATAAATAAATTCTACGCCCGTACACCACAAGTGTCAACAGCAATAAAAAATTAGTCTGAACGAAAAGTGCCTTACCAAAATTTGACCTGGTGGTGGCAGAATGGTAGTATTTTGTGCACACTACACTGAATATTTTGTCGGGCAAATCGCCTGTTGATGGAGAATAAAATGAATCATCTCTCACGCGCGTGCATGCTGCTGATTGTAGCGATAGTTTTCTTGCCACTGCTTGTTGGCTGTGGTGGAGGTGGCGGTGGCAACAACACCGATCCGGCAAGCATGGTGCCGGCCCTGTGCGCCGGCACCATCACCAAAGAAGGCTCGGGTGAACAAAACATTCTTTTTGCTGCGGTCAAAGGTGCCGGCAGCGGAGTTTCCGGCTGGGTAGAAGACCAGAATGGCAAAAAAATCGCCAATCTCTCATACGTTTCGGCGGCAAACGCACAGGAAGCTACTTTGACAAGCGCGGATTACCCGCTCGCACCCGGCAGATACACACTACACTACACCGTTAACACCGAAACATTTTCAGTAACCAAAGACCTCAGCTGGGGTGCTGCCCTCCCACGTTTTCAGACAGCTCCGTCTGCTCCGACCAGCAGCAATAGAATTATATCTGTCGGCCCGGTTTCGGTTAATTCTGGCACAGCTTCCTATTATCTGCGCGTCTATTCGGGCATATCAGATTTTCTATACAGCGAGTCATCAGCTGTGCCCGGTGGAGTGTTAACAGAATATCTGCCAGCGGGTGGCGACCAATATCGTATAATGGTGGTCGCAGATGTAATCGAAAATGGGCTGGTAGTTGCTACTGCCCGCTATCTCTTCAACGCAGACAGCTATAATTAGAACTGTTCAGTCTTTTTGCAGTGCGGGCTCTTTGGATGGGTCTACCCAGTACCAGGTGAAGCGCAGCTCATCGGAATGTCGGTATAATTTCGACAATCTTTGCGGAGCCGCGGCGATTTCCTGTCCGGCCGGCACGGTTGCCGACTGCCGTCCCTGTATGACCGTCACCACGCCCTTGACCACACATAATCTGGTCATTACCGGGTTGGCCTTGACCACTACGACAGCGTCTGCAAACTCGGCAGCGAGATGCGCGGTCGTCAGCATTATTGTATCAGAGCCAGTTTTAAAGCCTGCCAGACCTTGCCGCAGCTCGTATTTATGTTTTCCCGACAGAGCGAGAATTGTTTCCTGCTTCAGACGTATTTCGCTTTCGCCGACTTTCAAGAAACACTGACCGTCAACAAAAGTGATCAGGCTGGTAGAAGATGGCAACAGATGTTGCCCGGCTTTCACTTCATAGGGCTCCTTTTCCGGGCTGTTGATGAAAGAGCGCCCACGCACAAAAGCAAGCTCTACTTCGAGCATTTCGCTCTGCGAGATAACAGGTAACGGCAACCAGGTTAACAGCAGCAAAACCACTACCCGCAACACTCTGCTGCCAACTTTATGTTTTCTGGTCTCCGGCAGCTTCATTATTCTACCAGAGTAAAAATGTGCAGCATTTTGTTGGCGGCGTCGGTAACAGCAACCTTACCATCAGAGCGCACAGCAACCGCGGTAGGCAGCCATGGCTTTGCCGCCGGAGGAGCTACCAGCTCGGTCAAAGCAGCGCCCTTCTTTGAGAAACGCACAACCTTGAATTTGCCAGCATCACAAACCCAGACGCCACCCCAGCGATCGACATCGAGTCCGCTGCCTTCGTTGCTGCCACTCTGAAATGTTGCATCAAACTGGCCCATCGGGCTGAACTTTTTGACCAGACCGCTTCTTTCGAGAATGAACAATGAATCAGCATCGGCCCGGACACTCACCGGGGCTTCAATCGGAGCTGCCGCTGTCGAGCCGAAACTGCCAAGAAAGCCACCCTGCTGATTGAAACAAAGAATTCTGGCATTGCCGCGATCGGCAACCCACATTTCATCTTTTCTGAAGCATACCCCGCCAGGCAGATCTATGTTAATGCCCGAACCAGGCTCAGACAGAATCGATACGACAAACAGACCTTCAGTAGTAAATTTGTGAACAGCATGCCGGGAAGTATCAGACACAAAGAGACTTGAGTTTTTCTGAGCCAGCGCAACCGGCAGGCCAAGGCTGCCAGGCGTGTCACCACGCTCGCCAAAACTGGTGCGCAACATACCTGCGGCATTGTAATTGGCAATTCGACGCAACTGACTGTCGAGCACCCAGAGGCTGCCGTTTTCATCCCACACCACGTCCTGTGGCCAGGCGACCATCTTGTCAGCCTCATTATCAACCAGGCTGAAACTTTTCTCAATTTGAAAAGCAGCCGTTTCTGCCAGTTGTTCGCGCGCCGTGAATGCCTGAATGCTGAATTCTTCCTTAGGCTTGTCATAAATCAGATCGTCAGAGGCTTCAACATCGCTGAAATCGACCTGGTCATCCGTTTTCTGCCAGCTCGCCCGATACGCAACGTTTTTCGTGTCAGAACCATCGAGCGCTGCCATAACCTCGACGACACATTCTGACGCAATGAGAGCTGCAGGCATTTCGATGTCAAGAGAGTGTGGGCGCGCCCGCCAGTTGATCTGACCAAGAGAGCCAAAAGGCTGTGCGACCTGTTCGCCACTTAATTTTACCAACAGCTCTGTTCCTGAAAACACAGCAATATCACAGTTGTGCAAAGCCAGCATCTGCCCGGCCGGGTTGGGCATAAGCGTCGGCTGAGGCTGCCAGCTGACACCTGCCAGCACATCATTGAGATTTCTCTTAAATTCTATTGCAACCTCAGGCATGGCAGCAACACGATATTCCGCACAACGACTGCCGGCATTATCATAGACTTCGACATAGTAAATCGCCCCAGGCAGCACCGCAGTTGGCAGAAACATCAAAACGTCTGGTTCCGGGCTGAAAAAGCTGCCGGCAACTTCGGCCATAGAGCCGTCTGCCAGGCGGTTAAGAACTTTGATCAGCTTGCGACGCTCAGAATCAGACAGAAGGTTAAGCCCTTCACCAACAAACTTGAAACCGGCAAAGGGATTGATAAAATAGCCTTCAGCCGGCGCCTTGAGAGTTACTGAACTGGTTGCATCAACGGTGGAAGGTACAAATGAGGCAATCTCAGGTTTGTCTGCAACCTGAGCGGCTGTCGCTGTCATCTGCTCAACCGCGACCGGCACGGCAATTGCGGCAGTCGATACCGCCGGCAAAGTATCAGCGATAACCGCCTGCGATATGTCAGTCGTATTCGCAACTGGAACTGAATCTGTAACCGTCGCCACCGGCACGGGAGGCTCAACCGGTGCCTCTCTGGCAATTTCGACGACCCTGAGCACGAATCGTATTTCTCCAGAAACGGCTGTTGGTACAAGTGTAACCTCGTAGATGCCGGATTCTGTGACATCAAGAACTCTTATGCCGGCTGAATCAGAAAAGCTGATATCAGGAGCTGAGGTCAGCTGAACTTTTTCGACTTTTACTCTGTCTGTTGTGCCATGCCCCTGCTCTTCAATTTCGAACCTGATTCGCGTATCTTTTTTGAGCAGGATATAATTGGTTATTCTGGCATCGCTTTCACGATCGGCCGGGAATATGCCACGGTAATCAATCGGGCGCGCAGCAAAGGCGGTTCCGACTATAATTATCGTCAGAAGTGCAACAACAGCAAGTTTTTTCATAGCAAACCTCCAGAATCCCAAAAAACCAAAAAAGTAGGCGGCAAGTCCTGCCGTCTGGCAAGTCCTGCCGCCTCTCAATTTAATTACTTAAGCCAGACAGAATCAGGGTAGTTGTCTGACAGAATTTTCCAGACAGCCTGAGCTTCAGAATAAGCCATGTGCCGGTTGTAAACGTCAGAAAGAACTGCAAAGCCGTGTTCAGCCTTGCGCATTCTTGGCTGATCGGAGATAGCAGCGATCAGAAGATCAGTGCCGAGGTCCGGCAGCGTCGGAACAGCCAGCAATCCGGCCATAAACATTCTATCTTTGGCTACAGACGGCAGATAAAGCGGAAACATCAAATCTTCGAGCATGCGATTGACCTGAGGAGTCAAACCATCTTTGATCTGAAGATATGACTGATAGGCCTTCTCCTTGGCTCCCACAGCCGTCTGATAAAGGATGTCAGCCGGCAGGTTGTTCCAGCCAACAGCATTGACATTGCGTATCTGGCTGTTCTGCCCATGTATCATATCAGCGATCACAGTAAGGAAATGAATGTAGTCGAGACCAATAACCGGCAGATGCCCGTTGTCGTAAGGGAACAGGTGGCCGAGAGAAAGCAGTTCCTGGAGAGACTTGTAACCTTCGGGGGTCATCAGGCTGCGCTGATTCATCGAGGATACGATCTCTTCAATTCTTGCCAGCTTTTCGAAACCAGGCAGCGACTTCATCTGCACCAGCATTTCGGCAGCGGCAGTCTGGTCGCGGAATTCAAGAAGATTGAGATAACGCAGGTCAAGCAATGCCTTATAGAGCTCGGCACTGGATGCTTCCGGGAAGTTGCTAACGAATTCCGTCAGCTTCTTCAATCGCATCTGTGGCGAAGTCGCATGTTTGACCACACGGCTCAAGCTTAACCATTCAGTTCTTACCGGGTTATAATATGGCGCCTGCGAATCCTTAAGCGCTATCGAAGTCAAGGCCGCTTCAGGAGCCCGCTTGGCAAAGTAAGCTGTATCTAGAGCTGAGTCGAGAAGCTCAGCCGCCTGGCCACCGCTGATCTGCCCGGTTGACACGCGCTTGAGAAGACCATCGATCATTCTATTGCCTGAATGAAAACGGCGCAGATCCTTGGTTAGAGCAGATGACGGTTTCTGCAGGCGCTGACCTTCGATGAAGCGTTCAGCACTGCGATGATGGCCGGTTAAGACATACCCTGACATTGCCTGAGTCTGTTCCGGATAGGCGAACTTACCTTTGGCTCTGGCGGCGGCATCGAGAGCGGCCGACACTGATTCGTAATTGCCGCGTGAATATTCAGCCATAGCGCGATAGAGATTGACCTTTTTGAGGTAGCGACCCGTCGGGAAAAGAGTTACATAAGTTTCGGCCGCCAGCGCGACTTCTTCGACAAGTTCAGGGCTGAAGCAGGTAATAGCGTTATAAAAACCCTGTTCTCTGACGGAAGGTTTGTATTCATCCTTGGTCCAGGCAATTGCCGAAGCAAAAGATTCGCGCAACATGGTCTGCGCTTTTACCGGGTCGCCTGACCAGAGTTTGCCGGCAGCTTTGATGTTCTTTTGAATGCTGTTCAGCGATGGAGCTGCACCAGCGGTGACCGTTGTCACCAGCAAAGCGAGACAGAGAGCGATACGCACAAATTTCATATTTTCCTCCACTCAAAAAAGAGTTATGTTTCTGGCTGTTTTTTCTTGTCACCCTCGCCACGGTTTTTGCGATTTTTCCAGCGCCGACGGCGACTCTGGCCGGGGCGTTGTTCGGTCGACTGCTCGGTTTTTTCAGGTCTTGGCGAAGACTGCGAAGACTGGTTGTCGGGTTTAGGAGCCGGTTTATCTGGAGACGGAATTTTTTCTGACTGCTTGTCAGGCTGTTTTTCAGGCTGCTTGTCCACCGGGCGATCCCGGCCCGGTTTTCTTTCTCTATCCGGCTGCCTTTCACGACCAGAGCGTGAACCGCTTTCGCCTGCCTTTTGCGATCGCTCAGCGCCCTGGCGGGGTTGTGGATGAGGCCTTCTGCCTTTGCTTTCACTGCTCTTGATTTCGAGGCCGGCGATAACTTTTTCTACGGCATCGAGAAAGTCTTCTTTTCCGGTCGAAGTTTTTGCCGAAAAGACCATGCTGAAGCCGAGCTTCAGATCTTTTGCAATCGATGCGCGCATCTTAACTACCTGCTGATGACTGAGCTTGTCTGCTTTGGTGAGCACAGCGAGACTGTTCAGCTTTTGATCGCGTATCCAGCTTTGCATCTGAGTGTCGAGCGGCGAAGGCTTGTGCCGGATATCGAGCACCTGAATAACGCCCTTGAGATTTTTGCTTTCGGCAAAAAACTCGTTCATCATGTTCTGTATGCGTTGTCTGGTAACTTTTGAAGCTTTGGCGTAACCGTAACCCGGCAGATCTACGAGATAAAACTCCTCATTTATACAATAATAGTTGATGGTGAGAGTCTTACCTGGCAGAGAACTTGTACGCGCCAGTTCTCTACGCCCGGTTATACAGTTGATCAACGATGATTTGCCAACGTTACTGCGTCCAACCAGAGCAATTACCGGCAGATTGTCGTCAGGAATGCCGTCTTTGCCGACAACACAGGCGCTGAATGTAGCCGAAGTAATCTTGATGGTCATTAAGCTGCTCCGCGCTTTTTCGAGGTCTTCTTGCGCTTGGCCGCAGTGCCGAGAGCGCGGCTGCTGAACACAAGCGGAGTACTCTTTGGTTCGCCGCGAAGCGCCAATTTGAGCACTTCAGCAGCAGAAGCGACCTTGTAGATCGTCAAATTCTTGCGAATCTGTGGCGGCACTTCTTCGAGTTCCTTTTCGTTGTCGTTCGACAGAATGATATTGGTTATCTCCTGGCGATGTGCTGCCAGAAGCTTTTCTTTGATGCCACCGACCGGCAGCACGCGACCACGCAGAGTAATTTCACCGGTCATGGCAAAGTCGCTGCGTACCGGCACTTCGTTGAGCGCCGAGTAAATTGCGGTTGCAATGGCAATACCGGCTGAGGGCCCGTCTTTGGGCACTGCGCCTTCGGGGAAGTGGATATGCAGATCGATTGCATCGTAATCGATCGGGCGCATTTTGATCTCATCGGAATGACTGCGGAGATATGAAAGCGAAGCGTGTGCCGATTCTTTCATGACTTCTCCGAGAGAGCCGGTGAGAATGATTTTGCCGCGACCAGGCATAACGACAACTTCGATTGGCAATGTCGTGCCGCCTACTTCTGTCCAGGCAAGACCATTGACCAGACCGATGTCATCTTTGTCTTCGCGCTTGCTGTTATGATACTTGGGAATGCCGAGATATTGCTCGATCGATGCATTGGTAACCTGCAACAGCGGCTGGTCCTTCTTCTCGGGATTCGGCTTGATTTTGCCGAAAACGAGATCGCGCGCAATTTTTCTGCATATCGAGGCGAGTTCGCGCTCGAGATTACGCACGCCAGCTTCACGGGTGTATTTGCGAATGACTTCGACAACCGCCGACTCTTCGATCTTGATGCCTTTTTTGACGATACCGTTGGCATCCTGCTGTTTCGGAATCAGATATTTTTTGGCAATCTGGACCTTTTCTTCTTCGGTGTATCCAGGCAGGTAAACAACTTCAAGACGGTCGCGCAACGGCCCGGGAATAGTATGCGGAACGTTGGCCGTGGTCAGAAACAGCACCTTTGAAAGATCGAAAGGCGTCGAAATATAGTGATCGGAGAAAGAGTGGTTCTGTTCTGGATCAAGAGCTTCGAGTAGAGCAGAGCTTGGGTCACCCCTGAAATCCATGCCCATCTTATCGATTTCATCGAGCAGAACTACAGGATTTCGAGAACCGGTGTCACGCAACGCCTGTATGATTCGACCAGGCATGGCACCGATATAGGTACGGCGATGGCCTCTGATTTCAGCTTCATCACGCATGCCACCCAGAGAGATACGGGCAAACTTGCGATTGAGGGCGCGGGCAATCGACTTGCCCAGCGAAGTTTTGCCAACGCCCGGAGGGCCGATCAGGCAGAGAATTGGGCCTTTGATCGACTTTTTCAGGCGACAGACGGCAAGGTATTCAAGGATTCGTTCTTTGACCTTGTCGAGACCAAAGTGATCTTCATCGAGAATCTTCTGGCACTTTTCGAGATCGATGCGGTCTCTGGTCTGCTTCTTCCAGGGAAGGGCGACCAGCCAGTCGATATAGTTGCGCGAAACGGTAGCTTCGGCAGAGCCTGGCGGCATCTTGCCCAGCTTGGACAGTTCCTTTTCTGCTTTTTCGCGGGCTTCATCCGGCATGCCGGCCTTAGCCACCGCTTCTTTGAGTTCTTCGATTTCTTCGGTGCGCTCATCAGTGTCGCCAAGTTCTTTCTGAATAGCCTTCATCTGCTCACGCAGATAGTATTCTTTCTGAATCTGCTCCATCTGCTTGCGCACCTGGCCGCGAATCTTCTTTTCCACCATCATGATCTCGAGCTCGCGGTTAAGGATGCCGGCAATTTTTTCAAGCCTTTCTCGTGGCACGAAAGCTTCGAGAATTTCCTGTTTTTCTTCGACCTTGAGGTTGAGATGAGCGGTGATGATGTCAGCCAGGCGACCGGGCTCTTCGACGTTGTTGGCGACCATGATCACTTCGAGCGGAATCTTTTTGTTGAGCTTGACATACTGCTCGAACAGGCTGATGACGTTGCGCATCAGAGCCTGCTGCTCTATTGTCTTTTTGTCTTCGGTCAGGATTTTAACGCCCTCGACCTCAAAAAACTCATCAAGTTTGGTGAAGCGGTTTATTTTAACCCTGGTGGTGCCTTCGACGAGGATTTTTAGAATGCCGTCGGGCAGTTTGAGCAGTTGCAGAATCTCTGCAATAGTTCCGGTTTCGTAGAGTTCATCTGCTTCCGGGTCATCGGTTTTCGCCTGTTTCTGCGAGCAGAGAATGATACGACGATTTTTGAGCATCGCCTCTTCTATTGCTCTGATCGACTTTTTGCGCCCGACAAAGAGGGGCACCACCATGTAGGGAAATACGACAACATCCCTCAGTGGCAGGAGAGGGTATATCTCCGGTGCACCCGGATTCTCGTTGTCATCAATGTTATCTGGATTATTGCTGCGATCTTCAATTGCCATTACTATATTCCCCCGACTGAGATTGACACGATTCTACTGCAAAATTGCATTATACCAAACATAAAGTTAAACATTCTCATTTTTTTGCACCTGTTTTTTCTCTGGTGACAAAAGGCAGCCGTCCCAGCTGGCGTATCAGTCTCTGCAAAAGACTGATTCGTGAGAGGTGCTCTGGATTCATATCGTCGAGCAACGGCGGCAGATTCATCAAACAGGCTTCGATATTAACCCTTTCACGGGCAAAGAATTCAAAAATCTCACGATAGTTGATGCCAGGCATTTTTTCAAGTCTGACGAGCGATTCAACAACTTCCTTCTCGATCTGGCAGTCAGAAATCTCTTCATAGACGGGATGAACCCCTTCTACTTTACTGCGCATGCGTTGATGCAGAGTTGAAAGTGCTTCTGAATCGGCAGCGCTAAGATCTTTCCAGGATCTGGCGGCATCATAGAACGAGGCAGGATCGAGCTCATAAGAAGACAGAAAGTTTTCACCCACCAGTTTTATAACTGATTCTCGTTGCAGATCAGCAACAAGTGTCTGAATCCAGAACCGTCTTGCCAGGTTGTAATCTGGAAAAATGTCTGAAAACGCCTGAAAAATATCGATGCGGAAATCAGCGGCACGCAGAAGGCTTATGATTCTGGAAGGATCTGAAAGCTCACCGCTGTCGCCTAATGTGTAATTGCGCATCAGCAGGGAAAGACAGAGCACGCGTGCGACAACATCGCCCGGAGCGTGAATACGGCCGGAAAAGAAATCGCAGATCTCCTGAAGAATCGGAACCATCTTCTTGAATGCTGCTATTTCGCCAAGCCGGCTGATTACAACCGAAAAGCCGGTTGAAGGAAGCAGTTCTGCAATCTTTGTGCGCTCGCCTTCTGCAATGAGCGAAATCAGAACATTGATGTCTGATGACGCACTTTCTAGGCCAAGACGGGGAACCAGCCACAAAGCACAACGCGCCAGGGGATTACCTGATTCCGGGACAAGAATCTTGTCTTTTTCAAAGCGACCGGCCAGCTGCATAAGCTTTTCTGGCAGTTTTTCGACATCGTTGCGCCAGACCTGAAGCAGGCGGGCAAAATGGTCGTCAAGCTCCGCCGCTCTAAGCGAAGCTTCCTGGCTCTGCGGGTTGATTTTTTCTGAGATGGCGATGGCAGCTGGCATTATTTTGCCGCGGTTATTTTCGCAGGCCAGAAGTGAAAAATGTTTTTTCATGTACGCGTGGAGCACCGCTTCCGGGATTTCGAGATACTCGGGTTTGAACTTGATCAGAAGTGGTTGCAGCGATTCTTTGTAATAGCACAGATGGCTGATGCGAGCGCCTTCTGAACGAAGAACACAGCCCTCCGGCAATATCGATCTTATTCTGGTCTCCAGAATCTTTCGACGTTCAGCCGTTTCGCAGACGACGCCAATCTGCTGCAGCACCTGTGGATAAAACTGGGCGCCGGATAAAACATGATATTTGATGGTCAACCCGTCATGACTGGCGGTGATATTGCTCGCCTTCAGTCCATCAAGGTCGATATCACAAACCTTGTCGTCGAGCATTGCCGTAAAATAGGCCGGCGGGTGAACAAAGCGGCTGCTGTTGCTCCATGGCCTGGCACTGAAATTCAGTGCACCAAAAACGGTATCTTTAATTTTATCGACGCTCTTTTCCAGGGGTTGTTCTGAAGCCGGACGTATGGCGAACAGATATTTTTCGCCATCAATTTCTCTGGTCACCAGATCTTTGTATTGTACTCCCTGAGCAGTGGCAAACCCCTGAACAGCAAGAGAAGGCAGATTATTGTAATCAAAGGCTCCGACGGCTTTTGGTCCGCGCACCTCTTTTGTTGCGCTGGTTCGTGAATCAGTCAGACCTTCGATCAACACTCCGATACGGTGCTGCGATATCCAGCAGCGCAGGCGGGAAAACTCAAACTTTTCCTGACGCAGAGCCTGGCCGATCGGCTCACGCAGATCAGGTTGACTGGCGGCAAAGAGATTGTCGGGCAGGCTGAGAAAGCCGGCTTCAAGTAACAAGGTTTTCGGCAAATTGAACTCCCTGTGGTATTTGCAGGCTCGAATTATAGACGGCCGGGCGCATTATTGCAAGTCACCCGGCAAGCGCTCATCGCCAAAGGATATGCGCGGGTTTTACTGAGCCTCAAGGTTCTTGACGATTGTATCAGCCGAATCGGCATCATCAGGAAAGGTTAAAGTCTTGAATTCGACATCGGAATAAAGTTTACGTGCTGATTCGAAGTCGATGAGCACTCGATTGATATCATCAGTTATGCGGGCCTGAAACTTCAGAGCACCTCGCGAATTGATTTCTGGGATCATGATCAGAATGCTGTTATCGTCGAATCGGCAGAGCATGTCGCTTTCCCGCATATAGGCGGCCAGGCGCATACCCAGTTCGCGAATCAATTCGGTTCTGAATTTGCCGATAGCCTCATCATCACCGCCTTCATCCTGAAAATGCATTTTTTTCAACCTGATCAATACAAAACCGACCTGGGTTTTTTCGTTTCTGGCACGGTTAATCAGGTTTTTCATGCAATCGACAAAGTAATCTCGTGAATAAAGGCGGCTGGAATTATCAACCAGATTACGCTCGATCAGGTTGAGTTTCTGATTGGTAGCCCTGATTCTGTTGTTCAGCTCCTTCATGATACCAAGAGCCACCATCGGGAACTCGCTGATGAGATCACAAAACTCGCCTTTTCTCAGCACCAGCAGACGCGAACGAACATCGGCCATGGCTGAGGCGGCGCGTGGCTTGTCGTCGTAGAGGCCCATTTCTCCGAAAAACGCGGCTTTCTCGAAACTGGCCAGCACCTTTATCGCCGGTTGCTTGCCGGTAAAAATAGATATCTTGCCCTCGACGACAAGATACATGCAGTCACCAAAATCGCCTTCCCAGAAGATGATTTCACCTGATTCGGCTTCTTCTTCACTGACGACTTCGGCTATTTTTCGCAGTTCGTAGCTCGACAGGCTCGAGAAGATCGAAATGCGCTTGAGAAAAAGGATTCTTTCGATAATAATCATGGTGTTTCACTCATTGGTATTGCATAGTAATGCCACGCGCCCTGAGAGTATCGGTTGCCCAGCGACAGGTCGACAGTACGGAATCAGAAATTGACGTGTCTGCTTCGATCTTCTTGAGAACGGGTATCAGATCGCGAATCTCAGACATGCAGACAGTGTGGATGGCCGCCTCTTTAAGCTCATTATCAGACGAATTGAGATACTTGCCGAGAATGATGCGCAGATCCTTTTCGCGCATGGCAAAAGCCTTCATGGCATAAGCCGCTATATTTTCGAGAGAAATGTTCTCTAGAACCGGAATGATGTGATAAACAAGCTGACGCTCACCCATGTTCTGCAAAACCTCGACAGCGTTGCTCACCAGCTCTTCATTTGTTGAATAAAGACTCTTGAACAGGTCGCGCGCCTCCCGGTTCTGCTCGGGTGCAATAAGGCAAACAATCAGCCGGGTCAGCGACCAGGCGCGTTCTCGCAGCAACATGCGCATGTAAATAGAGCTTTCTGCCGCCGTATCGCGGGTGATAACATACTCTTCGAGCTTGTATTCATAAAGCTGCTGAATCACACGTTTGCCAAACAGATGCAGATATTCTCTGACGCTGTTGTCCTGCGATGTTGCCAGAATACCGGCCACCGCAGCCTTGGCGTAAAGCGAAGCTTCGCTGCTCTCGAGCACCATGATCAGATCACTGAATTTATCATCATAATGCGCAATAAGAATCTCCTCGGCAACCTTGCGATTGCGCGGACTGGAATCAGACAAGCCCTCGATCACATGATAAAACCATTTTGGCTCGGTCAGCCGCGAAAGAATTTTCAGCGCCAGATGCCTTATTTCGCGCAGGTCATCTTTGATCAGCCGGCCGATAATCTCATAGTGTTCATCGGTTTCGCCGCTGGCGAGAATTTTTTCGAAAGCCTGAGCCGCAGCCAGTCTTATTTTAACATCACTTGAAGAAAAGAAAGGGCGCAGATTCACCCAGAACCGTTCGTCGCCGGTATGACCGATGATTTCGATGCCTTTGAGCACACTTGCATTGTCGCCAGCAAGAATGTAACCCTGAATGATTTCGAGTGAGCGCATCATCTGATCAAGGTCACCAATACGCACGAGAATAGCTGCGGCGATGCATCTCAGATGTTCTGAATCACTGGTGATAAACCTGGTAACTCTCTGCCTCAGACGCGGGGAAGAAGGGAAAATGCTTATCGCCTTGAGAGCCTGATGCTGCAAATCGATACTGCTGCTGTCAAGGCAGCTGTAAAGGAATTCGGCGGTAAAATGATCGACCGGAAGACTTACCTGCCTGAGCAGTTCGATTTTGCGCTCGTCTGGGAACTTGCCAAGACGCTGCATCATCTGCTCGCGGCCGCTGCGATCACAGTTGCTTACAATCAGCTGCACGATCAGCACTGAAGTTTCTTCGTCCGAACTCTCCAGATGGCCGAGCAACATATTGAAGGTATTGCGATCGAGATTGAGCTTCTGGAGATCACCTTTGTTGAAAAAATCGAGACTCGAACTGCGCAGGAGCTTGAGCAGGCTGTCGCGATAAGGAGCCCGCATCAGAATTGCTATACCAAACCAGGCAAGCATCGCCAGCAGCGGAAAAAGCCTTACCAGATCAGTGTGTTGGCCGGCGTAATAAAGAATCAAACCGGTAACCACCGTGCCAAGAGGCTGTAACACGCCTTCGCTGACCGTTATTATTCTTGCTTTTTCGCGGGGTGGCAGGGCGTTGTAAAAGAGATTGCTGACAGGTTGAAAAAGAGCCGTCAAAAGACCAAACTGCACGAATTTAAGCCAGACGCCAGGCCACAGCGAAAATGACACAAAGGTCGCAGCAAATGCTGACAAAGCCAGGGCCGGATAGATAAGATTAGTATTGCTGATGCCGAGGCGATGTATCAGGTTGCCGGTAATAAAGGCCTGAAAGAGAAATGCCAGCAGACTCGCAAAAATAGTGAACCAGCCATAAAACATGGCGAGATCGTTCTCGCTGGTGAAATGGCTGTTGAAGATAGAAGCACTCTGAAACTCGGCAAAATAATAGGAAAAATTGGCGCAGACAGCAGACAGCACAAGAAACAGCACAAGACGCGACTCGGTCAGTGAACGCATAAAATTGCGCAGTCGGTCGAAGAACTTTGCCTGCCTCTGCTCTCCTGGACGCTGAAAAAAGTTTTGTATCTGCGGTTTGACAAAATTGCCGCTCCCCAGAAAGAAAAAGACAAATGCGGTTGAATGAATGATTACCCAGAACCAGAGAATCGAAGGCACCGGATAATGCAGAGCCAGATAGCTGAGCGTGGCGCCGGCGGTAACGCGGCCTGCTATAACGCCGGTAAAAACTATCGGAACGAGGCGTTTGGCCTTGAGCGAGTTGAACTGAGTGCCCAGCAGAACCGAGAGAACAACTGGCAGAACGAACATCATCAGGTTGGTGACAAAGTATAAAACATAGGGACCAACGACTGAACTGTTGTCCTCGATCCCCGAGAACTGCACGACGCCAAGCACTGCCAGCGCAGAAATCATGCCAACTGCAGCGGTGAGCTGGCGCTTTTCCACCTTGCCCTGCAGAACGGCCAGCATAAGACTCAGTGGAATTGCCACCAGCGCACAGAGAATGAACATCAACGGCAGATTTTCTACTCCGGCTCTTTTGATGAACAGAGTGTCCGAGATTGAATCGCCGAGGGCAATCGAGAACCAGCAGAAAAATGTGAAAAACCAGAAAAAGCCGGTTTCGCGCCATTCGCCCGGTCTGATGTTCAGCATCGATTCAAGTTTGTTGAGCAACATTTCTAATTTTTACCAGAAATTCCAGTCGTAGCGCACGTTTATGCGCTGATCTTGTTCGGGCTCCCTGAACTCAAGGTTTACGACAAACCCTTTGGGCAGACGGTATTCGAAGATATAGGTTTCCTGTTCGTCTTCCTGCATGGTGCCCTCGTAAGCCATGAAAAAGTTGCGACCTATGTATTTGCCTACCCTGATGAACGACTTTGTCTTACCCGATGAGCGGTCGAACAGCGAACTGAGAAACAGCTCATCCAGATTCAGTGCCGTCGATATTGTATTACCAATCAGAGCAGAAATGTAAGAATTTTTAAGCCCCTCGAGAACCTCGGTCTCAAACAGCTCTTTGCTGTCACTCTGCATCGCCGAAGACATGTCGCGGCCCAGCGCCAGCATTGCCAGCAGGTCTCCTTCTGCCATCGGCGGACTCGAATATATGCGCGGCGTAAACGACGACACGCGGCCCTGCAAGGTCAGAAAAATTCTCGTGCTCTGAATCTGCCCTTCTGACTTAACAAAAATGTGGGGATCGAAGCTGTCTTCGACACCGCCAAATCTGATCTCACCCGTATCTATTCTGAAGCGGCGCTGCTGAAAGAACAGGTTCCCCTGCACGCAGCTCACGCCACCATCGAGCTTGACGTCTTCAAGATCACCGGCAATCGAAAACTTTCCGCGCATTTCGGCGTTCAAGAACGAACTGCGCACCCAGAAATTGCGGGGAACCTCGATGTCAAAATGGTAATCCAATGAATCGAAAAACAGATCGAACTTGCGCCGGCGCTTGAAAATATCTGTCGAAAGATTGAACCTGCCACGGGGAACCAGCACTTTCCCTCTGATCACCGGATTATAGAGGTCACCGCCAATATCGACGCTGGCGCTGGCACCATTCACTTCGAGGTTCATGAATGAAAGGTCGAGCTTTTCACCGCTGATATTGGCAGTTATCGAGCCCAGGCTGTTGCGAAAATCAACCTGTCCCTGTCCTGAAAGTTTGCCGCGGCCAAGATGAGCTTCGAGTTTGTCTATCTTTATAATTCTGTCCTCAGTGGACATGGAAAAATCAACGCCGGTCAGCGGCTTGCGCATATTGCTGAAAGCCAGAGTATCGGCTTTTAAATGCAGGTCTCCGGTTATCTGAGGGTTTGAAGGCTTGCCACTGAGGCCGATGTCGGCCTGAATTGTGCCGCTGGCTTCACGGAAAACATCGGGCAGATATTCTGGCAGATCGCTGAGAGGGCCATGAGGAACGAAAAGATGCATACTGAGATTGACCGGGCGATAGCCTTCTGCCAGATCGATATTACCTTTGACATTTAAAGAGCTGTTTTGCAGTGTAATGCTGGCTTCTTCTATGGAAATTCGCGCTTTGTCGCCTTCTACCTTGCCCTTGACGCCGGGTATCTTGCGACCGGCAACTTCCAGATCATTGATTTCGGCATTTGCCTTGAGTTTAAGATCATTCATGTCGCCAAAAAGACGTGCACTCAACGACAGATTGCCCTGGTAATTCCAGTTTGGCAGGTCAAACAAACGGCCAAGCGCTTTGAGCGAAAAATCCTGACCATTGACCATCAAGGCCAGTGATTTTTTAGGCACGATTACGCCCTCGACACCGAGAATGCCCAGTCGATACTTGAGTTCAAGCGAACGGATTTCAATCCCGCCGTTTTGATAAACCACCTGCATAGGCCGGTTTGACACTATTACATCGTTATCTTTCTGTATTCTTATCGACTCGAGCTGCATGTTGACCATGTCGGGCATGCCAGTCTGCAGATCGCCCTGAAGGCTGCAGGCGCCTGAGACCAGAAGACCGCCGTAATCAAAGGTTTTAATTCCATGCGATTCCGGGATGAACGAAAAGTCAACGTTGTTAAGAAGCAGCTCGGCTTTGTAGGGTCGAACCCCTGACCATGAAACTTCGCCGTCGATACTTATGCCAAGCTTGTCGAATTCTCCGCTGTTGACTCGCATGCCGGAGTCATCGATGACAACCTCACCGCCGAAGTTGCCCAGATCGCGCTCCTGCGTTTTAAGATCGCGCGCAAACATCGTAAAGTTGCCGACTTTTTTTTCGGTTGACCACTCGACATCGCCCTGAAAGCTTACTTCCCCCTTGAGGTCCGGCAAAAATGCCCTCATTGCCGGAATATTGGCAAAGCGCAAAGAGTCGGCCTCGACAGCACCAGAAAACCTTTCCCTGTCACTGACCTGGCCTGATACCGTCAGCGTGCCACCGAAGGCACGCATAAACAGACTTCTAATCTCGCTTTGTGCGCCAAAAATGCTGCCTTCATAATAAAGGCTGTCGATTTCGTTACCACTTATATTGAGGCGTCTGCCATCAACAAGAAAGTCCCAGAAAGTGTGCTCTCTGGTGCCGTCATACAGCACGCTGCCAGCAATCAAACCGGTAACTGTACTGTCTGCAATACTTTCTGGCAGAAGTCCTCGTAGAAGCGAAACGTCAAATTTCTGAAAATTAAGTTTAAAACCCTTGAGTTTGCCGTCAAGAAGATTGAGTGTAAGATAACCATCTACCGAAGCATCATTTTCGAGCGCGATTACCAGTGGCGCGAGAGTCAGAACGCTTTCTTTGAAGTTGAGCTGAGCTCGAACCGACTCGCAGGGGATCTGCATTATATTTACGTTCTGGGCCCACAACTGCCCCTGCACTTCGGGAGCAAGAAGCGCACCTTTCACCTCGGCCTGCAAAGACGCGCATCCAGAGGCAATCTCTGGTTTGACTTCGAAATTCTGCAGATTAACGTTGGCGATATCGACTTTAACCGATATGCTGGCGGCATTGATCAGTCCATCTACTTTGATTTCGCCGCCGTTGTCGAAGAGAACGTGCGGATTGGCGAGATTCCAGGCCGTTCCGGTGCCAAAAACTCTGACGTTGAGCAATTCAGGTTGAAAACTGTAGAATCTGCCGTCATGCATGAAAAGATCGAGGTCGTAAGAAGTTTTGTCGGGCGCATTCAAATCGAAAATCACTTTAAAAGGCCCTGAGCACAGCCCATGCACCGGTGTCTCGATGAATGGTCGCAACGACTGCAGATTGACTTCATCGAGCTGGCCTGAAATTTCGCCACGACGGTGATTTTCTCCACCCAGAAAAATTGACGCGCTGGCCTGAAGATTGCCGATTTCGCTGCTCAGATTGCCATTGACGACAAAGCGCATGTCCTTATCCAGGCTCCAGTTTACGGCCGCATCTTTGATAAGCTTGTTCTGATACTTCCATTTGCGCGTGGCCGCACTTCCGTAACCGGTTATCTGGTTGATATCTCCAGCAAACTTCCCGACAAAGTCGGTTTCTCCGACGATTGTATCTTTGAATTGCACGCCAACAGCAGTCAATAATGCCTGTGGCAAAACAAAACGCTCACCGGCAATTTCGGCGGAAAAGTCGGTCAGACTGCCTTCTCGGCCCTTGTATTCGGCATCGAGTCTGACGCTGCCAGTACCGTCGTCAGCCTGAAAGCTGAGAGACCATGGCAGGCTCGCTACTCTGGCCGCCGCCAGATCGAGCTGCCCCTGAGTGCTGCCAAGAACGAAACGGCATTCATTAAGATCGATCTGCCCTGTCAGTTCACGGTTAAAAAACCCAGAAATATCGCTGCCCGGATTTTTTATACGAGAATACAGGTTACCCTGCCAGTTCAGATCGATTGAGGCGCTGCCACTGACAACGTTAAGACCGTAAAGATGCCAGAGATAAATCAGTGGAAGAAAGCCGGAAAAATCATTCTGCTGCCAGATAAACCTGGCGCTGGCATCGCCGCTGTTGAGATCGAGCATGCCGGCCAGTTTGCCCATACCGCCAAAAGGTCCTTTGGCAAAACTCATCTCGACATTGGCAGCAGTATCACTTCGTACCAATGAGAATAGATAATCCGGTACATTCAGAACAGTCACTGAAGTATTCAGACTCAAACCCTTCACCCGAACCTGTGACGCCGGTATATCGAAAGGCTTGCTGTCTTTTTCCAGCCGTTCTGGTAAAGAGGCGGTAAGATCAACCCTCAATCCATCTATCTCTACGCGTTCAATGGCGACCTGATTGAAATACAGATCGAGAGGGCCGGTTCCTGAAGCAAGAAAAACCCTTGCTTCGTCGATAACAGCAAAGTCTTTGCTGCCAGGAATACGCAGTCTGAGGTTGCGGGCGCGAATCTTTTGATCTGGCAGGTTCAGGCGAAGGGCGTCGGCATCGAAATCTATGTTATGAAAGCTTCTGGTATAGTCTTTGATGCCCGAAACAACAGAATCCGGCAGATCGTAGGTGTATTGCCAGGCAAAATACAGAATGGCCGCCAGCGTAATCAGTGCTGCCAGGCCACCGTAGAAGAGTTTTCGTATCTTTTTTTTCAAAATAAGACAAGGCCCAGAGGCCTGATCAAGCTTGAGTGTGGGCTATTTGAGAGAGCCAGGGCGGAGGAATTGTACCACAGCCGGCTCTCAATATCAAATCGACATTGCCGGTCTCAATACTGAGCGAAAAAACCGGCAGCCGGTTTGAGCTGCGGCAATTTGCGAAAAAAAAAGACCTGCCCACATGGGGCAGGCCTCTTTATTGCAAATTACTTGCCTTTGGCGATAAGGTCTTTGAGATCTTTGCCGGGTTTAAATTTAACAACTTTTTTAGCCGGGATGCTGATGGCTTTTTTGGTCTGGGGGTTAACACCCTTGCGAGCTGCGCGCTTGGCAACTTCGAAAGAACCAAAACCGATCAGCTGGATTTTGTCGCCCTTCTTGAGGCTGTCTTTGAAAGTTTCGAGCATTGATTCGAGAGCTTTCTGAGCAGTTGCCTGATTGAGGGTTGCCTTCTGGGCGATTACTTTTACGAGATCCGCTTTATTCATCTGGAGCACTCCTTCGTGATTGGAAATTTGATAGGCTGATTATAATGACGTCTGCAAACTATTGTCAATACCCTTTTTAATTTTTTTTATCTTCTTATCGCCTTTAACAAAGGTTTTTTTCTTTCGCCTAAAATGTACCCCCTATTCACAAGCGCCCTTACACCCCATAGAGTAGAGATGTACACGCCGACTCGCATATTAGACATTCAGCGCTCGGTCTCTATCCGAAGCTGCTGCCTTCAGTCGCGTTGTTTTTTTGCAAACATGAGGTCAGCGATACTTGGCAACATCAGGATAGATGCTGCCGGGTGCTCCAGCTATTCGCTTCGCGAAGAAGAAAGTCGCAGAATCCGCTCTAATTCGTCATTCTGCGCGAAGTTGCAGAATCCACAGAGCAAAAATTTGCAACCCGAGGTTCAAAGTTGTAAGATAATTTTTGAAAGTTGTAAGAACAACCCTGTATTCGTGAGAGGTTCTATGGCCAGCTTTATTATACCCATAATCATTGTTGCTGCTCTGCTTATCGCTGCCGTATTTCTTTACAAAATGCTCGGGCCACCCAGCGAAGACGTTGGTCAGGTTTCGATCAAAGAAGTCGGCAGCTGCTCAAATGTAACTCTCAAAGTGCATCAATCGGCAACCAGCCAGACGCCGTCACATGAGCCTGTCTATTTCCCCGAACAACCGCCAGAACGCAGTCCGCGCCAGGCAAGTTTTCCGGTCATGCAGCTGCTACTGCTGGCGGCCGTTGGCTATCTGGTATATGTAAACCAGGAACTGATAGCTGAGAGAGTACCGGCAGAAATCAATAAATCTGGCGACAGAAAAATGACTGAAAAACAGCCCCTGTCGCTCGCCGAAGTCGAGGGTCACAGTGTAGTCGAAGGCATCAATTGGATAAAAATAGTCGCCACCGGCACCGACGGCATTCCGTTCGAAGGCTGGGTCTCTGAACTCGCTATTCAGAAAGAACCTCCCAAAGAGAACAAAGAGGCAGACGAATTCATGAAGAAAGTTGGCCTGCAGACCAATAAAGAGCGTTTACAGAATATCAAACGCATTCGCAAGGTGACAGAGGCGCTCGACACCGCCCTCAAAGACTTCCGCCCCAAAAAAGACTGATCTCTACCCTGAATCAGGCTGTGATACGCCCATCATTGAGCCAATCGGCGCAATCTGCGAACAAAAACGATCCACCGATTACTCAGATCAACTGATTTTTTGAGAACCTGCTCAGGCGACGAGAACGCACTTCTTCATCCTGCGCATAGTCGCAAAATTCACCTCTCTTCGTCATCCTGCGCGAAGTCGCAGGATCCATCTGCAAGCTCGATCTCTCATCTGCGGCATCGGTGCAATCTGCGGATCTCTTTTCTCTGCAACGCTTACATCTAAGCTAAGTTTTTCTTCCGAGTCTGCCGATAATGTTCACAAATATTTTACTTTCGGGGGATGAACCATGCCTCTTTTTGGAAAACGTAATCTGGTAATGCTGTTAGTAATCAAAATCTTCGTCATCGGCCTGTTCCTTTCAGGCTGCCAGGAAGGCACCAACAAATCCCCCGTCTCAACATTGTTGACCGGCCTTGATATGACGCAGGCAACGGTAGACCTGACGACACTCGGAGAAGATGTTGCCAAGCACAACATTGTTGGAACGGTGGTATCACAGAACACCGGTGAAAAGCTGGCAAACATCACTGTAAGCCTTATATACGAGAACCAGCTGGCCGCAACCACCAAGACCACCTCAGATGGCCAGTTCTACTTCGCCAAAGTGCCGGCCGGTCTCTTTGATCTGGCTTTTGCTTCGCCAGACAATACCTACGCTTCAACCACCTACATCATCCGCGTTCTCGAAGATGGAACCACAGCACCAGCAGACCCTGAAGTAAAAATGATCGCTCTCAACCCAGCACAGATAAAAGTTCAAGCCAAAATTGAAGGTGAAGTGATTCTAACAGGCACTGGCGAAAAACTTGCAAACATCAATGTTGAACTTAAACTGGGCGATACTCTTATTTCAACCACATTAACCGGAACTCAAGGGCAATTTTCCTTTACTAATCTGGGCGAAGGGTCTTATAAGATTGATACAAGTGGCTCTTCTAATTACACAACAGATACCAAGATTGTAGAAGTGAGGAACGATGGAGTAGTTTCGCCTCGGTACACCATTATTTCTCTGGCTGCAAAGGCAATTGAAAAAGCATCAATAAGTGGTTTGGTAAAGTCAACAAGTAACGATTCCGTGACTAACCTTAAAGTCAATCTCTGCAATGACCCTGCAGGCTCAAGTATTACCGCTCACACACGAACGACAGGAGAAGGCAAATTCTTCTTTGAAGATCTTGATGTATCAAAGATGTATTACATTCAGGTCGAGATGGAAACCACAAAGTCTGACGTGTTCCCTGTAGTCATAAGACCAGATGGTACAACTTCGCCGGCAGTTGTTGAAGTGCTATTACCCTTGAAAGAGGCTTCTGACATTGTTGTTAAAGGGCAGGTTTTTGATGCTTTTACAGGGGGAGCTATTGAATATGCTTCAATAAAACTGGGGGAAGATTCTAATGCTGTAACGACTGTATCTGACAAAAACGGTCTGTTCACAATTTCTAATCTGGCAGCTCCGGCAAACTACAAGCTGATCATTTCAAAATTTGGCTATGACACTGTAACCAGTGGATTTCAAATAGATGTTGATAAAAAGCAAACACCCGCGTCGCTAACATTTCCCTTACTGCATAGCATGCGCTCAGATTACGGATCATTTGCGGGAAGATATGTAGATTTGGTAACAGGTTCTGGATTAGCAAACACATACATACACCTTTTCAAATGGGTTCAGCGAACTCAAAACTTCACGGTAATACTTCGCAACAGCGATGGAAGCACAAGACATGAAGTGCGGCAGGTTACGGATTGGGAAGTGTTACCTGATGCAGTGCTTACAACGAAAACATCCAATCTGGCTGAAGCCGTAATACCCAATTTTATTGGCGCTTTCAAAATGACTCATCTTGAACCTGGCTATTATGTGGCTCACTTTAGCGATCAAGCCACGCCGCCATCGTATTTTCTACAACCCAGAGTAGCATATTACGATTTAAGTGATGGCAGCGAAATTACAGTAAACTGGAAAGAAATTGCTCCTGATCTGCTCCCCAAATCATACCCGCAATTGACTGGTCTGAAAATTGAATCTGGCAAGACAACTTATTGGACAAATTATGAGCAGGCCGATAGACAAGTAGATGGCTGGTGAAAATTGTGGCAAGCATTAATACAAAACGAATTATAATCCTTATAACGATCTTTTCTATTCTAGCGCTCAATAGTGCTCGTGCGCAGGTGCTGGAGGCGGTGCCGGAGGTTAAGCGGCGGGCGGATGCCATTGAAGAGGCGGTGCCGGCGATCGAGATGAATAATATGCTGGGCACCACCATGTCGGGCACTTCGGGGCTGGTTTCGATTCCGGCGCCGGACTATGCCGAAAAGGGCGTGCATGTTTCTTACAAGGGCAACACTTCGAAGAGCAGCATATTTGCCGCTGGAACCAATGTCGATCTCGAAAAAGACGAAGAGTTCATCGGCATCAGGGGCAAAGTCAATCAGCACATTGAACTGTCTGCAGGTCACCTCAGCTATGATCGCACTTCCAGCCCGATGATGACCGGACTGAATTTTTCGGAAGACCACTACAGTTTCGGCATGAAATACTCGGCGCCGTTCGAAGACAAGCAGATGTGCATGGGCTTCACCTTCACGCCGATGACGGCAGAAGAGCTCAATCTCGCCGACATCGAGCAGATCGAAAGCCTTCGCAATATCTATCTGACTGTTTCTGAGAAAATCAGCGACAATCTCACCGGGTTCATGAACCTGACTTCAGCCTTTACCAAAAAACAGACGATAGACTTCGGCAACGGTATCACCCGAAAAATGGATCGCAAGGACATATTTGTCGGCGCTTTTGGCCTCGATTACCAGTTTGGCAGCTATGCCTCATTCTTCGGTGAGTGCCGCTTCGGAAACTACCGCGACATCTTCATCGACGAGTCGGTGCGCTACCGAGTTCACGCCGGCATGCGCTTCGGCAGCGACGCTTTTCAGCTCGAAGTCATGGGCCTCAACCTGACCGAAGAAGAACCAGTGCTCGTCGTCGGCGGTAACATCGGCTTCTAAGCTTGTGTTCATCCTGGCAGCAACCGCCGATCTCGCCAATTTAAGCAGATTTCTGTTTCACATGCATTCTTCTGCCTCTCAGACTGCAGAAATAATCAGCGATATCTGTGTAATCTGCGGTTAATCCTGGATCCGAGGTAAGAGAATAATCTCGAGGACGATTACGATTACGAGCACGAGCACGAGCACGAGCGGAACGATAAATGACATTGAACTTGGCTGGCAATACTTGATATAATAGCGCAGACATAGCATAGATTTGATTGAGAAATACTTCAGTAGAGGTTTGACCCTTGGCGATATCGAATTCACAACTGGGTGCCCAGGAACTGCTGTCTGCGCTGATCAGCGAAAACGGAACCATTACCCTCAGTCGACTCGATGAAATCGATCAGCGCGAGCCGACACGAGCTGAAGCCGAGATACTGAAACAAGCTCTCGACAGTGTTAAAAACCCGGTTCTGGCCTTTCAGATAAAAAAATCTCTACGGCTGGCAGTATTCAAGCTCAAAAAGACCCAGTTCAAGGTCTCACTTGAAGGCCTCGAAAAGCTGCTTGAGGACCATAACCGCCTCGACGATCTTGCCCTCGGCATCGCCACTGTCGAACCGGCCGAAGCATTTCTTGCCGCCGATTACTTCAGAAATGCCAGCTGGCAGGACTTTCCACCGCAGATTCTGGTGAGCTTCTGCAATTTTTTCAGAAAACATGGCAATATCGCCGATTCGCCGGTCTTACAGGATCTCACACGTCACCACGACGCAAACGTCATTACCGCAGCTCTGACAGCTTTGGAGACCCTCGACCCGGGCAATCTGCAGGGCATAATCATACCGCTTCTCGATTCGCCGCAGAACGAAGTCAAAGCGCAGGCGATTCAGGCCTTCTATCGCTGGAATCGCGCTGAAGCACTAAAACATCTGCTGAAACTGCTTTATTCAAGCAACGAACAGGAAGTAATACTGGCGCTGCATCATGCGGCATACTTCCCCTATCTTGAAATAGAGCCATATCTTATCAGGCTGCTCACGCAGACAACCACCCCATCAATTCTGATGCGAATCACTCAGTTGTTCAAAGCGAACGCCAATCCTGAACTGCCATTCAGAATTTTCTGGGTTAACCGCTCTTTATCAGGACAACATCAGAGCCTGGTCAAAGGCATCATTCTTGGAGTAGTCAGAGCTCTCGCCGACAGCGGGCAGATAAGTGTTTCGGTTCAGGAATATCTCAATGAACTGAAGAATCGCGTAAAACAGGAAGAAATGCGCCTGCTCAAGGCCACCTGCAAAGTCAGCAACGAAGAGGCTGAAGAAGCAATACTACCTGAAATTGATGAGACGCCGGCCGAGCCAGAACCGCTACCGGCACCGCCTTCAGACCAAACTTCAGCCAGCGAGGACAAGCCAATCCCCGAGCCGGCAGCTCCTGCCCGGGCGATGCCTAAACCACCGCCGCCGATCAAAGCGCCTGAGGTAGAGTTTGACAATTACAGCAATCTCGGCGAACAGGAAAGAGTACAGCTGCTTGCCCGTGCCAACGCCAATTTTTTCAAAGAGTACAAGCCGCGACTCAACAGCCTGTTCAATGATGCGCAGGGGCGCGAACTGGCAGCGCTGATCAATCTTTACGGCAAATTTGGCACTTATGACGATGCTGCCAGAATAAAAAGTTACGTTAAAAGCGATAATCCTGACATTATCTGTGCCTGCATAAAGGCATTGAGCACACTCGATACTGAATATCTCTGCCTGTATCTGCCTCAATTCATGCAGGAAAAGAACGGCAAGATCAGAATGACCGCAACCCGTGTTTTTGTAAGTATTGACAGAGACAGAATAAAAGGGCTGCTCACCGGTCTGCTGGCCTCTTCGAATGTAAAGCAGCGCCTGCTGGGTGTCTCGATGTCGATGCTGGTCGATTTTAACATAGTGCGCCAGCCACTTCTCGATGCTCTGGTGCGCGAAACATCGGTCGAAATGGTCGAAAAGATCGGACTGGTTCTTTCTGCCAACCCTGATCGAGAGCTGCTCAACGCCGTCTATTCTACGGCCCAGAACTGCAGGTCTTCACTGATCATGGATCACCAAAGCGTGGTGCAAAAGCTTGCAGACAACCTGGCAATAGCACTCAACCACATCTCTACTGCAGAAGAACTGTTAAAAGATGCTGCCAGTGCTTATGAAATTGAGCAAAAAGCCCTTAAAGCGGCTAAACAGGAAGAGGCCAAGCAGACCGCGCTGAAGAAATCTCTTGAATTCAACCCGATTGCTGGTGACGAACAGGGTGAAGTAAGTATTCAGGACATAATGACAACCAGCAGTTCCGACCCAAAGGCAAAACGCGCCAAGCTGACCATTATTGTCTGGGTGCTTGTCGCGATTGTCTGGGGCGGATCAATGGCCGTGCTGGTTCTTAGCTATCTGTTTGGTGCCGATTAATCAACTTTACCAGCGAGCATAAGCCAGAGAAGACGGATAAAATGCGGTATAGTGAGCCGCCGGCCAACCACCTTGATAGAAGCGCAGGTAGCTACCGTAAACATAGCCATAACGCAGCGGCAGATAGGCAGACTGAATCAGATACCAGTTGCCGTGTCGCGAAATGACATAGACCTGCTCTCCGGTGTTTAGCGAACCTATGACATTAGACTGGCTCTTTTTGCCAGAAACCCATGGATCAGAGCGGACATTGAGGTTATTGGCAACAACGGCAAGACTGCCGGCATTGTAATACCAGTATGAGCCGTTCCAGGCAGGTACACCGGCGCCATAGCTGTAGGTAGTTACGGGCGTGGCGGGGTAATATCCGTAGGCGCCCCAGGCGTAGGGGTGATAGCCGGTAATATAAGGGCTGACCACACCGTAACCATACCAGGTAGGTACAACCACGTTGCGCCTTCTGGCTTCAGCACCTGAACAGATCAGAAGCATCAAGATTACTGACAGCAAAATTCCTTTTTTCAGCATAGTAATTCCTCCTTGAAATACTTACCTAAATAATCATACCCAGAAATCGAATTTTTGCCTAATTTTTTGTACACAAATTTAAACAAACGCAAACAAAAAACCGGCCAAAAGGCCGGTAAAACGTGCATTGCGGGGCATTCAAAAATGATCTTGGGGAAAGTCGGTAAGTGGACTTTCAAAACTTACACGAAAATTTTCATTGTTGTTGCTGCTGTCGCCATGCCAGCGGCCATGAGCAAAGAAGATAAATTCGATATTGCAGCTGCCGAACTGCTTGTAATAAGGAGCATTGCGAAACAACAGATGATCGACGACAGTATCAGAAGGTATCTCGGCCAGCTTGTTAACCTTTTTATGCTTTACAGTAGGATGAAACGAGATCATGCGGATACGCTGCGCCCGGTTCTTGAGTTCCTGTTTCATTGTGATGAATTCGCGCTGTTCGCCATTGATACTAAGGTAAAAGTTAACCATGCCCTCCTGGGTCAGGTAACCATAATAAGTCACAGTCAGAGCCATTTCGCCCGGGCGGTTGAACCAGTCCATTCTCAGACTGATTGTACCGTTCTTATCCTTGATCTCTTTTGTCTCGGTATGAACGATTTCAAGATCATGCATCTGAGCACCTGCCTGTCCGACAGCGAACAGCACTGCAACCAGTACCAGCAACATAATTTTGTAACAACTGTTCATCTTTAATTCCTCCGGAAATAATTCCGCAGGCATTAAAGCAATTATCATGCCAACATTTCACGAGCCGCTTAAAATGAGAATTTTCACAGCAAGCAACCCATTTATCATCTTTAAACAAAGGCTTTTTAAGACAATTAGCAGCTAAAAACGCTATTAAATAACGATTCAAGTTGAACTCCTGAAAAAAACCGGGCGCTCAAACTTTGCGCGAAATGCATCATAAATGAGCAATCACCAGCTGGCGTAAAGTTGCCCCCTGGAATCGCTCTCGGTGGTCGCTGAGTAGACATCGAACAGGTTCTGGCGGTTCGAGATAGCACTTCCGGGCTCGTCAGTCGACGATCGTGTCTGCCAGTCGGCCTTTTCGGTAAAAGGATCGACAGGAATTCTTCGTAAAAACCGATTTTCGACGAGTTCATCGAGACTGGCCGGGTAATACTGCGCGTCTGCAAGGCCTGGCGTGGCCATCGACTTCTTCTCGTAAAAGCGATCGATCGCCTTGCGCATTTCTTTGAGATTTTCGCGCAAAAGATTTTCTTTTTGCCGGCGCACGAAGTTTTTAGCAACTGGCAGCGCAGTCGCCGACAGAATACCGATTATGACGGTACAAACGATCAGCTCAAGCAGCGTCATAGCGCGTCTAGTAGTCTGCATAATTTCTGCCGCCATGGTCGGTCTGACCGGCAGGACTGCTGCCGGTTTCATCATAAAGGTCTACTCTGCCGGCAACCGGGTCGTAATGGTAGCGACCTGATCCTGAGCTGCCGCGCCAAAGCGTTGGCAGATTCTTCAGATGCAGAGGTTTGAGTTCTTCAAGGGTTTGCGGAAAACGTCCGTTGTTGTCGAGCGCAAACTGGTGTACCGCGTTGCGAATACTGTTTAATTCAAGCATTAGCGAAGCATCCTGCGACTTTTTCAGAACGCGGGTATGATGATGACCGGCAAGCGACACCAGAATACCGAGTACCGATAGCACGACCAGCATCTCGATAAGAG
Source organism: Candidatus Rifleibacterium amylolyticum (assembly GCA_009917695.1). Classification (GTDB taxonomy): domain Bacteria; phylum Muiribacteriota; class Ozemobacteria; order Ozemobacterales; family Ozemobacteraceae; genus Rifleibacterium; species Rifleibacterium amylolyticum. Next base: position 490,094 of record JAACJG010000001.1, on the reverse strand, counting down.
TAAAGCCGCTTTTGCGTTTTCCTGAAATCTTATGCATCTCTACCTCAGAGAATATTCAAAAAGGTTGCGACGGCTCTGATCATCAGCGACAGATGCATCGCGGGTAAAAACAAGAGGCTTGGGTGCAACGCCCTCTAAATCAGCCTTGAATTTGAGAATTCTCTGGATTGTTGCCATTTCTGTGTTAAGACGCTCAAGCTTTTTTGTCGCCTTGATAACAGGATGTGCTGAGAACTCATTCATGCTGGCCACGACCAGTTTTACCAGCTCAAGCGCATCTTCGGCCATGCCATCTTCGACCAGCATGGCAGCAGCATCAGTCAGGCGCTTCTGATTCTGCGAAAATCTCGCCCAGTATTGTGGATAGTCTTCTGAAGCGTCTACAAGAGCTTTTTCAAGAGGCTTGATCATATCCTGCTTAAGCTGGGCCTTTTTACGCTGGCCGAGTTCGGGTAGAGGGTGGGCAGCGCCGATCAGCCGGTCATAAAGAAACGCGCTGTTTTCATAGGCCAGAGTTACCAGTAAAATCAGCAGAAGAGTATAGAGCACTCTTCGCTCTTTATTTCTGAGCTGCAAAGTATCGATTACATCTTCACGATGCTTTCTGGCTATTTCTACTACGGGTTTGGTTTCTTTCATTTTACCAGTAACCTCATCGATAAAACATAATGACTTGATTCGTTCATCAAAATTTCTTTGATCAGAACAGGGGTCGGCATGGATTCGAGTTCTGCCAGCATTGCTCTCATACCGTCATAGCTCGAACTGAGATGCATGTTTATATCATAACCCGGCACGGCCAGCTTTTCGTATTCAGGACTGAATGAATAACGCACATTATCGACCATTACCGAACATGAAGCCGCAGTGGCATGCAGACGGTCGATCATCTCAGGCAAAGCTGATTCCTGAGGGATCACCGCCAGCAGATCACTCTTGATCTGTGCAAGCTTATCGAGACGCGTTTGCTGCATCGTATACTTTTCGCGCAAGCGCCGCAGATCGCGTGCCTTTTTGAGGCTGGTGTCATAAATTTTAGCTGATTGTTTGAGAGCTTCTGTTTCAGGAGCAAGCAGAAAGCCCGGCAACAGGAAAAGAATCAACAGCAGAAGAAGAGGAACCGGTGCTTTTTCTTTGAGTTTTGCCAGTTCGTTCGGATTCATCAGGGCAGCTCCCCCTTTTCTCCGGCATAATCGACTTCGAGACTGAACGCTATCACATCGGCCCCTTCCGATTTGCTGCGGTTATGGCTTTTAAGATTGGGTGATGAAAAAACCTTTTCTGAAAACAGATCCTGTAAAAAACCGGTTAAATGCTGTAAACGCACTGTTTCACCTTCAATACTTACCTTAACCAGCTTATCTGGTTTGATACTGATCCGCTTGAAACGCATCTCGGCAGGAGCCAGTCTTTCCAGGCGACTGAACAGTGTTGTCCATGATGTCTGGCCGACGGCTGAAACTTTGCGGTAATCAGAGTAAAGCTTTTCGCTGCTGTCAATATCTTCTGGCGAAGGGCACATCTTTTTAACCGCGCCGGTAGTCTCGCTGATTCTTGAGTCGAGCTGAGCTACGTTCTCCCGGTAAAATGAGTTCACCGCTGAAGTTGCGTAGTATTTGTAGAGCCAGAATACTGCCAGACTCACCGGAACTGCGTAAAGAATGATCAGTGAGGTCTTGAGCATGAAGCTGCTGCCTTTTCTGAACAGTATCGAGGGTTTGAAATTAAGATAGTGTTTCATTGCCGCCCCCTATTTGGCCAGCAGGCCGACGCAAGCTGCGAAAGCCGGGCCTTTGGCCAGCATCTTGGCGTCGATCTTCTTTGCCAGTGGAATCTCATTGAGAGGATTGAACAAAAAGCAGTTGGTTTCGAAATATTCGCTGAGAAAGTTTTCGAGACCTGGAAACAACGTGCTGCCACCAGTCATGAATATGGTTGGCAGCCGCGAGACATTGAATTTTTCCTGAAAGAAGCGGAAAGTCACGTTGAGTTCGCGCAGCCAGTTACCGAAAATGCGATCGATACGCTGCCTTTTTCCAACCAACGTCTGAATGTCTTCGCGGGTAACCGGGAAAAACTTCTCAGTTTCCTTGGCGCGCATCGCGTTTTCGAGATTCACCGCATCTATTTCGCTGATAATCTTGGCGAATTCCTCGCCGGCAACTTCTATAACGCGTTCATAAAGCAGGGAGCCATTCGAATAGGCCTTGATAACGGTTGTCTCATGCCCAACATGCAGATTTACGACGATCTGCTCGGTAATCTTTTCGGGGTAAACCTCTTCGAAAAGGTTGAATATGCCGAGCGAAGAAGTGTCAAAAGCCATCACTTCCATTTCGAGATCAGTTGTGATTCGCGACAGAATATCGATAATATCGGCTTTTACCGCTGCGGCCAGCACCTGGTAAGTGTCGGGCTGTTCGCCCGGAAGATTGCGCAGAATCTGAAAGTCAACCATAACCCGCATACCGTCAGGAATCGGCAGATTCTTTTGCAGGCGCCAGGAAAGGAACTCTGGCGACTTGCGCTCATTTTCAGTCAGCTGCATATTGTTGAGATGCAGCTTGACCCAGCGGTCTGGCAGGCCAATGACATAGCCCTGGCGGCTGTGCTTAACCCGTTTGATCATGGCGGCGAGAAGATCTTTGAATACCGGCATGTCACTGATGAAAGGGTTGGTAAAATCGCCACCAATAAGCCCGGGTGGCAGTTCTTTCATTTCGAGATTCTTGACTATATAACCCTGTTTGCCGGGGCCGTAATCGATAGAAACCAGCTTGATAAAACTGGTGCCGATATCAAGGGCGATGAGTTCGGTATAAAGATTCATTAGAGCACCCCTTCTTCAAAGGTTACGCGGTTCATTTCTTCAAAAGTGGTGAGCCCCTTTTCGACCTTCTGCCAGCCGGCGCGGCGTAACGGCACCATACCCTGCTCCATCGCCGCCTTTCTTATTTCGAGTGGCGACTGGCGGGTCAGAATCATCTGTTTGATCGAAGGTGACATTTCGAGAACCTCGAAAATGCCGGAACGACCCTGATAGCCGGTATCATGACAGAAGCGACAACCTTTGCCACGCTTGAATGCAACATTTTCATACTGTTTGAAATCGATGGTCAACCGCTTCATCTCTTCGGTGATACTGTCGTCATCGGTGATGCAGTTCTTGCAGTTAAGGCGCAGCAGGCGCTGTGACATGATCAGGTTGAATGAACTGACAAACTCGTATGGGTCGATTTCCATGTTCTCAAGGCGGGAAATTGCATCGATGACATTGTTGGCATGTATCGAACTGAAGACGAGATGACCGGTAAGAGCCGCATTGATCGCTATTTTGGCTGTTTCGGGGTCGCGAATCTCGCCGACCATTATTTTGTCAGGATCCTGGCGCACGATAGAACGCAGACCCGAACTGAAAGTCAGACCTTTTTTCTCGTTGACCGCAATCTGAACTATGTCTGGCAGCTGATATTCGACGGGGTCTTCGATCGTTATGAACTTGTCTTTGTTGGTATGAACGAACTTGATGGCAGAGTAAAGTGTCGTGGTTTTGCCCGATCCGGTCGGGCCAGCGACGAGAACCATGCCATAAGGCTTTTTTACATTGCGTTTGAACTGCAACAGATCTTCGCCATCGAGACCGATACGTTGCAGATCCAGGCCGAGAGCTGACTTGTCGAGAATGCGCAAAACCACGGTCTCGCCATAGATCGAAGGCAATACTGAGACGCGGAAATCGACGAATCGATCATCGATGCGCAGTTTGAAGCGGCCATCCTGAGGAACGCGCTTTTCGGCGATGTCGAGCTGTGCCATGACTTTGAGGCGCGAAATGATCGGGCCGCGCAATCGTGGTTCAACATCCGACAAGACCTCGAACAGCACGCCGTCGATACGATATTTAACCTTTAGCTGAGACTCATAGACCTCAAAGTGTATGTCGCTCGAACGTTTGCGAACACCCTTGAGAATTATGGCATCGACCATTCTGATAACCGGCGTTTCACTGGCGAATCCGGCAGTTTTGGCAACACCGGCCGCAGGTGTCTCTTCTTCATCTTCCTCGATAACCACTTCAAGTGGTGGAAAATTCTCTAAATCGCCGAATACGACCTTTGAATCAAGGCTGGTTTCGATCATCAGACTGAGCAGTTTCTGAATAGCCATTCTCGAAGCGACCATCGGCATTATCGGCAGGCCGAGCTGCACTTCAAGCTCTTCTATGGCGTCGACATTGCCGGGATCATGCATGATCAGATAGATGTCGCGGGCACTGCGCTGATGCGGCACAAAACAATAGCGCCGCATCAGAGCGACATCGATGCTGTTGAAAAGTTCGTCATCGACCTCGTAATGAGAGAGATCGACATATTCTATGCCCAGTTCCATGGCTACGGCGCGGGCAAATTCTTCTTCGCCGATCACCTTGCGCTCGATCAGAATCTGACCGATGTTGCCGGGAATCGCACCAAACTCTCCAATCAGCTGCTGAATGAATTCGAGTGTGATAAAACCTTCTTCAACCAGAATTTCGCAGAGAGTCTTCTTACGAAAGGTTGCGGCAAAAGCTTTAACCAGGTTTGCATCAGAAACCTCGCCGTCGCCGGCCAGGCGCTGCAAAACCAGATCGATCTGCCCGCCTGATTCTTTTGCCAGCTTTTCGGCCTTGCTGCTGTCAACGATTCTTTTCTTGATTAAAAATTCCTTGAAGCTTTCCATTTCTGAAATCCATCCTAGTTGATTTGCGAGGCGGCCGTGAGAACAGGATAAAGCAGGGCAACAACCAGTGTGCCTACGACCAGAGCCATCGCCAGAAAGAGTATAGGTTCAATAAGCGATGTTATCATGTCGGTCAGTTCGGTTATCTCTTCGTCATAATGGTCAGCCATATTCTCGAGCATTTCGCCAAGATTACCTGATTCTTCGCCGACCTGAATAACCCTGACCATCATTTTGGGAGTTTCCGGAATGCTTTTCAGGGCCTTGCCAAATCCGAGTCCCTTTTCCAGCAGCTCAGGAAGAACCGAGTAACGCATGGCAATAACCCGGTTTTCCATACTGTCAATTACTACCGCCAGACTGTCGAGAATCGGAATACCGCCTTCGACCATGGTCGCCATGGTGCGGGCGAACTGACTGTAAGCGAAATTCATTTCGAGATCGCGCAATAGCGGCACTTTTAGTTTAAAGGCATCTATTTTCTGACGGCCGTCAGGCGAGCGTGAGAAGCTGATGACACCGGCTACCGCGAGCATCAGGCCGAAAATCAGCAGCCAGAACCACTGCCCAAGCCATGCAGAAACTGAGAGAAGCAAAGAAGTAATCATCGGCAGTGGCGCGCCAAGACTATTGAAAAGCCCGGCAAATTCAGGAACTACTGCGACTATCATGTAGGTAACAGCCAGGCTTGAAACAGCAAGCAATATTGCCGGGTAGATCAGCGCGGCCACGACTTTGCGCCTGACTGCTATTGAACTGGTAAAATACTCAGAGAGGCGTTTGAGAATATTCTCGAGAGCGCCGGCCTTTTCGCCGGCGACAATTGTTTTTATATAGATATCGGGAAAAACATCTGAATGCCTGCCCAGAGCTGCGCTGAGCGACACGCCTTCTTTTATGTCACTGTTGACCTGGCGCAAAGCCATATTCAACTGGGTATCTTCAGCATCATCGAGCAGCACTTCAAAGGCATCAGTAATGGCCATGCCGGACTTAAGAAGGGTACGCAAAAGTTTGGTAAATTCATTAAGCTCTTTGATCGACACACTTGCCTTGAAAGTGAGAGCCTCGCGCAACTGTTCGCTGAAACTGCCTTTTTCAACGGCCTCAGAAAGAATGTAATAACCCTTGCTGTTAAAGGCCGCGCGTAGCTCGCTCAAAGAACGGGTTTCAAATACTTCTTCGCGGGTGCGCCCCTGTTCATCAGCATATCTGACTTTGATTCTATGCATCGACACTCCCCTGAATAAAGCGATCCCAAAATTTCCATTTAAGAGTTTATGTGATTTTACCAGAAATCACAAACTTTTATCAGGAAATTTCAGGATCGCTCAAGACAACAGAGAACCCTTACTCCCTTTCAATGTGAGCTTTCAGTTGATGAAATGCTCATTCAATTCAGCCTGTTTTTGTGTTAATTCGAGAATCCACTGTTGTTCCTGGTCTATTAATACTTCTTCTACGGCACTGAACCACTCGCGGGCTGATTTGCGATCTTCAAGCCTGCGATAAAGCTCCCCGATCAGATAGGTCACCACCGGCAGATTGTCGGGGTTATTGATCGTCGATTTTTCGACGGCAATGCGCAGAAATTTAACCGCCATCTGCTGCATTTCGATCTCAGCCTTACGATTATCACTGATACGACAACACCAAGAACCGCGCAGGTAGAGATTGCCAATGTGATAAGGATTTCGGCTGGTTTCTTCGTATATCTTGCCGGCAATAAAAAACTTCAAGGCTTCTTCAGGAATTTTTCGACATATCGGCAAACTGAGTATTTTCCTGATCGTCGGCACAGAAAGTTTATTCTGAAAAGCCCCTGCATCATTATAATCTTCTGGATACGCGCAAAAGCTGCACTCAGGGCATTGTACAAGAAAATACGGCAGAGGATTCTCTCCCAGATAGTGCGGGAGGAAATCTGAGTCCTGGCCCTGGTGCGTTATCGATGTTACCGTTCTGGCATCGAAAACCGTGCCGCAGGCCGGGCAAGTAAATCCACTAATTTTGAAAGAGGTTACCAATGTACCTTCTCCTGACTGTGGTCAGAATATATCCATAAGTCCTGGGGTTGTCAAATCTGAGTTACTCTTTGAGCGCCGCTATTCGTCCGGCAGCTGAAGGGGGCCAGAACTTTACTTCGGCTCTGCCCTTGATCATTTCGCGATCAAGCAAACCCCAGGATCGGCTGTCGTGTGAGTTATTGCGATTGTCACCCATTACGCAGATTTTTCCCGTCGGAATCTTCTGCGGACCATAGGAGCCAAACACGTATTCTTTTACAAAAGGTTCCTTCATCATTTTACCATTTCGATAGAGATAGCCGTCTTTGATTTCGATTACATCGCCGGCTACTCCGACAACACGCTTGATAAAATCCTTTTCGGGCTCGAGCGGGTAAGAAAAAACTACTACTTCCCCGACTTCGGGCTCCTGGATATTATAAATCATCTTATTGACAATTATCTTTTCCCGAGAGTGCAGTTCCGGCTCCATACAGGCTCCTTCGATCACGAACCCCTGTACAACATAAGTCTGCAAAACCAGAAAAAACACGAGCGCCCTTACGAAATCCTTTGTCCAGTCCCTTAATCCCTGTTTGAGTTTCTGCATCGACCAACTCCATTTTCGGTCATTTTTTTGATGTTATGGCCTTATTCGGAAAGGTTCGCGCGATTCTTAACTATTTTTAATATTTTTTTTGTACAATCCCCTGCCCTGAGCCGGCCACTTTGGGCAACACCCGCTGTACCCGCCAAACAAAAACCGCTCTGTTATCAGCCTGGGGACTTATACTTTAGGGAACTTGCGAACCGACCGCCCGTCACTGTGAGGGTGATCGAGAGTTGGCATATCGCCTGCCGGCGGCACCATAAGTTGATCGATGTTAAACTGCTCGTCGATAAGGTTCCACTGGTTGTACAGTTCGCGAATCTGTTTTTCAGAAGCCTTGCGACTGTACAGTCCGGCATTCTCGCGCTGACGCTGAACCTCATAAAAGGTTACCGCTGCGGCCACCGAAATATTGAGGCTCTGTACAAATCCCATCATTGGCAAAAAGATGTTGGCATCAGCAGCCTTGACAGTTTCTTCTGAACAGCCGCTCTGCTCGTTGCCGAAAACAATCACCCAGGGAACTGTCCAGTCAATGTGCCTGAAATCGACCGCTTCATGCGCCATGTGTGTGGCAGCGATCTTGTACCCTCGCTGCTTAAGCTCGAGCAGCCTTGGCGTGAGAGAATCGACGGTTTCGAGTTTGACCCAGCGTTCCGAACCCTTTGAGACTTCCGGGTTGAGTTTTTCCGGCTTTTTAATATCCGGATACCACACGACCTGATTGATGCCGGTTGCATCGGCCGAACGCAGCACAGCCGAGAGGTTGTGCTGATCGTGTACACCATCGAGAGCGACTATTATATCGAGCTGTCTCTGATGAATTGCTTTAGCTATGCGGTAAAACCTTCTAGCGGTTGGCATCTTAACTTTTTCTCCGTTCTATGGTGGCGATGGTCTCTACCATTCCGCGCCTGATGTTAATCTTTGCAATATTGAGATTGAGCCAGGTTTTTCTGGCATCGAAAACCGGGTTTATCGTTCTAAAAACCGCATTAACCGTATTTCTTGGCACAACAGCCCGGTTGAGCAACATACGATCACAGCGAAAAGCTACAGTCTTGGCGTCGATCAATTCTGTATCGCCGGTAATGTTAAAGTCTACAACAAAGAGTCCACGCTTGACACGACCGCTTATTCGTGCCATTTCCTCTTCAAGCTTTATGCGAAGACTGGTAAGATTGCGGGCACGCGCGACCAGTTCGAAAACCCTGGCAATATCAGCAGCCGAAACCTCGGTCTTGAGCTTGATCAGATCAGAGCCGAGAAAGCGCAGACGGCTCTGTGCCAGCTCATCAAGACAAATCCGGCATCTGGGAAAATCAAAGATAACGCGGTCGATAGTCAGATTGTAATAGGACACCTTTGTACACTCGACCCTGATATTATCGTATGTTCCTGCTTCTGAGCTGCTTTCAGCCCGCACTGTTATGGCTGCCGGCCGTGGAGTTATGCGGCCAATCTGGGCGATTTCGTCAGCGCTGTAGCCAAGCAGCTGAAAAACGCCAGTATTGCGAAACTCGGCCGGATCACTCAAAGCGCGCATAAAAGCCGTTTCCAGATTCTGCTGCATGCTCGCAGAAGCTATATCAGCCCGAGCAGCGGGCAGCATCAGCAGCAGGAATACTACTGGCAGCGCCAGACTTACAAATCTATTCTTCATCACTGTTTTCCTTCAGCGAGTTGATAATCAGTTCTGCGGTCTTGAGCGGAATCTGACAGCGTTGTCGCAGCTCTTCTGCACTGGTGCGCGCCAGATTGGCTGTCGAACCAAACTCCCAAAGGGCCTTGCGAATTGTCGCCGGGCCAACACCTGGAAGATTGAGCAAAGCCGATTTTAGCACCCGCTTACCGTGAGCTTTTTTCTGAAAAGTGTTAGCAAAGCGGTGTGCTTCATTACGCAGTTTAACAATCATTTTCATGCCGGCACTGGTGAATGGCAGTTTAAACTCACTGCCGTCGGGCTTTACCAGAATCTCTTCGCGCTTGGCCAGCCCAAAAATTTCGATATCGACTGCGAGTTGCTCAAGTTCGCGCAACGCTGATCGAACCTGAGTAATGCCACCATCGACTATGTAAAGATCGGGCAGGCCAGACTGTTCGCGCAGCAGACGGGTAAAACGGCGACGGGTGACTTCGCCGATAGAAGCCGGATCATCTCCACCTTTTGCACTTTTAATGTGATATAGACGATATTCGCCCTTATGCGGACGCGCGTTTTTGAATACCACCAGAGAAGCCACCGGGTCGGTTCCCTGAATGTGCGAAATATCGACGCATTCTATGCGTAGCGGCGGCTGCCTTAGATTAAGCTGTTTCTGTAGATCGATCACCGCTTCATCGACGCGTTCATTGCCCTGTGATTTGATATTACGCATGACTTCAAGAGCGTTGGCATCAGCCATTTCGAGCAGTTTTAAAAATTGGCCACGACGGGGACAATGAAACGAAACACGGCGTCCGACCTGGCCGCTCAAGACTTCGAGCAGCGAATCGCAGGCATCGGGTTCCTGCCGGCAGTAGATAGACGAAGGAATGAGATTGGCATCATAAAAGCGCGTCATAACCTCAGAAAGGAGCTCGCCAATGGCGAATCCCGGCGAAAGATCGGCATCGATTATACGGTTGCCCAGCATCTTGCCGCCTCTGACAAAGAACACTGAAAACACGACGCGATCATTGGCTTCGCTGAATCCCCAGAAATCAAGGTTAACCGGCTTGACGAACTCGACCTTCTGGCTCGCAAAAAAACGCACCAGAGCAGTCAGCGTATCGCGCACTTCCGCAGCTTCTTCGTAGCGATACTGGTTGACCAGTTCCTTGAGCTGACGCTCAAGCCCGGTAAAATCAGGATCGACACGACCAGAAAGAACGTCTATTGCTTTGTTTACTGAGACCGCATATTCTTCGGGCTTTACTTCTCCCTGACAGACTCCCTGACAGATGCCGAGATGATACTTCAGACAGGGGCGCACACCCTGTTTTGGCATTATCTTGCGTTTAACCGTGCAAAGCCGGAAGTTGCGCGACAGCAGATCAACAATACGGGCGAGATCATACTCGTTGGGGAACGGCCCAAAATAGAGGTTGCCATCGCGAAAAGAAACCTTGCGCACTTTTTCGAGGCGCGGAAACCTTTCGTTAAGGGTCACTCTGATATATGGGTGGGTTTTGCTGTCTTTGAGAAGAACGTTATAACGGGGTTTGTGCTTCTTTATCAGATTGTTCTCAAGAATGAGCGCTTCGACCTCGTTGCCGGTCACGATAAACTCGATATCTTCTATTGCCGAAACAAGCACCGAAGTCTTAAGGCTGTCGTGCTGACGATTGAAATATGAGCGAACGCGTTTTTTGAGCGAGCGCGACTTGCCGATATAAATGATCTCGCCAACCCGGTTCTTCATAAGATAGACGCCGGGATTGGGAGGCATCAATGCCAGTATTTTTTCGAGCTTTTCGTTCTGCATTCGCTGTTATCTGCTGCCAGGACTTCCGAATTTTCCTGCGATCGAGACAGCACCGGCTATTTCTTAATCTTTGCCGCCACGTTTTTATCTTTTGCAGCTGCTGCCTTCTTCTTGTCTTTATCGTTGCTTTTCGCAGCGTCAGACTCATCTTCAAGCACGACAACCGCTTCAACCACAAAATATCGCAGTTTTTCGTTCAGGCCGGAACGAATGTAGCGCCCGGTCAGAGACACTTCGCTGTCGAGAATATCGTCGCGGCGGACTTCCTGCAGGAGCTTAATATTGGACTTGAGCGGTATTCGACGGCCGTCTTTTGTTTTCAGAACCCAGCGGTTGATGTAGCGCCGGCGGGTGATCGGCTTTTTTTCGGGAATGATTCTGCCGCTGATTTTTTCGCTCTGCTGAGCGTCATCGCCTTCTTCAACGGGAGTTCCGGCAAGCATGAGCTGAGGTTCGAGAGCTTCTGCTTTTTCGTATAAGGTTTCAGATGCAGTTTCTTCCGGGGCTGGCAGAGCTGCCGAAGCAATATCTGCAGTATCCTCGCTCTCCAGTTCGATTGCGACATCATCATCTTCTTCGTCTTCATCAACTGTGTATTCGCCTATTACTTCGTCAGGCAAAGGGCCAGTCTCGACTGGCAGTTCTTCGACAGCGCTGGCGACTTCATCGACAACATTTTCCTGATCTTCTTCTGTTTCGTCTGGATCTGTTTTCGCGCTGGCAGGTGTTGAGAGAGCCTCGATCTCTGCCAGTATCTCAGCGGCGCTCTTCACCTTCACCCCTTCATTAAGGGAATCCGATACCGAAGCAGCTTTTTTAGACTCTGCCTCAACTTCAGCAATCAGTTCTTCAGTGGTTTTGGCCCGACCGGCCTGGGCGAAACAAACCGTTTCTGTCAGCCAGAATGCGGCAAGAAGGCAGAAAACACCGATTATGCGAATGATTTTGTCAGCTCTGTCAGTTTTCATGGCCTGGCTAATATACCACTTTTTGCCGGGAACCGAAAGACTCAACATCAGTGTAATGACATCGGCACGGGGGCGGTGATATAATCGCTGCAATCAAACAACGAAGGGCAATCACCCCATGCATGATCTCGAAAATCTCAGTAATGGAGCGGCAGAAGCCGCTGTAGCTGCCGCCGATCTTATCAGAAAACATTTTGACGACGCACATCAGATCACCTTCAAAGGCACTGTTGACCTGGTTACCGAGGTTGATATCGCATCTGAACGTCTGATCAAAAGGCTTCTTCTCGATCAATTTCCCACAATCCGTTTTCATGGCGAGGAAGACGGTGGCGAAGACTGGCGCCAGGGCCAGGTCTGGGTGGTCGACCCACTCGATGGCACGACCAATTTTGCCAACCGCCTGCCGCACTTCAGTGTTTCAATTGCGCTCTGCCACGATGGCAACCCGGTTGCCGGCGCCATCGTCAACCCGATGAGCGGCGAAATATATCGAGCCTGGCAGGGTGGCGGCGCCTGGCTGAACGGCAATCGCATCTGCGTCAGCAAGGTAGAAAACCTCAACGAAGCGCTGGCGGTAACCGGCTACCCTTACAATCGTCGCGAATGTCTCGACGAACTGCTCAGACACCTGCGCACCATGCTGCAGCATGTGCAATGCGTGCGTCGACTCGGTTCAGCCGCCCTCGACCTCTGCTATATAGCCCGTGGCATATTTTCAATCTACTGGGAAACCAACCTCAAACCCTGGGATATCGCGGCCGGCAGCCTGCTCGTCAGCGAGGCGGGCGGCAGAGTGACAAGGTATGATGGCAGCCAGATGCAGCTTGACAGCTATGAACTGCTGGCAACCAACAGCATTCTGCATGCAGAATGCATCAGACTGCTGACTGAAAACAGCTCGACAGCAGCCTGACCCTCTGCTGCATAGGAGTTCACGAATTCAATTTATGCTTATTCTGTTTATTCGGGCTCTCGGTGGAATCTCATTCGCTACAACTCTCACCAGACGAGAGTATTGTTTAATAGCTATGGCTCTGCGTCAAAATTGCCTGGCTCGAAGTTTCCACGCCTGAGAAACCCGCCTGCGCCCTTGTATGATTTTTTTACAAGTGCGAATCCCTCGCCAATCAATCATACAATTACCTTGTGACAGAGAGTTAGACGCGCGGGGTGTTCTGCATCCAGCGCGGCTGTCCGGTGCTCTCGAGAACGTTGAGCCAGAACATGCTCTCGGGGTCGATGAATTTGCGGTTGCGAATGGCAATATCGATTGGCACATGCGTAAAAGAGTAGTTCCAGAGGCCCACCAGCACACCTGTTTTACCGGCCATTCCGGCATGTACCGCATTCTGCGCCAGCTGGTTGCAGAAAATGCTGTCAGATGGAATCGCACACGAGCTGCGAATTATGTAGCTGGGATCGATATATTTCAATGAAACCGGAACTTTGCGTTCCTTGAAATATCTGGCAATGCCTTCTCGCAGAAATACTCCGATGTCACCCGACTTTCGGTTTCCGGAAACATCTTTTTCATCCATAGCGCAGAAACGGTCGCCAAGCCCCTCGGCGACGACAATAACCGCATGGTTTTTCCGCTGAATACGATCGAGAAGGTGCTTGTAAAATCCATTCTCACCGTCAAGATCGATAGGAATCTCAGGAATCAGACAGAAGTTAACGTCCTGTGAGGCGATCGAAGCGTTGGCTGTGATATAGCCGGACTGGCGGCCCATGAGCTTGACCAGACCAACTCCGTTCTGGTAACCGCGAGCTTCAACATGCGCTGTTCTGATCGAGTCAACAGCGTGGGTAAAGGCGGTTTCGAAACCGAACGTCTTCTCGATGAAGCCGATATCGTTGTCGATAGTCTTGGGAATACCGATCACCGAGATGGCGAGGCCGCGTCTGGTGATTTCTTCATATATTTCCTGGGCACCGCGTAAAGTGCCGTCACCGCCGATGCAGAAGAGGATATTGATATTGTAATCCATAAGTCGGTCTACCATCAGACCAACGTCCTGCGGGCCGCGCGACGAACCGAGAATAGTGCCGCCTTTTTCGTGAATTTCTGAAACGACGTCAGGATCGAGCACCATCGGCTGCAGGCCAGATTCTTTGACCATGCCAAGATAACCGTAACGAAAGCCATAAATATTCTTTACGCCATACCAGAAGTGCATCTGCATGACAAGGCCGCGGATTACGTCGTTGATGCCCGGACACAAACCGCCACAGGTAACGATACCGGCACGCGTGCGTGATGGGTCGAAGAAGATCTTGTCACGCGGGCCAGCTTTTTCGAATGATAAAGGCTCCTGCCCGCCCGCGATTTCGGCTTTTACCGCACACAGGCTGTTATTGAACAGAATACGCTCATGATCTTCGACATAGTTGGTCAAAAAGTCGCCGTCAATTTTTGACAGCTTCAGTGGCGAATCTATCGTTGGTTTGCCGAGAGTCTGAATCAACAGGTCTGCATGCTTCAGTTCCATATCGAGCCTTTCAAATTTGATGTTTTCAAAGCAGGTTGACTTTGGTATAGTAATCTGTAGTTTATATAGATCTGTATTGGTAAAGTCAAGAAACCAGCGAAAGCGAGATCTAGATTGAATATTTATTTCGGCGTTCCTTCTGGAGATGCGAGTAACATTGAAGAGCGAGAAATATCAAAGCGGCTCGTCGGCTCTCTGACTACTCTACCCTGTCACACTCGTGAGTTCACCACCGACGATCCTTATCCCTTCGATGCGGTCAAGGGCACGCCATCACTGATTCATGCTTTTCATGCAGCAAAAGCCGGTCTGCCATGCCAGAAGCTTGCAGAAAAATCACGTCTGCCGCTGATAGTTACCTGCACCGGTCTCGACGCCTATATCGACATGTATAACAGCGTCCTCAAGCCTCAGCTTCAGGAAGTGCTCGAAGTCGCCCGCAAAGTAATCGTGCCCTACCCGCAGATGGGCAAGTTCATCAAGTCTCGGCTGATGATCAATACCGAAATCGAAGTTATCCCACCCGGGGTCGCCCCATTCAATGCTGAGTTCGATTTTCCGCGCGAACATTTCGGATTTATTCCGGGCGAGCGGCTGATCATGCTCGAAGGCGGGCTGCTGCCGGCAAAGAACGTTATCTTTGCCATACATCAGATAGACAAGATCGTTGCTGATTACCCTGAAGTGCGACTGGTAATCTTCAACACACCTTTTGACAGTGACTACCAGAGACAGGTGGAGACTGAGACAGCGGGCAGATCATGGATAAGAATGATAGACCGCCCCGAAGAAGGTCTGCTGCCATTTTTGCACCGCCAGGCCGAGATATTCATCAATGTTTCACATGCTGAGGGTTACAATTCATTTTTGCTGAGCGCCATGCAGACTGGTCGACCGGTGCTGGCCGCCGACGTTTACGGCAACCACGCCTTCATCAAAAATGAGGAGACCTTTCCACAGATGGGCAATGGCTGGCTTTATTTCACCTCTCCCGGCCCATCCAGCTTTGGTCGAATTCACGATGGTGACGACTTTATCGCCAAACTGCGTTATATGCTCGACAATCCGGAACATGCAGCCGAAGTCGGGCAGAGAGCCGCCAGAATCGTTGCGCAAAGCCATACCGTCGAAAAAGAGCTTTACCTGCACATTCAGGTCTACAAGTCTATTCTCCGCGGTTGATTTTAAAAGGCTTTCAGGCGGCTTGTTTGAGACTGTCGACACTGACGTCGTCCGAGCGCAAAGTAAACCCGGTAAAGCGCGCGCGCAGTTTAAAAAGCGTCGCAGCCTGAAGAAACGAAGCATTTACCGGCGGCAAAGACTGATCTAGCGCCTCACCGTATTTAAATTTCTGAATGGCATAGTTGCTGATTTTCTTCTCTTCAAGCCAGTCTGCCATCAGCATTATATCAGAGTCCGAAAGCAGACCGGGGTGAACGGTTGTGCGGTATTCATGTTTGATGCCGGCAGCAACTATTATATCAGCAACCCGGCCATATGCCACGCGATCAACCGGCTGACGGGTGATCGACTGGTATTTTTCAAAGGGCGCCTTGAAATCGACCGCAATGAACTGCAATAGTCGCTCAGCCAGGGCCGCTTCAACTATATCAGGAAAAAAGCCATTGGTATGCAGAGCAGCATCGAAACCAAGTTCCCGCACTTCGCGCAGAGCGTCAAGCAAACCTGGTTGCAGGCAGGGTTCGCCGCCGCTGAAAACAACGCCTTCGATGAATCCCTGGCGGTCTCGCAGGAAATCGATGACAGATTCCCAGGAGAGCGGATCAGCAGCCTTTTCACCCAGCAGAGTCCGGTTATAACAGAACCGACAACGCAGGTTACAGCCCTGCGTAAAGACGACGCTGGCCAGCCGACCGGGGAAATCTATCATGGTCAGGGGCTGCAAGCCCCCGACCAGAATTTTATCAGAACCTTTTTTCATTGAATCAGACGACTTCTCTTACCAGTTCACTTGGGCGCATGAGAACGCGGTCGCTGTATTCACTCTTTTTGCCGGCGTTGAACTGCGAAACCGGGCGGAAATAGCCCATTACGCGTGTCCAGACTTCGCAGACCTGACGATTTTCGTCGGTGAGAATAACGTTCTCTGGTGCCAGTTCCTGACCTTCGGCCTGGGCAATGGCAACCGCTTTTTTCGTTTCGATTGCATCGCAGGTCGGGCAATACTGATGTTCCCCGGCTATGTAGCCATGCTTCGGGCAGATGCTGAAAGTCGGGGTAATAGTGATATAAGGCAGTCTGAACTGAGTGAGAGTCTTCTGAACCAGACGTTTGCAGGATTCAGCATCGGGAATGCGCTCGCCAACATACAGATGCAGAACGGTGCCGCCTGTGTATTTGGTCTGAAGCTTTTCCTGATGACGCATTACATCGAACAGATCGCCCTGGTAATCAACCGGCAACTGGCTCGAATTGGTGTAATAAGCGGCCTGCGGAGTACCGGCCTGAATGATTTCGGGGAAACGCTTGCGGTCTTCGCGGGCAAAACGATGGGTTGCACCTTCGGCCGGAGTCGCTTCCAGATTGTAGAGATGGCTGGTTTCGACCTGAAACTCCACGATCTTTTCGCGCATGAAATCAAGAATTCTCTGCGCCAGTTCGACACCCTGGGGATGAGAAATGTCATAGGCATTTTCTGAAAAATTGCGAATGCATTCATTCATGCCGTTGATACCGATGGTTGAGAAATGGTTGCGCAGAGTGCCAAGATAGCGGCGGGTGTAAGGGAACAGACCGCTGTCGATTCGCGCCTGAATTACCTTGCGTTTGACTTCGAGGCTCTTCTTTGAAAGATCCATCAGGTGCTCGAGTCTGGTGGTCAATGCTTCATAGTTGCCCTTGAACATGTAGCCGAGACGGGCCAGGTTGAGGGTGACGACGCCGATCGAACCAGTCTGCTCAGCTGAGCCGAAAAGACCGTTGCCGCGCTTGAGCAGTTCGCGCAGGTCGAGCTGGAGACGGCAGCACATCGAGCGCACCATATTCGGCTCAAGATCTGAATTGATAAAGTTCTGAAAATACGGCAGACCGTATTTGGCGGTCATTTCGAACAGCGGCTGGCAATTGGGATGGTTCCAGTCGAAGTCTTTGGTAATGTTATAGGTAGGAATCGGGAAAGTAAAAGCACGACCACGATTGTCGCCAACGCTCATTACATCGATGAAGGCGCGGTTGATCAGATCCATTTCGGTCTGCAGGTCACCGTAGGTGAAATCGACATGTTTGCCGCCAACCAGTGGATGCTGGGTCTTGAGGTCTTCCGGGCAGTTCCAGTCGAGGGTCAGGTTGGTGAATGGAGTCTGGGTACCCCAGCGAGAAGGCACGTTGAGATTGTAAACGAATTCCTGTATACCCTGAAATACCTGGTCGTAGCCGATACCATCAAGCCTTACGTAGGGCGCAAGGTAGGTATCGAAAGAAGAAAAAGCCTGTGCACCAGCCCACTCATTCTGGAGAGTACCGAGGAAGTTGACCATCTGACCGAGTGCACTCGAAAAGTGCTTGGGCGGGCCTGCTTCGACCTTGCCCGGCACGCCGTTGAAGCCTTCCTGCAGCAGGGTTCGCAGAGACCATCCGGCACAGTAACCGGAAAGCATATCGAGATCGTGAATATGCAGGTCGCCTTCGCGGTGAGCATCGCCGATTTCAGGATTGTAAACATGTGACAGCCAGTAGTTTGCAGTTACCTTGCCAGCAACATTGAGTATGAGGCCACCCAGCGAATAGCCCTGATTGGCATTGGCATTTACGCGCCAGTCCTGGTGACCGAGATATTCATTGATAGAGCTGATGCTGTCAACCATCGAGCGGCGGCCTTCACGCATCTGCTTGTGCTGCTCACGATAAACAATGTAAGAGCGATTGGTCGTGAAATAGTTGTTGGCAATCAGTACATGTTCGACTACGTCCTGAACTTCTTCAACATTTGGAGTTCCTGACTGATGGCGATGCGCCAGAATGTTTACGACCTGGCTGGCCATTCGCATCGAATCAACCATACCGAATTCACCGGTTGCCCTGCCGGCTCTCTCGATAGCTGAACGGATTTTTTCCGGGTTGAATGGTACTATGTTGCCCTGACGATTCTCGATGAACTGCAATTCGCGACCCTGCTTCATGACTGCTCCCTGCTTATAGATGTTAAAAATGCACGCCAAAATATGTACACGAAGATGTGTATGGGAAAAATCTCTCTGGAATTCTTTTATTGCGACTAAGAGCGACTAAAGTTTGTTAAATAATAAATTTTTTCGATAGCAAACTTTAACTCTCTTGTGTTTTGTTGTGGATCAAATTTAACCACATTTTAACCTGCAAAGTCAAAGCATTTTTAGAAAAATTTTCGAGTCAATCACAATGCGCTTTTCAGCCTCTATGGCCACGTTGAACCTGTTTTAACCACTATCACAACATACCCCTGACGGGTGACTTGCATCATGCCAAAGGTCAACGCAACGTGCACAAATCACACCTATGGTTGAGTGTATGAAATTGATGAATATGGCGTAACTCGGGCGCTGATGAAAGACCGCTCCGGCCAGAAGCGCCGAAGCGGTCATAAACGAGCTGAAACAGATGATCAGAACGAGCCTGGTTCGATAAAACCTGCTTCGTTACCGGCTTCAGTGATTTTGAGAGAACCGAACTGAATTCCTTTAACCTTGCCGATATCGCCCTTGTAATTTGAGCGCAGCCGGAAGTTATTGTTAAGGAAGTCCATCTCTTCAAGACGGGCAACGGCCAGCATATTCTGATGTTCATCAAGAAGAGCCACCATCAGTCCCTTTTCATTACCGGCGATGAAATTGCGAATCATACCGGTGTCTTTCGGCCAGCTTTTGGTGAGTTCAGGCATCAATGGCCCGGAAGTAACAACCAGTGTACCTTCCCAGCCGGAGAGTTTTTCGGCATGCAGCGTGCCTTCGAGCTCGATTTTTGTACCGGTCAGAAAGTAACAGCGATCGGTGTACACCTGACGGAAAGGTATTTCGAAAACCCTGGCATCGGCAAAATATCGACGGCTTACGAGTTCGCGCAGTTCCTTGCGATCCATCTGACTTGTCGCTGACGCCTTTTTTGACACTGGCAGACGAACGATCTTTTCGGCCGGCAGATGTTTTACCAGATGCTCGAGTTCGGTGCCGCGCTGCATGAGTATCACCTTGTCGGGCTGAACCATGTCGAGTTTGGCCTTTTTGATGGCACGACCGCCATCACCCTGAACCCAGCCGGTTGTGTCGATGATCAGAGCATCGGCTTCTTTTTCAGCCTTGTGCAGCATTTCGACCAGACCGGTAAGAGCCGGGACGAAGTGCAGGCCAGGAGAATGAGCGCCAAGCAGATACATGTGCGTTGGTTCGAGCTCAGTCAGAAATATGGCCGGTTTTGCCAGCAGAAGCATGCCAAACGTGCCTGGGCAACCGATGTCAGACTGACCGGTGTCGCAATCGAGAATGGCAGTCTTGCCGACTTTGGCCAACAGACGATTTGCCAGATAAGTGCTGAAAAAAGTTTTGCCGGTATCTACTTCGCCAAGCACGAGAATCTTGTAGAGACTGCCGGCTTTTTTTTCTGCGGCGATTTTGTCCGCGAGTTCATCCCATTCTACCGGGATCGAGCTGGCTTCCATTTTTGTCAGAGCTTCTTCGGGAGCTTCGATAGTCAAAACTGCGTCTTCGATGCCAAGCAGCGGAATTTTCTTGCCGACCGGAACCTTTACCTGTTCGCCGGAAGCTACACGGGCACCGATTATCTCGATGGCGCCGGAATCGACCTTAACGGTAGCAGAACCATTCAACAGAAAGAACTCGGTTTTTTTGATATTCAACTGCATTATTTCTGCTCCTTGTCGAAGACCAGTGACGGCCACATTTCTTTAAGAGCATCGTTGTTGATGACAGTCACTTTTTGCATTTCGCGATATCCGAGATCGAGTTCATCTTCGCTGGTAACGGACTTGACGCCTTTGAGCACGATGCCATCGCCGTCTTTGCTGTCAATGGTGCCGCAGTAGCAGTCATCGTGGTTTCTTATAAAAACCCGCTGGCCAACCTGCACTTCTTCTGGCTTGACCGTTTTGGCCACACCAAAAATGCACATATTGACAATACCAGGATAGAGGGGAACATCTTCGTACATTTTAACGAGCTGAGTTACCAGCTCTTTAACCAGCATGGGATCTCGTTCTTCTTCGACGATTTTTTTAAGATACTTTATCAGAGCAGGGAAATCAGTTTCTTTGAATGACATCAGCAATTCCTTCAGTTTTTGAGATATTCGAGCCCAAGCTTGTCGGCACGGGCCTTCTGAGTGTCGTTGAGGCCGCCGCTTCTGGCCTGGGCATCGAGTGTCTGCATTTCGCTCAAGACTTCGGTTACCCGGGTAAGCACGTTCATGAACGGAACCTTGTCGGTTTTGACTGTGCATTCTGCTGCTTTGGGATGGCCGCCACCGCTGATTTTGTCTTTGTAATCAGCATAGCGAGCCTGCATTGAATCCTGGAGTTCACCGCAGATCTTGCCGGAATGGACACGGTCACCAGAACCACGCACTGATACATGAGTGTAATCAGAACTGACTGAGCTGACCATGATGATCTGCGCAAGTTTATCGCCAGCCTTCTGTCTGAGATCAAACAGCTTGATCGAGCCAATCATCGGCAGCAGAGGCACTCTGGGGCCAACAAACAGATAGATGGCGGTGTCGCCGAGCTGCAAAGCACGCGTTGATGAATTGAGCATGCTGCTGGCACTTTCCCAGTCCTGCAGAAAGTAATTGAATATCTTTTCGAGCAGACCCTTCTGTGGCTGTGGCAGCAGGCTTACAAACTCATCGAGACTCTTGATTCTGGTCAACTGCTCAGCCTTGTCTGCTATTGCAGCAAGAGCGGTTGCAATGCATTCGGCATGGTCAACGTTCTTGAGGCTATCTTCGCGATCATGATAAAAATACGAAAAGCCGCCGCCACCGGTAGCATGCACGAATTCGGTCACGCGAGACAACAGTGAGGTGAAGTCTCTCTGTTCGGCGTCGAACTGAGTCGGGCGCTCTTTTACAAGAGTCAGCAGATTTTTGAACTGCTGGGCGTGCTCGACAAAAAATGGCTTGGCGAAGTCTGACAGCATGCCTATTACTGGTTCGATCGCCCAGTCGCCCTTAAGGCCCATCAGGCAGAGAAAATCGTCGTAGTTATCGCGAGTGCCGCTGAGAGTAGCTATTCCGTGGGCAAGAATCGAAGTCGAGCACCAGGTATAGGCCGGAACACTCGGGTTGAAGTATACACATTTACCAGGCAATGCCGGTGCCGGGTGATGGTCGATAATATAAACCGGCATTTTCTCAGCATACTTGTCATAAGGGGCAAGCGTGCCCTTGTCGAGCAGAAAAATAGCTTTGGCGCCAGGACATTCCTGCATGGCCTTTTCCAGCTGATCCGGCTGCAGCATGAATCCTTCCGGCAGCTTGTGCGTTACTTTCCAGCCTTTCTTTTCGAGTGTGCGCCTGAAAATCAGGCCACTGGTAATTCCATCCGGGTCGTCATGGCTGAAAATCAGAGCGGTAGAAGGCTCTTCTATCACCTGAAGAATCTTCTGAAGACCTGTGCTGCCTTCTTTCAGGCGATTCCACTGAGCCTGATAGCCCTCTACATCCTTGAACTGTTGTTGCAAAATGACTGCTTCCTGCATAATACATCCTTTCAGTTATTTCTTTACCCATGCAGTATAGTTGGGCTTAAAGTCTCAGGTCAACAACTAAAAAGACTTAGTTGGCCGAAAACCGGGTGATGCGGAAATGGCCAACGGGTGCTGCTGCCGAAATGCAACTGTCAGCACTAATCGAGTTTGAAGCTGTAATCCTGCTGAGTTTTTCCGCCGACCAGCAGACGGATATTGCCGTGGCGGTCGGTGCGATAGATTTTGGTGCCGACTCTCTCGTAACCGCTGAGAGTTCTTGGCGACGGGTGTTTGAAGGCATTGTTGGCGCCCACCATGATCACACCAACCTCGGGCGCAACCATCTGGAGGAACCTGAAATAATCGCTGGTATCAGCCCCATGGTGTGGAACTTTCAATATCTGACTTTTAATGGCTTCGCCATATTTCATAACTTCGCGCTCGGCATCTTCTTCGATGTCGCCGGCTAAAAGCATCTGCACCTTGCCGTAACGAAGCAGAAGAACAATAGAAAGGTTATTTACATCAGAATATTCTTTGCTGCTGAGAGGCTTTTCCGGGTGAAGCACCTGAACGAACAGCTCGTTACCCCACTCAAGCACATCGCCGGCTTTGGTGGTAATCCTTTTTATATGCTGCTTGCTGCAGATCGCTTCAAAATCCTTATAGGCTTCGGTTTCAAACTTTCCTGGCGGCTCATAAACAGCGTCTACCTCATAAAGCCTGAGCACGGGCAGCAGACCGCCGAGATGGTCGTTGTGCCAGTGAGTGATCACCACGCCATCGAGGCGGCTCACGCCGATGCTGCGCAGATAGTTATGCGTCAGCTCGCGGCCTTCGCGGCGCGCCTCGGTCACCGGAATGTTGGCGCCGCCGTCGATAAGGTAGTTCTTGCCCATCGGAGTGCGGATCAGAATGGCATCGCCCTGCCCAACGTTGATGAAATCAACACGCAGCTCGGGAGTGATGTTTATCGTTACCAGTCCGCCGTGATCAGGGCTGAGCAGTAGCGCCCAGACAAAAAAGACAAGAATCAGCATGACAGCAAAAACAAAATTGGTTTTCTTCGACTGAAATGATTTTTGTTCGTAACCGAATCTGGTCATGCTCTATTTCACCTCTACCCGGTCGATGAACTTTTTGATGGTCTTTTCAGTCAGCCCTGGAACTTCTTTAAGATCTTCGAGCGAGAAAAACCCGCCGTTATTATTGCGAAACTCGATGATTTTCTCAGCCAGCTTCTTGCCAACGCCAGGCAGGGCATTGATTTCTTCGAAACTGGCAAAATTGAGATTGAGTTTGTCACCCCAGGCGGCCTGACCTGAGTGGCCGCCAACAACTGTCGCGTATTTTTCGAGTTCGCGCAGACGTCTTTTGGTGAGACCCTGCACGCCCAGCAGTTCGTTCATCTCTTTAACCTGGCCACGTTGCTGAACGAATTCATGAATGCGCCGGGCAAGAGTCGGCGTCATCCCGGGCAACGCCTTGATGCTGTTGATGTCGGTGCGGTTGAGATTGAGCTTGCCGGCGTTCTCTTCTTCGTCATAATAGTCACCCTTTACCAGAACAGTCTGATCGGTCAACACGGCGATATCCTGAATCTGCACGGCGAGTTGCCGGTTTTTGCTGCGAACGACACTGACCTTGCCGATTAACAATAGAATACCGAGACACAACAGCAGAACCAGTCCGGCAAAGGCTATTTTTTCTAGTCTGGTGAGAACCATGATCTACTCTTCCTTAACAAATACCCGGGTGTTCAGGCTGCCACGAAGCTGGTCCACCTGAATCGCCCCGTTTTCTGAGGTCAGATAAACTGGAAAGGGAAGTTGCCTGAATCTTGGCATATAACTGCGACTACGCGATGTTATCGCGCCGGAAAGATGGTAATTTTCCATTAACCAGGCCGATGGAAAGCGGTAACTTATCGCTACGCCCTCTGGGTTAGAACTCTTGACATAGTTTTCGAATGCTTCGTAAGGATAAGGCATGTCTGCGACAAAGACAAAATCGGCTTTAAAGCTGATATCGCTCTCAAGCGGATGCGCGTTGCCTGAAATATAAGCAAAATTATGCGCACCGCGGCTCAGCTTTAGAATCAATCCATCGTAATACTGCTGAAAACTGTCTCTGGTAGAGGCTGGATGTAATACTTCGATGGTCACGCCGGCTTCGGTGAACTTATCGCCAGCTTTAATATGTTTGACCGGAATCTTGTAACGATGGACATCTTCAATCAACCGGTTATAAGATTCGTAAGCAAGCTCCCAGAAATAGCCAGGCGGAATACCTGCATTCTGACCGGCTTTCAGTCGCCTTTCCAGCTTTATGTCACCGAAGGCAAAAAGTCTGACATACTGCTCGAAATCGACGCGAACGCCATCGGTAGCGAGAGGGAATGGCGTATAAATACGGTTGACTCTGTATGAAGAGAAAACCGAACTCAAGCCAGAAATGCGCTCAGGCAATGCCGAACTGAGAATCACCGCATCGATTTCTCTGACCTGTTTGCCGGAAAGCGCCGGCTGAATTACACGTTCGCCGCGATCCATGCCGCCGAGAGTGTCATTAAGAGCTGAATCGACCAGCGCCACCCGGCCATCGCCCTCGATCATAAGCGACGAGCCAAAGCCGACATCGAGCATGGTCAGGCGCAGATCGGGCTGACGCTCGATACTGCTCAAAAAGGCGACCGACCCGGCAACAACGACTATGACGACGAAAATGGCAAAGATTGACAGCGAGTTGCGATACTCAGGTTCATTCCAGACTTCGCTGACGGCGCCATAAATGGCGAGTACCCATGTCTTGATCTGACTGTGGAAGTA
This sequence comes from Candidatus Rifleibacterium amylolyticum, assembly GCA_009917695.1. GTDB lineage: Bacteria > Muiribacteriota > Ozemobacteria > Ozemobacterales > Ozemobacteraceae > Rifleibacterium > Rifleibacterium amylolyticum. The sequence goes on along the minus strand of JAACJG010000001.1, from coordinate 465,307 downwards.
AACCACATGCAGCAACAGATAATAGATTACCAGCTCACTGAAGCTGGGCTGAGAAATGCGCGGAAAGGGAATCAGCGCAGCGAAGAACGAAGCCATACCGAGAAAGAATTTAACCGCCAGCCAGTTGGCGGCATTGAGTAATAGAGCCAGATAGATGCCGATCCCTGGAATGAATGCCCCGATAAGACCGGCAATAAGGCCAATCTGAACGATCAGACCGATGAGAGGAATAGCGATCAGGTTGGCAACGGGGGCTGCCAGTGACATCTGTCCGAAGTAAAATGCCGAAAGCGGCAACATCATAGCGACAAGAATGGCTATCTGGGCAGCCAGAAAACCCTGCAGCCAGCCCGGCAGCATTTCAAATGCAAAGCTTTGAAAGGTAGAGCGATCTGACAGACGCATCGAGACATAGCAGACAAAAATTATATAGACAAAAGTCGCCGGGAAAAAATAGGGATGCAGTACCAGATCTTTTTTCAGTACGACCGCGACAAAAAAGGCCATGGTGGCAAGAAAGGCAAAGGCGAGGCCAGGCCCGCGCAACATTCGCCTGAGAATTTTCGCTGACGGGTCAGAAAACATCGCCAGGGCATATATCGCCATTACCGAGAGAACAAAACTGGGTTCGGTAAGTTGCAGCGGGCTCATGAAAAGAATGTAGTCGCACGCTACGCACAGCGAGAAAAGCACCGACATCTTGAATCCATAATCCTTGAGATAGGCCATCGACAATATAAACAGACTGTTCATCAAGGCAGCGCGAACCGCAGAACTGGGCCAGCCAACGATCATGGCGAAGGTAAACAGCGAAAACACGATGAGTGGAGCAAAAATGCGCAGCGGAATGCGAAACATCGCAAATATTCCGTAAAGCAGTCCGGCGATAATAGTTACATGCAGGCCTGAGACCGCCAGAACGTGTGAAACTCCGGTCATTCTGAATTCCTGCGAAACCTTGGGCGGCAGACCGCCTTTGAGGCCGAGCAGAACCCCGCCGAGGAAACTGGATTCAGGGTAAGGCATAGTCTGCTTGATAACCTTGAGCACTTCGTTCTTAACATAAAGTGCAAAGCGGTACCAGATAGCGCCTGAATCCTGCTGATCGACAATCCTCATAACCGCCCGGCGTGGCGTAATTCTAACTGTCCGGTAAATGCCGCGGTTTCGCAAATGCAGGCGATAATCCATGGCGCCGGGATTACGCCGTTCAGAAGCTTCGCTGAGCTGACCTTCGATCTCTACGGTCTGGTTAAAATCCACTTCGCGAAAAACTTCATTATCTTCAAAAACCTGTGCCATCAGCAGGCCGCCGCTAACTGTCAGCTGATCTGAGCTGTGCTCAACGTTTTCGTAGGTCCCCCCACCCTTACGCGAACCAGTTTCGTTGTTAACCCGCACACGGCGGCGCTCTACCTTACGCATGGTTTCCGGCTGAATCAGAACTTCGAGATAATCACCGCGCAGCTTGGGTTCTTCGATTATGCGGCCGCGTATTCGCCAGTTCGTCGCCTCGTCATGTTTCTCGCAGATCGTCTTGAAATGCGTAGCATAATCGTTGCGCAGTTCTGAAACATACCGATAAGAGCCGAACATGACCATAGTTAGCATGAAAAAAATCATGCTCAATACAGGTATTGCTTCTTCGTCTTCACGTAATGACCTGTAAAAGCCGGGGCTAAGAATATTGCCATGTTTGAAAACCAGAGGAATAATGGCACAGAGAAGAAAAACGCAGGTCAACACCAGCAGCAGACCACTCGCCATGATACCGGTAATCACGGCAACGCCCATTCCACCGATAAAAGCGAGTGAGAGAAGTATGAAGGTCAGCAAGGTCAGTCCTGTCCCTTATCTATCTTTATATGTGGGTAATAGTCGAGGTTCGACAACACATTGTCTCTGATGCGAAAGTCCGACTTGACAACCAGCACCAGCGCACCCGTCATTAATGTAACGACAAGCAGAACGATGAGAAAGCGGGTGGCATCATTAGATTCCTGCATCAGATAATCCTGTTATTCCATTGCTGACCAGGCGTTAGTCTTTTGCACCCAGTCACTGAACAATGAAAAGAACTTTTCAAAATCGAAACTGGTAATCTGTCTGAAACAGGTCTCTGCTTCCATGTCTTCGAGTGCGCCCATAAGCGTTGAATATTTGGTAAAAAAGCTGTCACAATAGATGCCGAGAAGCAGCCTGACCATGTAAAAAGCCTGATATAGAGCCAGCTGCCGCCGTCCCGGATCAGGAATAAGATTAATATCTTTCGAAAGAATTGCTGGCTTGATGAGTTGTCCGCTCTTCTGAGCGTCCTGAAGTCTGATCCAGCCGGCCTGCAACCACTCACGACTGTCGGGACGTATCTTGTAAGCCGCCTGCAGAGCGAAGCCTTCGCGCAACCAGGATGGAGTTCGCCACTGGCGCAAGGCCAGTTCTCTCTCGTTTACTCGATTATTGAAGAACAGATGCCCGAGCTCGCGTGTCGCGACCTCGCCAATACCGGTCTCAAGCTTATCAGGCAGAAGGAAGATAGCGTTGTTCTGGTATAAGACCCTCAAGCACTCGCCAACTTTGACAGGAGAACCCGTTGACTGCTCCATTTCTGCCTCATTCTTCATGATAAAGAAGTTACCAGGCGGGTCTTCCTGAAAATTGAAGACCTGTTTGAAAACAGGCGTTGCTCGATCCAGGCTGTCAAGCATCTCTTCGGCGGCAAGACTGTCGGCAATATCGAAATAAACCGCATAAGATCTGAGTTCAAACTTCTGGTTCAGTGAATTTGCTGCTTGTTCAGACATCATGTACCCCCGGGAGTTTTTTTCAGCATACAATTATTTTAATTGTTTAATCAAGCATTTCGGTTGACTTGCGACAAAATCGTGGCATATAATTCTTAGGTGCTAAAATCTATGAGAGTGACAGGATTACTATGGATTTACAAAAAATAGAGCTCTTTTCTTCGCTTAACCCGACCGAAATCGCCCAGATCAACAGTATCGCCCGCAGGCTACACCTTACCCGGGGAGAATCGGTGTTCAACGAGGGTGACTTTGAAAAAAACATCTATATCGTTGAGACCGGTCAGGTAGAGATTTACAAGCGAACGCCTCTCAACGGCGAGCAATCCATGGCCGTAATGAAGAATGGTGATTATTTTGGCGAAATGGCTTTTTTTGAAAAGGCCGCAACACGCTCAGCTTCTGCCCGCACACTCCAGACTACTTCGCTTATAGTGATCGAAGGGCCTGATTTTGAAAAACTTATTCATAACTACCCTTCCATCAGCTTAAAGCTTCTAGCTACACTCTCGCAACGACTTCGCGATACCAACAAACTTATCATCACCGGGCCAAATACAGCTGTTACAACATCCACGGCCAAAAAAGAATGCCAGATGATAACGGTAGCCTCGGCCAAAGATGGCTATGGCAAAACCACTTTTGCCACAAGTCTCGCCCGCATCCTCTCTACCGAACTTAATAAGAAGGTCCTCTTTCTTGACCTCGATCTGTATTTTGGCGGCGGCACCCATCTTCTCGGAGTACACTCGCCGCGCTCTATCGTCGATATCACCAACAGATATCGCGCCGATGAACAGAAGTTCAACCTTCTCAGCGAAAGCATAAGACTAAGTGAAAATCTGTTCACGATACCGGCTCCGCGCAGCTTTCTCGAAGCCGAACAGATTCATGCCACCGACATCATCAAGCTGCTCAAAGAAGCGAAAAAGCATTATGATTACGTCATTACTGACACCGGCTCAATCTTCGATGAGAACCTGTACACTGTATTAGATACCTCAGACTTCGTATTCTTCATTATCAATTTTGCCAGTCTGTCTACTATCACCGACAATGTCAGATTCTTCCATGGCATATCCAAGCTGAGCTATCCGCGTGAACGCTTGATACTGCTGGGTAACAACATTGGACCGGACTTCACAACCAGTAAAACCAGCCGGGTTTTCCCATACCCGGTCATCGGCGGATTGCCGCGCATTCCCGACTTCGAACCGCAGTTCGGCAAACCAGCATACGATCTTAACCCCACCAGTCCATACTGTGAAGTATTGCGATTGCTGGTGCGCAACGTTTTAAAAGAAGTAAACCTCAAGAAGCCTCAGACCAAGGGCAATATTTTTTCGATGCTGTTCGGCGAGAAAGATCCCGAGCAGGTTATCAACCTGCAGCTGAGCCAGCTCAACCCGCCCCCCCGGCAGCAGCTTTTCACCGATCATCAACCCGCGCGACGTTCGTTCACAGGTCAAGTATGTTCGCTATAACCTGTTGTTCGGCTACATAGAAGAAGCTAAAAGCAACCTGCTTTCCTTTATGGAATATTCGCAGTCATCGGCACCGCTCTGCGAATTGCTCGGTGAAATATTCCTGGTCGAAGATAAGCTTTCAGAAGCACTAGAAGCGTTCCAGAAAGCGATATCTCTCGATGAAAATCAGCATGTCGCACTCGGCTATCTTTCACATCTATCAGGCAGCAAAGAGAGCTTCGACCGTGCAATTGCCGCAGTTGAAGCAAAGATTGCCGCGAATCCGAACCATCTCGATCTGATCAACGACTATGGCAAGATTCTGATGATCAACGAGCACCACGAAGAAGCTGCAATTCAGTTCAAGAAAGCCCTCAAAGCCAACCCGAATTACCTTGAGGCTAAACTTAATCTCGCAATCTGCCTGGCAAAAGTGGGCAAAAGCGAAGACGCCATCGAAATGCTGCTCGGTGTTGAAAACAAAAATCCCCGACTGTTCTATACGCTCGGCGAAATCTTCTATCAGTCTGGCCGTCTCTACCTCGCTTACAAATCATATAACAAGGCTTCAACGCTCTATCCGAGCTATCCCGGCCTCAGACCCAAACTGTTCGAACTGACCGGCTATCTCAGAAAACTCGACACTGTTATTGACCTGCATGAGAAGTTCGTCAACACCAGCCCCAAGTTTCCCGACCTGCATACCAAGCTGGCCAACTTCTACCATCTCGCCGGCAAATCAGAACTGGCAATGACCCAGTTCAAGAAAGCCCTGGCGATCAACCCCAACTACAAAGAAGCCAAGCTCAAGCTTGATGCTCTGCAGAAAGATTCTATCTGGCGCCTGGCCAAGCAGCATCTTGAAGGAGACTCCTCTGATGTTACCGCTTCTACCCGCTCGTTGAAAGCTGTTATAAACTTTATCAGCGGCGACGACAATACTAGATTCCCTGAAGAAGCAGTTCTGCACATCAAGAACGTCGGAACCTCCAAAACGATACAGAAAGCTCTGAATGCGACCCAGCTCGAAGCCGGAAGCGCTGAGCTTGACCTGTCGCCTCTTGGTCTGCTGGCTACCCAGGACATCCTTCTGTTCCAGATTGCCGAAGTCAAAAGTGGCAATGTCATAAGATTCGCTCCGCATTACCTCGAAAAAGACGAAATCCTTGCCGGGCGCTGCGACGTTGATCTCGACTTCGACCTCAATCAGGAATCTGACGGGCTGGTCGAACATCTGACCAAGTATTTCCTGGTGCATCTCGATTCGAAAAAGTTAGCCGATCTGCTTGCTACCAATGGTTCCGGTGGCTACAAGGCCCACCTCCGTAACGAAAGCAACTCACTCGAAGCCATTGGCTATATAAACCCTGAAAATGATTCGCAGATCAATTTCGTGCTCAACGCCTCGACCAAATCTGGAATCGCAGCGGCCAACCCGGGCGATCGGATGAGCATAAAAGTTGTCGATCACAAAAAAGATGCTGTTTTTTCGACCGACTTCACAGTCACCAAGTCTGATGTTCTCAACTTCTACAAAACCATCACCGCTCAGGAATCAGCCAAAGCCAAAGAAGCCAGCTGATCTCCAGTAGTCACGCAATAACCAGAGCGGCTTAAGACCCAGGTCTTAAGCCGCTCTGTAATTTTGCTGGACTCAGCCGGTTTTCAGGCTTTCTGCTGAATGAACTCGATCATCGAAAAAATGTCGTTTTCGTCGGGTGAGCGCACAATAAAGGCCTCATTGCCCATGACTTCCGAAAACACCAATGGAACTTGTGTGTGCATGGCGATTTTGTCGCCATAACGGTCAAAGATTTCTGCAATTGAATTCCTGTAGGTTTTACCGAATTTACGCGCGATATGGGCAGCGAAATATTTGCGCTCAACCTGTGCCGAGAAACGGTTTTCGGCGATTATGTTAGCCCATTCCTGATACACGTTGATATCGGCACTGAAGTTCATCAGATCGACAGTATAGCCACCTGGCGGGCGACAGTTCATTTCCAGAACAAAAAGTTTGCCATCGCTCTTCCGTCGCAAAAATTCCAGATGAAAAAATTTGGCGCGAATATCGAATTCCCTGACGATTTTTCTGCCGATTTTTTCGGCCTCAGCCGGAATATCGCGCACCAGATAGAAACTGAGGTCCTCATTATAGGCAACCAGATCAAAAGCACCGTTAACTGAACGCAAGGAAGAATAAAACACGATTTCGCCGTTCTGATCACAGATGCCGTCGAATGTCATAAGCTCGCCATCGATGAAAGGCTCAACAAAGTAATCTACCGGCGGTTTTGTCCGCCAGAAATTATCGATATCAGCCTGGCGTTCGATTTTGTAGGCGGCGATGGCGCCAACGCCAGTATCTGGCTTGGCGAAAACAGGGAAACCATGCTTTTTAACGAAGAGGTCGAGCGAATCCCGCCCGCTTATCAACTCTCCGTCTACAATCGGCGCATCACATGCTCTGAAAATCTTTTTCATTTCAGACTTGCGCTTGATTTTTACAGTCTGTGCAATGCCAGGTCCGGGAATATTGAAATCTTCCCGTAATCTGGCTTCATGCATCATCCAGTGTTCGTTGTGCGATTCAACCCGACTCACCCGGCCATGCCGGTAAATCAGAAAGGCGGCGGCACGGTATGCCTGTTCGTAATCGTCAAGAGAATCGACCTTGAAATAATCAGTAAGGGCGCCATGCAGTGCCGGAGGCAGATGGTGATAGTCTTCGTCGCCAATCCCAAGAACCCGTATGCCACGGCTGGCAAGCCCGACAACAAAGTCACAGAAATTTGGAGGGAAGTGTGGGGATAGATAAATAAAGTTCATTTACAGCTTCCTGAGCCTGAAATAGCGATGTCATTCTTTGCGAAAGCTCATCACAAATTGCATTGGCCGATGCAACCCGCATAGATTCTAATAAAAAACCGGCATTTACGCAATACGCAAAATTATTCGAGTTCGGCCGGGCCCAGAAGATTTTCGAGATACCAGGTTGAACCAGACTTTACTTTGCTTTCTTTGCTTAGATAATCCGACTGCATTCCCGCCAGCGCCAAAATTTCGATACTCTGAGTCAGAAAGCCGCTGAAAATCATCAAGAACAACAGCAGAAACATCAGATACAGCGTAAAACCACGCCGCCTCCCCACAACACTGGAGCTTGTCCGGTTAGTCATTCGCAGCTCCTGTTCTCCAGAGTATTCGCAAGGTTTCGCGCCCGGTCGTCACCCGGGTTATGAACATGGTGTCGCTGATTTGCTCGATCTCAGAAATACTGGCACGCCCTTGCAGCTTGACCACACGGCCGTTCACCCGGATATCCTGCCCAAAATTCTCAACTGCAATTACATTGTCATTATCAAACAGTATGCGGCCCTCTTTTACGACAGCAATGCTGCGGCATTTTTTAAGACAATCGCGAATTTTTCCATATACGAGAGTCAAACTTCTGTTTTCTTCAATCAGCGTCTGGTATCTGTCAAGATCATCAAAAAGAGGTGGGAACCCGGCATAGAAGCCGGCAGTGGCAATGCTGATTATCGCTACGACAATCATCAGCTCGATCAGAGTAAAAGCCTTTTTTCTCATCTCGAGGTCACCTCGGTTGTATATACGCAATCAGGAGTTTTGCCGTCGATTCTGGCAAGACTGATCACGAGTTTGTCGACCCCGGCTTCGCTGGTCACTTTAACCAGAACTCGCCATTCATGGCTGCATTCGACAAATTCCAGCAGGTCGCGACTGGTCACCGAAGCCAGCGGAACTCCATTTTCCAGCTGGAACTTTGCAAAATTTCGCATGCTCTCCAGCATGTAGAGTGCCGAAGTGTTATTATCCAGACGCCTTAACATGTTGCGATGGTTGTTTGTCAAAAAAAACAGGGTGGTCAGCAGAATCGAAGCCAGAGTCATGGTCAGGCAGGTTTCGAGAAGAGTCAAGCCATGTCGTCGTTTCATGAAAACATCCAGATCAACCAGTAATATGTATCGAATATGCCAGAAGTAATCAACGCAACAAAGAGCCCGGCTGCCAGCAGAGCAGTTATCGCCATCATCTGCGAACTCGTTCTGATACTGGCGCATGAACGACGAAAGTTGCTCTCGGAAGCATATTCGAGCTTTTCAGCGTAGAGGTCGGGAGTAAGATCGGCGTGGGCTATTTCCATAAACACATCGCTGTAACAAAAAGCTTCTTCGGCCGGGCGCCCCTGTGACAGCACGCGGCCGATACTCAGCAGGTCGGCGGCATCGCTTTTTCCCGCCATCTGAGCGCAGTTGTCGACAGCCTTTTCCAGCGACAATCCGGCCTGCAGATAAAGGCTGACCATACTCTGCAATCTCGCGGTCTCCTGCAGTCTGGCAGCATCGGCAAAGCCATACAGTCTGGTTATCAGCGAGTCTTTATCGACCATGCCGGCAACGGCCTTGATCGTCACCAAGAATACGGCAGCAATCAGAACTGGCACAATCAGAGATATCGGCCAGAGACTGGCTTCGGTAAAATGCAGCAGGCGCACCATTATCGGCAGTGACCTCTCTGATTCAGCCAGCGATACCATGACCTGTGGAAAAAGGTTCAGATTAAGATAACAAAGGTTTGCCAGCACGAAAGCCAGTATCATAAGAGGATAAAACAGAGCTGTTTTCATGCGGTCGCGCACCATTTCGAAATTGATCAGACAGCGCGTGTAAAAATCGAGAACCCTGATCAGGCGGTTATCTCCCAGCAGCGGCAACAGCCTGGCCAGTACAGGGTCGAAATCGGCGAGACTACTACAGACCTCCTGAACCGAATACCCCGACGCCATTTTCTCAGCAATTTCACGACACCATTGCGAAGCCTTGTTGTCGGGCCTTTGTCCCGAGAGTTTAGCCAGAGATTCAGGCAAAGGGCGGCCGGTTTTGAGAGCCAGCGACAGCATCTGGCAGAACATGATTATTTCCTGGTTGGCGGCTTTTACTGTCATTGGATCGTCCCGATGCAGATGGCGTTCATCATCTCTACCAGAGCATAAGCGAACGCCCCGAATGTAGTCGAAAGCAACAATGTGCTGGTAACCTCGATCATGGTCACAGTTTTCTCGTTAGAATTTTTGATACTGGCATGATAATACTCGTAAGCCTGCATCAAAAGCCGCGACTCAGTTCCACAGTCGTGAACGGCAAGTGCGAAAAACCAGGCGAGCCCATCGCTGATTCCAGCTGCCCGACTGGCAGCGGCAACATCCATGCCATCGGCTATACCTCGGGCAAGTTGCCTGAAATTGGCATGCTGTGACGGGAAATTATGTTTGACCGCCATCAGGTCGGTTACGGTAAGGCGTCTTTCAGCCGGCACGGCAGCCAGCATCCGCAAAAGATTCATCTCATCTCTTTTCCTGGAAAAATCAGTCATGCGGCGTGCCAGAACAAAGGCAAGATAAAGAAAACCAGCAAAGATCGAAACAAAAAAGATGATAAAAAGCAGCGAACCTTCGCCACAAAGGTCAAAAACCATGGCAATAAACGGACTGCTTTTGATTCGCAGACCAAGAAATATTTCACGCATCTGGGGCAGCACGAACATATAAAGAGACAGCAGAGTCAACATGCCGACGCCCATGCTCATAACCGGGTAAAACAGTGTTGCCTCAAAGTTAAAATCACCAGCTGGACGCTGCTGAAGATCTGCGATCAACATGCCACGAATCTGATCCTGCATGGGCGCAGCAAGTATATAGCGGACTGCCGGCGGAAAAACCGCCATGTCACTGGCAGCAAATACCTTATCGCTGCTTTCGCCGCTATTCAGACGGATAGAAGCAAGATTTGCCGCATTTTTCAGGCGATGCGAGCGTGCCGACCGCGAAACACGATGAAGGGCTTCGGCCATAGGTATGCCCTTGCGCATCAATAAGCCGAGCTCCATGAAGCTCTCAGAATTATTTGCCAGCAGGCGGCGCAGAGATTCTGCACTAAAAAACAAACCGGCCGCGTTCATTTCGACACCTGCAGGCTGTCGCCCTTATATCTCGCCAGTTCGACCACTGGCTGCAAGCCTGAGTTGCTGATCTTCAGCTCAAGATGAAGAATGCCACGCAGACCCGAAAAAACAAGATAATCTTCGACTCCCATTTGTCTGATGCGATCTATCGCTTCGCCAGGTGAACCAGCATGAAATGTCGCCAGAATGAGATGTCCCGACAAGGCGGCCTGAAGAGCCTCTTTGACACAGGCGCTGTCTCTGATTTCCCCCAGGGCAATAACGTCGGGGTCCTGTCGCAACAGATGCTTAAAGGCAACTGCCAGATCTTTTTCGCGAGTTGAATCGAGCGAAGCCTGACAGATGCCGGGAATTCTGGCTTCGACCGGGTCTTCGATGGTAACAACCCGCAAGCCTCTGTCATTCGAAGCCAGTTCTGACAGAGTTGCGTACATGGCTGTGGTCTTGCCACTGCCAACAGCACCGCTGATTATGAACAGTCCACGATTGTTCTGCAGAATTTCCAGCCAGTTTTCTGCCTGTCCGGCCTGCCAGCCAAGAGATGCCACATCAGGGAATGCCAGTGTGGTAATAATGCGCAATGCTGCCCGCTCACCCTGATCGGTTGGAAAAGTAGACAATCTGACGTCAAAATCAGCCTGTCTGAATGCCCCTTCCTGCGCCGAGTCAGAAATGTGCGAATGGCACCCGGCCAGATGTTTAAGCCGGGCCAGCAGGCGCTGCTGATGATACATATCGATATCAATTGACTGTCGCACTTTGCCGGCCGCACGAAAGGTCAGTCGCGCTTTTGTCGCATTAACCGGTTCGAGATGAACATCAGAAAAATGATTGGCAACCGCTGTTTTTAAAAGAATTTCAGCTGCCCACACATAAGGAAGGGCGCGAAACCCCAGCACCCTTTCGAACAACTGCATGCTGGCTGTAACATTGTATTCGGCTGACGCTGATTTATAGGCTGAAAATTCGCGAGCCTGCTCAACCAGCTGCCTTATCAGAGATGCCAATGCCGGGCTATTGCTTCCACTGCTCAATTCGAGGCGCCTGCCATCAGCAAGCTCAAGCTTGATCCGGCCATCTTCCGCAACAATATTCTGCAGGTCCCGGTAAAGCATGCGTTGCCCGGCAATTTCGATAAATTCAGCATCAACGCTGAATTCACGGTGTCCCAGCAGGCGCTTGAGCCGGCCGGGGCGAAAACGCAACGGCATCAAACCAAAACCGTCGTTTTCTCGCGGCTGTAAACCAGTCATCATTTCTTCGGCTGCGCTCATGGTTATCATATTAGCACCATTTTTATTTTTATCGCAACAACTACAGCAGATCGCGCAAGTTTGCAAGATTCTGTTGCCGGACACCAAAGCTTCTGCTATCATGCCCCTATGGTACCATTGCGAGATCTCAACCAGACCTGCTCAAAGCGCCCGGTTGCACGGGCGATTCCGGCACAGATCGTCTGCCGTCTGCTCGGCAACAGGCTGACGCCATGTCAGCTCGATGCACTGTGCCGGCCCTGCGAAAAAACCGGAGTCTGGCTGTTCTATTCAGCATTTTTACTTGGCTTTTTACTGCTGTTTCTTGTCCTGTTCTGGGTTCTCCGCATCACCAGGCTTAGCCGAGTTCTCGGCTGGGTTACCGCACTGCTGACACCGCCATTAAAGTGGATCGCCAACTGCTTTGCCGCTGCCGTAAACTTTTATCGTAACCTGCCTTTTTAAGCATGCCGCAGCTGCTTTTTCACAACTGTTCTGGACGCAACCTGCCAGATTACGCGCACCATGAATTCGACAGCATGCTGGTCGAGAACGGGCGCATTATAAAAACCGGCTATCAGTTGCCGGCGCACCCTGACATGACACCTGTCGATCTCGAAGGCGCTACAATACTGGCGGCATTTGCCGACGCTCACGTTCACATGACCCAGACCGGAATCGCACTGTCAGGCGCGCAGCTTGAGCCGGCTGCCAGCCTCAGCCAGGTTTTCGATCTGCTCGCCGACGAAAGTTCCAGAAATGAATTCGTTCTCGGCTGGGGCCTTCAGGAAACCAGACTTAAAGAGCATCGACTACCAACCAGCAAAGAACTCGACGCTGTCGCGCCCGAAAAATTTGTCTGGATCACCCGTCAGGATCTGCATTCTGCAATACTCAACACTTTTGCACTCAGATGGGCCAGAACCATAATACCGAACCTGTCGGCCCCAGACGGTCTGGTCCGCGGCAACGATTACTACAGACTCTCTTACAGTCTTATCGATAAACTACCGGAAGCTTTTAAACGCAATGGTCTTGAACTTGTTCGTCAACATTGTTTCAGGAATGGTGTTGCCACGATTCACGCACTCGAAGGCAGTCGCGAATCTGCGGCCGATACCATAGCCGTTGCCGAATTCAGTCGAAACAGCGACTTACACACAGTTATCTATAACCAGTCCGGCGACCCTTCCCTGCCCCACCGTTACGGCTGGAAAGGCATGGGCGGTTGCCTGCTCGTCGATGGCTCTCTGGGCACCCGCACCGCTGCTCTTCACGAGCCATACCATGACCAGCCAGACAACACCGGCAATCTTTATCTCGACGCCAGCGAAATCGAAGACCTGTTGAACAGAGCTCACCAGAATCAGCTGCATCTGGCTCTGCACGCCATCGGCGATCGCGCCATCGACACCGTGGCTGCAACCTATGCCTGGGCCTGCAAAAAATGGGGAAAACCGGCGATAGCAAACCGTATTGAGCACTTTATCATGCCTTCTGACAAAGCGATCAGGCAGGCGCGCGACAATGCCATAAACATCTGTATTCAACCGGCCTTTGACCATTACTGGGGCGGCAACGACGGGCTTTATGCGCAACGGCTCGGCAATAAGAGAGCTGCACGACTTAACCCGTTCAAGACCATGCTCGACCTGGGTATTCAACTGGCAGCAGGTTCTGACAGTCCGGTCACTGCAATCGACCCGATTGCCGGTGTTGCAGCACTCGTGCACCACAGCAACCCTGAAGAGCGCATGAGCCTTAATTCGGCTCTGGCACTTTTTATCAGCGAACCTCATAAGCTTGCCGGCGAATCACTGATTCGCGGACAACTCAAAACCGGCTACCATGCCGACTTTGTCTGTCTGCCTGAAGACCCTTTCAAAATTGCGCCATCGCGCCTGGGCAACCTTCAGGTAAAGCGACTTTACATCGACGGCCGCTGTGTTTATCCGAGATGATCTCATAAAAACAAGCGCCGCTGGCAGCTTATAGCTGTAGCGGCGCTTGTGGTTTAAGTTGGCTCAGTCTTTACTCTTTTTCCATTCTTCGACGCGCGTAACCGTTTTTTCGAGAAGATCGGTCACCTTCTTTTCGCTGGTGCTTTCAACCCAGACGTTGACAAACGGCCGGTCGGGGTCTGGCAGAACCAGCACCCATTCATCGTTACCCAGCATTATCTTGACGCCATCGAGCAGATGAGTTTCTTTGTCTTTGGCAAAATCCATGGCATAGCGCATGACCTTACCCTTGTCTTCCCAGGGGCATGGAATGCGGCTGGACCGGGCATAGAAATCGGGGATTCCGTTAATGATCTCAGACAGCGGCTTTTTCAGCAGCGAGATAAATTCAAGCAGTTTTACACTGGCGATCATGCCATCGAATGCAGCCTGGAATGCCGGAAAAATAATACCGCCGCGATCATCTATACAGGTCTCGACCTTTTCGTTTATGGCTGCATCCATAAGGGCACGTTCACTGGTTTTGGTGCGGATAACAGTGCCACCGTGCTTTGCCGCCATGGTCTCGATCTGATGGGTTGCCGATACCGGTACCGCGATACGCGCGCCAGGAATAAGTTCCAGAACCATCTTCGCCCAGACTACCATGGCCTCGGCGCCCCTGATTATGCGCCCCTGGTCGTCGATAAAGGTAATATGCTCGGCGCCATCGCCCATTACTATGCCAAGATCGGCCCCAAGTGATTTAACTATCGAAGCGACACTTGCCTGCGACTGTTCTGGAGTTACCATGGTTACCCGATTTTCGTCATGGTAAGCGTTTAGGGTAATGACTTCGCAGTTGAGTTTGCCAAGAAAGGTGTTAAAGATACCGCTGGCGCCGCTGAAGCAATAGTCGAGCACAACTTTAAGCCGGCGCTTGCCGATTTCCTCGACATCGAGGCAACGCAGCAGTTCTTCGCTGTAGTTCTCAGGCACTCGCGGTGGAAAGCTGATCTCACCGACCTCCTGAATCGAAACACGACGAAAATCTTCGCGATTGAACAGGCGTTCGATCGACTTTTTCTGAGCGATCGAAATATCACGACCCTCGACGTCAAAAATCTTGATTTCGATCTGGTTTGGATCATCGCCGGAAAGCTTGACGTGTACGCCGCCGCCGCGCATAAAAGCGCTGGGCTTGTAGCGTGCAACCGGTGCCGGAGTTACCCGCAGATCGGCAACGTTGATGCCGGCAGAGCTCAAACCACTGATAATGGCGCGGTTAATCACGCGGCTGATCTTGTTAGAATCGCGCGAGGTGATGATGCTGGCCCCCTTTGGCAGCGTCGAGCCAAAAGCGGCACCAATTTTAGAGGCCATTTCCGGCGTTATTTCTATATTTGCGAGACCGGCGATGCCGTAATCGCTGAACAGGTTCTTCGTCCATTTATCGCTCCAGATAATGCTGGAAAATACGGTCGAACCTTCTTCGACATGCTTTTTGGGCCAGATTTTGACGTTCTCGCGAATGATCGCGCCCTTGCCGATACGGCATTCTTCGCTGATAATCGCGCCAGATTCAACCACGACCTTATCCTGAATATGAGTGTTGCCGCTGATGACTGATTCATAGATTTCGGCATTCTCACCAACGTGAACGCCATCCCAGAGGGTGCCGCCCTTGATTTTAGCATTCTTTCTAATAATGCACCCGTCGCCGAGAACGCAGTTTTCGAGATCGACACCGTCTTCAATGACGCAGTTCTGGCCAATGATTACGCCGCCCTTGAACTTGACCTTGGCAGAAATATTCGAATTTTTGCCGACCCAGACGTCACGGCCGATAATGTTGAGGCGATCACCCGGAATCTGCAGCTTAACTTCGCCGTTAAGAACGTTTTTGTGGGCCAGCACATACTCTTCAAGGTTGCCGATGTCTTTCCAGTAGCCTTCAGCGATGTAGCCGTACAGCGGCAGACCTTCCTTGAGCATGAGCGGGAACAGATTTTTGCTGAAGTCGAATTCGGTCTTTGCCGGTATATATTTGAAAATCTCGGGTTCGAGAATATAGATGCCGGTGTTGATAGTATCTGAGAAGACCTCGCCCCAGCTCGGCTTTTCGAGGAATCTGATGATTTTTCCATCGTCAGCTGTAATGACAACACCGTATTCAAGCGGGTTGGTAACCCGTGTCAAAACCATTGTGGCCATCGACTTCTTTTCGCGATGAAAGCGAATAGCCTCAGAAAGGTCAAAATCGGTCAGAACATCGCCCGAAATGATGATAAAAGGCTCATCCTTGAGCTTTTCTTCAGTATTTTTGACACTGCCGGCGGTACCAAAATCGGCAGTTGCCATCTGGTATTCCATCTGAATATCGAAGTCAGCACCTTCACCAAAGTATTTGGTTATGACTTCAGGCTGGAAATAGAGAATCGAACAGATACGATTAAAACCATACTGTTTGAGCAGATTGACGATATGCTCCATCATCGGCACATTCGCCAGTGGCACCATGGGTTTGGGAATGTTACATGTAATCGGTCGCAGACGCGTACCAAAACCGCCAGCCATAATCACTGCTTTCATTTTCTTTCCTCACTCATTCCAATTCCTTATTTTGGGCACAACAAGCCCATGAAGAACATTCTAGATTCAGCCCGGCAAATAGTCAACTTTACTGAAAAAATAAAGATATGCTTAAAGCTACAGGTCAGAAAACCGTTGTCTGCATAGTCAACCGGATTACTCAGAAACCGGCAACACGACAATCTCTAAAAAGGTCGAGGTAACGCTGCATCATCGCCTGCCAGCTGGCTCGTTCGATTATGCGCTGTCTTGCCTGCATTCCCATTTCGCGGCGGCGGGCAGGTTCGATATCTATTGCCTGCTCAAGCACTTTTCGCAATGAGCTCATGTTACAGTGCTCGAAAAACAAACCTTCTTCACCAGCACTGAACATTTCGCCAAGACCGCCGGCATCTGGAACCACCGGCATGACGCCAGAAGCCATAGCCTCGAGCACTACATAGGCATAGGCCTCACGCACGTTAACCGCAAATGCAAAAATATCGTAGCCTGGATAAACCTTTTCGACATCATTGCGAAACCCCATAATATGAAAGCGGCTGCTACAGTCAAACTCGCTGGCAAGCCGCTGCAGATGACCAATATAGCCAGGTTCGGTTTCGCGCCCGATGTAGACGAGATGAACATTCTCGCGATTACGCGCAACGCCCGAATTATCGAACATGGCTCGCAAAAGGTCTTCGGAACCCTTCTTCATTTCGATTCGACCACTCGAACCAACTACTATCGCATCCTCGCGCAAGCCCAGCTCACGCCGCAAAGCGAGCCGAGCCGATGGATCTGGCCGATATCTTACGGTATCGACACCACTTTTTATGCAATGCACTTTGTTGCTGGCAATTCCCCAGAAATTGACAATGCGATCTCGAACGTAATCCGCATTTGGAACAACGGCAGCAAGGTTTCTGAACAGATAACGATGTAACGGATCTTTGCGATAGATCGAACCGGCACCAATTCTGTAAAATAAAAAGAACGGCACGTGTTGCCCGGTCAACAGCCTGGCCAGATGAACTGGGTACATCATCTGGGTTCTGAAAGCAACTACGGCAGCCGGCTTGAGCTGCCGCAACATTCGATAAGCCGCCGGGTAGCTGACCGGCTCATATTTGGTAGTCAGAGGAAATTGATAAAGCTCGATTTTACGATCGCTGCACTGTTGCGCAATCAATGATCCGGCTGGTGCAGCAACAATTGCCTGGTGCCCTCGATCGATCAGATCACGGGCAAAACGCAGCCCGAACAGCTCAAGCCCCGAGCATCCGGCATAAGGAAGCAGTATGATTACAGGTTTATCTGTCATATCAGATTTCTCTTTTCCATTGGCTTAGTCAACGACAGTCTATCAGATTGAAAATGCAACGCAATAACAAAATTACCTCTTCAAGATCCACCTATGCTGTCGTTTGTATTGGTTTTCAGGTAAAATCAAAATATGAGAATAACCAGAAAAATATTGCTCCTGATTTTAATGTTTCTAACAGTGCTGGCCGGTGCGGCTGAAATCGAGATGATCCGGCTGAAGTATGCCGACCCGCATTCGGTCGCACACACAATCTCAGCGCTTTTTGGCGGCCGGGTAAACGCTGTTCCCGTTCCCTCTGTCAATGGCGTAGCCATTAACGCTTCTGACAAATATGAAATGGACGAAATAAAAAAGCTTGCGGCAGTGCTGGACCGCCGGCCGGCGACACTGAGATTCAGTATTCAAAGCGATTCTCAAACAAGTGAAAACTCACAGGTCGCGGGTTACCGGCAGCGCGTCCGCGCCGAAACCAGGAGATCGACAACCACCGCCAGCAGTATGCGAACAGTGGTAGCCATGGAATTCTCAAAAGCCTCTTTAACTGATGAACTGGTGCAGATCTATTCTCTACCGGGATGGTATGGCCCTGAGACAGTAGTCATGGCGTCGTCACATGGTCTCAAGGTTTCTGGCCATCTCATCGATGAAGATCGCGTTATCGTGCAGGTATGGTATGCCCAGGATAACGGCGGCGTTTCGGAAGTGCTGCTCACCGAAGTAGAGACCAGAGCCGGCGAATGGTTCAGTCTTGGCGGTCTTGGGCAGAGCACAGGCAACGATGCGCACAGCGTCGAAATCAGATCTCACAATGGCATCAGCTATAAGAAAACCGGCGGCCAGATCGACCGCCGGTTCAGGCTCAGAGTTGATGTAATAAAATAGTATCAGAAAGATACTTCGCCGCCGCCACCCGAATAATCGTCGTCGTCATCACCAAAACTGGTGCCATCGCCATAGCTTCCGTCAGGGGGCGGAGGCGGTGGCGGAATGTCGTCATCATCGCTGCTGTCGTCATTGTAAAAATCCGGCGGCGTTGCGCCATCATCTGGCGACATCATAGCATCATCATCAGGCGGTGGTGGAGGTTCGGGGTAGTCGTCATAGCCGAACGAATCGGGTTGAAGCATATCGGGTTCGCTGCCGTCTGGCGGTGGCAATTCAGTGCTGACTGAGGTTGTCCAGCCGGAGGAGTCTTCGGTTGGGCTTATTGTTATTTCATCGCTGCTGCTCTCGAATGCCGGTTCCTGGTATGAATCGATTTCGCCAAAATCGCTGGCCGAAGATATTGTCAGCTCATCAGGAATTTCGCCGGGCATAATGCCGCCGATAGCCTCAATTTTTGGCAAAGTCAGAGTTTCCAGCATGCGCTCGCGAATGTTGGTCATGTGTTTGAGCAGTTCGAGACTACTGTGATAGAAATTCAGTACCACGAGTTTGCGCCCGAGCGGAATGAGCACCATATGGGTATAAAGGCGCTTATCACCCTTGAGAAAGTGGAACAGCACGTTGCCGATTTCCACACCGGCAAGCTCTGATTTCCACTGGTCGAACAGGCGCGGACTGAAAGGCATCAGGCTCTCTTTGATTGCCTTACCAACCTGAGCGAGATTCTGTGGTTCATCATAAGTAGCTGCCTGCACGTGCAGCAGGAATTGGCCATCGAAGGCTCCGACAGAAGCAAGCAGTGCCGGGCTGACATTTTCCTTGATCTGAAAATCGCTCGGAACGAGAAAGCCAAATTCGTAATCGCGGTTGCGAATCGGCCGGAACCCACGTCTTTCGCCATAGAAGGGTCTGAGGAACGACATATAATTATCAACCCCGACGCCGCGCAGGGCTTCTCTGAATATTGAGGTAAGCCGCTGGCCGTTGAGGACATAATCGTAGATAAACCAGCGTTCGTTGATAAAACGGCAGTAAACGACGAACTCGAATTTACCACGGGTGGTATCGAGTCTGATCACGACTTTGCTCTGAACAGCCTTGTGATAACGAGGGTCAGAGTAACTGATCTTGGCACCACCGGCAACGCGATTCATGACCTTGGACAAGAATCTGAATTCGTTGCGATGCGTCTGAATCTGGTATGAGAAAAGCTCGCGATATTCTTCTTCGTTCAGGCGCTTTATCTGACGATCGAAAAGCAGCGCCAGAAAAGTCTGAACATCGAAATTGGCAAGACAGATGTCGTATTCTCCACCCATCATGGCACCCATGAATTCATAAACCATGGGTATAGGCGAAGGCAGTTCTGAGCGAGCTCCGGGTGGTTCTGGTATATCAACGAGCAGCCCGTCAGCGTCTGCGATTTGGGCCAACCCAACCGAAGTTGTCAAAACAAAAGCGAAAACAACAGTTAAAATCACTGATAATGCTTTTCTTGTGTCCATACTGATAGCTTAATTCACCCCTCTGACTTTGTCAATGCAAATCGTTGGCTACACCCTCAATAACCGCATATTACAACAAATTTTTCCGAGAGCAAATCTTATTTCGCAGGCACAACTGAATTGTTCCTGAAATATTATTTTGCGGCTTGAAGCGAAGCAGTTAAAGTGCTAAAATCGAGGCCGAGCTTTATGCACCGGAGGCAAACGGATGGGTATCGGATTCACTGAATTGATCGTCATTCTGGTTATAATTCTTATTCTTTTTGGCCCCGGCAAGCTGCCCGAAATTGGCAAAGCTCTTGGTCGAGGCATCAGAGAGTTCAAAGATGCCCAGAAAGAAGCTAAAAATCATTCTTCAGACAACGACGACAACAAACCAGCCTGATTGCACCCTGTGGCAATAGCAGCATGTGCAGGGCAGGCAACGGAAAATGAGCCTTGCCCTCATTGGATACAGCGCAAGCACCTGACAAATTACAGCTGACCGCTTATAAGCCATTCACAAACATGGTTACTGACGAAACAGTTAATGGAGAACACTCTTGAACAGCAAAAATACGAGCAGACCAATTGCACAAAAATTCTGGGCATCGATGTTTGCAATAGCATTGTTGCTTATGATCTTCGCAAATTCTTCGTTATGCGCGGCGGATACTCCCGAACAGGTCGAGCAATATCGCTATGCACTCGGACTGATCCAGCGCCATCTCTACGAAGAAGCCGGGAAAGTGCTGTCGAGAATACTTTCTGAGCCACAATCTTTCTCTCAGAGTGATGGTGCGTTGTTCTGGCTGGCTGAGTGTGAATACCGCCAGAAAAACAACACCAAGGCAGCTGGCCTTTACGAAAAACTGCTGAAGGATTACCCGAACAGTATCTTTCGCGACCGCGCCGCCTACGGCCTTGGCTGGTCACACACCAATGACAACAACCCCAAATCAGCCTCTGAAGCATTTGCACGCGTCAGCCGCAACGACATACCCTTGTGGATAGACGCCAACCTCAAGCGCGGCTTTCTCATGGTCCGCTATAACATGGATACCGAGCAGACAGTCAGAGTTTATGAAGAACTTCTCAAAGAGAGCTCTTTGTCTGAAGCACAGCGTTTCGAAAGTCATCTTCAGGCCGGCATCGGCAAATTCAACCAGAGCATTTACCGTCAGGCGCTCGAACATTTTACCAGCGCTCTTGAGATTTGCCCCGACGAAAAGCGACAGCCATTACAGTTTTACATCGCCGAGGCCCACTTCCGATTGAAGAACTATAAAGACGCTGCCAGTGAGTATGCAAAAACCATTGCGCTGGCGCCAGACAGTCAGCTTGGGCAAAAATCGGCCTATTCTCTCGCCTGGTGCCATATAAGGCTGGGCGAGCCCGACAAGGCGATTCCTCTTTTCGAGAAACAGGCAGAAAACAAAAGATCCGCAGTTCGTGCTGAATCTGTCAAGAACCTCGTTGATCTGCTGATGAATCTGCATCAGTATGAAAAAGCTATTGTGACCATTGAAAAAGGTCTTGACGCTCTGTCTGCCGCTGAAAGACCGGATCTGGCATATATCAGGGCGCTGGCGCTGTCGCGAACCGGTGAATTCGAAAAGAGCCTGGTCGCCTTTGACGAATTTGTCAAAAAATATCCGAGAAATGCAAAAACTGATGAAGCGATTTATCAGACCGGCCTGGTTAACATTGCTCTGAGTCGCTTTAAAGAAGCGATCGAATATTTTGACAAAATCAGCAGCGAAAAGGTCGATCCTGATCTGCGCGAAAAAGCAATTTACCGCATTGGTGAGTGCTGGTTCAATCTTGGAAATATCAAGCTGGCCGGCGACAACTTCGACAAGGTCATCAAGGTATTTCCTAAGGGAAAAGCCCGCTATGACGCACTTTATCAACTCGGTGAACTTGCTTATATGCAGGAAAGCCACGCTGATGCACTGACTGCGTTCGAAGCCATCGCCGCCTCGAAAAATGAGCTGGCAGCTCAGGCAACCTTCCGATCCGGAGAGGTTCTGATGAAAGCCGGGCGGCATAATGACGCGATCATAAGATTTCAGGAATATCTCAACAAATACCCGGATGGAAAGCTTAAAGAAGACGCAATCTTCAAGATTGGCATTGCCTGGCTCGAACTGAAAGACCGGGCACAGGCTCTTGCGGCTTTTTCTCAGCTGATGAACGCCAAAGGCTACTTCAGACAGGAAGCCCGTTTTCATATTGGCGAAATCGCACGCGAACTCGAAAATTACCCGTTGGCAATTCAGCACTACAAGGCCATAATAGCCGAAGATGCAGTACACCCTCTGGCGTCGCGGGCACGCCGCGCCGTCGGCATATCGCTTTATCAGACCAAAGACTATAAAGGCGCAATCGATACGTTTGCCGCAATTCTCAAAGACTACCCGGCTACCGATGCCGCAATTCCTGAATCGCGACTGTGGTTTGGCAAAAGCCTGATCGCTTCTGGCGATGTCGAAAATGGCATTCTCGAAGTGCTCAAAGTTCCGGTTTTGTATCCCGACAGCGAATTTATCGCGGCAGCTTATGCCGAAGCCGCACGCGCCTACGAGAAACTCAACAACATCAACAAGTCGCGCATGATGTATGAAGAACTGCTCAAAGCTAAGCCAAACGCTGATCTTCGGCAGGAAGCTGAAACAGCTCTGAAGAAGAAATAATCCGCATTCTGTTGTCAATGAGCGATTAAAATTTAGCAGATTTTTGCCGATAGATATTGAAGATAAAGATGCTGGAGGCAAAATATGCAGACCCGGAAACTGATCGCTCTCGCACTGGCAATGGGAATAAGCTCCCAGCTGTGCGCCAACGACACGTTCGACATGGGCAAGGTGCAGGTTGTCGGCAAGGATGCGCAAAGCGAAAAGATCGATCCGAGCCGCCATCAGGTCACCATGGACATGGGCGAGCGCAATCTCCCGATGCCCGAACTGGTTCCCGAAGCTGGCCCGCTCGAATTCAGGCCAATGACTGAAAAGCAGCTGCTCAACAATTTTCACCGTGAAAATAAGGATGAGCTCTCTGTAGCTGCTGGTATCGGCACTCGCGGCTCGAATGAAATCATCATCAATGGTCGCGGCAGCAAAGAAGGTTACATCGGCGACGTCACGATTAGACGCGAGAAACGCGATGGTTTCAGATCTTCGGTTGACACCAGCAAAACCGGCCTTGAAGCCAACGTATCTGCAACCGGCGAAGACAATTACAATCTCAACGTTGCCGGCGAATATGCGATCGAAGAGTATGCACAGCGTGGAATGAACTCAGTGCCAAGCCCTGACGCCGGAATCGAAAACCGCGTCAGCCGTATCAACGTAAAAGGCAATTCAACCCGTGAAGATGGTTCATTTTTCACCGGCAGAGTCTCGGTCGACTCAGTTACGCGCGATGTAAAAAATCCACTGGTAAACTTTTCTGAAGAACAGACGGCTTTTTCGGTCTCAGCCGGCGCTACCTACCTCAAGAAACTGGCAGAAAAATTCAAAGGCCGCGCCGCACTTGACCTCAAAAAAGACGACTATACCGTAACTGCCTCCCCTGACCGCGACTTCACCAAAACAGTTTTCGATCTTGGTGGCATTTATGAAGTTTCCGACAAGGCTACTGCCGACTTTGGTCTCAAACGCATGAGTCTGATGGCAAAAGACGCAACTTCGCCCTATGCCAGCCTCGACTACCGTTTCAGCGAACCCTGGCAGCTGCTGCTTTCTTACGACGAAGATCTTGGAAACGACAGCATGGAAAAGATTTTCATGCCAGGTCGCTACGTTGCTCCGTCAGCCCTGATCGCTTCGCACAAAAGAACAGCCAGCGGCGCTTTGAATTATCGCACGCGAAAAGGCGATACCATGGGCATCGAACTGTTCAGACAGACCGAAGAAGATGGCATTGAATACCTCGACTTCCACAACCCAGGCAAAAGACTGCTTGAATCGCAGCTGAACTTCGTCGATGAAGCTCGCAGAAGCGGTGTCAGCCTGCATGGCTCTTTCAAAATCGAAGACAATTTCCGCATCACTCTCAAAGGCACCGCCCAGACAACTGAAAACAATCAGACCGGGCAGCGCCTTTCCTATGAACCCAAGCGCCTGCTCGACGTCGGCTTCAACTACACTGAAGGCAAGCTGATGCTCGATTTCACCCGCCGCGCCGAATTCGATCGCAAGGCCCATACCCCTACTGCCAGCTTCGACGCCGATGATTACAGTCGCTCAGACCTGGCAGTTCGTTACAAACTCAACGACCGTTTCAGCACCTATCTCAAGATCAAAGATCTTTATGACGAAGCCAGCAAGGTTCGTTACGATGTTCCTGAAGAAGGCAGGGTCACCCTCGCCGGACTCGAAGCGCATTTCTAGGAGGCAACTGAAAAATGCAAAAGATATTTCTCGTAGACCTGTTCGTAAGTGGTGGCCCGGTAATGATTCCGATCGTAATCTGTTCGGTAATTGCTCTGGCAATCGTGATCGAGCGCCTGCGCTTCTATCACCGCAATCCCAACAATGGTGCAGCCTTCATGAAAAAGGTAAAGGGCGCGTTCTTTGCCGGCAATTACCTTGATGCCATGAAGATCTGCCGCAGTGAGAACACTCCCCTCGCCAACGTTATCGCTGCCGGAATCGATCATCTCGATCTCGGCAAGGAAAACCTTCTTGATGTAATGCGCCAGGAAGCTATGGTTCAGGTCAAGAAGTATGAACGACATCTTGGCAAACTCGCCACCATAGCCAGCATCACCCCGCTGCTCGGTCTTACCGGCACAGTTACCGGCATGATCTCTTCATTTGCCGTTATCTCGACGGTTGGCATCGGCGATCCGACCGCTCTTGCCGGTGGTATTTCAGAAGCTCTCTACACCACCGCCGCTGGTCTGATGGTTGGTATTCCCGCGCTGGTAGCTCACAACTGGTGTGAAGCCAAAAGTCTCGAATTTGTCGAACAGGTCGAAATGTATTCTCTCGACCTCGCCAACCAGGTTGCTACCATGGAGGTCAGCTGTGAAAAAGCTGCTGCCTGATAAACGCAAACAGAAACCCCAGATTGTCGTCACCAACCTGATCGACGTCATTCTGCTGCTGGTATTCTTCTTCATGATAACCAGCTCATTTGCCCGCGACAAGGCAAAACTGCCGGTAGACGTCCCCAAGGCCGCCAACGCGACGACCATGGAAAATGAAAACATGACTGTACAGATTGCCAAAAATGGTCGCGTCTTCATAGCCGGCAAACAGGTTGAAATGAACGATCTGACAACACAGATCAAAACCTGGGTAACCAATTCACCTGACCGCCCTGTCATGGTCGAAGCCGACAAAGACGCCAACTATGGCCGTATCGTCTATGTTCTCGACCAGATCAGGAGTTCCGGCGCCGTTAACATCGGCCTGGCAACCCGACCCGAAAACCGATGAAAATTCTCAAGCTCGTTCAACGCGAAAAAGTAGAAGGATTAGAAGAGTTTCAACTCTCGCTCCTGATACATCTTGCTCTGCTGCTGGCAATGTCAGCGTTCTTTTACTGGCGACATATCAACGCCCCGATCAAAGCGCAGGTCGTGCCGGTAAAGCTGATCGCACCAGTCACCCGCCCGCGCATCGGCTCAGGCGTAGAGCAGAAAAAGGAAACCGGCGCCAAAAAAGCAGTCGGCACCCAGAAAAAGGCGACTCCGCCGGTTAAAAAGCAGCCGGTCAAGAAGGAAACGGTCAAAAAATCAGCTGCCAAACCAGCGCCTGCCCCGGCAAAACCGCAACCGGTCGCGGCTAAGGTCGAAAAACCGGCCGCCGAAACTCCTGCGGCTAACGAAAGCCCGATTGTGACCGAAACCCCGGTCGAATCGACCCGCCCCTCAGTCGTGCAGGAAACCACCGTCAGCAACGCACCAGTTCGCCCCACTCACAGTAGCCCGACCTTTGAAACGATCAGTCAATTCAGTCTCGAAAAAAGCAGTGCCAGTGACCTCGATCCTGATATCGCCGGGCCGCTGATGACTTCTCAGCCATCAGCGCTCATGCCAGATTCATCGCTGTTCGAAAGCCAGACCAGCGCCAGTCCGGAAGACTTCATGCCCGCCCCTACCGGTGTCGATGAGAAAATCGAAAACCCTGGTTCTGGCGTATTCGAAATTGGTGCGATCGAATCTTTCGGTGGCAGCAGCGAACGCTTCAGCCCACCATCGATTATCAAGCGCGTAATGCCGGAATACCCGACCTGGGCCCGCAAAAAAGGCGTGCATGGCAGTGCTGTTTATCGCGTGCTGATCCAAAAAAGTGGAACAGTCGGCGATGTCGTCACCATGAGTTCGACCATCGATCCCAAACTGGCGATAAATGGAGCTCAGGCCCTGCGTCGCTGGGTGTTTTCGCCGGTTCTCAACAACGGCGAACCACGTGAAACCTGGGTAAAAATCACCGTTCAATATCAGCTCAACTAAGCTTTTTCTCTCTACTCCTATGGTTCCCTTATAGTGCAACCGGGGCCCGCTTTAACAGCGGGCCCCGGCCTTTATATCAAAAATCGCCAGGAGTTCAGGTCATTGAAAGAAACTTGATCTGATCTTCTCGCTGGAAGCGTTGTAAACCGAATCGACAACCTTACTTGTACTCTCGTTTATCGCGGTCTTGCCGAAGGTTGCCAGATAGCGTTCCAGATCATTCGAAGGATCTGACGGAATTATATTACTGGTAATCGCATTGTTCACTTCACGCGTATATTCGCCAAGCACGTTGCTTTTTACCATCTGCGGAACTTTGGCAACCAGCTTTTTCATTTCTTCTGAGAAGCTGACGCCGCCCTCCGGGTCGTATTTATATCTGGCCAGACCATTGGCATAAGCTTCGGCGGTCATGACCGATACCCAGTTGTTGTTATACTGAGCCAGCATCTCTTTTTCGGCACGGGCCAGTATGGCTGGCATCCGGCGCTCTACATCTGACCATCTAGCATTCTGAGATTTGAGCTCATAAACATATTTTTCAACAAGAGCAGCCTTGTACTGTGACGGACTGATAACCGATGCCTGCCCACCCAGAAGTTTTGCCTCTTCGGGGGTCAGCTCGAGTTTGCCACCTTTATACTGTCGCCTTTTTTCGAGAATCTCTTCGATATTGGCAGCTCTTTTACTGCTGCTTTCGTATTTGTCATCATAGGTTTTCTTGATCGCAAGGGCGGCAAGCTCACTCAGGCGATCATCACTGACCTCAGCAAGGTCAGGATTCTGCGCCTTGAGAACTTTTTTCATGGCTTCAAGATGCGCCTGGCCGCCGCTCAGGCGTCCAAGTTCGAGCATCTGATTGAGTTTGACATCGCGCTCGTAACTGGCCTTGATCTCGTTCTTGACAGCTATATTCTGCGCCTGCGATTCAGCCTTATGCGCGACTTCTGTCTGTTTAAGCCATTCTGAGCGAGCAGCATCGAGTTGTCTTTTGTGGTTGATGACAGCTTTTGCATAACTGGCCGGATTACGATAACGCAGAGGATTTGGCGCCTTACCTTTGATAGATTCGTATTTTTCCTGAAGTTGCGACGCTTTTTTCCATTCCGGGTCTTTTTGGCGATAGATTTGTTCTACAGCAGCTTTTCTTGCTTTCGGGCCATCATAAACATTGTATTTTATCGCATCGACGCTAAGTCTGGCAGCATGAACGGCAAAATTGTTGAGCATTGAATCAAAGCCTGCTCTGGTGGTATTGATCGAATCGCGGGCGCGCTCTTTATCGGCAACCGCTCGTTCGTAGTATTCCCAGGGCGGTGTTCCGGCGGCATAAGCACTCTGTTCGCCGCGCAGATCTTTTATGTCGTCACTGATGAAAGACTTTTCGAGCGCAGCGCCTGTCATACCGCTGGCAAAGTTAACCGGCATAGTCGAGAACAGACTTGCAATGCTCTTGCCCTTGGCCACACTGCCAAACAGCTTTACCGAAGCTTTGTCGGCCCAGCGCCCCAGTGTGCTGTTATAGGTTCGGTCAGAAATAACCGATCCGGCAAAACCCGAAATAAGAGCCGAGACGCCAGCACGTTTGAAATCTTTTATGGCGTCTTCCTTGCTGTAGGTTTCACTTTTCATCATTTCCAGCTCAGAACGCAGCTGGTCGAGCTCTTTTACTGTTTCTTCTGAAAATGGCGTGCCACTGCTGAGGTGCTCGTTGAGAATCTCATCGATTCTTGCTTCAGTTGCTTCGATCTTTTCAGGGTATTTGAAGTAATATTTTGCCCAGGCATTTTTGACCGCGCCGCCGACCTGGCTGGAAAGAGCGCGGCCGACAAAAGTGATACCAGCCTGAGTAAGAGCGACCTTACCAATCGCGTGACCGACTGTAGGCCCCACCATACCGAACAGGCCACCTGTCGCGAGATTGAAAGGCGCCATCACAGCCTCGACCGTTGCCTGCACCGTAACATCGCGCCAGATTTTTGCGTCTTCTTTTTTTACCGTGCGGTATCTTGCGTTCATACGCTTTTCGAAAGCGTAAGTCATTACTCCGGCCAGCGCTGCGCCGGTTACGACACCGCCAATAACCATTGCCACCGGCGAAAGTGGTGCCAGCAAAGCTGTAGCAATAACCACACCCATACTCGGCAACAGAGACTTGCCTATGGTCCAGGCGATGCGCTCCCACATCGGCATCTCGTTGGGATCGCCCGACATGCCGAGCATTTTCATGCCGAAAGATACAATTTTTGACTTGAACTGGCGCCACAGGCTCCATTCTTCTTTTGCCTGTTCGGCCATCTGTGCTTCTTCGGCTGCCTCTACCGACAGCTCCAGCGACTGCCCGGACGGGTCAGGAGACTGCGAAACCTCTACCGCCGTCGATACTGAGGGCTGCTCTGACGCCTGTGGTATAGACTGTGCTGGCGAATTCTGAACAGTATTCTGCCCGGTCGCTTCGCGATATGCATCCTGGGCATCGAGATAAATTTCGAGCTTCTGGCTTATCTCATCGAGCGAAGCCTGCGATTCAACAGCTTTTACATAGTCAGCATGTGCTCGCTGGTACGTCGAATACAGCCCTGAAACAGGCGAAGCATCACTGGCCAGTACAGGCACAAAGCCCTGCACCAGCATAGCCAATATCAATACCCAGGTTATCAGTACATTGCGTCTCATACTTTATGGTTTTAATGATTCCTCAGTGAAGTGTCAATCCCCCTCTCTTTACCCCTCGTTCTCGTAATCGTAATCGGTATCGTGATCGGTATCGGGTTCGAAAAATGGATTCTGCGACCGGGCATTGAAATTGACTGACGACTGATGTAAAATAACTTCACAATTCAAACAGGAGACATATTATGTGGCAGATTCTTCTCGTTGCACTTCTGGCAGCAGCTCCAATCGCTATGGCACAGACTCCCGCCCCGGCACCGGCCGAAACATCAACAGCCTCACAGCTTCCGGCTGGCGTAAAGCTTGAAAAGGCAACCAATCCGGTTATCAAGATTTCGACCGAAAAGGGCGATATGATTCTCGAACTGTTCCCGGATGTAGCACCAAAACACGTCGAGGGCATGTTGACTCTTACCAAAAAAGGCTTTTACAACAACCTGACCTTCCATCGCGTCGTGCCGGGTTTCGTTATTCAGGGCGGCTGCCCACAGGGCACCGGCACTGGTGGCCCGGGCTACAATCTGCCCGCCGAATTCAACTCACGCAAGCATCTCAAAGGCACACTGGCAATGGCACGGGCCCAGGACCCCAACTCTGCCGGCAGTCAGTTCTACATCTGCCTCGACGTGATTCCTCATCTCGACAACCAGTACACTGTCTTCGGTCAGCTCGTGCATGGTCACGATGTTCCCGAAAAGATCAGACAGGGTGACAAGATGCAGGTTTCAGTCCTTCAGGATCTCAAATAACCGCTGATTTGAAGAGATTGCTTCGGGTTCTGCAATCAGAATCCGAAGCATTTTTTTTACATAGAGTCAGTTTGATCGGTACCCACTGTAATTGCGCCGCTGATTTTCCGATAATTAATTATCGATCACGCGCAAAGGAAGCATCATGAATCTCTCTCTCGACAACCTCAAACGTAATGTTCCGCTGAAAGACCTGGTGACCTTCAAGCTGGGCGGACCAGCTGAGTATTTCTACGAAGCGGCTTCGACCGACGCATTGCTGGCGGCTATCGCTCTGGCGCGCCGCGAAGGCATACCCTGGTTTCTCCTCGGTGGTGGCTCGAATCTGGTCGTTGCCGATGAAGGACTTGACGGACTCGTCGTTCACAACCTCACTGCCGACCTCAAGCGCGTCGATCATGAGAGCCGGCAGGTAAGCCTTTCCTCGGGGCTGGAGCTCGAATTTCTCGTCGAACTCGCACATCAGCTTGGAATGAGCGGCGTCGAAAGCTTTGCCGGCATTCCCGGCTCGATTGGTGGCGCAATTTATGGTAACGCCGGCGCCTACGGTCGAAGCATAGCTGATGTCCTCATCGACGCGCAGGTTTTGTTTCCAGATGGCAGCGTGAAGACGGTTCCTAATTCATTTTTCCAGTTCGATTATCGTACCAGTCGTCTGAAACAGGAGCCTTACATCGTTCTCAGCGCACGTTTTCAGCTTGAACCTGGCAACTGCGAAGAAATCAAAGCTAAGATGGCTGAGATTTTAGAGCAGCGTCACAGCAAGCACCCTCCCTACGAAATCGGCTGTGCCGGCTCGTTTTTTAAAAACCTGCCGCCGCTTCCAGGTGAGGAAAGGCGTCGCGCCGCCGGCAGTGTGCTCGAACAGGCTGGTGCCAAGCTGATGTCTTACGGTGGCGCCAGAGTATTCGAAAAACACGCCAATTTTATCATCAACGAAGGCAAAGCCACTGCCAGAGATGTTAAGCAACTTGCCGACATGCTTAAGCAGAAAGTTCTCAAAGACTTCGGCATCGAACTGAGCGAAGAAGTACTCTACGTCGGGCGCATCTAGTGGTCTGGCAAAGTTGATTAAATGTTTAATTTTCGTCATTGCGAGGAGCGTAGCGACGAAGCGGTATGCCGCAGGCATAAGCCAGCTCTGAGCTAATCCTGCTGCCAATGGGATTGCCACGTCGGGCTGACGCCCTCCTCGCAATGACAGATAACTCACGATCTATATAGTTGCAGAACTTCAGCTTAACAGTCAGATCAGGGTCAGCAAAGATAAAATTCTGCTGGCCCTGAATATTTTTTTGCGGAAAATGTAACCTGAATGCTAAGCTTGGTATCTAAAAAGATGATGAATGATTCTGAAGCAATAAAACTGGCATTACAGGGGCGCGAAGACGGCTTTCGAGGCATCTTCGCGAATCATGGCGATTTTCTTTTCACGCATGCGCTGCGTTTTCTGAAAAGTCGCGAACTGGCTGAAGACGCAGTGCAGGAAACCATGGCCGCAGCCTTCAGAAGTCTGGCAGCGTTCAGAGGCGATGCGCGCCTGCGCACCTGGCTGTATCGCATTCTGCGTAATAATTGCCTGCGCCTGATCAGTAAGAACCCGGCAGCACAGCAGATGCTTGTAGAACCATCCGGAAATGGCTCAGAAAACAAGGTTGAGCAACGCCTGGACGTCGCAGAAATACTCGACCGCATGCCCGAGCGTGATCGCAGCATTCTGCTGTTAACCTACTGGGACGAGCTTTCGCTCAAAGAAGCCGCCGAGATTCTCGATATAAGCGAAAACAACGCAAAAATCGTGCTTTTTCGCGCCCGCAAACGTTTCGCCGAACTCTGGCAGAGTCACGGCAGAAAGGAAGGAAACGCCAATGAAGTGTGAAGAATTTCGCACCTGCATGTCCAGTGGAAAAGGTTCAGAAAGTGAACTTGAGGAACATCTCGGCAATTGCCTGGAATGCGCTGCCTGGCTCGAACGCGAGATCGCCGAACCGCCGCAGGGGCTGACGCCAGCGCAATGGCAGGCGGCCACCGCCCGCTGCTTTCCCGAAAAACTGCCGGAAGCGGTGGCAGAAAAGCCTGATGAAGAGCCCAAAAGCTTCTGGAACAGCTATTTTCATGGCATGACTTATGGGCTGGTATTCGGCCTGTCGATAGTATGCGGCTTTGCTCTGCTTTCACTACGCGAAGACCCTGTAACCGAGAAACCTCTGCCAACTCTGGCAGAAATCAGCTTTATGGAAAGTGAAGTGCCGGCAATGCCGATTTTTTTCGAAAAAAATAAAAACGCTGTAACCTTTATGAAATATGAAGCATCTGAAATGATGAGCTTTGTTGAATTCGACAGCGCAATGAAATTTTTAGACCAGAATGAGGAGGAAAAGTTATGATTCGCAGGTTATCTATAGGCCTGATGGTGATTCTCGCAGTCGCTCTGGTAATGCCGTTACCGGCACAACAACCCGATCAGGGTGACAACCCCGAACTGTGGCAGGGCACTAATCCTCGCCTGCATGGACAGAGACCCGGCCAGCCAGGTCACGGGATGCGACCTGGCATGGGGCCTGGGATGCGCCCGGGAATGGGGCCGCAAGGCGGTGAGGGGGATGGTCCGGGAATGCCGCCGCACATGGGCGGGATGCGCAGAGGCCCGATGGACCCTGAAATGGAAAAGGAAATGATTCGACGGAATTCTGTTATGGCAATGGCAGAAGCCCACAAGAATCTGTCATTCATCTACGAAAAGCAGGGTAAAATTGACGAGGCCGCAGCTGAACTTAAAAAAATCCTGACCCTGATATCAAACGAGCCTGCCCCCGAAGATGAGCCAGAAGACGGCAAACGCAGGCTTACCGGCAAACTGGTGCCGGTATATCATGAGATCGCACGCCTTTATCTACAGAATAATCGAACCGAAGACGCAGAAAAAATCATTAACGAAGGCGTCACCAGATTTGCCGATGATGACCCGGCGGCTGCCAGCAGGCTGCTGTTGCACCTCGGTGAAATTTATAAAAACTCCAATAATCTCGACAAGGCTGCCGAAAACTATAAACGTATAATTGAAATGAATCAGAAGGTTCTCGACCAGAAATAGAAGACAAAAGTGCCCCGGCGTGCAAAAATTTTGCGCGGCCGGGGCATTTTGTTTTATAATGGCGAGAAATGTGGCAAGTTGCTCAATGCCATGAAAGATGCGCAAGGAGGACATAATGGAAAAGTCAGAAAAAAATGGCGGATATTCGCAAAAGGTTCTCTGTGCGCAGCTGCATGCCTTATATGACCTGTTACAGAAACGCAAGGCCGAGATACTTGCCGATCCCGAACTGAATCCTGGTAACGACGAGCTTAACGATGAACTTGAACAGATTTATCATCGTTGCCGGCTGATTCAGGAATGTTTTGAACAATTCTGTCCAAGCTGACAGAGGCTTTTTCAAGGAGCATCGATGAAAGAAAAACTGTTGATCGCGCTGACTCAGTCACTGAAAGGTTACCTCACCGAATCCAATGCCACGCGCCTCATCCAGAAGACGCTGCGCACTCTCGAACAACAGTTGCGTGCCAGTTATTTATACATCGCGTTACAGAACAAAAAAACGTCCTATCTCGATATTACGCATGCACACGGGGTATCACGCAATGCCCTGCATGATTTTCACAAGAGAATCGGCAGCAATACCATTGGCAGAATCTTTTTTAAAGACAGTTTCAATATCATCACCCGATCCAGCAATCTTGACGACTACGAAGAAATGCGGATTGAGCAGGATTACGCCATGTGTCTGGCCGCTCACATAGGCTGGGAAGGCCGAACGTATGGATTCCTCGCCTGCTATTTCGACCAGGAGATAGAAGTAGATATCGCAACACGCAATTTTTTCCTGGCCATGGCTGGCGCCTGTTCAGCGGCACTCGAAAAGGAAGAACTGCTGCACATGATTTCTGAACTTCGCCAGTTCGACGTTGAAACCGGTATTTATTCGCACCAGTATTTTATCAGACGCCTTGAGAAGGAAATTCACGACACCCAGTTCGAGCCGCACGATCTGGCACTGGTCATTCTCGACATGGACAACTTCAAGTCGATCATCAA
The DNA here is from genome assembly GCA_009917695.1 of Candidatus Rifleibacterium amylolyticum. Taxonomy (GTDB): domain Bacteria; phylum Muiribacteriota; class Ozemobacteria; order Ozemobacterales; family Ozemobacteraceae; genus Rifleibacterium; species Rifleibacterium amylolyticum. Next base: position 431,614 of record JAACJG010000001.1, on the reverse strand, counting down.
TCTTTACGGCGAAGAAGCCGCGCATGATGTCTACAAGTCTGCTGCCGAGGTGCTTAAAAAGCATATCAGAGGCTGCGACGTGCTGGGCGCACACGGAATCGATGAGTTTATTCTTTACATGCCAGACACCGATGCCAGAAAAGCCGAGCAGATAATTGGTGATTTCAATACCGCACTGGCAAAAATCAAGTTTACCGACAACAGCATCACCACTTCATTTTCATGTGGAATTACTCAGCTGCGCGAGAGCGAAGAGAGCATTGAAGAGCTGATTCATCGGGCTCAGGTGGCGCTTTACAATGCCAGAAAAACGGCCGACCAGACCATAAGTATCGAACTGTAACAGCTTACCAGTCAGGCTCATCCGCCTGCTGCTGCCGCTGGGGGCGGCCGCGGTTCTGAAGCCATTCCTGCAGCTGCTGCGCATCCATATTGAAGGGGTCTTCTTCATCCAGTCGCTGCGGCTCATTGCGATAATGCAGCTGTGCCTGCCGCTCACGTTCCTGCATCTTCTGTAACAGGCGTTCAACCTGATAAGGGTTGAGTCTGACATTTTTGAGCGCGCGTGCGCGCTGTGACGCTTCGGGCTTCTGTGGTTCCTGCTGCTGCTCTTCGCCGCTGCCCATTTGAACGTCTTCGCGATTTTCAGAAGGATCTTCGCCTGCCTGCTCGTTCAGCGGTGATGTCTGCGAAGCATTCTGATCTTCGCTGCCTGACTCAGGTTTTTGCGCCTGCTGCTGATCTGATTGTTCGCCAGACTTCTGTTCATCGGAATCGGCCTGCTGCTGATTTTCGCTTTCGCCCTGTTTGTCTTCACTGCCAGACTGTGAGTCAGCCTGTTGCTTTTGCTGGTCACCCTGCTGGCCATTTTGATTGTTCTGATCTTTCTGGTTCTGCTGTTCGCCAGAGTTCTGATCGTTTTTGTCCTGCTGACCCTCCTGCTCCTGTTTCTGGCCGTCTTTCTGCTGCTGATTCTGCTGATCCTGGTTCTGTTGCTGTTTTTCCTGCTGCTGCTGTTGTTTTTCCTGTTGCTCCTGCAGCTTTTTGCTGGCAACCTCAAGATTGTAACGGGCCTGCTGGTCATCTCTGACTTCGAGACTGCCGTTATAGGCTGAAACGGCCGCCGCATAATCTCCCGCCTTAAACGCAGTGTTGCCAAGATTGTAGAGACTGTCGAATTTCATCTGCATATCTGCGCCGGCAGCCGCCGCCGACTGCATGAAAAAGCCGGCAGCTTTCTGATAATCGCGGCGACGATAGCTGACGACGCCAAGATTATACGAAACCACCGGATTATCTGGTTCAGCAAACCTGGCCCGCTGCAGTTCGCTCTCAGCCTTCTCCAGCTCTCCGCTCTCGAGCGCAGCCAGACCTCGTCTGATATTAAAGGCCGGGTGAGCTGAAACCGGCATCGTCGACAACATGAACAGCAGGCATAATCCCAGAATCATCAAGCCCTTTGCCAGCCATCTGGAATGGCTCAGATGAATACCATGAGATTGCTTCCTGCTTCGGCTGCACCTCGCAGTCGCAATGACGTTAATAATGTCATTGCGAGGAGTTCTGCGCAGCTTCAGCGGAGCAGAATGACGAAGCAATCTCTTTGTCATTACAGCTGCTCTGCTTTTAAAAACAGATAATTTGTTAAGTGTTCTCATAGTAGTATCTGCGCTGTGTTCTTTTATCATATACGTTTCAACCAGTGGTCGCGTTCGCGTTCGTAAGGGATGCGTTCTGAGAGCATCCATTCAAGCAGCAGCAGAAAAAATGCCAGCAGCACCGGCACATAATAAAGCTCATGCCTTATCAGCCTGGTTCCGCCGGAGACCGCCACTCTTTTAATACCATCGAGGCCGCCAATGACCTCTTTGGCACTGGATATGTCAGACGCCCTGAAGTAGCGGGCACCGGTCTTATCTGCTATCTCTCTGAGCGTCTTTTCTTCAAGCTTTGACACGACCACCTGTCCCTTGTGTCTCAAATACTCGATGTCGCCAAACCAGTTGCGGGCAACCGGTATGCGGCCGCCGCGCTCACTGCCGATACCAACCGTGAAAACCGGAATTTTTTTGCGGACCGCCTCATCGACAGCCGTCTGAAGTCGCACCTGATCTCTGTCTTCACCGTCAGAAATAAGAAGAATAACTTTTGACTGAGACGCTGTCATGTCGAAACGGTCGAGCGAAGTCTGGATGGCTCCAGCCATATTTGTGCCCTGCTTTGCCAGCAGATTCGGGCTGACCCGTTCGAGAAAAGTCAGAAAAGCGCCCTTGTCATAAGAAAGCGGGCTCTGCACCATGGTCTCACCAGCAAAAACGACGAGGCCAACGCGATCATCGCGCAAACCGTTGGCCATGCGCGAAAGAATCGCTTTGGCCACGTCAAGCCGCGAATTGCCCTCGATATCATTGGCGTACATCGACTTCGAAATATCGAGTGCGATCACCAGGTCGAGACCCTCTCCATAGACTTCTTCTTCGAATATGCTGCCCTGCGGGCGCAACAGAGCAAAACCAATCAGAGCCAGTCCAAGCAGAACCATCAACCACTTGACCACCGGGCGACGGGTCGGCTTGTGGCTGGCAATGCGCTCGAGCATCCTGATGCTGGCAAAAGCCTCACGGCGCCGGCGAATGTCGCGCGCGGTCACCTGCCACAGCAGCATTACCCAAATCGCTGTAACGCCAAGCAAAAGAAGGTTTTCCGGATTACGCAACATCAGAATAACCTCTGAAAAACCCTGCTGCGCAGGTAGATTTCGAAAGCAAGAAGAGCAAAGGCCGGAGCGAGAAACCAGATGAAACGCTCAGAATATTGAATTGTGCGGCTGACATCGAGCTTTCCCTTTTCGAGCGTGGCGATCGTCTTGTAAATTTCTTCGAGTGCAGTATTGTCAGTCGCCCTGAAATACTGGCCGTTGGTCATGAAAGCAATATCTTTCAGCAGTTGTTCATCGATTTTTGGAATATACAGCGAACCGTCGCGATTGCGCGCGTACATCTTACGACCGCCCTGAATTATCGGAATCGGAGCGCCTTCGAGACTGCCGACGCCGATTGTATAAATGCGAATCTTGCGATCGGCAGCTACTTTTGCTGCTTCCAGAGGATCTACGCCCGAGTTGTTCTCGCCGTCACTGAGCAAAATTACGACACGATCGCGGTTGTCGCGACGCTCGCCGGAAAATTTATAAACCGCATTGATTATGGCATCGCCTATCGCAGTGCCATCGTATTTGATCATATTTAGTGAAGTGCGGCGCAGTAATTCGGTGACAACGCCGTAGTCCATTGTCAGCGGGCACTGGGTAAGTGCCAGACCGGCAAACACGACCAGGCCGATACGGTGATCCTGAATTCCGGAGATAAAGTTTTCGGTTATCTTTTGCGCCGCCTTGATACGATTCGGCTTGAAATCTTCGGCGGCCATACTGCCCGAGACGTCGATAGCGAGCATTATATCTATGCCCTGCCGGCTCACGGTTTCGTGTTCCTGGCCGTATTGTGGCTGCATCATGGCGAATATCAGCAATACCAGCACCAGCAGGCGCATCAGATCAGGAATGAAAAGCAGGCGACTGCGCCAGCTTTTGCCATGCCCGGCGAGAAATGCAAGCGGATAGCGCAAACCGCCCTTTTTCGCAGTGCGACTGATATACAGGCGATAACCCGCGATCAGCGGAATCAGCAGAAACAACAGGATGAATTCAGGGCTGTTCCATTTCATTGCTGCCAGCCCTCCTGAGTAATCAGCTGTTTGAGCTCACTAAGCATGCCATCGGCCAGATCCGGGTCGCCCTCGACGCCGGCAAACTTGATCTGATCACAATCGTTCAGCAGATCGCGACTGCGCGCAAAAATCGCAGCTGCCATGCCGGTGCGCCGGAAGCTCTCAAGAAATTCATCAGTTGTAGCGGCGGCGCCAATTCCTATGGCATAGGCATCGTGCGCGTAGGTTTTGAGAATCGCAGCAACGCTTTCGCAAATTTCTTTCATCTGGCGTTGCTGCCAGACAGGCGAACGCTCAAGCCTGGCGATGGCGCGCAATGCCGTCTGTTGTGGGCTCAGTTCAAGTTTTCGCCGAGGTCTCTGAACTGGCGTGGTCAACCAGCGATAAAACAGTCCAAGCAACCAGAATACAAGGATAACTAACAGCACCTGCCCGAGAATGTACAGAATCGGCAACCCAACACTGTGCGCCGGCATGAGATCATAGATCTCTTCGCCGGGTGGCAGTGCCGGCAATGCGGGGTGCGCCGGCTGCGAAGCAACAGCTACCGTCGCCGATGCAGCGAAGCTGGCAACCGGGCTGCCATCCGGCTGCTTCTCTGTTCGTCGACAATCATTCTTATCGATATGAGACGCAAATTGAAAAAGATTTTTGCAGGCTCTGTGAGATTGCTTCCTGCTTCGGCTAAGCCTCGCAGTCGCAATGACGGATTTAATGTCATTGCGAGGAGTTCTGCGAAGCTTGAGCGAAGCAGAACGACGAAGCAATCCTTCAGTCTGTGAGATTGCTTCTTCAGACAGATGTCTTCCTCGCAATGACCGGAGATCCATAGAATCATTTCTCCTGCGGGTTGGCCGGGGCAGACGGCGAAGCGGTCTGACCGAGAATTTCGCGAGCGATGACGTCTGTATCGATTTTCATTTCTTCGAGCTGAGCGAGACGGTTGATTTCGGCAGTCATCAGTTCGCGCTGCTTTTCTGCACTGAGCTTGTCATCGGTGAGCACCTTTTTCTGAAGATAGTGATTGATTGCCAGATTTTTTTCATAACGCCGTACCGTTTCGATGAAAGCAGAGTCCTTTTTGATGTTCTCGCGTTCGGCGGCGCGAGCAAGCAGCATCTCCTGCGCCATGCCGTTGACGACAGACTCGACCAGTTCTTTCGTGAGGTCTTCTTTTTTCATGCCAGAGAGCTTCTGGCGAACCTGATCAATGCTGATTGCGTGTCGGTTGCCCAAACGAACGACACTGGCCTCATTCACGGTATTATCAAGCGGGTTCTCGCCGCCTTCAAGCAGGCGACGACGCTCAACATCATAGACGCGCCCAAGGCGATTCAGACAATATCTTATAGCATCTTCAGTGCCACTTGCGACCTCTGTCCCGGGCGCAAAATTGTTGATAAAAACCAGCTCGGCCAGAGCTTTTTCGAAGTCGTTGAGCTCATTCATGTAGACTTCAGACAAAACCCGGCGAAGCTTGAGACTGCGCTCGGAAACGGGCTGGCGTTGAATCATTTCATGCATAACAGCAGCCGCTTCCGAAGGCAGGCTGTGCGCAAGAAGGCTGGCAGCCAGAGTTTCTTTCTCGACATAGGTCATGCGCCGCGACTGATAGTAATTCCAGGCCAGAGCCAGCGACAGCACCAACCCGGCAATGATCATTATCAGCATGGCGTCGATTTTTCGTGAGATGCTTCGTAAACTGTTCATAGGTTCCTCTTTTATTTATGGCCTGTCATGCGCCGTTCGCGCTCGGCGAAAAGCTGGCAGACCGGTTTAACCACTGACTCTCCAGCAGTCAGCGTAATCATATCCATGCCAAAATTGCGACAAACCCTGGTAAGATTCTGGTCGAAGACCACCTGGCGTTCGACCAGACGCTGCATGGCAGCCCGATCTGAGGTATCGATCACCATTTCCTCTCCGGTTTCGGGGTCGGTGATTTCGACCAGTCCAACATCAGGCAGCATGCGTTCGCGCGGGTCACGCACCAGCACAAGAATAAAGTCATGACGGGCTGCGGCAATACGCAATTCCCGTTCAATACTGCCAATGCGCAGAGCGTCAGTTACCAGAAACACGACCGAACGCCGGCTCAGTGTCATGTTGAGATAGTCGAGCGGGGCCTTGAGATCGGTGCCGCGATGCTGCGGAATAAAATAGAGCAGTTCCCGTATAAGTCTTAAAATGTGGGTGCGGCCCTTGGCCGGGTGCACGAACTTTTCGACCTCATCGGTGAACAGACAGACGCCGGCGCGGTCGTTACTGCGCTCGGCGGCCAGACAGATGGCGGCAGCGAACTCCACCGCGCTCTCACGCTTTTCGCGGCTTCCCGAGCCAAAAGCCATCGAGGCCGAAAGGTCGAGTGCCACCACGACCTGGAGTTCACGTTCTTCAATGTGCTCGCGCACATGCAGTTTGCCGCTGCGGGCCGAGACTTTCCAGTCGATCGAGCGAAATTCATCGCCGCGATAATACTCGCGAATACCGGCGAACTCGATGCCGCGACCCTTGAAGACCGATCGGTAGCCGCCAGCGTAGAGTGAATCGACCAGATGTCTGGTCTTGATCTCTATGCGACGGACTTCTTTGAGCAGTTCCTTCGGGAGCATGACTTAATCGGCGATGCCTCAGGGCACGGCCACTCCTTCCATGATTCTTCTGACGATTTCGTCAGAATCGATGTCGTCGGCTTCGGCCTCATAGGTTGGAATAATGCGGTGGCGAAGAATCTCTGGCATAACCGCCTTGACGTCGTCGGGCTTGACGTAACTGCGCCCCTGAACCATGGCGCGGGTGCGGGCAGCGCGCGTCAAATAAATCGAGGCGCGGGGCGAGGCACCGAAGCGAATGTAGCTTTTAAGCTGCAGCCCGTATTTTTCAGGATTTCGGCTGGCATCGACAATACGCAAAACGTATTCGACGATCTTGTCATCGACATAAACTTCGCGCGCCAGGCCGCGCAGGGCGATTATCTGATCGGCCGTCACCACCGGTTCGATGATTTCGATCTGATGAGACTTTTCGGCAAGCCCCATACGGCGCACTATATGGCGCTCTTCTTCGAATGAGGGATACTTGACGACGACCTTGAACAGAAAACGGTCAACCTGCGCCTCAGACAAAGTGTAAGTGCCTTCGGTTTCGATCGGGTTCTGAGTGGCGAGCACCAGAAAAGGCTCCTGCAATTTGAAAGTTTCGTGTTCAATGGTTATCTGTCGCTCTTCCATCGATTCGAGCAATGCGCTCTGAACCTTGGCAGGAGCACGATTGATTTCGTCGGCAAGCACAAAATTCGAGAAAATCGGACCTTTGTGCGTATGAAATTCAGAAGTTTTCTGGTCGAAAATGCGAGTGCCGATCAAGTCCGCCGGCAGAAGATCAGGCGTGAACTGCACCCGCGAAAAACCGGTCTTAACTGTGCGCGCAAGCGCTTTTATCGCCAGCGTTTTGGCGAGACCGGGCACGCCTTCGAGCAAAATGTGGCCATCACAGATCAGGGCCAGCACGAGGCTGTCGAGTAATTCTGACTGGCCGACGAGCACGCGCTTGACCTGATTTTTGATACTCTCGATGATCAGGCCTGCTTCTTCGATTCGCTTTTCAATATCTGGCGTCTGGTTCATTTGCTACTCCCGTTCACTGCATGATAGCGTTGATAATATCTCTTGCGTCGGCGTCGATGGCGGAAAATGCCCGCGCCGGCGCACGGTTGGCGTAAAGGGTCAGTTCAATGTCGCCGGCGAGTCGGCGGCAGGCCTGGCGGGCAATATCTGAGCTGCACATTTCGGCCGCCTTTTTCAGCATTTCGTCTGAAGTCATGCTCTCACTCAAATTGTTGCTGCCGGCGAGAGCGGCGCGGCCGAACAGTTCAAAATATTGCTGATAAAAAGCCTTGTCGGCTTCCGGATGCTGGCGTTTGAGGCGGGCCACTTCAGCCGCGAAATCAATGGCCTGGCGCGGTGGCACCGCCGAAGGTGCGACAGCCTCGACAACCTCGGCATCTTCGATTGCTGTTTCCCGCCTGCCGGCAGCTGCCGGACTGCGGCGACCGCTGACTGACGAAAGTATCATTACCGGTGCAATGATTGCGGCAAGCAGCAGGCCAAGCACAAGCATTGCCTTAAAGAGACTTGAGCCTTCTTCGGCTCGGCGCGAAGGCTCGGACGCCGGCCGTTCATCCTCAGGTTCTTCTTTCTGTGCCGGTGGAGGCAGCACAGTAATCTCGATCGGTTTGGTAGAATGGGTATTGCCACTGCCATCAGAGAAGCTGAACGCCGGGATAGTGAATTTGCCAGGCTCCTGTGGCACCAGTTCATAAACCACCTGCGTGCGCGAACTGCCGACGCCGTTGATGAAGCTGGTGCTCTGACCGCTCCGCGTCGATACAATATCGAATCCGGGGATCGAGCTGATGCGCGGCAGGCCAAAGGTCTGCGTGCGCCCCGACCCGAGCTCCTGCGTAAGCGTGACCACAAGGCTCAACGTCTCACCGAATGCGACTTCGCTGCGGTCGACCTCGGCCTCGATCGACATGGCATAACCCTGCGACAGTGCTGTAACCATCAGCAGAGCAAGAATTATCAGCAGTTTCGCAGTGCGCACAGCACTCACCTCCAGTTTTCTATATCTATAGACCACGCAGAATAACAAAAGTTCCCAAAAATTGCAGCGTCGATTTCGTGATAATTGATTTTTTTTGCGGATATGTTACTCTGTATGACATGAATAACTGCGTCTCAATTTCTTATGTATCTAGCTCATACCTTGAACTGACCCGCACCTGCCACCAGAGTTGCGGCTATTGCTCCTTTTATCGCGATGACGACGACCTGCTGTCGCTCAACGAGATCAAAGAGCGCGTGACCGACCTGGCAAAACGCAATGCCACCGAGGTAATCTTTATCTCTGGCGAGCTGCCACAGGATTTTCCGCACATTCAGATCGCATTGCACAAGGGCGGTTTCGCATCTTATGCAGACTATCTGCTGGCCGCCTGTCAGGTTGCTCTCGAAGCCAACCTGCTGCCAGTTCTCGAAGTCGGCTATCTCGATTCATTTACCTGGGAAAAATTCAGCGCAGCCGGCTGCTCAGCCCGCATAAATCTCGTGTCTGCTGCCCTTGCGTCAACCGGAGAGGCGCTCGAAAAGTCACGCGGCCGCAACCCAAGCGCCGGACGAGCCTGTATTGAAGCCGCTCATGCTGCGATGATGCCTTATTCAGTCGGCTTCGTCATCGGCATCGGCGAGAGCGAAGATGAGCGCCTGAGTTTTATCGAAGAAATCGGACGATTCTGTACCGCCGACCCATGGCTGCAGGATATCAGGCTGGTGCCTTTCCAGCCAACCCCCGGCTGTGCCATGCACTCCCGCCCGCCCCTGCCCTTTTCTGCGGTCGAAAAGGCTATAACTGCGCTGCGCAAGGCTTTTCCGGTACACCACATATCCATTCCTCCCTGGCTTTTCTATCGATTTCCAGAGCTTGCGACCAGTGGACTCAACGACCTCGGCAGTGTACCAGTCTTCACCGGTGATCCAACTCACCCCAATTTTGAAATTCCCTGTTATGAAACCCTGAAAGCCCGCCTCGAAAGCCACAACATTCATCTCTATGAACGTGGCACTCTATCTACGACCGCCGCACTCAACCGGCCAGAGGTTCTCGACGCACTCACCCACACCCGGGCGCTTATCGAACGCCGGAATCTCTCGGGGTTGAACCTGATCGACAATGACCACTGCTTTGTCTGTGGCCCACGCAACAGCAGCGGCCTGCATATTCCTGTCAAGAAGTCGGTCGAGGGGCACACCTGTACCTTCACCTGGACACCAGGCCCGTCTTACCAGGGCTATGCCGGCATTGTCCATGGCGGACTGCTCAGCACTCTGCTCGACGAGTCAATGGCTTATGCTGTGATGGGAGCCGACATGAAAATTCTTGCGGTCACCGCCGATATGCGCGTGCGTTTTCTGCGCCCGGCGCCGGTAGGAGTGCCACTGAAATTCGTTGCGACCCTTGTTGGCCAGCGCAAAAACCTGCACTTTGCACGGGCTTCTGTCATATTACCTGAAGGCAGTGTGCTGGCCGAAGCCGAAGGCCGCTTTGCCGAAATAATTCTGAATGGAGTTACTAAATGAGCGCAAAAAAAGAACAGCTGAATGTCACCGTCTTCACGCCACAGCACAAAATTAGAGGCATGCTTCATCTGGTGCAGAACAGCCGCCTCTCTGACATACTCAATACTGAAAGCATGAGCCGAGATTTTCTGCCGATTACAGATGCCGCAATAACTGATCTGCGAAGTGATGTCACGGTGCATGCCCCCTTTATTTCGGTCAATAAAAAAATGATCGAGCTCGTCGTCGAAGAACACGAACCGACCGAAGAGAGCTGAGTTTTACCAGGCCGGGAGTCAACCTATGAATCATAGTATCAGATATCTGCACCAACTCTCTCTGCTGGTGTTATTTGTCTTTCTGGCCATTGCGGCCGGAGCTGCCGAGTTTGTAATCTTTCACACCAGTGACACACATGGTGCTATTTCCGCCCGCCCCGACCCCAACGCAAAAGAAGGTGAAAAACGCATAATTGGCGGATTCGCCGTTTTGCGCAACCTTATCGAATCCTATCGAGCCAACCCGGCTCATCAAAATGCCCGCATCATGTATCTCGACAGCGGCGACTTCTTTCAGGGTACGCCCATAGTCGATCGCACCAAAGGCGGTGTCATGATCGATTTTCTCAATCACATGAATGTCGCGGCTGTAACTCTGGGCAATCATGAATTCGATTATACATATCAGAACCTTGTCGAACAGTTTAAGAGCAAGAAATTTCCGGTCATCTGCTGCAATGTTTTCGAGAAAATGACCGGAATGCTGCCCGAATTTTCTGAGCCGTACCGCATTTATACTCACCAGGGCCGCAAAATTGGCATAATCGGTGTTGATACTCCCGAAACCGCGACAATAACCTTTGAAAAAAATGTCAAGGACCTGATTTTCTGCCAGCCGGAACCGATTGTAACTAATCTGGTAAAGCTTCTGCGCAGGTCCGGTGTCGACTTCATCATACTTCTGTCGCACCTCGGTTATGATGGAGACTTGCAGATCGCCAGGGAAATAGAGGGTATCGACCTGATACTCGGCGGGCACACCCATCGCCTGAGCAAAGAATTCACCTGGGTTCCACCTTATAATACGGCAGTGGCCCACCCCGGTAGCTCCTGCGAGAATGCTTCTATAGTACATATTGATCTGACCGACCGAAATGAGCCAGTATTACGGCTCGAATCGGTTCTGCTCGACCAGGCAACCATCGGTGAACACCCTGCAACCAAAGCTCTTGAGAATTCCTATCTCGATGAACTTAGAGCCGAAATGGAACGCGTAGTCGGCGAAACCAGAGTGCATCTGGCCCGGGGCGTGAGTGGCGGCGATTCGCCAGAAGGTTCGCTGATCGCAGATGCCATGCGCAAGCATTCCGGCGCCGACTTTGCCTTTATAAATTTTGGCGGAATCAGACAACCCATTGCAGCAGGGCCAATTACCGTAGAAGATGTATTTCTTGTACAGCCATTTGACAACGTGCTTGAAGTTATCGAGATGAACGGTTTTATGATTCGTGACCTGCTCGAAAAATCATATTCAAATGAATTCCGCGAGATTGACAGCACTGACCAGCAGACCTCGATAGAACAAAACCGCACCAATGCCGATGGCTTGAAACTGGTAGTAGGCCCACCGCACGGGATTCTGCTGCCTTCAGGACTGAATATCACCTACGATCCGACTCTACCGCCAATGAAACGTATTTTGCAGCTGACCACCGCTGATGGCAAAGAACTGGAAGCCGAGAAAATATATACCGTGGCTCTCAATGATTATGTCGCAGCTGGTGGCGATGGTTTCACCCATCTGCGCGATTTACCCAACCGCAGAAAAACGACAATACTGGTTCGCGACGCCCTGATCAAACACATCGAAGAGCTCCAGCTCATCGACAAAAGGCCGGAACAGAGAGTATTCAACGTAAAACTGCGCGAGACCTTCATCGACTGATATGGCCAAGGCCTGGTTCAAAAATCGACTCAACGACCCGTATTTAAAAAAATCGCGGGCCGAAGATTATCGTTCGCGCGCAGCCTATAAGCTCGAAGAAATCGACGAAAAGTACAAACTGATAAAACCCGGCAGCAAAATTCTCGACCTTGGCGCCGCACCAGGCAGCTGGTCACAGTATGCCCTGCGCAAAGCTGGTGGCAAAGCGAAAATAATTGCGATAGACCTGCTTGAGGTTCGCCCAATCGACGGAGTCACCATTTTGCAGGGCGACATTCGCGATGCTGACAATCAGGCAAAAATCATCGAACTCGCCGCCGGCAAGCTCGATATTATCCTGAGTGACATGGCCCCCGACACCACCGGGGTACACTACGCCGACACCGAGAATTCAGCCATGCTCGTTCATCTCGCGCTCGACATCGCCGAAAAGCTGTTAAAGCCGGGCGGCAGTTTCGTTGCCAAAGTTTTCGAAGGAGCTGAGTATCAGGCTCTTCTCCAGAGAACAAAAAAGCTCTTCGGCTTCGCCAAATCGTTCAACCCCAAGGCCTCACTCAACCGCAGCCGCGAACTTTTTCTGGTAGCCCAGCAGTTCAAAGGCCCCGCCGCCTGCAAACCACAGACCTGAGCGAAGAGACCTCTCACAAAGCCGCAGAGGCGCGAAGAGAAGAAGCAGAAAAGAAAGAAAGAAAGAAAAAAGAAAGAAAGGCATCCGCCGATTACCCCGATTGCCGCAGATTTTTAACGCAGTCCGCCTACGCTGACGCTTCGGCGCGACAAGCAGGCCTTGCCGACGAGAAGGAACTCACGCTGAGTCGCCGAGTCGCAGCAGATAGTTTGGGGATACTGCGTCATTCTGCGCGAAGCCGGCAGGCGAAATCGCAGAATCCATCTCAAAATGCCGACTCAAGCCTCTCGATGAATCCTCTGTGAACTCCAATCTATAGATACCATCTGTGAAATCGGCGTAATCTGTGGACAGGATTTCTCTTTTAGTGAACACACAAATCATGCCATCACGATGACGATTACAAGCACTGCACTGTGTCACAGTCATTGCGAGGAGGCCTCAAGCCGACGAAGCGGTATGCCGAAGGCATAAGCCAGCTCTGAGCTAATCTCACTGATTAATTACGATTACGAGAACGAAAACACGTGAGAATCATCATCAGTGCAAGCTTGCTAAAAAAATTGTCATGTACAAAATTTCGTGCTAGCGTTTAGACATCCTAATTTACTGAGAGGGGTTAACAATCCATGAAAAAACTGATGTGTGTACTGATTCTCGTTGCCTTCGTCGGCAGCATGGTAGTAATGACAGGTTGTTTCGGCGGCAGCAGCGGCGGAATTTTTGCAGCTCTGGCGATTGGCCTGATAATAACCGCTTCAACCGGCGGTGCTGGCGCAGCTGCCTTTGCTGCAAGCGAACGAAACGCTTTAAGACCGGCGATAGTAATATCAACCGATAAGGTTTATGTAAAAATTACCCCGATGGATGCAACCGGAGCGCTGGTCGGTACAGGCGAAAAATACGAAACCGGCTTGGCTACAGACAGCAATGACAATTTGACACTTACCATCCCCAGCCTTAATGTAACCAGTTACAATCAATATGCTATGGAAGTTTATGCAAACGATAAGCTGATTCTCAAGAGCATTGGCTATCTCGGCACTTCAGAAAAAACTGGAAGTGATCATGAAGTGACAATTGACCCGACGACTACAGCCAAAGCGCTGGTTTATGAAAAGTGGAATACAGGTGCCAGTTCTCGAACTTATGCACAGTTCGAATATAATCTCGACAAACTTTCTGTTGCCGAAACAAATGATCTCAATACTGTGATAGCAAATGTTACGGCAATGGTTCAAGGTTATGCTAACAATCATAATACAACAATGGATTTGTCAACTGTAGCTGGTGTTAACGACGTAACAGTTGGAACTGATGCAGCATACAACGTTTCTGGTTATGTTTATGCGGCTGATGGCTCAGGTCAGACCGATTGCATGGTATATGTATATTCAGATGAAGCAATGACACAAATGGTTAATCACTTCGCAACTGAATCTGGCAGATACAGTGCTAATCTGCAGAATGGAACATATTACTTCAAACCCGTCAAGGCCGACCACACCTACACACCAACTTCTACCAAGGTTGAAGTTAGCGGAGCGGATGTAAGCGGAATCAACTTTCAGGCCGCTAGAACTCAAGTAGAAGGATAAACTGTTTCCTTCTACGATAGTATTTTAAGCCGCGCCGGGGAAACCCGGCGCGGTTTTTTATTTGTGGTTAAGATTACCCGGGGCTTGAAAAATAGATACAAAGAGGGTCCTGCCAAGGCTTCTTGACTTATACGTGTTTTTTTAGTATTTTTATACGTATAGGAGATTTTTTATGGAAAGCAAACTGACTCTGAAACTGAACAAAGATATTATAGAGAAAGCTCGTGAATATGCGCAGCACCACAAAATAAGCCTTTCCAGAATGGTCGAGGCGTATTTTTCTGCACTTACATCGACAGAAAAATCAGAGGAAGACGAGATCACACCATTGGTAAAGAGCCTGAGTGGAATAATCAAGATCCCCGCAGATTTTGACTATAAGAGCTATATTGCCGAACAGGTTGAAAAGAAGCACAAATGAAAAGCGCTCTGATCGACACAAACATAATACTCGATCTCATCGGCAGACGCATGCCGTTTTACCCGGCTGCAGCCCGACTGTTCACTATTGGTGAAAAACAAAAGGCTCAGCTCTACATCTCATCGCTTAGTATTGCCAATATCTCTTACATACTTAGAAAAAATTACGGCAGAAATGAACTGCGACAGATTTTGAGCAACTTTTTGCTGATCGTAGACATACTCGACCTGAGTGGTAAAATAATCGACCTGGCCCTTGCAGATCAAAGTTTCAACGACTTCGAAGACACCTTACAGTTCTACACTGCTAGAGAAAATCGTGTCGATGTCATAATTTCACGCAATCAGAAAGCCTTCAAGGCTTCCGATATTCCTGTAATGAACTGTGAGCAGTTCATTTCTACTATCAAATAAGCACAAAAAGGCTACACAGCACTCTCCATCCCAAAACGGCAAACCCGCCAGACCCAGAAAAAGCTGAGCAAGCTTTGCATTTCAAGCCAACAAACTCTTTCTTCATGATCTGCGAAATCTGTGTAATCTGCGGCTGACTTCCCGCTTTCAATCTTCGGGGTCTGCAGTTCAAATTTGTGGTATGCTGAATTATATATAAGCTTGGAGATAATTATGGGACTGCCTTTACGTAAGAAACGCGACGTTTTTACTTATGCTGAATACCGCAACTGGAAGGATGACGAGCGTTGGGAAATCATCGACGGTGAAGCTTTTGCCATGACCCCGGCTCCCGGTGCCACACATCAGAGCCTGGTAGTTGTTCTGGTTTCTTTGATGTTTGATTTTTTTGACGGTCACCCTTGCAAACTTTTCAGTGCGCCATTTGACGTGCTGCTTCCTGAGGCTGATGAGACGGCTGATTACGCTTCCAATGTCGTTCAGCCAGACATAGTCGTTTACTGCGACCCTGATAAAATCGAAGAACGTGGTGGCATTGGCGCACCCGACCTGGCCGTCGAGATTCTTTCACCAGGCAGCGCCAGCCGTGATCTTATTGTCAAGTTTGCCCTTTATGAGCGGCATGGCGTGCGCGAATACTGGATAGTCGATCCGGTTCACCAGATAATCAGCATCTTCAATCTCGACAAGAAGAGCAAATACAGCTGCGAGAAAAGACTCGCGCGCGAGCACGAACTCGTCTCGCCCATTTTCCCTGAGCTGAAACTTGACCTCAAACGGGTGTTTCCTGAGATCAAAATAGCCAGACGACCTTCCCCGCCAAAAAACGGCAAGGCCGCCAAAACCCGCAAGAGCTAATCATCTGCCGCAATTGGCCATTCCTCTTCCTTCTTCATAATCTGCGAAATCTGTGTAATCTGCGGATTGTCTCTTTCTTAAATCTCATGCTTCTGTTCGGCGGATTTTGTGATAGTCTGTCAACAGTTTACTTGAGGAGACAGGGTAATGAATCTGTCAGCACACAAAACAATACTTTTTACAGCGCTTCTCTGCGTTGCGCTGCCAAATGCAATATCTGCCGGTGAACTGCCTGCCATATATAAAACCGCGTTCGATGTTGGCGCGCAGTTTTACGATTACCAGAATTATCAGAACATACCCTATTTTCATGGCGGGCTCGACCTGTGTGCGCCAGCCGGAACCGATGTCTATACGCCAGTCAACGGTCGTGTCAGCGTCAACGACTACAAGATAGAAGCGTCTGCCAGTCCGCACCGCTTCAGTTACCGACGCACACCTTTCCGACGCGGGATGACTTCGAACACCCGTTACCTGGAGGTCGCTGTTGTCGATGAAACCGGCAAAAGCTGGATGTTTCGCCATATCGCTCCCGATTCAGTACCTTCGGAAATCTTCTCTGCAGCGGAATCAGGTCGCCAGATCGCTGCCGGCAGCAAAATTGGCGCTGTCGCACGCTGGCACCAGCCGGTTTTTCCAGAAAAGCGAAATTACGACCACATTCATCTTGAGATAATTGGCCCGGACGGCACTTATCTCAACCCGGCAGCGTTAGTTGCAACAGTGAAAGATTATTATCCGCCGGTAATCCATAACGTCTACGCAGCCAGACATGACAGCGACGAAGCAGCAATGCTCGATGGCAACAACCGTACCCTCAACGGCAGAATTGATCTTGTCATTGGCGCCAACGATCGCATGAACCGCTCGGCCTATCAACATTCCATATATATGGCGGCCTGGTCGCTCGACCACCTGAACACCGACGGCAGCATCACCAACCAGATTCCTGAACAGCAGGTAGTGAGATTCGACCGCCTGCCGTTTACCGGCGAGCGAATACAACTGAGCAAGGTCATCTATCGCGATTCACTGCGCCTCGGCAACAGCCGGGTTCGCGCCAACGGCGCCGATGGCCCGCGCTTTTTTCTGATCAACCTGACCAGCGGCACGACCGTTTCAGGCTACTCGGCCACCAATCATCTCGACACCACCCTCCTCGCCAACGGCCGTTACCGGCTGAATATCAAAGTCACCGACAGCGCCGGCAACCCCCGCCAGAAATCAGTAGAGTTCCAGATCAGAAACTGATCTGAAACGCGCCGACTTTTAAGGCTGTTTTACAAAAAACCTGCCAAACCACAAAGTTTTTATGGCTATAACCCTAAAAACTTCAGGTTCAAACCTGAATGCAATTTGCCAGAATATCGTCGTCTTATCAACTTCTCTGCCGCTGAAGCCATGATTGACGGCAGCAAGTGAATCGCATGCTGAAGATACAAGACCAGTTCTGAGTCTGATCTCAAGATCGAAGAGATTAGCTCAAAGCTGGCTTATGCCTTCGGCATACCGCTTCAGGGCTTTGCCCTGAAGCAATGACTTTCTTTGACTATGAATTGTTACAGCCCGGCAGTTCGTTGTGTCTCTGCGGCTTTGTGCGAAGAGTGGGCTGCGGTTTATCTGCGGTATATTGCTGGCGTCTTAAACAGGTAAAGTGGGGCGGGCTTTGGTGACGAGGAACTCGGTGCCGCCCATGTTGAGCTTATCGCCAGGTTTGACTGGTGTTGACTTTTTGAGCTCATTGCCGTTGAGGCGGCAAATGTTCGAAGTCGTCAGCGGCCTGACGCAGATTTTGCCTTTTTCCATCAACACCTCAATGTGTTCGCGGCTGATCTCTGAAGCAGTGAGTACAATCTGGCAGTCCTTGCGACGGCCGATCTTGATTATCTCTGATTCAGCCTCGTATGGGCAGCCCTTTTCGTCTTCGATCGCAAAAACCATCTTATTGCGAACAACCCGCTCGCCGGTATCTTTGCGCAGTTCGGCCTCAACCGGCGCAATGCCGAGTTTGGGCCTCGGCGGTTCGACAGCTGGCGCCTGTGCCGATTTCTGTGAAGGTATGGTTTTGTTTGCATCGACCGGTTCTTCTGACACTGGAACCGCGGCAGCAGCAGGAACGGTGCTTTCACCGGCCGGCGTGGTGTGCATTACCGGAACAGTGCTTTCGTCGGAGATGACCGGGGCTGCCGGCTGGGTGCTGTTGGCTTTTACCGCTGCCGGTGAGGTCGGCATCGTTTTATCGGCAACCGGAGAGGTTGTCTGAGTCGGCATTTTTAGAGGCTTTGCCGAAGGCTCTTCGTCATTGTCGATAAACTGCGCAAGGCGGGAAGCCACGTTTACCGGCTTTACGGCCTGCTGCTTGCTGGTGCTGCTACCGGAAGAAGATTTGGGTCCCTCAACGATTGCCGGAGACTTGGCCGCAGCCGAGGCTGCCGGCACGGCTGGGGCAGAATCAGGCACTGTGGTTGGCGGCGCTGGCTTTGCATCAGCAGACTCTTCCGGGAAATACATCTTGCGCGCCTTTTCGAGTTCTTCGTAGTTCATGAACAACGATTTGGTCGACATCATCTCGGGTGCGCTCTTTTGATAGCGCCAGAGCTTGACGCCAACGATCAGCAACACCACGCCCACCGCCAGAATCAGCCATGAATAACCACGTGAAGCGTCTAATGGCGTAAATACGACAGTGAGGTTGTGCTCGCCGCGGCTGTCCTGATAGTTGATGACAGCGCTTCCTGATGACAATGACTGGAAAAGCAGATCATAACGGGCCGCCAGACTGCCGCTTTCAGGTTTTATCTCAAATTCTGCGTCACTCTTGATCTGAATATCAGGAGTGCCCTGCTGCGCTCCCATAAACTGCAACTGCTTCGTATCAATTTTGAAGCTTACCTGCTTGTCTACCTGCTGATCTGGCACCAGATTGACAACAAACAGGTCACCTGGTCTTACAACCTGTGGAAGCTTCAATTCTGCAGCCGAAACATCGCATGAAGCACCAACAAAAAAGGTAATCAGAACAAGCAGTATAGATTTAAAAAGTGATTTTCTCATACTTCACATCCCCTTTTTCCAGCCTGGAAACCACTGCATGAGCTCTTCGACGCTGGCTTTATGAATTCGTCGCCCGCCAAAGATTCTTTTAATGACATTACGTTTGATTCTCTTCTCAGCCCGCTTCTTGATTGCCGCGGCGATCAGCTCGGGTTTATCCCAGGTTCCGCTGACGGTAAGATCAACAAAGGGCACACCGGTCGCGCTGTCCTGGGCGGTCGAAGTCCATTTTTTCAACTTTTTGCCAATCGAAGTCTGGCGCAGACTCTGCGGATTGATCATCAATTTTGCATCCAGCTGCAAAGCAGACGGGTTGAACTCGCTGTTGCCGATCTCCAGCCGCAGGTGCGGGCCGGCAAAGAGCCCGTCAGCAATCAGCAGGCGGCCCTTATAAAGATCTTCTTCGTCAGTTGTGACGTAAAAATTAAGCTGACCGACCGAAAAATCAGGCTTTTCAATAAAATCGATACGATTTTTGCCCATGGCCGAAACATCTATCATAGGTAGTTCCGGTAGATGGATATTCTTAAAATTCAGGTTGAAAACGGCATCACGCTCGCCCGGACCCATCCAGGCCGCTTTAATTGTGCCATCTACAGTACCGCGAAAGCCAGATTTCCCGCTTATGGCAAGCTTGGCAAAATCAACATCGTGCAAACCACCCTGCAAATTCATGGTAAATGGGCGGCCCGGCAAAAATGTGCCCTTTGCCTGCTCGACAAAAACCTCACCACCAAGCAATCCAAATGTAGACATCAACACCTCGGCCTCGCCGCTCGTCGGATCAAAGTTGAATTTGACCAGACTGTTGCCGAGTGGCAACGCAAAAACCTGTTCCCCGGAATCGTATTGCACTGTCATCTCATTGCTGCTGACCTCGCCCTGCAGTTCTGGCTTGGCGATTGTCCCAGACAGATTCAGCCTGCCGGCCAGCCAGCCTTCTTTCGGAAAAGAAACAGCTTTTACCACCATGCCGCCCAGCATCGCCAGCATATCGGCAGGGAAAACGCGATCGAAGCTGCCCTGCAACGACAGACGCCCGGTGCGCGTAGGGTCTTCAAGCCAGCCATCTGAAACCTTGAACGTCGAGCGGCCGAACTGCCCAGTAAGATCTTTGACGCCAATACGTGCATAACCCGAATCGGTGCGTCCAGAAAAATCGAGTTCGGCCGAAAGTTTTTCGACATTGTTCTTGAAAGCGTTGAATGCAATGGCACCGTCTTTAAGAGAAGCGCTGCCGGTAGCCAGAATTCGGTCAGGAGTTCCTGACAGAGAGAATTTGCCGGCCAGGTCGCCGCTCTTGACCTGCATTGTTCCAACCAGAGATTTCGGTAACAGCCCGGAAGCAAGAAAATCAAAGACACGGGCGACGCTGAGATCGCTGAGTTCGGCATCGAGACGTTCTATTTCTGGTTTGAAGCCACGATCAAGGTTTTTGAGATGAGCCTTGCCGCTGATCTTAACTATGGCATCGAGAATTTTTCCGGTGAAACTTTTGATTTCGAGCCCGAAAAACCTGTCATCCCGCTTGTTAAAAGCAACACTCCCGGAAAAATCACGCGCCAGCAGTACAGCCTGCCCGCTCTTTTCGAACAGCGGAAAATCAAGATTTATCTTCGAAACACTCACCTCGCCACGACTCGATGGCGCAGCAAATCGGCCGTCAAGATCGGCCCATGCCGAAAAGCTTCCCGACAACTGAAAGGGAACAGCAAACCGCCCGATTCTGGCTATTTCTGAGGCAAGAGTCTCGATCTTCTGACTGCGCAGCGAAATTTTGAATTTTTCAATTTTCTGCTGACCCGGCAGAATGCTGCCTTCAGCCTTTAGAGCAGCGCCAAAGATCTGCGAATCGCCTTTGAGAGAAAATTTCGGGCCGCCGCCGGCAAAAGGATTGCTGATGATAACTTCAGCATTGGTCATGCCGAGATCGAAGGTTACGCCCTTTACCTTGAGCGCTGCGGCGCCGGCCTTGACCACCGCAAGATAAGCGTCTTTATCGTTTTTTACTTGAATGTAAAATGGCAGACGCGCTGAGAACTGCGGCATATTTAGATTAAGCGCCGGAAACCGCAACCAGCCGTCAATAAGCGGTTGTTCTAGCGAACCCGAGCCCAGGAACGCGAAGTTAAAGTTGCCGGTAAGCACGAACGGGTATTTTTTTATAAAGGCCGCGCCTTCTGGTTGAGTCTTGATCGCCTCGATCAGGCGGGTAAAGTTGGCGCCACCACCCTTGAAGCTCAAGGTTTCGAGGTTTTTCTGCTTGAGAGAGGCTTTTGCCGCGAGTTCCATCGGAATACCAAAGAATCCGAGTTTAGCATCAAGAGTTATCTGATCAGGTCTTTCGCGCGCTGCAATATTGAAACGGTCAGTAACCAGAGCGCCGAGCAGATCCTCTGCCCAAAGCATTTTGCCGTGCCTGATGAAAAGCAGCTTTTTAATATCAAGATCTATGCGGTTTTCAGAAGCATCGGCAGCTACGCGGGCACTGGCCAGGCGCTCGCCGATGAGCTCAATACGATCGAAATCTGGTCGATGCGTCAGCCCAAATGAAGACTGCAGCCGCTCTGAAGAGATTTCAAAGACACCGTTGCCGGTTGTCGACAGGGTAACTTCAGCCTGATAATCTTTGAAAAAGGGAGCCTCTTCGCTTAAAATCGCGCGCCCCGAAGTCTTTATCGCCAGATTATCGATGCTCGCCAGCAGATTGTCGCAGGTGAGTGTACCGGAAGCGAGTTCAGCCATACCCTGCACTTCGACAAAGTCTTTCGGGTTAATGCGATTGATTATGCGTGCTCCATCAAAACTAAGCACAACCAGACTGTTTTTCCAGTCGTCGATTCTGGCGAAACCAGTGCTGATCTGCAATGGTCCGAGCAGATCGACACGGGAAAAATATGACTGCAGCTGGTCGCGCATCTGCTGCGGCAGCAGGTTGAGCGGCAACATGCCAGAAACGCTGCCCTTTTCTACAATACCGGCGTTGAAATCAAAATCGCTGTAAACTATTGCCTTATTGTCGACAGTTCTGACAAAGCTGATTTCTGCCGTACCGGCGTTGCGTGACAATCGCGCCGCCAGCTGATGCGAGCCTGGGAGCAGGCGAGAATAAGTAGCCGCCACCAACATTTTGTCGCCGGCAAGATCAGATTCGATTTCGGTGCTGATATTGGCTTCGTCAGCATAATTCAGCCAGCCCGCATGCAGGTTGTGTATTCCGGCCGTGTCAAACTCGAGCCGACTTATTCTGGCGATGCGATCTGAACTGGCAGCCTTTAGATCGAGGTTTTCGAGAACCGGCACATAAGGAAGTCGCACTTCGGCGCTGGCAAGTTCCAGCTCAACCTGAGCGTCATAGAGGGGTTGTTGCCCCCGACAGGCAAACTTCGCCTGAAGACTGCCGGCCAGTTTGTGCTCCTGTGGCAGCCATTCCTTAACCAGGTCATTGAACTGCGGCACCTGCAAAACACCATTCAGGCCGCGAATCCTTTCGGGCAGCGCAATATTTTGTCTTGCCCAGACCCATTCGAGATTAAGACGATCGCGATTCTTTCCGTCATACAGATTTATCTTGCGACCATCCTGACCGATATTATCGACTGCCAGATTGTAGTTCTGTCCGAGTCCGTCGAATGTTATGGTGAAGTTGCCGTTTTTCTTGAGTCTGGTCACCTGAAACCGCATAAAATCTGGACGTTCAGGCAAAGAAACGCGCAGTATATGCGTAAAGAATTCTTCGGCCGGATATTTCCGTAAAGAAAGGTTAATGCCAGACATCTGCCAGGTTTTAGCCGGCAGCCTGAAAATACGTGCGGCAAAATCGTCGCTGATAAATTTTTCAGGATTCGGCACCAGAATCGAAAGATTATTGATGCGTATATCGGCCAGGTATCGGTCTGCAACAACCTGGGCACGATCCTGCTTCTGCCAGCGTGTTTCATCGGCGGTTGCAGCTACTGGTTCGGTTGTAGAAAAATCCCAGCTGCCCCGGCCCTTTTCGTTGCGATGCAGGCTCAAAGCCGGTCTATCAATGACAACTTTCTGAAGGATCAGCTTGCCAAAAAGAATATCAAACAACGAGTAGCTAAGCGAAACCCTGGGGACCGTCAACACCGTCGACGCCGACTCAAAATGCGGGTTCTGAATCAGAACATTTTCGATCTCGACACCGTACAGCAGATTTCCTGAAATCGAGCCCATGTGCAGGTTGAATCGGCCCTGCGTCAGGTTGGGAATGATACCCTGCTTGATGTGCCCCTCGATCAGATCAGAATTCAGCCGGAAAAAATTAAAGAAAAATATGCTGGCCAGCACCAGAAAAGCTATCGCCACAACCATCAGCAGGCGCCGCAGATATTTGCGTAATTTTCGGCGTTTTCCCCCACCCTGCTGGTGTTCCTGTTTACGACGATCGAGCTCTCTTGCGATACTTTCGAGCCTCTGAGTATTTATATTCTCTTCCATGATCCTGATTTTATCATAACACTCACGATCTGACAGTTTTTTTTGTATATTCAACAGAGTTTTGTCAGGCTTGATTTTGGCGGCACAATATCGTAGATTAACGGGCATGTTCAAACCAGAACAGATAATTGGCAGACATTACAAAATATTGTCACGTCTCGGCGCCGGCGGAATGGGGCAGGTCTACCGTGCCCTCGACATCAACCTCGGGCGCGAAGTGGCGATCAAGTTTCTGCTTGCCGATATGGCAAAAGAAGAAGAGATAGTCAAGCGCTTTCTCAACGAAGGCCGAATTCTGGCGACGATCAATCATCCTGCTGTCATCAATGTTTACGCGTCTGATGTCGAAGAGGGCGGCGTTCCGTTTCTGGTCATGGAATTCGTTGATGGCAAAAGTCTTGGCTGCCATAGAGACGCCCTGATGGAAGACCGGGTAAGCCTGGTCAATCACTTCATCCAGCTTTTCAGCGGGATTCATGCCTGTCACCAGAAAGGTATCGTACACCGCGATCTCAAACCGGATAACGTACTGATCAACAAAGAGGGCCAGCTCAAACTGGTCGACTTCGGTATAGCAAAAACCGCGACCCGTCACACTCGAACTGGCATGGCAATTGGCACGCCACACTACATGTCGCCTGAACAATGCCTGGGCAAGGCCGACATTACTGCCAAAACCGACGTCTACGCTGCCGGAGTCATGCTGTTCGAAATGCTTACAGGGAAACTGCCTTTTAACATCGAGGGCCACGCCGATGACCCGGCGCTGGCGATTGCCTTGATGCACCTCAATGACACACCAGATTTTAAAGCGTTTGCGCAGGTTCAGCAGGGCGACAGCTTCAGATCGCTCGTCGCCAAAATGCTGGCAAAGAAGCCTGACGAGAGGCCAGAAGTCCCAGAAATTCTTGAGCTTCTTAAACAGATTCTCAACCGTCTGCGCGTCGATGCAGGTGGCAGTGACCATTCGGCTGATTCAGCCGCGACCATTGGCGAAATCTACCAGATCCAGCAGGAAATTGGCAGTGGCGGCATGGGTAAGGTTTATAAGGCTCTCGATACGTCGCTGAACCGGGTGGTCGCCATCAAGGTCCTGCACGACAGCACATCCGGTGATAATTCGCTTGTTGACAGGTTCATTCGCGAGGGGCAAACCCTTGCCACCGTAGGGCATCGCAACGTCATGGGCATCTATGCCTCGGGCCGCGACAAGGTCACCAGTCGGCCGTTCCTGGTCATGGAATACATCGAAGGCAAGCCGCTTTCCCAGCTCAAGAATGCCATTCAAAGAGACAGTCGACAGGCGGTTCCGCTCATGCTGCAGCTGGCCGAAGGCATCGCAGCCTGCCATGAACACAATATAATACATCGTGACCTCAAGCCTTCCAACATCATCATTACCCCTACCGGGTTGGTGAAAATTCTTGACTTCGGCATTGCCAAAACCCAGACCAGCCTCACCAAAACAGGAATGACCGTAGGCACCCCTGAGTACATGTCGCCTGAACAGTGCACAGGCAGTCGCAATCTCTCTGGTAAATCAGACATATATTCACTCGGAATAATATTCTGGGAACTGATTTTCGGTACCGTGCCCTTCAAAGCCGAAGGCTCACAAAATCAGGAACTGGATATCGCCATGAAGCATATCGAGGCGACTTTGCCGGCTCAGGCTGCTATTCCTGATATGACCATGGTTCCGATTGTTGGCCTGGTCAGACGAATGCTTGATAAAAGCCCGGCAGCACGACCTTCAGAGAACGAAGTCATCGACACCCTTGAAGCCTGGCTGGTAGAACATGCGCCCGAATCAATGCCTCATTCGAATACTGGCAGACGCTCGACCTCGCGCTCCGGCATATCTTCGCTGTCCGGCCTGGTTAAAGCGTCTGAACAACCTCCTGCCAGCAAAAAATATATGCTGCCTGCCGTATTCGCCGTTCTGCTGGGCGCCGGCGGGGCCGCCTATTACTTCGGTCTTAGTGGCGACCGCAGCGCTGACGAACGCGCTGGCGAAATCATCAAACTTATCGAAGCCCATAACCTGGATGATGCGCGTAGCCAATTTGAGAGCTTTGCCAACAGTGATGAAGGTAAAAAATACGCGCCCGATCTCAGACAAAAGCTTACTCAGGCGCTGATTGAAAGTGCTGAAAATGCTGAAAGCAGCAAAGATTTTGATACCGCCATCAAACTTTTCGGACAGGCGATAGCACTCGACCCGACCAACCCGAAAGCGGCGCTGACACTTTCCCGCCTGCAACAGGAAAAAGAAAAATACGATCGTCTGCGCACGCGCATAGAGACCCTGAACAAGCAGGCGCTTGCCTTGGTCGACAAGCTTGAACCAGCTTCAGGGACGCGTGAGCTGCAAACCGTAATGCAGGAACTCGAAACCCTTGGAATGGCAAGTACCAGCGCAGACATAGCCGCTGCCTGGCAGGCACGTTTCATCAATCTTGGCGAACAGTCTCTCGCCGGTCATCCACAAAAGTCTCTGGCTTATTATCGTGATCTTCAGACATATTTTCCTGAAACTGAAGGATTGGCAGCAAAAATAGAGGAAGCCGAAAAGCTGGCAAAGAAGCAGGAAGAAGAGCTTGCCCAGGCAACCATGCTGAGCACCCTGAAAAAAGCTCTTGAGGCTGCAATCGAAAACTACGTGCCCGGCCAGAGCCCCGATCTTATCTGCCAGCGCATTATGAAGGTGCAGGAACTTGGCGACGCTGAAGCAGCAGATGCTTTTAGCCGCAAGCTCGGCGACAAAATAGCAAAAGAGGCTGACAACTGGATCGTCAGCAATCCACAAAAGGCCATAGAACTTTTCAATTCAGCCAAAAATACCTGCCCGGTTCTGCCAGGACTGGATACCAAAATCAAGCTGGCCGAAGAGAGTCTTGCCAGCATGCGTTCATCAGAAGAGCTGAAAAAAGAACGTGATGATCTGGCGCGAAACATAGCCGGGCAAATAAAGGCAATAGTTCCGCCTGCTCCGGTTGACGACATACTGCAGCAACTTGGTAAACTGGCGACATACGCAGATTCGAGCGATCTTGTCGAGAAAAATCGCGACGACCTCTACCAGAAATACTTTGCCAGAACTTCTGAGCTTATCGAAAAATCGCCGGCCGAAGCCCTGAACACCCTTCAGACCTGCATTCAGATCAAACCCGGCGCGACCGGGCTCGACGAAGTCAAGCAACAGATCGAAATGCGCATCGCCCAGGAAGAGAAGCGCCGCGCCGCAGAAGCCGAACGCGAGCGACTTGAACGTCAGGCCAAAGTTGTTAACACGATTTTCAGTGACATAAAAAAAGCCAGAATCCCGCAAGATGTAGCATCAATAAGAGAAGCAATCAAATCAATGTATAGCGAGTTTGCCGATACTGAAGCCGCCGGCAAACTCGAACAGCATCTTCTCGACCGCTGTCAGGGTGAACTCAAAAAGCTTGAATCTTCGGCGCCGGATCAGGCTATTGCTCTCGCCGCCGAGCTCAAACCCATCTACCAGGACAACACAGAATTTACCAGCGAACTTGTCGCACTCGAAACACGCCTCGCCGAAAAAGCACGGGCGGCAGCAATTCAAAGAGAGATTGACGGCCATATTGCCAATATAAATAAATTCGCAGACAACCCGCAGGCGTCTGCTGTTGATGAAACACTCAAACTTTTCGATGCGGTTAAAAAGCTGGACTCAGGCTATGATACGGCAGAAGTTCACCTTGATACCGCCAAAAAGATTCGAGCCAAGGCTGAAAAAGCTGAAAATTCTGGCGAAGCCGAGCGCATACTCATGGTTCTACAGGCTTTTGATAAAGACAGCAGAATTGACATCAAAGCCGAAATTGGCAGAATCGCCGAAACCAGCCTCGCTGCATCTGAAAAGACCATTAAAGGCTTCAAGCCCGGCCCGAATATTAATACAGTTCTCGAAGCCCTCAAAGATTTTGACAACTGGAACCAGAAAGACAAAAAGGTCGCGATGATCGGTCTTACACGTGATAATTATCTGAAGGCGATCAATGAGACCAGTCCGAAGTCAGCCGAAGAAGCGCTTAATCTGCTCAAACAGCTCTATAAGCTGCCTGGTTTGAGCGGAGATACAGAATTGAAAAATCTTGAGCAAGCCCTCATAAAGCTCGACATCGAACAGAAAACGCCAAAAATCGACCCACGCGTCGAACAGTATACTAACCAGATCACCCAGATCATAAACAGCAATCAGGTTCTACAGCAAAACGAAAATTTACAGAATCTTCTGAAGAACCTTGAAATAGTCGGGGCAACCGACCAGGCAGCGACGCTGCGCAATAGCGCAGCTGGCAAAGCTCTTGCCGAAGCAGAAAAACTGCTTACTCAAAAAGATTATGAAAATGCGCTAAAAGCCGCTTCTGTAGCCAAACAACTGCACCCGGCCAATTCTCAGGTCAGTCAAATGCATGCGAGAATCACCGATGCACGCAACAAGGCACAGGCAGAAGCTGAAGCAGCCGCAAAAGCCGCGGCTGAAAAAGCTGCCAGCGAATTAACCGTTGGCGCCCAGGGCAATTACAAAACAATTGCAGATGCCATGCGTGCGGCAAAAGACGGCGCGACCATAAAAATCCTGCCCGGCAGCTATAATGAAGCAATCGTTATTTCCGGCAATATCAACATTGAGGGCGCGTCGCCATCAGGCTGCGTAATCAACTCATCCCGTGGCCCGACACTAACTATTTCTGGCAGTGGTAGAATCAGTGGCCTGACATTTACCAACAATTCAGGATCAACAGCGCCAACATTACTGATAAATGGCGGCAGCGCAGAGATTACCGGCTGTATCATTTCTAATTCTACTCCTGCCAGTTCACCAGACTGGGTTGCGGCAATAGAAGTCCGGAGCGGAACTCCAACAATTCGCAGCAACACCATTAACAGCTCAAAGGCGATGGGTATAACAGTCGCCGGCGGCTCCCCTGCAATAGTTGGCAACCGCATCAGCGGCTGCGCAATTTACGGAATCTGGTTCAGCGGCGTTACCCGCGCCAGAGCCAGCGACAACACCGTTACACAATGTGGGAAATCCGGCATCGGCATCAAAGATCGCGCTGCCCCTGAATTCACACGCAACAACATCTTCGCCAATCAGGAAAACGGGATGTTCATCTACCAGGGCGGCGGCGGCAACATTGATGGCAATACAATCAAAGACAATGGCATGGCCGGGATCGAAGTCTGGGATGCCCAGCCGGCGGCTATCAGCAATAACGTCATAACCGGCAACCGCAAAAACGGCATTACCGTGCGCGGCCGTAAAGCAAACGTACGGCTGGGCAGAAACAGTTTCAGCGGCAACAGCGGCAAGGAAGTGAATAATTCCGGCGGCACAATCAGTAATCTGTGATTTATCGAAAAGTAAAAATTTCGGGGGACCTCTTAATTATGGCAAAAATTTTAAGGCTTATCGTCCTGTCAGTCTTCGTCGCATTTATAAGCATCAGCGTTTCTTATGGAGAAACAGCAGAACTCAAGCTGGAGCGAATGTTCAGTTACGATCCCCACCCGGGCTCGGCTTTGTTCGCGGAGAAAGCGCCATTCAATGGAAAGTTGCACGATTTTGAAATCGTTTTTATCGAAAACTGGCAGGCAAAGGGTGAACTTGGAACACTCAAGCAGATAGCCTTCAAGATCCAGGTCCTGGATAGCGGAAAAGTAATCGCCAGTTCCGAAACAATACCTGCCACTGCAGCTAAAATCAGCAAAGGTCAGCAGATCGGCAACGTTAAAATCGGTGACGTTAGTTTCATCGCTGATGTAACTGAAGTTGCCAAAAACAAAAGCGGTATAACCGATGTGACTGTCGCATTCAAACTGACTTTTGACAAGGCTGCAGCCGAAACTGCAACGAAACCGGCTGAACAGTCATCTGCCAGCGGTCTCGATTTTGCCAGACAACTTGCCAGTCGTGCTTCTGGCATGCCAGCAGACAAACCTGCTGCAAAAATCAGCATGTATAAGCGTGCGCTAATGGCCGCGCCTGCCGCCGATACTTCGGCTGAAGCTGCGGCTTTCCACAAAGAAATAGGCGATGTGATCAGCAATCTCGAAAAGTCTTCGCCAATTTTTGTGCCATTTAAGAAGACAGAATCGGCATTTGTGACAACTCCGCCAACAGAGACACCAGCTGTCGCCGAGCCTACCGACGCAGCCCCTGTCTCAGAACCAGCAGTTAAACCTGTCCAGGTCAGCGAATCTGACACCCCGCCCGAAGCAGTAGCTTTGTATAAGGAAGCCAGAAGCATGTTCGCCCAGGACAAAGGCCCGGAAGGCCGTGAAGCCCTGCGCAAAGCACTTGAAATAGCACCGGCCTATCACGACGCTCTGTTGCTGCTCGGCGACAACGCCAGTGAAAATAGGCGCTGGGCTAGAGCAAAAGACGCCTACAAACAGGCGCTCGACCAGAAAGACCGCGATGCCGATACGCTGTTGAAATACTTCAAGGCCTGCTATTACATTGGTGAGGGCGCCGATGCGATTCTGTATCTCGAACAGGTGCGCAATAAATACCCGGCAGAACGCCGCATTCAGCTCGCAGTTGCCGAAGCCAACTTTCAACTTGGCGACCTGCCGGCAGCTAAAAGCCTGTGCGAAGAAATGCTGTTGAAAGATCCTGAAGACAGCCGTGCCAGCGACCTGCTGCAACGAGTAAACCGCCTGCACAAATAGCTCAGGCGATACTACGTCAGCTCTATATATCCGAGAGCCTGAGACTTTTCATATAATGACGGTTTGTTTTGTTTTTATCTGACGCGGTTTTGACAAAGTGTCAGCCGGTTTTGATTTGCATTTTCAGCTGTAAATGATATATTTTTAGTATATTTTAAGACAGGATTAATACCAAATGCAACAAGTGATTACGCTACTGCACGCATGCTGGTCGGTCCTCGGACAGATGTCGCCTTATCTCATCCTCGGTTTTCTGATATCTGGAGTTTTATCGGTCATGATATCTCCGCGCTGGGTCGAAAAACACCTCGGCAGCGGAAAATACAGTTCGATCATCAAGGCTACTCTGCTCGGCGTTCCTCTGCCGCTGTGCTCATGCGGGGTCATTCCGGTTGCGGCTTCGTTGCGCAAACACGGTGCCAACAAAGGCGCGACGACTTCATTTCTGATATCGACGCCACAAACCGGGGTGGATTCGATTCTGGCCACCTACGGGCTTCTTGGCCCTTTTTTCGCCTGGTTCAGACCACTGGCGGCCTTCATCACCGGCATAATTGGCGGTCTGATCGTATCTGCCGTCGACGAAGGCAGTCAGCAGAAGAGCGAGGGCACGCACGATCTGCCAGAAGAACATCTCAGCTTCGGTGCAAAAATAAAGTCGGCCCTCAACTATGGCCTGATTACGCTTCCGGGCGAAATAGCCCGGGCCCTGGTTGTCGGCATACTGGTCGCCGGCCTGATTTCGACTTTTATGTCGCCAGATTTCGTCAGTCAGTACATCGGCAATTACTATCTCACCATGCTTCTCATGCTGGCGATCGGAATTCCGATATATGTCTGTTCGACCTCTTCAATTCCGATTGCGCTGGGATTTATGCACATGGGTGTGTCACCCGGAGCAGCCTTTGTGTTTCTGATCAGCGGGCCGGCTACTAATGCTGCCGCGATTTCTGTGGTATTCAAGGTTCTCGGTCGTGTGTCCGCAATCGTCTACATCACCACCGTTATGGTCGGCTCACTGGCAGGTGGCTTGATATTTGACTATCTCAACCAGACTTTCTCGACCGGTCTGCTGGCAACCTCTCAGCCGGCATGTCACGTTGAGTTGAGTATGTTAGAGAGCATAAGTGCTGTCTTCATGATTGCCATACTGGTGATCAGCTGGTATAAGAGCCGAACTGCCGCGAACTGCTGCACCAGCTGCAACTCCGTCGAAGCCACATCACATCCCGATCTGATCATTGATGTAGACGGCATGTCTTGTGGAAACTGCGCTCAGGCAGTGCGCCAGACCATTCTTGAAATTGACGGTGTCAGCGATGCTAAGGTTCTTCTTAGCGAAAAACGTGCCGAGATCTATGGAAAATGCTCCTCTGACCTGGTGCTTAAAGCGGTTAACGATCTTGGTTATACCGCCACGCTGCCCCAGAATAACGAAAACTGATTCTACCCTCACGAATCTATGCACGGGGTATTGACGTTCTACCCGTTACAGGGTAGAATCCATGCATGCGTTTTTATACAAAATTGATTGTCTGCCTGCTCCTTTGCTTTTTGTCTATGCCGTTGTGCGCACAGATTTCGTGCCTCAATGCCAGTCGTAATATTCGAATCGGTCTGGTCTCACAGGGTCTGCCAGATACCTGGAAGATCGAGCCATCCTCTGGTTTTATCGAGATATTCGACCAGAACAAGCGACAATCGGTTTATTCAGGCAAGGCTGCAGAAATTGTGATAACTGCTATGAAAGGCGGCAAAATGAAAGTTGCCGTCGATGCCCGAAAAAGTCTGTATTATTTCAGTAACGAGCTGTTGTTTTCAGCAGTTGGCCGGCCACCAATCAATCTCAAAGTTCGTGCCGGCGGCCGAAAATCTTTTTCATATCGCGGCTCGATCGCAATTTTCCCGCAAAGCGGTGGCCTGCGTGGCGTTAAC
Organism: Candidatus Rifleibacterium amylolyticum; assembly: GCA_009917695.1. Lineage (GTDB taxonomy): Bacteria > Muiribacteriota > Ozemobacteria > Ozemobacterales > Ozemobacteraceae > Rifleibacterium > Rifleibacterium amylolyticum. The sequence goes on along the minus strand of JAACJG010000001.1, from coordinate 399,746 downwards.
GTAGTTGATATCGAAGATTATCTCAAATCGGTAGTTCCATCAGAAATTTTTAACCGCGCCCCTGATGCTGCCCAGCAGGCGCAGACAATTGCCGCCCGCACTTATGCCATTCGCAATCTTAGCCGACATTCAGACAAAGATAATTTTCAGCTCTGCGACAAAGTACATTGTCAGGTTTACAGCGGGATAGCCCGCGAGATAAAAGCCGCCAGCAAAGCAGTCATCGAGACTGCCGGCAAAATACTGATTTATGGGAACTCGCCGGCCAACACCGTTTACCATTCAAACTGCGGCGGCTATATCATCGACAGTCGGGCAGCCTGGAAAGGTGCTTCAGTGCCATATCTTATCGGGCACTTTGACGGGATCTCAGGCCATAAGCCGTTTTGTTATTATGGTAAACTCATCAAAACGAACTCTCTGAAGGGCAAGCTGCCAGCTCCGCAAAAAAAGATCAGAATCGCGCAACTGAGCTCCGCGGCTAAAGCCTCAACCCACAAGAATTTCGGCCACCGCGTTGGTATGTGCCAGGATGGTGCCATTGGTATGGCTGCCATTGGCTACGGTTTTCGCCAGATACTGGCATTCTACTACCCGGGCACGCAACTGGCCACCATGCGTTATGCAGTACCAACTGGCAAGCCTGTAGAAGACAGGCCCATTGTGGTTGCCAGTTTGCCCCAGACAACACCGGTATCGCTCGCGGCACCACCGAACCCGACCCAGGTTAACGCTCTGCGCCGCAGCGGCAAAACCAGAAAGCCCGGGTCAATAAAAGGAGCGCTCAGGCAAATATCCGAAAATGGGAGCGGTTATACAGCCGTTGGCCTGCGCAAACTCTTCTGGACTCCAGGAGAACCTGGCATATCGCGCAACATATACTGAGACAGCTCTTATGATCGCTGAAATTCTGCTCGAAAACTTCCTGTTCATGCACACAGCCTCGCTGCGCTTTTCTCGCGGGCTCAACGTGATAACCGGCGAAACCGGAGCCGGAAAAAGTATTCTGCTCGAAGCCGTCAAACTTCTGCTTGGCAAAAAAGCACGCAGCGGCCTGGTCATGCCAGGTCAGACGACAGCTCGCATTCAGGCTGAATTCAACATATCACAACTGCCAGAACTGGCAAGATTTCTTGAAGAATCCGGGTTCCATAACGAAGAAGACCCGCATTCCCTGTCGATTTCGCGAACATTCAAAGAAGAAGGTAACGGTCGCGTCATGGTCAATGGCATCTTGACCACAGCTGCATTTTTAAAGCAACTTGGCCCTTATCTGACCGAGATACATGGTCAGAATGAGCACCAGACATTGCTTGAACCCGAGGTGCAGCGCGGCCTGCTCGATCGCACCGGCGGCAACACCCATAAACAAAACCTATCTGAACTGCAAACAGTTTTTGCACAACGCCAGAAATTGCAGCAGAAGCTCCAGGAACTCGAAGCACGCCAGCAACATTCGGCTTCCCGCATTAATGAACTGCAGGCGATTTTACAGGACATTACCAGCCTGAGTCTGAACAGCTATTCCGAAGAAGATGATCTCAAGGATGAGCTCAAAAAGCTCAGCCACGCCGAGCAGATCATCAGCAGTCTACAGTCAGCAGCAGCTCTTCTTTCTGGCAGCGAAGAAACTTCGGGCGCGACATCGCAAGTTTTCAAAGCTGCTGACAACCTTAAACGGATAAGTCAGTATGACAAGAGCATCGACGAGCTTTATCAGAGAATAAACGGTGCATATTACGATCTGAAAGCTCTTGAGACAGATATCGAAGAACTCGCTGACAGCACCGGTCTCGATCCAGAAAGACTCTACCAGATACAATCACGGCTTTCTGATATTTCGCGCATCTGCCGCAAGCATGCAACCGATTTTGCCGGGCTTTTTACCCTCAGAGAAAAGGTGAACGAGGAATTATCAGAGCTTTTCGCACCTGATTCGACCCGCGACAAGGTCAGAAAAGAGCTTGAAGCTACAGATACAAAATTCGTTCAGCTGACTAAGGCTGTCAGCAAAGAGCGCAACAGTCTTGCTAAAAAACTGGACCAGCTGGTTTCAGCTGAGATGGCTGACCTCGGCTTCAATGCTGCTCGTTTCAATGCGGCTCTGACCCCATGTAATCCCGGCTCGCACGGTGCTGAGAACATTGAATTCTGCGTCGCCCTCAACCCCGGCGCCCCCGGCGGCCCGTTGCGCAAAATTGCATCAGGTGGAGAATTGTCACGCGTCGCTCTCGCCATAAAAAAAGTGCTGGCCCGCAGTGATGCTCTGCCAACGCTGGTTTTCGACGAAATCGACGCAGGTATTGGTGGTAAAACCGCCGAAGCGGTTGCCGCAAGTCTGCGCGCCCTCGGCAACGAAAAACAGGTTCTGCTGGTCACCCATCTGCATCAGATCGCCAAAGAAGGCGGCTGCCATTTTACCGTTACCAAGAGAGTCGCAAACGACCAGACCAGCGTCGAAATCAACCAGGTAGACGGCGACAGGCGCATCGAAGAAATCGCCCGTATGCTTGGTCGAACCGACAGCGATGGCCTGAACTTCGCCCGCAACCTGCTAAAAAATAGCTGAAGCTGTCATTTCATAAAATTCCTGGTCAATTATTATAAGACCAGCAGCCAGGCAAAGATTGTTTCTGACCAGACCATGAAAATCGCCAGTGCCGGAAACAACCAGAGATACGACGGAAAATCGACCGGCCGGCGTTCAAGTTCAGATACTGGCAAAGCCCTGAACCATGACACGTCTTGAATACGCAACAGGAAATGTGCAAACAAAAGCCCGACAAGCAGAGGCCAGAAAACCGGCAACAATACGCTGGGAAAGCGCAGCGAAGAATCTCTATAATATGACGGCGTAGCAACTGATGTTGCCGGTGTGTCGGCTGAAACATTTCCAGGCACCGCCCCCATGCCACTGTAGTCTGGAGTTTCATAGCCGGGCGGCGGGGTTTCATCGAGCAAAGTTATTGCCGATTCAACCGGCATGTTCAACGTCTCGATTATGTCTACAGCAATTGCAGCAACGACTGTCAGCAGACAGATAACAACCGCGACATGCAGGAATGCGTTTCTGGCTAAAGATGTAAAGCCCAGCAGCTGTATCAGCTCGTCATGCGAAAAGTCTTTGGTGCCACGCATGCGGGCCCGCCAGAAAAGTTTAAAAACTCCGACTTCAGCCCTTCTCAGCAAAAGACCGAATGCCATGAGATAGATGATACACAACTGCGCCAGCAAAAATTCAGTCCAGTCCGAGTTAAGGTTAGAGACATTAACCATCATCGCGCCAATAGCCATTACCAGAGAAGTTGCAATCATCCACGCGTAGCTCTTACGCCTCAGAAGCAGCAGCGCGAGAAAGAGCACAGGCACAACCAGATGTATCATCATCATGCGTTGCCACCTCTTTTATGAGCCTTGCGGTAGCGGGCGAAATAAACGCCTGCCGCATAAAGAGTTGCCACCAGAGCCATCGCGCCGAAAACAGCAACACCAAGATTTGAATCGTAATAAGGCAACGCGTGCATTACTGCAAGAACACACAACATTACGCAGTTAAGCCAGCTTAACCAGAGATCGTATTCTACCGGCAATCTGGTTTGCATACCGGCTTTAATCTTTAAAACCAGATATAAGGCGTCTTCATAAACCGACAGGCAGATGACAGGAATCATGCCAGCGAGCACAAGCTGATAATCAAGATTATTGCTGCTTACCAGATAACGCTCTTTGGCGAGAACCAGAACCAGTGACAGCCAGAAAAACATGCCGGCAGTATAAAGGCTTTCGCGCGCCGCCAGATATTTGATTCTGAATGCTGCCAGGTCTTCCTCCGCCGCTCTTTCTGCTCTGCCCGCCAGTTGCAGCAGACTATCGACGCCGCCGGACTCTGCCCGCATATAATAAAATCCAACTGCCATTGCCGGCAACATCAAGGCAGTTATTGCCAGAACAAAGATCAGATCGTCGTCAGCAAAAGACATCTCATTGCTGAAAAGAACATAAATATAAAATATCAGAACGACAATTCTTAACATACTTTTCCGTTATTCAAATATAATTTTCCAAAAAGACTGTAAGCAACAGCACCAGATAGATAAGCAACCCGACCACGTATAGAGCAGTACCGATTCGGGGCACTAATGACGGCAGGCTATGTGCGACCGCTGCGACGCCACTGGCAGAAACAGCGGATGCTCTGCCGGCACCAGCCTCAGCCCTGGCACCAATCGCTTCTGGCAACGACACTGGATGCGACGTGACAAAATCGGCATCCTCGTTTACGGAAACATCTGGGTCTGTTTTTCGCGGCTGCACGCCAGCAACTGGCTGCGTCGCCACAACATCGTCAAAGACAGGAGTTACAGCAGGGGGTATTGAGGAAATCGACAGATTAACCGAATCGAATCCCAAATCTCCGCTTATGGCTGAGAGAAATTCGACCGCTGTCTGAAAGCGGTCTATTGGAGGCTTGGCGAGCGCTTTCATGATCGCGGCACTGAGCGATTCAGGAATTTCTCGACGCTTCTCAGCCGGCGGCGTTGGTGCTACCGTCATGTGCTCGTACATCAAGCCCGGCAGGTCTGCTCGCCTGAATGGAGGTTCGCCGGTAAGAATCTGATACAGCAGCGCACCGGTTGAATAAATATCACTGCGACAGTCTACTGTTTCGCCCTTGAACTGCTCGGGGCTCATGTAAAGCGGCGTGCCGATGCTTATACTCAGATTCGTTGCAGTCTTGCTGCCCTGCGCCGCCGCTGCGATACCAAAATCAGCGATTACCGGCTGACCGGCGTCGGAAAACAGAATGTTGTCAGGCTTGATGTCGCGGTGAATAACGCCCTTTTCATGGGCGTAACCGAGACCGCCAAGAACACCGGAAACAATGGAGACCGCCTGTCTGACCGGCAGAGGACCGGATTTGATGCGGCCGGTCAGGGTTCCGCCCTGCATGAATGCCATCGCAATGTACGGCTGTTTAAGAGAAGACTCACCGACCGAATAGATCGGAACAATGTTCGGATGCGTCATACTGGCGGCCAGACGTGCTTCTTTCTGAAAGCGGCGACAAAGCTGCTCGTCATGAATCAGATTCGGCGGCAGTACTTTTAGCGCAACATGCCGGTCGAGACGACTGTCAGCGGCCAGATAAACAATGGCCATGCCGCCGCGCCCGATCTCTTTTTCGATCTTGAAGCCATCGACCGTGTCACCGGGGCCGATGCCGTTAAAGACATTGCTCTGGCTGACGAATTCTCCGCAGAAACGACACTTTATCGCATCGTCCTGAATCTCTTCTGCGCAGAACCGGCATTTTTTCATGACCGGGCTCCCAGATATTTCTGCAGTTCATCTTTAAAAGACTTCGCCGAAGCATAACGTTCTTCGGCCTTTTTGGCGATAGCCGTTTCGACAATGCCTGCAAGTTTCGGCTCGATTTCGGCACATCGCTGCCTTAACGGAATTACCGGTTCTTCAAGCACTGTCAACATGGAATCTTTCAGGCTTTTTGAACTTGCGCCGCCGCCGAAGTCGTAGGGCAGACAGCCGGTCAACAGCTGATAAAGCGTCACGCCGGCAGAATATATGTCAGCCGCCGGGCCGGTGCGGGCAAAATTGAGTATCTGCTCGGGGGGCGTAAAATACAGCGAACCGGCAAACTCACTGGCGCGGGTAAGACGGGTTCCGCCGACGTTAACAAAACTTTTTGCCAGCCCGAAATCGGCGATTTTGGCAACCATCTTAGTCTTGCCATCTGTGTCTGCCAGTAGAATGTTCGACGGCTTGATATCACGATGAATATGACCTGAAGCATGAAAGAACTCGAGACCATCGAGCATGTCACAGGCAAGATTGACAGCCTCCTTAACCACAAGTCGACCGCCTTTTTTGGCAAGATATCGGCTCAGACACCCGCCGGCAAGGTATTCAGACACAAAATATGGCGAACCTTCATGCACACCGTCCTCATAAAGCCGCACCAGATTAGGGTGCGACAACCCGCTCATAATTCTCATTTCACGCACAAAACGTCGCGCAATCTGAGCATCAGGCTCGGGCAACAAAATCCGTTTAAGAGCACCAAGGCGGCAGGTGTCAGGGTTCCAGGCAAGATAGACGGCTCCCATGCCGCCTTTGCCAAGTTCCTGTATAAGCTGATGATGGTCGACACGCGCAAAAGAACCGGCACCTGTTTTTTTGCCGTAACAGCTGCGGCACAGATAACTCGCGACTTCAGCCAGAATCAGACCTTTTCCATCAGAAGCCGCATAACTGCCGACATCGGCGCCACATTCGCAACAGCTGGCCAGCACCGGAACCCTGGTTTTCGCGAATTTATCCTGTTCTTCGAGCGCAATTTCGGCCTGACAGGCCGGGCATACCGTTGAAGATGCCGACATCTGGCCCGGCCTGGCAAACCGGTTGCCACAGCGTCGGCAGGTCGACAGGTTCTGGCTTTCGTTTGCGCTGATACTGACGCGAAAGCGCGTCTGACCAGCAGCAATGATGTCGCCATCTTTGAGTTCGCCCTGATCGCATTTTTCGTCGTTGACAAATGTGCCGTTGAGTGAGCCGAAATCTCGAATGTAACAGCGCGGCGGCACTATCTCGATCATAAAATGCTTGCGCGACACGCAGGGATCAGATTTGTCGAGAACAAAGTTGGCATCAGGCGAACGCCCGACAATAAAGAGTTCGGGTTCAGTAAAATCGTAGCGCCGCCCCTGCTGCGCGCCATTTTCGACGATCAGAGCCACTTTTATGGCAGTAGAGGCCGGCCGGCCCACCGGGCAGGTTACCGCAACTCCGGCGAGATCATCTACCAGATCAGGCTTTTCGGTAATCGCCGAGCCGCCAGACTGATAGTCTGCGCCCGATCTTGCCGCACCCGCCTGCGAAAATGACGAAGCGATGCTGGCGACATCGACTGAATCGATACGGCTGGCAAAGCCATCGAGAACCGATTCACGCGGCATCACAGATTCAGGTTCGACTCCGGCGGCAGCCAGAAGACCACAGACAGCATCTTTGTCTGCTCCTGTGAGCAGCGCGGTTACAAAATCTTCTTCGACAATATCGCGAAGCCGTTCGGCAGCTGTCTGCCAGACATGAGCCAGAACCTGCTGCAACGGCGCTGAAAATGCGATTTCGCGAGCAACTGCGGCACTGCCTTTTCCCAGCTGCTTTCGCATTGTACGACGTATCGTCGTCGGGTCGTGTCCGGCCGCAGTCAGAGCTCTGCTGAAAATGCCGCCTTCGATTTTAGTCAGGGCGAGCAGCAGATGCGCGGGTTCGGCCAGCTGATGCCGCAGAAAATCGGCTTCCCAGTTCAGGTGGTCAAACATTACCTTCCAGAGGTGCGGTGGGGGCAAAGCCTCATCGGCGGATCGATTGCGCGTCGGAGTAGTCGGGTTGCCGTTCTGCCAGTCGAAAATGTTATAGATATGATGCGCAACCTTATGTTTGTCGTAAAACAGTCCGGCATCGTGCAACAACGGCGCATAAGCTGGCACGGCGTCGAGAAGTTCATCAGCGATAACCTTTGCCGCCAGAATATGTGTGCTGTCGCCGAAATCCATGACACGCTGCGTGTTGTTGATTCCCTCACCCACAACATTGCGCCGGTCGTTGATGTCGGTAACGGTAAAAATCTCACCGCTGTTTATGCCGGTTCTGATCTCGATTTTGAGCGATGGCGGGCAGCTGGCGTTATACTGACGCACCAGTGTTGCCAGCTCGAGAGCAGCCTGCAGAGGTAGTTGCGGCGGGCCCCACAGGGCCATGGCGATGCCGTCGCCGGTCGGCAGATCGACGCGCTGCTGTTTGTCGAGCTTATTGATGGCAGAGGTGTTCTGAACCAGGCGGGTGAGTTCCTGAATCAGAAGCTTCTGGTTATGAGATGGCTTTTTGCTGAACCCGACGATATCAATAAAGATGATGCGGCTCAGCGTTGGCAATGCTTCGCTCAAAACGTCCTCCGGATCGACAAATTTTTGCGCACCTGCGTACTTTGCTAAGATAATAGCATCACCAGCACTCTTTGCCAACCAACAAAGATATACAGAATCCTCGCTGTCACTCTGCGCGGAGCAAAGCCACAGAATCCATTTTTCATAGCCATTCTGGATCCTGCGACTACGCGAAGGATGATGACTTGATTCGGCTTTAAAAAGCTGGCGCCGGCATTCGCTGCCGGCGCCAGTTTTAGTGTTCTGCTGTGTCGAAAAGGTTATTTCAGGAACAGGTAGGCGTGTTGAATGAAATCGTGCAGGTCAAGATTGGTGATCTGCAGATCGAGTTTGCGGTTAAAGAAATCGCCGCTCAGCCGACCGGTAACTTTATCATATTTCAAGTCAGCCTTGCGGTCAGCAAGAAAACCTGTGATAACGCCGGCATCCATATCCCAATTGAACTCGAGCATCGAGCAACTGAGGCCACCCATGGCATTTTTGCTGGGCCAGTTAATGGTCAGCCAGTATGGGTAGCCATATACATCGCCTTCAAGACCATATTCCTCAGCAGACCAGGTAAAAGCCAGATCTACTCCGGAATCATGCGAATAGCCCTGAATCGTCTTCTTGTCATGATCTATCTTAATATCAATTGGTTTATCGCCGACATTTCCCTTAATTGTCCAGGCGGTGCGATCGAAAGCGACAAAATACTCTTTACCGCCGACCGTTCCTTTGATCCAGCCCTGTTTGGGAATCGCGCGCAGAGTATTCACTTCATCGATAATCTGGCGGTCAAGATGTACAAGCCGATCTGAAGCTCCAGCATTTGAAACTGCTGCAAATGAATATGGCAGCGGCGAAGGTGTTGTGCCCTGCCATTTAGCCATTGCATCAGCCGGTGAATTCTGAACATCGGCCCGACCATCGCGGGTGATCAGCTCGCCTGTCGGTGAAAGAACTATCAGCGTCGGAATAGTAGTGACTTCAAATCTTGACTTCAGCGCCAATGCGGGTTTTGAACGAAACTCGAGAGTCGGCCATGGCATGCCAGCTTCTTTCATATATGCGAACTGGGCCGTTTTACTTTTGTCTGAGCTGACATAAACAACTTCAAACTGGTCGGCGTGGTCGTTGCGAAATGGTACAAGCTGCGGCGAAAAAGCTCGACAGCCGCTACACCATTGGCCGGCAAAGTAAATTCCAATGTATTTTCCGTTCAAGGTGTCGAGCGTGACTTCTTTGCCATCGCTGTTAATAAGCCCGAGAGGAAAAAGTTCCTTCCAGACCGTTGGGGTCTGAGCCAGCAAAGACGAGCTCAAACAAAGGATTATCGCCATCACGAACAACGCTTTGCGCATATACACGGCAACCTCCGACAAGGAATTAAAACTCTACTCTATTAATCTATCACATCGCAGTATTTTGAATCCATCACCAAATAAGTAACATTTCATTCGGCTGTCACTTTTTTTGTCAGGCAGTATAAAGACTTTGCCATACCGGCATATCAAGCGTAACCCGGCGACAACGTTACAAAATTTGTGTAAATGCTGTTTAGAAACTGGAAAGACTTTATCCCGTAGATTACAGGATTACCGCAGATTATTAAGAGGTTTTCATTTTCCTGTTCCTGCATTTTTCCGAGAATTATCTGAGTAATCTGAGCAAATTACCCGGGTAATTCAATTCTGACGAGACCACGTATCACCCCCATCCTGAGGGCGACTGTGGAAAACTGTCCTGGCAATCAAATGGAAAGTTGTTGAGAAACAAATTATTGGAATCCTGCCAGCTGGCTTTTGTATAATCAGAGTTGAAAAGATCTTGGAGGAACCAGATGAAAAACACCCCGTTAGCCAGAAAAGTCCATCTTGTAAAACTTGCGTTAGCTATTCCAGCGCTTTTACTCTTAATTCTCAGTACAACTGCAAACTGCTTTGCGAATGACCTGGAAAAAAATCTCAATGATGCTATTAAGAACAACCAGTCTGCAGAGGTTGCCAGAGTTCTCAAAAGAGGTGGCGCAAAACTGCGTGAGGCGATAAGAAACAACGCTACACATTATGTCAGGCATGTGGCAAGATACGGTGCGGCTGAAATTGTCAGACAGGTGATTGAGGGATGCGCCTTGCAAGGTGAAAAACGTGCGCTCAGCGAGGCGCTGGTTGAAGCGGCCGACAACGACAGTTTTGCTGAAGTTATGCCACTGTTGCTGACTTACGGAGCCGATCCGAATTATGAATACCGCATGAACTACGCCCTGAACCGTGTCGTTATGATTAATGCCGGCAATCAGAATGAATCTGATCAGACGCTGGCTACCGTTCGAGCCCTTCTCGACTGCGGCGCCCATATCGACAGTTTCGACGAATCAATGGAGACGCCGCTGATGATAGCGTGTCGCCGGAATGATATGGCTCTGGTAAGGCTGTTGCTGGCGAAAGGCGCCAATCCCAGCCTGCAGAACAAAGACACGAAGTCAGCAATGAGCTATGCTCCGGCTGGCTCTGCCATAGCTGCCGAACTTAAAGGAGCTTCCGGAGTAAAGGTCGCCGACAAGGGCGAACCGGCACTGGCTTCTCCCAGAACCCCCGACAGCAATATTTTCAATATACCTGCCGACGATTTCGACAGGCATAAACAAAACATGAGTTTTGACAACTACATGAATGATCTGATGCAGCTGTCAGCTGCTGCTTCCAGTGGCGATGCCGAAACCGTCAAGGATTTGCTGAGCAAAGGACTCGATGCCAACTCGGTTATCGATGATTCTGGCATAACTCTGCTGATGCAGGCCGCCAACATTGACATTGCCGATCTGCTGCTTGCAGCCGGCGCTGATGTCACCCGCGCCGACGCCAGAGGCTGGACGGTTTTGCACCATCTGGCCACCCGCAAAGCTGACGGCAGGCTGGTACTCAGGTTGATCAAGGCCGGTGCCGATATTCATCACCGCAACAATGATGGCGAAACTCCACTGCGCCTCGCCGGCCTGCTGTTCACCGAGAATATCGCGCCAGCATGGGGCACGTCGCTCATTTCGCTGCTGATCGACGAAGGTGCCGAATTGACGCCTCGGACAAACAGGGACACACCCTGCTGCACCAGGCCGCCTTCAATGACAACGAAGCGCTTGCCAGGGTCTGCATTCACAAGGGCGGCAACCCCGACATCAGAACCAGAGCCGACAAAACCCCAAGACAAACTGCCAGCGAACTCAAATCAAAAAACTGCCTCAAAATCTTCGGCAAAAGATAAATTCAAATCTGTGCAAAAACCGGGCTGTTACACGTTTTGTGCGACAGCCCGGCTTGTCAGGTCAAATCAATATTTGCGATAGGCGCGGCTCTGTTTGGGAGCTGGTGGAGGCGGCTGCTGGCCCTTGCGCTGCTGTTTGGCGGCGGCGCGGGCACGGCAGGCGGCTTTGTAGGCACGAATTTCGGCGATACGCTGTGCGATCGGGATTTCGAGAGCTTCGGCCGGCTTCGAGTTGTAATCGAAGTTCTCGAGTCTGACCTGCTCGATGCGTGTCTTGATCGTGCGTTCGATCTGGCTGAAATCATACATTTCATCAGCAGAGATCAGAGTGTATGAGTAGCCGGTCATGTTAGCGCGGGCAGTGCGGCCGGCACGATGCACGTAATCTTCGACGACATGCGGAACATCGAAATTGACGACATGTGATACGGCTTCGACGTCGATGCCGCGTGATGCGATATCAGTGGCGACAAGCACTCTGATCTTGCCATTACGGAAATCTTCGAGGGCTTTGGTGCGCTGCAGCTGACTACGATTGCCATGAATGCAGTCGGTCGCAACATTTTTGCGGTCGAGAAACTGTGCCAGACGCTTGGCGCGATGCTTGGTGCGGGTAAAGATGATGGCGCTGCGAATCTGGTGCTGATCGATGATGTTGATCAGCAGTTCCTGCTTCAATTCGTCTCTTACCTTGAACGCCTTGTGTTCGATACCGGTAGCGGTGATCTGAGGTCGTTCAATATCAACTGAAGCCGGGTTGTTGAGCATATCTTTGGCGAGCACAACGATCGGTTCAGGCAGGGTGGCTGAGAACAGCAGGGTCTGGCGCTGGCGTGTCGGCAGAGCTTTGAGAACGCGCCTGATGTCAGGCAGGAAGCCCATATCGAGCATACGATCGGCTTCGTCGAGCACGAGGTATTCAAGATGCGGCATTTTGCCGTATTCGCGGGTAAAATGGTCGAGCAGACGACCTGGTGTTGCCACCATTATATCGACCGGATGCCTGAATGCGCGCTCCTGCGGCAGCATGCTGACTCCGCCAAATATCGCGGCGCAACTGAGGTCACTGCACTGTGCGAGATCGTTGAAATGCTGGCAGATCTGGGCAGCCAGTTCGCGGGTCGGGGTGAGAACCAGTGCCCGAATCTTTGGCGTGATGCGGCCGGTGGTTTTCTTTTCGTTTTCACGACTGGCGATGATGCGATGCATTATCGGCAGCAGAAAAGCTGCGGTTTTGCCGCTTCCGGTCATCGAACTGGCGAGAATGTCCCGGCCATTGATAACCAGAGGAATAGCGCTCTGCTGAATCGGTGTTGGCGAGGTAAAGCCGACCCGGGCAATTGCGCGCTGAAGATCGGGGTGAAGAGCTGTAAATATCGGTGCGATACCGTGACTATCCGCTGGCCTGGTGATTTCAGCAGGAGTCGCATTTTTTTCCGGGCTGACCCGGGCAGTTTCGCGAGGCTGTATCGCGGTGCGAGAAGTCTGGTTACGAGAAGTGTGTTTGGTTGAATGTCTAAAATGCGTTGACGTGGTCATTAAAATATCCGTTTCTGTTCGGTGGAAGTATGAGCTCAAACCGATTATGCCGGCTGAGCGAAAGGGCCTGGTTTTTTAGCCGGTGAAAAACCGCCCGGATCAACAGCGATAAATCTGCAAAATCACAGAATTCGCTGCAACTGAAAATGATGATACAGCAAACACCGATTTAAAGCAACAATTAAAATCCGACCGCATGGCAAACGCCTACTTTTCCATGATCCGATGCTGCTAACAGCGTGAATGCCGAAGGCATCACATTTGCGCGCCATTCCTGTGGCGCAAATGTATAAGGCCATCCATGGCCAAAAAGCCAGCTCTGAGCTAATCTCACTGTTTTAAACAGGCTGTTGCCATGAACATTGAGATTGCTTCGTCGTTCTGCTGAGCAGAACTCCTCGCAATGACTGGTTTAAAACAAGCGTCTAGGGATCTTCTGGATCCTGCGACCTCGCAGCGGGCAGGATGACAAACAATAGGAACCTTTATCAATAGCCGAGGATGCTGGGGCTGTTGGTGGTGAGCTGATAGAGCTTCATCGGCTTTGCCTTGCCTTTCAATTCAACTTCGCCATGTTCGCGGGCAAGAACGTCGGCCGGCAAAAGATCGAGAACCAGCTCAGAAGCAAGACAGCGCTGATAGCGCATAACTTCGGCCTGAGCCTCGATGCGGGCAGTAACATTTACAGCATCACCGATCACGGTAAAATCGCGCTTGCCACCGACACCGAGAAAGCCGGCAATGACTGTGCCATAATTGACTGCCGTCGCCGTCGGAAAAGGCAGGGCGCCGCGCCCTTCGGCCGCGTTGATCTGAAGAGCAGCCCGACAGGCGGAGGTCACCGCTTCGGCCGGGTTACCCTCGCTATGAAAGACTGCCAGTATTTTTTCGCCAATAACCTTGTCGATGTCACCGCCGGCAGCGATGATAATTTTGGCAACAAGTGCCACCTGTTCTCTGAGATCGGCAAACAGTGATTCTTTGGCTGCACCTGTCATCCAGGCTTCAAAAGAGGGAATTCCGACATATAGAAGCGCAAAGTCTTTTCTGCTGCCTTCCACATCAACTTCCTGCAACGAAAACTTCTGCGCACTTTTTGACAACATTCGCCCCATAAGCATCTTTTCTTCGAGTCCTCTGATCATGCTGTCAAAGGAAGAACACAGCGAACCCAGCTCATCGGTTCTGGCGCTCTCGATGCGGAATGAGTAACTCTCTCTCACAACCTGCTGCATGCCAGAAATCAGACTTCTTATTGGCACCAGAATGTCATCAGCGACGCTTCGGGCAATAAGTAGAACGCAAAGAAGAATTCCGGCCATAAGCAGAACAAATGCGATTTTGGTTGTGAAAATAGCCTGATCAATTGGCGCTTCTGGCGCCAGGCCGATCATCAAAGAAGTTATCTGAGAAACGCCTGGACGCCCTTCGGCCAGATGCCAGGCACCCTGGTAGTTGATACGCCCGGAAACCGGCAGATTTGCCGACGCGATCCAGGAAGCCATCTGCACAATTTCATGCCGTGCCCGGTAGTATTGCTGTCTGAAAACATTGCCGTAACGATGTGCCTCGACCGGCATAAGCAGATAGTCGCCGCGATATCCTGCTGCGATCCTGGCCATATAACCTTCATAATCAAACATTATAAGCCAGATCATGACATATTTCGGTGTCTCGATATCTGGAACGGCATGAATAACCAGCCCGGCGGTTCCGGCAACAACATTCATCAGCACCGGTAAACCAACACCATTCGCCAGTTTTACAAACACATCATCGCCGAACAGTGATCTGACAGTCTGCAGTCCGGTTTCAACAACCATTTCTCCCTGAATTGCTGCCGCATCGATGCCTTCATTGTCAACTGGCGTCTGAATTCGATTCTTCATTATGGTTCTGGCAATCTGCTTGAGCATTACACCAAATGTATTGGTATCTGATTGCGCCCCACCGGAAGTCGCGTATTCCCAGCCATTTCGTCCAGCCACAGCGATATCTCGCGGATTATAATTGATGATCATCGGGTCACTTTTTTCGTGATCACTATACCAGGAACGAACCAGCCGATCCAGGCGGTCAGTTAAAGCAGATCCCGAAGCAACCTCCAGTTCGGCAGCAATTTCTCTCATTTCAGGCGAAAACGTGTGCTCACGCACAAATTTCCAGGCAAGCGGATCAACAAAACTCTCGCGCAACTCAAACAAATCGTTGGTTCGATTGAGGTCGGCCCTTGTCTGCGAGATTCTGACATTGTAATCTTCGTTAAGATACAGGCTGAAAACAAAAAACACAGTGATCAGAGGCACCACCGCCGACAACAGCAACAAAAGCCATAGGCGCGCCGCGAGCGAGCGACTGGCGCGAGTATCGCCACGCACCGTCTTGAACCAGTACCAGAGAAGAATGCCAGCCAGAAAGGCCACGCCAGCCATCAAAAATCCGGTGTCAACCTGCGGCGTCTTTGATGCAAGATGGCATACCAGCAAACGATACTGCTGTCTGCCAATTTTAAGCTCATCTTCGTTTATGAGATGGTAATCAGACTCGGACAAAGCTTTGCCAGCTTTCAGCCTTGCCGCCAGAAGCGGTGGGAAATTAGAAGAAAAGTGCATGGTGCCGCTGCCGGAGACAAGTGCTATTGCCTTTTGCTCCTGCTGGTAGCTGGTTACAAGAGCTGACGCAGAGTCTTTCATCTTCTCGGCCTCAACCGCCAGCATTACCATGCCCCGCACCCTGCGAAGCTTTTCTTTGCCGCTGTTTGTATCAGTATTGCCGGCCACATCATCTTCTGCAACCGTTAGATAATCCCAGTAAAAATACTGCGGATTACCGTTGCATGGCAGTTCGGTCGCCCGACAAAACAGTTCGCGCTGTAGAACGACCTGAGATATCTGATTGCCAAAAATTTCCTTCAGAACTGGAGATGCCGAGTTCTGAATCCAATAGCTCCATGGCCTGAAATCGAGACGACGCCGAAATTCCACTTCATCACGCAGTGCCTGTAGCTGCTCACTTTTCCAGCCTTCTGCCACGAGAATTTTCTCAACGATTGCTTTGTCGCTGTCAGCCGTATCAGGATCGAAAAGAAATACCGCGAATCTGGTCGGCCGGCTTTCAGGATTAGCCTGCGACAGTATTGCAGCCCTGACAGCTGTTGCCAGTTCTGATTGAGAAAGGTTTTGTGCCTTCTGCATCAGGCTTTCGACAGATTCGGTAATTCTGAAACAGTTAGTTTCAAAACCTACTCTGACCGCGCTGTCACACTTAAGCTGTTCGATCAGGCGAAGATTTTCTGCCACCGCACGCACTTTTTCGGCATCATATTTCGCTTCAACAACGGTTCGCCAGCCTGATACAACTCCTACAGCCAGCAGTGCTACGAGCAAAGCACCAAGTGCAAAAACCCAGCCAGCAGACAAACCGCTGTCACCGCCGGCCTCTACAGCAATCACCTGAGAACTGGCAACGCTTTCTGGCAATTTTGCTGCGACGTCTGCAGGAAGAACCTTTTCAACCTGAGAAATTTTTGCCGGCTGTATTTCGCCAATCGCCGATAAGCTGTAAGCAATCTGATGGCTGCTGTTCTCGAGGCGAATAAAATTCAGTCCTGATTCAGGAAGATTCTTCATGACCGTCTCATCGATGATCAGAGGGAAAGCAGGGTTGATCGGCGACAAAGCTTCCAGTCTGGCAGCAGTTTTTAAAGGCTCGCCAAGAATAGCATAGTCAAGACGGGTTTCGAGGCTTCCGATCGAGCCAGAATGCATCTGTCCATAAGCCAGTCCGACACCGATACGATAGCTGAACAGCTGCTGTGCGGCGCGGCGGGCATCGATGCTTCTGAGACGAAGCAACATCAGGCTTGCTGCGCGAAAGGCTCGTTCTGAAGCGGTTTCCTCAAGAGCGTCGTCTTCGGGAAAAACCGCTTCAATAGCGTCACCGATAAACTTGTAAATGCAACCGCCCTGCCCTGAAATTATCTCTGTCATCTGGGCGAAATGCTCGTTGAGCATTTCGGTAATTTTATCGGGCGAATGTTCTTCGCAGAGTCCGGTGAAATTGCGAATATCAGAAACCAGTGCCACGCCATTAAAAGATTCGCCAACAAGCTTTCCTGTTTCATCGGAGCGTGAAATAGCTTCGACCGCCTGATCAGACAGCAGCGACGCGAGCTTTTGGCGTTCGCGCAGGCCACGAGTCATGGTTGAAAACTCATGACAGAGTCTGCCCAGTTCATCCAGGCTCCGGCTGGTGATTTCAATATTGAGATTTCCGGCCGCCACTCGGTTTAAAGCTGACCTGAGACCAGTAATCGGGTCGAGAATAATCCGTGCTGACAGATAGGCACAGAACAGTACGATAAAAGAAGCAAGCAACAACAGCCCGGCAAGCAAAAACAACCGCCAGGCAACGGATTGTTCGAGATCATGATGGCGGGTTGCGCCTACCAGAACGGTATGGGCATATTTTTTTGACGGAATAGCCACAATCGACAGGTTTTCGGCGCGACTGCCGACATAACTGCCTCTGAAGTAAGCCTGCTCGGCAATATGGTAAGCGCGACCAACAACTTCGGCGTCAGCATCGCGGCCTGGTATGCCTATGGGCTCGAGCCCCTGCGGTTTAACCCGGTATGCGAGAAACATGTATTCAGGTGAATTCAAGCCAAAGTGATTTACCGACTGTTGGAAGATTTTTTCATCGAGAGCCTGGTCATCCCAGACCAGAAATACGGCAAAACGTTCACGTCCGTTGATCTTGATCAGTTCGTGAATCTGAGTGGCTATTTTTGCACCAATCTGCCGAGAAATCGGAAAAGACCTGCGCTTATCCATTTCTTCGACAAGATCGTTTTCCGTCATTGATTTATAGGCTTCGAGAGAAGTCTCCTGTATACTCGACATCTTCAGTGGTGCGAACGCGCGGCCAGGCTCGTATACTTCCATTTTCCGGCGCAGCATCTGAACGATCGGGTAACGAAAAGCTTCAATAGCTGGATCAGACTCACTTTGACTCTGCCCAAAGTAATACCTTGAACCCTTGCCGTTTTCATCAAAAATTGCGAAACTGAGAAGTGGCAACGGCTCGGAACGGCCCTCAAAATGGCTGAGAATTCGGTCACGTGCTTCCACACTCTCAGCACCATTGTCTGTCAGGATTTTCTGTAACACCTGATCTTCGGCCATTTCTGCAAAGGCCGCGCGATACTGGTCATTCACCTGGGCTTTGCGCGCATCAAACTGTCTGAGACAGGACTGCAGGCCTGTCGCGGACTGAAAGTGAATTGCCCGTCGATATTGGGTGACATAGCTGTAGGCTGTGATAATCAAAAGGCTTACCGGCAACGACGCTACCAGCAGATAGGTGCAGATAAAGCGTAGCCTGATGCCTGTTTCTGGCCACTGCCCAAGCAAAATACCCCGCACCAGCAAGAGCATCAAAAATGACGAGACGAAAATACTGATCCAGTTAAGCCACAGAGGGCGTCCACGCTTCTCGACTACAGGCATCACCAGAGTTGTCAGATGTGTATGACTTTTGCCAAGATAAGAGAACACGTCATATCTTCCAAGCCGCGAGACTGACGGCGTGCCATCCTGCAACCATCTGGCCAGATCTTTTTCTACCGGCGATATGAAGTTTTTCGCCCAGCCGGTAAAAAGCTTTGACCGGTTAAGAGGCTCCTGCATAACCGCGCCACCGTATCCCGAATAAAGAGGGATAAAAGCTCCTTTTGAGCTGCTGCGTTCGCGCAGGTCGCGCAATGCCAGCAGTTTTGCGGCAGTTCTTCGCTTTTCGTCATTATGGCTGAACAAAAAATAGCCATAACAACCCTGGCCAGGCACCTCGAAAAAGTCCCAGAGAAACCAGTGCGGAAAAAAACGGTAGAAAGCAAATGAAGCGCGGCCCCGTTGAGTCCTGGCCATTATCTCAGACTTTGCCTCATTCTGAATAATTCTGGCCAGAAGTTTTTCGTTCTGGCGACCTATTGCGCCCGAGACGTCTTCGCCCCGGCTTACTCTCACCAGATGCTCAAAAACCCGCACATACATCCGCCGCGACGGCCGCAGATCTGAGTGCATGAACAGAATATCGCCGCCATTTCCATCTGCTGGAATATGAAAGGCAAACAGCTCATATTCAGGAAATGGCCAGCGAAAAACGCGACGAGCCTTCTCATCGACATACTGGGCAAGCCTGTCAGCTTCGATACCTGATTCGGCAGCAGCTTTGAAAGTTTTGGCAAACTGGCCGGCAAGTCTGGCGAACTGGTAGGAAAATTCTGAGCCGGCCGCCAGCGACTCGATTTCCTGGTTGGCTATTTCATGCTGTTCGCGCGTCTTCCAATAATAATCTATGTTGTCGAGAAAAGACCAACCAATATTCAGCGCAATCAATGGCAGAAAGCAAAGAATGATCAAAAGGAAGCCAGACTGCTTCTGGCCTTGTCGCTGAGCGTTGCTTGTATTCATCTGCTGACCGATTGCATTATTTGAATTGCATTCCTTGGCTGATTCAGGCGATACATGATACAACAAAACTCACAAACTGTATTCATTCTTGCTGCAATATCTACGATTATATTCATCTGTCTGAGGGTTATACTTCACAGGTTACATAAAAAAAGCTGCATGCGAAAATAAATTCTGGCTCAAATCATCTGCTCAAAGGCTTCCTGCCAAAATCATCACGACTGTCAGGTAATATCGTAACATAACCTATGCTGGGATACCGCAATCACACATGTATGAGTATGATGTATTCAAGTATGAAGTACCTGATACAATAGCGGCCATAAAAAAGATCATGATGTTTGAAAAGGATAATGTCGATTACTTTTTGCCGTTCAGACCCGTATATTCGACATACTGATCAAGAGCCGTGATTTGGCTGTATGTTAAATGAAGTAACAAAAAATGAAAGGCTGACAAGAAATATGTACATGATTGGATCAATTAGCCCCAAGAACATCAGACTGACTCTGCTGCTGGCATTCATGGTGAAGCTTGCCGGCATGGGCCTGGCTGCGACGCCGTTTTCTGAAAAACCGGTTCAGGTAGGCAATGCAACAAAGACCGGTAAATCGCAGGTTACAACTGCGATCAAATCATCAGGCATGCGAGCGATTGTTAATTCTGCGCTCGAAGGCAGCCGCTACTACCGCCCAATTGGCGAATGGACAGGACAACTGCTTCATCCAGATGTCGACCGCCGCGACCCTGCCGGCGGCGTGCCGTTCAAAATAGAACAGAGCCCCGACCGCAGCATGATCGGTAAAACAGTCTGGTTGCGCTGGGACACCAGCGAACCCTGGGAAAAATGGTTCTACGCAAGACGTTACGATGTACACATCGACGGCGGACGTCTACAAAAAGCGATAAAAGACGGCCTGAACCCTCCGGTAGCCATTGACGGCTGGAAACAGGTCAGCCCGCTCGAATCGCTCTCTGGCGCGCGACCTGGCGATATGACAGTTATGCTTCGCAACCCGGTCTGGGATGGCAATGTTCTGAAAGTTGTCGAGGAACCAGTGCAGATCTGCGGCAAATCGATGGCGCTCGTGCGTTTCAAAGAAGATATTGGCGGCAACCGCCGTATCGTCGTGCATTACGACTCCTCCTCCAGCAATTTTTCAGGTCCAGCCGATGTCATCGAAATCCCCCTGACCTGTTTCAGCAGGTCCAATACCCCTGTAGCCCGCTCATCGACCGTCGGCATCGAAAACTCGCCGCTCAACGAACAGGGCTGGTATGTCTATGGCCGACACGTAGAAGGCCGTTTCGTCGCTGAAGCAATCGAACCCCGCGCCGCCTTCATGTTGACGGCCGACATCACAGTTCAGGGCAAACAGGAAGTAAAAAGCTACATTTCACGCGATCACTTCGATGATCTGCAACCTGGATTGCTTCGCCGCACCGAATTGTTACCGGCTAATGCGCCAGACTGGGATGAAGGCGACCACGGGCTGCTGATTCACCTGTTTGGCTGGCGCGAGCATCCAGATGAAGATGGCCCGAGTAAAATGATGGGACTGGTTACCGGCCACTTCGCCTTCGGCATGGCGCAGGTCGTGCGCTGCCCGTTTACCCGCGAACTGCGCTGGGATCTTGAATATCGCCAGATATACGCGCATAATCGCGAAGGCGTTGTTTCAGGTTCGATGAAATGGCATGCTTATTCAGGCAGTCTCAAACGCGGCTGGATGTATACGATTCCGATCTCCGATACGATCATTCGCATTCCCGAGCTCGAGCCCTATAATTTCAACGGCTGGGAGGTCAAACCCTGGAGCGGCCTCAACCGACAGCTCGAACAGATGCAGTCGCTTTATCGCGTCGGTGCCGGCAGCGGCATTTCATCGGTGAAGCAGGATATCTCATGTGTCCAGGACTCGCACGCGGCACTGTACAGCGCACTGCGCACCTTTGAAGAGACAATCGCCAAAACCGGCAAGGTCAAGGAATGGATTTCCGGCAAAGGCCCCGACGCAGCCGAAGTCAAACGTTATCTGCGCCTGCTCCTGCTGGTGCGTGACATCAAGAAAAGCATCACAACTTTCGGCATCGCCCAGAGTAACTGGCGCGAATTCTTCAATCAGCCGCTCGGCACCCGCAACCCGAACAAGGTTGTCGGATTGATCAATATTCTGCTGTCGAAACGTTCGATCTTTCCGCGCAAGGGCAACGACAACCTGCTGCGCCTTGCCGCCGAAAAAGGCTACCCGATGTGGAGTTTGCTGACCTGCCAGATCGGCGGCGAGATACCCAAACTCATACCGCTCGCACCGACTTCACCTACTGCGCACTGATAAGGCAGGGGTGAGCAGGTGGTATTAAACAAATAGTCAGCCATAAGTTATGATAGAATGAGCTGTGCTTATACAGGAGGCGTTATGAAAACTGAAGGTCGAAGTCGACCTGCCGCTGCGGCAATTGTGCTGTGCCTTGTTTTCATATGCCATTCGGCTCATCTGCCGGCACAGGATACGCCCAAACTTTCCGACAAGGCTTTTGAAAGACTTGGACAGGCTATTACCTGCGTTTTCGAGCGCCTCAGCCAGGCAGGCATAAGTGCCGGAAAGGGCAATTTTACGGCAGGCGTTGAAAAGCCTAAATTTTCGCGCGACTACCGGAAAATGCGTCTGAAAATTACCGGCATGCAGAGAATGCCGGTCGAGGCGGTAAAACACAAAGTCCCCCGCTTCTTCTTTGCCGAGACGCCACTGCCGCCACGCAAGGAATGTGTCGGTTTCTTCCGGCTTTTTCCGCCCGAAAATCTTGAACAGCTGCCGGCCGGGTCGCCGGTCAGCCTGGTATACCGCCTCGACCTCGAGATCAACCTGCAGGAATGCGTGTTCATCGCCGCCAAAGCCGGAGTCAATTTCGCCATCGCAGAAAGCGGCATTCTTGAATCCGAAAAACTTCTGATCCCGATAAAAAAGATCAGCAACGAGAAACTTCGCGCCATCCTCGAACGGTTTTTCCCGAAGCTCGTGCAGCTGGTCGTCAACAAAGGCACATCCAATATCCTCAACGATTTGCTGTCAGCCGGAAACGGCCAGAATGTTCTGAGATTTGCCGGAATAGCCGAACTGGGGCCTTTTGCCGCTTACATCGGCATCGAAATCTGCAAACATATTGCCGCACAGCAGGTAAAAACCATGGCAATGGGCTCGGCCGGCGCGGCCCTGAGCGCAGTTACACTACCCATACCGGTGATAGGTCAGGTGGCCGTCGGCGCCATGCTGGTAAATCTGGCGATCACCAATGCTCCGGGCCTCATCAACTGGAGCGTCGAGGAATTCCGAA
The DNA here is from genome assembly GCA_009917695.1 of Candidatus Rifleibacterium amylolyticum. GTDB lineage: Bacteria > Muiribacteriota > Ozemobacteria > Ozemobacterales > Ozemobacteraceae > Rifleibacterium > Rifleibacterium amylolyticum. The sequence goes on along the minus strand of JAACJG010000001.1, from coordinate 377,188 downwards.
AAGGCGTTTTCCGAGATCGCCTGGGTAAGGCGACCATGTATCTCATGGGCAAATACCCGCCCGGCAAAGCGCAGGTCAGCTGGTTCGATAATCAGGTCAAGGCAGAAGCGGGCAAAGACGATTATTCGACCCTGCACCGCATACTCTTTTTCCTCAGACTGCAGCCTCTCGATGTCAGAAAGCCCTGGAAGCAGGCAATCAAATTTTATGTGCCGCCGGTAGCCAGACAGGCCGAACAAAAACAATCGTTCAAGGCCGAACGCTACCTTTCAATATTAAATTATCTGCTTAACGAATGAGCGATCAATAAGGGAGTTCAATACCATGGCAAGCAATAATCTCAGACTCACAGCACTTCTAATCTGCCTGCTGGTGCTTTTACCGCTATGCATGGCAAGTGCAAACCCAAGATGGAATCCAAACCTGACACCGATAAAACTCGTAAGCAAAAACGCCAACGAAGTCTTAATCGACAACTTTCGCTGGGGTTCAACCTTCGATGGCAGAAATTTTCAAGCCATTTACGGGCGTGCCCGCATCAGGTTTTCAGAAGTCGATAAAGTATATCTGTGCAGCGAAGACTTCCCGCCAAAAGCTGTGGCAGCACATGTTTCCCTTGCTTTCACCTTTAAGTCGATGAATGGCGTGACCAGCCCAGATGGCAGCAAAAGCGATTTCGGCCTGGTGATTTCGGTTACCAACCGCCTGCGCGAAAACGAAACACCGACTTCATTTACCAAGGCTTTCTTCCCGGCTTTTTCCAAAGATCCATGGCCTCTGGTTTTCGAGGTTGGAACATTGACCGATCGCGCTCAGAACAGCCTGACGATCTTTCGCCAGACAATCAAGATGTTTCCATTGCGGCTTAAACAGGACCAGGTCGAAAGCATTTTGCGGGCAGGTATTCAACAGTCGCTGGTAGATCGAAGTCGCGATTATTACCATGTTCTCGGCAACAACTGCGTGGTCTGGGCTTATCGCATTCTCATGCAGGGACTTGGCGACCAGTTCTTCAAAGATTTCTGGGTGCTGCCCAACAAAGTAGTCAGCCACAACGTTTCTCTGCCGAAATTCTCGCCGGGCTATCTTTCCAAAAAGGGCCTCAATGCAGGCGAACGAGTAGTTCTTGATGCCAACCAGAGGGTTGTAAAAATTCCGACCGCCATGGGCATCAAAACTATTGACCTGACGAAACTCCCGGGGTATCAGCGCGCGCCGTCCAATCTTGTGCCGCTCGTATTGCAGCTCGAGAACTACGTTCAACTGAGAAACGCCGAAATAGATCTGGCGCGACTCAACGAACTCCTCAGCCCGGCTGGAGAAGATTTTTTCAGAGTTCTCAAAGCCAGACAGAAAGTTACCGATGAGATCAACGATTCTATCGACACCATTGTCAGACTGGTGCGAAAGGCGCCTGAAGAATCGCTAAAATTTTATGTTCAGGGACTCAAACAGCATAAGCTTACCCGCGACAACCGGTATGCCCCCCTCAACAAGGCTCTTTTTCTGGTAGTGCAGTTTGAAATGAATCACGCCAACAACAGAGACAAAGCCGATTATCTGGCCGATCTGAAGTCTTTTGAGAGCTTTCCGAGAAAATAAACAGCTGGAGATTATCATTTCGATCAGAGAAGCATTCATATTTGTTTTATTGCTGTCTATATGTGGCTCTCTGCACGCCGAACTTTTTCAACAGCTCAACACGCAGAATCTCGCCAGCTTCGACAAATTTTATAATCCGATTGGGGAATGGGCGGTCAGATCATTCTGCCAAATCGTGCCAAACACCTCACCGGGTGCGCAGTGCCCATGCTGGTTTTTTCGAGCCCTCAAAAAGAGCTGATCGGTCGCATCATCAAGCTCGCATGGAACCGTTCAAACAAAGATGAAAAATGGTTTTACGAACTATCCGCGAACGTCAACTTCAACCCGGCGACCCGCAAATTTGACAGCCCGGGAAAAAAATCAATACTGACCTGCCATCGGCGGCGAGATACCCGGCCTGATTCCGCAGAGACCAACGTCTCTGATCGGCCACAGATAACCGAGAAAAATTCAAAACTGGGCGACTAACACAACATCAAAAAATTGCTTCGAATGGGGATTCGAGAAAGATGCGAACCTGGCCTTCCGCGCCGAAGCCCTCGACGCGCGAGGTCGGGCAGACCTGCTGAAGAGTTTTGCGCAGTCGCAACATCGCGGCCTTCACCGCCATGCGGGCGTATTCCGGCTCGTATTTGCCACCCCATACTGTTTCGTAAAGGGTTTCCAGCGGAACCGCCTCCGGAAATGCTGATAGCAGACAGACCAGAATGCGATGCAGAATCGAACCAGGCTTGATGCCGGTCGCACGGGTCGAAAAGGCGAGCTTCCCGGTTACCCCGTTGAAAACAAGCGTTCCCCGGTGCGATCCGGCAATGAAGTCCTGATACTGCTGTTCATTGACGATAGAATGACGACCGTTTCTGATCAGCGTGTAACTCTTGCGGGCATATTTCGTTCCGCGCAGCTTTTTGAATAACTTTCTGACTGCCGGAAAGCGCAGTTCGAGAAGCGCCTTCAGGTCAGGCGGCAGCTTGTCGATGTGCGACCGAATCAGCTCGAGGGCAGCGGCCGAGCCGTAGCTGTAGACCTGGTCGGCAGCGAACATCCAGACGGGCTCATAGTAGTCGGTGAGATTGAAACGGGCCAGAGACGCGTCGAGATCTACCTCCGAAAATGCCAAGGGAAAAGTCAGCCCGAGAAAAATTTTAACAAACAGATGAAAAGGATGGTCGCTGCTTTCGAAGAACATCGCCGGCAGCTGCCTGAAAAGCTGCAATGCCTCAGATTTATTCTGCAGATGCATGGTCATCGCCTGATAGAACTCTGCCACCGCGACATCAGCAGGCTGCAGATTCGACTTTCTGCCGAACCCAACCGTCTCGGCAAATTGATTTTCGGCTGCCGGCAGTTCGCCGCGAATCAGTGTGTGCAATGCCTTGAGCAGCCTTATCATGAACTCAGCCGGCGGAGTAACCGATGCAGCTTCGCCATCTTCGACCTTTTTCCAGTATTGGTCAGAAACGACAGACCGACCGAGAAGCTCGTAGGCCCAGGCTATAACCGCCTGAATCTCACGGCGGTCGGGGCTGGACGCCAGTTGCGACAACAGCTGCTCAACCTCAAGCAGTTTTTCGATCGACTGCAGGATCTGGCCACGCGCGAGTCTGATGCGGCCGAGCATGATTCCGGAAGTAATCTCGCCCTGCAGGTTGTTCCGCAGCTTCTGGTTTTTCGCGGCCAGCGAAAAGCAGCAGTCTGCTTTTTTGAGGTTGCCGCTTCTGAATTCGACAAACCCGAGATTTGTCTGAATATTGGCGATGATCGTTGCCTGACGGTCACGTGGCGAATGCGCGGCGGCCTTGAGATAGCTTTTGCGGGCCTGCGTCAGCTCCCCTCTGGCCAGATGTACGTTGCCAAGCGCGCTCAAAATGGCAGCAGCGCTGTCGCGCATCGCAGCCTGCGCGGCGAGAGACGCTGCCTCGTTCAGCAGACGAACCGCTTCGTCGAGGCGACCGGCCTGCCGGTTGACTATTCCGGCGGTGAACGCGACATCGACCGCTTCACGTTCGGTCATGACACCGGCAGAAGCCGTGTTGAGCTCGGCAAGAGCTTCGTCGCAGCGATTGAGGCGCGCGAGAATGCGGCTCAGCAAGATTCTGACCGACCGCGGGACATCGATGCGATTTTCCTCGGCATAACGGCAAAGTGCCATAAGGCCGCGAAAACGCCCGGAATTGAAGATTTCCGGGGCTGATGCGACGATGCGCGAGAAGGCTTCGTCGACGCTGCCAGTCATCGGCGCGTAGATGAAGGCTATCTCCCAGTGACGCGGTTCCTTGGCCCGCAGTTTATCGCGCACCCAGGTCTTCAGTTTTTTGCCCGCGCTGTCAGCGAAGTGCGAAGAAGCCTGTACCCAGTTGATGAACTGCTGCGACATGATCGGCTCCGGGTCGGAAGGCTGCCGGTATATCTGTTCGAACAGGCCGGTCAGATCGTCAGCGACCAGCAGCGACAGTTCTTCGACAAAAAAGGCTTCGATCAGTTCGAGCGGCTTTTTTCGGGTGTCGCCGGCGATCGGCAGCCATTCACAACGCATGGCGTAAGCGGCGAAGCGCCGGTTGCAACGCAGGCGCATCCAGTCGGCAAGGTCAGCAGCCAGGCTGACGTCGGGCCTGGCAAAAACGAGGCCGAGCAGGCGTTTAGGGTAGAAAACCTGAATAGCCCCTTCCCATAACGTATTGTCATCGTCGATCTGAAAAAGGTTGACCGGAGTGCGCTCGAGTTTCTGCGGCAAACCGGCAAAACTGATGCGACCGGCCCAGAGAGCCCAGAACAAGATGCGCTTGTGGGCTGTGTTGCTGGTATTCCCGGCCAGTATGACGGTTTCGCCGACATTGTAGGGAAGCCGCCAGAACAGGGCGGCGAGAGCCTCGATCGACTCAGCCTGACGGCTGTCGGCGACAATATCGACCAGCGCCTGTGACAGCTTCGCAACGCGAATTTCAGCGCCCTGAAAATTTATGAAACAGGTTTCACGCGGCCGCTTCGGGTGGTGAAAGGCAAATTCGATCTGATGACCTTCGCAGACCCGGTCCCGACGGCGACTCGAGGTGACGATGACGATTTTCTGCGGCAGATCAGCTATCAGCCCTTGACAGAAAAGGCCGGCTTCGTGCGAGAGATAATCTTCGCTGTCCTTTAAAATCTGCTCGAGGGCCCTGAATATGCTGTTCATTTCTTTACTCTTCAGGCGTTAAAATTGCGGCAGCTGCAATCTCGAACCTTACGATAACCCGCCAGGCAATCATAGTCAAGCAAAGCGGTCCGCAACGATCCGGGTGAACGTTTTTCATAAACGTGATTCTCCTGGAGAAGATAATGACAGAAGAATTACATATTCAGTATTCAATTTGAAAATGTGTTTTACTTAGTGCGGGCGTACAAAAAAGGAGCGGATGACAACCCGCTCCTTTTTGTTAGTCTTACTGGTCGAGGAAATCGGTTGAATCCGTTTTCCTCATTACGGATCAGTAATCGATAAGTTCTCGATAATTATCGATCAATGTCACATCGCCGCTCATCACTACTGCATAAGATCTGTCGAATTCCGGAACGGCATCCAGTATATATCTTTCCGCAAAGAGTTCTCTTTCGGAGTCTTTGAGAGCATCTCTCAGCATCAGGTAACCTACGAAAACATAGGTTTCCATATCAACAAGATGCTTTGTGACTAAATCATAATAGGTTGAGTCTTTCTTTTCTGCAACATATTGAACGGCAGTCTGTTGTTTTTTGCGCATTTCGTCTACATAAGTCGAGAGCCTCTTGAGCTTTCCATGGAAAGGAAGACCGGCAATTTCATCCATAAGAGGATCGAGAACTCTCTGCATGATGCCACCTATTGCAGCGACATGCTGGAGTTGAGTCGTTCCTTCGTAGATATTTGTGATTCTGGCGTCCCTGTAGAACCTTTCAGCATTGAAGTCCTTCATGTAGCCTGTTCCGCCGTGAATCTGTATCCCCTGGTAGCAGACTCTATTCGACATTTCTGTAGCAAAAGCTTTGCTCATCGGGGTGAGCACTGCCGCAATTCTGGTATAGAGTTTGTCTTTCTGTTTGTGTTCAGGAGTAACTTCTTCAGCTTTGCCATGTTCAACTATGCTGTTGTAAACATTTCTGAGGTCAACCATTTTGGTTGTTTCATAGAGGAGGGCTCTGGCGGCCATAATCTCCATCTTCATGCTTGCCAGCATTGAAAATACCGGAGGGAATTCCTCGATAGCAGTTTTGAACTGTTTTCTTTCCGCCGCGTATTTTCTTGCTTCCCTGTAAGCTGCTTCAGCTATACCCAGTGCTTGCGCGCTGATTCCGACGCGTGCGCCATTCATGAGGCTCATTACATATTTTATCAAGCCGCGTTTTCTTTGTCCGCAGAGTTCAGCCGGTACACGGTTATACTGCAATTCTGCAGTCGCCACACCATGTATGCCCAGTTTATGCTCGATTCTTCTTACAACAAGCTCAGGGCCTGCTTCGCAGATAAACATTGAAAGTCCGCGGCCGTCTGATGTGCCTTCTTCCGATCTGGCAAGAACGAGGTGGACTTTTGCGCATCCGTTGGTGATGAAGCGTTTCATCCCGTCTAGATACCACTGATTTGTTTTCGGATCGAGAGTAGCTTTAAGCCTTACCGACTGTAGGTCTGAACCTGAGTCTGGTTCTGTAAGGTCCATTGAACCGTCAGCTTCGCCGCTTGCGAATCTTGGCAGATATTTTTGCTTTTGTTCTTCTGTACCGAATTCGTTGATAGTTTCAGCTATGTCCTGGAGGCCAAAGAGGTTTTGCAGGCTGGCATCAGCTCTGGAAACCATTTCTGTCATCATAGTATAGATCGTTACAGGAAAATTCAGCCCGCCGTATCTTCTTGGGAGCATAACGCCGAAAACTTCGGCATTTCTGAGTTCTTCCAGATTTTTAACAGTAAGCGGATGGTAGGTAACCTTATTATTTTCGAAATGAGGGCCTTCCTCATCGACAACTCTTGCCCTGGGAGCAATTCTTTCACCTGAGATTTCGCCGACCAGTTCGAGAACTCTTTTGTAGTTGTCTTTGGCATCAGCGTAATTTTCAGGAGCATAATCGAATTCTTCAGCCTGTTTATAATTATTCTCGCGAAGACTTACTACTTCTTCGAGTTCTAGATTAGCCAGAGTGAACTGGAGATCCTTATTATCAGTAAAATAGTTAGACATTTTAAACCTCCTTAGACTTTAGCCTTGAAGGCTTTGATCAGTTTTGGAACGACGTCATTCAGTTCACCGACGATTCCGTAATGTGCTACAGAGAATATTGGAGCGCCCGGATCATTGTTGATAGCAATAATCTTTGCGCTCTCGTTCATTCCGGCGACGTGCTGAACTGAACCGCTTATGCCGCATGCGATGTAGAGTTTCGGCCTGACGGTAACGCCTGTCTGACCTACCTGATAATCATGGCTGATCCAGCCTGCATCTACTGCCGCACGGGATGCTGCGACCTGCCCACCGAGGGCTTCAGCGAGCTGTTCGATGAGTTTGAAGTTTTCTTTGGTGCCGACTCCGTATCCGCCCGCAACGATTACTGATGCTTTTTTGAGGTCAACGGTTTTCGGCTTTCTTACTCTTTTGATTACTTTCATTACTTTTGTTTCATCTGAAAGTTCAGGAGTAACTTTTACAACTTTGCCTTTTTTCGAAGTGTCAGGAGCCGTAAGTTTCATTACGCCCTCTCTGACTGTAACCATTTGCGGATCTTCCCAGGTGTTGACGATCGTGGCTATGATGTTTCCGCCGAAAGCAGGCCTTATCTGCATGAGTTTGTCTTTGTAGCCGACCTTGTTGACCTTATCTTCGAAATCATCGATTTGCAGATCCGTGCAGTCAGCTGTGAGTCCACACATCATTTCTGAGGCTACTCTTGGCGCAAGTTCTCTGCCCTTAAGCGTTGCACCGAACAGTAGAATGTTGGGCTTGTGCTTTTTTAAAAGTTTTACAAGAGCCTGAGCGTATGGAAGAACGGTAAAAGGTTCGAGAGCCTGGTCTTCGACCTGATAGACGGTTTCGCATCCGTAATGGAAGAGCGAATCAAATTTTCCGTCGAGTTTGTCTCCGAGTATTACTGCTTCGCTGGCTACTCCGAGTCGCTTTGCCAGCTCAGTTCCCTTGCATACGAGTTCAAGACTGACTTCGGCAATCTTGCCGCCTTCCTGTTCGATAAAAATCCAGACATTTCCTTTGGTATTCATATTTATCACCCTAAAGTATGGTCTTCGATAAGTTCGCGGATCAGCCCATTTATGCCTGCTTCTGTCGGCTCAATGGAAACGACTTTGCCGGCCTTGAGGACAACGTTTTCTATTTTCTTTACCTTGGTCGGCGAACCTTTTAATCCGATTCTGTTTACATCAGCCTGGATTTTTGCGGCATCCCACTCATGAATCCAGAGGTTTTTAGCCATCATTTCGTTTTCCTTGTCAGCCAGAGCCTGCGCATCTGTGTAATCCGCATCTCTCATGAGTTTGTGTATTTCGGAACGGGTTTTTGCTTTTTTGTATTTCATTATGCCTTTTGCCGAGGCAGATCTTGGCTCGTTCGCGTCAATGACCGTGAGAAGTGTCGGAAGAGGAGATTCGAGAATCTCGTAACCGCCTTCGATGGCGCGTTTAGCCTTGATTACTTTATCGGACAGACTGATCACTTCTTCTACATACGCGATTTGCGGTATGTTGAGCTTTTCTGCGATCTGCGGACCTACCTGAGCAGTATCGCCGTCAATAGCCTGTCTGCCGCAGAGAATGAGTTCGACATTTCCAACCGTTTTTGCGCAACAGCTCAGCGCATAGCTGGTAGCGAGCGTATCTGCTCCGGCAAATGCCCTGTCGGTAATGAGGATTGCTTCATCAGCGCCTCTATAAAGGCATTCTCTAAGAACTTCTGCCGCATTCGGAGGGCCCATTGTAGCAACTGTGACTTTGAAGTTATATCTTTCTTTCAATTGCAGACCCAGCTCCAGGGCGTTCAGATCTTCCGGGTTGAATATTGCCGGCAGAGCAGATCTGTTTACTGTTCCCTCCGGCGTCATGGCCTCGCCTGAAACGTTCTTGGTGTCAGGTACCTGCTTTACGAAAACCATTAATTGGCGTTTCACACTAGCTCTCCTGTATTGTTGTTGTTTAATCAATAATGAGACAAGATCTTATCATCTTATCACTATAGAGGCAAATAGTTTCAATTTCAGCAGTTTCTTAATAAAAAGTAATGACCAACCGACATCGCCGACGCTCAGCATCCATTGAATCAGATATTAAATTTATCAGCCAGGATATTTCACTTTAGAAATGCTTTCGGCTATAGTAAGCTAAATAACATCGAAAACACTTATATAGAAGAAAAACCGGCGACTACCGGAGCTTTTGGGGAGGAGATATTTGCTTCTGAATAACTCTAAGAAAATAAAGAAAATGATGAGAGAGGCCCAGAAAAGTTGAGAAGGAATCCCGCACAAACAGGCTGAAAATATGAAAAACCTGAAAGTTTTGACCTGCCTCGCTCTCATAGTAATCTCTGGATCTATGGCCTTGACTGCTCGTATGGCGAGCGGCGCCATGCTCGACAAACTTAGCCTCGAAGATCTTCTCAACGTACCGATCGTTACCGCCAGCGCAGTTAAGGAAAAGCCCTCTGATTCACCAACGAATGCCTATGTCATCTCTGGCGAAACCATACTCGACCGCGGATACAGCAACCTTCTCGACCTGCTCGAAGATGTGCCGCAGATACAGATTACCCGCAGCAGCGAGTCCGGGCACGGCAATACTGTAACCATGCAGGGAATGAACGGGGTCGAGCGCTTTCAGATCATGATCGACGGCGTCAGGGTAACGCCGGTAACCGGCAATCTGTATGCCATGGGGCGCCAGTTTTCGCTGCGCAATGCGCGGCAGGTCGAAATCATTCTCGGGCCGATGTCGGCCCTCTACGGTGCCGACGTGTTCAGTGGCGTCATCAATATTGTCACCAGAAGAGGCGACGAGATGCCCAACGATCGCTTAGACCTGGGCTTTGCCGAAAATTCGACACACGATGTCTCGGTTACCGCCGGCGCCATCATTAACCAGGGCGAGCGGTCTGGCCGTTTCCTGCATAATGAATCGGCTGTCGCATTCACCGCGCATCAGTTCAGGTCGCGCGGACATTTCATGCCGAAATACTACCCAGAAGAGTATGCATGGTACGATAATCAGTTTCAAGCCGGGCGCGTGCTCAATGGGCCGGGCAGCCTTGCCGAAACGGCAGTAGCGTTTCAGCCTTACCGGGCCGATGAAGAAGCTGACTTCATGCATTTCCGCCTGAACATTGAAAATCTTGAGATCGGCGTTATCCGTATGACCGAGTCGCACTCGTCATCGACAGGCGTGCGCCCTGAGTACACGCTGTATTATAAAGATGCCATCTTTAACACTCATTATAACACAGTCTACGGCCGGCATACCCACACCAATGGGCGCTGGCAATTACTGAGTCAGATTTCGCACCACTTTTACGAACTCGACCCGCGCTCGCGCTTTTACAACAATTTTTCGAGTTATCGGGCGGCCTACAAATATGCCCGCGACGAAAGCACTGCCATCGAAGAGCGTCTAAGCTTCAACTTACGCGACGACCGGCTACTGATGGTTGGATTGACCTGGCAGGAACATTCGAGCCTGCCGCGAACTGCCGATCTGGCCTGGCCCTTCGACCCCGACCGCCCGGCCGGTTCTCAGGGTTACATTTACCCGGGCTCTGATCTCAGCATTACCGAGCCGCAGGGTATTCCTCAGGAATTTTACAAGACCAGGTATACCAACCTTGGCGGCTATGCACAGTTGCATCTCAATCGCGACTCGGCCACTCAATACATCTTCGGCGCGCGATATGACAACAACAGCCTGTATGGCAGCTCTTTCAATCCCCGTGTTGGCATAGTTCATCGGCCCGGCGAAAAGACCAACATCAAACTGATGTATGGCACAGCCTTTCTGGCGCCGCCGACAGACAAAAGCTATGCACACTTCGGCGCTTTTGCAGCCGATCCAGATGTTCCCGGCGACATCAAAAGCTATTATATGAACATCGCCAATCCTGATCTCAAGCCCGAGAAGATAAGTTCATTGCAGTCTGAATTCACCTACAGTTTTACCGATAACCTGCGCGCAACCGTCAGCGCCTATGACTCGCACATAAGTGACATGCAGAGGGGCGGCGTCATCATTGGTGCCGGAACCTTCAAAGGCAAGCCTGTCGATACGCTCGCGCACTGGAGCAACCTTGGCGAAGCAAGGGCCTATGGTGGCACAGCCCGTCTCGATGCGGTAAAAAACTATGAGAACTATACGTTGAGCTATTACGGAGCTTTCACTTATTCGAACGGCGATATCGCCGGCGAGCCCCTGCCCTACTCGGCAAAGCATTCGGTAAAAGCCGGCCTGACCTTCAAGAACTGTCGTTTTACCGTATCACCGCGCCTGATTTATCGGGGCCGCAGCTACAATCAACTTAAAGACGCACAAGGCAACCGCCTGAGCAGTGATCCCTTCATCGTCGCCAACCTCTATCTGCAGTATCGCTGCTGTCGTCGCGAAAACATGATGCGAGCCATCTTCATCAACATCAGCAATCTTACCGATCGGCGCTACTACCACCCAGGCTTCGCCGAAGGTGGGGTCGGCTTTTCGGCGGCGCCACAGGCACCGCGCCTGATTACCGGAGGCATGACCTTTGAGTTCTAAGAAGCATTCTTTTTCCGTCATTGCAGAAAGCAAAGCGTCAGGACATAGACAATTGCCACGATCGCTGCCGATGCTTTATGAGAATGCAATGAGATTGCTTCCTGCTTCAGCTATGCTTCGCAGTCGCAGTGACAGATGGCCTGACAGGAGATTAAATGCATACAAAATACCGGTGTCGCTGGTTCTGGTATTTCTGCTGACACTTGGCTCAACCCTGTGGGCGCAGAGTAAGCCCGGGTTTCCGGAATATCAGGTCAAAGCCGAGATGTTGTTTCGTATCGCCGAGTTCGTCAGCTGGCCGGCTGAAGCATTCTCGAGCCCCGACCAGCCCTTTGTGATCGCCATTGCCGGCCGCGATCCCTTCGATTCATATCTGCTGAACCGCGCTGGAGCAGAAAAAATTCACGATCGAAAAGTTGCTGTCGTACAGTATGAAGCAAAAAAGCACCACGAGTATCATCTCGTTTTCATCGAAAAAAGCGAGCAGATGCACTTAGACGAGCTTCTTTCAGAAGTTAACGGGCAACCAGTTCTCACCGTCGGCGACTCGGAAGAATTCGCTAAAAATGGCACCCACATTGACTTTCAGATCATTGAAGGGCGCATGCGCTTCAATGTCAATTTAGATTCGGCTGAAAAAAGCCGGCTGCAAATTCCTGCTGCCCTTCTTCGTCTGGCCTCACGAATCTACGGAGAACTCAAAGAATGAAAGCGCTGATCAAAAACATGTCGATCAGCACCATGCTGACATTTTCCATCATGGTGGTCACTTTCATAGCTCTGGCGAGCTTTTTCTCGGTTGCCTCGTATTTCGACAGTATTTATTACCGTGATACGGTAGCGACGCAGTCAGGCATGCTGGCCAGGCTGGCAGCTGAATATAGCGTCAGCGAGCTGATATTTGGCTACCAGAAGGAAGCTGAAGAAAATCTCGAGAAACTTTTTCTGCTTCCTGATATTGAAGAAGCACAAATCTACGACGCGAGCGGAAATCTTTTTGCAGAGCGAACCAGACCGGGATTTATTGCCTCGGCCCCCAAAAACATAGGCGATATCACACAGCCAATGCAAAAACTCTGCGGTGCACGTCTTGAAATAGTGCAGCCGATGACCTTCAAGGAAACTCGCCACGGCACCCTGCGACTTATTGTATCAACAGCCACGTTTCAAGACTACTTCGCATCGCGTCTGAGAACTATGTTGATAAGCCTCGGGGTGGTTCTGATTCTCTCGATTCTGCTGGCTCGCGCCATTCAAAGCTGGATATCGGGCCCGATCAGCCATATAATTGAGAAGGTACAGGAAATGGCCGGCGGCAATCTGTCCAGTCGTGTCGTGACCCAGACAACCGGTGGCGAAATCGCCTCTCTGTGCCATAACGTCAACGCAATGGCCGCTGCGCTTGAAGCGCGGATACGCAAAGATCAGGAAGCAGCCGCGCGCTATGAAGCGCTGATAGGAGCATCGAATACCGGCGCCTGGGAATACCATGCCGACACTGGCTTTTTATGGTGCAGCCCGCAATATTTTTCGATGCTGGGTTATGACATAAAGGATTTCGACCAGTCGGGCAGTGCGAATCTCGACCAGACCTGGCTCTCGCTGTTGCACCCGGAAGATCGTGACAAGGCGAATGAAAGTTTTAACTCTTACATGAAAAACCCTGAAGGAATGTATCAGCAGAACTTTCGCATGCAGCACCACGACGGACGCTGGATCTGGATCTGGTCGCGCGGTAAAACCCTGCGTGACAGCGAAGGCAAGCCGACACTGATAACTATCGGCACGCACATCGACGTCACCGAACGCATCATGCTCGAAGATCGCCTGCGCCAGGGCGAAAAGATGGAAGCAATCGGCCAGCTCGCCGGCGGAATTGCGCATGACTTCAACAACCAGCTCAGCGGCATGCTGGGCTTTTCCGAACTTCTGGCCAAAAAGCTTGAACATGAACCGCAGCTGAAAAAGATGGCAGAGAGCATAAGATCTGCGGTTCTGCATTCAGCCGATCTGACCCGGCAACTGCTGGCCTTTGCACGCAAAGGCAAATTCGTCAGCCGCCCTGTCGATGTACATCACCTTATCGCCGAAGTAGTAAGCCTGCTGCAACACAGCATCGATCGCCGCATAACAATCAGGCAGCAGCTCAGCGCAACAGCACCCATTGCCATGGGTGATCCTGGACAACTCCAAAGTGCCTTGTTGAATCTGGCTCTCAACGCCCGTGACGCGATGCCGGACGGTGGTGAGCTCAGTTTTTCGACAGCAAACGTCGAGTTTCGTGAAAAAGTCAGGGGGCACGACCTTCCGCCCGGCAGCTATCTTCAGATAAATGTAACCGACACCGGAACAGGCATCAGTGAAGAGATCAAAAATCGTCTCTTCGAACCTTTTTTTACAACAAAGCAGCAGGGAAAAGGGACCGGACTCGGTCTGGCCGCCACTTATGGCGCGATAAAAAATCATGGCGGCGCGATATCGGTATACAGTGAAATAAACAAAGGCACAACCTTCAGGGTGCTTTTGCCCGCTGGAAACCAAGGCGGGCAGGCACAAATTCAAGTCAGTCAGACCACCGGACGCATACCCGGCAAAGGCAATATTCTGCTTGTTGACGACGAAACGGTAGTGCGCGAAGCCACCGCAAGAATGCTCGAAGATCTTGGTTATAAAGTTCTCGAGTGCCGCGACGGCGAAGAGGCCGTCGATCTGTTCCGTGCCATCAGCCAGGATGTCGATGCCGTCGTTCTTGACATGGTCATGCCCAGACTTGCCGGCCCCGAGACGTTTGAAGCCATGCGGGCGATCAACCCCAACGTCAAGATTCTACTCGCCTCCGGCTTCAGCATCAACGGTGCTGCCAGCCGCCTGCTCAAAGCAGGCGCCGCCGGCTTCCTGCAAAAACCCTACCAGATCGAAGAACTCTCACAGAAACTTCACGAAATTCTCAAGTCCTGATGAGACAGTGCTGCCGATCAAGGTTTTATCGGCATGAATTTTTCAGGATTGAGAACGAGGTCGAAGCTCTGAGATGGCTTGCTGGCGACAAAGTATGTTTTTTTGTAGCCGACTTCAAAATGCAGATGGCGGGTTTCACTGCGGCCGCTGTTGCCCATTTCGCCGATGACGTCACCGGCAACCATCTTTTCGCCGACTTCTGCCTTGACCGATCCCGGGGCGAGATGTGCGTAGCGGGTGTAAATTCCGTTGCCATGATAGAGCACCACGTGGTTTCCCCATCCGGCTCCGGCTTCACGCAGTGCAGTATTGTGCGAGAACATCGAGCTCTGCGGGCACCCGGTGCGTACATAGGCAACGGTTCCTGCCGCAGCTGCTATAACCGGAACATGTGGAACTGAAGATATATTATGCACGAAATCCATGCCTTCGTGTGATGCCGGTTTGCCGGGAGTCCCGGCAAAAGCCACCTTGTAAGTCATAATGCTTGGAGTTTCCTGCATTCGCCAACTGAGATTGCCCGGAAAAGCGGAAGCGGCAGTCTGTACCGGCGCGCTTTCCTGAAGAATTGTCGAATGAAACGCTGGCGCGGGATTCTGCGCATAGTAATCCGAACTTAAAACCGGCAGACAGAATGAAACAAATGCGAATAACACAATAAATTTTACCGTCAGAAACCTGCGACTTGTCATTTTATACCTCCGAAAGGTTTGTCTCATTACACACTAATTATTATGCAGCGACTCGAAGTGTATGATCTGCCGAATCTGCCTGCCTGAAAAAATATAGCGTCGGGAATTTTCCTCGCAGATGCCCCGCGCGGCAAGAACTTCTCTGATAACGGCGCTGTTTTTGCCGGCAGATGTGTTTTCGTCGGCGAGCAGCAGAGCATTCAAGCCGTGCAGAAAAGTGGCATCGGGGCTGAGATAATATAGGCTGTTGAGAACTAGCCGATCAGCCGTCGCGGCGCCAAGGCGAACGCGCAGATCCCAGAGGGTACACCCCCAGATTTTGCCGTCTTCGTGCACCTGGCCGACAATGCTTTCGGGATAATGATGCTGAGCTTCGCTGAGATTGCGCAACCAAGGCTTATTCATTTTGGCGACGATAAATTCGCCAACGATCGGATCGTCAGAGAGGCTGGCAGAAAAGTAATCGGCGACTCCCTCATCGATCGCGCCGGCTTCGCCCTCATATTTGAGCTTGACGATCTGGTGCCGCGCCGCATGGGCGTATTCATGGAAACACACGCTCTCTTCGCGGGCGAGATCGTTGAACTTGTAGCCGTCGCCGAAATACAGCGCATTTTCGAGAACGCTGAAAAAAGCGTTGTCATAGAGAACATCGTATCTGACCACCGCTTTCATCGGCGAATCGAGGCGGTCGAAGCCGAGCCCCGAAAAATAGGCATGCACCCGGTTGACCAGATAATACATCATCGCCTCGTTGAAATGCAGGTTATGGGTCGGGTAGACAAAGGTACCATCTTCGCTGACGGCATTGGCAGTCTCGTCATTATGAATGTCGGCGTATCTGCCCTTGAGCGTGCCATCGATGAGATCGGGCAGAGTTTCGACGGTCGGCTCGCACTTCAGCGGGTGGCTGACATAGGTGCTTCCTTTGCCGTCGTAGAAACGCATGAGATTGCGACGGGAAACCTCGGCGCCGCTTTCTGCGTCGATCAGGAGTTCCCAGTCGCCGAGAGGTTGCGCGGCGGCCACATGAACGCGATAGCAGACCCGGCCGACATTCTCTTCGACATGAATCAAACGCTCTGCGCTGCTGTTAACGCGCCTTTTCTGCAGGCCCAGCTGCTTTTCGGCAATCGCGATGGCTGCAGCGGCATCCAGACTGATGCTGTTGGCGATCTCGCCGACAATCGGAAACGAGCCATTTATAAGGACTATTTCGTTATCATTGCCTACATATACCGCAATTTCTGAAGCTTCGACCGGAATGTCACAGATTCTCATCTGATAGTTGAACTGACGGCTGCCGCCGCCACTGCGATCACCGGAAAACTCCAGCATGCTTCGGTCGTCGGGCAGATTGAAAAGTGACCGATGAGCAAGCAGAAAAGCGCGCACCGCGGCTTCGCTGCTTTCGCGGCGTTCGAAAGCAAAACGCCCGCGTACACTTGAAACACGGCTGCCGTCTGCTGTAAAAATTACCTGCTCAGCTTTTTCCAGTATATCTGCTGAACTCATAACACCTTCGATTGCACGCGTTGACGCCGGTCTGCCATTGTCGTCACTACGCAATACATTATGCTTTTCTTCCGGTGCGACAAATGCTTGAGCTGCCGAAAGGCTGCAACATAGTGCGACAAAGACAATCAACTGCATAAATCTGGTCATAATGCTTACTCCATACGATTTAATTCAATTTAAACTGAACTATACCCGACATTTATTCGTGCTCAGCGAAGCGGCGCTTGTAATCGTAATTGAAAACACAATCGATTACGATTACGATTACGAGCACGAGCACGGGTACGGGTATTGTTCAGACCGTTCGCCTTCACTTAGTTCAATTGTTACTGTTCATGATTATTGGGTATCAGTCATTATCAAAAAACTAAGGGCTCATCAGGTAATCACATGTCGCAGAACAGGTAGAGCGCGCCTTTTCCCGACTTGTCGTTGATCGTCGTGTAGAAGGTTTCATCCATGATCTTGCGGTATGAAATGGTTTTGGCATACTGCGCGGTGACTTCGACGCGATTGTCTTCGTAAATCTTGAATTTGACGTAATTGTAGAGGTAGCCTTTGAGGTTGATCATGCTGGTGTGCGAAAAGGCGAGAAAGGCTTCGGCGTTTCTGACCGAGTTCTTCGCAAAATATTCGAACACATCGATATCCATGCCGCCAACCGCATCGGGAGCCTTGGTCTCCTTGCCGTCAACCAGCAGCTTGCAGTCACCATAATGCACAATTGCGCGCACATGGTAGCCCTGTCTGAGGGCGCTCATCAGATCGCCGAAACTGGTAAGCTGCACCGGCTTCGCCACGGCAGCCATTTGCAAGAGACAGAAGAAAAAACACAATAAGATACCCGGTCTGATTTTCATAAAATCACTCCTCGCCTGGTCTGTATGCTGATTATATTTGAAGACAAAGCACGCGAGTGACACATGACCGGTTTTGTTGCGCAAAGCAGCCGACATTAAACGAACAGAGATCTGTCAAACCACTGCAGATGCTCATGCAATCGTAAAAAAACGAAAGCAGAGAATGCTTTTTATATGTTACGCAGAAGATTATGCCGTGCAGATATAACCATCCGTCACAACGCTAAAAGCTTGTGTTTGAGCAGATTCAAGGTGAAAAGTAAAAAGCGGTGGTAACAAAAAGAACACTTAGTACAAAAGGCCAGTAAAGCAATTTGGGTATCAGGTTATCCCGATAGTGAATAAGCGAAAATTCGCGCGGCCAGCAGAAAAGCACAGAATTGACCGATACCAGCATGAATAACAGATAAATAACGAAATAATAAAAATCCATGTACATGATTTTTGCGACTTCGAGACCTTTGCGCAGGTCAATATGAGCAAAAATCACGACAAAAAAGAGAGCGGCAACACCAGCAAGAATGGCGCCGGCCGAAAAACCAAAAAGGTCTTTGAGGTTTTCTTCACGCGAACAGGTCATCTGCATGATAAACAGCAGTATCAGCACAACTATGAGCGGAAGAATGCTCGAAATGAAAGGATCCATGAAATTGCGACGGATGATCAGGTTAAAATGCAGTTCGGGGAAGTCTTCGAGACCGGCATAACGAGCTATGCCAAAATTAGTATTATATGAAGCTGCAAGATAACTGAAATTGCTCTGCAGCAATTTCCAGCCTGGCAGAAGCAGACTTGCCTCTATACCCGGCAAAAACTCGGGCGTCATCAGGACATAACTGTCAAAATCCGGCACCAGCACGATGTTTTTGTCGAACTCTACTGGCCACATGCGTAACCATACGCTTTCGAGATCGAACGGATAGGTCTGATAATCGAAGCTTTCGCGCAACAGCAGACTGAAATGCCAGCCTACCGTTCGTATGTTTCCGATAGTGCGCTCATAAGCTTTTTCCATTTCTACTTCCTGAGCGTCCGGGAAAATCACACCTTCTTCGACTTCCATCGGCAAATCAGTGCGAAACTTCTGCCAGACATATCCGGTAATTTTGAGACTTACCGCCGATTGAAAATCTACCGACTGCAGAAAAACACCTGTTTTAATGCGTTTCGGGACATCATGTCCATCAAGAATCATTCGATAACTGAGGTTATCGAGATATTGTTCGAGCACGCCTTCGTCCGCGACTGGAACCTCACCCCGATGGCTGTATCGCACATTGGAAAGATTGAGTTGCCAGAGCACCGCAATGCCAACGCAAAGACCAGCGCTGAGCAGAACCGAGGCGGCCCACCATCTGATGTTGGTATCTTTGCTCAACGCAAGACCAGCAAGCAGAAGCAGCATCGAGATGGAAACGACGATGAGCGTTACCGCAGCATAGCGCTGCTTCTGTTGCTCGACCGTAGGCTGTAATACCGGTTCTTTAAGAATAATTTTTACCAGCGACCAGCCAGTTGTTTTCATTGGTAACAGCAGTCCCCACATGGGATTTCCAGACACATCGGCAAGCAGATCAAATTTGCCGGACTGCCCTGATGCTGCGGCTTTGCCTAGGTCTGCCAGAGAAGCCACTTTTTCTTCGTTGGCATGATCGTATATGGTTTTGCCACCGTGCATGAGACTCTCGCTCGGATGGCAGATAAATTCGCCGTTAGAAGCGATTATAAAGGCATACCCCTGCTTGCCGACATGCAAAGAATAGAGATAATTCTGCAACTGCTGCCGCGACAGGTCGAAAACGACCACTTCATCTTCATCACCATCTGATGTGACGCCAGCTGAATAAACGCATAACTGAAGCAGGTCGGCCAGGTTCAGGCTTGCCTTTTCTCCTTTTGCAACATACCCGGGTGAGCGGCGACGAGAATCGGCACTGGCCAGTTCGCTGCGTTTCAGCAGGCCCGCCCCCAGCAAAACAGGCGAAGACGCGAGAATTTCCTGAAATCTGGCTGTAGAAGACGCTTTAAGTTCAAAATCTCGCGCAAATTCTTCTGCCAGTCCAGCTGCCTGTTTCTGCAGATCGGAAATCTGCCTGTCGATATTCTCAGCCGAATCCTGCATGCGAGTCCTGGCCTCAGCCAGTGTTTGCTCGCTGAATGCATCGATAGACGAGTGATAGCGATAATAATTGTAAATGCCGCATGCAAAAAGCAGAACAGCCATAACCATGAGTGCGATAGTAAGCTTTTTCACCAGTTACGCTCCGTATTAGTTTTTAAGGCGCCAGCGAGGGGTTGAATCTTCTGATCAACTGCTCGTTGCGCTCTGTAGTATAAAGATTGCCGACGTTATCGAGACTCAGACCGACAAATCCATTTACCGACGTCAAAGTTGTCACATGATGTGCATTGCTTTCGCCGATGTGATTCGGGCCAAATTTCTGAATCTCGCCCGCAAGACCATCGAGAACATACACACAATCCTCGCGATCGACAGCCAGATCGGTCGGAATCTTGAACCGCGATGGGCCAGTATCAGACACGCCACGGTTGGTAGTTCCGACCCCATGCCAGCCGGCGTTTCCGGTTTCATCGGCACCGAACCAGCCAACAAACACGCCGTCCGGCGAAAACTTCTGAACGCGGGAATTGCCTGAATCACCGACATAAAGGCTGCCGTCAGCTGTGAAACCCAGGCCATTCGGGCCATCAAACTGTCCGTTGCCAGTGCCGTAACTGCCGAGAGAAAGCAGGTAATCTCCTGTCGGTGAAAAGACGACAACACGATGATTCTCAAAATCGCTTATCCAGAATTTGCCGGCATCGTCAATAGCGATGCGCTGTGGCGACCTGAACTGCCCCGGGCCAGTGCCATAAGCGCCAAAAACAAGCAACTGCTGACCTTCTGGTGAGAACACCACAACCCTGGCATTGCCGGTATCGACAACGGCGATATTGCCCTCATCGTCTATGGCCATACCTGATGGATCGAGCAGCTGACCGCTGCCGGACCCGCGTGACCCGATGCGTTGCCGGAAATTACCGAACAGGTCAAAAACTGCTATACTGCAGTCTTCACTGTCGAGAGCATAAATCAGTTCATTCTCGCGATCGACTGCGAGACGGGTAAAAAAGGTGTTCAGTTCATCAGTATCCGGAACAATTTTCTGTTTGAAAACGCCATCGAGCCCGATCACCTGTATTCTTGAATTGCCGCTGTCGGCAACAAAAAAGTCTTCATCAGACACAATCAGCGCGAGCGGATCAGTGAACTGACCGTCGCCGCTGCCCTGACTTCCGGTAACAACAGCATTACCGGTGTTGCGGTCGATTTTTTGAATTCTGCCATTACCTGTATCTGCAACGTATAAGCTGCCGTCATCTGCAACAAATAGGTTGTAAGGCTCATCCAAAGCGCCAACAAAAGATCCGGCATAACTGCTTTCACCGCTTAGCGGCAGTTGCCATCCGGCAAGGTTCTCGCTTTCACGGTATCTGCCATACCATCGCAAAAAATTAAAACTGGCATCGAATTCCTGAATCCGGTGATTTGCGCGATCGGCCACGTAGATTTTGCCGTCCGGCGCGACTGCGACTCCAGCCGGGCTTTTGAACATGCCGTCACCGATGCCGAAAGAGCCGAACTGGCCAACATACTGCAGATTGTTGTCGAACTTCTGTATGCGATGATTGCCTGAGTCAGCAACATAAACATTGCCGGCAGTATCGACGCAGATTCCCTGCGGCTCGCTCAGCTCACCGGCTCCGGCTCCGTCAGCACTCAGCGACGCGATAAAATTTCCAGCAGCGTCGAGTTTCTGCAGACGACTGCCGCTGTTGCGAAAATCGGTGACAAATATGTTGTCATCTGCATCGACTGCGATACCCCATGGTAGATCGAACTGCCCGTTACCTGAGCCCGGCGTACCGATACGCTCAACAAAATCGCCCGCCCTCGTATAACGCCATATCCAGCAATTATTGAAATCGGTGAACAGCAGATCGCCATTGCCGGCAAGAGCAATCCCAGGAAGATCCGGGTGCGATTCGAAGCGCTGACCGCTCCAGCTGAACTCAAGCGTGTAGGTATCGTGATAAACTATATTTAATCGTGGTCCAAGAAGCGTTGCGCCACTTATCTGGAGAATCAGCTCGCCGGATTCCGACTCGAAGGGCACCTCAACCACAATTTCGCCGTCGCTCCAGGACATGACGTCGGCAGGCTTCTGGTCGTATAAGTAAACCAGGTTTTCGCCCTGGTCTTCTCCGAAACCTGTTCCAGAGATGGTTACCACGGCCGGACTGCCCTCGGTGATTCTTGTTGTTCGCTGTGGGTCTACAGAATCTATGCGAGTCACGACAAAATCAGCCACCGGCCGCAGACGCCCGCGGATAGTCAGGGCGAGAGTTCCCGAATGTGAACTGCGCAATATCTGCGCCTCGATTTTTGTGTTTGTCCACTTCATAACCGGCAGGGAATCGCCACGCAGAGTAACCAGGCTGTCTCCCTGTTCATCACCGAATCCGTAACCCTGTATGGTAACTACCGCTTCTGGCGGCCCATATAGAGGAGTTAAAGTTGCTTCATAGTCGATGACCGTAAAATTACCGGCTTCGAGCGTCTTATTGCCGATTTCAACGAGCAAAGAGCCAGATTCGGCCGGAACCGGTACGACAGCGCGAATTTCTTCAGACGACCAGAAGCTGATGTTGCCGGCGGCGCCACCAAAAAGCACCCGGGCCGCCTCAGCTGTATTACCAAATCCGTAACCGCGTATGGTTACTGTTTGCCCGGCTGCAGCTGATAGCGGCGAAAAAGAAGTAATACGAGTATTTACCTGATAGCTGCCGCCAACCGTGATGCCGATGCTTGAGCGTGACGTGAAGCCTGCGCCTGAGACTGATACAGTTATAGTTGCCAGTCCAGGCTCGGCCGGAGCTAGCCAGGCAGCAGTGCGGGTGCTGGCGGCGACATCGAGCAATCCGTCGGTTGCTGTCCAGCTGACATTATATCCGGCCGGAAGCAGCTGATCAGGGTCTACCAGCGAAAGAGTCATGTCGATCTGACTGCCTGGCGCAATATTTGTCGCTATCGGGTTGAATAAAACCAGCGGAGTTTTGCGCCCATCCTGAGCCATCGCCAGATTGATATCGAGCGCCGGCCCGAGGTCGCCGGTGAAGACTGGTATTTCGGCGTGAAATGGAGTGAAGCCACCAGCTTCGATAGTTATTGTTACAGATTTTACTGACTTTGGCAGTTCGGGGGTCGTGAAGCGCCCCTGCAAATCTGTTATGCCAGAGATACCCCAGACAGAAAAACGCGCGCTGGTAACGGGATTACCGAAAAGATCTCTCACTGTGGCTGTCAGACGATTTTCGCCAGGTTCGAGCCGAGTGACAGCAGCTGGTGACGTCTGCCCTGCAACCACTTCTACAGAGCTGCCACGCTGAATATAAGTGCGGTCCAGCGTCTGGTCGTGCCAGCGGGCAACCACGTTATAAGCCGTTGCGGGCGGAATATCTCCGATTAAGTAGTTTCCCTGCGCGTCGCAGACACTTCTTTTATCGGGAAGCTGCTCGATCCAGACTTCGATGCCAGTAATCGAAAATGCCAGGGCCCGGCGGAACTGCAAATCGACACCGGCCGGAAGTTCTACCCGGCCGGCGATTGCACCAGTGCTGCCGGCGCCGGGAAAGCCAGATGAACCACCCGAACCGCCGCCGCAACCGCAAAAAAATGCCAGCGCAGCGAGCAACGCGCCAATAAAGCATACTGGCAGCATTTTCCGCAACAGAACTGGCATTTTGAACTCCGTCATTAAAGAACATGGCTGCCCGCAGCAGACAGGCTGCTGCGGACAACCAGATTCAGTTCAGAGATTATTTCTCGGGAAGATAATCGAGATCAACGAGAAAGATTGAATCTCCAGCTTCTTCGAAGAAGTCTTTGTAGGTAACGGTCTTTTTGTTTTTCTTGGAGTTGAAAACTAAAGTACCAGTCGTCTTAGGGGCTTCATCAGAATCACCACGATTAAGAAGCAGGTAGATTTCCGGATTCTTGCTGGTGATGGTACCGGTATATGATTTGCTCGGCTTACTGGTCTTGAGAGTTACAGCAACATTGGTCAGATCAGAAGCTTTGCCAACATAAGCGTCCGGCGCCGGCGCGGCATATTCATCGCCATACCAGGCCAGCAGACTGCCGTTTAATTCTACGCATTCGATATTCGACATTGGAGTGCTGACAGCAGCTTCACCGTCAAATATCGGCAGCTTGCTGATAAATGTAGTCTTGCTGGTTTTGTTGCCAGTTTTCTGAGTAACGTCTATTTTCTGCTCATAGCTCAGCTTGCTCGTGTCTTTGGTTTTCGAGAAAAGTTCAGCAAGCGCGAACACCAGAGAGTTGCGTTCGTTGCCCTTGGCGTCTTTCCAGGCCCCGGTGCTGGCAGTCCATTTGGCGTTCTGCTGTGGAACCTTGGCCGCAGCCTTGCCGGCTTCGTCGAGAACCTTAACGGTAATCGAAACTTCAGTAACTCCCACGCTTTCGGCTGAACCGACATCAGGCAGACTGTACCAGGCTGAAGACCAGAAACCGTGCGGCATCTGAACGATGAGTTTATCCTGGACTTCCTTCGGATAACCACCAATTCCGACGAAGCCACCGGCTATAGTCTTGCGGGGCACGATAAACTGGCGATTCATTGAGTATGTGGTTTTACCCTTCTTAACATCCGAGACACTCTTGAGGCTGAAGCTTACACCACCAGAGAAGCCCCATCTGCGGCTCGGCACGGCAGGATCAGCAGCCTTGGCCGGTTCGACTTTGGCCGGGGCTTCGATATTGAAAATTTCCTTGTTGACCGCTTCAAGAACAGGCATCAGATATTTGTCTATGTCTTCGGGCTTGAAAGCTTCGCCGGCGATACTTTCGACATTGATGCACTTGCTTGTCATCAGCTCATCTCTGACGGTAGAAATGTCGGTCTGGGCGCTGCCACCCCAGAACCAGCCACCATAACTGGCCTTGGCCTTGGTGTTGGTGCTGAAGTGCTTGTAGGTCTGATCCCAGTCTACAGTAATCTTGAAACCGCACTTCGGAGTAAGGCCATTGTAATCAAATACATAGGAAATGAAAATCCCACCACCAGTTTTTACCAGTGCATCGCTGAAATCGGCGCCCAGGCGGGTAAGATTGATCTGAAGAGGAATTGCCTGATTGGCAAAACTTGGGCCGATATCTGGAGCAATCGGCGCTTCGCCCATTATCTCACCACCCGGCCCATAAACTGCGATCTGAGCGTTGCTCATGTTCAGCGGCGAAAGCAGAACTTTCTTTTCTTCAATTTCGGCGAACTTGGCAATTTCCTTGCGCAGCTGAGGAAGCACATCATCAGGAAGAGCCAGGCTTACAGCGGCCTGCAAAACGCCGCCTTCCAGAAGATTCTCCGGATTGGTCGGATCTTTGGCCTGATATTTAACCAGCGCAAAAACCGGAACATTGTTCTTGCCTTCCTTTTTTTCGACCAGACGCGGTTTGTTCGGCACGTAATACCACTGCTCGGGTTTAACGGCATCACGAATCACCGTAACATTTTCCTGATGGCCTTCAACCTTTACCAATACATCAAACTGGTCACCATCAGCCAGACTTGCCTGAGCAAATGCGCCCGAAACACTTAACAGCAATAAACAAAGTGTAATCAATAACAGTTTTTTCATCGAATCCTCCATAATAATTTAGAACTTGTTCAACCTGAAACCCTTACTACTCCACTACGATCTGTTTGCTACAACCTCCTGTGAATCAATTCTGTTGCCAGTCATTGTCATAAAAACTCAGCCAGGCACTCGGAAATGCCTCGCGTAAGTCCATACCGTTAAAATCCCATGAAACCCTTTTATTATCTGCCGTTGAAAAGAACACCGACACTTTCACCCCGTTCGGCTTGTCGAAGCTGCCACGTGTCAGCAACACCGGAACCAGCTCGGGATAAATGGTGATCTTGTCAGCCCTTTTGAAAGGTGCGACAAATTGTCTGATACGGCGTTTACCATCCTGAATTATCACTTCTGCCTTCAGCAGTCTGGTTTTGTCACTTTCGGGAGCGTCCCAGCATAGGTTGGAAAAATCAAACATCATGACATCCGCCAGCTCGAGAGGCGTAGCCAGTGGCATATCTCCGGTGAAAACCGGAATCTCGTCACTACCGGTTACCGGTGGACTATCGCCTGCAATTATACTGTATTCGAGCCTGAAGAAAGCTTTTTCATAATACTTCGGGCCGGCTGAAATCAGATCATTGAGATAAAAGCGGGCGATGGCTGCCGGCGCTCTGGTTATATCGAGCCATTGATGCTCTGGAGTCCATTCATAATCACGCATTTCATATTTATGTTTTCCATCTGTCAGTGTGACTTTCATGCTGATGCGATCTATTCTCAGATCTGGCAGATCACCTATTGTCGGCATTATCAGATAGGCATATTTCCAGTTTTCATATCCGGTATCTTCAATAATTTTCTTCTGGCGGACTTCTGGCGAATAATCTGAAAGGCTGATAAAGCCTTGCGCCGCCAGATATTTCTGCGCCCGGCTGCGGTGAACAAGAGTAACATTCTGCACAGACTGAGATATCCGGGGTGAATGCGTGCTGCGGGAAGTCGTCTTCGGAACCTTGCGGTCAAGATCACGCGCATCAATATGCGCAGAAGCCGTAGCCACCACAGCCGGCATTCGACTTGAAGCTGCTATACGCAGTCGTTGAGCTGCCCGTGGATTATTGACCTGACGCCGCAAATAGCGCAGCATTTCGACATCGACCTGACCATTTTCAGCGCTAACCAGCTGTGAATCGTCGAGTTTGCGCGCTTTGCCGGCTATCTTGTCGAGATCGACTCTGACATTGCTCGTTAGCGGTCTGCTCAAGGTTGAATAGCGATAAGTCAATTCGTATTTTACACCGGTTTTTGAATTAAGCAGTGTGTCAATGAGATCAGCGTCGACTTTCGAAAACACCGCCGAAAACCGGGCATATTGTGAGGCATAATCAGCGGCAATACCCTGCGAAGAAGTTGCCACCAGGGCGATTTTTCTGCCGTGTGGATCAAATATCGTCATTTCAATGCCGCTCAATGGAAGAGGTGCGACGCGTGCCAGCTTCTTGTCAACACCTCTGGGTAACTTTTTCTTTAAGGCATTCATGGCAGCATTATCAGCTCCGATAGAAAAACTGAACTGCAGAATTCCACCCTCGCGCAGCTTTTCCGGGTTATCTGGATCTGTCTTTTGAAAACGAATCAGAGTGAGATCAGGCTCAATGTTCTTGCCCTGCCCGGTTTCGACCAGACTTGGAGTAAGGCGTGCGCAATACCACTGATGCTCATTCAAGCGACTGTTCATCAGCACATACTGCTGCGCATTTTTACCCGCGCCAACTTGAACTTTTTCGACAATCGAGTCAGCATCGACCCCCCAACCTAGCGCCAGTCCTGCCGGCAGCAAAAAGCAGCAGGAAGCCATCAGAATCAACTGGCGGCTGAAACGCCGTATCATTTTTTATGTCCTATCAGCATCATGTCAAAATAAGCGTCTGAAGTATCCTTGTCACTTCCAAGCAGAACGACGATATTGTTAACACCTTTGTTGAGCAGGCCAGCCGGAATATCATCGCGCTCCCGGTTCCAGTAATCAAAATCATGTCCGTCTTTCATCTTCATCATCGGGTCTTCATCGACCAGAACTCCGTTGATATATACCGAAGCTGAATTGTCACAAGCTACTCTGAGGCCAATGCGACGATACTGCTCGGGATCTTCGATTTCAAAGGTTCTTTTAAACACCACACCTTCAGATGGCTGCAGATAGGTTCTTACCGGGGCCGGGATCAGTCTTTTTGAAATCCCGAACCCAAATGGTGCTGTACCTTTCATTGGCAGATCCATACTGTCAGGATCGAGTTTTTGCGGGACTTTCCAGACCAGGTCATCTATTTCCGGAGTGTTGAAGCCATACTGCCATCCATGCGCACGTCTGTCTATGATTACCTGCTGATCAGGCTTAAGCATGGTTTCAACTCTTTTGCGCATCTCAAGCAGTGCCATGGTTTTGTCTTTTTCGTGGGTGCGCGAAACCATGGTTTTGGTCGTGGTCTGCACATCTTCACGATTCTTGAGAATTTTCGGGGTTATGAAAACCATCAGCTCGGTTTTTTTCACGGTTTTCTTCACCGAAGTAAATACCTTGCCCACAATCGGGATATTGCTCAGCAAAGGAATCCGGTGCTCGGCACGATCTATTTTGTCTTCGATAAAACCACCGAGAATGATCGTTTCGTTGTCGTTAACAGTCAGATTGGTATTCGCCTCGCGCGTGGTCATGCGGGCAGTGCCCTGTTTGGCGTCATAAGTATCCTGCATTACCGCGTTGATCATTTTGTGAATTTCCATATCGATCTCGCCGGCACGATTTATATGTGGCGTAACTGTAAGTTCGAGACCTACTTCGAAAATTTCGAAAGTAGTAATCTGTCCATTTTCGGCAGGACGAACCGATTCGATCAAAGGCAGCTTTTCGCCGATCTTGAAAATCGCCTCGCGATGGTTGGCAGTAACAATGTGAGGAGAGGAAACAACATGAACTTTGCCCTTCTTATTGAGAGCATTCAAAAAAAGTTTCATCTTGTTGCTCGAAGTGATGAAAGCCTTGAAACCCTCTGCAGCAGCAGTCGGATCATCATTGTTGATCAGACCATGGTCGATACCGACATTCACCAGGGTGTTCGTCGTCTTCAGCGGATTACGGATCAGATCTTTCCATTCGGCACTCAATCGTTCATCGTCGGTTATCGACATTTCAACAACCAGAACATCTATCAGCACCTGACCGGTACGAAAATCAAGACTCTCGATTACGTCGTAAACATCATCGATAATCTTATTATCAGACTCATTGAGCTTAACAATGATCGAGTTTGTTCCGGTGTTTTGTGTTAAAGAAAGAGATCCTGCATTTATGTCAGCTTCGAACACCTCTTTCAAGGTCGCGAGAATATCCTCTGAGCGCGAATACATAAGATAGATTATCCGGCAGAGTCCGCTTTTGCTCGAAGCCCGGCGGGAAGACTGCAGCAGTTCAGCATCAAAATCATCCGTTTCTTCTTCATTACTGCCAGCATCGACAGAAGAAGACTGTGACTTACTGACTTTTACCTTTTCTTTTTCAACTTCATTATCAGTTTCAATCTGTGACACAGACTCTTCAACATCATCAGCCAATTCTGAAACAGCGACTTCGTCGTCATTGCCATTTTCGTTGGCGAATACCGGCGAAAAAACCAGCACTAGCAAAAGCATGATAAGGAAAATTCGCGCAATCATTGGCAACCTCATATCAATAGGATTTCGAAACTAGAATAACCTGCACAGAAGCCATGGCACCGCGGTAAACCGCAGTTATGGTCGCCAGTTTCGATGGCAGTGGCACTTCGCTGGACGATTCGTCTTTCCATTTCAGAATAGCATGAGCAGTTCCATCTTTGATGGCAGAAAACCCCTCGATACCAGGCGTGGCTTCAACAGTGGCTCCCGCTTCTGCACATGAAAAGACGACTGCCGCTTCCTCATCTGCAACCAGATTTCCCTGTGGGTCAAAAATGTTGGCTAGCAAAACCGCCTGTCCGCCGCTCGAAATCGTGTCAGGTTTGGCTGCCAGCACAATCTTATAGCCTCTGCCAGAAGGCATGACCGAAGAGACAACGCCATCACTTTCGCCGCAGCCAGGAATAAAACAGACGAGACCGACTAACATCATAGCAATCAGAATCTTGTAACCAGGCATCTCAGTTCCTCACAGATATTGTTTTGCTGCCCGTCTGGCCAAGAGACATGGCGGTTATGGTTTCCTGACCGACTGCGGCACCGGCTGTAAAGTCAGTTGAGAACCAGCCTTCACTGGTTGTGCCCTCTGAAGATGCAAAAGAGCCACCTTCAGCCGCAAACAGCTTTACATCTGTGGCGTTCAAAGGCGCCCCGGTATCGTCGGCAATGTAGATCTGTATCGGCATGGTCTGTTCCGGTTTTATCTGTTCGGAAGCCACAAACACCGTGACCTTGGCAACTCCGACACTTACCGGCTGTATCTGAACCGATACTGTCGCCACCGCATCCATGTAAGACGCACTGATCAGAGTTGTACCAGCGGTGTTACCGGCAGTAAATATTTTGCGAGCCAGCCCCTTGGCATTGGTCTCACTGTCTCCATCGAAGCTGCCACCGTTTGAACTGATCAGATTGATCGTGCCAGAGTTAACCGGAACTCCGCCAAAACTGGTTAATTTGAATAGCAGAGGCAGGGTCTGGCCGATCCCGATAACTTGACTGTCAGTCTGAATCGTCAGGCGATAAATGGTTGGTGAATCGTCATTAGCGCCACCACCAAGCCATGAACTGGCTCTGGATTCAGAAGATGTATTCGAACAACCTCCCAGCAGAACCAATGTACACAACACGAACAAAAAACCGAGGTGTCTTTTGTACATTTACTCTCTTGCACTCCCTTATTCTTGCTTTTTATGTACAACGTCGAGCGAGTCTACTTTATAATTTTGCTATTTGCAACTTTTTTAACGTAAAGAATCTCTCAACCACGCGCCTTAGAGCCCTGCGACGTTAAATTAGCAACAGTTAAAAAACTTAGA
This sequence comes from Candidatus Rifleibacterium amylolyticum, assembly GCA_009917695.1. Lineage (GTDB taxonomy): Bacteria > Muiribacteriota > Ozemobacteria > Ozemobacterales > Ozemobacteraceae > Rifleibacterium > Rifleibacterium amylolyticum. The sequence continues at coordinate 347,112 of JAACJG010000001.1, read as the reverse complement.
TTTTGCTCATCACCAGAACGAGCCTCATCAGGCTTTCAGTCGAGGCTCTTTTCATTATTGAAGCCTGCATGCTTAACATCAACACCGTCAGATAAAAACCATGAACGTTACAATCAATGCTGGTAAACTGTCAGATATGAAAGCGAAAAAAATCTTGAATATTATCGTTATTATAGTTGTTTTTATCGGGCTGGTAATAGTGTTGCAGGATCGGCTTATATTTTTCCCCGGAGCATGGCCGGCAGGCTTCGAGCTACCCGATAAGCTCGACAGTTGTACACTGACGCCGATTACTCTAAAAACCCCGGATGGCATAAAGATAGATGCGGTTTTTGCTGAAACCATTACACCTGCCAGACAGCGCAAAACAGTTTTGTTCAGCCACGGCAACGCCGGGAACCTGCTGCATCGCTTCGGCAAAATCGAAAAAATGTGTAAAGCCGGCTTCGATGTCTTTATCTATGACTACCGTGGTTACGGCAGAAGCGAAGGATCACCAACGGTAGCCGGAGCCATCAGCGACGGCAAAACTGCTCTGCAGTGGCTGCTCGACGATAAAAAAACCAACAGCGAAAACATCGTTCTTTACGGTGAGTCACTTGGCACCGGCGTGGCGGCTGAACTTCTGCGCGAATCCGGTCTACGGTTCGCCGCATTGGTTCACGAATCGGGTTTTGCCTCGCTCAGCGCCATGGCAGGCCGACGTATTCCGCTCGTCGGCAGCTTTATACTGAAGCGCGACATGCCAACCAGCGAAACCATCAAAAAATACCAGGGCCGCCTGCTTGTCATTCATTCCCGAAAAGACGGTATAATCCCCTACTCAGACAGTGAGATGCTCTACAACTTCTGTCCATCACCGCACAAAACGCTGTACACCATCGAAGCCGCCGGCCACAACGACGCGGTCTGGGACGATCCCGCCTGGCTCAAACACTGGCAACAGCTGATGAACGATCTCCAGTCACCCGCTTCAACAGAGTAAAATCGAAGAAAATCCAACGTTTGCGCCGATTTTTTTCAGATAAAGCTGAAAAGCGAAAGACAAAAACTCTGTCCTCAAAAGAAAACTCATCTCGAATCGACGACAAACCAGTTACGGCACGGCGATTAAACCTACGTTTGCATAACAGTCTCTCAGCCCAGCAGACCGTCAGGGCATTTAGCCGACCTATTTCCCCATTCTGCGCAAATCTATGTAATCTGTGAATGAAAAATGGCAGGGTTGTGATATCATCACTGGCATGAAGCGAGATGTGGCTGGCGGGAAGCAGGGGCAGACATGGTTGCGGCTGTTGCCGTATGTCATGCTGCTGCTGCCGTTGGCGGTGTTCAATCTCGGTTTTCACTTTCTGGCCACAATCGAACTGCACTGGCAGGAGAAGGCACAGGGCGAAATCGCGCTCCAGGAACTCGAAGCGCTGACGCGTAGTTCATCGTTTTCATACCGACTTAACCGGGCGGCAGGTCAGCTTGCCGAGAAGCTTGAAAATGCGCTGCAAGCTGCCGAAGAAACGTCTGGCGAAACGAGTAAAGAACTGTTACTGACTCGGATCGCCGCTGAAAGTCAGAGTTGTCTGCAAACCCTGGCACCAGACTATGCTCTGCATATTTTTAGAAAAACTACCGCTTCTGCCGCAGCTGAATTGTTTTTCGTCAGAAGCGACCGGGTCGAAAGTCGGCGGGCAATGGCGATGATCTTCGACTACATGATCGATCAGCATCGCGACGAGCCAATGAGCGGCGAAATCAGAAAGCAGCGCGACAAGCTGGCCGAAACCTATTTTGGCCGTGCCGCACGCAGTGAAGCATTTGCCCGTAGCCAGAAAGGGCGCACCAGTAAGATTCTGCGCGACGGGAGGCCACACTGGTTCCTCTGGGATTATCGCGATTTCAAAAGCAGTGGCACCTGGGGCTGGTTTATTGCCTGCAAAAGTGACGAAAACAGTCAACAGGCCGCACAAAAGCTGGCATTGGCAGAATGCCTTCAGCGCCGCAAAGGTTTGGCCGGATTTATACCAGTTATCGACGCTGAAGCTCCTGCGATTCTCGCACATGAGCTCGAAAATTCCGCTCTCTTCCAGGATTGGCGAAAAAGTCAGGTTAGTTCGCCTGCTAAAGATCTCGCCTACTGGGTTACGCACGGACCGCCGCCCAAAATCAGCCTGGGCGAACACAGCCTCTATACTTACCTGGGCAAGGAGAGCAAATATCTTACCGTCTTTCTGGCACCGGCAACACATCAAGCTGAGACCCCGGCGTGGCTCCGACTTGTCAACCTGGCTATCGTAACCCTGAGCCTGCTCCTTTCACTTAGAGGTCTTATGCTTGGGCGCTGGCTCGAAACCGGCCTGACACTTCGCTTCATGATTCTATATTCTCTGGCGGCAACCTTTCCACTCGGCATGCTTGCTGTCAGCGCAGTCGCTTATCATTACCAGTCGAGTCGATCTGCTCAGCACCAGATCGCTGAAAATCTCGAAGGCTGCCTGCGTCAGATCGAAACACGCAAAATGCAGATTCAGGAAGACTACCAGACGGCTGCCCGGCAAATGTTCACCGACACCCGCCTGGCCGAGCTTATCGAGCAGCATGGTATTGAAGCCGATCTGGTTAAAGAAAGAGTTATAGCAAATTTCCTTGACCGGGAACTGCCGCTGCCTCTGCTCGGATTTTATCTACTCGACCTTAAAGGCGAAGGCATTCAATACAACTACGAGACCAATAAAAGCCGCTTGCAAGATATTTTCAGTGTTTATCGGGCAGCGATCATCCAGAATCTGCGACGACGCTATGCACTCAAACACCCGGAGGTAGAACTCCCGGAATTTGCTGTTTCTGAACAGGAAACATTTGGTTCGCAGGCTTATTCGGCTGTTTCAGGTAACGATCTCAACGTCGAAATCGAGAAAAGACGTAACTTTTGCCTGAATCAGCAGACCGGCGACGGAGCCGCAACCATCATCTATGATTTTATCTCGATCAGAGGAGTCTCTCAGGCCGTGCTGTTCATTGTCTGGGACATAGCCACACTTTTCGAAAAATCGATACAGACAATAATAGAAAACTTCAGAACCAGTTTTCCCGACTATGCTTTCATCGCATTCCGAAACACACCGCAGGGTCTCAAAACCATCTACCGGCCAGATGAAGATCTGATTCGCCAGCATTTTTCAAATATTTCGCGTGTGGCAGAAACTGCGGTCGCCAGAGGTGGAACGGTAAACGAACATCTGACAGGCATCTCAGTCGTTGCCATGCCATACGGTCAGAATTCAGAAATCGTCATAGCCGGCATGGCCGGACATCAACAAATTGCAGTCGAAGAAAGCAGCCGCCGCCGTCTGTTTGCCATGCTGATCGTGCTTTCACTGGTAATTGCGGCATTGTGTGCCTATTTTACTGCGCGATTTCTGCTCGACCCGATCAGAGAACTCAAGCAGGCTCTCGATCGTATCGCCAGTGGCGATTATAATGTCAGACTCGATGCGGAAAGAGCCGACGAACTCGGCAGGCTGACCCGCGAATTTGCACAGATGGCCGAAGGCGTTAAGGAGCGCGAACGCCTCGCCACGCTGTTATCAGATCATGCTGTTGAAGCTCTGGTTAAAGATCCAGAGACCCGCGCCGACAGCGGCGCACAGTCATTTACCGGCATTGCACTGGTTTCTGATATCAGAAATTTTACAACTCTCTGTGAATGCCGGCCATCTGATGAGATTACCGATATGCTCAACCATCATTTTGCAGTCATGTCAGAAATTATCTCTGAGAATGGCGGCCGCATATACAAATTCATCGGCGATGCTATTGAAGCCGTTTTCGACGGAAATGATGACCAGGTAACAGCTGAAAACGCCATAAAAACCGCCTTACGCATGTATTCGGCACTTTCCGAGATAAACGCCAGAAGAGAAGAGCACGGGGTTTTCACCTACACATTCGGAATTGGCCTGGCCAAAGGCATATTTTACGCCGGTTCGGTCGGCAGCGAAGACACCAGGCTGGATTACAGCATAATCAGCGAGGCCTTTCATAAAGCGGCACAACTTGAAGCTGCAACCAGGCAATTTTCTGGTATTCCCCTGGCCTTTGACTATGAAATTGCTTCTCTGATTGAAGATTCAAAGGCCGTAACCGCTTCAGATACTGTAGAAGCTTACACAATCAATGAGTCCAGCAGCGCATACCACCGCATGCTCAACATTGACCAGAAGCCGAACAGAAGCTGCGATGCAGACAATCTACAGCCTTGTCCTGCTGCTGAAAAAAGTGCGAGGAACGTTTCCACCAGCGGTTACCGGGCCTTGAGCCTGACATTGTTCGCGACTTTCACTGTTTTGTGTGCCGTTGTCGTCTATTATGGTCTTGCTATCGATAACCAGATGATGTTGAGATTCAGTCAGAACAACGCCTCAGAAAAAGTTTTTCGCCTGATCAGGCAAATTAACGCCGAAAATTCCGAAAAAATCGCCTTTGAACTGAAAATGGAGAAGCTGCTTGAAACCACGGAAAACAGGCTGAGCTTCAGACGAAAGCCCGATGATGCCAGCATTATCAGCGCAAGTATCGAGAAAATGATTGCGGAACTGCAAAACATTGGCTTGCAGCCTCGCCGGGTATTTGCGACAACAGACTTTACTGATACTGCCTCATCTCCACCCGAAATTGCCGTTAACATTGGGTTGAACGAATACCAGCAGAATTTTTATCATCGACTGGCACATTTTCTACTGCTCTACTTCAACGACTTCGGTCGCGATGCCATCGAAGATGCATTAGATTTACAGATGCATGAGTTCTTCAATACCGACTTCGATGCAAATCACCTTGCAGCCGAAAAAATAGGCTTCAGCATGCCAATCGAGGGAAACAGCGGAACTGAACTGTTTTACTGGAACTTTTACCGGGTCTTTTCAGATGAAGTGCTTGCTCGTCCGCCTCCTTCCAATAACAGTGAACTGCTCGGAATAGAAGACAGAGACATGAGAGTTGCCGGCATTCTCATGTTTTCGATAGATCCCAATCAGGCAGCAGGTAACCCGAGCCTGCTGGTAGATGCTTACAGCGACTCAGACTGTGAAATTGCGCTGATTGCGAGTGGTGGAGAAGTATTCCATCGCCGGGATTTTCCTGTCGATCTTTTGAGCGCCAAAGCCTCTGAAACAGACAATATTGCAGGCAACTATCTTATTGAAACTGATGAAATCATAAAAAACGGCAAAAAATTCAAACTCGTGGCTGCCGCTCGAATAGATGCCGGCAGACATGACCTCGGGCAAACCGGCCTGGCCCTTCTTCTTGTATCTTTATTATCTCTCGCATACTTCTACCGATCACAATATTCTGCTACTGCTGTTTCCAGATCCATCCAGGGCAAACTATTGTTTTCGGTTCTGCTGACGGCAATGATTCCAATGCTTACCGTTGCTTTCATTGCCGGTTATTTCATCTTTGAAAACCACCAGGCCGCCATACAGCAACAGCGACTCGAAATAAAACGCTCCCTCGACGAGTTCGAAGGCAGACAATATTATATCAACCCTGTCGTTACCAGACAGATTCAGAAGTTTGCTGAACAACCACGCATGCTTGAACTGGCTCGCCAGCTTGAGCAAAATCCCGATTCAGAAAAAGCTAAGAACGATATGCACGATTTTCTGGCCGACTGCTTCAAAGCAATTAACGCTGATCAGCACTGGGAAAACAATGCAACTGCCCGCAACTTTCTGTTGCAGAACCGGCAAAGCCTTGAGTTCCGCTACAGCACTTCAACCCCAAAAGAGTCAGACACCTTTGTCAGCGTCATGAGTCAGATCGGCAGACACCTTTACAATTGCATTACAGGCAATAGCGGATCAGCCAATCTCTCGATGAAAAATCTGAAAAGTGAGCTGTATTTTGACGGCGCCATGCAGAGCCTGAGATCGAACTTTGGCGATATTACTTACATACGGCTGAGCAATGCTGTTGGCGAACTGGTCGAATTCGAAATTACCACAGGTGCCGCCGGGGTATTTGTTATCCCGATGCCTTCGCTTGATAATCCTGAATTCATGAGCTTGTGGATATTATCATTCAGCCGAGGTGGTTATTTAACCAGAATTGCCGAGCATCAGCAGGGCGCCTTCGCCGTATGCTCAATAGAATATCAGCGCTATGGCAAGTTGACGCGCAAATTCAGACCTGTACCGGGGCTCAATTTTTTCCGGGAGTCCGCCTGGATAGCAAACTCGAATTTTCCGGTTTCAAGTGAGCGGCAGATCGGGCAGACAAAGATAAGTATCGAAGGCCGACCGGGTATATCCCAGTTCAACAGCTTCCTGATTGGTGCCGCCATGCAAACGCCAATAGAACAGGCAACTGCATCGATTAAGAGCTATCTGCGTTACTTCATGGCATTGGCAATACTTCTGTTCGTTTTGATAGGCTTTCAAACAGCTTCTGACATTATGATACCAGTGCGTGCGCTCAGCGACGGCATGCAACAGATTGGCCGTCAGAATTATTTCTACCGTATACATCTCGACCGCAACGACGAACTGGGCGAACTCTGTGCCTCGTATGACCGCTTTGCCCGAGGCCTTGCTGAGAAGGAAATGATGGGGAAAATGCTGTCGCGCAGCGCTCAGCGGGCGATGACAGTAAGCGCCGGCCAGGGTGAAACGCTGGCCGGCAAAAAGCTGGAATACGTGCTGATTTACATCGGCATTGTCGATTTTGCCAGTCGCCTTGTCAGCAAAAGCAGCGAAGAGCTTTTCGCAAAACTCAAAATTCAGATAGCTAAGCTCTGCCGAATCATCATCGAACAGGGCGGCGACATTGACAAACTCATGGGCGACAAGATTCTCGGCATATTCGAAGCCGAAGGAGTACCACAGGCCGAAGCCGCTCGGCAGGCTGCTATCGAGGCGGCGCAGAAAATCATGCAGGCAGAGCAGGCTGGCGAACTGCACTTTCCTGTTGCCATCGGAGTCAATGCCGGCACAGTCATCAGCGGCATGCTTGGCTTCGGCGCCAAGCGCGACTTCACTGTCATCGGCGATGCCGTTAATGTCAGCGCCCGTATCGAGAAAGAAGCCGAAAAACTGCCCGAACAGCGCTGCCTGTTCTCACATAACTTCGTCAGCGGCCTCTCCGACACCACCAGATTCAAACTGCACTCAGAGGCTGCACTCAAAGGCAAGACAGAAACTATAAAGCTTTTCCAAGTCAGCTTCGCAGTCTTAAAATCAGATAATACCTGCTCTGGAAGGAGTTTTGCATGAAAACTGTCGGATCAGGACATGACAGCAAATGGCTGCGATTGCTGCCTTACTTCATGTTTCTCCTGCCAGTCTTAGTATTAAACCTGGGATTTTATTTCCTGGCAAACATCGAGCGGCACTGGAATGAACGCAGACAGGACGAAACTGCGCGCCAGGAACTGGAAGCTCTTACGCGCAGCTCAAATTTTGAATATCAGTTCAGCCGCCGGACCGGAAAGTTTGTAGATCAGGTTGAAAAGCTGCTGCAAGAAAATATTGATGACCCAGAAGCATTCCAGCGGCTTGGTGAATTGAGTCAAAATAGCTTTTCGGCTCTGATCCCTGATTTCAAATTGCATTTTTTCAAGAAAAGCAATTCTGACAAAGGCTCAGAATTATTTTTCACAAGAAGCAGCAAGATAGAGAGCAAAAGGGTTATGGCCCTGATTTTTGACTACATGCTCGACCTGCACCAGGAACGGGCCATTGCCCCTGAGATAAAGAAGCAACGTAATAAACTGGCCCAAAGCTACTTCGGCAAAACCGTTCACAGTGAGGCTTATGCTAGCAGTCAGAAGGGAAGAATCAGCTACATCCTTCACGACAGACAACCACACTGGTTTATCTGGGACTACCATTACAGCAAAGATGGCAGTATCTGGGGCTACTTTATTGCAGCTAAAATCAATGATCACAGCAACAGCCTGGTAAAAAGAATCGCATTGGAAGAATGCAGCAGGCGCGGCACAGGGCTGGCTGCATTCATTCCTCTGATTGCCGGTGACACAAGACCGGCTCAATGTCTGGGCAGACTGGAAATGTCGCCCACGTTTCAGCATTGGCGAAAAACCAGAATCAGGCCATTGAACAGCAATCTGGCCCACTGGCTTGCATACGGAGCGCCACAGCCAGAAAAGATAGGTAACTTCAAAATTTTTTCCTATCTTGGCGAGGACACCGATCATCTAACGGTTTTTCTCTCACCACTCCCTAAAATCAGGAATACTCCCCGCTGGATTCGCATGCTGAATCTGATTTTCGCAACAGCAGTTTTATTGCTCTCACTCAGAGGCCTGTTGTTGAACATATGGTTTGAACCCGGCCTTAAATGGCGTTTTCTCATGCTCTATTTTCTGGCTGCAACTTTTCCTCTTGGCATTCTGACGGTAACAGCAATAGCATATCACTATCAGACAGCTAAGTCCGCCCAGAATCAGATTGCCGAAAATCTTGAGGGCTGCCTGAGACAGTTCGAGACCAGAAAAACGCAGATTCAGGAAGAATACCAGAACACTTCACGCCTGCTCTTTACTGACAGCGAACTCAGCCTGATGATAGAACAGCATGGAATCGATGGCTTAGAGGTTAAAGACAGGATATTGGACAGCTTTCGCAACCGAGACATGCCTCTGCCTCTTCTCGGATTTTATCTGCTGGATCTGACCGGAAAAGGAATTGAGTTTGCCGAAGCAGGTGCTGCAGGCAGGTTGAAAGATATCTTTGCCATTTATCGGGCGCAGATAATTATTAATCTTCGTAATCAGTTTGCCATAAGCAACCCATCGGCAATATTGCCAGAGTTCAAGCTGTCAGAAGAAGAGAAACTCGGAGCCAAAGCCTATAGCTCCGTTACCGGCAATCCCTTTCTGGTCGAACTTGAAAAGCGCCGAAATTTTGTACTCAGCCAGAGCTCCGGCGGTGGTACTGCCAGCCTGATCTACGACTATCTGAACGTTCAAGGGCACAAAAGGGCTGCATTATTCATTGCCTGGGACGGCAGGGAATTGTTTGAAAAGTCTATTCGTAACACAATTGAAAGCTTCAAAACCAGTTTTCCGGAGTTTTCATTTATAGCATTTAAGAGCACGCCACAGGGTCTCAAAATACTTTTTCAGCCAGAAAGTACTGCACTGGAAAAGCATATGACTGATATCACAAAGACAGCGGAAAGTGCTGTGGCACGCGGCGGTTCAATCAAAGAGCATCTTACCGGCCTTTCAGTGGTAGCCATGCCTTTTGGAAATGACTCTGAGGTCGTTATAGCCGGAGTTTCCAGTCACTCCTCGATTGAAGCTGAAGGAAGCAGACGACAGTCGATCTTAATTGTGCTTCTTATGATCTCACTCTTCGTTGTAGCTATCTGCGCCTACTTTACCGCCGCCTTTCTCTTGACGCCAATAACAGAACTTAAATCAGCTCTTGCCGGAGTAACAGCCGGAAATTACAACGTTCATCTCGATTCTGTACGTACCGATGAGTTAGGCAATCTTACCCATGAGTTTGCAAGCATGATTGAGGGAATTAAAGAACGCGAAAGACTTGCTTCATTGCTCTCAGACCATGCCGTCGAAGCTCTTGCCGGTCATAAAGGAACAGGCGCCACGAACGACGCCAGGGCGTTCACCGGCATCGCTCTGGTTTCAGACATCAGAAGTTTTACAACTTTGTGCGAAACATACGACACAAACCAGATTACTGCTATGCTCAACCATCATTTTGCCATAATGGCCAGCATTATTGCCAGCAATGACGGCAAAATCTATAAATTCATCGGCGATGCCATAGAAGCTGTTTTCAATGGAGACAACGCCGAAGAAGTTGCTGACAAGTCACTTAAAGCCGCCCTGGAAATGCATGCGGCGATGAAGCTTATCAATCAAAAGAGAGCCAGCAACGGTGAATTCACCTATAAATTTGGTGTTGGCCTTGCATACGGCGAGCTTTATGCCGGTTCTGTTGGCAACGAAAGCACCAGACTTGACTACTGCATTACCAGCGAAGCGTTCAGGCGGGCCGGAGAGCTTGAAGCATTGACCAGAAATTATCCTCACCTGCCTGTTGCATTCGACGACAAGATTGCCGGCTTTGTCAGCAAGCTGACTGCAAAAAAGATTCCAGAACAACAAAATCATGTTGCTATGACGATCGGCGATAATGACGAATGGAGTAACAGGATTATCGCCGACTTCTCTTTTATGTCTCATGATGCGTTATGCAACAGCCGCGTGAAAAGTACAGAAGTCACAGGCAGTAAAAGCACCGCTGCTTCTGACAGCAGATACAACTGGCTGGCTGTTTCACTGATCGCATTTTTTGCTGTAAGCGTCGCATTTGGAGTCTATCTCGGGTTAGCGTTCGGTCAGCATTCAGAAAATGAATATAATAAAACTCTGGCACAAGAACAGCTGTTCAGGTTGATCAGGCAAATCAAGTCTGAAAAAGCATTTGCAGCTGCTTACGAAAATGCAATGCTTCGACTTATCAAAGACATAGAGAGCGACCTTTCCTACAGGTATAATCCAGCAGAAGGCAGAAATTTCTCGAAAAACATCGAGCAGACAATTGCCCAGATTCGCAGTCGAGGAATAGAACCATCACGTGTGTTTGCAGTAAGCTGCAAGCCGGAAAATGCAACCGCTCCCCCCGATATTGTCTATTCGCTTGGAATTGGCGAATCTCACAAAGATCATTTTTTCCTGCTGGCAAACTATTTCTGCAACTACTATCAAAAACGCGCGCACGACCACATGCCACCGTTGCTAGATCCTTTCACAAGCGAACTGTTTGGCATGGCCATTCCAGCACAGCACCTCTGCACAGAAAGAATCGCAATCTCCACGCCTGTCAAGAACGGAGAGCTAAATGAGCTGTTCTACTGGAAATATGTTCTTGCCAAGCCTGAAAGCTCTGCCAACCAGGCACTCCCTGCTGAAAACCACCTGATGGCTGGCTGGGAAAATGACAATTCGAGAATAGCCGGGCTTGTAATGTTTGCGATACCAGAAAAACTGGCGCAAAAAAGCATTGAACTGCTTGTTCATGAATACAGCGATGAATACAACCAGATCGCCGCTGTTTCCAATAACGGGGTTATATGTAAAAGCCATCAGTTTCCGCAGGAACTTATACCATCACTCAATGCCACCGGCACGCTGACGAATGGCAACTATGCCATTGCCAGCGCTTCAATTTGTGCCGGCAACGACATCTGGCAAATGTCGATTGTACGTCGACTGCCGCGGTCCGGCAAAGTTGACCTGAATATCTTAGCGCTGCTTCTTGCTTGCATCACAGCAATCGGAATCCGATATTTCCATCTCACCGTTTTCGGAACAACAGGTTTGGCACGCTCGATTCAACACAAACTGATTGCTTCTATTCTGCTTACAGCAGTTATTCCGATGTTCACCGTAATGTTTGTATCCAACTACTTTTCCAGAGAAAACCATCGAGTAATGCTCCATCAGCAGAAGTTGGAAATTAAGCATTTCCTCGATACCTACGAATATAAACTCAGCTTCGACAATGTAAGGGTTATCAATATGCTGACCAGCTTTGCCAGAAACAGCGAGACGCTGAAACTGGCGCGCCAGCTTGATCAGAACCCCGAATCAGAAGAAGTCAAAGAGCAGCTGAGAAATCTGTTCCACAAACATCTGGATCAGCTTTCGGCATTCAAAAGCTGGTGTTTCGGCACAACCCTGCGTGAAGCGGTTTTGGTCAGCCGCAAAAACTGGGATCTGAATTTCAGCAATAGCAGAAGCAGAGAAAAGGAAGACTTTGCCAACGTGTTAAGCCAGATTGGTAAACATGTATTGTCTCAGATGTCCAGCAGCAGATCAGATGATTTGACAATGAAGGATCTCAAAAGTGATCTCTTTTACGACAGCGCCATGCAAAGCATCAGATCCAACTTTGGTGATGAAGCCTACATCAAGACAACCAATGCGATCAACCAGATGGTAGAGTTTGAAGTAACAACAGGTGCAGCCGGCATGCTTACCACACCACTGCCTTCGATAGAACACCCGGAATTCATGATAGTATGGCTGACAGAGCAACGACGCGGCAACTACTTTACCATCATGGCCAAAAGAAATAAGGGGCCCTTTGCAATTTTTACAGTTGAACACCAGGCATACGGGGAACTTTCACCGGCATTCAAACCGCTGGAAGGATTGAATCTGGAGAAGGCTGCAACCTGGATCAGCGGTTCACATCTTCCTGTATCTTATGATCAGCCTGTAGGCAAAGAAATAGTCAGCATCGAAGGCAGGCAAGGAATAAAACAACTCAGCAACATCATTGTCGGTGCCGGCGCGCAAACACCTGTTTACCGAGAAACTGAAGCCATCAAAACCTATCTGCTTTACTTCATACTGCTGGCTTTAATGATATTTATTGTGATTGGTCATCAGACTGCTGCCGACATTATAACGCCGGTCAGACTGCTGACCATGGGTATGCGCCAGATTGGTCAGCAGAACTATTTTTATCGTATTGCACTCGATCGAAGCGATGAGCTTGGACAACTTTGCGCATCATTTGACCACTTCGCTCAGGGTCTCGCCGAAAAACAGATTATGGGAAAAATGCTCTCGCGCAGTGCACAAAAAGCCATGGCAGGTGAAAATTCCCCACCAGACCTTCTTGGCAAAAGAAAAGACTTTGTATTCGTGTTCATTGGCAGTCTGAATTTTGCCGAAAGACTGAGCAACGAAAACACAGAAACTCTTTTTGCCAGATTAAAGGAACAAACTGCTGTACTCTGTCGCTGCATCATCGAACAGGGCGGCGACATCGACAAACTCATGGGAGATAAAATTCTCGGCATCTTCGAAGCCGAAGGGGCGCCACAGGCCGAAGCCGCGCGGCAGGCTGCCATCGAGGCTGCGCAGAAAATCATGCAGACCGAGCAGACTGGCGAACTGCATTTTCCTGTCGCCATCGGAGTCAATGCCGGCACAGTCATCAGCGGCATGCTTGGCTTCGGCGCCAAGCGCGACTTCACCGTCATCGGCGATGCAGTTAACGTCAGTGCCCGCATCGAAAAAGAAGCCGAAAAACTGCCCGAACAGCGCTGCCTGTTCTCACACGACTTCGTCAGCGGCCTCTCCGACACCACCAGGTTCAAGATGCACTCAGAGGCTGCGCTCAAAGGCAAAGCCGCTGCCCTCAGGCTCTACCGCCTCACCTGAACCGCATAGCGCCAAAAAGATGATTTGTTTTGCTGGCGGAATTATGTTATTAACTCATGACATTTTCGGGCGCGGTTGCGTCGAATAATGCACGAACGACAGAGGAGACGGTTGTGAACAAAGACTATTTCAAAAGCTTTCCTGATGAAAAAGGCTATTTTGGCGAGTATGGCGGAGCTTACCTGCCGCCGCAACTGATCGAGCATTTCAAAGAAATCACCCACGCTTATCTGACCATCTCGAAATCACACCGTTTTATTTCTGAGCTGCGCTCGATTCGCAGGCATTACCAGGGGCGCCCCACCCCGGTCTACTTTGCCGAACGTCTCTCGAACAACCTTGGCGGCGCCAGAATATATCTGAAGCGCGAAGACCTCAACCACACCGGTGCCCATAAACTGAATCACTGCATGGGAGAAGCTCTGCTCGCCAGCTATATGGGCAAAAAGAAACTCATCGCCGAGACCGGTGCCGGTCAGCACGGCGTCGCTCTCGCCACAGCAGCCGCCTATTTCGGACTCGAATGCGAGATTCACATGGGAGAAGTGGACATCGAAAAAGAACACCCCAACGTCGTGCGCATGAAATTGCTGGGAGCCAACGTTGTTGCCGTCAAAGAAGGCCTGCGCACCCTCAAGGAAGCGGTCGACTCTGCTTTTGTCGCATATCTGAAAGACCCCATAAACAGCATGTATTGTATAGGTTCAGTAGTCGGGCCGCATCCTTTTCCGATGCTGGTGCGTGAGTTTCAGCGCATAGTCGGCATCGAAGCACGTGAGCAGTTTTTTGAAATGACCGGCGAACTGCCAGACAACGTCGTCGCCTGCGTTGGCGGCGGCAGCAACGCCATCGGCCTGTTTTCCGCCTTCCTCGATGATCCCTGTGAGATTTACGGTGTCGAGCCTTCCGGGCGCTCACTCAAACTCGGCGAGAATTCCGCCACCATGACTCTCGGTAAACCCGGCGTAATTCACGGTTTTAAATGCTACCTGCTGCAGGACGACAAAGGCGAACCCGCCCCGGTCTATTCGATTGCAAGCGGCCTCGACTATCCTGGCGTCGGGCCAGAACACAGTAATTTCAAAGACAGCGGACGGATCAAATACGTTACTGCCAGTGATTACGAATGTCTCGAAGCGTTCTACATACTCAGCCGCACCGAAGGCATCATTCCAGCCCTCGAAAGCGCGCACGCTGTAGCTTATGCCCTCAAGCTCGCCAATGAAAAGAAGTATCAGTCAATACTCGTCAATCTCAGCGGTCGCGGCGACAAAGACATCGACTTCGTCTCCCAGAAATACGGCTTCTCTCTCGAAGAATTCAAACAGCGCTACACTGCCACAGATAAGCCCCTGTGACTGGCAATTCTCAGACATAAGAACTAAATCACTGACTACAATGCTGCAAGATTCATAAGGTCGCAAAAACGTCATCCTGCGCGGAGCGAAGCGCAGTCGCAGGATCCAGAAAAGCGCTAAAAACACGGTCGATTTTGAACGAGAATTGCTTTGGCAACTCTCACCTGTTTGCATGAAATCGGCAAAAGATAGTATCTTGAACGTGCAAACTCATGACAACGGAGGGGAAACATGAAAATAGAAATCAGCCGACCTGACAAGAGCAGCCTCGACAAACTTGGCGTAGCCGAATGGGATATCTGGACCTGCGCCCCGAGCAAGTTCGACTGGAGCTATTCAGACCGCGAAACCTGCTACATTCTTGAAGGCAAAGTAACGGTAACCACAGAAACCGAAAAAGTCAGCTTCGGCCCCGGCGACCTCGTGGTTTTTCCCAAGGGTCTCGCCTGCGTCTGGGAAGTCTTCGAACCAGTGCGCAAACACTACCGCTTCGGCTAACCATAACATCAGCCTCGGTTACCGAGAACCTTGCCGCAGGAAGCGGGCAAGCTGCATGAACTGCTGCAACCCGGCTTTGCGCGCCAGAGACAGCGAGGCAGCATTTTCGGCATCGACGGTATAAACCAGAGAACGCCCCGTATTGGCAGCCTCTGCCAAGGCCTCGCGCAGAAGGTATTCGCCGAAGCCGCGCTGGCGCATGGCCGGCTGCACCTCGATGTATACCTCAACATGGCTCGGCGTCAGGTGAATAGCCTTGATATAACCCTGGATCTGACCTTCGAGCAGCAGGTAAAAAGCGAAATCGGCGCCAGAACGGCGGCTCTGCAGCTGTAGTTCGGGATGCAACGATGACAGATCGACCTGAGCCGATTGTCGCTCAGGCGCCGGCACAGTGCGCCCCTCAAAGTAAAGCAGCGAACTCTGCGCGGCATGGTCACCGGCAAAAAGATCGGCAAACTTCTCTGGCACCAGCAGATTTATTTCAGCATCCGGCAGCAATGGCAGTGCTTTTACTGCAACGCTCCCCTGCCCCAGCAGGCGCGCCAGGCTCCAGTCACAACTGCCCGCTTCGGCCGGCAGATAAAGCCAGCCACCGCCCTGCTCTATCGCATTTTCCGGCAGCAGCATGACTTTCGGGTCTTGGTCGAGACGGTGAATTTCATCGACATAGCAGCGCTCATTTTCGAGCAGCAACAGTCGCAGATCCGCGTATTTACTCATGAGCGCTTCTTGCGCTCAGAATTTTTGTGTGAGCCGGAACCGCCGGAAGAGGGGCCAACACGCCTTCTGTCTGAACCAGATCGACCGGCAGAATTTCCGGCATGTCTTTTTTCAGACCTGACATGCCCGGCATTATTGCCCTTCTGCAAACCCGGCTTTTCCGTGTCTTTCTGTATCTGATTGCGCGCTTTCATCCGCTCTGAGTGGTTTCTGGCCACGCGGATCGGTTGTCCCTTGAGATCCAGGCCGGTGTAATACATTGCAGTAGCCAGACTGCCAGGAGTTGGCGTGAATTCCTGCAACTGTTCATGCACCAGGTTGAGCTGCCTGATTTTGTCGGCCAGCAGCTTATCGGCATTGTCAGACCCCGGAAACGCGGTCATCAGATAAGGCACCAGAAACAGTTTTTTATCAGCCTCACGGCAGCTCTGATAAAAGCGCGCGGCAAACCCGGCAAAATCGGCATTCTCGCCTTTGCGCATCAGTGTCAACACCTGCTTGTCGAAGTGCTCGGGCGCGACTTTAAGCTGCCCCGAAACATGGTTAAAAACAATATATTTAAAATGATCCCATTCGTCCGGGCGTACCAGATCGTAGCGAATGCCCGAACCGAGAAACACCTTTCTGACGCCTGGCACGGCCACAGCCGCCTGCAGCAGTTCGCGCAGTGGCTTGAGGCTGCCCTTGAGATTCGGGCAATTTGCCGGATAAATGCACATGCGGCTCTCACAACCGCCAACGTTGCAGTCCCAGCCGTACATATTAACAGAGGGCCCGCCAATATCAGGTATAATACCCTTAAAATCAGGATGTTCAGCAAATTTCGCGATTTCAGCCAATATGCTGTGCTGCGTGCGCGACCGGATCATACGCCCCTGATGCAGCGAGAGCGCACAAAAAGTGCAGGTGCCAAGACAGCCCCGGTGCGACTGCACCGAAAACTGCACCGGCTCGAGCCCGGCCACCGGCTCCTGATATAGCGGGTGGGTGCGGCGGTTGAAGTTGAGCGTGCCCATCAGCTGCGCTTCCGCGACCAGGTCGGCGCGTTCGGGCGGGTAACAGATAACGTCACCCTTCGGGTGCTGCTGAATCAGTATCTTGCCGCCTGGCCGCACCGAGTTGTCGATCTGTTTTGAAAACTCCAAAAAGGTCGGGCGACTCTGACGGCAGGCTTCGACCGAAGGCAGCAGTTCAAAGCCTTCTTTCAGCCACTCACGCCAGCTTTCGTGTTTCACCCTGATGCAGGTCTGCGCAATATGGGCCGGCGCCGGCGTTCCCCCGCTCCGCTGCCTGAACCATTCGACCACCTTTGGCAAAACGGCCTCGGCCATGCCATAGACAAGCAGGTCAGCGTGGGCATCGATCAGAATCGGGTCGCGCAGCCGGTCTTCCCAGAAATCGTAATGCACGAAGCGGCGCAGAGACGCCTCTATTCCGCCGATCACGACACCGGCATCACGATAAAGCTGGCGCACCTTCTGAACATAGATCTGCACCGACCGCTTCGGCCGCAACCCTGGTCGATCTCCGGGTGACAGGCGATCACGACCGCGCGGCATGCGACTGGCGGTATAGTTGGCGACCATGCTGTCCATGGCTCCCGGAACCACTGCAAAAAACAGGCGCGGCCGACCCCACGCCGCAAAATCAGCGTCTGAATTCCAGTCTGGCTGCGCGATAACCGCCACAGCCAAACCCAGCTGCTGCAGGCGCCGGCACACTACCGCCGCAGCAAAAGCCGGGTGATCGACATAAGCGTCGCCCGAAATGATTACGACATCATACTCGCTGCGCCGCCGGTCACCAGGCGGCTGATAGCTGCGCCCGCGAAAAGACAGAGCCGGATATTCAAACCAGGGCACTCTGCGCCTCCAAAATTTGTTTCAAAACAATTACCAGGTGAGATCGGGAACCAGTATCTGAATGCAGGTAAAGCGGGCGCGATCGACCATGTAAAGCGGCGGCACCAGATATTTGCCTTTAACCACAATAGCCGATGATGAACCGCCATCGAGAAATATCGCTTCGCGCACCCTGGCAAAAACCTTATCTTTAACCAGTGTGCGCGCCACCATGTGAAAAGTGTTGCCAGTTTCGAATACCAGAAAATAGAGATTGCGCTCAGAGTCTTGAGCAATTACTGTCTTTCGGCTCTTCTGATCGGCTTTAGAAAAACGAAACCGCTGGCGTTCATAGGCTTCCATGTGAACATCCTTACGCTCACGCAAGATCCAGCCGCCGCCACCGAGAAGATTGTCGCAGTGACTCGCAAAAACACTGGGAATATTGAACCAGCCACGCTCCTTGAAACCCAGTCCAAGCAGATTGCCACCAGCCAGACTGGTCTCGCCAAGATACCAGGTCTGACGATCCTTGTCACCGCGGAACGAAGCAACAAAACAGCGGGAAAGCTGTCCAGGCGACTGATAAATATCGGCCGGAATACCGCCATCACTGACGACCGAACCGAGTACTCCGCGACTCGAAAAGAAAGTGCCATTCACGGCTGCAACTATTCTTGCGCCTTCTTCCTGGCTGCGCTGATAATTTTCGAGAAGACCGGTATCATCGTTCCAGGTATGCACACGAATTTCGAGCTTGCCCTGATGAATCTTGAATCCTCGATAGGTTGCTCCCTCGACGACCTCAAAACCCACAGGCAGAGTGCCAAGCTCGGCCGCACTCACCTGCTGCGACATCTGCGAAAGAAGTTTGCGTGCTCCTTCCTTGACCTCAATGCCCAGATCAAAAGCCGGCAAAGCCCTAATTGAAAGCAGGTAGAAAAACAGAACTACGATGAATGTGCGCTGCTGCATGTGTGACTTATCATCCTTTATCGGGCAGAGTCCGGCTTACAGAAAGTCCGCTACATCCGAATCGACGGCAATGTAGGTATTGTCCTGATCAAAGCCATTCTGACGGGCATAGCCGACACGAACTATGATCGGAATACGCTTGAACAGAAGCAACTGACTGCGCAACTCAATACCACGGTCATAACGCCACTTGAATCTGCCCTGATTCTTGACATCGCCAAATTCCCAGAAGGCTTCAGCGATCATGAATTCATTATATACCCAGCTCATGAAACGCGGCAAGCGCAGTTTGATCGGCCGGCCCAGATGCAGGGCAAATGCCCGCAGTGAGTCGCCGTCTTTGTATGAGCTGTCGAAGGCACGCATGAAATCAGAGCCACCAAGACTGAGATCGTCTGGCCGGCGTACGTTGTTTTCCTTATCATCCTCGGCGACAAAAGTGCGGGCAGTCAGCACCCAGGCTCGATTGACCGGAAAATGCTCGTTCCAGCGCAACGACATGCTGTCGTAGTTCATTTCGCCGTCAAAAACCTCATTGCCGCGTTTGTATTGAGCTGTCACGGTGCGACCACGGCGCGGAAACACCTGATAATAAGGTTCTGTGCGAATCGCCCGATGATTGATACGACCGTAAAACGAATGATCCTTGCCAATAGTCGGCAGCGGCCCGGTTACCGTATCAGGATACTTGGCTATTCTTCGCTCTGTCAGATCCATGCCGACTGAAACCGTAGTAGACAGCGTCAAAGGATACTGTATATCGACAACCTTTGCCCGACTGCCCTCGAAATAATCCTGGTCGAGATAACTTTTTTCGCGAACAGTATCGACGATCGAGGCAGTGACCTTGAACTGGTCGAATCTCTGCATGAGTGAAGCCATGTAGCCCCAGTTCTTACTCTCGATACCGTATTGCGGCGCGATAACAATGTTGCTGCGACCAAGACGGTCGGTACGATAACTGTAGATACCGAAAACATAGCCCTCTTCATCCTCTGAGAGAAGGGGCTTCCAGTAGCTTGTATGAAATTCGCTGCGATACTTTTCGCCGCGCACTGGGTTGAGTTCACGCACTTCGCTTTCGACCGGGCGCGCAACCTGCATGGTTTCATAAGCGGTTTCCTGTTTCGAAATCGATGTTTTCCAGAATTCGCCACGGTTTAGGGTTACCAGCTCGATCTGGTCATTGTGAAAATTGATATCCCAGACGCCGCCCGGCAGCTGGGTCCACTTCTTCAACCTGAATTCCTCCAGATCCAGAGAAAACAGCTGCCTCGTGTAGAAATCGAGCTCGCCGGCAAACCAGATTTTATCATCGGCAAACAGCAGACTGCCGATGTCGCCGGCCGATGCGTAAAGCTCTATCGGCTTCTCATTTTTGTCGTCATCTTTTATTGAAACCACTACCAGACGCTTCTTGAAATCAGGAGTTTCGACGGTATAGAAAAGTTCGCGGCAGGACTTGCTCAGAGCCAGATCCAGCGGATGTACGGACAGCGGAAAAGTATACTCAACTCTGGTTGAGTTCTTGAATTCCGGGTCTACTGACATGATCCGGGTTATACCGCTGCTGATCGAAGTATAAAAAATGCGACCGAATTGCTTGCCAAGGGGCTTGAAGCTGCCCTTGGCGCTGACCAGGCAGCGATTTCTGCCTTCTGGAGTAACTGAATACAGCCCGAGACTGCGCTGACGGTTTCTGTTAACGGTGTATCTGCCAATATAAATTTCGCGGTTGAATTCATCGACAAGCAGCAATGGGTGCACGTTTTTGAGCAGCACAACCGGCTTTTTAGACCCCTTCTGATAGAAAAGATCATAAGTCTCTGTGCTGTAGCGCCGCGAGGACACCCAGACCCGCTCATCTGGCGAGAGGTGGCGCAATGATCTGAAAAAATTGCCGCCAATCTCACGATCTTCGATTTCAAAAACCTGAGCCTCAGCCTTTTCCTTGAATTCATTGCATTTTTCACAGACATATTCGCGATAAGCGTTATAGGCCTCATTCAGACTCACACCGTAATGCTCGCGAAACTTGCGGTCGAATTCGCCAGGTCGGCGCATGATACTCTTCAACAGGCTTATCGGCGCATCTTCACCATATTTTTTCGACCAGAATTCGAACATACTGTGCGCCTGAAACCTCATTTCCTCCTGAATCATCGTGGGCTGGCTGAGAATAGTGCTCAGCTGGTCGAGCGAATACAGACGATTCTGTCGCGCCATGTCGAGCAGGCGGCTGAAATGAATTGAGTCAAGGGAAAAGGCATATTTGAGTGCGAGCCCGTCCATAAACCACTGCGGCACTGCTATTATCGCAAGTTTTCGCCGCCAGGAATTACTGGATGCTGCCAGCGTGCGCAATATCATGATATTGGCGAGACTCATGGCAAAACGTTTTTCGAGAGAATAGGCGCGGGTCGACAGCACGCCGATTTCTTCAAACAGCCCGAGGTTGATCCAGTCGAATTCAGCATCACTAGAACTGCTGATGCGGTCGTCGTGGTCGTTGAGAATTACCGTGGCCTCAAAATTGGCCTGCCCCGGGAATGAGCTCAACAGATTTGCGCGCACTCTGGCAAAACTGTCAACAACTCTGGGAATCGCCTTTTCAGCAGAAACTGGGTAATAAAGACGAATTCCGCTGGTCGCTACAATTTTATAGTCGCCGAGCTGGCGATACACATCATTGAGCTCAACCGCATGTGACGGTAACGCAGCCGCAAATATCAACAACAACATCCAGATCCTGATATATGTTTTCATTATATGCTTTTCCTCTTGAATTAACCTTCTGCAGCTCTAAAACTTTTCTTGTGACGATAATTGTTTCGACTGGCCACTTCTATCAACGGAAATTCAATTTTGATCGAATTGCGCCCGCAAATCTTTTCCCAGGCCTTGATTACATTCGCGTTCAAACTGATGCGAAACCTTGCCGGTGGCTTGAGCAGAACCTTCGGGCCTTCCTGCGAAATAATCCTGATCATGAAAGGCGTGCTGCCTGGGCATTTCTGCAAAACTCCCAGCAGTTTCTGATAATGCTCACGACTGGCAACCGATTGCGGCACCACAAAAGTTATTTTCGAAAAGCCTTCTTCGTTGAAGTCATCGATTGTCAGTATTTTTTCAGCATTTACCTTCACCGTGCCATCGACGAGTTGTGTCTGCACAACCATGAACAATGGCTCATCGATTTTCAGCAGATGATGGTATTCCTGATATGACCTCGGAAAAAGCGTTACATCGAGTGCCACATTATCGGCTTCGATGGTCAGAAAGGCCATATAATCGCCTTTTTTGGTGATATGTCGCTTGTAAGCCGTTAGAATTCCGGCTATTCGGCAGATTTTGCCTTCACCGGCTTCAGCTATACTGCTGAGCGAGTGC
Source organism: Candidatus Rifleibacterium amylolyticum (assembly GCA_009917695.1). Lineage (GTDB taxonomy): Bacteria > Muiribacteriota > Ozemobacteria > Ozemobacterales > Ozemobacteraceae > Rifleibacterium > Rifleibacterium amylolyticum. The sequence continues at coordinate 325,102 of JAACJG010000001.1, read as the reverse complement.
GTTGAGAACACCCGCCCCAGCGGCGCCACCGCATTGAACGGATCACCGGTAAGATAGAAACCGAAAACCTCTTTTTCAGCTGTCAGCAGCTCTTTTTCTGTGAGTTCTGGTATGTCAGGCGGCGTCAGCTCGATATCGCCCATTCCTTCGGCTTCATCGCCAAAGACATCGAAAAATGTGATCTGGCCGGCATTGCGACTCTTCTGTGCCGACTGCCCGGATTTGAGCGCCTCACCTGCCATGGCGATAAGCTGACTCTTTTTGAGACCAAAAGATTCCATGGCACCGGCCTTGATCAGCGCATCGATGACCCGGCTGTTGACCTGGCCGGTGTTGACGCGACGAGTCAGGTCGCCAAGCGACTTATAGGGCCCATCTTTTTCACGCTGCTGAACGATCGACTCAACAGCGCCAGCGCCGACACCCTTGATACCATTCATGCCAAAGCGAATTCTGCCGTTATCAACTGTGAACAGGCCTTCTGAAACGTTGATATCCGGCGGCAGAATCTCGATGCCCATGGTTCGGCATTCATCGACGTATTCGGCGATCTTGTCGGTGTCATTGATTTCTGACGAGAGCACGGCCGCCATGAATTCAACCGGGTAATGCGCCTTGAGATAGGCGGTGCGGTAGGTAACAACCGCATAAGCAGCCGAGTGCGACTTGTTGAAGCCGTATTCGGCAAAACCAGCCATCAAATCGAAGATTTCCTGCGCCTTTTCTTCGGGCACGCCGCGTTCAACCGCGCCTTTGACGAACAACTTGCCCATCTTTTCCATGACTTCGGCGATTTTTTTGCCCATCGCCTTGCGCAAAGCATCGGCTTGAGCCATGGTAAAGTTGGCCAGCACGTTGGCGGTCTGCATGACCTGTTCCTGATACAGGAAAACGCCATAAGTGTCGCGCAAAACCGGCTCGAGATCAGGATGCGGGTAGTCGAGCGACTTGCGCCCGTGTTTGCGTTCGACAAAATCGTCGACCATGCCTGAACTCAACGGGCCGGGTCGGTACATCGCGAGCAGCGCTATGATGTCTTCGAATACCGATGGCTTGAGGCGCGCAATCAAATTGCGCATGCCCGCCGATTCAAGCTGAAACACACCGAGCGTCAAAGCCTGCTGCAGCAGCTCGTAGGTCTTGGTATCATCGAATGTCAGATGCTCGATATCGACATCGACGCCCTGCGACTTTTTAATGTTTTCGAGGGCACGCTGCAGGATGGTCAGCGTCTTGAGACCAAGAAAATCCATCTTGAGCAGGCCGATGCTCTCGATGGCGTTCTTCTCATACTGGGTCATCAGTTCTTCATTTTTGTCGTAATAGAGAGGAACGATGTCCATCAGATCCTGGTGCGAAATAACGATACCGCAGGCGTGCACACCAGTATGCCTGACCAGTCCGTCAACGGTTTCGGCGATGCGCAGCAGCTTTTTCTGCTGCTGACTGCCGTTTTCTATAAGCTCTTTCAGCTCTGGCGTCTCGTAAATTGCCTTTTTCAAGTGCGTGCCAGGTTTTTCGGGAACCATCTTGGCGATACGATCGACCTCTGAGAGTTCCATGCCCATGACACGGCCGATATCGCGTATCGCCATCTTGGCCAGAATGAAGTTGAAGGTGATGATCGACGAAACCCGGTTGCGGCCATATTTTTCGACGACATAATCGATTACTTTCTGGCGCCCGTCGTCGCTGAAGTCAACATCGATATCTGGCATGCTGATGCGCTCGGGGTTGAGAAAGCGCTCGAACAGCAGTCCATACTTGATCGGGTCGATATCGGTAATGCGCAGCAGATAGGCAACTATGCTGCCAGCAGCAGAGCCGCGGCCGGGGCCGACCGGGACACCCATCTCGCGGGCGGCTTTGATGAAATCCCAGACGATGAGAAAGTAGTCGCAGAAACCCATGCGCTTGATTACTGAAAGCTCATATTCAAGCCTTTTAGAGATAACTTCGTCGGGCGTTTCGCTGCCATACCGCTCTTTAAGCCCTTCAAAGCAAAGCTCAGTCATATAGCTCTCAGAGGTTTTGCCCTCTGGAATCGGGAAGTTAGGCAGAATCGACTTGCCAAGAGTGAGCTGCACGTTGCAGCGTTCGGCGATACGTAAGGTGTTTGAGATGGCCTCAGGATATTTCGCGAAAATGTCGCTCATTTCCTGCGGCGACTTCAGATAGAATTCGTGCGTTTCGAAGCGATAGCGCTTGGGATCGTCGATTTTAGCGTTGGTGTTGAGGCAGAGCAAAGCATCCTGGGCTTCCCAGTCTTCTGGTTTAACATAATGGCTGTCATTGCTTGCTACTATTGGGGCACCACATGACCGTGCAACCTCGACAAGCGCATCAAGAATCTTCTGCTGCTCAGCAATGCCGTGATCCTGAATCTCGACATAAAAGTTTTCGGGGCCGAATATTTTCTGATAGCGTCTGATGGCAGACACTGCTGCTTCACGGTTTTCCTTGAGCAGGCACTGGGCAACTTCGCCAGCAAGACAGGCGCTTAAGGCGATAACGCCCTCGCTGTACTTTTCCAACAGTTCAAAATCTATGCGTGGCTTGTAGTAAAAACCGTCGGTAAAACCAATAGTCGAGAGTTTTACCAGGTTCTTGTATCCTTCAATGTTTCTCGCCAGCAAAACTATATGATAGGGCGAGCGTTCACGCGTGCGATCCTTGTGCGAACCATCGGTCAGATAGGCTTCATAGCCGATTATCGGCTTGACACCTCGCTTCAGTGCATACTGATACAACTCGATGGCGCCAAACATGTTGCCGTGGTCTGTGATGGCAATGGCCGGCATGCGAAAGCGCCGGGCAGCATCGATTATGCCCTTTACCGGTGCCGCGCCGTCGAGCAGACTGTAATGACTGTGTACATGAAGATGAACAAAATTGGTATGGTACATAGCAACATGATTATATCAATTTGCCGCATTTTGGCAAAGAAAAAGCATTATTTTGCCAATATATTGTGGCCACATCCAGGCAAGTATTTTTTATGGCCTGTAACAGGTGTTCTGTTATAATATGCCTCAGAAAAAAGAGTGCATGGTCGTGAACAAAGGTTCAGAAAAATTTCAAATATTCTATCGGTATGCATTTGGGCTGCTGAGCCCGGTTTTGCTGAGCCTGGCAATGGTTTATGCCGCGCTGGTTTTTTATAATTACCAGCAGAAACATGATCGCGACAGAAAAATGCAGTTCCTCGTCGAGATGTCTGAGATGACACTGGCCACGGTAATGTCGAATCTGACTTTCGCAGACCAGTTCACCTCATACGGCAACCGCCTGAGCGATGAAATGGAACGCCATGGGCCCGCTTCATTTTCTGTAGAATTACTCAGTGCCAGTCTGGAACGGCACTTCCCTGAGGGATTCATCGACAACGCCAGCAAAATCTGGGCTTTTTCGATCGATAATAATAATTCCCGGGCTATAACCGGTGGCAGATTTGAGTCTTCGCGTCTGCGCATAATGGAAAGACTTACCAATACTCTTCTTGAATTCGCCAACAATCCAGACCTGAGCCTGTCTCAGATCAATCAGAAAGAAAGGCTGATCAGAACCATACTGGGCCCTCATTCGGCTCCATTGCAGCTCGGGCGCTATCGCGAAGGCAGACTGACCCCGGTTGTTTTCGAGGGAAAAGCCTGTTACATCTACTGGCGGCAGTTCAGGTCGTCAGATCGCACCTTTGCAGCAGTCGTCGGTTTCGTTCCGAATGAGAGAGTTATCGATCTTGACTTTGCCCTGCGCCATATTGCGACGAGAATGTTTGCAGACTCAAACAAACGTCTTGCTGTAGCCTTTGTTCCGGTCGGGGTGTTTGCCAGGGATCTGCCGATAGTTTTACCCGGGCAGTTTGCAGCTCAGCCTGCTCAGGCAGAGCACCTCAAAAAACTTCTAGCCGAGCTCAATAGTGATGTTAAACAGGATGTTGCGCAGAAAGATGCCGGCAAGTTTAAAGAAGCAGACGATCATCTGTTCATGCAAAGCATGACTTCTCTGGACGTGCCCTATGACGCAGTGGTATTCGCTCCGGTTCCCAGATTGCTGCAGCGCTCTGATGTTGGCACTCTGCCAATTTTCGCCGCCACCCTGGGTTTATGGCTGCTGATATTCTTTTACTTCTATCACAAAACCGGACGGGCCGGGTTGCCGCTGGCGGTTTCTTTTCGGGTTCTTTTCGTTTTTTCCGGCATGCTCCCTATTTTGCTGATGATTGCCCTGGCACATGGTCTTATCGAAGAAGCCTACTCGACTTCGCTGACCGAGCTGCGGCGTGAAAATACCGAAAAACTGGCAAGAATAAGCGAAAAAAGCGATAACCTCAAGCAGCTTTTCGGCTATAACATTTCGCAGGCAATCAAAGAATTTGAGCTTCAGCCACTGTTCACAACCAATCATCGGCAAGATGCGGAACAGGCCTTCAAGATTCTCAGAAATCATCTCGAAAAAATGGAACTGACAGTTGACTACTGCTACATGTTCGTGCCTGGCGGCATCTCAGAGTTGATAATGCATGACCAGAGACATTACAAGAGTGCCAAAACGGTTATGGATCTATTTGCGCCCGCCACTTATCAAATTAACCGACGATATTCAAAATTCTGGAACCTGCCGGAAATCAACCTCGATGCCTCCCAAAAAACCTTTCACAGCATTCTTTCCGGTTTCAGCCAACATTTTCTCGAAGACATCTTCATGCATTCCTATGAAAAGGAAATAGCCATGAAATTCGGCGAAAACAGCGCTGACTATTTTTACACGGTGGTTTTCTCAGATCAGGGAATGATAAAGAGTTATGTCGGATTTGCCGCCAATTCAGAACGTCTGTTCAGAAATTTTCTGGCGCGCGAACTAGATTCTCTCAATGTTTCTGATTCCACCATTTTCCTTGCCGCTGAAGAGCTCACGAATTCGGAATTTTCGATATTCCCCTTCAAAAAAATGAATGTTCTCAACAGCCGGATCGGTAGAAATGCCATGAACTTTATCACCCGATGCCGCAGTTCACTGTTCGAAAAATCTATAACCGATAACAGCCACATGTATATTTTTTCGCCTTTGTCTCAGCAGAGCAGTTACGTCTGTGGCTGCGTCGTTTCTCTGGCTGAAATTAACCGGGAACGCAGTGTCAAACGCCTCATTCTGACCTGTGTCGCAATTCTACTGATCTGTCTGATGTATGTCATGGCTTCATTCGCCGCAGCGCACATGCTCAAGCCTCTCGCGGCAATAAACCAGACCCTGCTGAAGATAAGCGCTGGGAATCTTAAGAGCAACCTCAATTTTGGCAGAACTGACGAAATCGGTCAGCTCGGCGAAAGTATCAACATGATGCTTGAAGGTTTCAAACGCCGCATCAGACTGGGAAAATACGTCTCTACGACATTGGAGCAGAGTCTCGATGGCACCAGCGACTCGCAAGTGAGAAAGACAGCACGAACAATGAATGGAACTGTGCTTTTTTCTGATATCAGAGATTTCACGACCATTTCTGAAAGTAACCCGCCCGAAATTATTGCAGACATGCTCAATCGACATCTCGAAACAATGTCAGCAACTATTCAGCAATTCGGCGGACAGGTAGAGCAGTTTATCGGAGATGCCATCGTCGCCTTTTTTCCCGACCAGAAACCTGAAGACAGCAGGAGAAGGACTATTCTGGCGGCAACAGCCATGTATACAGAACACCAGAATACGATGAACCACAGAAAAAGCAGCGGACAGTTTGTCTATAATTTTGGCATAGGGCTTGAATACGGTCAGATAGTTGCAGGGCCTCTGATTACACCTTCGCGTTCAGAATTCTGTATCATTGGCAAAGCAAAAGCCGAAGCTGAGCGATACGAGCAGTTGAGCAAGCAGGGCTGCCACACCAGAATCATATTTTCTCACGACTTTGCCGCAGTCGTCGACTCATGTGACTTTAACTGCGTGCCTCTAGCTGCGACAGGTCTTTTCGAGTTAACGACCGGAGATCAGGCTTAATGAAAAAGATTGTTCTGATTATACTTGCAATCTTCTTCATGTCAGCCCCTGCACTGGTTATTTATTCTTCGATGAAGAATTCAGCGTTAACCATGTTGCATGAGTCCGAGAAACAGTTAATTCACCGCATGCAAAATGAACTGCAGCGCCAGGATATTCTGATAAACCCGGTCACTGAAATTTACCGTAAGCTTTTCATGGCACTTCGTCGAACAAGATCTGACGCCTTTCTGGCCCGTGATGAAAATGAGGTAAACAATGAACTTCTCGCATTCGTAAAGGATCTGATGCAGGAAGTAACGAGCATGTGGTTCGGTGGCGAGAGTTCATTTATCTATCGCCAGAATGGCAGAGATTTATGCTTGACCATGAGAAACGGCAAAACTGTTTCAGAAAGCATACTCGAAGATTTCATCGTCCAATTGCGCTATTATCAGATGAACAGAAATACGCCTGAAAAAAGAGCGACAGCTGAAAATGCCATAAACGATCTCGCAAGGCATCGCCTCAAAATGTATTTCGATATCGAAGTCCTTGCTGAAGACGGTGATGGTGATAAAATCGAGCGTACAATAATTAGAGAGCACGGTTCTTATCGCCTTTTGCTTATGCTCCGGTTGCGGGCAGCCTTTCTCATGAATTTTCTTGCCGACCTCAGCCTTATCGATACCAATGCCCGGGCCAGGCAAAAGATAGAGGCATGGCAGCATGAAGACATGGGACTTGCTTTCGTGAACCCCAACCACAGAATAATAAAGGCATCAGCATTTTTCAAAGACAGACAACAGTTGCTCACATCGGTCAGTAATCTGATGAAAGTAAATGGGAACCGTGGCTTCATTCATCATCAGCAAAACTATCTTCTGCTGGCCAGTGATTACGATCCGAAAAAGCCATATCGGGTCATAATCGCAGCGAAGGCCCCCTTAAATGCCAGACAGCCAAGAATGCTTCTGCTGATAATAGTTTTTGCCTTAACTGGCTGCTGCTTTTTCAAAATTATCGTTGAAAACATAATTTTCGGTCGTGGTCGAGATATTTCCGTCATGATGTTCATTTTGGCCATTTTCGTTATAGTGACCATGCTGCCATTTCTCAGTTCTGCATACCTTGCGAATGAGTATGTCGCCGCAAACTTCAAGAAGGAAAAGAACCGCGCTATCGAAGAACTGGCCGAAGATCTTGTAGAACTCGACGTCAAAACCCTCGCCAATTTCAGATTCGCGGTCAATTATGCAAAGAGCCTCAATTCTACTGAAAAACTTGCCGCCTTTGTCGGGCTGCCTGAATCAACCTCGATCAACGAGCTTATTCTAAATGCCGCCAGAAAAATGCATGAAATTTATGGCCGACCTGCCTTCACCAACATCTGGGTCTATGACGAGTCTCAACCATTTTTTTCAATAATTTACGATCGTGACCAGAAAAGATACAGATTTACAACAGGTGGCAACGCTGTCGCTGAAGAATATTTCATTAAGCGCTATAAATCATATCTTGAAAAAGATGATCCTGAAAAAAGACGCCAGAATCAAGGCAAACCAGGCCAGAACATAGAATTTGATGAGTTGAAGGCTGAACTGCTCGACAGCTTTTTTTTGAATATGTTTGGAGCCAAAAGTTACTACAAGATAAGAGAAGACTTCGGTTCACTGGTCTGGCAGGAATCATTCATGGACACCAATGCCCTGCTCACCATTCCTATGACCAGAAATGATAAAGCAAAATACATAATAACCTGGGTTTTCGATTCTGCAGGCATACGCGATCAGTTTCCAGAAAAGGACCTGAGAACCGACCAGCATAGCCCTCTGTTTACACTGTTTGGCAATGATCAGTATATTGGCGCGCGGCCCAAAGCGCTGAACTTACTCAGTCGAGATTTTCCGGAACTTGTCGAACTCGGTAACCAGGCACTGGTTACCGGCAGCCGTCTTTTCATGCAGAATTATCAGGCTTCAGGAACGCCTGTATTCGAAGTACGGCCGGCCCGCTATTCAGACTTCATAATATGTGGAAGTAGAATCACGCGCGACATCGAAAGTATAACCGGAGAGTTGATAGCAGAGGCCGTGCGTTATCTCGGCTGGATCGCAGTTGGCGGAATCGTCCTGGCACTGCTCACTTCTTTGTATTTCACTATTCCCATTCGCCAGCTGACCCTGGCGACCAGACAGATTGCAGAGGCCAACTATGCAATACGCCTGACACCAAGCCACCCTGATGAATTTGCCATAGCGGCAGACGCATTCAACAAAATGGCCACTGGCCTGCAGCAGGGCGAACTGCTAAGCAGCTTCGTCTCTGACAGCGTCAAAGAACTTACTGAGCGCGAAGAGCTTACCAGCACGGATATTGCCCGCAATACCAGAGCAACGGTATTGTTCTCATCGATCAGGGACTTTCACTCAATTCAGCAGCGGCACAACCCGCAGAAAATCTTCGAAATACTTCAGGCTCACCTTTCTGCCGCAGTAGCAGCAGTAGAACAATATGGCGGCGAAATTGACAAGATGATCGAAGACAAAGTCATGATCGTTTTCGAGAACCGGCAGCAGAACGAACATAAACAGGTTGATGCCGCTATTGCCACGGCAATCGCGATAAAGAATGCCATACAGAAAGACTACTCTTTGCAAACTGCATCGGGTATTACTTCAGGCGAAGTTGTTTCCGGGGTCATGGGAGCCGGCAATGTCAGGCTTTCAAAAACTGTTGTCGGTGACACGGTGAATCTGGCAGCGCGCCTGGCCGCTGTTGCTGCCAATCTTCCAGATGGCGGCATAGTCGCATCAGGCAGTACGGTCGAAAAAATGTCAGATGATTACCTGTGTGAAAAACTTCCAATCAGCCGGGTTAAAGGTAAAACCCACACAGTAGAAGCTTTCAGCGTATCCAGGAAAACAGTCTGACATGCGACAAAAATTTGATCTGCGCTCAGCCTTCGTGTTCTGCTTCCCGATCATTCTCGGTCTGCTTTTGTATTTGACTTTTTCCGGTTCGCTGCAACGATTTAACCAGTCCCGACAAGAGCGCGCAGAAAATGAGTGGCTGAATCGCGCAAATATTCTGGCAGCCAGAGTCAGATCTGAATTCACACGTGAACGTCAGGCAGAACAGGCTTTCAAGGCAATTGCCGATTATCTCGAAAAAGCCGCGAACAATTCTGATCGAGAACTGGCCTCACTTTTAATAAAGTCTTTTGCCGAAAATCTCGATCCAGAAATAGCAAAGCAATGCCAGACCTGGACATTCATAAAATCCCGTGACCGCTTCGAGCTCATCGTAGGCAACGGACTGATGAACCAGAAGAAGCGAGCCTTTATAAGAGTTTTCGAAGCACTCTGCCATCTTTCCGGCGACACCGGCGAGACTTCGAGCAATCGCCTGCACGAACGCTTCATCAGCGGCATGTTTGGCGAAAACTCTTCACCACAGCACCTGGCAACCGAACGCCAGGGTCGACTGACACCGGTGCTTTACGAGGGCAATCACTACTACCTGTGCTGGCGAGTACTTGAAATCGCCAACAATCAGTTTATCGGCTTCATCAGTTTGTTACCCGGCGCCTTCATCGAAGACACCAGGGGCGCGCTGCAAAAACTGGCTGATCGGATAAGTAAAACTGAGCCCGGTATCGGCCTCGCAGTTTTTGTAAATTCACCACAGCTCGAACCGGCAGTTCAACCTATAATGCCAGAGCATCTGCACAAAATTGCCGAGTCTCACAAAGCGTTGCAGGTTCTCAGAAAACACTGGGGCGGCAGCGACCTCAAACCAAGAGAGATCAACCACGTCGATGGCCGCTGGCTCTTTCATGATTTCATCGACACCGAAACATCTTATTCATTTGCCATCGTCAGCGATGCCGGCAAGGCATCTTCGGCACAAACATCATATCTGCAACTTTTCGCGACAATCGGGCTGTTCGCCTGGATACTCTATTTTCTGCAAAACCGCCGGCGCGGCATTCTTTCGCTTTCTACGACATTCAGGCTTCTTTTTTTCATGACCGGTATGTTGCCGGTCGCCTTCCTGGTCATCATGGTTCTACATCTTATCGATGAGTCGGCCGAGGCCAGAGTAAGAAGCCGCATCAACTACGCCCGCACAACCCTGCGCAACTTCGACCAGAAGTCAGAGAGCACCAGTAACTGGTGTGCGATGATACTGAACAATCTTTTGAAAAACCCCGATCTGCAACAGCAGTTCGCCATGCCTTCCAGTCAGATGGTGGGTTTCGCTTCTCTTGAAGCTGAGCTCAAAAAACGCAACTACAATCTTCAATACATGCTGATTTTCAAGCCGGGTCACGAACCCCGCCAGATTTCAGCATCGCCGGCCCACACGGCGATGGCACGCTTTCACCTCGACTATTTCGCTGTCGCCTGCGAATCGATTTCACGCCTGTTCTCGAAATACTACCCGCAAATGCCTGCAATCAGAATGTCTGCCATGCAAAAAACCCTGCTCGGTCTCTTCGATAAAATGGGCAAATCAGTTGCCAGAGAATTGTTTCTTGATTCAGTCGAACGCCTGACTTACATGAAGACCGGCAACAACTCCATAAATTTCTTCTACAACAGCATGATTATCGATGAGCGAGGACTTCCTGTATACCTCGTCATCAGCGTAAGCACCATGAGAACTTTCGAATACATGCTTGACCACGACCTGATGAACGCCAACCGAAACGGCGAAGTCACCTTTGCCTGCTTCAATCGCAATCTATCGGCAACCCAAAGAATATTGCCAGCCACTGCACGGCAATTCATCGGGTCAGAAAACGGCCAGAAGCTGCTAAGTTTTGCAGAATCAGCCGCCAGCTCAGAGATAGATCTGATTCTGCGACAGTCAGGCCAGATATTTGTTTACGAACCACTGCTCAAACTCGGCGCCTGGTATGGTGGAGCCTTTATCGATGTTTCTGATCTGGCCAGAGAAACTGACTGGCGTCAGCTTCTGCTTTTATGCGGCGTCTGTCTGATGTCGCTGCTTATCTACGTGCTTGCGGCCGGGGCAGCGCGTCTATTCATAGAACCGACCGGCCTGCTCTCAGGCATCTTTGCCGCCATCGCAACCGGAGATTATCGTCAGCGCTTCGAATATGAATATGACAATGAGCTGGGAGAACTGGCAACAGCAACCAACAACATGGTCATTGGCCTAAAAGAGCGGCAGCTGCTGGGCAAGTTCGTTTCGACAACCTTCGACAATCAGGTCGCTTCAGTTGCCGCTCAAACCGGTGCACAAAAAATTGCCGGGGTGATTCTATTCTCCGACGTTCGCAGCTTCACAACCCATTCAGAAGCCAACCCCCCGGTGCTGATCAGTCAGATGCTCAACCAGCACCTGCGGGGCATGGTCGAAGCGATCAACAGCAACGGCGGTCGCGTCGATCAATTTATCGGTGATGCCGTTGTCGCACTTTTTCCAGGAGAAGGTGCAGATGCATGTCTGAACGCCATCAGAGCTGCCGCGGCGATGATGCGCCGCCATCACCAGATTATTGCCGAAAGACGACTGCGAAATCTGTTCAGCTATGATATTGGCATAGGGCTTGCCCATGGAACAGTTATCACCGGAGCTCTCTCATCTGGCAACCGCTCTGAATTCACGATCATCGGCAAGGCAAGAAATATTGCCGAACAGCTCGAAGCGCAGAGCAAAAGCAGCAGACACACCGCCGTGATCGTTTCTGAGGCAATGATACAAATGATTCCTGCAGCGAAACAACATTTCTGTGTGCATAACGAAGGCAGCTATGAGCTCCTCGACCTTGAGGCATCGATATGAAAAAACTTTTAATGCTGCTTCTGATCTCTGTCATTCTGTTTTTTCCGCCTGTCAGCGTCTATTTTGCCATGCAAGAAGCGGCCAGAATGCAGACAGACGCCTTCGAAGAAGAACGGGCTCGCGTCATCGCCTCGCGCCTGGAAGAACTGGCAATGCCAATGTCTTCAGACAGCCAGTTTCAGATGAACGTGTCACGCCTTGCCCGAAAGGTGATCCTCGATGGAAAGCAGGCAGAAGAATATTACTCTTTGCGGGCAAGATCTGCCGACGCCAGTATTTTTTTCCAGGAAATTGCCAGCGAGTTGCTCGATAAAGTCGATTATCCATGCGAAATTGCATTCATGTTTCGTTTGAGCGAAGACCGCAGGCACTTCAGAACTTTCAGATACGGAACCCGACTCGGAATCGAAGCGATACTGCAAAATTTCAGCAAGAATATGATAGTCGATAAAAATCCTCTCTGGACAGGCTACTTTGCAGCGACTCTCGAAGAAGAAGCCGGTTCTCTCATCAGCAGCACAATCATTCCCTTTCGCAGCAAAAATGGCATGCGCGTCATCTTCGGCAAAAGTCTGAACCCGGAGATTTACTTACTGGCACTCGCAGACCTGCACCCGATTTCCTGGCTGAAATCACTGAAAAATAAGATTCGCAACGCAAAAGAAGATTACGGAACCGGCTGTTTGCCGGCAGGCACAGGACAGCCCGTATTCTCGCCGTGGTTCGACAAAAAAGATTCACTGCGTGCCAGACTGACAAAGTTTATCGCCAAAGCCGGCCCCACGTCTGAAACAGTCGATATAGACGGCTGCCGAATCTATCTGGCAGCAATTGACCAGCGCAGTGAGACCCGCCTGTTTGCAGTCGCAGGACCTGTTGTCGCTGACAGTGCAAACCGCAGAACCGGAAAGTTTCTTGTTATCATTCTTGCTGCCATATCGACACTTCTTTTTATAATGATCGGCCAGAAAATAATGCTGAACCGAGGGTTTGACCTCAAAATCAGATTCCTGATACCGCTGATTTTTCTCATGTTGTTCATACAACCACTGTTTTCAATGATCTATCTGGCCAACGAATATTTACAGACAAGTTACAACAACATCCAAAGCGCTACTTCTGAAAAGCTTTCTGGTGAACTTAACGACCTTGACCAGCAGACGAACGACAACTTTCTCAATCGCCTGAATCTGGTGCGCACCTTTGATTCTATTGAACGAATCAGCAGTTACACGCATGAACCTTACACTGGCTCTGATGATTTCAACTACTGCATCACGCTGCTGCAGACTCTCGACAGGCAGCTTTTGAGCCGTTACTTCACATCTCTATGGATGTGCCGCGACGACGGCGAATTCGTTGCAGTCTCGATGCGCGACGACGACCAGTATCGGGCCGAAAGCAAAGAAAGCGATTTCACCGGCTTTTTCAACGACCGCTTCGTAGAGATTCTCGATTATCACAACAACCATGGCAAAGTAATCACTCGCCATGGCGGTCATCATATTCAGGACGATCTCAAGGGCGAATATTCGCGTGATTTCTTTTTGCAATTGTTCGGGCCAGACATCTTTTTCAATTTTCGCCGCTATTCTCCCATGTATCTCGACATCAGAACGACGTATAAGAAAAACAAGCTTTTCGGTATGCCGATACGCTGGGGTAACCGCTTCCACGCCTACATAACCTGGCACATGGACGAAAAAAATGCGGTACACGACTTTCCGCTGCGGTTTCTCGATCTGAATTCCCGCTCACCCCGCCTGGCAATATGGGGAAATGAGCGATCTACGGATACGCTTAAGTATGCTCTTGAGGAAACCGAGGCCAGGCGCCCGCACCTGTTGAGTCTGGCAAAAAATTCACACTTCAATCGGGCCCAGACTGCTGGCGTAGAAAAGTTAGACGAGACTATCACCATCAGACATGCATTTCCCTGCAATTATTCATTTTATACGGTGGCCGGCAGCGAAACTATTGCCAGCTTCGCCGCCTACCGCAAAGATCTCGAAAAGAAAGCTCTGTTTTTTCTCGCCGGTCTGGCGCTTATAAGCTTTGCGCTGGCATTGGCTGGAGCCCGTTATTTTACCAGACCGTTGCGCGAGCTGACCGATGCAACCTATCAGATAACCGCTGGCAACTACCAGATTGAGATCAGTCAGAATCATCCTGATGAATTTGCTGAAATCGGAGCAGCTTTTAACCGCATTGCTGCCGGTCTGCGTGAAGGAAATCTGCTGAAGGGATTTGTCAGCGAATCTGTGCGCCGCGAAATTGTTGCCGGGCAGGAAATCGACGAACTTGCCAAAAAGTCTGAACTGCGCAATGCTGCCATCATATTTGCCGGAATCTGTGATTTTGCGAGTTTTCAGAGCAACCACGACGAACACCAGATATTTGAACTGCTACAAAGCTTATTGCAGGCATCGGATGAAGCAACCCGCATTTATGGCGGCGAAATCGACAAAATGATCGAAGACAAAATCATGATTGTGTTTGAGCAGAATAACGAAAATCCCGATTATCAGACGAATGCCATCAGAACGGCGCTGAAAATAAGTGATCTGGTGTTTGCCAGAACCGGCCATCACGTCGCCGCCGGCGTCAACACCGGAGTCGTCGTTGCCGGCATTATGGGAGCGGCCGAAGCCCGCCTGTCACGCACAGTCGTCGGTGATCCGGTCAACCTCTCGGCCCGCCTCGCCTCTCTTGCCGGCAAAAGGCCTGATGGCGGCGTCATAATCAGTGGGATACTGATAGACGCAATACCTGCCGGCATTACCTGCGATAAACTTCCAATCAGCTCGGTTAAAGGCAAAACTCAGACCGTCGAAGCCTGGCTGCTGAAAGCGATACAAAGTTGATCTGGTGCTCATTTTCATAAAAGCATCCACAGATTACCCAGATTTCACAGATAGTTTCAGAACAAAATAGCACCCTTTTTTGTCATTCTGCACGAAGTCGCGCCGAAGCTTTCAGCGAAGGCGGTCGTAGTCGCAGAATCCACCTTTCGAGGTCTGAGTAAATCTCTCAAACCAAATCTGCGGAAATCAGCGTAATCTGCGGAAAAAACTCTTCTTTCCTTATTTTTGAGTGAAAATGTTGTAAGAACTCGGCTATAATTTTATGAAACTGTCAAATGAAAGGGCACATAACAATGCAACGCAAGCTCTTTATTTTATTGATGCTTATGCTGGTGGTAGTTGTCCATCAGGCTGCTGCGCGGCTGCCACAGGCTGATTCTGTCGGCGATGAGCGCTGCTTTGTTGCAACCGGCAATGTGGGAGCGGTCAGTTGCGGGCATCCGCTGGCAGCGGCGGCAGCTTTGCAGATCTTACACGAAGGCGGCAATGCCGTCGATGCCGCGATCGCTGCCGGGTTCATGCTTGGTGTCGTTGATTTCAGCAATTCCGGCATTGGCGGCGACGGCTTCGCATTGATATACCGACCGGATGGCCTTGTCGAGGCCTGGGATGCTTCGGTCAAACGCCCGCGCCTGAATGGCAATCGCACAATCGTCAACCACATCGGCCTGCCAACAGTTCCTGAGCTGCTGCTGCGACTTCGCCGTCAATATGGCAGCCGCACGCTGGCGACACTTATGCAACCAGCTGTCAGCGCAGCCGCCAATGGTTTCAAAATCAGCGCATATCTCGAAAAAACCATCGAAAAAACCCTGCCGAATATCGATGATCCGGCAGCGATAAGCTTTCTGGCTCCGCACGGCTACCCGCTGCGTGCCGGGCAGATTCTCAAACAGCCTTTTCTTGCCAGAACTCTTGCCGAAATGGCCAGAGATGAGGGTCGCTCATTCTATCGCGGAAGTACCGCAATAGCTTTGATAGCTGATATGCAGAAGCATGGGTCACAATACCGCATCAGCGATCTGGCTCTGTTCAAAACCCGTCAGGTCAAGCCGGTTCGCCGCGACTGGCAGAACTATTCGCTCTTTGGCAATCCGCCGCCAGCCTGCTCTATCGCCAGCATCAAACTGGCAGAAGACCTGCTGAACAGCCGAATCGATCTGCATGAGCAACGCCCCGAAGATATTCTGGCTACGGCGCGCGCCGGGCGCAGAATACTGCAGGCCAGGTATGAAAATATTGCAGAATGTTTAGACGATCCTTATCGTTTTATAGAATTCGCCGACAAAGTCGCGGTCAACAGCAGCGGCGACGTCGTCGAAGCCGGCAATACCACCCACCTCTGCGTAGCCGATAAAAACGGCATGCTGGTGTCGATGACCCTGACGCTCGGCAGCCACTTTGGCACCGGCGAGTTTTCGCCGGGCGGCTTTTTTTACAACAACGGCCTGCGCAATTTTACCGACGCGGTTGCAGGCTATCCCGACAATTATCCGACCGATGCCGGGCCAATTTCGACCAAATCTCCGATTATTGTTACCAGAAACGGCGAGCCGGTGCTGACAATTGGCGGCGCCGGCTCTGAACGCATAGTTTTTAATGTCGGCCTGGCGCTGGCAAGATATTTGCACCGACCACAACAGACCGACCATCTGATCAGCAGCCCGCGCTATTTTCTCGATCATCGCCAGAAACTGATTGTCGAATGGCAACCCGATACTTCGCTTGTAAAAACGCTTGAACAATGGTTTCCAGAGACGACAATCAAACCAGGTTGCGACGATTATTTCGGACTGCTCTCGGCAATTATCGTCGAAGGCTCACAGTTCAAGGCACTCGCCGACCCGCGCCGCGACGGTTCCTGCGCCGCCTGTGACCTGATCAGTCCTTGAGGGCGCCGCTGGTGATACCTTCGATGATTTCTTTCTGAAACATCCAGAAGATAGCGATTATCGGCAGTGAACTGACCGAAGCGCCGGCCATCAGAGCTCCCCAGTCGGTCGCATGCGGCCCCTGCGAAAACATTGCAAGCGCGACCGGCAAAGTGCGCACTGAAGCAGTGTCGGTGAGAATCAACGGAAACAGAAATGAGTTCCAGTTGATGATCGCGGTGTTGATGATCAACACAGCTATAGCCGGTCGGCTGAGCGGCGCGATAACATGCCAGAGAATGCCGATTTCGCCGGCACCATCAGCCCGGGCCGCGTCTTCAAGATCTGGCGGCAGGCCCTGAATATACTGTTTCATCAGAAAAAGATTGAAGCCATCGACGCAGAATGGCAATATCAGCGCCCACAGGGTGTTGTGCAAGCCCATACGCACCATCAGGTCAAGCAGAGGTATCATCAGCGTCTGCTTCGGTACCATCAGGGTTACCAGCACCATCCAGAACATGACGTTCTTGAAGGGAAAGCGGTAACGCGCGAAAGCGTAGCCGACCATGACTGAGAATACTACGTTGGCGATCAGCACTATGGTAAGCACAAAAAAGCTGTTGAACAGATAGGTCGGAAACCCGGCATTGCCAAGCACGAGCCGGTAATATTCGAGAGTGAACAGGCCATTGCCGTCAGAAAGCCCTGGCTCGTGGCGCAAAAATGAACGCAGCAGCATATAAAGCCAGGGGTAGAGATAGCTCAGCGCCAGAGCGGTGAGAATGGCAAACAGCCCTTTTTGTCTGAAACTGTTTTGTGTCATGCTTTTTTACCTTTTTTGCGGCCGCGGCCCTGGAGAACATACATCTGCACCAGCGAGAAAATCATGATTATCGCCAGCAGCACGTATGAAATCGCCGCAGAATAGCCCATCTCATGATACCTGAATGCTGTTTCGTAAAGGTGGTGCACCAGAGTGTTGGTGCGGCCGACCGGCCCACCGCTGGTCAGCGTGAAGACCTCGGGAAATACCTGCCAGCTGCGAATCGTATTGACGGTCAGAATGAAAATCGTCATGTAATGAATCTGTGGCAGGGTAATATAACGAAACTGCTGCCATTCGGTAGCGCCATCTACTTCGGCGGCCTCGTAAAGCTGCCGTGGAACAGCCTTGAGCGCAGCAAGATAAAGAACCATGTAATAGCCGGTGTAGGCCCAGACGTTCATCACCATGATCGCCGGCAGTGCGAGATTCTTTTCGATCAGCCAGGCCTGACCCGGCAACCCGAATACTTCCAGCAGGCGGTTAAGAGCGCCGATAGGCGAATACATCGACTTGAAAATAGTCGCAGTGACAACGATCGATATAATCGATGGCAGAAAGAAAATCGAACGGAAAACCTGGCTGCCGCGGCTGACATTGTTAACCATAAGAGCCAGTGCCAGAGCCAGCAACGTGGTAACCGGAGTCGTGCCGACCACGAAAACCAGGGTATTGAAAAAAGACTGAACGAAGTCACCATCGCTGAACAGCCGCAGGTAATTTTTCAAGCCGGCAAAGCTGAAAAGTGCCGGGTGAAAGACATCGTAATCGCAAAAGCTCAATATCAGCGAGAATACCAGCGGATAAAGCCAGAAGACAGCAAAGGTTATCAACCAGGGCGACAGAAAAAGAAGAACCCGCTGTGACTTTTCGATCGGCCCGCTTCGCCGCGGTTTACCGATCAACCTGCGTTTTTTTTACCTCATAAACGAGAAACATCAGCATTATGGCGTTGATCAGAGTGCCGACACCGATAAGTGTCAGCAGCAGAATCTGGGTCGAGCCGCCGTTCTGAGCCGGTGTCGCGGCAGCAACCTGAACAGAGCCTGTCGAGGCAGCTACTGCTGACTGCTCATTGGCCTTGCGTTGCGAAACTCTGGCGTATTCTCGGGCGGCATCGGCAAATACCTTGTCAGGTGCTTCGCCGTACATGGCTCTTTCAACCGTGTCATTGATGATCTTTTCAAGTTCGATCCAGAGACGGTGTATTGGCGGGTGAACGCTGGTTTTCATCTGCTCGACGAACACGCCAAGGCGCGGGTCGCGCGAGAACATTTCGTCATTGTAGGCATCTTTATGGGCAGGGAAACTGACCAGTGCCTCACGTGTTATCGGCAGCGTGTTTTCGACAGTGGTCAGGTATCTGATAAACTTTGCTGCCATATCAGGGTCTTTGCAGGTTTTAAAAAGAACCAGAATCTCGCCGCCCAGAAAAGAAGTAGAAAAACCCTTGTCTTTTGCCGGCTTTGGCATAAGCGCTACGCCAAAGTCCAGCTCAGGCGCATCGATAGGATAACGCGCGAAGTTCCAGGAACCTGAAATCGCCAGTCCGAGGCGACCGCGCTTAAAAGCTTCGTCGAGCAGATCCTGCTTTTCGCAATAGCTGTATTCTTTGAGCTTAAGATAAAAATCGAGCGCTTCGCGGGTCTGTGGGCTGTCAAATACGAAATTGCCCTGCTCGTCGATGATATGGCCGTGATTGCCCCAGACGAAAGGCATGAATTTCTTGTAGAGAATATGTCCTTCGCCGGCATTCATGCCGAAACCATAAAGACCCTTTTCAGGATTGTGTATAAGTTTCGCCGCTGCAAGCAACTCTTCCCAGGTTTCGGGACCGCGCTCGGGGTCGAGACCGGCTTCTTTGAAGAGCTTGCGGTTGTAAAACATGACGCGGGTGCCGGCGAGCCATGGCATGCCGTAAAGGCGACCGTTCATCGTCGCCGGTTCCCACATCAGGTAATCGGGTTTGAGGTCGCAGAATTTGTCGGTAACGTCGAGCAGCGCGCCCTCGCCCATGAATTTGCCCATCCAGGTCGAGCCAAGCTCACAGATATCGGGAGCACGGTTATTCGCCATTGCCACTACTATCTTGTCGAGGCCATTGCCCCAGCTGACCTGCTCGTTGTGAATCTTCACTCCCGGATTATCCTGTTCGAACTGCTTGATTACCGGCAGAATGAACTTGGGATCCCAGAAGTTCCAGAAGGTGAGCTCGATATCGGCTCCCAGAAGGGTTCCTGGCAGAAGCACGAGTATCAGCAGCAACGATTTAATGAAGGTTTTGCGCATGCGATCTTTTTATCAGATAGCAACCGACAAAGCAAGCACAAAATGCATTATCAATCAGAAGCCAGTCCACTGTCACATAAGAATATAGGTTTAAAAACAGTCATTGCGAGGAGCGTAGCGACGAAGCAATCTCTTTGACCATGAGATTGCTTCGTCGGGCTGACGCCCTCCTCGCAATGACGATAACACCCAGATTCAATGTTGACAAAGGACTGGACTTCGCTTATTTGATCAGATAAGTCATCTCGTAGTGGGCGATGCCGGCCTCATAAAATTCTTCGCCGATTTTTTCAAAACCGAAGCGGGCGTAAAGCTCGACAACCGCGGTTTGAGCATGAATAAGCACCCGGCAGAATCTGCCGCTCTTTTTAATCTCATCCAGCAGTGTGGCAATAAGCACCTGCCCCAGTCGCAAGCCACGATATTCACGCAAAACGGCCACTCTGCCCAGTCTGGCAGTGTCGTCCCGTTGCGGATCGGCAAAAATTCGCCCGGTACCGACCGGCAGACCATCTGCAAGCAACAGCACATGCATTGCCTGTTCGTCAAATTCATCATGTTCGAGATTTTCAGGAACATGCTGCTCGACGACAAAAACCTTCTGCCTGATTTCCATAGCCAACGCAAAATCAGGAGATTTGCCATTGAATGTTCTGATTTCAATATCCATAGTGTCTCCACCTTCTGATGCTCAGATTATAACTTATATAAAACAGCTTCGCCAACTCAGGCAGAAACGGCGCAAACAGCTTTTGCACAAAGAAAGCAAAGATGTTAGAATAAGTTCATCTGAACGGGAGGGATCATTATGGCAGACCGAAAGATTCGCATGGCAACCTCAGACAACAATGACGAACAGGGGCACACCATAGTCGGCGGCCGACCTCAGGCGCCACGCAGCATGCGCGGCGATATTCCACGTGGCCTCGAAATACTGGTAAAGCGTGCGGCCATTGATATTGCATTCAAATCTGCCTTGCTGACAAAACGTGACAAAATCGCCGAAGAACTCGATATCCCTCTTGACCCCAGCGAAAAAGCCATGCTTGCCTGTATTCCCGCTGAACATCTCGAAAAAATGATTCAGGCCACCGAAGTGCCGCCAGCACAGCACAAACTGCTGGCCAAAGGCACAACAGCAGCCATGCTGGCTCTGCTTGCCCAACTGACCTTTGCGCCAGTGCCGGGCCGAGCCGAAGCCCCCCCGAAAATCAATATCAAAACAGCAACCAGCCGCTCAGAAAATGATGAGCTTGCAGTGGTTAAAGGCATCAGACCAGACATCGAAAACGAAGATCATCTGGCCGACCGAGGCGCCCGGCCAGACATTCCCCAGCCGGTTCTGCAACCATACGATGATCATCTGGCCGACCGTGGTGCCAGGCCGGATTTTCCGGAACCGGTGCTGACGAATGACGACGACCTGATGTTTCCAGATGAAGACCCAGATGGAATCGAAAGCACCGAACCGACAGCGCCGGAATTCGCCAGGGTAGTGAATATTTCTGTATCCGGCAAAAAGCTGCTCGAAGCGTTCAAAGCAATCGAAGCAGAAACCGGACTGCCGGTCACCGTCAGTGGAATTGAACAGATACTGTCAGACTATGTTGTCGAAAGCGATATCAGCGGGCTTCCAGTTAAGATGGCAATCGAGACCATCTGCCTTGAAACTTCGAGCGAAGCCTGTGAATTTGACATCAACTGGCAGAATGACCCGCCTTCAGTGACAATCGACTTTCAGGAAACCCTGACGACGCCAGGCGAAGACGGTGAACCGCTGCCCGTCGTCAAACCGGCGCCGCCAACTGATGATTCGGCGATCATCCGCGGCATCCGCTCAGATTTTCCTGAACTCAGAAAGATCGACGACAATGCTCAGGAACAGATCAAAGAAAAGCTCAAAAAAGAAGGCGATGGCAAATGACTGGTAATTCATCTGCCGGCCAGGCCGATATCACGCTGTTAAACCTGAATCTGCTTTACGTACGTTATCTCGACACGGTCGACCGCGAACTGCACGTGCCGCTCGGTTGTCTATATCTGACACGGGCGCTTGAAGACGCCGGGTTTAACGTAGACTTTCGCGACTACCAGCTCAATGAGTATTCAGAACCCTTCGAAGTCGAGCGTATAATCGAGTTTTTAGGGGAAACCGCCGACATCGTCGGCTTTTCATGCATGGCCAACCTGCTGCCCTTTACGCTGCTGGCAATGCGCGAATTTAAACGGCGAAATCCCGACAAATTTCTCATTCTTGGCGGCGTTGGCCCCAAGTCGGTCGAAGAAAAAATCATGCAGCGCTTCGACTGGATCGACTGCATCGCAGTCGGTGAAGGTGAACAAACTGGCCCTGAGCTGGTCAGAGCGATAAAGAACGGCGACAATCTGTTCCGGGGCAACGGCCTCTATCTGCGTTCTGCCAGCGGCGAAATCGTCAAGACTCCTGACCGGGAACGCATGGCTGATCTCGATTCACAGCCGTTCCCTGCCTTTCACAAGGTTGATTTGAGTCGCTATCAGGGTTATGGCATACTTTCTTCGCGTGGGTGCCCCTACCCCTGCACTTTCTGCTCAGTTGCCCCGGTCTGGGACCACAAATCCACCTTTCGCTCGAACGCTTCAATCATCGAAGAGATGAAAATGCTGCACGAAACCGCCGGTGTAAAGATGTTTCTGTTTCAGGACGAATTTTTCGTCAGTACGAAACATCGCGTAATGGACTTCTGTGAGCAGCTGAAGGCCTCAGGGCTCGAAATTTACTGGAAAGCCTTTGGGCGCGTCGATCTGACCGACATCGAAATGATGCGGGCCATGGCAGAATGTGGCTGTGTTGAGCTGAGATTCGGTATCGAAAGCGGCAGCGACCGCATTCTGCAGATGGTAAAGAAGGGCTTTTCGGCAAGCAACGCTGTCGAAGTCGTCAGTGCCGCGCAAAAGATATTCCCGCGCGTAGACGCATTCTATGTCTGGGGTTTCCCGTTCGAAACGATCGAAGACTTTTATCAGACCGTTTTTCAGATGGTCATGTTCAGAATGATGGGCGTGCGTATTCTGCCTTCGCTGCTCTGCCTGCTGCCGCAGACCGAGCTGTTCATGGAATATCAGCACCAGTATCCGCTTGATTTCAGCCCCGAGCTTTTTCCGGAGTATATGATCACCGGGCACGAAATCAGCACCAGCGGCAAGTTCCAAATCGCCGACGAGCATTATGACAAATACAGCTTCATCAAAGAAAACCCAGATATCTTCCCGGGCTTTTTTCACATGGATCTGCAAAACAACATTCTGCCCAAACTGGCAATAATGCGCAAATTCGGCTTCTACCCACTCGAAGCTGAAGCAACCAGCACCGACTCGTGTGGAGCCCATTCGCCCAAACAGGCCGCCCAGGACATAGCTACCCGCAGCGCCTGACCGGCAAAGTTTTCTTAGTATGGTACGATCTCGGCAATCTGATCGTCAACTGAGACTTCGTCGTCGAAACGCACGAGAATCTCGCCTTCTGCTGTCGCCGATCGCCGCAAAAATAACGTCTGTTCGCGCATTTCAAGCATGATCTTGCTGCCCTCATCGGCTTTCATGAAGTCCTGCGGGTTGCCGACCATATATGGCCCTTTCCATAGAGGCTTCCACATGGCATGCGCCTCTTCTTTGCTTGGAGCGAAAGGCAGCAGTTCAGAGGCATCGATATCAGGGTTCACCAGAAAATACCTTCAAATCGATTAGTCAGTCCGCCCGTTGCTATTTGGCAAAGGCGTTGTTGACAATTTGTCGCGAGAATGCTAAAACTGACTGACTAGTCAGTCCTATCTGTTTGCAGGAAAAAGTAATGTCTAAACGAAAAACCAAAAGAGAGTTGCTGCTCGAAGCCGGTCTCGATCTGTTCTGCGAGAAAGGCTTTGAAAAGACGACCATTGACGACATCATCGCCCGCGCTGACTGCGGCAAAGGCACTTTTTACAGGTATTTCGACAACAAAGATTCGCTCTACAGCGAGCTGGAAAATGAGTTCAACACACTGTTCAGGCAGGAAGTAAACAAAAACTGCCATAGCGGCATGGGTTTAAGACAGTATACTACAGCTGCGCTGACCACCTTTCTGCGCGTGTTCAGACAATACCAGCGGCTCGGCATGCTGCGTTTCATTCGCGAACAAAGCCTCGAACCGGATGCGCGAAAGGCTTCGATCAATCCGATCATGCCATACCTCATGGAAATGCGCGATTATTTTGCGACCGCCATAACCAGCGGCGCGGTAAGAAACATCAATCCGGAAAATGTCGTCGGGCTGATAATTGGCGCGACGCACTTCTTTTTGTTGCGGGACTTCAAGCTCAACCTTCCTTATTCTCCAAAGGATATCGAAGATACGGTAGACATCATTTTGAATGGAGTGGCCAGACCATGAAGAAAAATTTATCACTCACAGCTCGAATTTTAATGACAGTCATAGCTACGGTTGCAGTTGCCTCTGCTGCACAGGCTGGCACGCTGGCCGGCCTGATCAGCAAAGCTCTCGACCGCAACCTCAGCCTGCATATTTCTGATCTCGAAATTGAACAGAGCTTCATCGACGAAAAAAAGTCTGACAATGCGCTGATCCCAGACGTCAATCTGGTTATCAATCGCACCAGCAAAGACTTCAAAGATTCATACCAGAAAAGCAGCCCGGCCAGTATCGATAAAATGCTGACCTATTCGCTCAAGCTCACCCAGAGTTATCCGGGGCTCGGCCGCATTCCTGCCATTCAGCGTGAGATTACCCGCCTGAAAACCGATATCAAAAAAACCTATAAGGACAACCAGAAAATTAACGTTCTGCGCAGCCTTACCCGCATCTATTTCAAGATGGTTCGCGATCAGGAACTGGTTAAGATACACGAGACCGACCTTGTTCTTATCGCAGCCCTGATGAAGGTTGCCAAACTCAACGAAGAGCTCGGCCTCGTGCTGCATAATGATATTCTACGCATCGAAGTCGAACAGCTCAACTCCAGTACCGAGCTGGTTAAGGCCAGAAACAGCTTTGAAGACCTCAAATACGATCTGGCAGCCATACTCGACATTCAGGATCCCGAGTCGATCAAACTTGAACTCGCCAAAAGCCTGAGATTTGCGGTCGCCAGCTACACCAGCGATGCGCTTCTGCCGGAACTGTTCAAGATCGATAACGACATCAACATTGCCAGAACCGATCAGATGATTCTGCAAAAGACCGTGCGTTCGGCACGCAGCGCGCACCTGCCCACACTGAGTCTTGACGCCTCCTACAACTATGGCCGCGAAATTGGTCCAATCGAAAACACCAAAGATTTTACCGCCAGCTTTATTCTGACGACACCTGTTTACAACGGCAACGACATTGAAAACGCCGTGCGCATCGCCCAGAAAGCCGAAGAAATTGTCAAGCTGAGAGTGCGCGACCTTTCGAACAGCAAAAAGGCTATCCTTGAAAAAGCGGTTGCCGACTATAATGAAGCCCTTTCGCGCATCAGCTTCGCAGAAAAGATGGCCGAACAGAGCTATGAAAACATGCGCATCGTCTTTACGCGCTACCAGGCTGGAGCATCTTCGATCGTCGAGCTTATCGACGCACAACGCCTGCTCACCAATTCCTCGCAGACTGCCATAAAAGCCTATTACGATGAACGCGAGCGGCTCGCAGAAATTCTGCTGCTGCTGCATAAATTTGATGAACTCAGCCTTATTGACCAGAACCCTTCGGTCATCAATACCGATTTTCTCATGCAGGTAATGAATCTTGGAGAAGTAAAAGAATGAAAAAACCAGTCAAAGCATTTGTTCTGTCGCTGTTATGTATCGCAACTGCCGCTGCCGGGCAGGTTAACGTCGTCACCGTCAAACCGGTAACCGGCACGATTCGTAAACTTCTGCAGTTCACCGGCGAAACCAGACCGGTGGTCGAAGCCTATGCCGCAGCCGATGTCAACGGGCCGGTCGCACAGATCATGGTCGAAGACGGCCAGAAGGTAAAACTTGGCGATCCTCTCGGCAAAATTGATGACATTCGCTTCGCCATAACCTTGCGCCAGATGGAAGCAGCGCTTGAGCGCAGCAAACAGCAGTTCGCCGAAGACGAAAAGGATTATCAGCGCAACAAAACCCTGTTCGAAAGTAAAGCAATCACGCAGAAAAGTCTCGATGCCGCTCTGACCAACTTCATCAAGGGCAAGACCACGGTCAAACAGGCACAGGCTGACTACGACAAGGCCAAACTCGACCTCGACCGCTGCATCATTCGCGCCCCAATCAGCGGCTACTTCGTCGACCGATCCATCGAAATCGGCCAGGCCATGGCACGTGGCCAGAATATGGGCAAAGTTATCGATCTCGACGACATCTACGTCGATGCCCGAATTCCTGAGTCGGAGATTAGAAACATCAAGCCCGACCAGATTTGTCTGATCGAAGAAAAATATGAGGGCCGCGTCGAGCACATCGGTCTCTATGCCGACAATTCGCGCTCTTTCAAGGTCAGAATCAGGGTTAAAAACCCCGACCTGTTTTTCCGAGGCAACATGTTCGTCAAAGGCAACATCACACTCGAACAATACGACAATGCGCCGCTGTTCCCATCTCAGGCCATCAGAAACTTCAGAGGCGACCTGTTTGTCTATACTGTGCAAAATGGGAAAGCACGCCAAAACAAGATCGAACTGATTGCGCAGGAAGGCGACATGAGCTACTGCCAGCAGATATCGGCTGATGACGAGATCGTGACCGTCGGCCAGGACAACCTGGAAGACGGCGGCGAAGTCATTGTGAGAAATAACGGTAACGGAAACGGCAAAAGCATAAAAGACAAAGCAACAGGAAACAACTGAGTATGAGTCTACCAAGAACATCAATCACCAGACCGATTACGGTCACCATGCTGATGCTCGGCATGGCATTGATCGGTATCGGAGCATTTTTCACCCTCAATGTCGCTCTTTTTCCAAACATAGATATACCGGTAGCTTTCATTCTCGCGCCATATGCCGGTGTTGACCCGGCTGAGATCGAAACCATAGTCACCAAAAAGATCGAAGATGAGATAAACTCAGTCGAAGATGTCGATAAAATTGAATCATATTCATCCGAAGGCATCTCGCAAACTGTCATCAACTTCGATTTCGGCACAGATCTCGATCTGGCAGCGGTAGATCTGCGCGCCAAGGTCGATCAGGCCAAACGCAACCTGCCGCGCGACATGGAGCAGGTGACGGTTTCGAAGGTCGATATCAACTCTTTTCCGGTGCTCAATATCGCACTTGGCGGTAATTTTGATCTGGTCGAACTCAGGCGCATCGCTGACCGCGAGATCAAACCAGCCTTTCAGCAGATCGGTGGTGTTTCCAATGTCGAGATCAAGGGCGGTCTCCAGCGCGAAATCAGAATAAAGGTAATTCCTGAGCGCCTGCTTGCCTATGAACTGACGATTGACGATGTGATAACCGCTGTCAGCAAAGACAACCAGAATACCCCTCTCGGCAATATCAACGAAGGTTCTTTCAAATACCTGCTGCGTTCGGAAGGACAGGTTAAGAACCCGCAGCAGCTCGGCAACATCATTATCAAGGAAATCAACCGCCGGCCGATCTATCTGTCTGAAATCGCAACCATCGAAGACCTTTTCAAAGACATCGAATCGACCTCGCGCATCAACGGACAGCCTTCAGTAACCCTGGAAATTAAGAAGGCTGCAGACGCCAACCCGGTTCTCATCTCAGATGCAGCCCAGGCCCTGATACCCCGCCTGGTCGAAAAATACAAGGGGCGCCTGACCATCACCATAGGCAACGACCAGACTCTCTTCATCAGAGATACCATTCAGATGGTCAAAGACAACGCTCTAATCGGCGGCCTCTTTGCCATAATCGTGTTGTTCATTTTTCTCCAGAATTACCGCTCGACCATCATCATCGGCACCAGCATTCCGCTGGCGATCATTTCGACCTTCGGTTTTCTGAGCCTGAAAGAAGACATTTCGCTGAACCTGATGACTCTGGGCGGCCTGGCGCTCGGCATAGGCATGATGGTCGACAACGCCATCGTCGTCATGGAAAACATCTACAGATTCTATGTCGACCACCCGGATGGCGACAAGGCAGAACTGGCAGCAAAGGCTTCAGAAGAGGTACTGATGCCGGTTATTGCGTCTACGGCCACAACCGTAGCGGTGTTTCTGCCGATAGGCTTTGTTCCGGCAATTGTAGGCGAAATCTTTTTCAACATGTCGCTGGCAATAGTGTTTTCACTGCTGGCCTCGCTGCTGGTCGCCGTCACCTTTCTGCCCATGCTGTGTTCGCGCTTTCTCGTACTCGACGGCATGTTTATCGAAACCATCATCATGCGCATGTACAAAGCCCTGATCAAGTGGTTCAAAACTCATCCGCTCAAATCGATTGTGGCTGGCACCAGCCTGTTTCTGCTGCCGACAATCGGCTTCTACTATGGCCTTAAAAACCCGGCTTTGCTGAAAGTGCTCGAAAAAACGCCACTGGCCGGGCACAACTTCAATCCTGGCACAGACAGTCTGCTCGCCACCACCGCAATAATTCTCGCTCTGCTGCTGGTACCAATGCTGGTGGCAGCGCTCTTTAAAATCTTCAACCTGGTTACGACAAAATTATTGTTTCCGATTGTCGATGTTATCATCATGAAGCTGCTGCGCGGCCTTTACCTCAGGGTGCTGAAAGCGCTGCTCGGGCACTGGTATCTCAGACTCGGTTACTTTCTGCTCATCGTGGCACTGTTTATTGGCAGCACCAGACTGCAACCGGCGATGACTTTTTTCCCGTCGATGGACAGAGGCGAAGTCACCATCGAGTTCGAAACTCCTGAAGGAACAAGCGTCGAGGCTACAGACGAAGTTACCCGTCAGATCGAGGCCATTCTTCTGCAGATACCCGAAGTCAGCAAGGTCATCACCAACTCAGCCGTAGGCAAAGGCACACTTGCAGTCAGATTGACGCCAAAAATCGAACGCAGCAAGACCACCAAAGATGTGATCACTGAAGCACGCAAAAAGGTTGAGGTCATTCCCGGCATACGCACGATCAACTACAAAGAACCCGCCATGGGCAAGCCTTCGCGCGGCAAATCGATACAGATCGAGGTCATGGGTGACGATTTTGCGGTGATCGAAGACATCTGCCTGCAGATTTACGATCGCATCAAAGATCTCGAAGGCATCAAGGATCTGGAAAACGGCATCAAGGCTGGTCGCCCTGAATTCAGGCTGGTTTTCGACCGCGAAAAAATTCGTGACATGGGTCTGAGCCTGGTTAAAATCGCCGAAATGGCGCGCAGCCATGTTTACGGCACCCTCGCCGGCAAATACCGCGAAAACAATGACGAATTCGATATCAGAGTCGAAGCGGCCGATCTCTCGAAAGACAAGATAGCCCGCATCAAAGACCTCGAGATATCTCTCGAAAAGGGCAAATTCGTAAAGCTCTCGCAGATTGCCGATTTTAAGCCGGCCAGCGGCTACAGCACGATCGAACGCAAAAACAATGCACGCCGCCTCATCGTTCAGGCTGACCCGGATAAGCGGGCTATTGGCGCAATTACCAACGACATCAACGAACGCATCAAAGACATCAAACTGCCACCGGGATACATCATCAACTTCGGCGGTGAAAATGAAGAAATGATCAAAGCATTCACCTATCTCGCCATTGCTCTGATCGCTTCAGTTCTGCTGGTATACATGATCATGGCGTCACAATTCGAATCTCTGCTTTACCCATTTCTCATCATGTTTACCATACCACTCTCGTATATCGGCGTAGTTAGCGGTCTTCGCGTGATGGGTTTTGACTTCAGCGTCACAGCTATGATCGGAATAATCATGCTGGCGGGCATCGCGGTCAACAACGGTATCATTCTCATCGAATACACGCTGCAGCTCAGGCGCGAAAACAACTTAAGCGACATCGATGCCGTAATAAAAGCTGGAACTCTTAGATTCAGGCCCATTCTGATGACCATGTGCACGACCCTGCTCGGTATGTTGCCACTGGCACTGGGAATCGGCGCCGGCGCTGACTTTTATCAGCCGCTGGCAATATCGGTATCTGGCGGCCTGCTGATCTCGACACTGATTACCCTGACGTTTGTGCCAACCATCTTCATCATGGCAGAAAACACGATTGAATTTGGCAGATCGCTGATAGCCGGAATCGTCAGATAAGGGGCATAAAAGAGACTGGCAATATGTCGCTGACCGTGCGATAATATGATTAGCGCGCCGGGTGGCGCGCAAATATCACAGGGTCGTGGTTATGACAGCCGGGCACGGGCGCAATCTGCGAGAAAAGCTTACCGTTCTGATCATGCTGGTGGCCATATTTCTGGCCATGGCTTCGGGCACCGAATCTCTTCTCGAAAGTCGGCGCACTGCTTTTGAAGTCGAAAATCTGCGACAGCGTCAGGACATCGCGGCCGCTCTGGCGGCGCGGGTCGAGCCGGACCTCTATCTGAACCGTTCGATTCTTCCACTTCTCAGGCTTTACAGTGAGAATCACGGCACCGACCTGATTGCCGTGCAAAAGCATTATCAGCAGAGCAAAGGGCTGGATCTGGCACTGTATCAGTTCGACAAAGACGGCGCCCTGACACAGACTGCACCTAAACAAGCGCCAAACCAATGGTTGATGAAAAATCTCTTTCTCGCTCTGCGCGAAAAAGATTTAAAAAAAGTGTCACAGCACCGGCGCAGCCTTGACAAAAAACTTGAGTTCGCCTTCGGTTACGGTAAAGACCTTAACTCTATTCTCGAAAACCCTGAAACTCTTGTCAAAACAGCCTTCAACACCCAGGATGGTCTTATCGCCTGGACCAGCAGGCCAGGCGGCGGGCTTATCGTAATCTGCCAGCAGATCCCTTCTGATATGGATATTTTTAAAATCCAGCTGCGCGATTTTGAGCGCCGGGAAGGCCTGCAACGGGTCGGCCTGCTGAGCCAGGACTTTTCAGGCGATCGCTCACTGGGAGCACGAGCGCGCAGACATATCAGCGCGACTTCCGCTGACAGCGGCAGTTACGCCGGTATGTTCTGGACATTCGTCGGTCTCAGATCGGCAAAAACGGTCTATGCGGCGTTTTCAGAACGCCCCAACCCGTACACGCGGGCACAGCAGATGGCAAGGCTTCTTTTTCTGGCGCTGGCAACCGCTATTACGCTGCTGATAGCTATTGCCGGGCATGAGAGCACGATCAGCCTCAAGAAACTGGTCATAAGCATGTTTTTTGCTTCGTCCCTGCTGCCACTAAGCAGCATCGCCCTGACCGCCATCGACAACCTCGAGGTTCACACCCGCATTCACACCAACAAGGTACGTTCTGCCAAAGAAGAGACACTCGGCAACGTTGTCCAAAATTTCAATCGTTACCTGGCCTCTTGTTCAGCCAGTCTGCTTGACCTCACCAAAGACCCGGGCAGTGGCGGCACCGATGCTAAAACAGTCGCCATGGTCAGGAACGTCGAAAGACTGTTTCCCGGCGCCCGCGTGATATTGCGAAACGCTGCGGGAGATACGATGTATTTTAACGGCAGCGAACGTGGCGCCGGTCGCGAAACCTTTTTTAAATCGATTGCCCGCCGCATCGTTGAACGCTATGCCCCTGAACGCCTTGACGAATTTAAATACAGCGGCAACCCCTTTTCTGATGCGCTGGTGCGCAAAGACGACATGGGGTTCAGTACTCTGCTCAATTTTCCCGACCGGCTACAGATTGTAAGTGCTGGCAACACTGATTTTCTGCTGTTTTTCCGCCTGCTGCCGCCCTCAGTCGGTGATTGTGCAATAGTAATGGTCGAACTATCGACCTTCAGCACAATAAAAAGCTACCTGAAAACACTCCAGGCGAAGCCGATGGCGGTAGAGGGCAGTGCTCTGGAACTGGCAGCATTTTACCCTGCCGGCTACCGCTGGTCTCTGCCACCGCGGGTGAAGCATGAGAAAATGATGTTTGGCCTGGCCGAAACCGCCTATGCCACCGACAAGCCGCAATTCGCCAGGTTTCATGGTGAAAACAACGGTTTTGCGCTCTGTCTGCCGGTTTCAGAGCTGGCAAACAACTGTCTCGTCGCCTTCTGTTCTGCCAAACCTCTTGATGAAGCAATTACCAGAATGAAACAGAACATTCTGCTGGCGGCGGCGCTTGCTCTGATCTTGATTGCCTCAATCGCTTTCTGGCTTTCCCGCCAGCTTATCGCGCCACTGGCCCGCCTTGAAGAAGGGATTACAGCCCTGTCGAAGCGCAATTTCGAGGTCAGGCTGCCAGTTCCAGCCGGGAAAGACGAATTTTCGACGCTTTTTGGCGCCTTCAACGAAATGATGGCCGAAAGCTACGACATGCAGATTGCGCACAGCGTCCAGGAAGGACTTGTGCCCAGCGAATTTCCGCAGACCTGCAGTTACTCAATGTTTGGCTTGTTGCAGCCAGCTTCAGATCTTGGCGGCGACTGTCTCGACTGCTTTTCTTTGCCCGACGGCAACGTGCTCTTTCTGGTTGGCGACATTACCGGCCACGGCGTAGGCTCTGCGCTGATCATGGCGTTTTCGCGCGCCATAACCTTTCACTGGAGCCAGACCACGAACCTCTCCCCGGCAAGTCTTACCGATCAGATCGATAACATGCTGCGCGAAAACCGTACGCGAAGAATGTTCATGGGAGTTATCTGCGGGGTACTTGACGTCGTTAACAATCGTGTCGAACTGGTAGTCAAGGGGCACATATACCCGCTAAAACTCAGCGCCGATGGCAATTTAAGCTGGGTAGGCCTGCCGGCCTATCCGCTCGGCATCGGCAAGCCGGTGGCATCGCGGGCAATCAGCATTGAAATGGCTGAAGGCGACTCTCTAATCTGCATGACTGACGGCTTTCTCGAAGCACACAATCGCATAAAGCAGCCGATAGGTTTTGATGGCATCGAGGAATGGGCTCTCGAAACCCGCTGCGATGATGCCAGAATCTGGGTCGAGCGCCTTGAAAAGCGATTCCGACAGTGGTGCGACAACCGGCAATCCGATGACATCTCGATTTTTATCATGACCAGAAAGGCTGGCAGCGGCAATGACAACTGAAAGCAGCTTCAAATCAGTTTCTTTCGGACGCCTGACCACAATTTTTGCCGGCATCATGCTGCTGTTTCTCTCTCTGACTGCCATGCAGACCTGGGACAAGCTCAACCGTGAGTTCGACCGCAAGGTTATCAACCAGATGGAAGCGAGTCTGGATCAGGTAATCATGCAGACTTCAGACGAAGCCTTCGCTTATGCCCGCTTCAATGAGCTCATCGCTGCCGCCCGCAAACATGGAGTCAACAGCCTGACACTGCAGGAAATGGTTATCGAATGTTGTGAACGCTACAAGCTGCCGGTCAAACTGTTCTTCTACCATAACCGGCAGCTGGTAAGATCTTTCTTTGCCGATAAATCAGACCTGAAGCTGTTTGGCCCGCTCCTGCAGGCAATGGCCAGCGAGGGCGAAGACTTCATTCAGGCACAGCGCCAGTTTCATCAGATGCTGCTCGACCATTTCGGCCCCGGGCACCGCCTGGAACTGATGAAAATTACCAGAAACCTCATGAAAAGATACCGGGTTAAAGATAATGATCAGTTCTATTACTGGCGCGACATGGACGACGGGCTTGGAGTATTTTTCATCGCCACCCAGCCACCAGCTTTTCTCGAGAGGTTCGCCAGCATTTATGAGAAATCTGAGATATATGGCGCCGGCAACCCGGCCACAAAAGAGTGGATTCCACCGCGCGACCTGACAGCTGACCAGACCGCTGCCGCTTTCATCAAAGCCGGACTGAGTGGACAAAACCACACGATCGCCTCTGACCATATCTGGTATTTTGTCACTGATGAAACAGGTGCTGTGTGGTGCCGAGTCTTGAACTTTGCTGAAAGCGAAAATCAGAGGCCGCGCTGGGCCCTGTTCATACTCATGGCGGCAACAGCTCTGTGTCTGACAACCCTGCTTATCTACCTTGGTTCGCTGACCGGATACAAACCGGGAACCTCGGTCTGCAACTGGCTCGACTCTTTGTCGATCAAATACCGCGTGCTTGGCCTGTTTGCCATGGCATCGATTTTTCCCGTTATCTTCACCGTTCTTATCGGTGCAACTTCCCTTGCCGACCGTGGCGAAGTCATAGAAAATGCCATCATCAGCGAAAGTATCGCTGCTATCGAGCCGCTCGAAAAAATGGTAAACGTAAAAATAGCCCAGTCAGAGCAGCTTGGGCATGATCTGAGAAAAGCTCTGCTGACAAAACCTGGTTCAGAGGAGCTTTTCAACCATTATCTGAAAAAAAATTCCTTACCAAGATTGCTGTCACGATTTGAAGTACGTGACAGCGACTGCAAGACCCTGTTTTCAACCGACGACCGCGAAGTTCACGGCGTTGTCGAAGCCATGGATATCTTCAGCCGCATTGCCATCAAGCTTCATTCGCCGGCCCGTATGGGGCAGTCAATCAACCGGGTATCCCCGGCGGAAATAGTCAGTGAAGCGGTTCTTTCGACCGACGAAGTTGGCCTGGCCTCAATAATCAGACAGCGCGGCCGCCAGTGGATCTTCCGGGTAGGAACGTTTCCGACCTCCTGGTACTGGGACGCCTACCCTGAGATTGCCAGTGGCCCGGCATTTCTGTGCGTTACCACGCAGGTGCAGATTTTGTATCAGCAACAGGTTCTTGAAGAACTTGAAAAACAGGCACACCGCAGTGATTCAATCAACATGGCCATCGAAATCAACAATCAGTATGCCGATTTCAAGCTTGTGCCAGAACGCAGCGACATCGACAACCTGGAGCTGATGGCGGCAGCACTTGCCAGTCAGCGCTCTGGCCGTGTCGTCAACCGCATGACCAGCATAGCCGGCCGCCCATTCTGGCTGGTTGCCAAAGCCGAAAAACAGGTGGGAACACACGTATTTTTGCACCTGATCTCGCAGCAGGAAAGATTGAGCACGCTGAACCCGCTTAAATGGAGGCTGGCAGCCGGTGGTCTCATGGCTCTGATCGTTTCGTTGCTCGGTGCGATGCTGGTCAGCCGCCTGGTCGTGCAGCCGGTACAAGATCTCGGCGCTGGCATTCGTGCCATTCGCGAGCGCAATCATGATTACCGGACTCCGGTCAGGCGTGATGACGAATTCGGCGCGCTTGCTCTTGCTTTTAACAAGGTAATCGGCGAACTGAAAGAACTCGAATACGGCAAAGTCGTCCAGGAAAGCCTGCTGCCGAGCGCACCGATTATACCGGCAGGATATGATATCGCCTTTTTCAACACATCAGCCACCGATCTGGCCGGAGACTATCATGACACAATACAGCTCGATGATGGTCGTCTGGCAATCATTCTCGGTGACGTAACCGGACACGGTATATCAGCAGCTCTGGCCATGGCCATGGCTAAGGCGACGGTTAACCACAACGGCAATTCTGGCGCAAAATATCCGCAGCCGCTTATGGATTCGCTTAACGCTCTTTTCAATAAGGAGCTCAAGCCGCGCCACAAGTTTATGACGCTGGTAACCATAGTTATCGACCCGGCCACCGGTAAACTCGAAGTCGATAATGCCGGTCAGTCTTACCCGCGCTTCTTCTGTGCGCAGGAAAAATGCGCGAGTGATATCGCAATTCCGTCGATGCCGCTGGGCGCAATGAAAAAGCGGCGGCCTAAAATTGAAACCAGAATGATGCAAAGCAATGACGCAGTGATTCTGTATACAGACGGCATTATCGAATGCTCCGACAAAACCGGCGAAATGTTCGGCTACGACCGTTTTAACAGCCTGTTCGACCGCCTGATGAACGAACGTGTTCCTGCGGCCGAGGCCCTCAAGCAGATGATGCACGAACTCGACAGTTTCAGATCACCCGGCGCTTACCCCGACGACGTAACCCTGGTTCTCATCCGCAAACTCTAGCGGTCTATCGAATTATGTTTTGTCGTCATTGCGAGCGGAGCGAAGCAATCTCACTGACAGAAGGATTGCTTCGTCGCTACGCTCCTCGCAATGACTGTTTTTAAACACACAATCTTGACAGACCTGGTTTCCCACTTTTTTGAGCATAAAAAAACCGCCTCCGAAGAGGCGGTGTTTTTATATCAGTTTACGCTTAGAGTGAGAATTACTTGCCAGCCTGGGTGCGAAGGTCATCGTATTCCTTCTTGGCCTTGTTCATGGCTTCGGCTACTGCGAGAGCGTCAGCCTGACGATTCTGTCTGAGCATTTCGCTGTAGAGCTTGTAGAGCTCCTGGTATTTGCTGTAAGCGAGAGCGACTTCTGATTCATAGCCACCGACAACTGCGCCGGAATTACCACCAATGACCACGACATCTTCGCCGCTGGCCGGGGCAGCCTGGTCGCCACCGACGGTTGCATCAGCACCGATAGTTACCGGGCCACTGAAACCGCCCACAGAGGTGCCGCCGCCTGTTGGCATTGCCAGTTCAGGCAGATTTGCCTGACCGCGACCGAACATGCCGGCAATTTTCTGTGCAGCCCAGTTACCGAGATAACCACCGATCATACCACCCGCTATCGTACCTATCGGGCCGAGAGCAGAACCAAGAGCGGCACCTACGGTTGAACCGATTGCCTGGCCGGTTACACCGACCCAGTCAATGCGTTTAAAAGCTTCTTTGATCGAGAATCTGCCGTTCTTGAGGTCACCAGCGAGGTAAGCACCCATTGAAGAACCGACGATCGAACCGAATGCCGGAGCCAGAGCGCTGAGGGCACCACCAACGACCGGGATTGCACTGAGGAACGGAACGAAGAACGAACCAGCAGCGGCACCAGTAACGGCACCGACAACGCCACCGGCGAATTCAGCGCTGCAGACGGTCTTGAGGGCTTTCTTAACGCTGGGCTTTTCACCGCGCATAATCTGAGTAGCAAGGTCAACACCTACAGTGATACCAGCAGTAACCAACAGGTTCTTGGCGCTGAAACCAGACTTGAGGCTGTCTTTTACATTCTGGAAACCCTGGTTGGTCATGCCCTTACCAGTTTCGTAACCAGCGCGGAACTTGTCACCAACAGTGGGTTTGCCATTAGCCTGAGCTGCATCATCGGCAACGCTGCCAGCTGTACCAGCCTGAGCCATATCGTCAGCCACTGAGCCGGTCTGGCCGGTCTGAGCCATATCATCAGCTACTGAGCCGGTCTGGCCGGTCTGAGCCATATCGTCAGCTACTGAACCGGTCTGGCCAGTCTGGGCAACATCGTCAGCAACCGAACCCCCGGTATAACCGTCGGGAGGATCCATCAGACCACGTTTAATGGCTTCTTCGTGTGAAATGAAGCGGCCGGTCTGGGGATCTCTGGGGTGTCTCGAAGGATCCCAGGTTGTTTTAGTCGAAGTTGTAGTTGTAGATTCGGTAGTAGTAGTGCCACCGGTCTGTACGAGGTCGTCAGCGACCGAACCGGCTGCGTTACTGCCACCAGTCTGCACCAGATCATCAGCGACATTACCAGCTGCGTTGCTGCCACCGGTCTGAACCATGTCATCAGCAACCGAGCCAGCACCACTGGTGCTCTGAGAAGTCTGAGGCTTGTCGAAGGGCAGTTCGAGCTGTTCATAGCCGCCGGAATTCTGACTGCCGCTTGTCTGGCTCTGACTCTGAGTCGTCGGCTTATCGAAGGGCAGCTCAAGCTGTTCATATTTGCCGCTTGAGGTCTGACCAGAAGTCTGACCTGAGGTCTGGCCAGAAGTTTTACCGGCAGAGGTCTGAGATGAGCTCTGCGCGATATCGTCAGCTACTGAACCACCAACTGGAGTTCCGGCACCCTGTGAAGACTGTGAGCCGGTCGAAGGTTTGGAAGCCTGCGAACCAGTTGAAGGCGTGGAAGCCTGTGATCCAGTATTGCCGGAAACATTGCCGACAACGCCTTCACCAAATATCAACTTGGTATACTGGCTCATTTCGAGAGCAACAGGTCTACCATTGACAAATCTGACATTGTAATGGGTAATCTGGGTACCTGATCTTACCGATACCCACTGGCCCGGGGTGACGTTAAGGACTTCGCCCCCAACTCTGACTGGTATTGTCTGCGTCGCAGCCATCAGAGGTTCCTGGAATACCAGGGTGGCCAGAAGTATGAGGCACATGACAGAACTGAGAACTCTAAGCGTATTTTTTCTCATATGTTCACTCCTTCTGGAAACTCGAACACTTAAATCTGAACTATAGTCTTCCGGTGTGTACCGGTTAACTTCTTTTAATTTTAATGATAGTTCTGTATTTAGCAATACCCTCTCTGCAGTTAGCTGCAAAAAAGTATTGAAATGACACGAATTGGTCTGACAATGCTGCGATTATTTTTAGATTATACTGACAAATTCAATCTGCGCAAGCTGTCAAAAACAAATTCAGCAATTCCCGGTAAAAGACGTACAGAAAACATTATCTAAACATTATCTAAAAGAGCTCACGCAGAGCCGCAGAGGCACGGAGAATAAAAAGCAGAATTGAGAGAAGAAAAAGAGAAGATCGACTACGATCCCGAGACCCGATACCCGATAGCGATTAAGAGAAGAAGAGCGTCTTTTCTTCAATCGGTGAAATCGGCGGATTTCTTTCTTTTCTTTCCTGGCTCTATTTTCGTGTCTTAGTGGCTTTGTGCGAGGTTCTTTGTCATTTTGCGCCAGGGTCAGACGAAGTCGCAGGATGGCGGGAAGAAGATCGCTGACGTTGTTCGCGCATTTCGTGGTAAATCGCGATTGCTTCGGCAATTTCACCGGAAGCACGGCAAACCAGTCTTGGTGCAGCCTCGTCTTTTTGCAGGCGGCGAAGTCCATTCACCAGAGCAGTAAGTGGTGACACCAGAATATATGCAGCCACGATGCCGGCCAAAGAAGCGAGAATACCAACCAGCAAAGTAAAAAGCACGTTTGAATCATGCAGACGTTTTAACAATCCTGCTACTGCCGCCTCCGGCACGCCACAGCAAACACCGAGCCCGGCTTTTTCCATGCTGATGACTGCTTGCAGGTAGCCAGCGGCGCTGACCAGCTTGTCTTCGCGACTGGCCCAGTCGCGACCGGGCACCAGCTCGACCGGCATCTCACCGGCGCTGAGCAATACCTTCCCTTCGACATCGACCAGTGCGATATAGCCATCTGGGTGCGGCTTGAGCGTCTTCATCATTTCGAGCAGCTTAAAAGAGCTGTCGAGTGCGATGCCGCAGCTGAGCAGCCCGACAACACTACCATCTTCGCTGACGACCGGCACGATAAAAGAATTCATCAATGTTCCGGTAGCTGATTTAAAAAAGGCCGAAAACACCGGAGTTCGAGCTTCAAGCGCGTGAACGAGATCGTGATAGACGTCATGAGTTTTTTCCTGATCGGCGTAGGCAAGAAAATTTTCGCCGGCATAGCGGGCGACATCGCGACCGTCGGCATAAGCGGCTGCCTTCAGCGGGCCTTCAGGCGAAAAATAGTAGATGTTATTGAAAAGAGAAGAAGAGTCTACGGCGACCTGGAGAAAGCGCTGTATCTCGGCAGAGTCTGCTGAATGCAGAACCTGATGACGACTGAGGCGCATTATCGCTTCAGCAGCGTCATCGGCTTTTCCGCTCAGACTCGAACCTATTATCGTAGCAGTGTCGAGCATCGACTTATTGAACTGATCGATAATGATTTTGCGGCTCTCAAGATAGTTGAGAGACCCGGCACCAAGCACCGAAAAAATACTGAGTAACACAAAAAGTATGGTTATCTGAAAATACAGGCTGAATGAAAATTTCATCTGGTCCAACTTCCGCAGTTTGCCGTGACAGCTGCTGCAATACTAAGATACTATATGCACAACAAATGAGTTGCAAAAAGTTCAGCAGCCTGTTTTAGCACAAACAGGCTGCTTTAACAATACGCAAACTGCAGAAAGTTTAATACACCCGCAGGGCCGATATTTCTCTGATGTCTTCGTCGAGGGTGCCGCTGACGATTTTCTGGGTGACTTTCAGGCTGCCATCATTGAAGCTGTCGACTTCGACGAAGCCGGGCAGGTGCAGGCCAGAATCTATGTCAGGCTGTGGCGGGCAGAAATAGCCGGTATTGGCGAATACATGGTTTTTGAGACTGCCGCAGTACATATTAAGGGCACAATGAGTATGGCCCATTACCACAACTCGGGTGTGCGGGTTCTTGTTGACATGTTGACGGGCAAAGTGTGCCAGCCCATCGAAAGCGACTTCGGCTTCGCACATGGCATCGTAGAAGTTCTCTTCGCTGATCAGGTCCGGATAGAAGCGGGCAATGCCGTCGGTATTTACCTCGCTCAGGCTTTTGCCACCAAGCTTGAATTCAAGCTGATTATTGCGGTTATGCTGCATCATCATCTTGAGGATTATACTGGCCGGATTGAGCTTGTCGCCCTTTTTCAGCTGATGCATAAGTTCCTGTAACAGGCCTTCAAGCGTGATTCCATAGCTTTCGAGACTGGTCTCACAGCAGCCGGAAACCGCTGCGGCATCGGCCCGGTGTACACTGGCGATCCTCTTCTGAAGATAATGACAATATATGCGGTTGACAAAATAACCCAGTGGTAGAGGAGCCAGTGGGTTTGCCTCGGTCAGTGACGGCTTGTTGAAAAGATCGTGCTGGTTACCATGCTCGGCCCAGATCGGCCCGTTCATATAATAGGTATTGGCAAGGGCTGGCTTTTCAAAGTCATTGCCATGACCAGGCAGGATTCGGCGATCGGTTAATGCAGACAACAGCCGGTTGACCTCGCGCAATTCCACTTCCATATCGTGATCGCCGTTAATATAGCGGACCTTGACCCGGTCGAGAAGACTGACAAAATCACCATCAGCGTGACGCTGAAAAAGAGCCGGATTCTGTCGCATGATCAGAGCCACGTCGGGTGGTGAAGAAAACGGATGATAATTCCACAGGTCAAACCAGTCGCCGAGAATTACGAGTTCATCGACATGGTTTTCATCAGACTGCAGATAGCGCAGAAAGTTTTTCAAAAGCGGCTCATGAACACCCTTCTGATACCAGTTGGTTTCGGCGCCGGTGCCGATATGCAGATCGCTGACAAATACGGTTCTTCCTTTCATACAGGCCTCCCTCAGATCATTTGTGATCACTCGAAGCAGATCCCACCAGCAAAATTCACTCACACTCTATAAAAAGCTCAATGCGTTATGCCTGAAGCAAACCGGCTCTGAGCCAATCTCATCAACAGCAGGATTGCTTCAGGGCTTCGCTCTTCGCAATGACATTTTTTACCGAGAATTGCTTTGGCTGATTGTGCTTTCTATCTAAATATACCCTTTTGTGGTAAATTTGTAGCGAAATTTTTAATGTATTCACGGAGTCACACCATGTATCAGGAAAACGTGCTTTTTGCCTTTGTACTTACCCTGCTGGCCGGCCTGGCAACCGGCATCGGCAGTCTGCTTGCATTCTTCTCAAAAAAGACCGACAAAAAATTTCTGGCAGTCGCGCTTGGCTTTTCGGCTGGCGTCATGATCTACGTTTCGATGATAGAAATCTTCTTCAAGGCCAAGGAATCGCTGGTTGGCTGTATGGGAGAAACCAAGGGCTATCTGGCAACTACCGTAGCATTCTTCTGTGGAATGTTTCTCACCACTCTAATTGACAAGTTCGTGCCTGACTTCGAAAATCCGCACGAAGCCCGCGAAGTTGCCGAACTCAAAGAATGCCCGGAAAAAACCGCGAAAGAACCGAGCACGGCCGCGCTACATCGCATGGGCATTTTCTCGGCTCTGGCGATCGGCATACACAACTTCCCCGAAGGACTCGCGACTTTTACTGCAGCACTAAAAGAACCGACACTTGGCGTGAGTATCGCTGTCGCGATTGCCATACACAATATTCCAGAAGGAATTGCGGTTTCAGTGCCGATTTATCACTCGACCGGCAGTCGCCGCAAGGCATTTTTATACTCGTTCTTGTCGGGCATGTCAGAACCAATCGGTGCCATGGTCGGCTATTTTCTGCTGATGCCATTTTTTAACGACACTCTGTTCGGCCTTCTATTTGCCGGAGTCGCCGGAATCATGGTCTTCATTTCGCTTGACCAGCTGCTGCCGGCCGCTGAAAAGTATGGCGAACATCATCTGTGCATTTACGGTGTGGTCAGTGGCATGATGTTGATGGCTCTGAGTCTGGTCATGTTCGCCTGAACAAATTAAGAGCCGGCTCTCAGTCCTGATTTTGCTCGAGTCTGGCCAGACGCTGCTCGATAGCAGCAAGTCCCCTGATGACCTCGTTAAGGCCTTTAGTCAGCGTA
The DNA here is from genome assembly GCA_009917695.1 of Candidatus Rifleibacterium amylolyticum. Taxonomy (GTDB): domain Bacteria; phylum Muiribacteriota; class Ozemobacteria; order Ozemobacterales; family Ozemobacteraceae; genus Rifleibacterium; species Rifleibacterium amylolyticum. Next base: position 283,152 of record JAACJG010000001.1, on the reverse strand, counting down.
AAAACTGCTTTAAGACAGGCAAAGGCAATCACTATCAGCACCACCAGCAGAATCAGATAAGCAATCACATATACTTCGATTGTGCCGACCACAACAATCTCCTTTAATGCGTTTGTTCGTTACTGCCCGCCCTTGAGCGCGCGGTCAACCAGAATCGAGGCCATGGGTATGATTACCGCTGAAAGAAGCCCGACCACCTTGTTCATATCGAATGGCCAGGTGTTGATTTCGTGCAGATAGTTACGAATCTCGAGCAGGTTTCGTACCTTGTGGATATTCTCTCTTTCGAGACGTGGCCGCGAAAGCAGGCTGTTAAGCTCGTATGAAACGAGATTGAGCTTGCGGTCTTTCTCTCTGATCATGGCGCGATGAATGTTGTAGATCGGCCAGAACAGATAAAAAAGTATCGAAATGCCGAAAAGCGCGAACCATACCGACAGCAGCGACGAAAAGTTCCAGCCACCGATATGGCGGGCGGTTATGCTGCAGATATAGGGAATTACCGCAAACAGCGTTGTCTGCAAAATGAACTTGCCGAGCATGCGGATGCCGGATTCTTCTTCCTGGATGATAAGTATGCGCAGTTCAAGGTCGCCAAATTCTCTGATAAACATGGCGAACTTGATAAAATAAACTATGGCAGATGCGCTCCAGAAAAGAAAGCTGAACTCGTACATGAGATAAGCGACCCGCCCCGCTTCAGTGGCAAAAGGCATGCCAATCACCTGACTGTCGCCAATCACTGCTATTGTACATATTATCAGGCCAACAGCCAGGGGCACTCCGTTTGCAAAAACCCTCTCGCGGTTCTTGAGATAGTATTCTTCGCTGCGTTCCGCGCTCCAGCCAGTTATTACCGGTATTTCGGCTCGGAAGCGGTCGAGCAGTTTTTCGAACCAGACCATGCCGGCCGCCGAAAAGAACATCTGCATGGCGTTAAACATGAACGAGATCAGGAAGATTCTGTCTTCAGGGCCAAAGGTCCAGTGCAGAGCGATCACGATATAAAACAGCATACTCAGGGCAAAATAGAAAGTCCAGTAGCTTACCTGTGGAATCGTTGCCGCCAGCCGGCTTTGAAAACATGCCGGCGGCAGTTGTGCCGGTCTGACCGCGGGGTCTCTTGGCGCAACCATGATTTCATCAGCTTCAATTGCTGATTCGGCCCGACCATCGAGCCATTCCTGGCAATGACAGCACTTAACTGCGCCAGCCGGAATCTCACTCCTGCAATAACGGCATTTGTCTGACACTGTCGTGATCGCCGCTTTTTCTTTCTTCACCGCTCTGCCACCTTCTGTTGCCCCTGTAATAACTCGATGCCTTTATTGCTTATCGGCTTATCGTGACATCAAACCTGGTTCTATCGTCGAAACCGTAGACATAAGTAAACACTTTGTGCACAAGTTCTACTGCCCGGGCAACATCACGGCCGATCATCGTATTGAAAGAGCGCTGTTCCCCAATCTGCTCGCCATCTGGCGAATCAAAAATTCCGGCAACTTCATCACCGACCCCTGCCTCGCCGAGCACCTGGCGGGCCCGCGCCAGCTCGTCTTCGTCGAGTGCCTGAAACGGCAGATCGAAGATCAGCCCCGTGTCTTCGTCATAGGCGAATTGAACAAACTTCTCATCGGTCGGCTCTTCAAGTATTATGAACCAGCCCTCGCCGGCATTTTCCAGAATAAGTCTGATCGCGCTCTCAATACGTTTTTTCATTTTTACCTGCCTTCTGTCGGATATGTGATTTTAACCAATCTCTGCTGCAAAAACAAGAATGCTGTCATGCAATTCGATATACCCTGGTCTGTAAAGACTTACCCTTGAGCTGCACTTCGCTCTCGAGTCTGGCTGAAATTCTGTCTGCCACGGCGGCCCGTAGTTCTTCTGAAATCAGTATTGGCGAGTCCGCCAGGTTCTCGGCATACGACTTAAGTCGAGCCGCCAGATTGACCGTGTCACCAATAACGGTAAAATCGAGACGGCCATTACGCGAGCCGATTTTGCCGGAAACCAGCTGGCCACACGCCAGCCCGGCCGCCACCCGACAGCTGCTGCCCAGTTGCGAGGCCTGAACTGCTGCAACAAGCTGCATCACCATGTGACAGGCATTCAACTGATGATCGGCATTATTCCCTGAGGCACGAAACACCAGCATCAGGCTATGACCGATTACCTTGTCGATGACACCATGGGTTTCACCGCATAAAATCTGAGCCAGATCAAGAAAGCTGTCGATATGCGGCAACTGCACGCCACCACCAGCAGCTTCTTTAGCCAGTGGCAGAAGAGAAACAAAAGCGACACTGGCGACAATCCGCTCACCGCCAGGATGCAGATGAGCGACCTCAGAGACGCGCGCTTCTGCCAGAACATCGCTTGAGACATAGGCCTCAAGTTGTTCCTTTTCCATCAGGCCTTGTGCCATCTGGTTGAACTCCTGGGCCAGAGTTTCGAATTCATCGCCGCTATGCAGTTGCAGACGATGTTGCAGATCGCCACCGGCAATGACCGACAACCCTCTCGCCAACTGCAGGGCCGGGCCGATGAAAAAATAACGAGAAAACAGCAATATGAACAATACCAGCAGAAATGGGTATAACCAGCGCCAGAACTCGAAGCCTGCCATAACGCCGGCAGCAGCAGGCACTCTGATCACCGTAAGATTCAGCAATGGCAAACTCTGGTCAAAACAGACAAAAGAGAACATTTCTTCGCCACCCTTACGGCCAAACCATTGAATATCGCGCTTCGAACTGAAACAGGCCCGCATCTGATTCATGATAAAGTCGTCATCCAGTTGAGATGAAGATGCAAACATTGATTTATGAATCTGACCATCCGCTTCTACGCCAAACGCCCGGTCAATATGCCAGCCGGCAAGGTCTTCTTCTGCTGGAAACCTGTCGACAATACCCTGCAGCATTTCTTCGATCAGCCGGTCAAGAGAGTAGATAATCATGATGACTGCAACCGGCGTACGGATCTCCCCGGGACGACACGCCAACACCACAGCTATGCGGGAACGCCCCTGCAATTTGGCAAGATTGATGATCCGGCCATTACTTATCATCATTGAATGAGTGCTGCCGATGTTGCCGCTGCCTTCTGTCAGCAGCGTCGACATGCTTTGCCGGTCTGGATTCAGCAAAGGTGAACTAAGCAGCATTTCAGCTATAGATCCGCAAAACACCTTTGCCGCATCGGCATTTTTGGCAATTTTGGCTGGCAACGCCGCTTCTGGTGAGATAACAGTCATGGTTTCACCGAACAAAGGCTTATAGAGAATAGCATCAATCGGGCGTCTTTTCATCCATGCCTGCAGATAATCATGCAGTTCAAGAGGCTGACGTTCATTGATGGCACCCATTTTTTCTGCGAGCTCCTGCGCCTGTTCTTCTTTTATTCTAAGGCAGGCTGACAGATAATCCTGAATTTCCCGGTTTCTTATCTTGATAAAGCGCTGAATACGATCATGTCTGGCCGCCCTGGCAGAATCGTCATAAGCGGCCATACTGAGCAGAAGGCTCAGTAATGGCAAAAAACCGGCCGCCACTACAGCCAGAGAAATCTTGATCGACAACGACATCTGCATATCGAAGCCGAAAAGATACAGGCGCATGAAAATCAATACACCGGCAAGAACGAGCAGACGAAGAAGCAGATAAATCGGCTGCTGATAATGCCATAGCGGGTGCTGTAGCTGGCTGAGCCGGCAAAAAACCTCAATACCCATGGTCTTCCCGGCAAAAGCTGAAAAATCGCGGGCAACTATTCCGCCCTTCTGCACGATTCTAACCAGCTGACGGGGCTGTACAACTGTTGTCAGAGAATAGTTGCCGTTCTGCTCACGAACCTGACTGTAACCGCGCCAGGAAAAATTGTCAGGGTCGGCGATTGCCGGCTGCAAAAAAGTCATCCGCCTTAACAGATCCGGGTAAAACGACCGGCTCGAGGCTTTTCTGACTATGTGACTCTCGGCAATGTCAGCTGCTCTGATCACCGCCAGATAGCCTGAGCTAATACAACGTCCCTGCCCGCGGGCCACGCTGCCGGCGCCATAATAAATATAAATACGCCCGGTGTCGCCGATTTTACTGGCAACTGCGCCATAAAGACGCCGGGGCTGAACATTGAATGGCATGCTGGTTCCAAGCAGGTTCTGAAGGAAACCCTCGAGATATACCTTGCGCACCTTTTCGTCTTCATAAGCGGTGCCAGGAGGAAAGGCCGGGCGGTATTCTTCTGGGAACACCTGCGAATGATCCATCTGATCGTTAACCAGAGCGAAGAAACGCCGCAACATGGTGGTCGACGGCATTTTGACCTCGGCAAAAGAAGCTGCTGCCACAGAGTAATCAGTTTTAACAGTATCTGCCCCATGTGCCATCACCATAAACACAGGAAAACCCAGATGACGCTCGAGATCGTTGCGGATACGGGCGGCATCACAGGCTGCCGAAGCTGTAACTGCATCAGAGTTTACGTCATAAAATCCCTGCTTACGATCGAATGTCTGAAAATCTTCCTGCAGCATTCCGTCAAAGGCGAGATCTTCTTTAAACTGCTGCATTTCAGCAAAAAGCAGGGGCTTAACTCGCTGTTTCTGCTGTTCATGGCTGAAGTTCAGAAATCTGTCAAGTGCGCTGCGAAAAAGCAATGCTGGCAAAATGACTACCAGCAACCATACAGATAGCAAAAGCCAGAAGCTCACCTGTGATCTTGCCTTGATAACTTTCATGCTGTTGGCCCGGTGATCTCGTAGACATCCTGATGACCGGCAAGCGGCCGGCAGGAAAAAGCCCCCTGCAATTCCGCGCAGGTCTCGCCATCGACAATTATTCTGCTGCTTCTGCCCTGTTTGCTCAGCGGCTCCAATGCTTCCGCTCGCTCTACCGGGGCGCCGGTGACAATAAACTCACGTCGGCCTCGACTCCCGGCCACAGCAGACATCAGTCGGCCAGTTGCCAGACCGATTCCGTTGTCGATGGCGAATCGGCCAGAAGCAAGTTGAGTTTCATTAAAATCTGACAGGCTGCGCCGCATGGCACAGGCGGCGCGAGCTGCACGCAAAGCCGTATTGCCATCTTCCTGAGCATAAAAGACCGCGATGATCGCATCGCCGATAAACTTGTCTATACTGCCATTTTCAGCCTTTATCGCCTGTTCCATCAGTGTAAAATAGTCATTAAGGACATCAACAACCATTTCAGGCGGAAATTTCTCTGATATTCCCGTGAAATTTCGCAGATCAGAAGCCAGCACGGTAGCCACCTCTTCGCGGGCCTGCGCCTTGCTTTGTGGCGATGCTATCTCAGCCAGCAGCCGATCAGAAACGAAACGCGAAATATGCCTTTTCTGAAGCAGACCGGCCGTCATCTCATTGAACGCGTTGCCCATGCGGTCAAATTCGTCATTATTGCAGATTTGAACACGCATCGTCAGGTCTTCACCGGCCGCCACCGCGCGCACACCCAGGCTGACCGTTTCGATCGGAGTCATGAACAGGCCGGCAACAAAGCGGCTGACAACCAGCATGATGATAAGACTGTAAACAAATACTGCCAGAGGCACAAGGTCGAGAAAAAGTGCGGTGAAGCTGTCGGGACTGAAAGTTGTAGTGCCGGCGAAAATATGAGGATAATCGTTGCGGTAGCGCCATCCGGCAACTTTTTCCGGCGAATCTTCAGCAACCGAACTGCCCGAAGACTTAAGTTCCATAGCTCTGTCAAACAGCAACTTGAGATCCATATCGCGCCTGAATGAAGGATCATACAAGAATTCCTGAGTAACGAACTCGTTGTCACGATTGGCAAAAGCGATTCTGGTGTTATAGTCACCGCTGGTTTCCATAAAAAATCCAGTCGGAAAACCGGGTGAGGTTTTTATCAGTCTCGCCATAGCCCCTTCAGGATTGGCCTTGACAAAGCCGATAGTGTGAGGACGAATCGGGCGCTGACCGGAATCGGCATATAAAGCCACGATATCACGTGACAGCGGATTCAGCGATGACAGATTGCCAACGATTTCAGATTCTCGCGATGCCGCCAGACTCATGTTGGTCAGGGCATTTAAATCACCGAGAAAGGCATCAGTGAAAGATAGATTCTCGAGCTGCTTTCTGGTTCGCTCGCCTGGCTGCAGTCCACTCAGGCTGCTGAGAAGTCTTACCGCATTATTGAGAGTAAGACGGTCGGTGTGCCCTGCGATTTTATCACTGCGGAAATGCAGAGAATTACCGCTTCTATCGTAAAAGAAGTTACGTCCGGAAAAAAAACTCAGGTAATCAGAAATTATCTTTGCCTCAGGTGTCTTGTGCAGACCGTCGCCCCAGTATTTTTCAATGTGTGACTTGAATCTTAGCCCTTGCAGAACCTGTCGCGAATCGAGTTCGTCCTGTGCAAGTTCCAGTTCGTCGAGACGTGACATCAGATATCCCTGCGCCATATCGCTGCGTGACGACATGAAGTCATGCAATGACGCTCTGGTCAGCACGCCGACCAGGAGAGCCGGAATGAAGACGACAACTGCGATGGCCAGAGCCATTTTTACACGCAGCTCAAACCTTATCTGCATGCCAAAAAGCAGCGCATGCATGAATGAAAGAAAGCCCAGCAGTAGAATCGCCCCAGCCAGAATACGCAACCAGGCCAGAATTTGCGAAAAAGAGCTTTCGCCTTTTCCAACCAGCTTAACACCCAGAAACAGAGGTTTGCCGGCAAACGCAGTCTGGTCATAAAGGCTGCCATCGGCATCGCCAGAAAATTCAGGCCTTTCTGTCCAGGCCATTCTTTGCAGATTGTTGTCTACAGGATTGTTGACGGCCTGCTGCAAAATTGTGGTTGATTTCAGTTCGCTCTCAAGCAGGCCAATCATCAGAGCGCCGTAAAAATGCTCTGTATCATATATTGGCTGCGACCAGAAAAGGAGCCGGTCGAAGCCATGCAGATCGCTATAATACACGCTGATCTGACGCTCTTTTGGCTCACGACCGACATAACTGCCCAGCATCTGACCGAATTTTATTCTCAAGCCCTCAGAGACAGAATCAGTGCCGGCCCAGCCGGTAGTAATCTGTTTGTATCTGCGCGCAGTATTTTTGTCGACCATTGCTTCGTGGTTGTTAAGAGTGAAGTAGCTGATAAACAAGGCCGCTTCTTCAGCCCCGCCAGCCAGTTCAACCAGAGATGGCCTGATTCGATAACGAAAACTATCAAAATTTTTGCTGGCAACAACGACAAAAAAAGTGGGCACCGCATTATCACCAGAACTCAAAGCAGAGTCTATGCACTCGAACACGCCATCAAAAAGACGCTCACGCTCAGTTCTATTTTCAGTAAAACAGACTTCTCCCATGCCTTTTTCCAGGCCGGTATCAGCCAGGCGGCGCCGCAGATAGCTGGCAGCAAAATCTTCTGGCTGGAGATCTTTTTTGAAACGCACCATTTCATTGCTGAGACGCGCACTGATTTCGGCGTTTCGCCATACCTGATCCTGTCTGGCAAGCTCTTCGATCCTTGTGGTCAGAAGCCGGAGCGGCACCAGCAATATGAAAAAAAACAATGCAACCATTGCGGGCGCAATAATTCTGTGATTCTGATCCGTTCTTTTATGAGACTTCTCAAGCATTAAGCAGGTTACTGACTTTAATTTCTAATATTAAGCATTCTACCCTGATATCTTCAACAAATCCACTGCGCCGTGCACAGGTTGTCGAGAATCGCCAGAACAGCACTCAGCGATAGACTTGACCGAAGCAGGGCAAAAGCCTTAATATGAGCTGCAGGCGCGTTAATTTGGCTTGAGAGGAAACAAATATGAGCAGAGTGCCGGTAGTGACATCAGATCAGGAACTTTATGCCAGTATCAGCAAAATGCTGAATGGGTGCTTCGAAGGCTGTGAAGCGGTCTATCTCGACAAGGCCAGTCAGGCGATGGACTATCTCGGCGTCGAAATGCCAGAACTGGTTGTCATCAACTTTGCCGACGACAAGCTCGACACCGACCTGTTGATGAACGTCATCAAAGGCGACACCTGGCTTCTCAGCTCCGGCATTATCGGACTGTGCGAGTCTGTCAGAGAGCTGCGCGAATCAGAGAAACTGCGCAGCACCAACGTCATCGCTCTGGTTGAACTGGCACGCCTTGAACGCCAGCTGCCACAGGTATTCAGCATAATCTGCCACAACCGCCACATGCTTTTCCAGCGCGTGATCGGCGGTGACCTCGGCAACGTCATCAATACTTCTTTTGAACTCAAAAATGACCTTATCGAGGTAAACTGTTTTACCAATCTGATCTGCAACTACCTCTACAACCTCAACCGCATCGACATAATCAATAAGGAAAAGCTGAGTTTCGTGCTCACCGAGCTGCTGATCAATGCGATCGAGCATGGCAACTGCAGCATCTCTTATGGTGAAAAGACCACCTGGCTGCAGAATGGCGGCGACATGACCGAACTGATCGATCAGCGCTGCAAAGACCCGGTTATCGCCAACCGCAAGGTCTATCTCGAATACAGCATATATCCCAATCACACCAAGTTCAGTATCACCGACGATGGCGAAGGCTTCGACTGGCGTAGTCTCAAAGACCCAAGCAAGGGCGCGGTGGCGCTGAGCCTGCATGGGCGCGGTGTCGCGCTGTCCCGCGACATGACCAGTGATCTGACTTACAACGACAAAGGAAACTCCGTCCGATTTTGCTTCTACCACCAGGAAGGCGTCAACAACATAACTCCGGCGCTGTTCAAAGACCTTACTACCGTTAAATTCGCTGCTGGTGAGACAGTATTCAATGAAGGTGAACCCAGCGATTTTCTTTATTTCATCTCTTCAGGGCGTTACGAAGTCAGTGTTGGCGGCGAGGCCATGACCGTGCTCAATCATGATGACATCTTTCTCGGCGAAATGTCTTTTCTGCTCAACAACCGTCGCAGTGCCTCGGTAAAAGCCGTCACCAATGGCGCTCTGATACGTATTTCAAAAAAAGAATTCGTCGCCGGCATCAAAGAAAAGCCGCATTATTCGCTGTTTCTCGCCCGCCTGCTGGCGCAGCGCATCGAACGCCTCAACCACAAACTCGGCCATCATCATTCCTGAATCAAAAGGCTCCAGAATTTTTGCGCAAAATTTAAACTATTTATGGAGTTTGCAGTATATTAGACAAACGTAAAATTAAGGAGAAAACTCCAATGGCCAGATACGTTAAATTATTCGTTCTGTTTATCTTTATGTGTGCTCTTGTCGTTCCCATAACTGCCGAAACTCCGTTCACCGAAAAGGATGTGAAGATCGAGAAGTCGGGGCAGAGCGGCCAGGACAGTTCTACTGCCGCCAAAGAAGACGAGGCCGGCAAAAAGAAAGAAGACAGCAAATTTCCGCTCGAAGGCACAATTGAGGTATCTTCTTCTCTGCGCCTGCGCGAATATCCCTGGGGCCCGGTCATGGGTCTGTTCGGCGGCGGCACCAGCGTTACCGTCATCGGCGAAGAAGGCGAATTTTACAAGGTTCAGGTCAACGGCCAGACCGGCTACATGCATAAGAATTATGTTTCTGTGGCTGGCGCCCCGGCATCGGGTGAAGAGCCCTATTATCCCGGCGACACCCGCAACGGCGGTTACCTGCCCAAGGATGACCCGGCAACCACTGGCAACAGCGGATCGACTCCCGGTTCATCGACCACTCCCAGCCAGGCCGAAGCTGCGCTGGCCAGCTACAAAGGTGGCAAGCTTTCGCCTTCACAGTTCTCACAGCTGTTTGGCCCGGTTGCCCGCGAATCGATGAAGAGAACCGGGGTTCCGGCATCGGTCACCCTGGCCCAGGCCGCTCTCGAAACCGGCTGGGGCGCATCGAGTATCGGCGACGCCAAAAACCTGTTCGGGATCAAGGGCACCGGCCCGGCCGGCACGATCAGGGTTTCGACCAAAGAATTCATCAATGGGCGCATGGTAACGATCCAGGACAATTTTCGCAAATATCACAGCTGGGCACAGTCGATCGAAGATCATGGCAAACTGCTGCAGAACGCCCGCTATTCTCCGGCCATGAAATACAAGAATAACCCCGACCAGTTCGCCCGCGAAATTCACAAGGCCGGCTACGCTACCGACCCGAATTACGCCAGCAAGCTCATCAGTATCATGAAGTCCAATAACTTCTATCAGTGGGACAAATAACCCGGAACAGGAGACATGACAATGAAAAACACCATAACAATTCTGTTGTTTGTTACACTTCTGGCCTCTTCGGCTCTGTTCGCCGGCCTTGCGGTTCCGGGCGAAGGCAATCCCCTGCTTGCCAGCTCAAAGATTGAAATTAACAACAGCGGCTACACCGTCGAAAAGCTTGCCGACGGCGCAGGAGTGCGCATCAGGGTGAGAACTCCCGAAGGCAAAGACTTCTGGACCAGTGAAATTCTCGGCGACCAGGAAAAAAAGTTCATTTTCAATGGCGAAAGCAGCAACCTGCTGGTTGCCGACCTCAATGCCGATGCAAAGCCAGAGATAATTACCGCAGTTGCGTTTCCACCGCATAATGGTGGACTCTACATTTTTACCCTCAATGCTGAGCAGAACGGTTTTATGCCGATGACTTTCAACAATCCGCAGACAAATGATGAAAAAAGCTTTCTGGTTGCCGACATATTTCAGGAAGACGGCCAGGATATTGCATTCATCGATAACCAGGTCAGGGTTCTTGGCATGCTGTATCCCGAAAACGAGTATGGCGAGCCTGTCGCCAGCTTCTTTTACTACAGACTTACCGACAGCGCATTCGCCTACGAAGGTTGCGAAGCGGTGCCAGTCGATAATTAACTTGAATTAACGCAGAACCTCGGTTAAAGTTCTACGAAAACCTGCCCGGAGAAGCCCCCGGGCAGGTTTTGTTTTTGCATGATTTCAAGCGCCCAGACCGTCGCTGAGCACTTTTTTCAGGCCTTTGCCGGTGAATTCATAGATTTCATACCAGAAACCCTCGTAATAACTGCCGCGCAGTATCAGCTCGAGTGACCCATCACCATTGATATCGACAGCAAATACGGTTTTGTAGCCACTGGGACTGTCGGCCATGCCTTCACTGTCTTCATGATAATAGTGTTGATGCAGAACTTCGGTTATTACTTTGCCAGCAACCAGTCGGCGAAACAGCACAAGCGAATAAGTGTTCTCAAAGAAGACCGGCCGACTAGAGTCAGCGTTACCAGCGACAATGAGAACCTCTTCGCTGCCGTCGCCGTCGAGATCAACGCGCACCAGCTGCTGAATTTCCGGCTCAGCCGAGATTCCGTTATTTTTGAGATATCTGGCGACAAGCTCTTCGTATGGCTTGAGTCCACCGGTCTGAAGCTTCGGCCGGCGCAGCATGCCGTCATGGCGCGAACCAACCGCCAGCAGACTGTCGTTGGCAGCGACGCCATCGGCAAAATCGACAGCGTAATATTCGCACCCCTCTTCTTCATAACGCGGCGATGATCCTGTGCAGTCAGACCCTCTACCGTCAAAGCTGTAAGTGCTGTATTTAAGGCCGGCGGGAACATGGCTGGCAATGGTATCGGCGTCAACCCAGCTTCCGTTCATCCAGCCGCCGAGCAGCAGATCGGCAACAACCGGAATGGCGGCGCTCTGCTTTTCAACGGCCATGGCTGTGGTGGCAACAGATATGATAAACAGCAGAAAGAGAACTTTGACGACGCGCGAAATATTCATGGTTTCACCTCAGCGGAGAAATGTGCCTTATAGCTGACATAGTCACTTTTTGTGTTCCTGATAAAAGCGCAGGGCGCCAGGGTGCGCATAGCCCTGCGGCACGCCGTTCATGATGGTTTCGAGCGAAACATCCCGGGCACGTTCGTGAATGGTTTTAAGATAATCAAGATGGTCGAAGATGCCGCGGCAAAGGCTGTAAGCTATGTCATCCGAGAGGCGACTGCTGGCAATCAGCATTGCCATGAGAGCAACGGTCGTAACCGGTTCAGCCTGACCCTGGTAGGTTGCGGCCGGCAGGTTCACGGCGGCGAGATACGGCAGGGCGGCGGTCAGGCTGGCGGTTTCCGATGGCGTCAGTGTAAGAATTCTTACCGGCACCCGCAGCTTCAGTTCGCTGATCATGCGGGTTGGCGTGCCGGCAATGACAATGGCGGCTGTGTAATCGCGGCGTTCCATCGCCTGTAATGCTTCGTCGTATGAGATGTAAACCGGCTCAAAATCGGCTTTGTCAATGCCAAAAGCTGCCATCAGCTCAAGAGAAGTAATCGCATTGCCGCTGCCGGGAGCGCCAACGATAACGCGCTGGCCACGCAGCTGCGAGACCGTTTCGATGCCGGAATCGGCAAGAACGACTATCTGAACGACTTCAGGATAGAGCGACATGAGAACACGTAGATTCGGACAGGGATGGCCAAGAAAGCTGCCGGTGCCGTTGATCGCTGCGGTCACGACATCGCTCTGGGCAATCGCGAGGTCGAGCTCACGCCGGCGCATCAGCTGAATGTTCTCGATCGAGCCGCTGGTCGAGTGCGCCATGACGCTGACCTTCTCGACACGCGTCGACCAGACGTTGGCAAAAGCGTTTCCGAGCGGGAAATAAGTACCGGTGGTTGCTCCGGTACCCATTGCCAGAAAGGTGACGAGGCGGTCAATCTTATAGGCCGCACTGCCTGTCTGTGCGACAAGAGAGGTACAGAGGGTCAGAGCAACAAACACAAGAATGAACAAGTTTATGAATCTGATCATTTTTCGGAAACTACTCCCATTTCTTCAGAGTAGATCGAAGACTGATTGCGGCCCTTCTTTTTGCATTCATATAGCGCGGTGTCAGCCTTGCGAATCAGTTCGAGCGCTTCCATGCCATGCTGCGGAAACTCGGCAATGCCAAGGCTTACGGTAACATGCAGCGGTTCTTCTGAACCGGTAAACCCGTGATTTTCGATAGACTGGCGCAGGCGCTCGGCGACGACCAGGGCGCCCTGCGCATCGGTTTCGGGCAGAAGCGCGATCATTTCTTCGCCGCCGTACCGGGCTGGCATGTCGATGTCTTCGCGCAATGATTGCTTAAAAAGCACCGCAACCTGTTTGAGCACTTCGTCACCAATCTGGTGACCATAGGTGTCGTTGAATTTTTTGAAGTGGTCGATGTCGAAGAAAATGATCGAGAAAATCTTATGGTAGCGCCGGGCACGCTTGATTTCTTCGTGCAACTTGTTCTTGAAATGCCGCACAAGAAAGAGATCGGTCAGTCCATCTGTAATTGCGAGTTTAAAAAGTTTGGTGTTGTCGAGAACCAGCGCAGCCTGGTTTGCCATAGTCTGCAGCAGGTCGGTATCGCGTTTCTCGAAGTCCTGGCCATCTTTACGATTAACAATGTTGATGACACCGAAAGTAACGTTCTTAACTTTGAGAGGAACACAGCAAATCTGGGCGACCCGGTTTCTTTCGCCCTCATATTGCTTGAAATCAGGATCGTTATCAGGATCGTTTATCGTCAGCATCTGACCGCTCTGGAGAACTTTGCCGGCAATGCCTTCGCCCGGCCTGATGTTGATGTTGCGTTTAAAATCGGTGACCGGCACCGGCTGCCCGCTTGCTGCATCCCAGATGCGCACGCGCTTGAGTTCGAGCATTTCCTGATTGTCGTCGATCAGCATCAACGAGCCGCGTTGGGCATCAGCCGCCTCGATTGCCTTATCGATAATGACATCGAGCAGGCGCTCAAGATCGAGCCCGATTTCGCCCATGGTGCTGCCGATCTGGTAGAGCAGACCGATTTCGAAAACCTTGCGGTCGAGCTCGATGTTGCTCTTCTCGATGGTCTGCGCTCTGTCCTGTAACTCTTCGTAAGCGATCTTAAGCTCTTCCATCTTACCGGCAAGACTGTCGGCCATAAAATTGAAGTTGTTTGCCAGCTGACCGACTTCGTCGGTGTTGGCGACACTGATGCGAACGTCGAATTTTCCGGCTGCCAGCTCGTTGGCACCACGCGTAACCTGCAGAATCGGCAGCGCGATATTCTGCGAAATTATCAGTGCAATCACCACCGCGACAGTGATTGTCAGGAAAAGGATCCAGTAGAGATTGTGCTGAAAGGTATTGACGAGCGCATATACTTCCTGCTGATCCTGAATCAGCAGAACTTTCCAGCCCAGGCCAACTACCGGCAGAAACGACGAAAGCTGCGGCTTTTCGAGACCAGCGCCATCGATGGCAAAAACGCCATATTCGTTGTCTGCAATCTTTGCACCCATGACCGTTGCATCGTTGCTACGAACGTTCTCGGGGTAACTGAGCACGACACGATTGCTCTCATCGAGCAGGTAGACGCGCGTGCTGCTGCCGACAACGTTCTCGGCAATTATCGAAGCCAGCTGAATCAGGTTGAGTTCCATTACCAGAAGAGCGTAGTTGAGGCCAGCGCGGTCGGTCAACATCGCCACCAGCGCCACTGAATTGCGGCCATCATCGCCGATTGAGCTTAACAGAAGAAATCGGCGCTGTTGCAGCAGGCCCGCCGCCTCGCCAAAATCGATCTCATGCCTGACCGGGTTGGCATTCGAGACGCTGACGATCTGCTCAGCCTCATCAATTATGTAGATCTTTTCGATCGAAAGCTGCCGCAGGTCGTGTTCTTTGATCAACTCTTCGAGCTCGCCGGCGTTGCGGTCAAGAGCGGCATCACTTCGGCGAAGAAGCTGAATGATATCGAGTTGATGAGCGACGAAGCGGTTGAGATCGATGGAGGCCTTGCGGGCGTGCGCCAGCGAGTTGTTGACAATGACGTTGAGCAGGCCGTCAGAAGCGTTGCGCAGCATGACATAGCTGATATAGATGAGTGGCGTCAGGGTGATCAGAAGAAAACTGACGATCAGCTTCGTTTTGATGCTGTTGATATAGGCAAAAAACCGTTGCTGCCAGGGCTGTATTGCTGCTGTTGTCTGTTCGCTCATGTTCATTATCTTTGCACTTCCGCTTCAAAATCTCAAGCACTATTTGCTGTCGGGTCTAGTCCTCTGTCACATTTGAATGTGTGTTTTGTCGTCATTGCGAGCGAAGCGAAGCAATCTCTTTGTCCATGAGATTAGCCTCAGAGCTGGGCTTATGCCTTCGGCATACGCTTCGTCTGACTGGCGCCCTCCTCGCAATGACGTGTACCACACGCTCAATCTTGTCCGAATACTGATCACTCTATACTGAGATTACGTTACAAAGTTTACACAAAAATTGATGTGAATTTGCCAGAATTTTATTAGAGTTTGTAGATTTTTCAGCAGAAGTTTGTTTCCAAAGAGCCAGTTCGGCCGTTAAAACCTCACTGCAAAAGCATTTCATGCTACCTTAAAAAGTTGGCATCATTTATGCATGAACTAATCCCGGTGTTTGAACAAGATAAAAATAAGTTTTAAATAAGTTTCAGGAGATTAACCATGAGAAAGCTTTTCGCAGTCCTTCTGGCAACTGTCGTTTTCGTTCCAGTATCGGCTATGGCTCAGTATAAACCCAATCAGAAACCCAACAAGCCTTCATACAACGGCCCGGTAACCCATCCAGGCAGCAATAATGGTGGAATTCACAGCATGCCCGGTCACGGCACCCCTAACCACGGCAATAACAGTGGCTACAATAACGGCAACAGCAACAATCATGGTAACAACAGCGGCT
This sequence comes from Candidatus Rifleibacterium amylolyticum, assembly GCA_009917695.1. GTDB lineage: Bacteria > Muiribacteriota > Ozemobacteria > Ozemobacterales > Ozemobacteraceae > Rifleibacterium > Rifleibacterium amylolyticum. The sequence continues at coordinate 267,497 of JAACJG010000001.1, read as the reverse complement.
ACAATAACGGCAACAATAACCATGGCCATCCTGGCTATAATCCCGGAAACAACAACCATGGCAACAACAATGGCTACAACGGTGGCTATAACCCCGGCAACAACAATCACGGCGGCTACAATCCTGGTCACGGTCACCCCGGTCATGGCCATCCTCCGGTAATGATTCCTGAGCTGCCGCAGGCTCATCGCGCAGTATCCCGCGCCTTCAGAACCGTCGAAAATTCATACTTCCCGATTTTCATGAGCAAGGAAGACAGAATGAGAATGGGCCGCGCCATTGGCATGCTGAGTCGTGAACTCAATAACATGGTGTATTATGTTGGCCCCAGATATCGCGACGAGATCCGCAACGTTGCCCGCATCGTCGAGAACGCCAAGTTCGCCATGTTCTCAGAAAACGATGTTCGCGCTGCCTACAGAAAGATTCAGAGAGCCGAAAATCTCTACAATCGCATAGCAGACAATATATTCAGAAGATAATGTAAACCTCCCTCCTCCCCTCTGGCTGACAAACAGCCACAAATCCCGGCAGTCTCACGGATTGCCGGGTTTTTGTTTATGGCTGTTCTCAGCTGATCTGCGAATGCAGAGCTTCAGCGAAATCGTCGATCAGCTCGTGCTCAGGGCAGTAAACCTCAATGGCCTTTTCCTTGCCCTTAAGCTGAAGACGGCCAATCGATACAACCTTCCAGTCAGAACCCTGTCTTTGCGAATCTTTGCAAACAACTGGTCTATCTTCGCATCATCACCCTCTATCGTCAGAAAAAACAACCCGCAAAAACAGCTATTGCCAACTCGCCTTCCATCGATCAGAGATTCACGCCTACCAACTATCATTGCGAAAGACGGCGCTCTGAAGCGGTTGACAAAGGCATTACATGACCAAAAAGCCAGTTCTGAGCTAATCCTTCTGACAGTAAGATTGCTTCGCGCTATGCTCCTCGCAATGACTAATTCGAACAATCCTCGATCCTTCTACTATTCTTTAATCTGCGTCATCAGCGGATAGTCTTTCTTTCTCAGTCTGCTTCATTTATCAGATTGTGGAAGCGGCCATACCAGTAGGCGAGCAGATAGCCGACTGGTGCGATGCGGGTCTGATCGTCAGCGCCTGTGACCATCGAGCGCGGTGGTTCCTGCCAGATGAAAATGTGCGGGGCGCGCTGATCGATCGGAATCAGCTCGACACTCTGCCGCCCATAACGACCAAAACGGTCTGGCCACAATGAATGGCGCATGCTGCCGCTATGATCGAAGCGCCTATTGGTCTGATCTTCCGGGTAAAGTTGCAGGGTGCGGCGGGCTTGGACTACCAGCGGGTCGTCATATTTTCGCCCGGTATGCGCAGCTTCGATCAGGCTGTACATGCTGTTGCCCTCATCGGCGATCGGTTCGAGCGCGCGCGGCAGTATTGCCAGTGCGGCCTGACGGACACGATTGTCAGCCGTCTGCTCGAGTATGCCGAGCAACGCGAAAAAACCAAGATTGCAGCCAACATAAGAACGCATGGTATCTGAGAATTCATCGAGATTTGAAGTCGCGTAGCTGCGCAGACGCTTTGCTCGGTCTTCAAGCCTCTTTGCCGCCTTTTCGGCTTTAAACATACGCAGAGTTGCGGCATGCCCCTCAAGTTTTGCGGCAACAGCAGCAAACACTTTAAAACTGCCGGGTTCGCGCAGAAATGCCAGCATTGTCATGAGGTTGGCTGTGAACTGGCGGGCTTTGCCGACGACCGCAACATCTGTCAGCGGTTCGAGCCAGAGCGCGAGCGACTCTGGCACACCGGCGCGCATTGCCATAATCTGCACAAAAACCCGGCCAACCGCCACGAAAATTCCGTTCAAACGATTTTCGACCACCACCAGATTGCGGCCCATGAATACGTCTTCGAGTAACTTTGCCGTTTCCGAAGCAACTATATGCAACTCGCGACGGGCGAGCAACTCGCCCTCAAAAAAACTTTTCAGCTGCTCATCACCGCTGATATTACAGGCTGTCTGCAACATCAGCAGAGCTCGCAAAGCCTCTCCACCGCGCACGGCCGGTGGGCGAAAGCGTGCAACCGTTCGCGCCAGACGCTCAGAATAAGGCAACGCCTGCGCAAAAACATTGGCCGGAAAGTCATCGACCTTTGCCCATTCCTCGGGGTTGATGCGATCCTGATAGGCATATTCAGGGTTGAGATTGAAGGTCGATGGCTCCAGACCGTTGATCTTAACTTTGAGAGCCAGATTGTTGTTCATCAGATTGTGTGCGGCAGTAGCGATCATCTCGCTGACTTCGCTGCGCAGTTTCACATCGCGAATATAGTCCCAGGCCAGGCCACAGCCCATAAAAATCCCGGTATACTGGTCGCGCGAAGTATCAGCCTTGAAGCAGAGATGGCTGTAACTGCCGACACCCGGCACGACGTCGCGCCCGTCACCAAGTTCTTCGCGTGTACCGAAAGCCCGCCCGATAAAGCCCTGCCGCCCGGCCATGTCATGCAACTGCACGAATGCGCGCAGACATTTTTCGATATTGTCGAGAGCCTCCTCGTCGCGGGTTACTCGATAGCGAAACACCTGCGAAACAATGTAAGCTCCAGTCCAGATCGTAGAATCACCGGCCGAACGATAACGCAGCTGCTCGCCGGCGCCGATCGGCTGCAGGTTGACTACCAGGCCTCGCGGCATGTGCTCAGCCGCGACCAGGCGGTCGAACTTCGCCGCTTTTTCCGCCAGCTCACCGGCCGAAACACTACAAGCGCAAGCCAAAATCAGCACCAGAAGCCAGGTCCTCGATCTCATACTCATAATATTCCTCTTCGCTGTAAAATCTGTACGAAGCATAACTCAAAGTCAGCCATCTTACAATCTGACAGGCTCTTTTGAAGTTTTATCCGCAGATTAAAGGATTGTCACAGATTATTCACAAGTTTTTATGCTTTTTGCACTTACTTATGCCATCTGCGCAATCTACTAATGCTTCGCTCTCATTCTGCTGACTTCTCCTGCCTTCTCCCGCGTCTCCACGCCTCTGCGTGAGCTTCTTTCTCTTTGCTGCCTGCCCTGTTCTCTAAACCTTCATTCGCATAATCGGCGTCATCTGCGAAATCACCCGGGCGCTTCCATCCTGATGCGCCCAAGTATCACCCACATCCTGTGGGCGACTGCGGATGCTCTTCTCTTCTTTCTTCTTTTTCTAATTCTTTGCGTCTCTGCGCCTTTGTGCGAAAATCATTTCAACAAAGCCTGCTTGTTTTTTTGAACGGGAATGTGATAGTGAACTTATACTTATACAGATTCAGAGGATCGCGTATCAGGAAAGGGGCCTCGACAATGCGCATTCTACACACATCAGACTGGCATCTCGGGCGTTCGCTCATGCTTCTCAAGAGACAGGATGAGCTGGCGGCGTTTTTCGACTGGCTGCTAAAGACGATCGAAGAGCGCAATGTCGATGGGCTGATCGTAGCTGGCGACATTTTTGACAACACCACCCCGCCAACTGCGGCCCAGGAGCTCTATTACAACTTTCTCGGCCGCGCCGCCAGAACCTGCTGCAACAATATAGTAATTGTCGCCGGCAACCATGATTCCCCCAGCCTGCTTGACGCGCCGGCAAAGATTCTCAAAGCCATCAACGTGCATGTAGTCGGCACCCCGGGCAAGTCACCTGAAAATGAAGTTATAATTTTGCAAAACCGCGCCGGCGAAGCCAAAGGCCTGGTGTGCGCCGTGCCCTACCTGCGCGACCGTGACATCCGCAGAGTGGTACCCGGCGAAACCGTCGAGGACAAAGCTGCCGCACTTATCGCAGGGATAAAGCAACATTACGCCAATATCTGCGAATCTGCTGAAAATTTGCGCCAGCAGCTCGGCGACCTGCCGCTGCTCGCAACCGGGCACCTATTCACCGCCGGCGGGCAGACAGTTGAAGGCGATGGGGTCAGAGAACTCTACGTCGGCACCATCGCACATGTCGGCAGCGAAATCTTCCCGAACAACATCGATTACGTGGCGCTCGGGCACCTGCACGCCCCGCAGAAGGTCGGCGGACATGAGCATATCCGCTACTCTGGCTCGCCAATCGCCATGAATTTCTGCGAAGCGAAACAGCAGAAAAAGGTTATTCTGATCGAATTCACCGGCCGCAAACCTCAGATAGAGGAAATCGCCGTGCCCTGTTTTCAGCCACTCGAAAAAATCTGCGGCGATCTCGCCAAACTGACCGACCGCATCGGCCAGCTTGTCGAAGAAAACAGCAATGCCTGGCTGGAAATCGAATATACCGGCGAAATGATCGTTCCGAATCTTGACGAACAGATCAACGCAGCTATTGCCGATTCTGAACTCAAAGTGACCCGCATCATCAACCGCAACAGCTCGCCGTTGCGCCTGACCGGCGATGACACGCCGCAATCGCTTGAGGGAATGAGCGAAGAAGATGTTTTCGATTATTGCCTCAAAGCCCGCGATGTTCCTGAAGAACAGCACTCTGAGCTGAAGCAGGCTTATCGCGAAATCGTCAATGCCATCGTCGAAAGCGATGCCAACAAAGAATAGGAGGACGCCATGAAGATACTTGAACTTCGCTTCAAAAACCTCAATTCCTTGCAGGGCGAATGGAAAATCAATTTCATGGCACCCGAATACCTTGCTGACGGTATTTTTGCGATGACCGGGCCGACCGGCGCCGGCAAATCAACAATTCTCGATGCGATATGTCTTGCTCTCTACGGCCGAACTCCGCGCCTCAAAACCATCAGCCAGAGTACAAACGAAATCATGTCGCGTCAGACCGGTGAATGCTTCGCCGAAGTTCTCTTCGAATGCCAGAGTGGCCGTTACCGCTGCCACTGGAGCCAGCATCGTGCCCGCCGCAACCCTGAAGGCAATCTTGCCGACTCTTCGCACGAGATTTCCGACGCCAGAAGCGGCAAGGTGCTAGAATCGCAAAAGAAACGGGTTCTCACACTGGTCGAAGACAAAACCGGCATGAATTTCGAACGTTTCACCCGTTCGGTTTTGCTGGCACAGGGTGACTTTGCCGTGTTCCTGCAGTCGAACGCAAGCGAACGCGCACCGATTCTCGAGCAGATCACCGGCACCGACATTTACAGCAAGATCTCGGCAAAGGTTTTCGAACGCCACAGCGAAGAGAACAACAAACTCGAACAGCTCAACGCAGCGGTTTCCGGCATTACTTTCATGAGCGAAGAAGAGGAAAACCAGACCAGCGAACTTCTCGCAAAGAACCAGGCCAGCAGCAGCCAGACCGCTGCCGCCAACAGTGAGAACAGCAAAGCGATACATTGGCTGACCACCATCGACTCGCTGCGTCAGGAAATAGACAGACTTACCGGCGAGGCAACTGCTGCCGATCAACAGATAGAAGCATTCCAGGAAACCAGCGGCAGACTCAAACGGGCCGAGCAGGCGGCAGAACTAGACGGTGACTATGCTGCGCTGACCATCACCCGGCAGCAGCAGAAATCTGAGCAAGACCAGCTGAAAACTTGCGAAAAAGATCTACCTGAACTCGAAAAAGCCCTGAGAGAATCCGCTACTCAGCTGAAAAACTGCGAACAGGCTACAGCCAGCAGCAAAGCTGCCAGGCAGGCAGAGGCGCCTCTGCTGTTGCAGACGCGTGCCCTCGATCTCAGGGCCGATCAACTTCAGAAATCGGTCAAAGAATCTGAAGGCGAAATCAAAAAGATCGAAAAACATCTTACTGCGAATCGCGAGAACCTTGCCGCTGCCGAAAAAATCAGCAGCGCCGCCCAGGCTGAACTGACTGCCATAAACGACTGGCTTTCAGCCAATGCCGGCGACGAAAAGCTGATCAGCGAATTTTCGGCGATTTCTGCGCAGGTAACCAGTCTCGACGCCTTTTTAACCGATCTGGCAGCAGCTGAAAGTGCTGTTAAAGAAGCTGAAAAGCTGACTAAAAAGCTGACCAGAAACTGCCAGACGCACGAAAAAGAGCTGCAGGCAGCAAATAAGCAATACGAAGACGCAAAGATAGAGACCGCAAAAATCGCAGAAAAGCTGCAGAAACTTCTAGAAGGACTTCCGCTCAGCGAGTATCAGGCCAGACGCGAAGCTCTGCTCGAAAAAAAGTTCCTGCTCGAAAAAATCGCCAGCCTCGAAGAAGAACGGCAACTGCTGCAGGACGGTCACCCCTGCCCGCTCTGCGGCGCGACCGAGCACCCTTACGCTGCTGGCAATGTTCCTGCCATCAAAGAATCTGACAAGGAGATCAAGCGGCTTGCCAAACTTATAAAAAGCGCCGAAGCACTCGAAGCGCAGCTCAAGCAACTGCGTGAAAACGAAGTTGCACTGATGCAGAAGCGCAGCGAAGCTGAAGGCAGGCTTATTCTTGCCGTTCACGAAAAAGCCGCGCACGAAAAAGCAGTTGCAAAACTAAAAAAAGAACTCGAAAAGACGGCAAATAAGGCAGAAGAGGCTAAAGCCGGCATTCTCAAGAATCTTTGCGCATTTGGAATTACTGAGCTTCCAGAGGGCAGCACCGAAGAGGTTCTGAGCGCTCTTCGCGGACGTCTCACCAGATGGCAGCAGCAGAAGAACAACCGCAGCGAAATTGAAACCCGTCTGCACAAACAGAGTGCCGAGCTGCAGAACCTCGCCGGCATCAGCAAACCCCTCGAAGAATCTCTTGCCAGCAAAAAAATCGAGCTGACAGAAAGGCAAAAAAGCCATCAGCAGCTGCTACAGGAGCGCAGGCAACTCTACGGCGACAAAAGCCCCGAAGCCGAAGAGGCACGGCTCGAGAACCAGCTGTCTATCGCCGAAACCAACGAGAAACAGGCGCGAGAACAGCACGAACAGGCCGGCAGCAGGCTCAACGATCTGAAATCACAAATAAAGACTCTTACAGAAAGTGTAACACGAAGGGCAATAGAGCTGGACAGACTCGAAAAGGGTTTCCTGCTCAACCTTTCCCGCAAAAACTTCGTTGACGAAAATGATTTCATCGCATGTCGCATCCCGGCAGAACAGCGCCAGAAGCTCAAGGATCAGGCTGATGAACTCGAACGCAGAAAGACCGAAATCGCCGCGCGCAAAAATGACCGCGAAAGGGCACTGGCTGACGAACTCGCGAAAAGAGTAACCGAAGCCGGTCTCGACTCGCTCAAACAGACTCAGGCCGAGCTTGAAGCTGCACTTAACGCTCTTGCCCAGGAAATCGGCGCCCTGCGCCAGAAGCTGCTTGACAACAGCAAGGCGAAAGAGCTGATCAAGAGCAAGAAAGCTGCCATCGATGCGCAGCGCAGAGAATGCCAGAAATGGAAGCTTCTCAACGACCTGATCGGCTCGAAGGATGGCAACAAATACCGCAAATTCGCACAGGGCATAACTTTTGAGATGCTGGTTGCGCTCGCCAACGAGCAGCTGCACGAAATGACCGACCGCTACATTCTGCTGCACGACCGTGATAACCCGCTTGAGTTACAGGTCATCGACACCTGGCAGGCCGGCAAAATCCGCTCGACCCAGAATCTCTCAGGCGGCGAAAGCTTCATCGTCAGCCTGGCACTCGCCCTCGGTCTCTCTAAAATGGCCAGCAAAAAGGTGCGCATCGACTCACTCTTTCTCGACGAAGGCTTCGGCACCCTCGACGAAAACGCTCTCGAAACCGCCCTCGAAACCCTGGCCGGCCTGCAGCAGACCGGCAAGCTGATCGGCATCATCTCACACGTTCCCTCATTGAAAGAGCGCATCGCCACCCAGATCAACGTAATACCCGTCGCCGCCGGCCGCAGCCGCATCGAAGGCCCCGGCATCACAGCCGCCTGACAGAAGAAAGCTATCCATTTTTTCGTCATCCTACACGGAGCGAAGCGCAGTCGCAGGATCCAGAACAGCGCTAACAATCTGGATTCTGCGCGTGTATTTCCAGGAATATTACTATTCAATTGCAACGTGCACAGATGCAAGTTAGAATCGAGATAAAACAGATTATTGGAGGGGAACATGAATTTTCACAGTCGCTTTGTCTGCCGCACCAGGACTTTTCTGGTGTTATCGGTTCTGCTGTTATCGTTAGTTGTATCGACCGGTTATACAGAAGGAGTTTTTACCAGTCTCAGATACAGCAAGCGAATGAGCGAGGCCTTCGTTCTTGAAGCCACGATTTCTCCTGACAGCAAAACCCTTATCACTCTGAACGGCGACCAGTCGGTAGGCCTCTGGGATCTGCAAACAGGTAAGCTCCTGAAATCGCTGGCCGGCCATAAGGGAAGACTCATGCGCGTGGTTGTCAGCGCAAACGATGGCCTTCTGGCAACCGGCGCCTTTGCCGGCGAGAAAGTCAAGATCTGGAATATGGCAACTGGCGCGCTTGTTGGCGAAATGGCCAATTTTGACGACCTTGCTTCGCTGGCACTTTCCAACGACGGACAGATTCTTGCCGCTTCCGGTATTCCTTCAGGACAAACGAAAGACTGTACCGTTGAGCTGTGGGATGTCGCGAAAGGCACGCGCATTGCAGTTCTTGCCAGGAAACCGGTTGAGCAGTTCTACCCCGGGTCGCTGCGTTTCAGTCCTGACGGAAAACATCTCGCAGCCGGCATTCAAAACAAATCGCACAGCATTATGATCTGGGATCTGGCGACGCAGAAGCTTCTTATAACCATTCCACACACGCACGATGTCATTGCCATCGACTACAGCCCTGATAGCAAAAAGATCGCCGGCGGCGGCATGGGCAGCATTGCCTGTGTATGGGACGCTCAGACCGGCAAGCTCCTGCAACAGATGAAGGGGCACACCGACCACATAACCGGCGCCAGCTTTCATCCCGGCGGCAGATATTTCGCGACCACCAGTTTCGGCAGCAAGAGTCGCTTTCGCGTCTGGGACACCCAGGCCGGCACTCAGGCGTACGCTCATGAAGGCCGCACCCGCACCCACAACCTCACCTTCAGCCGCGACGGCAAGTCGCTTGCGGTAGTCATCACCACCTACGGCAATCTCGGCGATCCTGCCACCCTCGAAGTCTACGACACCAACCTGTAAACCTGGCATCTGCCGAAAAGAGCAGAGCCGACAGAGCGTTGGCCAGATTAGGCTCTTTACAAAAAGACCGCCATCAGCAGGCTTCTATTTTTATGGCGCAGTATTTAAAAAGCTGCAATTATTTTTTCCCCAAAGTGTTTTTCGGCTGATCTACTACCAGGAGCAGCAAAATAACTTTCTGCTCCTGAATACCAGATCAGGAGAAAAACATGACCAGCAGGAAGTCTGAGAGAACCCCGAAGGAAACGGCACCCGGCAGTGACGGCGCACCAAAGAAGGTATTTTCGCTACTCAATGACTTTGTCTTCAAATACGTATTTGGCCAGGAAAAGAACGAGGAGCTCGCTATCTGCCTGCTCAACGCGCTTCTGAAGAAATCAGGTCGCGACAAAATTGTCAGTCTCGAGTTTTTGAACCCGTTCAGTTTCAAGGAAGCGGCCGAACTCAAAACCAGTGTCGTCGATGTTAAGGTGCGCGATGGCGAAAACCGCTGCTATACGATCGAAGTGCAGGTATGCAGAGAAAAGTTCTTTGTCCCGCGAACGGTTTATTACCTGGCAAAGCTATATTCAGAGCAGCTGCGGAGCGGTGAAGACTATTCTGAACTACACCCGGCAACTGGAATCTCAATACTGGATTTCGATCTTTTCGAAAATTGCGACGAAATGCACAATATCTTCGAGTTTCGCAATCAGAACAGTTCGCTCAACCTGCCCGAAACTATGATACTGCATTACATCGAACTGACGAAGTTCAGCCGCAACAAGCCGCGCCGCTTGTGCACGCCATTTGAAAAGTGGCTGCAGGTACTGAAATTTTCCGAAAAATATATTACAATGAATGAGTTGCCTGATTATCTCTGTGAAGAAGAAGGTGTCGCCATGGCTGTAGCTCAGCTCAAAAAAGTAAATGCCGACCGCGAAATGCGCCAGATCCTCGAAGCCCGCGAAAAGGAGGCACACCACCTCGCCTCCATCAAGAAAGCCGCCTACGCCGAAGGCAAAGCAGACACTGCTTTAAAAATGTATAAACTCGGGATTAACATCAGCTTGATCGTAGAAGCTACTGGCCTGTCTGAGCTTGAACTAAGAGAGCTTCTTAAACTACAGCCAGACGAGATCAAACAATAATGGATGCAGCCAGAGAACAGCACAAAATTAACGACGACCGCGAAATGCGCCAGATTCTCGAAGCGCGCGAAAAAGAAGCACATCACCTCGCCTCGATCAAAAAAGCCGCCCACGATGAAGGCCTCGCCGAAGGTGAAGCAAGGGGTGAACGAAAAAAGCAGGTTGAGATCGCGATAAAACTTTTAAGACAGGGCATGCCCGTCAACTTGATCGGTGAGATAACTGGCCTTTCAAAGCTTGATCTTCAAGATATTCTCAAATTTCAGCCAGGAGAGGTTAGCTAATAATGAGCACAGACATTGATCAAGATGATTATTCCTGCCTTGAATTTATAAGGATACTGGAAGCTCGCGAAGAACGTGAACAACGCGTTGCCAGGAGCAAAAAATCCCCGAATTCATAACAACTCCGGGCACTGTCGATTCTATACAAAAACTCATTGAATATTTCAGGCGCAAAGTCGGTTTGCTTCTTCGCAAGCTTGTGACGAACGCAGTGAGGGTTTGCTGAAGACAAAGGCCAGCTCCTGAGCCAACCTCGGAGAAAAAGCAAGGCGGCGGCGCAATTGTGGTATGCTGAGAACACAAATCTGCATCAAAAAGCGAGATCGGACATGGGGTCAGTGCTTATTTCAATAATAAAGCTGGTAATTTCGCTGGCAACGCTTGGTTGTGCCGTCTTTCTTGGCCTGCAACTTGAGCCTGAAAAGGAAGCGGCTGATCGGGCGCTATTGATGCTCGGTGTTGGGCTGTCGACTTTCTCGCCTCTCGGATTGATCCTGTTTGTCAAATTCTGGGAGCCAAAACCAGAGTTCTCGGCGGCATGCGGCAAGCAGGCAATCATTGGCCTGATGTGTTTCATCAGCTTCTCTCTGATTGCCCACTTCTACCCGGCAGCAATTGCCCGCTGGTAAATCAGGGCAGTGGGCGCCCGATGACCTCTATCTCATATAGCTGAAGCGCGTCACGCTCTGAATTCAGTCTTGCCATAACATGCCTTCCTGTGGCACTTAGAGGCACTGCAAGCATCTGAAACACTTCATTATCATGAGTATAAACAGACTGCCAGTTCTGGCCATCGTCACTGACCAGCAGTTCAAGCGATAGATTGCTTTTAACTTCGGGATTGGTGCGATTGTAAATCTTGATCTTTTCAATCGCTGATTTGACACCAAGGTCAACCCGCCACCATGGATTCTTTTCATAATTTGTATGAATCAAATCGTGCGGGTCCCTGCCGCTGGTGATTCCATCAACAGCGTGCTGTGGGCCCTGATCCACACCGGTTCCGGCATAGGTGCTGCTCTGTGTCGCAGGTTTGCCAAGCGCAAGATTGCTTGAGGTCTTAGCTGCCGAAGCAACCTTGTCTTTGGGCGCAGGGGAAGCGGGGGCCGCAGCAGTGAGAGGTTTGCCATCAAGGCCCGTCAGGTTAACTATCAGCTGATACCTCTGGTCTGTTGCTGGTTTGCGAGAGTATACAGATATCCGCAGTTTTTTAATCCGCTCGGGATCTCTTAAAGCGATCTCTTTTGTGTAAAAACCGGTGCTGGTTCGCTCGGGTTTAAGCTGAATCGTCCCATGCCAGTCATGGGTGTAATCGACAGCAACCTCAAGCGGGTAAGGATCGGGGCATTTAACAATTATTTCGGCAAGGACAGGACAGGGAAGCGAAAGTTGCCAGATTTCATTTCGTCCCTGAGTATTGCCGACTTCATCTACTACTTTTGACCAGACATGCCCCTCTACAGAACCTTGCAATGGCCCCATATCAACCCATTCATTCGCAAAACTCTGACAGCTGATCATCGCTAAGAGAAAGGAAAACAGTAGAACGGGGAGATGTTTTTTTATCATTCCGGGATCTCACTTTACTATAAATAGTTACAAAACCAACGGCGAAACTCTACCATCTGATTTTTTTCCATGGCAAAGCAGAAATTCTGCCGTATTGTCTGATTTTGGCAGCACCTGCGCGCAAATGCATTCGCTGCTTCAAATTTGACTGCAAATCATCAACTGGCACTGATCTATCACTATTATTCATGACTAAGCTGAACTTTATCATGCCTTAGTGACACAGCCAGGCAACAAGGGATTTTTACCATAGTATTGCTGCAAATTTCCTTACATCCGGCGTTTTAGTATTTGTTGACTGCACAGAAGCGCGCTTTCAGAATGGCACGACATTTGCTCAGACATTGCCGTTGGCAATCAAGATAGCAATGAAAGGTTGGAATCATGAGTAAACAAAACATTTTTGGCGTAATTGTCTGGATGACTGCAGTTGCATTGATGACCACCATAGAAGGAATGCGCATTCCCGCATTCATAAACATCCCTGCGCTGCTATGGGTCGGAATGGGAGTCGCCGGCGCACTGCTGATTACGAAGAGTCCACAGCAAAGCCGCCGCGAAAAGCTTCTGATATCGGCGCAGGCAGCATGGATGACGGGAATAATCAGTTTTGCCGTCGGCCTGGTGACCATGCTCAGCAACCTTGACGATCCCAAAATGATCGGGCCCAATCTGGCAGTAGCGCTGCTCAGCATTTTTTATGCTGCTATTATCAGCCTGGTCTGCAACACTTTCGCCCGGCGTCACAAAGTAAAAGCAGAATGAGAGCGGCAGGAAGCCACCAGATCAGTGCACTGCCACCGCCATACCAGTAACCACCAACTGGATCACAGGCCGGGAACCAGCCCGTGCATAACAACAGCGCCGGGCCGCATAACAGCAGATCGCCAAGAATGGCGAAAGATGGAGACTGAGTGCGGCGCGCCAGCTTGAGTAACTGCCAGCCAGCCACCAGAGCAAACAGGCTGCCGTATGGATCGGCAGCAAGACCACCACGAAAAAGAGCGTAAACCAGCACCGGGCCTACATTGCTGCCGGCTCCATCTTTCCATAGAATGGCAGCCTGCCAGACGACAAGGCCAAAGGCAGCCGTCAAAGCCAGGAACAGAATAGCGGCAAACCAGATCTGCGCGGCCTCTAACCCCATCACCCGCCAGCCGTTCTGATAACTCGCCAGCAGGGGTGGCAAAATTCCGACAACCAGAAAAGCCAGAAGATTTCTCCCAATTCCAGCCTGTGATTCTGCTTCTGGAGAAGACCATCGCGTCTGCACTTCGCCAGACTGGCTTTGCCAGCGGTCGAGCTGCCAGGCCAGAACCAGCCAGAGAATAATGACCAGCACCTCGGCCAGCATGATTCGATGCAGATCAGACAGGGCTACCAGACCAGCATATGGAATCATCGAAATAACCAGAAAACGAAGAAACCAGCCGCCGGCGAGACCGGTAATGCCGACAACCAGCCAGCGAAAAGCCGTTCTCGACGAAGGCGTAAGCCAGTAACGCTTCAGCCTTGTCACCAGCCATGCCCTTAAAACAGAATAAAAGGCAACAATCAGACCACAGACAAAAATAGAAAGCAGCCAGGCAAAAAATCGCTCTTCTTCGCTGAAAGAGGACTTTTCCTTGTCTGGAAGCCGCCAGTCAGTGCGCGAAGACGGCTCAATCGCTAAAATAGAACTACGAGCGCTCTCAATCTGTTTCCGCACCGAATCGCTCCACGGCAGATCAGGATTAACCCTGCGTATCCAGCCAAGCGCCTCAAGATTATCGCCTCTATTATGACACTTGGCCGCTTCAAACAGGCGCGCCCGACCCATGACAAGCTCCTGTTCTTCTTTGCTCAACCTATGTACCGGAAGGCCCCGCAAAAGCTGCTGCACCTCGACAAAACCTCGATTCTCGGCCAGCCAGGTCAGTCGTAACAAAACATCAGCCTTTGGCAGGCTTTCAAGCACGCGGAGACGCCTGAAACTCTCCTTCCAGTCGTCGGCAAAGTTCTCAAACGGCTGCCCGGTGACAATGGCATACACAGAATGAAATGGCCGTGCCAGCCGCAAACCGCTTATCATCCGGTGCAAAGTCGTCTCATCTATACGATCGAGAAGCATGGCCACGGCATCACGCGCATGCCATTCAACCGCATAACCCGACCAGGAAAATGCCGGCGAAACTTCATCGAGATCGACCAGAGTCTGCTGCCGAACCATGGCATATCTCGCCCAGTCTTGTGCATCGTGCATTGCCTCGCCCGAAAGATGCTCAGACAAGCCCTCGTTCAGCCAGCGCGGGCAATCGACCGGCAACCCGGGAATCAGTGCCCAGAGTAGATAAAGATGAGTGAGCTCGTGCATAATAGTCCGCAAAGGCTCATCGCTGTCAGAATTTATCGCCAGCGAAAACAGATTGTTGAAATAGCCGTGCGAATCATATAGTTCGCGAACCTCGATGACGGGAAGCGGCGGCGACCCTGGCAGCAGCTTTGCCAGCCTGTCGAGCGAAGCTTTTAGGTCGGCAGACCATGAATTTGCCTCTGAGCCATCAGAAGAACCACTGATTATTCTTTCTGCCGGATGCCCTCTCTCTGGCCGGCCTTTTTTAAGCCTGATGCGCAGGTCTCCAACCTTTATCTCGCGAAAATTCCGGCGCAGTTCAGCCTGAGTTTCGGCATCGAATATCACTCTCTGCCTTATCTCAGCAAAATAACGACGTTTTGGCGATAATTCCCAGGCTTTTGCAGCCAGCGACTGTATATCAAAAAACTGAGCAATCAGAGCAACGACCGGAAAAAAAAACAAACTCATGAAAATTGCAACCGCTATTCTCAGCTTGCGATTCCTCAAATATGGCGCAAATACAGAGTTTGTCTTCTCAAGCTTGAAAAGCGAAAGCAGAGCAAAACCCATTAGCACGATAAGCGCCAATGCCTCAGACAAATAATCATGTATACTCATGTTTTCACCGCGTTCAATCTCAGAAGAGCCCATCAGCAAGGCTGCAAAGACCAGGGCATTATAGCACACCGCCAAAATCTTTACATGCCATGGTTTTGGCAAAGAGCAACTGTATTAAAGTTTCAATAATAATTGCACATTCATTGTAAAAATCAAACTTTGCATCTATTACACGGGCTCTCGGCGGAATCTCAACGCTCCAGCGATTCGCCTCATCAGCTTACCGATTGCTGGAGCCCTTGAGTCAAATGTGCTCGGCTCACAAGCTTACGCTTATGAGATGCCCGCCTACGCCCTTTGTTTAATCTGATTCATAATTTAGTACAGTCGACTTAATTCTGGCAGAATGATGAATAACTGGTATAATTCAACATAATTTACCAGAAGGGCAGAAAATCATGACGAAAGAATCCCGCAATAATGCTCACAACCAATACAGACTGCCATTTCCGTCGCCATTTTTACCAAAAAATCCAAAAACGGTCAGTGTACAAGAAGGATACAACCTGTGGTCTGAGATCTACGACGACGAAACAAATGTACTGATCATGCTTGAAGAACGCTATCTCTACCCACAATTAGCTGAAATCAGGACGCAGAAAATTTTTGACTGCGGTTGCGGAACCGGGCGCATCGCGCACTGGTTGCGGCAACAGCATCCACAAGCCGCGATAACCGGCGCCGATTTTTCTGATGGCATGCTCAAAAAGGCACGCGAAAAAGACAGCCAGAGCGGTATCGACTGGCAACATGCCGACCTCAACCAGCCATTTCCATTTGCTTCGGCCAGTTTCGATCTCGTTGTCTCAAGCCTGGTTATCGAGCATATCAACGACCTCGCCAACTATTTCAATGAAATCAGGCGGGTAGCACAGAAAGGCGCTGCAATATTCATTACCGGCCTGCATCCTACCATGCACCTGCTCGGCATATCCGCGCGGTTTGCCAATGAACAGAATGAGCACGTTCATCCCGAAAGCCAGTGCCACAGCCTGGCAACCATCTTCAATGCCGCAACCACCGCCGGCCTGCAGATCACCCGCATCGAAGAACATATCGCCGACAGCGAACTGGCGGCACAGGCGCCCAAAGCAGAGCGCTATCTCGGAATTCCGCTGCTTTTCATCATGCAGATGCAACCAGCACGCTAGCAGAATGTATTTGATTTTTGCAATGTGAGACTGCTAAGTTATCAGAGAAATCACAGCAATTCGCGAGGTAAGCTTATGTCTAAAGCCAGAATATTTGTGAGTCGGGAAATACCGCGTGCAGGTCGGCAGCTGCTCGAACAGCATTTCACCGTCGATGTCTGGCCGCAATACGCGCCGCCAAACAAACAGCAGCTCATTGAAAAAATCGCCGGCTGCGCAGGCATGGTATCGCTGCTCAGCGACAAAATCGATGCCGAGGTGCTGGCAGCAGCCCCAGAACTCAAAATCATCGCGCAGTATGCTGTTGGCTACGACAATATCGACGTTGCAGAAGCCAGCCGCCGCAATATCTGCGTGACCAACACACCCGATGTACTGACCGAAGCCTCGGCCGATTTCGCCTTCGCCCAGCTGATGGCCGTGGCGCGTCGCGTCGTCGAGGCTGATAAATACGTGCGCAATGGCCAATGGCAGGTAGCCTGGCACCCCTCGATGATGCTCGGCTACGATATTTACGGCGCAACTATCGGCATTATCGGCGCCGGTCGCATCGGCCAGGCGGTTGCACGTCGTGCTCGCGGCTTTTCAATGAAAGTTCTCTATTACAGCTCTTCACCCAAGCCCGATTTCGCAAGCGAAACCGGCGCACGCCGGGTCGAACTCGACGAACTGCTGCGCGAATCCGATTTTGTCAGTCTGCACGTGCCTTTGAACGAAGGCACTCGGAGCCTGATCAACGCTGACCGGCTCGCTCTAATGAAAAAGACCGCGTTTCTCATCAATAATTCACGTGGCCCGGTCGTTGACGAAAAAGCCCTTTGCCAAGCGCTCAAATCCGGCCAGATTGCCGGCGCCGCCCTCGATGTCTTCGCCAGCGAACCAACTCCGGCCGACAATCCGCTTCTACTCTTGGAAAATGTCGTGGTCGCGCCCCATATTTCGAGTGCCAGTCACGCCACGCGCGCCCGCATGGCAGTAATGGTCGCCGAAAACCTCATCGCCTTCTTCACCGGCAAACGCCCGGCTAATCTGGTAAACCAGCAGATCTTCAAAGCAATCTGACCAGGCCAGGCCTCGCAATTTTGCATGAAATTTTACATATTCAAGCTGCTCAATCGGTGAAATCTGCGGATTGACCTGGCAGGACTTCTGAATGGATTGACAGTGCCAGAGCTATGATTTAGGCTTGTTTCGTGAAAAAACAGTTTTATAACGGATTGATTATGATCGTGCTTTTCGGGCTGGTGATTGCATCGGCCTGGCTAGCGTTTTATGAGCCGTCATATATAATCGCGACAGCCCTGTTTACTGTGGCAGCCTGCGTTCTGCGAGCTTACCAGCGCGGCATCTATCGTGAACTGATCACTCTGCTGCGCTTTTTCGGAAGCCTGGCGCTTGGCTGGTATCTTTCGACCGATGTCGGCAGAGTCCTCGGCCTGCCGCTGATGCTTGCCTCTGTTTCAGGGTTCTATCTGACTTTTATCTCGATATATCTGATTTCTGGCGCTCTTATCAAATGGTTCAGCAAAAAGGACGCCGAACTTTCGATACCCGAAAAGATTCTGGGCGGTCTGCTCGGCGGGTTTGAAGGTGTTATCCTCTCGTGGGTTGTGATTTTCACACTGTCGCTGCTGCCCGGCTCGAAAATCTCAGAAATCTATCCACAGCTGACACAGTTCACCGGCCCGGTCGAAAACATGCTGGCACCAATCATGCCAGAAGAAGCAGCTCAAACTGTGCAGATGGTTAAGTCGGTTCAGAGAATCACCCAGAACTTCAAGCCTGAAAAGGTCGATAAAGCAGCATTACAGGAAATTCTGCTGCCACTTGCAGAAATGCCCGAACTGGTCGCCCTGCAGGAAGACGAAAGCATACAAAAGCTCATCGAAAGCCGTGATTTTCAGGGTCTGGTTAACCACCCTACCCTGCGTAATTTTCTCGAAAGCGAAGAACTGCGCCAGCGCATGCAGACTATCGACCTGAAAAAGCTAGAACGCGCCCTGGTTCCCGACCTTTCCAAACAGAGCACTGATTCCAGGTAATAAGCAGGCGTGGATCCTGCGACTAAGCGCAGGATGACGCCCCTGTCGTGCTGAATACGTTCGCGCCCTGCAAAGCCTTGGCGAAGCAGGATTAAGCGCAGGCCGGGTGCACACTTTCCTGTCATTCTGCGCGAAGCAAAGCGAAGTCGCAGAATCCACTTCTCGATAACCAGATGCATTTGAATTCGGGGAGGGGTTCATGTATTATTGCTGTGCCCTAGATAGCGCGTTCATAATACCCCCATTGGAGAGTGAGATATGAGTCAGTTTCATAAAGATCTGCTGAGAATTACCGCCAGAATAAGCCGGGGCGAAAGCCTTGAACAGGTTTTCGACAACTTTTACGAAGCTTTCAAGAACCATGTTCCCTACGATCGCATCGGTGTCACCGTTATCTCTGAAGATCAGAGCCGGGTGCGCTCGATCTGGGCACGGGCCGAATATCAGCCGGTTCTGCTCGGCACCGGCTATCAGGCCGAACTGCACGGCAGCACTCTGCAAAAAATCATTGAAACCGGCAAACCCCGCATAATTAACGATCTCGAAGAATATCTGCGCGACAAGCCAGACAGTCATTCAACCAGCCTGATCGTCAAAGAAGGTGTCCGCAGCAGTCTGACCTGCCCGCTCATTGCCGATGGCAGAGCTATAGGCTTTTTATTCTTCTCACAAACCAGAACGGGGGCCTACCAAGACGCCCATGTCGAAACTTTTCAGGAAATCGCCGAACATCTTTCGCTGGCAGTCGCGAGAATGCAGACCCTCGAACGTCTGCGTCAGCTTAACGACATGAAAAACAAGTTTCTTGGCATCGCCGCACATGACCTGCGCAGCCCGCTGGCAGCAGTTCAAAGCTATTCTGACCTGCTCGCCGACCCAGACACTATTGCCGACGAAGAACGCAAAGAATTCATTCTCAATCGCATCAAAGCAGTCACTACCCGAATGCTCAATCTGATCAACGATCTGCTCGATATCAGCGCAATCGAATCTGGCCAGCTCAAACTCGACCTGCAACCGGCCGAACTTACGCCATTACTCAAAGAAACCCTGGCGAACCACGAGCTTACCGCTAAAAGCAAAAACATCAATGTTGTCGGTGAAATTCCCGAACAGCTGCCTGTAGTCGAAATCGATGCCAGACGCGTCACGCAGGTCATCGACAACCTGATAACCAACGCGGTCAAATTCTCGCCAAAAGGCACAGTCGTTACCTTAAGCGCCAACCAGCTGGCGGAGAGCGTCAAAATCAGCGTCAGCGACCAGGGCCAGGGAATTCCGCCGGAAGAGCAGAAAAAACTCTTCCAGGAATTCGGAAAAACCAGCGTTAAACCGACAGATGGCGAAAAATCGACCGGCCTCGGTCTGGCTATCGTCAAAAAAATAATCAGCGGTCATGGCGGCCAAGTCGGCGTCAGCAGCCAGGTTGGCGTTGGTTCGACTTTTCATTTTACCCTTCCTGTGACCAGGCAAGATTCTTGACCAGACTGCGATTTTGCGGTAGTTTTGCGCAACAGGAGAAAACATGTCTGAAAAAACGATAGACGCACGCGGAATGGTGTGCCCCAGGCCAGTTATGCTCACCCGCCAGGCCCTTTCAGAATCGGTCGCCGGTGACACTATCGAAATCCTCATAGATAACAGCACAGCCTGCGAAAACGTCAGCCGCTTTCTCCAGGGCAATGGTGCCCAGGTCAGCACTTCGACTGAAGAAGGCATTTATCGCGTCAAAGCGGTGGTTGCCGCCAGCGTCGATACCTGCCCGACCTGCGCGCCAATGTATGCCGAAAAGCGCCCGCCGGTAGTGGCGATAACCCATGTCGGAATGGGGCATGGCTCAGAAGAACTTGGCCGCATACTGATTCAGGCCTGCATCAACACACTGCCATCACTGGAACCAATGCCTTCGGCGGTGATCTTTTACAACAGTGGCGTACAGCTCGCCTGCGAAGGTTCACCGGTATTGAGTGCCCTTACAGAGATAGAAAAAAAGGGCGTCAGCGTTCTTGTCTGTGGCACCTGCCTCGATTATTTTGCTCTCAAGCAAAAGCGAAAAGTTGGCGTAGTTTCGAACATGTTCGAAATTCTCAGCACTATCGCAGCCGCCGGGCATGTAATCAACCCGTGATCTGATGCAAACATCAGCTGCCAGATATTTCGATAACGCAGCCACTTCATTTCCAAAACCTCGGCAGGTGGCTGAAGCAATCGTTGCTTACCTCAACGAAAGCGGCGGCTCTTACGGCCGCGCGGCTTATCCACGCGCCTTTGCGGCCACGCGGGCAATCGAACGCCTGCGCGACCAAATCGCTGTGCTCATCGGCACCAGCCTCGCTGAAAACATCGTTTTCACTTCATGCGCCACCATGGCCTTGAATACCGTGGTCAGAGGCTTCACCTGGAAACACAAAAAAGTTCTGCATTCGGCACTCGAACACAATGCCGTCATGCGCCCGCTGTTCATGGTGCAACAGCAATACGGTATCGAGCTTGAAACCTTGCCGGCGAATCAAGATGGCAGCATCGACCTGGCAAAGCTTTCTCAACAGAGCTTATCTAACATCGACCTCGTTATCGTCAACCATCAGTGCAATGTCAATGGCGTCATTCAGCCGCTGGAAGGCCTGCGAAATCTTCTGGGCGAAATTCCGATTCTGGTTGATGCCAGCCAGTCGCTGGGTAACACTCCAGTCAAGGCCGACGAATGGGGTCTCGACTTTGTAGCCTTCACCGGGCACAAGAGCCTGCTCGGACCGCCCGGCACCGGCGGTCTGTTTATGCGCAATCCATCGCTGATTCAGCCGCTGCTTTACGGGGGAACTGGCAGCGCTTCTGACAGCTACGACATGCCAGCCTGCCTGCCCGACCGCTTTGAGGCCGGCACCCCGAATCTTGCCGGGCTGCATGGCCTGCTGGCTGCTATTGAAAATAAACCCGAACGCAGTTATCAGGCGGCAGATCTGTCTGCTTTAATGGCAGGTTTGCGTGAGATCAAACAGATATCTGTAATGGCGGCTGAGAAATTAACCCGGCAGGGCCCGGTCATCTCTATTGCCTGCGACCAGATCGAACCAGGCGCATTAGGTACAAAACTCTATCAGGATTTTGGCATAGAAATTCGTACAGGCCTGCATTGCGCTCCGCTGGCACATCGGCATCTCGGTACATTTCCGACCGGTACGGCGCGCTTTGCCTTGTCGCCTTATCATCAGCGAACCGATATAGAATACCTGCTTGAAGCGGTGAGAAAGGTCACAGCATGAAAACCGATCTGCTGCTCTTCACAACAACCCGCGCCGTAATCAAGGGCGAAGAACACTGTCGCAACGCCGGGTTAGACGTAAATGTCGTAGCAGTACCCAAAGACATTTCGCCGGAATGCGGCATGGCACTTACGCTACCGGCCGGTCAGGGAGAACACGCAGTAAAAATGCTGACCGAAAAAAACATAGTCGCGCAGGTTTATACCGCCACAACTGCTGCCAGCAGCTTTGATCTGCTCACCACTGTCGAACAGGGCGGCTGCTCAGCTAAACTGCCGGCCAGACTGCTGATCGAAGCCATCAAGAAATTGCCGGGAACCTCGAATCCGAACCTGCTGGTCGGTCTCGATACCGTCGATGATGCTGGAGTTTACAAGCTCACCGAAGATATCGCCCTGATCGAAACAACTGATTTTTTTCCGCCAGTCTGCTCTGACCCTTATGAATTCGGACAGATAGCGGCAGCTAACGCACTCAGCGATGTCTTTGCCATGGGCGGGCGCGTACTTACCGCGATGAATCTGGTGATGTTTCCAGCTGAGGGCATACCAATGAATGTGCTCGGCGAAATTCTTGCCGGAGGCCAGAACAAAGTTATCGAAGCTGGCGGCGCCATAGTTGGCGGTCACACCATCGCCGATTATCCGCCAAAATATGGCCTGGCAGCAACCGGCGTTGTCCACCCTGACCGCATCATTGCCAATCACCAGGCAAAACCTGGCGAAACGCTGATTCTCAGCAAACCCCTGGGAACCGGCATTCTCGTTGCCGGTCAACGAATTGGTGAGGCCACGACTGCAGATTATCGAGCTGCAATCGACGCGATGCGCCAACTCAACCGTCTCGGCGCTGAAATAATGCAAAAGCACAATGTACGGGCGGCAACAGACATCACCGGTTTCGGCCTGCTCGGGCACGCACTCAACATCGCCAACGCCAGCAAACTGCAGCTTCGCATCGAAGCTGATAAAATGCCGTTGCTGGCGGGTGCGCGCAAACTCGTCGAACGCGGATGTATTACTGGTGGAGCCTTGCGCAATCTTGATTACGTCGGCGCAGCAGCAGACTTTGCGCCGAATCTACCCTATGAGCTTAAAATACTGCTCAACGACCCGCAGACATCAGGCGGTCTGCTGATGTGCGTTTCTCCTGAAAGTGCCAAAGAGGTAATCTCAGATCTGCGCGACGCCGGCTACACAATGGCAGCAGTGATAGGCGTAACCGCTTCTTCCAAAGGCCCTGCCCTTGCTATTTATTGAAACTCGATTACGGTAAATGCTGAAAACCGACCCATGCTGACGGTCTAAATTGGCAGCTTTATGATGAATCGCGTGAAAGTCGAGCCCTGTGCTGGATCAGCGTTGGTTTCAACGGCAATAGATCCACTGTGCATTTTGACTATGCCATAACAGATTGCGAGTCCGAGACCTGTTCCTTTACCCATTTCCTTGGTAGAAAAGAATGGCTCGAACAGTCGTTTCTGGCTTTCAGGACTTATGCCTGTGCCGTTATCGGCAACGGTAAATACCACAGCATCATCCTCCAGGGCTGCACTGAATTCAATATCGCCCTGCGATTTCACAGCGTCGATAGAATTGTTCAACAGATTAACGAAAACCTGCGTCATCTGCCCTTCGTCAAGAGATATTACGTCATCGGGTTGATGACAGGTTATCGTGAACCTTACTGTTTTAGGCATGATCAGACTTTTCTGTACAGACTCGACAAACTGTCCCAGGCGCACTTCAAGCTTGTTAACCTGATTTTTGCGGGCAAAGTTGAGCAGACCAGACAGAATGGTCTTGCAGCGGCTGGCCTGAGTAGCAATGGTTTCGATGTCTTTGTACATGCGCGATGACGGGTCGCAATCTTCGAGCAGCAGGTGGCTGTACATAAGAACCACGCCGAGCGGGTTGTTTACCTCATGTGCAATACCGGCCGACAACTGCCCCATTGTTGCCAGTTTTTCTGACTGCTGTAGCGCGTCTTTCGCACTGGCCAGTTCAAGATCGCGGCTTTTGATCGTTTCGAGATAACCGCTCAGGCGCTCGATGGTCATCGAATAGACTGTAACCGAAAGAATCAGAATGATCAGCAGAGCTACAAAAACCGAACCAAGTATCAACTGCCGCATCAGCGGTCGCACTTCGTCGCTTTGGTTGACAAAAGCCGCGATATACAGCTCGAACTGCGGAAAATAATCAAAAGCGACAATCTTGTTTTCTCCATCGACTGACGACTCGAAACGCAGCAGTCCCTCTTTCTGCTCAATCATGGCATCGATTATTTCCTGCCCGGCCCACTCTTTTTCGGCACGCGGGTGGTTTATGACAATTTTGCCCTGATTATCAAACACAAACGGATAGCCAGATGCACCAATATCGATCTTCATGAATTTGAGTGCCAGCTCGGGCAGATCCTTTTCGCGGGCTCCGACGAACAACATGCCGACAATTTCGTCGTCATGATAAATCGGCTCATAACCGGTCACATACCAGTCATTAACCACGTAGGCACGGCCAAAATACTTATCTTCTGCCTCGATACTCTCGGCGATCGGAGAATCAAAGGGAATCACCGTGCCAATAGCCCGTTTATCGCTGCTCTCCATGATATTCGTCGAGATTCTGACAAAGCCGACATCTGATTTTTGAAAAATTGTGGCCCGACTGCCGAGAATGCGTTCTATGCTGTCTACGAATTCATTATCTTCGTGCAGTGGAACATCGCCAAGATACCAGCGATTCAGCGATACCGTCCGATTCTGGCTGGCATCGGGAAAACGCGCGGTCAGTTGAACCTTTTCGTCGGTTACACGCAACCCCTTCTGATAGAAGAGAGTGTGCATGACACGCAAATCCTTGATTGCCTTGGCCATCTTGAGCTCGTGCTCGCGTTCAAACATCTGCATCAGTGATTTAACTTCGATATGCAGATAGTTTTCGACCTGCTCAAACAGTTTTTCGCGCGAGACGTACACGGAAAAGCCGGTGATTGAGACCACCGACATTATAATGATGACAAGGATTGGAATGAATATTCTGACCTTGATCGAGAAGTGGCTCATGCGCATTCTGAGAAAACGCCTGAGCACTGCGGCTTTACGCCGGGGATTCGTTAATGATTTTGCCTGCATTTTCTCGTTTACTCTCGCCGTATACTTTCTCGCCGATCATGACTGACTGGGTCAGGCCACAGGCAGCAATAAATCGAAGTGCGGCGCGACATCTGAGAAAACCAGCGTCGGTCGCGCGACTCCCAGAAAATACGCGGCATCCTGCAACTCGCCTCCTGTGAAAATACTCGCAAAATCGTTATTCAGAAACAGGATACCATAGATTATAGCCCACCCCTTGTCAAACAAAATCTACCCTCAGGCTTGTGTGTACACACGCGCAGGCAGATAATATGCCGATGCTTTTCCCGTGTCGTTGACTTTTGCAGGCAGAATCGGTTATAGCTTCCTCAAGACAGCAGACAAGCACAATAATGCAATATACTGAGAAACTGAATGCGCAAAATCGCTTTAGATAACCGACCTGATATTGAAATCACCAGAGATTGCCCGGTCGCCAGAAGAATACTGGCGATAAACCTCTTCATCTGCAGTGTTATCATGGCTCTTATGGCATGGTATGCATACCAGAAAATTGCCTCACCCAAACCACTCGCGGGTTTCATTTTCTTTACCGTTATCAATATCCGTGGCGCAATCTGGTATGTCAGATCAGTTCCGAGGCGCTTTAACAGCGATCTGAATATTATTATCTACGCGATGACTTTCTGCACGACTCTAGCCATAATCAAATGGGTCGTTTTCTGGTATTGCGATATAGACACACGCAAACTGCCATCAGTCTATGAAAAGTGGGATAATATCTTCGACCTGGTCAGCATAGCAATCGCTGGTGCCGCTGCAGGTTTGCCCGATATAGTAAAACAACGGGAGAGACAAAAGCATACCGACAATTCGTCTTCTGAATGAAGTAGAAATAAAGGCGGGATCATGGTATTGTGACTGTCAGAAACCCGCACAAAAGGGTCAACTATCATGCGCAGGAATGGAGAAGATAAATGTCTGACGAACTTAAACTGAATCCTAACAAGGTAGCTAGTTTTCTCAACAAAAAGCCTGAAGATTTTACCAAAAAAGATATCATGCACTTTGTCGAAAAGAATGATATCAGAATGGTCAATTTCCGCTATATCGGCGGTGATGGCAAGCTTAAACTTCTCAACTTCGTCATCAACGACCGCAAATACCTCGACAAAATCCTGACCTGCGGTGAACGCGTCGATGGTTCGAGTCTGTTTTCCTATATCGACCCGAGTTCGAGCGACCTCTATGTCGTGCCGCGCTACAAAACCGCCTTCGTCAACCCGTTCACCGAGATACCGACTCTCGACATACTCTGCTCATATTACGATAAGCACGGCGAAGCGCTCGGCATCGGTCCGGCCAACATCCTCAGAAAAGCTCACAAAGCTCTGCAGGAAAAAACCGGCATGCAACTCGAAGCTCTCGGCGAGCTCGAATACTACGTTTCTTCAGAGCTCGACAAGATTTATACCATCACCCCGCAGAAGGGCTACCACGAATCGCATCCCTTCGCAAAATGGGAAATGATCAGAATCGAAGCGATGAAAGCCATTTCTGAAATGGGCGGCCGCATCAAGTATGGCCACTCAGAAGTCGGCAACATCGTCTCCGGCGACTGGGAATACGTTCAGCATGAAATCGAATTTCTGCCGGTCAACGTCGAAGACGCCGCCGACCAGCTGGTCATCGCCAAATGGGCAATGCGCGAGATCGCCTACAAATATGGCCTCGAAATCAGTTTCGCGCCTAAAATCATCGTCGGTCACGCCGGCAGCGGCATGCACATTCATTCCCGCCTCGTCAAAGACGGTAAAAACATGATGGTCGATGAAAAAGGCAACCTTAACGAAACCGCGAAAAAGATGATCGGCGGACTGCTCGAAATGGCACCCTCGATCACCGCTTTCGGCAATATGGTCCCGACCTCTTTTCTGCGCCTGGTTCCGCATCAGGAAGCCCCGACCAACATCTGCTGGGGCGACAGCAACCGTTCGGTTCTCGTCCGGGTTCCATTGGGCTGGAAGGGCGTTCGCAACATGATTTTCGATGCCAATCCGCAGGAACCCAAAAACGACGATGTCGATCCGATGAGCAACCAGACAGTGGAACTGCGCAGCGCCGACGGTTCGGCCAATTCACACCTGCTGCTGGCAGCCATGACCACTGCCACCCTGCACGGTCTCGAAAATCCCGAATCTCTCAAAATAGCTGAAAAGCTCTATGTCAGCGGTGATGTCGGCAAACTGCAGAAAGAACTCAATCTGCCGCAACTGCCAGCCTCATGTTTCGACGCCGGCGAACAGCTGCTCAAACAGCGTGCCTTCTACGAAAAACACGATATTTTCCCGGCAGCGATCATCGACGGTGTTGCCAAAACGCTCAAATCCTTTAACGACAAAGATCTCAGCGAAAAACTCTTCGGCGACGGCGACGCGCTGATGAACCTCGTCAAAAAATACCTGCACTGCGGCTGATAAATTCATCCCCGCCTGACGAAAAAATCGAAAGAAAAACAGCATCGGCAGCCTGACAAGGCGCCGATGCTGTTTTGTCTCGATTTAACAAGAAAAATCTGCGAAGAATGGGCAAAAAAGCGTTTAGTATGTATTACAACTCCGTTTCAAGCAGTTTCGGACTGAAATACCTGATCAAAAACAACCCGATCGGTGAAGTAACAACAATTGCGAGAACTGCGAGCGCCAGAATAACCTGACCTTCAGGAATTCCATTGTTCAAGGCCACTCCACCGATAGCTGCCTGAACTGTGGCCTTCGGCAGATAGGCCAGAACACAGAAAAGGCGCTCGCGCATGTTTAGAGAACTGAATGCGGTTGCGATCCAGACTCCGAGACTTCTGAACAGCAGTCCGATGCTGATCACCAGCAATCCCTTAAAGCCGGCACTCAAAGCCACATTTACGTCGACCGAATAGCCAATGATTACGAACAGTATTATTTCGGCGAACACCCATATTTTGCCAAGCTTTGCGGCGATTTCATGAGCTATCTGGTTGGATTTTTCAAAAATGATGTAGCCTACGGTCATTACCCCAAGCAAGGCTGTGATATGCAGTATCTCACCGACTTCACCCAGAAAGATCGCCGCCGAAAGCAATATCAAAGTCTTTTCAGTAGCCCGTATCGAACGATATCTCTTTTCGAGCCAGTTAACCAGAATGAATCCAAGAACCGCCCCAATGCCAATGCCGGCGCCAATCGTCAGAGGTATTGACGTCAGTGTCCGGATAAGGTCGATTTCGCCACTTTTCGCCATGCCAAGAAACGTCGAAAAAATGGTAATGGCGATTACATTGTCAACCGAAGCGCCCGCCATGGCAATTGTAGGCACTTCTTTTTTACTTCCATAACCTTTATCTTTAAGATCGAGCATGGTCGGCACAACAACGGCAAGTGATACCGCCGACAGCATGAATGCGGTCAGACCGGCAACCGGCCAGGAAAATTCGAAAATATAGCGCAAAGCCACACTTAATGCCGTCCCTTCGAACAAACATGGCATAAAGGCCATGAAAACAGCTGTTTTGCCTGATTTATGCAATGTCTTTCGGCTGAGCCCGAGTCCGGCACGCAACAGAATGATGAGAAGCGCCAGCGACTTCAGAAACGGCGAAATCTCCCATAGCAGTTTCGGGGTGCGCTCCTTGATGGTCAGGCTGCATATTATGCCAAAAACCACCATACCAAGAACATTTGGCAGCCTGATCTTTTCAAACAGTCTGGCAAAGACCCAGCCACCCAGAAGAATTATTACTGCAACTGCATTTATCGTTAACATTTTATGACTCCAGAAAACAAAACTCCTGCGCAAAAAAAACGCAGGAGTCATCATCCTGATTAAGGCGGTTTATGGCGAACTCCATCGCCAATGCAAGTCTAAATCTCTCCAAACGCATTGTCAACAATTTCATCCGGTAAAAACCCCTGCTGACAAAACTCTCAGCCGGGCTCGAAAACAGGTTTCGCAAATCTTGTTTTAGCCAGTCTTATTTTTCAGAAAAGAGCACTGAAAGGTTTTACGTCAACCCACTCGCCGACCTTGACCCGCTCGCGGTCGTGATCGAGAATAATAAACGCATTGGCACGACTCATCGAACTGAGCATGCCAGAACCCTGACGACCGCTGGTTCTAACCTGCCAGTCGCCCTTTTCATCCCGGCTGATGATAGCACGCTGCACCTCTGTCCGCCCCGGCAGTTTGCGCAGATCTTCTGTTGTGCGCGCCTTAAAAACTGGCACAATTGGCTGATCGCTAATCCCCAGCATTTTTTCAATGGCCGGCAATACAAAGAAATAAAAGGTCACCATTACGGCAACCGGATTGCCCGGCAATCCGAAAAAAGCGGCTTCGCCGATACGTCCGTAAGCCAGCGGCCGCCCAGGCTTGATCGCCACCCGCCAGAAATCGACCAGCCCCGACTGGTGCAACGCCATTTTGGTATAATCAGCATCTCCCATCGAAACACCGCCCGAAGCAATTATGACATCTGCCTGTTTACCAGCGTCATTGAAGCTTTGCAGCAGTGAATCGACATTATCAGGCAAAATGCCAAGATCGATAATCTCGATATCAGGCCGGCTGAGCGCCGCCATCAGGCTATAGCGATTACTGTCATACAGGCTGCCGGCAAGCAATGGTTGGCCGGGAAGCTTAACTTCGTTTCCGGTCGAAGCAACGGCAATTTTGAGACGACGCCTGACCTCAACTTCGCCAATACCCAGGGAAGCGAGCAAACCAACGTCAGGCGGTGTCAAACGGCGACCGGCCTCGAGAACCGTTTCACCAATTTTTATATCTTCACCGGCATGGCGTACATTTTTGCCGGCTTTGTAGCGATGATTAAGCCTTATAAAACCATCTTCAATCTCTACATGTTCCTGCATGACGACAGTATCGAGAGACTCAGGCACAGTGGCGCCGGTCATTATGCGCAGACATTCCCCCCGCCCGATGTGACCTCGAAAAATCTGGCCGGCGAGCACTGTATCTTTTATCAGAAAGCGAACCGAGCAGTCTTCGGCAATATCAGCGGCATACAGAGCATAGCCATCGACACCTGAATTGGTATGTGCTGGCACATTGGCCTCTGCAACAACGTTACCATGAAGAGTTCGACAACAGGCTTTCTCAAGAGGCACAATCTCACTGCCAGAAATCAGAGAAACCCCATTGATAATACGCGAAAGAGCTTCATCACAAGGCATCAGACCGGGTTCAAAAATGTCACCTTCTGCTGTCTGCTTGCACATCACCAAAACCGCCATTTCGCCTGCGTCAACCAGCGCCGGGCTGAGTGCTGGTGAGACTGATCCGCTTTACCAGAACACCTTCGCGTTCGTTGGGGTCGGCAAGCAGCAGCAGAACAGTGCCATCTTGCGCAAGACGGCAATAGCGCATGACACCCATTGCCGTTGGCTGCGGAATTGCTCTTTTAGCAACTACCTTGCTGTGTTTAACCGCAAATAGAGAGGTCTCGGCATCGAGTTCGCCACTTGCCGTGGTTACCATGAAGATATCGCGCTGCTCATTATCACAGCCCAGATATTCAACCGCCATGATTTCGCGTGGAGACTCCGGCGAAGGCGCTATCCAGAGTGGCTGTCCGTCTTCTCTGAATACATTGCCGGGATAGACGATCCTATCGCCCATATCGCGCGGCGGCGGTATGATAACAGCCTTGCCGTATTTGTCGAGTTCAATAGCACCATATTGCGGCAGATGTCTGATCGTTCCATCAGCGGAAACATGCATTACCCGTTCTTCTGCATCTTTGACACACCAGCCATCGCCCCCTCTGGCTATCATGAGAAGATTGACCGGCTTATTTTCGACAACAACCTTGATAAATTCAAGTTTCTCCGGCCTGCTCAGGTCGAGCACGTAAACGCCTGAAAAAGCATAACCACAAAACGCCAGCACATTCTCACCGGCCGCCATATCACAAAAATAGCTGTCTTCGCCCACCCCCTCGATTGCCGGAAGCGGTATGGACTTCTGTTGTCCGTCAGGAGTCAGCCTGACGATTCGATGATCTCTCCCTAGAAGATACAAAGTACCATCGGGCGTAGAACTGATGCCAGTAAAACTGCCGGCGACGAAAATTCCTCCCTCACTGCCGGGCACTGTAGTTTCAGCCGCGAAGACGACCGGTATCATGGCTATCGATGCCAGAATTATCACAATCAGTTTTGTCATTTCATTCTCCATTTATTCGAGAACCATACAGGGGTGAGTTGCACCAGCACCGCGCCACCATGCCGAAAATTCAGAAAAAGACATCGAGCGATTCACCTGGCTTCTGCCAGGATCGTTGTAATAGATTCTTCCAGAGTCATCGATACCTTTGATTACCACGTAATGTCCCTTGACGTGAGCAAGAATCGGCTTGCCAGCCTTTACCTGCGTGCGCACCCAGAACTGTGTCACACAGTAATGCCACTTGGCATTCGGGTAACCGTATTTTTTAGCGCCTTTCTGCAGGCCAGAGTGTCCGGTGCCGTTGGCAGCGGTCGCACCACAGACATACCATAGGTCAGAAGCAAGTGCATCAACGTTTTTGCCGGTATAATATGCCAGTATCATCGCCAGTGAAGTCGGGCCACAGGCTGAACCCGGCGCCGGGCACTTGACCTTCATCTGGCACTTCTGCGGAACATTGATGACGACCTTGCCACCGCTGCCAACGGTTGGTTTTGTCGCCAAGCTCGATGTGCCTGCTGAGCTTGAAGAGCTTGAGCTGCTCTCAGAGCCCGAAGAAGTTGAAGCAACTGCAGGCGTTTTCCCGGCAGCACCATCTTTTGATGCTTTAACTCCGGCGGTCAAGGAAAGCGCGCCACCACTGGCAGTGTCACCCGGATAGTAAGGCTCATCGCCAGAAGCCGGCGCGCCGGGAATACTGACATAGTTCTTGTGCATATAGCCCTGCTGGCCGTCTACTTCGACCAGATAAAACTCGCCTGAAACTCCGAGCACCTTGACCGAGGCGCCGGTTCTGTAGGTTGAAAGCACATCGCCCCAGGGCCAGGAACGCATGCGCAGGGTCGAGTTGCCGACACTGACGCTGCCATCGACCGGATACCCATCTTTGGCCTCGACACCAGCTGCTTTTGCGGTTTCAACATCGGTCACACCTGGTGGTATCGAAGCGCCGTCAACAAGCTTTACTGAAACATCTTCGCCGAACGGATTTTCATTCGCATCAGCGGCAAAAGGCCATAGCATAACTGCCAGAAACACAAAAAATAATAAATGAAGTTTTTTCACAGCAGTCCCTCCCTCGATCAATCTAATCATACTACCAGAGTTATCACTACATGGTTTTCAAAAATTTCCTGCTACTATAAAAAATGCCGCTGACTGCACCGACAACTTCATCGATCATCCTCTCAAACCACCATCGGGCTCGGCATAGATCTTCTGTCTATCAAGTCGAATCGGGTACAGTCCAACTCTATCTCATTCGACCTCTGGGCCGGAGTTAAGGCCTTTCTCCACACTCTTGCGAAATTTTTCACCAAATTTAATTGACACTCTCGACTTTGACGATTATACTTGAGTTGTGAAATATTGCACAGCGTGATTTTTTTAACAACCTATAGTAGTGAAGAAGCCATGACTAGAAAAGAAAACAGAATATCGGAAAAAACAATC
The DNA here is from genome assembly GCA_009917695.1 of Candidatus Rifleibacterium amylolyticum. Lineage (GTDB taxonomy): Bacteria > Muiribacteriota > Ozemobacteria > Ozemobacterales > Ozemobacteraceae > Rifleibacterium > Rifleibacterium amylolyticum. Next base: position 235,312 of record JAACJG010000001.1, on the reverse strand, counting down.
GAGCGCCTGAGTGTGTACCGGCGCTATCTCAAGGATCTGAACAAAAAAGGCAAAGATCGTGTGTATTCGCATGAACTCTCACAGATCGTGTCTGGCACTGCGGCCCAGGTCAGGCGAGACCTTATGGAAGTAGGCTGCAACGGATGCTCGAGCAAAGGCTACGAAATCAGTCTGCTTATCAAAGAAATCTCAAAAGTACTGGACTGCAGCAAAAAAGAGAATATTGCGCTGATCGGAGTTGGCAATCTGGGTCGAGCTCTGCTCGGTTATTTTTCAGGTGCTCGCGACAACTACGATATAGTTGCGGCATTCGACAATGACCCCGCCAAGTACAACCGCATCATCTGTGGTCGCCGCTGCTACAGCATGGAGCAGCTCCCGAACATGATCGATGAGCTGAAGATCAGCACGGCAATTCTTGCCGTACCTGCTGAAAGCGCCGAAAAAGAAGCGCAGAATCTTATCGACAAAGGCATCAAGGCAATTCTGAATTTTGCTCCCAGACACATTACAACCGGCAGCGGGGTTTTTATCGAGACTCTCGATATGACCAGCGCACTTGAAAAAGCGATTTACTTTTCCCGGAAAAATACATAGCAAAGGAAAGTCAATATGAGCGTGGTAGAAAAAATCATCCAACAGATCTCCAATCCCGGGCGCGATTCTCTCATTCCGATCCTGCAGGCAGTACAGGAAGAAGAGGGATTCATCTCGCGCGAATCGGTCATTGAAATTGGCAAAGCCCTTGATCTGCCTGCAAGCAAGATCTATGGTGTAGCCACTTTCTACAACCAGTTCCGCTTCAGTCCTCACGGCAAATGGACCATTCAGGTCTGCCGCGGCACCGCCTGCCATGTCAAGGGCAGCGCAGCACTTCTCGGCCGCATCGAGCGCGAACTTGGTATTAAAGCCGGCGAGACCACCCGTGACGGCATGTTCAGCATCGAAGTAGTAGCCTGCATCGGCGCCTGTGGACTGGCCCCCGTCATTGCCATCAATGGCAACTTCCACGCCAAGGTCAAACCTGACGACATACCTGAAATTCTGAGAAACTACCGAAAGCAAAGCGAGGAGGCCGGCCAATGAAAAAAATGCATGATCCCTGTTGTTCGAAATGTCATCATTCAGCCGACAAGCCCTGCCCAGACCTGATTGAATGCCGGGTTAACGGCCCGGTTTGCCACGAGAGCACCGACTGCCGCAATCTGCGACGTGAATCTCTCGACCTGATCAGCCGCAAAAAAATTGAAAAGCCGGTCATCTACGTTGGTGCCGGAACCTGTGGCCTGGGCGCCGGAGCTGCTCAGACGCTCGAAGCGGTCAAGCAATGGCTGACCAGCAACAAAAAAGAAGCTGAAGTCCTCGAAGTTGGTTGTATTGGCCTCTGCATCAAAGAACCGATAATGGACATTCAGCTGCCTGGCCGCGCTCGTGTCAGCTTCGGCGAAGTCAGCGGCGATAAAGTCAACGGCATTCTCGATAAGGTTTTTGCCGGCAGCGTACCCGCAGAGAACCTTCTCGGGCAGTTCAGTTGCGAAGAAAGCAGCAACTGGAAAGACGTGCCTGAATTTTTCGCGTCGTCCTTTTTCAAGCCACAGACACGGCGCGTGCTCGCCAACTGCGGCGAAATCAATCCGGTTCACATTGAAGAATACATAGCGCGTGGCGGCTACCTCGGTCTCGCCAAGGCACTCAAGACGCAAACCCCCACCGAAGCCTGCAGCATGATAGAAAGCAGCGGCCTGCGTGGACGTGGCGGCGGTGGTTTTCCGACCGGCAAAAAATGGCGCTTCGCGCTCGAAGCCGCCGGCGACAAGAAATACCTGATCTGTAACGCCGACGAAGGTGACCCGGGCGCATTCATGGATCGCGCCGTCATCGAAGGCGATCCACACCGCCTGCTCGAAGGTATGCTTCTGGGCGCCTACTCCATCGGCGCCAGCAAGGCCTACATATACATAAGAGCCGAATATCCGCTTGCTATCAAGCGCCTAGAATGGGCAATAGCTGAAGCCAAAGAATGGGGCCTGATCGGCAACAATATTCTCGACAGCGGCTTCAAACTCGATATGGTAATCAAACAGGGCGCCGGCGCTTTCGTCTGCGGCGAAGAAACGGCCCTGATCCACAGCATCGAAGGCAAACGCGGCATGCCCCGACCCAGACCGCCCTTCCCCGCCATTTCAGGTCTGTTCGGCTGCCCCACCGTCATCAATAACGTTGAGACCCTTGCCAATGTTCCCGACATCTTCAGACATGGTGCCGACTGGTTCAAACAGATTGGCACCGCTGGCAGCCCCGGCACCAAGGTTTTTGCACTTTCCGGACGCATCGCCAATACCGGCCTCGCCGAAGTCGCCATGGGCACCCCGATACGCAAACTGGTATTCGACATCGGCGGTGGTATCGCCGATGGCAAGCGCTACAAAGCCGTACAGATCGGCGGCCCGTCCGGCGGTTGTGTGCCAGAACAGCATCTCGACGTCGAAATCGACTATGAATCGCTCAAAGGCATCGGCGCCATGATGGGTTCCGGCGGCCTGGTAGTAATGGACGAAACCACCTGCATGGTAGATCTCGCCAAGTTCTTCATGGATTTCATTCAGCGCGAAAGCTGCGGCAAGTGCATCCCATGCCGCGAAGGCACCAGAAGAATTCTTGAAACACTCAAAAGTATTACCGAACGTCCGAAAACCAGCGACAAAAGATCCAGTCTCGAGCGCTTCAAAGCCGTAATGTATATGGAACGCCTCGCCGGTGTAATTAAAGACACCAGCCTGTGCGGCCTCGGTCAGACCGCGCCGAACCCGGTGCTCTCGACCCTGCGCTACTTCCGTGATGAATATGAAGCACATGTATTCGAACGCAAGTGCCCGGCGGGCGCCTGCCACGACCTGCTGAACTACAGCATCGACGCCGACAAGTGCGTTGGCTGCACCATGTGTGCCAAACAGTGCCCAACCGGAGCCATCATGGGCAAAGTCAAAACACCACATTACATCATCCCTGACAAATGCATCAGATGCGGCGCATGCTATGAAGTGTGCAAGTTCAAGGCAGTCGTGAAGGAGTGAAGCCATGACAACAATCGAAGTAAATAATAGACAAATCGAAGCTAACAAGGGCGAACTGCTGTTAACCGCAATCCGGCGGGCTGGAATCAAAGTTCCCACTCTCTGCCATTTCGAAGGATTGCCGCCTTCCGGAGCCTGTCGCCTCTGCGTCGTCGAAATGGACGGTCGCCTGGTGCCGAGTTGCGCCACTGCTGTAAGCGAAGGCATGAAATGCCAGACACACAGCCAGAAAGCGGTCAGAGCCCGCAAAACCATCATAGAACTGCTGCTCGCCGATCACCCGGATGACTGCCTTTACTGCGTGCGCAACGGCAACTGCGAACTGCAGACTCTCGCCGAAGAATATGGCGTGCGAACCCGCCGTTATCAGGGCGAAAAGAGCACCTGCCACCTCGATGTTTCGAGCCCGGCGCTCGAACGCGACCCGGCCAAGTGCATTCTCTGCGGCAAATGCGTACGCGTCTGCGAAGAGATTCAGAATGTTTCAGCCATCGACTTTACCGGCCGCGGCTGCAAAGCCCGCATTGAAACAGCCTTTAACGAAGGTATCAACAAAAGCTCCTGCGTCTTCTGCGGGCAGTGCATCAAAGTTTGCCCAACCGGCGCCCTGCGAGAAAAAAGCTCAACCAAAGAAGTCCTCGAAGCAATTGCCGATCCCGACAAAATTGTCGTTGTCCAGCACGCTCCGGCTATCTCGGTTTCAGTTGGCGAAGCCTTCGGCCTCAAAGCCGGCACTGAATGTACCGGCCCGCTCAACGCTGCTCTGCGCCGAATCGGATTCGACAAGGTTTTTGATACTTCCTTCACAGCTGACCTGACCATCATGGAAGAAGGCTCTGAATTCGTAGCGCGTTTCAAAGGCAAGGGAAAACTGCCGATGATTACCAGCTGTTCACCTGGCTGGGTCAAGTTTGCCGAAGAATTCTACCCTGACATGCTCGAAAACCTCTCTTCATGCAAAAGCCCGCAGCAGATGATGGGCGCGGTCATCAAGAGCTACTATGCTGAAAAAGCTGGAATCGACCCGAAAAAGATCTTCAGCGTATCGATCATGCCATGTATCGCGAAAAAATTCGAAGTTACCCGCGAAGAAATGCTCACTGACGGCATTCCTGATATCGACGCGGTCATCACCACTCGCGAACTCGTTCGCCTGCTGAAAATGCGCGGCCTCGACCTCAATACCATAGAGCCCGAGCCTGCTGACAATCCGCTCAGCCTCAAAACCGGCGCCGGTAAAATTTTCGGGGCCAGCGGTGGCGTCATGGAAGCAGCCTTGCGCTCAGCCTACCATCTTATCACCGGCAAAGAGCTCAGCGATCTCGACATCAAATCGGTAAGAGGCCTTGAAGGACGCAAAGAAGCTAAAATCAGCATTGACGGCACCGAAATCGGCGTCGCTGTTGTCAGCGGCCTGAAAAATGCTTCTGATCTGCTCGACGAAATTCGCGCCGGCCGCAACGACCTGCATTTCATCGAAATCATGGCCTGTCCGGGCGGCTGTATCAACGGCGGCGGACAACCAATCGGCGTAACAGCAGAAGCTGTTGCCGCCAGAATGAAGTCGCTGTATAGTATTGACAAGAACGACAAATACCGCGCCTCGCACCTTAACCCCGACATACAGAAACTGTATAAGGAATACCTCGGCGAACCGCTCGGTCACCGAAGCCACAAGCTTCTGCACACTCACTACACCAAACGCGACGTGGTTAAATAACCAGGTCACCAGGACCGACAGATGACGAATACGATCAAAGAAGGCACCATCTTTACCATCCCGGAAAGATGCCGAAAATGCTACACCTGCGTGCGAACCTGCCCGGCCAAGGCAATCAGAGTTATTGACGGCCAGGCCAAGGTTATCAACGACAGATGTATCGGCTGCGGGAATTGCGTGCGCGTATGCTCACGCAAAGCCAAGCAGGTGCTGGATTCGACCGCTTACTGCCGCATCCTGCTGTCGCGCGAAGAACCGGTCGCAGCTATCGTTGCCCCCAGTGCTGCGGCTGAGTTTCACGAAATCGACCGCAAACAGTTCGTCGGAATGCTGCTGAAACTTGGTTTTGACCGGGTGAATGAAGTTGCATTCGGAGCCGATCTCGTTGCCAGAAAATATCGTGAGCTGCTGCACAGCCAGAATGATGGCAAGTCATACATCGCCACCACCTGCCCGGCAATCATAAACATGGTCGAGCACTACCACCCGAATCTGCTCGAATCACTGTCACCGATCGTCAGTCCAATGGTGGCAACCGCCCGTGTCGTCAGAGAGATCTGCGGCCAGGATATCAAGATCGTCTTCATCGGTCCATGTACCGCTAAAAAGTGCGAAGGCTTCGACCCAAACCTTGAAGGCGAGATTAACTGCGTTCTCACCTTCGTTGAACTCAGGCAGATGCTGGCTGAGAGCAACATCACACCAGACAAGATAGAAGAAGTCGATTTCGCCCCGCCCTGGGGCGGAACCGGCAATATTTTTCCAGTTGGCGGAGGCTTGCTGCAGGCTGCTGGCATAACCGAAGATCTCATTTCAGATGATGTCATCACCATCAACGACCGCCTGCATTTCGTCGAAGCACTCAAAAGCTTCGAAGATGGAACCCTCAAGACCCGCCTGCTCGAAGTGCTCGCCTGCGAAGGATGCATCATGGGGGCTGGCATGAGCCCTGACGCCGCGTCACAGTTCAGCCGGCGCCACCGAATCGGTCGCCACACACGAAAACGCCTGGATAAGATGGATATTAAGCGCTGGAAAGACGACATAGAAAAATACTCGCAGCTCGATCTGACTCGCCGCTATAGCAACCGCGATCAACGCCAGGAAAAACCTGACGACGAAGTCATCAAGATGATCATGGCCGAAATGGGCAAGTTTTCCCGCGAAGACGAGCTCAACTGCGGCGCCTGCGGCTACGATTCCTGTCGCGAACACGCGCTTGCCATCTTCCACAATCTGGCCGAAAGCGAAATGTGCCTGCCTTATACGATTGGCGAACTCGAAAAGGCAATTGGCGAACTCGAACACAGCAACAAGAAGCTTTCGAGCATTCAGGAAGCCCTGATGCATGCCGAGAGACTTGCCAGCATGGGTCAGCTCGCCGCCGGCATCGCGCACGAAATCAATAACCCGCTCGGCGTCATTCTGATGTATGCGCACCTTATGCAGGACGCCTGCAGAGAAGGCACCCGCGAACGCGAAGACGCTTCGGTTATCGCCAGTCAGGCCGACCGCTGTAAGAAAATCGTCGCCGGCCTGCTTAACTTCGCCCGCGAGAACAAGGTCATGAAAATGCCGACCGATATGAACAAGCTGGTCGAAGACGCACTCAAGCTCGTGCAGATACCCTATACAATCACAACCAGAATCGATCGGTGTGACGAAGACCCGATTGCCGAGGTCGATGGCGACCAGGTAATTCAGGTCCTCACCAACATCATGAGCAATGCGGTCGCTGCCATGGAAAACGGCGGTGATCTCGAAATCTCAGTCATCGGAACTCCCGACAAGATAAAATACGCAATAAAGGACAATGGCAAAGGCATACCAAAAGAGAACATGAACCGGGTTTTCGAGCCGTTCTTCACGACCAAGCAGCTCGGAAAAGGCACTGGTCTTGGTCTTGCGGTAACCTACGGCATTGTCAAAATGCACAGCGGCGACATAAAGGTCGAAAGCAATGCAGATCAGTCTGAGGGCCCGACCGGCACGACTTTCACCGTAACCTTTCCCCGCCGCGCCGCCAAAGACTCAAGTTCACAACAATTCATTAGCTGACAGATACACAAGAAAGGGAACATTCATGCAACAGGTCAGAACAATACTTCTCGTAGATGATGATCACGATTTTAGAACGCAGCAGAAAGTCATGCTCGAAGCCCACAATTACAAGGTAATCGAAGCCGAGAATGCTACTGCCGCCATCGAAGTTCTCAATCACCAGACTCCCGACTTAGCCGTCGTAGATCTGATGATGGAAGAACACGACTCCGGCTTCACCCTTTGCCACAACCTCAAAAAACGCCTGCCAGAGATGCCGATCATTATGGTGACCGGCGTAGCTGCTGAAACCGGACTGGCTTTCAATGTAAAAACCCGCGAAGAGCATCGTTGGATCAAAGCCGACGCCCTTCTCGAAAAGCCTGTTCGTGCTGAACAGCTGCATCAGGAAATCAAAAGGCTCCTCAAGGAATGAGCATGAACAAGCTACGCGTGCTGGTAATCGACGACGAACCAGGAATGCGCATGGGGGGTAGAACGCACTCTCAACGGCGAAACCCTGAATTTCTGGGGTACTGACGATCTCGAAGTAGAGGTCGAAAGTGCCGGCACCGGTTGCGAAGGCGTTGCCAAAGTTCTCGAAGGCAAGCCCGACATAATGTTTCTTGATTACAAGCTGCCCGACATGAACGGGATCGAGATTATCGAAAAGCTTGGCGAACATGCCAAAGATCTGATAATCATAATGATCACCGCCTATGCCTCGATCGAAGTTGCGATCGAGGCGACCCGCAAGGGTGCCTACGATTTTCTGCCGAAACCTTTTACCCCGAACGAGCTGCGCACCGTAACCCGCAAGGCAGCCGAAAGAATACTGCTTGCCCGCAAAAACGCCCAGCTCGCACATGAAAAGAAGCAGGTTCGCTTCGAATTCATCAGAGTTCTGGGTCATGAACTCAAGGCGCCTCTTGGCGCTGTCGAAGGCTATCTCGAACTGATGAAAACGAAGACACTCGGCGATAATCTTGACAGTTACCTGCAGTTTATCGAACGCAGTTCGATCAGACTTCAGCAGATGCGCAAGCTGATCGTCGACCTGCTTGATATGACCAGGCTCGAGTCCGGCAAAAAATCGCGCAATCTTGTTGCAGTCGATCTTAGAAAAGCCGCTGAAAATGCGATCGAGCTTGCCACTCCGGCAGCCAACGCCCGCAGCATCAGTATCAGTCTCGAAGCACCAGCCACCCTGAGCATAATGGCTGATGTCGGCGAAATCGACATGATGCTTAACAACCTCATTTCAAACGCGGTTAAATACAACCGGGACGAAGGCAAGGTAATGGTCAGACTTGAGCAGACTGCCGACAATATCAGCGTTCAGGTTGCCGACACCGGTATCGGCATGTCTGCAGAAGAACAGCAAAAGCTTTTCAAAGAGTTTTCGCGTATCAAAAACGCAAAAACAGCCAACATCCTCGGCAGCGGACTCGGACTGTCGATCCTCAAACGCCTCGCTGAACTCTACGAAGGCAATATCAGCGTTGCATCAGAACCCGACCAGGGCACTACCTTCACGCTTACGATTCCCCTAAGCAAATGTGCCGAAGCCTCGACCACCTGACATAAAAACCGGGCACATCCCCTCTTGAGCGCTCGCACAAAGCCACAGAGATTTATCTGTGGCTTTGTCGCTTTGTCGCTTTGTGTGAAAGTTCTCAATATTTGCCGGGTCAGGCGTCGAGATGCGCAAAAAAATTTGTCATAGCGAACCTTCGCATCAAACCAGCGCTTTGAGTTTTTTTTCACAAAATGATTTGCAAATGAAATCTCAAAACAGATGACAAAGCCAAAATTTTGTGCTAACTTTCGATCAGGTTGTGCAATATTTCACATAAACGAGGTGCTCCATGGCTAAAATACTGCTCGTTGATGACGACAAAGATTTTGTCGAAATCAACAAAATGTTGCTCGAAAAAGAAGGCTACAAGATCCTGACTGCCTACGATCCAACAGAAGGCTATAAAGTTCTTAAAGCCGAAAAACCAGATCTCCTGATTCTCGATGTTATGATGGTCGAGCCCGACGACGGTTTCGCGATGGCCCAGAAAATCAGAAAAGAGAAGAATAATATTCCCATCATCATGCTGACCTCAGTTTCAAAGGTTACCGGCATGAAATTCGACAAAGACGAAGAGATGGTACCGGTAAACGAATTCTTCGAAAAACCTCTGGCCAAAGACAAGCTGCTCAAGGCTGTCAAAAAGTACATCAAGTAATAATTAACAAAGGAGACATCTGATGCTTGCCTCTGAAAGAGACCAGTTAAAAGCCGAAATTAACAAGATGGCAAAAAAATATGACCACCATCGCAGTGGTCTTATCCCGGTTCTGCAACTTGTACAGAACGTCAGCCGACATATTTCCCCAGAAGCCATGCAGGACATAGCTGAAGCCTTCAAAATTCACCCGGTTGAAGTACAGGGAGTGGTGAGTTTTTATTCATTCCTGTCAACCGAGAAGAAGGGAAAATTTGTAATTCGCCTTTGTCGCACCATCAGCTGCGACATGGCCGGCAAAGAAGCCGTAGCCAATCAGCTCGAAAATGAGCTTGGCATTGAATTCGGCGAAACCACCACTGATGGCATGTTCACCCTCGAATTCACCAACTGCCTCGGCATGTGTGACCAGGGCCCGGCAATGCTCGTTAACGACGACATTCACACCAAAGTCACCCCCGAAAAAGTTGCTGACATCATCGAAAGTTACCGAAGCCGCTTTGGCGCCCACGTAATTCAAGGAGAACACGCATGAGCAAGGCTGACAAAAAATTAGTTATTTTCTCAGACATAGATGTAGAAAAGGCGCTCAAAAACGCCCTGCAAAAAACAAGACCCGATATCATCGGTGAAGTTCGCGATTCAGGCCTGAAGGGCCGTGGTGGCGCCGGCTTTCCGACTGCAGTAAAATGGAACCTGGCAGCTGCTGCTCAGGGCGAGCGCAAATTTGTCATCTGCAACGCCGACGAAGGCGAACCCGGCACTTTCAAAGACCGTGTTCTGCTCACTGATTATGCCGAACAGCTTGTTGCCGGCATGGTTCTCGCCGCCTACGCGGTCGGAGCCAAGGACGGCATCATCTATCTCAGAGCCGAATATACCTATCTGAAAAAAGATCTCGAAGCCACCATCGAAAAGATGCGCGGCAAGAAAATGCTCGGCAAAAAGATCCTTGGCAAAGAAGGATTTGACTTTGATGTTCACATTCACATGGGTTCGGGCGCATATATCTGCGGCGAAGAAACTGCACTGATAGAAAGCCTGGAAGGCCATCGCGGCGAACCTCGCAATCGCCCGCCTTTCCCGGTAACCGTCGGTTATCTCGGCTGCCCGTCTTCGGTCAACAATGTCGAAACTTTCATCACTGCCCTGCATATAGTTGAAAAGGGCGCCAAATGGTTCAAGACTTTCGGCACCGAAAAATCTACCGGAACCAAGCTTTTCAGCATTTCTGGCGACTGCGAAAAACCCGGCGTTTACGAACTTCCGATGGGCATTACCATCAAAAAGCTGCTCGAAACTGTTGGCGGCGAAGATGCCAAAGCGGTTCAGGTCGGCGGAGCCTCAGGAACCTGTGTACCCCGCAAGGATTTCGAACGGGTAATTGCTTACGAAGACGTTGCAACCGGTGGTTCGATCATAGTATTCGGCCCGCATCGCGACATGCTCGAAGTCGCCATCAACTTCATGGAATTCTTCTGTGAAGAATCATGCGGACAGTGTACCCCCTGCCGACTCGGCACCGAAACCCTGCTCGAAGGCCTGGACATGCTTGACGAAGGCAGATGCTCGCTCAAATACCTGCGCGAACTCTGTGCCCTCGGAGAAACCATGCAGCTTTCAAGCAAATGCGGTCTCGGTCAGAGCGCGCCTAATGCGTTTCTGTCGATCATCGAAAACTTCAAGTCTGAAATCTTCGATACCAGATGCTCATGCAGATAAAAGGGAGTAAACACCATGCCTAACAAAGATAACAACACCAAATTCGGTCCGGATCGCGCTCCCGCCAGCTCGGTTGTCGCTTCTGTAGAAGTTGCCAAAAACGAGAAGGAACTCGGAGCCATGATCGCCGTGAATATTGACGGTAACGAAATCAAGGTTCCATTCGGAACCACCATTCTTGATGCCGCCAAAAAGCTGAATATCAGAATCCCAACCCTTTGCCACCACGAGGACCTTCATGTCGCCGGCGTCTGCCGCGTCTGTGTCGTCGAAGTCGAAGGACAGCGGACTCTACAGGCCGCCTGCGCTTATCCGATAACCAGCCCGATGACCATCAAAACCTACTCGCCCAAGGTTCGCAAGGCTCGCAGACACAATCTTGACCTCATGCTCAAGCATCACGTCGGCGAGTGCTATTCATGCTTCCGCAACAATAACTGCGAACTGCAGAGTCTGTCGAAAGAATATGGCGTCGATTTTTACCGCTTCGGCCATGACAGCGAACCGCACCACGAAATCGACCGCTCCAGCTACAGCGTTGTGCGCGACATGAACAAGTGCATACAGTGCCGCCGCTGCGTCAGAACCTGCATCGACCTCCAGGAAGTTGGCGTCCTCGAAGCCGTTAACCGCGGCCCCGACCTTGACATCGCCACCTTTGCCGACATGCCTCTTGGCGAAGTCGTCTGCATCAACTGCGGCCAGTGCATTAACCGCTGCCCAACCGGTGCTCTGCGCGCCAACGATCCGTCCGATGAAATCTGGGCGGCTATCGATGATCCCAAAAAGCACGTTGTCATTCAGACGGCACCAAGCCCGCGCGCCGCTATCGGTGAATGCTTCGGACTGCCGGCCGGCACCTCGGTCACCCGCGAATTGAATACCGCCATGCGTCGCTGCGGTTTTGACAAGGTATTCGACACCAACTTCACTGCCGACCTGACTATCATGGAAGAAGCTACCGAGCTTTTGATCAGACTCAAAAAAGCTCTGGTCGATAAAGAACAGGTCGCCTTCCCGCAGTTTACTTCGTGCTCTCCGGGCTGGGTCAAGTTCCTCGAACACTTCTACCCCGAATATACCGACTGCCTGTCGAGCTGCAAGAGCCCGCAGCAGATGTTCGGCTCGATCATCAAGACCTGGTATGCTGAAAAAGCTGGCATTGACCCGAAGGATATCGTCACCGTCGCTCTTATGCCCTGCAGCGCCAAAAAATTCGAATGCAACCGCCCTGAAATGCAGGACAGCGGCTATAAAGACGTCGATTACGGCCTCACCAGCCGCGAACTCGCCCAGATGATTCAGGAAGTTGGTCTTGATCTGCCCAATCTGCCGCCAAGCGACTTCGACGATCCAATCGGCGAAGCTACCGGCGCCGGCCTGATCTTCGGCGCCACCGGTGGCGTCATGGAAGCAGCTCTGCGCACCGCTGTCGAAATCGTAACCGGCATCAAGACCGAAAAAGTCTTCGAAAACCTCGACATCATACCGGTTCGCGGTTTCGAAGGCGTTAAATACATGGAAATCAAAGTTCCGGCAGCTGGCCCGGTTCCGCCGATTCTCAGCAAAGCTCTCGGTGGTCTCAAAGATTTCAGCTTCCTCAACGGCGCGACCCTTAAGGTTGCTGTTGCACACGGTACTGCCAACGCCAAAAAAGTCATGGAAGACATCAAGGCCGGCGGCAAATTCAGTGAATGCCATTTCATCGAATTCATGGCCTGCCCGGGTGGTTGTCTCGGTGGCGGCGGCCAGCCGATTCCAACTTCTCCCGAAATCCGCGCCGCGCGCACCAAGGCAATCTACGCCGAAGAAAAGACTCTCTATGCGCGCAAATCGCACGAAAACCCGACTGTCGATCTTATCTACAAAGAATTCCTCAAAGACGGTCCCTGCGGTCACAAATCGCATAAACTGCTGCATACACACTATATCAAGCGCGGCAATAAAATCGTCTAATACTTACTGCATGAGAAGGGCTCCCACCATGGGAGCCCTTTTTTTTATAGTTTGACAGCTGTGGGCGGGTAGTCGTAATTTGATAGAAGAATCAGCAGGAGAATCGAATGCCAGAAGAAATGAACTGCCCGGCCTGTGGCTTTGCCAACAGAAGCGAATTCAGCTTCTGCCGGCGCTGTGGTTCTCTGCTCGAAGAATATAGTAACGAGCCTGAACAGAAGCTTGAACTGACACTAAGCGCTCCAGGCCCTAAAAAGGGACCGACTCTGATAGAAATCGCCATAATCATAGCTATTATTGGCATTCTGGCCGCTATCGCGCTGCCAAACAGCAGGCCAAGACGAAGTGGTCACTCAAGAATGAAGGCCTGCTTTGCCAATCAGCGAGTTATTCTTGGGGCTATCGAAATGTACAATATGGATCATAATGAACTGCTTCACCACATGGACGACGGAGTAATGAACCTGCTGACTTCCGGAAAATATCTTAAGTATACGGCAACCTGTCCGGGCAGCCCGCCGGGGCAGTATATTAATGACGGAGATCTTGCGCAGGATGGCTTAATCAAGTGCACTGTTCATGGATCTCCTGAAAAACCAATAGATCCCGACTGACAACAAGGCTATATCATGAGCATGCCCGAAAGTGCGACAAAAAGATGGGAAGAAACCGAAAACCTTCTCAATCGAATCGAAAACCATACTGCCGAAAGCATCAAACCAGCTGACGTCCTGCGCCTTGGCGAGCTGTATACCGAGCTGATTTCAGACCTCAACAAACTGACCGTTGCAATCGATGACCCGCCAGCACGGGCGCGCGTCAATCGCCTGGCTCTGCGTGCTTACGGCACTATTTATCAGAAAAAGCCAATGACGTTCGGCGAACTGGTAAATTTTTTCATTTTCGGCTTTCCCAGGCTTGTCCGACGCCGCATTCATTTTGTCATCGCCAGTGCCCTGCTGTTTATAACTGCTGCTCTGGTGGGCTACCTGTGCATACACGAAAAATCACGCCTGGTTGATCTGGCAGTGCCGCCTGTTGAGCAACAACGTCTCAAATCACTTGCCATGGCTGCCCGACCCAACGAGCCGCACCCACTGGCGCGCGAAGGCAATTTTGGCCTTTCCAGCTCGATCATGGTGAACAACATCAGAGTGTCGATTCTCGCCTTTGCCACCGGAATTTTTCTCGGAATCGGCACCATCATAATCCTTATAAAAAATGGTCTGATGCTTGGCGCCATGGCAGCACTTTACACTGATGCCGGTTACGCCAGATACTTCTGGTCATTGATCCTGCCACATGGCGGAATCGAACTGGTATGTATTTTCATCGGCGGTGCCGCCGGCTTCATTGTCGGCTATTCTCTTATCAATCCCGGCTCGTATCGACGTAAAGACTGGGTGGTGAAAGAAGGGCATGATGCAGTAAAACTGGTAATTGGCTCAATTCCTCTGCTGGTGCTGGCTGCCCTCATAGAAGCCTATATTACGCCGGCATTCCTGTCGCCCGATCACAAGCTGGGGCTTTCAGCAATATTCTTTCTGCTGCTTGTTGCCTGGCTGACAGCTGGAGCCCATGCAGATCAGAGCTGAGACCGCATCTTGACCTGCAGATAATGCGACAACAGCTTTGAGTTCAACTGTCTCGGCGTAATCAGCATCGTGGCAACACCAATCTTTTCGATATGTCGGCTCAGACCGGCAACACGCTCGATCATACTGCGGGCAACAACCTTGTCGTAAACAGCATCGACATTCTCAGGCACGGCATTGGCTATTTCCTGGAGTTTCGGGTCCAGCACAGAAATAACAGCGGTGAGATGCTTGCGACTGACCATAGGCACCGCTGCCAGCATCTTGTTAACAGCTTCCCCCGAAGTGAGATCGGTTATTACCATAAGAAGGGAACGGCGCAGCCGGCTTGCGCTGATAGCACGCAGCACTGTCTCATAATCGGGTTCGACGCGATTGGCCGCAATTGCATATAAATGCCTGGTGAAGCTGTAAAAATGGGCTTTGCCGCGACCTGGCGGCAAAAAGATATGTGGGCGGTCTGAAAAGGCAAGCAAACCGATGCGGTCGCCCTTTTTCATGACCTGATAACCCAGTATCAAAGCAGAATTTACTGCATGATCAAGCAGCGTCAGATGGTCAACCACCGCACCCATCGAACGGCTGCAGTCCAGCACAACCAGAACCGACTGATTCACTTCAGATTGAAATTCACGGGTTATCAGCTTGTTTTTGCGGGCACTGGCCTTCCAGTCTATCCGCCTGAACTCATCACCCTTAACATATTCACGCAGACTCTCAAAATCACTGCCACAACCACGCCGGCGCTCGGTTACCAGACCGGCTTCTGCCATCTGTCCGCGCTTCATCCGCAATTCGAAGCGAGAGATAGCTGCGATGTCAGGGTAAACCTCGACCCGACAGGCTTCACCGTATTCCTGTTGAAAGACCACAAGTTCAAGCAGTCCTCTGAACCTCACTACGGTTCGGTTGAAAAAGTAACAGCCCCGCCGCAGAGGTTTTACCGCATATCTGCAACTTCGACTGGTTCTTTGCGCCAGTTCTAGCGTTATATTCTTTCTGTCGCCAGAAAACTCTTCCGGAAATTCATCGATAAGCTCAAGGCTCAGCGGTCGATGCGAACTGTTGGTTATTGTTATTTCAATGTGATTGTCGCGACCAATAGAGAGTTTGCGCGGCATACGCCGCTCAATCACAAGGTTTTCCGGGCGCGGTGAAATTATAACATCGAGAACAACCAGAAAGAGAACGATAACATTGTAAGCAAACCATAGCGAAAGAGCGCCAGCATGAGTTTTGACCAGCATCAGCGGCAAGGTTCCAAATAGAAGCAGCAGCACAACTCTTGTTGTAACTACCACCTGTCCACGATAGAACATATCGCCGATGGTCGGAGCATCAGGTTGAATGATTCGCCATCGCTTGAGCAGATAAGCGATCAGCGCTACCAGCAGGGCAAGCGGCACAACGACAAACGGAATCGCCGCCGCAAAAATGCAGCCGATAATCAATATCAGCCTTTCGCTAACCTGCGCCCTGCTGTTTTCCATTTTCACCTGGGAACCTTTACTCGACCAAGAACTGTTGTCAGCGCCACATCTGCGTTTATCCCCTCGATTTCAGCCTCTGGCTTGAGAATGACTCTATGCCGGAGAACCGGGCAAACCATAGCCTTGACGTCATCAGGAGTCACGAACTCGCGGCCATCCATAAGAGCTACTGCCTTTGAGGCCAGCAACAAACCGATGCTGGCGCGCACCCCGGCACCGATCTGAAAATCTGACCAGTCGCGGGTTGCCCTCACTATATCGGTAATGTATGCCACAACCGGCTCTTTGGTATGCACGCGGGTTATCGCTTCGCGGCATTCCTTGATTTCATCGATATCAGCCACATGCGACAAGCCAACTTTTTTTAGATTATCAGACCTGAAGCCTGCTTCAAAGCGGCCAAGAATGTCGCGCTCAGCCTGTTCAGCCGGATAATCGAGTATAATCTTGAACAGAAAACGGTCGAGCTGAGCTTCCGGCAGAGGGTACGTGCCTTCATATTCCAGAGAATTCTGAGTGGCCATGACAGTGAAGATCGGGGAAAGTTCGAAGCAGTTGCTTTCGATAGTCACCTGGCGCTCTTCCATGCACTCGAGCAACGCTGACTGCGTTTTGGCAGGAGCACGATTTATTTCGTCTACCAGAACGAGATCGCTGAAAATCGGTCCTTTGTGCACATGAAAAGCGCCGCTGCGTGCATCAAAAATATTGGTGCCCAGAACATCTGAAGGCATAAGATCGGGTGTCATCTGAATTCTTCTGAAGCTGGCGCCAATGATTTCTGCCGCAGTCTTAACCGTCAGCGTCTTGGCAGTACCGGGTACGCCTTCCATGAGGATGTGCCCCTTCACCAGAAGAGCCGCCAGCATCAGCCGAACCGTTTCATCCTGCCCGATAATCACTTTGCCGATTTCATGGTGAATGCCTTCGAATATTTCTTTGACCCGTGACAGTTCAATCATGGAGTTTAAGTTCCTTTCTAGCCCATTCTAGTGTCCGCACAACCCGCAATAACATCTCCGGTGAAGTATCGCGGTGATTCAAAATACGGTTGACATCAATTTCAATGCGGCTGAGACGGTCGGCAACCTCAACATTGCCAACTCTGATCGCCGTCGTAATTTCGCGCAAAGTCGCCATTCTGGCGAGACCATAGCGCTTTATCGCAGCCGCCGCAAAACCATAGAGAATCTCAGACAACGCATAGCTGCTGTTATTGCCGGCAGCCAGCATACGTCCGAGACTCCTGACATAGGAAATATTTCGTTGCCCCTGATCTATCAGCGCAATCGGGCGCCCGAAGCGGCGACCGGTCGAAATAAAATAGACAGTCAATGCCACCAGCATCTGCAACAGAACCCAGCTCACCGGATTTGCCTTCAACAAACTCCAGAACGACAGATGATCGAACTTCTGTCGCGTCTCAAAGCTGCGCCGGTTCGTTACCATTCGACGCCCTCTGGCACGAATGCGTGTCTGCGGAAAAGTGTCAAGGATTGAAAAACTGTTTCTGGAGGCCATGTGCTCAACCATCCGGGTGACAAGCACCAGATTATCACGCTTTTTGAGACCTGACCCGGTAAGAAAGTCCTTGTGGGCCAGTATCAGCAGACGACCCTGGCCGCGAAACGACATGAAAACATTACTTCCGCCTACCGATTCAGGCATGACCGAAAAAAAGCTCATCCCAAGCTGCCGGTGCACTCCCTTACGGCTGGTGCTCAATGTCTCGATTTCATCAAGATAAGGCAGGCGCAGCATGAGTTCTTCCGGCAGCTCCTTCTCATGCAGATGCCTGACTGTACCGATAAAGCGATCAAGATTGTGCTCATCTGGCAGTAGGAACAGTAGGTTTCCGCCATCTCTTACCCACCCGAACAATTCACGCAGCTTCGCCTGATCGATATTCACAACCGGATCAATTACCAGCAGAAGCTTGTCACTGACTGGCACGCCGGGAACAAAATCGACATTATAGCCAAGCTCTTTAAAGTAGTAATAAAGCAATGGAAGAGGCTTGATGAAGAAACTGGAGACAGCTCCTTCCTCGATCAGCTCAGGCCCATCGTCTTCAGTCACTATAACTTTTTTTTCAGTCTGAGAAATCGACAGAAGGTTTATGCCCCACATCGCAAAGATAAAGAGACATAGAAAAAATATCGAATAACCACGCATCAGCTCGAGAACTCTGCGGTTGTTCATCTCTGAAGCTTCTCCAGGTCAAGATAAAACGCCTTGAAAGTCTCAAAATCTTTCCTGCTGGGGGTTTGATATCCATAAACCAGACGGTCAAACAAGGCCATGGGAGCAGCGAAAAGCGTATGCAAATCGCGCTCTACCATAAGCTTGCGCAAATACTCTCCATTAGTGAGGCTGTCCTGATAATTTATGACCCGATGCGACTCAAGCATTATCAACGAACCAATAGTCAGCAAACGGATCGCTTCGACATATCTGCCCTGTTCAGCTTCGCGTAAAGCCTTCTCATATATTGTTTCAGCCCGCATTCTCTCTGGAGGGAGCATCTTTTCTTCCTTGAGAATTTGCGACTGTTCCTGAACGATCTTTTTTCTCATATTTTTGATTATCAAAAATATAATAATAACAAAACCAATAATGCCTATCACGGTCATAACCCAGAACAACACCCCTGCTCCACCGCCGGGAGTCTTCACCTTGGGACGCGGTGGAGGTCTTAACGGCTCCGGTTTTTTTGCAGGAGGAGGAGGAGGTGCCGGGCGAGAATAAGATGGCGGGGATGGTCGAGAGTCTACCGGGCGTGATTCTGCGGAAGAGGGTACAGAAACAGGGGGCTTTGAATTCGGCTGGGACACGACAGAAACTGTCGATGAATGCTGAGAAACACTATGAGATGACTGGGGGATTCTCTGTACAACGGTAGAGCCGGCATTGGAGAAATTGCTTCCCTTCTGAATGCTTCCAGAATTTGAAGAAGCGCCAGATTGTCCCGAGCTGGAGGAAGAAACCGAACCCGAGAACGAGCTTCCACCAGAATGGCCGACCGAAACGGAAACAGTATTGCCAGTGTTTGAAACATTTCCGCCGGAACCTGAGCCTTCTGTAGATGCCATGCTGATAATACTTATCGCCTCACCGGAGTTATCAGATACAACGCCGGCGCGGCCGCACCATTCCATTCCCGGTCCCAGCTGCGCATCCCCAGACATTCTTATTTCGCTTGTGCGAGCTATCGCTCGATCAAGAGCATCTTTCATTTCCTGTCGCGACACAGCTTTTTCGGCATAGCCAGCGACAAATTCGCTCTGAAGGCCATTCAGCGTATCAATCAGATTGCCAAAAAGAAGCCGGCGACGACCAACCACCCGCTCACCCGCCATGGCTTCACCCACATCGGCAACCCATCTCAGGTCGATAATAAAAAGCCTCTCACCATATCTGATGCGGGTAACTTCTGATATACGCGTCATCAAATCCCCAACTGAGGCATTAACTCTGTAGTCTTCGCTTTCAGACATTGCCGTCTGCAGGTGCCGAACCATCAATGAAAAATCTTCAAAGGAAACTTCCTCGGCACCCAGGGGAGAAACAAGCATTATCAAAACCAGCAGCAGATATCTCATAGACACCCCGGATCAAGACTCAATCTTGTTAACAATATGCGGTAGCCCATTACAAATGGATCGAGAAGCGCGTCGGCGGCAATTACAAAACCAAAAAGGAACAGAATTGGCCCATTAAGCAGAGCATCGAAACCAAACATCCACAGCAGACTGACAGAGCTTCCGACAATCATGAGATACAAAAGAGCCAGAACCATTCCCAGTTTAATCGCCAGCGTAAAATTGCCGATGTACCCAGACCGCCAGAGAATACGAGCCTCAGAATCGGAGATCAGGATTCTGGCAACTGTTGAGCATGACGAATCTACCCAGATCATCGCCCAGAACAAAAAGAATATTGCCGCCGGCCACAAACTGCTGAAGTAATTCAAATACCAGGCATACACACATGTAAGAACCACGGCGTACAACAAAGATTCTACAAGGTCCAGAAACAGGATTTTACGATAAAATCTTACACCACTCATCTTCATTGATTGCCGCCGCAGAACATTTTCTGGAAATCCTTCCAGAACAGCAGCTCCAGTTGAGCTCCAGATCAGCGGACGCCAGAACACCTCATAAACAAAAATCGCCGGAAAAATTATCCAGCCCTCCGCAAACACTTCTTTCAATACCTCAAAATAAGGACAGAGAAAGATCAGGGTAACCAGAGCAAACTTGGGGATCGAGAATAAGAATGAATCCATCACTACCCGGTTCAGATTACGACGAATAATAAAAACAACTTCGTCGAGAAGCTGATAAAAATCTTTGATCAGGATCTTCTGCGCCAGGGGTTGTGCCTGTAGATTATTGCGCAGAATCAGACCTTTTTTTGAAGACTCTGCGCAGATACGCCTCGCCGCAGCAGCCACTATCGGGTCAGAATCTCCGACCAGAGCTGATGCGACCTGAAAAGCGCGCAGGCCGCCAAGTTTTTCAAGAAATGCAATTGCCTGGCGCCGACGTGGCGGCTCGCCGCTCTCCAGATTGGCAAGCGAAGCGGCAAAACGCTGATCTACATTATCTGCCAATGCTACCGTCATTTCAGATCTTCATTCCTCCGTTCTGACAACAACCGTGCCGGCGAATAAATCGCCTAACCGCTGATGTCGCTCGGTGGTGAGCGTAGAAAATACAGCGGCCAGAAAAAGGAAGGGTAGAAAATCAGCTATCAGCAAGAAATTACGCAGAATTGAACTGAAGAAACTCAGCTTCTGCCCGTTCAAAGCAACCACTCTCAGGCCATGCGACCTTTTCCCTGGCGTCTGACCGTTTCTAAAAAGCTCATATAGAGGGTGGTAACCAAAAACAGTAAGAAACACGATAATGAGATATAAACCTTTGACAAATCCTGAATCAAGCGCGATGCCAGGTCCAATTCTATAACTGGAAAGGCAGGTAATAAAAACCAGATGCTCTACGAACAGTATGGCCAGCTGAATTCCAATATCGTACACAAAAGCGGACGCACGGCTGAACATACCTGCCAACGGCACGCGAATCTCAGCGTTTTCAGGGGTATGTATCACCAGTTCCTGAGGCAACCAAGCTGCTCCTGAAATTTATATTCAATTTATCTTCAACCTGCGCTTCGCCGCGACAGATCAGATTAAACTAGACTGGTCACAAAATCACTCGGTCCAGAAGGCAAATTCGTTGCCGCAGGGCTCGGCAAAATGAAATCTGCGCCCACCCGGAAACGTGAAAATCTCCTTGGTAATCTTGCCTCCCAGTTCGCGAACCTGCTCACACATTTCCTCAAGGTCTGAAGTATAAAATACCAGAAGGATCGATCCAGCGTCAGGATTAGCCGCCCTGGCAGATTCATAGAACCCACCTTTCATGCGGCCATCATTAAAACAGGAGTAAGCAGGCCCAAAATCCTCAAATTCCCAGCCCAGCAGAGCTGCAAAGAATTTTTTAGATCCCTCGATATCTGAGGTTGGAATCTCGATGTAATCGATCATTTTTTCAGGTTTCATAAAAGCTCCCTTAAGATCTACTTGAAAAATTCGACAGCGATCTGCGTGCACACTGCCGCATTGTTTTTCACCAGAGAAATATTAGTTTTGAGACTTTCACCGCCGGTAATATCATTTAAACGCGACAATAGAAAGGGCGTCACCTGCTGTCCCTTGATACCACGCGAACTCGCATCGGCCAGCGCCTTCTCGATGCTTGCCTCGATCTTGTCACGATCAAGAGCGTCCTTTAAAGGAACAGGGTTCCCAACCAGAATACCACTGCGATAACCCATACTCAAAGAATTTTTAAAAACTGCCGCAGCTTCGCCGGCGGAATCGACGCGAACCGGAACCTTTATGCCACTGCCAGGATAATAAAAAGCCGGCATTTCATCTGTACCGAAGCCAAGAACCGGGACTCCCATCGTTTCCAGGTATTCCATTGTCAGAGGGATGTCGAGAATTGCCTTGGCGCCAGCCGACACAACCAGCACCGGAGTTTCAGCAAATTCACGCAGATCAGCAGAAATATCCATCGTCTCGCCAGCGCCTCGATGTACACCGCCAATACCACCAGTCGCAAAAAATCTTACTCCGGCAAGATTCGCGCAGATCATGGTAGCAGCGACAGTTGTAGCCGCATGTCTTTCTCCGGCCATCAGGAAAGGCAGATCACGACGTGAAGCTTTGGCAATATTTTTGTCAGTAGCAAGAAATTCCAGTTCATCTTCAGCCAGACCAATGTGAATCTTGCCATTCAGCAACGCTATGGTTGCTGGCACTCCGCCGTTATCACGAACGGTCTGTTCGAGCATTTTTGCAGTCTCGACATTCTGAGGATACGGCATTCCGTGTGAGATAATAGTTGATTCAAGAGCGACAACCGCCTTATTTTCTGTTATTGCATCACGAACTTCACGATTGATGACAAGACTGTGCTTCAGCATTCATTTCTCCTGGTCAGGACGACCTTACAAGATAGGGGCAGGAAAAATTAACACATTGTTCGCTGCAGGCGCATCTGCCGGCGACAATCATAACTGCCCAGTGCGGTGTTTCATACTCGCCGCCAAGCGCTTCAATTGCCTGTTCGATGCTCTGGCGATCTGCATCGGTCAGTTCTACATTATCAGAAGCGAACTTAGACGAATTACACCAGTAAATATAAGTGATTTCGGACCAGTCCGTTGTCGAAAGCGTTGTACTCTGGATGGAGCGACATTTATCGCAAACCAGATTCAAGGTGCTGCCAGACGGGAGCAGTTTCCTGCCGGCACACCCGCACTCCCGGCATGGCCCGGCAAATATCCGGTACCCGGTAAGCTGAGGGCGATCCGACATTGGATCTTCCGACTCACCGAACCCGATGACAACTGGCTTTGGCCTTATTTCTACAGACATACATTTATTCGGAAAGCTCTCAAGTATTCGACTGGCAGTTCAATGTACCCTGCGAACATTATGCGACCTGAAAATTATAACTCAATTTACAGACGAATTCTAATTTATTTTTCTGACTCCCAGATATAAAAACAAAACAGGCATTTTGCTAATAAGTTTTGAAAGTCGCCAGCCTGACAGATTTTTTTTTGCAGATGCCATAGCTTTTCAGTTTTGCCCGTCTGAGTTATAAAGCTGTTGAAGGGCCGGGCAATTTAAACTATTATTTATAATATTTCACAAAGGCAACGGCCAACACTTCGGTTGGTCGCAAAAGATTTTGCTAAAAAACAAATATTTATCTATATTTAACAACCATTAGTCCCAAAAAACCACTGTTTTCGTCGTTATAAATAAATATTTATTTATAAATATAGTAATATTCTTTATTTATGGACTGCCAATCATACGCAATCCTGCACATCAAACTGCTATTATCAACCCCCAAAAAAGCACAGAGATTGTAACACAACAAGCCAAATCCGGGCAAATAAAAAGCGGCGGCTCTGCAATGCCTTGCAGAGCCGCCGCAGCGACTCAATTCATCTTGTTATCTGCGCCTGGAGCCCACTCCTCTGATGATCAGATCATTGATGCGACCACTAAGAGCTGATCCTGAACCCGAGTAGTAAGGCACAAATCTGTGCTCATAAGCAGCAGAGCCCTCTTCAGCGCCTGCCTGGAGAGACTTCACAGTCTCATCAGACTCAACCGCCGGAGCAGTCTCTACGGCAATCGCAGAAGCATCTTCTTTCACCACCGGAGAGTCGTTAACGGGCTCAAGATTCGAAGCTGAATGCCTTGCATCTGTGGCCTCCAGCTTGTTACAAAGCAATGCGACGGCTTCCTGGAGTTTTGCAATAGATTCTGATCTTCTTGCGGCCACAGCCTTCTCCAACTCTGGATTCTCAGCAATAAGAGCCGAGCGACTGCTGCGCAACCGGCCCATTCGAGCCAAAGCAGCAACAAAAGGCTTTTCTGAGGCCAGATCAACCCTGATGTTGTCTTCTGAAGCGCTCATAGAAGGATTCAGAATTACTGAATCATCGATTTTAGGAGTTTCAGGGAGCAAGTTAATGACTGAGACTTTCTCTGAAGGCACAATCTCAACATGCCCCTCGCTGATTTCTATCTTCAAGGGAGTATCGAACCAGTTCCATTCCTGTGGAATTTCACTCTCATCCACAACCCGAACAGCTCTTCTTTTCTTTGCAACAGGCTTGCGAGGCTCTTCCAGAGATGGGGCTGCCGCTGTTTCAACGGGCTTAACAGGAGCTGCAACAATCGGTTCAGCCTTAACCACTGGCTCAGCCGCTTTAACAACCGGTTTGGCAGCAACAGACTGAACAGACTCTTCAGGCTCGTCCGAAGCCAAAACCGGCTCAGACACTTCAGAATCGTTCTCTGCAACAGGCTCTGCAGCAGGCTTAACAGCAGATTCTTTTACCACCGGCTTGGCAGCGCCCTTAGCAGGTTTGGTCCCTGCTGCCGGCGGCATAGCAGGAGCTTCGATCATTTCAGGTATTTTAGCGGGCTGCAACGCTACAGGTCTGTTTTTTTCAGGGGTTGCGGCCGGCGCCGGCGGGGCAACTTCTTCAGTGCTCTGCACTTCAGGCGCGTTAACGACTTCTACAGCCGCAACGGTCTTGGCTTTTTCAATTTTTTTGTCGAGCGCCGCTCCAGACTTTACTTTACGCGCTGTCGGCATGGCTGGCGGCATCACTGGGGCTTCCAGCGCCTGTGCCGCACCGCGATAAACTTTTTCAGACCATAACTGAACAGCCAGAAAACTGGCTGATAAAATCAACAACACACCAAGCGCCATCAAAAACGGCAATCCTGGTTGCCTTCTTAGCAATCTCATCGGTTAATTCCTCCCCTGCGAAGGGCAGCTTGCGAGATTTCCGATTCGGCTCAAAGATATTAATAATAATCATCATTTTGTCAAAGATATTTAAACAAAACAGATTATTTATCAACAAATCCAGCCGACGGAGCGACCATTGTTCGGTCAAATCTCAGAGCAAAACCCTGACAGGCGAGAACAATACAGAGCACGACGTGCTCTATTTTTTCATGCGCTCAAGGTATTCGCCAGTACGGGTATCAACTCTGATGACCTCGCCAGCTTCGATAAACATGGGCACAGTTACAACATGACCGCCGGCACAAACCACAGGCTTGTTAGTGCCACTGGCAGAGTTACCCTTGACGTTAGGCGGAGCTTCGATAACTTCGAGCTCAACTGATGGCGGCAACTCTACTCCGATTGCCTTGCCCTCATAAACCTTAACGTAAAGTTCCATCTGCTCCTTGAGAAACTTGGTTTGGTCCCCAAGGATATCGAGTTCCATTTCCATCTGCTCATAAGATTGCGTGTCCATGAAATGCAGGAAATTATCCGAAGAGTAAAGATACTGCATCTGCCTGGTCTCGACAGTAGCCTCATCAACTTTTTCAGTTGTCTGATAGCGCTGCATGAAAATTGAACCCGACTTGAGACTCTTAAGCTTGGCCTGAGCCATTGCACGCCAGTTACCCGGACGAACAAACTCAACATCTATAACCTGGCACAATTCGCCATTATAGATGATTACCATGCCTTTTCTCAGATCATTTGCTGTAATAGCCATACATATCTCTCCTGGCTGGAATTTTATCGGCAGATTATATCATAACTTGAACGATAACGTTCTAAAAAAATCCCGACCAATACGGAAAATTATCGAGCGTCGCCATCATCAGAAACATGCTAACGACAATCCATTTTATATCAAAACAATGATTATCATATTGTAATTAACCGTAAATATGATAATCTTGTCTTTCTTGATCATTTTTTTGATATTAAAATTTGTAATTTTCAAATATCGGCTGTTTTTCTTTCAGAAGAAGGGCGACATTTACCGATAATCTTGAGAGAACCGCTAGAGTATCGATATATACTGCAGACAAAACGCAGCAGCACAAAATAAGGACACAGGAGGCAACTTCCTTGCTCACCTACATTGCTCAAGGTCTCGTTCAGGGTTTGTCCGAATTTCTGCCCGTCTCAAGTTCTGGACACCTGGCGCTGATGCAGCATTTTTTCAACTTTGAAGATCCTGACGCCAATCTGCTGACGACCGTGGCATTGCATTTTGGTACGCTGCTGGCGGTACTTTATTACTTTCGCGCTGACATTCTGCCCTACTTTACCCCAAGCGGCTGGAAGAACCCGGATCGCCGCAAAATCGCAATGCTGGTAGTAGCGGGGAGCGTGCCGACCGCTCTGATCGGCCTTGGCTTCAAAAAGCATTTTGAATCTCTGTTTGCGAACCCGAGCGCGGTCTGCATAGCTTTGTTCATAACCGGCCTGCTTTTGTTGATATGCGAGAAACTAAAAAAGCAAGACAACCAGCAGAATCTCGAAAGCATCTCATGGTGGAAAGCTGTGAGCATAGGCCTGGTTCAGGGCCTGGCGGTCACTCCTGGCATATCGCGTTCAGGCTCGACCATTGCAACCGGCCTCTTACTTGGAATTAAGGGTGAGGACGCAACACGCTTTTCATTTCTGCTTATGATCCCGGCTGTTGGCGGCGCCACTCTGCTCAAGGTGAAAGATCTATTTGAAACTGGCCTGCCAGAGTCGATCGAACCTGCCGGTCTGGCGGCTGGAACCCTGGTTTCAGTTATCACCGGGTTTCTCGCCCTCAAGCTACTTGTATACATGGTTAAGCAGCAGAAGCTTTCATATTTCGCATACTATCTGTTTTGTGTTTCTACAATCAGCCTGATTCTGATTCAATTCGCCGGAAAATAGCAAGGATACCCAATACGATGAGCAGCAAAAAAATTCTTCTGCCGGAACCCGGCATAAAAGAACGAACCAGAAGTAGAAAACCCGCGAGCGAAACAGCCAGACGCCGGCCCAAGGCGGCCGTCAGACAGGGTAATACAAGAACTCTGCCAACGACCATAGACGCTCGGCAACGCAGTGAAGCTACCGGTCTGGTACTGGTAGGAGTAAGTGCGTTTTCACTTTCGCTTCTTCATTATCTCAGCTCGTCAAAAGTGCCAGGGCTGGTGAATACTTTCATGGTATATCTCGGCATGGGAGTATACATATTGCCCGCCATGATCGGCCTGTTGGGAATACAACGCTTTCTTGAACGCCCCTTTACCAACATAGGCTGGCGCATTGCCGGTATTGGTGGAGTAATGTTCTTTGGACTCGGTCTTCTCGGGCTGGAAGGCGGCAAGGCCGGAGTTTACGCACTCAATATATTCTCCGGAATATTCGGGCCGGTTCCCAGCAAGGTGCTTTTCAGTTTCCTGCTTTTGTCTTCGCTGATTTTTGCTCTCGACATTCTTTACAAGGACATTCTAGCCGCGTCACTTATCATCGCAAGCCTGACCGCCAGATTCATGTTTTTCTGCTGGGAGATTACTCTGAGTCTCCTGTCAATGGTTATTGGTGCAGTAAAAACCACAGCTGATCTGCTGGCAGCGGTTTACCGCCAGACAAGGCAGTTCTTTTCCGAAAAAGATATTGATCCGGCAAAGCAGATTGGCCGGCTTTTGTCTTTCAAACCAAGAGTAGCGGCTGAGCCAGCCGGCGAGCTTGAAGATCTCGATGATGAAGAAGATACCGGCATCGGTCAGGCCACCACTCACCACAGGAATGACGCAGAAGAAGCGACAGTGATACCAGTTCCCAGGCATTGGCAGGAGAACATCGGCTCTTCAGAAAACGGTGCGCCAGCTGCGAACAGTGAAAATGCAATGCAGTTTCAGGTCAGCCAGATTGCCAGTCATTGTTTTATAGTTGACGCAGGGAATACTGCGGCTTTGACCACTCCCCCACCCTCTCGGCAAGATGAGGAAACAGATGATGAAGAACTGAGAGTAATGGTCAGTTTTGAAGATGACGAAGACAGCGACTCGACAGATATGGCTTTAAACAAGGATAATGCCGCAGACTCGGTACACTCTGCCGCTGCTGAAGAGGTTTCTCGTGAAACAGAAATTGACGAAGAGCCTGTGATCCTCGAAGACAACCTGATCGACCAGGAAATAAAAACAGGCAAGTATGCCACTCAGAATCAGAAGCAGAAAACCTTTTCTGAAGCGAAACTGCCACCGATCGAAATTCTTAAAATCCCTGAACCGAGGGCGAATCAGGATACACGCTCAGAACTCAGCGAACGCTCAGCATTTCTGATCAAGACTCTCGACGACTTCGGCATAAAGGCCTCGGTAACCAACATTATCGAAGGACCGGCCGTATCACGATTTGAAATCAAGCCGGCGCCCGGAGTAAAGGTATCGAGAATTACCGGTCTGACAGACGACATAGCCCTGGCGCTTGCCGCACAGGCAATTCGCATTGAAGCGCCTATTCCCGGCAAATCGGCACTGGGCATCGAAATTCCGAATCCCAAGGCGACTCCAGTATATTTTTACGAGCTGCTGAAAAATGAAAAATTCGGTAAGAATCCAATTCCTCTGAATCTGGCTCTCGGCGTAACCATAGAAGGCAAACCGGTGCTCGCGGATCTTTCGGAGATGCCACACCTGCTGATCGCCGGTTCAACTGGTTCTGGCAAATCGGTATGTGTTAACACCATCATTGCCAGCATTTTGTTTCAGGCCCGCGCCGATCAGGTAAAGTTTGTGATGATCGATCCCAAAATGGTCGAGCTGTCTTCCTACAATGGCATTCCGCACCTGATCGCTCCAGTGGTGACTGATCCTGCAAAAGCCTCGGCAGCTCTTATGTGGGCGGTCGAAGAAATGACGAGACGCTACGAAATAATGGCCGAATGTGGCTGCAAAAAAATCTCCACTTACAATGAGGAAATAGAAAGGCTCAGACAGGAAAATCCTGAGCTTGAGCCAATGCCATTCATAGTTATAGTCATTGACGAGCTGGCAGACCTTATGATGACGGCCTCAGCCGAAGTCGAAGGGTCGATCTGCCGTCTGGCCCAGATGGCACGCGCTGTTGGCATGCATCTGGTGATAGCGACGCAGCGCCCGTCGGTGAACGTTCTGACCGGGTTGATCAAAGCGAATCTGCCAACAAGGATTGCATTTTCGGTCACCTCTGCGATAGACTCTAGAACTATTCTTGATGCCAAGGGAGCCGAACGACTGCTTGGCAAGGGCGATATGCTGTTCATACCGAAGGGACGCAATAAACCGTTGCGACTGCAGGGAGCCTATGTTTCAGACCACGAGTTGATGGATCTTATCAACTTTGTCAAGCAGCAGGGCCAGCCGGAATATATGGACATAGCTCCAACCCGTTCGGATGATGATGAAGATGGTTACGAAGACGAGGAAAGCGATGGTGGAGACGCAGATTCTCCGCTGATACAGCAGATATTGAAGTATCTGGAAACTCAGGAAAAAACATCAACCAGTATGCTTCAAAGAAAGTTCAGAATCGGTTATAATAGGGCGGCCAGAATTATGGATCAGCTTGAAGAAAAAGGACTGGTCAGCCCAATGGATGGAGCCAACAAACGCAGAGTTCTCATCGGAAGGAGTAATACTCAGGTATGACCAAGGAAATATGCCCTTTTCTGGGTAAACTGAGAGAAGACAAAGGCCCGGAAGGCGGGTGCATACAGGAACAGTGCATGTTCTATCATGCGCAGGAAGCGCGCTGCATTTTCCTGGAGATAGGCACCGCTTCGCGCGAGTATCTCGACTCGCTCAAAAAACTGGCCGAGCAGAATGAGCTGGTGCTGATGAAAGAACGTGCCAGCCTGTTTTCTGACGATGAGAAGCAGGAACGTGTCAACCTGTATATCAGCCAGGCCAGCATCTACAAGAACAAGGGTCTTTTTGAAAAAGCCTTGCTCGACTATAAGAAGGCTGCTATTCTCGACGTTCAGAACCCGATAGTGCATAAGGCTCTCGGCGACATCTACTCGGTTCAGGGCATCTTTGACGAATCGATCTCATCTTATCGCCAGTGTCTGAAAAGCGAGCCTGAAGATGGTGAAACCTGGATCAGACTTATTCTCCAATACAGAGCGCTGTGTTCGAACATGCCTGATCGCGAGCAGCGCTATCAGGCAATTATCGACAAGCTGCGCGAAGATCTGCGCACAATTGAGAGCGAATCGATGGCAAACTGCATTATGGGCAACGCCTATCTGATTCTGCATTCGCAGGACAGCGAAAAATTTGTCGAGCAGCGCCAGGAAGCAAAATTGATGATGGAGCGCGCGCTCGAAATCAATCCGAAAAATCTCTGGGCACATCTTGGCATCAAAGATCTGTATATTTATGATGGCCGTTACGACAAGGCGGTTGACCAGCTGCTGGCGGCCCTCGACCAGATCAGTGACGACCCGCGCCTGAATTTCGAGCTCGGCGAATGCTATCTGATTTCGCAGGCTGAACACGCGATGATTACAGAAGAAGCCCTGGCCAGCGCGCACAGCAGCTACCGCCGCGCTCTTGAACTCAGCCCGGGCTATGCTCCCGCCTACTTCCGACTCGGCTACATCAGCGAGCAGAAGGCCAATTACGACCAGGCTATCGAATATTACCAGCAGGGTCTCAATATCAACCCGACCAATGTTTTTGCCCACTTTCGGCTGGGAAGCATTCATCTGTTGATGGGAATGCTCGAGCTCGCGATCACCAGATTCCGCGAAGTTATCGAACTGTCGCGCAACCGCACCCATGACGTATACCAGGAAGGCTATCTTTTCAACAAGCTGCGCTTCTTCAAAGAAGCCAACGCTCTCGGTGCCTGGATAGAGCTCGGTAAAATCTATGTAAAACGCCGTCAGTATGAAGAAGCCTATGAGGCTTTTGAAAAAGCTCTCGAAATCGACAAATCAAGCCCGCTGGCGATTATGAACCAGATCGACCTCTACCGCATCAGAACCCTCGACAGCAAAGATACCGAAACACTTTACAGCAAGTTCATCGAACAATACAAGAATTCAGCTATGGTTGACTTCCAGAACCCGGTATCACACTTTGCCCTGGCCTACGCCTGTCAGGTTCTGCCGTCGCAGTTGCCCGAAAAGCAGGAAGAACGGCTTGAAGAGGCTCTCAACGGCTATCAGATGGCGATCAATCTTACTCCTGATTTCAAATGGGCGTATTGGGGCCTCAAGAACTCTTATCTGACAACACTCGAGAACTCAACACCTCTGTATGATCAGGCTCTTGAAGCCTGCAAACTGGTCACCGAACTCGACCCCGAAGATCCGCGTGCATATTTTGAAACCGGCGATGTCTACCGAAAGATGGGCAATCTGAGCAAGGCTTACGACTATTTCTCACAGGCCGCCGAAAAGGACAAAACCTATATTCCGGCATATCTGCACATGGCCGAAATCAAGTATGCCGAAAAACATGAAGAAGAAGCGATCAAGCTTTATCAGAAGATTATCCGCATCAACCCGAACTTTGCCCAGGGTTACTACGAACTTGGCCGCGTCTACCAAGACATCAAAGAAACAGAAAAGGCTCTCGCCAATCTGCGCAAAGCCGTAGAACTCGATATTGACTATACTGAAGCGCATTTTGCCATCGGCCGCATCAGCTTCGAAGAGAATCAGGATGAAACCGCACGAATACGGCTGACCAGAACTATCGAGCTCGAACCTGAGCACTATCAGGCCCGTTATTACCTGGGTCTGCTGCATCACCGCAATGGCCGTTTCCAGCAGGCTATCGACGAACTGGGTCGCGCCATCACCCTGGCACCAGACCCGTCCTGGATTCAGTTCGATCTGGCCAGACTCCATGCTGATTCTGGCAACTGGCAGGAAGCGAAGAACATTCTCGAAAAAGTTCTTGAGCGTGAAAACGACTTCATTGATGCGATCATACTCTACGCCAACACTCTTGAGCGATTAGATCTGCTCAAAGAAGCAGAAGAAGAATATCTCAGAGCCATCGAACTGCAGCCCGAAGGCCTGTTGGCCCATGAGAACCTCGCCCACCTGTATGAAAGCACGAACCAGATTTATAAGGCCGAAGACGAATTCAGAAAAGTGGTCGAAATCAAGCCTGATCATGTCCCGGCTCAGATGTCGCTGGCCAAGATCTACATCATCAGAGATCTGCATGATAAGGCTCTCAATGCTCTTCACACAGTAGTCGACATCGAGCCTGAAATATTCGAAGCCCACCTTGAGCTTGGCCGAATCTACCATCACCGCAATGCCCTTGAAAAATCGGTTGAATCTTATAAATCAGCCATCAAGATTCGCCCGGATGCGCCGCAGGCTCATGTCGAACTGGCTGAAGTTTATCTCGACCAGGACAAGAGCGCCAAAGCTATCGAAGAATACAAGCTGGCTCTCGAAATCGACCCGTCACTTGGCGAAGCGCTCGCCAATCTCGGCGACCTCTACAACATGTCAGAGCAGTATGAGCTGGCAGGAAACTGCTATCGCCGGCTGGTAGAAATGGATCCGCAAAACCATTCGGCCCGTTTCCGCCTGGCCGAAACCTGTTACCACTGCGGTCAGCTCGAAAAAGCGCTTGACGAATATCTCAAAGTTGCAGAAATCAACGAAGAGCGCACCGATGCGCTTATTCGCCTCGGCAAAATCTACGCATCCCTTGAAAAGTGGGAAGAAGCGGCCAAATACTACGTACGCGTCTTCGAAACCGATCCACAGAACTCAATGATTCACCTCGAACTCGGTAAGGTCTACGATCACCTCAATCGCCTGACCGATGCTCTGCGTGAATTCGAAGCGGCGCTCGAACGCGAACCCAACAACGCTGAAATTCTGACTCAGATTGGTCTGATGCACAGAAAACAGGGCAATCTTGACATGGCGATCGAACGCTTCAGCCGGGCAATTCAGATTGACGGCAGCAGCCCGGTACCGCACCGCGAGCTGGCAATGGCTTATATCAACAAGGGGCGCGTCGATAAAGCGATCGGCGAATTCAAAGAAGCCCTCAATTACGAGCCCTCAAATATCGCGGTTAATATTGAACTGGCTAAGGCCTACGCCAGCCAGGGCATCATCGACGAAGCTGTCGACGCTTACCGCAAGGTAATAAGCCTCGATCCACGCAATGCCAGCGCTCACTTCGAGCTTGGCATAATTTATTCGACCCAGGGCCTGAACGACAATGCCATCAATGAATTCAAGACTGTAATCGGACTGGCACCTGACCACAAGCGCGCCCACCTTGAGCTTGGCCGCCACCTGCGCGACACCGGGCGCACCGATGACGCCATCGATGAGCTTCAGAGAGCCAGCCAGCTCGATCCTGAGAATGCCGTCATCTACTACGAGCTCGGCGACGTCTACTATCAGCGCGACGAATACCACGATGCCATGCTCAAGTTCAAACGCGCTCTCGAATTGCAGGATGACTATGTCGACGTCTACCAGAAGCTTGGCACGATCCACCTGTCAATGGAACAGTGGCAGGAAGCAAAAGAGTTTTACGAAAAGGCTATCGAGCTCGAGGCCGAGAACTACCTGGTTCACAAAGAACTTGGCGAAGCCTGCGAAAAACTCGGCGACGTTCAGGGTGCCATAAACTCATTCGAAAAGGCGCTCGATTTCAAGCCCGGCGACCTCAACATCATTTATCGGCTTGGCGCTCAATACAAGCAGAACCAGAATTACGATGCCATGGTCGCTCTCTATTCAAAAGCAGTCGAAGCGGCACCTAAAAATGCTCTGTTCTTCTTTGAGCTTGGGGAAGCCTATCGCGGGCTTGGTCAGCAGAACGAAGCTGCCGCCAACTTCGAACAGGCACTGGCGCTCAATGAAAACCTGATTGAATGCATTTATGCACTTGGCGCAATATTCTGGGAACACCAGAGTTACGAAAAAATGGTTCGTCTCTACAAAAAAGCGATCAATCGCTATCCGACCAACAGCCGGGCTCACTTTGAGCTGGGAAAAGCTTATTATAAGCAGCTCAAGGTCACTGAGGCGATCGAAGAATTCAAGAAAGTCATCAACCTCGATTCAAACCACCAGGAAGTCTACTTCGAACTGGGCAAACTCTACATTGACAATGGCATGCTGGCTGAAGCGGCGCCTGCGCTCGAAAAAGCCGTAAGCATCACCCCCGATAATGGCGAAGCCCACTTCCTGCTGGGTAAAGCTTACGAAGGACTCAATGACAAGTCAAAGGCTACCGAATCCTTCAAGAAGGCTCAGGGCCAGATGGAAGAGAACTACGAAGTTCTGCTCAAGATCGGTGCCGACTACCTTGAAAAAGAATCTTATGAAGAAGCTCTGCAGAATCTGCAGAAAGCGGCCGGATTCCCCGAAGCCGGCTCCACGGTTTACTTCCTGCTCGGCAAAACTTATCGCGGCATGGGTAAAAAAGAAGAGGCGGTCAAAGCCTTTGAAAAAGCGGATGAACTGATGGAAGCCGAGGAGGGCGACGATTGATGCCAGCGTTGCGGCAATACAGAAACACTGATATATATGACACAGCTAAGGAGACAGGCGAATGATTAACCGCTGGGAAATCCTTCTGGAAAAAGGGCAGACATACTTCGAGCTGCAGAACTACGAAAAAGCCAGCAAGACCCTCGGAAAGGTACTTGAAGAAAAGCCGGACTTCGTGCCGGCAATGAAACTGATGGCAGACTGCTATCAGCATCTCGACAACAAGACCGAGGCAATTAAAACTCTTGAGAACATCATTTCGCTGTCTCCGGCAGATGCTCCTGCTCTCAACACCCTTGGATCATTGTATATCCAGACTGGTCAGACCGATCAGGCAATAGAGATCTATGACAAGGCGATAAGCCTGGCCCCGGACAACAAAGAACTGCAATTTGACCTCGGCCAGCTTTATCTACAGCGCAATTCTTTTGATAAAGCCGAAAAGCACTTCAATCGAGCCATTGACCTGGACCGCAAATTCACCGGCGCCATAATTGAACTGGCCCGTCTTAAAATCACTCAGAACGATATTGACAGCGCAATTTCGCTATATCAACAGGCCATCGAAAACGATCCTGACAACGCCAGACTTCACTCAGAGCTTGGCGAAGCCTATGAATTCAATGGTCAATATAACGATGCGATGATGGAATATAAAAAAGCCGAATATCTCGACCCAAACAATCCGGCTATTCATTTCAAAATCGCCAAGGACCTCGAAACTCGCGGCAAATTTGAAGAGGCCCTCGCCAAATACGAGGCGGTAAAAGAGCTCGACAAGAACAATGTCGAACTTTTCTACCGCTGTGGCAAGCTTTATCAGAGACTTGAAATGATGGAAGAAGCTCTCCAGGAATTCGAGGCTATCGCCCGGATGAAGCCTGACTGGCTTGAAATCCGCTACGAGCTTGCGAATCTCTATGGCGAAAAGGGCCTGTATGAACTTCAGATAAAAGAATACGAAGCCATAGCAGCACAGGATACGTCCTCAAGCGAAATCATGAAAAACCTGGCAGCTTCATACGCTGCCAATGGCGATCTCGACAAAGCGATAGAATGCTATAAACAAGCTCTCGAATCTGATC
Organism: Candidatus Rifleibacterium amylolyticum; assembly: GCA_009917695.1. Lineage (GTDB taxonomy): Bacteria > Muiribacteriota > Ozemobacteria > Ozemobacterales > Ozemobacteraceae > Rifleibacterium > Rifleibacterium amylolyticum. The sequence goes on along the minus strand of JAACJG010000001.1, from coordinate 200,006 downwards.
CTGAAGACTACGACATCTTGGAACGCCTGTATGAAATAGTTCGAGCCGGCGGCAATGCAGCTCTTTGCCTTGATGCGCTCGAAGCCTTGAGCGTCAGCATCCCGGAAGACTCTGAACTGGCACTGATTCTGGCCAGAGCTTACGGCGAGCAGGGCATGATAGAAGAAGCCAACACATATTATATGCGGGTTCTCGAACTTGACCCGGGCCGCAGCGATATCAAGGGTGAACTGCGCATGATCTATCGCAGCAAGGGCATGATCAACGAAGAAATCGATGCGATCAATGCTCTTCTGGAGAACGATCAGGCCAACATCGAGCTCCTCAGCGATCTGCACGAACTCCAGATCGCGGGCGGCAGAGATCGTGATGCCGTGACCACACTTCTGCGCCTCCATCAGCTGAACCCGTCTTCACGCTGGCTGAACATTCTTGGCCCGATATATCTTAAACTGGGCTTCGTCTCAGAAGCGATCACATCACTGCAGCAGGCTCTGCAACTGAATCCTGAAGACACCAGCCCACACGAAATTCTTGCCGAAATTTATAAACAGCGGGGTATGAACGAAGAAGCCATTCGCTCATACAACGTTATTATCCAGCGCAATCCCGACAATCTCAAGGCACATCTCGACCTTGGCGAGCTTTACCGGGCGCTTGGCCGCACCCACGACCAGATCGCCTCGCTCAAGCAGGCAATTTCGCTTGGCGCACGCGATCCCCGACTGTATCTTGAACTCGGCAGCAATCTTCTTCAGGAAGGCGACAGCGAAAACGGCCTTGCCTATCTGCAGCAGGCACGTGAGCTCTCCGACCAGTCGCCGCAGTTTCTCAATAACCTCGTCGATATATACCTGATGCGAAATTTCCATCAACAGGCTCTCGATGAGCTTGAGAATCTGCGTCAGCAGACTCCCGAAGATATCAGCCTGTATGTCAAGATGTCGCGCATTTATCAGAGTCGCCAGATGTTCGAAGAAGGTCTTGAAGTGCTGAATCAGGCCAGAGTAGTTGCACCGCAGGATCTCTCGATAACTCTTGAGATCGCCAGACTGTACATGACCTGCGAAGATTTTGCACAGGTAATTGCAATTCTTCAGGAAGCGCGTCAGATTAACCCCGGTAATAATGAGATCAGCTCAATAATTTCTGAGGCCTACGCCAGAACCGGCGATCATGAGATGGCGATACTTGAGCTCAAAACCCTCATCAACAATGATCCCAACAACACCATGGCGCGGATTCAGCTTGGCCGAGTATATTCTATCAGCAATATGATAGATCAGGCGAGTATGACTTTCAAGGATATCATCGCAGACGAGCCCAACAATCCTATCGCCAGAACAGAGCTTGGCTGCATTTATCTCAACATGGGCAAGTCATATAATGACAGCAGCATGATTGAAAGTGGTATTACTGAACTAAAAACAGCTCTCAGTCTTGATGAAAAATCGGTAAATGCTCATTTCGAGCTGGGCAAGGCCTATAACGACCTCGGCAAAGTCGATGATGCTCTGAAGGAATTCACCAGGGTACTTGAGCTTGATCCGCTTCATCTACAGGGCAAGGAATACTACAATGCGCTGGTGAACGTTAAAGTAAGTTCACAGGCAAACGAAGGTATCAAGCAGGCCCGCATCTTTTCAGAACGCGGAATGTTCAAAAATGCTGTACTCGAGTATGAAAAAGTCATCGAAATTCAGGCCAACAATCAGATTGCCTGGTATGAACTGGGAAATCTCCATTTCACCATGGAATCATACGAGAAAGCACTTGAAGCGCTGCTGAAAGCAAAAGAAATTGACCCGGAACAGCCAGAAGTATACATCTCTCTGGCCCAGACATATATGAAGATAGATCAGCCCGATGAAGCATCTATCGAATTGCAGGAACTGCTCGGCATGGCTCCAGACCATTTCCAGGGTCTGTATATGCTTGGCAAGATTTTTCAGGACAAGGGCTGGGTTGATGAAGCCATCGAAAAATACGAGGCCGCCAATCAGGTCATTCCGACCGAACTCGACCCGGTTCTTCAACTCGGCATTCTTTATCGCGAAAAGAACGACTTCGACACGGCAAGAGTATGGTTTCAAAAGGTCATTGAAGTTGATGCCGGCAATATGGTGGCATCAGATTTCTTTGCCAATCTCTCAGCCTCCCAGCGCAGTCAGGAAATCGACGAAGCCTTCGCCAAAGCAGCTGAAGCCGAAAAAGAAGGCGACGTCGATACGGCGATCATGCATTATGACAGCATCATCGACCTTGACAACCACAATCTCGACGCACGTTTCAAACTCGGGTCTCTCTACGAATCAAAGAACATGTTTGATGAAGCCACCTTCGAATACGAACAGGCTATCGGACTCGACAAAAACGCCCGCTACAAGGAACTTCCACTCAGACTTGGCAACCTGCATATTCGCAAAGGCAAGATAGTTGAAGCCGTAGAGGCTCTCAGTACCGCCAAACAATACTTTCCAACCAATGTTGACCTGCGAATTGAGCTGATCACCCAGCTGAAATTCAAAGCACTCAACAACTTCAGTTCGCCCGAAGAGCTGCAGGACTTCAACAAGTCCATCCGCGCAGCGGTAGAACAGGGTCAGAATTATTGCGACTGGCTTGAGCTCGGCCTGTTTGTGTCAAAGGGCCTCGATGCAGAAATCGACGAAGAAACGGCGATCACGCAGTCGATAGAATGCTTTCAAAAGGTTCTTGAGCTTGACCCCGGCAATGTATTTGCGATGACCGAACTGGCGAAGGTTTATCATCGCCGCAACATGCTCGCCGATGTCGAGAGCATTTACAAGCAGATCCTGGAAAAAGACCCGGAAAGCACTTACGTGCATCGGAAACTGGCTGACCTCTATCAGAGCCAGACAAGGTTTGCGGAAGCGCTTTCAGAGCTGCGCCAGCTGCTTGAACTTGAGCCAATGAGCGGTGATTATCATATGAAGATAATCGACATCAGCAAGGAAATGCTCGCCAAAGCACAGGATCGCGACCGCCAGCTGGCCGCGCTGTTAAAGGAATACCAGACGAAAGCTGAAGCCAACCCCAAAGATACCATGGCGAACTTCAGCCTGGGCTATGCTTTCATAACGCTGGGGTCCGGCTTTACTCCAACTGAAGAAGAGCAGCAGAAGGCCGTTTACTACTTTAAGCTGGCCAACAGCTGTGACCCCAATAACCTTTGGCCATACTGGGGCCTGAAGATCGTCTACAGCAAACAGTCTATCAGCGGCAAGCACATGTATGACGAAGCAATCGCCATCTGCCGCAAGGCCCTAAAGGTCGACGAAAACAGTCCAAGAGCACATTACGAGCTTGGCGAAGCCTACAACGAGAACTATCAGATCAACATGAAAAACGAGGCGATGCAGGAATACCGAAAAGCTATCCAGCTCGATCCCAACTATGTTGAAGCACATTTCAGACTGGCCAGTATTTATCGTGTCAAAAACATGTATGACCGTGCGAGCGAAGAATATAACAAGGTTATCGAACTCGATCCAACCGGCCCGCTGGCTAACGACGCGAAAAGATCGCTGGTTCACATCGAGCGGTCAAAAGGCGAAGCCTGACACTCAGAAAAAACTGCCTGTTGCAGCTGCAACGGGCAGTTTTTTTTTATTGCGAGACTTGACCTGAGCTCGACATAATAGTATTATCTGCGCATTGGCCGACTCATGGCCTGATTTTGTGTCACAAGGATAACAAAGTGAACAATTTCCGAAATTTCGTGCGCTATGTAAAACCCGCATTAATTTTAAGCGTTTTGATGATGCTTCTCTTTCCATATTCTGTAATAGCTGGTGAAGGCGAATACAAAATTCCCGAGAACTCAATATCATACGTGGCTCAGGCCAATAACACCAGCCAGCCATTCATGGCCGCCTCTGAACGCGAGGAACTTGAACCGGAATTTACTTCAGACAATAAGACTGTTGGTCAGGTTCAGATAATACCAGAACCTGAGACCGCCAGCAGTAAAGAAGAAGCACTGAAATCAGATGAACGACAATCTGACTCACCGCTGTTCTCAGAAGCCCTCAGCAAAATGCAGCAAAATCGCGCACATCGCCAGGCCGAGGCCGAAAGACTCGGGATTGTATTGCCCAGTCAGGGAGGCGACATTGCCGCGGTATCTCCCAGCCTGAGTAAAATGCAGCAGACCCTGAAATCGATCATGGCACGATGATACCCTTAGACAGCTTTTTCAAGGCTGAATCATAAGGACATCGAAAGGCTGCAGCTCAACATCATGCCGCCTGCTTCCGCGCCTGACTGCTGAGATATCGACCAGCAGGTTCGATGATTCTATTTTTGCCCCGCTCAAACGACGGCGATTTATCCTGACATTTTTTGCTCTGCCAGGCAATTCAACTTCGATGGCGCGCAAAAGATCGCTTATCTTCATACCCGCCTTATAGTCAGTGAACACAGGTGCCTGCCCCGCGATTTCAAGCCCGACTATCGGCTTTTTCTCGATAAACTCGCGATCGAAAAGCATAAGGCGATCGTCGGGTCGCAAAACCAGATCAAAAGAGGTATCTCCTGCTGCAATCATACGCGACAAAGCCTCTATCGAAATTCCGATAACCTCGTATTTTTTATCAGATCGACCAGCACGCAACAACTCGGCATAGCTCATAGAAACATTCTCAGACAACGGTTCCAGTTCCTTTAGCAGATGCGACAACCTGGCAATATTGTCAAGACTGAACTCCCGTCTGCTGCCATCCGGGAATTGAACACTTGTCATCCCCGGCAACCTATCGACTTTTTTATAGACACTGACCCTGTCACCGGCAACCAGCTGAAATTCTGGCAGCTTTGCGTCTGATTTTACGTCAGACGAAAAAACGATGTTGCGCTTCAGATTCGCAACTCTTACGACTTCGATCCGATAGATACCTTCTCCAGCCGAAAAACCGCCACAATACTCCATCAAATACTGCAAACTCATCTCGACAGGCTTGAGTTCAAAAACAGCTGGCGCAGCGACACTGCCTGAAACACTCACACGAGCACCATGTGGCATAACTACAACGTGCTCACCACCGTTAAAGACAAAATCATCCACGATACGACCTTCATTGAAAAAGCCATACAAGTCATACTCACCCAATAGACTGCCACCATGAAATACCTGAATCCGACGCATGCTTCCGGCATGAGTAGGCCCCCCGGCTGTCAGCAGGGCGTTCAAAAGATTGACTGGCGCTTTCAAATTATATTCGCCAGGACTGCTGACTTCTCCGGCAACGATAAAGGAAACATCGCCCGGGCAATTGGGATCGCCGACAGCCAGACGATATTTGTCGGCAGCTTCAGCAAGGCGTGACGCGCCATACAACTCATCAGGCATGCTCACCGGCAGTCCATAAGACAGCTCAATCCCGACTTTCGCCATGCAATCCTGCGGTTCCTGAGCTGCGACAACGCCGGGCAATAAAGTCGCCGACAGAATTATCGCCAGCCCCTGCAAAAATGAACCGGTATTTTTCAACAAACTGCACTTCATAAAGCATCCTCCCGAGGATAAGCATAATCAGCATGGTTTTCGGCACAATAACAGGAATTCTTATGCATAGCCAGCTTTTTACCTGCCGTTTCTTTATCAATGCCGGCAACAATCAATTTTATACAAACATAATCATTTTAATATTAAATTATCGCTTTAATTAAATATTTGATAAGCAAATTTCAATATTTGAATCGCTCAGAGACTCTGCATGTAATCGCACAAGCTTTAATTCCTTGTCGATGAGACATGGAAAAGCTATCTAAAACACCAGTATTGGCAAGATAGCTTGCCTTTTAGGCCGCAGAAAGGTATTCTATCACTATGAAATTCCACCTGATATCCCTCGGCTGCACCAAGAACACAGCAGATTCAGAGTTCATCGCTAATCGCTTTGCCTCTGCAGGCTGGTCTTGGGCCGAAAAGCCGGAGATGGCCGATCTGATCCTCATAAACACCTGCGGATTCATTAAAGACGCCAAAGAAGAATCTCTGACGACAATAATGAATAACCTCAGCATTAAAGACAACCACCCCGACATTCGAGTCTGCGTGTTCGGTTGTCTGGTGAAAAGATATCGGGCCGAAATACAGAGTGAAATTCCCGAAATCGACTATCTTTTTGAATTTTTAAGCGAAGATCAGCTTAAAATGCTGATCTCACTTAACAGTAACAACCGGCTTACCCCCGACTACAGCCAGAGCTGGCGCTTTTTCACGCCCTCTCATATCGGCATACTCAAAATTGCCGAAGGCTGCAGCAACCGTTGTTCTTACTGTGCGATCCCAGGCATCAGAGGCCCTTTTTATTCGCGGCCGCAGGCTGAAATTCTCAGAGATGCCCAGAAACTGGCAGCCTCAGGCGCAAAAGAAATGTCTATTGTAGCACAGGACATTACCAGATATGGCACCGATATCGAAGGCAGATGCACGCTACCAGCACTGGTCAGAGAACTTTCTGCGGTCACGGGATTAGAATGGCTGCGTCTTCACTATATGCACCCGCGCGGCCTGACGCCGCGATTGATAGACGAGCTCTACAGCATCCCCAAAGTCCTCCCCTACTTCGATATTCCGCTACAGCACGTTTCTAAACGAATTCTGGAAGCGATGAACCGTCACACTTCGCCAGAACACCTGATCAGGCTGATCGATCACATTCGCCGCAATTATCCAGAAGGTACGATCAGAACCACCTTTATCGTTGGCTTTCCCGGCGAACAGAAGCGCGATTTCGACAAACTCATCGACTTTATCGAAGAGCACCCGCTCGACCGCGTCGGTGCTTTTGCCTATTCAGAAGAAGAGGGAACCGCTGCCGAAAAACTCAAACCCCGGGTCAGGCCATCGACCAGACAAGCCCGACTCGACCAGCTGATGACACTGCAACAGCTGATTGTCGGCGAGCAGAACCAGAAACTGCTCAATCGAGTTGTCAATGTTATCGTCGATGAAGTTCAACCTGAACGTGTTCTGGCGCGAACTGCCGGCGATGCCTATGAGGTCGATAATGTTACGACGATCGCCGGGAAACACAAGGTTAAGCCAGGCGACATTATCAGAGTACGTATTGTTAATGCAGATTCTTACGACTTCACAGCGGAGATGGTCGCATGAATCTTGCCACCAAACTTACAGTCGCACGGGTGGCGGCAATACCATTCTTCATGGTGGCCTTTTTCTATCGACCGCCTGGAGCAGCACTTGAAGGCGACTGGGGCAAGGCCGTTGCCACTATTATTTTCATTGTTGCAGCGATAACCGACTATTACGATGGCTATCTGGCCAGAAAATATCAGCAGGTTACCACATTTGGCCGATTCATGGATCCAATTGCCGACAAACTGCTGGTCTCAACCGCCCTTATCGCAATGGTAGAATACCGCGAGATCACGCACACAGCGGCCTGGGTCGCTATTATCATTATCGCGCGGGAATTCGCAGTTACCGGGCTCAGGCTGATCTGTGCCGAACGCGGCAAGGTCATCGACGCCAGCGGCGCTGGCAAACTCAAGACCGCAGCCCAGCTTACAGCTATCATCACATCTCTTTGCTTTTTGACCATCAGAATTTTTCTTCTCAGTTACGCGCAGCAGCAATGGCTCGACCTGCTGATGCAGTTCTATGCTGTAACGATTCAGGTTCTCATGATCATTGCAGCTGTCGCCACGGTGTATTCTGGTTATGACTACTTCAAAAAGAATTGGCACTTCCTGGACTAACAGTTCAGCAAGCATCGGCAGCATCAAGCTGCTGGGCTCATGCTTCGGCCTCGGTTACATCAAGAAAGCGCCGGGCACTCTTGGCAGCCTGCCTGGCATTGCCCTTTTCATGATGACAAAGAATCTTGGCGCCTGGCCTCAAATTGGGCTGTTTTTCACTTTTACGCTTATTGCAATCGGAATATCAGAGCGTATTGAAAAGATCGACCGCAGCATCGACCCCGAAGAAGTAGTGATAGACGAAGCGCTTGGGATGTGGACGACTCTGCTTTTTATCTGGGATGCCAGCTCTGCCGCCATTGTCGTCGGCTTCATCCTGTTTCGCCTGCTCGATATTCTCAAGCCTTTTCCAATCAACCTTTTTCAGACTTTTCGCGGTGGCACCGGCATTGTTGCCGACGATCTAGCCGCCGGCATGATCGCCAACCTGATTCTGCGCATACTACTGCTCAACGGTATTATTTAATAAAACAAGGTAAAGCAGTGACAGACCAGCGCCTCCTGCAAGGGAGGCGCTGGTTATTTTGTCTGAGATTACGCAAGAAAAACAAACACGCCTGCTCTGTTTCGCTGAAGCTAAGAAGAGACAAAACGCGAGCAATCGAGTAGGAAATGGGTGATTATTTCACCCATTGTCCTCTCACCCCACCGTACGTACCGTTCGGTATACGGCGGTTCAATGGTTTTGATGCAATGCCTCGTATCTTACTGATATGTCTTCATATCCGATAGATACGAGGTATTTGTTTGTTAATGACCTTGTCAGCACAGGGCTCCCAGCCGTTCTCCAGTAACCCAACCTGGTATTCGCCCACATCCATGACCGCTCTTCAGGAATCCCAAGCTGCTTCAGATTTCGGAATTTCGCGCTGATCTTCTTCCATTGCTTCCATGTATACTGACGTATTCTCCGTCTTATCCATTCGTTAAGTTCGGATATACGCTCCCTCATATCTGCAATGGCATAGTAGCCCAGCCAGCCTGTGGTGAAAACTTTTGTTTCCTGTAGAATCTGACTGACCGATCTTCCTCTTCTGCGACTGGTAATCATTCTAACCCTATTTTTGAAGGTCTCAAGGGGCTTATGATGTGGTCTTATTCCTGTTTTCTTGCCTTTTATACAGTGAGAAACCAAGAAATTTCAGCTTTAGCGGGCTTCCGACACGGCTCTTTTCACGATTAACCTTGAGTTTAAGCTTTCCTTCGAGGAATTTGACACATCCGGCCATCACTCTGGCAGCAGCTCTACGACTTTTGACATAGATATTGCAGTCATCCGCATACCTCACGAACCGATGATTTCTGCTTTCCAGAAGTCTGTCAAAGCTCGTGAGGTAAATATTGCTGAGCAACGGAGAAAGATTGCCACCTTGCGGGGTTCCTTCCTCTGTCGGACTTACGAGACCACCAGCCAGAACGCCACTCCGAAGGAATTTGCGTATCAGGTTGATTATCCGTTCGTCTTTCACATGCTCCCTGACCATTCTGATCAGCAGGTTGTGGTTTACGGTGTCGAAATATCTGGCGAGATCAATGTCTAAGACATCGGAGTATCCTCGCTCATAATATTCCTTCGCCCGCTTGATCGCCTGCTGTGCACTTCGCTTCGGACGAAACCCGAAACTGCTGTCAGAGAAAGTCGGCTCGAATATCGGTTGTAATACCTGCACGATTGCCTGCTGAACCATACGGTCTATTACCGTTGGTACACCAAGCAGTCGTTTTCCCCCGTCTGGTTTCGGAATCTCAACTCTTTTAACAGGTTGGGGACGGTATTTTCCGCTTGCAAGTTCTTCCAGCAGACTGCTCCCGTGAGCTCTCAGATAAGGCAGCATTTGATCGACCGTCATCCCGTCAATGCCAGCGCCACCACCATTCTGCTTCACCCGCTTGTATGCCTGATTCAGATTATTTCTGTCTAGCACCATTTCGAGCAAAGCATCTGCACCCATCTTCGTTTCGATTTTTTTTTCGATTTTTGGTATAACGGCGCTATGCGCTCCTCTGTTACTTTCCGGTTCCACCGTATCATTGCAGAGGTAGCCTGTTGGAACAGTATTCGGCAGTCGTTGCGTCATCACGCCATCCATACGATCGAAGATTAACCATTGTTCGGCCCTTCGCGCATCGCCGCGTTACTATGGCCTCTGCTGACTTCTTGTAGTTCAGTGGGGCATTGCTGCCCCACCTGTCGCTGTGGGTTGTCTAACCATCCCTCTTGTCGGCGACCACTACAAGATCTCCCCGGGTAAGAACGATAACTTTCCCCTCATATACCCGCCGTATCTACACCGCAGACCTCGGGCAGTATCGGACTTTGCTTTGTATAGCAAGCTCGTCCAGTCACGTAGTGCCTTATATACGGTTCTTGTTCATCGGGCCGAGGGTTTGCCTCCGGCTTCCTTCAGATTCCACCTCACGGTGGACACCCTTGCCTTTGGCTAACAGTTCCTGCTGCCAAGCCTGTAGCGGACTTGCACCGCCGAGTTATCGCCCATGCCGGGCACACTATAAAAAAAAAAGCCGGCCACCTTACGGTGACCGGCTTTTAATTCAGAGCTGGATCAGAAAACGATTGGCTCGTCTACAACCGGAACGATGTCTGAGTGGATGATGGTAACATAACCGGCGGTCATGTTTTCCATGGTCACAACAGCTTCACCTTCGTCATTGGTGGTAGCGACGCGAATGTTTTCGACGCCTTCAGTGTAAACGGTAACGCGGGCGTTGCTTACGGGCTTGCCTTCTTCATCGACAACGTTAACTTTTACAGTTACGGCATCACCATTGCGGGTAGCGCGGTTTTCAGCCTTAACTTTGGTCGGGGCCTTGAAGCGAACCAGAGTAGTGCCATCGCCGAAGAGGTGCCACTGCTCGAGCATCATGACGCCAGATTTCTTGGGGTCAGTGGTGTAGAGTTCAAGACCCTTCATGATACCGTTGATGAAGATACCACCGGTGGTCTTGTATACTTCATTGGCGATGTAGTTCTTGTTGAATTCGGCCTGAACGTGGATCGGGGGAACCCATTCCATGTTGGTGGTCGCGCCGGCATAAGAAACGGCGCCGGCCGGAGCTTCGATGTTACCTGAGCGCATCCAGGCTTCGCCGAAACCGGTGTAGTTAACGAAGCGACCGTTAACACAGGCGACGTCCCAGATTACCGGCATCATCCAACCATTTTTGAGCTGGCTGGCATTGGTGTTGTTGAAGCGGGTAGTACCCCAGCTGGTGCCGGAGCCATGGCCAAGATAGTTGATCAGGCTGAGACCCTTGTTAACGGCTTCAGTGACCATAGCGGCAGTTGCGCCCGGGTCATAGGCAGTAGCGATTTCGGTGAACATTTTGCCAAGAAGAACCTGGCGGATTTCTTCGATGTAAGCCTTGTCGGTCGGGTTACCTTCGTTAGAACCGATACCGAGAGCTCTGGTATACCAGGCTTTGTCTTCGGTCGGAAAACGTTCATAGTTGATGAACTTGGCAACCTGATAGGCTACGTCTTTTTCAGTGGTGGCTGACAGACGGCTGATGATTGCATCCGGAACATGATCGTCACCGGCGAGTTTTACGTAGCAGGGGTCAGAGTCGGCGCGTTCTTTAACGCCCTTGTTGGTCGGGATCTGTTCAGCATCGCCAACCAGCATGATGTGAGTGAGGCCACCCTGATTGAATTCATCAGTGATGAAAGTCTGGACTTCAGTGTTGGTCTTGCCAACTTCGCTGAGCGGAACGAGTTTAACGTTGATACCGATTTTCTTCTTCCAGTCTACGAAGGGTTTCATGGCGTTCATGAAATCGTCGTAGCAGATGATGAGCAGGCGGCCATTTTCGTCGAGGCGGGGCAGGCGGCGAGCGGCTTCTTTGTAGTTAACGAAAGTATTCTTGTAGATAGGTTCGAAAACTTTGCTGATCGGGTTTGACTTCTTCATGGTGTTTTTAGAAGCTTTTTCGTCAGCGTTGATGGAAACCTGTATCTTCTTGTGGATTCTGAGCTTGTTAGTTGAGGGATTGTACTGAACCGGGCTAACAATCAGGTTAACACCGCGGATATCGCGGAAGATGAAAGGTTCGCCCATTTTGACGAGGTCTTTGTCAGCGGGATACCAGGTATTGGCTTCATAAGCCGGGCCGAAGTTGAAAGGAACATCAGCGGGGTTGATGTTGCGGGTAAAGTTGCCTTTGCTGGGCATTACACGCGCATCGATTTCGATGATTTCGGATTCGAGGCTGTTGACCTGGAAAACCGGGCGGCGCACCGGGTCTACCATTACCATTGCGGTATAGACCGGAAGGGTCGGAGCATCTTTGTCAGAAGAGAGAGAAGCTTCGGGAGCGGTAACCATATAGGCTTTGGCGCCGAGAACCTGGGCTTCGGTCAATTCAACTTTGGGACAATCGATGGTCAGAGTGGTTGAATAACCACGCGCAGTGCTTACAGACACTCCAGCGGCAAAAGCGGCGCCAGAGCCGAGCAGACAAAGAACGACAAACAAACTGGTAATACGTTTCAAGCTCTTTCCTCCTAATTACTTGTCATACTTATAAAAGCTTAGTATTTTGATTATACGGATTGGTACACCGTGGCGCAATAGTTTCTCAAAAAAAAATGAGTTTTGTAACTGCCTGCCCAAAAAGTTCACCGTCTCAACAGTGCTTCATAATTAGCCGCTAATACGAGATGATCGCCCCACATACTATTTGTAACGCAAATAGTGTCAAATGCGACGACGGCGTCTGCGCCTGCCTTTGCGCATTTTTTGCGGTGGCTCCTGCTGTAAAACAGCGAGAAAATCATCGCCCAGCTGCCTTGCCTGCCAGTCGTGCAGTATTTCGCTCTGAACCAGCTGTCCCATGGTTTCGGGTCGCTGTTTGGCAAGGTCATACAAAGCATGTGACGGCGCCAGCACCGATGCCGGGATCTGCAGGCGATTGGCCATTTCATCGCGTATCTCGCGCAATGCCTTGGCAATTTCACCCTCCCAGGCGTTGAGCAGTTCATGACGTTCTCGCGGCCGGGGCGGAGGTTCAAGATCGGTGAGATCTGATTCTATCCCCTCCCGGATTGCAGCCTGCAATTCCTGACCATACCGGTTCAAGAAATCGCGACCGATATGTTTGATTACAGAAAGCCCTGACACCGTACGCGGAATCTGACGGGCAATCTCAAGCAACGCCTGATTGCTGAGAAGCATGAAAGCAGCCCGATCCTGGCGCTCGGCGATTTTTTCGCGGAGTTCCCAGACTGAGCGCAGGACAGCCAAAGAACGGGGTGACAGTCGAGAAGAGCCCTTTATACGAAAAGCATAGGGATTTCTTGTCGGCGCCGGCGCTTCTCTTGCGTCACGAGCAATATATTCACATTCCTGCATTACCCAGTCGAGACGGCCGAGGTCATCGAGTTCACGGACCATAAAATCGAAGATGGGCACAAGACATACGGCGTCGAGCAGGCCATATTCTTTCATTGCCGGCGTCAATGGACGTCGCGACCAGTCGCAGCGCTGCAAACGTTTATCAAGGGTGAATCCAAGATATTTTTCAGTCAACGCTCTGAGCCCAAGCTCGCGCTGGCCAAGAAACTCAGCGGCTTTGCGGGTGTCGAACATGCGCGGAATATAAATATCAAGGTCGCGCGCCAGCATCGAAATATCATAGTCGCCGCCATGAAAAACCCATATACAGCGGCTGTCTCTGGCGAATTTCTGAAAGCTGGAAAAATCTTTGATTTTCTGCGGATCAATTATGGCCGCTTCGGTTCTTGTTGCGATCTGGATCAGGTTGACCCGGGAATAATATCGATAAAAACCGGCGGACTCTATATCAACCGCTATTATATCACTGCCTTCGGCGCGCCTGAAGAATGCTTCAAACTGCTCGGCAGTTTCTACGACCATGGCGTTGTCAATAAATCTGTGATAATCGAATTCTGGTTTCATTCTGTTCCTGAGTTGTGTATGACTGTTTTGTCCAGAACGGCGGTCAAACAATAATTATCACAATTCACTGTCATTAAGCACCATTTTTTTTAACAATTTGACGCGGGCATGCTGACGGGACCCGATAAAAATCGATGCGCTAACGAGAAAGTGGGTAAGTGAGTAAAAGAGAAAGTAAGAGTGATGACAAGAGAGGAAGGACATCGATACCGAACCCGAACACGATACCGATTAAGATTTGGAGAAGAAGTTATTTGTGGGTAAGGATATACCTGCCGTCCCATCCTTCGGGGGGCGGGTTCTCTTTGTACTCGTTGCAGCGCGCAATATAGGTGCGACTGGGCCCATCATCCGGCCAGCGCGCGAGAATCTGTTCGAAGGTCGCGATGGCTTCATCCCATTTGCGTTCGAGATGCAGCTGAATCGCGCGATTGTAAAGTTCGATCAGCTCGTTCCAGCCCGGCGGTTCTTTGCCGACTTCGCAAACAAGCTCGTGCACCTTGACCGGTTCCTTTTTTCCTTTGACGGCAAGAAAATCGAGAAATCGGCCGACAACCGCATGTTTTGCCCTCTGGAAAGTAGCGTCACTCACCATCATTGCCGTGCCGTATTCTTTGTTGGCGCCTTCAAGACGGGAGGCGAGATTGACGCCATCGCCCATACAGGTGAAGTTCATCTGCGCCTTTGAAGAACCCATATAGCCGACAACCACGTTTGCCGTATTCAGGCCGGCACGTGCAGAAACCCGCGGCAGGCCTCTTTCCGCCCAGCCGATCTGCAGCTCGTTGATCTTGCGCTGCATGGCCAGAGCACATAGACAAGCGCGAACCGCGTGATCTTCCTGTTTGCGCGGAAAGTTCCAGAAGGCCATTACTGCGTCGCCGATGAATTTGTCGAGGGTGCCCCCGTATTCGAAGAGCAGATCGGTCATGGCGCCGAGATATTCATTAAGAAGAACGACGAGTTCTTCAGGGGTCAGAGCCTCAGAAATCGAAGTAAAACCGGCGACGTCAGAGAAGAAAATGGTCAACTCGACCTTTTCTCCGCCCGGCTTAACCATGTCGGGGTTGTCGAGCATGTATTGCACGACGTCAGCCGCGACGAAGCGCGAAAACATGTCTTTGGTCTTCTGGGCGCGGGCGCGCTGGCGCACGTAGTTGGTCAGGGTCGCGATCGCCCAGATGGCCGGGTAGCTGAACAGCAGAGCCGAGCTGTTAAACATCTGGCGCGCATAATGATAGGAGTTGAATGAATGCCAGAAAGCGCCGCCCATGAAAGCAACGACAAGAAAGAAGCCGGCGACTGGCGTCAGAATGTCGAGAATGAAACCGAGAAGAATACAGGATACGAAGAGAGCAAAAGCCGTGTGATAACCATTTGGATGTTTTATATAAAGCTTATCAAGGATATTGATGATGGCGTTGGCATGAATTTCAATACCCATCAACTGTTCTTTCTGCGCTCTATAGGGGGTATACAGCTCCATGGGAGTCGGGAAATAGTCGAAATCGGTGATTTCAAAAGGGCCGACCAGCATTATACGTTCAGATTTATTGAAGCTGTTCATGCCTCCGTAAAGAGTTCTGGAATGCGCCTTGATTGGATCGAGCTCGTTTTTCTCGGGCATCTTCTTTAACAGGCGTCTGAGTGTTTTCTCATCCAGACATTCATACAGAGAAACTGATCCGATGCGGGGCCATCTGTAGCGACCGACAGAAGTAGAACCGTAGAAGTCAATAAGCATCATGCCACGACTGTCAACCGGGATACTGCGATCGTGAATTGTCAGAGGTCCACGAAACTTGCCTGAAGCAACGTCGTCATATATCGCCGCGAGTACTCTGTTCATCTCTTCGCTATAAGATGGCTTGAGCTCTGGGTGACATCGGTCGAGTTCGAGCATCGCAATCTTGAGACTGAATGAAGGTATAAGCCGTTTTTCCTGATGATTGGCAATAAACATCGGCACCATGGTGACAAAGCTCTTGCTGCCAAGTGCAATGTCGATGACAGCCGTCATGGCGTTGCCTTTGATAAACTTCTCATGTGGCATGATATGGCGCATAACCGCAGAAGCTTTTCTACCAAGGGCAAAGGCGTCATCACCAGTTTTGCTTTCCTGCGAATAATCTCTCGCATCTTCTTCCAGTGCGGTATGAGCCGCCAGAACCACCTGACTTTCAGTTGATTCAATCGCAGCAACCAGTGCATTGTCTACGGCGTCAGACTTCTCGCCCTGGAGGACAAAGTCGAAGCCAATAACAGAAGCAGGCTCGATAATATACTCTGGAGTTGGCGGGTCAACCACCAGGTCCAGAGAAATGCTGAGCAAAACTCCAGGCTTTTCAAACATCACAATGTGAAGATCAACATCGATGCGATTTAGATTGTCAAATAGATTCTGCCAACGGTTAAGCAGCTCGATACTTTCAGCAATGCCTGCAGGCGGCGCATTGTCCGTACTGTTATTTTTGTCGCTTAAATTCTGCAGGTATTTTTTCAGCTCAGGATCATCCCAGCGCGTAGCCAAAGTTGGTAGAACCAGATACTGGCCACCACCAGCCAATGCTGTAAAGGCATTTTTGGCAAGCGGGTTCCATAGATAGCTGCGGACCTGGATCAAGCCAGAGAAAGTTTCTGCATCAGGGTTCGCCTTAAAATAATCGCGCACCCGGCGGCTGCTGGAATGCCAGTTGCGCTGATCGAATTTCTCGATATGAGTAGCCGAAGCCTGATCTGAAAAATCGGCAAACGAACCCCACTCGTCATAACCTGTTTTAAAGGGGAGGTCCTTGAGGTCGGTGAAACAACCAATGCCGATGTCAAGCACACGAAGGCCTCTTCCGGCTCCGCCATGTGGCCGCTGGATTATCTGGGGCTGGCCAAGAAACCTGAACAACGAAGCAAACTCGGCACGATCTGGATTTTTTTCAAGCAGCTCTGAAGTAGCCTGATCCTTTTTTACTATGCATATTCGTGGATGCATCTCTTCTTTGTCTTCAATGGCCATCTGCATGACCATGGTATTAACATAGGTGTCGACTTCGTTGTAAACACCCGTCATCAGGAGCAAAAGCGATAAGGATGCAATTATGAAGCCGAAAATCAGGCCTGTTCGCACAGTTTCCTGTGCCTTTGAGCTTGAAGAAGCAATAAAAACTGATTTTATGGCAGCATAAAAACCTGACTTGCTCATAACACCTCTCTATCAGCTGCGATAAATACGGTAATCCATCTCGGGAAAAATATTGTCACGGCGTTCGACCTCACGCAGCCAGTTCTCGTTTATGCTGCCGTTTCTGATGTCACCATAAAGCCTGGTAAATCTGAATACATGATCTTTAGTGCGTTTGTGCGCGTATTCTACCGTAGTACCGGTCTTCATGATGAAGGCCCAGTCAGAAGATTGCAGCAGCATGAGTTCGCGGGCAGCCTGATTGAGAGCACGCAACTGCAGCCCTTCTGCTTCCGGGAACGAATTTGCCAGCTCGATCATGCGTTCAGAGGCCTTGTGCATATGCGGGTATATCCAGGCATTGCTCTCATCAAGCCAGACTTCGTTATAGCCTTTGTGGCCCCATGAAGACAAAGACGGAGTAGATTTCTGATTACGTGGGTATTCATCGAGATAATCAGAGGGAGTGGCAAGTCGGACGACCTTACTTTCGAGCGCAATTTTGCGCAGAACCAGATGAATGAAATCCGGCCCCTCATACCACCAGTGCCCGAACAGCTCAGCATCGTATGGCGACACGACGATTGGCTTACGTTCCATGTTGCCGGTCAGATATTCGATCTGGCGCTCGCGGCACCAGAGAAAATGCCCGGCATGCACGGCAACTCTCGCCATTGCTTCCTGATAGTTGTAAGGCTCTTTGTCTTCTATTTCGCGCGAAGTAATACGATGATACTTGATACCAGTATTCAATCGATGACCGGACTCGTGAATGTAAGGTTTGATATAATCAAATTCAAGGTCAAAGCCAATATCTCGATAAAAATCGCGATAGGCAGGATCGCCGGGATAGCCTTCATGCGCGGACCAGACCTGTCGACTGCTCTCGACATCGCGACCGAATGCGACGACGCCAGACGGACAGGCAATCGGCGCATATACCCCATAAGTTGGTCTCGGGTCGGCAAACAAAATGCCATGGGTATCGGTAAAAAAATATTCGAGACCGAATTCCTTGAGGATCTCGTCATCGCCCGGGTTGTAGGCACACTCTGCCAGCCAGATACCACGTGGCTGACGGCCAAAATGCTTTTTATAGTCACGCACAGCCATATCGATCTGGGCGCGCACAGCCTCTCTGAAATCGTTGATAAGTGGCAGGAAACCATGGGTTGCGCAGCAGGTGATGATTTCGAGCACGCCGGCATCCTGAAAGCTTTTGAAAGCCTTGACCAGATTGCCCTGCCAGAAGTTGAAAATCTTGCGAATACGCTGAAACTTATCGCGGTACATCAGCGCCGAAGCATGAAACTGTGGCATCCAGCGAGTGCGCTCGACTTCCTTTTCCGCCAGTTCTTCGAGTAAAGCGAGGTGTCGTGAATAGCGGGCAATCAGCAGGTCGTCAGCAAGCATGTTCACCAGAGGCGGTGTCAGCGTCATGGTGATGCGAAAATCAATCTCATCATCGCAAAGCTTGCCAAAAACCTCGATCAGGGGCACATAAGTTTCAGTGATAGCTTCGAAAAGCCATCTTTCCTCCATCATGTCGGCGTGTTCAGGATGGCGGACAAAAGGCAGATGAGCATGCAGTATCAGTGAAAGGTAACCAGTGGTGTTATTCATCAGGCTAGATCAGGATTTTTTTAGACTGACGGCCGCTTTGATCAGACGCTGTTTCCCGGTGCGAGGATCGGTGGCAACCAGATCGATACTGTGACCACTGTCAAAAGGCAACGCCATGCGCAGACTGAAAGAACCATCGGGTCGAACCTGCAGCGGATGCCCCTGGAATGTCAGGTCACAGCCAGTTTTTACCCGGCCATATACTATTACTTCGACCGCGGCCATGAGAAAGATGTCGTCTTCATCTGCTACGGTCGGTCGGGCTCCAAAACTGTCGGCGCCCGGTGAGGTCCAGTCAGATGAGGTGGGCGCGAAAGAAGTTGGCATATTGAGTGAACCTGGCATGACAAAAGAGCCGGGCATATTTAAGGAGCCAGGCATAGCAAAAGGCGCTTCAGCAGAAGGCTGTTCGAGAGGTTGCAAGCGCTGACCGGCCAGAAGATCGGAAGAACCTGGATGTGGAACCGGATCGCCGGAAACACTGATAAAATAGACTTGCGCCGGTTCTGTTATTTGAGGGATTCCTGGAGCCTGCGGCGGTGATTCGAGAATTTCATGACCGCCGAGCCGTTCGACTGGTTCTGGTAAAGACTCGGGCTCATAAACAACTGGCGCAGCCCAGTTTTCGGCAACGCGGTCGGGCGGCGTCTGCACCAGATTCGAAAGGGCGATAAAAGTATAGCCTTCAGACGGGCTCTGCATACCGAGCTCTACCTGATAAACAGTCTGCGGATTTTCCAGGTATATATACCAGTTACGGGCATGTTCGCTGAGTTTTATCTCCTGTGAAAAGCCCTCTGAAACGTTATGCAGACGAAGAACAAAATGTGAATGGGCAAACTCAAAAATGCCAACTTCGAGTTCAATGCGCTTGAGCTCGACTCGTGGGACTTCCCAATACGCGTAGGCCCAGTGCGGATCACGAATCTGGAGTACAATGCGGGTTTCACCGTATTCCTGCGGCAATTCACCGGTCAGTTCTTCTTCGCTTATGGTAGATGCCGCTTCAATCGGCGCTACCGCCTGGAAAATCGGCACTTCCATTGTTGTTTTCAGCGAAGAATAACGTTTTGCGCGCTCGCGCTCGATTTTATCGGCAGCCGGCGAAGCTATTTTCTGCGCATCTGCAGATTCAACCGGCACTGCCACACCATCTTTGAACACCTCAGCACCCTTTTTACTTCTGGGAGTCTGGGAAGAATCTTCGGACTTTTTAGCGAATCCACGGGTAAGCCCTTTTACTGCTGCTTCTGAAACATCACAGGCAGAAACATCTGACTTTTCTTCTATCAGTTCCTGCTCCGGCTTAGACTTTGCTGCAACAGCGCTTTTAGCTGGGCGACCGCGTTTTCTGGAAACGGGCGTTTCAGCGGCAACTGCCTTGTCTTGCGCTGACTTTGCCAACGCTTCTTTATTTTTTTCAGATTTATCCGGCTTTTTTTCTGATGTTTTTCTGGCTGGCTCTACAGCTTTTCTGGGAGCTTTTGCTGAACTTTTTTTCTCAGGAGCGCTCAATTTTGTCGAGGCTTTTGCATCACCCTTCGCAGGCCGACCACGTGGCGCTCTGACCGGTGTATTCTCTTCAACTGATTTTTCTGCAGCAGATTTTCTGGTAGTTCTTTTAGCAACTGTCTTCTCTTCGGCAATAACGGCTTTATTCTCAGCTTTGGCTGGTCGGCCTCGTTTTTTTACCGGAGAGACAGCTTCGCGATCTCGATCAGAGGCTTTTGCCACAGCTGTTTTTGCAGCGCCACTTTTTTGAGCGGTGGTAACTTTAGCTTCTGCAGATTTTTTCGGAGCTGCTGATTTTTTTGCACCCGCAGCTTTTTCAGATTTATCTGATTCTCCGGCCGGAGTAGATTTGTCAGAGATTGCAGGTTTCCTGGATGCAGGGGATTTCTCGGTTTTAACAACTTTTCTGGCGGCAGTCGATTTGGCGGCGCCTGCTTTTTTTTCTGTGTCTTCAGTTTTTTTGGCTGCAGCGGCTTTAGTCTTGGCAGTTGCTTTTGTAGCAGACTTTTTTTCAGCTGCCGAAGCCGGTTTTGCGACTACAGTCTTTCTGGGAGAAGCCTTTTTGGCGGAAGGCTCCTGCGCATGCGGCAGCAGGGCTTCGACAAGCTTTTCACGTGAGCTGTTTTTGCGTACCTTCAGCTCCAGTTTTTGCGCGAGTTCGTACAACTCTTCCCGACTCAGGCTGTTGAGGTCTTCCCCAGAAAATCTTGTTCTCATATCCACGCTCCAAGGTCTCTAACAGGAATGTCCGCCAAGGCGTTCCAGATATGATAACAGAAAACCGCAAAATTTGCCCAAATTATTTATCGTCGAGAAAACTGTCTATCAAAGCAGGCAGAAACACGAGAAAGACATAATAATGTACAGCCATAAACAACCCGAAAGCATAGCCAAAAATCTGAAAAAACATTATAGCTTTCCTCCGTCAGTCCTGCTGCCGCTCAATTTTGAGCTGTACCCCGACATTCGAAAAAAGCGTGACCGCGCGACGACCGTCACCATAAAGATCCTGAATATACCCGCTAGTCTGGTTTATCGAGGTAAACGTAACCGTATATTTAATGCCGCCAGAGGCGAAACTAAGCTCTCTCTGATCAATGCCCTCTTCAGCTGAGAATACGAAGTCACGCTGATCGCTGCCCATTCCGAGGGTTACCGAAAACACTTCGAATCTGTCAGCTGGAATGCCCGCGCGTTCATTGATTGCGCGCAAGGTAAACGCGGCGTTTTCCAGCTGACGCGAAATTGTACCGGCATTTCTGAACTCAAACATTTCGTTGAATATCAGCACCGGCTCTTCGCCATAGACTTCGCTCAGGGCATCAGCCGGTTTTACCGGTTCGACATAAGCGGTACGTCTCTGTGTAAACTGTTCGAGCTTTTCGTCGGCCTGGCGCGCCTGATCTGATTCAGGATAGATGATCGAAATCTGCTGCAATGTTTCGATTGCCTTTTCGACATCACCACGCAATTCAAGAAAAGTAGCAAGCTTAAGCAGACGATCGGGCTCTCGCTCTTTGCTCTCAGACAAAAAAGTCAGGTATTTTACAGCATCTTCGATAAGGCCTGATTCGTCCTGTGCCATGAGAGTCGGCATCAGTCGGAGGCTGGCAAGATAGCTGTCGATGGCATCGCGGATATTGCGACGACGGTATAGATCCATGGCGCGATTGAACAGACGGGTGGCCTCTTCAGTCTGTGCCAGCTCGGGCAGGTGTTCGAGCTTCATGATCGCTCGACTTACCAGCAGTTCCGGTAGTTTTCCCTGTATGGCAAGTTTATAATGGTAAGTTGCAAAATCAAATCGCCTGAGTGCCTCAAGGCATTCACCGATACGAAAGTGCAAGCGGGCCTTGATCTCTTCATTAGCGGTCATACCCATGCCTTCATAATAAAAAATCAAAGCCTCTGAATATTTATTGGCACGAAACAACTCTTCGGCCCGGGTCAAACAGTTATTCAGAGTATAAGGCGCTGTCACTCCACCGCTCTGAGCGTCATCGTTCCGGCCATGCACCGGCATCAGCAACGACACGCAAAAAGCCAGACAGAGTATTGATTTTTTCATGCTAACACCGCATCAAAACGCGCCCGAAAAATTTTCAGGCGCAACCTTCTGCACAACAAAA
Organism: Candidatus Rifleibacterium amylolyticum; assembly: GCA_009917695.1. Taxonomy (GTDB): domain Bacteria; phylum Muiribacteriota; class Ozemobacteria; order Ozemobacterales; family Ozemobacteraceae; genus Rifleibacterium; species Rifleibacterium amylolyticum. Next base: position 177,882 of record JAACJG010000001.1, on the reverse strand, counting down.
TCATTATTACGGGTATTGGGAACCATGGCCAGAAGCACATGTTTTTCGCTGCCAGCCTCGATACTGCGACGAATTTCCTTGAGCAACGGCACCAGGTTGAGATCGCCGCTCTGATACAAGCCGAGATTGAAGCAGCTATTGCGGCGGGCTTCCTGATAATCCTTGAGCGCAAAATTAAACTGCTTGAGGCACTTTTCGCTATAGCCTTCGTCGTTTTCTTTCAGGCTCTGACGGTATTCGTTGCGGGCGGCGACATACTCTTTAAGCGCCCGATCCATTGCTTCGCGCCGACCACTGTATTTATCCAGCCCCGGCAACACCTGCTGCAAAGAAATAATAGAAATGTTGCCATCTAATTTATGATAAGTGTCGAGAATATTATCGCCTTCGAGATGCGCTATTCCAACATCATAAGCAAATTTACAGCCAAATTCACGCGCCAGCTTGCGGTAAACAGAAAGTGAAATACCGCCATTGCGCAGATGCAGTGTTATCGATGAAGCGGAAGCAGCTGCGTGAAGTTCCTTTAAAGCCTTCTTGAATCTGATTTCGGCCTGTGGATCAAGAAAAACACCTGGTTCTGAAACAGGAACAATAACGTCTTTAACCTCATATTTTGCGGCCAGTTCAATTATTGGCAGACACTCTTCGACCGACAGAGCGTAGTATGAGGGGTGTCCCTGAATTGCAGACGGCAAAGCAAGATAAGCCGGCTTGAAGTGAGTCAGACGTTTATCTTTGATGGTTCCACGAGGCGGCGGCGGCGCCGGACGCTTTGGATCCGGGATTTCTGGCTCAGGCGGGAGATCGAAGTAGACCGGCGAGAACTCTGGCAATGTGATGACAACCTTGATTTCGAGAGAGGCGGCCTTCTGAAGAGTCTGTTCAAAGGCTGCAGCATTTTTTTTGAGTGCCGGGTCGTTGACCCTGAGATCGATGAAATTGAGTTTGCCGCGCCATTTGGCAAGAGTGCCGTTTCTGCTGATCGAAATCGGCGGATTCAGAGGATCCTGGGCTCCACCAATTGCCTGTTCGACGTATCCAAGAAAAAAAGGAATTTCAGTGTTTTTCATAGTGCTGCATTCTACCACATTTCAGTATCAGCCTCAATAAATCATGTTATCTGTCGGCGGCTGGTTGATCTGGCGAGGTGGATTTTTTGAGAAGAGCCTGCACTTCGCTTTCAGCAACGTATTTTGTGGTGCCGCGCAAGACTTTGAGACTTTTAAGACAGGCAATACCCTTTTCGTCTTCGTGCATTGTCAACATGGCTTTCTCTATCTGAGATTTAAGTTCAGAACCCATGTCAGAACGCACAACAAGCGGATCGTTAGGAATAGGACCGGTGCGGGCGATGACACGCAGGCCTTTGCTGCCTTCAGATACCAGGTCAGAAGAGAACACAGCCGCCGCGTCATACCTTCCCTCCATCACTCCCAGCAGACTTGAGCGATGGCTTTGCGAGAATTCGACATTGCTGAAAAATTCCAGTGGCCTTATTCCTTCAGCGGCAAAAAGCAGATTGGGAAAGTAAAATCCTGACCCGGAAAATCTATCGACATAGGCAAATCGGCGACCGCGCAAATCATGCACGCTCTGATATGGGCTGTCATCACGTACTATTATCTGCCCGTTATAAAGCACGCTGTTATACTGAACCGGACGGCAGACAACCTGCCAGTCGCGGTTTCTCCGCAGCTTTTCAAGCGAAGCATGCGAAAACCAGGCAATATGAATTTTGCCAAGTTCGAGCAGGCGGGCCAGACTTTCGTAATCAGGCACAGTGATAAGCCTGACCGGTCGTCCGATACGATATGCCAGATAGTCACCGACCGGCTGCGTCTGTTCGCGAAGTTTGTCGGCCTGAATGAAAGGAATTACGCCCATATATAGAGGCGAAACCTCGTCAATTATCGGAGTAAGATGCAGCATTTCAGAATCTGAGGCTGCAAACCAGCCAATCGGCATCAAAATGACAAGCAGCGTTACTATAAAAATTGTTATCTTCATTTGTCGTTTTCCTCGATGACAGCAAATCGTAACAACCGGTCGCGGGCAGCGGTCAGATCATTTTCAGAGGCTTCGACGCCAAGCCCGGCAGCAAACCTTACCAGAGCCGCAAAATCATCAGGCACAGCAGCCCCGGAATCGACCAGTGGAATAATCATCTGCGCCAGCTTGTGACCTGCGCGGGCATCAATGTACTCTGCCGCCATTCCTCTGGCGTAGGCTTTTCCGCTCTTGAGCTCGTTGATGCTTCTGCTCAACGGTGCCGGCTCGGATGAAAAGCAGGCAATCATTCTGATCAGCGACAAAGCGCGGTTCTGCCATTTTTCCCTGGCTGCTGCAATGACGCCGGCCTTTGCAATGACAATGCGCTCGTACCACAACATTTTAATAAGACTGCAGGCAGCTTCAAACAATTCTTCGTTATCTTCAGGCTTTTCAAGCGTACCGCCGGCCAGAATACCGAGCAGAGCAGCCCAGTCCGGCATATTGCTGCCAGCATATTCTCTGGCCAGCAGCAGTAATGGTTCAACTGTCAGCTGTATCCTGTCGTCTTCTCCCATTTTTATACAGGCCTGCATCAGCCTGACCATTTCGCGGTCTGACTTTTCGAGCAGAGCAATAAGATTGCGCCGCTGCTCAAGATTATCAATACAGAGAATGTTGGCCAGAACTTCCTGGCTGTCCTGGTGACGGCCTGAGCGCAAACGGGTCGTCAGCCGGCGACGTTCTTCTGCCGTTATTCCGGGCAACAGGCGGCTGATTCGACTGATACTCTCCCGCGTAGAAGCAGCCAGCAAACCCTCAACCCGTTCTGTCACCTCCTGGTTTTCATGAAAAAGCATATTTTCGAGTGCAACCACGGCATCGGGGGTATGAATTCGCGCCAGTGCTGAAGCAGCGTTGCCGGCAACGACTGTTTCGCCGGCACCGGCAAGGGCGACAAGAGCCGGGACGAAAAGAGGCAGCCCGAGTTCTCCCATCACAGCTGCGGCCGAAGCACGCATAAGCTCTTCGGCATCATGTGCCATAGCCGCCAGCTTATGCATGGCACGCGACAGCATGTCGGACTGACGGGTCAGTCTGATGGTGCTGATAATAGCGCTGGCTCTCACCCGATGATGCGGCGAATCGAGAAATGGCGTAACAAAATCTTCGCCAACGTCTGGCGCTCGAACCTTGCCGATAGTTTCGATAATATCTGCCCGCAAGCGCTGATCATCGGTTTCGGCAAGAACTCGTCGAATGTGCATTGCCGCGGCCTGTGGTGAGATCTGAAGCAGGTTACGAGCAACCGCAGTCAGACAACGCGAATCGTTCTCGTTTTCGAGCATAGGCAGCAGTAATTGAGTTGCAGTATTTGCTGGCAGCAACGAGACCTCTTCAACCGCACGCCCTCTGATTCTGGGGTTTTCATCGATGAGCAGCTGCTGCAACTGCTGCAGGCGCTCACCATATTGCAAAAAGCGCAACGAAGCGACCTGATCTTCGCCAAAATCCAGCTGACGGTTATCTATCGCCCGACGCAGGGTGGTCAAATAAGCCTGATCGATAAGATAATGAACTGCCGACAGGGCGAGATAGACAACGGCGGCGATCAGAAAAAGCACCTCGGCCCCGACGGAATTTCGCACCAGCAGAAGAAAAATGCCAACCAGAGTTGAAGAAATCGAGCAGACGATAGACATGTCGCGACGATAATATACCCGCTGTTTCTGAGGGATTACGCCCATGAGAATGGTGGTGGCCGGCACCGTAAAGTTTTTGCTGTTCAGCAGCACCAGAAATTGCACCGTAGCAATGACGGCGAACTTGAGACTGAAGGAAGCTGAAAAGCAGAGCACAGTCAGCACCAGGGGCATGGCTGCGAGAATTTTACCGATGGAAAAGGCAGCGAAAACCCGGTGCATGACAAAGGTCTGCAGGCCGATAACGGCAAAATCGGCAGAAGCGCCAAACACTCCCATAAAAGCAGCCAGGTCGTTTCCCCTGGTAAAATAGGCCGCAACAGCAGCTGCGAACAAGAAATCCACGAGATATTTGTTGAAAAGGATAAGAAAGGAAGAGATATTGAGAAGCCTTGCCAACGGGTGCTGCCAGGAAGATTCACCTGTTGATTGTTCCCCGCCTGCCGTCGAGACTGGCTGATCTGCTTCGTCTGACTCGGCCAGTCGCGCCTCTTCTATTGGCTTGAGAAGTCGCAGAATTATTGCCGACACCAGGATAATTGCGCCATTTCCGACAAGCAGACCCCTTATCCCGACAAAATCAAGCACAAATTTGAGCAGCAGACCGCTGATAATGAAGCCAAAGCTGCCAGAAGCATATATCACCGGAGTAAACCGGCGCGACTCGGCAACTGAAAAGAAATGGTTCAGCATAGCCGTAAAAGCCTGAGTCGACACAAGATCGATCAGCATTGCCATCACCAGAAATGCCAGCAACACCGGCATAGTATTGGCCGGAAACATCAGGGCGGCCGCAAAAGACAGGGCGGCGGCAGGCCAGTTAACCAGAGAGAGTAACCAGTGCCCTTCATAACCGACAATTCTCGACATGAATTGAAACTGAAAAACGATAAAAACCACATTAACTGACAGATAAACCCAGGGTAGTGAGCCAGCACCGATATTGTCGAGAAAAGTGGTGAGAACAGAAAGATAAAGCAGGTTGTTACTCGCCTTGAGCAGCATGAAAAAGCCGGCCACCAGATGCGGCAGGTTTTCGCGGCGGGCAATGCCGTTTTGGACGGGTGCTATGACAACATTCTCGGTCACCTTGAGCTGGCCTCCGGACTGGAATCGCCCTCTGCCTTCTTTTGCGCCGATTCCCATTCTTGATGCCAGATATCATCCATCATGCGATGTTTTTCAAGAGTATTGAGCATATCGTTAAAAGCCTGTGCCGCTTCAGCCAGCTCGTCTTCGCCTCTGAGATCGACGCGATGGCTTACTGCGCCGCTGGCGACATTTCGTATGGCATCGACCAGAATACTTATACCTTCGGCCAGGGAACGCGACATGAAAAAGCCGGCAGCCACAGCAATTACAAATGCCACAACCAGCATCAGCGCGAGATCGAGAAGCAACTGATTGAGAAACGCCAGAACGAGATGTCTGGGCCGCGCGACCAGCAAAAGACCTTCTGAACCGGGCAGAGCAGCAATTGTGCCAAGATAGGTCGTCCCGACGAGGTCGAGCAGAATATTCTCAATCTTTTTACGGGAAACCTTTTCGACATTTATAGCACGCAAACCCTCGGGCAGATGACCTTGTGAAGAAAGGATATTGCCATGGCGGTCGAGAAGAATCAGAATGTCGCTTTCAGCGATCGGAAATCCACAGACTATCTCATGAATATCCGGAGAAGAAATACTTATCGAACAGCTGATGACACCAACAACCTCTTCAGGATTTACGAAGTCGCTGATCGGAACCATGAGAAACAGTTTTTTTTCACTCAGTTCAGTAGCGTCGTTGGCGAACATGGCGGCCTGGCGGGTTTTGACGACATTTCTGAAGCTTTGCCCATAGGCAGGATCGCCGGCAAAATCGATGGTTCCAGTAGCGGGAGTTTTGCCAAAATCCTGGTCATTGCGAACTGCGCTCAGGATTTTTCTGCCTTCGCGATCGTAAATATTGCAGCCAAAATAGATTTTCTGCTGATCGAGAAAGTCATGAACAATCTTAATCTGGCGCTCATGGCGCATTGACTGAATGTCGGGCAGGGCAACCATAGACTCAATCTGTCTGCGATAGTTTTGAAACAACGAACCAAAGCCATGCAGAAGTGACATCATGGTATTTTTCTGAGAAGTCAGCGTCTGTTGAACGAGATCGAGACGAACTTTTACCGCCACAGTGCCACCCAGGAGAAATAGCGGCAGGACTGCCGCAACAATAGCCGTGAGAACGATTCGGTTACCAATTCTTCTATACCAGGCGATCTTGCCTGATTTTTCATCTTGTGAAGCCATAATTCCTCATCAAAAACAACAGATTGTCGCTATTCTATACATAATTCCCCGCTCCCGCAACAGACAATCTTTTTGACAGCCGCAAAGAAAACTCGCACTAAGCCACAAAATCACGAAGAAAGTCCGAGGCAGAAACATAATATGAGATTTCAAACCGATATCAGAGAGAAGACTTTGCCTTATCTCAGTCGTTCAGCGCGAAGTCGCAGAATCCATGTTTATACCACCATTACTGGATCCTGCGACTGACGCGCAGGATGACGAATAACAGAAGATTACAAAAAAGCTAAACTTTGGGGAGCGGATTGTCGATAAGTATTAAAGATAGCGAAAAAAATGTACATTTTACAGGAGGCCCGGGCATGAAACTGAACCAGAACGAAGCCTATTTCATTCTCACCAATCTCGATACCTTCGTCAGTCGCTTTGAATCAACCACCAGCAAAAAGGTCACTCCCGGCGCGTTGCAGATCATTCAGGAAATCCTTACCGAAGCATCTTTTCCGGGCGGGCTCGACTCTAACAATCTGCATTGAGATAAAGACATCTCCACAGCACATCTATTTCGATAAGATCGCCACGGCATCCTGCGGATGCCTCGCGATGACAATAAACAACACCCCGCAGCGACTGTGCCGCTGCGGGGTGTTGTTACAACCGGAAACGATCGTTGCCTTGCCGCCTATGGGGCGCTGAACGAAATGGTGATCGGATCAGAAGAATATTCATTCAACACGCTCGTTGCAGTAACTGTGAATGTCACAGAACCAGAAGTAAAGCCATACACACTCAACATTGCCGGACTGGTATCATCACCAAAGGTCGTCGGGTAAACCCCGACACTAGCGGTTGAAGAAAAGGTCGATGGATCCGGCGAGATCGAAAATGTGTAACTGTTGTAGGGAACAGAACCCCCATTTACCAACACCGTATATTCTTTACTAGTTTCAATTGGGAGCGAAGAATCTACGGGGGGAGAAAACATTATTGCAGAGGCACTTACCTCACCCACCAGAGTTTCATAAGAAAAAATCTTGACTGAATAGCGACCGTATTTATCAACGACTTCAAGCTTTCCTTCGAAAATGTCACCAGCACCAGAACCCTGTGCAACACCCTGTAAGAGCCCCGTAGGAGAAACTGTTACCCCGGGCAGATTATAAAGTGTTGGGCCTGCAAGATACCAGCGGAAGAGATAAGGAGCAGTCCCGCCAGAAACATTTACCTGCATGGCAGTAATCGGGTCGCCAACATTATATGTCCCCAGATTGGTGTTAGTATTGGTAATAATAGGGTCATTACGCTCATTAAGAGATCCGTCGCCATTAAATCTGGTCAGCAGACGGTCTTTTTCGATCGGAGTCGCCGAGGTAATCGTCTCATAATCGTCGTAGCCAACTTCTCCAATAACGGGAACGAGATATTCGGTCCATTTGGCGCCTTCGCCGGTTTCGTCATCGACATCGGTAAAGGTTACCGGCACAGCAGTGTAAGTCTGCAACGGTGTGGTGAAAGAAGTGGGGAAACCGATATTGATAGTGATAGTAGAAGAGTAAGTAAAACCATCAACTTCATACGGGAAATTAACTGTGCGAGTCGTGCCATATGGATGAGAAGGCTCGAACAGCTTAATCGGCATGTTATTGTTGAACATGACGATCGAGACAGAATCGACGAGTTTGAGCCACATGGCGCCGCTGCTGTCGAATCCGTAATAGACAGAAACGTTAGGGTCTTCCAGCTGCCCGCGAAGGCTGAAGCGACTGCTGCGAAGTTTCGAAGCGACTGTTCTGGAAATCGCATGAGGTAAGCTATTGCGTATAGACCTCTGGTTCGGAATAAGATCAGACGGAACAAAACCCTGATAAGATGCCCCATCTGGTTCTTCATACATTTCCACAAGTTCGGCGAAAGAGATACCGGTATCTGAATCAAGCCATGGCTCGGTATAGCTGGTAATCAATCGTGTGCTGCTCGCATTACCAGCATTGTCTTCAATTGCAAATATCTTGTCGATATTACTGTCCATAGGATTGAAGCTGGCAATAACGAAATCACTGGGAGTAACAGGGGTGATCGGAGTCGGCTCGATCGGTTGCACGTAACCGCCGGCTTCGGGGGCCTTTTCCTTCATTTCTTCGATGACCCAGCGGCCTTCTTCGCGCACCATGTTGAAATACAACCAGAGTGGTTCACCGCTGTGCAGTAAGTAGTAAGCATAGACATATGCCTGGTCTGCCGAAGTTTGAGCAATCAGATCAGGATTCACGTAGAATTCGTAAGGCTGATTGTCGTCAGGGTCTGTAATATCTACGCCAAAGTCTTTAACAATAAGATAAGATTCAGAAGGTGACGCGAGAAGGGACTGAAGAGTCGCCTTATCGCCACTGCGGGCGGCCGCAATGAAGTTATTAAGGGTAGAAGTGATACCAACGACGTCTTTATCGATCTCAACCGATCTGGCACCACCACCGCCGCAACCTGCTGCGACAAGCGTTATAGCAAGAATTACAAGGACTGACAGGACTCTCAACTTATTCATAATCATTTACCTCTTATTTCCTGTAGTCGGCTCAGAAAGTGTATTCGAGACCGCCGAAGAATTCGGTTATGGTCATCGGTCTGGCGAAATCCCAGAGCAATTCCTGAGAGAGAGAATCGAACGAACGGTAGTAGGTCTTTTCCCATGAGGCTCTCAGACGCAGTTTGAGATCACTGTTAATTATATAATTGTATTGTAACTGCGTTATCGGCTGTGCTTCTGCTTCCCAGCCGGTGTTTACGTTATTGCCGTTACGGAAAGAGAATTTGCGCCAGCTCTGATCAACTTTCCAGTCGTAGGTTCCAGGTTTGGCATAAGAAAAGTTCAGACCACTGAGGAAATACCTGAAATCCCGATAGAAGGTTTCGTCATAGAAGCGGGTCAGATACTCATTGTTCCAGGTCAGATCGATTTTGCTTTTGAGACGCCATGACAGCTTGGCGGTGAACATATTTTCGCGGAAATCCATGGTTTCACCGACGACTGAAGTGCGCATGTGGTATGTATCATCAAGACGAACTTTGAAATCTTTGTTATAGCTTTTCTGCCACATCCCATGCATCTTGTGGTTTTTATGCGCGCGGATTTTAGTGTTTTCATCGTTGTAAACATAACGGTAATCGGCCTGTGCACGGGTGTCTTTGTCGATTTTGAAGCGTGCAGCACTGAACAGATTAACTTCTGAATAACCACGCAGTTCATCGGCACCGTAATTGCGTTTCTGGTGCTGGCCTTCGAAGCCGTATGAAAGACTGTCGTGAACAGGCAGATCATAAGTTACCCTGAAATAATTATCGTAGTAACTGGTTCGGTAAAGGTTAACCGCTTCCTGATCATAAGTTCGGCGATCGAAGGTATTCGACAGGGCCAGTTCGGCTTTATTGCCCGTGTAGCTGCGATTATATTCGGTATAGAGATTGAAGTTATCATAGTCGAGGTCATCGACATTGCGATATCGGCGCCAATTGCCCTTCAGCTCAGCGAATACGGTGCCAAATTCCTTAAACCAGGTTTCCTGATCGCTGAGATTGAACTGATGGAAATCTGACCGCGTATATCTCGGATAAATGCGGGTCTGGTAACCAATATTAGCCAGTCTTTCGCGTTTGGTCCAGCGTTCGTTATAGAAAGCTTCAATCAGATTGTTGCGATAATCCTTGATGCCGTTTTCAGGATACCAGGCATGCTGCAAAGTATTTTTGAGTGTCCAGACGTGATCCTGATCGACTTTGTGCAGGTAAGACAAAGTGAAATAGTTTTCGTGAACTGGCTCATTGCGTTCGCGCTTGAGAAAGCGTTCTTCAGCAAACAGCTGACGATTTTCGTCAAACTTGAATGTCAGAGAAAGGCGACCCTGCCTGAGGTTGTTCGGCAGAGCATCTTCTGTGTTCACATTAGGAACGGCGTTGGTCTGAGTGCGATATACTTCGTTGCGATTTCTGAAATCGAGCTTTAAAACGCCGCTGATGTCTACTCGCTTTTCATCTTCAACTCTGGTGGTAGCGGTGGATGCTGCGGCAGGAGCGGCCGTCTCGCCATCGTCTGAAACAGTTTCGCTTGCGGCAGCGGGAGCCTCTTCTTTAGCAGCCGGCTGTTTCTGGCCACGATATAGAAATTTCTGAAGATATGTATCGCGGACGCTTCGATAAAGATCATCTATGCGCGAAAACCCATCAAACAGCTGAGTGCGGTCAGCAGGATAATCAGCAGAAACGCTGGTAAACAGGTCTTCCATCAAATCGTAGCGGCGCTGCACACGATTGAGCGTTTCTTCAGCTTCGTCTTTGATTTCGATACCGCGTGGACTATCGGCATCAATATTCAGGTTTTCCATGCGTCGGTCAAGCTCTTCAAGACGGCGCAAAGAATTGGCAAAATCAGGTTCATATCTCCGAAAAGCGTCGAGAGCACGCTCACTTGCGGCCGAAAGGGCAAACAGCGGACTGCCCAGAACTGTTATCGCGAAAACTATTATTGCAACAGTGTATTTTTTCATTTTATCTTCCTCCGGGTAGCCTTATCGATTAAGCATGTAGTTAAGATCGTCTTCGAGTTCCTGGATATGCTGCTGCAATTCTTCTGCAACAACTCCAAGCTGCTGAAAGCGGTCGCTTATGTTCATCCACAGGGCATCCATTTCCTCCTGTTCACCGGTTCTTACTCCAGAACCGGCAGTTGAACGCATTGTTGAGTCATATTTCCGCTGTGCCTTCTGGTAAAGTCGTCTGGCATTAGCGAAATTACTCATGATTGCAATCGATGCCTTCAATCGTGCTTCCTGTTCAATAATAGTCGCTCTAGAGACTGCGGCAGATACAGGACTGGCTGAGATGCTGTTGTAATCGCGAATACCCTGTTCAAGCGTTACAATTGCTTCAGAAATTTCAAACTCGATCTGCTGCATCTCAGTTATGGTAGCTGTATCTACCTCTACTACCGTGAGAGATTTAAGCATTCCAGGAATTGATGCCTGCTGATCTGCAATAGACTTAACCAGGGCCTGAGCATCTGGATTCGTCGGCTCTTCGGAAATGATTGACGCAACTCTTTGCGACAGATCAGTAAGACGTATCTGCGCCTGATTGCACTCATCAAGAGCCTGAGTGAACCAGTCCTGGGTCTGGCCGCTGATGTTGCCTGAGATAATTGCGCGAATAGAGTCGAGGTCGCCAACGATCTGAGCCAGTTCGGTGCGGATTATTTCGAGTTCGGCCTGGAATTCTTCACTGATGGCAGATGTTCGGAACTGATAGCGCATCATGCGCGATGCTTCAGTCTGGTAGGTTTGCTGACTGGCTAACGCAGTGGCGATCTCTCTCGTCAGTGAGTTAAGCTGCGCCCTCTGTTCATCGGTCAGTCCTTCTACCCCCATAGCAACATCAACTCGACGGCGTGAGTTATTAAGAATGAGGATGTTTTCAAGAACAACACCGACAAACCGCTCGGCTGAAGTTCGCAACGCTGCCGCATCGGCAAGTTCGACCTTTTCCATGCCCATTAGAGCCTGAAATGTTTCGTTGAGTCTGCCAAATTCAGCTGCCGACGATTCATTGATATTTCTGAGGATCTCCGGGAGATCGTCGATATCGAGTGATTCGCCAAGCCTGGAAAGATCTTCTTCCCAGTTCTTCTGCTCGACGTCAATATCGATTTGAAGCTTTTCCGGCTTGGTTTCTGGCTTAATAACGATTTCTTCGCCTTCTTCAACGTCGAATTCTTCATTGGTTGCTTTAACGCGAACCCGTGCGTGGCCGCGCAGAACTTTTACGCGGTCTTCCTGAGCCTGCGGATTGCTCGAACAGGTAATATTAGTGCCTTTGATACCGGCAACAGCCTGACTCATTTCGACTTCCATCGAACCATCAGCCACCAGCTTTTTGAGGTTGACCCAAACATTCCCGGCCACCAGACCAATTTTGCTTTCACGCTGATTGGCGATATCAAGAACGATAGTAGTATCTTCCTTCATGACAAAAGTTGTCATATCAGCAAAACTCAGAATGGCACCAGAACGAGTCAGCGTTCTGATTCTGTCGTTGTGATGCAAAGGTGTAGACAGTTCGGCAAAAATATAGGCATCATCATCTTCACTATCAGGGCGGACGTTAACTTCACCATGCAGATCACCAAACTTGACGATAGTGGACTCGTTTTGAGCAAAACCGGGTGACAAAGAAAAAACAAAGGTCATCAGCAACAACAAAAGACCAATCCGCTTCATAATTCCGAAACTCCTCAAAAAAACATCTTTTCTGGCTTATAGAGTGCAACTTAAACATTTGTTGTTACCATGGTCTACATTATATGGTCAAGAAAAATATGGATCCTACCCAGTGAGGCATCGAAGGTCATGATAAAAAAATCTGCCCGGATCGGGCAGACTTAAGAGACACAGTTTAAGTGACCTGCAAAACTCACGTCATTGGGATTGCTTCGTCACTTCGTTCCTCGCAATGACTTTAATCCAGCGATTCTCAAATCGCTATAGAATAGACGCAGGTATCTCACATGATTTGAAATTACTTCAGATATGTGCTCAACTGACTTTCGAGATCGCGAATGTTGAGCTCTAATTCCTCAGCAGCGATACCAAGCTGCTGAAAATTATCGGTGATTCTATTGTACACACTGTCTACTTCATCCATTTCGGCTGTACGGAATTTTGAAGAACTGGTAGCCTTGGCTGTCGTCTCATAAAGGCGCTGGGCATTTGTATATTGCCGCCGAACCTTGGCGAAATTACTCATGATCTTAACCGAAGAAACAAAGCGCGTTTCTTTTTCGGCTACGGTAGAATCAGACAAAGCGTTATAAGCAGTGATTTCGTTCTGAAGAACAACTATCTGATCAGACAATGTGTCATCTATCTGCGACAACTCGGTTATTGTAGCAGAATCAATTTCCACTACTGCCAGAGATCGCATAAGTGTACTTATAGTTACCTGCTGATCTGTTATCGACTTTAACAGCGCCTGAGCTTCAATACTTGTCGGATTATCAGAGATAAGAGCGGAGACTTTCTCAAGCAATGGTTCAAGAGATACCAGCGCCATCGAGCATGTTTGCTGGGCTTCCATGAACCAGTCCTGGCTGTTTCCATTCGGATTGCTTGAAATAACTGCCCGGACAGCATCAACCTCGGATACGGTCTGAGCAAGTTCATTGCTGACGAGCTCAATTTCAGTCTGCAACTCTTCATTTATCACGGCTGAAAGCTTGAACTGATAACGTATTATCTTGGCCGCCTGAGACTGATTTGCCTGCACTCGCGCGAGAACAGCTGCGATCTCGCGCAGCAGGCCGGCTATTCTGACGGCATCTGCGGCAGGCAACCCAGGAGTCTGCATTGCCAGATCAACCTTTTTGCGCATTGATCCAAGAATCAGATTATCTTCAAGAATTATCCCGAGAAAGCGCTCTGCATCTTTCTGTAATTCCAGAACTTCGGCTTCTTCAACCGTGGTCTGGGCAAGCATACGCGTAAACGCCTCGTTGATGCGTGAGAACTCAGCTGTTTCTGATTCAAGAATGCCTTTCAGAACATCTGGAATTTCGTTCAACTCTATCGATTCGCCAAGACGCGAGGTTTCTTCTTCCCATTTTTTCTGCTCAGCAGCGACATCGATCTCTTTTTTCTCAGGCTTTGCACCCTTTTTGATTATCAGTTCTTCTCCCTCTTTGAGTTCGACTCTCTCTCTGGTTTCTTTGATCAAGATGCTGGCAATACCGCGCAAAACTTGAATGCGGTCTTCCCCACTACTGGTCGAGCAGGTGATATTGGTGCCCTTGAGACCGGCAACCGCCTGCCCCATTTCGACTTCAAGCGACCCATCAGCTGCCATCTTTTTGAGGTTCACCCAGATGTTTCCAGCCAGAAGACCAACTTTGCTGGTCTTCTCGTTGGCGATGTCGAGTACAATCGTCGTATCTTCCTTGAGCACAAAAGTCGTCATGTCAGCGAAACTCAAAATGGCACCGGATCGCGTCAAAGTCTTGATGCGGTCATCATGATGCAGCGGCGTAGCAAGCTCGGCAAAAATATAGGCATCATCGTCTTCAGAATTCGGTCGCACATTTACTTCGCCGTGCAGGTCACCAAATTTGACTATCGAAGTGCCATTGTCGGCAAACACCGGCGAGAAAGAAAGCAAAAACGCGACCAGCAGTAATAAACCAATGCGTTTCATCAGCGCGGGGCTCCTCATAAAAAACTGTCTACAGCTAATTCATGTCTTTAACTTTAATTGCTAACACGACACCACCACCAAGGTCAATTTTTTTACCCTTCCAGCCACACGACGACTACTTGATGATTCGACTGATTGAACCATTGTTCCCGGCGTTGTCACGCACCTCTAGAGAGACCTTGTGGTTGCTGCCTGCAGGCCTGACCACATAAATTTCGGCTTTATCCGGATCTGAGTAGACTTCGGTCTTCCTGCCGGCAACGGTTGCACTTGCACTGAGATAATCGACGCCTTCACCAAGGTCTGAAACCCTGAAAACATAGACCGGGCCGAGATGATAATTTTTGTCCTTGCGCGAATAACTGATAACCGGTGCAATCAAGTCTTCCAGAATCACAAAACTGCCACCGAGGCGGGTCGTAAAAGTCAAAGCTCCCTGCTCGACCTTCTCGCCATTATGAGAATATTTGCCACTATCAGACACATTGTAAATTCCAAGCTTCTGAAGGCTGCCCGAGTAATTTTCCGGCCGTATACTGATTTTGGCTTCTGCGTCAAAGACTTTTTCTGATGGCATAAGTGTCCAGACAGCGCTGTAGGGCTTAAGAATTCCTCGCTTCGCGTTCCCGCCAGGAGCAGGCTTTTCGATCGTCCGCAGAAAAGAACAAAATGTCGGAAAATGCAAAGAGTTGCGGGCAAATACCACACTGGCGTCAGGCAACGGCGACAGAGTGGCGCCTTCAGGGCCGACCAGCATTGTCTCCGGCAAAATTTGCCGTTCGCCGAGCCAGGCACCATGCTGCCAACGTTTTTCTTTGGGAAACGCAATCTCGACCCTGGTACCGCCGAACAATGCTTTGAGTTTTGCAGCTTCGCCACGACTGTCACGACAGGTAACCATTCCGGCTTCTTTTGTGATCTTTGGCCCCTTTCCTCGGCTTCCTATGACCACAAGAGTATAATCGGTCTGTTCGAAGCGATCGAAGCTGAAGCTGGAGAGCTCAGAAGCTTCGATTTCGCTGGCAAAATCGAGCGGATGGTTAACGATGCTGCCAACAGCCGAGATTCGATTGCCGCCAAAATCTTCAGCATTTATTGAGAATTCAGCGCAATTCCCGGCGAACGAACCTGCATCAAAGATTCCGCTCCAGACAGGATGGCCAGAAGAAAAATAGAGGGTGTCAAATGGCCATTTGAACAGAGTATAGACATAACCGGTTCCCTTCTGATTCGACTTGAAATAGTCGTAAACCCATGTCGCCTGGCGGCTCTGTTCATAAGTATAACGGTGAAACACGCGCTCTAGCAGCATAGTATCATTCACTTCAAGATTGATGTTCTCGACTCCGTAACGGTTGCCATCGCCATTGGTATCGGAAATGCCTGCCTGCAGGCCTATTTTGCCAAAAACAGCCGGAACCGGATTCAGCTGATAAAGCACGGCGGTTTTCTTTGAGAGATTGTAGCGTTGCGGCAGAAAACTGCCATCAATGACGCAAGCATAAGACATTGGCTCAACATAAAAGTGGTGAAAAACTGGAATGATGTTATCAGTCGGCCGGTAGCCGAACATTGCCGGAGCCAGTGGCTCGTCAGAAAAGTTGCGCATTTCAAAATGCAGGTGTGACGGCCCGCTGCCGGACTCACCAGAAAGAGCCACCACCTGCCCCTTTTTTACCGGGAAGCGATCAGGAGTGAAGAAATCATTGATGCCATGCCGACTGCCCATTTTTGCCAGTTTGGCGTCGATATATTCCTTGAGCGGCCCCTGGAAGTCTTGAAGATGGCCATAGACAACCCTGGCGTTCAAGCCCGGATGGTCGATGTATAGTGCATAACCGTAACCACGATACTGAACACCGACACGTGAAACAAAACCATCGGCGATCGCCACCACCGGCAAGCCGTTGCGGCGCTGTGTGCGCAGATCGATGCCGGCGTGCAGGCGCATGCCGCGGAATTCTGCGAAACTGGAACTTTGCGATATCTCTATCTTGAGAGGCCAGACTAGTTTATCAGCAGCTGACGCGGTGCAGACAATCAGAATGAACAACATACAGAAGAGATATCTCAAAGCAGACTCCTTGGCATAAGGCTTAGAACCAGAAACAACTTTAAAGAACTGAGTGAACAGGATACCCCCATGACCAAAAAAATGCAACGCACCTGGGTCATCTGCAGTAATTCCTGGTCAAACATCAGTCATTCTACACGAGTCTGTTATTCGACTCCCCTCTGCCCTGCGTAGCTTTAGCGCAGCAGGGTCAGCGAAGAAGAAAGGTCGCACTGAGGCGCGGAGAAACAGGAAGAGAAACAGTGGCAAGGATAAGCAGAAGAAGGGTTCAGAGAGATAAAAATGAGAAACTCGATAGCGATACCGATGAAGAAGAATCGTGCAATAGTGGTCGTGCGCATAATCTTAAGCGAAAGCTCGCAATAAGACATTTAGAAAAGAAGAAAGCTTCTGCTGTCTGTGAAATCGGCGGATTTATTCCCTTTCTTTTCTGGCCTTATTTTCGTGTCTTAGTGGCTTTGTGCGAGTTTGTCATTCTGCTCGAACCGTTATGATGACGGATGGGGGCGGCTGGAGAAGATTTTTTTATTAATCGCTAAGGGTTCGGAAAAATTATGACGATAAAGATAGTGGGAAACTATACAAAATTGATAAGGAAGGAGGTGAAACGATGAATAATGACATTTTGGCTGGTATTTCCGGGGTTTTTACGTTTGAACTACCCCAGAACAAGCAAAGTGCGACCGACAAATCAGCTTCCAGCGACTTCCTCAGCCTGCTGCAGCAGCAACTGGGCGCAACTTCGGCTGAAAACATGGTTGGTGAAGTGACCGGCAATGCAAGAATCTATTCTTTCAGTGCTATCTCTGCAATCAACCCGTTACTGGCAGAACGTCCGGAAAAATTCGAAATTCCGGTGCGCAATGATCAGTTCAGAGAAGATGTTCGGGCAGAATCATTCAGAGACAAATATGACAATGTCAGCGCCTCAGAAAGAACAGGCAAAGAAGCACAGAACGTAGCTAGCGAGCCAACTGACAGCCCTGAGAAGATAGCTGAAGATGGCGAGAGCAAAACTGACGCATCAGGAACCCTCTCTGTTAGAGACGAAGCACTTCCATCACGCGAAAGCACGGTTGAAACACAGATTCTGTCTGAAACTTCGACAGGCGAAGCCATTGATCTTGCAGAAGGGACTGAAGGAGCAGACAGTTTGAGCGCAAACAGAGTTTCTGACAGCGAAACCGAAGTCAGCGGCGCAAATGACAAAAAGTTAGATTATGCGGCCCTGGTCGAAGAACTTGCAGGCACTCTGACCGAAGACGAAAAGGTTGCCCTGGTCGAATTTCTACAAGGCCTTTCGCCACAGGAACTTGCTGCTCTCAGCGAATCACCGGAATCATTCAAAGAAGTTCTCGGTGAACTGATCGATGCGATGCCTGATTCAGAAGCCAGGGACGAGTTACTGACGCTGGCAGAATCGCCTGAACTGATGCAATTGCTGCAGAATCTGGCCGATCAGCAGAAAGCCGCCGAAGTAGCCAACGCGCAGCAGAGCATGCCTCAGACCGTTTCTGAGACAATCGTTCAAGAGGCTGTAGTTGTCGAGCACGAGCGGAAACAAGGTGATAAAAACAGTGAAGAACACGCAGTCAGTCACGACCCGACTGAACTGGCAACAGTCGTAGAAGCTGCCGATGCAGTCGTTGCCAACAATTCCGAAGGCGAAACCCTGACTGAAGAAAAAGCAGCGAGCGACACAGAACGTCACGAAACCACGAGAAATACCAAAGAAAAGAATGTCGAAACCAGCCAGCTCAGTGAAACCAGTGAGCAGCCGAAAAACGAAGAAAGTCTGCGCGAAGAGTTCAAGCGTCTGAATCAGCCGATCAACGAAGCAGCCAGCTCGAGTGACCAGGCCGAAACAGCCGATGAACCAGTGCTCGCAAACAAATCCAATATGCAGACGGCAACTGCCCAACCGGTAACCCCTGAGCATGCAAAAGCAGCGGTAGAAGAAGCTGCGAAAAAGTTCTTTTCACTGTTCACAGAAAAAACTGGGGGCGGAGAAAAGGCTACAGAAGCGGCAACCTACTCTCCTGAAGCGGTAAAGCGACATTCGGCCATGAACAACAACAGTGCCGGCCACGGAAGCAACGGATTCTCTTCACACAACGGCACTCCCGCAAGTTCGATGAGCGCAGCCAGGCCCGCCACACCGGTTCCGGCCGCCACTCACATTTTCAGTCAGATGCTTGAAAAGGCAGAATATCTGAAAACAGAGAATGGCAGCAAGATTCTCAACATGGAACTCGACCCCGGCGACCTTGGCAAGCTTGAAATGGAACTTACCTCCAGGGATGGAACAGTATCGGCCCGCATTTCGGCCGAAAGTGCCCTTGCCAAAGCACGTCTCGAAGAACTGGCACCCCAGATCAAAGAGCAGCTTCTCAATCAAGGTGTAAATTTGACCGAAATAACTGTGGACATTTCGTCGAGAAATCCCGATGAAAGTAACAGGAATCAGATGTCTGGCAGAAAAAACAGATCCAGTCGCATTCAGGCGGGCGGTAACGACACTGCTGAAGCGATTATAAGAAAGAATGTGCTGCCCAATCTGAGACGGGCTGCGTTGAATATCAAAGCAGTTGACCTGACCGTATAGGAGGCATGGTTCGATGGCTATAGAAACAGTGAACATACCGGAAAGCGGCTTGAATCTGAATACGACAAGAACGCCGACACAGGAGCTTGGCAAAGACGACTTCCTGAAGCTTCTGACCGTGCAGCTGCAGAATCAGGATCCGATGAATCCCATGGAAGACATGAATTTCATCAGCCAGATGTCCAGTTTCAGCTCACTTGAGCAGATGCTCAACATGAACAAGTCTCTGGAAGCGATGTCGAACATTCTCGCCAGCAACTCACACACCCAGGCCATGATGTATCTGGGCACTACCGTTACAGTGCAGAAACCCGACATGGAAGAAGCGGTTACCGGCACAGTGGATATGGTCGGCTTCAAGGATGGCGTGCCTTTCCTCAAGATCGGCGACGACGCTTACAATCTCGAAGACGTTCAGCTTGTCAGCCCGACCATATATGAACTGCCGCAAAGCGGCTGAACCTTGACAACTTAATCTGACTCACACGAGGCAAATCATGGATCCCAGACTGATGATCGGTCCGCAGGGACCGCAGCTGACGGGAATCAGGCCGACGAGAAGCAACAGCACGGCAGCAGGTCTGCCAGGCGCAGCGTCATTCGGCGATCTTTTCCAGAAAGCTGTAGCAGAACCGACACAGTTTCGCATCAGTGCCCATGCCCAGAAGCGCCTCACGGAAAGAAACATAAGCATGAACCCGGCCCTTGAGAATTCGCTGAACCGCGCGTTTTCAGAGCTGGAGGCAAAAGGAGCCAGAGACTCGCTGGTGATAACCCGCGAAGGCGCCTTTGTCGTGAATGTTCCGAGCCGCACGCTGGTGACAGCTATGGGAATTGACGAGATGCGAAACGGAATGGTGACCAATATAGACAGCGTAAGTATGAAGTATGGATAAGGAGAAACGCAAAAACAGAAGATGAAAGAAAAGCAAACAGATCCATAAGGAAGCGAACGATCGGGAAAACGCAGAGATCATAAGGCAAAAACAAATCCGATAAGATGGCCGGACCCCTCCCGGGGAAGCCAGACCGCCGGACTGACAGAAGGCGGAAACAGAAAAACGAATGATCTTTGCCAATCCCAGCGGATTGGCCGGCGGGAGACTCCTGCATGAGGCAGGCTCTTCTCCCCCGGTCGACTGCTCCACTCTTCATGGAGCGTACCGTGGTGACGATGGAACGGAACCGGCGGTTAACGGCACATTAAGCCGAAAGAAGAGGAAATTGTGCTATGATAAGATCATTATTCACGGGAGTTACGGGTCTAAAGCAACATCAGACCAAAATGGACGTTCTCAGTAACAACATTGCGAACGTCAATACCACTGCATTCAAGCGTGGCCGCGTCATGTTCCAGGATCTTTTCTCAGAAACACTTCGGCACGGTCAGCAGGCCTTTGGCGACTACGGCGGACTCAACCCGATGCAGGTCGGTCTTGGTGTCAGCAAAGCCGCAATCGACACATTGATGGACCAGGGAGCGATCGAAGGCACCGGTAAGCAGACCGACATCGCCATCGAAGGCGCCGGATTCTTTTCAGTTCGCGGCTACGACGGCAATCTCTACTACACCCGCGACGGCAACCTCAACATCAATCCTAACTACGACATGGTCATGACCAACACCGGCTTCAAGATGCAGGGCTGGCTGGCCACTCAGAACCCCAAGACCGGTAATCTTGAAATGAAAGAAACCGGTGTCGTGCCTTATGACATCAATATTACCAAGTATCTCAAGAAGCACGCACACCAGACCAACACAATCACCTATTCCTGTAACCTTGACAGTGCATCGAACGAGCGCGACATTGAATTCGGGCTCGACACACTCACCTTCAAGAACAGCCAGGGGGAATTCGAGAACCTGACTTTCAAGTTCAAGAAACTCGACGCCAACAACTGGATCTGGTCGGCCATCGATGATACCGAAGGCAACGTCGCCACTGGCACGATCAAGACTGATGACGACGGCAATGTTCTTGAGAGCACAGTAGAACCTGCCGGACCGACTTCATCGGTTGCACAACCCTATTTCACTTATGATCCTGACGGCGACCCACGGCCGGCCACGGCAACCATGCCGATCAATGCTATTTCTAACACCGGCGATGGTATCAGTTCAGGCGTAACTGCATCTGGTACTGAAGTCGAGAATGAAACCGTCGAGATCATCTTTGACGGTGGTGACCCGACCAGAGCAACTTCTTACCGCGTCGTCGGCTCAGAGCGCGGCTTTATCGGAGCCGGCACTCTTGGCGGCGAGCAGGCTCGCGTTCAGGGCACTCCCGTAGGATTCGGAACTCACTGGACTCCTGCATTTGGCGCCTATTTCGACATCAACGACAATCAGTTTGTTCCGCCGAGAACAGCTTCGGTTGCGTTCGATCCAGGAGTGACCTATTCAACCTCAGAAATTGTCGATAATATCAATACTGCGATGAAGAACAGTGGCGTGCGCGCAACTGCATATTACGATGCGATTACCCAGCAGTTCCAGATCGTCAGCAATGATATCGGCAGCAACCGTCAGCTTGAAATTGTCGGCGACACCGATGCCCTCAATCTTCCCGCCGGAGTATATTCAGGCACTGGCGGATCGAGACCAGAAGTATTCAGCGACACCCTGACAGCTCAATCATTCAGTATGGAATGGGATCCCGAAAATGATCGCTGGGATCCTGCCAGCGATGTCAGCCTTACCATAACAGACCGCCATGGCCGCACAGCTTTGATAAACTTCAGCGACATTGTGGCCGGTAACAATCAGATCTATACCCGCGGCGCCATTCTGGCTGAGATCAACTCGCGCCTGGCCCAGGAAAATGTCGCGGCAACAGCTTCATTTGCCGACACAGACAACAACGGCAGCCCTGACCAGCTAATCATAACCGGAAACTACTCCGGTTCTGGCGAACGCGTCATCATCAGTGGCACCGGCTATGAGCAGCTCGGCCTGGCTGCTGGCGACTATGCCGGCACCGCAGCGGTCAGCGAATTCAACTATGGTGGCCTCGAATTCTCTCTGACCGAGGGCAATAATCCCTGGCTGCCCAATGAAAGCATGAGCTTTGTGACGACTGCCGAAAAGGGTGGTTCTGATTCGGTTAACATCATGGTTCCGCAGCCTTCGTCAGATATGCTCGAATTCTCGGCAACAGTTAATGGTGAGACATTCAAAATAAATGGAGCTGTCAGTGAAGGCGCCAAACATTCGACCAACATCATCATTTACGACTCGCTCGGCGGCAAACACGGCCTGGTGACCACATGGGAACACACCAACAAGGAAACCATGGAATGGAGCTACAAGGTCAGCTATTCTGATGACGATGTCGAAATCGTTAACTGGCTGCGAGACCCGGCCAACAACGTCACAGATCCAGAAGATCCGACGAAGGAAGACCTGGAACGCGCCAACGACGCACTTATCACCAACCGCGAAGGAAAGATGTACTTCTTCGAAAACGGCAAGATCGACCAGGGCCGTTCCTATGTTCCAACACTCGGCATGCAACCGAAAGGAAGCAACCCTCTGGCAATCGATCTGACCACGGAACTGATAACTCAGTTCGACTCAGACTTCTCTACCAAAGCTGAAAATCAAGATGGCTACGAAATGGGTCTGCTCGAACAGATCTATTTCGAAGAAGATGGTATCATCAGAGGCGTGTTCTCGAACGGTCAGAAACAACCGATCGGACAGGTGGCTCTGACAACCTTCAACAACCCTGCCGGTCTGGAAAAGAACGGCAAAAATCTCTACTCATACGCCCCCAACTCCGGACATCCGGTCGTCGGCAAGCCCGGCATGATGGATCGCGGCATTATAGTTGCCGCTTCGCTTGAAATGAGTAACGTCGATATCTCAGAAGAGTTCACCAACATGATCATTACTCAGCGTGCCTTTCAGGCCAACTCGCGAGTAATTACCACGTCCGATGAAATGCTTCAGGAAGTCGTGAATCTGAAACGATAACAGTAAGGGAGACGAATTGATATGATCAGGCTTTCGCGCATCAATGGAGCGAAGTTCTATCTGAATGCCGAACTCATTGAACAGATCGAGTCGTCTCCCGATACTGTCATCACCCTGTATACTGGCAAAACGGTCATGGTCGCAGAATCAGTGCATGAAGTTCTACACCGCATCATGAATTATAAGCGCCGTATTCATACGCACCGGATCGTAAAGAAAAAATCTGACGGGGCCAGCGCCGGATTGAAGTTGTAATTATGCCCATAAAAGTCGTTTTGTGCATTGACTTGGCCGATTTTCTCATGGTAGGTTTATAAATTATGTCACCCAGAACAAAAGTGATTTTAGTTGTATTAGTTGTATTGATCATCGCGCTTGCAGTTGTCGGCATTGCGTACGTTACCAGTAAAAAAGCGATAACTGGCCCAGGCGGAGCGCAGACACCGCCACCCCTGCAGGGTGACATCGAAACCGCACCAAAAATGGGCAGATTCGATCTTGGCGAATTCATTGCGACCTCTCGCGATGAAGAACTTCATTACATAAAGATTCAGGTAGAAGTCGGCTATATTGGCAATCTCGAAAAGGAACTGGAAGAGCGCAAAGCCGAACTGCGCGACTGCATCACCAATATCCTCATGAAACTTAATATACAGAGAGCTAAAGAAGATTACATCGACCGCTTTCTGCATAAGGACATAGAAAGAGAACTCAACAGAATCCTCGGTAAATCAACATCTGAAAGCCGTATTATCAGCGTATTTATTCCGACATTTCTGATCAACTGAGTAACACAGAATGTTTTACAGAACCGGAGCCAGAGAATGGTAGACACCCTTTCGCAAAGCGAAATCGATGCCCTGTTGTCGGCATTGGGGCCAGCAGAAGAAGATGATTCGGCGCCACCGCCGCCGCCCATGTTTTCTGAGGGCGGTGCCGAGAAAAAACCTGCCAAAGAATCCGGCCCGGCTCCGGCTGCGGCTGCACCATCGATGTTCAGCGGCGGTTCTGACGAACGTAAAGAAGGAAGAACCGAGCGAAAATACGATTTCAAGCGCCAGACTAAATTCTCCAAAGAACAGCTCAACACCATACAGCTGATTCACGAAGCTTTTGTCCGCCTGGTCGGAACCGATCTTTCCACCAAACTGCGTGCTTACGCGCAGGCGACTATAGTTTCGGTCGAGCAGCGAACTTTTGAAGAATTCATTCAGTCAATTTACAACCCGACCTTCATAACCGTATTCAGGTCAGACAACCTCGACGGCAAAGCACTGATCGATATCAATCTGAATGTGGTTTTCACCATTCTCGACCGTCTTCTTGGTGGCAATGGCACGCCGCTTGGCATTCTCAGACAGCTTACCGAAGTTGAAAAGCAGATCATGCAGAAGATTATGGTCAGCGTCATCGACCGCCTGCGCGAAGCCTGGATCAACATTATCGACCTGGCCCCGGTGATCGAACTGGTTGAATCGAATCCTCAGTTTGCGCAGATTGTTCCACCAAGTGAAATTGTCGTATCGATTACGATCGAAATCAAGATTCACGATGTTACTGGTATCATGACGCTCTGCATACCCTATAACACAGTCGAATCCATTGTTTACAAATTCAACGCCGCATCATGGTTTGCTGCAGTTCGCAAAGAGGCTGCCCAGACCAACGTCGATGCGATAAGCCAGCAGGTTAAATCAGTGCATCTCCCCCTGATCGCAGAGCTTGGTGCCACTATAGTAACCCTGCAGGATATCCTGGGACTTCAACCCGGCGACATCATGGTCACCGACCAGTTGTTCAAGAACGACCTTAATATCAGGGTCGGCAACCGGGTAAAGTTTCGCGGCCGCCCCGGGATCCTCGGCAAAAAGATGGCCATTACCATTACAGAAGTTTTTGACCCCCCTGACCAGGAGGAGGAATTGACGTGAGTGACATACTGACGCAGGAAGAAATCAATGCATTGTTAAACGCAGGCGGTGGCGGCGGAGACGAAGCTCCGGCCGATACTCCCGCGGCTGAAGCTCCGGCAGCTCATGCTGCCCCGGCGGCATCATCTGGCGGCACGACTGCCGCAGCCTCCTTCTCACAGGAACAACTCGACCAGCTCGCCGAAGTAGCCAAGATATCGCTTGGTGCGACCTCTTCAGTTGTTCAGGTTCTGTTGAACAAGGAAATATCTATCGACCTCGAGCAGATCAGAGTTGTCAACTTCGGCGAGCTTGCCTCCGAGGGAGGCGGCGAAGAATTTGTCATTGCAAAGATTGCCTACATAGAGGGTTTTGACGGAAATTCATATCTGTTGCTTAAAAAGACGATCTCGGCCCTGATCGGCGACCTGATGATGGGTGGCAGCGGGGTTGACGCACAGTTTCAGGAAATGCACGTTTCGGCAGTTGGCGAAATGCTGAACCAGATGATGGGTAAAACAACTACCACATTGTCCGAGCACTTCAAAAAGCGCGTCGATATATCGCCACCCGAGGTTCTTCTGATCAACTTTAACGACGGCCCGCCGGCGATGCCTGACTTCAGCGAGAACGCAAACTTCTTGCGCATCGGCTACAGTCTCAAGATCGGCGACCTGGCCGAAACCGAAATGGTACAACTGCTTCCGGCAGCCTTCGCACAGCTCATGGCCTCAGATCTGACCAAACCCAAAGAATCTGCCAAAAAAGCAGCTCCGCCACCACCGCCGCCAGGCGCAGGGCTGGGCGGACAACCCCAGGGCCAGATGCCTCCGCAAATGCCGGGAATGCCACCGCAGATGCCAGGAATGGGAATGCCAGGGCAAATGCCGGGAATGGGAATGCCGGGACAGATGCCAGGAATGGGGATGCCAGGGCAGATGTCTGGCATGGGAATGCAGGGAATGGGAATGCCAGGACAAATGCCAGGAATGGGGATGCCGGGAATGGGAATGCCAGGTCAGATGCCGGGAATGGGAATGCCAGGCATGATGCAGGGTTCGCCAGCGGAATTCGGCATGCTTCAGATGCCGATGGGAGTAGGGTTGCAATCGAATATTGACCTGCTTCTTGATGTTCCTCTGCAAATAACAGTTGAATTAGGCAGAACCCGTATGTTAATAAAAGATGTTCTTGAATTAGGTATAGGTTCTGTAGTAGAGTTAAATAAACTTGCGGGTGAATCCGTGGAGGTATTTGTTAATAACAAGCTGATAGCAAAGGGTGAAGTCGTTGTAATCGACGAAAACTTCGCGGTCAGAATTACCAGCATAATCAATCCACAAGATAGACTACAAGCTCTCTAAGGAGACTGCCGGTTAGTATGGGGAAAACAATACTTATAGTAGATGACGCAGCCTTCATGCGTATGATGATCAAAGACATTCTCAGCAAGAATGGCTTTGAGGTGCTTGGCGAAGCGCAGACTGGCAAGGAAGCGGTTGAACTTTATCAGAAGCTTAAACCCGACCTTGTAACCATGGACATCACCATGCCTGAAATGAACGGGATCGATGCTGTAAAAGCCATTAAAAAGCTTGACCCGGCAGCCAGGATCATAATGTGCAGCGCCATGGGCCAGCAGGCCATGGTTATCGACGCTATTCAGGCGGGAGCCCGCGACTTCATCGTCAAACCATTCCAGCCAAACCGTGTTATAGAAGCTGTGCAAAAGGCACTGCGCTGAAGCAGTTCATCTGTCGTTCTTTTTTTAACGTGAAGCATAAATTAACAGTAACATTACTGCTCATACTTTTTGTCAGTTATTGTTCTGTATCTGCCGAACCCGTTGCTGCAGAAAGCAACGGGTTTTTATCTGAAGCAACAGCAACAGCAACCGCAGTCCTGGCCGCAACCGGCACGCCAACAGAAGCGCCAATACCTTTCTACCTTGAAGGCCCCGTAGCCTCAGCACCTTTTCTTCCAGCATCTGATCCGCTCAGTTCGACTCTGCGTATCATTTCATCTCTGTTTGCGATAATAATAATAGCCTTTGGCCTGTCCTGGCTTATCCAGAAAAAAGCCGGATTCGGCGGCAATGTCTTTGGCAAGGTGCTTGGCATATTACCTCTCGACAACCGCCGCATGATCTATCTGGTAGACGTCATGGGAAAAGTTCTTATACTCGGAGTAACAGATTCCAGCATCAACATGCTGGCTGAAATCACCGACAAAGATACGCTCGATGCGCTTCGACTTCAGAACGACAAACCTCTTCCCGGCATGGAACGCCTGTTCTCCTTTCTCAAACCTGCTTCAGCCAGCAACCCCGACAGTTCCGCAGAAGAAGAACCGACAACACCTGGCCAGGCTCAGAATCAACGTAATCATGAGCGCCTGCGCAAGCTCAATGATCTTCTGGTAAAACGCAACACCCCACCTGAAAACTGATTTTTTTTCAGTCTTGCGTTATTGTGCACCATATTGTATAAATTTACGAGCGGAGCTGTGCCCTATAAAATTTTGTGCTCCGTCATCGGAATCAATGCACAAAAAACGCCGATCTGTATGCACCCGAATCATACTGCCAGCATTGTTGCTGCTTTTTATCGCGCTTTGTGCGGGAACCAGCGCTCAGACTCAGGATCTCAGCAATCCACGCGGACGCGTCAACATGGACGATGATACTGACATAGACCGTATTCAAAGGCAGGCAACGCCTTTTCCGATACCTGCCATAACAATACAGGTCGACCCTTCGCGCGAACGCAGTCAACTTGGCACCGGCCTGCAGGTACTCATTCTCCTGACCATTCTTAGTCTGGCTCCTTCTATTCTGATAATGCTCACCAGTTTCACCCGCATACTCATTGTATTGAGCTTTGTTCGGCGTGCACTCGGCACTCAACAGGAACCAAGCAATCAGATAATAATCGGACTTGCTCTGTTCATAACCTTTTTCACCATGTCGCCAGTCATCGACCAGATTTATCAGAAGAGTTTTGTTCCCTACGTAAACCGTGATATCAATTACGTTGAAGCCTACAATCAGGCAATTTTCCCCATTCGTGAATTCATGTTCAGACATACCAGAAAAACTGATCTGGCACTGTTTGCCGGCATGGAAGGCGGCGCCAAACCGCAAACAAAAGATGATTTCAGCACGCTGGCTCTGGTTCCGGCCTTTATAACCAGCGAGTTGCGCACGGCCTTTCAAATGGGGGTGGTTATCTATCTGCCATTTCTGGTAATCGACATGATTGTAGCAAGCCTGTTGATGTCGATGGGGATGATGATGCTGCCGCCGGTCATGATTTCACTACCATTTAAGATTCTTTTATTCGTGATGGTTGACGGATGGAATCTTGTTATCAGATCCATAGTTCTTAGCTTTGGTGGCAATGCATGACCGAATACACCTTATACGAACTGTTCAAGGAAACCTTCCTGCTCTCATTGATTCTGACTGCCCCGATACTCATACTCGGTATGGTAATTGGTGTTATTGTCAGCATTTTTCAAACAGCAACATCAATTCAGGAGCAGAGCCTGACTTTCATTCCAAAACTGCTGATTACCGGTCTGGCCATGATCTGGCTGGCGCCCTGGATGCTGACGCAACTCATGCAGTTCGCGATGAAACTTCTGGGCCAGCTACAGACATTTGCGCGATAAGCGGGCATCAGAATGACAGAAGCCGCCTTTCTTAATGCTGTAGGCATTTTTCTTATCAGCCTTGTGCGCTTCAGCGGTTTTTTTCTCAATATTCCAGTGTATTCTGAGACAATAATTCCAATGCGCGTAAAAGCCGGTCTTTCGGCTTTGTGTGCGCTCATCATTCTGCCACACCTCATCAAAACTCAGACCCTGCCGCAACTTTCGGCCATTGAATACGGATTGATGGCTGTAAAAGAGCTTGCTCTCGGCTTTTCTCTCGGCTACATTGTCCTTGTCTTCGTAGCCGCGCTCAGGCTCGGAGGAAACATTATCGGGATGCAGATAGGCTTTTCTTTCGTGCAGGTTGCCGACCCGACTTCAAACCAGGGCCTCGGTATCGTCTCCGAATTTTTTCAGCTGGCAGGCAGCCTGACTTTTCTTTTCGTCGGCGGACATCTGTTGATACTCAGAGCATTTTTCCAGAGTTTTCAGCTGGTTCCCCTTGCCGGTCTGTTAATGAATGGCAGCATAATCGAAGAAATTGCACTTTACAGTCGCATGCTTTTTGTTTGTGGCCTGCAGATATCAATGCCTATCGTAGCAGTTATTCTTATCGGTGACGTGGCTCTAGGCATTATTGCACGCACTGTGCCCAAGATGAACATTTTTCAGGTCGGCTTTTCGCTCAAGATTCTTGGCGGCCTGGCAATGCTGATCATACTGATGCCCTATCTCGGAGATCTGATCAGGCATCTGATCGGCCTGAGCATGACCGAGATCAATCTTATTCTGGGAAAGATGGGCTAGCACCTTGCAAAATCCAGCTCTAAAATCTGACCAGGAACTTAAATGGAATAGTCCTCTGCCAGCTTTGAGCCTGGCCGCAAACACTTTCGACCTGCAGCTGTTCGCTGGCGAGAAGACAGAACCAGCGACCGAAAAGCGACGTCAGGAAGCTATTGACCGTGGCAACATCGCCAAATCACAGGATCTCAGCTCTGTTATTGTTCTGTTGACCGGATTTCTGATGCTGAGATTCTATGGCCCCCAGCTGTTTGCAATGTGTGGTGAATACATGCGCTACACCTTTTCTCAAGCCATCTTCACCAGTATGACCCTGCCAGAAACGCTGATTCTGCTTAATCAGTTCATACTGACCGTCCTGCGCATCATGACGCCATTCATGCTAGCCATAATGCTGGGATCGGTCGTCTCAAACATTATTCAGACCGGCTTTCTTTTCAGGTTTGAACCGTTGATTCCTGATATCGACCGCCTGAACCCGGTTTCGGGAATTCAGAATGTATTTTCCTGGAAAATGGTTGCCGAGCTTCTAAAGTCTATTCTAAAAATTCTTATCGTAGCTTACGTGCCCTACTCTACCATACGCGAAAACATACCGATGCTGATCAGATTCATTCAGCTTGAACCGGTGCCGGCAATCATCATCATTCTAAAAACCGCTTTTGTCATGGCCATAAAAATCATACTGATCCTGTTGTTTCTTGCGCTGGCTGACTGGGCCTTTCAAAAGTGGCGTCAC
This sequence comes from Candidatus Rifleibacterium amylolyticum, assembly GCA_009917695.1. Classification (GTDB taxonomy): domain Bacteria; phylum Muiribacteriota; class Ozemobacteria; order Ozemobacterales; family Ozemobacteraceae; genus Rifleibacterium; species Rifleibacterium amylolyticum. Next base: position 147,908 of record JAACJG010000001.1, on the reverse strand, counting down.
GAAGAGAACATAAAGATGTCAAAAGACGAAATCAAAGAAGAATACAAACAACGCGAAGGGGATCCGCGCGTCAAACAGAAGATTCGCGAAAAACAAAGGCAGGCCGCATCAAGGCGAATGATGGAAGAAGTTCCCAAGGCAACAGTAGTAGTTACCAACCCAACCCATATCGCCTGCGCGTTACGCTATGAAATAGAAAAAGACAATGCACCGGTAGTTGTAGCCATGGGTGCTGGACTTATTGCACAGAAAATCAAAGAAATCGCCGCTGAAAATAAAGTCCCGATTATTGAAAATAAACCTCTTGCAAGACAGCTGTATAAAATGTTAGAAGTAGGGGACGAGATACCCTCGGAACTCTACAATGCGGTCGTCGAAATTCTCAAACAGGTTTACATGAAGAGACAGTCGGCCAGCGCATAAAAGAGCCTCCTGACGGGGTTTCATCAGCAAAACGGGTGCGGAGGGCGGCTTGGCAGACAGCAGTAGCGGAGTATTGAGAAACATACCGTTTGCGGCACTGTTACAGAGCAAGGATATCATCTTTGCTTTTGGTGTCGTACTGATTGTTATCATGATGGTTGTTCCGCTGCCATCGATAATACTCAACATTCTGCTGACGCTGAATATAGCCCTGGCACTGATAATCCTGCTGGTATCGATCTACAACAAAGAAGCGCTCGAATTTTCTGCATTTCCAAGTTTATTGTTGATAGCAACACTGTTCAGACTTTCGCTGAATGTAAGCTCGACCCGCATTATCCTTTCTGGACGCGGTGCAACGATTGAAATCGTAAAATCATTCGGTAATTTCGTTGTCGGTGGCAATTACGTTGTCGGCATGGTTGTGTTTATCATTCTGGTTCTGATTCAATTCATCGTTATCACCAAGGGTGCCGAACGCGTTGCTGAAGTAGCAGCGAGGTTCACTCTCGATGCCATGCCGATCAAAGGTATGGCCATAGATGCTGATCTCAATGCCGGCGCCATCGATCAGGAAGAAGCAACCAAAAGACGCCTCAACCTTAAACGAGAAGCTGATTTTTACGGTTCCATGGACGGTGCGAGTAAATTTGTAAAAAACGATGCTATCGCCGGTATTATCATAACTATTATCAATCTTCTTGGCGGCCTGGTCATCGGTGTTTTTCAACGTGGTGAATCAGCTGTAGACGCATTACAGGCTTATGCACTGTTTACCGTCGGCGACGGACTGGTCACACAGATCCCTGCTCTCCTGATCGCGACGGCCACCGGTATCGTGGTAACTCGCGCCAGTTCAGACTCAAGCCTTGGTCATGAAGTCAGCGACCAGTTACTTAGCAATCCTCGTGTATTGGGCATTGGTTCAGGCCTGCTCGGCTTTCTCGGAATGGTTCCAGGTTTGCCGAAGTTCAGCTTCCTGCTGCTTTCTGTTGTTTTTGGCATTCTCGCTTACGTCGCCCACAAAAACGACATAGAGCTCGAACAGAAGGCCATGGAAAGCAAAATTGCTGAAGAAGAAACTGCAAAAACAGGACCAGAAGACGTTTCCTCGTTGTTGTCGGTCGATCCACTCGAGCTTGAGATTGGCTACAACCTCATTCCGCTGGTCGATACCAACCAGGGCGGCGATCTGCTGAACCGTATTACTTTGATCAGACGCCAGATCGCTATTGACCTCGGACTGGTCGTCCCGCCAATTCGTATTCGCGATAATATTCAACTACACCCATCGACTTACTGCTTCAAGATCAAGGGCGTTGAATTCGCTTCATACGAAATACTACCCGACCACTTTCTCGCCATGGATTCAGGCAATGCCACCACCAAGGTAGACGGAATTCCGGTCGAAGAACCCGCTTTCGGCCTGCCGGCTGTCTGGATCGAAAGTTCAAAGCGCGATCGTGCCGAAATGGCAGGTTATACGGTTGTAGACCCATCAACTGTAGTTGCCACCCACCTTACAGAGATTATCCGCAAGAATGCACATGAAATCCTCGGCCGCCAGGAACTGCAACAGCTGCTCGACAACGTCAAAGAAACCTATCCGCTGGTGCTCGAAGAAGTTGTGCCCAATGTTGTCAACCACTCCACCCTGCTGAAAATTCTTCAGAATCTGCTCAAAGAAAACGTGTCCATCCGACATATTGTCAACATTCTCGAAGCTCTGGCCGACTGCAAAGGCATCAATGAAGTCGATACTCTTACCGAAATTGCCCGGCAGGCTCTGGCCCGCCACATCTGCAAGCCTCTGCTTGATGACACCGGAACACTCAGAGTCATATCTCTGAATCCACAACTTGAGCAGATGCTTGGCAATGCACTTCAGAAAATAGATGGTTCTGTGCAGCTGGCAATAGATCCGACTTCTGCGCAACGGTTGCTCGAAAGCATCAGAAGCAAGATTGACGGCGTCATGCAAGAAGGCATCGCGCCGATAATTCTCTGCAGTTCGGCACTGCGACTGAGCATCAAACGTCTGACCGAACGCATAGCACCACGACTCACTGTTTTGTCTTATCAGGAAATACCGACAACCCTCAAGCTTGAATCGGTCGGACTCATCTCATTACAGAACTGAATTAAATCTTTATGAACGACCAGGCAGCCACCCTACGCAAGTTAAAAGAAATGGTCGATCGCTCCAGTCAACCAGTTCCAATCAATGGGGAAGCTTTTTTATCACAGATAGTACGCCCCTCACCTTTCGCCTCAGTAGCCCTGATTGTGCCGGATATCGCAGACATTGCCTTTCCGCCGATCACCAGCTGGATATCAGGACTGATGCAGTATTCTCCGCGAGCATGCTTCTGGGATCAGGCTGCTCTGATCAAGCCTGAGACATTACCGAAAACTCAGATCAAGCTGCGCTATCCAGTTCCTATTCGAATCGAGTCTGGTTTAACGCCACTTACCATAATGCCTTTTCAGCCAGATCTCATGGACCTCACAGACGAACCCGAGCAAACTCGCATCGATTTTCTCAGACATCTGATCAGGAGCCTGAAAAGCTCGTCAGAAGTCTGGATCAGTCTGAATGCCCGTGAACTCAAAAAATACCACTGTCTTCTGCACGCTACCGATGCTGTCTGCATAATGGTGCCCCAGCATACTGACTCACTGTTCAAATGTTATGAGACAGTCAAATCCATTCATCTCTCAGGCTACTTTTCACCGATCGGCATGCTGGACTTCGTTCAAGAAAAATCTGCGCCAGTCGAGAGTTCGAGCAGCAAAATAAAAATTGTTGCAAAACAGTTTTTGGCTATTGACCTCGTTGCCTCCGGGATGGTACTTTCTAACTGCACATATATCCCACCCGAAAATGACGCCGGACTCCGTGGCAGAATTTCTGCCGTCGAAGAAGGTTCGAGGGATTTTCTTTACTGCCTCAGCGAAAATCTGATCTATCTAATACCAGGAACGTATTGAAGATATGACTGAACCTGTAATCAAGCCGATTGAAGCGATCATAGCGGAAACGCGCAAACAGATTCAGCCTTATGTTTTCAAACGTCTCGAAGCGCGCACCCCTCGCAAAGCTGGCGAAAAAATTGCGCGAACCATTACTGTCACCTCGGGCAAGGGAGGAGTCGGCAAAACCAGCCTGGTAGCCAACATGGCGATATGTCTAGCTCAGTCGGGACAACGCGTGATCATTCTCGATGCAGACCTTGGACTGGCCAATATAGATGTAGTATTCGGCATTCGCCCACAACATAATCTGATGGATGTAGTCAATGGGGACATGAACATTGACGAAATCATGATTCAGGGGCCAAGTGGAATTCAGATAATAGCCGGCGGCTCAGGAGTTTCTGAACTCGCACAACTCGACCAGGATAAATCGCAAAGACTTTTTCACCAGCTGCGCTTTCTCGAAGACAAAACTGACTTTCTGCTTATCGATACTGGCGCCGGAATCAGCGACAGTGTAATATCTTTTTGCCAGGCCGCCGATCAGATAGTCGTCATTACTACCACCGAACCGACTTCGCTTGCTGACGCCTACGGAATTATAAAGATAATCAGTAATCGCCGCCCCGAAAGCCATGTCTCATTGCTTGTCAATCGTGTCGATGAAGAATCAGAGGGCACCCAGGTGCATGAACGCGTTGCACGGGTAGCTGCTGAATTCCTGCACTTCCCAGTGCACCATCTTGGCACCCTTCCACAGGATCGCAATATGCACCTGGCGGTGCGTCAGCAGACTCCACTGATGTTGTTTTCTCCGATGTCGCCAGCAGCGATGGGAATACGGAAAATCGTATCCCAGGCATTTCACGAAATACCAGAAACCGTTGGCTGTGAGGGCATCGAAGGTTTTTTCACCAGACTTACAAGATTCTTCAAAGGAGGTTCGACGCAGTAAATGAGTTACCAGCAATACGAAAAACTGCTCGGCGAAACCTTTTTTGAAGCCAATCTGAAAGCAGAAAACAAATATGGGAAGGGAAATTTTGAGGTTCTAACTTCGAAACGGGTAAAACACCCGATTTATCTCGGCCTTGGAACCAAAGAACTGGTTGAACTCACTATCGGCATTATTGACCGCAAGCCAGCGTCGCGTCCCCAGCCCGACGCACCATCCAGGCCACTGCCATCCATAGAAGTAACCGCGCCAAGGCCCTCATTTTCTGTCACTTCCAGCCCTGAGCGCAACCAGATCCGCAGTCCAATGGCGGCAATTCCCAATTCATCCCAGCCCAGAGCAAAAGCTCCGCCAGCCGCAGCTGCCGCCGAAACTGTTTCACCATACAAACCCGGCATACATGCCTATAACGCTCAGAAAATTTCGCATAACATGCGCGAAATACATGGTTTGAGAACAATCCAGGAAGGCGAGGACGAACCACGATCGCAAAGCATCAACGACCCTGGTCTTGAACCCCATCAGATCCAGGATCTGCTCGCTGAAATCATGGCTGTCAAAGATGAGCGACAACGCCGGGAAAAAATGCTGCCAAAGCCTGAAGCGAAAAGTCGACCACAACGCGCCTCTTCAGGCACTACGCCTGATACTGAGCCTGACGAGGTGAGGTCGATGGTATCTGCAATGGAAGCGCGTGTTAATCAGATATTTGCCATGTTGCAAAATCTAAATCGCGAATCTGGCGAAGTACTTGAGCGCAAGCTAGCTGACCTGCCAAAGGGCCTTTTTGAAGTAAAAAAGAACCTGCTGGCAATGGAAACTCCTCTGGAAATAGCAGACCAGGTAGTTTTCGACCTCAAGGATCACCTTCCAGCCAACGCTCTTCGGCAGCCAGCCGAAGCTTTGCGTGCAGCCTGCAGTTGGTTTGAGAGGAAGTTGAAATTTTCACCGGAGATTGAATTCAAAAGCAAAAACGGGCCAACCGTCGTTGTCTTCATTGGTCCGACCGGGGTCGGCAAGACCACTACTATTGCCAAGCTGGCGGCAGCTTACGGAATATGCCCCCGCGAACAAAAGAGCATAGCGCTCTTCACTCTTGATACTTACAGAATCGGGGCAGTAAATCACCTTCAGCAATTTGCTGAAATTATCGGAGCTGAAATGGAAATACTCTACAGGCCGGATGAGATTGACCCGGCTATTCTCAGGCACCAGGACAAAGACCTGATTATCGTCGACACAGCAGGCCGATGCCCGAAGGACACTGATGAACTGTGCGAACTGAGCGGCTTTATCGAAAAACTGCCCTCGGCCTCAAAATATCTCGTTCTCTCTGCGACCTCAAAATACACTGATATGATAGATACCATCAGATGCTTTGGCCGGGTCGGTTTCGATCATCTCATTTTCACCAAGATCGACGAAACCAATACTATCGGCCCACTGCTGGCATTATTATTCAAAACAGGAAAATCACTGGCCTACATAACTAACGGGCAAAAAGTTCCTGAAGACTTTCGCAAAGCCAGTTTCGAGTTCTTCAATTCGCGTCTTTTTCCTGACGCCGAATTTTGAAGCTTATCCCGCATCTCTGGTTCTGCATGAAAGCATTTAATTAGTTTCTATTTTATACCGATTTACTGTATAATATTTATTTCTATATGCAGCATGCTGTCAAACAATGATATGAGCCGAGGCAACTGATGGACATCGATCTGTCCCAATACATGGGAATGTATGTCGATGGTTCGCGCGAGAACCTCGACCTGATGGACAAATTTCTCCTCGCCCTCGAGCAGGACCCCAGCAATCTGGAGGCCGTCGGCGAGATTTTCAGAGCCGCGCATACCCTTAAGGGAATGTCGGCTACCATGGGTTTTGAGAAAGTTGCCCATCTTACCCACGAAATGGAAAGCATTCTTGACCAGCTGCGCAATCGACAGATAGAAGTCAGCCCAGCCATCATCGACGTGGTTTTTGAAACATTCGATGTTCTGCGCACTCTTGTCAATGACAGCATCGAAGCAACCGATTCAGGCGTTGACATCGATGCCATCGTCCACAAGCTTCAGGATGCTGCAAAAGGCAAATCCGTAGCAAGCAAGGTTGAAGCCAAAACGGTCGCCGCCGACGAAAAGCCGGTTATTGCAGAAAAGCCGGTGGCACCACAGCAGTCAGACGAATCACAGCTGGCTCTTGAGCTGGCAGACATATCGATGAACGAATTTGAGCAGCAGCTGCTGATAGAAGCTCATCAGCGCGGCTCACACATTCTATTGATGGTCGTAACACTTGTTCCAGACTGTCTGCTGAAAGCCCCACGCGCATTCATGGTTGCCCGCTGCCTTGAAGACCTCAAATGTGAAATCATCAAGTCGGTGCCCGAGACAAAAGACATTGAAGAAGAGAAGTTCGATCTGTCCTTCAAAATGGTATTGCTCGGTGAAGCTGATGATGAAGCAGTAAAATATGCTATCGAATCAATATCAGAAATTGATTCGGTTAAAGTTACGCGACTAAAGCCAGAAGATTTTGAGCTACAGCCAGGAGCAGCAGTAATCGCAAAGTCGGCACCAGCTCCCGAGCCGCCAAAACCTGAGCCAAAACCGACCCCTGCCCCACCACCTCCGCCACCGCAGCCACAACCAGCAAAGTCGGCGCAGGCTCAACAGCCAGCAAAACCGACGCAGGCTTCACAGCCAGTACAGGCTGCAGCAGCTCCTGCCGCAGCAACACCAGCAACAAAGCAGGCGGCTCCTCCTCCTCCCCCACCTCCACCTCCACCTCCGCCAAAGCCTCCAGCCGGAGGTCCGCCAAAACCACCAGACAAAAAAGCGGCTTCACAGGCTGCTGATAAACGTGGCAGCCAGACGGTTCGCGTTGACATGAAACGTCTCGACGACTTGATGAACCTCGTCGGAGAGCTGGTAATCAACCGAACCCGCCTTGAAGATATCGGTGCGGCTCATAAGCTGAAAGACCTCAACGAAGCGCTTTCGCGCGTTTCCCAGATCAGCGCTTCTCTACAAAATGTTGTCATGCAGGTTCGTATGGTCCCAATCGAACAGGTTTTCGACCGTTTTCCGCGCATGGTCCGCGATCTGTCGAAAAAGCTCAATAAAAAAATCAATCTTGTCCTCGAAGGCAAAGAAACTGAAATGGACAGAACGGTTATCGATGAAATCGGTGACCCGATGGTGCATCTGATCCGAAATGCCATCGACCATGGCATAGAAATGCCAGAAGATCGTATAGCCAAGGGAAAACCAGATGTTGGTACGATAACTCTGATAGCGCGTCACGAAGGCAACAATGTACTTATTGAAGTCATCGATGACGGCAAGGGAGTAGACCCGACGGTAATCAGCCGCCTGGCAATAGAGCGCGGACTTTTCACTCCCGAACAGATTGCCAAGATGCCGCCGGAAGAAATCATCAAGATTATCTTTCTGCCCGGTTTTTCTACGGCACAGGTAGTGAGCGATCTTTCTGGCCGCGGCGTCGGCATGGATGCAGTTAAAGCCAAACTCGAAGACCTTAACGGAGTGCTCGAGCTCGAATCTAAGGTTGGCGAGGGCTCGCGCGTGACCATCAAGCTGCCGCTGACTCTGGCTATTCTTCCGGCACTCATGGTCAAGGTTGGTGAAGAAATGTTCGCAATTCCACTTGGGTCAGTGCTCGAGACCATGGACATCACCAAGGCTGATATCAATATTGTGCAGCACCAGGAAGTCACTCTCCTGCGTGGTGAAGTTCTGCCGATAATCAGATTGCGTAACGTTCTCAACGTACCGACAACAGATGAACAGCGAAGAGCTCTTGAGGCCAAGGAAGACGAGCTTTCGATGGTTGTCTGCGCGTCTGGTGAAAAGCGGGCCGGGTTCATGGTCGACGAACTTTTTGGCCAGCAGGAAATCGTTATCAAATCGCTTGGCAACCTGCTCAGCGGGTTACCCGGCATTATGGGAGCCACCATGCGTGGTGACGGCAGTATTGCACTGATTCTCGACATCCCGTCGTTCTTCCAGAAAGGACAGGCGATACAATGATCTTGATAAATCTGCTCGCATTCAAGGAGGTCAGGGGTTGAACCTCGATCTTTCCGAATATATGGGCGCCTATATAGATGGCTCCCGCGAAAATCTCGACACGATGGACAAGTGTCTGCTCAGCCTTGAGCAGAATCCATCGAATCTTGAGGCGGTTGAAGAGATTTTCAGAGCAGCACACACGCTCAAGGGCATGTCGGCGACAATGGGCTTCGAGAAAATTGCCCATCTCACCCACGAGATGGAAAATATTCTCGATAAGCTGCGCACGCATCAGATTCCAGTAACCTCAGCGGTCATCGATGCTATTTTTGAAACATTCGACGTCCTCAGAACCCTGGTCAATGACAGTATTGAGCAAACCGACTCTGGCATAGACCTCTCCGAGCTGTCAGCCAAGCTTTCCGGGCTGGCGAGCGGCGGTGGCGCCCCGGAACCGGCAGCGGCTCCAGCAGCCGCAGCACCTGCTGCAGCTTCCCCCACAGGCGGAGGCAAAAAAGGTGGCGGCGGCGTTTCTGCTGATCTAAGCGATATGGGGCTGACCGATTTTGAACTTTCAGGGCTCGAAGAAGCAGGAGATGCCGGCAAAAACGTTCTTCTTTTAAAAATAGCACTGGTTGCAGATTGTCTTCTCAAAGGGCCGCGCGTATTCATGGTTTTGCGCACCCTCGATGACTTGCAATGCGATATTGCCAAGTCAAACCCTGAAGTAAAAGATCTCGAAAACGAAAAGTTCGACAAGTCATTCAAGATGGTTCTTGTTACCGACAAGTCGATAGAACAGATCAAAGACGCTCTTGAATCGATATCTGAGCTCGAAACCATAGAATTGGCAGATATATCGGATGCAGGTGAAGCTGCTGCACCAGCTCCGGCTGCTGCTCCAGCCTACGAAGCTCCAGCGGCGGAACCGGTTTATCAGCAACCACCCCAACCATCTGCACCTGCACCCAGAGCGGCTCCCGTTGCGCCACCGGTACAGGCTGCACCGGCCAATTATGAAGTACACAACCCGATGGCTGGGGCTCCAGTAGTTCCGCCAGCGCCGCCAGCCGCTCCTCCCGCCGGCGAAACACCACCGGAAGAGGAAGAAGAGGCCAAGGAAGTAATAGAACTGGTGCAGCTGGTGACCTTTACCATGGCCGGCGAAACCTATGCACTTGAAATTCAGCAGGTCGAAGCGATCATCAACCTCAGCGGACATCCAATCACAAGAGTACCCAAGGCGCCGCACTATATAGACGGCGTTATAAACCTGCGCGGCGAAATTGTGCCGGTTATCAATACACGTAGAAGATTGCGACTGGCTGAAATTGAGCGCAAGCCCAGCAACCAGATCATCATTTTGTCTTTCGAAGAAGAAAAAGTTAAGGCCGGCTTTCTGGTTGACAGCGTTCAGGAAGTTATTCGCCTGCCGGAATCAGCCATCGAACCACCCAGTCGTGTCAGCGAAAGCGTTGATATCGAATACCTGCGTGGCGTCGGCAAGATAGACAACAAAATCGTCATCATGCTCAACGCTCATCGCATAGTATTCGGCAAGCAGGTCGAAGAATAAATATCAAGTCGGTCGCGTTTTTTTTATGCCAGCCAGAATTCTGGCAGCGGCATTACGCACCATATCGTTCTCATCCTGGCTGGCCTCGAGCGCAATCTGATTAAGCCCCTGAACAGGCAGCTTGGCAAGCGCTTCAAGAGCATTGAGTCGATTGAACCAGATTTCATCTTTAAGCAACCGGCGCAACGAAAATTCTGCCTGAGCAAAGCCAAGGTCGCCGATAGCGTCAATACTGAAGAATAAAAGATCTCGATCTTTGAGCAGATCGATCAGTGCTGATACGAATTTTTCGTTTTTAAGCTGTCCCATCGCTCTGACCAGGTTTATTCTGACGGTGCGATCTGTGCTTTCCAGCTTTTTAACCAGCAGGTCCGGGTTAAGATTGCCCACTTTCGACAGACTCTCCACAGCTGCAGTTCGCACCTGCAAAGACTCGTCATGCAGAGCGCCAAGCAGAGGTTCTATCGCGCTTGCTTTGCCGGTAGCGCCAAAAGCTTCCATGATACGCTTTCTGATAAACCACTCTGAATGAGCGGCATGTTTTTTAAGTATTTCTACTGAAGCGTCAGAAGCGATAAGACCAAGACCTCTGATGCAATAAAGGCCTCTTTCCAGAGGTTCAGTCTGAAGTTCTTCTGAGAACAGCTTAAGAGATTCGGGATTGCCGGTTTCAGCCAGGTATTTGAGCACCCACATGCGTCTGTCAGCCGAAAGCGAGCGATATTTTTCGAGCATTTCATGCACCAGCGTCTGTTGCCGGCTGATCAGGTATCTGATGCTCTGTGAAAGCTTTATCTCATCAGGAAAATCGAGATAAAAACCGACCAGAATGTCGTCTACCCGCCGCGAAGATGGCATCATCGCCAGAGCCTTAACTGCCGGCAGAACCAGTTCGGGAGTTGAGTTTAAAAGTCCCTTGGCTAGAGCGTCTATAGCAGCCTCGTATTGGAGCTGGCCAAGAATCGCAGCAGCCTCGATAAACAGTCTTGGTTGAGCAATATCGAGCCTGCCTGTCAGATAATCTGCCCCGACTGTGCCCAGGTGTTCGCTGAACAGGCGACCGACAAGCTGTCTGGCAACGACACCATCTGACTGCAGCACCTGACAGAGATCTGACATCTGGGCAGCCGTCGGGTTTTTAAGACGAGGTAATACAACGTCAAAAAACGATTCATCATGCCCCAGGGCCTCTTCGAGAAAACTGGCAAAATCACTGTTGTTCATGAGCGCTCTCAGTTCGGAGCCGATATCGGCCCTTCATATTTTTCGACGACAAAGTTTTCGCGACCGGCCAGCTTGCCGTCGGCCTCAAACTCAAAAACATAGTTGCCAGCCGCCGGGAAGCCAAAGTTACTGAGCACAATCATCGAACGGGCAACCAGCCCGGTTTGTCCCTGTATCGGAGCTGACGGCCTTACCTTGGGTATTTCGACGCCTTCAGGCGGTATTATATTGAGCGTTACATTGACCTTACCGGTAATCTCGCCCCATTCAATAAATAAACAGAGTTTAGGGAATGTCAGCGGGAAACTCTGAACAAGCAACTTTGAGCCAAGAACCCCCATCAGGCTGACCCGGCCACCAACCTCCTGTCGGATATCCTCGCAGAACAATACGCACTTGTATTTGAGAGTGCTCATAATTTTTCCTTTCAACTTACGGGCTGATCGTTAGAGATTTCAGGCAGCCCCGGTATTTTTGCGATATTCAAGATAACTCCTGAGAATCAGAGAAGCAGCGACGGCATCGATCACTTCGCGGCGCTGCTCGCGGCGCATGCCAGCTTCGATAAGCGAAGCTTCGGCGATTTTTGTGGTCAAACGTTCGTCAAAAAACTCAATCGGCAAAGTTGTCTGTTTTTCGAGCTCATTTTTAAAAAAACGTGCTCTTTCGCAGGGTTCGCGCTCGACACCGTCAAGCGAAACCGGCAGACCGATGACAACTCTGTCGACTTCTTCTTTTTTGAGAAGTTCGACAACTTCGCTTATTGCGGTTTTACCGGCTCTGATCACCGAGAATGGCGAGGCGGCGATTTCGAGACGATCGCAGGTCGCCACGCCGATTCTCTTTTTGCCTATGTCGAGAGCGAGAATTTTCATCAGCCGTTGAGAGCCTGCGTAATAAGTTTTTCGGCTTCCGACAGTGCCTGATCGATTTTTTCGACATCTTTGCCGCCGGCTGTCGCCATATCAGGGCGACCGCCACCGCTGCCGCCAGCGACTTTTGCGACATCCTTGATGAGCTTGCCGGCGTGCAGTCCTTTTTTAACAAGATCGCCAGAAAGCTTTAACACGAAACCAGCCTTGTCGCCGCCGCAGGCAAGCAGCACCAGAGTTTTTTCGCCAGCGTTGCCAACGAGTTCGTCAGAAATTTCTTTCATTTCATCGACGCTCAAGCCATCGGTGCGTGAAAGAATAACCGACATGCCGCCGATCTGACGTGCACTTGCTCTGACTTTTTCGATGCGGCCATGCGCGTCTGATTTGCGCAAACGGTCCAGTTCTCGGCGCATTTCCCGCAGCTCATGCATGATCTTTTCCGCCTTCTGATGCAGGCTTTTCTGATCGCATTCAAGAATCTGGGCGAGATCGCGCTCGTGATGGCGCAGATCATGGAGGACATCGAGTGAAGATTCGCCGGTTACGGCTTCTATGCGCCTTACGCCTGCGGCAATAGAAGACTCGGAAGCAATTGAAAAAAGGCCGATTTCGGCTGAATTGCCGATATGCGTGCCGCCACAAAGTTCTTTCGAGTAATTGCCGACCGAAATGATGCGCACGCGATCGCCGTATTTTTCGCCAAACAGGGCCATGGCACCGGTTTTAACGGCTTCTTCGTAACTCTTTTCATCGACATGCACATTATGGGCAGCAAGAATCTGCTGATTAACCAGGGTTTCGATTTTTTCGAGGTCAGCAGCGCTGATACCTTCAAAATGAGTAAAATCAAAGCGCAGACGATCGGGTGAAACCTGTGAACCAGCCTGTTTAACATGGTCACCCAGAACCTGCTGCAAAGCTTTGTGCAGCAGATGAGTGGCAGTATGATTGCGCATGGTGGCACGGCGGCTTGGTACATCGACCTGCATCTGCACCTGAGCTCCTTTGGCGAAGGTCTGTGAACCCTGCCAGTGCCCGATATGCAGATAGACGCCTTCGGTAGACTCTGTAGTATCGACCACGAATACGGCTGACCCGCTGCTTATCTGTCCCTTGTCACCGATCTGACCACCCGACTCCGCATAAAAAGGTGTTTTATCGGTAATAACAAGAACCTGATCTTTGGCAGAAACGACATCGAGCACGTTAGCAGTGTCGTTCATCGTCTGATAACCGGTAAAGACAGTGGGCTTGTAATCGCCGGGGTTGATAGCCTGAAAGTTGACGAAAGCAGAGACTACGTTGGCGCGACCGCGTTCGCGCTGCTTTTCGAGTTCAACATTGAATGCTGCCTCATCAACCTCGATCTTCTCCTCCTTACAGATTTCGCGGGTAAGGTCGAGCGGAAAGCCGTAGGTATCATGCAGAAGAAATGCGCGTTCGCCAGAAAGCGTATTCTTTTTTGCCGATTTGAGCTGGTCGACGTATTCTGCCAGTTTATCGCTGCCAGTTTTGAGCGTCTGCAAAAAGCGTTCTTCTTCGTTGCGAACTATGCGAATTACATGGTCGGCGTTTTCTTTGACTTCAGGGTAATCGCACATAACCTCGGCAACCGTCGGCACTATCTGGTGCAGGAAAGGCTTTTCCTGGCCCAGATAGCTGTAACCAAAGCGCGAGGCACGGCGCAGAATTTTGCGCAGAACGTAACCGCGTCCTTCATTGCCTGGCAGACCACCATCAGCGAGAGCGAATGACAAAGCCCTGACATGGTCAGAAACAACTTTGAGAGCGGTTCTGATCTTGTCTGATTCGTTAAAACGATGGCCGGTAATTGTTTCGACCTTGTTGACTATACCAACAAAGACATCATTTTCGAAATTGTCGAACTTGCCCTGCATAATCGAAGCCAGGCGTTCGAGGCCCATGCCGGTATCGATATTCTTACGTTCGAGCGGGGTCAGAGTACCGTCTTCGGCGCGATCATACTGGGTAAACACCAGATTCCAGAATTCAAGATAACGGGCACAGTCACAGCCGGGCGCGCAATTCGGGCTTTTACAGCCGATCTCCGGGCCCTGGTCGATATAAATTTCTGAGCATGGACCAGAAGGGCCGATACCGATTGTCCAGAAGTTATCTTTGTCGCCAAGCTTGACGATACGGTCACGCGGCACGCCAATATCATTATGCCAGATTTCAAGGGCTTCATCATCGCTGTGATGAACGCTGACATAGAGCTTGTCTTTTGGCAGTCCCATTTCTTTGATAATGAATTCCCAGGCCATGGCGATAGCTTCTTTTTTGAAGTAATCACCGAAACTGAAATTGCCAAGCATCTCAAAAAATGTATGGTGACGGGCGGTATAACCGACATTTTCGATGTCAGTCGTTCTAAAGCATTTCTGGCAGGAAGCGGCACGGGTCAGATCCTTTTTGAGGCCGAGAAAATATGGTTTGAATGGTGCCATACCGGCGCTGATAAAAAGAATCGTCGGGTCATCCTGGGGGATCAGAGGCGCTGACTTTTCGACCTTATGATTGTTTTTGCCAAAAAAGTCGAGAAATTTCTGTCTGATTGTTGCGGTTTTCACTGTTGTCTCCTGTTATTCTGACTGACAGAGCGATATTTATTCAAATTTTGCATTGAGAACTCTTGAGTAGATTCGGGTAACGAAATTGCGCTGTTTGATCGGCTTCTTCTCGGTATCATACATCTCGTGCATTGACAGCTGAATTTCGACTCCCCTGATTTTTTTGAGATCACGCAGACCGTTGGCGGCGGGATTTGAAGGGTGATAGTAATGCGGTCTGAGATAATTTCTGTAATCTTCCATGCTTTCTTCAGGATAGCGGTTACGGAAGATGGTGCCGTCAGTGCCCCACACCTTGAGATAGTTCATCTGTTTTGTTATCAGTTCGCGCTTCGGGCCACCATCAACCTGGCGGGTGATGATCTTTTCCTGACTGCCATCATGATGTTTCTCAGGACCATCATAAGTATAGGTAACTCTTTCGAATCCGCTGCCATCGCGTTTGGGCACGATCATGCTGATCTTATAGAGCAGGGCGCTTTCTTCGTCGAACAGACTGCTTTTAAAAATCGTGTCGAGCTGAACTATCTCTGTCATTTCGCGGAGATCGCGCTCGATGACCATTAAAAAACTGCGCGCTTCGTGCAGCGTATCGAGCGACTGCCGTTGCCTTTCGAGGCTCATGAAGGTTCGGTTAAGCATGGTATAGCCGACCACCAGCACGATCCCGAAAATAACGAAGGAGATCATGATTTCAACCAGAGTAACTGCCCGTCTTGAATTGATCTTTGTCATGTTCATTTATCTGCCTCTCAGGGTTTGTTGAGCATCGCCGGAAACGACGCATTCAACCCGGCACCGAGGGTTTCGTCACCGAGAATGGTTGCAAGTTCAAATAGTTTTTCGTTGTCTTTCTTTCCCATGACTTTCTCGATAAATCTGACTATCACTCTGATGCGTACACGTCTTTTCTGGAGTTCATAATCTGGCAGAGTCGGGTCTGGGTCAATATTGGGATAAAAAGACAATCGCGTTTCGCGGGCATATTCAACGCCGGGAGTGTTCCAGACGCCATTGAGTTCGAGCGGCAGCACAACTTCTCGAAAAGGGCCATCTTTGGGGTCTTCGGCGGCAATTTCGATGATCTTACGCAATTCTTCAAAAGGCCGGCTTTTCATTTCTTCGACCTTCTGCAGAGCCAGATTGCACGCAACGACTTCGTTGATACTCTTATAAGTTACTTTTTCGGTGACGCCAAAAAGAAGAATAATGGGCAGCATCACAAGAGAAGCGACCGAAAGAGCGACAAGAATTTCGACAAGCGTGATGCCCTTATTCCCTGACGGTGATTGAATTTCACAGTAATTATTCAAAACAGGTAAACTCCTTCCTGCAAACGACCGATAGTTATATCAAACAAGATTTACTGAGGTCAAACAAATGAAAGTCAACAAAAAGCATTTAGGTCTGATAATCGCATCGTTGATGGCGCTTTCTTTTAACAGCCAGTTTGCACAGGCCGCCCGGAAAACTACCGAAGCCTTCACGCCCGGCAAAGCCTATGCTTTCAAGAAAGTTGGCAAAGAATACGTTCGACTGCCTCAGGTAGTGCCCGGACCGGTTGTAGTCAAAAAGACCGGAGTCAGAATCGATCGCAGCAACATCTACATTGGTGGCTATGTTGTCAACACAACCGATCGAGAAATCAAACATCTTCAGATATATCCTTCCTTTGCCGACCAGACTCTCAACAGCACAGAACTTGCTGAGAAACTGAACCACGAAGAAATCAGCCTCGCACCTCGCGAAACCAGGCGTTTCGTAATCATGCGCCCGGTCTCAGAAGTCGCGCCACTGCTTTCCCACAGCATACCACTCAACGACAACTGCATTCTCAATTGCCGCGAGGTCGAGGGTTAAGCTGCTCTATATTACTTATCGCTGCATCCCAGTCAGGCCCCTGTGAATCAGGGGCCTGCTTCTTCATCAGATGGAACATGTTCAGATAAGCATTCTTAGCTTTCTCAGGCATATTTTTCTGTTCATAGACTCTTGCAAGAGAGTCGTAAGCAAACACCAGAACATCGAGATCCTTGCGGTCAGCTCCACTGCTGTGCAGCTTTTCTTCGAGGAGACGCTCCAGCTTCATGATGCCAAGATTGTCTGAATCTTCCAGGGCCATGACTGCGTCTTTGAGCTGCAACGAAGTTGGCGAATTCAATCGGCGCCGGAGATCTTCTCGTTCCTGCTGAAAGCGATCAGAAACTTCGCGGGCCGCTTCGTATTTTTGTATTGCCATGATTCGACGCTGATCACGCAGGTCTTTAGCTTCAACTGGTCGACTCAAAGCTTCTGTTTCTGTGGCCAGACCCATTTTTGCCATATTCTGTTGATGCTGTTCCTGCAAATCACGAGATCCGGCAGAGAATCGCGAAGGCGTCAGGAAAGAAAACAAGCCTTTTTCCTGCTTTGCCTGCGAAGGCGATGCGGTTGGGTCGATCACACCAGAACCGCTGAAATGATAAACTACCAGAGCGAACAGAACCACTACCACCGCGACAACGCCTACAAGATGCGGATTTTTGTAAAGCGGCACCGCTGGCTGGGGTGTTTTTTTTCCAGGCGGGTTCTTCAGTGGATAAAGAGGTCTGACCATTTTGTCATCCTTCTGCTAATTTTAAAGTTTCAACTTGTCCAGGATAACCCGGTACACCATAGAGTATATCAGAGTGGGTAAGAGGTGTCTATAACTACCGGCTTCAAAATATGTCGACCACCAGCAACTCGAATGCTTGACCATCGCAGTCGACTGTGGTATAAATTTGTAGTGGACCGTGAGACTATATGCAACGGCCCTGATTTTACCGGAGAGCGTATTGATTACCGCCCAAAGCATCAAGCAAACATACGACAGATTCAGCTCGCTTTACGACCTGATTTTCAAGCCTTTTCTCGAGTTTGGCAGACAACGCGCGATTGAACTGCTGAAACCGACTTCTGGTTCGCGTATCCTTGAAATAGGCGTTGGCACCGGGCTGAGTTTTGAATACTACCCTCGCGATGTTGAGGTTTTTGGCTTTGATTTCAGTTACGGCATGCTCCGGAAAGCAAAAAGCAAAGCAGCAGATTCCAGTCATTGTCCGGTAAAGCTTGCTCAAATGGACGCGCAAAGCATGGCCTTTCCAGACAATTCGTTCGACTACATCATGGCTGCCTACGTATTGACCGTGGTTCCCGACCCAGAAAAAGCGGTCAGGGAAATCTTCAGAGTTGCCAGACCAGGCGCAAAAGTGATCATAGTTAATTACCTCTGCAACAAAAACAAGTTTATGAGCGTAATAGAAGACATTTTTCACCCTGTTTTTGCCAGCATAGGCCTGTTTACCCTGAAGCATGACCTGCCGAGCCTTCTTAAACACTATGGTGCACAGGATATCAGGATAGAGCCAACCTCGTTTCTGAACCTGCATCACATTGTTTCATTCACAGTTCCCGACTGAATGATTTTTCTTATTCAAACGGAACACACACGAGCACAGTTATGTGCGACAGCGTAGCCTTCAACCAAGCTATGCTGACAATTCAGAAAGCCAAAGATTTTAACTGTAGCTTTCGACAAAAAATGGAGTTTTTAAGTGACCAAAGACAGCATCAAGTCAGAACCTCTGACAAAGAAAAACAACACCGAAGCAGAATTTACCAGAATAAAGGAAGGCCTTAAGGCATTTCCCGCCAAAGCACTCGAAGGCATCAGACAGAAAGTCGGTGCCGGCGACTGGAAGCTTAGTGAAATCAACGCCCCGATCGATGGCGACAAAGATCATATCGATGTTGTATTCAGCGCCAGCGATGGCAAAAAGGAAAAATACGTCCTTATCGACATTTCAGTGCCCCATCTGGGCGTAGGACAAAAGTATGCCCTCCCCGGAAAAGCAAAATTTTTTCAGCAGGAACGCCAGGTAACAGCAACCAGAATCAAAAAAGCCATAATTTTGATTCGCAAAGGAACTGAAAGCATAAGCACCAGTCCACTCAAACTGCGCTGTCCGATCATCGAGATTTCCTATGAAAGCCTGGTCAAAGAACAACCAACCCCCCTTCAGACAGAGCAGGTCGAAAAGAATCGCTCCGACAACCGCCAGCAAAATCGCCGCGAGCAACAACAGCCATCCAGACCAGAGAGAGCCGCAACACCGCAAATTTCTAGCAATGGTGTTTCACAGGAACTGCTTTTCGCCCTCAAGGAAGCCATAGTGCATGAATGCCTTTCAACCATGCACAAACGCTGCAACAAGTATATTCGCAAGGGTCTATGGCGCTGGATCGAGCGTGAGATCATGGACCCCAATATTCACTTTTATCTGATAATATTATCAAGTATTTATCAAGGCAAGACGGGCGAGATCCTCAGTCGCAAATTTAAGACGCCTGAAGCCTACTCTGGTAACCCTGAAGAAATAATTGAAGCTATCTTTTCAAGAGAAAACAGTCTTGCTGATGAAATAAAAAAGGCTGACGAGAGACACAAAAGAGCTCTGCACAAATTTCTCGCATGCTTCAGCCAGACTCCACCATTTGAGTATCTCAAATCAATTTTTCTCAAAGAATTCCGCACGCACGCAGATGGACTGAAAGCGAGAATGACGGTTTATTCTACTCTGCTGCAGCTCCTCGAAAGATGTGGCTTTGAAGGAGAAAAGGAAACCCGCTACCCACTTGAGATTCTCGACGAGCTCAAGATTTTCCAGGGCATAATGACCGGCAATTACGCTACACTGAGAACCGATAACGCCTCGAAAAAGCTCAAACATCTCGTACCTCAGATCGAATGGACTGATGAAGACATATATCTTCTGCGAAACCAGCTGGCGAAAGCTCTGAACCTGCCAGGCCAGGAATTCAACCTTAACGCATTCCTGCCACAGGCTTTCTTTCATGACGCCAGACACATGGCGGAAACCAGAAAAGAAGCAATCAGGGCGCCTATTCAACCGCAATCTCAAAAGGCAGCTGCCAGGGCACCAGTTGAAAGGCGGCCTCTCAGGCCGAGCACACAACCGCAAGGAAAACAAAATATCGAGCAGTTCGCTCCTGCAGAAGAGTCGACATCTTATGAACCGCTAACTGAAACGCGACCAATTGTTGCGGCTGAAAGCTCAGAAGAATTCGCCTCAAGCAGAAAGACCAGCGCCCCCTTAAAAGAGCAATCCACCCAGAGCGAACCCGCTATAAGCGTACGAAATCTGGTTGAAAAACGAAATGCAACTCGTGACGATACGATAGACATTCACGACAAAAGGCGCCCTGGCGAATGCGATGAATCAAAGCATCGATATTTCGAAAGTTTCGGCGGCCAGCTCGAAGAAGACACAGACGCGATAAAGCTTGCCCTGGCCATGGACAGATACCGTCATGAGAAAATCCACAACCAGGAAGAAAAAAGCGTTGTCATGAATACAGATATCGATGAAGCTGAGCTTATCGGCGAAACACCGATGAAGCCAAGACCCGACCGGCGGCCGGTCAACATGAATCATAACCCGCCGCGCAAGGTTCCCGCAGGCTCAAACGGCAACAGTGCGAATCCCACCGCCAACAGAGTCGATCGCAAGAGACGCTTTTCGAAAAGTCATGGTCAGCGCAACCGCACACGCCGACAACCAAACCCCGGAGTTAACCGATGAGCCGACTGCCGCCACACATGATCAAGCGCATGATTTTCATGTTCTGCGTCATGTTTCCGGTGCTTCTCTATGCCGAATATACCGGCCGCAGCTCAGTGCTGCTGGCCGGACTGGCCGGCGGTGTTTCGAGCGGCGCTTCAGTAATATTGTTTCCCGACCCGGAGCATCTCAAGAAGCTGAAATCTGATGACGAAGACAGCAAGTGATATCGTCATCGGGCTCGACCTCGCACAAAAACTTGGCGTAAGCGTTTTTGACGGCAGCAGCGAAAAACTGTTGTTCAGTGAAAGCGTTGCGCTCTTTCGCGGCGACACGCAAAAGCGATTACTTCGCTTGCGCGAGGTGCTGTGCGAGCTTTTTGCCCGCTACCAACCCTCAGAGATTGCCATAGAGGACGTGTTTCTGCCGGCAAAAACCTCGCCGCGCACACCAATCGCGCTTGGCGAACTGCGCGGTATCGCCCGACTGTGTGCAGCAGAGCGAGATTTACCCGTATTTTTTTACGCGCCGCGCCAGGTCAAAATGGCAATTACTGGCTATGGCAACGCCAGCAAGCAGGATGTAATTCACTGGATCGAAAACGAGTTTCGCATCAAGGTCAGCGACGACAACGAGGCTGACGCAGTCAGTATCGCCTACACGCACATACTCATGCGCAGATTTTCCCTGCAAAATCAGCAGTAACTGAACTGAGCAGGCATTTGCAAAAGACGGCAGGTTATGTTAGACTGCCGGTTGCGGGTCTTTGCAGAAGTATCGCAAAGTTAAAGCATTAATCACATTTTCGGAGTTAATCTATGCAAAGTCGTGTAAAGTGGTTTGACAACGTCAAAGGATATGGATTTATTGAAAACACTGATGGCCAGGACATCTTCGTTCACTACAAGCAGATCGCTGGCGATGGCTATAAAACACTTCGCGAAGGCCAGCAGGTCGAGTTCGAACTTTCCGAGGGCGAGAAGGGCCCACTGGCAGTGAATGTCAAGATTCTCTGACCGATTTGAGACATATTCAGGGGGCGGCTGCAGATAACTGTATCGCCCCCTGTTTTTATTCAGAATTACCGAAGGGATACGCACAATGGAAGAACTGAAACTCAACCAGACCCAGGAACAACGGCTGCAGGTCATCGAAGATCTGCGCAAAGAGGGAACCGACCCATACGGTTCGCGGTTTGATCGCACTCACAGCGCCGAAGAAGCCAAGGCCTATTTTTGTGAAGCAGAGGCAAGCGCCGCTGAAAAAGAACATTTTACGACCGGCACGGTTAAGATTGCCGGCCGCATCATGTCAAAGCGCGATCAGGGCAAAACTGCCTTCGTTCACATTGCCGATCAGTCTGGCAAAATTCAGATATACATTCGCAAAGACGTAATCGGCGAAGAGACTTTTGCCATGCTCAAGAGGCTATATGCCGGCGATATCATCGGCGTCGAGGGTCCGGCCTTTAGAACCCGTACCGGTGAAGTATCAATCAGAGCTGAGAAGATAACCATTCTAAGCAAATCAATCACGCCGCCACCCGAAAAATTTCATGGCCTTACCGATGTCGAACTGCGCTACCGCAATCGTTACGTCGATCTCATGTCGAA
Organism: Candidatus Rifleibacterium amylolyticum; assembly: GCA_009917695.1. Classification (GTDB taxonomy): domain Bacteria; phylum Muiribacteriota; class Ozemobacteria; order Ozemobacterales; family Ozemobacteraceae; genus Rifleibacterium; species Rifleibacterium amylolyticum. The sequence goes on along the minus strand of JAACJG010000001.1, from coordinate 126,041 downwards.
TCCGGAAGTGCGTGACACTTTCATCAAGCGCAGCCAGATTGTACAGAGCATACGCGAATTCATGACCGGCAAGGGTTTTCTCGAAGTCGAAACTCCGATGATGCACCCGGTAGCCGGCGGAGCCGCTGCGCGCCCGTTCATTACCCATCACAACGCTCTCGACATGCAGCTGTTTCTGCGCATTGCTCCAGAGCTGTATCTCAAGCGCCTGCTCGTCGGCGGCTTCGAACGGGTTTTCGAGATCAACCGCAATTTCCGCAACGAAGGCATCTCGATCAAGCACAATCCTGAATTCACCATGATGGAAGTTTACCAGGCCTATGGCGACATGGAAACCATGATGGAGCTTACCGAAGAAGTCATCTGCCATGCGGCAGCAAAGATTTACCCAGATCTTCAGGTTCCTTATCAGGGCCAGACTCTCGATTTCAAGCGCCCGTGGCGCCGCGTTCAGCTGCTCGACCTGGTAAAAGAAGTTTCGGGCTGCAATGAACTTTCCTACAGCTGCCCGCGCGACCTCGCGGCGGCTCAGGCTCACAAGCTGCATGTTCCGATCGAGCCTTCAGACAGCTCAGCCAAGATCATCGTCAAAATCTACGAAGAAAAGATCGAAGCAACGCTGATGAACCCGACCTTCGTCTACAGTTACCCGAAAGAAACCTCGCCGCTGGCCAAAGGCAGCAAGGACGACCCGAGCAAGGTAGACCGCTTCGAACTCTTCATCTATGGCCGCGAAATGGCCAACGCCTTTTCTGAGCTGAACGACCCTGAAGAGCAGCTCAAGCGTTTCGAAGACCAGCTGCACCAGCGCGAAGCCGGCGACGATGAAGCGCACCAGATGGATACCGACTACATCAATGCCCTCAGATACGGCATGCCCCCGGCCGGTGGTCTTGGCATAGGTATCGACCGCGTGGTAATGCTGCTGACTGACTCGGCCTCCATCCGCGACGTCATTCTGTTCCCGACCTTGCGCAAGCGAACAGCTGCCGAGCAGCAGGAAGACAAAAACCAGCTGGAAGGTGGCGAAAAAGCGGCTGAGGCCGGACAAAGCTGAAAATAAAGCCATAAAAAAAACCGCTCTTAACGAGCGGTTTTTTTATCTGCTTAAATCAGCGCATCTGGCGCCGCAGCTGTTTGACGCGTTCTTTGGCCTGCTGCATTCTCTGCTGTGCCTTCAGAATCTTCTGGCGGTCGCCTCCCGATTCAGCCATAAGACGGTTATACTCGGCAAAAGCCTGATAGTAGAGCTCCTGGGCACGAGCCAGATCGTTTACACTGTCGAATTCGTTTGTCTGGGTACCGGGAATTTCTGGTGCAGTGGCTCCTCCTGGCGGCGTTGCGCCCGTAGCAGGAACGCTGACGGAAGGTTCAACTGAAGCCGACGGTGCCGGCGCGTTGGCAAAAGCGCTCTGTGCCCGGCCGAACAAGCCAGAGAACCAGCTGGCTATTCTACCCCAGAAAGAGGTTGAGCTGGTATTAGTCGTAGTTGTCGTGGGTCTTGTATTGGTTGGCGTGCCGGTTGTGCCGCTGGTGGCCGCAACCAGGCCAACCTGCGCGAGATAGTCATAAAGAGCGCGGCTTACAGTGCGCGAACCGCCATTTACGTAATTGAGAATGTCATTCAGAGAAATGTTGCCATGACTGTTGTTAACGAGAATTCTGGCAAGTGCGACTTTGTCGTCGGGGTAAAGCAAGACGAACTTGTTGCAGAAATCGCGAAGCGAGCTGTGCGGACCACTGCGAGAAATGGCATTGAACACTTTGTCGCGACCAGAACTGATGGCGCCGAAGCTGTCATAAAGGACTTTGGCAACGAAAAGCTCGTTGCGTGCCATCTCTCCAAAACTGTTGCTCTGCAAAAAGGCTAATGTAGTAGAACTGTTAAGATTGAACGAGAATACCATGCCGCCGTTTTTCTGAGCGGCAAAGGCGTTGGCCCAGCCTTCGACCCAGGCAGTGTTTTCGTTAGGAAGAATCTCATCGAGATAATGTTTGTTGTCATCGCCGTAATCGAGGCCACTGAAGCGATAACTTGAAGGATAGCCGTTGAGCATGGCAACGTGGCCAAATTCGTGCAGGAACAGGAAGGTTTTGCTCGAATCTGATGAAAAACTGTTGATGTAGTTATACAGATTCAGATCGTAGCCGTTGTAAGTCTTCTCAGTGTAGGCGGTCTGATTGCGATCGCTCAATTTAAGTTTCAGCGGCTGCGCAAGATAGGCGGACGTATCGCGGGCATATTCAAAAACAGTCTTGCCGTCTGGCAGTTTAAGGTTCAGGTAGTTGCGCCAGGCGGAGCCGACAGGCAGATCATTGGGGCTGTTGAGCCGGGTGGAGCGATAACCGATTTCGTTGCCCCACGAGTCTTTTATGACCTGCTCATAAACCAGATTCAGGCTGCCTGCCAGTACCGGCACAGTGGCCAGCAATATGAATGCGAAAGCTATCAGCCACTGTCGTGCGCCAGACCGAGCCGAAAGTGAATTTATCATATATTTCCTGCCATTCGGGTTAATTATAGACTAATTATATGAATCATCCGCCCGTACGTCCAGCCATCGGGCGCAATTTTTTTAATGACAGCCGATTACGATTACGAGCACGAATGAGATCGGGGCTGGCATAGGGAATAAGAAAGCCGTATAATGGCGGCGATGAATACAATGCTTAAGGGGTCGTTACGGGTGGCACTGGCCGCCCTCATCTGGGGCGCGGCCTATCCCCTCACCAAGCTGATACTGGCTGATGTGCCGCCGGTTCAGCTTGGATTTCTGCGCTTTTTGATTGCTGGCCTGATATTTATGATTTCTGAGCGCAGTCTGCCTCTGCATGGTGTCGCGACGGAAGATCGCAAATGCTTTGGCAAACTGGCATTCTGGGGCGTCTTTCTACTGATACTGGGAATGAACTTCGGCCTGGTCTGGGCGCCAGGAATAGCTGCTTCGCTGCTCTCAGGAACCCCGCCACTGTTTACCGTAATACTGGCGGCAATTCTGCTTGGAGAAAAGCTGCGAGCGGTTCAATTCAATTCGATTGCAATGGCTCTTGTTGGACTGGCACTGCTTGGCGGCGATGCCGGCAGTGGAAAAACCGATCTGCTTCCCTGGCAGATCTGGGTCGGATGCCTGCTGACCCTGGTGCCGCAGTTCGCCTGGGCCATGTATGGCATTACCGGCAAGCGCCTGAGCGCGAAATACCACTGGCGCACTATCTGTCGCGACACCTTTGCTCTTGGCGCTCTCATGCTTTTGCCCTTCGCTGTCATCGAGGCGGTGATAACAGGCTTTGGCAGCTGGAACTGGCAGACTGCCGCGGTATTGTTCTATCTGGCGACGTTCAATTCGGTAGTCACCTACTCTCTCTGGAACAGCGCCCTGAAGATGATTCCGGTATCACTGGCCAGCTTTCTCATTTATCTACAGCCGGTTTCTGGTGCGGTTTTGTCATACATTCTGTTTGGCGAAAGCCTTGGTTGGGCTGGCGCCGCCGGCACAGCCCTCATCTTTATCGCTCTGACCATGGTTCTTCTGCCTGAATCTGCCGACAAACCACAAACAAAATCGGCTGTTGCCCAAAACAGCGGCCGAGAGTAAAATCTAAAACGAAATTATTTACAGGAGCTTTTTCATGCCAGTCATTCGCACAGCTTTACTGTTGATCATCTGTTGCATGTTCATGAATTCACATCAGTTACAGGCAGTTACGCCACAGGTCAGACTGCCTGACTGGCACACGCGAAATGTTGCTCTGACGGAATGGAAACCAGAAGAGGGCATTCTTGTCATCAGCGTCATGGTCAAGGCCGATCAGGTTGACCTGAGCGATATATCTTCCCGACTTTATGCTCCGGCTGAACTCAACGCACCTCTTGACCGACACGAACGCAAGACGCTGAAAAAGGGCGAGAAGGTGTTATTCATGCACAAGGTCAACGTTAAGCCGGGTTTTGCCGGTTGGTTTGAGCTCGATATCAGAGCCATGCCCGATCGCGAAGATCTTTTGAAACTGGCAGCCAGCCAGCACACAAACGAGCCATTGACTCGCAAAATCGTCGAAGAAGAGATCAAAACTATTGCGCAACCGATGTTTATCGGAATTTCCATTCCAGTATTGCTGAATGACGACATCGCCATCAGCACCATGCCTGAAGCCTCTTTTAGAAACGACTATGAAGTCGATGGCCGCAAATACTATTTATGGTACCCTCCCGAAGGTCTCGGAAAAGGAATTACCGCTGAGGGGCTCAAGGCTTATTCCGCTGCGATCAGAAGCGGCAGTCTGGCGAGATCAGAATCGGCTGCGAAAATGCTTATCCGACGTTTTGAAACGAACAAGGAGCCTGTGGCGATCGAAAAGGCAGACGGAGAAACTTTTATGCTGCCGGCAGCGGTTACCGCTGATCTGATAGAAGCCAACCAGCTGACCGTGCAGGCAGTGACCAATAAAAGACCAGAAGAACTGGCCCGGCGACTGGCAACAATGAAACCCGGTTACACCAGGCCGTTTCTCTATTACAACCTTGCCATGCTTGAAAACAGTCGCAAAAAAAATGCACAGGCGATAAAGCATCTTGAACAGGCACTTTCCGACCTGCCGGCCTGGCCACTGGCAGAAAAGTTTCTCAAAAAGCTGAAGTAATAAGGAGCGAACTGATGATCTGGTTTTTCGCTTTTACTGCAATCGGAATTGCAATTTTCGCGTTTTTTCTGGCTTTGCGCCGGTTTTTCGCGCTGCCTTTGCTGCAGCTTTTTGGCGGCAGCGCGATTCTCGGGCTGTGCGGCCTGCTGGCCGCCCGAGCCCGTTAAGAGTTTAAAGACACCGTTATTTCAGCCGAGATCGTTGGCCAGCAACCAGCGTTCCGCATCGAGTGCCGCAGCGCAGCCGGTGCCGGCGGCGCTGATCGCCTGCCGATAATGTGGGTCAGTAACATCGCCGGCAGCAAAGACACCCTCGATCGAGGTCGCAGTAGACGGCGATTTAACCTTTATATAACCCTTGGCATCAACTTCGAGCGCATTTTTGAGAAAGCCGGTATTCGGAGTGTGGCCAATAGCCATAAACAAGCCTTTGCAGGCATAGTCGCTGATCTGTGAAGTCTTAACGTTCTTGAGTTTGATACCTTCCATGAACTGGCTGCCATATACTTCTTCGAGCACAGAATCAAAAACTATCTCGATTTTCGGGTTGTCGAACGCACGCTTCTGCATGGCCTTGCTGGCTCTGAATTCATCTCGGCGGTGAATCAGCAGCACTTTCGACGCGAATCTGGTCAGAAACGTGGCTTCTTCAATGGCTGAATCACCGCCGCCAATGACGCCTATCACCTGGTTACGAAAAATCGGCAACGCCCCATCACAGGTTGCACAGGCCGACACGCCTTTTCCCCAGAACTGCTTGACGCCCGGCATGTCGAGCACCTGCGCACTGGCGCCGGTGGCGATTATCACCGCATGAGCTGTAATTGTGCGACTCGAATTGCTCAAGGTAAAGGGGCGGTTGGCAAAATCAACTGAATCGAGGTCTTCCATGATGAATTCAGCGCCAAAACGCTCAGCCTGCTTGCGCATGCGGCTGATAAGGTCGGGGCCGTCAACACCTTCAGGAAATCCCGGAAAATTCTCGACTTCGGTAGTGGTCATCAACTGACCGCCTGGCTGGCCGCCTTTCATGAAGCCCTCGACTACTACCGGCTGTAGATCTGCCCGCGCCGCATAAATTGCTGCTGTCAGGCCGGCCGGCCCGGAACCGACGATTACCAGTTTCTTTGCCATGATTATTCTCCTGTAGTTATTCGGTATGATTTTGTGTGATTATACACCGAAGCCACTCAGAATTTAACCCCGTTCTGCGCGGCCGATCTATCGCGTCAAAAATTATCAGATATGATACAATAGCGCAATATTAACGCAGGAAAAAGTGATGATCAGACTCGGTTTATGCTGCCTGTTCGTTGAACAGCCGATAAAATTTTCGACTACAACCGCCACGCACCTGCTCAAACTGTCTGAAAAAGAGCGGCTGCAAAAGCTGTCACGGCTCTGCCTCGCCAATGCCGAGGCTCTCAAGCAGGCATACGAGTTCTGTGCACAGACCGGAATCGGCTGTTTTCGCATCAACAGTCAGATATTGCCGCTGAAAACCCACCCACAACTGGCTTATCAGGTTACGGATCTGCCTGATGGAAAGAGTATTATCGCAACTTTCAGACAATGCGGCGAGCTGCTGCGCCAGCATGCTTTGCGCGCATCCTTTCACCCAGATCAGTTCGTCGTGCTCAATTCACCGAACCCCAGAACCGTCAGCAGTTCTCTCGCTGAAATTGAGTATCAGAACGAAGTTGCCGAATGGGTTGGTGCCGACGTTATAAACATTCATGCCGGCGGCGGCTACGGCGACAAACCGGCGGCGCTCAAACGCTTTGCCGAGGCATTCACACGCCTTTCGCCGTCAGCGCGACAGCGGGTGACTCTCGAAAACGACGACAAAACTTATACGCCTTCAGAACTGCTGCCATTGTGCCATGAGCTTGCGATTCCACTGGTCTATGACGTGCATCATCACCGCTGTCTGCCTGACGATCTCAGCGTCGAAGAAGCAACGGCAGCCGCATTGCAGACATGGCGGCGTGAGCCGATGTTCCATCTGTCCAGCCCGCTTGAAGGCTGGCAGGGCAAGCAGCCACACCGGCACCATGATTATATCGATACCGCAGATTTTCCTGACAACTGGCTGCAACTCGACTGCGACTTCACCATTGAAGTCGAGGCGAAGGCGAAAGAGCTCGCGGTTCTCAAGCTCAAACAATTTCTGAGCAACGGCAAAAAATCTTCTAAAGCGGCCCAGCCTCAAATACGAAGAATTGGCAAGCGAAAAGCAGCAGGATTATGATTTTTTGCGAAGCCGTGGTAACATCATTTTCAGAATGACCTGGCAGGAGATGATCGATAGTGTCTGAAGAGAACGACCTCAAATTCTGGGAGTTTGTCAAACCCGGAAAGTTTGAATTACCTGCCGAACCAGCCAGCAAGAGAGCGGCGTCCTTTTTTGAGAAGTTGTTTTCGGGCGTCAGCGACGATGCCGGCGAAGGTGGCATCGAAGCCGTTCAAAGCGAGCTCAAGAACGCCCCGAGGTCGCTCATAGACTGGCTGGCACCCTATCCCTGCTGGAAAGAAGCCACCACAGCGATAAAAGAAGCACTACTCCCATGGCTTGAAGACGAAACGCTTGAAGGATATTCGCGCGTGCTGGTAGCGCCTTACGGCAGTGGTCTCGGAGAAATGCTGCAGATCCTCGCTGATGAAAATAAATGGACTGTTCTGGCAGCACCAGACTACAGCGTTTTACGCACCCGCAATTTCAGCTGGCTTGATGCGCTGCCGGCAAAAAGCGATAAGCCTTTGATTATTCCAAGACTTGAAGCCTTTTTTCTAAGGCACTACAACGGCCTCGAACATCTTAGAAGGCTCGTTTCGAAGCTATTTCACAGCCGTCAGCGCTGCATTATCGGTTGCAACAGCTGGCTCTGGCACTTCCTCGATTCAGCCATGCACATGCGCGAGAGTTTTAACAAATGTTATTACCTGCAAAGCCTTTCGGCACAAGATCTTCAATCACTTTTCTGTTCGCTTGAAACGCGCAAGAGTTATCGCCCGACCGTGTTCAGGCAGGCTGACAACGGCAGTTTCATCCTGCCCCCAGAAATGACGGGAAAAGGCCGACTGGACGCTGCGGTCATCAAGGCCGACAGCTCTGCTGACGCCTTCCCGTCTGCTTTTCTCAAAAAACTCGCGGTTGAATCTCGTGGAATCCCGCTGGTCGCCTGGTCTATCTGGCGTAACAGCCTGCGACTGGCGCCGGATGAAGACGTAGCGGAACTGGCACGCGAAGTGGCCGACAAAGATGCGGCAACCTCTGCGACGGCAAAAACCATCTGGGTAAAGGCGTTTGAAGACGTCGAACTGCCGACTATCCCTGGCGATACGGGCCAGACTGGCGCATTTCTGCTGCTATATCTGCTGCAACACGACGGACTCAAAACCGATGCGATTTTCGACCTGCTCAGCATCGAAAAAAGCCGGCTGATAGGCCTTTTGAACCGGCTTCATAAAGCCGGTATTGTCGTTAACGAGAACGATGTCTGGCGCGCCAGCTGGCAGGGTTACCCGGCGATCAGGCGCTTCCTGGCCGAGCAGGATCACCTGCAGGATGCGATGTAATCATGACACTAGAAACCACCACTCCCGAGCAGATTTTCAGAGATTTCGAGCAGATTCCGTTTATTTATATTGCATTTCTCATCTTGACGGCCCTGGTTCTGAGCAGCCTGGTCAAACGATTTATACCGGCTCTTGCCCGACTCATGCCGCCGCGATTCAGCTATTATCTGCTGCCGATGATACCTATTTTCAGGCTGGTGATAACAGGTGTCACGCTGTTGTTACTCGTTCCAACAATTGTCAAGCCAACCATGCAGAATTTTATCGCATTTTTCGGCGCGGTCGGTCTGGCACTCGGCTTTGCGTTCAAGGATTTTGCGTCGAGTCTGATTGCTGGAATCATAGCAGTTTACGAACAACCCTATCGAGTAGGTGATCGGGTCACGATCAACGGTATATATGGTGAGGTTCAGGCAATCAACCTTCGCTCGCTCAAGCTGGTCACACCTGATGACGACGCGGTGACCATTCCTCACAGCTGTATCTGGAACGGCAGCATACGCAATGCCAACGACGGCTTTCGTGAGCAGCAGTGCTCTGCCCTCTTCTATCTGCACCCCGAGCACGATCCTGAGCTTGTCCGTCAGATCCTGCGCGATGTTGCTCTTACCAGTCCCTATACGCAGTTTTCACGACCGGTTCGCGTGGTTCTACGTGAGTTTCCGCTGGCGACACAGTATCGGATCAGAGCCTACCCGATCGATGGGCACGACGAGTTCGCCTTTATTTCAGACCTCACAGAACGCGGAAAGACAGCTCTTCGCGAAGCCGGCTACAAGTTTGCGGCAATGAGATCGCCGGCAATGGTTGACCCCGGTGAGAGCGCAATTTGACTTTATGGCTGCCAGCCTGTTTGCACGAATCCTGGATTCTGAAACACCTCAATATGTATCAAGGGAGCGAATCATGAAAAGACTGATGATGGTAATTTTTGTAGCACTGGCATTAGCTATACCCGGCTGGGCCGACAACGCCGATCTGTCGCCGCAGGAAGCCTACGGCCGTATTTTTTCCTGCGATGAAAAGCAGGTCGGACAATATTTTGCCGCTGACTTTCTCAGTGTGATCCCGGCCGAAAAGATTATCGAAATCAGAAAAATATACATTGATACCCTTGGCAAATACAAAGAGGCGCGCAGCACCGACAGCGGCTACCGGCTGGTTTTCGAAAAGGGCGAAGCCGATTCAAAAATCAAAATAAATGCTGATAACAAGGTTTCAACACTCTGGTTCGGAGCTCCAGAATTCACCAGCGACACATTTGAAGCCGTAAAAAGCGAACTTAAAAAACTTGCGGGCGATATCAGCATTTGCCTGCTGCAACACGACACGACAAAAGAAGCCACAAAAGAGATATTTGTGCTCAATCCTGACAAAGCGCTCGGTTGCGGTTCCGCTTTCAAGCTCTATCTGTTGAAGGCCCTTGAAGATTCGATCAACAGGGGCGAGCGCAGCTGGAGCGATATAATTGAACTGCGCGAAGAATGGCGCTCATTTTCCAGCGGCCTTTTGCAGGAATGGCCGGCCGGTAGTCGGCACACGCTCGAAACCCTCGCCGGACTGATGATCTCAGTCAGCGACAACACCGCCACAGACCACATCTACCACCTGATCGGTGTCGATAAGCTGCGCAGCTATTTTCCCGCCAGCTGCGCCGACCTCTATAACACCAGCCAGGTTCTCAAGCTCAAATTCTTCTTCCCGGCCGACGCCGAGAAATACCTCAAGGCAGACGCCGCCGGCAAAAAAGCCGTTCTCGACGCCATGGATGCTATCAAGCCGTCCGAGATAGCCTCAATATCTGCAATCTATAATATCGACTCACCTGTTCTGGTAGAGGAAATCGAATGGTTCATCAGCACCCGCGAACTGTGCAATGTGATCTATTCGCTGCGCGATAGCCGTCTGATTCGCATCAATCCGGCGACCGGGCTGGTCGATAAAAAAGACTGGCACATCGCCGGCTTCAAAGGCGGCAGCGAACCCGGCGTGCTCAACTACACCTGGCTCCTGCAAAAAACGCCAGAATCACCCTTCTACACTCTTTCATGCACGATCGTAAACTCCCAGAAGGCCGTCGATTCTGATGCATTCAACACACTCGCCTCACGCCTTCTCAAACTGACAGCAGCCTTGTAATCAGCAATCCCTGGCAAAACCTGACAGAACAATAGCGAGGCATTGATTTTTGTCATCATGCACCTGCCCCCCTGCTTCGCCAGAGCTGCGCAGAGTCCTGAGCGAACTCGCGCAGAGCGACCGTTGCTTTTGTCTAAAACATCATATTTATGCGTCGGTACATTGACGGTTGTGGTGTCTGTTCTTATAATTAAAGGCAAACTTGAAGATTACGGCCATTGAATGGAGGTCGCTATGAATAGAACGTTCAAACAGACAGGGTTAGCGCTTGCGTGCGTCGTTCTGCTGTGCATGCTCACTTCAGTGCTCAGCGCCGAAAAACTGCAGCGTGAACTCGAAGAAGCACGCATGAAATACGAGCGCCTGTACAAACAGTATGTCGATTCGCTCAACAACACTGTCACCGGCGCCAAAAAAGATCTAGCCAACGAAGTCGAAGCTGCCAAACGCAATTACGAAGAGGTGCGAAAGCAGTTTGAAATCTCACAGTCAACCAAAGACAAGGTTAAAGAAGCAGCCGACAAGGTCAAGGAAACCCTCGGCAAGGTATTTGCAACCGGCAGCGGCGAAGCCTCGGCTCCCACCGCTGAGTCCAGCAAAGAACTGCCCGGCTTCGACAATCAGCAGATCAGCATCGATGGCGACAACTACTGCGGCCAGTTTGCCATGACCTCAGCTTTCCATGGCCTGGGAATTCCGCACGACCCGCAGACTGCCTATAAAAACACCAACCCGGCCGGAATTTTTACTGCTCCGCCAACCATCGTCGAATACCTCAACATGAATGGCGTCGATGCTGTACAGCGTCACAACGCCTCGATCACCGACATTACCAACAAAATCGATGCCGGCAAACCGGTTATAGCACTGGTAAATTCTGGCAGCGGCACGCCGCACTGGGTCACCATCTACGGTTACACCACCGACAGCAGCGGCAATGTGACCGGCGTGAAAATGCGTGATTCATACTGGGGAACTAGCAGTGGCTACACCATGAGCATCGAAAAATTCAAAACAGCCTGGGAAGACCCGGTAGGCAACAAACTTCCCAACAGCCTGCTCGGCTACAAGAATCTTCTTATCGACATCAATGGTCCCCGAGAAGCGGCTCAGTCCCCGGCGGCATTCAATTTTAACTTCAACACTGCCATGGAAGACACCATGGCCAGCGGAATCAACGATGTAGTTACCGGTTTCAAACGCATCGCTCCGATGCAGTTCGCCGGCGGCATCGTAAAATGCACCCTTGGCATTCCCGGAACCGTTCTCGGCGTTACCGGCAAAGGCTTCAAGGCCGGCGGCGACAAAATCGTCGACTGGGGCAAAAGCAAACTCAATGGCGGCGGTTTTGGCAACACCCTGCTCGGCGGCACTGCCGTAGTAGCTGGCAGCCTGGTAAAAGCGACCGGCTGGGTCGCGCAGGCAGGTGGTAATCTTCTCTCAAGCGTTGCCTGTGCAGCCGGCAACTTCACCAAGAAACTCGGTTACGTATTCGCCCGCTGATAAAACGTAAAAGCTTGAACAAAGCCGGGGCTCAGCGCCCCGGCTTTTTTATTTGCCGGCGATGCGGTTGTTATTCAAAGCAGTTTCAATTAGTATGATAAAAAAATTGAAAGGTTGCATTTATGGGAAAAAACGAACTGACCAGGCTGCTGATATGTCTGTTGGTGTTTTCTCTCCCGGCAGTGAATCATATTATGGCCAGACAAGGTTACCGCGTTCCTGACAAACAGATTGTAAAAATCGTCGATAAACCGAACCCGCCGCAGCTCACCATCAACCCTCAGGGTAAAACCGCGCTGCTGGTCGAATCGACCACCCAGCTCAGCCTCGAAGATCTCGCAGAACCACAGGCCAGACTTGCCGGCATGCGCATTCTCACGCGCTACAATATTCCCAAACGCAGTTATTACGTGCAGTCGATTCAACTGCTCGATCTCGCAACCGGCAAAACCACGCCAATAAAGCTGCCCGAAGGCAAAAAATTCGGGCATCCGACCTGGTCACCCGATGGCAAGCTATTTGCTGCCGCGCTCTATCAAAAAGACGGCTCTGAAGTCTGGCTTTTTGATCCATTCAAGGGAACCGGCAAACGCCTGTCGCCGCCTCGACTCAATTCGGTGCTGCTGAGTCCGTTCTGGTGGAGTCGTGACAGCCGAACCCTCTATGTTCCACTCTGGCCCGAAAAACGCGGCGTGCCCCCGGAAGCGCCGCTGCTGCCGGAAACCCCTGAAATTCAGGAGACCAGCGGGCGCGTCTCGCAGGTACGCACGTTTCAGGATCTGATTCAGACTGACCACGACGAGAAGTTGTTTGAATATTACGCCACATCTCAGGTTTACAGCTACAATGTTGCCACCGGGAGAGGCGCTAAATTCGGGCCGCCAGCTCTTATCAGCAGTGTCAGCAGTTCTCCTGACGGCAAATACGCACTGGCAAAAATAATCGAAAAGCCTTTCTCGCGCACCGTTACCGTTGGCCGCTTTGCGCACCGCTACGAACTCTGGGACATCAACGGCCGCCACCTGAAAACTCTGGCGCAGCAACCGGCCGGCGAAGAGATTCCAATCGAAGGAGTCATTACCGGCATGCGTTCTCCGTTCTGGCAGCGAATGCAGCCTGCCACCCTGTGCTGGGTCGAAGCTCTCGACGGTGGCGACCCGAATCGCAGCGCTGAATTCCGCGATGTTCTCAAAGCTTACGACGCGCCTTTCCAAGGGAAACCGCGCGAGATTATACGCCTGCCCATGCGCTATTCAGGGCTAGATCAGTTCAACAAAAAAGATATGGCGATGATCTGGGACTACGACCGCGACACCAAATGGATCAAGTCGCGAATCATCGACATGAGCCGCACCAATACTGCTTCAGAGAGTCGGGTTGTGTTTTCGCGCAATTATTCGGATCAGTATAACGACGAAGGAACACTGGTTTACCGCATCAACAGCGCCGGTGAATCGCTGGCGATTCTTGAAGACGACAACTGGGTCTATCTTGACGGCAGAGGCGCGACGCCCGAGGGGTTTCGCCCGTTTCTGCGCCGTTACAACCTGTTCACCGGTGAGAAGCATGACATAATAGTTTCGGGCAGCGAAGTTTTCGAGAGTTTCGTCGATTTTGCCGACAATGAGCTCAAAACCATTGTTACCAGCCGCGAAGACGTCGAAACTCCAGCAAATTACTTCGTCAGAAATATCAGCGACTACAGCGCCGGTGAGCCAGTTGCGCTGACCGCATTTGAACCACCAGCGCCAGAGCTTGCGAACGTCAAAAAAGAGCTGATCAAATACGAACGCGACGACGGCGTGCCATTGTCGGGAACTCTCTACTATCCGTTAAATTACAAACCTGGCCGGCGCTACCCGGCCATTGTCTGGGCTTATCCGCGCGAATACACCGACATCAGCACGGCTGGTCAGGTGCGGGCGGCAACCAATCGCTATGCCAGGATCAGCGGTACATCGATACTGTTCTTTCTGCTGCGCGGTTATGTCGTACTCGATAATGCAACAATTCCAGTCGTCGGCGACCCGCTGACCGCCAACGATAATTTTGTCGAACAGATCAGCGCCGGTGCCAAAGCCGCAGTAGACAAGCTTGTCGAACTGGGCGTGGCGGACCGCGACCGCATCGGCATAGCCGGACACTCTTATGGGGCCTTCATGGTAGCCAATCTGCTTGCCCACACAGACCTGTTCGCTGCAGGCATTGCACGCAGTGGAGCCTACAATCGAACATTGACACCATTCGGATTTCAGGGTGAGCGCCGCACCTTCTGGGAGGCCCGCGACATCTACACCCACATGTCAGCGTTCACTCATGCAGATAAAATTAAAGAACCTATTTTGCTGCTGCATGGCGCTGACGACCCGAACCCGGGAACCTTCCCGATACAGAGCCAGCGCATGTTCGGCGCAATCAAGGGCCACGGCGGCACCGTCCGCCTTGTCGTTCTGCCTTTCGAAGGGCACAGCTACGAAGCGCGCGAATCGATTCTGCATACACTCGTCGAGATGTTCGACTGGTTCGACACACACGTCAAGCACCGCGGCCGCAACCGGTAAGGAACGGTCGCGACCGTTCCCTACCGGTGCAACCGTTATACGATTATCGTTTGAAATGTTTGTTAAAATAATCATCCATGGCCCAATGTTTCGGATTATCCCTGATATATTCTCTAATCCGCTGCAACGATTCATTGTCACGAATGATCACATCATAATAGGATTTTTGCCATTTGAATTGTTCGTTGCCGGCGCGATGAATCAATTTTGACGACGTTGTTTTAAATGCACCAATAAATTCTGGAATTGGTTTGATTTTTACATCGCGTTCCCCAACAGGTGCAATAATCCATATTATGCCGTGGAAATGGTTGGGCATGACGCAATATTCGTCGATCTGCAAATAATCGTATTGGTCAAACAACCATTTCCATTGCTGTTCGATGATCGAACCGTATTCATTTAATTCCATCATTTCGCCGGCAACTATGCCAAATTCATTGTTGCGGCCATGGACGCAGATCGTTATAAAATACGCGCCAGGTGCTGCATAATCGTATCCAGCCAAACGTAATAATTTTCGTTCACGAAGATTCATCGCAATAAGATTTTTGCCATTTGAATCGTTCAATTGGAACGGTCGCGTAGGGAACGGTCGCGACCGTTCCCTACTACGCGACCGTTTCCTACGGGTTGGGCAGACGCATCAGCATGATTTCGACCGGTTCACCCTGGGTTGATTCGACTCTGAACTGAAACTCTTCACCGCCAGCGAAAGAAGCCGGCTGTTTGAGCAGGTAGTAGGCCGTACCCATTTTCGGCACAGATAGACTGATTGGCGTGTAACCAAGAGTTACAACCTGCTCGGCAAGGTCAATATTCACTGCCTTTGCAAATTTGTAAGTTTTGTCAATAGTTGCAACGCTGGTCAGCTTTTCACGGCGAAGGCTTTCGTTGATGATCGCCAGAGAAAATCCCTTTGCCAGTTCCTTCATGCTTTTGCCGTAAACAGCCTCGATATTGTTGACGCCAGTAGTCTGACTCTGAACCATGACTTTGATTTTTTCGCCGCCATACTGTTCATACAGATAATAGTTGAACAATCCCTTCTGACCATAATGTGCGAGCACGCTTGACCATTCGGTAAGGCCATAAGAATGCGGTGCGCTCTTGGCCCAGGAATCAAATCGGGCTTCATAAATCGACGTTTGTAGACCTGCATCTATTCTTTTTAGCCGGTAGCGGGCCTCGGAACCAACCGACAGGCTTTCGTCAAGCCAGTATGTTTCGAGATATGAGTCTTCATTCTTGGTGAAATTACTATCATCAGGGTATTTGAATTTACCACCCGGATAAATCTTGTAAGAAAAATTTATTGCATGCTGCATTTCGTGGGCTATCGTCTCGCGCGAGTCCATGCGCCATTTCTCGCCGGTAGAACTACTGTTGCTAAGCGAGTGCGGAGTCCAGATACCGATCATATCACGCTGATTGCTGTTGGCGGGATTGATCGGGTTCATGTGCAGAGTATTGAAAAGCCCGGCAAATCCGACTTTGGGATACACCGGCGAAAACACGATAGAGAGACGGCCATCGCCGTCAATATCGTAGACCTCGCCGTAATTATCGTTCATCAAAGGATAAATGTAGGTCTCGAATTCAGTGACGATATGATTCAGGTCGTCTTCGGTAATGGCATATGTCCCGATAACTGCGCTCAAACCCTCGTAAGAATCCTGATCGACAAAAATTTTGCAGTGATCGGTCATGCGCACCAGCTTGCAACGGCGCGAGTCGTAAGTGTGTGTGCCCCACCAGTCATAATCGACAATAATATTGAGATTGACTGTATCGCCTACCTGCTCAGACGAATGGTCGCTTAAACGCAGTGATCTGCTCTGGCGAATCGCCGATGAGCCTCCAGCATTCCTGATGCTATTGACAAAGTCTTTGCGCATGATTTCTTCGAACTGCGCCTGCCTGACACGTGCTTCGCCCAGCGAATCGACCGGAGCAACAGCAACATGTGAAGCCTTGAGCGCTTCAGCTTCCGCCTGTGCGAGCATAGAGCCCGACAAAACATAAGATTCCGGGCGCAGCTTGATAGATTGTGAAACGTCTGATGAGTTGACAACCACGAGAGCGTAATTGACCGCTGTTCCCTGCTCGATCGGCAGCTTTATCGAAACATTGGCTGCTTCGGAGTCATGCTGATAAACAGCTGCCGGGGCCGCCAAAGAAGCCAGCGTGTTCGGAGCCAGTTCAGATGTCGGCACATAATCGGTACCCGGCGCAACCGGGTTGCCACCGCCACCACCACCACCACCGCCGCATCCGGCATACAGAATCACTGAAAAAAGCAGGCATAAAGCTGCGAATCGTCGTGTAAAAGCGGTTGTCATATATTCTATTTCCACCCTGTGGTTAAAATCATGTAAAAAATATACGTGATATTTTATACTACGCCAGTATTTTATCATAACCTGTCCAGAATGGCACTAAGTTAACGACAGGTCTAACCTCAGATGTTTTACTCGTGCTCAGCGAAGCGGTGCTCGTAATCAGCAAAGCGGTAATCGTGAGTCGATGCGCGCTGTATCCACAGGCGCCTCGACAATTGGCCATCCGTGGCCTGCGTCGAAAAAACGACAGCGCAAATCGATTACGAGCACGATTACGATTACGCGCACGATTCACAAAATTCAAATTGCCATTCGGCGCGAGCCACGCCGAAGCTTAAATGAAGCGGGCAAAGTCGCAGAATACAGATTGTCGGAGCTTTTCTGGATCCTGCGACTGCGCTCGCTCCGCGCAGGATGACACGTAAAACAGCGAGACACCAACATCAGAGCCGCTATCGATGCTGGCTTACAGCTTACCGGAAATTGCTGCTGATGAGAAATTTTGCTGGGAGACGTCTACCGGGGTGGCCTATTTTGTGATAAAACTATGGCACATCATTGCAGGAGACAGCAAATGGAAAAAGTATGGCTGAAAAGTTACGACCAGGTAGTTCCGCCTGAAATCAACCGCGAATTGCCAGCGCTGACCAGCTTCATCGAGGCAGCCGCGCAGAACTACCCCGAACACACAGCCATTCATGACGGCAAGATCAGCATGAAATACCGCGAATTCGCCAGAATCACCAGCATCATAGCCGGCAATCTCAGAATTCACGGCATCGAAAAGCAGGAGCGCATCGCAGTATTTCTGCCCAATTGCAGCGAAACCATTCTCGCATTCTGGAGCACTATTACTGCCGGCGCAGTCGGGGTCATGACCAACCCACTCTACATGGAAACGGAGCTCGTTCACCAGTTCAACGATTCTGGCGCGCGCTTCGTAATAACCAACGAGCAGCTCTGGGCCAAGGTCGCACCGGTATTTGCCAACACCCGTCTGGAAAAAGCTTTTGTCATCTGCGAAAACGAAGAATCAGCAGCAAAAATAATCGACAACCGGCGTGTATTCAGCTGGTCGTCACTTCTCCACGAAAATTCCGGTTACGTCTGCAAAAACATCACACCAGGCGAAGACCTCGCCCTGTTGCAATACACCGGCGGCACTACCGGCGTTTCCAAAGGCTGCATGCTCACCCACGCCAACCTCGCCGCCAATGTTCTTCAGAGCGAAAGAATGTTCCACGTTCTTCAGCCCGGCCAGGAAAAATTCGTCGGAGTTCTACCTTACTTCCATATTTATGGACTCACTGTCACCGTAATTCTACCGGTCGCGCTGGGCGGCACCATGATTCCGCTGCCCCGCTTTACGCCAAAGGCACTGCTGAGCATGATCGAAGCCGAACAAATCACCTGCATGGCCTCGGCGCCGTCTATTTTCAACGCCTGCCTCAGCCAGAAAGACATCGACAGCTATGACCTGTCATCGCTCAAGCTCATCATCTCAGGCTCTGCACCGTTGGTCGTAAGTCAGATGGAACTCTTCGAACAAAAAACCGGCGCAAAGATCGTCGAAGGTTACGGCCTGAGCGAGACTTCCCCAGTCACCCATTTCAATCCTATTTTTGGAAACCGCAAACCAGGTTCGATCGGCCTGCCGCTGCCTTCTACCGAAGCGAAGATCGTCGATGTCGAATACGGCACCCGCGAAATGCCGGCCGGCGAACATGGTGAAATCGCGATCAAAGGCCCGCAGGTAATGAAAGGGTATTATCTGCAGCCCGGCCAGACTGACACGGTTCTGCGCGACGGCTGGCTCTACACCGGCGACATCGGCTACTGCGACAATGAAGGCTATTTTTACGTAACCGACCGCAAGAAAGATCTTATCATCAGCGGCGGCTACAACATATATCCGCGCGAAGTCGAAGAAGTGCTTTTCCGCTACCCTAAGATCAAAGAAGCTGTCGTTGTCGGCATCAAACACCCGACACGCGGTGAGACCCCACGTGCATTCGTTGTTCCGGCCGAAGGTGAAGCCATCGACCGCAATGACCTCATCGACTTCTGTCGCAAAAACATGGCGAATTACAAAGTTCCGCGCGACATCGAATTTCGCGACAGTCTTCCCAAGTCGGCTGTCGGCAAAGTGCTGCGCCGGATGCTGCGCGAAGAGCCCAAAGCATGACCTCACCTGTTGTGAAAAAGCCCGCGCAGTTAGTGATTGACAATCGCAACGGCGGGGTTTAGCCTTGCGGATATGAATCAACAGGCGCAGAACCCCATCACAGCACAGAAATACACGCTGGAACTGCTACGGCCGTATCGCCGGCATCTGCTCTACGGCTTAACTTCTTTGATCATCGTCGATATCGCCGACATCATGCCGCCGATTATAATCAAAACGGCCATCGACGCGATCGAACACGGCAACGAGATGCGTACCGTCGCTTATTGCGGCCTTGCTTTGCTGCTTACTGCGGCTGTTCAGGCAACTTTCAGGTTTTTCTGGCGTCAGTTTTTTCTCGGTACCTCACATAAATCAGTCTACGACCTGAGAAAGGCACTGTTCTCACATCTGCTTAAACTGCCGTTTCACTATTTCAGCCGAACCCGTACCGGAGATATCATGTCGCGCCTGACCAACGATATTCAGGAAATCCGCTTCATGCTCGGAATCGGCATTCTTGTCGCACTCGATGCCTCATTCTACTTCATGACCATTCCGTTCATAATGATCTGGCTCTCGCCAAAGCTGACGCTGATAACCCTGTTGCCCTTTCTGATGATGCCGGTCATGGTAGTGCTGGTCAAAAACGCGATTCACAACCGTTCGCGCGATGTACAGGCGCGGCTTTCAGATCTATCTTCGAAGGCGGAAGAAAACCTGTCTGGCATACGCGTGATCAAGGGATTTCACACTGAAGACAGCGAAATAAGCCGTTTCAGCAGTTGTGGTCGCGCTTTCGTCCGAGATAAAATCAGACTCGCCAATGTCGAGGCGTTTTTTCACCCGGCACTCGATCTGGTAATCGCAGCCGGCATGGTAGTCCTGCTCTATTTCGGGGGCAACATGGTCATCGCCGGCACGATTACTCTCGGCTCGTTCATGGCTTTCGAAGCTTACATGCTCAAACTGAGCTGGCCGATGATGGCAGTGGGCTGGATAATCAACCTGTATCAGCGCAGCATGGCCTCGATGGAACGCTGCCTGCAGATTCTGCGCGAACCGGTTGCACGCAGCCCTATCGACAGCGGTCAAACAACGCAGGATCGAGAAAGCTCAGACAAAGGCGAAGCGCCAGTCGGTTACGACATCGAGCTCGACAATCTCTGCTTCACTTACCCCGATGCTACACAGCCAGCTCTCAGAAACATTTCTTTCAAACTGCCAGAAGGCAGGACGCTAGGAATCACCGGCCCGGTCGGCTGCGGAAAAAGCACACTGCTACGCCTGCTCATGAAAATGTTCGCTCCAGACAGCGGCCATATCATGATCGGTGGCAGAGATTCGCGCGACATCGATCTGAATGAACTGCGCCAGCTCTTCTCTTACGTGCCGCAGGAAACCTTTCTGTTTTCAGAAACGATACGAGAAAACGTGCTGTTCGCCTGTTCCGATAAAACCCGCGAAGAAGCTGCCGAAGCCTATGCGCAGCGCGCCGGTCTCGCCGACGATATCAAAGAATTCCCTGGCCGGCTCGAAACCATGCTCGGTGAGCGCGGCGTCAACCTTTCCGGCGGCCAGAAACAGAGAGTGTCGCTGGCGCGCGCACTGGCGGCAGAGCGGCCGATCCTGGTGCTCGACGACTGCACAAGCGCCGTCGACACTGAAACCGAGCAGCGCATACTGAGCTCTCTGCAAAAACAGGTGCGCAAACAGACCTGTATCATCGTTTCACATCGCATGGTCAGTCTGCAGAACGCTGACCTGATACTTTATCTCGACAGCGGCGAGGTGGTCGAAGCCGGCAGTCACGAGGAACTGCTACAGCGCGGCGGCCGCTATGCCAGGGCCTGGGAGCGCCAGCGCATCAAGGCACAACTCGAAGAAGGCAGCTGATGGAAGACTATTTTAACGAAGACGACATCAAGGCCCCGATGTGGGATACCGGTCTGGTAAGGCGCATGCTGCCCTACCTGCGCAACTGGCGCCCGCATTTTCTTTTGTCGGTGCTGCTGGTGCTCGCCGGCACTGCTGTGCAGATTTCACTGCCGCTGCTGCTTGGCCGTGCCGTCGATCTTGGCATAAAGATACGCAATTTCGAACTGCTCTGGCATTACGTTATGCTCTATGCCGTCGGGCATGCTTCGTTCTTTGTGATACTGGCAGCGCGCAACTGGCTGCTGCAGTACACTGGTCAGCAGATACTGCATGAGCTGCGAACCCATCTGTTTTCGCATATTCAAAAGCTGCCAATCAGCTTTTTCGACCGCACCCCGGTAGGTCGACTGGTTACCCGTATAACTAACGATGTAGCGACCATGGCCGAGCTGTTTTCGGCTGCGCTGATCAATGTCAGCGGCGATATCTGCGTGCTCATCGGCATCGGCCTGATGATGCTGACCCTGCACTGGAAGCTCGGCCTTGCCGCTCTACTGGCTTCACCGCTACTTTACTACGTTGTCTGGATACTGAAAGGGAAAATGCGCGACACGTTCAGGCATGCGCGGGCAAGGCTGGCAATGCTCAATGCTTCGCTGGCCGAGAACGTATCAGGAATGAGCGTAATTCACGTTTTCAGTCAGGAAGCCGCGCGCGAAGCCAAATTCGACGAGATGAACACCAGCCTGCGCGAAGCTGAGCTGACCTCGGTCTTTTATAACTCGTTCTTTTCGCCGGTTGTAACTATTTTCAGTGCCATCACTCTCGCCATTGTAACGACTTATGGCGGCTGGCTGGTGAGCACCGGCGAAATCAGCATAGGGCTGCTCATTACCTTTATCGCCTACACCCAGGCTTTTTTCGACCCGGTTCGACAGATCAGCGAGCAGATTTCGGTTTTTCAAAGCGCCATGGCTTCGGCTGAGCGGGTATTTGGCCTGCTTGACGAAGCGCCGGAACCAGATCTCGAAAGTGGTCGCGAATTCACCGGCCTGAACAATGAAATCGAGTTCCGCAATCTCAATTTTTCTTATAACAGCGACAAACAGGTGCTCAAAGACCTCAGCTTTACCATTAAAAAAGGCGAAAGAATTGCAGTCGTCGGCCATACCGGAGCCGGAAAAACAACACTGGCAGCCTTGTTAAAGCGATTTTATGACTATCAGGATGGCCAGATACTGATCGACGGCGTCGATCTGCGCGAATTCTCGCGATCGTCACTGCGTCGCCGCATTGGACTGATCCAGCAGGATGTCAATATTTTCTCAGGCACCATCCTCGACAATATTTTTCTGGCAGAAGGCAGTTTTGACAAGAACAAACTTGACAGCATCATTTTAGAGCTGCAGATGGAAATCCTGATCGACAAGCTGCCACAAGGAATCGAAACTCAGATTTTTGAGCGGGGCAGCAACATCTCTGCCGGCCAGCGTCAGCTCATCGCTTTTTCGCGCGCACTGGCAACCGACCCTGAGATACTGATTCTCGACGAAGCTACCTCTTCGGTCGATTCAGAGACAGAAAGCATCATCCAGCGCTCGGTTCAGCAGCTTACCAGCAGCCGCACCAGCCTGATCATCGCGCATCGACTTTCGACAATACGTAATTGCAGCCGCATTCTGGTGCTGCACAACGGCCGCCTCGTCGAGCAGGGCAGCCATGAAGAACTGCTCAAGCAAAAAGGGCACTACCAGAAGCTTTACGAACTACAGTTCGCCGAAGGAGACAAAGAATGAAAGACGTCGACAGTTTTATCGAATCACTGCGCAATGCGCCCGAAGGTAATATTTTCAATCCCTGGTGGCAGCGTGACGAACAGCACGACGACTATTCGAACTCACCAGAAATTCGGCGCAACCATCTTAAATTCTACCTGCAGGAACGCCTTGGCCGCTGCCGCTATTTGCTTGTCGGTGAAGCGCTCGGTTATCAGGGCGGTCATTTTTCAGGTATCGCCATGACTTCAGAACGCATGCTGCTTGGGCATCTCAGCAACAAGGGCATCGAGCCCGAGCATATTTTTACGACTATCGGCCCGATGCGAACCAGTCGTGAAGAGGTGCGCAAAGACGGCTTTTCAGAGCCAACCGCGACCATAGTGTGGAGGCATCTTTTGAGCGCCGGCATCGATCCATACACTTTCGCGATCTGGAACGCCCTGCCCTGGCACCCATATAACGCCGGCAAAGGCATGCTCAGCAACCGCACACCGGTCGACCGCGAATTCGAAGCCGGCCTGCAATGTTTGCAGCGTCTGATCGATCTCATGGAACCGGAAAAGATAGTGGCAGTTGGCGAAAAATCAGCCCTGCAGCTGGAAAAACTAAAGATCGAATTTTACAAAGTCAGACACCCGGCCAACGGCGGCGCCGGCAAATTTCGCGACCAGTTCACCGCGCTGATGTAATCTGGTGTTGAATGTGACAAAAAACTACTGCTTTGTTAACTGTGAGCCTGGTGTTATCGGTCATTGCGACTGCGAGGCATAGCCGAAGCAGGAAGCAATCTCACTGTCAGAAGGATTGCTTCGTCGCTAAGCTCCTCGCAATGACAGTTTTTAGTCTGTATGCGAATGTGACAAAAGGCTACTCTTCGGTTTTTTTGAAGAAGTGTCTGACGGCGTCGGTGGCGCGGGCGCCGGCGTCGATGTTCTGGTCGATAATTTCGAGCAGCTGATTGCGCAGATTTTCGTCGGGATATGTTTTCTGGTCGCTGGCGATAAGGCTTTTAATCGCTGCGTAATCTGGCAGATACTCGACGCGAAACCTGACCCAGGTATTCGGATCTTCGAGAAGTTTCTTCGTAAGCTTGCAGCTGAAAGCGTATTTTCTGGTTTCTCCTTCACCCAGCGACTCAAGATCAGCCGGCGACGAGTCACAGAGAACGCCTTCGGAAGCTTCATAGGACAAGCTGATATTCTGCAGCGAGCCAAGCAAAGATTTTATTTCGACCGAAAATACATGGCTGTCACCCTTCATGCCATCATAATTCATTGATATTTCGAGTGAGCGTGGCGGAACATAAAGTTCCTGACTGGCAAAAGCCGGCGCGACCATCATAACTGCGAGCAAAATCAAAAATCTTATCAGCATGCTTCCCTCCTGCATCATCGATGTTCAGATTATACTCCAGCCACCAGATCCATGCAAACCAGCAAAACTGCTTTTGGCAATATGACCAAAATCTGTTATAATCCTTGGTGCGGCGCTGCCGACATAACACACACCTGAGGAGTTACAGATGCACAACGAATATCACCGCTGGTACAGCCCCAGTGTCGGCCACGACATGCAGTTGCGGGTTTTTGGTCATTATGGCAAACCGCTGCTCGTATTTCCGTGCGCCGGCGGCAGCTTTCATGAATTCGAAGATTTCGGCATGCTCGACACCATCCGCGACCATATCGACGCCGGCCGCGTCAAGATTTTCTGCGTCGACAGTCTCGACAACCAGTCGATTCTGCGCCGTGACGGGCATATCGGCGACAACGTCTGGCGCCACGAAGCCTACGACAGCTACATAGTCAACGAAGTCGCACCCTTTATCCGCAATCACTGTCAGAGCAACATCAGGATCGCACTTACCGGCAACAGCCTTGGCGCCTATCACTCTGTTAACTTTCTGCTGCGACATCCAGATGTATTCGATGCCTGCATCGCACTTGCCGGCATTTATTCGCTCAAAGAAGTCGTCGGCGACTATTACGACCAGAACGTGTATTTCAATTCGCCCATGGACTACCTGCCCAACCTCAATGATGGCTGGTTCATCGACCAGATCCGCCAGGCAAAAATCATCATCTGCTCAGGCCAGGGCGCCTGGGAATATCCCGAAGACGCTAAGCGCATGAAGCAGATTTTCGAACAGAAGCAGATTCCTGCCTGGGTCGACCTCTGGGGACACGATGTCAACCATGACTGGCCATGGTGGAAAGTGATGCTGCCCTATTTCCTGCCGCACGTACTCTGATGCCAGCCGTTAGTGGCCGCCTCAGACAGCCTGACTACGCTGCTTACGCCAGATTCTACGATTATTTCGAACTGGCCGGGCATGAAGAGTCAGAAGAGCTGAACCTCTTTCTTGACGAGCTTTTCGACATCAACAATGTCGAGAGCGTGGTCGATTTCGCCTGTGGCACTGGCGCTCAGGCCGTCGGTCTGGCGCACGCCGGCTACCGGGTTACCGCTGCCGACCTTAACCCCGAAATGCTCAAAATTGCCCGCAAAAAGGCAAAGGGTCTAAAAATCAAATTCATTGAAGCCGACATGCGCAGTGCCGATCTCGGAAATCACGATGCCGCCATCTGCATTTTCAATGCCATCGGGCATTTGACCCAGGACGAATGCCGTGCGTTTTTTGAGAACGCAATAAAGCACCTGAATCCAGATGGAATATTCGTGACCGACATACTTAACTTCAGGTCAATGCAGGGCAAAGGCCTGGCGCAGTACCGTCGAATGCGGCGCGAAGCAATCATAGATGGTCTACTGGTGCAGCACTCGCGCAAATGCACTTTACTCAGATCTGAACAGCAGCTGCGGATAGAATCGATTACCCGCTGGCAGGACGGAGTTCACGCGCCACAGGAAATCATCGACGACTGGCAGATGCAGCTTTATGACAGCGACGAACTGCATGCCATGCTCAAAGCTGCCGGCTTCAAGGAAATCAGTTTTTTCGCAGCTGCCGGCTGCGAATTCGACGAAACAACAAGTGAAAATATCATGGCAATATGCCAGAAGTAAACGAACCGAAAGGACAAATAATGACTACTGCACGCGCAAGACACATTCTCGTATCGACAAAAAAAGAATGCCTCGACCTGCTTGAGCGCATCAATAAAGGTGAAGACTTCGGCATGGTCGCAGAAATGCACTCAAAATGCCCCTCTGGTAAAAAAGGTGGCGACCTCGGCGAATTCCAGCCCGGAATGATGGTAAAAGAATTCGACAAAGTTGTATTCTCGGGCAACGTCGGCGAAGTCTATGGCCCGGTTCAGACCCAGTTCGGCTACCATCTCATCGAAATACTAAGCCGTTCTTGAGCTGCCGCAAAAATATTGGCAAAATTATCAGGCTGGCTTATACTGTCGCTGAACAGTCACACATAAAGGCTGGCGTCCAATATTGCATGCGTGAGGAAGGATTATGAAAATCACCGTCTGGGGCTGCCGTGGAACCTTGCCGACACCTGGTTATCACACTCTCAAATATGGTGGCAACACGACCTGTCTTGAAATCCGAAACAAAGAGGGCTTCCCGACGATCGTAGATGCCGGGTCAGGCCTGCGTTTACTCGGCAAAAAACTTATGCAGAGTGATGATTCGCATGAGCTATGCCTGATTCTTACCCACTCACACTGGGATCATCTGATGGGGTTTCCGTTTTTCATTCCAGCGTATTTCAGCAAGTATAAAATCAACGTATGTGGCATACAGTCAGCACGTAATTATATGGCTCAGTCTCTGGCACGACAGCTTGAAGCTCCGTATTTTCCGGTAAATTTCGATCAGCTCAAGGCGAAATTCAATTTCGACTGCAAGGGGCCAGGTTGTGAACGATGTGTCCACCTTAAAGTAGAAGCGATCAATCTCAGCCACCCCAACGGTGGTTACGGCTTTAAATTTAGCGAAGACAACCGTCGTTTCGTTTTTTTAACCGACAACGAGCTCGGCTATCAGCATCCCGGTGGGCTCCTGCCCCAGGACTACATAGAGTTTTCGCGCGATGCCGACCTGCTTTTTCATGATGCCCAATACACTGATGAAGACATTGTCAAAACAAAAACATGGGGGCATTCTACCTTTGACGAGGCACTCAATCTCGCCATAGAAGCCAATGTAAAAAAACTCGGGCTGTTTCATCACGACCCTGACCGTACAGATGCCGAAATAGACAAGATCGTCGATGAACTACAGAAAAAAGCCGCAGCACGCTCATCCAGACTGGAAGTTTTTGCAGTTTACGAAGGTATGCAGATAGAACTGGAGTAGTCAATGCACGTTAAACCTGGAAATCCCTATCCTCTAGGATCAACCTGGGATGGTAGCGGAGTCAACTTCGCCCTGTATTCGGAAAATGCTGAGGGCGTAGAACTTTGCCTGTTCGATCAGGATTTCAACGAAACTCGCCTATCGATGAGGCACCGCACCGCCTTTGTCTGGCACATCTATATAGAGGGTATAAGACCAGACCAGCATTACGGCTATCGCGTTCATGGACAATATCGTCCAGAACTCGGACTGCGCTTCAATCCTCGAGTGCTTTTACTCGATCCTTACGCCAAAGCACTAAGTGGAGTCGAAAACCACGAAAAAGGCCTGTTCGCCTATAATCTGCACAGCCCGCAAAAAGATCTTGAAGTAAGTCTTGACTATGCGTCTGGAACACCTCTGGGCATAGTCATAGACCCCGCCTTCGACTGGGAAAACGATCGACCACCACGCCACCCATTCCATCGCTCGATTATCTACGAAGCGCATGTAAAAGGAATGAGCATGCTGCATCCCGAGGTTCCGCCAGATTTGCGCGGTACCTATGCCGGCATGGCATCTGAACCGATAATCAAATATCTGCAGCGCCTCGGCATAACCACCATCGAATTGTTGCCGGTTCATCAACACATCGACGACCCTTTCCTGTATGAAAAAAAATTGAAAAACTACTGGGGATACAGCACTCTGTCATTTTTTGCGCCCGAAATTCGCTACAGCTCAGACAAGAGTCCGGGTGGGCCAGTGCGCGAATTCAAACAGATGGTCAAAAAACTCCACCAGGCCGGCCTCGAAGTCATTATTGACGTTGTCTACAACCACACCTGCGAAGGCAATCACAACGGCCCGACCATGAGCTTCAAGGGCATCGACAACCCCACCTATTATCGCCTGGTCAAGGACAACCCGCGTTATTATAAGGATTACACCGGCACAGGTAACACAATAAACGTCGTTCATCCCCAGACTTTACAGTTGATAATGGACTCACTGCGTTACTGGGTCACCGAAATGCATATCGACGGTTTCCGGTTTGACCTGTGCTCGACCCTTGCCCGCGAAATGCACTACTGGAACCAGCTTTCCAGTTTCTTTACCATTATCCATCAGGACCCCGTCATCAGCCAGGTCAAGCTGATAGCAGAACCATGGGATGTCGGCGAGGGCGGTTATCAGGTTGGCAACTTCCCGGTGCTATGGGCAGAATGGAACGCCAAATACCGTGATGTAATGCGCTCGTTCTGGAAAGGTGATGGTGGTTACGCCGGCGAAGTCGGCTACCGTTTGACTGGCAGCAGCGACCTTTATGAAAACGACGGACGCAGGCCGTACATGAGCATTAACTTTATCACTGCACACGACGGATTCACACTCAAAGACATGGTTTCTTACAACGACAAGCATAACCATAACAACCTCGAAGACAACCGTGACGGGCATAATGACAACCGGTCCTACAACTATGGTCACGAAGGTGAAACAACCAACCCCTATATCAAAAAGCTTCGACAGCAGCAGATGCGCAATTTCATCGCCACGCTGTTGTTCTCACAGGGAACTCCGATGCTTTGCGGAGGCGACGAGATTGGTCGCACGCAGCAGGGCAACAACAATGCCTATTGTCAGGACAACGAGATCAGCTGGCTGAA
Source organism: Candidatus Rifleibacterium amylolyticum (assembly GCA_009917695.1). GTDB lineage: Bacteria > Muiribacteriota > Ozemobacteria > Ozemobacterales > Ozemobacteraceae > Rifleibacterium > Rifleibacterium amylolyticum. The sequence continues at coordinate 97,533 of JAACJG010000001.1, read as the reverse complement.
CTGGAATCTCAGCGAAGAGTGCCGGCAGATGCTGGAATTTACGAGCAAGGTTATCGCCATTCGCCGCGAACATCCGGCACTGCATCGCACCAAGTTTTTTCAGGGCCGGCAGATACGTGGCAGCAACGTCAGAGACATCATCTGGTTCAGGCCAGATGGCGGAGAAATGGATGACGAAGACTGGACCAGTCCCAACACTCGTGGGTTAACCATGTTTCTGTCGGGCACCGGCATCGATGATGTCGATGAAAACGGGATACCTCTTCACGACAATAATTTTCTGCTGATGCTCAACGCCTCTGCCCGCGATGCTGATTTTTATCTGCCGCGCTTCGAGGCCCACTGGGAATTGCTCATTGACACTGCCAATCCCGGCAAAAAAGAAACAGTACATTCGAGCAGTCGCACCCAGATGCGCGCCCGCTCGCTCAAGCTTTTCAGATGCTGCCAGAAGGTCACCCCCCCAGCCCCACCACCATATTGATGAGAAGAGGATTTGCCTATATTGTGTTTTTCGGCTACAATGACGCGGAAAACAATCATTGGAGCAGGCAGATGAAAAGATTTTTCGCATCGGTACTGGTTTGCTTTCTGGTTCTTGCGGCAGCGGGCGGTGTAAGCGCCGAATCCGTCGAGATTTTTTATGGTCCCGAGGGTGGCTTCAGTCGTGCAAACAATGCACGCACTCTGCTCTTCAGTGATGGCAGCAGAAAGCCGGCGACTCTGGCTAATTCGTTGATGCACCGCATCGACCGCCTTGAACCAGGCAGCACGGTTAAAATTGCCATGTATTCGATGAGCGATTACCAGACGCTTGATTTCTGGTTGCAGGCTGCTGTCGATAAACAGCTCAGCTGCAAGCTTCTTCTTTGCGGGGTTTCTGAATGGTCGGCAAGCAGCCGTGAGCGCATCGCCAGGGCCATCGAGAAAGTCGCTAAAACAGCCGAAGAACAAGGCAAGACACTGGATTTTCAACTGGCTGCTGTAACAGCTGAAGCGATGAAGCGCAATGGCCGCGAACATACGCTCGAAGACGGCAAAACCATATATGGCACCATGCACGAAAAATTCGGCATCTTTTATCGACCTGACAATCCTGTTCCACACAGCAGCTTCAATGGCAGCGCCAACATTTCGGTCACCTCAGATAAAATTTATGCAGAAAACCGCGTATTCTTCGATGAACAACCTGCCGTAGCCAGGCAGTTCGCCGAAGAGTTCGCCCGCCTCTGGAACGAATATTCCGAGATCGTCTACGGCAGATGGCTGCCGGAGAAGTATCTTGAAACCAGCCATGTCCCGGGGTATGTCAAGATAGTGTTCAATTCTGAGCCAGTCGATGAATTTCAGCTGACGCGAATCGACAGTGAACTTATCAACCTGATACACCGGGTTGAAGCCTCGGGCAGTCTTGATCTTGCAATGTTCAGCCTGACCCGGCTCGAGCTTGCCGAAGCAATTTTACGCTCGGCTGAACGCAATCCGGGCGCGCGTTTTCGCCTGCTGCTCGACCACGCACAACTCGACGATGCTGACCCGCTGCAAAGCAAACTGGGGCCCTGGGTTGAACAAAAGGCTGCCGAGCTGGGCATAAATAACATTCAGGTGCGTTACCGCTTCCGCCGCAATGCTTATGGATTCAGCACAGAAGAGAAAAAACCTATTCTGCTCAGCTTTCTCAGTCTGTTTCTGCATCACAAGAACGTCACCGTCAACGGCAAGGAAATGGCTATAGGCAGCTATAACTGGTCGAATTCAGCCGAATTTTTGAATTTCGAGAATGTCATGTTCTTCAATGCCTTCTACAAAGACCACCAGAAGGTCATAGACAGCTTCAAAGCCGAATTCGAAACCCTCTGGAGCTCGCGCATGCCGGCCAGAATCGCCAGACCACGTAAAGGCCTGCCGCAGACAGTTACTCTGGCAGAAGGCAAAGCCCTGCACCACAAACTGCTCAGAACCCTCGAAAAAGAAGAGAACCACAAAGTTCTTGCGACACTTGACCGTGAAGCATTCAAAACCTTCGACCAGATCGTCGCCGACTCCGGATTGAGCGAAAAAAATGTCCGGCGCGGCATTCGCGCTCTCGAAGCCGACCAGTTCATCGTAAAATGGAACAAAGACGGCATCGCAGGCTACTCTCAGGCTGACTGAACCAGCCGCTTATCAAAATATGCAACCATTCATCATAGATCAGTCGCTAATCAAGCAACTCTCGACCGAATCAGACCTCGACCTGCAAAAACTGGCACACGCATATAGAATCAACTGCCTTGCCGGCCTGATGAGTGCCCGCCACGGCTGGCTCGGCGCCAGCTTCTCGAGCATGGAACTGCTGACCTGCATTTATCATCGCTATATTGTTGATCCGACAAGTCCACTAACGCAAAGAGCCTCTCTTCACCTTTCCAAGGGACATGCCGTAATGGCGCAATACGCTGTTCTCGCCGGCCTTGGCTGCTTTAAGCCGGAAAAACTGCGCACTTACAAACAATTTGGCGGCCTGCCGGCACATTGTGACCGCACGGTTCCCGGTGTTGATTCTGACAGTGGTTCACTCGGACAGGGGCTTTCAAAAGCGATTGGAACTGCCATAAGCAACCAGGCGGCTGATCGGCGCTTTCCTGTATTCGCAATTATCGGTGACGGCGAACTCCAGGAAGGGCAGGTCTTTGAGTCGCTGCTCACACTAAAAAAGCTTAAACCATGGGGTTGCATCCCGATTATCGATCGCAACTTTCTGCAATCTGACAGTCAAACTGCAGAAATCAAGGACGCCGATGACTGGGCGACAGTATTCAAAGGCATCGGCCTGCAGGTTCTTGAGATAAACGGCCACAATATCGGAGAAATTAATCAGGCAGTCAAAAAGCTTCTCGACAGCGACGAGCCAGGCATAATCATTGCGCACACGATAAAGGGCAGTGGCAGTTCTACAACGGCAATGCCGAATGACACGCAGCGGCGCCAAGGCGTCTGGCATGGCAAAATCCCGGACGAAACCGAGTATTCGCTGATTGTTGAAGAGCTTCTTAAACAAATCGATCTGCCAGCGATAACAAACGCTTGGAAAGAGCATATTCGAACGCAGCCAGCAGAGTCGATCTTGCCCGCAGATGACTGCCCGGCAGAGAATGTCAGGGTATCAACTGGAGCAGCTTTTGCGCAGGCCCTGCTGGAACTGGCCAGCTACGACAAAGAAGTATACGTTCTTGATGCTGACCTCGAAAAATCCTGCCGGCTGACAGAGATTGCCAAAGCCTTTGGCGAACGTTATCTCGAAATCGGAATAAGTGAACAGGATATGTGCTCGATTGCAGCCGGACTAGGCCTGACCGGGTGCATTGCCGTAGTCAACACCTACGCCTCGTTCTACAAAAGAAGCCTTGACCAGATTTTTGCCTGTATCACTGAAAAGGTTCCGGTTATATTTGCCGGGCATTATGCCGGCATCGATTACTTTACTGACGGCAAAAGTCATCAGGCCCTGAATGACATCGGCCTTATGCGTTCACTCGGCAACATCGAAATATACGAACCGATCGACGCGGATAATACCAGAGAAATCCTCTGCCATATTATCGAGCGCATGAAAAGCGAGATCAGAGAGAACGGCTGCTGCCGCCCGGCCTATATCCGCCTGCACCGAACTCCCGGCGACAGCTTTTATGCCGATCCTTTCGTAGCTGATGAGCCGATAATATTTACCAGCGGTTCAGAGATAATCGCCGAGAACCTTCTTTTTACCAGCGGGCCACACATGCTCGAAGTTGCCTGCTCGGCCTCTGAAATCCTGGCAGAAGAAGGAATTCCTCTCGATCTTGCCGCCGTCGTACATTTTTCTGACGAAAAAAAACAGCTCAAAGACCTGCTTGGAGCAGCCAAACGAGTATTCGTGCTCGAAGACCACCGCCGCGAAACCGGCCTGAGCAGCTTCATCAGCTCAATTGGCAAAATATCACCAGTTTCGATCGGCATACGCGACTACACGCAATCATCGCTGAGTTTAGAGCAGATGCTTAAGCATCATCAACTCGACGCCGAGACGGTATGCGCCGTTGTAAGAAAAGTTGCCAGCTGCAGTCATCATAAATAAGGAGCCCTTATGCCAGCCTTCAAATTCAATCACAACAACATCAACGTTCTCAATCTCGAGAAGAGTATGGAGTTTTATAAAAAAGCGTTAGGCCTCAGCGAAGTGCGCAGAAAGACAGCTGAAGACGGCAGCTTTATACTGGTATATCTGGGCGATGGCACTGGCGGTCACAGTCTTGAGCTGACCTGGTTGCGCGACCGCAAAGAGCCCTATAATCTTGGCGACAACGAATTTCATCTTGCCTTTACCACCGATGATTATGCAGCAGCTCACGCCCTGCACAAGGAAATGGGCTGTATCTGTTACGAAAATCCGGCAATGGGTATATATTTTATTGCTGACCCCGATAATTACTGGCTCGAAGTTGTGCCAGAGAAAAAGATGCGTTGACGAAACGGAGTATCATGCCAACATTTTTCCACAGGAAACGTGGCGCATTGCAGCCAACGCACCTGATTGCAATTATATTGATACTGACATTTATCGGTATCGCCATTTACTACTGGCAGCAGAGCAGAACCACCAGACCACCGGTGGTCATCGCGCCAAGCTTCATTCCGATCGAGCCGGCCCTGGCCGAGCAGACACGCCTGCGCAACAACCAGATCTATGGCGGAGAGCCCAGAACAGCCAGCCAGACAAAGCTGATGCTGTTACAGAATATCGGATTTTATGCTGGTTACTGCGACGATAGACGCAACCCTCTCTGGGTCGCTTATCGTCTTGACGCAAAGGACTTTGAGCACAGATTGAGTCGTCCAAAGGGCTTCAGCATCGACCATCGCACCCTGTCACGAGTCGACCCCAAAGAATACGCAAAAAGTGGCTATGATCGCGGACATCTCGCGCCGAATTCAGCCATAGCGACCAGATTTGGCAGAGAAGCTCAGCTTGAGACCTTCAAGATGAGCAATATTGTACCCCAGACGCCAGAACTGAACCGGCGTGTATGGCAACGCCTTGAAAAATTCGAAGAAGACTGTGCCAACAACCGTGGCAGCATCTGGGTGATTACTGGACCGGTGTTTGATGAGCATATCAAGACGATAGGCAATAACATTGAAGTTCCTGACGCCTTTTTTAAAATTGTTATAGATGAAGAACAGGAAGGCATCAAAGCCCTGGCGTTTCTGATTCCACAGACAGTTACCGGCAAAGAGCCCCTGGAACATTTTCTGACCAGCATTGATGAAATCGAAAAACTGACTAAACTCGATTTTTTCTGGCCCATGTCAGACCAGCTTGAAGAAAAACTGGAATCTTCAACAGCATCTAGACTCTGGTAACCGAGAGGTAGCAAAGATGAAAGACACAAAAAAGAGCCTGGCCTTTATCGCTGGTGGCCTCATACTGATGCTGGCAATGCTGTTTTACGTATTTGGTCAAACCAGCAGCGGCATGTATGCTACAGCCGTTATCAAAAGCATAGTACAACAACCATCTATAGACCCAGACACAGAAGAAAAGGTGTACGGAGTCGATATTGAATTTACAGCAGGCCCTTACGCTGGCAAGGTAATGAGTACCGAGCACTTTGAGGCGCCAGGATCGATCTACAATCTTGACCTCGAAGTTGGGCAGACAGTGCTGGCTGTTGCCGAAGAGCAGGAAGGCCAGCTGATAACCGGAATTGACGAACATTATAAAGCCGGCAGACTGCTGTTCATTTCTGCTCTGCTGCTGTTGCTTATCGCTGGAGTCGCCGGCAAAAACGGGGTTAAGGCGATGCTCGCCCTGTTTTTCACTCTGATCATAATATTCGGGCTCATGGCCAGAATGCTCCTGAGCGGCTGGGCACCGATTCCTCTTACAATAGTGGCAGCTTTGGTCATTGCGATAGTCAATCTCCTGATCATTGCTGGCAGAACTCGCAAAGGTCTGGTCGCTATCATAGGCACTTTCAGCGGCGTTGTGCTGGCTGGACTGTTCGGCTGGCTGGCCGCCATTCTGCTCAAGTTGACCGGTTACACTGGCCACGAAAGCACTTATTTACAGCTGCTCAACGCCGAGCTCGATCTGCGCGGCCTGCTGGTAAGCGGCATCATCATCGGCGCACTTGGCGCAGTAATGGATGTTTCGATCTCGATAGCCTCTTCCCTGCTCGAAATCTCACGGGCAAACCCGGGATACGATCGCATCAGATTATTTGAAAGCGGCATGAATATTGGCAGAGATATTATAGGCAGCATGGTTAACACGCTGATTCTGGCCTACACAGGTGCATCTCTGACGCTTATACTGCTCTTCGCCTTGCAGAAAGAAGATTTTCCGCTGATAAAGATCATGAATATGGAATTCATCTGCGCCGAAATCGTGCGATCGCTCGCCGGTCTGTTCGGCATGGTGCTGGCAATACCGGTTACGGCAATTGTCGCTGCATACATTTATACGAAAAACCCAGGCGTTGCCTCGGCTGATAAAGCAGCTGAAGCCGCCAATATTGAATAAATGCTTTTTACTATGTTAGTCTGAACGAAACGAAGCAGGAGATTACAGATGCTTGAATCACGAGTCATGCTTTTAAGTGACTACGCACAAAAATACGTCGAAACCGGGCGAAAAGCCGCTGAAAAAGCAGGTTTCTGGGGGCGCATGATCGGGAGCATGGGCGGTTCCAAACCGGCAAAGCGCAGGCTCACAGCCGGCTTAGGCGACGAGCTTCAGCCCGGGGAACTGGCTGGCGAAGATTTTGCGCCATTCTGCCGCATTGACGACCGCACCATTCATATAAAAAAGAATGCCAGCGAATGCTGGGTAGCCATTGTCGAAGGTGATTCCCTGTGGGATCTGTCGGAATGGGGAGAAGACTACTGCTTCGTTACGCGTTTTCTCGCCGAAGTATATTTCATGATAACCCGCGATGACTTTCATATCGACGATGATGAAAAAACTGTTTTTCAGGCACTGACCGGCTGTATAGAAGCCACCAGCGACGAAGTGTCGGATGCCCGCAACCTCGTCTACTGGACTCTTCTCGATAACGTTGTCGAAGACGAAGTCATCACCGACGAAGAACACGAAACTCTGGCAAAAATACGCAAAGAACTCGAACTCGACGACAAAAACGTAAAAGATCTGCATCAGAAAATTATCGACGACTATTACGACATTACCTGTAAATTCAGCGAAGATGGCACTCCTGACGGCGACCAGCTTGACAACATCAAAGAAATGGCTGCCCGCCTCGGAGTTACGGTAAAATTCTAAGAAAAGCATACCTGGATGGATGACTACAGTGTAAATCTGATCTGCCTCGACTCGGCCGACACCGACCGCCAGCTTGCCGGTCTGGCGTATTTTGCCGCCTGCGACGATCATCTTTTGACAGACGAAGCGATGAATCGACTGATCTACCTGGCCGAACATGGGCAAAAGCACGTATCAGACGTTGCCTCATCGATCATTTCACAGGCAGTGGGCAGACGCGAACAGAAAGCTCTCAAGCAGCTGCTTCTCAAAAAGCTGCAAAAGGGCAACGAAAGCCAGGTCACTCTGCGTGATCTCGAGTGGTGTGCAAAACTACAGACCAGAGAGCTTAAGCTTGCTCTGGAAGACTATCTCGAACGCTGTTTTGAACCCAATCATATTTCCTGGCTGGTAAAGAATCTGCCGAAATTTTACCCTGACCCCGAACAGCTTTCACTGCTCAAATCATTTCTGGCTTATGGCGACGACCGCATAGTAAGCAATACGATCGAAGGCATCGAATCACTCAACGACCCCGACAACGTGTCATTGTTTTCCCGCATGCTCAGCCACGCCTCGCCAAGAGTGCGTTCAGTGGCTGCTGAAGCGATTGCAAGAGTTAACCCGGAAACGGCTCGCAAAGCGCTTGCCGACATGCTTAACCGGCCCGATCAGATCGAGTCGGTCAAAGCAGCCTGTTACGCGATCAGACATCTGCCTGATCGCGAATTTCTCGATCTGGCGCTGCCGCTTCTGCGCAACCGCAAAGTGCGTGATGAAGCGGCAAAAACTGTGGCGAGCCTTGCGCTCAAACGAATTCTGAGCCTGTTCGATCACGAAGTGTTCAATGCGCACGCCGAATTGCGCGCCAGAGTGGCCGGATCGATAATTGAACTGCTGCGCGAACAATGCAAGACAAGATTTTTTCCTGTCAATGGGCAGGAAGACGCCGAACAGGGCGCCTGCCGACTGACAACCGGCGAGACCGGAATATACGCTTATCAACCAAAACTCAACGCCGAACAGGCCAAGCAAATCGCAGAAGAGAACAAAAAAAGCGGTATCGGCTTCTTCTCGCGCCTGATTTACCGACCAAAACCCGAAGAAATCAGACTCATTTTCTGCGAACAACAGCTTCAGCCTTTCTGGCTGATCGAATGCGAAGCCAGCCTTGACTACACAAGAACCAGGCCCCTTTCACTCGATCTCGAAGAGCAGGTCTGCGAAATTAAAATCGGCGACCAGCTGATCAAGCCGGCCAAAAAGCGCGTTGATCTGACCGTAGAAGAACGCTGCCAGACCAGACAGCCGATAAAGAGATATGTAGATGCAAATACCGGAAAGCAGGCTGATTTCAATGAACTCAGCAAATCGGGCACGGCCTCCCCGCTCTCAGTAGACAACCCTGAAAAAGATGGTTTCAAACTGGTGCCGCCAGCAATAAGAGCCTCGATACTGGTCAGAGATATCATTTTTGAATTCATGAAACCGCTGAAAGCCAGTGAGATAATTGCACAGGGACTCGACATTGCCAAATTGAACCTTTATTTCAGGCCTGTATATGCATTCGAATTCGAATGGCTCGGCCATGACAAAAAAGTCAGTTTTGAGATTGACGCTGTAACCGGTCGCCTTTCAGAAGGCCATCACACCAGTCCTGGCAGCTTCGAAACTCTCAATGAAGCCAATCTTTTCGATATCGGTGCCGATGCTCTCGGCCTGGTGATCCCGGGTGGCGAAATAGCAGCCAAACTTGCCGCAGCTTTTCTTGGCAAAAAGAAATAAGCGCTGTATAATTAGCGTCCAATTTGTAACCCTCCGGAGGAACGGATGACCATTCTCGGCAAAGAAGCCATTCTTGCAGAAATGAAAAAGGGCAATATCAAGATTGAACCCTTCGACGAAAAGATGCTCGGCCCCGCCAGCATAGACCTTCACCTGTCCAACGCATTTCGCGTATTCGTGCATCTGCCCAACGACCTGCGCATGACCGACGACATGGACTTCAAGGCTGCTACCAAAGGCATTCTGGTGCATAACGGCGACACCCTGACGGTGAAACCCGGTCAGACCGTGCTTGGTATCACCAGCGAAAAGGTCATACTCGGCAACGGACTTTCTGGTTGGCTGGAAGGACGCAGCCGCTTCGCCCGCGTTGGTCTGCTGGTTCATATTTCGGCTTCATTCATGCAACCAGGCATCTGTAACCATCAGGTTCTCGAAATATCAAATTTCGGTCCGATACCGCTTCAGTTGATTCCCGGGACGCCGATCTGCCAGTTCATCTTTCAGCGCTGCGAAAGCCCAGGGCAATACCACGGCGTATTTGCCGGCCAGACGCCTGAGAACTTCTGGCTCGGCTAAAACCCGCCAACAGCCAGACGACGAGCTCCCTCGAGCCATAGCTGCTGAAGTTCTTCGGCAGTGATGTTTCTGCTGCTGAAATCAATCAGGCTCTTTTCCCGGTAGTCGTAGCCAGGCCAGTGCCCGATCAGAAAATTGCGTATTTTCCCGACGACGTATTCGTTCTGCTCAATAAAGCCACTGTGCGCCGAGTTTTCGATAGTAAGGAGGCGGCAGTGACTGCCAATTCCATTTTTGATAGTCTGAGCGTAAGAAGGCGGGCAGATAAAATCTGTTTTGCCGACCAGAACAAGGGTCGGAGCCTTGATCTGCCCCAACCGGGAGATAACGTTGAAGCCATTGAACTCTGACAGGCGCACATAATCTCTGAATTCGCGACGGGCCTGCAGCACATTGTTTTCAAGCCAGTCGTAATTCCAGGGCTGATAGTCAGCGCCAGCGGCAACCCCGGCAATCGCCTTTTCATCAAGCATTTCATGAGACTGCACCAGCAGTATGGTCGGCGGTAACGCCATAAAGGCCGGACTGTCTTCTCTGCCAATAATTGACCCGAGCAGTGCGTCGAGAATGTCGGATCTGCCCTGAGTGGCAATATCCTGCACCATGTAGGCAATTATTATCTGACCACGAAATGAATAGGTATAGTTGAGAATCAGCGAGAGAAAATCACGTCCAGTGACGGCAATGTTATAAGCGTTAGTGACTTCATTGTTGTCAAACTTCTGTATGGTGGTGAGCATGTTCTGCCTCACGCCCGGAAGATCCGAATCCAGCACCGCGAGCATTTCAGAAAAATTCTTGTGCATGTGGGTAAAGTATTCGTTGCTCGGCGACGAATCGTGAATGATCAGTTTTGAAACCCTGTCTGGATACATAATTGCGTAGGTCAACGCCACCATGCCGCCATAAGATTCTCCCAGAACGGCAATTTTATCTTTCCTGATAACGTTCTTTCGCAACTCTTCGATATCGCGGCAGATGTTTTCGGTTCCATACAGTCTGATATTGCGGCGCTCGAGAATATCGTAACTCAGCGTAGACGATTCCCCGGTGCCACGTTGATCAAAATAGTAAACGTCAAAATCAGTTCGCAATGCATAAAACCAGTCTTTGCCGTAAGTGCCCTCACCAGTATCGCGATGAAAGCCGTCATGCGGCATACCGGGACCGCCATTGATCATGACAATGGCTTCTGGCGAAGATGAATTCGATTTGAGTTTTTCCCAGTAGATTTGAAGCTTCTGGCTGGGAGCGTAGCTGTAATTCTCTGGTACAGTCAGCTTTCCCCATTCATAAATGTGCGGGCTCGGGATAGCCGAAAAACAGGTCGAAGCCAGCAGCAGCAGGCAGCATGTCAGTATTTTTTTCATAAGCGCCCTCTTTTCTCGTACACTATCAATAGCATGTATCCTGAAGCACATTTTTTTCAAGCAGTTTTTGCGTTGAGTTTGCCACATGCCTGTTGTAGACTTGGAAAAATGAAACAGATTTCGACCGGAAAAAACTATCTGATGACCAATACCTGCCGTCAGTGCCACGCGGCATTGTCGTCAAAAACCCAGGTCTGCCCGTTGTGCGGCATCGCCAGGCCCAACTACGGCGAACTCACCGGCCTGGAAAAGCAGTATCTTGAAAGCGCCCCGACCGTGCCTGGCAAGTTTCATTACATGTGTGAGTCGGTTAAACCCGACAAAAGCCTGGCCAAAAACGTTGTCAACGAACTTAACAGCTATCTGTCAGCTCCCGATCAGAGCTGGCTTTTTCTTCTGTCACTCTTGAGCATATTTGCCGGCGGCAGCATGCTGCTGATGCAGATCGCATTTCCGCTCAGCTTCATGCTGTTCTGGGCCGGAATGGTCTACGCCGGCTTCGATGCAATAAACTTTACCAGGGCAGTCGTCGTCTCATTTCTGGTGCGCCGCCTTCAACTGAAAGTCGGCATGGCTCCATACTCTGTTCACTTCAAGATTGAAGACCAGCTCATGCAGATGCTGCAGAGCCTGCAAATGGTTATAAATTCATATTACGAAACTGACTGGACGCGCACTGAAACCGACCGCCAGAAAGCAGTCGACAACTTTACCAACGCAACAGCTACGCTTACCGGCCGCATCAAGGTTTACGCCAATCTGTCGCTCGAAACAGCGGCAATTATATGGCGTAACAATGTTTATGCCATAGTAGCAATGAATACAAGTTTTCAAGACAAAGCCATAGCAATCGGCAACAAGATTCGCGAGGCCGAGGCATTGATTCTTCGTTATCGCTGGCTGATAAGGCTGGAACAGCTCAACCAGAGGCTAAAAGAGCACATTGAAGCTGATTCTGCCGGCGAGCAGGCAAACAACAATCAACGACGTCAGGACGTCCTTGCAGAATTCCTGCTTTCACCTTATGGGCCAATGGCAGAACCATACACCGGCGGCTTTCACAGCGTCCCGTTCGAGCTGCCATTCATCATGCGCTTTTTCTGGCACCAGCAGTTGCCTCCATTCCCGCTTTCCGGCGAGGAACTGCTACAGGAAGTTCCAGCCATAGCAGATTTTTTCGAAAGCATTCAGCAAGTTCGCAAGCTCAAGGCCAAACTTGAAGAACAGATGATACTTGATTGCGCCTCAACCGCAATTGACGATATTTCGCGCCTTGACAGCGACCAGTCGGCCATGCTCGAAGGCCAGCAACTGCAACAGTTTCAGCTTTACGCGCAATTTCTCGATGTGCCGAAGTTCAATCCTGACTCAGAAGAACTGCAGGATCGTATCGACAAACTCAAAGGCCAACTGCGTGTCGCCATGGGCAACAAGATCAAGCCCTGATCGATGCAAGATTTCCGGGCCAATGAAATAGTAGAACTGGTTTGTTGCTAATTGAACGTAGAGTAGTATAATGATCTTATAAATACTGAGTGCGAGGTGTAGTATGCAACGATCTTCACGTATTGTTCTGCTGCTGGTAGCCGTTCTTGCTTTTGCTGGAATTGCTGCAGTTGCTCATGCTGATGTCGAAAAGGTTTTCGACAGCATCAAAACCAATGCTTCCGACCCGCAGGCAAGAGTCTGCTTTCTGCCAGACAATGTAAATTCATGGTTTGCCCGCTGGCACATTCTCGATAATGCAAAAAAATCGATCGATGTTACCTATTTTATCGTCGAGCAGGATATTTTTGGCATGAGCATGCTTGGCATGCTTCACAAGAAAGCGCGGGAAGGCGTTAATATCCGCCTGATGGTAGACGCCCGCGGCACCAAGGGTCTCACCCGCAAGCTTATCGGTCAGGATGTGCTTCAGGAGCTGCTCAAATTCAAAAATGTTCAGATAAAGGTCTTTAACCCGGTACATAAGCGCCTGCTCGCTCTTTTCGATGATGTCCGCAAAATCACCGCATCAAATCATGACAAAATCATTCTTGTCGATAACGAATACCTGATTACTGGTGGCAGAAACATTTCCAAAAACTATTTCGTCGATCCCAAAGACCTCGAAACTGTATATCGTGACACTGATGTTTTGATTCAGAGCAAAAAAGTTGCCAATCAGGCCCGACTCGCTTTCGAAGAAGAATTCAACCTCGGCGGCAACTTCAAGATATACAAGGATCTGTTTGGGAATGCCGACGAAATGGCAAAACACCTTGATCTCGCCTATACCACCATGCGTCGTTTCATAACCGGCAGCGGGCTTTTCAAGACTCCCGTTCCCAATGTTTCCAAAAAAACTAATGAGCTGCTTGAAGGCTATAATAAAGAACTCAGCACATACAAAAGCATGCAGCACTATGCTTCTTACAAGCTTTTCCAGGGTGAGCGCCAGTATCCGACGAGAATACTCGACAAACACTCAATTACCGGGCCACGCAACGATATTACCAAAAACCTGGTTGCTCTTATGGACGCCTGTACACGCGAAATTATCATACAAAACCCATACGTTGTTCTCACCGAAGAGGCGAGAGCCGCACTGAAAAGAGCCAACGACCGTGGCGTCAGTATAATCATTCACACCAACAGCCCGATGAGCTCAGACAGTTTGCTTACCCAGGCAATGTTCATCGGTGACTGGCGCGGCATTCTCAAAGACATGCCCAACGTCAGAATCTTCGGCTACAAACTTAACACCAAACTGCACTCAAAAGTATTCGTCTTCGACCGCAAAATAGCAGTTATCGGCACCTACAACATGGACTACGTCAGCGAGCAGATTAACTCAGAAGTAATCGCTGCCATCAAGTCCAATTCTTTCGCAACTCAGGTCGCTCTGCGCATTATGGCTGATATAAAATTCTCGCATGAATACAAGATCAAAGTTGAACGCGACGGCTCGATAACAACCGTCTTCGGCCCTGAATCGCACTCAGACAAAAAAGTCATCGACAGATTGAACATGCTGCAAAAGTTGAATTGGCTCAAACCCTTAATCTAGCTTAAGCTCCAAAAACCCGGCTGTATTCTGACAGCCGGGTTTTTTGTTACAATGCCTTCTGGCTTGACTTAAGACGATAGCCGAAGGATAATAGACTCTAGACACACAACATTCCTGTATCAGAGAGATCAAACTTTTGAAAGATACCCGCTTCAGACAATTACTGGTGTTTGCCTTGCTGGTTGCAGCAGGCATCCTCACCAACTTCATGCCGTTTACCCTTCATTTCAGGGTAGACTTCATTTTTGGCGGCATCTTTGCGCTGGTTGGCATATACATGCTGCCGCCGGCTCTGAGTATATTTGCAGCTGCCCTCATTGCTCTGCCCACCGTTCATCTCTGGAACCACTCGCTGGGCATAATAATGTACACCGTCGAAGCCATAATAATCGCCTTGCTGTTGCGAAAAACCCGATTGCACATGCTGATGTGTGCAACAATAACCTGGTTTTTTCTGCTGCCGCCATTGATCTATTTCAACATGCATCTGAGCGGAATGTTTTTTCCGGCAGCAATGCGCCTGTTTCTTCTTAAATACATGATCAATGGAGTTTTCAACGCCGCGGTAGCAACAGCTGCTATTTTTATTCTGAAACCCCGAGCTGCCGGCGAGACTGACGAAGAAATGGCTATAGGAGCATCAGAAGCCGCAATAAATGTCTTTATAATTGTTACGGTAATACCTCTGCTGATCTTCACTCTGCTCGACAGCAGAATAATATCGAGCTCCGTCTACACAAGAATAAATGACCGCCATGAAGAGATCAAAAAATCACTGGCGCTTCAGGTAGAAAACTGGCATGACAATCATGTCAAAGTAATAAAATTGATTGCCAGCTACGCAGGCACCAGTAGTGACTCAACCGACATAACTCGGCCTATCGACGCATTATGCAGTAATCTGGGGGGACTCAAATACTTTCATATCATCGACAGTCAGGGCAACAAGCTTGCATGTTGCCCCACCCATTGCGAAAACAAAGAGGAATGCGAGGCGCAGAGCATAGTTCTAAAGGCATATAACAAAATGGTTGCCGACACCGGCAAGCCTCTCGTATCAGGCATTTGCCCGTCTGAAAATGGCGCTTCTGATTCGGTAATCATAATTGCCGAACCAGTATTTCAAAACGGCAAACTTTCAGTGATAGCTGCAGGGGCACTTGATCCACTATCTATTGAAAACGCTCTGCTTCAACTTGTTGATGAAAGAATCGGCATAAAGCTTATTGATCGTCAGAACAGAATCGTTTACGACAGAAATCATGCCAATATCGGCAAAGTCTACGAAAGCCCTCTCAATCGGGCAATAACGGTGCTTAACGGCAAACTTACGATAATACCGCCCTCTGAAAATCTGATTTCTTCGAACCGCTTCAGAAATTCCACCATCCTGCTCGACCACGCCCTTTCAACTCCATCGCAGTGGAATATGATAATTGAAGAACCTATGACCGAATATGTAGACACTTTGTTTGACCTCTCATTCACCCAGTTTTTCAATATCGCGCTGCTCACTTTGTTCATGGTTATTACATCAGGCTTTGTGAGAAAGTATTTTTCAGTTCCTCTCAGACAGATATCCGATTATACGAGCGAAATAGCAAAAACAGGATTCTGCAATAGCACTTACCCTGCTCCAGAAAGCTCTGTCTTCGAGATCAGAACTCTTCTGGAAAACTTTTCAGCAGCCATGAACAGAATAATCGAAGCCCAGAAACTTGATAAGGAGAAAAATCTGCAATTGCAGACTGCAAATGAGGAACTGAAGGCAAATATGATTCAGCTGCAAAAAACCAGATTGATTGCCGATCAGGCAGAAAAAAGCTTCGCCGCACTGGTAAACAACTCGCCATTTTCGATACTTCTCGCGAATAAATTCGGCAAAATTGAGTTTGCCAACTCAGAATTCACCAGAAGCACAGGGTTAACGATAGAACCAGACATGGACTTAAAGACTTTGCTCATGGAGTTTACGCCATTCGGAACCACGGGATTCCCTGTAAACGCTTTTCTGGCAAGAAGCCACGCGAAACAGAGCGAAAGACAGATCGATTCTGGAGAGCTATCTATCAGCAAAAACGGCGAGAAAAAAATATTCCTCTGTGTTGCCACAGAAGTTGAGTCAAGACACATACTTATCTTTTCAGACACCACTGAGGCTGCTAAAATAGCGGAAGAGAAAGCCAGATTATCAGAGCAGATACAAGCGGCACAGAAATTCGAAAGTCTCGGAACTCTCGCTGGCGGAATAGCCCACGACTTCAATAATATTCTGATGTCAATAATGGGGTATACAGAACTCACGCTGACAGAACTACCTGACCATGGAAAACTGCATGACAACGTCAGTATTATTCATACAGCTGCAAAAAGAGCAGCAGAGCTCACCCGGCAGATGCTCGACTTTACCGGCAAAAACGTTGTCCGGATGACACCGGTAGATCTGTCGAACCTGGTAAAAGAAATGGCTTCACTGCTTTCAGTCGCTGTCTCGAAAAAAATAACCGTAACTTATGGCCTTTGCGAGAATGTTGTGGTAATGGCAGACCAGGCACAACTTCGGCAGATTGTTCTGAATATAATACTCAACGCATCAGAGGCCATTGGCGACAGAGAAGGAAAAATCTGCATAAACACAGGCTTTACAGATAGACAGAATGAATTTATCAAAACAGCGATTATGTCAAATCTTGACTCAGACAGCGATATCTTTGCGGTGTTCGAAGTAACTGACACTGGCAGCGGAATTGCTCCAGAAATGCTGAAAAAAATATTCGATCCCTTTTTTACAACCAAGTTTACCGGCCGAGGACTGGGACTTTCGACGACCATGGGCATTATAAAATCGCATCATGGCGCCATACACGTCGCCAGCAAACCCGCAGAAGGATCTTGCTTTCGCATATTCCTGCCAATAGCCAATGCCCAGGCAGTAGCAGAAAACATCAATATCGAAAACGATGTTGAACTCTCTCTGAATGGTAAACTTCTCATGGCCGATGATGAAGAAACCATTCTTAACATTACAGAGATGATGCTTGAACCCTATAATGTTGATCTTTTGTGCGCAAAGGATGGCAAATCTGCCGTAGAAATCTTCCGCCAGCATAATCAGGAAATTGCTCTGGTTATTCTTGACATGGTGATGCCCGGCCTGAACGGCGAAGAAGCTTTCAGACAGATGAAAGCAATCAATTCAACGATTCCGATTATCATTTCGAGCGGTTATTCTCAAGATGAGACGAGGCAGAAGTTTGGCGATACAAAATTTGATGGTTTTTTACAAAAGCCCTTCAAAATCAGAGATCTGGTAGATCAGATCAATGCAGTATCCAGGTCGCTGTCTGTGCAACAACAGCATTGATTCAATCTCCTCTAACTGATTGACTTCTGCCACAAAAAGAGTATCCTTTTAATGATACTGAAGCGGTATCTATTTTATCGATGAGGCAAAAGATGCTCGATCAGATATTGAAAAAGTCCGAATTAACCGGCGATTTGACCACCGAAGAAATTATCACCCTGCTCGAACTGGACGACCCGGAAGACCTGAAACGTCTCTATGAATGCGCATACCAGGTCAAGTTGCAGCATGTCGGGCGCACTGCCTGGTTTCGCGGGCTGGTTGAATTCAGCAACATTTGTAGCAAAGACTGTTATTACTGCGGCATCAGACGCAGCAACAAAGAAGTTCAGAGATTTACTCTCCCCGAACAAAATATCATCGATTCAGCCGTCTGGTCATGGAACGCTGGATATGGCAGCGCCGTTCTTCAATCTGGCGAGCGCAGCGACCCTGAATTCGTAGACATGATTGAGCGTGTTCTCATTGAAATCAAGCAGAAGACCAATAATGAACTCGGCATCACCCTTTGCCTGGGCGAACAGAGCGAAGAAACCTACAGGCGCTGGTTTAACGCCGGAGCGCATCGTTATCTGCTGCGCATCGAAACCAGCAATCCTGAACTTTACAAAAAACTTCACCCGGATGATCACTCTTATTCACGCAGAATCGAATGCCTCGATCTGCTGCGTCGAACCGGATATCAAGTTGGCACCGGGGTAATGATAGGCCTGCCGATGCAGACCAACGCCGATCTTGCTGGCGACCTGATGTTTTTCAAGCGCCAGGACATCGATATGATCGGCATGGGTCCATATCTTTTCCATTCCAGCACGCCACTCGCACAATATAGAAAAGAATGGGAAATTCCACGCGAGCGCCTGCTCAGTCTCGGCCTTAAGATGATTGCGCTTGCCCGGATAATGATGCGCGACATAAACATCGCGGCGACCACAGCACTTCAGGCTCTGGCAGGTGATGGAAGAGAACAGGGTCTGCTGGCTGGCGCCAATGTTATCATGCCGAACACAACAGACACTGAATACCGTGCGAGCTACCAGCTTTATGAGAACAAACCATGTATCGATGAAAATGCTTCCATGTGCCGCAATTGTCTGAGCCGACGTATTGAAAGAATAGGTGAAACGCCAGGATTCAAAGAATGGGGCGATTCTCCGCACTTCGCCGCCAGACAAAAAACGACCCAGATCATTAAATAGCAGCGTCAGGCGCGGTTACATAAGAGCTCATTGAACAATTCTCCAGATAATGCTTCGACCTTCAGTCAGTTTTCTTTTTTGAACGAGCTCTTGCACAGCATCGTTCATGGCAGTTCTGATGCGGACCTATCTATGGAGGAACCTGACCATGAAAAGACACATCGTATTTGTGTTCTCGATTCTCGCAATAATAGTTCTGACAGATTTAGGGAGTGCTATGAAATTTAATCAACTGACACCTGAAGAAGAAAGAGTGATAGTGCATCGTGGTACAGAACGCCCTTTTACCGGTCGTTTTTTAAGCCACAAAGAAGCGGGCACCTATACATGTCGCCGCTGTGGGGCCGAACTTTACCGTTCAACTGACAAATTCGAGTCAGGATGTGGCTGGCCTTCGTTTGACGACGAGATAAAGGGCGCCGTAACACGCAAGCCTGATCCGGATGGACAACGAGTCGAGATTGTCTGCACAGCCTGTGGTGGCCACCTCGGCCATGTATTCACCGGTGAGGGATTCACTGCCAAAAACACCAGACATTGCGTAAATTCAGTTTCGCTTGATTTTATTCCTGCTGCCGGTAAAGAGACCTCGACTGCAATCTTTGCGGGCGGCTGCTTCTGGGGTGTAGAGCACCTGATGAAAAAGGCGCCCGGCGTGATAAGCGTAAAATCAGGATATACTGGCGGGCGAACAGAAAATCCCGACTACAAAAGCGTATGTTCTGGCATGACCGGCCATCTTGAAGCTGTTGAGGTTGTATTCGATCCTTCTCAGACATCATTCGCAGACCTGGCCAGACTATTCTTCGAGATTCACGACTTTACTCAGACCGATGGTCAGGGGCCTGATATCGGCGAACAATACAAATCGGCAATTTTCGTCGCGGATGATGAGCAGCGCGAAGCTACCCGGAAAATTATCGAGCAGCTTCGTGGAATGGGTTACGAGGTTGCAACTGAGATAAAGCCAGCTGCCAGGTTCTGGCCAGCTGAAGCTTATCACCAGAACTATTACGAAAAAACCGGCAAAGCCCCGTATTGCCACATCAGAAAAAAGATATTCTAACAGGAGTATTGAGCAGTCACATTTTCAGGCGTTTGAGCAGCCTTCCTTTAAACCGAGACGCTTGAGAAAATACACGGCCGGGCAGAGACCGGTAAATGCGGACTGAATAAGATTTAAAGCAACGAACACAGTTAAACAGACCCAGGCCTGATGCACAAACCAGGTTAACCCCAGGCTAAGCAGTATCATGGTGCCCGCCAATACTCTTATGGCATTTTCAATTGTCATAGTCATCTCCATTGTCATAATTTGACTCTATACATTGCATACTGCGTGCCAGGTTACTGTTAACATCTCTTTCAGGAATGCAAACTCAGGCTTACAGCGGCTTACCAGACCATGAACCGAGAACACCTGTTCAAAAAGTTTGCGCATAAAGTTACGTATAGTTGCGCTTTATTACACAAAGCAGTAACGTTACTTTAAAGTCATCTGATGGAGTCTATATGAAAACCCGGGATTTTCTAAAGGATGTCAGCGCAGCATTGCTTCTGGACACTATGGCAGAAGGAGTAATTCTCGTCGATACAGAGGGCAGAATAAGAGTCTGGAACCAGGCCATGACCGATATAACTGGCTATACAGCAGAAGAAGCATTGAACCGCACAACT
The DNA here is from genome assembly GCA_009917695.1 of Candidatus Rifleibacterium amylolyticum. Taxonomy (GTDB): domain Bacteria; phylum Muiribacteriota; class Ozemobacteria; order Ozemobacterales; family Ozemobacteraceae; genus Rifleibacterium; species Rifleibacterium amylolyticum. The sequence continues at coordinate 77,228 of JAACJG010000001.1, read as the reverse complement.
GAGTGGCTGCGATCGGCAGAATGCATGGGAGCAGAAAAAATCTTCGCACTGTTCAAAAGTCGGAACACCGGAGAGAGCTGCGTTAACGGCTGTGAATGCAGAATAATCGCAAAAAACGGCGAAAAAATACCGGTAATGGTAAATGCCAGAGTCATGCGCAGCGAACAAGGCAAAACCTTTGGCATACTCCAGACCATCACCGATTTTCGCCCGGTATTCAGCCTGCGTGAAGAAATCGCTGAAATGGCTTCGAGACTCCAATCCGAAGACAATTTTGCCGGCATCACCGGCAAAAGCCCGCTAATGCAGAGAATTTTTCGACTGATTCCTCTGGCCGCCGAAAGCGATGCCTCGGTCATGATTCTTGGCGAAAGCGGCACCGGCAAAGAACTTTTTGCCAACGCCATTCAGCAACTCAGCAACCGAAAAGATGGACCATTCATCAAGGTTAACTGTGGCGCGCTGCCTGAGTCGCTTCTTGAATCAGAGCTTTTCGGACATGAAAAGGGAGCTTTTACCGGAGCGATAAAAAGACGTATTGGCAGATTTGAAGCAGCAGATAAAGGTACAATCTTTCTTGATGAGATTGCCGACATCACACCGGCAATGCAGGTAAAGCTGCTTCGCGTTCTTCAGAATGGCGAGCTGCAAAGAGTAGGTGGCGAAAGCCTGATTAAGGTTGATGTAAGAATCATAGCGGCCACTAACAAAGATCTGGCGAAAGAAGTAAAAGAAGGGAAATTCCGCGAAGATCTCTATTACAGACTGCGGGTTTTTCCAATTTCATTGCCGGCGCTTCGCGAACGCCCAGAAGACATACCCCTTTTGTCTCAGCACTTCATCAATCGTTTCAGCGCGCGAACCGGCAGACTTATCAGCGGCATCGAACGCGGGGCTTTAAATCTGATGATGGCCTACCCCTGGCCAGGTAATGTCCGCGAACTGGAAAATGCGATAGAGTATGCATTTGTCGTATGCCAGGCCAGAATTATTGAACGCGATCATCTGCCTGCCGAGATCAGCGCCGAAACAATGTCGGCGCCCATGCCAACAACGGCTCCCACAGCTAACAGGCCAGTCAGAACAAGCATCGAAAGCAAACGTCTGCTCCGTGACTCTGCCAGGCTCAGCGAACTGCTTGAAGAAAACCTCTGGAATAAGGCCGAGGTCGCAAGAATTCTCGGCGTCAGCCGCACCGCTGTCTGGAAGTGGATACAGCGGCATAAACTTAAGGCCTGACAAGATTTATCGCAGAGCGGTGTTGACTTGAACGGCAAAAAATAATAGCCTGAAAAAACGTACAGAGATTCTGTACAATTTTCCAGCCAACCAGGCTAAAAGGAGCCCATTATATGGCAGCAGTAAAAAAAGGCGACCTGGTTTTTGTCCATTACACAGGCAAATTCGACTCCGGAGAAGTCTTTGACTCCAGCGTCAACGGTAGCCCACTTTATTTTATCGTTGGCGACGGCGATATCATAGAAGGATTTGAGACAGCAGTAATCGGCATGAACGTTGGCGATAAAAAGACCATCGTTCTTGCACCAGCCCAGGGCTACGGCGATTATTCAGATGACCGTGTCATCACCACCCAGCGCGAAAACTTTGGCGACGAATTCGAACCGGTTCTCGATCAGCAGCTCGCATTGCAGATGGAGAATGGCGAAAGAGTCATCGCTACCGTCGTGAAGTTCGATACAGAATCAGTAACGCTCGACATGAACCATCCGCTTGCCGGCAAAACGCTGCATTTCGAACTTGAACTCATGGATATCAAAGACGCATCAGAAATGCCGTCATCCTGTGGCTCGAGCTGCTCAAGCTGCTCTGGCTGCGGTCACTGAGAACATTCCCGGGCAGAAATGCCCGGGTATTTTTTTTTTGCGAGGGACATCTTATGAGAAAGCTCCTGATAAGCCAAATGCTTGTTTTTATTCTGGTGCTTTCAGCTGCAATGCTGAACGCCGCGCCAGAATATGTATATATAGCTGCCACCAACGTGCGCATGCGCGATGCCGCGACGACCTCAGGCAAAGCCGTAGCAACACTGCCGATTGGTACCTGGTGCAAAGTAGTTGCCGAATCAGACAAAGCTGAAACACTGTTGGGGAAAACTTCGCGCTGGTTTAAGGTAATAACCGGCGAACAACAGGAAGGCTGGGTTTTTGGTGGACTCACGCTGAGCACGAGTAACGACGACAGAATTTCGACAGCAATTCAGATTATAGACGCTCAGATTAAGGCTGAAAAAAAATCTGTCGAAGACCTCATGCAGACACTTGATTTTGCAGATAAAACAAGGGAAATGGCCTCGCATTCTCTCGAAAAAGCACATCTGGAAACGGCTTTTCTGCGCATGCTAAGTCGAATCTATGATGTACTGTCGATGGAAGGCAAAGGTAGCGACAGCAAACATCCTGCTGTCAAAAACCATCAGAATCTATGCTACTACCATGAGCCAGCCGGCCAGTATTTTGTCAAATCAGATGCGTACTGGGAGCTTGCCGAAAAATATTCTGACATTGTCGAAGCTGCAGAAGATATAGCCTGGCAGGCGGCGAAGCAACCCTTACCCGGTGAGAGTGAAGGCGATCCCGACATGATGATCTATTTTTTCGAAAATTCATACGGACGTTACGTCGAAAGCTTTCCGGAAGGGGCTCATGTTGCAGAAGCTCTTGATATGGCAACCGGCATACTCGATCATGCTGCCGAAAACCTCTCCTACTATGAGACTGCTGAAGAAAAGTCGCAGCTCAAGACAAAGCTTGCCTGGTTCGAAGATCTGGCTAAGCTGACGCCTGAATCAGAAGCCCGTAAAAAGCTGCTCGCCAGCCGCAAAAAAGTCCTTGACCGGCTCGGCAACTGAAAACGCCTTCCCGCCCGCGTGAAACACACCGGCACCGGCCTCGATAAGACGACGGTTTCCAGCCCAGGCAGGGTCAGCATCGTTCGGAGGCGGCAATACCAGAAGACGTCTACCAAGCCTTGAGGCCCAGGCAGCGGAGATAAGCGAGCCGCTGTTTTCGCCGGCCTGGATAACCGCAACAACATCGGCCAGTGCTGCTATTATGCGGTTTCTTGCCGGAAAAAAGCTGCGCTGCGGTCTGGCTCCGGGCATCATTTCTGAGAGCAGCACGCCTGAATGTTTTATTGTCTCAAACAAACCGATATTTGCGGCTGGATATATCACATCGAGGCCGGTGGCAAAAACAGCTGCCGTATAAGCGCCAAGATCAAGAGACTGCTTTAGTGCAATGGCATCGGCGCCTTCGGCGCCACCGCTGACAATAGCATAGCCTTCGGCAACCAGCTGCCTTACCATCTCACATGCAGGCTGAACAGCTTCTATCGAGAGTTTTCTGGCACCAACCACAGCTGCGAATTTTGCCGGCCTGATAGCGCTGCTGCTGAACAAAACCGGCGGCGGTTCACCAAGGTCATTAAGTTGCGAAGGATATCCTGACTGTGAATAATAACAGCCCTGCATTTCACCACTGGCAACTTTTTCAACTGCGATTTCGATCATGGCGGCAGTCGCCGATTTTTGCCGACTTTGCCGGCTCATGGGCTTATTGTGACCTGCAGAGGCAAGCCAGTGCTCCAATGCCAGCGACGGCATGCCACAAAGGTCGAGCAGGCGACGAAAAGCGGCCGCACCGACTCCCTTCTCGCGGCTCAGCTGTAATGCGGCGGCAAATTCCCTCAAAAAAACTGCATTCATATATACCCAACATGATACCCCTCTGGCAATAAAAAAACAAAGCACGGGCAAGACACCAGCTGGCTGCGGAACTCCGCTAAATTTGACCCAAAGGGCATTTGATGGTATAATCGGATCTATCAATTCACACTAAGGAGGTTTCTATGGCAGAGTTGATTCTCAACGCTGAAGTAAGAAACAAAGTTGGCAAAGAAGACGCTAAGAAGCTCAGAGCAAAAGAACTTATACCTACCGTTGTTTATGGTAAGGATGTAACTCCCCTGCATTGTGCTATCAGCAAAACCCAGATCGACAAGTTGCTGCGCAAGGTAAACCGCAACTCACTGATCACCCTGAAGCTCTCTAACAACGAGTCCAAGACCGTTATCGTCAGAGATCATCAGAAGCACCCGATCAGCCACGAATACGTTCACCTCGACCTGCAGGCTGTTGATATGAAACACCCGATCAGAGTCGACGTCGATCTTGAATTTGTCGGCAGCCCGATCGGCAAAAAGTCCGGCGGTGTTTTCACCAGCATGTGCAAGCAGGTCAGAATTGAATGTCTGCCCAGCAAGATTCCTGATGTAATCAAACTCAACATCGACGATCTCGATGCTGGTGAATCTCTGCACGTATCAGACATCAAAGCTGGTGATTTCAAAATCGTTACAAGTCCTAAAATCGCACTCTGCCAGGTTTCACAGATCAAAGATGAAGCTGCTGAGGGTGCTGCTGCCACCGCAACTGCTGACGCTGCTGCTCCTGCCGCTGCGCCTGCTGCTGCTCCGGCCGCTAAAAAGGCTAAGTAATTTTGGTAAAATCAGACAAGTTATAGCTTCTCAGGCCAATTTAATCCGCACAAAAATGGATTACTTTGGCCTTTTTAATGTTTCGCCGATATTTGACCATATATAAGATTAAATTTCAGGAGTCGTTTGATGAATAGTTTTGAAGTCGGTTCTCCCATCGTACACCCGATTCACGGGGCCGGTATTCTTAAGCAGATTGACAAAAGGCAGGTGAGAGGCAGGCTTTTGAGCTACTATGTGATAGATTTTCCTTACAGCGACCTCGGGTCGGTAATGGTACCGATAGAGATGGCCGAAAAGGTTGGTCTGCGCACAATCAACAACAACAACAGCATTGATGAAATCTTCAATTCTCTCAGCGAAAGCTTCTCTGAAGAAGAAGAAGAAGAAAGCAAAAGCTTTCATCAGCGCTATCGCGATTATCTCGAAAAGATTCAGAGCGGTGACCTCGTGCAGGTTGCCAGAGTCTATCGCCTTCTCTGCCGCCGCAGCATGGTTAAACCTCTTGGCACAAAAGACAAGGCGCTTTTCGAGACCGCACGACAGCTGCTGATCTCAGAAATAGTGTTCTCCAAGGATGTAGTCGACTCCGAAGCTGGGGCAATGCTCGACGAAGCCATGGAAGACATGATCTTCTAACCCGATTACCTGATTTATCAGAGCTGCCGGTAAAACCCGGCAGCTTTTTTATTTGCAGGATTTCCGGGGCGCAGAAAAATCAGTTAAAATTGAGTTAGACACTAATTCAGGGCCGAAATTCTATGCCATGGCTGATATATCCATGACTGAATCAGCATTTACTCAGCAAAAACAAGCAGGATAGAACTTATGTATAAAAACCTGATACTGACAATACTGATACTGGCCGCCACTTTTCAGGCCAACCCGATAGCCAGGGCCTGCGACCCCGAACCGGGACCTCAGCATTTTCCGACTCTCGAGGTTCCGCCCTCACGCATTCAGTCCGGATATTTTGCGGTTTACAACAGCCTGAACGGGCTGCCATGCAATAAAATAAGATCACTGCTCATTCACACTTCAGGCCTGGGCGAAGAACTGGTAATTGCCGGCACTCAAGAAGAAGGATTGATGGTTTTCGATGGCGAAACCTGGCAGAAATCAGGAGAAACCACGTTCAGATTTCCAGAAGTTACCGTGAACAGCCTGATCAGAATCAATGATAACAGCTTTCTGGCCGGCACCAGCAATGGCATTTTCAAGTGCTTTGTCGAGAACAACAAAGTTAAAGCATCTGCTATTGGCGATAAACAGTCCGGGAATCTCAATGTACTGGCCATAAGCAAGATGCGCGACCAGAATGAAGTTTGTCTGGTCGCCTGCGATCATTCGGTTGGGGAACTTCGGTCAGACACTTTTGCGCCGTTCAGCATACCGACCTATTTGAGTCCAACCGGTTTTGCCTCAGTCATCGACTGTGAACTTGGCAAGTTTACCGGCTGCCATGGCGGCCTTTACCAGATCAACGGCAAAACCCTGACAGAAATTCCTCAAAATGAGAGCACTATCGGCTGGGTAAACGATTTTACCACTGCCGAGAAGCGCCTCTTCATCGCATCGGCAAACGGTCTATTCATGACTGAAGACATGACGAAATATGAGAACCTGCTGCCTGGCATCTGGTGCACCCGTGCTGCATTCAGTGCTTTCCCGCCTGACCTGAAATCAGATAACAGAAGTTCACAGGCCAAAGTCAAAGCCGGCACTACAGAACTGGTAGAAAACAACGATGCTTTTGCAGAGCTGCGCGAAGAATACAACCGTCTGCAACAGGAATATGCCGACTACACCCAACGCTATGCCGGCAGAACGCAGGCACCACAAGAAGCCGTAAACGCGATGTACGAGCAATTTTTTGCGTTTCAGACGAGAATGACCAACACGGTAGAGCAACTTAATACTACCGGACAGACCAGCCTATATGCCGCTCCCGGAGGCTTTGTCAGCGGCATTATAAAATCCCCGCTGATAAGAGGGTTGTGGGTGGGCACTCAGAACAGCGGCCTGGTGTTGTATTCTGAAAATGGCGAACGTTATCATCTGACACGAGAAAACTCAAAGCTGCCGTGCGACAACATTACCGCCATAGCGGTAAAGGAAGACGGCGAGGCCTGGTTCGGCACCGAAACCGGTGGAATAATGCGCTATACCCGCCGCAAGATGAGTGGCAAAGGCCAGCTTACACAGCTCTTGCCATGTGAACCAACTCGAATTCGCGTCATCTCAGATATTCTCTACATTGGCACGAAAGAACAGGGCATGCACATCTATCAGATCAGCCCGTTGAAGGATCTCGGGCATTTCACCGCTGAAAATGTCAAAGGCTTTCACCAGCAGGTGACAGATTTTGCCCTTGACCGCGATGGCAATCTCTGGGTCACCGGCGACAAAGGAGTTATGACGTGGAATGGCAAAACCTGGCAGCCTATAGGTTTTCGCAAACCGCAACCGCGCATTTCAGGCCGCACAGCGACCCGAATCTGCATAGACAGCAGCAACCGGATTTTCATCGCATTTGCATCTTCAGAAAAGGTTTATGAACAGGTTTTCATTTATGATGGCACCGGTCTGGTGGGCACTACGCCAGAAACTATACTCGACATACTGAAAGCCGGCGACAAAGAGAGATACCAACAGGTCAAACTGCACAATCTCGATGGCGGCTACATGCGCAGCTTTGACTTTGGCAACGCCAGCCAGTCACTGCAGAATTTTGAAAAGGATGAATCTGCCAAAGTCACAGCACTACTCAACACCGAACACTATTTGTTGATAGGCATGGAAAATGGGCTTCAGAAAATATTCGATGGTGAAAGCTTCAAACTGCTCTCTGAAAAGGGCACCGGCAAAATTGGAGCGGTGCTGAATCTTTTCAGGTTGCCAAGTGGCAGGATTCTTATCAATGGCAGTGAAGGAACCAGCGAGTTTGACGGGCAACACTACAGACTTATAGAATCAGCAGCTACCGGCCCCGGCTTCAAAATAACCGACCTCTGTCTCGACCAGATGAACCCCGAAACCTACAGAATCGCCTTCAGCGATTCTGAGGGCGGTGGCTATGCACTTTATCAGGACGGATTCTGGGAAAGATACTACACTCCCAAGCCGGTCAAATCTATTGCTCAATCAGACTTCGTCATTTTTATGGCCATGCCCGACGGTGTATACTATCTGCCAGAGTAAATAATTTTTCAATTCATAAAGTTCAGGATTCTGCCGACTCTTATTAAAGAGAATCCTGACAATGAATAACAGATTTCTTCTAATAACAATTCTTTTGTTTGTCGCCTTCTTCGCATGGCCCAAAGCTTACATGGCCAGCAACGGAATCGACAGGCTGATGCACAGCCCGGTTGCACCGATGACCGGGCGAAAGAGTGAAGCCAACTTCTACTCGATGCTCAATAATTCAGGCCGCGAGTATCGTGGCTGGATAAGAGACGGTCGCAACTATCTGGCTCGACGTGAGTATGAACAGGCAATCTGGGCCTTCAGAAAAGCGGTCAAACTGCAACCCGCGGCTGAAGAAGCAAGATTTCTGCTGGCATGGACCTATGAAAAACGTGGACTGGAAGGACTACCCGGCGACAGCACAGACTGGGATGCCCTCGCAATAAAAGAATACACAGCAGCAATAGAGCTTGCCGACCATCTGCCAGCAAGATTCAATCTGGCGCTGTTGCACAGAAGAAACGACAGATTCAGCGAAGCCAGACTTCAACTTGAGCACATACTGCTTGTCGATAACCGCTCGGCACTGGCCAGAAAAGCCAGAACCGAACTTTCGGCACTTTTTGCTCAGGACATGCGACCACGCAGTATTTCTACCGTTTTCAGAGACAGCAGCCATGAATAAACGTCGCCTTCTAAAATCTGGCTTTCTGACCGCAGCTGTCTGCCTGGCAGGATTATCGCTGAGCGATTTCAAAACTGCTGCAAGCAATGAGAGCATCGAGACAAGAATCTATCGCAAAGTTGAAATTGCCGCCGAAAAGGGACGCATCAGTGAGGCCAAAGAAGACATTCAACGCGTGTTGAAGCTGAATCCTGGCCATACCGGAGCCCTTTTTCACGCTGGCTTATATTCATACGAAGCGGGCAACTTCGAAAATGCCGAAAAGTTCTTCAAAAGAGTCGAAAACAACTCGGAGTTCGGTTCAAGGGCGAGACGCTACCTCGGCGACATGCGCATGGCACGATACCGGAAAAAGTTCAAAGAGTCTCTCGAAATATATATAACCGGCGAATCTTACGAACAGGCATTGAAACTCTGCGAAGAAGCCATAAGCGAGATGCCCGACAACGAAGAGATACTCTTCACTGCTGCATATTCTGCCACCATGCTGAACCGTCAGACCAAGGCTGAGCACTATGCTGCCATGTTTAATAAAAAATCAGCCGACAAGTCGTTATCAGCTGAACTAAGCGCATTTGTCGATGCCTGGTTCTCCTACGAAACAGAGCCGGAAACTGCGCTGGAAAAATTCCTCTCGATCAGCAGCCGAAGAATCGTCACCACACCGGTTAGAAAGCGAATCAAAGACCTCATACTCAAACTGCGCCTGGCAGATAAGTTCGAAGAATTCATCAGACGTGAAATGAAGGTGCCGGGCGCTGACGTTAACAGCCTGGAACGCGAACTTATCAGCTTTCTCATCGATCAGAAGCAATATGAAAAAGCGCTGCAGATGGTTAACAGCAGACCCATAGACTCACTCGACGACAACCTGATATATGTGAGAATTCTCAGCGAGACCGCGCAGGAGAAAAAGGCTTTTACAGCAACCCGACAGCTGCTTTCTGTCTATCCGAATGAACTTCGCCTTTACGACGCCTGGATCAATGTCTGGCTAAAGGCTTTTTCACGACTTAAGGCCATACCCTCCGGAACTGATGAAGGCGGCAAAGATATCACTGAGATGGCTGACGAAATTATTGCGCGTCTCAAACCCGGGCACCTGGTTACCATTAACCCTGAACTTTTGTTGAACATGTTGAGAGTTGCCGTGATTATTGACAACCAGCCGCAGGTAAAGCTGATAGCACCAGAAGCCGCCCGCATAAATTTTGACGACAAACTGACATCTCTTCTGCTGGAGAGCGTTGATGAATTCATTGTCAATGATGCCGTCGGAGTAGCTGCCAACCTTCTCGAAAGTGCACGAAATCAGCGCCCGGACGATCACAATCTGCATATCAAACTGGCAGAGTTACATCTGGCAAATAACCCCGAAATATCTGCGAAGATTCTCGAGTCGCTTCTGGCAGAGAAGCCAGAAATCTTGAGAGCCTTTCTGTTGTGGGTTGACAGTCTTAACCTAAGCGGACGAGCAAAAGAAGCTGAAGAAGCCATCTTAAAACGACTTGAAGAACCCGACCAGAATGAACTGGTGCGACGCCAGCTAAATGCCAGGCTTGAGGTTCTTCGCATGCAGAAAGAAGGACAAAATTATTACCAGGAGGAGCAGCAGGCAGATCAGGAATAGTGAATCAAGCGCAAACAAATATTACAGAAGACGAAAGGAGAACGCATGCTCATTGAAATTTTCACGAACGGCAGCGTCCTGATCGATGGACAGGACAGCGGAAACTATAAAGCCGAAGAAATATTGTATGACTACCTGGTGAATCCTGCCGGATTCAAGGTTCAGAACCGAAAGACCGGCAAAAAAGCGGCATAATGATAACAGAACCGCCGTATTCTTGAGAGAATACGGCGGTTCTGTTTTATTATGACGAGCTGTGATTCGTCAGCTCAAGTTCAAATCACGGAACGGCGCTGCCTTCAGAAGCGGCAGTGCGATCGACAACATATTTATGCAGGGGCTGCCAGGCATCTTTGTCGCGGGTAAGTTCAAGAACTCTCGCAAACAGACCTTTCGCTTCTTCAACCCGCCCAACTTTTTCTAGCAATTCGCCTTTTGTGCATAATGCCGGCGGATAATCGGGTTCAGAAGAAAGCACTTTTTCGATCTCGCAGAGACCTTCATCGTATTTTCCCAGCTGCAGAAGAGCGTCACAATAGTTATTTCGCGCCTTTGAATCATTTTCGCGTAAACTCAGAGTGATAGCCCACTCAGATGCTGCTACAGCATAATCGCCGCTGTCGTAGCTGGCATTAGCAAGATTGTAGTGATAATCGGGCTCTTTAGGCTTCAAGTCGATTGCCTTGCGGAATTCGGCGATGGCATCCTGAAGCTGGTTGGTTGCCTGATACGACAGACCAAGATAGTGATGCGTATCAGCAGCATCAGGATTGATTCTGGCGGCTTCGCTGAGAGCCCTGATAGCCTCGCGCATGAATTCTTTCTGATAGTAATGATAGCCAAGATTGAAATAGGCATGATCGAAATCAGGTTTAACCTTGATGGCTTCATGCCAGTAATGCACCGCTTTTTCGAACTGCTCCATTTTGTAATAGGTGTTACCAAGATTATAAAGAGCTTTGTAAAAAGTCGGATCTATTTTCAGAGCGGTCAGATATTGTTCTATAGCCTGTTCGAACTCACTGTTGCGAAAATAAAGGTTACCAAGCTCCTTGTAATTCTCAGGATTCTGCGGATCAGCCTTGATCGATTCGGTCAGTTTCTCCAATGTTTTTTCCATTTGTTATCTCGCTGGATATTTAGATTTCCCGGCAGGGATAAAATTATGCTGAATTTTTATGACAGGAAGAGGGGCTTTATGGTACAAAATCTCAGGCTATTCTAAACCAAAGCTTCTAACTGTGCAAGAGAGAAAGTCCAACTAATGATTATTTTCTTGCAGCAGTAATATTCTGGAGCGTCAAATCACATAGTGCACCGTGTTCACAGCGATGATGAAGAAAAAATGATGGGCAATGCCAATTTAATTCAGGAGGCAGCAGATGACTAACGGCGATAGCGAACGACAGGCGCTGACCGAGACGCGAAATCCGCGCACAATGTATATTGATCGCGTTTCTACGCGAGAAGCGGTCAAGATCTTCATCGAGGAAGACAGAGCAGTATTCAAGGCGGTAGAAGCCTGTTCTGAAAATATTGCTCAAGCCATAGAACTTGTATTGGCCGGTTTTCGAAAAGGAGGCCGCCTGATTTACGCCGGCGCCGGAACATCGGGTCGGCTTGGCGTTCTTGACGCTTCAGAATGTCCGCCTACTTTCGGAGTCAGCCCAGAAATGGTAACGGCTCTTATCGCTGGCGGAGAAAAAGCGGTGACCAGCGCTGTTGAAGGGGCTGAAGACAATGTAGATGCAGGGCGCCAGGATCTTGAAGCGATAAAATTCAGCAAAAACGATGTTCTTTTAGGTATAACAGCCTCTGGCACGACGCCTTATGTCTGTGGTGCACTTGATCATGCCAGATCACTTGGGTCATCAACGATTCTGCTGACCTGCAACCCTTATGGCGAGCTTCCCAAAACCGATGTATTGATAAATCCAGCCGTGGGGCCCGAGGTTATTACCGGCTCAACCCGCCTGAAAAGCGGCACAGCATGCAAGCTTGTTCTGAACATGATTTCGAGCATCAGTATGATCAGAATGGGAAAAGTTTTCGAAAATCTGATGGTAGATCTCATGGCGACCAATAAGAAGCTGCAGAAACGTGCGATAAGAATAGTCATGGAGGGAGCGAGAGTGCCAAACTACATTGCCGAAGCCAAACTGCAGGAGGCAGAAGGAGACGTCAAACTGGCTATCGTAATGGCCCGCCGAGACCTGCCGGCAGAAACGGCCAGACAAAAACTGGTTGAGTCTGGCGGCTTTCTCTATAAAGCCCTGGGAGAAACTGATCATGAATAGATTATTTTATTCAGCTCTGCTGGCAATGATTTCGCTTTTACTTGTCTGCTGTGGCGTAGACGCGGCAAATCCGCCAACTGTGCGCATAAGAGTGGCGCAATACGCAAAAACCCTCGACATTGTCATGCCCAAAGGCGGACAATGGCTGAGTGGAAACCGCAAAGGCTCTTTGAAAAGTGACAAAACCTACCGTATAGAAGGGCGCATGACAGCCCCGGCAGTGCGTAAATATCATCTGATGGTTGGTTCAGCCGCGATAAACAAGCCAGAGATGCTTGCGGAAGTAGAAGGCCGCTTCAAACAGTTCAAGACACACAGATTTATCGCAGGGCAGGAACCTTCATCGGGCTATCCCGACAACCGCATCGTTTTTGTCGGCGTGGGCATATTCGACGATGAGGAAAAAGCCAAAGAACAGCAGGATAAGCTGGCGGCAGAGGCAATCTCCAGCTGGGTATTCTTCGAGAACATCAAACCGGCCGCGGGCAGCCTGGCAATTTATCAGGGAAAAAAGAAGATTTACGAGGGCAGAGATACCATTGAGTTGATGCCAACCCATACAACAACGCTAAAAAAAGCTGAATTTGCCAGGGGCTTCAGCTGGCATGGCTATGAAGACCGCCATTTTTCAGGAAAACTGCTCGTTGGCTGGGGGTTCGAAAACGCGCTTGATTGCGTCGAACAGACCGATCTCGAAAAACTGATCGTTGGCATAGTTCCTTCTGAGATATCTTCAAAGGCACCCGACTCAGCGCTTCAGGCACAGGCAGTTGCTGCACGCGGCGAAATGCTGTCTAAACGCGGCACACGGCACTTCAACGAAGGCTATGATTTCTGCTCTGAGCAGCACTGTCAGGTATACAAAGGGCTGCAGGCTGTCGACAAAAAGATCGCCGAGAGCATAAAGAATACCCGCGGTCTGATTCTCGAAAATCATGAAGGCGGCATTCTTGATGCGGTCTATTCTGCGAACTGTGGCGGCCACAGCTCAGCCAACCACCAGATATGGGTGTCGAATCCAGACAAGCATCTTCAGGGCGTCTGTGATTTGAAGATTCCGGTAAAAATGGACTTAACCGACCACAAACAGGCTGAAGCATTCATTCGCAACCCGGCCGAAGCCTGGTGCTCCATGACTGGCGTAGAAGGAGCCGACAAATTCAGATGGGAGAAAACTCTGAGCGAAGCAGACTGGAAGAAAGTTGAAGAAACTGCAGGAATAGGCAGAATCAACAGCATTGATGAGTTTATCAGAGAAATAAGCGGCCGAATCATCAGCATAAGATTGAAAGGCAGCAACGGAGAAAAGACGGTTTTGCGAGAACTTGCAATACGAAAGCTTTTTGGCATGCTGCGCAGCTCTAATTTTATCGTCGAATGGAAGCGCGACAAGGAAGGCTATATAATCGGCGCCAGCTTTATCGGAGCCGGCTGGGGACACGGTGTCGGCATGTGCCAGACCGGCGCCCAGAGCATGGCAAGGGCCGGAAACAGTTTTGATAAAATTCTACTGCATTATTTCCCAGGCGCAAAACTGAAAAAGCTCTATTGATTAGCGGTGGAGTATATGAATGAAAGTGGGATTGTGGTAGAATTGCGGTATTATGACGAAATCACACCCAAAATTCATGCTCACCACCTTTGGCTGTCAGATGAATCAGGCCGATTCTCAACGGTTACGCGGCCTGCTGACAAAAATTGGCTATACAGAAACAGAATCAGAAGAAGATGCCGATCTCATTCTGTTCAACACCTGCTGTGTAAGACAGCATGCTGAACAGCGACTGATCGGCAGAATCCAGTCGCTGATAAATCACAAGAGGCGTAACGCGAATCTGATAATCGGCGTTGCCGGCTGTATGGCCCAGAATATGCAGGCAGAAATGCTTGAGGCGCTGCCGCTGGTCGATCTCGTTTTTGGCCCAAACGACATAGAAGAGCTGCCTCTGCTGCTGCAAAGAGCGGCCAATGGTCGAACTCTTGGCAGCTTTGTCGATCGCGGGGCTTTTGATGGTGACTCTGCCGATGGTATCATATTGAACCGGCCTTTTTCAGCCATGGTCAATATCATCAGAGGCTGCACAAATTTCTGTTCCTACTGCATAGTTCCGTATGTCCGCGGGCCTGAGATCAGTCGGCCAATGGCAGAACTGAAAACCTACATCAGCGAACTGGCCGCCCGCGGCGTCACTGAAATAACGTTGCTTGGTCAGAACGTGAATGCATATGGTCGTGACATAGGCCTGGAAGAAGGCTTTACGCAACTGCTTGAAATGATAGAAGACATCGACGGCATCAGATGGGTGCGCTTCATGACCTCGCATCCGCGTGACTTCTCGCTTGCAGCCATTAAACGTATTGCCGCATTAAGCAAGGTCTGTGAGCAGTATCATCTGCCGGTGCAGTCAGGCTCGAATCACATTCTCGAGCTTATGAAAAGGGGCTACAGCCGCGAAAAATATCTGACTCTGGTTGATGCCGTGCGCGAGCATATCAGCGAAGCCTGTTTGAGCACCGATATCATCTGCGGCTTTCCAGGCGAGAGCGAAAGCGACTTTGCCGACACGCTTGAGCTTGTTGAAAAAGTGCGCTACGAGTCGGCTTTCATGTATTATTATTCGCCACGACCCGGCACTAAAGCGGCTGAAATGGCTGACCAGCTCAGCGAAGAAGAGAAAAAAGACCGACTGGCAAGGCTTATCGAAGTGCAGAACCGCATCAGTCTTGAAGAAAGCCAAAAGCTCATCGGCAGAGAATATGAAGTGCTGGTTGAGGCAAACGCCGCGCGCGACCAAACCGATCTCGTCGGCAAAACCCGCAGTGGCAGGTCGGTCAATTTTCCGGGAGATAATTCGTTAATAGGCAGTTATGTGCGTGTACGCATCGAGCAGGCTCGCAACTGGACCCTTTCTGGACGTATGGTGACGGAAAAATAGGAGAATAGATTTGGATATTCTACTGCACACCTGTTGCGGCCCATGTTTAACCGGGTCTTACCCGCTGCTGGAAAATGCCATCGGAGAAGGCAAAACCGCCGTGTTCTGGGAAAACCCCAACATTCATCCGTTTATCGAATATCAGCAGCGCCTCGAATCTTTTCAGATTACGGCAACACACTTTAAACTCGAGGTTATCTATGGCGACAAATCCTATGGCCTCGAAAGGTTCTTACAGGCTGTTGGCAGCGACTTCGGACCGCAGCGCTGTGCCGTATGTTATCGCCTGCGTCTCGAGGCCACGGCAAAGGCTGCGGCCAGAGTCGGCATTGCTGCGTTCACGACGACTCTTCTGATCAGTCCGTATCAAAACCATGAATTGCTGATAAAAACCGGGCAGGAACTCGCAGCTGAGAATGGCGTGAGTTTTCATTACACTGATTTTCGACCGGGGTTTCGCGGTTCGCATAACGCTGCCCGTGAGCTTGGCCTGTACCGCCAGAAATACTGTGGATGCATTTTCAGCGAGCACGATCGCTATAAGAACGATAAAAAATATCTAAATCCAGACGGCAGCAGCAGCGTTTGAATGATTGAAATCACCTGAGGAAAAAGGTTACATGCAACAGAGCAACAGAGAAAAAGGCATTAAACCAGCTTTCAGCAGACTGATGCTGATGGTGATCGCTTTTATGGTGGTTTCACTGCTGTCAATCCCTTGTGAGGCCGCATCCAGAAGATCAAAAAGCAGCAACAGTGAGCCCATTCTGAGAGTAAAAATGGGGGGCAACCACACGGCATTTAAAGTCACTTTTCCTGACGGTGGCTGGATGCAGAACAAGCACGGACGAAAAACCAGAACCTTTCGGAAAGGCGAAACGCTCAACTGGAGCCTGCCTGGGAAAAGAGGCCGCCGCGTAGAATATAAAGGCGAGAGCATCTATCTTTTTGGCAACAAAGATGTGGTTCAATTGAATAAAAGCCTCTACCGTGGTCATCTACAGGCTGATATCACTGATAAAGGGGCGCGCATCATAAATCACGTTGGCATCGAAAATTATCTGCGCGGGGTTGTCGGCAGCGAAATCGGCTCGCTCTCCCCTTCTGAATCCCTGCGGGCTCAGACCGTTATCGCACGAACATACGCCTATGCCAGTCGCAACAAGCATGGCTCTGAAGGCGCCGATGTCTGCGATTCGACACACTGCCAGGTTTACAAAGGCGTGAGCGCCGAGAGAGCCACAATAGACCCGGCAGTACAGGCAACCCGTGGCATAATAATGATTTCAGACGGCGAACCGATAGCGACCCTCTATCACGCCAGCTGTGGCGGTATGACATCTGACAATGACAAGGTTTTTGGCGGCGCACCGCGCAGCTATCTGCGCCGGGTTATCTGCCCGTTCTGCCGCGATGGCTCAAACTTTCGCTGGACAAGATCTATCTCTGCAGACGCCCTGATCAAGGCCTTGCGCGGTGAAAAGACAGTGTTTTCAAGACTCTACGATGCCGAGATCGAATCGCCACAACCCATGGATCGCGTCACCAATCTCATACTTCACACCAACACCGGCACCCACAAAGTGCGCGGGACAACGATCAGACGTCTTTTCAATCTTCCCAGCACAACCTTTATTCTCGGCAATCGTGGCATTGCCCGCGAAATAATTGCAGCTGCTTCACCGGTTACAATAACAGAAACTCCCGAGTCGACACAGAGACATCGCATCATGATTGCGGCACTGGCAGACGATATCGCCGATGGCCCTGCCCAGTTAATGATCTTGACAGGATCTGGTTTAAAAAGAACGCTGCGGCCAGAAGGGGGCTGGCAGACAATCGGACTGTATCCCGCCGGCGATGCAGCTCCTGGCAGCGAAGAACTGATTCCACCGGCAAAAGTTGCTGCAAGCTCTGGCAATAGAGCCTCGTCACTTGAACAGCTTGAGATATTCGGGCGTGGCTACGGCCACCAGGTCGGACTCTGCCAGGCCGGAGCCATAGAACTCGGCAAACGCAACTGGTCTTACCGGCAAATTCTGGCATTTTACTATTCGAATGTTGCACTAAGAAGTCTTGATTATTGAAAGTTTTTTGGATTTTGATTAAATTTGATTAAGAAACAGCCGATATAAAACTGACATTCTGTAATTTTAAAGCCGTCACGGCTTTTGTCGTGACTAACTTGGAGGAAAGAGCGTATGGGATTGTTCACCTTTGGGAACACCAATACAGCCGTGGGCGTCGATATTGGCACCTCAGCTGTTAAGATCGTTCAGCTCAAAAAATCTCCTTCTGGCCCGGAACTGATCAACTATGGAATGATGCCACTCCCGCCTGACTGCATGACAGAAGGCGCGGTAGGAGATCCCCAGACAGTTGCCGCGGTCATCAAGGACATTCTTAAGAGCCGGAAAATCAAACCGGAACGAACTTTCGTATCAATCTCCGGGCAGAACGTGATCATGCGCTTTACCAAGCTGCCAGTCATGTCACCGGAAGAACTCGAGCAGACTGTGCGCATCGAAGCCGAACAGTATGTTCCGTATGCAATCGACGAAGTCAGTATTACGCATGCCGTTCTGAACACTATCGAAGAAGAGGACGAAGGTGGCGGAAAATACTCGATCCTTCTGGTAGTAGCCCAGAAAGACCTGGTGAACTCTTATACCGACGTTCTCAAGAGTGCAGGCGTTACTCCTGAAGTGGTTGATGTCGATACCATTGCAGCCCTCAACGCGCTTGAGAGCTCTTATATGCAGACGGCCAGCACTCAGGAAGGCGGCGAAGTCGTTGCCATTATCGATGCCGGTGCCAGAACCACCAACATTTCTGTTCTCAAATCCGGAAACCTGATGTTTACAAGAAACATCCCGATTGCCGGCAACAATATCACAGAGATGATCAAAGATGTCATGAAGCAGGAATTCGATCAGGCCGAGGGTCTCAAGATCGAAGAAGCCGAAGTGAGCATCGGTGACGGTGGAGCCAACGAAATTTCAGAAGTGGTTAAAACCACGGTTGAAGAACTGGCTTCAGAAATCAGGCGTTCATTCGACTATTTCAAAGCACAGTCACGTGAACCACTCATTCACCGGATCATTCTCTCAGGCGGCAGCTCAAACCTCAGAAGCTTCAACACCTACATCAGCAACGAACTCGGTGTAGACGTGTTCATGGGCAATCCTCTCGAGGGAATCGCTGTTACCGCTCCAGACCCCGATGAACTCTATGACAATCTGCAGCAGTATACAGTTGCCATCGGGCTTGCCTTAAGAGGGGTGGTGGAAGACTAATATGATCAGAATTAACCTGTTAACGGTCAAACGGCGCAAGCCTATTCAGATCCCGTTTGCCGCCATTTTCTTCGTCATCGGTGTCGTCGGCATCGTGGCCGGCTTCATGGCCGGAACCAAGATGATAGAAGGCATGAACGATGATGCTATCGCTCAGCGCCAGCAGCTCAAGAATGAGATTGCGCGCGAACAGTCGAAACTCGACATCAAAGACCGCCTTCGCCAGGAGCGCGGCAAGATCGAGTCAGATATCTCCAGACTCAAGCAGCTTTCTGGAGCTACCCTGCTGCAGTGGTCACAGGCTTTCAGCAACCTTACCAGCGTTGTTCCGGAAAAGACCGTATGGATAACCAACCTGCGCATCGATTCTGACCGCCGCGTTCAGATTACCGCTTATTCATGCAACGAAGATGGTGCTGAAGAGCCCAAAACCGGCGGACAGCTGACCAAGGGTATCCAGCAGTTCATCCAGGAATTGCAGGGTCATGAACACTTTGAAGAAGTGTTTCTGACCAGCGCAACCAAGAATATTTACGAAAAAATGCCGGTCTGGCGCTTTGAAGTTAACTGCCGTATCAAGCGCGACCTCGGCGACAAGAATCTGGGAGGTTGAAATGAACAACTTTGCCGTAGTAACGATTTTCCTCCTGGTTATCGCAATAGGTGCCGGGGTGTTCTTCTACATGAACTACTACCAGCCAATGGAAGAAGAAGGCAAGAAGATCAGCTCCGAAATCGAAGGCCTGAAGCGACAAAAGGCTCAGCTCGCCAATATCGAAGAGGAGATGGCCGAACTGCGCAACCAGATCTCGAAGTTAACAGAGCAGAAAAACAAGCTGCAGATGGAATCAAACCAGCTCAACACTGTGGTTCCCAAG
The DNA here is from genome assembly GCA_009917695.1 of Candidatus Rifleibacterium amylolyticum. Lineage (GTDB taxonomy): Bacteria > Muiribacteriota > Ozemobacteria > Ozemobacterales > Ozemobacteraceae > Rifleibacterium > Rifleibacterium amylolyticum. Next base: position 57,802 of record JAACJG010000001.1, on the reverse strand, counting down.
CTGCTTGAATCAACTGAAACCATCGCCAACAAGTTTCGCGTGAAATTTCAGGACATCAGAATATCACCTCTGGTTCGCGCCGAAGACTGGTCTGAACTGCCTGTAGAAATGACTGTTCTTGGCACTTTCAAGGACATCGGCAATTTCCTGACCATCATGGAACGCCGCAAGATAATCAATCTGGCCGCTGGTTCCATGAACGTGTCGGTCTCAGCCGAAGTCGATCGTGACAGTAAAAGCCCTCTTCTCAGCGTAACGCTCAGTGCCAAAGTCTATATCATGGGCAGTGGCATTTAATAAAGGAGGCCTGACTATAATGAACAGATACAGCCCAGCAAAATTATTGGGAATCATCTTTCTGGCAGTGTTCCTTCTTGCCGCTCCAGGGGTTTTCGCAATCGACGACCTTGATGACTTCGGTGGTCTTGACGACCTCGGTGGCGACACCGCGGCACCGGCACCGGCTGCAGCTGAGGGTGGCGACGGCATGGTGGCCGAAAGCCCGGCTGCAGATAGCGGCGCTGCTGCCGATACTTCGAAGATGACCGAAGCCGAGCAGGTAGACTCACTGATCAACAAGTTCTCTTTTGCACCGGAAATCCCGAACAAAGACCCGTTCAAGCCGATCGTCGAAAAGAAGGTCGTATTGCCTCCGGTCAGAACAGTTCAGCCGGTCGCCAGACCGCAGGACAGCAAGCCACAGCCACCTCCGGTAAAACCTATAAAGGTTTTCGTAACCGGTATCGTAGGCAACGAAGGTGCCAGACTGGCCGTCATCAAGTTTGAAGACGAAGAGCACACTGTAACCAAAGATCAGATTGTCGATGGCAAATTCAAAGTTGTCGATATTCAGAATGACCGCATCGTCGTCTATTCGAACAAAGAACAGCGCCGCCACACCTTCAAAATTGGTGGCGACGAAAAAGAATGACCTGCTGATTGTAAGCCAAAGGGCTGTAACAGAACGCGCCTGGCAAAACAGGAAATCGTAATGCTACAGCCCTTTTTCATTTCCTGCCAGATCATCATTCGATCGGGCTCCAGATTCTAAGTATTGGCAGATGCCCTTCAACAAGGCAGCTTGATAACAAAGGAGTAAATATGAAGAGGAAATTCATGTGGATGACCTGGGGGCTTATCAGCCTCATAGCCCTTCTAACCATAGGCTACAAAAGCGTGGCATCAGAACTTGAGAAACACAACGAGGGCCAGAACCGGCCAGTAATGATCGATCCGGGCTTGAACCCCTGAAAGCTTATAAAGAATCAGAATTAAATAATACTTTAAGGTCAACAAACTGCCGCAACCGGTCGATACTGGTTGCGGTTCTTATTTAATCGCCATATAGCCGCGAAAAAAAAGAGCGAAAGAAAATCAAAAATTTGCTTCACAAATTAATAAAACTTGTCGATGTATCAACTGACAAACCAGAAATGGCACTTGTCGGAGATTTTGTTGTCGGACATTCCCGTTCGGAGGTATAGAAGAATGTGTTCCACGGGTTACACCAGGAAGAAAACCAACATCTTACTACTGTTTGCGGCTCTCACCGTCGCACTGTTGTTGCCGGGCTCTGTAAGAGCAGATGACAACATTACCCTCGATTTCCGCGACACTGACATTCGTCAGATCGTCAAGGTAATCGCCCAGCAGTCAGGAACCAACATCATTGCTGAAAAGAGCGTCAGTGGCCGCGTAACTGTCAAGCTGTCAGACGTCTACTATGAGGAAGCCATGAACCTGATCGCCAAAACCAACGGTTTTGCGGTTCGCAAGATTGGCAACACCTGGATCCTCGCTGATGAGAAAAAGCTCATCAACGCATTCGAAAAGGGCCAGACGGTTACCCGACGCCTGCAGTATGCAAAGGCTGCTGACGTAGCCAAACTCTTTGGTGGCTCTACCGGAGCAGCCAAGGGCGGCGTTACCGTTACTCCTGACGAACGCATCAACGCACTCATCATCGAAGGGTCGAAAGAAATGATCGACCAGGCTAAAAAGCTCATCGAAACTGTTGACGTGCCAGTCCACCAGTGCATGATGGAAGCGAAGATCGTCGAAGTTAAAACCGACGCTTCGAAGAGCATCGGCTTCAAGTGGCAGGGCAAAGTCGGCACAACCGAAGCAGAATACAAAAACTTCGATGCACTGCCGGTATTCTCTACCAAGGAATACTTTGCTGTTAATCCGGATTCTGGCCTCTATCAGGAAGCCTTCACCGGTCAGCAGGGCGACATGTTCGGTCTCGGCGACTTCTACCGTGAGAACCTGCTGTTCAAGGCAACCTTCTCAGCCCTCGAAACCCGCAACGAAACCAAGGTTCTGTCGAATCCCAAGATCTCGGCAGTTAATGGCCAGGAAGCGGAAATCATCGTCGGCACCAAGGTTATCTACCCGGGCGGCGCCGACCAGCCACCGAAAGAAAAAGACACTGGTATCAAACTCAAAATCACACCACGCATCAACGACGACGGCTACATCACTGTAGACGCTGAACCCGAAGTATCATTCGTTGAATCATGGTCTAACAACAACATGTATCCGGTTATCGGCACACGCTCTGCCAAGACAACCGTTCGTGTCAGAGACGGCGAAGAGATTCTCATCGGCGGCCTGATCAGAGACGAAGAAGGCAAAGAAAGTAACAAGATTCCGTTGCTCGGCAATATCCCGATCATCAAGAATCTGTTCAGCTTCAAGGGCAAGAAGGGCCAGTCTCAGGAACTCATTATCCTGATCACTCCGCACATCATCGCCCAGAGCATCGAATCAGCCGCTCCGACCTCACTGGTTCCGGCAGGCATGCCAACAGCTGCCGCCACACCGCAGCCGACCTTCACCCAGCCGGCCGGCACAATCGACGACTCATTCGACAACGCATTCGACACATCGTTCTGATACCTCCGACACAAAAGGGGCTGAACCAGCGGGTTCAGCCCCTTCTCCTTTTAGCCAGGCATCCAGACTGCCACCCGGCCGGCGGTTTGCCATCTGCCGGGTGTTATCGTGGCAGACGCTTCTGGCGGGCGCGCAGATCCTCCAATCTTGTGCTGATCTGTTCGAGTGTGCTGCCGCCAGTCATTTCAAGCAACTGCGAAGCAAGCTCGATCGCGACCACCGACTCGGCAACAACGGCAGCAGCAGTAAGCGCCTGGGTATCTGAACGATAAAATGCCGGCGTAGCGGGTTGACCAGTCTGTAGATCGACTGATGGCAAGCCAGTATTAGCAGGCAAAGGCTTCATGTGAAAGCGCAGAATCAAAGGCTCACCGTTGGTCATGCCACCTTCGAGTCCACCGGCATAATTGCTGGTTCTTAACCAGCCAGCCTCAGAAGAGAAAGTAACAGGATCAGCAGCCGGGCATTGTCCGTGGGCCTGCTGCTGTCCCAGCCCGACCTCAACTCCCCTGACAGCTGGAATACTCATGAGCAAAGCCGCCAGACGCGTGTCAAGCCGCAGATCATGCTGATTGTGGCTGCCAAGGCCGGCCGGCAGATTCCAGAAAATCACAGCAGCAGTGCCGCCAAGACTTTTATCAGCCGCAGCAGCAGAATCGACCATAGCTTTCCAGTTAGCGACCACATTTTTATCGGGAGTCATAAAATCAGTGCCAGCTTCGGCTGCCAGGCTTGCGAGTTCGGCAGGATGGCGCTGATAATCTATTTTGGCGGCGACTGACGCAAGCTGTTCGAGCAGACAGACAGATTCAATACCAAGCGCCCGCAGCAGACAACGTGGCGGCACTGACAGAGCCGTTCGCATCACTGTCTCGCGGGCAGACGCGCGCTCGCGTATGTTGCGACAATCATTCAAGCCATATTTCAAGGCACCGGCAAGGTCGGCGTGCCCGGGCAAAGGCACTGCAATGGCGGACTTATGCGCATCGCACTCAGCAAAAGGCTGCATGTAATCATGCAATTCGTTGCGGGCAACGTTCTCGATCAACAAAGAAACAGGAGCACCGGTGGTATAGCCGGCACGCAGGCCGGCGGTTACACGCACTTTATCAGTTTCGAGCTGCTGACGGGGGCCACGTCCGTAACCCTGGCGGCGACGTGCGAGTAAAGCTGCAAAATCTTCGCGGGTAACTTTCACTCCAGCCGGCATGCCGTCGAGAATGCCGGTCAATGCGCTGCCATGGGATTCTCCGGCGGTAAGAAAACGCAGACTCATTATGGCTTCTCCTGACTATTCGGCTGATTTTGTCGTCATATTTTAACGCAGACCCGGTTTTTACGCAAAATTACTCTTAAATATAGGCTGCCAGATGCCGATTATCTTCCTGATAAATAAAAAATCAAGAAATCCCTAATCATGGGCAGTTATTTTGCCGATATATCGTTTAGGGAAGGTGTTATTTTGGCAAACTTGAATCTGACATTAGAAAAGCAGCAGCAGGCAGCAGTCGAGCTTCTCGGCCGCGAGCCGCGCACGCCTTTCACAGTCAGAACATTCTGCCCTGATGGCAGCCCACAGGTTCTTATCGCTGACCCGGTATTTAAAGAAGATGGCATCTGGAAACCTTTCCCGGCGTTTCTCTGGCTTGTCTGCCCTCGTCTCAAGGCGCTGACCGCAGATCTTGAGCAGCATGGCCAGGTCCGGGCTTTTTCACAAAGGCTCAAGTCTGATGAAGACTTCAGAAACCTCTTTATTGCAGGACAAAAAACAATAGCAGAACTGCGCGTTAGCATGGCCGAAAAAATTTATCCAGGTGAACTGCCCGATCATATCAGAGAAATACTGACCTCAACCACTGTCGCCGGCAGCAGGGATTTTAACGGCGTTAAATGCCTGCATTCACATCTGGCACAGGAGCTGGCTTTTCATAACAATCCAATTGGAGCAGCCGTGCTCGAACAGATAAAAAACTGCAGCGCGAACGACCATTGCGGCACTCTGGCCGCCAGAAGGAGCGAAGCGTGATACGTGGCATATATACAGCTTCATCATCGATGTTGTGCGAAATCGTCAGACAGGACATGGTCGCCAACAACCTGGCCAACGTCGATACAGCTGGTTTCAAACAGGATCAGGGCATTTTCAAGGAACTGCCGACAATGATCCTGCGCAAGGTTAATGACGGGCAGCTTTATCCACCCCGCCCTTTCTACAAGTTCCCGAAGATTGGCGAACTCGGCACCGGCGTCATCGTCGATGAGTCGTTCACCAACTTCAAAGCCGGCGCTTTCGACTATACCGGCAACGAACTCGATATCGCCCTCGAAAATGAAAAAGCCTTTCTGGTAGTTGAATCGGGCAAAGGCACCAGATTCACCCGCGATGGCATTCTGACCATCAACCATGAAGGCTTTCTTACCAACATGCACGGTGATTACATTCTTGCAGATACTGAACCGGTCGGTGAAAATGCCGGCAGTATTCTCGATGAAGAAGGCAATCTCAACCCGCGCCTGCAAAGAGTGCAGGTTGGCGAAGGACAAACTGTCACCATAGACCGCAGCGGTCGTGTTCTGGTTGACAATGAACCTCTGTTCAGAATTGCCCAGGGCATCGCTGCTGACCGAAAGGCTTTTCGCAAGGAAGGCGCCAACAAATTCGTGCGTGCCTACGGCGAAGTTGCGCGAGCAGAAGGCAACATCAAACAGGGATATGTCGAAAAGCCAAACTTCAGTCTGGTCGAAGAAATGGTGCGCATGATCGAAGTATCACGCGCTTACGAAGCGAATTCAAAAGTCATTCAATCTCACGATGGCCTTCTCGACAAAGCCATCAACTCGGTCGGCGCAACCCGCCGCTGACGCATAATCTGAAAGAACCGGAGGAATAGAAGCCTATGCTGAGATCATTGTGGTCTGCATCTACAGGCATGAAAGGTCAGGAAACCAACATTGCGGTAGTTTCCAACAACCTTTCCAACGTAACTACGACGGGGTTCAAAAAGAGCCGGGTCGACTTTCAGGATCTGATGTATCAGACTATCGCCGAACCTGGCGCACCGATTTCGAGCGACAACACCTACCCGGTAGGCATTCAGCTCGGTCACGGTGTCAGGCCGGTCGCCACCCAGCGCATGTTCTCGCAGGGTGAATTCCAGCAGACCGAGCAACCACTGGATGTGGTTATCGAAGGTAAGGGCTTCTTTCAGATACAGCTGCCCAACGGTGACATCGCCTATACGCGTGACGGTGCGTGGAAACTGTCTGAAGATGGCGTTGTCGTAACTTCTGATGGTTATACGGTTTTACCCGGTTTCACCATACCGCGCGAAGCTATCGGCCTCAACATCACTTCTTCGGGTATCATCGCCGCCAAAATGCCTGGACAGGTTGACCTCGAAGTGCTAGGGCAGATCGAAACCGCCAACTTCATCAACCCGGCCGGCCTCAAGGCAATTGGCCGCAACCTCTTCATTCCGAGCGGCAGTTCTGGTGATGCAGTAGTTGGAATCCCCGGCACAGAAGAACTTGGCGAAATCGCCCAGGGGTTCATTGAAATGGCTAACGTCAAAGTCGTTGAAGAAATGGTCAACATGATCGTCGCCCAGCGCGCTTACGAAGCGAACTCCAAGACCATTCAGACATCAGACACCATGTTGCAGATCGCCAACAACCTGCGCAGATAAGGTAGCAAGTTTTGATTAAACATAAACTGACCAGAAGAATAGGCTCAACCATAATCAGCTGCGGCATCGCACTGTTGTGCTGCAGCCAGGCCGGCGCTGCTATAATCATGCCTTCAGCCAGAGACCAGATCACCGCGCTCAAATCAACCGTGCTGGTCAACAGCAGCGAGATCAAAGCAGACTGTCTGATAAAAAACGAAGCAAGCCCGGAACTCCGCGAGAACCTGGCGGCCATCCAACTTGGTCATATTCCCGATCCGCTTGGCGAACTGGTGCTCGACAAAACAGAGATTCAGCGTAAGCTTGGCAACTATGCCAGCGCACTTGTAATTCCCGAGCGCATTACTATACGCAGAGCCGGAGCCATGCTCAAAGGGTCTGACATTGCTGAGCGCATCACCTCACTCTGCCAAACCTCAGATACAAACGATCTGGCCGTAGATCTGTCACGCGTGCCGACAAACATCGTGCTTCCCGGCAATCTGCAAAGCTGGGAAATCAACACCAACTCAGACAACACTCTCGGCATGCGACTTTTCGTTCTTACCGCCCAGACCGATAACGGCCCTTTCCGCCAGCTGATACAGGTGCGCGTAAGCCGCATCGTCGAAGCCGCCGAACTGACACGACTGGCACGCCCCGGCGAAACCATCAGCAGCACCATGATCAGAAAGAAACAGGTCGAAGTAAAAAGCGACCAGAGCAACATTCCAGTGTCTTATGCCGATGCGGTGGGAAAATGTCTCGGACGTTTCAAATCACCCGGAACCGTTCTGCGCAGCAGTGACCTGTCAACTGGCCCGTCAAGCATCTGTCGCAACAACGACAAGTCCGGCAGCAATCCGACTGACAGAAACGAGAGCTTTGTCAAAGCAGGTAATCGCGATTCCTGGCTGGTCAAGCCCGGCGAAAGCGTCGATTTTCACTTCAACAGCGGCACGCTGTCACTGAAAATTCCGGCCCGGGCCGTGCAGGGCGGCAGCGAAGGCGACGAGATAACTCTGATCAACATGCAGAACCAGCGCCGGATACGAGGCGTCATCAAAGAAAAAGGCAGGGTAGAATATGCACAGAACTAGAATGATACTGGCTTTGAGCCTGATGATGATTGTAGCCAGCAGTCTTTCAGCCAGCTCTCTCTGGCTCAGCGGCAATGACCTTTATTCGTCAAAGAATGCCCGCGAATACCAGCCCGGCGACATAATTACCATAGTAATTTCAGAAGAATCGAATGCCCAGTCGAAAGCGACTACAAGCACCCAGAAAGATAGCACGACAGAAGTTACTACCGGCCCGGAGATTCCTATTGTAAAGAATCTGGTCAAGAACTTCGTCGGGAAAAGCGAAGTTACCAACGAGTTCGACGGTCAGGGCACCACTACCCGCTCCGGCAAACTAACCGGCACCATTACAGCCACTGTGCTCGAAGTTCTCGGCAACGGCAACCTCCTTGTCGAAGGCAGCCGTTCGATCGTGGTAAACCGCGAAACCCAGATCATGAAAGTTCGTGGCGTCGCAAGACCGCGCGACATTGACGGCAATAATACGATCAATTCAAAATTTCTGGCAGATGCGCAGATCAAATTCGATGGCAGAGGCGTTGTCGGCAGACCGAATCGCCCGGGTATTGTCACCAGACTTTTCCAGAGCGTGCTTTAACTTACCAGCATATAACTTTTCGCCCCCAGACAGCCGCCCGATGACGGGCGGTTATTTTTTTGCACCTGATTGTGCACAACACATTGAAAATACAGTGAGAAATCTGCTATAAATTTACATACGCGTGAAGGAAGCATCTGATGTATATCCTTGGGATCTCAGCTTATTACCATGATTCTGCCGCATGCCTTGTGCATAACGGCAAAATTGTGGCTGCTGCACAGGAAGAGCGTTTTACCCGCATCAAGCATGACAGCAGCTTTCCGTTGCACGCGGTAAAATATTGCCTCAAAAGTGCCGGCATCTCCATGCAGCAGGTGAACATACTGGTTTTCTACGAAAAGCCATTTATCAAGTTCGAAAGGCTTCTCAAAACCTATCTGAGCTTTGCACCTGCCGGACTAAGCTCATTTTTTCATTCTATGCCTCTCTGGATCAAGGACAGGCTGTTCATGAAATCAGAGATTGCACGGATGGTCAAAGAGAATTTCGGCAATCTGCCTGAAGAAATCTTCTTCTACAAACATCATCGATCACATGCTGCATCTGCCTTCTATCCCTCACCCTTCGAAAAGGCTGCCGTGCTCTGCCTCGACGGGGTCGGCGAATGGGCTACCACTACTGCCTGGCAGGCAGATGGAAACAGCCTCAAACAGCTGTGGGAAATAAGGTTTCCACATTCGCTCGGACTGCTCTACTCAGCGTTTACAGTTTATACAGGCTTCAAGGTTAACAGTGGCGAATACAAACTTATGGGTCTGGCGCCTTACGGCAAGCCTGTTTACAAACAGCTTATACTCGACAACCTCGTCGATGTCAAAGCCGATGGCACTTTTCGCCTGAACATGGATTACTTCGACTACTGCACCGGCCTGAGCATGTTCAATGAACGTTTCTGCAAGCTCTTCGGCGGCCCGGCAAAGAAGCCCGAAGATCCGACCGGTGAGCGCGAAATGAATCTGGCCAGATCGATTCAGGAAGTCTGCGAAGAAATCGTATTGAAACTGGGCCACAGCCTGCATGCCGAAACAGGACTCGACAACCTTTGCATGGCAGGAGGCGTGGCTCTCAACTGCGTTGCCAACGGTCGCCTGCTGCGCGAAGGCCCATTCAAGTCAATCTGGATCCAGCCGGCGGCCGGAGATGCTGGTGGCGCCGCCGGAGCCGCACTGGGCGTCTGGTTCGAGCATCTCAAAAACACCCGCAAACCTGAGGCGCCAGATTTGATGCAGGGTTGCTACCTTGGCCCGGCGTTCAGCAATACTGAAATCAAGTCCTTTCTTGACCAGCACATGATTCCATACAGCCAGATCGATGATTCGCAATTGTTCGAACAAATTGCCGGTGATCTTGAACAGGAAAAAGTCATTGGCTGGTTTTCGGGGCGCATGGAATACGGTCCGCGCGCACTCGGAGCACGCAGTATTATCGGTGATGCCCGCTCCAAAAAAATGCAGAAGGTTATGAACCTTAAGATCAAGTTTCGCGAGTCGTTCCGACCTTTTGCGCCATCGGTTCTGCGCGAGCGACTTTCAGACTATTTTGAGCTCGCCAGCGACACGCCATATATGTTGCTGACAGCACAGGTAAACAAAGAATTGATGCTGGAACTGAGCGAAACACAAAAAAGCCTTACCGGCCTGGATCTGCTCAATATCGCGCGTTCCGAGATTCCAGCTATAACCCATGTCGATGGTTCGGCGAGGATTCAGTCGGTGCATGCCGACACCAACCCGCGCTATCATGCCATGATCAAAGCATTTGAGCAAAAAACCGGCTGCGGCGTCATTGTGAACACTTCGTTCAACGTGCGCGGCGAACCTATTGTCTGCACGCCTCTCGATGCCTACAAATGCTTCATGCGCACCGAAATGGACAGCCTTGTGCTCGAAAACTTCTACCTCAAAAAAGAAGATCAGCCAAAAGAAATCATAGAGAAACTGGGGCTCGAAACCTTTGCACCAGACTGAACAGATAGCAATAGAAACCTTGCCCAACGCGACCGGTCGAACCAGCGAACTGCGCAGCTTTGGCCTGATCGTTGGCGCCGCCTTTCTGGCAATCGGCCTGTGGCCGTTGCTCAGGCAGGCCGATGTCAGAACCTGGGCTCTTATCCTGTCAACAGTGCTCATCTTGCCGGCTCTGCTAAGGCCTGCCTGGCTTAAATTTCCGCATGCCGTCTGGCTGAAAATCGGCGCGGCACTTGGCTGGTTCAACACCAGACTCATTCTCGGTATTCTCTACATTGTGGCCATAGTTCCGATTGCCCTGGTTCTACGTATAGCCGGCAAAACCCCGCTCCAGCTCAAATTCGACAAAAATGCAGAAAGCTATCGTGAGCAACCAGACTCTGACGACGACAAGAACTTTACCCAGCAATTTTGACCAGAAGGAAATAAAATTGAACAACCTTGAAAAAACAACGACCAAAACGGCTACAATAGCCGAACTTCTCGGTTTTCTGTGGAAGAAAAAACAGTGGTGGCTGCTGCCGATAGTAATCAGCCTGCTGATGCTCGGCATCCTGCTCACCCTCGCCAGTTCCTCCCCCCTCGGCACATTCATGTATACAATATTCTGATTATGAGCGATTGCACTAGCCCTCTGTCAACATATTTGATTGTCCGTCATTGCGAGCGAAGCGAAGCAATCTCATGGTCAGCGAGATTGCTTCGTCGCTACGCTCCTCGCAATTACTTGCAATTCAACTTTGCCTGAAGGCTAGTTTTCTGACACATTCAAGTGGAGTGGTTGACTGAAAAAAGATTCACACATGAAAAAATCATACAAGGGCGCAGTCGGGTTTCTCAGGCGCGGAAACTTTTTGCACAGGGAGGTGCTTATGCCGAGCTGCGCAGGATAGAGCAGCTCGGCCGAGCCAGGCAATATTGACGCCGAGCCATGGCTATTCAAATAAACTTTCGTCTGGGGAGAGTTGTAGCGAATGAGATTCCGCCGAGAGCCCGGCAAAAGTGGACACACCCAGATTGAATCCTTGAGCTCTTATGCGACGCATTATCAGCCTCTGTCACATATGAGTTCATAAATTTTAGAATGTCAGGGGCAAATGGTTTGTTAAAAAAAATAATACTGGCAATACTGTTACTTTTCGTTCTTCCGGTGCTCCTGCTGGGACTGGCGGAGCTTGCCTGCCGGGTGGCCGGCATCGGTTACCCGACCAGCCTGTTTATCAAAGATAAAATGCCTGATGGATCGCCATGTCTGCGTATCAACTATCAGGCAGCACGACGATTTTTCCCGGGCAATCTGGCACGGCGGCCGCTGCCCGAAATCATGCCGGCGGTTAAACCGGCAAAGCGCCTGCGCATATTCGTTCTGGGCGAATCGGCCGCGCGCGGCGAAAAACTTGCAGATTTTTCGTTCGCCCGCATGCTCGAAGCGTCGCTCAACAAAGGCCATGCAGAACAGGTTGCTGAAGTCATAAATGCCGGCATTCCAGCGATCAACAGTTGGGTTCTGCGTGAATTCTGTAAAGAAATCGTCGATTATCATCCCGATGCTCTGGTAATCTATGCCGGGCACAACGAATTCATCGGGCCGTACGGCCCGGCCAGCGTCTTTGGCCTGGCAAAGAATCGTAACGCCGCCCTGACCGGAATCTGGGCTTCCTCATTGCGCATCATTCAGGCGCTGAAGCGCGAACAACTGCCAGCAGAGCTGGCTAAGGGCTGGCAGGGCCTCGAAATGTTTCTAAAAAACAGCATTCCGGCCGACAGCGCGGCCGTACAAGAATGCCTCGCCAACTGGCAGGCAAACATGTCAGACATTTTCAAGATGGCAAAAGCACGCGGAATTCCTGTCGTCTGGTGCCGGGTGCCGGTCAATCACAAGGATTGTCCACCCTTCATGTCTGATGAAAGAGGCATAAGCAAGACCGATCTGGAAAAGCTCAAAATTCTTGGCGAAAAAATCATTGAGGGCGATGCTTCAAAAGCCTCTCAACTAGCTTTAGAACTGGAGAAATCAGCCGAGAAAAACGCACTATATAACTATCTGAATGCAGTGTTACAACTTGCGGCCGGCCAGATAGAATCAGCACAAGCGAAGTTCAAGCGGGCGGTGGATCTTGATTGTTTCAGAGTAAGAACAACAGAGAGATTTAACACCGAAGCCGAAAAACTGGCAAAAAGCTTTGGCGCTTTTATAGCCGATGTCGAACGAGTATTTGTCGAAAATTCAGACCACGGCATAATTGGTTCAGAGCTTGTCTACGATCACGTTCATCTTACGGAACGAGGGCACTATCTGGTGGCCCGCTGCATTTTCAGCGCTCTGAAACAGTTAAAATTAGAGGGACAGGATAGTTTGCCGGAAAATTTTCCATTAGAAGCTGAGTTGCTCAACCTGCTTGGCTACACCGGCGCCGATGCGACCGCCAATCTCGAACACATTATCAGCAGTATGAGCCGGCCGCCATTTAGCATGCAATATGGTCATAAAAATAGCCTGGCTGCCCTGTCTAAAAATCTCGCGAGCCTGCAACAGCAAAATGACAGGAATAAAGATATCGAGACGACAAAAGCTGCTCACGAATTGCAGCCCTATAACCATAGAACCACGCTGCGACTGGCGATGCTGATGAACGAGCAACCACAGACTGCTGCGGCGCTGTTCGAAAAAACGCTCAAGCTCAACCCTTTCAACATTGATACTCTTAACAATATGGCATCCTTAAAAATACAACAAAACCAGCTGTCAGAAGCAGAAAGCCTGCTGAAAAAGTCGCTTGATCTGGCTCCCGGCTTCGCTCAGGCCTATTTTAACCTTGGCCTGATTGCCGCCAACAGCAAAAACATCACGCTGGCCGCGAGTCATTACAAAACCGCTGTAACAGCTGACCCGTCAATGTTTCTCGCCTTGCGCAATCTCGGCAATCTGCACTTTCGCAACCGTGACTTCATACAGGCAAAAAATGCTTACGAGATGGCAGCGACTGCGGCACCAGACGACCTGCCCTCACAACTGGGCATCGGCAACTGCCTGATGGAGCTTAAACAGCCGAGCATGGCCATCGAAATGTATCAACGCGCGGCCGACAAATTTGCCGACTCTCCCCTGCCCCGTTATAGTCTGGGCAAAGCCTTTGAAAACGCTGGCAAACCGGCCGAAGCCGCAAAACCATACGAAGAATCTGCCAGACTAGGTCATCTGCCTTCCCTGCAACAGCTGATCAACCTTCAGCTTTCAGAAAAAATCGCACTCGATCCAGACCATTTCGCCAAACTCTGCCTGCTCGGCTGTGAAATGACAGACTTCAAAGACCCCTGGTTCAATCAGACTCTGGCCATATCGCACGCGCAGCGCGGCGAACTCGACGAAGCCCTCGGCATTCTGCACCGCGCCGCCGACCTCGCCCGCGAGCAAGGGCAAAACCAGCTGCTTCAAGAAATCGAAGAAAACATCGAGTTGTTGAATTCTTCCAGATAAATGTTTCCGCGAGCACATAACGGTTTTAACGAATATTGTTAAAGCTCGACTCGTGCCGCGGTTCAGTCCTGGGCGATGTGCCAGTAGGGATTGTTGATGAATGGGCTGGTGATTGCACTTGAAATGGTGGTGGTCATTTCAAAAAATTTGTAGTCACCAGTTTTGTCGTCTTTCTGGTCGGCGTTGATGCGCAGAGTCACCAGCAGCATGGGAAGCGCCGGATTCAGGGGGTGTGCATACAATTCAAAGCGGGCGTCTTTAACATCTTTAAACATAATGTTCTGGCCTGCCACAGAACGCATAAGACAGGTTTTGTCCTGGTTGTTTTCTCTGTAGCTGTAGATACTATAATTTACCTGCTCGGTCAAAGCTTTGGCAGCCCCATCTGGGGTATCGTAAACATGCTTGAAAAAATGAATCTCACCATCACTGATCAACACAGGAACAGCCTCGTTGCCGATGGAAAAGGAACTTGCCTCGACAATCGGCATGCGCAGAGCCTTGCGCTTTTGCGACAGAGTCGCAGTATCAGCTATCTGAGGAGTTGCCGAGCGAAAATCACGGCGCAGATAATTAATGGCGTGACGCGCACCCTGGAGTTCCTGGAGGTCGACATCACCGCGACTACGCTGTCGGCTGATGTAGGAAAACACCTGATAAGCCGAAATCATCAGCATGGCAGCCAGAACGACGCCGATAACCGCTTCAACGAGGGTAAAACCCCTCTGAGAATGACCGCGCTCTGTCATCAGTAGACCTCACTTTCGTCAAAAAGCAAGGTAGATAATGACAGTTTTCGCATACGATCTGGCTCAGCTCCGATCGATTCTATACGTTCCGGGACTTTGTTTTCGTTCCAGAAGATATCTACAGTAAGTTTGCGCATGAATCTGGCGTTAGGAATGCCGGCAGGCAAAGGATCAATGCGAATCTTGCGATAAAACCAGGCCTTGCTGTATTCTGCCGGATAAGTCTTAGTCTGCGGTTGCCAGCCAGATGATGCGTGAAAGGGCATCTTTACCGACTGATGAGTGTCAGGGTCAACGAGCGAGCCTTCGAAAATCTGAACTCGGCTTCCCGTGACTTCTGATACCGGCATTGACTGAACCAGCTCTATCGTCTCCTGAGCTATCTGGAGCGCGCGCAGATAATTTTCTGCCTTGCTGGTTTCAACTCTGGTTGTCGAAGCAAAATAGATCAGCCCACCAAAAAAGACCAGGCCGACGCCGGTTGCAACAATAATTTCAATGAACGAAAAGCCGGAGCGCCAACAACTACGGCTGTCAGTTTTATTCATTTGAACTTCCACCATTCGGCTGAGACCTTTCATAATTCTTTGCCATCGACTGCTGAGCTTCAACAGCAGCAAGTTCGGCCACCTGAAACTGTTTAATCTTTCTGACAACGGTTCGGGTAACTTCAGGCTGCTGCGGAACCATATAATCGAGCGGCAGTTTGTGAAAGTCGAGAGAAAACGGGCGATTGCCAGGAAACAGTTCGTTGGGCAGATTGCCAAAGCTTGGTTTGAGCTGCTTCGCAGAAACCTCACCAGCAGCTGAGTCGGCCTCTTCGCTCTGCCCGGAGTTCCAGGAAAATCGCTTTGTTCCGTAGCGAATAACCTTGCTGCCAGACTTTTTAGCGCTCTCGCTCTGGCGCATGCGTTTAGCGATGAAGGGTGCGGCCACCAGAAGCGTCAATACAAATGATACTACCACCACTCTTATCACGATTTTTCTCATGCCAGGATCATTGAGCATAATCCACCGCCAACAACGATCTGGTCTGGCCTACGCTGACCCGTACCGGATATTCTGGGAAATACAGGCCCGGGTCATGCACGATGCGAAGATGCCCACCTTCAGGCATTCCACGCATTTCAAAGAGATTGTCTACCACCAGGTTTCCTAAGAGATTGACACTTTTACCATCGAACTCGATACCGCCCTCAGCACTGGCCGATGTCTGAGAGTTATCATTGAAGCAGGTTGTCGCGACCAGCGACGCATGAATATCTGCTGCCGGGCCGGAGCTTTTGATGACGAATCTGCCATACATCAGATAGATACCCAGATAATCTTCGTCTGGCTTAAGTGGCGCCAGATCACCGATATTACATTTGCCTTCACCCAGTATGATTTTTCCTTTGCCACGATACTTCTGCACGCCAGAAAGATCGAGCGCCTGGTCAGTTTTGCCGGCAATCAGCGCAATTCCGTCGAGATCGAGAGTTTTCTGGCCATCGATAAGTCTGACACGGTCTTTGATGAACTCATCGGCGGTCTGATAATAGTAGGCAATGCTGCGCAGAGACTGGTCGAAGGCAGGAAACACGTCATATCCTTCCACACCGCCCTTGACTGCAGTTGGCGTCTTAGCTGAAATGGAGCCAGCGCCAAAAAAGAAGTTGTTGATTGAAAAATGTTCTATCGGCATAGACATCAGCCTGTTGGTTCTTGAATCTACAGGCGGATTTAAAACTTTTCCACTGAAAGTTTCGGGGGTTTTCTCGTAATGCATTGCCACAGCCGGAAAAGAAACAGGCACAATCTGATCTTTCAGGTCGAAGTTCACTTCGATCTTATCGGTAAATGCGATCTTGAAAAAGCGCAAAAAGACGGGTCCCTCGACATAGAGTGGCGTATTTCGTGCTTCACCAAAAAGAAGCGGCATCTTTCCGCCGGTAGCACGCATCGGATTCGACTTTGCGACCTCATCAAAATAGTCGAAAATCCCGACAAACGGATGCTGGCTTACAAACGAATTGTCCTGAGTAATTCGGGTGTAATCAGTGTAGCCATATTGATATTGCCAGCTGCCCATCAAAGTATTGACAAGAGAACGAAACGCCTCTGAATTGGCCGGGTTACCGCCAGCCTTCAGATAATCCTGATATATCATATAACTGAGCGTTCCTTCCTGGTCGGCACCTGCCCTGGCCGAATCAACTATCGACTTATAGATTGTCACGAGCTCAGAGGTTTTATGAAAATCTGTAGTCAAAGAAAAGGAACCAGAGACTTTTGAAAATGCAACAGGCGGGTTGACGAAAAAAAGGTTGCCATCGCTTAGCTGAGAAAGCCGGCTGTCTTTCATCCTGAAGGCTCCCGGCTGATAAAACGAGCCGAGAAGATATCTGTCCTTGTCAAAATCGAGATCAAGAATTACCGGAGGTGTTTCTGCGCTCTTACTGCCGTCAGGAAACTCAGGGCAGGCTGGGTATGAGCGGTTGCCGAAGTAAGCAAATGAATATTTGCCCGGATCATTGGTAGTTACGCCCTGCACTATGATGCGCTTTTTCGGGCTGTTGAGAGAGCGGCAGAACGTCTTGACAAAGAGAGCATATTTATCGAGAAAGGGGTCGGAAAGGTCAACAATTCTGATTTCGCGCCGCTCTTTGACTTTGGTCTCAGTTGGGTAATTGCGATATTTGGCACGGGCAATCAGCTCAACATAGCCGAGATAGGCGGGCCTCGGGATTCCGGCTACGCGCTCGGTTACCACCAGGCTGAGCTGCCCGGACACGTCGCCACGGCTGCCCAGAGTTTCCTCAACCAGCTGATTTGTCATTTTAAGGCGATTTGCATCAAAGCTGGCGTTAAAGATCACATTGGGGCCAGTAATGGCAGGGCGGCTTTTCCAGAGCTGAAAAATGGCTTTGCCAATCGGGGTTTCTCTGTCGTTTATGTCGGCTTTTACCGATGCCAGCATTTCATTCACACCGGCCTGGGCAAGAGTTACCGCTCGTTCCTGTTCTATGGTTCGATTCAGTTGCAGTACTGCGCCGCTTTTGTGCCTGCTCAGTCCGATAATCATCACCATCATCACCAGGGCCAAAGTGCAGACGAGAAAAAGTACAAAACCCCGCCGCCCGGAACCGGGCGGCGGGAATATCAATCCGAGAGGCGCTTCAGGGCGCACGTATCTACTCCTTTATCCCTGCCAAGAAGTCAGCTACGTGACATGCAGGAAGCAGGCAATGTCGCAAAAGCAACTTACCAGCTTCCCCCACCATTAAGACCAGGTCGGCTTGAAGCTTCGGGCAAGGGTTCTTCATCTCTTTCGTTACCAAGAGGTCCGAATATGGCATCTGAAGTACTGTCAATGCCAGAATTCACGGCTCCGGTAGTCTCTTTTTTAACTGGTGCGATCTGATCGCCAACGGCTCTGGTCAGAAGGCTCTTAACAGCTTTAGTTGTAAAATCAGTGTCAGCGATCTCATCGAAGGCGCCACCGCCAATCTCGTCAACAATTCCGCCGGTAATCTTTTTGGTGCCGTATTTAATTGCCTCGCTGGCAGCCGCTTTGGCAGAATTGGTACCGATAACCACGGCAAAATCCCTGTCACTGGTAATACCTTTTTCTCCTGCCTCGATCAAAGAATTACCTGCCGCCGTGAGCACTACAGATGCAATACCAACGGCCTTGCCGGCGACGTCACAGACGCCCGAGATAGTGGTAAGTATTGGAGCCGCTGGAGCAGCAACAACAGTACCGGCACAGACGGCTGCGATAACTTTGAGGGTAAGAGAAACTGCACCTAGAATCATGCCTGTTTTGCTCATAACTTCGCCGGTCGAGACAAGCTTTTCACCGGCACCGATGAGGGCGTCCTGGTAGATGCGAAGGGCGTTGGCTCCAGCATCCATGGTGCCATGAACCTTAGACGGGTCGGTGGCAGCGGCCGCGGCAAAATCGCCGCTCTTAAGCAGATCCATGGTTTTTTGAGCGTCAGCTTTGATCTGCCTGATCTGCTCGTTGGCTTCTTCAATCTCGTCTTTATATTTTTTGAAGTCTTCTTCTTCTTTTTTCTTCTTTTCAGCCTCTAGTTCAAGCTCCCTGGCCTTGGCCTCATTTGCCCGAACCTTCTCTTCATGCTCTTTCAGTTTATCTTCGAGGTCAAAGGCTCCGCCAGTTACAAAGTCACCAATTTTGGCAAAACCGTGCGCCACAGGCGATACCGCATGGTCTCTGATCCATCGCGCAGCATCTTCGGCCGCCCTACGAGCTGCTCTGGCGCCCTCTTCAGCTTTCTTCCAGCCCTCTCTGGCTGCGTCAATAGTGTCGATGACTACGCTCGCAACTGTTCCAAGCTCGCATTCCTTGATCGCCATGATCTCGTCATAGGTCTTCTGATAATCAGCAACGGCCTGTTCGATCTGGGCTTTCTGGTTGGCGGCCTGCGCCATTACCACCAGCGGAGCAAAGGGCTGCAGTAAGAATGCAAACACGATCAGAACAGATAAAAACTTCCGCATATGCCTGCTCATAAGTCAACCTCCGGCAATTTTATCTTCTACTATTATCTATACCTTAATTCTGACAAAAAGTTTTGAATAATACAATGTTTCTTTAAAGAATTTGTACATGGTTTGGAATCGGTTATGTATACAGTCAAACAAGACAAGAATCACGGCGCAATGGAAACTGCTCTAAGCTATTTGCGGCAAAATGTCGATAATATTACTGGAGCCTGATTTGCCGGGCAATAAAAAACAGGAAGAGCAGCATGGAAGCATACAGATCGCATTACAACAAGTCTATTCTGGTTTTTGCATTGGCCAGCATTCTCGTTATTTCATCGGGGTTTAACAACCATTTGATGGCACAGGCTCAGGTCAGGCTGAAAGACATTTCACGCCTGAGTGGTAACCGTGAATATCAGGTGCTGGGCTACGGCCTGGTGACCGGTCTTGACGGTACCGGGGACAAAGGTGAGATGAGCATCGAGATGATTCGCGGAATGTTCCAGAAAATGAACATGGAACTGACAACAGCGCAGATACAGAGCAAAAATGTTGCCGCGGTCATAGTAACCGGCATGTTGCCATCATACGGGCGCGCCGGCGAACCCTTTGACATCACGATCAGCTCGGTCGGCGATGCAAAGAGTCTACAGGGCGGTGTATTGCTGCCTACTCTTTTAAAAGGCGGTGACGGACAGGTCTACGCCGTCGCTCAGGGTAAAGTTTCTATTGGAGGCTTTGAAGCCGGAGCCGGTGGTGCGGCAGCAGGCAGGGCTGGTCAGAAAAACCACCTTACCGTTGGTTACGTGCCGAACGGTGCGATAATGGAACGTGGTGTCGATGACCGGTTTGCGCGCGGCGGCAAGTTCAGCGTTCTGCTCCAGGAAAAGGATACAGTTCTTACCCGCAAGGTTAAAGAGGCCATAGATCGGCGTTACGGCATTGGCTGGGCAACGATAGTCAATCCGGGGCATATTGAAGTGCGAGTGCCTTCAAGCATGTCCGATGACCCGGTAAGTTTTGCCGCAAACATCGAAAACTTACCGCTGTCTGTAGACGAACCCAACCGTGTAGTAATCAACGAACGCACCGGCACTGTCATAGTAGGCAGCAACGTTCGCATCAGCAAAGTTATCATTTCACATAACGGTATCAGAATAGAAATCGACGACCAGAATCAGGAACCCGGGAATGCTGTGGCAAAGCGCAATCAAATCCAGGGCAGCATGGTTGCGGTTCAGGGAGAAACAACGGTTGACGATCTGGTAGCGGCACTGAACGCCATCGGCGCCACGCCCAAAGACCTCATTGCAATATTTCAGGCGGTTAACGCAGCCGGTGCACTTCACGGCGAGCTCAAAATAATGTAAGCAGGGTAAAAATTTAAGATTTTTTTGCGATTTCCTTGCTATTTTGCGTCGGGGTATGTTATTAACTTTGCAACGTCTTGATTTTTTCGTAACAGACAAGATTTTCCCCATGCGAGGTTCCCACAATTATGGTTGCACCAATTTCAATAGAGGATCGGGATCGTGCTAATCAGCACCTGGATCGTTCCATCTCCTTTTCGATGTGTGGCAAAATGGACCAGGCCATAGACGAGATCAAAAAAGCCATCTCGATCGACCCGGAATTCGCTCAAGCACACAACAAACTTGGCGATTACCAGATGAAAAAGGGTATGGTAAAAGAAGCCGCTGCCGCTTATACCAAGTCATTAGAACTTGACCCAAACAACCAGAACACCACTTTTGACCTTGGCTGTTCGCTGGCCCATCTTGGCCGACACGAAGAAGCCCTTGAATACCTGCGCAAAGCATTGGATCTCAAGCCAACACATACTGAAATTTATGGACACATCGGCCGCATAATGATGATGCGTGGTGAGCTCGAGAGCGCAATAAGCAATCTCGAGAATGCTCTGGCAGCCAACGCAGACGACATAATGGCAAGCTTTACACTTGCCTGCGCTTACCACATGACTGGCAACAGCGACAAATCAACAAGGTTGTTCAACAAAGTCATCGATCGCTACAAGGAACTGATGAGCGTCAAAAAACGCTTTGCCGAAGGGCATTACTATGTCGGGCGCTCGTATTTTTTCATGGGCAATCTTGCCGAAGCCGTAAAATATCTGGAAAAGGCCGTAGAATACGACACCGAAGACGTAGATTACCATTACAGCTTCGGTATGCTATACAGTGACGCCGATGCGTTCTGTTCGCTGGCAGAAGTGCAGCATGCGCTTGGCAATTATTCTGATGCGCGGACAAACCTCGAAAAAGCTATTAAGCTGAACCCTGACAACCCGCATTTCAGCAAAGTCAAATCACAACTTGGAATCTGATAAATGAGCAATTCCTATCTCAGCCCTCTATTGCAGAAAGACAGAATTGAACAGCTTCCTGATGCCAAGAAAAAAGAACTTGGCAAACTGAAGAAAGCCTGCTCCGATTTTGAGTCTATTTTTATGCACCAGATGCTGAAAGAGATGCGTAAAACTGTAAAAAAAACCGGAATGGTTCATGGTGGCCAGGCAGAAGAAATTTTTGCCGACATGCTCGATCAGGAGCGGTCAAAAACCATGAGCATCGGGCTTGGCGACATGCTGTTCATGCAGCTTTCACGCTCGATAGTGCCTCCGGCAAGACCTCGCTGACAAACCGGGCGTGCCCCGGATATTTCTTTGGTATTCCTTGAAAGGAAAGCTATTGTGGAAAACCCATCATTCACCTATCTTCAGCTCTGTGAAGAACCTGTAAAAAACATCAAGGCAGTCGCGAAAGCGATGAGTATTGAAAATGCCGAAAAAATGAAAAAGCAGGATCTGATACGGGCTATTCTGAAAATTCAGCTCCAGGAACAGGGGCTGGCTCTATCAGAAGGCGTCCTCGATATCATGCCGGAAGGTTATGGTTTTATCAGAACCAGAAGTTACGTGCAGAATGATGATGACGTTTATGTTTCGCCGTCGCAGATCAAGCGCTACGGCCTCATGTGCGGCGACACCATAGTTGCTCAGGTAAGACTGCCTAAGGATGACGAAAGCTACCATGCCCTGCTCCGCATCGAAGCCGTTAACGGGGTAAACATAGACCGCCTGCGAAATCGCGTAAACTTTGAAGACGGGGTTCCGGTTTTTCCAACCGATCGTTTCAGGCTTGAAACCGACTTTGAAGATGTTTCGACGCGAGTTTTCGACCTTATCTGCCCAATCGGAAAAGGCCAGCGAGGCCTGATCGTAGCCCCGCCCAAAGCCGGCAAAACCACGTTGCTCAAACAGGTTGCCAACGCGATAACTGCTAATCACCCTGAAGTTTTGATGTTGATACTGCTTATCGATGAGCGTCCTGAAGAAGTTACCGACATGCGCCGTTCAGTTGATGCCGAAGTTGTGGCTTCAACTTTTGATGAGCATATCAACAACCACATCAAAGTCTCTGAACTGCTGCTTGAAAAGGCCAAGCGCCACGTAGAACTTGGTCGCGATGTTGTCATACTGCTTGATTCAATTACCAGACTGGCACGTGCCTACAATATCTCAATGCCGTCGGCCGGTCAGACGCTTTCAGGAGGCGTCAACCCCTTCGCTCTCCACAAGCCCAAGCGATTCCTCGGTGCAGCACGAAAAATCGAGCATGGTGGCAGTCTCACAGTTATTGCAACCGCTCTTATAGACACCGGCTCAAAAATGGATGAAGTAATTTTCGAAGAATTCAAGGGCACCGGCAATATGGAACTGCACCTTGATCGCAAGCTTTTCAACAAGCGCATCTTCCCGTGCATAGATGTGAAGATGTCAGGCACAAGAAAAGAAGAACTGCTCATGGATGCCGAAGATCTCAAGAAAATCATCATTCTGCGCCGGGCATTTGAAGACAAGAGTTCTCAGGAAGTTGTTGAAATGCTGGTCAAAGGTATTTCAAACACCAAGGACAACCGCGAATTCCTCAGCCTGATCAATCCGAACTACAAGAGTTCAACCAGTAAGAGTGGCGATTGACCTGATGAGAAATCATGATTCAAAAAAAATCAGCAATAGTTGTCGTGCATTATTGATTTTTCTGTCACTGATCCTCCTGCAAATGAGCGCGCCCCAAAGTGAAAGCTCAGCATTTAATTTAAGCGCTGCATTTTATCAGCCAGTTGAAACGAAGATTAATTTCTGGAAGCCTCTTAAACAAGTCTTTGCCGCCGCCAGCGAATCAGCTGACGAAATGCGGGCGATGATTCCAGAAAAGCTGCCAGCAAAGACCTTCAGAATCGTCAGCGTAAGCAGCAAGAAAGTGACCCCAGCCAGCAGACTCTGGCCAGTAAGGGGCTCAATCTCGTCAGCTTTTGGCATGCGTCGGCATCCGGTGACCAAAAAGCGCTCATTTCACAATGGCATAGATATCAGAGCAAAAATAGGCACCAGCATAGTCTGCCCCGCTGATGGCATAGTTGTCAGCGCCGGACACGCCGGTCTTCTCGGCCGTCTGGTAAAGGTAAGGACCGGCGAAGGAAAAACCCTGTATTTTGGTCACATGCATAAGATCAAATGTGTAAAAGGGCAAAGAGTCAAACGTGGCACAATTGTTGGCACAGTCGGCAGATCTGGCCGCGCGACCGGACCGCACCTGCATTTTTCTGTACTCTCAGGTGGGCGCTACCTCGACCCGACAAAGTATCTCTCAACAAAGTAAAGCATTTCTCAGACCATTACTCAGAATTGCCGATAAGTTAGATGAATAATATTTGTCTGACGGAGATCTTCTCATGCTTTACGAAAGACATTCCAGCCGTTTATTCATGCTGTTGTTGCTGCTGGCTTTCATTCCAGCCTCAGCATTCTGTTCAGCATGGCAGATGGAAGATTTGCCGACGCCGGATCAGGCTCTAGCAGCTTATGAAAAAGGCTACCAGAACTACCGCAAAGGGCTGTTCTCTGCCTCTGAAGACTGTTTCATTGAAGCGCTGCGACTCGAACCAAATCTGGTAAAGGCACACTACTGGCTCGGCAAGCTTTACCGCGAACAGGGAAGACTCGAAGATGCGATCTTTCACTGGGAAGAAGTAGAGCGTCTCAATCTTCTCATCAGAGACCGGCGCATCGCCCTGTCACTTCAAAACAATGAATATCCATCATATCCTCAGATGATAAGAACTACAGAAAAAGCCAAAATGGCGCATGAGGCCTATTTAAAGGGCATTCACCTTCTTGACGAGGGTCACTGGGATGGAGCTGAAGTAGAGATTCGCAAAGCGGTCGAGCTCTATGGTGCCAATCATGAGTATCTTCTGCGGCTGGCCAGGCTGCTGTGGGACAAAGGCGAACAGCAGGCAAGCGTAAAGTTTTATCGCGATCTGCTTTCACTTAGAGATGTGAGCATCGAAAGTTTTGTCGAAGGCTTTGACCGTATGATCGCTGCACGTATGGATTATGTAGCGCAACCTCTGCTGAGCCGCCATGAAAAGCGTTTTGCAGGGCTGCCCGAATTCGCAAGAATGCGTGACACATTTAAGGCAGTAGAGAATCATGAAATTGTTGCCGCCGGCAAAGTCGTTAAAAAACTGCAGGGCCAGGTGATCATAAATCTTGGCATGCAGGAAGGCCTCAGTTTATCAGATGAATTCAGCCTCAGTCTACGAGCCTTCAAAGCCGGCGGCCCGCTTGCAGACCCCGATACCGGAGTCGTCATTGGCCGGGCTCCCGACATTCCATCTGCCGAACTGTTGCTGACCAAAGTTTACAAAAATACCAGCTGGGCGCTGATCCGAAAAGAATTTGGCCCGGGAGTGAAAGCAGGTGACCTGATTGAGTTCAAAAAAGCAACAAGGTGACGGCCTCAAGATAATTGCGGCCAATCGCAAAGCTCATCATGACTATTTTATCGTCGAAAAACTCGAAGCCGGCATCGTACTGCTCGGTTCCGAACTGCGGCCATGCCGCGAAGGCAGAGTTACGCTCAAAGACTCTTATGCAGAAGAAATCGAAGGCCAACTCTGGCTACAGGACATGCACATCGGCTCAAACCCCTTTTCCAATCGACTCGATCACGAGCCAGAGAGAAAACGTCGACTTCTGGCCCATAAAAGTGAAATTATCAAGTGGGGCTACAAGGTCAGAACAAGCGGAATGACAATAGTTCCTCTCAAGGTCTACTTTAAGAACGGCAAGGTCAAAGTCGAACTTGGGCTTGCCAAAGGCAAGGCCAAGTATGACAAACGAGAAGCCCTGCAGAAAAAAGACGCGAAACGTGACATGGAAAGAGAACTGGGAGGACGCTATTGATGCATTCACATACCCTGCCAAAAAGAATTGCCATCTGGTCAGTTCTTGCAATGCTTCTGTTCAACGCAGTTTCGATTGAGGCTGAGGACGGTTATATAAGCGCTCGCAGCTTTGCTGAATCTCAAGGCATCGCTTATCAATGGTTCCCGTTACAAAAAATTCTGGTAATGAGACAAGGGCTTAAAACGGTAAGACTAACCGTTGACAGTCAGACAGCCATAGTCAATGGCAGTGAAGTAACCCTGCCAGCGCCCCCCAGAATTCAGCAAGGGCAGATAATGGTTCCTGCTGCAGCATTGAACAGATTTTTCAGCGCAAGTGAGCAACCGAATGTTCTTCAAACACCGGCCCCGAGAATTCAGGTGCAGCCATCTCCGCCACCTTCAGCGCCAGTTGCACGACAGCAGCCAGCAAGCCCAGCCGCTCATGCCACTCCGATAGCTGTCACTCCGGCGCCGGCCGAACCCCCTCAGCCCGTAGCAATAACTCCGGCACCACAACCAGTTCAAACCCAATCAGATGAAGCGATACTGGTAGCCCTCAGACACAGCTCAAGAGAAGACCACACCAGAGTTGTGCTGGAATTCAGCGGAGACATAACTTATCGCAGCGAATTCAAAGACGGCCTGTACCGACTGACAATTGTCGGTTGTCGCAACCTGATTCCCACTCAACGCACGAATCCGGTAGGCCGTGACATCGCCAAACTCGACATCAACAGCGGTCCAGATCGTAAAGGGCTGATTTTAAGCTTTTACCCCAAAAATACTGTTGCGCAGCCAACCATCGAAACTGTCGGTGGCCCATTCCGCATGATCATATCATTTGCGGCCCCGGATGCACAGGTAGCCACAAGCACGACAGAACTAGTTGCCAGCGCTACAGTTGTCGCCAATCCGGCTCAGGAGCCCAAGACTCCGGAACAACCAAAAATGGAATCGGCACCTGAAATCAATATCGCAGTAGAGATAGAAAGCTTGAAAAATCCAGACTTCGCCG
This sequence comes from Candidatus Rifleibacterium amylolyticum, assembly GCA_009917695.1. GTDB lineage: Bacteria > Muiribacteriota > Ozemobacteria > Ozemobacterales > Ozemobacteraceae > Rifleibacterium > Rifleibacterium amylolyticum. The sequence goes on along the minus strand of JAACJG010000001.1, from coordinate 31,595 downwards.
GCCGTACAATTATCATAGACGCAGGGCACGGCGGCACCGATACGGGATTCCGCTTTGCCGGGCGGCCTGAAGAGAAAGTGATCAATCTTGAAATAGCCCGTCATCTGGCCAGCAGTCTAGAAAAAGCAGGTTTCAAAGCTGTTCTGACAAGAAACTCTGACATAAGCATGTCGCATGACCAGCGCTTAAGCATAGTTAATCGCCACGGTGGCGATCTCTACATTTCGCTTCACCTGGGCGGCTCGTCTGACGCCAGCAAGGCCGGAACAGCCTGCTTCAGCTACAGCAGCAAAGGCACCCATATTGAAGAATCAGGACAGGGAATAAGCCCGGAAGCGGTCTATAATGACTGGCTGAAGGCGACGCGATTCGACCTCGGCATTTTCCTGGCCCGCAAAATCAACGAGCGACTGGTAAGACATCTCAAGGTCGAGAGTCGGGGCGTCAGGGAACTTCCGCTACAACCACTGAAGTTCGTTATGATTCCTGCGGTTTTAGTAGAAGCAGGTATGCTTTCAGACGCTACCGAAGGCAAAAACCTGATCAGCGACAACTACCGCAAGGCGGTTGCCAGATCTATCGCTAATGCAGTCGTAGATTTCTTCAACGGCATAGTCATCAACCAGTAAGAGAGGTTATCAATGACAAACAAGCGCAAGCCTTCACGGCATAATCAGGAAAAGATACTTTTTGTCATGATGGGTCTGATAGTCATAGGCCTTGTCGTATCGGGCTATTTTCTCTTCATGAGAAAAATTCTCCCGGAAATAACGGCCCAGACTCAGGCCGATCAGCAGGCTGCAACAGCCAGTCAGGCACAACAAACAGCAGTCGCCGCCCAGGAAGAATTCATACCTGAAGAAGAGGCACACACTCTCAAAATTTACTTCGCTCAAAAAGGCAAAGATTCTCTGGCTTCAGAGGACAGGCGTGTGCGCAAGCGCTCAATGCTTATTGCCCAGGCAAGACAGATCGTTGAAACTTTGCTCGAAGGCCCGATCAGCAGCACATTTAACCGCACCATGCCGAAGGGAACTGCCCTGAGAGGCCTTTTCTTTGAGTCAGGAGTATTCACCGTCGATCTGAGCAAGGAATTTGCTGAAGTCAGCGATCTTGGAGCCTGCGAACAGGTGCTGAGTGTATATTCTCTGGTAAATTCACTAACAGAGCTGGATCCTCGCGCAAGGGTACGCTTTCTGATAAACGGCAGCGAACCTGTCGCAGAATACGGTCATGTAGATCTCTCGCAAAACCTGACGAGAAATGAAGATCTGATAGTGTCAGAGCAATAACAGCCATAAAAAAAGCGGCGGTTCCAAGTGAACCGCCGCTTTTTTTTAAGCTTTTAACCACCCCAGGTAGCTGTTGCGCAACCATGGTGAGAACAGAAAACCTTTTTGCCGTTGGGCAGTCCCTCTTCGGTTCCCTTGACCCAGTCGTATGTACCCTGAGTCGGGCATGTCGGAAGGCGATTGCCACTGAGAAAGGGCGCAAGATCTTCGATAGTCGAGGGATACTGCTTGCGCTCAATACTGTACAATTCGGCCGTTCGACTGAGCAGAGACGAGAATTCAAAACATTTATTCTGCCTCGCCAGTTCTCGGGAACGACGGAAGTTGGGCAAAGCAATTGCCGCCAGAATACCGATAATCGCGATAACAATCATCAGTTCAACAAGTGTAAAACCAAGTTGTCGAGTTTTCTTTTTCATCTAACTTTATTATACATTTGCAAGAAATATTTTGCAAATCAATTTTTTTTGCATTATGATATGTTCATTAAGAAAATGTTCTGAAGGAAATAGTCCCATGCTGAAAAAGACACTGGCTTTAGCGCTGATATTGTTTGCCGGATTGAGTACCGGCTGTGTTCCCGATAAATTTCGTTTTGAAAAAGAGTTCGGAAAGTCGGGTTCGAACAGAACTGAATTTCTCAGTGCCACCGACATGGATCTCACCAGTAAGGGCGACCTTGTTATAGCTGACGCAGGCAATACCCGCATACAGGTTATCACCACAAATGGGGAGTCTGTCATGGCAGCCGGCGAGTCTGGTCGCGAAGGATACAAGCTTCAGAGCATGACCGGCATAGGTGTAAATCCTCTCACAGACGACATTCTAGTCTGCGACCAGCGTGGAAACAAGATTATCAGATTCGACCCAAGCGGCGAACCGAACCTTCGCATATTTGAAAAGATGAAATTTCCGATGGATGTCTGCATAGATCGCAAGGGCAACAGCTATGTCATCATGTCGAAACAGTCAGAAGTATACAAATATGATGCAAATGGCAAGTTTCTGAATACTATTGGTGGTTCAGGCAAGGCTGCCATGCTTTTTCCCACTTCAATTCTGTTGCACAACGACCACCTTTATATCACTGACTTCGGTGGCAAACGTATAGTAAAGCTGAATCTCAACGGCGATTTTGTGGCCGAATACAAAGATAAGGGCGAATACGAAGAAATAAAAGGCCCTTCCGGAATGCACGTCGACAAAGATGGCAACATGTATGTGCTCGACCTCGGCGAAGTTCCTGTCGTCATTATCGCCCCAGACGGCAAGTTGATCTCAAAAGTAGGAGACTTTGGCAATCAGCAGGGACAATTTCTTTATCCCACCGGAGTTATCGCCAAGAGCCCTGAAGAAATATACGTTCTCGACAACAGCCGCAATACCATATTGAACTTTGTCAAAAAGCCTGAATAAAGCTAAAACGCAGGTTCAGTGAACTTCAAAAAAATTGTCAGTCTTGTTTCTGCAATAGTTGTGTTTGCTGCAGCAGGCATCTTCATTGGCTTCTTAGACTGGTTCGGAGAAATGGCTCTACCTGTAAACAACTCGGGTAGAAAAGAAATTACCATAGAATCAGGAAGCGGCACCAGAAAGATTGCCGCACAACTGAAGGCCGGTCAGATTATAAACAGTGCGCTGGCGTTTCGCATATATGTGAGATTTATCGCCGTAGACCAGCGGCTTAAACCCGGTGTTTATACCTTCAATGGTGACGAAAACCTCTACGAAGTTATATTCCAGCTGCTCAAGGGCAACATGCCAACAGTCCAGGTTACCATTCCGGAAGGAATAACCATAGCCAAGGCGGCAGCCATTCTACAAGACAATGGCATATGCGGGGCCCCTGAATTTATCGAAGCTGTCTCAGACCCTCAGTTGCTGGGCAGAATATTCGCCGACTGGGAGCTTATTCCAGCTCCAGAAGGAATGATTTTTCCAGACACATACAGCTTCAGCCGCCCAAGTTCGGCCGCAAAGGTAGCCGAAAGAATGCTGCGGCTGACCCGGCACCAGATCGACCGCATATTCAGCGAACCGCTGTCTGTAGGCCTCAGTCAATATGAAGGCTGCATCCTGGCTTCGATTGTCGAGAAAGAAGCGGCACTTGCGCATGAGCGCGAGATAATTGCGTCAGTTTTTTATAACCGGCTCAGGAAAAATATCAGACTCGAATCATGTGCAACGGTTCTATACGCTCTCGGCGGTCATAAGAGCAGACTTCTGTATGACGATCTCAAAATAAATTCTCCATTCAACACTTACCTGAACCTGGGTTTACCGCCGACGCCAATCTCAAATTTCGGTGCATCAGCAATGAGTGCTGTTGCAAAACCGGCTGAAACAGATTACCTTTACTTTGTCTCTGATGGTAACCGGGGGCACAAGTTTGCCAGAACTCTTGGCGATCACAACCGTTACCGAAGCGAGTATTTCAGACAACGTAAAAAGAAGTCAAACAGCCAATGAAACAATTCAAACAAGTTATTTCAGTTATCTTTATCCTGACTCTTATCCTGTCAAATCCAATTCAAGCCAGAGATGATGTCAGAGTAATTTCTCTGGTGCCATCACAGACAGAAATGCTGTTCCATCTTGGTCTGGGCGAGTATGTGACAGGAATCTCAGATTACTGCAACTATCCAGAGGAATCGCGCAGCAGACAAAAAGTTGGTGCCCTTGAACTGAATATCGAGCGCATCATGTCATTGCGCCCAACACTGCTTGTAGACGTTAATAACATGCACAAAAAGTATGCTCTTTTGTTTTCACAACTGGGCTTGAATTATGTCAATTTTACGGTCACCCGTATGGATCAGCTGCCGAAAATGGCTGAAGAACTTGCGAAACTGATTGGCAAGCCAGAGAAGGGCGCTGAATTTGCTGATGAATGGCATAAAAAAATCAGCGAAATTTCTGTATCTCTGCCATCCGAAAAGCCCAAAGTCTATTTTGAAATCTGGGACACGCCGATGCAGGCAGCTGGCGCCCAGAGTTATATCGGCGACATGATAAGAACCGCAGGCGGCGACAATATAGTAACCGACATTTCAGAATTCCCGGTGGTGAATTCTGAAACGATTTTGCATGCAGATCCCGACGTCATAATCATCGCCTACCCTCTGACCGATAAGACCAGTATTGAGAAAAGACCCGGCTGGCAAAAATTGCGGGCGGTCAGAAACAAACAGATTTACGCCCTCGACCAGGATCTATTCATCAGACCAGGTCCGCGTAACCTGGATGCTCTGATGCAACTCAGGGATATTTTTCGCAAAGCCGTATCAGGGCGAGAAAAACGAGCAAAATAACATAAGCCAGGAGAGGTGCAGACATGAACGGTCGCAAATTGCTTTTATCAGCTATCATTGCAGCCCTGTTCCAGTTTTCAGTTAATACGGCCATCGCCAACCCCAGCGAATTGGAGGAAAAGCTCTGGGTAAACCTTGACCTAGCAAGCGATACTGCAGATTTTCGAATCCATCTTCCGTATGACGGCTGCCTGTCTATCATTTCCACAGTGCCTGGGCGCAAGCAACGCGATCTGTTGTGGGGACCGCGAATAATGAAGAAGGGAACCTGGCGTGTTCCGCTGCCGGCCGGTCGCATATTGAATCGCAGCGGCACTGTTGAGTTATTCAACATCGAGATAAAAAGCAGCAGCCAGACAGGCTCGCGCGGCAATGGCGAACGTCAGTTCAACAATCCATCCGGTCTTGACTTTGACGCGGTCAAAAACGAAATTCTGGTTGCTGACACCGGCAACGATCGCATAGTCCGGCTGGCCAGAAATGGCAGATTCATCGCGCAGCATGGTGGTTTTGGCCTGTCTTTTGGCGATCGCAGCGAAGAACGCGAAGACAGTCTGGATGACCCGCACGATGTCGCGATTGGCGGTTTTTCAAATTTTTACGTATCTGACCATAATAATGAGCGCATCTGCATTTTCGATTCTTATCGCAGTTACCGCGGCAACCTTTATCCCAGAAGCGACGACCGCAGAAACCGCCTCAGTCGGCCGCGCGGGTTGAAAGTAGACAGCGAAAACAACATCTGGGTGGTTGAAGGCCGCGCCGATAGAGTGTTAAAAGTCTCTCCTTCTGGCGACAAGTTGTTTGAAGTTGGCGGCTTTGGCTGGAGTGCGCAACAGCTGAAGGACCCCACGCAGATAGATATCAGCGCCAGCGGCGGTGAAATTTACATAGCAGATCGAGGTAAGGGAAGAATAGCTGTATTCGACCGTCTCGGCGCATTCATCAGCGAGATCCGAGATCATCTTAAATCGCCATGTGGCGTTGCCATAGATGAGGACGGACTGGTACTGGTCTGCGATGATCAGACAAATGAACTTGGTCTGTATACGCCTCAGGGGATAAGGCTGTCATATCTCGACCGCTGTGCAGACGGAACCGTTTTCAGGCGACCGGCAGACATTGCCGTAACCGACAGTGAGATATTCATGGCTGACAGCGGCAATCACCGGGTGCTGACTTTTTCGCGAAAAAAAACCGGCAGCAATGTAGCTTGGCAAGCGACACCAGCTGTGTTAGAATAGCGCAAATAAAATAAGGCAGGAGCGCAAATCATTGAATCATCACAAGTTAAAAGTAGTGTTCTGCATTTTTCTGGCCCTGTCGCTCCTGGTCACTCAGACCGGATGCAAAAAGAGATCGCGGCAGTCAAAGCAGACAGTAAAGCTTTCAGAATCGACAAAAACCATAGCGGTAGAGCAGCTTTTACCAAAGGCCACTGCAGTTACCGGCAAGCTCAAGGAACATGTAGCAGAAAACGTTCAGAATGAGTATATGTATGGCACTCTTGCCGGTCAGTATGGCAAATACGACACAGCAGAGACCTATCTGCGCAAGGCAATCCGCATGGAACCAATGTTTGTCGATGCCTACCACAATCTCGGGCTTGCCTGTTACAAGCAGGGCCGCATCGACGAAGCAGTTGCAGCCTGGCGAAAAACTCTCGAACTGGCACCCAATTACGCAGAAACCTATTACAATCTCGCAATCTTTCTCTTCGACATGGGACGCGAAGAAGACGGTATCACCATGCTCAACACCTGCATACGCTATGACACCTTCCATCTCAAGAGTCGTTATGCCCTTGGCCGTATCATGCAGCGCCGCGGTAAAAACAAAGAGGCAATAAAGCATTTTCGTGCCTTTCAGAGTCGCGACAAAGGCGACGTCAGAGTTCTCATAGCACTGGGCGAACTTTACCTGCTGGAGGGACAGCTCGATGCTTCGCTCAAAGAATTCGAGCGCGCTGCCCGTATCGATGACAAAAACCCGAACGTTCAATATCAGCTGGGCGTGGCCTATCATCGGCGGGGACTGCTCGATCAGGCCATACTTAATTATCGCAGAGCAGCTGAGCTGATGCCCAACCATGTAGATGCCTACATCAATCTTGGCGACATTTATGCCAGCCGTAACGAATTTGCATCGGCGCTGGCCGCGTATAACACCGCGCTGGCAATAGATCCAACCAACAGTTACGCCTCACGCAAGGCGAAACTTGCAGAAGAAAAGCTTCTGGAAAAATAGCTTGAGATTCTTAAAAAATACCGAAACCAGACGCAAAAAGCACCTGAGCCCCGGAGAAAAAGTAAGGCTGGCAATTCTCAGCAGTCGTCTCAAGGTCACCAGGGACGAAGCAGAGCGCCTTCTCAACAGCATAGAGTCAGAAGTAGCCTCAATTTTAGGCATTCCGGCAACAGCGGTCACATCTGAAACTGAGTTTGCCGGACGCGATCTCGACCTGGTTCTTACCATCAACAAACAGAATACCCCCCGGAAAAATCAATGATCAATGTCACAGAATCCATCACCCACTGGGAACTCCTCGAAATAGAAAAACCAGCAAGATATCTCGGCGGCGAAGTTAATCAGGCAACAATAAAAGCCAGCCCAGATCTGCGTGTGTGCCTTGTTTTTCCTGATCTTTACGATCTCGGCATGTCGAATCTTGCCATAAAAATCTTTTACGAAAAGCTCAACGCTCACCCGCAAATTATGGCTGAGCGCGCTTTTTCGCCATGGTCTGACTTCGAACAACTGCTGCGTCGTAAAAACCTTCCTCTTTATTCTCTCGAAACCGGCACGCCACTGCATGAATTCGATGCGTTGCTGATTACCCTGCCTTACGAAATGACCTTTACCAACGTGCTGAATCTGCTCGACCTCGGCAAGATCGATCTCAAGTGGCAAACGCGAAAAGAGGGCCCGATTGTGATCGCGGGGGGGCCCTCTGCATCTAATCCGCTGCCGATGGCGAGGTTCATGGATGCGGTATTGATCGGCGACGGCGAAGAAGCCATACTGGAAATCTGCGAAACACTTATCAGAACCAAAAAAGCCAATGCCGAGCGCAGTGATGTTCGTAAAGAACTCAGTAAAATAGAAGGCATGTGGGTACCAGAATTTACCGCACCGGTCAAACGGCGCGTGTTTAAAGGCTTTGCAGCAAGCACGCCACCAGTAAAACCGCTTTTACCGAATGTACAGACTATTCATAACCGCGCAACACTTGAGATATTCCGTGGCTGTATTCAGGGTTGCCGGTTCTGTAATGCCGGGTTTTACTACCGCCCCAAACGCGAAAGACCGGTAGAGGATCTGGTAGAGTATGCACGACAACTTTTGCAGAACAGCGGCGAAGAATCGCTGGGCCTGCTTTCTCTTTCAACTTCTGATTACAGCCATCTCACAGAACTGGTAAATGCCCTCGATCAGCAGAAGCTGTACCCGGAGCAGAATGTATCGATTCCTTCGTTACGCATGAATGAGAGCACAATCGAACTTCTCGATTCGACTCCACATATTCGCAAAGGCGGCCTGACCTTCGCACCGGAGGCCGGCACCCAGAGACTGCGCAATGTCATCAAGAAGAACATCAGCGAAGACGACATAATCAGTGTAATGCGCGCAACCAGCGGCTCAGACTATCGCACAGTAAAACTCTACTTCATGATGGGACTGCCTTTTGAAACCGATGCAGACATTGAGGGAATTGTAGATCTGGTGCGCCGTCTCGAAGATATCGGGCGAACCTGCCGGCCACGCAAGCAGATTTCGATAAGTCTTTCGGGATTCGTTCCCAAACCCTTTACGCCATTTCAGTGGGCTGCCCAGGCCGATACAGCCGAATTGCGGCGCAAACGCCTTATTGTCTGCCGTGGCCTTGAAAGAAGTGGCAGTAAGGTCTCGTGGCGCGAAGAGTTTTTGTGTCTGCTCGAATCAGTTCTTTCGCGCGGTGATGAACGTGTCGGCGAACTCATTTTGAAAGCCTGGGAGCTTGGTTGTCGTTTTGACGGCTGGCACGAACATTTCTCCAGAAGCAAATGGGAACAGGCGTTTACCGAAACCGGCATCGACGCGGCAGTTTATCTGCGAGAGCGGCGGGTAGAAGAAACGCTGCCATGGGATTTTGTCAATTTTCAGGTGCCACGAGCGTATCTCGAAAGTGAATATGCCGAAGCAGCCAGAGCAGCCGAGGAGGTTAACAATGAACCAGCCGGCTGAATTCAAAACCAGAGTTAACTACAGCAAAACCCGACAGGCCAGATACATTGCACATCTCGACACCATCGACATCATCTGCAAAGCCTTGCGAAGAATTCATCTGTCGTACGCAGTAACCCAGGGCTGCCATGTCAGACCCAAAATTTCTTTTGGTCCGCCGCTGCCACTGGGACACGCCAGCTACTGTGAATATTTCGTAATAACTCTGCTGCAGCAGCCTGACCCGGAAGCTCTTAAGACGGCACTCAACCGCGAATTGCCGCAAGGCATGGAGGTTTTATCGGTAGAGTGTCCCTGGATTGACAAAAAGTCGCCAGCTGTCGGAGAGCAGGTTGAATACAGGCTGCACTTCAGCAGTCAAGCAACCGCCGACCGGGCGCGAAGCTGGCTGCTCAACCCGGAATCAGCTTTTCAGGTTGTTCGCAAGGGAGAAACCAGAAAATACACAATCGGCAAAGCGGTGCAAAGGGCAGATATGGCTGAGGCAGACAGCGGCTGGCAGCTGCAGGCCGAGTTCATTCAGGGACTGGCAGACGTGCCTTCAGTATCAAAGATAGTAACGGCGCTTGCCGAACAGCTTGGCGAATCCAGAGATGATTTTTATCTGCTGGAAAGAATCGCCTTAAAAGAACTTTAAACAGGAGACAGACTGACTTGAGTCGCAAAATATTATTAAATGTAGGCCCCTACGAATCACGGGGTGCAATTCTCGAGAATGGCAAGCTCAGCGAGCTGCTATATGAAATACAGGACAGTGAAAAAATCGTCGGCTGCATCTATAAGGGCCGGGTTGCCAATGTTGTAGCAGGCACGCAAAGTGCTTTCGTCGACATCGGCATTCACAAAGACGCCTACCTCACTCTTACCGGCGTAGACAGTGGCGACAGCGATGACGATCTCAAAGACATTTATCGCAGTCCGATTCAGGACACGCTGAAGGTTGGCCAGGAAGTAATTTTACAGATTCTCAAAGAGCCGACCCCAACCAAGGGCCCGCGTTCGACCATGACCATATCGTTTCCCGGACGTTATCTGGTTTTCATGCCAAAGGTAGATCACATAGGCGTTTCACGGCGCATTCAGCATGACCGCGAGCGCGACCGGCTGCGGGCGATTGGCCGCAGAATCGCCCCCAAAGGTGGTGGCGTAGTTTTCCGAACAGCTTCTGAGGGGCTTGAAGAAAATGTGCTCAAAGCGGATCTCGATCTGTTGATCAAAATGTGGAACAAGGTCGAGCAGAAAATCGAAAAATCACCGCCGCGCACCATGTTGCATCGCGACATTCCTTTGCCGATGAAGGTGGCACGCGATTTTTTTTCTGACGATGTCGATGAAATGATCATTGATTCAGAGGAAGCCTACCGCTCGATCATGGATGACTGCGAATTTCTGACCCCGCTGCAGCGCGCTTCTCTCGAACTGTATAAAGGCAAAGAGCCGCTGTTTGAAAAATTCGGCATCGAGAAAGAGATTGAAAAGGCGTTATCGCGAAAAATCTGGCTTGATTCAGGTGGCTATCTTTATATAGACAAAACCGAAGCGATGTACTGCATCGATGTTAACAGCGGCCGCTTTTCTGGTGGTTCTGATCTCGAAGAGACTGTATTCAGGCTCAATCTCGAAGCGGCCCGCGAAATAGCCCGGCAGATAAGACTGCGCAACCTTTCGGGCATGATTATCATCGATTTTATCGACATGGAAGCCCCTTCTCACCGTTCACAGGTGCTCAAGACCCTGCGCGAATGCTTTAAAGGCGACCGAAACAAGCCAAACATTCTCGATTTTTCAGAATTAGGGCTCGTGCAGATGACAAGAAGAAGAAGCGCAGCCAGTCTCGATGAAATCCGCAAAGAAGTCTGCCCCTGCTGCCAGGGTGCGGGCAAGGTTGTATCTGCCCGCAATGTTGCCAACAGTGTACGCAAACAATTGATGGAAGAATGCAAAAGATACCAGACCGAGAAAATGATCATCAATGCACACCGGCTTGTCGCAGACCTGTTGCGAGGGCGCGATGGTAAAGATCTGAGAGACCTCGAGCGCGAGACCGACAGGAAACTGATTTTGAAGCCACAGAATGGCTTCGACATTGAAAACTGGAAGATAGAACCGGTAATGGAGCGGACAAACAAAAAGAACGACAGGCAGCCTCAGCAGAACAGAAGAAACGACAACAACGCAAGAAGAGGTCCCGGCAAAGCAAGTGACAACAATCAGATAGAAGCACCTGTTGAAGTGCCTGATGAACCCGAAACCGCCACAGAAGATGAAAAGAATTCGGAAGAAACAACATCTGTCTCTGATTGATTGTCTCTACGGGAGGTAGTAATGAAGAAACGTTATCTGGCCTTATTGAGCCTGTCTTTAGTCATGCTTGCCGGCGAACTTGGTGCATTGGAACTAAAATACAGGTTTCTGCCTGGCAGCGTTTACGAATACGAGCACACAGTCAAACGTTCTTCGCGTATGGCCGCCTTCAAGACCACATCAAGCCAGCCCCCGGTTGTCGACACACAAAAGTTTACGCTGCGGGCCATAGATTTTCAGAATGGCTCACATATAATCGATGTAGTGAGCCCGACGGGCACCTATCGACGCTATATCAAAGAAAACGGTGCGCTGGCCGGAGCGCCCGGCGAAACCGGTCAGGCCATTCCTTTTCTGTTGACGCTTCCGACTGCCGACTGGAAGGTGTCAGAGCGCCATCAGGTGCAACAGACTCTCATGTCTGGAGACAGCGCACTACCGGCGACATGGAACCTGATGCTGAAATCTGTCGATACAGAAAAGCAGATGGCAGAGATACTTTTTGCCCTTGTCGTAAAACTGCCCGAAGACCGCATTCGCCGCAAAGAGTTCACTCTCAAGGGCAAGGCTGTCTTCAACTACGGACGGGGAGTTTTACAGCAGGCAGAATGGGCGAGCAGCTACCGCTTTATATTCAACAACCGCGAGATGGCAATAAATCGAGAACTCTGGCTGTTCGACCATCAGGAAACCGGAGTTCTGAAACTGATTGAAGCAGGGAGCGAGCCATGAAAAGCAGACAGACAAAATATATCTGTATTTTTTCGATAATTATGGCAACAACACTGCTGCTGCATGTCAGACCTGTTTCAGCTCAGGGCGGCAGCCCGTTTGATATGACTTCGCGCTTTAAACTATGGCTTCTCAACAATGAGGCCAGAGCTATGTCGTCACTCAAAGCAGACGGCATTCTTGCCGACAGAGTCAATTCACCCTTCGCTTTCATGCCTTTCAACTCGGCTCCAGCAGCCATGGCAGAAGAAAAATTATGGGCAATTCATTACAAATTTTACGTTCTGCTCGACGAGATCCAGGCAATCTACACCTCTGCCAAAACCTTTGGAAGCGGCCGCTTTGGCATTCTCTTCAAGCAGCACCGTCCGGAGATCTGGGCGGTAATGCCATTACAGACTGCCCTGCCAGGCCTGACCAGCATAACCGCCATCGAGTATCGCAAGGCATTTCATGCGGCGCTGCTCAAGGTTCTCAACCTTGACGCCAGCCGTGATGCAGACTTGAGCACAAGACTGCAGCGAGCGGTAAAAAAGTTGTCAGACGAAGAATTTCGTCTTTTCGATGACTACCTGAACACATTTTCAGCGTTATATCCTTCGGATCCGACAGCCAGGATAATAGCGACATTCATAGAAAGCGGCAGCAAAAAACAGTTTGCCGCCGCCCTCAAAGATTTTCTCAATCCGGTTTTCACCGCCCCGGTTCTTACCGACATCAACATAAGCAATTCACCGTTAGAGCCTGATGATCCGCTGGCTGAACTTGAAAAGCTGGCCGAAGGGGCAGAAATCTCAACTTCGGCACCATCAGAAACACCTGAAGATACTGGCGACGAAGCTGGCAATGACGGGCAACAGAGGGCTCCCACCACGCTTGAACCGCCTCCAGAGGGAACCGAAGATCTATTTAAAATCTGGGATTAACAGGCGAAAGCGAAAAACAGCTTCAGCGGTTGTAATAGTCTTTGAGTTTGGGAGAAGCGTTGCGCAGCTTTTTGAGAGCCTTTTCTTCGACCTGGCGCACGCGCTCGCGGGTAACACCAAGAATCCGCCCAATTTCTTCGAGCGATCTCGGCACACCATCTTCGAGACCAAACCGGAGCTTTATCACATTCTGCTCACGCTCACTCAGCATATCAAGCACGCGACAGATCTGATCGCGCAGAAGTGAATCGACAACGGCCTCTTCCGGGCTGACAGCGTCGTCGTTGCTGATATAATTTTCGAGAGAGGTATCTTCTTTGTTGCCAACAGACACCTCAAGTGAAACCGGCTCCTGGGTGAGGCGCACTACTTCTTCTATTCGTTCAATCGGCAGATCGACACGCTGCGACAACTCTTCGATGGTTGGCTCGCGGCCTCTTTCCTGAACGAACATGCGCTGCTGTTTGCGGACCTTGTTAACGATTTCCATGATATGCACGGGAATACGTATGACACGCGACTGTTCAGCGAGCGCACGCGTAATCGCCTGGCGGATCCACCAGGTCGAATAGGTCGAAAACTTGTAGCCAAGAGTATAATCGAACTTTTCGATCGAACGCAGCAGGCCAAGGTTGCCTTCCTGAATAAGATCAAGAAAAAGCAGGCCGCGATTGGTATACTTTTTGGCGATACTGACGACAAGTCGCAGATTGGCGGTAATCAAGGCTTCGCGGGCTTCCTGGTCGTTTTCGAGAATACGCCGGGCAAAATCGCGTTCCTGCTCATGCGTGGCGAGATTGAGCTTGGTCAACTGCTGCAGATAGAGCTTAACCGAATCGTCAAAAATAGCCTCTTCTTTGCGGCGTTCGCGCTCATCCTGGTGGTCGAGCACTACATCGTCTTCAGAACGCTTACGATAAGGTGAAGCGACCTTTATATCATCATCGGCAGCCTTCCTTCGGCTTTCCTTATGATGGTTGTCCTTGTGATGACTGTCTTTTTGGCTGTCTTTGCCTTTATTGTCGCCTGCCTTAACGGTCTTAGGCATGTTCGAGCTCCTCTTCGCAGCTGAATTTTCCCATGCTGCGAAACTTTTTATAGCGGTTTTCGATCAATTCTTCGCGGCTCATCTTTTTAAGTATCGGCAGATGAGCTTCAATCTGTTTGACAATTTCTTCGGCAGCGCGCTGATGATTCCGGTGAGAACCGCCAAGGGGTTCGGGAAGAATGCCATCGATAATTCCTGCTTCAAGCAGATTGGTAGCGCGAAGTTTGAGCGCATTGGCAGCCTCTTTGGCCTTGGCTGCGTCATTCCACAAAATAGCGGCGCAGCCTTCAGCCGAAATTACCGAATAAACCGAGAATTCAAACATGAATACGCGATCGCCAATACCGATGGCAAGTGCGCCGCCGCTACCACCTTCACCGGTTACGAAGCAGAGTATCGGAACACCAATGTCTGACATTTCGGCAAGATTACGGGCAATCGCGTCACTTTGCCCGCGCTCTTCGGCACCAATACCAGGAAAAGCGCCCGGAGTATCAATAAATATGATGATCGGCAAACCAAAGCGCTCAGCTGTTCGCATCATGCGCAGTGCCTTGCGATAACCTTCAGGGTGTGGCATACCAAAGTTACGATATATGTTTTCTTCAGTGTCGTGACCCTTTTGATGGCCGATTATCATTACTTTATGGCTGCCAATGCGGCCAAGTCCAGATACTATAGCAGAATCATCACCGAACAGCCGGTCGCCATGAAGTTCAACAAATTCATCGCCGCACATAATCTTGATCAGATCAAGAGTAGACGGACGATTGATATGGCGGGCAACCTGGGCGATCTGCCAGGGTTCAAGGCTGCCATAAACTTCGACTTTGAGGGCTTCGACCTTGTCGGTTATAGCCTGAATCTCGCGTGACAGATCGACCTTGCCTGACTCGGAGATTACCTGCAGTTCTTTGATGCGAGCCTCGAGCTCGATGATTGACTTTTCGAATTCAAATTCTTTAGGCATGTTAACTCCCGGTTCAGGCGGTCAAATAGCGAAGGATTCTGGCTAACGTCGATTTGAGAACACGGCGATGCACAACGCAATCAATCATGCCATGTTCCAGCAAAAATTCGGCGCGTTGAAAGCCTTCGGGCAGCTTCTGACGAATTGTCTGTTCGATGACCCGCGGACCGGCAAACCCGATGAGAGCTCCGGGCTCAGCAATGTTGACATCGCCAAGACTGGCGAAACTTGCCGAAACTCCGCCGGTAGTCGGATCGGTCATGATTGAAATATAAGGAACTGCAGCCCGGTTGAGTCTCTTGATCGCTGCCGAAGTTTTGCCCATCTGCATAAGAGAATAAATCCCTTCCTGCATGCGGGCACCGCCGCTGGCCGAAACTATTATTACCGGCAGCTTTTCGTCTGCACCGATTTCGAGAATGCGGGTGAGCTTTTCGCCAACGACTGACCCCATACTGCCGCCCATAAACTCAAAATTCATGACGCCAAGCATATAGGGCAATCCCTCGATCGCGGCACGACCAGTGGTGACAGCCTCATTCACGTCGGTTTTTGCGATAGATTCCTTGAGACGCTCGACATAGCTTTTTGAATCAACGAATTCAAGCGGATCAACCGAACGAATTTCGCGGTTGACCTCAACAAAAGAATTGTCGTCGCTGAGCAATGCTATTCGATCCCACAGGGGCATGCGCAGATGCTGATCACATTTACTGCATAAATAAAGGTTTTTGGCGAGATCCTTGATCAGCAGAACCTCTCCGCAGCGAGTACATTTTTTCCAGAGATCAGATGGAACATCCCGTCTGGGACGGGTGAGTTTGTCAAACCATCCCATGGTTTACCACCGCCAATATAGTATTGTCTGTGTCATAAACACAGTTTATACCAGATTTAACCGGCCATTACAAGTAGTTGCCAACAGTTGCGCCAACCGCCAGCAGCCGCACCATTACCGTCTTTTATTAAAGCCACAATGAAAAAGGCTGCCAGCTCTTTGCAAACTGGCAGCCTGATGAAGGTTACTTTATTCAGATCATGAGAACGGATCGGTTTTGATGGTTTCCTTGCGGCTCTTATAGAGTTTGCCGCTGGCCTGCTCACGGGCTTCAATGTAAACAATATATTCAGTGTCGGCCTGCAGACCACTCAGGATATTGTCATAGGTGGTGATTGCCTGACCGCCGGCAAGAAGCATGTCGTCTGCCAGAGTATTGGTTTCCTTGCGCACAAAATAAGCAGTGCAGATTGCCGGAGTCGTCAGATCGAACTTGACTTTGCACTTGAACGAACCATCGGCCTGAATCACCAGAGTAGTGAAGAGTGAATTGTCATCTTCTTCGGTAGAGTCATCCGGACTCCAGACGGTTTCGGCAGTGGTTCCGATAAGGGCAAGCGTTGTAAAAGTAAGAGTACCGAACGAGATGGTCGAAGTCTTGTTGCCGCTCTTGTCGGTGCAGATAATTTCGTATGTATAAATAGTCTGCGGCACCAGGCCAAGCAGATCGTATTTGTGACTGGTTTTATAAGTCATGCTGACCGGAAATTCGAGTCGATCGCCGGTATGCGTGCGCAGAACGAGTCGACTCAGACAGGCTTCGTCAGTTTTCCAGCTGACAGTAGCTTTAACGTCAGAGACTGAAGTGACAACCCCGCTGATGATGGGGGGAATATTGTCGCCGAAGCCGGGCAGTCCGTTGGTGCCATGGCACAGATAGCAGAGACTGCTGTCGGTATAGTTGTGATCGGGGTTCATGGTTGCGTCATTATGACAGCTCAGGCATGCCGACTGCTGCCAGCCGGGGTGCATGTTGTCAAGCAGCGGCGCGTTATCGTGCCCGTTGATTGTGCCAGTGCCATCAGGAACGCTGATGATTGGCGAACTTATCGCACCCGGGTTTTGTGTCGAGCCGTCAACGACCAGGCCGCTTCCGCTAGAAGTTTCGGTCTGGTATGCGCCGAGCGGGTTAAGATTACCGCCTGAGCTGGACGAACTCGAAGAACAACCGGCTGATAGAAAGACAACTGCTGCGAAAAACAAAAGCAGAAGCCATGAATTCTCATGCAAGCGTCGGTAAGACTTCATATTGATCTGTAACCTCCAGAAATTGAGCTGATATAAAGTGCTCTCTCGTTGTATCGGCAATTTCAATAAAGCTGATTAGAAATCTTTTTTTTATAATAATTGTTCAAAATTATGCGAAAGCTGCCGAACTTGGTTGAAGATTTTACATCGCCATCTTATTCTCAGGACAGTTATGAAACAAATCAGACAAGCGATTGTATGTGCAGCTACGCTGGTATTATCCAGTTTCTATACACTGGTGACATATCCTCTGTATGTCTGCAAAAATCTCGGTTACCATCTCAGATCACCCTCTGTGCTGCTGTATGCACTTATATTCTTTATTGTTGACCGTTACACCAAGCTGCTGGTCATCAATAATTCGCATCAACTGCCAGTGAAGGTCATCGAAGACTTCTTCACGCTGACCTATGTGAAGAACCCCGGCGTAGCCTTTGGCTGGTTTCCTGACTGGCGACTGCCACCAATCATGATGGCTCTCACCATGATAATCATTATCGGCTATTACAGCCTCAAACTGCCGGAAGAAGAACGCCTGACCCGCTGGTCTCTCGCTCTTCTCGTCGGTGGAGCCATTGGCAATCTCTACGACCGCATTCTATACGGGTTTGTCGTAGATTTTTTCCTGTTTCATCTTGGCCCCTTCGATTTTCCGGTTTTCAATATTGCCGATATCGCGATCGATCTCGGGGTATTCATGCTGTTCGTAGACATCTTTTTCCTGACTTCTGATGAAGAAGAGGAAGAAAACAGCGAAGGTCTGACGCCGACATCGGCCTGACCTGACATGTACCCGATACTTTTTTCGACGCCATGGTTCAATGTTTACAGCTACGGCCTGCTTATAGCGCTCGGCTATACTCTGGGTACAGTTCTTATACTGCGCGAAGCAAGGCGGGACGGGCTCGATGCCAATGCGATTTTCGACATGCTGCTGTTGCAGCTCATCGTCGGCATCTGTGGTTCACGCCTGCTGTTCGTGCTGGAGTATACTCCTGAAAAGCTGAATTTCAGAGACTTCTTCGCATTCGAACAGGGCGGCCTCACTTTTTATGGCGCCGTTATCAGCAGTATCATCTTTGATCTGCTCTACCTGAAATACCGAAAAATGCCGTTCTGGCGGGTGATCGACTGCGTTGGCTACGGCCTGCCGGCAGGCATTGCCCTGGCCCGTATTGGTTGCCTGCTCAATGGCTGCTGTTACGGCACCAGCTGCAGTCTTCCCTGGGCGATACGCTTTGCCAACGCCGGCACCGGCACTTATCACCCGACCCAACTCTATGAATCGCTGGGAGCTCTGGCAATATGGTATCTTATCTATCGCTTACGCCAGTGGCGACGCAATTATGGCGAAATCTTTCTTGCCTGCATGGCCTCTTATGGCCTGTTAAGATTTTTCATTGAATTTGTCAGAGCCGAAAACCCGGTTGTGGTTTTGGGAATGACGATGGCGCAAATTATCGGCCTGCTGATGATCGCTGCTGCTTTCGTTGCCTGGAAAAAAATCGCCGCCAGCAGAAGCCAGCGGATTCTGCCAGATCAAAACCCGGTAGAACTCGCACTGAAATCATGACCAACGGCATTCATTTCGATCTGCCCTACTACACCTACGGCATCCTGTTCGTCGTAGCCTATCTTGCCGGCCTCTGGCTGTTCAGACGCAACAGCATCAGACTGGGTCTGGCGATGCCCGACCTCGTCGATCTTTCGCTGACAGCCTGCATTTCGAGCATTGTCGGCGCAAGAATTGCATATATAGTGTTGTTTCCCAGGTATTTCAGCAGCCTGCGTGATTATCTGGCGATACATGAAGGCGGCCTGGTATTCTACGGTGGCCTGATTGCCTTTATCGTCTCAATGGCGATAATGTGCCGATTGAAGCGACTCAGTTTCAGACAGCTTTTCGATGTGCTCGCACCATCGGCAGCGCTGGGGCACGCCATCGGGCGTCTCGGCTGTCTGGCCAACCACTGCTGCTATGGCGCCCCCACGACCTGTTGCCAACTCTACCGACTGCCTGACGACCCACCCGGACTTTTCCGGCACCCCACCCAGCTGTATGAAAGCATCTTTTTGCTCATGCTGATGCTGGTTCTCAACCAGGTGTTAAGCAGAGTATATTCGCGGCCGGTTCGCCGCACCGGGCTGACAGCAGCGATATACCTGGCGCTGTATGCGATATTTCGTTTTGCCATCGAATTTATACGTGCCGACAACCGTGGCGGGTTTTATACGGCGCTGGCTCTTTCACCGTCGCAGGTCACTGCCATCATTTTGCTGTTGTGTTCGACTGCCCTTATGGCTTATGCTATAAGGTATCCTGTCGATACTCGGGGAATATCAGATGAACAGAGTTGAAGAATGGTGCGTTGACAGCGACTTTTCCGGTTTGCGGCTCGATCAGGCCGTCAACCAGAAATATCGTGAAATTTCGCGCACGCTGGCTCAGGAAATGATCAAGGCCGGCGAAATACTGCTTAATGGTGCAACTACCAAGCCCGGACAAAAGCTGAAAGGTGGCGAAACCGTAAAGCTTACGCTTCGCTGTGAAGAAGAAGCAACGACGATTGCCGCAACTCCTCTTGATTTTAAAATACTTTACGAAGATAAGTACATAGTTGTAGTCGATAAGCCGGCTGGTCTGGTGGTGCATCCCGGTGCCGGCAAAGAAAAGGCGACAGTTGTCTCGGCACTGCTCGGACACACAAAACTCAGCCCGATCGGAGCCCCGACGCGCCCCGGCGTCGTGCATCGTCTCGACAAGGATACCAGCGGCATAATGGTGCTGGCCAAGACCCGTGAGGCACATCGCCGGCTGGCCGAAGCCTTTTCCGGGCGCGAACTCGAAAAAGAATATATGGCCATAATTCAGGGGCACATTGTTAACCGCAAGGGCCGCATCGAAGTCGCGATCGAACGCGACAAGATTCACCGCAAACGCATGAAGGCGACATCAGCCGACAAGGGAAGAATGGCCGTGAGCCTGTTTGAGGTAGTCGAATACCTCGAAGGCGCTACGCTGGTAAGAGTCAAAATTCTAACCGGCCGCACCCATCAGATTCGCGTACACATGGCTTTTACCGGGCACCCTCTGCTGGGCGACACCACTTATGGCGGAAAACGCTGGCAGAAAAGGGCTCGCCACTTCCTGCACAGCAGCCGGCTCGCTTTCAACCACCCGATTACCGGTGCCAGAATCGACCTGCAGGCTCAGCTGCCAGAATATTTCGCTGCCGCGATAAGCGAACTCCGCAGCAGTGCGGCGGAAACTTAAAAGTTGTCTCGCCGGTTTCCCCTGCCGATAATATTGCGTAGTAACGACAAAATTTAAGGAAACATGATGAACATGACCGACAGATTTTTGAGACCAGATGCGCGACAGGGCAATTTTGCGTTATATGCAATAGTGTTTCTGTTTGTTGGCATCCTTCTTTCGATCTTTATCTTTTTTCCGCAATTCCTCAACATGCAATCGGGAATTTACGGCATTTCATGCCGCGAAATCCGCGTTAAAATCAAGGCCGCCGTTGAGGAGTACAACGTCAACAATACCAAGACCATTATAGAACCGGGCAAGCGGGTAGATCTCGACACACTCAAAGAAAAGGGTTTTCTGGCAGAGATCCGGCTGTGCCCACAAAAAGGTGAATACAGGTTCGACGAAAAGGGTAACGTCTACTGCACGTTTCATATCGCCGAAGAAAGTAAACAGGCTGAAAAAAACTGACTTTTCCGACGGAGGAAACATGAACAAGCACAGAAGAAGAACTTATCTGATAAAAACCGGACTCCAGCTCAGGTATATGGGCATCATCATCTCTACCATGCTGCTGGTGGCTTTTGGCGTCGGCTGGACTATATATCACACTTCATGGAGTCGTATCGCCAACACCCAGGATCTGACCATTGACAAGCTGGCTGACATTTTCGATGCAGTCAACTCGGTGCTGGTGCGCTGGATATTCGTTTTTGTCTTTGTCATAGCGATACTATCGATATTTGTCTCACACAAGATAGCGGGGCCGGTGTACCGACTTGAAGAGACAACCCGGGTCATTGCATCTGGCGATCTCACCTGTAAGATACATCTGCGTCATGGCGACGAACTTCAGGATCTGCAGGAAGCTTTCAACAAGATGTCTGACTCCCTCTGCAAGATGGTAGCCAAAGATCGCGAAGTTATCGATAAACTGGTAGCGACCGGCGAACGACTGCGCGAAACGATCGAGAAGAAAAATCTCGACCAGAAAGCGGTTGAATCTATCAACAGCGATCTCTACGGAGTAATCGAAGAGCTGCGGCTCATCACCAGCGGTTTCAAAATCGATGACAGCGACAGTTCCATTGCGAGAGGCGAATCCGTAGCCGCCGCCAACGAACAAACCGCCTGATAAATATCATAAACAATCTTGCGGATGCTGCCGATTTATTGGCTGTATGCGAAAATACAGGTATATAACCACTTTCTTCGTGCTGACGCTTGTCGCCGTCTTTCTCAACGGCGCCAGCATCAGGCGCAGTGTTGAAAGAACGGTCAAAGATCCAATACCCAGAGGCCGCCCCAATTACGACGCACTGTTTGCTGATGGCAAATTGCGCATAGCGGTATTCTGGGGCTGGGATCACCCACGCGACACAATAATGGGCTCTTTTCCGGCGTTCGAGACGCTCAACGGCAAGCGTCTATATTACCAGGGCAAGCCGGTATTGATCGAAATCGGCATGATCACTCAGATCAACGACAAGCCCAAAGATATTTTCAAGTCAGCACTTGAAGACAGTACTATTGACATAGTCATCTATTCGGGGCATGCCCGCTACGGCAAAGGCATGGCCTTTGAATCCATGTATGATATTTTCAGATGCGGCAATGGTGATCTGATCGAAGACAGGCATGTCAAACCATACAAGGTTTTCAAAGCGACCTCAGAAGATCTCGACGCCACACTTTTCCCAAAGTCTTACAAGATCATCATGCTCAACTGCTGCGACTCACATGGACATTTCAGGCAGAGCTGGGCGCGGCGTTTTCGTGAATGCAGCGCGCCGATCGATCTGCTGACAGTAGAGTTTCCGGTGTTCAACCTTTACGATCACCGGCGCGTGCTCAATCTGCTGCGCGATATTCTTGCCTTCGCTGACTGGAAAACGGTTAAGGCCAATTACGAATCAGAAGTTCACAAGCGCAAAAACCGCCTGATCATCGACCAGATTCGCAATCCGGGCGAAGACGATTTCGCCATGGACGGAGCTTACTGAACTCAGGTCAAAAGGCTGCCCGATCAGGATTACGCGCACGATTTTTATGCGCAGAGCAGCCAGACACAACAGGCAACACTTTTGAGATTACTCGGTTTTTGAGTCAGGGTAATTGTTGAATGACTGCCGGTTTTGCTGTACACTGGCAGCGATATGCAAATTCAACAGCGCCTGATCAACTTAACCTTCGCGCTTTTTTTTCTGCTGTTCTGCGGAACAGTTGCGTATCGCTTCGTTGAGGGCGAACACTGGACACTGCTTGACGGTCTGTTCATGACGGTAATAACCCTTTTTACCGTGGGTTATTCAGAAGTACACACGCTTTCGACCGGTGGGCGCATACTTACCATTATTCTCATTCTTCTTGGCGGCGGCTTTATGGCCTATGCTGCTTCGACCATAGCCCAGATGCTGTTCGAGGGCAAAATTCGCGAAATCTGGGGGCATAAAAAGATGCGCAAACAGATAAATAACCTGAAAAATCACTACATAGTGTGCGGAGCCGGCAAAACCGCGCAGGAGATCATCAAAAGCCTTAAAGGCAATGCTCCCAACAACTTTGTCGTCATCGACATCGATCATGCACGCGTAGCGAAACTGCTTGAAGAAAACATTTTTGCGCTCGAAGGCGACGCTACATCGGATGATGTGCTCATCGAAGCAGGAATCGAGAGAGCTGCCGGCCTCGCGGTTACCTTGCCGACAGACGCCGACAACGTATTCGTAACCTTGTCGGCCAAGGGTTTCAAAAGCGACCTGTTTGTCGTGGCCAAAGCCGAAAAAATCGACAGTATCGCCAAGCTTCGCAAAGCTGGCGCCAACAAGGTGGTTTCCCCAAATATCATAGCCGGCGCACGTATGGCATCTATGCTCTATCGACCGACGGTAATGGATTTCATGGATGCGGCACTGGCTGGTGACAACAATGCCATGAAAATGGAAGAGTTCAGAATTCAAAACAATTCATTTCTCGATGGTAAAGCCATCAAAGACGCTGAAATTCGGCAACGTTCCGGCGCCATCATAGTATCAGTGCGGCGCGAGAGCGAGACAATCGTAAACCCGCTGCCGACCCTGGTTTTCAGGGCCTGCGACATACTGGTAGTCCTTGGCACCAGCGAACAGATCAGGAATTTTTCGCCCTTGACGACAGTCATTTGAACCGGTTTGGGAGGCAATATGAAGAGCAGATTATGGTTATCAGTTTTACTTATCTGTGTTGGCGCAGTCTCTACTGCATTTGCAGGTCAGGAGACCGTGCTCCAGATGCGCAACAGCAATGCACAGGTGCAGATGGTCGAACAGCGTGCAGTTGACGATGAAGCGCCGCTGCAGATCGACGAAATGCAGCTTGCCAACGCATCAGAGAATCCTGATTATTTACAAAAATCAGAGAAACCGGTGACAACCAGCATTAAAACAGTCAAGACGCTGGTTCCGTATGAAGATCTCTATAAGGTTTTGCAGCAGGATATCGGCAAGTATTTCATCCTGCCGATCGAAGAGTTCGAAAAGCTCAAGCTGGCAAAAGAGGCCTGGCTGGCTTCTTCAACCAAACCGGTCGCCGACCCGCCGCCGTTGTCTTATCAGATAAATTCTGCCTCGATCGACGGCAGAATTGAAGAGAACTTTGCCCGCCTCAACGTGACTTTCAAAATCGAGACCTTTACCGAGGCATGGCACGAAATTCCGCTGCTCTGGGGCAGTCTGGCGGTTTCATCGGTAAGACTCAACGACAGCCTCACCACGCTCAAGACGTCATGGATCGACAAGAACAAGCGTCAGGTGCAGTTCGGCAAGATCAGCCGGCAGAGCAATCTGATGAATATTTCTCCGGCAGTCATGGGCGGAAATGACAATCTCAGTCAGAACAACTGGAAAGACACGATGTTTTCGCTGCCAATATTCGGCAAAGGACTGCATGAGTGTCAGATCTCTTTTCTGGTGCCAGTTCAAAACATTGACGACCTTTTCACTCTGCAGTTCAGCATGACCCGCATACCGCTGACATTCATGGAACTGCAGGCTGACAACTTCATTCTGTCGATCGACAGCAGCAGTTTTCGCGATTACAGCGTTATCTCACAAAATCAGGCAAAGGGTTGCAAATTTATTGGTTGGCTGGGCGCCAACAGTGACATTTCAATCAAGTGGCGCCGACGTGTGCTGCACGTAGCAGCGCCCGAGCCTGTTGCTGAACCTGACGACAGTGCAGCCGCTCAACCAGACGAAGAAAATCTGACAACAGTAACACAGGAACGCATATTGGAACCGGTTACGCCGGTTGTCTACGCTCGTTCCAACACTCTTGTCACCCTTGGCGACACAGCCATACATTCATACAAAACCTTTGATTTCAAGATCAGCAAGGCGCCGGTCACTCATTTCTATTTCAATGTTCCGAAGGGCGTCGAAATTGTCTCGGTAAATGCCGATCGCCAGATCACTCAGCGCATGCTGCTTGAAGGCGGGCAGAAGAAGTTACAGGTCGAGTTTCAGACGGGTCGCGAAGATAACTGTCAGATCGAAATCGCTTATGAATCGGCAGTTAACATGACCAGTTCGATCATCGGCATACCTGAAGTCGCGCCATTGCAGGTTGAACGCGAACTGGGCACCATTGCCGTCGAGGCCCTCACTTCGATAGAAGTGCAACCCGGAAATGACGACAAAAACCCGCTGCACAAGGGGGTTTTTCCGATAGATCCACTGGAAACGCCGGCATCGATAAAGGCACGGGCAACAATGCCATTATTGCTGGCTTATCGCCACAACACCAGTCCGACCGGCATAATGCTGGCGGTTAAGCGGTACCTCGATGTTCCGCAACAGTCGGTTGTGGCTGACAACCTTGAAGTTAAGACGACCTTCACCACCAACAAGACAAGCAACTGGCTTATCAACCTTAACATTCGCAACAACAACAAGCAGTATCTCCAGCTGCAGCTTGCTTCGGGAACTGAAATCACCTCGGCATTCCGAGGCGGTCAGGCGGTCAAGCTGGTCGCCGGCAAGAGCGATGGCAAAGTGCAGATTCCACTTGAAATGAGCCAGGTCGTTGGCGAAACTGTAGAACAGAACCTGCAGATATTGTTCAAAACTCCGGTAGATGAAATCAAATGGCGCGGCGGCCTCGAATTTACGCCACCGCTCGTAGACATACCGGTTTCCCGCTTTTCGTGGTACATCTATGCGCCCGAAAGTTATCATCTCTACAATTTTGATGGCACGGTAAAAGAAGCGAAACCTCGTCAGGATCCATTTTTCTTCAGAGGTTTCATGTATGTGCTGAAGACCGTCTGGAAACTTGTCACCAGCCCTGACATGCTGTTTACCCTGGGCTTTTTTGTGATACTGATCATGCTGATTATCGCGAGAAACCTGCTGCTGACAATTCTCAAGGGCATCTGGGATTTCATCTGTTCGATTTTTACGATGCTCTTTTCAGGAAAAGGCTTTCGCCTGGCAGAGCTGATGATTGTGGTCGCGATAATCGGCGTTCTGGCGGCAATAGCCACGCCCAATTTTCGCAAGGCACGCGAACAAGCACGCGACAAGGCATGTATGGCCAACATGCGAGTCCTTACTGGAGCGGTAGAGATGTATAACATGGATAATCCCGGCCTGATGCAACAACTCGACATGAACGCGCTGCTCAAAGGAAAATATCTGAAAAGCCCGATTGTACCAGCAGAAACAGGTTGCCGCTACCTTTCGATCGGTGACCTCAGCGCCGATGGTGAAATCTACTGTCAGCTGCACGGCAATATCGACAGACGCAGCCCGGAAGAACTGCGCGGTGATATGCGCTATGCTTCTGTCAGTCGTCGAGATAAAGATTTTCAGGCCAGAAACGAAATATCAATGGAGCAAAAGGCTATGCCAACAGGAAAAATGGCCGCAGCCCCATCAGCACAGGCACAGTCACCCGGTTTCGGAACAACTCGAACTCGCGGCATGCTGCCGATAAGCGGCAAATTCGTCATGACCAAGAATTACTACATGCTCGAGCGCGATCTGGTTATCAGCGATATCGCCAGTAACGGTGCCCTGATCGCCAATTCAACCAGCCCGACCGTCAGGGTTAATTATCTGCACACTTCGGTTGTGCGTTCGGCCGAAATCATCGCCTTCGTCATGGCGTTGTTCAGCAGTCTCTATTTCGTTTCGGGCGCTTTTCTCAAATATCACAGCAAGATAACCTTTGCCTTTCTGATCATAGTTCTGCTGTCGATCATAGATTTCAAGATCGGTACGCTCGGAGACAGTGCGAATACCGGTTTATGGCTGGGCCTGATCGGCGCTGTCATCTGGAAGTTTTTCTGGATACTCAGTAAACTCAATTTATTCAAGAGCAGCGAACCCGACCAGTTTCCGCCTAAGCCTCCGAGACCGGGAAGAACGAGCGATAACGATCTTAATGCCGGCGATGTCTTAGGCGCTGGATCTAATTCAGGTCGGGCCAGTGTTAAAACGCTGTTTTTGCTGATCATAATACTGACCTGCCTGGCCACTCTGCCGGCATTTGCCCAGGAAACACGTGAAGTCAGAATAATGGCACCATTCAAGGAACTGTCGAGCATCATGCCTGCCAATGAGCGCGTCGTGATCATACCAGAGAGCGATTATCGCTATCTCACCGACATCAAGGAAATTGAAAAGCCTGAACCTCTGGCTCCTCAGAGTTATCGATTTGTATCGGTTGCCTATCGCGGCAATATCGAAGAACGCGGCGCCAGATTTGTGGCTGAATACAAGCTCGATCTCTTCAATCCTGAATGGAAGAAAATCGAGTTGCTGGCACCAGATGTCATACCTTCGAAGGCATCGCTGAATGGCGCATCACTGGCGCTGACCTTAATGGAAAACTATGGCCGGGTGGCCTACGGTTTTATGACCAATGCCACCGGCAGTATCAATGTAAATGTTGAGTTCTTCGTTCCGATGGATTCGAGCGAATACCGTCAGAACCGGCGCTTTACCCTGCCGACTCTGCCGGTCTGCATGTCAACACTGCAACTCAGCATCAACGAAAAAGACTGTGAAGCCTGGATAGACCCGGGCGTACTTGGCACCGCCGAACGCAGCGATAACAAGTCAGTATTCAATGCGATCCTGCCGCCGACCAATGCTGTTAATGTCGAGATTTACCGCACCATGGGCAGGGTTCCCGAGGTAGAACCAGCGCAGCCAGAAGAAGTAGAACCTGACAAACCGGTAGTGATCGAAGAAAAAACCAGACTGACAGTAAATCATATTGGCCTGCTCTATTTCAGAGAAGGCTTTGTCAGTGGCACCAGTATTTTCGACGTTGATATAAAGGGTGGCGCCGGTATTGCGAGTCTGAGTTTCGTTCTGCCAGAACGTGTTCGCATACAGAAAATCGACAACCGACTGATCGATGACTGGAAAATCAGAGAAGAAGGCCAGTTGCGCTGGCTCGATGTCGTTTTTAAATCGCAGATCAGGGGCAAGACCCAGCTGGTAATCGAATATGAAGAAGACATTCAGAATCTCAAAGACGAAAACTACGAAGTCGGCGAAATATACATTGCCGAAGCCGAGCGCACATCAGGAATAATCGGCATCGGCTGCCTGCAGACTCTGGAACTGCTCGTTCAGCAGACCCCACAGGGTTTCGATACGATCAACGCGGCTGAGTTTCTCAACAACTGGCGACTGGAACGGCCAGAAAAAACGCCATATGCGTTCAGGTTCGTCAGATACCCCGCTGGGCAGGCCGAATCAGGCGCCCCACCAGCCAGCAATACAAGCACCCTGCCCGACCACGTAATGGCACGCATGGGCAACAACCTGACGATAACAATAACCAGACCAGAAGACATCAGTCAGCAGACTGCGACAATCGACCGGGCCGAGGCCATGACCCTTCTCAACGAAGATGGCTATATGATCACCCGTGTTGTTTATGAAGTGCGCAACAATTCGCAGCAGTTTCTCAAGGTTCGCCTGCCGAAACTGGAAGGCTACGAAACTGAGCTGTGGAGCACACAGGTCGCTGGTCTGGCAGTTCGCGCCGGGTTCGACAAAGATTACGGCGTCTACAATCTGCCGATAATCAGTTCTCAGTCAGAACGTGGCGAATCCAGAGCATTTCCGGTAGAACTGGTCTATACGATCAAATTGGGTCAGCAGCTGCAGGCCTTCAATCCGATAAAAATGGAACTGCCGGCAGCGCATCTGCCGATCAGCGAACTGAGCTGGGTTCTTTACCTGCCGGAAGGCTATGAGCTTATGCGTGAAGTCGGCAATCTTGACCGCAGCGTCAAGGTATCTGAGCTGAAATTTCTCGATAAGCCGGGTTACTTTTCGAGCGTATCGAGTGCTGTCAATCTGCAGATGCGCAAGAAGAGCAGCACGCAGCAGATTCAGTTGCAGAATCAGCGGGCTTCAGACAAAATATATGGCCTGGCCGGCATGTTGCCGGTTAAATTCAAGATCCCGACAACGCAGTGGTCGATTCACTTCACCATGCTTCAGATCGAACCCGACAGCAGGCCGCCATTCATCGACGGCATGCTGGTTAATCCGCGCAAGGGCAAAGGCTTTGCCTTTCAGGTCATAATGATACTGGCTGGCATACTGGCTGCTATCGGCCTGATCAAACTGTTCACATCAACCCGGCGCTATGTCTGGTTCCTGATACTGGCCGTTCTTGGCATAATGTTGACCATTTCGATATATCTCAAGCTCTATCAGGCCGACCATTTCTTCCAGATGGGCATTTCGACGGCAATGACAAGCTGGCTGCTGTTCAGATTCTTTGCCTGGCGACCGGCCGATGAAGAGAAAGGAGCCTGAGTTGAATCTCGAAACTCCGTTGCCGTCTCCGGCAGCAAATGGTTCAGGGTCTGAACTCAAAGGCATACAGGGTATGATACTGCCGTTCATTCTGCTTGGATTTGCCCTGTATTTCTGGCATTCTACCCTGCTGCTGCCGATCAAATATCTGACGGTATTCTTTCACGAGCTCTCGCACGCTCTGGCTTCAGTTCTGACCGGGGGCGAAGTGCTTCACATAGAAGTAAACGCAAATCAGGGCGGACTGGCGGTTACCCGTGGCGGCTGGCGATTCATCGTCATCAGCGCGGGTTATCTCGGCAGTCTGATCTGGGGAAGCGTTATACTGCTGGCTGCAGCAAGAACGAACTACGACCAGCAGATCACAGCCGGGCTTGGCATTCTGCTGCTGCTGGTGACCGCAATCTGGGTGCGCAACATGGAAGGCGTCATCATCTGCGCACTGACCGGGTTCGGGCTGCTCGGCATCGCGGCTTATTCCAACGAAAAGGTCTGCGACCAGTTTCTGAAGTTTCTCGGGCTGACTTCGTGCTTCTACGTTCTGTTTGACATCAAAGACGATTTGATAGACCGCTCAATACATGGATCTGACGCCTACAAGATCGCCGAAATGCTTTATCTGCCGGACTGGCTGGTGGGGCTTGTCTGGCTGGTAATTGCGGGTATAATAACCTGGAAGGTTCTTTCCTGGAGTATCGAAGATTAAAAGGGGATTACTATGAGTCTGAATCTCGAACAACTTTTGCTGCTGCGCGAACTGCATAAAGACCTCGACGATCTGATCGAAGAGCTGCAGCTGCATCACGCCAATCTTGAAACGGCGCTGAGCAAGATTTATCTTTTTCTCAACGAAAGGCTGAAAGCTGAAACTTTTTACGTCGAAACGCAGGATGAGAGCCTTAATCACCGCGTTTTCTGCTACGGCCGCGGCAATAGCGAGATCAAGCGCAATACGCCGCAGCTGCTTAAAATCGACCGACCGGCGACCTTTACCACGCCCGGACTGTTATGGGCGGTGCAGCCGATCGAGATGAGCGACACCATTATCGGCGCGATCGGCCTGGCTTTTGATGCAGACTCAGCCCCCGATAAGGAAATGGCGCCCGAGATTCTGCACACCGTCAGCGAACTGCTCGACAACTATTTCTTTGGAATTCACACCAACCGTCTCAAACACAGCCTGATCATGGGCATTCAGTCGGCGCTCAAGAGTCATTCAATCGTCGATTCAATCGATGGCGCCGTGTATGTGCTGAAAAAGGAAATACCTTTCAGAAAGATGATTCTGCTCTATTCAGACCATGAGCTGACCGGGCACAGCCGCGTCAACTATCTGGTCTATGAGGATTATGAGCGCGTTTACGATTCAAGCGACAAAAGGCATGAGGGCCTGGATGAGTTCGTCAAGGATACAGACGGCTGTCTGAGCGCAAATACCGATGAACTTAAGCGAGTTCTCGGCGATGCCGACCTCATGGTTTCTTACCTGCTCGATGGCCTGATCGATGAAGACCTGATCGGCAAGGTCATTTTCGTTCCGAATGAAGGTGCGACTTTTTCGATTTTCTGCCGCGAAATCATTCAGGTATTTACCGAGACGCTCAGGCAGCGCCTGGTTGACTTCAACCGCGAACGCAACACCCTGCGCAAATTCTTTTCTGATAAGACTATCGAGAGGCTCATTTCAGAGCCTGGTTACGAAAAACTATACCTGCAACCACGCGATACCGAAATCGGAATTATTTTCGCTGACATATCTGGCTTCACCAAAATAAGTGAGAAAATTCTGGTTTCACCAGAACGCATCACCAGACTCGTCGATCACTGGTCGAATGAGATTGTCACCAGGGTGTTTCCGCTCGGAGCCTGTCTCGACAAACTGGTCGGTGACTGCATAATTCTGCTGTTCGGGCCCCCTTTCTATGAGGACACGCCTGAACAGATTGCAAAAAATGTTATAAAGGCAGCTGAAATAGTGGTTCAGGTTACCCGTGAAGTCTTCAATCTGCCGGAATTCGAAGACATCAGAAAGTACCCTGATTACAGCAAATTCGGCGTTGCTATCGGCGCCAACTTCTGCCCGGCAGTAGTAGGCCTGATCGGGCCGAACGACGATCTGACAGCATTCAGCTCGGGCATGAATATCACCGCGCGTCTGCAGGGCCTGGCCAAGGCTGATCAGATACTGGTCACCGAACGCATGCATGAACTGCTGAGCCCGATGAATATGTGGAAACTTGATGGCCCGCATTCAATGCCGGTCAAGAATGTAGAGAAGCCGCTGGTTTATTACCAGGTCAGCAGTCTTGAAAACGCTGCTGAGGCGGGTAAGAAGTAAGTCCGGCAGATTCTGGTAATCGATGGTTCATTGTGCGCAGGCGTTGTGGTATTCAGCAGTTTATAGTGAAAAACAAAGTCTGGATCCTGCGACTGCGCGCAGGATGACAACGGTTTTGCGTCAAAATTGCACCTTGGTCGGGTGCATTCTTTTCGGTCATTATATATTCACCTTGTGGTGAATATATGTGCTGCATGTCCATGAACATTGATTTGTAAGGAGCTTTCTACCGATAAGCTTCAGGTAGAAAGAAGGAAGGTGAATAAGCTAATCTCGGTCATTG